>NZ_JAHDTI010000012.1 GCF_018531495.1 Nonomuraea sediminis
TCGATCCCGTTACGCCCGAGCCAGTCGCGGAGCATGTCCCACTCTTTTTGCACGCTGTAGAGCGCGTCCACGCAGGCCGTCTCCAAGTTGGTGCCGGAGTTGTTGCCCCACACGTCGTCCGGCCCGGTGTAGGGCGAGCCGTTCTGCCCGCCGCACTGGATGCCTGGCCTGGAGGTGTCCACCATGCGGTAGGTGGAGCCCGACTGGCTGGTGGAGATCGTGGAGCTCGGGTAGTAGTAGCCGTTGCCGGTGCCCTCGCGCACCTCGTCGTAGGAGTCGGCCACCTTGCCCGTGCGGGCGTCGACGAACACGTGCTGCTTGCTCGGCGTGCCGCCCTTGGCCAGGCCGGTGACCACGCTCTCCCACGCGAGCCTGGGCCGCTGGCCCCAGGCGAGCACGACCAGCCTCGGCGCGGCGCTGTCATCGACCCGGGTGAGCCTGCCCCTGGCCACCTGCGCCGCGCTGTCGGCGCTCACCTTCGGCTGGATGCCCAGACTCGGGGAGGCCGGCCCTGAGGCCGCGCTGGTGTCACGCACGTGACCCTGGGAGTCGGTGACGACGACCGCGTCGCCGCCGACCACCGGCAGGCCCTTGAAGGTGCGCTCGTAGGCGACGTAGAACATGCCGCTGGCGCCGGCCGTCACGGCTCGGCGCCAGTAGGTCTCCTCGGGTCCCTTGCGTAACTGGTCCAGGCCGCTGGAGACCGCCTGGTCGGCCGCGGCCACGGCGCGGCTTTCCGGGTCGGCGGCAAGGCTGTTGTGCGGGTTCGCGCCGGGGGGTGCGGCGGCGGCCGGTGGGCTCACCAGGGCGGCCGTGACGGCCAGTCCGGCGGCTGCCGCGAGAACGGATCTGCGTCTCACGCCAGGTCCTTTCGTACGGGGGGATGGCGGCTTGACACTAGATCCGGACTCGCTGAAAGAACATCCGTATCGATATCGGTGTACGTACGGAAATATGTCTCTACGTACGGCAGGCGCCCGCGTTAACGGACGGCCGCGGGTGAGGAGGCGTTCCTGGCCACGAGCTGGGGTTGAGACCGAGGCCTACACGGGCAGCCGTCCACACTCCCCAATGTCTGAGGTGTTGCACGCGGAGATACTGGACTCTAGGCAGGTTGAGACTCCGGCGATGATGGCAGCCGCAGCACTGTCGCCTGTTCAGGCAGCCCCGTGGGTGGGTGAGACCGTTCGGCAACTTGGGTGCAGTCGACATCACCACCGGAGAACTTCGCATCGGCGAACGAGACTCTGCTACCGGAGAAGATAGCGTCTGCGAAGATGACGCTCGCGCCGGAGAAGACGAGGTCGTCGCCACCGTGGAACGGCTCGTGGACTCAATGCGGCACGCGCGGTAACTCGACGAATTGCTGGACGAGTTGGAGGAGAGGCGCGGGCGACCGGGGGCACGCCGGCTCGTGTTGCCCGCGTCAGGGCAGCAGCCGTCGCTCCTTGGCCACCGCCACTGCGCCCGCCCGGGTCTCCACCCCCAACTTGCCGTAAATCCTCCCGAGATGGGTCTTCACCGTCGCCTCGCTGATGAACAGAGCCCGCCCGATCGCGCGATTGCTCAGGCCGCGGGCGAGGTGGCCGAGGATCTCGTGCTCACGTTCGGAGAGGGAGGGGCGCGGGCTGCGCATTCGGGCCAGGAGGCGGTCGGCCACGGGGGCCGACAGGGCCGTACGGCCGGACGCCGCGCTGTGGATCGCCGTGAAGAGCTCGTCCGGACGTGCCGCCTTCAGCAGATACCCTGTGGCGCCCGCCTCGATCGCGCGCGTGATGTCGGCGTCGGTGTCGAACATGGTCAGCACCAGGACGCGCGGCCCCTCACCCTCGGTCAGCTTCCTCGTGGCCGTCACGCCGTCCATTCCGTCGCCGAGTTGAAGGTCCATCAGCACGACGTCCGGGTGGGTGCGGGCGGCCATGGCGAGTGCCTCATCGCCGCTGCCGGCCTCGCCCACCACCTCGATGCCGTCGGCGCTCGACAGCAGGGCGCGCAGCCCGGCTCGTACGACAGCGTGGTCGTCGCAGAGAAGGAGACGGATCGGCGTGTTCATGCGACCGGCGCCTTGTGAGGGGCGGGCACCAGAAGGATTGCGACCGATACGACCGTGCCTTCGCCCGGCGTGGATTCCACCGTGAGTGTGCCACCGGACTGCCTGGCCCGGATGCGCATGGCCGGCAGCCCGTGGCCGCGTGCCCGGCCTGCGGCCACGGTCGGCAGGGCGGCCACGTCGAAACCCCGGCCGTTGTCGGCGACGTCCAGCGAGATCTGGTCGTCCAGACAGGTCAGGGTGAGCGCGGCGCGAGTCGCGGTGGCGTGTTCGCGTACGTTGGCCAGCGCGCCTTGGGCGATGCGCAGCAGCGTCGCTTCGGTGTGTTCCGGGAGAGGGGGCGGGTCGCCGTCGAGCCGGAACTCCACCGCCAGGCCCAGGCCGCTCTCCCGCTCGGCGAGCGCGCCCAGGGCTTCGGGGAGGGAAAGCTCGGTGAGGTCGGCCGGCGCCAGGTCGTGCACGAAACGGCGGGCCTCGGCGAGGCTGCGCGAGGTAATCCCGGACGCCTTCCGGATGTGCTCGCGGGCGGTGTTCGGGTCCGTCTGCCACACGCGCTCCGCGGCCTGCAGCAGCATCTGCTGGCTGGACAGGCCCTGCGTGAGGGTGTCGTGGATCTCACTGGACAGCCGCTGCCGCTCCGCCAGGACACCCGCCCGCCGCTCGGTGGCCGCCAGGTCACGGCGGGCGCGGACCAGGTCGTCGATCAGCGCGCGCTGCCGGGCCGCCTGCCGCTGGAGATACACCAGCGCGGCGGTGGCGGCCGCGGCGACGGCGATCGGGGCGACGACCATGTTGGGGTTGAGCGTCCCGGCGGCCATGCGTATCTCGGAGGCGACGACCAGAGCGGTGAGTACGGCGGCCAGCGCCACCGCGATCCGTGAGGGCAGCGCGTGCACACCGGCGAACAGCAGAGGCATCGCACACCAGGTGGCGCTCGGCGCGAGTGCGACGAGAAAGATCCAGACGACGGATACAGAGGCCAGCCAGGCCAGATGGCGGGCGGTGGGCGCGGAGCCCGGTCGCGGCCCTGGAGCCAGGAAGTGCCCGAGGATGTAGAACAGGCAGAAGACCACGAACAGTGCAACCACCAAGCCGGTCAGCGCCCCGCCCTGACCGCGGATCAGGAAGCGGGCGAACGAGGAGCCGAGCAGCAGGAAGAACGCGACGTGCACGGTCGTGACCAGCCAGCGTTCGTCCGGGTCGGTGTGGTCCATCCTCCATGCCTAGCGTGACGGACACGGGACCGCATCATCCGATCGGCTGACATCGGGGTCACCTGAACCACCCCCGAACCTGCTCCAGTTGACCGAACCGGACGCCCTGCCCGCGCCCCGAGGCTGGTAGCAAGGATCCGGCCACCTCGGAAAGGCACCGAACTGCATGCCCGCCAAGAACCTCATCGCCGACCGCTCCACCTTCCGCCACCGCCTCGCCTACGCCCTGCGCCACCCCGCCCGGGTGCCCCGCCATCTGGCTCGCGCCACCCGGGACGCCTGGCTGCGCTACCGTCACCCCGACCACATCTCCTATTACCGCGCTGTGATGCGCTCCGACACCCGCGCGGATCCAGACGCGGCAGTCGGCAGCCGCACCCGGGAGCGCTGGCTGGCGCTCGGCGCGATGCAGTTCGACTACCTCCTCGGCCATGGTCTGCGCCCCGAGCACCGCATGCTGGAGATCGGGTGCGGCAACCTGCGTGGCGGCTGGCGGTTCATCCGGCACCTGGAGCCTGGCCACTACTACGGCATCGACATCTCGCCGGACATCCTCTTCGCTGCGCAGGACACGATCGTGGAGATGGGTCTGGAGAAGCGGCTCCCCATGCTGACGCCCGTGCGCGACCTCACCCTGCGGTTCCTGCCCGACGCCCACTTCAACGTCGTCCACGCGCACAGTGTCTTCTCGCACTCGCCGCTCCCGGTCATCGAGGAGTGCCTGGCCAGCGTCGGCCGGGTGCTCGCGCCGGGCGGCTGGTTCGACTTCACCTACGACCGTACAGAGGGAGAGGAACACCACGTCCTGCGGGAGGACTTCTACTACCGCACCGAGACGCTGGTCGCCCTCGCCGAGAAGCACGGCCTGACCGCACAGTTCATGACAGACTGGGAGGAACTCCCGCACGGCCAGTCCAAGCTCCGGGTCACCAACCGGCGTGAGTACTCCAGTGACACATCGCGATCTTGAAGCGTTGGGGTCGTATGGTGGCGGCCACCGCGTGATCATTCGGAGTTTGTGAGGACAACCAAAGATCGTGTGGTGGCCGCGAGCCACAGCGGAGACCCTGACGGCTGGATAGTCATCTTCAACGAGCTGATGGCCCGGATCGCCGGCCGGTTCGACCGCGTCGAACCGCGCCGCACCGCCAGTGCTCATGTCCGCGGGCTGCTGGCCGACATCGACCGCAAGAACTGCTGGAACCTGGCCGAACACGCCGCCGCGAGCGGCCCGCAAACCCTGCAGCGGCTGCCGCGCACCGCCCGCTGGGACGCCGACGCCGTGCGCGATGACGTCCGTGGCCGCCGCCGGCTTCGTCAATTACCCGACCGAGTGGTGGCACTGGTCCTTCGGCGAGCGCTACTGGGCCTTCACCACGAACGCCCGCCACGCGCTGTACGGCCCTCAGGAGTGGTCGTCCCGCACTCGCTGACCCAGGTCGAGGGGGCGGGTCTTCGGCCTCGGGTAGTAGCGCATGACCTCCGGGCTGCCCAGGAGGGCCGCATGTCGTCGAGGTCGCCAGCGGTCAGTTCGCGGAAGCGGAGTCACGGGGCAGGTGGTTCACCATAGGCCTTTCGCCGGGGGCGCGGTACGAGGGTCGCAGACGGCGACGGCGACGGTGGTGTCGCTCTGGCCGTAGTAGGCGAGCCATCGCCCCTCGAAGTGCACCAGGCCCTCGACGAAGGTGACGTTCGCGACCAGGCCGTGGGTGTCCTCGTAGGTCGTCGGCCGCAGCCACGGCTCCGGGGTGCGGGCCACGACGGTCGCCGGGTCGGCGAGGGAGACGGCGATCTGGCCGCATCGGTAGTCGACGTCCTTCGGCGAAGAGGCGGTCGCGCCGTTGGTCAGGAAGACCAGCAGGCCGTCGGGAGTGAGCACCGGGGGAGCGCCGATCTCGACGAGGGAGGCGTCCCACTGGCCGGGGGTGGGGGAGTGCATGGGGTGCTCGTCGTCCGCGACCGGGGTCCAGCGCAGCAGGTCGGTGGAGGTGGCCGCGTGGACGGTGCCCTCGCCGAACCACATCCAGTACCGGCCGCCGATCGGCTCGTCGTGGATCACGCCGGCCTTGCTCCACGGCTGGTCAGGGCCGTACGGCAGGGTCTTCCAGGTGTTGAAGCCGGGGAAGAGCGGTCCGTGCTTGGTCCAGGAACGCAGGTCGGGTGAGGTGGCCAGGCACAGCTGCGCCCGCGTCCCGTCGAACCCGGTGTACGTCAGGTAGTACGTGCCCGCCACCAGCGCGACGCGTGGGTCCTCGCAGCCGGCCCGCTCGTAGTCGTGCTCGGGCACGAGTACCGGGTCGTCCTCGCGGTCGAACCGGACGCCGTCCTCGCTCCAGGCGAGCCCGATCCGGGAGACGCGGTCGGCGGCGTGCGCGCGGTAGAGCAGCGCGACCCGGTCGCCGGCGACGATCGCGGCCGGGTTGTAGACGTTCGCCGACTCCCAGCCGTCGCCGCGCGGGCGCAGGACCGGGTTGGCGGGGTGCGGCTCGAACGGGCCGAGCGGGAAGGAGGCGGTCATGAGGGCGTCCCGGGGTCGAGGAGGGCCTGGGTGATCTTCTGCAGCGGCGGCGCCGCGTTGGACAGGAGCTGGATCATGCCGAGCGGCCGTGCCATTCGCCCCGATCGAGCAGCAGTTGAGCGAACCGCGCGTAGTCGCCGATCGTCGAGACCAGCCCCATCCCGCTCATCGCGGCGGCGGGCAGGGCACTCCAGTCGGGGGCGAGCGGGTTCGGCACCGGCAGCAGCGGGCCGCCTGTGAAGTACAGCGCGGCGCTTGCCGGGCGGGGTGTGGAACGCGGTGTCGGTCATGCCGAGCGGCTCGACGATGTGCTCGCGGAAGAAGTCCGGCAGCGACTGACCGCTGAGGCGTTCGACGATCGCGCCCTGCAGGTCCATGGAGATGCTGTAGCGCCGGCTCGTACCCGGCTGGTAGGCGAGCGGGAGCCGGCTCACGCGGGCGACCAGGTCGTCGAGGTCGCGGGCGCGCAGCGGCCGCTCCTTCCGGTAGAGCGGCCTGAGAGGGTCGGACCTGTCCCGTCCGTACGTGAAACCCGCGGTGTGCGTCATGAGCTCGCGCATGGTCGGCGGGTGGACGGGGTCGGCCAGAATCGGCGCGCCGCGGTCGTCGAAGCCGGTGACGACGCGGAGGTTCCGGAGCTCGGGCAGGTGGTCGGCGACGGCGTCGTCCGGACGCCACAGGCCGCGGTCGGCGAGGATGCCCATGGCCAGGCCGGTGACCGGTTTCGTCATCGAGAAGATGCGGAAGATCGTGTCGGTGCGGATCGGGGTGCGCGGGAAGCGGCGGTCGAGCCCCATCGCGCTGGTGCGTACGATCTTGCCGTCGCGATGACGCCCTCGTCGATCTTCCGCCGTACGGCGGCGTCGACCCGGTCCAGGCCCTCCGGCGAGAGGCCGACCTCCTCGGGCGCGGCGACTCCGACCGGTCACGCGCCCTCCCCGGGCGTCCGCGTCGGTGCGAGCGAGCCCAGCCACGCCAGCGACGGCTTCGGCAGCCGGGCGAAGGTGGCGCGGTCCACGGCGACCAGGCCGAACGTCGGCCCCCAGTGCCCCCACTCCCAGTTGTCCAGCAGGCTCCAGTGGAAGTAGCCGCGGACGTCGGCGCCGTCGTCCATCGCGGCGCGCAGCGACTCCAGCGCGCCCGTCGTGTACACGATCCTGCGGGCGTCGTCGGCGGTCGCGACCCCGTTCTCCGTGACGACGATCGGCACGTCGGGCAGCACGCGGGCCACCCGGCGCACCGCACCGCCCAGCGCGGCCGGGGTGAACTCCCAGCCGGTCTGCGTGCGCTCGGTCGCCCTGTTCCCGGCCACCGAGCCGTCCGCGAGCACCCGTGCGCCGGTGTACGTCTGCACGCCGACGAAGTCGTCCCCGGCGCTCGCGCGCAGGAACATCTGGTCGCGCGGCTCGGCGTACGCCTCCAGCGCCGCCTCGGCGCCCGGCTCGGCCTGGTAGTCCTGGACCGAGACGCCCCAGCCGACCCGCAGGCCGGGATGGTTCGCGCGCAGCCGGGCGACCGTGGCCCGGTGGACCGCGATCATGGCCTCGGCGGTGGCCTCGTCCGGTACGGGCAGGCCGCGGGCCAGCCCGCCGGAGGCGGCCAGCTTCGGGAAGACGGCGACGATGTTGGGCTCGTTGATCGTCTCCACGTACGCGACGCCGGCGTCGAGGACGGGGGCGAGCGCGTCGACATACCGCAGGAACCGGTCGGAGGCGTCGGGGCGCAGCCAGCCGCCGCCGGCGGCGAACCACAACGGCAGCGTGAAGTGGTGCAGCGTCGCCATCGGCCGCAGCCCGCGCGCCACCGCGCCCTCCACCACGCGCCGGTAGTGCGCGACGGCCGCCGGCGACACGTGGCCGTCGGCGGGCTCGATCCGGGACCACTCGACGCCGAACCGGTAGTCGGTGAACCCGGCTCCGGCGGCGAGGTCGAGGTCCTCCGGCCAGCGGTGGTAACTGTCCACGGCGTCGCCGCAGCGCTCGGCGACGTTCGTGCCGGGCCGGTTCTCGCGGTACCACCAGTCGCTGGCGACGTTGCCGCCCTCGGTCTGGTGCGCGCCGGTCGCGACACCCCACAGGAAGCCGGACGGGAAACGGGTCATCGAACACTCCTGATTCCGAGGACGACGGCGGCCGCCGCCACCGCCAGGACGAGGGCGGCCACGAAGACTGCCAGATAGCCGACCGCCCCGGCGAGCGCGCCGCCCACGACGGGCGCGACGACGCCGGGCAGGGTCGAGCCGATGCTCAGCACCCCGAGGTCGCGGGCGGCGGTCTCGCGATCGGGCAGCACCGCGACCATCAGCGCCTGATCGACCGACAGGTACGCTCCCAGCGTCACCCCCACGATCGCGAAGAAGACCAGGTCGGTGGCCAGGCTGGGCGCGGCGAGCAGCGGGACGAGACCGGCCGCCAGCAGCACCGGCGCGCCCCCGACCACGGGCTTCAGCCGCCCCAGCCGGTCGCTCAGCACGCCCGCGACGACCACCGAGACGGCCGACAGCGCGCCCACGAGCAACGTCGCGAGACCGACGACCCGGCCCGCCTCCTCGATGGGCAGCCGCAGGTAGTCGGTGAGCAGGTAGAGCTGGAACACAGTGATCATCAGGATCGCCAGGATGAACAGGAACCGCCCGGCGAAGGCGAGCCAGAAGTCACGGGACGAGGGCGGCAGCAGGTCGCGCGGCACGATCCGGCCGCCCGGGGGCCGCGGCTCGTCCCGGTTGTCCCGGCCGGGCACGGCGAGCGCGACCACGACCGCGGCCACCACCATGATCCACGGTACGACGATCAGCCCGCGTACGGGCGAGGTCACCAACGCGCCGGCCACGATCCCGCCCGCGGTCTGCCCGAGCAGGAAGCCGAACCCAGCGAACGACGACGCCCGGCCCACCGCCCTGGCCGACACGTGGTCGGGGATCAGCGCCGACAGCGCGGCCGTCCAGGCGCCGACGCCGAGCTGGAACACCGCGTTGCAGACCCCGATCAGCACGAGGTCGGTGGTGAGCCCGGCCGCGGTCAGGGCCGCCGCCGAGAGCAGGGCGGACCCGAGCAGCCAGGGCGAGCGCCGGCCCAGGCGGCTGCGCGTGCGGTCGGACAGCAGCCCGCCGAGCACGGTGCCGATCGCGCTGGTCACCGCCCCCGCCACCGAGTACGCGGTGAAGACCGCCACCTTGTGCTCCGGCGCGGCGGTGGCCAGCAACGCGGCGAGCAGGGTGCCGCTCGCCGCACCCGGCAGCGCCCAGGCGAGCTGGCCGAGCAGCAGGAACGGCCCGAGTCTGCCGAGCGGCACCTCGGCACGGGCGACGGTACGGGTCTCGGCCATCGGCGATCTCCTAGCGCGGGGGGCGTGCCGACACGCTAGCACCAAAACCCAGTGATACTGTGTTTTTGATGGCTAGTACTGTCGGGTCCATGGCCCAGACCACTCGCCGCGGCCCGTACGCCAAGGGGATCGCCAAGCGGCAGCAGATCCTGAAGGAGGCGCTCGCCGCCTACGCCGACAGCGACAGCGCCGGGCCGTCCCTGCGGGCGATCGCGCAACGTGCCGAGCTGAGCGAGCGTGGCCTGCTGCACTACTTCCCGGCCCGCGACGAGCTGTTCGTGGCGATCCTCGCCGAGCGCGACGCCGCCGACCGGGCCACCTTCGACCCCGACGGGCCCGTCGACGACCTCGCCGCGGTGACCGCCCACACCGCCAAGACGCCGGGCCTGGTCCGGCTGTTCCTGGAGATGACCGCGGCCGCCCCTGACCCCGGCCACGCGGCCCACCGGTTCTTCACCCGCCGTTACCCCGAACTGCGCGACCTCCTCACCCGCAAGTTCCGGCGCTCGGCCGAGACGCGGCCCGGCGCGCCCGCGCCGCGGGTCGATCCCGCGTTCGCGGCGCGCATCCTGATCGCCGCCTCCGACGGCCTCCAGGCCCAGTGGCTGCTCGACCCCGACGTCGACCTGGAGGGTGACCTCGACCGCCTGGCCCAGCTCCTCCAGGCGGCGACGGCCGCCGCCGCCCAGTAGGTCCCGCCATGCGACGTGGAGCACCGCGTCGCAGCGCCGTGGCGATGAACGAGTACGGGTCGGACACAGCGGCCATGATCGCGCCGACGCTGGGGAACTCGACGTCCATGTCGCCCATGCCCATCGAGACGGGACGCCGCTGGAGGGTGCAGGTTGTGCGCGAACACGAGGGTCGGGCCGCGGTGCCGCTCGACGCCGCGGATCGCCGGCAGGTTCACGGCCATCAGCGCGTCGCGCACGCGCGCGGCGGGCGCACGGTGTGGGGCTCGAATACTCGGTTCATGCGGTGACCAAATATTTGAGCCCCACAGGTTACTGAACGTCAACCGCGACACCCCAGGAGTAGGGCCCGTGATGCGAGGGTGCATCACAGTGGGAGTTCTGTCGAGGCGTTCCGCGGTTGCACGATGAGTAACTCCAGTCCGTCTTCGGGAGGACGATCAGCGCAGCCACAGTGGTGAGTGCGGTGGCGGCGGGTTCGTAGCAGAGGGCGGGTCGCATCAACCATGACCTCGGCCGTCCAGCGCGACGACCTTTCGCCGCTGGAGGAGGCCCAGGCGATCAAGGACATGATCGCCGAGGAGGACATCACCCAGAAGGCAACGGGGATGGTGCTGCGGCAGGCCCTGCGCGAGTACGAGCAGTTCTACAACCGGCACCGAGCCCATCAAGCTCTCGCGCCGTCCCGGATTTGATCACTGATCCCAAGCTTGACCATCCGCCGGCGAGACCGGCTCGGCGGAGTCCTCCACGAGTACTCACATGCCGCTTGAACTGCATGGATGGAATTTTCGGCAGGCGCAGACCCACTGCTCGGTGGGTGCGCTCCGAGCCCACGACCTGGGCGTCCCGCTCCGCCCAAGCGGCGGCGCCAGCACCCGCAGATCAATGGACGCCGAGGCTGATTCCACAAGTGCCGTCTTTCCGCCGGACGCCGAGGAAATTCCACCCAGCACGGAACGATCAAGGTGACACGGAGCGCGGAACCGCCAAAACGTCCAGCTCACAGAGCCAGCATGCGACACCGAAACACGGAACCTACATACGTGTGGGATCCGATTCTCGCTGTCATTTTCCGAGGGCTCGCACCGGGCTCGCCGTCGCCGTGAAGCCACAGGTTAGACGCGAAGACGCGGCGTGCGGAGTGCGGGTGTTGGCGGTGCGGCTCGCTTCGTTGGTGCACGGCCAGGGCGATCGCGCTTCGGGCCCGCACTCATTGGCATCGCCCGCGAGAGGGGTGTCCCGGCCTACTCGAGGCGATGGGGCTAACCGTTGGCCCGCGACTCGCTACCATGCGGCGGCGCACCGCATCGCGCTGCGGGTGAGGTCTCGTAGCCAGGCGTGGGCCCGGTCGTTCTCGTAGCGCTGATGCCAGGACAGGTACAGCGGGATCGGCGGCATCTCGAGGGGGAGCGGGAGGACCCGGAGGCCTAGGTCGGCCACGGCGGAGCGGGCGACGAGCTCGGGCACGGTGACGACGAGGTCGCTGTCGCGGATGAGTTGGAGCGCGGTGGTCCCGGTGGGCGCCGTCGCCACCACCCGGCGGCTCAGGCCGAGTCGGGCAAGTGCCTCGTCCACCGTATCGCTGAGCCGCCCCCGCCGCGAGACCGTGATGTGGTCGGCGACGGACGCATACCGTTCGGCAGTGAGCTCGCTGTGGGTGAGCGGGTGGCCGGGACGCACCGCCAGCGCGAGACGGTCCTCGGCCACCTGCTCATACCGGATCTCAGGGGACGTCGGCTGGTTCGCGTTGAATTCGAGGTCGACTTCACCGCGCCGCAACTCGGGCGTGTCCGTCATGGACTCGGCGACGAATCGCAGCATTACACCCGGAGCCTGCTCGCGCACGGCCGCGAGTAGGGCGGGGCCGCATGTGCCGACGATGGAGTCGTGCCAGCGCAATGTGAAGGTGCGTTCGAGCGTCGACAGGTCGAGCGCGTGCGAGGGTGAGAGCACCAGGTGCGCCTGTTGCAAGAGCTCGTGGACGTGCGAACGCACGGAGATCGCGTAGGGCGTCGGAGTCATCGTACGGCCGGTGCGTACCAGGATCTGATCTCCCGTCGCGCGCCGGATCCGGCCCAGGGTGCGGCTCATCGCAGGCGATGTGACGTGCAGCCGGTCGGCGGCTCCGGCCACGCTGCCCTCCTCCAGCAGGGCGTCCAGGGCGGCGAGCAGGTTCAAATCCAATTGCATACGAGTAATCCTATAGGTGACTTACATGCATTTGAAGTTAACTACTAAGCCTCCTACCGTCGATGCCATGAGCGAAACGAACCAGTATGTGGACACGCTCGCCCAGACCGCGATCGCCGTCCGCGCGGCCGCGGTCGGGCTGCGCGACCGCTTCTCCGCCGACACCCGCCCCGGGACGCTGGATGCCCTGATGTCGATGCTGCGAGCCAACGACGAAGTCGTGCTCGGGGACCTCAAGCCCCGACTGCTTGCAGCCCGGCCTGGCGCCGGGTGGGTCGATCAGGAACTGGAAGGCGGCTCCGTGCCGCCCGGCGAGTGGTGGGTCGTCGATCCGGCCGAGGGCAACGTCAACCACGTCCATGGCATGACGGACTGGGCGGTCACGGCCACCCTGGTGCGGGACAACCGGCCTGAGTTCACCGTTGTGCACCTGCCGCTGACCGGCGAGACCTACACCGCCCTCGCGGGCCAAGGCGCGTATCTCGACGGGCGCCCGCTGCGGGTCTCGGGCAAGACCAGCCTGGGTCTGGGCCTCGTGGGCACCAGCCAGGCCCGGCCGGGCGAGGACCCGGAGACGCTGCGCCGGATCGGTGCCTCGATCACGGCGATGCTCGGCGCCGCGCTGGTGGTGCGGGTCTCGGTTCCGGCGACGCTGCATCTGCTCAACGTGGCCGCGGGGCGGATGGACGCGTTCTGGCAGTTCGCGGGCGCGCGGGCGGATCTGCTACCCGGCGCGCTGCTGGTCGCCGAGGCGGGTGGCGTGATCACAGACGCGGACGGAAAACCGTGGACGCTGGAGAGCGAGACCTTCCTGGCCGCCGCGCCGGGTTTGCACGCAGAGGCCATCGCGACGCTGTCGAACCAGTGAAGGGATCACCACAATGAACATCGGAATACTCGGGGCGGGTCGTGTCGGTACCAACCTCGCGGCGGCGTTCGAGAAGGCCGGGCACGAGGTGGCCGTCGGTCGCCGCGATGCGCTCGACGCGGCGCTGACCGCGCAGGTTGTGATCAACGCGACCCCGGGCGACAGCTCTCTCGAACAGCTTGGCGACCTGCGCGACCGCCTGGACGGCAAGATCCTCATTGACGTCGCCAACGCGACGGTGGACGGCCCGGAGGGACTTCCCGCAGGGCTCTGCTACCCGGGATCGAGCCTCGCCGAGCAGCTGCAGCGGGCCCTGCCGGGCACCCGCGTGGTCAAGACCCTCAACACGATGCTGTTTCCCGTCATGACCGATCCGCGCGCTCTGACCTACCCTCCGACGGCCTTCGTCTCCGGCGAGGACTCAGCGGCAAAGCACCTCGTTCGCGGCCTGCTCGAGGATCTGGGCTGGCCCGGCGAGTGGATCATGGACCTTGGCGGGATCGAGACGGCACGGGCCACAGAGGCGGCGATGCTGTTCGTCCCCCACGTGATCCGTGCCCAGGGATTCCGGCCTTTCGCAGTCTCGATCGCCCGCTGAACCAGGCTCTGGCGATCTTTCTGTCGTGACGTCACCGCTGGCGACGGGCCGCACGCATGCGACTTGCATCGGTATCTGGCGTGATTCGTGCGGCGCTATCTGTCGTGCCTGGTGAGGGCTCTTTGCTTTGGGTGTAGCTCGTTCTCAGACAGTTCGAGTGTGCATAGACCAGTTTCCGGGTCTCATCCGAATGTGCCGGCCCGAGGCGGCAGCTCGACTGCTTGCTGGTCTTGCTCAAGGTCGACTGTCAGGTAGCAGAAGCAGCAGATGGGATTTCGGCTCGTCAAGGTTTCCCTTGTGCCCGGGTCGGTGGTGCCGAGTTAACCCAATGGTGAGGAATCCCCGGGGATCTTCTTTGTGGCTCCCGTCGCTGCCTGTCCCCGACAGTGGGGGTTGTGTCGGGCCAAGTCGGGAAAAAGCCCCGGATCTGGGAGAGCGATACCGCCACCCCGGTCTTGCGACCGTCCATCGCGTAGACGATGTGGTTGAACCCGTCGCTGTGGACACCTGTCCCACCGTGGTGAAGCCGCAGTCTCCCGGGTCCGGGTCCGTGCATACGAAGACGAACGTATCCGGCAGGTCGGGCTCCGGGGCAGGTGAGACGAGGAAAAGACCCCTCCGTTCCACCTCGCCCCGCACGCGACGATCGATCCTCGACACATCCACTGCCGCCATTGCAAGCACCACCATGCTCACTGGGACCACCCCGTTGGTGGCCGATCACAGTCTGGAGGTGGGACGGATGCAACCTCCTGGCCCACCAACGTCACCCCCGAAGCCGCCGCCGCCACCGCTGACAACAAATCGGCGCTCAACACTGGGACTTGGGGATGGGCTTGGCACACAGGCAGCACGCGATGCGAAACTCGGACGCGGCACGCACAACCTCCCAACGATCCGTCATCCGTCACGCCCATGCTGCCGGCGTGGGCGAACCAGGGCGGGGACATCACGTCGCCTTAGCGGGAATTCTCGGCTGGATATGACCACACCCCCGAAGAGAACTTTGGAAGCCCCCGGGGGTGCGCCCACCAAGGGCACAATTGGAGCTTTTGCGTAGGCTACGGCAGGTGACGAAGGCCTCGCCGAGCATGGGTTCTTTCGGCTGGGCGTCCTGGGAAGAGTCCGGCGCTCGGCGCAGGATCGGCCCAACCCGATACCCGGCTCCTCGGCCTGGTCCCGCCCCGGGCCGCGAGGGCAGGCCAGCGCGCGGTGATCGGCGCCCGGACCGGGCCCAGGGCGGCACTGGGCTCCTGGCCATCCGGCCGGGCGAGCTCGGGCCCTTCGGCTCGGCCGTGGTCAACGTCGAGCGCGACTAGTGGCCGATCATCCTTTGGTCGTGCTCCTCGAACGCTCGCTTCGCGGCCACATGAGCCATGAGCGAGCGTCGCGGACGTTGTCGGCGGCTCAGCGCGAATTCCCTGAGTACAGCCGGATACGGTGATCAGCTGCGGCCCGGTCCCTACTATGACCAGATGTGCGGTGCGTAAACACCGCAACGTCAGTGCCGAGCTAGAGCAGCCTTGCCAGGGCATCGGCCGAGGAACTGCCGGGCTCTGGCTGGTAGACGATGATCACCTGGTCCTCCGCTCCGGCGATGGTGAGGGTCTGCCGGCGCAGGGTCAGGCGGCCGGCGTCGGGGTGATCGAACCGCTTGATCTCGTTGCGGGACGGTCGTACGTCGTGTCGGCCCCACAGGCGGCGAAAACCCTCATGGGACTGCAACTCGGCCACGAGCGCGGCGGTCCGTGGGTCGCGCGGATCGGCTGCCGCCCGCAGGGCCGCGACTGTCTGTTCGGCGATGTCCGACCAGTCCGGGAACAAGCTGCGGGCGGCGGGATCGAGGAACACGTCGCGGACAAGGTTGCGACCAGGGTGGTACATCGGGGAGAGCGCCATGGCCGCCTTGTTGGCCATCAGCACGTCGAAACGGCCGTCGCGGACGTACGCAGGAGTGCTGCCCCACGAGTCGAGCAATTGCTGCACCTCGATACTGACCTCGCGGGCCCTGTGTGGTTCAGATGGTGGGGCGGCCAGGACACGCAGGTGAGCGGCTGCGTCCGGGTCGAGGTCCAGCGCCGTCGCCAACGCCTCCAAGACCTGTGGGGACGGACGCCGGTCGACACCCTGTTCCAGCCTTGTCAGGTACTGGACGGAGACGCCGGCCAGCTGCGCGAGCTCGTCGCGGCGCAGCCCGGGCACTCGGCGCCGGCCGTAGGACGCAAGCCCCACCTCACCCGGCCGCACGCGGGCCCGGCGCGCCTGGAGGAACTCTCCGAGAAGATTGTCGCGTGTCATCGCTTGTCGAGGGTATCCCTGCCTGGGTGCTGGCTGGCGATGCTGCGCCGGGGCATCGTCGAGGCCATGAAGACATGGTTCATCACAGGGGCCTCACGCGGCTTCGGACACACGTGGACAGTCGCGGCACTCGAACGCGGTGACCGGGTCGCCGCGACGGCACGCCGGCCCGAGACGCTCAACGACCTGGCCGAGACCTACGGCGACCGCCTCCTGCCGATCGCGCTCGACGTGACCGACCGGGCTCAGGTCTTCGCCGCGGTTGACCGCGCCGCAGAAGCCTTCGACGGCTTGGACGTGGTCGTCAACAACGCCGGCTACGGCCTGTTCGGCATGATCGAGGAGACTACCGAGGAGCAGGCCCGGGCCCAGATCGAGACCAACCTGTTCGGCCCGCTCTGGGTAACCCAAGCCGCTCTGCCGATCATGCGGACGCAGGGTAGCGGGCACCTCGTCCAGGTCTCCAGCATCGGCGGCATCGCCGCATTCCCGACGCTGGGCCTCTACAACGCCTCCAAGTGGGCCCTTGAGGGGATGAGCGAGGCCCTGGCTCAGGAGGTCGGCCCGCTCGGTATCAAGGTGACGATTGTCGAGCCAGGGCCGTACGGCACCGACTGGGCTGGGGCGTCGGCTGCGCACACCACCCCGATCGCGGCCTACGAGCCGATCCGGCAGGCCCGCCGGGCCGGCGCCACCGCCCGCGCGCCGCGCGACCCGTCGGTCACCGCGGAGGTCATCCTCAGCCTGGTCGACGTGCCCGAGCCGCCGCTGCGGCTGTTCCTCGGCAGCTACCCGTACCCGATCGCCGAGAGGGTCTACCAGCAGCGGCTCGCCACCTGGCAACAGTGGCGCGAACTGGCCGAGACGGCGTGACCCTGTCCGACCGCATCCCCACCCACGGGGCGGGGGATCTGCGGCAGCGGCAGGGCGCTCTCCTCCAAGGGTTGGGTCTGGTCAGCGGGGGTCGTTCTCGGCGGCCGCGGCGGCGTGCTGGGTGTCGGCGAGGGTCTTGTGGACGACGCCGATGGAGACTTTGACTCCGGCCGCTATGGTGCGGATGGATTCGCCCCGCCAAGTAAGCCGGAGGGCTGGGGTGAGCGTTAACGAGCGTGTCACCAGCCGCCACAAGGATGATCACGATGGAGTCCGGCTGGTCGCAGGGTTGAGGCTGCGCGCCAGAGCGCGCTCGCGCGCGTAGGCGCGTACCTGCGCGCGTACGTAGTCCCGCGACTGAGAGGCCGGACGCCAGCGTGTGAGCACCTGCGGCCAGTCAGTGGCGAACCGGGGCGGACGGGCGGCGACGGTCGCCGTCGCAGGGCGCGGCGGCCATCGACGACCACGCCGCCGAGCGGCCCGCGGGCTACGAGTGCGAAGACTGCGGAGCCTGGGTCGTCAACGACAACGCCTGGCACTGGACCATGGAGCGCCAATTGCGGCGCGTCAGCATCCGACGCATCGACAACAACGGCAGCAAGCAAGCCGGTAAGCGCCCTACAGCGCGGGCCCCGCCCGAAGGGTTCGGGCCGTGAAACAGGACGCCAGGCGGTCGGCGTTGGCCTCGCCCTCCAGCTCGGCCAGCACGGCGCGCTCGCTGTTGGCACGGACCCGAGTGGAGTGTCGAGGGGCGGGGATGCCTTGGCCAGCTGCCGCTCCACCAGGGTCTGGGTGCGCCGCGACAGGTTGACGAACATGGAGCTGATGTTGCTGCGGAGGTCGGCCTCCTCGCCCGCCAGCCGTACGGCCTGGCGGTGCACCTGGTCGAAGGCCTTGGCGACCTCGCCGATCTCGTCGTTGCCCTCGACGTCGATCGGGTGGATGTCGGGGGCGGCGTCGCCGGAGACGCGCAGCTTGCGCACCACGTCGGGCAGGCGGAAACCGGCGACCTCGAGCGCCTCGGTGCGCAGGCGGCGCAGCGGCGTGACCATCGAGCGCGCGATCGCGACCGTCAGCAACAGGACGAGCAGCAGCAGCGCGAGGATGGCGATTCCGCCGATGATGGCGTTGCGGGTCTCGGTGTTGCGCAGTTCCTGGCCGCGCAGCGCGACCCGGACCTTGAGCGTCTTCTCGACCGAGGCCATCATGCCGATGGTCGCGGTGTTGTCGTCGAACCACTCCTGCGGCTTGGTGCCTGCACGCCCGCACCGGATTTAAGTGATCGGCACCCGGGAGCGCGTCGGCCGCCATCACGGTCTCTGGCGCGACGTCGTACTCATCGAGCGGCGCAGCGCGGTCATCGTCTGAAGGAACCAGCGCCTTCACCAGCCCACTTGCCTGACATGACTGAACGCCCTTCGCGCAGCCGAGCAGCTAGTTCGCTTGACTACCCCAGATAACGATGGACCTGAGAGGCAGCCATCAGTGCGTCACGGATCCGCTGCCACCTGACTGGTTGGAGTCCGGCCTTCCCGAGAACCGATGACAGCCCGCTCATCGCCTACGCCGCAGCCCTCATCTGGCACCGCCGGCTCATCAAATGAGACGATGCCTTAACCGGCGGCTTGCAGATGGAATTGCAGGTCGGAGGCGCCTGGCGTCTCCAGGACCGACACCGCGATCAGGCCGGCGGCTGCGGCAAGGCTCTCGAATTCTGGGCGGGTATACCAGTGCAGTACCCAGGGGCGGTCCACGATGGTGCTCTCGCCGTCGCGGTACCGCTCGTAACGCAACACCGTCGTCTGCGTCCGCGCGGAATCGCTACGCTCCTCGGACAACACCGAGACACGCAACTCAGCACCGTCGTCCGCCGTAGCGGTGCGCACTCGGCCGATCTGTTCGGCAGGTGTGGGCGATGGGACAAACAACGGCACCAGGGCGGTGCCGCCCCCGGCGAGATGATTGCGGATGCGGTGGAGGGCAGCCAGAGCGATGGAGTCGTCGGGAAGCAGGTTGAAGGTCGGCCCGGCAAGAAAGATCGCACGGTAGCGGCGGGGCAGATCAAGCGCCTCCATGCGCTGGTGGTAGACGACGACATCGACGCCTTGCTTCCGCGCCCGGCGACGGCACCGCTGCAGCATGTCCGCCGAGGAATCAACACCCTCGACGTCCAGACCGCGCCGACGCAGGTCGAGCAATGGATCGCCGTCCCCACACCCCAGCTCCAGAGCCGGGGAACCAGCCTCTTGGACAAACGCCGCATAGGGCTCTGGATCTTGGGCGACAGACTTCAGCGGCCCGTATAACTCGGCGACGATGCCTGTGTAGAAATCAGCAGGAAGCACGCCCGCACCTTACGCTTCAGCCGAAGGCTCGGCGACATCATTTCCACTGCCTCGCCACCCGCTCACCAAGTGAACGACACCCTGACGAGCGCACCGGGCATCCACGCGCTTGACCGGCCTGACCGATCAAGCCCGGCCGGAGTCGAAGAGAGGGAACGGCCGCCGCACCACTGAAGATGATCAATACTCGGATCTCGTCCGAGGAAAGCTTCCAAAGCGGCTCACATCCCCATGCAGGCGACTTCGGAAATTGACACGCGCGACAGCGTTCGCCCAGGTCGATCAGTCCCGAAATCCGTCCCAAAACCTTCCTCATCCTTCTTGAGTTTCGGGACGGTCATTGCCTGGGGCATAGCCGCTCCAGGCGCTCTTGACTTCTGAGGTCAGCCCATGTCGCCGGGGGCATCTCGCGGAGCGTGTAGTGCTTGCGCGTCGGGTAGGTGCGTAGACTCAAGATCGACCGATTCGTCACGAACGGGGAATCACAGTGATCGATCGTCTGGCGCGTGCCGTGATCGCATTCCTGGTGTTACCGGCCCTCGGTGCGTGCTCGGCGCCAACTGTGAACCCACTGCTGAAGAACCCGGCCCAGTGGCCGCTGGTCAAGCTGAAGGGCCTGACCAGCCACGGGAAACTGCCCGATGAGGCCGACCGGGCACTGGCGCAGATCACGGTCGGTTCCTACGACATGATCGCGTGGATCCACTCCTCTGGCCGGTGCGGGCTGTCCGGCTCCGGCTGGAGCATGTACGTCGACATGACCAAGTCCGAGGGGAACCCGCAGCGGGAAGAGGGGTTCTCCGGGCCGGTGGAGCCGGCGGTGGGTATTTCCAGAGAGAGCAAGGTCCGCTTGTTCTGCACCCCCACCAGGATGCTGATCAGGGTCGAGGGGCAGATGTCGGAGCCCTCCGTCTCTGGCGACGCGGTCGCGCAACCCGTCAACGGCGGGCTCAACGCCGTCGTCGGCTCGTGGGAAGCTCAGAAGGAGTCGCTGCCCGGCGCGACCGTGACTCCAGGTGGATAGTGGGTCAGCTTGCCCACGACGGCCCCCTCATGCCCCAGCCCGGCCAGGAACACGTGCCGCCAACGTCCCGCCGACTACCTCACCCATGCCGACCTGCGCGGCCCGCACGACCGCCAAGGCCGAAGGCGCGACATCGAACAGGCCATCACCGCGGCGATCGCGAACACCGTCTCGCTGTGAGCGACGGTCGACGGAGCGTAGCCAGGCCCCAAGTCCGTGAAGCGGTGACGGCGTGTGATGACTAGTAGTGGGTGACGACGTCCTCTTCACGGAGCTGGCCCGGTATCTGACCCAGCCGACCTGATCCCTCGACTCGAGATCCGCAAAACAAATTGCGCAAATTTATTGCGCAATTCTTCTTTCGCTTCTACCTTGGATGCATGGCCCGGAGAAAAGTGCGTCGCGTCAGGGACCTCGAAACGCTCAAGGCGCTGGGGCATCCGCTGCGGATGCAGCTCTACCGTGCGCTCAGCGTGGCCCGTCGCGCCACCGCCTCGCAGCTCGCCGACCAGGTCGACGAGGCGGTCTCGCTGGTCAGCTACCATCTGCGCAAGCTGGCCGCGCACGGGCTGATCGAGGAGGCCAAGCAGGGCGGCAAAGACGGGCGCGAACGCTGGTGGCAGATGGCGGTCGGCGGCTTCAGCGCTCAGGACGAGGACTTCAGGGACGCCCCGGAGAGCGAAGGCGCCTACATCGCGCTGTCACGGTTGCACGCTCGGCAGCGCTTCGAGATGTACCAAAGCTACCTCGACACCAAGTCCGCCTGGCCGGACGACTGGCGCGACGCCTCTTTCACCTCCGAATATCTGATGTCGCTCACCCCGGGGGAGTTCTGCCGCCTTAAGGGGGAGATGAATGAGCTCCTCAAGAAGTGGGAGGCGCACAGCGACGCCGCCTATGAAGCTGGCGACTGCGAGGGGCGCGAGAACGTCGCCGTGCACACGAACGGCTTCCCGTTCCGACCGTGACGACCACCCAGGAGATCACGATGCACCCAGACTTATACCTATTCGTGGAGCGCGTGCGAGGCCGGGAGCTGCGGGAGGAGGCTGACCGGCAGCGCACAGCCCGCCTGGTCGTCCCCGCGTCGGTAATCAGCGCCGTCGAGGAGAGGCTCGGCTGGGCGCTGGTGAGGACGGGACTTCGGCTCGTGGACCGCCACGCCTGCACGCCTGCACGCCGCAGCACTGGTCGCCATCCGTGCCGCCTCAATGATTGACGACCTCAGGGGCGACGTGCCGCAGAACCTGGCGGCTCATCGCCAACCCTCCTGCACGGAATACGGCGACTGCGCCTGCTGAAAACCTCATCCACGCAGCTCAGGCGGCATATGAGTATTCGTGGAGGAACCCCGCTGAGCCGGTCTTGTTCCAGATGCCCCAGTTGGCCGCAGTCGGGCATCTCGACATAGCGGCAGCGCGGGATGGCCGCGGCCACCTCTCGGCCCAGCTTCGGCGGGCAGACCCGGTCGTCGCGGAAGGCGAGCACCAGGCAGGGCGGCCACATTCCGCTCAGCGCCCGTCGCCGGTCGGTGAAAGCGCCCATCTGGGCCACAGCGCCTGCCACGTCCTCGGAGCCGTACTCCAATAGGTCCAGCCACATGCGCGCCGACCAGTCGTCGTCCCAGCGTCACCGGCGACAGCGACTCCATCGCCCCGTTCACGGCACGGAACGGCTTGTGCAACTCGAAGCAGGACTCCGCGAGGTCGAGCGCCGCCTGGAACTGCGCCCGGCGTGCCGCGTTGAACCTGGTCCGGCTGTGCGCCTGCGGGCGCGCTGCTCGTGCGCTGTTCCGGTCGAGATCAGATTCGGGCAGGATGGGCGACATGCAGGACTGGGCGCTTGATTTCGCCGAGTATGTCCGGGAGCTGTTACCCGACGAGTTCGCCGAGCCGTTCATTGCCCTGGCTCGTCCGGCCATCAGGTTGTCGATCGCCGAGGAGGGCGAGACCGTGGTCGGCCGGCTGGGCGGCCTGCCTCGGCTTCCTGAGGGGGTGTCGTGGCCGTGCGCCGACGATGGTGGTCCCGCGATGCGGTTCCTCGCCGAGCTGGACTGCGCGGAGCTCGCGGCCTACGAGTCGGACATCGGCCTGCCCGTCGAGGGCGCGTTGTTGTTCTTCGCCACCTGGGACAGCACGCTCGCGCAGGTGATCCTGCTGCCTGCTGGGGCCAGACGTGTGCCCGATCGCGAGGTGCCCGTCGGCGGGGAGATGCGGGTGTTCCCCGAGGTTCCGCTTGCCGCCGAGACCGTGGCCAGCTGGCCGACGCGTGGCCACGACGACCTGGTCAAGCTGGGCGATGAGTTCTGGGATCGTGTCGTGGGGGAGGATCCTTGGGAGGTGTTCGCCGACATGCTCGCAGAGTTCGCCGAAGCGGAGGGCGGCCGTGCGCACCAGGTGGGCGGCTACTCTGACGCCCTGCACTGGCCAGTCGAAGCCGCGGCCGCTTACGCGGCTGGGCTGAACCCGAAGGATCCCGGCTTCGCGGCGGAGGCCTCCCAATGGGTCAACTTGCTCCAGCTCGACGAGGACAATGGGATGATCTTCGGAGATGGAGCCATCCTGATCTTCGGCATCCGCCGGGACCGGCTTGCCGCCCGCGACTTCAGCCAGATCTTCCCTTACGTCCAAGGGCACTAAATGACTCTCCGCCGGGTGTCCCTCGACTTCGCCGAGGCGGGTTCCCTGCTCGAGTCATCCAACTGCCGGCCTGTGCGCCCGAGCTGAATCCGGTCGAGGGTGTCTGGGCGCACCTGAAGCGATCGCTGGTCAACCTGGCGAAGAAGACCCTCGCCGAGCTCGCCCGGCTGATCAAGACGAGGTTGAGGAGGATGCAGTACCGACCTCAGCTGATCAGCGGCTTCATCGCCAAAACCGACCTCGACCCCGACCCGAAGCCGCCATAACCTCAGCCTTTGAACCTTTCTAATATCTGTTGCGGCGGCGAAACTCGGTTCGCAACGATGCGGGTCGTGAAGCGACAAACGTGTAGCGGCCCGCTCGCGCTGCGAGCTATGCGAGAGCCTCGCAAGCCGGATTGTCCCAGTTACGCACTGGCGACACAGCGGTGATCTCACGTGGGGCTGGTGCCTCAGTCTCACGCGGATCCGACCGCGGTATGGACTGAGGACGGCCTCACCCTCGCGTGGGGATGGCTGGACCAATCGAACGACCTGTCACTCCAGCTCGATCCGGCTTGCCCCGACCTGGCCGACGATGTCCTGGCCTGGGCGGAGCAGGTGGCCGGCGGCCCGGTGACGGTGACGATCTCCGAAGCCGAACAACATGTGGCGGACGCCCTTGTCCGACGCGGTTTCGTCCCCGCGCACGAGGGCCCGTTCTTCGCCTGCCTCACCCGTGCCCTTGAGGATGTGCCGGACGTTCCACCGATGCCGCCCGGCTACACGATCCGTGCCCAGTACAACGACGTCGACGTTGCCCGACGTGTTGCGGTGCACCGAGCGGCCTGGAGTTCAGAGGACATCACCGTCGAACGCCACATGCGGATGCGGGAGACCTGGCCATATCGGGGTGAGTTCGACCTGATGGCGGTGTCTCCGGAGGGCCAGGCCGTCGCCTACTGCCAAGGCTGGTACGACGAGACCAACGGCATAGGGCTGTTCGAACCAGTAGGCACCCACCCCGACCACCGCCGTCTGGGCTTGGCCCGCGCGGTGGGCACCGCTGTACTGCGCGCGTTTGCAGCCGCCGGCGGTCGCTCCGCGATGGTCTGTCCCCGCGGCGACGCGGACTACCCAGTCCCCAAGCTCATTTACGAGTCTCTGGGCGTCCGATCAGCGCCAAGGCCGAGCTGATGCTGTCCTTCAGTTCCACGCGATCATCCGGGTTATCTGAATCAGTGATCTGGAAGCGCAGTCTGGCCATCAGGTGATCGAGTGCGTGCGGATCGTCGCCGAACGGCTCTACGTTCGCCGACCCCGACCTGGTGGGCGTGACCTGGACTTGCCTGACCCACAGCCATCCAGAGCATGATCTGCGGGTCGCTGATCTGCAATGGCATGCAACGGCGGGCTACCGGCTGCTGGCGGTTATGTAGGGCCGGGGGTCAGTCGAGCTCTCGCGCCGATCGAGAACCGGTCAACGCGTGCGAGGGATCACGAACCGCTCGTGCCGGGAGTCCAGCCAATCCGCGTTGATCTCCTCGCCGGTCAATCGGCCCGCCAGCACGAACGCCGAAGAGATGCTCTCCTCGATCGATTCACCGTTCTCGTCCAGACGGAACCTCAGCCCGTTCATGACGGGGTCCAGAACGGTGACGTCGGCTCCTGTCCGGGACTCGGGGAAGGTGAAGGACAAGCGCACCATCAACTCGCCGTCCGCCGCGTAGCCGATCTCCTCGTTGCCGCCTATGTCCCAGCTCACGCTTAGCGCCCGGTGCCCGTCCCGAGAGAGTCTCATAAGGCTGTCTTCGAGCACGGCGTTGTGGCCTTCCACCTGGATGACCAGGCTCCATCCGCCGGCTGGCCCGGCCAGGATCACGCCGTCACCGGGCTGGACGTGCAGGTCCTCGCCAATCTGGGTGAGCGTGCATGGTCGGGCGGACGTGAGGTCGGCGCCGAGCAGGGCGGCGGTCGCACGAGGATCTCGGCCCTCGCACCACAGGGCGGCGAATCGCTCAAACGGGGTTTCTTCGTCGTCGTATAGCTCTGCGTAGGAGAAGAGCAGGTCGTACAGTCGCGTGCCCGAGTTCATGAAGCCTCTTTCGCTGATAGGGGACGCGTGGCGGAACGACCGGAGCCGCTCCGCCACGCCGCATCAAGGAGCCCTTTCCAACCTGATGATGCGGGTCAGTAGCGGTAGGTGCAGGGCGGGCGGGATAAGAAGACGGTTCCGGTAAGACTGCAGTCGAACATGATCCGATCCCCCATCGGCAGCCTCGTTGCGGCCTTACCCGGTTGCCGTTGCCGCTGCCTCATCACACCGTGGTCCGGGTGGCTGCGTCTGAGGCGTGTGGCAGTCGGCGCACGGCGGCGGAGGCCAGCGGTAGGACGGCCGCGACAGCGTAGATGAGGCCGGCAGTCGCGGCTACCTGGAAGCCGCCGAACCTGTCGGCCAGCAATCCCACGCCCAGCTGGCCGATCGGGATCGCGATGTAGGACAGCAGGTCGTCGTAAGACGAGACGCGCGAGAGCATATGCGCGGGGATGTGCTCCTGCAGCGAGGTTTCCCAGCCAACGGCGGCGATCGAGGATCCCAATCCGGCGACCAAGGCGACGGCGATCAGCCAGGGCGCGGGCAGGCGCGCGCCGAGTGCGAGCAGGGGGAGCGCGCCGAGCACACTCATCAGTTGGCCCAGCCGCAGCAGGTGCCTGACCACCAGCCGGTACATCAGGGCGCTCATCACCAGCATGCCGATGCCACGGGCACTGAGCACGAACCCCCAGGCCTCCTCGCCACTGAGCTGCCTGGTCAGCACAGGCCCCAGGATCTGCCAGGTGCCGACCTGCACCAGGTTGATCACGCAGAAGCACAGGGACACCGTCCACACCCAGCGGACATGCCGGAACGCGGTCCAGCCGTCGCGGATGTCAGCCAGCATCCTGGAGGAGGGCCGCGGCGAGGTCGGAGCCGCAGCGAGGGACAATCGAGCGAGGAAGCCCGCAGCCAGGAGGTAGGTCAGCGCGTCGAAGGCGATGGCGGGACCGCCACCGGCAACCGCGACCACGATCCCAGACAGGCTCGGTCCGAGAATCTTCGTGGAGTTTCTCACCGATGCCAGCAAAGCGTTCGCCTGCCGTACCCGAACCCCGGGGACAAGCTGGGGCACGATGCCGCGCAGAGCCGGCGTGGTGAATGCGGCGAGGACGCCGCCGAGGAACGCCAAGGCGGCCACCGGCAGCAGCGCGTACCTCCCGGTGAGCAGGAGAGCGGCAACGCCGCCCCGAGCGAGGGCTGAACCCAGGTGGGCGGCCACCAGGACCGTTCGGCGCGGGAGCCGGTCGGCCACCGCCCCGCCCACCAGGAGGAAGGCCAGCAACGGCACCATGTGAGCGGTCAGGACGACACCGAGGTCGCTGGTGCTACCCGATGCGTCCAGTACCCCGAACGCCAGCGCAACCGGTGCCATGGAACTGCCCAGCAGGGACACCACTTGTGCGGAGAGGAACCAGCGGAAATCGGCCAGTTGCATGAGAGTCGAGCGCATGGGCCGGGAGTGTGCAGGAGCACCGAAGCGGACACTATCGTTTCGGCAGGAGGCGAAAGATAATGCTGTTGCGGTTGAGCACCCTGGCCCTGTCACGGTCCCGGTTCGCGCTGTCCCCGCTCGCCGAGACACTGGGGTCGATGATGGTGCTCGGCAAGCCCTGCACCGATCCATGGCTGGCCTCCTGGCATGCCCGCCACCACGGCACGTTCCGTGCCGCTCTCGAGGCGGACCCCTTCGCCGAGGGCCTGGTCAGGTTGCTGGGTTCGACCAAGTGGCTGCCGAGTTACGTCGTGACCCCGCCGCCGGGCGGCATGCGCACCACCCTGGAAGACGAGCTCGCGCAGGTCAGCCGGGCGCCCGATGAAGAGGTGCGCGCTGAGTTGGATGAATCAGTGGCACGCAGCTGGAAGCAGCACAATCTGGACTGGCTGACCGGACGAGGCTGGGCGGCCCGCACCGCCGACCTGCTCAAGTACACATGGCAGGCCCACGTGGCCTCCGACTGGCCCCGCCGGCGGGCTCTACTGGAACGCGATATCACCTACCGGGCGGGGCTGCTGGCAGCCTACGGCTGGCCGCGCGCTGCAGCACATGAGCCGCCGCAGCGCCTGGGTCGGCAACGACGCCATCCGCTTCAGCGACCAAGCCCTCCCGGACCGCGTCGTCGGCGACGAGGGCATGTTGTTCGTCCCGGTCAGTGTGCTGAGCAGCGGCACGTGGCTGTGCGAGGCACCGCCGACGTCGTATGCACTGGTCTACCCGGCCCGTGGATCCGCCGACGGCGCGGCGCGAACCCGGCTCGCCCGCTCGCTGGAGCGGCTCATGGGTGCCGGCCGCGCGGCCATCCTCCACGAACTCGAACACCCCGCGACCAGCAGCGAACTCGCCGCACACCTGGGCCTGTCACTTGGCACTGTTGGCGGCCACCTGACCATCCTGCGCGATGCGGACCTCGTCGTCGGCACGCGGGTCAGTCGGCGCATGGTCTACCGGCGCACCGAGACCGGTCACCTGCTCGCCGGCCGAGGGGAGGACTGAACAGCTCCCGCAGAGGCAACCGGTATCACGTCCTGTTCGGGGCAGCTCAAGATCTTCGCCGACAGGAAGTACCTGAGCTCGGAGCGGATCGCCGCGATCGTCTACGAGAGGGCCTGGCCGGCATGCTGGTGATGGCCTCGGTCCACAAGGAGATCCGCCGGCCCGCCCCCGGCCGCGGCAGGCACCGGGTCCTGCTCGCCAGCCACGACCACGGACAACTCCACTTCCGCAACCTGTGGGTGCCAAGAACTCTGTGCCTGCCGATAATGTCATCCGTGCAGGTCATTCGGCTTTGCGCTTGCCGAAAACTCCATCCATCCAGGTCAAGCGGCATGTGAGTATTCGTGGAGAACCCCTCCGAGTCGATCTCGCCGGCGTACGCTCAGGTTGGCGATACGGCTCGGATCTGTGATCAGATCCGGGACGGCGCGTAGGGGAGCTGCTTGGGCCAGGCCTTGATGGGCGCGGTGCTGGTTGTAGAACTCTTCGTACTCGCGCAGGGCATGACGCAGGTGGCGTTCGTTCCAGATCAGGCAGCGGTGCACCAGCTCGCGGCGGCACGACTGCACCCATCGCTCCATGACCGAGTTCATCCGCGGCATCCGGATACCGGTGAGCACGGTCTGGATGCCGATTTCTGCGAGGATCTCGTCCATGAGGGCCGGGAACTTCGCATCCCGGTCTCGGATCAGACAGCACGCCCGGCAGCCGGCATCGGACAAGTCCATCAAGAGATTCTTGATCGCCTGGATGACCCAGCTCGCGGACGCGTCTGGTGGAATGCTCGATGACCGACAGAATGTACTGGCGTTGCCCGTCGAGGGTGACGGTTTCGATGAAATCGCAGGCCAGAAGAGCGTCGCCTGCGAGCGCAGAAAGTCGGCCCACGTGGTCGACGCCCGCTCAGGCGCCGGATCAAGCCCTTCCTGCTTGAGGATCTCCCAGACCGTCGACGGAGCCACCTTGATACCGAGCGTGGCGAGCTCGCCATGCACCCGTCGATATCCCCACGACGGATTCTCGCGAGCAAGACGCAGGATGAGGACACGGATGGACCGCAACGTGGGTGGGCGCCCACGCCGGTTCGGCCGGCAGGTACGGGCATGATGCCGCTTCACCAGATCGCGATGCCAGCGCGGAACGGTATCTGGGCGGACGAGGAGCCGCAGTTGGCACAGGACTTCACGAGGCAGTGGTGCCAGGAGCGCGGCGAGAAATGCCCGGGTCCTCGGCGGCGGATCTCACGCGGGCGTCGGCGCCGAGCTGCCGTTGAAGGACGGTGATTTGGTGGCGCAGGTCGAGAATCTCGACGTCCTTGTCCCGATCGCTCATCGGCAGCAACCGCAGCGCGGCGAAGGTGTTCGTGACGGCGAGATAGGCCAGGCGAAGGAGCACGGCTGATCATCATGCCGCACAGGTTGTCTCTCCTGGTGACCGGAGATTGCCCACGCCAGGAGAAGACCTGCAAGGCCAGCGACCTGCCCGGATGACATTTTCGGCAGGCACAATCGAATACAGCGCCGGATCGGCCCCCCGACCTGATTCATGTGTTTTGCCCGAGCTACCTGGTAATGGGGGGATAACGCAGATCAGCACACGCGACGGTTTTGCCGCTGGGGCGGCCTACGCTGGACTCGGCACTCATCAGTCGAGGTCGAGAAATTGATTGACCTTAGATGGCCAATCTTCGGAAGCTAGTCCAGCGGCAACAAGTAGATCGCGCCATCAAGCTCCATGAGATCGACTGCCCCATAAATCGATCCACGCTTCCCTGTGCGATCATAATAACCGCTGCCAGGGTGCGTTCGCTCGCGTTACCGTCGAACACCTTATTGTCGACTTCATGAAGCATCGAGCAGATAGTAGCAGAATCTTCCGGAAAGTCCTGTTTGATTTTCTCTGTCAGACGCTTCGTGACGGGCATCCATGCCTCCAAGGATCCATTAATTACATTGAGAGGCGGGTATGGGAGTGGTGTCTATCTCGAGGGGAACATTGCGCCTGCCGAAAACTCCATCCATGCAGTTCAGCCCCGTGTGAGTACTCGGGGAGGATGCCACCGAGCCGGTCTCGTCGGCGCCTGTTCAAGGCGACGATTCGCGCTGGATCCGTGATTGGTCCGAGGCAGGCCGGACAGGGACGAGCCCGTCACCCTCAACCACCCCTCAGCGTGACAGCCCGGCACCCTCCGTCACCATCGAAAGAGCGACAGAGTCGTTACCTGGACAGACCCGGCTGGCCGCCGGAGCGTCTGGCACGAGCTGGGCTGAGCCTCGGGTTGGGTGCGTCAGGTCGCGGGGGAGAAGCCGGGTGGTGGAGCCGTCTGCATTCGGAGGCCGTCCATGAGCAGTGAAAGTAGCTGGTCGGCTTCGCCTGGCGTGTGTTCGGTAGCCAGGGCGATCGCGTGGGTGAGCCTGAGCAGTTGTGAGGTGCCGACGTCAGGACGGACAGCTCCGGATTGTTGGGCCCGGATGAGCAGGGATTTTCCAGCCGCGCGTATCAACTCCTGGCATGAGGCCGGGGACTGTTCTTGTCCGGTCGCGGTGGACATGAGCCAGGCTGCCAGGCCTCGATAGGTGGTGACGTGTGCGACGAGGGCCCGTAGCCAGGTGACCAGCGCGTCATCGGGTGACTCGCGGCCGAGCAACTCCTCCGCCTGAGCGCACAGCGCCTGGACTCGGTCCCGGAAGACCGCGTCCAGCAGGGCCTCCCGGCTGGGGAAATGCCGGTACAGCGTAGCGTTGCCGACTCCCGCGTCACGGGCGATGTCGTCCAGGGAGGCATCGGCTCCGTAGGCGGCGAAGGCGTCCCTCGCCGCCGCGAGGAGCCGATCGTAGTTGCGGCGTGCATCGGCGCGCATGGGGCGTTGTGCCGCTTCAGGCGCGCCGGTCTCCGGCTTGATCACGTACGGTCCCTCGGTCGATGGTTGCAAATCGGGGAGTATCCCCGTATCGTACCCGTACCGAACCGGGGACAGTCCCCGATTATGCCTCTCGTGTCTGCGAGGGGCGTCGGGTTGGGAGGTGCGAACCGATGTCCAAGGAACTGGATGAGTGGCATAACCGTCTGGGCGGATTCGTCAGGCGGCCGACGTTGGAGGCGTATGCAGATAAGTACTCCGACCATTTCGTCATAGAGCGCAACGGCGGGGTCATAGAGCTACGAATGCACTCCAAGGGCGGCCCCGCCGTCTACTCCCTGGGGCTTCACAACGCTTGGGGCCAGGCGTGGCAGGAGATCGGCAACGACCCCCGCAACGAGGTCGTGATCCTGACGGGAACCGGTAACGCGTGGCTGGCCGGCGTCGACCCTGCCTCCTTCGCCCAGCCGTTTCATGAATGGCCCGGCGATGTCGCCCACGAACTCTACTACGACGCGATGAAGCTCCTGGAGAACCTTGTCTTCGGAGTCGATGTCCCCACCATCGGGGTGGTCAACGGTCCCGGCTTCCACACCGAGCTCGCCCTATTCTGTGACATCACACTCGCCGCCGAGGACGCGGTCTTCTCCGACGGGCACTTCGCCGCTGGGCAGGCGCCGGGCGACGGTCTGCAACTGGCCTTCCAATCCCTGCTGGGGCCCAAACGGGCCGCTCATGCCTTGTACACCAGCGAGCGGATCGATGCTCGCAAGGCGCTGGACCTGGGACTGGTCAACGAGGTGCTGCCCACCGACGAGCTGCTGCCTCGCGCACGACAGATCGCCCAGACGATGATGGACAGGCCCCGATCCACGCGACGCCTGACCCACGCCATCGTGCAGCGCCCCTTCCGGCGGCAATTGCTGGAGGATCATGGATTCGGCATGGCCCATGAGCTCTTCGGCGTCTTTACCGACCGTCCCGGCAACCGGGGTTAGCAGTGGCCGGCAATGACGGCGGCACCGCCGAGACGACCCTGGATTGGTACGGCTGCGCGACCTTCCGCCTGACCATCGGCGAGCTGGTCGTCTTCCTCGATGCCTACATCGATCGGTTTCCCGGTGCGCCGGGACCCGACGTGCGCACCGACGATATCGACAGAGCCGACTGGATCGTGATCGGCCACTCCCATTTCGATCATTTGTGGGGCGCGGAACGCATTGCCCGGCGCACCGGCGCCACGATCATCGGCAGCCACGAAACCATCCGGATCATGGAACGAGAGGGCGTTCCCGACGACCAACTGCTACCGGTCAGCGGAGGCGAACGCATCCGCCTGTCGGCCGACGTGACCGTCGCGGTCTACCCCAGCTTGCATTCCTCGGTCTGGACCCACCAATTCCCCGCATCCGACGAAGCATGCCTGGGCGATCTGTGGCTCACCTACCAGGAACGCCAGGTCCGTCAGGCTGAACGCCCCCCGGCCACCGGGCTGGCCGGCCTCTCTGCCCAGATGCTCGCCCACTTCCAACGCAGCAACCAGCACCCGCGCGGCGATGGCGGCGCACTTGTCTACCTGTTCGAAACCAGCCAAGGCAGCCTGCTGTTCCAAGACACCTCCGGACACTGGAGCGGCATCCTGCGCAACCTACACCCCGACGTGGCCATCCTCGCCGCAACCGGCAGGCCCACCCTCGACGGCGAACCGATCCAGGGCAGCCTCGCCGACTTCATCGCCCTGCAAGCCCAACTCCTCCATCCCGCACGAGTGATTCTCAGCCACCACGACGACTTCCTGCCCGGCCGCACCATCCCCGCCGACATCGGCCCGATCCGCGCCGCACTGGCCCGCGCAGCCCCCCGTACCGAACTGATCGAACTGACCTACACCAGCGGCTACCCGCTGTTCGCCGAATCGTGACAGCAATCCGAACCGGTCGATTGCCAGAATTTGAATGCGTATAGGTGCATTGTGACTTTTCATCACGACCCAGCGAGGACCGGCCTGCTGCTGGTCGACCCCTACAACGACTTCCTCAGCGAGGGCGGCAAACTGTGGCCGCGGCTCAAGGAAGTTGCCGAGGAAGTGCATGCGCTGGGCCATCTGCGCACCATCGTGGACATAGCTCGGCGGGTCGGTGTCCAGGTCTTCTTCGTGCCCCATCACCGCTGGGAACCGGGCGACTACGAGGATTGGAAGTTCCCGACCCCCACCCAGGTGGCCTCTGCCGAGCTTCAGGCCTTCGCCGAGGGCACCTGGGGCGGCGCCTTCCACGACGATTTCCAGGTCCAGCCGGGCGACGTCGTCATCAAGGAGCACTGGGCGCAGAGTGGTTTCGCCAACACTGATCTGGACCACCAACTCAGGCAGCGCGGGATCGACCACGTCGTGACCGTCGGCATGCTCGCCAACACCTGCATCGAGTCCACCTCGCGTTCTGCGACGGAGCTGGGCTACCACACGACCCTGGTCAGGGATGCGACTGCTGCCCTCAGTCGTGAGGCGATGCACACCGCCCACGAGATCAACGGGCCCACCTTCGCACATGCGATCGTGACCACCGACGAACTCGTCACCGCTTGAAGAGTCGGGGGTCGATACTGGCAGGAGCCGTTGATCGAGTGATCTGTGTTCTCTGCGGCCGAGCCTGCACTGGTTACCGTTCGTAATCACTGGGGGCGTAGCGGTTCCCTGTACCGCGTCAAAACGCCGTTGTGGTCCTCTGCGCTGCGGTTTGACTGAGTTTGTTAGGGCGGACAAGATCACGCCTTGTGCCTGTTCGCCCGCTCTATCTGATCACGGTTCGGGTGTTCGGCTGACTGATGTTGCTGGGGCGCAGCCAAGCGTCGAAGAACGTTGAGATCATGGTGCTGTGTCACGAGGTGGCGGTGCTACGGCGTCAGGTCGCGCGCCCGAAGCCGGACTGGGCAGATCGGACCATTCTCGCGGCGCCGGCCCGGTGGTTGCCGACGGTGTCGCGCGCCCATCGGCTTGTCACCCCGGCGACCTTGCTGGCCTGGCATCGTCGTCTACTCCGCCGGACCTGGACCTACCCGCATCGGCTCGGACGTCCAAGGACGAGCCGGGAGATCCGGGACTTGATCATCCGTCTGGCGCGGGGGAACCCCGCGTGGGGCTACCGTCGCGTGCATGGGGAACTGGGGCGGCTCGGCTACCAGGGGTCGTGGTCATTTTCCAACGAGACTTCTCGATAAGCGCTGAGCCGCAGGTCAGCGGGGTTCGTCTCAGGTGGTCCAGCCGTGTTTGGTGATGAGCTTGGCCAGGGCGTGGCGGAGTTGGTTGATGCGGTCGAGATGCCGATGGTGATGGTGGTGTCGGTGGCGTGGTAGACGGTCTGGCGTCCTTCCGCAGCGGTGCGGGCGCCGGCGTGGATGCGGCCGTGCAGCGCAATGAGCTTGCGTGGATCGCTGTGCTCAAGGCCGTCGATGGTGAGGTAGCACAGGAACGGGCCGCACTCGGTGAGCGGTCCTTCGGGCAGCCCGGCTTCGAGGGCTTTGCGGATCTTAGCCCTGTCGTCGCTGGTCATGGGACGTCGTCCGAGCCAGTCCGGCCAGCCGTCGGGCCGGACAGGCACGGTGTGGGTGCTGGGGCCTTGAGCTTGTTGATTCTGCTCGGCGGGTTTGGTGTCGTCCGGGTCGATGGTCATCTCGCCCAAGCTGGCTAGCGGTCAACGGTGAGGTGGCGCAGGGCGGCCCGTTTGTCGTCGTCGGTGGGCCGGCTGTAGATACGCAGCGCGTCGAGGCGGGAGTGGCCGGCCAGTTCAGCGACGGTGACGAGGTCTTCGCCGCCGCGAATCAGCTGGGTGACGAAGGTGTGGCGGCCGATGTGGGCGGTGGTGGGGTCCTCCAAACCGGCGGCCTGGGCGATGGCGGTGAAGATGGCCGAGGCGGCGCGGGTGGACAGGCGCCCGCCGCGGCGGTTGAGGAACAGGGCTCGCTGGGTGGCGGCGCCAGGCCAGGTTAGGCGTTCTTGTCGCGCTTCACCCGCACCGCCTCGCACCCGGCCTACCAGGCGATGTTGGAGATCGGGTGTACGGCGCGCACCACGTTCGTCGCCCGCTACTTACACGACCGCGACCTGCAGCGGAAATCGAGGAAGGGCTGAACGTGGTAGAGGCGTGGAACCGCGCCGACTCGGTGATCTGCTACGGCCGCGGGGCGAGATTTCCACCAACCGGCGCGATGAGGTGGGGATGACGGCGCTGTGTCTTCGGATCTTGCAGGCCTCGCTCGGCATGGTGAATGTCCTCATGCTGCAAGACGTGCTCGCCGATCCCGAGTGGGCCGCCCTGCTGACCCCGGTCGACCGGCGCGGTCTGACCCCGCTGTTCTGGCTGCGCGTCCGCCCGTATGGCGAGGTACGCCTGGACCTGAACACGCGGCTGACTATCGGCAGCCTCGGCTCGCTCGGAGGAGTGGGATGAGCCGTAATGCACAGCATGGCCGAGATGGCAGGGAGTGCCTATGGGATCTTCTTCAGATCGATGGCGATTCGCTCGGCGCTCAGTTCGTAGCTCACCAGTCTGCCGTTGGTGGCGAGCCAGAAAATGGCCAGCGTGCCAGCCGGGCCGTCGTAGTCTACTTGTCGAATGCGGAGTCATCATGGAGGCGGTGTGACCTGGCGGGCGATGCGCTGGCGCGGGGAGCGCGAGTTTCCTCGACGCGCTCTGTACTCCGGCTGGATACGGCGACGACGGGCCGCGCCGGATCCGCGGCAGCATCGGCGGTTGCTCGACGCCGGCTCCACGCTCGTTGATCTGGCCATGTTCGCGTCCCTGCTCGACCAGCGGGTGCCGGACCGGCCCGGCGGGCGGCCGGTGCCGAGTCGCTACGCGATGACGCTATGCGTCACCCGCGTGCACCTCGCCGGCCACCTCATCGGGGACGTTACCGCGATTAGCGACCGCATTGTCGCGCTCGTTGGCGACGCGAAAGCGCCCGCATGACCACGGACCGGCGGGTCCGGCGGACGCGATCGCTGCTGCGCCAGGCGGCCATCGAGGTCATCCGTGAGAAGGGCTTTCGCGCAGCCCGGGTAGGCGACATCACCGAGCGCGCAGACGTCAACCGAGCCACCTTCTACGCGCACTACGCCGACAAGTACGCGTTCGCCGAGGCGATGGTGCGCGATGAGATCCGGCACCGGTTCGCCACCCGGCTCCCGGCTGCGCCTGCGCCGGTCGCCGACCTCGTCCACGCCCTGGCGGTGCTGCTGTGGAAGGATTCCAGCCGGGCGGACGGCTGCCGGCGGAACATCGACGTTCTGCGCCCGCTGATCCAGCGCGCGGTGCGTACCGAGGTGTCTGGCTTGCTCGTCGAACGGTACGCGTACGAGTCGGCCGTGGCGGCGCACATCGTCGGCTCGACGATCGTTGGCGCGGTTTGCTGGTGGCGGGAGAACGGGTTGCCGGACACCCCACCCGACCAGGTGGCCGACGAGGTGACCCGAGCGGTGTTGTACGGGCTAAGGCCGACACCATAGTGACCTGGGTACTTCTGCGGTCATGAGCTGCTCACCGTTCGGCACCATGCTCGCCTGCGGGCGGCGTACAGGATGCCGCTGAACGCCGCCACCTCGCAGCCGCGCACCATGCCCGTCCACCAGCGGGCTCACCACCGAAGCTCCTCCCCGACCGGTGGTCGGCCCGCCCGCGGGCCGTCGAGGAACAGCGCCGCAGCCTGGCTGTGCAGCTGGAATGGAAAGTCATTGACGACCCGCTGCTTCCACGGTCGGCTGACGATGGCGTGCGTCATCCGTCGCGCGCCACGCGGACGTCGCATGATCATGTCAGCGAGCTCCCACGCCCGGTCCACCAGGCGCTCGCGCGGCACGATCTCCGACACCATGCCGTACTCGAGTGCCTGCCGCGCATCCACCGCCTGGCCGGTGTAGATGTGGTACGCGGCTCGCTTGGTGCCCATCAGTTCCTGGAACGTGAGGCTTTGCCCGTCGCCGGGCGCGGTCGACACCAGGAAGTGCGGGTCGAAGAAGCGTGCGTCCTCGGTGCAGATCGTGATGTCACAGGCGAGCGCGATCTCGGTGTGCGGTCCGGGCCCGTTGACAGCGGCGATCGTCGGGACGTCGACGCCGAAGACGAAGTTCTGCACCAGCTTCGCCGCGTCCTCGTACATCTTGGCAATGTCGTCAACCGTCCGATCGAAATGCCCCTCGGCGCTGCGCCGCGCGTCCAGCCAGTGGTCGCCGGTACCCGTGAGGATGAGCACCTCATTCTCCGGATCGTTACCGACCTCCAGCCATGCCTGCCCCCAGGCGTTGTGACCGGCAAACGTCTGGACGTACGAGTCGCCGTCGGTGTGCATGCGGAGCTCGATGATGCCGTCGCGGCGGCGCATCACGAAGAAGTCGCGGTACTTCTCCGCGTACTCGGCGAAGTCGGGGCGGCTGACAAGCCCCGCCCAGCTGGCTGTGTTCAACTGATCGGTCATGCGATCATGCTCCTCGCGTGCCGCAGCCGGCTCAATCCTCAAAAACCGGCCCGTGATGGATACCCGACAAACCACAGAAAACGTCGGATTCGGGCCGAGCGGCTTCGCCATCACACCTCCTTCTCAGCGTTATACCGAGAGCCGCCTCGCGCGGCCTTCAGCACCGACATCTCCCGGTTGACGGTGTCGGCGTCGACGTGCCCCACTCGGATCCATGTCATCAGCCGCAGAGCGCGAGGTTGGTCATCTCGATGTCGAATAACGTTCGATTCTCAACACCCTGGCCGGAGGCCTCTTCATTCCTCGAACTGGAGGAGTCTGCCGCCCGCAACCACGTAGCCCGCTGCCGCGCCTGCAGGCATCGCCTTCGCACACCAGTTTCTCGGTATCGGACCTGGAGCGCGCGTCCCGACTTGGTAGCGCGCCCAAGACCAGACACCCGGATCTCGGGCGTCCCGCGATGGTGGGAGATTGAGGGGCAGGCCGATCTGCCGGAGGACCCCTTATGACCACTCACCGCTGCGACCGCCCAGACTCGGCAACCACCGAGCCATGGAGATGCCCCGAGTGCGGCCTGCTGTGGGAAGCGCTGCCCACCTCACCCGTAAGACAGCTCAGGCAGAAGCTCAAAGTCGGCAAGCTCCGCTTGTTAGGCGTCGTGGCTCAATGCGTCCTAGCGCTGGCCGTGGGCTGGATCATCCGGTCCCCGAGGTTCATGCTCCTCGTGTGCGCGGTGTGCGTCTTAATCCTCGCGTCCTGGTACTGGCAGGAACGCCGGGAGATGAGACGACTGGCCGTGAATGAGGACCAGGCCAACCAAGCAGAGGGCGCATTCGAGGCCTGACAAAGCGACTCCCTCGAAGACCGCAGCACCGCCTCCGCTGGATCAGTTGCAGCTCTACACCATCCCAGAGGCCGCCAGGCTGCTCCGTGTTTCCAGAGCACACGCATACCGCCTGATCGCAGTTGGCGATCTCCGCTCTGTGGACGTCAGCCTTCGCGGCTCAGTGCCACATGATTTCCGCAGGTTGCTGGCCGCCGAGCTGGTCAAATAACGGGCTCCCCATCCACATCGGCGCCGCCCTCCGTGGACATGTGAACCTGCAAACGACTCGGGGATACGTCGCGGCGTTCAACGAAGACCTCGTCCGCCACTACCAGGCCTACCTCGACCGCCGCCGCCAGGCCGATGAGTACCGCCCAGTGACCGAATCCGAATGGCTCGGGTTCGAAGAACACTTCGACGCAAAGTCGAGCTAGGAGGATGCGCCCGGTCCTACGGGACCCCTTGCCAGCATGAACACGCCTGCCTGAGACGCCCCATGATCAACATTAACCCAAAGATGCTGCCCCGACTCGACGAGATCGAACTCGATCTTCTGGCCCGCCGAGCCCGCGCCGAAGCCGCCGACGGAAGCGACGCGGGCGGTGAAGGTGAGCGGGCGGGTCGTCCCGAGCACAGTGAGGCGGCCAGTGACCTTGGCGGTTCCGGCGCCGTCGGCGACGACGCCGGTGGCGGTAAAGGTGAACGTCGGGTACCTCTCGACATCGAAGAAGTCCGCGGAGCGCAGGTGGGTGTCGAGCTTGGCCTGCTTGCTGAGGATCGACGCGGCCTCGATGGTCAGCGTGCCGTGCGCGGAACCGTCGGGGCCGATCTCCCCTTCGCCGCTGAATTCGGTGAAGGCGGCCCTGATCGTGGCCAGCCCCCACATCGACTTGTGGTTGATTTCCACTGAGGACTTGGTCGCGTTCAGGACCCAGGACCCGGCGGTGAGGTCGGACAGTCCGGTGGAGGGCTGGGCGGGGTTGATGGTGTGGTTCGCCATGGCGATCGCCTTTCACGGAGAGACAGGGGGTGAGTAGCTATTTGATAGGGGCGTTCTGCTCGGATTCGGGCGGCGCGATGGAAGGCGTGTTCAAGCTGCTGGGCAGGCCTGGTCGTCGCCTCACTGATGGGCGGGCGGTCCGGCCTCTTCGAGTGCTGTCCGGCCGACTCGCCGAGTTGCCCGCCGAGGGCCTCGTCCTGCGGGGGCGAGGCCTGACCTGACAGAGCAGGGCCAGGCTGCGGCCCGCACTTGTCGAACTCGGACGCTAGGCCGAGACATGCCTGCCCAACCGTTCGATGCCCCGCTCCGGGCTTCGCGGTCCAGCTCACGACCGCGCGGCGCTTCAGGGTGTCTGTGCGTGGCCCGGCGGTTTCCGCACCGCCGGACCACACGCGGGTCAGGCGAGGCCGAGCTGCTGGTAGAAGGTGTTGTTGTCCCAGAAGAGGAACTCCTCCTGCATCACGCCGTCCTTGTTCCAGATGCCGACCGTGACCATGTTGATGGAGAACTTCTTGCCCGTCGGCTGGATGAAGCCGCCCTTGCCGTCCGGCATGGGCTTCGTGAAGGTGCCCTGCATGACGCCGGTCACCGAGGTCAGGTTGCCCTTGGCGATGCGGTTCGGGTGCTCGGTTATGCGCGTGTCCGGCGCCCAGACGAACTGGCTCTTCATGTCGGCGATGTGCTGGGCGAGGCCGTCCGTGTAGTGGCCGTCAGGCCAGTGGACGCGGATGTTCCGCGCGTGGCTCTCACCGATCCGGTCCCACTGCTGACCGGAGTAGACGTCGAAGTCCAGGTCGTCGAAGGTCTCCAGGTTCTTGCGCTCCTCATGGGTCAGGTTGGTCGGCCAGGACGACTCGGCCTGCGAGGTGGCGGCCGGGTTTCCGAGCGGTTCCGGGCTGCTCGTGGCCGAGGCTGCCAGGCCGGTTCCGGTGGCTACCGCGGTGAAGACGAGGGCGCCCAGGGCGACGGCGCCCGCGCCCTTCAGGACGTTGCGGCGGTTGATCATGTCGAAACTCCTTGTCTGCAAGATCACGCTGAGGGGAGGGGATGGGGTTCAGAAGGCGTAGGGGCCGAAGCGGCCCCAGGCCACCTCGGCGGCTAGGACGAACAGGACCAGGGCGACCGGGAGGGCTGTCGCCTCCTTGCGGCGCAGGTGCAACACGATGGCGCCGAGCATGGTCGCCGCGAGTCCGAGGGCGGCCCAGGCCGCCACGGTCGGCGCGATGCCGAGCGCGGCCGGGACGATCAGCCCCATGGCGCCGAGCACCTCGACGGCGCCGACCGTCTTGACGGTCCCCGGGGAGAAGTCCGCGGTCCAGGCCATGCCGGAGGCGGCCAGCTTCTCGCGCGGCTGGCTGATCTTCATCAGCCCGGCCGCCAGAAACACGAGCGCGAGGACGCCGGCAATGACCCACAGGGCGGTGTTCATCAGGGGACTTCCCATCCGTTGACTTGAATCTTCAAGCTCGAAGCTAGCGCGCGACACTTGAAGCGTCAAGTTCGGAGGATTGGATTTGACTTGAAGAATCAAGTTAGGATGCGGTCATGGACGCGCAAGAACCCCGCTGGCTGAACGCCGAGGAGAGGCAGACCTGGCTCTCCCTGACCGCCATGGTCATCAACCTGTCGAACGCGCTGGACACCCAGTTGCAGCGCGACGCCAGCATCAGCCACTTCGAGTACCAGGTCCTCGCCACCCTGTCCGAGGCCACCGAACGCACCATGCGCATGAGCGACCTGGCGATCCTCACCAACGGCTCGCTCTCCCGCCTGTCCCACGTGGTCAAGCGCCTGGAGAAGCAAGGCTGGGTACGCCGCACCCCCGATCCCGACAACGGCCGCTACACCCTGGCCGTCCTCACCGAAGCCGGCTGGGACAAGGTCGTCGCCACCGCCCCGGGCCACGTCGAGGAGGTCCGCCGCCTCGTCTTCGACCCGCTCACCCAGGCCCAGCAGCGCACCCTGCGCACCATCGGCCACCGCGTCAACCAGGCCATCGACCCCGCCGACGCCTGCCCGCAGTGACGATGTACCCCACCCGCAACTCCGGCCCGCCCCGCAGAAGGCTCACCGTGACCTCGATACTCGCTCCCGTCGTGCCCGCCGGCGCCTACGACGACTTCCTGCCCGGCGCCCTGCGCCGAGCCCGCGCCCAGCGCGACTGGACCCCCGCCGACGGCCCCCTGCCCGCCCTCTACGTCAGCCACGGCGCCCCACCACTACTCGACGACGGCCCCTGGATGCGCCAGCTCCTCGATTGGTCCCAGAACCTGCCCAAACCCAGGGCCGTCCTGATCGTCTCCGCCCACTGGGAACACGCGCCGCTGTCCCTGTCGGCACCCGCCGCCCACACGCCGCTGGTCTACGACTTCGCCGGCTTCCACCCCCGCTACCGCCAGGTCCGCTACGACACCCCCGACTCGAGCGCCCTGGCCCGGCGGGTAGCGGCGATGATGCCGCACGACGAGCCCGTCCACCAGCACCCCAGCCGCGGCCTGGACCACGGGTCCTGGCTCCCGTTGACGGCCATGTTCCCGCTCGCCGATATCCCCGTGCTCCAGCTGTCCATGCCCACCCACGACCCCGCCCGGCTACTGGAACTCGGCGCCCGGCTGGCCCCCCTGCGCGAGGAAGGAATCCTCGTCATCGGCTCCGGGTTCATGACCCATGGCCTCCACGCGATCACCCCCGACATGCTCCGCAAGGGCACCGTTCCCGCCTGGTCCTCCGACTTCGACACCTGGGCCGCCGACGCCCTGGCCCGCGGCGACGTCGAGGAACTCGCCGCCTGGCGCGACCGCGCACCCGGCATGCCCCACGCCCACCCCACCCCCGACCACTACACCCCGCTGTTCATCACTCTCGGCGCCGGCGGCGACCCCGAACGACCCGTGCAGACCGCCATCGACGGCTACGTCCTCGGCTTCGCCAAACGCTCCTTCCAGACCACCTGACACCCCAGCGACAGAGCGTGAGCGGAAGATCGTGCAAATCCTTGATGCGACAGGCCGGCGACCCGGCCTCGGTCATCTGGCCAGCCGGACGCCATAGCGGACAGGACGCAGAAGCCGGTCGTCCAACCGGCGGAAGACGCGCTGCCGGACGGGACCGTCAAGCGGCTGACGGACCGCGCCGACGCCTCCGGGCAGTCCCGACTAGGGCGAGCCGGAGGTCACCCGGGGCGTACGGGCCCCGCAAGTAGAGATGACCGAGCACCCCGGCCAGGAGGAGCACAGCCCCGTAGGTCGCGGGCCAGGCAGCTCCCGCAACGGCGACTTCGAACCGCAGCTGGTGCATATGCCCCGGCGGCGGGCTCGCCGCGTCCCGTCGCTCCACGCGCGGGATGTCGATGCGTCCCGGTGCTCGGCCAGCCAAAGTCGGATACTCGTCATGCCCCGTCTAGGTCGACGCCGCTCGAAGTGATCGTCACGCGACTCTCGGCCTGACCATATGTAAGCGGGTGCGGAGACATGTCTCCGCACCCGCTTACATATGGTCAGGCCTGGCGGGCAGGTCTCTCACCGCCGTAGGCCTCAGGAGCCTGACCTCCGCACCTGAACGGCCTCGGTCAGGGCAGACAGTGACGCTGGTCTTCCTGGCGAGCATCTGAGCGAATGACGGGCGCAGATCAGCCGCCTTGAAAGCATGTCGAGGCAGGAAAACCATCGGTGAGCTACTGACAGAACTTGTCGCCGACCACTGTCAGTTTCTGGCTCTAGCTCACTCTCGATGATCTCGGTGACAGAGCGTGAGAGTCAGGAGTAGCGGAGGACGCGGGCCCTTAGAAGGTCGAAGTTAGCGCGGCCGAACATTTGCCGCTTCAAGAATTTGATCTTGTTCACGGTTCCCTCGACGGCGCCGCTGCTGTGGGGCAGTGCCAGCCCGGCTTGCACTGCGGCGTGGTCGCGTCGGAGTCCGGTGGCGAAGGCGGCCAGGTAGGGCGAGGCTCCGGCTTCGGCGGCGGCGATCCAGTCGTCGAGCAGGTGGCCGTCTCGGTTGGTCATCATCGTGGCGAAGCTGCGGACCAGCCTGGCGGTCTCGAGAAGCTCGGGGCAGCGGGCAAGGATCTGCTCCAGTCCGGCTTTCTTCTCGGTGTCCAGACGGTCGGGATGGGTCATGATCCAGCCGGTGACGCGGCGGGGCTTGGGTGGTGGACATGGCTCTTGCCGCACGTCCTGGTGGCCGCGTAGTGGTTTGAGCCAGCCCTGGACGGCGCGTGGGCTGCCGGTGAATCCTTGGGCCTTGATCTCGGAGTGGAGCTGGACGGCGTTGGTGCAGCCCTCGTTCCACCGGCGGGTGAGGTAGGGCTTGAACTCATCCAGCTTGCTCGAGCGATCGAGCGTCGGGGCCAGGAGTTCGTCGATGCTGGTGGCGTTGGCGAACTTGCGGACGGTGCGGAAGGCCAGGCCGAGTTCGCGGCTGATGGCGTTCAACGACTCGCCCTTGGCCCGCAGCGCCCGGACCCGGGCGTAGCGTTCGTATGTCCGTGTCACCATCGGCCGTTCGTTGCCGTAGGAGTCCAGGGTCTTGGACCGCTCGACGGGCTCGGTCTCGCTGCCGGCTTCGTCCTTGATCGTGGTGTCTTGGTCGGGGACTTCCTGCAGGCAGGATCGGTGCGCGCGGATCGTCTTCTCCAGCGCCGCGGCGAGGTTGTGCCACAAATGGAAGCGATCGGCGACTTGGATGGCCTCGGGGCGCCCTCACGGGGCGCCGTCGGCGTAGGAGCCGACCCTGTCCCGGCAGATCACCTGCACCTCGGGATGGTCCTTCAACCAGGTGGCCAAGTCGTTGGCGGTCCGGCCGTCCAGCAGATCGACAGGACGGTGGGTATCCATGTCCACCAGGACGGTGCCGTAGGAGTTTCCGCGCCTCTTCGCGAAGTCGTCGACGCCCAGCATCGTGACCTGCCCTATCTCCGGATCGGGCAGGGCCCGCAGCATCCGCAGCAGTGTTGACCTGCTGACCGGCGCGCCGACCAGGCAGGCCATGCGGGCACCGGCTCGTCCGGCCAGTGCTATCGCGATCGAGGTGAGGAGACCGCGTAAGGCGTTGCTGCGACGGGCATGCCGCTGAGTCAGCCCGTCAACCTGCTCGGCGAAGATCTCCCGATCACAAGGGGGCTCGCGACAGAAGAAGCGGCGCACCTCCAACTCGACCTTGACCGGCCGCCCGCACGTCGCCAGATCCCACACGGTCCGGCGATACCGGCTGTGCACCCGGGTCGAGAGCAGCCCACACTCCGGGCACGGGGCCTCGGTCGCCGCGGTGCGCGCCGCGATCAGCACGGTATCGCCGAGGTCCTCAACATCCAGAACATCCACGTCCTTGAGGGCAGGGCAGAACAAACGAAGGCAGCAGGCATCTTCGCCCGCCAGCACATGCAGCACAATGAACTCCACGGCCGCTCGTTGAAGATCAGGTTCTCGACAAACCAGATCGTTGACGGGCGGCCACCTCCGCGTGAGGCTCTTTACAAGATCGCGATGATCTGGGAACGCGCCAGCGTGTGCCACGGCATGCCGGCCCAGTCGCCGACGACCCGATCACCCCTCGTCCCTCAGGAGAAGGCCATGGCTGTCACCCTCTACGAGACCTCCAGCGGCTTGCTTGTCCTCGAGCGCTGGGACGAGGTGGCCTGGTCCCCCCAGATCGCCGACCGGACGCACCTGAAGGGCAGATTCGCCGAGCACGCCGAGGCTTGGACCAGCGGCGATTGGGAGCCGAACGAGGCCGACGGCTGGCATCCCGCGAACGTCGACGACCTCACGGTGATAGCAACGTGGGATGCCGTCCACGGCGTGACGATCCAGGTCCGTCGTCACGAGCTTGGCGGCGCGGCGCAGGACTACCTGCCCTCCCTCATCGTGAAAGGCTTCACCTACACCCGTGAAAACGCCAACCCGGCCTGGGGCGCCGACGCCATCACCATCACAGCCTCCGGCACCGAGGTCACCGAAGAACACACCGTCGACGGCGTTACGCGCAGCGATAGTCATTGCCGGAGCTTCGTCGATGAGTTCGACTTGGAGATGCACTTACGCAGGCGCGACCTCGATTTCGCCCGCGAGGGCTACGAGGGTCGCCAGACCTGAACTTCGATAGGGAGTAGCGGATCTACTGACAACCCGTGTCATCCCGACTGTCAGCCGGCACCGTTTCCCACTGACATCACGTGACGCTCACACCGCGCGAGGCTCACCCTGAGTAACTGATCATCGAGAGTGGGTCAGAGCCCAGTTTCTCGACGCTCAACAGCTATTGGCCGTACTGTCGGCAGCCGATCATCCGGTTCATCAACGGTAAGCCGTACATGAATCTCGAGATCGCCCACATCAACGCAGCCGAGAAGAACGGCCCCCGCTACGACCCGGACATGACCGACGACGAGCGCCGTGCGCTCGGGAACCTCCTGCTGCACTGTCACCCGCACCTTGTTGCGGGACGGCGCGGCGGAAACTTGGGGCCGCCACCTCAAACGACCTTGAAAAAGTGGAACCCCCGGCGGACACCTGTACGACGGTTGAAGGACCGGCCGGAAGCAGCAGAGGAAGGGCCAGGAAGCGGCCGGGACCACCATCGCTATCGCTGCCGCTCGCCAGGCAGAACCGCGGCCTGACCCGGACGAGCAGGCCCGCACAGGAGGGGTGCCGGGCTCGGACACCCATCCCCTACCCCGGACGGGGACCCCGAGAGATGGGTGTCCGAGCCCGGCACCACCACCGAGGGACATCCCTGTGACCGGTACCGTGACGTATTCCGCAGTGTCATATTCGCCAGCCACCCACGAGGGGAAGGCAGGTGCCAGAACGCTATCCGTCGGAGTGCAGTCGCAGGACCTCTTCGAGGTTGGCCTGTGCGAAGTCACGGCTGTGCTCGTCCGCCAGGGACTCAAAGATGCCTGTCGCCTGCTCGAACGCGGTGATCGCCTCCTCGAAGCGCCGTACCTGGAGCAGGACGACGCCAAGGTTGTTCAGCGCCATACCTTCGCGGTGGCGGTCGCCGAGGTCGCGATAGATGGCGGCGGCGTTTTGGTGGGCGGCGATGGCTTCATCGAAACGCCCGACCTCGCGCAGGGCGCCAGCGAGACTGCCCAGCGCCAAGCCTTCGCCGCCGCGGTCGCCGAGGTCGCGGAAGATGGCGGCGGCGTTTTGGTGGCCGGCGATGGCCTCATCGAAACGCCCCACCTCGCGCAGGGCGCCAGCGAGACTGCCCAGCGCCAAACCTTCGCTGTGAACGTCGCCGAGGTCGCGGAAGATGGCGGCGGCGTTTTGGTGGGCGGCGATGGCCTCATCGAAACGCCCCACCTGGCACAGGACGATGCCAAAGTTGTTTTGCGCAATGCTTTCGCCGCCGCGGTCGCCGAGGTCGCGGAAGATGGCGGCGGCGTTTTGGTGGGCGGCGATGGCCTCATCGAAACGCCCCACCTCGCGCAGGACGATGCCAAGGTTGTTCAGCGCCGCGCCTTCGCCACCACGATCGCCGGGCTCGCCGCCGCGGTCGCCGAGTTCGCGGAAGATAGCGGCGGCGTTTTGGTGGGCGGCGATGGCCTCATCGAAACGCCGCGCCCCCCTGAGGGCGTTGCCCAGGCTGGTGAGCGCCCGAGCTTCCGCGTTGCGGTCGCCGAGACGCGTACTGGCGGTCAACGCAATGGTGTTGACCGTCACGAGATCGTTGAGGGCGCGGCGCCAGGACAGGTATGTGTTCAGGCAAGCTGGCAGCTCGCTGGCGATGAGATGTCGGTCGGCGGATTGGGCGAGAACGACGGCGGCGACGAGGTTGGCGCGTTCGGCGTCGAACCAAGCCAGTGCATTCTCTCGCTCGTTGAAGCTGCCATCGCGCAGGTCACTCTGGTAGACGCCGGCGATGAACACGTAGAAGTTCAGCAATCGATCCAACGCCTGTCCACGGTCGTCGACGGCTGCTTGAACATGTCCGTGCTCATCAGCGTACAAACGGAGCAGGTCGTGCATGCCCCACCGGTCGCCGTTGGGCGAGGTGAGCAGGTGGGCGCGGGCCAACGCGGCCAATTGGCGGCGCACCTGTAGTTCTGGCGTGCCAGTGAGAGCGGCGGCGGCATCGAGGGAAAGGTCGGGGCCGGGGTTGAGCGGCAGCAGCCGAAACAGCCGGGCCTGTTCCGGCTCTGCAGCCAAGAGGTGGTGGTAGGACAAGTCGAACGCTGCCCGCACGGCTACCGGACGTCCGTGCGCATCAAAGTCGCCGCTTTCAAGGACGTTGAGCCGCTGACGAGCATCAGCAAGCTCGGCCGCCATGTCGACCAGCGAACGACTCGGTTCAGCACGCAGCAAAGCCGCGATGATCTGCAACGCCAGCGGCAGGTGCCCGCACAACCCGACGATAGCCGCCGCCTGCTCTGGTTCGGCTTCGACGCGTCGATCGGCTCCGCCAACTTGTAGGGCGGTGCGCAGCAAGTCGAGAGCCTCGGCTTCGGACAGGATGGCCAGGTCGATCAGGTGGGCACGCAGGGTGAGAGTGTGGCGGGAGGTGACTAGGAGCCGGTGACACGGCTGGGCCGGCAGCAGTGGCTCGACCTGGCCAGTGACAGCGGCGTTGTCGGCCACCACCAGCACTGGCAGCCTCTGGCGGGCTCGTTCGGCCAGCACCGACCGATATAGGCCTAGCAGTTCCTCGTCAGTAGGCGGGAGATCGGTGTCACGGGTTCCCATGGCCCGCAGCAGTTGCCCAGCCGCGGCAGCAGCCGATACGCGTCCGGCAGGGTTGGGGTCATAGCCGTGTAGGGACATGAAGAATACCCCGCCGCTGAACCATCCCTTGCGCATCGCCTGATGAGCCGCCATCAGCGCCAGAGCGGTCTTGCCGATCCCGGCCATCCCTGCCACCGCCGACACCACTACTCCTGGCTCGCCTTCACCTGTGGGGTCCAGGAATGCGAGCACGTTCCGGAGGGTCTCGGCGCGGCCCACGAAGCCGATCGGTGCGGCTGGAAGGCCCTCCAGGGCGCGCGGGGCGGGGCCAGCGACGTGCATGGTGATGTCGCGCCCCATCGTCACGGACCCCTGGAAAGTACTGCCTTCAATTGTGTTATGGGTGTCGCCTGCCCCAGTCGTGCTGTGCGCAGTGTCTCCGGTCTGGATCACACCGGAGTTGTCTCGAACTGCGACCGATCGCTTCCCCCGCGCTTTAATGGTGTCCCCGGCAGGAGGTGACGTGGTTGTCGGGGAAGAGATCGGGTTCGGCGTTTCGCTACGGCGGGCCAAAACCACTCCGTAGACCGAGATTCCGAGCCCGGCCAAGGCGACGAACACGCTGGCCAGCTGATCGGCCTGTTTCAGATCCAGCACGATGAAGATCACACCCAGCGCGCCGGCCATCAGACCACCAACCGTCAGCGAGATCCACACCCAGGGGCTCTTCCGCGTCGCCATGCCGCCCATGGTGAACCTGCGCACCGCGTGCCGCCACTGGATGTGTACAAACTGCAACGAAGCCAGCTACGTGGCCGCGTGCGGACAGCGTTGAGAGTTGCCGTGGATGCGGCGAGTTCTAGATGGGGCGTGTCGAGTCGGGTAAACCACAGGGCAAGCCCGAGCGCGGGTCAGAAAGCAAGCCTGATCTGCTCAGCTGGGTGCGGTCGGTAGTGGCGAGCAGGGTTCGCAGGCGGCCCTCGGCATGCTGGACCGCCGCAGTGAGGGTGTCCAGGTGGACGGTGGGGAGGCTGGCGGCGCCGAGCCCCGCGGCGGCGAGCATGGCCGCGATTTGCTTTTGTTGCTCGTGGGTCATCTGGGAGCGCAGCTCGTGGTGGTCCAGGGCGTCGCGGGCGGCGTAGGCGTCGCCGGATGCTACGTCGATGATCGCAGCGCGCAGGGAGGAGACGTCTTTCGGGGGCTGGTCAGCGGCCAGGTCGAGCGCGGTCAAGCCGAGGCGGGCCCGGAATACTGCCGTGAGTGGGTCAGGCTGGGTGACCAGTGCGAGCGTCTCCCGCACGGCATGATCCAGTTCCTGCCGTGATGGTGGTGAGGTGGTCGGCCGGCAGGCGATGCGCAGGATTGCTGCGACGGTGTGCTCCCATGGCTCGCCCGGGATGGTGGAGTCGATCATGGCGGTGGCCTCGCCGGTGAGGCCCTGTTCGATCAAGGCCATGATCTTGATTTGGCGTCCGTCGAGGAGTCGGTTGCCGATGCCGCGGTGGGCGGCCATGGCGTCGGCGGCCTGGCTCCAGTGGCCTTGGCGGGCGAGGGCTCTGGCCCCGTCGACGAGGAGGGTGACCCACAGTTCCGTGCAGAGTTTGCGGTGGTCGTCGTCGGTCTGGATCAGGGGCGCTAGGTCGACGTCGTGGTCGTGGATCACGGCAGCTCCCCGCAGTTGGGCGGCGCGGTACAGCTGCTGGAGCAGCGCGTAGGCGGCCTGGCCGTCGCCCTCACGGGTGAGCAGGCGGGCGATGTTGACCAGCGGCATCAGTGACATGACGGCGATGTCGTGGCTGAGCTTGCCCGCTTTGGCGAAGATCGTGTGCTGCCTCCAGCACAGTTCGGCGGCCAGATCGGGCAGGCCGACGTCGGAGGCGATGAGTGCGGCGAAAGTTGAGGACTCCGCTGGCGCGGGCGACCAACTGCTGGTGGCCCGCGTCGGCCGGTTCGATGGTCAGCGCGGTGAGCTCGGCGATGCGCGTTGCCAAGGAAGTCCCGGGAGGTTTGGGCCGGCAGACCAGCGGGAGGCGTGCGGCGATCGCGGGGTTCATTACGCTGTTCCCTTCAGGGCCAGTCGACGACGAGTCGGCTGTTGGCCTTGTCGATGATGAAGCGCGGGTCGGTGGCCTTCAGCAGGTCGCGGCTGGTGCTGGTGGCCATGCGGAAGCCGGGCGCGGGGGCGTTGTTGCCGTAGTCGCGGTCCCATTCGTGGATCGCGGTGGTGACGTGCTCGGTGAGGGAGGCGGCGGCCGGGCCGTGGCCGATGACGCCGATCTCCCAGAACCGGCCCTGGCCGTCTTCGCCTTCGCGGACGGTCAGGTAGGCCAGGGTGTCGCCGTCGAGCGCGGCCATGGAACCCCACGCGAAGTGCGGCGTGAACCCGGGCCGCTGGCCGGGCATCCGGGACAGGCCGTTGGGCAGCACGCACGCCAGCCACAGATACAGCCACTCCCAGTTGGAGCCCTGCCGGAACTTCACCCCGGTGTAGATCTTGTGGGCGGGCTCGTCCAGGACGGTCCGCATCGCCTCGCGGTCGACGAGCTGCTCGCTGAAGGTCTCCAGCCGCACGTTGCCTTCCCCGGCGATGGCGACACGTGTGTAGACGTCGTCGCAGATGCCCTTGCGCAGCGGGACGAACGTGGCCATCTCGCAAGAGACGGTCTTCCAGGTCTGGCCGTCGCGCTCGAAGGCGAAGGAGCGGGAGATGCTGCCGCGGATCCGCATCGGGATGACCAGACGGCCGCCCGGCGCGAGCTGCTCCAGCACGTTGGTGGGGACGTCGCCGGCGCCCACGGTGAAGTGGATCCGGTCGAAGGGGGCGTGCTCGGGCAGCCCCGCGGCGCCGTCAGCCAGGACGACGGTCACGTTCGCGGCCCCGGCTTCCTTCAGGTGCTCGCGGGCGGTGTTGACGAGGTCGGTGTCGACGTCCACGGTCCATATGCGCCCGCCGGGAGCGACCAGGCGGCCGAGGAGCGCGGCGTTGTAGCCGGTGGCGGCCCCGGCCTCCAGCACCTTATGGCCTTGTTGGGCGCCCAGTTGCTCCAGTTGGGTGGCGACGATGGACGGCGCGGAGATGCAGGAGATCATCTCACCGCTGGTGTCGTGCTTGATCGACACGGCGTCATCGGCGTAGGCGGCCTCGACGTCGGCGTCGGGGATGAACCGGTGGCGCTCGACCGTGCGAAAGGCGTCGATGATCGCGGGGGTGCGCAGGTGGCCGGAGTCGGTGAACCTGGCGACCATGGCCTGACGCAGTTCGGTGGGATCGACGGTCGTGGTGATGGCGTTCTCCATCCTCTCGAAGCTAGGTGTTACTGATACGGATCGGCTGGTGGACACGGCGGCTGGTGCGTCATCTCCGAAGGCGACGTGCCAGCCGAGCCAGGCCGCCGCGGCCTGCTCGGCCACGGATACGGCGGCGCGGTTGAAAGCGAAGATCGCGTGGTGGGCGAGTACCGCGCGAAGGCCTCGCCGCAGTTCCCCCGCGCCGGCGAGCTGGGCCAGGCGTCGGCCGGCGTCCTCGAACGCGGCGACACGGTCGTCCCAGCCCGGCTCAGGGGTGTCCCGCTGCGCGGCGTCGACGTTCATGAGGCGCCGCATGGCGGAGATCGCACTCGCCCGGTAGGCCGCGTCAGGAGGGTCGATCGAGGACCGGAGTTTCCTGATCTTCGCCCACACGTCGCCGACCTCGAACGGGTCAAGACCGGCGGCGCGGGTCATGGCAGAGATCAGCAGGATCGCCCGCTCTCGGGCGAGAGGGCTGCCGGTCTCGCGCAAAGCAGCGGGGCTGTCGGCGCAGAACACATCGTGCGCGATGGCCATGCCCTCCTCGCCGCCGAACGCGTCGCTCTCGGGCTCGTAGATACCGCCGACCCAGCCAGCCGCGAGCTCGTCGGCGACGAGCCGGTCGAGCAGATCGGCCGCGGGCCGGTCAGTGCGCAGCCGAACCTTTCCTTGCTTGCGCAGGAAGTGGAAGCGGTGCCCCGACAGCGAGGCCACCAGCGCGGTCGCGGCTTTCGGGCTCGCTCCGACCTCGCCGGGGAAGCTGATGGTGGCCTGCCACCAGTCCGGTTCGGCCGGGGGCGCCAGGTTGTCCTCGTTCAGGTTCATGTCCTCGTGTTCGCTCCTGCTCGGTCGTGGGGCCCGGGGTCAGTCGAGTAACAGGGCGCTGGTCCAGCCCGTGATGTTGGAGCCCTCCAGCGCCAGTTGCGCCCCCGCCCGGCCCTCCATAAACCCCGGTTTCGGCAGCGCGGCGACCCCGGCGGCCAGGCGCCGGTGGATGTGCCGGACGCTCACCGTGAACTGGTCGGGGGCGGCGCTGTCGGCGGCGATTGCGGTGGTAGTGGTCAGCATGCCCGCCCAACCGTGACAGAGGGACGCATCAGCGACCTGGCTCACGCGGGCCGGGTCGGCGAGGGCGGCCTGGGCGATCTTCTCAGCCGTCTTCCGCCGGACGGGGTTGCAGAGCGCCAGCCCGGCAAGCTGCAAAGCGCGGGCGATCCCGAGGTCCCCGTAGCACCAGGACGGCCGCAGGGCAGCCACAAGAGGCGGCCCGTCATTGCCGAGTTGGCCGAGGGTGATCCAGTAGAAGGCGCTGAACCGTTCCAGCCAGTCTGCGTATACCTCGATCGCCTCGCTCTGGCCCTCCACGTGGATGCCGCGGCGGGCGGCGAGCGATAGCAGCGCGAGCGGGCCCGCGATGCCGTGCGCCATGCCGTTGTTGCCGTGGCCACCGTCCATCTGTTCATGGGTGGGGCTGTCCGGCGACCACCATCCGGGCATCGCACGATCTCGGGCTTTGACCGGGCGGGCCAGCGACACCAGATGAGCCAGCACCTCCTCCAGCAGCGGCAAGGAGCGTGGACGGGCGAGCAGCACCACCCCTAGCCCGGTCAGGCCTCGGATCAGCTCGAACTCCGACAGGCTGGGCAGCCGCTGTGACTCCCGCCGCTGGCGGGCGGCGGCCAGGCGGACGGCCACGACGTGGTCGACGGCGGCCTGGAGGTCGCGGTCGATGCGCCCGGCACGGCCGAGCACGAACTCCAGCGCGGGGGCGCCGTGGAACAGGCAGGCGTTGGCTCCGGAGCTAACCCCGCCGTCGACCGCCTCGGCCAGCAGGGGGCGGGCGGCGGCGAGGTTGCCGCGCTCGATGTGCAGCAGCGCCACGCCGAGCGGGCCCTCGGCCAGGGCCTGGGTCTTGGGCGGGTTCATCGGCGGGCCTCCACTGAGACGACGATGCTGTGCGCTCTGCCGCTGATCCAGCCATCGGCATCTGGGGGCGGCGCCTCATGCAGCGTGGCGACCGGCGAGCCGCCCAGGTGCGCGCGCAGCAGCTCCATATCCATGGCTCGGGTGAGGTCCAGCGGGAGTTGCTGGTCGTCGACGGCCAGCAACACCCGATCGGGCACGCCTGCCCGGTTGCGCCAGGCGTGCAACTGCTCGGCCCACTCCTGCAGGCGTGCCGTACGGCCGGGCAGCCAGCGGGCGCGCAGTTGCCAGCGTGCGGCGGCCAGGATGCTGCGCCGGTAGTGCAGCGCCGGGGTGAACGGCAGAGTCCAGGCGGCGCCCCAGTCGAACCAGGTCACCTGCGGGGTGGCGGCGCGGCTGATCTCGGCCAGAAAGCGGACCAGCGGCGGGGTGAAGTGGTTCCACACGAAGTTGATCGCGGTGGGGGCCAGCAGCTCCACACGCTGCCCGGTCGCGGCGACGGCCAGGTAGAGATGGCCGCCGCTTAGGCCGACGACCAGATCGGACGGCAGGAGCGTCTTCTCGCCAGCCGCCCGGAACTCGCCGACGCTGACCAGCCGCGGCAGCACCTGCGGCGCCCGCGTGAGCAGGTCGGCCTCGACGCGGGAGGGATGGAACGACAACTGCGCTAGCTCCGCCCCGGGCGCGACGTTGGGAAGAGCGCCGTATCCGGCGGCCAGGTCCGGCAGCAGGTGCCAGAACCGTCCGGTCATGGTGCCGGCCGAGCGGGAGACGGTGTGGATGCGCAGCCGGAAGTCGCCCTTGTCGAGCGCTGGTAGCGAGCGGGCCTGGACCTGCGCGCACAGCTCGAAGTGGGGCGCCAGGACCGGGTTCGGCGCGCCTGCGGCGGCCTGTAGTTCCTCGATCACCGCCTCGGACACGTTCACCGTCCGGCGGCCCTCGACGGCGGCGGTCCCGGCCATCTCCAGCAGCAGCCGGTCGCGGCGCGACATCGGCCTCGGCGGTTGCGACAGCACGCCGAACCCATCCGGCAGGCCCAACCCGGTGACGGGATCGGTGAGTTGCTCCAGGGCGACCTCGACACCCTGTCCGTAGCGGTCGGCGAACCGCTCGGCGTAGCGCCGCCACGCCGCGGTCCCGGCCGGGCAGGGCGAGAGCCGAGCCAGCACGGTCGCCGCGGTCTCCATCTCGACCCCGACCGGCTCGGGCAGGCGCACCGCGGCGTCCAGCCGTACGTCGGCCGCCACCCGAATGCCGGTGGCCAGGACAGCGCGGGGCAGGGCGTCGGCCGGATCGGTGACGGTGGCGGCGGCCCGCAGCGCCGACCGCAGCAGACGCGTCCGCAGCAGCTCGGCGACCATCGCTTGCTGGCGGCGGGGGTCCGTCTGCGGGAACTCGGCGGCGAGCTTGCCGAGCAAGGCCGCGTACGGGATCGGCGACCCGGCCGCCTCCAGCACCAACGACAGCGCGGGAGTCAGCGCCAGCGAGAACTCCGATGCCCCCTCGGCGGGGACGTGGACGCGGCCATCGCGCACGCGGGCCAGGTTGTTGACGCACACCTCGACGTCGGCCATCGGCTCGCCGCACGTCTCGTAGGTGCTGATCGCCGCGTCCAGCGCCGCAGGGTCGGGCCGGACGACGACCTCGTGCGCATCCCCGACGCGCACGAGGGACTTCTCGCCGAACTCGACCAAGCCGACGCCCGCGAACAGGCCGAACGGTGTGGACCGGCGCGCGTAGCGCAGCACGTATCGGGCAACGGAAAGAGCGGCACGACGGGCTCGGCGCGGGTTCGCCACCCGCCCGTCCAGGATCGCCGCCACCTGGTCGGCGAGGTTGGGGCTTGCGCTGGTGATCGCCTGCCGGAAGGACTCATCAGCCCACACCGGCGCAAGCCACGCACGCCACTGCTCGGTCGAGGCGCCGGGCCTCGGCCACTGCGGAAGGGCGGGAGCGGTAGGGCTCACCGCGGCGCGCAGCATCCCGGTGCCGACGCGCCGATAGAGCCTGATCCGCGTCCGCGTCATCACTGTCACTCCTCTCCTACAAGCCCATCCGGGGAAGCCGAGGCCCGAGCGGTCCGGGTCTACGAGGTGGTGCAGGCGCTCGGGCAGGAGGTCCCGCAGTTGTCGCCGGTGCTGCACATCAACACCGTGTCGGCCGCCGGGGTGTTCTCGATGAAGGTGATGTCGAGCTCGAACGGGTCGACACCTCTTTCCGCGCTGGCCTTGGCGGTCTGCCCGATGGTCGGAGTAGCCATGTCTGTGCTCCTTGTCCTGAGTTGGGGGCGATGATCTACGAGATGAGCGACGGCTGCCCGGGAGGCTCGACCCCGGGGGTGGGTCGACTCGGACCACGTGGGTGTGGCGGAAGACCGGGCAGCCGTGCTTCGTCATCGCCGTCCCGTTCCCGGGGGTTGGGCGGCGATGAGTTCGGTGTAGCGGGCGACGATAAGGCGCGCGGCAGTGGCCGCATTGACGGTGGGAGCGCAGGCGTAGATCCACCGCCCTTTGCTGGTGGTCTGGCCGCTCCACCAACGCCACCAGGAGGCATAACCCCAGACGGGCAGCCTCCCTTCGATGAGAAGGACCACCGTGTCTACCTCGGAGTACACCCTCGAGTCGAGCTCATGCACGGTGGCGAGCTCAATCCGGAGCCGCTCGGCGGCGTCCTTGGCGGGGAACAGGTCGAAGATGAACGAGGGGGAGCGGGCCGGCACCGTCACGCCTCCTGCTCGGGCACGGTGGTGCGCTCGATGCCAGCGGCCGGAACGCCTGCCCAGATCGCCTCGGCGATCGCTGCGGCCATCTCGGGCTGGCAGACCCCGAGATCCATCACCGGCAGGTTGCTGGCCTTCGCCCTATCCGTGAGAAGCGGCAGGACGATCCCCGTGGCCGAAGACGCATTCGCCGGCTTCCACCTCGCCTGATTAGCATCGTTCTGGCTCCGCAGGGTGATGCCATCGGGAGGCGAGAGGTGGTGAAGCGGCGTACCCGGCTGCTGCATCGTCGAGGGTTCCCATCGCATGATCGGGCGCGGTCCTTCACCGCCGCCCTAGGGGTTACCCGTGCAGCGTCCGCCCTTTCGGGGCACGATGGGGGAGCACGCTGTGCGTGCCCACACGCGCCCACATGCTGACCGAAAAGGGATTCCCAGGTGGAAGCACAGAGCCTCCCACTACCGGACCTGCTAAAACACCTCCGGGACTTGGTCGGAATCACGCAACAGCAACTGGCAGACAGGCTCTGCGCAATCACCGGCACATTTACCGTGACCCGATTCGAGGTGGGCCGCTGGGAGCAAGGACGCGTCCGGCCCATCTCCTGGCTGCCTGCGCTGGCCGAAGCCCTGAACGTAAGGCTGGAACTGCTGGAGAATGCCCCCGATAGGCCGGGGAAGGGGCGAGGACGGCGTCTCTCTCCACAGGACGGTTCAGAGCAGGTGAGCGAGGTGCTACGACGGACCTTCCTGCAGCGAGGATTCACAGCCGCTGCGGCGTCTGCCCTGGGCACGAACCAGGAGCTGCGGGTCATCCAGGCTCTCAATATCGTCGGCGCCGATCACCTCGGCAGCGTGGTTGTGAGCCTGGGTGAGCTCGTTGACCACTACACCCAGACGATTGGCGCCCTGCCTCCCGCGGAGGTATACGACGAACTCCTCACCGTCCGGTCATATGCCCACGGCCTGCTTACGCATGCCGGCCAGGCACGGCAACGCACGGACATCGTCCTTGCCACCGGCTGGCTATCTCATCTTCTCGGGGTTGCCGCGTGCGACATGGGAGAGCATGCGGCCGCCCGCGTTTGGTGCGCTGACGCGGAACGTCACAGCAGGGACGCCGGGCATCCGGAGCTGGAGGCGTGGGCGGAGCTCACCAAGGCCATGATCGCCTGGTACCAGGGCCAGCCTCGCCAATCTGCGGAGCTGTCGGCCCGTGGCCAAGCGGTAGCGGGACGCGGCACCGTTGTCCACGCCAAATTGGCCTCTCAAGAAATGCGGTCGGCGGCGATGGCGGGCGATGTCGATGGGATGACCCGCGCCCGGAGCCGGGCCACTGAGGCCATCGCCGCGCTCCCCGGTGATGTTCCGACCAGCGGCGCGCGGTCCATCGCACTCTCTGACGATCCGCCGTATACCGCCACGTCCCTGCTCTACGTTGGTCGCTACCGTGAGGCCGTCACTGCCACCACGCGCGTCATCGCGACTGTCTACCGACCCGAGGCTCTCCAGCGAGGCGAACACCCCTCTGGATATGCACGCTCCCTGCTGATCCTGGGGCTTGCCCAGGCTGCGCTGGGCAGCCTGGATGAGGCGCTGGCGGCTGGCCACACCGCTTTGCTTGGCCGACGCCCTGCTTGGCCAACCATGGTGCTTGCCGACAAACTCGACAAAGTTCTGGCCGGGCAATACCCGAGAGCGCAGCAGACCGTCGAGTACCGCTCCCGATACCTTCAAGCCCTCGAAAGCCCCGCCGCACACCACGTGCAACTTTCAGGTGTCAAGGAGCCCAGGTGACCATTGACCTGAACCCAGCGCTCGTCGCCGAGATCACCGCGTTCGTGGACGTCCAGGCACCCCCGCCCCACGATCGACCGACCGCGCTTCTCCTCTTCGGCACTAATCAGGCCCGGCCCGCCGAGATCGCAGCCGAGCGCTACCACGCAGGTCTCGCCCCGCTGATCATCGCGACCGGTGGGGTGAACCGGCACAACGGGATCGTTGAGGCCCGCACATTCCAGAGGCTTCTCATGGACCGTGGCGTGCCCGAGGTCGCGATTCGCTGCGAGGACCAGTCCGCGAACACCTGGGAAAATGTCGAGCTGGCGCTGCCGTTCCTTAAGGAGGCACTCCAAGCCGGCCTTCCAATCACGGCGGTGTCTAAGTGGTACCACCGTCGCGCGGTGCACATCCTAAAGACAGTGCTTCCAGGCCTGGGGGCGTTTAACGCCATCGGCTGGGAGCCCATCTACGATGGCGAGCTCGTTACCCGGACGGCCTGGCCGTCTATCCCGGCAGGCAAGCGCCGAGTGATCAGGGAATGGGAGGAAGTGTCCCGCCGGGTCGAGGCCGGAAGTTTCGCCTCCTTGGAGCGCGTGGACAGAGCATGGCGGTGAAAGGGGCGACCACTCGCTCCGAGGCTCGACGCGTCCGGCGGTCCCGAGCGCTTGGCCTCCGAGTGGCGCCGATCAGAGCCGCTGAAAAGTGACCTCGAACCGATCCGGAACGCAGAGAGCTCAACGCTGGCCTTCCTGCGATGGTGCACATCGGCTCCATCTCGCTGATCGTGTGTGACGGCGGCGAGTAGTGGAGTGAGGCCGCAGAGCAGCTCCACGATCGGTACACCGATCTGAATGCTTATCTGCAAGATTGAGGATTGGTACGGGGTGCCTACGTCACCATCTTGTCCGCCAGCCCTGGTTCCGCTTCATGAGTCGTTGCAGGATGCTTAGTCGGGGAGCCGACTGGAGATGGCGATACGGGCAAGATCGATTCCTGTGTCTCTCCACCTGCTCTGGTTGGGTGTCAGCCATTAACGAGCTGGGCGATCAGGTGCTCGAAGTCGAAGGTCCAGAGACTGTCACTCATGTCCGTCGGCTTGACCCGCCGGAGCCGGAACTGCGGATCGGTGGGGGTTGCTAGGGCATAGAGGCGTTGGTAGCTGGGCAGCCCGGACGGATCGCAGCTGTAGGCCGAGAGTGCGAAGTACCTGCCGCCGTTGTCCACCGAGTGCGCTTTCTTCTCTTGGTCTGTTCCGACGACGTAGTCGACGGCCAGCTTGAACCTCGTCGAGTACTTCCCGGTGGCCACGAACAGCTTGATCGTGTCGATCTCGCCCGGCTCGAGGGCGATCTCCTTGGTGGTGAAGAAGGATCCGTGCACCTGGCCGGACTCGTCGACCGCGCGTGGCGTTGGCGTCCCGCTCGTCGAGGTTGAGCGCCATCATCATGGTGTTCGCGCCACCCTGCGGCGGTAGGTAGACCAGGCTGCCGGCCAGGTGCGGCTTCCGCTCGACGTCGGTCACGCGCACACCGATGATCCGGGTCGGCTCGCGAGCCAAGTTAGTGACCCGGAGAGTGATGATCATTCCGCGCGGGAGCACTGCGCCGTCGGCGAGCAGCCCCTGGTGCAACTTTTCCACCTCGGCATCGGTCGCCATAGCCACCTGGTCCTGCGTGAGCGGTAAAGGCCAGCGAACACCGCGCTGAAATTCAGATCCATGTGTTCCTCGGTGGCCGTCACGGCGAGGCTGTTTGCGGGTGCCGAGAACGTTTCCCCCACCGCATCGATGATCTTCGTGGCGAGTCCGGAGACGACGGTCACCGCCGTGCCCGTGATAGCGGTGACCATCACAGCGATGCCTCACTTCCGCAGCCTCCTGACCGAGGTCTGCTTCGCTGGGTGATTGCGTACCTGGCGGCGCATCTGGATCATGGACGACCTCAATTCCCGGTGCATGGAGTAACGGACGGGGGACGGCCACCGCACCCGAGACCGTGGATGTGGAGGTACTTCTGCTTGCCGACGTGCTCGGTCTCCAGATCCAGAGCGGAAGCGATGTCCTCGGGGTCCAGTCCGAGCTCCGTCAAGGTGCGGAAGGGGATGTAGCTGCCACCTTCAGATCCAGCGGCGGCGGTCCAGACGCCGCCGCGGATGATGTAGATCTGGATGTTGAGTTGACCGCGTCCGCCGTAGAGGACACCGCCCATGGTGGAGACTGTCTCCGCCACGGCGTAGGTGTCGCTGCAGCGATAGCCCCGCAATGCCTCAACTTCTCCCCGGGGCGAGAACGACGACGCAGAGCACGCGGGAGGACCATGGTGCGTAGTGCCTGACGGTATCGCCTCGAATGGAACGGGGCACAGGCGACCAGGAACAGCAGAGCTACCAGCGCAGTCAGCCATCGGGTCAGTTGCATGCGAGCCTCCACTTGCGGCTGGCGGTGGGACCACAGAAGTACGGGTTGCCCAGTCCTGCAGTCGGCTGGATCCTGCGCAGGACGCCAGTGTCGACGCGCTCCAGCGTGAAGGTGTCACCCGGCTCGGGCAGATCGTCGCCGCCTACGAAATCGTGGATGACCTTTCCAGCCGGGTCCTTGTAGACGACGCTCGTCACCTTGCCCACCAGACCCGAAGGCTCGAGCGTGAAGGAGATTGACACATGTCCGCTGCAGCCGACCTCCAACCTGTTGGGGGAGCATGGCCCGGCGTTAAAGATCATCAGGCCGGACAGGTCCGGCCTGATCTCCAGCTCGGAGCCGTGGACATGCCATTCGCCGATGAAAGGCTTGGCAGTGCGATTACGCCCCCTCGGCTCGGCGACCTTGCCGTCACGGTCGATGACAACAATCTCGTGATCCGTTCGTACGGTGACTACCCTGGCGTCCGCATTCAGCAGTACCTGCTCCGACGGCGGCAACCTGACCGACCAGATCTTGGCGTGCTCGACGCCGCCGAACGCGTCGATCCGCGTGCTCACCGGGTCGGCTCCGCGGTACTCGCCCACCGCCACGACTACTTGCCCACAGGCATCGTCCAGGCAGGCCATGCCGTACGGCTGTCCGGGCACGTCCCAGCTGGCGACCTGACGTCTGGTGCGTAGGTCCCAGACCACAGCCAGCTGAGCCTCGGCGCTCAGCCAGGCCGAGGCGACCATGTGTGAGCCGTCGCCGGACAGGCTCACCGTGCCCATCGAGTAGTCCAATACGGTCGGCTTCGGCGATGCGGGCGGCGCCCAGCTCGCCCAGAACGTGTGCCCGACGGCGATCACCGAACCGTCACTGGCGAAGCCAGGAAACTCATAGCCCTCCGTCATCGGCAGTGCCTCGCGGCTGAAGGCGACGCGCCGCTTCGAGCCCAGATCGTGCACGACCGCCGCCCAGTAATCCGCCACCAGCAGCTTGCCCCCGGTCTGGTCGAAGTGCGGGAAGCCCGGGCCGGTAAATCGCGCGATTCGTTCACGCGTGGTCACATCCCAGACACTGACGTGTTTGTCTCCGATCTCAGCGGCCAACCGGTGGCCGTCCGGTGACAGGGCGAGGCGCCCCACGATGCCGCCGGGATCCACCCGGAAGATCTCGCGCCGCCGGGCTATGTCCCAGACCACGACGAGTTCGGCTCCGTAGGCGACCGCGGCTCGGCTCGCACGGGTCACCACTGCGGTGGGCGGAGAGGCGGCGCCCTTGGCGGTGGTCATCGGCGTCTGCAGGATCGTGTTGAGATCGATGGCCGTCCACTGCGCCGGGTTCGACGGCGCTGGGCTGGACGGTGCCGCCCGGCGGACCGGCTCTGCTGTACAGGCGCAGATCATGACGAAGATGAAGGCTAGACCGAGACCACGCACCATCGATTTCCCTATCTCGTGAGCGTCAGGGCCCCGGCATCATCGAGTTCGTACACCGCGCTGTAGGCGCCGAGATCCTTGACCGCGCTGGAGGAGACGGCGCCGTCCGCATAGGCAGTGACCGCGAGCCTCGCCCCCTTCGTCTCCACCACCTGCGACTGCTCGCCCCGAGCCGAGTTCGACTCGATCACGATGTCGTACGTGCAGGATCGCCGGCGGGAGCGCGCCTCCATCGAGACGACGACCTGCTCCCCGTACGCCAGATTGATCGATTTGCCGGTGAAGTAGTCTTCGCCGCGGCGTCCGGCAGCCACATAGCCCTGAGCTCGCGGATTGAGAACATCGAGGTCGAAGACCAGCCGGGGATTGTCGACCGGACCACCCCCGGGCGGGTGACGCACGATGGTTCCAGTGAGCGGCGGGCCGCACCTCGTGCGTAGCGACATGCCCGTGATCACAGCGCCGGCCCTGGCGTTCCCCACGACCATGACGCTCACCCGCTGGAGAAGCGGATCGACGCCACCGTGCTCCTGCATCCAACTGCTCATGGCCGGAATGTCGGATGTGCGTTCGATGATCTCCCTCTGCTCCGCGGCAGTAAAGGCCTTCTTGTTGGGGAAGACCCAATCCCAGCCCTGCAGCGCTGTCTCGCGACTCGCGCCGATCACCCATGCGCGCACCTGAGGCCCCATGTCACCGCCAGCGGTCGGCGCCGCGGGCGGGGCCAGCAGGGCATCCGCCACGGCGCCGCCTATCAAGACGATCGCCGTTCCCGCCGTCAGACCCGCCCATGCCATTCCGGGTCGAGAACGGAAGAAACGGCCGGTTCGAAATTTGTGAATGACCAGAATAGCGGCAACGGTGGCGATTATGACGACAGTCCACAGAAGGATGCTGGTCTGATACTCGGTGGCGAAATTGATCAATGCGCCAAGAATCACGGGAACCACGATGCCGGTGGCGGCTTCTACCCGGATGTCGCCCTTGTTGCGGCGCGCAGCACGCTGCCGCGCTTCGTCCCACAAAGTGACCTGCTGCTCGACGAAGTCCTCCGAGAGCCGGCCCGAGACGAGCAGGCAGGCACGGACGCCATTGATGACCAGGTCATGGCTGGGCTTGAAGACGCGGCCCCCACCGAAGAGCGCCTCTGGGCGCTTCAGACTTGGCACTGCCTGGCGAAGCCTTGGGTAGGTGGGCTCCTCCGCCCATTCGTAAAGCTCTTCGAGCTTGTCCAACAGGGCAGGCCAGTCGTTCACGCCGCGGGGAACCGGTGGCGGGTTCGGAACCGTCTGCATCGCGCCTCGCCTGAGATGAAGGTCACTCAACTGTAAACGCCGCCGCCATCTCTGCAGTGGAATTCCATCACATGGATACAATTGATCCATTTTATCCGATTTCATCGGGAAAGGGCGCTACAGAGATTGAAAGGTCAGGGTTTCATCCAAGCTCCTGGTTGACGATCAAGCCGGTGTGAGTGACGAAGGCGTCCAGCAGGCCCGGGCGGTACTGCATCCGCTTGAGCCGGGTGCGGGTCAGCGCAGCGAGTTGGTCCAGGGTGGTCGCGGTCAGGTTGCCCAGGCTGCGTTTGAGGTGGGACCAGACGCCTTCGGTGGGGTTGAGTTCGGGGGCGTAGGAGGGCAGGTAGAAGACTGTCAGCCAGGGGCGGGAGTCGATCAGGCGGCGCATCAGCGCGTCGCGGTGGGTGTTCAGGTTGTCCCAGACCAGAACGATTGGTCCGCCGAGTTGCTGGTGGGCGGCATCTAACAGGCGGGCGTAGTCGGCTTCTCGGAAGCCTTTGGGCTCGCCGCGGCGACCACGATGCAGCCGCATGCGATAGATCAGGCGAGTGCGCTGGCTGGGCTTGAGGCAGATCAGCCCGGCCAGCGAGACGCGGCCAGACCCCTTGCCGGTGACGGTGATGACCGGGGTTGATCCCCGGCGGGACCAGGTGCGGGCCTTGGGTGGCCTCAGCGACTGGCCTGCTTCGTCTTCGAAGCAGATCCACGCGTCCTGGTCCCGGGCGGTCTTTCCGCGGTCGGCCAGGTCTCCTTGATCCACGTGGTCACCGCGTCCTCATCGCGTTCGGCAGCCCGGCGTTGGGGGACCTGCGGACTCCAACCCAGCCGATGCAGCAGGTAGGAGGTGCCGCGCAGGGTGTAAGACACGGCGAACAACTCCTCGATCAGCGCTGTCACGCGCGCCAGTGTCCAGCGCTGGTCCTCGATCCAGCCGTGCGCGGCCGGGCCGGCGTCCAACGCCTCTTCCAGACGCGCCACCTGCTGGTCATCCAACCGGCAAGACGACCCGCTCGGGCCCTTGGACCGCAACGCCTCCACTCCGCCGCTCTCCCAGGCGCGATGCCAGGCGTAGGCGGACTTCCGCGAGACTCTCAGCCGTCTGGCTACCTGGGGCGGTTCCACGCCTGCAGCGAATAACTCCCCGGCTTGCATGCGCACCTGTTCGCGCTTGGCTCTGGCGGCCAGGGTCAGACCACCACCATCCGGATACCGCATCCCACCGGGATAGTTCCCGGCCAAGCGAAAGGCACGCAACCACGCCGGGTCACCTCAACCTTTCAATCTCTGTAGCGCACGAACTGAGCATCACCCCACACGCCGTGATAGGAGGTTTGGAAATCCGTCTCCGCCTCGGGAAACCGGAGAACCAGATCTAGCCTTAGGACGCCTTTTACGTTCAGGTCAACCTTCCTTGAAGAACCGAGACGCAGTGATTTTGAGTAAACCTTGCGGCCATCTGCGGTCACTTCAAAGATGATCGGGCTTTTAGGTGGCGAATCATCGCGGACGCCGATGGTGGCACGAAACCACTTCATTTTCCGTTCGGTATTATAAGAGACCTTATTCACAGTGAGCCAGCCGTGCGAGGGCATGATCACGCTTTGTGGGAAGGTAGCCCCGTTGACGTCAGCAGCGCCCGTTTCCATGAAGTCGTAGGTCACGGGCTGCATGTCAGCTAGGTACTCGGTTGTCGGTGCGGCTGATACCTGTGCCGAGGGTGATTGGTCTGGCTCTGCGGTGGAAGGAGTCTCGGTCTCGCCGCTCGGGCTTCCGCCCTGTTGGTCAGAGGAGGGCACAGGAGGTGATTCGACAGGAGGCGGCGCCTTCGGCAGCTGCCAGGCCAGAAATCCGATCAGTACTCCGAGTGCGGTGAGCCACAGACCAATCTTCACCAAGCGATGAGCGCTGTCTGTTGCCATCGGGACCCCTGCCTCTCGGCTTGGGATATATACAGTTTGCAGCTACTCTTCTAGCGGTTTCGTCATATCTGGCTACCTACTTGGTCAACTGTGCATAGGTATGCTTTACGGTAGGTACTCGAACCTTGCTGTCCACCTGGGCTTGCCGGTCGATAGCTCGTGCGACCTTCTGCGCCTGGTCGGGATCGCTGGCGACAGGAGCCCGGCGGACAGGGTGCAGCTGGCGAGTTGCTGCGCGAATTGGCGGCGCGGGATCGTCACCTTCACCGTCCTTCCATCCGTGGTCTGCATGTCGAGGATGACTGGTTCGCCATCGTTGGATGTTAGGCACCTGCCCAGTAGCGGGCGGGCCATTTCTCCTTTACGACGCGGGCGATGCGGGTGGTCGCACATTAGGTGAGCTTGGCCGGCTCGCACAGCGACAACCATGCCTGTTCACGCAGCTGCCGCAGAACGGGCCCGACCGCGTACACGTCTGGGCTGTTGTGCTCGTCGCAGTTGCTCATCGGCGTATCTCTCGCTTGCGTGTTGCTCTTTCCAACGACGCCGGGCGTCTGGGCGCTGGCCGACTGCGATCGGCTGATCGGCGCGCCCATCCGGGCCAGCCGGCACAGCGCTCGCCGTTACAAGCACCCTGCGCCCGGCGGCATGATTCATCTGGATGTGAAGAAGCTCGGCCGCATCCCCGACGGTGGCGGCTGGCGTGCCCATGGCACCGCGACCAAGTCGCCCGCGGCGCGGGCAACGGCTATGACTACCTGCGCACCTCCATCCACGATCACTCCCGCCTGGCCTACGCCGAAATCCTGACCGACGAGAAAGGCGCCACCTGCGCCGGTTTCCTAGCCCGAACTGCCCTTCTTCGCCGCGCTCGGCGTCCCGCGTCGCGTTCCGGCCCGCCAGCAGGCCGCTCAGCATGTTGTCGGACACGCTGAACTGCACCACGGTGGCCCCGGCGTGTCAGGAAGCCTAGCGAGACCACACCACCCGATGGCCTGCCACCGAGTCAGGCAGAACGCGGCCAGCTCACACCGAGAGCTGGCCTCATATCAATCCGACGGATGCGTCGCGCAGAGCCAGTAGGCCCGTCGCTTTCAGCAGTCTGTCGTTTGAGTAGTTAAGCGCGGCCGACCGTAGATCTCGTAGGTGTCGTTCAAACGGTGGTGTTGTATTACGAAGATAGCCGGCGCCGAATCCTGCGACCTGCACGCAGCGGTCGCTCACCTCGTAGGCCAGTTCAGCTGCCGCTATTTTGAGAACGTTGAGGTGGATCTGGATTTGGGTATTGTCCAGGCCTTTGTTCTGGCTCCTGTGGTCCACTACCTCGTCGGTGACGAGTCGAAGGTAGGCGCTGATCAGCTCAAGGTGCTGTCTGATCCTGGCTATCCGCTCGTGCAGAAGATCGGAGCCGATATCCAGGCTCTTCGGGCGCTTCGCCGATCGCAACAGTGCGATCAGCTGCCGTAGAGCCTCGGTCGCCGTGCCGAGCCAGCAGGCCGCCCATCCGATATGCGCGAGCGGCATGAAGCTCTCCACTGCCACATGGCGAAATTCACCGTCTTCCCCGATGACCTGGTTGGCCGGGATGATTGCTCGCATTGTCAGCCCGATGCTGTGAGTTCCCCTCATGCCGAGCGAATTCCACTCGCCGGAGAATTCGATTTCGGCCTGCTGACTATCAACGAGCACCAGTGTGACCTGACTGGGTGGGGATTCAGGCCGCGATCGCATTGTCACCAGATAGCCGTCGGCGTGGGCGCCGCCAGTGACCACGGGCGCGTCACGCTTGACCAGGAATCCGTCGGCTATGGATTGCAGAGGCGCGGCGCCGGTGAGCAGGTGCCCGCCCTTCTCCCGCTCCGATGTGATCGATGCGAGGTATATCTCGCCCTTGGCGATGCGAGGTAGAACCTGTTCGCGTAGTTCTTCCTGTGCGAAGCGGACGAGGGCATCTACCTGCTGGCAGTGCATGACAAAGATCATCGCGGTGGAGAGGCAGCCGCTGGCCAGGATCTGCGCTACCTCCACGAGATGATCGAGGGTTCCGCCGAGGCCTCCGTACCGCCGGGGTACCAGGAGCCCCATCAGACCTGAGGCGCGGAGGGCGGCAAGACTCTCTTCCGGGAACCGGGCGTCGGCGTCGACCTCGGCCGCGGTGCTTCTGAGGGTCGGGAGCGCGGCTTGCGCCGCCGTGACCGCATCTCGGGAGCCGGAGTTGTTGCTGACCATTGTTTTCCTTTCATGCGATGACTGGAACGGGCCCCGCGAAGGTCAGGCCACGACTCCCATAGGAAAACGAGACGCGGCAGAGGCGGTCGCCGTGTCTCACCAGGGGGTGGACTCCTCCGCCAGGCGGTGAAAGATGCCACGAGGTGGAAGACGCTCCGGCCACACCTGGTCATCGGTGATCTTCCACGCGTGAGTGTCCTGGGCAGGAGGTCGACAGGGAGCCGGGTGCCGCCAATCCTGATCTCCGCCCAGGTGTGCGTGATGGAGATGGGGACGGACAGGATCACCCCATAGGAGGTGCGCGCCGCCAACCCGTTCTGTCGTGCGATCCGCATGAGCTCCCGAGCCATCAGCCCGCATTTGCCGATGCGGTGGGTGCGGAGAAAATCAGTGTCTTCTTTAAGGTCTGTAGGGAGGAGGTAGAGGGCGATGTCAGACAGTTCGCCGAAGAGTGCGACGACGGGCTCGGATAGGAGAGTCGGTTGGTGGGAGGTCTGCATGAGCAGCCTTCCAACCGCGTCCCCGTCGCTTGGCGACGTATGTACGACCTCAACTCTGGATGAACCTCGTAGGAGCAAGGACCCCGATGTTCTGGGTCGGAACAGGTCATGCTGGTGTGCACCTCGTAGGCGACCCCCTTTCCCAGCGCCCGTCGGAGGCTCCGGACCCAGCAGATCATCCCCGCGCGCCGGGGAGACCTGGCACCCAGATACAGAGAGGCGTTCTCCAGGCCGTTGTTGTCGAAGCGGGTCGTGTGCGGGAGGCTGGCTTCCACGAGGCGTTCGAGGACGTGCGCTGGGAGGTCAAGACGTTTCTGTGCGTCTGCTGAGAAACCGTGAATCGCCGGTGCCGGTTCGGTATGCGCAAAGCGAATCCACCAGCTGCCGCAGTTCAGTGGTCATGTCAGTCGGCAAGCTCTCTGATGACGGAATACAGTGAACCGACCGTGCTGAAGGTGTCCAGGGTCATCAACTCGTCGGGGATGGAGATCATGAATTCGTCTTCGATCTCCAGGAGAACCTGGATCGTTGAGAGTGAGTCCAGCCCGAGGTCAGGTAGCCGGGCGTCCATGAGCAGTTGCTCTGCCGTAACACCTGGAAGGTGCCGGAGCAGGAGCAGGCGATACTGCTCGTCGAGGCGGTTCGCGGTCATCGTCTGGGGCCTTCCTGTGGGTGAGGTTTCACGCAGACCTGTGCTGCGCGTCGGAAATGGACCGTGCGCTGAGCGGCTCGCGGACAACGAGCAAACGCGACGCCGAGATCACCTGGTCGCCGCGTATAGCCAGCTCGGCCGGGCATTCACGGCCCAGGAAGGCGAGGAGGCTTGCGGTCAGCCCGTAGGCGCCCACGTTGGGAATCCGCAGGATGTCCCCTGCGTTGGGCGTTGCGATCTCGAGGTCGGCCCCGAGAACGTCGCTGGGGGCGCACAGAGGCCCTACCAGTGTCAGCCGCTCTTTGGGTCGGTCGTCGGCCGTCTCGGGTCTCGCTTCGATGGGCATCAGCCGCCGAAGCCCGGACATTCCGCCCAAGTGATTGATGCCGGTGTCCAGCACCCCGTAGCTGCTTCCCTTGCTCTGCTTCACCTCAGTCACGCTGGCGTGCAGCGTGCCAGCCCGCCCGCTCAGGTGACGCCCCGATTCGAAGGCCAGCTCCATGGTTCCCTCGGCGTACTCGGGAAAGTGGTGGTCGAGGGCAGCGGTCAGTTCCGACCTGAGGGTGGGATATTCCGGGAGAGGGCCGGGCTTCGCGTATGGCGCGGCGAACCCTCCCCCCAGGTCCAGGACTCGTACAGGAACCCCGTGTACGTCGCGTAGACGGGCGGCGGTGGCGATGCTCTCGAGGAAGGAGCTCACCAGGTCTCGCTCGCTGCGCGCGTTGCTCATCGGGAAGAAGTGCAGCCCGACCACCGCTACATGGGGAGTCTTCATGGCCTGCCCCGCCCACAGATGCACGTCGTCCAGGTCGAAGCCGAACTGCGATGACCGATTGGTCATGCGGATGGCGCCCTGCCCGGCCCCGCCACCACCATTGATCCTCAACAGGCATCGCACGATTGTTCCCAGCGCCTCGGCCGTATCGCTGATCCGGGACAGGTCGCGCAACGACTCGGCGGAAAAGAGCGTGACCCCCAGCGACATCGCCGTCCGCAGTTCGCCGGTGGTCTTTCCCGGGCCAGTGTAGAGACACTCCTGCGCCGGGCAACCGGCCTGCAGCGCGATCATGAGCTCACCTGTCGAACTCACCTCGGCTCGGCAACCGGTGCTCGCCAGCTCAGCCACCACCTCGGGATGTGGATTGGCCTTGAGAGAGTAGAAGAGCGTCGCGGGGTCGGGCAGAGCACTCCTGAGTTGCGCGGCGGCGTTCGTCAGGGCGTCCAGTTGATAGACGTAAAGCGGGCTTCCGTATGAACTGACCAGTTCGGCTGGATCGATCATGCCTGAGCCATCCGTCCACTGAGCATCCGCACCTCGTTGACGATCAGGGGTCGGTCGGCTTTCCCGTTGGGCGACAGGCGAATCGTGGGAACGACGAAACATCGGTCGGGGATCCGCGCCTTGTCCAGTCGCGTTGCCAGCTCCTCCAGAACCTGATCGGGCGAAACCTGGCCGGTCACCACCAAGGAGAGATCCTCATCGGAAAGGAGAGGGTCGTGCACCGCGATCGCTTCGCGCACACCGGGGACGGCTTCGGCCGCCGCTTCAACCTCGGTGAGGCTCACGCGAGTCCCCCGCCGTTTGAAGATGTCGTCATGGCGTCCCTGGAAATACAGGTTGCCCATCTCGTCCAGCCAGCCGTAGTCACCCGTATGGAGAACGGCGCCTCCCGTCGAGAAGGAGAACCGCTCGGCCGTCAGCGCCGGAGCTCGCCAGTAGCCCCCCATCACATGCGGCCCCCGCACCACGATCTGGCCAATCTCGCCGGGAGGTAGCGAGGTGCCTGCAGGGCCTTCGATCCAGACGTCGGTCCCAGACAGCGGGAGTCCCAAAGATCCTTCCCTGACCAGGTATTCGTTGGCCAGACTGATCGAAATCCGCTTGCACTCCGTGATACCGAACATGAAGACGACCGACGATCCGGGAAAGTTGGTGCGCAGGCTTTCTGCCGAAGCGGGAGACAGCTGCGCGCCCGTGTTGGTGAAGAGCCTGACCGAGGAGACCTTCTCCGGCGCGCGATGGGCCAGTTGGATGAGCAGCTGGGCGAAGGCCGGCACAACCGGCACGACCGTCGCGCCGCACGCCCGTAGCTCCGACAGCAGGGTGATGCTGCTGTCCACGTCGCCGATCTGCACGCATGCTGAGGCTCGTACGGACAACAACAGTTGGTAGAGCCCGTAGTCGAAGGACATGGGCAGCCGGAGAAAGATCCGATCGCGGCTGGTGTACGCCAGCCGTTCCGCGATGGCCGCGACCGCGAATAGGACACTGGAGTGCGGACAGACCACGCCTTTGGGAGTGGACGTGCTCCCTGAGGTGTAGATCAGCAGAGCGGGAGCGCCGGGTTCCGCCGGAAGGCAGAATCCGTACTCCTGACCTCCCGTCACCTCTGCCCAGATCGCTTGGATCTCGTAGGTCGGGAGGTCCGTGACGAAACGCTGGGAGCCGGAGACAAGGATCATCGAAGGTTCGGCGTCAGCGACGATGCTCTCGAACTGGAAGGGCTTCATCTGATGGTTGACCGGAATAAAGGTGGCCCCGGCCATGGAGGTGCCGAAGACCATGACCGCCAGCTGGGCGGAGTTCTCCGCCTTCGTCATGATCCGGTCGCCAGGGCGGACGCCTTTGAGTCGCAGCCACTGGGCGAAGCGCCGGCTGAGGCTCAGCAGCTCAGCATACGACCAGGTGACGGCTCGATCCTGAACAGCTGTCGCATCGGGGGAGCGAGCCGCCGCGCCTTCAAGGAGGTGGTGGAGGGCCCTCAACGGGGTATCCGGCATGAAGCTTCCTTTGCATCGCAGGACGGGTGCGCGACGGATCTCAGGGGAAATCGAGAATCATCCGCTCATCCTGAGCGTCGACCACGAACCTGACCGGCACGACCAGCGCGGGATCGGCGAATGCGGCGGTGAGCAGTTCGCCATGGACGGCCGCGATGGTGGCGCGTTCGACATCAGCGCGGACGTAGGCCGTCAGCAACTCGCCAGACTCGTCGTTCGCCTCGATGACCACCTCGACCTCGGCTTCCTTGGGCAGCCTCGCGGCGACCGCTCGGCAGGCTCGCGCCAGGTCGACCAGCCCTCCCCGATAGGGCGTCAGCGGCACGGTCGATCCGCCCATGTCAGCGAGTGTGCGCAACGCGCGCTCCCAGGCCGAGGTGTCGGCGCTCCCGCTCTCCAGCGGCAGAAGTGCGGCCAGCGACTCGATGGTCCGCAACAACATCTCCGCCGCCGGAGCAGGGAGAAAGGACTCGGCGGCCTCGATCCTGATCGATACCGATCGAGCGCTCTTGTCGTAGGTCGCCGCGAAATACAACAGCCCCGGGTCGACGTCGCTCGTCGGTTCGCGGTGCAGTGTCGTCACGTCCTGGTCCGGCCCCCGTGCGGGCTCCCCCTCGACGGCCAGGTAGTTGTACTCCATCCTGATCCGCGGATTGAAGCCGCTGTCCGCTTGTCTCGACAGCATGATGTCGCGAACGACCCGGACGTCATGGTCGGCATTCCTGAAAGCCGAGCGGGTGGCGTCATTGACGATGCGCATCAGCTCGTCGAAACTGTTCGCCTGAGACACCGGGATGAGCATGGGGACCCGCAGAGCGCAGCAGTGGATGCCCTCGGGGTAGGTGAACCTGTTGGCGGAGATCACACCCACCGCGAAATCGCCGACTCCGGTGTAGGTGGACACGACCAGGGCGAACAGGCCGAGAAGAAGATATGGGGGGATGGTCGCGTATCGCCCCGACGACGACTGGAGGGCCTGTCCAAGGGTGGCTGGTCTGAAGGTCAGCACGTAGCCGTCGGTGGCTTTGGAATCCTCGATCGATGGCATCTGGGTGGGCGGCAGACCCGAGATGACCTTGCGCCATCGCGCCAGGGCGGCGGACTGATCACTGGCCAGCTGTGCGGCTGCGACCTCGATCGGTTGTCTCTTCACCGGACGGAGAGCAGGACCTGCGACGTCAGGGCCGTCTCGCAGCACTCTCAGGAGTTCCCTGCGCAGGATGCGGGCGCTGAAGAGGTCGGCCACGATGTGGTGGAAGACGACGATGATCTCGTCGACGGAGTCGTCCCTGACGATGAGGAAAAACTCCACGAGGGGAGCCTTCTGGAGGTGGAAAGACCTGTTCCGCAGGCTCCTGGCCATCGATTCGACGCTTCCGTGGATGTCCAGACAGGTATCGGCGGCGACGACGGTGACGGAATCCTTGGAGGGTTCGTGGACGACCTGGACCGGCCCTTCCACAGGGTCGAACTCGAAGGTGGTTCGCAGGCCCTCGTGTCGAGCGAGGAGGAACAGGACCGACTGCTTGACGGTCGTGAGCGGGCATGCGCTGGGGAGCTTCCAGCGGAAGACGAAGTTCCGCATCCAGGCGGACTGAGGTGAGCGTTCTAGCAGGTCGTGGTGTTCCACCCACTGGGCCAGCTGGCCCAGTGTCATGGGGCCTCTCCTGGCGATGGGCTGGTGGTTGGACGACACGAACAGGCCACACTCCAATCTAAGTATTTATCGTTCAAATCCCCAGAGGTGCTAAGCCGAGCCCGGCAGACAGTAGTTCGCCCGCCTTGCTGATGACAAGCCCCGATCTCCTGCTCACAGATTCCCTGGCTGCGAGCTTGCATCTGTTCAACTGTTCGGCTCGATGAGGTCTTGTCAAAGGATGTCATGAAGTCGTAACGTGCCCTCGACATCATGATCCACGGGGCGATTTACGCCTCGTTCCGTATGAACGTTCAAAATCATGGCGCGCGTTCGCGGTGGAGCTGGAGATCCATGACTGACACGTGGGGCACCCGATACGAAGACCTGCTACGCCAGGCTGTCCCCTCCCTTCCGCCCGGCGCCATCGATCCCACCGAGGACCTGCGGAACGCCGGACTGGACTCGATGGGATCGATCGTGCTGCTGCTGCACATCGAGTCCTGCGGGTGCCGAAAATTCATTCGTGCAGGTCGCAGGAGTGACAGGCGACCACGTGCTCCAGTCCGGAAGTCGCGAGAGCTGTACCAAAAACGGGATGATAATCGGTCGTGCTGCTGCGCTTCGCCTACCTCACCGTGACTGCCACCCTATCGTTCCTGCGACTGCTGCCCAGGAGCGATCACGAGAAGGACATGGAAATTCTGGTGCTCCGGCACCGTTTGACGGTGTTACAGCGGCAGGTGGCAAAGCCGACGCTCACGCCGGAGGACCGGTTTCTCCTGGCAGGGCTGCTCGGCCGTCTGTCGATGGACAAGTTGCGGCACTTCACGTCGCTGGTGCACTCGGACATCGTCCTGCGCTGGCACCGTGATTTCCTGCGGCGTCGTCACGCCGCGGCCAGTGCATTGCGGCGGCGTGGACGCCCGCGCACCGTTCGGTCCATCCGGATCTTGGTACTGCGGCTAGCACGGGAGAACTCCTTGTGGGGCTACCGGCGCATCCAGGGTGAACTGGCCGGGCTCGGCATCAAGATCGCCTCCTCCGCCGTCTGGGTGATCCTCAAAGACCACGGCATCGAGCCGTCGCCTGGGCGGACGGTGACCACCTGGGCCGCTTTCCTGCGCAGCCAAGCAGGTGCGCTGGTGGCGTGTGACTTCTTCGAGGTCCGCACGCTGGCAGAGGCGCGCCGGAACGTTCTGGCGGTCGTCGAGCACGCCACCCGCCGCGTGCGTATCCTCGGCGTCACCCCGCACCCCACTGGGCAGTGGGTCACTCAGCTCGTCCGCAACCGTGTCATGGACCTGCAGTACGCCGGCAGCACCACGAAGTTCCTGATACGGGGTCGGGACGCGAAGTTCACCGCCGCCTTCGATGCTTTCCTGCTCGATGCCGGGATGCGGGTGGTCAAGACCGGTGTTTGGATACCGCGGATGTCTATCTTGGAGCGCTGGAGGACCGGACCTTGATCTGGAACCAGCGCCACCTTCTGCGCGAGTTCGAGACCTTCTACAACGAGCACGGGTCGCACCGGGCTCTTGGGCAGGCAGCTCCGCTGCGACCGCTTCCCGATTCGAGCGCTCACCCAGCCCGGATCACGCTGCTCGACATCCGTCGACATGATCGACTTGGTGGCGTACTCAAGGAGTATCGACATGCGGGCTTGACCTGGCCGGATGATTATTCGGCACCCGCAGGTCCGAAAAGAGATCGAAGATTCTGGGGAGGCTGCTACGTAAGAGAAGGTATAGCTCGGTGGTGAATTCGGTCATATTCGTCACGCCAATACCTAACACAGCGGCCAGGATGCCGCTAGGTGCATGTCCTTCCGCTTTCCTTAACTAACTTTCATTCATCCGATTACTGTACTGGGATTCGATCGTCACAGATCTTGTAACGAGGTCTACGCTGGGCGCCTCCAGACCACTTGGTGTGCCTTGTCGCCCTTGTTTGTGAGGGCTACCGGGTCGGACGTGGTGGGAAGTTGGCACGTCATTGGCAGCGGAGATTATAGCGTGGACGCATGACCTTCGGGGGTGAATTGGTGTCGGTACGCGGTGATCGAGAGATAGGCGGTGTGGAGGAAATTCCGGTGATGGATATTCCCATCGCTGATATCGTGGCTGGTAATTACATTAGGGCATTTGGCATCAGCGAAGAGCACGTGCAGATTTTGGCCGATTGTGACGAGGAATTGCCCCCCATACTGGTGCAGAAGCAATCCCTGCGGGTCATCGACGGTATGCACCGCATACTTGCGGCCGAGTTGCGGGGACGCACCGAGATCAGGGCTCGGCTCATGGACATCGGGGACGCGAATGCGTTTCTTTATAGTATTAGCGCGAATATTGCACACGGATTAGCTCTGTCATTGTCGGATCGAAGAAATGCGGCTGTTCAAATCATCAGACTGTATCCAGATTGGTCGGATAGAGCCGTTGCTCGGGCGGCAGGGCTCTCCGGCAAGACGGTCAGCGCATTGCGCGCCCGCCAGAGTTCTGTCGCGCCACCTGGGCGCCGACTCGGTCTTGACGGACGGGCGAGGCCGGTGAACAGTGCTGCCGGCCGGGCGATCGCGCAGGATCTGCTCGCGAAGAAGCCCGAGGCATCCCTGCGGGAGATTGCGAAGGAAGCCGGAATCTCGCCAGGCACCGTCCGCAGAGTCCGGGCTGGGTTGCAGGGGAAGGCAGAGCAGAGACCTTCGAACGGCGACGCGTCAGTGCGAGTCGTGCGGCGTCGAGAGACCCGAGAGAGAAACAGCGCTCCAACGCCAAGCGTTCCAACTCCCAGCGCCGACAATCCATCGTTCGGGCCAACTGCGGCCGACTGTGAGGCCATATTGGAGATTCTCCGGAATGACCCCTCCCTGAGATACCGGGATACAGGACGAGGGCTTCTGCAACTACTCCATCATCAGCGACCCGTGCTCGCGAGAACCACGAAGATCATGGACGCTATCCCTCCCCATTGCAGGCCTGCGGTCGCTGTGCTGGCCCGAATCTATGCACAAGGTTGGCTTGAGCTGGCGCAAAATCTTGAGGAAACGGCCTCGCGCTCTGCGAACACCAGACGCTCAGAGAGCGCATGATCCCGTGGCGTGCAACTGAGGAAACGCGGCAGTTGCACGCCACACGCTCGGGGGTGGGCGTCGGCGTCGGCTTGCTGCGCGCAGGCCAGCGCCGCCCGGATGGTGACGGTCTGCGCGTTCTGGCTGTCGAGATAGGTGACGAACCCTGGCAGCAGCCAGGCCGCTTCGGCGAGGTCGTGCCCGAGCTAACGACGTAGTCGCAGGTAGTCGGCGAGGACCTGCTGCAGCGCGCTCATCGGACACCTCCGGGCCATGGCTGGGCGACCTGGCGCAGTCGCTCGCAGCCTGGATCGGCCTGTCTCGACGGTCAGCCGGGAGATCGCCCGCAACAAAGGCAGCGCCCGCTATCGAGCCATCGACGCCGAAGACCGCTCCTGGGATCGGGCCCGGCGTTCCAAGCCATGCCTGCTGGCGCACAAAACCCGGCGTTACGGCAACTGGTCGCGGAGAATCTGGCCTAAGACCGGTCACCAGGACAGATCGCCGGGTACCTGGCCAAGACCTACCGGCCGGGATGGGCGATGCGGGTGAGCCACGAGACGATCTGCAAGTCGCGATTCATCCAGGCTCGCGGCGTGTTAGCCAAGGAGCAGATCAGGCACCTGCGCTCAGGTCGGCCCACCCGCCGAAGTATCCATAACACCGTCACCGGACAGTGGCGTTCCCAGATCAAGGACGCCATCCCGATCAGTTAGCGCCCACCGGAAGCTGACGATCGCGCGATCCCTGGGTATTGGGAGGTCGATCTGCTGCTGGGCCGGGGCCTGACCCAGATCGCGACGCTGGTGGAACGCACGATCCGCTTCACCGTCCTGGTACAGCTCGACGGCCGCGGCACATAGACCGTCACCACAGGCCGGGCCGCGACGATGACCCGGCTACCCGAGCAGGTCCGCAGGACATGGGATCGCGGGATGGAGCTAGCCGGGCACAAGGAGCTCGCCGCAGCGACGGAGCTGCAGATGTATTTCGCCGATCTACGCAACCCCTGGCAGCGGGGCACGAATGAGAACACCAACCGGCCGCTTCATCAGTACTTCCCCAAGGGCACCAGCATGGCCGATCTCAGCCAAGACGATCTCGACCGGATCGCCCACAAGCTGAACACCCCGCCCCGCACGATCCTGGAGTTCGACACCCCGGCCGATAGACTCGCTGCACTGTTGCGCTGATCGGTTAACTGCACCGCGGCTTTTTTCAGGAACGCAACTTCGTCGCGGAGCTTGCGGTTCTCCCGCTCCAATTTGAGTTCCCGCTCGCTCTTTTCTCCGCACTTCACGAGAGCGGCCGGCGCCACACCTACGGGCTTTCACCCAGTTGTGGAGGGTGGTGTTATGGATGTTCAACGGGCCGCATGCGATACGGGACGAACCCCGTCCAGCACCATGCAGACGGCCTCATCTTTGAACGGCCGCGAGTAAGGGCCCTTACGCCGTGCCAACTACTGCTTCCTCCCGGGTCACCCCAACCCTAATTGGAGAGCTGTCCGGAAGATCTAGGGCACCTCACAGAGTGATCACATCCTGCTAGGGTTTTCCGCGGTCGCTCGCTTCAATACCGCACATATCGGTAATGCACGAACGCTCGAGAGTGACCAGATATGGAGGACCATGTCAGAGAACTTTGAAGTTGTAGTCGTGGGGGCTGGCATGTTCGGCTCCGCCGCAGCCAAGTACCTCGCCCGCGCCAGATCGAAGGTTCTGCTGATCGGGCCGGCCGAGCCTGGCGGCGACGAAACGGTTTCCCAATATGCGTTCGGCGCCCACTTCGACGAGGCCAGGATCACTCGGCGGCTAGGCTGGGACGCGGTGTGGAGTACCACCGATGCGCGGTCCATGGAACGCTTCCGTGACATCGAAGCCGAGTCGGGCATGGAGTTCTTCCACGAGTGTGGGTCGCTGATAGTGGTCGCCCGGTCGATCGCGCATCGCACTGAAGCCATGCTCGACCAGTGTCGGCGTGACGACATCTTCGTGGAGCGCATGTCCGAGGACGCTATGCGCCGTTGCTTTCCGGAACTTGGCATCCTGCCGATGGTCGGTGGCACGGAAGGCCTGTTCGAAAGCAAGCAGGCCGGATACATCAACCCGCGCAAGCTCGTCGCGGCCCAGATCGCCCTGGCTGCAGCCTCCGGAGCCGAGGTTCGACGCGATGCGGTGACTGGCATCGAGAAGGACGCGGCTACCGGTCTCTGGCGGATCCACACCAACCTAGGGAGCAGTATTAGCACAGAGCGGGTGCTGGTGGCCGCTGGCGTGTTCACCAACCACAACAACGTGTTACCTGGGGGAATCCAGCTGGCGATGCATGCGTTCACCGAGCCGAACCTGCTGTTCGAGGTGGACGATGACCAACTCGACCGGTTGCGCGCGCTTCCCACCGTAGTCACCGTCGACCCTGCGGACACTGGCGACGCGAACCTGTCCCTCTACCTTCTGCCGCCGATCCGCTACCCGGATGGTCGGTGGTACCTGCGGATTGGGCCAGGGATGCAGCCGTTCGTGGAGGAGTTGTTCACGGCAGAGGCGATGACAGAGTGGTACGCCGACCAGCAGATCACCACACGGCAGGCGAAATCGCTCACCTCAATGATGGAGCTGATGGCGCCCGATCTGAAGCCGGTTTCGGTCCGTGCGGCCGGTTGCATCATCGAAAAGACGCCCTCGCGATATCCGTACATCGGGTACCTCGACGACGACTCCACCATTAGCGTCGCGATCGGCGGCAACGGTCACGGTGCACGTGGCTCGGATGAGATCGGGCGACTCGCCGCCGTAACGGCGCTGGGGGAACGCTGGGACTGTCCGATCGATCGAGCCGTGTTTGCTCCGATCCACGCGGAGCACGCTGTCGGGAGCACGGGAGGGCGGCCCGACTTCCTCAAGCCTCCGTTCGGACTATGTTGAGCGCTTTCAGTGGCATCGAGTTCCACCGTACTTGCCCAACCTTGTTAACCCAACGGAGCCATACGAGACTGTGTCCGAGCATATCCAATCCCCGGCCAATCAAGGGCGGGATGTCAAGCTGACGAGGCTGTGCTCTCCACCTTAGGCTGCCCGGACTAAACCCAAAACAACAATTTCTGAGTGCAGGGAGGTTAGATGCATTCGGAATCTATACGGAAGAAACGGTTTCCGTTTACGGATCTCCGGTACTGGAGACGGGCGTAATCAGAGAGCGGTCAACGCGATCTGGGGGTCTCCGGGTTGAGGCAAGGTACCCGGGTCCTCGATTTTGCATACAGCTGGAGCAGCGTTTCATCAAGAGTTCTTGCTACGTCGCCGCCGTAGCTGCCAAACGATTTCCGAAAACTTCTGTGTCAATTCCCGCTGAGCGCTAGACCGTTCTGGATGCCGCACGTCGTGGCCCTACCGATTGGATGGCCTCTGTGATTCCTGCCAGCACTCTGCGCGAACTCGATAGCAGCAACTCAGCTACCGCTGACTCGCTTCTATCCGTCTTCCAGGTCACAACCCTTCACAACCAGCGCCTCCACCCGCTTCCAGATGCCGAGATGCTCCACACTCATATCAAACCGCGCACCACGAGTGACAGGAAGGTAATTGCTGCCTTCGACGAATCGGGCACGGCGGCAGCGTACGCTCTCGTAACGCGCAACCGCCTCGCCAACCGCACCCTAGCTGAGCTCGACCTTCGGGTGGCCCCGGACCAGCGCCGTCGAGGCTACGGGACAGCCCTGCTCGAAGCCGCCAAACAATTGGCCCGCGAACTGGGTTGCGACCGGCTGGTCGCTGACTTCCCGTCTGTGCCAGGAGGAGTGGACTTCGCTGAGAAGCGCGGCGGCAAACTGAGCTACCAGCATCAGCGGACGGTCCTGGAACTGCGCAAAATCGACGTCGGACGATACCGCGCGTTGGCCATACCAACTGGCCCCGACGGACCGGGCCGCGACAACGCGCAGTACAAGAGCGTCCGCTGGACTGATCACTGTCCCGACGACCTGGTGCAAGCCCACATCGTCGCCCGCGGGGCGATGCACGACGAGCCGACAGGCGACCTCGTGAAGGAGAAGAAGACCATGACTGCAGCGGAGCTACGGCAGCTGGAGGACGCGCGGATCGCCTACGGCCAACGCCGTCACACGGTCGCGGCTCTCGCGCCGAACGGTGAGATGGCTGCATTCACGCAGGTCGCCATCCTCGTGAACAGCAGAGTGCCGCTCGCACCGATGGGTAATACAGCCGTCAGCAGGGCACATCGCGGCCACGGACTAGCGCTGGGGCTCAAGGCAGAGCTGGCGCTGTGGATGCTGGAGCGCGAGCCACACATCGAGCTCATCGACTGTTGGAACAATGTCGAAAACAAAGCAATGACGCACATAAACCAGATGCTTGGCTGGGAGATCACCGGCACGGCCAGCGCATACACCTTTGAGCTCTGATAGAACCGTTCATCAACTCGACGGAGCAGACAACGTGTGCGCCGCCGATGGGACTACTCAGAAACGAATTACTAGCACGAACGAAGCGTTCAGAGTCGGGCCCTTGAGGTGGGCGGATGATCAAGGAGGTCGAATGAGTGATTCGGCTGCTGCAGCCCGACGAAGGCTGCGAGATGGTGGTCGCCTCCAATCCGTGGACCCAGGAGATGCTCACCAGGCTTCTCACAAAGCTACGGTGAACGCTGGCCCGCTGGCTGGCATCCGGATTCTCGAGGTAGGTACCATGCTCGCCGGACCGTACGCAACGATGATGCTCGCCGACCTAGGCGCCGAGGTGACCAAGGTCGAGCCGCCGGGCGGGGATATTTCGCGGACCGTCAGCGACGCCTACTTCGCCAGCCTCAATCGCGGCAAGCGCAGCGTTTGCCTCGACTTGACGACCGAAGAAGGGCAAGTGGGCCTCGGCAATCTCGTTGCTGAGGCGCATGCCCTTCTGGTCAATCTAAGACCCTCGACGATCCGCCGACTCGGACTGACCTACGACGCTCTGCGGCGCTGGAACGAGCAGATCGTCTGCGTCGCGCTTACTGGCTACGGGCTAGACGCGGGCGATGACCCGGCGTTCGATTACGTGATCCAAGCGGTCACTGGCGTCGCTGCGCTGACCGGTGATCCGGGCGGGCCACCGATGCTGCCGGGATACCCTACGGCGGACAACTCCGCCGGGCTGACCGCTGCGCTTGGCCTGCTCGCCAAGGTTGTCTCTGGGCACGGCGGTCAGGTAGAGGTGTCGATGCGGGACGTCATGTTCTCCCAGCTCAACTACCGGGCCTCAGCCCATCTAAACGAGGGAACGACACCACGCCGCCTGCCGTTTGGCGCGCACCCTCACTATGTTCCGGGGCAACTGTTCCCAACCGCGGAGGGTTATCTAGCATTGTTCATCACGCATGATCGCTTCTGGCGGTCGTTCGCTGCGGAGGCGGGGATCAGGGGTTTCCCGACGATGGCCGAGCGTGCCGCGCGGCGTGAGGAGGTACTCGCTGTCGTTACCGAGGCCCTTGTCACCGACACGGCCGCTGGGTGGCAAGCGCGGTTGAGCCCGCTGGGGGTAGCAGCAGCGGCTGTGCGGAGCTTGCCAGAAGCGCTGGCGGTCAGCCCGGAGATGATCGTGCCAGCCGGCGATTTCCGGCTGGTCGCCAGTCCGGTCCGGGTCGCGGGCTACGCGCCTGAGTACGGGCCGCCGCCGCGCTTGGGCGAGCACGGCGGCGTGCCGGGTCACCCGTAACGCGTGTTTCATCCCATCCTGTGCCGCTCGAATATTGGGTTACGCGGCCTGAGCTGTGGTTAAGCGGCGTGATGGTATTCGCTGATCACGCCTGCGACGACGGGCTTTCGGCGGATGGATCGCAGCCGGGGGGCGTTGTTGCCGGGCCTGGTGCGGCCGGTGCCCGTTGTAGTGGATCAGGTACTCGCGGAGCACGAGGGTCGGATGGCTTTCACTGAGGATCAGGGGCCGGTCCAGGAGTTCGCGGCGCAGGGTACCGATGACTCGCTCGCAGATGGCGTTCATCCTCGGCGTCTGCGGCAGGGTCGCAATGCCCCGAAGCCCTTCGGTTTTAAAGCTGAATGCGGAGGTGAAGATCGGGTCCTGATCGTGGATCAAGAACCGCATCCCGGCGATGCGGTCACCCACGTCCATGACCAGGTTGCGAGCCTGCTGCCGGTGGGGCGCCGGATCGATATCGGCCGAACGGATCTCCCACACGGTGGAGGCCGTGATCCTGTAGCCCAGGCGGGCCGACTCGCCTGGATCCGCCGATGCCCCCAGGTCGGGGTCTCCCGAGCCATCCAAACAATCACGGGTGCGGGGGCGTCCCAGGCATCGGTGAACGTTCACTTACGCGCTACTAGGTTTGTGACGCCAGCGAGCAAGATCGTCGCCTGGAGTGACGGGAAGCACCTCCGCCCGCCAGCCGCGTCACCAACCTCACGGGACAGAACAGCTAGGCCAGCCGCGACAACCCCGTGAGCCAGAGCCTGTCGGCATGATCCCACCGCGGTTGGCGATCGAGTTGACAGCGGAGCACCTGGTTCTCGTGACGCAGCACCAGCAGCTCAGCCTCTTTGGACAGGTCAGCGCAGATCGGCACCGCCACAAGGTCGAACAAGCACCACACCAACGTCCCCCGGAAGAGAGCCGTTGGCTGGACAGATCCGGTCGGCGGTGGCTTTGGCTTGTGCGTCGTCGTTGGTCGGATGGTGGCTGACTGGCTGCGGATGGGCTTTGACTGAGGACTGGGTGAGGGTTCGGGGCGCGGTGTTCTGGGTTTTCGATTGACAGTGGATGAGAGGCGAGGAGATGCTCTCGGGCGCGTTCACGGGAGTTCACGGAGCGGAGGCTTTCATGGAGGAGAACGCAGCGTATTCGCGATGGGGGTTGTGGGCGAGGACCGTTTGGGGACTGATGGTTGAGCGGTGGGGGTTATTGCGGTTCCTTGCTTGGGCTGGGCGAGTGGACTCTCTTGGGCTTGTTGGGGTTACGGGGGTGCTGGCGTTGGCGGCGCCGTTAATGGCGGTGGCTGCTGGTGAGCTGGTCGGGGCGGTTGCGCGTACGAAGGGCTTGGCGGGGGCGTTGCCTGCTTTAGGGGTCTTTCTTGGGGCGATGTTGCTGTATCAGGGGGCCTTGGCCGCTCAGCAGATCCTTGAGCATCGGGTTTCGTGGGCGATCGATGGTGGTGTGCGGCGGCGGATTCGAGAGCTGGCGGCGGCGCCGCGGGAGATCGGTCATTTGTCGGAGCAGAAGTTCATGGCTGATGCCGATCGGGCGACGGATCTGGGATTCACATGGCGGACGCGGTCTGCTGGGACGGCTGTGACGGCACAGGTGTATCTGCTTGGGCGTCTTACCAGTACCGTCGCGGCGGCGGTGGTGCTGGCGTTGTACCTTCCGCTCTTGTCCGTTGTGCTGTTGGCGGTCTGTCTGCTCAACCGAGCGGCGGTTCGGCGGCAGTGGGTACATCTCGTTGGGGTCGAGGACGAGGCGATCGGCGGGGAGCGGAAGACCGAGTACTGGTCGGAGGTGGCCGCCGGGCCTGCGGCGGGTAAAGAGGTGCGGCTGTTCGGGTTGGCCGGGTGGATCGTTGACAGGCGTCGGGCCGAGCATCACGCCTGGATGTCCGTCCGGTGGGCGGCCCGGCGAGAGATCGTCCGCCAGCAGGGGACGACCATAGGCCTCACCGCTCTCTCTGCGGTCGGTGTGCTCGTCGGTCCCGGTGTCGCTGCTGTCCAGGGCGTCTTGGACGCCGGTGAGCTGGCGACGTGCCTGGTGGCAGCGATGACGGTCTGGCACATCGGTATGCTCTTCGGCCAAGACCTGGACCTGGCGTACGGTCTCGGCGCGGTTCAGGCGCTGAGGCGTCTGGAGCTCTCGCACCGGGCGCCTGACGCGGAGACAGGGACCCGGGTCGGCCCGGGGGCGCTCGTCCACTTCGAGGCGGTCTCCTTCAGCTATCCAGGGGCGTCGCGGAAGGTTCTCGACGGGCTCGAGCTTGAGATCCGTCCAGGCGAGGTGCTGGCCGTCGTCGGAGCGAACGGCGAGGGAAAGACCACCCTAATCAAGCTCCTGGCCGGGCTGTACACGCCCACGAGCGGGCGGGTCACCGTGGGCGGTACCGATCTGGCCGAGGTCGACGTTGAGCACTGGCGGCGCCAGCTCACAGTGGTCTTTCAGAATTTTCTACGCTATCCCGCGTCGTTGCGCGATAACGTCGCGCTCGCCGCTCCCGAACACCCCGCCGATGACGAAGCCGTCCTCCTCGCACTCGAACGGGCGGGTGCTGGGGCGCTTGTGCGGACCCTTCCTCGCGGCCTCGACACCCCCTTGTGGCGCAGCGGGGAATCTGGACGGGATCTGTCGGGCGGGCAGTGGCAGAGCGTCGTGATCGCTCGTGCACTGTTCGCGGTGGCGCACGGCCGCCGTCTGGTCGTCTTCGACGAGCCGACCGCCAACCTTGATGTCCGGGCCGAGACGGAGTTCTTCCAGCGGGTCGTCAAGGCCATCGGGGACGCCTCGGCGGTGCTGATCTCCCACCGGCTCTCCACGATCCGGCATGCCGACCGGATCGTAGTCCTGCAGGACGGAAAGATCATCGAATCCGGCCGTCATGCCGACCTCATGCGCCGCGACGGTGCCTACGCGACCCTGTTCCGGCTCCAATCCGAGCACTTCGACACCGAGGCGGCCGCATCGTGACGAGACGATTCCAGACCGCGCGCCATCTGTTCCTGCTCGGGCTGCGCGCAGATCGCAGCGGTGTCTTTCTCGTCGCCACGTTGATCCTGGCGGCCTCGGCCGCGCTGGCCGGGACGGCGGCCGCCCAGCGCTGGATCGTGGAGGGCTCCGGTAGCGGTTCGGCGACCACAGTGCTCCTGGCCGCCGCACTCGGGATCGTGGTCATGACCGCGCAGACCGCGCTCACCCGCCTGCGCCAGCTCCGCTGCTCGGACCTGGGCGAGCTCGTCGCCCGCGATCTCGACCAGGAGGTGCTGGCCGCGGCGGCGAACGTCCCGACGATCGAGCACCTCGAGCATCCCGAGTACGCCGACCGGCTGACGAGTCTGCGCCAGGGGACACGGGACATGGCCGAGACCTGCTGGTTCGCCGCCGAGGCGGGCGGAGCGATCCTGGGTCTGGCGTTCGGCGTCTGGCTGTTGGCGCACGTCGATCCGCTGCTTCCCGCGGTCATGCTCGCGGCGGCTCCGATGCTCTATTGCACCTCCCGGGCGCGGAGGCTGGTCCGTGAGGCGCGGGAGTCATCGGCGTCGGCAGCGCGGCTTGAGAAGGAACTGCACGAGCTCTGCACACGTCCGGAGTCCGGAAAGGAGATCCGGGTGGCCGGAAGCGCCGCCGAGCTCGGGCACCGTGCCGCGGCGCTTTGGACGGAGGCCGGATGGTCCGAGTCCTGCGCCCGAATCAGGGCACTCCGCTGGGAGCTGGCTGGCTGGATCTGCTTCTTCGCGGCGATGGCGGCGGCGTTCACGGCGCTGATCCACCTCCGCCAGGAGGGGCGAGCGACCCCCGCGGACATCGTCATGCTGATATCGCTCATGGGCCAGCTCACCCAGCAGGTGTCCATCGCCGTGTACGGCGTGGGACGGCTCAGCGAGAGCGCCCGTACGATCGACCACTATGTCTGGTTCATGGAGTACGCGGCCCGAGCACGCCGCGGTGCGGCTTCTCCCCTGACCAGGTTGGCGCGGGGCATCGAGCTCCGCGGCGTGTCCTACTCCTATCGGGGTTCTGACCACCCGGTTCTCGACGGCATTGACCTCCACCTGGCCCCCGGGACGGTCGTGGGGCTCGTGGGGCTCAACGGCGCCGGGAAGACGAGCCTGATCAAACTCCTCACCGGCCTGAACGAACCCACGGCCGGCCAGATTCTGATCGACAGAGTCCCCCTGCCCGAGCTGTCCCCTGTGGAGTGGTCCGCGCGGTGCACGGCGGTGTTCCAGGACTTCGCCCAGTTCCAGACGCTCGTCCGCGAGACCGTCGGGGTTGGTGACCTGCCTCGTCTCGACGACCTCGACGCGGTGACCGCGGCGGTCTGCCGCGCCGGCGCTACGGCGCTCGTCTCAAGACTCGCCGACGGCCTGGAGACACAGCTCGGCCCGGTGTTCGACGGGGTCGAGCTGTCAGGGGGCGAAGGGCAGAAGCTCGCCGTCGCCCGCGGCCTGATGCGGCGCGAACCCCTCCTGCTGATCTTTGACGAACCAACCGCCGCGATCGACCCGGCGGCCGAGCACGAGCTCTTCCAACGATTCGCCGAGCAGGTGCGGGAAATGATCGCTGATTGCGGCGCGATCGCCATCTTGATTTCGCATCGATTCTCGACCGTTCGCATGACGGACAAAATTGTCGTCCTCGACCAGGGCATCATTGCAGAAGAGGGCTCCCATCATGAACTCATGAGCTCAGCGGGCCGTTACGCCGAACTTTATCGACAGCAGGCGAATGCCTACGCGGACAATGACTCCGCCGGCGCCGCGATCAATTGACGATCAATTTGCCCATCCGATAGTGTCAAGCCCAGCAAAGGCGAAGATCCGGCTATCGCTGGGGAGCTTGCGGAAGAAACGGCCAAATGAGGAACCGGACGGGTCGGCCCGTCACAGCCTTGACGATTGGTCGGCCGAATCTCCGGTCGGCAAGCGGGGTGAGAGGCCGATGCGGCCGACGACGATTTCCTCGCTGCCGTCGAGCACCGGGCGGCCGGTGAGGGCGGGAACAACAAATACGTCTTCTACGACGGACCGCCTTTCGCCAACGGCCTGCCGCGCTACGGCCATCTGCTCACTGGATACATTGACCCAATTTCATACTGGTCGGCGGTGGCTGATCACAGCATGATCGCGAGTCGGATGTTCGACCCCTGACGCAGAAGAGCCCCTGGTAGACGGGTTGATCACCACAACCATCACCGTCATCACCAGGAGCTCTGGGTGCTGTTCTATCGTGCCGGTCGATTTGTCGCGTTCAACGCTGAACTAGGTGGCCGGGCTGATCCGCAGGCAGCGCAAGGCGATCGGATCGGCCTGGCGGCTGCTGAACCCCGGCCAGCAGGCGCTGCCAGTCCTGGTCTACCTGCGTAAGGGCGAGACGCTCATCGAGCTCGGAGCGGGTTTCGGAGTGTCGACCACGACCGCGTGGCGGTACGTCGAGGAGACCGTGGCACTGCTGTCAGCCCGCTCGCCCAAGCTTGCCCAGGCGTTACAGAAGGCCAAGCGGGACGGGCTGCACTACCTGGTCCTGGACGGCACGCTGATCCGCATCGACCGGATCAAGGCCGACCGGCCCTACTACTCCGGCAAGCACCGGGTACACGGAATGAACGTGCAGGTCATCGCCTCCCCCGACAGGATGATCCTGTGGACGTCCGGAGCCCTGCCGGGCAAAGCCCACGACCTGAGCGCCGCCCGGATCTGGGGCATCCTTCGCGAGCTGGAGAAGGCCGGCATCATCACCCTGGCCGACAAGGCCTATCAGGGAGCCGAAAGACCGATCATCACCCCGTACAAGGGCAAGGACAAACCCACCTCACAGAAGCAGGCCAACCGATCCCATGCCAGGCTCCGCGGACCCGGCGAACGCGCGAATGCCCAGCTGAAGAGCTGGAAGATTCTGCGAAAGCTGCGCTGCTGCCCGCTCAAGGCCGGCCATCTGTGCAAGGCCATCACCGTCCTTCAAAACCACCGCGTCGCACAGACCGCACGAGGATGAAGAAGGGTCTGTGTTGAACACCCCCATCGCCGAGAGCAAGAAATGGCAGGCCCTGCTCCGATGGCTGGCCCTCGCGAAGATCTTGAAGGGAGACCATCCATGCGATCAGATCGTTCTGGTGTCTGCCCGCGCCGCCCGACAGTGCACAGTAATCACCCTTTCACTCGAACAAACTCAGGGCAATCACGTCCCGGATCCTTATCGTGTTTTCTCCGCGATCGGCTGGGGCTGCGGGCTGCGGCCGTAAAGATCCCCGTGCTCCTGATGCGGCGGCCTGGAGACGTGAACTTAGATCCACAGCTTCATCATAGGTACCGCATGTTGAACCGGAGACAGTCCTGCGTCACCCTGCTGACGGCGGACTGCGATTACATCGTGGTCGTCTGCTTGACACCGTCCGGTAATGGCGATGATGCTTCGGGTCGCAAATCCACCGACTCCCGAGGGCAGCGTCAGTCTTGGATACTCTCGATTGGACGAAGGGCGCCGTGCGCGCTGACACTGTCCGCTTGTACTGCTTACCGTTCGCAGGCGGCTCGGCGACGGTCTACCGCGACTGGGGTGCGATTCTGGGTTCGCGGTACCCAGTGGTGCCGGTGGATCTGCCTGGTCACGGTCGGCGGGTCCGCGAACCACTGTGTGGTTCACTCGATGCGCTGGCCGAGCTGCTGGTGACGGAGTTGTCGGAGGAGATGGGGTCAGGTTCTTACGCGATCTTTGGCCATAGTCTCGGGGGACTGCTCGCCTTCCAAATGGGCCACGAACTGGCCCGTCGCCGCCTACCGCTGCCCGTCCGGTTATTCATCTCCGCAGCGCGGTCGCCAGCCGAGCCGCATCCGTGCCTGCTGCATGAACTGTCCGATGCGGCGCTGGTCGACGCCCTGATCCGGTTGGCCGGCGATGTACCGTCGATCGACGGGCACCGGGAACTTATAGAGTTCATGCTTCCGGTTCTCCGCGCCGACCTACGACTCTCCGAGACGTGGCCCGGCCCATCGGCGCCGCCGCTCAGAGTTCCGGTTTCACTGCTGAGCGGCGCTAATGATTGGCTGGCGCCGCCGGCGCAGGTGGCATCTTGGCGCCGGTACTTCGATAGTGAGGTCGCCGTGCACAGCTACCCAGGCGGCCACTTCTACCTCGGCACCGAGTCCACTGCACTACTGCGGGACATCGGTCGCGCGTTGTCGCGGGTGGCTGGGGAGTGACCTCCCGCCACGCCAACGCGGTGTTGCCTCACACGGAGTCGTCGGTGCCGCCTGTGAGCGGCGACCGAGGTGGGTGCCGAATCTTGCCGGTGACCGCAGCAACGAGGTCCTGCCGCAGAACGATTCCCCTCGTGTCGCCGGGCACCGCCATGCACGACGCCGCTGTGCGAAAACGAGGTGCTCGAGGACGTCGGTCCCGCCGACCGCCAACAGCTATGAGGCCGAGTGCAAGGGGTTCGACGCAAGGCCCCTGCCAGGTCACGACACGACAACGTCTCACGATCCTGGTGTCTGCACCACGGGGTGAGGCGACTGCACTGTTCACGAAAGGTGCTGCCTACTGCCATGACCAATAGCCGCCGTTTCACTCCCTCGTTCGAGCAAGAGCGCGCTTACATCCTCGATTGTCTGGACGCGGCCGGACCCGCGCTGAACGGGCACCGAGCGATACTCGTGACTGGTCCTCTGCTGGCCAACACTGCACGTCAGGCGTTGCGGCGACTCACGAACCGGCACGAGATCCTGCGGACCGGGTTGGCCGACGAATCGGGGAGGCCGGTGCAGGTTGTAGCGGACAGCGTGGAGCCTGACCTGGTCATCGAAGACCTGTCAATGGCCGACGACCCGCTCCACTCGGCCCGCGAGCTCGCCGCTGCGTTCGTCGCGAGGCCCTTCGCGCTGGGCGCCGCGCCACTGTGGCGAATGCTCCTCGTTCGGCTAGACGCGGACCGGCACGTCCTGGTGCTGTCGATGCATGCGGCGGTCGCGGATGCGGAGACGCTCGTGCTTGTCTTCCAGGAGTTCTTCCAGCTCTACGGGGCAGCCGACCTGGAAGCAACGCCGCCCCGCCAGTACCGCGAGCATGTCGCCTGCCAGCGAGCAACGGATCCAGAACTCCTGGCGCAACAGGAGACCTACTGGCGCGAAACACTTGGCGGCAAGCCACAACCGGCGAGCCTGCCGACCTTCCGGCCGCGGCCTGCCACCCGGACGTTCCGGGCTGCGCGGCATCCGAGTCTCCTACCCACGGAACTCGTGGCGGACGCGGAGCGCCTAGCAGCCAGTGCAGAGGTCAGCCTCGCGTCGGTGTTGACGACGGGCTTCGCCGCGTTGCTCTACCGGTACGGCGCGCGAGAGGAGGTGACATTCGGTCAGGTCCTATCGACGCGAGGTGCCGACGAAACGATGCTCGGGCCGTGCAGTAACCCGGTCGCGGTGCGCGTCGTCATGGACACCGCAACCACCTTCGAGTCGGCACTAGGGCTAACCGCAGAACGCCTGACGCAGGCCGCAGCCCACCTGGATGTTCCGTTCCAGCGACTTGTCCGAGCGCTGAACGTGGAGCGGGAACCGGGCCGCACACCGCTATTCCAGCTTGTCTTCGACGTCGAAATGGATCTACCTCCGGCCGCAGAAGTGGCGCGGCCCCGGATGTTCGACGTCGCGGACTTCGATGTCGCGGCCGGGTTCGTCGACTACGACCTTCGCGCCACGGTTCGTCGTCGCGCCGAAGGGCTGACGGTCGATTGGATCTTTGACCCGGAGATTTTCGAGCCGCCGTTGATCGCCCAGGTAGCCAGCCACTTTGCGCAGCTGCTGGCAGCGGCGCTCGCCGACACACGTGCGCCGATCGCAGAGCTGAACTACTTCTCCACAATGGACATGGACGCGATACGGCAGCGATGGAACATCGACCGGACGCCGTACCGCAGCGAGTGCGTGCATCGCCTGATCGAGGAACAGGTCGAATGGTCCCCAGACGCCATCGCAATCGAGTTCGCTGGCGAACGCCTGACCTACGCGGACGTCAACCGGCGTGCCAATCGGCTCGCTCGGCATTTGAGGTCGCGCGGCATATCCGAGGGCGACATGGTTGGGCTCTGTATGGATCGGTCGGCCGACCTAATCGTCGCTGTACTTGCGATCCTCAAGGCGGCGTGCGCGGTGGTACCACTCGACGCCTCGTATCCGATCGAGCGGCTGCGCATGTCGATCGCGGACGCCGACGTCCGGACCGTGCTGACGACCGGCGCACCGATCCCGCGGTTCACCGGCGTGACCGAGATCCGGATGGACACGGAGCAGGCGGCGATCGACGCCTGCTCCGATACGAACCCGGACTATCCCTGCTCGCCCGATGCTGCGGTGTACTGCATCTACACCTCGGGCTCGACGGGTCTGCCCAAGGGCGTCGTTGTGGAGCATGCGGCCTTAGCGAACATCGTCGCTTGGCACCGCGACAGTTGGCTGGTCGACGTCGGAGTACGTACGCTGCTCTACTCGCCGATCAGCTTCGACGTCTCCTTCCATGAGATCGCCGTTGGGCTCTGCACCGGCGCGACGCTCGTGCAGGTCGACGAGGAGACTCGGCGCAACCCGATCGCGTTGCTGGAGTTCACCAGGCGGGAACGCATCGCCAAGTGGTACACGCCGTTCGTAACCCTGCAACAGATCGCGCAGGCGGCGCGGACAGTGGCGCCACCCGTCACGCTTCGGGAGCTGATCGTCGGCGGCGAGGTGCTGCGAATCACCCCCGAGATCCGGGATTTCGCTCGTCGGACCGGGTGCGTAATCCACAATCATTACGGCTCGACGGAGTGCATCGACGTCGCGACGCACACATTGTCCGGCGATCCGGCGCATTGGCCGAGCGTTGTTCCGATCGGCCGCGCCAACGTCCACAACATGAACCTCTACATCCTCGACGACGCGCGACAACTGCTACCCCCAGGCGTCGTCGGGGAACTTTACGGGGAAGGCGACAGCGTGTCGCGGGGTTACCACAATCGACCAGAACTGAACGCGGAGCGGTTCTTCCCAAGTACCTTCGGAATCCAGGGCAGTCGGCTCTACCGAATGGGCGATCTGGGCAGGTACCTCCCGGACGGGACAATCGAGTGTCTAGGCCGAGTGGATAGCCAGGTCAAGATCCGCGGGTTCCGAGTCGAGGTGAACGAGGTAGAAGCGGTCCTCGCCCAGCACCCCGCGGTCGCGGAATGCGCCGTCCGGGCCGCAACGGTCAAAGGGCGCACCTACCTCGGGGCCTACGCCGTCGCGCACGGCGGGCATGATCCATCCGGACTACCTGAGATGCTTCGGGCCTTCCTGGCGGACCGACTTCCGGACTACATGGTTCCAGTGGCCGTCGAATTGCTCGACGAGTTACCTTTGACGCCGAGCGGCAAGCTGGCTGTCCGGGCGCTACCGGACGTGCGAGCCGACCAATCGGAGGTTGGTCGGTCGGGTACCTCGACTCTGACCGAGACGATCGCCGGGATCTGGCGTGAACTGCTGGACCTGCCGTCGGTCCACGCGGGCAAGACGTTCTTCGAGTTGGGCGGGGACTCGATTCTCCTGGTGCAGGCGCATCAGCGCATCGAAGCGACTCTTGGCACGACGCTCCCGGCGACGACCTTGTTCCGGTATCCCACCATCGAGACTCTCAGCCGCTATCTCGAGGATTCCGGTTCGCCCGGCCACCAAGACCGATCCACCCAGCCGTCCGACCCTGATGGCCGGAGCATCGCCATCATCGGCATGGCCTGTCGGGTCCCGGGAGCAGACAACGTCAATGACTTCTGGTCGAACCTGCGTCGTGGTGTGGAATCCATCCTGCGACTGGCCAGTGCCGAAGCGGTGAACGTCAACAGCGATCGAACGCGGGATGCGCGCTTCGTACCGGTGTCCGCGACTGTGGACGGCATCGACATGTTCGATGCCGAGTTCTTCGGCTACAGCCCGGCCGAGGCAGCGGTGATCGACCCGCAGCAGCGACTCTTTCTTGAATGTGCCTGGGAGGCGATCGAGAACGCAGGTGTCGCCGTGGACGGTGGCCGCGTAGGCGTCTACGCGGGCGCGAGCCTTGGCACCTACCTCATCAACAACGTACTGCCAGCAAAGCTCGATTCGCAGCCGTACCTCAGCCATCGCCACTTCGACGAGGCCACCGACCTACGTATCGAGCAAGGCAACTCGCGCGACCACCTGCCGACGCGGGTCTCGTTCAAGCTCAACTTGAACGGTCCGAGCGTCAACGTCCAGTCGACCTGCTCCACGTCGCTCGTCGCCGTCCACATGGCCCGGCAGGCGCTGCTGAACGGCGAGTGTGACATCGCGCTCGCCGGCGGTGTCTCCATCATCACGCCTCAGAACACCGGGTACATGTGGCGGGATGGCATGATGCTGTCGTCCGACGGCCGCTGCCGCGCCTTCGACGCCGAGGCTGACGGCACGGTGTTCGGCAACGGCCTCGGCGTGGTAGTCCTCAAGCCTCTGTCCGTCGCGCTCGCGGATGGCGACCACATCTATGCGGTGATCAAGGGCTCGGCGGTTAACAACGACGGCGCCCTGAAGATGGATTACTCTGGTCCGAGCGTGAAGGCGCAGGCCGACGTCATCGCAGAGGCGCACCGGGTCGCAGGCGTTCGCGCAGACGAGATCTCCTATGTGGAGGCACACGGGACCGCAACCAAGCTCGGCGATCCGATCGAGATCGCCGGCCTGACCGAGGCGTTCCGGCGGAGCGCAACCTTTCCGGATCGCAAGGCCTACTGCGCCATCGGGTCGGTCAAGACGAACGTGGGCCATCTCGACGAAGCATCTGGCGTGGTGGGCCTCATCAAGACTGCGCTCAGCCTCTACCACCGCGAGATCCCGCCCAGCCTACACTTCACGGCGACCAATCCACTGGCCGCGATGGAGGAGAGCCCGTTCTTCGTCAACGCGGAACTGCGCGACTGGCCAGCGGTCGCGGGCTGCCCCCGGCGCGCCGGGATCAGCTCCTTCGGAATGGGCGGTACGAACTGTCATGTCGTCCTCGAGGAGGCGCCTACGCGGGAACCCGAGCCGCCATGTCAGGACCGACTGACCCATATCCTGCCCATCTCGGCCCCGACGATAGAGGCGCTGCGGGACAACATTCAGTGCTACCTGAGCCTACTGGAGCAGCCCGACGGCGCGAGCCTCGCCGACATCTGCTTTTCGGCAGCCACGGGCCGACGCCACTTCGACGCGCGTGTGGCAATACACGCCTCGGACGTCGAGAACATGCGCCACCAGCTTGCCACTGCGGTGGCCGAGCCGGATCTGGCCGGGATCGCCGCGAAGACCGGTGACCGACCGCAGATCGCGTTCCTCTTCACCGGTCAAGGTTCGCAGTACCGAGGCATGGGTCGTTTGCTGTACGACACCCAGCCCGTGTACCGGGAAGCCATCGACCGCTGCGACGCGATTCTGCGCCCGCTCGTCGGCTGGTCGCTCGTTTCGCTGCTATTCGGCGATGGCACCGAGGCGGACATCGACAACACCGGTAATGCGCAGCCAGCCCTGTTCGCAGTCGGATATGCGCTGAGTCGGCTGTGGGCATCCTGGGGTATCCGGCCCGACGTGTTGGTGGGCCACAGTCTTGGCGAGTATGTCGCGGCTTGCGTAGCCGGCGTGTTTAGCCTGGAGGACGGTCTGAAGCTGGTCACGGCGCGGGCAAAGCTCATGCAGGAGCTGCCACGTACGGGCGGGATGGCCCAGGTAAACGCTGGCCCAGAGACGGTCAAGCCATACCTGGTCGGCCGTCAGGGCGCCGTCTCGATCGCCGCAGTGAACGCGCCGGACTCCACGGTGATCTCGGGCCGCTCGGACGCGGTCGACGCCATCTGCGGCGAGTTGCTTCGAGACGGCGTCGAGACGATCCCCTTGAAGATCACGATCGCATCGCATTCGCCGTTGATGGAGCCGATGCTCGAGCCGTTCCGTACCGTGGCGGAGACGATCTGCTACTCACCGCCAGCGATCGACATCGTCTCCACGCTGACCGGCGCCCTGGTCCGGCGAGGCGAGATGGAGTCGGCCGACTACTGGGTGCGCCACATCGTGGACCCGGTGCTTTTCGACCAAGCGATGAGGGTCGTCGAGGAGTCGGGCGTCCGCGTGTTCGTCGAAGCTGGCGCCAAACCGACGCTGAGCAGCCTCGGGAGCCGGCGTCTGACACCGCGAGACGTCCTGTGGCTCCCAAGCATGACGGCACGCGATCAGGACGCCGCCGTCGGCAGCCTGCGTCGGCTCTACCTCGGCGGTGCTCACGTGGACTGGGCCGGATTCGATGAACCGTTCCACCGCCGCCGTGTGCCGGTTCCCACATACGCATTCCAGCGCAGCCGTCACTGGATCGAGCCTGAGCCGGTCGCTGATGACAACGCCGGACTCACGGTCGGGGGTGAGCCGACACGGACGTTCGAGGTCATCTGGGAGCCGTTCGACCCGAGGTTCGCGCGTCCTAGGCCGCGCCAGCGGTTCGTCGTCATCGGATCACCCCAGGGCTTGGGTCGTCGGCTGGCTGACGCGCTCCGCGCTCGAGGACACTCGTGCGCGGAGTACGGCTCGGCCCGCCAGGCCGCCGCAGGCATCGCATCGGGGCCGGAGGAGCTCCACGTGATCCTCACTCCGGAGGTGCCCGATGAACAGGACGTGCCGGGTGCCGCGGCAGCGCTGCTCGCAGAGGCGCGGAGGACGCTGGAGTTGGCGACCGGTGCGTCACCCGCGAGCAGCCTGTGGTTCGTCACCCGCGAGGGTCGCCTCGCCACGCCGATGTCGAACGCAGAGCTAGCACAGTCCGGGATGGCTGCGCTGGCCCGAAGTATCAACATGGAACATTCCGAACTCAACTGCATCGCGCTGGCCTTGTCCGCCGACGTCGACGGCACCAGCCTCGATTTAGCCGTGAGTCTGCTCGACGGTTCCGCGCCGTCGGACGAAGAGCAGTTGGCAGTGCACGGTGGCCAGGCCTACCGGGCTCGGCTCGTACCCGTCGCGGTCCCGCTCAGCGGGTCCGACCAACCGATCGACCTGCCGGTTCGCTCCGACGGCGTTTATCTGATCACTGGCGGCACATCCGGGCTTGGACTGCGGCTCGCCGTACAGGTCGCGCGAGCCAGGCCGAGACGCCTGGTGCTGATGAGCCGACGTGGGCAGCCGCCAGCCGAGGAATCCGCGGCTCGGACAGCCCTGCTTGCCACCGGAACGCCGGTGGAATTTGTGCAGGCCGATGTCGCCGACGAGGCGCGAATGCGACAGGTGCTTGCCGACTGTGGTCCCGATCTGCGCGGCGTGGTCCACTGCGCCGGCTCGCTCGACGACGGGATCTTCCTGAGGCAGACGCCGGAACGGTTCGCAACCGTACTGCGGTCGAAGGTCGACGGCGCCTGGAACCTACACAAGCACACGCACGAGAGGGGACTCGACTTCTTCGTCATGTTCTCCTCCCTGGCCTCGCTGATCGGCTACCGCGGGCAGGCCAGCTATGGATACGCGAACGGCTTTCTGGACGCTCTAGCCCGGCATCGTCGGCAGACCGGGCGGCCAGCACTCAGCGTGAGCTGGGGAAGCTGGGCCACTTCTGGGATGACGTCCCGGCTCGCTGAGCCAGAACTCAGTCGGTTGACAGAAGGCGGCGAGTCGTTCCTCACCGAGCGGACGGGCCTGGCCGCACTGGCTGTTCTCATGAACCAGCCCATGGCGCACGTCGCCGTCGCTGAGATGGATTGGTCGACGTTCGTCTGCTCCCGCCCGCGTACCACTTTGATGGTTCAGAAGCTCGCCCCATCGCAGCAGGGACCTGATCCGGCAACGGTCCGGGGCGATGCGGACCCAGGGTTTGCCGCGCGTTTGCGCGCGGCATCTCCGGATGTCGCGCGCGGGATCCTGCGTGACGCTGTCATCACGACGATCCAAAATGTGCTGGCAGGCGACGTCACGGATCCGACGCGCGGCTTCGTGGAGATGGGCCTCGACTCGCTCGGTGCGCTCGAGCTGCGCGGTAAGCTGCAACTCGTCCTAGGCGTCATCCTCCCGGCGACGGTTGCGCTGCAACACGCGTGCGTTGATGATCTTGTAGATTACCTTGGGGAGAAACACTTCGCGGCAGACATCAGCGCAATTCTGGCCGAGGACGTCACCACACAACCAGACGTTGTGCAACAGCTGGCTGCGCCGCCGAAGACACACACCGACACCGCGGTGGCCATCATCGGAATGGCCTGCCGCCTACCGGGTGCTGATTCGCCAGACGAGTTCTGGAAACTGCTGGCCGAGGGCAGGGACGCCATTCGGGAGGTCCCAGGTGAGCGCTGGGATGTCGACGAGTACTACGATCCGTCGCCCGATGCGCCGGGCAAGATGCACGTCCGCCGGGCCGCGTTCATCGACGACGTGGACTGCTTCGATGCCGAGTTCTTCCACATCTCGCCTCGCGAGGCGGCCTGCATGGATCCACGTCACCGCCTGCTGCTCGAAACGGCGTGGAGTGCGATTGAGTCTGCAGGGATCGACCCGGGATCGCTGCGCGGTAGCGACACAGCCGTGTACTTGGGCGGCGACGAGTTTCTCAACGACTACGCACGGCTCGCAGCGCCGCTGCTCGGCGTGGAGCCCTACGTGTCGACTGGCACCACACTGAGCTTCATGGCCGGTCGCGTCTCCTATAAGCTCGGCCTGCACGGACCGAGTATGGTGGTCGCCACAGCGTGCTCATCGTCGCTGGTCGCGATGCACTCAGCGGTGCGCGCCATCCGAAACGGCGACTGCGGCATGGCGCTTGTCGGAGCCGCGAAGCTCAACACTGACCCCTTCGAGAACATCCAGCTATCCAAGCTGGGGGTGCTCTCCGCCGAAGGCGTATCAAAGGCGTTCGACGCGGCGGCGGACGGCCTCGGCCGCGGCGAAGGTTGCGCGATGGTCCTGCTCAAGCGCTTGGATGAGGCGGTGGCCGATGGTGATCCCGTGCTCGCTGTGATCCGTGGAACCGCCCTCAACCATGACGGCCCCAGCTCAGGCCTGACGGTGCCAAACGCTCTGGCGCAGACACGCCTCATCACTGCGGCTCTGGCGGATGCCGGCGTCGACCCAGCGGATCTCACGTATGTTGAGACGCACGGCGCGGGTACGCAGCTCGGCGATCCAATCGAGATCAGTGCCCTGGGCGAGGCCGTACGTGGGCGGACCACACCGCTGCGGGTTGGATCCACCAAAGCCAACATCGGCCATCTCGAAGAGGCGGCCGGCCTCGCGGGGGTCATCAAGACAGTGCTCATGTTGCGCCACGACGCCATTCCCGCACAGATCCACTGCGAAGAGCTCACGGATAAGGTGGATTGGGCCAGTGTGCCCATTATGGTCGAGCGCACTGGCCTCGCCTGGCCGGACAGCGCTCCCCGGATCGCCGGGGTGAGTTCGTTCGGAGCGAGCGGGACCAACGCTCATGTCGTGCTGGAGGCATACGAGCAGATCTCGGCTTGCGCCGATGCGCAGCGCGGGCCGTTCGTCTTCACCTTCTCAGCGCGCGACGAGCACGATCTCGATGCGTCCATCCGTAGGTTTGTCAAGGACCTCGATCCGGCGGCGAATCCGGCCGCGGTCGCCTACACACTGCAGGCTGGCCGTACGGCGCTACGCTGTCGCCTAGCCGTAGTCGCCCCGGACATTGCGGTGCTGCGAGCCCGGCTGGCCGCGTTGCTCCAGGGCGAAGCGGACAGTACAGATGCGTTCCGCGGTGTTGTGCCGGGAGGAGCGCGAGGACTCGAGCCGGGCAAGACATCTCAGCTCGCACCGGGGTGGACGCACAGCGACCTGGCTCGACTCTGGTGCGATGGCCACCCGATCGACTGGCGCCAGCTGTACGGAGCTGCGATACCGCGCCGCGTCGCGCTGCCTACCTATCCGTTCAAGCGCATACGGCTGCGGATCGATGCCAGCCCCGCTCGGCCCTCGCAGACCGGCACGTGGCCCACGACACTCGGTCCGGTCGAACCCGAGATGACTGACGCACCACCGCCCAAGGAGCCCGACGTGCAGCCCGACCTGCGCCCCGCCGACACCGACGTGTTCGACAGCCTGCGAACTCACATAGCCATGCTCCTCGGCTTCCAGCCCGAGGAGCTGCAGGAGACAGCCTACTTCGACGAGCTAGGCGCCGATTCGCTGATCTTCATGCGGATCAGCCAGTTCGTACGCGAGCGGTTTGGCGCCGTCATCTCGTTCCAGCAACTGATAGAGGAGGCCGACACCCTGAAAAAGCTGGCCACCCTGGTGTCGGCGGCGGTGCCGTCCGTCATGGCCACGCACACGGGACCGGCGTCAGCGACCGTCGAGACCGAGTTTCCGTCCGGCCCGAGCACCCTTTTTAAAAACACGCCTACGGCCGAGCCGTTGACCGACCGGCAAGAGCGCTTCCTGGACAGGCTAGTTAACGCTTACGCTGCGCGAACCCCGAAGTCGAAAGCGGCGGCCGAGCGGGAGCGGTCGACCATGGCCAACTGCCGGATGCCCGCGTTCCAACTGCGCACCAAGGAGATGTCGTATCCCATTGTGGTGGATCGCTCGGACGGGGCGCGGTTCCATGACATCGACGGCAACGAGTACCTCGATATCTCGATGGGCTACGGCGTTCATCTGTTCGGCTACCAGCCACCGTTCGTGATCAATGCTTTGCGCGCGCAGCTCAACAAGGGCATCCACATCGGCCCGCAGGCCGACCAGGCCGGAGAAGTCGCGCGTCTACTCTGCGATCTCACCGGTATGGCGCGCGCGGTTTTCTGTAACTCTGGTACCGAAGCCGTCATGGCCGCTCTGCGCTTCGCCCGCGCGGCGACCGGGCGCACCGGCTTCGTCATGTTCGAAGGCTCCTACCACGGCTGGTCGGACCACACCCTGGCATTGCCCGCAGGTCAGGAGAACTCCATCCCGATGGCCCGAGGCATCGGGGCCGGCGTGATGAACGATGTCGTGGTTCTGGAGTACGGCGCGCCGCAGAGCCTGGACATAATTCGCGCCCTCGGTCCCGATCTGGCTGCGGTGCTGGTCGAACCGGTCCAGAGTCGGCGGCCGGACCTCCAGCCGAAGGAGTTCCTCCGGCAGCTGAGGGACATCACACGCGCCACCGGTACTGCACTGATCTTCGATGAGATCGTTACCGGTTTCCGAGTGCATCCCGGCGGCGCCCAGGCGTGGTCGGGGGTGGACGCCGACATCGTCACATACGGCAAGATCCTTGGCGGAGGACTGCCGATCGGCGCCGTCGCTGGCCGCGCCGAGTTCATGGACACGATCGATGGCGGTAAGTGGAATTATGGCGACGATACGAGCCCGACCGTGCCCACGACTTTCTTCGGTGGGACGTTCAACAAGAATCCGCTGTCCATGGTGGCTGCGCACGCGGTGCTGACCCATCTCGCGGCGGAGGGACCACAACTCCAGGAAGGTCCGGCCGACCATGTCGCCTGGCTCGCTGCGGACTTCAACGCTTTCTGCCGCCGGGAGAACTATCCGCTGCGGATCGTCCATTTCTCATCGGTGTTCCGCTTCATCGGTGAAGGTGAGTACAGCCTCCAGCGATTCCCCCTGGCCATAGATCTGTTCTTCCACCAGCTCGCGCTGCTCGGCATCTACGTTCTGGAGACGAGAGTCTGCTTCCTCTCCACGAGCCACACACGCGACGACGTCAAGTTCATCGCAGAGACTGCGAAAGCGTGCCTACGGTTGTTGCGCGACGGCGGCTTCTTCGGGCCGCCACCGGGCGTCGTGCGAGCCCACGTCCAGGCCCGCGACCGGTTTAGCCTGGACGCGACGCTCGACAGCGACTTTGCAGTGCGTCCCGTTGCCGCCGCTGCGGCGCGTCGGGAGACGACCGATAGCGTCCTACTAACCGGGGCAACCGGCTACCTCGGCGCTCATCTGACTCGGGATCTGCTCCGTCAGAGCTCGGCGCGCGTGCATTGTCTGGTGCGGGCGCGGGATTCGGCGCACGCTCACGAGAGGGTGATCGCCAATCTCGCGGCACACGGCTGCCTGGATGAGGCGGCTCACACGCGCCTCGTCTGCATCCCCGCCGATCTGGCCTCGCCGCGATTGGGGCTTCCGAAGGACAGATGGCAGCAACTGGCTTACGAGGTCGGCGCGGTATACCACAACGGCGCACAGGTCAATTCGCTGCTGCCGTACGAGAGGCTACGCGCCGCCAACGTCGAGGGGACGCGGGAACTGTTGCGACTCGCCGTCGACGGCCGAACCAAAGAATTCCACTACATCTCATCCGACGCGGTCTTTGACGCCTACGGCTACCTTCGCCAGGCGACCATCTACGAGGACGAGCCGCTTGCCCACAGTGGCAGTCTGTACGGCGGCGGCTACGCGGAGACCAAGTGGGTTTCCGACAAGTTGGTCGAGAACGCGCGCGCGGCGGGCCTACGCGCGTCCATCTATCGGCCCGGTGCGCTCACCGGTGCGCTCACCGGCGGATGCGGCCAGCTCGGCGACTTTTTGACGCGCTTCATCAAGGGGGTCATTCAGCTCGGCTCCTGTCCTGAGCTCGACGCAACGATCGACTTCGTGCCAGTTGACGTCATCTCCCGGACGATCGTGGAGCTTGCGCAGTCCAACTCTCCCGAGCGGACCTATCACTTGACCCATCCCAATCCGATCACTTACCTCGAATTCGTCGCCGCCATTCGTGATGCGGGCTACGCGCTGGAGGTCGTGCCCCTGCACGCTTGGGAGGCGACGCTGGACCAACTGCGGTACGAGAATGACAACGCGCTGTATCCGTTGCTGCCGCTGTTCACGGAGTCGTCAGCGCCGGTGTTCCGGGGGGCGCGCCTCGATGTCGCCAACGCGCTCGGTGGCGCGCGGACTCTGGGCGAGACGTGTCCGCCGATCCGCCATCTCTTGCCGCTCTACCTGGGTCGGTTCGCGGCCGAGGGCTTCCTGCCGCCACCGGCCGGGCAGCCCGCAAGGTGAGCGTCGGCGACATGGAGCACAGGTGCATTCGCGGGCATCTGGGTCGGCCGCTCTCCGGCACCGAGTCGATCACGGTTCGTCGATCGTCCATTCGGACGGCGGACTGGACAGGGTGGCCCGGATCGCACCCAGTTCTCCTACACCGACAACACCTCGCCAACCTCCGTCTACTGTCTCGACGTGTTTACGCGCGAAGTAACGCTGTGGGCGACGGCATCGGGCGCGGTAAAGATACCGGCCATGAGCACGCGCCAAGTGACCTATCCGTCGTACGAGGACATGAAGCTGCGGATTCACGTCATCCCCCGGTCGGGTCCGGCCAGTCCCGCTCCGGCTGGCCCGTTCGGGAACGGCGCCTCCGGCGCCAGCCTGACGCCGGAGGCGACACTCGGGTGTCGATCCGCTGTACACCCGCAAGCGTGCACTGCAGTGCAGTATGCAAATGGCTCGGCTGCTACGGTACCCCCTGCGCAGGGAGTCAGTGGTCGGGCGCAAAGGCCGGTCGCTTGCCCAAGCAGGCGACGTATACGCTGAGGCCCTGGCGTTCTTCGCTCACCGAACCCGGCCTCGGCACCACGCAACCTATTGGGCGGAAAGGCGAGTGTTGATGGTGGTCGACGACGGGGCTGGCGACAAGCCCAAGGAGGCGTGCGGCGTATTCGGCATCTGGGCGCCCGGCCAACCTGTGTCACACATGGTTTACCTCGGCCTGTTCGCGCTGCAGCACCGCGGGCAGGAGTCCGCTGGCATCGCGGTCGCCGATGGCGACAAGGTTGTGGTCGACAAGGATATGGGCCTGGTGTCCACAATCTTCGACGAGCATCGGCTTGCCGCCCTTTCCGGCCATGCCGCGATCGGGCATACGCGCTACTCGACGACCGGTGCAAGCACATGGGTCAACGCGCAGCCAGTGTTCCGATCGGCCGACGCCTATTTATTCGCATTGGCCCACAACGGCAATCTCACCAATACCCGTGAATTAAGCGCTGAGAGTGGCGTGCTGGGGAGCGACAGCGATCTAGTGGCCGAGCTCCTGGCCGCCGAGCTCATTGCCGGCACGGTAGCGTCTCTCCCGGAGGCGCTACACCGGGTCCTCCCGCGTCTCGTTGGCGCATACTCACTGACGATCATGAGTAGCGACGAGGTGATTGGCGTACGAGACCCGAACGGATTCCGGCCTCTGTTCCTGGGGCGCCTGACCGACGGATGGGTGCTGGCCTCCGAGACACCGGCGTTGGACGTCGTCGGGGCGACGTTAGTTCGGGAAGTTGAGCCGGGCGAGATCGTGGTGATCGGAGATAGCGGCGTCCGGTCTATGCGGTTCGCCCCGAAATCCCATCGCCAGTCTTTCTGCTCGTTCGAGCACGTCTACTTCGCACGCCCGGACGGGGTTCTGGGCGGGCAGAACGTGCATCGAGTACGCCAGAGGATGGGTGTGGCGCTTGCCCGTCTCGCGCCCGCGGATGCGGACGTGGTGGTACCCATACCGGATTCCAGCGTTCCCGGCGCGCAGGGCTATGCCCAGGAGTCGGGAATCCCGTATGTCGATGGGTTTGTGAAGAATCGATACATCGGTCGGACGTTCATCGCACCGACGCCCGAGCTTCGTCGGCGCGCGGTGCGGATCAAGCTCAACCCGGTGCGCGGCAATGTCGAGGGCAAGCGCGTCGTGGTGATCGAAGACTCGATCGTACGAGGGACCACGTTACGTGAAACGTTGGGCATGTTGCGTAGCGCTGGCGTCCTTGAGATCCACCTGCGGGTACTCTCACCGCCATATCGCTGGCCATGCTTCTACGGTATGGACACCGTGGACCGATCACAGCTGCTGGCTGCGGTTCACACGGTCGACGAGATCCGTGAGATCTTCAGTGTCGACACCCTTGCCTATCTGGACATAGACAGCATGGTGGAGGCGATCGGGCCAACTGACGGTGGCTTGTGCACCGCCTGCCTCACCGGCGACTATCCGACGAAGCTCAGCGCGGAGCAGCTGGCTGACTTGTGACCTGTGACAGCCGGTATCGGGCTTCGAAGGGGGTCAGTCAATACGCCTGGTCTGGCAGGAGTTCCGGCCAGTCGCGATCACTTCCGCGCCGAACTCGATCGTTTCCGAGGCGTCGAGTCTCTACTTCAGCGTGTGGCGTCGGGCATATTCACCGTTATGTACGGGTGCTCTTGGTCGAGCCATTCGCTGGTCAGCCATGCTCCTGTGGTCTGGTCGATGACCGCGAGCCAGCCGGCTCGCCAGTCGTAGCCGTCGCCGCCGCCCTAGAACTCGAGGAAGAAGTCCATCATTACCTCAAGTTCTGGCCAGCTGCTGATACCAGGCTAGCGTTCCGAGTTGCCGGGGAAGAGCGCCTCGATCGTCAGTATGAGCCGCCACCGACGGCGAGGCTCAGTTGGTTGACGACGTCCCACTCACCGATGTCGAGTTTGTCTCGGCCCAGACCCTCTGCCACGTCGAGCAGGTCCCACTCAACCCAACCGACTACATGACCGGCGCTCTGGAGACCGTTGGCGGCGGATCAGCTCCGTCGCTCCCGCTCGCGCGCCAGCAACCTCGGGTAGCTGTGATCGGTGATGAACTCGGGGAAGTCCGACGCCAGTGTGATCCGTTCGAAAAGATTCAGAGCAGTCTGCAGGTCGGCATCGTCGTCGAGTAGCGCCCGCTCTTTGGCGGCAATGTCCCGGATCAATCCGGCCGAGATCGGGGTTCCGTCGTCCAGCGAGGTGCCGTGGTGCAGCCATTGCCACAACTGAGACCGGGCGATCTCGACCGTGGCGAGGCCTTCCATCAGCCCGAAGATCCTTGCCGAGCCGTTGCCGGCCAGCCACGCCCGCAGGTAGCGAATCGACACGGCGACGTTGGCGTGCAGCCCAGCCCAGGTCACTGCGCCGGGCGTACGGTCCACGGCGAGCAGGTCGTCACGGGTCACCCTGCTCAGCCGCCGCCGATCGATCTGGTGGGGACGCCCGGCGAAAGCGCGTGTGAACGGTTCCGCACAGGTCGCGACCAGGTCCGGATGCACAACCCAGGAGCCGTCGAAGCCCTCGTCCGCCTCGCGTTGCTTGTCCTCACGTACGGCGGCATGCGCCCGGGCGGATGCCGCCGGATCGTTGCGGTCCGGCACCATCGCGGCAACCCCGCCGATGGCGTGCGCGCCGTACCGGTGGCAGGTCTCGATCAGCAGTTCCGCGTACGCCTTGAGGAACGGTACCGTCATCGCCACTGCCGCTCGGTCTGGCAACACGAACTCAGGCCGATGCCGGAAATTCTTGATCACGCTGAACAGATAGTCCCAGCGGCCAGCAGCGAGCCCAGCCGCATGGTGGCGCAACGCGTACAAGATCTCGGGTATCTCAAACGCCGCCGTGATGGTCTCGATGATCACCGTGGCGCGAACGCTGCCATGTGGCACCCCGAGCAACTCCTGTGCGAAGCAGAACACGTCGTCCCACAACTCCGCCTCGACGCTGTCCTCTACCTTCGGCAGGTAGTAGTACGGCCCGCTGCCGCGTTCCAGCAACTCGACCGCGCAGTGGAAGAAGTACAACCCAAAGTCAACCAGCGCGGCCGCCATCGGCTCCCCGTCGATCAGCACGTGACACTCGTCCAGGTGCCAGCCGCGGGGCCGCACCACGATAGTCGCTCGCTGCCGGTAATCACCCGACTCCCGGACCACCGCGACAAGCGTTGCGTATGCGGTCACCAGGTTATGCCAGGACGGCGTGGTCGCGTCCTCCAGGTCGGCGATCCACACCTGGGCCCCGGAGGCGAGCGCCTTTGCCGCGATCCGGGGCGTCACCGGCCCTGCGATCTCCACTCGCCGGTCCAGCAGGTCGACGGGACAGTCAGCCACCCGCCAGTTCCTAGAGGACGCCTCCATGAACGCAGGGAATTGCGGCTTGCAGCCGTTGAGCAGCGTCATCCTGCGCTCGGCACGGCCAATCAGTAACCGCCGTCGGGCTTCCGCGAACCGCGTATGCAGCTGTGCCAAGAAGTCGAGCGCCTGTGGGGTGAACAACGATGCCTGCGTGCCGGTTGCCGCGGCAACCTCGATCCTGCTGCCCATTTCTCGCTTGGACCGCACGCGGCCTCCTGACCCCGACGGTACCTTGTGCTCCGCGTTGATAGTCACGCCGTCCCTTCTGACCGGGCTGTCTGCGACTTGCAGACCAGCTCAGGAGGCTCGGGGTGGGCGACGGCGAATCTGCGTGGGACACTCGCGACGTCGAGCTGCACGTACCGGCTGCCGATGAGCACCGGATCCCACGAGCCGGGGTCGATGCCAACGCTGTGCAGATCGTTCGCGAACGGCTGCCAGTCCAGAACTCCGTCGCCAGCGCCAACCGTGTCCAGTGTGGACAGCAACCGCCGCGCGGCCTGCGCGCCTCGGGCGTCGCGGCCAACAGCCGTCAGGGTGTCGCGCAGTCGCGCCAGCGCGGCTGCGGAGTCCAGGTCGTGCGCCTCGGTCTCGCGATAGAGCGCGTCGATGTGCGCGATCAGCCGTGTCCTGGCGTCGTCGGGCACGGGGCCAGTCATCGCCGAATAGAGGTCGCCCGCCGAGGGACCGCAGATGATCGCCGACTCCCGGATCATGTCGAGCGGTTCGTCGGACGTGTGCACAAGGACTACAAGCGGGCCCTGTGCCTCGATCAGGGTTCTGAGATGTCCGGCAGTCCGCCGCTCCGGCCGGGCAGGCCCCTTAAGCCGGGTCAGCCGGAGACTGCCCGGCACGTCCGGCTCGGGAGCCTCGTCCCGCAGTACGACGAGAAGCGAGTCGGACCGGCCGCAGACGAGATCACCGATTGTGTTGCTGTCGGGCGTCGACGATTGCGACTGATAGAACCACAGACCGCTGACGATGGCGGGATCGAGACGCACCCGCACAGTGGCAACTGGTCGGAAGCCGTGTTGCTCAACGAACGTCAGGCAGCGCCCTGCCATCCGCTTGGCGAGGCAGTCCGGCTGGATGAGGAGGAAGGCGTGGTGCCGCAGCACAGCGGCCAGTGACTCACTAAGTGCCTCGTACGCGGAGAGGAATGCCTGTTCAAAGGCGGGGTCGTCGGCGAAAGTCTCAATCTTGGACCGATCCGCGGTGAACATCCGCCAACAGTCGTCATGCACCAGCTCAGTAAGGAGACTCTTTGACATCGTGCCATGCTTCCGTGTCGGTACGTGAGTAACATCGCTAGCGCGCAAACCCTAACGAGGGGGACGGGACTGATCAACGCGTGGGCCGGACGTGATCGTCGAACGTGCAACGACCTCGATCGCAGCAGTCACCCTTGGGGCGAAACAGGCGAGCTCGGAAACCGTCATGCCAGTCGTGAAACCCTCGAGGGTCGCCAGCGCCACGAGAGCGGCAGCTGGCTCAACTTGCCGTATGGCGGCATGGCACTCGGCAAGGTTGATGTCGATGAGGCTCTGTGACGTCAAAGTCGCGTGGTAGACGTCGAGCAGCGTGCTCTGCCACGCGGCTCGCGATCTCGGGGTCAGTGACGACATGAAGAGCATCGCGACATCCGATAGCGGGTTGCCCCACATCGCGAATTGCCAGTCGATCAGGCGTGCCTCCGTCGCGCAGTCCATTGATGGCGCGGCCGGAACGAACAGGATGTTGCCGGCCCACGCATCGCCGTGGCATAGCGAAACGTACGGAGCATCGACGTTGGACCGTTCGAGAACTCCCTTCACGTCGACATCGAGAATCGCCCGTACGAGTCCCGGGTCGAACTGGCCCGGCCAGCAGTGCTCCGTCATGTGCGGTAGGTCGTCGAGGCCCATTCGGATGGCGTCGATCAGCCCGGCGGATGCCGCGGTGTAGAGCCATGGATACGGCGCAGCGAGCGCGTCCCCGCCACGGACGGCGAATGACGCATGGGCGAGGGCCAGGCAGCGAACGGCGGCGAGCGCCTGGCTGCGGCTGAGGCCGACGGCCATCGTGCTGCCTAGATCGGGAGTGGGACCCAGATCCTCTAAGGCAAGCGCGCCAAAGCCTTCACCGCTCAGCGCCGACCAGAGGCAGGTCGGCGACACCTTCGGAGCGGATGGCCACCGCGATTCGAGGAGCCGGTAAGTCCGCACCTCTCGATCTCCCATATCGGTGAGCAGGTTGCCCCACGCGCTGAGATCGCCAGGTGATCCTTTGAACACGAATGAACGTCCCTCGCAGTCGATTCTGTCCACGCTGCCCATGGCGCCGCCGGTATGCGAGATCGACTGCACCACTATCGGCTCCTGCCCAGTCAGCTGCCATCCGAGGTGTTCGCGAATCCATGCATGACGGATATCCTCGATGTTCATGCCGCATCACGCGCCGCTGCGCGCGGAAGGAGTCCCTCAGCCATAAAGCGGTTCAGAGCTGCCCGCATTTCCTCTATGCGTTGCTCGCTGGCCGCAAGCAGCGCACGGCAGGGGCGCGACAGGCCGCGGTCGGCGTGCGGGCCGTCGAGAACGAAGGCATGCTCTTGCATGTACGACTCGTGGAACCGGCTGGGACAGTCCATACCACTCTCGTCAATAGGTACCAGCGCCGCATAGTCTCGGCGGGCCATCCGTGATCACGAAACTGCTGCACAGCATCCCTCAACGGATGCATGGCGTCAAAGCCACAACCTCAACAAAGGCCGAGTTGTGGTTCCCGCGACGCAACCAAGGGTCTCCATTCCACCCCTAGTCCGCACTGCTGACGGCAGATGGCATCCGCGCCTCGGAACGCAGATACGGCCCATCCCCGAGGAGTTTCGAAACCCGTGTCGGGCGTGTTCTTCGGCCGTAAGGAGCTGCGCTGGGACCGCTATGAGGTGGATGCTGGCTGGTGGCTTGCTCGGCCAGTGAGGCGATCACCTGGTTGGCGCGGCCGTAGGGGAGGTCCAAGACATGGGTGGCCCTCAGGGTTCGGCGTCCGGCTCGGTGTCGTTAATTGACACACAACAGGCACATCAGGAAAACTCCCCACTTAACGCTTGGCGGCTCAATTGGACAGTGAGCCACTCGGACACTCTGGACCTGATTCGGGAGGGACAGTTCGTGGGTGACCTAGAATCCGTCGTCGAGCCTTTGCGCTCGATCGACTGGGAGGACACCAGTTCGGTCGAGGAGACATGTCGCAAAGCGCTGGAGCAGCTCAACACAAACCGCGGGATCCTCCGCAAGGCGTTGTACGATTTGCCGAACCGTCCCGAGCTGCTCGCCCTGTGCGAGCATCCCAGCCCTGTAGACACCGCAGAGCTTGGGCAGCAGCTGGACAAGCTCGTTCTGTATGAGGACGAGACCGGCTTCCGAGTCAGGATGCATATCTTCTGGTCCGGCTGCGACGACCTGCCGCACAACCACCGGTGGTCCTTTGCGAGCATGATCCTAAAGGGGCAGTTCCGGCATTTGCTGTACGGTCTGGAGACCTACGAGGACACTATGCAGCTGCCGATCCCGAAGCCGCTACAGGTGCGGATTGAGCGAGTCGGGTCAATTTATGCATTGCACCACAGCATGCTGCACGCCTTGGTGGCCGAGGAGAATGCAGTCTCGCTGTTCATCCGCGGCCCCGTGGTCAAGGAGCGCGGCTATCTGGTCGACCCCAAGACTGGCAAGCGCATCTGGCACCTCGGTGTCGCCGAAGAGACACCCGAAGCTATAGCACGCAAGCGGATGACCCCCGAACTGCTAAGCGAATTGACAGCAAAGCTCGATGAGTGGGGCATTCTGGGTTGACCATCGTGCACGGAGCCGGTCAGACGTCGGTATGGGCCGCCCCGGCTTGGTTGAGACCTTATCTGCTGTAGGACGTTTCCTACGGGTGGATGAGTTGTTGCATGACGTTGCGTAGCGGGAACATGGAGCTGATCTTGCAACACATCTCCGCCGAAATCTCACATTGAGGCCAGATCTAACCGGTGCGCGTCCGCTCCGGTCGTGCTTGAGGTTCTTCCACACCCACTCCTCAGGATTCAACTCCGGCGAGTTCGGCGGCAGAAGGTACAACTCAAGCTGGCCGTCACCTTCCTCGACGAACTGCTTCACCTTGTTGGCCCGGTGGACCCGGCTGTTGTCCGCAATGAAGAAAATGGGACGGTCGCTATCGCGAATCAGCCGCTCACGGAAGGCAATGAAGTGGTCAGCGTTCAGGCCATCGTCGAAGAGATAGAAGCACAATTGCCCGCGCTGGACTATGGCCGAAATCATCCTTACCGAGCTGCGTGCCCCGGTGCGCTTGACCACGGTGGTGGCCGGGTGTGGACAGACGCCTCATGAGCGAAGTAGGTGATCGCGTTGCGCTCCCGGGCTCCCCGCAGTCCGCAAAGTCTATATAAGATGATCACGACACACGATGCCGCCAGGCGCTAGCAACAATCCCCGGATCAACTACCACCGAGAGGCAGCGATGAGTAACAGCTTCACCGACAATCGCCATCCGTCGCCGGAAACGCGGCTATTGCTGACGATGATAAAGACCAATCTGAGTGATGAGGACGTCGACCAGTGCTGGGCACTTGTCGGTACACCAGAATTCGACTGGGGCAGATTCGTCGACCTAGCCGCTCGACATCGGGTCATGCCGTTGCTGGGTCGTCATGTGGCTCGCTACGGCTTTCAGCGCCGTCGAGGCGACCTCGAGTGGCCCTACCCATGGCTATTTGTGGCGGCATACCACACAAATCGCGACCGCAATCTCGCCCTGCTCGACGAGTGGGCCAGATTGATCCGGATTCTCAACGACAGCGGGCTGCGGTATGCCATCCGCAAGGGGCCCGTCTTGGCCGACCGGCTCCACCGCGACCCAGGCGTCCGCCAGATGGAGGACCTCGACGTTCTCATCCACCGCAGCGATGTCAAGCTGCTGCGGGAAGCTTTCACCGCTGCAGGATATGTGCAGGGCAAAGCGTCGGAAGACCTGCAGAGCATCGAGCCCTTCGCGCGTACCACTCAGGCATACTGGAATATCCACCTCAATAATCAGTTGCCGTACGTGAAACTGGGGCACCGTCTCCATGTTCCCAAGTTCGATATCGACGTCTGCCTCGACATCTTCCAACCCAACTCCGGCGTAAGCGTGCCGGTATCGGAACTCCTGGATCGTGCTAGACCCTTCCTGATAGGCGGCGAACCGGCGTGGAAACTTGGCGACGCCGACGAGTTCATTGACCTTTGTTCCCACCTGCATAAGGAGGCCACAAGTGTATTCTATATCGAGCGCGGCTGCGATCTGGAGCTGAGCAAGTTTCTCGAAGTCGCGCTGGCCAGCAAGCTCCTCGATCTACCGACACAGGAAGAGATCATTCAGCGCGCGAAGGAATCCGGCGCCGAAGGAATCGTCTACTACTCCCTCCACTTCGCCTCGCAACTGTTTCCCTATCACATTCCTGAGCGGATGCTAGACGGATTGCGCCCGGCGAACCTATCTTACCTAGACGAGTACGGACAGGCCGACGGAGCACCCAAGAGTTGGCATCTCCCGTTCCCCGATCGACTCTTCCTTACCGAACGTGCGGCGGAGGCGGGAAAGAGCACCATACCCAGTACGTGAGGCGGCTGTTGCATCTGATTCCAGGAGGAGGTCGTTAAATGGCTGACGACGCCCAAGCCGAAGCCGCCGACAAGCGTTCTGGATACTCAAGGTCTAACGAAAAGCCAATCAGCTGCGCTGATGCTTGAGTTGCCCTTCATCTGTCGCAACGGTGCGGCGACCGTCCATTTCCGTGCCTGCTCGCCGCGATGGTTGAGCGGCACGAGGCTCTGCAGCCTCTGCTCCATGTCGATCACTGCGGGCGTCCGTATCAGGCAGTCTACAAATGCACGTGCCCTGTACCCTTCATAATTCATCGCGGGTGCTTGATCTGCGGTTTTGATCAGTACCGCGTCAAAACGCGGCCACGATGGCTCTGACCTGTGGTTTGACAGGGTTGATATTGGTCAAGATCGTGTCTTGTGCTTGTCCGCCTGCTCTATCTGATCACACTGCGAGTGTTCGGCTGTTTGATGTTGCTGGGCCACAGTCAAGCGTCGAAGGACGCGGAGATTATGGTGTTGCGTCACGAGGTGGCGGTGCTGCAGCGTCAGGTCGGACGCCGAAGCCGGACTGGGCCGAGCGGGTTGTTCTCCCGGCGCTGGCCCGCCGGTTGCCGGCGTGCTGCGCGCTCATCGGCTGGTCACCCCGGCGACGTTGCTGGCATGGCATCATCGTCTGCTGCGGCAAGCCTGAACCTACCCCTATCGGCCCGGGCGTCCAGGAACGCCTTCGGAGCATCGGGATCTGATCATTCGGCTGGTGCGGGAGAACCCGAGAGAGGACATCGACGGGTGCAGGGGAGCTGACGTGGCTTGGCTTTCAGGTCAGCGAGGCGACGGTGCGGCGCGTCCTGCGCTCGCGCCGTTTCGGCCCGCCACCTCGACATCTGGATACTCTCGGCAGGCGCAGTTCTGCCGAGGAGCATTGATACCCCCGGCACGGCGCCCGATCAGATCAGAAGAAGCGGGGGCGCTGCGGTGGGCCGCACGACGCCGTCGTGCTCCGTGCGTGCTCGCGCGCCCCGGGACGTGCCCTCACTTCTAATCCGACGGTCGCAGGTTCGAATCCTGCAGGGCGCGCTTCTCCACCAGCGGAAACTCCAGCCGAGTCCGCGTGCTGGGGCGGCATGGGGCAAATATGAGGCAGAGCTGAGTCAGCCGCCGAGCGGTCGCCCCAGCGCGGACGCGGCGCTCAGCACCAGCCGGGCCGTCTCCCGGGCGGCTCGGTGGGCCACCTCCGGCAGCACCGAGACATAGGTGTCGGCGGTCAGCACGATGCTGGCATGCCCCAGCATCGCCTGCACCACCTTCAGATCGGTGCGCGCGGCCAGCGCCAGCGTAGCGGCGCCATGGCGCAGATCGTGCAGCCGGATCGGCGGCTGTCCGGAGGCGGCCACCAGCCGGCGGAACCGGCCGGTGAGGTAGTCCGGCCGTAGCGGCTCGCCCTCCGCGGTGGTGAACACGTATCCCGAGTCCTGCCAGTGGGTTCCCGCCGTCGCGCTCAGCTTCTCTTGGCGCTCGCGGTGCCGGGTCAGCACCCGTACGGTCTCCGCGTCCAGGGCCACCACCCGGCAGCTGGCGGCGCTCTTCGGCGGCCCGACCACGACGTGACCATCGGCGTGCACCCGCTGCTGCGCCACCGTCAGCTCCGCCGCCTGCAGGTCGACGTCCGTCCAGCGCAGCCCGGCCAGCTCACCGCGGCGCAGTCCGCGTAGCGCGGCCAGCCACCAGGCGGCGTACAGGCGGTCCTGCGCGATGCCGGCCAGGAAGGTCGCGAGCTGTTGTTCGGTCCAGACCGCCACTGCCGGACGTTCTCCTGTTTGCTGCCACCGGGCTGTCCGCCCGGCAGTCCAGACGACCGGATGCGGTCGCCGGGGATGGGGCAGTTCGGCGCCGTTGGCCGGGTTGACCGGGATCAGCCGGGCACGGACCGCCGCGTTCAGTGCAGTCCGTAAGGTGGCGTGGATCCGCGTCGCGGTGGACGGTGACAGTCGGCGGCCGGTCGGCGAAGGACGGGACGCGAGCCTCGCGAGCAGTCTGTTGACATCGCGGGAGGTGAGTTGGTGGAGCAGGATCCGTCCCTGCGGGATGAGGTGGAGGCGGATGTGTGTGGCGTAGCCTTGCCGGGTCGACGGACGCAGGGCGTCCTTAGTGGCCAGCCAGCGTGCCAGCCACTGCCCGAGCGTGCGTCCGGCCCCTGCGCCATCGTGGTCGGCAGCGGCCAAGGCACGGCCTGCCGCTTGCGCTTCCTCGGGGTCAGCGTAGCCACCCTGGCGGACGCGCTGCCGCTGCCCGTCCAGGCCACGTACCTGCACCGCGAAATACCAGCTACCGTGATCGTCATCTACCGGCAGACGCGGACACGTCACCCCTCGCTGACGTCCTGTTTCCGCATCCACGCAGCCGCATCGCCTGCTGACCCGCACACGAGTCTTTGCCATCTGTCCCACCTCCACCCTTCACGGTGTGCGACGACAGACGCGCCAGCTAGGGCTCGCACTCGATCGGGGGATGACCTCAGGTCAAGTGTCCGGAGTGCGGGGGAGACTCAGGTTGAGTCGGGTCAGCTCGCCGTACAGATCGACGGCCTGCTGGGAGGCTTTCAGGGCGTTCTGGTGCTGGCTGACGTTGCGCAGGCGGTTCGCATGGGTGAGATGGAGCGCGGCTCGTCGCGCCGGGTCTTGAGTGGTGGCCAGGCGGTGGGCGGTCAGCCGGATGGACAGGGCGGCGATCCCAGGTCGAGGTCGATATGCCGACTGGACGGCAGGCAGGCTTCGATGGCCTCCAGAAGGGCCGGTTCGATGTCGGTCAGGTCGGCCAGGGCGGCGAGGGCGGCGCTACCGGCGTTCAGCATGAGCTGGCGGTGGGCACCTCAGACAACAGACGCCGGGTGACGGCGTACACCATCGACAAGATCACGAAACATGATCCCAGGTGACCCGGACTAGCCATTCGGCGCCCCAGAGCCCTCCCACTCACCGGACGAAGGGCTCTGCGCTTGAAGTACTCGAGTTCTTCAGCCCCACACCCGCTCCCGAGGCCAACCGAATGGCTCCCACTGGGAACCGACCGGCAACCCCATACCCGGCGCCGGAAGCGATCCTACCGTGCCAGAGTGATCCACATGATCCCCGCACACGTCCCCGACGAGCCACCGCTCACCTACGCCGACAGCTTCGACGTACCGGTCCTTTTCCGTAACGGGCCTGCGAAGAAGCCCAGGAGGCAGTGGCGGACGGCCAAGCACAAGCCGTGGGCGTGGTCGGGCGGGTTCCCGGCGACCGACGGCTGGTACGTCTCGACCACCACCTGGCGGGAGATCATCAAGGCCGCCATTGAGGTCGGCCGCGACGTCACCCCGCACTTGCAGAATCAGCCGCGTTATGCGCACGGGGAACTCGTCGCCCGGGTTGCCCCGCTGTACGCCTATCTCGGCACGCACCCCGTCAAGCCTCAGCACCCCGTACGAGGCACCAAGGGCTGGCGCCTGACCCTGAACCCGGTGTACGCGTACGGCACCGAGCGCAGCGCGAAGAACGCAGCCGCCTACCGGCTGGGTATGACGATGACCGAGTGGGCCTGCCGCTCACTGCTGGGCCTCGGTCAGACCGAGCACCTCGAACTTTGTGGCCCGATCCCTGCTCTGCTCAACACGTTCAAGGATCCGAAGGAGAAGCTGCCCGACCTATGGGGGCAGCACCAGGCAGAGGACCTGTACTGGCTGATCGAGGCCAAGGGTGGCGACGTGGGCCTCAGCACGCTCCGCAAGGGGTGGGCGCAACTGGCCGCCGGCAGCAAGATCCTCGGCTCGTACGCCCACCGCACCGTCCTGGTCGGAGCGTCCGTGCGGCCCGGAGACGACCTCTTCCTCACCATCGACCACGACCTGCACCCCGGACAGCCGCCGCTCACCCCGGCCGGATTCGACATCGACGACGAGTCAGCGGTCGGCTCAGGCAACCTCGAAGACCGTCTCGGCGACAGCGACGACGCGCTCATCGGCGCGGCCCGCGCCCAAATGCTTACCTACCTGGCGCTGCGCTCCGCTCCCGCCTCGCAACTGCGCACCGTGCCCGTTCCCGCCGACCGCGCGTCCCGTCATCGGCGCTCCGGGCTGACCACGCCCCTGGAAGGCGACGACCTCACCCTCGCCATGCGGGCCGAAGCCCGCGGAGCAGCGCCCCACACCGAGCGGCACACCCTGCGCGCCAGGATCCGTTCCATGGGCCTCGACGACTTCCTCGCCTGCCGCATCCCCGGAACCGAGGTTCACCTCGGCATGTCCCGGAAGCTGTTCGCCGCCTGCGAGCGCCTCCGCGAGGAAGACCTCGCCATCGCCCAGCGCACCCCGGGGCTGCGCGCCGAGGAGCAGCCGGCCAATGACCAGGAACTCAGCGACGACGCTCAGGAAGAACAGCGACTCACCCAGCGGCGGATCTTCCGTGAGCAGCAGGAGGAAGCCCGCCCCCGGCTGCGCCCCCTGCTCCGCTACGCCTACGAGCGGGGAGCGACAAGCGCCTGGAGTGATCTGCTGCGCCGTCCCCAGGAGCCAGAACTCGACCTGGAAGGCGACGAGGGGCTCCTCGAAGCGGCGACGCCGGAGACGTACCTGGCCGTCAGCCGTTACGGCCTGCCCCCAGCACGCGCCTAGCGGCCCCTGCACCGCCAAGCGGCCTCTCGCCGGATCTTCGAGAACGGGCCGCTGGGCCGAGCTGAGTGCTGATCTGAATCGGTCACGCGATTTGTCGGCATTATCCGTAAGATCGCTCCATGCCGGACGCCTTCACCGTTCTCTGGACACACGACACCTGCCGGGCCCTCCGCAAGCACGGTCGCGTGGGCGAGCGGCCGTTGGTCGCGTTCAGCGGCGCCCACCAGTCGCTGCCGGCCTGGACGGGCGCACAGCCTGGTGACGAGGTGTACGCGCTGCACGTCAACCGCTACGTCGTCCACGTGGTCAGCCGCATGCGCATCGTGGACCTCGATCGTGGCGAGTGCTGTGGGCCCGTCCCAGGACACTGGGAGGACTCGGCCTGCCCCGGTCACGAGGACTGGGCGATGCTCGGTGCCTATGGGTGCGGGGCCGAGCCGATCCATGTCGACGCGACTCCCGTCCGGTTCGACCTGCCGGTTCCCGGCGATCTTCTGCCTCGGCTCACCTGGCGGAACGCGCGAGGCAAGACACGAACGCTCAAATACGTCACCGAGGACGGACGTCTTGAGCGCTCGCCTAGCCTGCAGGGGTTCTACCGACTGACCACGGAATCAGCCTCCGAGCTTGACGGGCTGGTGTCCAGGGCACTCGTCTGAAGGTCGCCGTCGCCACCCGATACGGCAGAACAGGCCACCGATTGAGGTGGTAGTTGGTCAGGACTCTGCGAGTGCCGCCTCTGATCACCTGGTTCCACGTACACGGGCGGGTGGATACCGAGATCGCCGAGGACTTTGCGAGCCGCGCCTTCGGCGACAGCTTCGTGCGCGGGCTGCAGACCGGCGGAGAGTTCTACGCCGTCATCCGCATCACGTCGGTGTCGGTCAGCCACCAGACCTCGCTGGCGGCCACCCTGCAGGCCGAGGCCAACGGCCTGGTCGCGTCCGGCAGCTTCAAGGCCGCCTTCGAGGAGGCCAACAAGAGCGCCAGCACCCGCTCCGTGTACACGGCGACGATGTTCCAGAAGGCCGGTTCCGGTGCGCTGATCTCCCCCCAGGGTCGAGATCGGCGAGGTGATCAGCCGGTTCAAGCAGTTCCCGGCCATCGCCTCCGACAGTTCGGCGGCATACGAGGCCGAGGTCGTCACCTACGACACTGTGCCTGCCGATAATGTCATCCGTGCAGGTCATGCACGGTATTTCATTACAGCAAAGAACATAATCGGGACCGATCGACATGGTCTCCCAACAAAAACCTACACGATCATTCGTGATGGTCGAGGTGGGGAATTGATTACGATGCATCCAGGCCTTCCGCGCGACTTGGACCCTTGATGATTAAGGTCGAGGTGAGGTCAGGAAAGTGGGATCTTGTGGAATCGATTCCCGTAGACTCGGAGTTCGACCCAGTTCTCCGCGGGATTGACCGCAAAAGGTATCCAATACTCGGCCACTTGGATCCTTGCGGGGATACCGTGCTGAATCGGCTCCAGGTGGAGTCTCTGCTGGATGAGATCTCTGAAGTGAGATCAAATCCGAAGATCCTCTCGGCAGAATTCGCAGACAAGCTGGTAGGGGTATGTCGTGAATGTTTGCTGCGGCCTCATCGTTTTCTCCGATTTGTAGGGGAATAGCAATCGAAAAATAAGGCGCCCCAGCCCGCCAGAATTTCCTTTGCGGGGCTGGGGCCATGGATGTCACCAAGGTTCGTCGCGACGGCGCGTGCAGCGAGGTGTTCTTAAGGAGGGTGTGAGCCGATCGGAGCGCCCTTACTTGCCACGTTGGTCGTCATGGGACTTGCGCTGACCGCGCCGGCCGCCGCCCTGGTCCTCGGCCGGACCGATGATCGTGCCTCCGCCCCGTCACTGGCGCCGGCCTCGACGATCGCCGAGACCCCTCTAACTGACGTTGCCACGATGCCTGAGCTGTGGAGCAAGGACGTGACGAGCGCGAGCGTGGAGATCGCTGCACTTGGGTTCACCGCGCAGATCACGCGGGCGAACCCTGATGGGATTGCAGATCCGAAGGAGTGGGTTGTGGCCGGTCAGCTTCCAGCGCCGGGGACCCTGCTCAAAACCAGCATGCGGATCTTCCTGCAGGTCTTCCCCAAGGAGACGGCTTCACGTCACCGAGGTTCGTGAGGCCGCAGCGCGGCATGCGGCGTACGTCTCCGCAATCCGTCGATCATCGCCAAGCACGCTCTGGAGCCGAGATGCGAGACCACGGTGATGAGCCAACTCGCTCTACCTCGACGATGAGCATGAGTTGGTCTCCCGTGTCGAGACACGATCATGGTGTCGACTCGCAGTTCGGAGCGCTACGGGAGTCGCTCCCAGAAGGCGAGCCACTGATCAATGTTGGTCGTGATGGTGGCATCTTTCAGATGCGTGCGAATGCTCTTGGCGGCGATCAGTAGATTTTTGCAGTGGCGCAGATTCAAGATTTCTGACGGTGGGCGGTCGCGCCAAGTGAGTGACCAAGTCGCGGCCTGCTCTCGGGTGAGCGGCAGGGCGCGAAGGATGTCGTCTCCTAACGCGTCTGGGTCCCACCGAGGATCTCCGTTCGGGCCGACGTCGGTGATCACGTTGGCGCGTAGGCGGAACCGGCTGGCAGCGGCTGTGGTCTTGTCCAGGCCGTTGGCTTCGGCTTGCCCAAGGGCGTATAGAGCTGCGTCGGCCCACATGCGTCGTCCCTCGCCGTGAGTGGGATCGCATGCGTGAAGCTGGTTGAGATGCCAGACTGCGAGCCAGTAATTGATTGCTGACGAACGGTCCTCGGTCACGCGAGCAGTTTCCCACGTCAGCCAGTGGAACGATTCCCCGGGCGAAATTCATCCGGTCATTTCTTGGAGTGGCTGTGGCGCGGGTGTTTGTGGTGGTGTTTTGTGTGCCCTTTATGGCGGGTCTTCGCAACGTGGTGCATTCTCTGCGCGGCGATAATGACTGTCGCGCTGGTGGCGGCGGTCATGTGTACGGCTGTCGCGGATGTGGGGTGGGCGCGGAGGATGGCGGTTCGGGTGGATGTCACCGCTGGCTCGTCGGACGTGGTGAGCGCGTCCAGCATCGTGTCTGAGCGCGCGCTGTCGACCAGAGCCGCGGCCGTGCCGAGGAGCGCAACGCCGACAAGGAGGGTGGCGACCTCGACGGCCGGCTGACGGCTGACGGCTCCACTTCACGCGCAACCCCCGTAGCCGACAGCCGCAAACGGGGTTGATCTAGACATGGATTAGCAGGGTCGTCAAGGCCAGCTCAATGTTTTCTGCAGGTCAACGCCCCCATCTCGAGTCTGGCGGGCCCGAGGGTTTTCTGTGAGTTTGCTGTGAAGTCAGCGATCCTCTCGAACGGCGCGCTGGAGCGTCACCTGGGCCGTTTACAGACGGTAATCCTTGACTGGAAGTCAGCAAGATCGCGGCTGAGGTGCATGGATGGGACTCCATCCCGGTATGGGAGCGGATGTTCGAGTCTTCCTGATGATCACTTTGTGTAGATCTTGACGGTATGTGCCGGTTTGTGGCGTGATTGCGGCGTTTTTGCTCTTAGATCTTCCTTATCTGCGTCCCTGCGGGGTCGCCGGGAGTGGAGTGCCGCATGTCGCTGCTGCCCCGCAGGCAGTCGCCTGAGTCAGTTTCCCGTCGCCGTCGTCGTTACGCGCGGTTACATCGCGCGGTCGGTGTGATGATCGTGTTCGTGCTGGTGGCGGCGCTCGCACCGCCGCCACCAGCATCGGCGCAAACCTTGAGCATCGCGGCTTCTGCCGAACCCAGGGTCATCTCCCGGTTCGCGTCCTGGCTCGGTGCCACGGTCGCGGGCTGGTTCACCGACGAGCCGCATGGCGGCATGAGTGCCTCGCCCGTCCCGGTCACGTTGCCAGGGCGGGATGGAGCTGGGGCGACCTACAAGCTGGATCCGGTCAAGGAGCCCGGCAAGCGGGTCAAGGAGCTGACCGGCCAGCGCACCGCGGTCAGCAAGACCTTCGAGCTCGAGGACGGCCGCCGCCAGGTCGAGATCTCCGCGGCGCCGGAGCGGTATCGCGATGCCCGGGGCGACTGGCAGAAGATCGACACCGCGGTCAAGCAGGTGGACGACGGCTGGGGCGACGACGGGACAGGGTTTGCGACGCGATTTTCCGACGGCACGGACCGGCTGGTCCGGGTCGGGTTGGGCGACGCGCAGCTGACATTCGGCCTTGCGGGTCCGGCGGCCAAGCTCACGCCCGAGGTGGACGGGTCGAAGGTGACCTACCGGAACGCGTTCGGGCCGGGCGCGGATGCGGTGTATGAGGTGACGTCGTCCGGGGTGAAGGAGAAGATCGTCCTGTCCCAGGCGCCTGCCTCAGGGGCGGCGTTCGCGTTCACGGTGACGGCGTCGGGCGAGTTGCAGGCCAAGGCGCAGCAGGACGGCTCGATCGCCTTCTTATCGCAGGGCTCGGGCAAGCCGGTGTTCCTCCTGCCGAAACCGTTCATGATCGACAGCGCGGATGATGCGGCCTCGCCGTACGGCAAGCGGTACTCCGCGGCGGTGCGGCAGGAGGTGACTGGCCAGCAGGGCGACCAGGTGACGATCACGGTGACGCCGGACGCGGGCTGGCTGGCCGATGCCGGGCGGGCCTGGCCAGTGACGATCGACCCGACCGTGGTGGTGTCGCCGGACTGGAACACCTCCAACGACGCGACGATCGTCTCCTCGGCGGCGTCGACGAACTTCGACGGCGATGGCCGATTGCAGGTCGGCGTGAGCGGCAGCAGCATCGCGCGCAGCCTGGTGCAGTTCAACCTGGCCAGCTTGGTCCCGTCGGGGACGGTGATCGACAAGGCGGAGCTCGGCCTCTACTACGACCAGTCGCTACCAGCGACCGGGGTGGTGCCGTTGGAGGCCCGTCAGGTCACGCAGGCGTGGGACGGACAGACGGTCACGTGGAACTCCATCAACACCGCGATCGGGCCGGTGGCGGCGAACGTCACCTACCAGCCGGCCGAGGCGCACATCTGGCACAGCTATCCGCTGACCGCGCTGGTGCAGGGCTGGGTGAACGGATCGATCGCCAACCATGGGGTGGTGATCAAGGCGGTCAACGAGGGTGCGGCGGCCGGCGGCCCCATCTACACCGCCGGTGATGTCTTGGGCGGATTCCCGGTCATGCCGATGCCGAAGCTGACCTTGACGTATGGGATGCCGTCAGTGGCGCTGGCACGGCCGCGGATCGTGCACGCCACGGGCGCCGAGCTGTCCTGGTCGGCCTATGACGGTCCGGGCAAGGTGGCCGAATACCAGGTCCACCGCATGCGCACGGACCAGCCGTTCACCCCGTCGGCGGCGACGCTGGTGGCGACGCTGGAGCCCACGGCGACCTTCTATGTCGACACCACGGCCCCGCCGTCGGCCGGCGCGACCTACCAAGTGGTGGCCGTGCGCGAGGACGGGCAGGCCTCGACGTCGGGTCCGCAGTGGGTCAGAACACCCACTCCTGGCGACGCCTACGCCGAAGTCCCGGCCAGCATGGACACCACGTTGTCCAGTTGCCAGCCCACCCAGGGGCATGACACGCCGGGCGGGCTGGCCGAACTGCGCGCTGGATTCGGCGGCACCACGCTGGGCAACACCCGGGCGCTCATCAAGTTCGACACCTCGATCATCCCGGCATCGACCAAGTACCTGTTGGCTCATGTCTACTTCTCCACGGCCTCTGCCATAGGGGCCGAGGCCAGCTACGGCTTCTACGAACTCAAACGGGACTTCGACGAGGCGAGCGCCTCCTGGCAAAACGCCGCCTCGGGCAGCGCGTGGACAACCCCGGGCGGCGACTACAACGCGCCCCAGGTCGGCCAGCCGATGTGGCTGGCGCCCGGTAGCCCCACCTGGGAGCAGGTGGACGGCTTCGACGCGATAGCGGCCAAGTGGGTGGCCGACCCCGCCAGCAACCACGGACTGCTGCTCCGCCCGACAAGCGAGAGCAACAAAGCCTGCCCGACCAGCGGCAACGGCGCCACCCTCACCTCCTCCGAGGCGCCTGAGAGCGAGGTGCGGCCGGTGCTGGTGGTCCGCTACGCAGACCCGGCCACCACCTACCAGGCCCTGGCCACTCCGCCGCGGATGGTGGCGGGCGAGCAGCAAACCATCCCCGTCACCGTCACCAACACCACCACGACGACCTGGCCCGCCGGGACGATCAAGCTCGGCTACTTCTGGAAACTGCCCGACGGCACCGACGTGACCGGCGCCAGCCAGATCCTCACTCCCATCCCAGACGAGCTCGCTCCCGACCACGCGGTGACGGTGAACGCAACCGTCAAGGCGCCGGTCCTCGCCAACGGGAACCTGGCCGAGGCGGTGAGCCTGGTGTGGGACAGCCAGGACACCACCAACAACTGGCAGTCCGCCTCGCACGGCCTCCCGCAGTTGCCGCAGCAGATTCGCATCGACAGCCCGACCAGCGATTTGCTGGGCTTGGAGAAGTTCTACTCCTACACCGGCAAGAACACCGGGGCCGGGGCGACCGCGCTCGTCAACCCGTATGCCGGGAACCTGGTCTGGTCCTACAACGCCTTCTCCAACCCCTCCCGCGGCGCACAGACATTCGTCCGGATGGCCTACAACAGCCTCGACACCTCGAGCGCGTCGCTCGGGTACGGCTGGTCGCTGCAGACCTCCACGCTGTCGAAGCTCGGTTCGCAGGTGTACTTCCACCCGCCCGGCCAGGCCTGGCCCTCCCAGGTGCGGTTGACCGACGGCGATGGCACCACGCACGTGTGGACGCTGGACACCCACGGCGCCGACGTCAAGGACTGCACCCCGGCCACCTGTGACTACACCCACCCGCGCGGCATCCACCTGTACCTGCAGAAGACCGGATCGGCCGATCCGCTGCGGCAGTGGGTGTTCACCAAGCCCGACCGGACCCAGTTCTTCTTCGACGATGAGGGCTTCCAGTCGGCGATCGTGGACAAGAACGGCAACACCATGTCGTTCACCTACGAGCGGCGCAGGTCCAACAACAAGCCGACCAAGTTCCTGCAGTACATCACCGACGCCGCCGGGCGGCGCACTCTGTCCTTGGACTATTACGCCAAGGGCCAGGACTACACCTACATCAACGACGCCGGGCAGGAGGTTAGCGACACCAAGCTGACCAACCCGCACATCATCGACAACGTCCAGACCATCACCGACATCGCCGGCCGCAAGGTCTCCTTCACCTACACCGACAAGGGCTTGCTGGCCAAGATGGTCGACGGCGACGGTGACGCGCAGGCCAAGACGTTCCGCTTCAGCTATGACGCCACCCAGGGCAACAAGAACGTCAAGCTGAAGACGGTCAAGGATCCGCGGGATCACTCCACGACGTTCTCCTACTACGAGGCGCCGGTCGACCCGAAGGACAAGTGGAAGATCTCCGACCTGACGGACCGGCTCCAGGGAAGGACACACTTCGACTACGTCGACCCCGACGGGTCGCAGGGCAGCACGATCAACGCGACGGTCACCGACCCGCTCCAGCATCAGACCAAGTATCTGCTGGATGCATCCGGCAGGCCGCACGAGATCACCAACGCCAAGAACGAGCTCACGGTTCTGGACTGGGACAGCGATCACAACGTCACCACGCTGACCGAGCCCAACCAGGCCAAGACGACCTGGGAGTACGACCAGCAGACCGGCTACCCGCTGACGATCAAGGATGCCGAGGCCAACGCCAACGGCACCCCAGGGACCGTGTTGGATTACGACACCGGGCTGGGCGGCAATACCGCGGACCTGAGATTCAAGACGTCGCCCGAGGGCCGCAAGTGGGAGTTCCGCTACGACGCCAACGGCAACCTCAAGTCGGTCACCGACCCGATCGGCGCCACCACCCCGGATGCCAACGACTACACCACCAAGTACGACTACGACCCGCTTCTTGGCCAGCTAATCACCTCGACGGACGCCAACGGCAACGCCACCTCCTACGGCGACTACGACCCGACCGGCTACCCCAAGACGATCACCGATCCGTACTCGAACGTCACGGCCACCACCTATGACGTGCGCGGCAACGTGCTGACGGTGACCGACGCGCTGGGCAAGAAGACCACCCAGACTTACGACATCTTCAAACGGCCGTTGGAGAACAAATCCCCCAAGGACCAGGACGCCGCACAGCCGGTCTTCATCGTCACCCCGGCGCCCATCTACGACGCGAACGACAACGTCACCACGATGGCCGCCCCGAACGGGGCCATCTCCACCGCCACCTACGACGACGCTGACCAGCTGCTCAGCTCGATCCTGCCGGTGGACAAGGCGGGTGATCCGGAGCGGAAGGCGTCCTTCACCTGGGACCTGGCCGGCAATCTGAAGACTCAGACCGAGCCCAAGGGCAACCTCACCCCGGCCGACCCGAAGGACTACGTCACCACCTATCTGTATGACGCGATCTACCAGCTGACCGACGTCGTCAACGCGAAACAGGACAAGATCAGCTACAGCTACGACAACGTCAGCAACACCACCAAGGTCATCGATCCGCGCAAGAACGCCACCGCGGACGCGAACGACTACACAGCGATCTACGGCTATGACCTCAACCATCGGGTGAAAACCGTCAAGGACGCGGCCGGCTATCAGACCTCGACGGACTATGACCTGGACGGGCTGGTGGTCGGGCAGACCGACCAGGAGAACAACAAGTCGATCACCGTCTACGACCAGCGCGGCGCCGTCGTCGAAACCCGCGTGCCGCACGCCGAGACCGACGGTGTGATCAAGTACGTCACCACCAAGTTCGTCTACGACCAGGTCGGCAATCAGACCAAGGTGATCACCCCGCGTGGGGTGGAGCGCGGCGGTGACCTGGTCGACTTCGTGCAGGAGACGAAGTACGACAAGCTGAACCGGCCGAGCGAGAAGGTCTTCCCCTACGACCGGTCCGACCCGGTCTACAACACCCCCGACTCGGTGCTGTATGCCTACGACCCGGTCTCCCGGTTGCAGGAGATCTCCTCCCCGCCCTCGCATGGGCAGTCGATCCGCAACGTCTCCTCGATGACGTACTGGGACAACGGCTGGTCCAAGACCACCACCGATGCGTGGAAGATCAAAACCAGCTACGACTACAACGAGCTGGGCGAGCAGACCAACCGCACCGTCACCTCCGCCGGTAACTCCTCGCAGCGGGCGCTGGACTGGAGCTACTACCCCGACGGCAAGCTCAAGACCCATTCCGACAACGGCGTCCCGCTCGGCCTGGACGTCGTCCTGGACGACAACTCCGACACCGGCCAGGTGAGTGCGACCGGCAGCTGGACCACCACCTCGGGCGGCAGCTTGGCCTCCAACGTGGTCGGCCCGCGCGTGCAGACGAGCGCCACCTCGGGTTTCGTCGGCTACGACTACGCCGTCGCCCCCGCCGGGACCGGCTCGTCCTCCTTCACCTGGAACCTGACCATCCCCGCCGACGGCAGCTACAAGCTCTACGCCCAATACCCGGCCGGCGCGACCGCAACCAACGCCGGCTACCAGGTCAAGCACGGCGCCACCACCGACACCGTGACGGTGGACCAGACCAAGAACAGCGGCGACTGGGTGCAACTGGGCACCTACACCTTCACCGCCGGCCTCGGCGACACCGTCACGCTGACCGACAACGCCAACGGCAGCGTCATCGCTGACGCCGTCAAGCTGGTGCGCGACAACAGCGGCGACACCGACGGCGAGAAGAAGGACTTCGCCTACACCTACGACCCTAACGCCAACCTGATCGACATCGCCGACAACTCGGCCAACGCCAAGATCGACAACTGGGACATCTCCTACACCGGTCTCAACCAGATCGACACCATCAAGGAGACGCTGAAGGGTGTCCTGAAGAACACCACCAGCTACGGCTACAACGAAAACAGCGCCGTCACCCAGCTCACCCACGACAAGGTGCTGTCGACCTACCGCTACGATATCCGCGACCTGGTCGACCAGGTGGTCAACAAGAAGTCCGCATCGGATCCGCTGCCGAAGACGACCGGCTACACCTACACTCCGCGCGGTGAGTGGCTGAAGGAGACCAAGGCCAACGGCAACACCGTTGACTACGACTACTTCCTGTCCGGCGTCCTGCGCTACTCGGTGGAGAAGAAGCCCAACGCGGCCATCGTGGCCGAGCACACCATCGGCTACCAGGGCAACCTGCAACGCGCGTCGGATCACGCCAAACTCCAGAACGCCGACAACCCGGGTGCGTACTTAGAGAACGACTACGCCTACACCTACGACCCGCGCGACCGCATCGCCAAGACGGTGAAGACCCCGGTCGGCGGCGGTGCGGCGGAGACCGAGACCTACTCCCACGACCCCAACAGCAACGTCTGGCAGCAGCAGGTCCTGGGCAAGACCACCACCTTCAACTTCGACCGCAACCGGCTGATGACCTCGGTCACCGACGGCGCCACCTCCACCTACACCTACGACCCGTTCGGCCGGCTGCGCACCATCCAGGGTGGCGGCAAAACCCAGGAGAAGTACACCTACGACGGCTTCGACCACGTCATCAAGCACGAGAAGCTCGGCGGCGACGGTGCCACCACGGTCACCAGCTACACCTTCGACCCGCTCGACCGGACAACGTCGAAGACGGAGAAGGAAGGCTCCGCCTCGGCGAAGACCACCAACTACTCCTACCTCGGCCTGTCCAGCGAGGTCCTGGACGAAGAGGTGGCCGGCCAACTGACCAAGTCCTTCCAATACTCCCCGTGGGGCGAACGTCTGTCCCAGACGAAGATCACCGACACCGGTGCCGAGGAGTCGTCCTACTACGGCTACAACGCCCACTCCGACGTCGAGGACATCACCAAGGAGAACGGCGACACCCGCGCCACCTACGGCTACACCGCCTACGGCAGCAACGACGACAAACTCTTCACCGGCATCGACAAGCCCGACCCGGTCGACCCGACGGCCAAGGACGAGTACAACCCGTACCGGTTCAACGGCAAGCGGTGGGACAACTCCACCGGCATGTACGACATGGGGTTCCGCGACTACAACCCGGGCCTCAACCGCTTCCTCAACCTCGACTCCTACAACGGCGCTCTCGACGACCTCGGCCTCGGCCTCGACCCCTGGACCGCCAACCGCTACGCCTTCACCGGCGGCAACCCCATCAACAACATAGAAATCGATGGCCACGCACCAGACAACTGCCTTTACGGTTACTGCTCGGCACAAGTAGCAAAGGATGGCCCCCTTCAAACCGGGCCGCAACTCGCGCCCACACCGAATCCGTCCACGCCGAAGTCCAAGGCAGACAAGAGCGCGGAACCGCAGGGCACGCCGACGCCGTCTCCTCGGCCCGGCGAAGACATTAATAGCTACTTCAAGGCCTGCCAGAAGATCGGCCTAGAAAATTGCCGCTGGGGAAAATCCGAAGTATCGCTTCTTTATGATCTGTTCGTCAAGGATTTTGTGGATTGCGTCGGCGGCGACGCTGGGGCCTGTGCTTGGGCCGCGGTAAACATCATCCCCGTCGGCAAGATCGGAAAGATCGGTAAGCTTTTCAAGGACGCAGGCAAGGCGCGCGAGCTCGCTGAGGTCGCAGAAGATGCGGCAAAGGCAATCAAAAATTGCAATAGCTTTGACGCCGACACCAGCGTCCAAATGGCCGACGGAACTCGGAAACGCATAGAGGACGTCAAGATCGGCGACGAGGTAATCGCCACTGATCCTGAAACAGGAAAGACCGTCGCGAGGAAGATTACGGCCCTCCACCGCAACAACGACACCGCCATGGCAGACGTCGTCGTTGAGGCGAGCAGCGGGCGTGCCTCCACCATCAACACCACTCAGGAGCACCCCTTCTGGAGCGTGACCCGGAACAAGTGGGTCAACGCTAGAGAGCTCCTCCGCGGCGAGAAGCTCCGCACAGTTAGCGGCGACACGGTACGTGTCCTAGCCGTCCGAGCGTTCGTCCGAGCTCAGGTGATGTACAACCTGACAGTTGACGACATCCACACCTACTATGTCCTGGTAGGCGACCAAGCAATCCTCGTCCACAACTCCGGGCCCTGTAAGATTCCTTGGTCTAGCGGGACCGTTTCCAGGGCTGCCAAGGCTATTGATGAGGGTGCAACCAGCATCCACGTTCAGTCGCGGAGTCAGGCGGAGGAGCTGTTCCTTGGAAAATTCCAAGGGGCCGGATATAGAAATGCGACTGGTTTTGATGGAGTCGGCACCAAGCAATACTTTGGATCAAAGGTGGGGACCTATCATTGGGACGATGTCATTGGCGCAGACGGTCGCGTCGTAGGCCACGGGATCAACAACGCCGATGGCGCCCTACCGCACCTTCAGATCCATACGTTCGACGGACCCATCATCCGTATATTCTGGGGTGAAAAATGAAGGCAGAGGTGCTGAACCGTCTCACTATGACCAGGGCGTTGGTGTCAGCCAGGCGCGAGAGCGACTCTGCGGACAGGTATTCGTGGGTATGGGTTCTTCCTCTTCCGGACGGTCGGTTCAGGGTAGCTGCGATCGAGGTTCCGAAGCAGATCGTCGATGATGACGAATGCTTCTTCGAGGAGGACATGCTCACGCCATACTTGAAGATCGTGGACACTATCGATCAGATAGACGAGGCCGTCCGAGAAGCAGGGGTGGACCCTGTGGATCTTAATGCGCCATGGCATAACGACTTTCCGCTCTGAGTGTTCTGGGGAAGTGAAATCGCAGGATGCTATAGCTCGGATCTTAATGTCCTGACGGGCATTAAGATCCGAGCGACACGAATGAGGCCCGAGCACAGGACCGTCGTCCATGCGTAGTGTCGGCGTGCTCTGCGGTACTTAATCCATTGTGTGGCGCCACCCGCAATGACCACATCGGGGTGTTCGCCGTGCTCGGTGCGTGCTCGTACGCCCCGTCACTGGGCGTCAGGACCTGGCACAGCTGGACACACGAAACGCGCTGAGGCGGCACGAACTATAACCTAACGTCACTGCGCGGCACTAAAAGATCTTGCTTCTAATCCGACGGTCGCAGGTTCGAATCCTGCGGGGCGCGCTTTGATCACGGCCCTGAACTGGCAAAACGCGGCGTCGGATGCGTTCCAGAATACAAGTCTGGCGTCGACGTGCTCCTTGCGTGCTCGCGTGCGCCAACCCTGCACACCCCGTGATCCATTCGCCCCTCGGTTTCTGCGGGAAGAGCAGCGGCCCCGCCTCGCCAGGAGAAGGTGGCGATGCGGGGCCGGATGCTTAATCCGATTGGCAGTCTCGTAGTGAGATGAGTTTGCCTGGCTGCGTCTGGTCTTGTTCGCCGAAGAGCAGGGCGGCGGTCTTCTCGGCCGCCGCGGTGGCTACCTGTGGGTAGACGGAGGTGTAGGTGTCGGCGGTGAAGGCGCTGGCGTTGTGCATTCCGCTGACCGGACTGGCGTTCCCGATCATCGAAGAGCTCTACTTCCGCGGCTTCCTGATGCCCCGCCTCTCCCGGCTGGGCCGGTGGGCAACGCCGCTCTGTTCTCGCTGCACCACTTCTGGTCGCCCTGGGGGTCCTGTCCAGAGCGGTGTTCATGCTTCCGGGGGTCTGGCTTATCTGGCGCAAGAAGGATCTGCGGGTGTCGATCGGGATGTACCCCGGCACGACTTTGCTCCTATCGACGGGCGGCATCCGCAGTGCACGACGCCCTCTCGCGGTTACCGGCGACTAGCCGGGCGATGGCCGCTCGGGCTTCGGCGGCGTCGTAGGACAGCGGTCCTCCGCGGCCGTCGATGGAGGCGCGGAACAGCGCCCGGCGGTGTAGGTTGCGCGGGCCAGGTAGAGCTTGAGCACGTTGGCACGGTCGTCCAGCAGGGCGGTGCGTACGCTTCCGCCCTTGAGGTGGGTGCGGACGTGTTCTCGTCCAGGCGTAGGTCCAGGTCCTCGACATACAGGCCAACGCCGGTCCAGCAGAGGCGGGCAGTGGATCAGCAGGAGGAGGTCCTGGCCCGGCACACTGGGTGCGGCGTCCTGGACATCCGTTGCGGTATCGAACGCGACCGCATCTTCACGGTGGAGCAGACCCGCACGTACAACCTCATTGACGACATCTGCGCCAGCCGCAAACGCGTCACGGCGGCGGTGGCCTAGGAGGCGCAGCTAGCCGGGACCAGCTTGCGTAGTGTGCTGAGCTGTTTGGCGAAGGGTGCGGTGGGCGGTAGCCGCCAGGTCTGGATGAGCTTTTCCGCGGCGTCGAGGTGGGCGACCTCCTCGCAGCCGGCGACCTGGAACTCGAGCTGGCCCCATTTGAGCTGGGTGTCGATGAGGATGCCGGTGCGCTGGACCGGCGCGTTCTCCCGGGCGAAGTCGGGCCTGGCGGTGAAGACGTCCAGGGCGCTGCATCTGGGCGCGCCCTTCGGGATACCGCTGGAGGCCGAAGAGGATCACGGCGCGCTGCCTGACCGCCGCGGTGTACTCCTGGACGTTCCTGGCGTTCTCCTCGGCGTGCGCGGTCATCCGCAGCGCCTGGTGGTCTCGCCCGACTGCCACAGTTCCTGGGACACGGCGTAGAACTCCACGGAGGTGACCAGGCGGGCGATCGTCTCGGCCAGGTCGGCGGCCTGGCGCGCGAGCATGCCCCTGTCGGTGTTCAGGCTGCTCGCCATGTTGGCGTAGTAGTCGACGGATTCGGTGCCCGTGGCCTTGGCACTGTCGCGTACGGTGGCCAGCACCTCGCGCTGGATCGCGGTGAGCCGCTGCACCAGCGTGGTGAGCTGGCCTGGTCGTCGGCCTGCGACAGGTCCAGGCGCGACAGCACGGAGAACACGGCCGACACCGCGAGGGCGACCAGCGCGATGATCGTGGCGGGCTCGCGCCACCAGGGCCTGGCTCTGCCGGCGGCCTCCACCTGCAGCGCGTTGATCTCCCGGCCGCGCAACTCGAGCTGTTGCGCCAGTTGCTCGACGTGTGCCTGGAGCGCTCCAAGAGCTCTGGCCTGCCGGAAGTTCTGGGTGGCGGCCGAGTCCTCTGTCCCTGCAGCGGTCACGATCGGATTGACTCATGACTGGATACCACTAACAACCCTTTGACCGAGCTTGTAGAGATCTGCGTACAAAGCAGCGGGAATGGGTCGGGGCCGCGCGGGCTGGTGACACGTTCGTTAACGGCACCCCGAGTTGCTGCCGGATGGAGGCACCGGCGGAGCCACAACACCAGACAATCTCCGGACAGCCCAGCGCGCCGCCTGGTTGCGAGGCCGTAACCATCCGGCCTCCCATGACGCTCGCTTCGGCCAGGGCAGGCCCCCGCGCGCGGCCCCTGACCTCGCCGCTGCGGTCATCGACGTAGTCACCACCGCCAGCCGTACGCTCCACTCAAGCTGACCGAGCCCAAGGCGATCTGACCGGAGTAGGGGATAGGTCGCCGTTACCCGGGGCAGTTGCGGGGGTCGATGCTCTGCCCAGCACCGATGACGGTGACCTGGGCAGGGCGTTCCGGCGACGTGGCGGCGGCCGTGCACACGATCTGCTCGACGGCCAGTGTGGACAGTTCGCCGGCCGCAGCGGACAGGGTCACCACCAAGTGGCCGGCCGGCTTGGCGGTCAGCGAGAACGGGCCGGCTTCGCGCGGGACGTCGGTGGTGAAACCGTGCGCCCGTTCCCTCGCGGTGGGTCCGGCTGCCAGCAGCGCGAGCGTGTCCGCTTGGAACACTGGACGATCACTGGGCCGCGTCACCGCGCTGAGCCGGCCGTTCTTCACCAGATAGAGGGTGATCTTCGTGGTTGGTGCGACGCGTCCGCTCGGCGGGGCGCCGGCACGGATGACGTCGCTGGGGCGCACGCCGCAGCCGGCCACGGCGACGAGCGATACGAGGCATGCGGCGAGCATGCGGCGGGCGAGCCCGGTCCTCACTCGGGGCCTCCGTCCGGATCGGGTGCCCGGCGTGGCAGGCGCAGCGTGAACACGGCGCCGCCGTCCGGGGCGTTGGAGACGGTGAGGTCGCCCTGGTGCAGGCGCGCGTTCTCCCTCGCGATGGCCAGGCCCAGGCCGCTGCCCTCGGACCTGGCCCTGGCCGCGCTGGCCTTGTAGAACCGGTCGAACACGTGCGGCAGCACCGCTTCACCTAGCCCCGGTCCGTGGTCGCGGACCTCCAGAGCGATCCAGTGCGCGTCGGCGGAAAGCCGTACCGACACCGGTGGCTCGCCGTGCCGCAGGGCGTTGCCGACCAGGTTCGCGAGGATGACGTCCACTCGGCGGGGGTCCAGCCGTGCCGTCACCGCGCGTGGAAGCTCGGTCTGCACCTGCTCCGACCAGCCCCGGGTACGCAGGGTCGCGCGCACCAGCTCGGCCACGTCGACCTCGTTCAGCGCGAGGGCCGCGACGCCGGAGTCGAACCTGCTGATCTCGATGAGGTCGTTCACCAGTCCGGTGAGATTGATCGTCTCCTGGCTGACCAGCCTGGCGGCCCTGCCGGCGGGCTCGGGCAGCCCGGCCGCCTCCTCATCGAGGACGTCGGCGACCGCGGCCAACGCGGCCAGCGGGGTGCGCAGCTCGTGGGACACGTCGGCCACGAACCGGCGCGCGTCGGCCTCCATCTCGCGGAGCTGCTTGACGTGCCGTTCCAGCTCCGCGGCGGTGTTGTTGAACGTGCGTGCCACGTCGGCCAGCTCATCGGAGCCGCGGACCGCGATCCTGGTTCGCAACTCGCCCTCGCCCAGCAGGCGTGCCGCCCGGCCGAGCTCGCGCACCGGGCCCAGCACGCCACGGGTGGCCAGCAACGCCAGCACGACCGCGAACACCAGGGCGACCCCGCCGATGAGCCAGGCGCGTGCGGCGAGTTCGTCGATGCTGCTCTGTTCGGAACGCAGGCTGCGCGCCGTGTAGACCTCGATGCCGGACACCCGCGTCGGCCGGTTCTGCTCGACGATCAGCAACGGCGTGCCGATGATCAGGTACGGCGCACCCTGCCACACCACGCGTTGCCACGCCATCTCGCCGCCGGCCACCACCTGCCGCAGCTCCGGTGGAATCGCCCCGGCAGTCGGGGGCGGCGCGTCCCCGCCCGGCCCCGAACGCCCCGGAGGGCGCCCCGGCGGGCCGGCCACCGAGTACTCCTCGTGGTAGACGGCGACCACGAAGCTGTACTGGTCGACCACGGTGCGGGCGATCTCCCCGAGCTCATCCGGGCCCGGCGCCGCACTCCGCAACGGGAAGAGCGTCGTCTCCATGCGGTTTTTCATCGCCTGTACCGCGCCATCCTGGGCCCGCTGCAGGATGTCGTTGCGGGCCTGAACGTACATCCCGCCGGACACCGCCGCCGCGGTGACCACACACAGCAGCGCGAACGCGAACAACAGCCGGGCACGCAGCCCCAGGCTCGGCCGAGGTACCACCGGCGGCTCACACCGGCCCGAACCGGTACCCGAACCCACGCACCGTCTGCACGTAGACGGGCGCCGCCGAGTCGTCCTCGATCTTCGCGCGCAACCGCTGCACGCACGCGTCCACGAGACGCGAGTCGCCGAAATACCCGTGCTCCCACACCGACTCCAGCAGCTGCTGGCGGCTGTGCACCCGGCCCGGCGCGGCGGAGAGTTCGAGCAGCAGGCGCAGCTCGGTCGGGGCGAGGCTGACCGGCACGCCGCGGTTGGCGACCACAAGCCCGGCCCGATCGATGGTCAGCTCCCCGTGCCGCTCCAGCTCCGCCTGATCCCGGCCGATCCGCCGGAGCACCGCGCGAATGCGGGCCTCGAGCACCCTGGGCTGCACCGGCTTGACCACGTAGTCGTCGGCGCCCGCCTCCAACCCGGCCACCACGTCTATGTCGTCGCCGCGGGCGGTCAGCATGATGATCGGTACCTCCCAGGCGGCCCGGATGCGGCGGCAGACCTCGAATCCATCCATGCCGGGCAACATCAGATCGAGCACGACGACGTCGGGAAGGTCCGTACGCAGCCGGTCCAGCCCCTGCTCGCCGGACTCCACCGCGCGCACCCGGTACCCATGCCGGGTCAGGGCCAGCTCCAAGCCCTCCCGCACAGCCGGGTCATCCTCGATCAACAACACTCGCGACACGCCGCCGAGTTTCACCGCACGCTCCGTAACTCGCCCGCCGGTCAACCTAATCTACTGTCGGCCTGCGGTGTCCCCTCCTCGTCCGCACCGTGTCATCGTTGTGTCACAGTCGCGCCGACGGTGGCCGCCGTCGATAGACGGTGACATACGGCGGACAACGCGCGCACATTCGGCGCCAATGGTGGTTCGTCATGGACGAACCACGCACCATCCCATCTCGGCCCCGTGACCGGCTGTTCGCCGCGGTCACACTGATGCTGGCCGTGCTCCTGCTGCCCGCGGCGCTCGCCCGCCATCCCGGCCGCGCCCGCGAACTGGCCTGCCGCTGGGCGTTGGGGATGCGATTCCCCGCCGAGGACCTCACCGGGCTCACCGACGGCGCCATGGCGGCGTTCACCGCGGCGCGTACCCAGGCGCTCTGGCGTCACGGCCAGCTCATCGGCCTCACCTCGGGATACCGCGATCCCGTTGTCCAGCAACGGATGTTCGACGAGGAGGTGCGCCGGTCCGGCTCCCCGGCCTCGGCACGCATGCTCGTGCTACCACCGGCGGAATCCAGCCACGTCAAGGGCATCGCGCTGGACGTGCGCCCCCACGAAGGCGCGCGCTGGCTTGAGGAACACGGCGCCCGCTACGACCTCTACCGCATCTACGACAACGAGTGGTGGCACTTCGAGTACCGGCCGGACAGCGGCGGCACGCCACCACGACGACGACCCCACCCCGGCGTCGGCTACTTGAGCGAGATGTAGCCCAGGGAGAACCGAACCGGCAATCCGACCAGTGCGCCCAAGGGCTCGGCCCGGGCGTTCGGAAAGGGGTTAGGGGTATGTCATCAGGGAGTGACAACCTGGAATGGCGCCTGCGAGCAGCGCGCGAGATGGCGTTCGTGGGGCGGGAGGAAGAGCTCGCGGTTTTCAACGCGGCGTTGTACGGCGGCGGCTGCAGCGTTCTGTACGTGCACGGTCCCGGCGGCATCGGGAAGTCGGCTTTGTTGCGGCGGTTCGCGCACGAGGCCGCGATGGCGGAGCGGCCGGTGTCCATGGTGGAGGGGCGCATGTTGGAGCCGGCGGCGTCCGAGCTGGTGTTTCGCGACGCGAACGCGGTGCTGCTGGTCGACAACTTCGAACGCGTTCAGGGCTTGGAGGGATGGCTGCGCGAGCGGTTCCTGCCGCGGGTGCCCATGGGGGCGCTGGTGGTGATCGCGGGGCGAAACCCGCCGGATATGCGGTGGCAGGCGGATCCGGGATGGGCGGGGGCGCTGGCGGTGCTGCCGCTGCGCGACCTGCGGGCCGGAGATGCGAAGGCCCTGATGAACTCCTCCGGGGTGCCGGCCGAGTTGCGCGAGCCGCTGCTGGCCTTCGCCGGTGGCCATCCGCTGGCGCTGCTGCTGGGAGCGGCCGTGGCGGTCAAGGACGGAGGGGGCGGCAGGCGGTGGATGCCGAATCAGGACGTCGTGGCCACGTTGCTGGATCAGCTGGTGGGCGAGTTGCCTTCGGTAGCGCATCGGCATGCTCTGGAGATCTGCGCGCATGCCTACATGACGACGGAGGACCTGCTGCGGGCGGCCTTGCCGGAGGACGCCGGGAGGTTGTTCCGGTGGTTGCGGCGGTTGCCGTTCGTGGAGTCGAGCAGTCTCGGGCTGTTTCCGCATGACGTGGTGCGGGAGCTGCTGGAGGCGGACCTCCGATGGCGGGATCCCGAGGGGTACGCGGTGATGCACGACCGCATTCATGCGCATCTGGCGGAGAGGGTGCGTACGGCGAGCGATGTGGACGTGCCCGGCGCGGTGGCGGCACTGCTCTACCTGCATCGCGGTAACGAGGCGCCGGCCGATTTCCACGGACGCCACGACGAGGGCGAGTTCCATGAGGAGGCGTTGCGGCAGGAGGATGTCGGCACGTTGCTCCGGGTGGCGACCGCAGCGGAGGGTGCGGCGTCCGCGGACTGCGCCGCCTTCTGGGCGGAACGCCGGCCGGAGGCGTTCCGGCTGTATCGACGGACCGAAACCGGCGAGCTCGTGGCTTTCTCCGCGTGGTTGCGGTTGGCGGAACTCGATGAGCAGGAGCTGACGGCCGATCCCATCGTGGCCATGGCGTGGGCGCATGCGCGTGCCACCACGCCGTTGCGCGCCGGTGAACATCTGGCAGTCAGCCGGCTATGGGCGCTGCCGCCGTATCGCGGGAACTCGCCGGTGACGGATTTGATCCAGTGGCGAGTGATCGGCAATTGTTTGCGGGCCGAGCGGATGGCATGGTCATATATCGAGATACGGCATCCGAATCAAGCGTGGGTGGAGCATTACGGGATGCGTGACATCTCCGAGCAGCCACGGCTGGGCGATGACGCGTACGCCCTGTTGGTTCATGACTGGCGCGCGGTGCCGACGCGGGCATGGCTGGAGCGGATGAACCAACTGCTTGGCAGCCCGAGTGCCACGACGGCGAAACTGGCGGTGCTGTCCCAGGCGGAGTTCGCCGAGGCGGTTCGCAAGGCGTTGCGCCAGTTGTCGCGGCTGGACGCGCTCGCCGCTTCCCCGCTGACGCGCACCAGGCTGATCGCCGAGCGGGCCGGGCAGGACCCGGCCACGGCACTGGGTGACCTGCTACGCCAGGCGATCGACGACCTGCGTGAGGATCCGCGCTCGCTCAAGTTCCACCGGGCGCTGTCCGTCACGTTCCTCCGCAGCACGCCCACCCAGGAGCTGGCCGCGGAACGGCTCGGCCTCCCTTTCACCACCTACCGCCGCCATCTGACGGCCGGCATCGAGCGTGTCTGCGCCGACCTGTGGCACCGGGAGTTGTACGGCACCAACGCACCGGCGTACCGATCCACCTGAGCCGCAGGGTGCCCTCGCGGTATGTGGACCTGGGCGAACACCCGCCACGCCCCTGGCCGTCGGCGTGAACGAACGCGACCGAGGGCGTGTCAGCCGGCAAGCGCGAAGCCGGCCGCCGCCTCCGCGTGCAGTCGAGCGCTCGGCAGCACCGGGATGGCGCTGTCCTTCTCACTGATCAGCAGCTCGATCTCCGTGCAGCCGAGGATGACGCCTTCGGCGCCGTCGTCTGCGAAATCATCGATGATCTGGGCGTAGGCGTCCCTGGACGATTCCCGGAGCACGCCGCGCACCAGTTCGTCGAAGATCACGCGATGGACGAGTTCCCGCTGCTCACGCCGTGGGACGACCACGTCGAAGCCGTGGGTGGCCAGCCGATCCCGGTAGAAGGGCTGCTCCATGGTGAAGTGGGTCCCCAGCAGACCGACCTTGCGCATGCCCTTGGCGCGGACCTCGGCGCCCACGGCGTCGGCGATGTGCAGCACGGGCACGCTCACGGCCCGCTCCACGTCGTCGCTCACCCGGCTGAAGGTGTTGCTGCAGATGAGCAGGAGGTCGGCGCCGAGATCCTCCAGTTTCCCGCCGGCACCAGTCAGCAACGTACTCACCTCGTCCCAGCGGTCGGCGAAGATGAGGTCCTCGACGGTCGTGTAGTCCACCGACCAGATGAGGCTGTTGGCGGAATGGCTGCCGCCGAGTCGTTCGCGTATCCGCTGGTTGATGATCTGGTAGTAGATCACCGTCGATTCCCAGCTCAACCCGCCGATGAGACCGATAGTGCGCATGGAACTCCGTTTCGCCAGCTTGTGCCGGCAGGCTAGACGGAGTGCCTGCTCATTCAGCAGACCAAAAGCTGTTCAACCGTGGGGGCCGTCCGTGCTCTGGACCGGCTCGAGCCGGGTCGGTGCCTTGTCCAGGTTGAGCGCGTTTGCGCCAACGGTCAGGCACCGGCCAGGGCACGGGCGCAGGCACCGAGACCGATCTCGCTGGAGGCCTTGACGAACACCACGTCTCCCGATTCGAGAAGCGCGGTGGCCAGGCTGAGGGCTGCGGCCACGTCCTCGACGGTATGGACGGCCACGCCCTGGTTCGAGGACGCCGCCGCCCATGCCATCGCGAGCGGATCCCCTGCTCCGACCGCGATCAGCACGTCGAAGCGGAGGTCGGCGACGAGCCGGCCCATCTCCGCGTGCCGGGCGCGGGAGGCGTCCCCCTGCTGCCCCATCGCGCCGAGCACGGCGACGGTACGACGGGTGCCGGCCAGGGCTTTCACCGCCCGCAGCCCTGCCCGCATGGATTCGGGGTTGGCGTTGTAGGTGTCGTTGACGATGGTGATGCCGTCGGGTCGTTCGACGATCTCCAGCCGGCCTGCTGAGCGTCGCCGTGCGACGTTCAGCCCATCGGCGATCTCGGCGACGCCCAGGCCGAGTGCGGTGGCGACGGCTGCGGCGGCAAGGGCGTTGCTCACCTGGTGCTCACCTACGAGGTCGAGCCCGACCGGGGCGCGGCCGGAGGGCGTCACCAGCTCGAACGCGGTTCGCGCGCGGTCGTCCATCCGCACGTCTTCGGCTCGCACCTGCGCCTCCGCCGACCTGCCGTACAACAGGATCTGGGCCCTGGTACGGCCGGCCATGCCCACGACGTACGGGTCGTCGGCGTTGAGCAGGGCGAACCCGTCCGCCGGAAGTGCCTCGACCAGCTCGCCTTTGGCCGCGGCCACGTCGGCCGGCCCGCCTCCCATCCGCTCCACATGCGCGGTGCCGACATTGAGCACCAGCCCGACCTGAGGCGGTGCGAGCCCGGTCAGATACGTCAGGTCGCCCTTGCGGCCCGCACCCATCTCCAGCACCAGGTATCTCGTGGCGGCATCGGCACGCAGCACGGTGAGCGGCAGCCCGAGTTCGTTGTTGAACGACCTGTCGGTGGCGACCGTCGCCGCGTGCCGTTCGAGCACCTGGGCCAGCAGGTCCTTGGTCGTGGTCTTGCCCACGGAGCCGGTCAGGCCGATCACGGTCGGGCTGGTGTGTTCGAGCAGGTGCCTGGCCAGCAGGCCGATCGCGAGCTGGACGTCCTCGACCACGAGGGCGGGCACGCCGACGGGCCTTGAGGCAAGCACGGCGACGGCGCCGCCCGCGATGGCACCGGCCGCGTAGTCGTGACCGTCGACGCGGGCGCCGACCGTCGCGGCGAACAGGCCGCCAGGCACCACCTCGCGGGAGTCGACCGCCGAGGGCGCCGTCACCAGCGCCCGCGGGTCGCGCACGTCATACATGCTTGCGCCGACGACCTGCGCGATCTTGTTCAGCGTCATGGGGATCATGAGCCGCTCCTGGCGAACGCGAGGTCGATGAGGCGGCGCAGCAGGTCCGGGTACGGGACACCGCTTGCGGCCCAGGCCCTGGCGTAGACGGAACGGGAGGTGAAGCCGGGCATGGTGTTGATCTCCAGCACGTACAGGCGTCCGGTGTCCTCCTCGTAGAGGAAGTCGACACGGGACAGGCCGTAGCCACCGATCGCCCGGAAGGCGCGCAGGGTCAGCTCGCGCACGTCCTCGGCCACCCGTTCTGGCAGTACGGCAGGGATGATGGCGATCTCGGCCTGGCTGAGGTACTTGGCCCCATAGTCCAGCCAGTCGCCGGGCACGATGAGCTCGCCGGGCGTCGAAGCATCCGGAGTGTCATAGCCGCCGAGCACGCCGCAGATGACCTCGCGCGCGGTCACGCCCTGCTCGACGATGACCACCCGGTCGTATGCCAGCGCCAGATCTACGCCCGCGCGCAGCTCCTCCATGGAAGTGACACGTGAGATGCCGATGGAGGAGCCCATGTTGGCCGGTTTGACGTACATCGGCCAGTCGAGCGACTTCACCAGACTCCAGTGGTCCGCGGTGGTGAGCCATTCGTGCTCGGTGAACCACACATGCGGGGTGACGGGAATGCCTTCCGCCAGGAACGTGCGCCGCATCGCGACCTTGTTCATGGCCACGGCAGAGGCCAGGACGCCGCAGCCCACGTACGGGATGCCCAGGGTCTCCAGGTGCCCCTGGACGACGCCGTCCTCGCCGAACGGCCCGTGCAGCACGGGGAAGACCACGTCCGCCAGATCGCGTCGCAGCTCCACCGGCCACCTGCCCTGCCGGTCGATGATGACGGCGACGGGCTCGTACAGATCCCTCGGCAGAGCATCGAGCACAGCCTGCGCCGACTGCAGCGACACCTCATGCTCGGCGGACGGCCCACCCGCCAGCACGGCCACGCGTACGCGTTCGGTCACGATCGATCAGCCTTCCTCAGTGGCATGGAGACAGCACCGCCGGCGGCACGGTGTTCGCCGTCGCAGGGCCAGCCGGCCGAGTGTCGGCTCTTCGGCTGACCAGTTCCCAGGCCATTCGCTGTCCAGTTCCGACCAAAGCGCACCCGCGGTGTGCCGCGACCGGGTGCCGATCGCGCGGCACTCGCGCTGGGCCTCAGCTCTCGTGACCGACGCCCGCCGTGTCATCGAGGAGCTCGTCATCGTCGCGGCCACCACGCTCGGCATCCTGAGCCACCACGATCAACCTCGTCGTCGGGATGGTCACCGGCTGAGCCGACACGAGCCGCATGAGGTCGCTCACCATCGCCGTCCATGAATAATACTATTATTCGAGACTGAGACGAGGGGAGCGAGATGTGAGCGGGCGATTCGCCGGAAAGGTTGCGGTCGTCACCGGTGGCGCGAGGGGGATCGGCGCGGCCATCTCAAGCAGGCTGGCGAAGGAGGACGCCGCGGTCGTCATCGCCGACGTGGTGCCGGCCGACGTACCCGGCGCCATCCATGTGCCGACCGACGTCGCCTCCGAGGAGGCCTGGCAGCGCCTGCGCGAGCTGGTGAACGAGCGGTTCGGCCGTCTGGACGTGCTCGTGAGCAACGCGTTCACGCTGCGCAAGGGACCCGCGGACAAGGTGAGCCTCGCGGACTGGAACGCCCAGCTCGCCGTCAACCTCACCGGCTTCTACCTAGGCTTCCGCACCTTCGTCGGCGAGCTGGAGCAGGCGCGCGGCGCCGTGGTGGCGGTCTCGAGCGTGCACGCCGACTTCGGCGTGCCGGGCCATCCGTCCTACGCCGCGGCCAAGGGCGGACTACTGTCGCTGACCAGGCAACTGGCCGTGGAGTACGGCCCGGCCGTACGCGTCAACGCTGTGCTGCCCGGCCCGATCCTCACCGCGGCCTGGGACGGCATCGACGAGGCGGGCCGCGAGCGCAGCGCCCGCGCGACGGTGGCCGGGCGGCTCGGCACTCCTGACGAGGTCGCCGCCGCGGTGGCGTTCCTGGCCAGCGGCGAGGCCTCATTCATCACCGGTGCCACCCTGACCGTCGACGGTGGCTGGAGCGTCGTGAAGGACTCTGACTGATATGCGCATTCTGTCGCTCAAGACCTATCTGGTCGCGCCTCGGTGGCTCTTCCTGCGTATCGACACCGACGAAGGGATCACCGGCTGGGGTGAGCCGGTGATCGAGGGCAGGGCGGAGACCGTCGCGGCCGCGGTGGCCGAGCTGGCCGACTACCTGGTCGGCGCGGATCCGTTGCGGATCGAGGATCACTGGCAGGTGCTGACCAAGGCCGGCTTCTATCGGGGCGGCCCGATCCTGTCGAGCGCCGTGGCCGGCATCGACCAGGCATTGTGGGACATCGCGGGCAAAACCTATGGAGCGCCCGTCCACCGGCTGCTCGGCGGCCCCGTACGGGACAGGATCAGGGTCTACAGCTGGATCGGCGGCGATGACCCCGCCGAGGTGGCCGAGGCCGCCATCAAGCAGGTGGAGGCCGGGTTCACCGCGGTGAAGATGAACGCTGCCGGGATCGTCCGCGCCATCGACACGGCCGCCGAGGTGAAGGTGATCGTGGCACGCCTGGCCTCGGTGCGTGAGGCGGTGGGCGACGGTGTCGACATCGCGCTGGACTTCCACGGCCGCCTGTCGATGCCGATGGCCAGGCGGGTGCTGCCACTGCTGGAGCCCTACCTGCCGTTCTTCGTGGAGGAGCCGGTCGTCCCTGAGCTCACCCGGGACCTGGCGGCGGTGACGTCGCTGACGAGCATCCCGATCGCCACCGGCGAGCGGCTGTTCTCCCGGTGGGACTTCCGGCCGGCGTTCGAGGCGGGGATCGCGGTGGCGCAGCCGGACATCTCGCACGCGGGCGGCATCTCGGAGGTGCGGCGCATCGCCGCGATGGCCGAGACGCACGATGTGACGCTCGCACCGCACTGCCCGCTCGGCCCGATCGCGCTGGCCGCCAGCCTGCAGGTCGGCTTCGCCACCCCCAACCTGCTGATCCAGGAACAGAGCCTGGGCATCCATTACAACGAGCAGGCCGACCTGCTGGACTACCTGGTGGATCGTTCCGTGTTCGCCTACCGTGACGGGCACGTGCCGCTGCTCGAGGCACCCGGCCTCGGCATCGAGGTGGACGTGAAGGCCGTGGAGCGGGCCGCGGCGGACGGGCACCGATGGCGCGGGCCGGTCTGGCGCCGCGACGACGGCAGCCTGGCGGAGTGGTGATGCGCAGATATCCGGAACGCGGGACACACGGCCGTGTGGTCGAGGCGGTGGGCATCCGCGTCGTCAGCGGCGAACTGCCGCCCGGCACGATCCTCGACATCGACGCGGTTGCGGCAGAGTTCGACGTCAGCAGGACGGCCATCAGAGAGGCCCTCAAGGTGCTGGCGGGCAAGGGCCTGATCGACGCGCGGCCCAAGCGGGGTACCTTCGTGCGCGAGCGTGAGGTCTGGAACCTCATCGACCCGGACGTGCTGCGCTGGCAGTTCGAGTCGATGGCCGACCCGTCGATCCTGGACAAGCTGGCCGAGATCCGCGCCATGATCGAGCCCTCGGCGGCGGCCCTGGCGGCGCGCCGCCGTACGGAAGCGGACCTTACGGAGATTTACGCCGCGCTCGCCGAGATGGACCACGCGGACGCCACCACGGAGGAGATCGTCGCGGCCGACCTGCGCTTTCACCGCGCGCTGGTGGCCGCGACGCGCAATGAGCTCATCGAGCAGCTCGGGCAGATCATCGAGCTGGGGCTGCGGGCCCGCGACCGCTACGTCCACGGCCACCGGGTCTCGATCAAGCTCGGGCACGCATGGCACCAGGACGTGGCGGACGCGGTGCGCGACCGCGACGCGGAGGGGGCCAGGAACCGGATGCTCGCCCTCCTGCACGCGGCCGCGCGCGACGTCAGGGACGTTCAGTCCGCACCGTGACCCCCCGCGCGGGAACCTCGTCGAAGGCCTGGTCGGTGTGGTTGATCAGGAAGACGTGCCGCACGTCGTCCCCCACTCTGACCACGGCCTCCACCCCTTCAGGCAGACCCGGGACGGCCGGAGTCGCGCCTGCCTCGCGGGCGATGCGGCCCATCAGGCCGGTCATCGCGTCAGGGGCAGGACGGGTGGCGAGATACCAGGCGGCACCCTTGCCGAACGCGTGGCGGGTGACCGCGGGCTCGCCATTGGCGAAGGTCTCCATCGCGGTCGCGCCCTCCAACTGGATGTGCTCGCTCCACAGCGTGGCCTCCCCGAGTGACGTGGCGGTGCTCGCCCCGGGCAGCAGCGGGTCGAACTCCAGGACCGTCAGCCCGAGCAGGTCGCGCAGCGGCGCCGGGTAGCCGCCCATCCAGATCTGGTCGCGCTCGTCCACGATGCCGGAGAAGAACGAGACGACCAGGTGGCCGCCGCTGTCCACGTAGGAGGCCAGGTTGCGGGCGGCCTCCCCGGAGATCAGGTAGAGGTTCGGCACCACGACCAGCCGGTACTTCGACAGGTCTGTGGTGGGCCGGACGACGTCGGTGGTGATGCCCAGCTTCCACAGCGGGTCGTAGTGGTCGCGCAGCCGCCCCATCATGCGGATCTGGTCGCTGGGGTGCGACTCCTGCTCAAGCGCCCACCAGTTGCGCCAATCGAGCACGATCGCCGTGTCCGCCTGGACCCTGGTGCCCGCCACGTCGCCCAGCTCCGCCAGCTCCCTCCCCAGCTCCCGGATCGACCGGTGCAGCGGATGGTCGGGACCGGCGTGCGGCACCATGCCCGAGTGGAACTTCTCGGCGCCGCCCCGCGAGGCCCGCCACTGGAAGAACATCACCGTGTCAGCGCCGCGCGCCACGGCCTGCAGGCTGTCCCGGCGCATCCGCCCGGGCTGCTTGGCCGGGTTGGTTCCCATCCAGTTGACCGCCGAGGGCGCCTGCTCCAGCAGCCACCACGGCTGCCCGTCCTTCAGGCCGCGCCAGACGTCGAAGTAGAGCGCGCTCTCCAGATGGCCGTCGGGGGAGCCGGGGTTGGGGTAGCAGTCGCCGCTGACCACGTCCATCTCGGCCGCCCAGGCGGGCAGGTCGGTGTTGGGCATGACGTTGCACAGGTTCGTGGTGACCGGGATCTCCGGCGCGGCCCGCCGTACGACCTCGGTTTCCGCCCGATAGCAGGCCAGCAGCGCGTCCGAGCTGAACTCGGCGAAATCGAGCGTGTGCGCCGGGTTCGGGATTCCGGTCGTACGGCGGGGCGGGAGGATCTCCTCCCACGAGGAGTAGCGCTGGCTCCAGAACGTGGTCGTCCACGCCTCGTTGAGCCCGTCGAGATCGCCGTGGCGGTCCGACAGCCAGCGGCGGAACGCGGCGGCGCACAGGTCGCAGTAGCAGGCGGGCACCTGGCAGCCCCACTCGTTGCCGATGTGCCAGGAGTGCAGCGCGGGATGGGCGCCGTAGCGCTCGGCCAGCCGCGTCACCAGCCCGAGCGAGGCCTCGCGGTAGGCGGGCGAGGACGGGCACAGGTGGCAGCGCGAGCCGTAGCTGAGCCGCTGACCGTCGGCCGCCACGGGCAGCGAGTCGGGATGGCGGTGCCCGAGCCACGGCGGCGGCGAGGCGGTCATCGTGGCCAGGCAGACGTCGACGTCGTGGTCGTGCAGGAGGTTCATGACGTCGTCGAACCAGCCGAAGTCGTACTCGCCGGGAGCGGGCTCGACCTGCGCCCACGCGAAGATCCCCAGCGTCACGAGGTTGACCCCGGCCTCCCGCATGAGCTTGGCGTCCTCGGCCCACACGGCGCGCGGCCACTGCTCGGGGTTGTAGTCGCCCCCATAGCGGATCACTCTCGAACGCTCCCTTCGGTGAGTCCGGTACGCCAGAAGCGCTGCAGGGCGCCGGACAGGACGATCAACGGAATGACGGAAACCAAGGAGCCGACCACGGTCAGCGTCTGCAGGATCGGCTGCCGGTCGGCGAAGCCCTGCCAGCTCGTCAGGCCCAGCGTGATCGGATAGAGGTGGTTGTCCGAGAGCACGACCAGCGGCAGGAAGTAGTTGTTCCAGATGGCGACGAACTGGAACAGGAACATGGTCACCAGCGCGGGCGACATGATCTTCAGCACGATGGTGAGGAAGATCCGCCACTCGCCCGCCCCGTCGCTCCGCGCGGCGTCGATCACGTCATCGGGCACGGTGGCCGCGTAGATCCGCGAGAGGTAGACGCCGAACGGGCTGACCAGGCTCGGCAGCAGGATCGCCCAGTAGGTGTTGGCCAGGCCGATCTTCGACATCAGCATGAACAGCGGCAGGCCCAGCGCGGTCATCGGCAGCAGGCACCCGGCGAGCACGAGGTTGAAGACCGCCTCCTTGCCCCGGAACACGCTCTTGGCCAGGGCGTATCCGGCGCAAGCGGAGACGAACGTGGCGCCGGCCGCGCCGAGCCCCGAGTAGATCAGCGAATTGCCGACCCACTGCCAGAAGATGCCGCCGTCGAAGGTGACCAGGTCGCGCAGGTTGGTCCACAGCTGCGGGTCGGCGAGCCCCAGCGGCGAGGAGTTGATCAGATCGCCGGTGCTCTTGGTGGCGGCGACGAGCAGCCAGTAGAGCGGCATCAGGAAGTAGGCGGCCAGCACCACGAGCAGGAGCGTGGTGAGCCAGCGCAGGCTGACGGTCCTCATCGGCCCCTCCTTCCCACCAGGCGCAGGAACCCGAAGGACAGAACGGAGATCACCAGCGCCAGGATGATCGATTCGGCGGCGGCGAGCGCCAGGTTGTTGCCGTTGAACGCCTCGTTGTAAGCGGTGATCGTCGGCGTGTAGGTGCTGGAGATGCCGCTGGAGAGCGGCGTGAGCACCAGCGGTTCGTTGAACAACTGCAGCGTGCCGATGATGCTGAACACGGCGATCAGCACGAGCGCCGGCCGGATCATCGGGATCTGGATGTTCCACGCGATCGTCCACCGGGTCGCGCCGTCCATCCTGGCCGCCTCGTACAGGCCCTGGGGGATCGACTGCAGCTGCGCCACCACGATCAGCATGTTGTAGCCGGTCCACTGCCAGACGACGATGTTCATGATCGCCCAGAAGACCGAGCTCGGGCCGAGCAGATCCAGGTCAGGAAAGAACGCCGTGAACGGGGAGGTGCCCGGCGAGTAGAGGAACCCCCACATGATCGAGGCGATCACTCCGGGGATGCCGTAGGGCAGGAAGTACGAGGTGCGGAAGAACCGCGGCCAGCGGCTTATCCCCGCCTCCAGCAGCAGCGCCAGGATGGTCGAGGCGACCACCATCAGCGGCACCATGATGATCGCGAACAGGAAGATCCTGCCGATGCTGCCCACGAAGGCGCTGTCTGACAGCGCGGTGGTGTAGTTGGACAGCCACGCGAAGTGGGTGGTCCGCCCGTGCAGGCCCAGCAGCCCGGACCGCTCGATCCTGGTCAGGCTCTCCCCGAGCGCGTACAGGAGCGGCGCCACGAAGAACACGGCGAACAACACCAGGAACGGCGCGAGAAATACCGCTGCGATGCGTGGTTTCATTCTGCCCTCAGCCCCTTCGCCCTGATCTCTTCCACGGTCTGGGTCTGGGCCTGACGCAGTGCCTCGACGAGGTCGCCCTGCTCGAACCGGTCGCTCAGGGCCTTGACGGTGCTGTCGTAGGTGGGCCACCAGGACCAGCCACGCGGCACCTGACTGGAGGAGTCGGTGAACAGTTGCGCCGTCTGCTGACCGCCCAGGAACTCCGAGGGCTTGGTCAGCGCCGGGTTCGACATGCCGGAGATCGCCGCGGGCCAGCCGTACCCGGTCTGGATCAGCGTGTTGACGCTGCCGGGGTCGCGGTTGACCCACAGCGCGAACTCGACGGCCTCGCGCGGGTGCTCGCAGCCGCGCAGCAGCGCGGTGGACGAGCCGCCGTTGCTGGCCGACGCCTTGCCGCCGGCCTCCCACTGGGGCAGCGGCGCCGCCCGCCACTTGCCGGCGGTCGTGGGGGCGTTGGCGGCCATGATGGCCTCGGCCCACTGGGCCACGGGCACCGCGACCAGCTTGCTGGAGGCGAGGTCCTTGTACCAGCTGGGGGTGAACTGCGGACCCACCTTGACCAGGTCGTCCTTGACCATGCCCTGCCAGAACTCGGCCACCTTGAGCGTCTCGGGGCTGGTCATCCTCGCCTGCCAACGGCCGCTCCTGGTGTCGAACCAGGGCGTGCCGCCCTGCCAGGCCAGGCTGATGAACGGCGAGGCGTCGTTGGCGGGGAACATCGTGATGTAGGCGCCCGGATCCGCCTTGCGGATCTTGGCGGCGGCGTCGCGGTACTCCTGCCAGGTCTTGGGCACCTCGATGCCCCACTTCTTGAGCAGGTCCTCCCGGTAGTACAGGGCCATGGGGCCGGTCGCCTGCGGGACGGCGTAGGTGCCGCCCTCGAAGGAGACCAGCTCCCAGGCGTTCTCCTGGAAGTCGGCCCGGTCCTTCGGCGTCAGGTACGGGTTCAGGTCCACCAGCTCGCCGTTGAGCAGGAACGCCGGCATTTCCTGGAACTCCATCTGTGCCAGGCAGGGCGCGTCGCCCGCCTGGACCGCGGCGTGCATCTTCGCGTAGCCGCCCCGGCTGCCGCTCGGGACGTTGTCGAGCGTGACCTGGATGTCGTTGTGGGTCCGATTGAACAGATCGACGGCCTTGTCCATGCCCGGGACCCAGGCCCAGAACTTCAGGTGGACGGGCTCGTTCCCGCTCCCACCCCCGCCTCCGCAGGCGGTGACGAGCAACATCACCACGGCCAGGCTGAGGAGGGGGGACCTCAGTCGAGATGGCCAAATATTCATAATTTATGGTTTTATCACCATTGGAAGAGGGGCGGAAGACCATGAGCTATCCACGGCGTGGGGTGCACGGTGAGGTCGTCGAGGACCTCGGCCGCCGCATCGTCGGCGGCGACCCGGACACCACCGGGCCCCTCGACCCCACCGGCCTGGCCAGGCGTTACCAGGTCAGCCAGACGGTGGTCAGGGAGGCGTTGAAGACGCTGGCCGCCAAGGGGCTCGTCGACGCCAGGCCCAAGCGCGGTACGTACGTCCGCCCACGGGCCGAGTGGTCGATGCTCGATCCCGACGTGCTGCGCTGGCGCTTCGCGCACCGCGGGGACGAGGACATGCTGCGCGAGCTGGCCGAGGTGCGCGCCGCGGTCGAACCGGCCGGCGCCAGGCTCGCGGCGCTGCGCCGTACCGACGAGGAGGTCGCGGCCCTGGAGGCCGCGCTGGAGCGGATGGCGAGCACGGTCGCCGACCCGGTCGCGCACACCGAGGCCGACATCTCCTTCCACCGGCTGCTGCTGGCCGCCGCCCACAACGAGCTGCTCGACTGCCTGGTGGTCGTGATCGCCTCCGCCCTGTACGCGCGCGACCGGATGGTGCACGCGCACGGCGAGCGTCCCGGTTTCGCCGCGACCCACCGCGCGGTCCTGGACGCGGTACGGCGGGGCGACCCCGGCACCGCCGAGACCGCCATGCGTGACCTGCTCACCCAAGCCGAGAGAGACGAGGCGGCCCTTTGAACCGACGACAGCTCTTAACCCTCGGAGCCGGGCTCCTGATGTTCCGCTGGTCCGGCCCCGGCATCCCCTTCACGCTGGGCGTGAGTTCCGGGGATCCGCGCCCCGACTCCGTGGTGCTCTGGACCCGGCTGGCCACCGAGCCGCTCGCCGACGACGGCCGCGGCGGCATGGCGCCGGAGCCGGTGCCGGTCCTGTGGGAGGTGGCCGAGGACGACGGCATGCGCCGGGTGATCCGCAAGGGCACCGCCACCGCCCGCCCCGAGTTCGCGCATTCCGTGCACGTCGAGGTCGACGGCCTGCGGCCGGGACGCGAGTACTGGTACCGCTTCGCCGTCGGCGACCACACCAGCGCGGTCGGGCGCACCAAGACCGCGCCGGACCCGGGCCAGAGCCCGGAGATCAGCTTCGCCTGGGCCTCCTGCCAGCAGTGGGAGACCGGCTTCTACACCGCCTACCGAGACCTCGCGGCGCAGGACCTGGACCTGATCGGCCACCTCGGCGACTACATCTACGAGTACGGCATCGGCCCCACCGGCGGCAATCGCAAGACCCCGCTGTCGGCCGCGCACGGCGTCGCCGTACAGACCCTCTCGCAGTACCGGCTGCGCTACGCCCTGGTCAACACCGACCCCGACCTGCAGGCCGCCCGCGCCGCGGCGCCCTGGTTCGTGGCGGTCGACGACCACGACGTGGAGGACAACTGGGGCGGCGAGCTGTCACCCACCGGCGCGACCCCGGAGAACTTCCTGCGCCGCCGCGCCGCCGCCTTCCGCGCCTTCTTCGAGAACCAGCCGATCCGCCCCTCGACGCTGCCATCCGGGCCTGACATGCGGCTCGCGCAGAAGATCCCCTACGGCAGGCTCGCCACCTTCTTCGTCCCCGACGAGCGCCAGTTCCGCAGCCCCGCCGACATCAACGCCCGCCTCGACCCGGCCAGGAGCATGCTCGGCCTCGACCAGGAACGGCAGCTCCTCGACGACCTGGGCCGCTCGCGCAGCACCTGGAACCTGCTGGCCAACCAGGTCCAGATGTTCCAGCTGGACCGGCTCACCGATCCTGGCCTGCAGCAGCTCAACCCCGACACCTGGGACGGCTACGCGGCCAACCGCAACCGCCTGTGGGCCGGCATCGCCGAGCGCCGGGTGTCCAACCCGGTCGTGCTCTCCGGCGACGCCCACGTCAACTGCGCCTCCGAGCTCAAGGCGGACTTCGGCGACCCCGAATCGCCCACGGTCAGCGTGGAGTTCCTGGGCACGTCGATCACCTCCGGCGGCAACGGCTCCGACATGACCACCGGCGGCACCGAGTGGCTGGCGGCCAACCCACACCTGAAGTTCTTCAACAACCAGCGCGGCTACGTGCGCTGCCGCATCACCGCCGCCACCCTGCGCACCGACTACGTGGTCGTCGACAAGGTCACCACCCCCGGAGGCACTCCCTCGCTGCGCCGCTCCTTCGTCGTCGAGTCCGGGCGCCCCGCCCTCCAGGAGGCCTGATGAGGCGCCTCGCCGTCGCGGCCCTGGCCCTGCTGCCCCTTGCCGCGCCCGCTCAACGGCCGCCCGCCACGATCCTGGTCGTCCAGGCCAACCTCCAGGACGCGGTACGGCAGGCCGACGTGGCCGACACCCGGGACCTGGACAACTTCGCCAAGCGGGTGGCCGCCCTCGACCCTGACGCCCTGGTGCTCACGGAGGTCGTGGACGCCAAGCATCTGGCGACCCGGCTGAGCCAGGCCGGCGGCCACCGCTACCAGGTCGCCGTGGCCGGTGAACGCTCGGCGTTCCTGCCCGACGGCGCCGTGCGCGAGAACGCCATCCTGCTCAACGCCGACACCATGGTCGCCGAGCAGCCAGGCGGCTTCGAGCGGGTACAGGACGAGGACCAGGCCCACGTGCTGGCCAAACGCCGGGACGGCACGCTCCGGGTGTCGCTCGTGGCTGCCCACCCCGGCGCCGACCCGGCCGCCGCCCGGCTGGGCGACCGCTTCCCCCACGCTCCCGGGCAGGTCAGCGTGCTCGGCGGCGACTTCAGGGCGGGCCGCTGCGCGGTGCTGACCGATCAGAGCGTCGGGTGCTCGCCGCAGCCGTTCTGGGCCGAGCTGACCGGCCGCCAGGGCTACAGCGACGCGGTGTTCGAGCATGGAGACACCCGGACCCGACCCGGATACCTCTTCGCGCACGCCGATGTGCTGGACGCGGGGGTCGACTCCTACGCTCCGGGCACCTGCAAGGCGGCTTTCGACGCCGGGCGCTCCGGCTCCGCCGACGCCGCGTGCCGGTCCACCTACTACGCCGACGCGCCGTTCAGCTGGGCGCTCCTCAGGGCCGAGCGCGACGTTCAGCAGTCGGTGATCCCGGGACGGGTGACGCTCGACCACTGCGAGCTCGCCACCCGGGTGACGCAGGTGATGGCCAAGGTCGTCAACAACACCGACCAGCCGCTGCCGCGCCCCGTCACGGCCGAGGCCACCGCGCCCCTCACCGTCACGCCCGCACAGGCCGACCTGACCATCCCCGCCCATCAGGCCCGCAACGCCGTACTCAAGATCACCGCGCCGAGGGACACCCCGCCGGGCGAGCATCGGGTGAAGGTGCGGATCGGGGCCGAGACCACCGAGCTGCCGGTCACCGTCACCGAGTCGTGCACCGAGCCCAAGGTGTACGCCACCAGCTTCCACCCCGGCTTCGGACCCGAGCGGGCCGTGGACGGCGACATCTCCACCTTCTGGCACTCCGAGTACGACCCGGTCACGCCGCTGCCGCAGTCCATCACGCTCAACCTGGAGGAGGTCAGGACCGTGAGCGCGCTCACCTACCAGCCGCGCTTCGACGGCAACCTGAATGGCACGATCCTCGCCTACAACGTCTACGTCAGCACCGACGGCCAGGCCTTCACCCAGGTCGCCACCGGCACCTGGGCGGCCGACGCGCGCCTCAAGACCGCCACGTTCCCCGCCACCTCCGCTCGCTACGTGCGGCTGGAGGGGACCAAGGGCAACGGCGGCCAGTACCTGTCAGCCTCCGAGGTCACCGCTCGCTGACGCCCTGTCGGGGTGGGCGCGGATATGGACGCGCTCGCCCCGCCAGCCAGCGGCCCGGGCCGCATCATCGCCCATCTGCGGTCTCTCGGAGTGAACGCTTTCGGCATCAACGGATTGATGAAGTCTTGTCTCATTGATCATGAGGCAGATCTGTGGATGTCTCGGTCCGCAAGAAGGTGTCTCCAACCCCCTTCGCAGCTCTTGCGGTCGCGGCGGCATGCTCGTCGGCGGTCATGCCGCGGTCTGGGTAGCGCTGGTTGAGGTCGTACTGGTCGTCAGCCCACTGCTGGTAGTCCCGCCGGACGGTGAGCTCGTCGGAGTCGATGATGTGGGCGATATCGGCCCAGGTAACCCCGGCCAGCAGCGCGTGGTGGATGTTGGAGGGATGGCGCACGGTGCGCGCGATGCACTCCGCGAGCGCCAGCAGTTCGATGTGTTCGGCCACGGTGAGCGGAGGCCGGTCATCAGTTCCATGCCGGGCGGGGTCATAGATCCCTCGGGCCACCAGCTCGATCCGGGCACGAGCCGACGCGTTCTTGGCGGCCAGCTCGTTGTAGCGCTCCAGCTGCCGACTGACGGGCATGTCGTAGCGAGCGTCGTGCCAGGTATTGCTGTGCTCAGGCATGGTCATGACGACTTCTCCAGAGCGGTCGGTGCTGACGATCGTGCCTCACCTACATCAGCGCATCCATGGTCGCAGCGAACCTCATCAGGGTAGCGCCCGCCTCGGGGGCGGCCAGGATCAGACCGTCGACCCTAGCCGGGGCCCGTTTGGCGTCGTGATCACGTGGCTGGGAAAGGATTGGACGGGGTGATGCTCGGGCTTGTAGCTTGCAGTTGACCGTGACACCGCCCGAGGAGGTGAGACCCATGAACGCTGTAGCGATGTGGGTGCTCCCCCTTCCCGTCACGGCCGGCGATTGACGTAGGTGTCGCCGGGAGCGCCTCGCCAACAAGGCACTCCCGAAAGGCAACACCTATGCACTCTGAGTTCTCCGCCGAGCCGTCGTCGAACGACACGGTCGAGCGTGACGTCCCTGGACTCCGATCGCCGGCCTCCGATCGCGCGCCCATGTTCGACGTGGTCATTGCCGGGTGCGGGCCGACCGGCGCGATGCTGGCCGCTGAACTGCGGCTGCACGGCGTGCGGGTACTCGTTCTGGAGAGGGAAACCGCGCCCAAGTCGTTCGTCCGCATAGTCGGTCTGCATATTCGCAGTCTCGAGCTGATGGCGATGCGCGGACTGCTGGAGCGCATGCTCCAGCATGGAAGACAGCGTCCGGCCGGCGGTTTCTTCGCCGCCATCAACAAACCCGCGCCCAAGGGCCTGGATTCCGCGCACGCCTATCTGCTGGGCATCCGGCAGCCGGTCATCGAACGCCTGCTTGAAGAACAGGCGATCGAACTGGGTGCGCAGGTCCGGCGCGGTTGTGCGGTGGCCGGTTTCGAGCAGGACGACGAGGGTGTGACCGTCGAGCTGGCCGACGGGGAACAGCTGCGTTCGCGCTATCTCGTCGGCTGTGACGGCGGGCGCAGTACGGTACGCAAACTGCTCGGCGTCGGTTTCCCCGGCGAGCCCTCGCGGACCGACACGCTCATGGGCGAGATGAAAGTGGGTGTACCGCAGGAGGAGATCGCCGCCAAGGTGACCGAAATCAGCGAGACCCATCAGCGATTCTGGCTCAGGCCCTTCGGCGAAGGGGTCTACAGCGTCGTAGTCCCCGCCGCGGGAGTCAGCGACCGCAGGGAACCGCCCACCCTCGAGGATTTCAAACAACAGTTGCGCACCATCGCCGGAACCGATTTCGGCGTGCACTCCCCGCGCTGGTTGTCCCGCTTCGGGGATGCCACCCGGCTGGCCGAACGTTATCGGGTCGGGCGGGTACTGCTGGCCGGCGATGCCGCACACATCCATCCACCCATCGGCGGACAGGGCCTCAACCTGGGCGTCCAGGACGCGTTCAACCTCGGCTGGAAACTGGCCGCACAGATCCGCGGCTGGGCCCCGGAAACACTGCTGGACACCTACCAGGCCGAACGTCATCCGGTCGCCGAGGACGTGCTGGACAACACCCGCGCCCAGATGGAACTGCTGTCCACCGAACCGGGCCCGCAGGCTGTGCGCAGGCTGCTCACCGAACTGATGGACTTCGACGAGGTGAACCGCCATCTGATCGAGAAGATCGCCGCGATCGGCATCCGCTACGACTTCGGCGCAGGCCCCGACCTGCTCGGCCGCCGCCTGCGCGACATCGACGTGAAACAGGGCCGCCTGTACGGCCTGCTGCATCGCGGCCGCGGCCTGCTGCTGGACCGCACCGAACGCCTGACCGTCGGCGGCTGGTCAGACCGGGTCGATTACCTCGCCGATCCCACCGCGGCACTGGATGTTCCGTGCGTCCTGCTACGCCCCGACGGTCACGTCGCCTGGATCGGCGACGATCAGCAGGACCTGGACGACCACCTCTCCCGCTGGTTCGGCGAGCCCGCCAACTGATTTCGACTGAGCAACCGAAAAGGCCCGTGGGGATGATCGGAACGGCCAGCAGCTGACCGTCGGTTTCGGCGGCTCCTGCCCGACCATCCCCTCTGCCCGGTTCCGTCAGGCGGTCTCGAAGTCGGCCCGGTGGTCGGCGGCCCACTCTGCCAGACTGCGGCCCGGCCGCCGGGTCACTGCGGTAACAGGACGTGGGACGTCGGGGACGGTGAGGGTGTCGTGCCAGTAGTCGAGCAGCATCTTCATCACGGGCACGGGGATGAACTGTGCGGTCTCGGTGCGGAACTCCTCGGGAGTGATCTCCACCAGCGGGATTTCGCGTCCCAGCGTCTGGCCGATGATCGCCACCTGCTCGGAGCGGGTCAGGGCTTGCGGGCCGGTGAGCGGGATCGCCTCATCCAGATGGTTGTCGGAGAGCAGGGTCTCGGCGGCGGCCTCAGCGACGTCGTACTCATGGATCGGGGCCTGTGCCGATGCGAGGTACGGTGCCCGGATCGGTGCGCCGGAGCGGATCTGCCAGGCCCAGGAGAGCAGGTTGTTGGCGAAGGTGCCGGGCCGCAGGATCGTCCAGGCATCGGTGCGGCCGGTCACGGCGGCTTCGACCGCGGTGTGGTGGAGCTGGCTCGCCGAGCCGTGGTCGCGTTGGAACTCCTTCGCAGCAGCCAGGGAGGACAACACGGTGAAGCGGTGGACGCCGTGGGCGGTGGCCGCGGTGACGAACGCGTCGACGCCCTGGGCAGGGAAGACGAAGGCGCGATCGACACCGTCGAACACCTGCGACCCGAGCGTGGTGGCGTCGGCCAGATCACCGGCGACGACCTCGACCCCGGCCGGCAGGTCCGCGTCATCGGGCTTGCGGCTCAGCGCACGTACGGCGGCGCCGCGGGCGAGGAGGGTCGTGACGAGGTGGCGACCGACGGCGCCGGTCGCGCCGGTAACAAGGATGGTCAAGACGGCTCACCTTAGGGAAGTAGTGCCGGTCCGTCCGGCTTGAACTCCAACCTACGAAGGGTTTAGGTCATTTTCTGCCCGCATTTCTCCTAGACTTGACGAGCATGGCGGAACAGACCACAACTGAGCGGGCGCTGCGCCTGCTGGAGCTGCTCCAGGCCCGCCGGTCCTGGAGCGGCGGCGAGCTCGCCGACCGCCTCGGCGTCGACGGCCGCACACTCCGGCGGGACGTGGAGCGACTGCGCGGCCTCGGCTACCACATCGAGGCACGTCGCGGCCCCGAAGGCGGCTACCGACTGTCCACGGGCAGCGACCTGCCGCCGCTGGTCTTCACTCCTGATGAGGCGCTCGCCGTGGCCGCCGCCCTCGCCTCATCAGCCGCTAACGGTGCCGCCGGCGGGGGAGAGGTCGCGCTCACCGCCCTGGCCAAGATGGAGCAGGTGATGCCCCAGGCGGTACGTCGGCGGGTGCGGGCGCTGCGCTCCTCGGTCGCCCTGGGCGGCACACCGAACGCCGTGGCCGGCGCGTATCCGGCTCCGATGAACGCCGACGTGCTGGCAGTCCTGGCGCTGGCGTGCCGGGATGCGGAGCGGGTCCAACTGCGCGTGATGAGCACCGAGGGTGCCGACGCCGGACGGGAGTCCCCGCGCCACGTCGAGCCTGCCGCCCTGGTGCCCCGGCAGACCCGGTGGTTCCTCGTGTGCCGCGACCTCGACCGTGGCTGGCGGGTGTTGCGCGTCGATCGGATCACGCGAGCATCACCGACGGGCGTGCGCTTCGAGCCGCAGGAGGTCCCCGGAGGCGACCCGGTCGCGTTCGTCACCAGCCAGCTCGGCGCCCCGCCTCGGAAACATACAGCGACGATCCTGATCCACGCCCCGATCGAACAGGTACAGGCGTACATGGGTGGCTTCGCCGCGGACTTCTCCCCGACGACAACCGCCACCGGTCAGGCGGCGACACACTGGCGCATCGCCGACGTACGTCTCGAGGTCCTCGCCGGCGGCCTGCTGTGGGTGCGATGGCCCTTCGAGGTGATCGACTCTCCCGAGCTCGCCGCCTTGCTGCGGGACCGAGCCGCAGCCTTCACCTTCGCCGCCGACCCACGCTGAAGCCGACTCACCAGGCCGTCACGCCTAAGGGTCTCGCGCGAGCAAAGCACCGGCGAACACCGCTCACGGTGTCGGAGTAGGAGGCGGTATCGGTCCCTCGGTCTCGGGGCGGGGCCCGCCGCCGATGGTGTGGATAGCCCCTCCGCCCGGTGGGCGGAGGGGCCGTGACCTGCGGGGAACCGATCTATCCGAGCACCGGGTAGTTCGCGCGGAACACGTTGTGCGGGTCGCGGGCCCGCTTGATCTCCCGCAGCCGCGCGAGCGCGCTGCCGGAGAAGGACTTCGCCGCCGTGTCACCGGGGGACAGCACGGTGTACGGCTTGCGGCCGCTGATGTAGGCCTCCAGGTCGGCCACGACCTCGGCCTGCTTGGCGCGCGTCGCATCGGCCGCGTGCGGCAGGCCGAGACCCACCAGGCCGAGCAGGTACGGCTCAGCCACCGCGCCGCTCGCACCGGCCCCGCCGCCCGGCTCGGCGAGCGCCCCGCCCAGGTGCCTGATCTGCACGTTGATGAGCGGTTCGACCGGCTTGGCCAGCAGGAGCTCCACCGCGTCCGCGTCCAGGCCGGTGAGCAACTCCGCACGAGCGATGGATGGGGCCGGATCGGTGGGCTCGGCGGTGATGTCACCCAGGTCGGCAACCGGGACGACGCCGCGGCTGTCGGAGATCGCGCCCCCGATCTTGTCGATGCGCGCCAGCAGGTCCTCCCCGTGAGCCGCCTCACCCAGGTAGACCAGATCCAGCGTCACCATCGGCGACGCGCCGGGTGGCTGGAGCCGGTTGATCCAGACACTGAGTTCACGCGGCGCCTCGGCGGTGATCTCCAGGAACGCGTCGTACACCTCCCTGGTCCGGTGCTCCGGCCAGATCACGCGCCCGCCGTACAGGACTGGCTCGGGATACAGCTCGAGTTCGAGGGCGGTCACCATCGCGAAGTCCCCGCCACCGCCGCGCAGCGCCCAGAACAGCTCGGGATCGGCCTCGGCGGTCACCCGGCCCGGCTCGCCATCGGCGTCCACGATGTCGATAGCCCGCACGCTGTCGGAGGCGAAGCCGTACTTGCGGCTGAACCAGCCGACCCCACCGCCCAGGGTGTAGCCGGTCACGCTGACCCCCGGCGCGCTGCCGGCCAGGCCAGTAAGACCCAGCGGACCGGCCGCCGCCAGCACCTGCCCCCACTTCACGCCCGCGCCCACCCGGACCACGCGCTCCTGCGCGCGTACCTCCACCTCGTTCAGCAGGCCGGTACGCAACAGGATCAGGCCTTCCACATCACCGGAGGCGCCATGCCCGCTCGGCTGCGCGGTCACCGTCATTCCCGCCCGCCGCGCGTAACGCACGAGCGCCGCCACGTCATCGGCATCCGCGGCCTCCGCCACGGCCGCCACCGGCTGCCTGACGGTCAGATTCCATGCGGTGGTCGCCTGTTCGAAGCCGTCGTCATCGGCGAGGAGCACGCGCCCCTTGAGGACACCGCGCAGATCGTTGATCGTCATCGTCGTCTCCCTTGTTCGAGTTCTCAGAAAATGCGAAGGAATACCGTGCTGCACTACGGGACGTCAGGCGGGCTGCGCGGCGGGCGCTGGGGTGGCGGTCTCTTGGGCCTTGCGCGCCTTGCTGGTCTCGCGGAGGATCAGCAACCCAGTGACCGCGATCAGCGCCGAGGTCAGGCCGTGGATGCCGAACGCGGCGGCTGTGGAGCCGTGGTGGGCCAGGACGTTGACCATGTCGCCGAACGGGGCGACGGCCACCATCAGCAGGACCCAGGCCAATGAGCGGCGGTGGCCCGTCACCAGCAGGATGCCCATGGCCAGGCCCATCGCGATTTCGCGGCTGCCCTTCACGATGGAGAAGCCGCTGTCGTCAGAGGGCCAGTTCGGCAGGCCCGGGAAGGACGTCCCGAGGGGCAGGACAAAGGACAACCCGAGGTAGAGGGTGAACAGGACGACGGCGGTGGCCAGGACGGTATTGAGCTTCTTCAGCGACATGGTTGTTCTCCTTCGATGTTCAGACTGGGCAGGGTTCAGCCGCGGACACGGCGGATGTGGCGGGCGTAGCGGGGGCGGCCGATGACGTGCCAGATGACCCGGACCGGGGTGGCGAGGCCGCTGAGGACGATGGCGCGCTCGGCCGGGTTCGCGTCTTCCAGGACGGCGCCGAAGAGCGTGAGCAGGGTGAGCTTGGGAGTGTTGTTCACCAGGTGGTCGCCCAGGGAGGCCCACTCCTGCTCGGTGATGTGCTTGGCCGCGAGCGGGAGGAGGGTGGCCTCCTCCTCGTCGAGGTGTTCCAGCAGGACCGCGCGGTGCTCGGAGAGGGCGGCCACGAGGGTGTCGCGTTCGTCGGCGCCCGCGGTGGCCGCCCAGGCGGGGACCGCGACGTCCAGCCTGGTCATGGTGGCCGCGATGCGTTCGTGCTGGGCCTGCATGCGCAGGACGATGTCGGCCTCCAGGTCCACCCGGGAAAGGAGCGGCGGCCACAGCAGCTCGTCCTCGCCCTCGTGATGGTTGTGCAGGCCCATGCGGTAGACGCGGAAGTGGTCGGCGATCACCTTGGCGCGAGCGGTGTCACCCGGGGTGACGGCCGCGACGAGCTCCACCAGCAGCCGTGACTCACGGCGGAGCACGCGGTGGACGATCTCCATGTCCTGGGTGTTGACGCTCATCGGTTCCTGCCTTCGTTCGTTCCCGACGTGTTCAGGCTGCTCCTGGGTATTTGGAGGGGACTTGGAGCCGATTTGGAACGTCCACATACGATGTGCAGATCATGGTCTTCATCCGGGTGCTGGGCTCATTCGCAGCCGAGGTGAACGGTGAGGCCGTTCACCTCGGCGGGCCGCGGCAGCGGGGCGTGCTGGCGTTGCTGGTGGCGGCACGTGGGCAGGTCGTGCCGGTCGACCGGATGATCGAGGATCTGTGGCGGGGGGAGCCGCCCGCACGGGCGCTGATGTCCCTGCAGGCGTATGTGTCCAACCTGCGTCGGTTGCTGGAGCCCGGACGTCCGCCGCGCACGCCGGCCCGGCTGCTGGTGAGCGCGGCGCCGGGTTATGCGCTGCGGCTGCCACCGGAGGCGGTGGACGCGTGGCGGTTCGAGGACCTGCTGGGCCAAGCGCGTACGGACACCGACCTACGCGCCGCCCAGGCTCGGCTCGCCGAGGCGCTAGGGCTGTGGCAGGGACCGGCCTTCGCCGAGGTCGCCGACGAGCCGTGGGCCACCGCCGAGACGGCCCGGCTGAACGAGCTGCGCTTGGTCGCCACCGAGCTGCACGTCGCGGCGGGTCTGCGCATCGGCGATCCCGCCGCGGTGGTTCCCGAGGCCGAGCGGCTCACCCGCGACGAGCCCCTCCGCGAGGAAGGCTGGCGGCTGCACGCCTTGGCACTGTGGAGCACCGGCCGCCAAGCCGACGCGCTGGCGACGATCCGCCGCGCCCGCGGCATCCTCGCCGAGGAGCTCGGGCTCGACCCTGGCCCGGACCTGACGGCGTTGGAGGAGGCGATCCTCACCCAGCGCACAGACGTCCTACGCGCGACCGTACCCCCACCCCCGCTGCCGCAGGTGGTCCCTCTCCCGGGGACGGCTCCGACCGTCGAGGCGCCGTTCGTCGGACGCGAGGCACAGCTGTCGGCACTGGTCACGGCCGCCACCGGGGCCGCCACCGACGGAGCCCGTATCGCCCTTGTCACCGGCGAGGCCGGGCTCGGCAAGTCGACGCTGCTGGAACACCTCGGCAGGCGGCTCGAACGTGACGGGTGGCTGGTCGCCGTCGGCCGCTGCCCCGAGGTCGACAGCGCGCCGCCCGCGTGGGCCTGGACTGAGGCGCTGAGAGCCGTCGCCGCGTCCACGTCGCCGGGCGAGTTCGCGGACGACCTCGCGCCGCTGCTCACCGACACCGAGCCGGTGAACGCCGACGCCACCGCTGGACGGTTCCGCCTGCGCCAGGCCGTGTGGAAGTGGCTCGCGGCGGTCGCCGCGGAACGCCCGGTCGCCGTCGTGCTGGACGACCTGCACTGGGCGGACGCCACCACGCTGGAACTGCTCGGCGGCGGCCTCGGCATGCGGGCCCCGATCCTGGTCGTCGCCGCGTACCGCGCGGACGAGAGCGGGCACCTCACCGAAACGCTGGCCTCCCTCGCGCGCGCCACGCCCCTGCGCTTGGCGCTGCCGGGGCTGAACGACGAGGCGGTCGCGGAGCTCGTACGGGCCGAATGCGAGACCGACGAGGAGACCATCGCAGGGATCGCCGAGCGCACCGGCGGCAACCCGTTCTACGTGCGCGAAAGCGCCCGGCTGCTGAACGGCGAAGGCGCGCTGGTCGCCCTCTCCGAGGTCCCCGAGGGCGTACGGGACGTCCTGCGCCGCCGGTTCGCGCGCCTGCCCGAGGGAGGCGTGTCCGTCCTCCGGCTGGCCGCGGTCGCAGGCCGGGAAAGCTCGGTGGACGTCCTCGTCAAGGCCGCCGACACCGACGAGGACGGGGTGATGGACGCCCTGGACGCGGGCGTCATCGCCGGGCTCCTCGACGAGCCCGGCCCAGGCCTCATCCGCTTCGTCCACGCCCTCGTCAGGGACACGCTCATCGCCGACGTCAGCAGATTGCGTGCTACCCGGATGCACGCCCGGATCGCCGCCGCTCTTGAAGGCACCGACGACATCGCGGCGCTGGCCCATCACTACGCGCGCGCCGGCTCACCGAAGGCTGTCGGCTACTGCGTCCAGGCCGCCGAGCTCGCCGAGGCCCGCTACGCCCACGACGTGGCGGCCGACCTCCTCGCCGACGCCGTCACCAACTCGACCGGACCGGACGAACGCGTCGAATTGCTCGGCAGGCTGCTGCGCGCGCAGATCCGGGCGGGAGCCGTCACAGCCGCCCGCGAGACACGCCGTGAAGCCGTGGACTACGCAGAGTCCCTGGGCCGCGACGACCTGATGATCGCCGCATTCACCGCGTGGACAGAGCCGACCCCTTGGCAGGCCCGTACGTACGGCACAGTGGACCGGCCGGTCGTCGACCGCCTGAGTCGCCTGCTGAAGCGCGAACTGACCCCTGCGGTGCGGTCCCGGCTCCTGACGGCGTACGCGCACGAACTGGTCGGCGAGGACGACCCGACCGTTCTGGAGGCAGCGCAGGAGGCACTCGACCTCGCCACCGAACCCCGGTTGCGGGCCGCGGCACTCGAGATCCTGGCCGAAGTCCACGGCGACGCCGAGCTCTGCCGGGAGCTCGTGGAGATCGGCACCGAGCATGACCTGCCGGTCTACCGCGTCACCGGGCTGCTCAACCATGCCGGCGTCGCCGCCGCCGCCAACGACCCGGTGACCATGCACCAGGTGATCACCGAGGCTCTGGAACTCGCGCGCACCTACCGAATGCGCGAGGCGATCGCCGTCGCCGAGATCACGCTGGCGAGCTTGGCGCTCATCGAAGGCCGGTTCGCCGACGCCGAACTCCTCTACATCAAGGCTGACGAGGGCATGCGGCGCATCGGATCGGTGCACGCCACGGGCTTTCTCCAACTCGCCCTGGCCACGATCTGGCTGAACGAGGGCACGCTCGGCGCGCACCTGGACGACGTGCGCGCCCTCCACGCCGTGCTCGGCACCATGACCTCCGACCTGCTCGCGCTCGCCCTCCACGCCAACGGCCTGGACGCCGAAGCCCGCGAGGTGCGCGCGTCACCCAGCCCGATCCGCCCCGACTTCTTCTTCACCTTCCTCACAACGTTGCGTGCGATGGCCATCGTCGCCTTGAACGACCGCGACGCCGCCGAGGAGATCTACGCGACGCTGCTTCCGCACCGCAACGGCCCCCCGGCGGGCGCCGCGAGCCTGGCGATGGCGCTGCGCCCGGTCGCCCACACCCTCGGCGAGCTGGCCGTACTCCTCGGCCGCGACCACGAGGCCGCCGCCCACTTCACCCAGGCCGCCACCATCGCCGACCAATGGAACGCACCCCTCTGGGCCGCCGAGGCCCGGTCGCGAACAACCACCTAGCGCACATCTGTGACGCAGAACTTGCATCATCTGTTACATAGGCGGCCTTCGGGCCCTGTCCGCCCAGCTCGGCGTGCGCCGCCAGATCACACAAGACCTGGGTGCGCGAGGTCCGATCACAAGCCGCGACCGTGCAGCGGTAGGCCACCGTGGACCGGTTGTCGACATTGCCGGTGAACAGCCATATCGCCGCGTCCCACTCGCCGGGCCGCCAAGGTGTCGGCGTGTTCGCCACCAGCCACTGCTCCCAGGCCGCCTCCGGCGCCGCCAGCGCCCCGAACCCTCGCCGCCCAGTTCGCCAGGCGGGAAGGCGAGCACGTTGTCCTGGCCGCTCACGGCCGCGACTGCCTTCGCCGCTCAGCCACCATCTCCACCGCCTCGCGCTTGTCGGCATCGGTGACATGGCAGTAAGGATCCTGGGAGGAGGCCGAGATGTGCCCGGCGATCTCCTGGACCACCCTGCGGTCCACTCCCGCCATCCTCGTGATCGCCGAGTGCCGGAGCACATGGGATCGGGCCCGGAACCCGGCCCGGGCGGCCAGCCGGCAAAACAGCTCATAGGCGCTGCCGTACTTCATCGGCCGACCCAGCGGGGCATGGAACAGGTTCACGAACACCAGGTCCACCCCGGCGGCCTGCTCGACCTCGTCCCGCTCGTATTGGTTGTGAGACATCCGGCAGGAGAAGTGCCCGGCCCCGGGGGCTCCGGCTCGCCGCTCAGAGCAGGTACGCTTTTTTGATCTCGGCGCGTTCGAAGCCGTGGTCCGCGTCGCAGTCGTGGCAGTAGCCGCTCACCACGGTGCCGGCGATGGTGAGGTCCTCGATGTAGTGCTCGTGGCGCCGCTACACGATGACGATCACTTCGCCGGTGACGGCGGCCATGGCCAGTGCCTCGTCGGTCGTGCTCGTCTTGCCGCCCTGGAGGATCGCGGTCGCCGCGGCGGCGTCGTCGTGCCGGTCGGCGGCCTCCACCGGGAGGCGCCGGCGTGGGGCGGACTCCGCCTTGATCGTCCCGTCCGAGGACACGGCGACCGGCGCGTGGCCCGACCGGCGGAGCAGCCGCAGGGTCTCCTCGGGTGGCAGGGCGCCCAGGGCGACCGTGGGGGCGATCTGCCGCAGGCTCAGCTTGCGGAGCGCCCTGGCGCCGCACAACTCGGCGATGACGGCCGGGTCGCTGGCGATGATCACGGACGGGGTGGGGGCGACCTCGATCGGCCTCCGGGGAGGATCGGACCGGATTTTGGCGCTACAAAAGCGATCTTGACGACGATTCGGTGACCAGGGCTGTTTGCCCTGGTTGAGCGCCCTAGCGTGCCTGCTCATGCGTGTGGATTTCCTCTCGAATGAGCAAGTGGCCCGCTATCGCCGGTTCCGGCCTTGCGGTAGGGCGGCGACTCCTGCGGCAGGCTCCCTCGTCCTGCGCGCTCTCGGATCAAAGGTCTTGGGCCGCTCTTGAGCCCGGCGTTCCAGAACGGCCCAAGGGCGGGCGGTCACGATGGCGGCACATCGTAGAGAAGGAGCGCATCGTGCATACCGCCGACCACCCGAACGTCCCGCAGATCATGCTGCCCGGCCAGGCCGCCGCCGCCCCCGGGCCGCTCGACATGGCCAACATGTACCTCGCGCACTACGGCTTCCGCCGCGACCTCGGCCACCTGCTCACCGCGATCGGCCGGATCCGCCTCGACGACCGGCGGCGCGTCTCAGCGCTGCGCGAGCACCACGCGTGGGTCCTGTTCGTCCTGCACCACCACCACACCGCCGAGGACGAGAAGATCTGGCCGCGGCTGCGCGAGCGGGCCCCGGGGGCGATCGGCACGATCGACGCGCTGGAGGCCGAGCACGAGGCGTGCGACCACTGGATCCGCGAGAGCACCGAGGCGTTCCAGGCGTTCGACTCCGGACCGTCCGAGCAGGGGCGCGAGCGGCTCACGACCGCCCTGCGCACGCTGGCCGACACCCTCGGCGCGCACCTCGCGCACGAGGAGACCGACGGCATCCCGCTGATGATGGCCCACATCACGCCGGAGGAGGACGCGGAGATGCACAAGACGATCATGAAGGACTACGGCCTGTACAAGCTGGTCAAGCTGGTCGGCTGGACCAGCGCCGAGGTGCCTGCCGACGTCGAGGCCCACCTGCGCGCGACCGCGCCCCGGCAACTGCTGATGATCTCCAACCTGGCCGGGAGACGCTACCGGCGCCGCACGGCCTACCTGTGGGGCTGAGCCGGTCCTCTGGGGGTGAGCCGGTCCCCGCCTACTCGCTGGGCTGGGCCAGTTCCCGTTCCACGCGTTCGGCGTGCTCGGCGTGCCGCCGCGCCGCCCCGGTGTCGCCCAGGGCCTCGGCCAGCTGCGCCAGCGACCGGCTGACCGGCCACAACAGCATGCCCAGGCCGGAGATCCCGATGCGGTCGGCGTACGGGGACGCCTCCTCGTACAGGGCGGCGCAGGCTTGCCGGTCGCCCAGCGCGGCCCAGAGCTCACAGCGCAGCACCAGCCAGCACAGGTACACGAACGTGCGTGGGATCGGCGGCTGCCGCTCCCACGGGCCGAGCGCCTGCCGGGCCTCCTCCGGCCGGCCGCTGACGACCAGGTAGTGGGCGTACACGTCGAGGTTGAACGGGTCGAGCGGCTCGTGCGACATGTCCATCGGCGGCCGGACCGCGTCCGCCGCCCCGAGGCGCAGGCGCATGAGCTCCACCAGGTACGTGATCCCGGCCGTGCTCGACTCCACCCCCCACATCGAGGTGGCCTGCTGCTCGGCCGCGGTGGCCGCGAGCAGTTCCTCGGCCGCGTCCAGGTCGCCCTGCTGCACGAGCAGGCCGAGCCGCAGCCAGCCCAGCATGATGCGCAGATACGGCATGTGGATACGCCCGATCAGCCGCGCCGCCTCGGCCATCGGCTCCCGTGACTCCCGCACCCGGCACAGCTCCAGCAGCGTGCCGGCCTGGCAGATGAGCCCGATCGCGCGGAGCTCGTCGTCGCCCGCCTCCAGCCCGGCGCGGGCCATCTCCTCGCCCGCCTCCAGCCGCTGCCGCGCGTGGTCCGGGTCGAGCAGCCCGTAGTAGCGGGCGAACAGCACCCGGCCCAGCAGCGTCGCGTCGTTCTCGCGGCGGGCCAGCCGCACCGCCTCGGCGCTCCACAGCTCCCGCTCGGCCGGGTCCCGGCCGGGCTCGTAGTACGTCTGGAGCGTCAGGCAGGCCAGCACCCGGGCGCGGGCCTGCGGCTCCAGCCCTTCGTCGGCGGCCAGCTTCGTCAGGTCCGCCACCAGGTCCGGATCGTGGTCGCCGTAGACCTTCCAGGGTTGCAGGATGCGGCCGCCGTACCCGGTAGCGGCCTCGATCAGGCGCCGCCGGTCGCCCGCCTGCCCGGCCAGGTGGCGGACGCGCGCCAGCTCGGCCTCCTGCCCCAGCGAGTCGCCCGCCCCGAACCTGGCCTCGGCCAGCGCGAACAGCAGGTCCATCCGCTCGGCCGACCCCACGTCGAGGTCGTTCTCGGCCACGCGGTCCGCCCGTTCGAGCAGCTCGACGGCCGCGTCGTACGCGCGTAGCCGCTTGGCCTCCTCGGCCGCCCGCCACGCCGCCCGCCACGCCCGCGCGGTGTGGCCCGCGGGAACGGCCTCCAGCCAGTGGTGCGCGGCGGCGGCCAGCCGGTCCGAGGCGGGGCCGCCGGTACGCGACTCGATCGCGGCGGCGACGGCGGCGTGCAGCCGGGCCCGGCGCAGCACCGGCACCACCTCGGTGAGCGCCTCCTGCACCAGCGCGTGTACGAACAGGAACCGCCCGGGCCGCCCCTCGGTCAGCAGTTCCGCGGCCATGGCGGGCTCCAGCCAGTCCAGTGCCGTGTCCAGGTCCAGCCCGGCGGCCTCGGCCGCGACCGTCACGTCGAACTCCCGCCCGGCGACCGCCGCCACCCGCAGGAAGTCGGCGGACGGCGCGGGCAGCCGGTTCACCCGGCCGAGCACGACGTCGCGCACGCCCAGTGGCAGCGTGCCGCCGCCCGGCGATCCGGCCCGCAGGTAACGCACCAGCTCGGTGACGAAGAACGGATTGCCGTTCGTACGCTCCCTGAGCCCCCGAACGTCCGCGCCCTCGGGAGCCAGCCCGGCCAGGTCGGAGGCGGACAGCCCGGACAGCGGCAGCCGCAACGCCTGCCGCCGCGCCAGCGCCTCGAACGCCTCGGCCAGCGCGCCCTCAGGCGGCGGCCAGGTGCGTGCCGTGCCCACCACGGCCAGCCTGCCGCCCAGCACGTACCCGGCCAGGTAGCCCAGCAGGCGCAGCGAGGAGCGGTCCGCCCAGTGCAGGTCGTCCAGCACCACCAGCACCGGCTGCTGGGCCGCGGCCAGGGCCCGCGCCGCCGCCTCATAGGTGCGGAACCGCGCGCCCTCGGGGTCGTTGCCGGTCGCGGAGTTGACGCCGGGCAGGTTCGCCCGCACGTCGGCGGGCAGCGGCGGCAGCGTGTCGGCCAGCCGCTCCAGCACCGCCACCCACGGCCAGAACGCCGGAGCGCCCTCCGTCGCCGCGCACCGCCCCACCGCGACCGTGAACCCCCGGGCGCGGGCCCGGCTCACCAGCTCCTCGGCCAGCCGCGTCTTGCCGATCCCCGGCTCCCCGGTGATCAGCGCGAACCCGGGCTGGTTCGCCGCCGCCGCGTCGAGCAGCCCGTCCAGCGCGGCCAGCTCGTCCTCCCGGCCCGCGATGCCGCGCCCGGCCGGTTGCGGTTCGGGCATGGGCGGCCGCTGGGGGAGCAGCGCGGGGGACTGGCCGAGGATGTCACCTTCCAGCTCGCGCAGCTCCTCGCCCGGGTCGATGCCGAGCTCCTCGGCCAGGATCCGCCGGGCCGTGCGCAGCGCCTCCAGCGCCTCGCCCTGGCGGCCGCACCGGTAGAGCGCCAGCGCCCGCAGCGCCCACAGCCGCTCGCGCAGCGGGTGCTCGCGCGTCAGCATCTCCAGCTCGCCCAGCAGCTCGCCGTGGCGGTCCTGCCGGATCACCGCGTCCACGCGCAGCTCGCGGGCCCGCTCCCTGGCCTCGGTGAGGCGCGCCCTGACGGCGCCCACGTACGCCTGATCGTCCAGGTCCTGGTACGGTTCGCCGCGCCACAGCGCCAGCGCCTCGCCCGCCAGCCGTTCCGCCTCGGCGGGCTCGGCCGCCTGCTCGGCCTGCCCGACCAGGCGCAGGAAGCGCGCCGCGTCCACCTGATCGGGGTCGATCGCCAGCGTGTATCCGACCGGCCCGAACGTCAGCAACCGGCTCTGCGCCCTGGCCGGGCGTCCCGGTTCAAGCAGGCGGCGCAGGTTGGACACGTACGAGTGCAGCGACGCCTGCGCCTCGGCCGGTGGCTCCTCGCCCCACAACCGGTCGATCAGCGTGGCCGGGGACACCGGCCTGCCCTCGGCCAGCACCAGCACGTTCACCAGCGCGCGCAGCTTCGGCGCGCCGATCCCGCACGGCCGCCCCTCGTCGCCGACGATCTCCAGCGGGCCCAGCACACGAATGTCCAATGCCCTACCACTCCCACGAAGTCGTCCGATCTTACGATGGGGTGGCCGGAGGCAGTGTAGCCGAGGTGGTTGTGCACGACGACGACTCGGCCGCGGTAGCCCTGTTCCTTGATGAGCTGGGCCAGGTAGGCCAGCATGGCGAGGCTGTCTTTCCCGGCGCTGGAGCAGATGATGATCAGGTGGTATTCCGGGGGCGAGGAGCCTGAGGCAGCCGTTGGCGCTGAGATGGATCTTGGTTTGCTCGGTTTGACATAGAAGGAGATATCGAGCACCACGACCTGGGGAAACGCACTGCTGATCGTTATAGAGCCCGACTTATCCCGCATGTTCGAGCCGAAACCAGCCTGCACGTCCTGCGCCCTCGGGTTCGCCCTCGCTGAAGAACCTTCGCCCCGAGCGCCCCTGAGTTCAGCATCGGATGCGTGAATCTCGCGTCTGATGCGAACCCGGGATGGGCCGCCAACCCCCTTGACCTGCTCAAAGAGCGAATCTCTGCAGGTCAGAGCTATATCCGTTGAATTTTCCGCCATTGCTACCGGGACCCCGCTAGGTGGTGTGCCTACGGTCGTCGGTCATGCCTGCGGATTTTTTGTCTGATGAGCAGAGGGCGGCATACGCGGGGTTCATCGAGATGCCGACGCTGCCGTTCTTCTTCCTGGACGCCTTCGACCGGGAAGTGATCGCGCGCTCGCGCCAGGATTCACATCGCCTCGGCGTGGCGATCCAGATCGGGACGGTCCGGCACAAAGGTCTGTTCCTGGAGGACCCGCTCGACGTGCCGTGGCCGGTGGTGGACTACCTGGCCGAACAGTTGGGCATCGGGGACCATCGCAGGTGAAGAAGTACGGGGAGCGGCCGGAGACGGTCTATGAGCACGCGTGGATGATCCGGGACGTTTACGGCTAGCACGACTTCGACGATCGGGAGTCGTGGGAGGGCCGGGTGCTGGCCAAGCGGTTCTTGACGTTCCTGCACGGGCACGCAGGAACGAATGTGTGGTGCCGGGTGGTCGGCGACGAACTGGTGATCACCGCCCGCACCGGCTCCGGGCTAGGGCGGATTGGAACGTGCCTGACCGATATCCAAGGGTCGTAAGGCACGTTGGCGATGTACGGAAGCGTAGTCTGGGAGACCTCCACGCCTCTGCTGGATGGCGGACTCGGACAGGTTGTCCGCGAATGCCCCGCAGTTGTGCGGGCTTGGGTCCGTAACGCCGCACTCCTTCCCCACCGCCATGTCCTGCAGCGGCTGGTCTGCAGTGCAGGCCGTAGCCTGAGGCCCTGGCGTGGCGGCTGATCCCGGCGAACAATACCTTCCAGGGACGGGGAGGGATGATGGTGAAGCGGAGTGTCGCCGCCGCGCTAACGGTTGTGATGGCCGCGGCTGTCAACGTGACCACTGGGATGCTGACCCAGCGCTGGGGCTGGGCATGGCTGGCGGCCACGATCGTGCTGGTCACCGTGGGCGCGGTCAGCCAGGTCTGGCTGACCCTGGCAGACCGCACAGACCGCACAGACCGCACAGGCGGGGCCGAACCGAGAGAGGGTGTCACCGTGACCGGCGACGTGTCGGGCATCGTCTCGACCGGAGCCGACGCGACCAACATCCAGATCAACCCGCCCGGTGCCTGATGGCGTGGAAGATCTGGGTCTGGACCAACAGGGGCATCGTCTCTTCCGGCCCGGACGCCATCAACATCGTCAACAACACCGTCCAGGCTCCGCCGCCGGTTCCGGCCGCCAGCGTGGAGAGCCCGCCTGGCGTCGTGCGGCTGCGTTCGACGCCAGCGGCCACGCGCCTGTTCGTCGGGCGCGGGAAGGAGTTTGCGGCGCTGGCCAAAACCCTCAGAAGGCGCTCCGGCGGGAACGCCCAGGTTCTGACGGGGCTCGGTGGGATCGGGAAGTCCACGCTTGCTGCGCAGTACGCGCTGACACAGCGCGGCAAGCGCAACCCCATCTGGTGGATCGACGCAGAGGATCCGGCCCAGATCGACCTCGGTCTGGAAGCACTCGCCAGGCAGCTGTATCCGGGGAACTCGCCGGAGCGGCCCGTCGAGTGGGCCAAGGAGTGGCTGGCCGGTCACAAGGACTGGCTGGTGATCCTCGATAACGTGACCCAGCCGTCGGTGGTCGCGGAGCTGATCGGCTCGCTTCCCAGCGGGCGGTTCCTGGTGACCAGCCGCCAGACCGTCGGCTGGGAGGGCGTCGCCCCTCCCATCCAGCTGGGCGTGCTGCCCATCCACGAAGCCGTGCAGATGGTGGCCAGGCGCGTGGCCGACCGCGACCTCCTCGACGGCGCCGAGGAGGTCTGCCTGGCACTGGGCGGGCTGCCGCTCGCCATCGAGATGGCCGGCCACTACATGTCTCAGAACCGCGTCCCCGCGCGGACCTACCTGAGGCGCCTTTCTGACTATGACGGCGCGGTGCTGGAGTGGACGCATGCGGGCGGGGAGCTCGACCGGACTGTGAGGTGGACCTGGCAGGTCACCTTGGACCGCATCGCCGCTCAGCACGGGCCGTTACCAATGCGGCTCCTGGGAATCCTGGCCTGGGTCGCTCCCGACGACATCCCGATCAGCCTGCTCCCCGGAGAAGCCGAGATCGCCGTCGGCCACCTCGCCGCATACGGGCTGGTCACCCGGTCGGAAAACACGCTCTCGGTGCACCGGCTGGTGCAGGCGGTCAGCCGGAACCCCGAGTCCCGGCGCGCGGCGGGCCAGGCCCTGCGGACCGCGTGGAAGGACGGACCGGAGCCGTCGAGCCGGCTGGCTCCACACCTCGCCGCGTACATCGCGGCCGGCGGCCTCGCCGAGCTCGACGACGCTTCGGCCTGGCTCGCTGACGCCTTCGGCTTCCACCTGGAGCGCACGGTGTCGGCGCAGGAGGCCATCGCCTTCTTCGAGAAGGCGATGGCCGAGCACGTGGGATCTGACCATCCGGCCCTGCTGTCGATGCGGACGAGCCGGGCCATCCTACGTACGCCACTCGATCCACTCGATGTCACGATCGGCGAGTTCGAGCGGATCGTCGCGGACAAGCAGCGGGTGCTCGGCCCCGGTGATCTCGACACCTTGGAGACCCGGCTCGAACTTGGCAGCCTCTTTGAACGGCGAAAGCAGTACCGTCAGGCCTTCGCCCACTACAGGCAGCTCATCACAGACGCGGAACGAGCCCTGGGCAGGCACCACTCCCTCACCCTGCAGGCCAAGTGGAACCTTGCCGAGGCCTACGTGAACGCGGAAGACCTCAAGTGGCACGTCGGCCACACGTTCCTGGTGCTCTTGCTCTGGTGGGACGTCCTCACCGGCCTCGCGGAGTCCCGCGGCCTCCATGACGAGACGACGCGTGACTTCGGCGTGAGGATCAGGAGGTACGTGACCATGCTCGCGCACGACGATGATCCGAAGACCAGGTGGATCGTCCGCATGTTCAACGCCGGGGCGCACTTCCCTTCTCGCGTGCGGAAGGTGTTGAAAGGGTAGCCGCCGAACATCATCCGCGAGGACCGAGATCCGCTCGGAGTTCAGCCGACAGCAGTCAGAACTCCGCGCTTTCGCCGACCGTCTCGCCACAACGTGCCTCACGTGCCAGACGAGATCATCCTCCTTTGACCTGGGGAAAGAGGTCAGCAACCTAAGATAACCATCGGGCCGTCGATGCAGCGCTCGGTGGCTCGAAGAGCCAGACATCAACGGATGACCTCGCGCACCTGCTCGCCGGTGGGCGGGTCCAAGTCGCGCAGCCGGTTGAGTCCTCATCTCACGAGGATTCAGTGCACGGTGGCGGGCGCGAGCGTGACGCCGTGCAGCCGCTGAAGGTCGGCGGAGAGCCGGGCGGGCCCGTGCTTGGTCTGCCGTCGCAGCGCCTCCAACAGGTCTGCGATGTCCTCTGCGGTGCGGGCCGGGCTCACGTCGGGGCGAGGAGTGGTCGAGCAGGCCGCTATCGCCGTGCGCGCGCCAACGGGCGTACCACTTGGCCAGGCAGCGGCGGGAGATCCCGGCTTCCGCCGCGACGTGCACGTGTGGACGCCCGGCGTCCACACGCTCACATAATCGGCGGCGTCCTTCCGGCGTCAGCCGGGCGGTGGGATGCTCCGACACATCAGCCTGACCGGTGAAGGAGCACCACGGCAGTGGCGTCGTCCCGCTCACCGTCGCGGCCTTCGCGGGCGGCTGCGGGTGGAGCTCGTACGCGCGTACCAGGGTCTCCAGTTCAACGTGGCTGACGGTGTCGTGGATGCCGTCGGTGGTGAGCAGCACCAGTCGGTCGGCAATCTCGGCTTCGCGAACCGTGGCGACGACAGCAGGGGCAAGAGACGCGCGGACCCATGCGTCGTGGTGCTCGGCGATTTCGGCGGGGACGTCTCCGTCGCGCTCGGTCTCGACACGAGCTAGCGCGGCCGCCGCGGTGGTGGCGCCCTCGGCCGCCCGCGCTCGGGCTCGTCCACCAACTGCTGCGCAGCGCCGAGACGCAGCTGCGCGCCCGCGCCAGATCGAGCTGGCTGAGCCCTCTGCGGTGCCGCCACTCGCGCAGCAGCTCACCGACCGGCCGGTCCTGCATCATGCGGTGATTATCGTCCCGTCCCGTCGAGGATCTCGATTACATGCCATGTAATCGACAGGGCCGGGCGGCGGCTGGAACGGTGGCCCGCATGAGCGAAACCAGCCAAGCCGCACGCAACAAGCAACTCGTCGTTGATGGCTTCACCCAGTTCGCGGCGGGGAACATCGACGTGCTCCGCACGCTCCTGCGCGAAGACTTCATCGAGCACAGCCCGGGAAACCCGTCCGGGCGGGAGGCGTTCATCGCGTTCATCGCCCAGGCTCCCGTGGCCCGCGCCCGGCTCGACCTCAAACGGGTCATCGCCGACGACGATCACGTGGTGATGCACTACCACATGACCACACCCGACGACCCGCGCGGCGTCGCCGTCGTCGACATCTGGCGCCTGATCGACGGCCAGATCGTCGAGCATTGGGATGCGGTCCAGCCGGTGCCGGAAGCCGCACAGATTCCCCACGGAATGTTCTGAGCCGATGGGATATCCACGGTTATGGACTGCCCAGCACTTGGGGGGAGGCGGCGCGCCGCGATGGCTTCGGCTTCCTCGGCCGCCACGCGCTGCTTGGCCGGGAATTTGCGCAGCATCTGGGCAAGTCTGCGGAGGATGAGTTTGCTTGATCGATGTCGGCCAGTGTCGCATGGTAGCGACTCCTGCCACGATGTTCGCGATTGCCGTCAGCGTCATGTCGGGGCGTGACGCCGTGTACCGACCTGTGCCGCGTACACGTGAGCAACCATGCGTCCTCGACCCGCGGTTACGCCCGGCTGGGCCGCCCTGACGACGCCGCCTACATCCCCTCACCGATCAGGCAGCACCACGCACAGCGCATCTCGCGCAGGCGCTCCATCACTGCACCTACCTACTACGCCGGGATTGCACAAGTCCTCCTCGAGTACGCACGCCGCTTGAGCTGCATGGATGGGATTTTCGGCAGGCGCAATGTCTGGGCGGTCATCGAGCGCGCTACCCGCCGGGTACGGATTCTCGGTGTCACGGCGCACTCCACCGGGCAGTGGGTCACCCAGCTCCGGCCTCGGCGGGCTCCCGGATGATCCCCGCGCCTACCTGAAAGAATCTGGACGGCGGGCCCTGGCGACTAGGACAGGATGTCGGTGACCAGGGTGATCGATCCGGCCGCCACGAGGAGCAGGGCGATCAGCGTGGCCCGGCCCTTGGGCGTACCCTCTTGGACCGAGGAGCGCCAGTAGAGCAGCGCGCCCGCCAGCACCAGGGCGGCCTCGGCGGCGGCGGTGGCGCCGGGATGGCGCCAGAGCCCCAGCCCGAGCCTGGGTCCCGTACCAGGGATGAGGGCGAGGTCGGCGCGGTGGACGATCAGGTCGAGGACCCAGTGCGAGAACACGACGGCGCCGATGACGACCCCGCCCCTGCGCCCCCAGCGCCGCGCCGCGACCCAGCCGGTGACCCCCGAGATGACCAGCGAACCCACCAGGGAATGGGTGTAGTCGGCGTGGATGATGCCCTCGCCGTATCCGGCGTGAGTGCCGGAGACCGGGTCGATGTGCTCGACGCCCGCGAGCATCAGGGGGATGAACAGGACGTCCAGCCAGACGGCGGCGAGCATCAGTGCCCAGAGGGGCACCGACCGCTGCGTGGACTTGACCACCGCGGCGAGCCCGAAGTGACCGGTGATCATTTGCCCTCGCTTCGCGCGTCGAGCACGCCGATGACGACGCAGAACAGGAGGATGCCGACAACGAACGCCATCTCAGGCCTCGGCTCTGTGTTTGAGTGCTTGGTTGAGGGCGCGGAAGTCGTCGGCGGTTCGGGCGACCGCCCCGCCGAGGAAGGGCGTCAGCAGTCCGGTGAACTTCTCGCTCTGGATCAGGTTGGTGCCACGTGCGGTCCGGTGCAGCACGAACCGGTGCTCGCCGTCGAAAATGCCGGGAATGCCCAGGCTGCCGCGCCAGCACAAGGTTCTGGCGGGATCGGCGATCAGCACGCGCGGGCGGAAGGTGGTGGGCTTGCCGTCACCGCCGGGGAACATGCGCAGGACCAGGATGGCCCCGACCGTGATCTCCCCGGAAGCCTGCTTGATGAACGGGTTCCAGTCGGAATAGGACTTCACATCGGTAAGGATCTGCCAGACCACCTCCGGCGAGGCGGCGATCTCGACAGATTCCGAAATCGAACGCATGTCGCCAACCGTGGTGGAAACCGGGCACCTCGAACAACGCCGATCCAGGCAACGACCGTTAAGCTACGCCGAACGATGGAGAGATACGAGATCGAGGCGTTTCTGACGCTCGCCGAGGAACTGCACTTCGGGCGGGCGGCCGAACGGCTCGGCTTGTCCAAGGCCCGGGTCAGCCAGACGATCAGCAAGCTGGAGCGCCAGATCGGCGCGCCCCTGTTCGACCGGACGAGCCGCGCGGTACGGCTGACGCCGATCGGGCAGACCTTCCGCGACGATCTCGCGCCCGGCTTCGAGCAGATCCGGGGGGCGGTCGAGCGGGCGATGGCGGCGGGGCGGGGGTTCACCGACGTGCTGCGGGCCGGGTTCCTGTGCGCGGCGGCCGGGCAGAACCTGCTGCGGATCGCCGAGAGGTTCCGGCGGGACTTTCCCGAATGCGAGGTCCGCTTCCGGGAGACCCAGATCGGTGACGGGTTCGAAGGGCTGCGGGACGACGCGTTCGACGTGCTGCTCACCACGTTCCCGGTGCGCGAGCCGGACCTGCGCAGCGGCCCGGTGCTGCTGTCGGAGGGGCGCGTGCTGGCGGTGCCGTCAGGCCACCCGTTCGCCCGCCGGTCATCACTGGTCATGGCGGACCTGGCCGGCCAAACGGTCATCGACCTGCCGCACACCCTGCCGGACTACTGGGTCGCTTCGCGGATCCCGGCGCACCTGCGCCATGGCCCGGTGGCCAACACCCATCAGGAGATCCTCACCATGGTGGCCGGAGGCCGGGGAGTCTTCCCGCTGGGCGAGTTCACCGGCCTGTTCTACGCACGTCCAGATGTCGCCCTGGTCCCGATCTCCGACGGACCGCCGCTGGACTGGGGGCTGACCTGGCGCGCCGCGGCGGAAACCGCCCGAATCAGGGCCTTCACTCAATACGCCTGAGTTCATAGGGCGGCCGACTTCTTGGCACCCACAGGCATCGCCCGCATCCTGGCCGCCAAGGCACGGCTCGACGCCGACGAAGGATTCCGGGACTCCGGCGAATGGCTCGACGCCTATGCCGACTCTCTCTACCGCTCTGTCAAGAACGACCGCGACGGGCATTCACTCGCGGCCCGCCTCGACGCCGCCGACAGCGTCAGATTTCTGCTGGAGCTGCTCCGTGCCTGGCCGATGACGTCGGCCAGCCGCGTCGTCAGCATTCCGGCCCAGCGACGAGGTGTTCGCCGACTGGCGGTGGGCGTGCTGTCTCACACGCACCTCGCTCGTCAGCAGGCAGCGCTATCCCCGTGGAGGCGGCGCACCGACCCGTGTCAGGTGGCGGGGGCCTTGCGGTGGCGGCCGCGCTTCTTGGGGGCCTGCTGGTCGTGCTGGCAGATGCCGCACGTGCACGGGAGTTCGCCGGGCTGGTCGGGGTCGGGGCTGATGTACCGGCCGGTGCACGCCTTGTGGTTGCCGGTGGTGAGCCCTCGGACCAGCGCCCGTGCCTGGTGATTGCCGACATGGGGGCCCCGGCCTTGGCCGCTGAGGTGGCTCCGCCGGCGCGCAACCCGTGCGCGGTGTAGTTCTCGGCGTGGTCAAGCCCCGCCGCTCTGGCGGCTTGCTTGACGATGAGGTTGACGGCTTGTGGGCTCAGTCGTGCCCGCTGGCCGCGTCCGGCTGTGCTGCGCGCGCGATCCCCGATGCGGCCGTGGCGGTCGATGGGCCGGAACAGGGCCCCGGTGGTGATGCCGTCCTCGGCCAGCGCGGTGAGCCAGGCGCGCACCACCCGTAGAGGGCAGGTGCTGGCGTGGGAACCGTAGGGGATGGCAACGGTCTCGCCGTGGGCATCCTGGTCGGTCTTGCTGAGCGGGATGTAGACCTCCAGGCCGTCCTCGGTGATGGTGAGGTCGCTGATCTCGACCTCGGTGCTCTCGGAGCGGCGGCCCATGAGCGCGAAGCCGAGCACCAAGATGGCGCGATCGCGCAGCCCTGTCGGAGTCTCGGCAGAGAGCGCGGTAACCATGGCGCGGAGCCGGTCCACCGTGATGGGCGGCGACTTGCGCGGGCGGTGGCCCTCTTGGGTGCGTTCACGTCGGTAGGCGCGCAAGGCCAGCTGCGAATTGCCATCTAAGCGTCAGTTGAAATCGCCACATCCATGTCAGTTTGCTGGTCAGAGGCTGCTTTACGCGGCCGCTTCGTCTAGGCGAATACGCTCTGTTCTTGTTCATCGTGGGTCCACCTGCGGCCGATCATGTCCGAGAGGGACCTGAAGGGGTGAGTCTAGGTGGGCTCTATGCATCGATCCAGAGTTGTGGACTCTATCTCGCGCTGCCAGTGAGCGGCAGGAATGCCGCTCACTGGCAGCGCGTATGCGTTCAACGTGCGTGATTGCCAGGCATGCCAGTCGCATGTGCCACATACCGGCAACCGCTTATCGCTGGAGGTGCTGGTCTTGGTTCGCCGCTTCGTAGCCGTAGGGGACTGCGTCCGTATGTCGGCGCTTGACGTGGGTCCGGTCGCTTGGAGCGGGTAGACCATCTGCCATGCCTGCTCGTTTGTTAGAACGTAACTAGAATACATCGGTATGTCTAGACATATTTAACTGCTGGAGGCGATCAGATCGTCCTCCCGGCGACGCAGTTCCGCGGGGGTTTCCGCCAGCCGCGACATCGCCGCCCGCAGGATCGGCGGCGCCATCAGGCTGGTGACCAGGGCGATGACGATGATCGTCGTGTACATGGGCACAGTGAAGGCGCCCAGGCGTAGGGCAGCGCCGGCGATGACCACCTCGACCGCGCCCCGCGCGTTGAGGCCCGCGCCGACCGCGACCGCCTCCGGCCTGCGCAGGCCGGCAAGCCGCGCGCCGAGGTACCCGCCGCCCAGCTTGCCCGCCACCGCGATGGCCAGCAGGGCGAGCGCGGGCACCAGAACGGCGGGCTGCGCGAGGGTGGTGAGATCCATGCGCAGCCCCGCCGTGGCGAAGAACAGCGGCGCCAGCACGGTCATGACCACGGTGCGCAGCGGCGCAAGCCGTACCGGGCCCGGCTCGCCGCACGAGCCGGCCATGACGCCCGCCACGAAGGCGCCGAAGATGGCCTCCAGGCCCAGTGCCTGGGTGGCGGACGCGCTCAGGAACGAGATCACCACGAAGGCCGCCGGCCCTCCGGCGCGCAGCACGTGCCGGGCGAGGGGACGCAGCACGATCGCGGCGAGCACGACGGCGACGAGCCCGCCGAGGGCGCGTACGGTGCCCAGGCCGAACCCGGCGGCGGCCAGGGAGAACAGCGCCCAGCCGAAGACGTCGTCCACGGTGGCGGAGGCCAGGGTCAGGTGGGCCACGTCGCGATGGAGCAGGTCCATGTCGGCCATGGTCTTGGCGATGACGGGGATGGCGCTCACGCACATCGCCACGCCGAGGAACATCGCGAACGGGCTCCACCCGGCCATCGCGACTCCCGCGGCCAGCCCGCCGGCCAGGGGGATCACCAGTGCCACGAGCCCGATCGCGGCCACGGCGCCGCTCCTGCGGCGTACCAGGCCCAGATCCAGGTGCGCGCCGGTGAGCGCGACCAGCAGCAGCACGCCGAGCTGGCCGACGTCTTCGAGCAGCGGGCCCGGGCCGGAGAACAGGGGGGCGAGCGCGACGCCGGCGGCCAGCTCGCCCACGACGGGCGGCATGCCGAGGCGCCGGGCGAGGCGGCCGAGCACGACCGCGGCGAGCAGCAGGACGGCGACCTGTGTCAAGGACTGCATGCCGCGAGCGTGGGACCAGGGGCTATCGCGGCCCTATCACCCGTCCAACTGCCGCCAGGTGCGGTGAGCGATCAGCGGGAAGAGGGTCGCAGCGAAGCACAATCCGGCCGTGGCCAGCAGCGCGATCCGCAGGCCCGACGCCTGGACGGCGACGCCGCCGAGCAGGCTGCCGAGCGGCATCCCGGCGAACGCCACCGCCGTGGCGACGCCGAAGACCCGGGCCTGCAGTCTCTCGGGCACCCGTTCGTACATGACGGTCGCGATGACCGGATTGGCCGCCGACACGCCGATCCCGGCCGCGAACATGACGCAGGCCACCAGCGCGATCGACGAGCTGAGCCCGAGCGTCAGGAACCGCGGCCCGCACGCGAGCAGGAAACCCACCGAGAAGGTCAGGTAGCGGGGTAACCGCTCGGTGAACGCGATCACCACCAGGTTCCCCGCCGCGGCGCCCAGCGCGAACGCGGCCGAGCAGATCCCGATCGCGACGGGCGAGCCCGCGACGTCGCGCGCCCACACCGGGATGTAGACCGACAGGGCGGCGGTGTCGAACAGGTTGATCGCGAACATCATCGCCACGATGGACACCACCAGCGGATCACGCCACGCGTGCCGCACCCCCTCGCGCAGCGCGCCCAGGTACTTCGGGTGCTCCCGGTCCGCTGCGGCCCCGGTGCGCACGAGCGCCCCCACCAGCACCGCGCACACCACGAACGACGCCGCGTCGATGAGGATCACGGCCGGCGCGCCCAGCCAGGCCACGAGCACCCCCGCGGCCAGCCCCCCGGCCAGCGCGCTGCCGCGGCTGATCCCGTCGTAGACGCTGGTCGCCCGCATCATCGCCATCCCCGAACGCTCCACCGCCGCGGGCAGCAGGACGCGCTTGGAGATGTCGCCCACCCCGCGCAGCGCGCCCGCGAGCGCCACCAGCACGGCTAGCGCCCCGAACCCGGTGCGGTAGGCGAACGGCAGCGCCCCCACCACGACCGCGCTGAGCGCGTCGGCGGCGATGGACACCCGCCGGGCGCCGAGCCTGTCGACGATCGGCGCCCCGAGCGCGCCCGCCGCCACGTACGGCACCATCTCGATCGCCGCCGCGGCGCCGGTGAGCGTCGGGCTGCCGGAGGTCACCAGCACCAGCCAGGGCAGCGCGATGAGGCTCATCCTGCTGCCGGTGAGCGAGATCGCCTCGGCTCCCAGCAGGCCGATCAGGGACATGGACCGCATGCCCTCGAACGTAACAAGATCAACAAAGTCCCTCAATGCCGGTATCGGTCTGGAAAAGGAGCGCGATAACGCGCCAATAGGCGCACGGCTTGGCATGAGGCCATGCCCATCAACCGCAACGAGGTCGAGTTCTCCGCCGGCGGCAACCGGCTGGCCGGGACGATTCACCTGCCCTCCACCCCGCCGCCGTGGCCGGGCGCGGTGATCGTGCACGGGTCGGGCGCGACCGGCCGCGACGGGGCCGAAGCGAGCCTGGCGCCAGTGGTGGCGCACCTGGCCGGCAGCGGGATGGCCGTGCTGGCCTACGACAAGCCCGGCGTGGGCGCCTCGAGCGGCCACTGGACGGAGCAGTCCTTCGAGGACCGGGCGCGCGAGACCCGCGACGCCGTCGCGTTCCTGGCCGCCTGGCCGGGCGTACGGCCGGACGCGGTCGGGCTGTGGGGGATCAGCCAGGGTGGCTGGATCGCCCCGATGGCCGCCGCCGGGCCCGGCTCCGGGGTGGCGTTCGTGGTCGTCGTGTCGGCGTGCCCGATCACCCCCGCCGAGCAGGTCGCCTGGCTGCTCGAACACGACATGCGGCAGGAGGGCGCCGCGGAGCGCGAGATCGCGGCGGCGCTGGTCGCGCTCAAGGAACGCACCCGCGCCATGGCCGGCCCCGCCTCCGCCGCGCGCATCCTCGCCGACGAGCGGCGCGCGTACGGCGACGCCCCCTGGTACTGGCGCTTCGAGTCGCCGCCGGAGGAGGTCGACTTCATGCGCGCGATCTGGCACTTCGACCCGATGCCCGTGCTCGAGCGGCTCACCTGCCCCGTGCTCGCCGTCTGGGGCGCGCTTGACGTGCACATGCCCGTGCACGAGTGCCTGCGCCTGTTCGGCGCCGCGCTGGGCGCCGCCCGGCTGCCCGGCTTCCGCCTCGAGCTGTACGGCGGGGCCGACCACCGCATCCGGACGCCTGAAGGCGACTTCGCGCCCGGCTACCTGCCAGGCATGACCCAGTGGCTGTCACAAGTCCTGTCCTGACCAGACCGATCGACGAGAGGAACGCGATTCAGATGACAGACGAGCGCGAGTACCTGGTGGTGCTCAACGACGAGGAGCAGTACTCGATCTGGCGCGCCGACCGCCCGGTGCCCGACGGCTGGCACGGCGACGGGACCCGCGGCAGCCGCGAGGAGTGCCTGGCGCACATCGAGCGGGTCTGGACCGACATGCGGCCCCGCAGCCTGCGCCTGCGGATGGAGCAGGGCATATGAGCGAGCTTGCCGAGGTCATCAATAGACACAGCACCTTGGTCATGAGACCGACGAAGGAGGGCTCATGACCGGGTACCCCCTGTCGTCCGGTCAGCGGCGGCTGTGGTTCACCGACCGCCTCGACCCGGACAGCACCGAATACCTGGAGCTGTCGGCGGTGCGGCTGAGCGGCGAGGTGGACGTCGGCGCGCTGGCCGCCGCGTTCGGTGACGTGGTGGCCAGGCACGAGATCCTGCGCACCCACTACGCCGTGGCCGACGGCGAGCCGCGCCAGCTCGTGGACCCGCCGAGTGAGGTCCCCGTCCGGCTCGTGGACCTGTCGGCCGCCCCCGAGGAGGGGCTGCGCGACCTGCTCGACGCCGAGCTGGACACGCCGATCGACCTCGTCACCGGCCCCGTCTTCCGGCTGACTCTCGCGCGGCTGGCCGACCGCGAGCACGCTGCCGTGCTCGCGATCCACCACATCGCCTACGACGGCTGGTCGGACGTGGTGCTCTACGCCGACTGGTGGCGCTGCTACGCCGACCGCCTGGCCGGTCGCGACCCCCGCGCCGGCCAGGCCGCGCCGCGTTATCGCGACCACGCCGCGCGGCAGCGGGAGGAACTGGCGGGCGGCCTGATGGCCGACGGGCTCGACTTCTGGCGCGACGCCCTCGACGGCGCCGAACCCCTCGAACTGCGCGGCGACTGGGCGCGGCCCCAGGTCAGGAGCCACGACGGCGGGTTGCACGTGTTCACGGTGCCCGCGCCGCTGGCGGCGCGGCTGCGCGCGCTGGGCAGGCAGCACCGGGCCACGCTCTTCAGCGTGCTGCTCGCCGGGTTCGAGCTGCTGCTCGCCCGGTACACGCAGCGTCGTGACCTGGTGGTCGGCACGCCCGTGGCCGGCCGTACAGAGGCGGCGTTCGAGGACGCGATCGGGTTCTTCACCAACACGCTGCCGCTGCGCACCAGGCTGCCCGCGGACCCGACCTTCGCCGAGGCGCTCGAGCTGGCAAGCGACACCGTGCTCGACGCGCTGGACAACCAGGACGTGCCGTTCGACCAGATCGTGGACGCGCTGCGGTCCGGCAGCGACCTGAGCCGCACGCCGCTCTTCCAGATCGCCTTCGTCATGCAGAACAACCCGCCGCTGCCCCAGCCGGACGGGCTGCGCGCCGTCCGCGTCCCCCCGCATCGCCGCCACGCCCGCTACGACCTCGGCATGGAGCTGACCGAGGAGGCCGACGGCTCCTTGACCGGCAGGCTGGCCTACGCCACGGCCCTGTACGGCGAGCCCGCCATGAACCGGCTGGCCGGCCACTACCTGCACCTGCTCAGCCAGGTCGCGACCGACCCCGAGCGCAGGCTCGCCGAGCTGGACCTCATGCCGCCCGCAGAACGGCGCACCGTCGAGCAGGACTGGGTGACGGGCCCCGACGTGGCCGGGTCGCCCCAGCCGCTGCACCGCCTGGTCGAACGGCACGCCGACACCACCCCCGACGCGCCCGCGGTGAGCTGCGGCGGCCTGGAGATCGGCTACGCCCAGCTGGACCGGCAGGCCAACCGGCTCGCCCACCACCTGCGCGGCCTCGGCGTCACGAACGAGACCCGGGTCGCGCTCTGCCTGAACCGCGGCCCCCAGGAGACGGTGACCGAGCTGGCGATACTCAAGGCCGGGGGCGCCTTCGTCCCGCTCGACCCCGCGCACCCCGACGAGCGGCTGCACGACGTGCTGCGCGAGGCCAGAGTGCAGGTGATCGTCACCGAGTCCGAGCTCGCCGACCGGTTCCCGCCGCACCTCATCATCGTCGTCCTGGACGAGGAGGACCTCGACGGCCTGCCCTGCCACCGGCCGGAGACGGCCTGCGACCCGGCGAGCCTCGCCTACGTCATCTTCACCTCCGGCTCCACCGGCCGCCCCAAGGGGGTGGCCGTTCCCCACGCGGGGCTGCACGCCGTGGCCGCGCACCAGCGCGAGCTGCTGGGCATCGCGCCCGGCGACCGGGTGCTGCGCTTCGCCTCGCCGAGCTTCGACGCCTCGGTGTACGAGAGCGTGCTGGCGCTCGCGCACGGCGCCACCCTGTGCTTCGCCGGCGCCGAGGCGTTGCGGCCGGGTCAGCCGCTCGCCGCGACGCTCGCGGAAGAGCACGTCACCGCGGCGCTGATCCCGCCGTCGTGCCTGGCCGCGACCCCCGCGGCCGACCTGCCAGAGCTGCGCGTGCTGACCGTGGGCGGGGAGGCGTGTCCCGCCTCCGTCGTCGCCGCCTGGGGAACGGGGCGGCGGCTGGTCAACCTGTATGGGCCCACCGAGGTCACGATCCTGGCCACCGCGGGCGACTGCGAGGAGGGTGCGGGAGCGCCGCCCATTGGCCGGCCCATCCACGGCGCGCGGGTGTACGTGCTGGACGGCGACCTCAATCCGGTGCCCGCCGGGGTGCCGGGGGAGATCTACGTCGGCGGGGCGGGCGTCGTGCGCGGCTACCTCTACCAGCCGGAGCGGACGGCCGCCCGGTTCGTGCCTGACCCCTTCACGCTCGGCGCCCGCCTCTACCGCACCGGCGACCAGGCGCGCTGGCTGCCCGACGGCCGCCTGGAGTACCTGGGCAGGGGCGACGGTCAGGTCAAGATCCGGGGTCACCGGGTCGAACTGGGCGAGGTGGAGGCCGTCATCGCCGGCCACCCGGGGGTGGAGCGGGCGGTGGCGACCGTGCTCGGCGACGGTACGGGAGAGCGGCGCCTGGCAGGCTACGCCCTGGCCGCGGGTACGGCCGCGCCCGACGCCGCCGAGCTGCGCGCCTTCCTGCGCAGCAAGGTGCCCGAGTACCTGGTGCCCGCGCACCTGTTCGTGCTGCCCGAGTTCCCCCTCACCACCAGCGGGAAGATCGACTACCGCGCGCTGCCCGCCTCCTCCGCGCTGCCCGCCCGCGGCGCGGCGGGCGAGGAAGCGGAGCTGACGCCGCTGGAGAGCGACCTGCTGGCCATCTGGCGGGAGACGCTCGAGTCGGGCGACATCACCGTCGACGACAGCTTCTTCGACGTGGGCGGCGACTCCATCAGGGCGGTGCGGATGGTCGGGCTCATGCGCGAGCGCGGCCTCGACGTGAGCGTGCAGGACCTGTTCACCCACAAGTCCATCGCCGCGCTCTGCGCCGTGCTCAACAACCGCGAGCCGCAGGCCGAGCGGCGGGCCGCGGTGCGGCCCTTCGAGCTGATCGACGAGCGCACCCGAGCGGGCCTGCCCGAGGACGTCGTGGACGCCTACCCGGCGGCGCGCCTGCAGACCGGGATGCTCTACGAGATGCTGCGGAGCCGCTCCGACCACAGCTACCACGACGTCACCAGCTTCTACGTCCGCGACGACCAGCCCTTCTCCCCGCAGGCGATGCGGGCGGCGGCGGACGAGGTGGCCGCCCGGCACGACGCGCTGCGCACCTCCTTCGACCTCACCGGGCAGGACGTGCTGCAACTCGTGCACGAGAGCGCGATCATCCCGTTCGATGTGGTGGACCTGACCGGCCTGGCAGAGGAGGAGCAGGAGGCCTGCGTCGCGGCCTTCATCCACGACCAGCGCGACCGGCCCTTCGACGTCACCCGTGCGCCGATGCTCCATCTCGTCGTGCACGTGCTCGGAGCGGACGCCTGGCGGCTGTCGATGATCCAGTGCCACGCGATCATGGACGGCTGGAGCGAGCACCTGGTCCTCACCGAACTGCTCGACGCCTACCGGGGGGTCGCGCACGAGCCGCCCGCGCTGCGCTACGCCGACTTCGTGCCGCTCGAACAGGCCGCTCTCGAGTCTTCCCAGGCGCGCGCCTTCTGGCGCGACCTGGTGCGCGACGCCGAGCCGTGGGCGCTGCCCGAGCGCTGGGGCGGCGGCAGCGGCTACTACAGCATCGAGGTGCCCGCCGACGACCTCTGGCCCGACCTGCGCAGGCTGGCCTCCGCGGCGGACGCGCACGTCAGGCACGTGGTCCATGCCGCCTTCCTACGCACCCTCGGCGCGATCACCGGACAGGAGCGCTTCGTCAGCGGCCTGGTGTGCAACGGCCGCCCCGAGGAGCGCGACGGCGACCGGGTGGTGGGACTCTTCCTCAACACCGTGCCGCTGGCGCTCTCGCTGGAGGCCCTGAGCTGGCGCGAGCTGGTCCGCAGGGTGGCGGGCGAGCACGAGGCGATCTGGCCGCACCGGCGCTTCCCGCTCGGCGAGATCCAGCACGAGTGGCAGGGCCACGGGCGGCTCGTCGACGTCCTGTTCAACTACGTCGACTTCCACGTGGTGGACCGGACGAGCGTGGACCTGGACAGGACGCTCGACCTCGGGCAGTCGGAGATCGCCCTCGACGTGACCGTGGCGGGGGACAGGATCCTCCTCAACGGCCGCCGCGATCTGGTGGAACGCTGCTACGGCGAGCGCATGGCGGCGATCCTGCGTGAGGTCCTGGAGAGCATGGCCGCCAACCCGGGCGCCGACCCCCGGCCGTTCGCCCTGGGGCCGTCCGCGACGGCCAGGCAGGTGGCGGGAGGCGAGGGCGAGCCCAGCAGCCATCCGGGGACGCTGCACGGCTTGTTCGCCGAGCGGGCCGCCGCCACCCCGCACCGTGTCGCCGTCGAGGACGAGCACGGGCAGCACCTCACCTACGCCGAGCTCGACGCCCAGGCCGAACGGCTCGCCGGCTGGCTGCACGCCGCGGGCGCGGGCCCCGAGCACGTGGTCGGCATCTGCGCGTGGCGCTCGCCCGCGCTAGTGGTGGCGATTCTCGGCATCCTCAAGTGCGGCGCCGCTTACCTCCCGCTCGACCCCCGGCTCCCCGCGGAGCGGGTCGCCACGCTGCTCGCCGACGCGAAGGCGAGCCTGGTCGTCACCGAGGCGTCCCCGCCCGCGGCCCTGTACGGCGCGCCGGCGGACATCCTCCGCCTCGACCAGGCACACGTTCAGGCCTGCGGCCAGAGGCCACCGGCTCCCGTTCATCCGGACGGCGCCGCGTACGTCATCTACACCTCCGGATCCACCGGCGTCCCCAACGGCGTGGTCGCCACCCACGGCGGCGTGGCCGCCCGCGTCCTGGACACCGTCACGCGCCGCGGCATCACCCCCGCCGACCGCGTCATGCTCCGTAGCGGCATCGGCTTCGACGCCGCCGTGTGGGAGACGTTCGTGCCGCTGCTCGCCTCGGCCACGCTCGTGATCGCGCCGGAGGAGGCCGAACACTCGGCCGAGACCGTCGCGCGGTCGGTCCACGACGGGCGCGTCACCGTGCTCCAGGCGGTTCCGTCCATGCTGGACGCGCTGTCCGCCGAGCCCGGCTGGCACGAGCGCGACGCCCAGCCCGCCGAGCCGGACGCCCTCCGCCTGATCTACAGCGGCGGCGACAGGCTCGACGGCGCGCTGGCCAGGCGGGTCGTCGACGACCGCCAGGTCGAGCTGGTCAACGCCTACGGCCCGACGGAATGCTCCGTCGGCATCACCGAGAGCCGCTGGCGCGAGGACGCGGTAGACGGCCCCGTCCCGATCGGCCGCCCGCTGGCCGGGGTCGGCCTGATGATCCTCGGCCTGGACGGCGGGCCCGTCCCCGACGGGGTGGTCGGCGAGCTCCACGTCAGCGGCCCCGCCCTGGCGCGCGGCTACCTGGGCCGTCCCGCGCTGACCGCCGCCCGGTTCCTGCCCGACCCGTTCCACGGCCCGGGGGAGCGGATGTATGGCACGGGCGATCTGGTCCGCCGGGACCCGGACGGCGAGCTGATGTTCGTGGGCCGGATCGACCACCAGGTCAAGGTGTCGGGCGCCCGGGTCGAGCCGGGCGAGGTGGAGCGGGCGCTGGCGGCGCACCCCGCGGTGAACGCCGCCGCGGTGCTCCCGGTGACCGAGCGCGGCAGGACCCGCCTGATCGCCTACCACACCGGCGACCCGGCACTCGGCGGTGACCGGCTGCGTCACTACCTGCTCCAGCGGCTGCCCGCCCACTGCGTGCCCGGCGCGTTCGTGCACCTGGACGCGCTGCCGCTGACCTACGCGGGCAAGCTCGACCGTGCAGCGCTCCCGCCCGCTCCGGCGCCGAGCGAGCCCGGCGGTCCGCCACCGCGCACCGCGGCGGAGCGGCTGGTGGCCGGGGTGTGGTCGCAGCTGCTCGGCGTCGACGGGGTGGGTGTGCACGACGACTACTTCCGCCTTGGCGGCGACTCGCTCACCCTGGCCAAGCTTTCCTCCCGGCTGCGTGCCGAGTCCGGGGCGCACGTCCCGCTGCGCGAGCTGTTCACCGCCGTGACCGTCGAGGCGCAGGCCCGGCTCGTGGCCACCTACCGGGTGGACGCCGAGCCACTGGCCCCCGGGGTCGCCGGTGCGCGGGCACCGCTGTCGTTCGGGCAGCAGCGGCTGTGGTTCCTCGACCGGCTCGAGCCCGGCAACCCCGAGTACCTCGTGCCGCTCGGCGTCGCCGTACCGGAGGACGCGGGCGAGGATCAGGTGCGCGCGGCATTGGAAGCGCTGGCGGCCAGGCACGCGGTCCTGCGCACACGTTACGAAGTCGAGCGGGGCGAACCCGTCCAGGTCGTGGACCCAGAACCGGTCATCGACCTGGAGGCCGTACGCGGCAGGCCGCTCGCGCAGGTGGTCGCCGAGGAGCTGCGCGGCGGCTTCGACCTGGAACGCGGGCCGGTGTGGCGGGCCAGGCTGATCCGTGACAGTGGCGTGCTCCTGCTGGTCGTCCATCACATCGCGTGCGACGGCTGGTCGATGGGCGTGCTGCGCCGGGAGCTGGCCGAACTGCTGCACGCGGGGGCGCCTGCCCCGGCGCCCCGGCAGAGCTACGCCGACTTCGCCCGCTGGCAGCGCGACCGGCTCGACGGGGAGCCGATGGAGCGGCTGATCGGCTACTGGCGGCGCGAGCTCGACGGGCTCGCCCCGCTGGAACTGCCCACCGACCGGCCCAGGCCGCCGCGCTGGCGACCGGACGGCGACACCGTCGAGGTGCGCCTGCCCGCGCAGACGGCCCGCCAGGTGGCGGAGCTCGGCAGGCAGTCGGGGGCGACGCCGTTCATGGCGCTGCTCGCGGTCTTCGCCGAGTTGCTGCGCCGCTACAGCGGCCAGGACGACGTGGCCGTGGGCACCCCCGTGGCCGGCAGGGTGCGGCCCGAGCTGGACGACCTCGTCGGCTTCTTCGTTAACACCCTGGTCCTGCGCTGCGCGACCGGCGGCGAGCAGTCCTTCCGTGCCCTGACCGATCGGGTACGGCAGGCCGCGCTCGGCGCCTTCGCCCACCAGGAGCTGCCGTTCGAGCGGCTGGTCGACGAGCTGCAACCCGAGCGCGATCCCTCGCGCACCCCGCTCGTCCAGGTCATGTTCGAGCTGGCCGATGCCGCCGCCGAGGACGGGCGCGAGGTCGAGGCCGCCGTGCTCGCCGCCTGGCGGCTGGCCAAGTTCGACCTCACGATGACGCTCGCCGAGCAGGCGGACGGTTCGTACACCGGCACCGTGGAATTCGCCACCGCCCTGTTCGACCGCGAGAGCGTCGAGCTGCTCGCCGCCCGGTTCGTACGGCTGGCCGAGCTGGTGTCCGCCGGCCCCGACACCCCGCTGTCCGAGCTCGACCTGCGCACCCCCGCCGAGCTCGGGTGGAACGACACCGCCCGCGACCGGCCGCCGCTCGCGGTGCACGAGCTGATCGAGCGGCAGCGCGCCCGCACCCCGGACGCGATCGCGGTCGAGTACGGCGAGCGGAAGCTGACCTACGCCGAGCTCGACGCCCGAGCCGGGGCTCTCGCCCGGCGCCTGCGCGACCTGGGCGTCACCCTGGAGACACCGGTGGGCGTCCGGATGGAGCGCTCGCCCGAGCTGGTCACCGCGCTGCTGGCGGTGCTCAAGGCGGGCGGCTGCTTCGTGCCACTCGAACCCGACTACCCGGCGTCCCGGGTGGCCGACACCCTGGCCGCGGCCGGCGCTCCCGTCTGCCTGATCGACCCCGGTTCGCCGCCGACCGGTGGGCCCGGCGCCGACCTGCCCGTCACGCTGGAGTGCCTGACGGGACCCGGCTACACCAGACCGGTCTCGCCGGACGGGGCCGTGGCGATCTACTACACCTCGGGCTCGACCGGACGGCCCAAGGGCGTGCTGTGCACGCACCGCGGCTGGGTCAACCGGCTGCTGGCCATGCAGGAGACCATGCCGCTTGCGCCGGGCGAGGCGGTCCTGCAGAAGACCACGGTGGTCTTCGACGACGCGCCGGTCGAGTGCTTCTGGCCGTTGCTGGCCGGTGGGCGCGTGGTCGTCCTGCCGCCCGGCGAGCACCGCGACCCCGCCGCCATCCTCACCGCGGCCGCCCGGCACCGGATCACCGCGATGCTGTTCGTGCCCAGCATGCTCCGGCTGATCCTGGCGGAGCTGGACGAGCGGCGGCTCGCCGAGCTCGACGCGCTGCGGCACGTCGGCACCAGCGGTGAGGCGCTCGACCCCGGCCTGGTCCGGTGCTTCGTCGAGACCCTGGGCGGGCGGGGAGCGATCCTGCACAACCACTGGGGGGTCACCGAGGCCGCCATCGACTCCACCCACCACGCGTGCGGGCAAGGCGACGCGCGCGGGGAGGGGGCCGTCACGATCGGCGGGCCCATCACGGGCAACCGGGTCCACGTCCTGGACGCGGACCTGCGCGAGCAGCCCGCCGGCATCCCCGGCGAGCTGTACGTCGGCGGCACCGGCGTGGCCCGGGGCTACCTGGGTCAGCCCGCGCTCACGGCCGCCGCGTTCCTGCCCGACCCGTTCGAGGCCGGGGGCAGGCTGTACCGGACGGGCGACCGCGCCGTCCGCCGCCCGGACGGGACCATCACGTTCCTCGGCCGGGTGGACCGGCAGGTCAAGATCCGCGGGGTCCGCGTCGAACCCGGCGAGATCGAGCACGCGATCACGGCGCATCACGGGGTGGCCGACGCGGCCGTCACGCCCTGGGCCGTGGGGGGTGACCTCCGGCTGGCGGGGTTCTTCGTGCCTGCCGTACCGGATGGGCCGAGCCCGCGCGAGGTGGCCGAGCACCTGCGCGAACGGCTGCCTGGATACCTGGTCCCCTCGGTGCTCACCGCGATCGACGCGATCCCGCGCACCGCGTCCGGCAAGACCGACCACCGCGCGCTGCCCGAGCCGGACGCCTCCGGCGCCATCGCGCCCGAGGCACGCACGGCGCCGCGCACCGTCGTCGAGGAGCGGCTGGTCGAGATCTGGACGGAGCTGCTCGGCGTCGAGGTGGGCACCGGGGACGACTTCTTCCAGGCGGGCGGCCACTCGCTGCTCGCCGCCAGGCTCGTGGCCCTGGTCGGCGAGGAGTTCGGCGTGGAGGTGCCGCTGCGTGGCGTGTTCGACCGGCCCACCGTGGCGGCGCTGGCCGAGGCCGTGGAGGAGCAGGTGCGCGCCGAGGTCGAGCGGATGACCGAGGAAGAGCTGCGGGCGGAGTGCACGAGCGAGGAGGAGTCGAGAGTATGACCAGCAACACCGACCTGCGCGCGGAGATCATCCGCAGGAGGCTGACCGGCCGCGCGCGCACCGGGTCTCGCGCCGTCACCCACGCCATCCCGCGCGCGGACAGGAACGCGCCGCTGCCCCTGTCCTTCGGGCAGGAGCGCATGTGGCTGCTGCACCAGCTCGACCCCGCCAGCCCCGCGTACCTGGTGCCGCTCGTGCTGCGGCTGCGCGGGGCCCTGGACGTGGCGGCGCTGCGGCAGGCGGTCGACCAGGTGGTGGCCAGGCACGAGATCCTGCGCACCCGCTACCCGCAGCCGACACAGCAGCCCCAGGCGCCCGTGCAGGTCATCGACCCGCACGCGCCCGTCGAGCTGCCCGTGACGGACCTGTCGCACCTGCCCGGGGCCGAGGAACGCGCTCTGGAGCAGGCCGAGCAGGACGCCGCCCGGCCCATCGACCTGGCGGCCGAGCACCCCTGCCGCGTCCGGCTCTACCGGACCGGCCGGGACGCCCACCTGCTGGTAATCGTCCTGCATCACATCGCCTGCGACGACTGGTCGCTCGGCGTCCTGTGGCAGGAGCTCGGCGAGCTCTACCGAGCCGCCGTCGCTGGCGAACCCGCGGACCTGGAGCCGCTGCCCACGCAGTACGCCGACTACGCCGCCTGGCAGCGCGCCAGGATGTCGGGCGAGCTGCTCGAACGGCGCCTGGAGTACTGGCGCGGCAGGCTCGACGGCCTGCGGCCCGTGGAGCTGCCCACCGACAGGCCCCGGCCGCACACGCGTGACCAGGCCGGTGACAGGCATCCCTTCCAGGTGCCCGCCGAGCTCACCCTGCGGCTGCGCGAGGTCGCCCGCCGCCACGACACCACCCTGTACGTGGTGCTGCTCACTGCCTTCCAGGCGCTCCTGGCACGCCACACCGGGACGCCCGACGTCGCGGTCGGCTCCGCGGTGGGCGGCAGGACCCGGCGCGAGGAGCAGGGGCTGATCGGGTTCCTCCTGGACACCGTGGTGATGCGGGCCGCCTGGAGCGGCGACCCGGCCTTCGCGGACCTGCTGCGGGACAACCGCTCGGCCGTCCTGGACGCGCTCGAGCACCGCGACGTGCCCGTGCAGCGGCTGACCGAGCTGGACCGGAACCGCTCCGCCTCCCGCAGCGCGCTGTTCCAGGTGATGTTCGACCTGCTGGAGGAGCCGCCGCACGAGGTGCGGCTGCCTGGACTGGTGGCCGAGCCCGTCGACCTGGCGAGTACGGTCGCCAAGTACGACCTCACGCTCCAGCTCGCCGAGCTGCCCGGTGGCGCGCTCTACGGGGCGGTCGAGTACGCCACGGCGCTGTTCGACCGCGATACGGCAGACCGCCTCGCCCGCCGCTACCTGCGCCTGCTCGAGCACGTGGCCGACGCCCCGGACACCCGCGTCGGCGACCTGGACCTCCTGGACGAGGCCGAGCGCCGCCGGCTCCTCCGCCGCCCCCCGGCAGCCCCGGTCGTGGAGACCCCGTCGGAAGCGGTCGCCCGCTGGGCCGCCGCCACCCCGGACGCCCCGGCCGTCGTCTCCGGCGGCGTCGCGGTGAGCTTCGCCGAGCTCGACCGGCGAGCCAACCGGATCGCCAGGCGGCTGCGCGAGCTGGGCGCCGGGCCCGAGTCGTGCGTGGGCGTGTGCCTGGGCCGCGGGCCCGACCTGCTGCCTGCGCTGCTGGGCGTCTGGCGGGCCGGGGCCGCGTACGTGCCGCTCGACCCGTCGCACCCGCCCGCCCGGCTGGCGGACGTGCTCTCGCGAAGCGGCGCCCGGCTGGTGGTCACGGACTCGCCAGGCGGCCACGGAACACGCGCGGTCGACCCGGCCGAGGCGGCAGAGCTGAGCGGGGAGCCCCTGGACGTGTCGGTCGATCCCGACTCGCTCGCCTACACCGTGTACACCTCGGGCAGCACCGGCCGCCCCAAGGGCGTCCTCGTCTCCCACGCCGGCCTGCGCGCCTACCTTTCGTGGGCGAAGGAGCGCTACGCCGGGGCGGGCCACGGCGCGCCGCTGCTCTCCTCACCCGCCTTCGACCTGGCCGTCACCAGCCTGTACGTGCCGCTGGTGACCGGCGCTCCCGTGCGGATGCTGCCCGAGGGGCTGCCGCCGGGCCGGCTGGGCGCCGAGCTCGCCGCGGCCGGGCCGTACGACTTCGTCAAGCTCACCCCCGGCCACCTCGAGCTGCTCGTGCGGCAGCTCGGCCCAGAACAGGCCGCGGGCCTGTGCGGGACGCTCGTGGTCGGCGGCGAGGCCTTCCCCACCAGGCTGTACGAGAGCTGGCGCGAGCTCGCCGGCGACGGCGCCCGCGTAGTCAACGAGTACGGTCCCACCGAGATCACCGTGGCCAACGCCGCACACACGGCAGCCCCCACGCCCGCGGCGACGCTGCCCATCGGCGGTCCCGCCCCGGGCACCACCGCCTACGTCCTGGACGAAGCGGGCAAGCTCGCGCCCGTCGGCGTGGTCGGCGAGATCCACGTCGGAGGCGCCCAGGTGGCACGCGGCTACCGCGACCTGGCCGCGGCGAGCGCGCAGCGGTTCGTCCCCGATCCCTTCGGTCCGCCGGGCTCGCGCCTGTACAGGACCGGCGACCTCGGACGGGTGCTGCCTGGCGGCGAGCTGGAGTTCATCGGCCGCGCCGACGACCAGGTCAAGATCGCCGGATACCGGATCGAACCGGGCGAGGTCGAGCAGTGCCTACGCGAGGCGCCCGACGTGGCCGCCGCGGTCGTCATCGCCCGCGACGGGCGGCTGATCGCCTACGTCGTCCCCGAGCCGGGACAGCGCTCGCCCGCGGACTTGCGCGAGCATCTGTCCCGGCGGCTGCCGCCCTACCTGGTGCCTGCCGTCGTCGTGCCGATCGAGGCGATCCCGCTGACCGCCAACGGCAAGACCGATCACGCGGCGCTGCCCAGCCCCGACCGCGACGACCTGCTGCCCGGCGCGGCGCCCGCCGAGCTGGCCTCGGAGCTGCATGTCACCGTCGCAGCCGCCTGGGGGCAGGTGCTCGGGCTGGCCGAGGTGGGGGCCGACGACAACTTCTTCGACCTCGGCGGCGACTCGCTGCGCGCCGTGGCGCTGGTGGGGGCGCTCCGCGCGGCCGAACTGGACCTGGCCGTCCAGGACGTCTTCGAGCACCCCACCGTCGACGCGCTGTGCGAGCTGCTCGGGACCAGGACCGGCAGGGCCGCCGCGCACGCGGGCGCCCGGCCGTTCGAGCTGGTCGCGCCGCAGGACGCCGACCGGCTGCCCGGCGGGCTGACCGACGCCTACCCGCTCTCGCTCGTCCAGGCCGGGATGGTCTACGAGATGCTGGCCGACGGCGCGGCCAACAACTACCACAACACCACGACGTTCACCGTCCGCGACGGGCACCCGTTCTCCGCCGCGGCGTTCCGCGCCGCCGCCGCGACCGTGGTTGCCCGGCACGAGGCACTGCGCACCGCCATCGACGTCACCTCCTACTCGACGCCGATGCAGCTCGTGCACGAGCACGCCGAGCTGCGCGTGGACGTGCGCGACGCCCGGCACGTCCCCGAGCCGGAGCGGGCCGCACTCATCGAAGGCGTCATGACGCGCGAGCGCGCCACCCTGTTCGACCTGGGCCGCCCCTCGCTGCTGCGGGCCGTCGTGCACGTCTGGGACGGGGAGTCGTGGGCGCTGACGGTCAGCGAGTGCCACGCGGTGCTCGAGGGCTGGAGCTACAACGTCATGCTCATGGAGCTGCTGGACTGCTACCGGCAGCTTGCCGCCGGGCGCGCCGCCGACCTGCCCGATCTGCCGGAGGTCCGGTTCGCCGACTTCGTCAAGGCCGAGCAGGAGGCGCTCGACAGCCCGGAGGACCAGGCTTTCTGGCAGGGGGTCGTCGAGCGTTACCCGCCGCTGGCGTTGCCCGCCGCGTGGGCGGGCGGGCCTGGGGAAGACGGCCGGCCGTACAAGGTCGAAGTGCTCTTCGACGACCTCGCGGACCAGCTGGCGGAGCTGGCCGAGGGCAGCGGGGTGCCGCTCAAGAGCGTCCTGCACGCCGCGCACCTGAAGGTCATGAGCATGCTGACCGACCAGGAGGCCTTCTCCAGCGGGCTGGTGTGCGACGCCAGGCCCGAGGTGCTCGGCGCCGACCGGGTCCTCGGCATGTACCTCAACACGGTGCCGTTCGGCTTCGGCCTCTCCGCGCAGACCTGGCGGCGGCTCGTCGAGGACGTCTTCGCCCGCGAGATCGAGCTCTGGCCGTACCGGCGGCTGCCCGTGCCCGCCATCCAGCGCGAGCTGGCGGGGGGCAGGCGGCTGAACGAGGTGATGTTCAACTACCTCGACTTCCGGATGATCGACTTCGACCGGGTCGGGGCGGGCACGCTGGACGACAGCCCGAACGAGTTCCCGCTGTCGGTCACGGTCTTCAAGCTCGGCACCGTCGACCTCACCATCCATCCACGGCTCATCAGCCGCGCCAACGGCGCGCGGCTCGGCCGGATGTACCGGCTCGTGCTCGAGGCCATGTGCGCCGACCCGGACGGCGACGCGCTCGCCCCCTGCCTGCCTGAGGAGGAGCTCGACCCGCGCTGTAACGCGACCGCGCGCGACCTCGGCGAGGGCCTGCTGCCCGACCTGTTCGAGGCCCGCGCCGCGGCGGAGCCCACGGCGACCGCCCTGGTCACCGCCGAGGGCGAGCGCGTCACGTACGCGGAGGTGGACGCGCGCGCCAACGCGGTGGCCTGGCACCTGCGCTCCCTCGGCGCCGGCAGGGGCGACTTCGTGGGGATCCACGCCGAGCTGGGGGCCGACCTGGTGGCCGGCCTGATGGGCATCGTCAAGTCGGGCGCCGCCTACGTGCCGCTCGATCCGGCCAACCCGCCCGAGCGGAACGCCGCCGCACTGGACGACAGCGGCGCCCGGGTGGTGCTCACCCGCGACGTCGTGGCGGGGCTGGCGCCCGTTCGATCGCGGCCGCCACGGGAGACGCACCCCGACGACGTGGTGTACGCGATCTTCACCTCCGGCTCTACCGGCCGGCCGAAGGGCGTCATGGTCACCCACGGTGGGCTGGCCAACTACCTGCTCTGGGCCGCGCGCGCTTACCGGGCCGGGTCCGGGTGCGGGGCGCCGATGCTCGGCTCGGCCGCCTTCGACCTCTCGGTCACCAACCTGCTCGTGCCGCTGGTCGCCGGGCGGGCCGTGACGATGATCCCGGAGCCCACCGACGCCGCCGCCCTGGCCGGGCTGCTGCGCGGCGGCGAGCGCTTCAGCCTGCTCAAGCTCACCCCCGCGCACCTCGACCTGCTCTGCGCCGAGCTCGACGGCGAGCGGATCGAGTCCGTGGGCTGCCTGGTGGTCGGCGGCGAGGCGCTCAAGTCCAGCACGGTCCAGGCCTGGCGGCGGATCGCGCCGCGCTGCCGGATCGTCAACGAGTACGGCCCGACCGAGACCGTCGTCGGATGCTCCGTGCACGAGTGGGACCCGGCGGACGGGACGGGCGCGCTGCCCATCGGGCGGCCCATCGCGAACATGCGCCTGCACGTCCTCGACCGCGCGCTCGCGCCCGTGCCGGTCGGCGCGCGCGGCGAGCTGTGCGTCGCGGGACCCGGCGTGGCCAGGGGATACGCGGGCAGGCCCGCGGCCACCGCCGAGCGGTTCGTCCCCGATCCTTATGGCCCGCCCGGTTCCCGGCTGTACCGGACGGGCGACGTCGCCGTGCGCCGCGAGGATGGCGCGCTGGACTACCTCGGCCGCTCCGACGAGCAGGTCAAGATCCGCGGATACCGGGTCGAGCCGGGCGAGGTCGAGCAGCGCCTGCTCGAGCTGCCGGGTGTGACGGGCGCGGTGGTCGTGGCCCGCGACGGGCGCCTGGTCGCCTACGTGGTCGGTGACCACCACTCGCTACGGGAGGAGCTGAGCAGGCGGCTGCCGCCGTACCTGATCCCCGCCACGTTCGTTCCGCTCGCGGCGCTGCCGGTAGGCCCCGGCGGGAAGGTGGACCGGCGGCAGCTGCCCGCGCCCGGCGGCGAAGAGCCCTCGCGCCCCTACCAGGCGCCAGGCAGCGCTGCCGAGCGGGTGCTCGCCGGGATCTTCTGCCAGGTGCTCGGCCTGCGCCGGGCCGGCGCCGACGACGACTTCTTCGAGCTGGGCGGCGACTCGATCCTCAGCCTCAACGTCGTCTCGGCCGCCCGCCGCGCCGGGCTACCCCTCTCGCCGCGCATGATCCTGGCCGGCCGTACGGTGGCCGGAGTGGCCCGGCAGGCCGACGCCTGCGCGAGCCCGCCGGGCCCCGCGACGGGCGGCGTGGCGTCGGGGACAGTCGTCCCGCTCGCGCCCGCCCAGCGTCGCTTCCTGGAACTCGATACCGATCACGCCGACTTCACCCAGTCGGTGCACCTCCTGGTCGACCCGCCCGCCGACCGGGAGCTGCTGGAACGGGCGCTGAACGCCGTCGTCGCCCACCACGACGCGCTGCGGCTGCGGCTGCGCGGTGACGGCCAGGCGGTGGCAGAGCGGGAGCACGCGCGGTTGCTCCGCGCTGTCGACGCCGACGACGCCGGCGGCGTCGAGGAGATGGTGCGGCACGCCGCCGAGGCGGGCAGGCGGCTGGATCCCGAGCACGGCCCGGTCTTCGGCGCGCTGCTGTTCCCCCGAACCGCTGGGCAGCCCGACGAGCTGGTGCTGCTCGCGCACCGGCTGGTCGTGGACGGCGTGTCCTGGCAGTTCCTGGTGGACGACCTGACCAGAGCCTACGTACGGCTGACCGCCGCCGAACCCGTCGACCTCCCACCCGCGAGCACCCCGTTCGCCGACTGGGCACGCAGGCTGGCCGCGTACGCCCGCTCCGACGAGGCCCTCCACCGGCTTCCCGCCCCCCGCCGCCGCCCCCTGCCCGTCGACCACCCGGAGGGCGAGAACACGGCGGCCTCCGCGGCGACCGAGCACGCGGCCCTCGACCTGCCCGCCCGTCCCGCCAGGATGCGGGACCTGCTGCTCGCGGCGCTCGCGGTGACCCTGTCCGGCTGGTCGGGCGACGACGGCGCGCTGGTGGAGCTGGAATCGCACGGCAGGGAGGACCTGTTCGACGACGTGGACTTGTCCAGGACCGTCGGCTACTTCACCACCTACTACCCGCTTGACCTGCCCCTGCCGCCCGGCTGCGATCCGGCCGCCGCGCTGGAGGCCGTCACCGCGCGGCTGGGCGAGGCGCCGCTCGACGGGGTCGCCTACGCGGCCGTGCGGTACTCGCGCGGCGACGAGCACGCCAAACGGCTCGCCCGCCTGCCCGCCCCGCAGGTCTGCCTGAACTACCTGGGTCGCAGGGACGCCCACCCAGGCCGGGGCGGCCCCTTCGTCCCGGCCACCGGCCGGATCACCCCCGCCGCGAGCGACACCGGCACCCGGCCCCACCTGCTCGAGGTGAACGCCTCCGAGTACGCCGGCCGCCTGGACGTCGCCCTGACCTACTCAACCGCCATCCACACCGAGCGGACCGCGCGGCGCCTGCTGGCGGACCTGCTCGCCAACCTCAGGAGCCTGCTGTGAACGCCGAACCTCGCTTCGTCAGACCCAACGTCAGGATCGAGGGACTGATCGACTCCTTCGTCGCCTGGCTGCACGTGGCCGCGCCGGTGACCGGCGCGATGAACCTGGCCAACCTCCACCTGCCGATGCTGGACTCCTTCGTTGCCCAGCCGGAGGTGCACGCCGCCGCCGTGGCCAACCCCAAGATGAAGGGCGGATTCTTCCTCAACGTGGACGTCTCCCGGGTGGAGGAGGTGCGTCGCCTGCGCGACGCCATCGCCAGGGACAACCGGGCCACGCTCGACTTCGCCGGGGCCGTCAAGCAGGCCGACGAGCTGCTGCGCGCCCAGGCCACGGGCTACGACCTCAGCCCGCTCTACGCCCAGCTGCCGCCCGCGCTGCGCGGCTACGTGGAGCTCGTCTACGACATGGGCAACAACCCGCAGCTGCGCTTCATGGAGAGCCTGCTCTACCGCAGCCTCCACTACCGACCGGAGCGGCAGTCGGTGGAGCTGTCGATCGACGACGGGAGCGAGCCGCCCTTCGTGCTGAGCACGCCCCGCCTGCCCGCGCCTGGCCACCTCCGGCTCGACGTGCCGCTCGCCCATCCGGGGATCGACCGCCTGTTCGCCTCCAGGACGCGGCCCGTACCGCTCGGGGAGCTGCGCGAGGCGCTCGGCGTCGGCGACGACGCGGCCGCCGCGGGCCTCGACGCCCTGCTCACCGCCGACTACGCGCCGCCCGCCGACCGGCACGTCGAGAGCGGCGGCCGGATCCGCTACTTCGGGCACGCCTGCCTGGTCATGCAGAGCCCGACTGCCACGATCATGGTCGACCCGTTCGTCAGCTCCGACACCGGCGCCGGCGACCGGTTCACCTACGAGGACCTGCCCGATCGCATCGACTACGCGCTGATCACCCACGGTCACCAGGACCACGTCGTACTCGAGACGCTGCTGCAGATCCGGCACAAGGTCGGCACCGTGGTGGTGCCGCGCAGCGGCGGCGGCCACCGGCAGGACCCCTCGATCCGGCTCCTGCTCGAGCACTTCGGGTTCCCCGTCATCGAGGTGGACGACTTCGACGAGCTACCCTTCGACGGCGGATCCATCGTGGCCACGCCGTTCCTCGGCGAGCACTGCGACCTCGACATCCGGGCGAAGTCCACCTACTGGGTGCGCATCGCGGACCGGAGCGTCTTCGTCGGCGCCGACTCCTCCGGGCTGGAGGCAGAGCTCTACGGCGACATCAGCAAGGCGCTCGGGCCCGCCGACCACGCCTTCATCGGCATGGAGTGCGACGGAGCGCCCCTGACCTGGCTCTACAGCCCCCTGTTCACCTGCCCGGTGCCCAGGAAGATGGCGCTGACCAGGAAACTGTCGGGCTCCGACGCGGCCCAGGCCCTCGACATCGTCGACCGCCTGCAGGCCGGCCACGCCTACGTGTACGCCATGGGGCAGGAACCGTGGCTCCAGCACATCATGGCCACCAGCTACACGCCGGAGTCCTACCAGCTCAAGCAGGTCGCCGAGTTCCTCAAGGGCTGCCAGGCCCGTGGCGTGCCCGCCGAGCACCTGCTGACCAGGCGGGAGGTGCGCTGGTGAACCGGGTACGCGTGCTGCTCGACACCGGGCCCAGCGCCGCGGAGGTGCGCCGAATCGAGCGGGCCTTCGCCGAGGTCGGGATGGAGGCCGTGGCCGAGGGCCACTCCTACGGCGGCCCGCCCCCCACCTCCGCCTTCCTCATCGTGGTCAACGCCTGCCTCAGCCCCTTCCTGGCCGCCTTCGCCGCGGGACCGGGCGCGCCCGGGCTGGCGGGCGTCGTCCAGACGCTGCTCGACATGCGCGCCGACGAGCGGACCTGGGGCAAGCGCCACGGTGTGCGCCTGGAGGACTCGCGCACAGGGCTGGCCGTGGCGCTGCCGCCCGGCGTGCCGCCCGCCGCCTACGAGGCACTGCTCGAGGCGGACCTGGGCGACCTCGACCGAGCCACCCCCGCCGCCCTGCTGGATTGGGACGCCCTGCTCGGCCGCTGGAGCGCCCGGCTCACCACCGCGGTCGAGCCCATCTCCCGCCGGCTGCCGGTCAGGCGCCGCGTCGGCGGGCCCGCCATCAGACAGCTCAGCGAGGCCGAGCTCGGGCGGCTGTGGCGGCTGGTGAGCCGGCCGCCGGGCTCGGCGGTCACCTGGCAGCGCGCCAAGGTCGTCATGCTCGCGGCCACGGGCTGGAACGCCGCCTCGATCAGCCAGCGCGTCCTCATGAGCGAACGCCGGGTGCGCGCCGTCATCGCCAACTTCAACCGGGACGGCTTCGACTCGCTGGCCCCCGGATACGACCGCGGCGACCCGGTGGAGCCCAGCGTGGAGGAGGAACGCGAGGCGCTGCGCGTGCTCGCGCGCCCGCCCGCCGAGTTCGGCCTGGACCAGCCCGAGTGGACGCGCGGCGCGCTCACCCAGCTCCTGGTGTCCAACGGCGTCGTGGAGGACGCCGACCCCGCCCTGATCGCCTCGCTCATCCGCCCGGCGATACCGCCGCGAAAGAGGCGTGACAGGGCCGCGCCGGAGCATCGAGGTGATCAAGCGGGACCCGGCTTCCGAGGAGGACCGATGACCCAGACGCCGACGGTCCAGGACATCCTGCAGACGCTCCTGGAGAACGAGCACCAAGCCCGCCGCACGCTGAACCTGGTGCCCTCGGAGAACGCCATGTCCGGCCTGGCCAAGCTGCCGCTGCTGCTTGACACCTACCACCGCTACTTCTTCAATGAGGAGCTCAGCGACGAGCGCTGGCACTTCCGCGGCGCGGCCCTGGCCGCCGACGTCGAGACCGCCGTCACGCTGCCGCTGCTGCGCGAGCTCGCCGACGCCCCGCACGTCTCGGTCCGGCCGCTGAGCGGGCTGAACGCGATGACAGTGGTCCTCGCCGCGCTCGGCGGGCCGCCGGGTTCGACGGTGGTCACGGTCGACCAGGGCAACGGCGGCCACTACGCCACCCCGGACATCGCCGGACGCCTCGGCCAGCGGGTGGCCACGATCGGCGGGCCCGACCCGCACACGATCGACTACCGCGCCGCGGCCCGCCTGGTCGCCGAGCGGCGGCCCGGCCTGATCTACGTCGACCAGTCCAACTGCCTGTTCCCGCTGGACGTGGCCGAGCTCGTCAGGCACGTGCGCGAGGTGGACGAGGACGTGGTCGTGCACGTGGACGTCAGCCACTGGATGGGGCTGGTGCTCGGCAGGGCCTTCCCCAACCCGCTCGACTGCGGCGCCGACAGCTTCGGCGGGTCCACCCACAAGACCTTCCCAGGGCCGCAGAAGGCGGTCTTCTGCACCAGGCGCGACGACCTCGCCGAGCGGTTCGGGCAGGCGCAGGACTACCTGATCAGCAGCCACCACTTCGGCGCGACGCTCAGCCTCGGGCTCGCGCTGGTGGAGTTCCGCGACTTCGGCGGGCCCGGCTACGCGCGAGCCGTACTGGACAACACCCGGCGCTTCGCGAGGAACCTGCACGAGCGCGGGCTGCCCGTGGAGGCGGCCGGGCGCGGGTTCACCGCCGGGCACCAGATCTGGCTCGATACCCAGGCCGTCGGCCTGCCCGCCCGGGTGGCGGCGGACCGGCTCTACGCCGCCGGGCTGCGGGTCAACTTCCAGGACCTGCCCGGGATCGCGCACCAGGCGCTCCGCGTCGGCCTGAACGAGCCCACCTACCGCGGGCTGCGCGGCGGCGACATGGACGAGCTCGCCGGCATCTTCGCCGACGCCGTGCGGGCCGAGCGCTCACCGGGCGAGCTGGCGGCGCGGACCGCGCGGCTGCGGGCCGCGCGCCGGTCGAGCCCGGCCTTCCCGGTGGAGTCCGACCCGCTGGCCGAGACCGCGCTGCGGCTGTGCCTGGGCGCGCTCCTCGACCGCTCGCCGACGGACGTCGGCGCGGCACTCGACTCGCTCACCGGCGCCGGCGTCCCGGCGCTGGCCGACTAGGAGAGCAGACATGTCCCCATCCACCCGGCCGCTGCCGCAGGGCGGTGACCTGCGCGACCTCCCGCCGGGCCGCGACTACCTCGACCTGAGCACCTGCGCCAATCGGTACGGCCCGCCCCCCGCCGTCGCGGCGGCACTGCGCGATCTCGATCCTCGCGCCCTGCTCCCGCACCCGTACGAGGCGGAGGCCAGGTTCGTCGCGGCCTACGCCGCCTACCTCGGGCTGCCGGAGGGCGAGCTGGTGGCTGGGCGCGGGATCTCGGAGTTCATCCGGCTGCTCGCGGCCGTCGTGCCCGCCGATGAGGCCGTGGTGATCACCCCCGACTACACCGACACCGTCGCCTCCTTCCGCCGCCACCTCGCGCCCGCCGGGACCGAGACGGCCCGCACCCGGCTCGACCGGGTCGCCGAGGCGATGCGCCGCTTCCGATACGTGGTGCTGTCCAACCCCAACAACCCGCTCGGGCTGCACCTGCCGCGCGGCGAGCTGGCCGCGATCTGCGCGGCCAACCCCGGCTCGACCCTGGTCGTGGACGAGGCCTACATCGACTTCACCGCGGCAGGCCTGGAGGCCTCGATGAGCCGCGCCGGGGTGGGGAACGTGGCGGTGCTGCTGTCGCCGAACAAGCTGTTCGGCATCGCCGGCACCCGCACCGGCGCGCTGTGGACGGCCGACGCCCGGCTACGTGAGCTCCTCCGAACCCAGCGCCCGAACTGGCCGATCTCCTACCTGGACTCCCTCGTCGCCTGCGCCGCCGTCGGCTCGGCGGGCTGGGCCGCGACCACCCGGGCGCGGCTGCTCGCCACCGCCTCGCGAATGGAGGCACTGCTGGCCCCGTGGCACGAGAACGTCGTCACGGGCGTGCCCGTCCACTACCGCTTCGTCGCCACCCGGGAACCCGAGCGGCTGCGCGGCCTGCTCGCCGGCGCCGGCATCGCGGTGCGCGCCTTCTCCACAACCGACCCGCACCGCATGCCCGGGCTGCGGATCACCGCGCCGCGCGAGGCCGAGTTCGCAGCGCTCGCCCAGGCCATCGGGGAGCTGCCATGAGGCCGCGCATCGGCATCACCGGCTACTCGGTGCGCGCCGCCTGGGGCGTCTGGGACGTGCCCGCCGCCCTCGTCCCGGCCGGTTACGTCCGCGCCGTCTCGGCCGCCGGCGGCTGCCCGGTCATCCTCCCGCTGGAGGCCGCTGGGCCCGACGCCCTGTCGTGCGTCGACGGCCTGATCCTGTCCGGCGGCCCCGACATCGCCCCCGCCCGCTACGGCCAGGCCGTACACCCCGAGACCAGATCCCAGCCCGAGCGGGACGAGGCCGAAGCGCTCCTGCTCCGCCTCGCGGCCGACGCCGACCTGCCGGTGCTGGCCGTCTGCCGCGGCATGCAGCTGTTGGTGGTGGAGAACGGCGGGCGGCTGCACCAGCACCTGCCCGACGTGCTCGGCACCACCATCCACATGCCCAGACCCGGCTCGTACGGCAGGCCACGCGCCACCCTCGTCCCCGGCAGCCGCACCGTCGGCCTCCTGGGCACGCATGTCACCCTCGCCTGCCACCACCACCAGGGCGTGGCAGACCCCGGACGGCTGCGCGTCACGGCCACCACGGCCGACGGCCTGCCGGAAGCCGTGGAGGACCCGGGCCGTCGCTTCGCCGTCGGCGTGCAGTGGCACCCGGAGGAGACCAATGACCCCCGCCTGTTCCAGGGGCTCGTCGCGGCCAGCGCCGCCGTGCCCGCCCTGACCTCTTAGAAGGAGGACCATGATGAACGGGCTCGCGACGCGCGAGAACTCGGCGGCCCGGGCCGCGCCGCCGTACGACTGCGCGGTGTGGACCGCGGAGCTGCGCCCCTTGAACGCCCCCTACCGCGCGAGGCTGGTCGTCTTCCCGCACTCGGCGGCGGGCCCCAACACGCTGCTGCCGCTGGTGGCCGAGCTGCCGACGTGGATCCAGGTGATCGGCGTCACCTTGCCCGGCAGGGAGCGGCGCTTCGGCGAGCCGCCGGGGACCGCCGTCGCCGACGTCGTGGCCGGCGTCGGCGACGAGCTGGCCAGGATGGACCCGGCACCCACCTTCCTGCTCGGCCACAGCATGGGAGCCGCGCTGGCGTTCGCGCTCGCGATGCGCCTGCCGGACAGCTGCGCGGGACTGTTCCTCAGCGGCCAGCTGCCCGAGCGCCCGCCCGACGCGATCGACGCCGCCGCTGGAGACGCCGAGCTGGCAGCCTTCCTGCACGCCGGCGGCAACACCGCGCCCGAGCTGCTGGCGGACGAGGAGTGGCGGCGCCACCTCATCGGCCTGCTCCGCAGCGACGTGGACCTGTGCGCGCGGGCGTCAAGGATCAGCGCCGCCGGACTCGTCCACGTACCCATCACCGCCATGGGCGGCGCCCAGGACCCGCACGTGCACCCCGAACTGCTCGGGTCGTGGGCCGCCCGCTCCACCGCGCCCTGCGCCACCGCGCTCTTCCCCGGGCGCCACTTCTACCTGCTCGACCCGGCCAACCTGGCCGCCGTCGCCGACACCGTCAGCACCGTGATCCGGACCACCCCGGCGTTCATCGTCGCGATGAGAAGGGCGAGACCATGACCACCATCACCCACAACCCTCCCGGCCTCGACCTCGATGAGGTCGCGGGCTTCTGGCGCGACGGCTTCTGCGGGCCGTACCCGCTGAACCTGCCCGACAGCACGCTCGCCGAACTAGGGGAGCGGTGCCAGCGCACCGTCCAGGAGCGCCGCCGCCACCCGCTCTACGACAGGTACTCGCTGCGCGACTGGCACCTCGTGGACCTCGACCTGGAGCGGCTGTTCTGCGACCCGGCCATCGTCGGCAGGGCCGCCGCGCTGCTCGGCGCCGACCTGCTGCTGTGGCGCTCGAAGATCTTCTACAAGCCGCCGGGCGGCGACGCCATCGGCTGGCACCAGGAGTGGGGCGCCTTCGACGGCGAGGAGATCGGCAACTCCACCCCGTCGCTGCGTCCCGCCAACCCCGGCGGCAGCATCTGGGACCTGACCGTCTGGGTCGCCCTCGACGACGTGACCAACGACAACGGCCCGCTCCAGTTCGCCGCAGGCACGCACGGCACCAGGGTTCCGTGGGTACGGGTGCCGATGACGCAGTCGGCCTTCTACGAGGAGCCGTTCAACGGCCTGACCACCTCCGAGATCGTCGACAGGACCCGCAACTGCGAGCTCGCGCTCGACATCGACACCGCCGGCTGGCTGGACGGCTTCGACCTCGAGGGCGCCAGCAGGGACAACGTCATCGACCACCTGCGTGCTCGCTTCGACGAACTGCTGGCCAAGTACACCGACTTCGAGCCCGAGCCGGGCACGGTGGCCACGATGACCATGAAGCGCGGCTCGTTCGTCATCTTCAGCGAGCGGACCATGCACGGCTCGCCCGCCAACCTGTCGCCGGTGCGGCGGATGGCGGTCAACTGCCGCATCGCCCGCGCCGACACGCTGATCTACCCGGGGCGACTGGACGGCAACCTGATCGACGGGTCCAACCTGGACATCAGCCGCCACACCAGCCTGCTGATCTCGGGCGACCCGGTGGAGGGCCGCAACCAGTGGCGGCTCCCGGTCCGGTGATCCCCGTGACCTCCGGCCTGGTACCCGACGCGGTGGCGCTCACGGCACGCGCCCAGCCGGACGCGCTCGCCGTCGAGGACGGCGAGCGGCGCGTCACCTACCGCGAGCTGATCGGCTCCGCCGACGCGCTGGCCGCCCGCCTGCGCGCAGGCGGGGCCGGACCCGACACCCGGGTGGCGGTGCGCATGGGCCGCTCGGCGGAGCAGGTGATCGCCGCGCTGGCCGTGCTGCGCGCGGGCGCGGCCTACGTGCCCGTCGACCCCGCGCTGCCCGCCGCCCGCCAGCGGGACCTGCTGGCCGACAGCGGAGCCCTGACCGTGCTGGAGGGGCAGGACGTGCCAGTCGTTCCCGGCGGAGCGTCCGCCGGGATGCCCGCCGACCCCGCCGCGCTGGCCTACCTGATCTTCACCTCGGGTTCGACCGGGCGGCCCAAGGCGGTGGGCGTCCACCATGCCGCGCTGGCCAACCTCGTTTCCTGGCACGTGCGCGCCTTCCGGCTCTCGCCCGCCGACCGGTTCTGCCCGTGCGCGGGAGTCGGCTTCGACGCCTCCGTCATGGAACTGTGGCCGCACCTGGTGGCGGGGGCGTGCCTGGTCATCCCCGGAGAGTCCGTCCGGCGCGACCCCGAGGAACTGCGTGCCTTCATCGAGGAGCGCGGCGTCACCGGCGCGTTCGTGCCGACCGCGATGACCGAGCCGTTGCTGGGCGGGAGCTGGTCCGACGGCAGCGCGCTGCGGCTGGTCCACACCGGGGGAGAGGCGCTGCGTGCCCGGCCGCGCCCTGGCCTGCCATACACGCTGGCCAACCACTACGGCCCCGCGGAGACCACGGTGATCGCCACGTCGTGCGCGGTCGCGCCCGGCGATGGCGAGCCGACGATCGGCCGGCCCATCGACAACGTCGAGGCGCTCGTCATGGATCCGTACGGCGAGCCGGTCGCGAACGGCCGGGCGGGGGAGCTGTACGTGGGCGGCACCGGGGTGGGCAGAGGATATGTCACCGATCCGCGGCTGACCGCCGAACGGTTCGTCCCCGCGCCCGGCGGTGAGCGCCGCTACCGCACCGGCGACCTGGTGCGGCGGCGGCCCGACGGCGACTACGACTACTGCGGCCGGGTCGACGACCAGGTGCAGATCCGGGGCCAGCGCGTCGAGCCCGGCGAGGTGGAGGCCGTGCTGTGCGGCCACCCCGGCATCGCCGCGGCCAGGGTCGTCGCGGTCACGGACGCCTCCGGCGAGCTGTGGCTGTCCGCGTTCTACCTCTCCGACGAGCCGCGGCCGGAGCTGCGCGGGTGGCTCGCCGAGCGGCTGCCCGCCGCCTTCGTCCCGGCCGACCTGGTGCGGTGCGAGCGGCTCCCGCTCACCGCCAACGGCAAGGTCGATCGCGCGGTGCTGCGGGACTGGGCCGGCGACCTGGAACGCGGGGCGGGCGCCGCACCGAGCACCCCGCACGAGGTCGGCCTGGCGGCGATCTGGCAGGAGGTGCTCGGCTTCCCCGTCGGGGTCGACCAGCCCTTCGACGCCGTCGGCGGCAACTCGCTGCAGGCCGTCAGGGTCGTGCGGCGCATCAAGGACCGGCTCGGCGTGCGACTGCCGCTGCGGGAGTTCTTCCCCTCGATCACCATCGCCGAGCTGGCGAGGAGGACGTCATGATCGTGCCGCGCAGGCTGGAGCCCGCCACTGTCAGGGTCGCCGCGCTCGACCCCGAGCGCGGGGTGCTGCTCCTGCGCAGGGCTCCGGTGTACGGCGAGCCGTTCTGGTGCCTGCCCGGCCGGGTCCGCGAGGAGGGCGCCGGGGCTCGGGAGTGCGCGCAGGCGTGCCTGGCCGAGCTCGGGCTAGAGGGCCAGGCGGAGAAAGCGACCCTTCGGCGTACGGTGACCATCACCACCCCCGACGGCCTGGTCCGGCAGGAGGAGACGATCGTGCGAGCGACCGTCACTGGCGGGCGGGCAGGCGAGGGCCGGTGGTGGGACGTGGCGGGCCCCGCGCCCGGCGTCGTGTATCCGGGTTGGAGCGAGGCTATCGGACAGGGCGAGGATCGATTTAGATGAATCCGTAGGGGTTCGTCGACCGCGCAGGGGGCGGCGGTGGAATTCAGGCTTCTCGGTCCGGTCGAGGTCGTCATCGCGGACGAGCCCGTCGCCATTGCCTCCGCGCGCCAGCAGATCGTGCTGACCATGCTGCTGCTCGAGGCCAACCAGGTCGTGCCGGTGAGCAGGCTGGTCGACGCCCTCTGGGACGACCGGCCACCCAGGACGGCCCGCAGCCAGGTGCAGATCTGCGTCTCCGGGCTCCGCACGCTGCTCAACACCGACGACCGCGGCGAGATCCTCCAGACCCGGCCGCCGGGCTACCTCATCAGGGTGGAGGACGACGAATTGGACCTGCGCCGGTTCGAGCGGCTGGTGGCCCGCGCGGCCGAGGTCGCCGCCGCGCAGCCCGCCGAGGCGGTGCGCGACCTGCGGGCCGCGCTGGCGCTGTGGCGGGGGCCTGCCGCGAGCGGCGTGCGCAGCGAGATCGTCCAGGCCGCGGCCACCATGCTCGGCGAGAGCCGCCTGGCCGCCCTCGAGCAGTGCCTCCAGCTGGAGCTCGACCTCGGCAACCACCACGAGGTGGTGGGCGAACTGACCGGGCTGGTGGCCGAACACCCGCTGCGGGAACGCTTCCGCGGCCAGCTCATGCTCGCCCTCTACCGCTCCGGCAGGCAGGCCGAGGCCCTGGAGGTGTTCCGGCAGACCCGGCGGACCTTCGTCGACGAGCTCGGCCTCGACCCCGGCCAGGACCTGCAGAACCTCGAACGCGCGATCCTCACCAGGGACCCCGAGCTGGAGCTCCCCGACGACGTCAGGTGGGGTGCGCGGGTCGAGCCGGAGGGCGTCTCGTTCGTGCCGCGGCAGCTGCCCGCGGAGATCACCGACTTCATCGGTCATCGGGAGGTGGTCGAGGAGGTGTGTGCCGTGCTCTCCTCGCGCGCCCGTGCTCAGCTGCCCGTGGTCACGCTGACAGGCAAGGGCGGGGTCGGGAAGAGCGCGCTGGCGGTCCACGCCGCGCACCAGCTGCTCGAGCACTATCCCGACGGGCAGCTGTTCGCCCGGTTGCACGACGGAGAGGGGCAGCGCAGCCAGCCGTACGGGCTGCTCGAACGCTTCCTGCGCGCGCTCGGCGTGGCGCCGAGCGCGCTGCCCGACACGCTGGAGGGGCGGGCGGCGATGTACCGCAGCTGCCTGGCGGAGCGGCGGGTGCTGATCGTCCTCGACGACATGGTGTTGATGAACCAGGCGATCCCGCTGTTACCCGGCAGCGAGGGCTGCGGCGTGATCATCACGACCCGCAACCGGCTGCCGTGGCCGCAGAACGCCCACCAGGTCGAGCTCGACATGCTGGCCGAGAGCGCCGGGATCGAGCTGGTCACCCGGATCATCGGCCAGGAACGGGCGAAGGCGGAGCCGGAGTCCGTGACCGAGCTGGTCGCCCTGTGCGACTCCCTGCCCCTGGCCCTGCACATCGTCGCGGCCAAGCTCGCCTCCCGCCAGCACTGGCCGATCAGTGCCATGGTGCAGCGGCTGCGCGACGAGCGGCGTCGGCTGGACGAGCTCGACCTTGAGGGGGTCAGCGTGCGCGCCACGCTCTCCTTCTCCTACGACAGCCTCAGCGACGACGGCCGGCGGCTGTTCCGGCGGCTCGGCGTGCTCGGGGAGGTCAGCTTCGCCGCGTGGACCGCCGCGCCGCTGCTCGGCGTCGCCCACGTGGTGGCCGAAGACCTGCTCGAGGACCTTGTCGCCGCCCGGCTCGTGGAGGCCGAACAGAGCCCCGACGGGTTCGTACGCTTCCACCTGCACGATCTCATCCGCATCTTCGCCACCGAGCTGCTGACCCAGGAGGACACGCCCGCCGAACGGCAGCAGGCGCTCGGCCGCCTGCTCGGCTGCTGGCTGTTCCTCGCCCGCGAGGCGCACAGCCGCGTCTATGGCGGGGATCACTGCGTGCTGCACGGGGACGCGGAGCTGTGGCGGCTGCCGCCGGAGGTGGTCGAGGCCGAGCTGGGCGACGATCCGCTCGGGTGGTTCCGGCGCGAGCACACCGCGCTGGTGTCCGCCACGATGCAGGCGGCCAGGTCCGGCATTAGCGAGGTGTGCTGGGACCTGGCGATGACGTCCGTGACGCTGTTCGAGTCGGGCTTGCACACCGACGACTGGCGCGAGACCCACGACGCCGCGCTCAAGGCGGCCCGCGCCGCGGGCGACCGGCGCGGCGAAGGCGCCATGTCGTACTCGCTGGGACTGCTGGAGCTCACGCGCGACCTCGCGGAGGCGGGACGCTACCTGCGTGAGTCGCTGGAGATCTTCCAGGAGCTGCGGGAGCCGCACGGGCTCGCGCTCGCGCTCAGCGAGCTGGCCTTCGTCCACCGGCAGACGGGGGACTATCCCGGCGCGCTCGCCCTGTGCGACGAGGCGCTCGCGCACTCGCAGCGCGTGGCCGATCCGGTGTGCGAGGCGAACCTGCTGCGGAACATGGCCCAGATCCACCTCGACCAGCAGCACAGGGACGTGGCCGTGCAGCTGCTCGACGAGGCGTTCATCATGTCGCACAAGGCCGGGGCGACCAGGGTGACGGCACAGATCGAGTACCAACGGGCGGAGCTGTACCTGCGGGAGGGGCACCTCGAGCGGGCGCGGATCGCCTACGCCTTCGTCCTTCGGGCCGCCCGGGAGTCCGGGGACCTCATCGGTCAGGGTTACGCGCTGCTCGGCCTGGGCAGCAGCCGCGGTCCCGCTTTGGCCCCGGACTCTGTGTCGGGGTCCTCTGTGCCGGGGTCCTCTGCGTCGGGGTCGGAGCTCGCTGAGGCGCTGGAGCTGGCCGAGCGGGAGTTCGCCGGGGCGCTGGAGCTGGCCGAGCGCACCCGGGATGCGCTGCTGCGGGGGCGGGTGCTGCTGGCGCTCGGGACGCTGCACGCGCGGGCCGACGGAAGCCGCGCGCTGGGCCTGCTCGCCGAGGCTCTGGAGGTGTTCGGCGAGCTGGGCGACGCCGCCGTCTGGCAGGCCAGGGCGTTGGAACCGGTGGGAGCGCTGCGGTTGGCGCAAGGCGACAGGGATGCCGCCGCACGGGCGTGGCGCCAGGCGCTCGAACTGATCGGGGACGTCGACCCGGCCCTGACCGCGCGCCTCACGACCGCCCTCGACCGGCTCGGCTGACCCGGCTCCCGGATCGCCTCAGGCGCCGGTGCCGCCGCTGCCGCCCCACGGCGGGCCGTCGGGGGTGCCGCCGGCGAGGTTCGTGATCGCGCCGTTTGTGGTGACGGCGGCCTGCGCTTGGGCGGCGGCCTGGGTGGTGGCGGCGGCCAGTGCCGAGAGCGCCAGGACCAGGGCCAGGAGCAGATTACGCATCGGAACCCTCCACGGGTGTGTTTCGTCGTCGTCGAGAACTGACGCCATTCCACGCTGACCCATCTGTTTGATCGCTATCGTTCCGCCATCGCCGCGGCTGTGCCGTACGCGATGGCCCGGCGATAGCGGGACGAGAACGCGGCCAGCCATCGTGACGCCAGAAGGGTCGGGTGGTCTCATGCCCCTGAGAGTGGACGTGGTCGACGTCGCGCACGGCCGTCCGGCGGCAGGCGTGCGGATCCTGGCCTTCCGGCTGGCGGAGGCGTCCTCTTCCGAGGCAGAGGGCTGCACGGACCAGTCCGGTTCGCTTGTCTGGCCGGACCTCGCGCTCCCGCTGTCACGCGGCTCCTACCGCTTGGAGCTGAACGTGGACAGTTATTTCGCCACCCTCGGCATCGTCCCCGCCAACCCCCTCGTGGTCATCGTCTTCCGCGTCAGCGACCCCGCCGACCCACCCCGCCTGACCGTGCTGATCGCGCCTAACGCCCACACGGTCTACAGCGTCAACTGACCATCCCCAGAGGAGGACAACCTCATGCGCCAGAGACGAATCCATCGCAGCCGACCGGCGCGCCGGGTCGAGGAACGCCACGTCGACCTCCGCACCCCTTCCGGTCACCAGCTCCGCTACTAGCCTTGTTCAACAACCTTCCGGTGGTCTGCGGCGCTACTCGTGCTCGCCAAACCGTAGCGTCGCGACGACCGGCAGGCGGTCAGAGGCCGTGGTCGCGATGGTGCGGCCGACGGCGCAGCGACTCGCTCTCCCCGAGAGCGCCGAGACGCTCCACGTTGAGCTTGGATCGCCCTTTGTCCGGCATCACGATGGAGACCTTCGCCTCCTCGCCAGCTTCGTCAGCCGCCCGGCCGCCTGCCGCAGGCGGCGTCCAGCACCCGTACCCGTTCAGCTCACAGCGCATGGGTCCATGCCGGCGACAGGCATATCGTCCCTCCGGCGCACGCGGGAACCTGGCCCACTAGCCGCGCCAACCTAGATCAGCGCATCCATGGTCACTCTCCGTGTTCAGCGAGGTGTTGCCAGAAACGATCACGCGTTGAACGCTTTGGTCAAGCCAGTAGGGCATCCACCAGGCGTGACGCTCGCCAACCGATGCGCGCGGGGGTGACCTCGGACACGATCTTGCTGACACTCAGTGGCAATCTGCACTCGCATGAGTGGCAAAACCCAAGGACAGCTTCGTGGCAATGCGCACCAACCCTGGCACTCATCGGATGCAGAGTCTCGCCGGGACCGTCGCTGAGAGTTACTTGCGGGAATTCTGCCTTCTCGCAAGTTATCTTCGCGCAACGGATCTGAATTTTTGATTTTTAATTTCTGGAAAATAAAAATGCTAGGGTGCTCTTGTGGCTGGGGAGACGGGCGTGGTGACGCCGTGCAAGCAGTGCGGGAAGCCGATCGAGCAGCGGCAGGGGAGGGGGCGGCCCAAGGAGTACTGCCCCGATGGGGAGTGTCAGGCGGCGGCGAAGCGGGAGCGGGAGTTGCGACGCGCGACGCCGGGGCTGGAGGGGGCGCTGGCCAGGGCGGAGCAGCTGTACGAGCGGATGGAGCAGGGGCTTGGCGCTGCGATCGAGCCGCTGGCCCGGGCGCTGGCCACCGAGTTGAGCCCGGCCGGTGTCGAGGCCAAGCTCAGCGCTGTGCAGGCGGAGGCGCACACGCGCGTCGCCATCGCACGCACCGAGCGGGAGCAGGCTTTCGAGCAGGTACGGCTGGCCAGAGAGGCGGCCGAGTACGCGCGAGTCGAGGCACGCGAGATGCGCGCCCAGGTGGAGGAGGCCCAGTCCGAGCGCGACACGGCCCTGGCCGATGCTGAGAAGGCCCGCGAGCAGGCCCTCGCCGCCCTGCGCGAGGCGGCGGCCACCGAACGACAGTCCGTCCAGGCCGTCGACGAGGCCAACCGCCGTGCCGCCCTGGCCGAGGAACGTACCCAGCTGGCCGAACAGCGCGCGGAAGAGGCCACCACCCGAGCCGACCAGGCGGAACAGCGCACCCTCGACGCGGAGCACCGTGCCGCTCAGGCCGACGAACGCACCGCCGAAGCCGAACGTCGTGCCGAGCGGCGCCTCGCGGAGGCCGAGCAGCAGATCGAGCAGGCAGGCCAGCGTGCTGCTGAATCAGAGCGTCGCGCCGAGCAGGCAGACCAGCACGCAGCCGAGGCGGATCACCGCGCCGAGCAAGCGGAGCAACGCATCGCCGATGCCAAGCGTCACGCTGATCGGCGCGTCGCTGACGCCGAGGACCGGATCGAGCAGGCAGAGCGGCGTGCCGCGGATTCTGAGCGTGGCGCTGAAGAAGCCCGCCAACGGACCACTGATGTCGAGCGCCGTGTCGAAGAGGCGAACCAGCGGACCGCTGAGGCCGAACGTCGGGTCCAGCAAGCCGACCAGCGTGCGATCGCGGCCCAGCAGCGCGCCGAGGAGGTCGAGCTGGCTCGCGACCAGGCGGTTCAGGAGTTGGCCGAACGGATCGAGCGTGCCCAGGTGGAAAGTAGGGCAGCGGAGACCCGAGCTGCCCAGGCCGAGCTGGATGCCACCTCACGCATCGCCGAGGTGCGCGAGGAAGCGGTCGCGGTTGTGGCCCGGGTGAAGGGAGAGGTGGAGCAGGCGCTGGCTGTGGCAGGGGCACGCGCCGAGGCGGCGGAGGCCGAACGCGACCGAGCCAACGAGCGCGCCACGCGAGCCGAACGCGCCACGACCAAGGCAGAGCGCGCAGCCGCGGAGATAGAGGTGGCACGCTCGGTCGCCGTGAAGGACGCCTCAAAGGCGACGGCCGCCCTCGAGGAACGCGACCGCCTGCACGCCGAACTACGTCTGGAACGCGCTCGCCTGGGGGACCTACGCTCCGAACTGCAGGCCGTACGCGAAGAAGCCGCGCAGCTACGCGAAAGAGCCGTGGCCGCAGAACTGGCCCACCGCCCAGACTGACGCCCGACACCCGAGGCAGCCCTGGAGGCTGTCACGCGCTGACCCAAGGTGCACTTGTTCCGCCCCGGCCCCCGGCCCTGGCCCTGGCGCGACCCTGGCCCCCGGCCCCGAGGGCCGGGGGGGAGGGGATCTGGTTGCTCGGTCGGGTCGTTCGGCATTCGCGCCAACTGCCTCGGCCCAGGTGACCATCTGTCAGCCACCAGGAATCAACCTGGTGATTCGGCGCTCGGGAGGGCGTGGCTTTTTGGCGTTGAAGGGCTCGTGGCAGGCCGATCCGCACCATCAGGCTCGCCACCTGGCGGCGGCCGCCTCCCATACGGCGGACGCCGGCCTGTCACTCGTTCCGATAGGCCATGAGTGTTCACCGAGAAGGGGGAGCTGGAACAGCGCCGAGTTGCTGCAGCTGTGAGAGGGCGTCGACGACTCCCCAGATCTCAGCGACTCGGCCGTCGGCGAAGCGGATGATGAAGATCTCCGCCCAGGCTGCCGTGCCCATCGTGAAGTTCTGGGGCGAGGGCCTGCTTGCCTCGGTGGACGGGCTGCGGTTCGTCGTCCCCGTCCGTACGGTAAGCGCGGCGCCGTCGCCGAAGTATTTCGGGTTCAAGCGGGGCATCACCTGGCTCAACGCCGTCAACAACCAGGTCGCGGGCATCGGGCAGATGGTCGTCCCGGGCACCCCGCGCGACTCACTGCACATCCTGGACGGCGGGGTGAAGCCGGAGATGGGGGCGACTGACAACGCCTCGTACTCCGACATGGTGTTCGGCCTGTTCAAGATCCTCGGCTACAACTTCAGCCCGCGGTTCCGCGACCTGGACGACCAGCGGTTCTGGCGGGCCACGATGCCCGGCGTCGAGACGGGCACGTACGGCGCGGTGCTGGACCTGGCGCGCAACCGGGTGAACTTGAACAAGGTGATCACGCAGTGGCCGGACATGCTGAAGGTCGCGGGTTCCCTGGTCACCAACCAGGTCCGCGCCTACGACCTGCTGCGCATGTTCGGACGCGAAGGGCGCCCGACTCCGCTGGGTGCGGCGTTCGCCGAGTACGGGCGGATCGCGAAGACCGAGCACCTGCTGCGGGTGGTCGACCCGGTCGACGACACCTACCGGCGGCAGATGAACCGGCAGCTCACCGTGCAGGAGTCCCGCCACAAGCTGGCCCGTGACGTGTGCACGGCAAGCGCGGCACCATCCACCAGGCATACCGCGACAGTATGGAGGACCAGCTCGGCGCGCTCGGTCTGGTCCTCAACGCCATCGTGCTCTGGACCACGCGGTACATCGACGCCGCCCAGCTCCAGACCGAAGGCCACGAGATCCGGGAGGAGGACATCGCCCGGCTCTCCCCGCTCAAACACCACAACCTGAACCTGCTCGGCCGCTACAGCTTCACCGCCAGCGTCCCGGCCGCCGACGCCCTGCGCCCGCTGCGCGATCCGGACGCGCCGGATCCGGACGAGGACGACGACGGCCGCGAGGACTGAGCCGAGGCTTGTGCCCCCGGCCGCAGGTCGCTGAGCGGGGAACTGCGCGCGAAGGTGAGGGTCACGCGTCCTGTTCGGCGCCGGTCATCAGGGCGAGCAGCCTGTGGGGCGCATGGTCGTCGATCATGATCGTGTAGAAGCCGTCGTCGTCCGCTTCCACGGTGGCGGCGCGGGCGAACATGGCTTGTTCGTGCGCGGCGAGGGCGGCCTCCGCATCGCCGGGGCGTGCGGCGAGGGCCCGGCCGAGTTCAGCGCCGTCCTGCATGGCCAAGTTGGCGCCTTCGCCGTTCGGCGCCCGGAGGTGGGCGGCATCGCCGAGCAGGGTCACCCCCGGTATGCGGTCCCAGCGGTGCCCGGCCGGCAGTGTGAAGATAGGGCGCAGGGCCGGCGGGGTGTCGCTGTCGGTGATCAGGGCGGTGAGTTCGGGGGCCCAGCCGTCGAACTCCTTCGCGACCCGTACGGTGAGGGCTGTGGCATCGGTGGCATCAAAGTCGGCGAACCAGTCCTGGGGCTTCTTGAGCTGTGCGTAGGTGTGCAGGGTCCCGCTGCCCTCCCGGTGGGCCAGCAGTCCCCTCCCCGGTGCGAGGGCGAACAGCGATCCGGCCCCGACCGCCTCGGCGGAGGCGGGATGGCGGGTTCCTGCGTCGAAGAGGAACGTCTCCACGCTGCAGACGCCGAAGTACTCCGGAGCGGCCTCGGAGAGCAGCGGTCGTACGCGCGACCAGGCGCCGTCGGCACCGATGAGGAGGTCCGCGACAACAGTGGTGTCGTCGGCGAAGTCCACCTGGTGGCGGCCCTCGCCGAGAGCCCGCACCGCGGTGGCCTTGCGACCCCAGCGGACGGTGCCGGCGGGCAGGGAGTCGAGCAGCATCTGCCGCAGTTCGCCGCGCGGTGCCTCCGGGCGTTCGCCGCTTCCGTCGTCGGGCAGGTCGAGCAGCACGCTCCCCGCCTGGTCCATGACCCGGTACGCCTCCCGGCCCGGCAGGATCAGCTTGCGGAACTCCTCGATCAGACCGGCTGCTTCCAGAGCGGCCTGACCGCTCTGAGGGTGGAGGTCGAGCAGTCCGCCCTGGCGGCGGGTGTCCGGTGCGGGATCCGCCTCGTAGACCGCGGCCGGGATGCCGTACACATGCAGTACGCGGGCCAGTGTCAGGCCGCCCAGACCTGCTCCGATGATCGTGACAGGTGTCGTCATGGTTTCCTCCCTAGCCCCTTGGGGGTGCCGTGACGCCCTCATTGGATCGCCACTCCAATCACGCTAACACGAAGTTGGATCGACGCTCCATTCGTGCGATGCTGGGGTCATGGTGAAGAGAACAGCGAAGGGATCTGCGCGGGCCCCGCGGCGGACGGACAGCCTGTCGAGGGAGCTGATCATCCAGACCGCGATCGAGATCCTGGACAGCGGTGGCGAGAAGGCGCTGACGCTGCGCGCGCTCACCGTGCGCCTGAGCACCGGCTACGGAGCGATCTACCACCACGTCGCGGACAAGAGTGATCTGCTCGCGACGGCCGCTGACGACGTCATCACCGGCGTGCTGTCTGGCGCGGTCGCCGATGCGGACCCGCGCACTGCTCTGCGCGGCCTCGCCCTCGGCCTGTTCGATGCGATCGATGCCCACCCGTGGGTCGGGGCAGAATTCTCCCGCCAACCGTGGCGGCCCGCGCTGCTGGACTTCTACGAGAGCATCGGCCGCCTGCTGGACGCCCTCGACATTCCGGAGAAGGCGCGCTTTGACGCGGCCGGCACGCTCGTGAACTACGTCCTCGGCGTCGCCGCGCAGAACGCCGCGAACGCACGGCTCCTCGTAGGCAGCGACACAGACCGAGAGACCTTCCTGGAGAACGCTGCCACGCAATGGGCGCAGATCGACCCCGGCCGATACCCGTTCGTACACGCGGCGGCGACTCAGCTAGGCAAGCACGACGACCGCGAGCAATTCCTCATCGGGGTCGACATCTTCCTCGCCGGTATCGCAATCCTGCGCTAGAAGACCCCGACGCTCGCTGCCCTCGCGGCGCCAGCCACCGGACAAGCACTGCGAGGGCCAACCCACCGCTGACCCGCAGCGGCCTCCGTCACGCCCAGCCGGTTCGCGTCCTTACGCCGCAGCGCGATCAGATCGCGGTCGTCATCATCGGATCGCGGTTCCCTCTCGCTTCGTCGCCCGACCGCTCGGTCCTGTCGGCAATCGATCGTTTGCCGACAGGGAGGCCGGCCGCATTGCGGCGCGGTGCACCAGGCCGTCCAAGATAAGGGTCAGGCCGGCCTCGAACGCCGACTCGTGGTCGATCACAGGCATGTCCGCCGGTGGATCCGAGCCGTCGCCGGAGTCGGCGTCCGCCTGTTCCTCCAGGACGCTGCCGACCGTGAAACGGCCGGCGGCCAGCATCGCCATCTGGGCGTCCCGCTCAGGCACTCCGGAGGTGACCAGGAAGTCCATCTTGCGGCGGATCCGGTCGAGGTCGTTGGCAGGGGTGCTGCCTGCGTGGAGGCGTGCGCCGTCCCGGCGCATCAGCAGGGTGTGCCGGAAACTTCGCATGTTGTCCAGGAACCAGTCGCGCCAGTCGTCGTCGGGCGTCGGCAGCGCGGCGGCCGCATGCGGTGCCATCGCCGCATCCGCCATGGCGGCGAGGAGGTCCTTCTTGGTGCGGAAGTACCAGTAGAGCGAGGGCTGTTCGACGCCCAGCCGCTTCGCCAGCCGCCGCGTACTGACCGTGTCCAGCCCGACCTCGTCGAGCAGGTCGAGCGCCTCGGAGACGACGATCTCACGGTTCACCTTGGTCACGTTGACAAATCTATCACTGATAGGTGACTCTGGAGGAGAATCATTCACTGATAGATTTTTGGGGTGATGGGCATGGCAAACGGATCGGGAGCGCACCCCCTGCGGGTCCTTGTTGCCGGCGGCGGGATAGCGGGCCAGGCGCTGGCTTTCTGGCTCACGCGGGGCGGCCACAGGGTGACCGTCGTCGAACGCTTTCCGGTGCTGCGGGCCACCGGGGCGCAGGTCGACCTCCGGGGACAGGGCATCGAGGCCGTCGAGCGGATGGGGCTTCTTGACGCCGTCCGCGGCAAGCTGGTGGACGAGGCGGGTGTCGCCTTCGTCGACGCGCGCGGCAGGGCCAAGGCGACGATCATGGCCAACACCTCCGGCCGTGGCCGGCAGAGCCTCACGTCCGAGTACGAGATCATGCGCGGTGACCTGGTACGCATCCTGCACGACGCCACCGAGGACGACGCCGAGTACGTCTTCGGCGTGAGCGTGGACGGCTTCGAGCAGGACGGACAGAAGGTCATCGCGCACTTCTCCGACGGCTCCTCCGGCGAGTTCGACCTCCTGGTCGGCGCGGACGGGCAGGGATCGCGCATCCGGCAGGCGATCCTCCCGGCGGGCTTCGACCCGTACTGGCGGCTCGGCATCCACATGGCCTACTGGTTCATCCCGCGCACAGCGTCCGACAGCAACATCCGGGACACCTACATGGTCCCGGGTGGCCGTCAGATCATGCGCCGCAGCCACAACCCGACCGAGACCCAGGTGTACTTCGTGATGCGGGAGGAGTCCGAGGAGGCCTCGGCGATCCACCGGAAACCCGTCGAGCGCCAGCGGGAGTTCTGGGCGAGCAGGTTCCGCGACGCGGGCTGGCAGACCGAGCGCTTCATCGACGGCATGCGGACGAGCCCCTTCTTCTACTCCCAGGAGATCGTCCAGGTCCGAATCGACACCTGGTACAAGGGCCGCGTGGTCCTGGCCGGCGACGCCGCCCACTGTGCCTCCCCTTACAGCGGCATGGGCATCTCCGGCGGACTGGTGGGCGCCTACGTCCTGGCCGGCGAGATCAACCGGCACCCTGGCGACCTGCCCACCGCACTGGCCAACTACGACAGCGTGCTGCGGCCCTTCGTCGATGAGATTCAGGGCGAAGTGAATCCGCGTCTCCTGCGCCTGGGCATGCCGATGACCCAGCGTGCGATCGACGCCTTCCAGGCCGCCACCGCACTGGCCTGCTTTCTGCACGTTCCCGATCTCGCCGCGCGCTTTTCGAAGGAGGACCGCGGCGGCAGCTGGCAGCTCCCCGAGAACCCGGCGCTGATGAGCGCCGTCTGAAAGCGGCCGGACATCGGGGACCGATGGCCGTCGCGAGTAGCACCGCAAGAATGAAGGCGCTGGCCCGCAGAGTGTTCAGCGCCCTGTCGCCTAATCCCGACACCCTTGATCGGCTACTGGCGGCTGGGGACACGTTCGGGAGCGGAGGGCCGATCAGTTGAGGAGATCGACCGGCACAACGCCGCCCTGCCGGCTTTCGTCACCGGTCTGGTGTCGGCGCGCAAGCAGAAGCTGCTACACGGCCGCAACCTCCAGGCACAGATTGGGTTCCCCCCGACGCCGACACCTACGGCATCCCGGTCACTCGCAAGACGATCTCCCCGCAGCCGCCCCGGACTAGTCCCGGAGACGGGGAGCCGTTCACGCCCGAGCCCGCACTCAGCGACGCCGACTACGAGGCCGCCCTCCAGGTATTGGACGCCCAGCGCAACGCCCTGGGGCGCAACCCGTCGGGCGCGGCCGCAATGGATGAGGAGAGCATCCGCAACCTGCTGCTGGTCAGCCTCAACGCCCAGTTCAAGGGGACGGCCGCCGGGGAGTTGTTCAACGGCGCAGGCAAGACCGACATCCTCATCCGCGAACGCGACCGCAACGTGTTCATCGGCGAACGCAAGGTGTGGGACGGCGCCCAAACCGTCACCCACGCCATCGACCAGTTGCTCGGCTACCTGGTGTGGCGCGACACCAAGGCCGCCCTGCTGATGTTCATCCGGACCAAGGACGTGACAGCGACCATCCAGTCCGCGCCACCGCCGCCATCGAAGCCCACCCCAACTACAAACAGCGCGGTACGCATGACACTGACGGCCGCACCGACCTCGTGATGCATGCCAACTGCGACCCCGACCGTGAGATCAAGCTCGCGTTCCTGCCGTACGCTCTGCCTCGCGACGCCACCAGCCGCTTCGCCAAGGCCAAGCGTTGAGTACGGCGTCGCTCGCGCGGGCGGCAGCAGCATCGCGGCCAGGCGTGGCGTGCAGGCCGCGGTCGCTACCGCTTCGACGGGCTGATCGGCCATGCGGGTGATCCCATGCGACGACCCACTCACCTCGGTGGCCGGGCTGGGGGGCGTGGCCGTGGCCTGATGCGTCCGTTCAGTCGTCGGCGGCCTGTATCACGGCGGCGATCGGTTCGAGCCCCGCGACCAGTTCGTCGAGTTCGTCCGCGCTGAGTATGTCGTACGCCGGGGTTGCCAGCTCGTCGGTGAGGGCTTCGATCCGCTGCTTGGTCTCCCGGCCGGCGGGGGTGAACGCGCCGGCGGCGTTCACGAGGCCGCGGCCGCGCAGCCCGTCGACGACGGCGGCCAGCTGCGCCTCGGGCAGGTGGTGGATCCGGCCGAACTCCTCCGCCCTCATGCCGAGGGAAACAGCCATGAGGACGTGGGCCTCGGTGCCGCCGATGCCGTGGGCGAGAAGAGCGGCGTTGTGGCCGTCCCCACGGTGCTCCCGCAGCAGCGTCGCCGCGTGCCAGAGCTTGGCCACCGGCTCCTCGGGTACGTCGAGCGCCCGCAGCCCGGCGTACAGCACTCGGCCCTCGGTCGGCGCGCTGAGCGCTGCTCGGGTGGCGAGGTCGGCGACCCGTACCAGAGCGGGGGAGTCGGCGAGTTCCCCGATCATCTGCCGCAGCGCGGCGGCGCTGCTCCGCTCGCGTACGGCGATCGCCTCCTGCGGGGTGATCTTCCCCCACACCCAGGGGATGTGGCGCGCCACCTCGCCGTCGGCGAAGTTGTAGAAGACCGCGTGCACCACCTCGGCCGGTACCAGGCCCAGCGGCGCGGCTCGGCCCGCGAAGTATCCGTCCCAGTAGTTGCGCATGCCGAGGGCCAGGAACGCCTCGTTGGGCACCTCGGAGAAGGTGACGGTGGCGATCGGCTCGACGAGCTCGAACATGCGGTGGACCTTGGCCTGAGGGTGCGGCATCGTTCGCATCTCCCTTAGTCGTGGCAGCGCCCCTGGTGGGCGGCTTCTCACCCTGGCTACGAACAAGGTGGCCCGGATTCGACAATTCCGGTCGATTCTGCCGGGCAGTGTCGCAGAGGTACTCACCGGCGCCGACCCTGAGCATGAGGCCAGCGTCTTCGCGCGCCTTGCCGCTGGCCTCATGACAGACCGTGGGGTGTTGAGAATCGATCGATTCTCAACACCCCACACCCGGTCTCCTGCTACTACAACCCGGCAACCAGCACCATCGACGGGTGCCACCGGAATACGGCGGAAACGGGCCGCGGATTTGATCATCGGTCGTTAAGATCTGGGGGTTCGCGCTGGTTGGTGACGGTTGCCGGGGGGTCGGGTGGCGTCGATCGATCGGACCGCCTACCCGAGGTTCGCGCGGGCGGTGCCCACGCGGGAATTGGCGGAGGTGTTCACCCCGTCGCTGGCTGAGCTGGAGTGGGCGCGTGGCAAAACGCAGGATGATCAGCATCTGCTGGCGCTGCTGGTGTGGTTGAAGGCATACCAGCGGCTTGGGTACTTCCCGAAGCTCGCGGACGTTCCGCCGGTGGTGGCCGAGCACATCCGCGGCGTGATCGGATTGGCAGAGCAGGTCGTGCTGACCGACGCCGCGGAGCGCTCAGCCAAGCGGCATCGGAGCTTCGTACGCCAGCGCATGGGCGTGGTGTACGACGCGGCCGGGGTACGGGCGGTGGCGGCCGAGGCGATCCGCAAGGCGGTGCAGGCGAAGGATAACCCGGCCGATTTGATCAACGTGGCGTTGGAGGAGCTGGTTCGGGCGCAGTGTGAGCTGCCTGGTTACACGACGCTGGACGAGCTGACCAAGAAGATCCGTACCGAGGTCAATCGCGGCTTCTTCACGCTCGTGGCGGGCCGGGTTGATGCGGTCGCCCGCGCCAGGCTGGCCCGACTTCTGGTGGTTGATCCGGTCACCCGGCGCAGCGAGTACGACGGGCTGAAGGACGTGGCGCAGGCCGCGTCGCTGGGGAAGTTCAAGGCGCGCTTGGCGTTCTTGCAGAACCTGGACGCGCTCGGTCCGACGGAGAAGTGGCTGGAGGCAATCCCGCCGGGGAAGATCGCGCATTTCGCGGGCGAAGCTCGGGTGACCGACGTCGCCGACCTGCGCAAAGTGCTGGATGAGAACAAGCGGTTCACCCTGATCGTCAGCCTCCTGCACACAGTCCGGACCGGGGTCCGCGACGACGTGGTGACGATGTTCTGCAAGCGGATGGCCGCGATCCACAAGAAGGGCCGCGACCAGTTGGAGACGCTGCGGGAGATGCACCGCGCCGAGTCCGAACGGCTCTTGGGCGTGTTCGGCGACGTCCTGGACGGCGTCCGCGAGGCCATGACCTCCACAGAACGGCAGAGCAGTGAGGATAGCGCTGACACCGCGGCGAGCACACCGGACAGCGGCGATGGCCAGGAGGCGGTGACCGAGCGGGCGGGCCGGCTGGTGCTCAAGGCCCTCGACCAGGCCGGAGGTCTGGAGGCGCTCGCGGCCGCGCACGAGGCGGTCTCAGCTCATCACGGCAACAACTACCTGCCGCTGCTGGACCAGCACTACCGCTCGCACCGGTCAGCGTTGTTCACCCTGGTGGAGTCGATCGACCTGGAGTCGACCAACGCCGAGCGCAGCGTACTGGACGCGGTCGAGTACGTGATGGCCCAGCGCGGCGCCCGTTCCGCGTTCGTCCCCGAACGCCTCACCGTGGAGCGGCAAGGCCCCGATGGCGCCCCGGTGACCGTGACGCTGTCGATGGCCGTCGACGCGTTCGCTTCGGGGATGTGGCGCAAGATCCTCAAGGATCCGGCCCGGCCGGGGATGCTGGTGCGCCGGCATCTGGAGGTGTGCGTGTTCTCCTACCTCGCCGCCGAGTTGCGATCAGGCGATATCGCGGTGGCCGGGTCGGACTCCTACGCCAACCTGCACGACCAGCTCATGTCCTGGGAGGAGTGCGCGCCGTTGGTCGAGAAGTTCTGCATTGAGGCCGGGTTGCCGACCGAGGCCCGCGAACTGACCGCCTACTACAAGAAGGTCTTGGCCGACACCGCGGCGAGCGTGGACGCTGGCTACCCGGGCAACACCGACCTCCTCCTGGAGGGAGGTCGGCCCGTCCTGCGCCGCCGCAAGGGTACCGAGCGGAGCGCGGAAGCACTCAAGCTGGAGGAGGCGGTGCATGATCGGCTGCCGCAGCGCGATCTGCTGGACATCCTCACCCGCACTGCCTACCAGCTGGGATGGCACCATCACTTCGGGCCAGCCTCCGGCTCCGACCCGAAGATCAAGGAAGCGCTCGGCCGGTATGCGCTCACGGTGTTCACCTACGGCACCCTGCTCGGTCCGGCCCAGGTCGCCGCGCACATGCGGGGCAAGGTCAGCGCCGCCGAGCTTGCCCTGGCCGCGAACAAGCACGCCACCAGCGAGAAGATCGCCAAAGCGTCCGCCACGGTGATCAACGCATTCAACCAGCTCGACATCGCCTCGGTGTGGGGTGATGGCAAGACCGTGGCCGCGGACGGCTCACAGGTCGAGACGTGGGAGAACAACCTGCTCGCCGAGTCCCACATCCGGTATGGAGGCTACGGAGGTCTGGCCTACCGGCACATCTCGAACACCTACGTCGCCTTGTTCAGCCACTTCATACCCTGTGGGGTGTGGGAGGCGGTCTACATCATCGAGGGGCTGCTGAAGAACGCCTCGGAGATCCAGCCGGACACCATCCACGCGGACACGCAAGGCCAGTCGCTGCCGGTCTTCGGCCTGGCCGCACTTCTGGGCTTCGATCTGCTGCCCCGCATCCGCAACTGGCACGACCTGATCTTCTACCGGCCCGACACCGAGACCCGCTATGAGCACATCGACTCGCTGTTCGGCGACGAGGCGATCGACTGGCGGCTGATCGAAACTCACTGGACCGACCTGCTGCGCACCGCGATCTCCATCCGCCAGAACCGGATCTCCTCGGTCACCCTGCTGCGCAGGCTCGGCAACCACTCCCGCAAGAACCGCCTCTACCGGGCCTTTCGCGAACTCGGCCGCGCGGTGCGCACCATCACGCTGCTTATCTGTCGGATCCGGACTTGCGCGAGCAGATCACCCAGGTCACCAACCGCAACGAGGCCTTCCACGGCTTCTCCGACTGGCTCATGTTCGGCGGCAAGCTCATCGGCCACAACGACCCTGATTACCACGAGAAGATCATCAAGTTCAACGAGCTGCTGGCCAACTGCGTTATCTATTCGACCGCCTGCGACATCACCGACGCGGCTAACGCCATCGCCGCCGAAGGCCGCCCCGTCGATCCCGACGACCTGGCCACCATCTCGCCCTACATCACCCACGTCATTCGCCGGTTCGGCAACTGGATTCTCAACCTCAACACGCCGGCCGCTCCCACCACCCGTCTTGATCTCGAATCTCGCGTCCTGTTCGCCCCATAAGGGCCGCAGGCGGCTTCTCGCAGATCTTTGAACTATCGATATGGACCGGATAGCCCATGTGTCCGTGACGCCGCAGAGAATCCGTCACAGGGTGCCGGGGAAGCCTGGGAGCACGAGTTGGAAGAAGCCTTGGGCAGTGTAGGTGGCGAGCTTCCTGGCCTTTCCGGTCTCGACGTTCACCGCGTAGGCCGTGAAGGGAACGTATGGCGGGTCGAAGCTCGATCCAGGCGCGTTGTCGTCACGCTCACGGCAGTCCAGGGGCTTGACCAGGGCCGTGATCTCGTGAGGGCCGGTCCAGCTGCGCAGGTAGACGAAGTTGGCTGTCATGGACAGGCCCCGCACGGGGACCCTCCGGAGCACCTTGCCGGTTTTCCGGTCCAGGTGCACGAGGTCGGCACCGCTTCTCAGGCATCCGGTGATGCCCGCGTCCACGCTCTCCACCGCGACGACGCTGTGCCCGTCGGGTCCGAGCGCGCCGACCATGTAGTGCCCGGCGACGTCGACGGTTGTCGCGTTGCCCGCCGTGGACGTCTGCCACAGCCGGGTGATGGTCTGCAGACGGGTCTTAGGCGCGTACTGCGCCAAGGTGATCGTGTCACCGTCCGGGGACAGGCCGATGGGGTTCCAGCCGTTCGGCAGCGGCCGAGCCATGCGCTCGCGCATGTCGAACAGCATGGCGGGATCTTTCAGCGCCGGCGCCTTGGTGAAAGCGACGAAGCGGCCGTCATCCGACAGCAGGAGGTGCGCGATACTGCCGAGCCAGGCTTTGGGCACCTTCGTCGGCGCCGTGAGCACCGTTCCGGAGGCGAGGTCGCGCACCGCGAAGGTGCCGGCCTTGGTGTCGTAGTACGCGATCTTACGGCCGTCCCGGCTGATCACCAGCGGGCTCGGCCGGAGCCCCGACGGGGAACCGGACAGGGCCTGCGCCACCCGGTACGTCGTGCCACCACGGGTGACCACCCGCCATCCGCCGTTCACGCATCCCGCCGGCGCCTTGCCACGCTCCGGCCGGCAGAACGTCATGAAGGCGTGGCTCAGCGGCCCCACCCCGCGCGCCGGCAGGTCGCTCACCGTCCCAGGCGCGACGGCCGGGCGCGGCTCCGCAGGCAGCAGCCGTACCGCGGCCGTCACGCCGAGCGCGGTGGCGACGACCGCGGCGGCCGCGACGATCGAGGTCGTCCTGCGCCGCCGCCGCTTGCGGATCCCGATCGTCCGCTCGGTCAGGTCCACCTGAGGCGCGTTGTCGGCCACGTCGTCCAGCACATCTCGCAGCCAGGTCATCGGTGTGCTCCCTTCAAGTCTTCCATTTCGGCGAACTTCGGTGCCAGCTCCGGCGCGAGTACTCGTAACCGGGCGAGCGCATGATGGGCTTGGCTCTTGACCGTGCCAATCGAGCAGCTCAGCAGCTTGGCGGTCTCGTGTTCGGTGAGGTCCTCGTAGTAGCGCAGAACGATCACCGCCCGCTGCTTGGGCGGCAGTTGCGCGAGCGCTCGCAGCATGACGATCCGAACGATCGTGGAATCCTCGGTAGAGTACGGCCGATCCGGTGGCTCGGCGCTCGGCAGCTCGGCCACCCTGGCCAGACGACGGCGCCAGGAGATGTACTGGTTGACCAGGGCCCTGCGGGCGTACGCCTGCGGACTGGTGACGTCCGCCAGCTTGGGCCAGCGGCTGAGCACCTTCAGCAGCACACTCTGCAGCAGGTCCTCGGCCAGGTGGGCGTCCCCCGTGAGCAGGTAGGCCGTCCGCATCAGCGACTGCTGATGGACGGCCATGAACTCGCGGAAGCTGTCATTGGGGTCCAAGATGACTCCTCTCACCCGTTACCGACGCCCGTGATCGGCGGATGGTTGGGTCGCTCCATCTCGCAGCCGGAGTCGAAAGCAGGCGGCCTGGGCGAAGCCTGAGCCACTGCGGTGAAGCTCAAGCTTCTGGCGTGGTCGGGTGCCCTTGGGTGGAGGCATGCCACGAACGGCTCATGACGTAGATACGGGAGACTCCGCCACGCAGTCCTTCTGGTAAGAGATAAGCCTTGGGTTCCCTGAGGCGTCTGCGGCCTGACGTGCCCCTGGACCTGGGCCTTCTGCCTGGAACTCCGAGAGTTTTCGAAGTTGATGAGACTTCAGAGATTCTGAAGGTCTATCGTCCTCCTCGATCGTCTGACATTGCTGGTGAAGACGAGGAGGCGTGGGTTGAGCCTGTCCGTCGTGCGAGACCTCCGTGAGGCGCGTGCCCCGGTCGGCCCGGAGGAACTGGTCGCGTTCGAGACCGATGTGCTGGCCGGGTTCGTGCTCGCCCGCGCGGCCGCTGGCCTGTCAGACGCCACGATCAGCTCTGACGTGATTCATATCGAGCAGGTCCGGGCATGGTTCGGCCGACCGTTGTGGGAGATGGAACCGGCCGACGCCGACGCCTACTTCGGCCAGGTACTACGCGGTGCGGCCAAGGGCACCCGGTTGTCTCGGGCCCAGGCGATCAAGACCTACTTCTTGTTCCTGGAGCTACGACACAAGATCGAGATCCACCAGCTGACCGGGCACGTGGTGGAGTGCCCGATCGATGAGATGAACCGGCCGCGCGGGCAGAAGGACGCGGCGCTGCGGATCCCGCCCAGCGCCGAGCAGGTCACCCGCCTATTCGCCGGCTGGCGCGAAGAGCTGGCCACCTGCCGCAAGTTCGCTCCCACCGCCCGCAACTACGCGGCGGCCCGGCTAATGGCCGAGGTTGGCCTGCGGGTGAACGAGGCGCGCAGCCTGGACCTGGCCGACGTCAAATGGGAACTGGGCAGGTTCGGCAAGCTGCACGTCCGCGTCGGCAAGGGCGCCCGTGGCTCCGGCCCGCGCGAACGGATGGTTCCGCTGATCAACGATGCCGGGCGGACGCTGCGCTGGTTCGTCGAGGACGTCTGGGGCCACTTCGGCGACGATCACACCCGTCACGCAGCTCCGCTGCTGCCCTCGGAGCGCAAGAACGCTGACGGCACCGCCGCGCGGGTCGGCACCGAAGCATTGCGCGCCGCGCTGGCCGAGGCCGCCGCCAGGCACCTGCCCGACTGGAGAGAGAAGCTGACACCGCACGTGTTGCGGCACTTTTGCGCCAGCCGGCTCTACTTCGCCGGGATGGACCTGATCGCGATCCAGGAGACGCTCGGCCACGCCTGGGTGGCTACCACGATGAACTACATCCACGTCCACCGCACGCACGTCGAAGAGGCATGGCTCGCCGGACAGCAACGGGCCGCCGACCGGTTGAAGGGGTTGATCCCATGAGGTGGAACCTGCGCCTGGCCGCCGCCAATCGCGGCATATGGAAGGCCAGCGAGTTGCAGCGACTGCTCGCCGAACGCGGCATGGTGATCAGCGCCGGGAAGATGTCCGGCCTGTGGTCAGGTCACCCGGCCAGCGTCAAGCTGGAGGACTTGGACGTCATCTGTGCCGTGCTCGGCTGCGGCATCGCCGAACTGTTGATCCCCGAGCCCGAACTCGTGCCTGCTCCCGCTGAGAGCGGCGAGACGCAGATCAAGGCCGTGGTCGAGGCGGCCGCGGTGACGCCTAAGCGCAGGGACGGACGGTCGCTGCCACCAGCCTGATGGGCTACGTCTCCCCGGCCAAGCCTGCGGCGACCTGCGTGGGTTGCTACGCCTGGGGCGTGCTCCCGGGCCGGTACTGCCATGCCTGCTACACCTTCGGCCAGCTCCACCAGGTCGGCGAGTGCGCGAGCTGCTACCGAGATGCCCCGATCAAGAAGGGGTACTGCCGATTGTGCTGGCTGCAGGCCAGCTTGGAGGCGAAAGGCCAGGTGACCGTGCTGGAACCGTTCCTGCGCGGGCTCACCTGCCAGCAGTTGTTCTTCAGCAACATGCACCGGCAGCGATCCAAGGGCCCCGGACCGCGGATCGGGCGACAAGGCCGCCGACGCCGACGGCCCAACCCACCATCTACTGAACCGGACACCTCTCCAGACCGCTGGACTCAGCTGCGATTGCCCATCGCAGCGCGTCGCGACTACACCGGTTTCGACCGGCGCCGCCATGCCGACCTGGCAAACCCCGCGCTGTGCTCGGCCCGCATCGCGGCCGACACGCTCGCCGAGGCCCGGGGCTGGACCCGGTGGATCGTCAATGACGTCGACCGGGCATTGGTCACACTGCTGTCCCGCCATACCCCCGGCGACATGATCCGCTTCTCGGAGCTGTTTCCCAAGCTGCGCAACCACGGTCTCAGCGTCGAGCGCACCGTCGAAGTCCTCGTCCACGTCGGCATGCTCGATGATGACCGCATCCCCGCCTTCGACCGCTGGCTCGCCGGCAAGCTGAGCGGCATCGCTCCCGGAATCGCCGTCGACGTCGAGGCATGGGCACGCATGCTGCACGCGGGCGGGCCTCGCCAGCGAGCACGCAGCATCCAAACCGTCTGGAGCTATCTCACCGAGATCCGGCCCGTCCTGCTCCACTGGTCACTTACCTACGATCACCTCCGCGAGGTCACCCGCGACGACATCGTGACCGTCAAAGACGCCCTGCAGGGCGCCAAACGAGAGAACGCCATCGTGGCGCTGCGCTCGCTTCTGCGCTTCTGCAAGAAGACCGGACGGATCTTCCGCGATCCCACCATCCGCATCCGCATCGCACGCCGACCGGACAAGGTGATCCTCCCCCTCACCCCCGGCGACATCGGCCGGGCCGTCGCCACGGCGGCAACACCAGCGATCCGCCTCATCCTCGCCCTGGCAGCCGTCCACGCGGCCCGGCCCAAGATGATTCGTAACCTGCGGCTCGACGACATCGACCTGGGCAACCATCGCATCACCATCGGCGGCCACCCACGTCCGCTCGACGAACTCACCCGGCGGGCGCTGCTGGCCTGGCTGGACTATCGGCGCAGCCGCTGGCCAGGCACCGCCAACCCTCACCTGCTGCTCACCCAGCAGACCGCGATGGAGACCGCACCGGTCGGCAAGCTCTGGGTCACCCATGCCGTCCGGGGCCTGACCGCCACCCTGGAACGACTCCGCGTCGACCGGCAACTCGAAGAAGCCTTGACCCACGGTCCCGACCCGCTGCACCTGGCCGCCGTGTTCGGCATCGACGATAAGACCGCCATCCGCTACGCCAACGCGGACAGACAGCTCCTCCAAACCGCTGCGGAACAAGGTCCTGACCGCGATGCACCGAGCGAAATCCGCTCGGCAACAGACCACAGCAATCCATAACCTGACCCTCATGAGCGAGGAAATCGATCTGGTCCGACGCGGTTACAACGCACTGTCTTACCGCTACCGCAGCGACGACGCCGACGAGGGTGAGTACACCCCTTGGCTCAAGGATCTCCAATCCCGCCTATCCACCCGAGGATCCGTGCTCGATCTCGGCTGCGGCTGCGGTATCCCCGTTGCGCGTTCACTAACCGCAGCCGGGTATGAGGTGACGGGCGTCGACATCAGCGACGTTCAGATCCAGCGGGCGCGTCGCCTCGTTCCCGCCGGAACCTTCGTGCAGGCCGATGCCGTGGCCCTCGAGCTGCCACACGCCTCCTTCGACGCGGTCATATGCCTCTATGCCCTCATCCACATGCCCCTTGAGCAGCAGCCCCGCCTCATCGAGCGCATCGCCTCCTGGCTGCGCCCCTCGGGCTGGCTGTTGATCACCACCGGCTGGGAGGCTTGGACCGGCACCGAAGACAACTGGCTCGGAGGCACCACGACAATGTGGTGGAGCCATACGGACGCGACCACCTACCGATCCTGGCTGCAGAAAGCCGGTCTGGAAGTCGCCTCCCAAGAGTTTGTCCCGGAAGGCAACAGCGGGCATGCCTTGTTCTGGGCACGCAAACCATCTGACTGATACACGGGGTTCACCACGAACCCGGGGGTCGAAAACGGCCACCGCCCCGGAAGACCCTCGGGTTCATGCTGAGCAACCTTCAGTTCGCGTGAACTCCGGGCTTTCACGGCCCGGAACTCCTAAAGCTACGGCGAGCCGCAAAGTAGCGGTGAGCTATCTTTCGGGTTCGTCGCGTAGTGGTTGCAAGTAGGTCCATCCCGGTGAAATGGGCGACCTTTTCCTTGATCGTGAGCCATGTCCTGGTGGTGGTCTCGGTCTGGGAGTGGTGGGGATGCGCGCGGAGTGGGAACCGGATGAGCTGATCGGTTCGTGGACGCTGGTCGAGGGTGATTGGAAGCTGATCCGTAACAAGTCGGGCGCGACGCGGTTGGGGTTCGCGTTGTTGCTGAAGTTCTATGAGCTTGAGGGCCGGTTCCCGGACGGTCCGCAGGCGGTTCCGCTGGTCGCGGTCGACTATGTGGCGTCGCTGGTGAAGGTCGACGCCGGGGAGTTCGCGAAGTACCGGTGGACGGGGCGGACGATCGAGTATCACCGCAAGCAGATCAGGGAGGCGTTCGGGACGCGGCCGGCGACGGAGGAGGATGAGGACCGGTGGGCACTGTGGCTGGCGGAGGAGATGTGCCCGACGGAGACGAGTCGCCAGCGGCTTGCTGAGGCGCTGCGCCGCAGATGCCGGAGCGAGGATGTGGAGCCGCCGACGCCCGGCCAGGTGGAGCGGGTGGTGGGGTCGGGCCTTTCCAAGTTCGAGGTGGCGTTCTCGGAGGGTGTGGTGGGCACACTGGGGTCGGTGGTGTGCGGCAGGTTGCAGGATCTGCTGGATCGTCCGCATGTGCTGGCGGAGTTGAAGTCCGACCCGGGTCCGCTGGGGTTGGACACGTTGCTGGCGGAGATCGGGAAGCTGGCGACGGCTCGGTCGCTGGGGCTGCCGGACGGGGTCTTCTCCGGGGTGTCGGATCGGATCGTGGCGGCGTGGCGGACGCGGGCGATGCGGATGTACCCGTCGGACTTCGAGGACAGCTCCGAGCCGGTGCGGTACACGCTGCTGGCGGCATTGTGCTGGACACGGCAGGCCGAGCTGGTCGACGGGCTGGTCGGGCTGCTGATCGACCTGATTCACCGGATCAACGCGCGGGCCGAGCGGCGGGTGGAGCGGGAGCTGGTCGGCGAGTTGACGAAGGTACGGGGCAAGCGCGGCATCTACGTCAACATGATCAAAGCCGCGATCGAGCGCCCCGACGACACGGTGCGGGAGGCGGTGTATCCGGCGGTGCCGGGTGGGGTGGGAACGCTGAAGTCGCTGGCGCGGGAGCTGATGGCCACCGAGCGGGCTGTCTCCGAGCGGATCCGCTACCAGCTGCGCGGCTCCTACTCCCACCACTACCGGCGGATGCTCGGGCCGATCCTGGCGGCGTTGGAGTTCAAGTGCAACAACACCGCCTACCGACCGGTGATGGACGCGATCGACTTGCTGTCTCGGTACGCGGGGGTCGCGGCGACCGAGCGGTACTACGCCGAGACCGAGCGGGTGCCGATCGAGGGCGTGGTGCAGTGGGCGTGGCGGGACGCGGTGGTGGACGCCGAGTCCGGGCGGGTCGAGCGAATCCCGTACGAGCTGTGCGTGCTGATCGCGTTGCGGGAGGCGCTGCGGCGCCGTGAGGTGTACGTGCAGGGCGCTGGCCGGTGGCGCGATCCGGACAAGGACCTGCCCGGCGACTTCGAGACCAACCGCGACGTCCACTACGCCGCCCTGTCCAAGCCTCTGGATGCCACCGAGTTCATAGCCGACCTCAAAAGCCGCCTGACCGCGGGCCTGGACCGGCTGAACACCGGCCTCGTCGAGGGCACCACAGGAGGCGTGAAGATCACCACCCGGAAGGGCAAGCCGTGGGTGTCGGTCCCGAAGCTCGACAAGCTGCCCGAGCCGAAGAACCTCACCGCTCTGAAGGCCGAGGTGCAGCGCCGCTGGGGCACCATCGACCTGCTGGACATCCTGAAGAACACCGCGTTCATCACCGACTTCCCCGACCTGTTCACCTCGGTCGCGACCCGCGAGGTCCTGTCCAAGGAGACCTTGAGTAAGCGGCTTCTGCTCGTGTTGTTCGCGCTCGGCACCAACATGGGGATCCGACAGATGTCAGCGACCGGTGAGCACGGCCACACCGAGGCCGAGCTACGGCACGTCCGCCAGACCTTCATCACTCGGGAGAACCTGCGTGCCGCGATCGTGTCCGTGGTGAATGCGACCCTGGAGGCCCGGGATCCGAAGTGGTGGGGGAAGGCGACGTCGACGGCATCGGACTCAAAGCGGTTCGCCTCCTGGGACTCCAACCTGATGACCGAGTTCCACGCCCGGTACGGCGGCTACGGCGTCATGATCTACTGGCATGTCGACAAGGGTCGGCTGTGCGTCTACTCACAGCTGAAGTCGTGTTCCTCCTCGGAGGTTGCGGCGATGATCGAGGGGCTGCTGCGGCACGGCACCGACGTCGATATAGAGGCGAACTACACCGACACCCATGGAGCTTCGCTGGTGGGTTTTGCCTTCACCGAGGTCCTGGGGTTCAAGCTGCTGCCCCGGCTGAAGAACATCGGCGCGATCCAGCTGTACGCGCCGACCGCGAACCAGGCCGCGTGGCCGAAGCTGGCGAAGGTCCTGAAGCAGCGGCCGATCGACTGGGATCTGATCGCCCGCAACTACGATCAGATCATCAAGTACGCGACCGCGCTCCGCCTTCGCACTAACGAGGCCGAGCAGGTGCTGCGCCGGTTTATGAAGTCCAAGAGTGGGGGCCCCAAGCAGCCGGTCTACCTCGCCCTGGAAGAACTCGGCCGGGTCGTGCGCACCATCTTCGCCTGCGACTACCTCGCCGACGAGGAACTCCGCCGTGAGATCAACAATGGGCTGCAGGTCGTGGAGAACTGGAACGGCGCCAACGACAAGATCTTCTACGGTCGCGAGGGCACCCTCACCGGTTCCGATCGCGAGCACGCCGAGGTGTCCATGCTCGCACTGCACCTACTCCAGTCCTCGCTGGCGTTCATCAACACCCAGCTCCTCCAGGCCGTGCTACGAGATCCGAAGTGGGCGCGGAAGCTCACCGACGAGGACCACCGGGCGCTCTCACCCCTATTCTGGGTCCACATCAACCCCTACGGCCGGTTCCGCCTCGACATGAACACCCGCCTCGATCTCAGTCTGGCCGCCTGAGGACGAGTTCATGCCGATCCCCGGTCGTTCCGGGGCGCGCGGATCGGATGTCCCAGGTCGGCTCGTGGAGCTGATCGTTGTACACGATGATGTCAGCGTGCTCGGTCGGGCGGGCTGTCGCGAAGTAGAGCTGTTGGGATGGGATGTAGCGGTGGCGCCGGGACCGTTCGATCTCGGCGGCATCGGCGGATCCGGCCATCGCCATGCTGCGGGTCAGGGCGCGATCTATGGTCTGCTCGAAGTTGACGGACACGAAGATCTGCAGATCGATCTAGCTGGGCCCGATAGTCCTATGACGTCGGCGCGGCCCCGCCAACCCCGGAGACTCTGATGTGCTGATGTCCTACCCGGCGGGCAGGATGGGCGCGGGAGGTACAGATGAGCGACATCGCGGACGTTCCACCCGCCGTTGTGGGCCGGCTCCGGGTGATCTGCGGGGAGCTGCCCGAGGCGTACGAGGAGCCGGCGTGGATCGGCCTGCGGTGGCGGATTCGCCGGCGGACGTTCCTGCACGTCTACACCACCGACGAGAGGGGGTCGGCGTACATCGATATGGACGATCCGGCCATCCTGATGACCTTCCGGGCGCCGCCCGGGGAGTTGGCCGCGCTGGCGCATGCCGGCCCTCCGTTCTTCCGGGCCGACTGGGGTGTGAATGTCGTGGGAATGGTGCTGGACGACGAGACGGACTGGGTCGAGGTTGCCGAGCTGGTGACGGACAGCTATCGCGTGCAGGCGCCCCGCCGCCTCGCGTTCCGGCTGAAGGCAGGTGGATGAACCGCCGGCTACCTCCCCACGTTGCCGCTTATCCAGGTTCGGTGCTGAGAAACATTCCTATTCACGGTGGATAGGTCGGGTTGCCGCACTGGCCAGAGATATTTCAGGAGACGATTCCGATGACGACATCACCCAGTGCCGCATGCTCCGGCCGTCTGGCCGGATTTGCGGGTGCAGTTCATTCCGGGCGTGATCGGCTTCACGAACTGGTAGATGCCTTCGCAGGTCCACCGCGGCGTGACATCGAGGAAGACCTCGCGTCGTTCGTTGGGGAAGCCCGCATTGCTGGTCTTTCCGTAGCCGGTCGTGACTACCTCGCCGGTCGGCACCGCGCCCTGGCTGGGCAGTGCGGGTGCGATGAGGGGCTCCGACAGCAAGATGGGCTGGTCAAGCGCAGGATCGCGAGATCGCCGTCCATTGCCGGGACGCGCCTTCACTCGGTTCGGGCACCGGCCTCGAGCACGGTGAGGTCGCGGACCGCATACCGGTGATGCTCGGCCTCTTCCTTGCACACCACCGTGAGGCAGCGGCGCACGACGTACTCCCGGTCCGGATATGGGTCCGCCGGCTTGCGACCACACACCCGATCGAGCTCGGCCTCGGTGAGCTCGTCGACGACCCGGCGCATCGTGGCCATGCGGGCGAGCCGCGGCGCGAGTACCTCGTCGAGCGTCGGGGTGGCATCGAGGGTGAGCCCGAGCTTCGCCGATGCTTCGGCCGGCATCCCGCCGCCAGGAAGGCCCAACGGGTGGTACGGCGCGTCCTCCTCGAGCACGGCGTTGCCGATCCAGGCATCGCTGGCCATCAGCAGATGCCGCTGCGTCTCGACGAACGACCACTCGCCGTCGACCTGCTCGTGCAGCTTCGCCTCGGGTAGGCGCCTGGCGCGGTCGAGCGTCTCCTCCCATTGCTTCTCGATGGCATCCCAAGCGGCCCGGTATTCGGCGGCGGACGTGGCCTCACGGGCCAGCACCCGGTTGGGATGCAGCCGGTCGAGCTCGGCCTCGACGTAGGCGGTCACGTCGACGTCGTTGACAACGACACGCTCGAAGCCGCCACCGAGGGAGACGTTGCCCCCATAGCAGTCCACGATCTTCAGGCCGGTGACGTCGCAATCGCGAATCTCGAGGCCGGAGAGGTCGCACAGGTGGATGCGGGCACCACGGAACTGGTCACTTTGGGTGTACTCAGCAGGCATCGGGACAGTTTCCCGTATCCGTCCCGCCCGCGCCAGTGAATGGCACAACGTGAGGGTTGCGTGTTGCGTCCGGGTGGGGGAGTGCGGGATCGAGCATCTTGGCGAGCGCTCGACGATCGATCTTGCCCGCGCAGACCGCCCGAAAGAAAGGCAAGGTCGGCGGCCGCCGCCCCGTGGTCGACGACGACAAACGCGCCGCGATCTTCGACCGTCGCCGGCGCGGGGAATCCATCCGCGTCATCGCCGCCGGGGTGAAGGTCTCCGTCGGCGTCGTCCACAAAACCCTCGCAGCCGCTGCCGAGGGCAACCCCACTGACCAGCCCCCGACTCCCTGAGGAGCACGCCGTGCCGCCGCCCCAGATCCCGCCCGGCCCGCCGACGCCCGCACGCGGGCCACCAGCTCCGAAGCCGCGGCGTCGTCGAGGGGTTTGCCTTCGTGGTGGACAGGCGCGGGACGGGTGCGGAAGACTGCCTCGATGGCTGCTGAGTACGCCCAGAGTGACCAGTTCCGTGGTGCCCGCATCCACCTGTGCGACCTTGCCGGTCTCGAGATCCGCGATTGCGAGGTCAGCGGTCTGAAGATCGTCGACTGCTATGGGAGCGACGTCTACCTCGGTGGCGACTTCGAGCGTCTCGTCGTCAACGACGTCGACGTGACCGCCTACGTCGAGGCCGAGCTCGACCGCCAGCACCCCACGCGGGTGCTGGCGCGTGACGCCGCGTCCCCCGACGACTATCGGGCTGCTTGGGATGCCATCGAGACGCTGTGGGCGGCGACACTCGACCGCGCCAGGCTGTTGCCCGAGGCCAAGCTGCACGAGCAGGTCAACGGCGAGTGGTCGTTGGTCGAGACCCAACGGCACCTGCTGTTGGCCAGCGATGCCTGGCTCGGAAATGCCGTGCTGGAGGAGGAAGCGCCGTACCACCCGTTGGGCCTCCCTCACGGCGGGATGCCGCCCGACGCGACGGCGAAGCTCGGTCTCACCCTCGAAGCCACCCCGACGCTCGACGAGGTGCTCGCGCCGCGGCTCGCCCGCATGGCCACGATGCGGCGTGTCGTCGACGGGCTCACCGAGGCCGAGCTCGATCGGGTATGCGGTCGCAAGCCGGCGGACCCGTATCCCGACCAGGAGTACGTCGTGCGCCGCTGCCTCAAGGTGGTGCTGAAGGAAGAGGCCGAGCATCACCGTTATGCGGTGCGCGACCTCGCCGTGCTCGAGGCCGGTGCCTGAGCTGGCGCTGACCCGGCCGGAAATGACCTCCAGCCGCATTGCGTGCTGCTACTCCCGGCTCCTCAACTCCCGTCCCTGCCAGTTCCGACCTGCGGAAACGGCCCAGTGATCGTTATCGCGCCGGACTTATCCCTCGATGTTCGAGCCGTAACCCTCGCGCGCACACCTGCCGCGACCAGGGGACTGCCCCTTTCGCCGTTACTTGGTCTGCTGAACCGCCCCACGCGCTGCCTTACCGCCGATATGGAGCGGGCTGCAGCGCCGGGCCGAGCGTGCCGCCGGGAATGATCCTCCCGTTCGCGGCCAGTTGCACCGCGGTGGCCGCCGCCTGCAGCATTGCTTCCTGATGCGCCGGGCTCAGCCGCTCGTACGGCCGCCAGAGGTTCAGGCCCGCCCGGAACGGCAAGTCCGCGGCGTCCCAGACCTGGTGCAGGAGGGCGGCCGAGCCAGGGCCGGCCCGGGAGGCGACCATGCTGACCTCGTCCAGCAGCGTACGCAGCAGCCGCAGCCATTCTCCGACATGCACCGTGCGCGAGGGCAGTGTGACGCTCCCGGTGGCGATGCCCTCGAAGGTGAGCCGGTCCAGCGCGGCGACGGCGTCCGGGACCGGGCAGGGAGTCATCGGCTCGCCGTAGCGGTGAGCCCGGCGAACCTCGTGGACTCTTTCCAGGCGGCATCCGTGTTCCGCGCAGCTGATCATGAGGGGGAGCGCGGCGAGCAGGAGGATGCCGCGGTCGGCTGAGCAGGTGGGGCAGACCCGTCGTGCCGTCCGCCACGGGCGGCTCCGGCTGGCAGCCAGGGCACCCAGCGTTTGACGACGTGATATCCGGCCCGGCCCGGCGGCAGTAGAACAGAGTCCGGCCGGACATAGGCAGAGAAGGCCTCCTGGCCGTCGAAGGGATTCAGGGTGTCGGCCAGCCACGGCACACATCCGGTGATCGTCATCCGGCGTAGCCGGCCCACCTCGATGCCGGTCCGGGCGGCGAGCGCGTACACGATGACCGTGGGCGTCTGGTAGTCCAGGTCTGCGCCGCGGTCGAACCGTGCCGACGCCGGGCCGAGGTTGTGAGTCAGCAACTGCTCGACCGACAGGCGGTACACCCCGGCGAGACGGCCGAGTCAGGAGGTCAGCGCCTCGCCGGGGCCGGGCTCGGGGTGAACGGGCCAGCGGCGCACACCGTCCGACACGCCCTCGCGCGTCACACCAGCTCGCGTTCGAACTTGCGGCGCCGCTCGGTCGGGCCGGCGTAGGAGGCCATGAGCAGGGTGCGCTGGTTGATGGCCTCCTCGCCGGACTCGATCGCCGCGACGGCGGCCTCGGTGAGCAGGTGATGGCGAGGCGGCTGCGTACGGCCGGTTCTCGGGTGCTCCCTCCCAGGCGGAGTTGGAGCGGTTCTTCTTCCTCGACGACGTGGACAGGGCGCTGGTCGCCGAACGACGCGGATCACACCACCGCCTCGGCTTCGCCCTACAGGTGACCACGGCTCGGTTCATCGGCCGGTTCCTCCCCGACCCGCTGGACGTGCCCGTCGATGTCCTGCACTACCTCGCCGACCAACTCGGGATCGAGAACATCGCCCAGATCGCCCGCTACACCGAGCGGCGTAGCACGCCCTTCGAGCACCAGGAGGTGATCCGCGACGCCTACGCGTTGAAGGAGTTCTCCGAGGCGGAAGCGGACTTCGTCGCCTGGGCGGACGCCCGCGCCTGGAACACCGGCGACGGTAAGAAGACGATCTTCTATGACGGGGTGACGTGGCTGCGCACCCAGAAGATCCTGCTCCCCGGCGTGACCACGCTTACCCGGCTGGTGGCCAAGGTGCGCGATGCAGCCACCGACCGGCTCTACGCCACCTTGTATGAGGTGCTGTCCCCACGTCAGCGGACGATCCTGCAGATGCTGCTGGAGGTGCCGGACGGCAGGCGCGCCTCCGATCTGGAGCGCTGGTGTAAGGGCCCGGCCGCCACCTCGGGCAAGAACCTGGAGAAGGCGCTGGAGCGCGCGGCCGAGATTCTCGGCGTGGGTCTGGGTGCGATGCCGCTGCCGCTGGAGGTGCCGCATCGGCGGATGGTGGACCTGGCCCGCTACGGGATGCAAGCCACGGCCACGACGTTGCGCCGCCACGGGCCTTCTCGCCAGCTCGCGACGCTGCTGGCCACGGGGATCTTCCTAGAGGGGAAGGCGGTCGACGACTGCCTGGAGATGCTGGATCTGCTGGTCACCACCGAACTGCTCGGCAAGGCCGAGACCGCCGCGGGCAAGGAGCGGGCGCGTCAGCACCCCAAGCTGGCCAAGCACTCGGCCACCCTCGCCGCGGCGGTGGAGATGCTGCTGGAGGTCACCGAGTACGGCGAGGAGTTGCGGCTGGATCAGGTGTGGGAGGCAATCGACGCCATCGTGCCGCGGCGGGAGCTGCGCGAGGCGGTCGCGGCGGTGACCGAGATGGTGCCGCCGCCCGACAGTGACGCCGACGGCGAGATGCGGGCGCTGCTGGCCTCGCGGATCGCCACCGTGTCAGGGTTTCTCAAGACGCTGACCACGGTGATCGACTTCGGCGCCAACGCCGAGGGCGCGCGGGCGCTGGCAGCGATGAAGCAGTTGCCCCGCCTGCTGGACGGCCGCAAGAAGAAGGTCACCGAAGACGACATCGACCCCGCGCTGGTGAGCGGCTCCTGGAAGCGGCTGGTGTTCAAGAATCTGCCGAACGGCAGCACCCTGGACAAGAACGCCTACACCATGTGCGTGCTCACCCAGTTCCACCGCCACCTCAAGCGCCGAGACGTCTACGCCGAGACCTCGGCCCGCTGGCGAGACCCGCGCGGACAGCTCCTGGACGGCGCACGCTGGCAGGCGGCCAAGGGTCCTGCCCTGGTCGACCTGCAGCTCCCAGAGGATCCCGGCCAGATGCTCGCCGAGCACGCACTGGTGCTGCACCTGGCGCTCAACGACATCGCCGGCCGGGTCGGGCGCGACGGGGTAGACGTCAGCGTGGACGCCGAAGGGCGCCTGCATGTCGCCAAGCTGACCGCCCTGCCGGAACCACCATCGCTGATCGACCTGCGCAAGCGAGTCCTGGCGATGCTGCCGCGGGTCGACCTGCCGGAACTGCTACTGGAGGTTATGGGCCGGGTTCCGGTGTTCGAGGCCGCGTTCACCTCGGCCGCCGGCGGGGTGAGCAAGCTGGCCGACTTCCGCATCTCGGTCGCGGCCTGCCTGACGGCCCAGGCGCTGAACATCGGCTACGCGCCGGTGGTCAAGGCCGGGACGCCCGCGCTGGAGCGCGGCCGGCTCTCGCACGTGGCGCAGAACTACCTCTCAACCGAGACCTACACCCTGGCCAACGCCCCGCTCATCGACGAGCAGGGACAGCTCGGCTTCGCCCAAGCCCTCGGCGGCGGGCTGGTCGCGGCTATCGACGGGATGCGGTTCGTGGTCCCGGTGCCCTCCATCTACACCCGGCCGAACAAGAAGTACTTCGGCCGCTCGCGCGGGATCACCTGGCTCAACATGATCAACGACCGTGGTGTGGGGCTCGGCGCGAAGGTGGTCACCGGCACCGTGCGCGACTCCCTGCACATGATCGACGTGGCGTTCCGGCGTGACGGCGGGCCGCGCCCGGAAGTCCTGGTCACCGACACCGGCTCCTACAGCGACGTCGTCTTCGGGCTGGTCCACCTGCTGGGCATGCAGTACCGGCCCGCGCTGGCCGACATCCCCGACCAGAAGGGCTGGCGCATCCAGGACGCCGACTACGGCAGCCTGTCGCGCTTCGCGCGCGGGAAGATGGACCTGGACAAGATCAGGCGGCATTGGGGCGACATCCTGCGCGTCGTGGTGTCGATCTACACCGGCGAGATTCGCGCCCACGACCTGATGCGCATGATCCAGCGCGACGGCAACCCCACCCCGCTGGGCGAGGCGATCGCGCACTACGGCCGCATCTTCAAGACGCTGCACATCCTCACCTACGCGGTGGAGGAGCCCTACCGGCGCGACATCAAGGGTGTGCGCAACCTGCAGGAGTCCCGGCACGCCCTGGCCGGGAAGATCTTCCACGGCAAGAAGGGCGAGCTGTATCAGCGCTACCACAAGGGCATGGAAGACCAGCTCGGCGCGCTCGGCCTGGTGCTCAACTGCGTCACGCTGTGGAACACCTTCTACATCGACCGGGCCCTCGACCAGCTCAAAGCCGACGGCTACCCCCTGGCTGAGGAGAACGTCGCGCGGCTGTCGCCGTTCGTGCGCCAGCACCTCAACGTGATCGGCACCTACTCCTTCGCCCAGCCCGACCTCGGACCCGCCGGTGTCCGCCAACTCCGCAACCCCGATGAACCGGACTGGGAGGACGACAGCCTGTAGGCATCGGCTCGCCCGGCACCATCACGAGGGAGTACACCCATGCAGACCGTCACGCTGAACAACGGCGTCCAGATGCCGATCCTGGGCTTCGGGGTCTTCCAGACCCCGGCCGAGCAGACCGAGCAGGCCGTCGCCGACGCCTTGGCCGCCGGGTACCGCAAGTTCGACACCGCCGCCTCGTATGAGAACGAGGAAGCCGCCGGCCGCGCCCTGGCCGCCAGAACAGGGGCTCTGACCCGAACTGTGTGGAGGGGGGACGGTAGGTGACGACAATGATGTCGCCTGTTTGGCTGCTCCTCAGGTGTCCGAGGTGTCCAACGATGTGGGTGTCTGTTGTGCGCCGCGCCAGCGCCAGGTGATGAGGGTGGCCGCGATGGTCGCCGACACGGGCAGGTTGATGCCGAGGTCGTCGGGCCATGGCCACTGGTGCGCGCCGAGCCATGCCGAGGCGCCGACGTTGACAAGCCAGCCGGCGAGGCTACCGAGCAGGGTCGCTGCGGTGGCGACCGTGGCGATCATGGGGAGGCGGGGTCCCGATCTCAGCCACGTGTGGCGTGGGCCGCGCCGCTGCAACCAGGCGCCGGTCAGTGCGGCCACGACGGCGGAACTGATGCCGATGGAGGTGAAGGCGGAGTGCAGGAGGCTCGCCTGCCCGCTGACCAGCCCGCCAACCCCAGCTACGAGTGTGGGCGCCACATAGGCCACCACGACCTCACGCCAGAGCGTGAAGGGCGTTTTGCCGTGTTCCGCGGGGACCGCGGACCGCTGGTGCGGCGCCGTCCGTGCATGCAAGGCCGTACGCCACCCGTCATCGGTGCCCGCCCAGGCGATGTAGCCGTCGGGGCGGACCAGTACAGCGGGACCGTCGTCGTGGCGCTCGACCTGCACCAGCTCGGTCTGGACCGGCGGCGTGCCCGGCGGGCGGATGAGAAGGAACCCACCTGAGCGCGTCTGTCCGACCGTCGTGCCGTCGGACAGCGCGATCGTCGTGGCGCGGGTACCGACCAGGCGGTGCTGGCCACGGGTTCGCGGGTAGCGCAGAGCGGTGCCGGACAGACCGCCGACCATGAAGCGGGTGACCACGGGCACGCTGAGCAACCAGGTACCAGCATGGTCGCGGATCGCGCGGGAAACGCGTCCGCCGAGTGTGATGCTGCGCATCATCGTGCCGCTGGTTCGCAGCGCTCGGCGACCGATGGGGTGACGCTCCTGGTGATAGGTGTCGAGCAGACGCTCGGCATCGCCACCGAGGACGGCGTCGAGCTTCCACGCCAGGTTGATCGCGTCCTGGATCCCGGTGTTCATCCCCTGACCGCCAACAGGCGAGTGGACGTGGGCGGCGTCTCCGGCGAAGAAGATCCGTCCGTGACGGTACTGCTCGATCTGACGTTCGTCGCAATGGAAGCGGGACGCCCAGCCGATCTCCTGGACGCCGACCTCGCGTCCCATCGCGCGGTCGAGCACCTCGCAAACGTCGGCCTCATCGATCCCGGCGGTTTCCGGCACCTGACGGCGGCGGTCCCAGGTCATCGAGCGATACCAGCCGTCACCGTAGGGCGCGAGGAAACCGAACGCGTCCCGGGCGCTCGCGCCCACAGTCAGCTGCCCTTTGGCCGGCGGCCGCGTCGGAAGCACGTCGGCCAGGACGACCGAGGACAGCACGGTTTCGCCGGGGAATGCCACGTCGAGCAGGTCGCGCGTGGTGCTGTGTGCGCCGTCGGCCGCGATCACCCAGGTGGCACGCACTCGCGAGGCGTCCTTGGTTCCCCTCGCCCGCACCATCAGGGTGACGCCGTCGTCGTCCTGGGACAGGCCGAGGAGTTCGACTCCGCGGCGTATGTCGGCTCCGTGTTCGCTGGCGTAGTCCGCGAGCAGGCGATCGACGTTGGGCTGCGGAGTCACCAGGGTGAAGGGGTAGGGCGAATCGTCCTGATCGAGCCGCAGGACCGCGCCTGGCCACAGGCTGACGCGAGTCGCGCGTTCCCCGAGTTGGAGTAACTGCTCGGTGATGGTTCGACCTGCGACGGTTCGACTCGCGAGCAACTCCAGCGTGCGCGGCTGGATAGTGAAGGCGCGGCTGGCCGGGTTGGGTGACGGCCAGCGTTCCACCACCACCACGCGGCGGCCTGCGCGGGCCAGATCACCAGCGGCGGTCATCCCGGTGGGGCCGCCGCCGATCACCGCGACATCGCAACAGTCCACGGTATGCATCTCGCTACCTCACTCCCTGGTCCGTTCATGGATCGGCTCGAAGCGTCGCAGCGGCTCTCGCGCAGGACCACCGACGGTGGCGAACCTTGGTTGCGGGTGACCGCGAAACCTGGTTGAGTTGCGTGTGCAACTCAAAAGCTACCTTGACTTGCACACGCAAGTCAACGGGCGAAGGAGGCGATCATGAGCCTGGCCGAAACCGGTAGCAGCCCGACGGAACGGACCGAAGAGGACCAGCGACAGGACTGGATCGCGCTGGTGAAGGTCCTGCTCGTGCTGCCCGGCGCGTTGGAAGCGCAACTGCTGCGCGACTCCGACCTGACGCTGCTCGGCTACATGATCTTGGCGCGGCTGGACGACACACCCGATGCGACCCTGAGGATGAGCCAGATCGCCACCATGGCAAACGGATCTCTGCCACGGACTTCGCAAGCGATCTCACGACTCGAGAATCGGGGATGGGTGCGCCGGACCGTCATCAGCGGGCGCGGGCAAGGCCGGCGTTTCACGACCGCCCGCCTGACCGAGGCAGGTCGCGCGCAACTGGTAGAGGCCACGCCTGAACACGCCGCGCTGGTTCGTCGTCTGGTCATCGAGCCGGCAGGCGATCAGTTCAGCGCGCTCGGGTCCGTTGCGCAGCGCATCGTCGAAGCGCTGGGACTACCCGCGCGGCCCGCCGCCGACTGACGGTGTCACCCCGAACACATTATCCAAGACCCGCCGCGACGTCATGTACGTGATAACAGTCTATTATCACGTACATGGGCGATCACGCTGGCACCGCGACCAGGCGAACGTCTTGCCAGGACGCTGCGCGACTCCGGAACGTTATCCGGTACATCCCCGAAGGCGTCGCGCGGCGGACGGCATGAGCACCGCGCCGAAGGCGACCGCCTTACGCGGCGGGAACGTCTCGCTCGCCGCGGCCGCCGACGCCTTCCTGACCACCCCGCGCACCGCCAACCCCAACACCCACCGCGCCTACGTCTCCGCCATCGACCGCACCATCGCCCTGCTTGGCCGCGACCGGCCGCTCGCCGACGTCACCGACGCCGAGATCGGCGCCGCGCTCGCTGGCCTGTGGGGCCGATGCGCGCCGGCGACCTGGAACCGCAACCGCGCCGCCGTCACCTCCTGGCTGGCCTGGTGCCGCACCAAGAAGCGCTGGGCCGCGCCGTCGGTCCCGGCTGAGGCCGAACGCCGCAAGGAGAACGTCGACGAGACCCGCGCGGTCGCCAAGACCACCATCCACCGGCTGCTGTCGCGCCGCGACATCCCGCTGCGCGAGAAGACCCTGTGGCGGATGCTGTACGAGACCGCTGCCCGCGCCGCCGAGATCCTCGCGCTCAACATCGAAGACCTCGACCTGGAGCACCGCCGCGCCCCCGTCCGCTCCAAGGGGGGAGCCACCGAGTGGGTCTACTGGGACAGCGGCACTGCCCACCTCCTGCCCCGCCTGCTCCGGCTCCCCGACGGCAGCACGCGCACGCACGGCCCCCTGTTCCTGTCGATGCGACGCCCCGTCCCTGCCCGCCGCCCGGCGGCCGCCGACATCTGCCCGCACACCGGCCGCGCCCGCCTCGGCTACGACCGCGCCCGCGTCCTCCTGGAGAAGTACGCCGGTCTCGATCTGCACCAACTGCGCCACAGCGCCGCTACCCACCTCGGCGAAGCCGAAGTGCCGCTGCAGCTCATCATGGGCAAGACCCGGCACAAGAACCCCCGCACCGCCATGCGCTACGTCAAACCCGGCGCCGAAGCCATCGCCAAGGTCACCGAAGTTCTGGCGCCCCGCCGTCGTACCCACTGATCAACTCTTGTACTCAGCCTTCTTGAAGGCATGGTCACCTTCGTGCTGCCCAACACTCCTACGTGCGGAAACACGATCGCGAGATACATCCGAACGGAAAGTCACGTCAAGTCGTCCGCTGCTGCTCTACTAACGGGACTTTCCGTTCGGATGCTCGTCATACCCCTAGTGCTACGCGCAAAGCTACACGCCGACCACGAAGATGTTCCCGCCCCCAAGCTGCCGGTCACCCTCGACATGCCGGGCAAAGTCGCTGACTTCCTCCGGACCGTCGAGTTGGAGCCCGCCGAGCGGGCCGTCCTCGACCACGGCGTGACCGTACGGCGCGGCCAGGGCTACACCCTGCGCGTCACCGCCGCCCCCGCCATGCACCGCCGACTCCTCGCCCGCTGCCAGCCGCTCGACGGTGCCCAGGTCGTCCCTGCGGTCCCGGCCCAGCGCAAGGCCCGCCGCGAGTACGAGAACCGGGTCAGCACAGTCGTGCCGCTCGCACCATGATCGTTCTCACCGATAACCGCTGTACCGATGTTCCCCGAGGCCGGTCGACGTCCATTCAGAACGGTAGGGAGATGCCGAGAAGACAGGCGGGCTGGTCAGTCAGGTCAGTGGCTGATGGGGAATGTGGACGCCTGATGTGCAGGTCGGTCGGGTCCGAGTCCCTTGCTGATTCGGGTGCGCAGCGAGTGCAGGGCTTGCCTGAGTTCGGCCGGTTCGATGTCTGTGATGTCGGCGTCGAAGGTGAGGAGTAGTCCTGCCAGTCCTGGCCATGACCATGCGCCGAGTGTGAGTCGGCATGTGGTTTCGGTGTCGTACTCGACTGTTGATCCGCCGGGGGCGAACTGGGCGACGGTGGAGGCGGGCAGGGCGAGGATGGCTGAGCCACGGCATTGCCATTCGGCAGCGGCGTCTCCGCGGTCGTGTGCGGTCATGACGAAGGCGACGGGATCGCCGTGCGGGATGTCGCGTCGGTCGAAGGGGGTGTGCGTGGGCATGCGTGGTGTGATGCGGTCCACGCGCATCGCGCGCCATCGGTCCGCATCTGGGTCGAAGGCGACCAGGTACCAGCGTGCGGCCCAGACCACGAGGTCGTGCGGTTCCAACGTGAGTGTGACGGGTTGGCCGTCACCGGTGTAGTCCACGCGAACGAGGTGCTGCCGGTTGATCGCGCTGCCAACGGCGCGGACGATCTCGGCGTCGATCGGTGGTGCGGGGAACTCCCAGTAGTTACGGGCTGAGGAGACGGTGAACGCTTCGGCGTGCAGGCGGCTGCGCGCGGGCATCGCCTGGTGCAGCGTGGCGAGAGCACGGGCCGCATTCTCGCGGATGCCGGACAGGACAGTCGGCACGGTCTGGAGCGCGACGGCCGTGGCGACGGCCTGATCTTCGTCGAATACGACCGGCGGCAAGCGGGTAGCGCGACCGAGCCGATAGCCTCCGCCCGCTCCGCGGACGGCCTCGATCTCGTACCCGAGGTCCCGGAGCGTATCGATATCGCGACGCACGGTTCTCACTGACGCTCCGAGCCGGGTGGCGAGTTCCTCGGCGGTCAGGGTGGCACCGATCCCGAAGATAGACAGCAGCTTGAGCGTCCGCGCGGAGGTAGCAGCCATGATTCTCCGATCATCTCCCCGATAGCGGTCACTCGATGGCAACTATGCCCGCGATGGTGGCCGACATGACCGATTCACCGAACCCTCGAGCGAGCAGCCGCACAGCTGACGCTTCCCCGGCACTCATCGCCAGCGCCGGCGCGACCACGGCGCTGTTGGTGGTGCTCTTCGGTTCCTTCATGGACCTTCTCGACGCGACGATCGTCACCGTCGCGGCCCCGGCGATGGCCCAAGACCTGGGTGCCGGCGACGCTCAGATCCAGTGGACGATCGCCGCCTACACCCTCGCACTGGGCGCGGGCCTGATCACCGGCGGACGGCTCGGTGATCAGTACGGCCGCAAACGGCTGTTCCTGATCGGGCTGGCCGGGTTCATGGTCACCTCGGCGCTGTGCGCGCTGGCCGTCGATCCGGGGATGCTCATCGGCATGCGGGCCGGGCAGGGACTGACCGCCGGCATCATGGTCCCGCAGGTGTTCGGGATTATTCGGGCATCATTCACTCCGGGCGAGCGTGCCAAGGCGTTTGGCGCCTACGGAGCGGTCCAGGGCCTCGCCTCGGTCGCCGGCCCGCTGCTGGGCGGGCTGCTCGTCGACGCCAACCTGTTCGACCTGGGCTGGCGCACGGTCTTCTGGATCAACGTGCCCGTCTCGATGCTGGCGCTCATCAGTGGTGCGAAGGTCCTGCCGGAGTCCCGCTCCGCCTCGACCGCGCGACTGGACCTCCCAGGCGCGCTCCTCGCGGCCACGGGCATCCTTCTCCTGCTGCTGCCGATCATCCAGACCGAGACATGGGGATGGACCTGGGCCGGCTACGCCCTCCTCGCAGCCGGAATCGTCGTGCTCGCGATCTTCCTCGCGTACGAGCGCCGCCTCACCGGTCGCGGAAACGAACCTGTCTTTGACCCGGCTCTGCTGAGAATCCGCGCCTTCGCAGTCGGTCTGAGCGCTTCGGTGCTCTTCTTCGGCGGCATCGGGTCGTACTTCCTCACCCTCTCGATCTACCTCCAGAACGGAACCGGCCGAACCGCATGGGAGACCGGCCTGGTGATCCTCCCGTACGCGCTCGGCTCGATCATCACCTCCGGCCTCGGCGTCGCTCTCGCCGCCAAAGCGGGCAGAACGCTCCTGATCACCGGCTCGCTCACCATCGCGGCATCTCAGCTCGTCCTGTGGGTCATCGTCAAGGACGGCAACGATCCCGGATACTGGCTCCTCGCCCTCGCACTCTTCATCGGTGGCCTCGGGCTCGGTCTCGCCGCACCCGTTCTCGTCAACGTCGTCCTCGCAGGCGTCCCCGGACGCAACGCGGGCGCCGCAGGCGGGATGCTCTCCACCGTCAACCAGATCGGCGGCGCCGTCGGCATCGCCGTTCTCGGCACGATCTTCTTCACCACCGTCACCGGTTCAGCCACCGGAGCACCGGTGCTGCCCGACTACAGTCACGCGTTCAGCATCGTCCTGATCGTCTCCGCCGCGCTCTACCTGATCACGGCGCTCGTGATGCTCGCACTCCCGAAAGCCGCAGTCGAGCACGCCGAATAGAGAACCCATGCCGAGGCGAACGTATCGCCCCGGCATGAGCACTACAGGCAAGCAGCAGTCATGCCCGGAGCCGGCAGGACGGACCAGGTGCGGCCGGAAGCGGCCAGTGATCGCATGGACCGAGTCCGGGACGCCTGATGCCGTTTCCGGAGGAGGCTAGGCACGCAAATGGCGGCTGACATCGCCGACCAGGTGGATCCGGACGTGGCGTTCCACGAATCGCCAGCGTCCGTCGCGGCGCTCGAAGCGGTCGCTGTAGCGTCCTGCGGCAACGGGCTGCAGCGGAAAGTCGGGCAGAGCCTGAAACACGGTGACGTATGAACGCGCAACGGCGGTTGCTGTCTCCTCGTCAATGTCGACGGCGAGGTTGGTCGTGACGTGGTGAGTGCGCGGCGTGCCGTCCTCGTAGAGGATCACGCTGTCGCGGAGCATCTTCTCGACGGCTTCCCGGCCATGGACCGGTGCGCCACTGCCGATGAACACCCCGTCAGCGAACAGTTCGCCGACGCCGACGAAGTCTCCGGTGTCGACCAGTTCGGCGTACGTGGCGATCAGATTTGTGATGGCGGCCGTATCCACAGTTGTGCTCATGGCTTGAGGGTATGGGCCTACTCCCCAGGTAGCGGACTGAAAGGCACCGGGCCCTCGGTGACTTCGGGCTGGGCCCCTTCGGCCTCTCTCGCGCTCCTGTCCCCGGTCCGTACGGCCGGCTACCGCGACCCGTGAGCACCGCTCCGCTAAAACGGCGGCCGCGACCGACCGCACATGAACGGGGGCACATTCGATACACCACTGCACGCACACTGACGACCCCTCAGCCGAACCATGATTATCAAGGAGTGCGCTCGACCCCCGTCAAGGGCGGTGTGAGGTCGGTGGGCCTCGAAGCGGGGGACTACGTGAAGGTGGAAGTGGAAGACCGACGAAGCGAGACCCGTCGCTGGCGCGGCAGGTTACATCGGGAGGGCGCCCCGGGGTCGGCCGCCGCTGCGCGCGGGGTTCGATCGGGATCCGTGGGCGCTACCGCAGTTGGTCGCGGCGGCGGGTCAGGTAGGCGGTCTCGGCGGTGTTGCCCGCCAGGTCGATGGCTTCGTCGTAGGCCGCGAGCGACTCCCGGCCGCGGCTCAGCCGGCGCAGCAGGTCGGCGCGGGTGGCGTGGTAGGCGTGATAGCCGGCCAACTTGTCCTCAAGACGGTCGACGGCCGCCAGTGCCACCTCCGGCCCGTCGAGCTCGGCCACGGCGATGGCCCGGTTGAGGGCGATGATCGGCGAGGGGTCGAGGCGGACGAGCTGGTCGTAGAGGGCGAGGACCTGCGACCAGTCGGTGTCGCGGGCGGAGGTGTGCACCGCGTTGATCGCGGCGAGGATCTGATAGCGACCCGGAGCCACCCCGGCGGCGGCAGCGCCAAGGCGCTCGCGCACCAGCCGGTGACTTCGGCGATCAGTTCCGGGCGCCGCGGTCCTGCTCGTCGAGCGCTACCAGTTCGCCTCCGGCCGAGACCCGGGCGCGGCGGCGGGCCTCGATGAGGAGCATCAGCGCCAGCAGCCCGGCCACCTCTCCGTCCTGCGGCAGGAGCGCGCGGATCAGGCGGGTGAGCCGGATTGCCTCGGTGGTCAGGTCGTGCCGTACGGGATCGGTGTCGGGGCCGCTGGCCAGGTAGCCCTCGTTGAAGACGAGGTAGAGGACGCCGGAGACGCGCGCTGGGAGATCCTCCGCCGAAGGCACCCGATAGGGGATGCGCGCCGCCTTGATCTTGGCCTTCGCACGGGTGATCCGCTGCCCCATGGCGCTCTCGGCCACCAGGAAGGCGCGGGCGATCTCGGGCATGGTCAGGCCGGCGACCATGCGCAGCGTCAGCGCCACGCGGGTCTCCATCGCCAGCGCCGGGTGACAGCAGGTGAAGATCAGCCGGAGCCGGTCGTCGTCGATGGCGCCGAGAGGCTCAGGCGGGTCGTCGTAGGACATCTGAGCCTTCCTGTGCTTGTCGTCGCGCTTGTTCTCGCGCCGGATCCGGTCAATGGCCTGGTGGTTGGCGGTGGTGGTCAGTCAGGCGCCCGGGTTGGGGGCCACGCCGTCGGCCGGCCACCGCTGGACGGCGGTCGCGAACGCCTCGGCCGCCGCCTCCTCGGCGATGTCGAGGTCGCCGAAGCGCCTGGTCAGGGAGGCGACCACCCGGGCCCAATCCTCATGGTGGGCCTCGCGTTCACAGGAACGGCCGTACCTCGACCTTCCGGTTGCAGGCCTTCGATCCCTCGGCTGCCAGTTTGAGCGCCACGTCGAGGTCGGCTGCCTCGATGATCCAGAAGCCGGCGAGGTACTCCTTGGACTCCAGAAAGGGCCCGTCGGTGACCATCGCCTCCCCACTCCGGTTGTCGATGACGGTGGCCGTCTCGGGCGAGGCGAGGCCGTCGGCGAAGACCCAGTGGCCACCGGCCTGGAGCCGGTCATTGAACACGTCGATCGCAGCGTGCTCGTCCGGGGTGGCGAGGCTGGCCTGGTCGTGGATCACGGAAATCAGGTACTGCATCTGCGGATCATCTCCTGTGGTGCCAAGACTGTGTGGTGTGCCGGTCAGGTGCTTCAGCTGGCGCGTACTGCGGGCGCCCGGCCGGTAATCACGCCTTCGTCAGCTTCATGATCGCGGCTCCTTCACCTCGGCGCCGCCCTCTTGCGGGCGGCCTCACCCCTGCTACGAACACCACCGCCCCGATCCGACACCGTCTCCTGGATTTCTTTGAAGAACTCGGCCGGATTGAGCCAGGAGCACTCGAGGTACTCGGTCGTACGGCATGCCAGAGGACCAACCGCCTAGGGCTTCAAGGAACCGGCGGTCTCACGCGATCGGATGGGCGCGCCGTACCTGCATCGCGGGGCGAGGGTGGCCTGCCGCGCGGCGCTGGCGGCTCGACTGGGCGCGGGCGTTCGCTCTGGATCGGGTGGACCGGCGCCCGGAAGAGGCAGGCGATGAGGCAGTCCCCGCCTCCATCCCACCGCGCCTACGGGGCCTCCGGACAGCGAAGGTGTCAGTTGGGCCTACGTCAGCTGAAGGAGGTCGGGGCGTCGGCCTACAGGCTTGCGAGTTTGCGCAGTGCCTGCTCGGATGCCGAGCCGGGCTCGGCCGCGAACAGGTCGAGCCCACAGCATGACGGCTCGTCGGGCAGGGTGATGAGCTCGCCGTGCAGGGTCAGCTCGCCCACGATCGGGTGGTGCAGCACGTACGTCCGGGAACGGACCTGCGCGACCGGGTGCTCTGCCCACATCCGCGCGAACTCCGGGCTCAGGTCCCGCATGTCGTCGATGTGCGCCGCGAGCCCGGAGTCCCCGCGATACCGCCCGAGCAGAACGCGCAGGTGCGCCACCTGTTCGCGCGCCGCCCACTCCCAACCGGTGCGGAGCAGGTGGGGCTCGGTGAACAGCAGGTGCGTGAACGTCCGGCGGTGCTCCGGCAGCGCCGGGAAGTCGCCGAACACCGCCACGGCGAGCTGGTTCCAGCCGATGATCTGGGTATGCCGCCCGACCACCAGCGCCGGCGTCATCACGAACGACTCCAGCAGGTAGCGAAATCCAGGAGGCACGTCCGACGAGTCCGCGGTCACCTCACACGACAGGGGCGGCCTTGCGATCCGGTGCAGGTAGGCCAGTTCGTCGGTGTCCAGCCGCAGGGCCGAGCCGACGGCGTCCAGGATGTCGTCCGAGACACTGTCGCCCTTGCCCTGTTCGAGACGGGTGTAGTGGGCGATGCTCACCCCTGCGAGCCGGGCCAATTCCTCACGCCGCAGCCCCGCGACCCGGCGAAGCCCGCCGTAATCCCGCAGGCCGACGTCCTCAGGGCGCAGACGGGCACGGCGTGATTTGAGGAACGCGCTCAGCTCGGTCCGGTCGTTCACGCGACAACCCTACGTCTGGGTGATCAGACCGTGAGTACGCAGGACAAGGACCTGGCAGGGCGAACGCGGCTGTTCCACGCTGTTTCGCGACCGGCGCGCCGCCGGCTCCCATCGCGACCACGAACGAACGGAGACATACCGTGCCCCCAACGCTCGGACTCATCGGCAGCGGAATGATCGGCACTTCCGTCGCCCGCCTGGCCGTCGCGGCCGGTCTCGAGGTCGTCCTCAGCAATTCGCGAGGGCCCGATACGCTCGCCGGCCTTGTCGCCGAGCTGGGCGAGCGCGCCCGAGCGGCCACACCGGCGGAAGCGGCGCACGCCGCGGACCTCGTGGTGGCGGCCATCCCGCTGCACGCCTTCGAACAACTCCCCGCCGAAGCCCTGGCAGGCAGGACGGTGCTCGACACGGCGAACTACTACCCCGAGCGGGACGGCCACCTGCCCGAACTGGACGCGGGCGCCCTGACCTCCAGCGAGCTGCTGCAGCGCCACTTGGCGGCTTCCCACGTGGTCAAGGCGTTCAACAACATCACCCCGCACCAGTTGCTCACCCTCGCCCGCCCCGCAGGCGCGCTGGATCGCAGCGCCCTGCCTATCGCCGGAGACGACGACGCAGCCAAGAACGAGGCCATCCGCTTGCTGGACCTCCTCGGTTACGACGCGATGGACATCGGCCCCCTCGCCGCCAGCTGGCGCAGCGAACCGAACACCCCGGTCTACATCCAGCCCTACCTCGGCGAAATCCCCGCGGTGACCGTCGAGGCCTTCCTCCAGTGGACCCTCCAGACCCCCGGCATCGTCGTGCCCGCAGAACAGATCGGCAAGCTCGTCGAATCCGCGACCCGCCAGCCCGCAGCCGAGTCCCGCCTCCCGAACGACGACTGACGCCTACCTCAGAGCGGACCTGTTCGTCACTGGTGAGTCGGCGCGTGGCTGTACGATCTCGTTCCAGTGGATTTGGGCGAATTCCCAACAGGTCTGCAATGACTGGTCGCTACCGCCTGAGAAGAAAGGTGCGAAGCATGTCCGAAGAGCCTTTTGGTAAGCACTGGAACGACAAGGGCAAGGAGCTCCTCCTCCAGGCGAGCGAAGATTTGATCGAGAAAATTAGAGCCCACGTCCAGGAAACGCTCAATGGATCCGATCGGCCGTATCATATGGCCAAGATCTTCGATGCCAGTGACCAGTTGAATGCCGGAGCCCGGGCATACGTGGATGCCGTATTCGAGTTCACGGGCGCGATCGGCCTCCTCTTCGACAACCTGTATGAGACGTACGAGTCGGAGCTGGATCCCGAGCCGCAGTCCGCCACGGAACCGGCAGCATCGGAAAAGACGATCTCCGTCTTCACTCGGGCGGACTACGCGATTGACAGCGTGGACGAACTCATCGAGGAGGCTCGGGCGGCCTATTTGTCGACCTGGCCGAATGACGAGCCCATCGATGCGCAAATGAGGGTCGATGATGTCAGAGGAGCCATATATGAGCTCACCCACAAAGATTCGGCTCAAATCGACGGCCTGAACAGGGCCGCCAGCCTTCGCAAGCTGGGCAGGATAAGCTGGGTGGTCGACACCGACGAACCGCTGAGCCAGGATGACCACGAATGGCCTGCCAGCCCATTCGACGCCGCGGTCGACGACGAGGTGAATGTCATCTTCTCAGAGCACGTCATGTATTAGCGCAAGCGCTCACGTCTTAAAAACATTTGTGCCCAACGCCGGTGTGCTTGCATGATCGAGTATGGATGTGACGCGTGAGCTGCTCGACTACTACGAGCAGGACATGGAGCATGCTCGGCTTCGGGAGGGGCGCGGGAGATGGGAGTTCTGGCGGACGCAGGATGTGTTGCGCCGGGTGTTGCCACCGCCGCCCGCGAAGGTGCTGGATGTGGGCGGTGGCACCGGGGTGCATGCCGAGTGGCTGGCCGCCGACGGGTATGAGGTCGAGTTGCTCGATCCGGTGCCGTTGCATGTGGAGCGGGCCTCGCGTCTGGCGGGGGTGACGGCGCGGCTGGGGGATGCGCGGCAGCTGCCGGTTCCCGACGGGAGCGCGGACGCGGTTCTGCTGCTCGGGCCGCTCTACCACCTCGCCGACCGGGGCGATCGGGTGCGCGCGCTGGCGGAGGCGCGGCGTGCCGTACGGCAGGGCGGACTGGTCGCCGTGGCGACCATCAACCGCTACGCGGCCGTGCACGACATGGTCTGCCTGGGGCTCTATCAGGACGAGCGGCAGCGCGAGGCGGGGCACAAGGCCCTGAGGGACGGGATCATGATGTCTCCACGGCGGGGATTCACCGCGTACTTCCATGATCCTGGAGAAGTGCCGGGAGAGTTCGCCGACGCCGGGTTCGCCCAGGTCGAGCAGTACGGCGTGGAGGGCGCGTTCTGGCTCTTCGGCGATGTCAACGACTGGCTCGACGACCCGGAACGCAGGGAGCTCATGCTCGAGGCGCAGCGCTCGCTGGAGTCCGTGCCGTCGCTCCTCGGGGTCAGCGGGCATCTGCTCACGCTCAGCCGGCGCTAGGAACATGCAACCGATGGTTGCGCAACGCTGCATGTGGGATCTAAAGTGCAACCAATGGTTGCGTATATCCCGCAGGAGGAACCGCATGAGCCAAACGGACGCGTACGCGTCAGAGCTGCATCTCGCCCGGCCGCCCGACGCCGAGTTCGACGCGCTGACCAGCCTGACCGGCCTCGCGGGATGGTGGTCCCCGATGACGGGTGACGCGGCCGCCGGGGGAGAGCTGCGGCACCCGCTGGTGATCTCCGTCGAGGCCGCGGAAAGGCCCCGCGAGGTCGCCTGGGCGGTGGCCGACTACCCGCTGCAGCCCGACTGGGTGGGCACCCGCATCACGTTCACGCTGAGGGCGGAAGGCGACGGCACCGTCGTCGAGTTCTGCCACGATGGGTTGACCCCGAGGCTGGAGTGCAGCCAGGGCTGGGACCACTTCCTGCCGAGTCTGCGCGACTACGTGGAGACCGGGTCCGGCAGGCCGTTCGCCGACAGGAGGCAGCGATGATCGAGCAGGAGATCCTCATCGACGCTCCCGTCGACGCGGTCTGGCGCGCCGTGACCGAGCCCGAGCAGGTCCGGCAGTGGTTCAGCGACGAGCTCGACCTGGAGCCCAAGCCCGGCTACGACGGGTCGCTGACCTTCACCGACAAGGCCACGCACCACTCGGTCACGGTGCACGTCACCGTCCAGTCCGTCGAGCCGCAGCGCTCCTACTCCTACCGCTGGCAGCACCCGCAGGGCACCGAGCCAGTCGCGGGCAACTCGACGCTGGTCCGGTTCACGCTCACGCCCGAGGGCGCGGGCACCAGGCTGCGCGTGGTCGAGAGCGGGTTCGAGGAGATGGGCGCGCCCGAGTCTCAGCTCCAGGAGCACACCGAGGGCTGGGCTGTCCACCTCGGCAACCTGCGCACCTACGTGGGGCGCGCGTGACGGAGGACGAGCAGCTGTGGGCGGCGGTGGCCGAGCCGGGCCGTCGCCGCCTGCTCGACGTCCTGGTCGCCCACGGTGAGGCGACCCCGACGACGCTCGCCAAGGAGCTTCCCTTCACCCGCCAGGCCGTCTCGAAACACCTGGCGGTGCTGCTCGAGGCCGGTCTGGTGGTTCAGCGCCGCGACGGCCGCGAGGTCCGCTACCGGGTTCAGCCCGAACGGCTGGCCGCGGCCGCCGAAGCCATGACCGCCGCCGCCACCCGCTGGACCACCCGCCTCCAAGCCATCAAACGCCTCGCCGAATCCACCCCCGACTGACCTGCCCGCCCAGGAACGCTCTCACTGGGTGCCGCAGGCGAGGTCGCGTGGATCACCGTCGCCTGGTACGTCGAGCCACGAGGCGCTAGGTCAGTGAGAAGAACTATGACGGGCCGGCAACTGCCACCAGCCGCGATCTCATCTCAGTCACCCCCTTTGGCTGCGGGCGTCCGTGTCGTCGCGCAGCGCCCTGTGCATTGCTGAGGTCACGGTCCTCGTGCCGGGCACGGAGCGTCATGCGGGAGTGTTCGGCGGTCATCACGACGCCCACGCCCCTCGGGGAGAGAGTCACCTGCAACCAGTCGGCGACGTGCGTTAGGCGCTCCTGGACGTGCGAGCGGTACGCGAAGTGCTCCGCCACGCGGGTGGGCTTCGACAGGCCCAGAATCCGCTCCCGCCCCTACCAGGGCGGCGGCGACGGGTTGAGTCCTGCCGCGAGGGCGTGGCCGGCAGGTGGGCTGTACTGGGATCGTCCGACGGAGGGCGCAGTCCGGGAATCAGTGGTCAGCCGCGTCCGATGAACAGTCCGCGTATCACCCACAGGCCGCCGAGAACAACGGCGCCGACGACCGTGAAGGTCGTCATGGTGGTCCCGGCGACGTGGAGTATGTCCAGGACGCCGATCGTCAAACCGTAGACGATGGACAGGGCGATGAGGGCTCGTGCGGAGAGTCTCGCGTTCATGACTGCTGAGCCTGCCCAAAGCCGACCGCGTCGGGACAGTCACCGGGGGATGGGATGCTGATTCCGACGAAAGGTGGATACCGGGCGGCGACGTTGGCCACCCATACTGTCGAGATGGCTGGCGATTCCCTCACAGACCCGGTCGATGCTGGTCAGGACGACTGGCGTCGGACTGTTTCCGGGTGGCATCTCGCCTTCGCCACGCTGGCCGTACTGACCGCCGGTCTCGTCATCATCCGCGACGCCGACGCTTCCACCGCCGAGCGACGTATCGCGCTGTTCGTGCTTGTGCTGCTGTGCGGCTGGTACGGCGCGACCGGCGCTCGCGCTCTGCATCGCGACCACAGCCGGCTGGGTGTCATCTATCTGGCCGGGGCCGTCCCCCTGTCGGCGGCGCTGTTCATGGCGGCGCCTTTGGGCGCGCTGATGTCGTTCATGCTGTACCCGCACATCTGGGCGCTGCTCCCGCTGCGCAGAGCCATCGCCGTGACGGTCGCGAGCGTGGTGTCGTTGGCCGCGGTCTTGATCGTCCGCAGCGACGCGTACGGGGAGGAACTGCCCACGGATATCCTCGTGGCGGCGGTGGCGCTGGTAGCCGCCCTCGTCCTCGGTGTCTGGATCACCCGGATCATCGAGCAGAGCCGGCACCGCGCCATGCTCGTCGAGGAGCTGGCCGCGACGCGGGCCGAGCTGGCCGAGGTCAGCCGGGAGGCCGGGGTGCTGGCCGAGCGCGAGCGACTGGCCAGGGAGATCCACGACACGCTCGCGCAGGGCTTCACCAGCGTGCTGCTCCTGCTCGAAGCGGCCAAGGCCGGTACGTGCGAGCGCGACCAGGCCGCTCGCGGCCACCTCGACCAGGCCCGCCGCACCGCCATGGACAACCTGGCCGAGGCCCGCGCCCTGGTCGCGGCGCTGCCGCCACCCCAGCTCCGCGACGCCTCGCTACCGGACGCCCTGGGCGGGCTCGTCGAGCGGTTCGAGGCGGAGACCGCGCTCGACGCCGCCTTCACGGTGACCGGCACGCCCCGCCGGCTCACCCCGAACGAGGAGGTGGTGCTGTTGCGCGTCACCCAGGAAGCCCTGGCCAACATCCGCAAGCACGCGTCCGGCGCAGGCCGGCTGGAGGGCGTGCTGGCGTACGGGGCGGCAGGCGTGACCTTGCGGATCAGCGACAACGGCCAAGGCTTCGACCCCGGCGATGCCGGCACCGGATTCGGGATCGGCGGCATGCGCGACCGGGTCACCGAGGTCGGGGGGATCCTGACCATCGGCCCGGCCCGGCCCTCGGGAACCCTGGTCCAGGTGGAGCTGCCGTCGTGACCGTCCGCGTACTCATCGTCGACGACCACCCCATCGTCCGGCAGGGGCTGTGTGCCGTGCTGGCCACTCAGCCGGGCCTCGCGGTCGTGGCCGAATGCGGCACCGGCGAGGAGGCGGTCGCGTTGGCGGCGACCATCATGCCCGACGTGGTGCTGATGGACCTGCGCCTGCCCGGCCTGGGCGGGGTCGAGGCGACCGAGCAGATCGTCGCGGCCGGGACCGCGACGGCGGTCGTCGTACTCACCACCTACAACTCCGACGGGGACATCCTGCGCGCCGTCGCCGCAGGAGCGACCGGTTACCTGCTGAAGGACGCCTCGGGAGAGGAGCTGGTCGCGGGGATCCGCACGGCTGCGGCGGGCGGCACCGTACTCGCCGCTCCGGTCGCGGCCAAGCTGGTCACCCGCATGCGAGGCGAGGCCCCCGCCCTCACGACCCGGGAGATCCAGGTGCTGGAGTGCGCGGCCCGCGGCCTGTCGAACCCGGAGACCGGCCGGGAGCTGTTCATCAGCGAGGCGACCGTGAAGAGCCACATGATGCGCATCTTCGACAAGCTCGGAGTCACCGACCGCACCGCCGCCGTGACCACCGCCATCGCCCGCGGCATCCTCAGCCCGCCCTGACCTGGCGGCCACGTCCCATGGCCATGATCCCGATCGGCAGTTGGACCGCCGCCCATCCGCCGAGCATGACGAAGGCCGACTGGCCGCAGGGCTTCATCCACGCCATCTTCGGCGGTTGAGGTTGGTGATCTCGACGGTCGGTCATCGGGACGTCCGGACTGTGCGTGGCACGGGCGACTGGCCGGAACTGGCGGGGGTCAGGCCTGCTGCGGTACCCGGTCGGCGGGCATGCCGGGACCGATGACGGCCTGGATCTCGGCCGGGTCGTCCACGCGGCCGCAGTCGGCGCACACCGTCTGCTGGGTGATTCCGGCGCCGCACACCGAGTGGGTGTAGAGGATGGGCGGTTCACCGTCGGTCGCCCACTGATCGCCCCATTCGGTGAGCGCGACCAGCGCGGGCGCGAGCGCGCGGCCCTTGTCGGTCAGCAGGTATTCATACAGCTCGGGCTGCGAGGAGTACCTGTGGCGCCGCATGACCCCGGTCTCGACGAGCCCGTCGAGCCGGGATTTGAGGACGTTGGTCGCGATGCCCAGGCTGCGCTGGAAGTCGCTGTAGCGGGTGGCCCCCCCGAACAGGGCGTCGCGAACGATCAGCAGGCTCCAGCGTTCGCCGACCACCTCCAGGGTGCGCGCGATCGAACACACCTGTGAGTCATAGGTCTTCCCCAGCATGCGCTTGATTCTACTGCGGGCGCTTGCGTCATGAAAGCGGCCAGGTCTATGGTTACTTGCATGATGCAAGTCGCTCAGCAGCAGCACTTCACCACCACGTTCTCGGTTGACCGGACGCCTCAGGAGACATTCGAGGCCATCACCGACGTCCACGGTTGGTGGTCGCAGGAGGTCGAGGGCGTCACCGACCAGGTCGGCGGCGAGTTCGACTACCACTTCAAGGACATCCACCGCTGCAAGGTCCGCGTCACGGAGCTCGTGCCCGGCCGGAAGGTCGCATGGCGCATCCTGGACAACTACTTCAACTTCATCGCTGACCAGGCCGAATGGAAGGACACCGAGGTCGTCTTCGAGATCTCGGAGAAGGACGGCGGCGCCGAGATCCTCTTCACCCACGTGGGTCTGGTTCCGCAGTACGAGTGCTACGACGTGTGCTCCAACGCCTGGGGCGGCTACCTCGGCAGCCTGCGGGACCTGATCAACACGGGGGAGGGGCAGCCCAACCCGAAGGAGGACGGGAACGCCCCGGTCCACCAGGACGCCGCCACCGCGGTGCGCACCCGCCTGGCGCAGCACGCGCGATGACCGCGGTCAGACCTCTCCTCCTCGACGTGACCGACGGGGCCCAGACGCAAGAGGCCGCCCAGGCCTTCCTGCCGCAGCCGGCCCGTTCGCGCGGCGCCGTCGTCAACAACCTGTCCGTGGCGGCCTTCATGTCCCGCGATTTCGACGCCCCGAAGGCCTGGCCCGAATCGGTCGCGCGAGCCGTCTTCGACGGCGTGGAGAACCAGGAGGAGGACATCTTCCCCGACGCCATGTCGAAGACGATGACGTCGGGATGGCAGGGGCAGCGCGGCCAAGACGCTGAAGCGCGCGTACGCCGCCATGGCGGCGGCCGAGCGCGCCAAAACATACGCATGACAGGAGATCCGAAATGAAGCCTGGCAGCATCCTTCTCGGCACCACCCGGCCCGCGGAACTGCGCGAGTGGTACCGCAAGGCGCTCGCACCGGAACACGAGGGCGAGGGGCCGATCGACCTCGGCGGCTTCCTGCTGGTCATCGACCAGCGCGACGACGTCGACGCGAAGAACAACGAGCCCGGCCGCATGATCCTCAACTTCCACGTCGACGACTTCGACGCCGTCGAGGCGCAGCTACGGGCGGCCGGCGTGGACTGGCTCGCTCCCGTCGCGGATCGCCCTAACGGCCGCTTCGGGACGTTCGTCGACCCTGACGGGAACTACCTCCAGATCATCCAGTTCAACCACCACAAATAGCCTGTACGGCAAGGCCGCCGCCACCGGCCGCCTGCCGTACTCCGGCTGAGGACCCGCGCCCGGCGCCGGCGGCGAGTCGGGGTCGCTGCTCGCCGCCACGGCGCATCGTGACCGGGGCACCACGGCCCCGGCCGCCCGCCGTACAGGCCGATGTTCAGGAGCTCGTGAGGATGACGAGCTGCTGGGTCGCCCGGGTCATCGCGACATACCGGTCGATCGCACCCTCGATGCCCTCGCCGAACTTCTCCGGGTCGACGAGGACGACCAGGTCGAACTCGAGTCCCTTCGACAGCTCGGGGGCCAGCGACCGGACGCGGGGCGTCTCCTGGAACGTGGGATCGCCGATGACGCAGGCCGTCCCGTCGACATGCGCGGCGAGCCAGGTGTCGAGGATCGAGCCCAGGTCCGAGGCGGATCCGTGGACGACGGGGACGCCGCCGGTGCGGATGGAGGTCGGCACGTTGGCGTCGGGGAGCACGGCCCGGATGACCGGCTCGGCCTCCGTCATGATCTCCTCCGGCGTCCGGTAGTTGATGCTCAGGGAGGCCAGGGTGATCCGGTCGAGTCCGACGCGCTCGAGCCGTTCCTGCCACGACTCGGTGAACCCGTGCCTGGCCTGGGCACGGTCCCCGACGATGGTGAAGCTCCTGGACGGGCAGCGCAGCAGCAGCATCTGCCACTCCGCGTCGGTCAGTTCCTGAGCCTCGTCCACCACGACGTGCGCGAACGGGCCTGCGAGCAGGTCCGGGTCGAGGGTGGGCAGTTCGGACTCGTCGACCAGGTTTCGCTGGAGGTCCGCTCGGCGCAGCTGTGTCACGAGGCCTTCGCCGTCGTCGTCGGCCTCGATCAGGCTGTCGACGACCTGGGCCATGCTCTCGCGTTGGGCGGCGAGAACGGCTTCCTGCCGGCGCTTGTTCCGTGACGCCTCAGGGTCGCCGAGGCGCTGCCGTGCCGCGTCCAGCAGCGGCAGGTCGGACACCGTCCAGGCCTGTGCCTCCTCGCGCTGCAGCTTCCTGATGTCGTCGGCGCTGAGCCAGGGAGCGCACAGCCGCAGGTAGGCGGGAACGGTCCACAGGTCTCCCACCAGGTCGGCCGCTTCGATCAGCGGCCACGCCTTGTTGAAGGTCGTGAGCAGTTCCCTGTTCTGCAGCAGCGACTTGCGGAGCAAGGCAGGCGCGACCTCCTCGTCGTGCTTGTCCGCCAGGATCGTGAGCAGCGCCTCCCAGATCTGGTCGCGCGCGTCGTTGTGCGGGGTACCGGGGTCGGGTGCTTCGAACGCCTCGGCCCAGTCGTCGGCGCTCAGCCGGATGTCGGACCAGTGGGTCGTGACCGTCATCCCCTTTTTGGGCGGGTTCTCGTAGAACCTGACGGCCGGCTCGATCGCCTTCACCAGGTCCGCCGACGACTTCAGCAGGGCCACCTCAGGGTCGCTCTCGATCCCCACCGCGGCTCCCTCGGGGACGAGATCGCGCAGCGTGCAGGTCTGCACGCCCTCCTCGCCGAGGCTGGGCAGGACGTCGGCGACGTAGGCGAGGTAGGGCTGGTGCGGGCCGACGAACAGCACGCCGCCCCGGTGATGACCGAGACGAGGGTCGGAGTAGAGGAGGTAGGCGGAGCGGTGCAGGGCGACGACGGTCTTCCCCGTACCAGGACCGCCGTCGACGACCAGGGCGCCGCTGGATCCCGCGCGGATGATGGCGTCCTGGTCGGCCTGGATGGTGCTGAGCACGTCTCGCATCCGGGGCGACCGGCTGCTGCCGAGGCTCGCGATGAAGGCGGACTGGTCGTCGAGCGCGGCGTGCCCTTCGAACCCGTCCGAGGTGAACACCTCGTCCCAGTAGTCGCTGATCCGGCCGCGGGTCCAGCGGTACCTGCGGCGGCTCGCCAGCCCCATCGGGTTGCCGTGGGTCGCGCCGAAGAACGGCTCAGCCGCGGGGGAGCGCCAGTCGATCAGCAGCCGACGACCCGCCTTGTCCGTGAGGCCGAGTCGCCCGACGTAGACGGGCTCGGGGTCGTCCGCGCTGACCATGTGCCCGAGGCACAGGTCCAAACCGAAGCGACGCAGTGCGCGCAGGCGAGCGGTCAGCCGGTGGATCTCCAGGTCCCGGTCCAGCGCCTGCCGGCCTTTGCCGCCGGGCGCTCTGCGCTCGGCCTCGAGGCGGTCGGACAGTTCGGTGATCGACAGCTCGAGGCTCTCCGCGATGGCCGCGAAGTGCTGCTCATCGCCGGCGATCAGCGCCGGGTCGGCCTTGGGGGAGAGGTGTTCTGGAAGGTCAAACGCGCTGGTGGTCAGCGGGTTCACGTAATCAGCTCCGGTATGAGTTCTGGGGTTCACGCGGACTTGACTGCCTCGAGCAGCAGCTTCGCGGCCACGGTCGCTCCGTCGGTGTGGATCTCGGAGGTCACGGCCGTCGCTCGTGCGCGGGTCTCGGGGGTCAGTGCCGTCCTGAGCGCGGCCGACAGGGACTCGGCGGTCGGAGTGGGGCCGTCGTGTGCGGCGCCGATGCCCAGGTCGGCCACCCGACCGGCCCAGTACGGCTGGTCCGCCCCCTGGGCCACGATCACCTGAGGAGCGCCGGCCCGGGCGGCCGCCGTCGTCGTGCCCGCGCCGCCGTGGTGCACGACGGCGGCCACCCGGCCGAACAGCCGCTGCTGGTTGACCTCGCCGACGGCGAAGCAGTCGTCACGGTCGTCGATCAGGCCCAGGTCGGCCCAGCCGCGCCCGACGATCGCGCGGTGGCCCAGCGCGCGGATCGTCTCGATGGCCACCCGGGCGCTGTCCTGCGAGACGCGGCGCATGCTGCCGAAGCCGACGTAGACCGGCGGTGCGCCGGCGTCCAGGAAGGCCACCAGGTCGGCCGGGAGCGGGCGCTCGTCCGGCAGGAGCCACGCACCGGTGCGCACGACGTCGAGGTCCGGGGTCTCCTGCCACGGAGCCAGGGCAGGGTCCGCCGCCAGCCAGGGCTGGTCGGTGAAGATGAAGCCGCGGACGTCGTCCACCGGTGGCAGGCCGATCGAGGCCCGGTGGGCGTTGAGCGCCTCGCCGTGCAGCGCGTTGAAGGTCTGCGCGTTCAGCTCCCACAGCACCCGGTTGTCGGCCCCCTCGGGCGGCGGCGTCTGGCCCGGCAGCAGCAGCGCCGGCGGCGCGTGGTGCGGCGACGGCAGCAGGAACGGGCAGAAGGTCGCGTACACGTAGGGGATGCCCAGTTTCTCGGCCACCGACCGCGAGGCGAAATGCGCCAAACCGGTCGCCACCAGGGCGTCACATCCCGCGGCCGCCGCGGCCACGTCGTCGAACTGCGCGGCCAGCTCGGACACGCGCCGGGACGCGGCCTCCTCTGACGACGGCGGCGCCATCGAGCCCATCGGCCGGCCGACCGGCACCAAGGGCACGCCGGCACCGGCCAGCAGTTCGGCGAACTCCTTGTCCGGCGGCGCGCACATCCGCACCTCCGCGCCGAGCTCCCGCAACTGCACGGCGAGCGCCACCATCGGCTCGACGTCCCCTCGCGACCCGTACGTCGACAACAACACACGCATTCCGCGTCCCCCATTTCCGCAGGTTCTGGCTTCGGCGGACGATTCTGCAGCATCACCGGGGTCTTGCCGCAAGCCCCGGGGTGCGCTATACGTTGAGAACGGAAAGGAGTGTCGACTCCCCTTTCCCTTCCCCCACTCCTCTTCGCCTGTACGGCAAGGCCGCCGCCACCGGCCGCCCGCCGCACTTCGGGCGAGGGCCCGCGCCCGGCGCTTCCGGCGAGTCGGTGCCACTTCCCCGCCGCCACGACGCATCGTGACCCACCCACCGCGGCATGCGTCGGCCTGCCGTACCAGAGTGCCGGTTGCGTGATGAGCGCGTGGAGCTTCGGCCGCGAGCGCGATGCTGGAGTCGCGCTCGCGGCCGGATGTCAGCGCGAGGGTGCGTAGTGCAGCGCGACGATCCCGCACGCGAAGGGAGTCGTGGCGACGAGCCTGAAGCGCTGGGTGCCGCCCTTGGGGAACACCGGCAGGCCGTCACTGGTCGAGGCCGGGTTGACGAACAGGTGCAGCTCGTCGATCAGGCCTTCGGCGATCAGGCTCGCGACCAGCGTGCCGCCCCCGTAGACGAGCAGGTCGCCGCCGGGCCGCGACTTGAGCTCGGTGATGGCCTGGACCAGGTCGCCGCCGACCACGGTGGTGTTCTCCCACGGCGACTCGGTCAGCGAGTCGGAGACCACGACCTTGGGCGTGTTGTTCATCGTGTCGATGGACTCCTGCGGCTCGTCCGCCGGACCCGAGGCCCAGTGCGGGATGAACCCCTCGGCCAGCTTGCGGCCGAGCACGATCGTGTCGACCGGTTTCCACAGCGCCGAGACGTAGTCGCCGACGTCGTCGGTCCACGGCAGGGTCATCCAATCCATCTCGCCGTTCGGTCCGGCCATGTGGCCGTCGATGCTGACCTGTACCTGGAGCTTGAGCGTGCGCATGGCTGACTTCCCTTCAGGCCGCGGCCAGGTGGAGGACGTTCCAGAGGTGCCCGTCGAGGTCGCGGAACCCGCGGGAGTACATCGGGCCCTCCTCCATCGGCTCGCCGGCGGCCTGGCCGCCGGCCGACACCGCGGCCTCGGCCAGCTCGTCGACGCGCTCCCGGCCGTCCACTGACAGGGCCAGCGCCACCTCCTGCACCGTGCGCGTGTCGGCGGGATCTCTCTCGGTGATGGTCTTGAAGAACGGCTCCGTGACGAGCAGGGCATAGATGTTCTCGTCGATGATCATGCAGCCGGCCTCGTCGTTGGTGAGGTTCTCGTCGAAGGCGAAGCCCAGCTTCGTGAAGAATTCGATGGACGCGTTCAGATCGCTGACGTGCAGGTTGACGAAGATCTGGGTACCCATGGCCAATTCCTGTCTCTGGGGGACACTTAGTGTCCGTCGGACACAAGGTGTACGCTAGACACAGCACGTCGGGGTTGACAACCCCGAAATTTCCGAAGGAGGACGGATGGCGACCGACGAAGGCGGCGCGCTCGGCTTGCTCTGGAGCCAGCAGCGCACGGAGAAACAGGCGCGGCCCTCGCTGAGCCTCGACCTGATCGCCCGGGCCGCCATCGAGATCGCCGACAACGACGGCATCGCCGCGGTGTCCATGCAGCGCGTGGCCGGTGACCTGGGCTTCACCAAGATGTCGCTCTACCGCTACGTGACCAGCAAGGCCGAGCTCACGGCCGTGATGATCGACACCGCCGTGGGCGAACCGCCCGACCTGAAGCAGGTGACCGGCTGGCGGCCCAGGATGGAGGAGTTCACCAGGCTGCTGGCCGAGACCTGGTCACGCCATCCGTGGTTGCCCATGGTGACGACGGGCAACCGCCCGATGGGCCCCAACGAGATCGGCTGGATCGACTCGGCTGTCAGCACGCTCTCCGGGACGAACCTGACGGGAGGCGAACGGCTGGCCGCGGCGTTCCTGCTGTTCGCGCACGTCCGCAACACCCAGTCCGCGGCCGTGGCGGGCACCGGGCCCTGGACCACCGACACCACGATGGGAGGGCTCATCGCCCGGCACGGGGCTCGCTTCCCCGACCTTTCGCAGGCGATGGCGGAGACCGGCGACGTGCTCGACGACAACGGCCGCCGCTTCGGCCTCGACCGCATCTTCGACGGCATCGCCACGCTGATCGCGCAGCGGGAAGGTCAGGCCTGAGCGTAGCGGGCGGCCAGCGTGTGCAGGTGGTCGCGCAGTTCGGGCGGGTCTAGCACGGTGAACGGCACGCCCAGGCTGCCCAGGAACGAGGCCAGGTCGTGCAGGTTCTCGCTGCCCGTCTCCAGCAGGCACGACCCGTCGTCCTGCTCCCGTAGCAGCCCGGCCGCGGGAGGCAGCCGCTCGGCGACCGCCTCGACGGGGCAGTGCAGCCGCACCTTGGCGGGATAGCGGTACGCGGTCGAGGCCGTGCCGCGCACCACGTGCGTCACCGCGTCGCCCTCCGGCGGCTCCCTGGGCGTGAAGCGCGGTCCGTTGGGCGTGCGGAGGCGGATCCTGTCGGCACGGAAGGTGCGCCAGTCGTTCCTGTCGTTGTCCCAGGCCAGCAGGTACCAGCGCCGCCCGGTGTGGACGAGGCGGTGCGGCTCGGCCCGCCGTACGCCCGCCGTGCCGTCGTGGCCCTGGTAGTCGAAGCGCAGGCCCTCGCGGTCGCGGACGGCGGCGGCGATGCCGATGAGCGTGTCAGGGTCCACGGTCGGCACCCGGCCGGGCACGGTCAGCGTGGCCGTGAGCAGGGCGTCCGTGCGGTGGCGCAGCCGGGAGGGCAGCAGCCGGCGCAGCTTGGCCAGGGCGCTCAGCGAGGTCTCCTCGATCCCCGTCACCGTGCCGCTGGCGGCGGCGTGCAGGCTGATGGCCACCGCCACCGCCTCCTCGTCGTCCAGCAGCAGCGGGGGCAGCGCGGCGCCGGGGGCGAGCCGGTAGCCGCCGGCCGTGCCCGTCGTGGAGTGGACCTGGTAGCCGAGGATGCGCAGCCGCTCGATGTCGTTGCGCACGGTCCTGGTGGTGACGCCGAGCCTGTCGGCCAGGTCGGCGCCCGACCAGTCAGGACGGGACTGCATCAACGACAGCAGCCGGAGCAGGCGGACCGAGGTTTCCAACATTTCCCCAGTCTGCCAGTCCTTGAGGAACCGCAGGTTCCACAAGGCCCCGTACCTTGGGCGACATAACCCCCGAAGGGAGCAGAAATGTTGCGAGGCATCGCCACCGTCGTCTTCACCGCCGAGGACGTCGAGGCCGCCAAGGAGTGGTACACCGAACTGCTCGGCGTCGAGGCCTACTTCAGCAGGCCCGGGCCCGACGGACGGACGGCCTACGCCGAGTTCCGCATCGGCGACTACCAGACCGAGCTGGGCCTGCTCGACCGGCGCTTCTCGCCCCAGCCGCCGGGCGCGGCGCCCGGCGGCGTGGTCGCGAACTGGGCGGTCGACGACATCGAGGCCTCGTTCCAGCGGCTGCTCGACCTGGGCGCCAAGGAGTACGAGCCGATCACCACCCGCGGCGAGGGCTTCATCACTGCCTCCGTGATCGACCCGTTCGGCAACGTCCTCGGCATCATGCACAACACGCACTACCTGGCGATACTGGGACCCCAGGGCTAGCCAGGTGTGGGCACGGGGCGCATCAGAGGCGTGGCGGCTTCGCGGATCGCCTCGCTGAAGGGGGCGGGGCGGAGGGTGGCGGGGTCGAGGTTGACGTTGACCCGGTGGCCGTCGGCGTGGGTGGTGCACCCATCGGCCGACATGACGCGGAAGCCGTACACGCCGCTGCTGGTGCCCATGCGATCCAGCCAGAACTCCACCAGCACCTCGCCCGCCCCGACGATCGGGGCGTGGTAGGTGATCTTGAACTCGCGCACGGCCAGGTAAACGTCGGGAAAGGCGGAGACCGACGGGTCGAACGCCCAGCCCCGCTCGGTCCAGAAGGCCGAGATGGCCCGCTCGACCAGCAGTGCGTAGCGCGAGTTGTGCAGCAGGCCCATCGCGTCCAGGTCGTCGAAGTGCACCTGGACGGGCCGGATCTGGGTCACGTGTTCAGTCCTCCGGGAGGAGATTCGGGTTCGTCGACAGCGCGCGCAGGCGCTGCAGTACGGCACGGCGGGAGTGGACGAAGGCGAGCTCCTGGTTGACCAGCCGGGAGCAGGTGACGGCCGCCTCGCCCAGGGCGTCGATCTCGAAGGCCAGCTGGGCGGGGTCGACCGAGCGGTCCAGCTCCCCGAGCCCGACGGCCCGCTCGACCTGGGCGCGCAGGTAGTCCAGCCAGAACGTCACGGCCTGGGCCAGGTGCTCCTTGACCGGGCCGGGCCGGTCGTCGAACTCCACCTGCGCGGCGAAGAAGAAGCAGCCGCCGGGCAGCACCCGGTCGGTGTAGAAGCGCAGACGGGCCTCGTGCAGGGCGAACAGCCGCCGCACGCCGGGGGCGGCGGTACGCGCGGGCATGACGACGCGTTCGCGCCACTGCCGCGAGGCCCAGTCGATGGTGTCCAGCTGCAGATGCTGCTTGTCCGTCCAATGCGCGAAAAATCCGGACTTGCTGACTCCGGCGGCGGCCGCCAGCCGCCCCAGCGTGAGCCCTTCGAGCCCGTCGACCGAGGCCAGAGACACCGCCTGATCGAGGATCGCCTCCCGGCTGCGCTGCCCCCGGAGCTTCCGCCCGTCTGTGGTCATGCCCTCAGACTATATGAACGATCGGTCGTTTAGATACTCGGGTGGCCAGAGTGACCGCCACCAGCACGAGCGGCAGCGCCGTCCACGGCAGCGCCCCGGCTCCGGCGCCGTCCAGCACGAGCCCGCCCAGGAACGATCCGCCCGCGATTCCCGCGTTGTAGACGGTGGTCTGCATCGAGGTGGCCACGTCGGCGTTCGCCGGGCCGGAGGCCTCCACCAGCGAGGCCTGCAACAGCGTGGGCGCACCACCGAAGGCCGCCCCCCACACCGCCACAGCCACCAGCGGCGCCGCCCCGGCCAGCCCGAGCGCCAGCATCGCCAGGGCGATCAGCGCGAGCGCGCCCAGCAGCAACGCCCGCAGATACCGGTCCACGAAAGCGCCCGTGAGCGCCACCCCCGCCACCGTGGCGAGGCCGAAGACGAGCAGGACCAGGCCGGTGTCACCGGGGGAGAACGGCGCGAGGTAGGTGTACATCGCCTGGTGGCCCAGCAGCAGGAACGCCGTCGCGGCCAGCACCGTGCGGATCCCCGGCAGTGCCACCACCTCCCGCAGCGGGGCCCGCGACGCCGCCGGCTCGCCGGGCAGGTCGGGCACCGCCCAGCGGACCCAGCCCACCAGCAGCACGGCCACGGCCGACAGCGCGGCGAAAGCCGTACGCCAGCCCAGGACGCCCGCCAGCGCGGTGCCCGCAGGGATGCCGAAGCACAGCGCGACCGTGATGCCCGCCGAGACGATCGCGATGGCCCGCCCGCGGCGCTCGGCCGGCACCATCCTGGCGGCGTAGCCGACGAGCATGGCCCACATCGTGCCGCCCATCACCCCCGCGAGCAGCCGGGCGGCGAAGGTGAGCGGATAGGAGTCCGAGACCGCGGTCACCAGGTTGAACAGGGCGAACCCGGCCAGCACCACCATCAGCAACGGCCGCCGCCGCAACCCGCGCACCAGCGCCGTCACCGGGATCGCCGCGGCGAAGGACGCCAGCGCGTAGGCCGTCACCAGGAACCCGACCTGGGCCTGCGAGACTCCCATGGACGCGCTCAGCTGGGGGAGCAGCCCGGCGGGCAGCAACTCGGTCATCACGGCGGTGAAGGCGGCGGTGAACAGGGCGAACAGCTTCATGAGCGCTATGCTGAAACCTTCACATCAGTGTGAGGGCAAACGGATGAGGATCGGCGAGCTGTCGCGGCGCACCGGGGTGCCGCCCCGCATGCTGCGCTACTACGAGGAGCAGGACCTGCTGCACCCCGACCGGTCCGCCAACGGCTACCGCCGCTACGGCGAGGACACGCTCCACCGCGTCCAGCAGATCCGCGGCCTGCTCGACTCCGGCCTGACCACCGAGATCATCAGAAGGATCCTGCCGTTCCTCGACGGCATCCTGGTCCACCCCGACTGCGTGACGCCCGAGGTCACCGCCATGCTGAACGGCGAGGCGGAGCGGCTGACGCAGCGCATCGACTGCCTGAGCCGCAACCGCGACGCCATCCTGGCCTATCTGACGGCCATCTCCGGCCGCCGCCCCGAGTAGCTCACGACCGCGCCCGCGACGGTGACCGCGGCCGCCACCAGATACAGCCCGCGCAGGCCGGGCCCGCCGTCGATGACCTGCCCGCCGAGCCAGCCGGCGAAGGCGGCGGCCAGCTGGTAGGCGGAGGCGTTGACCGCCATCGCCAGCGTCGGCGCCTCGGCGGCCGCCCCCAGCACGCGGGCCTGCATGCCGGGCACGACGGCGAAGCCCAGCGCCCCGAGGACGAACACCATCACCGCCGTGGCCACCGGGCTGCCGCTGACCAGCCAGGTCAGCACCAGCGCCGCCGCCAGAACGGCGAGCAGCCCGACCTGCGCCGCCACCGGCGCCCGGTCCGACAGCCGGCCACCGGCCAGGTTGCCCACCGTGGCGCCCACGCCGTACACCAGCAGCAGCACCGCGACCGCGCCGGCGGCGAAGCCGGTGACGCCGGTCAGCAGCGGCGCCAGGTAGGTGAAGACCATGAGCAGGCCGGCGTTGCCCACGGCGGTGACGGCGATCGCGAGCTGCACGTCCCTGCGCCGGAAGACGCGCAGTTCGGCCACCGCCGAGGTCGGGGCGTGCGCGACGTCGGGCACGAACCGCAGCACGAGCACCAGCCCCACCGCCCCGCACGCCACGATCGCCCAGAACGTGGCACGCCAGCCGTACCCGGTGCCGACGAACGTGCCGATCGGCGCGCCCAGGATCATGGCCAGGTTCATCCCGAAGACGAGCTTGGACACGGTCGAGGCCTGCTTGTCCGGCGGCGCGGAGGAGGCGGCGATCACGATGGCGTTGGCGAAGAACGTCGAGGTCACCAGGGCGGTCACCACCCGCGCGGCGAACAGCACGGTGTATCCGGGGGCCAGCGCCGAGGCCAGATTGCCCGCCACGGCGACGGCCAGCAGCACCACGATCAGCGGTTTGCGCGGGAAGCGGGCGGTGACCGCGGTCAGCGTGGGACCGCCGACGATCATCCCGATCGCGTAGGCGGTGACGAGCAGCCCGGCCGCCGGCACGGACACCCCGAGATCCTGCGATATGTCGGGCAGGATCCCGGCGATGACGAACTCGCCGGTGGTGATGCCGAAGACGCACAACATGAGCGAGGGGAGCATCGAACTCCTAGTTCTTTATCAACCAGTACAAAACAAAGGCAGCCCTTTTACAGGGAGTCGAGCGCCCCCTCGACCACGTCGATCAGGGCCTGCCGGTCGTCGGTGACCTTGGCGAGCACGCGCAGGCCGTAGTAGGTGCTCTGCAGCGTCCGCGCCACCTGCAGCGGCGGCCGGCCCGCGGACAGCTCGCCGGTGCTCTGCCCGACGGTCACCAGGTGGCACAGCGCCTGCTCCAGGTCGTCGAACTGCCGCCGCACCAGCGCCGTCACCTCCCCGGTACGGCCGGCCTGCTCGCTGGCGGCGTTGAGCGCCAGGCAGCCGCGCCGGCCGGGGTCGGCCAGGTCGGCCTCGATGACGCCGAGCATGAGGTCCCGGATGCGTTCGCGGACCGAGGTCCCGGGTTCGGACAGCATGTCCAGCTGGCGCTCGGCCCAGGTGGCGGCGTAACGCCGTACCGCCTCCTCGTACAGGTGGCGCTTGCTGCCGAAGGCGTTGTAGAGGCTGCCGCGGCCCAGGCCCGTGCGCTTGCACAGGTCCTCGGTGCTGGTCGCCTCGTAGCCCTTCTCCCAGAACAGCGTCATCGCCGCGTCGATCGCGGCCTGCTCGTCGAACTCCCTGGGCCTTGCCATGCCGCCGACGCTAGCGGTTCTGTACAGGTCGGTCAAGAACCGGCTTTGAGGGTGCGGAGGATGGGGGCGGTCTCGATGCCGGTGATCGAGGGCAGCGCCAGGCGGGTGGTCAGGTAGTGGTGCAGCGCCTTCGGGCTCGGTGACAGCGCCGTGGCCAGCAGGTTCGTCGGGCCCGTCGTCGCGGCCACGATGGCCAGCTCGCGGTGTCCTGCCAGGGTGGTGGCCACCTCGTCCAGATGGGCGGGCATCACCGACATCCACAACAGCGCCGACGCCGTGACGCCGAGCAGCCGGTCGTCGATCGCGACGTCGAAGAAGATCGCGCCCTTCTCGCGGAGTTCCTCCAGGCGCCTGCCCACGGTCGCGGCCGACCAGCCGGTGGCCGCGGCCAGGTCGGTCAGGCTCGCGCGCCCGTCCTGACGCAGCGCGTCGGCCAGCCGCCGGTCGCGCTCGCTCCAGGTCACCTCTCCCGGGTCGACGGCGAGGGCGAGCGCTCGCTGCTGGTCTTCGGTGAGGGCGTCGAGGTGGCCGCGCCAGGCGGTGGGCCCGCCGAGGTAGGTGTGCAGCAGGTAGTGCGCGGAGACCTTGGTGACGCTGGTCGTGCGCGGGATGTCGCGCAGCAGCAGGGCATGGGAGTCGGGGCCGCCGGGCACGGTCTCGATGATGGCGGCGATCTCGGTGCCGCCCGAGGTCAGGCGCACCCACGAGGTGTCGGAGCGGCGGGCAAGCGCGCGGGCGATGTCCTGCGCGGCGGCCGCGGTCGCGGTCAGGCGGACGATCCACTGCTGGCGTCCCGCGCTGTACGGCTCGGCCAGGCCCGTCACGCGCAGCCCCGCCTCGGCGGTCAGGCGCCGGTAGCGCCGCACGGCGGTCTGGGTGGAGACGCCGAGCACCTGGGCGATGCGGCTGAAGGGCGCGCGACCGTCGAGATGGAGCGCATGGAGCAAACCACGATCGACATCGTCCAGCACGGTCATTTTCGCGATGGTACCGGCTCTTGATGGAAAGTATCACGGAGTACCAGGTGATCGTTGGAACGCCCGCCCGCTGGTCTTCCACCCTGGGGAGGTGACGGTTTCCAAGAAGTGGGCGGCACTGGCCGCCCTGCTGACCGCCGAGGCCCTGGACGTGCTGAACACCACGATCGTCCAGGTGGCCGGCCCCTCGATCCACGCCTCGCTGGGCGGCGACACCGCCGACATCCAGTGGTTCGGCACCGCCTACACCCTGCCGTTCGCCCTGCTGCTGATCACCGGCGGCCGCCTGGGCGACATCTACGGCCGCAGGCGGGTGTTCCGTGCCGGGGTGGCGGTGTTCCTGCTGGCGGCGCTGGGCTGCGCGCTCTCGCCGTCGATCGGGCTGCTGATCGGCCTGCGCGCGGTGCAGGGCGCGGCGGCCGCGTTGACGATCCCGCAGACGATCGGGCTGATCAAGGCCATGTTCCGCGGCCCCGAGATGTCCCGGGCGCTCGGCTGCATCGGCCCGGTGATGGGCCTGGCCGCGGTCTGCGGACCGGTGCTCGGCGGGGTGCTCACCCACGGCTCGTCCTGGCGGGCGGCGTTCCTGGTGAACGTCCCGCTGTGCGTGGCCGTGCTGGCGCTGTCGAGGCTGCTGGTGGAGGACAAGGCACCGCGACGGCCGCGGCTGGACCTGCCGGGCACGGCGCTGGCCATGGGCGGCATCGGCCTGGTCGTCTACCCGCTGATCACGCTGTCGAGCTGGGTGCTGCTGGTCGCGGGTGCCGTCCTGCTCGGCGGCTTCGCGCTGCGGCAGCGCACGCACCCGGTGGTCGAGCCGCAGCTGCTCGCCCGGCGCGGCTTCCCCGCCGCGCTGGTCACCTCGACGCTGTTCTTCTCCGTGACGACCGGGCTGGCGCTGGTGGTCACCCTGCACCTGCAGCTCGACCTCGGCTACGACGTGCTCGCCGCCGGGCTGGGCCTGCTGCCCTGGTCCGCGGGGCTCGGCGTGGCCTCGCTCGTGTCGGGCTCGCGGCTGGTGCCCCGCTTCGGGCATCGGGTGATGTACGGCGGGCTGGCCGCACTGCTGGCGGGAATCGTGAGCGGAGTGTGGTGGCTGCCCGTCGCGCTGGGCGTCATCGGGGTCGGCGCCGGGATGTTCACGCCCGCGTTCTTCACCGGCGCGCTGAGCCGGCTCGAGCCGCAGGAGGCGGGCTCGGCCGCCGGGCTCCTCAACGCGGTGCAGCAGCTCGGCGGCACGCTCGGCGTGGCCGTCCTGGGCAGCCTCTACTTCGCCTTCGGCCTCACCGTCGCGCTCGCGGCTGCCGCAGCCGTGATCGTCGTGACGTTCAGCAGCATCCCTCGACCGGCACGCACACCGCAGCACCTTCCTGCTTGAACCACGTGGCGGCCACCGCCGTGTTTCCGGAAGTTTTTACTTCCAGAGCCGCATCATTCCGGACGTGCCAGGCAAGGTGACAGGACGTGATCGCTCTGCTCGTGGGCAGTGGAGCGAACGAAGCGAGGACATCATGCGGTTGAGCGCGCGTAACCAGATTCCGGCCCGGGTGACGGGCATCACCAAGGGCGAGGCGACGGCGAATGTGGAGCTGGACGCGGCCGGGGTGCGCCTGATGGCGTCCATCACGGTGGAGGCCGCGGAAGAGCTCGGGCTGCGACCGGGCAGCGAACTGCTCGCGGTGATCAAGGCCTCCGACGTGATGCTGGCGGTGGACGGCTAGGCCGGATGACCGTCTTCGGCCCATAACCGGTCGTCCGCGCGGACTCTGATGTCGGTGACCTGGCTGATGTGCCGGGCGCCGCACCGGTCGCCCGGCATCACCAGGTGCGGACCCTCATCGTCGAGCGTGCGGCAGTCCATGACGACGGCGAGCAGCGCCGGGGTGTTGCCGAACTCGGGGTCGATCTCGCCCCACGACAGCACCGCGCGATGGCCGTCGCGCCCCAGTACCGAGATCAGGAAACGCAGCCGATCCCTGCGGTCGCCAGGATCGAACAGCGGGCCGGCCGCCTGGAGCACGTCAACGAGCAGCGGCCCGCTGAAGTGGTGGCGCCGCAGCCCTGAGGTGCGGCATTCGAAGGTCACCGTGGTCTCCCGCTGCGGCATCGACCGGAGCGTGGCCACGCTGAGCAGGGCGGGCTGCTAGATATATGCCCCTAACACCTCCGCAAACGCAAGGCTCACCACGGCCATGGGCCCGCAGCCGTGGTGCCCGGATGACGAAGCGCCGTGACGGCGGGAAACCGTCACCGACTCGCCGGAAGCGCCGCCCGCGGGCCCGCGACCGAAGTACGGCGGGCGGCCGGTGGCGGCGGCTCGCCGTACGACGTCTAGCCCCGAAGAGCCTCGGTAGGGGAGAGGCGAGAGGCGCGGATGGCTGGGTAGAGGCCGGCGAGCGCGCCGATGGCGAGGGTGGCGCCGAGCCCGCCGGCGAAGGCCCACACCGGCACCACGACGGGCCAGCCCTGGTAGGAGGCGTACCCGGCGGTGACCGCGGACCCGACCAGGACGCCGCCCGCGCCGCCGAGGGCCGACAGCAGCAGCGACTCGGCCAGGAACTGGGTGCGGATCTGGCCGCGCGTCGCCCCGAGGGAGCGGCGCAGCCCGATCTCCGCGCGCCGTTCGAGCACCGAGATGACCATGGTGTTGGCCACCCCCACCCCGCCTACCAGCAGCGCCACCACGCCTAGCCCGAGCAGCAGCCCGGTGAAGGCGGCCCCGGCGGCCTGCTTGGCGGCCAGCGCGTCGGAGGGCCGCGACACCTCCACCTCGTTGGGCGCCTCCGGGTTGGCCGTCGAGCCGAGCACCTCGCGCACCGCCGCCACGCGCGCGTCGTCCGAGCGGGTGTAGACCATGGTCGGGTGCCCGTCGAAGCCCAGCACCGAGGTCGCGGCCGGCCAGCCGATCAGGGCGGCGCTGTCCAGTTCGGGCGCCAGCGGCGCGGTCTCGAGGACCCCGACCACGGTGAACCAGACGCCGCCCACCAGCACCTGCGTGTCGGGTCCTGCGTGGCCGATGCCCAGGCGCTGGGCAGCGGCCGCCCCGAGCACGACCGCCGGGTAGCTGCCGGTGGCGTCGTTGAGCCAGACTCCGTCGCGCAGGCGGACCCCGGTGGCGGCAGGCAGGTTGACGCGGGCGGCGTAGACGGCGATGCCGTTGGTCTCGATGATCGGGATCTTGGCGTTGCGGTAGACCTTGGCCGCGGGAAGGCGCCCGATGGCCGAAACGGTCCGCACGCCGGAGATGCGCCCGATCATGGGTTCGGCCTCGAGCGGTAGCTTCGCCTGCTCCCCGGTCAGCGTCGTGCCCGGCGCGACGGTCAGCAGGTTGGTGCCCAGCGAGGCGAGCGTCCTGTCCAGCTCCGCCCCCGAGGAGGAGGAGATGCCGACGACCGCGACCATGGCGGCGATGCCGATCGCGATGCCCAGCGCTGACAGGAACGCCCGCATCGGCCGGGTGCGCATCCCCGTCGCGCCCACCTTGACCACGTCGCCCGGCCCGAGCCTGGCCGGGCGCAGCGCGTTAGCCATGGTCGGTCACCCGGCCGTCCCGCATGCGGACCTGGCGCGGCAGCGACGCGGCGATCTCCAGGTCGTGGGTGATGATCACGACGGTGGTGCCGGCGGCGTGCAGCTTGCGCAGCAGGTCCATCACGCCGGCGCCCGAGGCGGAGTCGAGCGCGCCGGTGGGCTCGTCGGCCAGCAGCAGCGCTGGGTCGCCCGCGACGGCTCGGGCGATCGCCACCCGCTGCCGTTCGCCGCCGGACAACTGGTCCGGCCGGTGGTCGACGCGGTGGCCGAGGCCGACGCGTTCGAGCGCGTCGGCGGCGCGGCGCCGCCGGTCCTTGCCGCGCATCCCGGTGTAGAGGAGGCCGTCGGCGACGTTGTCCAGGGCCCTGACGCCGGCTGCCAGGTGGAAGTGCTGGAAGACGAAGCCGATCCGGGTGGCGCGCAACGCCGACAGCCGCGAGTCCGACAGCCGGGCCACGTCGTGCCCGTCGATGTGCACGCTCCCCGAGGTGGGCCGGTCGAGCGTGCCGAGCACGTTCAGCATGGTCGACTTGCCCGACCCCGAGGGGCCGACGATGGCCACCAGTTCGCTCCTGTCGATGGTGAGCGAGACGCCGTCCAGCGCGGTGACGCCCGGGTAGACCTTGGTGACGTGCTTGAGCGAGATCATGCCGGCACCCCCACCTGGGTGCCCTCGCTGATCCCCGTGCCGGAGACCTCGACCTGGCCGGAGGCGAACAGCCCGGTCTTCACGGGCACGTACCGCGAGGTGCCGCCGCTGACCACCTCCACGCCGAACCCGCCGCCGGGCAGGCTCACCAGCGCGGCGACCGGCACGGTGAGCACGCCCTTGCGGCGTTCGGCGGTGAAGGCGACCTGCACCGAGGCCAGCACGTAGGCGCCGGCCGCCTTCTGCGCCTTCCTGCCGGTGACCGCGACCTCCACCTCGACCTTGGTCTTCGGGTCGTCGCCCGGGTTGGCGCCCGCCTGGATGAGCGTGGTGACGTCGCGGATGCGGCCGGGGATCTCGGTGTCGTCGGGCAGCGTGACGGTGACCTTGGCGCCCTTGCGGGCCAGGCGCTGGTCGACGGTGTCCAGCTCCACGGTGACGGCCTTGGTGGTGCCGGTGTAGGTGAGCACCTTCTGCCCGGGCGCCGTGGGGTCGCCCTGGCCGGCGTGCAGGCTGTCGACCCGGACGGGGCCAGGGGCGAACACCACCCGGCCCAGCTCGACCGTGCCCGTCTGGTCCAGGTCCAGGTCGTCCTGCCAGTCCTTGACCGCGTCGGCGGTGGCCTGGCTGTAGTCGTCGTCGACGGTGAAGCCGTCGTAGCCGAGCGCCTTCAGGTTGCGTTCCAGCTGTTCGACGTCAGGCCCCTCGCTGCCGACCTTGAGCGTGCGGTAGGCGGGCACCTTGCCGTACAGCAGGGTGACGGGCTTGCCGTCCACCTCGTAGAGCGGTTTGCCGCGGCTGACGCGGTCGCCGGTCTCCGGCACCTTGGTGAGCGTGCCGGGCAGCCGGCTGGTGGCGGTCGTGGTGGCACCGTAGCCGAGCCTGCCGTCGACGCTCTTGGCGTCGGTCAGCGTCTGGCGCGACACGGCGGCGGTCTTGGGCGGCAGGTGGCTCGCCTTCTGCTCGCCGGAGGCGTTGCCGCCACGCAGACCGAGCGTGGCGGCGGTGGCCCCGGCCGCGGCCAGGGTCACGATGGTGACGGCCGCGATCTTGCCACGGCCCATCAGTTGCCCCCGGACAGCACGCCCTGGCACTTCTCCTGGGCAGACTTGAAGTCGGGGTCGTTGCCGACGTCACCGCTGATCATGACGCCCTTCTGGCCGGGCTGCGGGTCGGGGAAGGCCTCCACGCCGTTCTGGCGCATGCACTCGGCGAACTTGCGGTTGCGCTCCTCCGCCTTGGCCGAGTCGGCGGGCGACTGGTCGTTCATCGGGCTGTACTGGCGGCAGGCCTCCATGGCCTTGTCGACGGTCTCCTTGGGGACGCTCCCATCCATCTTGAGCTGGATGCCCTTGCCGGGTTGCGGGTCGTCCATCTTGATGCCGTGCTCGCGCATGCACTGGGCGAACTTCACGCCCATCTCGTCCCTGCTCAGGCTGGGCTTGCCCGAGGCGGGGCCGGTGGGGGAGGCGCCCTCGGCGGTGGAGCAGCCGGTCAGGGCGAGAGCGAGCAGCAGCGGCAGGGCCGCGATCAGTTTCCGTGTCATGGGCCGATATGCAACGCCACGGCGTGTTTCCCCGCTGTTTCCGGCTTACGGGGAGGAAACGCGGTCATCGGCCACGATGTCCGCAGCAATCATGACGAAGGAGCGGACGGATGCGGGTGCTGGTGGCCGAGGACGAGCCGATCCTGGCCGGGGCGATCGCTGAGTGGCTGCGCGACGAGGCGCACGCGGTCGACGTCGCCCATGACGGCGAGGCCGCGCTGGAGCGGCTGGGCGTTCACGACTACGACGTCGTCGTGCTGGACCGGGACCTGCCGCTGGTGCATGGCGACGACGTGTGCAGGGAGCTGGTGGCCGCCGGTTCGCAGGTGCGGGTGCTGATGCTGACGGCGGCGGCCGAGATCGGCGACCGGGTGACCGGGCTGTCGATGGGCGCCGACGACTACCTGACCAAGCCGTTCGCCTTCGCCGAGCTGGCCGCCCGGATCCAGGCGCTGGGCCGCAGGGCGCGCCCGGCCGTGCCTCCGGTGCTGCGTCGGTCGGGCATCACGCTCGATCCCGCCCGGCGGGAGGTGTTCCGCGACAGCCGGTTCGTGCCGCTGTCGAAGAAGGAGTTCGCGGTGCTGACCGAGCTGCTGCGCGCCGACGGCGCCGCCGTCTCGGCCGAGCAACTGCTGGAGAAGGCCTGGGACGAGTACGCCGACCCCTTCACGGGTGCCGTACGGCTGGCCGTACTGAAACTGCGACGCAAGCTGGGAGAGCCGCCGATCGTGGAGACCGTGACGGGCGTGGGGTACCGGATCCCATGAGAATCACGCTGCGCGCCAGGTTGACGCTGATCTACGGGAGCCTGTTCGTGGTGGCCGGGCTGGTGCTGCTCGGGGTCACCTACGCGCTGTTCAGCCAGCGCCTGGGCGGCTACAAGGTCCTGGCGACCGCCGGCCCGACGTCGAGCGCCGTCACGTTCAAGGCCGACGCCGAGAAAATGATGCTCGACGAGCAGGCGCGGGTGCGGGAGGCAGCGATGACCTCGCTGTTCACCCAGGGCGGGATCGCGCTGGTGGTCGTGGGCGGAGCCGCGGCCGGGTTCGGCTGGCTGGTGGCGGGCCGGGTGCTCGCGCCGCTGCACCGGGTCACCGACACCGCGCGCCGCATCGCCACCGCGGCCGACAGGAGCCTGCACGAGCGCATCGCGCTGCGCGGGCCCAACGACGAGGTCAAGGACCTGGCCGAGGCGTTCGACGCGATGGTCGAGCAGCTCGACCGCTCCTTCGACGGGCAGCGGCGCTTCGTGGCCAACGCCTCGCACGAGCTGCGTACGCCACTCACCCTCGGGCGGGCGCTGGTGGAGCTGGCGATGCACCGCAGGAGCGCCTCCGACGACGTCAAACAGCTGGGCGAGAGCCTGCTGGAGATCAACTCGCGGCACGAGCGGCTGATCGGCGGGCTGCTGCTGCTGGCCAGCTCGGAGAACTCGCTGACCGACCGGGTGCCGGTCGACCTGGCCGACGTGGTGAGCCACGTGACCGTGCAGCTGGAGCTCGAGGCCGACAGGGCGGGCATCAAGGTGCGCGAATCGGCGCACGAGGCGCCGGTGGAGGGCAACGCGCTGCTGCTCGAGCGGATGGTGCACAACCTGGTCGAGAACGGCATCCGGCACAACGCCGAGGGCGGCTGGGTGGAGGTGTCGAGCCGCACCCGGCAGGACGGGCGGGCCGAGGTCGAGGTGCGCAACAGCGGGCCCGTCGTGCCGCCCTACGAAGTGCAGGCGCTGTTCGAGCCGTTCAGGCGGCTGGGCGGCGACCGCCTGGTGACCGCCGCAGGGGCCGGACTGGGGCTGTCGATCGTGCGCTCGGTGGCCCGCGCGCACGGCGGTGAGGCCGACGCCCATCCGCGCGACGGCGGCGGCCTCACGGTGACCGTTACCCTGCCAGGTTCTCAATGATGGTGGCGTTGGCCAGGCCGCCCGCCTCGCACATGGTCTGCAGGCCGTAGCGGGCGCCGCGCTCGCGCAGCGCGTTGACCAGGGTGGTCATGATGCGCGCCCCGCTGGCGCCCAGCGGGTGGCCGAGCGCGATGGCGCCGCCCTTGACGTTGACCTTGGCCGGGTCGGCGCCCGTCTCCTGCAGCCAGGCCAGCACCACGCTGGCGAAAGCCTCGTTGACCTCGAACAGGTCGATGTCGCCCAACTCCAGCCCCGCCCGGCGCAGCACCTTCTCCGTGGCCGGGATGACCCCGGTCAGCATGAGCAGCGGGTCGGACCCGGTCACGGCGAAGGAGTGCAGCCGGGCCAGCGGCCGCAGCCCCAGCCTGGCCGCCACCTCGCTGGTGGTGATGAGGACGGCTGCCGCCCCGTCGTTGGTCGGGCTGGTGTTGCCCGCGGTGACCGACCAGTCGATCTGGGGGAACCGCTCGCCGTACCCGGGGTCCTGGAAGGCGGGCTTCAGGCCTGACAGGATCTCCACCGTGGTCGAGGGCCGGATCGACTCGTCGCGGGTGAGGCCGGCGATCGGCGCGAGCTCGGCGGAGAAGTCGGCGGCGGCGGCCTTGGCGTGCGAGCCGGCCGAGAAGGCGTCCATCTGCTCGCGCGACAGTGACCACTTGGCCGAGATCAGCTCGGCGCTGATGCCCTGGGGCACCAGCCCGTCGGGGAAGCGCGCCGCCATGCCGGGGCCGAACGGGTCGGCGCCCGCCGGGACGTTGGACCACATCGGCACCCGGCTCATCGACTCCACTCCGCAGGCCACGACCAGGTCGTAGGAGCCGGACATGACGCCCTGGGCGGCGAAGTGGATCGCCTGCTGCGACGAGCCGCACTGCCGGTCGACGGTGACCGCGGGCACCGAGTCGGGGAATCCGGCCGCCAGCCAGGCGTAGCGGGTGGTGTTCATGGCCTGCTCGGCGACCTGGTCGACGCAGCCGCCGATGACGTCGTCGACCAGCTCGGGCGCGACCCCGGCGCGCTCGATCAGCTGACGCAGGGTGTGGGCGAGCAGGTCGACCGGATGGACTCCGTGCAGGGCGCCGGTGGGCTTGCCCTTGCCGATGGGAGTGCGCACGGCTTCGACGATGACAGCGTCCCGCATTGCTACCCTCCAGTAAGTTTGAATTCTGGACGTACATTAGCACTAGGGTGAGATCATGACGACTCCACGTCCCTGCTCGATCGCGGACACGCTGGCCGTGGTGGGGGAGAAGTACTCGCTGCTGGTGCTGCGCGAGGTGTTCTTCGGCGTGCGCAGGTTCGAGGACATGGCACGCAACATCGGCGCGCCCAGGGACGTGCTCGCCGCGCGGCTCAAGCACCTGGTGGAGGCCGGGGTGCTGGAGAAGGTGCCCTACAGCGGGCGCCGCTTCGAGTACCACCCGACGCCGGCGGGCGAGGAGCTGCGCGACGTGCTGCACGTGCTGCGCCAGTGGGGCGACCGGCACCTGGTCGACCGTCCGCCGGTGGTCTTCGAGCACTCCTGCGGCTCGATCCTGGACCCGGCCGTCGTCTGCCGCTCCTGCGGCCACACCGTCGCCGGGGGTTCCCTGCGCGTCGTCGACGGGGAACACGATCACGACGTGGTCTCCGAGAGCGCGGAAGCGCCGGGCCCGGCCTTCCGGCGGTCGGCGGGATCGGCGCGGGGCGAGGCCAGGCGGCGCGAGCTGCTCGAGCGCGTCACCGACGACCTGGCCGCCAACGGGCTGGTGGACTTCTCGCTACGGCGGGCCGCCCGCGCCGCGGGGACCACGCACAAGGTGCTCCTCTACCACTTCGGCGGTGCCGACGACCTGCTCAGGCAGGCCGTCGTCCGGCTGCGCGAGCGCCGCATCGGCAACGCGCTGGCCGCCGCTTCGGGGAGCACGTTGACCGACAGGATCCGCGCGGTGTGGCGCGTGCTCGAGCGCCCGGAGTCGGGCCTGCGCGTGCTCGACCAGGCCATCGGCCTGGCGATGTACGACCCGGACCGCTACGGCGAGCTCGGCCGCGAGGCCTCCCGCCAGTACCTGCCCACGCTGCTGTCCTTCTGCCCGCCCGGCTGGCCGGAGCAGCGCAAGCTGGAGGTCTCCCAGCTCGTCCTGGCCACCCTGCGCGGCCTCCTGGTCGAGCTGCTCACCAGCGGCGACGAGCAGGCCGTCGAGGCGGGCTTCCAAACCCTCCTCCGCGCCCTGGAACGCGAGGAGGCCGTGGACAGAGTATGAACCACGTGGTTCACTTCTGAGGTATGAAGACGATCGAGCTGTCGGCCGGGACGATCGAGTACGAGGACACCGGCGAGGGCCCGGTGCTCGTGCTGCTGCACGGGTTGATGATGGACGCCACCCTCTGGCGGGACGTGATCGCCGACCTCGCCGCCGACCACCGCTGCGTCGCCCCCACGCTGCCCATGGGCGCCCACCGCCGGGCGATGCGCCAGGACGCGGACCTGTCGCTCACCGGACTGGCCGAACTGGTGGAGGAGTTCCTCGAGCGGCTCGACCTACGCGAGGTGACCCTGGTCGGCAACGACACCGGCGGCGCCCTGGTCCAGCTCGTGATGCGGGGCGGATCGGAGCGCGTGGCGCGCGTCGTGCTGATCTCGTGCGACGCCTTCGACAACTTCCCGCCGGGCCTGACCGGCAGGACGCTGGTGGCGACGGGCAAGCTGCCGCCCGCGCTGTTCGGCGCGTTCATGCAGCAGATGCGGCTGCGCCTGGTACGGCGCCTGCCGATCGCGTTCGGCTGGCTGACCAGGCGCGGCGACGCCGCCACCGCCCGCTGGATGCGGCCCGTGCTGCGGCAGCCCGACATCCGCCGCGACACGGTCAAACTGCTCCGCGCGGCCGCCGCGGAAAAGGACTTCCTCACCGACTCGTCCGAGTGGCTGCCCACCTTCCAGAGGCCGGCCCTGATCGTGTGGGCGAGCCAGGACCGCGTCATGCCGCCCGAGCACGGCCGCCGCCTGGCCGCTCTGCTCCCACAGGCCGAGCTGGCCGAGATCGACGACAGCTACACGCTGGTTCCCCTGGACCAGCCCGAACGCCTGTCCGCACTGGTCCGCAAGTTCACGACCGTCCGGCAGCAGTCAGGTTGACGAGGACCTGGGTGCCCCGCCCCGTCTGATACCAGAACATGCCCTCCTCCGCATTCAGCGTGGGCGGGGCCTGGTCACCCCGGCGCGTCGGAATGGAGAACAACTGGCCGGTGCGTCCGGTCGCGAGATCGTACACGGCGACCGCCGCGCCACCGGCGCTCTTCTGGTTGAGCAGGATGAAGCGGCCCGAGTACAGCTCGTCACCCTGGGCGGTGCCCGGCAGTCCATGCAAGCCGGTGCCGTCGCGCCGCCAGGACTCGACGCCGTTGACGCACCACGTCACTCCGCACGCGTTCCAGGAGCTTCGCCCGGCGGGAGGGACGGCGTCCCTGCGCTCGTCGGTGAGGACGTTCCTGACGTGCTCCATGGGGCGCGGGACCGGGTGATCCAGCGTCCTGTCCTGCGGTGGCCACCCGGCCCATGGCCAGTCGAGGAGGTAGTAGCCCCGCGTACCCTGGACCAGAGACGGCTGCCCGCCCCGCAGCGGGACCCGGTAGACGCCGCCGTCGTAGGGCGACCACACGGCCATGCCGTCGGCCACTGCCAGGTCGATCCCGCCGTAGCTGTTGTCGCTGGTGACCAGGCCGGTGATCGAGGCCAGCCGCCGAGGCGTGCCGCCGGTGACGGGCACCGCCCAGATCTCGGTCATGCGGTCCCGGAACGTCGACCACGCCAGGTACCCGTCGCCGAAGACCAGCGGCGCGTTCATCACCCTTACGTCCCGGATCTGCGCGATCCGGGTGAACCGACGGGTGTCCACGTCGTAGGACCAGATCCCGCTGAGCCGGTTCCGGGTGAGCCCTCGCCCCACCACCACCCGGTCGCTGACGAACACGTCCGGTTTGAACATCCCCCCGTCGGGCCCCATGGTCGGGATCTCGTGCACCGCACCCGGCCACACCCGAGTCACCGGCGGCGCGAGCGTCCCGCTGGACAGCGTCGGCCGTACCGCCGGTGCGGGCAGAGTGACCGTACGCGTCGCCACGACGGTGACCGTGACCACCAGCACGATCGCGGCCGCCACCGCCACGGGCGCCCACCAGTCGCGCGCCCGCCCGGACGACGGGGGCGGCAGCGTGGACCGCCCGTCGTCGCGCACGGTCTCGGCCTTGGCGCGCATCGCGTCCCTGAGCCGGTCCTCGATGGTGGTCATGGCCTGCCTCCCAGTTCGCGCTCGAGCCGCTCCAGGGCCCTGGAGGCGGTAGACCGCACCGTGCTCTGCCTGAGGCCTGTCACCTCGGCAATGTCGGCGTCGGACAGGTCGAGGTAGTAGCGCAGCACGAGCACCTCGCGCTGCCGCGCGGGTAACCGGCCGAGCGCGGCCAGCATCTCCTGCCGCGACTCGCCGAGCAGCGCGGCCGACTCCGCGGAGTCCACCGGCTCGTCCGTCCGCCACCGCGCGGCCCTGGCGGCGACGCCGCGTCTGCGCAGCACTGAGCGCGAGCCGTTCAGCACGCAGACACGGATGTAGGTCAGGGTGAGCGTCTCGGGCCGCTTGCCGTGCAGTCTGGAGAAGACGTCCTGCACGACGTCCTCCGCGCTCTCCCGGTCGCCCACGAGCAGTACGGCCAGCCGTACCAGAGCGAGCCGATGCTCGCGATACAGGCCCGCCAGTACCGCCTCGGTTCGGGGCGGCGCGGGGGCGCGAGCGACCATCTCACCGTTCATGCATGAAGAACGCGCGGTAGCGTCGATCCGCTGCATGTGTTCTTGGGTCGATGCTCGTGATTTCTACCGTACACTGTACGGTTGTGAAGGAGCACGCGGTCATCTTCGAACCAGGCGATCCCCCCAGGTCAGGCACGATGATCGTGCTGGATCCGGCGGGCGGTGAGACCGTGCACCTGCACGACGGGCCGGTCAGCGCCACTCGCGTCCCTGTCGCCGACGCCGTGGCGGAGCTGGCCAGGGCCCGCGGCGCGGCGGACGCTCACCCGGCCGCGCGCTTCTGGGGCGGCGCCGCGCTGCTGGCGCTGCAGCTGGTGGCACGCGGCCGCATCCTGCCCGGGGTGTCGGCCGGTGACCACGACGCCTGGCGGGCGGGCCCGTTCGAGGCGGCCGACCTGGCCCGCATCAGGGAGCTGGCCGAGGCGATGCCCGCCGCGGCGCGAGCCGTACCCCTGGACAGCGGGCGGCTGCCGGACGCGGAGAAGCTGCTGCGGGCCTTCCTGGACGCGGTGGCCGACGCGATGCCGCGCTCGCCCGGCGCGGTGCGCGCGACCGGCACCACGGCCTTCGCCGCGATGCGGCCGGTGAAGGTGCCGCGCCTGCGCGGCTGGGCGCAGCAGGTCTCGGCCGGCCTGGACTCCGGCGTACGGCTGTCGCTGCGGGTGGAGAGCGACGGGGCGGCGCACGAGGAGTTCCGTGCCGTGGTCCAGCTGCACAGCCTCGCCGACCCGGCGCTCGTGGTGGACGCGGCCGACCTGTGGGCCGGGCGCGATGCCGGGCTGGGCGCCCGCGCCAAGATCGACGCGATGGTCGAGCTGCGGCGGGCAGCGCGGGCGTGGCCGCGGCTCGAGGTGCTGCTGGAGAGCGCGCTGCCCGACGAGCTGGTGCTCTCGGACGACGACGTGGCCGAGCTGCTGTCAGGCGTCGACCTGGAGGTGCACTGGCCGCGCTCGCTGGTGCGCGGCCTGAGCGCCCGGGCGGTGCTCGGCCAGCGCGACGAGCGGCCCTCCGACCTGCCGTCCTTCCTGGGCGGGCAGCAGGTGACCAGCTTCAACTGGCAACTCGCGCTGGGCGGGCAGGAGCTGACGGCGGCCGAGATGGACCGGCTGGCCGAGGCGCACCGTCCGGTGGTGCGGCTGCGCGACCAGTGGGTGCTGGTCGACCCCGACCTGGGCCGCAAGGCGCGCCAGCGCGACCTCAAACCGCTGACCGGGCTCGAGGCGCTCGGCGCCGCGCTGACCGGCAGCGTCGAGGTCGAGGGCGAGCAGATCGAGGTCTCGCCCAGCGCGTGGCTGCAGGAGCTGCGCGACCGGCTGGGCGAGCCCGAGCAGATCGACCAGCCGCCGGCGCTGGCCGCCACCTTGCGCGACTACCAGCTGCAGGGGCTGCGCTGGCTGGCCAGGATGACCTCGCTCGGCCTGGGCGCCTGCCTGGCCGACGACATGGGCCTGGGCAAGACGATCACGCTGATCGCGCTGCACCTGCACCGCGGCGGCACCGGGCCCACGCTGGTGGTCTGCCCCGCGTCGCTGATGGGCAACTGGGAGCGCGAGATCGCGAGATTCGCCCCGGGGGTGCCTTTCACGCGTTATCACGGCACGAAGCGGGAGCTGCCGGAAGAGGGGTTCGTCCTGACCACCTACGGCACGATGCGGCTGGACGCCGAGCGGCTGGGCGGCCACCCGTGGGGAATGCTGGTGGCCGACGAGGCCCAGCACGTCAAGAACCCGGCCTCGGGCACCGCCAAGGCGCTGCGCGAGATCCCCGCCGCCGCCCGCGTCGCGCTGACCGGCACCCCGGTGGAGAACAACCTGTCGGAGCTGTGGGCGATCCTCGACTGGGCCACCCCCGGCCTGCTGGGGTCGCTGCCCCGCTTCCGTTCCCGCTGGGCCAGGCCGGTCGAGTCGGGCGACGGTCAGGCGGCCGAACGGCTGGCCCGGCTGGTGGGGCCGTTCCTGCTGCGCCGCCGCAAGTCCGACCCGGGCATCGCGCCCGAGCTGCCGCCCAAGACCGAGACCGACCGGCCCGTGGCGCTCACCACCGAGCAGGCCACCCTGTACGAGGCGGTCATCAGGGAGATCATGCAGGAGATCAGGGAGGCGCGCGGCATGGCCAGGCGCGGACTGATCGTCAAGCTGCTGACCGGGCTCAAGCAGATCTGCAACCATCCCGCCCAGTACCTGCACGAGGCCGAGCCCCGCCTGGCGGGCCGCTCGGGCAAGCTGGAGCTCCTCGACGAGCTGGTCGACACCATCCTCGCCGAGGACGGCGCCGTGCTGGTCTTCACCCAGTACGTGACCATGGCCAGGCTCCTGGACAAGCACCTGACCGGCCGGGGCGTGGCCACCCAGCTGCTGCACGGCGGCACCTCGGTGGCCAGGCGCGAGGAGATGGTCGCCCGTTTCCAGGAGGGCCGGGCGCCGGTGTTCCTGCTGTCGCTCAAGGCCGCCGGCACCGGCCTCAACCTGACCAGAGCCGACCACGTCATCCACTTCGACCGCTGGTGGAACCCGGCCGTGGAGGAGCAGGCCACCGACCGCGCCTACCGCATCGGACAGACCAAGCCCGTCCAGGTGCACCGCCTGATCACCGAGGGCACCGTCGAGGACCGCATCGCCGAGATGCTGGCCGCCAAACGCGGCCTGGCCGAGGCCGTGCTGGCCGGCGGCGAGGCCGCCCTCACCGAACTGACCGACACCGAGCTGGCCGCGCTGGTGGAGCTGAGATGACCGACGCCAAGGGTTTCGCCGCCTTCCCCGCCCAGCGGGCGGGAGCCCCGTTCGCCACCACCTGGTGGGGCCGCTCGTGGATCAAGGCCCTCGAGGACACCTCGCTCGACCAGGGCCTGCTGCGCAAGGGCCGCGCCTACGCCAAGACCGGACAGGTCGGCCCCATCACCGTCAGCCCCGGCAGGCTGGCCGCCGTCACCGAGAACGAGTACGACACCGTGATGACCGTCGAGCAGCTCTCCGACGCCGAATGGGACCGCTTCCTGGACCAGATCGCCTCCCAGACCGGCCACCTGGCCGCGCTGCTCGAGGGCGAGGTGCCGCACGCGCTGGCCGACGCAGGGATGCCGCTGCTGCCCACGGTCGGCGACCTGGAGCCCGACTGCTCGTGCCCTGACTGGGGGCACCCCTGCAAGCACGCCGCCGCGCTGTGCTACCAGGCCTCCTGGCTGCTGGACGCCGACCCGTTCGTGCTGTTGCTGCTGCGCGGCCGCGGCCGCGGCGACCTGATCGAGGCCCTGCAGTCCCGCGACGCCCCCGCCGAAGGGGTGCCGGTCGAGGAGGCGTACGCGCTCGGCGTGCCGCCGCTGCCCGAGCCGCCGCCGCTCGAGTTCGCCTTCCAGCCGCTCGACCTGGAGCCTGCCGACGGGGTGGAGGTGGGCGCCCTGGCCGTGCTGGCCGCCGACGCCGCCGCCCGGGCGCGGGAGCTGCTGGTGCACGGGCGGCTTGCCGTACTGACCGAGTATCAGGACCGCGTACGGCTGGCCGCCGCGCACGGCCTGGAGGTGGGGCTCGGAGCGGCCGTGCAGGCGTGGCGCCACGGCGGCGCCGGCGGGCTCGAGGCGCTGGAGTCGGCGTGGACGCCGCCGCGACAGGAGCTGGCCAGGGCACGGGCGCTGCTGGCGGAGGCCTGGGAGGGCGAGGCGCCGCAGGTGCAGGAGTGGCGCAACCGGTGGACGATCGGTGCGCTGCAGCTGCGCTTCGGGCGTGACGGCCGGTGGTACCCGTTCACCGAACGGGAGGGCGAGTGGTGGCCGTCGGGTCCGCCCGAGCGCGACCCGTGGGCCTTCAAGCCGGGAGCCTCGTAGCCGACCTGTGGTTTTCCGCAGGGTGAGTGGGGGATGCGCCTCATTCCGGGCCCAGGTCGGCTCTTCCTAGCCTCGTGGGCATGACGGACTGGGTAGTCGAACTCATGGACAAGCTGGGCGCTCCTGGCGCGGCCCTGGCGATCGCGCTGGAGAACCTGTTCCCGCCGCTGCCGAGCGAGGTGATCCTGCCGCTGTCGGGCTTCACCGCCGCCCGCGGCCGGATGGACCTGGTCGAGGCGCTGGTGTGGACCACGCTCGGCTCGGTGGTGGGCGCAGTCGCGCTGTACTGGGTGGGCGCGGTGCTGGGGCGCGAACGGGTGCTGGCGATCGCGGCGCGCCTGCCGCTGGTCAAGGCCTCCGACATCGAGAAGACGGAGGCGTGGTTCCTGCGGCACGGCCGCAAGACGGTGTTCTTCGGGCGGATGATCCCGATCTTCCGCAGCCTGATCTCGGTGCCCGCGGGGGTGGAGCGCATGCCGCTGCCGACGTTCCTGCTGCTGACCACCGCGGGCAGCGCCCTGTGGAACACGGCATTCGTGCTGGCTGGATACTTTCTTGGCGAGAACTGGACATTGGTGGAGGCATACGTGGGGGCAGGGACGAACGTGGTGATCGGGGTGGTGGCCCTGGCCATGGCGGTCTTCGTCGTGGTCCGGCTGACCGAGCGCCGCCGCGGCCGCCACCGCTGAGGGGGCTCGGTGACCGGGATTCGGGTGCTCGGCGTGGTGGCGCTCGGTGCGCTGACGGCACTGGCCGAGCTGGTCTTCCTGCTGGTGACGCTGCCGTTCCTGACGCGGCGGAAGGTGCGGGCGGCAGCCGTACGGCTGGCGTTGTTCGAGGCGCGGCGGCTGGGCATCTCGGACGGCGAGCTGGAGCCGCGCCGGCGGGAGGTGCGCTACCTGGCGCTGCGGGCGCCGGTCGGGATCCTGGGCGGCGTGGTGGTCGGCCTGCTGGTGATCGGCGTCGTGACCGGGGTCAGGATCGTGTGGACGTGGAGCGTGGGGGAGGCCTTCGACGGGATGGCCCCCACGGTGCCGATCGTGCTCTACCTCGGGCTGCTCGGCCTGGTGCTGCTGTTCCTCGACCTGTCGGGGGTGGCCGGGGTGCACGCGCTCGAGCGGCGCCTGGCCAGGCGGCTGCTGGGGCCCGACCCCACCGAGGCGCTGCGCCGCCGCATCGCCGAGCTGGCCGAGAGCAGGGCCGGGATCGTGGCGGCGGTCGACTCCGAGCGCCGCCGCATCGAACGCGACCTGCACGACGGGCTCCAGCAGCGCCTGGTGGCACTGTCGATGCTGGTGGGCAGGGCCAGAAGGGGCCGTCCCGAACTGCTGGAGCAGGCGCACGAGCAGGCCCAGCAGGCGCTGGCCGAGCTGCGGGAGGTGGCCTGGCGGGTGTACCCGAGCGCGCTGGACGCGCTCGGGCTCGGCGAGGCGCTTGCCGGGGTGGCCGAGCGCGCCGGCATCCCCGTGCACATCAGGTCGGTGCCGCCGGAGCGGCTGCCGATGGCGGTGGAGACGGTGGCCTACTTCGTCGTCAGCGAGGCCGTCACCAACGCCGCCAAGCACGCCGGAGCCGCCCGTATCACCGTTGACGTCCATCGAGAGGACAGCATGATCATCGTTCGTGTGGAGGACGACGGCGCGGGAGGCGCCGTCGCCTCCGGGGGCGGCCTGTCGGGTCTGGCCCGCCGGGTGGCGGCCCTGGACGGCCGTTTCGAGGTGGCCAGCCCGGCGGGCGGCCCCACCACGATCACCGCCCGGCTGCCGGAGAAGGCGGAGACGCCGTGAGGGTGATGCTGGCCGAGGACTCCACGCTGCTGCGGGAGGGTCTGGTGCGGCTGCTGCAGGAGGAGGAGCACGAGGTGCTCGCCGCGGTGGGCGATGCGGACGCGCTGGTGGACGCGGTGGCCGCCGACCAGCCGGACGTGGTGGTGGTCGACGTGCGGATGCCGCCCACGCACACCGACGAGGGGCTGCGGGCGGCGCTGGAGATCCGGCGCCGCTGGCCGCGGGTGTGCGTGCTGGTGCTGTCGCAGTACGTGGAGAAGAAGTACGCCACCGAGCTGATGAGCGGTGACGTGGCGGGCGTCGGCTACCTGCTGAAGGACCGGGTGGCGCAGGTGGGCGACTTCCTGGACGCGCTCGAGCGGGTGGGCGCGGGCGGGGCGGCCTTCGACCCCGAGGTGGTGCGCCAGCTGCTGGCCCGCACCAGCCAGGTCGACCCGCTGGCCACGCTCACGCCGCGCGAACGGGACGTGCTCGAACGCATGGCGCAGGGGATGACCAACGCCTCGATCGCCCAGGAGCTGCACGTGTCGCAGAGCGCGGTGGAAAAGCATGTCAACGCGCTGTTCGACAAGCTGCGCCTGTCGCACACCACCGGCTACAGCCGCAGGGTGCTGGCGGTGCTGAGGTTCCTCGAGTCTTGACAAATATAATTGTCGGTGAGAGGTTGGGGGCACGGCAACCGAAGGAGCGTGCGCCATGACGAAGATCGTCGCCGGTCTGTTCATATCCCTGGACGGCGTAGTGGAAGCGCCGGAGAAGTGGCACTTCCCGTACTTCAACGATGAGATGGGCCAGGTCGTGGCCGACCAGATGGCCGAGGCGGACGCGATGCTGCTCGGCCGCCACACCTACGACGAGTTCGCCGCGTTCTGGCCGGACCAGAAGGACGACGAGTTCGCCGACAAGATGAACGGCGCCAAGAAGTACGTCGTGTCCACCACGGTGAAGGAGCCCTCCTGGCAGAACACCAGCGTGCTCGGCCTGGACGACCTGCGCGCCGACCGTGACGAGACGCTGTCGATCACCGGCAGCCCCACGCTGATCAGGTCGCTGCTGAGCGAGGGCCTGCTGGACGAGCTGCGCCTGCTGGTGCACCCGATCGTGGTCGGCGAGGGTAGGAAGCTGTTCGACGGCTACGGCCAGGTCCCGCTGCGGCTGATCGACTCCAGGACCTTCGGCACGGGCGTGCTGTACCTGACCTACGGGAAGGCCTGACGATGGGCAAGACCACCGCCGAGAAGCTGCTGATCAAGCCGGGCACCACGGTCTGGTTGGCGGACGAGGCCCACCGCGACCGCCTCGGCCCGCTACCTGACGGCGCCGCCTACACCGGCGAGCCCGGTCAGGCCGCGGTCGGCGTCGTCTTCGCCGACGACGCCGCCGCTGCCCACGCGGTCCTGGACAAGCACCGCGACCAGCTCACCGTGCCGGCCGTGCTGTGGGTGGCCTACCGCAAGGGTGGCAGGTCCGACATCAACCGCGACACGCTGTGGCCGATCGTGCTGGAGTACGGCCTGCGTCCCAACGGCCAGGTCGCCATCGACGAGGTGTGGTCGGCGCTGCGCTTCCGCCCGCTGAAGCCGGGCGAGACCTTCCAGCCCTAGCCGAGGAACGCGGCCACCGCGGGGCCTGCCGCCTCGGGCACCAGGTCATGGTTCTGGCCTTCGAGCACCTGCAACCTGGCCCCCGCCACGCCGTCGACCACCACTCGCGCGGCCTCGTGCAGCACGGGGGCGTTGTCGCCGCCCAGCAGCACGAGCGCGGGCACGTGGACCGCGCTCAGGTCGGTGTGGGTGCCGACGATGGCCACCTCGTACGGCAGCGATCCGGCGATCGCCTCCAGCCCGGCCCGGAAGGGCGCGTGCCGTACCTGCTCGACCACCTCGGCGGGCAGGCCGATCCATTCGCGCTGGAAGGTCTCCACCGCCTCGCCCCGCCGCCCGCCGGCGAGCATCTCCTCCAGCCGTTGCTTGAGCTCGGGCGGCTCGGTCCTGCCCTGGTGGCCGGCGTTGAGCGGCGGGTCGTACATGACCAGACGGGTGATGGCCGAGCCGCGGCCCAGTGCCTTGAGCGCGACGTGGGCGCCGGAGGAGTGGGTGAAGGCCATCGCCGAGCCGCCCGCCTCGGCGATGAGCGCGTCCAGGTCGTCGATCTCGTGCTCGGCCGGAGCCAGGCCGGTGTCGGGACTGTCGGAGCTCTGGCCGCGCCCGCGCCGGTCGTAGGTGTAGACGGTGAAGCGGTCCGCCAGGTGTTCGGCCAGGCCGGTGCCGTGGTGGTGGTCGCAGAACGCGCCCGAGATCACGATGACGGCCGGGCCCGAGCCGGTCTTCTCGTAGGCGATGGTGACGCCGTCTTTCGAGGTAAGAGTGTTCATGTGCCCCCTACGAACGGGTGGGTGCCAGACCGACACTCCTCATGCGGAAACTTCCGCCAGCCTTCTGGCGAGGTAGCGGCGGTCGGCGTCGGTGGTGGCCAGCTCCAGCGCCTGCCGGTAGGCGAGGGCCGCCTCCGTCCGGCGTCCCAGCCGCCGCAGCAGGTCAGCCCGCGTGGCGGGCAGCAGGTAGTAGCCCCGCAGCTCGTCCGACAGGCGGTCCACCAGCTCCAGGCCCGCCTCTGGGCCGTCGGCCATGGCCACGGCCACCGCCCGGTTGAGCTCGACCACCGGCGACGGCATCAGGTGTGACAACCTGCCGTACAGCAGCGCGATCTGGGGCCAGTCGGTGTCGGCGGGGGTGGCGGCCTCGGCGTGGCAGGCGGCGATGGCGGCCTGCACCAGGTACGGGCCCGGCTCGCCGCGGCTCAGGCTGTCGTGCAGGACGGCCAGGCCCTCGGCGATGCGGTCGGCGTCCCAGCGGGAGCGGTCCTGCTCCTCCAGCGTGACCAGCACGCCGTCGGCGTCCACGCGGGTGGCGCGGCGCGCGTCGTGCAGCAGCATCAGCGCGAGCAGGCCGCCCGCCTCGGGCTCGCCGGGCAGCAGCAGCGTCAGCAGCCGGGCCAGCCCGATCGCCTCGTCGCACAGCCGGTGGGCGGTGTAGCCGGAGTTGAACAGCAGGTACAGCACGCCCAGCATCGACCTCAGCCGCTCGGGCAGCAGGTGCGGCGGCGGCACCCGGAACGGGATGCGGGCCTGGCGGATCTTGCGCTTGGCCCGGACCAGGCGCTGCGACATGGTCGGCTCGGGCACCAGGAACGTGCGGGCGATCTCCTCGGTCCTCATCCCGGCCACGGCGCTCAGCGTCAGCGCGATGCGCGCCTCGAACGACAGCGCCGGGTGGCAGCAGGTGAACATCAGCCGCAGCCGGTCGTCGGGGAAGTCGTCGACGTAGGGCTGCTCGGCGGGCTCGGCCAGCTCGCGCAGCTTGGCCGCGCCCACGGCCCTGCGGCGCAGCCGGTCGGTGGCCTTGTTGCGGGCGGTCGTGGTCAGCCAGGCGCCCGGTCTGGGCGGCACGCCCTCGCGCGGCCAGCGTTCGAGCGCGACGGCGAAGGCCTCCTGGGCGCACTCCTCTGCCAGGTCCCAGTCGCCGGTCATGCGGATGAGCGTGGCGACGATCTGTCCCCATTCGGCGCGGTAGGCGGCCTCGAGCTCGGCCGTCATGGCGAGTACACGGGCCTGATCTCGATCATGCCGTAGCGGGCCGAAGGGTGCTCGGCGGCGATCCGCACGGCCTCCTCCAGGTTCGCGGCCTCGATCAGGTTGATGCCGCCGATCTGGTCCTTGGTCTCGGCGAACGGCCCGTCGGCGATCAGCACCTCGTCGCGCACCCGGACCATGGTGGCCTCGCCGCTCGGGTCCAGGCCCACGCACTGCTCCAGCACGCCGCGGGCGGTCATCTCCTCGACCCAGCCGCCGCATCCCGCCTCGTTCTGGGCCCGCCTCACGTGTTCCGGAGCTTCGGAGTCGTAGCGGATCATCAGGACGTATTTCACGATCTGAGCCTACTGTTGGGAGGCGTGATCGATCTGAAGGCGCTCAACCGGGCCACCCTTTCGCGGCAACTGCTGCTCGAGCGGCATCGCATGCCCGCCGTACAGGCTGTCGAGCATCTGGTGGGACTGCAGGCGCAGGCGCCGATGCCGCCGTATTTCGGCCTGTGGTCGCGCCTTGCCGGGTTCTCCACCGGCGAGCTGTCGCGGCTGCTGCTCGAGCGCGAAGTAGTGCGCGTCGTGCTGATGCGCGGCACCGTGCACCTGGTCAGCGCCGCCGACTGCCTGGTGTTGCGGCCGCTGACCCAGCCGATCCTGACCCGCTACCTGGAGACCGTGTACGGCCCGCGGCTGGCGGGCGTGGACCGGCAAGAGGTCCTGGCGGCCGGCAGGAAGGCGCTGGACGGCGCCCCGCTGACCGCGGCCAGGCTGGGCGCGGTGCTGGCCGAGCAGTTCCCCGAGGTGGCGGCGGCCGACCTGGCGCAGGTGATGCGCAGCCTGGTCGCGCTGGTCCAGGTGCCACCGCGCGCCGTATGGGGCAAATCCGGGCAGACCGCCTACGCCACCGCCGAGTCGTGGCTGGGCCGCGAGCTGCATCCCGAGCCGTCGATCGACGAGGTGGTGATCCGCTACCTGCGCGCGTTCGGGCCTGCCACGGTGGCCGACGTGCAGGCCTGGTCGGGGCTGACCGGGCTGCGCGAGGTCGTCGAGCGGCTGCGGCCGCGCCTGATCGAGCTGGACGGCGGGCTGTACGACCTGCCCGAGGCGCCCAGGCCGGGCGCGGACGTGGCGGCGCCGGTGCGGCTGCTCGCGCCCTTCGACAACCTGCTGCTCAGCCACGCCGACCGCACCCGGATCATCACCGACGAACACCGCAAGCGCGTCATCACCGTCAACGGGCAGGTCCTGGGCACGATTCTGGTCGACGGGTTCGTGCGCGGCACCTGGAAGCGCGACAAGAACCGCCTGAGCGTCGAACTGTTCGAGCCCGTCACCGATTCGCAGGCGGCCGAGATCGAGGCCGAGGCCACGGCACTGCTGGCCTTCGCCGAACCCGGCCGCGAGCCGCACATCGAGGGGATCTAGATGGGCTACGTCTACACCGCCGCGGAGCAGATCGTGGCCGCGCCGCCGGAGCGGGTGTTCGCGCTGGTCACCGACTGGCCGCGGCACCGCGAGTGGATGTTCATGACCGACGCCCGCCTGGTGGCGCCCGGCCGGGTCGAGGCCTACACCGGGCTGCGGCCGTTCGGGTTCCTCGACACGATGACGATCACCCGGTGGGAGCCGCCGCACGTGCTCGTGGTCGAGCACACCGGACGGCTGGTGCGTGGCCTGGGCGTGATCCGGGTCCAGCCCCATCCCGCCGGCAGCCGCATCATCTGGGCCGAGCGGCTCGAACCGCCGCTCGGCCCGCTCGGGCACGCGCTGTGGCCGCTGGTACGCGCCGTCGCGCGGCCCCTGGCCCGCCGGTCGCTGCGCACTCTGGCAGGACTTTTGTCCTAGCCAACCAGGTATTTCCCAATCTGGGCCGCGGGGCGGGCGGTTCCTAGCGTTGAGTGCCCGTCTCAGCCTTCCCGCCCTGGCTTTCGGCGATCTCGGCCTGGACGCCCACCAACCGCTACGCCGACCTGTCCTGGCAGGTCGTCTTCGGCGGCACGCCTCGGCCGTCCTCGGCCGTGATCCTGCTCGGCTGGCTGGCGGTGTTCTGCTGCTACGCGGTGTACGGCTACCGCCGCGCCGGGCACAGCGCCTAGCCTGTTCGCCGATGTCGGAGCAGAACTACGAGCCGCCCGAGCCCAGGGCCCTCATCCTGCTGGTCCTCATGGGGATCACCGGGGTCGTCTGGGACACCGTGGACGGCACCTTCCAACCCGCCTGGCTGTCGTGGACGGGCCTGCTGCTGGCCTGCGCACTGTACGTGACGGCCGTGCTGAGCCGCTTCGGTTCCCACCCCGGGCGGAGCCGGTTGGCTGTCGCGGGCATGGCCGTGGTGGTCGTGCTGCTCGGCGTGCACTACGGCGACGGCTGGCACTACATGTTCATCCAGCTGGGCGCCGCCATCGGGATCGTGCTGACCGGGCCGCCGCTGCGGATCAGCCTGCCCGTGCTCAGCCTGCTGACGGCGGCGGTGACCTGGTGGCACGGCGTCGGCATCCAGGGCGTCATGGCCTTCTCCTGGTCGACGTTCAGCGTGGGCGCGGTGCTGGCGCTGGTGCTCAACCTGCACGCCATCATCGCCGAGGTACGCCACACCCGGCAGCGGCTGGCCGAGGCGGCCGTGGCCGAGGAACGGCTGCGCTTCTCCCGCGACCTGCACGACCTGCTCGGGCACACCCTGTCGGTCATCGTGGTCAAGGCCGAGGCGGTACGCCGCCTGGTCGCCCGCCACCCCGACCAGGCCGCGGCGCAGGCCGCCGACATCGAGGCGGTGGGACGGCAGGCGCTCACCGAGGTACGCGAGGCCGTCACCGGCTACCGCTCGGGCGGGCTGGCCGTCGAGCTCGACCGGGCGCGGGAGGCGCTGGCCGCAGCCGGGGTGTCGGTGGTGGTACGCCGCACAGGACCGCCCCTCGCGGCACAGGCCGAGGCGTTGCTGGGGTGGGTGGTGCGCGAAGGGGTCACCAACATCATCCGCCACTCGGGAGCCAGCACCGCGGAGATCTCCCTGTCCGGCTCCTCGGTGACGATCCGCGACAACGGCCTCACGGCGGCACCCGCCGCGTCCGGGGGGAGCGGCTTGCGCGGCCTTTCGGAACGCCTCGCCCAAGCAGGCGGCCACATCACCGCCGGCCCCCTCACCACCGGCGGCTTCGAACTCACCGCCACCTTCCCACCCACCGACTGACCCCTTGCCCCAGGGTCCTCGGTCCAGCTCCCGCCTGGCCCCGCCGAACCTCACCCCGTCGCCACCTCACGCAGCAGCGACCCGGGTGGCAACAAGGCCCAGGCGGCATCGACCCTGGAGGCAGCGAGACGGGCTGCAACGAGACGCGGCGGCAGCGAAGCCCGAGCGGCGCGGGCCCTCAGGCGCCGGGTCGGCGGGAAGGAGTACGGCGGAGCCCGGCGCCACGTACGGCGGAGCCCGGCGCCACGTACGGCGGAGCCCGGCGCCACGTACGGCGAATCGGGGAGCACCAGGCGTTGGCGGCGAGCTTCGCCGTACGGGGCGCCGCGCGAGCGCGGTGCCTCCCAGGCGCCGGGTCGGCGAGAAGGAGTACGGCGGAGCCCGGCGCCACGTACGGCGGAGTCCGGCGCCTCGTACGGCATTGGGTAGCACCAGGGCACCGCGCCTCAGGCTGGAGTCTTGGCGCCACTGTCCAGGGCTTCGAACAGGGACGCCGCGCGGGTGGCGGTATGCGAGGCCCAGCGACCGGTGCTGAGAAGCCCAAGGGCGAGGATGCCGACACCGAGCCCCAGCAGCATCCACCACACCCCGTGTGCCGCGTCGGTGAAAGTAGTCCCCCCACGCCCCACGATCGCGCCGGAGATCGCGACACCCAGCGTGGTGCCGGTCTGGCGACCAGCGGAGGCCAGCGAGGTCGCCACCCCGGCCATCGAACGAGGCATCCCGGAAACCGCCGTGTTGGTGATCGGCGGGTTGACCGTACCCAGGAAGACGCCGAACAACAGATAGACCGCGAGTACGGCAGGCACCGGCGTGACCGGCCCGAGCCAGAGCGACGCACCACCCCCCACCGCCAGCGCACCCCCGGAGACCACCAGCGGCACCCGAGGCCCCCGCCCGCCGACCACCCGTCCGGTGAACGGTGAGAGCACCACGATCAGCACCCCGACCGGCAACAGGCACAGCCCCGCCGTAAGCGCCGACATCCCCCGCACATCCTGCAGATACTGGGTGGTCACAAACAGAAACCCACCAAACCCGCACAAAGCGAACAACGCCATCAGGATCGCCGAACTGAACGGCACGCTCCGGAACAACCGCAGCTCTAGCAGCGGATCGGCCCGGCGCGGCTCGTATCCGAGAATGCCCACCACGCCGAGCACGGCAACAGCGAGCAACCCCAGGATGACCGGAGAAGTCCAGCCCAGCCGCCTGGATTCGATGATCGCGTAGACGACGCAGCTCAGCACCACGATCACCAGGACCTGACCCACTGGATCGAACCTGCGCGCCCGGGCGGCCCGCGACTCGGGCACGAACAGCGCCGTGCACCCGATCGCGGCGACCACGATCGGCACATTGATCCAGAAAATGGAATGCCACCCGAACCCGTCCACCAGTGCGCCGCCGAGGATCGGCCCCAGCGCCAGCGACAGCCCGGTCACCGAGCCGAACACCCCGATGGCCCTGGCCCGCTCGGCCGGATCGGGGAACGTGGTGGCGACGATCGCCATCGCCACCGGGTTGAGCATCGTGCCTCCAACGGCCTGCACCGCACGCGCGGCGATCAGCCAGCCGATGCTCGGCGCCAGACCGCACAACAGCGAGCCGACCCCGAAGACCACCAGCCCGACCTGGAACACCCGCCGACGCCCGACCCGGTCGGCGGTCGACCCGGCCAGCACCAGAAAACCGGCCAGCACCAGCGTGTACGCGTCGACCGTCCACTGCATGCCCGACACCGAGGCGTGCAGATCCCGGCGGATCGTCGGCAGCGCCACGTTGACGATGGAGATGTCCATCACCACGACGATCACGCTGGCACAACAGATCCCGAGCACCAGCAACCGCCGCCGCCGACTGAGCTCGGCCTCGACCTTCAAATCACTCATGCCCGCGAAGCTAGAAATTAGAGCACGCTCAAAGTCAAACCCCACCACCCTGGGGCACGACCACCCAGCTCCGCCCCATCGAGCCCACCACCCCACCCCCAGCCGAGCCCTTACCCCCGCTCCACGCTCCGTCCCCGCCGTACGCGGTCCCGTCTCCGCCGTACGTGGCGCCGGGCTCCGCCGTACTCATCCTCGCCGCCCTGGTGCCCAGAAGACCGGGCGGACGCGCGGCGTCTCGCGAAGGTCGCCGCCGACGCCCGGGAGAACCCGCTGACGCGTGAGGCTTCGCGGCAAGTGCGCTGCCCGCGCTGCGCCGGGGTGCGGTCTGGCGTTCTGCCTGGGCTGGTGGGTCGGGTTGCTTGCTGTACGGGTGCTGGCTTCCGAGGTTCGCGAGAGGGTGTCAGTGGGTGGTGGCGGCGGCTGCGTGGTGGGCTATGGCGGCGGCGAAGGCGGAGATGACGGGGTGGGGGCGGGTGCCGTCGCCGGAGAGTTCGGGCTGGAACATCGCGGCCAGGAAGAAGGGGTGGCCGGGAAGTTCGGCGACCCTGACGGCGCCGTCGTCGGCGGCGTGGCCGCTGAAGACCAGGCCGTGGCTCCGCAGCAGCTGCTTGTAGTCCTCGTTGAGGCCGTAGGAGCAGATGTAGGCCTCGACCGTGGTCCGGCGGCCCATGATCTGCTCGACGCGCGTGCCCGGCTCGAGGGTGACCTCGCCCTCGTGGCCCGCCAGGGAGCAGGCCAGCGGCGTGAGCAGGAACTCGCGCAGGTCGTCGGGCTGGTTCTCGGCGTGGGCCACGTCCAGGCCGCACACATTCCTGGCGTATTCGAGCAGCATGTGCTGGAAGCCGCCGCACGTGCCCAGGAACGGGATGCCGTTCTCGCGAGCCGTACGCGCCGCGTGCACGGCGCCGTCCTCGCTGGCGTACGGGCTGCCGGGCACCATCCAGATGCCGTCGAAGCGCTCCAGGCCTTCGGTGTCGGTGGTGGGGATCCAGTACGGGTCGAGGGCGATGCCGTCGCGCTCGCGCAGCGCCTCGAGCAGCCTGGGGATGCGCACGTGCGAGCGGACGCTGGGGGAACGGTCTCCGACCAGGGCGATTCTCATGCCCACCATGGTGGCCCGGCCCCCCGCTTAAGCGCCAACGATGATATTTGGACCTGATATAAGCATTACTGATGGACCCGCATCTGCTCCGCACCTTCGTGACCGTGGCCAGGCTCGGCTCGTTCTCGGCCGCGGCCGAAGAGCTCGGCTACACCCAGTCGGCGATCTCCCAGCAGGTCGCTGCGCTGGAGGCCGACCTGGGCCTGCCGCTGCTCGGACGGCGTCCCGTCGCGCCGACGGAGGCGGGCGAGCGGCTGCTCGAGCACGCCGAACCGCTGCTGCTCCGCATCAGCGCCGCCCGCGCCGACGTGCGCCGCACCGCCGCCACTCCGGCTCACCGCCTCACGCTCGCGACCACGCCGCTGGCGCTCACGGCGCGGCTTGCCGTACGGCTGGCCCGGGCGTTGGAGGAGCAGCCGCGGCTGCGGGTGAGCGTGGGTACGGCGGGCCTGCCCGACGTGGCGACCCGGGTGGCGGCGGGGGAGGCGGAGGTGGGGCTGGCCGACGGCGTCACCGCGCCCAGCGATCCGCTGCGGCTGCCGGAGGTGGGACCGCTGGTCGCGATCGGGGTCGCCGAGGAGGACCTGGTGGTGGCGCTGCCCGCCGACCATCCGCTGGCGGGCCGTTCGGGGCTGCGGCTGCACGACCTGGTGGACGCCGGGTGGCTGCAGACCGCGCTGTGCCCGGTGGAGCGACTGCGCGACCTGATGGGTGAGGGCTTCCGGGTGACGATGGACTACTCAGGCCAGGACGTGCAAACAGTCCTCAACCTGGTCGCCGCGGGGATCGGGCTGACGCTGCTTCCGGCCTCACTGGCGCCCGGCGTGCCGCTGGTGGCGCCCCGGCTGGTGCACCGCGTCGAGGTCCTGCACGCCACCCTCCCACCAGGCCCGGCGTCCCAGCTGGTGACCGCACTCACGGCCTGACGGCTCAGCCGTACAGCCAGGAGGACAGGAGACGGCTGAGTCTCGGCATGACGATCCAGGTCATGAGCGCGGTGAGGACAGGCAGGAGCAGCGCGAACCGCAGCGGCGGTGCCGGCGGGGACAGGAGCGGTGCGGCGACGGTGGTGATGGTGAGCAGCAGGACGTAGAGGGCCGCGAGGGTGACGAGCCAGGTCTTCCAGCGGGCAGGAGGGCGGACGACCCGGCCGTCGATGGGTGCGAACCAGCCGTCGAGCCCGGTCAGGTCGCGTTCGAGGGACGGGGACTCGGCCAGGGCGGCCGACTCGGCGATCAGAGCGGCGCGGTCGGGCGAGGATCTCCAGGAGGCCTCCTCCCTGCCCGCCCGCACGCGCCGGGTGACCAGGACGATCACGGCAGCAGCTCGGTGACCAGGGCGACGGCCTCGTGCAGGTGGCGGCGATCCTGGAGGCGGCTGAAGTGGACGCCGTCGGGGGTGACCACGGCCGTGGCGCCCAGGTGCTCGGCGAACAGCCGTACATGCTCGAGGGGGTCGGGCGTGAGCACCGGGTCGTCGAGGGCGACCAGCACCCGGAACCGCTCGGCGGCCCGCCGGATGCGGTCCCAGTCGAAGCCGCCGTGGAAGAACGAGGCGAGCTGGTCGTAGCCGACCTCGTGGGCCATGGAGGCGACCAGGACGACGCCGGCGTACGGGCCTTCGCGGTCGACGTCGTGCTGCTCGAGCAGGCGTAGCAGGTTGACGCCGCCCAGGCTGTGCCCGACCAGGACGGTGTCGCGGGGGTCGGTCACCTCGGCGGCCACTGCCTTGAGCCAGGGCTCGGGCTGCGGCGCTTCGGGGTCGGGCATCTGCGGGACCCGCACGTCGTGGGGGCTCAGTTCGGCGGCCAGGTGCTCGTACCACGCCTGGTCGGGGGAGCTGGCGTATTCGTGCGAGATGACGACACGGCTCATGACATTCCAATCGAATCGCTACGTTTCGTTTCGATTGGAAACGTAGGCTACGGTGATCTGCATGTCAACCGAGCGCAGGGGTGGGCGCACCCGCAGCCCCGAAGCCCACCAGGCGGTGCTGACCGCCGCCGCCGAACTGCTGGAGGAGGACGGGTATCAGACCCTGACGATCGAGAAGATCGCCGCGCGTTCCGGGGTCGCCAAGAGCACCATCTACCGCTGGTGGCGTTCACGGCCCGAGCTGGTGATGGAGGCCTTCACCCAGACCGTGGACCGGCGGATGCCCGAGCCCGACACAGGATCGGCGCAGAGCGATCTCGCGGTCTTCGTCACCGAGCTCTACCGGGTGGTGAAGCATCCACTGCGCGTCCGAACGCTGCGCGGGCTGATGGCCGAAGCCCAACTCGACGAGGACTTCCGTGAGCCGTTCCGCGCCTGGGTGAACAGCCGCCGCGCGATCGTGGCCCACCTGCTTGAACGCGGCGTCGAACGCGGCGAACTCGACCCCGGCCTGGACATCGGCTATGCGACGGACCTGGTCTTCGGGCCGTTCTGGTACCGGCTGCTCGTGGAACACGAACCGCTCGACCCCGCCGACGCGACAGCCCACGTGACCCGGCTGATCGAGGGCCTCCAGGCGAACACGAAGATCAGGGGTTGAACGACGCCTCGGCCGCGCCGAGGCGCAGGATGGGATCGAGCAAGCCGGGGAAGCGGTCGCCCAGCTCGTCGGCGCGTGGCCGCACCCGCCGGTACCGGCCGTCGACGGTCATGCTGATCAGCCCTGCCTCACGCAGGATTCGCCAGTATTGGACAACGTCGACATCGGCACGTCCAACCCGTCGGCGAGAGCGGAACAGCCGGCGGCATCCTGGTGGACGCCTTCGGTTGGCCCGCGATCTTCCTCGTCAACGTGCCCATCGGCGCGGTCCTGCTGCTGGCCGGGCTGCGCGTCCTGGACGAGTCCCGCAATCCGGGCGCACCCGCGATCGACATCCCGGGCACGGTCCTGTCCGTCCTGGGCGTCGGGGCGCTGACCTACGGGCTGATCGAGGGCGGCTCCCGTGGCTGGACCTCGCCGGTCATCCTGGGCGGCTTCGCCGCCGCGGTGGTGATCCTCGCCGCCTTCCTCGTCGTCGAAGGACGCGCTGCGACGCCGATGCTGCCGCTGCGGCTGTTCCGGCAGCGGCTGTTCACGGTGTCCAACACGGCGATGGTCGTGGTGGGTTTCGCGCTCATGGGTTCGGCCTTCTTCTTCTCCCAGTTCTTCGTGTACGTCCAGGGCAGTTCGATTCTGCGCGCCGGCCTGCAGACTCTGCCCGCCTCCGCCGCCATGGTGATCGTCAGCCCGTTCGCGGGCCGGTTCGCCGCCAGGTACGGCTTCCGCGTCGTGGTCACCGCCGGCCTGGCACTGGCCGGGCTGGGCCTGCTGGCGCTGGGCTCGGTACACGCCGACACCGGTTACGGGAACGTGTGGTGGCGGCTGGCGGTCGTCGGCATCGGTTTCGCCCTCACCATGTCCCCGCTCACCGGCGCCGCCATCCAGGCGGTCAGCCCCCAGGAGGGCGGCCTCGCGTCGGGGATCAGCAGCACCACCCGGCAGATCGGCGCGGTGCTGGGCGTGGCGGTGCTCGGAGCCGTCGTCCGCACCCGGGAATCCGGCGGCGCGTCCTTCGAGGCGGGCCTCAACAGCGCCTTCGTCGCGGCCGGCGCCGTCACCTTGGCCTGCGCCGTGTTCACCGGCCTGTGGCTGGTCAGGTCCAGGCCCGCGGAGGTCGCCGCGCCGCGGGCACGGTCCACGACACCCTCCTGACCTGCCAGGTGCCGTCAGGAACGCGGAATGGCCAGGTACTTGCTCTCCAGGTATTCCTCGATCCCCACCCGCCCGCCTTCCCTGCCCAGACCGGATTGCTTGACGCCGCCGAAGGGTGCCGCCGGATTGGAGACCAGGCCGGTGTTCACCCCCACCATGCCGACCTCCAGCGCCTCGCCGAGGCGGAAAGCCCGGTCGACGTCCCTGGTGAACACGTATCCGACCAGCCCCCACTCGGTGTCGTTGGCCAGGCGCACGGCCTCCTCCTCGTCGTCGAAGGGGATGACCGGAGCCACCGGGCCGAAGATCTCCGTCGACATCAGCGCGGCGTCACGCGGTACGCCGGCCAGCACCGTGGGCGCGTAGAAGTACCCGGGACCCGCCGGCCGCGACCCGCCGACGACGACTGACGCACCCCTGCGGAGCGCGTCGTCCACCAGCCGCTCGACCTTTTCCAGCCCGGCCTGGTCGATCAGCGGCCCGACGCGACCGCCAGCAGGGCGGTGGACAGGCCCATCACGATGATGGTCAGCCCGAGCGCCTCCTTGCGCCCGTACCGGTCGCCGATGTGACCGAAGACGACGGCCCCCAGGGGGCGGAGCAGGAAGCCGACGCCGAACACGGCCAGGGCGCTCAGCAGCGAGACGCCGGGGTTGTCGGCAGGGAAGAAGGCGGCCGCGATCCACGTGGCCAGCGCCGCGTAGACGGAGAAGTCATACCATTCGAGCGTGGTGCCGACCGCCGCCGCGGCGATCACGCGCGTCCTACGGGTACCGGTCGGCTGGGCGGGGTTGGTGAGCATGGTGCGCTCCTTCGATCATCAAGTACGGCCGGCGTCTGGCCTGGCGGCCCAACCGCCGTACTCGTAGTGCGTGTACGGTCCCCCCTGGTAAGGCTCGGTGTATGCCTGGAGCCGGTTCGCGAACTGCTCCGCGTCGTCCTCCGGCCGGTATCCGAGCACCCTGGCGGCCGCGTTCTGCGACCACCACGAGCGTGTGTTGCGTGAAACCCCGTAGATCGTGACGTGGCCGATCCCGGCCGGAGCGGCCAGGCACGCCTCGTAGAGCCTGGCCGCGTCGGAAGGGCTCAGCCAGGTGTGCAGGTGACGCGGGTCCGACGGCTGCTCCTCGAAGGAGCCGACCCGCACCGAGACGACGTCGAGGCCGAACCGGTCGGCGTACAGACTGGCGAGGGCTTCCCCGAAGGCCTTGGCCGCGCCGTACAGGCCGTCCGGCCGCACGGCCTCCAGGCCGTCGAGCGTACGGCCCGCCGGATAGAACCCGGTGATGCGGTTGGAGCTGGTGTTGACGACCCGCGGCACTTCCTCGAGCCGGCAGGCCTCGAACACGTTGTAGACACCTTCGAGGTTCGGCCCCTTGAGGGCGGCGAAGTCCGTCTCGTCGGCGATGCCGCCGAGGTGGACGACCGCGTCCATGCCGCGCACCGCGGCCCTGACCTGGTCGAGGTCGGTCAGGTCGGCCTGGACGAACTCCTCGTGCGCCGCCGTCGGGCCGACGGGGCGGATGTCGGAGAGGCGCACGTGAGCGATCTTGTGCAGGAGGGTGCCGCGCAGGGACGTGCCGATGGCGCCCGCGGCCCCGGTGACCAGGACGCGGCCCGGCAGCGTGCTCATGGCGCCCACGTCCGGGGGCCGGAGGTGAGGAATTCGGCGCCGCCCGCGGTGACGACGACGGTGTCCTCCAGTTGGAGCCCGCCGGCTCCCACCGCGTAGTAGGGGACTTCGAGGTTGATGACCTCCCCTTCGACCAGGGTGTGGCGCTCGCCGTCCGGCCGGGGGGTGAGGATGGGGTGCTCGTACATCTCCAGGCCGATCCCGTGCCCGACGTGGTGGCGCCGGTAGTCGGGCAGCCCTGCCCGGCGGACCGCCTCGATGCCCGCCGCCGCCAGCTCGGAGACGACCGCGCCCGGCTTGACCAGCTCGACCAGGGTCTCCATGCCCGCTCGGGTCGCGTTCAGCGCTTTGACCAGGTCGCCGGGCACGTCGCCGACGAACCTGTTGCGTCCGGTGTCGGCCCAGTAGCCGCGGTGGCGACCGCCGCAGTCGGACCGGATCGCCACCCCGCTCCTGACCCGGACGTCGCGGTCGGGTGGGTAGCAGCCGCCGGCGCGCTCGCCGATGTTGGTCTCGCAGTGGCCGGGCTGGATGCCGCGTTCGAGCGCCGCGTGCTCGAAGCGGCGGACCAGGTCGAGCTCGGAGTCGCCGACCCTCGCGCTTTCCAGCATGGAGCGCATCGCGCCCTCGGTGGCGGTCGCCACCGTGCGCAGCCGCTCGACCTCGGCCTCGGTCTTGACCCGCCGTACGGCGCGCATCAGCTCGTTGCCGTCCACGTCGGAGATCGCGGGCAGGCTCGCGGCCAGCCGCGCCCGCGCGCCCGCGCTCATCGCCTGACCGTCGAGGCTCAGCCGTTGCCCGTCGACGCCCAGGTCGCGCAGGGCCCGGTGGAGTGCCTGGCTCGCCGTGTCCTCGTGCGGGGGCTCCCGCCTGACGGCCATCAGCGCGCGATCCAGCGTCGAGAGTTCCTCGAAGGGAGCGGACGCGACGAAGAAGTCGCCGTAGGTGTACAGGTCGCAGTCGTCGGGTGGGGACATGGCGAGGTACTCGCCCGCGTTGCGGGGGGCGATCAGGGCTCGGCGCCCGTCGGCCCGCACCACGGCGAAGACGTTGTGCTCGCGGAAGACGTGCAGCGGCCAGTGCTCGTAGCCGGTGAGGTAGATGACGTTCTCCACGCTGGAGGCCACCAGCGCGTCCACTCCCGCCTCCGCGAAGAGCGCCGCCAGACGGGGCAGGTTCGCCACCGAGTCCGGTCGGGGGTCCGTGTGCGTCATCGTCGTGCCTCCATGACCGCCTTGGCCGCCGCTATCGCGGTGGCGATGTCGTCCGCCGTGAGGTCGAGGTGGGTGACGGCTCTGACGCGGCGGCGTCCCTTGGCGCCGACGAGCACACCGTGGGCGGCAAGACCTGCCTCGAAGCCGGGGGCGTCGTCGACCTCGAAGCACACGATGTTGGTCTCCACGTGTGACAGGTCGAGGTCGATGCCGTCGATTCCGGCCAGCCCTTCGGCCAGTGCCCTGGCATGCGCGTGATCCACGGCCAGCCGTTCGACGTGGTGGTCCAGCGCGTACAGGGCCGCCGCGGCCAGCAGCCCCGACTGGCGCATCGCGCCTCCCCACATCTGCTTGTAGCGCCAGGCCTGCTCGATGAGGCTCGCGCTGCCCGCCAGCACCGCGCCCGCCGGTGCTCCCAGGCCCTTGGAGAAGTCGATCCAGGCGGTGTCGAAGAGGCTCGCGTACGCGCGCGCCTCGATCCCGCTCGCGATCGAGGCGTTCAGCAGGCGCGCGCCGTCCAGGTGGGTGCGGATCCCGTTCTCCCTGGCGACCTCCACGACCCGCCGCATGACGTCCAGCGGCCAGACGCGCCCGCCACCGGCGTTGGCGGTCTGCTCGACGCACACCAGCCGGGTGACCGGCGTGTACCGGTTGCCCGGCGGCCGGATCCTGCTCGCCAGCTGTTCGCCGGTGAAGACACCGCGTTCTCCCTGGAGGGGAGTGAGCACCGCACCCGACAGTACGGCGGGGCCGCCGGCCTCGGCGTTGACGAGGTGGGATGTCGCCTCGGCGAGGACCTCGTCGCCCGCGTGGCCCACGTGCAGCCGCACCGCGATCTCGTTGCACATGGTGCCCGAGGGCAGGAAGACGGCCGCGTCATGGCCGAGCAGGTCGGCGACCCGTTCCTCCAGGGCGAGCGTCGTCGGATCTGAGCGGGTCTGCTCATCCCCGACGACCGCCTGCGCGATGGCCTGGCGCATGCCGCCGGTGGGCCTGGTCTGGGTGTCGGAGGACAGGTTGACGGCGCCGGGGTCGGTGCGGGGATCGGCCCGCAGATCCTCGATGACGGTGGCCACCGAACGGACCGTCATGCCTCCTCCTCCCCGGCCAGGCTGAGCCCCCGCAGGTAGTTGCTGCGGGTGGCCTTGGCCGCCGCGCCCGCGTCATGGTCGACGACGGCCTGGATGATCTCGGCGTGCTCGCGCGCGGACTCCCCGTCGGGTCCGCGGTTGCGGAAGTACAGCGACACGACGCGACTGGTGTGCATCTCCAGCGAGTCGATGCATGAGGTGATGAAGCGGTTGTCCGCCCTGCTCACCAACACGCGGTGGAAGGCCATGTCCGCCAGGCGGGCCCGTGCGAAGTCGCCGTCCTCGACCGCCTGCAGGAGTTCGCTGTTGTGGCTGCGCATGGCGGCCACGTCGTCGTCGGTCGCGTACGGCGCGGCGAGTTGAGCCGCCAGCGCCTGGAGCGCTCCGAGCGGGGCGACGATCTGCGCCAGATCGTCGGGCCGCGCCTCGGCGACCTTGGGCCTGCGGCGTGGCGGGCTGGTCACCATGCCTTCGCGTTCCAGCTGGATGAGCGCCTCTCGGACCGGGGTCCGGCTCACCGAGATCTCCTGTGCGATCGTGGCGTCGTCGAGGATCTCCCCTGGGCGCAGGCGGCCCTCCACAAGCCCGGTGCGGAGATACGCGTAGGCCACATCTCGCGCTGAGGTGACTGAGTGCTCCGAGTTCACATACAATATATAGTATGGAGTACATCGCAGGGTCAAGGACGCCCGGATCGGTTGTCATCCCCGAGGGGACCTACGGATGGCCCGGCATCGCCTTCGGTGGATATGTCGCCGGGCTGCTGGGTGCTCGGTCCGCCGGCGGTGATCAGCGGGTGGACTTCCTGCGGCCGACTCCGCTGGGCGTTCCGCTGGAGTTGTCCTTCGGCGAGGACGGCGGGCGGCTCGCCGACGGGCAGGGGCCTCTCGCGGTCTCCAGGGCGGCCGAGGTCGAGGTCACCGTTCCCGAACCGCCGACGTGGGAGGAGGCGCTCCGGGCGACGGGTGAGCACATGACCGAATCGCCCCTCGTCACCTCCGACTGCTTCGGCTGCGGCTACGGACGTGCCGAGGGAGAAGGACTGCGTCAGCTGCTCGGCCTGCACCCGGGCGGCGGGCTGGTCGCGGCCGCGTGGCGTCCGGCGCCGTCCCTGGGTGACGGCGTGCTACCGGACGAGCTGGCCTGGGCCGCACTGGACTGCCCGGCGGGCATGGCGCGCGTCCGGCTCACCGGCGCCCCGCACGCCGCGCTGACCGCCAGCCTCTCGGCCCGCCTGGTCCGTCCGATCGCGGTCGGCGAACGGCACGTCGTGTTCGGCTGGCTGATCTCCCGCATCGGCCGCAAAACCGTCCTGGGCAGTGCCGTGGCCACCGAGCACGGCGAGCTGTGCGCGCTGGCCGAGTCGCTGTGGATCGATGCCCGCTGATCAGGCGGTGGCTACCGCGTGGTGAGCGATGCCGGGCCGTTCTCCGAAGCTGTGCCGATCACTTCCTCCAGGACGTCGCGCGAGCGGACCAGATCGGTGATCAGGTGGTTGATGCGGTCGCGCTCCGCGGTGAGCTCGTCGACCAGCTTCGGGGTGGCGATCTCGTTCGGGCGACCGTCCGCGTCTCTCATGCAGGGCAGCAGTTGGGCGATCTTCTTGCTGTTCAGTCCCGCGGCGTAGAGCGTCTGGATGCGGATGACCCGGTCGACCGCCCACTCGCCGTAGTCCCGGTGGCCGCCGGGGGTGCGCTCCGCGCGTAGCAGTCCTTGCGCCTCGTAGTAGCGCAGGGAACGCTCGCTCACCCCGCTGCGCCGGGCCAGCTCGCCGATCCGCATTCCGCACCTCGCAGGACTTGAATCTGACATTGATGTCAACTTCTACCATGCCGGAGCACACCATCTACAGAGGAGACCTTGATGAGTGACTTGACCGGCAAGGTGGCGTTGGTGACGGGCGGCAGCAGGGGGATCGGCGCGGCGATATCAAGGCGGCTCGCAGACGCGGGGGCGGCGGTCGCGCTGACCTATGTCCAGGCAGTGGACCAGGCGCGCGAGGTGGCCAAGCAGATCGAGGCGGACGGTGGCACGGCCGCGCTCATCCAGGCCGACCTTGCCCATCCGGAGGCCGCGGCCGAGGCGGTGGAGCAGACGGTACGGGAACTGGGCCGCATCGACATCCTGGTGAACAACGCGGGTTTCCTCACGTATGGCCCGCTGGCAGAGGTGTCGGTCGCGGAGCTGGACCGGGTGCTCGCCGTTGACGTCCGGTCGGTGTTCCTGGCCGCCCAGGCAGCCGCCCGGCACATGGGCGACGGCGGGCGGATCATCAGCATCGGGTCGTGCTTCAACGGGCGCGTTCCCGGCTCGAACTTCGTCCTGCAGGCGACGGCCAAATCCGCGCTCATCGGGCTGACCAAGGGACTCGCCCGGGAGCTCGGGCCGCGCGGGATCACCGCCACCGTCGTGGACCCGGGCCCGATCGACACCGACATGAACCCGGCCGACGGCGAGACCGCCGACTTCCAGCGCTCCCTCACCGCTCTGGGGCGGTACGGCGAGGCAGAGGACATCGCCGAAGCGGTGGCCTACCTGGCGGGTCCCGGCGGCCGCTACGTGACCGGCACCGCCCTGGCCGTGGACGGCGGGTACACCACCTGACGGCGAGCCGCCCTCCCGCAGGGGGAGGGCGGCGTCTGGCTATTCGTGACCGAGGATCGGGTGCGGCCGGTAGGGCGCCTCGAGGCGCTCGATCTCCTTCTCGTCCAGGGCGATCCCCACCGAGGCGACCGCGTCCTGCAGGTGCGAGAGCTTGGTGGCCCCCACGATCGGCGCGGTGACGCCGGGCTTGGCCAGCAGCCACGCCAGCGCGACCTGCGCCGCGGGCACGTCACGCTCGCCCGCCACCGCCCGTACGGCGTCCACGACGTCGAAGTCGTCGTCGGTGTAGAGGGCCTCGGCGTAGGCGTCGGTGCTGGCCCGGGTCGTGGACCGGACGCCGCCGCGCTCCCAGGTCCCGGCCAGCATCCCGCGGGCGAGCGGGCTCCACGGCACCAGGCCGACCCCCTGGTCGAGGCAGAGCGGGATCATCTCCCGCTCCTCCTCCCGGTAGACCAGGTTGTAGTGGTTCTGCATGGACACGAAAGGCGTCGGCGCGACGTGCTGCGCCTTGGCGAACTGCCAGGCGTACATGCTCGACGCGCCGATGTAGCGCGCCTTGCCCGACTTCACGACGTCGTGCAGCGCCTCCATCGTCTCCTCGATCGGCGTCTCGTAGTCCCACCGGTGGATCTGGTAGAGGTCCACGTAGTCGGTCCCGAGCCGCCGCAGCGAGGCGTCGATGGAGTCGAGGATGTGCTTGCGCGAGAGGCCCCGGTCGTTGGGCCCGTCGCTCATCGGGAAGTACACCTTCGTGGCGAGCACGTAGTCCTCGCGGCGCGGGAACAGCTCCTTGAGCAGCCGCCCGGTGATCTCCTCGCTGACCCCGGTCGAGTACATGTCCGCGGTGTCGAAGTAGTTAACCCCGGCCTCGACCGCGGCCCGCACGATCGGCCGGCCCGCCTCCTCGTCCAGGAACCAGGCGCGCTGCGCCGGGTCCCCGTAGCTCATCATCCCCAGACAGATCCGCGAAACCTTCAGCCCTGACGTACCCAGTCGCGCATAGTCCATGAGCTCGACCCTATCCCCGGGCGAACAGCCGCCTTTCGCGGCCCTGTAGCCGTCAGGACCGGCGGACCGCGGCGACGTCGAACTCCAGCACCACCATCGAGCCGACCAGGACCTTGGTCGCGGCGTTCCAGTTCACGCCCCAGTCGTTGCGGTTGATCGTGACGCTGCCCTTGAAGCCGACCCGCGAGCCGTTCCTGGCCCCGGTCAGCGCGAAGTCCACGGTGACCGGCTTGGTCACGCCGCGCATGGTCAGGTCACCGGTGACCTTGAAGGTGGTCTCGCCGGTCTGCGCCACCGCGGTCGAGGCGAAGGTGATGGCCGGGTGGTCGTCGGTGTACAGGAACGTGCCGCGCAGTTGGTCGTCGCGCTGCGGGTTGTGGGTCTGGATGCTCTTGGCCCGGATGGTGAGCCGGGCGCTGGACTTCGACGGGTCGTCGCCGTCCAGGTAGGCGCTGCCCTCGAACTCCTCGAACTGCCCGCGCACCCTGGTGGCCATCGTGTGCCGGGCGACGAAGCCGATCCGCGTGTGGGCGGTGTCGAGGACGTAGTCGCCGGTCAGCTCGCTGAGCCTGGTCATGGTTGACATGCTTGGTCGCTTCCTTGTCGGTGCTCACCCCGCGCCCTCTCGGGTTCACGGGATGCCATCTCAGGAGTCCGACGAGACAACCACCGGGAATGTGAGGCGAAGCGCTCAAGTGCCACGGCCGAGTTCGGCCAGGCGGGTCAGGGCGGGGAGGGCCTGGGCGATGGCGCGGCGCTGGTCGGGGGTCAGGCGGTCGACGAGCGGGACCAGATGGCGGGTGCGGTCGTCGTGGCGGGAGCGCCCGATCCGCCGGCCCGCCTCGGTGATGTGCACCAGGACGGCGCGGCCGTCGGAGGGGTCAGGGTGGCGCTCGACCAGCCCGTCGCGCTCGAGCCGGGTGATCAGCTGGGTGAGGCCGGGCTGGCTGACCTGCTCGGTCCTGGTCAGGTCGGTCAGCCGCATCGGGCCGTCGTTGAAGGCGAGCGTGTCCAGCACCGACAGCGTCGTGAACGACAGCTTCTCCAGCGTGGGCAGGCGGATGTAGAAGCGGTTGAAGTTCTCGATCGCCGTGGTGAAGTCATCCACGTCCAGTTCGCTGTCGTCCACCCGCAACAGCATATATCGCAAATTTATATAAGCTGCTTATGATGTCTGCCATGACTGTTCGTGTTGGTATCAATGGTTTCGGACGGATCGGGCGGAACTTCTTCCGCGCCGCGGCGGCACGCGGCGAGGACCTGGAGATCGTCGCGGTCAACGATCTGGGCGAGGTGGCGACCATGGCCCACCTGCTGGCCTACGACTCGATCCTGGGCCGCTTCCCCGGCCGGGTGACCGCGGAGCCGGGCGCGATCCGCGTCGGAGACGCGACGGTGCGGGTGCTGGCCGAGCGTGACCCGGCCGACCTGCCGTGGGGTGAGCTGGGCGTGGACGTGGTCATCGAGTCCACGGGCGTGTTCACCCAGGCGGCCAGGGCCCGCGCGCACGTCGACGGCGGCGCCAAGAAGGTCGTCATCGCCGCCCCCGCCAGCGGCGAGGACGTCACGATCGTGCTCGGCGTCAACCAGGACGCCTACGACCCCGAGCAGCACACGGTCATCTCCAACGCCTCGTGCACCACCAACTGCCTGGGCGTGCTGGCCAAGGTGCTGCACGAGGCGGTCGGCATCGACTCGGGCATGATGACCACCGTCCACGCCTACACCCAGGACCAGAACCTGCAGGACGGCCCGCACTCCGACCTGCGGCGGGCCCGGGCGGCGGCGCTCAACATCGCGCCCACCTCCAGCGGCGCGGCCAAGGCGATCGGCCTGGTGCTGCCGGAGCTGCGCGGCAGGCTGGACGCCTTCGCGCTGCGGGTGCCGGTCCCGACGGGATCGGTGACCGACCTCACGGTCACCACGCTGCGCCCCACCACGGTGGAGGAGGTCAACCAGGCCTACGCCGAGGCGGCGGCCGGGCCGTACCAGGGGCTGCTGTCCTACACCGAGGCGCCGATCGTCAGCCAGGACATCGTCACCGATCCCGCGTCCTGCGTCTTCGACGCCCAGCTCACGCGCGTGCTCGGGTCGCAGGTCAAGGTGGTCGGCTGGTACGACAACGAGTGGGGCTACGCCAACCGCCTCATCGACCTCACCCTCATGATCGGCCGGACTCTCTGACCGATCACGAGGGGTCAGGCCGCCGCTTCCGCCCGCAGGGGGAAGTGGCAGGCGACCTGGTGGAGGCCGCCCTGCAGCGGAGGCTCCGTGGCGCAGATGTCCTGGGCCACGGGGCAGCGGGTGCGGAAACGGCACCCGCTGGGCGGGTTGATCGCGCTCGGCAGCTCGCCGCGGATGGCCGTACTCGGACTGGGCGAGCGCGACGGGTCGGGCGTGGGGACGGCGTCGATGAGCGCCTGGGTGTAGGGGTGGCGCGCGGCGCGGACCACCTCGCGGGCCGGCCCGATCTCGACGAGCTTGCCCAGGTACATCACGCCGATCCGGTCGGCCATGTAGTCGACCACCGACAGGTCGTGGCTGATGAACACGTACGACAGGCCGAGCTCGCGCTGCAGGTCGCGCATGAGATTGAGCACCTGCGCCTGGATCGACACGTCCAGCGCGCTGACCGGCTCGTCGGCCACGATGAGCCGTGGTTCCAGCGCCAGCGACCTGGCCAGCCCGATGCGCTGCAGCTGCCCGCCGGAGAACTCGTGCGGGTAGCGCTCCAGCGCCCGCCGCGACAGCCCGACCTGGTCGAGCAGGCCGCTGATGCGGGTACGGCGGGCCGCGGAGTCGCCGACCTGCTGGATCTCCAGCGGCTCGGACAGGATGGCGTCGATGCGCATGCGCGGGTTCATGGCCGCGTAGCTGTCCTGGAACATCAGTTGCACCTGCCGGTGCATCTGGTGGCGGGCACGCCGGTCCAGGGTGGCGATGTCGGTGCCGTCGATGATGATCTGTCCGCCGCTCGGGGCTTCGAGCCCGGCCACCAGGCGGCCGACGGTGGACTTGCCGCAGCCGGACTCGCCCACGATGCCCAGCGTCTCACCGGCCCTGACGTCGAAGGACACGTCGGCCACGGCCGAGACCCTGCCGGGGCTCCTGCCGAAGCCGTCGCCGCCGGCCTCGTACTCCTTGACCAGCTCCCGCACCGACAGGATCGTGCCCGATTTGTCGGGCACCTCGGAGCGAGGGGCGGGGGCCGAGCCGGAGATCGTGACGGCCTCGGTGACGGGGTGCAGACAGGCGAACCGATGCCCGTCACCCGTGAGCTGGACGTCGGTGGTGCGGCATTCGTCGGTGGCGAAGCCGCAGCGCGCCGCGAAGCGGCACCCGGTCAGCGGCCGCGACAGGTCCGGCGGCAGCCCGGGGATGCTGTAGAGCCGCCCGTCGGCCGCCGACTCCGGCAGCGCGTTCATCAGCGCCTGGGTGTAGCGGTGGCGCGGCGAGCGGAACAGCTCGGCCGTGGTGGCGGTCTCCACCACCCGCCCGGCGTACATGACGGCGACCCGGTCGGCGCGGTTGGCGATCACTCCGAGGTCGTGGGTGACCAGGATGACCGCCATCTTGAACTCCTCGCGCAGGTCGTCGATGAGCTCGAGGATCTGGCGCTGGGTGGTGACGTCCAGGGCGGTGGTGGGCTCGTCGGCGATGAGCAGGCGCGGGGAGCGGATGAGCGCCATGGCGATGACCACGCGCTGGCGCATGCCGCCCGACAGCTGGTGCGGGTAGTTGTCGACGATCTTGTCGGGGCGGGGCATGCCGACCCTGCGCAGGATCTCGATGGCCCGCTCGCGTGCCTCGGCCTTGCCCAGGCCCTGGTGGATGCGCAGGGGTTCGGCGACCTGGGCGCCGATGCGCATGGTGGGGTTGAGCGAGGTGAGCGGGTCCTGGAAGACCATGCCCATCTCCACCCCGCGCACCCGGCGCAGCTCCTCGGGCGACATCTCCCGCAGGTCGCGCCCGTCGAAGAGGATCTGCCCGCCGGCGACGTGGCCGCCCGGCGGCAGCAGACCCATGATCGACAGGACGGTCATGGTCTTGCCGCTGCCGGACTCGCCCACGATGCCGAGCGTCTCGCCCTGCCGTACCTCCAGGTTGACCTGGTCGAGGGCGTGCACGGTGCCGCGCCGCAGCGCGATGTCGGTACTGAGGTCGACAAGCCTCAACAAGCTCACGGCTATCTCCTCCTGAGGCGGACCTCGAAGACGTCCCTCAGCCCGTCGCCGATGAAGTTGAAGGCGAGCACGATGAGGATGATGGCGATTCCCGGCGGATACAGCAGCCACCAGTGGCCGCTGAAGGTGTCGGACAGCCCGTCGGAGAGCATGCCGCCCCAGTTGGCCGCGGGCGGCGGCACGCCCAGGCCGAGGAAGGACAGGTAGGCCACGTACAGGATCGCGTCGGCGATCTGGAAGGTGGCGTTGACGATCACCGTGCCGATGGCGTTGGGGATGATGTGCCTGCGTACGGCGCGGCCGCCGGTGCCGCCCATGCCGCGCATGGCGATCACGTACTCGCGGGTCCGCAGCGTCAGCGCCTCGCCCCGGACCAGCCGGGCGGGGCCGAGCCAGGCGAACGCCCCGATGATCACGATGAGCATCGGCACGGTCGGGGTGAAGATCGAGGCCATGAGCATGAACAGGAACAGCGCCGGGATCGACATCATGGCGTCGACCACGCGCATCATGACCGCGTCCGCCCAGCCGCCGGCGAATCCGGCGATCGCGCCCCACACGGTGCCGACGACGGTGGCCAGCAGGCCCGCGGCCAGGCCGACCACGATGGAGGTCTGGCCGCCCAGCATCAGGCGGCCGAGCTGGTCGTAGCCGACGCCGTCGGTGCCCAGCGGGTGGCCTGCCGTACCGGGGGACAGGAAGACCTTGGCCAGGTCGGTGTGGACCTGGTCGGTGTGGTAGAAGATCGGGCCGAGGAAGCAGAAGGCCGCCAGCAGCACGAAGATGCCGACGCCGACCAGGGCCAGCCGGTTTTCCGAGAAGACTTCCAGTCCCTGGCGCCACATCGAGCGGACGGGCGCCTCTTCTTCCTGGACGGTGGTGGTCATGAACGGCCTGCCTTGAGTCGCACGCGCGGGTCGACCGCGGCGTAGAGCACGTCGGCCACCAGCGCGCCGAGCACGGTGGCCACCGAGATCAGCAGCGTGACGCCGAGCAGGATCGGGTAGTCGCGTTTGAGCGCCGACTGCCAGAACAGCAGCCCCATGCCCGGGTAGTTGAACAGCCGCTCGACCACCAGGGCGCCGGAGAACAGCGCGGGCAGGTACATGCCGAGCAGGGTGATGACGGGGAACAGGCCGTTGCGCAGCGTGTGCCCGACGATCACCCGGCCCTCGGACAGGCCCTTGCTGCGGGCGGTGCGCACGTAGTTCTCGTTGAGGTTGTCGACCATGGACGAGCGCACGTACCGGGAGTAGACGGCGACGGTGAGGATGGCCAGTGTGACGGTGGGCAGGACCAGCCCCGCCGGGTCGGCCAGCACCTCGGCCAGGGTGAAGCCCTGCGGGGCCTCGGGCGGCAGTACCGGCCACACCTGCGAGAACAGGATGATCATCATGAGGCCCATGAAGAAGATCGGTGTGGCGTAGGCCAGCAGGGAGGCCGCGTTGATGGTGTAGTCGGGCCACTTGTTGCGGCGGACCGCCTGCACCACGCCCAGCGGGATGGCCACCACGATCGCCAGCAGGGTCGAAGCCAGCGACAGCAGCATGGTCTTGGGCAGGCGCTGGCCGATGGCCTCGGCCACCGACTGGTTGAGCTGGAAGGAGTAGCCCAGATCGCCGCGGACCAGCCGCTGCAGGTACAGCGCGTACTGTTCCCACAGCGGCCGGTCGTATCCCATCTCGTGGTTGAAGGCGGCGATCTGTTCCAGCGTCGCTTCCTTGCCCAAGATGGCCCGCGCCGCGCCGCCTGGCAGGAAGTGCAGGATCACGAACGTGATCAGCGTCACCAGGATCACGATGACCAGGGCCTGGCCCAGGCGCATCAGGAGGTAGCGGGCCACTGGGTCAGCTCTTCCAGGACCAGTCTTGGAAGTACATCAGGTTCATCGGGTCCTGCGGGTCGACGCCCTGCAGATCCGACTTGTAGGCCGAGATCTGGTACACGGGGTTGGGCATCCACAGCACCGGCAGGTCCTTGGCCAGGAAGTCGTTGTAGGCGGTCAGCGCGCCGGCGTCGGCGGAGAACTGGGCCGCGTCGATCAGCTGGTCGGCCTCGGGGCTGGAGTAGCTGCCGAGGTTGACGGGGGCGTCGGTCTGGAACAGCCGCTCGCCGGAGGCGAAGGCGGGGTAGTACCAGCTGCCCTGGGAGCCGAAGAACGACATGTCCCACGAGCACTTGGCGTCCGACGGCTTGCAGGCCGGGGTGACCGCGACGGAGTCGGGCACCTCCTTGATGGTCAGCTGGATGCCGAGCTTGGCCATCTGGGACTTGATCTCGGCGAACATCTTGGAGGTGGCGGTGAAGCCGGACTGGCTGGTGACGGTGAAGCTCAGCGGCGTGCCCGCGGCGACGCCGTCACCGCACTTGGCGGCGTCCTGGCAGGTACTCTGCCCGTCGGGCACGACCTTCCAGCCGTTGGACTCCAGCAGCTGCTTGGCCTTGGCCGGGTCGAAGCCGTAGGCGCAGCCCTGACCGGCGGGAGAGCCGGGCTTGGCGGGCACCGGGCCGCAGGTGGGGGCGGCCATGTCGGACCAGATGACCTTGCTGATGGTCGGCTGGTCGATGAGCATCTGCAGCGCCTGGCGCAGGTAGGGCTGCTTGAACAGCACCCCGGTCTTGGGGTTGTTGTAGTTGAGCTGCAGGTAGGTGATCGACCACCCGTACCAGGGGGAGATCTTGTAGCTCTTGGACTCCAGATAGGACTTCTGCGACAGGTTGGCCGGCGGGATGTAGCCGTAGTCGATCTGGCCGGCGCGCAGCACGTTGAACTCGGCGTCGTCGCCGGTGAACGGCCGCAGCACGATCTTGTTCAGCTTCGGCTTGTCGCTGCCGGAGTAGGTGTCCTGCTTGGCCAGGACGACCTCGCCGTTGGGGACGTAGCTCGCCAGCTTCCACGGGCCGCTGTTGGTCTTCCACAGCGGGTTGGTGGCGTAGGACTTGGGGTCCTTGGCGGCGTCGGTCAGCTGGGCGAAGGTCTGCTTGGCGTCGCCCTTGTCCCAGGCGTGCTGGGGGATGGGGACGATGCGGTTGAGCTGGTTGTCCACGAACCAGGCGGTGTTGTAGGCCTTCTTGGTGGTGAAGGAGAAGGTCTTGTCGTCCTTGACCTGGAAGCTGGCGATGTTGTCGGGGAACCCGCCGGGCTTGTAGGAGGCCCACTTGTCCTTGTTGGTGGTGACCAGGTCCCACCAGAACTGGATGTCCTTGGTGGTGATGGGCTTGCCGTCGGACCAGGTGTTGTCCTTGAGCGTGATGGTCAGCGTCTTGCCGCCGTCGCTGACGGCCGGCGGCTGCGCCAGCGAGCGCTCGGTGTCGATGTTGTCCTGGCTGGCCCCGTCGAGCTGGTAGGCGTACAGCTTGCGGTACAGGGCGGTGGAGAAGATGTCGTTCTCGCCCTGGGTGAAGCCGGGGGCCGAGATCGGCAGGATCCAGTTGGGCGTGCGGAAGGCCACCGTGACGGTGTCCTTGCCTTGGGCGCCGCCTTGTTGCGAACTGCTACCGGCGCCGCCGCCGCTGCAGGCGGTCAGGCCGAGCCCGAGGGCGGCCAGGCCGCTCACGATGCGGATTCTCGTCCCCATGGTTCTCCTCGTCGAACGTGCGCGTGCCCTTCTGGGGGTCACTCAGCGGGAGAATGTATTGACTGGTTTGCAGGAAGTCAATCCGAAAAATCCACTTTGTTCACCGGACTTATTTCGGGGTAGAGTCCGCGCCAAGACATCTTTCGATGATCGTCGTCGTGCTCGATGATGGGCACATTCAGTGGCTCATCAAAAGGAGAGGCATGTCGGATCCCGCCAACCTGCGCGAGCAGGCGCTCAGCCTTCTGGCGAGCGGCAAGGCCACCTCCCGCGCGGATTTGGTGGAGATCCTGCAGGTCGCCCCGTCGACGGTGTCCACCGTGGTGCGGCGACTGCTGGAGGACGGCGCGATCCTGGAGGAGGGCGTCGGCCAGTCCACCGGCGGGCGCCGGCCCAAGATCCTTCGCCTGATCGACGCGGGCGGCGTCTACGCCGTGGCCGAGCTGGGCGCCAGCCACGCCAGGGTCGGCCTGTGCTCGCCGAGCGGGCGCCTGCTTGCGGTCGAGGAGACCGCCATCGATATAGGAGCAGGCCCCGCCAAGATCTTCGACGAAGTGAGCGAGGCCTTCGACCGCATCAGGACCGCCAAGGCGCCCGGCCAGAGCCTGCTGGCCGTCGGCATGGCGCTGCCAGGACCGGTGGACTTCCCGCACGGCCGCCTCATCGGCCCGGCCCGCATGCCCGGCTGGAGCGGCTACGACGCCCAGACCGACCTGCGCGACCGCTTCGACGTCAGCGTGATCGTCGACAACGACGCCAAGGCCGCCGCGGTCGGCGAGTACACCGTCCGCCGCGACCCCGGCGACATGGTCTACGTCAAGGCAGGCACCGGCATCGGCGGCTGCCTGGTCTCCGGCGGCCAGGTCTACCGCGGCGGCCGCGGCCTGAGCGGCGACGTCACCCACGTGCGGGTGGCCGACAGCGGCGAACGCGAATGCTCCTGCGGCAGCCGCGGCTGCCTGGAGACCGTCGCCAGCGGCGCCGCGCTGGTGCGCCAGCTCGCCGAGCGCGGCCTGTCCGTGGCCAGCACCCGCGACGTCATCGCCGCCACCGAGAACGCCGACCCCGCCGTCGTCACCCTGGTGCGCCAGGCGGGCCGGCTGCTCGGCGTGGCCCTGTCGGGCCTGGTCAACTTCCTCAACCCCGACAGCGTCGTCATCGGCGGCTCCCTGTCCAGCCTGGACGTCTACGTGGCGGCCGCCAAAGGCATGCTCTACGAACGCTGCCTGCCGTCGTTGACCCAGTCCCTGTCCATCGAGGCCAGCCTGGCCGGCCCGGATGCGGCCCTGATCGGGCTCGGCCATCTGGTGCGCGCACACACCGCCTGAAGGAGCTCTGCCATCGTGCCCCGCCCCCTCCGCGTCGCCATCGGCGGCATCCACATCGAGTCCAGCACCTTCTCGCCGCACCTTTCCGGCACGGCCGACTTCGACGTCACCCGCGGTCAGGCCCTGCTCGACAGGTACGGCTGGCTGAACGACCCGTGGGCCGCCGAGGTGGAATGGGTGCCGCTGGTGCACGCCCGCGCCCTGCCCGGCGGCGCGGTCGAACCGGCCGCCTACGACGCCTGGAAGGCCGAGATCGTCGACGGCCTGGCACAGGGCACCTTCGACGGGATGCTGCTGGACATCCACGGCGCCATGAGCGTCGTCGGCCGCCAGGACGCCGAAGGCGACCTGATCACCGCCATCCGCCAGGTGATCGGATCCGAGCCGCTGGTGTCGACGGCGATGGACCTGCACGGCAACGTCTCCCAGACCCTGTTCGACGGCTGCGACCTGCTGACCTGCTACCGCACCGCGCCGCACGTGGACGTGTGGGAGACGCGCGAGCGCGCCGCCCGCAACCTCGTCCAGGCGCTGCGCGAGGGCGGGCGCCCGCACAAGGCGCTGGTACACGTGCCGATCCTGCTGCCCGGCGAGATGACCAGCACCCGCATCGAACCGGCCAGCAGCCTGTACGGCCGCATCCCGGAGATCGAGGCCAGGCCGGGCGTGATCGACGCCGCCATCTGGATCGGCTTCGCCTGGGCCGACGAGCCGCGCTGCATGGGCGCGGTCGTGGCCACCGGCACCGACGCCGCCGCCACCGACCAGGCCGCACGCGAGCTGGGGCAGGCCTTCTGGCAGGCGCGCGAGGACTTCGCGTTCGTGGCGCCCACCGGCTCGATGGACGACTGCCTGGACGCGGCGCTGAAGGACGGTGCGGCCCGGCCGTACTTCATCAGCGACTCAGGCGACAACCCGGGCGCGGGCGGCGCCGACGACGTCACCTACGCGCTGGAGCGGATGCTGGCCAGGCCCGAGATCCGCGACGGGTCGGTACGCGCGGTGTTCGCCTCGCTGTACGACCCCGAGGCGGTGGCACGCATCGGGCACCTGCCGGTCGGTTCGCCGGTCAGCGTGCGCGCCGGCGGCCGCATCGACACCCGCGAGCCCGGACCGGTGCCGCTGGAGGGGACGCTGGAGGCGCTGGCCGACGACCCCGACGGCGGCAGGGTGGCTGCCGTCCGCGTCGGCGGGCTGAGCGTGTTCCTGACCTCGCGCCGCATGCAGTACCGGCTGCTGGACTCCTACCGGCGCCTCGGGGTGGACGTCGCCGACGTCGGCGTGGTCACCGTCAAGATCGGCTACCTGGAGCCCGAGCTGTTCGAGGCCGCGGCCGACTGGATGCTGGCGCTCACGCCCGGCGGCGTCGACCAGGACCTGCTGCGCCTGCCGTACCGCAACCTGACGCGGCCGATCTTCCCCCTGGACCGGGACTTCACCAGCTGACAGCGTTCTGTGCGCGAAATGTCAGCGGCGCCGCTCACGATGTATCGCATGAACGCATTCGAAGCCGAAGGCCTGGTCAAACGCTTCGGCAAGACCACCGCTCTGGACGGCATCGACCTGGCCGCGCGCCAGGGCTCGGTGCTGGGGGTGCTGGGACCCAACGGCGCGGGCAAGACCACCGCCGTGCGCATCCTGGCCACGCTGCTGCGCGCCGACGCCGGCCGCGCCAGCGTGGCCGGGCTCGACGTGGCACGCCGGCCCGCCCAGGTGCGCCGCCGCATCGGCCTGACCGGCCAGTACGCCTCGGTCGATGAGGATCTGACCGGCCGGGAGAACCTTGTGCTCATCGGCAGGCTGCTGGACCTGCGCTCCAGCGACGCCCAGGTGCGCGCCGCCCAGCTGCTGGCCGACTTCGGCCTGGCCGAGGCCGCCGACCGGCGGGCCTCCACCTATTCCGGCGGCATGCGCCGCCGCCTGGACCTGGCCGCCTCCCTGGTCGGCCGGCCCGAGGTCATCTTCCTGGACGAGCCCACCACCGGCCTGGACCCGGCCAAGCGCGAGGACGTGTGGTCCATCGTGCGCAAACTGGTGGCCGACGGCGTCACCGTGCTGCTGACCACGCAGTACCTGGAGGAGGCCGACGCGCTGGCCGACGACATCTCGGTCATCGACCACGGCAAGGTCATCGCGTACGGCACCCCGGCCGAGCTCAAGCGCGTCGTGGGCGGCCAGACCGTCCTGGTACGGCCCGCCGACCCGGCCCGCCTGGCCGAGGCGGCAGCCATCATCGCCGCCGTGGCCGGCCGCGAGACCGAATCGCCGGGCCGCGACGTGGTGACCGTCCCCGTCGGCGGCGACGCCGCCTTCACCGAGATCGTCGCCCGGCTGGCGGGCGCCGGGATCGCCGTGACCGAGCTGTCGCTGCGTCTGCCCAGCCTGGACGAGGTGTTCTTCACCCTGACGGGCCACCACACCGAGGAGGCCGCATGACCACCACGCTGTCCCGCTCCACCGCGGCCCCCGCCACGATCGAGCGCAGGCCGTTCGGGCTGGTCCGCCACAGCCTGGCGCTGGCCGGGCGCAGCGTCATCAAGACGCTGCGCACCCCCGAGCAGCTGCTCGACGTCACCCTGCAGCCGATCATCTTCGTGGTCATCTACGTGTTCCTGCTGGGCGGCGCCGTGGCCGGCAACACCCACGACTACCTGCAGTTCCTGCTCCCGGCGATCATGGTGCAGACGGTGATGTTCGGCGGCATGGCCACCGGCGTCAACCTCAACACCGACATCAAGAAGGGCGTCTTCGACCGCTTCCGCAGCCTGCCCATCGCCCGTTCGGCGCCGCTGATCGGCTCGGTGCTCGGCGACCTGATCCGCTACCTGGTGGCCATCGTGGTGCTGCTCGGTTTCGGGTACGCGCTGGGCTTCCGCATCGGCACCGACCCGCTGTCGACCCTGGCGGCCTGCCTGCTGACGGTGTTCTTCGCCTTCTGCGTCAGCTGGGCGTTCGTGCTGCTGGGGGTGCTGATGCGCGAGCCGGGCGGGGTGCAGGGCATGGCGTTCATCGTGCTGTTCCCGCTGACGTTCGGCACCAGCATGATCACCCCGAAGAACACCCTGCCGGGCTGGCTGCAGGCCTGGACCGATATCAACCCTGTCAACCACGCCATGGACGCCTCCCGCGCGCTGATGCTCGGCGGCCCGGTGGGCTCCTCGGTGGTGTGGACCCTGGCCTCGGGCCTGGTGCTGCTGGCGGTGTTCGCGCCCCTGGCGGTGCGCGGCTACCGCCGCCGCACCTGAGCCTGGTGGTCGCAGACCAGGTTCAGCGCATCGGATCGCCGCAGGGTGCTGCCGCGGGCGTAGGCCGCGTCGTAGCCCTCGCCGAGCAGGTCGCGCAGCAGCTCGGCGATGCGGGCCACGTCCCGGTCGCCGGAGTCGGGGGCGCCGCGCAGCTGCTCGGCGGCGCCCAGGGTCTCGGCCGCCAGCACCGGCAGGTCCTGGTGGATGCGCAGTTCGGCCACGGCCACGGCGACCCTGGCCAGCACCGGCATGTCCTTGGCCTGCAACGTCAGTTCCGTCGCCCGCGCCAGCAGGGCCTCGGCCTCGGCCAGCTCACCGCGGGCCACCGCCAGGTGGGCCGTGCCGGCCAGCACCAGCGCGCGGAACTGCGGCGCGACCATGCGTACCCCCGCCAGCAGCTCCTCGGCCGCCAGGTACTCCTTGTGCGCCCGTTCCAGGTCGCCCTCGGCGCGGGCCAGGTCGCCCAGCACGGCACGGGCGAAGGAGGCCTCGTGGCCCGGCGTCTGCGGCCCGGCGCTGGTGATCGCGTCCAGCTCGGCTCTGGCCCGCTCCAGCTGGCCCTGCCGGATGCGGATCGAGGCCTGTGAGACGCGCTGGTGTGCCGGATCGTCGTCCGGGTTGAGCTCCAGCATCAGCCGCACGGCCTCCTGCATCGCGGGGATGGCCAGGTCGTATTCGCCGAAGACGGTGTAGGCCTCGGCCAGCGCCGTCATCGCCAGCGACAGCGCCCACCGCTCGCCGCCGGCCTGCAGCACCTCGGCGGCGGCCAGCAGGTCCTCAAGCGAGCCGGCCATGTCGCCGTCGTTCTCCCTGATCGCGGCCCTGATCAGCAGCAGCATCCCGCGAGCCCACGGATCCGGATGCGAAAGCCGCCGCTCGACCGTGGCCATGCCCAGCTCGTAGTCGTCGGAGAACAACGCCACCGCCGGCTCGAGCAGCGCCAGGATCGGGTGGCCCAGCTCCGCCTCGTCGCCGGGGAACATACCGGTCAGCTCGCGCACCACGGCCTCGGCGGTGACCTCGTCGTCGCCCAGCGCCCCGTTGATCAGGTAGACGGCCGAGGCGACCACCCTGGCCACCCGCGGCGCCGGACCCGGCACCTCCAGCGCCCTGCGCAGCCAGGCGGCCGAGTCGCGCAGGCTGCCGCGGATCGTCCAGAACACGCCCAGCGCCGCGGCCAGCCGTACCGCGGTGTCGGCGTCGCCTGAGTCGACGGCGAAGTGCAGCGCGGCCAGCAGGTTGTCGTGCTCGGCCACCAGCTGCTCGATGGCCTCCAGCTGTTCGCGGCCGCGCAGCTGCGGCTCGCGGCGCTCGGCCATGGCCATGAAGTAGGCGGCGTGTCCGGCGCGGGCGGCGGCGATCTGCCCGGATTCGGCCAGGCGTTCCAGCCCGTACTCGCGGATCGTCTCCAGCATCCGGTAGCGGCCCTCGCCGGACGGCTGCAGCAGCGACTTGTCCACCAGCGCGGCCAGCACGTCGAGCGTGCCGCCCAGGTGCTCGGCCGCCGGCAGGTCGAACCCACCGGAGAAGACCGACAGCCGCTCGATCAGCCGCCGCTCGTCCGCCTCCAGCAGGTCCCAGCTCCAGGCCACGACCGCGCGCAGCGTCTGGTGCCGCGGCAACGCCGTACGGCTGCCGCCGCTCAGCAGCCGGAAGCGGTCGTCGAGCCGTTCCGCGAGCTGGCGCAGCGTCAGCGCGCGCAGCCGGGCCGCGGCCAGCTCGATGGCCAGCGGCAGCCCGTCCAGGCGGCGGCAGATCTCGCGCACGGTCTCGGCGTTGCCGTCGTCGAGGCCGAAGCCGGGCCGGACGGCGGCCACGCGGTCGGTGAACAGCCGCACCGCCGGCTCGACCGGCAGCGGCGGCACCGGGCACAGCGTCTCGCCGCCGATGGCCAGCGGCTCGCGGCCGGTGGCCAGCACGCGCAGCCCCGGGCAGCGGCCGAGCAGTTCCTCGGCCAGGTGCGCGACCGCCTCGAGCAGGTGCTCGCAGTTGTCGAGCAGGAGCAGCACCGGCGGCCCGGCCAGCGCCTCCACCAGCCTGCCCATGGTGTCGCGCGGCCCGATCGCGGCCGGCACCTGCCGCTGGCCGAGCGCGCCGAGCACCGCCTGGGCGACGTCGTCGGGGTCGGTGACCGGCGCCAGCTCGACCAGCCACACCGACTGGTCCAGCCCCGCCGCGACCGTGGTGGCCAGCCGGGTCTTGCCGGCGCCGCCCGGCCCGACCAGGGTGACCAGGCGCTGCTCGCGCAGCAGCCGGTGCAGGCGCTCCACCTCGGCGGCGCGGCCGACGAAGCTGGTCAGCGGCAGCCGCAGGTTCGTCCGCACCGGCCTGACGGGCTCGGGACCCTTCAGCAGGGCGGCGTGCAGCTCGCGCAGGCGCGGGCCCGGGTCGGCACCCAGCTCCTCGGCCAGCCGGGCACGGATCTCCTCGTAGGCGGCCAGCGCCTCGGCGTGCCGCCCCGCGGCGCGCAGCGCCTGGATGCGCAGGGCGTGCAGGCGTTCGCGCAGCGGGTGGCGGGCGATCAGCTCACCCAGCTCGGCCACCAGCTCCTCGTTCGCGCCCGCGAGCTTCAGCCGGGCCTCGGCCCGCTGTTCCAGGGCGGCCAGGTGGCTTTCCGCCAGGCGGACGACGTGGCCCTGGGCGAAGGGGGCCGCGGCCACCTCGCCGAGCGCGGGGCCGCGCCACAGGGCCAGGGCCTGGTCGAGCAGGTCGGCGGCGGTGGCGGGGTCGGCTTGGGCGGCCTGCCGTACCAGGTCGTGGAACTCGCGCTCGTCGGTGTCGGCCTGCAGCCGGTAGCCGCCGGGCATGGAGGCCAGCGCGGCGGGGTCGGGCAGGGCGCGGCGCAGCCTCGACACCAGCGACTGCAGGGCGTTGGCCGGGTCGGCCGGCCTGGCCTCGGGCCACAGCGCTTCGGCCAGCTCGTCCACCGTCACCGGCCGGCCGGCGGCCAGGGCCAGCCGCACCAGCAGCCGGCGCAGCTGCGCCCCGCCGATCTCCGCGCCCTCGACCAGCAGCGGCCCCAGGATCCCCACACGCACATCCCCATGCTGCCATCTGGGATCTACCGTTCGCTCTCTGTCGCTTTCCAGAGGCGGGAACCGCGGGCGCCGCGACACCTCCACACCCGCGCTGCGGTCGTCCGGCGCCCTGTACGGCGAGCCAGGAGGCCCGTGGCCCCCTGCGGACGCAAGCAACACGGGGGCGGCAGGTCCCGAGGCACGGCGAGGGCCAGGGACCCGTGGTGCCAGGACAGCGTGACGTCGTGGTGGCGAGAAGCGTCCCCGACTCGCCGGAAGCGCCGGTCGCGGGCCATCAGCCGCAGTGCGGCGGGCGGCCGGTGGCGGCGGCCCGCCGTACAAGAACGAACTGGGGATTGACGCTCACAGCGGGTCAGTCCTGGTGGGGTTGCCAGGGTCGGGTGCCGCCGGGGATGGGGGCGTCGGGCTGGTACGGGGTGCGGGTGAAGATGAAGGTGTTGAGGTCGAGGTGGTCGTCGGCCACGCGCAGCGTCTCCCCGGCGTAGTAGCCGTCGAGGCCGAGCCAGGTGCCGTCGTCCTGCGGCACGAAGCGGGAGGCGCGGCCGCGGCCGTTGAGCGGGGCGAGGGCGAGCCCGCGGTGGGGCAGCAGGCTCAGCGTGTAGGCGGCGGGGCCCCAGTGCCACAGTCCGGTGAGGGCGAGCAGGTCGGGGTCGGCGGGTGAGGGCTGCCATTCCTCGGGCAGGCGGGGCTCGTGCTCGGCCAGGATCGACAGCAGCTCGACGGCCAGGGTGCGGCTGATGCCGGAGGTGGCGTTGGCCATGAACAGCACGCCGAGCTTCTCGGCCGGGTCGGCCCACACGGTGGCCAGGAAGCCGGGCATGGACCCGGTGTGCCCGGCCAGGCGGCGGCCGCCGGCGCGGGCCAGCTGCAGGCCGAGCCCGTAGCCGGAGGTCCAGGCGTCGCCGTCCTCGACGGTGGCGGGTTCGCGCATCTCGGCCAGGGTGCCGGCCGCCAGCACGCCGCCGGTGTCGCCGGCCACGAAGGCCGCCCACCTGGCCAGGTCGCGCACCGTGGACCACAGCTGCCCCGCGGGAGCCATGGCCTGGGCGTCGTGTTCCGGCTCGGGCAGCAGCACGTCGGCGAAGGGGTGCACGGCGTAGCCGGTGGCGTGCGGCGCGCGCGGCCTGGGGGTGGTGGCGTCCATGCCGAGCGGCCGCAGGACTTCCTGCTGTACGGCCTGCAGCCAGCCGTGGCCGCGCAGCCGCCCGATCACCTCGCCGAGCAGGCCGAAGCCGAGGTTGGAGTAGTGGAACACCCGCCCTGGCCGGTGCTTGTGCTCCTGCTCGCCCAGCAGGGCGACCAGCTGGTCGGCGGGCAGGCCGGGGGTGCGCTCCCACCAGCCGGTGGGCGGTTCGGCGGTCAGGCCGCCGGTGTGCGAGAGCAGCTGGGCGATGGTGACCTCGCCGAACGGGGTGCCCGGCAGGTGCTTGCCGAGCGGGTCGAGCAGGTCGAGGCGGCCCTCGTCGCGCAGCCGCATGACGACCACGGCCACGATGGACTTGGTGATGGAGCCCAGCCGGTACTGCGTGTCCTGGGTCGGCGCGGCGCCGCCGACCCAGCCGCGCGCGCCGAACCAGGCCAGGCCGCCGTCGCGGACGATCGCCGCGCTCAGCGACGGGATCCTGGACTCGGCCTGCTCGACGGCCAGCCTGCGCAGCAGCGCCCGCGCCGTCGTCTCACCCACCTCGATCATGCCGCCCAGGGTATCGGCGCTCTGGCCTGCCCGATGACCGGGGAAGTACCTTCGTGGGCGGGCTTCCGGATTCCGGCGACATCTGCGGGCGGCTATGAGACTTCCACGCGCGATCGGCGGGCTGCTGGCCGTACTGCTGGCGGGCTGCACCTCCCTCCAGCCGGCGCCGCAGCAGAAACCCCGGCAACAGCAGGCCGACGGATGCAGGAACGTCAAGCTGGAGTCCGGCAGGCACACGATGCGCTTCGGCGGGCTGGAGCGGACCTATCTGCTGCGGGTCCCCAAGGACCGAGGCCCGCATCCGATCCTGCTCGACCTGCACGGGCTCGGCTCGACGGCCACGCGGCAGGCTGCCTACAGCCGGCTGCCCGAGGCGGGCGCGGCGCGCGGCTACATCGTGGCCACGCCGCAGGCGGCCGAGGGCAGGCTGGGCTGGACGCTGCCGCACACCTACGGCCCCGACGACACCGGATTCCTGGCCGCGCTGCTCGACCACCTCGAGGGCGGGCTGTGCGCCGACAAGAGCAGGGAGTTCGCCGCCGGCATGTCCTACGGGGCGGGGATGGCGGCGGCGCTGGTGTGCGCGCTGGCCGGACGCTTGGCAGGGGTGGCGCCGGTGGCCGGGATCAACATCGTCGAACCGTGCCAGGAGGCCAAGCCGACCGTCATCGTGGCCTTCCACGGCGACGCCGACCGCGTCGTGCCCTATCGCGGCGGCCATCCCTTCCAGGACGCCTCGGGCCGGCTGCGCAACCTGGCCGACCTGGTGGTGCTCCCCACGGTGGCGAAGGTGGTGGACGGCTGGGCGGCCATCCTCGGCTGCACAAAGTCCCGAAATATCAAACTTTCTTCGGATGTACGGCGGGCCAGCTGGAGCCACTGCGCACCCGGCGCCGCCCTCACCCTGTACACGATCAGGGGCGGCGGCCACACCTGGCCGGGCCCGATCGCGGTCTCCAGCCTGGGCGCGACCGCGCGGGATCTGGACGCCACCCGGGTCATCCTGGACGCCTTCGACGCGGCCCCGTCCCGGTGAACATCTGGGCCTACCCGACACATCGGTGGCCCTGTAAGACAGGCACAGAGGCAACGATCACGGGGGTGGGACCATGGGCGAGGACGTCCGCATCATCATCGAAGCCGTACCGCGCGCCGGTCTGAGTGCCGACCGGTTACGGCAGGCGCTGGCCGATCATCCGCAGGCGCTGGCGGCTCTGGAGGTCGCCGACCCGCGAACGCTGCACGTCCCCTTCGCGGCCGCGCTCGGCCACGACCCGGGGCCGGATGCCGCCTTCCGCGCCACGGTGTTCGACCCGGCGGCCAACCGGGCCATCGAGCTGCGCGGCAGCCTGGAACGGCCGGAGCAGGCCGAGGTGCGCCACAGCGCCGACCGTCCCCAGCCCGGCAGGCAGGAGCTGGCCGAGGCCGCCGAGATCCTGCGGGCCGACCCGGCCTTCCCGCAGGGCGAGGACGTGGTGGTCTACCGGCCGATGCCGCCGCTGGCCGACCTGGAGAACCCCGACGGCACCACCGTGCGCCGCCCGACGCTGGGCGTCTACACCCCGGCCGACCCGACGGGGGTGCGGCACAGGATCGTGGCGGTCGACGTGGCCGGCCGTACCGTGGACTGGCGGCCGCAGGGGATCGACGTGCGGGCCCATCACGACTGCGAGCACAGCGTGCCGGAGGGAGTGGAGTCGCTGGCCGACCGGGGCGGCCCTGACCAGGTGCGGGTGCGCGTGCTGCGCGGCGAGACGGAGCTGTGGAACCTGCTGGTGGTGCGCCCGCGCGCCTCGGCGCCGCAGAACCCGGGCGTCGGCTCGGGGGTGGAGCTGCGCGAGGTGCGCTACCGCGGCCGGCTGGTGCTGCGGCAGGCGCACGTGCCGATCCTGAACGTGGAGTACGAGGAGGGCACCACCTTCCGCGACGACGCCAGCTTCGAGACCCGCTTCTCGGCCACCGGCCAGGACCCGGTCGGGTGGGGGTGGCGGCTGTGCGCGGATCCGCCGCGCACGATCCTGGAGCGGCCCGACAGCGACGCGGGCAACTTCCAGGGGGTGGCCTTCCACCACGACGGGCAGGAACTGCGCATCGTCAGCGAGATCGCGGCCGGCTGGTACCGCTACGCCAGCGACTGGCGGCTGGCCGACGACGGCACCATCAGGCCGCGCTTCGGCTTCGCGGCCACGGCCAACCCGATGACCTGCAAGGTGCACCGCCACCACGCCTACTGGCGCTTCGACTTCGACCTCGACGGCGCGGCCGACGACGTGGTCGAGGAGATCGACGAGACGGGCTCGATCATCCCCGAGCCGGTGGCCATCGTCCGCGAGACCTCGCGCCGGCGCCGGCCGCCGGCCAAGTACTGGCAGGTGCGCGACAAGGTCACCGGCCGCGGCTACCAGCTCCATCCGGGCGAGTTCGACTCCACCGCCGACGCCTACGGCGTCTCCGACCTGTGGTTCCTGCGCCACCACCCGTCCGAGCTCGAGGACGGCAACCCCGGCCCGCGCGACCGCGCCGCGCTCAACCGCTTCATGAACGGCGAATCGATCAACGGCGCCAACGTCGTGGTCTGGTACGCCGGCCACTACTACCACGACCAGGGCCACCCCCAGCCCCACCAGGGCGAGCTCATCGGCCCCGACTTGATCCCCATCGACTGAGCCTGTCGGCCGGCGCGGGCATAATGCTGGCCATGGCTGACGACCGCCCCCCGGGCAGCGTGCTCGAGGCGGTTCTCGAGCGGATCACCTACGCCAACGAGGAGACCGGCTACACCATCGCCCGGGTGGCCACCGAGCGCTCAGGGAGCGAGCTGCTGACCGTCGTCGGGCCGCTGCTCGGGGCGCAGGTGGGGGAGTCGCTGCGGCTGACCGGCCGGTGGGGTTCCCACCCGCGTTACGGCCGCCAGTTCGAGGTGTGGTCCTACACCACCGTGCTGCCGGCCACGATCCAGGGCATCCAGCGCTATCTCGGCTCCGGCCTGATCAAGGGGATCGGGCCGAAGATGGCCGAGCGCATCGTCGACCACTTCGGCACCGACACCCTCGAGGTGATCGAGAAGAGCCCGGAACGCCTGGTCGAGGTGCCGGGCCTGGGCCCCAAGCGGACCAAGATGATCGGCGCCGCCTGGGAGGAACAGAAGATCATCAAAGAGGTGATGATCTTCCTGCAGGGCGTCGGCGTGTCCACCTCCATCGCCGTGCGCATCTTCAAGCAGTACGGTGAGCGCTCGATCGACGTGGTGCGCGGCGAGCCGTACCGGCTGGCCGACGAGGTGTGGGGGATCGGTTTCAAGACCGCCGACACCATCGCCCAGGCCGTCGGCATCCCGCACGACAGCCCGCAGCGCGTCAAGGCGGGCCTGCGCTACACCCTGTCCCAGGCGGCCGACGACGGCCACTGCTACCTGCCCGCCCCCAACCTCGTCGCCGACGCCGTCAAGATCCTCGACGTACCGACCGAGCTGGTCACCACCTGCCTGGACGAATCGGTCAGGGACGAGGAGGTCGTGCGCGAGGACGTCCCCGCCACCGAGGGCACCGTCCCCGCCGTCTACCTGGTGCCCTTCCACCGCGCCGAGCTGTCGCTGGCCTCCGGGCTGCTGTCGCTGCTGCACGCCAAGGCCGACCGCCTCGCCGCCTTCGCCGACGTCGACTGGACCCGCGCGGAAGACTGGCTGCACGGCAAGACCGGCGCGGAGCTGGCCGCCGAGCAGCGCCAGGCCGTACGGCTGGCGCTGACGCACAAGGTGGCGGTGCTGACCGGCGGACCCGGCTGCGGCAAGAGCTTCACCGTGCGCTCCATCGTGCTGCTGGCCCGCGCCAAGCGCGCCCGCGTCATCCTGGCCGCGCCCACCGGCCGCGCCGCCAAGCGCCTGGCCGAGCTGACCGGCCACGAGGCCACCACCGTGCACCGCCTGCTGCAGCTGCGGCCGGGCGGCGAGGCCACCTTCGACCGCGACAACCCGCTGGACGCCGACCTGGTCGTGGTCGACGAGGCCTCGATGCTCGACCTGCTGCTGGCCAACAAGCTGGTCAAGGCCGTGGCGCCCGGCGCGCACCTGCTGTTCGTGGGCGACGTCGACCAGCTGCCCTCGGTCGGCGCGGGCGAGGTGCTGAAGGACCTGCTGGCCGCCGACGACATCCCCCGGGTGCGGCTGACGCAGATCTTCCGCCAGGCCCAGGAGTCCGGCGTCGTGGTCAACGCCCACCGCGTCAACACCGGCCACCACCCGATCCTGCAGGGCATGAGCGACTTCTTCCTGTTCCCCGCCGACGAGCCCGAGGACATCGCCGAGCTGACCGTGGACGTGGTGGCCCGCCGCATCCCGCGCAAGTTCCGCCTCGACCCGCGCCGCGACATCCAGGTGCTGGCGCCCATGCACCGCGGCGCCGCCGGCGCGGGCGCCCTCAACCTGGCCCTGCAGGAAGCCCTCACCCCCGCCCGCGAAGGCATGCCGGAACGCCGCTACGGCGGGCGCGTCTTCCGCGTCGGCGACAAGGTCACCCAGCTGCGCAACAACTACGACAAGGGCGCCGCGGGCGTCTTCAACGGCACCGTCGGCATCGTCACCGCGCTGCAGCCCGACGAGCACAAGCTGACCGTGCTGACCGACGAGGACGAGAGCGTCGACTACGCCTTCGACGAGCTGGACGAGCTGGCCCACGCCTACGCGGTGTCCATCCACCGCTCCCAGGGCAGCGAGTACCCCTGTGTGGTCGTGCCGCTGGCCACCAGCGCCTGGATGATGCTGCAGCGCAACCTGCTCTACACCGCCATCACCCGGGCCAAGAAGCTGGTGGTCATCGTCGGCTCGCGCCGCGCGCTCGCGCAGGCCATCCGTACCAAGGGCGCCGGCCGCCGCCACACGGGCCTGACCCACCGCCTCACCCGCTGAGGAGAAGCGGCCACTACCTGGCCGCTACCCCTGCGACCGTGGTCCCTGAATGAACCGAGACACCAGGAGACCATCATGTCCGTTGACACCGTGACCCACCTGAACTTCCGCGGCCAGGCCCGCGCGGCGCTCACGTTCTACCAGTCCGTGTTCGGCGGCGACGCGGTCGTGGTCACCTACGAGAACGCCGGGAACGTCCAGGATCCGTCCGAGGCCGACCAGGTGATGTGGGGCCAGGTGACCGCTCCCGGCGGTTTCCGCGTGATGGCCTACGACGTGCCCTCGCGCCTGCCCTGGAACCCGGGCGAGAACGCGTTCTTCATCTCACTCCGCGGCGAAACGGCCGAGGAGATCACCGCCTACTGGGACGGACTCTCCGCCGGCGCGACCGTCCTGCAGCCGCTCGGCCCCGCGGGGTGGGCGCCCCTGTACGGCATGCTGAAGGACCGGTTCGGCGTCACCTGGGTCGTGGACGTGAGCCGATGACCGTGCTGGACGGCCGGGCGCTCAACCGCGCGACGCTCGCCCGGCAGTTGCTGCTCGATCACGCCGACGTGCCGGTCCTCGACGCCGTGGCGCAGCTGTGCGGCCTGCAGGCCCAGGAGCCGCAGGAGCCGTTCGTCGGGCTCTGGTCGCGGCTGCGGGCCTTCGACCCGGCGGAGCTGTCGAAGCTGCTGACCGGCCGAGGCGTCGTGCGGACCCACCTGATGCGCCGCACCGTCCACCTGCTCACCGCCGGCGACGTCCTGGCCTGGCGCGCCCGCTACGACGCCATGCTGCGCCAGCGGGTTCTCGGGACCTACCGCCGCGAGCTCGACGGGGTGGACCTCGACGAGCTCGCGGCGGCGGGCCTGGCGGTGATGTCCGACGGGGAGCCCCGCTCGATGGGCGAGCTCGCGCGGGCGCTGGCCCAGCGCTGGCCGGGGCCGGGCCCGCGGGCGCTGGGCGAGATGCTGGTCGCCGCCCTCATCCCGATGGTGCAGCTGCCGCCGCGCGGGCTGTGGCGCGTCAAGGCGGGCGTGCGCAACGCCCTGCTGTCCTCCTGGCTGGGACGCGAGATCGACCCGCCGGCCGTGAACGGCGCCGACCCGGTCGGCCAGGAGCTGGTGCGCCGCTACCTGGCCGCCTACGGTCCCGCGGCCACGGCCGACCTGCGCGCCTGGTCCGGCCTGGCGGGACTGCCCGCAGCGGTCGCCGCGATCCGCGACGAGCTGATCGCCTTCCGCGACGAGCGCGGCCGCGAGCTCCTCGATCTGCCCGGCGCTCCCCGCCCCGACCCCGACGTGCCCGCTCCGGTGCGGTTCCTGCCGGCCTTCGACAACGCGATCCTCGGTTACCACGACCGCGGCCGCATCATCGACGACGCCCACCGCGGCCTGTCGGTCGCCGGTGAACGCGTCGTCCTGCTCGACGGCCGGGTCGCCGCGACCTGGACCGTCCAGGCCGGCACCGTGGTCGTCACCCCGCTGCGCCGCTTCTCCCGCGCCGACCGCGCCGCCGTGGGCGAGCAGGGCCGTGCGCTGGCGGGGTTCCTGTCCGAGCACGAGAGCCGCCGCGTGCGGATCTCCGCGGCTCCCTAGCGCGCGGCGTCGGCGTAGCGGCGGGCCAGGTGGGCGAAGGCGGCCTTGAGCTCGGCCGGCCCGACGACCTGGATGTCGGCGTCGAACCTGCCGATGGTGGCCGCCAGCGCGGGCCACGACCACGCGCCCAGGACGAGGCGGCAGCGGTCCTGGCCGAGTTCTTCGACGACCGCGTCGCGGGTGTAGGCGGACACGACGTGGGCGGGCAGGTCGAGGATCACCTCGCCGCGGCAGGGCCAGTCTCCGGGCCCCTCGGAACCCTGGAATCTGGCGGCGACGAAAGCGGCAACGTCGCCTCCTGGCAGTTCGCGCGGGGTGAAGCGGGGTCCGTTGGGAATGCGCGGGGTGATCCGGTCGACGCGGAAGGTGCGCCAGTCGTCGCGGTCGAGGTCCCAGGCGACCAGGTACCAGCGCCCGCCCCAGGTGACGAGGTGGTGTGGCTGCGCCCGGCGCGGCGGGGCGTCGGCGGCGCCGGCTTCCGGCTGGGCGTAGTCGAAGCGCAGTACCTCGCGGGCGCGGACGGCCGCGCCGACGGCCATCAGGACCTGCGGGTCGGCCTGCGGGTTCGGCCGGGTCGCCGGGCGGACGGCGGTGACCTGGAGGGCGTCGATGCGGTGGCGCAGCCGGGCCGGCATGACCTGACGGACGGTGGCCAGCGCGCGTGCCGCGGCCTCCTCGATTCCCGCGCCTGTGGTGGCGGCGCTCTGCAGCGCGACGGCGAGGGCGACGGCCTGGTCGTCGTCGAACAGCAGCGGCGGCAGCTCCGTGCCGGCACCGAGCCGGTAGCCCCCGTCCGGGCCTTTGGTGGCCGTGATCGGGTAGCCGAGCTCGCGCAGGCGGTCGACGTCGCGGCGGACGGTGCGCGGGCTGACCTCCAGCCGCTCGGCCAGCAGCTGCCCCGGCCAGTCCCGGCGTGCCTGGAGCAGGGACAGCAGCGCCAGCAGCCGCGCGGACGTCTTCTGCATGCCACGCAATGTATCCGGAGTAGCGGCCATGCTCTGTCCGCTTCTCCTTCTCGGTACGGCCCGCGTCGGTACGGGATCGTCAGTCGCAGGCGGCCAGGCGTTTGCGCAGGCGGGCGCCCAGGCGCTGGCCGGGAAGCTCCACCCAGCGCCAGGTCAGCGCCGACAGGCCGAGCAGCGCGGCCAGCACGGCGGCCAGGATCGCCAGCCGCCAGGCCAGCGCGACCCCGCTGTCGGGCAGCAGCGCGTCGACGCTGTGCAGCAGCAGCGGGTGCAGCAGGTACACCGAGTAGGACACCAGCCCCAGCCAGGCCAGCGCCCCGGGCACGCGGCGACGCCGCAGCAGCATGCCGACGGCGAACGTGGCCCAGGCGGCGAGCGTGGCGACCCGGGTGGGACCCGAGGCGTCCACGGCCCAGCCGGCGAAGGGCACCAACACCACCCACGCGGCCGTGTACCAGGGCAGCTCGCCGCGCTCGGCCCGGTACAGCACGGTGCCGGAGAACATGGTGGCCAGGATGATCAGGCTCTGCCAGGCGGGGAAGTGGCCGTTGCAGGCCAGCAGCACCACCACGGTCACCGCCAGCACCACCGCCGCCACCTTGCGCCCCTGCGGCCCGCCGTACAGGACTCCGGCCAGCCCGGCCGCCACGCACGCCAGCACCACGGCGAGCGTCAGGGGCAGGTTGCCGGTGAAGAGCGAGGTCGGCAGCAGGCCCGCCCCTGCCACCGCGGCGGCGGTGAAGGCCAGCGCGGCCGTCAGGCTGCGGCGGTGTCCGCCGAGCGTGAACAGCGCCGTGAGCAGCAGGTAGAAGGCCATCTCGTAGGACAGCGTCCACAGCACGTTCAGCACGCGCGGCACGCCGAGCAGGTCCTGCAGCATCGTCAGGTGGGCCAGCGCCGTGGTGACCGGACCCGGCGAGCGCACCTGGAGCACCCCCGCGGCCGCGAGCGCCAGCACGCCCACCATGCACGCCGCCCACAGCGGATACAGCCGGAACCCTCGCGAGATCCAGAAACCGCGCACATCGCCGCGCCGCTCCAGCGAGGCGGGCACCACGTAGCCGCTGACCAGGAAGAACACCAGCACGCCGTACCAGCCGGGCGCGAAGTACGGCCCGCCTGCCTGGCGGGCCTCCGGCAGCAGCGGCCCCAGCGCGTGCTCGTAGACCACCGCCAGCGCCGCGATCCCGCGCAGAGCGTCCAGCCAGGCCAGCCGTGTACCCGCGGCGGTGTGGGGGACAGACGCCTGCGGCGTGAGCACGGCCATCGGCCCAGGATAGGCCACGCTGACCTGCGCTTGACTGCGCCAAGTGATCGAAATGTTACCGAACTCTCCTAAATGATTCCGCGTCTTCCATGTAGGAGCATTAAGGTGCTCTAGGTGCGCTTTGCTGTAATGGGGGAGAGATCTAACTTGAACGTTGCGCCCACTTGGAGGAAACCGGTCGCCGGGGTCGCGTTGCTGGCCGCGGCGGCGCTGACGGCATCGTGCACGAGTGGCAATGCCGCCACCCGCACGCCCGGCGCACCCGACGATCCCACCGCTTCGGTCAGCCCCCAGGCGCCGACGATCACCATCACCCCGGCCGAGGGCGCCGCCAAGGTCGACCCGGCCAAGAAGATCGTCGTGACCGCCTCCGGCGGCACGCTGGACGAGGTCAGCGCGGAAAGCGGCGGCAAGGCCGTACAGGGCAGCTTCAACGCCGACAAGACCAAGTGGGTCTCGACCGGCACGCTGCGCGTGTCCAGCGCCTACACCGTCTCGGCCAAGTCCGGTGTCACCACCGCCTCCAGCAAGTTCAAGACGCTCAAGCCCGAGCGTGAGCTGGCCGTGGCAGATGTCACACCGGCCGCCGCGGGTGAGACGGTCGGCGTGGGGGCGCCGATCATCGTCACCTTCAACCAGCCGGTCGAGCAGAAGGCCGCCGTCGAGCGTGCCCTGCAGATCAAGGCGGACAAGCCGGTCACCGGCGCCTGGCGGTGGATCAACGACACGGTCGTCATCTACCGCACCGCCAAGTACTGGCCGGCCCACCAGAAGGTCCGCTTCAACGCCATGCTCAACGGCGTCAAGGCAGGCAAGGGCCTGTACGGGGTCAAGAACAGCACCGCCACGCTGAAGATCGGCGCCCAGATGATCAGCAAGGTGGACGTCAAGAAGCACATGATGTACGTGTACAAGGACGGCAAGAAGATCCAGACCATGCGCATCAGCGCCGGTATGGCCACCACCCGCGAGTACACCACCACCAACGGCGTCCACCTGACGATGGAGCGCGGCAACCCGGTCCGCATGATCTCGCCCGGCCGCAAGAAGGGCGACCCCGGCTACTACGACGTCATGATCGGTCACGCCGTGCGCATCTCCAGCTCCGGCGAGTACGTCCACGCCAAGGACAACGTCTGGGCCCAGGGCCGCTCCAACGTCTCCCACGGCTGCATCAACGCCCGGCCCGACCAGGCCAAGTGGTTCTACGACCACTTCCAGCGCGGCGACGTCGTCGTCATCTCCGGCACCACTCGCGAGCTGGAGTGGAACAACGGCTGGGGCTTCTGGCAGCTGCCCTTCAAGCAGTGGAAGAAGGGCAGCGCCCTGTACAAGAAGTCCTGATCAGGCGATGCGCCGCTGGAGCACCTGGCCCGGCCAGGTGCCGACGGTGAAGGGCGCCTCGCGGACGAAGCCGCAGCTTTCATAGAAGGTGACCAGCTTGCCGTCGTCACCGGCGTAGCAGTCCACCCGCAGCAGCCCGACGCCGCGGCGGCGCGCCTCCTGGCCCGCCCACTCCAGCAGCGTCCGGCCCACGCCGCGCCCGGCGAACCGCTGGTCGGTGACCAGGCCCTGGACGTACAGCTCCGGCTCGGGCGCGGGTTCGACGTAGGCCACCGGCGCTCCCACCGTCACGCAGCCGGCGGCCTGCCCGTCGACCTCGGCGATCCGCATCCCGCCGCTGCCGACCCACGCCTCGACCTGGGCGGTGCGCTTGGCGTTGCCGGTGAACGGCTCGCTACCCCACTGCCCGGTCCGCCCCTGCGCCACCAGCCACGCCACCGCGCTGTCGAACATCCCCAGCACCGCCGCCACATCCGACGACCCAGCCACCCGAATCTCCATGATCCCCACCTTATGGGCAGATTTCCGACACTTCGCGCAAGGGTGGCTTGTTGTGGTTGATGCGGAACAGCTGGTTCGGGTCGTACTTCGCCTGGCCGTGCGGGGAGAAGTCACGGCGTGACGGAAAGGACGATCTTTCCCGTGGTGCGGCCCGTCTCGCCCAACGTGTGGGCGACGGCGGCGTCCTCCAGCGGGAAGACCGAGTCGGCGATCACCCGCAGGCGGCCGTCCTCGACCAGCTTGGTGATCTCGCGCAGGCCCTGCTGGTCGGGCTCGACGAGCAGGAACCCCGCCCGCACCCAGGCATGGGCCATGGAACGGCTCGCCGAACCCCTCACCCTGGCCGCCCACGCCAACATGAGCGTGCGCACCTTCACGCGCCGCTTCCGCGACGAGACCGGCACCACCCCCAGCCAATGGCTGATCCGGCAGCGCGTCGACCTGGCGCGCCACTACCTGGAGACCACCGACTGGCCCGTCGACCTCGTCGCCCATCGCGCCGGGTTCGGCACCGGCGTCTCCCTGCGCCGGCACCTCCACGCCGCCATCGGCGTCACCCCCCCAGGCCTACCGCCGCACCTTCCGCCCCGCCACCACGACCGCGGCCGCCTGAACGCCGAGTGCCGCGTGAGGTGGCCGCGCTGAACCCGGGAAGCCGACGTCTGGTCACGCCGTCGCCGCTGCGGGCTCTGTCGCGTTCGCAGTTACCGGAGGCTTCAGGAAGCTGGTGGCCCAGGCGACCGGGATGGAGATCACCGCAATGATCAGGCCGGTGATCACCGTGGACGAGGCGGTGAAGGTGCCGATCGCCACGCCACCGGCATATGAGCCCAACGCGATGCCGACGTTGGCCGCGGAGGCGGGCAGCGAGGACGCCAGCTGTCCACCCGGGCCGGCCAGGCTCACCACGCGGTACTGCATCGAGGGCACCATGCCCATGGCGAACAAGCCGAAAGCCACCAGCGCCAGGGCCACGAGCACGGCGATCGTGCCGACAAGGTAGAGCACCAGCAGGGAGGCCGCCACACCGATGGCGCCGACGATCAGGGTGCGCGCGGCGTTCTGGTCGGCGAACCGGCCGCCGGCGAACGAGCCCACCGCGGTGGCCACACCCTAGGCCGCAGGCGGTTGCGAAAAACAACTGAATGCTATTGTGGTTTAGGATCGGATTGGATGAGGAGAGTGGCCATGCCAACCAGCCGTAGCTATCGGGACTCGTGTGGGATCGCCCGGGCCCTCGACGTCGTCGGGGAGCGATGGGCCCTGCTGGTCGTGCGCGAGCTGGTCTTGGTGCCTCAACGTTTCTCGGAGCTGCGGCGCGCTCTGCCCCACGTCAGCTCGAACCTGCTCGCAGACCGGCTCCGAGAACTCGAACACAACGGGGTGATCCGCCACAGACAGGCGCCGGAGGAAGGCCCGCGGGTCTACGAGCTGACCGAGTGGGGTCGGAAGCTGGAACCGATCGTGCTGGCTCTGGGCGACTGGGGGATCGACGCGCCGCAGCCCCCGCCGCCGGCCGCGCTCAGCGCCACCTCCGTGCTGATCTTCCTGCAAGGTGCCGCTCGCCCCGACCCCGCGGCGCCGCCCACGACATGCCGTCTCGAGCTCGACGGCCGGGTGTGGACGGTCCGCCTGGCGTCCGGACGGGTTCAGGTGCAGCCCGGTGAAACCGCGACAGCGGACGCCTCGCTCCGTGCGGAGCCCAAGACGCTCAGCGCCCTGCTGACCGATCCGGCCACACTCGCCGCCGCATGTGCCGACGGCAGCGTCACCGTCGTAGGGGATCTGTCGGCCATCGGCCGCCTGCTGCACGCGGTCTCCGACCCGTGGCCGTCCGCCGATCAGAACGCAGAAGTGGCCGGCTCCCACACCCGGTAGATGTCCAGCCCGGTGACGGCCGACCTACCGTTTTCGCGGGCGGTCTTCTGTCATGGGCGCAGGATGACCTTTCCGACGGTACGGCGGGTCGCCAGGTCCGCCAGCGCCCGCCCGGCCTCCTCCAGCTTGTACTCGGCGCCGGTCACCGGGCGCAGCCGCCCGGCGGCGGTCAGCGCGATCAGCTCGGTCAGCGCCTCGGCGGCGGTGCTGCCCGGCAGGCGCATGTGGGCGCCGAGCCAGTAGCCGCCCACCGAGATGTTGTGCTCGCTCAGCAGGCCCGGGTCGACCGGCGACGAATCCTCCCCGCTCGAGGTCCCGTAGGCGATCAGGCGGCCGAAGGGCGCGAGCACGCGGGTCGCGGCGTCGAAGACCGGCCCGCCCACCGCGTCCAGCACCACGTTCACCGGCTCGCCGCCGTTGGCCGCGAGCACCCTTTCGGCATAGCCGTCCGCTGATCCGTCCACCGCCGCGTCCGCGCCCAGGTCGAGCACCAGCTTGCGCTTGTCCGGGGTGGAGGCCGTGCCGATCACCCGGCCCGCGCCGAACTCCTTCGCGAGCTGCACCGCCAGATGGCCCACGCCTCCGGCCGCGGCGTTGACCACGACGCTCTCACCCGGCACGAGCCGCGCCGCCGTACGCAGGAGGTGCCATGCGGTCAGTCCCTGCACCAGTACGGCCAGCGCGGCCCCGGCGGGCAGGTCCTCCGGGATCTCCACCGGCGTCCGCACCACGGACTTCGACGCGTAGGCCGCGTCGGCGAAGGCCAGCACCCTGCGGCCGTCCGGAGTCCGGCCGACGACCTCGCCGCCGGGAATGAACGGCAGCTTCGGCGGCAGATAGGAACCACGCAACTGCTCGGCGTCGGCGAAATTGAGGCCGGCCGCCTCCACCTCCACCAGGATCTCGCCCGGCCCGGGCACCGGGTCGGGTACTTCGGCCAGGGCCAGCACGTCAGGTTCGCCGAGTCGTTCGGCACGCATCGCTCTCATGGCCACGACGCTACGGCCGGGTCGTCGTGCCTGGTAGCGGGTGCCTTTTCTGGATGAGCCGGAATGTATGAAGGTCTTTCATGCGTTGTCGTCGCCGTGAGTGATCTGAGTGCGGTCGAGATGCGGGTGCTCGTCGCCGTGGACGGCGAGGGCAGCGTGTCGGGCGCGGGGACGCGGCTCGGGCTGACCCAGTCGGCGGTCTCCCACGCGCTGCGCGCCGCCGAGCGGAAGATGGGCACCGTACTGTTCTCGCGCGGGCGCGGCGGGGCGCGGGCCACCGCGGCGGGCGCGGCGGCGGTCGGGCACGCGCGGCGCATCCTGCGCCTCATGGAGGTCATGAAGGCCGACACGCACACCGCCGCCCGCGGCGAGGCCACGGGGACCATCCGGCTGGCCGCCTTCCGCAGTGCCGCCTTCCACCTGCTGCCGGGCGTGCTGGTGCGGTTCGGGCAGCGCCATCCGCGGGTGACCGTGGACGTGCGTATCGTGCCCGACCTGGGCAGGGGGATCGCGGGGGAGGTGGTCGACGGGCGGGCCGATGTGGGGGTCGTCTCGCTGCCGGTGTATGTGGAGGGGCTGGTCAGTAAGGAGCTGTACGCGGAGCCGTACGTGCTGGCCTATCCGCAGGGGCATCCGGATCCGCGGTCGCTGCCCATGATCGACTGGCACGAGAACTGCTCGGGGGAGACGCGGCGCTGGCTGGCGCGGCAGGAGTGGATCCCGCCCGGTGACATCACGGTCGAGGACGACGGGGTGGTGATGTCGATGGTCGGGCACGGGCTCGGGGCGGCGATCGTGCCGCGGCTGTCCGCGGTGGGCGCGCCGCCCAAGGTGGCCACGGTCGGATTGGGCGATGACGCGCCGCTGCGGCGCGTGGGCTATGTGACGACGCCGGAACTCGTCGGGTCGGCGGTCATCCGTGACCTGCTCGGGGAACTACGCACGCTCAAGGCTTGAACGTCCGGTCAGGCGTGCCGGGCCGAGCCACGTCGTCAGGGCGGTCCGGAGAGTGTCCAGGTCCGGCCGCTCGCCGGCGCGGGTGACCCAGGCTACATGTCCGTCGGGGCGGATGAGTACGGCGTCGGCGCCGAGATCGCAGCCCTCGGCAGGACGGGCGCGGACGAGATCGACCCGGTCCGCCCAGCCGGTCACCACGGCGTCGAGCGGCGGGAGACCACCAAGATCCAGCAGCACCGCCCGGGCGCGGTGCAGGAGCTCGTGGACGCGGCCGTGTTCGAGGTCGAGATCCGGGATCCGCCGGCCGAGCAGGTCGTCCGTCCCCTCCATCGGGTACCGGATGTCGGTCGCCGTGATCATGCCGGCCAGGCGCAGCCGTACCTCGTCGATGCCGATGAGATCGCCCAGCACCTCGCGAAGCGCGGAGGTGTGATCGTCCACCCGCCAGAGTGTGGTCTGGGCGCGGGTGTTGTGCAGGACGCGGGCGGCGACCGGATGGCGTTCGGCGTGGTAGGTGTCGAGCAGCGGGTCCGGGGCCTGGCCGCGGACGACGGCGGCGAGCTTCCAGCCGAGGTTGACCGCGTCCTGCACGCCGGTGTTGAGGCCCTGACCGCCCGCCGGGAAGTGGATGTGCGCCGCGTCGCCGGCGAGATAGCCCGTCCGGACACGCGACCCGTCCGCGAGCTCCACCGTGACACCCGTTCCGTCCTGGGAGAACCCCGTCACCTCGGCGCCGCGGCGCAGCCGTACCCCGACCTCCGCCGCACGCTCCTCCAGCAGCCGTTCCACCTCGGACTGCACGATGACGAGCACGTACGGCTGCCGCGTCGCCACATCGGAGACGTCGAGCCGCAGGCCGGAGAAGTGCACGCCCTGCATCCGGCGTCCGCGCTCGAGGAACCGGTCGAGGAGGCCCCGCTGATCGAGCGTCTCCATCGTGCGGATGTGCAGGCCACCGGCCCGCGATTCCACCGTTCGAGGCTTCGGGAGACGCTCGAGCACGAGCACGTCGACCCCGGCGAGCCGCAGCTCGCACGCGAGCATCAGCCCCGTCGGCCCCGCGCCTGCGATCACTACCTGCGTGTCGGTCATGATGCCCTTTCAACGCCCCGGGCCTACCACCCAGGGTCCGAGCTTTTCGGGGTTGCGTACTCCCCAGATGTGCTTGATCCGGTCGCCTGCGACCTCGAACGCGTACACCGTCACGGTGACGCCGTCTTGCTGCGCCACCAGGCCGGGCCGGCCGTTGACCGTACGCTCCAAGATCGTCAGTTCGCGTAGCCTGCCGGCGAAGTTGACCAGTGAGCGCGCGATCTGCTCAGCGCCTTCGATCGGGCGGAGCACGGCACTGGCGAGGCCGCCGCTGTCGGCGATCACTGAGGCGCCGGGGTCGAGGAGACCCATGAGGGCGTCGATGTCCTTGGCTTCCCAGGCCTGCTTGAAGTCCCTGACGATGCGGGCCTGCCGGGCTGCCGGGGTCGCGGGAGCCTGCGCGGCGCTGACGCGGCGGCGGGCCGAGGAGGCCAGCTGGCGGCAGGCCGCCGGAGTACGGCCGACGATGTCGGCGACTTCGGCGAAGGAGTAGCGGAAGACGTCGTGCAGGATGAACGCGACGCGTTCTGCCGGGGTCATCGATTCGAGCACGACGAGGAAGGCCATGTTGACCGATTCGTCGAGGGTGACGCGGTCGGCCGGGTCGGCCGGCTGCCTGCTGATCCACTCCGTGGGTTCGGGCAGCGGCTCGGGGATCCATTCGCCCACGTAGGTCTCGCGCCGGACCCGTGCCGAGGAGAGCACGTTGAGGCAGATGCGGCTGGCGACCTTGGTCAGCCAGGCGCCGGGGTTTTCGATGGCGTCCTGCTGCTGCCGGGACATGGCGTACCAGCGGGTGTAGGTCTCCTGGACGACATCTTCGGCGTCGGCCAGGGAGCCGAGCAGCCGGTAGGCGAGATTGATCAGCTGGTGCCGTTCGTTCATGATCGCGCTCAGGCCCGGATGGGGCCGGTCGTGTCCTGGCTCGGATGGGGTGGTCATGGTCTCCTGGCCATCGTGTCACTGACTCCCTTGGTCGGGTCTGCCCTCACCAGTCCGACAAGACAGCGCGGTGAAGTGTGAGGTCGGCGCGTCGCCTCACATTCCGAGGGGTCGGGTTGTCGGACTGGTGAGACACCTTTGAGATCGAGAAGGGACACCCCGCCATGTCCAGCCACAAGGTCGTCGTCATCGGGGGCGGTTACGCCGGAACCCTCGCGGCCAACCGTCTGCGGATGCGCGCCGACGTCGACATCACTCTGGTCAATCCGCGCCCGCAGTTCGTCGAACGCATCCGGCTGCACCAGTTCGTGGCCGGCACCGGCGGCGCCACGATCGACTACGGCACGCTGCTCGGCGAGGGCATCCAGCTGGTCGTCGACAGCGCCACGCGCATCGACACCGCCGCCCGGACCGTGGAACTGGCGTCGGGCCGCACCCTGGATTACGACTACGTGATCTACGCGGTCGGCAGCACCAGGGCCGTACCGTCATCGGTGCCCGGCGCGGCCGAATTCGCCTTCGACATCGCTGAATTCGAGTACGCGCAGCGGCTGCGCGCCAGGCTGGAGGAGTTGCCCCTCGACGCTCCGGTCACCGTGGTCGGCGGCGGATTGACCGGCATCGAGACGGCCGCCGAGCTGGCCGAGCAAGGGCGCAGGGTCACGCTGGTGTGTGGCCAGACCCTGGCGCCGACATTCAGCGCACCTGGTCGCCGATACATCGCCAAATGGCTGACCCGGCACGGTGTCGTGGTGCTCGAGGCCTGCGTGGTGAGTGAGGTGCGGCCGGACGCGGTCGTCGTCGCCGACGGTGGGGTGCGTACGAGCGCGCTGACCATCTGGACGGGTGGTTTCGGTGTGCCGGAGCTGGCGGCGGCGAGCGGGCTGCGCACCGACGCGCTCGGCCGGCCGCTCACTGACGAGACGTTGACCAGTGTCGACGACGACCGCATCGTCGCGGCCGGGGACGCCGCCGCGCCGTCGGGCCGGCCGCTGCGGATGAGCACGTACGTTGCCGGGCCGCTCGGGGTGCAGGCCGCCAACACCGTGCTGAGCCGCATCGCGGGGACCGAACCGGCGGTGATCGACGTGGCCATGTCAGGAGCGTGCGTCAGCCTCGGCCGGCGCGCCGGTATCCGGCAGCTCGCCCGCAAGGACGACACCGCGATGAACGTCTACATCGGCGGTCGCATGGGCGCGGCGATCAAGGAGAAGACCTGTAACTTCGTGGTGGACAACAGAATTCGCCGGGAGGCCCGCGAGCCGGGTTCCATGTGGTGGCCCAAGGGCGGCCCGCGACCCGAGCAGCCCGCCCCCGCCGCGCGAGTGGTCACCACGCCGTGACCCTCATCCCGGGAAGCGGGTCAGGCCGGTCACCCGTTCGGCTGTCAGATCGAATGCGGGGCGTGTGCGGCCGTCGGCGGTGAGGGTGATCACACCGGTGGTGTCGATGGCGCCGACCCTGGCCGCCGACAGGCCGCGGGAGGTGAAGGCGTGCACGCATGCGTCGCTCTGGTCGGGCTCGCAGGTCAGCAGGAATCCGTAGCAGGGGAAGCAGATGCACCACCGCGCGAGCGGCACGTCGCGGGGCGCGGGAAGGGCCTCCAGGGCGATGTCCGCCCCGAAGGTGCCCCATTCGAGGAGCATGGCGAGGGAGCCGACCAGGCCGGCCATGCTGATGTCCTTGGCCGCCACGGCCAGGCCCTTTCCCGCGATCTCGGCCAGCAGGCGGATGTCCTGGGCCAGATCCTGGCCGCGCTCGTCGAAGGAGGGGAAGAACGGGAAGTCCTCCCGCATGGACCCTTCGGTGCAGGCCGCCACCACCAGGTCCTGCCCGGCGCGGACGTGCGTGATCGACAGCAGGGCATCGGCGGACCCGACGGCGAAAGCGGAGATCGACGGGGAGGTGTCGGAGATCGTGAGGTGACCGCCGATGATCGGGACGTCGTACAGCCGTGAGGCGTAACGCATGCCCTCCAGGGCGGTGCGCGCGGTGGCCTCGTCGGCCACGACCGTGTCCACGATCCCCAGCGGCAGCCCGCCCATCGCGGCCACGTCGTTGACGTTGGTCAGCACCGCCGCCACGCCCGCGCCGAAGGGGTCGGCGCGGACGAACGGCGGCCACAGCGCCTCACCGCAGGCGATGACCGTGCTGCCGTTCACGTCCACGGCGGCCCCGTCGTCGCCGGGCCCCTCGACCCACCCGGAGGCGCCGAGCACCTCCGACACCAGCCCGATCGAGCGTTTCGCGGTGATCGCCGGACTGCTGGTCACTGCCGCGATGACCTCGTCGAGTTCGGCCATGAGGCCACCTCTTGTCGCAAAGTAAACAGACATCGTAACATAGAGGACGTGGGGCCTGGCTTCCTGACGCTGCCCACCATGCCCGGCAAGCCGCGCGGGTGGGGCCGCACCCACGTCCTCGACAAGGGCCTCACTCCCGGCGCCGCCGCCGCCACGCTCGAGTCGGCCGGTGAGCACATCGACGTGTGGAAGTTCGGCTGGGGCATCGCCTACGTCGACCCCGGCCTCAACCGCAAGCTCCGCCTCCTGCGCGCCCACCAGGTCAGCAGCTGCCTGGGCGGGACGCTGCTCGAGATCGCCTGGTCACAAGGCAAAGCGGACGAGTGCCTGGCCTGGGCGGAAAGCGCCGGATTCGACGCCGTCGAGGTCTCCCGCGGAGTCGTGGAGATGACCCTGGACGACAAGCGGGACCTCATCAAGAAGGCCGGCCACGCCTTCACCGTGTTCGCCGAGACCGGGGTCAAGAACCCGGCGGCGGCGCTGTCGGCGGCCCAGTGGCAGGACGAGATCGCCGAGGACCTGGCCGCCGGCGCCACCTGGATCGTCACGGAAGGCCGGGAGAGCGGAACGGTCGGCATCTACGACGATTCTGGCCGCCCCCGGCAGGACATCATCCAGGCCGCTGTCAGCGCGGCCGGGGTCGAGCGGGTGATGTTCGAGGCTCCCCGCACCGCGCAGCAGGCCTGGCTGATCAACCGGTTCGGCCCCGCGGTCAACCTCGCCAACATCGCGCCCGGCGACGTGCTCCCGCTGGCCACCCTCCGGCTGGGACTGCGCGCCGACACCGCCGCCCTCTCGGTCGACGAGCCTCCATGACCTCGAACCTCGTCCCGAGCGCCTACCGCGGCGTTTCCGTGGCACACGTCGGCAGGCCGGTCGACCTGCGGCGGTTGTTCCTGGGCAGGGAGGCCTACCGGCGCACGCGCTTCCTCGTGGTCCGCGACGAGGAGGGCGGCACGACACTGCTGCGGGTGGAGAAGGAGTCGGACGAGCCGCTGTTCTCGCCGATCACCTCGGTCGAGGTCATCGCGCCGCCGGGGGAGTGCGCGTACGTCGTGGCTCCGGAGGCCGACACGGCGGTGCCGTCCACGCTGGCCAGGATCGCGCTTTCGCTGGCTGCGGGGATGCGGGCCGTGGTGGTCGAGGGCAGGTACGGCCACGTCAGCTTCATCGTCGATCCCGATCCGTTGCGGCTTGCCGTACAGGAGATCGTGCCGCCGGAGCCGCCCAAGCTCGTCGATCAGGTGCGGCGCCTGCTGGAGGTCGCGGAGGATCTGCCGCCGATCGTGCCGCTGGCCGACACTGTCACGTTCCAGCAGCTCGCCGCGCAGGCCCCGGCCGAGCGTTACCTGCTGCCGTGCAGCGGTTCAGGTGTGAGCGTCGACGGTGTCCCCACCGTCTATCTGGACCGGCGGCCGCCCTTGCAGCAGTGGACGCTGCTCGGCTGCGCCAGGTCGCGCGACATTCACGACTGGTTCTACGGCGAGCGTCCGGCGACCGTGGAGATCTGCCCCAGGTTGCGGGCGCGCGATCCCGGCGTCGCGACGCTCACCAAGTGCTGCCTGCTCGAGGACCGGATCGAGCAGGCCGACGGGGCGGTCGTCGTGCCCTGGGGCGCCACGCTGGGCCAGGTGCGCCAGGCGCTGGAGCAGGTGGCGCGCAGATGGGAGCCGTCATGGCGGCCCGTCTGACCGAATCGGCGGAGTACGCCCATCTGTGGACCACGCCGGAGCTCACGGCCGTCTTCGACCGGCGGCTGCAGACCTGGCTGGACATCCTGTCCGCGCTGGCCGCGGCGCAGGCCGACCTCGGGCTGATCCCGGAGGAGGCGGCCGGGCAGATCGCCGAGCACGCCCGGGCCGAGCGCCTCGACCTGGAGTTCGTGGCCGCTGAGACCCGGCGGACCTCGCATTCCACGCTGGGGCTCATCCGCGGGCTGCAGCGGCTGCTGCCCGAGCCCGCGCGGGAGTACGTCTACTACGGCGCCACCGTCCAGGATCTGACCGACACCTGGTTCGGGCTGGTGATGCGGGACACCGGCCGGCTCGTCGTGGCCGACCTGGTCAGGATGCACGGGGCGTTGCTGCGGCTGGCGGCCCGGCACCGCGACACGGTCATGGCCGGCCGTACGCACGGCCAGCCGGGCGCGCCGATCACCTTCGGTTTCAAGGTCGCGACGTGGGCCGACGAGGTCGGGCGCCACATCGTCCGGCTCGGCGAAGGCGGCGAGCGCTGGTCGGTGGGCCAGCTGGCCGGCGCGGTCGGCGTGCTGGGCTTCTTCGAGCCGCACGGCCAGGAGCTGCGCAGACTGTTCTGCGCCCGGCTCGGGCTGCACGATCCGCTCCTGTCGTGGACCTCGGCGCGTGACCGTGTCGCGGAGTTCGGCGCGGCCATGAGCATGGTCGCCGCCACGCTCGCCCGCATCGGGAACGAGGTCTACGAGCTGCAGCGGCCGGAGATCGCCGAGCTGTCCGAGCGTACGGCGCGGGCCACCGTGGGCAGCATCACCATGCCGCACAAGCGCAACCCCGAGATCAGCGAGCATCTGGACACGCTGGCCCGGCTGGCGCGGGCGGCGGCGGGCGTCCTGGTCGAGGGCATGGTCAGCGGGCACGAACGGGACGGGCGCGCCTGGAAGGCCGAATGGGCGGCGCTGCCCGACGTCGCGCTGGCGGCGGGCACGGCCGCCGCGCTGGCCGCCGACCTCGTCGACGGTCTCGTCGTCGACGCCGGCCGGATGGCCGACAACCTCCTCAGCACCGGCTGGGCGTCGGAACGTGTGCTGGCGGAGCTGTCGCGGCACCTGGGCAAGCACCGCGCGCAGCACCTGCTGCAGGAGGCGCTGCGCGAGGACGCCGACCTGGTGACCGCGCTGGCCTCGCGCGGCGTGGCCGACCCCGCCGACCTGGCCCGCTGGACCGCCCGCCCGGAGCCGGCCACGGCGGCGGCCATGGTGGACGCGGTGGTGGCCCGCGGCACGCCGGAGGTGCGGCGATGAGCGCTCCGCGCCGCCGACTGGCCCTGCTGCCCACGCCGCTGCAGCCGTTCGCCGGCATGTACCTCAAGCGCGATGATCTCGCCGGGTTCGGGCTGGCCGGCGCGAAGGCGCGGGCGCTGGAGTTCCTCCTGGGCGATGCCCTGGCGCGCGGGGCGGACGTCCTGGTCACGGGAGGGTCCCCGGGTTCGAACTTCATCGCGGGGGCGGCGCTGGCGGCGTCGGTCTGCGGCATGGAGTGCGAGGTCCTCGTCTCCGGGACGGTCCAGAAGCAGGTGCCGGTCACCCTGCAGCTGGTGACCTGCTCGGAGGCGAAGGTGTCCTACACCGGCGCGGACCGGGCCGAGCTCGACAAACTGATCGAGGAGCGCGCCGAGCAGCTGCGTGATCGCGGGCGCACTCCGTACGCGATCCCGCGCGGCGGTGCCACGCCCGTCGGCGCGCTCGGCTTCGCGCACGCCGCGCAGGAGCTGGCCGCGCAACTGGACGTCGACGAGCCGATCGTCGTGCTGCCGGTGGGGTCGGGGGCCTCGATCGCCGGCCTGCTGGCCGGGCGGGCCGCCCTGGACGCCAGGTGGCGCGTCTACGGCGTGTCGGTGAGCCGGCCGTTGCCCCGGATCCGGAGCGAGATCCTCGACCTGGTCGCGCGGATGGGCCACGAAGCGGTCACCGACTGGGAGCTGATCGACGCCACCGGACAGGCCGGCGATCGGGACGCGCACATCATGCTGGCCGCGCTGCGCGCCGACGGCGTCCTGTTCGACGCGAAATACGGCACCAAGGCGCTGGCCGCGGTCGCGGCGCTGCGGGCTCGGCACGAGCAGGCGCCCATCGTGCTCTGGCACACCGGCGGCCTTCCCGGCGCGCTGGACCTGCTGGCCGGGGCGGCGACATGAGCGGCGGGCCCGCGGAGGAACTGGTGGCGGCCGGTTACGCCTGGGAGATCGCCGACGCGCCGTGGCTGCACCAGGCGCTGGGCCTGGCCGACCTGGCGCACTGCGTCGAACTCGCCGACCGGGGGATCCTGCCTGACCGGGTGCGCGGCCCGCTGCTGGGCGCGCTGCTGGACCTGGCCGCCATGCCCGCCGACGCCGTCGGCTACGACCCGCGCTACGGCGAGCCGTACGTGTCGCGCGAGCGTCACCTGCTGGAGCGGATCGGCGAGGAGGCGGGGTGGCTGCGGGCAGGGCGCACCCGCCGCGAGGCGGTGCGCACCGCCTTCCGCATCCGGGTGCGCGGGCAGATCCTCGACCTGGTCGAAGCCGCCTGCGCGCTGGCCGCGACGCTCGCCGGGCAGGCGGAGCGGCACGCCGGCACGCTCATGCCCGACTACACCTACCTGCAGCAGGCCCAGCCGACCACGTTCGGCCACTATCTGCTGTCGTTCGCCGATCCCGTGCTGCGTGACGCGGTGCGCCTGCTCGCCGAATTCGGGCACGTCAACGCGGGCCTGGCCGGGGCGGGGGCGGCCAACGGCTCGCCGATCCTCGACGATCGGGAGGCGGCGGCCCGTGCGCTCGGGTTCGACCGCGCGATCACGCACACCCGTGACGCCATGTGGCAGACCGACCCGTTCATGCACGTCCTGGCCGCGGCCACGAGCCTGCTGCTGACCCAGGACAAGCTCGCCGAAGACCTGGAGATCTTCGCCGGCGCCGAGTTCGGCTTTGTCGCCCTGGCCGAGGCCTACGCCCGCCCGAGCGTCGCGATGCCGCAGAAGCGCAACCCGTACTCCCTGGCGGTCATCCGCGGGTCGGCGGGCGTCATGCTGGGCCGCCTGACCGGCCTGACCGCCGTCATCAAGACCCCGTCGGCGCGCAGCGACAACCTCATCTACCTGTACGGCGAGCTGCCACGCTCCCTGGACCTCGCCCACCGCGCCACCCGCCTGACGACCGGAGTGATCCGCACCCTCGAGACCGACCCGGCACGGATGCGCCAGGCCCTGGAGGCGGGCTTCACCCAGGCCGCCGACCTGGCCGAACTGCTCATGCGCCGGTTCCACCTCGACTACCGCACCGCTCACCGGGTCGTCCAGCACGCCGTACAGCACGAAGCCGCCCTCGACGCGGAAGCGATCGCGCGCGCGGCCGCCGCGGTCACCGGGGACCGCCTGCAGTTCGACGACGCGGAGCTGCAGGCGTGCCTCACGCCGGAGGCTCTGGTCGGCTCGCGCACCGGCCTGGGCGGAGCCGCGCCCTCGGCCATGACCCCCATGATCAAAGGCGTCCGCGAGCAGGCCGCCGAGCTGAACGCGGAGGCGGCGGCCCGCCGCGCGGCCCTGCACGCGGCCGAAGAGGCGATCCGCGCCCGCGCCCGCAGCCTGGCGGGGCGCTGAAGGAGGGGGCCATGACCGAGCAGCCGAGCGTGGTCAACGTGGGCCTGCGGGTGTTCGCCGACGCGGTCGCCTGGCAGGGCGCGGCAGTGGTGCACGTGGACGCCAGACCGCCGGCGCGCGGCGATCCGCTGCTGGTGCGGGCGCTGACCGACGTGTACGCGGCCGACGGGGAGGCCGCCGACGCCGAGGTGCTGCGCAGGCTCGACCGGGAGGTCCCCTACGTGGTCGACGTCCGCCCGGCCCAGGAGGTGGTCCCCGGGTTCGGCGATCGGATGATCCTGCATGCCGGGCCGCCGATCGCCTGGGCCGAGGTGTGTGATCCGCTGCGGCGGTCGATGCGGGCCGCGGTCGTGGCCGAGGGCTGGGCCGGCGACCTGGCGGGGGCCGACAGGCTGCTGGCCGGTGGGAAGGTCGGTCTGGCAGCGGCCAACGAGCATGACACGGTGGTGCCGCTGGCGACGGCGCTCGGGCCCGGCATGCCGGTCTGGGTGGTGGACAATCCCGCCGGCGGGACGCGCGCCTTCGCGCCGCTGGGTCAGGGGCCCGGTGACGTGGCCTGGCTGGGCCGGGAGTCGGCCGCGGCCGTCGAGCGGCTGGTGTTCCTGCGCGAGGTGGCCGGTCCGAAGCTCAAGATGATCGTGGAACGGATGGGGCCGATCGACGCGTTCGCGATCGCCGCCCAGGGCGTGCAGATGGGCGACGACGTTCACATGCGCGTGCAGGCCTCGACCAACCTGCTGCTGCGCTCCATGCTGCCCGCGATCGCGGAGGTGGACGACGCGGTGCCGCTGGCCGCCTACCTGTCGGCCAACCACCTGTTCTTCCTCACCGTGGCGATGGCCTGCGCGAAGGCGCTGACGCTGTCGGCCGAGCGGGTGCCGGGCGCCGGCATCGTCACCACCATGGCGCGCAACGGCACCACCTACGGTGTGAAGCTGGCGGGCGACCGGCGGTGGTTCGTCGCCGGCAGCCCACCGGTGGAGGCGGCGCTGTTCCACGCCGGGTACGGCCCGAGCGACGGCGCTCCCGACATCGGCGACAGCGCCGTGCTGGAGCTGGTCGGGCTCGGCGGCGCGGCCACTGCGGGCTCGCCCGCAGTGGCGGCGTTCCTGGGCGGGTCCATGGCCGAGGCGGCCCGTGTCACCGGCGAGATGCGCCGGATCTGCGCGAGCGAGAGCACCAGGTTCAAGCTGCCCACGATGGACTTCCGCGGCACCCCTCTCGGCGTGGACGTGCGCAAGGTCGTCGAGACCGAGCTCACGCCGCGGGTCAACACCGGCATCCTGCACGCCCGCGACGGGTCCGGCCAGATCGGCGCGGGCGTGGCCACCGCGCCCCTGCGGGCGTTCCAGGCGGCGCTGCTGGCCTTGGCGGAGCAGCGATGACGACGGCGGAGCAGCGATGACGACGCGCACGGTCGAGGCGGAATGGCGGGGCGGCTACCAGGTCGAGGTGGTGACCGAGGGTCGCTTCCGGCTGCTCGTGGACGAGCCGGAGAGCGCGGGCGGCACCGACACCGGGGCCCAGCCCACGGACTACCTGCTGGCCGCCATCGCCTCGTGCTTCGCGCTCGCGCTGGTGCACAGCGCGCGCAAGCGCGGCCAGGAGCCGGGCTCGGTGCGGGTGAGCGTCACCGGCACCTACGAAGGGCCGCGCTATCGCGACATCGCGATCGACATCGTCTCCTCGCTGTCCGATGAGCAGGCGCACCTGCTCATCGAGGCCGCGCAGCGGGTCTGCTACGTCACCAACACGCTGCGCGAGCCGCCGCGGATCACGATCGGCCACACCCGGGGCTAGCCGTTGCGCAGCGCGATCCAGATTGCCCTGGCCGGCCGGTCGGTCTCGTTGGCCCAGCGGTGCGGCACGTCCCCGGCGAAGTGCAGCGAGTCGCCCTCGGCCAGCGGGAAGGTCTGGTCACCGACCCGGAAGGTCAGCACGCCGTCGGTGACGTGGACCAGTTCCTCGCCCGGGTGCTGCATCAGCTTGTCGCCGCTGGAGGCGCCCGGCATGACCGTCGCCACGGCCGCGGCCGTCTGGAACTGCCGGTAGGAGCCGGAGATCCCGGCCAGCGCCAGGCCCTCGTGCGGGGTGTAGACGGTCGGGCGCCGTTCACGCGGGGTGTGGTGCACCGGTTCGGGCGGCTGCTCGTCCTCTTCGACGAAGTACCTCACCGGGACGCCGAGCGCCGCCCCGAGCTTGAGCAGGGTGGTGATCGTCGGCACCATCCCGTTGCGTTCGATCTTGTGGATGGCGGCAGCGGACACGTCGCTGATGGCAGCCAGCTGTTGCAGCGAGTGCCGCTGTGCTCTGCGTAGACCGCGCAGCTTCGGGCCGATCTGGCTGACGATCTCGTCGACCTGCTGACCCTGTACGTCCGCCTCGGCCATGCGTTCCCTCTCGTCGTTCGACGTCACGAAACGTCACGCAGGATAGTCAACGTGAAGTCCTCTATAATGTATGGATATTGTGCCGTACGGGCGGGAGCTGAGTCCATGGCACGCAGGGTGGTCATCATCGGCGGCGGCGCCGCCGGCATCGGCGCCGCGGGGGCGGCCAGGGCCGCCGACCCTTCCGCGGACGTGATCGTCTACACCCAGTTCGAGGACGTCGGATACAGCCCGTGCGGCATCCCCTACGTGCACGGCAAGGAGATTCCGGACTTCCGGTCGCTGTTCCTGGCCGACAAGCAGGCCTACGTCGACGCGCGGATCGACATCCGATACGAGACGACCGTCCTGGCCTTCGACCCGGCCGCACGCACCGTCCGGGTGCGGGGCGAGGGCGAGGTCGGCTACGACGCGCTGATCGTGGCCACCGGCTTCGACTACAAGCCTCCCGGCGTGCCCGGGCAGGACCTGGCCGGCCTCTACTACGTCAAGAACATCCGCCAAGCCATGGAGTGGGACAAAACCCTCGACAGTGTGCGGCACGCGGTCGTCATCGAAGCCTCGCCCCTCGGCCTGGAGATGGTGACCGCCCTGGCCCACCGCGGCATCGACACCCACGTCGTCGATCCGCATCCGTGGGCGCTGGGCGAGCTGTGCGACCCCGACACCGTCGAGCCGGTCCAGCAGTCGTGGGCCGAACTGGGCGTCACCATGCACTGGGACACCGAGCTCCAGGGCTTGATCGGCGACAGCGAGGGCCACGTCGCCGCCGTGGCGACCTCCGACGGCGAACTGCCCGCGGAACTCGTCGTGGTGGCCACCCACAAGATCGCCAACACCGCGCTGGCCGTCGCCGCCGGCCTCACCACGGGATCGACCGGAGGGCTGGTCGTCGACGACCACATGAGCACCTCGGCGCCGCACGTCTGGGCGGCGGGCGACGTCTGCGAGATCCCGCACGGCCTCGGCGGGCTGCCGCTGCAGGGGCTCACCGGCAGCCACGCCTACGCCCAGGGCAAGGTGGCCGGCACCAACGCCGCCGGCGGAGATCGCGCCTACCAGCCGGTCTACGTCCCGTGGGGGATGGTCGCGGGCACGTGGATGATCGGCGGGGCCGCGCTGGGCGAGGTCGCGGCCACCGCGCTCGGCATCCCGCACGTGGTCGGCAAGGCGACCGGCATCTCCCGGGCCCGCTACTACCCGGGCGTCCGCCCGGTCACGGTCAAGCTCCTGGCCGAACCCGGCACGCTGCGCCTGATCGGGGCGCAACTGGTCGGAGGGGAAGGGATCAAGGAACGGGCCGACTTCCTGGCGCTGGCGGTCAAGAAGGGCATCACGCTGTATGACCTGGCCGCGATGGAGAACGTCTACTCACCGCCCATCGGCGCGCTCAACGAACCCATCGTCACCGCCGCGCAGGCCGGAGTAGCGACATGATCACCCGGTGGGTGCGCGACAACGCCCAGCACTACCTGCTCAGGGACGCGCAGGCGCGGGTGGCGCGCGCCCAGGGCAGACCCCCGCCGCCCACCGGCGGCTCCTCCTTCTTCTGGCGCCGGATCTTCGTCCCGATCTACCGGCTCACGCCGTGGCCGCTGCGACGGCGGTTGATGGCCGCGATGCCCGGTAGCCACCGCAAGCACTGGCCCAAGCCGACCACGCCGGCCGGCCCGGCTGTCTAGACCGAGGAGCTCACATGCCGAAGACAGTCTCCACCACCCTGCCGACCGAGGGTGAGACGCTGTACAACACCGAAGAGAAGGTGTTCCCGGACATCCAGGCCGAGCCCGGGCAGAAGGCCTTCGTCTTCATCCACACCGTCCCGTACGAGGGTTCGGTAGCCCTGGTCAACCTGCTCACCTCGACCCGGCTGGTACGCAAGGGCTTCGACGTGAACATCATCCTGTACGGCCCCGGCGTCCTGCTCGCCTCGGGCACACGCGGCTACCCGGGCGTCGGCCAGGAGGCGTTCCCCGGGCACCTGGCGATCAACAACCAGATCAAGACCCTGCTGAAGGAGGGCGCCACCATCTACGCCTGCCGGTTCGCGATGGGCGCGCTGTACGGCTTCCGCGAGGACGACCTGATCCCCGGCGTGACCCCGTTCAACCCGCTGGACGTGCTCGACTCGGCGCTCACGGCGTGGAAGGAAGGCGCCTTCCAGCTCAACACCTGGACGGTGTGAACGGCCGCACCCGGGAGGCGACGATGACCAAGGCCAGCGGGATCCACGACATGGGGGGCACGCGGGGCTGGGGTCCCGCGCCGGTCCCCGAAGCCGGCGAACCGGTCTTCGCGCAACGCTGGCAGGCCCGCGCCTTCGCGCTGGCCCTGCTGTCGATACGGCTGTCCGGCACCAACCTGGACGCCTTCCGGCACGCGATGAACCGGCTCGACCGGCAGGACTACCTCGACGACGGCTACTACGGCCGGTGGCTGCACGGCGCGGAGAACCTGCTCCACGACAGCTCGATCATCGCGCCGGGGACGGCGGAGGCGCGCGCCGCCAACCTGTCGGGCGGCTCGGTGGCCGAGCCGGAGCCGCCGGTGCCCGACAAGCCGGACTACGCGCCGACCGCCGCGGGCTCGCTGCGGGCCGTGCCGTCGCCACCCCGGTTCGCCGTGGGCGCCGCCGTACGCGCGAAAACCTTCGATCCGCCAGGGCACACGCGCCTGCCGCGGTACGTGATGGGGCACGCGGGCACCGTCACCATCATCCAGCCCGCGCAGGTCCTGCCCGACACGAACGCCCACTTCCAGGGCGAGAACGCCCAGTGGGTGTACGCGGTGCGGTTCGAGTCCGCCGAGCTGTTCGGCCCGGACGCCGAGCCGTTCACGCTCACCATCGACCTGTACGAGGACTACCTGGAGGAGGCGCCATGACGCAGGAGCGGGTGCCGATCGAGCTGCGCGTCGAGGCGCTGGAGCAGTTGCTGGTGGAGCGCGGCCTGGTCGACACCGCGGTCATGGACAAGTACATCGCCATGTACGAGAACGACGTCGGGCCGCTCAACGGCGCGCACGTCGTGGCCAAGGCGTGGACGGACGCCGACTACCGGCGGCGGCTGCTGGCCGACGGCACCGCCGCCGTCGCCGAACTCGGCTACAAGGGGCCGCAAGGCGAGCACATCGTGGTCCTGGAGAACACGCCTGAGGTCCACAATGTGGTCGTCTGCACGCTGTGCTCCTGCTATCCCTGGCCGCTGCTCGGCCTGCCGCCCTCCTGGTACAAGGATCCGGCCTACCGCTCCAGGATGGTCCGCGAGCCGCGCACCGTGCTGGCGGAGATGGGGCTGAGCCTGCCCGACGACGTCGAGGTCCGGGTGTGGGACAGCAGCTCCGAAGTGCGCTACTTCGTCCTGCCGGAAAGACCCGCCGGCACCGGCGGGCTGCCGGAGGAGGAGCTCGTGCCGCTGGTGACGCGGGATGCGATGGTGGGCGTCGCCCGGGTGCGGACATGAGGCTCCCGATCCGGCTGGACGTCGACAGCCCCGCCGCGCCGCCCCGTTCCAACGGCGAGCTGGTGTTCGCCGAGCCGTGGGAGGGCCGGGCCTTCGGCCTGGCGCTGGCGGCCAGCCAGGCGGGCGCCTTCGACTGGGAGGACTTCCGCCAGGCGCTGATCGCGCGCATCGCGGCCGAGCCGGAGGCCCGTTACTACGCCTGCTGGTTCGACGCGCTCCAGCAGGTGCTCGCGGTCGAAGGCGAGGTGCGTGAGCGCGCGGCCCGGCTGGCGGCACGGCCCGCCGGGCACGATCACCGGATCGAGTCGTAGATCTCGGCGTGCCGGGCCGCCGAGGCGGCCCAGGTGAAGCGAGGCACGACCAGGCGGCCGCCCTCGATGAGGGTGGCGCGCAGCTCCCGGTCGGTCATGACCTGCTCCAGCGCCGCGGCCAGCGCCACCGGGTCGCCCACCGCGGGCAGCAGCGCGTCACGGCCATGGGTGAGGAACTCCCGGAACACCGGCAGATCGCTGGCCACCACCGGCAGGTCGGCGACCTGCGCCTCCAGCACGGCCAGGCCGAAGCCCTCCTCGATCGACGGGTAGGCCAGCGCGTCGGCGCTGCGGTACCAGGCCGCCAGCTCCTCCTCGCCCACCGTCCCCAGCTGCAGCACCTCCAGGCCGAGCCCGGGCAGCAACGCCAGCGCCTGGCGGCGGTAGGGCTCGTGGTCGCGGAAGGAGTGGCCGCCGACGACGGCCAGCACCGGCTTGTCACCCCGCAGCAGCCCCAGCGCCCGGAACAGCGTCTTGCTGCCCTTGCGCGGCTCGATACCGCCGACGGAAAGCAGCAGGAACCGGTCCTGCGCGCCCACCGACGCGCGCAGCGCGGCTCGGCGCCCCTCGGTGATCGGCGCGATCCTGGCCGGGTCGACGCCGTTGCGGACGACCTGGGCGGCCACGCCGTACTCCTGGAGCAGCACGTGGCGCCAGTGCTCGCTGACGACCAGGACGTGGCCCGGCTCCACGATCGACCTGCGCTGGCAGTCGATGAGGACCGGCGTGGTGAAGTCGTCGACGTGGTGCACGGTGCGCACCACCCGCGGGTGCACCTGCGTGGCGGCGCGCGCGGAGATGCAGTCCTGCGCGTGCAGGATGTCATACTCGCCGGCGACCCCGGCCAGCCCGGCGGTCATGGCGCCGATGCAGGCGAAGACCTTCTCCTCCAGCGTGTCGCCCTCGACGGTGAAGCCGAACAGCGTGTACGGCACCTTCACCGGGCGGAAGAACCCCTCCTCGCCCAGGGCGAAGACGTGCACGTCGACACCCAGGTCGGCGAGCGCTTCGGCCAGGGCGAGGGTGTGGACGACTCCGCCGCGCGGTTTGGTGGAGTAGGTCAGCAGCGCGACGCGTTTCATGAGGCGGCCTTCCTGGTGGCGATCGCCGCCGCGGTGAGCGCCGCGCGCGCGGCCGTCGCGGTGACGACGCATCCCGCCTCGGCCAGCTTGCGTACCTGGTCCTGGTATCCCTGCGGATCCTGCTCGGTGCCCAGCACGTACGCCACCGGCTGCGGACCGTCCAGGCCGGCCAGCTCCGGCGCCAGGATCCCGGCCGGATCGGGGTGGGCGCCCAGCCCGAGCACGACGTCCAGGAGCACCACGGCGACCTCCGGCCCGCTCTGGCGCAGCAGTTCGGCCCGCGCCTCCGGGTCGATCATCGGATGCGGCCTGCCCCGGGTGTAGTCCTCCTCGCCCAGATCCAGGCACACGTGGGAGCGCGGCGGCGCCGGCAGGCGGTAGCGCGCGTCGATCGGCGTGTTCGACCACACCGGGCCGAGGGCGCCGCTCAGCAGCACCAGCGCCTCGTAGCAGAGCGTGCCGCCGGAGAACAGCCCGCGCACCGTGGTCCGCGCCGGCGCCAGCCGCGCCACGGCCTCGCCCACGCTCGGGCCGTGGCAGCGGTCGAAGGACGGCACCGGCCTGCCCAGCAGCTCCAGCGCCTCGACCACGCCGCCTTCGAGCGTGCTGCCCGCCACCCCGACCAGAACCGCCACGACCGGGGTACGGCGGGCCGCTGCCACCACCCGCCGCGCCACCTGCTCATCGGGCGGCTTGGACACCAGCAGGATCAGCTCGGTCGCCGGGTCGTCGTCGAGCATCCGCACGGCGTGCGCGGCCATCCGCCCGCCGACCGCGCGGGTCAGGTCACGGCCGCCCACGCCGATGACCTGCGACAGGCCGACGCCGGCGCGGTCGAGCAGGCACATGACCTCCTGCGCCCCGGTGCCGGCCGCCGCGACGACCCCGACCGGGCCGGGACGCACCACGTTGGCGAATCCCAGCCCGACCCCCGCCAGCATCGCCGTGCCCGCGCCCGGCCCCATGAGCAGGCGGCCCCGCCGTATCGCGTGCTCCTTGAGCGCGATCTCGTCGGCGAGGCCGACGTTGTCGCTGAACAGCAGCACGTCCAGGTCGCGGCTGAGCGCCTTGTGCGCCTCCAGCGCGGCGTAGTCGCCCGGGACGGAGATGACGGCGATGCTGGTGCCGGGCCGGCGCCGCAACGCCTCGTCCAGGCAGCGCGGATCCTCCTCGACCGGCCCGCCCCCCTCCGGGGCGCCGAACATCGCCTGCTCACCCTGCGCGAAGGCCGCCTGCGGGTCGTCGGCCCGCACGGCAAGGACCAGATCGTACGGCGAGGCCTGCGGGATCTCGAAGCCTTCCTGCCGCAGGGAGTCGAGGTTGGCCGGGGTCGCCATCACCGCCGTGGCCCATTCCACGCCCGCGGCCCTGCCCATCGCCCGGGCGCCGAGGAGCTGGCGTACCGAGTCCAGGTATGTGTCGCGCAGCACGCGCACGGCCGTTTTCACGCCGCCCCCCGACCCGTCCGGCGGTCCGCCGTTGTGGCGGATAACCCGAATGCCGTCTAGGATCCGACTTGTCACACTGACGATAGTGAACGAGAGAAGCCTTGCCAAGCGCTCGCATCCCTCCGGAGTACGCCGAGCTGGCTCGGCGGCTGCGAGCCGCCGAAGACAGGCTCTTCCCGCTCGCCATGATCGACACCGAGCGCTACCAGCGGGCACTGCAACTGGTGGGCGCCCTGGCCCGCCGCCTGTCCGGCATCGGCGACTTCGCCGCCCTGGCCGCCGTCGAAGCGCGGATGGAGGGCTGGCTCGACGACCTGGACATCCCACTCGAAGGCCTCGACCCCCGCCTGGTGATCGAGGCCGCCATGTCCCAGCGCTTCCGCGAACTGCTCACCACGGCCCGCGAGCACACCATCGAACAGGCCCGCGCCGCCGGGCAGGAGTGGGCGATCCTGGAGGAACCCGACGACGCGTCCTGGCGCGGGGGAGCGGCGCAATGGGTGGAGACGCACCTGCCGACCGGCACCGTCATGGTCCGCTCGGTCGTCGCCCAGCCGGTCATCACCTACCGGCTTGAGGTCACCGGCGACGCGGTCCGCGTGGAGGAGTTCACCTCCCGCGAGGAGTGGCTCGCCGCCATCGAGCAGGTACGGCAGGCCCTCACATCGGAAAGTGAATAATCATCCCATCTTGGTAGAATTGCTGGTCACGGGAGGTGTCTGTCGTGACGGCTACCCAGATCAGCGACCTCATCCTCGACCTGCAGGCCCGCGGCCTGCGGCTGGAGGCGCCGATGGAGCGGCGCACGGGCGGCGCCGGGCCCACCGACTGCGGAATGCTCTGGGTGGCGGGCCATCCCGTCACGGCGCCCACCGAGGGGATCGCCAAGGACTCGCCGTACACGCTGCGCGCCGAGGACGACGGGTACGGCATCTACCGCGACGGGGTACGGCTGGCCGACGCCTCCGCCCAGCGCCGCCCGCGCTTCTACGACCTGAGCACCGCCGACGGCGTGCCGTACTGGCAGATCGCGCTGCTGCACCTGGACTCGGTGGCCAGCACCGTCGTGCAGCACTGCGCCTACTGGGGCAACGACGACCAGTGCCGTTTCTGCGGGATCGGCCTGTCGCTTGCCGCCGGCCGTACCATCGCGCGCAAGACGCCCGAGCAGCTGGCCGAGGTCGCGGTGGCGGCCCGCGATCTCGACGGCGCCGTCGATGCCACCCTGACGACCGGCAGCACCCGGGGCATCGACCGCGGCGCCCTGTACGTGGCGCGCTGCGGCCAGGCCGTCAAGCGGGCCAGCGGGCTGCCCGTCGAGGCGCAGTTCGAGCCGCCCGTGGATCTGGACGTGATCGACGAGGTGGGCGCCATGGGCGTCGACTCGGTCGGCATCCACATCGAGACCTTCGACCCCGCCGTCCTGGCGCGCGTCGCGCCCGCCAAGGCCCGCACCGGCATCGAAGGCTACTTCACCGCGTGGGAGCGGGCGGTCGCGGTCTTCGGCGCCGGCCAGGTCTCCACCTACGTGATCCTCGGCATGGGGGAGGACCCCCAGGTGACGATCGAGGGCTGCAAACGGGCCGTCGACGCCGGCGTCTACCCGTTCCTGGTGCCGCTGCGGCCGGTCATCGGCACCCCCATGGCCGGCTGGAAGCCGCCGCCGAGCTCCTACACCCGGCCCATCTACGCCGAGGTCCTGGCCTACATGATCCGGCGCGGCATGACCTCGGCCACCACCACGGCGGGCTGCGCCCGCTGCCAGGCCTGCTCCGGCCTGAGCTCGATGGAGCCGGTGCTGCTCCAGATCGGCCCGCGCCCGCAAGCACGCCCGGAAGCCTGAGCCGCCCATGCCTCAGACGCTCGGCACAGACTGCCACCCGGCCGCCACCGCGGACGAGCTGGCCGCCCACTACGCGGTACGGCGCCGCGTCTTCGTCGACGAGCAGCGCATCTTCCCCGGCTCCGACCGCGACGCCCGCGACGACGACCCGCGCACCATCCACGTCGTCGCCTACGCCGGTCACGCGGTCGGCGGCGCCGTGCGCCTCTACCCCCTGGACGGGGCCGGCCGTCGGTGGCAGGGCGACCGGCTGGCCGTCCTGCCGCAGCACCGCGCGCGCGGCCTGGGCGCCCCGCTGGTCAGGTACGCGGTCAAGACCGCGGCCGAGCACGGCGGCCTGGTGATGGTCGCCCACATCCAGCTGCGCAACGTCGGCTACTTCCAGCATCTGGGCTGGCACCGCGACGGCGAGGTGGAGATCTACGCCGGCCTGCCGCACCAGCCCATGGCGATCGACCTGCGCACCTGAACGGGCTCAGACCAGGGCCAGCTGCGGGTAGCGCGGCTCGTGGCGGGAAGGCGCGGCAGGGCCGTAGCGCAGGCCGTACATCCGGCTCAGCTGGGCGATCTGCCCGGTGATGCGGCCCTCGTAGGTGGGGGAGGGCAGCCCGGCGTCGTCGTAGAGCTCCTCGTAGCGCTCCAGCAGGTGCGGGTGCGCCTCGGCCAGCCAGGCCAGGTACCACTGGCGGGTGCCGGGCGGCAGGCGCAGCACGATCGCCTCCACCCCGGAGGCGCCGGCGGCGGCGATGCGGCGCACAGTGGCGTCCAGCTGGTCGGCCGCGTCGCTGAGCAGCGGCAGCACCGGCGCCATCAGCACCCGGCAGTCCACCCCTGCCTCGGCCAGCGCCGAGACCAGCTCCAGCCGGGCCCGGCCGTTGAGCGCGCCGGGCTCGACGCCGCGGCGGATGCGCTCGTCGACGAACGCGATCGAGATCGCCACCTGCGCGCCGGCCGCGGCCAGCAGCGGGGCGTCGCGCAGGATCAGCGGGCCCTTGGTGTAGACGGTGACCGGCACGGCCGCCTCGGCCAGCGCGTCGATCACGCCCGGCATCAGCCGGTAGGTCTCCTCCGCGGGCTGGTAGCAGTCGCCACCGACCCCGACAGCGACCGGCTCGCCGCAGAAACGGGCCAGCTCGGCCCGCAGCCTGGCCACGGTGTTGGGCCTGACCACGATGCGCGTGTCGAAGTCGCGCCCGGCGTCCAGCCCGAGCCGCAGATGGCCGGCGCGGGCACCGCAACCGCGGCAGGCATGGGCGCAGCCGCGGTAGGGGGAGATCGCCCACCGCTGCGCGATGCCCGCGGTCTGCGGCACCCGCTCGATCACCGTCTTGGCCTGCATCTCGTAGAAGCCGTCGCGCATCAGCGCCCGCCGCTCGATCAGCGGACGTTCGTCGGCGGCCTCGACAAGTGGAAGCGCATCCCAACCCACACCACCAAATGGAACACGCATTCGACTCCCTTTTCAAGCTACTCCCGGTAGACTGGTACGCCCGTACCACTTTTGGAGTGCACCACCCATGGCCTGGATCCTGCTCGCCTTCGCCATCGCCACGGAGATCCTGGCGACCTCCGCACTCAAACTCAGCGACGGCCTGACCAGCCTGCCCTGGTCCATCGTGACCACCACCGGCTACATCGCCTCGTTCGTGCTGCTGGCCCGCGCCCTGAAACTCCAGCTCGACATGGGCACCGCCTACGCCGTATGGTCGGGCGTCGGCACCGCCGCCATCGCCCTGATCGGCTTCCTGTTCATGGGGGAGAGCCTGACCCCCCTCAAGATCGGCGGCATCCTGCTCATCATCGGCGGCGTCATCGTCCTGAACCTGGCAGGTGCCCATTGACCGACACCACCCCGCACGAGACACGCCCGCCACAGGAACGCGGCCGGCGACGCCGCGCCGCGCTGCTGGAAGCGGCCGTCGACCTGCTGACCGAGGGCGGGTTCGCCGCCGTCAGCCACCGCGCCGTCGCCCAGCGCGCCGGCCTGCCACTGGCGGCCACCACCTACTACTTCGCCTCCCGCGACCAGCTGCTGTCAGAGGCCTTCGCCCAGCTCGTCGACGACGAACTGGCCGCCACCCGCACCCTCATCACCCGCCACGGCCTGACCCACCTGGCCGCCTACATGGCCCCCGACCGCAACCGCCAGCTCGGCCTGTGGGAGCTGTACGTGCACGCCGGCCGCGACCCCGCCCTGCAGCAGATCGCCCGCCGCTGGACCGACGGCTGCGTGGCCACCGTCGCCGACGCCCTCGGCCTGCCCCCCGACGACCCCCGCGCCCGCCTGCTCTACACCACCATCAGCGCCCTGTGGCTGGAACACGTCGTCGAGCAACGCCCCCTGCAGCAATCCCAGGCACTCCTCGAAGCCGCCCTGAAAATGTGTTCACACCCCCAATAACCGATCACTACACTGCGGACGTGCTCAAACCCACCTACCCGATCATCACCCAGCGGCTCGTCCTGCGCCCCTTCACCCCCGACGATCTGCACTCCCTGCACGCCTACGTATCCCGCCCCGACGTCACCCGCTACCTGTACTGGGACCCCCGCGACCTCGACGCCGCCCGCACCGACCTGGACAAGAAGATCACCCGCGTCGCGCTGCACGACGAAGGCGACGCCATCGACCTGGCCATCACCCTGCGCGACAGCGGCGCCCTCATCGGCAACACCATGCTCGTCTGGACCAGCAAGCACAACCGCCAGGGCGAGGTCGGCTACATCCTGCACCCCGACCACCACGGCCACGGCTACGCCGCCGAAGCCTCCCGCGAGATGCTCCGCCTCGGCTTCGACGGCCTGGACCTGCACCGCATCGTCGGCCGCCTGGACGCCCGCAACGCCGCCTCGGCCCGCGTCCTGGAAAAACTCGGCATGCGCCGCGAAGCCCTCTTCGTGGACAACGAGTTCGTCAAGGGGGAGTGGGCCTCCGAACTCGACTACGCCATCCTGCGCAGCGAATGGGACGCCACCACGTGAGCATCCTGCACCTGGCCCTGGCCGCCGACTGGCAGGCGGCCCGGCCCACGGGCCACTACACGATCTCCACCCTCGGCCGCACCCTGCAGCAGGTGGGCTTCATCCACTGCAGCCGCGACCGCGCCCAGCTCGACCAGGTCGCCACCACCTTCTACAGCCACGTGAGCGACCCGCTGCTGATCCTGGAGATCGACCCCGCCGGGCTGGACGTCCGCCTCGAAGGCGGCTTCCCCCACCTGTACGGGCCGCTACCGGTCGGCGCGGTCACCGCCGTGCACCCCTACGCGCACAGCACCCGCTGAATCCGGCCCGCCGCGAACCACAACCCGGCCACCGTCATCACCCCCAGATAAACGGCATGGCCGGCCAGCGCCCATGACGGCTGCCCCAACGCCAGCCCCCGCACCAGCTCCACCGCGTGATACAGCGGCGTGGCCACCACCACCGCCTCCAGCACCGGCGGATAGTCACCCACCGGGGCAAAAGTGCCGGAGAACAGGAACAGCGAGAACTGCGCCGCGTTCAGCAGGTCGAAATCCTGCCAGCCGCGCAGCAGCGTCGACATCGCCATCCCCGCCGCGCCGAAGGCCAACCCCACCAGCATCGTCGCGGGAAAGGCCGCCAGCGCCCACACCGGCTCGGCCAGCCCCAGCGCCACCATCACCGCCAAGAACGCCGCGGTGTAGAACGAGCTGCGGATCATCGCCCAGCTCAGCTCGCCCACCGCCACCTCCACCGGCCGCACCGGCGTGGCCAGGATCGCCTCGAAGGTCTTGGCGTACTTCATCTTGAAGAAGAAGTTGAACGTCGTTTCGGCCAGCGCCCCGTTCATCGCCGAGGCCGCCAGCATCGCCGGCGCCACGAACACCGCATACGACACCACCTGCCCATCGCCCAGCGGGATGCGCCCCACCAGAGCGCCCACCCCCACCCCGATCGACAGCAGGTACAGCAGCGGCTCGAAGAACCCCGACACCAGAACCAGCCAGTAGGACGCCCCCGAACGCAACGCCCCCACATTGCGGCCGACCACCGCACCCACCCGGCCCGCCGACACGTGCCGGACCACCGCAACAGTCACCATCGCCTAGTCCTGAAGTCGTCTACGGAACGCCCACCCGGCCCACCACATCCCGGCCAGCGCGAACACCACCAGATACCCCACGTGCGCCCACCACGGCCACGGCGGAGCCGCCCCCATCGTCGCCGCCCGGCACAACGCCACCCCATGCCACAACGGCGAGGCGTACGCCAGCGGCCGCACCAGCGCCGGCAACTGCTCCACCGGGAAGAACACCCCCGCGAACAACGTCGAGGGGATCATCACGAACCGAAACAGCAGCGCGAAATAGCTGTCATGGTCGATCGTCGCGGAGAACGCCGTCACCGGAGCCGCCACCGACAGCGCGAGCAACCCCGCCACCAGCGGCGTCACCAGCGCCCACGGCGAACCCAGCACCCCGAAGGCCGCCACGATCGCCAGGAACACCAGCACCGCCACCTCGATGCGGAACACGATGTACAGCAACCAGCCGCCGATCATGTCCCGCACCGACACCCGCGTGGCGTACATCGCGTGCGCGCCCCGCGTCCACTTGAACTCGCCCAGCACGCTGTAGGTGCACTCACCCACCGCCATCTGGAACGCCGTCGCCGCCAGCACCCCCGGCACGATCCACGCCACGTACGGCACGCCCTGCACCGTGCCCACGTAACCGCCCAGCCCCAGCCCGATACTGGCCAGGAACAACACCGGCAGCACGAACGAGGAGAACAGCGAGGCCCGCCACAACCGCTTGTACAACGTCAGGTGCCGCTCCAGCACCGCGACCGTCGGATGCGCCATCAGTCCACCAACGTCCGGCCGGTCAGATGCAGGAACACATCCTCCAGCGACGAGCGGCGCACCAGCACGCTCGAGGGCACCAGCTCCCGCCGGTGCACCTCCGACACCGCCGCGTCGCCGTCCTTGGCATACAGCAGGATCCGGTCGGGCAGCACATCCACCCGATCACCCACCCCGCCCAGCTTGCCGACGAACCCGGAAAGCGCCTCATCGCCGAACCGCAGCTCCACCACCTCGGGGGAGGAGTATTCGGCGATCAGATCCCGCGGCGAACCCTCGGCCACGATCCGCCCGCCGTCCATCACCACCAGCCGATCGCACAACTGCTCGGCCTCGTCCATGTAGTGCGTGGTCAGCACCAGCGTCTTGCCCCGCTGCTTGAGCCGGAACAACCGCTCCCACAACAGGTGACGCGCCTGCGGATCCAGACCCGTCGTCGGCTCGTCCAGCAGCACCAGATCAGGGTCGTTGATCATCGCCCGCGCGATCGTCAGCCGCCGCTTCATCCCGCCCGACAACGGCTCCACCTTGCTGGAGGCCTTGTCGGTCAGCTGCGCGAACTCCAGCATCTCCTGCGCCTTCTCACGCGCCTGCGCCCGGGAGATCCCGAAATACCGCGCATACGTGGTGAGGTTCTCCCGCACCGTCAGATCGGGATCCAGGTTGTCCAGCTGCGGGCACACCCCCAGCCGCGACCGGATCCGCGGCCCGTCCTTGACCGGGTCGAGCCCCAGGATCCGCAGCTCACCGGCCGACGGCAGCGACACGCACGCCACCATCCGCATCGTGGAGGACTTACCCGCCCCGTTGGGCCCCAGAAAGCCGAACGCCTCACCCGGAGCCACCTCCAGGTCGATCCCGTCGACCGCGGTGAAGTCGCCGAAGCGCTTCACCAAGCCACGCGCATAGATAAGAGGTTGCTCACCAGACACGACGTCAGACCATAACCAACGCCACCGACACTTCCGCAACCGATTAAATAGCGGCCATGGACCCGCGCTCAGCCGCCCGCCGCTTCGCCGACACCTGGCAACACGGCTGGACCCACCACGACGTCGAGGCCATCCTCACCCTCTACGCCGACGACGCCGTGCACACCTCCATGCCGTTCCGGCCACCCCACCGCGGCAAACACGCCATCGCCGACTACATCCGCTGGTCCTTCGAAGACGAGACCGACCCGCACGTCACCTTCGCCACGCCGCTGGTCGACGGCGACAGAGCCGCCATCGAATTCCGCGTCACCACCGCCGCCGGCGACCTGGCCGGCTGCGTGTTCGTCCGCTTCGACGCCGACGGCCTGGCCGTCGACACCCGCGACTACTGGCACACCGGCCAGGACTAACGCGCGGACGGCACCCGCGTCGGCAACTGCGGCGCCTGGCCCACCCGGACCGGCTGCTGCGGAGCCTGCTGCACCGGCTGAGGCACCGGAGCCGGGGGAGTGGCCACCTGCTGCACCTGCTGCTGCGTACGCTCCGCCGGAGCCGCGCACCTGCAGTAGCCGTTCGTCACGATCAGCCGCCCCCGCATGGCCGTGTAGGCCTCACGCCCGGAGCCCGGCAGGACCCCCTGGCACACCGGGCATAACACCGACTGGTTCCCCACGTCCCGCTCCTCTCGCGGTGGTACAGCAGAATCCCACCCTAAATCCCCACATCGCGTCGCGGTCACGGAATCAACAGGCCGTCAAAACACCCGTCAACCGCCGCGGCCCCCGCACCCGCGATCCAGCCCTAGCACGGTACACGGGCCCCCGCGGCCCGCCGCGCCCGGGGTGGCGGCGGCCCGCCGTACCTGCGAAAACACCACAGACAGACAGTCCAAACTGAACAGCCCAGACTGAAGGATCTAGCGTGGGACCCATGGAACACCCCACGTCCGCCTCCGCCGTCCAAGCGGCACGCGACGTGCGCGTGGTCTTCAGCCGCCTGCGCCGCCGCCTGCGCGAAGCCCACGACACCCGCGAACTCACCCCCTCACAAACCGCCGTCCTCAGCAGACTCGACAAAGACGGCCCCGCCTCCACCAGCGACCTGGCCGCCGCAGAACGCGTCCGACCCCAATCCATGGCCGCCACCCTCGCCGCCCTCGACGAACGCGGCCTCATCCAACGCCACCCCGACCCCGCCGACGGCCGCCGCCAGCTCATCAGCCTCAGCCCCGCCGCCCGCACCTTCATCGACGACAACCGCCAGGCACGCGAAGAATGGCTCGCCCGCGCCATGCACGACCACTTCACAGAAGACGAACGCCAAACCGTCATCCACGCCATGACCCTGCTCGACAAACTCACCCGACCGTGATGGACCGCAGGACACCTCCGCCCTCCTGGCCACCCTCAACCCGTGACCCCGGTACGGGGGAGCGCGCACCCGGGGTCATGGGGTGATTGCCGGTTCTCATATCGTTTCTCCCCTCGTGTCGTCCGGAGATGGGCCTGGACACCCGGCCCGGTGGGGCTAGACCCACTTCAGCACCTCAACGGCCGATAACGAGCCCCACACGGTGCACAGTGGAGCCGAACCGGCCAAAGAACAAGAAGCAAGAAGGAAGAACAATGCGACAGCTGATGGCGAGCGTCTTCGTAGGCTTCGCACGAGCGTGCGTAGTAGTGGCCGTCAGCATGCTGGTCCCGGCCGTCTGGGCCGCCGCCGCGGCCCTGTGGATCTGGTGGTGGAACGCAACCCCCTGGACCTGGACAGCGCCACTCCTGTGGGCCTCCATCGCCACACTCGCCCTGACCCGCCCGGTATGCCGCATGACCCGCGCCCTCGTCGCCCGATGGACAGGCACCGTCATCCCCGCCGGATACCGGCAAGCCGGACCCGTCACCCAACTGTCCACCGGCTACTGGTGGAACGGCTACTCCTACGAACGCACCAGCCGCGACGCCCGCAAGGACCAGAGGATGCGCATCTGGTGGAGCGACCCCGCCACCTGGCGCGACCTGCGCTTCATCGTCATCGCACCCCTCACCATGGGCATCACCGCCGCCATCCCGCTCGCCGGCGCAGCCACCGCGATCCTCGCCTTCACCCACGCGGCGCCACTCATCGGACTGCTCGGCCTGATCGTCGCCATCGCCGCCTCCCCGTACGGCTGGCGCCCCATCGAACCCGTCGCCGTCCGCTTCCTGCGCGCCTCGCCCGCGATGGCCCTCGCCGAACGAGTGCGGGAGCTGACAGCCCAGCACGCGGACACCACCATCGCCCAAGCCGCCGAAATCCGACGCATCGAACGCGACCTCCACGACGGAGCACAAGCCCGCCTGGTCGCGCTCGGCCTCTCCCTGGCGACCGCGGAAAAACTCATGGAAACCCACCCCGACCAGGCCAAGGCGCTCATGCGCGAAGCCCGAATCGGCGCCACCACCTCCCTGACCGAACTCCGCGACCTGGTCAGAGGCATCAGCCCACCCGTGCTGAACGAACGAGGACTCATCGACGCCGTCCGCGCCCTCGCCCTGGACAGCCCCCTCGAAGCAACCGTCAACACCGACCTCCGGCTACGCCTGGACCCGCCCATCGAGTCCGCCATGTACTTCGGAGTCGCCGAACTACTCACCAACGCCGTCAAACACGCCCACGCCACCCAGGCACTCATCTCCATCGCCCGCGACGACACCGGCATCGCCGTCGAAGTCGAAGACAACGGCAGGGGAGGGGCCGACCCCAGAACCGGCGGCGGACTCGACGGACTACGCCGCCGCCTCGCCGCCTTCGACGGCACCCTGGAGATCACCAGCCCGGCAGGCGGCCCGACCCGTGTCAGGATGGCAGTGCCATGCGAATCGTAGTAGCCGAAGACCTCTACCTCCTGCGCGACGGACTCGTCCGCCTCCTGCAGGCCTACGGACACCAGGTGGTCGCGACCGCGTCCACCGGACCCGAAACGCTCGACGCCCTGCTCACATGGCAGCCCGACGTGTCCATCGTCGACGTCCGCATGCCACCCACCCAGTCCGACGAAGGCCTGCGAGCGGCACTCGCCGCCCGCAAGGAACTACCCGGACTGCCCATCCTGATCCTCTCCCAGCACGTCGAACAGCTCTACGCCCGCGAACTCCTGGCCGACGGCGCAGGCGGCATCGGCTACTTCCTCAAGGACAGCGTGTTCGACGCCGACCAGTTCGTCGACGCCCTGGAACGCGTCGCCGCCGGCGGCACCGCCATGGACCCGGCCGTCATCGCCAAACTCCTGTCCAGCGGGAGCTCCAACCGGCGCCTGGACCGGCTCACCGAACGCGAACACGCCGTGCTCAGCCTCATGGCGGAAGGACTGTCCAACCAGGCCATCGGCCAGCGGCTGTTCCTCAGCGAAAGCGCCATCAGCAAATACACCACGTCGCTGTTCGGCAAACTCGGCATCATCGACGACGACAGCAACAACCGCCGCGTCCTGGCCGTCCTCGCCTACCTGAACAGCCCCTGACGGCCGCCGCCGGGGGAGAGGCCCGCCGTACGAGGGCGCCGACGACCCCGCATCACATCCCACCGACCCGGCGCCAGGAGGCCCCGGATCACGGATAGTGTGCCCGCCATCGCCGACCGTCACCGACAGCGTCCGCGCGCGACGCGCCCGAGTCCATCGGCGATCGTGAAATCGCACGATCGTGAAGGGGTCACGGGCGCCTATGCCGCATCGCCTGACCCGCCTCGTCCGATCGGCGATCGCCGATGCGTATGGCCTCAGACAGCTGGGCACGAGTTCGGGTCGCAGCTGGTGCGTGATGGGGAAGTGTGCCGCCAAGGGTCCGCCGCCTCTCAGCGTGTCTACTTGACATAATGTTCATTATCAAGCAACCGGACATGCCCGAGAATAAGCGGATAGATCTACAAGCGAGCTGTACCATCCCACGCATGGCCCTCGCAGAAGAAAGCGCGAGCATCAGCCCCGAGATCATCGTCATCGCGTTCGTGCTGATCGTCCTCGCAGCGCTGATCGCCATCACCGTCTACCTCGCCACCCGGCGCCGGCCTGCACCACCCATGCAGCCCATCGCGCCCATCCGACTCGCACCCGAACTCGAACACGAGCTACGCCACCTCATCGCCCAACGGCAACTCATCCACGCCATCAAGACCCTCCGCCAGCACACCGGCCTCGATCTCAGAACCGCCAAGAACATCGTCGACGCCATGGCCGCAGGCCACGACCTCACCGGTCACCCTCACATCAGGCCACCGATGCAGGCCGACCTGGCCACCCGCGTACGCGAACTCCTCCAGGCCGGCCGTACCGAACAAGCGATCTTCCTCGTCCGCGGCGAGACCGGCATGGACGCCCAAGCGGCCGAACGCTTCGTCGCCAGCCTCTGACCCGCCTGCCGGCACCATGTGCCACAACCCCTGAACACCGTCGCTTGAGCGATCGCTTAATATCCGCATATCGTGTGATTTAAGCAGTCGCTCAAAACCGGCGGAGGGGCGCGTGCCTGACTGGACCTATCAGCCACTACGCGGCATCGCCGCCACCCTCCTCGGCCTCCACCGATCACAGCGCGCAGCGTTACGGACCCTCGCCTGGACCGCATCCCTACCCGGCGGACAACAGGCCATCAGATGCCTCCTCGGACACCCGCAGCCCCCACAACACCTCCAAGGAACCATCAACGGCATCCACCTCCACAGCCGCCTCGGAGCCACCGTCCCACCCCGAGCCGCCCGCGACGCCGTACGAGCGCTACCGCCCCTCGGAGCAGGCCTGATCCTCATCGAACCCGTCGAACCCGCCGACATACCCCTCGTCCGCGACGCAGCAGCCATCAGCCCGGTACCAGTACTCGCACGCACCCACGACCCAGCCGTAGCCACCGCCCTGACCCCCCACGTAACCGCAGTCCTCACGCCTCCCACCCCAGGGCACGCACCGGAACCCGCACATGCTCACCCGAGCCACGCCCCCGAGCCTGCACCTCGCACGGATGCGCTCCAGGGGCGTGAACCGACGTTCGCGCCACCTACGGATGCGCCCCTACCGCGAGGCTTGGAGATCGCGCCACGTGTGGACGCGCTCCCAGGGCGAGGCTTGGACGTCGCGCCACGTGTGGATGGGCCACTACCGCGAGGCTTGGAGGCCGGGCCGCAGGTGGATGGGGTGTCGGGGCGTGGCTGGGTGTCAGGGGTTGGCGTGGGTGGTGGCTTCGGGGCGGATGTCGGAGCGGGCGTGGGGCGGGAGCTTGAGGCGGTGACTCGGGTGGGCGGGTGCTCGGGCATCGTTCGGGTCGTTTCGCCGAGTGTGCGGCGGGCTGTGCGGAGTCTGGGCGAGCCGGGGGTGATGGTGGTTGCTACGCCGGGAGTGCTGGTTGAGGCGGGGCCCGGGTGGTTCGGGCGGGTGATGGAGGCGGCTACGGCCACCGCGGGTGCCGCACCGGCTTTGGCCACCGCGGGTGCTGCGCCGGGCGCGGTCGGGTGGGATCCGCGGCGGTGGGTCGGGTGGTGGTGGGCGATGGTGAGCGGAGTCGTCATCGCCGTCGCGGGGGTCGTGGCCGCCGCGGTGGCGCTTGGGCCCGTGCTGCTCTGGTACGACCGCGACTACCTCGGCATGGACACCAGCGCGTTGCACTCCCTGAACCACCACCTAGTGCACTTCCTGCGGCACGACCGGATCACGCTGGCAGGCACGATGACCGCGATCGGCATCCTGTACGCCGGGCTCGCCGTGGGAGGCATGCGCCGCAGGTGGCCGTGGGCGCGGCGGGCGTACCTGGTCTCCGGGGCGACCGGGTTCGCCGCCGTGCTCTACCTGTTCGTCCACGGCTACCTGGAGCCGCTGCACCTGGCGCTGGCGGCGATGCTGCTTCCCCTGTTCGCCGCCGCGGTCCTGCGGCCGGCGGAGCGGCCCGGCTGGACGTCGTCACCGGAAGGGCCCGAGCGCGAGCGTCGCCGGGCGCTGACCGGGCAGCTGCTGATGGTGGTCACCGGGTTCGGGCTGCTGGTCGGTGGTGTGGGCGTGTCGGTGGTCGGGCTCACGGGGGTTTTCGTGCACGCCGATCTGGAGTTCCTGGCGACGGATCCGGGGGTGCTGCGGGCGGCCAATGGGCGGCTGCTGCCGTTCATCGCGCATGACAGGGCCGGGTTCGGCGGGGCGCTGCTGGCGGCGGGCTTGGCGATCATGTTGTTGAGCGCTTGGGGGTGGCGGCGTGGCGAGGCCTGGGTGTGGTGGACGCTGGCCTCGGCGGCCGTCACCGGGTTCGTGCCCGCGGTGGCCACTCACCTGTCCATCGGGTATGTCGATCTCGGGCATCTGGCGCCCGTGCTGCTCGGGATCGTGCTCAGCGTGACGTCGTTGACGTTGTCGCGGCCGTTTCTGTGTGCCCGGTGACGACTGGGTCCCCTACAGTCGACATTCGACCACTTTCATACTCATACCGGACAGAAGGTGGGTTCTGTTTGGTATGGGATTTATGGTTCATTGGTGCGTTTTGGCGACATGTTCGCAGGGCGTCTCCCCTGTGCTCGATGATCGTTTTGCTCGCCGTACAGGTCCCGGGCGCCGACCGTCGCCGTACACCCTCTCGCCGACCCGGCGTCTGGGGAACCCCACCGGGGTACAGCGGCGTCCTCCCGCAGAGCCTGGCGCGCGCCCTCTTCAGCGTCAGCGCGCAAGCCCCTCCCCCAGAGGTCCTCGTAGCCATCGCGGAAAATCCAACGAACTGGGCGAGATGTTCAAGGTCGTCGAGCGCGAACCCAGTCGCGGTTCTCGCGCACGACGGTGAACCCGGCCGATCGGTAGAGCGCCACCGCGGCTTCGTTGGTGGATGGTGTCGCGACGGCGACCGCGCCGGCACCGCGATGGGCCAGAGCGGCGCACGCGCCCAGTACGGCATCGCGTCCGTAGCCGTGCCCGCGGTGGTCCGGATGGGTGCCGACCGGTTCGAGCAGTCCGCATCTGCCCGCGCCGGCGAACCATCCGGTCGCGGCGGCTGCGGGCTCCCCCGCCGGCGTGCGGACGAGTGTCTCCATGGCCAGTGGGCCTGCCGGTGACTGCTTCATCGTGTGCCAGCGTTCGACGGTGAACGTGGATCCTGTGAAGGCGGAGCGCTGCACCAGTACCCGGTCGGCCGCATCGGCCTCGCCGACCGGCTCGGCGCGGGTCGACACCGGCTGCGGGGTCCAGGACATGACGAGCCAGGTCTCCTTCTGCTCGGGTTCCCACCCGGGGATGGGGAGGCCGTCGGACCAGTCATTGCCGGGTTGGAGCAGTTCCTCGGCGTCGGCTGCGAGCGCGCCGAGGTCGGCGTCGGGGGCGGTGGTCACGCGTAGCACGGGGCCGTCGAGGAAGCCGACTGCCGCCGGTACCGCTTCGTCGGTCCAGAGAAAGACGGTTGCGTCGTCGGAGCGCAGATGCCATCCCACGTCTCCGGGGTGGAGGCCGCCGCCTGGGGCGTTGGCCGGCGTCCACTCGGACAGGGCGTGCAGTGCCGGGCCGGTTTCTGCAGGGGTCAGGCGGTGTCGCGCGAGCGGGATCATGGGCGGCAGGTTAGCCAGCGCGCCGCGGTGTCTCAAAGGCTTTGAACCAGCCTCGGTCCATCAGGGGCAGCGTGTCGGCCTCGACAGGGCGAGCCGGGGCCGTCGCGGAAAACGCGTTGCCGTTGATGCTCTGGAAACGTATGGTTTTGCGCTCGTGATCGCAGTGGTGGAGCGAGTTCTGCCTGCCCGGCTGGGGACAGGTTTTCGGTGGTTGCTGGCCTCGAGCTGGCTGACGAATCTCGGTGATGGGGTCGCGGCGGCGGCGGGTCCGCTGCTGATCGCGACGTTGACGCGCGATCCGCTGATGATTTCGCTGTCGGCCTTGGTGGGTTGGGCGCCTCCGTTGTTGTTCGGCCTGTATGCGGGTGTGTTGTCGGATCGGTATGACCGGCGCAGGATCGTGCTCGTCGCGAATGTGGTGCGGGCTGTGGTGCTGGCGGCTCTGGTGGCGCTCATGGTGACCGGCACCGTGAGCGTGGTGACGGCGCTGGTGGCGCTGACGCTGCGGTCGATCGCCGAGGTGTTCGCCGACAATGCGACGGCCACGCTGACTCCCATGATGGTCGGCAAGGATGATCTGGTCATCGCCAATGCCCGGTTGGGGACGGGGTTCATCACGCTCAATCAGCTGGCGGGGCCGCCGATCGGTGCGGCGTTGTTCGGTTTGGGCTTGACGTGGCCGTTCGCGGGTCAGTTGCTTCTGGTGGTGGCGGGGATCGTGCTGGTTTCCCGGATCACGTTGCCGCCGCACGGCCGGCAGGCCGGCGATCTCGTGCCCAACACTGTTCGGGAGCTGATCGCCGGGTTCAGCTGGACCGTCAGGCATGCGGCGGTCCGTACGCTGGCGTTGACGATCTTGATCTTCAACTTCACGTTCGGTGCGGCGTGGTCGGTTCTCGTCCTCTACACCCAGGAGCAGCTCGGCCTGGGCGCCCTGGGTTTCGGTCTGATGACCACCATCGGCGGGGTCGGCGGTTTGATCGGCACCGGCTTGTACGGGGCCATCACCCGCAGGGTTAGTCTGGGCGCTCTGATGCGGATCGGGCTCATCATCGAGACGTTGACTCATCTGGGCTTGGCCCTGACCCATTCGCCGTGGGTGGCCGGTGGCATCTTCCTGGTCTTCGGTGCGCACGCGTTCATCTGGGGTACGACGTCGGTCACCGTCCGCCAGCGCGCGGTTCCGCGTGAACTGCAGGGCCGGGTGGGCAGCGTCAACACCGTCTGTGTGTATGCGGGTCTGGTGGTCGGTTCGTTGATCGGTGGTGTGCTGGCCACCCGCTTCGGTGTCGCGGCGCCTTTCTGGTTCGCCTTCGCGGGTTCGGCGGTGTTCGTGGTGCTGCTGTGGCGGCAGCTGATGCACATCGCCCACGAGGACTGACCCCGGGCCGCTCCCCCGGCCCGGGTCTGGTCTTATGCGTTGGGGGTGTGTGGCAGGACGTCGTCGTAGGTGATGTGCAGGTGGCGTGGGCCGCGTAGGGTCGCGCTGCTTCGGTATGGCGGTGGGTCGGTGACCAGGTGTGGGTTGACCAGGCGGTTGGCCATTTCGCGGAGTGCCATTTGGGCTTCGAGGCGGGCCAGTGGTGCGCCGAAGCAGGCGTGGATGCCGCCGCCGAAGCCGAGGTGCTGGATGTAGGGCCGGTCTGGGTCGAAGCGGTCGGGGTCGCGGACGTGGGCTGGGTCGCGGCTGCCCGAGGCGACGGCCAGGATGACGTTGGCGCCCTTGGGGATGGTGACGCCGGCGATGGTGATGTCGTCGATGGCGACGCGCTGTGGGATGAAGTGGACGGGTGGTTCGAAGCGTAGGAGTTCTTCGACGATGTGGATGGCGAGCTCGGGTTCCTTGCGTAGGCGTTCCAGGATGTCGGGGTTGCGCAGGAGGGTGAGCATGCCGTTGGTGATGAGGTTGACGGTGGTTTCGTGGCCGGCGATGAGCAGCAGGGAGGCCGTGGTGATGACCTCGATGTCGGTCATGGGTTTTTCTGGGCCGTCGTAGGTGACCAGTCCTGACAGGATGTCGGGGCCGGGGTTCTTGCGGTGGGCTTCGGCGAGCGTGCCGAGGTAGCCGGCGAGGCCGACGAGGGCGTTCTGGCGTCGTTTGTTGCGTTCTTCTGGGTCGCCCTCGCCTGGGCCGAGGACTTCGACGATCTCTTCTGCCCAGACGTGGAATTTGGGTTCGTCTTCGCGTGGGACGCCGAGCAGGCGGCAGATGACGGTGACGGGGTAGGGGTAGGCGATGTCGTCGACGACGTCGGCTTGGGTGCGGTCGGCGATGCCGTCGACGAGTTCGATGATGATTTTTTGGAGTTCGCCGCGCATGTTGTCGATGGTGTGGGGTGAGTGGGGTGGGCCGAAGCGGTTCATGGCGATGCGGCGCAGGCGGTCGTGGTCGGGTGGGTCGATGCCGATGAAGGAGGAGGGTATGACTTCGGCGGGTGGTTCGTTGAGGTTGCGGCGGTCGCTGCTGACGCGTGGGTCGTGGAGGAGCGCGACGATTTCCCGGTAGGTGCTGACGACGTAGCTGCCGTCTTCTTGGCGGGCTACGGGTGTTTTGCGGAGTTCTTTGTAGAGGGGGTATGGGTTGGCGCGGTTGGCGAATTGGAGTATTTGTTCGTAGATGCTTGCCGGTGCCACGAGAGTGTCCCCCCTTGTTGTTGTGCGTGGTTATTGCGGGGGGCGGACGAGTGTGACGCGGCGTTCGGCCGGGTCGTGGCCGGTGACGACGACGGTGGCGCCTTCGGCGGGTGCGATGTGCTGGGGGACGTCGGCGGGGATGGGTTGCATGTGGTCGGGTCTGTTGACCATGCGGTAGTCGGGTGGGAAGGGTGCCGCTTTTTCGATCTGGTCGCGGTAGAAGTCGAGCCACATGGCTTGGTCGAAGGTGACGGCGGCGGTGATTCTGCCTTTGTATCCGTAGACGGCGACGAAGCGGCGTTGTTCGACGGAGCCTTGGGCGATGACGATCTGGTCGGCGACGGTGGGGACGCCGACGGATTTGATGTTGGTGTGGAACTGGTTGGACCAGAACACGGGTAGCGACAGGTGGGGCCAGCGGTGGGCCTGGTCGCTGAGCATGTTGTGCGCGGCGATTTCTGCTTGGGCGACGGCGTTGCCCCAGTGTTCGAGTGCGAGGAATTGGTAGTGGTAGACGGGGTGGGGGAAGCGGGCGACGTCGCCTGCGACGAAGATGTCGTCGGTGACCAGGCCGTTGAAGTCGACGGCGCGGCAGCCGGCGTCGGTGGCGATTCCCCAGGGTCCTGCGGCCAGGCCTGAGTCCTGGAGCCATTCGACGTTGCGGATGGCGCCGAGGGCGATGACGGCCATGTCGGCGTCGATGGTGGTGCCGTCGGAGAGTGTGGCTCCGGTGAGGGTGCCGTTGCTGTGGTTGAGCTGGGTGACGGTGGTGTTGCAGCGCAGGTCGACGCCGGCTTGGCGTTGCATGTCGGCGGCGATGTTGCCGATGAATTTGCCGAGTGAGCCGGTCAGCGGTGCGGGTCCTGCTTCGATGACGGTGACGGGGACGTCGAGGTCGCGGCAGACGGAGGCGACTTCTGATCCGGTGAATCCTGCGCCGATGACCAGGACGCGCTTGACTCCGTTGGCGAGTTGGCGGTGCATGTTCTCGGCGTCGTCGAGGGTGCGCAGGACGTGGACGCCGTCGAGGTTGGCTTGGTCGGGGTACGGCCAGGGCCGGGCGCGGGTGCCGGTGGCGATGAGGACTTTGTCGAAGGGGATGGTGCGGCCGTCGGCGAGGTGGATGAGTTTGCCGGCGATGTCGAGTTTGGTGGCGGGGGTGCCGGGGAGCCATTCGGCTTCGATGTCGCGCAGGTGGGGCAGGATGGTGTGCTGGGCGGGTACGGCGCCGGTGAGGACTTGTTTGGACAGGGGTGGGCGGTCGTAGGGCTGGTGGGGTTCGTCGCCGATGAGGGTGATGGTGCCTTGGAAGCCGTCTCGGCGTAGGACGCCGGCGGCGCGGCCGCCTGCGAGGGAGGCGCCGACGATGACGATGTGGCCGGTGGTTTTGAAGTGGGTGTCGTGGTCGCTGGTGGCGTGGGCGAGTTCGGGGTCTCTGGTGCGGTGCTGGGTGGCCATGCGGTCGATGTGGATGGCTTGGACGGGGCATGCGGCGGCGGCTCGGAGGATGTGTTCGCGCTGGCTGTCGTCGGGGTCGGGGTCGTACATGAGTGCTTCCTGGCCTGGCATTTTGAAGGAGTCGGGTGCCAGGAATACGCACTGTCCGTAGCCTTGGCAGCGCGTGAGGTCGACGACAACTCTCACTGTTTCTCCCCCGGGTTGGGTGTGTCTGGCGACGTACCCGGGGTTGTGTCGGCGCTAAGTGTCGGTTTCCTCTGGATTGTCTAGATCATCGGGGTTGCGGGTGAGGAGGAAGCAGCCGACGGTCAGGACCCAGAGGGGGAAGATGAGTTCGGTCCAGGGCAGGATGCTGACCAGGAACAGCAGGGTCAGGGCCACGGGGTAGCCGAGCAGGGTGAGCCAGCGCGGCATGATGCCCAGGCGGGTGCCGATGGTGGTGGTGGTCAGGACGAACACGCCGGCCATGCGGGGGGCGTATTCGGCCAGCAGGGCGACGGTGAGGTAGCGGCTGTAGTGGAAGACGTCGGCGGAGGGCAGGCTGGTGCCGGCTTTGTCGAGGGTGAGCTGGAAGCCGGTGGCGGTGGCGCCGTAGACGTAGAGGCTGGCGACGTAGAGGAATCCTGAGCCGAGGTAGACGGTGGCGAAGAATTTGTCCTCGAAACGGCCGATGGAGTCGCGCATGGCGCCCATGAACCACAGGAACAGGATGCCGCCGTAGGGCAGCAGGATCAGGGCCAGTTTGAGGGTGTGGCGGCTGGTGGTGTCGGCGAGGTAGGCGGCCACGTCGAGCGGGGTGGCGGGGATGGCCCGGCGTACGGCGATCATGGCGCCGCCGAGCAGGAGGGCGGCGAGGATGCCGGCGGCTCCCGCGGCGCGGGGTGTGCGCAGTGGTCTGCCGGGTGGTCGCCGCATGTGACTCTTTGTATCCGTCTGTTGCGGCGGGTAATCGGTGGGTGGCCGAAATGGGGTTCCGGGTGGCCTGCCGTACGGGAGAAGTTGCGCCTTTTTGCTGCGTTTTGTCAGTGCGGCTTGCACTCTCGTGTCAGTATCGGGTCGTATGGGGCTGACACGAACGCCTGTGGCATTCCGGGCTCGTGGGGCGTACCCCTGTGTGAGTGATTGAGGAAGTTTCCGTTGCGTATTCTGCTGCTCTGCTCCTCCTTCAATGGTCTGACCCAGCGTGCGTGGCTCGAGCTGCGCAGGGCCGGGCACGACGTCAGCGTGGAGCTGGCCGTCTCCGAGCAGGTGATGCTGGAGGCGGTGGCGCTGGCCAAGCCGGACCTGGTGATCTGCCCGTTCCTGAAGGAGAAGGTGCCCACGCGGCTGTGGCAGAACCATCGCACGATCATCATCCATCCCGGGCCGCCCGGTGACCGGGGGCCGTCGTCGCTGGACTGGGCGATCCTGGACGGCGAGCGCGAGTGGGGCGTGACGGCGCTGCAGGCGGTCGAGGAGATGGACGCCGGCCCCATCTGGGGGTACCGGACGTTCCCGCTGCCGGACGAGCCGCCGCGCAAGTCCTCCCTGTACAACGGGGCGGTGGCCGACGCGGCGGTGGAGCTGGTGGCCGAGGTGGCGGCCAAGGCGGGCGACCCGGGCTTCACGCCGGCGCCGCTGGACTACCGGCGGCCGGAGGTGCGCGGCCGGCTGCGGCGCCCGATGCGCGGCGATGACAGGGAGCTGTCGTGGGAGGAGCCGACGGAGGCGATCCTGCGGCGGGTGCGGGCGGCCGACGGCGCGCCTGGCGGGCGGGCGGCGCTGGGCGGGCTGGCGGTGCGGGTGTTCGACACCTACCGCGGTCCGGCGCTGGGCGGCGAGCCGGGCGTGATCGCGGCGCGGCGCGAGGGCGCGGTGCTGGTCAACACCGGCGACGCGTCGGTGTGGGTGGGGCATCTGCGGCTGGAGCGGCAGGGCGCGGTGAAGCTGCCGGCCGCGATGGTGCTGGGCGATCTGCTGGCGGAGGTGGGTGAGCGCTCCGGCTACAGCGAGATCACCTACGACCGTTCCGAGAGCGTCGGCGTGGTCAGCTTCGACTTCTACAACGGCGCGATGTCGACCGACCAGTGCCGGCGGTTGGCGGCGGCGCTGAAGTATGCCGTGGCGCAGGACACGCGGGTGCTGGTGGTGCGCGGCGGTGAGGCGTTCTCCAACGGCATCCACCTGAACGTGATCGAGGCGGCGCGGCATCCGGAGCTGGAGGCGTGGATGAACATCAACGCCATCAACCAGGTCTGCCGCGAGATCGTCGCGTGCACCTCGCAGCTGGTGGTGACGTCGGTGGGCGGCAACGCCGGCGCGGGCGGGGTGATGATGGGGCTGGGCGCCGACCGGGTGCTGCTGCGCGAGCCGGTGGTGCTGAACCCGCACTACCGCACGATGGGCCTGTTCGGCTCGGAGCTGTGGACCTACACCCTGCCCCGGCGGGTGGGGGCCGAGGCGGCGATGCGGCTGACGGGTGAGGCGCTGCCGATCGGCGCGGCCGAGGCGGCGGAGCTGGGGCTGGCCGATCACGTGCTGTCCGGTTCGCGGCTGGAGTTCGAACGTCAGGTGCTCGACTATGCTGAGCGGCTGGCAGCCGACGGCGAGTATGGCCGGCTGCTGGCGGCCAAGGTCGAGGCGCGTGAGGCCGACGACGCGCGCAAGCCTCTTTCGGCCTACCGGGCCGAGGAACTGGCCGAGATGAGCAGGGACATGTTCGAGGACCGTTCGGGCTTCCGCGCGGCGCGGCAGGCGTTCGTGCACAAGCGCAAGCCGTCGGGCACGCCGGAGCACCTGGCGGCACACCGGGATATGGCATCTCATATGTGAGATATGTTGTCGTGCTGTGGCAGACGACTACCTCGTGCGGATCGGCCGGTTGATTCGGGACGCGCGCCAGCATCGCGGATGGACACAGCTTCAGCTGGCCGACGCGCTGGCGACGAGCCAGAGCGCGGTCAACCGGATCGAACGCGGCAACCAGAACATCAGTCTTGAGATGATCGCCCGGATCGGGGAGGCGCTCGACAGCGAGATCGTGTCGCTGGGCTATGCCGGGCCGATGCATCTGCGGGTGGTGGGCGGCCGCACCCTGTCGGGCAGCATCGCGGTCAAGACGTCCAAGAACGCGTGCGTGGCGCTGCTGTGCGCCTCGCTGCTGAACGACGGCCGGACGATCCTGCGGAAGGTGGCGCGGATCGAGGAGGTGTACCGGATCCTGGAGGTGCTGGCCTCGATCGGGGTCCGCGCCCGGTGGATCAACGAGGGCAACGACCTGGAGATCGTGCCGCCGGCGCGGCTCGACCTGGAGGCGATGGACACCGAGGCGGCCCGCCGTACCAGGAGCGTGATCATGTTCCTGGGGCCGCTGATGCACCGCACCGACCAGTTCCGCATCCCCTACGCGGGCGGTTGCGATCTGGGCACGCGCACGGTGCAGCCGCACTGGTCGGCGCTCAAGCCGTTCGGGCTGGACATCACCGCCACCGGCGGCTTCTACCACGCGCGGGTGGATCGCGGCGTGTCGCCCCGGCGGGCGATCGTGCTGACCGAGCGGGGCGACACCGTGACCGAGAACGCGTTGCTGGCCGCGGCGCGGCACGACGGGGTGACGGTGATCCGCAACGCCTCCTCCAACTACATGGTGCAGGACCTGTGCTTCTTCCTGGAGGAGCTGGGCGTGCGGGTGGAGGGCATCGGCACCACCACGCTGACGGTGCACGGGCTGGCGCACATCGAGGCCGACGTCGACTACTCCCCCAGCGAGGACCCGGTGGAGGCGATGTCGCTGCTGGCGGCGGCGGTGGTGACCTCCTCGGAGCTGACGATCTGCCGGGTACCGGTGGAGTTCCTGGAGATCGAGCTGGCGGTGCTGGAGGAGATGGGGCTCGAGCACGACCGCAGCGCCGAGTACGCCGCGGCCAACGGCCGTACCCGGCTGGTGGATCTGACGGTGCGGCCTTCCAAGCTGGTCTCCCCCATCGACAAGATCCATCCGATGCCGTTTCCCGGGCTGAACATCGACAACGTGCCGTTCTTCGCCGCGATCGCGGCCGTGGCGCAGGGTTCGACACTGATCCACGACTGGGTCTACGACAACCGGGCCATCTACCTGACCGAGCTGACGCGGCTCGGCGCGTCGGTCAAGCTGCTCGACCCGCACCGGGTGCTGGTGGAGGGGCCGACGCGGTGGCGTTCGGCGGAGATGATGTGCCCGCCGGCGCTGCGGCCCGCGGTGGTGGTGCTGCTGGCGATGCTGGCGGCCGAGGGCACCTCGGTGCTGCGGAACGTCTATGTGATCAACCGCGGGTATGAGGGGCTGGCCGAGCGGCTCAACGCGCTGGGGGCTCGTATCGAGACCTTCCGCGACATCTAGCCTCCTGTCGCTGTCTGTACGGCGGGCCTGCCGTGTGTTCGCAGGCCCGCTTCTGTACGGCGGGCTTGCCTGTTTTCCTGGGTACGGCGGGCCGGGCGCCTTGGCGTGGCCGTGTTTTTGTCGGTGGGGGCCGCTACCTTCGCTGGTGGATCTTCGTCGTGGTGGGTTCCTGGCGTGGAGGGGGCGGGGTTGCGGCCTGCGGAGCTGGAGCGGTTGTCGGTGGGCGAGGCTGCTGACCGGTATGTGGAGCTGGTGCGGGCCAGGACGTTGACGGGCGCGCTGGCCGTCTCGACCGCGGAGGTGTACGCGCGGGACGTGGCGACGCTGGTGGAGCTGGCCGGTGAGGCCACGGTGCTCGACGACCTGTCCGGTGAGGACGTGGACGCGATCCTGCTGGCGTTCGCGCGCCGGCCCGACGGGCGGCGTTCCGGGGCGCAGGGGCAGCAGAGCGCGACCTCGCAGGCGCGTTTCCGCCGGTCGATCTCGGCGCTGTTCAAGCACGCGGCGCTGGCGGGCTGGGTGCAGCTCAATCCGATGGCGGCGGCCACAGTGACGGCGCGGCAGCGGGGCGGCCTGCGTGCCGAGCGGCGGGCGCTGACCCGCGAGCAGGCGCAGGGCCTGATCGGCGCGGCCCGGACTCTGGCGGGTGAGCCCGGTCAGGGGCGGCGCGACCAGCGCACGGAGTTGCGGGACGCGTTGATCGTGCTGCTGCTGTCGACGCTGGGGCCGCGGGTGTCGGAGCTGGTGCGGGCCAACGTGGAGGACTTCTACACCAATGACGGGGTGCGCTACTGGCGGGTGTTCGGCAAGGGCGGCCGCACCCGCGACCTGCCTCTCCCCCATGACGTCGCGCTCGCCCTCGACGCCTACCTCGACCGTGAACGTCCCTCGTCGCCCGGCGCGCATGACAAGGCGCTGCTGCTGTCGTGGCGCGGGCGCCGCCTGGCCCGTGGCGACGTGCAGGCCGTCATCGAACGGGTCCAGCGCCGGGTCGACCCCACCCAGCGGCGTACGGTCACCCCGCACGGCCTGCGCCACACCACCGCCACCCACCTGCTGGCCGACGCGGTCGACATGGACGCCGTCCGCCGTGTCCTCGGCCACAGCGACCTGTCCACCCTGGGCCGCTACCGCGACGAACTGCCGGGCGAGCTCGAGGTGGCCATGCGCACCCACCCCCTCCTCCGCCCACCCCGCAAACCCTGACTCCCCGCGATCCGGGCGCGTACTTCCCACGGCCTCTCCCCCGGCCCCGGGCGCGGCCGTCCCTTCCCTCGGCCGCTCTCCTGGGCGCCGAGACGCAGGGCCTTCTACGGCGAGGCACTGCGAAGACGTGGTCCCCGGTGCGGCTGGTCGCCCTCCGCAGCCGGGTGACCCGGGTACGCGGGCATCGGGGTGCCTCGCCGTACGTCCGTGAGGGTGGTGCTGGTATGGGGAGAGGCGGGAACCAGGGCTTACGCGGTGGGACATTCAAAGTCGTGGGGCGGGTCAGCCGGCACTACTGGCTCTGCTCTGGTTGGTCAGGCGCAGATCTTCACTGCGTCAGTCACGTTGTCCGCCGACTGTGGCATGTCGCCTTTCGCGCCGTCGGGCACGTTCACGAGTAGTTGCCATTCGGCGCCCGTCCAGTTGTACAGAGCGACGCTCTTGCCGGTCCGGTTCTGATACGAGGTCAGCCGGTCCCCCAAGCCGGCGCTGCCGATGTCATGCATGCTGCAGGTGGCGTCCTTCTGGACGATCATGGTGCCCGCACCCTGAGCGTCGTCCCATGCGCAGAACAGTCCACCAGGGCAGCTCCACTCCGCCGTGCCGTTGGTCGGCTTGGACGATTGCTTGGAGGAGTTGTGGTCGGTCGAACGGTGGCCAGTCTTGGGGTTGTCCGCTGAGGCGGAGTGGCTACCGCCGCCCTGGCAGACCCCGGCCGCCCGGCATAAGGGTTCGCCCCACAGCGGTGAGGTCACGAGGGCCGTGATCAGGCCGATGACGGCGACCACTATGGGTATCAGCGAGCTGCTTCTTTCGCTCCCTGTCATGCAGGCTCTCCTGGTTTGGGGGTTGGGGCGTGGCGTGTTGGCCGTGCTTGGCGGCGTTTCGGGCAGCAGGAACGTCTCGGCGGCACCGGTGACGACGGCCCGCCCGGGAACTCGATCTCGAGGGTGGCCACGGGCCACTCCCTCCATCGCCTGCTCTAAGGAGGATGAACCGGCAACGATCTGCGCGCCTGAGTAACCCCATACTCAATCCGGGCCGGCGGGAGGCGGCGAAGGGCGGCCAGGGCTGACGTGTTCAGGCAAGCTCTTGCCGAGGCGTCACGGCCTGCGCGCCCCGCTGTGGGTGCCCGGGTGCGTCTTCGGCATCGGGCACGCGCTCAGGCGCCGGGTCGGCGGGGTGTGGGTGCGGCGGTGGGCGGCGCCCTGTGCGGCGAGGGGGCGGGGCCGTGGTGCCCGGGTAGCGGGGGGCGTTGCGGCGGGGTGGGGAAGCGCTGGAGGAGCGTCTTCCTGGACAGGGGCCGGCCGGAGTGCGGCGGGTGGCGGGGGCGGCGGCTTGCCGTACAACGGGGGCTATCGCGCGGCGAGAAACCTGTCAGAGAGCCCCCGTTGTGGGCGGGGTGGTCAGGTGGGGACGGCGGGGGTCAGGCGGAGGGCGAGGTGGTCCAGGGAGACGTTCAGGACGTCGGCCAGGGCGGCGATGGTGAAGAAGGCGGGGGTGGCGATGCGGCCGGTTTCGATCTTGCGGAGGGTTTCCGCGGACATGCCTGCGGCGGTGGCCACCTCGACGATGCTGCGTTCGCCCCGGGCTTGGCGTAGCAGGGTGCCGAGCTGCTCTCCGCGCAGGCGTTCCTCGGGGCTCAGGGGTGGTCGGACCATGGCACGAGTCTATACCGGGATAGAAATACCGGTATAGTTATCGTCATGGTGGAGATCAAGAGTGCCGGCGAGCTCGACGCGATGCGTGAGGCGGGCCGGGTAGTGGGCAGGGCGCTGCAGGAGGTCGTCAAGCACGCGGCGGTCGGCGTGCGGCTGGTGGAGCTGGACGAGGTGGCCGCCACCGTCATCGCCGAGGCGGGGGCGACGCCGTCGTTCCTGCACTACCAGCCGGCGTTCGCGCCGACGCCGTATCCGAAGGTGATCTGCGCCTCGGTCAACGACGTGATCGTGCACGGCATCCCCGACCGGTCCCGGCTCAGGGACGGCGACGTGGTCAGCATCGACTGCGGCGCCTACCTGGACGGGTGGGCGGGCGATTCGGCGGTGACGTTCACGGTGGGCCTGCCGCGGCCGCGCGACCTGGAGCTGATCTCGGCGACCGAGCGGGCCCTGCAGGCCGGGATCGCCGCGATGACGCCGGGCAACCGCCTCGGCGACATCGGCCACGCCATCGCCCAGCACGCGGCCGAGGGCGGGTACGGCGTGCCGGTCGACTTCGGCGGGCACGGCATCGGGCGGCGCATGCACGAGGACCCGCATGTTGCCAACCACGGGCGGCCCGGGCGCGGCATGGTGCTGCGGGCGGGGATGACGCTGGCCATCGAGCCGATGTTCGTCGCCGGAGGCAACGGGGACTACCGGACCGCGCGTGACGGGTGGGCGCTGCACAGCGTGGACGGCACGCGCGCCGCCCACGCCGAGCACAGCGTCGCCGTCACCGACGACGGCCCCGTCATCCTGACGCTTCCCTGACCTGCTCTCGATGCTTCTCCTGCGCCTCTGCGGCGAATGGGCCCACGACCTCGTGAGCATCCGCCTGGCCGGAGTTCCCGCAGGTCGCTTCGCGCAGGGTGGTGCCCGCGTCCTCGGCGAGGAACTCCGCTCCGGCACCATGGTTGAACTCGTGGCATCACCGCCGGAACGCACCTTCGTCGGCGGTGCCCTAGTCGGGAGTGGCGGACGATCACAGCCGCATCCCACGCGTTCTCTCGCGCGATCCGCGCCGGGCGCATGCACGGCGGCGTTGCGGACGGGGCCGCTGCATCTCGTCGAAGATCTCGGGCACCCTGGGCGGCGGCCCGCGGGTCCTCGGGCGAGCCGCCGGCCAGTCCCTGCTGCCACCTGCGGTAGCTAGGGCTTGGGGCGGGAGTGGGTGATGAGGGTGGCGATGAGAATGGTCACACCGAGGGTCGCCGCGTAGACGATGGGCGCCAGGATGACGATCTCGGTGGCGACCAGCCCGAAGGCCAGGCTGAGCAGCACCCACAGCACCAGGGCGACGCCCGCGGCGACGAGGCCGCTCTTCACGCTCTTCGACATGGCCTCACGCTAGGAGCGGCGCGCGGGCGTGTCTGTCCCCCGAGCGGTGGGACTTCTCAGGCCGCCTGGACGGGCTGGCGCAGCAGCGTGCGCGGGTCGGGGTCGTCGGGAGCTGTCAGGTACACCTCGTGGTGCAGCCCGCTGGGCCGCAGCCCGTTCTCGGTCATGAAGTCGGCCATCACCTTCAGCGAGGCGGGCTCCTCGCTGTAGGGGCCTTCGTGCAGCAGTTCGACGCACCGGCCTTCGGTGAAGGTGACCACCTGCACCCGCTGGACGGGCGCGCCCGAGCCCTGGACGGCCTGCTGGGCGCGCTCGAGTGCCCCGGCTTCGGGTACGGCGGGCAGGGGCAGCAGCAGGTGCCAGCGCCACTGCTCGCGGGGCACCTCCAGCGGCGGGAGGGTGGCGTCCTCGACCCACCAGCGGCCCTCCAGCGGGCCGACGGGCGCGCCGAGCGCGCCGGCCACCGTGTACAGCGCCCGGATGGCGGTGACGTGTTCGGTGCCGCCGGGTTCGCCCTGGCCGGTGACGTTGAGGCAGGTCACGGTGTCGTGGGTGACGATGGTCGGGTTCATGCGTTCTCCTCCAAAGGGATCAACAGGTGGGTGACGATGTGGTCGGGTGGCGTGGTGGCGGGGTCTGAGACGTAGACCTCGCGGAGGGGCCCGGTGACGGGGTGGCGTCCGGCGCACCAGGCCAGCAGGGCGTGCGCGGTCAGCCCGATCTGCTCGTACGGGCCCACGTGGGTGGCGGCGGCGAAGCGCCCGCCGGGCAGCACGTCGGCCCGGGCGCCGGGCACGGGCTGGTCGGTGGCCATGGCGACGGCTACCTCGACGACCCCGGTCAGGTCCAGTGGGAACAGCCCGGTCAGCTGCCCGTACGTCCCGCCGGCCAGCAGGCGGGCCACGCAGGCGGAGGTGGCGCGGGCGATGTCGGCCGGGTCGGCGATGCTCTCGCGGGTCACGGCCACGTGCTGGGCCGGCTGGTCGACCAGGCGGACCTCGACGCTGGGCAGGCCGCCGGACATGATGCGTTCCAGCGTGGCCAGGGTGCGCCTGCGCCGGTCCAGTTCGGCCTCGAGCTGGTCGCGTACGCCTTCCAGGACGCCGGCCGTACCGGACAGGACCTTGCCGACGTCGGGCAGCGGCACGTCGAGCGAGCGCAGCAGGCCGATGGCCAGGGCGTCGCGGGCCTGCTCGGGCCGGTAGTAGCGGTAGCCGGTGTCGGGGTCGACGTGGGCGGGCGGCAGCAGGCCGAGCTCGTCGTAGCGGCGCAGCTGTTTGATGCTGAGCCGGCCGAGCCTGGCGAACTGCCCGATCGGCAGCAGGTCCTCGCTCATGGGCTCAAGCATGGTGTCTCCCGGGCGGGGAGAGTCAACGCGGGCCGCCGAGTTGTGCCTGACGTAACGTGAGGGTGGATGGTGGAGGACATGAGCATGTCGGTGGGGCAGGTGGCGCGGCTTGCCGGGGTGACGGTGCGCACGCTGCACCACTACGACGAGCTGGGCCTGCTGTGCCCGAGCGAGCGCACCCGGGCAGGCTACCGGCGCTACACCGATGCGGATCTGCTGCGGCTGCAGCAGGTGCTGCTGTATCGGGAGCTGGGGTTCGCGCTGGAGGAGATCGCGGTCATCCTGGACGATCCGCAGGTCGACGAGATGACGCATCTGCGGCGTCAGCACGAGCTGCTGCGCGGGCGGGCCGAACGGCTGTCGCGGATGATCGCGGCGGTGGAGCGGGCGATGGAGGCGGTCACCTCGGGGGTGGCGCTGAGCGCCGAGGAGCGGCTGGAGGTGTTCGGGTCGTTCCGACCTGAGGACCACCAGGCGGAGGTGGAGCGGCGCTGGGGCCACACCGAGCAGTACGCGCAGTCGCGCCGCCGGGTGGCCTCCCACACCAAGGCCGACTGGCTGGAGATCAAGGCCGAGGCCGCCGCCATCACCCAGGACCTGGTGGCCGTGTGCAAAGCGGGCCTGGACCCCGGCGGCCAGGAGGCGATGGACGTGGCCGAGCGGCATCGCGCCCACGTCAGCCGCTGGTTCTACGACTGCGACCACGACATGCACCGCTGCCTGGGCGAGCTGTATGCGACCGATCCGCGCTTCACCCGCACCTACGACGACCTGTTGCCGGGGCTGGCGGCGTATTTCCGGCTCGCGATCGACGCCAACGCCGCCCACCGGGCGCGCTGACCGCTGCCGGCTCCCAGATCGTGTCCGGGCGCCGTGACGGCGGGTCACCGTCCTCGACTCGCCGCGAGCGCCGGGCGCGGGTCATGAGCCGGAGTACGGCGGGCGGCCGGTGGCGTGGCTTGCCGTACCCGCACGAAAAGAGCCCTTCCCACCGCCTTACTCGCGTGCGTATACTCGTAAGCGAATAAGGAGGGTGGATGGCGAAGAAACGCCCCGTGGGCAACCTGCTCGCACTGGCGGTGCTGTCGGCGCTGGCGCAGCGGCCGATGCACCCCTACGAGATGGCCACGGTGCTGCGCGGGCGCGGCAAGGACACCGACATGCCGATCAAGTGGGGCTCGCTCTACACCGTGGTGGGCAACCTGGAGCGGCACGGCCTGATCGCCGAGGCGGGCAGCGGGCGTGAGGGCGGCAGGCCCGAGCGCACCATCTACCGCATCACCGAGGCGGGCACCGCCGAGATGCGCGACTGGGTGCGGGAGCTGGTGGCCACGCCCGAGCCGGAGCTGCCGCGCTTCAAGGCGGCGCTGTCGGTGCTGGGCGCGCTGCGCCCGCAGGAGGTGATCCAGCTGCTGGGCACGCGCCTGGAGGCGTTGCGCACCCGACTGGAGGAGCGCCGGCTCGAGCTGGCGCGCCAGGCCGAGCAGCTGCCGCGGCTGTTCCTGGTGGAGGAGGAGTACGAGCTGGCCATCTGGCAGGCCGAGGCCGACTGGGTGGCGGGCCTGCTCCAGGAGCTGAGCGACGGCACCTTCCCCGGCCTGGACGGCTGGATCGCCTACCACGACACCGGGCAGGTCCCGCCCGAGCTGACCGATCGCTGACCAGGCCCCGGCGGTGGTGCTGCAACACCGCCGCCGGGGCGGACACCCTCGACAACCGGGGACCCGGCTTTCAAGGAGTGGCAACCGCAACAATAGCCGGGCTCCCCTTCCGCTCATGCGAAGGGAAACCACGACCATGACTGAGCACGTGATCTCCAAGGACGGCACCACGATCGCCTACCGGCGGCTGGGCCGCGGACCCGCGCTGATCATCCTGCATGGCGCCATGCAGTCCAGCCACAGCCACCTGCTGCTGGCCGAGGCGCTGTCGGACCGCTACACCTGCTACCTGCCCGACCGGCGCGGCCGCGGCGCCAGCGGCCCGTCGGGGTCGCGTTACGGCCTCCAGCGCGAGGTGGAGGACCTGTCGGCGCTGATGGACGCCAGCGGGGCGCGCATGGTGCTGGGCGTCAGCTCGGGCGCTATCATCACGCTCAAGACCGCGCTGGAGCGGCCCGAACTGGACAAGGCCGTCATCTTCGAGCCGCCGCTGTCGGTGAACGGCTCCAACGACGCCTCCTGGCTGCCGCGTTTCGACGCCCGGATCGCCTCGGGCGATGTCAGCGGCGCGCTGGTGATGGGGATGAAGCGCACCCAGATGGGTCCGGCGCTGCTCAACGCCATGCCCGAATGGCTGCTGCGGCCCATGACCAACGCGATGATGAAGCGCCAGGAGGCCGACTCCCGTCCGGGCGAGCCGACCTTCCGCCAGCTGGCGCCCAGCCTGCACAACGACGCGCGGATCGTCCTGGAGACCGAAGACGACCTGGCCGGGTTCGCCGCGGTCGAGGCCGAGGTGCTGCTGCTGGGCGGCAGCAAGAGCCCCGCCTACCTCAAGCTGGCCCTGACCGCGCTGGAAAGGGTGCTGCCGCACGCCTGCCGGGTGGAGCTGCCCGGCCTCGGTCACGGCGCCACCGGTCCCGCCGAGATGGGCGGCGCCCCCGGCGTCGTCGCCGAACAGCTGCATGCCTTCCTAGGTATATAGCCGTCGGGGTATATTAGGGGGGGTGACGTTCGATGTGCTCGCCGAACCGGCACGCCGCAAGATCCTCGATCTGCTGCTGCAGCGGCCCCGCCTGGTCGGCGAGCTCAGCGCCGAACTCGGCCTGACCCAGCCCGGCACCTCCAAGCACCTGCGGGTGCTGCGGGAGGCCGGGCTGGTCACCGTCAGGAAGGACGCCCAGCGCCGCTGGTACGAGCTGCGCCCGCAACCTCTGGCCGAGATCGACGCCTGGCTGGCCCCCTACCGACGGCTGCTCGACTCCCTCGAGCGCCACCTGGACTCCATGGAGGACTCGTGAACGAGCGCATCACCACCGACGCCGGCCGTACCACGCTGCGCATGGAGCGGCGCCTGGCCCATCCGCCGGCCAAGGTGTGGCGGGCGCTGACCGACCCGGCCGAGGTCCGGCAGTGGTTCCCCACCGAGATGAACATCAGCGGCGACGTCGTCGGCTACGGCTTCGGCCCCGACGGCAAGGTCGTGGAACTCGACGAGCCGCACGTCTTCGCCCACACCTGGGGCGAGGACGTGCTGCGCTGGGAGATCCGGCCCGACGGCGACGGCAGCCTGCTCATCTTCACCCACACCTTCACCGACCACTACGGCGCCGCCAGCTTCGCCGCCGGCTGGCACTCCTGCATCGCCGCCATGGCCGTACGGCTGGACGGCCGCGCCCCCGAGGCGCGCGGGGACATGGCGCCCCTGCACGAGCACTACATCGCCATCCTCGGTCTGATCTCCGGCACCCTCGCCGACGGCGCCCTCCGGCTGGAACGCCAGCTGCCCCGCCACGCCTCGCAGGTCTGGCAGGCCCTGTCGGGCCCCGCGATCAGCCTCGGCGCTCCCCCGCCCGCCGGCTTCACCATCCTCGGCGTGACCGCGCCGGTGTCGCGGGTGGAGGAGGCCAAGCTGGTGGAGTTCGGCCCCGTCCGCTTCGAACTGGCCCAGGGCACCGGGCAGGGCGCCCGGCTCATCATCACCCACACCGGCGCCGCCCCCGACCTGCTTCCGGCCTGGCGCTCCCACGCCGAAGCCCTCAGCGCCCGCCTGGCCGCCCTGCCGCCCGCGTGACCTCAGCGGCGCTCCCGCGGCTGCTCGGGTCTTTCCGCCACGCAGATCAGCGTCTGCTGGCCCGCCGCGACCAGCGTCCTGTGCCCGTCCTGGACGCCGAACACCTCCAGCCGGCACACCGTCAGGGTCCGCCCGGCCTTCAGGACCGTCCCCACGGCCTCCAGATGATCGCCCACGGCGGGCGCCAGCAGGTTGATCTTGTACTCGACGGTCAGCACCGAGGTGTCCTGCGGGAACAGCGTGTAGGCGGCGTAGCCGCCCGCGCTGTCGGCGATGGCGCTGGTGGCTCCCGCGTGGACGTAGCCGTGCTGCTGGGTGACCTCGGCCCGGCTGGGCAGCACGATGCGCACGCATCCGGGCGCGATGTGCACGATGCGGGCACCGAGATGACGCATCAGCCCCTGCCGTTCGAAACTGGCCCTGATACGCGCCTGCATCTCGTCTTCCATGGCTCCTGTCAATCCCGCGAGGTGGTCGTGACCAGGCGGTAGCCCAGGTCGAGGGTGTCGGCGCCGAGAAGATCCCGGTGGCGTTCGTGCCAGCCCCCGGTGGCCAGGTCGGCGGCCAGGCGCCGCACCGCCCGCTCGACCGGCTCCTGCTCGAGCGCCGCCAGCGCGGAGATGGCGGCGCGGACCCGCGGGTCGAGGTAGCGGTGCGGGCGACGCCAGTACGCGCCCAGGAACCCGTCGGTGCAGTCGGCCGGCACCGGGACCGCGACGACGGAAGCCGGCCCCAGGTGATGCAGGACGACGTCGAGGGCGGCGAGCCGGGCATCGGCCGCGGCGATCTCCGGGAGATACTCCGCGACCAGCCAGAACCGGGCCGTGACGACGGGATCCCAGGTCAGGACGACCTGCCGGGCCGACACCCGGCGCAGCTCGGCCAGGCCCGCGGCCACGTCGGTCCAATGGTGGACGGTGAGGATCGCCATCGCGGCGTCGAACGACCGGTCGGGGAAGGGCAGGCACTCGGCGTAACCCTGGACGACCGGCGCCGCGCCGCGGGGACGCTGGGCGATCATCACGCTGGACGGCTCCACGGCGGTGACCTGCCGGCCGTACGGCTCGTAGGAGCCGGTCCCGGCGCCCACGTTGACCACCGTGCGGGCCGATCCCAGAGCGTGGTCGATCAGGCCGGCGATCCGCGGATCGGGGCGGCGGTGGTCGGCGTAGCCGAGGCCGATCCTCTGGTACGGGTTGGCGTTCACGTCACAGATGCTTCCTGAGGTCGGCCACGTCCAGCAGGGGCAGCCCCCAGCGCAGGGCGGCGACCTCCAGGTCGGCGGCGCCCGCCATGGTGCCGTCGGCGTTCATGACCTCGCAGCACACCCCGACGGGCGGCAGCCCCGCCGCCACACACAAGGCGACGGTCGCCTCGGTGTGGCCGGCGCGCTCGGGCAGCCCTCCCGGGCGGGCGGCCAGCGGGAACACGTGCCCGGGCCGCAGGAAGTCCTGCGGCCGGGCCTCCGGGTGGGCCAGGCGGCGCACGGTCGCGGCGCGTTCAGCGGCCGACACCCCGGTGCCGGTCGCGGCGGCCAGATCCACCGGGACGTGCGGGCGGGTGCCGTGCCGGTCGCCCGGGCCGGGGACGGGGCCGATCTCCAGCCGGTCCAGGACCTCCGGAGCGCACGGCACCGTCGGATGCCCGCACACCTGGGTGAGCAGGAAGGTGAACGCCTCAGGCCGCAGCCGCGCCCCCGCGAACACCACGTCGCCCTCGCCTTCCCGGTCGGGGTCCCAGATCACCACCGCTCCCCCGGCGGCCAGCTGCGTCAGCGCCTGCTGCACACCCCGCCCGCCCGAGCGCCGCCCCGACCAGGCGAGCGCCGCGACCACGCCGGCCACCTCCCGCTCCAGGCCCGGCGAGCGGCGCCGCACCAGACGGACCACCAGGTCGGGTTCCAGGTTCACCCGATCGCCGGCCGACAGCCGCGACAGCGTGGTGGCCTGCAGCGTCAGCGGGATCAATGTCACCGCGAACCGGTCGCGCGCCACCTCGGCGACGGTCAGGCTGACGCCGTCGACCGCGATCTGCCCCTTCGCCACGATCAGCGAGAGGAACCGCTCGGGCGGTTTGATCCACACCCGCCGCGCGGCCCCCTCGTCGTCGATCCGCACGACCTTCCCGACGGCGTCGACGTTTCCCTGGACCAGGTGACCGGCCAGCGGGTCACCCAGCGCCAGCGGCGCCTCCACGTTGACCCGCGCGCCCGGCCTGATCTGGTCGAGCGTCGACCTGCGCCGGGTCTCGGCCGACAGCGAGGCCTCCAGCGCCCGCGTCTCGTCCGCGGTCCGCAGGACCGTCAGGCCCACGCCGTTCAGGCAGATCGAACCCGGCGCGCCGGCGGCCGCCTCGGGCGCGCTGACCGCGATGCGCGCCTCGTCGACGGCCACCACCGTGCCGATTTCCCCGATGTTGCCGGTGAACATGCCACACCACCTCTCCACAGCAGGAAGACCAGGGGCCAGGCAGGCCCGAGAGGTGGCGGGGTGTCACCGCATGGCCCGGAATCACACCGAGTCGTCCCGCCGCAACCGGCGGAACCGGCGGGCTGTCACCGCCGCACCTTGGAATCGCACCGAACAACCTTCTATCACCCGGCGGCCCGAGCGCTCAAGCGGCGGCTTGATGCAGGCCGAGAGCGGCCACGGTGACGGCCCGCGCCCGGTCGGGATGGGTGAGCAGATCCACCGAGTCCGACACCTGGTCCGCGCACCCCACCAGCGGCAATGCCAGCACCGCAGGATCGTTCACCTCCGCCAGCAGCGCCCGCACGAACCGTTCCCCGCCGATCACCCGGAACGGCCGCTCGAAGAAGGGCCGCACCCGCACGTCCTGTTCGGCCGCCAGACCCATCCGGTTCTGCACTCTGGCCAGCCGCATGTACGCCGCCGACAACCCCTCCTCCCGCTCCCGCCACGAACGGGCCGTCACCGCCTGCCGCAACGACTCCGCCAGCTCCGCCGACCCCGGCACCCGGGCCAGCGCACTGCCCAGCCACTTGCCGTACGGCGGATACCGGCGCCGCAGCAGCAGCGCCAGCCGCATCACCTCCCGCGCCAGCCGCGCCCCCTCCACCGCCGAGCCGATCTCGTCGCCCACCTCGGCACACCGTCCGGGGAACGGCTCCTCCTGCGAGATGCGCTGCCACTGACAGGCCAGCACATACCGCCACACGTCACGCGGATACCAGCGCAGCGCCTGCCGCACCTCCTCCAGCTCGCCCAGCCCGTCGTGGAACACCTCGCCGCACGTCACCTCGGCCAGGCTCTGCCACGGCGGCGCCAGCCAGTCGACCAGCCCCATCCCGTGGCGCGGGTCGAACCCGAGCCGCTCCTGCAGCCAGGACTCCAGATCCGTCACCACCACGCCGGGCCCGACCACGCCGTGGTAGTCGAACACCGTCGGATAACCGCCGAAACGCTCAGGCAACCCCGCCACCACCCGAGCCCGCACCTCGGCCACATCCTCCGGCGCGACGAACACCAGCACGCGCGGCCCCCAGTCATGATCGGCCGAACGCTGCGTGTCGAAGGCCAGCACCTCCGAGCCGGGCCCGATCAACGCGGCACTGTGCGGCACCCCGGCCAGCCGCGGCGCCACCACTTCTCCATAAAACGCCCGGGAAAGCTCAATCCCCGGCACAAAATCGGACATCACCCCGTCAACTCTGCCTGACCCAAGGTTCCGGCACACCCGAATTATGTCCGCCCAGCTCAGAGCCCCCTCCGTGCAGCTCTGTGCGTGCTTGCGGATACCGCTCCTGTACGGCGATCTCTTCTGTACGGCGATGGATGTCTCTTCTGTACGGCAGGCCGCCGCCACGCCATCCGGAACCCCGCTCCTCGGCCCCGCTTCCCGCCACACCCGGCGCCGGACCTCTTCTCGCCAACTCGGCGCCTGAGAACGCCAGAATGTGTCCGGCGGCGCGGGCCCCGGCGTACTCGCCCCCTTGCCGCACGCCTGGCCAACCCGGCCTGCCTTAACGGGTGGCCAACCCGGCGTGCCTTAGCTCTCCACCCGGCCAGCCCCGGCCTGGCGATGCTTCCCGCCCGATAGCCCGGTCTGGCGGTCAAGACGTCAAGCTGGGGCCGCCCGGCGTCCAGCGGTTCCCACGATCTGGCGTCTGTCGGGTTACCCAAACTGGCCGGGCTGGTAGTCGCCGGCGGGCTGCTGGACTATGACGTTCATCCGGTTCCAGGTGTTGATGAGGGCGATGCCGGACACCAGAGCCGCGAGCTGGTCCTCGTCGTAGTGCTTGGCGGCATTCGCCCAGGCCTCGTCGGTGACGCCACCGGCGGCGTCGGCGAGGCGGGTGCCCTGCTCGGTCAGTTCCAGGGCGGCCCGCTCGGCGTCGGTGAAGACCGTGGCCTCCCGCCAGGCCGCGATCAGGTTCAGGCGCACTGAGGTTTCCCCGGCGTGCGCGGCGTCCTTGGTGTGCATGTCGACGCAGACGGCGCAGCCATTGATCTGGCTGGCCCGGATCTCCACCAGATGCCGCGTCGCGGCCGGCAACGTCGAGTCCGCCAGGACCTTGCCCGCCGACTGGAGGTACTTCATGTACTTGGCCACGACGGGGTTGCCGTAGTAGTTGAAACGGGCGTCCATAAGGATCTCCTATCCGTGTTCGCTGTTACACCCCACTGACGGATGAACTCGGCAAAGTGTGACCGCCGGACGAATGAGACGCCCCTCGGGGCCATAGGCCACTCCGTCGCGATGACGTCGCTGACGGCGGAGCGAGTTCGGTGCGTTCGATGGTGCGTCGAGTCTTGGCAGCCCGGTCAAGCCTTGGCAGCACCGCGGGACGGGGGCGGTGGGGTGGCCTGCCATACAGGAGCAGGTGAACAGCGCGTAAGGCCGGGCCCCTGGGGGGACGGACGGGCGCTAAAGTGGCGGGGATGCCGACGAGCAAGGAACGCCCCCCGACGGTCACCGTGGTGATCCCGACCTACAACGAGGCCGACAACCTGCCGCTTATCGCCGAGCAGCTGTTGGCGTTGCCGGTCGACGGGCTGCGGCTGCTCGTGGTTGACGACAACTCCCCCGACGGCACTGGCAAGATCGCCGACGAGCTGGCGGAAACGCACCCGGGCCGGGTCGAGGTCGTGCACCGGCCGGGACGGCAAGGCATCGGCCGCGCCTACGTCGAAGGGCTCAACACCGCCCTGGCCCACGGCGCCGACTACGTGGTCCAGATGGACGCCGACCTGTCACACCCGGTCGACGCCGTACCCCGGCTGCTGGGCACGGCCGAGGCCACCGAAGCGGCGTGCGTCATCGGCAGCCGCTACGTGCCCGGCGGGACGCTCGCGGCCGAATGGAGCTGGCACCGGAGGGCACTGTCGGCGTGGGCGGGCTTCTACGTACGGGCGATCCTGCGGATGCGGCTGCGCGACGTCACGGCCGGCTTCAAGATCTGGCGCGCCACCAGCCTGGCCGAACTCGACCTTGCCGACATCTCCTCCGGCGGCTACAGCTTCCAGGTCGAAATGCACTACCGCGCCACCAAGGCCGGAATGACGATCGTGGAGATCCCCATCCACTTCTCCGACCGCCACGCCGGGGCATCCAAGATGAGCCTGCGCGTACAACTCGAATCCGCCCTGATGCCCTGGCGCCTCCTCTTCAAACGCTGACCCCTCCCGAAGCCGAAGAACCTGTTCGCCGACACCGCGCCCGCCGTCCTGCAGGCCTGGCGATCCCGGGTGGCCGCCGGGGCGCCCAGCCACCTGCGCGTGTGCCTGCCGTACCTGTGACCGGCCAACGCAACGACCAGGTACGGCAGGCACACGCGCCGCGTCGACCGCAGCACCGTCCGGGCGGGCCGACAGCCGCTGCTTCCGGCCAGGCGAACCACCCATCAGGCAGTACAACCGGGTGATCTGCTCGTCCCGCCGAATCAGACGGTCAGAACGATCTTGCCGAAGGTGGCGCGGGACTCCAGCAGAGTGTGCGCGGCCGCGGCTTCGTCCAGCGGGAAGGTGCCGTGCACCACCGGCTTCAGGCGGCCTTCCCGCAAGTCGGCGAAGACGAGTGCGAAGGTCTCGGCGGCGGTCTTCGACGGTGCGCTGCTGAGACTGAGGGTCGAGATGGTCCAGGACTGCTGGAAGTTCACGAACAGTGCCATGCCGAAGTCGGGGGTGGGGGCACCTGCGCCTCACACCGCAACGCTCTCCCGCGTAGGTGGAGTGGCACCGGCGACCGCCCAAGCCGCCTCGATCATGCGGAAGATCTCGTCCACCGCGGTTTGCGGGTCGTCCGTTTCGCGGGCGACCGAGAAGGCGTCGACCACGAAGCGTGCGATCGCGCTGCAGGTCGGCGTGGTCTGCGGCAAGTCCAGGTCGGCGGCGATGGCCGTTGCCAGCGACCGGGCGTGGCGCTGCCTCATCGACTCCTCGTACTGCCGCAGCGCCGGTGATTCCTCGATCATGCGCCACAGCGGGGCGGCGCCGTCCGCCGTGCAGTGCTGCACCATGGCGTGGATCTCGCGGCGCAGGGCGGGGATGAGCGCCTCGTACGGCCGGCGGTCGGTGACCGCCAGTACGAGGCGCTGCTCGAAGTCCTCGTCCTGCTCGAAGACCAGGGCTTCCTTCGAGCTGAAGTGGGAGAAGAGCGTGGTCACGGCCACGTCGGCCTCGGCGGCCACCTCGCGGATGCCCACCGCGTCGTAGCCGCGCTCGGCGAACAGGCGCAGGGCGGTGCCGGCGATCTTCTGGCGGGTTGCGGCCTTCTTGCGCTCGCGGCGTCCGGGCTGCTCGGTCATGAGCTCACACTACCAGGTGCGAAAACACAACCGTTTCAAAAAGCTAACCGTTAGTGTTATGGTCTGCCGCATGAAGAAAGTGAACTTCACCGAGTTCGGCGGTCCGGACGTCCTGCACATCATTGAGGCCGAGGAACCCCACGCGGGCCCCGGCCAGGTACGCATAGCGGTGCGGGCAGCAGGCGTGAACCCCGTCGACTGGAGAATCCGTGAAGGCCAGATCCTGAAGGCCCATCCGATCCAGCTGCCCGCCGGAGTCGGACTGGACGCCTCAGGAGTGGTCGACGAGATCGGGGACGGCGTCGAAGGGTTCGAAATCGGCGACCGCGTGTTCGGCGAAGGCGCTGACACCTACGCCGAGTTCGCCGTGCTCTCGGCCTGGGCTCGGATGCCCGACGGCCTGTCCTTCGAAGAGGCGGCCGGGTATCCCTCCGTGGTCGAGACCGCGCTGCGCATCATCGGCCAGGTCGGCGTCCAACCCGGGCAGACGCTCCTTGTCAGTGGCGCCTCCGGCGGAGTCGGGTCCGCGGTGCTGCAGATCGCCCGCGACCGTGGCATCACGGTGATCGGCACGGCCGGGGCGGCCAACCAGGACTATCTGCGCAGCCTCGGTGCCCTCGCCACGACATACGGCCCCGGCTGGGTCGACAGAGTGCGCCGGCTCGGTCCCATCGACGCAGCCCTCGATCTCGCCGGCTCCGGCGTGATTCCCGAACTCCTGGAGCTGACCCGGGACCCGCAGAAGGTCGTCTCCATCGCCGACCTCAGCGCGCCGCAGTTCGGCGTCCGATTCTCCGGCGAGGCCGGAAGCGTGCCGGAAGCACTCGCCGAGGCCGCCGCGCTCATCGCGCGGGGGAAGCTCCACATCCCGGTCGACAAGACCTACACGCTGGCCGAAGCCGCAAAGGCGCACATCGACAGCCGCGCCGGCCACACACGCGGCCGCCGCGTCATCCTCGTCTAGTGCCGCCTTAGACGACGTTCGCCCTGGTGACGATCTGACGGAGGCAGACGTTGTCTGCATGCAGGTTCCGCCAGGTGATGGAGCGGCGGATCATGCTGCCCTGCCCTTACGGCGGCGGGCACCTCCAGGCGCTCGGTGTCCACCGGCGAGCACAGTTCGACTGCGAATCCGCGCTCGGGAACTACATCCTCGGCGTCGCCGGACAGAACGCCGCCCGCGCCCGCCTCCACCCGCACGGCCGTACTCGAAGACATCGCCGCACGGTGGGCGCAACTCGACCCCGACGAGTACCCGATCATGCGTCAGCTGGCGACACAACTACCCGAGCACGACGACCGCACGCAGTTCCTAACAACCGTACCTACTCTGCCCCTCGCCGTAGCTATGGGAGTTCCGGGCTGACCCGGCGCCTGGGGGGTGGTGGTGTGCGTGGTGTCGCGTCAGCACTGCGCCGGCGCCACGAGCTCCTCGCGCATCAGCGAGGAGCTCACAGGACGTGGGCCTGCGGGGAGCCGTCTACGTGGGTGTCAGGTGAGGGCGGCGGCTGCTACGGGGCGAGGGTGGTAGCCGAGGCGTTCGTAGACCGTGATGGCGGCGAGGTTGTCGCCGTCGACCATGAGGGCCGCGCGGCCGTGGCGGGCCAGCAGGTGCTGGGTGACCCACCCGCACACCCTGGCCGCCAGCCCGCGCCCCCGGAAACGCGCGTCCGTGGCCACCCCGGCCAGCAACCCCACGCTCGGCGCGCTCCAGGCGTCGGCCGCCACCGCCGCCAGCACCCCGTCCAGCCGGATGCCCGCCCATCGCCGCACACCCGCGATCCCGGGCACCGCATACGACCCCGGAGCCTCCCTGGCCAGCATCTCGGCCACCTCAGGCTCCTCCTCGACCGCCAGCCACCCGACCTCCGAGCCACCGCCCCGCGACGCGGGCGCACCCCCGTGAGCCGCCACGCCCACTAACCCCGGCACGCCAGCAATCCCCGACACGCCTACAAACCCCGCTGCGTCAACGGGCCCCGGCGCGTCAACAGGCCCGGGCGCGCCGGGAAGCCCAGAAGAAGCCCCGCCGGCAGGAGCCAGGCTCATCCACAGAAACTCCCCGGCCACCCGCAGCCCAGGCACCCGGCGCGACACCGCACGCACCAACGCGGCGTCACCGAACGGCCGATACGACGGCCCCAGCTCCCCCAGCGCATGCCGCACCAAAGACGCGGCGGCAGCCGTACCACCCCAGACCGCCAGCCGGTCACGGCGCGACACCCCAGGCCCCGCCGCCACCACCGCGTCACCCGACGCCCACGCGCGAAAACCGCCCGAAAGCCCCTGAGCCACCCACACGACCAGATCGTCGTCCCCGCACGCCGAACGAAGCCGCCCGACCGTGTCGAGCTCGACGATCACAGGATGGCGCCGGGCCGATAAGCAGCCGCCTCCGGATATGCCGCCACGACCTGACCCACCTGCTGCGACACCGCCTCCACCTGATCGGCGGCAGCGCCCGTGAACGACACCCGATCGGCCAGCAGCTCATCCAGCCGCGCCCGGTCCAGCGGGAAACGCTCGTCGGCCGCCAGCAGATCAAGCAGCCGGTTACCCACCCCGCTGGCACGCATCGCCAGCGCCGCCGCGACCGCGTGCTCCTTGATCAGCTCATGCGCCTGCTCACGGCCCATACCCGCCCGCACCGCGGCCATCAGCATCTTCGTCGTCGCCAGGAACGGCAGATACCGATCCAGCTCCGCCGAGATCACCGCAGGGAACGCGCCGAACTCGTCCAGCACCGTCAGCATCGTCTCCACCAGCCCGTCGAAGGCGAAGAACGCATCCGGCAACGCCACCCGCCGCACCACCGAGCACGACACGTCGCCCTCGTTCCACTGATCGCCGGCCAGCTCCCCCACCATCGAGGCGTAACCCCGCAGCACCACCGTCAGGCCGTTGACCCGCTCACAGGAACGGGTGTTCATCTTGTGCGGCATCGCCGACGAACCGACCTGCCCCTCCTTGAACCCCTCGGTGACCAGCTCGTGCCCGGCCATCAACCGGATCGTCTTGGCCAGCGACGACGGCGCCGCCGCCAGCTGCACCAGCGCCGTCACCACCTCGAAATCCAGCGAACGCGGATACACCTGACCCACGCTGACGAACCGCTGGGAAAAGCCCAGATGCCCCGACACCCGCTCCTCCAGCGCCGCCAGCCTGGCCCGGTCGCCACCCAGCAGGTCCAGCATGTCCTGCGCCGTGCCCACCGGCCCCTTGATGCCGCGCAGCGGATAGCGCTCCACCAGCTCCTCCAGCCGCCGGAAGGCCACCAGCAGCTCATCGGCCGCCGTCGCGAACCGCTTGCCGAGCGTGGTCGCCTGCGCCGCCACATTGTGCGAACGGCCCGCCACCACGGTCGCCTCGTGCTGCTCGGCCAGGCTGGCCAGCCGCGCCAGCAACGCCACCACCCGGTCACGTACCAGCAGCAGACTGTCGCGGATCTGCAGCTGCTCCACGTTCTCGGTCAGGTCACGCGAGGTCATGCCCTTGTGCACCTGCTCGTGCCCGGCCAGCGCGTTGAACTCCTCGATGCGGGCCTTCACATCGTGCCGGGTCACCCGCTCCCGCTCGGCGATCGAGGCCAGATCGACCTGCTCGACCACCTTCTCGTAAGCGGCGACCGCCCCCTCAGGCACCGCCACCCCCAGCTCGGCCTGCGCCCGCAGCACCGCCAGCCACAGCCGGCGCTCGGCCACGACCTTGTACTCGGGAGACCACAGGCGAGCCAGCTCCGGCGAGGCGTACCGGGCGGCCAGGACATCAGGGATATGCGGCTTCAGCGTCACATCGCCCCAGTGTATTAGCGCCCACCACCCGGTACGGCGCGGCCACCCTCAACACGGACTCAACACAACATCAACACAGCCCGACCTACCGTCCTGCCCATCAGCACAACCCACACGGGGAGGACATCACATGCGAACCATCATCGGCACCGCCGCCGCGGCCGCCGCCATCTCACTCGGCGCCCTCGGCGCCACCCCCGCCCAGGCCACCACGGCCACCAGCGCCGCCGCGGCCAGCTGGTGCGTCAGCGTCCAGCACTGGACCGGCAAGGTCACCCAGACGGTCAAGGTCACCAACAACTGCAACTACGCCGTCTCCTACCAGGTCAAGCGCCGCGGCCCCGACCCCAGCTGCGTCGTCCTGCAGCCCGGCGGCAGCCACTGGAACCAGTGGACCCGCTACTTCGCCCAGTGGCAGGGCATCCGCTGGTGGTGCGCCTGACAACGCAAGCACGGGACCGCTTGGCCACGCCAAACCGGTCCCGTGCCCCGTTGCGGCGGGCCACCGTCGCCGACTCGCCGGCAGCGCCGGTCACAGGCCCGCAACCGAAGTACGGCCGGCGGCCGTAAGGGCGGCCCGCCGTACCAGAAACAAGCGGTGGCGGGCCGCAACGGCGGCCCGCCACCACCAGAGACGAACTCAGCCCGTCGGCGTCAGCTCGCGCGCCTCGTGCTTCGGCTCGGCAGGCTTGCGGCGCATCCGCTCCTTGGCCCGCTCCACCATCGTGTACAGCGTCGGCACCAGAACCAGCGTCAGCAGCGTCGAGGAGATCAACCCGCCGATCACCACGATCGCCAGCGGCTGCGAGATGAACCCGCCCTTGCCCGTGATCCCCAACGCCATCGGCGTCAGCGCGCAGATCGTGGCCACCGCCGTCATCAGGATCGGCCGCAACCTGCGCCGGCCACCCTCGATCACCGCCTCGACCACGCCCATGCCCTGCTCCCGATACTGGTTGATCAGGTCGATCAGCACGATCGCGTTCGTCACCACGATCCCGATCAGCATCAGCATGCCGATCAGCGCCGGCACACCCATCGCCGTGCCGGTCGCCACCAGCAACCCCACCGCGCCCGTCGCCGCGAACGGAATCGACACCAGCAGGATCAGCGGCTGCACGAACGACCGGAACGTCGCCACCATGATCATGAAGACGATCGCGATCGCCGCCAGCATCGCCAGCCCCAGATCCGAGAACGCCTTCTGCTGATCCGCCGACGCGCCGCCCATCTCATAGGCCACGCCCGTCGCGTCCAGCTTCTTCTTCAGCTCCTGCGTCACCGCACCCAGGTCACTACCGGTCGTCTTCGCCGACACCGTCGCAGAACGATCACCATCGATCCTGGTCACCTGCGTCGGCCCCGCCACCTGCTTGACCTCGGCCACCGACGACAGCTTCACCAGCCCGCCCGCGGTCGGCAGCTTCAACTTCTCCACCGCCGCGACATCAGCCGGCGCGTCACCGCCACGCAACACCAGGTCAGAAGAACGACCATCCATCGTGATCTGCCCCAGCGGCGCACCCCTGAACGCCTGCGCCACCGCCTGACCGACCTGAGCCTCCGACAACCCCTTGGCCGCGGCCTTCTCCCGATCGACCTGCACCTCGATCCGCGGCGCACTGGCCTCCAGATCCGAAGCCACATCCCGCAGCCCCGACACCTGCGTCATCGCCGTCTTCACCGTTTCGGCCGCCGTGTTCAGCGCCGTGGTGTCAGCGCCACTCACCACCACCTGAACCGAGTCGGAGGAGAAACCGCCGGACTCAGCACCGCCGACCTTCACCTCACCCACCCCCGACAAGCCCGCCAGCCGGTCACGCAGCGCCTGCTCCAGCTTCGGCGTGTCGAAACCGTCCTTCACCGTCACGTTGTAGGAGGCCCGGTCAGCGCCGCCACCCACACCGCCGCGCATCTGGTTACCGCCACCCACGTTGACCTGGTACGTCTCCACCCCGTCAACCTGCGACAGCACCGACTCCACCCGCTTGGCAGCCGCGTCCGTCGTCGCCAGATCCGTGCCCACCGGCATCTTCTGACTGATCGCGATCGTGTTCTGACCGGAAGAATCCAGGAAGTTGGTCTGCAACCTGCCCGCCAACCCCATCGTGCCGACGAACACCGCCAACCCGATCAGCACCGTCACCAGCTTGAACCGTGTCGCGAACCGCAACACCGGCAGATACGCGCGCTGCAACGGGCTGCGCAGCTCACGCGCCTCGGCCGCCTCACGCTGCACCCGCGCCTGCTCAGGAGTCAGCTTCGGCGCCTTCAGGAACCAGTACGCCAGCACCGGCACCACCGTCAGCGACACCAGCAACGACGCCAGCAACGCCACCGACACCGTGATCGCGAACGGGCCGAACAACTCGCCCACCATGCCGCCCACCACCGCGATCGGCGCGAACACCGCCACCGTCGTCAGCGTCGACGCCGTCACCGCGCCCGAAACCTCACGCACCGCCGCCAGGATCGCCGACAGCTTGGCCTCGCCGTACCCCAGATGTCGCTTGATGTTCTCCAACACCACGATCGAGTCGTCGACCACCCGGCCCACCGCGATCGTCAACGCGCCCAGCGTCAGCATGTTCAGCGAATAGTCGCCCGCCCACAGCGCGATCAACGCGATGACCACCGACAGCGGGATCGACACCGCCGTCACCAGCGTCGACCGCACCGACAGCAGGAACACCAGGATCACCAGCACCGCGAACGCCAGCCCCAGCAGACCCTCGGTCGTCAGCGACTCGATCGACTCCGTCACATACGGCGCCTGGTCGAACACCACCGCGACCGCCGTGTCCGACGAATCACCCAGCTGCTTGGTCAGCTCCGGCAGCTTGTCGCGCACCGCGTCCGAGATCGACACCGCGTTCCCGTCGGGCGTCATCGTGACCGACACACCCAGACTCGTCTTGCCGTCCGTCCGCGTGATCGTCGTCGCGTCGGCCAGACCCTGCTTGATCTCGGCGACATCACCCAGCTTGACTGGCTTGAGCGGCTTCGGCTGCTGCACCGGCACCTGCTGCTGTTGCTGCGCCGGGGGGCGGCCCGCCTGCGGCTGACCGGACTGCGGCCTGCCCTGAGCCTGCTGCGGGACCGCCTGCGGCTGCGCCGGCGTCAGATACAGATCCTTCAGCTTGGCGATCGAATCCACCCGCGAACCGACCTGCACCGACAGCGACTTGTTGTCCGCCGTCAACGTCCCCGCCGGAATCGGCGTGCCATTGGCCTTCAACACATCAGGAATCTGCGCCGCGGAAACCCCGTGCAGAGCCATCTTCTTGGCATCCGGCGTGATCGTCACGACCTCGTCACGAGTGCCGGTGACCTGCGCCTCCCGCACCCCCTCGATGCCCTGCAACTCCGGCACCATGATCTTGCGCAGCTTGTCGGCCATCGCCCGCTCGTCGCCGCCGTCACCCACCGCCAGCACCAGCACCGGGATGTCGTCGGTGTTACCGGCCACCACCTGCGGATCCACGCCATCGGGCAGCTGCGCCTGGATCCGGCTCACCGCCTGCTGCATCTTGCTGACCGACGACTCGATGTCGGTCCCGTACTCGAAGGCGACCTGGACCTGCGCCAAGCCCTCCTTCGACACCGAAGTGATCTTCTCAAGACCGGGGATGCCCTGGAAGGAATCCTCGATCGGCTTGGTCACCTGATCCTCGACGATCTCCGGCGACGCCCCCACGTACGGGGCGATCACGAACGCGCCAGGGAAAGAGAGCGAGGGCAGCAACTGCTGCTTGAGCTGCGGAATCGCGAAAACGCCGAACGCGCTGAGCACCAACGCCATCAAGATCACGAGCGTGCGGTTGGCAAGACTCAACCGGGCGAGAGCGGTCATGGGAGTCCCCTTCAAGAGTTCGCCCCACATTAACACTTCGCCCTAGACAAATATTTAGGGAGCTTTGACTTTCCTGATAACCTTCTCAGGAAGCGAGAGGTGAGTGTGGACGTCGACCGTGAAGATTTGATCCAAAGGATCACCCAAACCCAGCGCGACCTGGGGCGACTGTTCGCCCAGTACGAATCACCGCTGTTCTCCACCAACCTCACCATGCGCCAGCTCAAGGTCGTCATGCTTCTGTCGGTCAGCGGCTCGGCCTCCGGCCAGGACCTCGCCCACAGCCTCGGCGTCGGCCTGGCCACCGTCACCGGCATCGTCGACCGCCTCGTCGGCCACGGCCTGGTCACCCGCCGCGAGGACCCCCACGATCGCCGCGTGCGCCGCGTCGAACTCACCCCCGCGGGCCAGCGCCTCATGACCGACATCAGCGAAGCCGGCCTCGAGCACTACCGCCGCATCATGGAGCACCTCGACACCGCCACCCTGCGCGCCCTCGACCACGCCGTCACCGAGATCCAGCGCGTGGCCGCCAAACTCTTCGAATGCGAATGATGATCCTGTACGGCAGGCCACGGCCACCGGCCGCCCACCGCACTCCGGCTGAGGACCCGCGACCGGCGCTTGCGGCGAGTCGGTGACAGTAACTCGCCGCAACGCCATCCAGAACCGTGGCCGCGCCGGTCCCTCCACTGTTGATAGTGGGTTTTGGTGGGTGGATGCCGATTTTTCACTCACCCACCGCCTTTACAAAGTAGATTTCTAAGCCAGCCGACCCAGCACGTCAGGCAGCACGTCCTCGTACACCACCGTCAGGCGGCGCGTGGCCCTGGTGACCGCCACGTACAGGTCCCTGCCCCCCATCTCGGACTGCGCCAGGATGGAGCCGGGCTCCACCACCACGACCGCGTCGAACTCCAGGCCCTTGGCCTGCGTCACGGTCAGCGCCACCACCTGGGCGTCCAGATCCCCCGCCGGCAGCAGCGCGCAGACGGCCTCGTGCAGGGCATCGGGCACGATGACGCCGACCTGCCCCTCCTCTATCGCCTCCAGCTCCTCGGCCACCACCCGCAGCAGCCCGCCCAGCCCGGTCCGCACCGCCCGCGGCTCGGCTTCGCCCTCGCGGACCGAATCCGGCACCTCCTGGCCGGGATCGAAGGACCGCAGCACGTCGGCCGCCACCCGCATGATCTCCACCGGCGTGCGGTAGTTGACCATCAGCCGCTCCTCGCGCCAGCGCCCGGCCAGATGCGGATCCAGCACCTGGCCCCACGAGCTCGCCCCCGCCGCCGACCCCGTCTGGGCCAGGTCGCCCACCACGGTCAGCGACTTGGCCGGCACCCGGCGCATCACCATCCGCCAGGCCATCGCCGACAGCTCCTGCGCCTCGTCCACGATCACGTGTCCGTAGGCCCATGCCCGGTCGGCCGCCGCCCGGTCGGCGGTGGTCAGCTCCGCTCCCGCGTCGGCCTGCCGTTCGGCGAGCACGTCGGCCCGCACGAAGATGCCCTCCTCCATCAGGCCGGTGACGTCGAGCACCTCGCGCGCGTACAGCTCCTGCTCCTGCCAGTCGTCGCCGGCCTGCCTGTCGGCCAGGCGGCGGGCGGTGTCGTCCTCGCCGAGCAGCTCGGCCGCCTCGTCGAGCAGCGGCACGTCGCCCACCGTCCACGGCGCGTCCGCGGGGCGCACCAGCGCCTCCCAGTCCAGCCCCGACGGGCACACCGCCCACAGCGTGTCGGAGTCGGCGAGCAGCTCGCCGATCAGCCGCTGCGGGGTCAGCTCCGGCCACAGCTCCTCGGCCGCCCGCCGTACCGCGGGCTCGCCCCACAGCCGCTCGCCGGCCAGCTCCAGGTCAACCTCGTCGAGGTCCTTGTCCAGCTCGATCGGCTCGTTCAGCTCCGGCTCGCCGAAGTCGATCTCCTCCAGGCGCAGCGCGGCCTCCACCGCCCGCGCCTCGGCCAGGGCCAGCTGCCGCAGCAGCTCGGTCACGAACAGCTTGCGCGCCATGTTGTGCGGCAGCCGCACCGCCCTGGCCCGCTCGCGCAGCCGCACGCACTCCTCGTGCGGCACCACCATCCGCACCCCGTCCACCTCGACCTCGAGATCGCCCCGGGGGACGCGCTGGCGATCGCGTACGGCTCGCGCCACCAGCTCGGCCATGCGCACGTCGCCCTTGACGACGGCGGCGCCCGGCTCGTCGGGCAGGCCGGTGCGCACGCCGGGGAACAGCTCGCCCAGCATGGCCATGACCACCTGCGTCTCGCCCAGCGCGGGCAGGACCTGGCTGATGTAGCGCAGGAACATCGGGTTCGGCCCGACCACGAGCACGCCGCGCCGCTCCAGCGTGTCGCGGTGGGTGTAGAGCAGGAAGGCGGCGCGGTGCAGCGCCGCGACCGTCTTGCCGGTGCCGGGCCCGCCCTGCACGACCAGCGCCCCCTGCAGCGCGGAGCGGATGACGCGGTCCTGCTCGATCTGGATGGTGGCCACCACGTCGCCCATCCGGCCGGTCCGGCCCCTGCGCAGCGCCGCCAGCAGGGCCGCCTCGCCGACGAGCGTGTCGCGGTCGCCCTCGCTCATCCGCTCCAGGTCGAAGGCCTCGTCGTCGATGCCGACCACCGTCCGCTCGCGCAGGTGCAGGTGGCGGCGGCGCACCAGCTCGCCGGGATCGCTCGCGGTGGCCACGTAGAAGGGGCGGGCGGCCGGGGCGCGCCAGTCGATCAGGACCGACTCGTGTTCCTCGTCGCGCAGCCCGATCCTGCCGATGTAGGTGCTGGTGCCGGAGGTGTCGTCGACGCGGCCGAAGCACAGGCCCCGCTCGACCGCGTTCAGCTGCGCCAGCCGGCGCGCCTGCTCGGCCGCGGAGACCTCGCGCTCGACCATCGCCTGCCTGGTCCCGCCGGTGGTGCCCCTGGCGTAGACGTCGCCCAGGGCCGTGCGCGCCCGCTGCCTGGCCGCATCCAGCCTGCCGTACAGCATCGAGACTTTGACCTGCTCGGTGGCCATGGCCTCGCTGAGAGCATCTTGACGATTAGCCATTCCGTGCTATACTCCTAACCGGAGGTCTGTCAGGGCGTGTAGAAATTCCGTCCGACAGATCAGCATAGCACTCCGCCCCGAGCCACGGTCAGCCTCGCGTGGCCTCCGGTGTGGTCAGGGCGTCGAGCAGGCCAGGGAAGGCCTGGTCCATCTCCTCGCGGCGCAGCGCGTTCATCCGCGACGTCCCCACGTAGTACTGCCTGATCAGGCCCGCCTCGCGCAGCACCTTGAAGTGGTGGGTGGCGGTCGACTTGCTGACCGGGATGTCGAAACCGCCGCAGGCCACGTCCTGGCCGGCGGCCTCCAGCTGCACGACGATGCTGCGCCGTACCGGATCCACCACGGCCTCGAGCACCCGCTGCAGGTCGAAAACGGAAACCTCTGGATGCGCCGGTGTACGTCCCATGAGCCCCATAGTACGACAATCATCAAAGTTTGACAGCCGTCGTACTTGCGGCCAGAGTGGTCCGCATGACGACGACTGTGCGCTTTCATGAGACCGGCGGGCCCGAGGTGTTGCGGCTGGAAGAGGTCGACCCCGGCGAGCCCGGACCCGGCGAGGTACTGATCCGCGTGGACGCGATCGGGATCAACAGGGCCGAGGCGTTGTTCCGCAGCGATGTGTACATCGAACCGGTCAAACAGCTGCCCTCCCGGCTCGGCAGCGAGGCCGCCGGTGTGATCGAGGCCGTCGGCCCCCAGGTGACCGGTTTCGAGCCCAGGCAGGCGGTCAGTGTGGTGCCGAACTTCTCCCAGAACGACTACGGCGTGTACGCCAGGCGGGCGATCGTGCCCGCCTCCGCGCTGCTGCACCGCCCCGACGAGGTCGGCGCCGTCGCCGGCGCCGCCGTGTGGATGCCCTACGTGACCGCCTACGGCGGGCTGGTCGAGGTCGGCGGGATGCGGGCCGGTGACACGGTGGTGCTGACCGCGGCCTCCAGCGGCGTCGGCCTGGCCGCCATCCACACCGCCAACCGGGTCGGCGCCACCCCGATCGCCGTCACCCGCACCCGCGCCAAGGCGCGACGCCTGATCGAGGAGGGCGCGGCCGAGGTCATCGTCTCCGACGAGCAGGACGTGGCCGACCGGGTGCGCGCGCTGACCGGCGGCCGCGGCGCCGAGTACGTCTTCGACGCCGTCGCCGGCCCCGGCGTCACCCGGCTGGCCGGCGCGGTGGCACCCGGCGGGACGCTGACGCTGTACGGCGCGCTCAGCGGGCAGCCGACCCCGTACCCGGGCTTCGAGCTGGGCATGCCCGCGCTCAACATGCGCACCTACACCATGCTCGAGACCGCCAGGGACCCCGAGCGGCTGCGCCGCGCCGCCGCGTTCGTCACCTCAGGACTGCGCGAGGGCGCCTTCCGGCCCGTGGTCGACCGCCTGTTCCCGCTGGAGGACATCGTCCAGGCCCACCGGCACATGGAGTCCGGCACCCAGTTCGGCAAGATCGTCGTCACCGTCGACCACGAGTAGGGGTGGCCCGCCGTACCAGCACCAGGGGTGTGGCGGGATGGTCAGGCCTCGATGAGGCCCTGCGCCAGGTCGTCGGCGATGGCCGCCGGCGAGCGCAGCTCGGGCGGGCCGTAGCCGCCGCCACCGCCCGACTCGCAGCGCAGCACGTCACCCGCCTTCACCGGCAGCGCGTTGACCTTCAGCATCTCCCGCTCGCCGGCCGTGCCGGGGTTGAGCACCACCCGCGGCGGCGCACCGGCCTGGCCGCCGGCCAGGCCCCACGCGGGGGTGACCGAACGCTCGAACCACAGCGACAGCGAGGTGTCGCCGCAGAACTCGTACTCGCGCACCACGCCGTTGCCGCCGCGCCAGCGCCCCTCGCCGCCGGTGCCCGCGCGCATCTCGTAACGGGTCACCCGCACGGGGAACAGGGTCTCGAGCACCTCGATCGGCATGTCGCGCAGCGACCCGTTGACGTTGTTGATCAGGCAGTTCTCGCCGTCGCCGCCCTCCCAGGCGCCCCAGCCGCCGACGGTGGCCTCCTGCGAGACGTACAGCTTGCCGGTGCGCGGGTCGGTGCCGGTGAACTGCACGATCATCGAATCGCCGTAGGAGGCCGCGGCCGCCCGTTCCGGCAGCGCAGGCGCCAGCGCCTTGACCACCAGGTCGATCAGCAGCCCCAGGTGGGAGTAGTAGTACTGGCAGGCCGCCGGGGACCGCGCCGCCAGCATCGAGCCGGGCCGCGTCCGCACCGACAGCGGGCGGAACGAGCCGCCGTTCAGCGGCACCTCCCCCGACACCAGCAGCTTGTAGGCCACCCGCACGGCGGCGACCGCCTGGGCGGCGCCGCAGTTGACCGGCCCGGTGGCCTGGTCGGCGCAGTCGGTCAGGTCCACGTGGATCGACTCGCCCGACACCGCCACCGTCACGTTGACCGGCAGCGGCCGCGCCAGATCGATGCCGTCGTTGTCCAGGAACCCCGAAGCGTCGTAGACGCCGTCGGGGATGGCGGCGATCGCGGCCCGCTCCATCCGCTCGGTCTGGGCGAAGATCTCGTCGCTGGCGGCCATCACGGTGTCGATCCCCCACCGCGACACGATCTCCCGCAGCCGCCGCTGCCCGGTCATCGCACAGCTGACCTGCGCCCGCAGGTCGCCCAACGTCGCCTGGGGGAAGCGCACGTTGCGCGCTATCACCTCCTGCAGGTCCCGGCACGGCTCGCCGTTCTCGTAGACCTTGACGGGCCCCAGCCGCAGCCCTTCCTGGAAGATCGAGGTGGAGTCCATCGACCCGCCCGGGTCCTTCGACCCCACGTCCAGCCAGTGCGCCCGCGAGGCGGCGAACCCCGCCAGCTCACCCCCGGCGAAGATCGGGCCGTAGACGGTGACGTCGTTGAGGTGGGTGCCGCCGATGTAGGAGTCGTTGAGCACCCACACATCGCCCTCCTGCCACACCTCGCGACCGAAACGCTCCTCGGTCTCGCGGGTGACCACCTCCAGGTTGCCCAGGAAGATCGGCAGCCCCGACGACTGGCCCAGCACGTTGTGCTCGCGGTCGAGCAGCGCCACCGCGCAGTCCTTGGCCTCGTAGATGACCGGCGTGTAGGACGAGCGGATGAGGGTGGTGTTCATGTCCTCGGCGGCCTGCAGCAGCGCGCAGCGGATGATCTCGGTCGTCACGGGGTCGATCACTGCCTGCCATCCACCTTCACGATCAGGAATCCGTTGTCGTCCACCGAGGCCAGGCACCCGGGCGGGATCACCGTCGTCGCGGTCTCCTCCACCATGATCGCCGGCCCCGCCAGCTCACCCTCCAGCCCGTCACGGCGCAGCACCGGCGTCCGGTGCACCTCGCCGTCGAAGATCACATCCCGTACGGCCGGCGCCACCCCATCCGTCTCGGCCACCCGGGCGGCGGCCGTGCGCGGGAAGGAGCCGAACCCGGTGCTGCGCAGCATCACGAACTCCACCGGCGCCTCGGGCGTGGCGTGACCGTAACGGCCGGTGTGCGCCTCGGCGTAGCGGGCGGCGATCCCGGCCAGGAACTCCGGCTCGGCCGGCTCGCCGGCGTCGCGCAGCGGGATGGTCAGCGTGTAGTCCTGCCCCTCGTAGCGCATGTCGACCGCGTGCTCCACGCGCCGCCGGTCCTCCGGCACGCCCTGCCCTGCCAGCGCCTGCAGCGCCTGCTCCTGCAGCGTCTCCAGCCGCGCGGCCATGTCGTGACCCTGCAGCGCGTCCTGCGGCCGGAAGTAGGGGTGGCTCAGGTCGCGCCGCACGTCGGCCTCCAGCATCCCCCAGGCGGAGAACGCGCCGGGGAAGCGCGGGATGACCACCTCGGAGATGCCCAGCTCGCGGGCGATGAACACCGCGTGCATGGCGCCCGCGCCGCCGAAGGCGACCAGCGCGAACTCGCGCGGCTCGACCCCGTGCTCGACGGTCAGCGTGCGGATGGCCTGGGCCATCTTGGCGTTGGCCACGTCGCAGATGCCCTCGGCCAGCTGCAGCGGATCCAGCTCAAGCTCCTCGGCCAGCGTGGCGATCGCGGCGCCCGCGGCCTCGGTGTCCAGGCTCATCAGCCCGCCGGCGAACCAGGCGGGATCCACCCGGCCCAGCACCACGTTGGCGTCGGTCACCGTCGCCTGCTCGCCGCCCCTGCCGTAGCAGGCGGGGCCCGGCACGGCCCCGGCCGACTCTGGGCCGACCCGCAGCGCGCCGGCCTCTGAGTAGGCGATCGAGCCGCCGCCCGCGCCGATGGTGTGCAGGTTGACCACCGGCATCAGCACCGGGTAGCCCTCGATGCGGGCCTCGGCGCTGACGTCGGGACGGCCGTTGACCACCAGGGAGACGTCGAAGGAGGTGCCGCCCATGTCCACGCAGATCGCGTTGTCCCGCTGCAGGAGGCGGGCGGCGGCCACGCCGCCCATCGTGCCGCCCACCGGGCCCGACAGCAGCGTCTGCAGCGGGCGGCGCATCGCGTAGCCGGCGTTGACCAGCCCGCCGGAGGACTGCATGACGTGCACCGGCACGCCCAGGCCCCGCTCGGCGAAGCGCTGCTCGATCCTGGCCAGGTACCGGCGCACCACGGGGCCGGTGTAGGCCTCGAGCACGGCCGAGGAGGTGCGCTCGTACTCGCGCCACTCGCGGGCCACCTCGTGCGACAGCACCACCAGCACCTCTTCGCCGAGCTCCGCGCGCAGGATCCGGCCGGCCCTGATCTCGTGGTCGGGGTTGGCGTAGGCGAACAGCAGGCACACGGCCACCGCGTCGAAGCCCTCCTCGCGGGCTCTGCGGGCGGCCTGCCGTACCGCGTCCTCGTCCAGCGGCGTGAGCTCCTGGCCGCGCCAGTCGAGGCGGCCGCCGATCTCCATGACGTCCTGGCGGGGGACCAGCGGGGTGGGCTTGCGGTAGCGCAGGTCGAACATGCGGTCACGGTTGCCGCGGGCGATCTGGTAGACGTCGCGGCCGCCCTCGTTGGCCAGCAGCAGCACGCGGGCGCCCTTGCGTTCCAGCAGCGCGTTGAGTCCCTGCGTGGTGCCGTGGACGAAGAAGGAGATGTCCTCGGGCGAGTCGACCACGCGGGCCAGGGCGGCGAACACGCCCTCGGCCAGGTCTCCGGGGGTGGTGGGGGCCTTCGAGGCCACGACGGCCCCTGTCCGCTCGTCGTAGCACACGACGTCGGTGAAGGTGCCGCCGATGTCCATGGCGACGCGATAGCTCATGCGCTGAACGGTATGCCGTACGCGTCCGGTTTGTCTGTGCGGGGTGCACAGCCGGGCGTTCCCGGCTGTGCACGATGCTCACCTCACTTGCGCGCCATCAGGAAGGCCTGCGGGGTGTGCTCGTCCTCGGCCGGCTGGCACTCCATCCTGGCCTGTACGGTGAACCCCGCCTTGCCCAGCAAGGTGGCGATGTCGTCGGGCCGGCTGCGCCAGAAGGTCAGGTCCAGCGTGAGCCCGAACGCCTCGGCGTAGTGCTTCGGCTCGTCACCCACCTGGAAGGCCAGCAACACCACCCCGCCTGGCCGCAGCACCCGGTGGAACCCGGCGAACACCTCCGGCAGCCGCTCGTGCGGCGTGTGGATGATCGAGTACCAGGCCAGCACACCCCCGAGGCTCTCATCCGGCAGGTCGAGCTCCAGCATCGAACCCTCGTCGAAGCGCAGGTGCGGATGGTCGCGCCGGGCGTGGGCCAGCATCCCCGGCGACAGGTCGATCCCGAACACCTCCACGCCCAGCCCGTCCAGGTGCGCGGTGACGCGGCCCGTGCCGCAGCCGATGTCGGCCACAGGACCGTCCGCCAACTCGGCGAAGGCGGCCAGCATCGCCCGGCTCAGCGGCTTGCGGTCCAGCTCATCCCGGTAAAGTGCGGTGTATTGGTCGGCGAACGTGTCGTAGGAGGTGCGCGTGGAGTCCAGGAAATCCGTCATGGCGCAGCATCCTAGGGATGTCACACTCCCCGCCGCTCCACTCTCTCTATAGGCATGGCGGAATTCGACGACCACAGAGAACTGCTGTTCTCCATGGTCTACAACATGCTCGGCAGCGTGGCCGACACCGAGGACGTGCTGCAGGAGACGTGGCTGGCCTGGGACCGGCGCTCGCGCGGCACACCAGTCGAGCACCCGCGCGCCTACCTGGTGCGCATCGCGGTCAACCAGGCCCTGGCCCGCCAGAACGCCATCAGCCGCCGCCGAGAGACCTACGTCGGGCCCTGGCTGCCCGAGCCGCTCGTCTCCGACGCCTCCGAACAGGTGCTGCGCGGCGAGTCGGTGTCGATGGCCCTCATGGTCGTGCTGGAGACGCTCACGCCGCTCGAACGGGCCGTGTTCGTGCTGCACGAGGTGTTCGGCTACGCCCACACCGAGATCGGCCGGATCCTCGGCCGCACCCCCGCCTCGGTGCGGCAGGTCGCCCACCGGGCCCGCGAGCACGTCCAGGCCCGCCGTCCCCGCTACAGCGTCGACCCCGGCCTGCGGCGCGAGGTCACCGAACGCTTCGTCCGCACCGCCTTCGAAGGCGGCAGCCTGGCCTCCCTCATGGAACTGCTGGCCCCCGACGTCACCCTATGGGCCGACGGCGGCGGCAAGGCCCCCGCGGCGGGCCGCCACCCGGTCCACGGCCGCGAACGCGTCGCCAAGGTCCTCATCGCCCGCCGCCACCAGCCGCTGGAGGGGCTCGACATCCGCTGGCGCCAGGTCAACGGCGACCCCAGCGCCCTCATCTTCGCCGCCGGCGCCCCCTACGCCGTTCTGGTCCTCGAACTCACCCCCGACGGCACCCGGATCAGCGCCATCTACGCGGTCACCAACCCCGACAAACTCACCCACGCCACCTGAAGGGTCTTCAGGAGACCTCCACGCGCGTCAGCACGCTCCAGGCGGCCAGCGGCGCCAGCAGCAGAGTCAGGAGTCCGGACACCACCAGGCCGGCGTCGACGCCTGTCAGGACGATCAGCGGCCCTCCGGCGAGCAGACCGAGCGGGGCGGCCACCGTCGAGCCCGTCGTCCAGAGCGTGACCACCGGCTGCTGCTCCTCCGTCCGCAGGCCTGCCTGCAGGAAGCTGTACGCGACAGGCGTGAACGGAGCCCAGATCAGACCACCGAGACCGAACACGGCCATGGCCGCGGCCTGATTCCCGACGCCGGCCAGCGCGATCGGGCACAGCGCCCACAACGCGATGATCACGATGAGCAGCGGGCGCTGCGGGAGGCCGCGCAGCCGGTCGACCAGCCCGGCGCCCAGGAGCGCCCCGACGCCCAGCGCGGTCCACAGCAGCCCCAGGCCGGACGCACCCGTGTGCAGCGACTCCCGCACGTACAGCGGCAGAGCCACCTCGATCGGCATGTAGAGGAAGTTGAAGAAGAACACGACCACGAGCAGGCGCCTGGCCACCGGCCGCCGCCGCAGGATCCGCCACCCCGACTCGCGCCCACGCCCGGACTCCTTCTCCATGCGGACGGCCGTCGTCCGCGGTACGCACCGCAGCAGCGACACCAGCAGGATCAACGCCCCGCACGCATCGGCGAACAGCGCCCAGCCGGCGCCGGCCGACGCCACCAGGAGCCCACCGACCACCGGCCCGAAGACGAGCAGCGCGAAGTTGCTGCCCACCCCCAGCAGCCCGTTGACGGCGAACCGGTCTGCCTCACCCACCATCGAAGTCGCCAGGAGCCGGCGACTGCTCGAGCCCGCCATCCGGAAGATGCTGCCCAGCAGCAGCCCACCGACCAGCATGGGCAGCGTGAGCCGCCCTGCCACCGCCAGCACACCCAGGCCGGTGAGCACGACAGCGCGCAGGACACAGTCCGCGAGCAACAGCCGCCGAGGTGGCGCGGACAGCCGCCCCAGGCTGATGGCCAGAGCAAGCACCGTCGACAGCAGGAACGGCGCCGCCTCCACCACCGCGATCGCGACCGCCGCATCCACGCTCCGATGTACGGCCAGCGTCTGCACGGGCATCGCGACGATCAGCATGCCCGTGCCGGCATTCGCCACCAGATCCCCCACCAGCAGGCCGACCATCCGCCGGTTCCGCATCAGCACGTCGCGGTACGAGCTGTTCGCCGCGCCGGGCTTGCTGTTGCCCGCGGCCGACTCGCGGATGGGCTCGGTGTCGCCCGCGGCGGACCCGATGTCGGACCCGACGGACTTGACGGCGGTCCCGGCGGGCCCGATATCGGTCCCGGAAGGCGTGGCGTCGGGCCTGGCGGGGTTGGCGTCGGCTGTGGTGGACACGAGGCTCCTCTGGCGGCTATCGGATGTCTCGGTGGCTGTGGGTGGTTTCGGGGGTTGAGGCGGGACCTGGTCCTGGGGTGCGGGTTCGAGCCTGCGGCCCGGGACCGGTGCGGCTCAGCCCCAGGCGCCGGCGATCTGGCGGGTGGTGGCGTTGAGCCGGTTGAACAGGTTGGTGACGCCGATCATCAGCACGATCGCGGCCAGCTGCTTCTCGTCGAAGTAGGTGGCGGCGGTGTCCCACACCTGGTCGTTGACAGCGTCGGGACGGTCGGCCAGCCGCGTGGCAGCCTCGGCCAGCGCCAGCGCCGCCCGCTCCTCCTCGGTGAAGTACGGCGTCTCCCGCCAGGCCACGACCGTGGCCAGCTTCTCCTCGCTCACCCCGGCCTTGCGGCCGGTCTTGACGCCGCCGTCGACGCAGGCGCTGCAGCCGTTGATCTGGCTGACCCGCAGATGCACCAGCTCCAGGATCTCCCGGTCCACCCCACCGGAGTGCACGGCCTTGAAGATGTCCTGGATGGGCTGCATCGCACCGGACAGGATGACGGCGGGGTTCTGCATACGAGACTGCATCTCGGTGTTCTCCTCTTGCTCTTGGCGTGTGACTCCATCTCAGCCGGACGGGCTTGGCATGACGACTACGGTGGGACACCGTGGGACAGCCGAAACAGCCTTGAACAGCGGCGACTCAGCCCAGGAAGTTTCCTCCCGGGCGGGACAGGGAGAGGCGGGAACGATGGGCGCGCGGCAGCCGATGGCCAGGACCGCCCTGCCCCGCGGTGATCACGCTGTGCCGTCTGGTCAAGCGCTGGACCTGCACGGACTCATCGAGGGGCGGGAACCGCTCGGTCCCGGACTCCGTGCCGCGGTCATTACTCGCCGCGCTCGAGGTTCACTCGAAGCAGGTGTCGTACAAGGGGGTCAACGGCCTGCCCGGGGAGGCCCTGCACCGCGAGGCGCTGGAGCTGGCCCCAAGCTGGGCAGCTGGTACGCCGAAGCGCCGGCCCACGAGGGGATCGCGGCCGTACACGACGAGGTGGACCCGGCCGCCGAGAACCGCGCGGCCGGGCAGGCCATCCTGCAGGAACTCAAACCGGGGGCCTGACTGAGCATTCATGTCCGGTTCGAACGGCCACCTTGTCTGCGCGGGACAAGGTGGCCGCGACGGAGTTACAGCCCAGGCCGCGGCACGAACCGGTGTCGTTCCGTGTCCGTCAGGCCTCCTGCGGCCGGACGTTGTGGTTGCCGGCGAACAGGTTGCCGGGGTCGTACTGACGCTTGACCGCGGCGAGCCGCTCGTAGGTCTGCGCCGGATAGATCGCGGCGACGTCCGCCTCGGTGGCCGAAGCCTGGAAGTTGGCGTAGGCGCCGATGACGTGAGGTGCGAGCCTCCCCCAGATCGCTTCCAGGGCAGGGGCGGCGGCCTGGATGACCGGCTCGGGACCCGCGGTGGTGGTCACGAGCATCAACTCCGCCTGGCGGTAGGCGTAGGCGGTGGCGTCGTCGGGGACGCGGGAAACCGCGCCGCCGACGCTGCGAACGGAGATGAACGGCGACCGCTCCGACGCCCCGACCTCGGCAAGGATCCGCAGGACGTCCGACACCGACTCCTTGTCGGCGAATGCGCTCCGGGTCACCAGCCGGATGCCGGGCGGCGGGGTGGCGCCGTCCACGAGGACGTCCGCATACGGCTTCAGCGCCACATCGTCGCCGATCACCGTGCCGAGCCGGCGGATCGGGTCGATCGCCTGCGCCGCGAGCTCCGGGTCGTCGCCGTCGAAGGCGAGGTGGATCTCGACCGGCGCGTTGGGGCCGCCGGCGAACGGGTTGGCGAAGTAGACGATGGAGGTGAGCTCTACGGGGGCGGTGCGGACGTACTCCGCCCAGCCCTGGAGCACGCCGGCCGCCTCGGCTGCCGGGAAGGAGATCTTGCCGAAGAAGACGTCCGTCGTCGGGTGCGCCGCGAACTCGAAGGCGGTCACGATCCCGAAGTTGCCGCCGCCACCGCGAAGCGCCCAGAACAGCTCCGGGTTCTCCTCCCCGGCGGCCCGCACGACCTGCCCGTCGGCGGTCACCACTTCCACGGCGACCACGTTGTCCAGGGCCAGGCCGTACTTCCTGACCTTCCAGCCGATGCCACCGGTCAACGTCAGGCCGCCGACACCCACGCTCCTGGTGTCGCCCGAGGAGATCGCCAGGCCGTGCGGGGCCAGGGCGGCCGCGACCTGACCCCAGGTGGCGCCGCCGCCGATCCGCACGAGGTGACGATCCTTGTCGATGATCTCCACCTGCGCGAGCCTGCCCAGGTCGATCACGACGCCGTCGTCGTTGGTGCCGAAGCCCGCAAAGGCGTGGCCGCCGCCTCGCACGGACAGCGCAAGCCCTGAGCCGGCGGCGAATCTGACACCCGCTTGCACGTCACCGACGCTCTCGGGCCGCAGAACGAAGGCCGGGCTTCCCGAAGCCAACAGTGCGCGGCTGGCGGATTCGTACTCCGCCGCGCCCGGTTCGATGATGTCGCCGCCGAAGTCACGGCGAAGGGTTTCAAGCGCTGAACTCATGACATTCCTTCCAGAATGCTCGTTATCCGAACCGCCCAGGATGGTGGCGGCCGCCCCGTTATCGGGTGATGTCGTGTGCGGTGTTGACCACATGACGCCAACGGCTCGAACTGTGTGACGCCGAGGATCTGTGACGTGCGTCACATACAGGCCTCACGTAGGTTGGCAGCCGATCCGATGTCACAAAACAGCAGGGTCCGGCATCTGGTGGGAGTGACGCAGTCGAGAGTGAACAGGAGCCAGCCATGCCCCAGCCCATGCCCGGAGATCGCGGTGGGGACATGAGCAATGACTCCGCCACCGAGGCGTTCGTCGCCCACCGCAACCTGCTGTTCACCGTCGCCTACGAGATGCTCGGCTCGGCGGCCGACGCCGAGGACGTCCTGCAGGAGACCTGGCTGCGATGGGCGGGCGTCGACCTGGACACCGTGCGCGATCAGCGTGCCTACCTCGTCCGGATCACCACGCGCCAGGCACTCGGCCGGCTGCGGACGCTCGGCCGGCGCAAGGAGTCCTACATCGGCCCCTGGCTGCCCGAACCGCTGCTGACCACGCCCGACGTGGCCGAGAACATCGAGCTTGCCGACAGCGTCTCGATGGCGATGCTGCTGGTGCTGGAGACGCTTGGGCCGACCGAGCGGGCGGTGTTCGTGCTGCGCGAGGTGTTCGACCTGGACTACGACGAGATCGCGCAAGCCGTCGACAAGAGCCCGGCCGCCGTCCGTCAGATCGCGCATCGCGCGCGGGCGCACGTCGCCGCGCGCCGGCCACGCGAGGTCGTCTCCCCGGCCGAGACCCGCAGCGCGCTCGAGGCGTTCCAGCAGGCCATCGAAACGGGGAACCTGCAGAGCCTGCTCGACACCCTCGCCCCGGACGTCGTCCTCCTGACCGACGGCGGCGGCATCAAGCAGGCCGCACTGGCGCCCGTCGTGGGGGCCGACAGCGTGGCCTCGGTGATGGCCAGGATCGGCACCAAGGCCTCGCTGCAGCCGGCGCACGTCAACGGCTACCCTGCGCTGATCGTCCGGCTCAACGGCGAGATCGACACCGTCATGGCGGTACGCATCGACGACGGCCTCATCACCGGGCTCTACGCCGTGCGCAATCCCGAGAAGCTGTCGCACATGGAGCGGGAGGCCACCCTGCGCCGCTGAGCGACGGCACGGCGGATCTGGGACGATGAGGAGCTCACGACCACCCTTCCGGGAAATGACGTCAACAGAGCTTGTGCTGACGCCATGATGGCGTCATAGTGGTGTCATGGATCTGACGCCCTATGTCGACAGCCTCAGGCGCGAGCTCGCGGTCGCCGCCGCGGCCGGGGGCGAGGAGGCCCGCGCGCTGGCCGAGCGCCTGGTCTCGCCGCTGGAATCGGCCACCAGGCTGGCGCTGCTCGAGGCCCTGTCGGCCGCGGCCGAGGAGATCACCCGCGAGCTCGCCCCAGGCTCGGTCGACGTACGGCTGCGCGGCCGCGATCCCGATTTCGTGGTCACGCCCCCACCCTCCACGCCTTCCTACGACGAGGCGGCCACGACAGCACCTCCTCCGCCGCCCCCGCCGGCCGACGCCGACGAGGGCGGCACCTCGCGCATCACGCTGCGCGTACCCGACCATCTCAAGCCGCGCATCGAGGAGGCCGCCGCCCGCGAGGGCATCTCGGTCAACTCCTGGCTGGTGCGCGCCGTTTCCGCCGCCCTCGAACAGGGCGGCGGCTCCCGCCGGGCCGGCCGACGCGAGAGCTCCGACATCGGCCGCCGCTACACCGGCTGGGTGCGCTGACCGCCCGCCGTACCAGCAAGGGCCTCCGCGTACCAGGGCGGACGCCCGACACAAGCAGGACCGCCATGCACACGCCCGAGATCCTCACCAGAGCAGGACAGGACCCCGCGGCCACCTGCCGGAGCAGAGCAGGACCGCGGCCCGCATGCCCATACCCGCCAGAACCAGGCAGGACCCGGCGCATGTGCGCAGTACACACCGGAACGCGGCACACACGCCCGGCAGGACCTCGACGCACGTGCGCAGCACACCTGCCAGAACGAAGCAGGACCCGGCGCATCTGCTGGGGACGCCTGCGAAAGCAAGGCGGGATCGCGGCGCATGTGGCCGGAACAAGGCAGCACTGCGGCACAGCCGCCGGAACAAAGCAGGCCTGGGGTGACCGGGGCGCCTGCCGTATATCGAGAGCCTGATCGTGCGTCCCGGCGGGCCGGGATGCCTACCTAGTCATGACCAGGGGACAGCCATGCCAACCTTCGACACCCCAGAACCCATCACCGCCGTCATCGACTTCGCCACCGGCAGCGTTCGCGTCAGTGCGAGCGAGCGCACCGACACGGTCGTGACGGTGCACCCGAGCGACCCGACCGACGTGACCGACGTGGAAGCCGCCGAGAACACCAGGATCGACTTCGTTGCCGGACGGCTCGTGATCAAAGGGCCGAAACAGAAGACCTGGTCGTGGACGTCCTGGATGAGCTGGGGCGGCTCGATCGAGGTGCATGTGGAGCTGCCGGACGGCTCTCGCGTGGAGTCCACGGGCAACGGCGACTTCCGCGGCGACGGCAGGCTCGGCGAGGCCCGGCTGTCCTCCACCATGGGCGACATCTGGTTGGAGGAGACCGGCAGACTGCAGCTGAAGACCTCCCACGGCAACGTCAGCGTGACGCGCTGCGGCGGCCACACCGACGTCACCACCTCCAACGGCGAGATCGACATCCGCGAGATCGACGGCACCGCGGTCGTCAAGACCTCCAACGGCAACATCACGCTGGGCCGCGTCATCGGCGACGCCCGCCTCAACACCGCCTACGGCGAGATCACCGTCGGCAGCGCGCTGGCCGGCGTGGGCGCCAAGACCGCGGCAGGCGACGTCCGCATCGGCGAGGTCGTCCGCGGCGCGGTGCTCCTCGAGACCGGCTACGGCAACCTTGACCTGGGCATACGCCTGGGCACTGCCGCCTGGCTCGACGTCAGCTCCCAGTACGGCGACGTCCAGGTCGCACTCGACGAAGCCGAGGGCCCCGGCGACTTCACCGACACAGTCGAAGTCCGAGCCCGCACCGGCTACGGCGACATCGCAATCCACCGCGCCTGATCCACAGCCCTAACCACCCAAGCTCGTCCACTCGAAGGGAGCGCACCCGACCTCCAGCGACAACCTGCCAGCGCCCGACAGCCCCATCCCGGCCCCCCAACAGCACTGGTCACTGCCACGGCAGCACCGCTCATGGCGCCGACACCGGCGCTCTGACCGACGTCACCGCTCAGCGCCACACCGCGCGAGTCCACTGCTCCCCCGGCTGGCAGTGCGCGCAAGGGACTCCACAGGCGCGACACCACGCACCCCGAGCCGGTCCACCACGTCCGGTGCACCACGTCCGGTGCGCCCCGGGGAAGGTGATCCCGCCTTCCTCCACCCCGGACTCGGCGTTGCCTCAGCACCACATTGCGGCCCCTTCTCCCTGGGGGTCCCCGCGAACACCGTGACCTGGGCACACGCCGACGTCACACCACATGCACCACGGTCGACCCCTAGGGGAACGGCCGGTTCGACAGCGAGACCTGGACGCGCGCCGTACCTGACCTCGAGGTCGGGGTGGCCGCGCCGACACCGGGACCCACAGTCGCCCGCCACACCCGGAGCGACGCCGGGGCCCCGTGGACACATACCGTACCCGGCCCCGAGGGGGAGCGCCGGGCGGGCTGCGCTCTGATCCATCGCTCAAGGGCGTCCCGGCACAGACCGGGCGTCATCGGCGTCCGAACCTCACGACGCCCCCGTGCCACGCACATCCCCACAGGAAGGAGAACGATCATGCCTGACGCCATCGTGGCCGAAGGACTGGTCAAGAAATACGGGCAGGTGACCGCCCTCGACGGGCTGGACTTAGTAGTCCCGGAAGGCACCGTGTTCGGGCTGCTCGGCCCCAACGGCGCCGGCAAGACCACGACCGTGCGGATCCTGACCACGCTGATCAGGCCCGACGCAGGCCGCGCCACCGTCGCCGGCTTCGACGTCGTGGCCGAGGCGCCGCGGCTGCGGGCGCACATCGGCGCCTCGGGACAGTACGCGGCGGTCGAGGAGAGCCTCACCGGCGCCGAGAACCTCGAGATGGTCGGACGCCTCTACCACCTGGGCGCCAAGCGGTCCCGTGCCCGTGCCAGGGAACTGCTCGAGCGTTTCGACCTGGTCGAGGCCGGCGACCGGCCGGTGAAGGGGTACTCCGGCGGGATGCGCCGCCGTCTGGACCTGGCCGGCGCCCTGGTCGCCGCCCCGCCGGTGCTGTTCCTCGACGAGCCCACCACCGGGCTGGACCCGCGGGCCCGCATCGAGCTGTGGGACATCATCGCCGAGCTGGTCGCGGGCGGCAGCACGCTACTGCTGACCACCCAGTACATGGAGGAGGCCGACCGGCTGGCCCACAAGATCGCCGTCGTCGACCACGGCACGATCATCGCGCTCGGCACCGCCGACGAGCTCAAGAGCATGATCGGCGGCGACCGGGTGGAGGTGACGCTCGCCGTACCGTCCGAGGTGGAGATCGCGCGGCAGGTGCTGGCGCCCTTGGCGGCCGGCGAGATGCAGATCGACGCCGCGACCCACCGGCTGACGGTGCCCGTCTCTGCCGGAGCGGCCTCGCTCACCGACGCGCTGGGCAGGCTCGCCTACGAGCGCGTCGCCGTCGTCGACGCCGGGCTGCGCCGGCCCACGCTGGACGAGGTGTTCCTCGTCCTGACCGGGCACACCACCGAGGCCGAGAAGGAGCCAATCCGATGAACGCCCTGCAACTGGCCGTGGCCGACGGGCTGACGATCACCAGACGCAACGTGATCAAGATCCGGCGCACACCCGACATGCTGGGCGCGGTCGTGCTGCTGCCGATCGTGTTCGTGCTCATGTTCGCCTACGTGTTCGGCAGCGTGATCGACATTCCCGGCATGTCATACCGGGAGTTCATGATCCCTGGCGTGTTCGCGCAGACCGTCGTGCTGAGCGGCCAGCTCACCGGCTACACGCTCACGCTCGACCTGCAGAAGGGCATCATCGACCGCTTCCGCACCCTGCCCATGTCGTCCTCGGCGGTGCTGGTCGGGCAGACCACCGGCGACCTGCTCATGAACCTCAGCAGCGTCGTGGTGATGGCGCTGGTCGGACTGCTGGTCGGCTGGCGGGTGCACACCTCGCCGCTCGAGGTGGTCGGCGGCTTCCTGGTGCTGGTGCTGTTCGCCTACGCCTTCTCCTGGGTGACGGCCACGGTCGCGCTCGCACTGCGCACACCGGAGATCTTCAACAACATCGCGACGCTGGTGTCGTTCCCGCTGTCGTTCATCGCCAACACCTTCATCGACAGCACCCGCCTGCCCGGACCGCTCAAGGCCTTCGCCGACTGGAACCCGGTCTCGGCCGTCACCCTGGCGGCCCGGCAACTGTTCGGCAACACGAACCCGGCGATGCCCGTCTCAGGCGCCTGGCCGATGCAGCACCCCATCGCCACCTCCCTGCTGTGGTCGGTCCTCATCCTGATCATCTTCGTCCCCCTGGCCACCCGCCTCTTCCAGAAGGCCGTCAGCCGCTAAAAGACCCACCTGTACGGCCGGCCCAAGCACCACCGTGACCCCGCACCGCCCCGGCGGGCCCCGCCACCACCCGCCACGGGAGGCAGCATCACACGCTCGACGCGGGAGACCGCGCCACGCGCTCGGTGCGGGAGACCGCGCCACGCGCTCGGGACAGGAGACCAGCGCCAGGCACCCGCTGCCTGTGACCGACGCTACGCGATCAACGCGCCAGACCGCGTCCTGCGCTCGGTGCGGGAGACCAGTGCCAAGCGCCCGGCGCCGATGACCGGCGGCACTACGCGCTCGGTGCGGGAGACCGCGTCATGTGCTCAGTGCTGGAGATCAGCGCTCGGCGTCCGGTGCGGGGGACCTCGTTACCGGCTCGGCGTGGGGAGCCGAGCCAGTTGCTCGACACGGAGAAGCGACCCATTGCCGAGGGAGGTGGTGGGTGGCTGATGGGGCGGCGGCGGGGGCGCCCTTCTCCCTGCGCTGGAATCTCCGGCGTGGGGAGAAGTGTCTGCTCATGCCCCCACGGCAACGCGGTCGGCCGGGGCCAGAAATCAAGGGGCGACTCCAGACGACGATGGCGAAGGCGGTCGAGCGTCCTCCACGGACGCGGGGAGCCGAAGGTCAGCGGTGTCGGGGATTTGTGAGGAGGCGGGATTGGGTGGCTGTGATGGTGAGGGTGAGGGCGGCGGCAATGATCGACAGGGTGATGGGGCCGCCGAGGGCGAGGAGCGGGGTTGAGGCGAGGCTGGCCACGGCGGCCAGCATCCAGACGGCGCCGTCGACGGTGCCCTCCACCTGGGAGCGTTGGTGCTCGGGCAGGTCCTTGGCCAGGCGGGCGCTGCCGCCGACGAAACCCAGGTTCCAGCCGTACCCGAGGAGGAACAGCCCCGCCAGCCGGGCCACGGGAACCAGCGCCACGGCGACCACCAGCGTCACCAGCCCAGCGATCATCACGACCCCGGAACCGTACCGATCCACCAGCTTGCCCGTCAGCGGGGACAGCCCGAACATGCCCAGCGTGTGCGCCGCCAGCACCACCCCGACGGCTCCCATGCCCTGCCCGTGCAGGTGCATGTCCAGCGGCGCCGCCGTCATCACGGCCACCATCACGACCTGCGCCGTCACCATCACCACCAACGCCGACCGAGCCCCCGACGTCCCCACCAACCCCCGCACCGACATCCCTGCATCCGGCCGCACTTTCCTGGCGCTCTCCGTCGGGTCTCCCGGGTTCAACCTCCGCGCGAACCAGTGCCGCGCCGCCGGGAACCCCGCAACCGGGCTCGACGTCCGCGCAAGCCCGAGCCAAGCGCCGAGCAGCCTCGCAGCCCGCCCCGACAGCCGCGCGAAACCTCGCCACGCAGCGTGGAACCCCGCCGACCGACCCGATGGCCGTGCGAGCCTGGGCCACGTGACTGGGAGCTCCGTACGAGGACTCGATGACCGCGCAAGCCCCTGCCGCGCTGACGAAGACCTCGGGAACTCCGTGGCCGGGCTCGATGATTGCGCAAGGCTGTGCCGCGCTGACGAAGACCTCGGGAACTCCGTGGCCGGGCTCGATGAGCGCGCAAGGCCCTGCCGTGCCGGCGAAGTCGGGAGCTCCGTGGCCGGACGCGCAAGGCTGTGCCGCGCTGACGACGTCGCCGACGGGAGTGGTGCTCGGGAGGGGCGGTGTCGGGCGGTGGTCAGGCCTGCGATGAGGGCGAGGGTGCAGGTGATCGCGGCCAGTGCGAAGGGGCCCGTCAGCGGGGGTAGGCCGAGGGGGGTGACGGCGTGACCGGAAGGGGCCAGGAGGAGTGGACCGGCTACGGCGCCGAGGGCGGCTGACCAGACCACCGTGCCGATGGCGCGGCCCCTGCGTTCCGGGGGATGGAGGTCTGCCACCGCGTAGCGGGACAGGAGTGCTGCCGCGTTGCCGACTCCGAGCAGGGCCATCCCTGAGGTCAGCCCGATCCATGACGCCGCCGCGACGGAGCCGACGGTCACGCAGGAGCCCAGGACGGCTGTCGCGAAGGCGGCCACCAGGGCGTTGACCCGGCCCCAGTGGTGCGTCAGGCGAGACAGCGCCAGAGCACCCAGACCGCTGCCGACGATGCCCGCCGTGTTGGGTAAGGCGCCCCAGCCGGCGCCCAGCTGCTCGCCCGCCACGATCGTGCTGGTCGCGCTGGCCGCACTCATCGCCGCATTGATCATCGCGACGGCCGTGCACAGCGCCACGGTGGTTCGTCTTCGCATGGGTTCAACGCTAGAAAGCCAGCACACGCGAATGAAGGGGTATAGGAAGGGAGAAGAGGCCTGGAGCTTAGCGATTGGCAAGAGAAAATCGGCGGAAGGTTTGCAGATGGACCAGACGGACTGGCGGATCGTCGAGGAGCTGCAGCGCGACGGGCGGCTGTCGTTCAACAAGCTGGCCCAGCGGGTCAACCTCTCCTCCCCCGCCGTCGCCGAACGCGTGCGACGCCTGGAGGAGAGCGGCGTCATCACCGGCTACCGCGCCCAGGTCGACCCCGTGCGCGTCGGCCTGCCGCTGACCGCGTTCGTGCAGATGCGCTGCTCGATGGGCCGCTGCCTGCTCAAAACCACCACCGCCGAGGAACTGCCGGAGGTCGTCGAGATCCACAAACTCAGCGGCAACTGGTGCTCCATGCTCAAGATCCGCGCCGCCTCCATGGAACACCTGGAGGGCCTGTTCGAACGCATCGGCGCGCACGGCGAGATGAACACCCACATCGTGCTGTCCACCCCCTACCAGGACCGCGCCGTCCAGCCACCGGACCCGCAGGCCCGCACGGTCACCGCCTCCGAGGGCTGGACCCGCTAGCACGCAGCACCCGCCCCGCCAGGTGCAGGGCCAGCCGGGTGGCGGGATCGTCGAGGTCGTAGCCCACCGCCCTGATGCGCTCGAGCCGGGTCGCGACCGTGTTGCGATGCACCCCCAGCCGCTCGGCCGCCTTCAGCGCCCCACCCTCGTCGAAGTAGGCCACCAGGGTCTCCAGCAGCGTCCCGTCCTTGTCGACCGCCAGCAACGGCCGCAGCACGACCGTCGCCGGCGCCCGCAACACCCCCGCGGGCAACGCCGCGAGCAGCTCGGCAGGCCCCATCCGGTCCGCCCGCGCCACCGACCCCGACCCCGCCACCAGCGCGCCCGCCTCCGCCCCGAGCAACGACTCCCCCAGCCCCGCGAGCCCGCCCGCCGTCGTGCCCACCCCCGCCGACGCCGACCACGGCAGCGTCGCCACACACCGCTCCAGCCGTACGGCAAGCTCGTCGGCCCCCAGCGCCGACCACCCGGCCACCCCTTCGCGCCGCCGTACCACGGGAACCTCACCCACCGTGGCGGCAAGCACCGCCCGGGCCTGCACCACGTCCGAACCGTCCACCGGCCGCACCACGAACCCGGTCACCGGCCCCTCCACCGGCCACCCCAGCGCCACCGCCTCCACCACCACGTCCTCATCGACAACCGCCCGCACCGAGGCACCCGCCGATACCGGAGCACCCGTCCGGGAACCGGCCTCCCCCTCAACAGGCGAAAAGGAAGCGAGCAGCCGCTGCGCCACCGCCTCCTGCCTGGCGAAATCCCGCGAGGCGGAAAGCCGCTCCACCGCCGCCCACGCCGTCAACGGCGCCACCGCCAGCCCCAGCACCGCCGACACCACCGAAGGCCACCCGGACGACCGCGCCGCCCCGCTCGCCACCAGCCGCCCCAGCACCCCGCCGTCCAGATCGGGCACCTCCACCGACGCCAGCACCCGCCCCTCCCCCGCGGCCTGCCGCCCCGCGAGCAGCCTGCCGTACGGATCGAGAAAGGCCACCGACACCCCGGGCAGCTCCGCGTTGAGCACCCCCAGCACATGCCGGGCCGACGAACCCGCACCCGCCAGCCGCGTCGCGCACCGCGCCACCAGCTGCGTGCGCGCACCCTCAGGCCGCGAGGCCGCCGACGCCACCCGAACGGCGGTGATCAGCGGATCCTCCTCCACGAAGATCAACGTCACGCCGAGCCGCTCGGCCAGCACCTCCCCCGACCCCTCGCTCAACCCGCTGGCCGGAGCGATCACGCACGCCGCCGCCTGCTCCCAGGCCCGCCGCATCGCCATCTCCACCGCCCACCCGCCGCTGGCCGCCGCACCGATCAGCACCACCGCCGTGTGCGGCGCCACCGAGGCGAACACCGACAACTCGTCCACGATCCGCACCTGATGCACCGGGCCCTCGCCCGCCCCGTACATCCGGGCACCCGCCAGCGGCCCCGCGTTGACCAGTTCGGCCACCGTGACCGGCGCCTCCCACCCAGCCGCCCTCACAGCAGGATCCCGAATGCCCGCACCCCGCCCAGCGCCAGCCCCCGCGCGGTGTGCCACACCGGCGCCGCCCGTACCACCACGACCTCGACCTCCATGCCGGGCCCCGCCTTGTCCACGTCCACCACCACCCCGTCAGCGGCCGAGATCATGCAGATCTGGTCCGGCGCCATCGCCACCGGAGCCCCGTCGGCCAGCGCCAGCACGATCTCGTTGTGCGCCTCCAGCCGCACCAGCCGCCGCAGCCCCTCCGACTCGCGCACCACGATGCTCGACGGCAGCGACGGCAGCGCCACCTCCAGCCCGTGCCCGCTGCTGCCCTCCACCGCCGTGATCTCCCCCCGGCACAGCAGCCGCACGCCGTACGGCGCGGCCACCGACCGATCCGCGCCCGGCACACCCGCCTCGAGCAGCCGGCTCACCGTCCCCGGCACCTGCACCCGCGCCAGATCCCCAGCCGCCATCGGATAGCAGGCCGCCGCCGCCCACCCGCCCATCGACAGCACCAGCGGCCGCACCAGATCCTCCACCCGATCGGGCGCCGTCTCCAGCAACACCAGCTCACCCGAAGGCCCGGCCATCGCCAGCGGCGCCGCCGACACCCCGCCCAGCGTGTACGTCGTCTGCTCCACCAGCGGAAACACCCGCCCCGTCCCATCACCGTCCACCAGCGGCACCCCGGTCGTCGCCGCGGCCACCAGCGGCAGCAACGCGTTCTCCGCCGCCAGGTTCAGCGCCACGACCGCGCCCACCCGCTCCCCCAGCCACCGCTCCAGAGCCTGTACGGCTCGCGCCGGCTCGTCACCCGCCGGCAGCTGCTCCCCCAGCGCCGTGGTCGAGCCCACCAGCGAGATCGCCACGCACAGCGTGCCGGGCGGCAGGTCCTCGGCCCGCACCAGCTCGACCCCCTCGCCGATCACCCCGCCCGCCCAGTCCACCGCCAGCCGGAACGACCCCTCGGCCGCCCCCGTCGCGAACAACCGCGAACCGGCGGCCAGCGCCACCAGCGCCGAGGAGTCGATCACGGCGTCGCCCCGCCGGCCGTCACCCGCACCCGATACAACCCGTCCGGCAGGTACGACAGCGGATTGACCGTGGCGGACGAGATGTGCGCAGACCCCGGCACCGCCCCTGCGCTCACCACCCGCGTCAGCGCCTCGTCCCGCGCCTCCCGCAACGCCCTGTCCAGCTCGGCCCGCCCGCGCGCCTGCACGATCCGCTCCACGTCCGCCGCCGGACCGGCCAGCGCCGCACCGTGCGCCGCCGCCACCAGCGGCCCCTGCGCCGCATCGCCCCGCGCCGCGCTCGCGGCCAGCCCCCGGTAGCAGACCAGCGGGTAGCGCCGGAAATAGTGCGCCGACACCAGCCCGCCCGCCGACCGCGCGAAATACAGCGGCAGCCCCGGCAGCTCACGCTCGATCTCGTCTGCCAGCCGCCCCGCCTCCGGACCCAGCGCCGCGTTCAGCACCGCGTAGTCCTCCCGCTCCCGCAACCCCGCCCGCGAGAACTCATACGACAACGTGATCCGCGCACCGGGCACCGCCGCGGCGATCACCTCCGCCGCGGCCAGCTCGTGATCGGAGGTCACCGGCGAACCCACCGCCGTCACCGCGAACCGCGACAGACCACACCCGGCGGCGAAGCTCCGCACCGCCTCGGTGTCCAGCGGCGCCAGCTGGCGACCCGTCAGGCTGTGCCCGCCCCGCACGATCGTCGCCACCCCGAACCCGCCCGGCGGGCCCAACGCAGGCGGGCACGGCCCGCCGATCCTGATCACCGCCACCCGCGCCCGCGGCGCCTGCTCCAGGTCCACCGCCGCGCACGCCGCCCTGGCCGTACGCCATTCCCGCCCCGGCACGCCGAACGCGCCGCCCGCCGTACCGGCAGAACCTTGCCGGCTGCGCAGCAGGACTCCCGCGCGGACGGCCGCCACCACCGGCGACGGCCCACCGTAGGCCAGGCCCAGGATCACTCCAGCTCGCGCCCTTCCGTCTCCGGCAGCGGCATCGCCAGCAGCGCCGTGGCCACCATGAACGCGTTGATGACCAGCATCGTGGTGGTGAAGCCGGTGGCGTGCGCCAGCAGCGCCCCCACCGCCGACGGCGCGACCGTCGTGGCGACCAGCTGCGACGCCGTCGCCCACGAGTAGCCGGTGCCGCGCAGCGCGGTCGGGTAGAACTCGCCGTTCCAGGTGTTCCACACACCCCAGGCGCCCAGGCTGAAGAACGACAGCACGAAGTTGCCCGCGTACAGCTGCCAGGTCGAGCCCGCCGTGGCGAACCACAGCCCGCCGAGCACCGCCGCCACCACGAAGACCAGGAACACCTTCTTACGCCCGAACCGGGCAGTCAGCAGCGACGCCGACACGTAACCGGGGATCATCATCAGCGCGCTCAGCGCCGCGAAGCCCAGAGAGGCCGACAGCGAAAGCCCCTTCTGCTGCAGCAGCGTCGGCAGCCAGGTCTGCAGCCCCCAGTAACCCCAGTTGAAGACGAAGTTCAGCGCCAGCATCACAATCGTGATCTTGGCGAGCCTGCCGCGGAACAGGTCCAGCGGGTTACCCACCCGCTCGTGCGCGATCGTGAACCTCGCCTCGGCGTCCTGGCTGCCCAGCTCCCGCAGCACCGCCCTCGCCTCGTCCTGCCGGTCACGCGCCACCAGCCAGTACGGCGACTCAGGCACCCACGCCTTGATCGCGAACGCCCACAGCCCGGCGGCGGCGCTGGCCAGGACCACCACGTGCCAGCCGAGCCCGCCGAGCAGCACCGAGGCCGCGATGGCGGCCAGCATCCCGATCGGCCAGCCGATCGACAGGTAGACGGCGGCCTTGCCGCGCTGCCTGGTCGGCAGCAGCTCCAGGAAGTACGGGAAGGTGATCGTGTAGATCCCGGCCAGCGCCAGCCCCGACAGCACCCGCAACGTCACCAGCGTGGCCATGTTCGGCGAGAACGCCGAGGCGAACGCGATCACCCCGTAGGCCAGCAGCGACCAGAAGCTCGCGGGCTTGCGCCCGATGCGGTCGGCCACCGGGCCCCACACCAGCACGCCGGGGATCATGCCGAAGGCCACGGCCGACAGCACCACGCCGATCCCGGCCTCGTCGATGCCGAAGGCGCCGCCCAGGTCGCCGGAGACGTAGATGAGCGCGAGCTGCTCCCACGACTCGATGACGAACGCGATGAACAACGCCAGCGCGATGAGCACGTGCCGGCGGGTGAAGGGCATCCGGTCGAACGCCGCCCCGATGGGGAGCTTGCGGGCTTCGACGGCGGTCATGGGACCTCCTCGGAGGGGGGTGCGAGATATTGCCGCACCATAGGTCGCCCCCTCCCGGATCCCCTGTGCCCGGCGCCCTGCCCTCCTTGCCGAGTTTGTGCAGGTTGCCCTCATCGCTCAGGGTAAGCGAGGCTCACTGATAGTCAAAAGACCGAGCGCCTTTACAATGTAGATCAATTGATGCGCGGTGAGACCACATCTCTCACGCCCGAAGCCCCCTCACCATCGCCAGCTACCGGCGGGCGGGGGGCGGAGGGCGGCCCGGCTCAGCGCCGGTGACACGCCCGCTGCCTACGCCCTGCCTGACTACGTGGGACCGGCCTCCGCCCGGCCGGGCGGAGGCGCGGCTTTGGCCCGCGACTCAGCCCGCGCGGCCGGGCACCACGACGAACCCGCCTACCAGCTCCCCCGCCAGCCCGAGGCCGGCGGGGGTGTGCCGATGCCCGGCAGGCCGTACGTCTCGCTGGACCTGACGGGCCGGCAGAGGTGAGTCAGGCGCGCGCCTTGGTCCAGGTCGGCGAGTCGACGAAGTGGTTGTCGAAGCGCTCCTGCGACTCCAGCAGCTCCTCCAGGCTCGCCTCGCCCTTCTGCAGCCGGGCGAGCAGCCGGAAGTAGTCGAAGCGCTCGATGCCGGGCGTTACCACGATCAGCAGGTCGGCGGGGGCACCGGGCGCCGCGGCGAAGGCATGGTCCATGTTCGGCGGCACCACCGCCAGGTCACCCGCCTCCAGCGTGAGCACGTCCTCACCGGCCAGCACCTGCAGCGAGCCGTCGACCAGGAAGAACAGCTCACTGGCGGTGGTGTGGCGGTGGGGCACCGCGCCGTTGGCGCCCTCGGCCAGCGTCATCCGCACCGCGCTCAGCGCGCCGCCGGTCGAGCTGGAGTCGAGCAGCAGCCTGCCGGTGTTGGCCGGGCCCTGCAGCACTTCGGCATCGGGCAGGCGGATGACCGCCGCCTTGGGGTCCACGATCGACATGGAGTCGGCTCCTTAGATGATGTGCGCCAGCGCCGAGGCGACCAGCTTCTCGGCGTAGGACCTGTCCACGGGGTCTCCGGTGATCAGCACGCGGTAGTACAGCGCGCCGGCCAGCTGTTCGAGCAGGGTGTGCGCGTCGAGGCCGGCGGGCAGGTCGCCCCTGGCCACCGCGCGCTCGATCAGGCCCACGGCCAGCTCGTTGCGCCGGGCGTAGACCTGTCGGCGCAGCCGGGCGATGTCACGGTGCCTGCCCGACGCCCCGACCAGCTCGGCCGCCGCCCCCGGATACCAGGGGTCGTCGTCGGTACGGCCTGCCAGCCGCATCCGGTTCAGCCCGGCCGCGATCTGTTCCATGTAGTCGGTCAGGTCGCGCCGGATGTCGCCGGTCTCGCCGATCAGGTCGCCGTCCTGCAGGCGGGCCACCACGGCCACGGCCAGGTGGTCCTTGGTCGGCCAGCGCCGGTACAGCGTGGTCTTGGCCACGCCCGCGCGCTCGGCCACGGCCTCGCACGACAGCCCGCCGTACCCCTCGGCCAGCAGCATCAGGGCGGCCTCACGCAGCACGCGCTCGTCCACCCCGGCGTCGCGCGGCCTGCCTCGCACCGGAGCCTCCCAATTTCGAAACACGTGTTTCGAAATTAAGCTAGCACATACCTGGAGCCCGTTCCGATGGGGACCCGCCTCGACCTGACCGGTTCTCTTACGGGTGAAATCGATGCGCCGTCCGCGTGCCGGTGTGTCGGCGCGTCGGCCGCTTGGGCTACGCACCATGGCCGCGAGCTTCGCGTGGCCCGGTTCGTGTTCTTCCTGCGGCACGACCGCGAGCTCTGTGTGGCCCGGTTCGTGCTCTTGCTGATGCACGACCGCGAGGGGTCCACCTTCGAGGTGTACGGGTCCAAGGTGTTCGGCCCCGTCTACTGAGTCGGCTCGGCTTCCTCAGCGGCCCCGGCCTGCCCTCCGCAGAACACCTCTTTGACGAGCTTGTCCTGCAACTTCGGGAGCTCCTTTCCCAGGGACCTTGCGGCGTGGTCCACATAGTTCACCGAGGCGGTCAGGGTCTTGCTGCCGTCGGGTGAGCTGTACATCGCCGCCCCGAAGCCGTGCGGGGGGCTGCCGTTGTGGTTGAGGACGATGCCGCAGTCCGGGCCCAGGTCCTGCACGAACAGCCCGAGGCCGTAGCGACCGAAGATGCTGTCGCTCCTCGGGTCCGGCTTGCGCATCTCGGCCAGCAGCGGGGCAGGCAGGAGCTTGCCGCCCATCAGCGCGGAGATGAACGTCTGGAGATCCTCGGTGGTCGAGATCATGTCACCAACGCCGGCCAGCAGGGACAGGTTCTGGCGGGTGATGTCGACCACCTTCCATTGGCCGGCGTCCTGATAGCGGTAGTAGCCGTGGGCGTGCGGCCCGGGCAGCTGCGTCCGGTTGCCCGGCACCATGGTGCCCCGCATCCCGAGCGGCCGCAGGATCCGCCGCTGCATCTCCTCGGCGTACGAGCGGCCGGTGACCTTCTCGATCAGCAGCCTGGCCAGCGTGTAGTTGGTGTTGGCGTAGCTCCAGCCCGTGCCCGGCTCGAACTTCGCCGGTTTGGACAGCGCCAGCCGTACCAGCTCCTCGGGCTGGTAGGTGTGGAACCGGTTGTCCAGCCACTCGTTGCCTGTGGCGGGGATCCCCGGCACGTACGTCCCATCGGGGTTGTAATCGCCGGTGTAGTTGAACAACCCGCTGGTGTGCTGCAGCATCATCCGCACGGTGATCCGCCGGTCAAGCCCGAGCTCGGGCAGGTGGTCGGCCACGGGTTCGTCCAGCCCGATCCTGCCCTCGGCCACCAGCTGCAGCACCAGGGTCGCGGTGAAGGTCTTGGTGGTGCTGCCGATCCAGAACCGCCCGTTCGTCGGCGGCCTGGCGCTATGGCCCAGCTTGCGCACCCCGGCGCTGCCGACCCAGTCGCCCCGCTGATCGTGCACGCGCATCTGCATCCCGGCGAAGCCGGCATCGACGAACTCCTGCATGACCTTCTGCAGCTCCGGGCGATCCTGACCGACAGCGGCCTTCGGCACGACGCTGCTGGCCCGGGCGTGGCCGCCCCGGCCAGCAGCGCGGCCACCAGCGCCGTGACCGCCACCGGCCTGAAGGCCCGCGGCGTCCAGGCCCTGGTGTTCTTGGCGGCATGGAGGGATCCACTCATGGCCACTCCTCATCTCGCGATCAGTTGACGTCAGAATGACATCAAGATGGCGCCATCGCAAGGGTCATAGCGGCACCATGGCGCCAAAATGGCGTCATAGACATGGCATGCACCATCGCCAAGCGCTGCGATACCGGGCCGTTGCCCGTGCTGACTTATCACGTACATGAGCGATCACCGAGCAGGCGATCCGCCCACTGCGCGACTCCGGAACGTCATCCGGTACATCGCGCCGGACCCCGGTCTCGTCCGGCGGGCAGCGTGAGCGCGGCGCCGTTGCCCCCTGGCTGACCTGGTGCCGCACCAAGAAGCGCTGGCCCCCACGCCGGCGCTGGAAGAGGTCCGCGGGGCCGGACGCGTTCAGTCGCCCGTCCCCACCAGGCGCCTTTACATTGTAGATTTCATTCCCGGTTGAGCTCGTGCGACAGTTCCTCCAACTCGGCCCCGCCGGCCATGAGCGCGGTCAGCTCCTCGCGGGTGATGTCCGCCTTGCCGTACTCGCCGAGGCTGGTGCCCCTGTTGAGCAGCAGGAACCTGTCGCCCACCGGGTAGGCGTGGTGCGGGTTGTGGGTGATGAAGACCACTCCGAGGCCGCGGTCGCGGGCCCTGGCGATGTAGCGCAGCACCACCCCGGCCTGCTTGACGCCCAGCGCCGAGGTGGGCTCGTCCAGGATGAGCACCCGGGCGCCGAAGTGGACGGCGCGGGCGATGGCCACCGACTGGCGTTCACCGCCCGACAGCGTGCCGACGGGCTGGTCAACGTCGCGGATGTCGATGCCCATCGCGTGCAGCTCCTCGCGGGCCACCCTGCGCGCCTTCGCGACGTCGAAGGCCAGCCCTTTGCGCGGCTCCGAGCCGAGGAAGAAGTTCCGCCAGACCGACATCAGCGGGATCATGGCCAGGTCCTGGTAGACGGTGGCGATGCCGCGGTCGAGCGCCTCGCGCGGGCTGCCGAAGCGCACCTCGGCGCCGTCGACCAGGAAGGCGCCCGTGTCGTGCTGGTGCACCCCGGACAGGATCTTGATGAGCGTGGACTTGCCCGCGCCGTTGTCGCCCAGGACGCAGGTCACCTGGCCGGCCTCCACGCCCATCGACACCTCGCGCAGGGCCAGCACCGAACCGAAGGTCTTGCCGATCGACCGGGTCTCGATGATCAATGCTTCACCTCCTCGGCATACCGCCTGACCAGGCGGTTGGTCAGGGTCGCCAGCAGCAGCATGGCGCCAAGGAAGAACTTGAACCAGTCGGCGTCCCAGCCGAGGAACACGATGCCCTTGTCGGCCATCCCGAAGATCACCGCGCCGATGGCCGCCCCGATGGCCGAGCCGTACCCGCCGGTGAGCAGGCAGCCGCCGATCACGGCCGCGATGATGTAGATGAACTCCTGCCCGATGCCGATGTTGGCCTGGACCGAGGTGTAGCGCAGCGCCAGGATCGACCCGACCAGCCACGCCGCACCCGCCGTCGTCATGAACAGCGCGATCTTCGTACGGCCGGCAGGCACCCCCACCGCCCGCGCGGCCTGCTCGTTGCCGCCCACGGCGAAGATCCAGTTGCCGGCCCTGGAGCGCATCAGCACCCAGGTGGCCACCGCGGTGACCGCCAGCCACCACAGGATCGCCACCCGGTAGGAGGTGCCGCCGATCTCGATCGTGCCCGCGAGCAGCGCCCGCGCGCTGTCGAAGCCCGAGGCCCTGGCCAGGCCGCTGACCTGCACGGTGCCGGTCAGCGCCTTGGTCACGCCCAGGTTGATGCCCTGCAGCATCAGGAAGGTGCCCAGCGTGACGATGAAGCTGGGCAGCCTGGTCCTGGTCACCATCAGCCCGTTGGCGTAGCCGACGGCCAGCGCCACGGCCAGGCCGACCAGCATGGCCAGCCAGACGTTGAAGCCGTAGCGGGTGGCCAGCGTCACCAGGATCAGCCCGGTGGTGCCGGTCATCACGCCGGCCGACAGGTCGAACTCGCCGCCGATCATCAGCAGCGCGATGGCCACCGCCATGATGCCGAGCGTGGCCGCCGGGTCCAGCCAGTTGGCGATGCCGCTGGGCGAGCGGAACACCTCCGACTGACTGGCGAAGAAGCCGAACACCACGACCGCGCCGACGACCGCGCCCAGCTCGGGCCGGATCAGCAGCCGCCGCAGCAGCCCGACCCTCGCCAGACGCTCGTCGGCCGTCGCCGTGGTCATCTGGTGCCCGCTTCTGCCAGGCCCTGACGCAGCCGGCCTGCTCGAATGCCGGTCATCGGGTGCCCGCCTCTGCCAGCTTGGCGACCTGCTCGGCGTTGTCCTTGGTCACGAAGCCGGGGCCGGTGTTGACGGGCAGCCCGCCGCCGACGGTGTTGAGGTTGTTCTTGTACAGCAGCAGGAACGTGATCGGCAGATAGCCCTGCAGGTACTGCTGCTGGTCGACGGCGAACAGGATCTCGCCGGCCTTGATGGCCGTTACCACGTCGCCGGACAGGTCGAAGGTGGCGAGCTTGGCCTGCGAACCGGCGTCCTTGATGGCGTCGCGAGCGGCGATGGCCACCGCCGGGTTGAGCGCCAGCACGCCGTTGATGGACTTGTCGGACTGCAGCTTGGCCGTCACCTTGGAGCTGACGTCGGCCAGGTTGCTGACGTCGACCTGCAGGCGCTCGACCGTGCCGCCGAGCGTGTCCTGGGCGCCCTTGCAGCGCTGGTCGAGCCCGACGTTGCCGGCCTCGTGGATGACGCACAGCAGCTTGGTGACGCCGGCGGCCTTGAGCTGCTCGCCCGCGCCGCGCCCGGCCACGTCCTCGGACTGGCCGACGTGGGTGATGGCGCCGAACTCCTTGGACTTGTCGAGGCCGGAGTTGATGGTGATCACCGGGATCTTGGCGGCGACCGCCTTGCCGATGGCCTCCTTCAGCGCGTCGGGGTTGGCCATCGAGACCACGATGCCGTCGACCTTCTCCGACACGGCCTGGTCGATGAGCTGCGACTGCTTGCCGGGGTCGCCGTCGCCCTGGTAGGTGACCTTGACGCCGTACTGCTTGCCTGCCGCCTCGGCGCCGTTCTTGACCACGTCCCAGAACGAGTCGCCCGGTCCGCCGTGCGTGATGACGGCGAAGGTGGCACTCGAGCCGCCTGCCGCTGGTGCGGAGCCGGCCGAGGCCGGCTGGCTGGCGCTTGCGCCGCCGCCTCCCGAGGAGGAGCATCCGCCCAGGGCGAGCGCCCCGAGCAGGACCAGCGCAATCGAGGTTCGTTTCATCCAGCACCTCCGTGACCTACGAGCTTGTGCCTGGTTCTACATCAATGTCATCACTTTGTATAGACATGAGGACCAAGTCCCCACTAGAACGGAATTATTCGTTCCCTTATACTGGGATCATGACTACCGCACCCATGAGCGGCCGCAAGGCTCAGGCCGCCCGCAACGACGAACTGATCCTCGAGGCGGCCAGGGAGGTCTTCACCGCCGACCCCGGCGCACCCATCGCGGCCGTGGCCGAGCGGGCAGGCGTGGGCATCAGCGCCCTCTACCGACGCTACGCCAGCAAGGACGCGCTGTTGCAGAAGCTGTGCGGCGACGGGCTCAAGCGCTACATCGCCTGCGCGGAGAAGGCCCTGGCCGACCACGGCGACCCGTGGGAGTCGTTCGCCACGTTCATGCGCGACCTGGTCGACGCCGACACCAGCTCGCTGACGATCGCGCTGGCGGGCACGTTCACGCCGACCGCGGAGCTCTACACCGACGCCCGCAGGGCCGAGGAACTGGGCACGCGCGTGCACGAGCGCACGATCGAGGCGGGCGTGCTGCGCGCCGACGTCTCCGCCGCCGACATCTCGCTGATCTTCGAGGAACTGGCCTCGGTCAAGCTGGGCGACCACGACCGGACCATGCAGATCCGCCACCGGCACCTGGCGATGATCCTGGACGGGCTGCGGCTGCCGCCCAACACCCGCCCCCTGCCCGGCCCCGCGCCGGACGCGAGCGAACTGGCGGCGCGCTGGACACCCTGAGTTCACCCGCCCTGCCTAGCCTGGCGCGATGACTGTCTTCCAAGCGGGCACCGACGGCTACCACACCTTCCGCATCCCGGCGCTCGTGCTGACACGCGCGGGGACGCTGCTGGCCTTCGCCGAGGGCAGGCACGACTCGGCCGGCGACACCGGCCACATCGACCTGGTGCTCAAGCGCTCCACCGACCTGGGCGCCACGTGGGGGCCGCTGGAGGTGGCGGCCACCGAGCCCGCCGGCGGCACCGCGGGCAACCCGTCCCCCGTCGTCACCGCCGACGGCCGGATCGTGCTGGTGTTCTGCACCAACGCGGCCACCGCCACCGAGAAGCGCATCCGCGGCGGCCTGGACGTGCGGCGGGTGTTCGTCCAGGACAGCGCCGACGACGGCCTGACCTGGTCGGCGCCCAGGGAGATCACCGCGAGCGTGAAGAACCCGGCCTGGGGCTGGTACGCCACCACGCCGGGCCACGCCGTCCAGCTGACCGGGGGCAGGATCCTGGTGCCGGGCAACCACTCGGTGCCGCCCGACCACCACGACGGCGGCCACGCGCTGCTCAGCGACGACGGCGGCGCGACCTGGCGCCTGGGCTACGTCGACGACGGCCCGTCCAACGTCAACGAGTCCACCGCCGCCGAGCTGCCCGACGGCCGGGTCTACCTCAACGCCCGCTCCGACTCCCCGCTGCCGGGCACACGCGCCGACGCCTACTCCGCCGACGGCGGCCAGAGCCTGGAGCGGCCCTTCCTGCCCCAGCCCGACCTGGCCGGCCCGGTCGTCGAGGGCAGCGTCCTCGCCTGGGACAGCGACCTGCTGCTGTACTCGGGCCCTGCCGATCCGTCCGCGCGCAGGCAGCTGACGATCCGCGCGAGCAGGGACGCCGGCCAGAGCTGGAAGCCCGTCCACACCGTCTCGCAGCGGCCCGCCGCCTACTCCGACCTGGCCCGCCTGGACGGCTACACGCTCGGCCTGCTCTACGAGACCGGCGAGCGCGCCCCCTACGAGCAGATCGCCTTCGAACGCATCCCGCTAGCCGAGCTGCCGGTGTAGATCCACGGTACGACGGGCCCTGGCCAGCACCGGCGCGTCCACGAAACGGCCGTCCGCCAGCGCGAAGGCCGCCTGACCCGACTCCTCGGCGGCCTGGACGATCTCCAGCGCGCGGGCGGCCTCCTCGTCCGTGGGGCGAAAGGCCTGCCGGATGACCGGGACCTGGCGGGGATGGATGGCGGTCCTGCCGAACAGGCCCAGCGCGCGGCCCGCCGTACACGAGGCGAGCAGGCCCGCGTCGTCGCGGACGTTCGGATAGACCGACATCGCCACGGGCGGCAGGCCGGCCGCGGCGGCGGCCAGCACGACCTGCAGCCGCAGGTGGTCCACGGCCCGCCCGTCGGTGATCGACAGCTCGGCGGCCAGGTCCTGCTCGCCCAGCGCCAGGCCCGCCACAGCGGGGTGGGCGGCGATCTGGGCGGCGTTGACGATCCCGGCGGCCGACTCGAGCAACGCGTGCACCGGCATCGGCGCCGCGTCGAGCACGCGGACCGACTCGACCTTGGGCACCCTGATCCCGGCCAGGCCGGGCGCGCCTGCCAGCGCGGCCAGGTCGGCGCGGCCGCGGGCGGTGGCCAGGTCGTTGACGCGCACGTGGACGCGGGCGCCGGGTTCGCCGGCCAGGTAAGCCAGCGCGTTGGCCAGCGCCTCGTCCTTGCGCTCGGGGGCGACGGCGTCCTCCAGGTCGATGATGACCACGTCGGCGCCGGAGGCGGCCGCCTTGGCGAAGCGCTCGGGCCGGTCGCCCGGCACGTACAGCCAGGTCACGGGGATGGTCATGCGATCACCCCGGCCTCGCGCAGCTTGGCGATCTCCTCGGCCGTCAGGCCGAGCCCGTCGAGCACCTCGTCGGTGTCGTGGCCGAGGCTGCGCCCCGGCCAGCGGACCTCGCCCGGCGTGTCCGACATGCGGAACAGCACGTTCTGCATGGTGACCTGCCCGAGCTCTTCGTCGGGGAGTTCGACGAAGGTGTTCAGCGCCGTGTACTGCGGATCCGCGGCGATGTCCTTTACATTGTAGATCGGGGCGATGGCGGCCTGGGCCTCCTCGAAGGCGGCGATCACCTCCTCGGCGTCACGCTCGCCGATCCAGCTCGCCACCGCCTCGTCCAGCTCGTCGACGTGCTCGACCCGGCCCGCGCCGGTGGCGAACCACGGCTGCTCGACCAGGTCGGGACGGCCGACCAGGGTGACCACGCGCTCGGCGACGGGCTGGGCGCTGGTGGAGATCGCCAGCCAGCGGCCGTCGCGGGTGCGGTAGGTGTTGCGCGGGGCGTTGCTGCTTGAGCGGTTGCCCGTGCGCTGCGGGATCACGCCGAGCGCCTGGTAGGCGGTCATCTGGGGGCCGAGCAGGCCCAGGATGGGCTCGATGATGGCCATGTCGATCACCTGGCCGCGGCCGGTGCGCTCGCGGGCGTGCAGGGCGACCATGACGGCGTAGGCCATGGCCAGCCCGGCAATGCCGTCGGCCAGCGCCAGCGGCGGCAGCGTGGGCGGGCCGTCGGGCTGGCCGGTCATCGCGGCGAACCCGCTCATCGCCTCGGCCAGCGTGCCGAACCCCGGCTGCCTGGCCATCGGCCCGAACTGCCCGAACCCGGTCATCCGCGCCACGATCAGCCGCGGGTTCAGCTCCAGCAGGTCCCGCGGGTCCAGGCCCCAGCGTTCCAGCGTGCCGGGGCGGAAGTTCTCGATCAGCACGTCGGAGCGTGCGGCCAGCCGGCGCAGGATGTCCTGCCCCTGCTCCTGCGACAGGTCGAGCGCCACGGCCCGCTTGTTGCGCGACAGCGTCTTCCACCACAGGCCCACGCCGTCGACCGCGGCGCCGTGCCCGCGCGAGGGGTCGCCCCTGCGCGGGTGCTCGATCTTGATCACGTCGGCGCCGAAGTCGCCCAGCATCATCGCGGCAGATGGACCCGCGAACAGCGTCGCGGCGTCGATCACCGTCAGGCCCGCCAAACTCGTCATAGTGCTATAACTTATAAGATGTGGCTGAGTAAGGCGGACTACGTCTACAGCGTCCTGCTGGAGGAGATCCGCACCGCGCGCATCCCCGGCGGCACCGCCCTGCGCGCCTCCGCCGTGGCCTCCCGGCTCGGGGTCTCCATCACGCCCGTGCGGGAGGCGCTGCGGCGGCTGGAGAAGGACCGGCTGATCAGCTACGAGCCGCACCACGGCGCCACGGTCGTCGACCTCGGGCCCGAGGCCCTGGAGGAGTTCTACGGCGTGCGGGCGGTCGTCGAGGGCCTCGGCGCCAGGCTCGCCGCCTCCCGCATCACTCCCGCGCAGCTCGACTCGCTGCGCTCGCTACACGCGTCGATGGCCGCGGACCTGGCCGAGGGCGCCCTCGAGGGCCTGGGCGACAAGTCCCGCGACTTCCACCTGGCCATCGCCGACATCGGCGGGCCCGCCTTCCTCGGCCAGCACGCCCGCGCGGTGCGCAACAGCTTCCCCGTGCCGGCCTCGGCCTCGCTCTGGCTCGATCCCGAGCGGGCGCGCCGCCAGCTCGACGCGCACGAGCGCATCCTCGCCGCGCTGCAGGCAGGTGACGGCGCCGAGGCCGAGCAGATCATGATCTCCCACGTACGGCAGGCCGGCACCACCCGCCACACCGCCTAGCCGGTGGCGAGGCGGCCCACCCCGCACAGCCACGCGGAGCGTTCCGGGGCGATGGCCACCTCGGTGCCGTCCGGGCGCCACCGCGGCGCCCACACCAGCCCGGGCTCCAGCAGGTCCAGGCCGTCGAAGAGCGCCTCCACCTGGCCGGAGCCGCGGAAGTGGATCGTGAAGCCGAACGACTCGTGGCTGCGCAGCACCTCCTCGCGCACGGCGGGCCCGTACCCGTCCAGGCTGAGCGCGGTGATCCACAGGTGGCTGCCCGGCGCCATGGCGGCGCGCAGCCGCGCGAGCTGCCCCGCGTCGTCCGCCGGGATCTCGTGCACGGCCAGCAGGCCGACCACGACCGGCTCCCGCCAGTCCACGAACGTGCGCACCAGCGGGTCGTCGAGCAGGTCCGCAGGGGCGGCCAGGTCGCAGGAGACGATCCTGACCAGGTCGCTGGTACGGCCGGCGATCGCCTCGGCGTGGGCGAGCATGAACGTGTCCTGCTCGGCGTAGACCACGCGCGCCGTCGGGCAGGCCTTGTGGATGCTCTCGTGGGCCAGGCCCGTGCTGGGCAGGCCCGTGCCGTACAGGACGAACTGGTCGAGACCCGCCAGCGCCAGGTGGCGGACCACGCGGTGGACGTGCTGGTGGTGGGCGACGAGCGCGTTGCCTGCGTCGGTGCTGATCTCCTCGCTCAGCCGCAGCGCCTCGCGGTCTGCGCTGAAGTTCTGCTTGCCGCCCTGGGCGGCGTCGTAGATGCGCGCCTGGCTGACCCGGTCCAACTCCACATGCGGCATCCTGACGGATCCGGGAGCGTCATGTCTCGCGGATCGCGTTCACCACGTCGAAGGTCTCCTTGACGCGGAAGGCCGCCAGACTGAGCCGGGCGAACACCAGGTGGTGCGCCTCCACCTGGCCGGGATCCGCCACCAGGACGGGGCCGGTGGGCAGGTGCAGGACGAGCTCGTCGGGCCGGTCCCGCTCGGGGAAGCGCAGCAGCGTGAACGGCGGGCCGGCGTGCAGCAGGCCGGTCCGCGCGCTGGGGCGGGCGATCTGGATCGCGATGTGCGGCTGCTTGGCCGCGGCCTGGATTGCCTCGAGCAGCTCGCGGCGGTCGTCGGCGCCGGTCAGCGGCGGGTCGGCCAGGGCGGCGTGGTCGAGGACGGCCCACAGGTGCCTGCCGTCCAGCTCCTCCTGCCTGCGCTGGGTGAGGGCCTGCGCGCCGGGGTGCACGGCGGCGGTGTAGGCGGGGGTCTGCAGCCACGGGGGGACGTAGTGCGTGCCGTAGGTGTAGAGGACCTGGGCCTGCTGCTCCAGGGCGAGTTCCTCGACGAGGTGGAGCGGGACGTCGGGGGCGTCGTACCAGTCCGGGGCGCGCTCGCCGCGCAGGAGCCGCAGCAGCGGCGTCGCGTCCGGCACGCCGTACCTGGCCAGCAGGATGCGGACGGTGGCCTCGCGCGGCGCGACCAGGCCGTGCTCGATGCGATAGATCGTCGACAGGTTCACCTCCGCGGCGCTCGCGGCCGCCCTGACGGACAGGCCCGCCGTCCGGCGCAGTGCCGCCAGCCGCTCCCCCACAGCATGCATACAGCCATCCAGATGCGTAGTTTCCAGGAGGATGCCATCATTGCGGGGTTGCTGCGCTATTGCCACCTTGAGTGAATGCATACACCGGAAACCCGTGCCTCGCAGGGGCGGGCACTGGTCCCGGTGGAGCAGCCGCCAGACTGTTGGGGTGTACAAAGGCCTCCTTTTCGACCTCGACGGAACCCTGCTCGACCACCGCGCCGCCGCCAACGCGGCGATCACGGCCTGGCTGGAGGCGCGCGCGCCCGGCCATCCGCGGCTCGCCGAGGCCGCCGCCTCGTGGGAGGCGCTGGAGGAGCCGCATCTGGCGGCCTGGCACGCGGGCGAGTGCACGTGGCAGGAGCAGCGCCGGCGGCGGATCGTTGCGTTCTGCCGGGAGTTCGGGCTCGACGTGCCCGGCGACCTCGACACCGCCTTCGCCTCCTTCGCGGCGCACTATCGGCGGAACTGGGCGCCCTATCCCGACGCCGCGGCGGGCGTCGCCACGGTGCGGGGGCTGCGGCTCGGCGTGCTGACCAACGGCGGGCAGACGATGCAGGAGGCCAAGGTCCGGGCCATCGGGCTGGAAGGGCTGGTCGGGCCGGTGCTGACGGGTGAGGTGCTGGGCGGGCACTACAAGCCGTCGCCCGGTGCCTACACGGGGGCGGCCGAGGCGCTGGGGCTGGCGCCGGAGGAGGTCGTGCTGGTGGGCGACGACATCGCCAAGGACGTCCTCGGGCCTGCCGCGGTGGGGATGGGGGCGGTCTGGCTCGACCGGCACGCGGCCCAGCCGGGGCCGGACGGGTTTCCCAGGATCACCTCGCTCACGGAGCTGTCCTTGGTCATCCGCTTGTGAGATCACCGAACCCCGGCTCCCGCCTTGAGCCCGCTGTTGAGCGCGCTTTTGAGCGCGCTGACCTGGCTCAGAGCGGAGTCGTGGCGGCGGGGCACTGTCGCCGACTCGCCGGAAGCGCCGGGCTCGGGTCCTCAGCCGGAGTACGGCGGGCGGCCGGTGGGGCGGCCTGCCGTACGGTATGGTCCGACAATCAGGTCGTGCGAGATATTTGTCAGGACATTCTGACCTCGGTTAATCTGATCAGCATGACCGCGAACTTGGCGATCGAGCTGGACCGCTCCAGCCCCGTGCCGCTCTACTTCCAGGTGGCCGAGCAGATCGCCGAGGCGATCAGGCGAGGCGATCTGGCGCCGGGATCCCGGCTCGACAACGAGATCCTCCTCGCCGACAAGCTCGGCCTGTCGCGGCCGACGATCCGGCAGGCGATCCAGTATCTCGTGGACAAGGGACTGCTCGTGCGCAAGCGCGGCGTCGGCACCCAGGTCGTGCACGGGCAGGTCAAGCGTTCGGTCGAGCTGACCAGCCTCTACGACGACCTGCGCCGCACCGGGCAGGAGCCGGCCACCCAGGTGCTGACGCTGGAGCCGCGTCCCGCCGAGGAGGACATCGCCGCCATCCTGGGTGTCGAGACCGGCAGCCAGATCCTGCACCTGGAGCGGCTGCGCTTCGCCGCGGGGGAGCCGCTGGCGGTCATGCACAACTGGCTGCCCATCGGCCTGGCCACCTTCACCGCCGAGGACCTGGAGAGCCGCGGGCTGTACGACCTGCTGCGCGGGGCGGGCGTGCGCATGCGCGTGGCCAACCAGCGCATCGGCGCCCGCGCCGCCACCCCCGCCGAGGCCAAGCTGCTGGAGGAGCGGCGGGGCGCGCCGCTGCTGACGATGGTCCGCACCACCTACGACGACCAGGGCCGGGCCGTCGAGCACGGCTCACACGTCTACCGGGCCTCGCACTACTCCCTCGAGGTCACCCTCATCGAGCGCTGAGGCGGCGCGCCGCTTCAGGAACCAGGTGGTGCCGATGCCGAACAGCACCGCCACCGCCAGCCCCACCCACGAGAAGCCCTTCAGCCACCGATCGGCGGCCTGCCCCAGGTAGAACAGCGCCGCCGTGGTGCCGCACGCCCACACGATGCCGCCCAGGACGTTCGCGACCAGGAACTTCCAGTACGGCATGCGCAGCGCACCCGCCAGCGGGCCCGCCAGGATCCGGAGCAGCGCGATGAAGCGGCCCACGAACACCGCCCACACGCCGAACCGGTGGAAGTAGTGCTCGCCCTTGGCGATGTGCTTGGGCCCGAAGTGTTTCGGGAAGCGCCTGCCGAGCCGCTCGAACAGCGGTTTGCCCCCCTTGCGGCCGATCATGTAGCCGATCGAGTCGCCGATGATGGCTCCCGCGCTCGCGCACACGCCCACCCAGACGGGGCTCACCACGCCCTTGGCGGACAGCAGCGCGGCACTGACGAGCACGATCTCACCGGGCAGCGGAATGCCTAGGCTCTCGAGCCCGATCACCAACGCCACCAGAGCGCACAGCCACCCGGGCGGGATCGCCTGCAGCCACTCCTCGATATGCACCCTCGCAGCCTACCGACGCCCCCCCCCCCCC
>NZ_JAHDTI010000013.1 GCF_018531495.1 Nonomuraea sediminis
TACCACCAGCAGTACCTTTACCGCAACAAAAACGGCTACTGCGGCATCGGCGGAACGGGCGTGGCCTGTCCGGTGGGTCTGACGTCCGGCGAGGCGTAGACCTGCGTAGACAGCCTGAATCTGGCCCTTGGTCGCTCGGCAAGCCCGGTGTCGATCTAGGGCCAGAGCCGTTTTCGGCGACAAGTTTCTCTACAGGGTCAAGGGCTCGCTTCGCTCGCCGCGCCGCCGCCCGCTCCGGGCGGCCAGCGCGCCGGGCTGCGGCCTGGGGGCCGGTCCCGGCGCGCGCCGCCCCCGCTCCCCGGCGGCGCGACAGACGAGACATCCCTCTTCCTGAAACAGAGCCGTTCCGCCACCGGCCCCCACCGCTACGCGGCCCCTTCGGGGTGCTTCGCATGGGCGCCGGCCGCTCCACTCTCGGATCGATCACCCACGGGTTGATGTCCGTACCCCCGCCCCCGATACCGCATTGTTCGTGTCCCTCGGTCGGCGTCAACTCCGTCTGTGCGGCTTGGGGTGTGGGCCGCGTGGAACGCCGCAGGGCAGGGGCGTCGGAAGACGGAGTTGACACCTCGGTCGGGACACACAATCGGGCAGCTATCGGGGGCGGGGGGAGGAGTGGGCCGTGGGATGCACCGGCCCACGAGCAGAGGGGTACGGCAGCGCAGGATCGGCGGGTCATTCCAGCCACCCGGCGGGCCGGACGATCGACCACGCTGCCGTACCCGCTACGGACGAGATGACATGGGGTAGGGATCCCTTCCACGCCACCACGCCCTGCTTACGGGCCCCGAGACGGCACCTCGTTCGCATGGACGACGGCCAGCGCATCCGCCAACTCCGCCAGCGTCGGGCGGAACAGGATGTGACGAGACCCGTGTTCGGGATTGGGACAGCGCTGGCCGCACGACTTCACGGCGACCCAGCACCCATACCCCGCGTAGATCTCCCAGCGTGGGCTGTAGAGGGCCTGAACTTCCGCCAGGGTGAAACTCACGAGGTCATCTCCACGATCAGCGGGGACAGCGGGTGTGTCTGTCGGACCACGGACAGTCGGTAGGCGACCGCACGGGCAGCAGTTGGCGGGTTGTCGGCGCTGTACACGATGTAGATGCGCCGTCCGGTCGCTGAGGAGACCTGACCGTTCCACCACCGATAGGTGAACCCGTCGCACCAGATGAGCAGGTCGACCCACACCGAGACCAGAGCCACCCCGTGACCCGCGTGGACGTCGGCCGAGATGCCGAGATCACGGAGGGTCGCCCTTAAGGCGTGTGCTCCCCGCACAGCGGGACACCCGGAGGCGACGGGATGCTCAGAATGCGCCTGGACGGCTCGCACGGGACAGGACCTCGATTCCTGCTCAAGGGATCCGCCCGGCGATGCAGCTCTTTGGCGGGTTCCCGCTGTTCACGGCGTTGTCATCCATCACATCGGTCACCGCCACGCGCGGACAGGTGCGCTTGAGGGACACTGGGGGACAGTGGCGATGTCCCCTGTAGCCCGGCGAGAGGTGTTCGCATGGAGGCAAAGCGCGTCCCCACATGGGCCGTCCGACTTCGTGCCGAACGGCGTGAGCGTGGCTGGTCGCAGACCGACATGGCCAAGCAGCTTGCCGAAGCAGCCGACAGCGCCACTCGCGCGCACTTGCCTTCACGGGAGTCGATCGTGCGGCGGATCAAGTCCTACGAGGCAGGCAAGCACCAGCCCGACGACCCATACCGGCTGCTGTACAGCCGTGCGCTCGGGATCAGCGAGGACGAACTGTTCGACATCCCCGCCAACGCGTTGGCCTTCGGCGACGACGAGATGGAGGCGATGGAACTCGCCCGCAGGAGCGCCGCAAGCGAGGTCGGCAACGAGACCTTGGAACGGCTGGAACTGGCGGTTGACGATCTCGCGACCGCATATCCCGGCACTCCGCCCGCCGAGCTGCTCAACCGTGTCCGTCAGCATCTCGCCTACGTGTCCCGCTTGATGGACGCCCGGAAGACGCTCGCAGAGCATCGTCGCCTACTGGTGGTCGGTGGATGGCTTTCGTTGCTCGCCGCCACCTGTCACATTGACCTACACCAGCTCCGGGCCGGTGCGGCGCGCCTGAAGACCGCTGCGGAGCTGGCCAAGCACTCCGAGCATCCCGAGATCGCGGCTTGGTGCCTGGAAACACAGGCATGGCAGGTCCTCACCACCGGCGACTACCGCCGAGCCGTCACGCTCTCCCAGGGAGCCCAGGCCATCGCCCCGCGGGGGAGTTCGGCCTACATCCAGGCCACGGCACAGGAAGGCCGGGCGTGGGCAAGGCTCAGCGCGGGACCCGAGACCCGCGACGCACTGAACCGCGTTGCCCGCCTGGTCTCGCCCCTGCCGATGCCCGACCGCCCTGAGCACCACTACCGGTACGACCCCGCCAAGAGCGAGGCGTACATCGCGACCACGTTGTCATGGCTCGGCGACCCCGCCGCCGAACGATACGCACGTCACGTGCTGGCCCGCCTGGAGTCAGCCAAGGACGGACCGCCGCGCCCCCGCCGGGCCGTCTCGGCTCGCCTGGATCTCGCCCTGTCGCTGCTCGCCGCCGATCAGCCCGACGAAGCGGGACAGATCACACTCACGGCCATCACGAGCGGCATCCTTGTCCCGTCGAGCTACTGGCGAGCCGGAGAAGTGATCAGGGCCGTCGAAGAACGCCGTCTCCCCGAGGCGGTCGAGCTCCGCGAGGCATACCGAGAACTGAGCGCGTCGTAGCACTCACGACGAGGGGCTCTCTAAGCTCTAGCTTCCTGGTCAGCCACATGATTGGGGTCTAGGCATGCCTCTAGGTCTAGAGGCGGGCCCGCTAGACCTAGAGATCATTCCGGCGGGTCTCTGGTGCGGCGCGACCGTCGGAACGGGAGGGCGCTAGCGTCCAACGGGAGGGGAGGCATCCCCCCCGTTTCGGCTGTCTTGTGAGGTTTCCGCGTGCAGGGTGCTAGCTGCTAACGGCCTGGTAAGGGCCGTCTTGGGGTGCTAGCGGGGGTGCTAGCGCTAGCAGGTGGAGGTGCTAGCGCTAGCACCCGCTTCTAGGCGGCGTTCTCCTCTCGCTGCCGGGCGATCCGCCGGGCGGTAGTGATCCTTTGGTGGGCGAGCTGGGCCCAGAACGCCTCGCCGTTGCGGTGCCCGCTCCCGGCGTACTGCCACTCCGCGATCGTGAGGGTGGTGTCCGGATCGGGGGCCCGGAGGCCGTGGAGGAGCCGGGCTTGCTCGGCGCGGTAGTCGGCTCGTGCCTGCCGTAGGTCGCCGAGGGTGATGGAGTAGTGGCGGGACTTGGTGGAGAAGTGGCCTCGGTAGCCGAGCATGTGGGCCCACTGACGCAGGGGCAGGCCCTTGTACTGGGGTAACTGTGCCAGGCTGAAACAGGTGTAGATCATGCGCCGGGCGTGCTCGGTCACGTGCAGTCCGGCGATCTCCCAGGCTTGGCGGATCGGGCGGTCAACCGTTCCGGCCGACTCGGCCCCCTTGGTTGCGTACTTGGCCACGTACGCGGCCACTCGCTGATCGCTGACGCCGTCCAGTTCGGCCGAGACGTACACCGGTCGCACGTCGAGCTGATCACCCCAGCGGACGGTCAGCGGCGGTCCGTCCGCCTGTTCGTCGTGTGGTCCGCCCCCCACGCGGATCGTGATCTGTTCGGCGGTCTGGCGTATCGCCCGGTCGAGCAGTTCGACCGTGATCCCGTCCGGCGGTCGGTCAGTCGGCCCGTCTGGTCCGTCGAGCCTGATCACCGCGTGGAAGTGGACCAGGCCGCGCGCTTGGTACTCGGCCACCTTGGCGTACGACAGCCGGAGCCTGCGGCGTAGTTCGGTCCGGGTGGTGCCGACCAGGCGAGCCAGGACGGACGGCATGGTCTTGGTGAACTCCCGCCACAGCGCGCCCGCGTGGGCGTTCCACAGCACGGCCCCGATGTAGTCGTAGCAGTCCACGCAGAGCGGTTGCCCGACCTGAGGGTCATCGCGGTCATGGCGCAGGCCGCACCCCTCAGGCCGTCCGTGCTCGCAGATGGGACGGTCACGGCGTGGACGGCACGGCAGCGTCTGCCCGCCTGCCTGTCGGTGGGCATGGACCGCGCCGAAGGACGGGGCGGTGAAGGTGGCGAACACGCGCGGATGCTCGCTCACCTCTTCCGGGACGCCCTTGCCGCCGCGCAAGCCGGAGATGATCAGGTGGTAGGTGTCGTCCTTGTAGACCGCCGAGCAGGCCGGGCACCTGGAGGCGCGGCGGTTGCCGCACGCGGTGAGCAGGAACCCGGTCGGCTCGTCGGCGGTCCGGTATATGTCCAGGATCTCGCCCGTTCCCCGGTCGAGCGTGATCCGTTCGCCGTGCAGCCGGATCGGCTGGGCACAGCCGCCTGTCGCGTACACCATGCGTTGCCAGCGGGCGAAGTCCGGCATGGTCGCCCGCTGGAAGGCGGCCAACATGTCTGGCGAGAGGGAGGGAGCCTCGTTCATGCGGCATCCCTCCCAGGCGCGTCGGGCAGGGACTCGGTGGCGACGCTCACCCCGAGGACGGTGGCGATGCGTCGCCATTTCTCCTCGGACCAGCGAGGAGAGCGGGCGGCTTGTCGTCTGCCCCACTCCCGGGCAGACAAAGGGGTGTCAGGGTTCAGGTGGCCTCCTTCCCTCGTGGGTGGAGCCACCGCTGAGCCGGACGGTCGCGACGGGCACCGTCGCCAGGGCAGCCTGAAGACAGCCGTTGGCGGTGGTGCGCAGCAGCGAGAAGATCAGAAACGGAGTGCGGCGAGAGTGTGGATGGCGCGCTCTGTGTGGACACCTACCGCCGGGCCGGGGCCCTCCGGCGGATCATCGGTGGTCAGTAGGTGATGTTGTGCCCGGACTCGTGTATGCGCCTGAGGTGGATTCGCCGAGATGCTCGCTGTGTCGTGCCGTGAGGGAAGCGATGACTTCTTGCGTAGATCGGTTGTACCACTAGAACGACGTGTTTATGCAGGCCAGGGTTCCCGTGAGCAGTGTGTGTGGGGACGTCCGTTGGCGTCCGTCTGCGTTCGGTGGCGTCCGCTGACGTCCGGTTGCCTACGGCTGCATGGGGGCAAAAGTAAGGGAGTTACGACCTCTGAGTAAGGTCATAACTCCCCGAGACGTCCAGGACGTCCTGGCCTTAGCCCTCCCGCCAGATCGGCTCAAGCAGGTCCGGGTTGAACTTCCTGCGTCCCTTCCCGCTCGGATAGATGATCACCGCGTGTAGCGCCTCGCGGATATATGTCCGCTTGATCGAAAGCGGGAGACCACCGTCCTCCTCAGGCAGGAACCAACGCCGCCGAATCTCTGCTACGTCGGTGTCGGATCGATTGCGCTGTCGCTGGGCCGCTGCGGTGAAGCTCTGTGCCTCTGCACGAAGCCGCGAGATTCGTTTCTCTAGGTCAGGGGCGCTCGAAAAGAACAGCTCGTTGCTGATGTTCCCAGCGGTCCACTGCCTACGAAGTTCTTCTAGACGAGTCTTCGAATCCTCGTACTCCCGCTGCCCTGACCACTCACCGGACTCGGGAGAGGCGGCGAGCTGCACCTCTTCCAGCTTGGCAAGAATCGCTTCCGAGATGTACAGGTCCACCATGTCACCGCGCCGTCCCAGACCACCACAGCCACCCACTGTCTTGCCGGGGCAGATGTAGATGTGCTGGACGCAGTCCTTGCTGTGGGTGACGCGGAGAGAGGCATTGCAGAGCGAGCCGTCCTCCTTGGCGCGTCCGCACCGGAGGAAGCCCGTCAACAGGTAGTTGGGCTCGCGGAAGTCTTGCGCCAGCACCTGGCCAATGCGCCCGTCGCGGTAGACGTAGTGACCTTTACGAGCGTCGAACAGATTCCTCACAGCCATCCACTGCTCGGGGGTGACGATGGGTTCCCATTGGCCGACGACAGGATTGCCGTCGCTGCCACGCACCAGTTCGCCGTTGATCTCGCGCCAGCCGCAGATACGCGGATTCGAGATCGTGAGCTTGACAGATCTGGATGTCCACTCGTTGCCCAACGAGGTCTTCGCACCCTCACGGCGCCATTGGTTCGTGATCGAGTGGATAGAACGCCCGGCGATCACGTCGAGGACGGCTTGCCGTATTAGGGGAGCCTCTTGCGGGTCGAGCGTCAGGCGGTCGGGCTTCCACCCGAAGGGGCGAGTCCCGCCCACAGGCACGCCCTGTTCTGCCCGCATCCGATGAGAGCGGCGCATACGGCGTTGCATCTTGCGGACCTCCATCTTGGAGATCACCGCGCCGAAGAGGCCCATGCTCTCGGCATCCTCGTTGTAAAGATCCTTGGCGCCGCGAGCATCGGCGAACACGCGCCCGTCCTGGTAGGTGATCGCCTCCACGAAGCGTTCGTAGTCGCCGGGCCGCCGGGCAAGACGGTCTTCGGCCACGATGACGATGCCTTGCACCGCCGTACCGTCGGGCAGCTCACCCGCGCGGAGCACCTTGAGCATCGCCTCGAAGTCGTCGCGAACCACGTCGGCCTTGGCGGCCGACTTGTCGTTGTCCGTGTACTCGTGGACGACCGTCCACCCAAGACGCGCTGCGGTCTCACTGTTGAGCTTGTGCTGGTCCTGAACTCCGTGTTCGTCGCGCCTGACGTCTGCGGAAATGCGAGCGTAGGAGACGACGGGGATAGCTGAGCCGGGCTTAGCCATGGGGGACCTCCGCCAGAATTATTGCGCCTGACGAAGTTCTACCACCAGCAGTACTTGTTCAAGGTCCCGAACGGCTACTGCGGCCTCGGTGCTACGAGCGTGTATCTGTGTGACCCATCACGAGACGCGCAGCCATCTCCTGCCGCATCAGCCGGCACCGCTCAGGCTCGGGTCCTAGAATCGCCCGCCGTGAGGCCGACTGCCGCAAGCTCCGGTCGGCATGAACCCCACGCGAACTGCAGGACGTCACCAATCCTGCCGACCGTCACGGCATCGAACTGGCCACCGTCACCGGCGACATCGACCAGTCGCCTCATCACCCACATGTTTGGCGCCACCGCCCGCCGCGATGCCCGAAACGCCAGAAACGCAAACGCCGCTGAACGCCGAATCAGGCAATGTCTCCAGCAGAGGCCTACGCCTGTACGGCTACGTCGAAGAGCACATTACGGTGATCGAGCAGGAAACCGAGATCATCCGCGAGGCCACCCATCAACTTCAAACGATCCGCCCCTCTCGGCAAATCGTTGCGGACGCAGTCTGGCCAGCGATCATCATCCCCTCTGCCCCGACCGACTACGAACCGTGCTGAGCGACCCGGCGCCGGCGTCTCCTCATGCACCCGCACCGCCGGAAGCCGCCAACGGGACCACACGCCCGACCCCCACCCGCCGGACCTGATGCCCACTCCCCATCGTCATAGATGGCCTCGGCTGATTAGGACCCTGGTCAGGCACTCGCGGACGGTGCCGCAGACTTGCCCACGCGTCTGATTTCCCGCACCCGGGACTGTATCTCGGCTCTACGGTGATCAAGTAACAATAGGGTCACGCAACACCAGCGGCGACCTGCTGTTTTCACGGAATGTAACCATCGCTGGGCAAGACTCCGCGACCGGCGCCAAAGCAGATCTCCGCAGCGGAGAGCGCGTACCCGATGCCTTTAGAGCATGCGTTCGAATCCAAAGGAAGGTCACCGTGTGCTCATTGACTGACAGGTCAGACCATGGCGTCATTGCAGGTGGCTCAGCTTGGAGATCTTGAGCAGAGCTGGAAACGGCGAAGGAGGCGTGGATCGGTCGTGTCAGTCGCAGGCCAGCTGTGCTCAGGATGACACGAGCGCCTTCCCGTACCTCGACGTGACGTACGAGAAGTCAACGACTGCCTCGGTCCTGTAGCCGCAATTTCGTCCCCCTCGGAGTGGAGTTCATGTGCGCCCATTACCCTCAGAGCTGGCTCGTACCGGCACCTCGTTGATCAGGCGGTTGATCGCTCTCACCAGTGCCCTGGCCATCGCTGCCGGCCTGACCGTCGCCGTCGCCCCCGCGGTGTCGGCCGCCGACTCCATGACATACCTCGACGGGATGACAAAGGCCCGCGATGTGGCCGCGGGCGGTGGCAAGGTCTTCGTCTCCGGTGATGACCAGATCATCGTCACCAACTCCCGCGGCACCATCACCAGCACGATCACCGACCTCCCGGGCGCGTCCGGCCTCGCGATGACACCGGACGGCACCCACATGTTCGTGGCGCTGAGCGGCGTACAACAGGTGATTGAGCTCGACACGGACTCTCTCTCCGTCATCCGGCGGATAGACGTTGCTCCTCACCCGTGTCCGTCGAACCTGGCGTTGTCCGGTGATCGGCTGTGGGTCGGCTACGGCTGCGGCAACACGAACAACGGTGGCGTTTTCGGACTCGACCTGTCGGCTGCCACACCGGAGCCAGCGCCGGTCGTGGGCAACATCTACAACGCCCCGCTCATCGACGCCGCCGGGGGCACCCTCGTCGTCGGCGAGACCGGCCTCAGCGCGTGCGACCTCATGGTGTACGACGTGAGCGGCACGACTGCCGTCCAGCGAGGCATCGTCGACGGCTTCGAGCATTCCTTGGACATAGACGACCTGGCGATCACCTCGGACGGCTCGATGGTCATCCTGAACAATCTTGAAGGATGGGACACCACTAGCCTGACCAAGACCCTTTCCTTCGAAGGCGATGCCGGCTCCGTCGCGATCAGCCCGGACGGCGCTCACCTGGCAGCCACAGGGACGGCCGGCTACGACATCACCATGTACGACTTGGGTACGGCGACGCAGACCTACCGGGTCTTCGCCTCCTCCGCCAGCCCGGTCACCGGTACTCTCGCCTTTTCGGGCACCGACGTCTTCACCGTGCTGGAGGAGACCACGTCCCAACGGCGGCTGCGCCTATGGAGAGCGGAAGGCGCCACACTTCCGGGATCCACGCTGAAACTGACGGCTCCGTCCACAGGCACCGCCCTCGTTCCCGTCACCGCGACCGGAACGCTCACGCTTCCGGACGGCTCGGCTCCCGGACCGCAACCACTTGTGGTGACCCGGAAACTTCCCGACGGTACGAGTACGACGCTTCCGGATGTAACAACGTCCTCGGACGGCGCGTTCACCTTCACCGATACCCCGCCGACCTCTGGGGCGGTCACGTACGAGGTGCTCTGGGACGGCAACGCGGACTTCCGATGGAGCCGGGCCTCCGGGACCGTCACCGTGGCCAGGCACCCATCCTCGATCACCTTGTCCGGCCCCACGAAGGGAGTGGTCGGCAAACAACTTTCGTTCCGCGGCAACCTGGACGCAGGCGATCAAACTCCTCCATCGGGCGCCCTGCTAGTGGTGTACCGGACCGTCTCTGGCGGAAACCTGCAGCTGGTGGGGACGGTGAACACGAACAGCGACGGATCCTTCAGCTTCGTCGACACCCCCGCTGTGGGCGGTGAGTACATGTATGAGGTCCGGTGGGACGGCACGAACGTCTTCATGTATGCACGCGCCACATACAACGTCACAGTCCAAGGACGGCCGTGATCCTTTAAGGTAAGGAGCTCTAACTCCATGGAAAGCGCTGCCTTGGACGACCGCTCCGGAGCTGGAGAAGCAGATCGCCCGGCTTCGCACCGAGGCTCAGGGCTTTGCGGCCTCGGTTCAGCGGCAGCGAAGCCGCCCGAACACCGATATGGACGAGATGCGGCGGCGCTGGTATCTACCTGAGGAAGAAGGAGGGCTCCCGCTGACGGTGAAGAGGACGTACATCCGTGAAGCCCTCCATGCGGTGATCATCTACCCCAGCGGCAAGGGGCGTCGCAAGTTCAATCCCGACCTGCTTGAGCCGATCTGGCGAGAAGAGTGAGCCGCAGGACGTCCAAAACGTCCTTGGGAGCTGCGACCTTACCGAGAGGTCACAGCTCCCTTACTTTTGCCTTGTGCAGCCGTAGGCAGCCGGACGTCAACGGACGCCACCGAACGCAGACGGACGCCAACGGACGTCCCCACACACACTGCTCACGGGAACCTTGGCCTGCATAAACACGTCGTTCTAGTGGTACAACCGATCTACGCAAGAAGTCATCGCTTCCCTCACGGCACGACACAGCGAGCATCTCGGCGAATCCACCTCAGGCGCATACACGAGTCCGGGCACAACACAACTTCTCGACCACCGATGATCCGCCGGAGGGCCCCGGCCCGGCGGTAGGTGTCCACCCAGAGCGCGCCATCCACACTCTCGCCGCACTCCGTTTCTGATCTTCTCGCTGTTGCGCACCACCGCCAACGGCTGTCTTCAGGCTGCCCTGGCGACGGTGCCCGTCGCGACCGTCCGGTACAGCGGTGGCTCCACCCACGAGGGAAGTGGGTACCGTCCCTAGGCTCGCAGCCATGACGGTTCTGATCTCGGTGTGGGGAGCATCGCCCGGAGTGGGCAAGTCGACGTTGTGTGCCGGACTGTCGCTGTGGCTGGCCGATATGGGGCTGCGGGTGGACCACTTCCGTGAGGAGGAGATCTTGACCCGGCCGCAGTTCGCTGCGGTGGCGGAGGATTTCGAAGCGACGGGCATGGTCAAGCCGGAGACGTTGATCGCGGCAACTGCCCAGTTCGTTGATTCGATTCTGGTGAGCGGCGATGACGTGGTGATCGCGGACGCACTGGTGCCGTTCGTGCCGTCTCTGCTGGCCATGGGGCACGGCGAAGAGACGATCGACGCGTTCATGACTGACCTCACACAGGTGCTGGCACCGGTCTGCCCGGTCATGGTCTTCCTCGATGGGAATGCCGAGGTCGCATTGCCCAGAGCAGCGAGGAGAGAAGGCGCGGAGTGGCTGGACCAGTACATCGGAAAGCTTGCTCGGTACGAGGTAAGCCCTCCAGTGGCTGACGTCGCGTCGGCGGTGACGTACCTGCTGCACGAGCGTGCGGTGACGCTTGGCACCGTCGGCCGTAAGGACTGGGGTCTCGTTGTGATCGAACGAGCCGATGAGCTACCCCCGGATGAGGTGCTGCGGGTCGCGCAGCGCGGCCTCAGGCCGTGGATGGGCAGCGCGGCCGAACACGGATAGGACTCGGATACCCGGCGCCACTGAGACCGCCAAGCCGCTCACGAGCCATGAAGATCACTATCTAGCACTCCGCACGCGGAAACCACACATGACCGCACAATCGGGTCGGACGCGAGCGCCATCCCGCCCAACGGTCGCACCGCACTCGCGACCGGTCGCGCCGCCGTGGAGCGGGGGCGACGCGAGCGCCGGGACCCGCCCCCGGGCCGCAGCCCGGCGCGCTGGCCGCCCGGAGCGGGCGGCGGTGCGGCGAGCGATGACCTGTAGAGAATCTTGTCGCCGAAAACGGCTCTGGCCCAAGATCGACACCGGGCTTGCCGAGTGACCAAGGGCCAGATTCAGGCTATCTACGCAGGTCTACGCCTCGCTGGACGTCAGACCGATCGGGCAGGCTACGCCCGTACCGCCTAACCCGCAGTAGCCGTTCGGGACCTTGAACAGATACTGCTGGTGGTAGCGCTTCGCTGCAGGCAATAGCCGTGCAACCTAACGGACCTTCGATCGGTACTCAGCCCACAAGTCGACGGCCTCTTGGAGATCAAGAGCAGCAACGTCCTCGCGGGCCATCCCGGCTGTGTAGATCAACCGATCCGCGAGCCAATCCGGAACCGGTTCTCTAGGGGGTGCTTTCTCCACCCGAATGTGATCGGCCAGCGTGCCAAGGCGCTCGATCACCTGGCCGAGCTGGACGATCTCGGGACGGCTAGCACCCGCCTCGCGAACCCTCTCCGTCGCCTCCGCGTACACTTCTGCGTCGGCCCGCTCACCGACAGCCCACACCTCGCAGATCTCCACCGACTTGTCCTCGGTGATGCGGTAGACGACACGCCAAGTGTTGCGACCGACTACCAGCTTCCGGAATCCGGTCAGTTCCCCGCCGAGCGGGTAACCAGCCTCAGGGTTGTCCAGCAGGAGAAGAATCTTCTTGAGTACCTTGGGCACCGCGTCTGGGCCAATGCGTCGGAGGTCATCGACCGCTGGCGCCGTGAAGACGACGTCGGACACGTTTACTCGTCGTCCGGGATGGCTGCCAGCGATTCGCGAGTATGCCCGAAAGCGGCCAGCACCTCATCGAGCGAGACACGCTCACCCGTGTCCGTGACCGACCGGGCAAGCACAAGCGCCAGATCACGCAGATCAGCCGCCGCTTCCTCCAACTCATTGAGCCGGCGAATGCTTACCACGGCCGCCACCGGCTGATGTCGACGGGTGACCACCAGATCGGCCCCTTGCTCCGCATCAGCCACCAGGCGGGCAACCCCCCGCCGGGCCGCCTCTGTGACGCTTAGCTCAGTCGCGTCGTGCAGAACAGTCATACATCAACTGTATATCTTTCTGCACAGAACCGCGATCCTCGGAGCGGTGAGCCGTCTTTCAGCTCGCGCACGCTCATGCTGCCCGGTTTGAGTGGCAAACATGGGCGCTCCGCCGTACGGTGTGGTGATCTCCGTAGTAGTCCGGTGTCAGATGTGCTGCAGACTCTTACCAACCCCTGTTAGGCGGTCGTCCGCCGGCGGCGGCAGGCTCAAGAGCGTGGCCTCCCGGCTGACGGTCAAGGACCTGGCCGCCTTGGTCGCCTCGGGCCAGGCCCGCCCGGCCCGCGTCGATCCCGTCCCCGCCGACACCAGCGACAACCTGGCAGCGGTCGAGATCGACCGGCTGGTCAGCTCGATCGGCACGGTCAGCGTGTCCAGCCGCGCGTCGTGCATCGGCGCCCACCTGGCCGGCCAGCGCGTCACCCTGCGCCTGGACGGCATCACCGCCCACGTCATGAGCGACCAACGGCAGCTCCTGCGCGCCGTCGCCTGCCCGCTCCCACTGTCCGAATGCGTGAGTCTGCGTGGCGTCCGACGGGCCGGACCGCCGCCCCACGTGCCCACCGAGCCGGTGACCGTCCAACGGGTGGTCTCCAGCCGCGGCGGCTTCCAAGTCGTGGGCCAGAAGATCCAGGTCGGCCGCATCCACGCCCGCAAGATCCTGGAGGTGACCGTGGACGACACCTACATCACCATCCACGACAACGGCGAACCCATCCGCATCGTGCCCCGGACCACCACCCAGGAGATCATCCGGATCAAGTCCCAGGCGCATACTAAGAAGCGAAAGATCGGCTAGGAGTGTCAAGCATCAAGTGAGTTCACACATCATGGGCTGAGATCTGGCTGAGGCCAGAGGCCACCGGCGTCGTTGATCGCGAAGTCCGTACGCTACGTGCCATGTCTACTGAAAGTCCGGGTTGTCGGTGCATTCTCTGCCACGACTACGGAGACCGTGACGAGTGGGATGCCATGGATCGGCACACCGTTGAGCACGTCCAGAGTCGGGGCTGGAGCGTGAAGATGATCCCGGAGGACGATGCCGGGCCGGGCTTCGCCTACACGGTCGGCCTGTGGCACAGCTACCGGTCGCCTGAGCTGGCCATGTTCGGCTTGGACGTTCATCTCATGCATGAGTTGTTGAACCACCTCGGCGATGGGATCGCGGCGGGTGAGCTTGTCGTAGCGGAGCAGGAGCGGCGCGATGTCATCGAGCGACATCCCGTTGTGTTCAAGTGGGTCGACATGAGGTGGTACCGCGAGTACTTCGGGCAGGCGATCGCGTTCTATCGGCGGCCACCATTTCCGATCTTGGAAGTCGTGTGGCCTGACCGCGACGGCCGCTTCCCCTGGCAGCCCGAATTCAGCGAGCACTATCGGGAGCTACAGCCTCCGCTGTGGCTGTGGCCGAGTGACCAGCGGGGCGAGTGAACGTCCGACGCGACGCCGAAGGACGACTGTCCTCGCCGGTCGGCCAGGTCGATGACGTCTTCCAACTCGCGTGGGGATCGTGTCAGCCTGTCCACGTGCCAGCACACGATCGCGTCGACAGTCCCGGCCTCGATGTCGCCGAGAAGTCGTTGCCACATGGGGCGCGGGCTTGCCGAGTAGGCGCTGCGTCGTTGTCGGAGTAAACGTCGATGACCTGCCATCCCCGACGTTCGACAAGGGCTCGGCAATCGGCTTCCTGGCGGGCGACACCAAGTCCAGCGCCCGTGCGATCCTGGCTGATCCGGCAGTAGATCGCAGCTCTCCGCATGGGTCACATAGATACACGCTCGTAGGTACCGGGGTTTCCTGTCCGGTGGGGATCGCGTCTGCGGGCGAGTGAACAAGGCCGTGTTCGACGAGGTCTCGGTCAGCCGTTTCCCGGTATGGGTGAGGTCTGCTCGGACGGAAGGCGCAGGGTGAATGTTGTGCGGACGGTCGGCACGCTGGTGACCGTGGCTGTGCCGCCGTGGGCCTCGGCCAGGTTGCGGACGATGGCGAGCCCGAGGCCGCTGCCGCCGGTCTGGCGGTTACGGGACTTCTCCACCCTCCAGAACCGGTCGAAGACGTGGGGGAGGTGCTCGGCGCGGATCCCGATCCCTGTGTCGGTCACCTCGATGAGGATGTGGTCGCCATCCTGGCGGGCGCTCAGCGTGATGTGCCCGCTGCGTGGCGTGTAGCGCAGGGAGTTGGTCACCAGGTTGCCGATGGCCTGGCGGAGCCGTACCGGATCCGCGGTCAGCGGAGGGTCACCGGTGACCTCGGTGGTCAGGGTGAGCCCTGCCGCTTCGGCCCGGCCGCGGTGGGCGGTGGTCACCTGGTCGAGAAGGTCGCCGAGGTGGACGGGTTCGAGATGCAGGCGGAGCTTGCCCGCGTCGGCGAGGGCGAGCTCCTGAAGGTCGTCGACGATGTGCTGCAGCAGCAGGATCTCCTCGACCAGCGAGGCGATCAGCGTGGGGTCCAACTCGGCGACGCCGTCCTGGGCGGCCTCGAGCCAGCCCCTGAGGTTGCTCAGCGGTGTGCGCAGCTCGTGCGAGACGTCGCTGACCATGGCCCTGCGCTGCTCCTCCATGCGCTGGAGGTGTTCCGACATCTCGTTGAACGCCGTTGCGAGCTCGCTGATCTCGCCGGTGGTCCTGACCGTGACGCGGGCGGAGCTGTCCCCGTCGCGCATCCGCTGCGCGGCGTGGGTGAGCGCGTTGACGGGCCTGACCAGGCGCCTGGCCGCCATGATGCTCACGCCCACGGTCAGCACGAGCACGAGGAGAGCGGCGCCGGCGATCGAAGGCAGCGGGATGCGCTGGCCGGTGGCCTCGGCGGGGGAACCGATGTACAGGTACGCCGCGGGAGCGACGTAGGGATCGAGTTGCTCCTTGCGCGCGCTGACGATGCAGGAGGAGATCGTCTGGTCAGGTTCGGCGGCCGGCAGCATCGGCCGCTTCTCGTTGGAGACCCAGGTGAAGTCGAGGCCGACTGAGCCCCGTTCCGCGCTCTTACCCTTGAGACACCTCCTGACCAGGAGGTTGAGTTGTTTCAACGCGGCCTTCTCGGTGCGCGTCGGCGTGCTGTAGGCGGTGGCGTCGCAGACAGCCATCACCGTAGGGGCCTGGCTCGGCACCGGGCTCGGCTCCTGACTGCCCCCCTTGCTGGTCGTCGTCACGAGGGGCCTGCCGGCGTTCGAGATGGTCACCTGTACGGCCTGCCCGGTACGGCGCCCGCAGGCGGCGTAGGTGTTGGCGGCCTTTATGAGCCGGGCACGGTCACGGGCGGACAGCAGGAAAGGACCTACCGCGCGTGGATCGATGCGGTCCCTGGCCGCCCCCGGCACCAGGGTCACGTCCACGGCCAGCGGGTCGACGACAGCCGACACCTTGGTGGGCAGCGGGGTCCCGGAGGTCGCCGAGTCCGCGATGAGGGTGCCGTTCTCGGTGGTCAGGGCGATGCGGCGGCTGTTCTGGGCGGCGAGATCGCGCAGGGTGGCGGCGACGTCCGACCAGTTCGAGTGGCGGGCGGCGTAGCCGAGCAGGGTGTTGTTGATCCGGGCGTCGCTGGCCAGCGTCTGGCCCTGCTCGCGCTGGATGGCGCCGGAGGTGCTGCTGGCAGCCAGCCACGCGGTCGCCGTGATCGAGCAGACCGCCACGACCGCCGAACTCGTGAGCAACCTGACGAACAACGACCTCATGCGCGGGTCAGTTTGTAGCCCACGCCGTACACGGTCAGCAGCCGGACCGGGCGGCGCGGATCAGGCTCGATCTTCTTGCGCAGGTTCATCACATGCACGTCGACCGTGCGTTCGGTGATGAACCTGTCGAAGCCGTGGATGCGTTCCAGCAGCTGCTTCCTGGTGAACACCCGCTCCGGCTCGGCGGCCAGCGTCTCGATGATCCGGAACTCCGCGAGCGTGCAGACCACCGGCGTGTCCGCCGCGGTGACGGTGTGCCTGACCGGGTCCACGAGGAGATCGCCCGCCTGGAACACCTGGCGATCGGCGTCCTGGGACTTCCCGGTACGGCGCAGCAGAGTCCGTACACGGGCCATCAGCTCCCGCGGGCTGTACGGCTTGGCGACATAGTCGTCGGCACCGAGGTCGAGCCCCAACAGCAGATCGTCCTCGGTCGACCTGGCTGTCAGCATCAGGATCGGCAGGTCGGACTCGGCGCGCAGCACCCGGCAGACGTCCAGCCCGTCGACCTTCGGCATCATCACGTCGAGCACCACGAGGTCGGGATCCGTCCGCCGTGCCTCGTCGATCGCGGAACGCCCGTCGTGCACGACGAGGACCTCATGGCCCTCCCGCTCCAGGTATCGCCTGAGCAGTTCGGCCTGCTTGGGATCGTCCTCGGCGACCAGCACGTACGCGCACATGGCCTGAGGCTATGCGCATGTCAGGGGTGCATATGGGATCTGCATGACGAGCAAACAGGTTTCACACATTCTGTCGCCAGGCTGCGGCGGGTGAGAACCAACCTGCTTCGTACGGCTGCTGTGGCGACACTCGCCCTCCTGCTGACCGGCTGTGCGGGCAGCGCGCGCAGTGCCGTACGGCCCGAGCCGGTGAGCGGTGCCGTACGGCCCGAGCCGGCGAGCGGTGCCGTACGGTCCGAGCCGGCCCGCAGCATCAGTTCGAAGATCGCGACTGTCAAGGGATCTCGGATCACGGTCTACCGAGACAAGGAGGGAGGGGCGCAGAGGACGATCACGAGCCCCAACGATTACGGCGCGGCGCGTGCCTTCCTGGTGGAACGTGACGAGGGTGAGTGGCTCCAGGTGCTGCTGCCGATCCGGCCGAACGGCAGCAAGGGCTGGATCAAGGCCACCGACGTGACGCTCGCGGAGACCGCCTACCGGGTGGAGATCGAACGCGGGGCGTTCAGGTTCACGGTCTATGACGGCGACAGGGCCGTCAGGACGGGCAAGGTCGCGACGGGCGAAGCGGGCACACCGACACCTCCAGGTCGCTACTTCTTCACCGAGCTGGTGAAGCCCGCCGACCCGGGCGGGGCCTACGGCGCCTACGCCTTCGGGCTGAGCGGCTTCTCGCCGGTGCTGAAGAGCTTCGCCGGCGGCCCGGGCCAGCTGGCGATCCACGGGACGAACAAGCCCTCCGCCATCGGTACGCGGGCCAGCCACGGCTGCGTCCGGATCAGCAACGACGACATCACCTGGATGGCGAAGAACCTGGCGATCGGAACTCCGGTCGTCGTCAAGGGCTGAGGCCCGACTTGAATGAACAGGGGAACCCTATGAAGATCAAAGCCACGCTCATCGGCATCGGCGCGGCGCTGGCCCTGACCGTGGGCCTCGCAGGCCTCTCGGGCACGGCCTCGGCCGAGCCCAAGCAGCCGTCTCCCTCGCCCTCCGTGGCGCCGGCCGACCAGCGGCCCAAGGTCAAGTCGACTGCGGGTCCGAAGGAGCCCGTCGTCATCAAGCCGGCCTACACCGGCTGATCGTGGCGCGCCCCACTTCGACGCGGTCGACGGGCTCGCCCTGGTGATCCCGGTCGGCGCCAGGCCCGAGACGAGCGCCGCGACGGCGTCGTAGCGCACGCCGGCCGGCTGTGCCAGGCGCCGCCGTACTTCCTCTCCTGCCCGCGGTCGCATCAGCGACCAGGCCATCGCGGGCAGGAGCAGGATCCCGTACGCCTGTTTGCGGTGGGGAGGGACCGGGGTTTCCTCTCCGGTAACAAGGCCGTGTTCGACGAGGTCTCGGTCCTCTGGCGCGATCTACGGGCAGCCGGTGGCGTATCTCGCGTTCTGTATCGCGGGGTCGTTGACCGGTTTTGTCTGCTGTTGGGGAGGGTCGCGCTGGGGTAGCGAGGGGCGCGCCCCGCGGGGTGGATCCTCGTGGGGCGCGGGTGGTGCTACATGTGCTGGTGCTGGTTCATGTGGTGGTGCTGGTTCCACCACGAGTTCTTGCACCACTGCTTCTCCCAGTGGCCGTGGGACCAGCACCACTTGCACCAGCGGTGGTGCGAGTCCCACATCCACTTGCACTTTTTGGCCGAGTGTACGGCCTGCCTGGCCGGGACCGAGCAGCTTGGAGTCGTGGATGCGCTTGCTGCCGAGGTCGTGACCGCTCCGGTGAGCGTGAATGTCGAAGCCGCGAGCGCGGCGCCGATGACGAGGCGCTTGAGCATCAGAGATCACTCCCTGATCGAAGGCCCAGGCGGTGCCCGGGCGGATGGAACGCGCCTAATCCCGGCCACCTGGACACGCGAATAGGGCGCGGTTGAACGTAATGAGGCTAACCAGAGGCGGCTCCCGCAGTCGCCCTTTGGGGAGCAAAACCTCATGTCCGACATTTCGATACATATTTCGAACATAGGCTATAAAGCCTGACAAATGGGGCTTCGGGCGTGAGGTTGGATCATGAGGGCGACCTGCAAATTTGCCGCCTCGAAGGGGCGTAGGGCGAAGCGGGAGGCCCGTGTACCCCGGGATTGTCAAGAGACTCCTGGCGTGATGGCAAACATGAGGAAAGCGGCAATCTTTAGGTTTTTCGGAATGCCGCGACTTTTATACCTGTACTGGGTTGTGGATCACGGGAGGTCGATGAATCCGAGGCGGCGGTTCATCGAGATGGCCGAATCGTTGCGGGGGTGGTGGATGGTGTCGAGCCAGCGGCACCCCTGGTCGCGTACGAATCGTATGGCGAGGAGCTTGAGCGCCAGGGAGAGGCCTCGGCCGCGGTAGGGGCGCAGGACGCCGGTCATCTCGCTGAAGGCGCGGCCTTCGGGGTGGAGCGATGTGGCGGACATGCCGATCCAGGTGTCGCCGTCGAGGGCCACGATGATGCCTTCCGGGGTGAAGGAAGGGACCTCGATGCGTTCTGCCACGTAGGACTCGTAGCTGTAGAACTCGCCTCGCTCGGGGATGTCGGCCGAGCACGTCTTGTTGAGCTCGTAGAGGGCGCGCCGGTTGTCCGGGGTGTCGGTCATCGGGGTGAACCAGATGCCGGACGTCAGGGCGCGTTGGAGGTAGGGCTCGAACTCCTTCTCATCGAATGCGTCAACGTCGAGCCGGAGGCGTACCCAGTCCATGGCGCGACCCTATCGGCGGACGTCGTAGGGCTTTCCGCGACGCTCACCTGCTGCGTGCCGCCACGGCGCCTCGTAACCGTGGCGAGGGCGGTCTTCGGTTGGCCGCCGTACAAGGGCGCCGACCTGGCCGTACATCCTCTTGCTGACTCGGCGCCCGGGAGGGTGGCTCGGGCAGGGAGAGGAGCCGGAGGTCGGGGAGTTCACGTTCGGCGGTGGCCGGGCGGATGGACCTCAGCGGTCGAACCACCTGCCCGCGGCGGGCAGCAGGAGCAGCACGATGACCGCCGCGGGAAGCAGCGCGTTGGGCGACAGCAGGCGCAGGATCCGCACGCTCGAGTCGGCGACCATCGGCCCCAGGTAGGCCGTCGCCGCGACGACCTGCAAGGCGATCATGGACCAGCGGATGAGCCGCCGCCGCGTGTCGAAGCGGCCCATCACCAGGCCCAGCGCGACCGTCAGGGCTATGCCGCCGCTCAGGATCAGCGCCGGCAGCCAGTCGATGCCGCCGGCGAGCATCAGGCTGCCGGAGATGAGCAGCGCGACGATCGCGAAGGCGACCTGCAGCGTGACGATGAATCTGGCGGCACTGACCACTTTCGGCACGGGCGTCATTCTAGGCGCGTGATCTTCTTTCGTACGGCACGCCGAACCAGGGGCCCCATGTCGTCCAGCACAGCCACCAGGACGGCCAGTTGCTCCAGCGAGTCGAATGCCCGGGTGGCGGACGAGGGATCGACCCCCTCGTACAGCTCCAGCCCCACGAACGCGGCCGCGGTGGCCCTGGCCAGCCCCGCCACGTCGGCGAACTCGGCCAGCGGTGAGTCGGCGAGCACCCGGGCGAGCGTCCGCTCCACCTCGGCCACCCAGAGCCCGAGCCCGGCGGCCGTGGCGGGCGCCAGCGCGGCGTCGGTCTGGCTGCCCGCGAGGAGCTGGGCGAGCGCCGCGACGTTGCCCGCGGCCCGCTCCTCCTCGTGGACGGCCCGCCCGAGCGCGAGCAACTCGCGCAGCGTGGTGACGGCGGCGAAGCGCTCCCGGTAGGCGGCCACCCGCTGCTCGGAGCCGTGCAGGCAGGCGTCGGCCAGCAGCTGGTCGACGCTGCCGAAGTGATAGAACACCAGCGCCTGGTTCACGCCGGCCGCGGCGGCGATGGTCCGGGCGGATACGCCCGCGATGCCCTGTGTCTTCAATGTCTCCAGCGCTGCCTCGAGCAGCTTGGAACGGGTGTCGCCCACCCCCAAAGTGTCGCCGAGATTTGGTACACAAGAGGCCATGGGTGTGAGTGTCGACGAGTTCCTGCACGTGCTGGAGGAGCTGCCCGAATACAAGGTGTCCGACGGAGGCAGCTGGCAGGCGCTGAAGGTGCGCGGCAGGGGCTTCGGCTACCTGTGGGAGGAGACCAGGACCGTCGGCCTCAAGAACACCGTCGACGAGCAGCTGGCGCTGGTCGCGGAGCGGCCGGACGTGTTCGAGATCCAGTTCACCGCTGGGCGTTTTGGGTGGGTTGTGGTGCATCTCGATAAGATTGATCGGGATGAGTTGTTCGAGCTGGTGGCGGAGGCGTGGTGTCTGACCGCGCCCAGGGACATGGTGGCCGCCTTCGAGGAGAAGCTCCAGCTGTGACGCTGCGCGCCTGGCGCGCCGGCGACGCGCCGGTGGTGCTGCGCGCGTTCCAGGCGGCCGACATGGCACGGCAGACGCCGTGGCCGATCCTGACGCTCAAGGACGCCCAGGGCTGGATCGCCTCGTGGGAGGGCGTGGGTGACGCCTTCGCCGTGCTCCTCGACGGCAGGATCGCCGGCAACGTGGCGCTGACCGGCGTCGAGGTCTCCTACTGGACCGCACCCGAGGCCAGGGGCCAGGGCGTGGCCACGGCGGCGGTCAACGCGCTGGCCAGGTGGGCGTTCGAGGAGCGCGGGCTGTTCCGGCTGGAGCTCGGGCATCGCACCGACAATCCGGCCTCGTGCACGGTCGCGCTGAAGGCCGGGTTCCGCCCGGAGGGGGTGGATGACGACGTCGAGCGGCATGCGCGGCTCGCCACCGACCCGGGAGCTGATCTACGCTCGTGAGGTGGACAGCGAGAGCCGGGCCGCGGCCGGTCTGCTGGCGACCCTGACCCGGGTGGCGCACCTCCTCGCCGACCTCCACCATCCCTTCGCCCGCAGTGCCGCCTTCTCGTACTACGTCCCGCCCGCGGGGACCAGGATGGGCACCGTCTTCACGCTGCCCGACGGCCGCGAGGTCCAGATCGCCCTCACGGTCACCAGCGACGCCCGCGGCTTCGCCGTCGACGGCGCCATCACCGCCGAGGACGAGGTCCTCCTCGCGTTACCGCGCAAGCGCACCCCCGACATCGACGAGGGCCTGGCCGTGCTCGACGACTACGCCGACCAGCTCGCCCGCCCCGCGGTCCGCATTCTGGACGGATTATTGGACGACATTGTCTGATTGTCAGACAATGTGAGTATGAGGAACGGACCTTTCGCCGTGCTCGGCGCCGCCGTGCTCTGGGGCACCGCGGGCACCGCCGGGCTGCTCGTCTCGGCCGACTCGGTGGCGCTGGCCGCCGCCCGCCTGGTCATCGGCGGCGCGGCGCTGGCTCTGCTGGCCGACAGGAAGACGGTTACCCCGCGCCTGCTGCTCGCCGCGGTCGCGGTCGCCGCCTACCAACTGTGCTTCTTCGCCGCCGTCGGCCGCACCGGCGTCGCGATCGGCACCGTGGTGGCCATCGGCAGCGGCCCCGTCTTCACAGGGCTGCTGTCCTGGCTGCTGTACGGCAGGCGCCCAGGAGCCCGCTGGGCGGTGGCCACCGCGGCGGCCGTCGCCGGATGCGCGGCCCTGATCGTGGGAGGCGGCGCCCAGGCGGGCGGCCAGGTGGTCTCCGGCGTGCTGCTCGCGCTGCTCGGCGGCCTGGTCTACGCCTTCTACGCGGTCACCGCGGCCGACGCGATCGACCGGGGCGCGAGCTCCAACGCCGTGATGGGCGTCCTGTTCGGCGGCGCCGCGGTCATCATGCTGCCGATCCTGCTCTGGCGCGGCGTGTCCTGGCTGGCCGAGCCGCGCGCCCTGCTCGCCGCCGTCTACCTGGGCCTGGCCTGCACGGCGCTGGCCTACCTGCTGTACGGCAGGGGCCTGCGCACCACCCCGGTGGCCACCGCCGCCACGCTGGCCCTGGCCGAGCCCGCCGTCGCGGCCCTGCTCGGCCTGGTGGTGCTCGGAGAGCGGCTGACCCCGGTCTCGGTCGCCGGACTGATCCTCCTCGCGGGGAGCCTGGTGGCCGTGTCGGTGTCAGAATGGCCCCGACGGCCGGCCGTACTGGAGAAGGAAGTCTCGTGCTGAAGACCGTGTCAGCGGTGGGAGCGCTGGCGGACGCCCTGCGCGGGCGGATCCTGTCCGGTGAGATCGAGGCCGGGCGGTCGCTGCCCGAGCAGGAGGTCGCGGCCGAGTACGGGGTGGCGCGGCCGACCGTGCGCGAGGCGCTGGCGGTGCTGGTGCACGAGGGGCTCCTCCGCAGGGAGCGCAACCGCAGCGCCCACGTCCCCGAGGTGACGGTCTCCGACCTGGACGATTTGATGTACGTACGCAGGCCGCTCGAGGACCTGATGGTCGAGGCGGTCACCGGGCGCCGGGTGTCCGGCGCCGAGGAGGCGCTCGCGCGGATGGCGGCGCTGCCGTCCGACGCGCCGTGGTCGTCGGCGGTGGCCGAGCACATGGCCCTGCACGAGGCGCTGATCGAGGCGGTCGGCAGCCCGCGGCTCGAGCGCCTGTACGGCGTGCTGGCCGCCGAGACCCGGCTGGGGCTGGTCGGGCTGCGCGAGGTCTACACCGACAGGGACGTGCTGGTCAGCGAGCACCGCGAGTTGCTGGACGCGATCGCGGAGGGCCCGATCGCGGCCGCCAAGGCCATGGTCAGGGATCACCTGAGCCACTCCTGGGGGCGGTAACACCCCGGGCTCTTGCGGGACAGGCCGATTCCTCGCAAGAATCGCGCCCATGCACGGCAACCCGATGCCGGACTCCTACGTGTACGTCACGGAAGAGGGCGTGACCCGTCACTACTCCGACGGGAGCGTCGAAGCTCTGGCGTGGGAGGACGTCGTCGAGGTCCGCGTGGTGACCGAGTCCGGGGCAGACGTCCTGTACATCCTGCTCGATCGTGACGGCGAGGGCTGCGTGGTGCCGCGCTCGGCGACCGACGCCACGTTCCTGGCCCGGCTGCGCTACCTGCCCGACTTCGACCTCGACCGGCTGCATCTGGCCTCCGAGTCGGCGCACGACGGCGTGGTGGTCGTCTGGCGCAGCCCGGATCCGCCGACCGCGCTGCCGGACCTGGAGTATGACTAGAGATTTCTCGTACCGATTGAGGATGCTCTCCACCCCTTGCTTGTGAATAATTTCCCGATTCAAGCAAGGCACTTTTGTGGGGATAGGGGGAGCGATGCTCCCGATCGGCGCAAGACTGATCATTTTTGCCGCAATCTCGACCCTTGTCGCCGCCCTCACCACGCCGGTGTCGGCGGACGCGGCGACCACACTCTACGTGGACAGCAACAACAACGCCTGCTCCGACCAGGGGCCGGGCACGGGGGCACAGCCGTTCTGCTCGATCATCCAGGGAGCAAAGGTCGTCCTGGCCGGCCAGACCTTACAGGTGGCCTCCGGCACCTACGGTGGGCCGGTCAACGTCACGCACTCAGGAACGTCCGGAGCCCCGATCACCATCACCGCGGCGCCGGGAGCGACGCCCACGGTGACCGGTTCGGGCGCGGGCTTCCAGATCAGCTCGCAGAGCTACGTCGTGATCAACGGGTTCACGATCACCGGCACGACCGGCAACGGGATCAGCGTCTCCGGCGGCAGCAACATCACGATCAGCCGCAACACGGTGACCAAGGCGGGCCAGCGGGCCTCGGGCAAGATCGCGGCGGGTATCAAGCTGGCGGGCACCACCGACTCGCTGGTCTCGCAGAACGTCTCCAACGACAACAGCGACCACGGCTTCTTCCTGGCCGCCAACACGACGCGGATCACCGTGAGCAACAACAGGGCGACGCTGAACGCCAACGGCTACCAGCGCAACGCCAACGGGATCGACGTCATCGGGCCGGCCAACTCGATCATCAACAACGTGACGTACGAGAACGAGGACTCGGGCATCCAGTTCTACACCGGCGGCGACAACAACCTGGCCGCCGGCAACGTCTCCTACAACAACGGCGACCACGGCATCGACGACCTGAACGTCACCGGCGGCCGCCTCATCGGCAACACGATCTACCGCAACTGCACCACGGGCATCAACGTGGAGGGCGCGTCGGGCAACTACACGATCGCCAACAACATTGCCTTCGACAACGCCGTCTACCCGGCCTACAAGGGAATCTCGTGCAGCAGGCGGGCCGGGAACATCGGCGTGTGGGACTCCGCCCCGAACGGGACCGTGGCCAACCACAACCAGGTCTGGCTCACCAAGTCCGGCAAGATGTACGTCTGGGCGGGAAACACCTACAACACGCTGCCCAGCCTGCAGTCGGCCACCGGGCAGGAGAACCGCGGCATCTACGCCGATCCGGCCTTCGTCTCGCCGGGAACGTGGAACCTGCAACTGCTGGCCGGTTCTCCGGCGATCGACTCGGCCAACTCCGGTGTGTCCGGCCAGCAGACGATCGACGTGCTGGGCAATCCGCGGGTCGACGACCCGGGCGTGGCCAACACCGGAGCCGGTCCCCGGGCCTACGACGACCGCGGCGCCTACGAGCGCCAGGCGGGCCCGCCGCCGCCCGTCCCGCCGACCGCCGCGCTGAGCCTGACCCCTTCATCGGGTACGGCTCCGCTGAACCTCACCGCGGACGCCTCGGGATCCACCCCCGGCGACAACCCGATCTCCAGCTACCGCTTCGACTTCGGCGACGGCACGACCGTGGGCCCCCAGTCGAGCCCGTCCGCCGCGCACACCTTCGCCAACCCGGGCACGTACACGGTCACGGTGACGGTCACCGACACGGCGGGCAACGCGGGCGTCTCGTCCAGGTCCGCCACCGCGCTGCCCTCGCACACCCCGCCGAGCCCGAGCCTGACGCTCACGCCCTCCTCGGGCACGGCCCCGCTGAACGTCACCGCGGACGCCTCGGCATCCACCCCTGGTGACAGCCCGATCTCCAGCTACCGCTTCGACTTCGGCGACGGCACCATCGTCGGACCGCAGGCGGGTTCGACGGCGACCCACGTGTACGGCAGCGCGGGCTCGTTCACCGTCACGGTCACGGTCACCGACACCGCCGGCCAGACGGGCAGTACGTCCAAGGGAGTCACGGTCTCCGGCGGCGGCGGTACCGAACTGGTCGGGAACCCGGGCTTCGAGACCGGCACCACCGGTTGGAAGGCGATCCCGACCGGCTCTGCGACGCTTTCCACCGTCTCGGGCGGCCACAGCGGGAGCTTCGCGGGCGAGCTGCAGAACGTCACGACCGGCGCGATCAGCTGCACGCTGAACGACTCGCCGAACTGGGCGCTCACCACGCAGTCCGGCACGCTGACGGCGAGCGCCTGGGTCAGGGCGAGCACGGCAGGCCAGACGATCAAGCTGAAGCTGACCGAGTACGTCGGGTCCACCAACGTGGGCTCGGCCTCCGCGACGCTGACGCTGGGCACCGCCTGGCAGCTGATCAGCGTGCCGTACACGGTGACGAGCCCGGGCTCGACCGTGGACTTCCTGCTCTACACCTCGTCCAACCCGCCGGGGCAGTGCTTCCAGGCCGACGACCTGTCGCTGCTGCGCAACGCCACGCTGACCGCGGGAAGCACGGCCAACGCGGTCCGTTAGAGGCCCGGGCCCCGTCTCCGTGGACGGGGCCCAGGCCCCCCGTACTAGATCTCCCTGGTCGGCAGGGGCTGGGACCTGGCGTTCAGGCATGCGCCGGTGGCCAGGTCGAAGGTGAAGTTGTGCCCCAGGCAGTAGACGCGGCCGTCCTCGATGATCGCGCCCACCGACAGGTCCTCGCCGGCGTGCGGGCAGTAGCGGCCGATCTCGAAGGTGCGCCCGCCGTCGGTCACCGTGATGCGCTCGGCCTCGTCGCGGCCCGTCTCGTACTCCTCGATCGCCTGCAGCGCAGGGGCATTGGCGTGCTTGAGCAGGCCGACCAGGTAGTCGTTGTAGACGTCGGGGTCGCGGTGCAGCTGGAAGCGCATCGACAGCAGCAGGTCCTCCCAGGCGATGTCGCCCGACAGGATCGGCTCGACCCAGCGTCCCGGCACGGTGACGGTGTAGCCGGGCCGCTCGGCGAGCGGCGGGCCGATCGCCAGGCCGTCGGCGTTCATCCTGACGTCCCAGACGCCGCCGTTGGCGCCGCTGATCTCGAAGCGGACCGTCATGTCGATCTGCTCGAGGAAGTAGGAGCTCAGCGAGCCCAGCCGGACGAAGTGCTCGACGAAGCGCTCGGGGAAGTCCCTGCCGGGCGAGGGGTGCGCGTCCCTGGTCTCGTTGATGACGGTCGCCCGGTCCTCGGCGTAGCGCCGCAGGTACTCCTCGCGCCCCTCGGTGAAGCTGAAGGCCGCCGACACCGGGTCGCGCTCGATCTCGCCGGTCTCCAGGTCGAGCACGTCGCCAGGGCGGAAGGTCTCCCACCGCTGCGCGGGAAGGTGCTCGGCCAGCCACTCGCGGGCCGTCTCCGGGTCGACGAAGGCGCCGTACTCCGGATCCAGCACCCAGTTCAGCTCGCGCAGCTCGGGGTCGAGGAAGCAGGGCGGCCCCGCGAACGGCACGGCCAGCTCCGGCGCCGTGGCACGCACCAGCCGCTGCACGGCGCGCAGCTTGGAGATGCGCTTGTCCATGGCGATGCGGCGCTGCTCCTCCACCGGGTAGGAGTAACGCATCGGGTGCCAGGTGGCCGCGGCCGCCTGCACGCCCATGAAGTCGAGCGTGCCGCCTGCCAGGTGTTTGGCGCGGCGGGCCTGTGAGGCGGTCAGCCGGGCGTCGTTGCAGTTGAGCACCGAGCGTCCCTCGGCCACCAGCAGGAAGCCCGAGTCGTGGCACATCGGCGACAGCTCGGGGATGCAGGTGATCCACGAACCGTCGTCCGCGAGGGGATATTGCTCCCAGGGCTCCAACTCGACGATTTTCCTGACGCCGACGTCCAAGAGCCTGTCACCGAATGCGGGCGAGGGATATTTCGGAATAAGGACGGTAGTTTCATCGCTCAGCTGCTCGAGAAACCAGCTGTCCATATGGTCCAGATGCTCGTGGGAGACCGCCACATACTGCGCCGCGGTAAGCGGCCGTATGTCGATGTGATCGTTACGCGGGTACTGGAACCACGATCCCAGATACGCCCCCGACGGGCTCATCCACGGGTCGAAGACCAGCGTGAAGGCGCTGCTCTCGACGGACAGCCCGGCATGCCCCAGGAATTTTACGCGTGCCATGGCTCCACATCCTGGGGCCGGCCTGATCGGCCCGCATCGGCAGGAAGACGCAGGCGCCCCTACGTCATCAGACGGTTATCCAGCAGAAACACTGGTGAATCTGGGAACGATGAGGCTGTAGCGGTATTTTTCATCCTTCGCACGGAGACTTCCATATGCGAAGATTCGTAAGTCTGCCCATCGTGGGGATGAGGGGAATAGATGCCAGGCAGGGGTGGGGTCCCCCGTGACGTGGTCACCACGCGCACTGGGGTCGACGATGGCGCGCTGACCAGGCGTCGCTTACGCCACGACATACAGCACGAGATAGCGACCGTCATGATGCTGGCCTCGGCCATCGCCACGGCGGACGACATCGGCCAGGACAGCAGGACCAGGGTCCAGCAGCTGGTGGGGGAGACCCGCTGGCTGGGCATGCTCCTGCAGCAACTGGACGACGACGGGTTCATCGAGTCTCCGCAGGACCGGCTGCTGACCGAACTGGTCAGGGTCGACCTGCTCGTGGCCGAGATCGCCGACGCCATGCGGCTGTCGACGGCCACCACGGTGTCCAGTACAGGACAGACCGCCTACGCGCACGTCGACCGGCTGGCCCTGTGGCGGGCGGTGCGCAACATGCTCGACAACGCCTGCCGGGCCGCCGGCCCCTCGGGCCGGGTGACCGCGCGGGTGCTGGTCGAGTCGGGTTGGACCGTTGTAGAGATCCATGACGACGGGCCGGGATTCGGTGCCAGGGTCGGGAGCGGACTGGCCTCTCTCGGGTTCGGCATCATCCACGACTTCGTCGTCGAGTACGGCGGAAGCATGGAACTCAGGCAAGGAGAGCTGGGCGGCGCGTGCGTCCGAATCCAGTTACCCGCAGCGGCGGCTCCGGGATACGGCACCGAATGGGAGCCCGAGGCCGATGAGGTTCCTCATCTGTGATGACCACAAGGTTTTCGCCGACTCACTCGCTCTGCTGATCGAGCGGGCCGGCTGGGAGGTTGCGGCCATCGCCGCCAGCGTCGAGGAAGCGGCGAGGTTCCTTGACGACGGCGAGATCGACGTCTGCCTGATGGACCTCACGTTTCCCGGAGGGTCCGCGCTGGAAAGGCTGCCCGAGCTGTGCGCGTCGGCGCCGGCGACCAAGTTCGTGGTGCTGTCGGGCTTCACCGACGGCGCCACGGTCGAGGCCGTGCTGGCCAGCGGCGTGCACGGCATCGCGCACAAGGGACATCAGGTGGTCGACCTGCTCGACGTGCTGCGCGAGGTGATCGCGGGCAAGCGGGTGACGCCGCGGGCGTTCGCGGTGGAACGGGCCGGCTCGTCACAGTCGAGCGCGCAGCGCCTGGCCTCGTTCCTGACCAGCCGCGAGCGGGAGGTGCTCTGCTCGCTGGTGAAGGGCGCGAACATCGTCTCGCTGGCCAAGGAGCTCGGCGTGGCGCGCAGCACGGCACGCAGCCACGTGCAGAGCGTGCTGACCAAGCTGGGCGTCCACTCCCAGCGCGAGGCGGTCATCGTGGCGGCCAGGCACGGCCTGGTCAGCGTCGACACCGGCGAATGGCTGGTGCGCTAGCGGCGAGCGCTGATCGCCGAGGGCGCCCTCGGCGATCAGCGCGCCTGTCACACGAAGGCAGGCTGCAGCACCATCGTGTTGAACCCGTTGTTCACGTACGGCCCGCGATGCAGCAGGCCGGAGCCCAGCGCCGTGGCCATCTCGTGAATTCCCCCCAGCACCGTCCTGGACGGCTCGAACCCGGTCGCGGCCCGCAACCGGTCGAAGCTGACGCGGTAGTCGCGCGGATCGGGCCCACCGGCCAGCGTCTCCACGTCGACCCCGTTGTAGTAGCCGCGCACGAAGCTCGCGATGTCCTTGGTCTGGTGGTTCTCCGACCCGACGTTGAACACCTGGTGCGCCACCGCGTTCCTGGGCGAGGACAGCACCGAGGAGATCGCCCCGGCCGCGTCGGCCACGTGCAGGTAGGGCCGCCAGGAGTCCGGCCCGTAGACGGTCAGCTTGCCGCTGGTCTGCCCGAGCAGCGTGAACTTGTTGACCACCAGGTCGAAGCGCATCCGCGGGGAGAGGCCGAACAGCGTCGACAGGCGCAGCACGGTCGCCGCCGTGCCTCCCGTGCGCGCCTCGCGCAGCAACTCCTTCTCCGCGTCGATCTTCGTCACCGCGTACAGCGACTGCGGGTTCATCGGCGATTCCTCGGTGGCCACGAAGTCGCCCGGCTGCTTGCCGTACACGCTGCAGGTGGACATGAAGACGAAGCGGCCGACCTTGGCGCGCTGTGCCGCCCTGAAGACCAGCAGCGTGGAGTGCAGGTTCACCTCGGTCGCGACGTCGGGCTCCTCCGCGCAGGCCGGGTCGCCGACGATGGCGGCCAGGTGCACCACGGCGTCGACGCCCTGCATGGCGGCCTTGACGTCGTCCTCGGACCGCACGTCACCGATGGCGGGTTCGAACCTGTTGTTCGGATACAGCGCCAGGAACCCCCCGCCGCCGAACCGCAGATTGTCCAGCCCGCGGACGGTGTGACCCTCACTGAGCAACTGCGTCGCGACGACTGTGCCCAGATACCCCGCAGCGCCGGTTATCAAGATGTTCAAGCGCGCCCACCCCACATCCTCGATCCCCCACTCCCTTTTGGTCGCGTTCCAAAAAGAAACCTCGCGATCGAGGCACGCGGTAGGGGTGCGGCGTCATCACCGGGGGGTGCGCCGGGTGTGCACCCATGCAACCCCCGTGTGCGGTTGTAACCTGCTTTTCCCCCGCAATTTGACTAGCGTTCCTCATCTCGTTGCCTGATCAGTCGAAGGCCCGTCCCTGCTTACCCTGAGCCGTGGTTCCAGACCAGTCAGATGCCTCCGGCTCCGGGCGGCCGGTGCTCAACTACGAGCTGGCGACACTGCTGTCTGAGGCCGGTTTCTCCAGGGAGGCCCTGGCCAGGCAGGTCGCACTGCAGGCACGCCAGGAGTACGGCCTGCGGCTCGCCTACGACTACCGCTCGGTCGGCCGGTGGCTGCGCGGCAGCGTACCCGAGCCGCCCATCCCCGAGGTCATCGCCCAGGTGCTGACCCGGGCGGTGGGGCGGATGGTGACAGTGAACGAGCTGGGGTTCCAGCGCGGCGGCCAGGTGACGCCGGGAGTGGAGTTCCCGCAGACGCCCGACCAGGTCGTGGAGTCCGTCACCGAGCTGTGGAGGGTGAGCAACGAGCGGCCCAACGCCTTCGGGCAGGCCTCCTTCCACCCCGTCCAGGCACTCGAAACGACGGTCGACTGGCGTTTCGGCAGGCCCGGAACCCCGTCGAGCAGGACGGGCTCGCGCCAGGTCGTCGCGGCCGACGTCGAGCGGGTCCGCTCGACGCACATCGAGTTCAAGAACCTCGACCACACCCACGGCGGCGGCTTCGCGCTCGGCTGGCTGGTGCGCTATCTGCGCGAGGACGTGGCGCTGCTGCTGCGCGGCAGGTACGGCCACGCCGTCGGCAGAGACCTGTTCCAGTCGGCCGCCGTGCTGACCAACCTGGTCGGCTGGATGGCCTACGACTACGGCAGGCACGCCCTGGCCCAGCACCACTTCACGCACGCCGCGGCCCTGGCCCAGCAGGCCGGCGACCCGCTGTACGGCGCGGCGGTGATCGGCAACCTGGCAACCCAGGCCCTCTACCTGGGCCACCACCGCACCGCGCTGCGGCTGTCGCTGGCCGCCAGGGACGGCGCCGGCCGGTGGGCCCCGCAGGGCCTGCTGGCCAGGCTGGCGGGCACGGAGCTGCGCGCGCTCGCGCTGCTCAACGACCGCAGCGAGTTCGCCAAGACGCGGCGTCTTGCCGACCGCGCCATGGAACGCAGGAACGAGGCGGAGGAACCCGACTGGATGGGCACGTTCACGCCTGCGCATTTCGCGGGCTCCACCATCCACGCGCTGCGCGACCTGGGCCGCGCCAAGGAGGCCAGAGACCTGCTCGACGACGCGCTCGACCTGCCCGCCCGCCACTCCAGGGCCAGGTCGCTGCACCAGGTGCTGGCCGCCTCCGTGCTGGCCTGCTGCGGCGAGCTGGACGGGGCCTGCGAGTTAGCCCGGCCCGCGCTGGCCGCGGCGCGGGCCATCAAGTCCACCCGGCTGGCGGAGCGGCTCAACGAGTTCGCCAGGCAGGTGGAGGGCGATGCCGACAGCGAGCTTGTCTCGGCGTTCCTGACAGAGGTTAACGACATCTGAACACATAGTTCAGAAATCGTGCATTTGCATGATGCCTGAATGACCTTGTCCGTTCACCCTGCTGCTGTGAGGCAGACCCGCATTCTGGTGATGGACGACCACAGGCTCTTCGTCGAGACGCTCGCCGTGCGTCTGGCGATGGAGCCCGACATCGAGGTGCTCCCGGTGGCGCACGACATCAAGGGCATGCTCGCCATCGCCAAGACGGGTAGGCCCGATGTCGTCGTGCTCGACCTCATGCTGGGGTCGGTGAGCACCGTTGGAGCGCTCCAGGACCTGCTCGACCGGTGCCCCGAGGCGCGAGTGATCTTCCTGACGGCCGCCCAGGACGTCTCGCTCATGGTGCAGGCGGTCCGCTCGGGCGCGGTCGGCTGGGTCCCCAAGTCGGTGGGCGCCGACCAGCTGATCCGCGTGATCAGGACGGTCGCGCTCGGCGGCGGCTACATCCCGTCCAGGTCGCTGGCCGAGCTGCTGCGCAGGCTCACCACGGGCGACGAGGTGGCCGAGGCCGAGCACCGGCTGGCCTCGCTGACCCAGCGCGAGCGCCAGGTGCTGAGCTGCATGGTCGACGGGCTCGGCCGCTCGCAGATCGCCGAGTCGCTGGGGGTCTCGGTCAACACCGCGCGCACCCACACGCAGAACCTGCTCAACAAGCTAGAGGTGCACTCGGCGCTGGAGGCGATCTCGCTGGCCATGCGGGCAGGACTGCGGCCGTCCGTGCCCGCGGCCTGATCGCAAACCACCACATATGGCGTAGTGAGTCGTCGTCTCGTTGGGCGATCCCATGCGGAGACGGGTTCCTTACTGTGGCCGAATCCGCATCTTGGTCGCCCGGGGGTGAATGGTGGAGCTGGACGAGGTTGCGGCCCGGCTGATCCGCAGATACTGGCCGATCATTCTGCTGTGCGCGCTGCTGCCGATGCTGGCGATCGGGTACTACGCCAGGTCGCAGCCGCCCACGTACACGGCGAGCGCGACGCTGGTCATCGCCAGCAAGGTGCCGCAGGCGGCCGGTGAGGCGGCCGGCGTGGCCGGTCAGGCGCAGGCCTTCGCCACCAGCCCGGACGTGCTGCGCTCCGCGATGCAGTCGGCGGGCGTCTCCCGCGATCTGACGGAGCTCGCCAAGAACGTCACGCTGACCGGACTCGGCTCCTCACCACTGGCCTCGCTCGAGGTCACCGACAGGGACCCCGACGCCGCCAAGGCACTGGCCGCCGCGCTGGCCGTGCAGGTGACCGGCCAGATCGACCAGTCGCGGGTCAGCGGACTGCGCACCGTGCTGCACGACGTGACCCAGCGCATCTCCGATCTGACCTCGCAACTGGCCAAGGCGCAGAAGGCGGTGCTCGGCGCCCCGAAGAACGCCGACCTGATCCAGAAGCGCGACGACATCCAGCGCTCGCTGACCGACCAGAAGGCGCTGCGCGCCAACGTGGTCGACCAGGCCGCGCTGGCCGGGCAGTCGCGGGTGGTCAGCTGGCCCGCCCGCCCGCCGCAGGCCGACTCGCAGCGCCTGCTGCAGATGCTGGTGGTCGCCCTGGTCGGCGGCCTCGTGCTGGGTGTCATGGTGGCCTCGGCCATGGAGACCGTCAGGCCGACCGTGCCCGGCGTCCGCCGGGTCTCGCGCCGCCTCGGGGTGCCGCTGCTCGGCTGCGCCAGGGGTAGGCATGCCGCGATCGAGCCCCTGGTACGCAAGCTGCGGCTGGCCGCGCGCAAGGCGGGCGTGCACACCGTGGTCCTGGTGGGCTCGGGCGGCAGCGTGGCGCCCGAGGTCATGACCGCGATGAACAGGGCGCTCACCGTCCCCCCCGCCAAGGAGCCCACGCCGGAGTCCGGCCACGACGAGACCACACCCGTGCCGCGCAAGACGAACGCCTCCGGCGGGGTGGCCACGGCGCTGGCGGCCAAGAAGGTCGTGATGACGGAGGACACCTCCCCGATCCCGGCCATCCTGCCCGCCGTCAAGCTCGTGTCCCTGGAGGACCTGCCGCAGGAGCAGGAGCTCGAGGGCGTCGGCCTGGTCCTGGTGAGCAAGCAGGTGACCCGCCTGGCCAACCTCTACGTGATCAACGACCTGGTGGAGGCCTCGGGGTGGCCGCTGCTGGGGGTCGTGGCCGACTACGCGCCGCGCCTCAGGCTCAAGAGGAGATGACCTGTGCTGACCGTCCCCTACTTCGTGCCCTCGTTCGCCGGTGACGCCTCGGCCGCGGTCCTCGAGGTCATGGAGTCCGGCTGGGTGACCACCGGTCCCCGCGCCGCCGCCTTCGAGGAGGAGTTCGCCGCCTACCTCGGCGCGGCGCACGTCGTGGCGGTCTCGACCTGCAGCGCGGCGATCGAGCTGTCGCTGCGCGCGCTCGCGCTGCCGCCCGGCAGCGCCGTGCTCACCCCGAGCCTGACCTTCTGCAGCGCCGTCGGCGCGATCATCAACGCGCGCCTGCGCCCGGTGCTGATCGACATCGACGAGCACACGCTGGTGCCCACCCCCGACACCGTCGCCGCCGCGGTACGGCGAGCGGGCAAGCCGGCCGCCATGGTGGTCACCCACATGGCCGGGTACCCGGTGGACGCCAAGGAACTGGCCGCCGCCGCGGGCCTGCCCAGGGAGCGCGTGGTCGAGGACGTCGCCCACGGCCCCGGCGGGCTGCTGCGCGGGGCCCCGATCGGATCCGACTCCTACGCGGCCTGCTTCAGCTTCTACGCCACCAAGAACCTGCCCATCGGCGAGGGCGGCGCGGTCGCCACCTACGACGCGGAGCTGGCGGCCAGGCTGCGCGCGATGCGGCTGCACGGCATGACCAAGGACGCGTGGAAGCGCTACCTGCCCGGCGGCAGCTGGCGCTACGACGTGGCCGAGCTCGGCATGAAGGCCAACTTCACCGACCTGCAGGCCGTCATCGGCAGCGCGCAACTGCGGGCCCTGCCCGGCATGCAGGCGCGCAGGCACGAGCTGGCCGCGCGCTACGACGCGGCGCTGGCCGGCCTGCCCGGGCTGCGGCTGCCGCAGCGCCCCGCCAACGGCCACTCCTGGCACCTGTACCAGGTCCGATTGCGCGACAGAACCACGGTCGACGTGGCGCTCGGCGAGGCCGGTATCGGCACCTCGGTGCACTTCATCCCGGTGCACCAGCTGACCGCCTACGCCAAGGCGCTCGGCCCGCAGGAATGCGCCTCGGTCCCGGCCACCGACCGCGTCGCCGAGGAACTGCTGTCGCTGCCGCTCTACCCGGCGCTGTCCGATGAGAAGCAGGACCTGGTGATCTCCGCACTCGCCGAGGCGCTGGACGGTCGACCGTGCTAGCCCGGCTGCGCGCCAGGAAAGCGCCATCCGGGTTACCCGCCCTGCTGATCGGCACCGGCGCCGACACCAGGACCCTGGCCCGCACCCCCTACCCGGGCGTGCTCCCCGTGGGCTTCCTCGACGACGAGCACACCGGCACGGTCGAAGGGCTGCCCGTGCTGGGCAGGATCTCCCAGCTGCGCGAGGCCGCCACGACCGCCGCCGCCCAGGCCGTGCTCGTCAGCCATCCAGGCCGCTCGGCGATGGAGCTGGCCAGCCTCAGCGAGGCCGCCGCCGGCGCCGGGCTCGCCTTCGGGCACGCCGACCAGGCGGTGGCGCCGACCCGGCTGCTGGGCAGGGAACCGGCCGACTTCGACCACGGCAGGATCAGGCGCGCCGTACAGGGGCGCAGGGTGCTGGTCACCGGCGCGGACGACCCGGTCGGCGCCCAGCTGATCACCTGCCTGCACGCCGCGGGCGCCGGCGCCGTGGAGGTCGCCGACCGGCACGCCGTCGAGGGCGCGTGCGAGCGGATCCGGCCCGAGCTGGTCTTCCACGCCGACCTCATGCACGATCTCAAGCTCGCCGAGCGCGAGCCGTGCGCGGCCGTCGCCAGGAACGTCGGCGGCACGCACCGGGCGCTCAGCGCCGCGATGCGCCACGGCGCCGAGCGGTTCGTGCTGGTGTCCGGGGTCGAGGCCGCGGACCCCGCCTCGGTGCTCGGCGCCAGCTACCGGGTGGCCGAGCTGACCGTCCAGGCCAAGGCGGGGATGGGCCTACGGCTGGCCGCCGCGCGCGTGGCCACGCTGGTCGCCACCCCCGCCTCGCTGCTGTCGGAGCTGGCCAGGCAGGCCGGCGCGGGCGAGGCCATGACCGTCGCGCATCCCAACGCGACCCGGTACTTCATGACGCTGTCGGAGGCCGTCCACCTGACGCTGGAGGCGGTCGCGCTGGCCGAGCAGGGCGAGGCGTTCGCCCTGGACGTCGGCGAGCCGACGCCGGTGGTCTCGCTCGTGCACACCTTCGCAGAGCAGCTGCGCCTGCCGCAGGTCCGCATCCGCTTCAAGGGCCTGGAATCGGGCGAGCGGCTGGACGACAAGCTCTTCTCCGGCGGCGAGTTGCGCACCCGCACCGCCAACCCGCAGGTCTGGGCCGCCCGCCCAGGTCCCGCGCCGACCGGCCAGGCGGTGCTGCTCGAGCGGCTGCACGCCGCCGCCGACCGCGGCAGCGAGCAGGACGTGCGCATGCTGCTGCGCCGCCTGCTTCCCGAATACCGGACCGCTCCAGTACGCGCGCCCAACCACCTCATCCAGGAAGTGCTGTGATGCCGAGCTACGTGATCACAGGCGGAGAGGTCCTGGAGATCGCCGGCGGCGCGCCCGGGTGGATCCCCGGCCTGATCGAGGAGACCGTCGGCGGCACGCCGCGCACCTCGCCGCCCGCGCCCCCGACCGTCCGCCTGCGGATCGAGGACTCCACCGAGCCGTTCTCCAGGGCCGGGATGAGCGTGCTGACCCGCGGCGCCCACGGCGACGGCTCCCGGGTGCTGCTGGCCGACGCCTGCTCCTCCGGGTTCGACCTGCTGGCCGAGGCGGAGGACGACGTGCTGACCGTGCGCGCCCGCTACCGGCCCGCGCCCAAGACCAGGGCGGCCAACACCGTGCTGCGCTCGCGCTTCCGGCTGCTGGCAGGGCAGACGCTGGTCCACTATCCGGTGCTCTGGCGCGCGGGCTGGCGTGGCAGGGCGCCCCTGCACGTCTCCGTCGTCGGTACGGCCGGCCGTACGGTCATGCTGGCCGGACCCGGCGGGGTGGGCAAGTCGAGCCTGGTGCGCAAGGCGATCGCGCTGGGAGCCAGGGCGACGGCCGACAACCTGTGCGTCGCCGACGCCACCACCTGCTACGGGATCGCCGAGCCGATGCGGACGGACGCGCACGGCGCGGGCGGGCCGGCGACCTCGCACGGGCGGGTCGCGCAGCCGTTCGCCGACCGGATGGAGCGGCTGGACCCGGACCGGCTGGTGGTGCTGGCCCGCGGCCCCAAAACGGAGATCGCCGAGCTCGGCCCGGCCGAGGCGGCGCGCGTGCTGACGGCGGGCACCTACGCCGGCGGCGAGTTGCGCCGCTACTGGGCCTTCTGCGCCACGCTCGCGCTCGGCACGGGCCGCGGCCCCGCGCACCCGCCGATCGCCGAGCTGGCCGAGGGGTACGCCGCGGCGCTGCCGCGCTTCCTGGTAACCATCGCCGACGGCGAGTCCGTGGGCATCGAGGAGCTGCCATGACCCGCATCCGGGTGGCCAACGTGATCACGCGGATGACCGCGGGGGCCGGAGGAGTCGCCTTACGCGGCGCGCTCGCCCTCGACCCCGACCTCTATGAGGTGTCGTTCATCGCCGGAGGCACCGGGCTGGACGGCACGCGCGGCGACAGCACGGCGGAGAAGCCCGAGGTGCTGCGTGGCGAGGAGGCGGTGGCCGCGGCGCCGCCGGCCGACCTCATCGGTGAGGCCTTCCTGGCCGGCATGGAGGTCCTCCAGGTGCCGTCACTGGTACCGGAGATCTCCCCGCGCAACGACAGAGCCGCCCTGCGCATCCTCACCCGCGTCCTGGCCGAGGGCGGCTACGACGTCGTGCACACCCACAGCGCCAAGGGCGGCGTGCTCGGCCGCCTGGCGGCGGCCAGGGCCGGTACCAAACGGATCGTGCACACCTGGCACGGCTTCCCCTTCCACGACTTCCAGGCGGCCTGGCGGCGGGACATCTATGTGCGCATCGAGCGCCACTGCGGCAAGCACACCGACGCGTTCCTCGCCGTCGGCGCGCAGGTCGCGGTCGAGGCGATGCGCCGCAGGATGGGCACCGCCGACCGGATCAGGACGATCCCGCCGGCCGTCGACACCTATACATACGCGCCGGGAAACCGCGAGCAGGCGCGCGCTCTGCTCGACCTTCCCGTGGGCGTCAGGATCGTGGGGACCGTCGGCCGGGTCTGCTTCCAGAAGGCGCCCGAGCACTTCATCGAGGCGCTGTCGAAGCAGCCGGCCGACGTCTACGGCGTCTGGATCGGCGGCGGCGAGGATCTGGACGAGATGAAGGCCCTGGCCGAGCGGAAGGGCCTGGGCGAGCGGATGCGCTGGCTGGGTCACCGCGACGACGTGGTCAGGCTGCTGCCCGCCTTCGAGGTGTTCGCCATGGCCAGCAGGTACGAAGGCCTGCCGTGCGTGGTGATCGAGGCGGTCAACGCCGGCGTGCCCGTGGTGGCGACCTCGGTCAACGCCCTGTCGGACGTGGTCGTGCCGGGCGAGACGGGCCTGCTGGTCCCGCCCGCCCGTCCCGCGGAGCTGGCCGCCGCCATCACCTACGTCCTTGATCACCCGTCGGAGGGCAAGCGGATGGCCGAGGCGGCCAAGCAGCGCATCGGCGCCGACTACACGCCCGCGGCCCTGGCCACCGTGCTCGACCAGGTCTACCGCGGGCCTTACCGGCGACCGTTTCAAGAGGGGAAATAGTGGAGCTGACCGTCTTTAGCCCCAGGGTGTTCGACAGCACGGACATGCCCGCCGACGCGGCCGTGCTGGACGCCCTCGGCCACCAGGTGTCCGGGGTGGACCTGGCCGCGCCGCCCGTCGTGCTGCCCGACTTCCACCACAAGTCGAAGATGGAGCTGCCGTCGTCCGTCGCGGTCGCCACGGCCGGGACGGTCAGGCCGACGCTCACCTCGGCCTCGGTCAACTGCGGCATGGCGCTCATCTCGCTCGACCTGGGCGAGCGCCCGAGCACGGCCGCCGTCGACACCTTCGTCCGGCGCATCAAGGACCGCTACCCCTACCCGCCCACCAAGAAGCGCGAGCTGACCCTCTCCGAGGTACGGCGGGCCGCGGTGGACGGCGCCGCCTTCGCCGCCGAACGCTGGAGCGTTCCCGCCGAGGAGCTGGAACGCATCGAGGAAGGCGGCCGCCTCGACCTGGAGCGGTACGGCGGCGCGGCCCGGCTGCTGAAGGAGATGCCCGCGATCGCCTTCCAGCTGGCCAGGATGCGCTTCGGCACGGTCGGCCCGTCCAATCACTTCGTCGAGCTGCAGCAGGTGGAGGAGATCTACGACGAGCCCGCCGCCGCCCTGCTCGGCCTGCGGCACGGCCAGATCACCATCCAGTACCACGGCGGCGGCGGCGTGCTCACCGGCGAGGTCGGCGCCCTGTTCGGCCCGCGCAAGCACAACCCGCGCAACCTGCGCCTGGCGGCGGCCGTGCAGAAGCCGCTCTACCACCTGGCCACCTCGCGCTCGATGGCCGAGCTGAAGCGGCGCTACGCCCTGTACTTCTCGCACGCCTGCCCGCCGCTCGACCTGGACTCCACCGAGGGACGGCGGCTCATGCTGGCCAACGCGGCCGCCATGAACTACGGATTCGCCTTCCGCCTGGCCACCTACTCCTACCTCAAGCAGGTCGCCAGGGACGTCTTCGGCGGCGCCGACGGCCGGCTGGTGGTCGACTCGCCGCACAACTCGATGTACGAGGAGCCCCTGCCCGCCGAGTTCGGCGAGGGCAGGACCGCCGTGGTGCACCGGCACAACTCCTGCCGCGCCTACCCGGCCGAGCTGATGCCCGAGGGCACCGTGTTCGGCGTCACCGGCCAGGCGCTGCTGCTGCCCGGAACCAACAGGACCTCCTCCTACGTGGCGCTGCCCGGCGACGACGTGGCCGACAGCCTGCACTCGGCCTGCCACGGCGCCGGCACGGTGATCTCCGATTTCGAACGCCGCGGCCTGTCCACGCAGCACCCGCAGGGCCACGTGACCCGCCGCTACCGCTACAGCGACGCCGCGCCCGCCGAGGTGGCGCACCTGGACGACCACGGCGTGAACGCGGCCGTGGCCATCCTCACCGACAACAAGCTGGTCCGTCCCGTGGCACGGCTGCGGCCGTTCGCGGTGCTCAACTAGGAGGAATCCGGTATGCCCGATTGGGCAGCACATGGCGAGCGGTGGCGACTGCTGCTGCCGCCCGGCACGGAACTGGTCCGCGTGCCGGACCATCCCGTGCTGCCGTCGGGCAAGCAGGTCGCGGTGCTGGGCGGGCGCCGGCAGGTGCGCGCCGCGCTGCGCCGCGCGGGGCTCCACCCCGAAACCGTCTACGTCGCGCTGCCCTCGTTCGCCGACCCGGTGCTGGTGGTGCCGCTGCGCTCGCCGCTGCTCGGCTGGGCCGCGCGCGGCGTGCTGACCGTGCCACCCGACGTGACCTGGCCGCACCCGGTGTACTCGCTCGCCGTCCGGCTGGTCAGGCGGCTGCCGTGGCTGCTCGGGCTGCTCGCGCGCCAGCGCCTGGTGATCGCGTCATGAGGGAGCTGCTCGGCGGGGGAAGCGTCGCGCTGCTGGCCGGCTCCAGGGACCCGAACGCCAAGGTCACCGCGGTCGTCATGGACGGCTCGCGGCTGCGGGTGGTCAAGGTGGCCACCACCGCGGAGGCCGCCGCGGTCGTGCTGGCCGAGGGCCGCCTGCTGGAGGAACTGGCCACCCGCGCGCCCGAGGCGGTGCGGCGGACCGTGCCCGAGGTCCTCGGGCATGGCGAGGTGGACGGGCTGCCCGCGCTGATCACCCGCGGCATGCCGGGAACGCCGATGCTGGCCGACTACCACCTGTGGCGGCACGTGGCACGGCGCCGCCGGGTGGCGGCCGACTTCACCGCCGCCGCGGCCTGGCTGGCGCTCCTGCAATCCGAGCCCACCGGCCCCGCCAGGCCCGTCTCCCTGGCCACGCAGGCCGTCGACCGCGTCAGCGCCAGGTACCGGGCGCCCACCACGCTCGAGACCGCCCTGGCCGAACTCGCCGCGACCAGCCTGCCGCGCACGATCTCGCACGGCGACTACTGGCTCGGCAACATCCTGGTGAGCCGCGGCCGCGTCACCGGCGTCGTCGACTGGGAGGCGGGCGAGATCGACGGCGACCCGTTGCGCGACGTGGCCCGCTTCGCCCTGTCCTACGCGCTCTACCTGCACCGCCACACCCCGCCCGGCCGCCGCGTGGCAGGGCACCGGGGACTGCGGGCGGCCGGGTTCGGACCCGGGATCAGCCATGCGCTGCTCGGCGCGGGCTGGTTCCCCGCCCTGGTCGAGCGGTTCGTCGCCGGGGCGCTTGAGCGGCTGGGCGCGCCGGGGCGGCTGTGGCGGGCGGTGCTGCTGGCCGGGCTGGCCGACGTGGTGGCCACGGCCGACGACCCCCGCTTCGCGCAGGATCACCTCGGGCTGCTCGAACGGCTCTGCGAGGTGACGCCGTGACCGGCATGACGATCGACACCAGCGCGGTCATCGCCCGGCTGGAGAACCCGCCGCCGCGCCGTGCCCGATCGCTGGCCGCCTTCGCGATCGCCGCCGCGATCTTCTCGCTGCCGCTGCTGCGGCCCCTCGGGCCGAGCAACACCGGCATCCCCGACGCCGGACTCGTCCTCCTGGTGATCATCACGGTCCAGTGGGCGAGCGGCAGGGCCTACAGCCTGCGCACGCCGTACATCGTGGCGATGGGGCTGATCGTGCTGGGCGGCGCCATCCCGGCGACGATCACCGGCGAGGGCGGCCTGACGCTGGCGCAGGACGTGTTCGTCTTCTTCTGGGCGATCGCACTGGCCAGCCTCGGGCGCGACCCGCAGCTGTTCGCCATCGCCGTGCGCACCTGGGTGGTGACCGCGGTGCTCGGCGCGGTGCTCATGCTGGTCGGCATCTTCGCCGGCATCCCGTACCTGTCGGGGCAGAACATCGCCGAGGGCGTGCGGGCCGGATACACCTTCGGCGAGCCCAACTACGCCTCGAACTTCTTCCTGACCGGGCTGTTCCTGCTGCGCGCCGCGCGGTATCCGCGGCACAAGGTCTGGCGCTGGCTGTGCGTCGGCGTGCTGCTCGTGGCGCTGGCCTACAACGGCTCCAACGGCGCGTTCCTCGGGCTGACCATCGGCACGATCGCGGGCGCGTTCTTCACCCGGGTCAAGCGCCGCCAGATCACCGCGGCGATCCTGCTCGCGGGCAGCTGCCTGCTGGTCGCCGGCGCGGGCAAGCTGCTGATCAACACCGACGCGGTGCTCGACCAGGTCTCGAGGATCTCGCCGGTGGCCAAGGACTCGATCGGGCGCCTGACCTCCAGCGAGGGCAGCCGGGGCGAGGTCACCGAGCAGACCACCGGGATGTGGTTCAACGACGCCCCCTGGTACGGGCTCGGGCCCGCGCGCACGCTCGGCGAGATGCGGCGCCTGCTGGAGCCGTACCCCAAGGAGGCGCACAACGACTACATCGCCGCGCTGCTCGAACGCGGGCCGATCGGCGCGCTCGGCATCCTCACCCTGATGGGGTCTCTGGCCGTGCGGGCCAGGCGGGTCTCGGCCAGGGACGCGCTCAAGCCCGAGTACGAGCGGATCATCCCGCGGCCCGAGCTGCTGGCCGCGATGACCGGCGTGATGGCCTTCTCCGGGCTGTTCTACGAGGTGCTGCACTACCGCCATGCCTGGGCGCTGTTCGGGGTGCTGGCCGCGCTGGAGATCTGGGGGCGCAAGCCGCAGCAGCCGGGAGTGCTGCCATGAGGCTGATGTCGCTGCTGGCGGGCAACGCCGCGGCCCGGGTCGGCGCGATGGGCACGCTCGCGCTCGGCACCGTCATGGTCGCCCAGGCGGGCGGTGCGGTGCTGGTCGGCGAGTTCACGCTGTTCCGCGTCCTGCCGGGGATCGTGTGCGTGCTGGCGGTGTGCGGGCTCCCCGCGGCCTCGCCGTACTTCCTGGCCCGTGAGAGCGTGGAGCGGCAGGTGCGCCCCGCGCTGTGCGTGATCCTGCTGGGCGGGGCCGCGTTCGGCGGGATCGCGTGGCTGGCGCTGAGCCCGCTGCTGCACCGGGTGTTCCTGTCGGAGCTGAGCCTGCCGATGGTGGCGGCGGCCGCGATCCCGACCTTCACCCAGACCTTCGTCGCGGTCGGCAAGTCGCAACTGCAGGGCGGGCAGGACCAGCGCGGCGCGAACGTCGCCATCTTCGCCGAGGAGGCGGCCTTCCTGCCGCTGTACGGCGCGGTGCTGCTGGTCTCGCACGACGTGCGCGGCATGCTCGCCGGCCTGGTGCTCGCCGACGTCACGGTCGCCGCGGGCATCGCCGTACGGCTGGCGCGGACCGGCTACTTCCGTAGCTGGGAGCGCCCGAGCCGGCCCTTGATCATGGAGATCTGCGGATACGGGCTGCGCGGGCAGGTGGGCGGGCTCCTCCAGCTCGTCAACGACCGCTTCGACGTGGCGCTGCTCGCGGCCGTGGCCAGCCCGTCGGTGCTGGGCGTCTACGCGGTGGCGAGCAAGCTGGCCGACCTGCTGCGGATGCCGGGGCTCGCGCTGACGTACGTGCTCTACCCGAGCTTCGCCCGCGACCCCGAGGGGGCGGCCAAACGGACCGCCGGCTTCATGGCCAGGGCCTTCGTGGCCAGCGCCGTCGTGGCCGTGCCGCTGGTGCTGCTGTCGGGCCCGGTGCTGCCGCGGGTGTTCGGCGCCGAGTTCGCCGCAGCCGTGCTGCCCAGCCAGATCATGATCGGCGGCACCGTCGTGACCAGCGTGGCGGGGCTGGTGACCGCCTACCTGCTGGGCATCGGCCGCCCCGGCGCCAACTCGATCTCGATCGTGGCCGGGGTGGTCATGACCGTCGCACTCAACCTGCTCCTCGTCCCGCGGCTGGGCGCGGTCGGCGCCGCCATCGCGGCGGCCTCGGCCAACCTCGCGACCACGGCGACCCTGCTGGCCTTCTTCGTGGCCGTGCGCGGCAGGAAACCCCTGCCCGCGGAGGTGATGACATGACCAAGTGGAAGCTCGCCGCGGCGTCGGGGGCGCTGGCGCTGGCCGCAGGATGCGGCGCGAGCAGCGGGGTGACGCTGACCGCGCACACCCCGGCCGCCTCCGGCTCCGAGGACCCCGACGGCCCGGCCATCACGTCCGCCACCACGCAGAGCGTCGGCCCCAAGGTGGCCAGCCCGTCGCCGCTGCCCTCGCCCACCACCTCGCGCAAGCCGCAGCCGCGTGACCTGTCCAGGGGTGTCAGCATCCCGCCGCAGAACAAGTACGAGGAGGCCGCCGACGCGGCGGTCGCCCGCGGGATGACGGTGTGGGTGGAGTCCGACCTGAGGAAGCAGTGGCAGGCGGGCCCCGCCGCGTTCGAGACGGCCATCGCCAAGATCAAGGGGATCGCCCAGCGCAAGGGCGTCGCCGGCGTCAAGATCGCCGACGAGCTCGGCTACAACGACGGGATGGACTCGCCGGCCCAGATCAAGGCGTTCCTGGCCGACAGCGCGCGGGCCCTGCGCAAGGCCGTGCCCGGTACCCAGGTCATGGTCGACTTCTACGTGCCGACGCTGGGCTGCCAGCCGGGCTCTGTGCACCCCAAGGCGGTGGCCTGCGCGGAGGCGGCCAACTGGAAGTACCCGCAGATCTCGCTCGGCAACATGGACTACTACCTGGCCGGCGGCAACATCGACGTGCTCAACCTGAGCACCGCCATCCAGACCGACGACGTCTACCGCGCCTGGGGCACCACCAGGGCGATCACTCAGCGGTCGGCGTGGACGGAGGTCACCGCGCGGGGCTGGGCCTACTACGTGACCGTGTTCGCCCGCCGCGGGCTGGCACACCCCGGCGCCTTCGACGGAGACAGGGCCAGGGCGGAGGACCTGGGCTCGGTGTTCATCGACATCCCCAGGTCGTTCGGCGTCGGCGCCACCGACGTCTGGACCTGGCGGCAGACCTACAAGAACGACACCTACCGGCTGATGGATCCGGGGCTGAAGTCCAACCCGCTCTGGGAGGCCCTGCTGGCCCGCCGCAAGGCGGGCGACCGTCTGATGACGCACTTCACTCCGAGCTCGGTGGAGCGAAGCGTCCCCGAGGACCTGTCGGTCCTCTCGACCGTGTTCACCGATGTACTGATCGCCGCAGGAACCGGGTGATTCGTCATGACCAGTCACGCCTACTCGCTCCCCACGGGAGAAGCGCCCATTGTCTCGGGGCCGGGTGTCGCGCCGGCGACGTCCCGGCGCCTGCTCGACCTCGCCGTCGCCGGGACCGCCCTGCTGGTCCTGGCCGTGCCGATGCTGGTGATCTACCTGATCGTCCGCTGGTCCAGCCGCGGGCCAGGCTTCTTCGCCCAGTTGCGCGTCGGGCAGGGCGGCCGGCCGTTCTCGATGTACAAGTTCCGCACGATGCGGGTCGGGGTGGGCGGGCCGCTGGTCACCGCCTCCGCCGATCCGCGGCTCACCCGCGTCGGCGCGTTCCTGCGGCGCTACTCGCTCGACGAGCTGCCCCAGCTGTGGAACGTTTTACGCGGCCACATGACGCTGGTCGGCGTCAGGCCGGAGTCGTACGGCATGGCGGTGCTCTACCCGATCGAGCGGCGCTGGATCTTCGAGCACCGGCCGGGGCTGACGGGCCCCGCCCAGATCAGGTTCCGCGACTTCGACATCCTGGGTCCCGGCGAGGTGGACCTCAGGATGTACATCGAGAAGGTGGTGCCCGCCAGGGAGCGGGTCGACGCGTGGTTCCTGCGCAGGCCCACCTTCGGCGCCACCGTCATGGTGCTCACCGATACGGTCCGTTACTTCCTGGGGATGCGGTTGGGGCCTGAGCGGCAGCTGTGAGTGGGTATCCTCGCCGCCGTGTCCTTCTTTCGTGATCGCGCGGTGCTGGTCTGCGGCGGCGCCGGGTTCATCGGCTCGCGCTTCGCCGCCGACCTGGTGGCCGAGGGTGCCAAGGTGACCGTGCTCGACCGCCTGTCCTACGCCGGCGACCGGGACAACGTACCCGACGGCGCGGCCTTCGTGCACGGCGACGTGTGCGACGCCGTCCTGCTGGCCGACGTGGTGCCAGGGCACGCGATCGTGGTCAACTTCGCCGCCGAGTCGCACGTCGACAGGTCCATCGAGGCGCCGGAGGTGTTCACCAGGACCAACGTGCTCGGCGCCCAGACGCTGTTCGACGCCTGCCTGCTCGGCGGCGTCGCGCGGGTGGTGCAGGTCTCGACCGACGAGGTCTACGGCTCGATCGTGGAGGGCTCGTGGTCGGAGGACGCCCCGGTCATGCCGAGCTCGCCGTACTCGGCCTCGAAGGCGGCGGCGGACCTGATGGCGCTGGCATACGCGCGCACGTACGGGCTGCCGGTGAGCATCACCCGCTCGGCCAACACCTACGGGCCGCGCCAGCATCCGGAGAAGCTGATCCCGCGTTTCGTGACCAACCTGCTGACCGGGCTGAAGCTCCCGCTCTACGGCGACGGCCGCAACGTGCGCGAGTGGCTGCACGTGGCCGACCACAGCAGGGCGGTGCGGCTGGTGGCCGAGGGCGGCGAGCCCGGCACCGTCTACCACGTGCCCGGCAGCGTGGAGCTGACCAACCGCGAGGTGACCGAGCGCATCCTGGCCGAGATGCACGCCGACTGGTCGGCCGTCGAGCACGTCGCCGACCGCAAGGGCCACGACCTGCGCTACTCCCTGGCCGACAACCGGCTGGCCGCGCTGGGATACCGGCCCGGCGTGGGCTTCGAGCGGGGCCTGGCCGAGACGCTGCGCTGGTACCGCGACAACGAGGCCTGGTGGAAGCGGCGGCTCTAGTGGCCGCCTGCGCACAGTGAGCACGAGTGCCGGATCCGCCGGTGCGCGGTGCGCGGGCCGGGCGGGCGCGCCGCCGACAGCGAGGAGTCGCTGGTCAGGATCGCCACCTCGAGCCTGCGCAGGTCCGGCGACGGCTCCAGGCCCAGTTCCTCGCTGAGGATGCGCCGCCCGTCGCGGTAGACCTCGAGCGCCTCCGCCTGCCGGCCGCCGCGGTAGAGCGCGATCATCAGCTGGCCGCGGAACGTTTCACGCAGCGGGTGCTCCTTCACCAGCACCGTGAGCTCGCCGATCACCTCGGCGTGCCGCCGCAGCCGCAGGTCGGCGTCGATCCTGTCGGCCAGCGCCGCCAGCCGTACCTCTTCCAGCCTGGTGCTCTGCCGGTGCAGGAACGGGATGTCGTCCAGCCCGGACAGCGCGGGCCCGCGCCACAGGGCCAGCGCGGAGCGCAGCAGGTCGCGGCCCTTGGCCACGTTGCCCGAGGCGAGTGCCTGCTGGCCCCTGTGCACGAGGCGTTCGAACCGCCAGGCGTCGACGGCGTCCGGTCCGACCCGCAGGGTGTAACCGGTGGACTCGTGGGCGATCACGCCGACCGCGCCCAGGGCCCGTCTGAGCCGGTGTAACTGCAGGCGTAATCGTCCTGATCCCGCGTCGCCCGCCTCGGCTCCCCAGAGCGCGTCGATGAGGTGGTCGGCCACGGCCACGGTGCCGGGGTGGCACAGCAGCATGGCCAGCAGGCTGCGCTGCTTACTCGAACGGAGGGATAAATGCCGCTCCCCGTTCACCACTTCAAGCGCGCCCAGAATTCCGAATCTCAGATCATTTCCCGACACAGACAGAGAGTAAGCCGAGATATCCCCTTTCGGGGAAACTTAACTGAAACTCGAGGGAAACTCGCTGATCTCACACTCGACCTCGCCACACGTTCCAGGTGGGGGGATAAGGTGAATGTAATTCGGAGAATGTTATTCGGTGGTGTCCTGATTTTTGGGTTTATATCGGCACCAAATAGCGACACACCGGGCCATGACGGCCCGCTCCGGGCCGATCTTCAGCGTCCGAAAGCCGTCAGACCAGGCCCGCTGCCCTCCAAGAAGGGCGCCATCACCCTCAAGGGCGCTGCCGCCGCCACGATCGCCTCCGTCAACGACAAGGTGGCCCTGCGGCCGCTCGTCGTCGCCGACGGGGCCGGCGACTGGGGCCTGGCGACCTGGCGGGCAGTGCTCGACCGCATCGGTACGCCGTACGACGTGCTGCTCACCGACAGCCAGCAGCTCAACGCCGCGGACCTGGTCCAGCCGGACGGGACGGGCAAGTACAACGCGATTCTGCTGACCAACGGCTATCTCGGCTCTCTCGACGCCGGCGAATGGAACGCTCTATGGGCCTACGAGCGGGACTTCGGCGTACGGCAGGCCTCGCTCTACTCGGCCTACGGCACCTACCCGGAGGACCTGTGCCTGCGCCCCGGCAGCGAGGGCGGCGTGGGTGACACGCCCATCACCGCCAACCTGACCACCGCGGGCGCGGGCGTGTTCGACTACCTCAAGACCGGCGTGAACGTGCCGATCTCGCTGTCGTACGTCTACCGCTCCACGATCGCGCCGGGCTGCGCGGCCGACCCGCTGATCACCAGCGGCTCCGACGTGCTCGGCGTCCGCAGCACCTCCAGCGACGGGCGCGAGCGGGCCGCGCTGACGTTCACCTCCAACCAGTACCTGCCGCAGGCCGACCTGCTCACCTTCGGGCTGCTGCGCTGGGCGACCCGGGGCCTGTACCTGGGCGAGCAGCGCCACTACCTCGGCGCCGACGTCGACGACTGGTTCAACTACACCGACCATCTGCGCACCGACGGCACCGTGGACGCCAACCCGGGCTTCCGCCTGCGCTGGACGGACGCCTCCAACGTCTACAGCCAGCAGAACAGCTTCCGCTCGGCCAACCCGCTCGCCTCGGGCTTCACGCTGAACGTGGCCTACAACGGCGAGGACGCCAACCCGTCCGCGCCCTCCTCGTGCCTGCCCATCCTGCTCAACCCCGACCCGCTGACCGCCTACTCGCGCTGCCGCGCCACGTCGTTCAGGTGGATCAACCACACGTTCACGCACCCCAAGCTCAACTTCACCGACTACCCGACGACCTACGCCGAGATCCAGAACAACCTGACCAGGGCCGCCCAGATCGGGTTGAGCGTGCCCGCCTCGGTGCTCAAGACCGGCGAGTACTCGGGGCTCGGCGTCTACAACCCTGACCCGAACAACGACATCGACCCGCCCACCGACTACGGGCTGAACGCCTCCAACCCGAACCTGCTGCAGGCGGCCAAGAACCTGGGCGTGAAGTACCTGCACGGCAACATGTCCTTCGCCAGCCACCGCCCGGCCTGCTTCAACTGCGGCATCTACCACCCGATGGAGCCGTCGGTGATGGTCGTGCCCGACTGGCCGACCAACATCGCCTACCACACCACGACGGACGCCGAGGAGACCTACTTCTACAACTCCTACTACGGGCCCAGCGGCAAGTTCCCCTACTGGCCGGTCAACCAGACCTACGCGCAGATCCTGGACCACGAGAGCGATGTCGCGATGCAGCACGTCATGTCCGGATCGGTCTACGTGCACACCTTCCACCAGGGCAACCTGCGCAACTACAGCTCAGGCAAGACGCTGGTCTTCGACTGGCTCAAGGCCGTGCTGGCCAAGTACAACGGCTACTACAAGGTGCCGGTGCTGACCCCCAACTGGGTCACGCTCGCCCAGTACGTGGAGAACAGGACCAAGCACTTCGCGAGCCTGCCCTCGGTGAACGCCGTCTACGACCGGTCGGCCGGCACCGTCACCTTCACCTCCACCGCCGCCGCGTCCGTCTTCGCCACCAACGCCGCGCTGCCCGGCGCGACGGCCTACGGCACGGACACCTCCGCCCTGGTCACCCTGACCGCGGGCACCCCTGTCACCGTCGCGGCGAGCGTACGGCCGTGAAGGTGACGCTCGTGTCGGAAGGCACGTACCCCTTCGCCATGGGCGGGGTGAGCGTCTGGATGGACCAGCTCATCCGCGGCATGCCCGACTACACCTGGGACGTCGTCACGATGACCGTGGACGGCGCCGAGCGACCCGTCTGGGACCTGCCGCCCAACCTGGACCAGGTCATCGCCATCCCGTTATGGAAGCCCGCCCCGGCCGCCAAGGCGCCCGGGGCGGGGTTCCGCACGCCGTACGGGCTGTTCCTGGAGATGGTGCTGACGCCGGCGGTCATGGGGGAGGGCAGCGCGGAGTTCCTGCGCGTGCTCGAGGCGCTGTTCAGGTACGCCCGCGACGGCGGCGACCTGGTGGGCGCGCTGACCGCCAACGAGTCGCTGGCGCAGCTCATGGACGCCTGGGATGGCTACCGCAGCGAGGAGCTCAACCTGGCCGACGCGATCACCGCGGGGCACCTGATGGGGCACATGCTGCGCCCGCTGGCCGAGCCGCCGGTGCGCACCGACCTGACGCACGTCGCGATGAACGGCCTGAGCACCCTGGTCGCGATGGCCGCCAAATGGGAGTACGGCACGCCGAGCGTCCTGTCGGAGCACGGGCTCTACCTGCGGGAACGCTACCTGCAGTACGTCAACGAGCCTGTCTCCCACGCGGTCAGGGTCCTGCTGCTCAGCTTCTTCAGGCGCCTGACCGGAGCGGCCTACGTCGCTGCGGACCGGATCGCCCCGCACTCCTCCTACAACCGGCGCTGGCAGGTGCGCACGGGCGCCGACCCGGACCGGATCCGGGTCATGTACAACGGCGTCGACCCGTCGGATTTCCCCCTGGCCGAGTCGGAGCCCGACGAGCCGACGATCGTCTTCATGGGCCGGATCGACCCGCTGAAGGACCTGCACATGCTGCTGCGGGCCTTCGCGCTGGTCCGCGAGTCGATCCCGGAGGCCAGGCTGCGCATCTTCGGCGGGGTGCCCACGGGCAACGAGAGCTACCACGAGAGCTGCTTGGCGCTCATCGACGAGCTCGACCTGGAGGGCGGCGCGGTCTTCGAGGGCCGCGTATCCGCGCCGGTGGTCGCCTACCACGCCGGGCAGGTGGTGGCGCTGACCAGCATCTCCGAGGGCTTCCCCTACACCGTGGTCGAGGCCATGGCCTGCGGCAGGCCGGTGGTCTGCACGAACGTGGGCGGCGTGGCCGAGGCGGTCGACGACGCCGGGTTCATCGTGCCGCCGCGCGACCACGTGGCCGCCGCCGAGGCGATGACCCGGCTGCTGAAGGACCCGGCGCTGCGGCGTCGGCTGGGCGCGGCCGCGAGGCACCGGATGATGGAACGTTTTACGCTCCGCCGGTCGCTCGACGACTACCGCGCCGTCTACGAGGAGCTCCTCGTATGACGCCACGGTCGATCGACGATCTCATCGAGCCGATCTCCCGCGCCGTCGAACCTCTGCAGGCCGCCGCCATCCTGGAGTCCGCGGGCCTCGACGACCGGATCGCCAGGGAACGCTACGGCCATCCCGACGTGTTCGCGCTGGCCGAGGCGGTCTACTCGCGGATCGTGCCGATGATCCACCCGGCCGGTGGGCCGCCGCGCAGGGCACGCCCGATCGCCCAGATGGCCCACGGGCTGCTGTACGCGATGCCCGCCGCGCTGCTGCCCGCGGCCGGCGGGCTGGTGGGCAGGCAGTGGCTGATGCCGGGGCTGGTGCTCACCACGGGCATCGGCTGGGTGCTCGGCAGCGCGGCCGCCCAGCTGGCCTACTCCTACCTCAGCCGGGAGGCTCCCGGCGCGGCCGGGCGGGTGCTGCGCACCGGGCTGGTGATCGGCGTCGCGGTGGCGGCCGTGACCGTGAGCGCGCTCGGCCCTGTCACGCTGGTGGCGCTGTGCGTCACGCAGATGGCCTTCCAGCTCTCCTCGGGGATCCTGCTGTTCTACCGGCGCGAGGGGCTGCTGGCGGCGTTGATGCTGCCGGCCGTGCTGGCGGGCGCCGGGTACGTCGCCATCGGCAACCGCGGGGCCGCGCTGCTGGCCGTCTGCCTGGGCGTCGTCTGCGTGGCCGCGGTGTCGGGCGCGGCGATCCTGCTCACCCTCGGCCAGGTCGAGACCTCCGGGGTGCCGCTGCGGTCGTTGGTGCCGTCCGTCGTCTACAGCGTGCTCACCGCCGCGTTCCTGCTGCAGGCCGAGGCCCGCTACGTGCTCGACAGGGCCGACCTCGCGCTCGCCGGGGCGGGGCTGGTGCTGGGCATGGGGGTCCTGGAGTACCGGGCGCACACCTTCGAGGACGAGGCGCGCAGGGTGATCAGGGAGGTCCGCTACCCGCGGGAGTTCACCAGGCGCACCCGGCTGCTGCTCGGCAAGGGGCTGCTCATCTGCCTGGGCGTGCTGTCGGCGCTGTCGGCCCTGCCGCTCGGGTTCCTCTACCTGACCGGGTCGCTGACGCGGGACAGCGTGCTCATGGCCGCGGGCCACGTGGCGGTCGGCACCGCCTACTTCCTGGCCTTCCTGTTGGCCAACCAGGGCAAGATCCGGCTCCTGTGCGGGGCGCAGGCGCTGGTGCTCGCCGTACATCCGGGGGCACGAGCCCTCTGGCCCGACGTGCCGCTCTTTCTGGCCGCCGGGCTGTTGTTCCTCGTGATTCTGCTCATCCTGAACCTGCACGGTCTCAGGGACGTCCGGCAGTACCGATAAACGGGAGGGATCGATCATGCACGTCGTCATTCTCGCGGGGGGCAAGGGCGTCAGGTTACGCCCGTACACCTCCGCGCTGCCCAAGCCGCTGGTCCCGATCGGCGAGGAGTACGCCATCCTCGACATCATCCTGCAGCAGCTCACCAGCCAGGGATTCACCCGCGCCACGCTGGCCGTGGGGCACCTCAGCCCGCTGATCCGCGCCTTCGTGGGCGACGGCTCGCGCTGGGGGCTGGCCGTGGACTACACCGAGGAGGTCACTCCGCTGTCCACGATCGGGCCGCTGTTCGCCATCCGCGACCAACTGCCCGAGCGCTTCCTGGTCATGAACGGCGACGTCCTCACCACGCTCAATTACGCCGACCTGCTGGCCAGGCACGTCGAATCGGACGCGCCGCTGACCGTGGCCACCGCGCCGCGCGTGGTGAAGATCGACTTCGGCGTGCTGGAGGCCAGCGGGGGCCGCATCGTTGGGTTCAGGGAGAAGCCGCTGCTCAGCTACCAGGTGAGCATGGGCGTCTACGCGCTGTCGCGCAAGACGATCGCGCACTACCCCGACGGCATGCCGTTCGGCTTCGACGAGCTCGTGCTCGACCTGCTCGCCCAGGACACGCCGCCCGGCGTGTACGAGTTCGACGGCTACTGGCTCGACATCGGCCGGCCCGACGACTACGACGAGGCCAACGCCCGCTTCGACGAGATCAGGCCGCTCCTGTTGCCCTCCAGGGAGGCCGTACGGTGACCAGGATCCTGCTCTTCGGCGCCACCGGGTTCATCGGGATCCACGTCAGGGAGCGGCTGGCGGCCGAGGCCGAGCTGGTCTGCCCCGGCAGGGCGGACCTGGACCTGCACCGGGCGGTCCCCGGCGACGTGGCCGACCTGCTGCGCCAGGTGCGCCCGGCGGTCGTGCTCAACTGCGTGGGCACGCTGGCCGGGCGGGCCGACGAGTTCGTCCGGGGCAACGCCGGGGTCACCGCGACACTGCTCGAGGCGCTCGCCGTGGCCGCGCCGCAGGCCAGGTTCGTCCGGCTGGGCTCGGCGGCCGAGTACGGGCCGACCGCGTTCGGCCACTCGGTCAAGGAGAGCGACCCGGCCAGGCCCACCAGCGCCTACGGCATCAGCCACCTGGCGGGCACGCTGCTGACCGCGGCCACCGGCATCTCCCTGCGCATCTTCAACCCCGTCGGGCCCGGGATATCCCCGGCCAGCGTGCTCGGCAGGGCCAGGGACCTGATGCGGGAGGCCGACGACCACGTCGATCTGGGCCCGCTCGACGCCTACCGCGACTTCGTGGACGTGCGCGACGTGGCCGAGGCGGTGGCCTGCGCCGCGTTCGCGCCCGCCTCGACGGGGATCTACAACGTCGGCAGCGGCAGGGCGGTCACGGTCCGCGAAGCCGTACGGCTGCTGGCCGAGGAGCTGGGCTTCACCGGCGAGATCAGGGAAGGCGACCAGGAGTCGGCCAGGTCCGCGGCGGTCAGCTGGAGCAGGGCCGACATCGGCAGGGCGAGGGAGGTCCTGGGCTGGAAGCCGCGCCACACCCTGGACGAGTCGATCAAGGCGATGGTGTGATGCGGACCCTGCTCTCCTTCGCCCTGTTCACCTACGTTCTGCAGGGCTACCCGGGCGGGCGGCTGGACCCGGTCGAGCACGCGCCGCACCAGCTCGCGATCGTCGACCTGTCCAGGGACGGCACCAAGCACGGCTACTTCACCGCCGCGGAGATCGCGCGCGTGCGGGCCTCGGGCAAGACGGTGCTCGCCTACTTCGAGATCGGCTCGATCGAGGAGTTCAGGACCGAATACCGGCGCTCCCGCGGCCTGGCGGTCAACGTCTGGAAGGACTGGCCCGACGAGCACTTCGTGCGCTACTGGGAACCCAGGTGGTGGCACCGGGTCGTCAAGCCCAGGGTCGACCAGGCGCTGCGCGCCGGGTTCGACGGCGTCTACCTGGACACGCCGCTGGCCTACGAGGAGCTCGACCTGCACAAGGTGCCCGGCGAGACCCGGCACTCACTGGGCAGGAAGATGGTCGACCTGATCATCAGGATCAGCCACTACGCCAAGAAGATCAGACCGGGGTTCTTCATCGTGCCGCAGAACTCTCCCGAGCTGCGGCACTACTCCGGCTACACCGGGGCCATCGACGGCATCGGCATGGAGGAGCTCTTCTACCGGGCCACCGACGTGCCGTGCGAGGAGTCCTGGTGCGAGGAGAACCTGGCCGACGCCCTGGCCCTGCGGCGGCAGGGCAAGGCGGTCTTCGCCACCGACTACGCGGTTTCCCCCGCGCACGTCGCCCGTGCCTGCGCCCTGTATCGCCGCTATGGATTCGCCGGAAACGTGACCCGGGTTGATCTCGATCGAGTCAGTCCCCCATGTCACTGAAAGGAGTGTGAAATGCCGAAAACTGTCGGCGTCGTCGGCATGGGGTATGTCGGTCTCACCCTGACCGCCGCCCTGGCCGACCGCGGCTACGTCGTCCACGGAGTCGACGCCAGCCCGCACGTGGTCGAGGCCCTGTCCAAGGGCCGCGTGCACGTCTACGAGCCCGGCGTCGAGGAGGTCTTCGAGCGCTACCTGGGCAAGACCATCTTCATCTCCGGCAGCCTGCCCGACCAGCGGCTGGACGCGGCGATCCTGTCGGTCTCCACGCCGGTCGCCGCCGGCGGCACGCCCGACCTGACCAACCTCGCCGCCGCTGCCGGGGACGTCGCCGAGCGCTGCGACCCCGACACGCTGGTGGTCGTGCGCAGCACCGTCCCGATCGGCACCAGCCGCGCGGTCGTCCTGCCGCTGCTGACCCAGCGCCACCTGGTCATGGCGCCCGAACGCACCATCCAGGGCCAGGCCCTGCGCGAGCTGGTGGAGCTGCCCCAGGTGATCGGCGGCCTGGACGAGCCCTCGCTGCGCGCCGGCATCGAGCTGTTCTCCGGCCTGGCCGACCAGATCGTGCCCGTCTCCAGCCTGGAGGCGGCCGAGATGGTCAAGCTGTCCAACAACTGCCACACCGACCTGATCTACGCCTTCGGCAACGAGCTGGCCCTGATCGCCGAGCAGAACGGGCTCGACCCGCTGGAGGTCATCCGAGCGGCCAACCTCGACTACCCCCGCCCCGACCTGGCCAAGCCCGGCTACGTGGGCGGCGGCTGCCTGTCCAAGGACCCCTACCTGATGCTCGCGAGCACCGGCACCCACCGCCCCCACCTGGTCGGCATGGCCAGGAGCCTCAACGAGCGCCTCCCCGCGCACGTCGCGGAACGCCTGGTCGCCCAGATCCGCGACGTCTTCGGCCACACCGACGGCATCCGCCTGTCGGTGCTCGGCTGGGCCTACAAGGGCTGGCCTCCCACCGACGACATGCGCGGGACCCCGATCGCGGACATGATGCCGGTCTTCACCGCCGCCGGCCTGACCGTCCTCGGCCACGACCCGCTCGTCGAGGACGCGGTCATCCGCGAGTACGGCGGGCGCCCCGTGAGCCTGGACAAGGCCTTCGCCGAGGCCGACGCCATGCTCATCGTCAACGACCACCCGGACTACCGCGGGATCGAGGTGGAGGCCAGACTTGCCACCTCCGACCTGCGGGTGCTGTTCGACTCCTGGCGCATCCTCGACGAGGCCGAGGTCACCAGCCACGGCGTCCGCTACGCGGGGATCGGATACGCGCCATGAGGGTCCTGCTGCTCGGCGGGGCCGGGTTCATCGGCCTGCACCTGGCCAACCGGCTGCTGGCCGAGGGGCACGAGGTCACCGTGGTCGACGACTTCTCCCGTGGCCGCCGCGACCCCGCCGTCGAACGCCTCCCCGGCGTGGTCTCCGCCGACCTCACCGATCCCGCCTCCTATGCCGCCCTCGAGCCCGGCTGGGACCAGATCTACATGCTCGCCGCCGTGGTCGGGGTGCGCAACGTGGAGTCCGACCCCGCTAAGGTCATCAGGGTCAACACGCTGGCGCTGATGCACCTGCTGGACTGGATCAGGCCCGGCGACCGGCTGTTCTTCGCCTCCACCAGCGAGGCCTACGCCGGCGGCGTCAGCGCGGGCGTGGTGCCCGTGCCCACCCCGGAGACCGTGCCGCTGATGATCGAGGACGTGGGCTCGCCCCGCTTCACCTACGCCATCAGCAAGATGCTCGGCGAGGCGGCCGTGCTGCACACCGCCAGGGCCAAGGGCTTCACCGCGGTCATCGGGCGCTTCCACAACATCTACGGCCCCCGGATGGGCGCCGATCACGTCATCCCCGAGCTCGCGCTGCGGGCCGTACGGGGAGAGGATCCGTTCGCGCTGTACGGGTCGGAGCAGAGCAGGGCGTTCTGCTACGTCGACGACGCGGTCGAGGCGATGGTCCGGCTGATGGAGACGCCCGCCGCGGCGGGGCAGATCGTGCACATCGGCAACGACCGCGAGGAGACCAACATCGGCGACCTGGCAAAGCTCGTGCTCCGGGTGGCCGGGGTGAGCCCGGAGATCCGGCGGCTGCCCGCGCCGGCCGGGTCGGTGGCGCGGCGCTGCCCCGACCTGACGCGGCTGCGCGAGCTGACCGGCTTCGAGCCGCGCGTCGGGCTGGAGGAAGGGGTCCGCGCGACGTTCGAATGGTACCGGGAGTCGTGGTGAGCCAGCCGATCTGCTTCTACTACGGCGCGGGCTCGGTCGACCGGCTGGCGCGCTTCGACAAGGTGGTGCTGCAGGCGGACTTCTACACCCCGCTCGAGCTGGCCGCGCTGCGCCACCAGAGCGTCCAGACGCTCGGCTACCTCTCGCTGTCGGAGGACGTGGGCCCGACCGCCCCGTGGCACCGCGCGGAACGCAACCCCGACTGGGGCGGCGCGTTCGTGCACGTGGACCATCCCGGTTGGGTGGCGCACGTGGTGGGGCAGGCCGAGCGGGCGATCGAGGCCGGGTTCAGCGGGCTGTTCCTGGACACCCTCAACCTGGAGCAGACCTACCCGGAGGACCTGCCGCACCTGCTCACGCTCATCGCCGCGATCAGGGAGGAGGCGCGGCCCGCCTACCTGCTGGCCAACCGCGGGTTCGGGCTGCTGCCCGAGCTGGCGGGGCTGGTGGACGGGGTGCTGTTCGAGTCGTTCTCGGCCCGCTGGGTGGACACCGAGCGGTACGCCCCCTGGCCGGACGACGTGCTCGAGGTGCACGCGGGGGTGGCCGAGCGGCTGCTCGGCTACGACGTGGACCTGTTCGCGCTGGACTACGCCGACAGCGACGAGCTGACGGCCTTCGCGATCCGGCGGGCGCGGGAGTTCGGGATGCCGTGTTTCGTCAGCGACCGGGTGCTGTCGCGGATATGAAACCGCCACCCCGCTTCCTCGGGGTGGCGGTCATTTCGCCATATGTCAGCTGATGCGCCAGGTGTCGCCGCCCATGAGCAGCTCGCTCAGGTCCCCCTCGCCCTGGCGGCTCCTGGCCTCCTCGAGCTGCTCGGCCATGAGCACGTCGTAGGCCGGGCGGGCGATCTGGCGGAAGATGCCGATCGGCACGTGCTCGAAGGACGGCTCGTCGAGCCTGCTGAGCGCGAAGGCCACCGAAGGGTCAGGGTTGTGCGCGTCGTGGATGAGGATCTGGTCCTCGGCCACACTCGCCCTGTCGACCACCTCGATGCCGCCACCGGCTGCCCTGACGACGGCCTTGGTGTTGCTCACGATCGGCTGGTCGTGCTCGAGCCGCAGCGTGATGTCGTCGCGGATCTCGGGGTCCTTCAGCGGCTCGAAGGCGTTGTCGTTGAAGATGTTGCAGTTCTGGTAGATCTCCACCAGCGAGGTGCCGCGGTGTGCCGTGGCCTCGCGCAGCACCGACTGCAGGTGCTTGCGGTCGGAGTCGATCGTGCGCGCCACGAACGACGCCTCGGCGCCGAGCGCCAGCGAGATCGGGTTGAACGGCTTGTCCAGCGACCCCATCGGCGTCGACTTGGTGATCTTGCCGACCTCGGAGGTGGGCGAGTACTGGCCCTTGGTCAGCCCGTAGATCCTGTTGTTGAACAGCAGGATGTTCAGGTTGACGTTACGGCGCAGCGCGTGGATCAGGTGGTTGCCGCCGATCGACAGCGCGTCGCCGTCACCGGTGATCACCCACACGCTCAGGTCGGGCCTGCTGGCCGCGAGCCCGGTGGCGATCGCCGGCGCCCGCCCGTGGATGGAGTGGAAGCCGTAGGTGTTCAGGTAGTACGGGAAGCGGCTTGAGCACCCGATGCCGGAGACGAACACGATGTTCTCGCGCTTGAGCCCCAGCTCGGGCAGGAAGCTCTGCACCGCGGCGAGGATGGCGTAGTCACCGCAGCCCGGGCACCAGCGGACCTCCTGGTCGGACTTGAAGTCCTTGAGCGTCTGCTTGGCGTCGGTCTTCGGGACCAGCGCCAGACCCTTGCCGTTGACGAGTTCAGTCACTGTCGATCACGTCCTGGATGACTCCGGCCAGCTCCTCGGCCTTGAACGGCAGGCCGCGCACCCGGTTGTAGCCGATGATGTCGACGAGGAATTTCGCCCGCAGGAGCATGGCGAGCTGGCCGAGGTTGATCTCCGGCAACAGCACCTTGTCGTACTTTTTCAGTATCTCGCCGGTGTTGGCGGGCAGCGGGTTCAGGTGCCGCAGGTGCACCTGCGCCACCTTGCCGCCGGACTTCCTGATCCGGCGTACGGCTGCCGCGATCGGACCGTAGGTCGAGCCCCAGCCCACGACCAGGACCTCGGCGTCGCCGTCGGGGTCGTCGACCTCCAGGTCCGGCACGTCGACCCCGGCGATCTTGGCGGCCCGCAGGCGCACCATCAGATCGTGGTTGTTCGGGTCGTAGGAGATGTTGCCCGTGCCGTCGGCCTTCTCGATGCCGCCGATGCGGTGCTCCAGGCCCGCCGTACCGGGAATGGCCCAGGGGCGGGCCAGGGTGTCGGGGTCGCGCTTGTAGGGCAGGAACTCCTCGCCCTCGCCCTCGCTGGGCTGCTGGGCGAACTCGGTGGAGATGTCCGGCAGGTCCGACAGTTCGGGCAGGCGCCAGGGCTCGGAGCCGTTGGCCAGGTAGCCGTCGGACAGCAGGTAGACCGGCGTGCGGTACTTGACGGCGATGCGCGCGGCCTCGATGGCCGCGTCGAAGCAGTCGCTCGGCGTCGACGGCGCGATGATCGGCACCGGCGACTCGCCGTTGCGGCCGAACATGGCCATCAGCAGGTCGGTCTGCTCGGTCTTGGTCGGCATGCCGGTGCTCGGGCCCGCCCGCTGCACGTCCACCAGGATCAGCGGCAGTTCGGTCATCACCGCCAGGCCGATGGTCTCGCCCTTCAGCACCACGCCGGGGCCGGAGGTGGTGGTCACGCCGAGCGCGCCGCCGAAGGCCGCGCCGAGCGCCGCGCCCACGCCCGCGATCTCGTCCTCCGCCTGGAAGGTGCGGATGCCGAAGCGCTTGTGCTTGGACAGCTCGTGCAGGATGTCGCTGGCCGGGGTGATCGGGTAGGACCCCAGGAACAGCGGCAGCTTGGACTGCACGCTGGCGGCGACGAGGCCGTAGGCCAGCGCCTGGTTGCCGGAGATGTTGCGGTAGAGACCCGGCGCCAGCTTGGCGGGCTTGACCTCGTAGGAGACCGAGAACGACTCGGTGGTCTCGCCGTAGTTCCAGCCGGCCTGGAAGGCCGCGATGTTGGCCTTGGCGATCTCCGGCTTCTTGGCGAACTTGGCCTCGAGGAACTTGATCGTGTGCTCGGTCGGGCGGTGGTAGAGCCAGCTCAGCAGCCCGAGCGCGAACATGTTCTTGGAGCGCTCCGCGTCCTTCTTGGACAGGTCGAAGCCCTCGAGCGCCTTGACCGTCAGCGAGGTCAGCTGCACCGCGTGCACCCGCCACTCCGCCAGCGAGTCGTCCTCGACCGGGTTGGTCTCGTAACCGACCTTCTGCAGGTTGCGCTTGGTGAACTCGTCGGTGTTGACGATGATGTCCGCGCCCCGGGGAAGATCGCCCAGGTTGGCCTTGAGCGCGGCGGGATTCATCGCGACGAGCACGTTGGGAGCGTCACCCGGGGTCAGGATGTCGTGGTCGGCGAAGTGCAGCTGGAAACTCGACACGCCGGGCAGCGTGCCTGCGGGAGCGCGGATCTCGGCGGGGAAGTTGGGCAGCGTCGACAGGTCGTTGCCGAACTCGGCGGTGCCCGCGGTGAAGCGGTCGCCGGTCAACTGCATGCCGTCGCCGGAGTCGCCGGCGAATCTGATGATCACGCGATCGAGTTGCTGAACCTGCTTCGTCACAGCTCAGTCCTCCTCGAAGCGCCCGTGCGCGGTCGCGTCAGGCGCGTTCTCTGTTTCCATGCTAGATCCTCGGGAGGTCACGCGTTTCCATACGTAACAAAGTGGGTAAACGCGGTCGGATTCAGGGTGAGGCGGGAGAACAGTAAAGGTGACACAGACCGCTCGCGAGCCTGCAGAGGTCTACATGCAGGCGAGCGAAGAGGACGGTTCGGGTCACGAGCGCCAACTATACGTCCCCCCGTCAGGTATGCGGCGTCAGGGGGCGCTTACGGCCCCCGACGTGTAGACGTTCCCGGGCCGCATGCCGGCGGCCCCATACAACTCTGGAACGGTCACGAGCGCGTAACCCTTCCCCTTGAGCCTGTTGAGGATGTCCGGAACAGCGTCAACGGTCGTCCGCTCGATGTCGTGCAGCAGGATGATCGCGCCGTCGTGCGCGCCGCGGACCGCTCGCTGCGCGACCAGCCGGGGGTCCCTGTCGCGCAGGTCCAGCGTGTCGACGTCCCAGTTGACCAGCGATACGCCGAGCCTGCGGGCCACCGTACGGACGTCGATGTTGACCGCGCCGTAGGGCGGGCGGACCAGGGTGGGGGTCTGGCCGATCGCGCCGGCGATGGTGTCCTGGGTACGGCCGAGCGTGTCGGCGATCTTGCTGGACGACAGTTTCGCCAGGTCCCTGTGCGCCCAGCTGTGGTTGGCGACCAGGTGCCCCTCCTTGCTCATGCGCCGCAGGATCGCGGGGTCGGCGGAGGCGTTGGCGCCCAAGGTGAAGAACGTGGCCCTGGCGTCGGCCTGCTGGAGGAGGTCCAGTAGCCGCGCGGTGTAGGGGCCGGGGCCGTCGTCGAAGGTCAGCGCCACGCACTTGCGGACCTTGCAGTCGACGGAGCCCGCGTTCTGGCTGACCGCGTCAGGGCTGCGCGACACCATCACCTTGGGCGTGACCAGCGGCGCGACCATGGCCGTCTCGCGCACCAGGTCCTGCGCGCGCCGCCCTGCCGGAGACAGCAGCGGCTCGACCTGCCGCGCCGGTACGGCTACCGCCACCCTGCCCAGCGAGCACGGCCCGACCTGGCAGTCGTCGAACTCGGCCACGAGGTCGCCCGCGCGGTTGAAGGCCAGCGAGTCGAACAGGTTCGCCGAGGCCGTCACCTCGTTCTGGTCAATCTCGGGACCGCGCTTGACCAGCTGGTTCTTGACCAGCTCGGCCACGCCGTGCAGGCCACTGTCGCCGTCGAGCAGGCCGGGGGAGGTGAAGGCCTGGTCGCTCTGCTTGTCGTACCAGAGCGTGGTGGTGGAGTTGCCCCAGTTCGCGCCCAGGAACTCGCCCGTCCTCAGCCGCACCCCGATGAGGTCGTCGGTGGCGGCGTCGAGCGCCCAGTCCATGTTCAGCTCGGGGCGCGGCTCGAGGCCGCCGACCCTGGTGGAGCGGACGAAGTCGTGCAGGCGGCGTTCAGCCTCCTTGCTGACGGCCTCGTTGAGCTTGGGGGCGGCATCGAACTCGGGGTAGGAGACGTGCACCTGCCTGCCACCCGAGTCGCCTTCGGTCAGGGTCCTGGTGGCCAGTCCGCCGACCTTCGAGGGGTCGACGAAGTCGATCATCGTGGGGTCTGCGGGGACGGTGACGTCCCGCTCGGGGGAAGCGGTGGCCACGCCGCAGGCGGCGAGGGAAAAAGCCAACGTCGCGATTCCTCCGAAGAATCGCCGTTTGCGCATGAATGTCAGAGTATGTGAGCGATCTTGCACTTTGCCCCGATTTGGGGTTATGGGGGAGGATCTTTGACCGGGGTCTCCTGGGTTACCATCGCCACATGGACGGCTACTTCGGGTCCTACCTGCTCGTCGCCGCGCTCCTCGCGCTCGGCGTCGCGATCGTGGCCGGAGCCCTGCTCGCCAACCGCCTCCTGCGGCCGACCAGGCCCACCGCCGACAAGCTGACCACCTACGAGTGCGGCGTCGACCCCGTCGGTGAGGGGTGGGCCCAGTCGCAGGTCCGTTACTACGTCTTCACGTACCTGTACGTGGTGTTCGCGGTCGACGCCGTCTTTCTCTTCCCGTGGGCCACGGTCTTCGCCGCGCCGGGGTTCGGGATGACCACGCTGGTGGAGATGTTCGTCTTCCTGGGCTTCATCGCGCTGGGCATCCTGTACGCCTGGCGCAAACGGGTCCTGACGTGGACGTGACCCAGCTAGCCTGACGGGCCATGTCCGTCTTATGTCCGGAGTGCTCGGCCCCCCTCGACGCGGACGAGCGCTTCGTCGCCTGGTGCGCGTCCTGCGACTGGAATCTCCTGCCGCCGCCCGCCCCACCGCGACGGCTGATCCTGCCCCGCCTGCAGGAACGGCTCGTCCGCAACCTGCACGAAGGCGGCATCGACCGCTTCAGCCTGGCTCGCATGGCCTCCTACGCGCTTGCCCTCCTCGTCCACCTGCTGACGCTGGCCATCCTGATCACCGGGGTCTGGCTGGTGGTCGCTTTCACGTTCGTCAGCGTTCCGGTCGGGGTGGTACTGATCGGGCTCGCCTGGCTGATGCGCCCCCGCTTCGGCCGGCTGCCCGACGACGCCGAGGTACTGACCCGGCAGGACGCGCCGCGGCTCTACCAGCTCGTGGACGAGATCGGGGCACGCGCCGGTGCGCCCAGGACCGACGTCGTGGTGCTCAGCGGCGACATCAACGCCAGCTACGGGACGTACGGCTTGCGCCGCCGCCGGGTGCTGACGCTCGGTTACCCCCTGTGGCTGGTGCTCACGCCGCAGGAGCGGATCGCGCTGCTCGGCCACGAGCTGGCGCACTCCAGCAACGGCGACAGCAGGCACGGGGTCGTGGTGGGCACCGCGTTCGGGGCGCTGGCCGAGCTCCGCTCCGCCGCCAGGTCCGACAGGGAGGCGGTGCCTGAGCACGGGCTGTTCGTGCTGGTGGGCCACTGGGCCTCGCAGGTCGTCCTCTGGCTGCTCCGGCTGACCGTCGGCGGCTTCGACACCGTGCTCGAGCTGGTGAACCTGCGGTCGTCGCAGCGTGCCGAGTACCGGGCGGACGCGATGTCGGTCGAGATCGCCGGGACCGTGGCCGCCGCCTCCGCGCTGGACGCCCATGACACCCGGTGCGGCCTCGCCGCGTCGTTCCTGGAGACACGGACCATGGCCATCCCCCGCAATGAGGGTCTGTGGGAGGCGTTGCAGGCCTATATGTCGGGCATTCCGGAATCGGAGTTCGAGCGGCGGCGGCGCGGAGCACGGCTCGTCGCGTTGCGGGTGGACCGTACGCATCCGCCCTCCTACCTGCGCCACGAGCACGTCCTTGGCCTGCCGTACAGGGAACCGGCGGTGACAGCGGCAGGGATGGGGGAGATCGACCGGGAACTCGCGGTGCGGGCCGGGCGGGTGGAGCGGGAGTTGCGGGACAGCATCCGCGCCACGCTCTATCAATGACCCGCGCCTCTACACCTGGGGGCGATCACGCGTGAGAATGGAGCTATGGCAGCGACGGATCTCCCGATGCCCACAGTGGGGCCGATCTCCCGGTTGGCGCCCAAACCCATGCGGTTCGTGCTCAACTGGGGGCGGCGATATTCGCTGTGGGTGTTCAACTTCGGGCTGGCGTGCTGCGCGATCGAGTTCATCGCTACGTCGATGAGCAGGCACGACTTCATCCGCTTCGGCGTGATCCCGTTCGCCAACGGCCCGCGGCAGGCCGACCTGATGATCGTCTCCGGCACCGTGACCGACAAGATGGCTCCCGCCGTCAAGCGGCTCTACGAGCAGATGCCCGATCCGAAGTACGTGATCTCGTTCGGCGCCTGCTCCAACTCCGGCGGGCCCTACTGGGACTCCTACTGCGTGACCAACGGCGTCGACCAGATCGTCCCCGTCGATATCTACGTCCCCGGCTGCCCGCCGCGGCCCGAGGCGCTGCTTTACGGGATCATGAAGCTGCAGGAGAAGATCGCGGGGGAGAAGCTCAGCGATCGGTACGTCTGGTCACGCTCGCACGGGGAGGACGCGTGAGCATCGGTCTCGGCGAAACCTCCACCTTCCTGGGGGAGACCACCGTCTACGTGCAGCCGGGCGAGTGGATCGAGGCGCTGACCCGGGCCCGCGACTCCGGCTACGCCTTCTTCGACTGGCTGACCGCCGTCGACGACATGCCCGACGGCTTCTTCGTCGTGGTCCACCTGTACGACCCGACGGCCTGCGCCCGCATCCTGATCCGCACCCACATCCCGGCCGACGACCCTCGCCTGCCGTCGGCCGTGGGCGTCTTCCGCGGGGCGAACTGGCACGAGCGCGAGACGTTCGAGATGTTCGGCATCACCTTCGACGGCCATCCCTACCTGGTGCCGCTGCTGCTGCCCGACGGGTTCGAGGGTCACCCGCTGCGCAAGGACTTCGTGCTGGCCGCGCGCGTGGCCAAGCCCTGGCCGGGCGCCAAGGAGCCGGGCGAGTCGCACGCCGCGCCGAGCCGCCGCAAGACGCTCCCGCCCGGGGTGCCGGCCGACTGGGGCACCCAGACCGAGGACGACTGATCCGCCTGGAGGTGGCCGGATGCTGGACGTGGTGCTGCGGTTCGTCGTCATCCTGGCGGTGTTCCTCCTGCTGCCCCTGATCGTCGGGCAGACCGAGCACAAGGTCATGGCGCACATGCAGTCGCGCCTCGGCCCGATGTACGCAGGCCGCTTCCACGGCTGGGCCCAGCTGATCGCCGACGGCGTGAAGTTCGCCCAGAAGGAGGACGTCATCCCGGCCGCCGCCGACCGCCGCATCTTCATGATCGCGCCCGGCGTGGCCCTCGTCCCGTACCTCGTCGTGATGATCGCCATCCCCCTCGACCGCGGCGGCGCCGTCGGCGTCGACCTGGACCTGGGCCTGTTCTTCGTGCTGGCCGTCATGGGCGTCGGCGTGCTCGGCGCGATCATCGCCGGGTGGGCCTCGGCCAACAAGTACTCCGTCCTGGGCGGCATGCGCGCCGCCGCCCAGCTCATGTCGTACGAGCTGCCGCTCGTGCTGGCCGCCTCCTCCGTCGCGATGGCCGCGGGCACGCTGTCGATCCCCGGGATCCTGGAGGAGTGGCAGTGGTGGTGGCTGCCGTGGCAGGCCGTCGGCGCCGTCGTGTTCTTCGTGGCCGGGCTCGCCGAGCTGCGCCGACCGCCGTTCGACATGCCCGTCGCCGAGTCAGAGATCATCATGGGTCCGATGACCGAGTACACCGGCATGCGCTTCGCCCTGTTCATGCTCGCCGAGTACGTGGGCATCGTCGTGCTGTCCTTCCTGACCACGGTCCTGTTCCTCGGGGGCTGGCACGGGCCCTTCCTGCCAGGCTGGATCTGGACGCTGATCAAGGCGTTCGCGCTCGCCTTCGTCGTCATCTGGCTGCGGGTCAGCTATCCCCGGCTGCGCGAGGACCAGTTGCAGCGCCTGGCCTGGGTCGCCCTCGTTCCCCTGGCTCTGCTCCAGCTCGCGCTCACGGGTGTGGTGAAGGTCCTGCTGTGACCTTCCCGACAGCCCGGCTGGTCCCGCGCGGCGGCGCCACGATCGGCTCCGACGCCCCTGCCACCGCCCTGACCTGGGACGGCCGCACCCTCACCGCCACCGACCTCGCGACCGAGGAGTCCGTACGGCTGGCGCCCGCACGCCTGTACCACTACGGCTACGAACGCAAGCTCTACGAGGCCAACGGCAAGGAGCGCGTCGAACCCGTCTGGGGGCTGGCCGCGCTCGACGAGGACGGACTCGTCCTGGCGGACATCCCGGGTAACTGGTACGACGCCGACCTCGACCTCTTCGCCCGGCAGGCCGGGCTGCCGATCATCGACGGCCGCAGGCAGCCGACGGCCGTCGTCCGCGCGGTGCTCGCGGGCCGCGCACCGGGCTGGCGGCGCATTCGCGGGGAGCCTCCACGGCGGCCCGCCCGCTGGCACAAGCCGGTGGGGATCGGTGCCGGGGTGGTGGGCGGCGGGATCATGGTCTACCTCGTGGCCAATGGCATGGGTTCGGCTTGGCGGGGTCTGTCGATGTTCGGGCGGTTCATCGCGGACATCGCGGAGGTCAAGTGGCTGCTGCTGGCCTCCAGCCCGCTGGCTCTGGTGCTACGCCCGTTGACCGGGCGGTTCCACCGCCGTCGCGTCAAGAGCGGGGTCGTGCTCGGCTCGCCGGGCGGGACACAGCTCGTCGTCAAGAACCGCAGCCTGTGGGGGATCCGGGGGAAGGAGGCCGTGCTCCCGGTCGTCATCGGGCGGAGCCATGGGCTGGGCGCCCGGTTACTGCTGTACAGCTATGGCGATTTATCGGGACTTTTCGTGTTGGACGCCTCTGGGTGTCCTTTATTGCATTTGCCGGGGGTGTGGTCGCCTGAGTACGCGCACCGGTTCGCGGAGCGGTACGGGCTCGAGCTGGCCGTGCATCGGCTCTCCAAGCAGGAGTATCTCGGGCTTGTCAGAGGGACGTCGCAGGCAATGCCGTGACCCTGTGGGCGTGTGGGTTTCCTGTGGTTTTCGGACGCTCCGTTCCGCAGGGGCTTTGCTGTACGCCCGCAGCGGGGTTTGGACGCTCCATTGTGGCGGGTTTCTTACCCGAGGCAGTGGGTTTGGGCGCTCCGTTACGGTGGGGCGCCACCTTCGCCCGAGTGGCGTTGAGACGACAGAGCCCGGCCAAGGTCGGCGGGGAGCGGGTGGGGTGGTTTGCCGTACACGAGGGTTCGTTACGGCGAGATGCTGTCGCTGCGGCGAGAGGCGTCAGTGGACGATGGCGAGCATGACGTCGGAGGCCGTGGGGCGGTTTTCCGCGCGTTTGTTGAGGCAGGCGCCGACGATGGCGCGCATGCCGGGCGGCATGGGGGATAAGTCGGGGTGGAAGGTGAGCACCCTGTGGAAGACGGCGGGGACCGTGTCCTCGCCGAACGCGGGGCGGCCCGTGGCGGCGAACATCATCGTGACCGCCCAGCTGAAGACGTCGGAAGCCGGCCCGATCGGCTCGCCCGACAGCTGCTCCGGCGACATGTACGGCGGCGTGCCGACCATCTTGCCGCTGGTCATCGTGACCTGGTCGAGCGCGCGGGCGATGCCGAAGTCGATGACGCGCGGCCCGTCGGGGCCGATCAGGACGTTGCTCGGCTTGAAGTCGCGGTGGACCACGCCCGCCTTGTGGATGGCAGCCAGCGCACCGGCTGTGGACAACGCCAGGCGGGTCAGGCCGTCCTCGTCGCGCGGCCCGTGCTTGCGCACCAGCTGCTCGAGCGACGGACCAGCCACGTATTCGCTGACGATGTAGGCCAGGTGGCCAGAGGTGTTGACGTCGAGCAGCCTGGCCGTGGAGAACGTCGCCACCCTGCGGGCCGCGTCGACCTCCCTGGCGAACCTGGCGCGCGCGACGTCGTCGACCAGGTCGTTGAGCACCTTGACCGCGACCCGCACGCCGTCAGGGGCGACCGCCAGATACACCGAGCCCTGCCCGCCGCGCCCGAGTGACTCGAGCACCCGGTAGTGGCCGATCCATTCGGGCTCTCCCGCGCGGCGCATCGCGGTCGGCGTGGTCGTCCGCTGGTGGACGTTCGGCGGCGGTGGCGGCGGCGGGGCGTACGTCGGGTGCTGCCGCAGGACCGCCGACCTGGGCCTGGCCATGGCGGGCACCAGGAAGAGCGAGTGGATGAGGCCGCCGACCCAGCTGGCCACGAGAGCGATCGAGACCAGGGTGGACAGCGGCTCGGGGATGTCCTCGAAGGTGTCGTAGTACAGCACGGGGATGAGGAACGCGACCATGCACAGCGCGTAGACCGTGGCGGCGGCCGCCTGCCAGATGCTGGACAGCCGGTAGGCCGCGAACCCGATGGAGAACGGCGTCGCGAACCCGCACGTCATGAGCGGCAGGAGCGCCCACCCGACGGCGGCGGCCCACCTCCCGCTGCTGGGGCGGTTCGGCTGGCTGTGCAACATGGCACGAAGACTATCCATCGCGTACGGGACATTTTGCTTGTGGAGCAATGTTGTGGATAACCCTGTGCGGACCTGTGGATGGCTGTGGAAAACATGGGGACAACTGGGCCCGGATCATTCACCTCGGCGGCCAAGTGCGCCATGATGATGAATCATGGCAGGGATACCGGGAGTCGGACTCGCAAAGGGGCTTTCCATCACCCTTCGCCACATGCTGCGCAGATCCGTCACGCAGCAGTATCCCGAGGTCAGGCCCGCCCTCCCGCCCCGCAGCCGCGGCGTCATTGCCCTGGTCGAGGAGAACTGCACCTCCTGCATGCTGTGCGCCCGGGAATGCCCCGACTGGTGCATCTACATCGACTCGCACAAGGAGACGATCCCCGCCCCCGAGGGCGGCCGGGCCCGCCAACGCAACGTTCTCGATAGGTTCGCGATCGATTTCTCGTTGTGCATGTACTGCGGCATCTGCATAGAGGTGTGCCCGTTCGACGCGCTGTTCTGGTCTCCAGAGTTCGAGTACGCCGAGGGCGACATCCGCAACCTCCTGCACGAGAAGGACCAGCTCGCGGCCTGGGTGCCGACCGTGCCGCCGCCGCCCGCGCACGATCCGGGCGCCGAGCCGCCCAAGGAGCGCGCGGCTGCGGCCGCCCCCGCACGGCCGCCCAGGGATGTGCGGGGAATCCGGCCCCCTGGCGGGCTTCCGTCAGGCGCGGGCGAGACTCCGGCCCCGGCTTCATCCACAGGCGAGGCCGGGAGCGCGGAGTTGTCCACAGGTTCGGGCGCGCCGCCGCAAGAAGGCGAGGCGCAGGAGCAAGCTTCTGGCGCGAGCACGCGCAGGCGCAGGATGACCGATCCCCGGTCCATCCGGCCGCCTGGGCGGCTCGGTCCTGACGAGCCGAGGGAGTCCGAGGAGGAGTCGTGACCGAGGCGGTGCCCTCCTACCTGTCACCCACCGGGCAAGAGGTCGTGTTCTTGCTGCTGGGTGCGGTGGCGGTCGGATCGGCGCTGCTCGTCGTCACGACCAGGCAGCTGGTGCACGCCGCGCTGTGGCTGGTGGTCTCGTTCGGCGCGCTCGCGGGCGGCTATCTGGTGCTGACCGCCGAGTTCGTCGCCTGGGTGCAGGTCCTCATCTACGTCGGCGCCGTCGTCGTGCTGCTGCTGTTCGGCATCATGCTCACCCGCGCGCCGATCGGCCGCTCGCCCGACCTCGACAGCGGCAACCGGGTCGTCGCCGTGATCGTCGCGGTGGCCACGGCTGCGGTCCTGGTCACCGTCGTCATCGACGCCTTCCGCGCCGCCTACACCCCGCTGAGACCCGGGCCCGGCTCGGCCAAGCAGCTGGGCGCCAGCGTGTTCAGCACCTGGGTGCTGCCCTTCGAGGCGCTGTCCGTCCTGCTGCTCGCCGCGCTGATCGGCGCCATTGTCCTGTCCAGGACTGACATCCCTGGGGGCAAGCCACCCGAGCCAGAAGAGACCGGGGGTAAGTAGTGCACATCGTCTACCCGGTGGTTGTTTCCGCGCTGCTGTTCTCCATCGGCGTCTACGGCGTGCTGGCGCGCCGTAACACGATCCTGGTGCTGATGTCGGTCGAGCTGATGCTCAACGCGGTCAACCTCAACCTGGTCGCGTTCGACGTCTGGCTCGGCGACCGCCTTCACAGCGGGCAGGTGCTCACGCTGTTCGTCATCGTGATCGCCGCGGCAGAGGTGGGCCTGGGTCTGGCCATCGTGCTCGCGCTCTTCCGCAACCGCCGCACCGTCGACCTCGACACCCTGCGCGACCTGGCCGAGCCCGCGCCCGGCGAGGGCGGCGGCGCCGGGCCGACGGGCGCCGTCGAGTCGGGAGGCACGGGCAACGGCGGGCCCGTCCCCGGCGAGGCCGCCGGCCTGCGCGCGCCGATCCAGCGAGGGGGCAAGCGATGAACTCCTTCCCGCTGGTGGCCGTGCTGCTGCCCTTCGTCGCCGCGTTCGCGGGGCTGCTGCTGTCGCGCTGGCCGCACCGCCGTCCTGCCCACGACCTCGCGCAGGCCTCCGGCGAGCCGCCCGCCGACCGCTCCGCCGACCTGGCGGCCAACCGGCGGGCCGCCTGGATCGCGGTCCTGCCGACCGCGGCCTCCACGGTGCTGGCGATCTGGTTGGCGTGGAGCCAGGGGTTCGCGTTCTTCGGCAGGCTCGAGGGCGCGGCGCCGGCAGGGGCGGTCGGCCAGACCTACGGGTCCATCGGCACCGGATCGATCCCGATCTCCCTGACGCTCCAGGCCGACGACCTGTCGGCCATCGTCGGCGTGCTGGTCACGGTGGTGGCGCTGGCCGTACAGGTCTACTCGGTCGGCTATCTCAAGGGCGACCCGCGCTACCCCTCCTACAGCGCGTTCATCAGCCTGTTCACCAGCGCGATGCTGCTGGTCGTCTACGCGGGCGACCTCCTGGTCCTCTACGTGGGCTGGGAGATCATGGGCCTGTGCTCCTACCTGCTGATCGGGCACTGGTGGGAAGACCGGGCCAACTCGCGGGCCGCGGTCAAGGCCTTCCTCGTCACCCGGCTGGGCGACGTCGGGTTCCTGTTCGGCATCTTCGTGCTGGGGATGTCGGCGGGCAGCTTCCAGATCTCCACGGTGCTGGCCAAGGTGCCCCAGCTGCCCACGGGCACGCTGGTGGCGGCCACGATGCTGTTGCTGGCCGGGGTGGCGGGCAAGAGCGCCCAGGTCCCGCTGCACACCTGGCTGCCGGACGCGATGGCGGGCCCGACGCCGATCAGCGCCCTGATCCACGCCGCCACCATGGTCGCCGCGGGCATCTTCATCGTGGCCCGGCTCTACCCCGCCTTCCTGGCCGCGCGGCCCACGCTCGACGTGCTGGCAGTGATCGCCGCGCTCGGCATGCTGGGCGCCGCCCTGGCCGCCCTGGCGCAGGACGACCTCAAACGGGTCCTGGCCTACTCCACCGTCAGCCAGCTCGCCTACATGGCGGGCGCGCTCGCGGCGGGTTCCGACACGGCCGCCATCTTCCACCTGCTCACCCACGGGGCGTTCAAGGCGCTGCTGTTCCTGTGCGCGGGCGCGGTGATCCACCACGTGGGCGCCAACCTGATGAGCCAGATGGGCGGGCTGCGCAGGGAGCTTCCCGTCACGTTCGTGACGATGACGATCGGGTTCGCCGCGCTCATGGGCCTGCCGCCCACCAGCGGCTTCTTCAGCAAGGACGCCGTGCTGGCCGCCATGGACCGCGCCCTGTCCGGCAGCCTCACCGACGCGGCCGCGCTCCTGCTGTACGGCTGCGCGCTGGCGACCGTGGCCGTCACCGGGGCCTACGCGACCCGGGCGTGGCTGCGCACCTTCTTCGGCGAGACGCGGGCCGTGGCGCTGCCCGAGCCCGAGCCGGGCACCGCCCACGTGGTCGACACCCGTGAGGCGCCGCCCAGCATGCTCGTCCCCATCGTGGTGCTGTCGGTGCCGGCGCTGCTGCTCGGTTTCGCCGGCGGAGCCCACGTCGACTGGTCGATCGCGGCGATCAGCGTGCTCCTCGCGCTGCTCGGGGCCGGGGTGGTCTACGCGTACTGGCGCAGCGACCCCGTGGCCGATCCCGCGCGGCTGCTCGGGCCGTTCCGCGTGCCCTGCGAGCGGGCGTTCTACGTGGACACCGTCTACTCCGTGCTGTTCGTCCGGCCTGTCCTGGCGCTGTCCAGGCTCGTCGTCCAGACCGACGACGCGGTCGTCGACGGGGCGGTGCGCGGGTCCGGCCGTTCGGCGCGCGGGCTGTCGGGGCTGCTGCGGCTCGCCCAGAACGGCAACGTGCAGCTCTACGTGAGCGGCGTGCTGGCCGGTGTCCTCTTGATCGCGGTGGGGGCGGTGGTGTTCACATGATGGGCTGGGTCTCCGTCGCCCTACTGGCTGTGCCGCTGCTCGGGGCGCTCGGCCTGCTGGCCGCCCCGCGCGCGCTCCGGCCCGTCCTGCACGTGTACGGCCTGGTGGTGTCCGGGGTCACGCTGCTGCTGGCCGTACTGATGCTGGTGAGGTTCGACTACGGAGATTCCCGGCGGGCGCAGTTCGTGGTCGACGTGCCGTGGATCCGCGGGCTCGACCTTCGCTTCCACCTGGGGGTCGACGGGATCTCGCTACCGCTGGTCGCGCTGACCGCGCTGCTGACGTTCCTGTGCTTCGTCTACCTCGGCGCGGGCGGCGGGCGCGGGCCCGGGCAGCTCATGCGGCCGAAGAGCGGCGGCGGGCGGCCACGGGCGATGGTGTTCACGCTGCTCGTGCTCGAGGTGGGCATGATCGGCACGTTCCTGGCCCTCGACCTGCTGCTGTTCTTCGTGTTCTTCGAGGTCGTGCTGGTCCCGATGTACTTCCTGATCGCCATCTGGGGCGGCGCGGGCCGGCGCGCCGCGGCGGTCAAGTTCATCCTCTACACGGTGCTCGGCTCCGTCGTGATGCTGCTCGGCCTGCTGCTCGTCTGGGCGCAGACCGGCACGCTCGACGTCCTGGCCCTGGAGGCCGCACACGGGCGCGGGATGACCGCGGGCGTGCAGACGCTGGCGTTCGTCGCGATCGGGCTCGGGCTCGCGGTCAAGACACCGATGTGGCCGCTGCACACCTGGCTGCCCGACGCCCACACCGAAGCCCCCACCGTCGGCTCGGTGCTGCTGGCCGGGGTGCTGCTGAAGATGGGCACGTACGGCTTCGCCAGGATCGCGATCCCCGTCCTCCCGCACGGCGCCGCCACGGTGGCGCCGTGGCTCGGCGCGTTCGCCGTCGTCGGCATCGTCTACGGAGCCCTGGCCTGCCTGGCCCAGCGCGACCTGAAACGCATGATCGCCTACTCCTCCATCGGCCACATGGGCTTCGTGCTGCTCGGCTTCGCCACGCTCACCACCGTCGGCATCAACGGGGCGCTGTTCGCCAACGTCGCCCACGGGCTGATCACCGGCCTGCTGTTCTTCCTCGCCGGGGCGGTCAAGGAGCGGTACGGCACGGCCGACATGCCCTCGCTCGGCGGCGGGATGCTGGCCACGATGCCGCGCCTGGGCTCCGTGCTGACCTTCGCGGCCATCGCCTCCCTGGGGCTGCCGGGGCTCGCCGGGTTCTGGGGGGAGATGCTGGCCCTGTTCGGCGCCTACCAGCCGGCGGCCGGGCTGCCCCGCGGGCTGTTCCTGACATTCATGGTGATCGGCGGGCTCGGGGCGGTGCTCACGGCGGCCTACTTCCTGGTCATGCTGTCCCGGGTCACGCACGGGCCGCCCGCCGCTCCCGTCTCCGTCGTCCGGCTGGCGCCCGCCGGGGTGGCCGCGCTGGGGCGGACGGGGGATGCGCAGGGCGCCGACGGCGGATCTGCTCCGCCGCGCCGGGCGGGCCTCAGGCCGCGTGACATCCGGGGATACGAGCTGGCCTCCTGGGTTCCGCTGATCGTGCTGATCCTGCTGTTCGGGCTGTGGCCGAAGCTGTTGCTGTCGTTGACCACGCCCGCCGTACAGCTGCTGTTGGGGGTGGCGTCGTGATCCAGCAGATCGACTACGTCGCGATCGCCGCGCCCCTGCTTCTCGCCGTGGTGGCGGGGCTGGTGCTGCTGCTCGACGCGTTCCTGCCGCGGGCAGGGGCCGTGCCGGGGCTGGTGACGCTGGCCGGGGTTCTGGGCGCGCTCGCGATCGTGGTGTGGCAGGCCGCGAGCGGCGGGCCGCCCCGCTCGACGTTCTGCGTGCCGGGGGCCGGAGGGCTGTGCTCGTTCGTGGTCGACCGGTTCACGCTGGTGTTCGCCGGGGTCGTGCTGGTCGCGGGCGTGGTGGTCGTGCTGCTGTCGATGACCGAGCTGGCCGGCGGCGGGATCCCGGTGGGCGAGTGGTACTTCCTGCTGCTCTGCACGCTGGTGGGGGCCGTGACGCTGCCCGCCTCGCGGGATCTGATCATGCTGGTGGTGGCGCTCGAGCTGGTCTCGCTGCCGGTCTTCGCGCTGACGGCGCTTCGGCGGTACGACGGGCGGGGCTCCGAGGCCGCGGTCAAGCTGTTCCTGGTGTCGGTGGTGTCGACTGCCGTGATGCTGTTCGGGGTGTCCCTGCTGTACGGCGTGGGCGGGTCGGTCCACCTGGCCCGGCTGGCCGGGGTGTTGAGCGGGGCCGTGCCCGCGCCCGGGCTCGTCGGCGCTTCCGGGTCCGGGATGCCGGCCGTGGTCACGGTCGCGGTGGTGCTGGTCGTGGCCGGGTTCGGGTTCAAGATCGCGGCTGTGCCGTTCCATGCCTGGGCGGCCGACGTCTACCAGGGGGCGCCGATCCCGGTGGCGGCGCTGCTGTCCGTGATCTCCAAGGCCGCCGGGTTCGCCGGGCTGATCCTCATCCTGGTGACCGCGCTCGGCGGGCAGGCCTTCACCTGGTCCCCGGTGATCGCGATCGTGTCCGCGCTCACCATGAGCGTGGGCAACCTGCTGGCCATGCGGCAACGCTCCGCCGTACGGCTGCTCGCGTGGTCGTCGGTGGCCCAGTCGGGTTACATCCTGGCGCCGCTGGCACTCGGCGGACGTGCCGTGGGCGCCTCGGTGACGTATCTGGTGATCTACGCCGCGATGAACCTCGGGGCCTTCGCGGTGGTCATGCTGGTGTCCCGGTCGGCGCCGCGAAACGAGCTCGACGACTATCGCGGGCTCGCCTTCCGCGCTCCCGCGCAGGGACTGGCACTGGCGTTCTGCCTGGTCTGCCTGGCCGGTCTGCCACCAGGCCTGGCCGGTCTCTTCGCCAAGGTGGTCGTCTTCCGCATCCTGGTCGAGGGCGGCCTCGGCTGGCTGGCGGTCATCATGGCGATCAACACCGTGATCGGCCTCTACTACTACGCCACCTGGACCGCCCGCCTCTTCGCCCCCGCCCCCGCTATCGTCGCCCACCGCCCCTTCCCCGCCACCACTCTCGCCATGGCCCTCTCCCTGATCGCCGCCATCCTCTTCTCCGCCGCTCCCCAACTGGCCCTGACCATGGCCGGCCTGACCACCTGACCCCCCACCCCGCCTGCCCGGAGCCGCGGTAGCGGGGAGTGTTCTGTGGATCCAGCCTCCCGCCCGCCCCGACAGAAACCGCACGGCCTGCAGCAACCGGTCCCTGGTAGCGCACTTGACCGGGAGCGAAGGGTGTGGGCTTGTGCCGCCCGCGTCTCGCAAGGCCACGTGGGAGCATGAGGTCGTGTCAATCGACGATGGGTCCTTCGACGCAGCCAGTGCCGTCGCGTCGCGTGAGGATCTCGCTCGGTTCGTTGAAGCGCTACACGGCGAGCTGGTCAACGGCGCCGATTGGGAGAACGATCGGCTGGATCTGTTTCTGGAAGCGCTGGCTGCGTGGATCCGGGACTCTCCTGGGCTCCACGCCGGAAACCCCGCACCCGAGACCGCGAGGTGGTTCCTTCTTCGCCCAGGCGTTGGGGGCGGCGACGGTCTATGAGTGAGTCGGTGGGAGAGAAATCCGTCGACACGCTGACGTCCGGCGCTGATCCAACGGGTTCGCGAGGCCGAATGATCGTTCTCCTATGAGGCTCCCGGCGGAACCACATGGCTACCTGGTCTCGCTTCGAGGGGATCTTCTCCGCGGGCAGCTAGTCGGACGTGCCGAAGACGCGGGATGGATCGCTTGCGATCTGATCGGAGCCGGAATCGACACGCCCGGCATGCTCGAACTGGCCGGGCACGCCCTCTCCATCGGCTCGCTGTCGGAGATCGAGCCGCTGATCCGTCAGGTGCTCTCGGAATGCGGCATGCCACCGATCGACACCCAGCAGGAGCCATGGGACGTCGCGCTCGACATCTCGCTGGCCATCCAGGACGGCACACTGCCGATCTCAGCCGGTGCCGACTTCTTGATCATCCAGCTCGCGCCGAGGTGTGGTCACCCGCCAGAGATCATGCAGCTCATGATCCTCATCGACGACTGGGAGGCCATCCGGACCACACCGCCGACCGACGCCGAGCTCCGTACTCACGCAGGAAGGATCGCGAAAGCGGCGGAGAGGCACAGCACGTACATGCCCACCTCAGATTGAGGGTCCTATTGCTGGCCGTGGAGCAGCCACAGCATGTAGGCGGCGACGGAGGACGAATCGGCGACCGATCCCTCGCTGATCATCTGCTCGAATTCGGCCCGGCGCACCCAGCGCTGCCGCATGTCCTGCTCAGTGTGCTCGCGGCTGGCCGTACCCTCTGCGAGCCCGGTGGCCAGGAACACGTGAACGGCCTGATTGGTCATCCCGTGAGCGTTGTCCAAGCACCCCAGATGCCGCAGACGCGCAGCTCGGAGGCCGGTCTCCTCCGCGAGTTCCCTCCTGGCCTCGTCTTCCCGAGTGTCGGCCTCGGCGCTGCCCTGGGGGAAACTCCACGAGCGACGGCCGATCGGATAGCGGTACTCCTCCACCAGGTGGAACCCGCCGTCTTCTTCCGGCACGACCAGCACGAAGTCGGGTTTGACGACATATCCGTACAGGCCAGGCGAGCCGTCAGGACGCTCGATCGCGTCCTCGCGCACGGTCATCCACGGGTTGCGATAGACCTCCCGCGAGGAGACCTGCCGGATCACAGGCTGCACGTCAACCATGACATCGCATCGTATCCAGCCATCGGCAGGGCATCGGGGATCGCCACGTCGGCGCCTCCGGCCAGATCTCCCAGATCGCCATGTCGGAGCGTCCGGCCAGATCTCCCAGATCGGGCCGGGCGAGCGCACTCAGGCACAGGCCGACCTGGCTTGCTCGCGACCCGACGCTCCTTGCAGACGGTCACCCACACGGGCCTCGTGCACCCAGAACGGGCCGCGTCACGGTCTCCGTTGCATGATCTGGCTCAAATCTGGATCGGGCTGCTCGGCTATGTGGCGAAAGGGCGCGTCTGGCGGAAGGACGCGTCTATATGGCGCACAACGCGCCGGACGAACTGGCCGCGTCTATATAGCTGCGCACCGCGCTGGACGAACTGGCCGCGTTGCGCGGCCAACAACTCCTCGAGTGGCCCGAAACAGGGGACAGTGGCCATGTCCCGCGCGTGTACTCAATCGCCTGCGCCGTCCCGAGGGCTCACGAAGATCCAGTAACGCCGCGCCGGGCCGAGTCTGGTCTCGCGGATACCCTCGAGGACGCCGCCGTGCCGTTCGATGGTCTTCACCGAGGCGACGTTCTCGGCCGTGCAGACAAGCAGCACCCGGTCCATGCCGAGCTCCCGAGCCTTGTCGAGCATCCGACCCAACGCCCACGTAGCCACCCCGCGCTGACGCGCGGACGGCCGAATGCCATAACCGATATGTCCGGCCCACTGCACGAACTCGCCGAACCCGTGCCGCAACGCGATCCCGCCGAGCACCCGGCCACCATCCACGATCCACCGGTACGTGCACGCACCCGACTCGCCGTCCAGCCGCGCCACCCAGGCCACAAACCCGCCCGGCGAGTCGACCTCATCGATCGGCAGCAACCCGAACCCGTCCTCATGAAAACCGGGCCCCCACTCAGCATGCGCCTCAAGCCAAGCGGAGTGCAGACGCGCACTAGGCACGACCAGTTCAGGCATACCGCGACCCTACCCATCCAGACCCCGAGCGGGACGTCGACCGCCCTTCCAGATTCGCCCTACCCCGCGCCTCCTTCAGGCGGGCGCTCGGTCTGCCCGATCCACGCACAGAGCAAAGCCGTCAGCACGAAGCCCACCACAACAGGGGCCCCAAGAACGAACGTGAGGCCCTCGTCGGGCACCCAGGAGTCATATGCCGGCTGAAGGCAGAAAATCGCCAGCATGGCAAAGGGCGCCACCAGCCCAACAAGCGGCCAGTGCGGCAGGCGGGCAAGCAGCGCACCCAGCGCGCTGAGCGGGAAGGGCGCCAGCATCAACGCCATCACCAGGTCCAGCTCGCTATCCGAGTCGTGAGTCGGCCAGCGGAGGAGGAGCAACAGCGAGACTGCCACCGCAGCCCCCGCCAGAGCCGACCTGAAGAGGAGACGCACGGGATGATTGTCGCGAATCAAGAGGAACAGGTCGACGTTCAGAAGACCATCCCGACGATCAGACCCATGACCAGGCCAGGCCGATGGTTGACGGCCATGGGCTACACCTCGTGGGAGGGTGGCGCTATGTCGACCTCCCGAAAGGGTCATGCCGCGTAGCGCGTCCGCGCAGGTCCGCGCTGACACCCTGCACCGAAACCCGGCCACCGGTGAACCCGTTCGACTGATCCCCGGCTTGTCTCCGCAGGGTCGCGCTGCGGTCGCCCGTCTGGAGCGAACGCGCTTGTGGCCCAGTGCCGCCGCCGATGCCCTGCAGGCGTGGTCGCTGTTTCTTCGAGGTCCCGCGCACCGCTTGTTCGATCCGAAGCACGGCTGTGTGGAGACGATGTGTTGTCCCGATCCGCTGGAGCTGCGCGCCGTCCTCGCCATCCTGCCGCCCGAGGACGCCCGCAAGTTGCGTCGAAGTGTCGATGAGATCGACGAGCAGTGGTAGCAGGGACAGCGCTTGACGATCGTGAACCCCGCGCTACCGGGGCGAATGGAAAGAACCGCCATACTTCGGCTCCGGGCCCGCGACATCATCGCCTGTGCGAAGGTCAGGTGCTCTCATCGAGATAGGCGAAATACACCGTGATGCTTGGCCGCGAGCCCTCGGTCGTGATCTCGGTGTGCATGATCAGATCGTGCACCTCGACATCGCCCAGGGCCTCAATGCTGTCAGCCACTCTGCGGAGAAGTGACGGTACGTCGCCCTGGCCTGACCCTTCGGGATTCGCCTGGGCGAAGTGGCGCATGGTCCAATCGATCTTCTCGGGCAAGTTCTTGGCCTCCTTGATTGCCTGCTGTGTCGACCATGGACAGCTCTTTCTGATGATCATGACACTGCCTCAGTCGCCTACGCATCCCGGTGCCGGAGGTCTCGGGGCTGGGAAACTTGATCACTTCGTTTGGAGGTGGCTAGGTTCACGCTGTGGCTGAGGTGCTTCCCGAGTCAACGGCTCCATCTTCAGGGCCATGGCAGGCGGCCCCGTGGATTGTGGTGGCCGGGGTCCTCGCGTGCTTGGCCTGGTTGGGCACGGTTCCCGCCTTCGTCATAGGGCTTTGGGGAGGGAGTTGAAAGAGTGCGGCCTTGATCCGTACACGGAGTACGAATCTCCTGCCTGCGCCCCGGTGAGCCTGTGGGCGGTCATCACTGTGTGTATGTGGTTTGCCTCTCCCGTGATCGGCGTCCTCGCAGGAACCATTGCCGGACTGGCGCCGCGACAGTTCGTCCGGGTCAGGAAGACAGCTGTGTGGCTGATACCGGCCCTACCTGCTTTCGCCTTCTTCGTAAACGCGGTGACCATCGTGATCTACGGAGATGACTACTTATGAAGGGTGGCGTGATCGAGATCGACGGCCCCTTCTATCGTGTCAGCGAGCCCGGCTTCGAGATGCTGATCCCTCGCTGGCAAGGGCGGGAACCAGAGACCATTGGAGTTCGCGCCCCTTGACGCGCCCTGTTGGCATTTCAACGAGGCGGATGCAGGGCGGGTTCGATGGCGGCGAGCAGTTCGAGATTGGGCTCGTGTGGCTGCCTGGCGAAAGCTGCCTCCACAGCTGCGGCGGCGGGTCCGCCTGTGAGCCAGGTATGGACCTGCTGGTAGGCAGGGCTTTGGCGGTTCCAGAAGGCGTTGGTCATGCGGTTGCCCGACATGCCGGTCAGGACGAAGTCGTGCAGGTGCTGGATTGCCGGATCGGTGTCGAGATTGCTCCACGTGCTGAGGCAGGTTGCCAGATCCATGCCTGTGGCGGCCAGGGCGCACAGCACTGTGTCGATCGGCGGGCGGGCCGGGTAGTTGCGTAGGGTCTCGTGCCACCATTCGCGCAGGAACCCGGCTATGGCATCGCGCTCGTCAATCGGCCAGGTCTGCCAGTCGCCGGAGGCGAGCTTGCCGAAAACGATCTCGGGATCCGGATAGGTGAAGGCGTCTTCTGCCGCGCATTCGAGCAGGCGCGGCAGAAAGTAGCGGAACTCGGTGACACCACCCCACGTGGTCAGTGCCTTGGCGGCGTAGCGGGCCAGCGACTCAGCTTCCACGGACCTGACCGGCCCCGCCAGGATGCACAGCTCCTCGCCTGGATCGACGCAGTGCGGACAGCCGATCACGCGCTCAGGCCGGGCGACGTGTCCGAATGCCTCGTACAGTCGCCGCTTGGCCGCATCCCACCCCGACATCGATCCATTATCGGGCGCGGCACCCTCGCGGCATGATCCAAGCAAGCCCAATGCGGGACTGACGGTGCTCAAACGCTGAGGTGAATCAGCCGTCGGTTCAAGTGTCCCGTGATCAACCGTTCAGGAATCGGCGGCAGCCTGTAGAAGGTCGGTAGCCGGGGTGCAGCAGGTCGAGTCGGGTTCCTTGGTGAGGGTGTCGGCGTCGGACTTGACCACGTAGACCTCCCACGGTTCGGCTCCGGGGCCGTGTACCCAGACCTTGTCCTGGACGGCGTAGCAGCAGGTGGTGTTCTCCTCCACCTCGGTTTCCAGGCCCTGGCCCGCGAGGCGGGTGGTGGCCGCGGTGACCTCGTCGGTGGAGGCGACCTCGACGCCGAGGTGGTCCAGGCGGGTGTCGGCGCCTTCCTCGCCTTCGATGAGTACAAGCTTGAGCGGCGGCTCGGCGATGGCGAAGTTGGCGTATCCCGGGCGGAGCTTGGCCGGCTGGGTGCCGAAGAGCTTGGTGTAGAAGTCGATGGAGGCTTGCAGGTCGGCCACGCGAAGAGCGAGTTGGACGCGAGACATGGCGAGTCCTTGCTTCGATGGATATCTAAACAGTGTCGAGTTTGCGCTCTTGCTTAGAGGTCTGTCAAATTAGAGATATGTCGAAACGCTGCCGATCCTCGCCTCCGACTGCTGCACGCCGTTGGTCGCTGAGCCGATCGTCCAGGCGGAGGCGGGGGAGCTGGCGCGGGTGTTCAAGGCGCTGGGCGACCCGATCCGGTTGCGGCTGCTGTCGCTGATCGGCGCGCACGAAGGTGGCCGGCGGGTCGGCGAAGGGGTGTGCGTATGCGAGCTGACCGGCGCCTTCGACGTGACCGCGCCCACGATCTCGCACCACCTGAAGGTCCTGCGCGAGGCCGGCCTGGTCGACTCCGAGCGGCGCGGGACCTGGGTCTACTACTGGATCCTCCCGGCCACGCTCAAGCGGCTCACGGATGTCCTCGCGCTGCCCGAGCCGCAGGTCACGGACGCGCGATGAATCTCGTACGGCGGGCGCTGGCGGAATTCGTCGGCACGGGGGCGCTGGTGGCCGTGGTGGTCGGCTCCGGCATCATGGCGGCCGGTCTGTCGCGGGATGTCGGAGTGCAGTTGCTGGCCAACAGCCTGGCCACGGCTGCCGGGCTGGCCGTACTGATCCTGGTGCTCGGGCCTGTGTCCGGCGCCCACTTCAACCCGGTCGTCACCCTGGCGGCCTGGATGCTGGGTCGCGGGTCCGGCATCTCCGGCCGGGACCTGCTGGTCTACCTGCCCGCCCAGTTCTCCGGCGGCATCGCCGGAGCGATGCTGGCCAACCTCATGTTCGCGCTGCCTGCCGTACAGGAGTCCGCACATGACCGGTCGGGGATCAATCTGCTGCTCGGGGAGGTCGTGGCCACCGCCGGCCTCATCGTGGTCATCTTCGCCTTGACCCGCCAGGGCCGCGCGGCCCTGGCGCCAGTGGCGGTGGGCGGCTACATCGGTGCCGCTTACTGGTTCACCAGCAGTACGAGCTTCGCCAATCCGGCCGTCACCGTGGCGCGGGCCTTCACCGACACATTCGCCGGCATCTCGCCCGCCTCGGTGCCGGGCTTCATCGCCGCTCAACTGGTTGGGGCCTTCCTCGGCGCCCTGCTCCTGATCTCGCTCTACGGGCGCACGACCGATGGGGTGCCGGCTCATGATCCTGTACGGCAGGCAGCAGCCGCCGACCGGCCTCGATAGGGGGATTCCAGGTGCCTTCCGTGCTGTTCGTCTGTGTCCACAACGCCGGACGTTCCCAGATGGCCGCCGCGTTCCTGACCCACCTCGCGGGTGGGCGCATCGCCGTGCGCTCGGCGGGGTCCGCGCCGGCCGACGCCGTGAATCCTGCGGTGGTCGAGGCGATGCGTGAGGTGGGCATCGACATTTCCGCCGAGATCCCCAAGGTCCTCACCACGGACGCCGTGCAGACCAGCGACGTCGTCATCACGATGGGCTGCGGCGATGCCTGCCCGATCTTCCCGGGTAAGCGGTATGAGGATTGGGTGCTTGACGACCCTGCCGGACAAGGCGTGCAGGCCGTACGTCCCATCCGGGATGCGATCGAGGCCCGCGTCCGCGACCTGATCGCCGACCTCATGTGACCAGCCGCAGCGTGTACCGCCGCACGAAGGCGCGACGTGGTGATGATCGAAAGTCGGAGCCCCCTGATCACGTGACTTCCCTCGCGTCGATTCATCGTCTATCGTCGATTAACGATGAATGTTGAGAAGGGGCCGCTCGAACGGCCGGCCGCCGTCGAATACGCCTCGTGGTTCAAAGCGCTGGCCGATGCGACCCGAGTCCAGATCGTCTCGCTCCTGGCCCGTCGCGGCGTTCCGATGAGCGTGGGCGAGATCGTCGAGGCGGTCGACGTCGGCCAATCAACCGTCTCGGCCCATCTCAAGATCCTGTCCGAGGTGGGGTTCGTGCTCGTCGAGCGTCAGGGCACGTCCGCCTTGTACCGGATCAACGACGCCTGCGTGGAGTGCTTCCCCAGCGCTGCCGACCTGGTCATGGGTCGCCCAGCACCCGCCCCGCCTGCCTGCACGCCGACGCGAGGAGAACGTCGATGACCGAGCCCACGATCCGGCGCTACTCCGGGCTGGCCCGCCTCGCCCTGGCCGGGGGAACTCCGCTGGACTGCGAGGCCGATGGCTGCTTCGGCGCTGCCGCCTACACCGAAAACGACGTCCCCGAGGGCGCGTTGCGCGCCAGCCTGGGCTGCGGCAACCCCTTGGCCGTCGCCGACCTGCGCCAAGGCGAAACCGTGCTCGACCTCGGTTCCGGCGGCGGTCTGGACGTCCTGCTCTCGGCGCGCCGCGTGGGGCCTTCGGGCCACGCCTACGGCCTGGACGCCAGCCCCGACATGCTCGCCCTGGCCCGCGCCAACGCCGAGCAGGCGGGCGTGACCAACGTCGACTTCCTACAAGGCCGCATCGAAGACATCCCGCTCCCTTCGGACGCCGTGGACGTCGTGATCTCCAACTGCGTGATCAACCTTTCCCTCGACAAGCCCGCCGCCCTGGCGGAGGCATTCCGCGTACTGAAGCCAGGCGGCCGGTTCGGCATCAGCGACGTCATCGCCGATGACGGGATCGAGCCTGAGGCTCGCGCGGCCGCCGAACTGCGGGTCGGCTGCGCCAACGGGACCCTTACGGCCGGCGAGTACAGGCAGTCGCTGACCGGCATCGGATTCGTGGACGTCCAGATCACTCCGACCGCTGACGCGGGCAGTGGCCTGCACTCCGCCATCATCGAGGCTGCCAAGCCGGGAAGCCGCCGTACGGTCACCAGCAGGACACTCAGCTAGAGCTCAAGGTTCCCTGGTGGAAGTAGAGGCGCCAACCCCTGTCAGTGCGCCGCCACACCGAGCTCCGGCGCGCCCGCCGCCCACCGTCGTCGCTGACATAGGTCAGGTGGACCACGCCAGGAGCAAGCAGCACGCCCACCATGTCGCTCGCCTTGATCGGCTCGTCGGAGGCTCGGGAACGCTCGACGAGACTGGCGATGATCTCCGATCGGCTCCAGAGGCGCCCGGACGCGCCGATCTCCCTGAACTCCGGATCCAACAATTCATCCATGAGGTCCGCCGACGACCTCACCTCCGGATCGAGAAGCCGAAGCTCCCCAGCCACGGCAACTTCCACCTCGTCACCCATACCCAGGACCTTAGACGCCGCGAAGCAAGCGAGCCGCAGCACCGAAGTCCTGCTCCGCGTCCACGCCAAGCACACCGATGGACAGAGCCCCAGGCCGCTGGGCGGCCCAGGGCGCGGGGTGTCAGGTGAGTTGGACGATGGCGCGGGCCTTGGAGAGGACGCGGGCGTCGGCTGACTTTGCGGTCAGACCGATGACGACGCGTTTGTCCTCGAGTTTTTCCTCGATCAGCCCGGTGACCGTGATGGTGGCGCCCTGGTCGTCGTCCGGGACCACCACCATGGAGGAGAAGCGGACTCCGTAGTCCACGACGGCACCGGGGTCGCCTGCCCAGTCGGTGACGAAGCGGCCCGCCTGGGCCATCGTGTACATGCCGTGCGCGATGACGTCCGGCAGCCCGACCATCCTGGCGAAGCGCTCGTTCCAGTGGATCTGGTTGAAGTCGCCGGACGCCCCGGCGTACATCACCAGGTTGAGCCGCCGCACGCCGTACTCGACGGCCGGGATCTCCTGCCCGACGGTCACCTCGTCGTACTTCACCGTCGCCGCCATCAGGCCGCCCCTCCACGCTCGACGATCGTGTTGTACGTGGTGCACACCGGCTCGCCGGCGGCCGTGGTGATCTCGCTGCGGACCGTCAGCAGCTCGTTGCGGCCGGCGCTGCGGATGTCGGTGATGGTCGCGGTGGTGATCAGCTCGTCGCCGGCGTAGATCGGGCGGGTGTACTCGAAGCGCTGCTCGCCGTGGACGACCATGGCGATGTTGAGCCCGAGCTCCGGGTCGGTCAGCGCCTCGCCGCCGCTCTGCAGGCTGAACACGATCGGGAAGGTCGGTGGTGCGATCACGTCGGGATGCCCGGCCGCCTGGGCGGCCTCCTTGTCGCGGTAGATCGGATTGCCGTCGCCGATCGCGGTCGCGAACTCCCTGATCTTCACCCGGCTGACCTCGTAGGGGGCCGAGGACGGGTAGGTCCTGCCCACGAAATCACGGTTCAAGGCCATCAGTGCCCCTTCACGCGTCCCAGTCGTCTGAGCCGACGTTAACAGAACAAGGTTCGGCTGTCCCCTGTCGATCAGCCGCTGGACTCGGGACAGTACCCGGATGGGGCGGGCTCCGAAGGCCGATGGGGATTGCTTGACGAACGCCGACCAGCCCGACAGGCACCCAAGCGGGTTACGGCGAAGAGCCACGGCCGGGACCGCGGTGCCCGGGTCACGGAGCGCCGTTGCGGCGGGTGACTGTCACCGACTCGCCGGAAGCGCCGCTCGCGGGCCCTCGGCCCAGTACGGCGGGCGGCGGGTGGCGGCGGCTTGCCGTACCGGAAGGCCCAGAAAGCACGACAAACCGGCGCCCTGAGCAGGACGCCGGTTGTGGCTCTGTTGGCCCCTAGCGGGTTTCGCGGTGCGCGCGGTGCGTGCGGCAGTTGGGGCAGTACTTGTTCAGCTCAAGCCGATCCGGGTCGTTGCGCCGGTTCTTCCGCGTGATGTAGTTGCGGTGCTTGCACTCCTGGCAGGCCAGCGTGATCTTCGGCCTAACGTCGGTGGCAGCCACGTGGGAGTGCCTTTCTACGTTTGGGACTGGGACACGCCCATACCCAGGCCGATCGACCTGGGTGGGGGCAGTAGCGGAGGCCGGACTTGAACCGGCGACACAACGATTATGAGCCGTTTGCTCTGCCTGACTGAGCTACTCCGCCTTGCGGCCGGACGAAACACCCGGCCTGTAGAGGATACCCGACATGGAGAGCGCCTTCGCACTTCACCTGATCGGGTAGGTGACCCCTAGTATGCCTCAGGATCACCCGACATCTGAAATCCAACAGAAAAGCTCCATCCGCAGGGATGGAGCTCAGGTCTAGCTGGAGCCCCCAAACGGAATCGAACCGTTGACCTTCTCCTTACCATGGAGACGCTCTGCCGACTGAGCTATAGGGGCCTGTCCGTCGTCGCGGACAGGTGTAACCATACACGGCGCCCAGCCATGACGCGAACTCGTTCCGGGCAGTGTGATGATCTCGCACAGGTCGGCCAGGTCGACGTGTCGGGCCACGTCGGACACCGAAACGCAGTCGGCGACCAGCCACCCGTGCCGCCGCACCCGAAGGACCTGCCGACCGGCGCGAGTCGCGGGCACGACCTCGTAACCGCCGGTGCCGACCCATCGCCTGTCCATAGCGGCTCAGAGTAGACCTCGGGTCTCTCAATTTCCGGGACATGACACGCGTTACAGCCATAGCAAGTCGGTTCCAAGAAGGACCGAAGTCGCGCGTCGCACTCTGGGGACATCTCTCGAAAGGAGCCCTCAGATGTCCCCGAACCTCCTCGGAATACGCATCATGCACCGCGCCATGCGCGCCGACGCCCGCCGCCTGGCCCTGCTCGTGGAGGAGCTCGCCGCCGGCCGCCAGCAGGCCGACCAGGAGCGGCTGCGCGCCATCGCGGAGTTCGCCACCCGGCTCTGCGCGGGCATCCACCATCACCACCGCGCCGAGGATGAGGCGCTCTGGCCGGTGCTCGCCCGTTCCGCCGGCCCCGAGGTCGATCTGGACGGCCTGACGGAGGACCACGAGGCCCTCGACCCGCTGCTCGAGGAGATCACCGACGTCGCGGCCCGGCTGCAGTCCGACACGGGCGCGCCGGCGTCGCTGGCCAAGTCGTGCGCCGCGCTGGCGGACCTGCTCGACGAGCACATCGAGGAGGAGGAGCGGCTGCTCTTCCCGGTGATCCTGCGTTACGTGTCGGAGAGCGACTGGCAGCAGGTGGAGAACGCGGCGCGCAAGGGCGGCGACATCCGCTTCGACCTGCCCCGCATCGCCCAGTACGCGCACGAGGACGAGCTGGCCGAGCTGCGCCGCGCCGCGGGCCCCGTGCTGATGCTCCTGCTCCGCCTGCTGAACCGCGGCCACCTCCGCCGCCAGCGCCTCATCTTCGGCCAGGCCTGAAGCCCATCTCAGTAGCGGAAGAACCCGACGAGGTCCTTGCGTGGAGCGATGCCGTCGACGCGCACCTTGGCGCCCGTCTCAGGCGCGTTCATCATCATCCCGTTCCCGAGATAGATGCCCACGTGGTGCGTCCTGCCCGGCTTGCCGAAGAACACCAGATCCCCCGGCCTGGCCGGGCTCACCCGTCGCAGCCGCCGCAGGTGGTCGTCGGTGTTGCCGGGCCCGAGCACGTCGTTGCCGAGCGCCAGCGCGTACACCCACCGTGTGAACCCGGAGCAGTCGAGGCCGCGCGTGCGGGTGGCCGGGCAGGGCTTGATCTTGCCCTGGTAGCCGCGGCAGGTGCCGGTGGAGGGTCCGGGGCTGCCGGCGTGGCCGCCGCCCCAGGAGTAGTCCACGCCGCGCTGCTCGACCTGGTAGGCGGCCGCGATGATGCGTGACGGCAGATAGGACACCAAGGGCATGGAAGCGGTCGCAGTCAGAAGTAGCGCCCCGATCGCCACCCATGCCCCACGTCCGCGCAACACGGACCCATCCTGCCTCAACGGGCGGACAGCGTGAGCTCCACCGAGCCGACCGTGAAGCGCATCCCGACGGGACCCTTGGGCTTGGCCTTGGTGGTGAACGTGAACGTGGCCTTGCGGCCGCGGGCGAGCTCGGGGATGGTGCACCGCACCGCGGTGCCGCTGAAGGTGCATCCCGGTGCCCGGGTCACGTGCTGCCCGCCGTACGCCCGGCCGGAGATCTTGACGTTGGTGACGGGGTACGGGCCGGTGTTGGTCACGGTGACCGTGTAGTGGCGCCTGTCGCGGGCGGCGCCGGAGACGGTGACCTCGGCGGGCGGGTTGGCCAGCGTGCCGAGCTCGGCGTCCGTGCCGTTGAACGAGTCCTGTCCGCCGGCCAGCGGGCCCTTCTCGGCCGACTGCCAGAAGGTGTGCTGCTGCCAGCTCTTGGGCAGTTCGCCGGGTTCGTTGCCCCAGTGGGCCAGCCAGAGCGGGTTGGCCGCGAATTTGGCGGAGTCGCCGGTGCAGGTGCGCCACCAGCTGGTGGTCGTGTAGATGATGGTGCGGACGCCGGTGACCTGGCGGTACTTCGTGGTGAAGTCCTTGATCCAGGTGACCATGTCCTTGGGCGACAGGTCGTAGCAGGTGTTCTTGCCGTTCTTGTCGCGGTAGGGGTTGTCCTCCAGGTCCAGTACGCCAGGGAGGGTCTGCCCGCCTCCGGTCCAGCTGCCGCCGTTCTGGAGGAAGAAGTCGGCCTGGGTGGCTCCGTCGGATTCGTGCGGCTGCGCGAGATGGTAGGCGCCGCGGAGGAGCCCGGCGTTCGCGGCTCCGCCGTACTGGGCGTCGAAGCTGGGGTTGCGGTAGTTCGTCCCTTCGGTCGCCTGGACGAAGGCGAACTTCGCGCCGCCGGAGGAGACCGAGTCCCAGTCGACCTCGCCGGTCCAGTTGCTGACGTCGACGCCGGCGAGGCCGTCGGCCGCCTGCGCGCTCCCGGATAAGCCCACCAAAGCGGTCACTGCCGCTGCTAATAGACGTTTCACGCGCAGATCGTACGCGAATTTCTTCGACGATCAGCTAGAAACCGCAGGTCAAGGGGCTGAAATTCGCTGCCTCGCGGCGCCTGGCACGACGTCGTTTTCGCAGGTCAGAGGGGATATGTGAACGCGCCGTTCGCGTTTGCCAAAGACGATTCCTCCGACCCAGACTTGAGTCGATCCTCGAAAACGAGCCCCGACCAGGGGTTTCTTCGCCATGCCCGGAGGCGTCCACCATGATTCACGCCCGCGGACTGACCCGAGATTTCACCGTCAAACGACAGACCGTCGAAGCCGTGCGCGGCATCGACCTCGACGTCGAGAGGGGCCAGCTGGTCGCCTTCCTCGGCCCGAACGGAGCGGGCAAGTCGACCACACTTCGCATGCTCACCACCCTGCTCCCGCCCACGTCCGGCACCGCCATGGTCGCCGGTCACGACGTCGCCCGCGACCCGGCGGGCGTCCGCGCCCGCATCGGCTACGTCGGCCAGAAGAACAGCGCCGGAGAGAACTTCCTGGTCCGCGACGAGCTGGTCACCCAGGGCCGCTGTTACGGCCTGACCTCCGCCGACGCGGCCAGGCGCGCCGACGAGCTGCTCGACCTGCTCGAGCTGAAGAGCCTGGCCAAGCGCAAGCCGGGGACGCTGTCCGGCGGCCAGCGTCGTCGCCTGGACATCGCGCTCGGCCTCATCCACCGGCCCGACCTGCTCTTCCTCGACGAGCCCTCGACCGGCCTCGACCCCAAGAGCCGCGCCGACATCTGGGCGCACATCCTGCGCCTGCGCGAGGCCTACGGCACGACCCTGTTCCTGACCACGCACTACCTCGAAGAGGCCGACAGCATGGCCGAACGCGTGGTGATCATCGACAACGGCCGCATCATCGCCGACGGTACGGCCGGCGGCCTCAAGAACGACCTGGCCGGCGACCGCATCACGATCACCACCGAGACCGGGCAGGAGGCGGCGCGAGCCGTACAACTGCTGGGAGAGGCCACCGCGAACGGGACCGGCGCCGAGTTCCGGGTGCCGAACGCGGCCGCCGCCCTGCCCGAGTACCTGCGCGCGCTGGAGGCCGCGGGCATCAAGGTGACCGCCGCGGAGACCGCCCGTCCGACCCTCGACGACGTGTTCCTCAGCCTTACCGGGAGAAGCCTCACCGATGACGACGTTCTTTCGTGACACCCGTACCGTGTTCGTCCGCGAGTTCACGCCGGCGCTGCGCGAGCCGATGGGCCTGCTGTTCTCGATGGTGCAGCCGCTGCTGTTCCTGTTCCTGTTCGGGTCGCTGCTGGGCGGGGCCGTGCGGACCTCGTCCTGGCAGTGGTTCGTGCCCGGGATCCTGATCATGATGTGCCTGTCGGGGCCGCTGATGGCCGGGTACACGCTGCTGCTCGAGTTGGTCGGCGGCTCGCTGGAGCGGATGCTGGTCTCGCCGCTCAACCGCAGCGCGATGCTGGTCGGGCGGACCATGAAGGAGATGATGGTGCTGCTCTGCCAGGCGGTGCTGATCATCCTGCTGGCGCTTCCGCTCGGGTTCCGCCTCCATCCGGCCGGAGTGCTTGGCGGGCTGGCGCTGCTGACCGTGTTCGGGATCGGGCTGGGGACGCTGTCGTTCGTGCTCGCGATCAAGTCCGCGCCCAGCGGCACGCTCTTCTACGTGATCTCCCAGGCGGTCCTGTTCCCGCTGATGCTCCTGTCGGGCGTGCTGCTACCGATCGAGTCCGCGCCGGGATGGATGCGGGTGATCGCGGCCTTCAACCCGGTCTCCTACATCGTCGACGCCCAGCGCGCCCTCTTCTCCGGCCACCTCACCGACCCCTCCGTCCTGTACGGCACGGCCGCCTCGCTGGCCGTCGCCGCAATCGGCCTCCACCTCGGCAACCGGGCCCTGCGCCGCGGCATTTAGCCCTGGTAGAGGAAGACGCGGTTCCCGCTCGGATCCGCGACCACCGATCGGCGCGGCATCCCGGGATACAGGGTCGGCGGCTCGATCTCACGCGCCCCGGCCTCGACGGCTCGACGGTGGACGACCTCCAGGTCGTCCACCAGGTAGCCGGTTCCCTCGCCGGAGGTCGTCACCAGGAAGAACGATTCTGTGCCGTACGTGCCGAACTGGAAGCTGGAGATGCTCTCGTCGTACTTGACGCCGAACACCCGCTCGTAGAAGGCGGGATCCGCGGCCTGCAGCTTGACCTGCACCGGACGGCACCCCTTCAGCGCGGGCATCGGGAGCCCCTTCTCGAGGTACTCCTCGAGATCGGCGGTCATCCTGGCCACGGCCGCCGCCCGGTCGTCCAGGCGCCGCCTGTGCCTCTCCAGCGCCTGGTGGAGGAAGCGGTCGTCGTCGGCCTCCAGGACGTCGCGGATCTCGTCGACCGGTAGGTCGACCGCGCGCAGCGCGCAGATGAGCTTGGCCTGCCGTACCTGATCGGCCCGGTAGCGGCGGTAGCCGGTCGCCGGGTCGACGGCGGCCGGCTTGAGCACGTCCACGTCGTCGTAGTGGCGCAGCGCGGCGACCGTCAGGCTGGTCTCGAGCGCGAACGCGCCGATGGTCATCAAGTTGTCCATGCCGACCATCGTCGAGTCTTCGGTTACCCGAGGGTCAAGGGGTCACGGGCTGATGGCCAGGAACAGGAAGCCGGCGAAGATCACCAGGTGCACGCCGCTCTGCAGCAGCGTGGCGCGGCCGGGGACCACGGTGAGCGTCGAGACGACGAAGGTCAGGCCGAGCAGGACCAGATGCGTGGGGCCCAGCCCGAGCAGGAGCGGGCCGGTGAACCAGATCGACGCGACCGCGATCACCGGGATCGTCAGGCCGATGCTGGCCATCGCCGACCCGAGCGCCAGGTTGAGGCTGATCTGGAACTGGCCCCGCCTGGCCGCGCGGACCGCGGCGATCGTCTCGGGCAGCAGGACGAGCAGCGCGATGACCACGCCCACCACGGCCTGCGGCAGCCCGGCGAGGGCCACGGCGGCCTCGATGACCGGCGACTCGACCTTGGCCAGCCCGACCACCGCCACCAGGGCCACCAGCAGCAGCACCAGGCTGAGCAGCGTGGCCCTGCTCGAGGGGCGCGGCGCGTGCTCCTCCTGGCCCACACGTTCGACGGGCAGGAAGTAGTCGCGGTGCCGGACCGTCTGCGTCAGGACGAACAGCCCGTAGAGCGCGATCGACGCGACGGCCGCGAACCCCAGCTGGGCGGGCGTGAACGCCGCGCCCTCCTGGCTCGTGGTGAACGTCGGCAGCACCAGGCTGAGCGTCGAGAGCGTGGCCACCGTCGCCAGCGCGCCGCCGGTGCCCTCGGCGTTGAACACCGCCACGCGCCTGCGCAACGTGCTGCTGAGCAGCGACAACCCGACGATCCCGTTGCACGTGATCATCACGGCCGCGAACACCGTGTCACGTGCCAGCGACGCGGTCTTCTCCCCGCCGCTGATCATCAGGCTGACGATCAGCGCCACCTCGATGACCGTCACCGCCACGGCCAGCACCAGCGACCCGAACGGCTCGCCGACGCGATGCGCGATCACCTCAGCGTGATGCACGGCGGCGAGTACGGCTCCCGCCAGCAGCAGGGCCACCAGGAACACGACCACCGTGGGCAGTTCCCGTCCCCAGGACAGCACCAGGGCCACCAGCGCGAGCAGGGGAAGCGCGAAAGTCCACGATCTCATGTCTCGGTTATGCCCGATGATGGCCTGGTGTCCATTTCTCTCATCGCGACCACGACCGTGCCGTGGATCCCCGCGGCGCACACGCTGGAGCTGGCGCTCACCCGGCAGGCCCCCTCGTCCGGGCAGGTCACGTCGGCGTTCGCCTTCGTCCTCGACGCGTCGGACCGGATGCTGCTGACGTGCGTGGACCGCCCCGGCAGAGGCTGGGACATCCCGGGCGGCCACCTCGAACCCGGCGAGTCCCCCACACAGGCGGCGGCCCGCGAATTGGCGGAGGAAACGGGCTTCGCCCTGGACCCGTCCTCGCTCGAGCTCTTCGGCTGGCACCGCATCGAGATCACCGGGCCGGTGCCCTCGAACTACCCGTACGCCCTGCTGACCTACATGCTCAGCTTTACGGCCCGCCTGGCGATCCCCGGCCCGCCCACCGCCCCGCCCGCGGGCACGGAGAGCACCCATGCGGAGTGGCTGACCCGTGCCGAGATCGAATCCCGCTGCGCGCACCGCACCTGGCTCCCCCTCTACCAGGCGTTGGTCGCCTAGTAGTTGAGGTAGTCGTGGCGGGGGTCGGCCCGGGCGATGTGCAGGCGGCCGTCCCTGACCTGCCACTCCTGCTGGCCGTCGATCTCGTGGAAGGCGAGGAACAGGCCCGTGACGTGGTCGCCGTCCTCGTCCGGAGGCGGGAGGGCGGCGATCCTGCCGATCGTGTGCCGGATCTCGTCCAGCTCGGACTCCCTGACCGCGCGGGCGTAGCAGGCCGCCGTCAGCCAGCCGCCCTCGGGGAAGGTCCAGCCCGGCGCGTCGGCGAGCTCCGTCACCTCGGCTCGCTGGCTGTCCTGAAATTCCAGCCATCCGCGGATGTAAACCCATACGCCCATGCCCTCCATGATGGAGGGCATGACGATGATCCCCCTGCGCCGGTTCACGGCTCGCGCGCTGCCCATTGACGATCACGGGAGGGTGCTGCTGCTCCACGGGTTCGATCCGGCGCGCCCCGACAGGTCGTACTGGTTCACCGTCGGCGGCGCCGCCGAGGACGGCGAGACGCTGCAGCAGGCGGCCGCGCGCGAGCTGTATGAGGAGGTGGGGATCGCGGCCTCCGCCGACGACTTCACCGGCCCGTACGGCACCGGGACGATCGAGTTCACGTTCGCCGAATACGCGATCACGCAGGATCAGACGTTCTTCGCGATCCAGGTGGGGGACGCAGATGTCTCCTTCGACCACATGGACGAGATCGAGAAGGCCACCACGACCGAATACCGATGGTGGAGCGCGGAGGAACTCGACGACACCGAGGAAGCTGTCTTCCCGGAGGACCTGGCCGACATCGTGCGCAAGATAACCGCGGGCTAGCGGCGGTAGCCGGCCATGCGCTCGAGCCGCGCGACGCGCTCCGAGGTGGGCGGATGCGTGGAGAAGAGTCGGCCGAACCCGGACCCGGCGAACGGGTTCGCGATCATCATGTGCGAGGCGGACGTCAGGCGGCTGTTCTCCGGCAGCGGAAGCCGTCTGGCTCCCATCTCGATCTTGCGGAGCGCGGAGGCCAGCGCCAGCGGGTCACCGGTGAGCCGGGCGCCCGACTCGTCCGCCTGGAACTCCCTGGTGCGGGAGATCGCCATCTGCACCATGCCGGCCGCCACCGGGCCGAGCACCATCATGAGCAGCGCGCCGAGGAACCCCGGGCCCTCGTCGTCGTCGGACCCGCCGAAGAACACCGCGACGTAGCTGAGCCAGGTGATCATCGTGGCCAGCGCGCCGGCCACCGACGAGACGAGGATGTCGCGGTTGTAGACGTGTGACAGCTCGTGCCCGATCACGCCGCGGAGCTCCCGCTCGTCCAGGAGCTTGGTCAGGCCGTACGTCACGCAGACCGCGGCCTGGCGCGGGCTGCGGCCCGTGGCGAAGGCGTTCGGCTGGACCGTGGGCGACAGGTACAGGCGCGGCATCGGCTGGCGCGCCTGTGTCGACAGCTCACGGACGATCCGGTAGAGCGCGGGCTGCTCGACCTCGCTGACCGGCCGGGCGCGCATCGCCGACAGCGCGATCCGGTCGGAGAAGAAGTACGCGACAGCGTTGGTCACCAGGGCGAGCACGAACGCGATCTGCAGGCCGGTGCCGCCGCCCAACCACGCGCCCACCACGAGGATCGCCGCAGACAGGCTCCCGAGCAGGATGGCGGTCCGCAGACCGTTGTGGTGCAAGGTTCCCCCCTTCGTGCTTGGGTTCACCTGGTCCAACGTCCACGCCCCGCCTCAGCGTTCCCTTCGGGCGGCGGTAGCCGTACACCTACCGGTAATTGACGAACTGCAGAGCGATGTCGAGATCCTTGCCCTTCAGCAGGGTGATGACGTCCTGGAGGTCGTCCTTCTTCTTCGAGCTGACCCTCAGTTCCTCACCCTGGATCTGGGCCTTCACACCCTTCGGGCCCTCGTCGCGGATCAACTTGGAGATCTTCTTGGCGTTCTCCTGGTCGATCCCCTCCTTGAGGCTGACGACCATCCGGTACTCCTTGCCGGACAGCTTGGGCTCGCCGGCGTCCAGGATCTTCAGTGAGAGACCGCGCTTGACCACCTTCTCCTTGAACACGTCAAGCGCGGCCCCGGCACGCTCCTCGCTGTTCGCCTTGATCTCGATGTTGTCCTGCCCTGACCAGCTGATGGCGGCTCCGGTGCCCTTGAAATCGAAGCGGTGCCCGATCTCCTTCACCGTCTGGTTCAGCGCGTTGTCGACCTCCTGGCGGTCGATCTTGCTCACGATGTCGAACGATGAATCGGCCAAAACGCACTCCCTCTCGCAACTGCACTTACCCCAGCCCACGAGCCTATCCAGCATCGTCCGGCATTGCAGTGTTGCCATCTAGCGGACCCCGACAGACCATGGCGCTATTCGCAGTTGTCGATGGGATAAGTAGGGATTATGCGAGTAATCGGCGCAGGCTTCGGTCGTACCGGCACGCTGTCGATGAAGGTCGCGCTCGAGCAGCTCGGGTTCGGGCCGTGCCACCACATGATGGAGGTCGTCGAACAGCCCGGCCAGATCCGCCGCTGGCTCTCCCTCGCCGAGGGCGGCCCCGCGGACTGGTCCAAGCTGCTCGGCGGGTACGAATCCTGCGTCGACTGGCCGGCCGCGGCCTACTGGCGGGAACTCGCCGAGCACTTCCCCTCGGCTCCCGTCGTGCTCACGGTCCGCGACCCGTCACGGTGGCTGGCCAGCATGGAGTCCACGATCCTCAAGCAGCGCTCGTCCCTGGTCGCGAAGGTGGTCGGCGGGCTGTCGTCCCTCCTGGACACGGACCTCGCGGCCTTCGCCAAGATGAACACGCTCACGGTGTCGTCACGGGTCTTCGACGGCCGCCTCTCGGACCGGGAACACCTACTGAAGGCGTTCACCCGGCACGTCGAGGAGGTCAAGGCGACGATCCCGGCCTCACGGCTGCTCGTCTTCGAGGTCAGCCAGGGGTGGGAGCCGCTGTGCTCGTTCCTCGGAGTACCGGTGCCTTCCGAGCCGTTTCCCCGGGTCAACGACTCCGACCACTTCACCCGGTTTGCCCGCTCACGCGTCATGCCCCTGGCCTTCCGGCGCACCCTCCCGACGTGATCCCGCCGGAGCTCCAGGCGTTGATCCAGCCGGGACAAACCGGTGTCACGTGCACGCCGGAAGTCCGCTATTCTTCTGTCTGTCGCCGCGAGAGCGGATGACACGGCAGGTTGCCCGAGTGGCCAAAGGGAGCGGTCTGTAAAACCGTCGGCTCAGCCTACGCAAGTTCGAACCTTGCACCTGCCACACCAGCAGAAAGAGGCCCTTCACCAGCGGAAACGCGGTGAGGGGCCTCTCTCGTTGTGTCCGGCTGTTCATGGTCATCGACGGCGGGCTACGGCCATCCGCGGCTAATACGCGGCCAAGTTTTGAGGATGCTGCAGCGTCCCACACCTTGGGGTGTGTCACAGCGCGAACCATCCCCGCGTGCGCGGGGAGCACGTCTGCAACGCGGTGCGGGTGGTCCGGACGTAGGACCATCCCCGCGTGCGCGGGGAGCACTGGACGGGAGCATCCGCTTCCTGTGCCTCCCGGGGACCATCCCCGCGCGGGGATGGTCCAACATCGCGCCCAGCCGTACCGCGACCTCGGTCGTGCTCCCCGCGCACGCGGGGATGATCCCAAGGCCAGCAGGACCATGAACACGAGCGCGCTGCTCACTACATCTGCGGAGATGGTGCGGCAGGTTCGCGCCGACGGGAAAAGCAGTCGTCCAGCAGTCTCCACGGCCAATACGCGGCCAAATATGGGACGCGATCGAAGCTTCTGCAGGTCAGCGCGAGATTGCGACGGGTCTGTAAAACCGTCGGCTCAGCCTACGCAAGTTCGAACCTTGCACCTGCCACCCAGCAGAGATGCAGCTCAGAGGCCCTTTCGGGGGCCTCTTTGCATTTCCGGGGTATGCAGCCGTTTGCCACCCTGAGCGGCCGTTTGTCGGTGGTCCACCAATATATGTGCAATGATCTTGGCCGCGTTTCCGCAGGTGGGCTAGCCGTTCTGAACGTAGAAAGGCCCCGGAGAGCGTCCAGGGCCGTGGGTTGGTTGGATCACGCGGCGAGGGCATCGCCGATCCTGCGGTTGGCGATCTCTTCCTGTCCGTCCAAGCACTTGGCGTAGACGCGGAGCAGGACGTCAACGCTGTGCCCCGCTCGTTCCGCTACGTCGGGGGCCGAGACACCGGCGTTGAGCCAGAGAGACACAGCCGCGTGCCGGAGGTCGTAGGGTCTCTTCGCCAGCGGTGAGGCGACCTGGGCGGGCGTGAAGGCGAGGAGCCGGGCGGCTTGCCAGACCTCCGTGTACACCGTCGATTGCACGATGCCGTCCCGTTCGCTGCGGAAGAGGCGGCCGTCCTTGGCGGTGCCGTCCTCCTGGATGTGTTGCCGAAGGATCTTGACCAGTTCGGGAGGGACGGGCACGGGCCTGACGTCGTCGCGGCCTCTGTGCTTGAGCCCTCGGGCCTCGTGGGTCTCGCCGGAGTCCGTCCAGTGTGCGTTCACCTCTGGTCTGGATACGTCGATGGTCAGGCGCCCCCAGCCCTGCTTGGGGGGACGCAGTCATCGATGCGGAGGCCGACAGCTTCGGCCGGGCGCAGCGCCGCGTAGTGCATGCAGGCGAACAGCGCCATGAGTCGCCGTCCACGGCCCCGCCGGCCTACGTAGGTGACCGCTGTGAGCAGGTCCCGAGCCTGCCGAGGATTCACGGCCACACGCAGGTCTACGGTCTCTGTGACCTTCGGCGGCTTCCACTTGACCTTGTGCAGCGGATTTGCCGGAAGCTCCTCTAGCTCGACCGCGTACTCCAGTAGAGCGTGAAAGACGGCCCGCTTTCGAGCGATTGTGTTGGGTGCCGCCGCCTTGCCGTTGGGGCAGAGCGACAGTGCATCAAGAGGCGGCGGCGCTGCGCGCCGTCGCCCGGCCCTGCGCGCGCCGGGGGTGCGGCCTGGAGGCCGGTCCCGGCACGCGCGCAGGACTCCGGGCCGTCGCCGCACGCGCGCCACGCCGTACCTACGCCATCCGCTGACCTCTGGTCGCGCCGCCGCTCCCATGCAGCACGACGATCGCCACGGGTGGTCGATGTTTGTCCGTGGTCGGGGGCGATCGAAGATCCAGGGTTCGTTCCTCACCCTGGCTCACTGGGAAACGTGGCTGATCACTTCGCCGCCCGCTCTGGCATGCGTCGATTCACCGAGTCTGTAGGTCTAACGGCAGGGATCAGGCCGCACAATTACGCGTTGCGCCGGTGTTGCCGCATCGCGGCTGAGTCCTAGAACTCTTCGGTGCGGGTGCCATCTGGGTTGATTCGGTAGTAGTGGAGACGGCGTTCATCGGAGTGCTTGGCTTGTTCCTCGAGGTAGGAGGAGGTCAGACGCCGCCATACCGGAATCTCGGTTACCGCGGTGCGTCGCAACCAGTCAGTGAAGTGCTCATGGTTCGTGCTGGGAACATTCCCTGCACTAACGCCCTCGCAAAACGACCAAACTTCGGGATCGTCTCCCAGGCCACGCAGAAAATCAAACTGGTACCCCTGGTGCATGGAGATCACCCGATCAGTCTCCCGAAGACGAAACGGTGACGCATTCTCCTCCAGGAGCTCCTGCGCCGCGGACCGCAGGCCAAGGATGCGCGGATAGTAGACATCGGTTCCCCGCATGAAGCGGCCGGCACCGCCGCCGAGCAATAGAAGAAAACACCGATATGCTTCAGGCAACGGCGCCGACTGGTCTCGTTCTATCTCGTAGACCTGCTCAGTTGTCAGGCCTCGAACCTGATCAGCCGCAGCCGTAGTTCCCTCTGTAAGAGCTGCGACAACCGCATGCACTCGGTCTGCTGACGAGAGCGATGACCAACCGTCGGGCCAACGGCTCTGCCGGACTGACTGCCGATCGTCTCGCATAGCTCAAGGTCTCCTCGCGACGCCTCGCCGCACGGTATCAGGCGAAGATCGGCCCCTGGCCGGTACTGCGTGCGCGTCCATACAGGTCATGCGCCCGCTCAGGTTGCAGTCCACCGCCGTCCGCCTCCTGCGGCCGTGTGCGCTACCGTTCGCGCGCGCGGCGCGCGCCGTACTCGGCCCGCCGCCTGGGCGTGCGGCCTGGGGACCGGTCCCGGGCGGCGGCAGCTTGGGCCGCACCGCCGATCGCCCTAGCCGCCGTACCCAGCGAACCCGTCGGCCTCTGCGCCACGCCACCGAGCCGTGACATGCTGACCGCCATGGATGACCTCGAATTGCTCCGCAGGGAGTTTGATGCAGAGGACGGATCTTTCCTCATCCAACTGCGCTGCGATTTCCACTGGGACCGGGACGGGTTCAGTCGTCTGGAACAGGCCATGCGCCGGATCTGCGCTGCCCATGAAACCACGGAACAGCTCGATCGCTGGCTGGTCGAAGGCTACTGGTATCTAGCCGACTTCGTCCCAAGCCATACCAGCCATCCAAACTTCCCTCGCCCGGAGCCAGCCGACTACTACGGGGCCGCTCTCGAACGGCTCCACGACCTTCAGAACTGGTTCGTCACCGGCCGCTCCCCGTATCTCCCCACCTACATCTGGCCAGACCTCTAAGCGTCGACCAGCAAACCCAAGCCTCCGGCGGAGGGCTCGGGCTCCAGGATGATCAGGTAAGGCGCTGGGCCTACGCTTTCGAGTATGAATCTTCCTGATCTGCCCCCTGAGATAGCGCGAGTCCAGGACATTACAGGCTTCGCAGCGTTCCTTGAGTTCATGGCCCGTGACTTTGCCGAAGATCAGGCCGAATGCGAGCGCGAACGGGATGCAGGGAACAAGTACTACGAGGGCCGATGGAGCTCCACATATATCGGTGACTTCCTGGAGGCATGGGCAGCATGGCTGCGAGACGGATGCATCCGTGACGGAGCTCCGTTCAGGGGCGATGTTGAGCCGTTGACGTGGCAGGGCCTTGCGCTCCAGATCCGCGCTGGCAGCATGTACGAGTAACACGGCGGGCGATGTGAGCCGGGCGGCCAAAACAAGATCGTGCAATATACGCGCAATGATCTTGGTGGAATGCTTTGAGGGCAGCGTCGTCAGGGCAGGTCAGCCGCGTCATCGCCGCTCAATCGGCGATGCCCCGTAAAACCATCACTGTGGCGGTAGTTTGCGATCCCATGCCCCGTCCATACTGGCCTTCCGGCAGGCCTGGCCCACTACCTCACACCGCCGTTGGAGTATCCGCGGGCGCAGGCGAACCACAGGGGCTTCGGTCGAGCAACCGCGCGACGGCTTCGGTGTCTCTCCGCGGCTCCGAGCCGCCCGCCGATCAAGCTCCCACTCGTTGGTGAGCCCGGGCTCATCTGCGCGTGTCCAGCCATGCTCATGGATCGGTCGACGACAGCCTGAGGATCTTCATCATCTGACCACAATCACCACTGGCACCACGCTCCCCGCCACTGACTATCCCGGTGTCGGCCGCGATCATCCCGAAGCGAGGCCTCCGCCGGAGGCTCGCTTGAAGGGCAAGCCTCATAGGCAAGGAAGGGCGAGGAGGTGGAGCGGCTTGGTGCATAGAGACTGGCCTGGATAGGTGGCGGCGCGGTGCTTGGTCGGCGGGGGGGCGCTCCCACGCGCGAGAACGGCCCCGAGGCTGCACGCGCAGCGCGGGAGGGGCGGCGCGACCAGGACGTTCTTGGGCATGTGTCCGGACACGATCTCTCTGCGACAACTAGTCAAGATTTCTTGGAAGAATCGCATGTTTGCGGGCAAACAAGGGTGTGATCACTGCTCCTGACGTCTTCGAGGTCGTCTTCGAAGCCCATTACGAGGAGATCCGGCGCTACATCGGACGCAGGCTCGACCCCGACGTGGCCGAGGATCTCGCCGCGGAGACGTTCCTCATCGCCTTCAGGCAACGTGAACGCTTCGACTCGGCCGTGGGCGGGGTCAGGCCATGGCTGTACGGCATCGCGACCAACCTCATCGGCCGCCACCGGCGCGCCGAGGTGCGCAAGTACCGCGCCATGGCCAGGACGGGGCCGCCACCTGACGACGAAGGACACGACCAGCGGATCGTGGACAGGCTCAGCGCGAGCGTGACGGTCGACCGGCTGGCCGGGGCGCTGGCGCGGCTGTCAAAGGGAGAGCGCGACGTGGTGCTCCTCATCGCGTACGGCGGGCTGGGCTACGACGAGGTGGCGGCGGCGCTCAGGATCGCCTCGGGGACGGTCGCGTCCCGGTTGAGCAGGGCCAGGACCAAGCTGCGTGAGGTGTTGGGATGAACGAGTTCCAGGTCATCGACTCGGTGATGCCCGATGTGCCGCCCTCGTCGGCCGACCAACTGGCGACGGCGCGGGAGCGGGTATTCGCAGCTAGACAGGTATTCCCTGTGTCCATGGTGCGGGCGGGCAGAAGGTCGTGGACGGGGATGGCGCTCGTCGCGGCAGCCGTCGTGCTCATCGTCGGCGTGGTGGTGGCCCTCGTACCTCGACCTGCGGTGGAGCCGGTCGCGGTCACGCCCATGCAGAAACTGGAAGCTGCGGCCGCCAACCTGGCAGCGACACCGGAGGCGAAGGGCCGCTTCTGGCGACGAGACACCGAGCACGTCATGCGGACAAAGAACGGCTATAGCTACAAGGTCGAGGAACGGGCCATGGAGGTCCTCGCCTTCGGGCCCAACCGCGAGGTCTACGGCTGGCAGGAGCCGATATCGTCGAAGCCGTACACAGCCGAGGGCCTGAAAGCGTGGCGACGGGACGGCTCCCCCAAGCTGTGCCCCGCGCGGGGGTGCGACAAGAACATGCCCGCACACTCCTCCGCGGATCTGGATGTGGGGCTGGAACTCGCCGATGGGCTGAAGCCGACGCTGACGGAGCTGCGGAGCCTCCCTAAGGAGCCAGCGGCGCTCAGGGCACGGCTGCTGGAAAGTTACAACCCTCAAGTGGCCGCCGAGCGCGAGCCCTGGCTCGCGGAGGCCGCCTCGCAGCTCATCAACTCACCAGCGACGCCTGGCACCAGGGCTGCCGCCTACCTTCTCCTGGCGAATGCGCCGGGCACCAAGGTGGTCGACGACATTCCCGGGACGTTCGGGCTCGACGGGCTGGCCCTCCAATACAAGGCGGGGCAGATCGTAGGGCAGATCGTGATCGACCGCAGGACTGGCCAATTCCTCGGGAGGCAATGGCTGACTCCCAACGGCGTTGCCTGGAGCGCCGAGATCGTCAGGAAGGTGGGCTGGAGCGATGTGCGGCCGGTGCCGCCTGCCAAATGTGTCCGCTGTACGGCCCGGCTCTAGAACACGCGCACTGGATTGCGGCCCGGCAAGCATGGAAAGCGCGTCCGGGCCGTACTTCTGGGAGGCCGCCCTCGTAGGTGATCGAGCACGATGGGAGGGAAACTGGCCGACCCGAGGAAACCGAACGCTGGAACCGCTTGGTTCCTCGTTGATCACGGGCCGTCAAGAACGGTGACGACGCCGCAAGATCCGGGATATGCGTGGGATGATCTACGGCCGAGACGCAGTGCCACAGGAGTATGGCCCGGTCAAGGGCAGAGTTTCCGAGAATCCGTGATCCCCTGTAAAACCGTCGGCTCAGCCTACGCAAGTTCGAGCCTTGCACCTGCCACACCAGCGGATTGAGGCCCCTGACCAGCGTGAACGCGGTCAGGGGCCTCTCTCGTGCGACCACCGTGAAACCCCGCGGTTCCTTCAATCTCCGGCGGCATCTGGCACGCGATCAAGCTCTTGGGGCCGCGTGAACGCGCGCTACTTCGTTGCCTGAGACCGTGACCAGCTGACGCTTGTCGCGATCATCTCGGAGCCTGAGGCCCCCGCCGGTCGCCATGGAGTCCGAGGGCGTGTCTGACGCGAACCGCATATGGCGGTGAGCCTCACCTGGATAGGCATGCCTCCTGTGGCTGGGATAAGGCTTGCGTGTGAGCGTGCGAGCGAGGTGTCCGGGATCATGAGGGCGTACGTACCTGCGCAGCGGAGGGCAGGATGGGTTTCGTCAGTATTCTCGCGTGTGGTGGCTGAACTCGGGGTTGGCGAATGGAACTGGTGGCGTGCCTGCTGATCTTCGTTGTGCTCCTTGAGCGCCTGTGGAAGTGGGCGGCTGGGGTGAAGCGATCCGGCCGCGCGGTGACGGCGCCCGGGGTCGAGGAGTTGGCAGCCGCTTTCCAGGGCTCGAAACGGATCGAGCTGGAGCAGCGCGAGACTGAGTTGATGCTGCGCGACGATGAAACCGACGGCGCACCTCCGACCACCCGGATCGACCTCACCAGCGGAAGGGCTGTTATCCAGGTGAAGAGGAAGTAGCTGGCTTCACGGTGCTGGGGAGCGCCTGCGTGAGTGGAACGGCCGGCACCAATGCGATGCATCCGTAGGACCGCGTAGCGGTTGGGGCCGGGGTGGGTGACCGTGGTCAAGCCGGCCGGCAGGCGCTGTGCGATCGCGCCTCCGGCGGGGGCCTCAGGCTCCGAGATGATCGGGACAGGCGCCACGTAGTCACGGGCTGGTGAAGGTCGTTCTTCCAGTGGGTTGGATTCCCTCACCCTCGGAGGCCCGAAGCGTTCATTTCTCCTCGCCATCGTCAATAGGGTCGAGCGGGCCGCATGCTTCCTCGATGTCTCCAGACGAGATCAGATCACGAATCGCGGCCGCCATACCCTCGAACCCGGCGTCTCGAACGATGATCAAGTCCGACCACCAGAAGTACTTGCCGCCGAGGCACTCGCCGGTGCGTGCATCCTTGTCCATGTTGCGCTGGACCGCGTCCAGGGTCATGAAGGTCGCATATCGGCGTGAGCCATCGCGGAAAGTGATCGTCGCGTCTGCCTCGTAGGCAGTGTTCGGCTCGTATCCCTCCCATGCCGGGATCGTCATCTCGAACTCCGGATCCGTGATGCGATAGAAGGTCCCGTCGAAAGTGATCAGTTGTTGTCCCTTCTGTGGTCGACGGCGCTGTCTCGGTGGCGATGGTGGCGATCACTTGGGTACCTACTGATCACAAGGCTCATGCAGGGGTCAGCAGCCACCGGGCGAAACAGCCCTCTTCGTCTAGCTGGGTGTACCAGCGCACCTTGAACGCGAACGCTGTGTACGTCGTCGATATCAGAAGGCCTGGATCGTTCTCATGCGATGGTCGTCCGTGCACCGGCGGCACCGGTCCTGGTCGGGCAGGCACCAGGGGTTGCGAGTGTGGTCCGGTGCCGTCGCAGGCGGCGCTGAACAAGGCGATCTCGCCGCTGTGCACGATGAGCGGGGCGCCGTCTTCATCATCGGTGTCCGGGTAACGGAGGGCCTCAGTCAGCACACGCGGGTAGTCGGGACCGGATGCCTGCACGACGGCGATGCCGCCGTCTTCTGCTTGGAAGACCTCCATCCAGCTGTCATCGCGGACGACTCCGTCCGCGCCGACGAGGGCTGCCCGGCCGGCTCCGACCGGGATGCTGGTGTCCTCCGGGCCAAGATCCACAATGTCGTCGTATTGGTTGTCGCTGAACCCATGCCACGCGCCGCGCAGTGAAGCGTCGACAGCTAGAAACGGATCGCCGTTCGTCCAGAGTCGGCCAGCATGCACCCAGGGTCCTCGCACTGGTCCATTGTGGATGAAACCTCGGCGAAGGCCGCACGAGGATAACGCGGAGGGGCCGAGGGCTCGTGCGGGCGGCACCTGTCGCCTCAAGGGGTGCTGTTGTCGGTCATGCAAGCTCACTGTGGGGTAGAGCGGAGGCGTCGGCTGATCAGGACGATCAGTGCTATTTGGATGATGAGCACCGCCAGGGCGATCAGTCCTGATACCGCGGACATTTCTTCCTCTGAGAGGCCGCCGCCGCATTGCGTTATGTTGCCGCCGCCATGTAGTACGACGCAGTCGCGTCCTAGGATCGCGACGACGGTGAACCAGTTGGCGAGCAGAAGGGGGATCGCGCCGAGGACAAGGATCGGCGTGATGTACGGCGCCTTGCTGCCCGCCGGGTTCGTCTGCATCAGGACAGGTTCGGGACGCCCGGCCATATCCGAATCGGGGCTCACCCGGAATACGTAAGCATGGGCTAGTGATCACGACAAGGTCGGCGCCGTTGATCGTGGTGGTGACGGGCGATGCGCTTTTGATCCGGAGGTTCGTTCTCCTGGCTGGCTGAGTGTTCCGAGGTGCGGCCGCTGTCGCGTGCCCGTTGGAAGGGTGATCGCAGGGAGTCGCAGTCGCTCGGCTCGCTTCCTTGCAAGCCGGCGCTTCGCCGGTTCGGTGGCCAAGATCTTGATGGGCTTCCCAGGGTGACAGTCCGGTTCGTCGGCTTGGGGCGTTGGAGATGTTGAGATTGCGGTTCTTGATCATCTCGAGGGGGCTTGTGCGGCATGATGACGGCGATATCTCCCCCTATCGGAGGCCTCGATGGTACGAGACACCCATATCCAAACCCCTTGGGGCGTGAGTGCCTACGGCGCTGCCAGTGTGAAGGCGGCGCCCGATCTTGTGCGCGTTCGGCTGGTTGTGGAGCGGATCGAGCCCTCTCCTAAGGAGGCCTTCGAAGCCGGTCAGGCTAATGTGGCCGGGCTGCGGAGCGTGTTGCGTCGTCACGACATCGCGGACGCTGCTGTCTCGGCCTCGCGGTTGCGGTTGAGCAGCGCGTGGGAGGGTTACGGCAAGGAGCGGGAATTCCTCGGCTACAAGTGTGAGGCTTCGTTCACCATCGAGTCCGGGAACCTTGATGGTTTTCAGCAGTTGCTGATCGATGTGGTGGATGCTGGGGTCAACCGCGTCGATGAAGTCGACTTCGATGTTCGCGCCAAGGGTGAGCTGCGGGCGCAGGCTCGGCGGGCGGCTGTGCAGGCTGCTCGGGCCAAGGCGCTCCTGTACGCCGAGGCAGCCGGTGTCCAGCTGGGGGCGGTGCTGCATATCCAGGATGTCGATCCGGAATCGCTGGGTAACGAGCGCTACCGGGGCCACGGGACAGGTGGCGCCACCGCTGAAGAAGATCTCGCTCCTGGTCACGTGGTCGTCTCTGCCGCTGTGGTGCTCGGGTTCGCGCTCGCCGCTCAGTGAGGTTTCCCTGATCCGGACGCGCGCCATGGGTGGGCGCCGGGTCGGTGGGATCTGGCGCGGTGAAGTTGCGGCGGCCAAGCCGGGGCTCTGGGCGGTGGCTGGGGTCTGGGCGGTGGGGGAGTTGGGGCCGGGGGACGTGGGTTCCTGGGGGCGTGGCGGCGGGTGAGGGGGGTCGACTCGCCGGGAGCGCCGGGCGCGGGTCCTTGGCCGGAGTACGGCTGGCGGCCGGAGGCGGTGGCTTGCCGTGCAAGAGCAGGAGGCTTGTCGTGCAAGGGCAGGAGGCTTGTCGTGCATGGGCAAGGGGGCCGTCGTGCGAGGGCTTGAAGCCTTCACGGGCGAGGGCTTGGAGCTTTGCCGTTCGTGAGCAGGTGGCTTGTTGTGCGAGAGCTAAGAGGGCTGGCGTGCGCGGGGCGGAGATGGGGCCGCGTAGAAAGGGACGTGGGGGACATAAGCTTGGGGCCCATGGAGATGCTCGGGGCGTATACGACGCTGGGGTTGGGCGGGCCCGCACGGGAGTTCGTGGAGGCGCGGACGGCCGAGCAGCTGGTCTCGCTGGTGGCCGATGCCGACAGGAAGGCCATCCCGACGTTGATCCTGGGCGGTGGCAGCAACCTGGTCGTGGCCGATGAGGGCTTCGACGGGCTGGTGATCCGGGTCGCCACGCGCGGTGTGATGATCAAGCGCGACGGCGCGCAGGCGCTGGTGACCGTCCAGGCGGGCGAGGACTGGGATCCACTGGTGGCCAGGGCGGTCGAGGAGGGCTGGTCGGGCATCGAGTGCCTGTCGGGCATTCCCGGCCTGGTGGGTTCCACCCCGATCCAGAACGTCGGCGCGTACGGTCAGGACGTCTCCGAGACGATCCGGTGCGTGCGGGCCTACGACCGCAGGACCCGGCAGGTCGTCGACCTGGAGGCCCGCCAGTGCGGCTTCTCCTACCGCGACAGTGCGTTCAAGCGCGACCTGTCCAGGCACGTGGTCCTCGCCGTCACCTACGCGCTGGACCTATCCGAAATGTCGGGAACGGTTGCTTACAAGGAGCTCGCAGGCAGGCTCGGCGTCGAGCTCGGCGAGAGCGTCCCGGCCCAGCGGGCCCGTGAGGCCGTGCTGGAGCTGCGCAGGGGCAAGGGCATGGTGCTCGACCCGAGCGACCCCGACACCCGCAGCGCGGGCTCGTTCTTCACCAACCCGGTCCTGCAGCCCGAGGCGGCGGCCGAGCTGGAGGCCCGCGCCCCCGGCCACCCGCGCTGGGAGATGCCCGGCGGCGCGATCAAGGTGCCCGCCGCGTGGCTCATCGAGCAGGCCGGATTCCCCAAGGGCTACCAGCGCGGCCCCGTGCGCATCTCCTCCAAGCACACGCTCGCCCTGACCAACCCCGACGGCGCGGGCACCACCGCCGACCTGCTGGCTCTGGCCAGGGAAGTACGCGACGGGGTGCGCGAGAAGTTCGGCGTCACCCTGGTCAACGAGCCGGTTCTGGTCGGAATAGACCTTCCGTAACCGCTGTTAGAGTTGGCTGGAAACACCGAAGGGGAGTAGTCCCAATCGCGTGGTCGACACACTGGCGCCTCGTGCGCCCGGTCACGCGGGCCTCTGACGAGGCGGACGAGACCTTCGGCCTGGCAGTCATGGACACACGTCGCTGCCGGGCCGAAGCGCTGCTCCCCGGCGAGAGGCGAGACGGACCCGGCCGTAGGGAAGGGCACCGTTGGAAGCGTTCTGGATAAGCCTCGCCGTCATCTTCGTGGCCGAGCTCGGCGACAAGAGCCAGCTCATGGCGATGACCTTCGCCACCCGATTCAAGCCGTGGCCTGTGCTGGCCGGCATCACCATCGCGACCACCGCCGTCCATCTGGTCAGCGTGGCCGTGGGCGGGCTGATCGGTGACGCGCTGCCCACCACGGCGATCTCCATCGCGGCCGGGATCGCCTTCCTCGCCTTCGCCCTGTGGACTTTGCGCGGCGACGAGCTCACCGAGGAGGAGGCGGACAAGGCCCGCCGTACCACCCGCAACGCCCTGGTCGCGGTGACCGTGGCGTTCTTCCTCAGCGAGCTGGGGGACAAGACCATGCTGGCCACGATCACGCTGGCCACGCAGCACGGCTGGCTCGGCACCTGGCTCGGTTCGACCGTCGGCATGGTCGCCGCCGACGCCCTGGCGATCGTGGTCGGGCGCATGCTCGGCAAGCACCTGCCGGAGAAGGTCATCAAGTACGGCGCGGCCGCGGCGTTCGCCCTCTTCGGCGTGATCCTGCTCGTCCAGCCCCTGTTCGCCTGAGCCTGAGAGGTCAGGCGTCCAGGAGGGAGCGGCGATGGGCGGCGGCGGCCGCCTCGCCGCGGCTGGTGACGCCGAGCTTGGACAGGATGTTGGAGACGTGGACGCTGACTGTCTTGACCGAGATGAACAGCTCCGCCGCGATGTCCCGGTTGCTGCGCCCGAGCGCCACGAGCCGCAGCACCTCGAGCTCCCGCGGCGTGAGCAGCTCCGACGTCGTCTCCTGCGGCGAGCCGGCCCCGACGCGCCGCGACAGCGTCTCGATCTCCTCGATGAGCGGCGTGGCCCGCAGCGCCCGTGCCAGCGGGAGCGCGGTGCGCAGCCGGCCGCCCGCTCCCTCGCGGTCACCGGAGCGCGCGGCTACCGAGGCGGCCCGCATCAGCGCCTTGGCCTGGTTGTGCGGGCGGTTGATGCGCTCCCACGCGGCGGCCGCGGCGTCGAAGTCGCCCGAGTACGACAGCCGGTAGGCCTCCGCGACCGGCCCCTTGGCCTGCAGACCGGCGGCCACGGCCACGGCGTGCTCGCGCACGGCCCTGGCACGGTCGGGCTCCACGGCGTCGGCCGCGTCGCACACGGTGCGCAGCAGCGCCAGCAGGCGCCAGCCGAGCATGGCCTTGCTCGACTGAGAAGGCCGGCCCATGTAGCGCTCGGCGACGGCCAGCGCGCTGTCGGGCTCGCCCTTGAGCAGGTGCCAGCCGATGTGCAGCCGGGTGCTGTTGGTGATGTCCTGCAGGTAGTCCTCGGGGCGCTCCTTGAGCACGCCGAGTTCGGACAGAATGCCCTCGACCAGGTCGAACTCGCCCCTGGCCAGGGCGATGTCGGCGCGCGTGCGCAGCATGTGGTGCCGGGTGCGCAGCACGGGGCCGTAGCTGGCGGCCACGTCCAGGATCTCGATGGCCTCGTCCCAGCGGCCGATGGCCTCGAGCACCTCGGCCTTGTTGTTGAGGATGAACAGCCCGCTGGCACGCAGCCGGCCGTACTTCTTGGCGGCGCGCCAGCCCTCGTCGGCCAGCGCGAGCGCCTCTTCCCAGCGGCCCATGTCGGTGAGGGCGTCGATGTTGTTGCCGATCGCCCGGGTGATGAGCCGGCCCGAGTTCTCCAGCTTGCCGAGCTCCAGGGCACGCATGTTGGTGGCCAGCGTGGCCTCGTAGTCGCCGTCGATGGAGTGGCCGAGCGCCAGGTTCAGCAGCAGGTCGCCTTCCAGGCAGCGGTCGCCCAGCTCGCCCGCCAGGCGTAGGCCCTCCTCGATGAGCTGGGTGCCCTCGGCCACCTCGCCGCGCAGCATGAGGTCCTGGCTCAGCGGTGTGACCACGTCCGCTCGCTCCTGGCCAGGGGCGGGCACCAGCCGCAGGGCGTCACGTAGGTCCTCGACCACGCCCATCTTGCCCTTGGAGATCTTGAAGCTGGCCCAGCGCACCATGAGCTTGGCGACGCGGCCGGGATCCCGGTTCTCGTCCAGCTCGGAAAGCGCCGCCTTGATGAACTTCACGCCCCTGTCGACGTCGCCGCCCGCCCGCGCGGCCTCGGAGGCGCGCTCCAGCACGGCGGTGTGGTCGGCGTCGATCAGCTCCTCCGCGCCCGACACCCGGTCCCAGAGCATGAGGACGCGTTCGAGCAGCGGGATGGCCTCGGTGTAGGCGAACGCCCTGAACGACTTCTGCGCCGCCTCCCAGGCGGCCACCAGCGCCGCCTTGTCGTTGCGCGCGCCGTACCAGTGGTGCGCGAGCTCGACGGCGGCGCGGCCGGGCGGGACGAGCTTGCGGTCGAGGGAGATCTCCTCGGCGAAGCGGGCGTGCAGGCGCTGGTGCTCGCCGGGCAGCAGCTCGTCGTGTACGGCTTCGCGGATGAGCGCGTGGCGGAAGACGTAGGCGCGGTTGTCGGCGATCTGCAGCACGTTGCCGGCGATGGCCGGGCGCAGCGCGGCCTCGAGTTCCAGGTCGGACAGGCTGCTGACGGCGGCCAGCAGCGAGTGGCCGACGCGGATGCCACCGGCCGCGGCGATGCGCAGCACCCGCTGGGTCTCCTCGGGCAGGCGCTCGACGGAGCCGAGGATCAGGTCGGTCATCGACTCGGGGAACGAGCAGTCCTCGCCGCCGTCCAGCATCGCCTCGACGAACAGCGGGATGCCCTCGCTGCGCTCGTAGACCTTCTCGACCTTGGCGTAGTCGGGGGTGCTGCCGAGGATCCCGGCCATCTGCTGCGCCACCTCGTCGCGAGAGAGGCGGGGGAGGTCCAGGCGGAGCACGCCGTTGACGCGGCCGAGCTCGGCAAGCACGGGGCGGAGGGGGTGCTGGCGGTGCAGGTCGTCCGATCGGTACGTCATCACGATCAGGACCTGCGGGGCACGCAGGTTACGGCTGAGGAAGGCGATCAGGTCGCGGCTCGAGCGGTCCGCCCAGTGGATGTCCTCGATGATCAGGATCGTGGGCCGGCTGTCGGCCAGCCGTTCGAGCAGGGTGAGGAACTGTTCGAAGAGCCTGGCTCGGCCCGTCTCCGTCTCGCCGTCGCCGCTCGGCTCGCCGAACTCCGGCAGCAGCCTGGCCAGGTCGCGCCCGGCCCCTTCGGGCAGCAGCGCGGCGATCTGCGCGGTGCCCTGCTCCCTGACGAGCTGGCGCAGCGCGGCCGTGAACGGCGCGTAGGCCAGGCCCTCGGTGGAGAGCTCGACGCAGCCGCCGAACAGCACCCGGGCACCCACCTGGCGGGACTGATCGGCGAAGCGCTGGACGAGGCGTGTCTTGCCCACTCCCGCCTCACCGCCCAGAAGGACGGCGGTGGCATCTCCTTTTCTGGCCTCTTCAAAGGCCTCGGTGAGCGTGGCGAGCTCAGGCGCCCGCCCCACGAAGACGGGACTTACGGAACGTCCCAGCATGTCGTCCAGCATGTCACGCCTTATAGATAGCTATCGACGGGTTTAGGGCGGCTCTGAGGCCCGGCCGCGAGGGAGGTTGCGGCCGGGCTCTCGTGGCGTGATCATGACGAACGGCGCTTGCCGAAGACCGAGCGGCGCTCGGACTTGTTGGCCCGCTGGGCTTCACGTACCTGGCGGTGCCTGGCAGCCTCCTCACGGAGCTCGTTGGCGTGGTTCTTCATGAGCTGGAACTCGATCTCGGGATGCATGTCCGCTCCTTGGATTTGTTGTCTTTCTGACACCTTCAAGAGTCGTGCTAAGGCCCCGGGTGGGGCATCGGGTGGATGCCTTATCTCTGCCGAAGCTTCGGCTTACCCCTACCTAGGGCAGGGCCTCAGAGGGTCTTAGGGACGCCACGATGAGGGGTCGTGAGGAACCTAGTGATCGTCTTCTTCGTCGTGTCCGCCCTGGTCGCGGCGTGTTCCGAGAGTGCCTACGGCGAGCCGCCCGGATGGCGGGTGGCGGTGGAGCGCGCGGGCGGGTCGCTCGGCGGGTTCCGGGACGTGGGGGCCACGGGACCGGGCGACGCCTGGGTGGTCAGGGACGGCAGGCCGCTGCTGCGGTGGGACGGCCGCGGGTGGCGGGGCCAGGGTGGGGCGGCCGTGCCGTACCTGGTGACGGCGGCGGGGCCGCGTGAGGCGTGGCAGTTCGTCGAGCACGGCCGGCGACTGGACGCGCGGCGCTGGGACGGCAGGACCTGGCAGCCGCACCCGATCCCCACGGCGGGCGCGCACGCGACGGCGGCCGTGGCGGCGGGTCCGGGGGACTGCTGGGTGGCCGGGCTGCGGTTCGGGCCGCACGGCATGACGGACGTGGCGTGGCACTTCACGGACGGTAGGTGGCGGCAGGTGGACGTGCCGTCGCCGATCACCGACCTGGCCGCCGCGGGCAGGAACGACGTGTGGGCGCTGAGCAGCGCGGGCCGGTTGCCGTCGATCCTGCACTGGACGGGGCACGGCTGGCGGCGCACGCCGGTGCCCTCGATCGGGGTGCCCGAGCGCTCACGGGCCGGCGACGCCACCGTCGAGCTGGACGACGTCGCGGTGACGGGCAGGAACGAGGCGTACGCGGTGGGCGCGGTGGTGCTCCCGCTGAACGAGGGCCGCGTCATCCGCGAGGCTGTCGTGCTGCGCTGGAACGGATCCACCTGGCGGCGCCTGGCTCACCGGCCCGCCGAGACCGCCTACACCAGGGTCGCCCCGGACGGCGCGGGCGGGCTCTGGCTGGTCACCCAGCGCCAGGACCACCCGGACGTGCTCACTCACCACGCGGGCGGGCGCTGGACCCCCGTGGAGGTGCCCGCGGTCGCCGTCAAGGGCCTGGCCAACGTGCCGGGAACCAGGGACATGTGGGCGACGGCGGAGTCCAGGGAGTCTGGTGCGACACGTCAGCTGATCTTGTCTTATCGGTGAGTTTGGAATCACCGCACCCGGTCGGCGATGCTGTGGGGGTGTCAACCATGACTACCACGCTCGCGGACGTCGCCTCGTCCAACGCGACGCTGCGAGCATTCCTGCACGGGCTGCCCGGCGTCGACCGGGTCGGCGCGGACCAGCGGGCGGCGATGCTCGGCACCCGTTCCATCAAGACGACGGCCAAGGCGCAGGCCATCGACCTGGCCATCTCCATGATCGACCTCACCACGCTCGAGGGCGCCGACACCCACGGCAAGGTCCGTGCCATGTGCACGAAGGCCATGCACCCCGGCGAGGGCGCGCCCCGGGTCGCGGCCGTGTGCGTCTACCCCGACCTGGTGGCCGAGGCGGTCGCCACCGTCAGGGGCTCGGGCGTCAAGGTGGCCTCGGTGGCGACCGCGTTCCCCAGCGGCCGCTCGTCGCTCGAGGTCAAGGTGAGCGACACCAGCCTCGCGGTGGCGGCCGGCGCGGACGAGATCGACATGGTCATCGACCGCGGCGCCTTCCTCGAGGGCGACTACCTGAAGGTCTTCGAGGAGATCGTGGCCATCAAGGCCGCGTGCGGCGACGCGCACCTGAAGGTGATCCTGGAGACGGGCGAGCTGGCGACCTACGACAACGTACGGCGGGCCTCCTGGCTGGCCATGATCGCGGGTGCCGACTTCATCAAGACCTCGACGGGGAAGGTCGCCCCCGCGGCCACCCTGCCGGTCACGCTGATCATGCTGGAGGCGGTGCGCGACTTCCGCGACGCCACCGGGCGGCAGGTGGGCGTCAAGCCCGCGGGCGGCATCCGCACCACCAAGGACGCCATCAAGAACCTGGTCCTGGTCAACGAGACGGCCGGCGACGACTGGCTGACGCCGGACTGGTTCAGGCTCGGCGCCTCGTCGCTGCTGAACGATCTGCTGATGCAGCGCCAGAAGCTGGCCACCGGCCGCTACGCGGGTCCCGACTACTTCACGGTGGACTGACATGTTCGAGTACGCACCCGCCCCCGAGTCACGCGACGTCGTCGACATCAAGTCGTCGTACGGCCTGTTCATCAACGGCGAGTTCGTCGAAGGGTCAGGCAAGCCCTTCAAGACGATCAACCCGGCGTCGGAGGAGAAGCTCGCGGAGATCGCCACGGCGACCTCCGACGACGTGGACCGGGCCGTGCAGGCCGCCCGCAAGGCCTTCGGCGTGTGGAGCGCCCTGCCCGGCGCCGAACGGGCCAAGTACCTGTTCCGCATCGCCCGCATCATCCAGGAGCGCGCCCGCGAACTGGCCGTGCTGGAGTCGCTGGACAACGGCAAGCCGATCCGCGAATCGCGCGACGTGGACCTGCCGCTGGTGGCGGCCCACTTCTTCTACTACGCGGGCTGGGCCGACAAGCTGGAGTACGCCGGATTCGGCACCAAGCCCCTCGGCGTGGCCGGGCAGGTCATCCCGTGGAACTTCCCGCTGCTGATGCTGGCGTGGAAGATCGCCCCCGCGCTGGCCTGCGGTAACACCGTGGTGCTCAAGCCGGCCGAGACGACCCCGCTGACCGCGCTGCTGTTCGCCGAGATCTGTCAGCAGGCCGATCTGCCGCCGGGCGTGGTCAACATCGTCACCGGCGCCGGGCAGACGGGCGCCGCGGTCGTGGCGCACCCGGACGTCGACAAGGTGGCCTTCACCGGCTCCACCGAGGTGGGCCGCATCATCGCCCGCACGGTGGCGGGCACGGACAAGAAGGTGACGCTGGAGCTCGGCGGCAAGGCCGCGAACATCGTGTTCGAGGACGCCGCGCTCGACCAGGCCGTCGAGGGCATCGTCAACGGCATCTTCTTCAACCAGGGCCACGTGTGCTGCGCCGGGTCCAGGCTGCTGGTGCAGGAGTCGGTGCACGACGAGCTGATCGCCGCGCTGAAGCGTCGCCTGGGCACGCTGCGCCTGGGCGACCCGCTCGACAAGAACACCGACATCGGCGCGATCAACTCCGCCGATCAACTCTCGAAGATCCGTGAGCTGTCGGACATCGGGGAGCAGGAAGGCGCCGAGCGGTGGTCCCCGGCCTGCGAGATCCCCGGCAAGGGCTTCTGGTTCCCTCCGACGATCTTCACCGGGGTGGCGCAGTCGCACACGATCGCCCGCGAGGAGATCTTCGGCCCGGTGCTGTCGGTGCTGACGTTCCGTACCCCGGCCGAGGCCGTGGAGAAGGCCAACAACACGCCCTACGGGCTGTCGGCCGGCATCTGGACCGAGAAGGGCTCGCGCATCCTGTGGATGGCGGACAAGCTCAGGGCCGGAGTCGTGTGGGCCAACACGTTCAACCGGTTCGACCCGGCCTCGCCGTTCGGCGGCTTCAAGGAGTCCGGGTACGGCCGCGAGGGCGGGCGGCTCGGCTTGGAGGCCTACCTTGATGTGTGAGAACCGCCGCGCCAAGCGCCGCACCCGCCGCGCGCAGGCCTCCCGCGGCCACGCCTTCGCTCGCGCCGGACGCCCGGTCCGTGAGGGCTGGTACGCCCACCGCTGCGGCGTCAGCCGCTGCGGCCAGATCTTCGTGCCCGTGCACCTGACGCAGGAGCGGTGATGAGCAGGCTGTCCGTCCGCAAGACCTACAAGCTGTTCATCGGCGGGGCTTTCCCGCGTTCGGAGAGTGGAAGGTCCTACATCGTGACCTCCGGCAAGGGCGAGGTGAACGCGGCCAGGGCCTCACGCAAGGACGCCCGCGACGCCGTCTCCGCCGCGCGCAAGGCGTTCCCCGGCTGGTCGGCGGCCACGCCGTACAACAGGGGGCAGATCCTCTACCGGGTCGCCGAGATGCTGGAGGGCCGGCGGGCCCAGTTCGCCGAGGAGATCGGCGGCGGCAAGAAGGCGTCGCTCGAGGCCGTGGACGCCGCGGTCGACCGGCTGGTCTGGTACGCGGGCTGGTCCGACAAGATCGCCTCGGTGCACGGGTCGGCGAATCCGGTGGCGGGGCCGTACTTCAACCTGTCGACGCCCGAGCCCACCGGGGTGGTCGCGCTCGTGGCGCCCGCGGATGCGCTGCTCGGGCTGGTGTCGGTGATCGCGCCGGCCATCGTCACGGGCAACACCTGCGTGGTCGTGGCCTCGGAGAAGGCCCCACTGCCCGCGATCACGCTGGCCGAGGTGCTGGCCACCGCTGACCTGCCCGGCGGCGTCGTCAACATCCTGACGGGGCACCAGGCGGAGCTCGCGCCCTGGCTGGCGGCCCACATGGACGTCAACGCGCTCGACCTGACCGGCGTCACGGACCCGGACCTGGCCGTGCGGTGCGAGCAGTCCGCGGCCGAGAACCTCAAGCGGGTCCTCCGCCCCGCGAGCGAGGACTGGACCGCCGACCCGGGCCTGTCCCGCCTCACTGCCTTCCTCGAGACCAAGACGGTCTGGCACCCCGTCGGGATCTGATGCTGTACGGCGGGCCGCCCCACCGTACTTAGGCTGAGGGCCCGGTCCGGATCTGATGCTGTACGGCGGGCCGCCCCACCGGCCGCCCGCCGTACTTCGGCTGAGGGCCCGCTCGCGGCGCCGGCGGCGAGTCGGGAGTGGCGGGCCGCCGTCACGGCGCACGGGAACCGTCTGGACGGGATGGTGGCGTGCGTGCGCGTAGGCGGCTGGCTGTGACCGGCCGGCTGCTAGCGTGATCGGGTATGGAGCTTCGGCAGCTCGAGTACTTCGTGGCGGTCGCCGAGGAGGCGGGGTTCACCAAGGCGGCGGCCCGGCTGCACGTGGCCCAGCCCGGGGTGAGCGCGCAGATCCGGCAGCTCGAGCGGGAGCTCGGCCAGGAGCTGTTCGACCGCTCGGGCCGCTCGGTCAGGCTCACCCCGGTGGGCAAGGCGGTGCTCCCGTATGCCAGGGCGGCGCTTGCGGCCGTGGTGGGCGCGCGGGAGGTCGTGGACGAGATGTCCGGGCTGCTGCGCGGCCACGTGACGATGGGCGCCGTGACCGCCCCGTCCGTGCTCGACCTTCCCGGGCTGCTGGCCGGGTTCCACCGCGGGCATCCCGGGGTGGAGATCTCGCTGGTCGAGCTGGACCCGGTGAGCCTGGTCGAGGCCGTCGTCGCCGGCCGGGTCGACCTGGGGCTGGCGGGCCTGGGCGCGCCGCTGCCGCCGGGACTCGACACGCAGATCGTCATCGACCAGCCGCTCGTGGTGGTCGTGCCGCACGATGACGAGCTGGCCAAGCGCACGTCGGTCGAGCTGGCCGACCTGCGCGACAGGCCGCTGATCACACTGCCGATGGGCACGGGGCTCCGTTCAGTGCTTGAGAACGCCTGCGCCGCGGTCGGGTTCCGGCCCCGGGTGGCCTTTGAGGCCAGCGAGCCTTACGTGCTGGCCCAGTTCGCCGCCCGCGGGCTGGGCGTGGCGGTGCTCCCCGAGTCGGCCGCGGCCGATGCCGACATCCACGTCCTCACCCTGGCCGGGCCGCGCCTGCGTGGCCAGATGGCGCTGATCTGGCGTGCCGAGGGCCCCACGAGCCCGGCCGCCACCGCGTTGATCGCCCACGCCCGCCGCCTTCTCCCCACCCACTGACGCCAGACCCCGGCGGGCACGACGGCAGCACCGGCCACCGCGATCGAAGAATTTCTTCCAATGATGAATTCAACGTAGATGAATTCCGCGTGTTTGAATGGCCCCATGAAGGAGGAGCGCGGCAGGCGGCCGGGGAGCCCGCAGACGAGGGACGCGATCATGGACGCGGCGATCGGGTCGTTCACCGCGAAGGGCTACGCGCAGACCACCATCCGCGGCGTCGCGCGTACGGCGGGCGTCGACCCCGCCCTGGTGATGCACTTCTTCGGCAGCAAGGACGGCCTGTTCGCCTCGGCCATCAGGCAGAGCATGCCGGTCGAGCGGCTGACCGCCGCCTTCGAGGGCGACCTGGAGGACCTGGGCGTACGGCTGGCCACCCGATACCTGGCCCTGTGGGACGACCCGGAGCGCGGCGCGCGGATGGCGGCCATCGTGCACGCGGCCGCCGCCACGCCCGCCGCGGCGGACCTGCTCAAGGAGCTGATGCGCCAGGAACTGGTCCGCCCGCTTGCCAGGCTCCTGGACCGCGAGCACGCCGAGACCCGCGCGCTGCTCGCGGCCACGCAGCTGCTCGGGGTGGCCATGCTCCGCTACGTGCTGCGGATGGAGCCGCTGACCTCGATGCCCAGCGATCAGCTCGCCGCCGAGATAGCCCCGACGTTGCAGCGTTACCTGACGGGCTCGGGCTCCTTGGAGGCGACCGGCCGGTAGGTGATCAGCGTGAACACCAGGGCGAGCAGCGCGACGGCGGTCGACAGCACGATCACGCCGGTCCGTCCGAACGCGTCGAGCGCCACGCCGCCCGCGATCCCGGCCACGAACACCCCGACGTACTGAGCCGAGGACAGCAGGCCGAGCCCGATCGCCACGTTGCCGGGCACGGCGCCGACGGTGCGGTACTGCTGCGCCGGGGCGATCAGCCAGCCGAGCACACCCCAGGCCAGCCCCCACACCAGCGCGATGGGCAGGGACAGGTTCGCCACCGGGATCAGGGCGAGGATCACCGTGGCGGAGGTGAGCCCGAGCAGCACCATCCGCCGCGGCCCGAACGCGTCGGTCAGCCGCCCGCCGATCTGGTTGCCGATGACGCCGCCGATCCCCCACGCCCACAGCACGGCGGGCAGTGGCACGTCGAGCAGCGAGCCGATGTAGGTGTAGGCGGCGAACGCGGCGCAGAACATCAGCAGCTGGGTCGTCAGCACGGCCAGCACCCGGCGGTCGCCCAGCGGCGCGAACCGCTCGCGCAGCCGCCCAGGCGTCGCGATCGTGACGTCGGGCACCGCCGCCGCCACCCCGATCAACCCGATCACACCGAGCCCCACGACCAGCCACATCGTGGAACGCCACCCGGAGGCCGTGCCGAGCCATGTCCCCAGCGGCACCCCGATGGCCGACGACACCGTCAACCCGCCCATGACCAGCGCCAGCGCCCGCCCCCTACGTTCGGGCGTGCTCAACGCGGTGGCCACGCCCGAGGCGGTCGGCGTGAACATGGCCCCGCCCGCGGCGGCGACGACCCTGGTCAGCATGACGAGCGGGTACGTCGGCGCCAGCGCGGTCAGCGTGTTGCCCACGACGAAGAAGGCCAAGGCGATCAACAGCACACGCTTGCGCGACAGCCGCGCGGTCAACGCCGCGAGCAGCGGCGACAGGATGGCATACGAGATCGCGAACACGGTCATCAGCTGACCGGCCGCGGACAGCGAGACCCCGAGGTCCCGCGAGATGGGGGCGAGCAGTCCGGCGGTGACGAACATGCCGGTGCCGGTGGCGAAATTCCCGAGCGCCAGGGGATACAGCCGAGCAGTCATGCCCACAAAGTGGCAGGACAGTTGGATGGTTGTCAAACAATAAAACGGAGGTAGCCTTGGCCCATGCGACTCCTTCCGCACCCGGCGACCGCGGACATCCAGCTCACAGAGGTCCTGCGGGCCCTTTCCGACCCGGTGCGCCTGGAGATCGTCACCCAGCTCGCGGACTCCGTCGAGCTGACCTGCCACGGCGTGAGCGACAACCTCGAGGTGCACAAGTCGACCGCCTCGCACCACTACCGGACGCTGCGCGAGGCCGGGGTCATCTTCACCAGGCAGGAGGGGCGGATGAAGTACATCAGCCTGCGCCGCGACGACCTCGACGCCCGCTTCCCCGGCCTGCTCGACGCGATCCTCGCCGCCGCCCGTGTCCCCGCCTGACACGCTGCCCATCCGCGCGGCGCTGCCCGGCCTGCTGACGGCGCTGGGAGAGGACGGCGCGGCCGTGCTGACCGCGCCGCCCGGCACCGGCAAGACGACCGTGGTCCCGCTCGCCCTGGCCGAGGCGGGGATGCGGGTCGTGGTGGCCGAGCCGCGCCGCCTGGCCGTCAGGGCCGCCGCCCGCAGGATGGGCGTCTCCTACACGATCCGCGGCGAGCGGGTCACGGGCGCGAACCCGATGGTCGAGGTCGTGACCACGGGCGTGCTGCTGCAACGCCTCCAGCGCGATCCCGAGCTGCCCGGCGTGGACGCCGTGGTGCTCGACGAGTGCCACGAACGGCACCTGGACGCCGACACGGCCCTGGCGTTCCTGCTCGACGTGCGCGACACGCTCCGTCCCGACCTGCGCCTGCTGGCCACCTCCGCCACCGCCGAGGCCGAGCCGTGGTCGCGCCTGCTCGGCGGCGCGCCGATCGTGCGCGCGTCCGGCACGGCGCACCCGGTCGAGGTGCTGTGGACCCCGCCGCCGCGCCCCGTCGCGCCGCCGCACGGGCTGCGCGTCGACCCGGCCCTGCTCTCGCACGTCGCCACCGTCGTACGGCGGGCGCTGGCGGAACGCGCCGGGGACGTGCTCTGCTTCCTGCCCGGCGTGGGTGAGATCGCCAAGGTGGCCGGGATGCTCGACGGGATCCAGGTCCTCCAGGTGCACGGCCAGGCCCCCGCCCACGTCCAGGACGCGGTGCTCAACCCGGCCACCGAACGCCGGGTCGTGCTGGCCACCTCGGTGGCCGAGTCGAGCCTGACCGTGCCCGGCGTCCGGGTGGTGGTGGACGCGGGGCTGGCCAGGGAGCCGCGCACCGACCACGCGCGCGGGCTGGGCTCGCTGGCCACCGTCCGGGTCTCCAGGGCGGCGGCCGACCAGCGGGCCGGCCGCGCCGGGCGCGAGGCTCCCGGCGCGGTGTACCGGTGCTGGTCGCAGGCCGACCACGAACGGCTGGCCGAGCAGCCACGCCCGGAGATCGCCCTGGCGGACCTCACCGGGTTCGCGCTGCAGGTGGCCTGCTGGGGCGGCGCGGATCTGGCGCTGCTCGACGAGCCGCCGCGGGCCGCGATGCGGGCGGCGACCCGGGTGCTCGAAGGGCTGGGCGCGGTCGCGGACGGGCGGGTGACCGAGCGCGGGCGGGCGATGGCGCTGGCGGGGACCCAGCCGCGGCTCGCCCGGGCCCTCCTGGACGCCGGACCCGGGGCGGCCGAGGTGGTGGCCCTGCTGTCCGAACAACTGCCCAGGGACTCGGGTGACGACCTGATCGAGGTCTGGCGCGCGGCGCGGCGGGGTGGCACGCCGTACTCCTCGCGGTGGAAGCAGGAGGTCAGGCGGTTGGCCGCGGGCACTCCTGCGCGGACGGGCGTGGACGAGGCGGTGGCCGGAACGGCGGTCGCGCTGGCGTTCCCCGAGCGGGTGGCGCGCAGGCGGGGCGGCGGCTACCTGATGGCGTCGGGCACCCGGGCCGAGCTGGCCGAGGGTTCCCGGCTGGCGACCGCCGAGTGGCTGGCCATCGCGGTGGCCGACCGCCAGACGGGCAACGCGAGCGCCCGCATCCGGCAGGCCGTCGTGATCGACGAGGAGACCGCCAGGCGGGTCCTGCCCGTCACGGTCGAGCAGGAGGTGGCCTGGCGGCGCGGCGACGTCGTGGCCCGCAGGATCGAACGGCTGGGCGCGATCGAGCTGTCCGCCGCCCCGCTTGAGGACGCCGACGTCCGCGAGGCGCTGCTGTACGGCCTGCGCACCGAGAACGTGCTCACCTGGACCCCGGCCGCCGTGGCCCTACGCGACCGGCTGGCGTTCTGCCGTCGCGCGCTCGGCGAGCCGTGGCCCGCGATGGACGACCTGATCTCGCTGGCCGACCGGTGGCTGGAGCCCGAGCTGTCCAGGGCCCGCCGCCGCGCCGACCTGGAACGCATCGACGTGGCCGCCGCGCTGCGCCGCCTGATCCCCTGGTCACAGCGGCTCGAGGAGGTGGCGCCCGAGCGGATCGAGGTGCCCACCGGCTCCCAGGTCCGCCTCGACTACTCCGGTGAGCAGCCGGTGCTCGCGGTCAAGCTGCAGGAGCTGTTCGGCTGGACCGAGACGCCGGTGATCGCCGGGGTTCCGCTGCTGGTGCACCTGCTGTCACCGGCGGGACGCCCGGTCGCGGTCACGGCGGACCTGGCCTCGTTCTGGGGCGACGGCTACCGTGCCGTGCGGGCCGAGATGCGCGGCCGCTATCCCAAGCATCCCTGGCCGGAGAACCCTCTCGAGGCCACCCCGACCCGACGGACGAAACGCTCATGACGCACCCTGCCCGTAACAACGCCGAGTGGTGTGACCTGGTCTGCCGTACTCACGGCATCCAGGGCGCCTTCGGTGCCCGCGCGTGGACCAGCGCGCGCAGGACCCCGCTCTACTATCCCGACGCGGTCACGCTGTCGCCCGAGGCGACGCCGGCCGACGTCCTGGACGGGATCGACGCCGGGCCGGGCGCCTCCGTCAAGGACAGCTTCGCCACGCTCGACCTGCCCGGGTTCGAGATCCTCTTCGAGGCCCGGTGGATCGAGCGGGACCCGCCGGACGCGGCCGACCCGGCGGGCTGGCGGCTCGTCGAGACGGCCGATGACCTGCGGGCGTGGGAGAAGGACCTGTTCTCCGGCGACGACCACGGCGTCTTCCGCCCCGGGATCCTCACCGAGCCGGTGGAGATCCTGCGCGGCGAGGACGGCGGCGCGGTGCTCAACCGCACGGGCGACGTGGTGGGCGTCTCCAACGTCTTCGGCCCCGACCCCTGGCCCGGCGTCCTGGCCATGGCAGCGCGCCTGCATCCGGGCAGGCGCCTGGTCGGGTACGAGAGCGACCCCGCGCCGGCCGAGCGGCACGGCTTCACGCAGACCGGCTCGCTGCGAATATGGCTTCGAACGTAGGCTCGGACACCACCTCCACCTCGGCCGTGCCCACGCCGAGGTCCTTGAAGCCGCTCGAGGTGGCCACGCACACGACGGGCCCGTCGAAGGAGCGGCCCAGCTTGCGGCAGGCGGCCACCCCCGCCGCGCCGGACAGCTCGTACCAGAGCCCCTGATCGGCCAGCGCCCGCTGCGCGGCGCGCATCTCGTCGTCGGTGACGAGCAGCGCCTCGCCGCCGCTGTCGAGCACGGCGCGCACGGCCCGGTGCCCGCCCACGTCGCACGCCACCCCGTAGGCGTCGGTGCGGCCGAGCTCCACGATGGCCGCCGGTGCGCCGCTGCCCACCGCGCGGGCGGTCGGCCCGCCCGCGGCGGGCTCGCAGGAGAACATCCGCGGCGTCTCCCGCGTCACGCCCAGCCTGCGCAGCTCGGCGAAGCCCTTCCAGAGGCCGTACAGCAGCTCGCCGTACCCCGTCGGCGGGAACACCGCGGCCGGCACGGCGCCGAGCTGCAGGAACACCTCGTAGGCGATGGTCTTGTAGCCCTCGGGCCCGTACGGGTGCCCGGTGTGGGTGACCGTCTGGTTGCTGACCGGGTGGTAGCCGAGCCTGTCGACGATCTCGCGCAGCAGCGGCCACCTCTTTTCCGCGGGTACGGTCACCACCCGCGCGCCGTAGGCCCGCACGAACGACTGCACGGCCGGCGGCGCCTCGGCCGAGGCCAGCACGACCGCGTCCAGCCCGGCCCTGGCGGCGTAGGCGGCGGCCGACGCCCCGTGGTTGCCCGACGAGGCCGCCACCACCCCGGGCGCGCCCTCCCCGACCGCCGCGCTCACGGCCACCCGGTTCAGCCGGTCCTTGTGCGACCAGGTGGGGTTGCGGGATTCGTCCTTGATGTACACGCCGTCGAACTCCACCAAAGGCGTCCCGCCTTCGCCCAGCGTGGGCGCGTGCAGCATCGGCAGCAGCGGCTGCCAGCGCGCCAGGTCGGGCCCGGGCTCCTGCTCGAACAGCCCGGCGGGCACGCGCGCGTAGTCGTAGTCCACCTCCAGCGGGTAGGCGATCTCCGCGGTGCTCGTCCGGGGACAGCCTCTGGTCAGCGGCGGCGAGAGCGGAAAGGTCAGCGAGGGGTCGCCGAGCGAGCGCTGGGCGATGGCCAGAGTGTCCCGATTCATGCGATGCATCATTCCAGCCGGAAAAGAGCTATCGTGGTGATATCACTTCGATAGCAAGGAGTCGGGATGGAACGGCGGGCTTTCCGGGTCAACGGCTTTGTCGTACTGCTGGTCCTGCTGGTGCTGGCCGCGGTGGCGGCCGTCGTCTCGATCGAGGTCCTGGGCATCGCCTGGGTGGTGGTCTTCGTGCTCATGGCCACCGGCTTCACGGTGGTGAACCCGAACGAGGCCAAGGTCGTGCAGTTCCTCGGCCGCTACATCGGCACCGTCAACGACGCGGGCTTCCTGTGGGTGCTGCCGTTCACCTCCAAGCGCAAGGTCACGCTGCGCGTACGCAACTTCGAGACCCCCAAGCTCAAGGTCAACGACGCCAACGGCAACCCGGTCGAGATCGCCGCGGTCGTCGTCTACAAGGTGATCGACACCGCCAAGGCGGTCTTCGCGGTCGACGACTACGGGCGGTACATCGCGATCCAGTCCGAGGCGGCGGTGCGGCACCTGGCCACCGTGCACCCCTACGACTCGCACGAGTCGGACCGGACGAGCCTGCGCGACGGCACCGAGGTGGCCGGCGAGCTGACCACCGAGCTGAGCGAGCGCACCGGGCTGGCCGGGATCGAGATCCTCGAGGCGCGCATCACGCACCTGGCCTACGCGCCGGAGATCGCCCAGGCGATGCTGGTGCGCCAGCAGGCCGACCAGATCGTCGCCGCCCGCACCCGCATCGTGGAGGGCGCGGTGGGCATGGTGCAGCTCGCCCTCGACCGGCTGGCCGCCGAGCACGTCGTCGACCTCGACGAGGAGCGCAAGGCCCAGATGGTCTCCAACCTGCTGGTCGTGCTGTGCGGCGACCGCGCGACCCAGCCGGTGGTGAACACCGGCAGCCTGTATGCCTGACCGGAGCGGCGAGCAGGGCCCGGAGGCGGCAGCTCGCGTAACCACGGAGGGCCCGTCGGGAGCGCGACCAACAGCACGCAAGAAGCTCCTGCTGCGGCTTGATCCGGCCGTTTACGACGCGATCGCTAAGTGGGCGGCCGACGACCTCCGCAGCGTCAACGCGCAGATCGAGTACGCGTTGCGCCTGGCGCTGAAGGAGGCAGGGCGGGAGCCTCGCCACGAACGGTAGAAAGCTGCATGCTTGGACCATGCTGTGGGCAGGCAGGTCCGCCGTCGAGATCGCGGCAGCCGTACGGCAGGGCGACGTGACAGCCGCGACGGTGGTCGAGGAGCACCTGCACGCGATCGCCGAGCGCGACGCTCGCGTGGGCGCCTTCCGCGTGGTCAGGGAGCGCGCGATCGACGAGGCGCGGGCCGTGCAGAAACGCCGCGACCTGGCCGAGTTGCCGCTGGCGGGCGTGCCCGTCGCGGTCAAGGACAACCTGGAGGTGGCGGGCGAGACCCGGCGTTCCGGCTCGGCCGCCACCTCCGAGTCGATCTGCGACCACGACCACGACACGGTCGCCCGCCTGCGGGCCGCGGGCGCCGTGGTCGTCGGCCTGACCAACCTGCCCGAGCTGGGCCTGGTCGCCTTCGGCGACAGCCACTACGGCGTGGTCCGCAACCCGTGGAACCCCTCCCGTACGGCCGGCGGCTCGTCCTCGGGCAGCGCCGCGGCCGTGGCCGCGGGCATGGTGCCGATCGCGCTCGGCAACGACGGCATGGGCTCCCTGCGCATCCCGGGCGCCTGCTGCGGCGTCCTCGGGCTGAAGCCGGGTCCCGGGCTGGTACCCAGGCCGACGGAGGACTGGCAGGGCCTCGCCGAGAACGGCCCGCTCGCCACGACCGTGGAGGACCTGTCGGTGATGCTGTCGGTGCTGGCCGCCGATCCGGCGCTGGCGGAGTCCTGGCGCACGGGCACGCGGGTGGAGCCGGAGCCGCCGATGCTGCGCTCGGTGTGGGCCGACGACGACCAGGTGTGGGAGCAGGCGCCCGTGCAGCCCGCGGCGGAGCTGTTCGACCTGCGGGTGGCCTACGCGCCCCGCCCGCTCCCGCCGGGGCTCGGGGTGGACATGGAGTTCCAGAGCGCGGTCACGGCCGCCGCCGAGGCGCTGCGTGTCGCCGGGCACACCGTGGTCGAGCACGGCAGGCTGCCCGCGTGGCTGGGCCCGAGCACCGTCGCGACCTGGCTGGCCCGCGCCTCGGAGTCGGCCGCCACCTACGACCGTGCCCGGCTGCAGCGGCGGACGCGGTCGCTGGCCAGGGCGGGAGCCGTGCTGCGCAGGCTCAAGCTGGAGGGGGCCAAGGGGCGCGAGCGCTGGCAGGACTACGGCGCCGACCAGTGGTTCGGCGACGCCGACGTGCTGATCACGCCGACGCTGGCCGCGCCGCCGCCGGTCGCCGAGGGGTGGGGCGAGCGCGGCTTCCTGCGCAACGCGCTGGGCAACGTGCGCTACGCGCCCTGCACCGGTCCGTGGAACATGTGCGGGTGGCCGGCGATGACCGTGCCGTTCGCCACGCACTCGAGCGGGCTGCCGATCGGCGTCCAGCTCGTGGCGCCGCCCGGCGGCGAGCCGCACCTGCTCGGGCTGGCCGCGCAGCTGGAGTCCTCGCACCCCTGGCAGCGCCACGCCCGCGGCTTCTCCTACTGAGCCGTGCTCAGCCCTGAGCGGGGAGCCAGCCGATGGTCACGGCGAAGATGAGGAACAGGCCGAGGACGATGCGGTAGATCACGAAGATCGTGAAGCGGTGCCGGCTGATGTAGCGCAGGAACCAGGCGACCGCGGCGTAGCCGACGGCGAAGGAGATCGCGGTGGCCAGCAGGGTGGGACCCCAGGCGGGCGACTGCTCATCGCCGATCTTGGTGAGCTCCAGCAGGCCCGACGACAGCACCGCGGGCATCGCCAGCAGGAAGGAGTAGCGGGCGGCGTCCTCGCGGCGGTAGTCGAGCAGGAGCCCTGCCGTGATCGTGCCGCCCGACCTGGACACGCCGGGGATGAGGGCCAGCGACTGCGCGAAGCCGTAGACGATGGCATGGACGAAGTCGAGATGCCTCTCCAGCGTGATCGTGCTGCGCGCCGTCCTGTCGGCGAACCACAGGATGAGGGCGAAGACCACCAGCGTGGTGCCCACCAGGCGCAGGTCGCGGAAGACGGTCTCGATCTGGTCCTTGAACGCCACGCCGAGAATCGCGATCGGCAGCGTGCCGACGATGACGTACCAGCCCATCCTGGCCGCGAACTCGCCACGCAGCTCCGGGGTCCACAGCGAGCGCACCCAGGTGGAGACGATCTCCCAGATCTCCTTGCGGAAGTAGATCAGGACCGCGGCCTCGGTGCCGAGCTGGATGACCGCGGTGAACGCCGCTCCCGGGTCGGGCCAGTCCAGCAACGCGGGCACGACCCGGATGTGGGCGCTGGAGGAGATCGGCAGGAACTCTGTCAGCCCCTGCACCAGACCCAGCACCACTGCTTCGAACCAGCCGATCACCGGGACAGGCTAGCGGAAGGTCGCCGCGGGGTACTCTGCCCGGTATGAGGCCCCTGCTGCTCGTCGACGTCGACGGGGTGCTCAACCCGTTCGGTCGAGCGACCCCGGACTTCCGGCGTTACGAGTGCAAGATCGGCGACCAGGTCTACACCGTGCACCTGAACTGGCGGCACGGCGCCCGCCTGCTCGAGCTGGCTCTGCGCACCAGGGCCCAGCTGGTCTGGGCGACGACCTGGGAGGAGCACGCGAACGAGTGGATCGCGCCCCGGCTCGGCCTGCCTGAGCTCCCCGTGATCCCTCTGGCGCCGGGCCCCAAGTCGCCGAGCGTGGCCGCCTACGTGCGGGGCAGGCCATTCGTCTGGTTCGACGACCAGATCTGGGAGGCCGACGAGGAATACCTCAGGGGGCATCAGGGTGTCGGCGAATTCCTGCTCGTCCCCGTCGAGCCCCGACGCGGGCTGACCAGCCGACATCTGGAGACGGCCGCCGAGTGGCTGACCCTGTCGGGGTTTTCTCAGGGTCCGTGACGGGATACCTGACGCCCTGCCCGTCCGTTCTTCCTGGTGAGTAGCTCACCACGGGAGGAAACATCATGTACCGCTCACGAGAGCACCGGGTCCTGGCCGGAGTCTGCGGCGGCCTCGCCGACAAGTTCGGCCTGCCGCCGACGCTCGTGCGGGTGATCTGGCTGCTCCTGTCGCTGCTGCCCGGCCCGATGTGGGTCGTCTACGTCGTCATGTGGATCCTCATCCCCGAGGAGCCGCGGGGTTACCGAACCAGCGTGTGAGCGCGGCCTCGACGGGTTCGGCCGACTGGGGTTCCCAGGCGACGTACCCGTCGGGGCGGATCAGCCGGTCGCGCTGGCCGGGTGCCACGTTCACGCGGTCGGACCATCGTCTGCTCGTCGGTGCGGCCGAGCGCCACCTGCTGGAGCGTGTTCTCCAGCACCGCCGCCGCGACGGGGTGGCGCTCCCGCTCGTAGGTGTCGAGCACGTCGGCCCTGCCCTGTACGGCGAGCGCCAGCTTCCAGCCCAGGTTGGCCGCGTCCTGGAGCCCGGTGTTCATGCCCTGGCCGCCGAAGGGCATGTGGACGTGCGCGGCGTCCCCGGCCTGACGCGCTCCGGGCGTTCATCGCGGTCGGGCGCTTCGTGGTCGGGTCGGCCATCGACGAGCTCGACCACGCGGTCTGGGAGGACGCCGATGGCGACTTCGAGTTCGGGCTGCGGGCGCTGGTGTCCGGAATGCGCTCTATCCTCGAAGCATGAGGGCTAGGCCGCTGAGTCTCATCCAGGATGATCTCGTCGACTACGACAAGGCGATGGAGCGCATGGTGGAGCTGGTCGGGCAGCGCCAGCGCGACGAACGGCCCGACACTCTCTGGCTGCTCAGCCACCCGTCGGTCTACACCGTCGGCCGGCGGACGCCGGTCGAGCACCTGCCCGATCCCTCCCACGGCATCCCCGTCGCCGAGACGGGCCGCGGCGGGCAGCTCACCTACCACGGGCCGGGGCAGCTCGTCGGCTACCTCATCGTCAAGCTGGAGGAGTCCGAGGGCATCGTCGACTACGTGCGCGAGGTCGAGCTCCGCCTCGTCGACGCCCTCGGCGCGCTCGGCCTGCCCGCCGAGCGCCGCGACACGCCGCCCGGCTCGGAGCTTCTCACCGGGGTCTGGACGGCCGAGACGGGCCGCAAGATCGTCTCCATCGGCATGCGCCAGAGCCGCGGCGTCACCAGCCACGGCTTCGCCCTCAACGTCGACGGCAACCTCGAGCCCTGGCAGTGGGCCGTCGCCTGTGGGATGCCCGACGTCGACATGACCTCGCTCAAGCGCGAACTCGGCGCCGCCACCCTGGACCAGGTCCGCCCCGTCGTCGCCACCGCCTTCGAGGCCTCCTACGGGTACGGCGGGGCCCCGCCGTACCCGTAGGGCGGAGGGGCTAATCGACCGGGAGCTCGTCGACAGTGCGGCGGGGACCGGTGAACCAGTGCCGGGCGGACAGGGTCCACCAGAGCGCGATGGCGATCAGCACCGCGCCGACGGCTAGCGGGGCGTAGTTCACCGCGGTCCAGGTGAAGTCCTTGTTGCCGGGGACTCCCTTCGGGCTCAGCGGCATGATGAAGTAGATCGAGATGATCACGATCTCCACGCAGGCGATCCATCCCATGACGCGATACTTCTTGCCCAGCGTCCACGGACCTGGCCTGAACGAGTCGCCCATGCGCATCCGCAGCCAGATCGGGATGAGGAAGGCCAGGTAGAGCCCGATCACGGCGATGGAGACGACCGCGTAGAAGGCGATCGGCGTCGGCGTCGCCCCAGGAGGGGCGTAGAGCGCCGGCAGCGTGATCAGGGCGGCCACGGTGGAGCCGGCGAGGATGGCGTTGACCGGCGTCCGGTTCTTGTCGACCTTGGACCAGAGCCGCCAGCCGGGCACCGCGCCGTCACGCGAGAAGGCGTAGGTCATCCGCGACATCGACGTCACGCAGCTCATCCCGCAGAAGAACTGCCCGATCGTGGAGATCGCGAAGATGGTCGTGGCCAGCGGCGAGGAGAGCGCCGTGGTGAAGATGGCCCCGACGAACCCGCCCTCCTTGTTGATCTCGTCCACGTTCGTCGCGGCGAACAGGAACGCCAGCAGCAGGAGCCACCCGCCGATGGCCGAGTAGAAGATCGACTGCCACAGCCCGCGGGCCGCCGACGTGGCCGCGCCCTGCGTCTCCTCCGAGACGTGCGCGCAGGCGTCGAAGCCGGTGATCGTGTACTGCGTGAGCAGGAACCCCAGCGGCAGGACGTACAGCCAGAACGTGACACCGCTGGTGCCGTGGCCGAAGCCGGAGTTGTTGATCGTGTCGGTGAAGACGAAGCCGAGCGTCTGGTGCTTGGTCGGCGCGAAGATCAGGATGCCGATCACGGCCGCGGCGCCCACCACGTGCCACCAGACGGAGATGTTCTGCAGCAGCGAGATCAGCTTGTGGCTGTAGATGTTGATCAGCGCGTGCAGCACCAGGATGATCACGAACAGCAGGAACGCCTGCGTGAGCGTCCCCTCCCAGTCGAAGAGCCGGCTGAGCGTGATGTTGAGGAAGGTGGCGCAGCCGTAGTCGACCGAGGCCGTCACGGCCACCAGTCCGATCAGGTTGAGCCAGCCGGTGAACCAGCCGTGGATCGGCTTGCCCATCGTGGCGGCCCACCAGTAGATGCCGCCGGCGGTCGGGTAGGCGGAGACCAGCTCCGACATGCACAAGCCGATGATCAGGATGAACAGGGAGATCAGGGGCCAGCCCCACGAGATGGCGATGGGTCCGCCGTTGTTCCAGGCCTGGCCGAACGTGGTGAAGCAGCCCGCGAGGATCGAGATGATGGAGAACGAGATTGCGAAATTGGAGAAACCACTCCAGGTCCTCGCCAGCTCCTGCTTATAGCCGAGCTCTGCGAGTCGCCTGGAATCCTCTTCGGTTGTCATGAGGATCTCCCTGCGAGGCGGGACGGACGCGCTTTGGTCTACGTCTAGACCATTTCAATCCCAGGGGCAAGGCATAACAACCGAGTTTCGATCTGGTCAGAGTCAAATGTGATTTCAGTCAGTTCTCGGCAATGTCCAGAACGATCTTCCCCAGCAACCTCCTGGTCAGCAGTGATCGCGCCGCCTCGGCGATCTCGGTCCACGGCCCCTGCCAGCCGATCTGCGGGATCAGCCGGCCGTCCGCCACCAGCGCGAGAACCTCGGCCATGTCGGCGCCCGGACGGGTGGCGTCGCCGAACGTGCGCAGGGTCCGTGACGGCCCCAGGGAGATCGTCGAGTACGGCGGGAAGTTCGCCGGCTCGCCGCCGGCCCAGCCGATGCTGTGCAGCACGCCGCCGGGCAGGACCAGACCCCACGCCGCCACCAGCGCCGGGCCGCCGAGGTGCTCGAGCACCACGTCGACCGGCTCCACCTCGGCCTCCGATAGCTCGCCGACCACGGCATCCGCGCCGAGCTCCCGCAGCCCTTCACCGCGGCGCGCCGACGCGATCACGTGCGCGCCCGCCCGGTGCGCGAGCTGTACGGCGAGCCGCCCCACCCCACCGGACGCCCCGGTGATCAGCACCCGCCTGCCCGCCAGCGGTCCGGAGTCCCGCAGCGTACGCAACGCCGTGATCCCCACGGTCGGCAGCGAGGCGGCCGCCGCCAGCTCGACCGAATCGGGCACCACCGCCAGCGAGTCGGTCGCGAAGACCGCCCGCTCGGCCCACGCGCCCAGCCCGAGCCCGGCTACCCTCGCGCCCGCGGGCGGCCCCGAACCGTCGGACGCCGCCCGGACCACGATCCCCGCGGCGTCGAAGCCCATGACGGTGCCCGCGGGGAAGTAGCCGGTGTGCCGCAGTTCGCCGAAGTTGGCCCCCGCGTGGTGGACCTCGACCACCGCCTGGTCAGGCGTGGGGACGGGCTCGGGCACCTCCGCGAGCTCGATGGTGGCCTCTTCGGTCGCGACGAGTGCGCGCATGTTCGCCTCCAAATCGGACTGTCAGTCCGGTTAGTATGCGGACCGAGGGTCCGCTTTTGCAAGTACGCTGGGGAGCCTCAGCGGAGGAGGAGCCTGGTGCGATCGGATGCCGCGCGTAACCGGGACGCGATCCTGCGGGCGACCGAACGGCTGCTCGCGGACCACGGTGCCGAGCACGTCTCGCTCGATCGGGTCGCGGCGGCGGCGGGCGTGGGCAAGGGCACGGTCTTCCGCCGCTTCGGCAGCAGGACCGGGCTCTTCCAGGAGTTGCTGACCGAGCGCGCCGAGAGCCTGGCCGCGGCCATCGAGTCGGCGGACTCCCACCTCGGTCCCGGGCACCCTCCGGCGTCACGGTTGCTCGGGTTCCTCGATGAGCTGGCGGGCCTGGCCGAGCGGAACCTCGCGCTGTTCGCCGCGCATGAGCGGGCCTGCGCGGACGACAAGTACGCCGACCCGACCTACGTGCGCTGGCACGCTCACGTCACCGGTCTCGTCGCCGAGGCGAGACCCGACCTCGACGCCGGCTTCGTCGCCCACCTGCTCCTGGGCTGCTTCGACGCCGACCTGGTCGGGCGGATCCTGGCCGACGGCGGGCTGCCCAGGCTCAGATCGTCGATCCGCGGCGCTACCGCCGCCCTGCTCGGCCCGGCATAGCCGCCTGGCGGAAGGCCTTGAGGTTCCACATGGCGCGCCGAAGTCTATGCGGATTTTACCCCTAGGGGGTATAGTCATCGCCATGACTGTGACTACGTACCAGGTCGAGGGCATGACCTGCGGGCATTGCGTCAGCTCGGTTTCCGCCGAGGTGGGGAAGGTCTCGGGCGTCAGCGGCGTCGAGATCGACCTGGCCGCCAAGGCGATGACCGTGACCAGCCAGGGGCCGGTCGACGAGGCGCTGATCGACGCCGCCGTGGTGGAGGCGGGCTACCAGCTGGCCAAGGTCGAGCTGCTGCCGCAGGCCGGCGGATCCTGCTGCGGCTCGGGCGGCTGCCACTGACCACCCCGACCCGACCGGCGCGAGCCCGCTTCCCGATGCGGAGGCGGGCTCGACCTATTGGTCCAGGTGGGCGAGCAGCGTCCGGCTGATGTCGCCGAGCTGCCTGATCTGTTCGGGGGTGAGCAGGTCGATGAGGTTCGCCCGGACGCTCTCGAGGTGCCGCGGCGCCGCCAGCTCCAGCGCTGCCATCCCTTCATCGGTGAGTACGGCCAGCCAGCCGCGCCGATCTCCCGCGAAGTGCTCCCGCCGGACCCATCCGGCCTCCTCGAGCTTGTTGACCGCGTGCGAGATGCGGCTGGGTTTGGAGCGGGTCGCCCGGGCCAGTTCGCTCATCCGCAGCGTGCGTTCCGGCGCCTCCGACAACAGGACGAGCAGCTCGTAGTAGGTGGGCGGCATGCCCGCCTCGCTCAGCAGTTCACGCTCGATCCGGTCGTTGAACAGCCGGATCGCCATGCCGAAGGCGCGCCACGTGCGCTGCTCCTCCTCGTTGAGCCACTTCACCTGAGGGAAGGTATCACGCTGGATGGTTGCGCACTGAAATACTTTGTATGTACTGTCGTGCTCAATATTCCAGCGCTGAAGGAAATGGCCATGACGAACCTCGCAGTGATCTTCTACTCGTCCACCGGCACGATCACCCGGATCGCCAGGGAGATGGCGCGTGCCGCCCAAGCCGAGGGCGCCGAGGTACGGCTGCGCAAGGTCGCTGAGCTGGCTCCCCAGGAGGCGATCGACTCTGTGCCCGGATGGGCGGAGAACCTGGAGCGGACGGCCGACATCCCGCCGGCGACTCCGGACGACATGGTCTGGGCCGACGCCGTGATCTTCGGTACGCCGACCCGGTTCGGGAACGTGGCCTCGCAGCTCAAGCAGTTCATCGACACGCTGGGCGGGCTGCAGGCGCAGGGCTTGCTGGCGGGCAAGGTGTACAGCGGCTTCACCTCCACGGCCACCCCGCACGGCGGCCACGAGTCCACGCTGCTGGCGCTCGGCAACACCTTCCACCACTTCGGCGGCGTCATCGTGCCGCCCGGCTACACGGATGCCGCCCACGGCAACCCGTACGGCACCTCCCACTTCACCGGAAACGGCACGGTCCCCGTGGGCGAGCCCACGCTGGCCGCCGCCCGCGCCCAGGCCACGCGTGTCGCCCGCTTCGCTGCGGCGATCAGGAGCGTGCGGTTCGCCGCCTGAGGTACCAGGTGTGCAGGCACCAGGCCAGGGCCGCCCCCACGGCGTACCAGAGCAGGTCTGGCGCGTTGAACGTGCTGCCGAGCAGGGGCCGGAGCCAGGAGGGGATCTCGCCGAGCTGGGCGAACTCGATCGCCCAGCTCGTGGCCGTCGCGATGAGCGCGGCAAGCCAGGGCCGCAGCCGCGGCCCGATGAGGACGATCAGCCAGTAGATCAGCACCGTGTACAGCGCGTCGCCGGCGTACTTGGCGAACCAGCCGCCGAGGAAGGCCCGGACGGCGAGCCCGAGCGCGACGGTGACGGCGGCGGCCAGAGCGCTGAGGGTACGGGGCACCCGGCTACGGTAGTGCGGTGAGCGCGACCATGGTGACGAAGGACCTCGCGGCAGGCCACGGCGACAGGCTGCTGTTCTCCGGCCTGGACCTGGTGGTCGGGCCCGGTGACGTGATCGGGCTCGTCGGCGTCAACGGCGCGGGCAAGTCGACGCTGCTGCGCATGCTCGCCGGGCTGACACGGCCCGAGTCGGGCACGATCAGGCTCAACCCGGCCTCGGCGGTGGTCGGCTACCTGCCCCAGGAGCCCGACCGCAGACCGGGCGAGACCGTGGCCGCGTTCCTGGCCAGGCGTACGGGCGTGACCGGGGCGCAGCGCGACCTCGACGCCGCCACCCAGGCCATCGTCGACCAGGCGGAGGGCGCCGACGACGCCTACAGCCTGGCGCTCGAGCGCTGGCTCGCGCTCGGCGGCGCCGACCTGGAGGAGCGGGCGGCCGAGGTGAATCTGGGCTTCTCGCTCGACCTGCCGATGACGGCGCTGTCGGGCGGGCAGGCGGCCCGCGCGGGGCTGGCCTCGCTGCTGCTGAGCCGCTACGACCTGTTCCTGCTCGACGAGCCGACCAACGACCTGGACCTGGACGGGCTCGACAGGCTGGAGACGTTCGTCAAGGGGCTGCGCGCGGGCACCGTGCTGGTCAGCCACGACCGCGAGTTCCTGGCCAGGACCGTCACCGAGGTGCTGGAGCTGGACCTGGCTCAGCAGCAGGTCAACCTCTACGGCGGCGGCTATCAGGCCTACCTGGAGGAGCGCGACGTCGCCCGCAGGCACGCCCGCGAACGGTACGAGGAGTACGCCGACACCCGCTCCCAGCTCGAGGCGCGAGCCCGTACCCAGCGCGCCTGGATGGAGAAGGGCGTCAAGAACGCCCGCCGCAAGATGACCGACAACGACAAGATCGGGCGCAACGCCCGCGTCGAGACCACCGAGAAGCAGGCCGCCAAGGCCCGCCAGACCGAGCGCATGCTGGACCGCCTGGAGACCGTGGAGGAGCCGCGCAAGGAGTGGGAACTGCGCATGGAGATCGCCGCCGCGCCCCGCTCCGGCGCCGTGGTGGCCACCCTGCGCAACGCGGTGGTCAGGCGCGGCGACTTCCGGCTCGGGCCGATCGACCTGGAGATCGGCTGGGCCGAGCGGGTGGCGATCACCGGCGCGAACGGCGCGGGCAAGACCACGCTGCTGGGCGCGCTGCTCGGCCGGATCCCGCTGGAGGAGGGGCACGCCTCGCTGGGGCCCGGCGTCGTGGTGGGCGAGGTCGACCAGGCGCGCAGGCTCTTCGAGGGCGAGGCGCCGCTGGTGGACACCTTCGCCGACGACATGCCGCCGGGCGAGGTCCGCACGCTGCTGGCCAAGTTCGGGCTGAAGGCGGCGCACGTCCTGCGCCCCGCTAACACTCTGTCACCGGGGGAGCGTACCCGGGCGGCGCTGGCGCTGCTACAGGCGCGCGGGGTGAACCTGCTCGTGCTCGACGAGCCCACCAACCACCTCGACCTGCCCGCCATCGAGCAGCTTGAGTCGGCGCTCGCCACCTATCCAGGGACGATGCTGCTCGTCACGCACGACAGACGCATGCTGGAGGCGGTGTCCGTCGACAGAAGACTACGCGTCTCGGGCGGAATGCTTGAAAATTAACACCGCCCAAGGAAACGAGAATGAAACAATTTTCCGTCACTCGTTGACACGCGGTCTTCGTATGGTGTGCCTTTCTCTACACAGGACTACCCCCGCCTGAAGGTGAGGCACTCATGAGGAAATGGCTCGGGCGCGTGGCCGCGCTCGGCGTGGCGCTCTTAGTTGCAGGTCAGGGCGCCGTTGCCCATGCCGAGGACCCCTCGGCGGGGAAGAAGGTGGTCCGTGTGGGTGCCACCCAGGCGGTCGACTCGATGAACCCGTTCCTGGCCGTGCGCGTCGTCTCGACCGCAGTGCACCGGTGGATGTGGAGCTACCTGACCGTCCCCGACGCCAAGACGCTCCAGCCGAGCCCTGACCTGGCCGAATCCTGGTCCGTGGCTCCGGACAAGCTCACCTGGACGTTCAAGATCCGTAAGACGAACTGGTCGGATGGCCAGCCCGTCACGGCGGACGACGCGGCCTGGACGCTCAACAAGATCATGACGGACGACGCCGCGAAGACCGCGAACGGCCCGGCCGTGGAGAACTTCGAGAGCGTCACCGCCAACGGCCAGGACCTGGTCATCAAGACCAAGCAGCCGCAGGCGTCCATCCTCGACACGGCCATCCCGATCGTGCCCAAGCACGTCTGGGAGAAGGTCACGGACATGGCCAAGTACGAGCCGGACACGTTCCCGGTCGTCGGCGACGGTCCGTATATCGCGACCGAGTACAAGAAGGACCAGTACGTCAAGCTCAAGGCCAACCCCAACTACTGGCGGGGCAAGCCGAAGATCGACGAGCTGCAGGTCATCTTCTACGACAACCCCGCCGCCGCGATCGTGGGCCTGAAGAAGGGCGACATCGACCTCATCGGCCGGCTCCAGGGCCCGGACTTCGACGCCATCAAGGGCGACCCGAACATCGAGCAGTGGAACACCCAGGGCCGCCGCGCGACCTACCTCGAGGTCAACCCCGGTGCCTCCACGACCGACAACAAGCCCATCGGCGACGGTCACCCGGCGCTGAAGGACGTGAAGGTGCGCCAGGCGCTGCACTGGGCGATCAACAAGCAGGAGCTCGTCGAGAAGGTGCAGAACGGCTACGCCGTACCGGCCGACGGCTCGATCATCCCGCCGATGTTCAAGGACTACTTCTGGACCGCCGAGGGTGACCAGAAGGTCACCTACGACCCGGCCAAGGCCAACAAGATCCTGGACGACGCGGGCTACAAGAAGGGCCCCGACGGCGTCCGCACGATGCCCGACGGCAAGCGCAAGCTGGAGTTCCGCTTCAGCATCCACACCGACACGCCGGTCGAGGACAAGATCGCCGAGTACCTGACCGGCTACTTCAAGGCCATCGGCATCACGCTGACCACCAACCGGCTCGACTCCAGCAAGTTCGGCGAGGAGACCGGCGTCACCGGCCTCTACGACATCGCGATCAGCGGCTGGTCGGTCAACCCCGACCCCGAGGAGGTCCTGGCGACGCACCTGTGCAGCCGCAGGCCCACCCCGGCCGGCGAGGGCGGCGGCACCGAGTCGTTCTTCTGCGACCAGCCCTACGAGAAGCTCTACCAGCAGCAGCTCGCCGAGCTCGACCACCCCAAGCGGGCCGAGATCATCAAGCAGATGGAGGCGCGGCTCTACGACCAGGCGCCGATCATCGCGATCTACTACCCGAACGACCTGGAGGGCTACCGCAAGGACCGCATCACCAGCATCACCCCGATCCCCGAGGACAAGGGCCTCCTGTACGGCGGCAGCAGCTACATGCCGTTCTACTCGCTGGACGCCAAGCCCACCGCCGGCGCGAGCGCCGCGGGCGGCGGCTCCAGCACCGGCCTGATCATCGGGATCGTCGTGGCGGTGATCGTGATCGGCGGCGCGGTCTTCTTCGTGACCAGGCGGCGCAAGAGCGTCGCGGACGAGCGCGAATGACAACTCCGCTCCAGTCGGCCGAGCCCGCCGCCGAGCAGGCGGCGGGCTCGACCCGCGGTAGCACGCTGCGGTACGCGCTGTCCAAGGTGGGCGGCGCGCTGATCAGCATCGCCGTGGTGATCGTCAGCACGTTCTTCGTCTTCAGGCTGCTGCCCGGCGACCCGGTGCGCGCGCTCACCCAGGGCCGCAACATGACGCCGGAAGCGCTCACGCTCGAACGCCACCGGCTCGGCCTGGACAAGCCCCAGTGGCAGCAGTTCATCGACTTCATCGGCAACACGCTCCGCCTGGACTTCGGCAACTCCTACGAGTACAAGCGGCCCGTGCTCGACCTGATCGGCGAGCGCTTCGGCAACACGCTGCTGCTCACGGGCACCGCGCTGATCCTGGCGGTCAGCCTGGGCCTGTGGCAGGGCACCAAGGCCGGCTGGCGGATCGGCAGCCGCTTCGACCGCGTCTCCACGGCGATCTCGCTGGTGCTGTGGTCGGTGCCGACGTTCTGGCTCGGCCTGCTGCTGCTGATGGTCTTCGCCAACGGCATCGGCCCCATCCCCGGCCTGTTCCCGACACGCGGCATCGAGAGCGTGGACGCGCCCGACGGCTTCGGCTACGTCCTGGACGTCGGCTTGCACATGGTGCTGCCCGTCATCACGCTGGTCGGTGTCGTCTACGCGCAGTACCTGCTGGTGATGCGCTCCTCCCTGCAGGAGGAGGTCGCCCAGGACTACATCACCACGGCCCGCGCCAAGGGCCTGCGCGACGACGAGGTACGGCGGCGCCACGCCATCCCCAACGCGCTGCTGCCCACGGTGACCCTGGTCTTCATGCGGATCGGCTTCATCGTCGGCGGCGCGGTCACGGTGGAGTCCATCTACAGCTGGCCGGGGCTCGGCCAGTTGTTCGTGCGCGCCATCCACGTGCCCGACTTCACGCTGATGCAGGGCACGTTCATCATCATCAGCGTCTCGGTGATCATCATGAACACGCTGGCCGACGTGGTCTACCACGTCCTCGACCCGAGGGTGAGGTCGACGTGACGAGCCTGACCTGGACCCGCAGGCGGCGCTCGCTCGGACGGTTCTGGGCCGAGTTCCGCACGCACACGGCGGGCATGATCGGGCTGGGCATCCTGCTGTTCGCCGTGGTGATGGCCCTGATCGCGCCGCTGTTCATCGACGAGAGCGTGACCTCGGTCGTCGAGGGCACCGGCAGCAGGTGGGCGGCGCCCGGAGCGGGGCACGTGCTGGGCACCGACGAGTCGGGCCGGTCGATCCTGCTGCTGATCTGGTGGGGCTCGCGCACGTCGCTGCTCATCGGGTTCCTGGCCGCGCTGCTCACGGTGGTGATCGGCACGGTGGTCGGCATCGCCGCCGGGCACTTCCGCGGCTGGCCCAGCGCCGTGCTGATGCGCGTGACCGACTGGTTCCTGGTGCTGCCCTCGCTGGTCACAGCGCTGGTGCTGGCGGCCATGCTGGGCGGGAGCACCACGACGATCATCATCGCCATCGCGATCACCTCGTGGCCGTCCACGGCCCGGCTCATCAGGGCGCAGACGCTGGCCGTGGAGGCCAGGCCGTACATCGAGCGATCGAAGGCGCTGGGGGCGGGACACTGGCACATCACGACCCGGCACGTGCTGCCGAACGTGGGGCCGCTGCTGCTCGCCAGCACCACGCTGGAGGTCGCCAGCGCGATCGTCACCGAGTCGACCCTGGCCTTCCTCGGCGCCAGCTCCAACAAGACTTCGTGGGGCGCGATGCTGCGCGGGTCGTACGACTGGAACGCGGCGACCCAGGGTGCCTGGTGGTACATCCTCATCCCGGGTCTGTGCATCGTCGCGGTCGTCATGGCCTTCACCATGTTCGGCCGCGCGCTGGAGGCCGTGCTGAACCCGCGGCTGCGGAGGGCGGGCTGATGAGCATTCTTGAACTGGACGATCTGTCCGTCACCTACCGGATCACCTCGGGCGAGGTGCCCGCCGTGCGCGGGGTGTCGCTGAAGCTGGAGGCCGGCAGCGCGCTCGGGGTCGCGGGCGAGTCGGGGTCCGGCAAGTCGACGCTGGCCATGGCGCTCCTGCGGCTGCTGCCCAAGGACGCGCACGTCGGCGGCCGGATCCTGCTCGACGGCGAGGACGTGCTGACGATGAAGTGGGGCCGCCTGCGCGCCGTGCGCTGGGCCGAGGCCTCCATCGTGTTCCAGGGCGCGCAGCACGGGCTGAACCCGGTGCGCAGGATCGGCGACCAGATCGCCGAGCCGCTGATCGTGCACGGGCAGGCCAAGCCGGAAGGCGCCCGCAAGCGGGTGGCCGAGCTGCTCGAGCAGGTGGGCCTGCCCACCTGGCGGGCGCGCAGCTACCCGCACGAGCTGTCGGGCGGTCAGCGGCAGCGCGTGATGATCGCGATGGCGCTGGCCTGCTCGCCCCGGCTGATCATCGCCGACGAACCGACCACCGCGCTGGACGTGATGGTCCAGGCGCAGGTGCTGACCCTGATCAAGGAGCTGGTCGCCGAGCACGACATCTCCCTGATCATGATCTCGCACGACCTGTCGGTGCTGGCCGACGTCTGCGACCGGCTGGCCGTCATGTACGCCGGGCGGGTCGTGGAGAGCGGCCCCTCGCACGAGGTCTTCCACGACGCCAAGCACCCTTACAGCAAGGCGCTGGCCGCGGCGTTCCCCACGGTCGGCGACCCGGTCTCGCGGATGGCTCCCAAGGGACTGGGCGGCGACCCGCCCGACCCGATGGAGCTGCCGTCCGGCTGCTCGTTCCACCCGCGCTGCCCGGTGGCGGTGGAGGAGTGCTCGACCGCGGACGTCGAGCTCTGGCCCGCGGGCCAGAGCCGTACGGCGGCGTGTGTGCACGTGCGCGCGAAGGAGAAGGCATCATGACGCTGCTCGAGGCGAGCGACCTGCACGTGGAGTTCGCCTCAAGGGGACGGCGTGCCCGCGCGGTCGACGGGGTGAACCTGGCGATCGAGGCGGGCGAGATCGTGGCGCTGGTCGGCGAGTCCGGCTGCGGCAAGACCACCCTCGCCCGCACGCTGCTCGGCCTGGAGCGCCCTTCCTCCGGCTCGGTGACGTACGGCGGGGCCAAGCTCAGCTACCGCGGCAAGGCGCTCAAGGCCCACCGGCGCGAGGTGCAGCTCGTCCTGCAGGACCCGATGGGCTCGCTGAACCCGCGCCAGACCGTGTACGAGGCGGTCGCCGAGGGCCCGCGCATCCACGGGATGCCCGACGAGGAGAAGATCGTCGCCGACGCGCTCGCCAAGGCGGGGCTGCGGCCGCCGGAGCGGTTCTTCCTGCGCTACCCGCACGAGCTGTCCGGCGGGCAGCGCCAGCGCGTGGTCATCGCGGGGGCGCTGGCGCTCGACCCGAAGGTGCTCATCGCTGACGAGCCGGTGGCCTCGCTCGACGCCTCGGTCCGCGGCGAGATCCTGGCGCTGCTGCTCAAGCTGCGCCAGGACCTCGGGCTGTCGGCGCTGGTCGTCACCCACGACCTGGGCCTGGCCTGGAACATCGCCGACCGCGTGGCGGTGATGTACCTGGGCAGGATCGTCGAGTCGGGTCCCGTCGAGCAGGTGCTGACCGCGCCGCGGCATCCGTACACGCAGGCGCTGCTGAGCGTGCTGCCCGAGTCGCCGGAGCGGATCGTGCTGTCCGGCGAGCCGCCGGACCCGACCCGCATCCCCGGCGGGTGCCGCTTCCACGCCCGCTGCCAGGAGCTGGCCTCCGGCAAGGCCGCGGAGGCGGGTGTGGACGGCAGGTGCCGTTCGGAGCTGCTGAGCGTGCTGCCCGCCGTACCGCAGGCGCAGGCCGCCTGCCACTACGCGGCGCTGAGCGCGTGAGCCCGACGGCCCGCGGCGGAAGCCGCGGGCCGTCGATGGGGGCGAACTAGGCGGTGAAGGCGGCGGCGTGCTCGGCCGCCCACTGGGAGAAGGCGCGGGCGGGGCGGCCGGTGACGTCCTCGACCGTCGAGACGACCGTCTTGCCGATGTCGGGGGTGTTGCCGAGGGCCTGGATGAGGAAGCCGATCGTCTCCTCGCCCATGCCGTCGGCCCGCCACTTGGCCTTCGCCTGCTCCTCGGTGAGCTCCACGAAGGTGATCTCGCGGCCCAGCGCCTCGGCCAGCATGCGCACCTTGTCCCGGGTCGCGATGGCCTCGGGACCGGTGATCGTCAGAGTCTCGCCGTGGTGGCCGCCCTCGACCAGGACCGTCGCCGCGACCGCCGCGATGTCCGCCTCGTGGACCAGCGCGCTCAGCCGGCCGCCGAACGGCTCCCTGATCACGCCTTCGGCCTTGATCGACTCGGCCCACCACATCAGCGTGTTGGACATGAACTCCACCGGCTGCAGCAGCGTCCACTCCAGACTGCTCGCGGCCAGCGCCTGCTCCATCGGACCGTCGGCCCTGCCGCCCAGCACGGTGATGCGCCTGACGCCCGCCGCGGCGGCCACCTCGATGATCCGCTCGCCGTTCTTCAGCGGCTGGTAGTCGTCGCCCGCGAAGTTGATCAGGTGGGCCGCGGTGACGCCTTCGAAAGCCTCCTTGAGGCTGTCGGGGTCGGCCAGGTCGCCGCCCACGACCTCGACGCCCTCGGGGAGCTCGGCCTTGGCGGGGTTTCTCGTGAGTGCGCGGACCCGCTGCCCGGACTGGACGAGCTGCTCGACCAGCTGACGGCCGACGGTGCCGGTGGCTCCGGTGACGAGGATGGTCATGGCGGGCTCCTTAGGTTTGGAACGGAACGCTTGATTCCACTATAACAGAACGGAACGCTTCATTCCAATAGCTCAATCCGGTAACAGCCCGTCATGTCCGCCTTGCGTGTGGTTAGGTAGGACTTGACTGATCACGGCCGGAAGCGGAGTTAGGGATTGTCAAGTTTCGGGTGGCGCCATTCGCTGTTCGCGCCCGCGGTGGCCGTTGTGGTCTCGGCGTTGCTCATGCTGGCCGGCGCGGTGGGCGCGCTGCTGCGGGCCGTCGGAGCGACCACGGCGCCGACCGCTGCCGAGCTGGTGGTCACGTTGATCATCGCGGTCTTCCTCACGACGGTGCTGCGCATCGTGCGGGCCGTACCGGAGATCCAGCGCGAGAACGCCGCGATCAGGCGGGCGCGGGCGAACATCCAGGCGGCCGGCACGAACTCCGACACGCTCGTCGGCCGGCGGCTCGCGCTGTTCAAAGAGGCGGCCGAGGCGGGCACCGACCCCGAGGCGGTGCTGAGCGCCAGGTCGGCGCTGGACGAGGGCGAAATGGCCAACAAGCACCATCTCGACCACGCGCTGATCTGGGCGCTGCCGGTGTTCGGCTTCATCGGCACGGCGCTGACCATGGCCGCGATGGTCACCTCCTTCGCCGACGGTCTCGACGGCGACGGCAGCCCGGCCCGGCTGATGACCGCGCTGAAGGCGCAGGTGCTGCCCGAGCTGGCCTCCGCGTTCGGCGTCACGCTGATCGCGCTGTTCCTCAGCGTGCTGGCCTTCGGCCTGATGGCCTTCGTCGAGCGCGGCGAGCGGATGGCCGTCGGCGAGGCGGACGAGGTGTTCCTGACCTACGTGGCGCGCCTGCCCGCCAAGCAAGCCGGGCCAGCCATGCACGGGCTCGTGCAGGAGCTGGCGCTGACCAGGGGGCGGACCGAGGAGCTCACCAAGGGCCTGGACGCGCTGCGGACCGCGGTCGAGCAGCTGAGCGCGATCGAGGGCCGGCCGCACCGGTACACGCTGGTGAGGGAGCCGTGAGGCGGCGTACCGCCAGGGCCTTCGCACCGCCGCTCGACCTGCGCTTCATCGACCTGTTCATGGCGATCATCCTGGCGCTGTCGTTCATCGCGATCATGCTGACCGTGGTCGCCAGAATGCTGCCCACGGACGCCGCCACGCCGCCCGCGCCCACCGCGCGCAAGGAGACCGTGGCCGAGCTCAAGAGGCAGCTCGACGCCGCGATCGCCGCCAAGCAGCAGGCCGAGACGCAGCTGCGGGCCGTCAAGGGCCAGGCGGCCGAGCACGTCTCCTTCGGCCTGCCGTGGTGGCTCATCGGGCTGTGCGCGCTGCTCGGCGTGATCGCGCTGTTCCTGGCCTGGCGGGTCAGGCTGCACCGCGGCGGCGACCTGCCGCGGCTGTGGGCCTGGCTGGCGGGGACCGCGGTGGTGGCCGCGGTCACCTGGTGGACCCGCTCGAACGCCGACGTCGCGGGCAACCTGCGCCTGGCCGACCTGTCCTGGTGGGGGATCGACGCGCTCTGCCTCGGGTTGCTGCTGGTCGCCTACGTGCTGGTCAGCAGCATCCGCGAGAGCCGGACCACGATGGGCCAGATCCGCACGCGGTCAGGCCACGCGCGTGCCGCCCAGCCACGTGCCGAGGACCGGGACATGGCGCAGTTCTAGCGGCGCCACCTCGCGCGGGTCGCGTTCCAGCCACACCAGGTCGGCGTCCATGCCGGCGGCCAGCGTGCCCCGGCGGTCCTCGGCGAAGGCCTGGTAGGCCACGCCCCAGGTGTAGGCGCGCAGCGCGTCGTCCAGCCCGAGCCGCTCATCCGGCGTCCACGGCGGCGAGCCGTCGAGGGTCTGCCTGGTCGTGGCGATCTGGATGCCGAGCAGTGGCTCCTGCGAGCTGACCGGCCAGTCGCTCCCGAACGACAGCACCGCGCCGCCGGCCCGCAACGACTCCATCGGATACTGCAGGTCGGCCCGCGGCTGCCCGAGCCTGGGCACGCTCAGCTCCGTCTGCAGCGGATCGAGCTGCGCCCAGAGCGGCTCGAAGTTCGCGATCACCCCGAGCTCGGCGAAGCGCGCCAGATCGGCCGGATCCACCAGCTGCGTGTGCGCGATCACCGGCCGCCGGTCCCACCGCTCATTGGTCCGTACGGCCAGCGCCACGGCATCCAGCGCCGCCCGGATCCCGCCGTCGCCGATGGCGTGGATGTGCACCTGGAACCCGTCGGCGTCGAACGCCACCACGGCCTCGGCCAGTGCCTTCTGATCCCAGACGGGCATGCCGCAGGAGTGCGGGGCGTCCGCGTACGGTTCGAGCATGGCCGCGGTGCCGCCCTCGATGACCCCGTCGGCGAAGAACTTCACGGTGTTGGCCGTCACCAGCTCGCGCCCGTCCACCTGCTGCCGCAGGGCCGTGAACTCCGCGCGCTGGCCGCGCCAGCGGTCGGGGTCGGCACGGAACCCCAGGTTGGCGCGGAACCTCAGCTCGCCTCGGCGCTCGGCCTCCAGGTAGGCGGGCACCATGTACGGCTCGACCCAGGCGTCCTGCACCCAGGTGATGCCGGCGGCGGCCATCGCCCTGCCCGCCTCGGCCAGGCCCTCCACCAGTTCGTCCATGGACTTGGCGGGGACCAGGTCGAGGACGAGGTCGCAGGCGTGCCACTCGCGGAGGGTGCCCATCGGGGTTCCGTCGGCCCGCCGTACGATCCAGCCGAGCCGCGGGTCGGGGGTGTCCGGCTTTATCCCGGCGCGCTCGAGGGCGGGGGTGTTGCACCAGACGGTGTGGTAGTCGTAGGCCCGCAGCACCACGGGGCGGTCGGGCACCACCTCGTCCAGCCAGCGCGCGTCGAACTCGCCGCCGGGCACGATCGTCGGGTCGTAGCTGCCGCCCACGATCCACTCCAGCTCCGGGTGTCCGGCGGCGTACCGGCCGACCTCGGCGACGATCTCCGCCACCGTCGTGCACGGCTTGATCTGCGGGCCCTGCGCCTCGAGCCCGCCGAACAGGGGGTGCGCGTGCCCGTCGCCGAAGGCCGGCATCAGGAACCCGCCACCCAGGTCGATCACGGATCCACCCTGCCGTACCGCCTCGTCGCCCAGGGCGGACACCCTGCCGTCGCGCACGGACAGCGCGTGCGTGACGTCGTGGCCCGTCCAGATCGTGCCTCCGGTGAACAGCAGGTCAGACACTCGCGGTCTCCTCCACATCGACGGTCGTGAGCTGGGCGTAGCGTCCGGGGTCGCGGCGGCGGATGCGCATGCCGGTGCCGTTGGTCCAGGAAGATCACGCTGTACGGGTCGGACCCGGCCGGCGTGCCCAGCAGGATGATCACCAGCGACAGCACGATCTGCGTGACCCAAAACTAAATGCTTTAGTTTATTGGGAGGGGACAGTACCCCGCTCTGCCGGAGAATGGAAGACATGGGCAGACGGCCGATGCTGGATCGGGAGCGCCTCTTCGCCGAGGCGCTGCTTCTCGTGGACGAGGAGGGCGCGGAGGCGCTGACGGTGACGCGCCTGGCGCGCAGGCTCGGCGTGCGGGCCGCCTCGCTCTACAACCACGTGTCGGGGCGCGAGGAGATCATCGAGGGCATCCGCGACCTGGTGGTCACCGAGATGGACCTGGAGGCGCTCGACGCCGGCCACTGGCCGACGGCGCTGACGCTCTGGGCCAGGTCGTACGTGGCGGCCTTCGCCCGGCATCCGAACACGATCCGGCTGCTGGCCAACACGACGATCAGGTCGTCGCTCACTCTTGAGATGTACGAGCGGGCCGTGTCGCTCCTGGAGGGCGCCGGCTGGCCCAAGGACCGGGTGGTCGCCGTGTTCACGGCGGTCGAGTCGTTCGCGATCGGGTCGGCGCTCGACCTCGTCGCGCCCAGCGTCATGATCGATCCCGCCGGGCGCGAGGTGCCGCTGCTGTCGTCGGCTCTTGCGGGTGAGCATCCCGAGCGCGCCATGGAGGCCTTCGACCTAGGCCTGAGTGCGCTGGTGGCCGGCCTGGTAGTCCTTCAGCGTGATGGCGACGGCCGCCTCGCGGATGGGACCGGCGATCCGCTCGATCATCTTGTCGCGGCCAGGCATGTGCGGCATCAGCTTGATCGCCCGGAGCTGGACCCAGATCGCGAACTTTGACGGGATGACCATGCCCTTGACGTTGGCCGGGCCGAGCTTCTGGTTCTTCTCCACGAACGGCCGCATCTCGCGCTCGTAGGCCGCGAAGGCGTCCTCGATCCTGGCGTGTGACGCGAGCTCGCCCGCCAGGACGTAGGCGCCCACGAGCGCCAGGCTGGTGCCCTGCCCCGAGGCGGGGGAGGCGCAGTAGGCCGCGTCGCCGAGCAGCACGACCCGCCCGCGCGACCAGCGGTCCATGTGGATCTGGCTGATCGAGTCGAAGTAGAAGTCCCTGGCCTGGCCGACGGCCGTGAGCAGCTCGGGCACCTTCCAGCCGACGCCGGCCATGGCCTCGGTCAGCTGCCTCTTCTGCTGCGCCACGTCGCGGTAGTCGTAGGGCTCGGTGGACGACCACATGAACAGCGCCTTCGCGCTGGTGTCGTGCCGGGTGCTGTAGACGTTGGCGGTACGGCCGGGCGCCGCGTGCACCGCTTCCTCGCGGTCGAGGCCGAGCGTGTTGGGCACGGTCGAGATCGAGACGCGGTAGCCCAGGTCGCGGATGAACTGCGACTCGTCGCCGAAGACGATCCTGCGGGTGTTGGAGTGCACGCCGTCGGCGCCGATGACCAGGTCGAAGCGGCGGGCGGGGGAACGCTCGAAGGTGACCAGGCCGTCCTCGGAGATGCTCGTGATCGAGTCGCCGAAGATGTACTCGACCTCGCTGCGGGTCAGGTCGTAGAGGATCTCGTTGAGGTCGCCCCGCATGATCTCCTCGTCGGCGCCCTCGCGCCCGCCGAACAGGTCCGCGTCCATCGCGGCGACCTTGCGGCCCTTGGCGTCGTAGTGGGTGGCGACGCGCATCTCCGTGCTCCTGGCGCGGACCCGGTCCATGATGCCCATCCGCTCGACCACGTCGAGCGCCTTGCCGCGGATGTCGACCTTGTAGCCGCCCTCGCGGATCGACGGAGCCCGCTCCACGACCGTCGGGGTGAAGCCGTGACGCCGCAGCCAGTAGGCGATGGAGGTGCCCGCGATGCTCGCGCCGGAGATCAGAATGTTCGTCATGGCGAGAACGGTACAGAAGTCTGAGACGCTTGTCTAGGACGATGTTTTGAGACGTACGTGTTAGACTCTGGAGGCATGGGTAACCGCGAAGATCTTCTGGAAGCCGCGAAGAAGTGCCTGCGGGACAAGGGCTTCTCGCGCACCACCGCGCGCGACATCGCCAACGCCTCAGGGGTGAGCCTGGCCGGGATCGGCTATCACTTCAGGTCCAAGGACGCCCTGATGAACGAGGCGTTGTTCGAGGTCATGCGCGAGTGGGGCGACGAGATGGAGGCCGCGCTGGCCGCCGACATCAGCCCCGACGCCACGCCCGCGGAACGCTTCGAGGCGGCGTGGGACCGGATCATCGCCTCCTTCGACCGGCTGCGGCCGCTCTGGATCACGCAGTTCGAGCTGCTCAGCCAGCTCGACCATCTGCCGGAGGTGCGCAAACAGCTCGCCCAGAACATCCTCGAGGCCCGGTACGGTCTGGCCCAGCTCTTCGAGGGCATCGACCCGGCGGCCGAGCCCGAGCGGGCCCGCCTGGTCGGCACGTTCTACCAGGCGATGCTCACGGGCCTGGTGGGCCAGTGGCTGATAGACCCCGCGACGGCTCTCAAGGGCGCCGAGGTCTCCGCGGCCCTTCGCATGCTCAATCTTTGACGCCGAGCCCCGCCGCCCGCCTGCTGCTTCGCGCCACGTTCTGGCGCGTTCCAAGTTGGTCGGCCGCGTCGCACGCTGTCGTAAGTGGGGGTGATCGTGGTGCATGGGGGGTGTCAGAAGGCGCTGATGGTGGCGGGAGCGCGTTCGGCTCGGCTGAGGGTTCTGATGACGGCTGTGGCGCCATGCCTGTGTACGGCGAGCCGAGCGAGCAGATCCACCACCGGGTCGATCACGGTGGAAGGCAGGGCGGGAGTCTCGAGGCCGACGCTGGAGGCCAGGTCGTCGGCGTGGACGACGAGCTCCATCACGCGGGTGAGCAGGAAGTCGTCCAGCCGCAGCGACCATCCTGACGAGGCGATGTGGACGATCCGGTCGTCTGGCTGGGCGGGCAGCGCGGTCCGCTGGGCGGCCAGCAGCGTTTCGGTCCTGGCCGCCACCGCGGCGGGTCCTTCCTTGGCCGCCGCCTCGCCGGCCTGGCGGATGCCGACGTTGCTCTCGTGATCGAGACCCGCCTGGACCCAGGCGGAGCGGGCGTAGTGCTCGAGCAGCGGGATCGGGTCGACGTCCTGCTCGGTGCCGGGTAGGAGGGCCTCCACGCGGACCAGTTGGTGTGCCAGGTGTCCCGCCAGCCCCGCGACGCTGAACTCCAGCAGCGCGCTGGGCTTGTCCCACGCCGCGGCGACGGCCGGGTCGCGCAGGAGCGCGACAGCCGAGGACGCAGCGACGAGATAGGACTCCCGAATCTCACCCATTCGCGGCCCTTCCTCCGGTTTCAGGTGGTTACTCGCGCCAAGACTATCCCCCCGACAATCAGCGCGAGAGCCGCCATCCTTCCCACGGAAACGGGGTCGTCGTTGAGCAGGATCCCCAGCGTGATCGCGCCGACGGCGCCGATTCCCGTGAACACCGCGTAGGACGTGCCGACGGGGAGCGTGTTCATCGCGTAGGACAGCAGCAGTACCGCGGCCGCCATCAGGACGAGCGAGATGATGGTCGGGACGGGCTTGGTGAAGTTCTGGGTGGGCTTGATGCTCTGCGACCAGGCCACCTCCACCAGGCCCGCGAGGAACAGGACGAGCCAGTTCACCGGGTCACCTCCGCAAGTGCCGCCTGGCGCGAGTGCTCGTGCTTGTCCCGCAGGTGCGCGATGGCCGGGTCGAGCAGGGAGTTGGTCAGCTCGGTGTGGATGAACGTGACGTCCTCCACCGCGAAGTGGCCCTTGAAGAAGTCGCGCAGGTAGCGCTCCTCGTGGTCGACGGGCTCGCGCGGCGTGCCAGGTCCGTAGGCGCCGCCCCGCGCGCCGGTCACCACGAACGAGCGGCCCTTCAGCGACATCTTGGGGAAGGTGATCTGGTCCAGCCAGGCCTTCAGCGACGACGGGATCGAGAAGTTGTACATCGGGGTCCCGATGAGCACCACGTCGGCGGCCACCACCTCGTCGAGCATCGGCTTCAGCGTCGTCCACGCCTCCTCCTGGGCGGGGGTGCGGACGGCCTCGCCGTACCGGGAGATGTCGGTGATCTCGTGGGCGAGCACGTAGTCGCACAGCTCGGTCCAGGCCTCGGTGATGTGGGGCACAGGGTCGGCGGCCAGGTCGCGGTAGACGTAGCCGGCGTCGGGGTGGGCGGCGCGCCAGGTGGTGGCGTAGGCCTTCGACAGCTCGCGCGAGAACGACTTACGGCGGGCGCTGGCGTCGAGGTGCAAGAGGTTGCTCATGATCTCTCCTTATGTGGACACTGTGTCCGGTTGAGAGCATAAGCGATAAGCGGACATGGTGTCCACATATACTCGGATGCATGGAAAGAGCAGACGCCGCGCGCAACCGCGCACGGATCCTGGAGGCCGCCGCGGAGCTGTTCGCGGCCAGGTCGCCGCAGGACGTGACGATGGACGACATCGCCAAGGCGGCCGGAGTGGGGCGCGGGACCCTGTACCGCCGCTACCCGGACCGGGCCTCGATCGCGGTGGCGCTGCTCGACGCGCACGAGAGCGCGCTACAGGAAAAGCTCCTACGCGGGGATCCTCCACTCGGTCCCGGCGCGCCCCCGGCCGAACGCCTGGCCGCCTTCTACGCGGCCATGGTGGAGCTCCTGGAGAACCACGCCCACCTGGTCCTGGGTGCGGAGGTGGGGCGCACGCGCTTCGAGACGGGCGCGTACGGCTTCTGGCGCGTCCACGTCCGCTCGCTCCTGGTCGCCGCGGGCACCCCCGACCCCGACGCGCTGGTGGACACCCTCCTCGCGCCCCTGGCCCCCGACGTCTACCGCTACCAGCGCACCGACCGCGCCCTCACCCCCGACCAGATCACCGGGGCACTGACCCGCCTGACGCGGGTGCTCGACGTCAGGACGTGCTGAACAGGGAGCTGACGGATTCGCCGTCGTGGATGCGGCGCATGGCCTCGGCCAGGGCCGGGGCGATCGACAGGATCGTGAGCTTGTCGCTGGGCTTGGGCGGCGGGACCGTGTTGGTGGCGACGATCTCCAGGACCTCCGGGTGGTTGCCGAGGCGCTCGACGGCGCCGCCGGCGAACAGGCCGTGCGTGCAGGCGACCCGCACCGACCTGGCGCCCCGCTCCCGCAGGCGGCCGAGGAGCTCGATGACCGTGCTGCCCTTGGCGATCTCGTCGTCGAGGATGATCACGTCCTTGCCCGTCACGTCGCCGATCACCGAGCTGATCACCACGCGGTCGTCGGGGAAGCGCTGCTTGGCGCCCACGGCCACGTCGGCGCCGAGCATGCGGGCGAAGGCCGCCGCCTCCTTGGCGTTGCCCAGGTCGGGCGAGACGACCACGGTGTTGGACAGGTCGTACTGGCGGAAGTGGGCGGCCAGCTCGCGCAGCGCGTGCAGGTGGTCGACGGGGACGCTGAAGAAGCCGTGCACCTGCGGGGAGTGCAGCGTCATGGTCAGCACCCTGCTCGCGCCCGCCGCCACCAGCAGGTCGGCCACCAGCCTGGCCCCGATCGAGATGCGCGGCGCGTCCTTCTTGTCCGACCGGGCGTAGGCGTAGTGCGGCATCACCACGGTGGTGCGGGCGGCCGAGGCGCCCCTGGCGGCGTCCAGCATCAGCAGCAGCTCGACCAGGTGCTCCTGCACCGGCGGCACCAGCGGCTGGATCAGGAAGACGTCCCGCTCACGGCAGTTGGCCTGCAACTGCACCTCGAGCACGTCGTTGGCGAACCGGTCGATCTTGACAGAGTGGAGCGGAGTGTCCAGCTGGGCGCAGATCTCCTCTGCCAGCTCGGGGTGTGCACTGCCGCTGAATACCGTGATGTCCCGCACGATTCACAAAGGATAGCTTCACGGGCTCGCATAGTGATGCACCAGGGCGGGTAACCCCGCACTGTCGAGCCACCGTGCCCTTGTGCTGCACACCCGGCGCCACCCTGCCCGTTCGTAGAACGCGATGGCGGCCGTGCCCTCGTGCGACACCTCCAGCGTCAGCCGCTCCCCGCTTTCCGACGCGGTGTCGAGCAGCCGGGCGGCGAGCCCGGTGCCGCGGGCGGCCGGGGTGACGAACAGCCGCGTCAGCGCCTTCCCCGTGGACGAGCCGAGCGCCTCCGCCACGGCCGGTTCGAGGGTTTCCGCACGGGCGATCCCGACGTGCCCGACCACGGCGCCGGAGACCGCCACCCAGGCCTGGATCAGATCACCGGGCGTGAGCCAGCGGCGCGGGTCGTCGGGCCAGTCGACCGGGTAGCGGTCGGCGGCCTGGACCTGGCGCAGGGCGCTGACGCAGGCCTCGAGGTCGTGAGCGGTGCGCGGGCGGATCACAGCAGCTCGGGCGTCAGGGCGTCGAGGCCGGGCAGGACGCGCCAGGCCATCGCCAGGGCGTCGGGGGCAGGAGGGTAGGCGGGGTGCGGGATGGCGATCACGCGCATGCCGGCGGCGTGGGCCGAGCGGAGGCCGTTGCTCGAGTCCTCCACGGCCAGGCACCTGTCAGGGGCGACGCCGAGATGGGAGGCGGCTTCCAGGTAACCGTCGGGGGCGGGCTTGCCGCGGGCCACCTCCTCCGTCGAGACGGTGGCCGCGAAGTACTCGCCGAGGCCGGTCACCGACAGCACCACGTCGATCAGCCGCCGCGGCGAGGAACTGGCCAGGCCGACGGGTACCGCGGCGGCCATGCGCTTGACGGCCTCGACCGCGCCGGGAAGCAGCGGGACCCCGGCGGCGTAGCGGGCGGCCATCTCGTCGACCACCCCGCGCGCGATCTCGGGCGGCGACTGCCGTACCCCCAGAGAGTGCAGGTAGGAGGCCCACTCCGAGGTGCTCATGCCCATCAGGCGCGACTGGGTGTCGGGCTGCCAGGTGCCGCCGTGGTCGGCCACGTAGGCCCGGCGCACCGACTCCCAGACGGGCTCGGAGTCGACGAGGACGCCGTCGAGGTCGAAAACACACGCTTCCACCCGATCAGCTAATCACACCGCCTCGGCGGGCTAGCGAGACCTGCCTCTGGCTGCTGCGGAGAGTCTGAACGCCAGGTAGCCCAGCAGCCCGAGCCCGCCCGCCGCGGCGGCGAGGGTGAGGCGCTGGCGGCTGATGCGCCGCTTGATGTCGGAGTAGGGGACCGTGGAGAAGGAGACCAGCTCGTAGCGCGACACGTAGCGGCCGGGCAGCAGCCGTTCGAGCGCGTGCTCGAACCGCTTGCCCGCCAGGAAGGCGCGGGAGGCGACCCGGTCGCGCATCTCGACGAAGTTGTCCAGCGCCAGGTCGGCGATCGTGTCGGCGTTGGGCTTGCGCCGCCGCTCGTACAGCTCCAGCGCGGCAGGGAAGTCGTCGCCCGTCTCGTCCAGGCAGCGGTCCAGCTCGACGCAGTCCTCGAACCCGCAGTTGGCCCCCTGGCCGTAGAAGGGCACGATGGCGTGCGCCGCGTCGCCCACCAGGCCGATCGTCACCTCGTCAGCGGTCAGCTGCCACGGCGAGCAGCGTACGGTGACCAGATGCCCGACCGGGTTGGCGGCGAAGTCGGCGGCCAGGTCAGGCATGACGGCGTCGGGGTAGTGGCGGGTGAAGTACGACAGCGGATCGGGCAGGTCGAAGTCCGCGGACGGCCAGAACAGCGTGCAGGTGAACGAGTCGTCCGGGTTCGGCAGCGCGATCATCATGGACGAGCCGCGCGGCCAGATGTGCAGCGCGCCAGGATCCAGGCCCGACCCCGGCGGGATGGTCAACTCCTTGTAGCCGTAGTCCAGGTAGTCCTGGCTGTAGTTCACGCCGGGCAGCCCGCGCAGCCGCTCGCGCACCGCGCTGTAGGCGCCGTCGGCGCCGAGCACGACCTGCGCCTTCTCCTTGATGGAGCCGTTGAACTCGAGCTCGCCGCCGGAGATCCCCGTCAGGCGGTGGTCGAAGCGGACCGTGACGCCCGGCAGTTCCAGCGCCGCCTCCAGCAGGAGCCGGTTGAGCGCGCCGCGGCCGATCGAGTTGATCGCCTGCCGGCCGTCGGCGCTGTAGTGCTGGAACGTCAGCGTGCCGTCCACGGCGTGCATCATCCTGCCGCGCATCGGCAGCGCCTCGGCCAGCACGCGGTCGGCCAGCCCGACCCGGCGCAGCGCGTCCAGGCCGCGCTCGGAGATGGCCAGGTTGATCGACCGGCCCTTGTCCTCCTGGCCGGTGCGCGGGTCGGGGCGGCGCTCGTAGAGCGTGACCTCGTGGCCGCGGCGGGCCAGGAAGCAGGTCAGCAGGCAGCCGACCAGGCCGGCGCCGATGACGGTGACCTCCATGGGGGGCTCCTCACAGGTGGGTGCGGGCGGACCACAGCTCGGGGAAGACGTCGCGCCTGGCGCTCTGCTCCAGGAAGCGCACACCGTTGGAGCCGCCTGTGCCGGGCTTGCCGCCCATCGAGCGGCGTACGGCCAGCACGTGCCGGTAGCGCCAGTCGGAGAACTGCACGGCCAGCTCGACCAGGGTCTCGGCCAGCTCGCGCAGGTCCGTGGCGGTGCCGCGGTAGATCGCCAGCCAGGCCGCCTCGACCCGGGGATCCGGCTCGGCGTCCTCGGCGCGGATCTCGGCGGGCACGTCGAATCCCCGCCTGGCCAGCAGCGCCAGCACCGAGTCGTACAGGCTGGGGGCCTGCATGGCGGCGTGCAGCTCGCCGTACACCTCGGGGACGCGCTTGTAGGGGCGCAGCAGCGCGGAGCTCTTGTTGCCGAGCAGGAACTCCACGTGCCGGTACATGGCCGACTGGAATCCCGAGGCCTCGCCGAGCGCCGGGCGGAAGCGGTTGAACTGGTCGGGCGTGAGCCAGCTGAGCGAGGCCCAGGTGGCGTTGAGCGCCTCGAAGTGCCGCACGCTGCGGCGCAGCGAGAGCGTGGCCGCCTCGGCGTCGTCGGCGTCGAGCTGGCGCTGAGCAAGGCGCCACTCGGTGCGGAGCAGTCCGAAGTACAGCTCCATGACCTGGGTGGTCACCAGGAAGGCTGGCTCCTCGGGGGCGTCGGTGAGCGGGTGCTGCAGGCTGTGCAGCGTCGCTGTGCCCACATAGTCGTCGTAGGGCGTGACCATGCCCACATCGTCGCTGGTTATCGCCGGTCACCACAGGTGCGTTCGATGGTGCATGGCGCGTTCTGGTTTACGATCTGAAGCCATTGAGCGGCTTCGGCTTTGAGAGTCACAAGGAGTGACAATGGATGCGATGGATTGGGCCCTTATGGCCGAATTGCAGGCCGATGCCCGGCTTTCTTACAGCGAGCTGTCGCGCAGGGTGCACCTGTCGGCACCGGCGGTGGCCGAGCGGGTCAGGCGCATGGAGGAATCCGGAATCATCACCGGGTATCACGCGAAGGTGGATCCGGAGCTGGCCGGGCGGCACGTCCAGGCTGTGATCCGGATGTCGTGCTACGGGCCGCTGTGCGTGCTGCGGGATGAGAATGTGCTGAGCTGGCCGGAGATCCTCCAGGTGGACCGGCTCACCGGCGACACCTGCTGCCTGCTGCGCGTGACCACCACCTCGATGGTGGAGTTCGAGGCGCTGATCGACCAGCTGGCCCAGCACGGCCAGCCGTCGAGCAGCATGATCCTGTCCAGCCCCGTCGCCTGGCGCGCGGTCACCGCCTAGCGGCCCGCGGACGGCTGAAATCTACAAGACCGTAGCCGCAGGTCAGACCTAGCGTGGGTGACATGGATACGAACAAGGCGAAGTCCTTCATGGCAACCCACGCCCGCATCCTCGACCGGCACCGCTTCAGGGTGCTCATGGGTGAGGGCGACCCGGCCGCCACACTGGCGGCGCTGGAGGCCTACCGCAATCCTGACGGCGGGTACGGCTGGGGGCTCGAGCCCGACCTGCGCGCGGGGGAGAGCCAGCCGGGCGGCGCGCTGCACGCCTTCGAGGTGTTCGAGGACGTTCCCTCGCCGCGGGCGCTCGAGCTGTGCGACTGGCTGGCGTCGGTCACGCTGCCCGACGGCGGGCTGCCGTTCGCGCTGCCGGTCAGCGATCCCGCCGGCTGCGCGCCCTGGTGGGCGAGCGCCGACCCCACCGTGTCCTCGCTGCAGATCACCTCGATCGTCGCGGCGACCGCGCACCGTGTGCCGGCTGTGGCCGGGCATCCGTGGCTGGCCCGCGCCACCGAGTACTGCAGGTCGGCCATCGCCGCGCTGGACGAGATGCCGCACTCGCTGGTGCTGTCCTTCGCGGTCCGCTTCCTCGACACCGTGGGCGACGCCGACCTGCTGGCCAAGCTGGGCAGGTTCATCCCCGCCGACGGGCGGGTGCACGTGGCGGGCGGCACCGAGGAGGAGTACGTCCGGCCGCTCGACTTCGCCCCCTACCCCGACGGCCCCGCCCGCGCTCTGCTCGACCCGGCCGTGGTACGGGCCGATCTGGACCGGCTGGCCGGCCTGCAGCAGGACGACGGTGGCTGGCCGGTGGAGTACGCCGGCTTCTCCGCTCAGTCGCCGCTGGAGTGGCGCGGCATGCTGACGATCAACGCGATCAAGATCCTGCGTCGGAATCGGTGAGCCGCTTACGCCGCTTGCCCTCGTGCATGGCCTGGACGCGGGCGACGGGGATCGTGTGGCCCTCCTCGACGAGGTCCGCGGGCAGGGGCTGCGGCTCCGGCATCAGCTCCGCCCACGGATCGCGGTCGCCGAGCAGCCCCACCGCGGTCTTGATGGTGAAGTCCGCGGGCGTGACCCGGTCGAGGTCGTCCCAGGCCACGGGGAAGGACACCGGCGCGCACGGGCGCACCCGCGGGCTGTAGGCGGCCGCGATCGTCGCCCCGCCCGCCCGGGTGGAGTCCAGGAACACCTTGCCCTCCCGGTCCTCGCGGATGAACGCCGTCGTCCCCAGCTCGGGGTCGATCCGCTCGGCCCGCGCGGCCAGCGCCCTGGTCGCCGCCGCCAGGTCGTCCATCGAGCTCCCCGGCTCCAGCGGGAAGAACACGTGCAAGCCCTTGGCGCCGCTGGTCTTCACCGCGCCGCTCAGCCCGGCCGCCGCCCCTGCCTGCCGTACGAGCTGCGCGGCCCGTACGGCGAGCGTGAACGGTTCGCCGGCAGGCGGGTCGAGGTCGAGCACCAGGTGGTCGCCGCGCAGCAGCGCGGGATGGTACTCCACGGCGCGCTGGTTGGCGAACCACAGCAGGGTCCTGCGGTCGTTGCACAGCGCGTAGGACACCTGGCGGCGGGACGTCTCCGCCCAGACCGACACGGTCCGCACCCACGACGGCGCGTACTTGGGCACGTTCTTCTGCATGAACGCCGGCTGGCCTGGGCGCACCCGGATCACCGACAGCGGCAGGTCCCGCAGGACCGGGATGATCCGGTCGCGGACGGCGTCGAGGTAGTCGACCAGGTCCCGCTTCGTCGCGTCCGCGCCGTCGAACAGCGGCTGATCGAGATTGGTGAGCGGCACCCCGTCTCGCGTCTCATCGCTGGTCACCAGGCCAAGTCAACACGATCAGGAATGGAGAAGCCAGGCGAACACCCCCACTCCTACCGTTGTTCGCAGATGCCGAACCAATCGGAAGGAAGCCCGACATGCAGGCGAGAATGAAGAATCCGGCCATGCTCCTGCCAGGCGCGATGGAGTCCATCCAGTCGCTGTTCAAGGCCGCCAAGGAAGGCGGCGTGCCCCAGACCACGATGGAGCTGGTGCACCTGCGCGTCAGCCAGGTCAACGGCTGCAGCGCCTGCGTCGACGCCGGCGCCAAGACCGCCAAGAAGGCCGGTGAGACCGACGAGCGGCTGTTCGCGGTGGCCGCCTGGCGTGAGACGTCCTACTTCACCGATGCCGAGCGTGCGGCGCTGAACCTGGCCGAGCACGCGACCCGGCTGGCCGACCGCGGCGACGCGGTGCCCGACGACGTCTGGGACGAGGTGGCCGACCACTACGACGAGAAGGGGCTGGCCGCGATCGTGCTGATGATCGGCGTGACCAACCTGTTCAACAGGCTCAACGCCACGACCAGGCAGGTGGCCGGAGCCTGGTGACCATCCTGCCGAGCTGGCCGGCGGACCTGGTCGCGGTGCTGGTCACCGAGGGGCTGCGGGCCGTGCCGGTGTCGGGGGCGGTCCGGGCCGACGACCGGACGATCCTGCTGAGCGTGCGACGGGGTGTGCTGTGGGAGACCGCCCGGGTCGCGGTGGTCTTCGACGGGTTCGTCGCCGTCGGCACCGCCAGGATCGCGGCGGAGCGGATGGCCAGGGCGCCCGGCTTCACCGCGGTCGAGGTGACCGTGAGCGAGGTGAACCGCCACCAGGGCGACCAGGAGGCCCTGCCCGAGCGGGTGGCGGCGCTCGGACGGCTGGCCTTCGTCCGCCTGCGCTGCCGGGCGGCTCACCCGGCGATGGGCTTGGACAGGTCGTCCTCGGAGACGACTTCGTAGACCGCGTTCAGCGTCGGCTCGCTGACCAGGTCTTTGATGCGCTCGTAGCGGCGGGCCTCGATCGGGGTCAGACGCTCCATCCAGGCGGGGATCTCGGATGCCTCGGCGTTCTCGATCAGCGCGATGGTGAGCAGCTCCCGGGGATCCTCGACGTTCAGCGCGCTGAGGACGCGGGTGCGCGGGTCGCCGGGGACGATCTCGTCCGGGATCCAGGCCTTGCGGAAGGTGGCGTAGTCGACGCCCTCGTTGAGCCTGCGGGACATGGCGGCGATCAGCATGGGAAGCTCCCCCTTCGGTTATTCTTGCACTGCAAGAGAAAGTGTTTCTTACGGTGCAAGATAAGTCAAGGGGTGTGCTTTCCATGGCCGACCGCAGGTCCAGGCCCCGAGCCGGGTTGAGCAGGGAGAAGATCCTCGACGCGGCGATCGACTTCGTCGACGAGCACGGCCTGGCCGCCCTGTCCACCCGCAAACTGGGCACCGCGATGGGCGTGGAGGGGATGACGCTCTACTACTACGTCGCCAGCAAGGCCGAGCTGCTGGACGGCATGGTGGAGCGGATGCTCGAGCGGTCGATGGCCCGCCTCACGCCCGACCCGGAGACGCCGTGGCAGCAGGCCGTGGCCGACATCGCCCACGGCTTGCGCGCCACGCTGCTCGAGCACCCCGCCATGCTCGGCGTGCTGGCCACCCGGCCGGTCAACTCGCCCGGCGCCTTCCGCATCCTGGAGTCGGGGCTGGCCGTGCTCTGTTCCCAGGGTGTGGGCCTCGGGCGGGCCATGGACACGCTGAACGCGGTCACGATGTTCGTCATCGGGCACACGCTCGCCGAGGCGGGCGCCACGCCGGGCCACGAGGACGCGATGGGGGAGCAGTTGCCCGCCGACGACTTCCCGCTGCTGGCCGAGTCGTTCGCCACCGGTGCCGGGCTCGACTTCGACAGCCGCTTCTCCGCAACCATCGACATCCTGATCCGGGGTTTCGCGTCTCGGAAGGACTAACCCGGCAATACACTCTGCGCGTGAGCGCGATCGACATCGGCCAGGCCATCGTCCTCGGCGTGGTGGAGGGGTTGACGGAGTTCCTGCCCGTCTCCTCCACCGGCCACCTCAAGATCGCCGAGGGCCTCATGGGCATCCCGGTGACCGACCACGCGGTGGTGGGCTTCACCGCCGTGATCCAGGTCGGGGCGATCGCCGCGGTCCTGGTGTACTTCTTCCGCGACATCGTGCGTTTCGTCGTCGCCTGGGGGCGCGGGCTGACCAACGCGGAGGCCAGGAAGGATCACGACTACAAGTTCGCCTGGTGGGTGGTCTTCGCCACCATCCCGATCGTGGTCGCGGGCCTGCTGTTCAAGCCGCTCATCGAGGGGCCGCTCGCCTCGCTGTGGGTGGTGGCCGGCTCGCTGATCGTCGGCAGCGGGATCATGTACGCCGCCGACAGGATGGCCACCCTCAAGCGCGGCGAGGAGCACACCACCCTGGCCGACGCCATGATCGTGGGCTCCTCGCAGATCCTCGCGCTGCTGTTCCCCGGCTTCAGCCGCTCCGGCGCGACGATCTCCACCGGCCTGATCCGCGGGCTGAACCGGGTCGCGGCGACCAGGCTGTCGTTCTTCCTGTCGATCCCCGCGCTGACCGGTGCCGGCCTCTACGAGCTCAAGGACGCCACGGGCGGCGGCGTGGGCGTGCTCCCGCTCGTCGTGGGCACCGCGGTCTCCTTCGTGGTGGCCTACCTGTCGATCGACTGGCTGCTGAAGTTCGTCGCCCGCCACTCGCTCAACGCCTTCGTGATCTACCGCGTCATCGTCGGCGTCGCCCTGCTCGGCCTGCTGACCAGCGGCGTCCTCACCGCCTAGCCGCGCGTCAGGCCTCCAGGAAGACGGGGGCCGAGGTGAGATCGACCAGCACCCGGCCACCGGCGACGCGGGCGGAGACCGCCTCGCCGTGCGCGTTCACGGCCGCCACGGCCGGGTGCGGCCACGGCCACTCGAACGGCGTGGGCGGCAGGTCCTCGCCCGTGAGCTCGTCGCGACGCTCCCAGGCCACCACCAGCGGCGGCCGCGACCCGCGGTCCACCTCGAACACGTACAGCTCAGGGCTGCCCGGCACCTCCCGCCTGACCACCTCGCCCGCCCCGCGCAGCATCCGGTTGGTCAGCGCCAGCGCCTCGCCCGACGGGTAGCGCCGGCCCAGCGCGTCGCCGTCATAGTCCATCAGCTTGAGCTTGTCGAACATGAAGGTCATCACCTGGTACGGGATGCTCACCCGCGGCATCTCGGGGGCGAGGTTCCAGCACAGCGTGAGCCGGATGCCTGCCGACAGGGCGAGCAGGTTGCGGATCACGATGTCGCGGGCGTTCCACCGGTGCCGCAGGCGCTCGGCCTCGGGCGGGCATCCCTCCATGAACATCTGCACCTCGGTGGGCAGCTCGGCCATCCGCTCGTAGAGCGCCACCATCGCGTCGTGCTCGGGGGCCTTGCGCCCCAGGTCGCTTGAGCTGTAGCCCTGCTCGGCGTTGGCCGGCTTCATCACCTCCTCCATCACGTGGCCCAGGTAGGGGAAGACCTCCGGAATCTGGAAGGGGACCGGGCCGCTGTACTCGCCGGCCACGACGGGCTTCTGGTAGCCGTGCGCGGCCATCAGCGCCCTGCACTCCTCGATCCGCTCGGGGATCCGGTACGCGTCGCCGTACAGGTGGATGTCGAAGACGTCGAAGTGGTCGCGGCTGTGCTCGGCCAGGTAGGCGAAGACGCCGTGCTCGTCGTTGGGCGGCATCCCGGCCAGCACGATCGTCGCGGCGGAGTCCGCCTCGCGGACGGCGCTGGCGAAGGCGGCGAGCTGGGCGGCGTACTGCTCGCGGGTGCCCGCCCACAGGATGGGGACCGACGGCTCGTTGTCGCACTGCCAGTACTTCACCCGCCCGGCGCAGTGCGCGACCAGTTCGCGGACGAAGGCCTTGTAGGCGTCCAGGTCGCGGGCGGGGGAGGGCGGCAGGAAGTCGGTGGCCTTCTCGGTCGCCCACAGCGAGCTGGAGCAGACGGTGACCCAGGCCTCCTCCTCGCCGTCGAGCTGGGCGAGCAGCGAGTCGACCGTGTCCCAGGTGAAGCGGCCCGGCTCGGGCTCGACCTGCTGCCAGTACAGGTAGGCGCGGACCGCGCCGGCGCCGAGCTCTCGGGCCGCCGGCACGAACTTCTCGGGCGGGGCGAAGTGGCCGTAGGTGATCCCTCTGACCACGCCCAGGCGGAGCTCTTCCATGACGATGCCTCCTAAACAGTGTTGAGTCACTGTACCTCAACACTGTTTAGGAGGCTAGGATCGGCGGCGATGGCCCTCGACCGTGACCTCATCGTGCGCACCGCGCTGCGCCTGCTCGACGACGTCGGGCTGGAGAAGCTGTCGCTGCGGCGGCTGGCCAAGGAGCTGGACGCGCACGCCACGGCGCTCTACTGGCATTTCGCGAGCAAGCAGGAATTGCTGGACGCGATGGGCCGCGCCATGGTCCAGGAGGCGGTCGCCAGGGGGCCGCTGCCGGAGACGTGGCAGGACTGGCTGGCCGAGCTGGCACGCGCGCAGCGCAAGGCCGTCCGCTCGCATCGCGACGGCGCGCTGCTGCTGCTGACGGCCAGACCCACCGCGGACTATCAGGTCGATTACCTCGACGAGCTGGTCGGACGCCTGATGGAGGCGGGATTCACGGCCGAGTCGGCGGCGGCCGCGTTCGTCACCGTGAGCAACTACGCGGTCGGGGCCGCCTTCGCCGAGCAGCAGGGCGGCGAGCTCGGCGAGGAGGCCCTGGACGATCTCATTCTCAGGTCCGGCGAGCGTCCCGGCGTGGCCGGGATCGTCGCCGCCGCCCAGGACCTCGACGCCGTCTTCGAGCGCGGCCTGGCCTGGCTGCTGGCCGGGATGCGGGCCGAGCTCGGCTAGCGGACCGCGACCGGCAGGCGGCCGGGGCCGCGCAGGTTGATCCGGCCGTTCCACTCCACGTCGCCGTCCAGCTTCAGGCCGGGAAAACGGGCGACGAGCAGGTCGAAGGCCACGGCGGCCTCCAGCCTGGCCAGTGAGGCACCCAGGCAGTGGTGATGGCCTGCGCCGAAGGACAGGTGCTGGCGCGCGTTGGCCCGCCGTACCTGGAACCGGTCGGCGTCGTCGCCCCAGAAGCCCTCGTCGCGGTTGGCCGAGGCCAGGCTGACCAGGACGAACTGGCCGGCGGGGATCTCGACGCCACCCACCTCGGTCGGCTCGAGCGTGATCCGGCGGCTCTGCTGGACCGGGCTGTCGTAACGCAGCATCTCCTCGACCGCGTTCTCCACCAGCCCAGGGTCCTCGCGCAGCAGCGCCAGCTGGTCGGGGTTGCGCAGCAGGTGGAGGGCTCCGCCGGCGATGAGGTTCACCGTGGTCTCGTGGCCGGCGATGTAGAGCAGCAGGGTCTGGGCCACCAGCTCGTCGTCGTCGAGGACGTCCCCGTCGTCCTCGGCCTGGATGAGCGCGGTGAGCAGGTCGTCGGCGGGGTTGGCGCGCTTCCACGCGATCATCTCGCGTGCCATCTCCGACAGTTCGTGGTCGGCGTCCATGATCGCCTTGGCCGTGTCGGGGTCGGCCACCGGCTCGAGGGAGCGCACCACGATCCCGGTCAGCTTCCTGAGCCGCTCGTGGTCGGCCGGCGGCGTGCCCAGCATCTCGGCGATCACCGCGAACGGCAGCGGGAAGGCCAGCGAGCTGACCAGGTCCACCTGCCCCGCCCGCTCGATGTCGTCGAGCAGACCGTTGGTGAGCTCGACGATGCGCGGCCGCAGCGCCTGCACGGCCCGCGGGGTGAACGCCTTGGACACCAGCCTGCGCAGCCTGGTGTGGTCGGGCGGGTCCCTGTCGAGCATGGACAGGCCGGTCATGCGCTGCGTCTCGCCGCCGAAGGTGTCCTGGCGGATCTGCTCGAAGACCCCCTCGGAGACCACGTGCCGCTCCTCGACCGAATGGCCGGAGCGCAGCAGCGACGACACGTCCTCGTAGCGGGTCAGCAGCCAGAACCCGAACGGGTTCTCGTGCACCGGCTCATGCTCACGCAGGGCGGCGTACTGGACATAGGGATCTTCGGTAAAACCTGGTGCGAACGGGTCGAACATCGGACGTTCCCTTCTCGTACGGCACGCCCGGGTCGATCCCCGTGACGGCCAGCACGGAACGGCGGAATCGGTCGTGCCCCTCGGTGAGCGCGGGATGGCCGGCGTAGGCGCCCAGTAGCCGGTGCATCTCCGGATAGGCCGCTGCCACCTCGGCGAACGCGGAACCGTTCTCGAGCCGGGCCTCGATCCCGCGGAAGTACCGGACCTGCACGTCGCGGAGGAAGGCGTCGAAGTCGCCGTACTCGGCTTCGATCTCGGGCAGCCAGGGCTCGAGCGAACCACTGGCGGTGAAGCCCTCCGCGGCCGCGTGGACCAGCCGGTATCTCCGGTGGGCCCGATCCCAGTTCCCCACGTGCGATCACCTACTCACAGAAGGACACATACACAGAGTATGTCGATAAACTCAGCGTATGTCATCGGCCCGCTCCCGGCGCGAAATGTATTCAGAAGCCACCAAGGCGGCCCTCCTCGACGAGGCCACCGCCCTGTTCGCCGAGCGCGGATACGCCAGGACCGCCCTGGAGGACGTCGCCGCCGCCAGCCAGGTGACCAGGGGCGCCGTCTACCACCACTTCGCCAGCAAGCAGGCGCTCTTCGAGGCCGTGCTCGACCGGATGGAGCAGGTCGTCATGCGGGAGATCGCCGAGAAGGCGACCTCCTCCGACCCGTGGGAGGCCGCCATGCAGGCGCTCGACGCCTTCCTCGACAAGTGCTGCGACCCGCTGTACGGCAGGCTCGTCTGGCTCGAGGGCCCCGCGGCACTGGGCTGGAGCCGCTGGCGCACGTGCGAGGAGAAGTACGCCTACCCGATGGTCGAGACCATGATCATGGCGCTGGTCCAGGCCGGGTACGTGGCCGACAAGGCGCTCCAGAGCCTGATCAAGTTCTCCTTCTGGATGCTGGGCGGTGCCGGGCTCGCACTGGCCGAGGCGCCGGATGACGAGCGGCGCCGGATCCGCGACGAGTGGGGCTACCTGATCCGCAAGTCGATCAGCGGATTCCAGGTGCGGCCCGCCGTACCCCGCGATAGACAGGGACGTGCCGATCCCTGAAGGAGGACGCATGCCCCGCTGGTCAGGTCCCTTGGCGGCAGCCCTCGGCCTCGTGTGGCTCGCGGTCTACTACGTCAGTCCCACGGTCCTCGGGGTGTTCGGCACCTGGAACGTGCTGATCGGGTTTCTGCTGATCTTTCTGGGGATTGTGCTCCTCATCCTGTCAGCGGTGAGACGCTGACCGGCTTGCCCAGGGCGCTGCCCGCCAGCCACTGCTCCCAGGACTTGGCCCACGGTGTCGGGCCGTTGCCGAACCGGAGCTTCCTCGAGGTGCCGGTGACGATGACGATGTCGCCGCGCTGGGTGAACTCGTAGAACCACTTGGCGTTGGCCGGGCTGACGTTCACGCAGCCGTGGCTGACGTTGGAGTTGCCCTGCGCGCCGGTCGACCAGGGGGCGGCGTGGACGAACGTGCCGCTGTAGGTCAGCCGGACGTTCCACTTGGTCGGGATGCGGTACTCGCCCGGATGGCCGGTGGTGGCCGAGTCCATGATGATGTCGGCGGCCTTCTCCTGGGCGATCATCGTGCCCGAATAGCTGTCGTCGCCCGGCTTGCCGAGGCTGACCGGGATCGTCTTGACGACCTTGTCGTCGTCTGTCACGACGGCCTGGTGGGTCTTGGCGTTGACCTTGGTGATGTGCCTGGCGCCGACGGTGAAGGAGGTGCTGCGGTCCTTGGCGCCCCACAGGTCGTCGCCGGCCTTGACGCCCGCCAGGTGCGCGACGACCTTCACCCGCTCGCCGGCCGGCCAGTACTCGTGCGGGCGGAACTGCACCTCGCGGTCGCTCACCCAGCTCCACGCGCCCTCGACCGGCTGCGACATCTGCACGGTCAGCGACCGCTCGACCGCCTTCCTGTCGGTGACGGAGTGCGACAGCAGGAGCTGGACGGGCATGCCCACGCCCACCTTCTCGCCGTCGAGCGGGGCCATGCCGCTCTGCAGGACGCGCCTGGGCTTCAGTGTGGTGAACTTCGCCTCGCCCTGCACCGCCTTGCCGTCCGCGCCGGTCGCCTCCGCCCTGACGGTGTAGGTCTCGGACGGATGGAACGGCCAGCGAGGAAGCCACCTGCCATCGGCGGCCACGCCCCCGGCGACCTCGCGGCCCTTGCCGTCGGCCACGCTGATCCGGGTCACCTTGCCTGCCGCGAGCTTCACGCTCACGGCCGCGTCGGGGGGCACCTTCGTGGCGCCGTCCGCCGGGGTGATCTCCAGTTTCGCCTGCTGTTGTTCCGGTTGCTGTTGCTGACCGGTGAGTGGATTGCGGTCTCCGCCGCTGTTGGATGTGCATCCCGCTGTGAGGAGCAGCGCGAGAGCCAGCGCGCCAGCCACCGTCCGCATCAGCGACCCCTCTCGTGCCCGACAAGTGGTCAAATATCCACTTTAGCCACGATTTTGCATGCTCTCTCAAGAACGCTTACTACCCACCGTCGCCGTGATTACCACCGCCGGCTGATTTCATGGAGTCATGTCTCGATCACTTCGTGTGGCCGTCCAGGCAGTGCTGCTGGTCGCGGTGGTGGCGGGCGGGCTGGGGCTCTACCTGAGCGAGCGCGACAGCCGCGAGGCCACCTGGACCGTGGGCGACACCCGCTCGCCGAACCGCGTCGATCTGATCGCCGACGTGCAGAAGCTCGACCCCGGTTCGCGGACGCTCAACGTGAGTGTCTTCCCCGAGGCGCAGGGCGACCTGGCATCGGGGGCCACGCTGAGCAAGGAGCTGACGCTGCAGACCACCTCGCTGGAGCGCAACGGCGAGGTGATCTACCCCGCCCACCAGCGCGTCTCTTTCAGCCGCCTGCGCATGCCCGCCGAGGGGATCGTGACGGACTACCCCTTCGACCGCTACAGCTCGACCATCGGGTTCTCCGTGCTGTCCGCCGGCAAGCCGGTTCCCGTCTCGTTGTCGCTGCGCGACACGGACCCGTTCTTTCATGTCAAGGTCCAGAAGCGCGAGGCGGGCCCCGGATACGCGTCCTTCGAGGTCCTGGTCACCCGCTCGCGCGGCAGCCTCATCCTGTGCTGGCTCATGATGATCATCATGTGGGCGCTGGCGCTGGCCGTCCTCGCGGCCACCTGGATCCTGGTCGGGCAGCGCCGCGGCCTGGTCTGGCCGGCCATGGCCTGGATGGCCGCCACCCTGTTCGCCCTGGTCAGCTTCCGCAACGCCGCCCCGGGCAGCCCGCCCATCGGCTCGGTCTTCGACTACGGCGCCTTCCTCTGGGCCGAACTCATCGTCGCCGCCAGCCTCGTCATCGTCACCGCCGCCGGCGTCACCACCGAGAAGAACGCCTAGGCGGTCTGTCGGTCCCGTCCTAGCCGTGTTCCTCGAGTCGACGAATGGTGGTCCTGGGCTGGGCTGGTTCGAACCGGCTACCGTGACGTCGGGCGGGCCGTAAGGAGCAGGGCGGTCAGCGGTAGGGGTCGGTGATGTCGCGGAGGTTGGTGAGGATGCGGCGGAGGGTTTCCGTGTCGCGTTTGCCTAGGTGGGCGGTCCATTCGGCTTCGACTTCCGCTTCGATCTGGCGGGCCATGGCGACCGCCTCCCGGCCGCGGGGGGCAATGCGCACGAGGCGGGCGCGGGCGTCCGTGGGGTCGGGGACGCGTTCGACGTAGCCGGCGCGCTCGAGCTGGTCCACCAGGAACGTGGTCGTCTGCTTGCTGACCCTGGCCTGCTCGGCGAGGTCCGTCAGACGAGTGCCGTCGGGCCCGACGCGCTGGAAGACACGGGCCTGCGCCAGCGTGACGTCGTCGAAGCCCGCCGCCGCCAGTGCGTCCATGACCCTGGCCTCCATCGCACGGTGAGGGAAGAAGCACAGCAGGCCGAGGTTCACCGCCAACTCCTTGACATTAGACAGATTATCGAATCAATATAGTTCCATAATCGTATCATCCTGAGCGGAGCCGCGATGAACCGCGACGAGCTGTGGCAGGCCATCGACCAGGAGCGATCCAGCCTCGCCGACCTGTTCGACGGCCTGTCGGACCAGGAGTGGGAGACCCCGTCCCTGTGCCAGGGCTGGCGGGTCCGCGACGTGGCCGCGCACCTGACGCTGGCCCAGATGGGCTGGCGTTTCGGGCTGACCGAGTTCCTCAAAGCACGCGGCGGCTTCGACCGCATGGTCCACGATTCCGCGGTACGGCAGGCCGCCCTCCCCGTGCGCCAGTACGGGATCCTCCTGCGGGCCATGGTCGGCTCCCGCAGGAAGGCGCCCGTGATCAGCGACCTGGAGCCGCTGATCGACGCCATCGTGCACGGCCAGGACATCGCCGTCCCGCTCGGCAGGGAGCGCCCCGTGCCACCCGCGGCGGGGGCCGTGGCGGCGCAGCGCGTGTGGGAGATGTCCTGGCCCTTCTTCGCCCGCCGCCGGATGCGCGGCATCCGGCTCGCGGCCACCGACTGCGACTGGTCCGCGGGTGAAGGGTCCCTGGTCGAGGGGCCGATCGGCGCCATCCTGCTGGTGCTGACAGGCCGCCCCGCGGGGGCCTCCATGCTGTCGGGGGAGGGTCTCGTGACGCTCCGCCGTACAGGCTGACTCCCTCAGGCGACCTTCGGGATGGCCGCGTTCGGGTCCTGCCCGGCGAAGGCCATCCCGATCACGAATCCGGCCACCTCCTCCAGCTGACGCGCACGCTCGAGCCCTCCCACCACGGCGGGCACCCCGCCCGCGTCCCGCACCAGCTCGCCGGTCACGCGCAGCGCCTCCGGATCGTCGCCGCACATCGCCACCGTGACGGGCGCCGCGCCCCGCGCCCACTGCTCGGTCGGGAACAGGTGGAACGCCTTGACCACGTGCGCGCCCGGCGCCAGCTCGGCGACGCGTCCCGCCATGGATCCCTCGGTGAGCAGCACGCCGACGCCGTGCTCGACGGCGTTCGTCGGATCGATCAGCGGCGTGCCCGCCAGGTCGCCGGCCTCGCGCAGGATGTCGGCCACTCCGTCCCATGCCACGGCGAGCAGTACGGCGTCGCGCCCCGCCACCGCCTCGCGGGGTGTCACCACCGTGGCGCCCAGCTCCTTGGCCAGCCGTACCGCCTTGTCCTGTGAACGGCCGGCGACCAGCAGCTCGTGGCCCGCGCGCGACCACATCGCGCCGAGCGCTCGGGCCAGCGTTCCCGTGCCCAGAATTCCGATTCGCATGACGGTACGGTAGGTGGCCCGATGTGCACCGATCGGTGCGTATCGGATGGGTCAGGATGGGGGCGACATGAGGGAGCTCGTCGCGGACTGCCAGTTGCGCGCCGCCACCGACCTGTTCACCCACACCTGGGACCCGGTCGTCCTGGCCGCGCTTTCCCAGCGGCCGCACCGGCGGCGCGAGTTGCGGGACGCGATCGGCGGCATCAGCGACAAGGCACTGACCGAGGCGCTGCGCCGGCTGACGGGCAACGGACTCGTGGCGCGCCATGCCTACGCCGAGGCGCCGCCGCGGGTCGAGTACGAGCTGACGCCCCTGGGGCGCAGCCTCGTCGACGGCCCGATGCGGGCGCTCGGGCGATGGGCGCACGAACACGGCGAGGAACTGCTCGACGCGCAGGGATAGTGGGTAGCGATCTAGGAGTGATTATCCAGTTGCTCCTCCCGCTGGCCGTACTCCCCGCCGACAAGCCCGAGCCGACCGCCCTGCGCTACCTGAACGACCTGGTCGTGGCCAGGCCGCACTCCCTGCGCGGCTACAGCCACGGTCGGTTCCTGCCGAGATGGGCGCATCACAAGGGCACCTGCGATTCACGCGAGACCGTGCTGGCCCGCGACGGTCACCGGGTGCGCAGGAACAAGGCCTGCCACCCGATCCGCGGCATCTGGTACAGCCCCTACGACGGCAAACGGCTGACCCGCCTGTCCCAGGTCGACGTCGACCACGTGGTGCCGCTGGCCAACGCCTGGATCTCCGGGGCGTGGAAGTGGAGCCAGGCCAGGCGGCGCGCCTTCGCCAACGATCTGACCAGGCCCGAGCTCATCACCGTCAGCCATTCGGCCAACATCGCCAAGGGCGGCAAGGGGCCCGCCTCGTGGCGGCCTCAGCGCCGTTCGTACTGGTGCCGGTACGCCAAGGCCTGGATCGCGGTCAAGCACCACTACCGGCTGCACGTCACCTACCGGGAGAAGATCGCGCTGGCGAACATGCTGCGGACCTGCTCGCGGAGCTAGCCGGGCTTTGCCCGATCATGGCCCGTCCCTGGTGTGGCTACCTGACGTATTCGGGCATTTACCCTATGTACCGATATGTCGCCCTTTTGTGGGCGGACGAAGGGAGCTGTGCCGTGCGTCATGCGATGGGGATCATCCTGGCGGGGGCGATCGCGACGACGGGCCTGAGTGCGACGGTCGCGCGCGCGGACGCCTACTGCGACGCCGTGGCCAAGGCCGATCAGATGGGCCAGCAGATGAGCCAGGAACTCAAGACCAACGACCCGGCCAAGATAGGCGAGATGCTGGACAAGGCGAGAGCGGAGGTCCAGAAGGTCGCCGAAGTGGCGCCCGAGAGCGTGAAGGGCGACTGGCAGGAGCAGGCCCAGGCCATCGACGAAATCAAGACCGCCATCAAGGACACCGTCAAGGCCTCGGCAGACCCGGCCAAGCTGCAGGAAATCCAGACGAAGGTCAAGGACGCCCAAGCGAAGATCAAGGAATCCTCCGCCAAGATCTCCGCCGACGCCAAGACCCGCTGCCAATAGCCTCCCGCCCCGGAAGCCAGGCCTACCCGGCCTGGCTTCCGCACTGCTCATCGCTGGGGGTAGGCGTACCAGGGGCCGGTCAGGTGGTCGGTGTTCGGCGGCTGGGCGTGGGGGCTCCAGAGATAGCCGTAAGTGTCGTCCGTGAAGGCGTTTCGGCCCTGCTGGAAGTAGACCTGGTTGTGCTTACGGAAGATTCTTTCGAAGGGGAGGCCTCCGAGGCTTCGAGCCGGTAGTTCGCCGCCTTCGGTGAGGGTGCGGGCGAGCGCTTCCATGGCGGCCGCCGAGCGTGTGAAGCGGTCGTGCTGCGTCGGTGCCAGGGACACGACTGCCACCAGAAGGAGCACGACGATCAGCAGGGCCGCCCCCAGGTAGGCGACTCGGCGTAAGACGGACTGCTCGACCACGGTCATGGACTCAGGCTAGACAAACCATCGGCTTCGGATGCGTGGACGGCGGCGCCCAGATCCCCAGCCGCAAGGGACGACCGGACGCGGCCGCGGAGGGCGATGGTCAGTTCGTAGGGCTCCTTGAGGGCGCGAAGGCGGATCACGGCATCGACCCGGTGCCGCCAGCCCCCGCGGCACCGGCCACCATCGGCCACGGCTCGACCTTCACCGCGTCCGCTTCCGGCATCCCCTCGATCGCCAAAATCGTCAATCTGTCCCGACTCCCTGCTCAAGATCTCGTTCTGTCAGACCCGTGCCCTACGGTGTGCGATCACGGTGCTTCGCGATGATCGGAGTGACAGCGCATGGGACTGACGACACCAGTCGCACCAGTGGACGTGGCCGCCCTCTTCCCCGAATTGGCCGGCCAGAGCAGGACCACCGTCCGGCTGCATCCACGCCGCGGCGCGCCGACCGCCGCGGACAGTTCCATGGGCGGACCACTGCTCTGGCCCGCCGACGAGCCATGGCCCCACTGCGAAGCACGCCAGCACGACGACCCCTCGGGTCTAGGGGGACGGGTAGCGATGGTGCCCATCCTGCAGATCTACCAGCGCGACATCCCGGAACTGCCGTTTCCCACCGGGACGGATCTATGCCAGGTGCTGTGGTGCCCGGTGCCCCATGAACCGGACTACGTCCCCCCGCTGCACGTGACCTGGCGAGACTCACGGCTGGTCACGGATGTGCTAGTCGACGCTCCCGCACCGATCGAGAGCGACACGGACTTCCTCCCCTCGCCGTGCAGCCTGTCCCCGGAACGCGTGGAGGAGTACCAATCCGTGTGGGAGCTTCCGGCAAGGCTGACCAAGAAGATCTGGGAGTGGGAATCCTCTCCGGACAACCCCGAAGGGTGGGAATACCAGTCACACCTGTCCACGGCTTCAGGCACCAAGGTCGGAGGGTGGGTCGACTGGATCCAGGACCCATATCCGATGGAATGCGACCACGGCCACGAGATGCAGCACCTGCTCACGATCGCGAGCTGGGAGCACGACGCCGGATCATGCAGGCGATGGACCCCCCTGGAAGAACAACACTTACTGGGTCCCTACCAGGTCCCCGAACTCTTGGAACCCGCCGACATCATGATCGGCGATGCAGGATCCATGTACCTGTTCACCTGTCTGGAATGCCCCGATCGCCCCGTGGAATCGATCAGCCAATGCTCATGACCCCCGCCGCGGCTGAGATCGCCGAAGAGTACCTGGCCAGTTGGCGTCGTGTCGCGGTCTACTCCGAGCTGGCTCTGATGGCGGAGAACGACGACAAGGACTGGGATAATGTCATCGGACGCGACGGCGAAGAGTACAAGGTGCTCCTGTACGTGCTCCCGGACACCGGCGGTGGCCTCCGCATGATCGTGGCCGTGAACAACAGGCGTCGGGGTCCGTCCACCCCTTCGACAACACGAGAATCGGTCATGCAACCGGACGGCACATTCACCAAGTAGCCCATCGTCATGCGCGGCTCCTGGAGAGCCTTTCGACGCTTTACTGGCGCTGTGGGCGCCGGTGAAGAAACGTCATCGGAACGCAAGACAACGTGGTCGTTGCAACCAGCAGCATGAAGGGCAGCGCGTCGACGCGGATGTTCATCTGCGGTTGGAAGGTGCTCATGTACCACTCGTCCAGTGCGGCCAGGAGCCAGGCGACGGCCGGCCACAGAAGGTAGTGGGAGCTCCACCGCGTGCGCCGCAGCGCGAAATACAAGACCAAGAAACCGACTCCACCCACCGTTAAAGGCACGGTCTGGTACAACAGTCCAATCATTTCGTACACGTGAACAACTCTCGGGTCCGTAAGGCTTTGATCTCAGGGCCAATCCACTGGCGGGATCGGCTGGTCGGTGCCGCGCTCGATGACCGTGTCCAGGTAGGTTGGAATTCGACATCGAGAGCGGGAAACGATGGGCTCCCGTCGAAGGCCGTCCCCCTGCTCACTCCTCACGCCCCTCCGGAAATACAGAACCCACCGATCTCGTGATCCACGATACTGGGTGGCTCTACCTATTCGTTTGCCTGGAGTGCCCGGAAAATCCGGTAGATGTTCGCAGCCAAGGCTCATGAACATGGCCCGCCGCCCACCTCCGGCGCCATCTGGCAGAACCTTCACCTGGAGCGAAGCGCCGCCTACCGCTTCATGGCTCGGTAGCGCTTGAGGAGGGCCGTGACCTTGTCGAAGTCCCGCGCGCCGTTCAATTCGACGAGCAAGTCGTCACTACACAACTCATAGACATCGCCCCACCAGCGACGCACCTTGTTATCCCAGATCCGGTAGCCACCGGGAACACCTCTGGCGACGTAGCGCCTCCTGCTCATGATCCGTACCCTGCAATCCATCAGTCCAGGGGTCAAGCCCGGCCGTCAGCCAGGGTGAGAACGACCTTGGACCGTCGATCGGCGACCGACCACGCCATGGCGATCGCAGGGTTTGCACCTGTACGGCGGCGCGGCAACCCCAGCCGACGTGTTCGGCGTACGGCACCCGAGGCGCACGGCGTCCGAACCGTCGTCGTGCACCTTCCGAACCGGCCTCAGGGCCACAAGCTCGGGTGGGGGCGATCTGTATCCAGCAGGGGATCATTCCCGCGCTTTCGCGAACACCTCGAGACGTACGTAAAGCCGGAACCCGCTGCCCCCGTCAACCCAGAAAGCGGCTGATGCGTCGGAGTGAATACAACGGGCTGGGCAGCAGCTCCAAGCAGCGCATCGCCGCCGTGATAGGCATCGGGCTGATTCGGCAGTACAGGCCGTACAGCCGTGGACCATCACTCGTGCATGACTCGTGTCTGGTCTCCAGGCGGGGCCTTGACGACCGCGCTGTCCCATTCGGAAAAGGTGACTTCTAGCGACTCTACGTGCGGATCGGTAATGCTGATGCTTGGATCATGGGCTCGCGTGATGTATCTGACTGGACGGCCTTGCCGGTCTGTCCACAGCTCATAGGTCATGGACGGACCGAACTGTGTAGATAGCTTGCTGCGGAACCCGGAGACGGCTGCGGGGTCTCCCGCTATCACCTTTTCGACTCTGTCCGTGTCTTTCTGCATCATGATGGTGTGGGAGTAGAAGTTGACATACGCCTTCAGATCAAGCTTCTTGATTGCGGCATCTGTGTCGATCTTTATCGTGTAGTGGGTTAGATTTCCTTCCATCGAAGTAGCAGCGAGTCGTCCTGTGGCGGCGAACATCTCGTTGACCTTGTAACTGTCCGTAAGAGTGTTTGCCAGAACGGCGAGAGTGTGTATCCCGAACAGGTTGTAGGGCTCGAAATAGTCCGTGATCTTGTCCCAGGCGAATCCCGGCGCCACCTCCTTGCCGAGCGGCATTTGCATATACGAGGCATCCATGGTCTTGATCAAACGGCCATTGAATCCAGATCCAAAGTCGGCTGTGAGATCGGTCCCGTTATTGTCGGTGATGAGGGTGACGGAAGTATCCCCCTGTTTCGCCTCCTGTTTGACCACCTTGTGTCCCGCCAGGTAGGTGCCGACGAGCTGGGCCACGTCCGCCGCAGACAATTTGGGGGGCATGGGGCGAGTCGCAGCCGAAGAGCAGCATGCATAAGGCGATGATCATGACCTGTGGGCGCATGGACAGATCTTGTCGGACAAATGTGCAGAAATATGAGGGGCTTAGGCGCAAGATCGATGTAGTTGCTCAGAGGAGCTTCCGAAACTCTGCGACGAAGTCAGGGGACGACGCCAAGGGGCGATCCAGATCTTCACACCTAGCGGCTGTCATCTGCGTAGATCGCTGAGGAGGCAAGCCTGACGCGCAGGTGCATCCGCCAGGTTCGCCACAATGGCCCGGCCCCTGAGGAGCGTTCCTCGGCACGATCACCCTGGCCGCCCCTCCATAGCCGGAGGCCGGCAACGCCTCGCCAAGGGTGGCCCTGGAGGACGTGAGGACGTCACGGGGGCCAAGCGTCTGGAGGACCTGGCGCGCGGCTTCGACCTGGCGATGAGTGGAACACGTGCCCCTGGGCGGAGAGATCGACATCTGTGATCTGAAGTCGTCGCCGGTCATGGGTGCCCTGTACGGGTCCGATCCGGTCCTTGAATGGATCGAGGACGACGTGTTGGTGCTGCGCGACAGCCGTACTGGCCAGACCTACAGATCGGGCCGCGGCGGGGTCTCGCGCCCTGTGAATCGCTTCGGGAAGGCATTGGATGTCCTTGCTCACGAGGGTCCCGACGAACTGACTCGCGTGGTACGGCAGGCAAAGGACTTGGACCCGCACGGCTCTCGCTGGCCACGAAGGAATGCGAAGGCCGTCTACGTGTCAGTCGCTGCGGCGGAACAGGCACGTGATGTTCTCGTAGCCGAAGCCCATGCCGAAGACTGCGTTGGCCATCATGTCGACGCGCCAGCCTTCGGCCTCAATGGCTTCGATCGTCTCGGCGACCACGGGCAGAGCCGTACCCTTCGACGCTCTACTCAGATCTGCGCTCAGCCGTGCGACGAAGATCTTGCGCCCCTGCTGATAGGCCACCCGCGCATCCTCGATGATCTGCGCGGGTCCGGGCTCCCGGCCGGTTAACACCATGGGCTACTCATCCTCTCAGCACCTCGGGCGGCAAGCTCGAACACTACGCGCCTTTCGCCAGCACAGCATGATCGATTGAGCGTCCGCGAAGTACTCCAGGAACCGATTCCGGCGGCCCCAAGCCCAAGCAGGGCGAAGGGCGTGGCAGGCGGGCGGGAGCTCTCGAATCGGACGGCCAACTGATCTGGCGCGATGGCAAAAGCACGCTCTGGGCTCGAGGGTTATTGCTTGTTGAGAGCGGGTGACTGGAATCGAACCCCGACAACCAGAGGTATGACGGTGGAGACTCATGATTGTTACGCTGATCGTCATGGAAACCGGTGAGGCATCTCTGCGGCTGGAGGACGTGACGTCGGCGTTAGAGACGACACTCACCGCCCTGACGGCTGTAGGGGCCGCCGACCTGATGTACCGCGTGGGTGGCACCGGTGCCGCTCTGCTGCAAGGTGTTCAGCTTCCTGTCGGAGATGTTGACGTCTTGCTGGCTCGGCGGGAGGACGTGGACACGGTCGCCGCCGCTCTCTCGTCCTTCCCCTGTCTGTATGCGGCATCTTGGCTCCCCGAGAGTTCGCAGTATTTCGCCAGGTACGAGGTGAACGGGGTTGATTTAGAGATCAGCACGGTTGAGCAGGAGGATGACTCCGATGGGATGGAGTGCGTTGGTCACGGCCCGTGGCAGCACTTCGTCTTGATCACGTGTGGCTCGCATCGTGTTCCTGTGGTTCGCCTGGAACTGCGATTGGCCACAGAGCTCTTGCGCGATCGGTCGGATCGATATGAACCCCTCCTCGACCACATGGCGGCCCATGGATTCGACGCTGATCTTCTGGATAGGGCCATGACTGCTCGCGGTCTTTCGGCCGAACGCCAGCGCTTGGTCAACGACCGCCTCGCCCGCTCCCGATAGCCACCAAGAACCGGCGCCTCACGCCCGTGGTCCTGCCGAGGGCGGCGCCCCGAAGGTGCCCTTGACAGTTCCGGGCGGCGACGGGTCGTCGGCATCCCACCGGCGATCATCTCGGCTCTCGACAAGCATTTGGCGATCTTCGCCGAGAACGAACCCGGGGCCCTGCTTTTCCAGCTCCAAAGGGCGGACCGCTTCGCCGCAGCGGGTTCAGCAGGCTCGCGGCCGGCCACAGCCGCTTGGTCAACAGATCGATCTGGAGCTGGACCTTTCGGTGTGCGATCATCAACGCTATGACATCGACCAGAAAGGGCCATGCCGCGTAGGCGCCCCGCCGAGGTCCGCTCGCAAAGGTTACGGTGCGGAACCCACAGACCCTCGATCCATCAGGTCCCCGGTCTCACCTCCCGGCCAATGGCCGCAGTGATCGCTCTGGAGCACACCCTTCTGCGGCCGGGCGAGGTGGCCGCGGCGCTTCTTGCCTGGACGCAGGACGTCGTCCCCGGCACGGCCACCCAGCTTCCACCTATCTGCTCATGTCCTGGATGCTCATGGGAAATAGATCCGCGTGGTGACATTGAACAGATACTCCGAGCGCTGCCTAGCTGGGCCAGGCCCCATTTCTATGGCCTGGTGCTTCCCATCGACAGAAGCTTTCTCGCCCGGACGTCACAAGATCCCCGTGCGTCGCCTGACTGGCCGTGGTGGCGGCAACGGCGCCGTCCGTATTTCGGGGACGGAACCGGCTGACCGAGCGGCGGTGCGGACGAATCTGACCACTCCGCTGATGCAGGCCCTAACGAGATCAAGCCCAGCTCGGGAACTCACCCCGACCTGGGCTCTCGCGATGTGAGCGGGCGACGGGAATCGAATTCATGCTGTCAGCCTGGGAACTCTTCAAGATCATGCTTACTGGGCAGAGAGACGCCGACCTGGCCATATGTCAGCCGAGTCTCCGTGATAGATCGCTATGCGAACGAGCACGTCGGCCACCTTTGTCCAGGCCGACATCTGGCGCGTAGAGGCCTGGTGTCGGCTCCTGACATCATCGCCAGATGTCGGACTTCGGGGTCAACGGCTATGAGCCCACCTGGTTGAGGGGAATCTCGGCGGTCGCCGCCGCTCATGGTCGGAGGCTGTCGATGCTGGAAGGGCGAACACTGACTCGCGCCCTACTGGTGTGGGACCTCAACGAGGATGCCTGGTTCCCCGATGGACTGGTCCTGCTTGATTTCGAGGGCGAGCAGGTCGAGATCGTCCACCAGAAGTTCGATGAAATCTCGATTACCTGGAACACGGTCGATCCGGCTCAGCCGTTGGATTGGCCAGGCGGAGGATTCCAGCTGGTATGGCGAGAGGGCGCGCCTGTCGAACTGGCGAGATTGAGGGGGCAGAGGTTGCAGGGCGTGGAGCTGCTCGTGTGGACGGGCGAGGACATGGCGCAAGGAATGGTGGCTGTCGGATTCGTTTTCCCGCACGGCCGTGTGACCCTCTACAACGCTCTCGACGAGAACGGCATGGAGTTCAGGTCTCCGGATCCGCGTTATGCGCGCCACAACCTCGGTGAGTAGTACGCATGATCTCTCGCTCATGGAGATGGGAGCGGGTGACGGGAGTCCAACCCGCACTGTCAGCTGGGAACAGCAAATGATCCAGCCTCGTCAGGGCCCTGAGCTGGGCAGGAAGTCGGTCCTGAGTGACCGTGGTTGATCCCTCGTTACCCCACACGACGATCAGCCTGCAACCTGGTGTTCCTTGCGCATGGCGCGCACCTGGCCCGCTCGGCCTGTCCCGAGTGATGATGGGCGGGAGGATCAGGCTTCCACCTCAGCCAGTGACCAACCCTGGCTCGCGTGTGGCGATCATCTCGGAGCCGGTGCGCCCCGGCGGTGGCTCTTTCGGCTGACATGATCCATGCCAAAGCGGGGAGGGTTAGTGTGACCCGCGTGAGCTTACGTGAGGTGGCCACCGGCCGGTTATCGCGCCTGGTCACACGTGCCCGCTCAGCCGTACTTGTCGGGAGGATGGGTGGGCGCCCCGCTCCTCTCGTCGAAGTGGCAGTTCTGCTGCTCGTGATCCTGCTCTTCTTACGGCTTCATGCCGCCGTCGGGAAGGACGTCGCCACCGCCACCGCCAACGCTCTGGCCCTGCAATCCATAGAGCGGGCGCTCCACCAGGACATCGAACTGAGGGCGAACCAGTGGCTGACCGAGCATCCGGCCCTCATCCAGCCGGCGGTCTACTACTACCGCCTGTACTACCTCGTGATCATCGGTGTGCTGGTGTGGGTCTTCGTACGGCACGCCGATGTCTACATCAAGGTCCGCCGAACCCTCGTCGCGATGGTCGTCCTCGTGCTGCCCGTCTATTGGGCGCTGCCCATGTCGCCCCCACGGTTCGCTCTACCGGGTGTCGTCGACATCATTGCCGAGCACGACCTCCTTGGCAGCCATGCCTCACGAGAGATCGCGAACGGCCAGAACTTGTCGGCGATGCCCAGCATGCATGTGGGGTGGTCGTTGTGGTGCGCCTATGCCGTGTGGTGCGCGCTGCGGGCCTCCCATCCGCGATGGGCGTTGCTGCCGTGGATCTTTCCGCTGGGTATGACGGCAGTCGTGCTCATCACGGGGAACCACTATGTCCTCGACATCGCCGGAAGCGTCGTGCTGCTGGCCGTCTCCATCGCTGTCGTGTCAGCGTGGGGCCACCTCGCCGAACGCCGGCGTACTGGGGATTGAGCGCCTGCTGACAACTGCGGGGGAACCGGCACCGCCCGGATGCTTGCTCACCTCGCGATCGTCCTCATAGCTACCCGTTGCGCGGCCCGAACGAGAACGGCCCCCAGACCGTACGCGCCGCGTATGGCCGCGTGGCGGCGCGGTGCGCCGCCCTTGATCTCAAGGCCGGGGCTCCTGGACCTTCACGTCCATGATCGTCGCCCAGTGGGACGGCCATACACGACAAGAGCAATCGGACGACCAATGGCGGTGGCCGGGGCATCCAAGGAGCTGCCGGCACTGGCGCCCCGTTGAAACCGGTTGCTTCGCTGGGAAGATCATGCGCAGTGTGACTGGTAGGGGAGCGTAGGCAGGTAGAGGTCCCATTCCTGCTGGGTTAGGGGGTGGTGGCAGAGGGGGGTGAGTGCGGCGGTGGGGGCCAGCGACCAGCGGGTGATCTTGCCGTCTTCTCCTCCGGAGAGCAGGGTGGTGCTGGTGAGGAAGGCCAGCCCGCTCACGGTGCCGGTGTGGCCGGTGAGGGTCGCGGTCTGGGTGCGCGTGGCGGCGTTCCAGATCATGATCGTGTGGTCGTTTCCTGCGGACGCGAGCGTCTTCCCGTCGGGGCTGAAGGCCAGGGTCTGGATGGGGGCGGTGTGCCCGCGTAGTGTGCCGAGCTCGCGGTGGGTGCGGGTGTCCCAGAGTTTGACGGTACGGCTGTCGCCTGCGGTGGCCAGGGTCGCCCCGTCGGGGCTGAGCGCGAGGTCCTGGATGGCCCCCTGACCGGTGGGGTAGACGCCGAGGAATTCGCCGGTGGGTACCGCGGCCACGATGATGTTGCCGCCGGGGGTGGTCATCGTGAGGGTGTGTCCGTCGGGGCTGAAGGTGAGCGCGGTGGCGAGCCGCGGGGGGTAGCGGGCGGTCACCTCAGTAGGCGGATCGGTGAGTTCCCAGACGAAGGGGCCGAATGTGGCGGCGGCTATGAGCCGTCCGGTGGGGTCGAAGGCGATATCGCTGGCGGTACCGGTGCTGGGGATCTGGATGGTGTCGCCGATCGGGCGTCTGTCAGTGAGGTTCCAAAGGGTGAGGGCGCGGGTGCGGGTGGCGGTGGCGAGCAGCCGTCCGTCCGGGCTGAAGGCGATGGCCTGGACCTTGCCGGGTGCGGGCCCGAGGGTGCCGAACATTCTGCCGTCGGGGTCGTAGAGATGGACGAGCCCGTCGCTGGTGGCGGCCGCGATGATCCGCCGATCGGGGCTGATCTTGAGGTCATTGACGGGGGCGTTGATCCCGGTAAAGGGGGTTGTGTCCAGGTCGTGGAGCACGATGGAGCCGTTGAATCCGCTGGAGGCGAGCATGCGCCCATCGGGGCTGAGGGTAACGGTGAAGGTCTCGTTGCGGCCGCGGTCCTGGAAGACGTTCAGCCGGGTGCGGGTCGCCCAGTCCCATACGGAGATGGTGCCCATCTCGTCGGCGACGGCGATCCTGCCGTTCACCGGGGGTGAGATGGCCCAGCCGTAGGCGCGGTCCAGGTCGGGCCCGGGTATGCGGACGGGTTCGTCGTGGTCGAGGTTCCACAGATACAGGCCGCGGTCGTCGGCGGAGGCCGCGAGGGTACGGCCTGACGGCCCGAAGTGCACCCCGTCGACGTGATCGGCCGCGAGCTCCGATGGTGCCTGTCCGGTGGTGAGGTTCCAGACGGCGGGCCGGGAAGTGCCGTCGGCGGACACTAGCAGCTCGCCGTCGGGGCTGAAGGTGAGCGACACCACCGGTTGACGGTGGTGATGGAGGATCCGCCGGCCGTGGTCGGGCAGGTTGACGAGCTCGATGTCGCCCGAGCGCAGGCCGACCGCGACCTGCTGGCCATCTCCGCTGAAGGCCAGCGCGGCCGACGCCTGCCGTACCTCGAGCCGCTCCTTCTGGCGGTAGGCAGCCACGTCCCAGAGGATGACCGTGCCTACCTCCCCGTCGGCCGACAGGGAGGCAAGGGTGTTGCCGTTGGAGGTGAACGCCACCGCCTTGGCGGGGCCGGACTTGCCGTCGAGGGTGGTGAGCCGGGCTCCGGAGCCGGTGTCCCACAGCCCGATCGTGCCGTCCCCGCCGGCGGTGGCCAGCAGGGCATGGTCGGGGCTGAACGCGATGCCGGGCGCCGGTGCGCCGCCCACGTTGAGCTCGCGGGGCGCTGGTACGGCTGCCGCGCTGAGCAGCCCGCCCAAGGTTTCCGCGTCAGGGTTGAGCTGGTACGCGCGGGCCGCCAGCCGTCCGGCCAGTGCAGGATCGGTGGCGATCAGGCCGCGCGCCTGCAGAGATACCTGCCGGGCCACGGCGACAAGGTTCTGCTGCCTTAGGTCGCCGCTCTGGCGCAGGGCAAGGCCGCCGGCCGTACCGGCAAGCACGACGAGCGCCGCCATCGCGGCCAGCAGCCGCTTGAGCAGTCGTGCACGGCGTGCGGCGGTGTGCTGCTCAGCGTCCGCCCGGGCGGTGCTGGCCTGCAGGAACGCGGTCTCGAGGTGGTTGGTTTCGTCAGGGTGGTCCTGCCACCAGGCGGTCGCGGTGCCCAGCTGGGCGCCCCGGTACAGAGCGCCGTCGTCGCGGGCCAGCCGCTCCCAGATGTGGGCGGCCTCGGTGAGCCGCCGGTGTACGGCCAGGTTGTCGCGGTCGTCGGTCAGCCAGCGGTGCAACCGCGGCCAGGCGGTGATCAACGCCGCATGGGCGATCTGGACCCGGTCCTCGTCGACGACGACCAGGCGGGCGCGGGCCAGGCGCGTCACGACATCGGCCGTATCGTCCAGCTCGGCCGTGGTCGCGGGCCTTCGGGTGCCGTCCAGGGTGGTGAGCCGCAGGAAGATCCTCCGAGCTGTGGCGTGCTGGGCGGGATCCAAGCTCCGGTACACCCGTTCGGCCGTCTCGGCGATGGCCCGTCGTACGCCCCCGGCTTCCTGGTAGCCGGCCAGGGTGAGCGTGGTTCCGGTGCGCCGGTGCCACGTCTCCAGAAGGGCGTGCGAAAGCAGCGGTAACGCGCCCGGTTCGCCCGCGCAGTCCGCCAGCGCCGTGGCGACAAGTTCGGGCGGTACGGTCAGGCCCGCCCGGGCCGCAGGCCGTACGATGATCTCTCTCAGCTCGTCGGCGTTCGGCGGGCCTACCAGGACTGGCGCGTCCACCGCCGACGCGAGTCCGGGATGCTCGGTCAGCCGGGCCAGGAAGTCGGCGCGGACGCCCAGCACAACGGTGGTGCGCCGTTCCGGGCCGACGGCGGCGTCGAGCAGGGCAGCGACGAACCTCGCGCGTTCTTCCTCGTCGCCGCAGACGGTGAAGGCCTCCTCGAACTGGTCGACGACCAGCAGAGTCCGGCCCGTGACGGCATCACGAAGGGCGATGTCCAGCGCCGCGGGATCAGACCACAGTTCTTTGACCACCTCGTTCGCGTCGGCGCCGGACAACTTCGCCACCAGGCCGGACAACTCCTCAAGAGGGTGCTCGCCGGGCGTCATCAGCAGGGACTGCCAGCGGTCGTCTGCCTTGACGGCGCCGAGCAGGCCGGCACGCAGGAGTGAGGACTTGCCGCTGCCCGACGCGCCGATCACCGCCACCAACGGCCGTTCCTCCACCGCGGCGAGGAGTCTGTCCACAAGCTGTGCGCGGCCGAAGAACCATTCGGCCTGCTCGCACTGGAACGCCATCAAACCCTGGTAGGGGGATGACGACACAGGTTCGGGCTCGACCGGTTGATGTGCCGCGGCGTTCCAGCGCGCCTGCCATTCCTCGGGGTCGCCGCCGCAGGCCCGCGCATAGGCGAGCGTCACCTCCAGCGAGGGAAGCCGTTCCCCCTTGGCCGCGTCGGCCAGCGTGCTCGCCGAGTACAGGGCCCGCTTGGCGAGCTGGCGATAGCTGGGCCTGCCCGCTGCCTCCCGCAACTGCCGCAACTGCCAGGCCAGCAGTGCTACCGGACCCTCTGCAGGGTCGATCGGCCGCTCCGGACGCCCCATCCCTTTACCCCCGTTGACCGTTGTTGATTGTCCGGCGACACGCTCACCTGCCGGACAACCCCTCGGAAGTTAGACATAGATCGTCATATGCGTCCAGCCCCCGTGATCCGGGGCGGATCATTACTCCTTCCACCAAGGAGACTCCTATGTCAACGCTGCGCATGCACTTCGCCTTGGTACTCGCCGGCTTCGTCAATGCGGACTGGGATGGCCCTGGCTTCGTCAGCGCCAACGACGTCACCGGCAACAGGTAATCGAAGTGCACCTGATGAGACACCGATTTCGTCACATACTCATCGCGCTCGCTCTGCCGGTCGCCTTGTTGCAGGCAGGGCCGGCTGTGGCCGCGGGTGAGGACATGACGCCCTTACCCGTCAAGAGCGAACGGTCGGTGCCGGTGCGCACGTTCACCGGCAGACTGCCGGGACCGACGGAAGTATCGAAGCACGCGCGCACCGGCCAGCGAACCCAGTCGAGGCCATCGCCTTTCCGGGCGTCCGCAGGCAAAAGAGTGTTCGATTACTCCCCGTTCCGTGACGCCTACGGCGGCGGCTGGGCGGAGCGACTGCGGCTGGTCAGGTTGCCCGACTGCGCCTTGACGACGCCTGATTTGCCGAAATGTCAGGGAACGCCGGTCCCGACGCGTAACGACCCGAAGACCGGCACGCTGACCGCCAACCTCAGCGAAGGGCTGTACGCGGCGCAGGCCACGCCCACGGGTCCCAGCGGCAGCTTCGCCGTCACGCCCCTGTCCGCGTCCTCCACGTGGAGCGGCGGAGGATCATCCGGCGACTTCGACTGGAACTATCCGCTCAACGCGCCCGCTGTGCCAGGTGGCCTGACACCCAACCTCGGCTTTTCGTACTCCTCGCAGAGCGTCGACGGCCGGACCGCGGCGACGAACAATCAGCCGTCCTGGATCGGCGAGGGCTTTGCGCTGGAGCCTGGTGCTATCGAGCGCAGATACAAGTCCTGTGGAGACGACCTCGGCGGCAACAACGGCCAGACCAAGTACGGCGATCAGTGCTGGGGCACTGACAACGCCACGCTGTCGCTCAACGGCTCCGGCGGCGAGCTGATCCCGGTGGACGCGGCCGGGACGAGCTGGCGCCTCAAGAACGACAACGGTACCCAGGTCAAGCGGCTGACCGGCGCGGCCAACGGCGACGACAACGGTGAGCACTGGCTGGTCACCTCGCCTGACGGCACCCGCTACTACTTCGGCGCCAAGCCCGCCGCCAAGTCGGTCTACACCGTCCCCGTGTACGGCAACAACGCCGGCGAACCCTGCAACAAGGCGGCGTTCGCCGATTCCTGGTGCACTCAGGCGTACCGCTGGAACCTCGACTACGTGGCCGACCGGCACGGCAACGCCATGGCGTACTTCTACGACCCGGAGACCAACTACTACGCGCGCGGCGGCCTGACCAGCGCCGGCACCCAGTACGTCCGGGGCGGCCAGCTCAACCGGATCGAGTACGGCCTGCGAGACGGCGCCACGGGGACGGCGCCCGCGAAGGTGACCTTCGAGACGGCAGACCGCTGCCGCCCCGGCGCCACCTGCTGGGGGAGCGACGGCAAGGCGGTCGCGTCGAACTGGGACGACACGCCGTGGGACCAGTCGTGTGCCGCAGGGGCGTGCACCCTGACCTCACCGTCGTTCTGGACCGCGCGCAGGCTCGCCCGGGTGGTCACCCAGGTGCGGAACGGCACGGCCTACGACCCGGTGGATTCCTGGACCCTGCGCCAGTCCTACCCGGACAACGGGGACACCACCCGGGCGGGGCTCTGGCTCGACGGCATCACTCACACCGGCCATGTCGGCGGCACTCTGTCCATGCCCGAGGTGGTGTTCGAGGGCCAGCAACTGGCCAACCGGGCGGACACCTCGAACGGCCCGGCGATGAACTGGTGGCGGATCAAGGCGATCCGCTCCGAGTTCGGCGGGACCACCACGATCACGTACTCCGACAGGGATTGCGGACCGGGCAACATGCCCTCCGCGCCCGAGACCAACACCAAACGCTGCCAGCCGTCGCTCTATGAGCGGGACGGCACGATGAAGCTGGAGTACTTCCACAAGTACGTCGTCGCCAAGGTCGTCCAGAACGCGAACCTGCCCGGTGACCCGTCCACGCCGGTCGTCACCTCCTACGAGTACGTCGGAGCTCCGGCCTGGCACTATGACGTCGAAGATGGCCTGATCCCGGCCTCGCGCAAGACCTGGGGGCAGTGGCGCGGATACGGCAAGGTGCGCGCCATAGGCGGCGATCCGGCCGAGGGCGCGCAGTCTCTGACCGAGACCGTCTACTTCCGCGGCATGGACGGCGACAAGCTTCCGTCGGGCAAACGCGTCGTCACCGTGACCGACTCCGCGGGCACCGCCGTACCGGACCAGCCGCACCTCGCCGGCCAGGTACGCGAGACCATCACCTACAACGGTGTCGGCGGTCCGGCCATCTCCGGGACGATCAACGACATGTGGGTGTCCGCGCCCACGGCCACGCGTGTCCGGGACTGGGGCACCGACGAGGCCCGCATGACCGGGGTCGCCGCAACCAAGGTCCGGACGGCCAAGGCCGACGGGACATGGCGGCGCACGACCACGGAAACCACCTATGACGCGTACGGCCTGCCGGCCCAGGTCAACGACCTGGGTGACGCCTCCCTGAACGACGATGACCGCTGCACCCGCACGACGTATGCCCGCAATCTGGACGCCTGGATCGTAAATCTGCCAAGCCGGTCGGAGACCGTATCGGTCGCCTGTGCGGAGGCGCCCAGCCGTCCCGCTGACCTGCTGTCGGACGTGAAGACGACGTATGACGACGGTCTCGTGCACGGCGACGTCACCAAGGTGGAGCAGCTGTCCGGCACGGGCGCCTATGTCACCGCGTCCAGGGCCATCTACGATTCCTACGGCCGCCCCACTACGACCTGGGACATCAAGGGCAACGCCACTACCCTGGAGTACGTGACCGGCGCGTCCGGCCTGGTCACCGCGCTCAAGACCACGAACCCGCTCAAGCAGACGACGGTCGGCGAGTTCGACTCCCGCGGCGACACGAGCGCCCAGATCGATGTGAACGGCAAGCGCACCGATCTGGAGAACGACCCGCTTGGACGCCACCGCAAGGTATGGGCCCCTGGCCGAACCAAGGGAGTGGACGGGCCGAACGCGGAGTTCACATATCTGCTGCGGACCGGCAGCCCGAACGCGGTGACGACGCGGGAACTGCAGGCCGACGGGTCCTACCTGGCCGGCTACGCCCTGTTCGATGGCCTCGGCCGCTCCCGGCAGGCCCAGAAGGCTTCACCGGCGGGCGGGCGTACCATCACCGACACCGTCTTTGACTCCCGTGGGCAGATCGTCAAGAACAATCAGCCCTACTGGAACTCGGCCCCGCCCGGGACCGAACTGACGGTCGCCGCCGATGCCAACGTGCCCGGCCAGACCCGGACCACCTTCGACGGCGCCGGACGCGCGGTCGCCGAGGCGTTCTACAAGCTGGGCGTCAACCAGTGGGCGAAGCTGACCACTCCGAGCGCCGACAAGGTGAGCGTTGACCCGCCCACCGGCTCCACCGCGACCACCACCGTCACCAACGCACGCGGCTGGGTGACCGAGCTGGACCAGTACCAGGGCGGCGCGCCGACCGGGCCGGCCGACGTCACGCGGTACGGCTACGACAAGGCCGGGAACCTCACCTCGGTGACGGACCCGTCGGGCAACGTCTGGCGGTACACCTACGATCTGGCGGGCCGGAAGACCGGCTCGGCGGACCCGGACCGGGGAACCACCACCTACGCCTACAACGATGCGAACGAACTGGTCTCCAGCAAGGACGCCGAAGGGCGCGAACTCTTCTACGCCTATGACGAGCTGGGCCGCAAGACCGCACTCCGGGACGGCTCCGCGACGGGGACGTTGCGGGCGAGCTGGACGTTCGACACCGTCGCCAAGGGCCAGCCCGCCTCGGCCACCCGCTACGTCAACGGTGCCGCCTACACAACGGCGATCACCGGGTACGACGACGGTTACCGCGCGACGGGCAGCACGCTGACGATCCCCCCAACCGAGGGCAAGCTGGCCGGAACCTACCCGGTTTCCTCCACGTACGCCCTGACGGGCCGACTGGCCACGACTACCCTTCCGGCCGCAGGAGGGCTGCCCGAGGAGACGCTCACCTACGGTTACGACGCCCTGGACAACCAGGTGACGTTGACCGCAAACGGCACCAACTATGTCGGTAACACCAAGTACACCGCTTACGGCGAGATCGGGCAGATCACGCTCGGCACCCCCGGCAAGCAGGTGTGGCTGACCAACGAGTACGAGGACGGGACCCGGCGGCTCATCCGCGCGGTGACCGACCGGGAGATGTCCGGCAAGCGCCAGGCCGACGTCACCTACGGCTACGACGAGACCGGGAACATCACCCGGGTAGCCGACCAACCCAGCTCGTACACCGGGGTGCCCGCCGACTACCAGTGCTTCACCACCGACTACCTACGGCGGATCACCGAAGCCTGGACCCCATCGGGAGGTACCTGCGGAACGCCGGCCAACTCCGGCATCGGCGGGCCGGCCCCGTACTGGTCGTCGTACACCTTCGACAAGTCGGGCAACCGGACGGCCGAGACCAGGCACGCGACCACGGGCGACACCGTGCTCACCCTGGCCTACCCGGCCTCGGCCGGATCCGGACCCCACCGGGTCTCCTCGGTCAGCACCAAGAAGCCTGACGGCTCGACGGCGCTCGACTCCTACGCCTATGACAAGGCGGGTAACACCATCAGCCGCGGCGCCCAGTCGCTGGCCTGGGACCCGGAAAGCAGGCTCGCCGCTGTCACGGAAGGCGGCAAGAAGACCGAGTTCGTGTACAGCGCGGACGGCGAACGCCTCCTCCGCAGGGACCCTGCCGGGACCACGCTCTACGTCGCGGGCATGGAATTCCGCCTGTCCGGCGACACGGTCACCGGCACCCGGTACTACACCCACGCGGGCATCACCGTCGCCGGCCGGACCGGAGCGTCGGTGACCTGGATCTCCAGCGACCACCACGGCACCGGCCAACTGGCGATCAAGGCCGACACCCTCGATGTCGTACGGCGCCGCGCCACACCGTTCGGCGTGGAACGCGGCGGCCCCGCGGCCTGGCCGGACGAGCGCGGTTTCCTCGGCGGCGACCGCGACCCCTCCACTGGTCTCACCCACCTCGGCGCCCGCGAATACGAGCCCACAACCGGCCGCTTCATCTCCGCCGACCCGGTCATCAACACCCGGGACCCGCAACAGATGAACGGCTACGCGTACGCCGGCAACAACCCCCTCGTCTGGAGCGACCCCTCGGGCCTGGTCCCCCTCGACCCCGACACCGGCCGCCCCATCAACGAACACCACGACGGCCAGAAGGGCACCCCCTGGACCGGAGTCCAGCCCCGCAAGCCCATCTGCTCGGGCGGCTACTGCATCGGCAGCCCAAGGGTTCCGAAGCTGAAGTCGATGGATGACGATTTTCCGCGCGATCCCAAGCAGCGCCCGACCAAGGACGACCGCTTCCTTTCCAGCAAGTTTCATTTCATGCTCGCGGGCTGCACTTTCCTCAACGGGGCCGGCGCCAGCTACGATGGAAAATGCGGCGACTGGGATGACGGTATCGCCGGATTCAGCCACTACTTGAACGGAAACGGCGAGGACTTCGCATTCGACCTCGAAGAGGCTTATCGCGAGGACGAAAAAATCCGTGCGGGGATTGACGCGGAGATCGAGAGGGTCGTGGCCAACGCGGGAATTCTGGCCGCGCTCAGTGGCAGCGACTCGTTCGAAATCACCGGCGAGAACCACCGTCAGGCCGGCGCGTCAACGAAGAACTGGGTCGCGGCGCTGAACTCCTACAACTTGTGGAGCAGCGCCGAAGTGCAGGCCGTCGACGGCAAGATCACGATGATGACGATCACGCTGCATGGCGTCGACCGCTACAACTTCAACCACAACATGGGATTCGAGGGAATTCCTGACGAAAAAGGCGGCAGGCTGTCGACGGTCGGGCTCGCGCACAACTTCACCCAGACCGGCACGATGACCAGGACGATCACGTGGGTCCCGGCTCCGGGAGCCGGTGCCCGGTAATTGTCGAGGGCGGGTGGCAGGAATCCCCCACTCGCCCCTCTGCCTCGCATCACAAGGAGCTGAACAATTGTTATCGGCATTTGGAAAATGTTCGAAGGCCGCCGCTCTGGTAGCGGTGGCTGTTGTGGGGGCGATGTTGCCGCTGGCAGCCGTACAGTCCGCGGATGCGGCGACGGAGGCGAATGAGCGGTCGGCCATGACGGTAGCGACGAAGTCGGGGCACCGGGTGGAGGTGCTGGATCAGCGGGCACCGGGAACACGGGTGTTCGCCAACGCGAACGGCACGCTGACCGCCGAATTCACCGCGAGCGGCACCTCCACCAGTACCGGGATGTGGAACTGGAACAAGATCCGGAGCCAGTACCCCGACGACAACTATTGGGGTGCGCAGGGAACGGTCGGGGAGGTCGGATACGAGGACTCCACACACAACAGAGAATGGCGGCTGCTCTTCCAGTTCCCGCTGAACTCCGTTCTCTCCGGGGCGACCATCCTCAGCGCCGGCGCGAAGGTCAACGTCGTGTCCGCGAACGCCTGCGCGAACACCGCGCTCAACTTGCACCGGGTGGAGCTCAACGACCTCAGCAAGACCACATGGAACAATTCTGCGGGCCTGTGGGCGAACGGCTGGATGTCGAGCGCGTTCGGCTGCGGTGACGCCAACGGGCTCTGGTTCGGGTCGAACGACACCTTCAAGAACTACATTCAGGGGAAGGTGAACGGCGGGGCGGGCACGGTCGCCTTCGGGATCAACTCCGCGACCGACGGGGTGCTCAAGAAGGTCGCGCCGAAAGACACCTCTCTGGTGATCACCTACAACCACGCGCCGAACGCGCCGAGCGGGCTCGCCGTGGTCGGGGCATCGTCGTGCGGGTATGGCACCGGACGCGCCTTCCTCGGCACCGACCAGCCGCAGTTCTCCGCGACACTGTCAGATCGGAACGGCGACACGGTCGGCGGGCGGCTTCAGGTGGTGCGCAAGAGCGACGGCGCGGTGGTCTACGAGGATCCGCCCGCGGGCCAGAGCCCCGCTCTCGCGGTTCCCAACGGCACCAGCCGCACCTGGCCGGCCACGTCCGCGCTGGCTCCCGGCGTGGCCTACACCTTCCGGGTGCAGACCTGGGACGGGCTCGCGGCAAGCGACTGGAGCACGGGCTGCGACTTCGAGGTCGACACCACCAGCCCGAACAGTCCGCAGGCGGTCGCGCTGTGCTCGGCTCCATGCGATCCGGAACTTGGCATGCCCGTCGGGGCGATCAGGGATGTCCGCTTCAAGCCCGGCGGCGGCGACACCGATGTCATGAAATATCGGTACGGCTTCTCAGTCGAGGCGCTCAGCATGACAGCCGCGGCCGGTGCCGACGGCACCGTGACCGTGCCGATCACCATGTGGAACACCGATACGACGTTCCTGTACGTCAAGGCCATCGACAAGGCGGGCCGGGAAAGCTCGCAGGCGACCAGGGTGGAGGTGACGGCCAGGTCCAGCGGTGCCGCCCCGCGCGCCAGACGCGGCGATCTCAATGGCGACGGGCTCGCCGACATCGGTGCCATGACCTCCGACAACGGCCACCAGAACACCGTCTGGAGCTGGTTGAACACGGCGAACGGCGCGTTCTCCCCAGTTGGCGTCGAGCTGAACAACTCTTACGCGTCCACGGCCATCCGCACCCTCCAAAGCGACTTCGACGGGGACAAACTGGCCGACGTGGCGATGCTCCGGCAGGAGCCGAACGACCGGATCACCATGTGGGTCTACCGATCCGACGGCAGCAGGTACCTGCCACCGTCGAACGCCTGGTTCGACACCGCGTCCGCCGGTGGCTGGAAGCTCGACTCCACCAATCCGGTCGCCGGGGACTTCGACGGAGACGGCAGGAGCGATGTCGGCCTGTTCTTCAACTACGGTGGTTGCCGCACCAAGCTGTGGGTCTTCTACTCCACCGGCACGACGTTCACCGGATCCACCGACACCCCTGTCTGGGACAGCGGCGACAACGGCCACTGCCTCGACCGGTCCAAGCCGGTGACCGGCGACTTCGACGGCGACGGCCGGACCGAGATCGCGTCCTTCTACCGTACGGATGACGCCTGTGTCTGGAAGCTCATCACCTTCGAGCTGCCCGGCGCCAGAGGGGCGTTCACGCTGAACACCGGCGCGGGACAGAGCTCGAGCTGCTCGGACTGGAACCAGCTCAAGCCCATCGCCGGTGACTTCGACGGGGACGGCAAGGCCGACGTCGGCCACTTCTACAACTATGCCAACGGCCGTACGAAACTCTGGTTCCTCACCAGCAACGGCACCGGCTTCGGCGCGGAGACGCTCCGCTGGGACAGCGGCGACAACGCCTGGGACTGGGACAAGATCGAGGCTTCGACCGCCGACGTCAACAACGACGGCTATGACGAGCCGGTCGTGGTCTACCGCTGCTGCGGCCCCAACCAGGCGAACGTCTGGTCGTTCCACCGGGCATCCGGCGGCTCCACGCACGCTCCGCGGCTGCGCTGGGACGGGCGGATCACCAGCGCCACGGGTGGATCCAAGGTTCTCGAGACCAAGAAGTACGAGATCGTGGCCTACCACAGCGGGAAGTGCCTGACCGTCTCCGGCGGCGGCACGGCCGACGGAACCGCACTCGTGCAGCGGACGTGCGACGGCACGAGCCAGCAGCGCTTCACCTTCGCCCGCCTGGGCGCCGCGCAGTACCAGGTCAGCCCTACCCACACGACGGGTAAGTGTCTCGACATCCTCGGATCCAGCGGGGACAACGGCGGGCGGCTCGGCCAGTACACCTGCAACGGCGCGGCCAACCAGCGCTTCTCCGTTGATTACCGTTACGACGGCGTCACCGGCTATCTGATCGTCTCGGTGCAGGCCAGGCATAGCGGCAAATGCTGGGACGTGTACGGCTTCAGCCAGGCGGACGACGCTCCGGTCTATCAATGGGACTGCTGGGGAGGGGCCAACCAGCAGTGGATTCTCAGACCCGTAGCTTAGTTCTGGCCTAAGAGTTGTGGATGTCCCGGATCGCGCGAGCCGGGACATCCATATGTCCCAAATAGGGCGACTTTTGCCTGGTCCTCGTGCGCGCAGGCGCGGAGGAGGGCCAATTCGTTAGCAGGCGCTCTCACCTTCGTCTTCTTGTCGCACCACGCCACCTTCGGTACCTGATGGAACTACGACGCGGCCTCCCCGATCCAGAGCACCTCCGGTTACCGCAACCTCGACGTCATCACCAGGATCGGCGCTACCCTGCACCCATTACTGGCGCGACTCCAAGCTGAAGTGCTCCGGGCTCACCCGGGGCCGGTACGGCTCAGGCGGGCCGCCTACCAGGTGGAGGGTCGGTCAGCCGGCCTTCACGGCGGAGGCGAAGTCCGGTTGCACGCCGAGTTGGGCGAGCATCACGCTGATGCCGACGTAGCAGTTGAACTCCTTGATCTTGCCGTTCTCGATGTACCAGAAGTCGGCGGTAGGGATGTCGAGCTTGGCGCCGGTCGGCTGGATGGCGCCGGCCGGAGTCTCGAACGGCCCGGTGAAGGTGCCGCGGATCGACAGCTCGACGGCCACGAGGTCGCCCATGACATGGAACCGGTGGAGTTCGCGGTGGATGTCAGGAGCCAGCTTGCCCAACCAGGTCGCCCAGGTGCTCGCCGCGGTAGCTGTCTCCGGCGACGACGTTGTTGAACACGCCGTCCTCGGCGAACAGGTCGATGAATCCCTGGACGTCCAGGACGCTGCCCTCGGCCGCGTGGTACGCCTGCCGGACCACGGTCTCCGCGTCGGTCGCCATCACAGTTCCCCTTCCACGAGATAAATCAAATGCTTGCTTAACATTATGGCTGAGATTGAAGTTGGTCAAGCAAGCATTTGAATGACTAAGGGCGGCCGTGGAAGGCGCCCGCCACCACCGGGACCACGAGTCGCTCGATCCGCTCCGCGGACATCGCCGCCAGCTCCGCGCCGATGGGCGCCAGCGCCAGCCAGTTCAGCATCCCGGCCGCCGCCCGGATGCGGAAGACCAGCTCCGCCTCCTCCACCTCGGGCAGGTCCGCCGTCAGCACGCGCAGCGCGTCGGTACGGGTCTGGGAGAACTTGGCGGCCAGCCGTTCCCACCCCTGTGGCGGGTCGATCCCTACGCGCGCCACCGTCCGCATGACCGCCAGCTCCTGCCCCCCGGCCGCCAGCGCGCGCACCATCGGCCGGGCGAAGGCCGCGGCCAGCTCGTCGAGCGTCGCGGCGGACTCCAGGGACCCGAGAGCCTCGATCTGCGCGTCGAGATACCGCTCCAGCGCGTGCTCGATCGCCGCGTCACACAGCGTCCTCAGCGAGCCGAAGTGGTAGCTCACCGCGGCGACGTTGGCCCCGGCCTTCTCGGTGATCTCGCGGAGGGTCACGCCTTCCTGGCCTCGCTGCGCGAGCGCGTCCAGCGCGGCCGTCAGCAGGCTGTCGCGCGTGCGCTGGCCGGCCTCCCGGCGCAGGTCCACCTTCTCCGCCCCCACGGCCAGAACTCAAGCAGCCGCTTGAGTTCTTTGTCAAGCAGCTGCTTGAACAGCCACTGAGCCGGGGCGAACAGCCGGTAGATGGCGACGATCTCGAAGGGCCGCCCTGCAGCAGGGCGACGTCGAGCCCGCGCTCGTGCCCCGCGGCGATGAGCGACGATGCCGTGGCGGCGGTGGTCCTCCACCGTGGCGACGACGGAGACGCCCGCGATCCCGTATCGGTCGAACAGCGCCGAGGTGCCCACCAGGCACCCCTCCGACGGAAGCTGCCCGGCTCGCCCGGCCGTTCCCGCTCGGCGGCGAGGACCCGTTCGCGTGGGCCGTGGGGGACGCCGAAGGAGGGCCCGTAGCAGCGGCGGCCGTCGACAGCGTCGATCCGCAACTCGCTCGGGCGGAGTGTCCACGGCGGTCCAGGCGGAAGGCGATCACGATGCCGCCGGTCGCGAGAAGGCGGCGCGCCAGTTCGGGGCGGCCGTCCGGCCCAACCCACCAGAGGTACGGCAAGCCGCCGAGGCGCTCGCCGGCGTCCTCCGGCGAGGCGTGCGGGGCGACTCAGAGCACGCCGTTGAGCTACGGGTGCAGCACTCCGCCGCTGGCCGTGTTCGGAGCGGTCCTCGACCATGACTGGCCGCTCGCTCGTGGTCGTGGAGATCTTGCTCCCGATAGGCAGACATGAGCTGGAGACGTCTATCCCATCAGCTTCCGACCTGGCTTGAACACGTGGAGCGGGTACCGGGAATCGGACCCGCGCTGCCAGCTTGGGGATCTCGGCTCGTAGCGGCATTGACCTGTGGCTGAGGCCGTTCGTGAGCGACCGTTGTTGACCCCTCGCTGTCCCTCTTAATGGCACGACGATCAGCCCGCGACCTGGTGTTACTCGCGACGCGCGCACCCCCGCCCGCCTGAGATCACCTTGTGTCCCTGGTCTGCTCGGCTTGTCCCGGGTCGATGGCGGGCGGGATGATCAGGCTTCCACCTCAGCCACTTACGGCGCTGGCACTCAGCACAGCCACATCCCGGAGGCGAAGCGCCCCCCGCCGGAGGCATGAAAGGGATTGTCTATGCGCGTGTTGAGGCTCCTTGCGGACTTGTTCTGGCGAGTAGATGCGTTCTTGGGTGGCGATGTAAAGCCGCATCGCGGTCAGCGGTTCGCTGCGGCCCATCCTCTGCGCCTCGGGTTGATCGTAGGTTCCGCCTTCGGTGGGCTCTTTGGCGTCATCGTGTTGATCAGTGCCGCGCTCGGAGCGGAATACGCCTTCACGCTGTCTTCCTTGCTCGTTTGCCTCGGCGGTGCGGTCTTCATGGGGGTCTTCTTCGTGGGCGTGGGCTACTTCGGGCGCTGGCAGCAACGGCACTACGGGTATTACCCGGCTCAGGATGAGCATGCCGGCAATTCATAGCATGAGCCGGTGGCCTTGCTCAGCGAGCGGTTGTCCTACCTGTAGAGCCATCCTTGAAAGGTTCCGCCTGCCCCAGACAATCGGGCGGTGGCAGGGGGATGACCGATGAGGGGGAGTGGTCGGCGGCATAGACGGCAGCGGCCAAGATCCGGCAGGCTTGGCGAGATGCGAGGAGAATTAATCATTCTGCTGGGGTGGGTGCTCTCTGCCCTGCTGCTGTTTCTGCTCATCTACAGCGCTATCCGCTTGGCGCTCAAACACGACCGTCGAAGCCGGATGCGCGAAGCTGCCCAACAGGCTCGCATGGATCGGCTGAACGAACAGCGCGCCGCGAGGCCGTGGATGGACCGAGACGGCGGGTAACGGCGGCGAGTTTGGATGGGTGCGGCGGTAGGTCGCGCACGAGCCGCACGGATCTACCTGCACACCACGGAAAAGCGGGACTAGATCATCGCTGATGCCCTCGGGAAGATCGCGGAAGCCGCGCTCAGTGAGGACGAGGAGCAAGATCAAGAGGTTATGGATACGTAGCGGGCACGGAAGATCCGAAAGGCGCTGGAAACGATCAAGGCCCAGGTCTGGGATTTGCTCCCCGACCTGAGCCTGAGGTCGTTGGAGCCCGCGCTGTCAGCTTGGTGGCAAGATGCTGATCTTGGTGCCCTGAGCTGGGAAAATGATTCAGAGCGGCTCGGTTGACCATGAGTCCCTGTGAGACGCACCTGCTGCCCGCCTGTTCTGCCACGTGATAGATGTCTCCGTGGTGCGGCTTTGTCAGCCGAGCCTGGCACCATGCAGCCTCATGGACGTTGACGAGTTCTGGCTCTTCCTCCAGAGGTCCCGGGAGGTGACCGGTGATCCTGATGAACGCCTGCGGTGGCTCACCCTCCATCTTGCGCGGAGTCCGCTGGCCCGGATCGTCGACTTCCAGATCCTTCTCAACGAGGTACGACGACGATCCGACACGTATGACATGTGGGAAGCAGCCAACCTGATCTTCGGCGGCTACTGTTCCACCGACAGCTTCTGGTACTTCCAGGCCTGGCTGATCGGACTTGGCCGCGACACGTTTGACCTCGTAGTAGCCGACCCCGACAACCTGGCCGACGTGCCTGAGGTGCGACGGTTGGCGGAGCGCCCCATGTGTTAGTGGGGCGATGAACGGCCGTGGTGGGAGGCGTTGAGCTATGTGGCCGCCGGAGCCTATGAAGAGTCCACCGGCGAAGAGGACGGCGTCTACGACGCGATGGCAGCACACGGGCACACGAACCAGAGCGATCCCGATCCGAGAGGTCCTTCGTGGAATTCCCGGAATCAGGTAGAGGCGGCTCGGAGATTGCCTCGGCTAAGCCGCATGTTCCCGCAGGATGCGTCAAAGCTTTGATTTTTGAAGTGCATTCAATCCCCCGCTGTCATGTCGATTCCCCGTCAGATCCGCTCGCGCTGATCAAGCAGATCGATTGGGCCTCGCTCGAACACGCCTTGGGACCGGCCGTGGATACCCCGGCCGCGCTGGCCGATCTCCTCAATGGCGCCCCAGAGGCCCAAGCCGGAGCTGTCGATCACCTCAACGACCCAGTGCACCATCAGAACTCTCTCTACTCGGCAACTGCCCCGGCAGCCCTGTACGTCGCCGTGATCCTCAGCGATCCGCGCACCGACACCTTGGTACCAGGCGGCGAGGAGGTCCAGTGGCATCCGTTACGCCAGGCGTTGCTGGACTGGCTGGGATCAATAGCCGATGAAGTCGGTATCGATGCTGAAGCGACGTGGCTGCGCTCTGGTTTCTCACCGGAGGAGAGCCCGGAATTCACAGCGGTCCGAGTCATCCGTCCAGCACTCTTCCAGACCGTGTCCGCATTCTTTCAAGACGCCAACCCCATCGTCCGGGAAGCCGCCATCGCCGCTGCCATCCCGCTCTTGGACGCCCCAGAACTCACCGGCCATCAAGCTGACCTTGCCCCATTCGTGCGCAGCGTCCTAGCCACCACTTCGAACCGGGTCTATCGGCACATCGCGGTACGTGGCCTCGGTGCATGGGGCCAAGAGACAGCTTCGCTGGTAGACCGGACAGAGTACTTCAGTGATGAGCCGCCCTTTTGATCTGTAACCGCGCCCCCACGAGTCCGGCGGCGTTGATCAGCGACACTTCCCGGTGAGCCAGGGTGAGGAACGAACCGTGAATCGTCGATCGTCCCCAAGCACGTGTGGCGTGCCGGCGGTGAAGGCGTTGTCGGCACTTGAATGATGTGCAATATTGATCACTCCTCAAGAGAGGTGATCTTCTGGGTACTTCCGTCAGACCTTTCGCATACGCGATCGCGCTGCTTCTGCTGGTTGCCGTGGTCGCGATCGGCGTGATCTTACTGCCGCGCGTGATCTACCCGCCTTTGACCAACGAGCAGTTGCAGTACATCGGTGACCCGATGATGAGATTGCAGCTCAAAGGCACGCGGTCAGCGCTGGAAATCCAGTTTCGCTGGCAACTGATCGCCATGGTAGGCATCTTCTTAGCAGCCGGAGTCCTCAGCCTCAGGATGTGGCCCAGAAAGTGACCATGTCTCGCTCCTGCGTGGAGCGGGTGACAGGAATCGAACCCGCGCTGTCAGCTTGGGAACTGCAACGATCACCCGACGTCGGGGCGCTGAGCTGGGCAGGAGGCCGGTCGTGAGTGACCGTGATTTACCCCTCGTTCCCCTGACTAATTGCGCGACGATCACGTGCTGACCTCTTGCTCTGCGGGTCTGGTCATGGTGGGCTCAGGCCCGTGTACGAGGATCGGTACCCCGGCCAGCTCGCGCTTCCGTTGTCCTTCCCGAACCGTCGCTTCCGGGTCTGGAGCTACGTCCCTGCACACAGCGAACTCGTTCTCCGGACGGAGTACGTGCCGGATGCTCCTCATGTTGAGTTGCTCTTCAAGCCCGTGGAGGCGATCTCCCTTCCAGTCAGGATGGAGGGGCTCGTGGTCATGGCCGACGATCAGGATGACGGCGTGACCTTCCATGTCAGGTCAGACGGCTGCTCGGGCTATGTTGTCGCGAGCTATCTGTTCTTCCGCCAGGAGGAACGATCAAGGTATAGCCCGTATTCGCTGTTTCACGGCATCTTGAGCAGTGATTTCACGCGATAGCGTCGCGCGTGCCCTGCCTGATCATCCCGTCTGCCGTCGACCCGCACGCAGAAGAAGCGGGCCAGGGGCATGGGTATCAGATGGAGCACCCCGCCGGATGAACGATCTGGTGCCCGTGGCCCTGGTCTGGTCGGCTTGCCCCGGGTCGATGGCGGCGGGATGATCAGGCTTCCACCTCGGCCACCTGTGGACCGCAGGCCCGTCCAGCAGTAATCGCGGAGCTGGAGCGCGCCCGCCGAAGGAGGAGCTGTGAGAGAAGCCCAGCACTTCGGGTTTTCCTGGAGCGGATTTAGCGCCTTGCATTCAGATGCCGAATTGCTTATGACCGCAACCTCCGGAAAGATCACACACCATGAACGAGCCGGCCGCCGCCGTCCTGTTGTTAACCTTCATTGCCATTGTCTGGGTTCTGCTGACCGCTCTTGTTCGAAACGCGCGCGAGAACACCCAAGATGGCAAGCCGCTGGACACATTGACCATGGTGGCTGTTGCCGGAGCCCTTCTCGGTGTTGGCCTGCTCATGCTCACGGTGATGGGCGTCATGAAGGGTATCGTCGAGGCCCTGCAGCACGCTCTGTAGCGCGCCGGAGCAACCCGCGCTGTCAGCCTTTGAAGTCTTTCGAGATCATGCTCCCTGGGCTGCGAAAGCGCTGACCTGGGCGTATGCAGATCCAGCCCCCCGTGGCTCCCCGGTGACCGCCGACCGTACGGGCACGCAACGGGCACGCACCTTCTGATCCGTAGGTCCCCAAATGATCTCCCGGGCCGTTCAAACCTGTTCGCCGCGCTGGTCGCTAGACCCTCGGCTATCCGGGCCCGTCCATCGCAGTTCATGATCGTCCGTTCGGGTGGCTCCCAAAAGCCTGATTGCCGCCCGGTGCACCGGCATGTTTGATCACAGACTCCTGCTGTGCCACGGCCTGTCAATCCTTCCGGCGCCAGCCCCTACACACCCTGCTACGGTTGCGAGGCAATCTGATCACGGTCCACGGCAACGATGTCGGCTTCGCTTTACGTGCGCATATGCGGCGCTTATGCGGGATCGTGCTGGTAATCATCGGGATCATGAGCCTTACGAGTTGCTCGCCTCCCATAGCGGGGTCCACCGGAGTCAGCGTCGACGCAGAGGGGCATCCGATCATCGTCCTGGCATGGTGCGGGGGAGCGACTCCTGAGGGTGTAGACATCTCTCACCACGAGGACGCCTCAGGCCCGTGGGGTACCATGCCCGGCCCTTCGTCAGCAGCAACGGTCGTAGACGACGTGGACTTCATCGCACCGTCTCTGGACGGGCAGATCGCGTCCGTCCGGCTGGACGCTCCGGATGATGGTTGGACGGTAGAGCCGAAACCGTTCGTGCTGCGCCAGGGGGTGCTCTATCACGCGTTCGGCTACCAGGGGCGAGGCTCCAACCAAGTTAACACCGACTACGTCAGCTTCTCCGCCGAGAGCGTAGCGAAGCTCAAGCCGGGGTCGGCGCTGGTCCAGCGGTACGACGAGAGACGGTCTCCGCCCGATTGGGTCGACGTCACGATCACGCGGGAAGAGTTCGGCCGCCAAGGCCAGGATCCAGCCAACTCTCAATGATCACTCGTCTACCTGGAGTGGAGCGTCGCCTATCGCTTCATGGCTCTGTTGCGCTTGAGGAGGGCCGTGATCTTGTCGTAGTCACGCGCGCCGTTCAGCTCGTCGAGGTACAACTCGTAGAGGTCACCCCACCAGTGGCGCGTTGTTGTCCCAGATTCGGTAGCCGCCGCGAACGCCTCTGGCGACGTAGCGTCTCCGGCCCATGGTTCGTCACTCCGCAATCCGCCGGTCCGAGAGTCAAGCTCGGCGATCAGCCACGTTGCTCGGTGAGCCAGGGTGAGGAACGAACCCTGGATCGTCGATCGTTCCAAGCACATACGGCGGTCAGCCATGCCGTGGCGCTCGTAGGGCTGTATCTGTGGGGGTGGCGTGGCAACCCCGGCCGGGCCGTTCGGTCGGTGCGGCGCGATAGACGCGCGGCGGCCGGCCCGGTGTCCCGCTGCCGTCCGTGGGCTAATTGAACCGAGAGATCAACTGGCCCTCTACAAGATCAAAGCCCAGGTCCGGGAAACCAATCGCGACCTGGGCTCTTGCATGTGGAGCGGGTGACGGGAATCGAACCCGCGCTGTCAGCTTGGGAACTGCATCGATCATGGCCCGATAGGGCGCTGAGCTGGGCAGAGCGCCGGTCCTGAGTGACCGTGGCTGACCCCTCGTCACCCCTCTTAGACCGTGACTCATTTGGATCTTGGTCGTTAGTTCGCTCGTGGATGTGTTCCTTCGGCGACTGGTGCCCGATGAGTTGTGGGAGTTGTTCCAGCGGGTGGTCCCGCCCGCACCGACGAGGCCGCAGGGCGGTGGGCGACGGCGGGTCGATGACCGGGTGATCCTGGCGGCGATCGTGTACGTCGCTACGACCGGCTGCTCCTGGCGGCAACTGCCACCGGTGTTCGGCGCCTCCTGGCAGACGGTGCATCGCCGCTTCGCCGAATGGAGCGCCGTTCGGGTGTGGGCCAAGCTGTACCGGATCCTGCTGGATGAGCTTGGCGCCCGAGGCGAGCTGGACTGGTCGCGGTGCGCGATCGACTCGGTCAGCGTGCGCGCGGTCAAAGGGGGGAGCTGACAGGTCCGAATCGGCTCGATCGCGGCAAGAAAGGGTCGAAGATCCACCTCGTCACCGAGCGGACCGGTCTGCCGCTCGCTGTCGCGATCAGCGCGGCCAACACCCACGACAGCCTGGCGCTGGAACCGCTGGTGCGGAGCATTCCACCGATCCGCTCGCGTCGCGGACCGCGCCGCCGCAAGCCCGCCAAGCTTCACGGTGACAAGGCCTACGACTACTCCCACCTGAGGGTCTTCCTGCGCGGGTGCGGCATTACCCCGCGCCTCGCCCGCCGCGGGATTGAGTCCAGCCAGCGGCTTGGCCGCCATCGCTGGGTGGTGGAACGGACGGTCTCGTGGCTGGCCGGCTGTCGCCGCCTACACCGCCGCTACGAACGCCGAGCCGACCACTTCGCGTCCTTCGTCGCCATCGCCGCAGCCCTCATCTGCTACCGCCGACTCACCAAATGAGTCACCGTCTTAATGGCCTGCTAATGGCCCGGCGATCAGGGCGCTCCACTAGTCACGGTCTGTCCATCCAGCGTGAACCGGTAGACGATCGACTCGCGTCGTTGGAACCCCACGCGCTCATACAGGCGATTGGCCACCTCCCTAGACGGCCGCGACGTGAGGTCGACCGTGCGAGCTCCTGACTCTCTCGCCAGCGTGAGGGCCTTATCAGCTAGCGCCGCCGCAATGCCTCGTCCACGAGCAGCCTCGTCCACCACAACATCCTCGACACGCGCACGAAGCCCAGAAGGCAGCGGAAAGATCACGAGCGTCAGAGTTCCTACGATCCGCCCTTGCACGCGAGCCGCCAGTACCGTGTTCGATTCGAAGGCCAGCAATCGGCTCACAGCCTCACGGTCGAGTGCTTTCGCAGTCGTCGACAACTGTGGCAACAGTCGACTGAGCGCGGCCACAACATCGTCATCCGCCTCGCGCACGATCTCAATCTCGACGCTCATGCGCATGACCTTATCGATCGGCCCGGCAACCTGGTCTCATTCGCGCGACGCGACGCACCCCGCCTGATCATCCCGTCTGCCGTCGACCCGCCCGGAGGGGAAGTGGCCCTGGTCTGCTCGGCTTGTCCGGGGTCGATGGTGGGCGGGATGATCAGGCTTCCACCTCAGCCACTTACGAACCTCAGGCCCGCGCGGTGATCATCCCGGAGCCGGAGCGCCCCCGCCGGAGGCATGAAAGAGAGTTGTCTATGCGACTGCTGAGACTCCTTGCGGGGTGGTTCTGGCGAGTAGATGCGTTCTTGGGCGGCAATGCTAGGCCGGATGCCAGTCGGCGGTTTGTTGCTGCTCATTTTGTGCGCGGCGCGCTGATCGTCGGCCCTGTCTATGGCGGGCTATTCGCCGTCCTACTGTTGATATTGGGTGTGCCGTTCACGCCGCCTGCCTTGCTCTCTTGCCTCGGCATTGCGGTCGGCGGTGGGATGTGGTTCATGGGCCTGGACTACTTCGAGCGCCTGCGTCAACGGCACTATGGGTGCCACCCGCATGAGGCTCAGGATGAGCCTGGCGGCAATGATTAGCGGGCCGCGCGGGTCGCGCGCGAGAACGGCCCCCAGCCCGCACGCGCAGCGTGCGGGCGTGCGCGGGCCGCGTGGCGACGCTTGCGCCGCCCTTGATCTCTCATAAGAACAATTCGGCAGTGATCGGCGTGGTCGGGTGGTAGAACGCTCGGTGTGGAGGATCGGCGGGATCGGCTTCGGGCGTTGGGCGAGTTGCTGCGGCGGCTGCGCAAGGATGCGGGGTTGACGGGTAAGGACCTGGCGCTGCGGGCTCAGGTGGCGCAGCCGACGATCTCTCGGATTGAGACTGGTCAGCTTCTTCCGACACCCGAGACGGTTGAGCGTCTGTCTGCGGCTCTTGGTCTAGGTGATGCAGGGCGCGCGGAGCTGGATGCGTTGCTGGCGCGGCTGCGCACGAGGTTTCTCGTCTGAGGGGTGGGCTTGCTGGCCGAGAGGCGGCGAACGCGGCTCGGATGAGGGCGGCTCGTCGGGTGATGTCATTTCAGGCGGGGATATCAAGGCCCAGGGTCCGGGGATTCCGTCCTACCTGGGCCTTGAAGCATGAGAGCGGGTGACGGGAATCGAACCCGCGCTGTCAGCTTGGGAATCGGATCCTGATCTGGTCATGTGAGCTGGGGATACATCGTGCAGCTCAGGACGGACCGAGTGACTGTGAGTATCCGTGTGTGACCCCGACTGCCCGCCTGTTCTGGCACGTATCTGGCACGGAATCTCGATGTCGAGCATCACTGATGCGTGGGTACGGCTGGGGTAAGCGAGGGCGCTTACGTACACTTCGAGCTATGACTGCTGGGCACGCGCACGAGTACGAGGAGCTCCACCACCTGGTGGATCGGCTTTCGCCGGACCAGGCGCGTCGTCTGCTGCGTCTGGTGAAGACGGATCCGGATTTGGCAGTAGATAAAGAGACCAATGAGCCCGTCCGGCGTCGAAGGCTGTCGATCGCGGGGATCGGTGCCTCTGGTGAAGGAGATCTGTCGGAACGGGTCGAAGATCTGTTGGCCGAGCGGTTCAATCGGTCAGTGTGACCGCCACCCTCCTTGATACTGGCCCCTTGATCGCTGTCGTCGATCGGGACGATAAGCACCATGCCTCGTGCGTACGGCTGCTGGAGGAGTTGGAAGGTCCTTTGCTGCTGCCGTCGACGATCCTGATCGAAGCTGGCTGGACGATCAATAGGCACATGGGGCCTGCGGTACATGCGCAGTTTCTTGACCTCGTGACCGAAGAGTTCGAGCTGGTCGACCTTCTGCCCGCCGACGTGCGACGCATGGCCGAACTCGTACGGTTCTACAAGGATGCCCGCCTCGACCCAGCCGATGTATCCCTGGTCGCCATCGCTGAGCGTCTGGGCGTCACGCAGATCGCCACGATAGACCGCCGTGACTTCACACTCATCCGGCCACAACATGTGTCCGCGTTCACGCTACTGCCCGAGGTACTCACCTGAGGCGCTGTTGGAGCGGGTGACGGGAATCGAACCCGCGCTGTCAGCGTGGGAACTGCATCGATCACGGCCCGCTGGGGCACTGAGCTGGGCAGGGGGCCGGTCGTGACCATGGTTGCCCTCTCGTCACTTCTCTTTATGGCCCGCTAATGGCCCGGCGATCAGGGCGCTCCAGCGTTGACGCTCTGCTCATCAAGCACGAACCGGTAGACGATCGACTCCCGTCGTTGGAACCCCGTGCGCTCATACAGGCGGTTCGCCGCCTCCCTAGAGGGCCGCGATGTGAGGTCGACCGTGCGAGCGCCTGACTCTCTCGCCAGCACGAGAGCTTTGTCCGTCAGCGCCGCCGCGACGCCTTGCCCGCGAGCAACCTCGTCCACCACGACATCCTCGACACGCGCACGCAGCCCCGAAGGCAGGGGAAAGATCACAAGCGTCAAGGTTCCGACGATCCGCCCTTGCGCGCGGGCCACCAGTACCGTGTTCCCTGGGAAGGCCAGCAGCCGGCCCACGGCTTCGTGATCGAGCTCTTTCGCGGTTGTCGACAGTTGCGGCAACAGTTGGCTGAGCGCGGCCACAACATCGTCACTTGCCTGGCGCACGATCTCAATCTCGACGCTCATGGACTCGACCCTATCGATCGGCCCGCGCCCCGGTCTCACTCGTCGCGACGCGACACACGCCGTCTGCCTGATCATCCCGTCTGCAGTCGACCCGCCCGAAGGGGAAGCGGGCCAGGGCCACGGGCAGCAGATGGAGCGCCCCACTGGACGAACGATCTGGTGTCCGTGGCCCTGGTCTGCTCGGCTTGTCCCGGGCTGATGGCGGACGGGATGATCAGGCTTCCGCCTCAGCCACTGACCAACCCCAGGCCCCGAGTGTGGCGATCATCCCGGAGCCGGAGCGCCCTCGCCGGAGGCAATTGGGTTGAAGGACGGAGGTTGTTGCTCTGCCGGTACGTTTTGCCCATGCAGATCATCTATCGTCCGCGCTGGTCACTCGCCTTCTTCTCCGGTGGAGTCAGCGCCGCTGTGCTCGCTCTTGTCTATTGCCTCCTGGCCGTCGCGCTTGGCTTGCCTGCAGGCCTGACGGTTGCGGTTGCTGTGATCGTGAGTGCGGTGTATCTGCTTCTTGTCGTGGTGAAGGTTCGGCGGCGAAGCCTGACGGTCACCGAGGAGGGGATGATCGCTCAGCGAGATGCCTTCAGGGTCGCGGTGAAGTGGGTGGACTTCGTTGACGTGCAGTCCAAGCGCCTCGGCGGCCTGTATCCGGTCGACATTATGACCTTCAGCGTTGGAGCCGTAGAGCCGGTGGATGGGAGAGGTCGTCGACGTAAGAGGATTCCCCCGAAGGTCCACACAATCGGTGCCGATCGACGGATTCAGGTAGGCGTCTATGCCCCCGATTGGCGAACGGGGCCGATTGGTGAGCTGATCGCGCGCCACTCCTCAGGCTGACCAGGCGGCGTGCCGCTGGGGTCGGCGCGTTGGTTGGGTACGGCGGGCGCGCGGTGCAGCGGACGGCCCGGGTCGCCTCCTGGCCTTAAAGGACCTGGCGACCAGGATGGGTCACGACAACGTCAGAGCCGCGATGATCTACCAGCACGCTGTCAGAGGCGCCGACAAGGTGATCACGGAGGCGATCGACAAGCATCTCATCGGGCAGGAACGGGTACGCGATGACGACGACAAGGGCACGGCGGGCGCACTGGTCCCCGCAGGGTGATCAAGAGTTAATGGCCCGCGAAGATCGAACAAGTCCGGAAACAATCAAGGCCCAGGGTCCGGGGATTCCGTCCTACCTGGGCCTTGAAGCATGAGAGCGGGTGACGGGAATCGAACCCGCGCTGTCAGCTTGGGAAGCTGATGTTCTGCCATTGAACTACACCCGCGTTGCGGCCGAAGTCGCGACCACCACTGTAGCGGAAACTCCGCCCGCAACAGCAAGTCCAACCACGCGCACAAGGTAGGTTGCTCTGCGTGCTGCTATCCGATCGTGACATCCTCGCCGAGATCGACGCTGGGCGGCTGGCTCTTGACCCCTTCGACAGGGACATGATTCAGCCCTCGAGCATCGACGTCAGGCTCGACCGATTCTTCCGCGTGTTCGAGAACCACAGGTACCCGCACATCGATCCGTCGATCGAGCAGCCCGATCTTACGCGCATGGTGGAGCCCGAGGCAGACGAACCGTTCATCCTGCATCCGGGAGAGTTCGTGCTGGCCTCCACCTACGAGGTGGTGAGCCTGCCCGACGATCTGGCGTCGCGGCTGGAGGGGAAGAGCTCGCTCGGGCGGCTGGGGTTGCTGACGCATTCGACGGCGGGGTTCATCGACCCGGGGTTCTCCGGGCACGTGACGCTGGAGCTGTCCAACGTGGCGACGCTGCCGATCAAGCTGTGGCCGGGGATGAAGATCGGGCAGCTGTGCGTGTTCAAGCTGAGCTCGCCCGCCGAGCATCCCTACGGCTCTGAGAAGTACGGCTCGCGGTACCAGGGCCAGCGCGGTCCGACCCCGTCGCGTTCCTTCCGCAACTTCCACCGGACCAAGGTCTAAAAAGGGTCTCAAAGTAGCGAACCCCCGGGTTCACAAAGCATACGGAGGGTAGCCACAAGGAGAAGAGGACATGAAGTTCGCATTTCGCCTGGTAAGCCGTACCCTCTACCACGGACCATCCCCGCACATCTGGAGAACGACGTGCGCCTGCGTCTCACGCCACGTGAGGACAGCTACTACGACCTGTTCGCAGACTCCGCGAACAACCTGGTCACGGCATCCCGTCTGCTGGTAGAGATCATCAGTGACGGCTCGGACAGGGAAAGCCTGGCCGAGAAGATGCGCGCCTGCGAGCATGCCGGCGACGAACGCACCCATGCGATCATGAACCGGCTCAATGAGAGCTTCATCACGCCGTTCGACCGCGAGGACATCTACCGGCTCGCCTCGAACCTGGACGACGTGATGGATGCCATGGAGGCCGCCTCCGACCTCATCGTCCTCTACCAGATCGACCACCTGCCCAAGGACGTGGTCAGGCAGGTCGAGGTGCTCGAGCGCGCCGCCGAGCTGACGGCCGAGGCGATGCCCCGGCTACGGTCGATGAAGAACCTCAACGAGTACTGGATCGAGGTCAACCGCCTGGAGAACCAGGGTGACCAGGTCTACCGCAGGCTCCTGGCCAAGCTCTTCAGCGGTGAGTACGACGCCCTCACGGTCATGAAGATGAAGGAGGTCGTGGACGCCCTCGAGGAGGCCGCCGACGCCTTCGAGCACGTGGCCAACACCGTCGAGTCGATCGCGGTCAAGGAAAGCTAAGTGGAACTCGCGCTCGCCATTGGCGTGGTCGTCATCGCCCTGGCGTTCGACTACACCAACGGCTTCCACGATGCCGCCAACGCCATCGCCACCTCGGTCTCCACCAGAGCGCTGACCCCCAGGGCCGCGCTGTTCATGGCCGCCGCGATGAACTTCATCGGCGCGCACCTCGGCACCCAGGTCGCGCAGACGGTCGGCAAGGGCATCATCGAGGCCCCCAGCGGCACGCATGGCCTGGTGGTGGTGGCCTCCGCGCTGATCGGGGCCATCGCCTGGAACCTGATCACCTGGTACTTCGGTCTGCCCTCCTCCTCCAGCCATGCCCTCATCGGCGGTCTGGTCGGCTCCGCGCTCGCCTCGGCCAGCGTGGTCCACTGGAACGGCGTCGTGGACAAGGTCGTCATCCCGATGGTGCTCTCGCCGCTGATCGGGTTCACGCTCGCCGCGGCGATCATGATCGCAATTTATTGGATCTTTCGCAACGCGCAACCTGGAAAGACCACCCGCGGCTTCCGCTACTCGCAGACCGTCTCGGCCGCCGCGATGGCGCTCGGCCACGGCCTGCAGGACGCGCAGAAGACGATGGGTGTGATCTTCCTGGCGCTCACTGTCGGTGGTTTCGTCGCCCCGACCGACGAGATCCCGCAGTGGGTCATCCTGGCCTCGGCCGGGGCGATCTCGCTCGGCACGTACGCCGGCGGGTGGCGCATCATGCGCACGCTGGGCCGCCGCATCATCGCCCTCGACCCGCCGCAGGGCTTCGCCGCCGAGTCCGCCGCCGCGGCTGTGCTGTACACCGCGGCCATCGGGTTCGGGGCTCCCATCTCGACCACGCACACGATCACCTCGGCGATCATGGGTGTGGGCGCCACCAAGCGGCTGTCGGCCGTGCGGTGGGGGGTCGCGGGCAACATCGTGACCGCGTGGGTCCTCACGATTCCCGCTGCTGCCCTGGTGGCGGCTCTGGTGTACTTCGGCCTTCACTGGTTCGTGGAGTAGCCGCGTACATCACGTCCACGTCCCACCGGCTGAAGCCGAGCGACTCGTAGAGCCGGATCGCCGCCGTGTTGGCCTCGTCCACGTACAGCATCGCCTGGGCGAGGCCACGCGAGCGCAGATGCGACAGCCCGGCCAGCGTCAGCGCCTTGCCGAGCCCGCTTCCCTGGGCCGAGGGGTCGATGCCCACCACGTAGACCTCGCCGAGCGGTTCGTGCCCGTGCGCCGACGATCCGTGAATCTTCGTCCAGTGGAACCCGACGAGCTTTCTGTCGCGAAAAGCCAGGAAGAATCCGGCGGGATCGAACCACGACTCCCGCTCCCGCCTGAGAAGGTCGTCAAGCGTCCAGGCCCCCTGCTCGGGATGATGCGCGAAGGCCGCGGAATTCACCTTCAACCAGGCTTCCTCATCCGCCCCGGGCACGAAGGTGCGCAGCTCCACCCCCTCCGGCAGCGCATAGGCCTCAAGCGGGGCGAACAGCGAACGTCGCATCTGCCACAGCGAGCGGACCCGCGCCAGCCCCAGTGACTCCGCCAGGGCGCCGGCCCCGGGATGATCCCCGTGGGCCCACAGCCGCAGCCGCCCTTCCGTCAGGCCGAGGACCTCGGTCAGCAGGCGCTTGCCGTACCCCTCGGAGCGGTAGGAAGGGTGGATCACCAGCTCGCCGCTGGGGCCCTCGACCTCGTCGGTGGGATCGACGTGGGCGTATCCCGCGAGCCGGTCCTCGACGTAGACGAGCACCGATCGCGCCCGTGGATCGCCGCCGTAGCGCAGGTGGAGCATCACGTGCTCGTTGAGCGGTCTGACGCCGTCGGCGTCGGTGGCCGCCTCAACGACACCGAGAACGTCGGCGATTTCCTGTTCATCGAGCCGTTGCCGGATCTCCACGCGCGTTGTCACAAGGCGAACTCTAGGCGTATCACTGGCAAATAACGCCATGCCACCCTCCGGCGAATCGTTACCTTTGCGACATTGGCTGCAAAGCTTTCGGGCTTAGCGTCTTGGTCCATGACGTCACGTACCCTCCTCCGGCTCGCCATGGCCGGAGCCGTCGTCGCGGGCTCCCTGACCGCCTTATCGGTCCCGGCGCAGGCCGGTAATGCCCCCAAGACGGTGCCCGTGCGGCTCCTCGCGCTGAACGACTTTCACGGCAACCTCGAGCCGCCGACCGGTTCGTCCGGCCGGATGGTCGACGAGAACGGCAACACCGTCAACGCCGGTGGCGCGGTCTACGTGGCCGCGCACATGAAGGCGCTGCGGGACGCGAACACGATCGAGGTGGCCCAGGGCGACCTGATCGGCGCCTCGCCGCTGATCTCAGCCGCCTTCCACGACGAACCGTCCGTCGACTTCCTGGGCAAGATCGGCGTGCAGGTCTCCGCGGTCGGCAACCACGAGTTCGACGAGGGCTACGCCGAACTGCGCCGGATCATGTTCGGCGGCTGCCACCCGGTCGACGGCTGCTCGCCCGCGGGGCCGTGGAAGGGCGCCAAGTACGACTACGTCGGGGCGAACGTGCTGTTCAAGAACCCGGGCGAGAAGACGGACGTGACCCAGAGTCTGTCCGCCAACCCCCAGGTCAAGACGCTGCTGTCGGACTGGGGCGTGCCCGCGCTCCCGCCGGTGAGCATCAAGTGGATGAACGGCGTGCCGATCGGCTTCATCGGCCTGGTCACCCAGACCACGCCGAACATCGTCACCGCCGAGGGCATCAAGGACCTGAAGTTCGTCGACGAGGTCAAGGCGGCCAACGTCGCCTCGAAGATCCTCAAGCTGTTCGGGGTGCGGGCACAGGTCGTGCTCGTGCACGAGGGCGACCAGGTCACCCCCAACCAGTCGCCCGACGCGTGCAGCGCCATCCCCGGCGCGGGCAACCGCATCGCCACCCAGGTCGACCCCGAGATCGACATGGTGCTCAGCGGACACTCGCACCAGGCCTACCTGTGCAGGGTCAAGGACCCCGCGGGCCAGGACCGCCTCTACTCGCAGGGCGGCTCGTTCGGCCGCGTCATCACGCAGGTGGACATGCAGGTCGACACGAAGACGCGCGACATCGTCAGGTCGAGCGTCGTGGCGGACAACCACGTCGTCACCCGCGACGTCGACCCGGATTCCGACACTGTGACGTTCATGGACTTCTGGCGGGACAAGATCTCAGCCGTCGCCAACAAGCCCGTCGGCAGGATCAGCGCCGACATCACCAACGTGGGCACCGCCACGGGCGAGTCCCCGCTCGGCGACCTGATCGCCGACGGCCAGCTCGCGGCCACCAAGACCGGCGGCAACGCCCAGATCGCGCTGATGAACCCGGGCGGCGTCCGCGCCCCCCTGACGTACCTCACCTCTCCGGCCAGTGAGGGCGACGGCGTCGTCACCTACGGCGAGGCGTTCACCGTCCAGCCGTTCAACAACCTCATGCAGGCCGTCACGCTCACGGGCGCGCAGCTCAAGACGCTGCTCGAGCAGCAGTTCCCCGGCGGCCCCAACAACCAGCCGTTCGCCAAGATCCTGCAGCCCTCGGCGAACCTCTCCTACACCTACAGCAGGAGCGCCGCCTGGGGCTCCAAGATCTCGAACATCAAGATCGACGGCGTGCCCGTGACGGACACCCAGTCGATCCGCGTCGCGGCCAACAACTTCCTGGTCGGCGGCGGCGACGCCTTCGCCGCCTTCAAGGAAGGCACCGACGTCTGGAGCGGCCCGCTGGACATCGACGCGTTCGTGGCCTACCTCGGCCAGAACAACCCGATCGCTCCGCCGGCCACCACGCGCATCACCGCCGTCGACTGACGCGGAAGCTGCGGCTTGCCGTACAGGCTCCTTCCGTACGGCAAGCCGCCCAACCCCCCACCCGCCGACCCGAGCACAGGTCCCGCTGAGAGCGACACGCAAGGGTGGGGTGGTCGCCCGCCGTCACGGTCACGGAACCCAGGACACGAGGAGCCGATGACTCATACCGCCTACGAGTTGGAGTTCGAGGACCGTTTCGACGGAGATCGGCTGGACGAGGCGCGGTGGGTCCCGTACTACCTGCCGCAGTGGAGCGGCCGCGAGGCGGCGGCCGCTCGCTACGAACTCTCGGGCGGCCACCTGCACCTGCTGATCGAGCAGGACCAGCCCCCGTGGTCACCCGACCTGGAGGGCGAGATGCGGGCCAGGGCGAGCGCCGATCCGGACTGCATGGTCGCGCTCTGGATGATCGGCTACGAGGACGAACCCGAGCGCTCCGCCGAGATCTGCGTGTGCGAGATCTTCGGCAGGGACGTCGGCCCCGGCGAAGCGCGGATCGGGATGGGAGTCCACCCGTTCGGCGATCCGCGGATCATCGACGACTTCTCCGCCGAGACCGTGCCCGTCGACGTCACCCGGTTCCACGTCTACGCCGCCGAGTGGAGCAGGGACCAGGTCTCCTTCTACGTCGACGGGCGGCGGGTCAGGACGGTCGACCAGGCGCCGGACTACCCGATGCAGCTCATGGTCAACATCTACGAGTTCCCGCGCGGCGAGCGGCCCGCCCAGGCCTACCCGAAGCGGTTCACGATCGACTACATCCGGGGCTACCGGGCTCTTCAGGACTCAGACGTGCGTGTCCGTGCGGTCAGGGACGAAGCGGTAGCCCACGTTGCGCACGGTGCCGATCAGCGACTCGTACTCGGTGCCGAGCTTGGCACGCAGGCGGCGCACGTGCACGTCGACCGTGCGGGTGCCGCCGAAGTAGTCGTAGCCCCAGACCTCCTGCAGCAGCTGCGCGCGCGTGAAGACCCGCCCGGGGTGCTGGGCGAGGTACTTCAGCAGCTCGAACTCCTTGAACGTCAGGTCGAGCACGCGGCCGCGCAGGCGGGCGGTGTAGGTGGCCTCGTCGATCGACAGGTCGCCGCTGCGGATCTCGTCGGGCACGTCCTCGCCGGCGGCCTGCGAGATGCGGCCGGTCGACATGCGCAGGCGGGCCTCGACCTCGGCCGGGCCGGCGCTGTCGAGCAGGACGTCGTCCACGCCCCACTCGGCCGACATCGCGGCCAGCCCGCCCTCGGTGACGATCACCAGCAGCGGGCAGTCGATGCCGGTCGTGCGGATCAGCCGGCACAGGCTCTTGGCGTGGACCAGCTCCTTGCGGGCGTCGACCAGCACCGCGTCGGCAGGGCCCGCGTCGAGCAGCGCGGAGGCCTCCGCGGGGGCGACGCGGATGGAGTGGAGGAGCAGGCCGAGCGCCGGAAGCACCTCGGCGGAGGGCTCGAGGGCGTTCGTCAGTAGGAGCAGGTTGCTCACAGGCACTCCTTCGTCGCGCCCGTGAGCGTGTTCACAGTGTTCAACGGCTCGCTCACGGTGCCTCCTCAAACACGTAAGGACCCGGGGGCTACGTCGCCCAGGTCCCGTAGGCGAGGATATCCCAGATGAATGTGGCGACCATTGTGCGTCCAACAGGTGAACACGAATCATCGGTGTTAACAGGGTCGCACAATGGATGAGAAGCGATTGTGAGGTACCCATGGCCAGGGGAAAGGTACGTTACTGGGCCGCGGCCAAGGAGGCCGCGGGCGTTGCCGAAGAGGCGTTCGAGGCAACAAATCTTGACGAACTCATGACGAAAATCACAGAAAATCGCGCCGAGCTCGCCCGGGTCGTGAAGCGTTCCTCGTTCCTCGTGAACGGGTCGCCCGTGGGCAGGCGGGCGCACGGAGACGTGGTCCTGGAGGACGGCGTGACCGTGGAGGTGCTTCCTCCCTTCGCAGGTGGGTAGTCGGTAGGCTCGAGATCCCCGGCCCAGACAGGGAGCCCGATGCGCAAGCTGATCATTTTCCTGATCGTGCTGGCAGTTCTCCTGGTCGCGGTCGACCGGGTGGCCGTCGCGGGAGTGCAGCGTGACCTGGCGAACCGGATCGCGGCGGCGTCCGACCTCAGCGGTACACCCACGGTGACAATTGAGGGCATCCCATTTCTGACTCAGGCCATCTCCGGGCACTATCCAGAGGTACGGTTCAATCTCGGCACCCTGACGTACGGCGGTGTGCCGGTGCGAAATCTTCAGGGGGCGGCCTACGACGTGACTGCCCCGCTGACCGATGTGCTGCAGAACAGGGCTGACATCCGGGCCGGGCGCGTGACCGTTCGCGGGACCCTCACCAGGGAGACGATCGACAAGTACGCTCCCAAGGGAGTGAAGATCACCGGAAACGGGCAGCACCTGGTGGCCTCGGGTGAGGTGACCGTGGGGGTCCAGAAGGTGAGGTTCACCGCGGAGATGCGAGTCGAACTGGCCGACGGCGGCATCAAGCTGCGGGCCGAGAAGATCCAGGGCGTGCCCGACGCGCTCGCGCAACTCGTCGGATACACGATCCCGTTCAAGGGAAAGCTGCCGTTCGACGTGAAGATCACCGGCGTGCGCAGCGTGGCCGACGGACTCCAGTTCTCGGCCGAGGCGACGGACGTGCCGCTCCGTGGATGAGTTTGAACCGCTCAGGCCGGATTTCCGTCTTGAGGGTGTGAGTCCAGCCGCTGGCACCGCCGACGAGGAGCTCGTGCGCACACTTTTTGACGAGCACGCTGGGCCGCTCTATGGCTACGTGTTGCGACTAACCGGTGATTCGGGGCGAGCGGAGGATGTGGTGCAGGAAACGCTGCTGCGAGCGTGGCGGCATCCTGACGCGCTCACCGGACGCCCCATCCGCGCCTGGTTGTTCACCGTCGCCCGCAACCTGGTCGTCGACCAGCACCGCGCCCGCAAGGCACGGCCGCAGGAGACCGGCGACGAGGCACTCGCGGTGATTCCGGCGGAGGACGAACTCGAGCGGGCCGTCGAGTCGTGGGCTGTGGCCGAGGCATTGGCCGCGCTGCGGCCCGAGCACCGCGAGGTGCTCATGGAGGTCTACTACCGGGGGCGATCGGTGAAGGAGGCGTCGGCGGCGCTGGGCATCCCACCCGGCACCGTCAAGTCGCGCACCTACTACGCACTGCGGGCGCTCAAGCTCGCCCTCGAAGAACGGGGGTTGGCGCCATGACGTGCGAGGAGGTCAGGCTCTCGCTGGGCGCTCACGCGTTGGGCGCGCTGGAGCCCGACGAGGCGCTGGAGATCGACATGCACCTGGCGACCTGCGAGGTGTGCGGCGCGGAGCTGATGGAGCTGGCGGGCGTCACCGCCTTCCTCGGCAAGGTGACGGAGCGCGACATCGACCTGGTGTCCAGCCCGCCCAAGGAGGTGCTCGACCGGCTGCTGAACGCGCGGGTCAAGCGGACCAGGCGCAGCCGCGTGCTGCTCGCCGTGGCCGCCTCCGCCGCCGCCATCGCGGTCGGCGGCACCACCTGGGGCGTCGTCCAGCACGACAACGCGCAGAAGGCCCAGATCAGCAGTGCGCAGGCACAGCAGGATCGCGTGGGGGCGGCGCCCACACCCGCCCCGTACAACGCGGAGGTGGCGCCCCCGCAGGCCAAGAGCGTGCCGGGTCGTGCGTTCGTGGCGGAGAACGAGGACATGGGCTACTACGCCACCGTCGTGGCCTTCCCCGAGAGGAAGGGCACCTCGTTCGACGTGGCGGTCCAGGGCATCCCGCCCGGCACGACCTGCCGTCTGGTGGTCTACGGCAAGAACGGCCAGCGCGACACCACCGAGCCGTGGACCGTCAGCCGCCAGACCTACACCAACAAGACCGTCTTCCGCCGCGAGAGCCGGCTCCCGATGGACTCCATCAAGCGCTTCGCGATCGTCGACACCCACGGCAACACCTTGGTGAAGATCGAGCGGACCTGACGGGAAGAATCCTGGTCATCTCCCGGTTGCACGGGGAGATGACCGGCTTGTGGGTAGTCCTGGCGACGCTGGCGCTGGGCTCGCTGATCGGGGTGGTACGGCTGCGCCGCGACGGCACCATGCGCGCTTCCACGCGCGGAGACCTCAACGCCGACGACCTCGGCGCACCCTTGGGCGAGCGGGCCACACTGGTCCAGTTCTCCACCGCCTTCTGCCAGCCGTGCCGCGCGACCAGGCGCATCCTGGGCGAGGTGACCGCCATGGTGGACGGCGTCGCGCACGTCGAGATCGACGCGGAATCCCGCCTCGACCTGGTGCGACGGCTCGACATCCTGCGGACGCCGACCGTGCTCATCCTGGACAAGTCCGGAAATGTCGTGAAGAAGGCGTCAGGCCTGCCCAGGAAGGCCGATGTCATCGCGGCTCTGGGCGAAGCCGTCTCATGAGACGGACCAGATGTGACAGATGGCGAGACGACGAGTAGTCTCATCGGCATGTACCCATCGACAGAGCTGCTGACGAAGCGGCGCGCGGTTGATTTCTGCCGCGTGGCCACCGCGCTCTGTCGCGCTGCCTGAGGACGGTCTCGCGGACTTCGATCCGCCCCAAACCCGACCTTTCAGGAGCATCCCACGATGCGTGCCGACCCTAGAGCGCTGCGTTTTTCCGCCGCCATCACGACTGTGGTCCTCGCTCTCGTCCTGGTGACGGGAAGCGGGTGGCTGCTCGCCGCCCAGGCGGTGGTGTTCGTGCTCGGGGTGGCGAACCGCTCGCCGTACGGGATGCTCTTCAAGGCGCTCGTCAAGAGCGCTCCCAAGGAGACCGAGGACGCCCGCCCGCCGCGCTTCGCGCAGGGAGTGGGCCTGGTCTTCGCGGTCGCGGGGCTGATCGGATACTTCGCAGGGATCACGCCGCTGGCCCTGGTGGCCACGGCCGCGGCTCTCCTCGCCGCCTTCCTCAACGCAGCCTTCGGGTTCTGCCTCGGCTGCGAAATGTATCTGCTTGTTCGCCGTCTACTGCCCGCCGCCAAAATGGAGGTTTCCCAATGAGCCGCTCCGCCGTCCTGGTGGATGCCGACTGGGTCGAGTCCAACCTGGACACCCCGGGTGTCGTCGTCGTCGAGGTCGACGAGGACACCAGCGCCTACGACAAGGGCCACATCCGTGGCGCCGTGAAGATCGACTGGAAGTCCGACCTGCAGGACCCTGTCCGCCGCGACTTCGTGGACAAGACGGGCTTCGAGACGCTGCTGTCCGAGCGCGGCATCTCCAACGACGACACCGTGGTTCTTTACGGTGGCAACAACAACTGGTTCGCCGCCTACGCCTACTGGTACTTCAAGCTCTACGGCCACCAGGACGTCAAGCTGCTCGACGGCGGCCGCAAGAAGTGGGAGCTCGACTCCCGCGAGCTGGTCAAGGACGTGCAGGAGCGCGCCAAGACCTCCTACGCCGCCCAGGACCAGGACTCGGCGATCCGCGCCTACCGCGACGACGTGGTCGCCGCGATCGGCAAGCTCAACCTGGTCGACGTGCGCTCGCCCGACGAGTTCACCGGCAAGCTGCTCGCGCCGGCCCACCTTCCGCAGGAGCAGGCGCAGCGCGCGGGCCACGTGCCCACCGCCCGCAACATCCCGTGGTCCAAGGCGGCCAACGACGACGGCACGTTCAAGGCCGACGACGACCTGCGCACGCTCTACGGCGAGGCGGGCGTCGACTTCGGCAAGGACACCATCGCCTACTGCCGCATCGGCGAGCGTTCCGCGCACACGTGGTTCGTGCTGCACGAGCTGCTCGACCAGGCCAACGTCAAGAACTACGACGGATCGTGGACCGAATACGGCTCGCTCGTGGGCGTGCCGATCGAGCTTGGGGAGGCCCGATGACCATCGACGCTCAGGGTTGCGGAGCACCGGAGCAGACCATCGCGCTGCCCGCCGGGATCGACCTCGCGACGCAGGCCGTCATCCAGGGCGTGGTGACCGGCACCGGCACCGCCTACGCCAGGCTGCTCGACCACTCCGGCGAGTTCACCGGCGAGGTCGTGGTGTCCGACGAGGGAGTCTTCCGCTTCTTCGCCGCTCCCGGTGACTGGACCGTCCGCATCATCGCCGGCGGCGGCGTCACCCGCGACGTGCACGTCTCCGCCAGGCTCGGCGAGGTGTCCAGCCTCGCAGTGGCTGTCTGACCCCTCCGATGGGAAGGACCCGCGCCCTCCGGCGCGGGTCCTTTTCTCTTGTACGGCAAGCCACCCCACCCTCCGCCCGCCGCACTCCGGCTGAGGGCCCGCGACCGGCGCTCGCGGCGAGTCGAGGAAACTCACCCGCCGCCACGGCGCAACGAATGCGGGCGAGGCGGTGTTCTATCCAGCGTGAGTGACAACGACGAGCCCGTCAGGAAGGCGCTGCTCGAGGACCTGGACACAGGCTTCGGGGAGCTGTACGGCGCCTACCGGGGCCTGGTGTTCTCGACCGCGCTGCGGTTGAGCGGGCGATGGGCCGACGCCGAGGATCTCACGGCGGAGGCGTTCCTGCGGGCCTTCAAGGCGCTGGCCGGCTACGACCCCGACCGGATCGCCACCCTGCAGCCGCGGGCCTGGCTGATGACGATCCTGATGAACATCTGGCGCAACTGCGCCAGGGCCAAGTCCCGCAGACCGCCCACCGACCTGGTGGACGAGCCGGTCGAGACCGTCGACCCGCGCGAGGGTGTCGAGGACACGGCCGCCCGCCACGAGACCGGCGACGAGCTGGCCGAGCTGCTCGGGCAGCTGCCGGAGGAACAGCGGGCCGCCGTCGTGCTCAGGCACGTGGTGGACCTGCCGGTGAGCGAGATCGCCACGGTGCTCAAGATCCCGCAAGGTACCGTCAAATCGCATGTTTCGCGGGGACTGCACCGACTGCGCACGCTAGGAGGTGTCCGATGACAGAGGACTCACTGCTGACAGGGCTCGCGGCGCTGGCGACGGATGCGCCCGACGGTCTGCTCGACCGGATCGCGGCCCGCTGGGTCTCGGTGCCGAGCCCGATCGGGGAGCTCAACGTGGCCTACACCGACCAGGGCGTCGCCTACGTCAGGCAGGGCCCGTTCCGCGAGGACTTCAGGAAGCGGTTCGGCCGCCCGCTGCTGCCCGCCGACAGGCCGCCCGCCGGTCTGCTGACGGCGCTGCGCACCGGCAGGCGCGCGGGGCTGCGGCTCGACCTGCGGGGCGCCAGCGACTTCCAGCGGGACGTGCTCACCGCCGCCGCCGCCATCCCGCGGGGCGAGGTCCGCCCCTACTCCTGGATCGCCGAGCACATCGGCAGGCCCAGGGCCGTCAGGGCGGTCGGTACGGCGCTGGCCACCAACCCGGTGCCGCTGCTCGTGCCGTGTCACCGGGTGATCCGCTCCGACGCGGCCACCGGCGAGTACGTCTTCGGAGCCGAGGCCAAGCAGGAGCTGCTGCGGTCCGAGGGCGCTGACCTGGACGGCCTGCGCGAGCTGGCCGGGCAGCACGTGTTCTACCTGGCCTCCGACACCACGGGCGTGGTCTGCTTCCCGACCTGCCACAACGCCCGGCGGATCACGCCCAGGCACCGCCACGGGTTCCGCAGCCTGGCCCAGGCGCGGGCGGCCGGCTACCGGCCGTGCCGTACCTGCAAGCCCGCTCAGGTGGGGTAGCGGATCAGCAGCGTGGCCCGCACCGCGTCGGGCCCGAGCGAGCGGTAGGTGTGCGGCACGTCCGACACCCACGACAGGTGGTCACCCGGCCCGGCGGTCTTCTGCTCGCCGACCGGGCCCGCCTCGAGCGTGCCGCTGAAGATCGTGAGGTGCTCGCTCACGCCCGCGTGGTGCGCGGGCGAGCTCTGCGAGGTCCCCGGCGGCGCGTACAGCCGGTAGAGCTCGTAGGTGACGTGCTCGTCCTCGAACACCTCGAGCAGCGTGGCCTCGATGGCGGTGCCGCGCATCACCCGCGGCTCGGGTGGCGGGTCGAGGATCGCCCCGATGGGCACGCCGAGCTGCGCGGTGATCGCCCACAGCGTCTCGAGCGTGGGGTTGCGCTGCCCGTTCTCCAGGCCCGACAGCGTCGCCTTGCCCACGCCTGCCCGCCGCGCGAGCTCCGACAGCGAAACCCCGCGCGCCTCTCGCATCCGCCGTATCCGCTGCCCCACGATCCGCGGATCGACATCCAGCGCCGGAGTCTCCATCACTCCATCGTCTCGCATTCTCCTGTGAGGTAGGGCATGCCGTACGAGATGGGGAGTTGCGGCTGCGACATGTGGGACAGACCGATACGATTCCACAGATGTCCGGTTCGTCTGGTGTGATGGCGCCTCCCCGGCCTGGGCCCGCGCCGGCTCAGAAGGTGCCGTCGCCGTTCTCGCTTCCCCTGCACGCGCTTCGCCTCGCGGGCCGATGCCTGCTGCCCTTGGTCCTGTGGTTCTCCGCGGGACAGCTGATCCGCTGGGGCCTGCTCTACGTGATGGCCGAGACGTCCCACGGCAGCGTGCGGCAGCTGCGCCTGGTCGGGACGAACCTGCTGATGACGCTCATCGTCATGGTCACGATGACGATGATCACCGGCATGTTCCTGTCGCTGCGCAAGGCGCTGACGGAGACCAGGGCGCGGCGCGCCGACGGCACGCAGGACGAGCGGTTCTGGGGCTCGATGAACCGGGTGGCCCCGGCCTTCGCGCTGATCTACCTGGCGTGGGAGCTGTATCTGGAGGACTACCGGGACTTCCTCCAGATGGACTACTTCCACAACCTGGACGACAACTTCTACGTGACGATCTTCAACAACATCGCGCACGGCACGAAGGAGGAGGCCACCCTCGGTCGCGGCATGATCGACCTGGACTGGCGCATCTCCGCCGTGGCGATGGTGGTCGTGTTCGGGCTGCGCTTCCTGTTCGAGAAAATGGTCGAGCGCGGGTCGGGCAAGTACTCAGGGCTGGCGCTGGCCTACTCCGAGTTCGCGTTCATGTTCTGCGGCCTGAGCGCCGTCTTCACCTTCACCAAGGCGCGTTCCGACTGGGCCTCGCACCGGGCCGTCGTGGAGAGCACCAACGACCTGTGGGCCAAGGCCAAGGAGAGCGTGCCCGGCTGGGAGGCCTTCTGGGGCTTCGTCCACGACGTCTGGCCGTACGTGATCGACGCCGTGGCCGTGCCGCTGACCTGGCTGGCCATCGCGGTGCTCGTCTTCGGCGGCTCGGTGGACGACACCCGCAAGGCGCTGACCGGCACCAAGGCCGTGCGCGGCGTGGACAGGCTCGAGGAGAGCCACACGATCACGCAGAAGGCGGTCGACCGGGTCATCGGCGGGTTCCAGGAGCGCTGGGTCCCGGTGGTGAACGCCTTCCGCATCACGATCAAGGGCGGCGCCGTCGCGTTCGGCGTGATGTGCGTGCTCTACGTCGGCCTGCACGTGGGCGCCGACTACCTCGACCGCGGAGTCAGGACGCTGATCGGCTCCGACGTGCCCTACATGTGGCTGGTGGTGAGCTGGCCGGTGAAGTTCGTCAAGGACATGCTGCTGACGATCCTCACCTTCGCGGTGCTGGCCGCGACCTTCGACATCGCGGCCATCCGCGCCCGGGCCAAGGGCGAGGACATCACCGCCTGAAGACCAGCACGTCCTTGTGCTTGCTCTTCTCCTCGTCCTCCGGCTTGATCTCCAGCAGCTTGTCCACCGGGGTGTCGTTGCGGTAGGTGGTGTCGGGCCGGAGATGGACCTGAACCGTGGCGGCCACCTCCTTGGGCACGGCCGCCTGCATGACGTAGCTGAACTCCTGGCCCACCGGGTTCTTCTCCGGCGGCACGTTGTCCTCCAGGCTGTCGGCCTTCCAGGTGCGCCCCGAGGCGTCCTGCAGCGACACCTCGGGCTTGGCCGTGAGCACCGAGCCGTCGGCATCCTTGGCCGACCTGGTGATCGTGATCCTCAGGTACTGCTTCTTGTCCGGCATGACGTTCGGCGTCCCCGGCGCGGGCGTCGTCGGCGCCACGCTCACCTTCCACGACACGTGCTCGAACGCGAACGCCTGGCCCGCCTGCACCACGTGCTCGATGTCGTCCGGCTGGCCGCCCTTGTAGAACAGGTAGCGGTCGAACGTCGGCACGCCCACCGCGGCCACGAACGCCGCCACCGCGGCCACGCCGAGCAGCACCGTCCGCGACCGCCGCGGCGCCTGCTCCTGCTGCTGAGGTACGGCGGGCGGCGGCATGACCGGAGGCGCGGGCGGAGGCGCGGGCGGCGTCATCGGCAGCGGGCCCGCGCTGGGCACCGCGGGGATGGGCTGCGTGGAGGTGATGGCGGGCTCGGAACGGGCGGGCGGCCACACCTGCTGGTCCGGCCTGACCGACGGCTTGGCCCGCCGCGGCTTCGGGAACTCGGGCAGCTGATGGTGGCCCGTCTGACCGCCGTGCGGCTCGTAAGGGGGCTGGCCGCCCTGCGGGGGCTGGCCTCCGTGGTGGGGCTGGTACGGGGGTGCGGGCTGGCCACCGTACGGGATGGTGTCCTCGAACGGCGAGAGGCCCTGCTGCGGCGGCTGGGCGGGGCGCGCCTGCCTGCGCTGGGAACGGCGGGTGCGCGGCCGGCGGGGCGGCTGCGGCGCGCCCTGGCCGGGCTGCGGAGCAGGACCGGGCTGCGGGGCTTGGCCAGGGGCCGGGGGCTGGGCAGGGGGCGGGGTCTGGCCCGCGGGGGGCTCCTGCTCGGGCTGGCCGGGTGGCGGCGCGAACCAGTCGCGGTTCGGATCGTTGGAGGTCATGGCCCTACTTCTTCTCGCCCGGGGTGTAGACCTCCGCCGGCGCGGAGGCGAGCCGCTTGGCGGTGGCGTCGTCGATGCCCAGGTCCACCTGGGCCTCCGGCATCAGAGGCTCGCCGTACAGCGCGCTGCCCTGCGGGCTGATCACCGCCTTGGCGCCGGCGAGCGCGTCGACGGGCACCTCGAAGATGAAGACGCCGGGCGTCCACCAGCCCGGCTGGATCGGAACCCCGGACAGCGTGCTGTTGACCTTGTCGCTGCCGGCGAAGCGCCGCCCGTCGGCGGTGAGCAGCACGGGGGCGGCCAGGTTGAGCGGCGTCTTGGGCACGGTGGCCTCCGCGTCGACCACCAGGAAGATCTGGTCGGTGGGCACGGTCTTGTCGAACGTGCGGATCTGCTTGGCGGAGGAGACGCCCTTGACCTTCACCGCGAAGCGACCGGCGTTCACCTCCTGGCCCTTGGCCCCGGAGTAGGTCAGCCGGCTGTCCATGTCGTCGGCGGACATCGCGAGCGTCTGGAGGCTCACCGCGCCGGCCGCGAGCGCCAGGCCGAGCACGGTGTTGAGCACCACGCTGCCCGCGCTCCTGCGCCCGCCCTTGCGCTGGCCGCGGCCGGGCGCCGTCACCTGCTGCTGTACGGCCGTCATGAGGCAGGTCCCTGCTTGACGGGGAGCGTCACCGTGGCCGCGACGGTGTCGGTGGCCTTCTCGTCCTGGAAGCCGGACTCGGAGGCGAGCATCCAGTTGGTCGACCCGTCGACCGCGCTCTCGAGCTCCTCGAACTTGCCGACCTCCAGCGACACCTGCTGCGGCGGCTTGACGCCCGGCCCCAGCTCGTAGCGGAAGACGACGGTCGACGGCACGCCCGGCTGGAGGATCCGGCTCGTCGCGCCCTTGGACTGGATGAACGTCTCGGGCCCGAACTGGGTCTTGATCTCCGGGGTCATCTTCAGCACCGAGCCGCCGAACCCTCCGCCGCCGCCGTTCGCGTTGGGCGGGGAGCCCACGAACGACGGGTCGTCGGTCTTGTTCGTCACCTTGAAGACCAGGTCGAGGAAGCGCTTGTCCTTGGCGAACTCGTTCTCCGCCTTCTTCTCCGAATACCTGGACTCCACGAACTGCGTCTCGAACTGGCCCTGGTCGAGCGTCTGCCCGGCGCCGAGTTTGGGTGGCGCGGGGTCCGGCCTCTCTTCAAGACCACCGAGGAGAGCGGTGATGCCGAGTCCTGTGGCCGCCACCAGGGCCACTGCGGGCACCACTACCGGGCGACTGGGCTTCGTGCTGCTCCCGCCGGAGGGTTCCGTCATGGTTAAGGATGGTAGTAGGTCACGGTTGCACCATCTGCCGCATTAGTCCCATCGGGCTGGGCGAATTGCCGAGAACCCTGCCGCTGCAGGGGTTCGAGCTCATACGCTGTCACGTACTAATGACATATGGCTGCCGGAGGGTCACGTGGCGGACGTGCATCCCGAGCATGCTCAGCTCCAGGCTGACCTCATCTACCTGGGCTGGCAGTACATCCTGCTGCATCCCGATCCCGGGCCTCCGCCCAAGCGGCCCTCGCCGGTCGAGGAGAGCGAGCCGCCGCCCGCCGAGCCCGATCCCGAGCTGGTGCGCCGTGAGCGCCTGCAGGAGGACCTGCTCAACCGGCCGGTCCGCATCTTCCGCTGGTTCATGGTGATCCTCACCGCGATCATCCTGGCCGCGGCCGTGGCCGGATACCTCAACTGGTCCTTCGCCCTGATCGGCCTGGCCGCGGCCGGCGGCGTGGCGGGCATCTGCAGCTACGCGCTCCTCCAGGGCGACAGGGCTGTCAAGTACCGGGTGCACGAGCAGCAGGCCAGGGACGACAGGCAGCGCCAGGAACGTGACAAGGAGCTGTTCCACGCCCAGGAGGAGCACGCCCAGCGTTACCGCGAGTGGCAGGAGCTCAAGGACCGCCACGACCGCCAGCTCACCTGGTACGCGGTGGCCGTGCCCGACGAGATCGACAGGATCGACGTGGCGGGCGGCACGCTGCCCGGCTGGTCGGCGCTGATCACGCTGCTCGGCGCGACCCGCCTGTACACCGGCGGCCACCTGACCGTGCTCGACCTGTCGGAGGGGGCGATCGCCAAGGACCTCATCGAGCTGGCCGGCCGCGGCGGCGACGAGCCGCTGGTCTGGGTGCTCCCGGTCGACCTGCCCAAGCTGGACCTGGGCGCCACGCTCAAGCCCGAGGCCTTCGCCGACGTGCTCGCGCACGTGGTCAGCGTCAGCGAGGAGAGCCGCACCACCCGCGACCTGAGCTTCGACAACGCGATCCTGGAGCGGGTGCTCGAGGTGCTCGGCGAGAACGCCACGATCAACCAGGTCACCGCCGCCCTGCGCGCGCTGGCCCAGGTCGGCGACCCCCGCGACGACCTGCGCTTCGGGCTGATCACCGCGACGCAGCTCGAGCGGATCGGCACGCTGTTCGGTCGCGGCGTCAGCGACCGGGTGGTCATCGAACGGGCCTGGGCGCTGGAGTCGCAGCTGCGCAAGCTGGAGACGCTCGGCACCCAGGCGGTACGGCTGCCGCCCGCCAGGCTCCGCGTGGTCAGCATGGACCGGCAGGCGGGCGTGTTCGGCAACCGGGTGCTCGGCACCTACGTGGCCACCGCGCTCACGCACATCCTGCGCCAGTCGCCCGCCTCCGACCGGCCCTGGTACCACACGATCATCGTGGCCGGGGCGGACAAGCTCCGCGGCGACGTGCTCGACCGGCTGATGGACGCCTGCGAGACCTCCAGGACCGGGCTCGTCCTCACCTACCGCTCGCTCACCCCGACCGTGCGGGAGCGGCTGGGCAGGGGACACGCGGCCGTGGCGTTCATGCGCCTGGGCAACGCCGAGGACGCCCGGGTGGCCAGCGAGCACGTCGGCACCGAGCACCGGCTCGAGCTGGCCCAGCTCACCGAGACGATCAGCGCCTCCATCGCCGGGCTCGACGGCGGCTACACCTCCACGATCTCCCAGGCGGAGGACGCCACGGAGGAGCGTGGCGAGAGCCGTACCGACCTGGCGGAGGACATCACCGAGTCGACCGAGTGGGGGAGGACCGCCACCAAGATCGGCGAGAAGGAGCGGGTGCTGCAGCGCTCGCGCGAGTTCCTGGTCGAGCCGCACCAGCTCCAGCAGCTGCCCACCACCTCGGTGATCGTCACCGACGCCACCGCCGAGGGCCGCCGCGTACGGCTGGCGGACGCCAACCCGGCCATCCTCACCTTCCCCAGGACCACCCTCGGTGAGCTGGACGAAGTCCGTGAAGCGGTGCTCGCTTCGACCGGTTCGCCCGGCGACGACGACGAGCCGCCGCCCAACCTGGGGCCACCCCCGCAGCGCCTCGACTGGCGCAAGGACAGGTAATGACCTCGTCAATGTCAAGGTGACGGGCTGACGATCGGCGGGACTTTACTGAAGAACCGTCTGGGGGGATGGAATGCTTAGTGGGCCCTGGTACAGAATCCAGTCGATCGCCGCTCCATCGCGAAGCTCGTCGGCCGAATGGGACTTCGTCACGGTACTCCCGGCCGTCCTGTCGGCAGCCCAGTGCGCCAAGCCGTTCGTCATCGGCTGGCTGTCGCGCGGGTCGGGAGCCCCGCTGGAACTCATCACGAACGCGGGACCGCTGTCGCCGCCGCGCCAGCCGCGCCGCGCGCCCGGCCCGCCGGGCGGCCCGAGCGGGCCGCAGCCGCTGCTGTTCCCCGGCGGCGCGCGCGGCGTGCCGCTGGGCGAGGAATACCTGGCCGACCTCGCCGACCTGGTGTGGGCGCCGTGCCCGGGACGCCAGGCGCCGCCGCTGGGCGGGCGCAGGGAGTTCGATCCCGACGAGCTGAAGCGGCCGACGCTGTTCGAGTCGACGCTGGTGACGCTGATGTCGCGGCCGTTCGCCTGGCTGGTGGTGGCCGAGCCGACCGACCTGCTCGACGCCGAGGTCGCTCACCTGCGCACCCAGCTCAACGTGCTGCGACAGTACGGCGACGCCTCCGAGCGCTCCCGCTTCGACGCGGAACGGGCCGAGCGGCGCATGCAGGAGCTGGACGCCTTCCGCGAGGCGGGGCTGTGGAACGTGCGGGTGCTCGCGGGGGCGGCGACCGCCGAGGAGCTGCGGCAGATCGCGCCGGTGCTGGTGGGCTCGGTGGAGATGAGCCACCACCCCTACCGGCTGCGCAGCCAGCTGTCCGGCCACGGTTACGCGCTGCCGGAGGCGCTCGCCGCGACCCTTCAGGATCCGGGGGACGGGGCCGCCGCGCCGTTCGCGGCCACGGCCGGGGCGCTGGCCGCGCTGGCGGGGCTGCCGCGCAGGGAGGTGCCAGGGGTCCGGGTGCTCGACGCCGGGTTCTTCGACGTCACCTCGGAGGCGGACGCGGGCGAGCTCGACCTGGGGGAGATCATGGACGGGCAGGAGCGGGCCGTGGGCTCGTTCCGCGTGCCGCTGGCCACGCTCAACCGGCACGCCTTCGTCACCGGCGCCACCGGCTCGGGCAAGTCGCAGACCGTCAGGCACCTGCTCGAGCAGCTCAGCAGGGCCAAGATCCCGTGGCTGGCCATCGAGCCCGCCAAGTCCGAGTACGCCGCGATGGGCGGGCGCGTCGACGAGCCCGTCACGGTGATCAACCCGTCGGCTCCCGGCGGCGTGCCCTTCAGCATCAACCCGCTCGAACCCGAGCCCGGCTACCCGGTGCAGGCGCACATCGACATGGTGCGCGCGCTGTTCATGGCCGCCTTCGACGCCGAGGAGCCATTCCCGCAGATCATGTCGCTGGCCCTGCAACGGGTCTACGAGGCGACCGGCTGGGACGTGGTGACCGGCGGGGCCGTGCCGGGGGCGAAGGTGCCCCCCAGCGTGCCCACGCTGGAACAGCTGCAGCAGCACGCCATGGACGTCATCCAGGAGATCGGCTACGGGCGCGAGGTCCAGGCCGACGTGGAGGGCTTCATCTCGCTGCGGCTGCGGTCGTTGCGGGTGGGCTCGGCCGGGCGCTTCTTCGAGGGCGGCCATCCGGCCGACATCGGCGGGCTGCTCGAGCGCGACGTCGTGCTGGCCATCGAGGACGTGGCCAACGACGAGGACAAGGCCTTCCTGATGGGCACGCTCATCATCAGGATCGTCGAACACCTGCGCATGCGGGCACGTCAGGAAAAGTCCGGGAATCTCCGGCATGTGATCGTGATCGAGGAGGCGCACCGGCTGCTGCGCGACCGCGGCGCGGGCCGGGCCTCCACCCACGCCGTGGAGCTGCTGGCCGGGATGCTGGCCGAGATCCGCGCCTACGGCACCGGCATCGTGGTAGCCGAGCAGATCCCGACCAAGCTCGTGCCCGACGTGGTGAAGAACACCGCGCTGAAGGTCGTCCACCGGCTGCCCGCCGAGGACGACCGGCAGCTCGTCGGCGCCGCCATGAACCTCAGCGAGGAACAGTCGCGCCAGGTCGTCTCGCTCCAGCCCGGCTCGGCGGCGGTGTTCGCCGACGGGATGGACCGGCCGCTGCGCGTGCGGGTGCCGCTCGGGGAGTCCAGGGAGAAGCCGCTGCCCAGCCCCGCCCCGCCGATCAGGGGCCGCAGGTCGGCCGCCTGCGGCACGCAGTGCACGAACGGGCAGGCATGCACCCTCGTCGAGCTGCGCGAGGCCGACGTGCTCGCCGACTCGCCCGAGTGGGCGTGGCTGCGGATCTGGTGCGACACCGTCGTGCTCGCCTTCGTCAGCAACCGGCCGCTGCCCGGCGTGCCGCGCGCGCTGGCGGCCGCCTGGGCCGACCTGCCCGCCAGGCGGCGCGAGTGCCTGCTCGCCACGCTGGTCGAGCGCGCGGTACGGCGGCGCGACTGGGCCCTGCGCAGCTGGTTCGACCCCGCGCTGCTGACCGAGAGGGCCGCCGAGACCGCGACGCGGCTGCTCGGCTCGGCCGAGGGCGGCGGCGAGCGGCCAGGCGCGACCTGGGTCATCCCGCAGGTGCGCTGGCTGCACGAGGTGGAGCGGCTCTTCCCGTTCGGCCGGCCCGCGCCCGACCTGCGCAGCCCCGCGCCGCCCATGGAGTACGCGCTGTTCGCGGCCAACGGCTCCGCAGAGCCGGTTCGCAACGAGCTGCTCGGGCACCGGGCCAAGGCGCTGCGCCACCACCCGCTGTCGATGGAGGTCGAGCGCAACAGGGAGCTGGCCTGGCGGGCCATCCTCGGCGACGACGAGAACGCGACCCTGCAGCACGACATCCTGAGCGTGGCCATCGGCCTGGACGCCGCGGTCCGGCTGCGGCACATCGGCCAGACCATGGGGGCCGGCTGGCTGGAGTCGGTGCTGTCGTGGCCGCGCCGGTTCGTCCTGCCGTTCGACGGTGACGACGCCCCGCAGCTCGAGTTCGCCGGCTAGCGGTCCCTGTGGCGCTCGATGCGCTTGCGCCTGGCCACCTCCCGCCGGTGCTCGGCCTGCTCCTGCCTGGTGGCCTTCCGGTCGGCGGCGGCCGCCTGCTTGCGGCTCTCCAGCTCGAGCCGCATCGCCTCCTGCGAGGCGGTGCTGCGGGTGGTGAGCCGGGCGGCCGCCCTGGCCGCCAGCTTGGCGGCCCGCTTCGGGTTCACCCTGCGGGGCTCGCGGGTGTCCGCCGGGACCGCGGGGGCGCGGGAGGCGGATTCCAGCAGGGCCGTGCCGTACCTCATGAGGAAGGCGTACAGTTCGGGATCCGTCGGCTCCGAGCCGAGGGTGAAACGGGTGACGCGCAGCCTGCCGTCCTCGACGATCTCCAGGACGCCGACCCAGAACGGGCCGTCCAGGTAGACGGAAAGGGTGACCATGTATCCCTCCAGTAGGCATGCCGAAATCGGCACACCGGACATCCCTGGAAGGGCGGATACATGGATCTTTCACCCGGGCTACCAACCGGGCCGCGTTTTCGTGTGCCCCTTCATGGTAAGGCGCGGATAGGATCCCTTCATATGACCCAGCTTCCTCTGCGGGCTGCGCTCGCCAGTGCCCTGGGCCGGAGCGCCGCCACGCTGTCCAGGATGACCGGGCGCGGCGACGGATCGGTGATCGGCGGGCGCGTGGGCCTGATGCTCGAACCCGATCTGCTCCGCAAGCTGGCACGCGACCGCAGGCTGGCCCTGGTGAGCGCCACCAACGGCAAGACCACCACCACGCGGCTGATCGCCTCGGCGCTGCTCGAGCTGGGTGACGTGGCCACCAACGCGTTCGGCGCGAACATGCCGGCGGGTCACGTCTCGGCCCTGTCGCAGCAGAAGGACGCCCCCTACGGCGTGCTCGAGGTGGACGAGAAGTACCTGCCCGAGGTGCTCGACACGACCGGCGCGGGCGTGGTCTGCCTGATGAACCTCAGCCGCGACCAGATGGACCGCGCCGCGGAGATCTGGCTGCTGGCGCAGAAGTGGCGCCGCGCGCTGTCGGGCAAGCCCACCCACGTGGTCGCCAACTGCGACGACCCGCTGGTCACCTGGGGCGCCTCGACGGCCGCCAAGGTCACCTGGGTCGCCGGCGGTCAGCGCTGGAAGGAAGACTCCTGGTGCTGCCCCGAGTGCGGCGGGCCGCTCGACCGCAAGGACGCCAGCTGGGCCTGCCGCGAGTGCACCTTCCACCGGCCGGAGCCGCAGTGGGTGCTCGACGACGACGCGGCCATCGATCCGCGCGGACACCGCTGGGTGCTCGACATCCAGCTGCCCGGGCTGGCCAACCGCTCCAACGCGGTCATGGCGCTGGCCGTGGCCGAGGCGTTCGGGATGCCCGCGGAGCGGGCGCTGCCACGGCTGCGCGACGTCACCTCGGTCGCCGGCCGCTACACCACGGTCTCCCGCGAGGGGCGTGACGCCCGGCTGCTGCTCGCCAAGAACCCGGCCGGCTGGCTGGAGGCCTTCGACGTGGCGGACTCCAGCCTGCCGATCATCCTGTCGGTCAACGCGCAGGGGCCCGACGGGCGCGACACGTCCTGGCTGTGGGACGTCGACTACCGCGTGCTGCGCGGCCGGCCCGTGTTCGTCACCGGCCAGCGGCGGCTCGACCTGGCGCTGCGGCTGGAGGTGGCCGAGGTGCCGTTCACGCTGTGCGGCACGTTCTCCGAGGCACTGGCGATGCAGCCGCCCGGGCGCGTCGACGTGATCGCCAACTACACCGCCTTCCAGCAGATCCGATCGGAGTTCGGCCGTGCCGTCTGACAGCGCCCTGCGCATCGTCTGGATCTACCCCGACCTGCTGAGCACCTACGGCGACCAGGGCAACGCGCTCGTACTCGAGTCGCGGGCGCGGCTGCGCGGCATCAACGCGGAGGTCGTGCACGTCCGCTCCGCCGACCCCGTCCCTGAAACGGGCGACATCTACCTCATCGGCGGCGGTGAGGACCGGCCGCAGATCCTCGCCGCCGAACGCCTGCGCCGCGACGGCGGCCTCCACCGGGCCATCGCCCGCGGCGCGGCCATGCTCGCGGTCTGCGCCGGCTACCAGATCATGGGCAGCACCTTCGGCGGTGAGGAGGGCCAGCCGGTCGACGGCATCGGCCTGCTCGACATCGCCAGCTCCCGCGGGCCTTCCCGCGCGGTCGGCGAGCTCGCGGCCGAGGTCGACGCCGGGCTCAACCTGCCCACGCTGACCGGTTTCGAGAACCACATGGGCATCACCCACCTCGGTCCCGGCGTCAAGCCGCTGGCCAAGGTCCTGTCGGGCATAGGCAACGGCAACGGCTTCGAGGGCTGCTACGCCGGCCACGTCGTCGGCACCTACCTGCACGGCCCCGCCCTGGCCCGCAACCCCGCCCTCGCCGACCTCCTCCTCACCTGGGCGGCCGGCGACCTCGCCCCCCTCGACGACACCCGCTACAACCAACTCCGCCAGGAGCGCCTGGACGCAGTCCTCTCCCACTGACCGTCTCCACGGGCCTGCCGTACAGGAGGAGAGGTTTTCAGCAGGGCGTCAATAGACGAGTGCCTGGGCGCCCTCGGTGAGGGCCTCTTCGACGAAGGAGGGGGCGCCGGCGATGCGGACGCCTTCGATGAGGTCGTCGACCGTGATGTCTCTGCGGGCCGCGCACTGCGTGCAGACCGTCACGCGGCCGCCCGCCAGCACGGCGTCGAGCAGGTCGGGCAGCGGGGCCGCGTGCGGCAGGCTGAACTCCTTCGCCCTGCCGGGCAGCGCGAACCAGGACGCCTCGCCGGTCAGCCACAGAGAGACGGGCACACCGCTGGCGAGCGCCGCGGCCGCGACCGTGAACGCCTGGTTGCATCGCTCGGGAGCGTCGGCCCCTGCGGTCACCTTGATGACCAAAGATCGTGCCATGTCCGCCACCCTAATCCCTCGCACAGAAACCGTTCCGCACCGAGACTAGGCTTGGCCGCATGGAAGAAGAGGTGCATCCGGATCTGGAGCCGATCGCGTTCCTGCTGGGCAGGTGGGAGGGCGCCGGGGTCGGCGGATACCCGACGATCGAGAGCTTCAACTTCGGGCAGGAGATCGAGTTCGGGCACAACGGCAAGCCGTTCCTGAGCTACGTGAGCCGCACCTGGCTGCTGAACGACGCCGGTGACCGGGTCAAGCCGCTGGCCACCGAGACCGGCTACTGGCGGCCGCAGCCCGAGCGGCAGATCGAGGTCCTGCTCGCCCACCCGACGGGCATCGTGGAGATCTACGTCGGCGAGGTCGTCTTCCACAAGATCGAGCTGCGCACCGACGTGGTGGCCAGGACGGCCGGCGCCAAGGAGTACACCGCGGGCCACCGCCTCTACGGGCTGGTCAACGGCAACCTGATGTGGGCCTACGACATGGCGGCGGTGGGCCATCCGCTGACCTCCCACATGTCGGCCGAGCTGAAGAAGGTGGCATGAGCTCGCCGTTCACCGACGACGTCGTCGAGGCGATCAAGCGGCACATGAACGACGACCACGCCGGAGACGCGCTGATCATCGTGCGCGGGCTGGGCGGGCGTCCGGACGCGAGCACGGCCTCCACCAGCCACGTCGACGCCGAGGCGATCGAGTTCACGATCGACGGCGGCGAGCGGGTCAGGGTGCCGTGGGGGGAGACGCTGACCGAGCGGCCGCAGGTCCGCATGGCGGTGGTGCGGCTGTATCGCGACGCCTGCCTGAAGCTGGGCCTCCAGCCGCGCGGCGAGCACTAGGCGGCTCGGCGGACCAGGCCGGCGGCTCTCAGGTAGTGGGCCCAGTAGCCCTGCCAGGGGCCGTAGGTCGCGGCGAGCTCGCGCGCCTTGTCCTCCGACAGCGGGCCGTACACCGCGGAGGCGGACCTGAGCAGCTCGCGGTCGACGGGAGCCTCGTCCATCCGGCCCAGGCCGCGGATCAGGATGAAGCTCGCCGACCACGGGCCGATGCCGGGCAGGCTCTGCAGGAACTCCTTGACCTCGCCGTAGGGCGCGGTGCGCAGGTGCCGCTCGTCCGTCTCGGCCCACCGGCGCAGGGCGGCGTGCAGGCGCGCGCCCTTGGTGGTGTTGCCGATGAGCGCGGTCAGCTCGTCCTGGTCGAGCGACAGCAGCTGGTCGAGATCGGGGAAGGCGTCCCTGTCGTTGCCGACGTGGGCGACGAGGGCCTGCTTGGCCTTGGTCGCCACCGGCATCGGGACCCGCTGGCACAGGATCGCCCACACCAGGTTCTCCAGCGGGGAGGGGAACTTGACCTGGTGGTAGCCGTACAGCGCCTCGACCACGGGCGCGAAGGCCGCGTCGGACCGCCCGAGCGCGTAGAACTCGGCCAGGTCGTCCTCGAGCCCCAGGTAGAAGCTCAGCCGGTCGGCCGCCTCCGCCTCGGCGGCGGGCGTGGGCGCCGCGGCGTAGGAGACCTCCAGGCCGCCCTCGGCCGCCTTCAGCGTGGCCACGAGGGTCTGGCCGCCAGCCCGCAGCGCCTTGGTCAGGCTGTCGCGGTCCACCCGCTGCTCGCCGGAGGTGGGCGGGAACCCGCGCAGGAAGCGCAGCGTGGCGTCGAAGTCGAAGGGTGCCTTGGCGGCGAGCATCGTCACTGGACCGTCCTCCGGAGTGCGGTGATCATGGAGGTGCCGTCGGGGATCGAGGCGAAGAAGCCCGCGTCGGCCTTCTCGACCGTGGCCACGGCCCGCTCGGCGAGCTGCTGCCCGCGCTCGGTGAGGCGCAGCAGCCTGGCGCGCGTGTCGGCGGGGTCCACCTCGCGCACGAGCAGCCCCTTCTCCTCCAGCTTGCGCAGCACCTGAGAGGTCATCTTCACGTCGGTCTCCGCGTGCCTGGCCACGCTGAGCTGGTTGGGCCGCTGCCCCTGCCCGTTCAGCCACCAGGTGCTGGCCAGCAGCACGAACTGCACGTGCGTCAGGTCGAGCGGGGTCAACACCGCGGTGATCGCACGCTGCCAGCGCAGCGTGAGCCGCCACAGCAGGAATCCGGGACTCTCGTCAGGGCTCATAGACACGCAGATTATCTGCGCGAAGACTAAATGTCCAGAACCAGCGTGATCGGGCCGTCGTTCAGCAGCGACACCTTCATGTCCGCGCCGAAGACGCCCGTCTCGACGTGCGCGCCCAGCGCCCGCAGCTCCTCCACCACGGCCTCGACCAGCGGCTCGGCCACCGGCCCAGGAGCCGCGGCCTGCCAGGTCGGGCGCCTGCCCTTGCGCGTGTCGCCGTACAGGGTGAACTGACTGATCACCAGCAGCGGGGCGGAGATGTCCGAGCAGGACTTCTCGCCGTGCAGGATGCGCAGGCCCCAGAGTTTGGCGGCCAGCTTCGTCGCCTCCGCCCTGGTGTCGGTGTGGGTGACGCCGACCAGGACGAGCAACCCCGGCTCGTCGATCGCGCCCACGATCTGACCTTCGACCTCCACGGATGCGGAACTGACCCGCTGCACCACTGCTCGCACGGCTCCCTAGAATAGGTCAAATGCCGCTGGTCGTAGAGGTTGTCCGTTCCGGGTTCGTGGAGTCCGTCCACCAGGCCCGCATGCTCACCGTGGACGCCGCGGGCATCCCGGTGGAAGCTCACGGCGCGGTCCACGTGCCCGCCTCGCCGCGGTCGGCGATGAAGCCGCTGCAGGTGCTCGCCATGCTCCGCAACGGGCTCGACCTGGAGGGCGAGCTGCTCGCGCTGGCCTGCGCCTCACACTCCGGCGAGCCCTTCCACGTCGAGGGCGCCAGGAAGATCCTGGCGAGCGCGGGGCTGGAGGAGTCCGCACTGCTCTGCCCCGACGACTACCCCTTCGACCGGGCCGTCGCCGAGCACGGGCGCGCGTACATGAACTGCTCGGGCAAACACGCGGCCATGCTCGCCACCTGCGTGCTGAACGGCTGGCCCACCGGCACCTACCTGGACCCCGCGCACCCGCTGCAGCGCGCGATCCGGCAGACGGTCGAGGACCTGACCGGCGAGCGCGTGGCGGCCTCCGGCGTCGACGGGTGCGGCGCGCCGCTGTTCTTCGTCTCGATGCTGGGCGTGACCAGGGCCTTCAGGCAACTGGCCATGATGGAGGACCGGCGGGTGTTCGACGCGATGCGCACCCACCCCGAGTGGACCTCCGGCACCGACCGCTCCGAGGCGGAGATGATGCGGGCCATCCCCGGGCTGATGGTGAAGGTGGGCGCCGAGGGCTTCGAGGCGTTCGCCTTCGAGGACGGCCGCGCCGGCACCGTCAAGGTCGAGGACGGCTCGATGCGGGCGCGGACCCCCGTCACCGTCGCGGCCCTGCGCTCGGTCGGCCTGGACGCGCCCGCCCTCGACGCCCTCGCCACGCCGCCGCTCCACGGCGGCGGCCGGCCCGTCGGCGAGATCCGCCTGCGCCGCACCTAGCTCAGCAGCGCCGCGATCTGTCTCTGCCCCTTGCGTACGGCATGCTCGCGCGCCGTGACCCCCTCGCGGTCGGCCAGCTCGGGGTCGGCGCCGGCCTCCAGCAGGAGCCGGACGATCCTCTGGTAGGGCTCGGAGCCGTCGCCCAGGATGACGGCCTCGAGCAGGCCGGTCCAGCCCAGGTCGTTGACGTGGTTGACGTCGATGCCGGTCTTGAGCACCTCGCGCACGTAGTCGACGTGGCCGCGCTCGCACGCGGGGATGAGCGACACGCCGCCGTAGCGGTTCCTGATGGTCAGGTCGGGGTTGGCGGGCAGCAGCGCCCTGAGCATCGCCACGCTGCCGGTCACGCCGGTCACCAGCCACGGGGTGTCGTGCTGGGCGTCCAGCGCGTTCGGGTCGGCTCCGGCCGAGACCAGGACCTGGGCGGCCTCCACATGGTCCTCGGCGGCGGCCAGCAGCAGCGGCGTCCGCTGCCTGGAATCCCTGGCCTCGAGGTCGGCGCCTTCGGCTATCGCGTCCCGCACGGCGACGGCGTCACCGGCCGCGGCGGCTTGCAGCAGTTGTTGATCCAGCACCCTTGATCCTCTCACGCCGTCCCCCACACCACCCGAACACCCCACCACCAGCCCAAACACCACCAGCCACCGCCACATTTCCCCTCCACCCCCGAACATCGATCCTCTACGGCGAGCCCTGTGCATCGCCCTTGATCCTCGTACGGCGAGCCGCCGCCCCCGGCCGCCCGCCGTACTCCGGTTGCGGGCCCGCACCCGGCGCTTCCGGCGAGTCGTCGCCACTTGCCCGCCGTCACGGCGCTCAGTTGTCGTGGCAACCCCGGCCACAGCTCCCCGCCGCACAGGGCGCCGAGCTCCGCCGTACCTCTTCCCGCCGCTCCGGCGCCTGGGGGTGCCGTGGGGTCGGTGCCTCGTCGTGGCGCCCCGGCTACGGCTTCGCGGCGTACAGGGCGCCGAGCTTCGCCGTACCCCTTCTCGCCGCCCCGGCGCCTGGGCGTGCGCGTGGAGGTTCGGTGCCTGGGAGGCGTGCCTGTGGGGCGAACCTTCCTGCGTCGGGGTGGGGGCGAGGCGTACGGCGCCGGGGGCGGTGGCTCGCCGTGCAGGGTCAGGACAGGGAGCCGAGGGCGCGGAGGCCGGCCTGGGCGAGGGACTCGTCGATGTCGCCGCTGGGGGCGCCGCCGACGCCGATGCCGGCGATGGGGGAGCCGTCCGAGGTCACCGGGACGCCGCCGCCCAGCAGCAGCGTGCCGGGGATCGCCGCGAGGGCCTGGTTCTTGGACAGTTCGCTCGTCGCCTTGCCGAACGAGACCGCGGTGAAGGCCTTGCGCCTGGCCGACTCCTCCGTCTGCGGCCCGGCGCCGTCGCCCTTGAGGATGAGGCGCGTGGCGCCCGAGCGGTCCACGATCGCCACGGTGACGCGCTGCTTCTGCTTGGCGGCCTCCTTCTGGACCGCGTCCGCGACCTTCAGCGCGGCGTCGGCGGAGAGCTGGCTGGTCTGGACGACCGCGGGCTCGGAGGGAGCGGCCTGGGCGACCTGCGTGGCCCCGCCAAGGATGGTCAGGCCGGCGAGAGCGGCAGCGGTGGCCGCGATGCGAATCTTCATGTCTCCCAGGTTGCCGCTGGTCAGCGGCCGGGCCATCGGGTGTGCGGTCGAGTCGTGGGCGACAATCGAGTGACGGCGAAGTCAACCGATCGGTTGATGCGCCGAGTCCCCGAGGAGGGCAGCTTTACGTCAATGGAACGCGTCTGGCTGAACCGGGCCATGCACGCCGGGTTCTTCCTGCTGCTCGCCGCCTCGGCCTCGCGGCTGGTGGTCCGCCATCCGATGGACACCCAGACCGTGGCCGCGCTGACGGACGCCGGGCTGCTGGCCGTCCTCTACGCCGCGGGGGTGGCGATGTGGGAGCGGCTGGGGCACCGGGGCAGGCTGGCCTGGCTGGCGGCGGTGCTGGTGTGCTGGCTGGTGCTGGTCGAGCTGGCGCCGTCGTTCGCCTGGTGCGCGATCCCGCTGCTGTACGTGTGCCTGCGGCTGCTGCCGATCAGGGCCACGATCGCCGCGGCGGCCGTGCTGACGCTGGCGGTGATCATCGCGCAGATCAGCCTGGCCGACAGGTTCGACCCGAGCCTGGTGCTGGCGCCGATCGCGGTGGCGGCGATGACAGTGGTGATCTTCTGGGAGTTGCGGAGGGCGGGGATCATGCAGGAGCGCGAGCGGCTGTCCAGGGAGATCCACGACACGCTCGCCCAGGGCCTGACGAGCCAGCGGATGCTGCTGCAGGCGGCTGAGCGGGTGTGGGAGTCCGACCCGGCCAGCGCGCGCGAGTACCTCAGGACGGCCATCGAGGCGACCGGAGACAACCTGGAGGAGGCCCGCCGCTTCGTGCGCGACCTCGGGCCCGCCGCGCTGGCGCGGGGCTCTCTGGCCGACGCCATCAAGGCGATGAGCCCGGAGTTCCGCCTGGAGGGGCAGGAATACCCGATCGATCCCAGGACGCAGGCCGTCCTGCTGAGAGTGGCGCAGGGCGCGCTGGCCAACGCGCGCGAGCACGCCCACGCCAGCAGGGTGATCGTCACCCTGTCCTACCTGCCGGGCGAGGTGACGCTCGACGTGTACGACGACGGGGTCGGCATCACCGGCGAGCACCGGCCCGGGCGCGGGTACGGCTTGCGCGGCATGCGTGACCGGCTCGCGGAGGTGGGCGGGACGCTGGTGGTGGAGAGCGTGCCGGGCGAGGGCACGGCCGTGGCGGCGAGGATTCCGGTATGAAGCTGTTCCTGGTGGACGACCATCCCGTGGTCAGGGCGGGGCTCAAGGCGCTGCTGGCGGGCGAGCCCGACCTGGAGATCGTCGGTGAGGCGGAGAACGCCGAGGACGCGGTCCGGCTGATCGCGCTGCGCGGGCCCGACGTGGTGCTGATGGACCTGCAGCTCGGCGACGGCCCCGACGGCGTGGAGGCCACCAGACGGGTGCGCGCGCTGGCGAGCGCGCCGCAGGTGCTGGTGCTGACCACGTACGAGACCGACGCCGACATCGTGCGCGCGATCGACGCCGGCGCCACCGGCTACGTGCTCAAGGCCTGCCCGCCGGACGAGCTCTTCCAGGCCATCAGGGCCGCCGCCAGGGGCGAGACCGCGCTCTCGCCCAAGGTGGCGACCCGGATGATGCGCCGCATGCGCGACCCGGGGCCCGCGCTGACCGCCAGGGAGATCGAGATCCTGGAGCTGCTGGCCAGGGGCGCGGGCAACAAGGAGATCGCCAAGGCCCTGTTCATCACCGAGGCCACGGTCAAGACCCACCTCAACCACGTGTACGGCAAGCTGGGCGTGGACACGCGGACCGCGGCGGTCAGCAAGGCCATCGAGTCCGGATATATCCGGATCTAGAGGGTTCGGAACTGCCGGGTGGTCGAGATGGCGCCCGAGGTCGTCGTGGTGAAGGTCCGCATCGACCCGGCGAACTTGGACAGGTCCCACTCGGCCGGGCCGTGGTACCAGTACAGGTTGTCGGCCTGGTGCCCGTTCCCCGTGACCGAGGCCACCACCCGCGACCAGTGCTCCACTCCGTCGAAGATCACCGCGTAGGGCAGGTAGCGGGAGAACAGCTCCACCCGGTGCTGCTCCGGCACCTCGCCCAGGTCGCCGGAGAACAGGTAGTCGCGGAAGCCCAGCGTGTGGGCCAGCGCCGCCGAGCCCTTGGCGGTCTTGGCCGGCATGTACTGCCCGCCCACGGCCAGCGCGGCGCCCGCGATGACCACGGCCAGCCCGAGCAGGCCGTACGTGGTGAACCAGGCCAGCGCGACGGTGGCGAGCAGGCCGACGGCGATCAGGATCACGCCGATCGTCGTCCACCGGGTGCGCTCGGTGTCGGGGCGCCGGGCGAACCAGCCCTGGGTGACCACGTCGGCGTACAGCGCGTCGCGGACCTTGCCCAGGTGACCGCCGAAGGAGCCGGACAGCTGCGACAGCAGCACCGCGTCCCGTCCTTCGAAGATGGCGTCGTAGAGCGCCTTCTCGTACGGCAGCAGCGCCAGGATCGACGCGTTCGGCAGGCGGACCAGCAGCCAGTCGGGCGCGTCGTAGGCCTGCCTGGGCTGCTCGTCGATGCGCAGGTAGCCGCGCACGGCCAGGTCCACGATCGTCGCCGTCACGTCGACCACGTCGGCCTGCTCGTCCACGAGCGTGCCGATCTGCCCGGGACGTACCCCGTCGGGCGGGGTGAAGTGACCGTTCTGCACCGGGTTGATCGCGCCGCGCTCGCCCCCTGCCACACGGGCGTCGCGTCCACGGGTCCAGTACAGGATGAGCAGCCCGCCGAGCAGCAGCACCAGCAGCCCGGCAAGCGCCCCGCCGGTGATCGTGTTGAGCGTGAACGCCGTCGTCAGGGAGAAGCGGCGTTCCAGGATCGGGGCGCCCGCTCCGACGGAGCCCTTCGGGAAGCCGACGATCACGGTCAGCGCGTGGTCGGGCGCCAGGTAGTTCTGCTCGAAGTCTGCCTCGGTGGCCTCGTGGTCCATGCTGGCCGTGGTGCACCCCGTCACGGAGCCGAGGTCGCCGGCGAAGCACGACAGGTTCTGCACCTGGCCGGGCCCCGTCACCTTGACGGTGGCCTTGGTGACGGGCACCTTCCAGCCGCCCACCGCGTACCAGCGCAGTTCCTCGGTCCCGCCGGCGGGCGCGACGGCGCCCTTGACGTCGTACTCGACCGTGGCGGGCGCGGTGACGGTCAGCAGGTCGCCCTCGAGCTTGCCGCCCTTGACGCCGGAGACCTGGAAGACCCGGTCGTTGCCCTCGTCGTACCGGATCCGGGTGGTCAGGGTTCGCTGGAGCTGGCCGGTGCCCCCGACCTTCTCGATGACGTGCAGCGTGCCGCCCTTGCCGAGCTGCAGGGTCACCTCGTCGGTGATACCGGCTCCGGCCATGGCGGGGGTGGCGCTCAGCGCCAGGGCGGCGGCGCCCAAAACGGCCATCGTTAGCCTGGTTACCGTCATGGCCGCAAAGCGTATCGGGTCGGACCCCGCCGGCGGCGGGGTATCTCCGACCTGGGGTTTCAGAGCGTGATGGCGTTGGCGGCCCGGGCGATGCTCTCCTCCGAGGCGCCCTGGCCGGGGTTCTCCTTGGCCAGGGCCTGGTTGAGCGCGACGAAGGGGCGCATCCGCCGCTCGTACCGCTCGAAGGCCCCCTCCTCCTGCCCGGCCAGCTCCTCGGCCAGCACGTAGGCGCCCACCAGCGCCAGGCTCGTGCCCTGGCCCGACAGCAGGGAGGCGCAGTAGCCCGCATCGCCGAGCAGCGCCACCCGGCCGCGCGACCAGGTGTCGAGGTGGACCTGGGCGGCCGCGTCGAAGTAGAAGTCGTCGGCCTCCCACATCGCCTTGATCAGGCGCGGACCCTCCCACCGCATGCCCGCGCACCGCTCGGCCACCAGCCGCCTCTGCGCGGCGAGGTCGCGGTGGTCGTACTCGACCCTGGTCTCGGAGCCGAAGCCGAGGTTGACCCGCATCTGGGCGTTGCCGGGCACGCTGTACAGGCCGCATCCGGCATCGCCCTCCCGGTACCACATCTGCCAGCGGTCCAGGCCGAGGAAGTTGTCGGCCGTGTAGATGGCGACGTACATCCCGAGGTGCTCGAGGGGCTGCTCGCCGAACACCAGGCGGCGGGTGTTGGAGTGCAGCCCGTCGGCGCCGATCACGTAGTCGTAGTCGCCGGTCCTGCCGCTGTCGAAGCGCACCCTGACCCCGTGCTCGTCCTGGTCGATCGCCGCGATGGAGTCGCCGAAGAGGTAGTCGACGCCCGTGGTGGCCTCCATGACGATCCTGGTCAGGTCGTCGCGCATGAGCTCGATGTCGTCGTTGTCGATGCGGCCGCCGCTGATCGTCGACTCGGTGGTGCGCATGATCTCCTGGCCGTCGCCGTCGACCATGGACATCCCCTGCATGTCGGTCTTGTGGGCGCGGGCCTGCTCCAGGATGCCCATCCTGCGGGCCACCTCCAGCGCGGCGCCCCTGATGTCGACGGCCTGGCCGCCGGCGCGCGGGGCGGCGGCCCGCTCGACGACGGTCGCTTCGTGACCGTGCCCGTGCAGCAGGTGGGCCAGTGCCGGTCCACCGATGCCTGCTCCGGAAACGAGAACGCGCATGTCTGACTCCCCATCTGTATGTACGCTGTGCTCGTGCTGAATGTACAGCGTACATACAGGGCTCGCAACAGGGACTTCGCGCTAAGCTGTACTAGTGCAGAAGTATGCGGAGATCGTCGCCGAGCTGAAGAGGCGCATCGCCGAGGGCGAGCTCCAGGCCGGAGACCGGGTGCCCTCGACCAGGCAGCTGGCGCGCGAGTGGGGCGTGGCGCTGGCCACGGCCACCAAGGCGCTCAACGCGCTCAGCCAGGAGGGCGTGGTCAGGGCCGAGCCGCGGGTGGGCACCGTGGTGAGCACCGGGCGCCGTCCGCGGCGCGAAGGCGGGGAGGTGACCAGGGATCGCATCATCAGGGCGGCCATCGAGATCGCCGACGCCGAGGGGCTCGAAGCGCTCGGCATGCGCGGGCTGGCGGCCAAGCTCGGCATCGCCACGATGACGCTCTACCGGCACGTGCCCGGCAAGGAGGAGCTGGTCGTGCTCATGGTCGACGCCGTGATGGAGGAGTTCCCGCTGCCCGACCCCGCGCCGGAGGGGTGGCGGGCGCGGCTCGAGGCCTCGGCCAGGGTGCAGTGGGCCGGATACCGGGCCCATCCGTGGATGGCCGGGATCACCTCGCTGACCAGGCCGCTGCCGTCACCGAGCCTGCTGAAGCACGCCGAGTGGCAGCTGGCCGCTCTCGACGGCCACGGCCTGTCCCCCGAGACCATGCTGTACGTGCACATCCTGCACTACAGCTACGTGCAGGGCATCGCCGCCAACCTCGAGCTGGAGGCCGAGGCCGAGGCGGCCACCGGACTGACCGACGAGGAATGGATGGAGACGCAGGAGGCGCACATCTCCGCGATCGTGAGCTCGGGCTCCTACCCGACCTTCGCCAGGACCATCGCCGACATGGGCGGCGACTTCGACCTGAACCTCGACGAACTCTTCGAGATCGGCCTCGGCCCGATGCTGGACGGCCTGGCCTCGATCGTCGAACGACGGTCCCGCTGAAGGCCGGTGAGCGGGTCAGCGGATGCGGCGGCGCAGGGTGGGGTCGATCTGGACGTTGCGGCCCGCGTCCGGCGGCACGATGACCTCCTGGGCCGCGGCCACGCCACCGGCGAGCAGCGTCGCGTCGACCGGGACCGTCCGCTTGACCACGGCCAGCGCGACAGGCCCGAGCTCGTGGTGACGCGCCGACGAGCCGACCGTGCCGACCTCCTGGCTCTCGAAGATGACCGGCGCCCCGTGCGGCGGCAGGGTGTCGACGCTGCCGTCGAGGTGCAGGAAGACCAGGCGGCGCGGCGGGTGGCCCAGGTTGTGCACGCGGGCGACCGTCTCCTGGCCCCGGTAGCACCCCTTGCTCAGGTGTACGGCGGAGCCGATCCACCCCACCTCGTGCGGGATCGTCTTGTGGTCGGTGTCGAAGCCCAGGCGCGGCCGGTGCTGTTCGATCCTGAGCGCCTCATAGGCCCAGATGCCGGCCAGCGGCTTGCCCTGGTGGTCGCCCCTGGGCACGTAGAAGTCCTCGGTCGCGGTCGAGAGCACCGCCAGGTCGTCCACCCTGGACACCTCGACCCGCAGCATGAACCGCATCCTGTCGAGGTAGTCGACGAGGGCGTCGGAGGTGCCGGGCTCGACGTGGGCCAGCACGGCCTCGCCGTCGTCGACCAGCGTCAGGTGGTGCTCTACCCGCCCCTGCAGGTCGAGGATGAGCGTCTGCGTCCACTCACCGGGCCGCAGCGTGTCGAGTTTCTGCGAGGTCAGGTCGTTGAGCCATTTCAGCCGGTCGGCGCCGGCGATCCTGACGATCTCGCGGTTGCTCCTGTCGACCACGGCTTCGCCCTTGAGCAGGGCGCGTTGCTCGCCGTACAGGTCACCGTAATGAGCCGCCACGTCGGCGTCCACGCCGTCGGCCGCGACGGCGCCGGGGAGATCGAGCAGAGGGCTACGCATGCCTTCCAGGTTATCGGCAGTTCTTGCAGCGCCCGAAGACGGTCAGGTGTCGCACGTCGGTCACGAAACCCAGCTCCTCGTCCAGCGCCTTGACCAGCCCTTCCGCCATCTGGGGCCGTACCTCGATGACCTCGCCGCAGCCCCGGCAGACCAGGTGGACATGGTCGGCCTCGGCCGCCAGGTGGTAGGTGGGCGCGCCGTGACCGAGGTGGGTGTGGGTGACCATGCCGAGCTCTTCGAGCAGCTCCAGGGTGCGGTAGACGGTGGAGATGTTGACGCCGCGGGCCGTCTCGCGGACCTTGGCGCAGATCTCCTCCGGCGTGGCGTGCTCCAGCTCCTTGACCGCCTCGAGGACCAGCTGGCGCTGCGGCGTCACCCGGTATCCCTTGGCGCGGAGTTCCTCGTGCCACTGCGTCTCCGTCATGTCCTGAGAATAATCGCTTGCCCGGGTTGCGGGGCCTCGCATAGCGTCGTGAGCACGCGGAAAGGAGGTGGTCCAAACAATGGATAGTCATAGTTGGACTAGCGAGGTGGTTGTCCGCTAGCAACGCGGACCCATGTCTCGCGCCTGCTGGCGAATACGAGGCAATCACCGGGGCCCCCGACCGCCGGAGGGCGGGATCTGCGCGATCCCGTCCATGGTCCATCCGGCCCGCCTGACCCCAGGCGGAGGCGGTCTGGGGCCCTTTTGCATGCCTTCACCAGATCTCACCCTGTACGGCAGGCCGCTCTCACGGCCGCCCGCCGTACTTCGGCCAAGGGCCCGCGACCGGCGCTTGCGGCGAGTCGGTGCCGGTTACCCGCCGCTACGGCGCTTCGTTCTCGTGGCCTCCCGGATACCGCCGACAGGCGACGTACCCCTCAGCGTCTCTAGTCGGAGATCGCGATGCGGAGGCGGCGGAAGCCGCGGCCCTTGCTCTCGATCTTGGCGACCTTGATGTGCCCGATCTGCCGGGTGGAGGCCACGTGCGTGCCGCCGTCGGCCTGGGTGTCCAGGCCCACGATGTCCACGATGCGCACGTCCTCCACCTCCTCGGGGACCAGGTTGGTGGCCGTGCGGATGATGTCGGGGATCTCGAAGGCCTCCTTGCGGGGCAGCACGCGCACGTCGATCCGCCGGTCGGCGAGGATCTCGGCGTTGCAGGCGTCCTCCACCGCCTCCTTGAAGCCCGGCGGCACCTCCGGCATGTTGAAGTCCATGCGCGCCGACAGCGGCTCCATGTTGCCGCCGGTGACCAGCGAGCCGTAGTCGCGGAAGACGACCCCGCACAGCACGTGCAGCCCCGAGTGGGTGCGCATCAGGGCCGAGCGCCGCTCGTCCGCGACGGCCGCCTGGACGACGGTTCCGGCGGGCGGCACCGGGTCGCCTTCTGCCGGAATCAGGTGGAGTTCGTCGCCTTTGCGCACGCCGACGATCCGGGTCTCGACCCCGAGCCAGAGGAGAACTCCGTGATCCGCGGGCTGACCGCCCCCGCCTGGGTAGAATGCCGACCTGCTCAAGACGATCCCCTCGGGCGTCGAGTCCAGGACGACCGCCTCGAAGGAGCGCAGGTTCTGGTCGGCGAGTTCGAGCCGTTGCGTTCGCCCGTGGAGATCGGTGCTCATACCGGCAGCTTAGAGCCATGAGGTAGCCATGCGCGGCTTGACGCATCGACCCCTGATGGCACGGGCCGCGGCAATGCTGGCGATTTGTTTGCTTTGTTCGCTGCTTTCCGCCTGTGACGGCGCGGCGGGGGAGTCGGAGCCGCCCCGCCGTACTCCCGTCATCCAGAAGGTGACGCCGGTGGTGATGGTCGTCGGCGACAGCTTCACGGTCGGTTCAGGCCCCGTGCCGGCCTGGCGGACCTACGCCGCGCAGACTGCCAGGATGCTCGGCTGGCAGCCGGTCATCGCCGGCGCGGGCGGCACCGGCTACCTCAACCGCGGACGCGTCGGCCGCACCTTCCAGCAGTCCTTCGACGCCGAGCTGTCCTGGCGCCCCGCTCCCGACGTGCTGATCCTTTCGGGCGGCCACAACGACCACCGCCTGCCCACGCTGCTGGTACGGCGGGCCGCGGCCAGGCTCGTCTGGGAGGTCAAGGGCCGCTGGCCGAAGACCAGGATCGTGATGGTCGGGCCCATCTGGCTGGAGAACGCACCGCCGGAGGTCTACCAGGTGCGCGACGCGCTCAAGGAGGTGGCGGCGCGGGAGGGCGTGCCGTTCCTCGACCCGCTGGCGCGCCGCTGGGTCACCGGCAGGCCGGCGGAGACCGTGCTCCCCGACGGCGTGCATCCCACGGCGGCCGGCCACTTCCGCATCGCCCGCTGGCTCGCGCAGGCATTCCGAAGAATCTCTTGACATTCAAGTCTCTTGGCATTCAAGATAAAAGTGTCTTGAAAGCCAAGAGAACTGGATGTCCCCATGAACGTCATCATCATCGGCGCAGGCACCGGCGGCATGTGCCTGGCCCACGGGCTGAAGAGGGCCGGCGTGTCGGTGAAGGTCTACGAGCGCGACCACACCCGCACCGACGGCCTGTACGGCTACCGCGTCGGCATCGACCCCACCGGTAACCGGGCGCTGAAGGAGTGCCTGCCGCCCGAGCTGTTCGACACCTTCGTGGCGACCTGCGCGCGGGCGCCGAAGTACCTCAACGTGCTGACCGAGCGCGGCAGGTTCACCGCCTCGTTCCCGCTCAGGGACGACCACGACCCGGTCAACAGCGAGCGCTCGGTCTCCCGGATGACGCTGCGCCAGGTGCTGCTCACGGGCATGGAGGACGTGGTGGAGTTCGGCAAGGAGTTCACCCGCTACGAGCGCAACGCCGACGGCACGGTCACCGCGTACTTCGCCGACGGCACCTCCGCCACCGGTGACGTGGTGGTCGCCGCCGACGGCACCAACTCCAGGGTCCGGAGGCAGTACCTGCCGCACGCCCAGGTCAAGGACTCCGGCGTGATCGCCATGTCGGCCAAGGTCGCGGTGACCGACGAGACCAGGGCGCTGCTGCCCCGCGAGATGTTCGAGGGCCTGTCCATGGTCCTCGCGCCGCGCGGCAAGTTCTGCATCTGGCACGTGATGGAGTTCAAGTGGGACCGCGACGGCGCGGTCAAGGACGGCATCGGCGGCAACGAGGCCGAACTGGTCGAGAAGTGGCCCGGCCTGCTCTACGACAACACCCGTGACTACATCAACTGGGGCTTCTCCGCCTCGGTCGACAAGTATCCGGCCAACGTCATGGACCTGCGCGGCGAGAAGCTCATGGAGGTGGCCCTGGACATGACCCGCGACTGGGCGCCGAACATGCGGCGGCTCATCACGCTGTCGGACCCGGGTAGCTGCTTCCCGATCAACATCCGCACCTCGGTGCCGATCGACCCCTGGACCTCGACCAACATCACGCTGCTCGGCGACGCCATCCACACGATGACGCCGGGCCGCGGGGTCGGCGCCAACACCGCGCTGCGCGACGCCATGCTGCTGTGCCGCGAGCTGACCAGCGGCAAGCCCGTGGTCGAGGCGATCGCCGCCTACGAGCGGGAGATGATCCCCTACGGCTTCGCCAGGGTCAAGGACTCGCTCGCCCAGAACGGCATGAACGGCGACGACGCCCTGCACAAGCCCGTGATCGGCCGCCTGATGCTGGCCGTCAGCCGCGCCTTCTTCTCCGTCACCGACCGGATCCCGGCGCTGAAGCGCAAGTTCATCGCCGCGCAGTACGCCTACCGGGGAGCCGAGTGATCACCACGGGCCGTAGGGGCCGTTGTTGCCCCCGCGGCCCGTCCCCGTCACAGCGGGCTTGACGTCGACGATGTAGACGGCGGCTGCGATGATCGCGGCGATGGAGAAGATGCCGCCGGAGAACAGCACGCTGAGCCCGATGAAGGCCATGCCGCCCACGGCCATGAAGGAGCCTAGGTAGCCCCAGGCCACCGCCGTCGAGATCAGCGTGGCTACGGCCAGGATGATCAGCCAGAGGTTCTTGTTGAGCTTGCCCGCCGCGGTGAAGGCATTGGCAGGGATCCGAAGCGCATGAATCAGCGCGTAAAGCGACATGCCCAGGATGCCCAGCGCGAGCAGCAGGAACAGCAGGTTCAGTCCACTATTGATGACGCTCATGCTCGCTCCCAACGCCTCGCTGACGGCCCCAGCCTAGTGGGGAACCCCGGTGAACGCGGAAGGCCCGCCTCGATCGAGGCGGGCCTTCGCGTGTGCGCTCAGGCCTTCGTGGCGGCCTTGGGCGCGGTGCGCTTCTTGGGAGCGGGGGCGGGCTCGGTGGTCTCGGAGATCTGCTCCAGCTCGTGCGCGGCCTCGCCGCTGGCCTTGCTGACGACCTTGCGGCCGCGGGTGGCGAACTCCTCGTAGACCTCGGTCGCCTTGTGGGTCAGCTGGTCGGCGTACTCGCGGGCCTTCTCGGGGAACTCCCTGGCCAGCCCCTCGGCCTTGTCGGCGTACGCGCGGGCCTTGCCGGGCAGGTCCTTGGCCAGCTCGGCGCGGCGCGACTGCAGCTCCTGCAGCCGGTTCGGCAGCTCGCGCAGCTTCTCCACGGCGTAGTCGCCGGCGCCGGCCACGGCGAAGAACGGCTTGGACTCGGTGAGCTTCTTGACCTCGGTGGCGAGCGTCATGGGTTAACCTTCCTTGGTTTCCTGGTTGGCGGTGCCGTTGCTCGAGGTCGCCGAAAAGGGCTCAAGAGCGGCGAGATAGTCCTCTGGCAGCGGTTGCTCGTCATCCGGACCGGAGTCACGCACGGGGTCGGCATTCTGGGAGGTCTGCCCGGCCCCGGCGTGGCTCTCCTTGCGGAATGACTCGTAGATGTCGATCAGCACCTGGCGTTGCCGCCCGGTGAGATGCTTGTCGGCTCTGATCGCCGTGATGACGTCGCTGGGCGGCTCACGGTCCTCGATGAGGCCCGCTTGCACGTACAGCGCCTGCGCGGAGATGTGCAGCCCCTTGGCGATCTGGTTGAGGATCTCCGCGCTCGGCTTGCGCAGGCCACGCTCGATCTGGCTCAGGTAGGGGTTGGAGACCCCGGCCGCGGCGGCGAGCTGGCGCAGCGAGATCTTCGCCTGCTGCCGCTGCTCGCGGATGTACTCGCCGATCGAGCCGACCTTGGGTAGTGCCATGCCTCATAGTCTGCCCGAGAGTGCTTGCAATTGCAAACGGGCAGCTAGCAAGTGCAAGCGCTACAGCGGGACCACCCAGAGCAGGGGAGCCGAGACCACCAGCGCCACGACGAGCGTCACCAGCGCGTAGCGCGAGGCCGTGGCCAGGTCGGCGCCGGGCTTGACCAGGCGGTCCACCCTGGCCATGACGTGCTGGGCGTGGACGCCGAGCATGCCCTGCGGGGTGGGCATGGCGCCTGCCGTCCCGAACCTCAGCAGCGCGGTGGCCAGGCGGCGGGGCGAGCAGTAGCGGCGGGCGCGGTCGTCGGCGGCCATCTCGATCAGCAGCTCGACCTGCGAGTGGGCGTCCCTGACGACCTTCGACCAGGGCAGCGCGCGGCGCAGCGCGGCGAAGGGGAGCAGGACCAGGTCGTGGCGCTCGCGCACGTGCGCGGCCTCGTGCGCCAGGACGGCCGACAGCTCGTCCTCCGACAGCAGCTTGAGCGCGCCCTCGCTCACCACCACCTGCGAACGCAGGCCCGGCACGCAGTAGGCGGCGGCGAGCGGGTGGTCGAGCACGCGTACGCCGGGAACGACCGGGTTGTCGTGCGAGATCAGCCGCAGCAGCATCCGGTGGCGCCGCCGCGCGCGCAGCGTCTGGACGCCGGCCGCGAGCGTCACGACGACCAGCACCGACAGCGCGGTGAGGCCGGCGATCATGGCGAGGATGTGCGGCAGGTCCCAGGCGGCCTGCGGCGGGCGGCCGTCGGCGAAGAAGATCAGGCCGTGCAGGAGCCCCACGTCGTAGGGCTGCACGGCGTAGGCGAGCAGCGTGCCGGTGGTGGCCAGTCCCCAGGCCACGCCGAGTGCCTGCCACAACGTGATGGCCAGGCGGGGTGCCCGGGAGGTCCAGCGGGCGGTGGTGAAACGCCAGGAGCCGATCGCGCACGCGGTGGCGAGCGCGGCCAGCGCCACAGCCGTGATCACTCTTCCTCCAGCTCCGTCAGGGCTTTACGCAGGATCTCCGCCTCCGAGCCTGAAACGGCCTGGGCGAAGCGGGTCAGGGCGGCCGACCGGTCGCCCGTCATGTCCAGAGCTTCCAGCATAAGCTCGGCGATGTAGGAATCGCGGGTTTCCGCCGGTTCGTAACGCCATGCCCGGCCGTCACGCGTGCGACGGAGGAAGCCCTTGCGGGTCAGGCGGTCCAGGACGGTCATGACCGTGGTGGGTGCCAGGTCGCGGTCTTCGATGAGTCGTCCGACTTCGCGGGCGGTCAGTGGGGTGCTGTCCGCCCAGAGGATGTCCATGATGCTGCGCTCGAGCTCGCCAAGACCCTTCACACGCTCCAGCGTAGTACTACAACCCGTCGAGCTGGCACGCGGGCGGTTCACAGGAAATCGTGACATTCCAATGGCTTGTCCCCCAGAGCGCCTGTGTAGACGATCTGCGGGTGCGTTACTTCCTTGCTCTAACAGCCGCTATCGCCACGATCGGTGCGGCTTCCCCCTCGGGCACCACGGCCACCGCCACCGTCTTCTACCCCAACCCCGTCCAGCAGCTGGGTGACCAGAATCTCACCGACGCCAAGGACGCAGACCTGCCGGCCTTCGCTCCCGCCTACACCGGTGTGACCCTCACCGACCTGGACGGCTCCGGCACGCTGACCGGCCGCTACGTCAGGGTCAAGAGCACCACCGGCAAGGCCGCCCAGGCCGTCGGCGGCGCCTTCCCCGCCTACCACCGCGATGCCGACCAGTTCGAGCAGGTCATGGGCTACTACTGGGTCACCACGGCGCAGCGCTACCTGCAGTCGCTCGGATTCGGCTCGCGGTTCCGCCCGGTCAACCAGCGCCAGATCGAGCTGCGCATCGACCAGTACGGCGGCGACAACTCCTTCTTCCGCGACGACAAGGCCAACATCACGCTCGGCAAGGGCGGCGTGGACGACGCCGAGGACGCCGAGGTGATCGTGCACGAGTACGGCCACAGCGTCCAGGACGGCCAGGTCACCGGCTTCGGCACGAACCTGGAGTCCGGCTCGATCGGTGAGGCGTTCGGCGACTACCTGGCCGTCGCGGTGTCCAGCTGGGCCACCGGCGTGCCCACCAGGACCGACGAGGCCTGCGTCGCCGACTGGGACTCCACCTCCTACTCCGCCGCGCCGCACTGCCTGCGCAGGCTCGACGGCACCAAGCACTACCCCGAGGACGTCGTGGGCGAGGTGCACGCCGACGGCGAGATCTGGTCCAGGGCGCTGTGGGACATCCGCACGGCCCTGGGCGACACCAAGGCCACCACGCTGATCGTGGAGGCCCAGTTCGGCTTCGCCAAGGACACCTCCTTCCGCGCCGCCGCGCAGCAGACCGTCGCCACGGCCCAGAGCCTGTACGGCAACGCCGCCGCGACCGCGGTCACGAAGGCGTTCACCGATCGGGGCCTGCTATAGCCGACCAGGGAATGGTCAGCTCACCGAGCCGCCACCTGGCCCTGCCTCCCGTGGGCGCGTGCTGAGGGATGGGCCAGGTGGCTCCAAGCAGTTCCACGGCCGCCAGCCATCGCGCGCGGCGGCCGTGGACGCCGTAGGGCGCGCTGACGGCCCAGGCGTGGTCGAAGTCCTTCAGGAAGGCGTGGATCGGCTCGCCGGGCACGTTGCGGTGGATGAGCGTCTTGGGCAGCCGGTCGGCCAGGTCCGACGGCTTGTCGAAGGCGTCGAAGCGGGCCGAGAACGTCAGCGTCCGCGGCCCGCCGCGGTCCAGGCCCACCCAGACCGCGCGGTTCCCGATCTCCGAGCAGGTGCCCTCGACGATCACGCCGCCCGGTGCCAGCTTGCCGCGCAGCACGTCCCAGTAGTGCCAGGCCTCGGCCTCGCCGTACTGCCTGAGCACGTTGAAGGCCCGGATGAGCAGGGGCGGGCGGGGCGTGGGCAGCTCGAAGCCGCCGAGCGCGAAGCTCAGGCCCGCTCTGGCGTAGGGCAGGGCGGCGGCGACCCGTTCCGGATCGATCTCCAGGCCGAGCACCTCGACACCGGAGGGGAGCCGGGTGAACAGCTCCACGGTGGTGACGGGGGAGGCGCCGTAGCCCAGGTCGACCACCAGGGGCCGGCCGGCCGCACGCAGCACGCGGCCGTGCATGGCCAGGATCCACCGGTCCGCCCTGCGCAGGCGGTTGACCCCGGTGGTGCCCCTGGTGATCGCGCCGAGCGGCTTCACGAGACGCGGTGGACCTTGTGCTGTGCCGCCTGCGCGCGCGGGCGCATGACGATGCGGTCGATGTTCACGTGCGCGGGCCTGGTCACGCACCAGGCGATCGCGTCGGCCACGTCGTCCGAGCTCAGCGGGTCGGGCACGCCCTGGTAGACGCGCTCGGCCGCCTCGGCGTCGCCGCGGAACCTGGTGACCGCGAAGCCCTCGCTCTTGACCATCCCCGGCGCGATCTCCACGATACGGACCGGCTGCCCCACCAGTTCCAGGCGCAGCGTCTCGGTCATCGCGGTCTGGGCGTGCTTGGCGGCGACGTAACCGCCGCCGCCCTCGTAGGACACCAGCCCGGCGGTGGAGGTGAGCATCACCAGCACCCCGTCGCCCGACTCGACGAGCAGGGGCACCAGGGCCTGGGTCACCCGCAGCGCGCCGAGCACGTTCGTGTCGTACATCCGCTGCCAGTCCTCCAGGTGGCCCTCGGCCACGCTCTCCATGCCGAGCGCGCCTCCGGCGTTGTTCACGAGGACGTCACAGCGCGTCAAAGAAGCCTTGAGCGAGTCAACGGACTCCTGGGAGGTGACGTCCAGCGTGACCGGGGTGATGCCGGGCACCTCCGCGGCCAGTTCGTCCAGCCGCTCGCGCCGCCTGGCGCCCGCAACGACCTGGTAACCCTCGGCCGCCAGCCTACGGGCCGTGGCCTCGCCGATTCCGCTGCTGGCACCCGTGACAACCGCCGTTTTCTTCATGTTCACATCCTGTCGGACTCTGAGTCGTGGTCTCATGTCGGGAATGTCGGACCGATCTGGACAGTTGTATCTCGCTTGGAGGTGATGTCGGGTGAGGCGTGGACGGGTAGACCGGGTCGCGACGATCAGCATGCACACGTCCCCGCTGGACCAGCCTGGCACGGGCGACGCCGGCGGGATGAACGTCTACATCGTCGAAACGGCAAAAAGGCTCGCCCAGCTCGGCGTCGAGGTGGAGATCTTCACCCGCCAGACGGCCCGCGACCTGCCTCCCGTCGCGGAACTCGCCCCCGGCGTGCTGGTCAGGCACCTCACCGCCGGGCCGTACGAGGAGCTCGACCGCGCCGACATGCCCGGGCAGCTGTGCGCGTTCCTGTCGGGCGTGCTGCGCACCGAGGCCATGTACGACCCGGGCCGCTACGACGTCATCCACTCCCACTACTGGCTGTCCGGCCAGGTCGGCTGGCTGGCCAAGGAACGCTGGGGCGTGCCCCTAGTGCACAGCATGCACACCATGGCCAAGGTCAAGAACCAGCTGCTCGCCGCGGGCGACAACCCCGAGCCGCAGATGCGCGTGATCGGCGAGGAACAGGTCGTGGAGATCGCCGACCGCCTGATCGCCAACACCGACGACGAGGCGGCCGAGCTCATCCAGCTCTACGGCGCGCCGGAGGAGCGCGTCGCCGTGGTCAACCCGGGCGTCAACCTCACCGTCTTCCAGCCCGCCTCCCGCGGCTCCGCGCGCCGCAGGCTCGGCCTGCCGCAGGACGCCCACGTGCTGCTGTTCGTGGGCAGGATCCAGCCGCTCAAGGCCCCCGACGTGCTGCTGCGCGCCGCCTCCAGGATGCTCATCGAGGACCCTGAGCTGCGTTCCCGGCTGGTCGTGGCCTGCGTCGGCGGCCCCTCGGGCAACGGCCTGGCCCGGCCCTCCATGCTCACCGACCTGGCCGCCGAGCTGGGCATCTCCGACGTGGTACGGCTGGTGCCGCCCGCGCCGCAGCACGAGCTGGCCGACTGGTACCGCGCCGCCGACGTGACCGTGGTGCCCTCCTACAGCGAATCGTTCGGCCTGGTCGCGCTCGAGTCCCAGGCCTGCGGCACCCCGGTCGCCGCGGCCGCCGTGGGCGGGCTGCGCACGGCCGTGGCCGACGGCGTGTCCGGCGTGCTCGTGGACGGCCACGACCCCTACGACTGGGCCGCCGTGCTGCGCCGCTTCGTCGTCTCGCCCCGCTGGCGCGACGGCCTGTCCGCCGGCGCGCGCACGCACGCCGCCGCCTTCGGCTGGCAGGCCACCGCCGCCCGCCTGGTCGAGGTCTACACGGGCGCCAAGGACAACCTCCACCCGCTGCCCGTGGCCCTCAGCTCCTAGGCTGTACGGCATGCGCGACATGGTCGAGGAGGCGCTCAAGGCGTCGGAGATCCCCTATGAGGAAGCACGGCCAGGCGCATACGTGGTGACGCTGCCGGGACAGCGCAAGCTGGCCACCGTCGCCTGGCTCGTCCTCGGCGACCAGGCCATGCTCGTCGAGGCCTTCTTCTGCAGGCAGCCGGAGGAGAACCACGCCGAGTTCTACCGGTTCCTGCTGTCCAAGAACGGCGGCATGTACGGCGTGCACTTCTGCCTCGACGACGTGGGCGACGTCTACCTGCTCGGCCGCGTCCCGCTGGCGGCGGTCACGGCCGAGGAGATCGACCGGCTGCTCGGCTGCGTGCTGACCTACTCGGACGACTGGTTCAACCGGGCCCTTGAGCTGGGCTTCGCCTCCAGCATCAGGCGCGAGTGGGAGTGGCGGGCCAGCAGGGGCGAGTCGCTGAAGAACCTCCAGGCCTTCGCCCACTTCGCAGACCCCGAGCGCCCCTAGGATTGTCCGCATGGCGACTTTGGTACTGCTGCGGCACGGCGAGAGTGACTGGAACGCCAAGGGGCTGTTCACCGGATGGGTGGACGTCAGCCTCTCGGCCAAGGGCGAGGAGGAGGCCCGCCGCGGCGGCAGGCTTCTGGTCGAGGCCGGGGTCCGGCCCGACGTGGTGCACACCAGCCTGCTGACCAGGGCGATCCAGACGGCCCAGCTGGCGCTGGCGGAGGCCGACCTGCTGTGGCTGCCCGTGATCCGCTCATGGCGGCTCAACGAGCGCCACTACGGGGCCCTGCAGGGCAAGAACAAGGCGCAGACCCGCGAGGAGTTCGGCGACGACCAGTTCATGCTGTGGCGCCGCTCCTACGACGTGCCGCCGCCGCCCATCGCAGACTCCGACGAGTTCTCCCAGGCCGGCGACCCCCGGTACGCGCTGCTGCCGCCCGAGCTGATGCCGCGCACGGAGTGCCTGAAGGACGTCGTGGAGCGCATGCTGCCGTACTGGTACGACGCCATCGTGCCCGACCTGGCGGCCGGCCGTACCGTGCTGGTGGCGGCGCACGGCAACTCGCTGCGCGCGCTGGTCAAGCACCTGGACGGCATCTCCGACGAGGACATCGCGGGGCTGAACATCCCCACCGGCATCCCGCTGCGCTACGAGCTCGACGAGGCCTTCAGGCCGCTGTCGAGCGAGTACCTCGACCCCGAGGCGGCCAAGGCCGCCATCGAGGCCGTCGCCAACCAGGGCCGCTAGCCGGGGCGCGAGCCCGTCACCAGGTAGACCACATCGCCGGCCACGCGGACCGCGTGGTCGGCGTACCGCTCGTAGTAGCGGCCGATCAGCGTGATGTCGATGGCCGGCTCCACGCCGTGCTCCCATTCCTTGGACAGGATGTTCCTGAACAGCCGCCGGTGCAGCCTGTCCATGGCGTCGTCGTCCTGCTCGAGCTCGAGCGCCGACTCCACGTCCCGCGAGGCGATGCAGCTGCCCGCCTTGGTGACCAGGTTCTCGGCGATCTGACCCATCTCCAGGATCGTGGAGCGCACGTCGGCGGGGATCGCCGACTCCGGGTGGCGCAGCCGCGCGACCTTGGCCACGTGCACCGCCAGGTCGCCCATGCGCTCCAGGTCCGTGCCCATGCGCAGCGCGGTGATCACCATCCGCAGGTCGACGGCGACCGGCTGCTGGCGCGCCATCAGTTCGAAGATCGACGTCTCGATCTGCTCGAAATTGACGTTCACCTCCACGTCGCGCGAGATCACGCTCTCGGCGAGCTGCAGGTCGGCATCGAGCAGGGCGGTGGTCGCCCGGGAGATGGCCGACCGGACAAGCCTGGTCATCTCTACCAGCTTGTCAGTAAGGGAATCGAGTTCTTCATGGTACGCGTCGCGCATGCCGTCACCGTACGTGCCTCTCAATGAACGAACCTCTACAGCTAGATGAACTTTCCGGGAAAGGGCCGTTCATCCCCTGGTGAGAGGTCTGTGCCTTGTGGGTTGGCCACCTACCATCGAAGACATGAGTGAGATGGCCATGAGCTTTGCTGCCCTGGCCGGATTCGTCGTGGGGGCCCTGGCGATCCTGTTCTACAGGAACCAGATCGAGACTCCCAGCCGCACCGCATCCGCCACCGACCCGGAGACGGGCGCTCTCCCGCAGGGCGTCGCCTCCGTGCTGGCCGTACTGCCGTCGAGCGCCGTCGTGCTCGACGCGCACGACAGGGTGCTGCGGGCCAGCTCGGCCGCTCGGGCGTTCGGGCTGGTGAAGGGCGACCGGCTGATGGCCGCCGAGCTGCTGGCGCTTGCCAGGCAGGTGCGCAGGGACGGAGAGATCAGGGAGAGCGAGATCGACGTGGCCGGGCACAAGTTCGGCCAGGAGACCACCAACTTCGCCGTCCGCGTGGCCCCGCTGGGCTCTCATGGACAGGTGCTCGTGCTCGCGGAGGACCAGACCGAGCGGCGCAGGGTCGAGGCCGTGCGCAGGGACTTCGTGGCCAACGTCAGTCACGAGCTGAAGACCCCGGTGGGCGCGCTCAGCCTGCTGGCGGAGACCATCCAGGACGCCGCCGACGACCCCGAGGCGGTCACCCGCTTCGCCGGCCGCATGCAGCACGAGGCGGCCCGGCTCAACTACCTGGTCCAGGACCTGATCACGCTGAGCAGGATCCAGGGCGCCGAACCCATCCCCACCCCCGGCCAGGTCCCCATCGACGAGGCCGTCAACGACGCCATCGACCACTGCAACACCAAGGCCGCGGCCAAGGACATCGCCCTCGTCACCGGCGGCACCGAGGGGCTGCGCATCTGGGGCGACGACGAGCTGCTCGTCACCGCCCTGCGCAACCTCATCGACAACGCCGTCGCCTACAGCCCCGAGCACACCCGCGTGGTCGTCAGCGTCCGCCCGGCCGGAGACTCGGTCGAGATCAGCGTCAGCGACCAGGGCATCGGCATCCCCGAGGAGTCGCTCGAGCGCATCTTCGAGCGCTTCTTCCGCGTCGACGCCGCCCGCTCGCGCGCGACCGGCGGCACCGGACTCGGCCTGGCCATCGTCAAACACGTGGCCGTCGCGCACGCCGGAGAGGTGTCCGTCTGGAGCAAGGAAGGATCCGGCTCCACCTTCACGCTTCGCCTGCCCGCCTTCGGCGGTACGGCGATCGCAGTACCACCCTCGATCCCCCTGGAGACAGCCCCATGACCCGAGTACTCGTCGTCGAGGACGAGGAGTCGTTCTCCGACGCCCTGTCCTACATGCTGCGCAAGGAGGGCTTCGAGGTGTCGGTCGCGGCGACCGGACCCGAGGCGCTCGACACCTTCGACCGCAGCGGCGCCGACCTGGTGCTGCTCGACCTGATGCTGCCCGGCCTGCCCGGCACCGAGGTGTGCCGCTCGCTCCGCCAGCGCTCCAAGGTCCCCGTCATCATGCTGACGGCCAAGGACAGCGAGATCGACAAGGTCGTCGGGCTCGAGCTGGGCGCCGACGACTACGTGACCAAGCCCTTCTCCTCCCGCGAGCTGGTCGCCCGCATCCGCGCCGTGCTGCGCCGCCAGGGCGACGCGCCCGAGGAGCTCGAGACCTCGGTGCTGACGGTCGGTCCCGTCCGGATGGACGTCGACAGGCACGTCGTGGCGGTCCGCGGGGACCACGTGCAGCTGCCGCTGAAGGAGTTCGAGCTGCTCGAGGTGCTGCTGCGCAACGCCGGCCGGGTGCTGACCCGCGGCCAGCTCATCGACCGCGTCTGGGGCGCCGACTACGTGGGCGACACCAAGACGCTCGACGTGCACGTCAAGCGGCTCCGGGCGAAGATCGAGGCCGACCCCTCCAACCCGCGCTGCATCCTCACGGTGCGCGGGCTGGGCTACAAGTTCGACGCCACCGAGGAATGACCGACGACGAAGGGTCCGGTACGGCATGCCGTACCGGACCCTTTTGGCGTGTCTTTGCGTGATCGTGGCCGGGCTGCCACGCTCACGTGCGCCGTGACGGCGGGCGAGTGTCACCGACTCGCCGCAGGCGCCGGTCGCGGGCCCTCAGCCGGAGTACGGCGGGCGGCCGGTGGCGGCGGCTTCGCCGTACCTCAGTTGGCTTCCTCGGTCGGGGAAGCGGACGGGGTGGCGCTGGGCGTGGGGGCCGCGGTGGCGTTGGGAGCCGGCGGGTAGTCCTTGAACTCGCGGCTGCGCGTGACCACGGGCACGTTCAGGCTGATCGTGCCGGCGTTGGCGAACTGGAGGTCCAGCTTGATGCTCTCGCCGCCCCGCAGGCCCTTCGGGATGCCCTCGAGCAGCAGCAGGGGCGTGGGCTTGCCGGTGTTGACGAGCTGGTTGCTCGGCAGCTGGATCGGGGTCGAGACCTTGACCGTGCCGAGGTCACCCGCGTTGACCGCCTGGAGGGTGTCGGCGGCCGCGGCCGTGTTGAGGATGTTCAGGTAGATCGGAACGGAACCGCGGTAGGCGATCTGGGCACCCGAGTCGGGACCGAGGATGAACGCCTGCGGGATGTCAATGCCGCGCTGACCGTATTTGCCCTGATCGATGAGGACCGCTGCCTCGTTGGGGGCGTACGGCTTGTTGGTGTTGGCATCGGCCCCGGCCGCACAGCCCGCGAGCACGGGGGCTGCCATGAAAACGGCGGCGGCGGCGATCCAGCGACGGCTGGTCACGGGAGGGTTCTCCTTGGGGTGGCACTGTGCAAGATGGGCAGCGCCTACCATATCCGCCCCAATCCATGGTCATATCCGCACCCCCGCAGGTCATTAGCTATGTCAGCTATTGCGATTCATAGAGTTGAAGGGTTGTCAAGTCCTAATGTGCGGCTTTGACCTGCAGTTATGGTGATTTCACTGTTCCGGGAGGCTGTGGATGCGTGGTACTCTTGAGTACAGCGGAAGGGGTACTTGTCACATGACTTTCCAGGTCGGCGACACTGTCGTCTACCCCCACCATGGGGCTGCTCGGATCGAAGCAATCACCAAGCGATCCATCAAGGGTGAGGAAAAGACCTACCTGGTGCTCAAGGTCGACAAGGGCGACCTTACCGTCCAGGTGCCAGCAGAAAACGCAGAACTCGTCGGCGTGCGCGATGTTGTCGGCCAGGAAGGCCTGGAGCGGGTTTTCGACGTCCTACGCATGCCGCACACGGAAGAGCCCACGAACTGGTCTCGCCGTTACAAGGCAAATCTGGAGAAGCTCGCGTCGGGTGACGTGAACAAGGTCGCCGAAGTCGTTCGGGACCTGTGGCGGAGGGACCGCGAGCGCGGTCTGTCCGCGGGTGAGAAGCGCATGCTCGCCAAGGCCCGGCAGATCCTCGTGAGCGAGCTGGCACTGGCCGAGAAGACCAATGAGGACAAGGCGGAAGCCCTTCTCGACGAGGTGCTCAACTCCTGAAGACGAAGCTTCCAAGGGTGGGCGTCGGTGTCGACGTCCACCCTTTCGCATCCGGTCGCGAGCTGTACCTCGCGGGCCTGCACTGGCCCGGCGAGACGGGGCTCGACGGACACTCCGACGCCGACGCCGTGGCTCACGCCGCCTGTAACGCGCTGCTGTCGGCCTGCGGGCTCGGAGACCTGGGCGGGGTGTTCGGCACCTCCGACCCGCGCTGGGCCGGCGCCTCGGGGGTGAGCCTGCTCCAGGAGACCGCCAGGCGGGCGCGCGAAGCCGGCTACGAGATCGGCAACGTGGCGGTCCAGGTGGTCGGCTCACGGCCCAAACTGGCGCCCCGCAGGGCTGAGGCCGAGAAGGTGCTCAGCGAGGCCGTAGGGGCCCCTGTGAGCGTTTCTGCGGCCACTACGGACGGGCTGGGCTTCGTAGGGCGCGGCGAGGGTGTCGCGGCGATCGCCACGGCGCTCGTCGTCAACCATTCCGAGGACTAGAGCGTCACCTATCGGGATGTACTCCGGCGGGCGATGCCTAGCCCGTCGAGTCACTGAGGGCGGCGGTTCGTCACTGGCGCGGTACGAGCCGCCGCTTTCCCATGTCCCCGCTGGGCGGGCGTGGCCAGCGGTACGAAGGTGTATGTCGGGGTAAGTCCCTCTATAGACATGTCAACGTCTCGGGGGGAGCAAAAGACATGATCGGCGCAATCGTCTCGGCGATCGTCATCGGAGCCATCGTGGGCGCACTCGCCCGCCTGATCGTGCCGGGCAAGCAGAACATGTCCATGGGCCTGACTCTCATCGTCGGCATCGTGGCCGCGCTGCTGGGCACGCTCATCGCGCAGATGTTCGGCTTCGCCGACACCAGGGGCATCGACTGGTGGGAGCACATCCTGCAACTGGTGCTGGCGATCGTCGGCGTGCTGATCGTGGTACGGGTTCAGGCCGGCAAATCACACACCTGACCTGCCGATTCAGGACATGCATGCATATTTGCCCGCTGTCGGGTAGCGATCTCCCCGTGGGAGTGAACGGCTCACACCCACGGGGAGGTTTGTTGCGATGACAATCCAGTCCATCCTCGGCGCCATCGTGATCGGCGCCGTCATCGGTGCCATCGGCCGCCTGCTGCTTCCCGGCCGGCAGCCCATCGGGTGGATCCTGACCATCGTCGTCGGCATCGTCGCCGCGCTCATCGGTACGGCCATCGCGCAGGTGATGGGCGTCGCCACGACCCCGGGCATCGACTGGATCGAACTGGTCATGCAGGTGGTGCTGGCGGTGGTCGGTGTCGGCATCGTGGCGGGTCTACGCCGCGGCACACGCGTCTAGCTTTTCCACCCGGCCTCGGCGGGCGCTTCCATCCCCCCTTGGGAACGCCCGCCGAGGCCTCTACTCGTCCGGGCTGTCCGGGGGCAGCGGGGTGCTGCGCAGCCGGCCCGACGGGGCGTCGCCGAGCTGCTCGCGCCGGGCCGCCTCCTGGGCGTCGGCCGCCTCTGGGCCGTGCTCGGGGTCGGGGTTCTGCCTCGTCTCGCTCGTGACGACGCGCAGTGGCTGGGTGTCCTTGTCGCGCTCGGGGACGCGCGGGTGGACCAGGACGTCGGCCGGCTTCTTCCTGTCGCCCCAGCGCACGGGCCTGGGCTCCTTCGCTGCCGTCTCCGCCTGCTGCTCCTGTACGGCCGGCTCAGGCTCACCGAGGGGCTCTGGCTCGACGTGGGCAGCCTGCGCGCTTTCGGCGGGGGCCTCCTCGTAGGGGGTCTGCGCTCCTTCGTCGGCGGCCTGTGCTTCTTCGTCGGCGGCCTGGGGCTCGTCCAGGGGCGCCTGATCCGGCTCGTGGGGCGTTCGGCCGGGCTGTGGTGCTTCGGGCTGGGCCTGCCAGGGCTGGGTCGCTCCGGGGCGTTCGTCGTCGGCCTGGGCCGCGTCATGTGCCGGATCGGGCGCTTCGGGGTCCGACTGGGCCGGGTCGGGCGCTTCGGGATCGGCCTGGGCCGTGCCGTGAGCGGGGTCGGACACTTCGGGGTCGGCCTGGGCCGTGCCGTGAGCCGGGTCGGGGTCGGCCTGGGCCGCGTCGTGAGCAAGGTCGGCTTGGGCCGCGCGGGCGTCGTCGGGCTGCCACGGCTGGCCGCCCGCCTGCCAGGTGTGGACGGCCTCGGAGACCTCGTGGCGCGTGTGCGCGGGCTCGTCCAGGACGGGGCGGGGGACCTCGACGGTGTCGGCCACCGCCTCGGCGGGCTCCGGCTCTCTGGGCGCGGGCACCGGCTCCTGGCTCGCGGGGGCCGCCCAGCGGGTCACGCCCTCCGAGACGGCGTGGGGCTCCAGGGTGACCGGGGGAGGCGGGGGCGGGGTGGGGCGGCCGGTGAAGGGGACCAGGTCCTGCTCCGCCGTACCGTCGTCGATCTCCTCGGGGGTGCGGCGGGCCTGGACGTGCTTGATCAGCAGGAGCCACAGCCACAGGCCGAGCGCCAGCATCACCCAGGGCGCCACGGCCACGCCGAGCGCGGCCTGCCGTACGTCGACGGCGAGGCGCGCGGTCGTCACGACGTTGACCGCGGCGGCGGCCAGGATGAGCACGATCAGCACCAGCGCGGCCTGCAGCCGCACCAGCAGCCGCGCGGGGCGCAGCAGTAACACGCCGATGAGCGCCACCACCAGCAGCGCGTCGAAACCGGCCGGGTAGAGGAAGGCGAGATCGGGCCGGGCCTCGCCGTGAATGGCCAGCGCGCGCAGGTCGTCGAAGGACAGTGCGCACGCGGCGCCGGTCAGGGCGGCTACCGCCACGCCTGCGAGGGCGATGCCCAGGCGGCGTAGCACGGTGGGGGGAGTCACGTCCATGGCTCATCGAGCCTACAGAAGAATGCGGCTCGGATTATTCGACCTGTGAGGGCGGTTGAGGCGTTAGCCTTTCCTTCGTGAGCCTGCACCTCTACGACACCAGCACGCGCGACACCCGTGAATTCGTTCCGGTCGAAGCCGGCCGGGCGTCGATTTACCTGTGTGGGGCTACCGTGCAGGCTCCTCCGCACATCGGCCACATCCGGTCCGGTGTGAATTTCGACGTGCTCCGGCGATGGATGACCCGTTCCGGGTATGACGTCACGTTCTGCCGGAATGTCACCGACATCGACGACAAGATCATCAGGGTCGCGGCCGAATACGGCGTGCCGTGGTTCGTCATCGCCGAGCGCAACCAGCGGGCCTTCACCTGGGCCTACGACACGCTCGGCTGCCTTCCGCCGACCGTCGAGCCGCGCGCGACCGGCCACGTGCCCGAGATGGTCACGCTGATGGAGCGGCTGATCGAGCGCGGCCACGCCTACGCCGCCGGCGGCGACGTCTATTTCAGCGTCCAGTCCTGGGCCGATGAGTACGGCAAGCTGTCCAACCAGAAGCTGGACAACATGCGGGCGGCCGGCGACACCGACGACGAGTCGTGCAAGCGCGACCCGCGTGACTTCGCGCTCTGGAAGGGCGAGAAGCCGGGCGAGCCCACCTGGCCCACGCCGTTCGGTCCCGGGCGGCCCGGCTGGCACCTGGAGTGCTCGGCGATGGCCACCAAGTACCTGGGGTCGACGTTCGACATCCACGGCGGCGGGCTCGACCTGATCTTCCCGCACCACGAGAACGAGATCGCCCAGTCCCAGGCCGCCGGTGACGGGTTCGCCCGCTACTGGATGCACAACGGGCTGGTGAGGATCGGCGCCGAGAAGATGGCCAAGTCGCTCGGCAACTCCCTGCTGATTCCCGACGTCACCAAGAAGGTCAGGCCCGTCGAGCTGCGCTACTACCTGGCGGCGCCGCACTACCGGTCCTCGATCGACTACTCGGAGGCGTCCCTGCTCGAGGCGGCCGCCGCCTACCAGCGCATCGAGGGGTTCGTGACGCGGGCCGCCGAGGTCATCCACGACGTGGACGCCGACGCGCCGCTGCCGCAGGCCTTCGCCGACGCGCTCGACGACGACCTCGGCACGCCGCAGGCGCTAGCCGTCGTGCACGAGGTGGTGCGCGAGGGCAACGTGGCGCTGTCCAGGGGCGACAAGGAGGCCGTGGCCCGGCTGCTGGCCGAGACCCAGAACATGCTCGACGTCCTGGGCCTCGACCCGCGCTCGCCGCAGTGGCGTACCGCCGGCTCCGACCTCAAGCCGGTCGTGGACGCGCTGGTGGCGGTTGCGCTGGAGCAGCGCAAGGCGGCCAGGGAGCGCAAGGACTATGCCGCCGCGGACGCCATCCGCGACCAGCTCACCGCCGCCGGCATCACCGTCGAAGACACCCCTCAGGGCGCTCGCTGGGAACTCGCCCGCTAGGCGGGTGAAACACGTTCTACTAGCCTCGGCGTTCATGCGATTCACCTACGCCGAGACCATGACCGATCCGTCGTACTACCTGCCGCTGGCGCGGGCCTCCGAGGCGGCGGGATTTGCCGGTTTCAGCGTGGCGGACTCCCTGGTCTATCCCCGGGAGTCCGCCACGAGCTATCCGTACGCCGCCGGCGGTGATCGGGAGTTCCTTGAGGACAAGAGCTTCGTCGAGCCGTTCGTCCTGATCGCCGCGATGGGCGCGGTGACCTCGACGATCCGGTTCACCTCGTTCGTGCTCAAACTGCCGCTCCGCCCGCCCGCGCTGGTCGCCAAGCAGGCGAGTTCCGTCGCCTGCCTGACGGGCGACCGGCTCAATCTCGGTGTCGGGCTCAGCCCGTGGCCGGAGGACTACGCGGTCATGGGGGTTCCGTGGTCGCGGCGCGGCGCGCGGATGGACGAGGCCATCGCCGTGGTCCGCGGCCTGACCGGCGGTGACTACTTCGAGTACCACGGCGAGTTCTACGACCTGCCGCCGGTGAAGATGTCCCCGGCCGCTCGGGTTCCCATCCTGGTGGGCGGGCACAGCGATGCGGCGCTGCGCAGGGCCGTCCGCCTCGGCGACGGCTGGATCCACGGCGGCGGCGACGCGGAGGAACTGGACGCGCTGCTGGCGCGGCTTGCCGTGATGCGTGAGGACGACCGGCCCTTCCAGATCCACGCGATCTCCATGGACGCCTACACGGTCGACGGCGTGCGGCGGCTGGCCGACAAGGGTGTGACCGATCTGATTGTGGGATTTCGGGATCCGTACACCCGAGGGCCCGACACGGAGCCACTCGCCAGGAAGATCGAGCACCTCGAGCGCTTCGCCGACTCGGTGATCTCCAGGGTCGCCTGACGAGAACAGGTTATAAATCCGTGGCCTTTTCATCGAGAGCTGACCGACTGAGTAGTCAGTATGCTTGCCTGACTCGAGGGAAGGGGAAACCGATGTCCTTACTCAGCGGTCGCACAGCGGTGGTCACCGGTGGAGCCGGCGGCATCGGGGCCGCACTCTCCGCCGAGCTGGGTTCGCGCGGAATGTCGGTCGTCGTGGCCGACATCGACGGCGCCGGGGCGCGAAGCGTCGCCGATGACCTGTCCGCACGCGGGATCCCCGCGATCGGCGTGCCGGTCGACGTGTCCGACCCGGAGTCGGTGGAGGTCCTCGCGCAGGCCGCCCATGCCAGGTTCGGCTCGGTGGAACTGCTCTGCAACAACGCGGGCGTGCTCCTGTTCGGCACGGTGGCCGATTCGTCCATGGGCGACTGGCGGTGGCTGTCGTCGGTGAACCTCGAAGGGCTGCTCAACTGCCTGCACGCGTTCCTGCCCCGGATGCGCGCGGGCAGCGGCTGGCGGCACGTGCTGAACACCGCCTCGACCCACGCCTTCCTGCCCGATCCGCAGGGCACGACCCTCTACAGCGCGACCAAGCACGCCATCGTCGGCCTCTCCCTGGGGCTCCGAGGAGAGCTGGCGTCCGACGGCATCGGGGTCACGATCCTCTGCCCGGGGCAGGTCGCGACCCGCATTCTCGACTCGCAGCGCCACCGCCCCGCCGGGTACGGCCGCCGGGCGGCCGAGCCGTTCGGCACGGGCATCGTTCCGCTGGCGATCGAGCCCGGCGAGGTCGCCCGCGACGCGGTCGATGGCGTCCTGCGCGGTGACGCCATCGTGTTCTCGCTTCCCGCCGAGGGGCGAGAGGAGTTCCGCGCGCAGGTCGAGGAGTCGAGGCGGCTCGCGGACGCGGCATGGCGAGCCTGACGCGGCTGCTGGTCACCACGCCGTTCGTCAGCGCCGCCGCGCCCCTGGCCTACTCCGCCGCGGGCTACTTCGTCGCCCTGCAGATCCAGGCGATCGACAACGCGGACAAGGTGCGGAACCTGACCGTCGTGAACGTGATGGGCGCCGTCGCGGCAATGATCGCGCAACCCCTCGTCGGCGTGCTGTCCGACCGCACCCGCACGCGCCTGGGCTCACGGACGCCGTGGATGGCGGCGGGCGCGCTGGTCGGTTCCCTCGCACTGGCGCTGGCCGGGCTGGCCACGACGACCGCCCTGCTCGTCGTGGCCGTGATGGCGGTGCAGTTCGGCTTCAACGCCTTTCAGGGGCCGTTGTCGGCGATCCTTCCCGACCGGGTGCCTTCCCGGCTGCGCGGCAGGTTCTCCACGCTCTTCGGGCTCGGGGCCGTCCTCGCCGCGATCCTCGGGCCCGTCGTCGCCTCCGCGTTCGCCACGCGTATCCCGCTCGGCTACGCCTGCGTCGCCGGGGCCGCTCTGCTGATCATCGTGGTCTTCGTCGTGCTCAATCCCGAGCCCGACAACCGCGGTGAGGCCTTCTCCGCACGGGCCCTCGGGGTCAATCCGCTGCGGCATCCCGATTTCCGCTGGGCGTTCGTCGGACGGATCCTGCTGTTCACCGGCTTCTCCATGGTCAACTCCCTCACGCTCTACATCGCCCAGGACTACGTCGGGCTGACCGTCGCGGAGGCCGCGCGGATCGTTCCCCTGATCGGGGTGGCGGGGCTGCCCGGGTTCCTGCTGGCCATCGCCGTGTCAGGGCCGCTGTCCGACCGCCTGGGCAGGCGCAAGGCGCCCGTGCTGATCGGCGGGCTGGTCATCGCGGCCTCGGCGGCCTTCCCGCTGATCTGGCCGACGGTCGCGGGCCTGGTGGTCTCCGCGATCGTCCTCACGATCGGCTTCGGGATCTTCGTCGCGGTCGACGTGGCCCTCGTGTCGGAGGTCCTGCCGAGCGAGCACGACTTCGCCAAGGACCTCGGCGTGATCAACATCGCCGCGACGCTCCCGAACACCATCGCCCCCGTCGCGGCGGCCGTCATCGTCACGATCTCCGGAGGTTACGGCGCGCTCTACCCCGCGCTGGCCGTCATCGCCGGAGCCGGAGCGCTGGCCGTCCTGCCCATCAAGGGCGTGCGGTGACCTAGGCTCGCCTCCGATGGCCAAGACACATGACGCCGAACGGGCCGGCATCGAACGGCGCGCCAAGATCGTCAACGCTGCTCTGACGTTGTTCGCGACCCAGGGCTATCGGGGCACCTCGCTCATGGCCGTGGCCGAGGCCGCCGGGATCACGCAGTCCGGCCTGCTGCACCACTTCTCCACCAAGCAGGCTCTGCTGGCCGAGGTCCTCGCGGAACGCGACCGCCAGACGTTCGACGCGGTCGAGATCGGCCGTGACTACTCGGGGCCCGCCGTGCTGCGGGCGCTGGAGATCGTGCACGACATCGTCGAACGCAGCCGGGGCAACCGCGAGCTCACCCGGCTGGGGCATCTGGGGGCCTTCGGCTCGAACGAGATCCCGGAGATCGCGCTGGCGTGGGCACGGGAGCGTACCCGGACGTTCCACGCGAACCTGTCGGCGCTGGTGGCGGAGGGCATCGCGGTCGGGGACGTGCGGGCCGACGCCGATCCGGACGCCGTGGCGTCCCTGGTCATCGCGACGATCTCGGGGCTGGAGGAGCAGTGGCTGCTCGACGAGTCCTTCGACATGCTCGGTGCGGTGCGCGCGTTCGTCCGCCTGCTGCGCCACGACCTCCTCGTCACGCCCTAGCCTTCCGTGCCCCCCGGGGAGGTGGGTCCGGTGCGTCGTGGCGGCGGCCTGCCCCACATCACCGGAGGAGCGTCTCCCTGGACAGAGCCCGGCCGAAGTGCGGCGACTGGCGGTGGGGGCGGCCTTGCCGTACGGCATGATCTTGGTGTGATGGCCGGAAACGGCCCAGTACCCTTGACATATGGCAGCAGGCGGCAGGGCGGGCAGGCCCGCGAAGAAGAAGGGGCCCTCGAAGGGCACCGGCGGGCAGAAGCGTCGGAGCCTGGAGGGCAAGGGCGCGACCCCGCCGGCCGAAATGCGGCATTGGTACAAGGACAAGGCGCGCACCGAGCGGATCGCGCGCGAGGAACGTGGCGGCGTCGGGCGTCCGGCGGCCGCGCGGCCGCGGCGGGCCGAGGACGCGCCCGAGCACATCGGCGGCCGCAACCCTGTGCTCGAGGCGCTGCTCGCCGGGGTGCCCGCGAGCGCGCTGTACGTGGCCCAGCGCATCGACAACGACGACCGCGTCCGCGACTCCATCAAGATCGCGGCGGAGCGTGGGATCGCGCTGCTCGAGGTCACCCGCGACAAGCTCGACCGCCTCACCGACGGCGCGGTCCACCAGGGGGTGGCCCTGCAGATCCCCGCCTACGACTACGCCCACCCGGCCGATCTGGTGGAGCTGGCGCGCGACGCGGGCGAGGTGCCGCTGATCGTGGCGCTCGACAGCGTCACCGATCCCCGCAACCTGGGTGCCATCGCCCGTTCGGCCACCGCTTTCGGCGCTCACGGCCTGCTCATCCCGGCCCGCCGTTCCGCCGGGGTCACGGGCGGGGCCTGGAAGACCTCGGCCGGTAGCCTCGCCAACCTCCGCGTCGCCCGCGCCGCCAACCTGACGGCGGCCCTGCGGGAGTACCGCGAGGAGGGCCTGTTCGTCATCGGCCTCGACGGCGAGGCCAAGGTGAACCTCGATGACGCCACCCTCCTGTCGGAGCCCCTCGTCGTCGTGGTCGGCTCGGAGGGCAAGGGCCTCTCCCGCCTGGTACGCGAACAATGCGACACCCTGGTCCGCATCCCCATGCAAGCGGCCGCCGAGTCCCTGAACGCCGGCGTGGCCGCAGGGGTGGCCTTGTACGAGGTCGCTCGTCATCGACGCCACTGACCGTCTACACTGATAGGCCGCGCCGACGTAGCTCAATCGGCAGAGCATCTGTCTTGTAAACAGAAGGTCAGGGGTTCGATTCCCCTCGTCGGCTCTGCAGCTGAAAGGCCCTTTCCCATGATCGGGAGAGGGCCTTTTCGATCTTGTACAGCACGGTTTTACAGCAACCGCCGCTACTCGAAGATGTCCTGACCCTCGCGGCCTGAGGGGTCCATGGTGAGTAGGTCCTCGTGCAAGCTTTGTACGGCTCTGCCGGTGAGTTCGCCTGAGGGGGCGGTCTCCATGAGCCGCCAGCCGGGGGTGTTCGCGGGTGCCTTGTCGTCGCGCCCGTAGGCGGTGAGGGTGTAGAGGAGGCTGAACACCGCCTCGTAGGCAGCGACCTGAGCCACGCGGGCGAGGTCGACCGGGTTTACGTCGCGGGCAAGCAACCGGGAAGCGGCGGGGATGCCTTCCAACGCGCCCGGAGCAGCCCAGGAACTGATCAAATCCGGCCAGATGTGCCGCAGCGCCAGGAAACGAGCGAGCTGCGGTATGTCCTCGGAGATCTCCGAATGAGCCCACGCTTGGGGATCGTCAGCACCCAGCGAGGCGAACAGGTCCTGTAAGTCTTGGTTCACCCGCTCTATGGTCGCTCCTCTTCTTCGTATCGATCCAGGATCTCGTCGAGGACCTTCAGCCACACTGATCGCTGGGGAGCGGGGAAGTGGTACCGGCACTCACGACATTTCCAGCTCATCTCCAGGGCGTCGTCCCACAAGATGCATCCGGCCAAGAGCAGTTCTCCAGATTCCGCCGCCGCCCTCGCGGCGGGAGTCGGTAGGCCGAACAGCACAAGCAGGGTGTCACCGGAACAGCGTGGGCATCGCGGAGACGGCATCCACACAGCATGCGGAGACCCCGGGGTGGTGTCCACCTCCCGGGGTCTCGTGACGATGTTCAGCCGAGTTCGAGGCTCTTGGCGAGGCGGTCAAGGGCCTTGTATGTTTCTGGGCTTGGGATCTGGGTGTAGACGTTCATCGTCACCGAGATCTGGGAGTGCCGGAGGATCTGCATGGCCACCCGCGGGTGGGCGTCGAGGGCGGCCAGGAGTGAGGCGCAGGTGTGGCGGGTGTCGTGGACGCGGATCACGAGGACCTCGGCCTTGCGGCAGTGAGCGGCGAATGCACAGTTGAAGTTGCAGGGTTCGATCGGCGATTGCTCCGCCTGAAAAGCGGAAGGCTGGCAGAGTGGGTTCGCCCTTGCCCCTGATCACCTCCATTGAACAGCTAAAACGCCCCGAGCGATGCCGCGAGAAACAGGTTGTCCCTCGCGAGCGCGTAGGTCTGCTGCGGGTGGCCCGTGCATCCCCGCACACCCCGTAAGGGCCTGAGTATCCGCGCCGCCGCCCGCCATGCCCATAAGCCGTCGCCCCCGGCCCATACTGCCTGCAGGGTCGCCGCCTACGTTCGCGCGGGCACCGCGTACAGGACGGCGACGAGCGACTCGCCCTCGAATCCGATGCGCACGCTGTCCGGATCCTGACGGATGGCGGCGGGAGCAGCGGCTTCCGGCACCGCGGACGGGGGCACCGGCATCGGGTGGAACCCGGCCTCACGCAGCCGGGCGAGCCAGGTGGCGGTCGGCTCGTGACGTTCGTAGCGCTCCTCGTCGTCGGCTGTGCCGACGATGTCGGCGACCTCGCGGCGGAAGAACAGCTTCATCGCGTTGCGGTCGGCGGCCGCCACTTCCAGCGCGTCTATCAGCCGGAAGACGGTGTGGAAGTGCTCCCACGAGTTGTGGAACCGCTCGGGGAGCGCCACCCGATGATGGTCGGAGTCCGGCTCGCACAGCACCACGACGTCCGGCTCGGCCGCGCGCAATCTCTCGAAGAACGTGTTCCGCTCGTCCACGCCGGACGGACTGTCCCGGAGGTGGTGCAGCGCGAACGCGGCGTTCATGACCAGCGGACGTGGCGCACGGCGTACCAGGTCCCAGTCCTCGCCGGTCATGTGTTCGGCGAGTCGGGGCACCCCGTGGAAGTCCAGCGTGACACCGGTGTCGCGGATGGCTCGTTCGGCCTGGCGGAGGCTGGCCGCCGCGGGGTCCACTCCGATGACCGTCAGCCGTCCGGGTGCCTGATCGCGGTCCGCGAGGGTGCGCAGCACCGCCGCCTCCTGGCTGCCGGAGCCGATCCCCACCGACAGCAGGGTGGCCTCGTCCTGACCGGCGAGGTGTCCGGCGAGGAGCGCGCCGCCGATGCGACCGGCCAGATTCACGATCGGCAGGTGTGCGGCCACCAGGTCGAACAGCTGGATCTGCGGACGCTCGAAGCTGCGGAGGTAGAGATTGTCCCGCTCGTCTTGGCGCGTTCCATGTCGGGCGGCCAAAGCGTCGTGATAGAGCAGATAGAGGAAGTCGTCGCCGCCTGCTTTCTCGGGGTTGATCACACTGCGGAGCTTTTCCAGCCAGCGCCCCGCCGTGTCGGCTCGGCCCGCGTCCGTCTCCTCCACGGCACGGCACAGCAGGTCGAATGCATGGGAATTCACGTTCAAGCCTTCCTTCGACGTCGGTCATGATCGAGGATGCCGCGACGCCCTTGTAACCAACTTGGGACGGGCTTGGCGGTCAGGAATGGACGAGGGCGCGCCCGCGCGACGACGTCGGCGCGGCTGCCGGGCAGCAGCGGCCCGCGCCGCCCCATCGGCGAGTGAGCCAGGCGGCGAGGCGGTGAGCGCCTCCAGGTCTGTCAGCGGGACCCGCGCACCGAGCTCGCGGGCGAGAGCGGCAGCGCGATCGCGTACGCCTTCTTGGTGTTGGCCTTGTCGATCGTGGCCAGGAATTGCTCCACCGCGGCGCCGAGTTCGGGCACGCAGTCGCGGGTTTGGCCGACGGACGGTCCACGTCAAGAGAATCTGAGCGGATTTGCGGCTCTCCATAGCTGCACAGATCCGGGAGCCAGTTGAGTGCGTTCTGTAGTGATCGGCGGTTGCGTTCTGTGACCGTCAGGCCAACTCGGTGGGAATCGAAACGCGCCCGCCGTCCGAAATCATGTTTGTCGACCAAGGCAAACGATCACGAGACGGGCGCGAATACGGTGTCGGCGGAGTTTTTAGGTCTAGCGGGTGTGCGGGTTGAGTTCGTGGAGCGGGAGGGTCGCCAGGGGAGTGGCCCTTGCCCGCGTAGGTCCATTCGCTTGTCCAGGTCGACGTCGCGCCGGCGATGCGGAGAGAACCGAGGACGCCGGAGGCGATGAGTTCGTGGAGCTTGTTGCGGGAGATGGCGAGCCCACAGCAGGGGAGCGGTGGCGTTGAACGGGACCGGACTGAGTGGGTGACCGAGGCATCCCCCTTTGTCCTTGTGTCGTGTGGTGCAGGACAAGGCGTGGCCGTGCGGGCAGGTGGGCGTGGCAGGGGAGGATGCGGTCGTTTCGTTCGCGGCGGGTGTGGACGGGGCCGAAGGTCAGGGTGACGAACAGGCATGGATGGGTGCTGACACCTTGTCGCGGCGGCGGATTCGGGCGGGCCAACCGCTCACGCTCGGGGGCCGGCGCCGTGGACGAGGCCTGTGACGAGTCCCGTGTTTCTTTCCCTCCCGGGGCGGTCAACCTGGAGCGGGGTTCAAGGAGTGTCAGGGGGTGGCTTGTCGCCGATGAGAGGAGACGGGGTGGATGCTGAGTTCGCGGAGTTCGTACGACATCGAGGCGAACACCATCTGAAAACGGCGGTCCTGTTAACCGGGGACTGGCACTTGGCCGAGGACCTGGTCCAGACCAGCCTCGGCAAGCTGTACAAGGTCTGGCACCGCCTGGATACCAGCAGCGGGCCGGACGCCTACCTGCGCCGCATCCTGGTGAACACCCATCGATCCTGGTGGCGGGCCCGCTGGCGGCGCGAGGTCCCGCGCGCCGACCTGCCCGACGGGGCGGGCGCCGCCGACATGGGCGAGGCGGGAGCGCTGGCCGAGGACGTACGTCAGGCGCTGGCGAAGCTCCCGGCCAAGCAGCGTACGGCGCTGGTACTGAGATTCTTCGTGGACCTCCCGGAGGCGGAAGTCGCCGAGCTGATGGGCTGCTCGGTCGGCACGGTCAAGACCCACACGCACCGGGGACTGCGCGCCATGCGGCAGTTGATCCCGCCTGACGTGCTGGTCAACCAAATCGAGCAGAAGGGGCGTGGCATCCAGTGACGAACCAACACGAGGAGCCATTCATGAAGGAACAAGAACTCCGCGTACTGCTCTCCAGGGCCACTGAGGACGTGCCGGCGAGTGTGCGGCTAATGCCGGCTGTGCGGGCGCCCCGACGGAGGCGGGCGCGCGTGCTGGTCCCAGCCATCGCCGGCCTGGGCGTGGCCGCGGTGGTCGGCACGGCCGTGCTGAGCCTGCCGGCGAGTCAGCCTTTCGCGCAGGCCGCGGTGATCGCTGCGGTCGACACCACCTCCCAGTCCAGCTTCCGCTTCCACGAAACCATCGGGAACAGGAAGTGGGAGGGTGCCATCGATCCCGTACGCCAAGTGGGCGTCATCACCAACGCGGCGGAGGGGGACGAGACCCGCTTCGTCGGCGACAAGATGTACGGCCGTAACCCCGAGACCGGGACCTGGGCCGCCTATCCGCGCCCCGAGGTGGAGTTGGCCAACGCGTCGCCGACTGTCGCCCTGATCAAGCTGGGCGCGCTGAACCCCGACCAGGCCCTGGAGCGACTGCGCTCGGCCACGGACGTCAAGGAGAGCGGCACCGCCTCCGGCACGGGGTGGACCGGAAAGCGGTTCACCTTCTCGCTCAAGGATTCGGGCTCGGCGGCCCCGGAGAGCAAGAATGCCGATCTGGAAGGCGTCGTGGACGTGGACGATCAGAACCGGGTCCGCAGGCTGGAAGTCATCTTCGAAGACGGACACCGTATCGTCACGGAATTCAGCGACTACGGCACCCCGGTCGAGATTGAAGCCCCGCCAGCTGACCAGATCCGGCAGGAACCGTCCGTCAAGGTGGACAAGGGGTTCGCGGGCAAGTCCAAGGAGGGAGACTCCTCGGCCGAGGTCACCAAGTAAGCGTCCTGACGACCGGCACCCTCCCGGAGCCCCAGGCCCGTTCCCGCCGGGGAGCGGGCCTGGGGCCCTGCGCTCCGGATCGGCTTACCGTCGATCAGCGTTGTACAGCTTCACGATGGTTACTGTGCAGCATGGACGTTCAGCTGCCGCCTCACACGAGCACGCGCCGTCCAGGCCCAGCCAACCGACGGGTCGGGTGCCAGCAAGCTTGGCGTCAGTAGCCTGCACTCTTATCTGGCGTGCACCGTCACCTCTGCTAACCATCATGAGCCTGGAATGGTCCAGCCGCTACCACTCCTTCGACGCGGGCTGGAGCCCTGGAGAGGAGATGGGCTCGATGCGCAACGGCTCGGGAGACGAATACTCCGTCGTCTTCTCCGCGGCGGGTACGTACATCCGTGGCTTCGCCCACGAGTCAGCGATGAGCCCGTACGTCAATGACGGGCCGTGGCCGGGCGTGCTCGACTCCGTCTCCGAGGTCTTCCATCATTGTGTGGAGGAGCCGGCGTTCTGCGACGAGGACGGCATGCCGGTCGTGACCGCCTGCCTGTGGCGTGAGGTCGGCGATGATCGTTGGCAAGTGGGTGAGATTGACTACCCGGACGGCGTGAGCGACCCCGATGGGGCGTTGTACCTGTTCGCACGACTCGTCGACCCGTCTCCGGAGGCGTTCCGGCGGTTCGCGGAGGACTACTACGAGGTACCCGTGGATCTCGATGCGGTGCGGTACGTCTATGCCCTCCGTCCGCTGACGCAGGCGGTGGTCACCACGCTGAACGCTGATCTTGCCTTGAGGGACCTCGCCGACGACCTTGCGGCAGCCCGGTATCCGTCCGTTACCAGCTGACACACCGGAAGGACGTTCTGTTTGTCAGGACAAAGAAGCGATCTTGCTAACAGGGGTGGGAGCATGTGCGCTGTGTCCTCCAGCGAGCTCGTTCAGCACTATCAGCGCTTACTCGACACGGCTCAGTGGCTCGAGGTCGGCATGTCGTGGACAGTCATCCAGTCCCTTGGCGAGCCAATGAGCGTGGAAGATGTCGCTGAGCGGCTCGCTGGTCCCGATGCGGACATCCGCATGTTGGATGTGCGGGAGGGGCCGCTCGACGACCCAGCGGTTCACATCGCAGATTGCGGTCCGTCGATCATGTTGCTGGACCACATCGGAGAGGTCGTCTCGTGGGAACCGGGACTGATCGCTCGGCTGAGTCTGGGAGCTCGGCTCTGGAATGTCGGGTGGCACGTCAACGGGGGCAACCGCCTGGTCTATGCCGTTGGGGGTCGCGTTCTCACTGAAGTGCCTTCCCTGGACCGTGATTCGGTATATGGAGCCGACCCGCATGCGCTGGACCATGTTCTCCATCTTCTCCCGGACCCATACACCCCACTCTCCAAGGCGACCGCTATGGCGATCATCGAAATGGAGAGCGGGGCGTATCTGGACCTGGAATGGCTGGAGGCTGAGCAGACGGCGGTCATTCTTGGAAGTGACAATTGAGGCGGGCTGGCTGCTTACAGCTCTCGCAAAGGCGTCGCCCGCAGTGGCCGCCTGTTCCGTGATGACGTGGGCGTAGACGCGTAGCGTGATGGCGGGGTTGGCGTGGCCCAAGCGGGCGACCACGTTGGGGTAGACGTTCATCGTCACCGAGATCCGCGAGTGTCGGAGAATCTGCCACCATCACACCTTTGACCAGGAGAGCGGGCCCCTGGCCCAACGTCCGCTGCTGACTCGTAATGAGGTGCTCTGCGCGTAGATGCCGCTCCGGGCAGGGGAATCTACGTCGTAGTGTTCCTATCGCGTCGGGGTGAGGGTCGAGGCGATGAGCCAGACGCTGGCGGCCGCGATCGCACCTGCGACGACGATGTCCTTTGCCCGTCCGGGAACCACGCCTTTCAACTGTCCGCGGATCATGCTCCGCGCCATGGGGACGGTCCCGGCCCAGGAGATCCGCACCCGAAGGCTCCAAGCGGCCGACGCGACGAGGGCTGCCGCGACAAGCAACGGCCACCGCACCGAATCGGAGAACAGTATCTGGAAGTCGTCGCTGTACTGAGCGGCGTACGTCGCGACGTCGAGCAGCGGGAAGAGGAGTAGGGCCACCGCGGTCGCGGTGCCGGCCAAGCGTCCCCATCGGAGGGAACTGATTGCTCTCGCGGTCGCCGCCAATGCGACGAGAACGACCGGCAAGCCGATCACGTCGGCCTCACCGGACCACCGCGCGAGACCGTCCCACGGCGACTCTGGAGTGTCCACGTAGATGACACCAACCACGTACATGTCGTATGTGATCATGCAGCGGTGGAAGATCGCCGCCCACGCCGCTGCGCCTACGGCGCCCGCCCACAGGATGATCCCGTACGGTCTCCGCGGCAGGGGTGACCGGGCCGCCAGGAGCAGCGCCATCGCGGCCACCGGATAACAGACGATCAAGAGCCAGGGCAGCACGACCGCACGTTCCTGCCCAGTGCATGGATCGGGACCCAGGAGAAACGCGGTGACCAGCCCGAACGCGAGTACGGTGCCGACCGCGGCGACGGCGGTGAGCACGGCCCGGCGTGATCCGCGCAGGACAAGGCCGACCACGACAACCGGTAGCAGGAGCACGCCCCAGAACAGCAGCTCTCCCGGCACGCTCTCCAGCGCGTATGGACCTTCCACCGAATAGGGATCGAAGCCCGTCGCGGAACAGAACCAGCCGACGCTCTGCCTGCCGACCCCGAAGGTCGTCAGGATCACCGGTCCCGACGCGGCCAGCACCGCACCAAACCGCTGCACCGCCGCCACCGGGGATAACGCTTCTGCCGCGGGTTCCTGCATCACGGCGCCCTCTCCCGGAAATGATCAATCCGAGTCAGGGTAGCCGATGACCGCCGACTCAGCGGGCCGCTATCCAGGTCACCCAAATCGCTGTTGACGACATCGCTGACGACAACGTTGGCTTCTGCCAGCGCACGGCAGCAGCCGGCTACTTCTCTCTGACCTTGTGTTGGACAAGACGATCAGGGTGAAGGTCGACAGTTCGACCCTGCCCCTGACCACAGCATCTGAACAGCCCAAACGCCCCGAGTCGATCACGGGCCGGGGCGTCTTTCGTGGCCCCTGACGGCAACGTCTTCTAACTGGCTCGGGGCCAGCCACGTCACGGGACCGCGCCGCAGCTCCATCGCCGGACGGGTCGCGACTGCCCGAAACCAAGAGAACATGGCTCCGGCGCGGATCGTCGCCTCCGCACGGCCAGCGAGGTTGCGTACCCGGCGCTCGCCACGCGCGACCGCGAACACCTCCCCTGCGTGCGGCTACTCGTAGTACTCGTGCGGATGCAGCCGCTCCGCGTACGGCACGGCATCCCTGAGCTTGTCCTGGCTCGCACCGACGACCTCGTTCAGCGTTGACAGCAGGATCCGCCGCTCCCCCCGCCAAGCATGGGAACGGGATTTGATCAACGCTGACCTGGTGATCGTGACTGCGTCGTGGCGTGTGCCCAGCTAGACGTGCCGGGGTGGTGTGGCGAGGAGTGATCTATTGAAGGTTGGGCCCGGTTCCGGATACTTGACGGGGCGGGCCTCGGCGTCGCCATCCACAAACCTGACTTCGCCGTGGGCTACTGCGGCGGATTATCGCGAAGGACGATGCCGTGGCTCACGAGCGCGCCCTCCGGATCGAGGTCCTCGGTCCGTTGCGGGTCTGGCAGGACGGTGTCGAGCTGGATACCGGCCCGCGGCAACAGGCCTTCCTGTTGGCGCTGCTGCTGGCCCACGCCGGCCGGCCCGTCAGCACGAACCAGTTGATCGACCTCATCTGGGAAGACGACGTGCCGGCCAGCGCGCTCAACATCGTCCAGAAATACGTGGGTGCGCTCCGCCGGCTCCTCGAACCGTCGCTGTCGGCGCGGGAGAGCGGGTCCTATCTGCAGCGCCGGGGGAACAGCTACCTGTTCGTGGCCGAGTCCGAGACCCTCGATCTCGTCCTGTTCCGCCGCCGGGTGAGGGCGGCCGGGGCTGCCGGGGCCGAGGGGCGGCAGACGGCTGCGCTCGCCTGCTACGTCGACGCCCTCGGGCTGTGGCGTGGATCCACGGCCGAGGGTTGGAATCACGGGGCTACCGCCATGTCGACGTTCGTCGCGCTCGACCACGAGTTCTTCGACGCCTGCACCGCGGCGGCCGAGCTCGCGATCTCGCTGGGCCAGCCGGAGCGCATACTCCAGCCCCTGCGCCTCGCCGCGTCGTTGGCCCCCCTGCACGAGCCGGTCCAGGCCGCCCTCGTCACGGTCCTGGCGGCTGCCGGACACCAGGCCGAGGCGTTGTCCGCCTACCTGCATGTCCGCGCGCGGCTGGTTGAGGAACTCGGCGTCGACCCCGGTCAGGCGCTACGGGCCGCCCACCAGCGGGTGCTGGGTTCCAGCGTCCCGCCCCCGCAGGCCGCCGCCGATCCGATTGACGCCGGGCAGCCACCGCCGGCGGCCGCCCGGCTTGTCGGCCGGGTCGAGGAGCTCGCTGTGGTGTGGCAGGCGGTGGAGTCCGCTCTGGCAGGCCACACCGGGCTCGTCCTGGTGGAGGGCGAGCCGGGAGTCGGCAAGACACGGCTGGTCGAAGAAGTGACCGATGCGGCCCACGGGCGAGGCGCACACGTCGTGTGGGGCAACTGCCTGGAGGACGCCGGCGCACCGTCGATGTGGCCGTGGGTGCGGGCCATCGGCACGGTCCTGGACGCCCTGACGCCGGCGTCGCGCAAGAAGTGGCTGACCAGCGAGCTCGGCTACCTCGTCGAGTCGGGCGACCGGGCACCGGCCGAGCCGGAGCAAGCCGACGCCGGAGGCCAATTCCGCCTGTTCGAACGGGTCGTCGCGCTGCTCCGCGAGGTCTCCGCCGCGCGGCCGGTCGTGCTCGTTATCGACGATCTCCAGTGGGCCGACGTCGCTTCCCTGCAGCTGTTCGGTCACTTGGCCGTCCGCCTGCCGAGCGGCGTCGCGATCATCGGCACGCTCCGCGACCGCGCCCCCACGCCGGGGACGGAGTTGTCCCGGCTGCTCGCGGTGACCAGCCGGGTGTCCGGTCATCGCCGCATACGCCTCGGCCCGCTGGAACCGGCCGGGGTCGCCGAACTCGTCCGCCGCGAGGCCGGCCGCGACCTCGGGGACGGCGTCGTGCGCAGCATCCACGCGCGCACGGCCGGCAACCCGTTCTTCGTCCGAGAGCTGTCCCGGCTGCTCGCCGCGGGGGGCTACATCAGCGGGGACGCGGCCGTGCCGTCGACCGTGCGGGACGTCGTGCGCGACCGCGTCTCGCACCTCGACGACGAGGCGCACGACCTGCTCCAAGCCGCGGCCCTCATCGGACGCGACGTCGACCTCGGCCTGCTCGCCCGCGTTGCCGGGCTCGACACCCAGACCTGTCTCGACCGGCTGGAGCCTGTCGACCACCTCGGCCTGCTCGGGCCGACTCCCGGGAACCCGTTCTCGCTGCGTTTCGCACACGACCTGGTCCGCGAGTCGGTCGCTACGGCCACGTCGCCGCACCGGATGATCCGGCTGCATCTCCGCGTGGCGGACGCGCTGGAAGCCACCGAAAGCAGCGTCGAGTCCGTCGCCGAGCGCGTCGCCCACCATCTCTGGGCCGCCGGCCCCCTCGCGGACCCGTCCCGGACCGCGAGCGCACTCATCGGTGCCGGTCGCCGGGCGGTCGCCAAATCCGCTCTCGAAGCGGCCGAACAGCATCTCCGGTCGGCGACGCAGGTGGCCCGCTCGGCGGGTCTCGCCGAGCTCGAACTGTCCGCGCTGTCACAGCTCACCGCTGTCATCGGCATGGGGCCCGGATACGTCGGCTCCGCGACCGACCTCCTCGAACGCGCCGAGCATCTGGCCCGCGAACTCGGCCGCGAGGAGGAGGCCGTCAACTTCCTGCTGTCCCGCCAGGCGGCCTACTGCCAGGGAATGCAGCTCGACCGCGCCAAACGGTTGGCGCGGCAGTTCCTCGAACAGACCGAGGCGTCGGCCGATCCCGTCCTACGCGCCTACGGCCTGCACGCGTGGGCTATCTACCAGTGGGCCATCGGCGAGATCGGCAGCGCGGTCGAATACCAGAGGCGGTCGGACCGCACGCTGCTCGAAGACATCGCCGGTTACAGCGAGTTTCCGCTGCGACGCGATCTCCACCTGATCGCGGCCGGGATGCACGCGGAGATCTCCGCACTGCACGGAGACCTTGACGCGGCCAGGCCGGTGCTCGACACGTTGGAGGCCGCCGGTTCCGACCCGTACGCGATCACACTGTGGGCGGCGTTCGCCTCGGTGATCGCGGCGCTCTCCGACGACCCCGCCTGGGCACTGCGCGTCACCGAACGAGGCATCGCCGAGGACCCCGGATTCTCCTTCGCCTTCTTCGGCGCGCACCTGCGCATAATCCGGTGCTGGGCGCGCGCCGTGACGGGCCTCGACCCGGCCGGAGCCGCGGCCGAGGCCGAAACGCTGCTGACGGCGATGCTGCTCGACCCGCCGCTCACCGGCCTCGCCACCTGGTACGGCCTTATCAGCGAGATGTGGCTCGCCGCCGGTAGGCCGGACGCCGCCGCCGTTGCCCTCGACCACGCCGACCGGGTCGTCGAAACCTACGGCGAGCGGTACGCCGAGGGGTTGCTGTTCCTGCTGCGGGCCCGGTTGCTGATGGCCGAAGGCGCCCGCGTCGAGGTGGCCCGGGCAGCCGCCGAGCGGGCACGTGTGCTGTCCGCCGAGCGGGGAGCTCACCTCTTCACCCGCCGGGCTGAGCAACTGGTGCGAGAGCTTGGCGGACCTGTTCCGTGACCTGACGCCTTGCGTCACGCATCGAGATCGGCGCAGGCCGCGTACGGGCGGCGGCAGCAGTAGACGACGTTGGCCCACTCGGCCCGACTGATGACGACCTCGTCGAAGCGCAGGGCAAAGCGGGGCACCAGGCGAAACTGATACCCCGCCGACCACTTCGACGATCAGTCGAGAACTCCGCCAAGCTTCCCAAGAGCCTCATCGAGGGAGGCGTGGGCGTAGATGGTCATGGTCACCTCGATGTCGAGGACGACCTGGGGCGGAACTCCGAGGTTGAGCGGCTAGGACTCGTAGAGGTCCGTCTCACTCAGGACCGGGCTGCCGTGCTCGGTGCGTCCCAGGCGAGCAGCGGAACCGAACATGGGTCCACGAGCGCGCCGGATCCCGGCGAACCGTCCGAACCCGAGCGGCTTGGGCACGTCGTCGTAGACGGCCTCCATGCCGCCCCTGATCGAGTACGTCTCGTGCCAGAAACCGGTTCCACCCGAGTCCCGCAGGAAGGCCAGCCACCACTCCCGATGCGGCTCGGACCGGGCAAAGGTGAGCAGCGAGGGCAGGTCCCGCCAGTATTGGCGCATCCCCATGTTCATCGGGAAGAACGAGTAGTACACGGGCTCGTGCAGCAGCAGCCCGTCCGGCTTGCCCGCGACCGACTCACTGATCTTCCGGCCGAAGCTGAAGAAGGTCCGGATCCCGTACAGACGATTCACCCGCATGCCGAGGTACAGGACCATGAGGTCGGGATAGGCGGATAGATCGACGGTCTGCCGGTTCACGCGAGTCGGCATCCAACGCTCCTTATGGCTCGGGTTACGCATGGGCTGGTGTGGGAGGCAGTGCGCGGACGGGTCGTCGCTTTCATGGAGGTCACGGTCACCGTGGAAGCGCCTCATCGCCCGCCCAGACTCAACATACGAATGCGAACTTGACTACTACTGAACGAATCTCGGGTGTGGCGGGAGACGTGCTCGATCACGCCTTTCCGGCGTTCCGCTCGTTCACTCGACTCGGCTCGAGGTGGCGTGTCCGCCGAACCTTCTACGACCAATCCTGGACCAGTAGACTCGGTGCACTGCGGTCCAAAACGGGTCGCAAGCGGACAAATCTGTAATGCCCATCGGGGAGTCGACAGACGTGACTGGGCCAGCCCATCCCGTTAGGCCCGACGGCGAAGGTCTGTTGGCCGGCGCCGGTTCGCTGCGCCTGCAGATCCTCGGTCCGTTGCGGCTGTGGCGCGATGGCGTCGAACTGGACGCCGGCCCCCGGCAGCAGGCGCAGCTGTTGGCCCTGCTCCTGGCGCGCGTGGGCCGTCCGGTCAGCACGCGAGAATTGATCGACCTGATCTGGGCCGAGGACGCCCCCGCCAGCGCGCTCAACATCATCCAGAAGTACATCGGAGCATTGCGGCGGGTGCTCGAACCCGCGGTCCCCGCCCGGGCGGCCGGTACATACCTGCACCGACGCGGCGACGCGTACGTGTTCAGTGCCGGACCCGGCACGCTCGACCTGGTCACATTCCGGGAACTCCGCGAAGCCGCCCAGGCCGCCCTCGCCGAGCAAGCACGCGAGGTGGCCCTCGACCACTACGTCACAGCGCTCGGCCTCTGGCAGGGACCCGCGGGGGACGGACTTTCCTATGGATCGATCGCGATGCCGGTCTTGGCCGCCCTCGACGACGAGTTCCACGCTGCCTGCACGGCAGCGGCCGAACTGGCCGTGGCGTTACATCGACCGGAGCGGGTGATACCGCCGTTGCAGTTGGCCGCGTCGATGGCGCTGTTCCACGAACCCGTACATGCCGGCCTCATCACCGCGCTCGGCGCCGCTGGACGGCAGGCGGAGGCGCTGTCAGCGTTTCACGCGGTCCGTGACCGCCTCGCTGAGGAGCTGGGCATCGACCCCGGCCCGTCGCTGCAGGCCGCGCACCTGCGAGTCCTGACGCAGACCCCGAGGCCGCCGGTGGTGACGAGCACGGAGAGTGAGGGTGACCGGTCACCGGCGAGGCAGGCAGCCGGACTGGTTGGGCGGGGCGAGGAACTCGGCGTGCTTCGGCAGGCCATCGAGGCGGCGCTCGCCGGCCGCAGCGGGCTCGCCATCGTTGAAGGCGAACCGGGCGCGGGGAAGACGCGCCTGCTGGAGGAGGCCGCCGCCGTCGCGGACCGGCGTGGCGCGCTCGTCGTCTGGGCTTCCAGTTTGGAAGGCGACGGAACACCATCGATGTGGCCATGGGAGCAGGCGCTCACCGTTGTCCTCGCCAGCCTGCCCGCGTCGGCGCGTGAGAAGTGGCGGGCCGGCGAACTCGGTCGTCTCCTCGAATCCGGAGACGATGACGCCGCGCCGCCGGTTGCCGGCAGCCGTGCCCAGTTCCGCCTGTTCGAGCAGGTCGTCACTGTTATCGGCCAGGCTTCGGCGGAACGGCCGATGTTGCTGGTCATGGACGATCTTCAATGGATCGATGCCGCTTCGCTCCAGCTGTTCGGCCACGTGGTGGGCCGGCTACCCACCGGAACCGCGATCATTGGCGCCCTTCGCGACCGCGCACCGACACCTGGCTCCGACCTTTCGCGGGCACTGGCCGCGGCCAGCCGGCTGCCCAGCCACCGCAGGATCCGGCTCGGTCCGCTCAGCCTGACCGACGTGGCCGAACTCATCCGCCGCGAGACCGGCCACGAACCCGGCACGGACATCGCCCGCAACATCCACGTTCGCACCGCCGGCAATCCTTTCTTCGTCCGGGAACTGTCGCGGCTTCTCAGCGACCGCGGCGCGCTCGACGACGGTGACGCATCGGCCCGGGCCGGGGTGCCGTCCACCGTGCGAGACGTCGTCCGCGATCGGATGGTCGGCCTCGACGACAACGCTCGCGACCTTTTGCAGGTCGCGGCGCTGATCGGCCGCGACGTAGACCTCAGCCTGCTCGCCCGCGCCGCCGGTACCGACGTCGCGGACTGTCTCGAACGCCTCGAACCGCTGCGCGCGCTCGGCCTGCTCGAATCGGAGCCGGAGGACCCGTTCTCGTGGCGCTTCGCACACGACCTGGTTCGCGAATCGGTCACGGAGACCATGACGCACGGGCGTGCCACCCGGCTGCACCTGCGGGTCGCGGACGCGCTCGAAGAAAGCCAAGCGGACGACGAGTCCATCACCGAACGCCTCGCCTTCCACCTGTGGGCCGCCAGGCACCTCGCCGACCCGGTTCGTACCGCAGAGGCGCTGAAGCGCGCAGGTCGTCGCGCGGCGGCCAAGCTCGCGTTCGCCGCCGCAGATCGGCACCTGGAATCAGCCGCCCAGATCGCGCGGACCGCCGGGCTCCCGGAGCTCGAGCTCTCTGCCCTCTCGCTCCTCGCCATCGCCCCGCGTCGGCAAGCCGGGTTCGGCGGCACGACCTTCGATCTGCTGGAGCGTGCGGAACTTCTGGCCCGCCAACTCGGCCGTGAGGTAGAGGCCGCGGGCCTCCTCTTCGCTCGCCTGTTCGGGGCCTACACCTTCCTGGAGTGGGACCGCGTTCGTCTGGTCCGCCGGCTGTACGACCAAGGGGAGGCGTCCTCCGATCTGGTCGTCCGAGTGTACGGCCGGCAAGCCTGGGGCCTGCACCAGTGGGACATCGGCAACATCGGCGAGGCATACCGGTGCTTCAGCGAGAACAACCCCGCCCTTCTCGACGGGGTCGTCTCCTCGCACAGCGAGACCCCGATCCGGCGTGACGTCTCGGGTGAGTGGCCCGGCTGGCTGGCCGTCATTACGGCGCTACACGGTGACGTCGAGACGGCGCACGCCATGATCGACAAGTGGAACGGCCCCGACGACTCGTATGCGGTCGCGACCTGGGCCTACTACATCACCATCATCGCCTCGATGGCCGGTGACGCGGGCCGGGTGATGCGCACGATCGACCGGTGGACGGCCGTTGGCACCGGCCGTACCGCCATCCAGCAGGAGCACTACATCCGGCTGAACTGGTACTGGGCCCGTGCCCTCACCGGCGATGACCCGGCCGGTATCGCGGCGGAGGCCGAACAGCTCGTGGCCGGGACGCTGGTCGACCCGCCGCGGTGGGGCGTCGCGTACCACCACGGACTGCTCGCCGAGATGTGGTTGGCCGCCGGTAGGCCGGACAAGGCGGCCATCGCCCTCGACCGAGCGGACCAGGCACTGGAGGCCTACGGCCAACGCTACGCCGAAGGACTTGTGCTGCTGCTGCGGGCACGCCTGCTCCACGCCCGCGGCGAACCTGCCGAAGTCGTACGAGCCGCTGCGGAAAAGGCCCGCGACCAGTCCAACGAACGTGAGTCCCACCTCTTCGCCCGCCGCGCGGAGAGCTTCCTTGCCGAGCTTTGATCGCACTGCTCAGCACGAGCGACACCGTCGCGGGGAGCCGCCTCGGTGTCAGATCACGACATCAGGCCGCACGGCCGAGAAGGGTCACACGGGGGAGCTCGTCCGAGTTCGACGGCTGATCAACCAGCCGAACCCGGACGCCGTGAAGAACATGACAATGCCGTACACCGCGCCCGGGATGGCGATCTCGGCACTGTTCAACAGCGCCGGGCTCAGCGCGATCGTGATGGCGAGCGCGGTGTTGTGGATGCCGATCTCGAACCCGGCCGCGGTGGCCGCGCGGTGCTCGACGCCGGCCAGGCGCGGCACGCCGTAGCCGATCAGCAGGCTCACGATGTTGAAAGCCAGCACGGCCAGCCCGACCGAGACGAAATAGTCGACGAGGTTCTCCCGCTCCCCGTACAGCACGGCGGAGATGACCGTGACCAGGACCACGACTGACAGCACCCGGACGGGGAGGTTGAGCCGCTGCGCCACCCGCGGTGCCAGCGCACGCACGAGCATCCCGATCGCGACCGGCCCGAGCACCATCACGAAGACCTGCTGCAACTTGTCAAACTGCAGCCCGAGGGTGGCCCCGCCGGGGAGGAAGTACCCGGCCGAGAGGTTCACCACGATCGGCAGGGTGACAACAACCAGCACCGAGTTGACCGCGGTGAGCGTGACATTCAGCGCGACGTTCCCGCCGAACAGGTGGCTGAACAGGTTGGCCGTGGGGCCACCGGGCGACGCCGCGACCACCATCATCCCGACCGCCAGTTCCGGCGGGAGCCGGAACACCATCACCAGGCCGAAGCAGATCGCCGGCAGCAGCACGACCTGGCACAGCAGCGCAACCACGGCCGCCTTCGGATACTGGCCCACCCGCCGGAAGTCGTCCAGGGTCAGGCCGAGACCCAGGCCGAGCATGACGATGCCGAGAGCGTAAGGCAGACTGGCCAGAACCAAGGGGGAATCCATAGCGGACATTTTGGGGCATGCCGACAAGTTCTGGCATCCCGTGCGGAGCAGCCTGCCTTTGCTCCAGGCCGGCTGATCCAGACAACGCAACGATGCGGAGCGGGATCAAGACTCCGTGGCTTATACGGGCGAGCGGCGCCCTTCCCTCGCCGTCCGAGCCGCCCCCCGAACGGGCCCGTCCGTCGAACGTGAGGCGCACCCGTTCGCACACCGCGACGCCGACCTGACCGCTCAGCGGGTGTTGGGGCGACGGCAGTAGTAGACCAGCGCGGGTGGGAGGTTGGCCCACACCGTCCGGCTGACGACGACCTCGTCGAAGCGTGACCGCAGGGATCGCAGCAGCGCCCGCGCGGGTGGTGCCCATCGGGCGTGCACGTACGCGAAGGTGGTGAACACGCCGTGCGGCGGCAGCGCGGCGGACACCGATGACAGCACGTCATGCTGCCTGTTCTCGGTGAACGCCGCCCAGGGAAGGCCGCTGACCACGACATCGGCCTCGTTGAGCCCGCGCTGCGTCAGCACCGTGGCAAGGCCGGCCGCGTCCGCGGTCACGACGTCGACCGCCGGATGGAGTTCGGCCAACCGCCATGCGAACCGTGGGTTGATCTCGACGGCGATGTGCCGGCCGCGACCCGCGAGGCGCCGCTGGATGGCGCCGGTGAAAGCGCCGGTGCCCGGACCGAGTTCCACCACGACCGGGGAACCGGTCCGGGGCACCACCGCCGTCGCCGCCATGGCCAGCGCCGGGCCGCTCGGCGCGACCGCACCGACCGTCATGGGGGCGCGCACGAACTCGGCAAAGAACGACATGGCTCAGTACTCGGTTCTGGATTTGTGCGGCGAGTGGACACCCCAGAAATGGAAGGCCAGCCCGACGCCCCAGAAGACGATGGACCACAGGGGCCAGAAAAAGTGGCTGGGGTCGTAGACCCACCACACGATGACCTGAGCCAGATTGCTCAGGACATAGAAGAGCATGTGGAAGCGCAGGCCCCAGATCCGGGCGCTTGCGCTTTTCGCCGATTTCATGGCCACAGGCTAAATCGGCGTACTGGACGACGATTGAATAGCTCGTTCAGTGATCGTCAAGTTCCCGGAATCAACATTGACCGCAATTCGAGGTGAAAGGTGCAACATCATGACGACAACTCGCCGAGCCGTGTTGGCCGGATCCGCCGCGGTCGCGACCAGCGCGCTGCTGGGAACGTCCGAGGCGCAGGCGCATTCCCGGACGGAAGCCAAGCCCAAACCCACGGTGGTCCTCGTGCACGGCGCGTTCGCCGACGCCTCCGGCTGGAACGACGTCGCCGCCGAGCTCATCCGCGACGGCTATCAGGTCATCGCGCCCGCGATCCCGCTGCGCAGCGTGGCCACCGACTCGGCCTACCTGGCCAGTGTTCTCGCCACCCTCAGTGGCCCGATTGTCTTGGCTGCGCACTCCTACGGCGGGATCGTCGTCACGAACGCCGCGGCCGGCAACCCGAACGTGAAAGCACTCGTCTACGTGGCCGCGTTCGCACCCGACGAGGGCGATTCGCTGCTGCAGCTGCAGACGAAGTTCCCCGGCAGCAAGCTCGACGAGGCGGCGCTGGACTTCCGCCCCTACGCTAAGGGCCTTGTCGACGGCTACATCAAGAAGGAGTTCTTCCACGACGTCTTCGCCGGTGACGTACCGAAATCGACTACCGACCTGATGCACGCCGGCCAGCGGCCCGCTGACGCGCGCACGCTCGGGGAGCCCTCCGGAGCTCCGGCGTGGAAGACCATTCCCTCCTACTACCTCGTCGCCAGGAACGACCAGGTGCTGCCCGCCGAGGCGCAGCGGTTCATGGCGCGGCGGGCCGGGTCGCAGGTGCGCGAGGTCGGTTCCTCGCACGTCGCGATGATCTCCCACCCCGCCGTGACCGCCGACCTCATCAAGCGCGCAGCCCGCTGACCATGTTCGTCCGCGCGTACGAAGGCCAGTGCGCCGCCGAGGAGAAACGGCGCACCTCTGCCGAGAAGCCCGCCGTCAACCCCAGGCTCGCTCTGTTCGCGCTGGCACTGGGCACCTTCGCGATCGGCACCGGCGAGTTCGGCAGCAACGGCATCATCCAGCTCTTCGCCGCCAACCTGGACGTCTCGATCCCGGTCGCGACGTACGCGATCACCGCCTACGCCTTCGGGGTGGTGATCGGTTCTCCGCTGATCACTCTGCTCGCCGCCCGGGTCAACCGGCGAACGCTGCTGCTCGGCCTGGTCGTGCTCTTCCTGGTGGGCAATGGGCTGTCCGCGCTGGCGCCGAACATCGCGCTGCTCGTCGTCTTCCGCTTCGTCGCGGGCAGCGTGCAGGGGGCGTTCTTCGGCGCAGGGGCGGTCGTCGCCGCGTACGTGTACGGGCCGGGCAAGGGCGGCAAGGCGTTCGCCACCGTGATGGGGGGACTCACCGTCGCCACCATCGCCGGGTCGCCGCTCGGCACCTTCATCGGCCAGCACGCCGGGTGGCGTGTCATGTACTGGACCGTGGTCGCCGTCGGCCTGCTGGCCGGCATCGCGCTGGTCGCCTGGTTGCCCCGTACCGACGACCTGCACGGCAGCCCCGTCAGGAGCGAGCTGAACGGCCTGCGCCGGATCAACGTCTGGCTGATGGTCGCCGTCGCCTCGCTCGGCATCTCCAGCATCTTCGCCGTCTACACGTTCATCGGCCCCTTCGTCACCGACGCGGCGCGGCGGGACGCCGCGCTCATCCCCGTCGCCCTGGCCGTCTTCGGCCTCGGCATGGCGGTCGGCAACCACCTCGGCGGGCGAGTCGCGGACCGGTACGAGCACCGGGGCCTGATCTGGGGGTACGGCGGCGTCCTGGCGCTGTTGGTGCTGATCGGCGTGGCGGGCAGCGATCTGCTGGTCCTGCTGCCGTGTCTGTTCGGCGTCGGCGCGACCATGATGTTCGCGATCCCCACCATCCAGGTCAGGCTGACCGGCTTCGCGCCGGACGCCCCGACCCTGATGGGCGCGCTCAACCTGGCCGCCCTCAACCTGGCCAACTCCCTCGGCGCGATCGGCGGCGCGGTCACCCTGGAAGCCGGCTGGGGCACGTTGTCCACTGTCTGGGCCGGTTTCGTCCTAACGTCGGCGGGTTTGCTCCTGTACGTCGTGACCGTCGCCCGGCCGAAGCGTCACCGTCCGGCCCGGCGCGGACCGGTCCTAGACGATGAGCAGTTCCGCCGCCTTGCCGGATACGGCGAGGAGGAGCACGTCGAGGCCGGCCGGAACCTGTACACCTCCGGCGACGACTCCTATGACTTCTTCCTGCTCCGGACGGCGACGGTGGACATCGTCCGGGACGCGACGGCGATCGAGCCGGAACGCCTGATCTACCGGGGCGGCCCCGGAGACTTCCTCGGCGAGCTCAACCTTCTGACCGGACAGCAGGTCTACCTGACCGCCCGGGTGACGTTAGCTGGGACGGTCGTCCGCATCGGGGTGGCGCGACTGCGCCGGGCCCTCGCTGAGCAGGACGACATCGCCGGGCTGATGCTCGCGGCGTTCCAGGAGCGGCGCGAGGTCTTCCGCGCGGCGGCGGGCGGCGCCCTGGAGATCGTCGGCCGGCCGGACTCCGCGCAGACCCTGGAACTGCGCGGCTACGTCACGCAGATGCTGCTGCCCCACACCTGGCGCAGCGCCGCCTCACCCCCCGGGCGCTCCCTCATGACCTCGGCCGGGCTGACGGAGGCCGACCTTCCGGCGGCCATCGCCAACGGTTCGGTGGTACGGCGCGCGACGCCGGGAACGGTCGCGCAGATGCTCGGCCTCACGTACCGGGACGGCGGAGGTCCGGTCGACCTCGTCGTCGTGGGCGCCGGTCCCGCGGGCCTGGCCGCCGCCGTGTACGGGGCGTCCGAGGGCCTGGTCACCGTGCTGCTGGACCGGAGCGGGCTCGGCGGCCAGGCCGCCAAGAGCGCCCGCATCGAGAACTACCTGGGCTTCCCGGACGGGGTCAGCGGCGTGAACCTGACCCGCCTGGCCATGATCCAGGCCCTCAAGTTCGGTGTACGCATCCACTCGCCCTGCGTCGTGAAGGGCCTCGACCTCTCCGACGAGCGGCGGCCGGTCGTCGTCCTGGAGGACGGGGCCCGCGTCGAGTGCCGCGCGGTGATCGCCGCCACCGGCGCCCGATACCGGCGTCTGGACATCCCCGGATGGGCGGCGTTCGAGCAGTCCGGCTGCATCCGGTACGCCGCGACCGAGGCCGACGTCCGGGGCTACGAAGGCCGGCCGGTGACCGTCGTCGGGGGCGCCAACTCGGCCGGGCAGGCGGCCCTGTCCCTCGCCGCCCGCGGCGCGACGGTCGATCTGGTCGTTCGAGGCCACGACCTCGCAGCCCGCATGTCGTCCTACCTGACCGACCGGATCCAGGCCCATTCCCGGATCCGGGTCCACACCGGCAGCACGGTCAGCGAACTGGCCGGCGGCGACACCCTCACGTCGGTCGTCGTCGAACGGCCCGGCGAGCGACCGGCACGGCTGGCCAGCCGTGCGCTGTTCTGCTTCGTCGGCGCCGACCCGGTGTCCGGCTGGCTGACCGGCGTGGCCAAGGCCGAGGACGGGTTCGTGCTCACCGACGTCGGCCTGCCCGCCGGATCGACCTTGCCGTACCAGACGAGCGCACCCCGGGTCTTCGCGGTCGGCGACCTGCGCTCGGGTTCAACGAAACGCGTGGCCACGGCCGTCGGCGACGGCGCGAGCGCGGTCTCGTCCGTCCACGCGGTGCTCGCCGGAGACTGACGTACGCAGATGCCACACCAGGAGGATGAACATGGACGTTCCACTCCCGGGGTCTCGTGACGATGTTCAGCCGAGTTCGAGGCTCCTGGCGAGCCGGTCGAGGGCCTTGCGCGTTTCGGGGCTTGGGAACTGGGTGTAGGCGTTCATCGTCACCGAGATCTGTGAGTGTCTGAGGATCTGACTCGAGGATGGATGTCGAGGGGGGTGTCGTGAACGCGGATCACGGGGACCTCGGCGTTGCGGCAGTGAGCGGCGAATGTTCGATCGGGCGTGGTGAAGACGAGATCTGTCTGCGCATCCGGCCGTACAGGGAGGTCTTCCCGGCGATCGCGACCCCGGACGGGGGCCCGGCGTGACCGGCTGTTCGAGCAGGTGAACATGCCGGGGTACGGCGACTGCCAGCGCCGGACGGCTCGCACGATCCTGGAACGTCGGTCGATTCCCGAAATGTAACGACTGGACCGGTTGAAAGGCGCATCCCTACCATTGGCCCGTGCGGCTGAACGTCCTCGGGCCCCTGGAACTCGTCGTGGCCGGGCAGGCCATATCGGCCGGGCCGCCGAAGCAGCGAGCCCTTCTGGCCCTCCTCGCGATGCACCCCGACCGCGTGCTCCCCGCGGACCTCCTGGCCGACCGGCTGTGGTCCGGCAACCCGCCGCCCAGCGCCCAGGGGAGCCTGCAGGTCTATGTCTCCAACCTGCGCCGCCGGCTGGAGCCCGACCGGCGGCCGGGCATGACCCCGACCGTCCTGGTCAGCGCCGCCGACGGGTACGGCCTGATGACCGGCGGGCTCGGTCTCGACACGAGGGACTTCGAGACGCTCGTGTCGGCCGGGTCCGGCCATCTGGTCGAGGGACGGCACGAGGAGGCGGCGGCCGCCCTCGCCGAGGCGCTCGACCTGTGGCGGGGCGACCCGTACGCGGACGTGCGTTCCGAGGAGTGGGCGCAGCCGGAGATCGGCCGTCTGGAACAGGTGCGGCTGGACGCGGTGGAGGGGCTGGCCGCGGCCCTGCTTGAGCTGGGCCGCCACACGGACGTGGTCGCGTGGCTGGACCCGTTCGTCCGCGAACACCCCCTGCGGGAGCGTGCCTGGGAACTGCTGGTGCTGGCCCACTACCGGGCGGGCCGGCAGGCGGCGGCCCTCACCTGCCTGCGCAGGGTGCGGGAGGTGCTCGCCGAGGAACTGGGCATCGACCCCGGGCCGCGGCTGCGGGAGCTCGAAGGGGCAGTGCTGCGCCAGGATGCCACGCTGCTCCAGCCAGAGCGGCTCGCCCCGCAGCGGCCTCTGGCACGGACGACGGCACGCAGGGCTCCCGAGTCCGCGGCGGACCAGCCGGTCTTCGTCGGCCGCGAGAGCGCGCTGGAGTTCCTGAACGAGGCGGCGAAGGCGTCGTCCGCCACCGGGCAGGTCGTGCTGATAGACGGCGAGCCGGGCGTCGGCAAGACGAGCCTGCTGAAGCGGTTCCGCGCGACCGCCGACGTGCCGGTCGGCTGGGGGTCGAGTCCCGACCACGAGACCGCGCCCGCCCTGTGGCCCTGGGAACGGGTCTTGCGCGCCCTCGCCGCCGCGGCCCCGGAGGCCGCCCTGCCCAGCGAGGTGGGCACGTTCCTGTCGGGCGGGCTGGAGGCGATCCCGGCGTCCGACGCGCAGGGGGCGCGGCTGCGGTTCTTCGAGGCGGTTGGCACGTTCCTGGCGGGCGTCGGCCCGGCGATCGTCGTGCTGGAGGACATCCACGCGGCCGACGACGCGACGCTGCGGCTGCTGGTCCACGTGGCGTCCACCGTACGGCCGGGCCTGCTGCTGGTGGCGACCTTCCGGCGGCACGAGGCGTCGCCGCTCACCGCCACGCTGTCGGCGCTGTCGCGGCTCGGCGTGCGCAGGCTCGGGCTCGACGGGCTCGCCACCGAGGAGGTCCGCGCGCTCGTCCGGGAGTTGTCCGGCCGCGACCCGGGCAGCCGCAAGGCCGAGGAGCTGCGCGGGCGCACCGCAGGGAACCCGTTCTTCCTTGCGGAGCTGGCCCGGGCGGGCGAGGAGCTGCCGCAGGGCGTGCTGGACGTCGTGCTGCACCGGGTGGCGGGCCTGGGGGAGGAGGCGGGACGCGTGCTGGAGCTCGCCGCCGTGATGGGCGACGAGTTCGAGGCGGGCGTCCTGGCCCAGGTCGCGGGCGGTACGGTCGCCGACCTGCTGCCGCCGCTCGACGCGGCCCTCGACGCGGGGCTGATCCGGGAGTCGTCGTACCGGCTGGGCGCGTACGAGTTCGCGCACGCCCTGGTGACCGACGCGTTGCTGTCGCGTCGGTCGCGGCTGTGGCGGGCGGGCGTGCACGAGCAGGTCGCGGGAGTCCTCACCTGCGTCCACGGGGACCGGGACGACCGCGCGGCGGTGATCGCACGGCACTGGCTGGCGGCCGCGGAACTGGGCGCGGAGCCCGCCCGCATGGCGATGGACTACTCCGCCCGCGCCGCGCGGGCGGCCCTGCGGCGGCACGCGCCCGACGACGCGGCCGTGTCGTGGCAGGAGGCGCTGGCGGCGGCCGAGCTGGCCGGGGCCGGCGCGGTCGAGCGGTTCGAGCTCGCCGTCGGGCTGGCAGAGAGCCGCTACGCCGCCGGACGGTTCGACGAGGGCTACGAGGCGGTCGAGCAGGCGCTCGCCATGGCCGGCGCCGATCTGGACAAGGCCGTCAGGGCCGCCGACATCGCGATGGGACACGGCGTCTGGGTGCCCTTCCGGTACGGCCTTGACGTGGCCGCCGTACGGGACTCGACGGACCGGGCCGTGCGAGAGCTGCCGCCGTCCACGCCGGCCTGGGCGACGGCACAGGCCGTCCGGGCCGTCGTGCTCGCCCAGACCGGTCGCGAGGACGAGGTCGGCACGGTCTCGTCGCAGGCCGTGGCGGCGGCCGAGCGCCTGGGCGACCCCGCCCTGCTGCGGCGCGTGCTCCACCTGCGGCTGCTCGCCATGCAGGGACAGGACTTCATCGAGCAGCGCGCCGAGACCGCGGGGCGCCTGCTGGCGGAGCCGGACCTGTCGTCCCAGCTCAGCGTGATCGCACAGCTCCACCTCGTCGTTCATCTCGTGGAGCAGGGCAGGGTGCCGCAGGCCCGCGCGCTGCTGACGGAGATCGACATACTGCTGGGCGACCTGCACAATCCCACGCTGGCGCTGCAGGCGGCGGTGGCGCACGTGGGGCTCGACCTGTTCCAGGGCGTGCCGGACCCGACCCGCCACTTCGAGGCCGTCAGGGCCACGCTGTCGTTCGCGGATCTCGCGTACTTCGAGGTGACCATGCTCGCCGTACGGGCCGAGGCGCTGATCCAGGAGGACCGCATCGGCGAGGAGGTGGCATGGGTCGAGGAGATGTTCCGGCGTACCGGCATGGCAGGGCCCGCTTACGTCCTGGCGTACGCGCTTGCGGGCCTGGGCGAGCACGAGCGCGCCCGGCGGCTCCTGCGTGAGACGCCGCTGCCGCCGCGCGACTACGCCTGGGCGACGGCCACCATGTGCCGGCTGCACGCGGCGATCCGGCTCGGCGAACTGGACGTCGCGAGGGAGGTCTACGACGCGTTCCGTCCCTTCGCCGGGCTGCTGCACGTGACCGGCAAATGCACCACCGTCGAAGGAGCGTACGACGGCCACATGGGGGAGGCGCTGCTGGCGCTCGGGGACCGCGAGGGGGCGCGGGCCCACCTGCGGGAGGCGGTGCGCCTGCTGGAGCAGGCGGGCGCGGCCTACTGGTTGGCAAGGGCCCGCCAAGCCCTCGACAAGTGCACATAGAGGCGGGTCGCGCACTCTGTTTCCGACACGTGAGGAAACAGCCTGATGATCACACCAGAACACCTGACCGGCTTCCTGATGATGCACGCCGGGTTCCGCGCCGAGTTCGGCCGCCTGGCCGAGGCGTGCGGCAACCCGCGTGACGACGCGCACGAGGAGCTGCTGGAGGAGCAGCTCGCGCTCGTGCTGGACATGCTGCACGCCCACCACTCGCACGAGGACGACAGCCTGTGGCCCACGCTCGTCGGCCGCGCCCCTGAGGCGGCGGACGCGCTGGCCGAGCTGGAGTCCGAGCACTCCGTGCTCGACCCGCTCATCGCGGCCGCCTCCGATCGCGGGGTGCCCCTGGCCGAGCGCGCGCCCACCCTGCGGCGGCTGCACGAGCTCGTCAACGAGCACCTCGACCACGAGGAGCGGATCGCCGTGCCGCTCATGCTCCGCCACCTCACCCTCGACGACATCGAGGCCGACAAACGCCAGGCGATGGACGACTTCGGCCGCCGCCGGATCCCCGTCATCTTCGGCTGGCTCGCCTCGAGCGCGGACGCCGACCTGCTCGCGGCGTCGTACGCCGACCTGCCTGTGGTGGCACGGCTCATGTTCCGCCTGTTCTGGTGGCCGGCCTACCGGCGGCGCTTCACCCGCCTGTACGGTGCCACGGCCCCCGCAAACCTTCTCTTGGAATCGTGATGACCACATCCACCTCGACCACGTGGCCGCGCGAGGCGGCCGAGATCTTCGACCGCGCCATGGTCTGCGAGTACGCCTCGCTCACCCGCGACGGCCGGCCCGTCACCTGGCCCGTCACGCCGTACGTCGGCGCGGGCGGCACCCTCGACGTGACCACCGGGCTCACCTACCCCGACAAGGCCGAGCGCGCCCGGCGCGACCCGCGCGTCGCGCTGCTCTACTCCAGCGCCGAGGGGACCGAACTGGGCCGGGCACCCATCGTCCTCGTGCAGGGCCGGGCGACCGTACGCGACGCGGATCTGCAGGCCAACACCGACCGGTACGTCCGCGAGTCGCTCGCCAAGACCGGTGCCGGGTTCGCCGGGATGCCGTGGTTCCTGGTGAAGCGGCTGGGGTGGTATTTCGCCCGCATCTGGGTGGAGGTCACCCCCGAGAGGATCGTCTGGTGGCCCGAGGGCGACCTGTCCAGGACGCCCGAGGTCTGGACGGGCCCGGAGCACGTCGCGGTCCCCGCCTCCGATCCCGCCCCCACGAGTCCCCGGCTGCCGAGCCGTTCGGCCCCGCCGGCGGACTGGCGGCCCTTCGCCGACCGCGCGGCACGCCTGGGCGAACCCGTCGTCACCATGGTCGCCGACGGCATGCCGCTGGCCGTACGCACCCGCTCCGCCGTACGCACCGAGGCCGGCTTCGACCTGCGGCTGCCCGCGGGCGTCCAGGCGGCCGAGGGGCCGGTGTGCCTGACCTTCCACCGCCACGGCCCGGCCATGGAGTGGCAGGAGAACGTGGTGCTCGTCGGGACCGCGGCCGGAGAGGGCGACCGGGTGAGCGTGCGGGTCGAGCGGGCCCTGAACGACTGGAGCCTCTCCGGGAGCCGCCGCGAGCGGAACCGCTCGTTCCTCGGCCAGGGCAGGATGCTCAGGAAGCGCCTGAAGGCCGAGGCCGCCCGCCGCGGCCAGCCCGTCCCCCGCGTCCGCCGCCCCACGCCTGGCTCCATCCGCGAATCCGCCGGAGCATGACGGCCTGCGGTACGGGTCCATTTGCCATCGGACGTGCGGGGTTCTCGCTTCTGCTGCACAGCACACGAGTACAGCAACGGACCCGCACGACGGCTTATCACTCCGTATGCGATCTTGCTAACACCCTTGCTGACAGAGTGCGATGATCTCGCTCATGCGTAGCGAATTGGGGCAGATCGTCGCGCTCAGGCTTTACCTGGGTGGGCATGTGAGCATGGCGACCTCGGCGCGGGTCGTTGAGCGCTCTGACGAAGGGACGCTGTTGTGGCTTGCTATGGGTTCACCCATGTGGCAGGTCGATCTCCCGAATGGGGAGCACCTGCGTGATGTGCTGCCCGAGGTGCGTCCCGTGGACGGGTATTCCTTGCGGGTCGGTGAGTGGGCTCCTCGGAACAACCTGGTCTATCAGCCCGTCGGGGCGGCTCATGCCGTGTGGTGGGGGTTCTCGGCGGACATGGTGTTCAAGGGGTGGTACGTCAATCTGGAGCAGCGGGTGGAGCGCGACGGGGGCATTGATGTCCTTGATCAGGAGCTGGATATTCTCGTGAACCCTGATCGGGATTGGCGGTGGAAGGATGAGGAATCGTTCGCGGCGAAGATCGGCCATCCTGCTTATTGGTCTTTGGGCGAAGCGGAGCGGATCAGGGCTGAGGGTGAGCGGGTTACTCGTCTGATTGAGGCTGCTGTATTCCCATTCGACGGTCGGTGGTGCGACTTCGAGCCGCCGGTGAGTTGGGGCGTGCCGGAACTGGCCCCTGAGCCGCCGAAATTCAGTGCTGACGTGCCGAAGGTTCTCCTTTTGGAGGCGAGCCTTACGGGAGACGAGGTGGGTTCGGGCTGAGTTCTTGATGGCTTCGGCGAAGACGTCAGCGGGTTCCAGTCGTTGCCCTGGTCGTAGGTGGGCTGGTGGCGGGTCCGCCAGCGGTAGACGTGACAGAAGGCCTCGAGCGCCTGGCGTCTCCGTGCGAGCGCGCCAAGCCCTGGTTGATCGAACGCGGTGCCTTGCCGATTGGCTGTCGGGGGCGAGGGGGTGGGGATCGGGCTTTTATTCGGTGGCGGGGTGGGTGGGTGGGGGACAACATGGCCAGGGTGAGTGACGAACCCCGACGGTGGACTCAGGCGACCGTTTACTCGGACATGTGGGTGGATCCGGATGAGGATCCCCGCGACAACACCGGAGCCAGTCCGGAAGGTGAGCTGGCGACGTTGCAGGACTATCTGGCGAACTACAGATTGACCCTGCTGATGAAATGTGAGGGTCTCGACGCGGAGCAGTTGGCTCGGCGGTCTGTGCCGCCTTCGACCATGTCGCTGCTTGGCCTGATTCGGCATCTCGCTGAGGTGGAGCGGGACTGGCGTGGGTGGATTCTGCCTGGTGACCCACCATCGAAGTTGTACGGCGGGCGCGATGGCGACTTCGACGGGGCGGTCGCTGATCAGGCGGTGGTCGACGCCGCGTACGTCGACCTGGCGCGTGAGCAGGCGGCCACCGACGCCGTGCTGGCCGAGTATCCGGATCTGGGTGTGCGGCTGGGGAAGGACGCCATCGCCGTCAGGGAGCTGCTGGTGCACCGGGTCGAGGAGTACGCCCGGCACTGCGGTCACGCGGATCTGTTGCGGGAGTGCATCGACGGTCGGGTGGGCCAGTAACGGGCCGTTTTCGGCTCTGCGGGGTGAAAGGCCCTTTCCCGTGGGGTGGATTCAAGTGGTCGGGAGAGGGCCTTTTCTATCTAGTGTGGCAGTGGATGCCGTGCTGCTCATCGGGCTGGCGCGCCGCTTCCTGCGCGCGGGCGTGTGAGCTCGCGCACAAGGTCCGCGCCTGTGGGCTCGCGCACAAGGCTCGCGCCTGTGGGCTCGCGCACAAGGTCCGCGCCTGTGGGCTCGCGCACAAGGTCCGCGCGTGCGAGCCCGCGCACAAGGTCCGCGTCTGCGGCCTGCGTCTGGGCCCAGCGCTCTGGGCCTAGCGCTCTGGGGCCAGCGCTCTGGGTTGACTTGCCGTCGGTGCTATCGGCTGGGCGCTGGTCTTGCTGACGGGAGTGCTGCGACGGGAATCGGCTTGGCATGGCCTCGGCCGGAGATGGGGAAGCCGGTGCGAATGGTTGTGGACAGGTTTGATCCGGCTGGTTGGGAATTTGGTCGGTTGAGAGAAGCGATCGGATTATCGTCAAGCACTCTTTGTCGGGGCGTGACCCCGGGTGGCGAGTTTGTCGTTGACAGCTCTGACTGTCGGCGGGCAAGGTTGCGGGGCACGCTCAAGATCGAATGCCATCCATGGCCGATGAGGGGGTCCGATGCTGCCTACGGACAAGTCTGAGCACACCCTTCAGGTGAATCCTCTGCTGGCTCGGCTTCTTTCGCACGGAGTCGAGACCTGTGTGTTCCGGGGATACGTCGGCCCCTCTGAGAACGACGGCTCCATAAGGCTTTATCCGTCGCTCGGGCGCCTGAATTTCTCCATTGAGATCCGCGTCGCGGACATTGTCGAGACGGCACCCGCGCCGAAGGCCGCTCTGCCGCACGACGGCACCGTCATCTGGGTTCGCAATGACGCCGAGGTCGTCTTCCACGGCGACACCGTCACTGTGGTGCCGGTTCGCACACTGCGTGGCGCGGCCACGGCGGTCGTCGACAACGCGGTGGTGTCCGGCTCGGGGGAGGCGGCAAAGCATGTCGACATCGTTCGTGGTCGGCTGCGGATGAGCGTGCCCGCGGCTGCGAGTGTGATTCGCGACGACTGCGATGTGTGCGCGTCGTGCCGAGGGTGTGCCAGCTGCACCAGCGTCTGTCAGTCCGGTCCGGCCTGACGGTCATTCATGGCGACCAATGCATCGGTCCGACGGCCGGTCAAGGATCACGCGGCGCTGGAGTACGAGGCTCCCTTCCTCCTCGAGAAGCTGGTCAAGGATCGAGTCGTCGACGAGACCGGCGAGGGCCAAGCGCTGTTCACGGAGGTCAAGCGCTATCTGGTGCTAACACGCCTGGATCACCGCGATGTCGCCTGGGAGATGTATTCGCGGCGCGTGGACGAGGTCTGGCACCAGTTCATCCTCTTCACGCGTGAGTACAGCGACTTCTGTGACGAGTACTTCGGTGGATTCGTTCACCACCGCCCGAGCAACGCGCCTGCGATGTCCCCGAATCGAAGCCTGCGGCCGTCAAGCTTCTCGTCGTTCGGAGCGCGCTACCGGGAGGTGTTCGGCCACGCGCTTCCTGAGTGCTGGATGGATGCGAGAAGCATCACGCCCGATCGGCGCCTGATCAGCAATGAAGCAGGTCGTCTGGTCGTTTCCGAAGGACTGGGCCGGGCGTCGCTCATTCGCCAGGACGGCACCATCCTGTTCTCGGTCGATGCGATCGCGCTGGAGGCCCTCGCGTTCGTGGCGAGCACCCCGGCGTTCTACGTCCGCGAGCTCCCCGGCGACCTCACCGACGAGGAGCGGTGCGCTGTCGCGGAAACGCTGCACGAGCAGCGACTCCTGCGGATCGCGCCGTAGTCGCGACCCCCTCACAAGGCGGCGTTGACATCGGTGACCGGAAACTCGAGTCCGACTCGTTCCCACTGCTCGGCTACCCGCCGCAGCGCGTGCTCGGACTTCTCCATCCAGTCCGGCCGTAGCGGGTGCCGGTCGCGCACGTGGAATTCCTCGATCGACGGGTGCGTGACACGGGCCAGGTAGCGCTCCGCGCCGAAGGCCAGGACGCGGGGCTCGCGAGCGATGACCGCACTTCCCATGGCCAGCCGGACCTGATAGTTCTCCCAGTAGCGAAGATAGGCGTCGAAGTAATCCATGCGGCACAGCTCCGCGCGGGAGAATCCGAGCGACATCAGTTCGCTCTCGCATGATCGCTCGATGTTCCCCCGTACGGCGAAGCGGCCACCGGGCGGCAGCCCGCCGGCCGTCTCGTACGTCGAGACGCACGACGGCACCGGATGCCGGACAGTGATGAGCCCTTCGTCAGGTGCGCCGAGTGCGGTTCGGAACAGACCGGCGGCGTAGACGGCCTTCGTGGCCTTCTTGGGAACGGTGGCGATCTGATCGCAGGCGAAGAACAGCTCGACCATGGTGAGATACTCCGCCATCGCTTGAAGACTTCTCGTCCAGCCGTTGCCGGAGACGCCGAATCGCCATGGCCCGGCGTGCGGGAATCCGTCATGGCCGAGCACTTCCGGAACCGTTTTGGGATCATATCCATGGGCGCGCAGCAATTGCTTCGTAAGATACTTTCCACCACTGCGAGGAATGCCCACAACCGGAATGAATCGGAACCTGGCGTGTACGGTGTTCAGTGTCGCTTCGTCGCCGATGAGCAGGGCGACGAACAATTCATATGCCCGCGCCACATATCGCTCACCTTCATCCCCGTCGATGAGCCTCGCTGTTCGCTCGCGCACGTCTTGCCTGGACGCGCGCCGCTCGGTGCCGACCCGTTCCCGGCCGCGCTCCGACCAGCTCGTCCCGTCGAAGGGCTCTTTCGAGATCCATCTCTCGAGGAAGTCGATAAACTCGATCGAAGGGCGAAGCTCCGCATCGGTGAGGTTGATATGAACGCTCATCGAATGCCAGTGTATCCGGAGACGAAATGAATGACCTGGATTTCTGGCTCGGCGCGTGGGCTGATGGACGGGTCGGCTCACGCGTCAACCGGCCGGACAATATCCTTGACACGTACTGGTCCTCGCTGAAACCCGAGACGGGAAAGCGAGTGCTCGTTCCGTTGTGCGGCCGGTCGCGAGATCTCGCCTGGCTCGCGTCGAATGGCTTTGTCCCGATCGGGGTGGAGATCTCTCCGATAGCCTGCCGGTCGTTCTTCGCCGAACTCGGAGTCGAACCGGTCCGGACCTCCTGCGGGCCGTTCGTGAAGTGGCAGGGCTCCGGCGTCACGATTCTTCAGGGTGACTTCTTCGACCTTGACGGCGCCTACGATGCGGCGGTCGATCGGGGTGCGCTCGTGGCCATCCCTCCGGCGCACAGGATGGCCTACACGAATCACCTCCACGCGCGTCTCGCACCCGGTGCGCCGATACTCCTCGTGACGATCGAGTTCGATCCGACGCGCGACGCCGGTCCGCCGTATCCGCTCTTCCCGGACGAGGTCCGCCGGCTGTTCCCGGGCTCTGCAGAACTCGCCCGGACTCCCTACCGGCGTCGGCGCTGGGAACACGTCGGCGGGGCGACGGGCGTCGTCTGGGGTGCGCGCACGGCTGCACCGGCTGGTGAGTCGTAACGCGCCTTCCCCGGCGTGCGGCTCGCCGTACTGAGGGGGACCAGACGGAGGGCCCCGGATCGGGTTGATCCGAGGCCCCCGTCGTTCGGTGTCGCGGGTCAGCCGGTGACCGGGATGTCGGTCTTCACCGGTGTCGGGGTGGGTGCGGGCTTGGGCTCGTCGGTCTGCGTGACGGTCGCGTCCCACTCGATCCAGTCCTGGGTCACCGTTCCATGGTGATCGTCACCGGGGTGGGTGGGGGTCGGAGTCGGCGTCGAGGTGGGCGTCCGCGTGGGGGTGGGGGTCGAAGACGGAGTCGGGGTGCCTGTCGGCGTCTGGGAAGGCGTCCCGGACGGGGTGCCCGTCGGCGTCTGGGACGGCGTTCCCGAGGGTGTGGGCGTCTGGGAGGGAGTCCCCGTGGGAGTGGGCGTCGGGGTGGGCGTGGGCTCACACTCGACCCAGAACACCTTCTGCTTGGCCGCGCCGTTCTCCCCCACGAACTTCCAGAACAGCTTGTAGTGCCCGTTCGTCAGGGTCATGTCGACCGTACGGCCATGCCCGTTGTTGTCGAGCACGAGAGTGCCGCTCTTCACCGTGGTCTTGTCGCCCGTGGGCGGCCAGGACTGGATCTCCCAGCTCACCTTCTCGGCCGCGTCGAAGTTGAACCCGACCAGATAGAACACGCAGACGTGCGGCTCGTCGCGCTGGTCGTCCTCCGGCGTCGTCCACTTGTGGATCTTGACGTCGCCGTTGTCCCCGTGCGGCTTGCCTTGGAGCGCTCCCGCTGAGGCCGTGTTGGAGATGGTGAGCACCGCGAGAGCCGCCACTGCGAGCATGAGGGCCGCCGTCATCCAGCGACGGGCTAAAGAGAGTCTGGGGGGTGTCACGACCGCACCTCGGTTTTTCTGAGAGAACTGGAGTCTCATGGGACTCATCTGTGCAAAAATGTAACACTCGCTGGCGGATGGGTTTCAAACGTTCCAAACCGTTATCTAGCGGGCGTCTTCTCAGCAACTCAGGAGCCGATCGTGCCGTTGGATGCCCCCCGCCGACTCCTCTGCGCCGCGCTCGTCGCCATGAGCCTTGTCGCCTCGACCCCCGCCGGCGTCTCCGCGTCGCCCGTCACTCTCGCCGCCTCGGTCGCGGCGACCCCGCTTCCTCAGGCCACCACGTCCACTGAGCTGAGCGGCCTCCCGCAGGACACCGACATGTACGGCAAGCTGAGCGGCCTCGTGGTCCACCCCGCCCGAACGGTGGCCGTCTACGCCCTGCCCGGTGGCAAGCCCGCGGCCACCCTCCCGGCGAAGCAGCTCGGCAGCCAGACCTGGGTACCGGTGGTCGAGGCACGCAAGGGCTGGTACCGCGTGCTCCTGCCGAGCAAGCCCAACCACGTGACCGGCTGGATCAAGACCAAGGGCCTGAAGAAGGCGCGCAGCCGCTACCGCGCCATCGTGAAGCTGGGCACCATGCAGCTGACGGTGATGAACGCGAAGAAGAAGCTCGGCACCTGGACGGTGGCCATCGGCGGCCCCGAGACGCCCACCCCGGTGGGCAGGACGTTCCTACTGGCCCTGATGTCGCCGAAGAAGAAGACCTACAGCCCGCTGATCCTGCCGCTCGGCACGCACTCGCCGACGCTCGACACCTTCGGCGGCGGGCCCGGCACGGTCGCCTTCCACGGCTGGCCGGACCGGAAGGTGTTCGGCAAGGCGGTCACGCACGGCTGCGTCAGGGTGCCTGCCGGTGCGCTCAAGGTGCTGGCGGGGCTGCCTCTGGGGACGCCGGTTCTGATCGCTCCCTGAGGGTGAGGGCGGCGGGTCCTCGCTGTGCGCCAACGCGAGATCGTGGCGACAAGCAGGATCCAGCGGTCGTCAATATGGCACGTCACGGGTTGAGCGCCTAGAGATCGGTAACCCCGCGTTCCTGCAGGTAGGTGGGCTGGTGATAGTTGCCTGTCTGCGGGGGAGCGCTCCCAACGGGCCCGCAGGTTTCCTGACTATGACTGTTGCGCAACCTTCATACATAACCGTAATGTATGGCGACATTCTGATCATGAGGCGTGCACCCGGAAGAGGGACACGATGGCGGAGAAGAACCCCGACGACTGGCACTCATGGAACGGCGGCTTCGCGTTGCCCGGAGGGTGGCCCTACCCGTCGCCCGGCATCAACGTCGACCGCGCCGCCCTGAAGCGGGTGGCGTTCCAGATGGAGCAGACCATCCAGGACGCGGTCAAGGGCGGGCCGTACCTCCCGCGGTTCGATCCCGTCCCGGAATCGTCCTGGAACGACGCCGCGGTGAGGGAGACCGACGGCGGCGACGCCGGGTCCGTCGGCAAGTTCCCGAACGACACCAAGGACTACTTCGACCTCAGCGGCACCTTCGGCCACGAGCTGTGGCAGGAGAACGGCGTCTCCGGCCCGTACGGCGGGGGTTCGAGCTGGATGGAGGTGGCCGGCTACCTGCCCGGTTCGTGGGAGTCGGTGAAGCACTTCAAGAAGAACCTCGAGCGGACCGTCACCACGATCGACGGGTACGGAGAGCTGTTCTTCGAATCGTTCAAGGGCCTGGCCGACACCGTCGTGCTGACCGCGCTCAACTACGATACGGCGGAGGACATCCTCCAGCACGGCAAGGGCGCCTTCAGGACCGCGATCGACGGCCGGGGCGTGGTCAAGGCCGACGAACCGCTGTGCCAGGGTTCCTGGTTCTGCGAGAACGTGTCGTCCAACGAGGCCCCGGTCATCAAGACCTTCTTCGAGCGCTGCCACCCGGAGCTCCTCGCCGCGGCGGGCAGGACGCTGCGCGGGACCGCGGACCGGCTCGCCGCCGGCGTGGGCGCTCTCGCGCACCATGCCGAGCAGCTGGCTCACACCTGGCCGGGGGAGACCTCCACGCTGTGCCTGGACGCGCTGCGCAAGCTGCACGCCAGCGGCCGGACGATCGCCTACGCCGCCGGCCGTACCTCTGAGGTGTGCACGGGGTTCAGCTCGGCGTTCGCCGAGTACAAGACGCAGGGCGAGCACCTCAACGTCGACAAGGCGGGATGGTTCGACCGGACCTTCTTCGACGGGAACGACGACGACCGCAAGGACAAGTCGCGGGCCCAGGAACTGCTGATGAACTTCAACTCCCGGCTGGGGGAGGCCTTCGCCATGCTCCCGGCCGAGCTGGAGGTCTGCCTGCCGCAGCTGCAGGGGTTCCAGTACTTCGCCGGGCCGATGTCGGCCACGAGCTTCGACGACCTGGTCTCGCAGGTCAACGTCAACGACGCCATGCGGATTCTGCGGAGCGTCGAGGACGACCCGAAGGACCTGCTGCCCCTTTCCTGACTCCGGCACGGCAGGGTCAGGGGGAGCGGGCGTCCAGTTCGCGTTGCCAGAGGATCTCGGTCAAGCGGGCTTCGGCGGCGGCCAGGTGGCGCCGGTAGGTGGTCATGGGCAGGCCCAGGAGCTCCGCGGCGGCCGCCTGGGTTTCCGCGGGCTGGACGAAGGTGTGGTGAAGGGCCCGGTGCAGGCGGCGGTCGCGGGGAGAGGCCGCCAGCTGGTCGCTGGCTTCCTTGAGTACGGCGCGCAGCGAGGACTCCTGGCCACGGGCCAGCATCGAGGCCAGCAGGGGCGAGTCTCGCAGGCCGCCGGCGCGGCCGAGGGCGCGCAGGGCCGATTTGACCGCGGCGGCGAAGGATTCCTCGTCCAGGAGCGAGGTGGGCGAGGAGATGAGGGCGTCGCGCTCGGCCAGGCGGGAGACCCAGGCCAGCGGCGGCACCGCGATCCAGTCGTGGCCGAAGACGGCGTAGCCGTGGCCGCCCACCGTGAAGTCGGCCTCCGGCATGCGGTGGAAGTCCACGTGCGCGCATCCCTCGGCGAACGGTTCCGCGGAGGCGAAGGTCAGCAGCGTGTAGTCGGGACACGCGGCCTGCAGGTAGGACCTGAACAGCTGGACGGTGATGAACAGCTGCACCGGTGACGGCTCCTGGTACCGCTCCCCGTCCATCCAGAAACGCACCATCTGCCCGCGGCCGGGCACCCGCGCCATGGCGGGGTCGTCACGCGCCGAGGCATCCACGGAGATCAGCTGGTAGAAGCCCACAGTGACGCCTTCCGACGACCGGATCGCCACCGCGGATCCCGGTTGCCGTTCGAGCCAGGACGAGCAGATCCGAGCGGATTCCTCCCCTTCGTGCTCGCGCACCCAGGACACGAACAGGCTCAGTTCCGCAGGTAGAGCGGGATGTGCGCTCAGCGCGCCCGTCTGCGGATAACCCGCCACGAACGGCCCGAGCACGGACGTGTCGCGATGCAGGTAGACGAAGTCCAGCAGGATGAGCTGCTGTACGGCGGGCCGCGCCACCCCGAACTGCTGCCGGTAGTAGGCGGCCGCCCGCTGCCGGATCTCCTCGCACCCGTCCGGGTCACGCCAGCGCAGCTCGGCGCCCAGCGCGTCGCGGGCCAGGTCGTGCGGGAACAGGCCGCGTGAGCCGTACTCGACGATCGACAGGTCGCGCAGCCAGGCGAACAGCTCGGCGGCGTCCCGCAGGTCGAGCAGCGCGGCGAGCAGCGGCTCGGTGGTGGCGAGCACCTGCGCGCAGGCCTCGAGCGCCTGCTGGTGGAGCGGGCTGGGCACGGTGTCGACGAAGCTCTTCAGCAGCGCGCCCATGACCTGGTGCGCTGAGACGGCGGAGAACCTGCGTTGCGCGGCCACGTCGGCGACCAGCGCGAGCGCGAGCGGGTGGCCGCGGGTGAAGTCGAGCGCCGGGATCTGGTCGGCTTCCGGCACGCCACGCAGTTCGAGCAGCCGCCGGCCCTCCGGATGGCTGAGGTTGCCGAGCTGCACGATGTCGACCAGCTCGCGCCAGCCGGGGTCCGCCCGCCAGACCGGCGGCGGCCGGTCCCTGCCTGCCAGCACCGCGAGCGCGTCGCCGGCGAGCGCGGGGATGAGATCCCTGCGCAGCCAGCGTTCGAGCGGCGCGAGCAGCTCAAGCGTGTCGATCAGCAGGACCAGGCCGGGCATCGTGGCCAGCTCGTCCAGGTTCGCGATGCCGAGGGTGGCGAGCACGGCGGTCTGGGTGGGTTCGATCTCGTGCCCGTCGAGCCAGATCACCTTGCGGCCCTCGGCGGCCGCGCGCCAGCCGTACTGGTGCAGCAGGGCGGTCTTGCCAACGCCGCCGGGGCCGTAGACGAGCAGGACCTGGGCCGGGAGCGAGGGGTCGAGGAGGCGCTCGAAGGCCGCCAGCTCGCTCTCCCTGCCGACGAAGCCGCGCCGTCGTGCCGTGTCAAGCCGCTCGCCCAGCCGCATGTCCGCAGTGTGCGGCAAAATCCGTTGCCTGTCTCGAGGCTGTCCGATTAGTTTCGAGGCGAAGATCCCGAATCCCGGGGAGGCACGCATGGGCAAGGTCTCGACTCTCTGACAAGCCAGATTCCTTCTCCCTGTCAGGAGTTCTTCCTTGCGTGCCAGAAAACTCGGCGCGGACTTCCACAAGCTGTGGACGGCCAGCGCCGTTTCGAACCTGGGCGACGGCGTGATCATGGTCGCCGGCCCGCTCCTGCTCGCCTCGCTCACCGGCGATCCGGCGCTCGTGGCGGGCGCCGTGCTCGCCCAGCAGCTGCCGTGGCTGCTGTTCGCCCTGATCAGCGGCGCCTTCGTGGACCGGCTGGACCGGCAGCGGCTGATCGTCGTGGTCGACGTGCTGCGCGGCGCGGTCATGGCCGCGCTGGCGCTGTCCATCGCGCTCGACGCGGTCACGATCCCGCTGGTGTACGCCGCGGGGTTCCTGCTCGGCACCGGCGAGACGCTGGCCGACACGGCGGCCGCCGCCCGGCTGCCGTCGATCGTGCCCGGCGAGCTGCTGTCCCGCGCCAACGCCCGGCTGACGGCCACGTTCCTGGTGATCAACCAGTTCGCGGCCAAGCCGTTCGGCGCCTGGCTGTTCGCCGTGGCGGCCGCCGCGCCGTTCGGGCTGAACGCGGCCACGTTCCTGCTGGCCGCGGCGCTGGTGATGTGGATGCGGCCGATCCCGCGGCCGCCCGCCGAGCGCCGCTCGATCAGGCGGGACATCGCGGAAGGCGTCCGCTGGCTGCTGGCTCACCGGCAGCTCAGGACGCTGGCCGCGGTGCTGTGCGCGATGCAGGTCACCTTCTCCGCGGCCTTCGCCGCCTACGTCCTGTACGCCAGGCAACGCCTGGGGCTCGGCCCGCTGGGCTTCGGCGTGCTGGTGACCGCGGGCGCCTTCGGCGGTCTGTTCGGTACGGCTGCCGCGGCCCGGCTGGAGAGCCGGTTCGGGCCCACGGCGTTGCTCAGGACCGGACTGGTCGTCGAATGCCTCACCCACCTGGTCCTGGCGCTGACCAGGAGCCCGTGGGTGGCGGGCGCGACGATGGCCGTGTTCGGCGTGCACGCCATGGTGTGGGGCGTGGTGGTCGCCGGCGTCCGCCAGCGGGCGGTGCCCGACCGGCTGCAGGGCCGGGTGGGCAGCGTCTACAGTCTGTTCGACGTGGGAGGCGCCGCGCTCGGGACGCTGCTCGGCGGTGTCCTGGCCCGCGGCCTCGGGCTCACGGGGCCGTACTGGGTGGCGTTCGGTGCCATGGCGGTGATCATCGCCACGGCGTGGAAGCCGCTAGCCGTACGATCAACAGGTGATCGAGCTGCGCGAACAGGGTGAGATCCCGCGCCCGGCCGGCGAGGTCTGGGCGATCGTGGCCGACTACGGGCGGGATCCGTCGTGGCGCCGGGGCGTCGAGACGATGGATCCGAAGCCGGCCGGGATCGTCCAGGTCGGCACCACGACCGCCGAGGTCATGCGCTTCGCCGGGCGCACCTACCGCAACGGCGGCGAGGTCGTCATGGTGGATCCCGGACGTGCGTTCGCCTGGCGGACCACCTCGGGGATCGACGCCGAGGGCGGCAGGTTCGTCGAGCCGCTCGACGAAGGCAGGACGCTGTTCACCTTCCATGTCCGGATCCGGACGCGCGGGGTCGAATCCGTTGTGGCGCCGGTGCTCCGGTGGCTGCTTCGACGGGCGATCCGAGCGGATATCCGGAGATTGGTAAACCAGTGTGACTCCTGAGGCGTCTCTATCCCAGGGAGGCCCACTATGCGCGTCCTTGATGGCCTCGCGGCGCCCGAGCTTTACGAGCTCCAACTGGAGTTGCTCGTGATCGTGGCGTTGCACGAAGAGGCAGAGCGGCTAGCCGCCGAATGAGATCGGGCTCCAGCTCCCCGGCCGCACCGGGGAGCTGGAGCAGGGGGACGGCCGTATGCGGGCTGCAAGCGGACGGACAAGCACCGTGCAAGCCGCGCGCCAGCATGCGACCGCACACTCGCCCCATATGACAAAGGGGTGGGATAAATGCAGACAACTAGGCTCCTGGCGGTGGGGGTGCTCGCCACGGCCACGCTCGCGGTCTCGGCCACGGGTGCGCTCGCCGACTCGCACGACGTGGCCACCGGCACCTGGCTGGCCGCCAGGACCGACCCGTCGGTCCAGCTGATCGGGCTCAACTACACGGGCAAGGTCGTCGTGCCGCAGGCTCGGCCGAACAAGGCGTTCCTCGGCCTGGTCGCCCAGGCCAGGCGGCACGCGCGGCTCGGGCACATCCCGGCCGACGCCCAGAGCCAGCTCAAGTGGGTGCTGCGGGCGGCCTCGGCCAAGCCGGGGCGCTACCTCACCGCCTCAGGCCCGAACCGCACCGTGCCCGCCGACATGCTGGGGCTGTGCACCGGCTGGTGGCTGACGCCCGACGGCTACATGGTCACCGGCGCGCACTGCGTCACTGCCCAGCCGCAGGAGCTTCGCGCGAACCTCGCCGGCAAGGCCCTGCCCAAGATCAACCAGGCGGACGTGATCTCGTTGCTGAAGACCGTCCAGCCGGACGCCGAGCTGGTCAACTTGGCCGGCGGCGTGATCGGCAAGTTCAACGCCGACCACATGCGCATCACCGGGCTGACCAAGGCCATCGCCATCGTGACCGCCACCACCAAGGGCAAGCCGCACCTCACTCCGCTGACCCTGGTGGCCAAGGGCGCGCAGTACCCGGGTGAGGACTTCGCGCTGCTCAAGCTCCGCGGCGCGCGCAACCTCCCGACCGTTCCGCTCGGCCAGGACAAGGACGTGCGCATCGGCGACACGCTCTACATCAGCGGCTTCCCCGGGCTGATCACCAACAGCCCCGTCTTCGACTTCCGCTCGAAGCTCAACCCGACGCTGACCGAGGGCGCCTACAACGCCCAGCGCACGACCGTGCTCGGCGTGCCGTACCTGCAGTCGCAGGCGCCGTCCTACCACGGCAACTCCGGCGGGCCCGTCTTCGACAAGGACGGCAAGGTCATCGGCATGCTCATCGCCGGCAGCGTGGACGAGCAGACGCTGGCCGAGGCCGAGAACCACAGCTTCGTCCTGCCGGTGAGCATCATCCGCAAGCGCCTGGCCGCCGCGGGCGTGAAGCCGGCGCAGTCGCTCACGACCCAGGTCTACAACTCCGCGCTCGACGACTACTTCGCCGGCCGCTACCGCTCGGCGCTGCTCAAGTTCCGGCGGGTGCAGGCGCTCTACCCGGCTCACCAGTATGTGAGCGGATTCATCGCGGACACTCTCAAGCACCTGAAATAACCGCCGTGCGTGGGCGGTTGCACTCTCCATGGCTCTTCCTCTGTCCATTCTCGACCTGGCGCACATCGGCGAGGGAGAGACCGCGGGCGACGCGCTGCGGGCCAGTGTCACGCTGGCCCAGCACGCCGAGCGGTGGGGTTACCGCCGCATCTGGTACGCCGAGCACCACAACATGCCGACCATCGCCTCGTCCGCGACCAGCGTCCTGATCGCCCACGTGGCCGCACATACCAGCACGATCCGCCTCGGAGCGGGCGGGATCATGCTGCCGAACCACTCGCCGCTGACCATCGCCGAGCAGTTCGGGACCCTGGAGACGCTCCACCCCGGCCGCATCGACCTCGGCCTGGGCCGGGCGCCCGGCAGCGACCAGCAGACCTTCCGCGCCCTGCGCCGCACTCCCGTCTCGGCGGACCGGTTTCCGCAGGACGTGCTCGAGCTGCAGGGATACCTTTCCGGCGAGTCGCTGATCTCCGGTGTCGAGGCCACGCCCGGCAAGGGGACCGACGTGCCGCTGTACATCCTCGGCTCGTCGCTGTTCGGGGCCCAGCTGGCGGCCACGCTCGGCCTGCCGTACGCCTTCGCCTCGCACTTCGCGCCCGACGCCCTTGAGGAGGCGGTGGCGCTCTACCGGCGGGAGTTCAAGCCGTCGGCGCAGCAGGCCACGCCGTACGTCATCGCCGGGGTTAACGTCATCGCGGCGGACACCAGGCACGAGGCGGAGCAGCAGTTCCTGGCGGCCAAGCGGCGCAGGATCAGCGCGTTCACCAAGCAGAGCTTCACGCCGGAGGAGGCGGACGCGGTGCTGGAGTCGCCGGCGGGGCTGCAGATCGCGCACATGACCAAGTACTCGGCGGTCGGCACGGCGGACGAGGTCAAGGACTACCTCGACGACTTCGCCAAGCTCGCCGACGCGGACGAGCTCATCGTCGCCTCGTCGGCCCCCGACCGCACCGCCTGGCTCAGGTCCCTGGAGCTGCTGGCCGCTTGACGGCGTCAGGCGGCTCCTGACAACGCCTGCAGGATGGCGCGGCGCTCGTCGTTGATGCGGCGGCAGATGATCACATAGGCGTTGAGCACCTTGCAGTAGGCGGCGCGCGCCTCGTCGAGCTGGGCGCTGAGCGCGAGGATGCGCCCCGGGTCGCCCTGCCGTTCCGCCTCGACGAGCAGTGTGCGAGCCTCGTCGACGATCTCCTCTGCCCTGATCCTCGTACGGCGCAGCAGCGCGGAGCACTCGTACAGCTCCGCCAGCCGTGCTGAGGAGACGATGGACTCCCGCCTGCGGAGTTCGGTTTCCATGGTCCCGCCACCTCCCCGGTCAAGGTTGCCTGAGTGTAGACGCGCGATGCTCTCGGGTGGATCACCGTCGGTTGCCCGGGGGTAGGGCACTGTGGCTTTCGGTGAGGTTCTCTCCCCCTCGGTGGAAAACAGCCGCCCCGAGCTCGATTCGGTGGTACGCAAATGTGCCAATTGACCGTGTTACCAGCGTTTATGCAGTGATCTCGATCACAGAAAACCGTCGTACCAAGACGTCCGATCAGCCACCTCAGGCGCGAAAGAAGTCACATACTGAAACGGAACGAAAGCGGAACGTGACGGCTGAGGGGCGCGGCTGTGGCTTTGACGACAACGGGAAACGATGAGGATGCGGTCGACGTCAGCGTCGTCATCCCCGCCCACAACTGCAGACCGTATCTGGACCGCTGCCTGACCTCAGCACTCGTGCAGCGGGTCAAGAAGGAGATCATCGTCGTCGACGACGGCTCGGTGGACGGTACGGCGGAGCTGCTCGACCTCTACGCCACCTACCACCGCAGCATCGTCCGCATCGTGTCCCAGGAGAACTCCGGCGGCGCCGGGCGCCCGCGCAACGTCGGCCTCGAGCACGCCCGCGGTCGCTATGTCTTCTTCTGCGACGCCGACGACTACCTGGGCGCCGAGGCGCTCGAGCGCATGGTGGCCATGGCCGACCGCAACGGCTCCGACATCGTGCTCGGCAAGATGGTGGGACACGGCCGGCGGGCGCCCGAGTCGATGTTCCTGCGCAACGCCGAACGGGTGGGCCTGGGCGACAGCGCGGTCTACAACAGCCTGAGCTGCTTCAAGCTCTTCCGCAGGGACATGCTGGAGCGCCACCGCATCAGGTTCGGCGAGGAGCAGGCCGTCGGCGAGGACATCCTGTTCACCGTGCACGCCTACTGCCACGCCGGCGTCATCTCGGTGGTGGCCGACTACGAGTGCTACCACCTGGTGTCCAGGCCCGACGGCACCAGCATCATGCAGCGCCCCGACAGCCGCGACCCGGTCGCCTGGCTGGCCATGATCCGCGAGCCGATGCGCCTCATGGCCGAGCACGTCCCCGCGGGCCCGCTGCGCGACCACCTGCTGCGCAGGCACTTCAGGCTGGACGCCTTCGCCCAGCTCGGCACGCCCTTCCTGGAGGCGGGCGAGGTGCAGCGCAAGGAGATCGCGCAGGCGGTCGCCGCGCTGTGCGACGAGTGGCTGACGCCGGGCGTCGTCACGCGCCTCAACAGCACCGACCGCCAGCGCCTGGCCGCGCTCGGCGACGTCGACAGGCTGGTACGGCTGGCCGACATCGAGAGCGCCACGGTCGTCCGCCGCCTGACCGGGCTGCGCTGGGAGGACGACCGCCTGGTGGTGCGCGGCACGGCGGCTCTCGAGGGGCTGAGCGGGCACGACGGCGTCGCCCTGGTGCTGCGGGCGCGCCACGATCCGGCGTGCGAGATGGTCGTGCGCGCCGAGCGTGAGGGCCAGGCGTTCACGGCCCGCGTCGACGTGGGCCGCCTGACCTCCGGCGTCTGGGACCTGCGGGTGGCCGTCGAGCTGGAGGGCGTGGTCAGGCTCGGGCGGCTGGGCGCCGACCGCGACGGCGGCATCACCAGGCCGGCTCCGCGGCTGTTCGGCAGCACCGTGGCCCTGCCGTACTTCACCAGGGACAACGGCAACCTCAGCATCGACGTCGGCGGGCACGTGCTCGCGGTGCCCGGCACCGTCAAGCTGACCAGGACCCGGTGGAAGGTCGGGCACAGGCTGCTCATCGACGGCGAGATCATGATCGGCGACGACCGGCCCGACACCGGGGCGGTGCGGCAACTGGTGTGGCGCGAGCGCAACACCGGGTTCGAGCGGACCGAGGGGGTGATCGCGCTGCCCGGCGGGGGCTTCGCGGCCAAGCCTGCGGTGGGCCGCTTCGCGCCCGGCACCTGGGACGCCTACCTGGAGCTGGAGCTGGGCGGGCCGCCCGCAAGGTTCAGGATCGAGACCGACTCCGAGACGGTGGCCGCGCCGCGCCGCTGGTGGGGCGGCGGCGTGCTGCGCAGCGTCAGGCCGTACGCCACCTCGGGCAAGGGGCGGCTGAGCACGGTGGTGCGCAAGCTCACACCCCGGGCGATCCTCCGCAGGCTTCTTCGCTAATTGCCACCTATGTGCAGGTGCAACTCCATGTCCTAAAGTATGGGTCATGCACGTACCTGATGGGTTCTTCAACGCCGCCACCTCCGTCTCCGCCGGAGTCGTGGCGGCCGCCGGGATCGGGGTCTGCCTGTCCAAGGCCCGCAGGGAGCTGGACGACCGGACCGCGCCGATGGCGGGCCTGGTCGCCGCGTTCATCTTCGCCGTGCAGATGCTCAACTTCCCCGTCGCCGCAGGCACCAGCGGCCACCTGCTCGGCGGGGCCCTGGCCGCGATACTCGTCGGGCCGTACACAGGTGTGCTGTGCATGGCCGTGGTGCTGCTCGTCCAGTGCGTGTTCTTCGCCGACGGCGGGCTGACCGCGCTCGGCATCAACATCAGCATCATGGGCATCGTCACCGTGCTGGTCGGGTACGGCGTCTTCCGCTTCGTCAGCCGCCTGGCCAAGGGCAAGGGCGGGATCACGCTGGCCGCCTTCCTCGGCGCGCTGGTGTCCGTGCCGGCCGCGGCGCTGGTGTTCGCGCTGCTGTTCGCGATCGGCGGCACCGCGCCCATCTCGCCGATGGCCGTCGCCGCCGCGATGGGCGGCGTGCACGTCCTGATCGGCATCGGGGAGGCGATCATCACCGCGCTCACGGTCGGCGCGGTGCTCGCCGTACGCCCCGACCTGGTCTACGGCGCGCGGGGGCTGGGACAGACCCTCGTGCTGCGCGGGGCCGACGGCTCGACCTCCGAGGTGGGCACGGCTCCCGCCCCCGCGCCGGCGGCCACCCGCGGGCCGGCCAAGCCGTTCCTGCTCGGCGGCGTCGGCCTGACCCTGGTGCTGGCCGGGGCGGTGTCGTTCTTCGCCAACTCCAACCCCGACGGGCTCGAGGCCGTGGCCGAGCAGAAGGGCTTCCTCGGCCAGGCCAAGGGCCACCTGGTGAACTGGGCGCTGAGCGACTACGGCGAGGTCGGCGGGATCCCCGTGGGGATCGCCGGAATCATCGGCGTCGGGCTGGTGCTGCTCATCGCGGGAGCCGTCGCCTGGGCGGCGCGCGGCCGCAGGAAGGTCGAGGTCTGAAACCGTGGGTGCCGGTCATCACCACCAGCTCTACCTGGCGGGCGCCTCGCCCGTGCACAGGCTGCCGCCGCAGTGCAAGCTGCTGGCCGTGCTGGCCTTCGCGATCGTGGTGGTGGCCACGCCCAGGGAGGCGTTCTGGGCGTTCGGGATCTACGCGCTGCTGCTGATCGGGATCGCGTTCCTGGCCGGGGTGCCGCTGGCGCACGTGCTGCGGCGGATGGTGATCGAGGTGCCGTTCGTGCTGTTCGCCGTCCTGATCCCGGTGATCGGGTCGGGGGAGCGGATCTCGGTGCTCGGGGTCTCGCTGAGCGTGCCGGGGCTGTGGGCCGGGTGGAACATCCTGGTCAAGGGCACCCTGGGTGTGGTGGCCTCGATCCTGCTGGCCGCCACGACCGAGCCGCGCACGATCCTGCTCGGCGCGCAGCGGCTGCGGCTGCCCGGCCTGCTGGTGCAGATCGCCATGTTCATGCTGCGCTACATGGACGTGATCGTGGACGAGATGCGGCGGATGCGGATCGCCAGGGAGTCGCGCGGGTTCGAGGCGCGCAACGTCCGGCAGATCCCGGTGATCGCCCGCTCGGCCGGTGCCCTGTTCATCCGCTCCTACGAACGCGGCGAGCGCGTGCACCTGGCGATGCTCAGCCGCGGCTACTCTGGCCAGATGCCGATAATCCAGGACCTGTCGGCGTCCTTGAAACAGTGGGGAACCGCGCTGGCCCTGCCCGTGGCCGCGCTCGCCGTACTGGGGATCGCAGCATGGTGAATTCGCTCGAGGTCAGCGAGCTGGCCTACGCCTACCCGGACGGCACGCAGGCCCTGTTCGGCGTGAACCTCACGATCGGCAGGGGCGAGCGTGTCGCCCTGCTCGGCCCCAACGGCGCCGGCAAGACCACGCTGGTGATGCATCTGAACGGCATCCTGACCGCCGGGCACGGCTCGGTGGCCGTGGGGGGCACGCCGGTGCGCAAGGACACGCTCAAGGAGATCAGGCAGCGCGTCGGCCTGGTCTTCCAGGATCCGGACGACCAGCTGTTCATGCCGACCGTCCGCGACGACGTGGCCTTCGGCCCGGCCAACTCCGGCGTCAGGGGCGAGGAGCTGGAACGCGTCGTCAAGGGCGCCCTGGAGCGCGTGGGCATGCTCGAGGCCATCGACCGCCCGCCGCACCACCTGTCCTTCGGGCAGCGGCGCAGGGTGGCCGTGGCGACCGTGCTGGCCATGGAGCCGGAGATCCTCGTCCTCGACGAGCCCTCCTCCAACCTCGACCCGGCGGCCCGCAGGGAGCTGGCCGAGATCCTGCGCTCGCTCGACGTCACCGTGCTCATGGTCACCCACGACCTGCCGTACGCGCTGGAGCTGTGCGAGCGCTCCCTCGTCCTGTCCGAGGGCGTCATCGCCGCGGACGGGTCCACGCGCGAGCTGCTCGCCGACGCCGACCTGCTCGCCAAGCACCGGTTGGAGCTCCCGTACGGCTTCGCCATCCCGGCCTGACGAGGTTCCGGCGGGGGTGACGTCCCCGTAACCCCGTGACCTGTCCTGCGAGAGGCGAAACATTCCCGCTGACGTCGGCGTTGTACCCGTGGCGATCATCGCTACCAGGCAGAACACGGCTGGGCGGAAGCGCCGGCCTGCGTAGTGCCGCCCTCATCGGGCTGATCGTGGCGCTCCTCCAGGGGGCTGATCGTAGTTTGTGCATGCCCGGTACCCGGGGATGTCGAAGTACAGTGGCTCATCGAGGAGGGGCCGAATGAAGTTGCGGCTGGCGCGACATGCCATGGGCGATGCCGTGGTGGTGGCCGTCGAGGGAGAACTGGATCTGTTCACCGCACCCTTCCTCCGCGACGAGGTGCGCGACGCCATCAAGCAGGACGGCGCCCGGCTCGTCCTCGATCTGCAGCAGCTGTCGTTCATGGACTCCAGCGGCCTGTCGGTCCTGATCGAGGCGTGGCGGCTGGCGACGGGCGAGGGCGGCGGCGTGTCGCTGGCGGCCCCGCAGGCCCCGGTGGCGCGCATCCTGCGGACCACCGGCCTGGACCGGCGGATCAAGGTATATTCCGACGTCGACACCGCCGTGGGTGAGATTTAACCCACCCCGAGTAGAACTTCATTCGGTTGCCCGTTAGGGTCCGTTCTATGGACCTGAACGGATCTGCAGCAATCATCTCAGGCGGTGCGAGCGGTCTCGGCGAGGCGACCGCCCGTGACCTGGCCGCGCACGGCGCCACCGTGGTCATAGCCGACCTCAACGAGGAGCGCGGCAAGGCCATCGCCGACGAGCTGGGCGGCGTCTTCGTCAAGACCGACGTGTCCGACGACGAGCAGGTGCAGGCAGCCGTGGACGCCGCCGTCGCCACCGGCAAGCCGCTGCGCGTGGTGGTCAACAGCGCCGGCATCGGCTGGGCCGAGCGCACGGTCAACCGCGACGGTTCCCCGCACAACCCCGCGACCTACCGCAAGGTCATCGAGGTCAACCTGATCGGCACGTTCAACCTCATGCGCATCGGCGCGGCCGCGATCGCCAAGACCGAGCCGGTGGACGCCGACGGGCAGCGCGGCGTGGTCATCAACACCGCCTCGGTGGCGGCGCTCGAGGGCCAGACCGGGCAGCTGGCGTACTCGGCCTCCAAGGGCGGCATCGTGGGCATGACCGTGCCGGCGGCGCGCGACCTGTCGGCCATCGGGGTCCGCGTGAACACGATCTGCCCCGGCATCATCGACACGCCGATCTACGGCTTCTCGCCCAACTCCGAGGAGTTCAAGGCCAAGCTGGTCGCGCCCGTGGTGTTCCCCAAGCGCATGGGCCAGGCCTCCGAGTTCGCCCACCTGGTGCGCTCGCTGATCGAGAACGACTACATGAACGCCGAGGTCGTCCGCTTCGACGGCGGCATCCGCTTCCAGCCCAAGTGAGGTCCGCGTGTCCGACGAAGTTCTCGTAGAGGAATCCGACAACGTCGCCGTCATCACGATCAACCGCCCCAACCAGCGCAACGCCATCAATGGCGCGGTCGCGCGAGGGATCGCCGAGGCGCTCGACAGCCTCGACGCCCGCCCGGACATCTCCGCCTACGTCCTGACCGGGGCGGGCGGCTACTTCTCCGCCGGCATGGACCTCAAGGGCTTCCTCACCGGTGACCTGCCCGTCGTCGAGGGCCGCGGCTTCGGCGGCATCGCCGAGGCCCCGCCCAAGAAGCCGCTGGTGGCCGCCGTGGAGGGCTACGCGCTCGCGGGCGGCTTCGAGCTGGCGCTGTCCTGCGACCTCATCGTGTCGTCCGAGGCGGCCAAGTTCGGCCTGCCCGAGCCCAAGCGCGGGCTGGTGGCCGGCGCGGGCGGCATCATGCGCCTGCCGCGCAGGATCCCCTACCACGTGGCCATGGAGATCGCCCTGACCGGCGACCACTACCCGGCCTCGCGGCTCTACGAGCTCGGCCTCGTCAACCGCGTCACCGAGGCGGGCAAGGCCCTGGAGGGCGCGCTGGAGCTGGCGCGCAAGGTCGCCGCCAACGCCCCGCTGGCGCTCGCGGCCACCAAGCGGGTGATCATCGAGTCGCAGGACTGGCCGCTGGAGGAGATGTTCAAGCGCCAGGGCGCCATCATCAACCCCGTGTTCGGCTCCCAGGACGCCATGGAGGGCGCCGCCGCCTTCGCCGAGAAGCGCCAGCCTCAGTGGAAGGGTCTTTAGCGCGCGCATAGCCGATCGCGCATACCGTTGAGGCATGGGCCCCTCACGGTTCGACTCGGTCAAGCGGGGCGCCGGCAGCCTGCTGTCCGGCGCCCTCGCCGCGTTGCTCCTCATGGTCGTGATCCTGGCCGCCATGTGGGTCATCGAGATCTTCGACTACATGCTGAACGGCTCCCTCGACGCGGAGTTCGGCATCGTCGGCCTCGAGCCTGCCGGCCTGCCGGGCATCGTCTTCGCCCCCTTCCTGCACCACGGCTTCGCCCACCTGATGGCCAACTCGCTGCCGCTGCTCATCATCGGCTTCGTGGCGGCGCTGCGCGGCATCGGCAAGTTCCTGGCGGCCAGCGCCATCATCATCGTGATCGGCGGGCTCGGCACCTGGCTGACCAGCCCCGGCACGATCACGGTCGGCGCCAGCGGGCTCGTCTTCGGCTACTTCGGCTACGTGCTGGCCCGCGGCCTGTTCGACCGCAGGGCGCTGGACATCGTGCTGGCCATCGTGATCGGCGTGGCCTACTACTCGATCCTGTGGGGGCTGCTGCCCAACCAGCAGGGCATCTCCTGGCAGGGCCACCTCTTCGGCCTCATCGCGGGCGTGGTGGCGGCCTGGGTGCTGCGCCGCAAAGCGATCTCACCCGCCTACTAGGGGTACGGCGGGAGTTCGGCTGAGGGCCCGATCTTCGCGATGATTCCGTACGGCGAGCCACGCCCACCGGCCGCCCGCCGTACTTCGGCTCAGGGCCCGCGAGCGGCGCTTACGGCGAGTCGGTGACGCCCACCCGCCGCGACGGCGCACGGGACCCGTCGTGGTGCGTCCTACCGCCAGAACTCGCGGAGAAGGGCCAGAACCGTCTCGGGCTCCTCCACGTGGCTGAACGAGCCGCTGCGCTCCAGCAGATGGAACTCGGCCTTCGGGGCGTGGCGCTGGAAATCGCGCTGCAGCGCGGGATACAGGGCCCTGTCGTGGCGTCCAGCGAGGACGGCGAAGGGCATGGTGAGGTCCTTCAGCCGCGGCCGGAAGTCCGGGATGTGCGGGACCTGCCCGCCGATGACGAAGTCGACGTCGTCACCGCAGAAGACCGGGTACAGCTCCAGGTTGCGCGCCCCTGGCTCGTCGGCCAGACGCGCGGCGGCGGCCGGGTCGAAGAACCTGATGAGCGGCGTCGCCTTGGCGAACTCCGCCCGCATGGGCGCGTCGGTCGAACGCAGCCCCTCGGCCCGCAGCTCCAGGATCCTGTCCCAGACCTCGGGCAGCTGGTTGGCGATCTCCCTGTTGAGGTTGGCGTGGTTGAGCTGCCACATCTCGGGGCTGTGCAGGCTGTTGGCAACGGTGAGGCTCCGCACCAGGTGCGGGTGGTCGAGGGCGAGCGCCTGGGAGAGCAGCCCGCCGTAGGAGAAGCCGTAGAGGTGGACGGGGCCGATCGTCTCCAGCACGGCGGCGACGTCGGCGACGTCGCCCGCGAAGGTGATCTGGCTCAGGTCGGCGGGGCGCTCGGAGCGGCCGCGGCCGCGCAGGTCCAGATAGAGCACGCGGTGGGTGTCAGCTAGCGCGTCGAAGTGCGGGTGGAAGATCACATGGGATCCGGCGGGGCCGAGGCCGGAAAGCAGCAGCACCGGCTCGCCCGATCCCTCCTCTTCCAGCCAGAGGCCGTCGACGAGCCGGCCCTGCGGGTGGCGGATCATGGAAAGACCCTACGGCGCGGCCTCTGCTCAGTGCTGGCGCAATTCGGCCGCCTCATCCGAGGAGCCGATGGCGTGGATGCGTTCGGCGGGGGAGGCGGACAGGAGCTTGTCGATGACGGCCAGGCCGATGGCGGAGACGACGAACGTCAGGTGGATGATGGTCTGCCACAGCATCTTGTCGTTCGGGGTCGTGCGGGCCTGGATGAAGGTCTGCAGCAGGTGGACCGACGAGATGCCGACGATCGCCGTGGCGAGCTTGACCTTCAGGACGTTCGCGTTCACGTGCGACAACCACTCCGGCTCGTCGGGGTGGTTCTTGAGGTTGATGCGGGAGACGAACGTCTCGTAGCCGCCGACGATGACCATGATCAGCAGGTTGGAGATCATGACCACGTCGATGAGGCCGAGGACGGAGAGCATGACCGTGACCTCGTCGAAGGCCTTCTCGCCGCGGAACGTGCCGCTGAGCAGGTGCCACAGTTCGACCATGAACTGCCAGATGTAGATGCCCTGGGCCACGATGAGGCCCAGGTACAGCGGCACCTGCAGCCAGCGGCTGGCGAACATCAGGTAGCCGAGGCCCTTCGGCCGCGTGTCAGGAAGGGCACTCACCCGTACATCCCCCGTAACTTCCGAACGTTCTGCCCCAACTCTACGGAATCAGGGCAGAACATCGGAAACGCGTGGGGTCCGAGCGCTCGGGAACGAGCAGCTCAGAGGCGCTCGACCACGTAGTCGACGCAGACCGTCAGCGCCTCGACGTCGGCCGGGTCGATGGCCGGGAACATCGCGATGCGCAGCTGGTTGCGGCCCAGCTTCCGGTACGGCTCGGTGTCGACGATGCCGTTGGCGCGCAGCGTCTTGGCGACGGCCGCCGCGTCGACGTCGTCGTTGAAGTCGATGGTGCCGACGACCTGAGAGCGGTATTCGGGCGCCGCGAACGGGGTGGCGAACGTGGACTTCTCCGCCCAGCCGTACAGCCTCTCCGCGGAGGAAGCGGTGCGCGAGGTGGTCCAGGCCAGCCCGCCCTGGGAGTTCATCCACTCCAGCTGGTCGGCCAGCAGGAACAGTGTGGCCACGGCCGGGGTGTTGTAGGTCTGGTCCTTGCCGGAGTTGTCGATGGCGATCGGCAGGCTGAAGAACTCGGGCACGTAACGCCCCGAGGCCGCGATCTCCTCGACGCGGGCCAGTGCCCGGGGCGACATGATCGCGATCCACAGGCCGCCGTCGGAGGCGAAGCTCTTCTGCGGCGCGAAGTAGTACACGTCGGTCTCGGCGATGGAGACCGGCAGTCCGCCCGCGCCCGAGGTGGCGTCGACCAGCACCAGCGAGTCGCCGGAGCCGACCCGCTTGATCGGCATCGCCACGCCGGTCGAGGTCTCGTTGTGGGTGAGCGCGTAGACGTCCACGCCCTCCTCCTCGACGGCCACCGGGTGGGTGCCGACCTCGGAGGAGATGACCGACGGATCCGACAGCCACGGCGCCTTCTTGGTGACCGTGGCGAACTTCGAGGAGAACTCGCCGAAGGACAGGTGCTGCGACTTCTGGCGCACCAGCCCGAAGGCCGCGATGTCCCAGAACGCGGTGGTGCCGCCGTTGCCCAGCACGACCTGGTAGCCCTCGGGGAGCGAGAACAGGTCGGACAGTCCGGCCCGCACCCGCCCGACGAGCGATTTGACCGGCTTCTGGCGGTGGGAGGTGCCCATGTACTCGGCGCCGGAGGCGGCGAGCGCGGCCAGCTGCTCGGGTCGAACCTTCGAGGGCCCGCAGCCGAAGCGGCCGTCGGCGGGCTTGATGTCAGCGGGAATCACGATGTCAGCCACCTTGCCGAGCCTACCGAGCCCGCTGGAATGGCTAGGCCCGGGTCCGCTATGTGAGACCCGGGCCGAGACATGTCAGTTTCAGATGGTGCCGACGACTTCGGCGGCACCGGGCACGTCGCCGAGGGGGCGCGACGCGGGACCGATGTAGTTCGCGCTGGGGCGGACCAGCCTGCCCGTGCGCTTCTGCTCCAGGATGTGCGCGGCCCAGCCGGCCGTGCGGGCGCAGGTGAACATCGAGGTGAACATGTGCGCAGGGACCTCGGCGAAGTCGAGTACTACCGCCGCCCAGTACTCCACGTTCGTGGCGAGCACCCTGTCGGGCTTACGGGCGTGCAGTTCCTCCAGAGCCGCCTGCTCCAGCGCGGCGGCGACCTCGTAGCGCGGTGCGTCGAGCTCCTTGGCCGTACGGCGGAGCACGCGCGCCCGGGGGTCCTCGGCACGGTAGACGCGGTGGCCGAAGCCCATCAGCCGGTTGCCCTTGTCGAGCTCCGACTGCACGTACTTCTTGGCGTCGCCGAGCTGCTCGACGCCCTCGATCATGTGCAGCACGCGGGCGGGGGCGCCCCCGTGCAGCGGGCCGGACATCGCACCCACGGCACCCGACAGCGCGGCGGCCACGTCGGCGCCGGTGGAGGCGATGACGCGGGCGGTGAACGTGGAGGCGTTCATGCCGTGCTCGGCGGCGGAGGTCCAGTAGGCGTCGATGGCCTTGACGTGCTTGGGGTCGGGCTCGCCGCGCCAGCGGATCATGAAGCGCTCGACGATGGTCTTGGCCTCGTCGACCCGTGACTGCGGCACCATCGGCAGGCCGAGGCCGCGCGCGGACTGGGCCACGAACGACAGGGCCATCACCGAGGCGCGCGCGAGCTGGTCGCGGGCCTCGTCGTCGGAGATGTCGAGCAGCGGCTTGAATCCGTAGGCCGGAGCCAGCATGGCCAGCGCGCTCTGCACGTCTACCCGGATGTCACCGGAATGGACGGCGAGGGGGTACGGCTCCGCCGGAGGCAGCCCCGGCTGGAACTTGTTGTCGACCAGCAGGCCCCAGACGTGTCCGAACGGGACACGACCCACCAGCTCTTCGATGTCGACGCCGCGGTATCGAAGGGCGCCCCCCTCTTTGTCCGGTTCCGCGATCTCGGTCTCGAAGGCGACTACGCCCTCGAGGCCGGGTTTGAAGTCGGACATTCTCGGCCGCCTCCCTTTCTTGCCATGTCACGGCAATGCCTTGATGTCGAGATACCGGCGGGTCAATTTAACCCCCTCGCAACACGTGCTCGGTCTTCGGACCCGCCGAAAGACCAAAGGCGCTGCTCGGGGGGGTCGTGTGGGATCTTCCACCGAGCGCGCAAGAATACCGTCTCGTGGAGTCCACCTCGCTTCCGGGGCTTCGTCGGTCGTATGAGGGCGAGCCGCTGCTCGAGTCCGACGTCGCCGCCGATCCGATATCGCAATTCGCCGTCTGGTTCCAGCAGGCCCTCGACGCGGGCCTGCCGGAACCCAACGCCATGATCGTGGCCACCGCCTCCGCGGGCGGGCGGCCAAGCGCCAGAACCGTGCTGCTCAAGGGCTTTGACGAGAGCGGTTTCGTGTTCTACACCAACTACGAGTCGCGCAAGGGCCGCGACCTGGCCGAGAACGCGCGTGCCTCGCTCGTCTTCCCCTGGCACCCGATCCGCCGCCAGGTCCGGGTCGAGGGCTCGGTCGTCAAGCTGCCGCACGAGGAGTCTGCCGAGTACTTCAGGTCCAGGCCGTACGGCTCGCGCATCGCCGCGTGGGCGTCACGGCAGTCCGCGGTCGTGCGGTCGCGGGAGCAACTGGACGCCAGGTACGCGGAGCTGGCCGCCCGCTGGCCGGAGGATCCGCCGGTGCCCGACTTCTGGGGCGGGTTCCGGGTCGTCCCGTCGGAGGTGGAGTTCTGGCAGGGGCAGCTCGACCGGATGCACGACCGGCTTCGCTATCGGCGTGTGCCCCCAGGGTGGGTTTTGGAGAGGCTTGCCCCTTAACCTCCTTTAGGTGGCAATCGGGGAGTTGGTCAAACGTCATCTGATAGACACCCGGCCACTGGGCGTACCCGCCTACCGGCGGGTCTGGATCGGCCAGGCCGTCTCCCACCTCGGGCTCGCGGTCACCGTCGTCTCCGTCAGCCAGCAGGTGTGGACGCTCACCCACTCCTCGCTCTGGGTCGGCATGCTCGGCCTGGCCAACCTGCTCCCGCTGGTCGTGTTCGGCCTGTGGGGCGGGGCCGTCGCCGACGCCGTCGACCGGCGCAAGCTGCTGCTCGTCGGCTCGGTCATCGCCTGGTCGAGCACGCTGCTCATCCTGGTGCAGGCGCTGATCGGGCTGGGCAACGTCTACCTCCTGCTCGCCACGGTCGCGCTGGGCGCCACCGGGTTCGCCATCAGCTCGGCCACCAGGGGTGCGATCATCCCTCGGATCATCGGGCCCGAACTGGTGCCCGCGGCCAACGCGCTCAACTCGCTGGTCTTCAGCATGGGCGCGATCGTCGGGCCGATGATCGGCGGCGTGGTCCTGGCCTGGGGCGGGTTCGCCTCGGCCTACGCGATCGACGCGCTGCTGTTCACCGCCAGCCTGTACGGGGCCTTCCGCCTGCCCGCCGTGCCGCCGCTCGGCGAGGTGACCAGGCCGGGGGCGCGAGCCGTCTACGAGGGGCTGCGTTTCATCGTCGGCAGCCCTGTGCTGCTGATGTCGTTCGCCGTGGACATCGTCGCGATGGTGTTCGCGCTGCCCCGGGCGCTGTTCCCGCAGCTGGCGGCCGAGAGCTTCGGCGGCTCCCTGATCGCGCTCGGCTGGCTGAACTCCGCCATGGCGATCGGGTCGGTGATGGGCGCGCTGTTCTCCGGCTGGGTGGGCCGGGTCAGGCGGCAGGGGCTCGCGCTGGTCGCCGTCATCGCGCTGTGGGGGCTCACCGTGGCCGCCGCCGGGCTCGCGCACCAGTTGTGGCTGGTCGTGGCGTTCATGGCGCTGGGCGGAGCGGCCGACGTGATCTCATCGGTGTGGCGGCAGTCGATACTGCAGCTGTACGCGCCCGACGAGATGCGCGGGCGGCTGCAGGGCGTCTTCATGGTCGTGGTGGCCGGCGGGCCGCGCCTGGGCGACCTGCGGGCCGGCGCCACCGCCGCTGTCTTCGGGGTCACCGGCGCGTTCGCGGGCGGCGGGCTCGCCTGCGCGATCGCCGTCCTCCTGGTCGGCCTCGCCGTACCGGCCTTCAGGAACTACGACGCCCGCCGTACCGCTCAGGAGGGGGCGCGGGAAGCAACCGAATGATCGAGTTGTTGCCATCCTTTGCCTTCGTTGGTCGTTGGCCCAATAGGGTCTTGTGTGATCCCTGCGCCCGCTGCCGACGGGCTCAGTCCCCGCCATGACCGGCGTAGCATTCAGATGGGAGGAGCCTTGACCGCACACGGCCTGATCGACACCACGGAGATGTACCTCCGCACGATCTACGAACTCGAGGAGGAGGGCATCGTCCCCCTCCGCGCGCGCATCGCGGAGCGGCTCCAGCAGAGCGGCCCCACCGTGAGCCAGACGGTCGCCCGCATGGAGCGCGACGGCCTGGTGAAGGTGGAGGGCGACCGCCACCTGGCGATGACGGACCTCGGCCGCACCCTGGCCACCCGCGTGATGCGCAAGCACCGCCTCGCCGAGTGCCTGCTGACCCAGGTCATCGGGCTGCCCTGGGAAGAGGTGCACATCGAGGCGTGCCGCTGGGAGCACGTCATGTCGGAGTCGGTGGAGACCCGCCTGGTGGCGCTGCTCGACAACCCGACCGCCTGCCCGCACGGAAACCCCATCCCCGGCCTCGGTGAGCTGGGCGCTCAGGAGGTCTCCGGCGGTCCTGAGAGCACGCTGACGTCGATGTCCGACCTGGCAGGACCCAGAGATATACCCGTCGTGGTCCGGCGAATTAGCGAACAAGTGCAAAGCGATCCCGCTGTGATGCTTAAACTCAAGCAAGTTGGGATACAACCCGGACGCGAGGTGACGCTCGCGGCGAGCGACGACGGTGTGCGGGTGACAGGTGACGAAGACGCGAACAGCATTCCCGCGGAGCTTCCGCGCGAGGTTGCCGCGCACGTTTTTGTCACCAGAAGCTGATCCCGACAAGGAGACCCTCCTCTCCGCTCAGGTCATCACTGTTGCAGGAGCGCCCGTGGTTCGCTTTTCGCACATGCCTCCCCGAGGAGTGGTCTCCGGATGAAACGGTGGGGGGATCTGTCCCAGGACGCCGCTGATCACCTGGCTGCCGGCGCCGTCCTGGACCACGCCGAGATGGCCGTCGTCGTGACCGACCGGTTCAGCAATCTCCTCTACTGGAACCCCTTCGCGGAGAAGCTGTTCGGCCGCCCCGGCGGCAAGCCCGTCCAGCGCGACACCTCGGTCCTGTCCCTCGGCATCATGGAGAAGGACCACCCGCTGGCCATCGAGCTGGCCAAGCACGTGCTCAAGGGCGGCGTGTGGGAGGGCACGTTCGACGTGCGCAGGGGCGACGGGACGATGATCTACGTCCGCGCCCAGGCCGTCCCGCTGCGCCACGAGTCCGGCTCCGTCACCGGCATCGTCATCACCGCCCGCGAGGCCATGCGCAGCAACGAGCGCGAGAAGGACCGCTTCGGCCTGCTCGAGCGCATCGGCGAGCGGCTGGCCGGCTCCCTCTACGTGGAGGAGACGCTCAAGCGGGTCGCCGAGATGCTGGTCCCGCAGTTCGCCGACCACTGCTTCATCGAGCTGATGGAGGGCGACCGGCTGGTGCGCCGGGTGTCGCAGCACGTGCAGGGCTGGGACCCGCCGCCCGGCACCTGGATGCCGGTGGGCGCCGAGATCCGCTACCCCACGGGCCACTACGCCGACACCGCGCTGCGCCGCCAGGAGACGATCCTCGTCGAGGACTTCGCCGCCTCCAGCTTCCCCAGCCCCAGCGAGGGCAGCGCCAAACTCTGCGGCGAGGTCGGCATGACCTCGGCCATCGTGGCGCCGCTGTGCGTGCGCGGCGAGACGCTCGGCCTGATGTACCTGGGCCTGTCCAACCTGACCGACCGGCGCAGCCCGCACTACGACGCCTTCGACCGCGACTTCGTCGGCGCGATCGGCACCCGGGTCGCCCTGGCCATCGACAACGCGCTGCTGTTCGAGGAGGAGCGGCACACCGCCGAGTCGTTCCAGAAGCACCTGCTGCCGCGCGCGCTGCCCCAGCTCGACGGCCTGGACATCGCGGTCCGCTACTACCCGGCCGCGCCGCTGGCCAGCCACGGTCAGGGCATACAGACGCAGGTGGGCGGCGACTGGTACGACGTGATCCCGCTCAGCGCCGGCCGGGTCGGCATCGTCATCGGCGACGTGGAGGGCCGCGGCGCCAAGGCCGCCGCCATCATGGGCCAGCTGCGGGCCGCGCTGCGCGCCTTCGCCCAGGACGACAAGTCGCCCGCCGACATCCTGGCCAGGCTGGACGAGTGGACCCGCATCATCGCCACCCCCGAGCAGGACGACACCGGCGCCGACATCAGCGTCCCGCCCATCGTCACCTGCCAGTACCTGGTCTACGACGCCTGGTCGCGCCAGCTGTCGTTCGCCAACGCCGGCCACGCGCCGCCGCTGCTGCTGCTCGACGGGCAGTGCCTCGAGATGAACATCGAGGAGGTCGGCCAGCCGCTGGGCGTGCGCGCCAAGGGGCTGCACGCCGACCTGGTCTACAAGGAGGAGACACGCACGCTCCCGCCGGGCGCGGCGCTGCTGCTCTACACCGACGGCCTGGTCGACCGGCGCCCCGGACGTGACGGCAGGATGCCGACGGACGCCGAGACGCTGGCCGTGCTGACCGAGAAGCTGGCCAAGATGTCCGACGCCGACGTCGAGCGGATCGCCGACGCGGCGACCGTCGCCGTGCCCGGCGAGATCGACGACGACATGGCGATCCTGGTCGTGCGCTCGGCCGACGCGGACCTGGACGTGGAGGAGCGCACGTTCCCCGCCCAGCCGATCATGGTCGGCGAGGCGCGGCGGATGGCGGCCGACGCCTTCACCAACTGGAACGTCCCCGAGGAGCGCTCCGAGCTGGCCTGCCTGCTGGTCTCCGAGGTCGTCACCAACGTCGTGCTGCACGCCGCCAGCGCCAGCATCCCGCGCAGGGAACTGGTCGTGGAGGGCCCGCCGCTGCCGTTCGAGGAGTCGTGGGACGTGCCCGGCTTCGAGGACGAGGTCGTGGGGGAGAAGGAGTTCACGCTAAGGATCCGGCGGGGCGAGGAGGCGGTCTGGGTCGAGGTGTTCGACCAGGACCTGCGGCTGCCCCGCATCCGCAGCGCCGGCGAGAACGACGAGGGCGGGCGCGGGCTCTACCTGGTCGACCAGCTCGCCCGCCGCTGGGGATCGCGCCCCACCAGGGAAGGCAAAGCGGTCTGGTTCGAGATTCCCACCCGCAGCCGCTGAGTGGTTCACTGCTGGCCATGGAGTTGGCCTTCGAGCGCCGTGGCACGGGCGCGCCGCTGATCCTCATCCATGGCATCGGCCACCACTGGCAGGCATGGCTGCCGGTGCTTGACCGCCTGGCAGCGCACCGGGATGTGATCGCGGTCGACCTACCGGGGTTCGGGGTGTCGCCGGGGCTTCCCGACGGCACGCCGTACACCGCCGAGACCCTCGCGGACGCGGTCGAGTCGTTCTGCGCGCTGATGGGGGTGCGCGAGCCGCACATCGCGGGCAACTCGCTCGGCGGCTACATCGCGCTCGAGCTGGCCTCGCGCGGAGTGGTGCGTACGGCTACCGCGCTGTCGCCGGCCGGGTTCTGGTCGCGCGGCGAGCTCCTGTGGTGCCAGTCGGTGCTGCGGGCCACCCGGGCCGCGGCCAGGTCGTTGCCCGTCGACCAGGCCATCAGGGCGGCCGAGAACCCGATCGGGCGGGCCGCGTCGGTCGGGGTCATGGTCGCCCACCCGTCCAGGATGTCGCCGACCGCGCTGGTGGCCGCCATGCAGGCGCTGGGCGCCTCCGCCGGGTTCGACGAGACCCTCGCCTCCTTCACCGACCTGATGCCGCCCGCGCCGCCCAAGACGCCGATCACGATCGCCTGGGGCGAGCACGACCGGCTGCTGCTGCGGCGGCAGGCGGTGCGGGCGGCCAAGTGGTCGGGCCAGCGGGTCAAGCTGCTCAAGGGCTGCGGCCACGTGCCGATGAGCGACGACCCCGAGCTGGTGGCCCGGGTCGTCCTGGACGGCAGCGCGAGCTAGCCCAGGTTGTCGCACATCCGGTTGAGCACGCCGACCGTGGCGACGTACTCCTCGTCGCCGATGCCGTCGAGCGTGCGCTTCCTGATGCCGTTGACGCGCTCGGCGATGCGCGTGTGCGCCTGCCTGCCCTCGCCGGTGAGGGCGTCGCCGTCGAGCCAGCCGCGTTCGCGCAGCTTGGCCACCGCCTCCTCGATCCCGTCGAAGGGGCTCATGGCCTGCTCGGGGCGCTCGCTCAGCGTCGCGTAGGTGTTCAGCGCCTGCCACTCGCGACGGGTGACACCGTCGAGTGCGCGCTCCATGCTGTCTTCCAGCAGGTTGTCCAGCTGCTTGAGGTAATAACCGATGGGTCGCATGCATGTATAATAGCAACTATATGTACAAAGACAAGGAAATTGCCGCGATCGAGCGCGCGATGGTGGCCATCCGCCGTCGCCAGCGCAGGCGCGCGCTGGGCAAACGGGTCGGCGCCGCGCCCCACTTCGACGTGCTGGACGTGATCGAGGAGAGCGGGTCGGTGAGCGTCTCAGGGGTGGCCGAGGCGCTGTCGGTCGACCAGCCGAGAGCCAGCAGGCTGGTGACGGCGGCCGTCGAGGAGGGGCTCGTCAGGCGGGTCGCCGACCAGGCCGACGGGCGGCGCGCCCTGCTCGAGCTGACCGACGCGGGCAGGCAGGCGCTGGAGGCGGCCCACGCCGGCCGTCAGGCGGTGTTCGCCGAGGCCGTGTCGGGGTGGACCGAGGAGGAGCGGGCGTCGTTCGCCCGGCTGCTGACCCGGTTCGTGGAGGGGCTTCCGGGTTAGCGCAGGGTCTGGCCGTAGATGAGCAGCATCGCGATGATGAAGACGATCATCACGCCCGCGTAGCCCACCGGTCCGAGCCGGAGCTTGCCGCGCACGCGGTTGAGTGCCCAGGCGAACAGCAGAGCCAGGAAGACCAGGAGGATAGCGCCGCCCATGCTGTCCAGTATGGGGTGCTAAGTCATGGCGCGCGCGGAGTATGCGCGACGGGGTGGGCGTGCGCAGGAGCGCGCGCCCACCGTCCGCGTCAGTTCCCGATGCTGTTGCTGAGAGGCCAGCTCGTGGCTTCGGTCCGGTCCAGCCGGCGGATCCTGATCTTCACCGTGGATTCCTGCTCCTCCGCGACCGGACGAGCGGGGACGATCTCTTCAGGTTGTGCCATGGGACCTCCTGAGTGTGAGACTGACTCACGAAAGTATGGATCACAACAACTGCCTGTCAAGGCCGCAAATTTCACATTCGTCACGGGATGTCGGCCGGACGAATGTGGCGTCACCCGGGCAGGCGAGGTTGATCCCGTAGGCGTAGCCGGGCTCGGTGTCGGGGACGCCGGTGATCAGGGAGATCACCGCCTGGGCGGTCATCAGGCCCGCCAGGCCCGCCGAGGTCGACAGCACGCCTGGCCAGCTGTGGTCGGCGTGGACGCCGCGGCGCTCGCCTTCGGCCAGCAGGCAGTCGTAGCAGGGATGGCCGGGGGCGAACACGCCCACCGACACCATCGGGCCCGTGTACCCGCCTCCCGCCCATGGGATGCCCGCCCGGTTCGCCCAGTGGCGGATGCCGTCGGGGCCCTTCGGCTCGTCGGCGCACAGGGCCAGCACGTCGAAGCCTTCGACCGCCTCGAACAGGTCCTCCGGGGTGGCGATCCTGGTGGTGGCTCCCGTGACCTGGATGTCGGAGTTCACCGCGCGGAGGGCCTCGACGGTCGCCTCGGCCTTTCCGCGGCCCACGTCCCGCTCGCCGTACAGCTGTCTGTTGAGGTTGGACGGCTCCACGACGTCGGGGTCGGCGCAGTGCAGGGTGCCGACGCCCGTGGCGGCCAGGGCGCGGGCGGCGTGCGTGCCGACGCCGCCCAGGCCGAGCACGAGGACCCTGGCCCGCTTGAGGCGCAGCTGGAGCTCCCAGGGGGTGTCGCGGGGCGTCAGGTCGGCCCAGCGGAAGTAGTCGACGTTGCGGGCGTAGCGGACCTGCTCGGCCGCGGTCAGATCCGGGGGATCCGGGGCCGCTTCCTCGATGTGGCCGGAATCGAGGAGGGCCTGGACTATCTCTGCCGATTCGGGGAGCTGATCCAGGATGTCGGCCAAGGATCGGGTGCCGTCCATGAGCTGAAGCGCCTGCCAGGCCAGACCGGTCGGGTCCTCGATCTCGGCGGCCAGTCCGTGGATCTCTCCGCCGATGCGAATGTCACCGTTTGGGAGTCTCCGGGGCCGGTGTTCCGGTTTGACGCACGGGCGCCTCATGGGCCGGGATTGTGCCACAGGGAGCGCCTTTTCCCTTATGTTGTGTCCTGATCTTGACGGTGGCTCGGCAGGGCTTCGAGCTAGAAGCCGAAGGAGCGGCCGATGATCTCCTTCATGATCTCGGTGGTGCCGCCGTAGATGGTCTGGACGCGGCTGTCCATCCAGGCCTTGGCGACCGGGTACTCCAGCATGTAGCCGTAGCCGCCGTGCAGTTGGAGGCAGCGGTCGATGACCCTGTTCTGCAGCTCGGTGGTCCACCACTTGGCCTTGGCCGCGTCGACCACTGTGAGCTGCTTGGCGTTGAGCGCCTGGATGCTCTTGTCGACGTAGTGGCGGGCGATCTCGGTCTCGGTGGCGAGCTCGGCCAGGACGAAGCGGGTGTTCTGAAATTTCCCGATATTTCGTCCGAAGGCCTGTCGTGTCCGGCAGTACTCGATGGTCTGCTCCAGTACGGCTTCCGCCGCCGCGACCGCGCCCACCGCGATCGACATGCGCTCCTGCGGAAGGTTGTTCATCAACTGGAAGAAGCCCTGGCCCTCCTGCTTGCCGAGCACGTTGGCCGCGGGCACGCGCACGTTCTCGAAGAACAGTTCGGCCGTGTCCTGCGCCTTCATGCCGATCTTGTCCAGGTTGCGGCCCCGCTGGAAGCCCTCCATGCCCCGCTCCGCGACCAGCAGCGTGGTGCCCCTGGCGCCCTGCTCGGGGTCGGTCTTGGCGACCACGATCACCAGGTCGGCGTTGATGCCGTTGGTGATGAACGTCTTCTGGCCGTTGACCACGTAGTGGTCGCCCTCGCGGACCGCGGTGGTCCTGATGCCCTGCAGGTCGCTGCCGGCGCCCGGCTCCGTCATCGCGATGGCGGTGATCAGCTCGCCCGAGGCGAAGCCGGGCAGCCAGCGCTGCTTCTGCTCCTCGTCGGTCAACTCGACCAGGTAGGGCGCGATCACGTCGTTGTGCAGCGAGAAACCGAGCCCGCTCGCGCCCGCCCTGGTGATCTCCTCGAGGATGACCGTGTTGTAGCGGAAATCGGTGATGCCCGCCCCGCCGTACTCCTCGGGGACGGAGAAGCCGAACATGCCGAGCTCTCCGGCCTTCTTCCAGACCTCCCTCGGCACGATGCCGTCCTTCTCCCACTCGGCGTGGTGCGGGACGACCTCGCGGGTCAGGAACTCGCGCACGGTCTCCCTGAAGAGCAGATGCTCCTCGTCGAAGAGGTCTCGCTGCATTGGGGCGCCTCCAGAATCTGATTCTGTTACCCGAAGGTATACCCGATCGGCTACGGGTTCATCACAAGTGTCTGGAGACGGAGAAATATGCATGTGTCGCAGCATTTTCGACTCTAGGATCTACCTTCGGTCTATTTGGTGATCTGGAGTGTGTGCCGTGAGTGGGTGGCGCAAAGCGTTGATCGCCGCAACGGTCGGCGTCGCGGCATCCGCCGCGTTATCGATCTCGATGTCCCCCGGCCACGCCGAGGCCTCCCTCGTGGCGAAGTACAACTGCGTAGGCGGGGTCGCCGGGAGCGAAGGCGTCCAACTCGAGGCGCGGATCACGCCCAGGCTGGCCGAAGGCGGGATGCTGAACGTCGGGTGGTCGCTGAAGTACCTCGGCAACCGGCGGTTCGGCTCGCCGGGCTTCTTCGCCAAGGGCTCACAGCTGAACCTCGAGGGCATCGTCGACATCACCGGCGCATGGAACGGCCAGTTGCGGCCCAAGGGCGGCAAGGAGCAGGACGCCCTGGTGCCCGGGTCCCAGCTCGTAGTGCCCGAAGGGCTCTCGGACGCGGGCCTGGTGCAGCGGCCTGGGACGATCCGGGTCACGCCGGGCGCGCTCGCCGTACGGTTCACGCCCGCCAAGGGCGAGGTGATGGTGAACAACCACAAGCTCGCCTACCCCGGCGGCACGTGGACCCGTGAGAACACCGAGGCCGAGTTCGGCGACTACCTCAACGACCTGCACAAGACCACCGACCTCGGTGCCGCGGCGCGGCTCGACTTCACCGGGACCCAGGTGTCCTACATCAGCCGCCGCGAGCGCGACCTGAGCAAGATCCAGATCCTCCTGGACGGCCACCCGATCACCGACGGTCTGGTCGAGCCCGGCAAGGACGCCAACGGCATCCCGATGACCGGCACCAAGGCGCAGGAGAACCTCTGGACCTCGCCCGAGCTGCCGTACGGCCCGCACTCCATCCAGATCGTCAACACCGAGGCGAAGACCGCCTACGTGGATGCCGTCAAGGTGATCACCGGTGAACTCAGCGAGCCGCCGCTGCACGACCAGGCAACCTGCACGCTGATCAACGACCCCGGTTCGATCGAGCTCACCGTCCCCGGCGCCACGCCCACGAACTCGGGCACGCCCACGACCTCGGGAACGCCGACCACGACGGGCACGCCCACGGGCACCCCGACCACGACGAGCTCCACCCCCGGGCACACCGGCACCCCGAGCGCGACCAACACCAACGGGATGGGGCAGGTGATCGTGCTGCCCAGGGCCACCGGGACCAAGACCGTCACGGCCACCGCCAGCCCGACCACCACCAAGTACGTCAAGGCGCAGGTGGCCAAGACGCCCAAGGGCGGCGTCGAGACCGGGGAGGCGCCCGAGCAGGGGCGGCAGCCGTACGCCCTGATCGCGGGAGGATCTGTGCTGCTCATGGGCAGCGCGACCGGCGGCCTGCTGCTACGGCGGCGCCGGGCCGAGCACGCCGGAGGGATAGTCCGATGAAGTCGTCAACCAACAAGGTCCTGCCCGGCGTGCTGATCGCCGGCTCGCTGGGCGGTGTGGGCGCCATCATGGTCGGCCTGCTGTCGCTCGCGCCCAAGGTCGACGACGGCTCGGGTCCCGGGCCGCGGCCGCAGGGCAGCACCGTGCAGATCCAGAACGCCGGAGCCTACGAGCTGCCGCCGACCGTCGGACCCGGCGGCAAGAACGTCCCGCTGATGCCCGCCCGCCTGGACGCCCCGCCTCCGGCCGCCGCCGCGCCGATCGTGGCGCCCATCCCGCCGGCCAAGACCAAGACCACGCGGGCCAGGCCCACGCGCATCAAGATCCCGGCCATCAAGGTCAACGCCCCCATCGGGCCCGTGACGGTCGACATCAAGGGCGCCCTGGACACCCCGCCGCTCACCAAGCCCAACCAGACGGGCTGGTACCGCTTCAGCCCCGTTCCCGGCGAGCTCGGCCCCGCGGTCATCAACGGCCACGTGAGCACCAAGCGCGGCGACGCCGTCTTCTACCGCCTGCACGAACTGGCCAAGGGCAACCAGATCTACGTCTACCGATCGGACGGCAAGGTCACCCGCTTCACGGTCAGCGGCGTGGAGCAGGCCGGCAAGAACTCCTTCCCCACGGCCAGGGTCTACGGCAACACCGCCAACGCCCAACTCCGCCTGATCACCTGCGGCGGCGTCTACAACAAGACCACTCACAGCTTCTCCGACAACATCATCGTCTACGCCACCCTCTCCAAGAAGAAGGGCTGACCTCGCGCCCTGGCGCAGGTTCGATCAAGAGCGGATTTGATGACGGCTTTATAGCTCGGAGGATATTTACAGACGGAGTTCGTATGTTCTCAACCCAACTGTGACCAACGGCTGCAATCCTGGTACGCCTGTTGAACCTGTGCTGAACGGAGATGGACAGTGCTGACGTCCAAGGCGCGGCGCCGCCTCGCCCAGAAGACATCTGCCCTGGGGATCGCAAGCACGCTTCTCCTGTTCACCGGTGCAGCGCTGGCTGTTTCTTCGCCGGCGCAGGCGGCGTTAACAGACCCCGTGTCGACGTGTACGCCGTCGTCGACAGAGCAGCAGCAGGTGACCGTGCCGATCGGAACCGGTACGGGCGACAAGGGCCCTAAGCACATCACCTACACGTGCTCAGGCACCGCGATCACGGGCTCGCCGACGGTGGATCTCAGCGTTACGGCCGACACGGTGCAGGCCGGCGGGTCCATCGACGTCTCGCTGGCTGTTCCGCAGCTCACGCTCGCGACCGCCGTGACTGCGGCGTCCACGATGCAGGTGGATGCCACGCTGACCGTGACCGGCGGCACGGTCAGCGATGCCGGCGCGAAGACGGGCGGCTCGATCACGACGTCGTCGCCGACCAGCGTTCCCGCCGCTACCGTGAAATACAAGGTCACCGCGGCGAGCACCGGTGCCACGACAGTTTCGATCAAGCCGGGCTCCCTGAAGCTCACGGTCCAGAGTGGTTCGGGCGGCGGGACCGGGACTGATGTGGTCGAGTACAAGTGCACGGCCGGTAGCACGGACACGACCGGTCAGACCGTCAAGATCAAGACGACGCTGACCCCGCCCACGAGCGCCCAGACGAACCAGCAGTTCAGCATCGGCTGGACCGGCACGTACGAGACCGGCTACGAGCTGAAGGCGCCCTCGACCGGCACGCTCAGCCCCACCCTCTACGCGTACGCCGCGATGACCGGTATCAGCGGGTTGACCTCGGCGACCGGTCAGGGCACGCTCGGCACGATCACGCCGGGAGCCACCATCCCGCTGCCGACGGCTTCGGTCAGTCTGAAGGCGACGCCCACCACGGTGGGCACGGTGACCGTGAAGCCAGGCAAGCTCAACTTCGGCGCGAACTCCTCCGGCGGCACCTCGCCGATGATCGAGTGCACGGTCCAGAACGAGTCGGCGCTCAAGTCGTACACCTTCTCCGTGACCTCCGGCAGTTCCAGCACGTCGACGCCGACCAACTCCAGCACCAGCACCAGCACGCCCACGAACTCGCATACGCCCAAGCCCACCAAGACCACGACGAAGTTCGTCACCGCTTCGCCGACCAAGAAGAGTTCCAAGACGCCGAAGGCGGGAGCTGACACTGGTGGGGGTGGGGAGATCGGGCCTGATGGGCGGGTGTTCCTGCTGGTGGGCTCGCTGTTGATCGTGGGCGCGGGAGCTGGAGGGCTCGTGTTGCGGCGGCGCGGGCTCGGTAAGGGCTGAACCGGGTGAAGGGGGCGCTGATCCTGGCCGCCGTCGCCGGAGTGGTGGCGGTGGTCGCGGGGCTGCTGATCGTGATCAAGTCGCCCGGTGAGTACGGCCTGGGCGACGGCGACGGGCGTGATCAGTTGCAGCTGGCGGCGCAGCCGAGCGGGATGCCGCAGCAGGCGCTGTTCAAGGCCGCGCCGACCGCGCCGCCGCCGCTGCCCGCGCTGGTGCCGGCGCCGCCGTTGATGCCGTCGACGCCGAAGCGGATCGTGATCAAGCGGCTCGGCGTCAATGCGCCCATCGAGTCGATCGGGCTGGCCAAGGACGGCGCGATCGAGGTGCCGCCGGTGGACAAGGCCAACCTGGCCGGGTGGTACCGGGAGATGTCCACCCCGGGTGAGGCGGGACCCGCGATCATCCTGGGGCACAAGGACACCAGGACCACCACCGCGGTCTTCGGCAGGTTGTGGGAGATCCGCAACGGCGACACCATCGAGGTCAAGCGCCAGGACGGCCTCACCGCGGTCTTCACGGTCGGCGGTGTGGAGCAGGCGAGCAAGAAGACGTTCCCGACCCAGCGTGTTTACGGCAATCAGACGAACGCTCAGCTACACCTGATCACGTGCGGCGGCACGTACGACCGCACGATCGGTCACTACAAAGACAACATCATCGTCTACGCGACGATGACGAGCTCCTATCGAGGCTGACCCCCGGAGGGCGCGACATGGGCTGGATGGCGAAGCGGAGATTGCGTACCGGCCCGACGGCCGCCATGCGTACCAGGCCGTCCAGGGATGAGCTGCTGCGCATCGTACGGCTGGCCGACCCGGAGGCCAGGGCGGACGGTGACGACATCGTGGCGGCCGACGTCCGGGTGCACGCCCCTGAGCAGGCCGAGACGGACCTGGTGGGCGGCGAGCTGGACCGCGTGTGGGCGTGCCGGGTGAGCGCCGAGGGGCCGCTGCCGTTCGACTACTTCGACCGCTTCCTGGCGGAGGGCATCGCGTTCCGGCTGGGCGGGCTGGCCGTGTGCCGCGGCGAGGTGAGCGACCCGGCCGACGAGGGCAGGGGCGGCCCGGCGGTGATCGTGCCGGAGAAGCCCACGGACCTGTCGCCGCTGGAACCCGGCGAGGAGGAGTTCGTCTTCGAGGCCGACGGGATCCGGGCGGTGGTGGTGCCGCAGAAGGAGGGGCCGCCGGCCGTACAGGAGATCGTGCCTTTCGCGACGGAGCTGACGGCGATCGAGCTGCGCGGGGAGGATCAGGCGAAGCTGGGCGCGCTGGCGCTGGAGCTGGCCGACAGGCTGAACGGCGTGCCGGTGGACCGGTGGCGGTTCAGGATCGAGGCCGCGGGGGACCTCCTCCCTCCGGAATAGGATTCTGTTGTACGCTCCATGAGTAACCGAATATTGCTCGGTTTTCCATGGAGGCACTGTGGCAGAGGCGTACATCGTCGGGGCGGTCCGCACCCCGGTCGGCAAGAAGAAGGGCGGCCTGTCCACCGTCCACCCCACTGACCTGGCCGCTCACACGCTGAAGGCGCTGATCGACCGCACCGGCGTGGACCCCGTGGCGGTGGAGGACGTCGTCATGGGGTGCGTCATGCAGTTCGGCCCCCAGAGCATGGACATCGCGCGCAACGCCTGGCTCAGCGCGGGCCTGCCGGAGACCACCGCCGGCGTCACGATCGACAGGCAGTGCGGCTCCTCGCAGCAGTCGATCCACTTCGCCGCGCAGGGCGTCATGTCCGGCACGCAGGACCTCGTGGTGGCCGCGGGCGTCGAGTCGATGAGCGTCGTGCCGATGGGCTCGTCGATCACCGCCGCCCTGGAGAAGGGCATGCCGTTCCCCTTCGGCGACATGTGGGTGGACAGGTACGGCAAGCAGGAGATCTCCCAGTTCCGCGGCGCCGAGCTGATGTGCGAGAAGTGGGGCTTCAAGCGCGAGGAGCTGGAGCAGTTCGCCTTCGAGTCGCACCAGCGCGCGGCCAAGGCCATCGCGAACGGCTACTTCAAGGACCAGATCGCGCCCGTCAACGGCGTCGAGGACGACGAGGGCCCGCGCCCCGACACGACGCTGGAGAAGATGGCGGGGCTCAAGACGCTCAAGGAGGGCGGCCAGATCACCGCGGCCACGTCCTCGCAGATATCCGACGGCTCGGGCGCGGTGCTGATCGCCTCCGAGCAGGCGGTCAAGGACCACGGGCTCACCCCGCGGGCGCGGATCCACCAGCTCGCGCTGATGGGCGACGACCCGGTGTTCATGCTGACGGCGCCGATCCCGGCGACGCAGCGGGCGCTGAAGAAGGCCGGCATGTCCATCGACGACATCGACGTCGTGGAGATCAACGAGGCGTTCGCCCCGGTCCCGCTGGCCTGGATCAAGGAGCTCGGCGCCGACCCGGCGCGCGTCAACCCCAACGGCGGCGCGATCGCGCTCGGCCACCCGCTGGGCGGCACCGGCGCGATCCTGATGACCAAGCTGCTGCACGAGCTGGAGCGCACCGGCAAGCGGTACGGCCTGCAGACGATGTGCGAGGGCGGCGGCCAGGCCAACGTCACGATCATCGAGCGGCTCTGACCCGTGGACGGCGAACGGCGCCCCGGTCTCGGTGTGAGGCCGGGGCGCCGTCGTGTGCGGGGGTCCCGTGGCGTTTCGGGACGCGCGCCCGCGACTTACTACCATCCTGGTAGTAGATCAGCGGCCCTTCTGCGGGATGCGACGCGGCGGCGCGATCGGCCGCTGCGGGACCTTGGGCATCTGGCGCGGAAGGTCGGACTTGGTGGTCTTCTTGCCTGAACGAACTCGCATAAAGCATGGCTCCTTTACGGGACTCTCCGACGCGGCCGTGGCCGGTCGACAAGCTCAGCTGCCGCGTCTGGACGGGCGGGTGGGCTGATCTCGGCGAATCACAGGTAAAGGCGCATGTCCTTGACGATAGGGGGACGCCCCGAAGGGACACAACTGATTAAATCCGGCGTCCATCCACCTGTGAGGACACCTGGCCGAACACCCACGGCGAGGTCTGCGCGATGAAGTCCGCGGGGAACCCGCGCCGGAACCCGGTCGCCTCCTCCAGCCGTCGCACGGCCTCCTCGGGCAGTTCCACGGACACGAGGTTCTCGGCCAGCTGCGCCGCCGAGCGCGCCCCCACGATCGGGTGCACGGCCCGCGACCTGGCCCGCGTCCAGGCCAGCGCCACCTGCGAGCTCGTGGCGGCGAGCTCGTCGGCCACCTCCTGCACGGTCCTGGCCACCGCCAGGTCGTGCTCGCCGATGGAGTCCGGGGACACGCGGGTTCCCTGGCCCGCCGTACCCTTCACGTACTTGCCCGACAGGATCCCGCCCGCCAGCGGGCTCCAGGCGGCCACGGTGAGGCCGAAGGACTCGGCCATCGGCAGCAGTTCGCGCTCGATGTCGCGGTTGAGCAGGCTGTAGGGCACCTGGAGCCCGGCGAACGGGGTCCAGCCGCGCCATTCGGCCAGCGTGTTGGCTCTGGCCACGATCCAGGACGGAGCATCGGAGATGCCGATGTAGAGGACCTTCCCCGAACCGACCGCGTCGTCCAGCGCGCGCATGGTCTCCTCGATCGGGGTGTGCTCGTCCCACAGGTGCACCCAGTAGACGTCCACGTAGTCGGTGCGCAGGCGGCGCAGGCTCGTCTCGAGCGACAGCGTCAGGTTCTTGCGGTGGTTGCCCGCCGCGTTGGGGTCGGCGCCGTCGCGCGAGACCGTGTACTTGGTGGCCAGCACGAACCTGTCCCTGCGCCCGGCAAGCAGCTCGCCCAGGAACTCCTCGCTGGCGCCGCCGCGATAGTTGATCGCGGTGTCGACCACGTTGCCGCCCGCCTCCGCGTAGGCGTCCAGCATCTTCCGGCATTCCTCCAGGGGCGCGCCGACGCCGCCCTGCTCGCCGAACGTCATCGCCCCCAGGAACAGCTCGGAAACCCGTAATCCCGTCTGCCCGAACATCCGATATCTCATGACTCGATCATGTACAGCGCGGCCTCCGCGCCGCCATCGGTCCAAAGCCTCTTGCCAGCGGGGGAGAAGCCAGGTACGTAATCACCTAGAGCCATGTCATTTACCGCTCTTCAGACAAGGACGGCTGATGAACGGCAATAGTGATGAGTCAGGGATCGTGTCGTCGCTGGCGAATCTGAACGGGGTCTCGCTCTCCGAGATCGACGACGCGTCCGTCGCGGCGCTGCTCGGCAGGCTCCGGCTCACCCACGACCAGGACCAGGTCGCGGCGTTCAACTCCAGCATCTGAGCGGCCCAGGGCCGTGGGAGCGCCGTTCCGGCAGTTCGTGCTGAAGGTGTACGGCCGGTGCGATCTGGCCTGCGACCACTGCTACGTCTACGAGCACGCCGACCGGAGCTGGCGCGCCAAGCCGCCCAGGATGCCGGAGCGGACCGCACGCCTGGTGGCCGCGCGCATCGCCGAGCACGTCACGGCCCACGGCCTAGACCGGGTTCACGTGACGCTGCACGGCGGGGAGCCGTTGCTGGCGGGCGTGCCAGGGCTGCGGGCCGTCCTCGGCGCGCTGCGCGCGGCGCTCGATCCGCTGTGCGAGCCGGTGCTGCAGGTGCACACCAACGGCGTGCGCCTGAACGAGGAGTTCTGCGACCTGTTCGCCGAGTACGGCGTGCGGGTCGGCATCTCGCTCGACGGCGACCGGGCGGCCAACGACCTGCACAGGCGATACGCCGACGGCCGCAGCAGCCACGCCGCGGTGACCCGGGCGATCAACCTGCTCAGGACGCGGTATCCGGACGCGTACGCGGGCCTGCTGTGCACGATCGACCTGGCCAACGACCCGATCGCCGTCTACGAGGCGCTGCTGGCGCTCGAGCCGCCCAGGATCGACCTGCTGCTCCCGCACGCCACCCACGACCACCCGCCGCCGGGCGGGCCGGGCGACTACGCGGCCTGGCTGACCAGGATCTACGACCGGTGGGTGAGCGACGGCCGCCCGATGGGCATCCGCCTGTTCGACTCCGTGCGGCGCCGGTTGAGGGGAGAGCCGAGCCTGACGGAGGCGATCGGGCTCGAACCCACCGACCTCATCGTGGTCGAGACCGACGGGTCGCTGGAGCAGGCCGACTCGCTCAAGACCGCCTACGACGGCGCCCCCGCCACCGGGCTCAGCCTCACCACCGCCGGGTTCGACGCGGCCGCCACCCATCCCGGCATCCTGGCGCGCCGTACGGGGGTCGAGGGGTTGTGCGAGATCTGCCGGACGTGTCCCGTGGTCGGGATCTGCGGCGGCGGGCTCTACGCGCACCGGTACTCGACGGCGAACGGCTTCGCCAACCCGTCCGTCTACTGCGCCGACCTGCTCGGGCTCATCGACCACGTCAAGTCGCGCGCCGCGACGCCGCCGCCGACCCACACGCTGCCCGCGCGCCATCTCGACGAGCTGGCCTCGGGGTACGGCTCCGCGGCGGCGATCACCGCGCTGGCCGAGGCGCAGCTCAGCATCGTCAAGGGGCTGGCCAGGGCGGTCCGCGGGCCGGACGGGGTGTGGCGGGCGCTGAACCGGTTGGAGGAGGCGCGGCCCGACATCCTCGCCGACCTGCTGCTGCACCCGTACTTCCGGGTGTGGGCGGTCAACCACCTCGCGCGTCCCGGGCAGGACCCCGGCTACCCGGCCAGGCTGGCGGCGGCGGGGCTGGCCCGCGCGGGGCTGCCCGGCGCCGTGACGATGAAGCCGGACCCCGAGGGCATGATCTACCTGCCGACGCTGGGGCGCATCACGGTGCCGCCGGGCGCACCCGTCCGCGTCGAGACCGGGGAGCAGGGGATCCTGGCGGACCTGGAGCCGATCCGCATGCTCGACGCGAAGGGGCTGCGCGTCAGGATCGAGGACCTCGACCCGTGGCGCGACTGCCACCACTGGCCCCCCGCCCCCCGCCTGTCAGAACAGGAGGTCCAGGCATGGCAGTCCATGCTCGGCCAGGCCTTCGAGCTGATACCGCCCGAGTACGCGGGCGCGATCGCCGCCGGGCTGACCACGATCACCCCGCTGGTCCCCGGCGGGACCGAGCGCAGCTCGACGGCGCGGCACGCCTTCGGCGCGGTCGCGGTGGCCAGGCCGGGCAGCGCCGACAGCCTGGCCAAGCTGCTCATGCACGAGTTCCAGCACGTGAAGCTGGGCGCGGTGCTCGACCTGGTCGACCTGACGATCCGGGGCGAGCCGGAGCGCCGCTACCGCGTGGAATGGCGGGACGACCCGCGCCCACTGGAAGCCATCCTTCAGGGGACATATGCGCATATAGCGGTCACGGATTTCTGGCGAACCCGCCAGGAGGACGAATTCGGGCGATGGTATTCCGCGACCCTCGACGGCGCCCGCATCCTGCTGGACTCCGGGCGCCTGACGCCGCTGGGGCAGCGGTTCGTCGGCGGAATGCGCGCGACGCTCGCCTCCTTTCGCTGAATTCATCCCGGCAACCTCCCCGGCCCCGAAATTTCCTATATTTTGGGCTCACCGCCGAAGGCCGGAGGGCGCGCTGGATGGGACCACGGGAAACACCGCGGGTGCGAGTGCGCCCCTACTTCTTCTTCAGTTACGCGCACAGCCCCCCAACCGACTCGGTCGACGGCGAGCACCCTGACCGGCTGGCGTTCAAGTTCTTCCAGGACCTGCGCACGAACATCCTCCAGCTGACGGCCGCGCCCAGCGCGGAGGCCGCCGGGTTCATGGACCGCAACCTGCGCACGGGCGACGACTGGGAGCCCGGCATCTACCGCGCGCTGGCCGACTGCTACGTCTTCGTCCCCATGTACCAGCCTCGCTATTTCACCCGCCCCTACTGCGGCCAGGAATGGGACGGCTTCGCCAGGCGCGAGGCCGTGCACAACAGCCGCCGCAAGGTTCCGGTGCGGGCGATGATTCCGGTTCTCTGGGCGCCCGTCGACAGGAAAGAGATCCCGCCGTGCGCCGGCCATTTACAGGATTGGCACACGGAAATAGGGGAGAACTACCGCAGGTTCGGCCTGTTCAAGCTGGCCAGCGTCGAGAAATACCGGCACGACTACCAAGAGGCGACCTACGAGATCGCCTGGCGCATCGTCAGCGTGGCGCGGGCGACCAACCTCAGGTCGTGCAACCCCAACCGATTCAAGAATCTCGAGAACGTCTTCGAGACTCCCCAGGACCCGAGATCCAGGGAGGCCCCATGACGAGCCGGCCCTACTTCTTCCTGAGCTACGCGCGCACGCCCGGCGACCAGGACGACGAGCGGGATCCAGACCGCTGGGTGTTCATGCTCTTCAACGACCTGCGCGTCAAGGTGGCCCAGCTGGCCGACGTCCGGCACCTGGACGAGGCGGGCTTCATGGCAGGCGACGAGACGCACCTGGCCTCCGCGGTGGCGACCTGCCGGGTGTTCGTGCCGCTCTACTCGCCGCGGTACTTCGCCAGCGAGTTCTGCGGCAAGGAGTGGTCCGCCTTCGCCAAGCGCGGCTCCCTCGAGGCCATCGTGCCCGCGCTGTGGACCCCGGTGAGCCCGTCGGAGACGCCGGAGGTCGCCAAGGATCCGCGGATCACGGCCGAGGCGCTGGGCGAGCCGTACGACACCATGGGCTTCTACGGGATCATGAAGCTCAACAGGTTCAGGAGCGACTACGAGAAGACGGTCGACCACCTGGCCAGGCGGGTCGTCGAGGCGGCCGGGCACGCGCAGCCCGCGCAGGGCGTGCCTACCGACTACTTCGGGGCGCCCAACGCGTTCAAGGGGCCGGCGCGGCGGGCGCCGCTGCACATCACGGTGGCCTCGCTGACGGTGGACAGCCTTCCCGCGGGCGGGGCCGCGGACCGTTACGGCGAGCGCGAGCTGGACTGGAACCCCTACTACCCCACCTCGAAGGGCCCGATCGCCCGCTACGCCGCCGAGCTGGCCAGGCGCGAGGAGTACCAGCCGGTCCTGCGGTCCTTCGACGAGGACGTGGACGAGCTGCTGTCGGGCGGCGAACATCCCGCCTGGCCGGGGATCCTGCTGGTGGATCCGTGGACGCTGGCCGTACCTGAGCGGCGGGAGCGGCTGGCCGCCTTCGACGCGCTGCACAAGCCCTGGATCGCGGTGCTGATGCCGTGGCCGCGCGCCGACGACGACCCCGACCTGCGGGACGTCGCCGAGCGCACGCTCGGCCGCAAGTTGCTCGAAGGACGCGCCGCCGCCAGAAGCGTCGACAGTGGTATCCCCACCGTCCAGCAGTTTGGTAGAACTCTGCTTGACGTCGCTCGCGTGGTCGGCAGCAGATTCCTCAGGGTCGCGAGGACCTTTCCTCCGCAGGGGCCCGCCGTCAGACGTCCCCGGCTGCTTGGTCCTTCAGAAGGGCGGGAAGAGTCACGATGAGCGAAGGCAGCATCATCACCTTCTACTCCTACAAGGGCGGCACCGGACGCACGATGTCGCTGGCCAACACGGCCTGGATCCTCGCCTCGCACGGACACCGGGTGCTGGCCGTCGACTGGGACCTGGAATCGCCTGGACTGCACCGCTTCTTCCACCCCTTCCTCGGCGCCGGCGTGCTGCGCGACACCAAGGGCGTCATCGACATCATCAGCGACTACGCCTGGACGGCGGCCCACCAGGACGACCAGCGCCCGCTCGACTGGCACCTGGACTACGCCCGCGTGCTGCCGCACGCTGTCTCCATCAGCTGGGACTACTTCCCCGGCGACGGCACGCTCGACTTCATCTCGGCCGGCAGGCAGAACCGCGACTACTCCTCGCTGGTCTCCAGCTTCGACTGGGACAACTTCTACGACCGCCTGGGCGGCGGCCAGTTCTTCGCCGCGCTGCGCGCCGACATGAAGCGCCACTACGACTACGTGCTCATCGACTCCCGCACCGGGCTCAGCGACATCGCCGACATCTGCACCATCGAGATGCCCGACGTGGTCGTCGACTGCTTCACGCTGAGCGACCAGAGCATCGAGGGCGCCGCCGCCGTCGCGCGCAGCATCGTCAACAGGTACGGCGAGCGCAACATCCGCGTGCTGCCGGTGCCGATGCGCATCGAGAGCGCCGAGAAGGTCAAGCTCGACAACGGCCGCGCCCTGGCCCGCATCAAGTTCGCCGGCCTGCCGAGCCGCCTGGAGGGCAGCGACCTCGACAGGTACTGGGCCGACGTGGAGATCCCCTACCTGCCCTTCTACGCCTTCGAGGAGACCCTCGCCACGCTGGCCGACGCCCCGGGGCTGCCGTCGCCGCTGCTGGCCGCCTACGTACGGCTGGCCAGATTCATCACCGAGGGGGAGGTCAGCGAGCTGGCCAAGCTCGACGAGGAGGTGCACCGGCGCTACCAGGACGTGTTCGTGCGCAGGCGGCCCACCAGGCCGGCCGACGTGTTCCTCAGCTACATGCCGCAGGAGCGCATGTGGGCCGACTGGATCAAGGCCACCCTGCAGCGCGCCGGCATCCAGGTGCTCACCCGCGACAACGACGCCGCGGCGCCCCAGTCGACCGAGCACACCGTCGAGGCGGCCTCCCAGACGATCGTCGTGCTGTCGTCGGCCTACCTGCGCTCCAAGGAGGGCCGCACGGTGCTCGAGGCCGCGGCCGCCGCCGACCCGCTGCGCGCCAACCGCACGCTGATCCCGATCAGGGTGACCGACGTGCGGGTCCCCGAGGCGTTCGCCGACTGGTCACCGGTCGACCTGGGGCGGTTGGACGCCGCGCAGGCCACCGAGCTCCTGCTGCGCGCGGTCGGCAGGACGGCGCCGGCCACCGAGCATCCCGCCTACCCGGCGCCCCGCTTCCCCGGCGCCATCCCGCCGGTGTGGAACGTCCCGGGCAGGAACCCCCAGTTCACCGGCCGCAGCGAGGTGCTGGAGCGGCTGCGCGACCAGCTCGTGGCGGGCAGCGCCACCGTCGTGCTCCCGCAGGCGGTCCACGGCATGGGCGGGGTCGGCAAGACCCAGGTGGCGCTGGAGTACGCCCACCGGTTCATGGCCGACTACGACGTGGTGTGGTGGGTGGCCGCCGAGCAGCCCGCGCTGATCAACACCGCGATGGCCGAGCTCGCCGAGACGCTCGGCCTGTCGGTCGCGACCAGCAGGATGAGCGAGGCGGCCGACGCGGTGCGCGAGGCGCTGCGCAGGGGCCAGCCGTACCGCAGATGGCTGCTGATCTTCGACAACGCCGACAGCCCTGAAGCGGTGTCCGGCTTCCTGCCCGGCGGGACCGGGCACGTCATCGTCACCTCGCGCAACGCCGGCTGGCGCACTGTCGCCGAGTCGCTCGACGTGGACGTCTTCACCCAGGAGGAGGCCGTCCAGCACCTGCGTATGCGGGTCTCCGGGCTCAGTGACGAGGACGCGCTGGCGGTGGCGGGATCGATGGGGTTCCTGCCGCTGGCGGTCGAGCAGGCGGCCGCCTGGCTGGCCGAGACCGGGATGACAGCCGCGCAGTGCATCGAGCTGTTCGAGGAGCAGCTGCGGGAGGTGGGCGAGGTCGCCGAGTCGCGGGACTACCCGCTCCAGGTGGCCGCCACCTGGAACGTTTCGCTCCGGCAGCTGGAGTCCCGGTCTCCCGCCGCGGCCCGGCTGATGCAGCTGTGCGCGTTCCTCGGGCCCGACCCCATCGCGATGCGGATGATCGACAGCGATGTGGTGGCCAGGCTGCTCCTGCCCTACGACAGGAGGATGCGCTCGCGGCTGATGATCGGGCAGGCCGTACGGGAGATCACCAAGTTCTCGCTGGCCAAGGTGGAGAGCAACGCGATCCAGGTGCACCGCCTGGTGCAGGCCGCGATCAGGGGGCAGCTCGACGAGGAGGCCGCGGAGCGCACCCGGCAGGAGGTGCACGAGATCCTGGTGGCGGCGCGGCCTCGCGAGGGCGGCACGGACGACCCGGAGATGTGGGCGCTCTACGACCAGATCTGGCCGCACCTGGAGCCGTCGCAGGCGGTCGGCAGTTCCCGCGAGGAGACCAGGCAACTGCTGCTCGACCGGGTCCGCTACCTGTGGCAGCGGGGCGAGCTGGAGGAAGGGGTGGAGTTCGCCGGGACGGTTCACCGGGTGTGGGAGGACAGGATTCAGCAGAGTCCGCAGGACGACTCGCTGAGGACGAACCTGCTGCAGCTGGAGCGCCTGACCGCGAACCTGCTGCGCTCCCAGGGTCGCTACCGCGAGGCCTACGACCTGGACGCCCGGGCGCTCGAGCATCAGAAGGCATCCCCTGACCTGGGTCCCGACCACCCCGAGACGCTGATGACGGCCTTCGGCGTGGCCGCGGACCTGCGCGGGCTCGGCAGGTTCACCGAGGCGCTGGCCCGCGACACCCAGACCCTTGAGCAGCTCAGGGACCTCTTCGGCGAGGATCACCGCCAGACCTGGTCGGCCGCCAACAACCTGGCCGTCTCGCTGCGGCTCATCGGAGACTCCGGCGGCGCCCTCGTCCTGGACGAGGACACCTTCGAGCGGCGCCGGCTGGCGCTCGGGCCGAACGATCCCTGGACGCTGTTCTCCGCGCTCCACGTGGCCAGGGACCTGCGCGACCTGGGCAGGTTCGGCGAGTCGACCAGGCTGCTGCGCGAGACGCTCGATCGATACCGGACGAGCAAGAAGGGACCCGACTCGATCGAGACCCTGCGCACCGCCAAGAGCCTGGCCGTGTCGCTGCGCAAGGACGGCAACCAGAGCGAGGCCGCCGAGATCGTGACGGAGGCCTGTGACCGCTACGAACTGCACCACCCCAACGACCCCGAGCGCACCGCGGCGCTGCTCGAGCTCGGCTGCTGCGTGTCCGCGCTCGGCGACAAGCCCAGGGCCAAGCAGATCGCCCGCGACGTCGTCGGCGCCTACGGGCGCGACCTCGGCGACACCCACCCCTACACCCTGGCCGCCAGGAACAACCTCGCCTGCTACATGCGCGAGTCCGACGAGCTCGAGGCGGGGCTGGAGCTGGCCCAGGACACCTTCGACGCGCTGATCGACGGGCCGGGCGAGGCGCACCCCTACACGCTGTCGGCGGCGATCAACCTGGCCAACTGCCTGACCGACACCGGCGACTTCGAGCGGGCGCAGACGCTGCAGCGGCGCACGCTGTCGCTGCTGCGCGACTCCCTGGGGGACCGGCATCCCGACACGATCGCCTGCGAGGCCAACCTGGCCGTCACGCTGCACCGCTCAGGCCGGCCCGAGCACGCGGCCGAGGCGAGGAAGACGCGCGAGCGGCTGCTGACCGTCATGGCCGAGGTGCTGGGCAGGGAACACCCCAACCTGACCGCGCTGCACGACTGGCGGCTGCTCAACCGCGACCTGGAGCCGCAGCCGACGTAGTCAGCTCTCCACCAGCCAGGGCAGCACGTCGGGCAGGATGTCGAGCGCGCCGAAGTGCGCGACGCCGGGCTGCACGATGACCTTGGCGTCGGGGATGCGGTCGGCCAGCCAGCGCGCGTGGCCGACAGGGGAGAAGCCGTCCAGCGCGCCGTGCCACAGCAGGGTCGGCACCGCGATGTCGGCCGGGTCGAAGCCCCACGGCTTGGAGAAGGCCATCGCGTCGTCTATCCACCCGTACGCCGAGTGCTTCAGTCCTTCGGCGAAGTTGTCGACGAGCATGCGGCGGATGCCGAGGTCGGCCACGGTCTGCCGGTCGCTGGGGGACAGCTCCTGGTAGAGCCCGGAGATCAGGCTCTCGGGGTTGGCCCGGATCGCGGCCGCCTTGGGCGCGAGCCGCGTCTCGAGCACGCCCACCCCTGAGGCGGCGGCGTTGTACTCCACGACGTTGGACTCGGTCATGCCCTCGTACCAGTCGAGGCCCTCGGCGCCCTGCGGGGCGAGGCTGACCAGCGCGGCCACCCTGGTCACCCGGCCGGGCAGCAGCGCGGCGGCGGCGAGCGCGTGCGGACCCCCTCCTGACCTGCCGACCAGCGCGAACGTGCCGAGTTTCAGCGCCTCGGCGATGGTCAGCACGTCGACGGCCGCCGCGGCGACGTCGCGGCCCTCCAGGCGGTCTGACCCGCCGTATCCCGGCCTGTCGAAGGCGATCAGCCGGATGCCCAGCCGGTACAGCAGCATGCCGCGCGGCGCCGGTCCCATCCGGCTTCCCGGAGTGCCGTGGAGAAGGAACACAGGCCTCCCGGAGGGGTCTCCGGATTGCTCGACCGCGATGCGCCTGCCGTCGTCCGCCCGGACGATATCCGTCAACGCACGCCTCCTCGGCTCTGGGCCCCCGTGACGTCCCGGCTCCTGTAGCAGACCGCACCCGGCCGCGTGGAGAAAGGCTTCGTCGTCACTTATTCTCCAACTCGATAGCAAAAGTTGGCCAGCCAGTGAGGGATACGTCGTTACCTCACACACGGTTCAGGGGTCGTCATTGGATCTGGCGGAGGATCTTCAACGGCTCGGTCTGACCGAAGGGCGCATCGTGCTCCTGCACGCGTCTCTGGCCGGCATGGGCTACATCCCCGGTGGAGCGGCCACCGTCGCCGAGACGATCCTCGACGTCCTCGGCCCCTCGGGCACGCTGGTGGTCTCCACCTCGACGCCGGAGAACTCCGACACCTCCCGCGCCCACCTGCGCAAGGTCTCCGGGCTGTCGGAGCAGGACGTGCTCGCGTTCAGGGCAGAGATGCCGCCCTTCCACATCAGGACCTCGGCCGCGAGCACGGGACGCATCGCCGACTACGTGCGCACCCGCCGCGGGTCGATCCGCAGCGCCCATCCGCAGACGTCCTTCGCGGCCACCGGCCCGCACGCCGCGCACCTGATGGCGGGCCACCCGCTCACCTCGCACCTGGGACCCGACTCGCCCCTCGGCAAGCTCTACGCGCTGGGGGCGAGCGTGCTGCTCATCGGCGTCGGCTACGGGGCCTGCTCCGCCCTGCACCTGGCCGAGTACCTGTACAGGCCCGATCCGCCCCGCCGCGTGTACCGCTGCGTCATGCAGGTCGACGGGCTGTCGCAGTGGGTCACCTACCAGGACGTGGTCCTGGACGACAGCGACTTCCCCTGGATCGGGCGAGAGCTGGACCGGCACACCGACGTGCGGCGCGGCAAGGTCGCGCGGGCCTGGGCGCGCCTGATGCCGATGACCCTGTCGGTCGATACGGCGCGCCGCTGGCTAGCGGTGCACCGCTGAGAAACCGGTGATCATGGCGCGCAGCCCGGCGTCGAACCAGGTGTCGTAGAACTCGGCAGGGGGCGTCGGCTCATGCGGGCCGACCTGGGCCAGGGCGTGGCCGAGCACGTAGACGCCGACCGACTGGACGACGGTGATGGCCTCCTCCTGCGCCACGCCCGTCGCGGCGAACTGGTCGAGCAGCCCGCTCACCAGCTGGAGCCCGATCTCGAGGTCCACCGGATGGGTGGCGAGCAGCGGCACGGCCCCCGGGTGGGCCAGCAGCATCCGCCGGTAGGCGGCGGCGAAGCCGTACAGCGTCTCGGGCCAGCTCTGCCCGAGGGTCAGTTCGACCTCGGAGAACAGCCGGTTGACCACCGCGGCGAGCAGGGCGTCGTGATTGGGTACGTGCCGGTAGAGCGACATGGGCGCCACGCCGAGCTGCGCGCCGAGCCGGCGCATGGTCAGGGCCTCGGTCCCTTCGGCGTCCACCACCTCGACGGCCGCCGCCAGGATGCGGTCCAGGCTCAGTACGGCGGGCCGCCCTCCTCGCTGCTTCACCCAGCCAGGGTAGCGGCGAGCGTGGTGCCGAACATGAGCAGCGAGAGCACCCCGACGACCAGGTGCTGGACGTCGATCACCACGTCGTGGCCCTCGGTCGGGATGATCTTCAGCGTTCTGGAGTAGTCGCGCACGTAGGTCTCGCGCTGCTCGGGCGTGGCGGTGCCGAAGTAGGGCACCCACCAGCTCTGCACGTGGCCGATCAGGACCAGCACGCACAGCGCGGTGGCGGCGATCAGCGACCACGTCTGGTGCAGCGCGACGCCGCCGGCGATCAGGAGGGGGAACGGGTAGTTGATGGAGGCCGCCAGCATGCGGTGGCGCAGGTTGCCGGGGGCGAGGTCGTTGAGCGGGTACATGGGCACCCACTCGGTCAGGATGAGCCAGCCCAGCCAGACGAGCGGAACGACGATGGCGATCACGTATGCCTCCTTGAGGTTTGTGTACGACGTAAGCTTACGTCGTACACAAACTAAAATGGAAGCCATGCAGCAAAAAAGGCTCGTCCGCATCTCCAAATACCTGGCCAAGCACCTGCGTCACGAGCCGGAGCGCATCGGCATCCACCTCGACGCGCACGGCTGGGTCGCGGTCGACACGCTGCTGTCGGCCGCCGCGGCCCACGGCTTCCCGATCACGCGGGAGGAGCTCGACGAGGTCGTCGGGGGCAACGACAAGCGGCGCTACACCGTCGAGGACGGCCTGATCCGCGCCAACCAGGGGCACTCGGTGGAGGTGGACCTGGATCTCGAATCCGCGGTGCCGCCCGCGCTGCTCTATCACGGCACGGTGGGCAGGTTCCTGCCGTCGATCCTGACGGAGGGGCTGCGGCCGATGGCCCGCCATCACGTCCACCTCTCGCCCGACGTCGAGACGGCCACCAAGGTCGGCTCACGCCGCGGCGCTCCGGTGATCCTCACGGTCGACGCCGCCGCCATGCACGCCGGCGGCCACGTCTTCCACCGCTCCGCCAACGGCGTCTGGCTCACCGCCCACGTGCCGCCTCCGTACCTGCGCGTCCGCGGGATCTCCTAGCCTTCCGCGACGGCGGGCGGCTCGCCGTACTGGAGGAGTTACTTGCCGGACGGCAGTGGCAGTCATAGGAAGGAGATGAGACCGGGAGGCGTCATGAGCGACTACGCAACGGCGAGAGCGGTCGGGGAACAGGCCAGGGAGACGGAGTGGGTGCGGCCGAGCTTCGGCAAGCAGCTCTTCCTGGGTGACTTCCGGCTGGACCTGGTGTATCCGGTGCCGGCGCCGGCGGAGGAAGCGGCCAAGCGGGGCGAGGAGTTCGTCAGGGCGGTGCGCAGGTTCCTGGACGGGCAGGTCGACCCGGCGGTGATCGAGCGGACCGGGCGGATTCCCGACGAGGTGATCAAGGGGCTGCGGGAGCTGGGCGCGTTCGGGATCACCATCCCGGAGGACTACGGCGGGCTCGGGCTGCCGTACCTGTACTACTGCCGCGCGCTGATGCTGATCGGCTCGTACTGTCCGGCGCTGGCGACGCTGCTGTCCGCGCACCAGTCGATCGGGGTGCCGCAGCCGCTGAAGCAGTTCGGCACCGAGGAGCAGAAGCGGGAGTTCCTGCCGAGGTGCGCCCGGGGCGAGATCTCGGCGTTCCTGCTGACCGAGCCGGACGTGGGCTCCGACCCGGCCAGGCTGTCCACCACCGCGACCAGGGACGGCGACGACTACGTCCTGGACGGCGTCAAGCTGTGGACCACGAACGGCGTGATCGCCGACCTCCTGGTCGTCATGGCCCGCACGGGCAAGAGGATCTCGGCGTTCGTCGTCGAGGCGGACTCACCCGGCATCACGGTCAAGCGGCGCAACGAGTTCATGGGCCTGCGTGGCATCGAGAACGGCGTGACCGAGTTCTCCCAGGTCAGGGTCCCGGCGAAGAACCTCGTCGGCCGTGAGGGCGAGGGACTGAAGATCGCCCTCACCACGCTCAACACCGGCAGGCTGAGCCTGCCCGCCACCTGCGCGGGCAACGCCAAGTGGGCCGTGAAGATCGCCCGCGAGTGGGGTACGGCGCGCGTCCAGTGGGGCAGGAAGCTCGGCGAGCACGAGGCCGTGGCCACCAAGATCGCCTTCATCGCCGCCACCGCCTACGCGCTCGAGGCCGTGTGCGACCTGACCGCCAGGATGGCCGACGACCAGCGCAACGACATCAGGATCGAGGCCGCGCTGGCCAAGCTGTACTCGACCGAGCAGTCCTACAAGGCGCTGGACGAACTGGTCCAGATCAGGGGCGGGCGCGGGTTCGAGACGGCCGAGTCGCTGGCCGCACGCGGCGAGCGCGGCGTCCCGGCCGAGCAGATGCTGCGCGACTCGCGGATCAACCGCATCTTCGAGGGCTCCTCGGAGATCATGAAGCTGCTCATCACCAGGGAGGCCGTGGACGCCCACCTGTCGGCGGCCGGCGAGCTGATCGACCCGGAGGCCAGCCGCCAGGCGCGGGCGCAGGCACTCAAACGGGCCGGCCGCTTCTACGCCAAGTGGCTGCCCTCGCTGGTGGCGGGCACCGGCAACCTGCCCACGGCCTACGCCGAGTTCGGCCCGCTGGCGGGCCACCTGCGCTTCGTGGAGCGGACCAGCAGGAAGCTGGCCAGGTCCACCTTCTACGGCATGTCCAGGTGGCAGGGCAGGCTGGAGCACAAGCAGGCCTTCCTCGGCAGGATCGTCGACATCGGAGCCGAGCTGTTCGCGATGACGGCCGCCTGCGTGAAGGCCGACGAGGACTCCCGCGACCTGGGCCGCCGCCCGCAGGAGCTGGCCGACACGTTCTGCCAGCAGGCCAGGCAGCGGGTGGACGCGCTGTTCGGCAGCCTGTGGGACAACACCGACGGCCAGGACGTACGGCTGGCGCGGTACGTGCTGGAGGGCCGGTACTCCTTCCTGGAGGAGGGCATCCTCGACCCGTCGATCGAGGGGCCGTGGATCGGCGCGCCGGAGGGCGGCGAGAACGTGCGGAGAAAGATCCTCTGACGCCCCGGTCTAGACCGGATGACCCATTTGCTTTGCTCTCATGTTCTCAAACCGATATCTGGCGGTATAGACCGGCTGGTGAATCCCGGCTTACGCTGACGCAAACGCGGTGAGCTGCGGCTCACGCACCCCCAATCCCCTTGGGCGGGGCCAGGCCGCTGGTACGGACCAGCATGGCCCGTCCGACGAGAAGGCGGTATCAACGGTGAACATCAAGCTTGTGGGCGGTGCCGCTCTCGGCCTGGCCACCATGCTGGTCCTGTCCAGCTGTGGCGGGGGCGGAACCAGCTCGAACGGCGGCGGCGACAAGGCGTCAAGCGCAGGCCCCGTCACCCTGAAGATGGTGGCCGCGGACTACGGCGACAACCCCACGGCGGACAACGCGGGCACGAAGTTCTGGAAGTCCGTGGTGGACGAGTTCCAGGCGCAGAACCCGAACATCAAGGTCGACGTCCAGGTCATCAACTGGAACGACATCGACAAGCAGGTCGCCACCATGGTGCAGAACGGGCAGGTGCCCGACATCCTGCAGACCGGCGACTACTCCGGCTTCGTCAAGGACGGCCTGCTCTACAAGGTCGACGACGTCCTGTCCCCCAACGTCTCCGGCGACATGCTGCAGAAGTTCGCCGACTTCGGCAAGGTCGACGGCACGGCCTACGGCATCCCGTTCGTGTCCTCGGCCCGCGCGCTGTTCTACAACAAGGACCTGTTCAAGAAGGCCGGTATCGCCGAGCCGCCCAAGACCTGGGACGAGCTCAAGGCCGACGCCGAGAAGCTGAAGAAGGCCGGCGTCAGCCAGCCCTTCGGCCTGCCGCTGGGCCAGGAGGAGGCGCAGGCCGAGTCCTTCCTGTGGATGCTGGGCAACGGCGGCGGCTACACCGACGCCTCCGGCAAGTGGCAGATCAACGCCCCGCAGAACGTCGAGGCGTTCACCTACGTCAAGGGCCTGGTCGACGCCGGCCTGACCACCCCGAACCCGGGCACCAAGGACCGCAAGGCGGTCTGGGAGGACTTCGCCGCCGGCAAGGTCGGCATGGTCAACGGCGGCCCGATGTCGATCCCGATCTTCGACAAGGGTGCCGTCAAGGACCAGTACGCCGTCGCGCCCATCCCCGGCAAGACCGGCCCGCTGACCACCACGCTGGGCGTCATGGACTGGATCATGGCGTTCAACAAGAACGGCCACGGCGCCGAGATCAAGAAGTTCTTCGACTTCTTCTACACCGGTGACGCCGTCAACAAGATCGTCGACAACTACAAGCTGCTGCCGGTGACCAACGGCGGCATCCAGAAGCTGGCCGGCGACGAGAAGCTCAAGCCGTTCCTCGACGCGCTGCCCAACGCCAGCTTCTACCCCTTCAAGGACCCGAAGTGGTCCGAGGTGAACACCGCCATCAAGCAGCAGATCGGCGGCGCCGTCAAGGACCCGGCCAAGACCCTGGGTGACCTGCAGAAGGTCGCCGAGGCCGGCTGATCCAGCGGGGATCCGTACGGCCGGCGGCTCGCCAGCCGCCGGCCGTATCTCCATGAAAGGTTCTTCATGAGAAGGTTGGAACCCCTGGCCTGGGTGGGGCCGGCGGTGATCCTGATCGCCGTGGTCGTGCTCTGGCCCGTGGTCGAGATGGTCAGGTCGTCGTTCCTGAAGATCAGCAGGTTCGGCATCGTCCAGGGCTCGAACGGCACCAAGAACTTCGCCAAGCTGTTCGCGGCGCCCGACTTCGGGGCGATCATGTTCCGCTCGCTGATCTGGGTGGTCGCGGTCGTCGGCCTCACCGTGCTGATCTCGCTGGCCCTGGCCCAGCTGTTCAACCAGCGGTTCCCCGGCCGCAAGGTCGCGCGGTGGGCGCTCATCGCGCCGTGGGCCGCCTCGGTGCTGATGACGGCGATCATCTTCAAGTGGATGCTCGACCCCGAGGTCGGCGTCATCAACATCATCAGGAAGTGGCTGGGGCTGATCCCCGCGATGGGCGGCGCGGACGCCGACCAGCTGGGCAACGCCTCGACCGCGATGCCCTGGCTGATCTTCGTGGCCGTCTTCGTGTCGGTGCCGTTCACCACGTACGCGCTGCTCGCGGGCCTGGCGACGATCCCGGCGGACGTCTACGAGGCGGCCAAGATGGACGGCGCCACGAAGTGGCGGACGTACTGGTCGATCACGCTGCCGCTGCTGCGTCCCGCGCTGACCGTGGCCGCGCTGATCAACGTCATGAACGTCTTCAACAGCTTCCCGATCATCTGGCCGATGACCCACGGCCAGCCGGGCTACTCGACGGCCACCTCGACGATCTTCATGTACATCCTCAAGGGCGCCGACATCGGTGAGTCCGCCGCGATGTCCGTGATCAACTTCGGCACGGTGATCATCCTGACCGCGATCTTCCTCAAGATGTCCCGATGGAAGCAGGAGGTCGCGTGATGGCCGTCAGGACAGCGCCGCACCCGGCCCGCTCGCACGCCCGGTCGCGCCCGGTCGCCCCCCGGCGGATGCCGAAGCTCAAGACGGTGATCCTGGCGGCCGTGGCCTACGTGATCGCGTTCATCTTCCTGTTCCCCTACCTGATCATGCTGCTGACCGCGCTGCGGCCACAGTCCACGCTGCGCGAGGCCACGATCTTCCCGTCGCACTGGATGTGGTCCAACCTGGCCAACTTCTGGACCGGCGGGCTGGCGCACAACCTGTTCGTCACGCTGAAGGTGGCCGGCGGCTCGACGCTGCTCGTGCTGCTGGTGGCGCTGCCCGCGGCCTACTACACCGCCCGCTACAAGTTCCGCGGCCGGGTCGCGTTCCTGATCCTGGTGCTGACCACGCAGATGTTCCAGCCCACGGCCATGCTGGTCGGCATCTACCGGGAGTTCTACCAGTTCGGGCTGGTGGACAGCATCTGGTCGCTGATCCTGGTCAACGGCGGGTTCAACCTGGCCTTCGCGGTGTGGATCCTGAACGCCTACTTCTCCTCGATCCCGCGCGAGCTGGAGGAGGCCGCGTTCATCGACGGCAACGGGCGCTTCGGCGCGCTCTTCAGGATCACGCTGCCGCTGGCGATGCCCGGCGTGATCACCGCGCTGATCTTCACGTTCATCGCCGCGTGGAACGAGTTCGTGGTCGCGCTCACGCTGACCACCTCGCCGCAGAACCAGCCGCTGACGGTCGCGCTGAACTCCTTCATCGGGCAGTACGAGGTCGACTGGCAGAACCTGTTCGCCGGCTCGGTCATCGCCACGATCCCGGTGATCATCCTCTTCGCCCTGATCGAACGGAAGGTGGTCGGCGGCCTGACCGCCGGCTCCATCAAATAGCCCCCTCCACCCGGGCGTCCTCCTCCCGCCCGGGCCCCGGCCGCCCCGTGCCCTCCACCACGGCGGCGGCCGGGGCGTCTCACTTCCCCAGCCCTTCCGCTGTCCTACGGCGGGCTTTTTTGCTGTCCTACGGCGAGCTTTCTTGCTGTCGCACGGTGAGTTTTCTTGCTGCCGTACGGCGAGCCGCCGCCACCGCCACCCGACGCACTTCGGCCGGGCTCTGTCCAGGGAGACGCTCCTCCGGCGATGCGGGGTCGCTCGCCGTTACGCGGCTCTGTTACCGGTGTCCCGCGGCCCTGGGTTTCCCGCCGCACAGGGCGCCGCCTCCCGCCGACCCGCCTCCCGCCGACCCGGCGCCTGAAACCACCGAGGCCGTGGGCACCTAGGGTCACGGGCAACCCGGGACACGAGGACCCAGAACCGCGCACGGGGTTCCCGCGCTGGACCCACGTACAGGGTTCCCGCGCCGGGGTCGGTGAGGAGGTGTGCGGTGGTCGGCCGGCGCCTTGTGCGGCGGTGAGGGGGGACCGTGGTGCCTGGAGGACGACGTGTCGTGGCGGCGGGAAAGCGGCATCGACTCGCCGGAAGCGCCGGGCGCGGGTCCTCAGCTGGGTACGGCGGGCGGCCGGGGGCGGCGGCCTGCCGTACGAGAGCCCTTCGCAGTGCAGAGAGGTCAGCCACGAGTACGGCGGGCGGCCGGGGGCGGCAGCCTGCCGTACGGGAGCGGGAGAGGTCAGCCGGGGACGCGGGCGACGCAGAAGACCGTCTGGCCGAACGGCGGGCGGATGAAGCGCTCGATGAAGCGGGTCGTCGGGACGACCGTGCGGTCGTAGATCTTGACCAGGCGCGGGTCCGGGTAGCCGACGCCGCCGCGACGGACGGCGGCCCACCAGGCGATGCCGCCGAGGAAGTTGATCGGCTTGAGCACCTCGATGTCGAGGCCCGCCTTGGCGACCGTGCGGCCGAGCGTCTTGGGCGTGTAGCGCTGGACGTGGCCGACCTTCTTGTCGAAGTCTCCGTAGAGCTGCATGTAGCCGGGCACCCAGATGATGATCCGCCCGCCGGGCAGCGTGACCCTGGCCAGCGACCGCAGCGCCTCGGAGTCCTCCTCGATGTGCTCGAGGACGTTCATGAGCACGACCGTGTCGACCTTGTCCTTGAGCGGGATGTCGCACGGCAGCCCGAACTGCAGGACGTTGATGTCGTCGCGCCCGTGGAAGCGCTTGGACAGCTGCTCGCAGCAGTAGGGGTCGAAGTCGCTGACGACGAGCCGGTCGAGCCGCGGCAGGAACTGCTCGGCGAAGTGGCCGAGCCCGGACCCGATCTCCAGCATGGAACGGCCGACATGCGGTGCGACCATGTCGAACTCGTACTGCCGATAGTTCTTGGCCTCGTCCCCACCCAGGTGGTTCTCCAGGGCCTCGTCACCGGCCGCCGGTTGCACTACACGGTCATACCCAGAAGACATGGGTCCGTTCCTCCAAAGGGGGTTCGCGGATCTGACCGAGTCTAGTGCCCAGCTCGGACTGGGAGCACCTCTTCCCCCGGCGACCACGATGCGATGGAATCTCCTACGTCCATGGACGACGACGAGGCCATTGGCCGTTCCCTATCCGGCGATTTATCCGCCTATGAGGTGTTGGTCGCCCGCTACAGCGTGCTCGCGCACCGGACGGCGGCCATGCTGGGCGCGGGAGACGAGGCTGAAGACGTGGTCCAGGAGGCGTTCGTCAAGGCCTTCCGCCACCTGGCCTCCTTCCGCCGCGACGCGCCGTTCCGCCCCTGGCTGCTGCGCATCGTGGCCAACGAGACGCACAACCTGACCCGCTCCCGCGGCCGCCGCTCCGAGCTGACGGCCAAGCTGAGCATGACCGCTGACGGCCGCGCCCCCGACGACCCCGAGGGTACGGCTGTCGCCACCGACCGCCGCGCCCGCCTGCTCGCTGCCGTCAAGACGCTGCCCGAGCGGGAACGCCAGGCCGTGGTGTGCAGGTACTTCTTACAGCTGTCGGAGGCGGAGACCGCCCAGGTGCTGGATTGGCCGCTCGGCACCGTCAAGTCGGCGACGCACCGCGGCCTGGCCCGGCTGAGGGAGGAGGTGGGCCGTGACCTCGCATGACGACGACCTGGAAGCCGAGTTGCTGGCTCTCGGCGCCTCCCTCGACGTCCCGGCCCCGGACCCCGCCGACACGGCCGCCGCCGTCCGAGCCCGCCTCGAATCCGCCACCCCGGAACCCGGAACCCAGGAGACCGAACCGCAACCCAGGACTCAGGGGGCCGAGCCGGAACCCCGAACGCCGAGGTCCCACCCCGCAGGCCATCCGAGAGCGCCGGGGACGCGGGACGATGGCCGGCGGCCGCCGGCGCGACGTGGCAGGCGCCCGAGACGCTGGCTGGTCGTGACCGCGATCGTCCTGGTCGTGGCCGCCATCACCGCGGCGACCCCGCAGGGACGCGCGGCCGTGGCCAGGATCCTGCGCGTGGCGGGCATCGAGATCACCCTCACCACCACCACGCCCAGCCCGGTCAAGACACCCACCACGATCCCCGGCGAACACACGATCCCGAACACGGGAACCTTCCCCAAGGCCCTCGGCCCTCCCCAGGAGACCCGCCGGAGCGAAGGAGTCGTGTCGATGCTCTGGCCGGGCGGCATCCGCCTCGACAGGATCGACGGCGGCATCAGCCCGTACTTCCTGAAGGAGATCGGCCCGCCCTGGCCCGACGAGGTGACCGTGCGCGGTGTCCAGGGCTGGTGGATCTCCGGCGGCCACCGCCTCAGCTACCTCAGGCGTGCCGACAACACCCAGATCCCGTTGCGCCTGGCAGGCCCGACCCTCATCTGGAGCGAGGGCGAGACCGCCTACCGCCTCGAGGGCGTCACGGACAGGGCCAGGGCCGTCGAGATCGCGGACTCACTCGGCTAGCCAGTCGTCCACGGACTCGATGAGCTCCTTGCGCACCGAGTCCGGCGCGGCGGACGAGCGGATCGACTGCCTGGCCAGCTCGGCGATCTCCGCGTCGCGGAAGCCGTACACCTCGCGCGCCAGCTCGTACTGCCGCAACAGCCGCGAACCGAACAGCAGCGGGTCGTCGGCGCCCAGCGCGATCGGCACGCCCGCCTCGAACAGGCGCCGTAGCGGCACCTCGGCGGGCGACTCGGCCACGCCGAGCCCCACGTTGGAGGTCGGGCAGACCTCGCAGCAGATCTGCCGGTCGGCCAGCCGCTCCATCAGCCGCTCGGACTCGGCCGCGCGCACGCCGTGCCCCACCCGGTCGGCGTCCAGGTCGTAGACGCACTGCTCGACGCTGCGCGGCCCGAGCAGCTCCCCGCCATGGGGCACGGACAGCAGCCCCGCCCGCTTGGCGATGCGGAAGGCCCGCTCGAAGTCGCGCGCCTCACCGCGCCGCTCGTCGTTGGACAGCCCGAAGCCGACCACGCCCTTGTCCACGTACTGGGTGGCGAGCCTGGCCAGCGTGTTGGCGTCGAGGGGATGCCGGGTCCTGTTGGCCGCCACGATCATCGCGACGCCGACCCCGGCGTGCTCGGCCGCCCGGGCCGCCGCGTCGAGGAACAGCTCGAGCGTGGCGGTCAGCCCGCCGAACCTGGAGGCGTAGCCGGACGGGTCGACCTGGATCTCCAGCCACCGCGAGCCGTCGGTGACCTCGTCCTCGGCGGTCTCGCGCAGGAGCCGGTAGATGTGCTCGGGGCGGGACAGCACGGACCTGGCGATGTCGTAGAGCCGCTGGAAGCGGAACCAGCCCCGCTCGTCGGTCGCCCGCAGCTTGGGCGGCCAGTCGTCCTCCAGCGCGTCCGGCAGGTGCAGGCCCTGCTCCCTGGCCAGCTCGATGAGCGTCGAATGGCGCATCGATCCGGTGAAGTGCAGGTGGAGGTGGGCCTTGGGCAGTGCGTCGAGCGGGCGGAGCATCTCCATATCCTGCCACTCAACCCTTTGATGGGTTCGCGGGTTTAGAGGGCGCGAGTTCATTTAAGACAAGGGACCCTCGCGATGACGGATGAAGACGAGGCGGCGTTCGACGAGTTCCTCGCCGCCAGGAGCACCACGCTGCTGCGCACCGCGATCCTGGTCTGCGGCGCCACCAGGCACGACGCCGAGGATCTGGTCCAGCACGCGCTGGAGAAGGTCTACCGGCACTGGGCCAGGATCAGGCACGACAACCCCGAGGCGTACGCGCGCAAGGTCGTCGTGAACGCGGCGATCAACAGGTCGCGGCGGCGCCGCGTGCTCAAGGAGATCATCTCCGCCAGGCCGCCGGACACCCCGGCCGACAGCCCCGACCTGGACCTGCGCGACACGCTCGTCGCCGAGCTGCGCAGGCTCCCGCCCAGGATGCGCGCCGTGCTCGTCCTGCGCTACTGGGAGGACCAGACGGAGGCCGCCACCGCGGCCCTGCTCGGCTGCTCCATCGGCACGGTCAAGAGCCAGGCGGCCAGGGGACTGGCCAGGATCCGCGAACACATGGAAGAAGGAGCCATGCGATGAGCGTGGAGGAAGCACTCAAGGACGCCATGCGCGCCCACGTCGCCGACGTGCAGGCCGCCCCCACGCTGGGCGGCGCGATCCGCAGGCGGCACCGCACACATGTCCTGCGGTTTCGTACGGCAGGCGCCGCCCTCGTCACCGCAGCGGTCGCCGTGGCCGTGCCGGTGGCGCTGACTTCCTCGGACCCGGGGAACAAGGTCGCCACGGGATCGGACCGCGCCGTGATCGCCACGGTGAAGGTGCCCGACGTGACCGGCATGACCCTCGAGGAGGCGACTTCCACGCTCAAGCAGGCGGTCGTCCTCGTCAAGCTCACCACGGGCAAGCCGGACGAGCATTCGCAGGACCTGGTGACCGGGCAGGATCCCGCGGCGGGGGCCGAGGTCGCGCCGGGCACCCAGGTCACGCTCACCGTGAAGGCGCCTACTGACGACAACAAGCCGCAGGACCTGGGCGACCTCGGAGACGGCCGCACCTTCGGCGGGATCCACCTGGACTACGTGCCGGACGGGCTCGCCTGGGGCAAGTGGTCGGGCAAGGACGGCTTCGGCGTGCACAGCTACACCACCTCCTTCGACCTGCCCGACAACCCGGACGGGTACTACGGCGTCCAGGTCGTGGTCTACCAGGGTGAGGCGGCCAAGCTCATCCGCGGGCGCGTCGGCAAGCTCAAGGGCGCCGAGAAGGTGGACGTCAACGGCAGGCCCGGCTACCTGGCCATGTTCGGCGAGGCCAGCGAGGTCGTCTCCGACGGCGGCACCAGGACGATCGGCTGGATGCTCCGCGACGACCTGGCCGTCGAGGCGATGATCAGCCCCGACTACGCCAAGAAGGTCGACGCGGACGCCGAGCTCAAGAAGGTGGCCGAGGGAATCAAGCCGACCGAATAGTCCCGACCGAAATCGGGGATCAACCGTGTATGGGCCAGTGGTGGCGCGCGATCCTGGCATTTCTCGCCCTCGGGGTGACCGGGGGCGTCATCTACGAACTCTTCTCCTCCGGTTTCGGCCGAGTCCAGCAGGCCGTCGTGGCCTCGCCGGAACCCACCAGGGTCGTGATGACGACGCCCCCCACCCAGGTCGCGTCCACCGCCACCCTCGCGGTCATCTCCGACAACTTCTGGCTGACGTACCTGCCCGCCGGTCTCGACCGGACCGGCGGCGGGTCCATCGAACCTGAACGCGGCGTCCAGGGCGGCTGGGCCAGGTTCGGCTCCACGAGCCGCTTCGTCGAAGCCCAGGTCGAACACGGCACCGTCGCCGCCGACTGGGCCACCTACCGCAAGCGCGCCACGCTCGTGGACGCCAGGAGCACCACGATCCGCGGCAAACCCGCCATGATCGGAAAGAGCCCGAGCGGCGGCCGGATGATCGTCTGGCTCGAACGCGTCGGCACGGGAGCGTGGATCCGGGTGAGTGATTCGCTGAGCAAAGAGCTGCTGCCTATTGCCGCATCGGTGAAGGCTCCTGTAGGAGACTAAGCAGCTTTCCCGGAGTAAAGGACTGAGGCAGATGCGGCGTATGGGCACGATCGTTCTCGTGCTCGCGCTCACCGCCTGCGGCACCGCCGCCCCGCCCGGCGCGACGACGGCGCCTCCCTCCAAGATCGCCCAGAGGAGCCCCGCCCTGTCCTGCGGCCGCGACCGGGTCCACCTCGGCGCCATGCCCCCCGGCCTGACGCGCGCGGGCGCCTTCACCCGCATCAAGGCCCTGCCCAGGAAGCTGAAGGTCCGTGGGACGACCTGGCGCCAGGGCGACCAACGCCTCCAGGCCGCCGTCATCTGCGGCGTCCGCACGGCGGAGCAGTTCGCCACCCTCGTCAAACGCTCGACCCTCGGCCAGCAGGCCGGCCGCCCGGCCCTGTCCTGGCACACCAAGGACGGCTCGATCGGCTACATGTGGCTGGCCCGCCCCGGCACCGCCATCTACCTCTCCGCCACCCCCGCCCTGGCCCCCCACCTCCCCCGCATAGCCACCGCCACCACCCTTACCCCGTGACGCCCGGCGGACTCCTGACCCTGACGCCTGGCGAACTCCTGCTGCACGGTGAGCGACCCCCGGTGCAGGGCGGCTCTTGGATGTAGGGCGAATCTTGGATCTAGGGCGAGCGACTTCTGATGTACGGCAAGCCACCGCCACCGGCCGCCCGCCGAACTTCGGCCAAGGACCTGCGCCCGGCGCTTCCGGCGAGTCGATGACACTCACCCGCCGCCACGCCCCTTCGCCCTCCAGGCACCACGGCCGCCTAGCCCGCCGTACAGGGCGCCGGCCGACCGCCGCACCACGCCTCGCCGACCCCGGCGCGGAACCGACGCCTCGGGACGCGCCCGCAGGTGCTGGGTACCACGGCCCCCTGGCCCGCCGTACAGGGCGCCGGCCGAGGTACGGCGGGCGGCCGGTGGTGGCGGCCCGCCGTACGCACGTCCTTGGGCCCGCTGTACGCACGTCCTAGGGGCCGCCGTACTCACGTTCTAGGGGCCGCCGTGGCGCACGTCCTGGAAAGTGCCGTGTGCGCGTCCTGGAAGCTGTGCGGGCGCCCTGTAGCCCGCCGTACCGGCAATGACCCGTGCAGGCGCTCGAAGAGGCCGGTCAGTGGGCCTCGGAGAGGAGTTTGGTGAGGCGGCTGATGCCCTCGACGAGGTCGTCGTCGCCCAGGGCGTAGGAGAGGCGGAAGTAGCCGGGGGTGCCGAAGGCCTCGCCGGGGACGACGGCGACCTCGGCCTCCTCGAGGATGAGTTCCGCCAGCTCGCTCGAGGACTGGGGCCGGCGGCCGCGCAGTTCCTTGCCGATGAGCTCCTTGACCGAGGGGTAGACGTAGAACGCGCCCTTCGGCTCGGGGCAGACGACGCCGGGGATGTCGTTGAGCATCCGCACGATCGTCTGCCTGCGCCGGTCGAAGGCCTCGCGCATGCGCTCGACGGCCGACAGGTCGCCGGAGACGGCGGCGAGCGCGGCCCGCTGCGACACGTTGGCCACGTTGGACGTGGCGTGCGACTGCAGGTTCGTGGCCGCCTTGATCACGTCGGTGGGGCCGATCATCCAGCCCACCCGCCAGCCGGTCATCGCGTACGTCTTGGCGACGCCGTTCAGGATGACGACCTTGTCGCCCAGCTCGGGAACGGCCGTGGCGATGCTGGTGAACTCGGTGCCGCCGTACACGAGGTGCTCGTAGATCTCGTCGGTGACCACCCACAGGTCGTGCTCGGCGGCCCAGCGGCCGATGGCCTCGACCTCGGCGCGCGAGTAGACCGCGCCCGTCGGGTTGGACGGCGAGACGAACAGCAGGACCTTGGTGCGCTCGGTGCGCGCGGCCTCCAGCTGCTCCACGCTTGCCAGGTAGCCGGTGGTCTCGTCGGTGACGACGTCGACCTGGACGCCGCCGGCCAGCTTGATCGCCTCCGGGTAGGTCGTCCAGTACGGCGCGACGACCACGACCTCGTCGCCCGGGTCGAGCAGCGCGGCGAACGCCTCGTAGACGGCCTGCTTGCCGCCGTTGGTGACCAGCACCTGCGAGGCGTCGGCGCGGTAGCCGGAGTCGCGCAGCGTCTTGTCGGCGATGGCCTTCTTCAGCTCGGGCAGGCCGCCCGCCGGCGTGTACTTGTGGTTTTTCGGGTCGCGGGCCGCCTCGACGGCCGCTTCCACGATGTAGTCGGGCGTCGGGAAGTCGGGCTCGCCCGCGCCGAAGCCGATGACCGGGCGGCCCTCGGCCTTCATGGCCTTCGCCTTGGCGTCCACGGCGAGCGTTGCGGACTCGGAAATCGCGGAGATCCGTGTGGAAATACGGGGTCGGCTGGACATGCATCTATGCTCGCATGCCCACGTGACCTGGGCGATCAGGTTCTGGTTCGACGAACCGGTCATTCCCCCGTACACTTTCGCCTGGTCGTACACCGCATGTCGAGTCGCGGTTCGGTCCATGCAGTGAGCCGATCAGGGTATCGTGGTTGGCGACATAGGGCACTGGCGCAATTGGTAGCGCACCGGTCTCCAAAACCGGCGGTTGGGGGTTCGAGTCCCTCGTGCCCTGCGAGTGCGGTCCGCGCAATAATTGGCGTGTAAGCGCGCCGCAAACTGCGTTGGATACGACAGATCAGGTGAGGACTGTGGCGATCGACACGCGCGGCGAGACCGCAGGCAAGCCTAGTGGTGGCGAGAAGAAGAAGCGTACTTCGCCTGCCCTTTTCTACCGGCAGGTCGTCACTGAGCTGCGTAAGGTCATCTGGCCGACACGCAAGGATCTCATCACTTACACCACGGTCGTTCTGGTATTCGTGCTGATCATGGTCGCGGTCGTGTACGGGTTCGACAGCGCGCTCGGCTGGGTGGTTCTCAAGGTCTTCGGCGGATCCTGACCAGAACCCGGCGGGGCGTAACCTGACGGAGTCGCCGTCCGATTCGACGAAAGAGGAAAAGTCACCGTGTCCGAGTCTTCAGTACCGGCGGACGAGCCCCGCGAGGAGTGGGACGCCGAGCCGGAAGAGTCCGTCGAAGATGTCGTGGAGAGCGACGTCGCCGACGAGGCTCCCGCCGTCGCGGAAGGCGAGGCGGAAGCCGAGGATGGTGACCTCCAGCCTGACGTCGACCCGGTGGAGGAGTTCAAGCAGTCGCTGCGCGGTCTCGAAGGCGAGTGGTATGTCATCCACTCCTACGCCGGTTACGAGAACCGCGTGAAGTCCAACATCGAGAGCAGGAACGTCTCGCTCAACATGGAGGACTACATCTACCAGGTCGAGGTGCCCACGCACACCGTCCAGGAGTTCAAGAGCGGCAAGAAGGTCCCGGTCAAGGAGCGCGTGCTGCCCGGCTATGTGCTGGTGCGCATGGAGCTGACCGACGAGTCCTGGGCCGCCGTGCGTAACACGCCCGGCGTGACCGGTTTCGTGGGCCTGTCCAACAAGCCGTCGCCGCTGAGCCTGGACGAGGTCGCCAAGCTGCTGGCACCAGAACCCACCGAGGAGAGCAAGAAGGCCGCGGCCAAGACCTCGGCCGGACCGACCGTCGAGTTCGAGATCGGCGAGTCCGTCACGGTCATGGACGGTCCGTTCGCCACCCTGCCCGCCTCGGTCAGCGAGATCAGCCCCGAGTCGCAGAAGCTCAAGGTGCTGGTTTCGATCTTCGGCCGCGAGACGCCGGTCGAGCTGTCGTTTAACCAGGTCTCCAAGATCTGACATACACTGAGTCGTTCGGTGGCCGTCTCTCGCGAAGGGCGGCCATCCGACGTGTCCGGCTCCATCCGTCGGACGCAATCATCCATCCGGACCCGGAGTAGGAAAAATGCCTCCGAAGAAGAAGATTGCCGCGCTGGTCAAGGTTCAGCTTCCCGCTGGCCAGGCCACCCCGGCCCCGCCCGTCGGTACCGCCCTCGGTCCGCACGGCGTCAACATCATGGACTTCGTCAAGCAGTACAACGCTGCGACGGAGGCTCAGCGGGGCAACATCATCCCCGTCGAGATCACCATCTTCGAAGACCGCAGCTTCACCTTCATCACGAAGACGCCCCCGGCGCCTGAGCTGATCAAGAAGGCCCTGGGCCTCGACAAGGGCAGCGCGGTCCCGCACAAGGACAAGGTCGGCAAGCTCACCCGCGAGCAGCTCCGCAGCATCGCCGAGACCAAGATGCCGGACCTGAACGCCAACGACATCGAGGCGGCCGAGAAGATCATCGCCGGCACCGCCCGGTCGATGGGCATCACCGTCGCCGAGTAAGACCTTTCCGAAATCCGTGGGAGGGCCAGCGCTGGCCCGCCGTACCACAAGGAGACTGAGATGAAGCGCAGCAAGGCGCACAAGGACGCGGTCGCCAAGGTCGACCGCGACAAGCTGTACAGCCCTGTCGAGGCCGTCAAGCTGGCCAAGGAGACGACGACCACCAAGTTCGACGCGACCGTCGAGGTGGCGCTCCGGCTGGGCGTCGACCCCCGCAAGGCCGACCAGATCGTGCGCGGCACCGTCAACCTTCCGCACGGCACCGGTAAGACCGCCCGGGTCCTGGTCTTCGCGACCGGTGACCGTGCCGAGGCCGCCCGCGAGGCCGGCGCCGACATCATCGGCGCCGACGAGCTGATCGACGAGATCAGCAAGGGCAACCGCCTCAACGAGTTCGACGCCGTCGTGGCCACCCCCGACCTCATGGGCAAGGTCGGTCGCCTGGGCCGGGTCCTCGGTCCGCGCGGCCTCATGCCGAACCCGAAGACGGGCACGGTGACCCCTGACGTCGCCAGGGCCGTCACCGAGATCAAGGGCGGCAAGATCGAGTTCCGCACCGACCGGCAGGCCAACCTGCACTTCATCATCGGCAAGACGTCGTTCGACGAGCGCAAGCTCGTCGAGAACTACGCTGCCGCGCTGGACGAGGTGCTGCGTCTCAAGCCGTCGGCCGCCAAGGGCCGTTACGTGAAGAAGGTCACCTTCTCCACCACCATGGGCCCCGGCGTCCCGGTCGACCCGAACGCGACCCGCGGCCTCACCGCCGAGCTCGACGCGTAGTTCTTCCTTCATCAAGGCCCTCGCCGTTTTCTCGGCGGGGGCCTTTTTGGTTGCCGTGCGGCAAGTTCGGCTGTCGTGCGGCAAGAGGCTGTTGTATGGCGAGCCGCCGCCACCGGCCGCCCGCCGTACTTCGGTTGCGGGCCCGTGCCCGGCGCTTCCGGCGAGTCGGTGACGGTTGCTCGCCGCCACGGCGCTTCGGCAGCCGGGCGCCACGGTCCTCCTGGCCCGCCGTACCTGGCGCCGGACGACGGCCGTACAGCTTCTCGCCGACCCCGGCGCTACGGTTCTCCTGGCCCGCCGTACCTGGCGCCGGATGACCGCCGTACACCTTCTCGCTGACCCCGGCGCGGTTCAAGAGCGTGGTTAGTGAACGCCGGGCGGCGAATGGTCAGGTATGGACCTATTACCTGATGGATATCCCTTGGTAGGTGGTGTGTCTGGTTTCGGCTCAGGGATAACCCTGGCGTTTACCCTGAATCTGCACGGGAAGTGCGCCCGATGCCGACATCCGCTACGTAGGGTCGAAAGCATGCTGAAGCGCAGGATTACTCTCGCCGCCGTCGCAACGGGCGCCGCTGCCATGATCGCGGTGGCCGGTTGTGGATCGAACGCGCAGCCCATCCAGGTCAATCTCGCAGCCTCGGAGGTCCTCGCGCAGGCCGCGCAGAAGACCCAGGAGGTCAACAGCTACACCGTGGACGCGGTCGCCAACGTGAACGACGCCCAGGACGGCCAGGGCAAGGTCCAGGGGAAGATGCTCTACCAGCGCGACCCGCTGGGCGTCGACCTCACGCTCGACACGCTCGCCATGGAGGGCAGGAGCGTGCCGGGTGGCGTGCACGCGGTCCTGCAGGGTGACACCGTCTACGTCAAGGTCGAGGCGCTCAACCAGATGCTCGGCGCGACCAAGCCGTGGATCAAGGTGCCGCTGACCGAGGTCGGCCAGCCGAGCCAGGTCAAGCAGTACCTGGACCAGATCCAGCAGTTCGACCTGGCGAGCGTGACGAAGATGGTCACGGCCTCCAAGGACGTCAAGTCGGTCGGCACCGAGAGCGTCAACGGCGAGGACACCACGCACTACAGCGGGACGTTCCCCACCGACGCGGCCGTGCAGCTGCTGCCCGCCGACAAGCAGGAGCAGGCCAAGGAGAACGTGGGCGACCTCAAGGACGTCAAGTTCGACATCTGGGTCGGCTCCGACGGGCTGCCGCGCAAGCTGGCGCTGAACGGCTCGAAGGACGGGTCCACGCTGGACGCCACCCTGTTCTTCAAGGGCTTCAACGAGCCGGTGAACATCCAGACGCCGCCGGCCGACCAGGTGGGCGACCTGCCCAACCACGGCCCCGCCGACGAGCAGTCCACCCAGTCGGACGCCACTCCGTCGGACACGGCCTCGCCCGCCGAGACCGCCACGCCGTCGCCTGCCCAGAGCTGACGCTGACGGGCGCGCATGGGAGCCGCTCCAGGTGGCTCCCGCGCGCCGTTGCGGCGGGTGAGCGTCACCGACTCGCCGCGAGCGCCGGTCGGGGGCCCTCGGCCGGAGTACGGCGGGCGGGGGGTGGGGTGGCCTGCCGTACGGACGTGGATTTGGTTTCCGGGAGCGGAGGCCGTACTCTTGACTTTGCCGAAGACCGCCGGTCGTCGTCAGGTGCCCAAAGGCCTGGCGACCGAAGGACCCACTCATGTGGGCGGCCCGCGTAGGTGATGCGAGTTTTTCCACATGGTTCTGCCGTGTGCGTGAAGCCCCGTGCGCCTGCGCCGGGGCCGTTTTCATGTCTGGGCCTTCGCCGGTGGCACATCTGGAAGGAGGCCCATGGCGAGGGCGGATAAGGCGACAGCGGTTGCCGAGCTCAAGAGCGAGTTCGAAGGCAGCAGCGCCGCCGTTCTGACCGAGTACCGCGGTCTCACCGTCGCTCAGCTCAAGCAGCTGCGCGTTGCTCTCGGTGGGAATGCGAATTTCGCCGTGGCGAAGAACACCCTGACCAAGATCGCCGCGAATGAGGCCGGCCTGACCGGTCTCGACTCGCTGCTGGTCGGCCCGACCGCCGTCGCCTTCGTCAAGGGCGACGTCGTCGAGGCGGCCAAGGGTCTGCGTGACTTCGCCAAGGCCAACCCCCTCCTGGTGATCAAGGGCGGCGTGCTGGAGGGCAAGACCCTCGACGCCGCCGCGATCACCAAGCTCGCCGACCTCGAGTCCCGTGAGGTTCTCCTCGCGAAGCTCGCCGGCGCGCTCAAGGCGAAGCAGAGCGCTGCTGCCGCGATGTTCGCCGCGCTGCCGACCCAAATGGCCCAGCTGGCCGAGGCCCTCCGCGCCAAGCGCGACGAGGCGGGCGAGTAGCACGGGGGTTGCCGCATATCCCGCGGTCCCGTTCCTAGTTTTTGCAAGATCCATACGGAGGAAACCACAATGGCGAAGCTCAGCACCGACGAGCTGCTCGACGCGTTCAAGGAGATGACCCTCCTCGAGCTTTCCGAGTTCGTGAAGCAGTTCGAAGAGGTCTTCGACGTCAAGGCCGCCGCCCCCGTCGCGGTTGCCGCCGCTGCCCCGGGTGGCGCTGCTCCGGCCGCCGAGGCCGTTGAGGAGCAGGACGAGTTCGACGTCATCCTCGAGGCTGCCGGCGACAAGAAGATCCAGGTCATCAAGGAGATCCGCGCCCTGACGTCCCTGGGCCTCAAGGAGGCCAAGGACCTGGTCGACGGCGCTCCGAAGCCGGTCTTCGACGGCAAGGTCAACAAGGAGCAGGCGGAGAAGGCCAAGGCTGCCCTCGAGGGCGCCGGCGCCACCGTCACCGTGAAGTAACTTTCACGCTGCTGCTTTCGAAAAGGCGGTCACACCCAGGTGCCGGGTGTGGCTGCCTTTTTCGTTTTCAGGTGGTTCTCATCCCGGTCTAAGACCGGATGCCTAGCGTGCGGGGCGTGAAGTCACGTTGGGCGTTGGTCGTGCTGCTGCTGGGCACCGCGATCCTCTATCTGTGGGGGCTGTCGGCCTCCGGGTGGGCGAACCCGTTCTACTCCGCCGCCGTGCAGGCGGGCAGCCAGAGCTGGAAGGCGTTCTTCTTCGGCTCCTCCGACGCGGCGAACGCGATCACGCGACGCGTGGGGTGGGGCGTGGGCGTCGCGGCGGCCGTCGCGATCGTGGCCGGGCTCGGCGGTCCCTCGGCGTACGCGGTGGACACGGCCGCGACCCCACATACCGGCGCGATCCCCACGGCGGGCCCGAGCACGGGCCGGGGCGGCCCCGGCTTCGGCCCCCGTGGCGCTTTCGGCCCCGGTCAGCCCCCACCGGGCGCCGGTCAGCCGGGCATGGGACAGCCGGGTGGCGGTCAGCCGGGTCGTGGGCGGGCCGGGTTCGCGGTCGACGGGCAGGGCCGGAGCGGGATGCGGGGCCGGATGGGCGGCCTGCTGGGCGCCGCCACGCCGGGAGCCCAGGTGACCGCGCTGCTGGAGACGGACGCGGCGCGCTACACCTGGGCTGCGGCCACCGTGGGATCGAACAACGCCGCCGGGTACCAGCTGGCCACCGGCGCCCCGGTGATGGCTGTGGGCGGCTTCAACGGCACCGACCCCGCGCCCACCCTCGAGCGGTTCCAGCGCTACGTGGCCGAGGGCAGGATCCACTACTTCATCGGCTCCGGCATGACCGGCGACGGCCAGGCCGCCAGGATCTCCGCCTGGGTGGCCGGCGCCTACACCCCGGTCACGGTTGACGGCGTGACCCTCTACGACCTGACCGCGCGGCGGTAGCCGTACGGCTAGGCGGCGGCGGAGCGCATGGCGGCGATGGCGGTGGCGTCCATGAAGTCCTGCGTGCGGGTGATCCGCCCGTCGCGGGTCTGGATGATGAGCAACCCGGGGATCGTGAACTCCTTGCCGTTCACCGTGACGACGGTCCGGTGGCGGGCGACCACCACCGACGGATCGGTCGTGTGGTGCAGCTCGACCAGCTCCACGTCCTTCACCTCGGCGGGCGAGGCGCCCCAGGAGGCCGTGTAGCCGGCGCGGACGGCCTCGCGGCCCTCGTAGGCCGGCAAGCCGCCGAAGGGGAACTCGTGGACGCCGTCCTCGGCGTAGAGGTCGGCCAGTTCGTCGGCCGACTTGTGCCGCATCGCGTCATGAAACCTCTGCAGGATCTCGGACATGCGAAAGCCCTTCACTCAACGGATGTTGACTCAACGAGCGTAGAGCGAAGCCCGGCAAACAGTCAACGGCTGTAGAGTCGGCAGCGTGGACGATCGACTCCCGCGGGCCGAGCGCAGGCGCAGGACGGAGGCCCGGATCCTGGACGAGGCCAGGCGCCTGTTCGCCGAGCGCGGGTTCGAGCGGACCACGATCAGGGCCGTGGCCGCGGCGGCCGAGATCGACCCCGCGCTCGTCATGCAGTACTTCGGCAGCAAGCAGGAGCTGTTCTCCAAGGCCGTCAAGGTCACCCCCGTACTCCCCGAGCACGCGGAACCCGACGAGATCGTCGAACACGTCCTGGCCACGATCGGGCTGAAGATGGGCGAGCTGCCGCAGAGCACGCTGGCGATGATGCGCTCCATGCTCACCCACCCGGAGGCGGCGGTCTCGGCCCGCGAGTCGCTCAACGGGCAGATCGACCGGATCGCGGGCCTGGTCAAGACCGACGACGCCCGGCTGCGCGCCGCGCTGGTGACGTCGATCATGCTGGGCGTGACCGTGGGCCACCAACTGCTCGAACTGGACGCGCTGCGCGAGGCCGAGCCCGAGGACATCGCCCGGGTTCTGCGCCCCGCCCTGCGGGCGCTCACCATAACTGGCCAGTAACAAGTTATTAGAATTTGTTCCAATTCCAGGGAAGCCCGTTACTGTGATGCCCATCACTAAGTAAAGTGTCCGTCACGCTACCGTCAGCCACGGAAGGTGACCAGTGGGCGTCGAGGTCGTGGTCGAAGGGTTGACCAAATCGTTCGGTCGGCAGGTCATCTGGGAGGACGTCGCGCTGACGCTGCCCGCGGGCGAGATCTCGGTGCTGCTCGGCCCGTCCGGCACGGGCAAGTCGGTCTTCCTGAAGACCCTGGTGGGCCTGCTGCGGCCCGACCGCGGCCACATCTGGATCGACGGCCACGACCTGGCCAACTGCAGCGAGAACAAGCTCTATGAGCTGCGCCGCCTGTTCGGCGTGCTGTTCCAGGACGGGGCGCTGTTCGGCTCGCTGAGCCTGTACGACAACATCGCCTTCCCGCTGCGCGAGCACACCAAGAAGTCCGAGTCGCAGATCCGCCAGATCGTGATGGAGAACATCGAGCTGGTGGGCCTGGTCGGCGCGGAGGGCAAGCTGCCCGGCGAGATCTCCGGCGGCATGCGCAAGCGGGCGGGCCTGGCCAGGGCGTTGGTGCTCGACCCCGAGATCATCCTGGTCGACGAGCCCGACTCCGGCCTCGACCCCGTCCGTACCGCCTTCCTCAGCCAGCTCTTCGTCGACATCACCACCGAGACGGGCGCCACGTTCCTCATCGTCACCCACGACATCAACACCGCGCGCACGGTGCCCGACAACATCGGGCTGCTGTTCAGGCGCGGGCTGGTGATGTTCGGGCCGCGCGAGATGCTGCTGTCGAGCGAGGAGCCGGTGGTGCGGCAGTTCCTCAACGCCCGCAGGCACGGCCCGATCGGCATGTCGGAGGAGAAGGACATCTCCGAGCTGGAGGCCGAGGCCCAGCTCGGTCACGACCCCGGCGCGCTGCCGCCGATCCCGCCGCAGCTCATGCCGACGGGCAACCGCCTGCGTGACGGCCAGCGCCGGCCGGGGGAGTGGCTGGCGGCCAACGGCGTCATCCCGCCCGCGGGCTCGTTCGTGGACGATCGCGGGCGCAACTGGCTGGAGGAGTACCCCCGGCTGCTCAACGCCCATCTCAACGGCGTCAGGTAGATCATGACAAAAGCCAAGAAGCCCTTTTTTGCGGCCTTAAGCCACTACTCTCCGCTCATGGAGCGTGACGAATGGTGATCGAAGAGGCGGGACGCTTCGTCGCCATGTCCCTCGACACGCTCAGGGTGGCGCCCCGCCGTCCCTTCCACTGGCGCGAGTTCGTGCGGCAGGCCTGGTTCATCGTCAGCGTCAGCGCGCTGCCCACCGCCCTGGTGGCCATCCCGTTCGGCGCGGTGCTCGCGCTGCAGGCCGGCAACCTGATCCGCCAGTTCGGCGCCCAGTCCTTCACCGGCGCGACGGCCGTGCTCGGCATCGTGCGTGAGGCAAGCCCCGTCGTCACCGCTCTGATGATCGCGGGCGCGGCGGGCAGCGCCATCTGCGCCGACCTGGGCGCGCGCAAGATCCGCGAGGAGATCGACGCGCTGGAGGTGCTCGGCATCGATCCGCTGCACCGCCTGGTCGTGCCCAGGGTGGCGGCCTGTGCCTTCGTCGCGCCGTTCCTCAACGGGCTGGTCACGACCGTGGGGCTGGTGGCCAGCTACCTGTTCAACGTCGTGGCCCAGGGCGGCTCGCCCGGCTCGTACCTGCAGTCGTTCAACGCCCTGGCCCAGCTGTCCGACCTGTGGGTGGCGGAGGTCAAGGCGTTCGCGTTCGGGCTGTCGGCGGGCCTGATCGCCGCCTACAAGGGGCTCAGCGCGGGCGGAGGCCCCAAGGGCGTCGGCGACGCGGTCAACCAGACCGTGGTGTTCACCGCGATGGTGCTCTTCGCCGAGAACTTCCTCATCAGCACCGTCTACAACCAGCTGGTGGCCGGATGAGCCTCAACAAGCAGGGAGAGTTCTACGCCAAGGCTCTGAGGTCGCTGCCCAGGGCCATGGGCTACCGGACCGAGGTGCTCAGACTGCTGGGCGAGGTGAGCCTCGGCACCGGCGGGCTGGCCGTCATCGGCGGCACGATGGCGATCGTCGCGTTCATGACGTTCTTCACCGGCACCGAGGTCGGCCTGCAGGGCTACACCGCGCTCGACCAGATCGGCACCTCCGCCTTCACCGGCTTCCTGTCGAGCTACGTCAACACCCGCGAGATCGCCCCGATCGTGGCCGCGATCGGCCTGTCGGCGACCGTGGGCTCCGGCTTCACCGCCCAGCTCGGCGCCATGCGGATCAGCGACGAGGTCGACGCGCTCGAGGTGATGGCCGTGCCGTCCGTGCCCTTCCTGGTCACCACGCGGCTGATCGCCGGGTTCGTCGCCGTGATGCCGCTGTACGTGCTCGGGCTGCTGGCCTCCTACATCGCCACCCGGCTGATCACGACGGTCTTCTACGCCCAGTCGACAGGGACCTACGACCACTACTTCGGCCTGTTCCTGGTGCCCTACGACGTGCTGTGGTCCTTCGGCAAGGTGATGGTCTTCGCGGTGCTGGTCATCCTGATCCACTGCTACTACGGCTTCCACGCCACCGGCGGTCCCGCCGGAGTGGGGGTCGCGGTCGGCCGTGCCGTACGGGCCGTGCTGGTGACCGTCAACATCGCCAACGTGCTGCTCGGCCTGGCCATCTGGGGCACCACGACGACCGTGAGGCTGGCCGGATGAGATACGGCCTCGCACTGGTGCTGATCATGGCCGCGTTCGTGGCGGTCACCGTCGGCGCGTACCAGGGGGTCTTCTCCCGGGCGACCAGCGTCACGCTGGCGGTGCCGCGGGCGGGGCTGCAGCTCGGGCCCAGGGCCGACGTCAAGGTGCACGGGGTGGTCGTCGGCGAGGTCTCCGCGCTCAGGGCCACCGCCGCGGGCGCCGAGATCACCCTGGCCCTGGACCAGCCCGTCGACCGCGCCTCGACGGCCAGGCTGGTCCCCAAGACCCTGTTCGGCGAGAAGTACGTCGACCTGGTCCCGCCCGCGCACCCCACGACCCCGCTCAGTGACGGCGACACGATCACGGCCTCCGCGCAGGCCGTCGAGACCACCCAGGTGCTCGACCGCCTCCTGCCCCGGCTGCGCGCCGTCCACCCCGAGCGGATCAACTCCACGCTCGACGCGCTGGCCACCGCGCTCGACGGCCGCGGCGCCAGGCTCGGCGACACGCTCGAGCGGGCCGACGCCTACCTCGCCGGGCTCCAGCCGTACCTGCCGACGATCAGGCGCGACCTCGCCAAGCTCGCCGACGTCACCGCCCTGTACGGCGAGGCCGCCCCCGACCTGCTCCGCACCGTCGCCAACACGGCGGCACTGAGCAGGGTGATCACCGGCCGACGCGCGAAGATCGACCGCGCCGCGGCACGCGTCACGGCGACGGCAGGCAAGACGCAGACCCTGCTGGCGGACAACGAACTCGGCCTCATCGGGCTCCCGCACGTGGCCCGCCCCGCCCTGACCGTGACCGCGCGCTACTCGCCCGGCATCGCCTGCGTCTTCCAGGGCCTGGAACGCCTCCACCCGTTGCTCGACGACGCCTTCGGCAGCGGCAGGCTCAAGACCGTCCTGGAGATCGTCAAGCCGGTCCCGCCGTACCGCCCCGGCCAGGACACCCCGCGTTACGCCGACACCCGCGGCCCGCGTTGCTACGGCCTGCCCGACCACCCGCCGATCCCGTTCCCCCAGATCCACTTCGACGACGGAACCCAGGAACTGGCGGGGCTGATGCTGCGATGACGACGCTCAAACCGGCGCTCAAGCTGGCCGCGTTCGCACTGGTCACCAGCCTGTGCGTGGCCGTGCTCGCGATCACGATCTCCGGCGCCCAGTTCGCCGCCACCACCGTGTACCTGGCCCTGTTCACCGACGCCGGCGGCCTGCGCTCCGGCGACGACGTGCGGATCGCCGGCGTGCGCGTCGGCCGCGTCGAGGGCGTGCGCCTGGCGGGCGACAAGGCGGAGGTGTCCTTCTCCGTCCGCGAACGCACCCGCCTGCCGCGTGCCACCATGGCCGCCATCCGCTGGCGCGACCTGGTCGGCGACCGCTACCTGGCCCTGTCCACCGGCGCGGGCGCGCCCGGCCTGCTGGCCCCAGGCGACCGCATCACCGACACCCGCCCCGCCCTCGACGTCACCGCGCTGTTCAACGGCTTCAGACCGCTGCTGCGCGCCATCCGCCCCGCCGACGTCAACCGGCTCAGCTGGCAGATCGTCCAGGTCCTGCAGGGCGAGGGCGGCACGGTCGACAGCCTGCTCGGCCACATCGCCTCGCTCACCGGCACGCTCGCCGACCGCGACGCGGTGATCGGCCGTGTCATCGGCAACCTCGACACGGTCCTCGGCGAGATCGCCGGACGCGAGGACGAGTACGGCAGGCTCATCTCGGACCTGCGCGCGCTGGTCGGCGGCCTGGCCGGCGACAGGAAGGCCATCGGTGACTCCCTCACCACGCTCGACAGGCTCACCGGCGTCACCGCCTCGTTCCTCGAACGGGCCAGACCCGATGTCAAGGCCGACCTGGAACACTCCGAGAGCTTCCTCAAGGCGCTCAACGACCGCAACGAGCTGATCGACCGCACGCTCAAGGACGTCCCAGGACGGCTCAACCAGCTCGTCAGGGCTGTCTCCTACGGCTCCTGGTTCAACTTCTACCTGTGCTCGCTGCAGATCAGGTCGGGCCCCGTCACCACCCCGAAGATCGTCAACGGGAGCGCGCGATGCCGCTGACCCCGTTCCGCCGCCGCGACCCCGTCCGGCTGGCCGTCGCCGCCCTGGCGGTCACGCTCGCCCTGGTCGTCGTCGCGCTCACGGTCGGCGACCTGCCGATCGGCGCCACGTACTCGGCCGCGTTCGCCGAGTCGGCGGGGCTGCGCGAGAAGGAGGAGGTCATGGTCGCCGGCGTCAAGGTCGGCGAGGTCACCCGCGTGGACCTGGAGGGCGACCATGTCCGGGTGGACATGCGCCTCGGCGACGACGTCCGGCTCGGCACGCTCACCCGGGCCGAGATCAAGATCCGCACCCTGCTCGGCTCCCACTACGTCATGCTCGAACCCCACGGGTCCGGGACGCTGCGCACGGAGATCCCGGTGTCGCGGACCGCCGTGCCGTACGAGATCGTGCCGGCCGTGGCGGACCTGTCGCAGGCGGCGGCGAGCATCGACACCAAGGGCCTGGAGTCGGCGATGAAGGTGCTCGCGCAGACCGTCGACACCTCAGCCCCCGAGATCAGGTCCTCGCTGGCCGGGCTCGGCCGCCTGTCCAGGACGATCGCCGCGCGCGACGACAGGCTGCACGAGCTCGTACGGCACGCCCGCACGGTCACCGGGCTGATCGCGAGCCGCGACGAGGACCTGCGCGCCGTCATCGGGGACGGCGACCTCGTGCTGCGCGAGATCGCCGCCCGCCGGGCCGTCGTCCACGGCCTGCTGGTGAACACCGTCGCGCTGTCGCGGCAGATCGACGGGCTGATCGGCGAGGACAGGGCCAGGCTCAAGCCCGCGCTGCGGCAGCTGCGCTCCTTCACCGCGATCCTGCGCCGCAACGAGGACAGCCTGGACCGCTCCCTGACCCTGCTGGGGCCGTTCACCCGCCAGTTCACCGACGCCATCGGCAACGGGCGCTGGTTCGACTCGATCATCCAGAACCTGCTGCCCGTGCCCGCCTCGGTCCAGACGCCCGACTTCACGCTGGGAGGCCTCGCCCGATGAGACGGCTGCTCACGCTCGGGATCCTGCTCACCCTGCCCGGCTGCGGCTTCGAAGGCGCCTCCTCGCTGCCGCTGCCGGGCGGCGCCGACCTGGGGGAGCGGCCCTACCAGGTGACGATCGAGTTCGCCGACGCGCTCGACCTGGTCCCGCAGTCGCTGTGCAAGGTCAACGACGTCACCGTCGGCAAGGCCACCGCGGTCGAGCTCGCCGATTCGTGGCGGGCCGAGGTGGTGTGCGCGGTCCGCGGCGACGTCGCGCTCCCCGCGCTGACCACCGCGGCGATCTCGCAGACCAGCCTGCTGGGGGAGAAGTTCGTCAAGCTCGAGCCCGCGGGGCAGGGCAGGCTCGCCGGACGCATCCCGCTGGCCCGCACCACCCAGACCGCCGAGGTCGAGCAGGTGCTGGCTGCCGCGTCGCTGCTGGTCAACGGCGGCGGTCTGGACCAGCTGGCCACCATCAACACCGAACTCGGCAACGTCCTGAACGGCCGCGCCGGCAAGCTGCGCGACCTGCTGCGCAGGCTCGACACCTTCGCCGCGGGGCTCGACGGCTCCAAGGGCGACATCGTCCGCCTGATCGGCCACCTCGACAGGCTGACCGCCACGCTCTCCGGCCAGCGGGCCACGATCGCCGCCGTGGCCACCGAGATCGGCCCCGCCGTCAAGCAGCTCAGGCGCCAGCGCGAGGACCTGACGCGCATGCTCGGCAGCCTCGACAGGCTCGGCCGCACCGCCACCCGCGTCGTCACCCGCTCGGGCGACGACACGCTGGCCGACCTCGCCCGCCTGCGCGAGCTGCTCACCAACCTCGACAAGGCCAGGACCAGCATCGCCAAGGAGCTGTCGACCGCGCTCACCTTCCCCTTCCCAGGCTCGGTCTCCACGCTGCTCAAGGGCGACTACGGCAACGCCGACGTGACCGTCGACCTCACCGGAGGCCGCCGGTGAGGCTGCGACTGCTGGCCTTCGCGCTCATCAGCGTCGTGGCCACCACCTACACCCTCGTCAAGTACGCCCGCGTGGGCGCCGACGTCTTCGAACCCGCCTACCGCGTGACCGTCCGCCTCGCCGACACCGGCGGCCTGTTCGAGAACGCCGAGGTCACCTACCGCGGCGTCGAGATCGGCCGGGTCGAGCGCCTCCGGCTCGCCGACGGCGGTGTGCGCGCCGTGCTGCGCCTGCGCCCCGACGCGCCCGTCCCCGCCCAGGGGCTGCTCGCCGTCGTCGCCAACCGCTCCGGCGTGGGCGAGCAGTACCTCGACCTGCTGCCTTCCGGTACGGCCCGGCCGTACCTGCGTGACGGGGACGTGATCCCGCAGGCGCGCACGCGGCTGCCGATCACCACCGACAGGCTCCTCGGCGACACCGACCGGCTGCTGGCCTCCGTCGACCCGCGCGACGTCGAGACCGTGGTGACGGAGCTGGACAAGGCGTTCGGCGGCTCGGGACCGCGGCTCGGCCGCCTCATCGACGACGGCGACCGGCTGCTGGCCGAGGCGCAGGACGTCCTCCCCGAGACCGTGACCGTGCTGCGCGACGGGGAGAAGGTGCTCGACACGCAGCGCGCCTCGGGCGGGTCGCTCAGATCGTTCGCCAAGGACCTGGCCTCGCTCACCGACTCGCTCCGCCAGGGCACCCCCGACCTGGCGCGGGTCATCGACAGGACGCCTCGAACGGCGCGCTCGGTCGCCCGGCTGGTGGACGGCGTGTCGCCGAACCTGCGACCGCTGCTGACCAACCTGATCGTCGGCGGACGGACGGCCTCCGCCCGCGTGCCCGCGCTGCGGCAACTGCTGATCGGCTACCCGGCCGGGGTCGCCGCGGCGTTCTCCGTCGTGCGGCCCGACGGGCTCCACTTCGGGCTCGACCTCAACATCAACGTGCCGCCGCCGTGCGAGCGCGGCTACGAGCGGGTCCGCCGCCGCTACCCGCAGGACGTCCGGACCAAGCCGGCCGACCTGCACACCTCCTGCAAGGAGCCCAAGGACAGCGCGACCGGCGTGCGCGGCTCGCGCAACGCGCCTCCTGCCCTGGATCCTCCGACCATTCCCGGGCTGGAGCGGTGGCTGGCGGGTTATGATCCGGCGACCGGTCAGGGAGGGGGTGAGCAGACGTGGCAGGCATTGCTGCGGGGCCCGCTCGGATCCTGATCCCGGTGCTGTCCGTGCTGATCGCGCTGCTGTCTGCGGCGGGCTTCTGGGTCGGCGTCCAGGAGCGCGACGAGCAGGCCAGGGCCGACGACCGGCAGGCCGCGCTGGCGGCGGCCGGCACCCACGCCGTCGACGTGCTGTCGCTCAACTACCGCACCGTCGACGCGGACGTGGCGCGCATCCTGGCCACCTCCACGGGCCCCGCCAGGGCCGAGTACGCCTCGCTGGCGGGCAGGCTCAAGGAGACCACGGTCGCCAACAAGGTGGTGCAGCAGGGCGTGCTGCGCGCCACAGGGGTGGTGTCGCTGTCGGGCGACTCGGCGCGGGTCCTGGTCGTGGCCGACGCCGACATCCACTGGGAGGGCACCAACGGGACCAGCACGCCCGCCCCCGAGCGCTTCTACCGCTGGCAGATGGACCTGACCAAGGTGGGCGGCGTCTGGCTGGTGTCGAAGGCGGTGCAGATCTCGTGAGATCCGTCGTGGTCGCCGTCCTGACCATGATCGCCCTCGCGCTGGCCGCCGGGGTCGGCGTCATGTGGTTCGATCTGCGGGGCATGCGGGCGGGCGAGGCGGCAGGCACCGAGGCCGTGGCCGCCGCCCGTACGATCGCGCCCGACCTGCTGTCCTACGACTACCGCACGATCGAGCAGGACCTGGCCAGGGCGGGCGAGCACACCACCGGCGCGCTGGCCGAGCACTACAGGCAGCTGTCGGGCACGCTGGTGGCCAAGGCCAGGGCCGAGAAGACGGTCCAGACCGCCGCCGTGGCGGGCGCCGCCGTCATGCACGCAGAGCCTGGGCGCGTCGAGGTTCTCCTGTTCGTGAACATGGGTACCGTCAAGCAGGTGCCCGGCAAGGCTGAGCCGCAGCAGCAGGTGAGCCAGAACCGGGCGAAGCTCGTTATGATCAACAAGGATTCGCACTGGCTGGTGGAGGATCTGTCCACCTTGCTGGGGACCGCCTGAGGGCTCGGGCGCGCCGCGAAGTTCAATTGTTATCAAAAATCGGGTTTAGCGAACCCCATGACAGGGGTACCCCAGTCACTGCTGCACCGGTTGTCGGCACGGGTTCGACCCTCGGTGTGACGGAGCGTTAACCGTCCCCGTTCGCGGGTATCGTCTTGGGCCTGACGGTAGGCGTCCGATCACGCAGGGGAGAAAACCCAGCGTCCGGGCCTCGAGTCGGCGGAAAGTCGGCCTTGCGGGCTTGACGTTTGCGCTCGAACGGGCGATGCTGCGACCAACGTGGAGCATGCATCGAGTGCGGAGTGGACAGGCGTGTGCCGTTCGGCTACACTGCCTCTTTGCGCTGCCCTTTGACGACCCGCGATGCTTGCTCACGTTGCGAGGTTGTTTGGCGTGCGTGTAGTCAGTCCGCCGCGAGCCCTCGGAAGGACATCTGTTGGCAGCCTCGCGCAACGCCTCCGCCGTACCCGCCGGTCCCCGTCGCGTGTCTTTCGCGCGTATCCAGGAGCCCCTCGAAGTTCCTGACCTTCTTGCTCTGCAAACCGAGTCGTTCGACTGGTTGCTGGGCAACGAGAAGTGGAAGGCCCGGGTCGAGGCGGCTCAGCAGGCCGGGC
>NZ_JAHDTI010000014.1 GCF_018531495.1 Nonomuraea sediminis
GATCAAACTCTCCAAAAGATGTTTGAAACCCAGCAATACTTCGCCAAATTAGACGAGGTGTTGCATGAAAATCATGCACTGGCTTTTAACACACTGTTGAGTTCTCAAGAAACGGACGCGTACTCCCAAACTACAGGAGGCGCACATTTCGTCACAGCAAGTTTAGCAGACCGGGACAATCCTTGTCAAATCGCCCGTTCTGTCGGTCGACCTGCTTTAGAGCAACCCTCGTAACTTACTCCATCTTCCGCCCCGTGTCCAATCAGCAGGACACAGCCCGGAGGAGGTTTAGATCAAGAGGGAGTGCAGAGCGGACCCCGCCCTGCACTGAAAACTCTAGCAGCCTCAGCGGGGTCCAAGGTCCAACTCCGGTAACGAATAGGTCTTCCCCGCGTGCAGCTTCCTCAAACCCCGAGTGCCGACAGCTGTGCCTCGAGCCGGGCGATGTCCGCCTCGGCCTGCTCGGCGCGTGCCCGCACCTTGGTCACGACGTCCTGCGGCGCCTTGGCCATGAACTGCTCATTGCCCAGCTTGGCCGCCGCCTGGGCGGCTTCCTTCCGCACCGCGGCGAGGTCCTTCTCCAGGCGCTTGCGCTCGGCGACCACGTCGATGGCACCGGCGGTGTCGATCTCCACGTTCACGCCCGCCACGGTGAGGCCGGCGGTCGCGGTGAACGCGTCGCCAGGCTCCGTCAGGCGCAGCAGCGCGCGGATGGCGCCCTCCTGCGCGGCGACAGCCGTACCGGAGAGCCCGAGACGAGCGGCGACCTTCTGGCCGGGCTTGAGGCCCTGGTCGGAGCGGAAGCGGCGGACCTCGGTCACCACCTCCTGCAGGGTGGCGATCTCGGCCTCGGCGGCGGGATCCACCCGGGAGGCGTCGGCCACCGGCCAGGGGGCGATGACGACGGACTCGTCGCCGGTGACCGCGCGCCACAGCTCCTCGGTGACGAACGGGACCAGCGGATGCAGCAGGCGCAGCAGCGCGTCGAAGACGTGGCCGAGCACGAGCCGGGTGCCGTCGCGCCCCTCGGAGAGCTGGATCTTGGCCAGCTCCAGGTACCAGTCGCAGACCTCGTCCCACGCGAAGTGGTAGAGCAGGTCGGAGACCTTGGCGAACTCGAAGTCCTCGAAGGCCGCGTCGGCCGCGGAGATGACGTTCTGCAGGCGTGACAGGATCCAGCGGTCGGCGGCCGTCAGGTCCGTCGGCAGCTCCCCGACCGCGGCGCCGTTCATGAGCGCGAAGCGGGTGGCGTTCCAGATCTTGTTCACGAAGTTGCGCGAGCCGGCCGCCCACTCCTCGCTGACGGCCACGTCGGCGCCGGGGTTGGCGCCGCGCAGCAGCGTGAAGCGGGTCGCGTCGGCGCCGAAGCGCTCGATCCAGTCAAGCGGGTCGACCACGTTGCCGAAGGACTTCGACATCTTCTTGCCGTACTGGTCGCGGACCATGCCGTGCAGCGCAACGACGCGGAAGGGCGGCTGGCCGTCCATCGCGTAGAGCCCGAACATCATCATCCTGACGACCCAGAAGAACAGGATGTCGTATCCCGTGACCAGCACGGACGTCGGGTAGAAGCGCGCCAGGTCCGGCGTGGCGGAAGGCCAGCCCAGCGTGGAGATCGGCCAGAGCCCGGAGGAGAACCAGGTGTCCAGGACGTCGGGGTCCTGCACGTACCCGGCGGGCGGCTTCTCGTCGGGACCCACGCAGACGACCTCGCCGGACGGCCCGTACCAGACCGGGATGCGGTGACCCCACCACAGCTGCCGGGAGATGCACCAGTCGTGCATGTCGTCGACCCAGTCGAAGTAGCGCTTGGCCAGCTCCGGCGGGTGGATGACGGTCCGCCCGTCGCGGACCGCGTCGCCGGCGGCCTTGGCCAGCGGTGCGACCTGGACGAACCACTGCAGCGACAGCCGCGGCTCGACGACGGTCTTGCAGCGCGAGCAGTGGCCGACCGAGTGCAGGTAGGGGCGCTTCTCGGCGACGATGCGACCGTCGGCGCGCAGCGCCGCGACGACCGCGGGGCGCGCCTCGAAGCGGTCGAGCCCCTGGAAGGGACCGTGCGCGGTGATGATGCCGCGTTCGTCCATGACGGTGATCGAGGGCAGCGAGTGGCGGCGCCCGATCTCGAAGTCGTTGGGGTCGTGGGCGGGCGTGACCTTGACCGCGCCGGTGCCGAACTCCGGATCGACGTGCTCGTCGCCGACCACGGGAATGGAGCGCCCCGTGAGCGGCAGCTCCACGTAGGTGCCGATGAGGTGGGCGTAGCGGGAGTCAGAGGGGTGCACCGCGACCGCGGTGTCGCCGAGCATGGTCTCGGCCCGCGTGGTCGCCACGACGATCTCGTCGGAGTAGCGGATCGAGACGAGCTCGCCCTCGTCCTCCTGGTGCTCGACCTCGATGTCGGACAGCGCCGTCTGGCAGCGGGGGCACCAGTTGATGATGCGCTCGGCCCGGTAGATGAGCCCGTCGTCGAAGAGCCGCTTGAAGATCGTCTGGACGGCCCTCGAGAGCCCCTCGTCCATGGTGAAGCGCTCGCGCGACCAGTCGACGCTGTCGCCGAGCTTCTTCATCTGGCCCAGGATCTTGCCGCCGGACTCGGCCTTCCACTCCCAGACCTTCTCGACGAAAGCCTCGCGGCCCAGGTCGTGCCGGGACAGCCCCTGGGATGCCAGCCGCCGCTCGACGACGTTCTGCGTGGCGATGCCGGCGTGGTCCATGCCGGGCAGCCAGAGCGTCTCCATGCCCCGCATCCGCGCGCGGCGCGTCAGCGCGTCCTGGATGGAGTGGTCGAGCGCGTGGCCGACGTGCAGCACGCCCGTCACGTTCGGGGGCGGCAGCACGATGCTGTACGGCTCGCGCGAGCTGCCCGAGTCGGCGCCGAAATACCCCTCCGCTACCCAGCGCTCATAGCTCCGGGTCTCGACGTCGGCGGGCGTGTACTGGGTAGGCAGCTCTGGCGTTGTCACAGCAAACAAGTCTAGGGCCCGCTCCAGGCGTTCATGGATCGTCAACCATCCGTCGATGCCGCGCCCCGATGCTCACATCCCATGAAGCTCAGATACGCGGCCTGCGGGATGCTCGCGGCCCTCGCCCTTACCGCCTGCGGCAGTGGAACCCCGACCGAGGAGAGCGCACCGCCGGCGCCGACGAAGACCGCCGCCGCGAAGAAGTCCGGCAAGGTGCACGTGGTCTACGGCGAGGTCACCAAGAACCAGGATCTGGTTCCCATCAAGGAGGAGTGGGAGCAGGACAAGGGCCTCGAGGCCGTGGCCGACCTGATCACCGGCATACTCACGCTCCCCACCGACATCACCGTGGAGGGCAAGGAGTGCGGGGAGGAGAACGCGTTCTGGCAGCCCGACACCAAGACCCTCACGCTCTGCTACGAGGTCCAGCCGTGGATGGAGGACACGTTCGCGCAGTCCATGGACGAGAAGCAAGCCAAGGAGAAGGCTTCCAACGCGGTGATGGGCATCGTGCTGCACGAGCTAGGCCACGCCACCGTCAGCCTGTACAACCTGCCGATCACCGGCAAGGAGGAGGACGCGGTCGACCAGCTGGCCACGGTCCTGCTCGCCAAGGACGGTGACGAGACGGCCGAGATGGCGCTCGACTTCGGCGAGTTCTGGCAGATCCTGGCAAGCCAGAGCGACCTTGAGGATCTGGACTTCGCCGACGAGCACTCCACCGACGACCAGCGCGCCTACAACGTCATGTGCTGGGTCCTGGGCTCCAACCCGGACAAGTTCACCGACGTCCTGGTCGGGAGCAAGGAGGACGGCCTGCTGCCCGAGTCGCGTGCCGAGCGCTGCCCCGACGAGTTCGCCCAGATCGAAAAGGCGTGGATGAAGCTGCTCGGGCCTCACTTCGCCGGCTGATCCATCCCCGGTACGGCAAAGCCGCCCCCTCACGTGGATGGGGCGGCTTGCCGTACGGGATGGGTCAGGCCGACTTCTCGCGCGGAGTGCGCTGCTGCTTGGCGGCCAGCTGGTCGCGCGGGACCAGGGTCGGGATCGCGTGCTCCAGCACCGACTCGCGGGTGATGACGACGCGGGCGACGTCCTGCCGGGAGGGCACCTCGTACATGACCGACAGGAGCACCTCCTCCAGGATCGCGCGCAGGCCGCGGGCGCCGGTGCCGCGCAGGCTCGCCGTGTCGGCGATGGCCTCGAGGGCGTCGTCGGTGAACTCCAGCTCCACGCCGTCGAGCTCGAACAGCTTGCGGTACTGCTTGACGAGCGCGTTGCGGGGCTCTGTGAGGATCTGGATGAGCGCCTCGCGGTCGAGGTTGTGCACCGAGGTGATGACCGGCAGACGGCCGACGAACTCGGGGATCATGCCGAACTTGAGCAGGTCTTCCGGCATGACCTCGCCGAAGATGTCGGCGGAGTCGATCTCCTCCTTGGAGCGGATGATGGCGTTGAAGCCGATGCCCTTCTTGCCGATCCGGGAGTCGATGATCTTCTCCAGGCCGGCGAACGCACCGCCACAGATGAACAGCACGTTGGTGGTGTCGATCTGGATGAACTCCTGGTGCGGGTGCTTGCGGCCGCCCTGCGGGGGCACGCTCGCGGTGGTGCCTTCCAGGATCTTCAGCAGCGCCTGCTGGACGCCTTCGCCGGAGACATCGCGGGTGATCGACGGGTTCTCGCTCTTGCGGGCGATCTTGTCGACCTCGTCGATGTAGATGATGCCGGTCTCGGCCTTCTTGACGTCGTAGTCGGCGGCCTGGATGAGCTTGAGCAGGATGTTCTCGACGTCCTCGCCGACGTAGCCGGCCTCGGTCAGCGCCGTGGCGTCCGCGATGGCGAAGGGGACGTTGAGCATCTTGGCCAGGGTCTGCGCCAGCAGCGTCTTGCCGGAGCCGGTGGGGCCGAGCAGCAGGATGTTCGACTTGGACAGCTCGATGCCCTCGTCTCTGCCCCGGTCACCGGACTGCACCCGCTTGTAGTGGTTGTAGACCGCCACCGAGAGGGCCTTCTTCGCCTTGTCCTGACCGATGACGTAGGCGTCGAGGAACTCGTAGATTTCCCTCGGCTTGGGCAGGTTGTCCCACTTGAGCTCGGAGGACTCGGAGAGCTCCTCCTCGATGATCTCGTTGCAGAGATCGATGCACTCATCGCAGATGTAGACGCCAGGACCGGCAATGAGCTTCTTGACTTGCTTCTGGCTCTTTCCACAGAAAGAGCACTTCAGCAGGTCTCCCCCGTCGCCGATGCGTGCCACCCCAGATACTCCTTTGCGTGGGACCGCCCTGCTCCCGCGATCCGTATTTCCGGACCCGGTCCGAACCGCTCAGGTTTCGACGTTACCGTCTTCTGGGCCCTAGGTGAGCCCCCTGGCGGCGAGTCGCACCGGAACGTGCCTTATTGGGCAGCGCTCCGGTGCGCTACACCTCGTCAGGAAGCGACGGCCTGAGCCGCCTTCTTCCTGGACGGGATGATGTCATCGATCAGACCATACGCCTTCGCTTCGTCCGCAGTGAGAATCTTGTCACGTTCGATGTCTTTACGAACATCTGCGGGAGCCCTGCCGGTGTGCTTGGCGATGATGTCTTCCATCAGCGCTCGCATCCGCAGGATTTCGCGGGCCTGGATCTCGATGTCGCTGCCCTGGCCGCCACCCTCGGTGGACGGCTGGTGGATCAGCATCCGGGCGTTCGGCAGCGCGAAACGCTTGCCCGGGGTGCCGCCGGCCAGCAGCACGGCCGCGGCGGAGGCGGCCTGGCCGAGGCAGACGGTCTGGATCTCCGGCCGGACGAACTGCATCGTGTCGTAGATCGCCGCCATGGCAGTGAACGAACCGCCGGGCGAGTTGATGTAGATGCTGATGTCGCGGTCGGGATCGAGCGACTCAAGCGTCAGCAGCTGCGACATCACGTCGTTGGCCGACGCGTCGTCGATCTGCACGCCGAGGAAGATGATCCGGTCCTCGAAGAGCTTGGTGTACGGATCCATGGTCTTGGACCCGTAGGACGTGCGCTCGGTGAATTGAGGGAGCACGTAGCGGCTTTCGATGTTCACTTCACTCCCCCCTAGGAGACTGCACCCTGCGAGGGCACCTGCCGCGCGCTGCGAACGACGTGGTCGATGAAGCCGTAGTCCTTGGCTTCCTCGGCCGTGAACCAGCGGTCGCGGTCGGAATCGGACTCGATCAGGTCGAGCGGCTGACCGGTGTGGAAGGCGATCCGCTCGGCCAGGGTCTTCTTGATATAGAGCATCTGCTCCGCCTGGATGGCGATGTCGGCCGCGGTGCCGCCGATGCCACCGGAAGGCTGGTGCATCATGACGCGTGCGTGCGGAAGCGCGTAACGCTTGCCCCTGGCACCTGCGGAGAGCAGGAACTGGCCCATGGAAGCGGCCATGCCCATGGCAACCGTGCACACGTCGTTCGGCACGTATTCCATCATGTCGTAAATCGCCATTCCGGCGCTCACCGAGCCGCCCGGCGAGTTGATGTACAGCCAGATGTCACGGTCGGGATCGTCGGCCGCGAGCAGCAGAAGCTCCGCGCAGATGCGGTTGGCGATCTCGTCGTTCACCTCCTGGCCGAGCACGATGATGCGCTCACGCAGCAGGCGCTGGTAAAGCTGGTCCTCAAGCCGGAAGGCAGAGCCGTTCTCACGGCCTCGTGACTCGGGCTGATAGAAGGTCGGCGGGCTGGTCACAGCGTCACCTTCCGATGCGTCGTAATCGATGGGCTTGCTTGTGACCTTAACGCGCGTCGCACACAGGTCATGCCCAGTCCACGGACTGTTCGCTGACGGCGCAGGTTGGCCGTTCGCGGAATAAGCGCCGGAACAAGGCAAGGCCCCGGAACCCGCGTGCCGCGGGCCCGGGGCCTTGTCAGAACGGTCACTCTTCGGTCGTGTCCTCGGCGTCTTCCTCGCCCTCGACGACCGGCGGCTCGCCGTTGAGCTCGGTGTAGATCGCCTTGAGGTCGACCTCGTTGCCGTCGGCGTCGACGACCTTGGCGGCGTCACCGACCACGGACTTGGCCTTGTCACGGACGATCTCGACCATGGCCATCGTGAGCTGGTCGTTGTCGGCCAGGTGCTGGGCCAGCTGGTTCGGCTGGACGCCCATCTCCATGGCGCGCCGTACGACGAAGTTGGTGAGCTCCTGCTCGGAGACGCCCAGCTCCTCGGCCTTGACGATCTTGTCAAGGACGAAGCCGACCTTGATGGCGCGCACGGAGTTGTCGTCGAACTCCTTGAAGCGCTCCTCCTCGGACGTCTGGTAGAGGCGGAAGTAGGCGTCGCGGCTGAGCCCGCTCTCGGCGATCTGGTGCTCGAGGTTGTGCTTGCGGGCGTCGACCTCGGCCTTGAGCGCGCTGTCGGGGATCGGGATGTCGATCTTCTCCAGCAGCGCCTCGAGGGCCTTCTCACGGGCCTGGACGACCTGGTCGATGAGCTTGTTGCGGCGGGCCTGCTCGCTGATGCTGGCCTTGAGCTCGTCCAGCGTGTCGAACTCGCTGGCGAGCTGGGCGAACTCGTCGTCGAGCTCGGGCAGGACCTTCTCCTTGACCGACTTGACGGTGATGATCACGTCGGCCTCGTCGCCGGCGTTGGCGCCGCCGACGAGCTCGGTCTTGAAGGTCTTCTCCTCGCCCGCGGACAGGCCCTCGAGGGCGGCGTCGAGGCCCTGCAGCACCGAGCCGGCGCCGACCTCGTAGGAGACCTCGTTGGCCTGCTGCTCCTCGATGTTCTCGCCGTCGATCTCGGCGCGCAGGTCCATGACGACGAAGTCGCCGTTGGCGGCGGCGCGCTCGACGCCGGTCAGCGTCGCGAAGCGCTGGCGCAGCGCGTCGAGCTGGGCGTCGACGTCGGCGTCGGTGACCTCGGCGGAGTCGACGGTGACCTCGGCGCCCTGGTAGTCGGGCACGTCGAAGTTGGGACGGATGTCGACCTCGGCGGTGAACTCGATCTGGTCACCGTCCTCGATCTTGGTGACCTCGATGTCGGGCTGGCTGACCGGGAAGACGTCGACCTCGTCGACGGCCTGGCCGTACAGCTTGGGCACCGCGTCGTTGAGGGTCTCCTCCAGCACCACCGCCCGGCCGAAGCGCTGCTCGATGATGCGGGCCGGAACCTTGCCAGGGCGGAACCCGGGGACACGCACCTGCTGCGCGACCTTCTTGTACGCCGCATCCAGGCTCGGGCGCAGCTCGTCGAACGGCACCTCGACAGTGAGCTTCACCCGGGTCGGGCTGAGCTCCTCGACAGCGGTCTTCACGGGGTGGTCTCCTTGATCAAGCTTCGAGTGATCGCGGGCGCGTCCATTCGGTACGGCTCACGCGCCGCGCCCACATGAGCGACGCCGGGCATGCTCCGCCACGGCGGGAGCCGAGCGCCACGGCCAGTCTAGGGCAGACCAGGCAGCTCTCAGAACTCTTCGGCTATGGCCCGCAGCAACTCGACCGTCTCGTCGGGAGTGGTGCTGACCGCGCACAACCGTTCCATTACTTCTGTGTACCTGTCGACGTCCTCACGCTTGTCCAGGTAGAGGGCGCTGGCCAGTTGCTCGACGTAGACGACGTCGGGCAGGTCCTGGTCGGGGAAGCGCAGGATGCTGAAGGCGCCGCCCTCGGCGCTGTGGCCGCCGAAGCTGAAGGGCATGACCTGAATCGTGATGTTGGGCTGGCGCATCTGCTCGATGAGGTGCTCGAGCTGCGCGCGCATCACCTCGGCGCCGCCGATGGGGCGGCGCAGCGCGGCCTCGTCGATGACGGCCCAGAAGATGGGCCCGTCGGCCTTGTCGAGGACGCGCTGGCGTTCGAGTCGAAGGTCGACGCGCCGGGAGATCTCCTCGCCGCCGAGCCCGGCGGAGCCGGCGGTCACGACGGCCCTGGCGTACTCCTTGGTCTGCAGCAGTCCGGGCACGAACTGGACCTCGTAGGTCCTGATGCGGGCCGCGGCCTCCTCGAGGCCGACGTAGGCCTGAAACCAGGTGGGCAGGACGTCGTTGAAGCGGTGCCACCAACCGGGCTCGTTGGCGGTCTTGACCAGATCGAGTACGGCGGCGCGGGCCTCGTCGTCGGTCACGCCGTACAGGGTCAGCAGGTCGGCGACGTCGCGTTCCTTGAATCCGACCCGGCCGAGCTCCATTCGGCTGATCTTGGATTCCGAACCCCTGATGAGGTGTCCCGCCTCCTCGCGCGTGACGCCGTTGCCCTCTCTGAGCCTGCGCAGCTGGGAGCCCAGGAGTATGCGCAGCGCCGTAGGCCCGGAACCCGGCTGGTTCTGCGTCACACTGCCTCCTATCAAGGTCCGCACACACAGTGACACCACATCGACGGCTATGACAAGGTCTCAACCTCGTGTCCGATTCGGATACCCACCCTAGTAATCGCCCATGCCGTTGCACATTGCACATGCACGTGCATTTGGGTCTTGCAGCGACGCCGGGGCGTGACCCATGATGGCCTAGTGCATATTGGGCTAAACATGCACTAAACCCATGGCAAGCGGGAGGTATCGGCGGGATGGTGGAGGACCCTCTGGCCACTGCCGATTGCCTGCAGATCACCCGCGAGATGGGTTTCGACAGACTCCTGTCGGCCGACCAGCCGTACACCACCTCGTGCCCGCTCCCTTTTCAGGCGGACTCCGTCAAGACCGCGCGCGATGTCACGCGCTCGACGCTGCTGCGCTGGGGTCTGTCGGAGCTGAGCGACGACGCCGCGCTGGTCGTCTCCGAGCTCGTCACCAACGCCGTCAGGTACGCCGTCTACGCCGGCGCGCGGCGCGACATCCAGCTGCTGCTGATGCGGATCACCCCGCACGTGCTGCTGGCGGTGGCCGACCCGAGCGACGACGTGCCCACGCCCAAGGAGCCCGACTTCGTCTCCGAGAACGGCCGCGGGCTGTACATCGTGGAGACCTACAGCCAGTGCTGGGGCTGGGACCCGCTGGCGCGCGGCGGCAAGGCCGTCTGGGCGCTCTTCCGCACCGAGTCCTGATTCATTACCCTTTCTTGGTAGAGAAGGGGAGTACCTCTCAACGCGCCTGATCGTCAGGACGGCTCTCGCAGCCCGGTCAGGTGGGCCGCTCCGGCGGCGAGGGAGACCTTCCAGCTTTCAACCGAGGCTGGAGGTTTTCGCGATGCGCATGCTGATTCCCATGAGCCTGCTGACGGCCGTCTACTGCGCCGTCCTGGCAGGACTCGTCCTCGTCGGCGTCCCCGTGCTGTACGTCGCGCTGGGCGCCGCGCTCGTGCTGCTGGTCCAGTGGGTGTGCACCGAGGCCTTGGCCCGGCGCGTCACCAGGGCCCGGTACGTCACGGCCGAGGAGGAGCCCGATCTGCACGCCGTATTGGACAGGCTGTGCGCGCTGGCGGACCTGGGCAAGCCGCGGCTGGCGATCAGCCCGTCCGCGGCGCCGAACGCCTACACGGTGGGCAGGTCGCGGCGCAGCGCCACCATCATCGTCACCGAAGGGCTGCGGCGGCGGCTCGAGCCGGACGAGCTGACGGCGGTGCTCGCCCACGAGATCGCGCACATCCGGCACAAGGACGTGGCCGTGATGACGCTGGCAAGCTCCTTCGCCATCGCTCTTGCGGCCTTCGCCAAGGGGACGGGGCGCGCGGTGGCCGAGGCTCCCGGCATGTTCCTGGAGGAGTTCCCCTACGGGCTGCTGATCGGGCTCACGGTGCTCGCCTCGGGGGCCGTGGCGGGGCTGACGAGCTTCGTGGCGCACCTGCCGCTGCGCTGGCTCAGCCGTTCGCGGGAGCTGGCGGCCGACCGCGCCGCCGCCGACCTGCTCGGACAGCCGTCGCTGCTCGCCTCGGCGCTGCTCAAGGTGCACGACGGCGCCGGGATCCCGGTCCGCGACCTGCGCCGGGGGCTGCCGGCGCTCGGGCTGGTGGCCGGCCGCACCTCGCGCGGCTCTCTGATGGCCACCCACCCTTCTGTGCACGTTCGCGTGGCGCGCTTGATCAACAAGCGGTAGGTTCTCTCGCCGTGACTCGGTTACTGGAGCGGCTCGGGCCTGCTTCCCTGCTCGTCGCGCTGGTCGCGGTGCTCGTCGGCAGGCGCTTCGAGCAGGCCTGGGTGATGGGCGCGCTGGGGATCGCCGCGGTCGCTCTCGCGGGCGCCGGTGTACGGCGGGCCGCCACGATCGCCACGGTCTACAACCGCAGCACCTCGGTGGCGGGGATGGCGCTCGGGCTGGTCGCGGTCGGGCTCGCCATCGTCAAGATGGCGGTCGTGCCGCTGGTCTTCTCGTGAGTCGGGGCGACAGGATTTGAACCTGCGACTTCGTGCTCCCAAAGCACGCGCGCTACCAAGCTGCGCCACGCCCCGCGGCGCCCGGTACGCACGCGCTCCGCAACTCCGGTACGCTTACGCCCTGACGACCGGATGAAGTCTAGACCAGACTTCGACCGGTTCGCGCGGACGTAGCTCAATGGTAGAGCCCTAGTCTTCCAAACTAGCTACGCGGGTTCGATTCCCGTCGTCCGCTCTCACACCGAAAGGCCAGGTCAACCCCTGTGGGAGACCTGGCCTTTCTGATCTTCAATTGCTCTCTTCGATCTTCCGTGCCCGTCGGGGGTAGTCTCGCCGGTGAGCTGAGCATCGCGAGGAGGGTGTCGCTGCAGTGCGAGCTGACCCGATCTCGTTGGACGTCCTGGTGGGCGAGGTGGTTGGACGGATCGACGGCGTCCGGGGGCGGGTGCGGGTCGCGGTGGACGGTACGCCGGCGGCGGAGCCCGGGCGGCTGGCCGATGCGCTGGTGGATCCGCTCCGGGTGCTCGGGCGGAGCGTGGTCAGGGTTTCTGCGGGGGATTTTCTGCGGCCGGCTTCGCTGAGGTTCGAGTTCGGGCGGGAGGATCCCGACATCTTCTATGACGACTGGCTCGACGTGAAAGCCCTTCGCAGGGAAGTGCTCGAGGGGCGCGACGGACGGGTGCTGCCGAAGCTGTGGGACGCGGCCGCCGACCGGGCCTACCGCGTGCCGTACGAGGAACCGCCGGCGAACGGCGTGATCGTCGTGGACGGGGCCTTGCTGCTGGGGCGGGGGTTGCCGTTCGAGGTGGTCGTGCATCTGTGGCTGTCCGGCGGGGCGCTGGCGCGGCGCACCCCGCCGGAGCAGAGCTGGACGCTCCCTGCCTACGAACGGTACGAGCGCGAAGCCCGCCCCAGGCAGCTCGCTGATTTCGTGGTGAAGGCCGATGATCCGCGGCATCTGGCCAGGGTGATCAGCTGAGCAGCGCCTCGATCTCCGCGATCGCCTGAGCGGTGTCACGGAAGTGCACGGCCCGCATCCCGACTCCCCGCGCCCCCTCGACGAACGCCTCCACGTCGTCGAGGAAGATCGCCTCCTCGGGACGCACGGCGAGCCGTTCGCAGGCCAGGTGGTAGATGCGCGGGTCGGGCTTGGCCACGCCCGCCTCGTGCGAGTAGACGATGTGGTCGACCAGGTCCTCGAAGCCGTAGGCGGCCTGCTCCCGCTCGCGGGCGCCCACGAAGCTGTTGCTCACGATCGCGGTCCGGTAGCGGGGGCGCAGCCCGCGCAGGTATTCGGCCAGCTCCACGTTGAGGGTCCCGAGGTACTCCACCCACACGTCCTCCATGTAGGCCTGCGCGTGGTCGCCGATGACGGCTTCGAGCGCCACCAGCACCTCCTCGAGCGACATCGCGCCGATCGTGCCCGCCTTCCACGAGGTGGCCATCCGGGTGTCGATCTCCCCCGCGTCGAGCCCGAGCCGGCGCTCCCACCGGCCCCCCACGTCCAGCCGGGGGGCGATCTCCAACACGCCGCCGATGTCGAAGATGATCGCTTGTGAAGTCATTCAACCAATATAGTGAACGTGTGACTGATTATCTACGCCCATTGGAGTTCGGGTGCTCGCTGGTGCCCGACGCCGGCGATCCCGTGGTGGAGTACGCGGTTCATGCCGACGAACTGGGGCTGCAGCTCCTCGGCATCCAGGACCACCCCTATCAGCGGCGCTACGTCGACACGTGGACGCTGTTGAGCGTGATCGCGGCGCGGACCGAGCGGATCCGGGTTTTCCCTGACGTGGCGTGCTTGCCGTTGCGGCCGCCTGCCGTACTGGCCAAGTCCGTGGCGAGCCTGGACCTGCTGACGGGAGGGCGCGTCGAGCTGGGCCTGGGCGCGGGCGCGTTCTGGGACGCCATCGAGGCGTACGGCGGGCCGCGCAGAACCGGCCGGGAGGCGCTCGGCGCGCTGGAAGAGGCGATCACCGTGATCAGGGCGATCTGGAGCGGCGAGCGCAACAGGCGGTTCGACGGCGAGCACTACACGCTCAAGGGCGCGCAGTCGGGGCCGGTGCCCGCGCATCCGGTCGAGATCTGGCTGGGCGTGGGCGGGCCGAAGGCGCTGGCGCTGCTCGGCAGGTCGGCCGACGGCTGGATCCCATCGTCGGGATGGGCGCCGCCCGAGCGGCTGCCCGAGCTGAACGCGCGCATCGACGAGGCCGCGACGGGGGCGGGCCGGCGGCCGGAGGACATCCGCAGGCTGTACAACCTCTCGGGCACCGTGCAGGACGCTTCTGAGGGCTTCCTGAAGGGCCCGCCGCGGCAGTGGGTAGAGGAGCTGATCGACCTGGCCGTGGGGTACGGCGTGGACACGTTCGTGTTCTGGCCCGAGGGCGACGTGCGGGGGCAGCTGAGCGTGTTCGCCGAGGAGGTCGTGCCCGAGGTCCGCAGGCAGGTGACCCTGGAACGCGGCGGGCAATAGCGCGAGACTGGGTCGATGACACCCAGTCACTGGTACAACGTCGTTCCAGACCTGCCTGAGCCGCCTCCGCCGCCGCTGCACCCGGGCACGATGCAGCCGGTCGGCCCGCAAGACCTCGCGCCGCTGTTCCCGATGGAGCTGATCGGGCAGGAGGTCAGCACCGAGCGCTTCGTCCCGATCCCCGGCGAGGTGCTGGACGTCTACCGGATGTGGCGGCCGACGCCGCTGTTCCGCGCGCGGCGGCTGGAGAAGGCCCTCGGCACGCCGGCGCGGATCTACTACAAGTACGAGGGGGTCTCCCCCGCCGGGTCGCACAAGCCGAACACGGCCGTCCCGCAGGCGTACTACAACGCGCGCGAGGGCGTGCGCAGGCTCACCACCGAGACCGGCGCCGGGCAGTGGGGCAGCGCGCTGGCGTTCGCCTGCTCCCAGTTCGACCTGGAGTGCGAGGTCTGGATGGTGCGGGCCTCCTACGACCAGAAGCCCTACCGCCGCTCGCTCATGCAGGTGTACGGCGCGACCGTGCACGCCAGCCCGTCGCCGCTGACGAGCGCGGGCAGCAAGGTGCTGGCCGACGAGCCCGGCTCGCCCGGCAGCCTGGGCATCGCGATCAGCGAGGCGGTCGAGGTGGCCGGCGCCTCCGACGACACGCGGTACGCGCTCGGCTCGGTGCTCAACCACGTGCTGATGCACCAGACCGTGATCGGCGAGGAGGCGCTCAAGCAGCTGCCCGAGATGCCGGACCTGATCGTCGGCTGCACCGGCGGCGGGTCCAACTTCGCGGGCCTGTTCTTCCCGTTCCTGCGCGAGAAGCTGGCCGGCAGGGTGGCCACCACGTTCCGCGCGGTCGAGCCGGCCGCCTGCCCGTCGTTCACCCGCGGCCGCTACTCCTACGACTTCGGCGACACGGCCGGGTTCACACCGCTGCTGAAGATGCACACGCTGGGGCACGACTTCGTCCCCGACCCCATCCACGCGGGCGGGCTGCGGTACCACGGCATGTCGCCGCTGCTGTCGCACATGTACGAGCTGGGCATGTTCGAGGCCGTGGCCAAGTCGCAGACCGAGTGCTTCGAGGCGGGCGTCCGCTTCGCCCGCACCGAGGGCATCGTGCCGGCGCCCGAGCCCACCCACGCGCTGGCCGAGACCATCGCCGAGGCGCTGAGGTGCAAGGAGAGCGGGCAGGAGAAGGTGATCCTGACCGCGCTGTGCGGCCACGGCCACTTCGACCTGGCCGCCTACGACCGCTACCTGTCTGGCGAGATGGAGGATTACGACCTCCCGCAGGAGAAGATCGACGACGCTCTGGCTAGGTTGGGGTCATGGACGTCGATGTGATCGTGCTGGGAATGGGGCCGGGCGGCGAGGATGTCGCGGAGCGGCTGGCCGAGGCCGGGCTCCAGGTCGCGGGTGTGGAGGCCAACCTGGTCGGGGGCGAGTGCCCCTACTGGGGGTGCGTGCCCTCCAAGATGATGATCCACGCAGCCGCGGCACCGAACCCCGACTGGACGGCGCTGACGCGCCGGATCAGGAAGGAGGCCACCGACGACTGGAACGACAAGGTGGCCGCCGACCGCTTCGTCGGCAAGGGCGGTCACCTGGTCAGGGGCCACGGCCGGATCACCGGGCCGCGCGAGGTGACGGTCGGTGACCAGGTGCTGCGGGCGCGCAAGGGCATCGTGATCGCCACGGGCTCGCAGCCGGCCGTCCCGCCCATCGAGGGGCTGCAGGGCACGCCGTACTGGACCAACCACCAGGCGATCGAGGCCGAGGAGCTGCCGAAGTCGCTGATCGTGCTCGGGGGCGGGGCGATCGGGGTGGAGCTGGCGCAGGTGTTCGCGCGCTTCGGCACCCGGGTGACCGTGCTCGAGGGCTCGGACAAGGTGCTGTCCATGGAGGAGCCCGAGTCGGGCGAGCTGATCTGCAAGGTCTTCGCCGACGAGGGCATCGACGTGCACGCGGGCGTGCACGTCTCGCGCGTCGAGCACGACGGCTCCATGTTCACGCTGGACGGCGCGCGGGCCGAGAAGCTGCTGGTCGCCACCGGGCGGCGGGTCGATCTGAAGGCGATCGGCGTGGGCGCGATCGGGGTCGACGAGAACGCCAGGGCCGTCCCGACGGACGCGCGGATGCGGGTCGCCGACGGCGTGTGGGCGCTGGGCGACGCGGTCGGCCACGGCGCGTTCACGCACATGTCGATGTACCACGCCGACATCATCGTCAAGGAGATCCTCGGGCAGCCCTCACACGACGCCGAGTACCACGCGGTGCCGCGGGTGACGTTCACCGATCCCGAGGTCGGGGCGGTCGGGCTGACCGAGGCGCAGGCCCGCGACAAGGGGCTCGACGTGCGGGTCGCGGTCGGCGACCTGGGCACGCGCGGGTGGATCGCGCAGGCCCAGGGGTTCGTCAAGCTCGTGGCCGCCGACGGGGTCCTGGTGGGCGCGACCTGCGCCGGCCCCAGCGGTGGCGAGGTGCTGGGGCTGCTGACGCTGGCCGTGCACGACAGGATCCCGCTCGAGCGGCTCGACGAGATGATCTATGCGTATCCCACCTTCCACCGTGCCGTCTCGGCGGTGGTGCGGGAGCTCGTCAGTTCGCGTTAGGGCGCTTGCCGTGGTTCGAGCGCTTCTTCTTGCGGGCCCTGCCCTTGCGTGCGCGCCTGGCCATGAGATCTCCTCCCTCAGGTCCTAGATCCCAACCTCTCGCGCCTTCCGCCTGAGCACAAGCGACATTCCCCAACATAGTCGTGTCATAATTTGGTGGAATGTGTTGGAAGGAGGGGGCGTGCTCGCACAGCAGCGGCAGCAGACGATCCTCGAACGCGTGCGCAGCACCGGTGGCGTCAGGGTCGCCGACCTGGTGCGCGAGCTCGGCGTCTCCGACATGACGATCCGCCGTGACCTGGAGGTGCTCGCCGAGCGCGGGCTGCTCGAAAAGGTGCACGGCGGCGCCACCGCCCTCGGCCCCGGCTCCACCGAGGAGCCGGGCTTCACCGTCAAGTCCTCCCGCCAGCAGGGCGAGAAGGAGGCCATCGCGCGCCGCGCCGCCCAGCTGGTACGGCCGGGCACCGCGGTGGCCCTGTCGGCGGGGACCACGACGTGGGCCCTGGCCCACCACCTCATCAGCGTGCCCGAGCTGACGGTGATCACGAACTCGATCCCGGTCGCCGACGTCTTCCACCGCAACCCGCGCGCCGACCGCACGGTCGTGCTGACCGGCGGCGTGCGCACGCCCTCCGACGCGCTGGTCGGGCCCGTGGCCGTGGCCGCGATCCGGCGCCTGCACGTGGACACGCTCTTCCTGGGGGTGCACGGGATGAGCGTGCGCGCCGGGTTCACCACGCCGAACCTGCTGGAGTCCGAGACCGACAGGGAGCTGGTGGCCGCGGCGCACCGGCTGGTCGTGCCCGCCGACCACACCAAGTGGAACACGGTCGGCATCAGCACGATCGCCGAGCTGACCGAGGCCGACGTGGTCATCACCGACTCCGGGCTACCCGAGGAAGCACGTACCGAGCTGGCCGAACGGGCCGGAGAACTGATCATCGCGGAGGGCTCGCATTGAAGCGCACCATCACCCACCTGGCGGACGGCCGGGAGTTGATCTACTTCGACCAGCGTGACGACGCCGACAGGAGCGCGATCGACCGGCGGACTCTCGATCCCAGGCCGGTGGCTTCCGAGCTGCGGTACGACCCGCTGACCGAGGAGTGGATCGCGATCGCCGGGCACCGGCAGACGCGCACGTTCCTGCCTCCGGCCGACGAGTGCCCACTGTGCCCGTCCACGGACACGCGGCTGTCGGAGATCCCGGCCCACGACTACGACGTGGTGGTGTTCGAGAACCGCTTCCCCTCCTTCTCCGGAAATTTTGGGACTTATGAGGAGGTGGGCGGGCTGAGCGAGGTCCGTCCGGGCGTGGGGCGGTGCGAGGTGGTCTGCTTCACCTCCGACCACGACTCCTCCTTCTCCCGGCTGTCCGACGCGCAGGTCGAGCTGGTCATGGAGGCCTGGGCCGACCGTACGGCGGAGCTGTCCGGCATCGAGGGCGTCGAGCAGGTCTTCATCTTCGAGAACCGGGGCGCGGAGATCGGGATCACGCTCCCCCACCCGCACGGCCAGATCTACGCCTACCCCTACATCACGCCGCGCACCAGGCTCCATCTGGCCGCCGCGGAGAAGCGCCCCACCCTGTTCGCCGACGTGCTCGCCGCCGAGCGCGCCGCCGGTACCCGGGTGGTGGCCTCGAACGACCTGTGGACCGCGTTCGTGCCCGCGGCGGCGCGCTGGCCGTTCGAGGTGCACGTCTACCCGCACCGCCAGGTTCCCGACCTCGCGGCGCTGTCGGAGGCCGAGCGGGCGGCGTTCGCGCCGCTGTACACCTCGGTGCTGCGGGCGCTCGACGGGCTGTTCGGGGTGGCCATGCCCTACATCGCGGCCTGGCACCAGGCGCCGGTGCGGCAGCGGCGTGAGCTGGGCTACCTGCACCTGGAGCTGTTCAGCATCAGGCGGGCGCCAGGGAAGCTGAAGTACCTGGCGGGATCGGAGTCGGCGATGGGCGCCTTCGTCAACGACGTGCTGCCGGAGGAGGCGGCACGCATGCTTCGATCACAGGTAGATCACTAATTGATGTCTACTTAGAGTCGCATTACCCCGGATTTACTACTAGTATCCCTCACGCATCGGTCGTAACAGCCGTTGCACGCCTAATCCCGGGCGCGTTGCCCGGGAGCCGGGGACCCACCGCACCCTGGGGTGAATCCACGCAAGTGGTAGGGAATCTCCCACGCCCGAACCCGTCAGCTAACCCGGCCGGCAGAGGGAGAGGAACCCCCACGTGGCACGGGCGAACTTCGCCATCGGCCTCATCGCCGCGATTGCCGTGGCTCTCGGCGCCACCCCTGCCTCGGCGGCCCCCAAGCCCACGGAGAAACAACTCCGCGCCGAGCTGAAGCAGCTCAACACCAAGATCGACAAGCTCATCGAGAGCTACAACGCCAAGCGGGTCGAGCTGGCCAAGGCCAAGAAGGCGGCCGAGGCCGCGAAGCAGCGCCTGGCCACCGCCCAGCAGGGGCTCGACCAGCTCGAGCGGAAGGTGGCCGAGCTGGCCTCGCTCCGCTACCAGAACGGTGACCCGGCGCTGTCCACTCTGGTCCCGCCGCCGACCGGCAGCGGCGCCGCCGTACTCGAGCAGCTCACCGCAGAGCAGCTGGCGATGGTGCAGTCGGTGACCACCGCCCGCGACGAGACGAAGAAGGCCTCCGACGACGCGGCCGCGCTGGCCGCCCGGATCAAGTCCGACGCCGACGAGGTCGACAAGGACAAGGACCAGGCCGAGGGGCTCATCAAGGACATCCAGCAGAGGCTGCAGAACCTCATCCCCTACGGGCCCGGCCGCAAGTCCGACGGATCCTGGGCGCCCGAGCTGCCCAGCGGGACCGACAACATCACGCCGCGCATGCGCACGATCCGGGGCCTGATCGAGAAGAACTTCAAACTGCCCTTCGACGTCGGCTGCTTCCGTTCCGGCGGTGGCGGCGAGCACCCGCTCGGGCGGGCCTGCGACTTCATGATGAGCTCGGGCGGCACGATGCCCAGCGGCGCCAACAACGCGCTGGGCGACCAGATCGCGGCCTGGGCGCTGAAGAACCAGGACAAGCTCGGCGTGAAGTACGTGATCTGGAAGCAGCGCATCAACATGGGCTCGGGCTGGCGCGCCATGGAGGACCGCGGCAGCATCACCGAGAACCACTACGACCACGTGCACATCTCGATGAACTGAACCGCATCCCGTGCTGTCCTGCCAGCCCGTCAGATTGATCACAAAGGTGATAAATTGCGTGACGTCTGATGTCCATGGGGCATAACGGGAGAGGCTTTCATGGCAGGGTTCGACATCTACTTCGACGCGCTCGAAGACTGCGCGGGTAAGGCCAACAGCGTCGCGAACCAGTTCAAGGGCGTGGCCGACGAGAGCCCGGCAGCCCCTGGGCCTGCCTGCTTCGGCTCCCTCCCGGACGCCTCAGGCAAGCTCGTCGAAGCCGTCAAGAAACTCGAGACGAGGCTCGACTCCGAGACCCGGCACGCCCAGCGGAACCTGAAGAAGGTGGAGGCGGCCCTGTACAAGGTCATCGGCAACGTCCGCAAGGCCGACAACCCGGACCCCGAGGTGGCGCAGGCGTGACGGACACCTGGCAGTCGTACCTCGGCGCCATCCAGGGCATCATCAACGAGCTGAACGGCGACCAGCACGCGATCTACGAGATGTCCAAGCGCTGGCGGACGCTGGCCACCAATGCGACCACGGACGTCGGCGCAGTCAAACGCGCCGTCACCACCGTCGACAGCGCCTGGAACGGCGACGCCTCCGACAGCTTCAAGAAGCACATGGCGCAGTACCCGACGGCCGCCAGCGCGCTCAGCAGCGCGCTGACGAGCTGCGCCGACAAGCTGGACACCGTCGGGACGACGCTGGAGAGCAGCAGACGCGAGGTCCAGTCGATCTACACTCGGGTGGACGAGAAGCGCAAGGCCAGCGACGGCGACCCGAGCGAGGGCACCCAATCCGAGCTGGCCACCGCGCTGCAGCAGGCGCGCGCGCAGAAGCAGCTGGCAGTCGACGCCGTCGGCAAGGCCACCGACGAGATCAACAAGCACTTCGGCGACGACGTCAAGTTCTTCGAGTCCATCAGCGCCCCCGGCGACGAGGACTTCGTCGCCCACGACGGGAGCCGCTGGATCCCCGACCCCGACTTCCGGCAGCAGGCGAACACCCAGTTGGCGGCGTACCACCCCAACGGGAACGGCACGCAGGACGGCTACAGCGGATCGAATGGCGTCCAGTACACGGGGGACATCAAGGCCCCGCCGAACGCCCTCAGCCTCGCCACGAACCCCCGCGCCAAGAGCGTCATCGACTACGCGCTCAACCAGCTCGGCGACCGGTATGTCTGGGGTGCGACCGGGCCGGACACCTTCGACTGCTCCGGGCTGACGCTCCGCGCGTACGAGGCGGCCGGGATCCCCATCCCCCGGGTCGCCGCCGACCAGTGGAGCCACGGCCCGCGCATCCCCGACGGCAGCGAGCAGGCCGGGGACCTCATCTTCTTCGACAACGACGGTGACGGTAGCCCCGATCACGTGGGCATCGTGCTCGACCCGAAGAAGCACACGATGATCCACGCTCCCAATTCACGCACCGTGGTCCAGATCTCGAACTACGCCGACTATCCCTCGCACCGCGTGGGCTTCACCCGCCCCGGGATGCCCTGACCCTCAGGCTTCGGGCAGCCGCTCCATGAGCGACTTGGGGGCGATCACCCGGTAGGCGTCGGTGACGATCTCGGCGATCTCGTCCCAGTCGACCTCGATGTCGAGATAGACGCCCAGCCAGCCGCGATGCCCGACGTACGGCGGGCGGAAGAACCGCTCCGGGTCCTCCCCCACCAGCTCCTGCTGGGCCCCGGGCGGCGCCGCGCACCAGAAGCCCAGCCGGTCGTCGTGATGGTGGTCGGCGTACATGACGAACGTCTTCTTCCCGCGCACGAACCACGTCGGCTCGCCGTGGCTGAGCCGTTCGGTGGTCTCGGGCAGCGCCAGGCAGATGCGGCGCAGCTCCTCGAGCGGGTCCATGCCTCAGCGCGTGATCGTCAGCGGGTTGAACACGTCGGCGTACATGAGCAGCCCGGCCATCACGATCATCAGGATGGCCAGCGCGTAGGTCAGCGGCAGCAGCTTGGCGATGTCGACGTAGCGCGGCTCGGGACGCCGGGTGATACGGGCGAAGCCCCGCTTGACGCCCTCCCACAGGCCGCCGGCGATGTGCCCGCCGTCAAGCGGCAGCAGCGGGATCAGGTTGAACATGCCGACCGCCAGGTTGAAGCCGCCCAGCAGGTTCAGCAGGAACAGCACCTTCTTCTCGAGGGACAGGTCGGAGGAGAGGATCTCGCCGCCCATCCGCCCGGCGCCGACCACGCCCACCGGGCCCTCGGGGTCGCGCTTCTCGCCGGAGAACGCGGCGTTCCAGACGCCCACCATCTTCTGCGGCAGGTTGACCAGCGAGGTGGCCACGCGGCCCGTCAGGTCGCCCATGTAGCCGAAGACAGCGCCGACGCTCTGCTTCTCCAGCACCTCGGTGGGCATGACGCCGAGGAAGCCGACGTTCTTCTCGATCTTGGTGGGGTCCTTGACCGAGGGGCGGTCCTGGGCGATCAGCGTGGCGTTCAGCGTGACCGGCTTGCCCGCGCGGATGATGCCGATGCTGACGGCCCCCGCGCCGTGGGAGCGGATCACGCGGGTCGCGTCGTCCCAGGTGGTGATCTTCTGGCCGCCGAGGGAGACGATCTGGTCGCCGGGCTTGAGCCCCGCCTTGGCGGCCGGGGTCGGCTGGTCGCCGGGCAGGCAGCTGTCGCGCTTCTCGGCGACGGGGATGACGCAGGTCTGCGTCTCGGGCGACACGACGGGCTTGTAGCCGGTGGGCAGGCCGACGCCGACCAGCATGATGCCGAAGAACACGAACGCAAGCACGAAGTTCATGGCCGGGCCGCCGGACATGATGATGACCTTCTGCCACCACTTCTTGCGGTAGAAGACCTTGTCGTCGTCGCCCGGCCTGATCTCCTCCTGCGCGGCCTCGCGGGCGGAGTCGATCAGCCCCTGGAACGGGCCGGTGGAGGTGCCGCGCAGCTTGTTCGGGTCGTCGCCCGGCCTGGGCGGCAGCATGCCGATCATGCGGATGTAGCCGCCGAGCGGGATCCACTTGATGCCGTACTCGGTGTCGCCCTTCCGCCTGGACCAGGCCGTGGAACCGAAACCCACCATGTACTGGGTGACCTTGACGCCGAAGAGCTTGGCCGGCACGAGGTGGCCGATCTCGTGCAACGCGATGGAGGCCATCAGTCCGAGGAGGAAGATGACGATCCCCGCGAGATAGAGCCAGTTCATGTAGGCGCGCTCCAGGGGCAGGCGGAAGGTCCCGACCATCCCCAGAGTAGTCGAACTGGCCGCACGTGAACGGCTTGCGGAGGCTTTGGCGAATAGGGAGACTTCGTTGACAGTGCGCTATCGCGCGATCACCCTGGGACATGACGGAGGGAGCGCCTTGATCCGGATTCTGGTCGCCGAGCACCTGCCTCTGGTACGGCGGGGCCTGGTCGCCTCGCTCGACGCCGAAGCAGGCCTGCGGGTAGTGGCCGAGGTGGGCACCGGCGCGGAGCTCGCGCGGACGGCCTGCGAGCCGGACGTCGCGGTCATCGATCTGGATCTTCCCGAGGCCGGCGGGCTGGCGGCCATGGCCTGGCTGCACGAGCGGGATCCAGGGTGCCGCGTGCTGATCCTGTCGGCGCAGCCGAGCCCCGGCCAGGTGCGGGCCGCGTTCGCGGCCAGGGCGCTGGGGTTCATGAGCCTGGACGTGGCGCCCGAGCAGCTGGCAGCGGGGCTGCGGCAGATCGCCTCCGGGCGGCGGGCGGTCGACTCCGAGCTGGCCGTGGCGGCGCTGGAGGCCGCGGCCAACCCGCTGACGCGGCGGGAGCTCGACGTGCTGCGGATCGCGGCGGGCGGCGCCCGGTCGACCGAGATCGCGGATCAGCTGTTCCTGTCGGTGGGGACCGTGCGCAACCACCTGTCGCGGATCATGTGCAAGACCGGCGCCAGGAACCGGATCGACGCGGTGCGGATCGCCAACGACTCCGGCTGGCTGTGAAGGCCGGCTGTGAAGCGTGCGGCCCGGTGCCGCCGCCGGGCCGTCGAGATGCGAACGGCCCGGCGGGGCCGGTGGTGGATCGGCCGTGGGCGGAACGCAGCAATCCGCCGCCTGATCCCCGCGCGCGCCCCGACTCCCCTCCTGACCGGCGGTCCGGGCGCGGCCCCGCGCACCACCGCGGGTCTGCCGGGCCCCGGCGGAACCGCGCCGCTCCCCCGGGACCCGGGCTCCTGGTACCCCGCGGAGGCCATGGCCTGCGAAACCCTCAGCGGGGAGCTCACCAGCAGAATCTCAAGCCACACGGGCCCCGGCCAGTGACCTGCTTCACCATGTGGGCGTGACGAACCACACGGGTCACGGACGCCAGATGAGCACCAGCGCGCAGTCGTCGTTGTGACCCGAGGCCATCGCGTTGACCAGTGCCCGCGCGCCGTCGCGGAACCCGGAGGGCAGCAGCCGCTCCGCCTCGCCGAGCAGCTTGTCGAGCCCGGCGTCGATGTCGCGGCCCGGCTGCTCGATGAGCCCGTCGGTGTAGAGCAGCAGCGCGTCGCCCTTGCGCAGCACGCCGCTGTCGGGCTCGCAGTGCAGGTCGGGCACGACGCCGAGGACCACGCCCTTGGCCGAGGCCACCTGCCAGTTGCCGGTGCCCGAGTCGAACTTGACGACCGGCGGATGGCCGGCCGAAGTGATCGTGTACGCGCCCGTGGCCAGGTCGATGCGGACGTGCACGGCCGTGACGAAACCCTCGTCGCCGCGCTGGCGGTGCAGGTAGGCGTTGCAGGCCTGCAGGAAGTCGTCGACGGAGCCGAGCAGCCCGCCGAACGTGCCCGACAGCAGCAGCGCCCTGGTGCCCGCGTCGACGCCCTTGCCCGACACGTCGACCAGCGCGATCTCCAGGTTGTCGCCGTCGCGCATGGAGACCAGGAAGTCGCCGCCGAAGGACGACCCGCCGGCCTGCTTGAGCACGACCTTGGCGCCCCAGTCCTTGGGCAGCGCGGGCAGCTCGCCCTGGCTCTTGAGCCGGTCGCGCAGCTCGAGCAGCATCGCGTCGCCGCGCAGCCCCTGCACGCCCAGCTTGCCCCTGGTCCTGGCCATGAGCGCGGCCAGCACCGCGGTGAACCCGATCGTCACGAGCAGGCCGAGACCCACCCTGCCCGCGCCCAGCGTGAAGGCGATGTACCCGAGCGCGACCACCACGGCCGTCAGCAGCACGGCCAGGCTGCGCAGCCGCAGCTGGAGCCCGCCGAGCAGGGTGACGAGGATGAGCAGGGAGGGCGAGAACCACTCCGTGGAGACCCGTGCGGCCAGCACGCCGACCATCAGCGTGACGAGGCACAGCGTGACGAGCAGGTTCCGGTCGCGCGCCAGAGGCCCACGGCGCAGGAACCGGACAACGGGCACCAGCAGCGGCACTCGTTGGAGGAACGCGCGGAGCCGTGGCGGGAGCAGCGGCGCCGGACGGGAACTCATGATGCGCATGACTGTATCGGTCTCATACACGTTTGGGCAGCCCACTTGACCAAGGCCTTGATCATTAAGCATGGATATTGGGTAGCCAGCGCGCTTTGCGCACTCATACGTTGGTCGGATGACGTATCCGATTCGTCCGATCAGCGAGGCCGAGTGGCACGCGTACACCAACGTGCTGTCCGAGGGCTTCGGCTGGCAGCCTCCTCCCCAGCAGTTGGAGCGGTGGCGCAAGGCCACCGAGTTCGACCGCACCCTGGCCGTCTTCGACGGCGACCTGATCGTGGCCACCACGGGCATCCACAGCTTCACGATGACGATCCCCGGCGGCACCCTCCCCGTCGCGGGCGTCACGTCTGTCGCGGTCCTGGCCTCACACCGCCGCCGCGGGCTGCTCACCTCGATCATGCTCCGCCAGCTCGCCGACATCCGCGAGCGCGGCGAGGCCGTCGCGGCCCTGTACGCCTCCGAGGCCGCCATCTACGGCCGCTTCGGGTACGGCGAGGCCGCCAACGAGCTGCGGGTCCGCATCCCCAAACTGGCCTCGGCCTTCGTACGGCACGCCCCGTCGGACCCGTCGATCCGCCTGCGCGTGGTCAAGCCCGCCGAGGTGCGCGCAGACCTGGAGCGCCTGTTCGAGACCGTGTCGGGCGAGCGTCCAGGCCTCTACGCCAGGAACGGCGACTTCTGGGACGGCGTGCTGGCCGACGAGGAGTTCGACCAGCAGGGCAACGGTCCGCTGCGCTGCGTCCTGGCCGAGGACTCAGGCGGCGTCCGCGGCTACGCGCTCTTCCGCATCAAGTCCACCTGGGGCGACAACGGCGCCCCCGACGGCGAGCTCAGGCTGCACGAGCTGTACGCCACCGACCCCGCCGCCCGCGCCGCCCTGTGGCGCAGCGTCCTGGACAGGGACCTGGTGACCACCACCGTCGCCGCCATGCCGGTCGACGACCCGATCACGCAGTGGGTGGCCGACTCCCGCCAGCTCAACGCCCGCTGGGGCGACGAGCTCTACATCCGCCTGGTCGAGGTGGACCGCGCGCTGGCGTCGCGGGCCTACTCCGCGCCGGTGAACGTGGTGATCGAGGTAGAGGACCAGGTCTGCCCGTGGAACGCGCGCCGGTGGCGGCTGACCGCCGACACCTCGGGCGCCGAGTGCAAGCCGGTCGAGGAGGAGCCCGACCTGACGGTGCCGGTCACTGCGCTCGGCGGGGCCTACCTGGGCGGCGGCTCGCTGGGCGGGCAACTGGCGGCGGGGCTGCTGCGCGAGCACACGCAGGGAACGGTCCAGTCGCTTGCCACGGCCATGTCCTGGACGCCGAAGCCGTGGGCGGGGCTGGTGTTCTGACGTACTGTCGAAGGCATGGCGCTGCAGAGTTTGCAGATCACCGCGATCATCGCGATGCGGGCGCGGGACGTGTCGCGGCCGTCGAAGGAGCAGCAGGAGGCTGCCGACCGGCGGCCGCTGCGTGACGAGACGCCGCGGCGCGAGGCCAAGCGCCGCTCCTGAGGCCTCGCGCTCGGCTTCAGTCGTCCCCGCGGACTGCACTAGGCTGTCCCGCGCACTCCGACAGGCGGGATAGATAGGGAAATTTCGTGACGAGCGGGCAGGCGACCGAGGAGCCGGTCGAGTCGGGGTACTCCCCCGAGCGGATGATCTTCTTCTCCGACGCGGTGTTCGCCATCGCGATGACGTTGCTGGCGATCGAGATCGAGCGGCCTGAGGAGAAGGACCTGGTGAGCTCTGCCGCCCTGGCCGAGTTCCTCCAGCACCACATCAGCTCGCTGATCGCCTTCGTGCTCGGCTTCTTCCTGCTGTGGGGGGTACAGCGGCGGCACCACGTGCTGATGGACCGGGCACGGCGGTTGACCCATCGGATGTCGGGGTGGAACGCCGCCATCCTCGTCCTGGCGGCCTTCCTGCCGTTCCCCACGGCGATGATCGGGAAAGGGCTCGACAACTCGCTGGCCGTGGGGATCTTCGCGGTTACGTACGCGGTGCTGCTCGGGTGCGAGGCGATGCTCAAGCACACGGCGGTGCGGGAGGGCGTCGTGTCGAACCCGGCGGCGGTGCGGCTCGGGGTGGTCGTTTCGGTGGTGCTCGCCGCGTTCTTCCTGCTCACGGCGCTCGTGGTGCAGTTCGCCGAGATCGTGCCCGCTCTGAGGTATGCCGCGCCGTACGGGTGGATCACCATTCCCCTGGTCATCGACCTCACCCATCGCGTCTGGCGCCGCCGCCATCCGGACGCCCGCTGAGACGTGCCCGGGAGGCGGCGTGCCGTACCGCTAGGCGTCGGGGAGGGAAGGCAGCTGGCCGATGGTCTCGTAGGTGGCCAGCTGGGCGATGCGCCGGCTGTGGCGTTCCGCGCCGGAGAAGGGCGTGGCCAGGAAGACCTCGACGAAGCGGGTGGCTTCCTCCTGGGTGTGCATACGCGCCCCGACGCTGACCACGTTGGCGTTGTTGTGCTCGCGTGACAGCTGAGCGGTCTCCTCGCTCCAGGCCAGCGCCGCGCGGATGCCGCGCACCTTGTTGGCCGCGATCTGCTCGCCGTTGCCCGAGCCGCCGATGACGATGCCCAGGCTGCCGGGATCGTCGGCGACACCCTCGGCGGTGCGCAGGCAGAAGCCCGGGTAGTCGTCCTCGGGGTCGTAGACCTGAGGACCGCAGTCGGTCACGTCGTGGCCGTGATCCTTCAGCCAGGAGACGAGGTGGTTCTTGAGCTCGAAGCCGGCATGGTCGGAGCCGATGTAGACACGCACGCGCCCAGTCTTCCACAGTCGCGGCGGCCCCTGATTGACCACCACGCTAGGGTAAGTGGCGTCAACGGTAATCACCTCTTACCAGGAGCGTTCATGCGCGACATCCGGACTCTGGGCGACCCGGTCCTGCGCACCCCGGCCGACCCCGTGGAGACCTTCGACAAGGAACTGCGGCGCCTGATCGACGAGATGTTCCAGGCGATGTACTCGGTCAACGGGGTCGGGCTCGCGGGCCCGCAGATCGGGGTGTCGAGGCGGGTGTTCGTCTACGACATCAGCGGGCGCAAGGGCCACGTGATCAACCCGGTGCTGACGGTCGACGACGCCGAGGAGGTGCTGGACGAGGAGGGCTGCCTGTCGGTCCCCGACAAGGGCACCGGCCTGCCGATCTACGCCCCGGTGGCCAGGGCCGCCGGCGTCACGGTCGAGGGCGTGGACCGGCTGCGGCGCCCGGTGCGGATCAAGGCCAGGGGCTCGCTCGCGCGCTGCTTCCAGCACGAGACCGAACATCTGGACGGCAGGCTGTACGTCGACCGGCTGCCCAAGAGCGAGGCCCGCAAGATCGCGCTGCGCGCATAGGTTGGTCCCCATGGGGACTCTTGACGGAAAAGGCGCACTGGTAACGGGAGGCTCCCGGGGCATCGGCCGGGCCATCGTCGAGCGGCTGGCGGCCGACGGGGCCACGGTGATGTTCAGCTTCCGCAGCGACGAGCGGGCCGCCGAGGAGGTGGCCACGGGCACGGGCGCGCTGGCCGTACGGGGAGATCAGGGCAGCGCGGAGGACCTGCGGAGACTGTTCGCCGAGGCGGAGAAGCGGCTGCCGAGCATCGACGTCCTGGTCAACAACGCCGCCGAGGGCGGGCTGGCGGCGCTGGCCGACATCACCGAGGAGTCGTTCGAGCGGGTGATGGCGGTCAACGTGCGCGCGACGCTGCTGGCCATCCAGTGGGCGGGCCGGGTGATGCGCGACGGCGGCAGGATCGTCAACCTGTCCACCGTCAACACGATGGTGCCCGCGCCCGGCACGATGCTCTACGCGGGCAGCAAGGGCGCGATCGAGCAGTTCACCAAGGTGGCGGCGCGCGAGCTCGGCGGCCGGGGGATCACCGTGAACACGGTCTCCCCCGGCGCCACCGACACCGACCTGCTGCGCTCCAGCAACCCGCCCGAGGCGCTGGAGCGCTCCGCCGCCTTCACCGCGCTCGGCCGCCTGGGCAGGCCCGACGACGTGGCGGCCGTGGTCGCCTTCCTCGCCGGGCCCGACGGCCGCTGGATGACCGGCCAGAACCTGCTGGCCAGCGGCGGCATGCTGGTCTAGCTCAGGAGGCCGCGTCCTTCGCCCGGTTGCGCAGGGCGCGGCTGACGCCGTCGGCGCCCTCCAGGATCAGCCTGCGCAGCGCCTGCGGGTGGTCGCCCTCGGCCAGGAAGCGCTCGGCCGCGTCCACGGTCTCCTGCTCGATGAGCAGCGCGGGGAACGCGCCGACCGCGAAGGTCTGCGCCGAGTCGAACGTCCACTCCTTGTAGATCCGCCCGGCCTCCGCGAAGTACTTCTCGCGGTAGGGCACGAGCAGCTCGGGGTGGTTCGGGTCCTGGAGCCCGGCGATCGTCACGCGGGTGATGTGGTTGGCCAGCGTGCCGCCGACGACCGAGTCCCAGGCCGCGGCCTTGCCCTCGGGCGTCGGGATGGCCGCGCGGCACTGCGCCGCCGACCGCTCGCCGGTGGCGGTGGCATCGCGCTCCAGCTCGGCGTCGATGTCGGCCGCGCCCAGCTTCCCGCCGGACACCAGCGCGCCGACCAGCGTCCAGCGCAGGTCCGCGTCCACGGACAGACCCTCGGGTACGGCGGTACCGTCCAGGATCCCCTGCAGCACGGCCAGGTCCTCGTCGGTGACGGCCACGGGAGCGAAGGCCTGCACGTAGGCCAACTGCTGGTCCGAGCCCGGCTCCGCCGTGGCGAGCAGCGACCTGAGCTCGGTGGCGAGCAGGCGCAGGCCCTCGGGCCGCCAGGCCGGGTCGGCGTACTGCTGCACGGCCATGCGCGCCTGGCGCAGCACGGTCTGCAGGACCGTGATGTCCTTGAGCGTGGCCACGCCGGAGACGACGAGCTTGACGTAGTCGCGGGTGGACATCTCGCCGTCGCGGGTCATGTCCCAGGCGGCCGACCAGCTCAGCGCGCGGGGCAGCGACTCGGTGAAGGCGGTGATGCCGCCCTCGACCAGCGTGCGCAGCGAGCGCTCGTCCAGGCGGACCTTGGCGTAGGTCAGGTCGTCGTCGTTGATCAGCACCAGGTCGGGCTGCTCCACGCCGACCAGCCCGGCCACGGTGGTGCGGGCGCCGACGACGTCCAGCTCGACGCGCTCGGTGCGCTGCAGCTTGCCGTCCTTCATGGAGTACAGGCCGATGGCGACGCGGTGCGAGCGCAGCGTCGGGTGGTCGGCGGGGGCCTCCTGCAGCACCTCGAAGGTCTCGAAGCGGCCGTCCTTGACGGTGAAGCTGGGGCGCAGCGTGTTGACCCAGGAGGTCTCCAGCCACTCCTTCGACCAGGACGACAGGTCGCGGCCGCTGGTGCGCTCGAGCGCGCTCAGCAGGTCGGCGAGCGTGGTGTTGCCCCAGGCGTGCTCACCGAAGTAGTCGCGGACGCCGGCCAGGAAGTTGTCCAGGCCCACGTAGGCGACCAGCTGCTTGAGCACCGAGGCGCCCTTGGCGTAGGTGATGCCGTCGAAGTTGACCTCGACCGCCTGCATGTCGGGGATGTCCGCGGCGATCGGGTGGGTGGAGGGCAGCTGGTCCTGGCGGTAGGCCCAGGCCTTCTCCACGTTGGCGAACGTGGTCCAGGCGCCGCCGCCCCAGCGGGTGGCCTCGGCCTGGCACAGCACGGACATGTAGGTGGCGAACGACTCGTTCAGCCACAGGTCGTCCCACCAGCGCATGGTGACCAGGTCACCGAACCACATGTGCGCCATCTCGTGCAGGATCGTCTCGGCGCGGCGCTCGACCACGGCGTCGGTCACCCGCGAGCGGAAGACGTAGTCCTCCAGGAACGTCACGCAACCGGCGTTCTCCATCGCGCCGGCGTTGAACTCCGGCACGAACAGCTGGTCGTACTTGCCGAAGGGGTAGCGGACGCCGAAGACCCGGTGGAAGAAGTCGAAGCCCTGACGGGTGACCTCGAGGATGTTGTCGGCGTCGAGGTGCTGGGCCAGGCTGGCGCGGCAGTAGATGCCCAGCGGGATCCCGTCGTGCTCGGAGGTCACCTTGTGGTACGGCCCGGCCACCAGCGCCGTGATGTAGGTGGAGATCACCGGCGTCGGCGGGAAGACCCACAGGCCGTCGTCGGAGCTGTCGGCCGCCGCGTTGGAGATCACCTCCCAGTCGGCGGGCGCCTTGACCGTCAGCTGGAAGGCGGCCTTGAGGTCGGGCTGGTCGAAGCAGGCGTACATGCGGTGCGCGTCGGCCGTCTCGAACTGGCTGTGCAGGTAGACCTTCTGGTCGACCGGGTCGACGAAGCGGTGCAGGCCCTCACCGGTGCGCATGAACTGGCAGTCGGCCTCGACGCGCAGCTCGTTGCTCTCGGCGAGCCCGTCCAGCGGGAAGCGGCCCTTGTCGGCGTCGTAGGCGGACACGTCCAGGTCCGTGCCGTTGAGCGTGACCTTCCTGACGACCGCGCCGTGCAGGTCGACGAACGTCGACGCGCCGGGACGCTCGGCGCTGAACCGAGCCGTGGTGATGCTTTCGAAGCGGTCCTCCCCTTGAGTCAGATCGAGCTCGACCGCGTACGAGTCGACCTTCAGCAGCCGGGCTCGGTCTCGCGCCTCATCCCGGGTCAGGTTGCCTGCCAAGTTCCGCTCCTCTACACCACTTCGTTGGGGTTTGCCTGAATCATCCCATGACGGGAATAGGCCACATCCACTCTCAGGTTATGGCCCTGCGTGACTGAGAAGACTCCGGTGGACCTGTGGTTCGATCCTTTCTGTCCATTCGCATGGGTTACGTCTCGATGGCTTATCGAAGTCGAGAAGGTTAGGCCCATCGACATCCGCTGGCACATCATGAGCCTCAACGTCCTCAACGAGGACAAGGACGTGCCGGAGGCCTATCGCGAGCAGATCGCCAGGGCGATCGAGCCCGTCAGGGTCGTGGCGGCGGCCCGTGCCAAGCACGGCGACCAGGCGGTCGGCCCGCTCTACACCGAGCTGGGCACGCGCCTGCACAACGAGCGCCAGATCAAGCGCCTGGGCAAGCTGCGCGAGACCGTCGAGGAGGCGCTGGAGGCGGCCGGGCTCGAGCGTGAGCTGGCCGACGCGATGGACTCCGAGGAGTTCGACGAGGCGGTCCGCGAGTCGCACCACGAGGGCATCGGCCTGGTCGGCCAGGAGGTCGGCACGCCGGTCATCCGCATCGGCGACAACGCGTTCTTCGGTCCGGTGATCACCAAGATCTACCGGGGCGAGGAGGCGGGCCGGCTGTGGGACGGCGTGGTCGCGGTCACCTCGTTCGACGAGTTCTTCGAGCTCAAGCGGTCGCGCACGAAGATGCCTGCCTTTGGGTAAGCACCCTGCGTGGGGCGATTCGGGGGGATCGGCGCCTACCTGTCGCTGAAGCCGCGGGGCGAACGGCTGCGGGACACGATCTGGTTCGTGCCGCTGCTGATGATGGTGTGCGCCTATCTGGCCGCGGTGACGCTGGAGCACGTGCAGGCCTGGATGGAGGGCAGCGCCACCGTCCAGGGCCTGCTGCGCGACACGTTTCCCGACTGGGCGCTGCCGACCGACCCCCAGGTGGTGGCCGACACCAAGGACGGGATCAAGAGCAGCCTGTCCACGCTCACCGGGGCGCTGATCAGCACGATCACCCTGCTCATCTCGGTCACCCTGGTGGCCGTGCAACTGGCCACCTCCCAGATGGGGCCGCGGCTGATCGGCGACTTCCTGCGCAACCGCGTCGTGCAGGTCACCATCGGCCTGTTCCTCGGCACGTGGATCTTCGGCAACCGCACCACCAGCTCGATGAGCCGCGATGTCCAACTGCCCTACCTCGGCCAAGTCAGCACCCAGCTGCTCACCGGAGCCTGCCTGATCATGCTGGTGCTGTTCGTCCAGGCCGTGGTCAGCGAGGTCCGCATCCCCGTGGTGCTGCCGCGGCTGGTGCGCGAGGTCGACCAGCTGCTGCCGCGCGACTTCGAGGGCGGCCGGATGGAGGCGCCGGCCGGGCCGGGCACGCGGGTGCCCGCCGCCCGCACCGGCTATCTCGACTCGATCCACACCGAGGCGCTGGTGCGCTGGGCCAGGCGGCACGGGACGGTCGTGGTGCTGGCCCACGCGCCCGGCGAGTTCGTCATCCAGGGGACGCCCATCCTGACGATGGACACGCGGATCGAGCTGAGCGGGCGCGACCTGCGGCGGCTCGACCGATGGATCACGCTGTGCCCGCTGCCGCGCACCGGCTCGACCGTGCGGGGACCCGTCTTCCGGATCGTGGAGATCGCCCTGCGCGCGCTCTCGCCCGCGCTCAACGACACCAACACCGGGCTGGCCTGCGTGGAGTGGCTCGGGGAGGCCTTCAGGCGGCTGATCCCGATCCCCGAGGCGCCCGAGGGGCACACCGACAAGCAGGGCGCGCTGCGCGTGATCACCTGGCGCACCGACATCGCGGCGCTGGCCGAGCAGGCCTTCGGCATGATCAGGGTCTCGGCGAAGGACAACCCCGTGGTCCTCGTCAGGATCCTCCGAGTTTTCCGAGATCTGGGACATCTCCCGCTAACCGGGGCTCTTCGCCGTACCCTGCTGGAGGAAGGTGACCGAGTGCTGGCCACCGCGCGTGACCATGTGCGGCCGGCCGGCGATGTGCATGCGGTGGAGAAGGCGCACCGCGTGATGCGTCGTGCCCTCGCTTTGTGATGGCAGGCGCGCGAGGATGGGGGCTATGCGTCAGCTGTACATCGGCGGTGCCTGGATCGCTTCCGTATCCGGCAAGGCCATCGAGGTCGTCAACCCGGCCACCGAGGAGATCATCGACCGGGTTCCCGCCGGCGCTCCAGATGACGTCGAGGCCGCCGTGGCGGCGGCGAGAAAGGCCTTCCCCTCCTGGTCGCAAACGGCTCCCGCCGAGCGTGCCAAGCTCCTGGGCGCGGCCGCCGAGCTGCTGAAGGAGCGCGCCGGCGACATCGCCAGGATCATCGCCACCGATGTGGGCTCGCCGCTCGGCTTCGCGCTGAAGGTGCAGACGCTGATGCCGCAGGGTGTGCTCGCCTCCTACGCGCAGCTGGCCGAGAGCCACCAGCGCGAGTCGCGCGTCGGCAACTCGCTGATCGTCAAGGAGCCGGTCGGCGTGGTGGCCGCCATCACGCCGTGGAACTACCCGCTGCACCAGATCATCTGCAAGGTCGCGCCCGCGCTGGCCGCCGGGTGCACGGTCGTGCTCAAGCCCAGCGAGGTGGCCCCGCTCGCCGCCTACGCGCTGACCGAGATCTTCCACGAGGTCGGGCTGCCCGCCGGGGTGTTCAACCTGGTCAGCGGCGTCGGGCCGGTGGTGGGCGAGGCCATGGCGGCCCACCCGGAGGTCGACATGGTCTCCTTCACCGGCTCCACCACGGCGGGACGCCGGGTGGCCTCGCTGGCGGCCGAGTCGGTCAAGAAGGTCGCGCTCGAGCTGGGCGGCAAGTCCGCCAACATCATCCTTCCCGACGCCGACCTGGGCACCGCGGTCAAGGTGGGCGTGGCCAACTGCTTCATCAACGCCGGGCAGACCTGTTCGGCCTGGACCCGGATGATCGTCCACCGCGACCAGTACGACGAGGCTGTCAGGCTGTCGGTCGAGGCCGCCAGGAAGTACACCGTCGGCGACCCCTTCGACGAGGCCACCCGCATCGGCCCGCTGGTGTCGGCCGCCCAGCGCGACCGCGTCGTGCACTACGTCAACCGGGGCCAGGAGGAGGGTGCGCGTCTGGTCGCCGGCGGCACCGAGCGCCTGTTCGACCGCGGCTTCTACGTCGAGCCCACGGTCTTCGCCGCGGTCGAGCCCGGGATGACGATCGAGCAGGAGGAGATCTTCGGTCCCGTCCTGTCGATCATCCCCTACACCAGCGAGGATCAGGCCGTGCAGATCGCCAACGGCACCAGGTACGGCCTGGCCGGCGCGGTCTGGGCCGGCACGCAGGAGCGCGCGACGGCCGTGGCCAGGAGGCTGCGCACCGGGCAGGTGGCGGTCAACGGCGGGCAGTTCAACCCGCTGGCGCCCTTCGGCGGCTACAAGCAGTCGGGCGTGGGCCGCGAGCTGGGCGAGTACGGCCTCGAGGAGTACTTCGAGGTCAAGGCGCTACAGCTCTAGCCGGACACGACAACCCCGTAGGCCGGGCCCGCTGATGGGCATCCGGCCTATCGGCATGCCCGCCCACGGGCGACGCCCTTCATGACGCCGTACGGCGGGGCGACGGGCCCGAGGGATCCGGGTCACGCATCGCCGTGACGGTGAGTCACCGTCACCGACTCGCCGGAAGCGCCGGTCACAGGTCCCGCGCCGGAGTGCGGCGGGCGGTCGGTGGCGGTGGCATGCCGTAACAGATCGAGAAACGCACGGGGTTGACACAGGCATGTCCTGGCTTCATATTTTCATCACTAACTTTATTCCTAAAGAAAGTCCCTTCGCATGGTTGGCACTGATCGCGGGGACCTCACCAGGACGGCGATCCTCGCCTTGCTGGGCACGGTCGGACCGCTCAGCCGTACCGAGATCGCGCGGGAGCTGGACGTCAGCCCCGCGACCGTCACCCAGCTCACCCGCGAGCTCATCGGGTCCGGCATGCTCGAGGAGCTCGACCTCAAGCCGTCCAGGGGCGGGCGTCCCGCGCAGCGGCTCGGGCTCGTCGGCGACGCGGGCCGGGCGCTCGGCGTCAAGGTCACGGCCGACCACCTGGTCCTGGTGGACGTCCGGCTGGACGGTGAGGTGCTCGGCTCGTGGGAGCGCCCCTTCGACCCCGCCTCCACCGACGCCCTCGGCGACCTCGGCGACGCGGTCGCATCCGTGCTCGGCGGGCTCGAGGAGGGCCCGCGGCTGCTCGGGATCGGGATCGGGGTGCCGGGCAGCGTGGACGACCAGGGCGTCGGCACCGTCAACGCGCCCACGCTCGGCTGGCAGGCGATGCCGGTGGGCGAGCGGCTGCGGCGCAGGCTCCACCTGCCGGTGCTGGTCGAGAACGACGTCAACGCGCTGGCGGCGGCGGAGCGGCTGTACGGCAGGGGCCGCACCCATCCCGACTTCCTGGTACTGACCGTGGGGCGCGGCGTCGGCGCGGCCATCGTGGCCGACGGCCGGGTGTACCGGGGGGCTCGCGGGGGCGCGGGAGAGTTCGGCCACCTGCCCGTGGACCCCGACGGCCCCGTGTGCGGCTGCGGGGCGCGCGGATGCCTGGAGGCACTGGTCGGCACGGCCGGCCTGCTCGCCCGCTCGGGCGCCCATCCGGGGGCGGGCTTCGGCTCGGTCGCGGAGCTCGGTGCGGCCGCCGAGCGGGGCGACGCGGTGGCACGCGAGGTCTTCGCCGAGGCGGGCGGGATCCTCGGCCGGGCCACGGCGGGACTGATCAACGTCATCGATCCCGAGGTCGTGGTGGTGCTGGGCGAGGGGACGGCCGAGTGGCCGTTCTGGCAGCCTGGATTCGACCGTGCCGTGCGGGCGCATCTCTACCCGGGGCGCCGCGACATCTCCATCGAGGTCGAGGGCTGGGACGACACCAGCTGGGCGCAGGGCGCGGCGGCGCTGGTGCTGGCGACCCCGTTCGACGCGGCGGGCACCGCGGGTGAGCAGGGCCGCCTGGTCAGGGCCCGGCTGATCGGGGCCACGCCATGACCCTCACGACCGCCGCTCCCCCGAAGACGGCCCCCAAGCACGCGGCCGGGCCGCCGCGGCGCAGGCTGCGGTACGCGGGCACGGTCGCGGTGTTCCTGCTGCCGAGCCTGATCCCGCTGGTGCTGTACACGCTGATCCCGATGGTGGGCTCGTTCTGGACGAGCCTCCACGAATGGGACCTCATCACCGACATGCGCTGGGTCGGGCTCGGCAACTACGTCGAGCTGATCGGCGACCCGGAGACCCGCGCGGCGTTCCTGCACACGCTGTACTTCATCGCCGGATACCTGCCGCTGGTCTACGTGGGCGGGCTCGGGCTGGCGATGCTGCTGAACACGGCGATGCGCGGCCGGAGCCTGCTGCGCGGCATCTACTTCCTGCCGGTGATCACCAGCTGGGTGGTCGTCGCGCTGATGTGGAAGTGGCTGCTCAACCCGGCCAGCGGCATCGTCAACTGGGTGCTCGGCGTTTTCGGCGTCACCGGCCCCGGCTGGTGGACCGACACGAACTGGGCGATGCCCTCGATCATCCTGGCCTCGGCCTGGAAGGACCTGGGCTTCGTGATGATCATCCTGCTGGCCGGGCTGCAGGCGATCCCGCGCGAGTACCAGGAGGCCGCGATGGTCGACGGCGCGAGCGCCTACCGCCGCTTCCGCCACATCACGCTGCCGCTGCTGTCGCCGTCCACGTTCTTCGTGATCGTGATCTCGCTGATCAACGGCTTCCAGGTCTTCGACCAGGTCAAGATCATGACGAATGGCGGGCCCGGCACCGCCACCCAGGTGGTCGTCTCGCAGATCTACGACCTGACCTTCAGGTACGGCAGGGCCGGGACGGCCTCGGCGCTGTCGTGGCTGCTGTTCGCCGTCGTGCTCCTGGTGACGATCGTGCAGATCAGGGGCCAGCGCAGGTGGGTGACCTATGGGTAGGGCGCTGCGCTACGCGGTGGTCGGGCTGGGCGCGCTGGTGATGCTCTTCCCCTTCGCCTGGGCGGTCATCACCTCGCTCACGCCGGACGACGCGGTGCTGGCCGTACCGCCGGACTTCACCCCTGACGACGCGAGCTTCGACGCGTACGGCAAGCTGCTCCAGACGCTGCCGTTCTGGCGGATCGTGGTGAACAGCGCCTGGATCGGGGCGGCGTCCACCACCCTGCAGCTGGTCACCTCGGCGATGGCGGCCTACGCGTTCGCGCGGCTGCCCTTCCCCGGGCGGGGCGCGCTGTTCGCCGTGTACCTGGCGACGCTGATGATGCCGCTGCCGGTGCTGGTCGTACCGCTGTTCATCGAGATGCGCACGTTCAACCTGGTCGACACGTACTTCGCGCTGCTGGCGCCGACGATCGCCTCGGCGTTCGGGGTGTTCCTGCTGCGGCAGGCCATCAAGCAGGTCCCGAAGGAGTTCGACGAGGCTGCGGTGATCGAAGGCGCCGGCCATTTCCGGATATTTCTGCAGATCGTGCTGCCGCTGATCAGGCCGGCGCTGGCGACGTTCGCCATCTTCGGCTTCATGGCCAGCTGGAACAGCTACCTGTGGCCGCTGATCATCATCAAGTCGCCGGAGTTCATGACGCTCCCGCTGGGGCTGGCCACGCTGCACGGCCAGTTCACCACGCAGTGGGACGTGGTCATGGCCGGGTCGGTGGTCAGCGTGGTCCCCATCCTCCTCCTCTATGTCTTCGCCCAGAAGCACGTGATCGCCAGCGTCGCCCAGAGCGGGCTCAAGTAAGAAGGAATCCCCCCATGCACAGAACCAAGATCGCTGCCGGTTTCGCGGCCGTGGCCCTGCTGGCCACCGCGTGCTCGCAGGGCTCGGCCACCAAGGGTGCGACCGGCTCCGACGGCAAGGTGACGCTGCGCTACTTCACGTTCTCGGCCGCACCCGACCACGTGAAGGACCTCGACAAGATCATCGCGGGCTTCGAGAAGGAGAACCCGAAGATCCACATCCAGGTGGAGACCGCGCCCTTCGACCAGTACTTCACCAAGCTCCAGACCAGCATCGCCGGCGGCACGGCGCCCGACACGTTCGAGCTGAACTACGAGAACTTCGTCACCTACGCCTCCGCCGGGTCGCTGCTCGACCTGAACACCGTGGCCGGCGACGGCGACTCCTCGGTCTACGCGCAGGAGTCGCTGAACGCCTTCAAGCACGACGGCAAGCAGTACGCGCTGCCCGCCTCCTTCTCCACGGTCGTGCTCTTCTACAACAAGGACCTGTTCAAGAAGGCCGGGGTCGCCGAGCCCACCGCCGACTGGACGTGGGCCGAGGAGCAGGCCGCCGCGGCCAAGCTGACCGACAAGAAGAAGGGGATCTACGGCGACTTCCAGCCGGTCCAGTTCTTCGAGTTCTACAAGACGCTCAAGCAGGCGGGCGGCGAGTTCCTCGCGCCCGACGGCAAGAAGTCGGCCTTCGACAGCCCCGCCGGGGTGAAGGCGGCCACCTGGCTGGCCTCCAAGGTCGGCAAGACCATGCCCACCGAGGCGGAGATCGGCGGCACCGCCGACTACGACACCAACCTCTTCAAGTCGGGCAAGCTCGCGATGTGGCACAACGGGATCTGGCAGTTCGCCGGGCTGAAGGACGTGCCGTTCGGCTGGGACGTGGTCGTCGAGCCCGGTGACGCGGCCAAGGCCAGCGCGGTCTTCCACAACGCGGTGGCCGCCTCGTCGACCACCAAGCACGGCAAGGAGGCCTGGGCCTGGGCCCGCTACCTGTCCTCCTCCGGCACGGCGGCGAGCACGCGGATCGAGTCGTCGTGGGAGCTGCCGCCCGTGTCCGACCAGTCGGTCCTGTCCGGCTACCTGAAGGACCCCAAGCCCGCCAACCGGCAGGCCGTCTTCGACTCGCTGAAGTCGATCGCGCTGCCGCCGGTGATCAAGCGGCAGCAGGAGATGCAGGACGCGGTCACCAAGGAACTGGGCGAGGCCGCGGCCGGCCGCAAGTCGGTCCCGGACGCGCTCAAGTCCGCCGCCACGGCCGTCGACGCCCTGCTCGGCTAGCCGTACTCCCCTCTATTTTCCAGGAGAGCAGCACCCGTGACCCTCGTGTCGCACAGCCTCGACGTCATCAAGAGGTTCCAGTCGTCCACCGGGGCCTATCCGGCCTCGCCCACCTTCTCCGCCTACCAGGGCTACTCGTGGCTGCGGGATGGGGCGTTCATCGCCGAAGGGGTGAGCAGGCACGGTGACCGGTCCGGCGCGGAAGCCTTCCACGCGTGGTGCGCCCGCGTGATCAGCGACCGCGCTGGGCAGGTGGACTCGCTGGTCGCGCGCTCCGAGCGTGGTGAGCGGATTTCACCGAACGAGATGCTCCCCACGCGCTTCACGCTCGACGGCGTGGACGGGGACGACGACTGGTGGGACTTCCAGCTCGACGGCTACGGCACCTGGCTGTGGGCGCTGCGCGAGCACTCCCAGCGGTACGGCGCGGCCGTCGCGGGCACCGAGAAGGGGGTCAGGACGGCGGCCCGCTACCTGACCGCCTTCTGGGACCTGCCGTGCTACGACTGGTGGGAGGAGCACGTCGAGCAGCGGCACGTGGCCACGCTCGGGTCGATCCACGCCGGGCTGCGGGCGGCGGTGGCGCTCGGAGTGCTCTCTCCCGCGGAGTCGGCTGCCGCGTCGGAGGCCGCGGAGGGGATCGAGGCGCTGGTCTCCACGGAAGGAGTATCCGAGTCCGGATATCTCACGAAATGGCTGGGCACCACGGCCGTGGACGGGAGCCTGCTGGCCTGCGTGACGCCGTTCGGGCTCTACCCGGTCGGCCACCCGGTGGGCGCGGCGACCGTGGCCGAGGTCGAGAAGCAGCTGGCCGTCGAGGGCGGCGTCTACCGCTATCTCGCCGACACGTTCTACGGCGGGGGCCGGTGGGTGTTGCTGGCCGGGTTCCTCGGCTGGAACCACGCCAGGGCAGGGCGTCGTGAGGAGGCCCGGCGGTACCTGGACTGGATGGCGGCCCAGGCGGATCCCTCGGGCGACCTGCCGGAGCAGGTGTCCGACCGCCTGCTCTTCCCCGAACGCCGCCAGGAGTGGCTGGACCGCTGGGGCCCGGTGGCCGAACCGCTGCTGTGGTCGCACGGCATGTACCTGATCCTCGCCGACGAGCTCGGAGCCACCGCATGATCCGCCACCGCCCCTTCGGTTCCGGCCACCCCTACGCCGAGACCGAGGACCAGCGCGTCCCCGCCCAACCCCTCGACGGGGAAACCCTCGAACTACGGGTCAGGGCCTCCCCCAAGGTCACCGCAGTGACGTGCGAGTGGCTGGAAACAGGCGACACGGAAGCGAACAACGCGCCGGCAAACAACGCGGCAGCGAGCGAAGCGCGGGCGAGCGAAGCGACGCTCCCCGCTGTGGTGCTCAGCCTGCGCCGGGTCGGCGAGGAGGGGGACGGCGGAGCTCGGCGCAACGTGGTCGGCGAGGAAGAGGCTGCAGCGGGCTCGCGGAGCGTGGAAAACACCGTCGACGGCGGGCATCTCGCGGGGGCGCAGGCCAGGGCGGCACGGGCCCAGGCCGGAGCGTGGCGGGTCACGACACCACCGCTGAGCGCGGGGAAGCGGTACCGGTACCGGTTCACCGAGACGGACGCCGACGGAGCTCGCCGTACCACGAGGTGGTTCGAGGTGACGGCCGCGAGCTGGGGCGACAGCGGGGGAAAGCTGCACGGTGAGCGGATCGTCCCGGGCAGCGTGCGCTGGCTGAGCGACGGCGACCGGGTGCTGCGGGTGCGCTTCGAGATCGCGCTCGAGCCGGACGAGCACGTGGTCGGCTTCGGCGAGCGCTACGACGCGGTCGACCAGCGCGGCAGGTCGCTGGACGCGGTGGTGTTCGAGCAGTACAAGGCGCAGGGCGCGCACGGCAGGACGTACCTGCCGATGCCGTTCGCCCTGGTCGTGGGCGGTCGGCGGCCGTGGGGGTTCCACGTGGAGACCACCCGGCGCACCTGGTACGACCTCGGCGACACGATCGCGATCGAGGCCGAGCTGGGTCCCGAAGCGGAGCTGGCCGTCAAGGTCTACGACGAGCCCACCCCCGCGGCCGTCCTCGACAGGTTCCTGGACGACGTGGGACGCCCGGCCGAGCTGCCCGGCTGGGTGTTCAGGCTGTGGGCCAGCGGCAACGAGTGGAACACGCAGGCCAGGGTGCTGGCCGAGATGGACAGGCACCGCGAGCTCGACATCCCGGTGGGCGCGCTGGTGATCGAGGCGTGGAGCGACGAGACGACGTTCACGGCCTTCCGCGGCGCGCGGTACGAACCCTCCGAGGAGCCGCATTCCTACCAGGACTACACCTTCCCTGAGGACGGCCCGTGGCCCGACCCCAAGGGCATGGTGGACGAACTGCACGAGCGGGACATCAAGGTCCTGCTGTGGCAGATCCCGCTGCAGAAGATGCGCCCGCACCCCAGGCACCAGGCGGCCGTCGACGCCCGGCAGATCCTGGACAAGGGCGTCAGGGAGGCCGACGGCAGGCCGTACCACAACCGCGGCTGGTGGTTCCCGCTGGCGCTGATGCCGGACCTGTCGGTCCAGGAGGTGCGCGACTGGTGGACGGCCAAGCGCGCCTACCTGGTCGAGGAGGTCGGCATCGACGGCTTCAAGACCGACGGCGGCGAGCACGCCTGGGGCCACGACCTGCGCTACGGCGACGGCCGCCGCGGCGACGACGGCAACGGCCTGTTCCCCGTGCACTACGCCCGCGCCTTCGGCGACCTCCTGCGCAGGTACGGCAAGCCGCCCGTGACGTTCAGCCGCGCCGGTTTCACCGGATCGCAGCCCCACGGCGCGTTCTGGGCGGGTGACGAGGACTCCACCTGGGAGGCGTTCCGCTCCTCGGTCAGGGCCGGGATCACCGCCTCGGCCTGCGGGATCGTGTACTGGGGCTGGGACCTGGCCGGGTTCTCCGGCGAGATCCCGACGGCCGAGCTCTACCTGCGGGCGGCGGGCGCGGCGGCGTTCATGCCGATCATGCAGTACCACGCGGAGTTCAACCACCACAGGAAGCCGCTCAACGACCGGACGCCGTGGAACATCGCCGAGCGGACCGGGGACGACCGGGTGATCCCGGTGTTCAGGCGGCTGGCCAAGCTGCGCGAGCGGCTCGTGCCGTACCTCGTGGAGCAGGCGCGCGGCGCGGTCGGCGGGGGCGCGCCGCTGATGCGGGGGCTGTTCTTCGACCACCCTGGTGACGCGCGCGGGTGGGAGTTCCCGCTGCAGTACAAGCTGGGCGACGCGCTGCTGGTGGCGCCCGTGACGTCTCCCGATATTTCAGAAATGTCGGTGTATCTGCCTGAAGGCGACTGGGTCGACGTGTGGACCGGCGAGGTCCTGCACGGCGCCCGCGAGGTCGTCCTGCCCACCCCGATCGACCACCCGCCGGTGCTGTGCGCGGCGGAGCACTGGCCGAGCCTCTCCCCCGTGTTCGACCTCTGAGAGGGAGCTTTTACGTGACCCGGTTACGGTCGGGCCTCATCGTCGTGGTGATGGCCCTGCTGGCATCGCTCGTGTCCGTCCCCGCGTACGCGCTGGACGGCGTCCACCACAACCCCACCGGCATCGACGACCTCTACTCGACCGAGCCGACCGAGCGCGCCCCGCGCGACCCGATGGCCGGGGACCAGGTCTGGATCAACGCCACGACCTGGCCGATCGAGTCGGGCCAGACCGTCTGGGTCACCTGGACCAAGAACGGGGTCAACCAGACCCCGATCGGCGCGGCCTGGGACCACAACAGCGGCAACAACTCCTACTGGAAGCTCAACCTGGGCAGCTTCTCCCGCGGCGACCAGATCTCCTACACGGTCAACGCGGACGTGAACGGGGGCGGGCAGAAGAACACCGGCCCGTTCTCGTTCACGGTGACGTCGTGGAGCACGGTCACCAACGTCACCGGCTACACCAACAACGGGACGTCCGTGGACGTCACCACAGGCGACAGCGCGGGATCGTTCACGCCGAAGATCCGCTTCGCCTTCCCCGCGCTCGACCGGTTCCGCACGCAGATCGCGCCCAGCGGGCAAGGCCTGAACATTTCCGGAGTTTCCGGCTACAGCATGACGGACTCCGCGGGCACGCTGACGATCTCCACCGGCTCGCTCGTGCTGAAGATCCAGAAGTCGCCCTACCGGCTGTCGGTCTACAAGGGCGACGGGACCACGCTGATCACCCGGCAGTACGACCCGGCGGTGTTCAGGAACATCGGCTGGGCCAGCGACGGCGCCACCACGATCACGAAGATCGAGGACCACTTCATGTCGCCCGCCGGAGAGCGCTTCGAGGGCTTCGGCGAGCGGTACGACCGCCTCGACCAGCGCGGCACCGACGTGCACAACTACGTCTACAACCAGTACAGGGACCAGGGCACCACGCGCAGGACGTACCTGAGCGTGCCGTTCTTCCTGAACTCGGCGGGCTACGGCGTCTACATCCCTAGCACCCGCTACGCCATCTTCAACCTGAGCACCCACCTCAGCGACCTGGCCGGGTTCACCGTGGACACCGGCGGCGCGCTCAGCTCGACCCTGGACTACCACTTCTTCGCCGGAACCCCGGCCAAGATCGTGGACGACTACACCTCCGTGACCGGCCGCCCGCAGCTTCCGCCGAAGTGGGCCTTCGGCGTGTGGATGTCCGCCAACGAGTGGAACACGCAGACCGAGGTCACCAACGAGCTGAACAACGTCACCACCTACAAGATCCCGCACACGGCGATGGTGCTCGAGCAGTGGAGCGACGAGGCCACGTTCTACGTCTGGCACGGCGCCACGTACACGCCCACGCCGGGCAGCGGCAAACTCTCCTACGCCAACCTGACGTTCCCTGCGGGCGGGGAATGGCAGGACCCGAAGGCCATGGTGACCAACGCCCACAGCAAGGGGATCAAGATGATCCTCTGGCAGATCCCGGTCTTCAAGGAGAACTTCGACACCAACCCGCCCACGGCCCCGCAGCAGCACCTCAACGACAAGGCCTACGCCGAGGCGCAGGGGTACGTCGCCAAGAACCCGACCAACGGCCCCTACCGGATCCCGACCGGGCAGTGGTTCGGCGACTCCATGGTCCCCGACTTCACCAGCACGGCCGCGACCAACTGGTGGATGAGCAAGCGGGACTACCTCGTCGACGACATCGGCATCGACGGCTTCAAGACCGACGGCAGCGAGGCCGTCTTCGGCAGGGGCGTGCAGTTCGCCGACGGCCGCAAGGGCGACGAGATGCACAACGCCTACCCCAACAGCTACACCAAGGCCTACAACTCCTACATCAAGGGCAAGAACCCGAGCGGCACGATCTTCAGCAGAGCAGGTACGGCCGGCGCCCAGACCACCGGCATCTTCTGGGCCGGCGACCAGAACTCCAGCTTCTCCGCCTTCCAGGAGGCCGTCCGCGCCGAGATCTCGGCCGGGCAGTCGGGCGTGCCGTACACGGCCTGGGACCTGGCGGGCTTCACGGGCACCTTCCCGAGCGCGGAGCTGTACCTGCGGGCGGCGGCGCAGGCCACGTTCTCGCCGATCATGCAGTACCACTCGGAGAAGTCGAACCCCACGACCTCCGAGGCCAGGACGCCGTGGAACGTGCAGGCCAGGACCGGCGACACCAGCGTCATCCCGACGTTCAGGAAGTTCGCGAACGTGCGGATGAACCTGATCCCGTACCTCTACACCGAGGCCAAGGCCTCCTCGACGACCGGGGCGCCGATGGTGCGGGCGATGAGCTTCGCCTTCCCCGGCGACGCCACGGCGGCGGCGCAGGACCAGCAGTACCTGTTCGGCTCGCAACTGCTCGTCGCGCCGGTCACCACGCAGGGCGCCACGACCAGGAACGTCTACCTGCCCGCGGGCGAGTGGTACGACCTGTGGAACGGCGGGCGATTCGCCGGGCCCGGCACCAAGACCTACAACACGGCGCTGGACACGATCCCCGTCTACGCCAAGCCGGGGGCCATCATCCCGCTGAACCTCAACGCCGACTACGAGCTCGGCGGCGAGATCGGCAACAGCGTCGACACCTACACCAACCTCGTCTTCCGGATCTATCCGTTGGGGTCCTCCTCGTACTCCTATTTCGAGGATTCCGCGAATGCCGGCCGTACCGTCTCCTCGAGTGAGAACTGGGCGGGACACCAGGTGACCGTGACCGTCCCGCAGCTGACGACCACCAGCACGCTGCAGGTGGCGAGCACGAAGCCGACCTCGGTGACCGGGGCGACCGCGCGGGCCACGCTCGCCGACCTCAAGGCCGCCGCGGAGGGCTGGTGGTGGGACCCCGCCCAGCAGCTGACCCATGTCAAGCTGGCCGCTTCCGCCTCGAGCAGGACCGTCACGCTCAACGGCGTCGACAAGGCGGCCTACGAGGCCGAGTTCGGCGCGGCCAGCGGGACCTCCACCAACACCAACCACCCGGGCTACACGGGCACCGGGTTCGTCGACGGGTTCGCGGAGGCGGGTGACTCGGTCACCTTCCAGGTCAACGCGGACGCGACCGGGAGCCACCAGCTGAAGTTCCGCTACTCGACCACGGTGGCCGCCACCCGGACGGTCTACGTGGACGGGGTCAGCGTGGGCACGCTGTCGCTGCCCGCCCTGGCGAACTGGGACACCTGGGGCACGGCCGCCCTGACCACGTCGCTGACGGCCGGACCGCACACCATCAAGATCGCCTACGACACCAGCGGCATCAACCTCGACAACCTGGTGGTGGCGCGGCCATGAGACGAGTGCTGCTCCTGCTGAGCACCCTGCTGTTACCGCTGTTCGTCGCGCTGCCCGCGCAGGCTGCGGTGCAGCGGGTGCAGTTCACCTCCGGCTCGACCTACCTGATCGTGGAGTTCCTGGACGACGACCTCGTGCACTTCGAGCTGGCGAACGGGACCAGCCCGGGCACCGGCTCGCCGATCTTCACCACCCCGCAGGTGGCCAAGAAGGACTACACGGGACCCACCAGCTTCACCCAGAACGGCAACACCATGACGACCGCCTCCATGAAGGTGGACGTCGCGCCCACGACCCTCTGCGTCACGGTGTCCGACCCCACGCGGCAGCTCTACCAGGCCTGCCCGCGCAACCTCACCCAGGCGTGGAAGGGCCTGACGATCACCAAGGGGTCAATGCAGAACGCCTACGGGCTGGGCGAGCAGTTCTTCATGGGCGGCAGCGCCGACGGCGACTGGGTGGGCCGCGACCGCACGCCCGGCGGCAGCTACGGCAACGCCATGGCCTACGACACCGACAACGGGCCCGTCGGCAACGCGCAGATCCCGGTGCTGTTCGCCGTCGGCGCGTCCAACCTCAACTACGGGCTCTTCCTCGACCAGGTCTACAAGCAGGAGTGGAACCTGACCGGCGACCCGTGGACCGTCGACACCTGGGGCGACCAGGTCCGCTGGTACACGATGACCGGGCCCGACCTGCCCGACCTGCGCAAGGACTACCTGGAGCTGACGGGACGGCCGCCCGTGCCGCCCAAGAAGGCCTTCGGGCTGTGGATGTCGGAGTACGGCTACGACAACTGGGCCGAGATCGACAACCGGCTGTCGGCGCTGCGCACCGACAAGTTCCCCGTGGACGGGTTCGTGCTGGACCTCAACTGGTTCGGCGGGGTGACCGCCGGATCCGACAGCACCCGGATGGGCACGCTCGCCTGGGACACGGCGAACTTCCCCAGCCCCACGACGAAGATCTCCTCGCTCGCCTCGAACGACGGCGTCGGGCTGATGACCATCGAGGAGTCCTACATCGGGAAGAACAACCCCGAGCACGCCGACCTGGCCTCGCGCGGCTACCTGGTCAGGGCCGGCTGCTCGTCCTGCGCGCCCACCTACCTGACCACGAACGACTGGTGGGGCCGCGGCGGCATGATCGACTGGACGCAGGACGCCGCGGGCGACTACTGGCACACGCTCAAGCGCCAGCCGCTCATCGACCAGGGCGTCCTGGGCCACTGGCTCGACCTGGGCGAGCCGGAGATGTACGACTCCACCGACTGGACCAGCGGGGTGCTGCCCGGCAAGCACGCCCACGCCGACTACCACAACCTCTACAACCTCAAGTGGGCCGAGAGCATCGCCCGCGGCTACGCCTCCGGCACCAAGCGGCCCTTCATGCTGGCCCGCTCGGGCGCGGGCGGCATGCAGCGGTACGGCGTGGCCATGTGGTCGGCCGACATCGGCTCCAAGCTGACCGCCCTGGCACAGCAGCAGAACGCCCAGCTGCACATGTCGATGTCGGGCATCGACTACTACGGCTCGGACATCGGCGGATTCCGCCGCGAGATGCTCGACTCGGACCTGAACGAGCTGTACACGCAGTGGTTCGCCGACGGCTCCTGGTTCGAGGTGCCGGTCAGGCCGCACACCGAGAACCTGTGCAACTGCGCGCAGACCGCGCCCGACAAGATCGGCAACGTCGCCAGCAACCTGGCCAACCTGCGGCAGCGCTACGAGCTCGCCCCGTACTACTACTCGCTGGCACACCGGGCCTACCGGTACGGCGAGCCTGTCGTGCCGCCGCTGGTGTACTACTACCAGAACGATCCCAACGTGCGGGAGATGGGCCACGAGAAGCTCGTGGGCCGCGATCTGCTGGTCGGCGTCGTCGCGGGCAAGAACGAGCGGTCGCGCAACATGTACCTGCCCGCGGGCACCTGGTACGACTACGCCACCGGAGAGAAGCTCACCAGCACCGGGCAGTGGTTCAACGACCGGCCGCTGTGGGTCAACGGCGTCTTCCGGCTTCCCGCCTTCGCCCGGACCGGCGCGATCATCCCCAAGATGTTCGTGGACGACAAGACCATGAACGTGACGGGCAAGCGCACCGACGCGAGCACCCGCGACGAGCTGATCGCCCGCGTCTACGCCGACCCGGCGGCCTCCGCTTTCACGCTGTACGAGGACGACGGGGCCAGCACCGGCTACCAGAGCGGCTCGGTCCGCACCACGCAGCTGTCACAGCAGCTCAGCGGCTCGACCGCGACCGTGACCGTGGCGGCCTCCAGCGGCACCTACCCGGGCGCGGGCACCTCCCGGCAGAACGTGGTCGAGCTGGTCGCCGACACGCAGGCCTCGGCGGTCACGCTCAACGGGACGGCGCTCACGCAGTACCTCACCAAGGCGGCCTTCGACGCGGCCTCCAGCGGCTGGTACAACGCGGGCGGCAACCTGGTCGTGGCCAAGTCCGCGTCGCTGGCGGTGACGTCCGCCAAGACGTTCGCCTTCACACTCGGGCAGGCGCCGGTGTCCGTCACGTTCCGCTGCGACAACGGCACCACGGTCTCCGGGCAGTCGGTGTACGCGGTCGGCAGCATGCCGCAGCTCGGCAACTGGTCGGTGGCCAGCGCCGTCAAACTCTCCCCCACCTCGTATCCCACCTGGACCGGCACGATCACCAACCTCCCACCCAGCACCGCACTCGAGTGGAAGTGCATAAAACGCCAAGAAGCCAACTACCCCGACACGGCGGACCAGTGGCAACCCGGCCCCAACACCACCTTCACCACCCCCACCACCGGCCCCGCCGGCCCCACCACCGGCACCTTCTAACCCCCCCGCCCTCCCCTGCCCTCTGGGCAACGGGAGGGCTCCCGCGTCCTGCGACACCACCCTGTACGGCAAGCGCAGGAGATGCCCCAGCGCCGGTACGGCGAGGAGGCGAACGGCGGAGCCCGGCGCAAGGCGTACGGCGGCACATGGCGAGCACGCACGACGGCACGTAGCACGCACACCCCGCCGCACCAGCACCCCCCAGCGCCGGTACGGCGAGGACACGTACGGCGGAGCCCGGCGCAAGGGGTGCGGCGGCGCAGGGCGGGCGCGTACGGCGGGACGGGGGGCGCAGGGCGGAGAAGGAGGTGAGGGGCGCGGGGGTGGAGATGGGGGCGAATGGCGGGAAAATGCGCGGGTGGGGACGTGTTGGGGCTGGTGATCGAGCGGGCGGTGCGGAGGGCCCGGCGATGTTAGCCTCGGAGACGTGCTCGGTGCCGGAACCACCCTCAACGGCCGCTACACGCTCACCGACCGTCTGGGCGGCGGCGGCATGGGCGAGGTCTGGCGTGCTGAGGACAGGGTGCTGACCAGGACCGTCGCCGTCAAGGTGATGAACGCGTCGCTGACCGAGAACGCCACGTTCGCCCGGCGCTTCCAGAACGAGGCCCGCGCCATGGCCACCCTGAACCACCCGGGCGTCGTCGACGTCTACGACTACGGCGTGTGCGAGGTCGAGGGCCGCCGGGTCACGTTCCTGGTGATGGCCTACGTCGAGGGCGAGTCGCTGCACGAGGTGCTGCGCTGGGGCCCGATGGCTCCGGAGGCGACGATGCGGCTGGTCGCCGCCGTGGCCGACGCGCTGTCCGCGGCGCACGCCCGCGGCATCGTGCACCGCGACGTCAAGCCGGGCAACCTGCTGATCAAGGCGGACGGCAGCCCGGTGCTCGTCGACTTCGGCATCGCGCACTCGGCGTCGGCCCAGCTCACGGCCACCGGCGCGATGCTGTGCTCGGCCGCGTACTGCGCGCCGGAGATGGCCACCGCCAGCGAGGTCACGCCCGCCGTCGACGTCTACGCGCTGGGTGTGGTGGCCTACGAGTGCCTCACGGGCCACCTGCCGTTCGAGGGCGACACCCCGGTGCAGATCATCTACAAGCACCTGCACGCCCCGGTCCCGCCACTGCCCGACGCGATCCCCGCGGGCCCGTGCCACGTCGTGACGCGTGCCATGGAGAAGACCCCCGAGCGCCGCTGGTCCTCGGCCGCCCGCCTCGCCGAGGTCGCCCGCCACGCCGCCACCCACCCCGCCCAGCACCCCGCCGTCCTCACCTCGGGCCCGACAGGCCCGGTCCTTCCGACGGGTACGGCAGGCCCGATCCTCCCGACGGGTACGGCAGGCCCGGTCCTTCCGGCGGGTACGGCAGGCCAGGGCGGCGACGAGCGCCCGGACAAGGGCCGCAGACCGCGCACCGGCCAGAACGACCCGTGGACGGGTCGCGGCTCCGACCAGGTCGAGGGCTGGACGACCGGCCCCAGCCAGGGCGCCCGAGGCGGCGTCGGCCCGTGGACGCGCGGGCCCGGCGAGGGCCAGGACGGCGCCTGGACGCCCACGACCACCGGGAACGCGGAAGGCGAAGGCCCGAGGGCGGACGGCGTGCGGACCGTGGAGACCAGGGAGGGTCCGCGGTCGTCCACCGGGAAGCGGGCGCTGGTGGCGTCGCTGGCGATGGCGGCGGCCGTGGTCGTGACCGCGGCGGTGACCGCCTCGTCCCTGTGGATGCGCCCGGCTCCCGCCGACCAGGAGCAGCGCGTCTACACCCCGGAGACCTCGGCCACGACGGCGCCGACGCAGGCCGTACCGCAGAACAGGAAGCACCCGGCCGCGCCGCCGCCCAAGGAGTCGCCCAAGGCGCGCCCGTCAGGGTCGCACTCGGCCAGCGCGACGCCGACCGCGTCGGCAACGCCCACGGCCAAGCCGACGGTCACCCCGACGACCCACCCCACGACGCCGACGGCCGCGCCGTCGACCCCGGGGCCGGAGGAGCCGCCCAACAGCGAGCCGCCGGTGACCGACCCGCCGGACGACGTCCAGTGCGTCAGGGCGCCCTGCCACCCGTGAGCTGCACACACCGGTCCGGCATCACTTGGCCGCAGCGCTACTCGCGGTGTCCGGCTGGAGGGTGACCGACAGGGCGGGCGCGTGGACGGGGTCGTCGTCGGTGGAGGAGAAGCGCTTCCAGGCGAAGGGGTCGGCCTCGTCGGCGGCGCGCAGCATGATCGAGCCGGTCCTGTAGTTGTCCTTGGCCCAGTCGCGCACCAGCTCCGTCACGTCGGCCTCGACCCAGCCGTCGGCACACCTGTCGCCGAAGCCGGTCGTCTGGATGGAGGCAGCCCGCAGCTCGGTGGGCGGCGGCCCCGGCCAGCGGGTGGCCCGGGTGGCGGACGGCGCCGACCACACCTCCCAGGAACGCGGTCGGCACGACCAGGAGTGCTGGTTCCACAGCCGCAGCGTGGCCGTGGTCAGCGTGCGGTCCTCCAGCGCGGTGGTGTCGAAGGTCAGGAAGGACCTGGCGATCGAGGTGCCGTTGAAGCCCAGCTTCAACTCGGGCTGCCTGGACTGGTCGTCCTCGTACTGTTGCTGGACGAAAGTATCGAAGACGGGCTTGAGTTCGACGGGGCCATCCACGGGTGCCAGCAGCGACATTGCGGTCAGCATGGTCAGCATGCGCCGGAGCGTACGCATGCCGCACCCTTGCGGTCGTCGGACTTTCCCGACCCATGAGAGAGTGATCACGTGGATACGACTCGTGACCTGTTGATCGCGCTGGCCAGGCGTTACGCCTTCGCCGACCTCGGCGCGCTGACTCACGACGAGGACGTGGCGGGCGTGTGCGAGTTCGGGCAGCGGCTGCTCTCGCTGGACGCCGAGGACTTCGCCGCGGAGGCGAGAGCCGTACCGGCCGATCTGCGCAGGCAGGCGCGGGCATGCCACATGCCGCAGACGCCGCGCGAGCAGCCGCGCGGGGCGCTGGAGTCGCTGCGTCCCGTGTACGGCCTGCTGCTCGAGGTCATCGCGGTCCGGTGGTTCAGGCGGGAGCTGAGCCCGTTGATCGCGGCCGTGCACATCGGCGGCGAGTACCTGCCGCTGCTGGCTTTCGAGACGCAGCTGGGCCACGCGGGCGACCCTGCGCGCTGGCCGGAGGGGCTGAGCGCGACGGGCAGCAGGTTCGGCGTGATCGGCGACAGGGAGTGCGACCACACCAAGTCCGAGCAGTCGGCCACGAACCGGACGCTGCGCGTCGCCCAGGAACCGCCGGAGGGCTGGCGCGCCTACCTCGACCGCCAGCACAGCCAGGTGTCCGGCGCGGTGGCCGTCTGCGTGGCCACCTGCCGCAACCCGTGCACGGCGATGGACTGGATCGACCCCGAGCCGCGCGCCGACCTGGCCGTGCGCGCCCGCACCGCGCTGGCCTTCGCCGAGACCCCGCTGGTACGGCTGCGCCACGCCGCGCCGGTGGGCCACGGGTTCGGCGTGCCGTCGCACGAGGAGGTGCTGGACGCCTGGGAGCGCAGCCGCTCGGCGCTGGACAAGAACCCGATCGGGGCGGCGGCGCTGAAGGACGACGGCTTCCCGCTGCCGGGGCTGCCCGCGCTGTTCTCGGCCGTGGCCGCGGCGCCCATCGAGCCCGCCTCCCTGCTGCAGGGCGTGAGCGACCACGTGGTGCGGCTGCTCGAAAGGTGACCGAGCACGTCATCTTCCTGCCATTGGCCTGATCGGCACTGGCGCGTACCCGCCGCCGTCCGAAGCATGGAGACTTCGGGGCCGCGGAACGATGGGCGGCGTGGGCACACGGGGGTTCGCCTGCCGGACGTCGCCATCTCGCGCAGGGGCGGGGGGCTCCCTGCGCGCCGCGGCCCCGCACCCTGGAACCCTCCAGGCTGACGAAGCATGACACCTCCCCTTAGAACTGGACATGTCAGAGTCCACACGATGACGGGAGGCGGTCATGCTGAAGCCTGACCCAGGCGTGGGCTGGGGCTGATCCGACCCAGGGAGGGTTCGATGGCGGGAAACAGCCTGGCGGGCCTGGTGAGCCCGGCGGCACAGGCGCTCTACGACCGGCTTCGTGAACGGGGGGCGCTGCGGCTGGGTGTGGACGTCGACGGGGATGCGCCGGAGACCCTCGAACTGATGGGATCGGGCGTCGCCTTCCGCGGAGGCGAGGGCGACGCCCTGCTCAGGCCGGTCGGTACGGCTGCCGCGCTGCGGCTGCTGGTCGACAAGGAACATGCCGAGATGGTGGACCGCCAGGCCAGGCTGGCGGCGGGGTGGCGGGGACTGGTGGCGGGGCTCGGCTTCCAAGGCGACAGGGCCGACCCGGTGAGCGGCGACGGGGTGGAGGTCATCGACTCGATGCCGGAGGCGGCGGCCAAGGCCGTGGAGCTGTACGCGGCCGGGACCCGGCTGGTGCGGGCGACGTTCACGGTCACGTTCGAGACCGAGCCGACCCAGCACCGGCTGCTGCTGCCGCCGCCCGCGGCGCTGGCCGCGGGGGCCGAATACCGGGGGCTGTACGACGTGGCCTACAGCGGTGTGCCGTGGGGGCGCCGCCTGATGGCCGACTCCGCGGCGGCGGGCGAGACCGTCCGCATGCGCAAGGACGTGCCGACCAAGATGATTCTCGTGGACGACGCCACCGCGCTGGTCGCGGTCGCCGCCACCGGGGTGCCCGCGCTGCTGGTCACCGCCACGGACCTGCTGCGCTTACTCGCCGACTGGTTCGACCTGATGTGGAGGGATTCCGTGAGGCTGGAAGGAGATGACATCCCGCTGACCGCCGCGCAGCGGCGGGTGGTGCGGCAACTGGCCACCGGCATGACGGACGAGCAGATCGCGCACGAGAGCGGCGTGAGCGTGCGGACCGTGCGGCGGCACATCGCGGTCGCCATGCGGGCGCTCGGCGCCGAGACCCGCTTCGCCGCGGGCGTCGCGGCGGCCAGGAAGGGCTGGCTCTAGCGGCGCGCGGTGGCCTGCTCACCCAGGGCGGCGATGCCGAACAGCAGGCCGCCCACCAGGTCGCCGACGCTGAAGGCGGTGGCCATCGACATCGCGGTCATCCGGCACACGCTGTCGGGCAGCCGCCGCCTGGCCCGCTCCCCCGTGACGATCTCCAGGCCGCGCCCGCGCACGTCGACCATCAGCACCACCGCGTCGTCGGCCTCCTCGCCGAGCGCGGCGTGCAGCCGCTCGGCGAAGTGCCGCCGTCCGTCCTCGGAATGCCCGAGGAACAGGCCGAAGCGCAGGCCGCTGCGCCGTTCAGCCGTGATCAGCGCCTGGCGGACGTCGTCCGCCTGCGCGGCGGTCAGTACCCGCATGACGCCTCACCACCCTGCCGAGGCGCCGCCCACGCGCCTGCCCGGTTCCGCCACCTCGGACGCGGCCACCCAGTCGGACTCGGGTGCCGGCGCCCAGTGCGCCGCCCGGTCGGCCAGGACCAGACCGGAGGTGCTCACACCGCGCTCGCTCCTGGACGGGCCGCCCAGCCACACCGGCTCGGTCTCCGCCCGCCGCGCCGAACCTCTGCTCGGCACGAAGACCAGCAGGGCGACCAGCGCGAAGACGCCGAGCGACGTGGCGAACAGGACTCCCATAATCATCCACGGGCTGTTCACACCATGAACGTAATCCTCGTTCGCCTGTCGAGCCAGTACCTCGCCGTGAGAGAGTCTGACTCAAGATCCCCCACTCGAGGTCATGTGAACTGTGGAGACTCCAGCTTCGATCGGAAGGTATCCGATCGAGCGTGCCCTCGGTTCGGGCGCGTTCGCGTCGGTGTGGCTCGGCCGTGACGACCAGCTCGACTCGTTCGTGGCCATCAAGGTGCTGGCCGACAACTGGGCGGCCGAGCCGGCGGTGCACGAGCGGTTCGTCAAGGAGGCCAGGATCCTGCGCCAGGCGGACTCGCCGCGGATCGTCCAGGTGCACGACATCGGCGAACTCCCTGATGGCCGGCCGTACTTCGTCATGACATATGCGGATATGGGGACGCTGGCGGGGCGGCTCGCGGAAGGGCCGCTGCCGGTGGACGAGGCGCTCAGGATCATCGGCGAGATCGCCGAGGGCGTCGAGGTGCTGCACCGCCTGGGCATCGTGCACCGCGATCTCAAACCGTCGAACGTGCTGTTCCGCTCGCTGCCCGGCGGCGGGGAGCGGCTGATGGTGGCCGACCTCGGGGTGGCGCGCTCGCTGGCCGACGCCACCAGCCACACGATCGCCGCCGGCTCGCCCGGCTACATGGCGCCCGAGCAGATGCGCATGGACGGCGCGCCGGACGAGCGGGCCGACGTGCACGGCCTGGGCGCGATGGCCTACCACCTGCTCACCGGCCAGGTCCCCGGCTCAGGAGCGGTACGGCTGGCGCCGCACCGCCTGCGCGAGGAGGTGCCCGAGCGGGTCAGCGCGGCCATCATGAAGGCCATCGACCCGGACCCCGACCAGCGCTGGGCCGGCGTGTCCGACTTCGTCGCGGCCCTGCGGGACCCTTCGCCCGAGCGGCCTTCCGCGCCGCCGCCCTCCAGGGATCGCCGTCCCCTGCTGATCGGCGCCGGAGCCGCGGTCGTGGCCGCGGCCCTGGTCGTGGGCGTGCTCTTCTGGCGCTCGGGCTCCACACCTGCCGGGACGCCCTCGGTGGGCGCCACCGCGCTGCTCGGGCTGCGGGAGGACCAGGGCATCCCGGCCAAGTACCGCACGCTCATCCTGAAGGCCGGCACCTGGTGCGACGTGCCCGGGCTGAGCCCGGCGCTGATCGCCGGGATACTCAAGGTGTCGAGCGACTTCGACCCGGACCTGAGCGACCAGGCCAAGGACGAGTACGGCATCGCCCGCTGGACTCCCCGGGTCCTGTGGTTCTGGCAGCCGAACGGCAACCGCGGCCCGATCCCCGAGCCGCCGTTCCCGCCGGAGATGTCGCTGCCCGCGATGGGACGCTTCTTCTGCGGCCTCGGCCCCCAGATCCAGGACGTGCCCGGCGATCCCGCGGCCAAGCTCGCCGCGCTCTACGTCACCGGCGTCCAGCCGGTCAAGCGGGCGGGCGGGGTGCCGCCCAAGTGGAAGGGTTACGTCGACAGCGTGCTGAAGTACCGCGACCAGTACCAGAGCTAGGGCAGCAGGCGCAGATCGGCGTCGGTCACCAGGTCGAAGCGCAGGGCCAGGTTGATCAGGGCCGCGCGCTGCCAGTCGGCCTTGCCGGCCTCGTCGGCCTGCTTGACCTTCAGCTTGGTGCGGGCCAGGTAGTCGATGTGGAAGTTCACCCCGCTGCGGGTCAGGTCGGCGCCGCCGAGCCGCTCGAGGAGCTGCGGCACCGTGGGCACGAACGTGCTCGACGGGTCACGCAGGCGCGCCTCGCACAGGGCCACCAGGATCAGGAAGTACTTGGCCGTCTTGTCCAGCGGGAAGACGCCCATCGTGGTCGCGCCCGAGCCCGCGGTCGCGGCGGCCTTGCCGTACACGTGCTCGGGGGCGAAGACGAGGAAGCCGGTCGTGCCGTGCTCGGCGGGCAGGATGACCCGGGAGAACTCGAAGGGCACGGGCATGCCCATGCGCAGCGGCGGGACCTTGACGAACTCGCCGCCGCCCTCCGGGTTCTCCACCACGTAGGTGCGGTCGGCGCTGAGGTTGCTGATCTGCCAGTAGTCCTCGATCGCGGTGATGCGCCCGGCCAGCCGCGAGACCGCCCGATCCGAGACCACGATGTCGACGCTGATCCCGTCGGCACCCCGGCCGAATGTGGCGGACTCTCCTGGTTTGAGCTCGGCCGCCACGGCCGTGTCGGTCTGGATGAGCACGGTGCGCATGCGCATGGTTGTACGTCCTTGCCGCCTGTCGGACCATCTGTAATCTTGCAGGGGATCACCACACGGGCGGGCGCCGGGCTCCCCAGAAGCTCCCCCTGTACGCCTCGACCTGCGCCGAGAGCGAGATCAGCGTGCCCTCCCCGCCGATCCGCCCACCCAGCATGACACCGATCGGCAGGCCCTCGTCGGTCCAGTACAGCGGCAGGTTGACGGCGGGCTGGCCGCTCACGTTGTAGATCGCGGGGAAGGCGGCGAAGTGCTTCATCCGCTCGAAGGTCTCGTCCACGTCATCGACGTCCTCGAACCAGCCGATGGGCCGGGGCGGCTGCGTGACCGTCGGGGTGAGCACCGCGTCGTAACCGTCCGTGATCGTCAGGGCCTCCCTGACCGCCAGCTGCAGCGCGGCGTGCGCCTGCAGGAAGGCGGGCGCGCTGGTGGCGAAGCCGCGCTCGCGCAGCCGCGCGGTGATCGGGCGCAGCTCCCCCACCTGGTGGTCGGCGACGGGATGCATGCAGGCGAAGGCGAACCACAGCGTCGAGAACTCCGGCACCACCTCGGGCCCGAACGGCGGGGGGATCTCCTCGACCTCGTGGCCGAGCGCGGCCAGCGTCTTGGCGGCCTCCTCGTAGGCGGCCAGCACCTCGGGCGCCACCACGGCGCCCGGCACGACGGGCTGGGCGTAGCGGGCGATGCGCAGCCGGCCGGGATCGCGGGTGACGCACTCCAGGAACGTGCCCTCGTGCGGCGGCGCGACGAACACGTCGCCCGGGTTGTTGTGCGTCATCACGTCGAGCAGCGCGGCGGCGTCGGCCACGGTGCGGGCGATCGGGCCGTTGGTGGACATGCCCACCAGGTCGGGGATGATCGGGGCGAAGCTGATCCTGCCGCGCGTGGGCTTGATGCCGAACAGCCCGCAGACCGCCGCCGGGATCCTGATCGAGCCGGCGCCGTCGCTGCCCTGCGCCGCGGGGGCCAGCCCGGCCGCCACCGCCGCCGCGGCCCCGCCGCTCGACCCGCCCGCCGACAGGGCCAGGTCCCAGGGGCTGCGCGTCGGTGGTGACAGGTACGTCTCCGTGTAGCAAGGCAGTCCGAACTCCGGGGTGGCGGTCTTCCCGAGCATGACCGTGCCCGCCTCGCGCAGCCGCTCGACCACCGTGTCGTCAACGGGCGACACGAAACCCCGATAGGCGTTGGACCCGAACATGATCGGAACGTCCTTCACCAGGTTAAGATCTTTGATCGGGATCGGCACTCCGGCCAGGGGTCCGTCCGGCAGCTGTTTCTCCAGGTCACGCGCCTGATCCAGAGCCAGCTCGGCGGTCACGGTCACGTACGCGCCGACCTGCGGATCGATGCGCTCGATCCGGTCGAGATAGTGCCGGGTGAGCTCGACCGGGGAGATCTCCCGCTCGCGGACGGCACGGGCTTGTTCGAGGGCGGAAAGCTCGTGAAGTTCTCGCACGTCTGCACACTAGGGATCTCTAGAGATGAACGTAATAGATACCCGAAAAACGGGCGTAGAACACGATGAGCTGGGCCATAAAAGTATGGACACGGCAAGACTAGTTATCGTTCCGACCATCAAGCTACGGTGAGTTACGTGGACTCCGACCCTCAGCGCGAAGACGGTCACACAACGTCACCGATCTGGGTGAGCGACAGGCCGGAAGGCGACAGGCGTGCGACCACCAGCACGCCGGCAGCGCCCACATCGACATACGCGCCCGTCGAGCGCGCATCACTGCGAACCCTGCTGCAACAACCCCGCTTCCTCCGGCTGCGCAACCGGGCGCTCATCGCCCTCGGCGTCGGGCTGGTCGTGGGCTTCCTCGTGCGCGACTGGCGGGTGGGCGCCACGGCTGCGGTCATCGCGGCGATCCTCGACACCGTTTACCGTGCGCGCCAGGCCTCAACCGTGCCCGCGTGGCGGCGCGCCTCGGTGGCCGAGCGGCGCACCGAGGCCCAACTGCGCAAGCTCGAACGCAGCGGCTACCGCACACTGCACGCCAGGGCGATCCCGGGCAGCGAAGCCCAGATCGACCACCTGGTCGTCGGGCCGACCGGGGTGTACGCGGTCGACTCGGAGAAGTGGGACAAGCGGCTGCCCGTCCGCGTGCAGATGGGCAAGAAGCTCTTCCACGGGCCGTTCGACATGAAACCCCGCCTCACGGAGGCCAGCTGGGAAGCCTCGCAGGCCAGCGAGCTGATCAGCAAGGCCTACGGCCGCGAGGTCTCGGTCGTCCCCTCCCTGGCGATCTACGGGCCGCCGGTGCCCTGGAAGATCATGACGATCCGCGGGGTGGACGTCTACGAGGGCGGCCGCGCCCGCAAGTGGATCACCAAGCGCGAGCGCGCGCTGACCAACGCCGAGATCGACCGCCTCTACGACATCGCCGCCCAGGTGCTTCCTGCTCGTTACGGAGACGGATAGTCCTTTACGGCAAGCCGCACCACCGGCCGCCCGCCGCACTTCGGCCAGCGGCCCGATCTTCATGTTGCTCATTTACGGCAAGGCCGCCCCGCCGGCCGCCCGCCACACTTCGGCTGAGGGCCCGTGAGCGGCGCTTCCGGCGAGTCGGTGACGGTCGCCCGCCGCCACGGCGTTGCGTTGACCAGACACCAGGTTCACGGTGCCCGCCGTACGCCGGTTCATGCCTGCGCTAGCCGTACGCCAAGCTCGTCGAGTTCCGCGGCGATGACGTCGCTCGGCGGGGCCTCGCTGGGGAGCCTGGGGAGGATGGCGGTGCCGTAGCCGGCCATGCGGATGGCGTTGTCGATGAGGTCGTCCGGCCACGGGAAGGACGGCTGGGCGATGACCAGTGAGGCGCAGCCGTGCACGGCCGTCCACATGGCCAGGGCCAGGTCCTGCGGGTCGCCGCGAAGCACGCCGGTCTCGACGCAGGCCGACACGGCCGTGACGATGTGGCGGAAGCAGGCCGAGGCCGCCTCCTGGGTTGCCGGGCGCATCATCAGGACCCGGTACTGCACCGGATGGTCGAGGGCGAAGCGGACGTAGGCCCGCGCGCACCGGCCGAGGGCGTGGAACGGGTCGCCGCCCGCGTTCTGCTGGACCAGGCGGCCCAGCTCGTCCCACACGCGCAGGCAGACCGCCTCCACCAGCGCGTCCTTGTCGGCGAAGTGCAGGTAGACCGACGGCGTGGAGACACCGGCCCGCTCGGCCACCGCGCGCAGCGTGAGCGCGTCCTCGCTGCCCGACTCGGCCAGCAGCGACTCGGCCGCGCGCAGGATCTCCTCGCGCAGCAGAGCACCCTCGCCCTTGCGGGCACGCGTGCGTCTGATGGTCATGAACAATAGGTTGACGCCGTCAGGTTAACGATGTCAATCTGATCAAATGGGGACATTTCATGAAGCGACCGCTTTGACTGCGCGCGATGGCGGCTTCGAGGCGAACCTGGACGCGCAGTGGAGCGTCGGCACCCGCCTGCACGGCGGCTACCTGCTCGCCGTACTCGGCAGGGCGGCGGTCGAGACCGCAGGCGAGGGGCACCCGCACGTGACCGCGGTCAGCGGGACCTTCATCGAGCCGCCCGAGCCGGGCAGGGCGGACGTGCACGTCAGGACGCTGCGGGTGGGCAGGACCGTGGCCCAGGTCCAGGCGGAGCTGGCGCAGGAGGGCAGGACGCGGCTGGTCGCCCTGATCACGCTGGGCGTGCTGGACGAGGCCGACCCGTGGTGGTCCGGCGAGGAGCCGGTCGAGCTGCCCGACAGGGACTCCTGCTTCCTGGCCCCCACCGACCCGCCGGGCGCCGAGTTCCCCGTCCCGCTCATGGACGTCGTCGAGGAGCACATCAACCCCGCCCACCTGGCCTTCGCCTTCGGCAACCCGTCGCGGCGCGGCGAGATCGCCTCCTGGCAGCGCCTGGCGGACGGCTCGGACTGGGACCCGCTCAGCCTCCTGGTCGCCCTCGACCCGGTCCCGCCGGTGTCCTTCGACCTCGGCGCGCCGGGCTGGGTGCCCACGATCCAGCTCACCGCCTACATCCGTCGCCTCCCCGCCCCGGGCCCGGTGCGCGTGCGCCTCCGTGCCACGGACGTCACGAGCGACCGCATGGATGAGACCGCCCACATCTGGGATGACAAGGGCCGCCTCGTCGCCCAGGCCACCCAACTGGCCGCCGTCCGCCTCCCCCGGAGCACATGAGACCGGGGGCGGGTGGGAGGCTGGGTAGTGAGCCATCACGTGGTGCCACGTGTCCGAGCTGTGGACAGGCGTCTCAGTTACCGGGCGATGGCCGTACCATGTGAAGACTCGACAGCGATGGGAGAACCACCATGCCCGCCCTCAGGTCTCGTACGGTTACTCACGGCAGGAACATGGCCGGAGCCCGGGCGCTGCTCCGGGCGACTGGTGTAGCCGGGAGCGACCTCGGCAAACCCATCATCGCCGTGGCCAACAGCTTCACCCAGTTCGTCCCCGGGCACGTGCATCTGCGTGATGTGGGCGACGTGGTGTCGGCCGCGATCCGCGAGGCGGGGGCGATCGCGCGCGAGTTCAACACGATCGCCGTCGACGACGGGATCGCGATGGGCCACGGCGGCATGCTGTACTCGCTGCCGTCGCGCGAGCTGATCGCCGACTCCGTGGAGTACATGGTCAACGCCCACTGTGCCGACGCGCTGATCTGCATCTCCAACTGCGACAAGATCACCCCGGGCATGCTGCTCGCCGCGTTCCGGCTGAACATCCCCACGATCTTCGTCTCCGGCGGCCCGATGGAGGCCGGCAAGACGCCGGGCAAGAAGCTCGATCTGATCGACCCGATGATCGCCGCCGCGGACGAGTCGGTGTCGGACGCCGAACTGCTGGAGATGGAGGAGAACGCCTGCCCGACCTGCGGTTCGTGCTCGGGCATGTTCACAGCCAACTCCATGAACTGCCTGGCCGAGGCGATCGGCCTGGCGCTGCCCGGCAACGGCACGATCCTGGCCACGCACAAGCGGCGCAAGCAGCTGTTCGAGGATGCCGGCCGTACCATCGTCGAGCTGACCAGGCGCTACTACGAGCAGGACGACGCCTCGGCGCTGCCCAGGGCGATCGCGACGAAGGACGCCTTCGAGAACGCGATGACGCTGGACGTGGCGATGGGCGGCTCGACCAACACGATCCTGCACATCCTGGCCGCCGCCCGCGAGGCGGGCGTCGACTTCGGGCTCAAGGAGATCAACGAGATCTCGCTGCGGGTGCCGTGCGTGTGCAAGGTGGCCCCGGCCACGAACAAGTACCACATCGAGGACGTCCACCGCGCCGGCGGCATCCCCGCCATCCTCGGCGAGCTGGACCGCGCCGGGCTGCTGCACCGCGACGTGCCCACGGTCACCGGCGGAACGCTGGCGTCCATGCTGTCCGACTGGGACGTCCGCTCGCCCGCCGCCCTGCCCGAGGCCGTCGACCTGTGGCACGCCGCGCCGGGCAACGTCCGCACCGTCAAGGCGTACTCCCAGGACAACCGGTGGGACTCGCTCGACGTCGACCGCGCCGAGGGCTGCATCCGCGACCTCGAGCACGCCTACAGCACCGACGGCGGGCTGGCCGTGCTGTACGGCAACATCTCCCGCGACGGGGCGGTCGTGAAGACCGCCGGGGTCGACGAGTCGATCTGGAAGTTCTCCGGCCCCGCCGTGGTCTTCGAGTCGCAGGAGCAGGCGGTCGAGGGCATCCTCGGCGGCGCCGTCAAGGCCGGCGACGTGGTCGTCATCCGCTACGAGGGTCCCAAGGGCGGGCCCGGCATGCAGGAGATGCTGTACCCGACCTCGTTCCTCAAGGGCAAGGGCCTGGGCAAGGTGTGCGCCCTGATCACCGACGGCCGCTTCTCCGGCGGCACGTCGGGCCTGTCGATCGGCCACGCCTCGCCCGAGGCGGCCGAGGGCGGCGCGATCGCCCTGGTCGAGGACGGCGACCTCATCGACATCGACATCCCGAACCGCTCGATGGAGCTCCGGGTCCCGGAGGCGGAGCTGGCGGCACGCCGCGAGCGCCTGCTGGCGGACCTCGGCGGCTACCGCCCGAAGGACCGCCAGCGCCCCGTCAGCGCCGCCCTGCAGGCCTACGCCGCCATGACCACCTCCGCCTCCACCGGCGCCTCCCGCGACCTGTCCCAGCTCTCGCACTGACCTTCCGCCGAAGGGCGGCCCGCTGTTCCGTACGGCGTGGCCGCCCTTTCGCCATTTCCCCTCGGCATGTCGCTGACCTGGAAAAACGCCGCCGGGTGCTACAACAAGAACGTCCCCCGGCTGGTTCGTTGATCAAGCTGGTCTATCGCCGCCGAACCCTCCCGGCATCATTTCTAACAATTCCAGGAGGAAATATGGCATTCCGTGGATGGGGAATCCTCGTCGCGGCAGCCGTACTGACGCTGTCACTGCCGGCGCCACCGACATCGGCACGCACCGCCCCTGAGCCGCCGTCGAAGGTGGCCTGGCTGGTCAAGGACCGGGCGGACAAGGTGAAGAAGGCGGTGGGCAAGGGCAGGGGGCTGTCCAAGAAGCAGGCGGACGACCTGTCCAGCCCGTATCTGTCGGTGAACACGGATGCGATGCTCGACCTCGAGATCCACGCGCTGGCCCCGGTCGGCGCGAAGGAGCGGGCGGACCTGGTGAAGCTCGGGGCCCGGGTCCTGGTGAGCTCGGCCGACTTCAAGAAGCCGCCCAAGGTGAAGAAGCAGCCGCCCATCGGCGTCTTCCGGGCGCTGGTGCCCTACGACGCCGTGGACGCGGTCGGCGCGCTGCCGTGGGTCGCGGCGGTGCGGCCGACCGAGCACGCGACTCCGGACGCGGGCTCCATCCTGGCCGAAGGCACCCAGCTGCACCGCGCCGACGAGGTGCAGGCCCTCGGCGTCAACGGCGCCGGCCAGACCGTCGGGGTGATCTCCGACGGCGTGGTCAACCGCGCGGACGCGCAGGCGACCGGTGAGCTCCCCACGTCGTTGACGGTGTTCAACCAGGGCAGCGGTAACGAGGGCACGGCGATGCTGGAGATCGTCCACGACCTCGCGCCGGGGGCGCCGCTGATGTTCGACGCCACAGGGGGCGGGGTGGCCTCGCACGTGGCGGCGCTGAACAACCTGGCGGCCAACGGGGCCGACATCATCAGCGAGGACATCCCCTTCGACGGCGAGCCCGCCTTCCAGCAGGGCATGGCCGCCACGACCGCGGAGACGCTCGCGACCTCGGGCGTCTGGGTCAGCTCCTCCGCGGGCAACCTGGGCGACTCCCACGCCGCGCGGGTGGCGGCCACCGGCACCGGGACCAACCCCGACGGCAACGCGGTGGGCTCGGGCTGCGGCACCCGCCCGCCGACCAACACGGTGGCCATCGCGGGAGGCACCGACACCACGTTCGACGTCCGGATCCGCCCCGGTGCCACACTCGACGGGACGCTCCAGTGGAGCGAGCCCCGCGCCATCTTCCCGACCGCCGGGCTGGGCGGCTTCACCGACCTGGACCTGTTCCTCGTGGACGGCTCGAACAACTGCCTCGCCATGAGCACCGCGACCCAGGGCGGCGGCCAGGGCGACACGATCGAGCAGATCAGCTTCACCAACCCGAGCGCCACCAACAACCTCGATGTGAAGCTCGTCGTCAACGCCTTCGGCGGCACCGGCGCGGTCGCCGCGCCGACGATCGACCTCCGCTGGCGTGGCAACACCCAGTCGCTCGACACGCCCGCCAGGGCCGGCGCGCTCAACCCGGACTCCAACTACGTCGGCGACGCCACGTCGGCCGCGGCCGTGAACGCCGGGGCCGACCAGGATCCCGCCACGGTGCCGCTGGAGAGCTTCAGCGCCGGAGGCCCCGTACGGCTGCTCAGCACAACGATCTGCGCCGACGGCGACACGCCGCCGTGCACGGGGGTGAGCGGAGGCAACGGCAGGACCGTCATCGGCCCGACGCACGCCGCCGCCGACGGGGTGTCGGTCAGCGGGGCAGGCGGGTTCGGCGCGGGCGTGTGCCCGGCCACCACCCAGGGGCAGTGCCGGTTCTTCGGCACCTCGGCCGCCACACCGAGCGCGGCGGGCGTCGCCGCGCTGGTCCGCCAGGCGCTGGGCGGCTCGCCGACCCCCGCGCAGCTGACCGCGGTGCTCAACGCCAACGCCACGGACAGGGCTTCCGCGGGCCCTGACAACCAGTTCGGCGCCGGGGTGCTCGACGCGTTCTCCGCGGTCAGCAACCGCGCCGACCTGAACGTCGACAAGAACTGCCTGCCCAACGACCCCGTGCCGGCGGGTTCGACCTTCACCTGCACGATCACGGTGGGCAACGCGGGCCCGGCCGTGGCCAGGGCGGTCAAGGTCACGGACACCGCGATCTCCAGCGGCTCCGTCTCCCTGGCCAGCAGCACGTCGGGCTGTACGGCGAGCGGTGCAGAGGTCCACTGCTCCCTGGGAGCCCTGGCCTCCGGCGCCACCCGGGTGATCACCGTGACCGGGACCGCCGACGAGCCGCAGGACATCGCCGACACGGCCGAGGTCACGAGCGGGACCATCGACCCGGACGTCGACGACAACAAGGCGTCCGACACCGTCAGGGTCGTGGGCCGCGCCGACCTGTCGCTGACCAAGAGCGGGCCGGCCACGGCCAACGCGGGCGAGGTCATCACCTACACCCTGACCGGCTCCAACGCCGGGCCTTCGACCGCGAGCAATGTCGTCATCACCGACCGGCTCCCGGCCAAGGTGACCGTGCAGTCGGTGACGGGCAACCTCGGGGCGACCTGTACGGCGGGCCCGCCCGCCAGGTGCCAGTTCGGTTCCGTCGCACCGGGCGGCCCCGCACCCACCATGCAGATCACCGCGAAGATCGCGCCGGATGCCACCGGCGCCATCATCAACGACGCGTCGATCGCATCGGACACCACCGACCCGGACACCTCGAACAACGCCGCCACGGCATCGACCGCCCTGTCGGCCGCCGCCAACCTGGCGGTGACCAAGGTCGACAGCCCTGACCCGGTGCTGGCGGGCCGCAGGCTGTCCTACACCGTCAACGTCAGCAACCTCGGCCCGTCCGTGGCGGAAGGCGTCCGGCTCACCGACACGCTGCCCGACCAGGTGGACTTCGCCTCGGCCGAGGTCACGAGCGGATCGGGCACCTGCGTCCTCATCGAGGTTCCCACCGCGCCGCCGTCCAAGCGGGTCGACTGCCAGTTGGGCACCATGGCGCCGAACCCAGGATCCCCGGCCGTCGTCGTGATCTCCACGACGGTGAAGAGCGCCACGCCGGCGGACAGCACGATCTCCAACACGGCGACCGTCGCGGGCACCACCGGCGACCCGAACCCGGGCAACAACTCGGCGACCGCCTCGACCACCGTCAAGCGGGACGCCGACCTGGCCACGACACTCACCAGCGACCATGACGTGTACAAGCCCAGTTCGACGATCGTCTACACGGTGGCGGTGGCCAACGGCGGACCTTCGGACGCCGCTGGCGTCGTGGCGACCGTCAACCTGCCGGCCGTCAAGCAGGCGAACTACGTGTTCGACACCGGCGGCTGCACGCTGTCGAACCTCACGCTCACCTGCCCGATCGGGGTGCTGCCCGCCGGGGAGCGGCGCACGTTCAACGTCCACGTCGTGGTGAAGGGCAAGAAGGGCCAGGTCACAACCTCGGCCTCGGCCACAAGCCCCACCCACGACCCCACGACCACCAACAACACCGCAACCAGAACCGTCCTCATCGGCTAACACCCACCCGCCGCCCGCACCCCCCACGGTGCGGGCGGCACCCATCTCACCGCCGCCCCCACGCAGCCGTTCGCGCTCCCACGCCAACCTTTCAGGCGCCAGGTCGGCGAGGCGGGGTGCGGCGAAGGTCGGCGCCCCGGGCACGGCGGGGCGAGACCGCGGTGCCCGGATACGGCAGGGCGAGACCGCGGTGCCCGGGTTTCGCAGCGTCGTGACGGCGAGCAAGGATCCCCGACTCGCCGGAAGCGCCGGTCGCGGGCCCTCAGCCGGAGTACGGCGGGCGGCCGGTGGCGGCGGCTTGCCGTACAGACGCAAGAAGTCGCAGGAGAACAAGACGCCGGTCGCGGGCCCTCAGCCGGAGTGCGGCGGGCGGCCGGTGGCGGCGGCTTGCCGTACGGGCGCAAGAAGGCGCAGGAGAGCAAGGCGCTGCGCGGGCTGGACGGCGCGCGGGAACGAGGCGTCGCGCGGGAGAGTGTGGCCTGGGCGGAGGGGGAGGATATCGTCAGCGCGTTCGAAAACTGTCGGTGGTGGAGCGTAATGTCGGGGTATGGCTACAGTCGTGAAGCCCTCCTCCCAGCTCCTGACGACCGCCGAGATCGCCGCGCTGGCGCTGTCCCTGGCCCATCTGGGCACGGGGCCGCAGGCCGTGACGGCGCGCCGCGGGCTGCGGCTCGCGCTCGAGCACCTCGAGATCGACGACGACGTCATCACCTCAACGCTCGCGACCCTCACCGATCCGCTTCCCGCCGACGTCGCCGCACGGGCGCGGGTGGCGGCCGATGCCATCACCAGCCGTCTCGTCGTACGCCTGCACTACCGCGACGCCGCCGGGCACGTCACCTCGCGTGACGTGGAGCCGGTGACGTGCCTGGTGCACCGCGAATACTGGTACCTGGTCGGGATCTGCCGGATGCGCCGGGCGATCCGCGCCTTCCGCTTCGACCGGATCATCGCCGTCGAGCCCACCCTGACACCGTCCCGCCCCCACCTGGCCGACCGCTTCCTCCCCTTCCAACGCCGCAAGCGCTCCCGCGCCGCATAAGTCCCGGCTCTCGGGGTCTGCCGTCGGGGTGTGCCGCCTCGCTCGCCTTCAGGCCGGGCGTCGCAGCGCACCCCCGGTCCCACGTCGTGCGGCGCGCCCTCAGGCATGTCGCCTCGCGTTGTGCCTGGCGAGGGCGCGCCGATACAGGGGGACGCTTGAGAGGGGCTGCGGGGTCCTCCCAGGTCGCGGCGGGGTCCGTCACGGTCGGCGGTTGTCTCGCCGTACCCGGGGAGTCAGGAGCAGCAGCCGCCGCCGCAGCAACCGCCGGACGGGCGGGGGGCGGAGGCGGACCCGGTCATGGCGACCGTGGTGAGCAGCTTGACCGTGTCGGCGTGGCCCTCGGGGCACACCGCGGGGTCGTCGGAGGACGCCATCGGGCGCGACACCTCGAACGTGGACCCGCAGGCGCGGCAGCGGAAGTCGTAACGCGGCATGACCACAGATTACGGCCTGTACATGACATGGGCATAGTCGGTCAGCGGCTCGTACCCGATCGACTGGTAGACGGCATTGCTGGTGGGGTTGGCCAGGTCGGTGAAGAGCACGACCTGCTCACACCTCTCCTCCAGCCCGGTACGGCTGGCGAAGGCGGTGACCGCGGCGCCGTATCCGCGGCGGCGGCGCGAGGGCGGCGTGTAGACAGGACCGACCCGGCAGACCCCTCCGGCGGGCGACTGGAGGCCGGCCAGCGAGACCGGCGCGTCGTCGTCCTCCCAGAGGAAGAACTCGCGCCCGGCCAGGCGGCGCTCGACGTAGGCGACCACGTCGCCCGGGTTCAGCTCGACCTCCTCGTGGAAGTCCTGACACCAGGCCACCAGCAGCGCGAAGTCGCCGGCCGTGGCGAGCCTGCCGCGGCCGGGGACCGATGGGATCTTGAGCGTGCCCAGCCGGTACAGGCGCTCCGACAGCACGCGATCGACCTGCCTGCCTGAGGCCGCGGTGAAGGCGTCGGTGAGGTCGACGGGGCCCACGACCTCGGGGATCTCGCGGTCGCCCAGGGCCTCGACGAGGGCGGGTATCGCCTCGACCGGCATCCTGGCCAGCCCGAGCGGGTGCGGCGGCGTGCGGAAGACGGCGCCGAGGACCTGGTCGCCGGGCCTCCACCAGCCGAAGTAGGCGCCCTCCACGCGCATGCCCGCCTTCATCCCCACCAGGACGGTGAGCGGCACCGTGTTGCCGACCGGGTCAACGGTCAGAAAAGTCTCGGCGGCCGCGGCGTATTCGGCGACGTCCTGGGAGAAGGTCCACATGCCCAAATGGTGGCAGCTCCCCAAATTTCAGCACAAAGGTTTTTGCCCGGACCCCACCAAGGGTCCGGGCAAAAATATGACATCAGGCTCAGGCCGCGGCCTCCAGGTAGGGAGCCCACTGCGGGTCACCCACCTGCGACGCCCCGATCAGCCGCCAATGGGCCCCTCGTGGCACCGCAGGAGCGAAGCGCAGCGCCCACCCCAGTTCCTCCAGGAACTTGTCCGCCTTGCGATGGTTGCACGGTGTGCAGGAGGCGACGCAGTTCTCCCAGGTGTGCGCACCACCGCGGGACCGCGGGATGACATGGTCGATGGTCTCGGCCCGCTGGCCGCAGTAGGCGCAGCGGAAGTCGTCGCGCCGCATGAGCGCCGCCCTGGTGAGCGGGATGCGCGACCGGTAGGGGATGCGGACGTATCTTCGGAGCCGGATCACCGACGGCACGTCCAGCGTGCAGCTGGCCGAGCGGAGCACGGCGCCCCGCCCGTCACGGTGGACGACGTCGGCCTTCTCCCGCAGCACCAGAACGATCGCCCGGTGCAGGGAGAGGGTGGTGAGTGGCTCGTAGGTTGCGTTGAGCAGCAGGACCTGGCGCATCATCGTGCCTCTTCCCGCTGCACGGGTATCAAAGGGGACATGCCGCGGCATGTCCCGGCTGTCGGTCCCTCCTGGGGGACTGTCGCTTCCGTCACGTGGACCTCCGCCGGACGGCCCAGCGGATGGTCACCACGGCACCGTCCTCACCCAAGTCTGGCGTTTCCCGACCGGTTCACGCCACCCCATAACCTCCAGCCGATATGACCAGAGGGGCACACGTTACGTTTTATGCCCGCATCACCAGGCCTTTACGCGCCCCGGCCGGCATCTGGCTTGCCATAGGGTTCGGGTCATGACGCGAGAGCCGTATCCCACCGCCCGCCGTACGGAAACAGTCGACGATCTGCACGGCACGCCTGTCCCCGACCCCTACCGCTGGCTCGAAGACGCCGAGGGCGCCGAGACCGCGGAGTGGCTGCTCGCGCAGCAGGACCTGTTCAAGCGCGAGAGCGAGCCGCAGCGCTTCAAGGAGCGGATCGCGGAGCTGCTGCGGTCGGGTTCGGTCGGCGTCCCGGCCTGGCGCGGTGAGCGGCACTTCTTCTCGCGCCGCACGCCCGACCAGGAGCACGCGGTGTACTACGTGGTCGACGGCGACGGCACCGAGCGGGCGCTGATCGACCCAATGGCTCTCGACTCCAGCGGCCTGACCACGCTGGACGCGGTGCAGCCCGACAAGGAGGGCCGCCTGCTGGCCTACCAGCTGTCGGTGGGCGGCGACGAGGAGTCGAAGCTCTACGTCATGGACGTGGCGACCGGCGAGAACGTCGAGGGTCCGATCGACCGCTGCCGCTACTCCCCCATCGCGTGGCTGCCGGGCGGCGAGGCGTTCTACTACGTGCGGCGGCTGCCGAGCGACCAGGTGCCGGAGGGCGAGTCGCAGTTCCACCGCCGCGTCTACCTGCACCGGGTCGGAGCCTCCACCGACGCCGATGTGATGATCTTCGGCGAGGGCCTGAAGATGACCAACTACTACGGGGTGTCGGTCTCGCGTGACGGCCGCTGGCTGCAGGTCTCGGCCAGTGAGGGTACGGCGCCGCGGAACGACCTCTGGGTGGCCGACCTGACGGCCTCGCCCATCGAGGCCCCGGCGCTGAAGGTGGTCCAGGAGGGCGTGGACGCCCAGACCGGGCTGCACTTCGGCCGCGACGGGCTGGTCTACGTGCACACCGACCGTGACGCGTCCCGCGGGAGGGTCTGCGTGGCGGACCCGGAGACGCCGACGGAATGGCGGGACCTGATCCCCGAGGACCCGGAGGCAGTCCTGTCGGACTACGCGATCCTCGACGATCTGGACAGGCCGGTCATGCTGGTCGGCTGGACCCGTCACGCCATCTCCGAGATCTCCGTCCACGACCTCAGCACGGGCGAGCGCGTCGGCGAGGTCCCCTCGCCCGGGCTGGGCACGATCGGCGGCATCTCCGAGCGGCCCGAGGGCGGCCACGAGGCGTGGTTCGGCTACACCGACAACACCACCCCGCCCACGATCCAGCGCTACGACGCCGGCACCGGCGAGACCACCCTGTGGGCGAGCTCTCCCGGCGCGGTCGAGGTGCCGCCGGTGCGCACCGAGCAGGTCGTCTACCAGTCCAAGGACGGCACCGACGTGCGCATGCTGATCATCTCCCCGGTCGACGGCGACGGGCCGCGCCCGACGATCCTGTACGGCTACGGCGGTTTCGGCGTGTCGATGACGCCGGGATACGCGGCCTCCGTCCTGGCCTGGGTCGAGGCGGGCGGCGTCTACGCGATCGCCAACCTGCGCGGCGGCGGCGAGGAGGGCGAGAACTGGCACCGCGCCGGCATGCTGGCCAACAAGCAGAACGTCTTCGACGACTTCCACGCCGCGGCCGAGCACCTGATCGCCACCGGCGTCACCACGTCCGAGCACCTGGCGATCTCCGGCGGCTCCAACGGCGGCCTGCTGGTCGGCGCGGCGCTCACGCAGCGGCCCGACCTCTACGCCGCGGTCGCCTGCTCGGCGCCGCTGCTGGACATGATCCGCTACGAGAAGTTCGGCCTCGGGGCGACGTGGAACGTGGAGTACGGCTCGGCCGACGTGCCGGAGGAGTTCGGCTGGCTGTCGGCCTACTCGCCCTACCACCACGTCCGCGAGGGCGTGCCGTACCCGGCGACGCTCTTCACGGTGTTCCAGTCGGACACGCGGGTGCACCCGCTGCACGCGTGGAAGATGTGCGCGGCGCTGCAGCACTCCTCGACCGGCGACAGGCCCGTCCTGCTGCGCAACGAGACGGAGGTCGGCCACGGCGCCCGCTCGATCAGCCGCTCGGTGGACCTGTCCGCCGACACGCTCACCTTCCTCGCCAAACACACGGGCCTTTGAGGCGCCAGCGGGTCTCCGCGTACGCGATCTGCGTGCGCGGGGACGACCTGCTGCTGGCCCGCTGGATCGAGGGCCATACTCCGCTGTGGACGATGCCGGGCGGCGGGGTCGAGCACGGCGAGGATCCCTTCGACGCGGTGGTGCGCGAGGTCGAGGAGGAGACGGGCTACCACATCGAGGTCGACGGGCTGCTGGGGATCGACAGCTACCACCCGCGCGAGGAGTTCCACGCCGTGCGCGTCTTCTACGTCGCGACCGTGGTGGGCGGCGAGCTGCGGCACGAGGTCGGCGGGTCCACCGACCAGGCGGCGTGGTTCCCGCTGGGCGAGGTGAAGGAACTGGCGCGGTCGGAGGTCATCGACCGGGCGCTGGAGCTGTACCAGGTGCGTCCCATTACCGGCCACCTATAGTCGGAGAGGTGAGCCTGGTCATGGTGGACGCGGCGCCCAGCGGGGCGCTCGCACCCTATGTGACCAGGCTGACCGCCTACCGGGAGAACTACAGCGCACCCGTGGCACGGTCCGAGATGGCCATGCCCGGGGCGGTGCTGATCCTGGGGCTCGGCGGGCCGATGGAGGTGAACGGGGTCCGGATGACGTCGTTCACCGGCGGGCTGGGCGACCGGTTCGCCGCCACCCGGGTGACCGGGGCCACCGAGGGGATCGAGGTGTTCCTGACCCCGTTCGGGGCGCGGCGGCTGTTCGGGATGCCGATGCGGGAGCTGGCCAACCTGATGATCCCCGTCGAGGACGTGCTCGGCACCTGGGGGCGGGACCTGCTCGAGCGGGTCGGCGAGATCAAGGACTGGGACGTCCGGCTCGCGGTGACCGACGCGCTGCTGGCCGGGAGGATCCGGCAGGGCCAGGAGGTAGGGCCGGAGATCGCCTGGGCGTGGGGCGAGCTGCTGGGCAGCGGCGGCACGGTCAGGTCGCAGGCGCTGGCCGAGGGGCTGGGCTGGAGCCACCGGCATCTGGTCTCCCGCTTCCACGACCAGGTGGGGCTCGCGCCCAAGGTGGTGGGCCGGGTGATCAGGTTCGGCCGTGCCGTACGGCTCTTGCAGGAAGGCCGGCCCATCGCGGACGCGGCGCTGGAGTGCGGCTACTACGACCAGGCGCACATGAACCGCGAATTCAGGACGCTCGGCGACACCACGCCCGGTCAGATTTATCCAAGACCCCAGGTGAGCGGCGTCGCACACTGAGAGCATGACGCGAACGGTTTACGCTCTGGCCAGGTACCAGGACTGCGCGGCGGCCATCGGGTTCCTGACCGCCGCCTTCGGTTTCGAGCCGCACGAGGTGTCCAAGAACGACGAGGGCGTGGTCAACCACGCCGAGCTCTTCGTCGAGAACGACATGATCATGATTGGGCAGGGCAAGCCGGGCGGGCCCGGCATCTACATCGCCGTCGAGGATCCCGATGCCCACCACGACCGGGCGAAGGCCGCGGGGGCCGAGATCACGATGGCGCTGACCGACCAGCCCTACGGCTCGCGCGAGTACGCCTGCACCGACCCGGAGGGCAACCCCTGGTTCTTCGGCACGTACCGCCCGTAGAGGACGAGCGCCCAGCTGAAGGCGGCGAACGAGCCCACGCTGGCGATGGTGCGGACCAGGTTCCAGGTGTTCCACGGCCCTTCGAAGTGCTGCCGCACCGCCGCCAGGTGGGCGTTGCCCGCCTTGGCGAGCTGGTCGTTGAGCGGCACGTTGAAGGCGCTGGTGATCAGGAACATCACCACGAACAGGGCCAGCCCGGCGGCCGCCCAGATCAGGACGGGCCGCCCGGAGCGGCGGTGGACGATCAGCGCCGCGACGCCGACCACCAGCCCGCCCATGAAGCAGGTCATGAACCACGGGTTCAGGATGGCGACGTTGATGTCGCGCATCGCCTCGACGAAGGTCTTGTCGCCGGCCATGCCCAGCGCCGGCATCACCGCGTAGGAGAAGGCGGCGAACAGGCCGGCCATCAGGCCGGCGGCAAGGGTGGCTGCCAGCAGCACTGCGGATCTCATCGTCAGCCCCAGATTCCCGCGGCCGCGCTCTCGCGGGCGAAGTCGGCGAAGTCGCGCGGCTCGCGGCCGAGCGCCCGCTGCACCCCGTCGCCGAGGTGTGCGTTGCGGCCGTCGAGCACGGTGGTGAACAGGTAGGTGAGGAAGTCGGAGTACTCGGCGGGGACGTGCTCCACGTAGGCCTCGACAGGGATCTGCGTGTAGCCGATCTCGCGGCCGGTGGCGGCGCCGATCTCGGCGGCGGCCTGTGCGAAGGTGAGCAGGCGCGGCCCGGTCATCTCGTAGATCTCCCCGGCGTGCCCGTCCTGGGTGAGGGCGGCCACGGCCACGTCGGCGATGTCGTCGGCGTCCACGAACGGCTCGCCCACGTCTCCGGCGGGCAGCACGAGGTGCCCCTCCTGGATGGGCTCGAGCAGGAAGTTCTCGGTGAAGTTCTGGTTGAACCAGCTGCAGCGCACGACCGTCCACTCGGCGCCGGAGCCGGCCAGGACCTGCTCGGCGTGCTGCGCCTCCTCCTCGCCACGGCCCGACAGCAGCACCAGGCGGCGCGTCCCGGTCGAGACCGCGAGCTCGGAGAAGGCCTCGATCGCCTCGCCCGCGCCGGGAACGGCCAGGTCGGGGTAGTAGGCGACGTAGGCGGCGGAGGTACCGGCCAGGGCGGGCTCCCACGTCGAGCGGTCCTCCCAGTCGAAGGGGACGCCACCCTTGCGAGTGCCGATCCGCACCGGCCTGTCCATCGCCGTCAGCCTCTCGACGACGCGCCGTCCGGTCTTGCCCGTACCCCCGGTGACCAGGGTCATCGTGTTGTTCGTCATGCCTCTACGATCGCGTTGCCGGGGATCGGCAACAATGAGAGCATCAGCAACGATCGTTAACCTGGGGGTTCACGAAGTGGAACGGCGAGACCTCGAGATCTTCCTCACGCTCGCCGAGGAGCTCCATTTCGGCCGCACCGCGGAGCGCCTGCATGTCTCGACCGCTCGCGTCAGTCAGACGATCAAGAAGATGGAGCGCCGCATCGGCGTGCCGCTGTTCGAACGCACCAGCCGCCAGGTCACCCTCACCCCGGTCGGGCAGCGCTTCTTCGACGACGTGGGGCCGGCGTTCCAGCAGATCGAGGAGGGCATCGCCCGGGCCGTCGCCGCGGGGCGGGGCGTCGACGGCGTGCTGCGGGTGGGGTTCATCGGCACGGCGGTCGGGCAGTTCGTCATCGAGGTGGCCGACCTCTTCCACGGGCGCCATCCCGACTGCGAGGTCCAGATCGTCGAGTGCCGCTACTCCGAGGGCATCACGTACCTGCATTCCGACCAAGTCGACGTGATGCTGGTGGGCGCGCCGTCGCTCAAGCCCGACGTCACCGAGAGCGCGATCCTGTTCCGCGAGCCGCCGGTGCTGGCGGTGTCCTCCCGGCATCCCTTCGCCCGCCGCGAGTCGGTCTCCATGGACGACCTGGCCAGGGACAAGGTGCTGCGCCCGCGCTCGTTCGCCGACGAGGAGGACGCGCTGGTCGTGCCCCCCACCACGCCCGGCGGCAGGACCATCGAGCGGGGCACCACGTTCGGGACGATCCAGGAGATGCTCGCCCTGATCGGGGCCGGGAAGGGCGTCTTCGTGGTGCCCACGCACGCCCGCCGCTACGACGCGCGGCCGGACGTCGCCTACGTCCCGATCCACGACGGGCAGCCGTTCGGCTGGCGCCTGCTGTGGCTCACCTCTGGAGAGAACGCCCGAATCCGCGCCTTCGTCCGCGCCGCCACCGACTACGTCCACCACCACCCGGATCCCCTCCTCGCCTCCTGACCCCTATTGATCTTGTACGGCGAGTTCTTTTTGCTCCCGTACGGCGAGCCCCCGCCCCCGGCCGCCCGCCGCACTTCGGCTGAGGACCCGCGCCCGGCGCTCCCGGCGAGTCGATGGTGGTCACTCGCCGCCACGGCGCTTCGTCCTCCGGGCACCACGGTCCCGGGTGCCCCGCCGTACCGAGGCGCCGATCTCCGCCGACCCACATCCCGCCGACCCGGCGCCTGTGAATACCCCCGGGACTTCCCACCCCGGGCTTCCCGGCCGGGGCCTGGCGTAGGGGAGGGGATTTGGACCTGGTGATCGGGGGTGGTTTGGTCCTGCGGGGGGAGGGCGGGAGGGGGCAGGATGGCGGGCATGTTGTTCGGTCATGCGGATGAGATGTGGCGGGATTTTCCTGAGCTGGTCCCCGGGGTGGTGCATGTCGAGGGGATCACGAAGGATGGCGTGCCCGAGGTCGAGCCGTTCCTGGAGATCGCGCGGGCGAGGCTGGCGGGGGCGGCCGAGAGTGAGCTGCCCGAGATCCAGGCGTGGCGGCGGGCGTTCTCGCGGATGGGGTTGAAGCCGACCCAGTACCGGTGCGCGTCCGAGGCGTTGCTGCGGCGTTTCCGCAAGGAGGGGGTGCTGCCGCGGATCCATCCGCTGATCGATCTGTGCAACGCGATTTCGATGGCGTTCGCGATCCCGGTGGCCGCCCTGGATCTGTCCGAAATTTCGGGAAGCCTGCGGGTCAGGTATGCGGTGGGCGACGAGTCGTATGAGACGTTCTCCGGGGAGATCGAGCACCCCGACCCCCAAGAAGTGATCTTCGCCGACGACGCCAGGCAGGCGCACGCCCGCCGCTGGACGAACCGCCAGAGCGGCCTGTCGGCCATCCGCGACACCTCGTCGTCCGTGCTGATCGTGGCCGAGGCGCTGCACGAGTCGGCGGAGAGCGACGTGCCCAAGCTGGTTGCCACGATCGCCGACGAGCTGGCCGCGGTCTGGCCGGTCACGGCGAGGACGGCGATCCTGACCCGCGCGGAGCCGGAGTTCCCGGTCACATAGCCGATCAGCGCTCCGTCAAAGGGGTATGAGCGACTCCATCACCCTGATCAACGCGTTCTCCGTCCCTCCGGCCGAGTCGGACCGCTTCCTGCTGCGCTGGAAGGAGAACGCGAGCATCATGACCAAGCAGCCGGGCTTCATCAGGGCCCGGCTGCACCGCGCGATCTCCGACGACGCCGAGCTGCGCTTCGTCAACGTGGCCGAGTGGGCCAGCGAGGAGGCCTTCGACGCCGCCCTGCGCAACCCGGAATGGCAGGCCTCGGTCAAGGTCATGCTGGAGGATCCCGAGCTGCACATCACCCCGCGCCCGTCGACCTACCGCGTGGAAATCGAACTGCACCCCGGCGACGACGCCTAGTACCGTGTCCGGGTGCATCCTGCGATCGAACCTTATGACCACGGCCATCTCGACGTCGGCGACGGCAACCTCGTCTACTGGGAGGCGTGCGGCAACCCCGACGGCAAGCCCGCGCTCGTGGTGCACGGCGGCCCGGGGTCGGGATGCACCCCGGGCCAGCGCCGCGCCTTCGACCCCGAGCGCTACCGCGTCATCCTGTTCGACCAGCGCAACTGCGGCCGCAGCCTGCCCCACGCCAGCGACCCGGCCGTCGACCTGTCCGCCAACACCACCCACCACCTGGTGGCCGACATGGAGCGGCTGCGCGAGCACCTGGGCGTGGACAAGTGGCTGCTCTACGGCGGTTCGTGGGGTTCGACGCTGATCCTGGCCTACGCCGAGGCGCACCCCGAGCGGGTGTCGGAGATCGTCATCACCGGGGTCACCATGACCCGGCGCTCGGAGATCGACTGGCTCTACGACGGCGTCGGCCGTTTCTTCCCCCAGCAGCGGCAGCGCTTCCGCGAGGGCGTCCCCGAGGCCGAGCGCGACGACGTGCTGGCCGCCTACGCCAGGCTCATGGCCGACCCTGATCCCGCCGTCAGAGCCAAGGCCGCCCACGACTGGACGACGTGGGAGGACACGGTCATCTCCCTGGAGGTGAACGGCAAGCCCAACGCCTACAGCGACCGCCCGAGCGACGCGCTGGCGGCCTTCGTCCGCATCTGCGCCCACTACTTCTCCAACGCCGCCTGGCTGGAGGAGGGCGTCCTGCTGCGCGAGGCGCACAAGCTGGCCGGGATCCCCGGCGTCCTCCTGCACGGCCGTTTCGACCTCGGCGCACCACTGGAGTATGCCTGGGACCTGGCTCAGGCCTGGCCGGACGCCCGCCTGGTGGTCGTGGACGACTCCGGCCACACCGGCAGCGACACCTACCGCAAGGAGATCGTCAAGGCGCTGGACGGCTACGCCGGACGTCGCTAGCGGGGGAAGACGACGGTCTTGTGGCCGTCGAGCAGGACGCGCTGCTCGGCGTGCCACCTCACCGCCCTGGCCAGGGTGATGCGCTCGACGTCGCGGCCCATGGCGACCAGGTCCTCGGACGAGTGGCTGTGATTGACCCGGACCACCTCCTGCTCGATGATCGGGCCCTCGTCCAGGTCGGAGGTGACGTAGTGGGCTGTGGCGCCGATGAGCTTGACGCCCCGGGCGTGGGCCTGGTGGTAGGGCTTGGCGCCCTTGAACGACGGCAGGAACGAGTGGTGGATGTTGATCGCCCGGCCGGCCAGCTTCTCGCACAGCTCCTGCGACAGCACCTGCATGTAGCGGGCCAGCACCACCAGGTCGACCTGGTAGTGCTCGACCAGCGCGAGCACCTCGGCCTCCTGCTTCTGCTTGGTCTCCGGCGTGACCGGCAGGTGGTGGTAGTCGATGCCGTAGGACTGGGTCAGCGGCCGCAGGTCGGGGTGGTTGGAGGCGACCGCGACGACCTCGATGTCGAGCGCGCCGGAGCGGACCCGGTAGAGCAGGTCGTTCAGGCAGTGGTCGAACTTGCTGACCATGATGAGCACGCGCGGCTTGACCGCCGTGTCGCGCAGCTTGAACTCCATGCCGAAGTCGGGGGCGAGCGCGGCGAAGGCGGAGGTGAGATCCTCGGGCGCCGAGAACTGCACGCGCATGAAGAAGCGCTCCGCGACCCGGTCGCCGAACTGCTGGCTCTCGATGATGTTGCAGCCCCGGCCGGCGAGCAGGCCGGAGACGGCGGCCACGACGCCAGGGCGGTCAGGGCACGCAAGGGTCAGGACGTACTCGGAGTCGGTCATGCTTTCACTCTCGCCGAGGTGGGATCGTAGGGCGCCTTGAGGCTGATCTGGGCAGAGTACAGTTCACCGGCGACATCCACCGAACACTTGCCTGTCGACGCGTCGGACACGAACCCGAGCGCCACCGCCCGGCCGAGCGTGGGACTGTAGGCGGCCGAGGTGACGTAACCGACGGGAGTTCCGTCGGCCAGCAGCGACTCGCCGCCCCACAGGTGGGCGTCCGGGTCGTCGAGCACGATCGACACGACCCGCCTGGCCGGGGGCTCTAGCGCCCTGTCCGCGCCGCGGAAGCCTCCGCTCTTCTTGCAGGTGAAGCCGAGGCCCGCCTCGGCGGGGGTGACCTCGGGGCCCAGTTCCCTGCTCCAGGCGCGGTAGCCCTTCTCGATCCGCATGGCCTCGATGGCGTAGTAGCCGGCCTCGGCGACGCCCGTGCCACGGAGGGTCTCGTACACGGTGACGGCGAACTCGGCGGGGACGTACAGTTCCCAGCCCAGTTCTCCGACGTAGGTCATCCTGGTGGCTCGCACGGTGGCATATCCGAGGTCGATCAGCCTGGACGTGCCGAAAGGGAAGTCATCGAAGTCCGCCTTCGACACCTTCTTCAGGATATTTCGGGACTCGGGGCCCATGATGCTGAGGACGGCGTATGCCCCGGTCACGTCCACCAGGGCGGCCCGCCGTTCCCCGATGCCCTTGGAGATGTGGTCGAAGTCGCGCGTGGTCTGCGCGGACCCGGTCACGATCAGGTACTCGTCGTGCGCCACCCGCGTCACGGTCAGGTCGGACTCGTAGCCGCCCCGGTCGTTGAGCAACCCGGTGTAGACGACCCCGCCCACCTCGACGTCCACGTCCGCCGTGCACAGCCACTGCAGCACGTCGACGGCCTCGCGGCCTTTGAGGGTGAACTTCGAGAACGAGGTCTGGTCGAAGAGCGCCGCTCCGGTACGGCAGGCGTTCACCTCCGCGTTGACCTGCTCCTGCCAGCCGGGCCTGGCGAAGGTGTACGGCTGCGGGGCGCCGAAGTAGTTGACCCGCTCCCAGCCCATCTTCGACCCGAAGCACGCACCGCCCGCCTCGAGCAGGTGGTGGACGGGCGAGCGCCGCAGCGGCCTGGCGGTCTCGAGCTCCTTGTTCGGCCACGACATCGCGTAGTGCAGGCCCAGGGTCTCGGTGACCCGGTCTCTGAGCCAGGTGTCGTTGTCCGCCCAGCGGGCGAAGCGGCGCAGGTCGGCCGGCCACAGGTCGGTGGTCGGCGAGCCGTTCACGATCCATTCGGCCAGCGCCCTGCCCGCTCCCCCGGCCGAGGCGATCCCGGCGGAGTTGAAGCCCGCCGCCACGAAGTATCCAGAAACCTCCGGAGCCTCGCCGAGCAGGAACATGTTGTCCGGGGTGAACGACTCCGGCCCGTTGTAGAACATCCGCACCCCGGTGGTCTCCAGGGCGGGCACGCGCTGGACGGCGTTCTCCATGATGATCGAGAACTGGTCCCAGTCCTCCTCAAGGAGCTGGAACTCGAACGGGTGCGGGATGCCGTCCATGCCCCACGGCTTGGCGTCGGGCTCGAACCCACCCACCACCAGGCCGCCGACCTCCTCCTTGAAGTAGGCATAGCCATCCGGGTCGCGCATGACGGGCAGGTCCGGCCTGACACCCGCGATCTGCTCGGTCACGACGTAGAAGTGCTCGGCCGAGTGCAGCGGTACGGTGACCCCGGCCATCCTGCCGAGCTGCTTGGCCCACTGCCCGGCGCAGTTGACGAGGATCTCGGTCTCGATCTCGCCCTCGGTCGTCGTGATCTTGCGCACGCGTCCGTTGACGACGGAGATCCCGGTCACGCGGACCCGCTCCAGGACCTGCACCCCGCGCCGCTGCGCCCCGCGCGCCAGCGCCTGGGTCAGGTCGGACGGGTTGGCCTTGCCGTCGCCCGGCAGCCACACCCCGCCCACCAGGTCGTCGGTCCGCATCACGGGCCACAACTCGCCCGCCTCGGCCGGGGTGATGATCTCGGCGGTGATGCCGTAGTTGCGTGCCTGCGCGGCGGTCCGCCTGAGCTGGGTCATCCGTTCCGGCGTGCGTGCCACGCTCACGCTTCCGCACTGCTTCCAGCCGGTGCCGAAGCCGGTTTCCGCCTCCAGCCTGCCGTACAGGTCGGTGCTGTACCGGATCAGCTTCGTCATGCTCTCCGTGCTGCGCAGCTGGCCGACCAGGCCGGCCGCGTGCCAGGTGGTGCCGCAGGAGAGCTGCCCCTGCTCGAGCACGACGACGTCGGTCCAGCCGAGCTCGGCCAGGTGGTAGGCCACGCTGCAGCCGACGATGCCACCACCGATGATCACAACCTGGGCTCGGGAGGGCAGCGCCTTGCTCAAGAGATGCTCCTCAAGCGATTGATACCCGGCCAGCTGCGCACATTTCGCAGCATGGCGATGAAAGCCTGTTCGGCGGGACCAAGGAGGCGGTCGCGCCGGTGGGCGAGGACGATGGGGCGGGGCTTGGGGGCAGGGTTGACCTCGACAGCGCACAGGCGGCCGTCGGCGAGCTCCTGCTCGACGCAGTGCTCGGAGACCAGCGAGATGCCCAGCCCCGCGGCCACCGCCTGCTTGATCGTCTCCGGGCCCCAGATCTCCGTGCGCTGCTCCAGGCCCCACGTCTCCAGGGCCTGTTCCTGCAGGTCACGGGTGGAGGAGCCCGGCTCCCTGATGAGGAACGGCTCCCCGGCCAGCTCGTACGGCTCCGCCGTACCCTTGCTCGACAGTCTGTGGCCCGGCTGGGTGATGACGACGAGGCGATCCTCCAGGATGGGCTCGCTGACCAGCTGGGCGGCGCCGGGCTGGCCCGCGAGCACGGCCACGCCGATCTCGCCGTCGACCAGCCCGCGCTCGACCTGCTGGGCGTTGGCGACCTGGATGCCGATCTCGATGCCGGGATGCCGGTCGCGGAAGGCCGCGAGCAGCGGCGGCAGCAGATACGTGCCGACCGTGGTGGTGCCGCCGGCGACCAGCTTGCCCGTCTGCAGGCCCGAGACCTGGCGGATCGCGGCCACCGCCTCGTCGGCCAGCAGGAAGACGCGCTTGGCGTACTCCAGCATGACCTCGCCCTCGGGCGTGAGCCGGATCCTGGCGCCACTGCGGTCGATCAGCGTGCTGCGCAGCGACTGCTCAAGCTGCCTGACCTGGTGCGACACGGACGGCTGGCTCAGGTAGAGCTTCTGCGCCGCGGCCGAGAAGCCACCGCACTCCACGACCGTCATGAAGATCCAGAGCCGGTGCAGGTTGAGCTGCATCTGCCTTAACCCCTAGCTGCCTCGATCGATTCGCGCAGCGCGTCCTCCAGCTGCTCGAGCCGGTGCCAGGGGATCTCCCCCATCGTGCAGATGCGGAAGAAATCAGCGGAAAGCTGCCCCTGACCGGCGTAGATAACATATCCGCGCTGCTTCAACTCGTCGTGAAGCGCCTGGTACGTCACACCATCCGGCAGGTGGAGCATCGTGACGGTGTTGGCGCGGTACGGCTCGTCGACCAGGATCCGCAGGCCGAGCCGCTCGAACTGGCCGCGCACCAGCGCCGCGCGCTCGCGGTAGAGCTTGGTGCGCGCCGCGAAGCCGCCGCCCTCCTCATACTCCTTGATCGCCTCGTCGAGGGAGTAGCAGACCTGTACGGCGGGCGTGAAGGGCACGTCGCCCTTGCGCTGGCCCTTGAGGTAGCTGGCGGCGTTGAGGTAGAGGCTGCGCTCGGGCACCTCCTGGAGGCGTTCGACGGAGCGCTCGCCGCACAGGATGAATGACATCCCCGGCAGTCCGTGCAGCCCCTTGTTCGCGGTGCCGCAGACCACGTCGACCTTGACCTCGGCGAGGTCCTGGTCCTCGATGGCGGTGCCGGAGATCGCGTCGATCACGAAGAGCCGGTCATGCCGCGCCACGACCTCCCCGATCTCCTTGATCGGGTTGATGAGGCCGGTGGTGGTCTCGTGGTGGACGGCCACGACCGCGTCGACGTCGTCGTGCGCGGCCAGCGCCCGCTCGACCTCCGCCGGGTCGGCCGGGACCGTCCACTCGCTCCTGACCTCGTGGAACGGGATGCCGTTCGCCTTGGCGATCTTGATCATCCGCTCGCCGTAAACGCCGTTGTTCACGATGAGCACGCTTCGTCCCTCGCGGACGGAGCTGATGACCGCCATCTCCATGGCCGAGGTTCCCGACCCCGTCACCAGCAGCGCCTCGTGCGTGTCGCCGAGGTTCAGGCAGCGGGGCAGCGCCTCACGGATCCTGAACAGCAACTGCGTGAACTCCGGCTCGCGGTGGCAGAGGTCGCCGCGAAGCAGGGCGTCCTTGACCCGCTTCGACGTACAGGCCGGACCGGGGTTCAGCAGAATGAGCTCTTCGTCCATCATCCACTCGATCTTGGGTAGTTATCAGGCATAACGGACGCTATCCGGGACCCACGGCGGACGACAGGCGCGTTTCCCCTATACGCCCCATAGCCGCATCCGAGGTTGACCCGGAACGTACCCCCGTTCGACACCCTCCCGTGGTTGACCAGGGCCTGCCGCCGTCCTATGGTCCGGTCAGCGCAAGCGCAACTAGTTGCGCTATACGCAACGAGCGGAGGGAGCCGCGCATGTCCGAGGTCAACCGGCGTCGTTTCTTACAACTGGCGGGAGGAACCGCCGCACTTTCCCTTCTCCCCGAGAGCATCGCCCGCGCCGCGTCGATCGAGCCCGCCGTCGTCACGGGAACCCTGCAGGACGTCCAGCACATCGTCGTCCTCATGCAGGAGAACCGTTCCTTCGACCACTACTTCGGCACGCTGAAGGGCGTCAGGGGCTTCGGTGACCCGCGCCCGTTCACGCAGCCAAGCGGCCAGCCGGTCTTCAACCAGTCCGGCGTGCTGCCCTTCCACCCGACCGCGGCCAACCTGGGCCTGCAGTTCCTGCAGGACCTCGACCACGACTGGAACGGCACGCACTCGGCCTGGAACTCCGGCAAGTACGACAACTGGGTCCCCGCCAAGTCGGCCACCACGATGGCCTACCTCACCAGGGACGACATCCCCTTCCACTACGCGCTGGCCGACGCGTTCACCGTCTGCGACGGCTACCACTGCTCGTTCCTGGGCGCGACGGACCCGAACCGGTACTACATGTGGACCGGGTACACCGGCAACGACGGCACCGGCGGCGGCCCCGTCCTCGGCAACCAGGAAGCCGGATACGGCTGGACCACCTACCCCGAGCGGTTACAGGCGGCCGGCATCTCCTGGAAGATCTACCAGGACACGGGAGACGGCCTGGACGCGGCCGGGTCCTGGGGCTGGACCGGCGACCCGTACATCGGGAACTACGGCGACAACTCGCTGCTGTACTTCAACAACTACCGCAACGCCACGCCGGGGAACCCGCTCTACGACCGGGCGCGGACGGGGACGGCCGTCAAGAACGGCGGGACGTTCTTCGACGTGCTCAAGGCCGACGTCATGAACGGGCAGCTGCCGCAGATCTCCTGGATCGCGGCGCCCGAGGCCTACACCGAGCACCCGAACTGGCCGGCCAACTACGGGGCCTGGTACATCGCGCGGGTCCTGGACGCGCTGACCGCCAACCCCGCCGTGTGGGCCTCGACCGTGCTCCTGATCACCTACGACGAGAACGACGGGTTCTTCGACCACGTGCCCCCGCCGTTCCCCGGAACGTCGACGACGCCCACGACCCTCGACCTCTACACGAAATCCAGCAGCTACGCGAAGGGGCCGTACGGCCTCGGCCCCCGGGTCCCCCTGCTGGTCCTGTCCCCCTGGAGCCGCGGCGGCTGGGTGTGCTCGCAGACCTTCGACCACACCTCGATCCTGCAGTTCATGGAGAAGCGCTTCGGGGTCGCCGAGACGAACATCTCGCCCTGGCGCCGCGCGGTCAGCGGCGACCTGACCTCGGCGTTCGACTTCGCCCAGCAGGACCCGTCGGTTCCCGCCCTGCCGAGCACGTCGGGGTACGCGCCGCCGGACCACAACCGGCACCCCGACTACGTGCCCTCCGCGCCGTCGCCCGGGTCGATGCCGCGCCAGGAACCGGGCCGGCGTCCCGCGCGGGCCCTGCCGTACGACCTGCGGGTTTCCGGCGCCACCGACGCCTCCGCCGGCACGTACGGGCTGACCTTCGCCAGCGCGGGCGCGGCGGGCGCCACGTTCCTCGTCTCGTCGGCCGCGGGCACCTTCGGGCCGTGGAGCTACACCTGCGAAGCGGGCAAATCCCTCTCAGCGACGTGGTCCACGGCGAAGAAGACCCGCCTGTACGACCTGGCGGTCTCCGGACCCGCCGGATACCTGCGCCGCTTCAAGGGGAAGGTGCCTCCGACCCGCGGCGCGCAACCCGCCAACCCCGAGGTCGCCGCGGCCTACTCGGGCGGCGACGTCGTCCTGACCATCACCAACAGCGGCGGCGCGGCCTGCACCGTCACCGTCGTCAACGCCTACGGCGGGGCCACCGCGTCCCACGACGTGGCGCCCGGCGCGACCGTTACGCACACGGCCACGCTAGGCGGCAGCGACGGCTGGTACGACCTCACGGTCACCTCCAGCACCGACGGCGGCTGGCTCCGCCGCCTGGCGGGCCACGTGGAAACCGGCCGGCCGAGCCTCTCCGACCCCGCCATCCTCACGACCTGACCTCATGAGCCCGCCGCCCCGCTCTCGGGAGGGGCGGCGGAGCTGGTCCAGGACGGCACCCGGGGCTGCGGGTAGGGGCGTCTATAGGGAACATCAGGGAATCGAACTTGCCTCGCTCGACGCGAGCGGGCTGGGATGGAGCGCGTGCCGTTGAACGCCGTGTTTGTGATCGTGGTCGCCGGGCTCTTCGCGGTCGTCTCCGGCATGAACGACGGCGGCTCCCTCCTCGCGACCGGCCTGAAGCTGCCCACTGTCCGCCCGGCCGTCGGCCTGCTCATCCTCGTGGTGCTGGTGGCCGTCGTGCCGCTGGCCACCAACCAGGTGGCGCTGACGTTCGTGACCCGGCTGGCGACCTTCTCGGGCCCCGGCGGCCGCAGCGCCATGACGATCGCGGTGATCTGCGCCCTGGGCGTGGTCACCGTACTCAGCTCGCGCGGCCGCCCCACCAGCCTCACGCTGGCCGTCGTCGGCGGCGTCACCGGCGCGGGCATCGGCTGGGGGCTGCCCGTGTCGTACGGGTGGGTGGCGCTCGTCCTGACGGTCGGGCTCATCGCCCCGTTCGTCGGCGGGCTCGCCTCGTGGGCGGCGATCCGGACACTCCTGCTGGTGACCGACTGGCCGGGCCTGTCGCGCTGGCACTGGGCCGGCTTCCTGCTGCAATGCCTGGCCTACGCGGCCAACGACGCCCAGAAGATGCTCGCCGTCTTCATGATCGCACTGGGTTTCACCGGGGCCCCGATCGGCGTGACGTCGCTGGTGGCGGTCCTGTTCGGCCTCGGCGCCCTCTACGGCCTGCCCAAGGCGGGACGCACGCTCAGCCGGGAGATCATCGTCTCGCGCCCGCTGCACGGGGTGGCGGCGGAGTTCGGCTCGGGCCTCGCGGTCATGGCCTCGGCCCTGATCGGAATGCCGGTCAGCATGACCCAGGCCATCGCCGGCGGCCTCATCGGTGCCGGCGTCTCCCAGGGCGGCGGCCGCGTCCGCTGGTACGCCGCCGCCAAGATCGTCATCGCCTGGCTCCTGACCCTCCCCGCCAGCGCCGTATCCGCCGCCATCATCGCCTGGCTGGTCCAAGGAGCCACCTCATGAACCACCCCACCCGCCCTGCGCCGACCTCCTCAGTGCGACCCTCCTCCGTACCGGTCTCCTCTCTGCCGGGCTGCTCTCTGCCGGGCTGCTCTCCTGTACGGCAAGCCGCCCCTCCGCCAGTCGCCGCACTTCGGCCAGGGACCTCCAGGGACACGCCCGCTGACCGGACGCCGGCTAACCGCCGCAACGACGCCCGGATCCCCGCTATCACGGCCCCACCCTGGCCGCCTTCCCGCCACGGCCACGCCCGTAGCCCCGCTGCCACCGCTCCGCCCTGGCCGCCTACCTCGCTCCCCTGGGACGTGGGCTCGTTGGGCCTGGGCTGGAAGCGGTGGGGTGGCTTGCCGTACGAAAGACCGTCGCGGCCGGAGGCGCGGCTGAGAGGTGGCTTCGACCAGGGAAGCACGGGCGGGGAAGGAATGGGAGATGAGAGGGCATGGTGGGAGGGGCGATGAAGCGGCTGCGGCGGGTGCGGGATCTGCTGTCCGGGCGGATGGACAGCGCGCTGACCGAGGCGTTGCTCGGGCAGCTCGAGGCGACCAAGGAGGGCGCCTGGCTGGCGATGGCGATGATCGGGGGCGAGGTGGGCAGGACGGGCGCGCACGAGCAGATGCGCGCCATCGAGCACCTCGGTGACGAGGAGCGCCGCCGGCTGGTCGAGGAGCTCAAGAACGCCCTGGTCACGCCCATCGACCGGGAGGACCTCTTCCGGCTGTCACGCTCGATCGACGACGTGCTCGACTCGTTGCGCGACTTCGTCCGGGAGTCGCACCTGTACAGGGTGCCGGACCAGATCCGCTTCTCACCGCTGCTCGACCAGGTCATCGTCGGCATCGACGCCCTCGAGAACGCCGTCAAGGACCTCGCCTCCCGCCCCTCGGCCGTCGTCCAGGACGCCCTGGAGGCCAAGAAGGTCGGCAGCGCGATCCGCCGCATGTACCAGTACGAGATCTCCCGCATCTTCTCCGGCGAACTCACCCCCGACGCGATGAAGGAACGCGAACTGGTCCGCCGCCTCGAGATCGTCGGCATGGCCATCGGCGAAGCCGCCGACGCCATCGCCGACGGCGCCATGAAACGCTAACCCGCCCCCGACTCCTTCGTAAGGCAGCCCACCCCTATTGCCACCCGCGTTTCCTTCTCGTACGGCGAGCCGCCCCACCGCCACCCGCCGCACATGGCTGGCCTCTGTCCAGGGAGACGCCACGGCTAGCAGGACGTGGCCGGCCACCGCTACGACGCCTCGTAATCGTGGCACCCGGGTCCCCGCTTCCCCACCGCACAGGGCACCGCCCTTCACCCGCGGTTGGTCAGAGGGAGAGGGTGGGGGCGAGGGTTCGGAGTTGGGTGAGGGCGTCGGTGAGGTCGGGGACCGAGGGGGACAGGGGTTGGAGGGCGACGTGGTCGGCGCCGGCGTCGAGGTGGGCGCGGACGCGCTTGACGACGGACTCCGGGTCGCCCCAGGCGACGATGGCGTCCGCGAGGCGGTCGCTGCCCCCGTCGGCCAAGTCGTCGTCGGTGTAGCCGAGCGCCAGCAGGTTGTTCACGTAGTTGGGGAGCGTCAGGTAGTAGGCCATGTGGGTGCGGGCGATCTGGCGGGCCCTGGCGGGGTCGGTCTCCAGGAGTACGGCCTGCTCGGGCACCAGGAGGCGGTCGTGACCCAGGACCTCGCGGGCCAGCGCGGTGTGCTCCGGCGGGACGAAGTACGTGTGGGCCCCGGCGGCGCGGTCACGGGAGAGCTCCAGCATCTTGGGCCGCAGCGCGGCGAGCAGGCGCGGCGCGTCGCCCTCGAGCAGGCCGGGCTGGGCCTGGTCCATGCCGTCGAGATACTCGCGCATCGCGGTCAGCGGCTTGCCGTAGGAGTGGCCGCGGCTGCCGACCAGGGTGCTGTGGCTCACGCCGATGCCCAGCAGGAAGCGCCCGGGGAACGCCTCACCGAGCGTGGCCCTGCTCGCGGCCATGGCCGTGGCGTCGCGGCCCCACAGGTTGGCGATGCCGGTGCCCACGGCGACGCGGCTGGTGGCCGACAGCAGCAGGCTGGCCGCCACGAACGGGTCCCTGGACCCCGGCCCCTCGTTCACCCACACGGAGGCGTAGCCGAGCTTCTCGATCTCGACGGCCGCCCTGCGCGCCACGGCGGCAGGGGCCTTGCCGATCGCCGGGTGCCACACGCCTATCTGTCCGGTGTCCATGGCTGCTCCTTCCGGGTAAGCTGTTCGATCGAGATGGAACACTACAGCAATGTTCGACCGTCGTCGAACAGGACGCGCTCGCTGACCCACGCCTCCCCCTGCGAGGTGACGCTCCAGGCCGCCCTCGACGCGCTCGGCGACCCCGTGCGCCGCCGCATCGTCAGGGAGTTGGCCGAGGTGCCCGACTGGACGCGCCCGTGCGGCACGTTCACCCACCTGACGGCCAAGTCGACGCTCAGCCACCACTTCGGCGTCCTGCGCAACGTCGGCCTCCTCGAGCAGCGCGACGAAGGCTCCCGCCGCCTCAACCGCCTGCGCAGACAGGAGTTCGCCGAACGCTTCCCCGGCCTCCTCGAGCTCGTCCTCACCGAACAGGACTAGCGGTACGGCACGCCCTCCAACCCACCCAACCGCGGAACCCGGGTACGCGGGGGGCGCCGCAACATGGCACCGCGGATCGAGGCCCCGGAACCAGGAAACGCAGGGCGCGCAACGTGGCACGGCGGAGACCAAGGCGCCGGGGGTGGGGCGGGGGATCCGTGCCACGGAGGCAGTGCTGGGATGGGACCCGGGAAACGCCTGGCTGTGGGGCGGGCGAGGCCGTACGGAGGAGAAGGTGGGCGCGTGAGCAGTGACAGGCCCGCGGCACGGGTGGTGTGCCTGGATCGGGAGGGAAAGGTGCTGCTGCTGCGCTGGCACGACCGCGTGAGCGGTGAGACGTTCTGGGAACCGCCAGGAGGCGGGCTTCTTGCCGGAGAGACCCCGCTGGAGGCCGCAAGAAGAGAATTGACCGAGGAAACGGGGTTGCCGGGCGATGCCGTACAGGACCGCTTTGTCGCGGTCCCCCGCGATTTCATGTGGCTCGGCGTCCACTACGTCAAGACCGAGCAGTTCTACCTGGCCTGCTTTGACGAAGTCGAGCCTGTCGCTGCTCCCGGTTCCGTCACCCGGGAGGAACTCGACTCGTACAAAGGCGCGGCGTGGTTCGACGTGCTACCGGAAGGGGTTCAGCCTCCGGAGCTGGCCGAGGTGATCAGGGAGCTCACGTAGGACGCGGTCTCCTCGGCGGAGGTGAAGCGGACGGGCTGGCAGCCCGGCAGCTCGACCAGGTAGTCACCGGAGTAGCTCACCGTCACGTGCCGTGCCGCCAGCACCGGGTCGTCGCTGACCGGCGGCTGGTAGGTGTTCTGCGTGAGCGTGAGTCTGACCCGGCTGACCAGGATGGCGCGGATTCCTGCTGCGGCAAGCCGTTCCTGAACCCAACACAGTTGCTGGACTCGTGCGGCGTGCAGGGCGGACATGGGCACCACTTGTCCTTACTTTTACCGGATTTCTGCACCCCGATATCAGAGTGCACTGGCGCGACTACTCTATGTACGTCAAGCGGTGGCACACGCCGACTGTGTACGTAGCGGGTGTCGTTTGTAGAACCCGTGTAGAACGTTTCTCCTACGGAGGGATCATGCCTTCCGCTCGCGCACTCGAACCCGGTTCAAGTCCGCTCGCATTTTTCGGCTCCGAGCTGCGAGAACACCGCGTTCGAGCGGGTTTGTCGCAAGAGCAGCTCGCCGAGCGCCTGAGCTACTCGCTGTCCCTCGTGTGCGCCGTCGAGCTCGCCAACCGGACCCCCTCGCGCGACTTCGCCGAGCGGGCCGATCAGGTGCTCGACACGCGCGGCGCGCTGACGCGACTGTGGCCCCTGGTACGGCAGGCCGCCTACCCGGCCTGGTTCCGCCCGTGGCTGGAGATCGAGCAGACGGCGCGCACGCTGCAGACGTGGCAGCCGCTGCTGGTGCCGGGCCTGCTGCAGACCGAGGACTACGCGCGCGAGGTGCTGCGCAAGGAGCCCGCGGCGACCGCCGAGCAGGCGGAGGAGGCGGTGGCCGCCCGCATGACCAGGCAGGCGATCCTGCAGCGGTCCGATCCGCCGATGTACTGGGTGGTGCTCGACGAGTGGGTGCTGCACCGCCCGGTGGGATCGGCCGACACGATGCGGGGCCAGATCCGGGCCCTGCGTGAGAGCGCCGAGCTGCCCAACATCACGATCCAGGTGGTCCCGAGGAGCAGTCCGGCCCTCGCCGGGCTCACGGGGGCGTTCGTGATCGCCAGAATCCCCGGAGAGCCCGACCTCGTTTACCTGGAATCGGCTCGCGAGGGGTACGTATCCGATCGACCGGCCGACATCGAATCGATCGTTCAGAGATACGACGTGATCCGGTCTCTCGCCCTACCTGTCAACGCGAGCCTAGATTTGCTGTCAACAGTGGAGGAGAGCGTATGAACGACCTTGAGTGGCGCAAGGCCCGTCGCAGTGGTAGCAACGGCGGCGACTGCGTCGAAGTGGCCGTCCTCGCCGCACCCGAGGATGTCGCCGTTCACAAGCACGGCCACGACAGGCTGTACGTCCTGCGCGACTCGAAGGACCCGGAAGGGCCCCGGCTGTTCTTCACCCCTGCCGAGTGGGAGGCATTCCGCCTCGGCATGAAGGACGGCGAGTTCGACGACCTGACCTAGCGCGAGGTGGGTCGCCGCGGCCTCAGGGGGATTCGTCGTCCCTCGTCCGCTAGATCGTTCCAGCGCGGTGCCGGAATCCCCGGCACCGCGCTTTTCACGTGGCGAGCCAGGTGGCGACGGTGGTCGCGAAGCGGTCGGCGTCGTCGTGCCACGGGTAGTGTCCCGCCCCCTGCTGGACGACGACCTCGGCGTCACGGAAGAACCCGGCGTACTCGACCGCCACGCCCGGCAGCGTGTTGACGTCCACCTCGCCCGCCACGAGCAGCACCGGCACGTCGAGCTTGGCGAGCGCGGCACGGGTCGCCCCGGGGTCGAAGGCGCCCTCGCCCGCGAAGATCGCCGCCGCTTCGTGGTTGCGTGTCCGGCCGTCGGCGGCCTGGTGGGCCCGCGCCGCCTCGTCCCACCTGCCATGGAAGAACGGCCCGATCGCGTCCCAGTCGGTGCCGGTGCCGGCCACGATCGCCTCGAGGGCGGCCATCGCCTCCGGGTACCACGGCTCGCCCGCGCGCAGGCGGGCGACCTCGAGCCTGCCCTCCCCGGTGACGACGATCCCGACGGCCCCCGCGCCCGGCGTGACCAGGACGAGCCTGGCGACGTGCCCGGGGTGGCGGGCGGCGTACATGACCGCGAGGTTGGCGCCTGCCGAGTGGCCGAGCAGGTCCATCCGGTCGAACCCGAGGTGGGCGCGCAGGGCCTCGACGTCGTCGACGAGCCGGTTGCAGCGGTAGGTGGCCGGGTCCTCAGGGACGGCCGACCGCCCAGTGCCGCGCAGGTCGAGCACGATCAGCCGCCGGTGCGCCGACAGGCCGCCGAGCTCGCCCAGGTAGGCCGAGTCACGCATGGGGCCACCGGGCAGGCAGATCAGCGGCTCGCCCTGACCGTACTCGTGGTAGGCCAGCTCGGTGCCGTCATAGGAGGAGAACGTGCGCAATCAGAGCTCCATGACCAGGCGGGGGGATGCGACGGCGATCGTACCGGAGAAGCCCTCGGCGGCGGCGGTGACGAAGCGCTCGACCGGCAGCCCGGGCCACGGATGCGTCAGGACCAGGCGCCCCACTCCTGCTCGCGCCGCGTTCGCCCCGGCCTGCCTGGCTGTCGACAGGTACGGCGCGTCCTCTTCGGGGACCTCTTCCGGATATGTCGCCTCGGCCAGGAAGACGTCCGCGTCGCGCGCCAGATCCACCAGGTCGGGTGTCGGCCCGGTGTCGCCGGTGTAGGCAAGCACGGTCCCGCCTGCGCTGAGCCGTACACCGTGGTTGGGCACGTGATGCGGCAGCAGCCAGGTCTCCAGCTTGAAGGGGCCGAGCTCCCCGGAGAAGGTCAGGCCGTCGGCCAGCATCGCGGGTTTGTCGAGCTTCAGCACCGCGTCGAGCGCGCCCTCGGGAGCGTGTACGGCCAGCGGCGCGGGACCCCGCTCCCCCAGCACCCGGGCGCGCAGCAGCGGGTTGAGGTCGGCGCAGTGGTCGGGATGGCCGTGGGTGATCACCACGGCGTCCACGTCCTCAGGAGCGGCGAACTCCTGCAGCACCTGCATCGTGCCGTAGCCGGGGTCGATCAGGACCCGGTAGCCGTCGTGCTCCACCAGGTAGCCGCTGCAGGCCTGGGTGGCGGTCGGCCAGGCGCCCGACCCGCCGAGAATCGTGAGTTTCATACCTTGAGTCCATCCATAACGATTCGCAGGGACGTGGCCGCGTGCTCGCCTGTTCTGGCGACGGCCGCGGTGAGCGCGAGCAGTTCGGGCATCGAGACGTCGCGCCTGACCACGCCGGCCTGCTGGGCCCGGGTCAGCAGCGTATCCAGCGCCCGCGGCAGCTCGCGGCGGCCCTCGGCGAGGGCGTCTTCAGCGGCGGCGACGGCATCGGCGTAGGCCGCCTTGGTGGCCGACACCTCGACCATCCCCTCGAGGAAGTCGAACAGCGCCCGCCCGGGATCCTCCGCGTCGCACAGCCTGCGCGCCTGGTCGACGAAGCCCTGCACGATGCCCGCGAAGACCGCCTCGACCAGCGACTCCTTGGTCGGGAAGTGGCGGAACACGGTGCCGATGCCGACCCCCGCGATGCGGGCCACCTCCTCGGTGGAGGCGGTGATGCCGTGCTCGGCGAACACGGCCTCGGCGGCGTCGAGGATCTTGGCCCGGTTGCGGGCGGCGTCGGCGCGGATCATCGATTGACAAGCGGAGTCGCCGCTCCGTATCGTTCTTCCGGAGTCATGACTCCGATTCTAGGGAGGCAACCCATGTCCGAGCAACATGACGTCCTTCAGCGCTACCTGCGCGCCGGCGTCGACGGTGATCGCGCGGCCCGATCGGCGCTGTTCGGTGACGACGCGGTGGTCGAGTTCCCGTTCGCGCCGGAGGGATCGCAGCGGCGCTTCGCCGGGCGCCAGGAGATCGAGGCGATGTTCGACCTGATCGGCGACACCGCGCGGGCGGGCGACATCCGCATCGACGAGGCGGCCACCTCGCTGACCGTCCACGAGACGACCGATCCCGAGGTGCTGATCGCCGAGTCGGAGGTGCACGTCGACACGCCTGCCGGTCGGCTGCGCCTGCCCTACATCCAGGTGTTCAGGATCCGCGAGGGGAAGATCGTGCTCTTCCGCGACTACTTCGGACCGCGCACGGGAGAGCTGACCAAAGCTCTCTTCTCGCGGTAGTACGGCGGGCCCCTAGGGGCCGGGTTTGTGCCCGAGTTCGGTGAGGGTGGTGGTGAGGAGCGCGCGGAGGAGGGCGCCGCCGACCTTCTCGTGCTCGGCTTCGACCGGGAGTCCTTCCGCCACGCGGGCGTGGTAGATCTCGCGTTCACGTTCGTCCGTGTACGGCTGGGCCGTCATGGCGACCGCCACGGTGGTGCGCGTGCCGCGGCGCGGGAGGATGGCGACGGCGTGGGTACGCAGGCACGTCTCGTCCGCCCCGCCGTACCAGCCGCACTTGAGGGCGGCGCTGGGCGCGCGGACCGCCTCGCGGATGCCGAAGGTCTGCTCCCCCGACACCTCCCGCATCCAGCCCATGATCGTCTCGGCGACGGGGTCCCCCGCCAGGGCCGACTGGGCCAGGGCCGCGTAGGCGGTGGCGACCTCGGTGGCCGCCACCTCGACCGAGCCGAAGCGCGACGGGTCGCCGTTGGGGACCGCCCAGGAGACGCCCGTGCGGTGGCAGAGGTCGTCGAGGATGACCGCGGGCCCGACCGCCAGCCACAGGTTGAGCGTGTCGGCGTTGGAGGAGACGACGACGGCGGGCTGGGCGTGGCGGCGCCAGCGTTCCGCGTCGGGGATGCGGGGCGCGGTGACCCAGGCGTACAGGGGTTTGAGCAGGGAGGCGCAGCGCAGCCTGGTCAGGCCGGAGCTCACACCGACGGTGCGGGCGGACGGCCCGCCGTAGCCGCGCCTGATGCCCGCCGCCTGGGCGCTGGCCCCCGGCTCCAGGTGGCGCAGCAACTCGTCGAAACTCATGCGACCCCCCAAACCGTTCGAATGCCTCCCAAACGCCCGCCTCCCCGTGCGCGAGCACTCTGACCAGCCATGATGGCACCAACCATCGCCCCAGGGGATCGACTCGCCAAGGTCGAGGAATCAGCGCGCCCGCGGAACGGTTTGACCTCATACCGGAGCGACTCGCTCCGATTAGCGAAGGAGTGCACATGCGTGTGGTCGTGGTGAGGGAGTTCGGCGGGCCCGAGCGTCTGGTCGTCGAGGAGGTCCCGGACCCCGTCCCCGGCCCCGGGCAGGTGCTGATCGAGGTGGGCGTGGCCGCCATCACGTTCGTGGACACGCAGTCACGGGCCGGGCAGGGGCCGGTGCCCGCGCACCGGCCGAGCCTGCCGTACGTCCCGGGGAACGGTGTGGGCGGCACGGTGGTCGCCGTGGGCGCGGGAGTGCCCGAGGCTCTGGTCGGCAGGCGGGTGATCAGCTCGCTGGACGGCAAGGGCGGCTACGCCGAGCTGGCCGTGGCCCAGGCGGCCGGCCTGGTCGAGCCGCCCGACGGCATGTCACTCGAGGACGCGGTGGCGTTGCTGGCCGACGGGCGCACGGCGGTGGGGCTGATGCGCGCGGCGGCTCCGAAGCCGGGTGAATGGGTGCTGGTCGAGGCGGCGGGCGGCGGCGTCGGGAGCCTGCTGGTGCAGTTGGCCGTGCGCGCGGGAGCCCGGGTGATCGGCGCGGCGAGCAGCCAGGACAAACGCCGCAGGGCCGCGGACCTGGGCGCCGAGCTGACCGTCGACTACACCGACCCGGGCTGGGCGGACACGGTCAGGGAGGTGACCGGCGGGCTTGACGTGGTCTTCGACGGCGTGGGCGGCGACATCGGCGCCGCCGCCGCGACGCTGCTGCGCGACGGCGGCAGGATCAGCGTGTACGGCATGGCCGGCGGACCCATGACCGAGCCGGGCGACCGCGTCACCAGGGTCGGCTTCCCGCAGGCGGACCTGCGGGAACTGGTCCAGGAGGCGCTCGAGGCCGGTCTCCGCCCGACGATCGGCCAGGTCCTCCCGCTCGAGCGGGCCGCCGACGCCCACGCGGCGATGGAGGCCCGCACGGTCACGGGTAAATCCCTGCTGCTCCCCGCACCCGCGTAGCGGCCCTTAGGCTGATCATCCGTGACCTATCCCACGCGGAGCCACCTCAGCCCCAGCGCCGAGCCCCGCCCCTCGCCCATCGAGGGCACGGGGCTCTTCGCCGTCGAACCCATCCGGGCGGGCGAGGTCGTCCTGCGCCTGGGCGGCCGCGTGATCGGCGACGCCGAGCTGGCCGCGCAGACCCCGCCCTACAGCAGCCTGACCGTGGCGGAGGGCGAGCACCTGCTGCTCGACCCCGCGCATCCGGCGAGGTACGGCAACCACTCCTGCGAGCCGAACCTGTGGCACGAGGACGCGGTCACCCTGGTCGCGCGGCGCGACATCCCCGCCGGCGAGGAGCTGACCATCGACTACGCCACCCACACCGGCGTGGAGACGTGGTCGATGCCGTGCGCGTGCGGCGCGCGGGCCTGCCGCGGCAGCGTGACGGGCGCCGACTGGCGGCTCCCCGGCCTCCAGCAGGCCTACGGCGAGCACTGGACCCCGCCGCTGCTCGACCGGATCAGAGCGCGGCGTCGAAGCGGGCCCGCAGGTCCGACAGACGCTTGACGGGCTCGTTGCTGTAGACGAGGCGGACGTGGCGGCGGGCCACCTCGCCGCCCCAGGCGGTCATCGGCGTAGCCGCGATCCGCCCGCGCTCCAGCAGCCGGGCCGACAGTTCCGTCGCGGGAAGGCCGAGCGCCTCGGCGTCGACCAGGCACGACCAGCCGCCGCCCGCCCGCACGACCGGCAGCCCGGCCAGCTGCTCGATCACGGTGTCGTGGCGCGCCTGGTACTCGGCCGCCGCCTCCGCGACCCCGCCGCCGGCCGGGTCGGTGAGCGCGGCGGCCGCCCCGAGCTGGGCGAACCCGCTGGAGACCGTGGTGTTGTAGGTGGTGGCCACCCCCACGAGCCGCATGATGTCAGGCGGCCCGGCGATCCACCCGATCCGCCAGCCGATCATCCGGTACTCCTTGGACGTCGACCCGATCACGATCGTCCGGTCGGCGAGCCCGTCGACGTGGCACGGGTGGATCCGTGGCTGACCGTCGTAGACGATCCGCTCCATGGCCGCGTCGTAGATCAGGTGGGCGCCGGTCCGCTCGCAGACCTCGGCCACCGCCGCCCAGTCGTCGGCGTCGAGGATCATCCCCGACGGCATCGACGGGCTCATCAGGAGCAACGCAGCCGCCTCCGTCACCGCCGACAGCGCCTCCCTGTCCAGCCGCCAGAACCCGTCGACGACCCGGAGCGGCACGAGCCACGGCTGCGCACCCGCCAGCCGTACCCGCTGGAGCAGGCCGGCGTAGGTGGGGTCGGTGAGCACGACGCGCTCGCCAGGCTGGGTGGCAGCCAGCAGCATCGGCAGGACCGCCGAGGTGCCGCCCGAGGTGACGACGATCTGTTGCATCGGGTCGTAGCCGACCCCGGTGCGCACGCGCAGGTCGGCCGCGATCGCCTCACGCAGCACGGGCAGCCCGGTGAACGGCAGCCAGCTGTTGCCCTCGCCCGCGGCCAGCGCCGCCATCGTGGCCTCCACCGCGGCCCGCGGCGGCGGTACGTCCGTGTCGAGGTTCTCCATGCGCAGCACGTCGGGGTCGTCCCCGGCGGCCGCGGCGACCTTTTCGATGTCGAAGGACTGGATCTCGGCGAATCGCGAGTTGGGCCGCATGACACCTCCATGGGTTGTTCCATATACGGAACACCGCGGCGTTGCCCCCTGTCAAGGCGCGACGCGCCACAGCTGCAGCCGTTCCCCGGGCCCACTGTTCAGGATCAACCGACCGTCCGTCGCGAACACGGGCTCGTGCACGCCCTTGGTGCGGGGCGAGATCGGCTTGCGCCCGGACAGGTCCCACAGCCGGGAGTCCCCCTCGTCCTCGGCGGTGGCGCCGACGAGCGCCACGGTCCTGCCACCGACCTCCCCCACCAGGCCGTCACGGAGGAAGGGCGTGAAGTAGCTGTCGCGGTCCTCGACCGGGAGCGGTGTCACGAGGTCACGACCGGTACGCGCATCCAGGATCCGGACGTCCTGCCCGCGGATCGTGAAGACGGCGGGCGAGCAGGCGAACTGCCCCAGCTGGCCGATGGAGAAGTCCTCTCCCGGTGAGGCGACGGCGAAGGAGGAGAGCAGTCGCCGCCCCGCGACATCCCAGATCCGGACATGTCCCGAGTTGTCGTAGGCGGCGAATACGGCGCGGTCATCGATCAGTGACAGCGACGACCCGGACTCCCTGACTCCGGGGTCGAACGTGTCGATCAACCGGCGAGTCCTGAGGTCCCAGGTGTACACGATCCTGCCGGTCGAGGCCACGACCAGCGTCCGGGCCTCGCGCCGCACGAGCACCAGCCGGTTCACGGGCTGCGATCCGGGAACGGCCAGGCGGCCCGCCTCGGCCGAAGTCCTGAGATTCCAGATGCCGATGCCACGTGCCCCGCCGGCCACCGCGACTGGCACGCCGTCCAGCTCCGTGGTCGCCAGCGTTCCGACACCCGGGCCGTCCTGCATGGGGGCACCCACGAGCTTGCCCGTGCCGGCGTCCCACATGCGCACGGCGCCTTTCTCCTCGCCTGTCACGATCACGGGCCTGCCGTCGACCTGGGCGGTGGCCGCGGTCTGGACGCCGTCGACGGGACCCGCCGGGCTGGGGCCGCCGAGCTGCCGACGGGTCTGGAGGTCCCACAGCCGGACGGTGTTGTCCCTGCTGCCGCTGATCAGCACGGGCCGCCCGTCGAGCAGACCGGCGGCCAGAGCGGTGATCGCTCCCTGGTGGCCCTCCATTGCCGCGATCCGTGTCCCGTTGGCCTCGTCGAACAGGTCGATGGAGTTCGGGACGGTGCTGGTGGTGGAGTTGACGTCGCTCGCCGCTCCGCCCACGGCGAGGAGCGGGCGGCCGTCGACCTCGCTGACAGCGATGGCGCCGTACCCCGGATGCTGGGTCATGGTCTGCTGCTTCTGCTTGCCGCTCAGATCCCAGCGGTCGACGATCTCTCCCGCGTGCAGGGCGTAGAGGAAGGGTCTGCCATCGATCTGCCGGACGACCATGTCGTCGGGCGAGGCATCCTCCTCCTCCCAGTCCTCGAGGTAGAGGGTCCGATCAAGCCTGCGACGGGTCTCCAGGTCCCAGAGATCGAGCGTGCCCTCGGCTCCTTCGAAGGCCACCATGATCGGACGGCCGTCGAGCTGCCCGACGGCCATCGTCTGCGCGCCGTAGGTACGGAGCGTGCCCAGGAGGGCCTGGGTGCGCGGGTTCCAGATGCGGACTGTCTCTCCATCGCTCACGAACAGCGCCTGAATCCCGCGAAAGGCTCCGACGGTGTACCTCGAGCTCTTCGGGAACCGCATCAGGATCCTGCGTCCGCTCAGATCCCACAGCCGCCCGCCGTAGGCGCCCTCGGTGAGAACCCCTCCGTGGCCGCCCAGGTCCACCCAGGTGGCAGCCGTGCCCTCCAGCGGTTCGGCCGCCGGACGGAACCCGGGCAGGCTCCAGAACCTGACCTTGCCCTCGTCCCCCGCGGAGACCGCGATCGGTTCGCCGCCGAGAGTGCCGAACGCCACAGTGTTGACATCCGTGTGGCCGCCGCTGTCCAGCTCGGCAGGACCCGCGAGCTCGATCTCGCGTCCGGGCGTCGCGCACGGCCTGGAGATCTCCCACGCGGGCGCGGGCTCCGCCGCGCCGGAGCAGCCCGCGATCACCGCGCACAGGGACACCAGGGCCCAATGTCTGATCACTCTCACCGCGATTGGACGGCGGCGTCCCGGAACTGGTTGCGGACCCCGCTTTCACAGAGTGCGGTCGGCGGGCCCGTCGTAGTGGTCGGGTCCCTGCATCTCCAGCGACAGCGGCTGGACCATGTCCGAGTTGGCGGAGGCGCGCCAGCCCTTCTCCCTGGTCATCTCCTCGATCGAGTGCGCGCACAGCGACAGCGAGCGGCAGACGATGAACAAGGCCTTCAACTGCAGCGGCTCGTAGCCCATGTCCAGGCCGATGCAGCCCATCGAGCCGGGCCCGTTGATCCAGACGCGGCGGCCGAACACCGCCTCGGTGGCGTCCTCCATGGCGCGGGCGATCCGGACGTACCGCCCGGTGATGCCCAGCTCATCCGCCAATTCCATCAGACGGACGGTCCGCGGGTCGCGGATGTGCTGGGCGTGGTGGAATCCGGGCATCCGCTCGCGGCGCTCGCGCATCTCGGCGACGACCTTCGCGGCGGCCTCCTCATCGCTCAGCCCGTCGCGCTCGGCCCGCTCGGCCACGCTCAGGAACAGCTCCGCGGGCCGGTCGGCGGTGCCATGCAGGCGGCCGATCCCGGCCACGCCCGCCGCGACCGCCGCGTTGAGCTCGGCGCCGCCCGACGTCGCGAAGCGGACGGTGGCCGAGGAGGGCGACATGGCGTGCTCGGCCATGTTCACCATGATCGCGTCGGTCATCCTGCCGACCTCGGGCGTCGGCAACTCGCCGCGGAGCACCAGGTGGAAGTGCTCGGCGAAGGAGATGTTGCCGGTCAGCTCGTTGACGTCGTAGCCCCGGATGACGATGCGGTCCTTGTTCTTCCACGCGATCGCCGTCTCCCAGGCGAACGGCTTCTTCTCGGTCAACGACTTTTCCTTTCAGGGAAGTACACACACGCCGGATCGATCTCCTCGCGCAGGAGCCGCAGCTCCTCGGGATCCGGCGGCACAACGATGTCCAATACGTCGCGAAATTTCGGGACAAAGCCCGTGTTCTCCAGTACGGCTTCCGCGGTGGCGCCCGGCATCAGGGCGGTCACCACGAGGGCAGAGTCGGAAGCCTCCATCACGCACAGATCGGTGACGACCTTGACGTGCAGCGGCCCGAGCCCGACCTTGGCCCGCTCCCCCGGACCGCCCAGAAACCCCGGGCTGGTGACGTAGTCACATCGGGCTGGAAAGCGCCTTTTTTCATGATTTGTCAGGATGACGACCTGCGAGCAGTGGCTGGCGATGTCGTTGGCCCCGCCGCTGCCGGGCAGCCGCTTGCCGGAGACCCAGGTGGAGTTGATGTTGGCGAACTCGTCCACCTGCGCTCCGCCCAGGAACCCAGTGCGCACCAGCCCCCGCTGCACGAGCCCGCCCAGGGCCTCGAACAGCGAGCCGTGCCTGGACGCCCCGTGCATGAGCCGCGGGTCCACCACGGACACCGGAGTCGGCACGACCTTCGGGAAGATCACCCCCGACTCGATGACCAGCTTGGCGTCCGGCGCGTGCGTCCGCTGCGCCAGCGTGGCCGCGAGCAGCGGCAGCCCGGTCCCGACGATCACCAGGTCGCCGTCACGGATCTGCCTGGCCCCCTCGGCCACGAGGATCTCCCGTGGAAGAGCGCCGCTCATACGAGCCTCCTCATCTGCTCCACCAGCCCTGCGCGAAGCGTGCCGTCCGGATCGCGGAGCTTGAGGTGGTCCTCGAAGGACGAGCCGAGATTGCCCGCGATCCACTCCCGCAGCTCGCCGTCCCCGGCCCGCCCGAGCGCCTGGTACTCCTTGACCTCCGACTCGGCGAAGTCGTAGGCCCGGTAGACGGAGGTGGGAAAGGCCCCGCAGGGCTGCTCCACCACCGCCGTGACATACGCCTCGGGGATCGTCACCTGCTCGGGCCGGTCGGCGAAGGCCCCGGCGGGCAGCACCTCCTCGGCCGACACGATGGCGACCCGGGCGGCCCGCACCATGTCCACCTCATGGGAGGTGACCCCTTCGATCACGACATTTCCGGAGGCGTCGGCGCGGTTCGCGTGGATCAGGGCCACGTCGGGAGTCATGGCCCTGAGCAGGACCACCGGCTTCCCGGTGAACGGATCGGCCGACTCCACCGCGACCCCTGAAGACACCAGGTCGCCGAGCAGGTCCGTGCCCAGCAGGCTCCTGGTCGGCAGGTACGGCAGGCCGAGCGCTCCCGCGGCGAACCGGCTGGCCATGGCCAGGTGCGAGTGGTCGCCCACGCTCACCTCGCCCCGCTCGACCGCCCGCCGCCAGGCGAACAGCGTGCCGTAGCGCTCCAGGTTGCCGGTGCCCTGCTCGGTCCTGACCACGAGCCCGGCGGCCACCAGCATGTCCAGCGGGAGCGACAGGTTGCAGCCCACCACGGTGAGCCCGCCGATCCCCTGCCGGATCACCTCGTGCACCAGCGCCATCGGGCAGCGGTTGATGTTCTGGCCTCCCATGCCCACGACGGCGCCCTGCCGTACATGCCGGGTGACGGCCTGGGCGGCGGTCAGTAACTTATGCACGCCGACCGCCACTCGGTGTAGAAGTCCCAGACCTGCGGCGAGCACTCGGGCGGGCCGAACTGCGACAGCTTGGCGCCCATGTGCGGCAGGTGCGCGTAGGCGCCCACGCCGGGCCGGTTGACGTGCAGCATCCCGGCCTCGAACCGGTCGAGCGCCTCGAAGATGGTCGCCGGGTCCTGCGTGAAGATCGTGCCACTCATGCCGTACCTGACGGAGTTGGAGATGCGCATCGCGTCGTCGAACCCGTCGCAGTCGACCACCGACAGCACCGGGCCGAAGATCTCCTCCTGGGCGATCTCGCTGTCCCACGGCACGTCGCGCAGCACGGTCGGCTCGACGTAGAAGCCGTTGCCCGGGGCGCGCCCGCCGCCGACGACGACCTTGGCCCCGATCTCCTGAGCGGACTTGATCGCGTCCAGGCAGGCCCGCATGCGTGCCTCGTTGATCACCGGGCCGATCGTCGCGTCCGGGTCGAACCCGTAGCCGACCGTGAGCGCCGAGACCTCGCCGGCGAGCCTGTCCAGGAAGGCTTCCTTGACGGACCTGTCCACCACCACCCGCGAGGTGGCACTGCAGCGCTGCCCGGACTGACCGAAGGCACCGAAGGCGGCGGCCTTGGCCGCCTTGTCCAGGTCGGCGTCGGCCAGCACCAGCACCGCGTTCTTGCCGCCCAGCTCCAGCTGGGTGCGCAGCAGCCGCGGCGCCCCCGCGGTGTGGATGGACAGGCCCACGGGCAGCGAGCCGGTGAAGCTGATCCCGGCCACCCGTGGATGCCCGACCAGCGCCTCACCCGCGGCGATGTCGCCCTGCACGAGGTTGAGCACCCCGGCGGGCACGCCCGCGTCCACGAACGCCTCCACCAGCAGCGCCGAGGTCAGCGGCGTGAACGGCGACGGCTTGAGCACCGCGCCGCACCCGGCCAGCAGCGCGGGCGCCACCTTCCACATCGGGATGGCCAGCGGGAAGTTCCACGGCGTGATCAGCCCGACGACGCCGATCGGCGAGCGGAAGGTGTAGGAGAACGTGCGCGGCTCCTCGGCCGGCAGCGTCTCGCCCTTCAGCCGCCTGCCCTCGCCGGCGGTGAAGTCGAGGATCGCCAGGGCCCGCTTGACCTCGCCGCGCGCCTCCTTGAGCAGTTTGCCCTGCTCGCGGGTGATCGCCTGGGCGAAGTCCTCGGCGCGTTCCTCGATGAGCCGCTCGGCCGCCCGCAGGTACTCGGCCCGCTTGATCGGCCCCAGCGCCTTCCACGCGGGCATCGCCGCATCGGCGGCCTCGACGGCCAGCTCGACGTCCGCGCCGCCGGACTCGGCGAAGTCGCCGAGGTGGTCGGAGAGGTCGCCGGGGTTGATGTTCGGCCGGGTCTGCCCGCTCTCGGGGGCGCGCCATTCGCCACCGATGTGGTTGAGCAGGTAGCGACTCGGGATCGTCGCCATCGGGGTCCTTTCCGGTCATGTTCTAGTACGGCAAAGCCTCACTGACCGGCAGTTATCGGACAAGAGGGATTAAGCCGATGCCTTCGATAGACAGCCGCTATGTGCCTCTGCCTATGGCGCCGATAGACAAATCACACGTTGGCCAGGCCGAACCTCTGCACTAGACATGCCGGGAAGCGACCTGCTCACGGGCGGTTCGCGGAGTTCACCCCGAATTCACCTGCGCGTCGGTTTAGCACATCCGACATACGCGATCGTTCGGTGACGAAACTCCCAGAAAGGCATAAACGATGATAAAGCTCCGCTTAGGAGTGGCCGCCGCGTCGTCTGTTCTGGTCCTCACCGCGTGTGGCGGGTCGGGCACCGGGGACTACGACTGGTCGAAGGCACCGGACACCGCCAAGATCGCTGAGCAGGGCAAGGACCTGCCGACCTACGGCCTGGCCCCCGACTGGGCCAACTACGGCGAGGTCGTCAAGGCGTTCTGCGCCAAGTACAACGCCACCTGCGCGCACAAGGACACCGACATGTCCTCCTCCGAGGAGATCGTCAAGTTCGACGCGGAGAAGGACAACCCCATCGGCACCGCCAGCGACATCGGCCTGATGTGGGGCCCGGTCGCCGAGGCCAAGGGCGTGGTGCCCGACTACCGGCCGCCGTCGGCGAGCAAGCTCAAGGACTGGCAGCGAGGCAAGGGCTGGGTCGCCACCTTCGTGGGCGCGCCCGCCTTCGTGGTGAACACCGACAAGGTGCAGAACCCGCCCAAGAGCTGGCAGGACCTGCTCAAGCCCGAGTACAAGGGCCAGATCGCCATCAAGAACCCGACCTCGTCCGGCACCGGCCAGGCGATGATCGTGGCCGCGGCGGTCGCCAACGGCGGCTCGGTGGAGAACCTGGCCCCCGCCTTCGACTACTTCAAGAAGCTGAAGGACACCGGCAACATCAGCGACGTCAAGATGAGCGAGGAGACGCTGGAGAAGGGCGAGGCCCCGATCCAGATCAACTACGACTTCAACGGCATCGCGCAGAAGGCCGCGCTGAAGCAGAAGAACGTCAACGTCGACGTGATCATCCCCAGTGACGGCTCGATCTGGTCGCCGTCCGGCCTGATGATCAACAAGTACAACACCAGCAAGGGCGACTTCCTCAAGGGCTTCCTCGACTTCGTCCTGTCGGACCAGGCGCAGGACCTGTTCGCCAAGTTCGGCGCCCGACCCATCAGGGCGCTCAACGGCGACCTCCAGCTGCCCGCCGACGCCAAGGCCAACTGGCTGCCCGACTCGGCCTACGCGCCGGTCAAGGAGATCGAGATCACGAAGGTCAACCCGGAGCAGATCGTCGCCGACTGGGAGGCGAAGGTTCTCGCTTGACGTCCTCCCCCGCCTTCGGCGAGGGATTTCAACCCGTTCCTAAACGACGAGGAGATCAGGTTGAGGTTCGCGGTGCACCGGCCCGGCAGCCCGAGGCCCTTCCCGCGCAGCAACCGCCCGCCCGGCGGCCGTGTCCCTGATGTTGCGCGCTGCGTTCACGTCGGCGTTGTCGCGGTGCCCGCAAACCTCACACAAGAAGAGCGCTTGGCTCTTGCGATTCTCCCGTGCGACGTGCTTGCAGGAATTGCAGGTCTGCGAGGTGTATCGAGGGGCAACCCGGACCACTCGCCCGGACGCCTTCGCATCGAGTCGCGCCACGAGCGCCCCCCAACCGGAGGCGGCGATGCCCCGGTTCAGCCCGGCCTTCTGCCGGACATTCCGGCCGGGGGCCTCCGGGGTGCCCTTGACCGCGCGAGTCATGGCTCTGACATCGAGATCCTCCACAACGATCAAATCGAATCGGCGGGCGAGATCTGTGCTGGTCTTCTCCACCCAGTCCTTACGGCGGTCGGCTCCACGCGCCATCAGCCTGGCACGGGCCTGTCTGACATCGGCCCGGCGCCTGGATCCCTGCTTGGCGCGACCGAGTCGACGCTGCAGTCGAGCACGTCGTTTGACCTCCCATGGACGCGGCCGGGGTGTGGTCAGCAACTCTCCCGTGGACAGCGCCGCACTCACCACGATCCCCCGGTCGAGTCCGACGACTTCTCCAGTATCAGGAGCCCGAATCGCCTGCGGAACGGCAGCAAAGCCCACGTGCCAGCGACCCGCCCGATCGAGTGTGACCCGGAAGGACTTGACTCCCTCGGGCACAGGGCGCGACCAACGGAAGCGCACCCAGCCCACCTTGGGGATCCGCAGCTCGCCCACTCGCCTGGACACCCGGCGCACGTCTGTCGAACGCATCGCGACGATCCGGAACCCCTCGTTACGTCCTACTTTCCGCCACGTCGGGCGGCCCTGGGATCCGATGAAGAAGCGAGCGAGGGCTTGCGCGAAATCCCGCAATGCCTGCTGCTGGACGACAACCGAGCCGGCTCGCAGCCAGGGCGTCTCCTGCCTCGCGTCGCTGAGCTGTCGACACTGCTCAGCAAAACCCGGCGCGCTCGCCCGCCCGGGTCGCCAGTGCCGATGCTGCTCGACTGCGAGGTTCCAGACATATCGCGCATGTGCACAGTGCTCCAGCAACTTACTCTCCTGAGCGAGTGTCGGCTGAAGCCGGTAGCGAGCCACGCGGGAGACAGTATCCAACCCCACCGACAAATCCCGGAGAGCTCGTGGCCGCACCACGGACTCTTCCCGAGTGAAGGCTTGGCGATGCGAGCCGTAGGTATTTCATGACTGCACGCACACCGGAACCGCTGGCAGGGGACACAGCGCCCGTGCCGGAGTCGGCATCCGCTGGAGAAGAAACATCAACCTCAGGCGTAACAACCTCCACTCCGGGGAGAAGATTCTCCACCCGGGGATTCCTCGCGGCCTGGGGCCCTGCCCTGCCGCTGCTGCTCTTCACGCTCGTCATGCTGGTGCTGCCGGCACTGCGGCTCCTGCACGACACGTTCGCGCTGCCCGGCGGCGGCTACGGGTTCGACCACATCGTCAAGGTCGTGCGGAACCCCGTCGACCGGGAGGCCATCGGGTCCTCGCTGGCGCTCGGCTTCGTGCAGGCGACGCTGGCCACCGCGATCGGCGCCCCCGCCGCGTGGCTGATCACCCGGATGCGGCTGGGCGGGCGAGCCTTCTGGCTGTCACTGATGAACGTGGCCTCGAACTTCGCCGGGATCGGGCTGGCCTTCGGGTTCGTGGCCCTGATCGGCTCGACCGGCATGCTGACCCTGATACTCAGGGCGCTGCTCGGGATCGACGGCAACCCGTTCCCCTCGACCGGCTCGTTCGGCGGGATGAACCTGGTCTACCTCTACTTCAACGTCCCGATGTTCGTGCTGCTCACACTGCCGGCGCTGAGCGTGCTCAAGGACGACTGGCAGGAGGCCGCCGAGGTCTGCCACGCCACCCGCCTGCAGTTCTGGCGCCACGTCGGCATCCCGGTGCTGTCGCCGTTCGTCGTGGCCGGGTGGCTGCTGGTGTTCACCTGGACGATCGGCGTCTACGCGGTGGCCTACGCGGTCGCCTCCTCGCCGAGCGCGATGAAGCTGATCACGCTGCAGATCGGCACCACGCTGGAGACCTCGGTGTTCGGGCTCGGCCGGGCCGCGGTGCTGTCGGTACTGCTGATGCTGCTGGCCGTCCTGGCCACCGTGCTCTACCGGCTCTCGCTCAAGCGCGCTGCGAGGTGGCTGTGACCCGTCGCGTCTTCCTCGCCCTGCTGGCCGTCTACTTCGGGCTGCCGCTGCTCGCCGCGCTGCTCTACTCGGTGGCGACCCGGTGGACCGACACCGCGCTGCCCGACGGCTACACGCTCTCGCACTGGGTGAGCGTCTTCACCAAACCCGACGTCGTAGCCGCGCTCGGGCGCTCGCTGGTGCTGTCGGCGGTCGTGGTGGCCATCGACGTGCTCCTGGTGGTGCCCGCGGCGTACTGGTCGGTGGTGCACAACCCGCGGATCGGCTCGATGGTGCAGACGATCGCGGTCATCCCGTTCGCCGTGCCGTGGGTGGTCGTGGGCGCCGGCATCCAGCTGGTCACCAAGTCGGTGGCGCCCGCGCTGTTCGGCACGTTCTGGCTGCTGGCCGCCTCGACCGCGGCGATCGCCTTCCCGTTCATGTACCGCGCGGTGGAGAGCTCGCTGCTCGCGGCGGGAGCTGTACAGCTCAGCGAGGCCGCGGCGACCTGCGGTGCGAACCCGGCGCAGACGCTGGTCAGGGTGATCTTCCCGGTCATCCGCAACGGCGTGGTGTCCGGGTCGCTGCTGGTCATCGCGACCGCCATGAACGAGTTCGCGCTGGCCAAGATCCTGGTCGGGGTCAGCTTCGAGACGCTGCCGCTGTGGTCGGCGCGGCAGTTCGTCTCGCGCACGCTCGGCGACCCCAACGCCCTCGCCGTCGTCACCATCTTCACCTTCGGCCTGCTGTTCGCGCTGTCCGCCCTGGTCGTCTGGCTCGGCCGCGGCCGGGTGAGCGCGTCCATGGCCGCCATCACGAAGGACGCCTCGTCATGAGCCATGTCGTACTCGAGCACGTCACCAAGCGCTACGCGGGACACAACGCGCTCAACGGGGTGTGCGTCAGCGTCGAGCAGGGCGAGATGCTCGCCCTGCTCGGGCCCTCGGGCTGCGGGAAGACGACACTTCTGCGCTGCATCGCCGGGCTGACCAGCTTCGACACCGGGCGGCTGACGATCGGCGGGGCGGACATGACGGGCGTGCCCGCGCGCAAGCGGCCCATCGGCATGGTCTTCCAGTCCTACGCGCTGTTCCCCAACCTCACCGTGCGCGGCAACATCGGCTTCCCGCTGACGGTCAGGAAGGCCCCCGACGTCAAGGACCGGGTGGAGGAGATGCTGGAGCTGGTCGGACTGGAGCAGCTGGGCGACCGGCTGCCCAACCAGCTGTCCGGCGGGCAGCAGCAGCGCGTCGCGCTGGCCCGCGCGTTGTCGCCGCGGCCCGAGGTGCTGCTGCTCGACGAGCCCCTGTCGGCCCTGGACGCCCAGGTACGGCACCGCCTGCGCGACGAGGTGCGGCGCATCCAGCACCAGATCGGGATCACCACCGTCTTCGTCACCCACGACCAGGCGGAGGCGCTGGCGATCTCCGACAGGGTCGCGGTGATGAACTCCGGCGACATCGAGCAGTGCGCTCCGCCCGCGGAGATCTACACGGCGCCGTCGACCCGCTTCGCGGCCGGCTTCGTCGGCAACCGCAACACGCTGGAACTGTCGGCGACCGGCGGCCGCGTCACCGCGGGCGGCGCCTTCGACGTGCCGGCGCCCTCGGACCGGGTGCTGTGCATGTTCCGCCCCGAGGACGTGGAGCTCTCCACCGAGGGCCCCGGCGCTCGCGCCACGGTCGACGTCACCGTCTTCCTCGGCGCCACCACCCGCGTGTACGCCCAGGCGGACCAGGCCGTCATCTTCGCCGACATCCCCTCACGCGCGGCCACCGCCTTCTCCCCTGGGGACGCGGTCTACATCCGCGTCCCCGACGACCACGTCCAGACATTTCCCGCTTGACCCGTACGGCAGGCCCCTCGGCCGGATCCGTGCGCCGTGACGGCGGGCCACCATCACCGACTCGCCGCAAGCGCCGCCCGCGGGCCCTCGACCGGAGTGCGGCGGGCGGCCGGTGGGGTGGCTTGCCGTACTTCAGAGGAGAGCCGCGCGTTCGTCGGCGAGCGCCTCGGAAACGCGCCCCAGCGCGCGGAGGGCGATGGCACGGTTGGCGTAGAGATCCGGTTGTGGTTCGAGGGTGATCGCCTGGGTGAGGTCGGAGACGGCTCCCTCCAGGTCGCCGGTCGAATAGCGCAGGATGCCGCGGTTGGCCCACGCGGCCGCCAGCGTAGGAGCCGTCTCGATGGCCTGGTCGAAGGCGGCGCGGGCGGCGTCGAAGCGCCCGGCGGACGTCTCCAGCTGGCCGAGCACCGCCAGCAGGTGCGGGTTGCCGGGCGCCAGCGCCAGCCCGGCCTCCGCGTCCGCGCGGGCCTCCGCGTCGCGCTCCAGCCCGGCCAGCAGCCCGGCCCTGTTGATGTAGGCATCCAGGTAGGCGGGGTCGAGCTCGATCACGTAGCCCAGGTCCGCCAGCGCCTCGTCGGCCTCGTCGCGGGCGATCCGCAGCTCGGCCCGGTTGTAGTAGGCCTCGGGCAGCGGCGGGCTGACCCGCATCGCCTGCTCGTAGTCGGCCAGCGCCTGCTCGTGCAGGCCCAGCTTGAGGTGCAGGTTGCCCCGGTCGAGGTAGTAGTCGGGGAAGGACGGGTCGATCGCGATGGCCGCCGCGTAGTCCTCCAGCGCCTCCTTGACGTGCCCGAGCGCGCCGAGCAGCTGGGCCCGGTTGGCCAGCAGCACCATCCGGTGCACCGGGTGGTGTTCGCCCAGCTCGCGTGCCAGCGCCAGCGCCGACTCCACCAGCGCGAGCGCGGCCGCGGGCCGGCCCTGCCGCAGCTCGACGAGGGCCAGGCCGTTGCGGTCGAAGCCCAGCTTGAAGGCGCGCTCGAGCGGATCTGGCAGCAGCGTGGAGATCGCGATCGCCTGGTTGATCCAGCCTCGGGCCCTGCCCAGGTCCCGCTGGGCGGGATCCGGGTGGCGGGCGTCCAGCATGGCCGTGCCGTACGCGGCGGCGGCGTGCACCGCGGGCAGCCGGCTGGTCCTGCGTACCCGCTCCCACAGCTCCCGTGCCTCCCGCGTACGGCCGAGCGCGCCCAGCGCCGTGGCGGTGCGCTGCGCGAAGCGCCACCACAGGTCGCCGCCGGGCTCGGCCAGCGCCAGGCCGCGCTCGCCCAGCTCGACCACGGCATGCAGGAACCCCTCGCGCACGTAGTGGTCGACGGCCTGCCACAGCTCGCCCGCGTCCCTGTCGTCGGGGGGCGCGGGCGGGCCGTCGCTGTAGAGGACGACGCGCAGGATCTCCGGCGGGATCCTGCGCATCAGGACGTCGAGCAGCTCGACGTCGGTGAAATCGGCCTCGGCCACGTTGCACACGGCCAGCACCCTGCCCGGCGGCACCGCCGTACGGACGAACTCGGCCAGGCCGTTGGCCAGCCTGAGCGTGCGGCGGGGCGCGGGCACCAGGATCCGTTCGTTCTCCGGCAGGCCGGGCTCGATGCCCTCATACCTGGCCGGCACCCGGTCGCGGACGCCGGGTGCCGCCGCCCGGATCTCGATGTCGTGGGCGGCCGCCAGGTCACGGGAACGTTCCAAGGTGATCGGGAGCAGGTGTTCCACCAACGCGGACCCCACGGTGTAGGGCCCGTGCCGCCCGCGGTGCCCGTCGATCACGGGCATCAGCAGCGGGATGTTCTCCCAATGGCCAGGTGGAGCGCCTTGAATCCTGACGTGGGATCCCTTCCCGGTCACCCCTTGTGTATGACGCTGGAGGTCCCGGTGAGCTTGGCAGTGCCGGGCTTTCGGACGACGATCCGCTTCATGGCGCACCTTCCGTTGGAGGACAATGAACCCATTATTCGGACACTCCAGCGATTATCAAGATTCGCCTTGAATAAGTACGTGATTAACGGATAATAAGCTGCTGGTATTTACCCGGTGACGAGGTTCCTATCAGGCCCGAAACCAGCCTGACGTCGGCTGTTGGTCTGATTCCTCCATCAGCGAGCACAGGCAGCGCCCCACCAGCGTCACCGACTGGCAGCAGCCGGGACCCGGCTGGTTCTTCGCCCTGACGATCGACGTGGCCCGCTCGATGAGGCGGTCCAGGCTGGGCTCCCTGTTGCCCTTGGTCGCGCGATTGCTCCACGGGCAGGACTCGGTGTCGACGCAGGCGTTCCCCGTGGCGACCGGCAACGGCGCCGCCTCGAACTTGAGCGGGTCGTCGCGCTTGATCCGCAGATCGGCCAGGACCCGGGAGGCCTTGCGCGACACCTGTACGGCCGGCGGCAGCGCTCGCGGTCGCCGTGGCGGAGCCCCCATCGGCACGGCCAGCAGCATGGCGGCGGCCATCAGCCCGCCGCCGATGGCCATCGGCCAGCCGATCGGCTCGTTGAACCAGATGACGGCGATCGCGGTGACCCACAGCGGCTGCGACGACATGAGCACGGCGCTGGGCACCGCGGGCACGTGCTTCTGCCCGTAGGACCTGGCCAGGAAGCCCAGCGCGCAGGAGATCACCGACAGGTGCGCGAGGATCGCCCAGTCCGACACCTGGCCGGGGATGACGATCCCGTCGCGGACCGCGACTCCCCCGGTCAGGACCCCGATGGTGCCCAGCTGGATCACGGTGAGCGCGTAGGCGTCGAAGCGCCGGCCCGCCCTGGTCAGGTGCGCCAGCAATAACGTGTGCCCGGAGTACAGCCCCGCGGCCATCAGCGTGGCCGCCAGCGCCAGCAGCGAGAAGTCGTGCCCGCTGATGCCCCTCAGCAGCGTGAAGACGGTCATCCCCAGCAGCGCGAACCCGACCCCGAGCCACACCCGCCCCGGCACCCTCACCCGGAACAGGACCAGCGCCAGGATCGGCGTGATCACCACGCTGCACCCGACGGCGAAGCCGGACACGGCCGACGGCAGGCTGTCGAGCGCCACCGCCTGCGCGCTCTGCCCGATGCCGAACATGACCCCCAGGGCGATTCCGTTGATCCAGGTCTCGCGGTTGAGCCCCCGTAGGCTCTGCGGCCGGATGAGGAACAGCGTCACCGCGGCGATCAGGTACCGCTCGGCGAGCAGGTCCTCCACCGGCATGCGGAGGATGAGATTCTTCATCAGCGGGAACGCCGACCCCCATGCGGCGCTGACGAACAACAGAAGCACGGCTCCCAGGAGGGGTCGGGGAGCGGGCACGACTGCCATGGCGGAAGCATCTCACTACAATCAGCAGCCGTTGGTGTACAGCCAGCTCACGGTGATGTTCCTCTACCACTCAGAGTGAAGAGCCTCACTCGTAGGTCCGAACATCCCTATCCGCGGTTAACGCCGAATCGGCCATTCCCTACATATCCCCCGCCGCCGCTTGGCGCTTCCTGCCGATCCGAGCACCGCCACCCGGAAGCCCGGCGCCCGCCGAATCGCACCACGGAGAGTGATCGGATGAACGCTACATTGTGTTACCGCCCCAGGAAAACGGTCGTGCGTTACTGAGAAGGGGGCAGCCGTAGCGTTACGACTTGTGGAGGCGTGGATTGGTCGGACGCCGTCCGAAAGCGAGAAGTCACCGCGGTGGATTCGGCGGGGGAAAAGACCGCGCCCGCATTTTTCTCCCGGCGCCACCGGGAGAAGCCCCTATCTGAGGTCCTGGGCGAGGGCGGGCAGGAGGCGCTTCTCGCCGTAGATGACCGTCAGTTCGCCCACGCGGGTGCGTGACAGCTCACGCCAGCCGCTGCGCTCGTAGAGGGCCAGGGCCGCGCCCTGGTTGAGTGTGGTGTCACCGCGGACGCTGTGGAAGCCGAGTTCGACCGCGCGGGCCTCAAGGGCCTCCAGCATGGCCGCGCCATACCCGCGCCGCTGCTGTTCGGGGTGGACGCGCAGGCGGCAGACCTCGGCGGTCTCCGCGTCGATCGGCTTGAGCCCGCCCATGGCGACCACGCGCCCGTCCACCTCGCCGACCAGGAAGTCGCCGCCGCAGGCCAGGTAGATCTCCTGGATGCGGGGGAAGTCGTCGTCGTAGTAGACGCCGTCGCCGGGGACCAGGCCGACCTCTGCCAGGCAGACGCGGTGCAGGGCGAGGATGGTGTCGAGATCAGACCAGCGGTAGCGTCGGATCTTCAGCTTCATGCACTGCCTGTCCCTTCCGCGAGGGAGATCGTCGGGCGAAGCTGCTCACGGTAGACGGGCAGCAGGGGATGGTTCGGGTCGCGTTCCGCGACGGCCTGCTCCAGCGCGACGGCCGGACGCATGATGAAGTCGGTGCGGAAGTCGGAGCCCAGCAGGTTCAGGGCTTTGATGCCGATGGTCATGGCCTCGTCCAGGTCGCCCTCGATGAGGCGGCACTGGGCCTGGTCGAGCCTGATCAGGGTCTGGTCGAGGATGTGGTCCTGGTACTTGTCGAGCGCCTGGTCGAGCACGACCTCGGCCTCGAGCGTCTGGCCCAGCTTGGTGAGCACGTCGCCCTGGTAGAAGTAGAGCTGCCGCTCGGTGTAGCCGAAGGCCATGTCCTCGCGCTCGGTGCCCCTGATGTGGGAGAAGGCGTTCCTGGCCCGCGCCAGCGCGCGTTTGGCCTGGTCGACCACTTCCTTGCTGCTGTCGGTGCCCGTCAGCATGGCCAGCGCGCGGGCCTCGACGACCGGGGCCATCGCCTGCGCGGCGCACGGGGTCTGGCCGGCCAGGTCACGGCTCTTCTTGGCCAGGTTCAGCGCCTCGCGGGCGTCGCCGTAGTAGAGCGGGACGAGCGCCTCGCGGGCGGTGACCCAGGCGCGCAGCGCGCGGTCGCCGGTCTCGTCGGCGGCGGTGCGGCCGGTACGGAAGAACGAGCGCGCCAGCCGGTGGTCACCGAGGTTGATCATGATCATGCCGCTCAGCCCGGACAGCTGAGCGGCCATGCGGCACAGGCGTTCTTGAAGGTCGATGGGCTGGCGCCGGTTCATGGCGGCGCGGACGGAGCTCAACTCGAGCAGCACGTCGCACAGGAGTCTGAGGGGGGCGGTCGTGGTGTACTGGCGGCCGAAGCTGAGCGTGGCCTCTTCCCACTGGTCGAGCATGGCGGGCGAGACGGAGGCGCACACCAGCGTCTCGTCCATCCGCCGCCTGATGCCCTCGATGGCGCCGAGCACCGGGCCGTCGAGCTTGGCCTTGCCCGGCTCGGTCGACAGCAGGGTCAGCAGCGTCCTGCGGAGGATGTTCTCGTCCTCGCTGATCCCCTCGCTGGGGGCCTCGGCGTCGTGCGACTGCATGATCAGCTCGCGCGAAGACCCCATGCGCGCCGTCGTCTCCCAGTGGGTGACGGCAAGAGGGGGGCGCTGATGGCCGTGACCGCCGCAGATGCAGGGACCGTCGAAGCCGAGCGTGGCAGGCTCCACCCGGTAGACGGCACACAGGTAGTGCAGGTATTCGGGTCCTGGACGCTTGAGCCCGCTCTCATAGGCGGACAGCAGCGTCTCGCCGATGCCGGGGGGCGCCTTCTTGTCCTGTTCGAACAACGCCCGCACCTGTTCGATGACGTCCGCGAGCGCGATCCCGTACGACAGGCGGTGCGACTTGACCTTCGTGGTCCCGAACTGAGGCCCGCACGTCTCGTGGATCTCTTCGGCAATCTGGGCATTCGTGCGTCCCGCGGCGAGGCCCTTGGCCCGGATCCGCCGCGCGATCTCCGTTTCCCTGTGCTGCCTGCCGGACATCCCGGCCCCTCTCACACAATGTCCTGACCGGTCTAGAACCGCTGACGCAGCGTAGTTACGAGGGCGCTCTGCGTCTACATACGACTATGACCCATCAGCGACCGCTTGAAAACGTGCACTTGAAGCTTACGGTTAAGGATCGTCCCCCTGCGGACTGTTTCTTACAACCCATGAGGGAGAAGGCAACTCCCCGTGAGCATAGGGCCCTCATTGCGTCACTCGCTGTTCTGAGTCATCTTTGGCGCACCAGCAACGAAACAAAGGGAGGGACGAGGTGGGGGACGACAACTTCGGGCACCTGGAGCGACTGGTCTCAGAGCTCGGAGCCCGCGGAATGCTCGCCAGGGTGGTCCGCACGCAGACAGGCCGGCTTTTCGTCAGGGTCATCAACCCGAACGCCACCAGCCTGTCGGAGAACGTCACCTGCCGATCGGCTGATGTCTCCGACATCCCCGACTGGTGGTACTGCTGGTCCTGGGGTGAGCGGATGCACACGGCCGACGACCCGGCTGGAGCGGCGACCAAGGTCGCGCGCGTGCTCGCCGCGGTGGGGGAGTGAGGAGACGGTGACCCGGGTGGAGCGCAGCCACCCTGGCTCACCGCACCCACGGCGGCCACACGGAGCCGGCGGGATGACTGGTGCGGAGGGCTTCCTGCACGCAGGGGCTCTGGGCATCCCGCCGGTTCCGGCTTCCACGAAGATCGCAGGATCCCAAAGAGCATAGGAACGGTACGGGACATGCTTCCGGGTGTGTGTCCCGACCGAGCCGTCCGTCACCGGAGCGTCATGACCCGCCCTCCGTGGCCCCGGGCCATGACGACCCCGTCTTCCCCGGCGTGATGTGACGGCGGCCGGTTCGGTCGGCGGTAGATTTTGGGTCTTAAAGGCCTAAAGCCGCCGACCGAACCGTTTCCTAGGAGGATCTCGCTAGTGTTCACGTCGCCGATAGAAGGCTTCGACCTCGGGAAGATGGGCTCCCAGTTCGCTCTGAGCTGTGGCGGCGACAGCTTCTGCTCTACTCTCGTCGGGGTGTTCGGAGATGCGCCGTGGGCTCCCCTGGTCGCCAGCGGTATCACCATTGTCCTGATCCTGATCCTGGCGTTCGTGGTGCGGAACCTCACACACCGCCTCATCACCAGGATCGTCAACCAAGCGGCGACCGGATCGTCGATCACGGGCCGCTTCCGCAAGGGCAACGGCGTGACCGAGGGCATCGACGCCCTTCTCCACGAGCGGCGCAAGCAGCGCGCCGAGACGATGGGGTCGGTGCTCAAGCACGTCGCCTCCGTGGTCATCATGGGCACCGCTGTGCTGACCGTGCTCGACCGGCTCACCATCCCGATCGCGCCGCTGCTGACCAGCGTCGGCATCCTTGGCGTGGCCATCGGCTTCGGCGCGCAGGAGCTCGTCAAGGACTTCATCGCCGGCATGTTCATGCTGCTCGAGGACCAGTACGGCGTGGGCGACGTGATCGACGCGGGCGCCGCCTCCGGCACCGTCGAGGCGGTCACCCTGCGCGTCACCCGGCTGCGCGACGCCGACGGCCGCGTGTGGTACGTCCGCAACGGCACCATCACCCGCGTGGGCAACGAGTCGCAGGGCTGGTCGCGCGCCTACCTGGATGTTCCCGTCGCCTACGACAGCGACATCCCCGCCGTCCGGGCGCTGTTGGACAAGGTGGCGGACGAGCTCTGGGGCGAGCCCGAGTTCCGCGAGACGATGATCGTGGAGCCGCCGTCGGTGTTCGGCGTGGAGCAGCTGTCCGACAGCTCGGTGGTGTTCAGGATCTCGGCCAAGACGCTGCCCGCCCAGCAGGCCCACGTGGCCAGGGAACTGCGGCTGCGGGTGAAGTCGGCGCTGGACTCGGCGGGCATCGCCATGGCTGCCAGCGCATAGGCTAATCGGGTGACAGAAACCTCCTTCTATGAAGCCGTCGGGGGCGAGGAGACCTTCCGGCGGCTCGTGCACGCCTTCTACGAAGGAGTCGCCAACGATCCGCTGCTGCGCCCCCTTTACCCCGAGGAAGACCTCACGGGCGCGGAGGATCGGCTGCGCGGGTTCCTCATCCAGTACTGGGGCGGTCCGAACACCTACAGCCAGGAGCGCGGCCATCCGCGGCTGCGGATGCGGCACATGCCGTTCGTCATCGGCGAGGCCGAGCGCGACGCGTGGCTCAAGCACATGCACGACGCGGTCCAGTCGCTCGGTCTCACTCCCGAGCAGGAGACCCGTCTGTGGGACTACCTCGTCTACGCGGCGCAGAGCCTGGTGAACTCACCGGCATAACGGGCAAACACGCCACATGGAGACCCCCTGGTGGCGTGATGCCGTCGTCTACGAGATCTATGTCCGCAGTTTCGCCGACGCCTCGGGCGACGGCGTGGGTGACCTGCCCGGGATCAGGGAACGCCTGCCGTACCTGAAGGAACTGGGCGTCGACGCGGTCTGGTTGACGCCCTTCTATCCTTCGCCGATGGCCGACGGCGGGTACGACGTGGCCGACTACCGCGACGTCGACCCGCTGTTCGGCACGCTCGGCGACTTCGAGGCGCTGGTGGGCGACGCGCACGAGCTGGGGCTGCGGGTGATCGTCGACATCGTGCCCAACCACAGCTCCGACCGGCACCCGTGGTTCCGCCAGGGGCTGCGCGACCGGTACGTCTTCGCCGACGAGCCGAACAACTGGCAGTCGACCTTCGGCGGGCCCGCCTGGACGCAGGTCGCCGACGGGTCGTGGTACCTGCACCTGTTCGCGCCCGAGCAGCCGGACTTCAACTGGCGCAACCCCGCGGTGCACCAGGAGTTCCTCGACATCCTGCGGTTCTGGCTGGACAGGGGTGTCGACGGGTTCCGCATCGACGTGGCGATGGGGCTGTACAAGGCCGAAGGGCTGCCGGACGTCCAGGACCAGAGCTTCAGGTCACGCTCGCCCGTGTGGGGGCAGCCCGAGGTGCACGGCGTCTACCGCGCCTGGCGCGAGGTGCTCGACTCCTACCCGGGCGAGCGGATGGCCGTGGGCGAGGTGTGGACCGACAGCGCCGAGGATCTGGCCCGGTACGTGCGGCCGGACGAGCTCCAGCAGAGCTTCAACTTCGCCTGGCTGCTCGCGCCCTGGTCGCCGACGGCCTTCAAGACGGTGATCGACGACACGCTGGCGGCGGTGCCGTTCGCGACCTGGGTCCTGTCCAACCACGACGTGGTGCGCCACCGGACGCGCTACGGGACCGCTGATCCAGGAACAGGACTCATGCGGGCAAAAGCCGCATTAGTGACAATGCTCGCGCTTCCCGGGTCTGTATATCTCTACCAGGGGGAGGAACTTGGCCTCCCGGAGGTAGAGGATCTTCCCCCGGAGGCTCGCCAGGATCCCGTTTTCGCCCGATCCAACGGCAAGATCCCCGGACGGGACGGCTGCCGGGTGCCCCTTCCCTGGACTACCGGCAGCCCGTCCTACGGTTTCTCCCGCGACGGCGTCGCGCCCTGGCTCCCGCAGCCGGCCGAGTTCGCCGAACTGAGCGCCGAGCGCCAGAGCGGGGACCCCGAATCCACCCTGGAGTTCTACCGCCGGGCCCTGTCCTGCCGCCGTGACCTGGTGCGATCCATTCCTTACACGCTGGAGTGGCTGCCTTCACCCGAGGGTGCGCTTTTCTTCACCCGCGGCCCGCTGACCTGCGCGATCAACTGCGGCCCCGATCCGGTACGGCTACCGCCGCACGAGACGGTGCTCCTGGCAAGCGGACCGCTCGACGGAGACCTCCTGCCACCCGACACCGCGGCCTGGATGTCAGGGTCTCCGCTCCCCGCGCGCCGGGATGACGGGTAACGAGATCAGCACGCAGGCCAGGCCCGCCGCGAACCCGGCGCCGTACCCGGCACCGGAGATCAGCAGCCCGGCCAGCGGCGTGACGATCAGCGCGACCACGTTCTGGACGCTGTTGTGCGCGCCGAGCACGCGTCCCGCCCAGCCGGGTCCCGCCAGTTCCCCCGCCTTCAGGTAGGCCAGGCCGTTCCCCGCGACGGTGAACACCGCGGCCAGGGCCAGCATGGCGGGGCCCAGCCAGGAGCGGGTGACGACGCCGAGGATGAGCAGCGACACCACGACCACGGTCCCGAGCGTGAGCCGCCGCAGCGGGCTCATCCGCAGCCCGACCCGGTCGGACCACCGGCCGACCACGATCCTGACGGCCGCGCCGCCGATGGCCGCCACGCCGAACAGTTGCCCTGCGGCAACGCTGTCCCAGCGGTAGAGGCCCACCAGGCAGGCCACGCCGTACGTGCTGACGATCACCTGGGGCACCGCGTGCAGCCCGCTGGTGGCGTGCACGCGCCACAGCGACAGCTGCCGGTACGGCGAGCCACCGGGAGCCGCGGACTCGCCGGACAGGGACCGGGGCGGCTCGGCCAGGAACAGCGCGGCCAGCACGGCGGCGACCAGGCTGACCGCGGCGCAGACGATCAGGACGCCGGGGATGCCGTGCGCGCGGGAGACCGGCGGCAGGACGAAGGCGGCCACCGCCATGCCGAGCGTGTAGGAGACCTGGCGCAGCCCCATCGCGACGCCGCGTTCCGGCGGCTCGAACCAGCGCAGCACGATGCGCCCGCCGCCCACCATCGCGGCCGAACCTGCCGCGCCGGCCAGCGCGAGCAGGATCACCACGGCCCAGGTGGAGCGCGCCATGGCCACGGCGGCGAGCAGCACGGCGGCGGCGCCGACGCCCGTGCCCAGGATGAGCCGCTCGCCCCGCCGGTCGGCCAGCAGACCCCAGACGACCAGGGCGGCCAGGACGCCGAAGCCGGGGGCGTTGGCGATGACGCCGGCCACGGGCAGCGAGACGCCGAAGTGGTGCTGGATGTCGGGGATCACCAGCGGGAGTCCGAAGAGTCCCAGGGTCACGCTCGCGTGCGCGTTGACGCCTAACGCGAGCATCACCCAGCGCCGGCTCCTCACGATGTGGCGGCGAATTTCTTGAGGTAGGTGAGCTCGTCCTCGGTGAGGCGGCGCGGGGCGGCCCGCTCGACGTCGTAGGCCACGATGACGGACCTGGCGGTGACGTAGAGGTCGTGGTCGTCGAGGATCTCGTGCTCGAGCGTGAACCGGGCGGCCCTGATCTCGGTCACCCAGGTCTCCACCCTGACGGGCTCGGCCCTGAAGTCGAGCGGGCGGCGGTACTGGATCTCGTGCTTGGCCACCACGAGCCCCTTGAAGGGGCCCTCCCCCGCGCGGTGCGGGTCCAGATGGAACATCTCGAACCGGGCGTCCTCCAGGTAGTCGAGGAAGCGGACGTTGTTCACGTGACCGAGGGAGTCGATGTCCGCGAATCTGACCATGCGCAGGAAAACGTGCCGTAGTGCAACCACGGCAGCCACCGTACCGGCCACACTCGGACCCATCGTCCCCGGGCCGGTGGTCGATTTCTAGATTTCAATACTAGAATCAAATTCGCAACGGCCGTCGGTCAAGGAGTGGGTCGGATGATCGGGATCATGGAGGACCGCGTCGTCATCGTCACGGGCGCGGCCAGGGGCATCGGGCGCGGGCACGCGCTGGAGTTCGCCAGGCAGGGCGCCAGGGTCGTGGTCAACGACCTGGGCGCGGCCGTGGACGGGACGGGATCGTCCGACGCGGCCAACGAGGTCGTCGAGGAGATCAAGGCGCTGGGCGGCGAGGCGATCGTCAACGGCGAGGACGTCTCGGACTTCGAGGGCGCCGAGCGCCTGATCCGGTCGGCCGTCGATCACTTCGGCGACGTGCACGCGGTGGTCAACAACGCCGGGATCCTGCGTGACCGGATGCTGGTGAACATGACGCCCGAGGAGTGGGACGCGGTCATCCGGGTGCACCTGCGCGGCACGTTCGCGCCGATGCGGCACGCGGCGGCCTACTGGCGGGAAAGGGCCAAAGCCGGGCATGAGGTGGACGCGCGCATCATCAACACGACCTCCTCCTCCGGCATCTACGGCAATCCCGGGCAGGGCAACTACGGCGCGGCCAAGGCGGGCATCGCGGCCCTGACGGTCATCGCGTCGAAGGAGCTGGAGCGGTACGGCGTGACGGTCAACGCGATCGCGCCCGCGGCGCTGACCAGGATGACCGAGAACCTGGTCGCCGGGCAGGGTTCCGGCCTGGCCAGCGCCGACCCCGACGACATCGCGCCGCTGGTGGTCTGGCTGGCCAGCAGGGAGGCGCGCGGGGTCACCGGCCGCGTGTTCAACGTGCGGGCCGGGGTGATCAGCGTGGCCGAGGGCTGGCACGCGGGTCCCGCCGTGGACAAGGGCAGCCGGTGGGATCCGGCGGAACTGGGCGGGGTGATCCCGGACCTGGTCGCCAAGGCCGCCAAGAACGCCCTGACCAACGGCCAGATCCCGGAGTAGGACGATGGGACTCGACCACGGCCTGATCGGCGTCGACAGCGAGCCGGTCGAGCGGACCTGGACCGCCAAGGACACGATGCTGTACGCGCTCGGCGTGGGCGCGGGGATCTCCGAGCTGGAGTACACCACGGAGAAGGGCCAGCGGGTGCTGCCCACCTTCGCGGTGCTGGCCGCCCAGGCGCCGGCGGGGCGCCGGCTGGGCGATTTCGATCCCGCCATGCTGGTCCATGCCGAGCAGGCCTTCGAGCTGCACAGGGAGCTGCCGCCCGTCGGCGGGGTGCGCACGTCCTCGCGCGTGACAGGCATCTACGACAAGGGGTCGGGAGCGCTGGTGACGACCGAGGCCAGGGCCGTCGACCTGGCCACCGGCGAGCCGGTGATCACCAGCAGGAGCGCGGTGTTCATCCGGGGCGAGGGCGGGTTCGGGGGTTCGCGGGGTCCCCGGGCGGAGTGGGCGGAGCCGTCCAGGGCTCCCGACCATAAGGTGACTTATCCCACCAAGCCCGAGCAGGCCCTGATTTATCGCCTGTCGGGCGATTACAACCCCCTGCACTCGGATCCGGACTTCGCGGCCCGTGCCGGGTTCCCGCGCCCGATCCTGCACGGCCTGTGCACCTACGGGATCACCGGGCGGGCGCTGCTCCACGCGCTGGGCGGACTTCGCGCGATGTCAGGGCGCTTCACCAGCCCGGTCTTCCCCGGCGAGTCGCTGACGGTCTCGATCTGGCTCGACGGCGACGGGGTGCTCTTCCGTACCACGAAGGACGACGGCACCGTGGTGCTCGACCATGGGAGGGCTACTCGGGGCGCTTGAGCGGGTCCAGGCGGCGGATGAGGACCATCGCGGCGTCGATGACCTCCTGCGCCGCCTCCTCCGTGTCGCTGGTGACGACCTCACGCGCCGCCTCACCGATGATGCTGGTCAGCACGGTGACCATGAAACGGTCGACAGGGTCGCCGCTGGCTCCCAGCAGGACCGCGTTCTGCCGGATCCACTCGCGGCCCCGGGTGCGGCGGAGCAGCTCGAATCCGGGCGGGCCGTCGCCCTCCATGAAGAGCCTGACCAGGTCCCGCCGCTCCCAGGCTCCGGCCAGATAGGCCCGCGCGCCCGCGATGAGCAGCTCGACCGGGTCGGCGACCCCGGCCTGCTTGGCCTTGGCCACGCTGGAGGCCGAGGCCTCCTCGTGCGCGGCCTGGTGGTCCTCGTACAGCGCCAGGAACAGCTCGGTCTTGCCGCCGAAGTGGTGGTAGAGGCTGCCGACGCTGGAGCCCGCGCGGGCCACCACGTCGGCGACGTTGGCCTCGGCGAAGCCGTGCTCGGCGAAGATCTCGCGCGCCGCCTGCAGCATGCTCTGGCGCGTCTGCGCCGTGCGGCTCCACTCCCATGAGGACTTACGTGCCATGTCCCTGATTCTAGAACTCAATTCTTGACACCTCCGCCACCTGGCTAGAATCTATTACTAGAGGAGCATTCTAGAAATTTGGGAGGCGGCGGTGGACTTCTCGCTCAGTTCCGAGGAACGTCAGATCCGCGACACGGTCCGGTCCTTCGTGGAGAAGGAGATCATGCCGCTGGAGCCCGACGTGCTGCGCAACGAGCGGGCCGGGCGCCCGGGCATCGACCCCGTGGTGCACCGCGACCTGCGGGCCAAGGCCAGGAAGATGGGCTTCTGGGGCATCAACACCCCCGAGGAGTACGGCGGGGCCGCGCTGGGCCCGGTGATGTCCGCGATCATCGCGATGGAGCTGGGCAGGACCTTCGTCCCGTTCTCCTTCGGCGGGTCGGCCGACAACATCCTGTACGCGGGCACCGGCGAGCAGAAGCAGCGCTACCTGATCCCGACGATCGAGGGCGAGCGCCGTTCCTGCTTCGCGATCACCGAGCCGGGGGCGGGCTCCGACGCCCGCAACATCCGCACCAAGGCCGTGCGTGACGGCGCCGAGTGGGTCATCAACGGGGAGAAGACGTTCATCACCGGCGGGAACGAGGCCGACTTCGTCATGGTCTTCGCCGTGGCCGAGCCGTACGGCGTGACCTGCTTCCTGGTCGATCGGGACATGGGGTGGCGCTCGGAGCCGATCCCGACGATGGGCGAGTGGGGACCGGCCTCGCTGGTGTTCCAGGACGTGCGGGTGCCGGAGGAGAACATCCTCGGGGAGCTGGGCAAGGGGTTCGACCTGGCGATGCAGTGGATCGGGCAAGGCAGGTACATGATCCCGGCGCGGGCGATCGGGTCGGCCGAGCGGATGCTGGGCATGGCCGTCGACTACGCCAAGATCCGCAAGTCGATGGGTCAGACGATCTCCGAATACCAGGCGATCCAGTGGATGATCGCGGACTCGCAGGTGGAGATCGAGGCGGCCAAGTGGCTCACGCTGTACGCGGCCTGGCGCGTGGGGCAGGGCATGGACGCGCGCCACGCCTCCTCCATCGCCAAGCTCAACGGCGCCGTGATGGCCAACCAGGTGGTCGACCGGGTGCTGCAGATCCACGGCGGCATGGGCTACACCAAGGAGCTGCCGATCGAGCGGTGGTACCGGGAGTTGCGGCTGCTGCGGATCTTCGAGGGCACCGACGAGATCCAGCGGCGGACGATCGCGCGGAACCTGATCAAGGGGCACGTGCGCCTCGGCACCATCGGGGAGTGACATGGGCGTCGCAGAGCTGTTCAGCCCCCGCTCCATAGCCCTGGTGGGGGCCACCGACAAGTCGGGCTGGTCCATCAGCACGCTGCTCAACCTGCGTACCCACGGGTTCGCGGGCGAGGTGCACCTGGTCAACCCGCGGGGCGGGGTGGTGCACGGGATGCCCGCCCACCGCAGCCTGTCGGAGATCCCCGGGCCGGTGGACCTGGCCTACGTCATGGTGCCGACGGGCGCGGTGCTGGCGGTGCTGCGGGAGGGCGCCAAGCTGGGCATCCGGTCGTACGTGATCCTCACCGCGGGCTTCGGCGAGGCGGGTCCCGAGGGCGCCGCGCTCGAGGACGAGGTCGCCGAGCTGGCCAGGGAGCACGCGCTGACGATCCTGGGTCCGAACGGGAACGGGTTCGTCAACGCCGCCGCCTCGGTCACGCCGTACGGCCTGCCGATTCCCTCACCGCTGCTGCGCGGGTCGGTGGGCGTGGTGCTGCAGAGCGGGGCGCTGGCCAGTTCGGTGCTCGCCTTCGCCCTGTCACGAAATATCGGGATAAGCCTGCTCACGTCGATGGGGAACGAATCGGTCGTCAGCGTGACCGACGTGATCGACTACCTGGTCGACGATCCGGCCACGAAGGTCATCGCGCTGTTCCTGGAGTCGGTGCGGAATCCGGCCGAGTTCTCCCGGGTGGCGCGCAGGGCGCTGCTGGCGGGCAAGCCCGTCGTGGCGCTGAAGATCGGGCGCAGCGAGCTCGCCTCGCACACCGCGCAGGCGCACACCGGGGCGCTGGTGGGCGACGACGACGTGATCGACGCCGCGTTCCGTCAGCTCGGCGTGATCCGGGTGCGGTCGCTCGAGGACCTGATGATCACCTCAGGGCTGCTGGCGACCACCGGACCGCTGCCCGGCCGGCGCGTCGGCGTGGTCACCCCGTCGGGCGGCGCCTCGGAGATCATCGCCGACCGCGCCCAGGACGAGGGGCTCACGCTGCCGCCGTTCTCCCCGGAGACGGTGGAGCGGCTGGCGGCGTTCCTGCCGCCGTTCGCCACGGTGCAGAACCCGCTGGACGTCACCGGCTACATCCTCATCGACCGGACGCTGCTCAGCCGTGCCCTGACGGTGGTGACCCAGGATCCCGGCATCGACGTGGTCATGCTGCTGTCGGAGCCGCCCAAGACGGCCCCGCCGGATCCCGGCCCGACGCTCGCGGCGTACTCGGCCACCGCCCGCACCATCGCGGGCTCGCCCGTGCCTGTGGTGGCGGTCAGCAACGTCCTCACCGACGTCACCGAGTTCGGCCGCACGGTCCAGCAGGAGACCGGCTACCCGCACGTGCTCGGCGGCATCGAGCACGGCATCCAGGCCATCGGCGCCGCCGTCCGCTGGTCCGAGACCCGGGCCCGCGCCTCGGCCGCGACAGCGCCGCAGGCTCCCTCCGCGCGAGCTGCCGCCCGGCCGCCCGCCGGTGCGGCGGGAGTGTGGGCGGAGCACCGGGCGGCCGCGTTCCTCGGCGAGGCCGGGATCCCTGTGGTGCCCTCGCGCCTGGTGCGCTCGCCCGGCGAGGCCGTGGCGGCGGCCGAGGCCTTCGGGTACCCGGTCGTGCTCAAGGTGTCCGCCGACGGGCTCGGGCACAAGAGCGACGTCGGCGGCGTCCACCTCGACCTGGCCACCCCCGACGCGGTGACGGCCGCCTACGCGGCCATCCCCGGCACCGACGCCCTCGTCCAGCCACACCGCAAGAGCGGCGTGGAACTCCTGGTGGGCATCGTCCGCGACCCCGCCTGGGGCCTCACGCTCGCGGTCGGCCTGGGCGGGGTGTGGGTGGAGGTCCTGCGCGACACGGCCCTGCGCGTCCTGCCGGTCGACCACCACGAGGTACGGCAGGCGTTGACGGAACTGCGTGGCGCCCGCCTCCTGGCAGGCGCCCGCGGCACCCCGCCGGCCGACCTCGATGCCGTCGCCGCCGTCGTAACCGGCCTGGCCGAGGTCGCCCAGTCCCTCGGCGACTGCCTGGAGTCCCTGGAGGTCAACCCCCTGCTGGTCACCGGCTCCACCGTCGAGGCCCTCGACGCCCTGATCACCTGGCACGCCCCGTAGGTCAGCGCAGCGCCAGTGACAGCCCGGCGGCGGCCAGCGGGAGGAGGCCGACCAGGGCCAGCGCCGTGGGCAGGGGCAGGGCGTGGGAGAGCGTGCCCACGGTGGCCGAGCCCACGGCGCCGCCGACGAAGAAGGCCAGGTTGCGCAGGCCGATGGCGGCGCCCCGGCGTTCCACGGGCACGTGCGCCGACAGCTGGGCCGTCGTCACGACCTGGGTGACCGTGAACGCGGCCACCCCCGTGGCGGCGGCCAGCAGCGGCGCGGCGATCCCGCCTCCCGACAGCCCGATCCACCCCAGCGCCAGCGCCGACACCGTGATGATCGCCGCCGGCAGGCGGGGACCGCCGGAGACCGCCCCGGACATGCGCGACAGCGCGGCCCCGACGACGCCCCGCGGCCAGGCCAGGCGCAGCACCGGCGCCTGGATCAGGATCAGCAGCGCCGCGGCGGCCGCCGTGAGCAGCACCGCCCCCGGCAGGTCGACCGGGCGGCCGCTCCCCCGGCTCGCGGCGGCCGGCCGTACCGTCAAGGGGACCGCGAGCAGCGACAGCGCGGGCAGCACGACCGTGACGCGCCAGGAGAGGCCCGCCGTGATCAACCCGGCGGCCAGCGTGGCACCGGCCGAGAACACGGCGAGCACGGCGCCGAAGATCCCCAGCAACCGCGCCCGGTGCTCGGCCGGGCTGCTCCCGGCCAGCGTGATGGCCGTCGTGGTCATCGCGCCGGATCCCGCGGCCAGCAGGAACCGCCCGGCGATGAGCCAGCCCAGGTTCGGCGACAGCAGGCAGGTGAGGGTGCCGAGGGCGAGGATCGCCGACCCGAACGCCAGCGTCCGCCGCGCGCCCCAGGCGTCGACGAGCCGCCCGAACAGCGCGGTGCCCGCCCCGAGCGCCAGCGCGTGCACGGTCAGAACCCACCCCGCGGCGGCGGGCGTGACCCGCAGGTCGGCGGTGATCAATCCCCGCACCCACTCATCGCGAATCGCGATGAGTCATCAGAGATGGCCGGCCAGGACCAGAGTGGCGGCGGAGGAGAACATGCCGCCGTTGCCGAGGACGACGCTGATCTCGGCACCCGGCACCTGGGCGGCCGCCTCGCCGCGGAGCTGGCGGACCGACTCCTGGATGGCGAACATGCCGTACATCCCGGTGTGCGTGTACGACAGCCCGCCGCCGTTGGTGTTCATGGGCAGCCGGCCGCCGGGCGAGGTGTGGCCCTCCTCGATGAAGGCCCCTGCCTCGCCGCGCTCGACGAAGCCGAGGTCCTCCAGGCCGTAGATCGGCACGTGGGCGAAGGCGTCGTACACCATGAGATGGTCCACGTCCGCGTGCGAGATCTTGGCCTCGCGGAAGGCCGCCTCTCCCGACACCCGGAACGCCTTGGACGTGGTGAAGTCCTCCATCTGCGAGATGACAGGCGACTCGGCCGCCTCGCCGGACCCGAGCAGGTGGACCGGGCTCCGCCTGGCCCGCTCCGCCGTGGTGACGATCAGCGCCCCGCCGCCGTCGGTGACCAGGCAGCACTCCAGCAGGTGGAACGGATAGGCCACCAGCCGCGAGGCCAGCACGTCCTCGACGGTGATCAGGTCACGGTACATGGCCCGCGGGTTCATCGACGCCCATCGCCGCTGCGCCACCGCCACACCGGCCAGCTGCTCGTGCGTGAGCCCGGTCTCCTTCATGTACCGCAGCGCCGTCAGCGTGAACAGCGTCGGCGGCCCCAGCACGCCGTAGGGCAGCTCGAACTGCCCGAACACCGAGTCGGCCGTCATCGCGTACCGCCCCGCGCCCACGCGGGACCTGCCCGACTCCCCATGGGTGATCAGCACGGTACGGCACAGCCCGGCGGAGACGGCCGCGGCGGCGTGCCGTACGTGGAACAGGAACGACGAGCCGCCCACCGCGGTGCCGTCGAGCCAGGTCGGCGAGATGCCGAGCGCGTGCGCGACCTGGATGGGACCCGGCGTGCCCACGGTGGCGATGCCGTCGATGTCGTCCTTGGTCATGTTCGCGTCGGCCAGCGCGTTGCGCGCGGCCTCCAGGTGCAGCCGCAGGGTCGAGTGGTACGGCAGGCGGCCCACCTCGTCCGTCTCGGCGGCACCGGCGATCACGATGGTCACCGCGCCACCTCCCACAGCGGGATCCATACCTCGCCGCGCTGCTCGAAGACGACGCGCAGGGGCAGGTCGAGGGGCAGGTTCTCGGGGGTCGGCTCGATCCCTACGAGGTTGGTCATCATGCGGACGCCCTCCTCCAGCTCCACGACGGCGATCGCGTAAGGCGTCTCGTCCTCGAAGCCGGGTGCGGGGCGGTGGTTGATCACGTAGGAGTAGAGCGTGCCGCGGCCGCTGGCGGTGACCCATTCGACCTGGTCGGAGCCGCAGCGCGGGCAGCCGGGCCGGGGGTAGAAGTAGTGCCGCTCGCAGGCCAGGCAGCGCTGGATCCGCAGCTGCCCAGCAGCGGCGCCGTCCCAGAACGGCCGCGTCTCGGGAGTGGGTCTGGGGACGGGCTTCATGGGCTGGGCACCCCGTTGCCCTGCCATCCGCGGCCCGCCAGGAGCTCCTCGAGCGAGGGACGGCTCTCGCCGTCGCGCGGCCCCGGCTGGGCGAGCTGGATGAGCACGCCGTGGGCCTCCTTCGGATGCAGGAAGACCTCGCGCCAGCGCGGGTTGCCGAGGTTGAGGCCGTGCAGGCGGTAGCCGCGCTCGGTCAGCCGGGCCACCGCCGCGTCGATGTCGCTGACGTGGAAGTTCAGGTGGTGAACTCCGCCGCGGCCGCGGGTGAGCTCGAAGAAGCTGTCGAAGAACGTCGAGCCTGCCAGCGGCTCCATCAGCTCGATCTTGCTGCCGTTGGCGTAGGTCAGCTGCAGCGTGCGGTAGCCGCTGTCCGGGTGGTCGCCACCGCCCAGGTAGACCCCGCCCAGCAGGTCACGGTAGATCGGCAGCAGGTCTCTGATCCGGGGCGCGGCCACGGCCGTGTGGTCGAACCTGACCTCCAGGCCGTCGAGTTCAAGATCCACGCACGACTCCTTTCCTGGACCTAATCCTAGAATCACATTCCAATCATTGCACCCCTTGACTCAGGCGGGCGCGAGGAGGAGTCTCCCAGAAAAGGATTCTAGAGCCTACTTCTAGAACTTTGAGGAAGGCAGGCCGCATGAGGCTGTTCTATGTCCGCGAGCTCGACGAATACCCCACTGGTTCGCGCCGCATGAAGATCCTCACGATGGCCGTGCTGGCCATCCTCATCGGCTCCTACGAGGGCCAGATCGCTCCCGTCGTCCCGCTGCTGCTCAAAGACCTGCACATGACGCTGGCCACCTACGGCCTGGTCTCCGGCGCCGCCGCCATCGCGGGCGCCATCGCCTCGATCCTGGGCGGGCGGCTCACCGACCGGCTCGGGCGGGTACGGCTCCTCGTCCCGCTGATGCTGCTCACCGCCCTGTGCTGCTTCGTCATGACCCTCGTGCACAGCCCCCGCGACCTGCTGCTCGCGCGGATCCTGCTCGCGTTCGTCGACGGCGTCGCGATGGCCAGCACGGCCCCGCTGATCAGGGACTTCTCACCCCGGATGGGCCGCGCTCAGGCGTTCGGCTTCTGGACCTGGGGGCCGGTGGGCGCCAACTTCCTGGCCGCCGCGATCGCCGGGGCCACCCTGCCGGTCTTCCACGACTCGTGGCGCTCGCAGTTCGTCATCATGGGGTGCTTCTCGCTGGTCATCTCGCTGGTGATCGCGTTCAACATCGCCGACCTCTCCCCCGAGCTGCGGGCCAGGATCCAGCACACCGAAAGCGCCGCCAGCGAGGTCGTCGACCTGTCCCGGCCGCCGCGCATGCGCGCGCTCTTCGCCCGGCGCAACATCTGGGCGCACGTGGTGGGGATCTCGCTGTGGCTCGTCCTCTACATCACGCTGTCCCTGTTCGGGCAGACGATGCTCACCACCGCGCTGGGCATCAGCGCCGCCAAGGCCTCCACGATCATGGCGGCGTTCTGGAGCTTCAACCTGATCACGCTGATCATCGTGGGGCGGGTGTCCGACCGTACGCAGCTGCGCAAGCCGTACTCGCTGGGCGGGACGATCGCCTCGGTGCTCGTGACCGCCTACCTGGCTCTCATCCTCGGTCAGGACGACGTGTCGACCGGGCAGCTCATGGTGGTCGGGGCGCTGCTCGGCGGGTCGCTCGGGGTGGCCTACGGCCCCTGGATGGCCAACTACTCCGAGGACGCCGAGGACGTGGACCCGCGCCTGCAGGGGACCGCCTGGGGCCTGTTCGGGTTCCTCACCAAGGCCATCGCGGTCGTCGGCCTGCTGGTGATCCCGCGGGTCGTCGAGGCCACGAACTGGCAGACCTGGCTGCTGGTGGCGCTCGGCTGCCTGGTCCTGTTCATCCCCGCCATCGTCCTCTTCCACGGCCCCTGGCGCCGCCCCGCCCCCGCACCCATCCCCCAGGAGGCCTGAGCGCAGCACGCTCGCGGAAGGCCGTAACCCTCACCACACCGCCTGGCCCCGCCCTACGATCATCCACATGGGTGATCTCTACGGCGCGTTACCCGCCATCCTGTGCGTGCTCGCCTTCCTCGACGGGGCCCGGCGAGCCCGCCGCGGTCCGGCGGACTCCGCGCGGATCTTCAGGAACGCGTTCCTGCTCAGCGGTGTGGTGCTGCTGCTCTTCGCAGTGCTCGGCGCCACGCCGAGCCTCCTGGAGATCTACCGCGACTCCGCCGGCCTGATGGCCCTGGCCGGGATCGGCATGCTGATCGGCGCGGTCGCCTGCGCCCTCGCAGAACGCCGCTCGTAACCCCCACCGCGCTTACGGCCTCGCCCAGCCCTCCGGCCCCGCCGTAGCTCCTCGCCCTGGCCGCACTACCCGGCCCCGCCGTTGCCTTCAGCCCGGCCCTGCCCGTAGTTCTTCGGCCTTGCCTTACCGTCTCGGCTTTGCCGTACTTCGCGGCCTTGCCGTAGCGCTTCGGCCTCGCCGTACTATCTCGGCTTCGCCGTAGCGCTACGGCCTCGCCGTACAGGGATGGTCGTGTACGGCGAGGCCGGGAACGCTAGTCGCGGCCGAGCTTGCGGTAGGTGACCCGGTGCGGGCGGGCCGCGTCGGCGCCGAGGCGCTCGATCTTGTTCTTCTCGTAGTCGGCGAAGTTGCCCTCGAACCAGAACCAGTTCGAGCCTTCCTCCCACGCCAGGATGTGGGTGGCGATGCGGTCGAGGAACCACCGGTCGTGCGAGGTGATGACCGCGCAGCCCGGGAAGTCGAGCAGCGCGTTCTCCAGCGACGACAGGGTATCGGTGTCGAGGTCGTTGGTCGGCTCGTCGAGCAGGAGGACGTTGCCCCCCTGCTTGAGGGTGAGCGCCAGGTTGAGCCGGTTGCGCTCGCCGCCCGACAGCACGCCGGACTTCTTCTGCTGGTCCGGACCCTTGAAGCCGAACGCCGCGATGTAGGCCCTGGACGGCATCTCGACGTTGCCGACCTTGATGTGGTCGAGCCCGTCGGAGACGACCTCCCAGACGTTCTTGCTCGGGTCGATGCCGCCGCGCGACTGGTCGGCGTAGGAGATCTTGACGGTATCGCCGACCGTGATCGATCCCGAATCGGGCATCTCGCCGTCGGTGATCATGCGGAACAGGGTGGTCTTGCCGACGCCGTTCGGGCCGATGACGCCGACGATGCCGTTGCGCGGCAGGTCGAACGTGAGCTTTTCCATCAGCACGCGGTCGTCGAAGCCCTTGGTGAGCTGGTTGGCCCTGATCACCGTGGTGCCCAGGCGCGGGCCCGGCGGGATCTGGATCTCCTCGAAGTCCAGCTTGCGGTGCTTGTCCGCCTCCGCCGCCATCTCCTCATAGCGCTGCAGACGGGCCTTGCTCTTCGTCTGGCGGGCCTTCGGATTGGAGCGGACCCACTCCAGCTCGTCCTCCAGGCGCTTCTTGCGCTTGGCGTCCTTCTGGCCCTCGACCTTGAGGCGCTGGGCCTTCATGTCGAGGTAGGTGGAGTAGTTGCCCTCGTAGGGGTAGCAGCGGCCGCGGTCGAGCTCGAGGATCCAGTTGGCCACGTTGTCGAGGAAGTAACGGTCGTGGGTGACGGCCAGCACCGTGCCCGCGTACTTCTCCAGGTGCGACTCCAGCCACTGCACGCTCTCGGCGTCGAGGTGGTTGGTGGGCTCGTCGAGCAGCAGCAGGTCGGGGGCCTCGAGCAGCAGCTTGCACAGCGCCACGCGGCGGCGCTCGCCACCGGACAGCTTCGTCACGTCCGCGTCGGGCGGCGGGCAGCGCAGCGCGTCCATCGCCTGCTCCAGCTGGGAGTCGAGATCCCAGGCGTTGCTGTGGTCCAGCGCGTCCTGCAGCTTGCCCATCTCCTCGAGCAGGGCGTCGCTGTAGTCGGTGGCCATCAGCTCGGCGATCTCGTTGAACCGCGCCAGCTTCGCCATCGTGTCGGCCACGCCCTCCTGGACGTTGCCGAGCACGGTCTTCTCTTCGTTGAGTGGGGGCTCCTGCTGCAGCATGCCCACGGTGAACCCGGGCATCAGCTTCGCATCGCCGTTCGACGGCTGCTCAAGACCGGCCATCATGCGCAGCAGCGTCGACTTTCCGGTACCGTTCGGGCCCAGGACGCCGATCTTGGCTCCCGGCAGGAACGACAGCGTGACGTCGTCAAGGACGACCTTGTCGCCATGCGCCTTGCGCACGCGCTGCAACGTGTAGATGTACTCGGGCATGCTCCCTAGCTTAGGGGTTCCCGCACAAGCTTCATGCAGGCTCCCTCCCCCCGAACCCAGAAGAACCAAACACCCCCAACCGCCAAGAAGCCCCCACGGAAAACCCCCTCGCCACCCAACCCACCCGAAACAACCCCCACAGCAGCGCGCCGCCCTTGCCCACGAGACCACCACGCCAAGGCTTCCCTGCGTAGCCCAAGTCCCTGCAGTCCGCCACGAGACCAGCGACGCACGCCGTACAACCGCGCCCCCAAGCAACCGACACCCCAGCCCGAGCACCCCATACGACAGACGCGCATGCAGCCGGCACCCCGTACGGCGGGAACGCTGTGCGGCAGGCACCCCGCGCGGCAGGCACGCCGTACAGCCGCCGCGCGCCCGAGCAATCGGCGCCCCAGCCTGAGCACCCCTTACGGCGGACGCGCATACGGCGGGCGCGCATGCGGCGGGACGCCGTGTGGTGGGCACCCCGTACGGCACGCACCCATGCGGCGCGAGCCCTGGCAGCAAGGCTCCGCGCTCCCCTGCGCAAGAGAGCGCCGCGACGAGGCTTCCCCGCGTGGCCCAAGTCCCTGCAGGCCGCCACGAGACCGGCGACGCACGCCGTACAACCGCGCGTCCAAGCAACCGACACCCCAGCCCGAGCACCCCACACGACGGACACGCATGCAGCGGGCACGCCGTGTGGTGGGCACCCCGTACGGCGGGCACGCTGTGCGGCATGCAGGCCCGTGCGAGGGCATGCCGTGAGGTGGGAGCTCTCTGGGGGAGGGTGGCGTGGTCTTGTGGGGAGCCTGGTTAGGGCGAGGGGGGTGGGGGTTTGGGGGGTTGGACGGCGGGGATGCAGATGCGGTCGCGGCCGAGTTCCTTGGCTCGGTAGAGGGCCAGGTCGGCGGCGGCGAGGAGTTCGATGAGGTCGTCGCCGTGGACGCTCATGATCGCTACCCCGGCCGAGATCGTCACGGTGATCATGGCGTCGTCCGCGGGCACGGCCATGCGGCCGATGCGGGTCCTGAGGCGTTCGGCGACCCGGCGGGCCTCGTGGACGTCGGCGCGCGGCAGGAGGACCACGAACTCCTCCCCGCCGAACCGCCCCACGACGTCGTAGTCGCGCAGCTGGCTGCGCAGCGTGGCCGCCACCCCGACCAGCACCTGGTCGCCGACGAGGTGGCCGTGGCGGTCGTTGACCCGTTTGAAGTGATCGATGTCGATGATCAGCAGCGCCAGCGTCTCCCCGGTACGGCGGGCACGGACGATCTCCGTGTCGGCCTCACGCTGCCAGGCGGCCGCGTTGAGCAGGCCCGTCTTGGGATCCGTGCGGGCGGCGGCCTGGAGCTGGGCGTGCAGGAGGCTGCGCTGGAGCAGGACCACCGGCGGCAGCGCGAGCACGAGGAGCGCCAGGTTGAGGCCGGAGGCGATCGCCACCGTGACGCCCAGGCAGAGCTCCACCACGTCGAGCAGCAGGCTCTCCCGGTCCCACAGCACCTCACGCCAGCGTGTGTCGGGGTCGGCCGTGTGCGCGGCGACCGCGATGAGGGCGGCGTTGAGCAGGGCGAACAGCACCGCGCACGCCACCGCGAAAACGATCGGCAATCCCTCGCCCCGCGCCAGCACGGCCGGGTCGGGCACCAGCCAGTGGAACGCCACCGAGGCCGTACAGCCGGCCAGACCGATCGCAGCCGAGCTGAACACCCTGCGATAGAGAACGGTCGCCCGCACACGCAATTGCAGCAGACCCTGGAGGAGGATCGGCGCGAACAGCGCGTAGACCGGCGGCAGCAGCAACACCACCGGCAGCCACCACGCCGACAGCAGGTCGCGCGACACGCCGGCCGGCATGCCAAGACGGCGGCTGGCCTCGATGCACACGGCACCGCAGCCCATCAGGGCCAGGAAGGTCAGCAGGTCAGGCCAGCGAAAATCGGTAGATGTCGCAAACACCACAATCGCAGCGAGATCCAGAGTTACGATCCCGCATAGGTAGACCACGAGCGGACGCCGCTGTCCAAGCAGCGGCCATCGACCGGCCAGTGTTGACACACCGTCGCGAGACTTGACCGAGGTGTGACTGGTCGCCGCCATCTCGTCTCCTCCCTGACTAACGATGTGTAACACAATAGTTGCGGAGTGTGCGATGCGCGACGGGAACCGCTACCTTGGGCAACGTGGCCACGTGCGTCCACGTGGCTGCGAAGGGATGCCGCTCACTCCGCGAGCGGGCCGTGCTGGGAAAGGAGCAGCCATGGTGCGGGGCGTGACCTGGACCTGACAGATGCTCTAGCCATCTGACACGGGCAACGCCGTCGGCCACTCCTTTCGGTGCACGGTTCAGCAGAACTCGGGGACACCGATCGCGTCGGCCGATGCCCCCTCCACCTCAGGCGGCCACCCGGTCCTCCATCACCGCCCTCCCGGTGTCTCCCTCCAGCCCGCCATCTCGCGCTGCCCCCACCTCTGCCTCACGTTCCCGCGCGCCGCCACCCTTCCGCCCGCGCCGCCGCACCCCCATGACCTCGGCACCTCGCCCGTCACCCCCCGACTCGGGACCAGCCCCTCTGTCCCCCTCCACAACAGGACCCCCACCGTCTCGCCCCGCCCCAGGCTCCTCACCACTCTGCGCCCCGCCGCCACCGACGCGACCGCCCGCCCCAACACCGCCTCGCTCCCGCACCGCCCCAGGCTCCCCAGCGCTCTGTGGTCCGTCCTCGCCCACGCGACCGCGCACCGCGCCGACGTCGCCACCGTCGCGACCGCCCGCCATGCCGACCCCACCTCGGTCTCGCGCCGCCCCAGGCTCGCCGCCGTTCTGCGGCGCGTCCCTGCGTGCGCGACCAGCCGCTACGTCGGCGCCGTCCCGCTCCTGGGGCGCGTCGGAGTGCTCGCCGTTCTGCGGCACGTTCCCGACTGCGGGACCAGTCGCCATGTCGGCGCCGCCTCGGTCCTGGGGCGCGTCGGATTGCTCGCCGTTCTGCAGCGTGGTGGGGGCTTCGAGGGGAGAGCTGTTTCGGTGCTGTGGCGGGGCGGGCTCGCTGAGCGGGTGGGCGGTGGAGGGCCAGACTTCGTGAGCCGTACCGGCGGGGGTGGTTGCGAGGATGTCGCCCGCGGTGATGGAGGCCTGGGCTGCCGCGGAGGCGGTGTCGGCCGGTGAGGCAGTGGCGGCCGGTGAGGTAGTGGCGGCCGGTGAGGCAGTGGCGGCCGGTGAGGCAGTGGCGGCCGGTGAGGCAGTGGCGGCCGGTGAGGCAGTGGCGGCCGGTGAGGCAGTGGCGGCCGGTGAGGTAGTGCGGGTCAGGGCGCCTATGGGCTGGGGTGCTGTGCGATCGGGCTCGGCAGTGGTTGGGGGCACTACCTCTACGTGGGTCGTAGGGGCGGTGTCGCGGTGCCAGGTGGGGCCTGGCCGGCCGTCGGGTCGGGACGCGGTGGCGAGCTCACGGGCGGGGGCGGTGGTCATGGCCCAGTCCTGGGTGTCCTCGTCGAGGAGGTCGCGGCGCTCGCGGGTGGCGACGCCGCGTTCGGGCTTGGCGAAGCTGCCCGTGCCCCAGCGCAGGTTGTGGCCCACCGAGATGGCCTCGACCTCGGCCATGAAGCGCCGGCCCTCCTCGCCCTCGAACTCCCTGATGCGGAGCTTGCCCTGCACGACGACGGGATGGCCGACGCGGATCGACTGGGCCACGTTGTCGCCCAGCTCGCGCCAGCAGCGCACGGCGAACGCGACCCGCTCCCCGTCGGTCCACTGCCCGGTCTTCTTGTCGAAGTAGCGATGGTTGGTCAGCACCCGCAACGAGGTGACCTTCACACCGTCGTCGAAGGTGTACTGGCGCGGCTCGGCGGCGACGTTGCCGGTGAGCGTGACGTAGATGTCGTTCATCCCTGTGCCTCCCAGTGCGGCGGGCCCCGATGCCCGCGGACCGGGAACAGGTTCTCCCGTAGGGCGGGCGGGTCAGGGCGCCGAGCGGCGTTCTGGGGATAGCACTGCTAGCGCGCTGTGGACGACGCCACGGCCCGCCGTACCACCCGCCCTGCCAAGGGCATGACGGGTCCGCACTGTAGGGACGGCGCGAAAGTCCAACCGCACATCTACGTGGCCGCGCACATGAAGGCGCTGCGGGACGCGAACACGATCGAGGTGGCCCAGGGCGACCTGATCGGCGCCTCGCCGCTGATCTCGGCCGCCTTCCACGACGAACCGTCCGTCGACTTCCTGGGCAAGATCGGCGTGCAGGTCTCCGCGGTCGGCAACCACGAGTTCGACGAGGGCTACGCCGAGCGTAGGGACGACGGGTGCGGCCTGCCGCAGCAACGGACAAGCGGGTACGGCCTGCCGTACCAAAGCCTGCCGTGAAGGGGTCAGCCGGACAGGCCCTTGAGGGCGGTGTAGAAGGCTTGGTGGCGGCCCAGCTCGCGCTCCACCGGCTCGACCACCATGGACTCGGAAACCGCCGCCACCCTCCGCCGCATCTCGCGCTCGAGCCGCTCCCGCTCCCGCGAGGCACCGAGCTCGACGAAGTTCTTGGAGGCGACCGCCGAAAGCGCGCCGAGGCCGAGGACCGAGGCCATCATGAGCCCGACCCAGGGCAGCGCCGCAGTGTCGGCGAAGAGCTCCAGCCCGGACGGCAGCGAACCACCGAGGAAGAGCCCGGCCGCGAGCCACACCAGGCCGAGCGCGAACGCCACCACCAGGACGTACTGCCAGATCTTGAGCACGCGCCACCACCCGGGCACGCGGTCGAGCTCGGGCGCCACCTCCGCCAGCTCCTCCGTGAGCGCCTGCGGCAGCTGCGCCGAGCGGGACCTGGCCGCGTGGTGGACGGCCGAGCGCCACACGGGCGCCATGCCGGCGGAGAGCCCGTCGGACAGCGCCTGGACGGCGTTGTTCACCTCGGCCGACTGGGCGCTGACCGAGCCGGTGGTGATGCCGCGGATCTCCTCGCCCAGGTCGTCCAGGCGCAGGCTCTTCAGCGGGTCGGGCCGCAGCTTGGCGATCCAGCGCGGGTACGGCCAGCCGGTCCACAGCTTGGAGCGGGCGGCGTAGACGTTCTCCAGCGCCTCACCGACGGCGGGCACGCCCACGGCGTCGCACAGCGCGTCCGTCAGGCCCAGCCTGCGCGCCTCGTCGACGGTGGACGGCGCCTCGCCGACCGGCATCGAGTCCGTCAGGCGCTGCTCGAGCCGGTCGAGGTCGGCCTCCAGCTTCTGGATGGCGGCCCGGCGGCGCGAGACGGATCCGGCGATGACGCTCTTGAGGCTGTCGATGCCGCGCCCGGTGACCGCGGAGGTGGGCACCACCGTGGGGTGCTCGACGCCCTCTCGGCGCAGCAGGTCGTTCAGGTCGATGACCAGCTCGGCGAGCTCCTCGGTGGTGAGCTTGTCGGCCTGGTTGAGCGCGAAGACGGTGACGGCGTCGTGCCCGGCCAGCTCGGTGACGTAGCGGCGGTGGGTGGAGGCGTCGGCGTACTTCTGCGGGTCGAGCACCCACACGACCAGGTCGGCCAGCCCGATCAGGCGGTCGGCCTCGTTGTCGGTGAGCGCCCTGATGGAGTCGTGGTCGGGCAGGTCGAGCAGGATCAGGCCGTGCAGCTGCGACTCGCCCTTGTCCAGCGCGGAGGCGCGGGCGAAGCGGTGGCGCCACTGGATCTGCAGCCAGTCGAGCAGCGGCCCCGCGCCCTCCAGGCCCCACACGCAGGCGTGCGTGCGCGCCGTGGTGGGCCTGCGCACGCCGGTGGGCGACAGCTCGAGCCCCGACACGGCGTTGAACAGCGACGACTTGCCGCTGCCCGTGCCTCCGGCGAGCGCGACCACGGTGTGGTCGGAGGACAGCTTGAGCCGGTCACCGGCCCGCAGCAGCAGGTTGCCCGCCTCCGTGAGGAGCTTCTGGTCGAGCCTGCCCGGTCCGAGCTCCACGATCTTGTTGAGGGCGTTGAGCCGGGGCCCGAGCCCCTGCCTGGTGGTCATTACCGTCATCGAGCGACCTCGAGGTTGTACGTTGCCTGGTAGAGGCGGGTCGCCGCGGCCTCATCGGGGATCCCCGCCGAATCGAGGGCCTGCACGTAGCGCATGGACTCCTCGTCGAACAGCATGCCGATCCTGGCGCGCAGGTCGCTGAGCGCCTTGGCCCCGATGCCGCGCAGCGACTCGGCGCCGAGCAGCGCGTTGACCAGCCGGTGCGGCACGCCTTCCGCGGTGCCGCTGAACATGGCGACCATGAAGATCAGTGACAGCGAGTCGGCGTCGAACTGCACCACCTTCGACACCGTGCGCTTGGCCACGCCCTCGGTGCGCACCAGCTCGGTCACGTGCTCCTGCCAGGCGGCGATGGCCCGGCCGGCGTGCCGTACCAGCTCGTCGGAGGGGCGTTCGAGGCCGGCGCTGAGCGTGGCGCCCAGCTCGGAGCGGTGCCGCCAGCGCGCGACGACCTCCTCGGCGGCGCGGTTGGCGGCGGACACGATCACCGACTCGATGCCGGCGCGCAGCGCGGCGCGGAACGCCGTGATCCGCTCGGGGCCCTGCTTGGCCGCCTTGCCGCGCTTGCGCAGCATGATCGAGCGTGTCAGATCGCCGGAGCCGGCGAAGTCCTGCCAGCGGGCCAGCACCTCGCCGTGCAGCAGCTGGCCGGCGCGGAAGGCCTGGTCGATCTCGGCGAGCGCGCCCATGTAGGCGGCCTCGACGTCGGTGCGCAGCTCGGCGCGGAAGGCGACCTGGCCCTCCAGGTGGCGGGCCAGCGCGGGCACCCGGGTGCGGAAGCTGTTGAGCACGCCGCTGAGCGTCTCCTGCACGGCCTGGGCGCGGCGTTCCTCGTCGACGGACAGCTCGGCCAGCCAGAGCCGCAGGTCGGTGACCTCGTTGTCGGGCAGGCGGCCGTCCGCGACGTCGGACTCGTGGATGACGAAGCGGTCGATCTCCCCCAGGCCGTATTCCGACAGCATGCGGACGAAGTGCTTCATCACCACCTCGCGCGAGCGGGGCTGCACCCGCGACAGCACGATCGCCAGCCGGGCTCCGCGCTCCTTGGCCAGGCGCAGCAGGTTCCAGGCGGGGGCGTCGGCGTAGCGGGCGGCCGTGGTCACGAAGATCCACAGGTCGGCGGCGTCGAGCATGCGGTGGGCGATCCCGTGGTGCTCCTCGACGACCGAGTCGATGTCGGGGGTGTCGAGCAGCGCCACGCCCTGCGGCAGCTTCTCGGTCGGCACCACGACCAGCCCGTCGGTGCCGGACTCCCGGGTGGGCTTGTCCAGGCGCTGGAGCCCGCCGAGCAGCTCGCCGCCGGAGAACCAGGGCTGGTCGTCGGGGTGGCAGGCCAGCACCGGAGTCCCCGTGGTGGGCCGGCGGACGCCGGTGCGCGAGACGTTCTTCTCGGCCAGCGAGTTGACCAGCGTGGACTTGCCCGCGCCCGTCGAACCCGCGATCACGATGAGCGCCGGGGCGGCGCTGGTGCGCACCCGGGGGATCACGTAGTCCTGGAGCTGGGCCAGCAGGTCCGCGCGCGTCTTCCTGGCCTCCTCCACGCCCGGCAGGTCCAGCCCGAAGCGCATGTCGGCGATGCTCTCGCGCAGCTGGTCGAGCGCGCCGGTCAGCGCCTCGGCGGCCTCGGCGGGCAGCGCCTCCTCCCGCACGCCGTCCTCCGGTACGGCAGGCGTATCGGAATCAGGCGGATCGGAATCATCTTCCGAATCCGATTCCGGCTCGGCGACCTCGTCGGACACCTCGGAAGTTTCGGGAGGCGCAGCGTCCTCCCGGACGTCGTCCACGACGTCCTCATCCCGGACAACCCCGAAGCTAAGAGTCTGCTCCCCTGCCGACTCCTGGCGCCCGTCGTCCATGGCCGTGTTCACGGCAAGCGCTCCGCTCGAACCATCTCGACCTCCTGGCCGACCCTGACGACCTCGCCGACGATGACGATCGCCGGCGGCCGTATCCCAGCCGCGGACACGCGGTCGGCCACGGTGGATAGCGAGGCGGTAACCGCCCGCTGGGTCGGAAGGGTACCGTCCTGTACCACCATTACGGGAGTTTCCGGCGAACGTCCGTCTCGGAGCAGGGCCTCGGCCACTCTCCCCAGCCTCTCCACGGCCATCATCAGCACCAACGTGCCCTGTGACCTGGCAAGAGCGGGCCAGTCGACGGTCGACTGCGGATCATCCGGCGCCACGTGTACGGAAATGACGTGGAACTCTTGACTTACTCCCCGATGCGTAACAGGAACCCCGGCCGCCGCCGGTACCGCAACCGCGCTGGTGATGCCGGGCACCACCAGCACCGGAATCCCGGCCCGGGCGCAGGCGAGCATCTCCTCGCCGCCGCGCCCGAAGACGAAGGGGTCACCGCCCTTCAGCCGGACCACGAACTTCCCCTGCCGTGCCCGGTCGATCAGCACGGTGTTGATCGCGTCCTGCGCCAGGGCCCTGCCGTACGGGACCTTGGCGGCGTCGATCAGCTCGACGTCGGGCGCGAGCTCGTCGAGCAGGGCCCGCGGCGCTAGCCGGTCGGCCACCACCACGTCGGCCTGCGCGAGCAGCTGACGGCCGCGCACGGTGATCAGCCCGGGATCGCCGGGACCGCCGCCGACCAGGGCGACGCCGACGGGCTTGGTGCGGTTGCGCCGCGCGTCGACAGTGCCGTCGCGCAGCGCGCCGACCACCGCGTCCCTGATCCCCGCCGCCCTGCGCGGGTCACCGCCGGCGGTGACGGCCACGGTGATCTCGTCGACCCTGCCGGAGGCGGGGGTCCACGCGGCCGAGGCGTCCCTGTCGTCGGCGCGTACGCACCAGATGCGCTTGGCCTCGGCCTCGGCGGCGATCTGCGCGTTGACCTCCCGCGCCGACGTGCACGCCTGGACCAGCCAGGCGCCGTCGCAGTCGCCCACCTCGTACGGGCGGGCGTGCCAGGTGATCCTGTCCGTGGCGATCAGGTCGTCGAGGGCCGGTGTGACGCTCGGCGAGACCACGGTGACCAGGGCGCCGGCCTCGAGCAGCGCGGGCACCCTGCGCTGGGCGACACGGCCGCCGCCCACGACGAGCACCCGGCGGCCGTCAAGCCGCAGGCCGAGGAGGTAGGGACCCATGGCGGGCAATCTCCAGGTTCGCGAAGGTTGTGTGTTAGGAGGCAAACCTACCGGGTCTTACGAGAGTTTTGCTTCGCACGAGTCAACGGCCGTCAAGAAGAGGCTGGAGAGGATTCCAGCCGGGCCCGCCACCCGCGTCCTTGCGGCGCCTGGCCATCGCCGAGAGCGCCTCAAGGATAACCCGGTTGCCGAGATAGGCGGTGATGTCCGCGTGATCGTAGGGCGGGGCGACCTCGACGACCTCCATCCCGGCGACGGGCAGCTCGTAGCAGATGCGCCGGACCGAGTCGAGCAGCTGCCTGGCGGTCAGCCCGCCGGGCTCGGGGGTGCCCGTGCCGGGGGCGTGCCCGGGGTCGCAGACGTCGATGTCGACCGACAGGAAGATCTGGTCGCACTCGTCGAGCGCGATCTCGAACGCCTCGGTCAGGCACTCCTCCAGCCCGCGGGCGACGACCTCGGTCATCTCGTAGGAGCGCATCCGCTGCTGCGCCATCCAGTCCAGCGTCTCGGGCTCGGGCCAGTAGCCGCGCAGCCCGATCTGCAGGAACCGGTCGCCGCGGATGGCCCCGGACTCGATCAGCCGCCGCATCGGCGTGCCGTGGCCGTGCAGGTGGCCGAACTGGATGTTGCCGGTGTCGGCGTGCGCGTCGAAGTGGATCATCGAGGTGCGCCGCTCGGTGAACGCCCTGGCCGTCCCGCGCGCGTCGGGCAGCGCGACGGTGTGGTCGCCGCCCAGGATCAGCGGGATCGCCCCCGACGAGGCGATCTTGTGCACGGCCTCCTCGATGCTGGACAGCGAGGTCTCGACGTCGCCCGAGTACATCTCGACGTCACCGGCGTCGTAGACGCGCAGGTCCTTCAGCCCGTCCACGCGCAGCGCCAGGCTCGGCCGCGACCCGTCGTGCGGCAGGTAGCAGGCCTGCCGCAGCGCGTTCGGCCCGAACCGGGCGCCCGGCCGGTTCGAGGTGCCGCCGTCGAAAGGCGCCCCGATGATCACGACGTCGGCGTCGGCGTACGTCGAGGCGTCGTTGACGTCGCACCGATCGACACCGAGGAACGTGATGTCCGGCCCGAACATCGCCCCATATCGACTCATGCCGTCCATCCTCACATCTCTCCGGTGCGGCCCTCTCAGGCAGTACGGCAAGCCGCACCCCCCACTCCCCGCCGACACCTCACCCCGCCCGTCGCTTCCACGCCGGCCGGGCGCGCAGGATCCCGCCGTGACGTCGCGAACGGAACCCGCCTAGCCGGTCTTGTCCGTGACCCCGGCGGAATCGAACGTGGCGACCTCGTGCATGACCCGCACGGCCGCGCACACCAGCGGATGGGCCAGCAGCCCGCCGGTGCCCTCGCCGAGCCGCAGCTCGAGGTCGACGAGCGGCCGAAGCCCGAGATGGCCGAGCGCCGCGGCGTGCCCCGGCTCGGCAGAACGATGACCGGCCACGCAGTGGTCGACGACGGCGGGCGCCAGCGCGGCGGCCACCAGCGCGGCTGACCCGGCGATCACGCCGTCCAGGATGACGGGCACCCCGAGCGCCGCCCCGCCCAGCACGAACCCGGCGATGGCCCCGTGCTCGAACCCGCCCACGGCGGCGAGCACGCTCAGCGGGTCGGCCACGTCGAAGGAGTTGACCTCCAGGGCGCGGCGGACGATCGCGACCTTGTGCGCGTACGTCTCCTCGTCGATGCCCGTGCCGTGCCCGGTCACCCGGGCGGGATCGTGCCCGGTGAAGGCGGAGATGAGCGCGGCCGAGGCGGTGGTGTTGGCGATGCCCATATCGCCGGTGATCAGGCAGCGCGCCCCGGACGACACCAGCGCGCGGGCCACGGAGATGCCCGCCTCGACGGCGGCGACCGCCTGGTCGCGCGACATGGCGGGGCCGAGCGACAGGTCGGCAGTGCCCCGGGCGATCTTGTGGTCGACCAGGGCGGGCAAGCCCGCGAAGCCCGGCGGAAGGTCCGTGGCGATGCCGACGTCAACGACGGTGACGGAGGCGGCCGCCTGGGCGGCGAAGGAGTTGGCCACGGCGCCGCCGGCCAGGAAGTTGGCCACCATCTGCGCGGTGACCTCCTGCGGCCAGGGGCTCACGCCCTGGGCGTGCACCCCGTGGTCGGCCGCGAAGATGGCCAGCGCGGCGGGCGACGGCATGGGCGGAGGGCAGGTGCCCGCCGCCCCGGCCAGCCGTACGGCGACCTCCTCGAGCGCGCCGAGCGAGCCGCGCGGCTTGGTGAGGCGGTCCTGATGGGCGCGGGCGTCAGCCAGCGCGCGGGGGTCGGCGGGCCTGATCGCGGCGAGCGTCTCTGACAACATCACTGCACCAGTTCGAGTGCTTCCTCGTAGCGGTCGATGACCACGTCGGCCAGGGTCTCGCAGTCGCCGATCACCTCGGCGCAGCGGATGTCGAGGTCGGGGTGTCCGGCGCCGTAGGCCAGCGCCTGCGCCCAGACCCGCTCCAGCATGCCGCCGGCGAACAGCAGGTAGGGCACCACGATGACGCGCTTGGCCCCCAGGCGGCGGCAGCGCTCGAGCCCGCCGGGCACGCCGGGCGGGGTGACGGAGACGAACGCCGTCTCGACGGTCATGAAGTCGTAGGCGTGGGTCTCCCAGAACAGCCGCGACACCCGGTGGATCTCGGCGTTGGCTGCCGGGTCGGTCGAGCCCTCGCCGACCAGCACGACGGCGGTCTCGCCCGGGTCGACGTGGTGGGGCAGCTCCTCGACGGGGATCGAGTCGACCGCGCGCAGCCGGGGGCGGCCGCCGACCAGCTCGAGGGGACGCAGCTTGGGCATCTCGGCGGCGGCGTCGTTGAGGCGCTCGGCCAGCAGCGCCAGCACGCGGGGGTCAGGGCCGAGGGGACGGCCGTAGTCGTACATGAGGGTGGGGTGCCTCTCCTGCTCCAGCGCCATGGCGGCGGGGAACTCCTCTCCCATCCTGTTCAGGCTGAGAGGGAGCGCCACCAGGCGGTGGTGCCCGCGGGCGACGAGGGAGGCGACGGACTCGCTCAGCCGGGGAGTGGCACGCTCGAGGTAACCCCCGGAGACATCGGCGGCGGTCTGATCGAGGCGGCAGCGGAGCCGGTGGACGAATCTGCCGAACTCCGCGGAGTCGGCGTCGTCGTTCGAGCCCTGCCCGATGAGCAGCAGCGGCGGCTTCATGTTGTAGGGGATCTCCTGCGTAGACAGACACGCGAGGATAACCGATTGGCAGCACTGCTGGACAGGTCACCCCGCTTGACCAGGCACGGCGTGGACAACGAAGACGGGGTCTGCGGCGCTCAGCGTGTGCGAGCCGCCGCGCAGCACGCTCAGCTCGGCGGCGCCGATCTGGGTGCCCTTGGCCCGGTAACCGTGCTCGCGCAGCCGGTCGAGGACGGCGGGCACCTGCTCGACGGTCTTCAGCGCGCAGACCAGCGAGCGCGGCCCGCGCGCAGCGCAGGCGACGATCACGTCGGCGCCGCCGCCGCCCACGAACACCGCGTCGGGGTCGGGCAGCGGTTCGAGCGCGGGTGGGGCCTGGCCGCGCGTCAGCGCCACCTTGACGCCGTGCTCGAGCACGGTGGTGCGCAGCCGGGCGCAGGACCGCTCGTCGCGCTCGACGGCCATCACGGCGGCGCCGAGCCTGGCGCACTCGACGGCGATCTCGCCGGAGCCCGCGCCCACGTCCCAGACCAGGTCGCCGAGCCGGGGGCCGAGCTTGGCCAGCACGAACGCCCTGACCACGGGCGGGAGCCCGCGCTCGAACGGCAGCGCCCACTCGGCGGGCCCCGGCTGTGCGCCCGCGATCCAGCCGGCCTGCCTGGGCTTGTGCAGCGGGTCGAGGACGAGGACCACGTCGGGGTCCTTCCACGGGCGGGTGGTGGCCTCGCCCATGCGGCTGTGGGTGATCCGCTCGTCGGGGCCGCCCAGGTCCTCGCACACGATCAGGGCGCGGGGCGTGGTCGGGGCGAGCTCCCTGGCGATCTCGCCCGGCCCGGCGCCGGGCGCGACCAGGACCGCGACCTTGTGGTGCGCGCGGCAGGCGTTGACCACCCTGGGCAGCTGTTCGGGCCCGCGCGGCGCGACCACCAGGGCGTCCTCCCAGTTCAGCCCGGTCCCGGCGAAGGCGCGGGCGACGAGCGAGACGGCGGGCACCACCTCGGGCTTGATGCCGTGCGCGCGCAGCTCGCCGACGACGCCGAACAGGCCGGGATCACCCTGCGCGACCACGACGGCGTCGCCCTCGCCGCGCTCCAGGTGGGCGTCGAGGGTGCCGAGCAGGTCGTCGGCGCCGGCTCTCCTGGCCTTGAGATCCAGATGGGCCAGGACGTCGTCGGGCCCGACGACGAGTTCCGCCGCGTGCAGCCGCGCCAGGGCCTTGGCCGACAGGTCCGATCCGTCCCACCCGACAACCGTGATCATGGCACTCACCGCCTCACCACCAAGAGTGACGGCTGCCGAGGTGTTTCACCAAGGGGTGCGAAGGCCAGTTCTGTGGTTCCGGCGTCACAGGCCCAGATCGCCCGGGGTCAGGCCGTAGACCACCAGGTCCTGGCCGTCCAGCGCGTTGCGCGCCACGCCCTCCCTGGTGAAGCCCGCCTTCTCCGCCACCCGCTGCGAGGCCGTGTTCGACACGGCCGCGCGCAGCTGGATCCGGCGGAAGCCGTGCTCGCCGAACAGCCAGCGGGCGATGGTCACGACGGCCTCACCCGCGTAGCCGTTGCCCCTGGCCCAGGGCGCGACCATGTAGCCCACCTCGGTGGTCAGGTTGCCCCAGTCGAGGTCGCGCAGGTCGACGTTGGCCACGAAGCGGCCGCTCGCCAGCTCCTCGACGCCGAAGGCGATGCCGTGCCCGCGCAGCCGCATCCGCTCGGACATCGCCACGAACGCGGCCGCGTCGTGCCTGTTGTAGCCGCGCGGCACGCCCGTGTTGGCCCGGGTCAGCTCGTCGGCGCCTGTCGCGGCCAGGTCCGGCACGTCCGCCTCGCCGAGCGGCCGCAGCCTCAGCCGCGACGAGCGCAGCTCCGTCCTGGGCAGGGCCTTGGACGGCGTACGGCTGTCGCCGCGCAGCAGCCCGAAGATCACCAGGTCGTGCGGCCCGTCGTCCTCCATGGCGCCGCCCCTGACGACGCCCTCCCAGGTGAAGCCCGCCTTGCGCGCCACGAGGAGCGAGGCCACGTTGTCCAGGTTGGCCGTCAGGTCCACCCTGCGCAGCTCGGTGGTGGCGAAGATCCAGTCCACGAGCCCGCGCACGGCCTCGGTGGCGAAGCCGCGGCCCCGGTACAGGGGGTGCACGCCGTACCCCACCTCGGTGGTGCCCGCGCCCCACGAGGTCTTGAACAGGCTGATGGCGCCGACCACGCCGGTGTCCTCCTCCACCATGGCCAGGTGCACGCCCTGGCCGGTGCGCCACAGTTCGTGCACGCCGGTGGCCAGCCACTGGGCGACGCCGGCCGGCTGGGCGGGCGTGCCCGGGGGGAGGAACTGCATGCCCGAGGTCACGATCGACCGGATCCGGTCGGCGTCGTCGGGCCGGAACGGCCGCAGGACCAGGCGGTCCGTGGTGATCCTGACATCTGCGTCGAACACGTCTCGGAGGCTACAGCGGGCAAGGTTTGCGAGGGAATCTAGGGGTACGGGCGCATGTAGAAGCGGAGGTGATGGCTGTGCGGCTCGATTTCATCCGGCCGCTGTATGAAAGGCCTGGTCCGTACGCCTCGGTGTATCTGGCGGGACCCGAGGGAGAGGCACACTGGCGTGAGTTGCGCGACCGGCTGTCCGAGGCCGACCCCCACACGCTGGACGCGCTGGAGAAGGAGGCCATCCAGCCCGCCGCGGGGCGGGCGATGTTCGCCGCGCACGGGGAGGTCGTGCTGGCGGAGGCGTTCATGGGGCCGCCCGTGGAAAGCGTGGAGTGGTCGCCGTTGCCGCGCATCGCTCCGATGCTGATGCTGCGCGGGGAGAACGTGCCGCACCTGCGGGTGATCGTGGACCAGGCCGGAGCCGAGCTGACGGCGGTCGGTGGCGGCTCGCCCCGCAAGGCGACGGACTCCGCCTCCACCTGGCCGCTGCAGAAGACGGCTCGGGGCGGCTGGTCGCGCGTGCGGTACGAGGACGGGGCCTACGACGCGGTGGTCGCCGCCCACGAGGTCGACGAGCAGGTGCGCAGGCTGGGGGTCGAGCTGGTCGTGGTGGCGGGCGAGCCACGTCCCCGTTCGCTGCTGTGCGACCGGCTCGGCACGAAGGCAGCCGACCGGGTACTCATGGTCGAGCACGGCACCCACGCCGACTTCGCGCGCGACGCGGAGACCGCGCTGGACGGCTGGCTCGACCGGCGCCGCGCCGAGCTGCTCGAGCGCTACGAGGCCACCGCGGGCCCACGCGGCCTGACCCAGGTGGGCAGGGCGCTGCGGGAGGGCAGGGCGCACGCGGTCCTGATGCCGGGCGAGCTGGCCGAGGAGATCTGGATCGGCCCCGGCTCCACCCAGCTCTCACCCGACAGGTCGGAGCTGCGGCGCTGGGGTGTGGAGCACCCGGTGCCGGAACGGGCCGACTCCGCCGTGGTCAGGGCCGCCGCGATGACGGACGCCGAGCTGTGGTTCTGTCCTGACCTGGCGGACGTGGTCGCGGTCGTCAGGTACTGATGATCACCTCGAGCGTGCGGGGGCCGTGCACGCCCTCGACCCGGTTGAACTCGATGTCGCTGGTCGCCGACGGCCCGCTGATCCAGGTCAGCGGGTCGGCCGGATCGAGCCGGGCCACGGCTTCCGGCACGCCCGCCACGACCTGGTCGGCGCGTATCACGCACAGGTGGTAGTCGGGCAGCAGCGTCTGTGCCCGGGTGCCCTGGCCGGGACCGGCGTCGAGCACGATCGTGCCGGTCTCGGCGATGCCCACCGCGCAGCCGGTGATCACGCCGTCGGCCCTGGCCAGGTCGCTCTCCGGTACGGCGGGCCGCCACTCCTCCGCGAGCCCGTCGGGGATGACCATCCTGCGCCCCGCGGTCAGCTCGGCGATCTTGGCGGGCACGTCGGCGGACGGCACCACGTGGACGGTCGCCCGGTAGTCGTCCACCCGCTCGGCGAAGCGGCCCACCAGGTCCTCGATCGGGATCGTGGTCCGGTAGCCGCGCGGGATCTCCACCTCGGGGGCTCCCGCGACGGCCTGCCGTACCCTGGCCAGGATCTCCTCACGCGCGCCCATCGCGCTCCCACCAATCTCTGAACGACTCTTCCGGGATCTCGGGCAGGTCCCTGGTGTCGGTCCAGGCGGACAGGGGACCCGGCAGACGTCTGGGCGCCAGCTTGCGGAAGCGGGTCGCCAGGCGTTGCGCCTTGGCCAGCCGTACGTCCTTGTTCAAGATCCACCCCGCGACCTTCATGCCCGCGCGCTCAACCGGCGAGTGCGGGGCCTTGGCGCGCAGGTCGACCAGGACCTCGGGGATGTCGATCGCGACGGGGCAGGCCTCGAAGCAGGCGCCGCACAGCGAGGAGGCGTACGGCAGCGAGGCGTCGATGGGCGAGCTCATCCCGCGCAGCTGCGGGGTCAGGATCGCGCCGATCGGTCCCGGATAGACCGAGCCGTAGGCGTGGCCGCCGGCGCGCTCGTAGACCGGGCACACGTTCAGGCAGGCCGAGCAGCGGATGCAGCGCAGCGCCTGGCGGCCGACCTCGTCGGCGAGCACGCCGGTGCGGCCGTTGTCGAGCAGCACCAGGTGGAACTCCTGGCCCTCGACCGCGCCCGTCCACGTGCTGGTGTAGGGGTTCATCCGCTCGGCCGTGGAGCTGCGCGGCAGCAGCTGGAGGAAGACCTCCAGGTCGCGCCAGGTGGGCAGCAGCTTCTCGATGCCGACCACGCTGATGAGCGTCTCGGGCAGCGTCAGGCACATCCGGCCGTTGCCCTCGGACTCCAGCACCACCAGCGTCCCGGTCTCGGCGATCATGAAGTTCGCGCCGGAGACGCCGACCTTGGTTGTCATGAAGCGCTCGCGCAGGTGCAGCCGGGCGGCCTCGGCCAGCGCGGGCGGGTCGTCGGTGAGGTCGGATGGCGCCGGGCGGCCCCATTCGGCCATCTTCGCCAGGAAGATCTCGCGGATCTCCGAGCGGTTGCGGTGGATCGCCGGGACCAGGAAGTGCGAGGGGAAGTCGTCCCCGAGCTGCACGATCAGCTCGGCCAGGTCGGTCTCGTAGGCGGTGATGCCCTCCTTGGCCAGGTGTTCGTTGAGCCCGATCTCCTGGGTGGCCATGGACTTGACCTTGACGACCTCGGTCTCGCCCTTGGCCTTGACCAGGTCGGTCACGATGCGGTTGGCCTCGGCGGCGTCGACGGCCCAGTGGACGTGCCCGCCCGCCCTGGTGACCGCCTCCTCCAGCTGGACCAGGTAGCGGTCGAGGTTCCTCAGCGTGTGGTCCTTGATCGCCTTGCCCGCCGCCCGCAGCTCCTGCCAGTCGGGCAGCTCGGCCACGGCTCGGGCGCGCTTGTCGCGGATCGTGTGCGTCGCCCGCCGCAGGTTGTGCCTGAGCTGGGAGTCCTGTACGGCTGCCGCCGAGTTCCGCGGGAAGTCTCCCGGCATGCCGAGGAAGGTGCCTGCCATCATTCCCCTCCTGAGGCCAGGATCTCGGCCAGGTGCATGACGCGTACCCCGGTGCGCTGGCGTCCGAGGGCGCCGCCGATGTGCATCAGGCACGAGTTGTCGGCGGCGCACAGGACCTCGGCGCCGGTGTCCAGGACGTTGCGGACCTTGTCGGCGCACATGGCCGCCGAGATCGCCGGGTTCTTCACGCTGAAGGTGCCGCCGAAGCCGCAGCACTCGTCGGCCGCGCCCAGCGGCACCAGCGTCAGCCCCTTGACGTGGCTGAGCAGCCGGGTGGGGCGGTCGCCCAGGTGCAGCCCGCGCAGCGAATGGCACGTCGGGTGATATGTCACCCGGTGCGGGAAATATGCGCCTACGTCGTCGACTTTGAGGACGTCGATCAGGAACTCGGACAGGTCGTAGACCTTCGGCGCCACCTCGGCGATCGCCGCGGCTCCCCTGCTGCCCTGCCGTACCAGCTTGGGGTACTGCTCGCGGACCATGGCCGCGCAGGAGCCGGACGGGGCGACCACGGCGTCGTAGCCGGCGAACACCTCGGTGAAGTGGCGCGCGAGCCGTACGCCCTCCTCGCGGTAGCCGGTGTTGACGTGCATCTGGCCGCAGCAGGTCTGCGCGGCGGGGAAGTCCACGTCCACGCCGAGCCTGCGCAGCAGCTTCACGACGGCCTTGCCGGTGCCGGGGAAGAGCGTGTCGTTCACACACGTGATGAACAGGGCGACTCTCACGGCACTCCTTCCAAAGTATGGTCAGACCACAGTATGGTCAGACCATACATCGCGACAAGGGGGGACGCCCATGGCCGAGCGGCGGACGCGGACCTTCGAAGGGGTGCTGGCGCAGATCGAGCGGCGCATCGTCGAGGACGGGCTGACCGTCGGCGACCGGCTGCCCGGCGAGCGGCAACTGGCCGAGCAGCTGCGGGTCGGCCGCTCGTCGGTACGGGAGGCGCTGCGCGTGCTCGAGACGCTCGGCGTGGTCTCCTCGCAGGTCGGGCGCGGCCCCGACGCGGGGGCCATCCTGACCTCCAGGCCGGACGGCGCGCTGACCGACCTGCTGCGGTTGCACCTCGGGCTGGCCGGGCTCGAGCTGCGCGAGGTGATCGACACCCGGCTGATGATCGAGCGGTGGGCCGCCACGCGCGCCGCCGTCGCCCGGGCCGACACCCAGGCGCTGGCCGGGGCGATCGCGGGCATGGACGCGGCGGGGTCGGCGGAGGAGTTCGTCGAGCACGACACGGCCTTCCACTGCGCCATCGCCGACGCCTCGGGCAACCGGCTCATCGCCGCGATCATGCGGTCGCTGCGCGACACGATGCGGCACTACGCGGTCGAGGCCGTCGAGAGCCTCGGCGACACCGCGGTCCTGCAGGCCGACCACCGGCGCATCATGGAGGCCATCCGCGCGGGCTCGGCCGACGAGGCGGCCGCGGCGGTGACCGCGCACCTGGAGCACGCCTACCCGGCGCTCTGGGATCGATAAGCAGGGCTTCTCGATCGGTACGAATCCCGCCATTGATGGCGCTCCGGGGCTCCGGCAGGGTCGCACCATGACTGCGACCATTGACATCCGCGAGCCCAGGAAGATCCTCATGGTGGCCTCCAACCCGGCCGTCTCCGGCCAGACGGGCTGGCCGATCGGGTTCTGGTGGGCCGAGCTGACCCATCCGTACTGGGAGTTCACCGAGCACGGCTACCAGGTGGACATCGCCAGCCCCGACGGTGGAGCGCTCCAGGCCGACTCGTGGAGCGACCCTCGCGACGAGTCCGGCTACTCGGCCGACGACCTGCTCAGCCTGGGCTTCATCACCTCACCACGGCACTCGGCGCTGGTGGAGAAGACCCCGGCGCTGTCGGAGCTGGACCTGGACTCCTACGACGCCGTGTTCCTCGTCGGCGGCCAGGCGCCGATGTACACCTTCCACGACGACACCCGGGTGCACGAGCTGGCCGCCCGGTTCCACCAGGCGGGGAAGATCACGGCGGTGGTGTGCCACGCCACCTGCATCCTGTTGAAGACGCGGCTGTCCGACGGGGAGCTGCTGGTGGCGGGCAAGACGTGGACCGGGTTCGCCAACTCCGAGGAGGACTACGCCGACGACTACGTCGGGCAGCGGATCCAGCCGTTCCGCATCGAGGATCAGGCCAAGGAGCTGGCGGGCACCAACTTCGTGGTGGCCGGGCGGTTCCGCCCGCACGCCGTACGGGATGGGCTGCTGATCACGGGGCAGCAGCAGTACTCCGGGGTGGCCGCCGCGCGACTGGTGATCCAGGCCCTGGGACAATAGGGGGCCATGGAGGAGGAACGCGTCGATCTGGCCGCGATGGAGGCGTTCCTCACGCTGGCCGAGGAGCTCCACTTCGGCAGGACCGCCGACCGGCTGCTCATCACGCAGCCCCGGGTCAGCCAGCTCATCCGGTCGCTCGAGCGGCGCGTGGGCGGGCGGCTGTTCGAGCGGACCAGCCGCCGGGTCTCGCTGACCCCGCTGGGCGTGCGGCTCAGGGACCGGGCCAGGCCCGCCTACGCCGAACTGCGGGAGGCGGTCACGGAGGCGCGCCGGTCGGCGCGCGGGCTGCGGATCGGGTTCCTGGGCGCCTACAGTGAGGCGCTGAGCCCGGTGCTGGCCGCCTACCGCGGGCCGGTGGAGCTGGCCGAGATCCACTGGGGGGACCTGTTCGGTCCGCTGCGGCGCGGCGAGGTGGACGTGCAGGTCACGCTGTGGCCCGTCGAGCAGCCCGACCTGGCCGCGGTCACGGTGCCTGGCGAGTCGGCCCGGGTGCTGGCGATCGCGCGGGCGCATCCGCTGGCGCGGCGGGAGAGCGTGTCGCTGGAGGATCTGGCGGGCCTGCCGATCGTGCAGCCGCACGCGGGCGTGCCCGCCGAGCTGCGGGCGACTTTCTGGCCTCCGGCCACCACGCCGTCGGGCCGTCCCATCCCGCCGGGGCCGGTGGCCGCGAGCCATCACGAGATGCTGGCGCACGTGGCCGACGGCCGGTGCGGCTTCGTCACGTGCACCACGCTCGTCGAGCACTACGGCCATCCGCGCGTCACCTACGTCCCGGTGACCGGGATGCCGCCCGCCAGGGCCGCGCTGTGCTGGCTGCGCTCGGCGGAGAACGAGCGGATCAGGGAGTTCGCCCTACTGGCGGGTGTCGGCGACCGTGCAGTTCGTCCCTGAGCAGGTGTGCATCGCCTCCAGGCGGGTGTCCAGGTTCCGCAGCAGCGCGGGATCCGCGGTGGCGGCGATGTTGTGCAGTTCCCAGGGGTCCTTGGCCAGGTCGTAGAGCTGGGTCTCCCCGGTGTCGTACTTGACGTAGGTGTACTGCTCGGTGCGCAGCGCCGTGTAGGGCGGCACCGGCGTCTGCCTGGCCGAGGCGGCGCTGCTCGGGCGGGTGAACTCGATCAGCGCGTTGTGCCGCCACGTCTCCGGATGCTGACCCTGCAGCACCGGCAGCAGCGAGCGCCCCTCGGCGAAGGACGGTGTGGCGGCGCCGCCCAGGGCGGCGAACGTCGGCGACAGGTCGACCGTGTCCGCCATGTCCTTGATCACCGAACCGGCCTTGATCCCCGGCCCGCGCACCACCAGCGGCACCCTGATGGCCTCGTCGAACGGGGTGGTCTTGCCCTGCCTGAGCCGGTGGGTGCCCAGGTGGAAGCCGTTGTCGGAGCTGAAGAAGATGTAGGTGTCGTCGAGCTTGCCCGCCGCCTGCAGGGTCCCGACGATCGAGCCGACCATGTCGTCCACGCCGAGCATGGAGCGCAGCCTGGCGCGGTAGCGCTCGTCGACGCGCGCGATGCCGTCCTCGTGCAGCATGGGCAGGTTGCGTAGCCACTGCGGCTCGGCCGACACGTCCGCCTGGTTGAAGTCCGGCGTGCGCGGCGCCTGGGCGTCGGGGAAGGCGTTCATGTGGCGGACCGCCGGGTTGTTCGGGTTGTGCGGGGCGATCGGCGCCAGGTAGAGGAAGAAGGGCTGCTTGGAGGTGGTGATGAAGTCGCGGGCCTTGCGGGACAGCACGTCGGACAGGTAGTCGGCCTCCGACCAGCCGTAGTCGACCAGCTTGCCGTTCTCGTTGAGGCGGTAGCCGTACTCCTGGTAGAGGTTGCGGACCGGGACGTCCCACTCGTTCCAGCCCGGCGGCACGTACGTCTCGGGGGCGCTCGTGCCCGGGTAGTGGTTGAGGTACTTGCCCATCAGTCCGGTCCGGTAGCCGGCCTGGGTCATCCAGGTGCCGATCGTGGAACGTTCCAGGCCTAGCGCGTAGAAGCGGTCGAAACCACCCTCGGGCGGGGTGTTGGTCCAGACGCCGTGGCTGTGGACGTACTGGGAGCGCAGAATCGACGAGCGCGACGGGCAGCACCAGGAGTTCGTCACGAAGAAGCGGTCGAACGAGGCGCCCTGCCGTACCAGCTGCTGCGTGATGTTGGGGAAGTACTGCAGCGTGCCGCTGTCCAGGTCATCGGTGAGGACGAAGATGATGTTCGGTTTGGGGGCCCGCGCCTCCCCCTCGGCCGCCGCCGGAATGGCGGCCGTGATCATGAGTGGCAGCAGACAGAGCAGCCGTCGGAGACCCTTGAGCACAGAAAGTGACTTCCCCGAAAGACCTCACATTGACACTCAAGCTTACCTGCGGCACTAATAGAACTTAATTCCGGAGGTGTCTCATGAAGCTCGGCCTGAACCTCGGCTACTGGCAGCGCGACCCCGACGACGCCACCGAGACCGTCCTGGCAGCGGAACGGCTCGGTTACGACTCGGTCTGGACCGCCGAGGCCTACGGCAGCGACGTCTTCACCCCGCTGGCCTGGTACGGCGCCCGAACCACCCGCATCAAGCTGGGCACCTCGATCGCCCAGCTGTCGGCCCGCCCGCCGGTCACCACCGCGATGACCGCGATGACCCTGGACGCGCTGAGCGGCGGCCGGCTGCTGCTCGGCGTCGGCGCCTCCGGCCCGCAGGTGGTCGAGGGCTGGTACGGCCAGCCGTTCGCCAAACCGCTGGCCAGGACCCGCGAGTACGTGGAGATCATGCGGCAGGTGTGGCGGCGCGAGGCGCCGGTCACCTCCGACGGCGTGCACTACCCGCTGCCGCTGCCCGGCGGGCTGGGCAAGCCGCTCAAGCTCATCACCCACCCGCCGCGCCCCGACATCCCCGTCTACCTGGGCGCGGAGGGTCCCAAGAACGTCGCGCTCGCCACGGAGATCGCCCAGGGCTGGTTACCGCTGTTCGCCTTCCCCGGCAAGATCACGCAGATGTACGGCGAGGCGTTGAGCGGCCGCAAGCCGGACTTCGACATCGCGGCCATGGTCATGGTCGTCATCTCCAACGACATCAGGGCCGCGCTGGACGGCGTCAAGATGATGCTGACGCTCTACATCGGCGGGATGGGCGCCAAGCAGCGCAACTTCCACGCCGACATCATCGGGCGGATGGGCTACGCCGAGGCGGCCGCCCACATCCAGTCGCTCTACCTGGCCGGGCGCAGGCAGGAGGCCTTCGAGGCCATCCCCGACGAGCTCGCCGACGGCATCTCCCTGGTCGGGCCACCGGCCCGCATCAAGGAACGCCTGCAGGCCTGGCACGACTCCCCCGTCACCAGCCTGCTGATCATGGGCCCCCGCGACGAGAACTCCCTCCGCACCATCCGCGACCTCGTCCTGTCCTGACCGGTCGGGCTAGTCCGGGCGGGGGGCGGGGTCGGTGGTTACGGCGCGGAGGAGGGGCTTGCTGAGGGCGCCGGCGCCGATGACGCCGGCGAAGCCGGCGACCACGCAGGTGACCAGCGTGACGACGCCGCCGACGCTCATCCCGCCCATCATGAAGGGCACCGCGCAGAACAAGCCGACCAGGATCGCGCCGCCGCCCATGACCGTCAGCGGGATCAGTGTCTCGGCGCGCCTGGCTCTGTCCAGGACCTCGAGCGGCGTGCCCGCCAGGCGCAGCAGCGCGTAGGTCTGCCGCCGGTCCAGGACGGAGGAGGCCGCGGTGATCCCCGCGCTGGCGATCGCCACCAGGAACGACACCGACAGCACGATCACCGTGCCGGCCCCGATGTCGGAGAAGACCTGCACGCCCACCCGGTCGATGTCGGCCGGGGTGGTGGGCGTGTGCCCGGGCGACAGGTCGGACAGAGCCGTCCGCGCCTTGTCCATCGTGGCGGGGTCGACGCCGGTGCCGAGCGCGGCCACGACGCTCTTCTTCTGGGCCGCGACGGTCGCCGTCACCCCGGCCTGCTGCAGCCGCTGCCGCGCCTGTTCGACGGCCGAGGCGGGCGCCGTCACGCTGAGCTGGCCGTCGACGGTGTTCCCGATCAGCGCCCCGGGGTTCAGCAGGCCGAGGAACCCGGCCACGAAGCCGGTCATGGCCACGCCGCTGACCGTGCGCCAGGCCGAGCGCGGGTCGTCGATGAGCCGCCGCCCCGCCAGCAGCCGCCCTGGACGGCGGGCGCCCTTGGCGGTGATCCGCCCGATGACGCCCACCACCCACGGACCGACCAGGTTGATGCACAGGAACGCAAGCCCGATCGCCCCCGCGACGATCGCGACGCTGGCCTGCCTGCTCAGCAGCGGGAACGCGGCCAGTACGGCCAGCAGCACGACCACCCTGATCGCCTTCATGCCGGGCGGCGTCTCCCGCTTGGCCACCCCCAGCGGGCTGACCACCACGCGCCGCAGCCCGACCACGGCCGACAGGCCCACCAGCAGCGGCACGGCCACCAGCACGCCCAGCATGGCCAGCGGGTGCGGCCACAGGTCGCCGGCGAACCAGGCGCCGCCCTGCATCGGGATGCGGCTGAGCAGCGGCGTCGCCACGGCGTAGGCGGCGGTGCCGAGCAGGCTGCCGGCGAAGGCGACGATCACCGCCTCGGCCGCGGTCATGCCGACCACCTGGCCGGGCGTCGCGCCCACCAGCCGCAGCGCCGCCAGCCGCTGGTCGCGCCTGGCCACGGTGAGCCTGGCCGCCGCGCCGCCGAAGACCAGCAGCGGTACCACCATGAGCACGCTGGCGATGAGCGCGAGGATGCGGTATCCCTGCGCCTCGTCGGAGAACCTGCCGTCGAAGTTCGCGATCTTCGCGGGAGGGGCGGGCGCGGCGGCGAGCGAGCGCTTGGCGGTCATGGCCGGGTCGTCAGGGCGGTGCCCCACGACGGCCACCAGCTCGTCCGGGTACACCAGCGCGTCGTCGCCGAGCACGCCCTTGACGCCCTTGTAGCGGTCGGCGAGCTGGTCGGCGGGCAGCTCGCGGGCCAGCTTGGCCAGCGCGGGCGACAGCCACACCTCGCCGGGCTGGGGGAAGTTGTCCATGCCGGGGGGCGGCCGCACGCCGGAGCGCAGCGCGGCCAGGTCGATCACCGTGATCGGCTTGTCGCGCACGTAGTCGTAGCGGGGCGCCTCGACGGCCACCGGGTCGGCGGCCGCCACCGGGTTGCGCCAGGCCCCGCGCTCGCCCCTGGCGGCGAAGGCGAAGTTGGCCGCCACCGCGAACAGCAGCAGCGCGGTGGAGATCGCCACCGCGCCGAGCGTCAGCCAGGTCCCGAGCATGCCGCCGCCCTTGAGCAGCCGCCAGGTCAGGTTCAGGTTCATGCCGCGGCCACCAGCAGCCTGCCGTCGCGGACCTCCACCGTGCGGTCGCACCAGCCGGCCACGTTCGGGTCGTGGGTGACCACGATCAGGGAGGCGCCGTTGTGCTTGGTGGCCTCCACCAGCAGCCGCATCGTCTCCTGGCCGGTGTTCTGGTCGAGCGCGCCGGTGGGCTCGTCGGCGAACACCACGGCCGGCTTGGTCACCAGCGCTCTGGCGATGGCCACCCGCTGCGCCTGCCCGCCGGACAGCTCGCCCGGTCGCCGGGTCTCCATGCCCTGCAGGCCGAGGGGGCCGAACCACTCCCTGGCCTGCCGTACGGCCTGGGCTCTCGGCACGTCGCCGAGCATGAGCGGGAGGGCCACGTTCTCCTCGGCGGGCAGCTCGGGCAGCAGCTGGCCGAACTGGAAGACGAAGCCGAAGCGGGTGCGGCGCAGGGCGCTGCGCTGGCGCTCGCGCATCGCGTCGATGCGCTGGCCGAGCAGGTGCACCTCGCCCGAGTCCGGCTTCATGATGCCCGCCAGGCAGTGCAGCAGGGTCGACTTGCCCGAACCGCTCGGGCCCATGATCGCCACGGCCTCGCCCGCCCGCACCGCGATGTCCACCCCGCCCAGGGCGACCGTCTGGCCGAAGCGCTTGGCCAGGGCCTGTCCCACGAGTACGTCATTCATGGCGTCCAGCCTGCTGATCGGGCCCCGGCGGGCGGATCGGCCAGGTGTCCAGGGCTCATCGGCCGAACGGCCGATCTTAGAGTGGGGTGCGTGACTATTCGCGTGCTGATCGCCGATGACCAGGAGCTGGTGCGGACCGGCTTCCAGATGATCCTGGACGCCCAGCCGGACATGGAGGTGGTCGCGGCCGTGGCCGACGGCGCCGAGGCGGTGTCCGAGGCCAGGCGGCTGCGGCCCGACGTGTGCCTGCTCGACATCCGGATGCCCAAGCTGGACGGGCTGGAGGTGACCAGGGCGCTGGCCGGCCCCGGCGTGGAGAGCCCGATGCGGGTGGTCATCGTGACCACGTTCGACCTGGACGAGTACGTCTACGGCGCGCTGCGCGCCGGCGCCACCGGCTTCCTGCTCAAGGACAGCGGGCCCACGCTGCTGATCGAGGCGGTCAGGGCGGCGGCCGTGGGTGACGCGCTGGTCTCCCCCTCGGTGACCGTACGGCTGCTCAAGCACCTGGCCCAGCCCAAGCCCAGCCTGCCGCCGCTGAGCGACCCGCTGACCGAGCGCGAGCTCGACGTGGTGCGGCTGATCGCGCGCGGCAGGACCAACCAGGAGGCGGCCGCCGAGCTGTTCGTCTCGCTGTCGACGATCAAGACGCATCTGGGCAGCATCCAGGCGAAACTCGGTGTCCGAAATCGGGTGGGTATAGCGGCCTGGGCGTGGGAATCCGGTGTGGTGAGCTGATTAACAACGGTGTCTGCTGGATAGAAGTGACTCAAGACCTCAGCGCATGGCCCGGGGGGAGACAGACGTGCGCTTTGCCCAGACACCACCGACGAAGGCCGCCTCTGCCGTCTACTTCACGCTGTCCGCGCAGGTCCTCTCCCTCGGCGCTCTCGTGATCTTCGAGTACGCCCGCGGCCGCCGGCTCGCCCACCAGCTCGCCGCCTACGGCGGGCGCCCGCACGGCGCCGACGCCCAGGCCGTGGTGGGCGCGGTCACCGTCTTCGCGGTGCTGATGATGCTGCTGGTCGGCACCACGGTCGCCGCCGCCTGCGCCTACCTCACCTGGCTGGCCCGCGCCCGCCAGGCCAACGCGCGCTCGGCGCCGGCCGGCCCCGCGGTGGCGGCGTGGCTGGTGCCCGGCGTCAACCTGGTCGCCCCCGTGATGCTCGTGGACGAGGTCTGGCGCGGCGCCCGGCCGCCCTTCGACCGCCGCAACCGCTGGCTGGCGCTGCTGGGCGCGTGGTGGCTGGCCTGGCTGGGCACGCTCGCGCTGTTCCTGGTCAAGCTGCCGCTCGAGACGGGCAGGTCCAGCCTCACCGGGGTGGGGCCGCTGGAGTTCGCCGTCGCCGCGCTGGCCGCCGCGCTGTGCGCGACGACCGTGCGCGAGGTCACCCGCATCCAGCAGTCCTCGCTGGGCGTCCTGCTCCCCCGTACGGCAGGCCGCCCCACCGCCACCCGCCGCACGTGGCGCAGGCCTGTCCAGGGAAACGCCACTGAGCCGGGTGCGGGGCTGGGCTCCGTCACGACTCCGCTGTAGCCCGCCGGGACGCTAGGCCGCCGTGGGGCCCGAGCTGCCCTGGCTGGCGTGCCAGAGCCGCCGCGACGGGCTGACGATCGCCGGACCCAGATCCGCGTAGGGCGAGAGCCGGAACCCGTTGGCGTACTCGATGCGGCGCCCGGTCACGCTGTCGCCCTCCTCGGACGGCCGGTCGAGCAGCGCGCGGACGGCCTCGATGCCCTGGGCCCGCCACAGGGCGTCCAGGTCGGTGAGGTTCCAGCAGTCGACGGCCCGCATGGAGACCGCCCGGGTGCCGGTACGCCTGACCACCCCCTTGGCCACCATGAGCCACGAGCCGAACACCGTGGCCGCGCACCTGCCCTGGACCGACTCGAAGAACGTCAGGTCGACGGGACCCGTGGAGTCGTCCAGCGTGGTGAAGATGACGCGCTGCCCCGAGCGCACGGCCGGCGTCTGCGTGGCCACCTTGACCCCCGCCACCAGCACCTCGGCGCCGTTGCGCTGGGCCAGCAGGTCCTTGGAGCGCACGATCCCGATCGCGTCGAGCAGCTCGTCGTGGAAGCTGATCACATGCCTGCTGACGTCGATGCCGAGGATCTCCAGCTCGGCCTCGACCATCTCGCTCTCGGTCATCTCGGGCAGCTCGCCCGGCGGGATGTGCTCGGTGAACCCCAGCGGCAGCTGCACGGCCGGCGTCGCGACCTCCACGGGCGCGCGCTCGTGGTAGCGCTTGGAGCGGCGCGCCCCCGAGGTGACCCCGCTGCCCGAGGCTCGCTCCAGCGCCCCCACCTGCGCGATCAGGTCGCGTCTCGTCAGCTCGCCGGGGCGCCAGCGCGCGCCGCCGTCGCCGGGCCGCAGGTCGTGCAGGGCGTCCAGGCCGCCCACCTGGACGATGCGCTCGACCACGGGCCGCGAGGGCCTGGCCCGGTCCCAGAAGTCGGCCAGCGAGGTGTACGGCTGGCCTGCCACCATCCGGTCCACCTCGGCCTCGCTGACCCCCTTGATCGCCGAGAACGGGACGCGCAGCGCGTACCCCTTGCCGATGTCGCCGATCCTCAGCGGCCGCAGCCTGACCTCGACCCGCGGGCCGAGCCGCTCGACCCGCCAGTCCCTGCCCGACTTGTTGATGTCGAGCGGCAGGATCCGCACCCCGCACTGCCGGGCCTCGTCGATGATCACCCGCTGCGGGTACATGCCGGGCTCGTGGGTGAGCACCCCGGCGAAGAACGCGGCCGCGTGGTGCCGCTTGAGCCAGGCCGACTGGTAGGTGGGCAGTGCGAAGGCCGCCGCGTGCGCCTTGCAGAAGCCGAACGCGCCGAACGCGTCCAGCACCTTCCACGCCTTGTCCACCTCGGCGTCGCCGAACCCGTTGGACCTGGCCAGCGGCACGAAGTGCTTGCGCACCTTCTCCCTGCCCTCGGGGGTGGCCAGCGTCCTGCGGAACTTCTCGGCGTAGGACAGGTTCCGGCCGGTCATCACCGAGATGATCTTCAGCACCTGCTCGTGGAAGACGACGACGCCGTGCGTCTCCTTCAGCGCCTCGCGCAGCCTCTCGTGCGGGTAGTACGGCTGCCGCCACCCGTGCCTGGCCTGCAGGTACGGCGTGACCATGTCGGAGTTCACCGGACCCGGGCGGAACAGCGAGATGTCCACGATCAGGTCGTGCATGGTGCGCGGCTCCAGCTTGGCCACCAGCTCGCGCTGGCCGGGCGACTCGATCTGGAAGCAGCCCAGGGTACGGCTGGCGCAGATCATGTCGTAGGTGGTCTGGTCGTCGTGGGGCACTTCTTCGAGATCGATGTCGAGATCGTCGACCCGCTTGATCTCGCCCAGCGTGTAGGCCATGGCCGACTGCATGCGCACCCCGAGCACGTCCAGCTTGAGCAGCCCTGCCTCCTCCACGTCGTCCTTGTCGAACTGCGACATCGGGAAGTCGAGCAGGCTGCGCTCCACCGGCGTCCTGTCGTACAGCTGCGAGTTGCCGATCAGCACCCCGCACGGGTGCAGCGCGATGTGCCTGGGCAGCCCGTCGAGCTTCTCCGCCAGCCTGAAGACGCGATCCAGCCCCGCCTCGCCGAGCCTGCTGTCGCGCAGTTCGGGCAGGTCGCTCAGCGAGGCGGAGATCTGCCTGGCCCTGATGTGCGGGAACGCCTTGGCGATCGCGTCGATCTCGTGCGGCGGCAGGCCCATGGCGCCCGCCACGTCGCGGATCGCGCTGCGCGCCCGGTAGGTCTCCATCATCGACACGCAGGCCACCCGCTCCTCGCCGTACATGTCGAAGATCGCCTTGTAGCAGTCGAGGCGGCGGGCGGACTCCACGTCCACGTCGATGTCGGGCAGCCCGATCCGGCCGTCGGACAGGAAGCGCTCCATGAGCAGGCCGTGCTCGAGCGGGTTCACCTCGCCGATGCCGATCAGGTAGTTGACCAGGCTGCCCGCCCCCGAGCCGCGGATGGCGCAGCGGATCCCCAGCTCGCGGATCCTGTCGGTGATGCCGGCCACGGAGATGAAGTAGCCGGACAGGCGCTTGCGCTCGATGATGTCCAGCTCCCTGTCGAGCCTCTCGAGGGCGTCGCGGTCACCGGCCAGGCCGCGCGTGTGCAGGCCGTCCTCCACCCGGTGGCGCAGCAGCGGGACCGGGTCCCTGCCCGTCTCGGGCAGGAGCAGCCGCGCCGGGTCGTCGGCCGTCAGCGCCAGCAGGCCCATCGGGTCGGCGGCGCACGCCTCGGCCAGCGCGCGGGTGGTGCGCAGGAGCGTGGTGATCCGCTGGGTGTCGGCGCCGCAGATCTTGCGCGCCACCTGCCACATGTCCTTGCCGCTCTTGAGGTAGGCGTGCGAGGTGGGCCGGTCCAGGTGCCGCGGGTGCAGCGGTACGAGCTGCCGCGCCGCGTCCAGCACGTCGCCCACCTGGTGGTCGGCGGGGTCGAGGTATCTGACCGCGTTGGTGAGCACGGCGGGCACGCCCGCCTCCTCGGCCAGGGCCAGCATCCGGACGGCCGTGCTCGCGTCGCGGTAGCCGTACTGGTCGACCAGTTCGATCACGACGGCTGGGGCCAGGGAGCGCCACCGGGCCAGCAGGGCCCTGGCGTGCTCGTCGCGCCGCGTTGCCACCGCCCGGCCCACGTCCGACCTGGGACCCAGCAGCACCACCAGCCCGTCGTCAGGCCCGAACGGCTCCCGCTCTCCGCGCGTACGGGAGCCGTTCGCTTTTGGGATTGGACCGTTCCCGCCCGCGATGCCTCCCGGGGAGGTGCCGGTGTGGGGCCCGGCACCTCCCCGGGAGGCACCGGCCCAGGTGGCGACCAGGTCGGGGGTGAGGCGGGGGTCGCCGCGGTCACCGACGTAGTGGGCGGCCGTGACCAGGCGGGCCAGGCGGGACCAGCCGTTGGCGCGGGCCAGGATCGTGACCCGGTCTTCGGCGTCGGGGCCCGTTCGCGGACGGGAGTCCTCACCTCGCGAGAGGGCGAGGTTCACGCCGTAGACGGGGGCGATGTGGGCCTCGTGGCAGGCCTGGGCGAACTTGATCGCGCCGTAGAGGCCGTCGCGGTCGGTGAGGGCCAGGATGTCCATGCCCTCGTCGGCCGCCCTGGCCACCAGCGCGTGCGGGAAGGCGGTGCCGTACCGCATCGAGTAGGCGGAGGACACGTTCAGGTGCGGGAACGGCGCCATCAGTCCCACGCCCGCAGCAGCAGCCAGCCTCCGCTGGCGGTGTCGAACCGCAGCTCGTAGGAGCCCACCTCGCGGCCGGGCGAAGCCTCGACCCGCCAGAACTGGCGCTCGCCGGGATCGCCCTCGCCGGTCTTCCACCACTCGCGGGCGACCACCCAGTGGTCGAGGACGCGGCGCACGAGGAAGAGCCGGTCACGCCAGACGAACTGGGTCGGCTGCCCGTCTCGGGTCCACACCTCTATCGGATCGCCATAGAGTCTGCTCAAGGCTTCTTCTCCCCGCGGCTCTTGATCTGTCGCTGAGCCACCCGGGGGAAGACGGGCGTTTCTGCTACTCGAACATATGTTCTTACGCCCCGAAATGCAAGTCGCCTGCCTCCCTTGTGAGCGGGTTCGCGCCGACCGAGTTGCGGATGCTGAAGGCCACGCTCCCCGCCCGGTAGCGGTCGTCGGACCACTCCACGGGCTTGCCCTCGTGGGTGGTGGTGATCCTGCGCTGGCGCAGCAGCGGACTACCCCGCCGCACCCCCAGCAGCCGCGCGTCCTGCGTGCCCGCGGGCACCGCGTCGATGAGGTGCTCGCCGTAGGCCACGACCAGGCCGACCGAGGCATAGAGCGCGGCGGTGACCGACTCGCAGTCGGGCGGCAGGGCCTCCACGGCCGCGATGATCCAGTCGGCGTAGACGGTGCGCTCGAGCAGGACCGGCTCGTCCTCGAGTGTGCGCAGCCTGAGCACCTCGAGGACCTGGTCGGAGCCGAGGCGGGCCGCCTCGACGGGGCCGGCGGCCCTGCGGCTCTGGCTGATCACCTGGCCGCCGTAGCGGTAGCCGTTGGCGCGCGCCCACTGCGCGAAGCTGTGCAACTCGGCGAAACTCTGGCTGCGGGACCTGCCCAGCACGATGCGCCGCGCGCCCTGCCTGGAGCCGACCAGCCCCTCCGCGACCAGGACTGCCACGGCCTGCCGTACGGTGCCCCTGGCCGCGTCGTAGCGCGCCGCCAGCTCCGCCTCACTCGGTAACTGCGACCCGACGGGGTGGACACCGGCGTGGATCTCGTCGCGCAACTCAGCGGCAATCCATTCATAGCGCGCAACCATCCGCGACCCTCCCTGTTCACGAAATAGCAATGTATATGCGACTAACTGGGTCTGGCTTGTTTGTACAAGTTCCCCTAAGTTCTTTCCACACCCCCAGAGAGTGGAGGCGACGTGCTCACACCTCGCGCCCGCGTGGCAGGCGTTTTTGCAGCACTAACCGTAGTCACCGCCGCGTGCGGCGCCGCCCCCGGCGCAGAGCAGGGCAAGGCATCAGAGGGCGGGGTGAACGCGCGCACCGCCACCTCGGCCGCCGACCTCGGCGGGCTGGACAAGCTCGTCGAAGCCGCCAAGAAGGAGGGCAAGCTCCACGTGATCGCCCTTCCGCCGGACTGGGCGAACTACGGTGAGATCATCAAGGGCTTCCAGGCGAAGTACGGCATCACCATCGAGAGCGAGACGCCGGACGCGGCCAGCGCCGACGAGATCACCGCGATCAAGAGCCGCAAGGGCCAGGACCGCGCGCCCGACGTGGTCGACCTCGGCCAGTCCTTCGCGCTGAGCGGCGCCAAGGATGGCCTGTTCGCCCCCTACAAGGTGCAGTCGTTCGACAAGATCCCCGAGGGCCAGAAGGAGTCGACCGGGCTCTGGGCCAACGACTACGGCGGCTACGTCTCGATCGGCTGCGACGCCAAGAAGATCGCCACCTGCCCGACCACCTTCGCCGACCTGCTCAAGCCCGAGTACAAGGGCAAGGTCGCGATGAACGGCAACCCCACCAAGTCCGGCTCGGCCTTCGCCGGCGTGTACGCCGCGTCGCTGGCCAACAAGGGCTCCTTCGACGACATCCAGCCCGGCATCGACTTCTTCAAGAAGCTCAAGCAGGCCGGCAACTACAACCCGGTGGAGACCACCCCGGCCACCATCGAAAAGGGCGAGACCCAGATCAGCATCGACTGGGACTACAACAACGCCGCCTACGCCCCCGAGATGACGCCCAAGGGCATCGACTGGAAGGTCAACGTCCCGACGGACGGCCAGTACTTCCAGATGTACGCCCAGGCCATCAACAAGGACGCCCCGCACCCGGCGGCGGCCAGGCTCTGGCAGGAGTACCTGTACAGCGCCGAGGGCCAGAACCTGTACCTGAAGGGCTTCGCCCGGCCGGTCCTGCTGCCCTCGATGACCAGCGACGGCTCGGTCGACAAGGCCGCGGCGGACGCGCTGCCCAAGGTGGAGGGCACGCCCACGTTCCCCACCCCCGAGCAGGTCGACGCCGCCAAGGCCAAGCTGGCCAGCGGCTGGGACGCGGCCATCTCGGGATGAGGCGCTCCCTAGGGGCGTGGCCCCTGCTGATCTTCTTCGCCGTGGTTTTCGGCATCCCCGCCATCGCTCTGGTGGCGGGGGCCTTCACCGCGCAGGGCAGGCCGAGCCTGGGCAACCTGAGCCAGAGCCTGCAGGGCGGTTACCTCAACGCCATGCTCGGCAGCATCAAGCTGTCGGGCGTGGTGGCGGTACTCGGCGCGATCCTGGGCACGTTCCTGGCGCAGGCGGTGGTCACCTCCCGCCTGCGCGAGGCCGTGCTGACCGCCTCCGGGGTGCTGGCCAACTTCGGCGGCGTGCCGCTGGCGTTCTTCTGGATCGCCACGCTGGGCAACTCCGGCGTGGTCAGCGGGCTGATCGGGCTGCCGTCCGGGTCCCTGTACACCTTCTGGGGCCTGGTCATCGTCTACATGTACTTCTCGATTCCGCTGATGGTGCTGGTGATGGCGCCCGCGCTGGACGGGCTGCGGCCGCAGTGGCGGGAGGCGGCGGCCAACAGCGGCGCCTCCTCCTGGCACTACTGGCGCTACGTCGGCATCCCGGTGCTCACCCCGGCCATGCTCGGCGGGGTGGTGCTGCTGTTCGGCAGCGCGTTCTCGGCGTTCGCCACGGCCAACGCGATGGTCGGCACCGTGGTCCCGCTGGTCACCCTGAAGATCGCCAGCGCGCTCACCGGCGACGTGCTGATCGGCTACGAGAACATCGCGCTGGCGCTCAGCCTGGACATGGTGGTGGTCGCCGGGCTCGTCATGGCGATCTACCTGCCGCTGCAGAGGAGGAGCACCCGATGGCTGCGCTGACCGGCCTGGAGCCGGTGGCCGCCACGGCCCCCGCGCGCCCGCCGCGCAGGGCGTGGCGCTGGGTCGTCTTCCTGCTGGCCGCCGCGTACTTCCTGATCCCGCTGGGCGCGGCCCTGTGGTACACGATCTACACCCCGACCGAGGGTGTCTCCTTCTCCGCCTACGGCGAGCTGCTCACCGCCGACGGCTTCGTGCAGAGCCTGCTGCTCTCGCTGTCGCTGGCCGTCGCCACGATCGTGCTGGTCCTGCTCCTGACGCTTCCCGCGATGCTGGCCGTACGGCTGGCGGCGCCCCGGCTGAGGCCCGTCATGGAAGTGCTGTGCACGCTGCCCCTGGTGGTGCCGCCGATCACGTTCGTGGTGGGGCTCACCACGACGTTGAAGAACGGGGGCGACATCCTGGCGCCGACGCCGTTCTGGGCCACGCTGAACGCGATCCAGGACCCCGGCTTCCCCCTCGTGCTCGTGCTGGCGTACGTGGTCCTGGTGCTGCCGTTCGTCTACCGGTCGCTGGACGCGGGGCTGCGCACCATGGACGTGCGGACGCTGGTCGAGGCGGCCCGCAACCTGGGCGCGTCGTGGCCGTACGTGGTCTTCAGGGTGATCGTGCCGAACCTGCGCTCGGCGCTGGCCAGTGCCTCGTTCCTGGCGCTCGCGCTGGTGCTCGGCGAGTACACCGTGGCCAGCCTGCTCGGCTACCAGCCGTTCGCGGTGTGGATCGTGACGATCTCCGGGTCCAAGGGGCAGCTGTCGGTCGCGGTGTCGATCCTCAGCCTGGTGCTCATCTGGTTGCTGCTGCTGGCGGTCTCCACCGCCTTCGGGAAGGAAAAGAAGCGATGACGGCGCGGGTGGAGTTTCGCGGGCTGCGGCGGGAGTTCGGCAAGACCGTGGCGCTCGACGGGCTGGACCTGACGATCGAGCCGGGCGAGTTCGTCGCACTGCTCGGGCCGTCCGGGTGCGGCAAGACGACGGCGCTGCGGTGCGTGGCCGGGTTCGAACGTCCTGACTCCGGGGCGGTCCTGGTCGACGGGAAGGACGTCACCGACGTGCCCGCCAACAAGCGGGACGCGGGCATGGTCTTCCAGTCGTACTCGCTGTTCCCCAACCTGAACGCGCGCGACAACGTCTCGTTCGGGCTGCGGGTGCGCAAGGTGCCCGCCGCGACGCGGGCCGCGCGGGCGCAGGAGCTGCTCGAGCTGGTGGGCCTGCCGGGGTACGCCGACCGCTTCCCGCACGAGATGTCCGGCGGGCAGCAGCAGCGGGTCGCGCTGGCCAGGGCGCTCGCGCTCGAGCCGCGGGTGCTGCTGCTCGACGAGCCGCTGTCGGCGCTGGACGCCAAGGTGCGCGTGACGCTGCGCGAGGAGATCCGGCGCATCCAGCTCGACCTGGGCATCACCACCATCTTCGTCACCCACGACCAGGAGGAGGCGCTCTCGATCGCCGACCGGGTCGCGGTGCTGCGCGACGGGCGGCTCGAGCAGTGCGGCCCGCCCGCCGAGGTCTACGACCGGCCCGCCACGCCGTTCGTGGCCGAGTTCGTCGGCACCATGAACCATCTGGCCGGGCAGGTCTCCGGCGACCAGGTCACGGTGCTCGGGCAGCTGCTGCCGGTCGACGGCTCGCACTCCGGCGACCCGGCCGTGGACGTCCTGATCCGTCCGGAAGCCGTGCAGGTCTCCCCCGACCCCGACGGGCGCGCCGAGATCATCGCGGCGTCCTTCCGCGGGGCTTCCGTCCGGCTCCGGGTGTCGCTGGAAGGGGGCGAGGTGCTCGCCGACGTCCCCGGTCACGAGGCCGTACGGCTGGCGCCGGGCACCCGCGTGTCCGTGCGCCTGGTCGAGCGGCCCGTCCTGGTCGCCGCCCGTACGGTGACCACGCCCGCCGCGTCGAAAGTCGCCGATGCGGTCTGACGTTCCGCAGGCCGTGCTCTTCGACATGGACGGGACCCTGGTCGACACGGAAGGCCTGTGGTGGTCCGCCACGGCCTCCGTCGCCGGCTCCCTCGGCGTCCTCCTCACTCCCGACGACACACCCCACGTCCTCGGCCGCACCGTGGAAGACACCGCCGCCCACCTCCTCTCCGTCCGGCAGGCTCCCCTCCCTGAGGGAGACACAGGCGACGCCTCCCCGGCACCGGGTCGGCGGGATGGGGTACGGCGAAGGTCGGCGCCGCAACACGGCGACCAGCCGACGGTCGCGCGCCTGCTCACCGAGGCTTTCGCCGACCACATCCGGCAGGGCGTCCGCGTCATGCCCGGAGCCCGTGAACTTCTCCGCGAGCTGACGGAAGCCCGCATCCCCACCGCGCTGGTGAGCGCCTCCCCCAGGAGCATCGTGGATCTGGTCATGCCACGCCTGGGCCACGCGTTCGACCTGGTCGTGGCCGCCGAGGACACCGCGTGCGGCAAGCCGTACCCCGACCCCTACCTGAAGGCGGCGCGGCAGCTCGGCGTGGACCCCAAGCTGTGCGTGGCCATCGAGGACAGCCCCACCGGTGTCGCCGCCGCGACCGCCGCGGGCTGCCGGGTCGTGGTGGTGGACCCCGCGGCCGGCCTGCCCGCACTGAGGGCGATGTCGGTAAGCTAGCCCGCCGTGAGCGGTGAAGCCCCCCACATCGGGCGCTACAGGTTGCTGAGCGTGCTGGGCCGGGGCGGGATGGGCACGGTCCACCTCGCCGAGGATCCCTCGGGCCAGCGGGTGGCGATCAAGGTGATCAATCCCGAGCTGAGCCAGCACGAGCAGTTCCGCATGCGTTTCCGCAGGGAGGCGGACGCCGCTCGCCGGGTGCGCAGGTTCTGCACCGCCGGGGTGCTCGAGGCCGCTCTCGACGGCGGCCAGCTGTACGTGGTCACCGAATACGTGCCAGGGCCCAACCTGGAGGAGGCGGTCAAGCAGTCGGGGCCGCTGCGCGGGTCCAGCCTCGACGCGCTGGCCGTCAGCGTGGCCACCGCGCTCACCGCCATCCACGGCGCCGGAGTGGTGCACCGCGACCTCAAGCCGTCCAACGTGCTGCTGTCGCCCGTCGGGCCGCGCGTCATCGACTTCGGCATCGCCAGGGCGCTCGACACGCTCGGCGGCGTCACCGGGACGGGCGAGCTGGTCGGCACGCCGCGGTACATGGCTCCCGAGGTGCTGCGCGGCGAGCCGGTCTCGCCCGCGTGCGACGTGTTCTCCTGGGGCTGCCTGATCGCCTTCGCCGCCAGCGGGCGGGCGCCCTTCGCCGGCGACACGCTGCCGGCGATCGTCTACCAGGTGATGAACACCGAGCCCAACCTCGACCAGGTCGACCCGGGGCTGCGTGAGCTGGTGCGGGCCGCGCTGCACAAGGACCCCGCCCGGCGGCCCACCGCGCAGCAGTTGCTCGACGAGCTCGTCGGCCGCTCGGCGGCGCCTGAGCAGGCGGCCAGGACGGTCCAGCTTGCCTGGGTCTCCACACCTCCCGGCGGGACGACGCCGCTCCCTCCCACGAGCGGGAAGCGGCACGGCAGGCTCCTCGCGGGGCTGGCGGTCGCGGCGGCGGTCGTCATCGCGGGCGGGGTGGTGGCGTGGCGGGCGTTAGCCCCCGGCGGGCCTCCCGACCTCGGCGTGATCTACCAGGACGACTTCACCTCCACCCAGGGCGGCTGGGACGGCACCTACGACCCGGGCAACGAGCCGAGCTACGGCTACAGCAGCGACGGCACCTACCGGATCGACGTGGCCGACGGCAACGAGGAGCGCTACGCCAGGGCGCCCGCGCCCTTCCTGATCGCCACGCCCACCGAGTCGCCCTCCCCCTCGGCCACGCCCACGCCGATGCTGCCCCTGTCGGTCGTCGTCGGGGTCACGGCCAAGGTCGCGGGCGGCGGGGAGTACGGGGTGTACTGCCACAACGCCAAGGACGGCACGTTCTACGAGTTCGGCCTCGATACTCAGGGCAACGCCCGGATCCGCCGCATCGTGGACAACGCGGGCGGGACGCTGTCCGAGCCTTCCAAGATCTCCAACCTGGCCGGGCATTCGAACCGGATCGAGGCGGCCTGCGAGCAGGACGGGTCAGGGGTGCGGCTGACGATGTGGGTCAACGGCACGCGGGTGGCCCAGGCCAACGACCCCAACGGGCTCGGCAACGGCTATGCCGGCCTCTTCGCCCGCGTCCCCAAGGACGGCAAGTCCACCCTCAACGCCACCTACGACGACTTCGAACTCCGGGGCCAGAAGCAGCCCTAGCAGGGGCCCGGAGGGTGGGTCACATGACGTCGTCACGGCGGGCGGCCCGTTGGCCATCCCGGCCGGCCAGGACAGGGGGACGGGGCGTCGGCGCGTGCGCGGTGGGGTGGCTTGCCGTACAGCAGAAAGCCCGAAGCCTCAACGGAAGGCAGCCTAAGGCCGGGCACCGTCCAGGAAGACCTTGACGATCGTGTCGGTGGCGTCCTCGACGCCCAGCTCCGACAGCGGGGCGATGCTCAGCGCCCCGATGACCATGGAGCCGAGCAGCGTGGCCAGGTGGTCGGCGGGGAGGTCGGTGCGGAGCACCCCCTCGCGCTGGCCGCGCTCGGCCAGGGCGCGCAGGCGGGTGCCGACCTCTTCCTCCTCCGGCCAGAGCTGCGTGCGGTGCCTGCTGACCACCCAGAACTCGCGCCCGACGGTCAGCAGGGCCCGTACCAGGCGCGGGATCCCCTCGCGCGCTGGCACCCCGTCGATGCGGGCCGCGTCGATCACCCGCAGCGACTCCTGCGCGGCGAAGCGGCCGAGCTCGAGCAGCAGGTCCTCGCGGTTGTCGAAGTGCCGGTAGAGCGTCGCGCGCCCCACCCCTGCGGCCGCGGCGATGTCGGCCATCCCGGCACGCTCGTGGGTGCGCAGTGCGGTGGCGGCGGCGCGCAGGATCGCGTCGCGAGTAAGGGCCATGCTCATCGAGGGATATCTTAGACGAGACAATGATGTCTTATATCGAGACGGGAACGTAGATGGAGCGCTTCGCGGGTAAGAACGTGCTGCTCACCGGGGCGGCGACGGGCATCGGGCGGGCCACGGCGTTGCGACTGGCCGCCGAGGGGGCGACCGTGTTCGCGGTCGACGTCAACGCCGCGGGGCTGGCCGAGCTGGGTTCCGGCATCCACACGCGGGTCGTGGACGTATCGGACGAGGACGAGGTCAAGGCGGCCGTGGCCACCGCCGCGTCCACCATGGGCGGTATCGACGTGCTCGCCAACGTGGCGGGGATCCACAGGACGACGCCGCTGGCCGCGCTCTCGCTCGACGACTTCAGGCGGCTGCTCGACGTCAACCTGCTCGGCACGTTCCTGTTCTGCCGTGAAGCCATGCCGTACCTGGTCGATCGCAAGGGCGTGGTCGTCAACACCGCCTCGACCTCGGCCACGCACGCGCACCCGTTCATGACGGCGTACGCCGCCTCGAAGGGGGCCGTGCTGGCGTTCTCGATCAGCCTGGCGGCCGAGGTCGCCGCCGACGGCGTGCGGGTCGTCGCGGTCTCACCCGGCGGGGTGGTGACGCCGCTGATGACGAGCGTCACCTTCCCCGACGGGGTCGACGCCTCCTTCTACGGCCGGATCATGCCCCAGGTGGGCTTCGGCGACCCGGAGGCGATCGCGGGCACCATCGCCTACGCGGCCTCGGCCGACGGCGCCTACCTCACCGGGGTCGAGCTCCGCGTCGACGGCGGCTCCCACGTCTAGGGAATGAGCAGGAGCTTTCCTGTCGTACGGCGGGCCGCCAGGTCCTCGTGGGCCCGGGCGGCCTCCGCCAGCGGGTAGCGCTCGAAGATGTTGATCTTCAGCTTCCCCGAGGAGATCCAGTCGAACAGCTCCGAGGCACGCCAGAGCAGTTCCTCCCGCTCGGCGATGTAGTTGACGAGCGTCGGCCGGGTCAGGAAGAGCGAGCCCTTCTTGTTCAGCACCTGCGGGTCCAGCGGCGGGACGGGGCCGCTGGCGGCGCCGTACAGCGCCATGAGCCCGCGCGGCCGCAGCGCGTCCAGGCCGCCGTCGAACGTGGTCTTGCCCACGCCGTCGTAGACCACGTCCATCCGGTCGCGCAGCGCCTCGGCGAACGTGTCGTACCGCAGCACCTCGTCGGCGCCCGCCTCCCTGGCCAGCTTCTCCTTCTCGGCCGTGGAGACCGTGGCGTGCACGGTGGCGCCGAACATCTTGGCGATCTGGGTCAGCAACAGCCCCATGCCACCCGCCGCGGCGTGCACCAGGACCTGGTCGCCCTCCTTGACCTCGTGCGTGGAGCGCGTCAGGTAGTGCGCCGTCATCCCCTGCAGCAGGGCCGCGGCGGCCACCTCCGTCGACACGCCGTCGGGCACCGGCACCAGCCGGTCGGCCGGGACGACGGCCTTCTCGGCGTAGCTGCCGAGCACGTTCACCCACCCGACCCTGTCGCCCGGTTTCACGCTCTCCACGCCCTCGCCCACCGCGGACACCGTGCCCGCTCCCTCGGAGCCCAGCTTGGAGGGCAGTTGGAGGGCGTAGGTACCGGAGCGGTGGTAGATGTCGATGAAGTTGACGCCGCTGGCCTCGACGTCCACCACCGCCTCCCCCGGGCCCGGCACGGGGTCGGGGAGTTCGGCGTAGTCGAGAACCTCTGTGCCGCCCTGGGCGGCGATCACGATGGCACGCATGTTCTCAGTCAACTACAGAGGGTTCCGCATCCTTCCGCGACACCTCTATGACGTCACAATGACGCCACTTTGTGCTACGCTGACACCACAAGGAAAGGGGTGCCACCGTGACACGCGTTTCCGACCTCGAACGCGAGGCGACCGCCCGTCGCCTCCAGGAGGCCTACGCCGAGGGTCGGCTCGCCCTCGACGAGATGGGCCAGCGCCTGGAGCTCGCGCTGACCGCCAGGACCCACGCCGACCTGGCTCCCGCCCTGGCCGACCTCCCCGCTCCCGCCCAGCCGGAAGAGGTCGAGATCCGGGTGAACAGCGGCCGCATCAAACGCACCGGCCTCTGGCGAGTCCCCGCCCGCCTACGCGTCGTCTCCGAGTACGGCCGTGTCCTCCTCGACCTCCGCCGCGCCCAGATCGACCACGACCTGATATCGATCGACCTGGCCCTGTCCTACGGCTCGGCCACCATCCTCCTCCCGAGGACCTGCACCGCCGACGCCGACGCGGTCAACATCGGCTACGGTTCCCTCACCCTCAAAACCTCCTCCCTCCGCACCCCCGGCTCCCCCCACATCCAGGTCTCCGGCACCCTCCCCTACGGCCGCCTCCGAATCCGCCACCGCTAACCCCACCCGGCCCCCTCACCCTGCACTACCGCTCACCCCACGCTGGTAGAGCAAGCCAAGGTACGGCGACGCCCACGCGCCAGGCACCACCGCGCACCGAGCACGAATGCCGGGACCTCACCCTCCGGCCACCCACCCCGCGCCGGTACGGCGAGCCGACATACGCCGCCACCCGGCGCAACGCGCACGGCACCCAACCACCCACCGCCCGCCACGGAACACGGCCCCACACACCGCGTAGCCCACAGACCACCCACCATCCGCCCGGCGCCGGTACGGCGAGACGACGTACGGCGCCACCCGGCGCAAGGCACACCGCGCCCCACCACACACGCCTACCGCAGATTCGGGCGGCCAGGGACGGGGTGTGGGTGGAGGGAAGGGGCGTGGGACAGTGCTGGGGTGAGGATCGCGTTGGTGGGGCCGGAGCGGTGGTCGGCTGATGGGCATGTGAATTTCGACGGGATCGAGGGAGTGGTTCCGGCGGGGGTCGACGTGGTGTTGTTGCCTGAGTTGGTGGGGTCGAGCCTGGCCAGGGGTGAGTATCTCGAGCGGTTACGTGGGTTGGCCGCCGAGACTGAGGCGACGGTGGTGGGTGGGTCATATTACGACCGGACTGAGGCCGGGGTCGTCAATCGGGGTGCTGTCGTGGATCCTCGGGGCGAGGTGGTGGCCGAGTACGACAAGGTGCATCCGTACGGGGTTGAGCAGCAGACCGGTGTGATCCCCGGGGCGCCGTCGCACGGGTTCGAGCTGCTGGGGCGGCGGGCGCAGGTGCTCTTGTGTGCGGATCTCTGGTATTCCGGGAGCCTGGCACGCCTGGCCGATCCGGTTGATGTGGTGCTGGTCCCGGCGTTCTCGGTGACGCAGTGGGGGACGCCGCTGCCGGCCCGTACGCTGTGGGAGCACATGAGCGTCGCCCGGGCCTACGAGTTCATGACCTATGTGGCGGTCAGCGACTGGCATCACGAGGCGACCTACCACGGCCACCCCTGCGCCGGCGTCACCGGCCTGGCCAATCCCTGCCCCACCACCGGCGTCTTCTTCACCCCCGGCGCCACCGTCCACGACCTGGACTTCCCCCGCCTCACCGCCTTCCGCGCCGACCGCGCCACCCGCAACTTCCGATGACACCCCCGATGTACGGCAAGCCCTCCACACCCCACGAGCCCCCAACGGCGGGGGTGGGTGAAATGCGAAGGGTCGGCGGGAGCGGAGGCCGGGTCAGAGGTCTCCGAAGTGGCGTTGCGGTGGGCGAGTGTCACCGACTCGCCGGAAGCGCCGGTCGCGGGTCCTCGGCCGGAGTGCGGCGGGCGGCCGGTGGCGGTGGCTTGCCGTAACGCAAGAACTCGCCGCAGCACGTGAACTCGCGTGGCACAAGAGGTCGCGATAGCAAAGAACTGGCCGTAGCAAAAGGGCTCGCCGTAGCAAAAGGGCTCGCCGTAGCACGAGAAGGAGGAGGAAGGCGTATGGGGGCGTTGCTGGTGGCGGGGACGACGTCTGATGCGGGGAAGAGTGTCGTGGCGGCGGGGTTGTGCCGGTGGCTGGCGCGGCGGGGGGTGAGGGTGGCGCCGTTCAAGGCGCAGAACATGTCGTTGAACTCCTATGTGACCGCCGACGGGGCCGAGATCGGCCGGGCGCAGGCGATGCAGGCGCAGGCCGCGGGGGTCGAGCCGACCGCCGACATGAATCCGATCCTGCTCAAGCCGGGCAGCGACCGCCGGAGCCAGGTCGTGCTGATGGGCCGGCCGGTGGCCGAGGTGGACGCGATGGAGTACGGCGGGCTGAAGGACATGCTGCGCGCCAGGGCGCTGGAGTCGCTGGACCGGCTGCGGAGCGAGTACGACGTGGTGATCTGCGAGGGCGCCGGCAGCCCGGCGGAGATCAACCTGCGCGCGGGCGACATCGCGAACATGGGCCTGGCCAGGGCCGCGAACCTGCCCGTCGTGGTGGTGGGCGACATCGACCGCGGCGGGGTGTTCGCGGCGTTCTACGGCACGGTCGGCCTGCTCGACGCGGCAGATCAAGCCCATATTTCGGGGTTCATCGTGAACAAGTTCCGCGGAGCGCGAGAACTTCTCGAACCCGGGCTGGACATGCTGACAACGATCACCGGCAGGAAGGTCTACGGCGTCCTCCCCTGGCTGGACGGGCTCTGGCTGGACGTCGAGGACTCCCTGGCTCTCGACGCCCGCAGGATCGAGACCCGCCGGCCGTACGGCAGGAAGAGCCTGCGCGTCGCGGTGATCCGCCTGCCGCGCATCTCGAACTTCACCGACCTGGACGCGCTGGCGACCGAGCCGGGCGTCCGGGTGGCGTTCGTGACCGACCCAGGAGAGCTGGACGACGCCGACCTGGTGGTGCTCCCCGGCTCGCGCGCCACCGTGAGCGACCTGGCCTGGCTGCGCGAGCGCGGGATCGCCGAGGCGCTGACCGAGCGGAAGGGGCCGATCCTGGGCATCTGCGGCGGCTACCAGATGCTCGGCCGCGAGATCCACGACGATGTCGAGTCGCGGACCGGAGTGACCGAGGCGCTCGGCCTGCTCCCCGTCACCACGACCTTCGCCACGGACAAGACGCTCGCCAGACCGGAAGGCCAGGCCTACGGTCACCCGGTGCGGGCCTACGAGATCCACCACGGCCGGGTCACGGTGGAGGGCGGCGAGCCGTTCCTCGACGGCTGCCGCGCGGGCGTGGTGTGGGGCACGACGTGGCACGGCGCCCTGGAGAACGACGCCTTCCGCAGGGCGTTCCTCGCGGACGTGGCACGCCTGGCGGACCGGGACTTCACCCCGCACCCCGGCACCAGCTTCGCCGCCGCCCGCGAGCACCGCCTGGACGCCCTCGGCGACCTGGTCGAGCACCACCTGGACACCGACGCCCTCCTCGACCTCATCGCCAACGGCCCCGTCAAGGCACCGAACCTGCCCCCAGGAGCCTGACACCGAAAAGGGAGCCTGATCCCGGAAAGGAAGCGGCCGCCGAACTGCCGAACTTGGACGGTGACCGCGGGCACGGCCCGGGCGCACCATGACGGGCATGACACCAGTGGTGCGGGCCGAGGGCCTGACCAAGTACTACGGAAAGCGCCTGGGGCTGGAGGACCTCACACTCGAGATCAAACCGGGCGAGATCTTCGGATACCTGGGCCCCAACGGCGCAGGCAAGACCACCACGATCCGCCTGCTGCTCGACGTGATCAGGCCCACCAGGGGCACGATCACCGTGCTCGGCGCGGACTCGCGCGACGCCAGGGTCAGGGGCAGGATCGGCTACCTGCCGGGCGAGCTGGCGCTGGAGAGCCGTGACCGGGCGAGGGACTATCTGGCGTTCCTGGCCAGGGTGCGCGGCGGCGTCTCGGCGGGCAGGATCGGCGAGCTGGCCGACCGGCTGGACGCCGACCTCTCCGTGCAGATGCGCCGGCTGTCCAAGGGCAACAAGCAGAAGATCGGCCTGATCCAGGCGTTCATGCACGAGCCGGAGCTGGTCATCCTGGACGAGCCGACCACCGGCCTGGACCCGCTGGTCCAGCAGGAGGTCATGGCCATGCTGCGCGAGGTCCGCACGTCGGGCAGGACGGTGCTGATGTCCTCGCACGTGCTGGCCGAGGTGCAGGAGGTGTCCGACCGGGTGGGCATCGTGCGCGCCGGGCGGCTGGTGGCCGTGGAGAACGTGGCGGCGCTGCGCGAGCGGGCCGTGCGCCGCATCGAGCTGCACTTCGACGCGCCGGTGCCGCGGGAGGCGTTCGAGAACCTGCCGGGCGTGCGCGAGCTGCGGGTGGAGGGCGCGAGCGTGCGGTGCACGATCGACGGCAGGCCGGACGCGCTGATCAAGGCGGCGGCCCGCTTCACCGTCGTGCACCTGGTCAGCGCGGAACCGGACCTGGAGGAGATCTTCCTCACCTACTACAGCGAGGAGGAGCGGCGCCATGCTGTTCAGGAGCCTGCGTGACTTCCGTCGGCCGCTGATCGGCTGGACCGTCGGCATCTCGGTCTTCGTCACCCTGTATCTGACGATCTACGCCAACATCAAGCTGGCGCCCGACGTCTACAGCCAGGCGGCGATGGCCAAGTTCCCCGGCCCGCTCAAGGACCTGATGGGCGGGCTGCAGGACCTCACCTCCGGCTACGGCTACCTGCAGACGGTCGTCTACCAGCTGTTCGTCCCGGCGTTCAGTACGGCTTGCGCCACGATCATGGCCAACAAGGCCATCGCCCAGCCGGAGGAGGCGGGCACGCTGGAGCTGGTCGTCACGCTGCCCGTCGACAGGAAGCGGCTGATCCTCGACCGGTTCGCCGCGCTGGTGATCGCGCTGGCCGGGCTGAACGCGGTCACGTTCCTGATCGCCTTCGGCGTGGAGCGGGCGGCCGGCGCGGACGTGCCGTTCGACCGGATGCTCGCCGGCCAGACCGGGGTGTTCCTGCTGGCCCTGTTCTTCGGATCGGTGGCGCTCACCGTGGGCGCGGCCACCGGCAGGAAGAACGTGGCCAGCACGGTCGTGGGCGCCTGGGCCGTGCTCGGCTACATGGTCGTGACGATCGGCAGGGGCGTCTCGGCGATCTCGTGGCTGAAGTGGGTCTCGCCGTTCCACTACTACTCCGAGGGCAGGCCGATCTACCAGGGCTTCCCTGTCGGGGACTACCTTGTGCTGGCTGGGGCGACGGCCGTGCTCGTGCTCACCGCGGTCCTCGCCTTCGAAAGGCGTGACGTAGGAGTCTGATGGAGGACGCAGTCTCGCGGGTACTGGCCGGGTGCGCACGGACCGGCCGGCTGCCCGGTCGGGAAGAGCTGGAGGAGCTGCGTACGGCCGGCGCGCGAGCCGCCGAACTGGGCGTCTCACCCAGGTCGCTGGTCGAGGACGCGCTGCGCGACCAGGCGGGACCCGCGCTGCGCAAGGTGGTCGACGCCTTACTGGAGGGCCACGAGCAGGCGCAGCTGCTGGCGATCAGGAACGAGGAGGCCGCCCGCAGGGAGTTCGTCGACGACCTGCTGCAGGGCAGGGCGGAACGGCTGGCCGAGCGGGCGGAGCACTTCGGGCTGCGCCTGGCCGAGTCGTACGTGGTGGCCGTGGCACGCGGGCTGCGCCAGGGCGACGAGGACCGCATCGAACGCGACCTGATCGCCAGGTTCGGCTCGCACAACGTGCTCGTGGCCGTGCGCGACGGGCTGCTGGTCTGCGTGGCGCCGGCCGTGCTGCCCGCCGCGGTGGGCGAGTTCACCCACCACGTGCGGGCCAGGTTCGCCGACGGGTGGCGGGTGGGCGTCGGGCGGCCGCAGCGCGGCCCGACCGGGGTGGTCTCCTCCTTCAGGGAGGCGGCCAACGCGCTGGAGATGGCCGACAAGCTGGGCCTGGGCGTCGACGTGGTCAAGGCCTCGGACCTGCTCGTCTTCCCGGTGCTGCTGCGTGACAGGGCGGCGATGGAGGACCTGGTGAGCAGCGTGCTGAGCCCGCTGCTGCGGGCGCGCGGCGGGCCGGAGCCGCTGCTGGAGACGCTGGAGGCGGTGTTCGCCTCGCAGGGCAACCAGACCGCGGCGGCCCGCAGGCTCGGGATCAGCGCCAGGGCGGTCACCTACCGGCTGGAACGGATCCGCCGCACGACCGGCTTCTCCCCCGACGATCCCACGCAGCGCTTCACGCTCGAGACGGCCGTGCTGGGCGCCCGGCTGCTCGGCTGGCCATGGGAATGACGTATCTTGAAATGAGACACTGATGTCTCATTGAAGGAGCGGGGTCATGCGGTACGACGTCGTCGTCATAGGTTCGGGCGCCGCGGGGCTGGCGGCCGCGCTGACGGCGCAGCTGCGCGGGCTGAGCGCGGTGGTGGTGGAGAAGACGGACAGGTACGGCGGGTCGAGCTCGCTGTCCGGCGGCGCCATCTGGGTGCCCGGCAACCTCTACCTCGACGGCACCCGGCTGCGCGACAGCAGGGAGGAGGCACGCACCTACCTCAAGTCGACCGTCGGCGACCGCGTCCCGGAGGAGCGCCGCGAGGCCTACCTGGAGCGCGGGCCGGAGATGGTCCGCTTCCTGCACGACAGGACGCGGCACGTGCGCTTCGAGTACACGCCGGGCTACTCCGACTACTACCCCGAACGTCCGGGCGGCAAGGCGCTGGGCCGGTCGGTCGAGCCCGCGCTGTTCGACCTGCGGAAGCTGGGCGCGCTGCGCCGGATCATGCGCAGGGCCGGGCTGCCGACCTACGGCATGGTGATGAACTCCCGCGAGTTCCACAAGGTCAACATGATCGTGCCGACCTGGCGGGGCAAGCGGATGGCCCTCAAGATCGGCCTGCGCGCGGTCTGGTCGCTGCTGTCCGGCGCCCGCTACGCCTCGCTCGGCGAGGCGCTCGTCGGCCGGCTCAGCCTGGCGCTCGCGGAGGCGGGCGGCAAGATCCTGGTGAACACGCCCTTCGAGGAGTTCGTCGTCACCGACGGCCGGGTCACCGGAGTGCGCGCGGGCGGCAGGACGATCGAGGCCGGAGGCGGCGTGATCCTGGCGGCCGGCGGCTTCTCGCACAGCCGGCCGCTGCGGGAACGGTACCTGCCCAAACCCACCGACGCGCGCTGGACCTCGGCCGCGCCCGGCCAGACGGGCGACACCATCGGCGCCGCCCTCGGCCTGGGCGCCCGGCTCGACCTGATGGACCGCGTGTGGGGCATGCCGACGGCGGTCCCGCCCGGCGAGGCACCCGTCTTCCTGGTCACCGACAGGGCCGTGCCCGGGATGGTCATCGTGGACTCGCGCGGTGACCGCTTCGTCAACGAGGCCGTGCCGTACCACGAGTTCGTCGACACGATGTACGCCAAGGACGCCGTGCACTCGTGGATGGTCATCGACCAGCGGACCAAGAACCGCTACATCATCCTCAACCACTTCCCCGGCCAGCCGTTCAAGCGGTCGTGGCTGAAGAGCGGCTTCGTCAAGAAGGCGGACACCGTCGAGGAGCTGGCCGTGCGGATGGGCGTCGCGCCCGGCCGGTTGCGCAGGACCGTCGACCGGTTCAACGGCTTCGCCCGCCAGGGCCGCGACGAGGACTTCCACCGCGGCGAGAGCGCCTACGACCGTTACTACGGCGACCCCACGCTGCCCTCGCCCAACCTGGCGGAGCTGGCCAAGGGCCCGTACTACGCGATCCCCATCGTCCCCGGCGACATCGGCACCAAGGGCGGCGTCGTCACGGACGCCTCCGCCCGCGTCCTGCGCGAGGACGGCACCCCCATCGAGGGCCTGTACGCCGCAGGCAACGTCTCGGCCGCCGTCATGGGCGAGACCTACCCGGGTCCCGGCGCGACCCTGGGCCCGGCGATGACCTTCGGCTACGTGGCCGCCACGGACATCGCCGACCGCGTACGCGACTTCGGTGCGACAGATGTGTGACAGGCGCGCGAAAGTGGCCGCTGCATAACGTGGGGTGGTCGAGGTCAGCGAGGAGGATCTCCTCCTGGTGGAGCCAGGGTCCCGTGGCCGTGGCGGGTGTCGGGCTGTGCCTGGGCGCGGCGATGATCCTCGCGCTGGTCGTCATCCGCTTCGACGACCTGGCCGATCTGTTCGCCCCGTCCGGCGGGCCGGGCCGGTGAGCCCGCCGCTCGCGCTGGCCCGCCTGGCGTCCGCCGCGCCCATCGCCCGACGGGCTCCTGCTGCTGGTGACCGTACGGGGGGCTGAGGGGTGCTCGGGCGTCAGGCCTGGTGAAGCGGCAGCCGCAGGATCATGCGGGTGCCCTCGGGCTGATCGCCGATGTGCAGCGTCCCGCCGTGGGCATGCGCGATCTGACGGGCGATCGGCAGCCCCAGCCCCGTCCCTCCGGGATCGGTACGGCGGGCGTCGGTGCGCCGGTAGAAGCGCTTGAAGACGCTCTCCCGCTCGGCGGCGGGTATGCCGGGGCCGTCGTCGATCACCTCGAGCACCGCCCGCTCGCGCTCGGCCCTGACCAGCACCGTGATGCTGCTGTGCGCGTGGCGTGCCGCGTTGGCCAGCAGGTTGTTCAGCAGCCGGGCCAGCTGGGTCTTCGTGCCGTCCACCACGACGTCGCGTTCCAGCTGCATGTCGACGGTGTGCTCGCAGTCGAGCCGGGCGAGCTCGTTCTCCGCCAGCCAGCTCAGGTCGACCGGTTTCGGGGCGGGCAGCGCGCCGGCCTCCAGGCGGGCCAGCTCGAGCAGGTCGGCGACGATGTCGCCGAGCCGTTCGGCGTCGCGCAGCGCGGCCAGCAGGATCTGGCGGACGTCGGCGCCGGGGTCGTCGAGGGCGTCCTGCAGAAGGGTCTGCAGCCCGGTGATGGGGTTGCGCAGGTCGTGCGAGGTGTCGGCGACCAGCTCGCGCTGCTGCTCCATCGCCTGCCGCAGCGCCTCGGTCGTCTGCCGTTCCTTGGACTGCGCGCGGCGCAGGCGCTGGTTGACCTCCTGCAGGTCGCGGGCGCGCGCGAAGATCTCCGCCTCGATCGCGTTGAGCTGCGCGGCGGCCGAGTCCGGCGGCTGCATGGTCAGCTCGGAGCGCGCCTTGCGCAGCTGGTGGATGAACGCGGTGGCCTCCTCCGCCCGGAGGATGATCAGCTGCACCTTGCCGCAGGGGCCGATCAGCGGGGTGTTGATGATGCTCCAGTACCGCTCCTCGAAAACCCCCGGCGACCCCAGCATCTCGACGTCGTACCGCTGGAACGCCATGACGTCGGGCTCCTGCTCGAGCAGCACCCGCTCGAGCGAGGCCCGCAGCTCATGCACTCCCCGCCCGGACGGCCCGCCGGGGAAGATCTCGAACACATTCTTTCCGATGAGCTCGCGCCGGCTGCGCCCGGACACCCTCTCGTAGGCCCGGTTGACCGCCGCGTAGGTCATATCCGGCCACAGCAGCGCGCAGGCCCCGGGCACAGCATCGAACACAGCCTCAAAGTCCACGTCAACCATGCCGAATCCCCTCCTCCATGATGCACCGCCACACAGCGCGAAGCACGGGATCTTCCCTGCGCCGAATCCCCATGCGATGCTCTCCCGGGTGACCGGACGAGGAAGGGCCCGACCATGCTGCACACGACGCCGCCCACCGAGTCGGACCACATCGGCACCGTGCGCACCTGTGGCGGCATCCTGCTCGTGCTGGGCCTCGCGCTCAGCGTGGGCGCGCTGATCGTCGAGTCGGGCGAACCGACCTGGCAGGTTCTGTCGGTGTTCGGGCTGATCACGCTGACAGGGCTGGGGCTGCGGATCGAGGCGGCCGTCCGCCGACGCGCGGCCCGGTAGCCAGGGGCCGGGAGGGCGGCCCCTGGCTGAGGTGGGTCAGAAGGCCAGCTGTTGCCAGTTCTTGGCCTCGTCGGCGGTCAGGGCACGGGCGAAGACGGCCATACGGCCGGCCGCGCCGGTGAGTCGCTGGCCGCCGTTCTGGTCGGCGGCGAAGCGGAGCGAGCGGGACGCGCAGCCGGTGATGCCGTCGGTGGGGACGCGGGCTCCGCCTGCCCGGGCGCCGTCCACGTAGACGGTGACGGCGCCGTCGCGGGCCATCGTGACGACCAGGTCAACCAGGCGGCCGGTGGGCACCTTGGCGTCGGTGGTGACGTTCTGGCCGGAGCCGATGAAGCGGACCCGGTTGTCGGGCGTCAGGTCCACCAGCACCCCGTCGTTGCCCGGGTCGCCGGAGGGCTGGGAGTCGAACAGCCGCCGGTACCCGCTCCCGGCCACCTTGACGTTCGCCGCGAACGACGCCTCTCTGAGGAAGCCGAGCGTGGTGGGCGCCGTGGTCAGGTAGGTGGAGCCGTCCAGGACCAGCGCCCCGTCCGCGTAGGCGGCGTTGCCGACCACCGTCGCATCCCGCCCATTACCCGAAATATCAGGAATCGTGGAGCCGCTCGAGGGATCCCAGGCCACCAGGGGCTTGCCTGGCGACGGCACGGCGCAGGGCGCGACCGCGAGGGAGGCGGAGGCCGTGCCCGACCACGAATCACCGGTGACCGTGGCCACGAGCCGCTCCAACCGGGACCCGGTGCCCGCCGTGACCGTGAAGGTCGCCGTGCGCGGGCTGCCCGGATGGGTGGCGGGCAGGTGCGCCGAGGTGGGCGAGACGCTCCACCCGGCGGGCACCCGCACCGACACGTCACCGGCGGGCACCACCCGGGTCCCGCTCACCGTCACCGTGACGGGGAACGACTGCCCCGGCCCGGTCTCGCCCGGCGCGCGCAGGGCGACGGAGACCTCGCCCACGACCCGGTACACCTGCCCGGCCGCCGCCGTGAAGGTGACCGTGTCGCCGTCCCGCGTGTGCGGGACCTGCTTCCCCGAGGAGTCCACCAGCCGGTACAGCCCGGCGAAGATCTTGTTCCGCACCCGGATCGGCCCGGCGGACCCGGCGTGGAGCGCGATCTCGCTCGCGGTACCGTCCTTCCAGGAGGCGTCAACCGTCACGTCGCCGCGCGCCCGCAGCCCCGACACCGAGCCCGACGGCCAGGCCGACGGCAGCGCGGGCAGCACGTCGACCACGCCGGTCGGCGACTGGAGCAGCATCTCCGCGATCCCGGAGGTCGCGCCGAAGTTGCCGTCGATCTGGAAGGGCGGGTGGGTGTCCCAGAGGTTCTCCAGGGTCGAGGTCCGCAGCTGCTCGCGCAGCATCTTGTGCGCGTGGTCGCCGTCGAGCAGCCGCGCCCAGAAGTTGATCTTCCAGGCCTTGGACCAGCCGGTGCCGCCGTCGCCGCGCGCGGTCAGCGACACCTTGGCCGCCTCGGCCTCCTTCGAGCCCGGCGCGATCTGGTGGCCGGGGTGCAGGGCGAACAGGTGCGAGACGTGCCGGTGGTCGTCGGTCCTGGAGTCCCAGTCGGTCTTCCATTCCTGCAGCTGGCCCCAGGAGCCAATGCGGAGGCCGGGATCCAGCCTCGACAGGGCCTGCCGTACCTCTGGCTCGTCGGTGCCGAGCGCCTTGGCGGCGGCGAGCACGTTGGTGAACAGGTCGAAGACGATCTGCTGCGACATCGAGGCGCCGGCGGAGAAGTCGCCGTGCTCGGGCGAGTAGCTGGGCGAGACGACGAGCCTGCCGTCGCGCGGGTCGGTGTGCAGGTTGTCCACCCAGAACAGCGCCGCCTCGCGCATCGCCGGGTAGACCGAACGCAGGTAGTCCAGGTCGCGACCGAACAGGTAGTGGTCGTAGAGCTGCTGCGTGGTCCAGGCGGCCGCCTCGGGGAACCAGAACGCGGTCGACCAGTCGTGCACGCCGGTGAAGCCGAACGGGTTGGTCTCGTTGTGCACCACCCAGCCGCGCGAGCCGAACATCTCCTTCGCGGTCCTGGTCCCCGGCGCGACCATGGCCTTGACGTAGTCGTCGTAGGGTGCGGCGGTCTCGGCCAGGTTGGTCTGCTCGGCGAGCCAGTAGTTCATCTGCAGGTTGATGTTGGTGTGGTAGTCGGCCGACCAGGGCGGGCTGGTCGAGTTGTTCCACACGCCCTGCAGGTTGGCCGGGAGCGAGCCCGAGCGCGAGGAGGCGATGAGCAGGTAGCGGCCGTAGGCGAAGAACAGCGCCTCCAGCGCCCTGTCGTCGGTGGCGGCGCCGCCGGTGTAGTTCCTGAGCAGCTGGTCGGTGGGGATCTTCGGGGCCTGCTGGCCGATGTCCAGCTTGACCCGGTCGAACAGGGCACGGTAGTCGGCCTCGTGCGCGGCGAGCAGCGCGTCCCAGCCCTGCGCCGCGGCCTTGTCCACGGCCTGGGTCACACGCGCGTGCGGGTCCTCGCCGCGGTAGGCCGGGTAGCTGTCTGCGTAGCCCGTCCCCGCCGACAGCACGAACATCGCGCTGTCGGCCCCGCTGACCGTGATCCTGTCGGTGGCGTCGGTACGGCTGCCGCCGCTGGCGACGACCTGGATCTGCGACTCGTAGCGGAGCCCGTTGTCGGCCAGCGCGCCGGTGATCGTGAGGCGGCCGTCCTTGACCGTGACCTGCCTGCCCTGGTGTGGCGAGCCGGTCCTGAGCGTGAAGGAGACCTTGCCCACCTGCGAGGCGGTCAGGCGGCCGACGATCACGTTGCCGGGGTGGCTGGCGAAGTACTCCCTGGCGTAGGTGACACCGTCGGCGGTGTAGCCGACCCGGGCCACGGCCTCGCGCAGCGACAGCTCCCTGCGGTAGCCGGTGGCGTTCTGGTGTCCGGTGTCGAGCCACACGTCGCCGAAGGTCTGGTAGGCGCCGTAGCCGGCCCTGGGCTGGCCCAGCTTGGCCGCCACCGCATCGGGCGACATCCTGCCGTCACGGTCGATCTGCGCCTGGACGTCGGCGATCGCGCCCGGGCGGGGACTGCGCCAGTTGCCGAAGTCGTAGCCGCCCTTGGAGCCGGGTCCGCCGGTCCACAGAGTCTTCTCGTTGAACTGGAGCTGCTCGCTGCCGACCCCGCCGAAGACCTTGGCGCCCAGCGCGCCGTTGCCGATCGGCAGGGCCTGGGTCTCCCAGCTGGTGGCGGGCTTGTCGTACCAGAGTGTCATGTCATCGGGTGTCTGTTGAGGGGCGGAGAGCACGGGGAGGGTCGCGATCAGGGATAAGGCGGCTGCCACGCGGGCGAGGACCACAGTAGACCTCCGATGGGTCGGTCGGTGCCCTCGATTAGGTAACACGGCAACCGCTTGCCGAACAAGAACTTCCCTCCGATGTTTGCTGGCACGTGATCTCACCTGTGCGAGATTTGACCGGTCGCTCTGAAGCAGACATCCGATGTATGCGCCACCCGGATGTTTCCTGTTACCTTGCGGTGCGTGAGACGACAGGTGCGCATCCCGTTACCGGACGGCAGTTCGCTGGACGCGACCGTGGCACTGCCGGAGGGGACGGCGCCCGCGGGCGGATGGCCGGGCGCGGTGGTCGTGCACGAGATCTACGGCGTCGAGCCTGACATGCTGCGGGTGCTCGACCTGTTCGCCGAGCGCGGCTACGCGGCGGTCCTGCCCGACCTGTACAGCCACGGCAGCAGGATCGGCTGCCTGGCGCGGGCCATGCACCAGTTCAGCACCGGCAAGCCGGGCCAGATGGCCGCCGACATCGACGTGACCAGGCAATGGCTGGCGGACCGGGACGACGTCGACGGCGAACGGCTCGGCGTGATCGGGTTCTGCCTGGGCGGCGGGTTCGCCCTCGCCTACGCGGCCGGCGCGCCTCCCGGCGTGCGCGCCGCGTCGGTCAACTACGGCGCGGTCCCCAGCGACCAGGAGGAGCTGCGGTCGGCGTGTCCGGTCGTGGGCTCCTACGGTGGTCGCGACGCGGGCTTCCGTTCGCACGGCAGGCGGCTGCGGGAGCACATGCGGGCCCTCGGCATCGAGCACGACGTCGAGGAGTATCCGGCCGCCGGGCACTCCTTCATGACCGACGGCCATCACCCCGTCGCCAGGCTCGCCCTGTTCCCGCTGCACCACGGCCTGGTCCGTACGGCGGCGGACGACGCGTGGCAGCGCACGTTCGCCTTCTTCGACAAGCACGTCGCCGACCACGGCCGGTCGTCCTGACACGAGTGCTTTCCCTCGCAGCGGGCGCCGGTTGGCATCACTTTGCCGGCACGGGAAGACATGCCTGGTAATCGGCGGGATGAATCCGCTGACCATAGGTAGAACACCGGTCGCGCCATGTAACAGTCGCAGGCGAGCGAACGGCTTCGCGTTCTGACACATTGTCGGCGCCGATGTTCTTGTGCGTGATGAAGAACGCGACGAGATCACCGCCCGCCATCCCGTCAAGAACGGCGCAATATGGCATTTGAGCTGCGGAAATATATCAGAATCCGAATAGTTTTCGCGTTTGCTCGGCGACGGACCGTAGTCATTTTACACCTTGACTGACTGTCAGTTTCGGGCCAGTAATATCTGTCATGCTTTGTAATACAATTGCGGGAACGCGGCGCAATGTGGTGACTTTACGGACGTGAGAGATTTTCTCATCGTCGGGGGCGGCGTCGCGGGCGCCGCGGCCGGCTACTTCCTAGCCGAGTCCGGAACCGTGACCCTGCTCGAAATGGAGCAGGCCCCTGGCTACCACTCGACCGGACGGTCGGCAGCACTCTTCTCGGAGTACTTCGGCAACCGTGCCGTACGAGCTCTCACCGCGGCGAGCAGATCGTTCCTCGCCGCACCGCCTGACGGTTTCGCCCACGCCCCGCTGCTGACGCCGCGGGGCCTGCTCGCGCTGTGCCCGCCCGGCGGGGAGAAAGTGTTCGACGAGGTGCTGGCCGAGGGGCAGGAGGCCCCCACGCCGGCCGTGGAGATCGACCCCGGCGAGGTCGGGCGGTACTGCCCGATCGTGCGCCCGGGCTGGTGCAGCCGGGCGATGCTGAAGCCCGCGGCGATGGACATCGATGTGGACGCGCTCCACCAGGGGTTCCTGCGCGGCATCCGCGCCAGGGGCGGCCAGGTGATCACCTCGGCGCGGGTGCTGGCGCTGTCCAGGCGCGGCGGGGTCTGGCGGGCGGTCACCGACGCGGGCGAGCACGCCGCGCCGATCGTGGTCGACGCGGCCGGGGCCTGGGCCGACGAGGTGGCCGGCCTCGCGGGCGTGCGGCCCGTCGGGCTGCGGCCGCTGCGCCGTACCGCGTTCCTGGCGGACCTTCCCGACGGGGTGGACGCCGCGGCCTGGCCCATGGTCACCGACGTGGCGGACACGTTCTACTTCAAGCCGGAGTCGGGCCGGCTGCTCGTCTCGCCCGCCGACGCGGCGCCCATGCCGCCGTGCGACGCCCGCCCCGACGACGTGGACGTCGCGATCGGCGTCGAGCGGGTCCAGGAGGCCACGACGCTGCGGATCCGCAGCGTCAGGCACGCCTGGGCGGGGCTGCGCAGCACGGTCGCGGACGACACGCCGGTGGTCGGTGAGGCGCCGGACGCGCCGGGCTTCGTCTGGCTGGCCGCGCTCGGCGGCTACGGGGTGCAGACCTCGCCCGCGATCGGCAGGATCGCCGCCGCCGCGGCGAGGGGGACGCCGCCCGACGTGGCGTACGCGGCCCGACGCGTGTGGAACGACATGGAACGCCTATGAGGAAGGCGACGGGGCGTGTGGGGCGAAGGAACCGGTCGCCAATCGGACATTCCTAACACAGAGAGGTGCAGATGACCGGCAACCCCACTGGCTTCGCCGGCCGAGCGATCGGCTTCGGTCCCTTCAGACCGGTCTCGGCGATGATCGAGGAGCAGACGGATCGAAGTCCCGAGCGCCCGGCGGTCACCTACGACGGCAGGACGCTCACCTACCGACAGCTGGACGACCTGGTGAACGGCCTGGCCGCCACGCTGGCCGGGCACGGCGTCGGCAAGGGCGACGTGGTCGCCGCCCTGCTGGTCAACTCCCTGGAGCTGCCGGTCACGTACCTGGCGCTGATGAAGCTGGGCGCGGCGTTCGTCCCGCTCGACCCGTCGTGGCCGCGGGAGCGGATCCGCGACACGCTTGAGGTGCTGCCGGACGGGCCGATCCTGTGCGCCGCCGACGACGCCCTGCCGCCGGACTCACGCCACCGGGCGGTCACCGTCGACCTCGACGGGATCGTCCCGACCGGCCGCCGCCCCGCGGTCGACCTCGGCCCAGGCGACCCCGTGTACGGCTACTTCACCTCCGGCACCACCGGCACGCCGAAGTGCGCGATGAACCTGCACGGCGGGCTGACCAACCGGTTCCGCTTCATGACCCGCTACTTCGCCGCCACCGGGGACGACGTGGTGCTGCAGAACAGCAGGCACACCTCCGACTCCGCGATCTGGCAGCTGTTCTGGCCGCTGACCACGGGCGGGCGCACCGTGCTGCCCGTGCAGGGCGAGTTCCTCAACCTGCGGCACACCATCGACCTGATCGCCCAGTACGGCATCACCACCGCCGACTTCGTCTCCAGCGTCTTCAACGCGCTGGTGGCCGTCGTGGACGGTGACGAGACGGCCCTGGGCGGGTTGTCGACGCTGCGCCGGCTCATCGTCGGCAGCGAGGCGGTCAACCCGCCGGCGGTGCACCGGCTGATGAGCCTGCTGCCCGGGCTCAGCGTCACCAACGGCTACGGCCCGACGGAGGCCTCCATCGGGATGGTGTTCCACCGCGTGTCCGCCGCCGACGGCGACACGATCCCGCTGGGTCGGCCGATCGACAACTGCTACGCCGTGGTGGTCGACGACGACCTGCGCCCGCTGCCGCCGGGCGCGACCGGCGAGATCGCCATCGGCGGCGCCTGCCTCGGCGCCGGCTACCTGGGCGACCCCGCCGCCACTGCCAAGGCGTTCGTCCGCAACCCGTTCCCGCAGCGGATCCCCGGAGATCGGCTCTACCTGACGGGCGACCTCGGGCACCTGGACGGCGCGGGCCTGCTGTTCTTCTCCGGGCGCAAGGACTTCCAGGTCAAGATCCACGGCGTGCGGATCGAGCTGGGCGAGATCGCGGCGGCCGCGCAGCGCTGTCCCGGCGTACGGCAGGCCGAGGTCCTGGTGGGCGAGCAGGCAGGCACGAAGGCGCTGGCGCTGTTCGCCTCGGGAAACGGGCTGACCGAGAGCGCGCTGGGCGCGGAGCTGCGCCGTACCCTGCCCAGGACCAGCCTGCCCCGCTACTTCTTCCTGCTGCCCGAGATGCCGCTGCACGACAACGGCAAGGTCGACCGCGGGCGGCTCCAGGAGATCCTGGACGGCAGGCTCGCCGAGGACACCGCGCTGCTGGCCGAGAGCGTGCCGACCACGAGCCTGGCCGACCAGGTGCTGCGGGCGATGCGCTCGGCGCTCGGCTGGCCTGGCCTGACGGCGAGCACGCACTTCGCGGAGTCGGGCGGCGACTCCATCCAGGCGCTGTCCGCGGTGCACATGATCACCGCGGAGACCGGGGTGCGGGTCGACGTCAAGGACCTGTACGACCATCCGACCGCCGACGACCTGACCTTCCTGATCGAACGCCGCCGCCGCGACGGCGCGGCCATCGAGGAGGAGTCCGTGCTGATGGCACGCGACTCCGCGCTGCCCGAGGGCGAACCCATCCGCCCCGCCCCCAGGCCGGAGAGGCTGCGAACCGTGCTGGTCACGGGCGCGACCGGGTTCGTCGGCAGCCGCCTGGTGCACGAGCTGCTCGACCGCACCGACCTGCGGGTGGCGTGCCTGGCACGGGCGGCAGGCGACCAGGCCGCGACCGAGCGCGTCGTGGCGGCGCTCACCGAGCGGGGGCTGTGGGAGCGGCGCTTCGCCGACCGGCTCGACGGGTACGCGGGCGACCTGGCGTTACCGGGCCTCGGGCTGGACACCAGGACCTGGGAGCACCTGGCCCGCACCTGCGACCTGGTGCTGCACAACGGCGCGATGGTCAACTTCCTGTTCGACTACCGCGCCCACCGCCAGGTCAACGTCCGCGGCACCATCGAGCTGGTACGGCTGGCGATGGCCTACCGCCCCGTCCCCGTGCACTACGTCTCGACGCTGGCCGCGATCCAGGAGGAGGCGCTGCACCGCGGCGAACGCCTCGCCGAGGACTGCGACCCCTCCCTGGCCAGGACGCCGGCCGGCGGGTACAGCCGCTCCAAATGGGTCGCCGAACGCTACCTCGCCGAGGCCCGGAACAGGGGCGCGCTGGTCACCGTGCTCAGGCTGGGCGAGATCATGCCGAGCGCCGACAACGGCTACCCGAACCCGGTGGCCTTCACCCACCTGCTGCTGTCGGCGTTCCTGCGGCTCGGCGTGCGGCCCGACGTCGCCACGCGCTCGGACTACACCCCGGTCGACTACGTGGCCTCACGGGTCGCGGCCGCGGTGTCCGACACCGGGGTCTGGGGCCGTACCCTGCACGTCTTCCGCTCGGAGAGCGTCAGCCTCGACGACGTCCTGGCGCGCGCGGGCGTGCCCATCGCGCCCATCCCGTGCGGGGACTTCGTGTCCCTCGTCCGCGAGACCGGGCGGGCCACCGGCGACCGCGAGCTGACCACGCTGGCCTCGCTGCTGCCCGCCGTACAGGACGAGGGCGAGTTACGGCGGGCCTTCGGCAGCCTGCTGACCGACAACCCCGCGCTGTTCCGCAAGGACGAGTGCCACCGGCTCGAACAGCGGTGGCGGCTCGACGAGGGCACCCTTGACGGCCCGATCGCCGCCTACCACGCCCGGCTGGCGAGCAGGAACGGCAACGGCCTGGCATTGACCACAGGACAGAGGGGCTAAGGATGCGCTACCGCAAGATGGGGAACCTCGGCTGGGAGGTCAGCGAGGTCGGATACGGCATGTGGGGCATCGGCGGCGGTCCCGGCGGCTTCACCGGCTGGGACTACGACGTAGCGCCGCAGTGCCTCGACGAGGCCGTCGAGCTGGGTTGCACCTTCTTCGACACGGCCTGGGTGTACGGGCGGGGGGTCAGCGAGCAGCTGCTGGGCGCGCTGCTGCGCCGCCATCCGGACAGGAGGCTGTACGTCGCCACGAAGATCCCGCCGAAGAACAGGGAATGGCCTCCCGGGCCGGACGACACCCTGGACGACGCCTACCCCGCTGACCACATCAGGGAGTACACCCATCGCAGCCTGGAAAATCTCGGGGTCTCGCGCATCGACCTGATGCAGTTCCACACCTGGGAGGACCGGTGGGCGGGCGACGAGCGGTGGCAGGAGGCGATCGCCGGGCTCAAGAGCGAGGGGCTGATCGACGCGGTCGGCATCAGCGTGAACCGGTGGGAGCCCGCCAACTGCTTCGCCGCGCTCGACACCGGCCTCATCGACGTGATCCAGGTGATCTACAACATCTTCGACCAGGCGCCCGAGGACGAGCTGTTCGACCGGGCGCTGCGTGACGGCGTCGGGATCATCGCCCGCGTCCCGTTCGACGAGGGCACGCTCACCGGCACGCTGACCACCGCGAGCACCTGGCCGGACGAGGACTGGCGCAGCACCTACTTCGGCCCGGAGAACCTGCTGCCGAGCGTCGAGCGCGCCGGACGTCTCAAGGAGGTCCTTCCCGAGGGGATGTCGCTCCCCGAGCTGGCACTGCGGTTCATCCTCCATCACCCGGCGGTCAGCACGGTGATCCCCGGCATGCGCAGACCCGCCCACGTCCGGGCGAACCTCGCCGTCAGCGACGGGCGGCCCCTCGCCGAGGACCTGCTGCGTGAGCTGCGCGGGCACCGCTGGGACCGCGAGCCCACCTGGTGGTCCATGTGAGCGCGGCGCCGATCGTCATGTGGGGGCACTCGCGCTCGGCCTCGACGGCGTTCGAACGCATGATGATCGAGCGGGGCGACGTGACCGTCCTGCACGAGCCGTTCCTGGCCGTGACCGAGGAGGAGGAGCTCCATCTCCCCGGCGGGGTGACGGTCCGCTCGGAGCGGGAACTGCTGGTACGGCTGGCCGAGCTGGCGCCGGTGTTCGTCAAGGAGGTGCTCGACTACGAGTACCCGCACCTGTTCGGGCATCCGGAGGACCTGGCCGGGATCGTGCACACCTTCATCGTGCGCGACCCGCGACCCACGATCGCCTCGCACTACGCGATCAAACCGGCGGTGACCTGCGAGGAGATCGGATACGAGCGCCTGTTCCTGCTGTTCGAGCTGGCCTGGAAGGCCACCGGCCGCAGGCCGCTCGTCATCCGGACCGAGGACCTGGTGCGGGAGCCCGCCAGGGTGGTCGAGGCCTTCTGCGAGTACACCGGCCTGCCGTTCCTCCCGCACGCGCTCACCTGGTCGGCCGGTGACCGGCCGGAGTGGGAGCGGACCCGCCGCTGGCACCTGGACACGAGCGGCAGCGCCGGGTTCGAGGAGCGCCGCAACACCTACCGGGACACCGTGGACAACCACCCGGCCCTGCGGGCCTTCTACGACCACCATCTGCCCTTCTACCAGCGACTTGTGGAGCAGGCATGAAGCAGTCCCCCGGCCAGTTGTTCGCCCAGGCCTACGCAGGCGACCCCGAGAACGCGCAGGTGAGTTTCGACTACACCATCACCGAGGCGCACGAGCCGACCAAGGACAGGCCGCGGCTGACCGTGCGCAACCTGCTCAGGGTCGTCCCCGTCGAGGGCGACGGCGCCAGGTTCTGGACGGAGTCCCCGCCGAGCGAGGAGGAGCGGCAGGCGGTGCGCGACTCCGGCGTCCGGCGGGAGGCGGCGTTCAGGTTCGGGATGGCCGAGGCCAAGGTCCAGCCGATCCGGGCCTGGGTGCAGATCCCCGACGGGCTGGCCGCCTCCCCCGACGCGCTGGCCACCTTCCTCGACTACCGCCTCCTGGTACGGCTGGCCACCGCGGAGAACCTCGCCCTCACCACCGCCCTGCTCGGCCACCCGGAGATCGCCCGCCTGCCGTACGACACCGACTACGCCGGCGGCATCCTGGCGGCCTGCGACGAGGTCGAGCAGTCGGGCGCGACCCCGCACGCGATGATCGTCAACCCGAACGACTACTACCACCGGCTGGTGGGCCGCGGCGGGCTGCTGGCGGAGCTGGCCGAGGGCAACGGGATGAAGGTCAGCCGCAACCGGTGGATCGACCCGGGAGACGCCCTGGTCGGCGACATCTCCGTGGCGGCCAGGCTGCTCGACGCGGGCCGGTCGGTGATCCGCGTGGCCGAGCCGCCGCCCGGCACGTTCGCCCGGCCCGGCGTGGCCGTCTGCGCGGAGGTCTACGAAGGCGTCGCGGTCCACCTACCGGGCCTGTTCTACCTGGTTACCCCGACGACGAAGAACAAGGAAAGGCCGTGACCATGTCAGAGGAGTACCGGCGCAACGGTTGGTGGCGGAGCGAGACCTTCCTGGACGACCTGAAGCGCCACGTCGCAACATCTCCCGACAAGTCCGTCCTCATCAGTCGTCGAGTGGCCGACGGCGTCACCGATGACATCACCTACGCCGAGCTGGACCGGCTGACCGACCGGATCGCCCACGGCCTGATCCGGCTCGGCGTGCGGCCGGGTGACTTCGTGGCCGTCCAGTTGCCCAACCGCAAGGAGACGCTCCCCCTGACGCTGGCCTGCATCAAGATCGGGGCGCGCATCGCGCCGCAGATGCAGCTCTACCGGCACCGCGAGCTGGACTTCATGATCCGGCTGACCGAGGCGCGGGTGTTCATCACCCTGAACACGATCGGCGACCTGGCCACGGCCGAGATGGCGATGACACTCTCGCAGGAGATCCCGGCGCTGGAGCACGTGGTGGTCATCGGCGGCGACGGCCCGCTCGGGTCGCTCGACTTCGACGAGCACCTGCTCGGCGACGAGCCCGGCGATCCCCAGGAGCTCGAGGGCAGGGCGCTGGGACCCGACGACCCGTTCCTCATCCTGTTCACCTCGGGCACGACGGGCGAGCCCAAGGGCGCGCTGCACAGCCAGAACACCCTCTACGCCGCCATCAAGGGCTACGCCGAGGCGTACGACCTGGACGACAGCCTGGTCATCATGACCTCCCAGACCTCCATGCACTACGTGGGCCTGGTGATGACGTACCTGACGGCGCTGACGCTGGGCGGCACCGCGGTCACCGCCGACGTCTGGGACCCCGGCCTCTACCTCGACCTCGCCGTCGAGCACGGCGTCACGCTGTTCTACGGCTCGCCCCCGTTCGCCAGGGACATCAGCGAGGAGCAGGCGGCCCGCCCGCGCGCGCTCCCGAGCCTGCGCAGCTTCGTGTCGGGCTCGGCGCCCGTCCCGCCGATCCTCGTGGAGCGGCTGAACGACACCCTCGGCGTACGGGTGTACGCGCTGTGGGGCATGACCGAGAACGGCGGCGTCACCATGACCAGGCCGCAGGACCCGCCGGAGCGGGCCGGGGAGAGCGACGGCACCGTGGTGGACGGCATGGAGGTCCGCGTCGTCGACGAGGACAACCGGCCGGTCCCCACGGGGGAGATCGGCGCGCTGCAGGTGCGCGGCGCGGCGCAGTGCCTCGGCTACTACCTGCGCGACGACATCTACGGCAAGTCGATCACGCCCGACGGCTGGTTCGACACCGGCGACCTGGCCCGCGACGACGGCTACGGCGGCATCCGCATCTCCGGCAGGACCAAGGACGTCATCGTCGCCAAGGGGTGCTTCAAGATCCCGGTGAGCGACGTCGAGGCGCTGCTCGGCAGGCACGGCGCCATCCGCGACGTCGCGCTCATCGGCATCCCCGATCCGACGCTGATCGAGCTCGTGTGCGTCGTGGTGACGCCGTCCGGGCAGCCGCCCACGCTCGAGGACCTGCGGACCTACATGAAGGAGGCCGGGGTGAACGAGACGTTCTGGCCCGAACGGCTCGAACTGATCGACGCGATGCCGCGGACCGCCACCGGCAAGATCCGCAAGGTCGAGCTGCGGGAGCGGTTCGGCGTGGCGTCCGGCTGACGTGGCCGGGTCACGGGCGCTCCCGCTCGCCGTACTGTGCGGGAGCGCCTTCCTCGGCGCGATCGACGTGCAGCTGGCGAACATCGCCTTCCCCGACATCCTGCACAGCTTCCCCGGCAGCAGCCTGGCCGAGCTGTCGTGGGTGTTCAACGGCTACGCGATCGTGTTCACGGCGGCGCTGTTACCCGCGGGCGGGCTGGCCGACCGGTTCGGCTACCGCCGGGTCTTCCTGACCGGGCTCGCGGTGTTCGTGGTCGGGGCCGCGCTGTGCGCGATCGCCCCGTCGGCGGGCGTGCTGATCGCCGCCAGGGTCGTGCAGGGCGTGGGCGGCGGGGTGATCACGCCGCTGACGCTCGCCCTGATCCTGCCGTACTACCCGCCAGAGCGCCGCGGCACGGCGATCGCCGTGTGGAGCGCGGCGCAGTCGGTCGCGACGGCGTCGGGGCCCTCGCTCGGCGGCATGCTCGTCGGCGTCTGGGACTGGCGGACGGTGTTCTTCCTGCACCTGCCGGTCGGGCTCGTCATCCTGGCGGGCGCGTGGCGGATCGTGAAGCCGGGCGTGACGCAGACCGCCACGTCCAGGCTGCCGGACATCACCGGCCTGTTCCTGCTCGTGGGGGCCATCGGCCTGCCCTCGCTGGCGATCGTGCAGAGCGACGCGTGGGGCCCGGGCAGCCCGGGCACGATCATCGCGCTCGCCGCGGGCGTCGCGGTGGGCGTGCTGTTCGTCCGGCGCGCCCGCAGGCACCCCGCCCCCATCGTGGACCTGAACGCCCTGCGGGCGCGCGGCACCCAGCGGGCCAACCTCGCGATGTTCCTGCTCGGCCTGGTGATGTTCGCGCTGCCGCTGGCCAACATCCTGTTCCTGACCAGGATCTGGGGATACTCCGAGGCCGCGGCGGGGCTCGCGATCACCCCCGGGGCGCTCGCCCAGGTGCTGACCGCGCCGCTGGCCGGGCGGCTGGTGGCCAGGACCGGTCACCGGAGGCTGGCGCTGTGCGGGGTCGCGCTCCTCGCGCTGGCCACGGCGTACCTGGCGTTCGCGGCGGGCGGCGGCCATACCTATCTCACGATGGTCCTCCCCGCGGTCGTCCTGTCGGGGACCGGGATCGCGGTGCTGGTCAACTCGCTCAGCGGCGCGGCCGTGGCCGAGATCCCGCCCTCGCGGCTGGCCACCGGCACCGCCCTGTCGGTCACCTCCAGGGCCGTCGGCGCGGTCATCGGCGTATCGGCGCTCGTGCTGGTCCTGTCGGGCGACCGGCTCGGGTCGATCGGCGCCTACCAGGGGGTCTGGACGACGATGATGGCGATCTGCGCCCTGGTCGCCGTCGCCGCCGCGGGCCTGCGCACCCCGGAGCCCCAGCCGAGCCCGTCCAACTGAAGCGTCGACCAGATTGTTGACAATTTTGCCGACAGAAACGGCCGCCCGGGCGTCTCCCTGCCTGAACACCTGGCCATCATCGACGCCGTCTGCGCCCACGACCCCGAGGCCGCGGAGCAGGCCGCCCGCGCCCACCTGCGCAGCGTCATCAAGACCCTGCTCACCTTGCCGGCTGCAGGAGATCGTCCAGCCAGTCGAAGACCACCTGGTCGAACCGCGACCGGTTGAGCGCCTCGGTGTGCCCGCCCGCGCCCTCGTCGGCGGTGAACCTGGCGAAGGTCTTCGGGCACACCAGGGCGTCGTAGAGGCGATCCGCGTACGAGGCCGTGGGATCGTTCTCCGCCCACACCACCAGCGTGGGGCAGGAGATGCCGGCCACCACGTCCGAGAGGCGATAGCGCGCCAGGTCGACGACGTACTCCCCCAGCGTCTTCAGCCCGTGGACCCACAGACCGCGCTGGATCAGCCGCCACCGCGCCACCGGGTCCGCGGACACCTCCGACAGGTACGGGTCCAGCTCCGCCAGGTCCACGTCGGGCAGCCGGTCCCTGATCTCCTCGGGAAGCGGCAGGACGGCGTGAATGGCGCCCAGCTGGTCGTACTGCCCCGGGTCCGCGATCAGCGCGGCGATCCGGTGCTCGACGCCGGCGGCGCGCGGCGCCAGGAACCCGCCGAAGCTCCACCCCATGACCGCGATCCGGTCCGGGTCGATCTCGTGCCGGGTCAGCGCGAAGTCGATGATCGGCCGGAGCACGTTCTCCCAGTCGGGCCGCATGCGCAGCCCCTGCTTGATCAGCACCCGTCCCTGTCCTGGCCCGTCGACCAGCAGGCAGTTGTACCCGCGGCGGGTCGCGGGCACCGCGTGCGACCAGTACATCTCGTGCACGTTGGAGTCGTAGCCGTTCACCCCGACGAGCGTGGCGCGCCGGTGCCGCGAATCATCGGCCAGGCAGAGGTACCCCGGCAGCACGGTCCCCTCGAAGGGCACCTCGACCGGCACCACGGGCGGCGTCATCAACTCCGCGAAACGCGAGAAACACGACGCCTCCCGATCCGAGGCGACGACGAGCCGGCTGTCGACCGGCTCCCCGAACAGCGGAAGGCACGCGACGCGGTAGTAGGTGGAGGCCCGCAGGAACGCCTCACGAGCGCTCACGGCGTGCCCGGCGGTGTCGCTCTCGGATCCCTGATCCTCGAGCCGCCCCGCGGTCGACACCCACGCGTTGTACCAGCTGGTGGGGTCGCCGGAAACGATGTTCGCGGCGGTGGCGGCGCATTCGCCGTACTCGGCCCCACCCCGCGAGATGGTGGACACGGCCCGCCAGGCGAACATGTCGAACAGCGGATCGTCGAAGAACAGCTTCACGCCACACCCCCGTTGACGCACGACTCCTCGAGCAGGTCGGCCTGTCCCGCGACGGCCCATCCCCGTGGGACACCGGTGATCCGGATGGAGCGTCTCGGCGCGATGCCCAGCCGAGCCGCGCACTCAGGCCCGATCCCGAGGGCCTGGGACGCCGGTGTGCGCAGGCGGTGCCGGCAGGCCCGGCACCGGGCCAGGTGGGAGCGGAGCTTGAACTCCTCCAGGTCGAGGACGAGCAACTGCAGTTGACCCATGCCCTCTTCCTCCCGATCCATGTCCCCAGTTCATCAGCTTCCCGCCGCCGACCTGCGGATTCGAGCAACGTGTCGGCCAACCCACGGGGAAGGATCATCCATGACGCGCGATTGCCCTTGATCCGGTCGCGGTGGTGGTCCGGTAAGCCCCTAGGCGTCCAGGCCGTTCAGCATGAGGGTGATGCCGCGGCGGAAGCGGGCGTCCATCGTGCGCGCCGTCAGGTCGTCGGCCAGCAGGCGGACGCTCGGGAACTCCTCCTCCGGCAGCGCCTTGAGCTGCTGGTTGACCCGGGCGAGCACGTCGGACGGATCGCCGCCCGCCGCCTCGGCCGAGTTCATCGGCCGCAGCTCCTGCAGGACGAAGCCGCTGACGTAGCCGGTCAGCAGGAACGCGGTCTCCGCCGCGGCCCGCCGTTCGACTCCCGCCGACAGCAGGGCCGACAGCAGCGTCTCCAGGGCGCGCAGCGTGTTGGGCCCCTGCACCCAGCGGCCCGCCATGATCTTCGCGGCGTCGCGGTTGGCCAGCAGCAGCCGGCGGTACTCCACCAGCGCCGCCTCCACCCGCTCGCGCCAGGGCAGCGCGGGGTCGGGCCAGACCGCCTCGCTCAGCAGGTCGTCGGCCACCAGGTCGACCAGCTCGTCCTTGCCGCTGACGTGCCAGTAGAGGGAGGAGACGTCCACGCCCAGGCGCAGCGCCACGCGCCGCATGCTCAGCCCCTCCACGCCCTGCTCGCGCACCAGGTCGCGGGCGGCCGCCACCACGGCCCCGAGGGACAGCTCGGAGCCCGAGGCGGGCCGACCGCGCCGAGGTCTGGTCACGCCGCCTCCTTCTGGGTTAGGCTCCCCATCCTACTAAACCAACACTGTTGGATTAAGGGAGATGCGATCATGTTCGACACCCGGTTCGGACTTCTGATCCCGCAGCGCGGCGTCGGCTTCGGCCTCGGAACGCTGGACGAGCTGCTGCACCTGGGCGTACTGGCGGAGGACAGCGGCGCGCTGAGCTCGGTGTGGGTGGGCGACAGCCTGACCGCGCAACCTCGGCCCGACTCGGTCTCGCTGCTGGCCGCGCTCAGCTCGCTCACCCGCCGCGTCAGGCTGGGTACGGCCTGCCTGGCCAGCTTCCCGCTGCGCGACCCGGCGCAGCTGGCCTACCAGTGGGGCACCCTCGACCAGCTGTCCGGCGGGCGCATGGTCCTCGGCGCGTGCACCGGGCTGGTCTCCGGCGGGGTCAGCCAGGCCGAGGGCGCCCACTGGGGTGTGCCCGACCGCGAGCGCGCCGCCCGCCTGGAGGAGAACGTACGGATCTGCCGCGCGCTGTGGACCGGCGAGGCGATCGACTTCGACGGCCGCTTCCACACCTACCGCGACCTGGCCATCGCCCCCACCCCGGTGCAGGATCCGTGCCCGGTGGTGATCGCCGCCAACCCGTGGAACCCCGCCTTCGCCGACCGGGCGCTGCGGCGGGTGGCCCTGCTCGCCGACGGCTGGATGACGGCCTCCAGCTGGCCCGGCCTCTTCGACGGCCTGTGGGAGCGGCTCCGGGCCCTGCTGGCCTCGGCGGGGCGCGATCCGGGTACGTTCCCGGTCATCGCGATGCACAACGTCAGCATCGGGCAGGACAGGGAGGCGTGCCTGGCCGAGACCTCCCGCTTCATCGCCACCCACGAGAACGGCGAGGAGCCCCCGCGCGAGATGGTCACGGCCTGGACGGCCGCCGGGCGGCCCGCCGAGTGCGCCGCCGGCCTGCGCGCCCTGCTCGACGGGGGCGCCACCCACCTGGCGCTCCGCCTGACCTCGTGGGACCAGCGCACACAGCTGTCACGCCTGGTCGAGGAGGTCCTCCCGCTGGTGTAGTCAGTCGAGGCCGACGTGCCGGGCCAGGACGGCCACCTGCTCGGCGAAGTGCTCGATGAACTCGGCAGACCTGGGATCGGCGCCGCAGACCCCCTCGATGACGTGCGGCAGCGTGGTAGGCGCCATGGCGGCGGCCATCAGCATGACCAGCAGGCAGGCAGGATCCAGCTCGGCGGGAAGCCGGCCGGCCCGCTGCAGCTCGCGCAGCCCGTCGAGGCCTTCGCCGAGCATTCTGGCGCGGGCGGCGTGGTCGGGGTCGCCCTCCGGGCCGCTGTATTGCAGGCCGCTCCAGGCCAGCAGGCGCGGCCCGTCCGGGTTGTGCAGCGCCTCCAGGGCGTGGCGCCGCAGTTGCTCGGGCAGCGGTGTGCCCGGTGCCGCCAGCTCGCGCTGCCGTTGCTGCCACTGCTCCGACATGGCCTGGTAGAGGCCCTCTTTGCCGTCGAAGTAGTAGTAGATCAGCTGCTGGTTGACACCGGCTCTGGCGGCGATCGCGCTGGTCCTGGCGCCCGCGTAACCGTGCGCGCCGAACTCGGCCAGCGCCGCTTCCAGGATGAGCTTGCGGGTGCGCTCCGCGTCGCGCTGCCGCTCCTGCGGCTTGGGCGACCTGCGAGGTTTCGACGGCGACACAGAGGGATCGTACACACGCTTGAGAAAATTGATCAACTAACTGATTGACAGACTCAAGCAAACTGTCAGGCCTCGAATGCCTGGTGGAGTTCGGAGATCGAGGCCAGGTCGGTGACGAAGCCGAAGCGGCCCTGCAGCATCTGCCGGGCTCCGTCCAGGAAGGAGCGCAGGGCGAGGCGGGACAGCGCGCCTCCGATGCTCACCCGGCGCACGCCGATCTCGGCGAGCCCGTCCAGCGTGATCGTGGGATCGGCGAAGCCCATCACCACGTTGACCGGCTTGCCGACGGAGGAGACGACGGCGCGCATCTGGTCGAGGGTGCGCAGCCCCGGCGCGTACAGCACGTCCGCGCCGGCGGCCTCGAAGGCCTGCAGCCGCCTGATGGTGTCGTCGAGGTCGTTGACCCCGTGCAGGAGGTTCTCCGCCCTGGCGGTCAGGACGAGTGGGACGGGCAGGGCACGGGCGACCTCCACGGCCGCGCGCACCCGCTCCACGGCGAGCCCGAAGTCGTAGATCGGCGCGCCGGGGTCGCCGGAGGCGTCCTCGATGGACGCCCCGACCGCGCCGTGGGCGCAGGCCCGCTCGACCATCTTGGCCGCCTCCGCGGGCTCGTCGGCGTAGCCGTTCTCCAGGTCGGCGTTCACCGGCAGCGACGTCGCCTCACTGATGACGCGGCAGTTGTCGAGGATGTCCTGCTTGCCGGCCCTGGTGCGGCCGAGCGCGTTGGCCACGCCGAGGCTGGTGGTGGCCAGGGCTTCGTAGCCGAGTCCTGCAAGCAGCCGCGCCGTCCCCGCGTCCCACGGGTTCGGGATCAGGAAGGGCTCCGGTCGCTCGTGCAGAGCACGGAAACGGACGGCCTTCGTCAGCTGGTCGATCATGATGCGCTCCAGGGATCGGCTGCGGGTACGGGCTCACTGTCGGCGCCGTCCGAATGATCCGTCAAATGCATAGATGGGATATGACTCATCAGGAATACTGATTGATTGTGACGATCGAGGAGATCGAGGCTTTCGTGTGCATCGCCCGCCTGGGCGGGTTCACCGAGGCGTCCCGCAGGCTCGACCGGTCGCAGCCCGCGATCAGCCGCCGGATCAGGGAGCTGGAGCGGTCGCTGGGCACGGAGCTGTTCGAGCGGACCGGCCGCCGGGCGGCGCTCACCGAGGCGGGACGGGCGCTCCTGCCGTACGCGGAGACCGTCCTGGCGACGATCCGCGACGGCGAGCGAGCCGTACAGGACGTGTCGGAGCCGGGCGGCGCGCAGAGTCTCAGCCTCGCGATCGTGGGCACCCTGGCCGACTCGCACATCGTCGACGCGCTGCGCGCCTTCGAGGCGCACTTCCCCGAGGTCACCGTCGACCTGCGCACCGCGACCAGCCGCGAGGTGAGCACGCTCGTCCGCGACGGCGAGGCGTCCCTGGGCCTTCGCTACTTCCCCGACGCCGATCCCGAGCTGGAGTCGATCCCGCTCGGCGCGGAGAGGCTCCTGGTCGTGGTGCCCGCCTCACACCCCGTCACCGCCCGCCGCCTGCCGGACCTGCGGGCCTTCCACGGCGAGCGGTGGCTCGGCTTCCCGCCCGAGCGGGGCCAGTCCGACTCCCTCGGGCACCTCCTCGAACGGCTCACGGAGTCCCCGATCACCAGGGTCGACAGCCTCACCGCGCAGAAGCGGCTGGTCGAGGCCGGGCTCGGCATCGCCCTCATGCCCACGAGCAGCGTCCGTGAGGAACTGCGGATCGGCAGCCTGCGGGCGATCGAGATCGACAACCTCGGCGCGAGCCTGCCCGTGGTGGTCGTCCGCCGGAGGAGCGGCTACCGGAGCAGGCCGGCCACGGCCTTCCTGGACGCGCTGAAGGAACACACGCCCGAGTTGCGCGCACCAGCGTTCAAGACTTCCGGTCCCTCGGGTCGCAGGATGGACAGATGAACGAACAGGTCCGTCTGGCGGTCTAGTCGACCAGGAGCCGGACGTCCTGGTTGCCACCCGCTGCCCGGCCTGTGACACCCCGCACGCCTGGGTGGTCACCCGGCAGGGCCCTCCCCCGGGCGACCAGGTGGCCCACTTCCTCACGCCCGTCCACCGCGCCTGGGACGACGTCGTGCACACCTGCGCCAACCAGCGCCTGTTCTGCTCGACCGCCTGCGTCGACGCCTGGCTGGCCGACACCGGGCAGCCACCCGGTTACGTCATGGACCTGGCCACGCTGTGGCGACTCGCCCGCGACTGGTACGCGGGGCGCATGGACCCCGGCTACATCCGGCGCGACCCCGTCTCCGCCGCGGCGTACTTCGCCCAGGTGGGGCTGCACGGGCCGTTCTGGGGGCTGCCTTAACAAAGATTCCTGTGAATATCACATGGGCGCGACGTGGACGTGCAGCCGCTGCTCGCGCAGCTCGTCCACGGCCGCCGCGGGCGTGCCCGCGTCGAGCACGATCGCGTCGAAGTCCGACAGCGGCGCCACCCGGTGCAGCGCGACCCGCTCCAGCTTGGTGTGGTCGATGGCCAGGATCCGCCGCACCGCCGAGCCCAGCATGGCCCGCTTGACCAGCACGATCTCCTGCTCCTGGTGGAAGGCGTAGCGGCTGGAGACCGCCGAGGTGGACACCACCGCGAGGTCGGTGCTCATCGCCTCGATCGCGTCCACGCAGGCCACGCCGAGGAAGGAGTCGTGGGTGGCGTGGTACTCGCCGCCCAGCGCCATCAGCCGGATCCCCGGCGCTCCGGCCAGCAGCTTGATCGCCTCGAGGAAGTTGGTGACCACGGTCAGCGGTGCCACCTCGCCGAGCAGCCTGGCCACGGCCAGCGCGGTGGTGGAGTCGTCGAGCATGACGGAACTGCCAGGCTCGATCATGGTGACCACGTGCCGCGCGATCGCCTGCTTCGCCGCCAGGTGGGCGGTCATCCGGTAGGCGATGTTGCTCTCGAACACGTTGGAGGCCTGCGCGGTCACCCCGCCGCGGAACTTGCGCACCATCCCCTGGCGCTCCAGCTCGTCCAGGTCGCGGTGCACGGTCATCACACTGACCTCGAACGTCTCCGCCAGCTCCGCCAACGAGGCCGACCCCAGCCGCATGACATGCTCGGCCATGGCCTGACGCCGGGCGGTCCCGCCGCTCCTACTCACCTGGCCCGCTCCAAAGATCGATCACGGCGCATCGTAGCGCGCACGAATTCACCATTGACACGTGTTCGGGCGCCTCATAGTGTCACCCATCAATCACAACATCTCACCGCTAAACGTTAGATTTAACAATGAGGTGGCGGACGTGCCAGCACCCAGCAGGCTCGGCAGAGCATCCGGTACGGCGAGGCGTCCCACATTCGCATGGTCTTCATTAAAACGTTCGCATAGCTCGGGGGACCACACCTTCGGAGGAGAAACCCCATGAACGACCTACGCGCCGCCAAGCTCAGCCGCGGCCACTTCTTCCGCATGATGGGCGGCCTGGCCGTGGCCACCGCGGTGACCGCCTGCTCGACCAGGCAGCAGACCACGTCAGCGTCGGGCACAGGAGTCCAGCTGCGCTTCGTCGGCGTGGCCGACCAGAAGGCCCCGATGGACGAGCTGGTCCCCGCCTACAAGCAGATCAAGCCGAACGTGACGCTGGCCACCTCGTTCGCCCCCACCGACCAGGTGCAGACCTCGGTGCGCACCCAGCTGGGCGCCGGCAACGGCCCCGACCTGCACGTGGTCTACCCCGGCAACGGCAGCGCGATGTCGATGACCCAGATCGCCAAGGCGGGCCTGCTGGCCGACCTGTCGGAGCAGGCCTGGACGCAGACGATCCCCGCCGGCTTCAAGCCGGCCTTCCAGCTCGACGGCAAGACCTACATCTTCTCGGCCGGGGCGTCGGTGATCGGCGCCGTGTACAACACCGAGGTCTTCAAGGCGGCGGGCATCGACGCGCCGCCCACGACATGGACGGAGTTCCTGGCGGTCTGCGACAAGCTGAAGAAGGCGGGCAAGGTGCCGATCGCGCTGGGCGCGCAGACCCCGTGGGTGACCCAGCTGATCACCTACGCGCTGGTGCCCTCCACCGTGTACGCCAACGATCCCACCTTCGACGACAAGCAGCTGGCCGGGCAGGCCACCTTCGCCCAGTCGGGGTGGAAGCAGGCCCTGGAGATGTACCTGGAGCTGCAGAAGCGCGGCTTCTTCAACGACAAGCCCAACGGGACGACCTTCGAGCAGCAGATCTCCATGGTCGCCACCGGCAAGGCGGGCATGGCGATCCAGGTCTCCGCCGTGCTGCCCGACTTCCGCAAGGCGGCCTCCTCGCCCGACGTCCTGTCGATGTTCCCGCTGCCCGGCGCCGACGACGCGGCCAAGGTCTGGATCCCCGCCGGGGTCGTGGTCGGGCTCGGCGCCAACGCCAAGGGGAAGAACCTGGCCGAGGCCAAGGCGTTCATCGACTTCCTGGGCAGGCAGGACAGCATCAACCGGTGGGCCAAGGCGATCGCGGCGATCCCGCTCACGCAGGACGCCTCGTCCACGATCGACCCGGCAGTTAAATCGTTCTTGCCGTTCACCAAGGACCGGGCCGTGCCGTTCATGGACCAGCGCTGGCCCAACGCCGAGGTGCAGCCGGTGCACTTCGCGGTCGTGCAGGACCTGCTCGCGGGCAAGTCCACGATCGACGAGGCGCTGAAGAAGATGGACGAGGCCTACCAGAAGTGAGCCGGTTCAACGCGCTGTCGCCCTCGTGGCTGTTCGCCGCGCCCGCGCTGCTCGTCTACGCCGTCGTCGTGCTGTATCCGAGCGTCGCGGGCGTCGTCTACGCCTTCACCGACTGGAGCGGCATCGGCCAGGACATGCGCTTCGTCGGGCTGGCCAACTTCGGCTCGCTGTTCGGCGACGATCAGGCGATGGGCTCCATCGGCAACACGCTGCTGCTGACCGTGGCCATTGTGGTCGTGCAGAACGGCGTCGGCCTGCTGCTGGCGCTCGGCGTCAACGCCAAGCTGAAGAGCAGGGCACTGCTGCGGGTCGTGTTCTTCGCGCCCGTGGTGGTCTCGCCGGTCATGGTGGCGTTCCTGTGGAAGTACGTCTACGACCCGGCCGGGGGCCTCAACGCGCTGCTCGGCCTGCATGTCGACTGGCTGGGCGACCCGTCGGTGGCGCTCTGGTCGATCGCCGGGATGGTGGTGTGGCAGTACGCCGGCTACTCGATGGTCATCTTCCTGGCCGGGCTGGAGGGCGTGCCGTACGAGCTGCACGAGGCGGCCATGATCGACGGGGCGGGGCCGTGGCAGCGCTTCCGCTACGTGACGTGGCCGTTGCTCGCCCCGGCGCTGACGGTCAACCTGATGCTCTCGACGATCGGCGGGCTGAAGCTGTTCGACCAGGTCTTCGCGGCCACCAACGGCGGGCCGGGATACGCCACGGAGACGCTGTCGACGGTGCTGTACAAGCAGGCGTTCGTGTTCGGGAAGTTCGGCTACAGCACGGCGGTGGCGCTGGTGCTCGCGCTGTTCGTGGCGGCGGTGTCGCTGGTGCAGGTGTACTACCTCAGGTCGCGGGAGGTGGCCCAGTGAGGCGCACGTTCGCGCTGGAGATCGTCATGGTGGCGGTGGCCGTGGCGTTCATGTTCCCGGTGTACGCGCTGGTGACGCTGTCGTTGAAGGATCCGGGGCAGATCTCGCGCTCGCCGCTGTCGCTGCCGTCGCCGCCGTCCCTGGGCAACTTCGGCAAGGCGTGGACGGCGGCGGCGCTCGGGCCGTCGCTGATGAACTCCACGATCATCACCGCGGTCAGCCTCGTGGCGCTCATCGCGCTGGGGTCCTTCGCCGCCTACTTCCTGGCCAGGGCGAGGAGCCGGTGGGGCTACGGGCTCTACATCCTGTTCCTGCTGGGCATCATCCTGCCGTTCCAGCTCGGGATGATCCCGCTCTACCAGCTCGTGGACCGGTTGGGGCTGCTCGGCACCCACGCCGGAATGATCCTCTTCTACACCGGCATCCAGCTTCCCTTCACGATCTTTCTGTACACGGGGTTCATCCGGGCGCTCCCCCGCGAGTACGCCAGCGCCGCGCAGATCGACGGCGCCTCCCACCTGACCGCCTTCACCCGGGTGGTCTTCCCGCTGCTGCGCCCGATCACCGGGACCGTGCTGATCCTCAACGCGGTCTTCATCTGGAACGACTTCTTCACGCCGCTGCTCTACCTGGGCGGCTCCGGCTTCGAGACGATCCCCGTGAGCGTCTTCGCCTTCGTCGGCCAGTACGTCTCCGACTACGGTCTCGTCTTCGCCGGGCTGGTGCTCGGCGCCCTCCCGATCGTGGTGATCTTCCTGCTGCTCCAGCGCTACGTCATCAAGGGCTTCTCCACCGGGCTCAAGGGATGAACCTCTTCGACGTCCTGAGGAACCCGCCGCGCAGCCACTCCCCGGCCGCGATCTGGTGGTGGAGTGGAGAGCCGCTGCGCCGCGATCGGCTGCGCTGGCAGCTGGAACGCCTGGTCGCGGGCGGGGTGCACAACCTGGTGATCCTCAACCTGGCGCCGTCGGGGCCGCTGTTCGGCTCGGCCGCCGACGACCCGCCGTTCTTCTCCGAGGCCTGGTGGGAACTGCTCGACGGCGTCTGCGCCGACGCCTTCGAGCTGGGCGCCTTCCTGTGGTTCTACGACCAGCTCGGCTTCTCGGGCGCCGACATCCAGGCCCGCCTGGTGGCCGAGAACCCGGCCTTCGCTGGTCAGTGGCTGGCCGCCGACGGCTCGGTCTCCCTGCGCGGCTTCGACTACCTGTCCCGTACGGCGTGCGCCGCGCTGATCGACCGCGTCCACGGGGAGTTCGAACGCCGCCTCGGCCACTGGTTCGGCCGGGTGATCGTGGGTTCGTTCCAGGACGAGCTGCCGTCGATCCCGACCTGGTCGGCCACGTTCGCCGCCGAGTACGAGTCCCGCCGCGGGCGCCCGTTCTCCCCGGGCCGCGACCATCAGCGGACCAGGGCCGAGCTGGCCGAGGAGGCGTTCTTCCGCCCGCTGCACGACTGGCACGCCCGCCACGGCCTGCTGCACGGCTGCGACCAGCAGGACCCGGCCCGCGCCGGGCACCCTGTCGAGGGGGTCGAGCTGTACGCCGACTACCCGCGCACCCACCGCTGGTTCACCGCCCCCGGCTCCGACCACCACGGCGACGCCCACCTCCACTCCTCCCTCGCCCACCTGTACGGCCGGCCGCGCGTGTGGATCGAGGCCTTCCACTCCAGCGGCTGGGGCGGCACTCTCGAGGAGACCTTCGACTGGCTCCTGCCGTGGCTGCGCGCCGGCGCCACCCTCTACAACCCGCACGCGGTCTACTACTCGACCAAGGCCTCCTGGTGGGAGTGGGCGCCGCCGGCCACGGACTGGCGCCAGCCGTACTGGCGGCACCACCGGGTCTTCGCCGACGCGGTGACCCGGCTGTGCGCCGCGCTTTCCCTGGGCCGGCACCTGTGCGACGTCGCCGTCCTGCACCCCACGGCGACCGCGCAGTCCGCACCCGCCGAGGCCGCCGCGGCGCAGCGGGTGTACAGGGAGATCGTCGGGGACATGACCTGGTTCGACGCCCGGCCGGGGGTGCTGGACCGGCTGTGCCTGGACTTCGACGTCATCGACGACGACTCGCTACGGCGGGCCACGGCGCGGGGCGGGCGCCTGAGCGTCTCCACCGAGTCGTACCGCGTGGTCATCCTGCCCGCGGTGACCGTCCTGGACGAGGACGTCGCCGCACGGCTGGCGGAGTTCGCCCGGGCGGGCGGGATCCTCGTGGCCGTGGAGACCGCGCCGGTCGAGGGTGCCCGCTTCGTCGCCGAGGCACGCGACCTGCCCGCGGCTCTGACGGACCACGTCCCCCGGGTGGAGGCGGCGGTGACGCCGCTGGTACGGGAGGTGGACGGGACGACCGTGGTGTTCCTGACGGCGGCCGCCAGGGCGAGCGAGGTCAGCGTCGGCAGGCCGGACGAGCGGGGCGTCGAGCTCGGCTGGCTGGACGCCGTGGTCGACTTCGACCCCGCACGCTACGCCCGGGAGATGACGGTCCGGGTGCGGGACGTCTCGGGGACTCCGCTGCTCGTCTCGCCCTTCGGCGGGGATGCGCGCGGCCTGCCGTACGAGATCGTGGATGGGGCGGTCGAGGTGCGGGTGCCGTTCGACGACGGGCCCGCGGCGCTGCTGCTCTTCACCGGTGAGGAGGTCCCGCCCGGGCCGGCGCCCGCGGACCACCGGGAGGTGGCCGATCTCGGCGACGAGTGGGACGTGGAGCTGGTCGAGACGATCGACGACACGTGGGGGGACTTCGGGTCCTCCGGGGTCGAGCGGTGGTCGGTGGGCGGCGTGCACGCCACGTTCGCGGCCAGGGGGCTGGTGCGGACGTCGGACGAGTGGCGGGAGGCGGTGTGGTCGTCCTCGCGGGGGATGCTGAAGGATCCGATCCACCGGGAGACGCTGGGGCCCAAGGGGCGGGTGCCGGAGGAGTTCCTCGACTTCGGGCGGGTGGAGGCGGGGCGGTCGGCGTGGTTCATGGCCGACGTGGCGGTCGCCGAGGGTTCCTGGCTGGTCGTGGGGGGTGCGGGGGTCAAGCGGGTGTGGGTGGACGGGGCCGAGGTGGTCCTGGACGACGCCGGGTACCTGGCGGTGAGCGCCTCGCCGGTGGGCGGGGGGTCGTACCTGGTGGAGTTCGTGCCGGACGAGGAGGTGTGGCTGCGGGCCCACGTCTCGTTCACGAAATATCCGGACTCTGTGCGCCGGCCCGAGTGGATCGAGGGTCCGGCCATGGAGGTCCGGACCTCGGCGGGCCTGCTCCAGGTGGCCTCCCTGGGCCAGTGCCGGATCCTGGTGGACGGCGCCGAGGTGGGCCGCCAGGGCGGCTTCGACCCCTATGCCGAGGCGGAGATCCCCCGGGTGCGCCGCTACCAGGTGCCCGCGGGGACGCTGCGGATCGAGGGCGAGGGCCGCGTCCTGGTCGACGGCGCGGCCGTGTCGGGACCGCACTGGAAGGACGCCACGGTCCGCCGCCGCCAGCACGGCGACCCCGCCGCCCTGCACCTGCTTCCCCGCCCTCACCCGCTCCCTGAGGCGGGGTGGCTGGACGGCCGCGACACCTCGCTGCCCGCCGTCTTCACGATTCCCGGAGCGGAGGAACGGACCGAGCAACTGGTCGTCGAGGTGCCGCCGGGAGCGACCAGCATGACCGTGCCCGCCTGGGGGGTAGTGGATTGGCTGCCCGGTCAGGCGCCGGCACGCGTGGAACTCCAGATCACCACTCCCCCTGGCCACCCCACTCTGGGCGGGCCGATCCGATTCGCCTGCGGGGCCGGGCGGATGCGGCTGGGCGACTGGGAGTCCCAGGGGCTGGCGGGCTTCAGCGGCGGCGTCCGCTACCGGACCACGGTCACCGTGCGGGGCCCCGCCAGGCTCGACCTGGGCCGGGTGCGCGGCACGGCGGAGGTCTTCGTGGACGGCCGGTCCCAGGGGGTCCGCGTGTGCTCGCCGTACGCCTTCGACCTGGACCTCGAGGCCCCCGAGAGCAGCCTGGAGATCCTCGTCCTCGGCACGCTGGGCCCGCACATGGACGAGAACAGCCCCACCCACTTCATCGGGAAGGGCCAGCGCGTGAGCGGCCTGTTCGGCCCGGTGCGACTGAGTTTCTGAAAGTTGTCCACCGGGTGGTGCAGTGGCGCCGTGGAGCCCACCTTCCGCACCAAGCGCGGTTCGTCATCGAGGACGAAGGACGGCGGGAAGCTCGCTGGAAGGCTCTTCGTAGGAACGAGCTACGAGGAGATGACGCATGAGGACGAGGTCACTGCTGGCGATCGCCGCGCTGGTGCTGGGTTCCGCCACACCGGCGGCGGCAGCCGTACGGCCGGCCGAGGCGATCCGGGTGACGCTGCCCGCGCCCACCGGCCGGTACCCCGTCGGGACGGTCGCGTTGCACCTGGTGGACCGGTCAAGGCGGGACCCGGTGGTGACCTCGCGGCCGTACCGGGAGCTCATGGTGAGCATCTGGTACCCCGCGCGCGAGCCGGGGCAATCGCCCCAGATGCCGCCTCTGGCCGCGGCGGGCTTCGACAAGGACACGGCCGCCGATCTCGGCATCAAGCCCGGCGAGGTGGACTGGGCGGCGACCAAGACGCACGCCGGGGTCCGCACCCCGGTCGAGCGGCGGGCGGGCGCGCTGCCGGTGGTCCTGTTCTCGCCAGGGTTCCAGGCGCCGCGCACGCTCAGCACGGTCCTGGTCGAGGAGCTGGCCAGCCGCGGCTACGCCGTGGTCACCGTCGACCACACCTACGAGCCTGACCAGGTGGAGTTCCCCGGAGGCCGGGTCGCGGGCGACGAGCTGCCTCCGGTGCGGAACGAACAGGAGCAGGCCAAGCTCTTCAAGGTCCTGCTCGAGGCGCGGGTCGCGGACCTCAGGTTCGTCCTGGACGAGCTGGCGCGCCTCGACCGCGGGCACGACCCCGACGCCGACCACGCGCCGCTGCCCGCCGGGCTGCGCGGCTCCCTGGACCTGACCCATGTCGGGGTGTTCGGCCACTCCATGGGCGGGGCCACGGCCGCCCAGCTCGTGCACGACGACAGGCGCGTCGACGCGGGCGCCAACCTCGACGGCATCATGCTCGGACCGGTCGCGCAAAGCGGCGTCACCAAGCCGTTCCTGCAGGTGGCGGGCGGGCCAACCACCCGGAGCAGCGAGCCGACCTGGAAGAGCTTCTGGGATGCCTCCACCGGCTGGAAGCGCGAGGCGCGCTTCGCGGGGACACAGCACTTCTCCTTCTTCGACCTTCAGGCGATCTTCCCCCAGCTGGCGGGCAGGCTGCCGAACGTACCCGTCACCGACCTGATCGGCACGATCGACCCGGCCCGCTCGATCGCCGCCCAGCGCGCCTACCTCACCGCCTTCTTCGACCAGCAGTTGCGCGGACGGCACAGCCCCCTCTTCGACGGCCCCAGCCAGGCCTATCCCGAGGTGAAGCTCATCCCGTGAGTGCAACCTGGGTTGCACGCGGATCTCCGCCTCCAGGCGGAAGCAGCGCAGGAGATCGCTTCCTAACGTAGAACCCGTGCTCGCCCGCCACCAGGACGCCCTCGTCATCGCGCTGCTCGCGCTGTGCTGCGTGATCCAGATCAGGTACTTCAGCCCGGCCGTGGGCGACCCCTGGGCGATGCTCACCCTGCACGCGGCGCTGCTGGTCCCGCTCGCCCGGCGCCGCCGCCACCCCGTCGCCGTCTTCGCGGTCGTGGCGCTGGCCAGCCTGGCCGGGTGGCTGGCGGGCTTCGGCCTGCTCGCCGCCAACGGCGCCGTCCTGATCGCGATGTACGGCGTGGCCGCACGAAGCCGGCTGCGCTGGGCGATCGCCGCCGGAGCCGTCGCCGAACTCGGCATCGCCCTCCTGGTGCTCCGGCCGGACGAATCCCTGGTCGTGCTGGCCAAGGAGTACGCCGCCTTCTCCGTCTTCGTCGTCGCGATCTGGATCGCCGGCATCCAGGCCGGCACCCGCCGCCGCTACGTCCACAGCCTGGTGGAGCGGGCCAGGCAACAGGCCCTCATCACGGCCGCGGCCGAGCGGGCCCGCATCGCCCGCGAGCTGCACGACGTGGTCGCGCACGACGTCAGCGTGATCGTCCTGCACGCCGACGGCGCCGGATACGCCCTCCACACAGAACCCGACCTGGCCGCGCAGGCCCTGCAGACCATCTCCGCCACCGGCCGCCAGGCACTGGCCGAGATGCGGCGGCTGGTGGGCGTGCTGCGCGACGACACCGGCACACACGAGCCACACGCTCCCCAGCCCGGGCTGGCGGCGCTCGGCGACCTCGTCGATCAGATCCGCACGGCCGGGCTGCCGACAGACCTCACCCTGCACGGCCCTGCACGGCCACTGCCCGAAGGGCTGCAACTCGCGATCTACCGGATCGTGCAGGAGGCACTGACCAACGCCCTCAAGCACGGCGGGCCCGGCACCCGAGCCACCGTCGAGGTCGACCTTCGCCCCGAGGAGATCAGGCTGGACATCGCCGACGACGGCCGGGGAGCACCCGCGCTTCAGGTCACGGGCGGCCACGGGCTGGCCGGCATGCGCGAAAGGGCCGCGCTCTACGGCGGCGACCTCCACGCCGGGCCCCTGCCCGGTGGCGGCTTCCACGTGTCGGTCCGCATGCCCGCCGGCCACGCCGGATGATCCGGCTCGTGCTGGTGGACGACCAGGAACTCGTGCGGGCCGGGTTCCGGCTGGTCCTGCGATCCCAGCCCGACCTCGACGTGGTCGGCGAGGCCGCCGACGGCGCGCGGGCCATCGAGGTCCTCGACCAGGTCGAGGCCGACGTGGTGCTCATGGACGTGCGCATGCCCCGGATGACCGGCCTCGAGGCGGCCGCCCTCATCCGTACCGGCGCCGCGGCGCCCAAGGTCCTCATCCTGACGACCTTCGACCTGGACGAGTACGCCTTCGCCGCGATCAAGGCGGGCGCGTCGGGCTTCCTGCTCAAGGACGCGCCCGCGGCGGACCTGTTCAGCGCCATCAGGTCGGTCCACTCGGGCGACTCCGTCGTCGCGCCGAGCACCACCCGGCGGCTGCTGGAACGCTTCGCCGTACATCTGCCCGACGGCGGGCCGGGCCCGCGGGCGGACGGCCTCACCGCGCGCGAACTGGAGGTGCTCCTGCACGTGGCGCGCGGCCTGTCGAACGCCGACATCGCGCGGCACCTGCGCCTGGCCGAGGCGACGGTGAAGTCGCATCTCAACAGGATCCTGGCCAAACTTGGCCTGCACGGCCGCGCCCAGGCCGTCGTCTACGCCTACGAGAGCGGCCTGGTCACCCCCAACCGGCCGACGACCGGTTAGCGCTCGTCAGGCTGGGCCGAGCGGACGATGTTGGTGGCCTTCGCGTGCTCCCACGCGCCCGCCTCCAGCTGTTCGACCCACAGCACCCGCGCCGGCTCCTGTCCGGGGTTCTCCCAGGAGAACGAGGTCTGCGCGGTGAGGATGATCGAATCGCCCTCCGCCAGGAGGATCTCCTCGGCGTCGGGCAGCGTGAACCGCAGCTGACCGGCCAGGACGAAGGCGAACGACTCCCCCGGGCGGGCGTAGGCGCCGTGGCTGGCCTCGCCCGGCGGCACGGTGAGCAGCGAGGACTCCAGGCGGTATCCGGGCAGCGTGAGCTCCTCCCAGACCACCCCGCCCGCGAACAGCCCGCGAGCACGCTCGTCCTGACGCACGACCATGGTGCCCCGGGCGTGGAACGTGGCCAGCGCGCTCGGCGGCACCAGCAGGGCGTCCGCGATGCGCATGATGAGCTGCGTGGAGACGCCGGTGTCGCCGCGCTCCACCGCGCCCAGATGGGCGGGCGACACTCCGACCATCTCCGCGAGCTCCTTCAGAGACAGCCCGCTGGCCCGTCTGGCGTTACGGATCGAGTGGTTGTCCCAGTGGCGCCTGCCGCCGTCGGCGGCGGACTCCTGAGCCAGGGACGTGCGGATCGCCGCAGGATTCCAGCCGCGCCTGCGGCGTAGATCGGCGATCCGCAGCGCCCGCGCCAGATGCTCGTCGGTGTAGCGCCGCTGCCCCCCGCCGCTGCGATCGGGAACCAGCAGCCCCTGGGATTCCCAGACCCGCAACGTCTGCGGGCTCACGCCGACCGCCGCGGCGACCTCGCCGATCGTGCGGTACGTCATGGCTGGTGAGTTTAGCGGGACGCAGGGGACCGACTATCGACAAACCTGCAATTTTTTTGTAGCTTTCCCCTCACTGTTCCTACGCTCCTCAGTGGAGATGCCCTTGAGCAGCGACGTTGTCTCCAAGCCCACGCGATTCCTCGACAAGATCGAGGTCCGTTCCATCGACTACATCCCCCCATCGGAACGCCGGGGCAAGGCCTGGCACCAGGCGCCGTTCTGGTTCACCGGCCAGCTCGTGGTCTCCACGGTCATCGTCGGCTTCGTCGGGCCGGCCCAGGGCCTGTCGGTGGGCTGGTCCATCGCCTCCGGCGCGCTGGGCGCGCTGGCGGGGGCCTTCCTCATGGCCTTCCATGCCAACCAGGGCCCGACCATGGGCCTGCCCCAGATGATCCAGTCCAGGGCGCAGTTCGGCGTCAAGGGCGCGGCCCTGCCGATGGCCGCGGCGATCTTCCTCTACGTGGGGCTCAGCGTGTTCGGCGTCGTGCTCGGCGGCCAGGCGATCTCGATGGTGCTGCCCGGCCCCTCGCTGCTGTGGGGAGCGCTCGTCGTCGTGCTCGCCACGTTCCTGGCCATCGTCGGCCACGACCTGCTGCACGCGGTGCTGCGGTGGCTGTCGTACCTGGTGGGCCCGGTCTTCGTGGTGCTGACCGTGCTCGCGCTCGTCCACCTCCATCCCCAGCCGACCGGGCACCCGGACACGGTGGCCGCGATGCTGGTCCAGTTCGTGGCCGCCGCGGGATACCAGCTGGGGTACGCGGTCTTCGTCTCCGACTACTCGCGCTACCTGCCGGCGTCCACCTCCACCAGGTCCGTGGTCGGCTGGACCTATCTGGGCGCGGCGGCGTCCGCGATCTGGCTGATGGCGCTCGGCTCGTTCATCGCCTCCGCGGTGCCGGTCGCCGACGCGCTGCCGAACCTCCAGGACATCGGCGACCGGCTCTTCCCCGGCTTCGGGACGTTCGCCGTGGTGGTCACCCTGGTGCCGAGCGCCATCGCCCTGATGGGCGTCAACCTCTACGGCTCGATGCTGTCGGGCGTGAGCATCGCGGCCGGGTTCCGGCCCATCACTCTCTCGGTGCGGGCCCGCGTGATCGGGATCGTGGCGGGCGGCGTGTGCGCCTACCTGATCGCGCTGGCCATGCCCGCGGCCTACCTCGGCACCTTCAATGACTTCGTCACGATCGTGCTGTACCTGCTGGTGCCCTGGTCCGCGGTGAACCTCGTCGACTACTACTGGGTACGGCGCGGCCGCTACGCGATCGCGGCGCTGTTCGACCAGAACGGCGTCTACGGCCGGTGGGGCGCCGCCGGGCTGGCCGCCTACGGGCTCGGCTTCGCGGCGATGATCCCCTTCATGTCCACCGGCTTCTACACCGGCGCGGCGGTGCCCGCGCTCGGCGGCCTGGACATCGCCTTCGCCGTGGGACTGCTCGTCGCCGGCGGGGCCTATCTGATTGCCAACCGAGGCTTCGACCTGTCGAGCGAGGAGCCCGCCATCACGGCCAGCCGGCGGCTGCTCGGCGAGAGCGCCGACGACATCGAGAGGCGGACCGTCCACACCGCGACGGGACACCTGTCCGTCCTGCTGCGCCGCGGCCAGAACGGGACGGCACCGGTCCTGTTCCTGCACCCGGCCAACCTGTCGGCCCGCTGCTGGCGCCTGGTGACCCGACGGCTCCCCGCTGACCGGGGATGGATCGCGCTCGACCTGCGCGGTCACGGGGAGTCCACCCGATCAGGCACGTACGGCGTCGACAGCTGGGCCGAGGACTGCGCGCGCGTCCTGTCCTCGCTCGGCGTGCCACGGGCACACCTGGTCGGCGCGTCGGCGGGCGCGGCCGTCGCGGTCGAACTGGCCGCGCGGCACCCGGACCTGGCCGCCTCGCTCGTCACGGTCGGCGGCGCCTTCCGCCCCGCCGACCCCGAGGAGGGCACCCTGATCGACGACATCGTCGAGATCGGCCCCGAGCGGGCGCTCAGCCGCCACGCCGCGGCCGAGGCGGTAGCCGTACCCGAGGCCGCGGATGAGGCGATCGCCGACCTCAGCCGCAACGACGCCGCGACGACGATCGCCATCTGGCGCGCGGCCGCGGCGACCGACACGGAGCGGGCCGAGGCGAGGCTGCGCTGCCCCGCGCTGGTCGTCGTCGGGGAGCTCGACGGCACCTGCCCGCCGGCGGAGTCCGCCGGGTTCGCCGAGGCCACCGGAGCGCGACTGGAGATCCTTCCGCGGGTCGGCCACCTGCCGATGTACGAGGCGCCGCAGGACCTGACGGCGCTGCTGACCGAGCACCTGCGGAGGCACCCGTGACCACGGTCTACCGCGGGGCGGCCGTGCACGACGGCACGGGAGCGCCGCCCGTGATCGGCGACCTCGTGGTCGAAGGCGGCCGTATCGGCGCTCACGCCGATCAGGACGCGTCCGTCGTGGACGTTTCAGGGCGCGGCATCATCCCCGGCCTGATCGACTGCCACACGCACGTGACGCTGCCGACGCTCGACCCGCTGCGGCTCATGAACACCCCGCTCTCCCGCCGCTTCCTGGAGACGGGACGCACGCTGGCCACGACGCTGGACCTCGGCATCACCACCGTCCGCGACGCCGGCGGCGCGGACGCGGGGATCGCGCAGGCGGTCGCCGACGGCGTCGTCCGCGGCCCCAGAGTGCGCACGGCCATCGCCATGATCTCGCCGACCGGCGGCCACGCCGACCCCTGGCGGTTGTCGGGCACCGACGCGCGCTGGCACTTCCCGCTCTACCCGGGCATGCCCGACGCCGTGGCGGACGGTCCCGTCGGGCTGCGGCGGGTGGTCCGCGAGATCGTCAGGGCGGGCGCCGACGTCGTCAAGGTCGCGGTCTCCGGCGGCATCAGCTCGCCCCGCGACGACCCCAGGCACTGCCAGCTCCGCCAGGACGAGCTCAGCGCCCTGGTGGAGGAGGCCGGCGCGGCGGGCCTGCGGGTGATGGCGCACGCGCACGCACCGGCGGCGATCATCGCCGCGGTACGGGCCGGGGTCGCCTCGATCGAGCACGGCGTGTTCATCGACGAGGAGAGCATCGCCCTGATGGTCGAGCACGGCACCTTCCTGGTGCCCACGCTCACGGCGGCGCGCGCGTTCCTCGAGGTCTCCTCGGCCGATCCGGACAGCCTGGCCCAGGCCAGGGAGGCCGTCGCCGTGCACGAGACCAACCTGCGCCGCGCGCTGGCGGCGGGGGTGCGGATCGCGATGGGCTCGGACTCCGGGTTCTCCCCGCACGGCCGCAACCTCGACGAGCTCGAGGCCCTGGCATCGGCCGGTCTCGACCGGGCCCAGGTGCTGCGCAGCGCGACGTCGGCCGCGGCCGAACTGCTCGGCGCAGACCACGAGATCGGCACCCTGCGGCCCGGCATGCGGGCCGACTTCACCGTCGTGAACGGTGACCCGCTCGACTTCGCCGGCCTCGCCGACCGCATCGAGGCCGTCTATCAGGACGGCGTGCTGGTAGGCGGGGCGAGTTTCGACAACAGCAACGAGGAGCACTGATGCAGTTCATGACGCGCACCGCCCCGGCTGAGGACATCGAGGAGATCCTGCGGCTGAACCGGGAGTGGTGGGAGTCCAACATCGGCTACGACATCCCCCGCATGGCCGCGGTGTTCCCCTCGCCCGGCGAGGAGTATCTGATGTTCAACTTCAACGGCCACCCCTATTTCAACATGCGGGAGAAGGTGGCGCTCTGGCAGCACTACCGCGCGAGCGAGGACTTCGTCGGCACGCCGGAGGTGCGGATCATGCGCCTGGAGGTGCGCGGCGACACCGCGTGGCTGGCCTGTGAGGCCAGGATCGACGAGATCGGGCTGTCCGACGGCGAGCACGCTCCCGACACGAAGAACACGCTGCTGGTGCGCGCCACCGAGATCTACCACCGCGACAACGGCGAAGGACTCCCGCAGTGGCGGATGTGGCACACCCACATCAGCCCGCTCCCGCCTGACGACGAGCCCAGGCCCGGCTTCACCGACACCATGCGGGAACGCGGTCTCGGCTGGGTGCCGTGGCAGCCGCTGCCCGCGCGGGAGGCGTGATGAGCCGGGCCGGCCTTCCCTCCCTCGGCCTCGTGCTCGGCAGCTCGCAGTCGCCGCAGGACATCCTGACGGCGGCCGCCGCGGCCGAGCGTGCCGATCTGGACGAGCTCTGGCTCGGCGAGGACTACTTCTTCACCGGGGCCTTCGCCACCGCCGCCACGCTCCTGGCCACCACGCGGCTGCCTGTCGGCATCGGCATCGTCCCCGCCACCACCCGCCACCCGGCGGTCACCGCGATGGAGATCGCCACCCTGGCCGGGCTGCACCCCGGCAGGGTGCGCGCGGGCGTCGGCCTCGGCGTGCCCGAATGGCTGGACGCGATGGAACTGCGCCCCCGCTCCCCGCTCGGCGCGGTCCGTGACACCCTGCGCGGGCTGCGCACCCTCCTCGGAGGCGACCCGCTCAGCGGCGAGTTCGCCTCGTTCACCGCGCACGACGTCACGCTCGAACACCCACCGGCGACGCCGCCGCCGCTGTACGCGGGGGTGGGCGGCCCCAAGGCGCTGCGGCTGTCCGCGGCCGAGGCGGACGGCACCGTGCTGTCGGTGCTCGCGGGCCCCGACTACGTGCGGTGGGCCCGCGAACGGCTGGCGGAGGCGGGAGCCGGCGCCGGCCACCGCGTGGTGGTCTACGCGCTGTGCATGATCGATGACGACCGTGACGCCGCCCGGGCCGCGCTGCGTGAGTTGTTCGGGTTGTACCTGCTCAGCGGTCCCCGCAACCCGATGTCGGAGGTGCAGGGCATCGCCGACGAGGCGGAGGCGCTGGCCGCACGGGGGATCGAGGCCGCGATCCTCGACATCCCCGACGAGTGGCTCGATCGGCTGGCCGTCGTGGGCACGCCCGGCGACTGCGCGCGCAGGCTCGCCGACCTCGCCGAGGCGGGAGCGGACGCGGTCGCGCTCGCCTTCCCGCCCGACCAGCCGATCGACAAGCTGGTCGAACGGCTGGCAGCGGACGTGATCCCGTCGGCCGGTGCGCGATGACCTTCTCCATCGTCGCGCGCGACGAGCACACGGGACGGCTCGGCGTCGCCGTGGCCTCGCACTTCCTCGGCGTCGGACGGCTCGCCCCCTGGGCCAGGGCCGGCGTGGGGGCGATCGCCACCCAGGCGTTCGTCGACCCGGCCTACGGCCCGCGCGGGCTCGACCTGCTCGCCGCCGGGCACTCGCCGCAGGGCGCGCTGGACCGGCTCCTGGCGGCCGATCCCGATCGCGGCCAGCGCCAGGTGGCGATGGTCGACGCCGCGGGCGCACTCGCCGTACACACAGGACGGCACTGCTACGCCGAGGCGGAGCACGCGACAGGGCCCGGCGTGTCGGCGCAGGGCAACATGCTGGGCGCCGCGGGCATCCCGCATGCCATGGTCGAGGCCTATCTCGACGCGCACGGAGACTTCGCCCATCGGCTGCTCGCCGCCCTGCGGGCGGGCGAGCAGGGTGGCGGGGACGCCAGGGGCAGGCAGTCGGCGAGCCTGTACGTCGTGGCGGCGGATAGGGCCGAGCCGCCCATCGCCGGGGTGGAGGTCGACCTCCGGGTCGACGACCACGACGACCCGCTGCGGGAGCTCGGGCGGCTGCTCGGCCTGCACCACGCCTACGCCGACATCGGCGTCATCTTCACGCCCGGCGTGGTCAGCGGTGACAGGACGCCGACGGACGCCGAGGTGGCCGAGGCCCTGTCCGCGCTGTCACGCGCCGCGGAGCTGCTGCCCGGGCAGGCGGAACCGCTCATGTGGTCGGCCATCGTGCTCGCCCGCGCGGGCCGGCGCTCCGAGGCGGACGAGGCGAGCACCAGGGCCGTGGCCGCCAACCCCGGTCTGGGCGCCTTCCTTGACCGGCTCCGTGAACAAGGCGTCCTCGGTTAGCCGGCCGGCTGCTGTGCCGCGTCGGCGGGCACCTGGTCGCCTGCCGGCGCGGACTTGGCGGGGATGCGCTTGCCGAGGGTGATGAACAGCAGGACCAGGCCCACGGTCAGCAGGACGTGGCCGAGTCCCGCGGCCAGCGCGATGGCCTCGCCGCTGGGGCGGCCCAGGACCGTCAGGGTTCCGTGGAGGGTCATCATGGCCACGGTCAGCACGAGGCCGGCGTTGTAGATCCAGAAGAACCAGTTGTAGAGCCGGCTGGAGGTCAGCGAGAACAGCTTCTCCAGGACCAGGACGATGAGGAAGAACAGCATTCCGAGCGCGAGCAGGTGCGTGTGGACGACGCCGAGCTGGGTGTCGCCGGTGAAGTCGTTCAGTTTGGTGAGCTCGCGGTAGTACAGGCCGCTGACCACTCCAATGATCATGTAAACGTGAGCGATATTGAGGATCTTCCTCATGTGCTGACCTTCACTCTCGCGCAGGAATGATGGACCCCAGTCCGAATGCGTCGAGACCGTATCGAACCACGATCCAATTCCGCAATCCCGACAAATCACCACTGCGGGCAAATGAGTAACCCGTACTCATGCCGTCACGATCAGCCCTGCCTACCTTCGGACATAGATCGTCTCTGAAGGGCAGGAAGACATGAACAGGACACTTCGCGTAGCGGCGACAACCGCGCTGGTCGTGGCCGGGTCGGCCTTCGTGGCCCACCCCGCCTCGGCGAGCTCGTGCTCGATCCAGCCGTACGGGCTCATCGGCGACTACTGGCAGTCGCTCGGCGGGGAGAACGCCATCATCGGCTGCCCCACCGACGAGGAGAGGGGCGTACCCAACCGCAACGGCCGGAGGCAGAACTTCGACGACGGCCAGATCGCCTGGTCTCCGGACCAGGGTCCGAAGATGATGGTCGCGGCCTACTCGGCCAAGGTCGGCGGCAGGAACGGCCTGGTCTTCCGCTGGGGACCGAGCACCCCCTTCAACTACGACTACGTCAAGGTGACCCTCAGCGGCGGGCTGCGCGGCGTACTGAAGCTGAAGGACCAGCCGCGCACGAACGGCCGCCTGGTCGTCTACCCCGGCGCGGGGAAGCGGGTCAGCTTCACCGTCATGGGCTGCGACAACAAGTTCCCCGCCGACACCTGCCGCCAGGGCTGGACCATCTGGGTGTCGGCCACCTCCAGCTAGCCGCCACGCCCCCGGCCGCCCGTCCAGGCGGCCGGGTACTCCTTTTAGAGAGAGCTCTCTAAAAGGAGAATGATGGCAACGGACTTCACCGCCCTGCACGCTCTGATCGACACCGGGGACCTCACGGACACCCTGGCGGTGCGTGCCGCGGTCGACCTGCGCACGTTCGTCGCCGGCGCGATGGGGTGGGCGCCCGGCTGGCTGCGGCTCCTCTATCGGGCGCGAGGGGTGTTCGCGCGGCTGCTGCGCACGGCCCACCCGGATGTACGGCCCGGCTCAGGCGGCATGCGGGCCGAGGACGTGCTGTTCACCCGGGGCAACCGGACCGGGTTCTTCAGGTCGGTCGTCGAGGACCGGTACCTGCTGGTGACTCCTCCACTCCCTGAAGGGAGCAGCTTCTCGCTTCCCTCGGCTGAGGTAGGCGACGGACAAGCCCTGCCCGTTTCGAACAAAGAAGCCGTATCAAGGAAGCGATTCCCCTGCCGGGTAAACCCGGCAGTCCCCTCGCTAGATCTGATGGCTCGCGCCGCGACGCGCGCCAGTTCTTCCCGTAATAGCCCGCGAGGGCGGCGAACGCGGCCTTGGGTTCCCAGGGCAGGTCGGGATAGGTGGCTCCGCGGCGGTCCTCGTAGACCTTGACGATGCCGTAGCTGGCCAGGTCCAGGTCGTCGCGGGGATCCCCGTCGGGGCGGTGCGGGTGGTCGTAGAGCGCGAAGGTGAACACGAACGTGCTGTCGATGCCTCCGGCGTCGAACGCCTCGAGCAGCTCGCGCAGATACGCGGCCTGACCGGCCTCGTCGCGGGCGTACTCGCCCGTCAACCGCACAGGCGCGCGGGTGACGGCGTCGTACTCGACGATCTCCAGACCCAGCGCGCCCCGGTCGCCGGCGCCCTGGTAGCCGGCCGAGCCGAACTCGGTGATCGCGACCGGCTTCCCCTGGGCGACGAGACCACGGATGCCGTCGGCGAAGCGGTCGGCGATCTCGGCCGACCGGTAGAGGTCCACGGACACGATGTCGAAGGGCGCCCAGTCGACGCCCTCGAGCGGCACGGAGGCGTAGGTCACCCTGCCGCCGAAGCGCTCACGGACGACTGACACCGCCTTGGCGAGGAAGTCGTTGACGCGGGTGCTGACCTGGCCGATGTGCTCGCGCACGCGATCCGGCCTGCTCAGCAGCTCGAGCCGCTCGTCGGTGCTGTGGCCGGGCAGGAATCCCTGGTTCATCAGGCTCAGCTCGGCGCCGGCGACGAACACGACCTCGGCTCCCCGCCGCCTGAGCCGCTCCGCGCGTTCGGCGCAGTCGGCGAACAGCGACAGCATCTCGTCGGCGGTCAGCTCGAGCGGATAGGGAGAGAACCAGACCTCGAGGCCGAGGTCGGCGGCGAGCGCCGCCACGAGCTCGATCCGTCCGGGATCACCGCCCATGACGCGGACCGCGGTGCAGTGCAGGTCGTCACGGATGATGCGCAGCTCGCGCCCGACCACTTCCGCGTCGAAGTTCTCGTGGCCGATCGCTCCCTTGTAGACGAAACCGGTGTCGTAACTGATGCCTTTGGCTCGCACGTGTCGCGCCCTTCTCTCGTTAAGGTACTCGACGTACCCTAATTGCTGCGGTTCAGGCTTTGCAACCAAGATGGGAAGGTACGGCGGGTATCGATCAGAGGAGTCCGATGAAGGAGCCGGGTGCCGGGCAGACGCGGCGACGTGGGGCCGCGCTGGAGGAGGCGATCCTGCGCGCCGCGGCGGACGAGCTGGCCGAGTCCGGATACGCCGGGCTGACCATGGACAAGGTCGCCACCCGCGCCGGCACCAACAAGAACGCCCTCTACCGCCGCTGGCCGAACCGCCTCTCGCTCGGCATCGCCGCCTATCGGCAACTGACCACGACGGTCACGCCCGCCGACACCGGCAGCCTCCGGGGCGACGTCCTGGAGCTGCTCCGTCAGGCCAACCGCTACTGGAGCTCCCCCCTCGGCGCGATCCTGCGTGAGCTGCTCTCCGCGGCCGGAGGCGCGTCGGAGCTCCTGGCCCAACTGCAGGACCAGTCCGGCGACGCCGCGGCCGCCCCCTGGCTGACCATCCTGGGACGCGCGGTCGCGCGCGGCGAGGTGGCCCCGGAAGTGCTCCACCCACGGGTCGCCACCGTGGCCATGGTCCTGCTGCGCAACGAGTTCGTCATCCGCGGCGTCCCGACCGCGCCCGACGACGTCCTCGTCGAGATCGTCGACGAGGTCTACCTGCCCCTGGTACGGCGGCGCGGCCCGGCCACGGGCTGACGCGGGCCGTACTCATGATGATCGACCGCGTCAGCGCTCGCCGTCCGCGCGGGTCGTCGGGCGCGGCGAGCGCCCGAGAATGCGCCTGATCTCCTGGGCGGTCTCCCCCTGTGGAGGGGACGACTGGTCCAGGCCCTGGCCACGTTCGATCCGGCTCATCACTTCGGTGAGCCGGTCGCAGACCTGCCTGATGTTCTTGTGAGCGTGGTTCCGCTCGGCGATGATCGCCGCGAGCAGGAGCGCCGTCAGCGCCGCCGACCCGTTGAACGCCTGCAACGTGACCATATTGGTGAACAGGTCGTGCTCGGCGAACGGGCCGGAACCGTGCGCGGCGGACAGAATCGCGATCGTCGTCACCAGCAGCTCGCACACCACGGCCCCGACGAGCTCGAAGCGCAGCGCCGCCCAGATCAGGAACGGGAAGACGAGGAAGAGCAGGTTGATGGAGCTCGACGTCGCCATCACCGTGACGACGGTGATGCTCACGAGCAGCGCTACCGCCTCCACCCACCGCGACAGCGTGACGCCCGGGAGCGACCGGTAGGTGTGACGGATCACCAGCAGGAGCGGCGTGCACACGAGCACGCCCATCGCGTCGCCGGTCCACCACACCGACCACGTCGGCCAGAAATTGGCCGGCTCCAGCGCGCCGGACAGCACCAGGGCACCGGCCCCTATGGTGGCGCTGACCAGCATCCCGACCAGGGCGCCGAGGAACACCAGCGCGAGCGCGTCCCGCAGCCGGTCGAGCGTGAGACGGAAACCCACGTGGGTGAGCAGCAGGTAGGCGCACACCGGAGCGAGGGTGTTCCCCACGGAGATCATCACGACCGCGAAGGCCGTCGGCCCGATCGCCACGTTGACCAGGAACGCGCCCAGCGTGATTCCCGGCCAGATCCGGAGGCCCAGAAGGAGGAGGCACGCCAGGGCGATGCCCGTGGGCGGCCACAGCGGCGTCACCTGCCCCCGAACCAGCTCCTGCCGGAGCCCCAGCTTGGCTGCCACGAGGTAGGCGGCCGCGACCATGAGGATCTGCAGGCTCACGACAGCAAGCCCGCGAAGCCGAGTGCTCTGCCCCCGCAGAGCCTCCATCATGCGCGATTCCCGTCCTAGTCAGATCGAGGCTCCGTCCACCTTATCGCTTCGTGACTCGCGAGATAAGAGCAGTTCAGACGGCATGCATGTCGGTCCTCGTGGATCTCGACCGTGGCCGAAAGTCAAACTGACGGACGTCAAGTGGCCGAGTAAGCAAGAATCGGCGAAGACCGAAATCGAGGAGGTTCTCTGTGCGCGCAGCTCTCACCGCCGTGCTCACGGCGCTTGCCCTGTTAGTCACCGGGGTGAGCTCCGCCGGCGCCACACCACGCCAGTCGTCCCTGCCTGGAGGAAAGGCCAACTTCGTGGTGTCGCAGGGCTTCCTGCGCGCTGCGTCCACCCAGAACTGGGTGCGGCTGGGTACCTACCAGTTCAAGCCCGACGGAACGGTCAGTGCGAACAACTATCTCTGGTGGCAGCGCAACCCGGAGGGCAGGCAGGCCACCGGTGTCGTCCCTGACTCCAGTTGCGCGACCAAGGCGGGCGGCTCCAGTACCCGCGTGCGCGCCTGTGACGTGTTGACCGCGGCCGGCTTCACGGGTGCTCCTGACGAGTCACGCACCGGGACCTTCAGTGTGGCGGGCGACGTGGTGAGCATCAGGTGGAAGATCGCCCAGGCCTGGACCGAGAAGTGGCGCGTGCAGGTGTCGCCTGACGGCAAGCTGGCCCGGCTGCAGTTCGCGGGCGGCACCCTGGCCACCAACGGGTACGGCTACGGCAGCAACGCCCCGCTCAGCACCCGCCGCGCGATGAGCTCCGTGCGATCCTTCGCCGGAGTCCTCAAGCAGGACCTGGTCTCCTGGGCGGGCGGTCACCTCGTGAACTCGGCCGGACAGGCCTTCAAGCAGTCGGCCTTCCGCAACTGCGCCACCACGACCTGGTGCCTGACGTACCTGCAGCCATCATCCCCCGGCGCCTGCCAGAAGTCGGGCGGCTGCCCCAACTTCGGCGGCGGTACCAAGGCGAACGTCAGCTCCATCCAGTACTACCTGGTCAGGATCTCCAACAACGATCGCCGCGACAGCCTGTGGCACTGGTGCACCTGCCTGGCCATGGAGAGCAAGACGTTCTGCTACTCGGGCAACTCGCACATCAAACCGCTGCTGCAGATCATCGACGACAGCGGAGCCTTCCGTGGCTGGGTCGGCGCCGAGGCGTCCTTCTATCCCGGCGTCAGGACCAAGGACATGATGGCCGTGTTCCGCATCTCCGACTTCCGCTGACGCGCGTTCATGCTCACCGGGACGCGGCCGAGCCGACCGCGTCACCGGTGAGCATGAATCGGGCGACGATCTCGGTGCAGGTGCCGTGCTCCCCCATCACGCACAGCGCCAGTGTGTCGAAGGCCGCCGTGAAGTCCTGCGCGGGGGGCAGGTCCGCCGGGTCGACCCGGTGATCACGCTGCTGGAAGCGGGTCAGGGTGATGTGCGGGCGGAACAGCTCGCCGACCTCGTCATAGCCGTAGCGTTCGAGGTTGTCGCGCGCGAGCGCGGGGGCGCTGACCCGGTAGTCGGCCAGGACGCGCCCGACCGGGTCCCGCTCCCGCCATCCGGTCCGCAGCGGCGCCACCGCGCCCAGCACGTCCTCCTGCAGAGCGGTGACCGCCTCGCTCTTGTCGTAGAACAGCTCGAACATCCCGTGCTCGTTACCCGCGAAGTGATCACCCCGCAGCTCGATCACCGGCGTCCGCCGTCCGATCTCGGCCAGCCGCTGCTCTGCCGTCTCCCGCTGCTCGGGGCCGAAAACAGCCATGAACAACGACAGATGCGGATAGGCGCCCTCCTCGGCCAGGACGAACTCGACACCGGCCACCTGCGCGCACCGCCGGCTCAACCCCACCGCCGCCGCCGCGACACCCGCGGGCGGCAACAGCACGACATCGTAAACCGGAAGATCACCCATGCCGCGCAGTGTACGTCCCCCCACCCGCTCCAGCCCCCAAAACAACAGCAACCGCCCCATGCTTGTCGTCCTGGTCAACGGCCTCCCCGGCGCGGGCAAGACCACGCTGTCCCGCCCTCTGGCTGTCGAACTCGGGCTCCCGCTGTTCAGCAAGGACCAGATCAAGGAGACATTGGCCGACCATCTGGGCGTTGATCCGCCTGCCGGTCTCACGCCGCGTGAATGGAGCAGGAAGCTCGGCATCGCGGCATCGGAAACCCTCTTCGCCCTGCTGGCGGACTCGCCCGTGGGCGCCGTGCTGGAAAGCTACTGGCCGGCCGCCCTCCGCCCCGTCGTCAGCCAAGGGCTGCGGCGCGCGGGCGCTTCGGCCGCGCACGAGATCAGATGCGTCGTCCCGCTCGAGGTCGCCCGGCGACGCTACATCGAGCGCGAACCCTCCCGCCATCCGATCCACCATGGCGCACCGCTCGACGAGCACTCCTGGCGAGCGATGGAGCGGGACGCGGGCCCACTCGACCTCGGTCACACGTACAGCGTCGACACCAGCAGGGACGTGGACGTCCGTGCTCTCGCCGGGTGGGTACGGCGGTAGGCGTGGGTGTCAGGCTGGGTTGCTGAGGAGCTCGGTCGGCTAGCCGGTGAATGCTTCGCGCAGGTAGGACAGCGCCTTCTCGCACTCGTCGGCGAGCGGGGCCTGCCGGGGCGATCCGAGCCAGAAGGTGGCGGCCACGCGCATGACGTCCGTCACGGCGTGGGTGATCACGTGGGCCCGTAGCTCGGCGTCGCGGGTTCGAGGCTGGTTCGCGAGCAAGGCTTCGACGAAGTGTTCCTGGCCGCCGCGCCACACGAGCCGGAACAGGCGTGCCTGGAGTGCGGGGACGCTCTGCACCAGGCGGTAGGCGCGCATGGTGCGTGCTGGGTCGCCCGCTGTGAGGCCGGCGAGCATGGCTCGGGCCACGAAGTCGACGTCGGACTCGCCGGGCAGGCGCTCGGCAAGGGCTCGGCGGGTCGCCTCGCCGGCGTCCGGAGCGCCGAGGAGCACGTCCTCCTTGGCCGGGAAGTACCGGTAGAAGGTTCGCGGCGACACGTCCGCCGCGGCCGCGATCTCCTCCACCGAGACCGCGTCGTAGCCCTTGGCTTCGAACAGGTGGAGGGCGGCGTCGATGATCGCGTCCTGGTTCCGCCTCTTCTTGCGGGCTCGCAGGCCCATGTCCGCATCGACCACGGGCTCAGGTTACCGAATCCGGCACAACTGAAAAATGGCAGTATTGCCAAATGGCAGATGTGTCACTATTTTTGTGGTGATCAGTGAAGGATCGTCACGGCTCAGCCGTGACGCGGAGCGGAAGTGAAGGCCATGACTCTCGAAGACACCATGACCCGCTACTGGCGGGCCTACAGCGCCCACGACCTCGACGCCGTGCTCGCCCACCTGGCCGAGGGCGTGCTCATCCAGTTCCCGACCAACGCCGAGCCCATCCGGGGCAGGAGCAGCATCGGGCGCGTGTGGTCGATGCTGTTCAGCACCGTGATCCCGGACGTACGTCAGGACGTTCTCACCACCGTGGTTCACGACCGGTCGGTGGCGTGCGAGTTCGTCGAGACCGGCACGCTCACCGTGCCCGGCGAGCTGGCGGAGTCCTTGAACCTGCCCGCGGGTGGCCGGCCGTACTCAATGCCCATGGCCTCGTTCTTCCACTTCGACGATGACGGCCTGATCGACCGGATCCGCTCCTACTGGGACACCGGGAGCTTCGCGGACCAGATCGGCATCGAGATCGGCGTCATCCGCTCCCTGCAGGCCCGCGCCCACGCACCTGCCTGATCCGAACGGAGCCTCTATACCGGCGTGATACCGGCGTGTCGCCGGTATGGAGGCCGCGCAGTGCACCCCCGAGATCGCCGGAGCGGTAGACGCGCCGGCCCGATCGGCCTCGTGCGCGTGTGAGGTTCATCGGGCGGACGCCTTGATGCCTTCGGCGGGAGCTTTCGCCGTCATGTCGACATGTCGACATGGTCGCGAGACGCTTCCAGGGAAGGACCGCGCCCATGACGATCTCTCTTGACACTGCTCGTTACACGGTCGGCTTGGCCACGAGCGCTTCCGACGTCCAGGCCGCGCAGCGGCTGCGGCACGAGGTCTTCGCCGATGAGATGGGGGCGCGCCTCGACAGCCCGGTCTCCGGCCTAGACGTGGACAGGTTCGACGCCTACTGCGACCACCTCCTGGTCCGTGACGGCGACCAGGTGGTCGGCACCTACCGGCTGCTTCCCCCTGGGCGTACGGACCGGCTGTACTCCGACGCCGAATTCGACCTCGGCAACCTCGCGTCCATCAGGAAGGACCTGGTCGAGGTCGGGCGTACCTGCGTGCACCCCGATCACCGCAACGGCGCGGTGGTGGGCCTGATGTGGGCGGGCATCGCGCGCTACATGGTGGACGGCGGCTACAAGTGGCTGGCGGGGTGCTGCTCGGTGCCGCTCGACGACGGTGGCGCGCTCGCGGCGGGTGTCGTCGACCGGGTGCCGCTGGGCCCGGAGGAGTATCGCGTCACCCCGCGCCTCCCGTGGCGCGACCAGAGTGCCGTCCCTTCCGACCGGTTCGTGCTGCCGGTCCTCCTGCGCGGCTACCTGCGGCTCGGCTCCTGGGTGTGCGGCGCGCCGGCGCACGACCGCGACTTCGGCACCGCCGACTTCTTCGTGCTGCTCTCGATGACCCACGTGAACAACCGCTACCTGCGGTTCTTCCTGGGACAGCCGCTGTGAGCACGGCCGTCAACCCCTGGCTGCGGATGGGGCCGTGCTCTCCGGAAGCCTGCGTGGAGGCCCCGGCCGCCCTCGCCGGGCCGCTCCGGCGCATGGCGCGCCTCGTCGGCGCAGCTCTCGTGCTGCTCGCGGGCATTCCCGTCTCCCTCGCGACGAGCCGCGCCGGCGGGGTACGGCGAGCCGGGATCACGAAGACCTGGGCCTGGCTCATGCTGCGCGCGCTCGGCATCCGGGTGGAGATCACGGGAGACGTCACCTCCGCGCCCGGCGAGGGCGCCCTTCTGGTGGCCAACCACATCTCCTGGCTCGACCCGCTCGTCATGGCGGCCACCGTCCCGTCACGCCCGCTGGCCAAGCGGGAGGTCGGCGAGTGGCCGCTCATCCGTACGCTGGCGGCGGGCTCCGGCGCGCTGTTCATCGACAGGAACCGGCTTTCCACGCTGCCGTCGGCCGTCGCGACGATCGCGGGCGCGCTCAGGGCGGGCGACACGGTGATCGCGTTCCCGGAGGGCACCACCTGGTGCGGGCGTGGCATGGGAGAGTTCCGCCCGGCGGTGTTCCAGGCCGCGATCGACGCTGGCGCCGCGGTGCGCCCGGCCACGCTGCGCTACCGCGAGGGTGAGTCGACCTCGACCCGTGCCTGCTACGTCGGGGACGACTCGCTGCTGGCCTCCATCCTGCGGGTGGCCGCGACCCGGCACTTCATGGTCGAGGTCACCGTCCTGGCTCCCGTACGGCCGGCGCCCTCAGGACGCCGGCCCGAGGCCCGCGCGGCGCTGGCCAGGCTCGCCGAGGCCCAGGTCCGCACCGGCGTCATCGACCGCCACGAGACCGCATCGACACCCGTGGACGAGTGCGTGGCATGACGCTCACCCGAACTGTCCCCGAAGTATTCATCATGCCTTTGGGGTATTTCACGGTTGTTTGACCGGGATGACCGGCGATCATGACTGTGTCTCGTCATATCCGCAAGGAGGCTCCGTGCGCCCCAGACCTTCCTGGCCGGTGCGGCTGGCCGTCGTCCTCGCCGCCGCCGTGTCCCTCATCACCCTGACCGGCCCCTCCCCCGCCAACGCGACCGTCTACAACTCCTGCACGATGGCCCGCTGCGCCGACGCACGCTCGGCCGACGCGATCTGGGCGGGCAAGGGCTACCCCACCCAGAGCGGCTGGTACTCCTGGCCCGACGGCAGGTACAACTACACCGGCGGGCGTTTCTACAACCGGGAGGGCCAGCTCCCGAGCGGTGCTACCTACTATGAGTACGACGTGTACTCCCGGTCACGTGGGGCCGCGCGTGACGCGTACCGGATCGTCGTCAACCGCAGCACCGGCGTGACGTGGTTCTCGCCCAATCACTACACCGACTTCTACCGGCTCTAGGAATTCCGATGACCTCCGCCGCACGTCCGCTGCCGTCCTGGTTGACGGTGTCCACCAGTCCGGCGCCGGCGGTGGTGGACGGGAGGGCCTGCCGTACCCGCGCCGCCTTCTTCGAGGAGGTGGCGCGGGTGCTGCGCCTGCCCGACTACTTCGGCCGCAACTGGGACGCGCTGACCGACTCGCTGCGCGACACCGGCCCCGTCGCCCTGGTCGTGGACCACGCCGAGGAACTGCTCAGCGCCGAGCCCCCCGACCAGTTCGCCTCCCTGCTCGCGGTCCTCGCCGACGCCGCCCGGACCGGCCTGACCCTCACCCTCCGCACCGACCCCGCCCACGAGGCCCTGCTCCAGCGACGAGCCGCCACCGCACTGCCCTAAGGCCGCAGTGGACGCCCTGAGCTCTCAGCGGCGGACGCGGTAGCGGATGTGGGTGGCCTCCTGCGTGTCGATCACCCGGACGACCTCCAGCTCGATCTCCGACGGCAGCACGTCGAACAGCCGTCGGCCGCGGCCGAGCAGCACCGGGATCAGGTGGACCTGCACCTCGTCCAGCACCCCCGCCTCGAGCGCCCGCTGCCCCGTGTACGCCCCGCGCACCTGCACGTCCCGGCCGCCCGCGGCGGCCTTCGCCTGCGCCATCGCGCTCTCGATCCCGTCGGTCACGTACGTCACCAGCGGATAGCCCCAGCGGGCGGCCGGACCTGGCGGCCGGTGACTGGGCACGAAGATCGGGAGCCCGCCGTGGTCGCCGCCCCAGTGATCCATGAGCTCGGCGGTCCGCCGCCCCGCGAGGACCGCACCGGCGGTGTTCCATTCGTCCTGGAACTGCTTGACCGGCCCGGACTCCGCGTCGGCCCACTTGTGCAGCCGTTCACCGTCCTCGCCGCCGAGGAAATCGTCGGGATCGGCGATGTACCCGTCGAGTGACACGGACATGTCGAGCACTGATATCGACACTTCGACCTCCTGCGGTCTCGATCCACACTGGCTTCAGGGCGAGGATGGCTGACCGCGGGTGGCAAGGTGGTGTCAGTCCTGTGAAACTCGCCGCCGGTCCACGGAGGGGGTGCGAGCCGGGTGCTGACCGTCGAACTGCTCGGCCCGTTGCGCGTCTCGGTGGCCGGGCGGCCCGTCGAGCTGCCCACCGGGCGGTTGCGCGTGCTGCTGGCCGTACTCGCGATGTCGGCGGGCCGTACCGTCCCGACCGGCAGGCTGGCGACGGCGGTGTGGGGCGTGGATCCGCCCGGCGACCCCGGGGCCAACGTCAGGACGAACGTCAAGCGGCTGCGCCGCGCCCTGGGGCCCGCTGCGGAGGAGTTGATCGCGGCCCGGCCCGGCGGCTACCTGCTGGTGATCGAACCGGACCGCGTGGACGCGCTGCGCTTCGGCCGGCTGCTCGACGAGGCGGCGGCGGACCCGGCGGCCGAGCGGTCCCGGCTGGCCGGCGCGCTGGCGCTGTGGCGCGGCGCCCCCTTCGACGGCATCGGATCGGACTGGCTGGAGCAGTCCGTGGCCCCGGCGCTGCACGAGCGGTACCTGACCGCGGTCGAGCGGCGGGCCGACCTGGACCTGGCGAACCGGTCGCGGCCCGATCCGGCTGAACTGGCGGAGCTGGCCGAGCGGCATCCGCTGCGGGAGTCGCTCTGGGCGCGGCTGCTGCGGGTCCTGGAGGCGGCAGGCCGTCCCGCCGAAGCGCTGGAGCGCTACGACGCGATCCGGCGCCGGCTCGCCGCGGAGCTCGGCGCCGACCCCAGCCCCGAGCTGCGGCAGGTCCACGCCGACCTGCTCGCGGGCGGCGCTCCTCCCGGTGGGCGCGCGGTGCCCAGGCAGTTGCCCGCCGCCATCGACGGCTTCGCCGGGCGCGAGTCCGAGCTCGCGGCGCTGGACGCGCTCCTCGACCAGCCTGACCCCCGATCGCCGCTGATCGCGGTGATCGCCGGTACGGCGGGCGTCGGGAAGACCACGCTGGCCGTCCACTGGGCGCACCGGATCGCGGGCCGCTTCCCGGACGGCCAGCTCTACGCCGACCTGCGGGGATACGACCCGTCATGCCAGGCCGTGCATCCGGCGGCGGCCCTCGGCGAGTTTCTCGACGCGCTCCGGGTGCCGCCGCACGGGATCCCGGAGAGCCCGGCCGCGCAGGCCGGGCTCTTCCGCGGCCTGCTGGCCGGACGGCGCATGCTGGTGCTGCTGGACAACGCCCGCGACGCGGACCAGGTAGCCCCGCTGCTGCCAGGGACGCCCGGCTGCCTGGTGGTGGTCACCAGCCGGGACCACCTCGCCGGGCTGGTCGTCAGGTACGGCGCGCGTCCGTTCACCCTCGGCCTGCTGCCGCCGGACCAGGCGAGGCGCATGCTGGCCCGCCGGGTCGGCGATGACCGGATCGCCGCCGAGCCGGCCGCCGCCGACCAGATCGTCGGCCGCTGCGCCGGGCTGCCGCTGGCGCTGGCCATCGTCGCGGCCCGAGCCGCGATCCACCCCGCGCACCCGCTCACCGCGCTCGCCGGAGAGCTCACGGACACGCTCGGCGCGCTGGAGCGTGCCGTCGACGTGAGGGCGATCTTCTCGTGGTCGTACCGGACGCTCGACGAGCCGGCTGCGCGGCTGTTCCGGCTGGTCGCCGGGCTGCATCCCGGTCCCGACAGCACGATCGACGCCGCCGCCAGCCTGGCGGGCGTCCCTCGGGTGGCCGCGCCGCTGGCCGAGCTGACCAGGGCCAACCTGCTCACCGAGCACGTCCCCGGCCGCTATTCGTGCCACGACCTGCTGCGCGCCTACGCCTTCGAACTCTGCCAGGCGCACGAGGCCGACCAGGACGCCGCGCGGCTCCGCGTCGTCGACCACTACGTCCACACCGCGCGCGCCGCCCAGCGGCTGCTCGGCGGGGACCTGGAGGCGGACGTCGAGCCTCCCACGCCGGTCCCGGGCGTTCGCGTGACCGGGCTCGCCGGACGCGACGAGGCGCTGGCCTGGTTCGCGGCCGAACGCCCCGCCCTGCTCGCCACCCTGAAGCTCGCCGCCGACCTGGGCCTCGACCGGCAGGTCTGCCACCTGGCCCGGGCGCTGTTCGTCTTCCTGCACGGGCGGGGGTTCTGGCACGACCGGGCCGAGACCCAGCGGGCCGCCGTGGCCGCCGCCCGGCGGCTGGGCGACCCGGTGGAGGAGTCACGCGCGTACCGCAATCTGGCCTTCGCGCTGGCCGACCTGGGCCGCTTCGCCGAGGCGCACCGCAACCTCGACACGGCGCTGGAGCGGTCACATGACGACGTGGCCGGTCAGGCGTGGACGCACTACCACCGCGACCTCGTGTACGCGCTCCAGGGCCGGGAGGCCGACGCGCTGCACGCCGCCCAGAGCGCCCACGACCTGTTCGAACGCCTGGGCGACCAGGTCGGCCAGGCCGTCGCGCTCACCGACCTCGGCTTCCACCACGGCCGCCTGGGGAACCACGCCCTGGCCCTCGAGCTGTGCGAGCAGGCCCTGGTCCTGCACCGCAAGCTCGGCAACCTCGCGCACGAGGCGCACGCGTGGTCCTGCCTGGGCGACACCCGCCTCCAGCTGGCCGACCCCGCCGGGGCGATCCCCTGTTACCGCCGGGCCCTGCACCTGTTCCGCGAGTTCCGCGACCCGTACGCGGAGGCCAGCACCCTCGCCCACCTGGGCGCCTGCCATCACCTCGCCGGAGAGCGGGCGGCCGCCCGCGAGCAGTGGCGCCAGGCCCACGCCCTCCTGGGCGACCTCGACTCCTCCGCCACCGACCAGATCCACACCCAACTGGCCGTCATCGACAGGCCCACCGCCGATGCCTTCCAAACTCAGGGACGGTTGTTCAGGCCGTGTTCGTAGGCCCAGATGACCGCCTGGACCCGGTCGCGCAGCCCGAGCTTGCTCAGGATGCGGCCGACGTGGGTCTTGACGGTGCCCTCGGACAGGAACAGCGATGCCGCTATCTCGGCGTTCGTCTCGCCCGAGACGATGTGCCGCAGCACCTCGCGCTCGCGCTCGGTCAGCGGGTCCGGCGCGACGTCCGGCAGGCGCGGCGCGACGTGGTCGAGCAGGCGCCGCGTCGTGGACGGCGCGATCACCGCGTCGCCCCGGTGGACGGTCCGCACCGCGGACAGCAGCTCGTCGGCGGGGGCGTCCTTGAGCAGGAACCCCGACGCCCCGGCCCGCAACGCCGCGAAGGCGTACTCGTCCAGGTCGAAGGTGGTCAGGACGATCACCCTCGGCCCGTCGCCCCGCGCCAGGAGCCGCCTGATCGCCTCGACCCCGTCCATGCGCGGCATCCGCACGTCCATGAGCACCACGTCCGCCGCCACCGTGCGCAGCCCGGCCAGCGCCTCCGCCCCGTCGCGCGCCTGGCCCACCACGCGCATGTCGTCCTGCGCGTCGATCACCATCGCCGTGCCGGTACGCACCAGATCCTGGTCGTCGACGACATAGACCCGGATCGTCATGTCCGGTACGGCAGGCGCGCCTCGACGACGAACCCGCCCGCCTCCCCCGTCCGGACCTCCACGGCTCCGCCCACGGCGCCCACCCGTTCCCGCATTCCCGCCAACCCGTTCCCCGTTCCCGCCACGCTGGTGGACCTGCCGTCGTCGCTGACGGTCAGGTGCAAGCCGTCCTCCGCCCATTCCAGCAGGACCGTGCCGCCGGCGCCGGGGCCCGCGTGCTTGAGCGTATTGGTAAGCGCCTCCTGCACCACCCGATAGGCGACCAGCTCCGTGCCCGGCCCGAGGGGACGGGCCGTACCCCGCACGATCTCCGCGACGGGCAGCCCCGCGCTCCGGGTGCGCTCGAGCAGTCCCGGCAGGTCGGCCAGGCCGGGCAGCGGCTGCCGCTGCGCCTCTTCCGGCGCGGCGCGCAGCACGCCGACGGCGGCCCGCATGTCCGTGAGGGCCGTGCGCCCGGTGTCCTCGATCGTGGCCAGGATCTCCTGCGCGCGTGCCGGCGCGAACCGGCCGCCTCTGGCCTGGGCGACGATGACCGCCAGCGCGTGCGCGACCACGTCGTGCATCTCCCGGGCGATCCTGGCCCGCTCCGCCGCGGTTGCCCGCGCGGCGGCGTCGCGGGCCCGCTCCCGCAGCAGGTCGATGTAGGCGAGCTGGGTCCGCCGGTACAGGCCGAACCCCCAGGCCGCGACCACCACCGCGGCCAGCAGCCCGAACAGCAGCCACGGGTTCGGCCCCAGGTCCGCGGCCGCCACGCTGGAGTCGGTCGCGAACCTGGCCGCCGCCACCCCGGCTCCCGCCAGGCCCACGATCAGCGGAGGGTACCGCCGGCCGTACGCGGCGCGGGAGTAGACCGCGAGCGGGAACAGCGCGGCCGACGGCAGCACGAGGAACAGCCCGGTCACGGCGACCTGCACGCCGAAGGCGGCGGCGACCACGAAGAACGCCCAGGTGTCCCGCCGGTACGCGACGGCCGCGTGCGCCACCAGGCAGGCGCCCACGAGCAGGCCGGCGCGGACTCCCGGCACCGACAGCACCGCCACCACCACGGACAGCGCGAACAGTGGCACCCCGGCGACGAAGGCCAGCACCAGGTCCGCGCGCCGTGGCATCACCGCGAGGTCGCCCGCTGGTAGGACAGCGTGGCCCCGCCGACCGCCAGCCCGAACAGCAGCCAGCTCCCGTACACCAGCCCGACCGTCACCACCGCGGCGGGATCTGACAGCGGCACCGGCCCCCGGGTGAGGCCGGCCAGCTGCGCAAGCGTGCCGAAAACGGACATGGTCCCCATAGTGGTCAACATCGCGGCGCCCGTCCAACCGCCCGCCAGCACCAGCCGCCGCGGCAGCCTCCGTCCCCACCGCTGGACCAGCGCCAGCGATCCCACCGCCCCGATGAGCAGCATGATCAGCTCGCCGTACGGCAGGCCCTCGTCATACCCGGCGGGACGCAGCAGCGTGCCACCGAGAGACCAGTACAGCTTGGCCATCGGATAGACGAACCCGACGGCGAACGCGCCGTATCCCAGCCACGCCCCGCCCGGCACCCGGATGTGCCGCAGCAGCAGCGCACCCAGCAGCGCGCAGCCCGCCAGGCTGAGCCCGCGCAGCGCCATCCCCGGCCAGTCGACCCGCGCGAACTCCCCCGCCGGGATGCCCGTGACGGCGAAGAACGCGCGGAAGGCGTCAAGCACGACGCCGCCCGCCGACCACAGCAGCAGGACGGCGGGCAGCAACCCGGCGGGGTGCGGCCGCACCACGAAGACCGCACCCAGCAGGGCGGCCGATATGGTCACCCAGTGCGGCGCGAAGCCCGTGGTGTAGGCAGGCGCCGGCAGCGGCACGAGCGCGAGCGCCACGACCAGCGCGAGAACGATCAGCGCCGAGATCTGCATTCGTTGGAGTCGCATGACGCCAACGATCCCGGCCGCGACCCGCGGGCCGCGTCTGCGTCAGGTCCAGACGAGATCTGACCTGAGAGGTATGGAAATCCCCTGCCAGACGTGCATGTCACGTGAGGGCGCGGGCCAGCGCGTCGACGAGCCGCCGCGCATGCGCGCCGTCGCCGTCCAGGTCCGGGTTGAAGTCGGCCACGCTGAGCCCCACCAGGGCGGGCGAGGCCAGCATGGGGCGCATCAGCGCCACGAACGCCTCCCAGTCGAGCCCGCGAGGCTGGGGATAGCTCACGGCGGGCAGCGCGGCCTCGTCGAGGGCGTCGACGTCGACGTGCAGCCACACCGGCCCCCGTGCCGCCAGCGCCCGCTCCCACCTGCGGCCCACCTGTTCGGGGCCCGCCGCGACGATCTCCTCCGCGCTCATGCGCCCCATCGCGTCGGGGACCCGTCCGAGCTCCTCCGCCGTGTCGCTGCTCAGGGAAGCAGGCCGGTGTCCGAGGATCACCACGTCGGCGGGCTCCACCAGGGGGACCTCTCCGGCCAGGTCGACCAGGCCGGGCGGTCCGTCCCCGGTGAGGATCGCCAGGTCCATGTCGGCCGCCTCGCCCGAGGGCGACGACGTCCCGTCGTAGTAGTCCGCGTGGCCGTCCACGAACCACAGCCCCACCCGCCCTACGGCGTCGCGGACCCCGGCCATCGTCCCCAGCAGCAGCGTGCAGTCCCCGCCGACCACCAGCGGACGCTCGCCGGCCGCCAGTGTGGCCGCCACGGCCTCACGCAGCGCCTGTGCGGAGGCGCACAGCTCGGAGAAGCCGATGATCCCGGTGGCCGGATCACGCACCGCGTCCCGCAGCGGCGGCGCCACGTCACCGGCGTCGACGGCCCCGAACACCTCTGGCAGCCCGGCGCGGCGCAGAGCCTGCGGCGCGAACTCCTCTCCCCGACCGGCGCCGGAGGAGTCGATGGGCGCACCGAGCACTGTCCACATGGCTCAACACTATTCCGGCGACCGCGTCCACCAGGGAAGGCGCGCGTCTCAGCCGCGCCCCACGAACGGCATCGCGGTGGCCGTGATCGTGAGGAACAGCACGTTCGTGTCCAGCGGAAGATTCGCCATGTAGACCACCGCGTCCGCGACGTGGGCCGGATCGAAGGTCGGTTCCGGGGCTCGGGTGCCGTCCGCCTGGGTGGCCCCCTGGGCGATGCCTCCGGTCATCTCGGTGGCCGCGTTGCCGATGTCGATCTGTCCGCAGGCGATCCGGTACGGCCGGCCGTCCAGCGAGATCGATTTCGTCAGGCCCGTCACGGCGTGCTTGGTGGCGGTGTACGCCACGCTCGCCGGGCGCGGGCTGTGGGCGGAGATGGAGCCGTTGTTGATGATCCGCCCGCCCTGCGGCCGCTGCTCCTTCATCATCGCCACGGCGTGGTGCGCGCACAGGAAGGCGCCCGTCAGGTTCGTGTCCACCGTCCTGCGCCAGTCGTCGACCGAGATCGTGTCGACCGATCCAGGAGCGCCGAAGGTGCCCGCGTTGTTGAACAGCAGGTCCACCCGGCCCCAGCGCTCGCGAACCGCGCCGAAGAGGGCGGCCACGGAGCCGGGGTCGGTGACGTCCGTGGGCACCACCAGCGCGCTCGGATGATCTCCGGCCGTCTCCCGCAGCGCCCCCTCCCGCCGGCCGGCGAGCGCGACCCGGTAGCCGTCATCCAGCAGTGCCCTGCTCACCACGCGGCCGATCCCCGATCCGGCCCCCGTCACCACCCCTACTCCACCGGCCGTCATCGTTCCTCCGCACGCTCCTTCCAGGCCGAACCCACGCGAGACGCTCGGCTGGGCCACCCCCAGCCGAGCGCCCCGGAGCGAGCAGGCTACAGCCCGGTCATCACGAGCCGGATGTAGTACGAGTAGTAGGTCTTCTGCGTGCCGGTGATGGTCTTGTAGACGTACGCGATCTGCCCCGTGGAGAGCGTGGCGCACGTGGATCCGTACGCGTTGATCGAGCCGAGGTTGTAGCCGCTGCCGACGATCGGCGGGTCGACCTCGCGCAGGCTGAAGTTCGCCCACCCGCTGGTGCCGATGGTGGTGGTCGGGTTGGCGAAGTTGCCGGAGTAGGCGCGGTCGCCGTTCGACATGGCGACGTACTTGCTGCCGCTGGGGTAGTAGTACCCGGCGAGATCGATCTTGACCTCGTCCGTGCCGTCCTTCTCGTCCACGTCGTACAGGTCGACGTAGTCCACCTCCACCCGGCACGTCGTGGCCGCCGCCTTCGCGCCGGCGGGCGAGGCCGTGGCCACCGCGGCCGGAATGGCCAGGCCCGCGGCCAGGACGAGCGCGGGGATGAGTCGCTGAGAGCGCATGTCGTCTTTCTCCTTCGGTGTGACGTGCGCCTCAGAGTGCGGCGGGCGGCGTGAGCGAATCGTGAGAGCGCAGGTCATACGTGCCTTTTTGCATGGCGGCAGGCCGCGGGCGCGCCTACCGTGCGCGTCTATGGGAGAGTCGCTGAGCCTGCTGCTGCTCGGCCCGCCGGAGCTGGCCGTGGGAGGGCGGCCGGTGGGCATCCGCGCCGCCAAGACGCGCGCCCTGCTCTGCTATCTCGCCGCCACGCCCGGGCCGCGCCCGCGCTCGGAGCTGGCGGCGCTGCTGTGGGGTGAGCGCCCCGACGCCAACGCCCGGGGCAGCCTGCGCCTGTCGCTGTCGGAGCTGCGCAGGGAGGTCGGCGGGTGGCTGGACATCACCCGCGACCACGTGCGCTTCCGCGCCGGCGACGGCTGCTTCGTCGACCACGAGCGCCTGGCCAGGACGCCGAGCGTGGCCGAGGCGCTGCGGTTGTGGCGCGGCGACTTCATGGACGGCGTGTGGTTCTGCGACGCCCCGGCCTTCGGCGGCTGGCTGGAGTCGGAGCGGCGCCGGGCCCGGCTGCTGCTGCGCGGGCTGCTGCTGCGCGGCGCATCCACGCCGCCCGAGGAGTTCGTACGGCTGGCGCGGCTGGTGGCGGCGCTGGAACCGTACGACGAGGAGGCGCACCGGCTGCTGATCACGGCGCTGGCGGAGTCGGGGAACCGGGGCGCGGCGCTGGCCTGCTACGACGACCTGCGGCGGCGCCTGGCCGACGAGCTGGGGGTCGAGCCCGCACCGGAGACGGTGGCCGTCCGGCGCGGGCTCGTGCGCGCCGCCCCGCCCGTTCCCCGCACCGGCCTCGTCGGCAGGGACTCGGAGATCAGGGACGTGCGCGCGCTGCTGGCCCGGCGACGCCTGGTGACCCTGCTCGGCCCCGGCGGCGTCGGCAAGACCCGCCTGGCCATCGCCGCCGCCGCGCCGTCGTGCGCGTTCGTGTCCTTCGCCGGGGTGGGCCCCGAGGCGGCCGTCACGACGCTCGCCCGCCGTCTCGGCGTGGACCTCTCTCCGCAGCGTCCCGCCCTCGACCTGCTGCTGTCGGCCCTGGCCCGGCGCGAACTGCTCCTCGTGCTCGACAACCTCGAGCACCTGCAGGACTTCGATCCGGTCATCGCCCGGATCATGGGCACCGCTCCGGGGGTGAAGATCCTCGCGACCAGCAGACGGCGACTGGACGTGCCAGGACAGGTCACGTTCGAGGTGCGGGGCCTGCCGAGCCCGGCGGCGGAGACGTTGTTCATCTCCAGGGCCGCGGGGGCGTTCGATCCTGAGCGGCACGCCGCCTCGGTCGCCGCGATCTGCGCCGCCACCGGCGGCCTGCCCCTGGCCATCGAGCTGGCGGCGGGCCTGCTGCGCGCGGTGCCGCCCGCCGAGCTCGCCCAGCGCCTCGGCGCCGACCTGCTCTCTGCTGCCGGGCCCGCCGTACGGCCGCGGCACGCCTGCATGCGGACGGTCTTCGAGACCTCCTGGCGGCTGCTCGACCCGGACGCGCAGCAGGCGCTGGCGGCCCTGTCGGCGTTCGGCGGCGGCTGCACGCTGGCAGCCGCGCTGGAGGTGGCCAGGACCACGCCGCGGGTGCTGGTCCGCCTGGTGGATCACTGCATGATCCAGCTCGCCCCGTCCGGCCGGTACGTCCTCCACCCCCTCATCCAGCAGTACGCCGCCGAGCACCTGGATGCCCGGGAGCGTCGCGCGGTGCGGGAACGGCACGCGGCCTGCTTCGCCGGGCTGCTCGACCGGCACGCCACGGCGCTCCAGGACGCCTCCGACGCCGAGGTCACCCGCGTGCTGGGCGTGGAGATGGACAACATCCGGCTGGCCTGGGCCGCGTCGGGCCTGCCCGGCTTCCTCGACCACTACTGGCTGCTGTGCCTGCGCCTACGCCTGTACGAGGAGTCCGGCGCCGTCGTGCTGCGGCATCTGGCCTCCACGCCCGAGGCCCCGTACCTGCGGGCGCGCTGGTTGCGGATGGCGGGCGTGAGCGAGCACCAACTGGCCAGGGAGTGCGAGTCCGCCCGCCTGGCCAGGGCCGCGCTCGACACGGTGGGCGAGCCGCTCCCGGCGTCCCGCCCCGGCCTCGCCGCCGCCGCCCTGACGGCCGCCGCCCGCCTGCTCCTCCATCGCGTCCTCCCGGCCCGCCACTCGGCGGCCGGCGCCGAGGCGGCACAGGCGCTGACGCTCCTGGCGCGGCTGGCCTACCACCAGCAGGACCTGCTCACGATGCTGGCCGCCTCGCTGCGCCAGCTCGACGCCGCCGGCCGGACGCGCGACCCCGCCCTACGCGCCGAGGCGTACGCGAACTTCGCCACCATCGCCCGCGTGGCCGGAGGCCACCGCCTGGCTGCCCACTACGGCGCCCTCGCCGACCGGTCGCTGCGGAGTATCGGCCACCCGACGGAACCCGCAAGCCGCGCCCGCCTGGCCAGGGGCCTCGACCTGCTCGCGACCGGGGACTTCGAGGGGGCGCGCGGCTCGTTCGCCGAGTGCCGGGCCAGGACCCTCGACCCCCGGGTGGCCGAGAACTGCGCGGGGATGCTCGCCGAGACGGCCCTGTGGCGCGGCGACTTCGAGCAGGCGGCCGAGCTGTTCGCCGACACGGCGGAGCAGGCGGCCGCGCGGGTGGGCGGCGACGACATCGGCCGCCACTGGTGCCTGATCGGCCAGGCCGAGGCGCTGCTGCGGATCGACGGGACGGGCGCGGAACGGATCGGCCAGGTGTTGGCAGCGGCCCGCGCCTCCACCGACCGCCGCCGCGCCCACGAGCAGCAACTGGGCCTGCGTGACGGCCCCGTCATGCCGGTGATCCAGGAGATGCGCCTGCTCACGGCCGAGGCCCGGCTCGGGCTGCGCGACCCCGGGGAGACGCTGACGACGGCGCTCGAACTGGCCGCCCGCCTGCCGTCGGCCCAGCGCGGCATGCTGGAGTGCTGGTCCGGCCTGGCCGAACTGCTCGCCTGCCTGCCCCCGGACGCGGGTACGGCACGCCGGCTCGGCCGGCACCTGGCCGGGTTCCAGTCCCGCCACCCAGGCGCCGCGGCCCGCATCGGCTGGGCCCGTGCCCTCGTCCTGGCCCACGGAGGAAGACGGAAGGCCGCGGGTAAAGCGGCGGAACAGGCCATGAGGGCGGCCGGGCGGCTCTCCGCACCCTACGACCGTCGCAGAGCCAAGGATCTGATCGAGCGCCTCGGGTGAAGGCTTTGATCCACTAATTCACGAAAAGGCGGGCGCCGAAATTTAACCTGTTTTCAAGTTGTCAAAACTGTTGTAAACCATTCCTGTCAAGGAATGGTGGTGCTGCGTGACACACGCGGACGGGCGAATCGCCCGTGACTTGTATGCCGCAATTGTCCAGGGCGGCAGTCCGGCCGCGACAGGAGCGGCCATCTCCCAGATCATCGGACGGCGCGTGGCGCACGACGCGCTCCGCCTGGTCGGCCTGAATCCGGCGACCGGAGTCGGCCTGGGCGTCTTCAGCTTCTGGCACGAATACCAGCACGCGCTCATCAGCGACCTGGTGCTCAACCGGTACCTGCACGGAGACCCGTGCCCGCCACCGGCGCTCGCCCTGCTCGGCGAGCCGGTCGCCGTCGTGGGAGCCGGAGGCTGCGGCGACACCGGCATGCGGCGGCTGCTGTCCTCCCATGGCGTGGGCGGCGAGCTCCGGCTGCTCATCAAGGACAGGCACGGGCCATGGGGCCTGCTCGGCCTGCTGCGCGCGGAAGGCGCCAGGCCCTTCAGCGTGGCGGACCGCAGGGAAGCGCAGCGGCTCGTCCCCGCGCTGGTGACGGCCCTACGCGGCTACGTCACCGCGGGTCCGCTGACGCCCACGGTCCCCTCCCTGCCGACCGGCGTCATCACGGTCGGGCCCGACCATGCGGTCAGATCGATCTCGCCCCAGGCGCGCGACTGGATGCGGCAGATGTGGCCGGGCGCGGGGAGCGGCGTGCCGGACTGGATCGCCAACGCCTTCTGGGTCGGCCTGTCCCTGCACGCGCGCACCCACGCCCGCGACACCGGCGCCTGGCGGCCGCTGCTCTGCGCACCCGCCGCCAACTTCGGGCGCTGGGTCCTCATCCACGGCCAGCCGCTGGACGAGCACGGCGACAGCGACGTCGCCATCCTCATCCAGGCGGCCGGCGGCAGCCTGCTGCTGCCGTCATTCTGCGACTGGTACGGCATCACCGCACGTGAGCGCCGCATCCTCGAGCTTCTGTACGCCGGCGCCGCCCCGAAGCAGATCGCCCGAGCCCTGGACCTGTCGGCCTACACCGTCAACGACCACCTGAAGTCGCTTTACGGCAAGACAGGCGCCCAGGGCAGGGACGAACTCATCGCGGCCATCTCCGGCTGACACCTCAGACGAAGACCTTGACCACATTGCCGATCGCCTGTCCCGCGGCTACGAGCTTGATGATGTCGTCCAGGAAGGGCACGAAGTCGGCGTTGACCCTCGCCTCCCAGTGCCAGGACCAGCTGCGGTACAGGTCGCCCCAGTGGTCGTGCATGAAGGTGTTGATCTCGGAGTGGCCCCAGTCGTCATCGCGTGAGCCGGACTCGAAGGTGCCGTGCACCCGTCCGGTGTGCCCGAAGGTGTAGAGGTTGCCGACGGCGTCCTTGACGACCCAGACGAAGGCCGTGTCGTAGCTGATCGCGCCGGACACGTGGAAGTGCCCGCTGAAGTTCCACGAGCCGGTGTCGCTCAGGCCCAGGTTGGCCCAGCCGCCCACGGCCACGCCGTCCCTGAACCCGATACTGGCGTTCCAGGGGCCGAGCATCTGGGCATCCATCGCCACCGGCAGCCCGACCCCGGACGCGGCGGCGACGCGCTGCCCGAGGCCGCCCTTGACGGGCGACTCCGGCATGTGCAGCGAGGCCCCGACGGAGGCGCGCACGTGGGACGCGGTATCCCATTCGCGGAGGGCTGCGGCCACACCATTTGCCTCTTCTGCGGTGAATTGCGACATTTGAGATTTCCTCCCGGAATTTCCCCTGCCCCGCGGCCATTCCGCGGCCATTTCAGGATGGAAAATCGAGGAGGTCAGAGAAATCCCCAACATTGGGGATGGCTCACGACTTACGCCCGGCGCGCCTGGTGTCGACGTTGCCGGTCAGGGTGTTGAGGATGCCGGGCAGTTCCGCCACGGTCCGGGCGGGCAGGCCGGTCACGGTCTCCTCCGCCAGGGCGCGCCACAGCTGCTTGACCTGCTCGGCCAGCGCCCGGCCCGCGTCGGTGAGCTCGACGACGCTGGCGCGCTTGTCGGAGGGGGCGGGCTTACGCCGGATGTGACCGGAGGCTTCGAGCTTGCGGGTCATGAGCGTGACGCTGGGCGGCTCGCAGCCGAGTGCCTCGCTGAGCTGAGCCTGGATCATCGGGCCGGTCCGGGCGAGCTCGAGCAGCAGCGCCTCCTGGCCGGGATGCAGGCCGAGCGGGGCCAGCAGCGCCGCGGCCCTGGCCCGGTGGCGCAGGCTCAGCAGACGGATGGCCTGGTTGATGGCGTCGGCTTGCTCGAAGTCCACGGGCCCCTCCTTGACGGATTAGTTATGCGCATAACATTATGCACGTAACTAATCTTACCTTGCATCGAGGGAGCTGACATGACCGTGAAGGTCGCCGTCATCTACTACAGCGCGACAGGAAGCGTGCACGCGCTCGCGCAGGCCGTCGCCGAGGGCGCCGCCTCGGCCGGGGTCGAGGTGCGCCTGCGGCAGGTCGCCGAGCTGGCGCCCGACAGCACGATCGACCAGAACCCGCTGTGGCGGCGGCACGCCGACGCCACAGCGGAGATCGCCCGCGCCTCGGTCGAAGACCTGGCCTGGGCCGATGCGTTCGCCTTCGGGACGCCGACCCGGTTCGGCACGCCGGCCGCGCAGCTCAAGCAGTTCATCGACCAGGCCGGCGGGCTGTGGCAGGAAGGGAAGCTGGCCGACAAGCCGGTGACGGCCTTCACCTCGGCGTTCAACCGGCACGGCGGCAATGAGGCCACGATCTTGTCGCTGAGCAATGTCTTCTACCACTGGGGATCGCTGATCGTCCCGCCCGGGTTCACCGATCCGGTCGTGTCCGCCTCAGGCGGCAACCCCTACGGCACGTCGTTCGTGACCGGCCCGGCCGGAGACGGCCCGGACGCCGCCACGCTGGAGGCGGCCAGGTACCAGGGACGACGGCTCGCCCAGATCACGATCCGGCTGATGGAGGCCGGCCGCGTCTCCGAGGGGACCGCCCCGCGGAACGGGGCCGCGCGAGCCTCCCAGACCGCGTGACCCCGGCATTCAGCACCGAGGAGACGCTTGTGACGACCACCGAGCTCCGCACCCCTTCCTGGATGGTCCTGGCACTGGCGTGCGCCTGCCAGTTCATGGTGATCCTGGACGCGTCCATCGTGAACGTCGCCCTGCCCTCGATCCAGCGGGACCTCGGCTTCACGGCCACCGGCCTGGCCTGGGTGGTGAACGGCTACCTGCTCACCTTCGCCGGCTTCATGCTGCTGGGTGGCCGCGCCGCCGACCTGTTCGGCCATCGCAGGACGCTGGTCGCCGGCCTGTTCCTGTTCTCCGCCTCGAGCCTGGTCGGCGGCCTGGCAACCGCTCCTGAGGTCCTGGTGGCGGCCCGCGTCGCGCAGGGCACGGGCGCCGCCATGCTGGCCCCGGCGACGCTGGCCGTGATCAACACCGGCTTCACCGAGGCGCGCGCGCGTGCCCGGGCCTTCGGCGCGTGGTCCGCCTCGGGCGGTGTGGGCGGGATGGCCGGCGCGATCGCGGGCGGCGCCATCACGACCGGCCTGTCGTGGCGATGGGTCTTCCTGATCAACGTACCGATCGGCGCGGTGCTGATCGCCGTGGCCATGATGTCGCTGTACGGCACGCGCACCGCCCGGCGGGAATCGCTCGACCTGGCCGGCGCGGTCACGGGGACGGCGGGGCTGGCCGCGCTGATCTACGGGGTCATGCAGAGCGCCGACCACGGCTGGACGTCCGTGCAGGTCGCCGTGCCGGTGGTGGCGGGCCTGCTCCTGCTCGTCGCCTTCACCGTGGTGGAGGCGCGCTTCGCCGCCCAGCCGATGATGCCCCTGCGGCTGTTCAGAAACCGGAGGGTGGCCGTCGGCAACGGCATGCTGCTGCTGTTCGGCGGGATCGCCATCGCGATGTGGTACTTCACGTCGCTCTTCCTGCAGAACGTCCTCGGCTACAGTGCGCTTCGAGCCGGCCTCGGCCAGACACCCGCGGCGGTGACGTTCGTGGTGATCGCGCGGCTCTCCGCCGCCTGGCTGCCGCGAACCGGCGTGCGCCCCCTGGTGCTGGCCGGCTCCGGCTGTTTCCTGGCCGGGTTCGGCTGGCTCGCCCAGGCCCACGCCGACACCGGCTACCTCACCGGGGTGCTCGGGCCCACGCTGCTCATCGCGGTCGGCATCGGGCTGACCTTCCCCACCCTCATGGCCGCGGCGACCGCCGACGCTGCCGGGAGCGACGCGGGGATCATCGGCGGCCTGGCCAACACCGCCAGTCAGGTGGGCGGATCGGTGGGCCTGGCGGTACTCGCGACGGCCGCCGGCGCCGCGACGGAGTCCGGCGGGACCTCCCCGACCGCCCTCGCCGCGGGCTACGACCTGGTCTTCCTCCTGGCGGCCGGCCTCGCCCTGGCCATCGCGCTGGTCAGCATGCTGCTTCCCCGGCATCGACGCGTCTGACCACCGGCCCGCAGGCGCGTTCACTGACTTGTCTACTGCTAGCAACCTTGATCGTAAAGTCCGTATGCGATCGTTTCGGGCGCCGTGCATCAATGATCTAGACCCCGGAGGATTCACCGCACATGCCCATACGTGCCGCATTGGCCAAGGCCACCGCAGTCATCGCCGTGGTCGGCGCCGCCTGCGTCCTGACGCCCGAGGCTCAGGCCGCCGCCAATCCCTACACGCCGGAAGGGGTCTGCGGCTCCGGCTACCACGTCGTCGACTCCAGGACGCTGACCCACCAGAACGGCTCCACGGGTGGCAAGGTCTACCTGCTGTACAACAACTCCAACGGATACAACTGCGCCGTCACGATCAAGGGCGTGGCCGTCGGGACGGCCACGGACACCGGGTTGGACCTGCTCGTCTTCAGCAGCGGCGACAACTTCACCCACCACGAGAACAACGGCGACTTCAAGTACTACGCCGGGCCGGTGCGTGTCAGTGCGGCCGGCAAGTGTGTCGAGGTGATCGGCTACACCTTCTCGACCACGTCGAACACCAGCTACGCGGCCACCATCCCCAAGGGACACTGCGGCCGCTGACCAGGTTCGTAGTGATCGACGTCACAGGGAACCTCCGGTCCGTTCCCGTCCTCTCTCGTGGTGAAGGTAGCTCACACGATCAGGAGGCGAGAGTCATGCGGGATCGGACGCGCGTGCGGGCGGGGATGGCGGTGGCCGCGGTGCTGGCGGCGGACGCCGCGGTGCATGTGTACTGGATGACCGGCAGCACCTGGCCGGCGCAGGACCCCGAGTCGCTGTCGCTGGCGGTGCTCAACGTCGTGTTTCCGTTCACGCCGCGGGTCCTTCTCGTTCCGCTGACAGCGGCAGTGTGCGCGTCGGCACTGATGGCGGTGGCGGTCGGCCGCCCTGCCTGGCCGGCCCGGCGGATTCCCGCCCGGGTCAGAAGGCTGGGCGGGCTGCTGGTCGCCACCGGGATCCTCATCCGCGGCCTCGCGGGCCTCGTCTGGGCGTTCGGGATCGGAGCGAGCCCCTCGACGCCGTTCTACTGGCTCAATCTGCTCGCCTACACACCGGCGTGCCTGGCCCTGTTCACCGCGGCGGTCATCGCCACCCGGACGACGACCCCGGCCGTCGCGACACCGGTGGGCGGCCGGCCACTCACCACGCGGGGCGCGTGATCGGGCGGGTCAGTCCTCGGCGAGGACGATGACCAGGTCGCGGCGGCCGAGCGTGACCTGGTCGGATTTGCCGGGGTTGAGGACGACGCCGTAGTTCGGCGGGGCCGTCGACTCGACCTGCAGGCGGTAGCCGATGGCGGTCTCGCCGCGCATCCGGGCCGAGGCCACCAGGGTGGCGAAGCTGACCGTGACCCCGGGCTGGACGTAGTCCGTGGCGGGCTTGAGGTAGATCTCCGAGCCGTCGGAGTTGAACAGGTAGCGGAACACCGCGCCCAGGTGCGGGTTCTCCGAGAGCTGCGTCATCAGCAGGCTGATCAGCTTGTCGCTGACCACGAAGTCGTCGGCCTTGGTCACCTGGGCCAGGCGGCGGTTGCGGTCGTCGTTCATCTCGCTGACGATCGGGAAGCGCTGTCCCGTGCGCGAGGCGATGTCGCGCAGGTGCAGCAGCGTCACCAGCGTGCGCGAATCGGCGTGCTGAGCGTCCAGCCCGTCGTCGGACAGCACGATGATGTGGTCGAACACCCCTGGATCCAGCGCCTCCAGAGTGAACCTGGCGGTGGTGTCGCACTCCTTGACGTTGACGGCCAGGTTGCGCAGGCCGACCTTCATCCGTTCCACCTGGTCGCCGTCCTCGATGCCGCCGGCCGCGATGTCCAGCGTGGAGCCGGGCGCCACGTACTGGTCGACCTCGGTGACGATCTTCGCGGCTCGGCTGTTCCAGCCGATCAGCAGCGTGCGCTCGGGAGGTACGGCCTGCCGTACGGGCTGGGCGATCGCCTGCTGGACGACGGGCGGGAAGCTGCGCACCAGCCGGATGGTGGAGTCGTCCTCGGCCACCACGATCATCTCGTCGTCCTGCTGGATCACGGTGTCCATCGGCGGGTTCAGCACCACGGACCCGTCTCCGCGCCGGATCCCGATCAGGCAGGCGGTCTCGTAGGCGAACAGCGCCTCACCGTACGGGAATCCGGTCAGCTTCGGCTCGGCGCGCATGTAGATCTCGTCGCCGCCGTAGTCGAGCAGGTCGGTGCACACCACTGACAGACCCGACTGACGGGCGGTCTGCACGATGAGCCGTGAGGCGATGTCGTCGGTGTCGACCACCTGCGCGTACCCGCCCCCGGCCAGCTCGGCGGCCTCCAGGTTGTTGGTGTCGGCGACCGAGGCGATGATCGGCGGGCGCCGCCTGCGCCAGTTCCGGTTGGTCAGCCCGAGCAGCGTCTTGATGACGTGCGCGTCAGGATCCTCGCCCTGCGGGGACAGCACGATGACGGAGCGGGCGGTGTCCAGGCTCAGCAGGTCGAGATCGGTCGGCTCGATGGGGCTGCCGCTCCGGACGACCACGCGGGTCTTGCCGGTGTCCCCGACCCGGGTGCGCAGTTCCTCCTCCATCTCCAGCTTGTCGCGGTCGCCGAGGATGGCGATGCAGGACTTGGACTCGCTCTCGTTGGCCTGCACCAGCTCGGGAATGATGGTGAAGATCTGGTCCGACCAGCCGATCAGGACCGTGTGCCGGTCCTCGACGATGCGCGAGCGCCCCTTGCGCAGGTCGGTCAGCTTGTTGTCCAGGCCGGTGGTGAGCACGCCGACCAGGCTGGAGACGATGAGCAGGCCGCCGATCGTGATGGCGAAGCCGAGGACCGTGAAGATCGCGCTGCCCTCGTTGTCGCCCGCCATGGTGCCCGCGTCCATCGCCCGCATGAGGCTGCCCCACAGCGCGACGTACCAGCTGTCGTGCACGTCCTTGTCGGCCAGGAGCATGGACAGGACCGCGAACACCACGACCATGACGACGGTGACCAGCGCGAGCCAGCCGATGAGGGCAGGCGTGCCCTTCGACATGCTGTTGTCGAACTTGTAGCGCAGACGTTCTCGCCGTGTGGCCATGACCACCCCGTCCTGTCGGCCCGGCCACTTGGGATCTGCTCGGTAAAAGATGAACGCGAGAGCTACAGGAGGCGACCGGGGGTCCATAAAGATACCAGTCGCAACAATTGTCGCGTTGGTGCTTTCCCTCCGCTTGCGTCTCCCTTGCAACGGCACTTCAAGGTGCACACTGCTCCGCCAGGGCGCGGCGGGTGGGCACATCGCCTCCTGCGCGTGCGGCGCTCGCCTGTTTTGATGAGGCCTCACCGAACCACCAGGGAGGGCCGCAATGCCCGAATCGCAGCCGCACCGCGCCGACCACCGCTCCCCTGAGCAGCCGCCTCTGATGCGTGCCGTGCTCTTCGACCAGGTCGAACCCGGGTCGGACGAACTGGGTCTCGTCGTGCGGCACATCGAGCGGCCCGAGCCTGGACCGGGGGAGATCCGCCTCCGCGTGTCCGCTTACGGCCTCAACCAGGCCGACCTGCTCCTGATGGCCGGACGCCACTACTCGACGTCGGACCTCCCGATGCGCATCGGATACGAGGCCAGCGGCGTCGTCGACGCGGTCGGCGAGGGCGTCACCTGTTTCTCGGCCGGCGACCGCGTGAGCACGATCCCCAACGTGGACGGTCCGTATTCCTGCGGGAACGAGTACGCGCTCGCACGCCAGGAGTTCACCACGCCGTGGCCCGAGGGATGGTCGGCGGCGGAGGCGGCCGGATTCTGGATGCAGTACCTCACGCCGTACTACCCGATGCGGGAGCTGTCCACGATCGGCGAGGGCTCCTACGTGCTCATCACCGCGGCGTCGGGAGGGACGGGGCTGGGCGCGATACGGGTCGCCAAGGCGCTGGGCGCCACGGTGGTGACGTCGAGCCGTACCTCTGCCAAGCGCGACTTCCTGCTCGACCAGGGAGCCGACGCGGTGATCGCCACCGAGGAAGAGGCGTTCGCCCCCGCCCTGCTGGCCGCCACCGACGGCCACGGGGCCGACCTGGTCCTCGACGGGATCGGCGGCGGATTCATCGCCGAGTACGTCGAGGCGATGGCGATGAACGGCGTCGCCTACATCTACGGCGGGCTGTCGGGCACCAACGACGTCGCCTTCCCGATACTGCCGCTGGTGCAGAGGCGGGCGGGTGTGGTCGGCTACTCGCTCATCAACGAGGTGCGGGACGCCGGCAGGCTCCGGCGGGGCGTGGAGTGGGTCCTCGAGCGGATCGCCGACGGCACCTTCGGGCGCCCGGTGATCGACAGCGTGCACGACCTCCCGGAGGTCGGCGAGGCGTATGCGCGGATGAGATCCGGCGCACAGCGAGGCAAGATCATCGTTCAGGTGAGCGAAGGCGTTTGACGGCTCCTATCCTGTGTCGATGAACGTGGAGTTCAGCGGCGAGCTGTGGTTCTGGAAGGGACCGGCACCGTGGCACTTCGTCACCGTCCCCGACGACGAGTGCCGCGACCTGGAGACGACCGCCGCCCTGGTCAGCTACGGCTGGGGCATGATTCCGGTGACGGCTCGGATACGGGAAACCCGGTGGAGGACGTCACTGTTCCCCCAGGACGGGCACTACCTCGTGCCCGTGAAGGCGGCGGTGCGGAAGGCCGAAGGGCTCGCCGTGGGGGAAGTGGTGACCGTTCATCTGACCGTCGATGTCTGACCGGGCGTGTAGTTCTTCCCGAGGGGCCTGCCGGGGATCGGCTTGGCGATGAGGGCGACGGGGATGAAGAAGCAGATCTGGGAGATCGCCAGAGTGAGCGTCCAGAGCGCCTTGTCGTCGTAGTGGGCGGATGCCCTGGCGTAGAGCTCGTCGGGGACGCGCTCCCCGGACGGGTTCGGGGTCAGGACGGCCTCCGCGAGCTCCAGCGCGACCCGTTCGGCGTCGGTGAAGTAGGGGGCGTCACGCCATGACGCCACGGCGGTGATGCGTTCCTCCGTCTCCCCGGCATTGCGGAGGAGGCCGGTCTGCCGGACGGTGTGGTAGGTGCTGCCGACGATCTGCCCGGCACGCAGCTGCACGAGGCCGATGGTGGTGTGCGGGATCGAACCGTTCCGGGTGGCCTTGGTGATGGCCACCGCGATCGTCCCCAGTTCGGGGAAGAACTGGGCGGGGTCGGGCAGACGCGACCGGAGGTCGTCCTGTTCAGCGGGTGCGGACATGGCGAGATCTTCCTTTCGACACGACTGCTGGAATGTGCGGCGTCACGCCGCGGCGGCCACGCGAGTACGGCCGCCCCAGACCCAGCCGAGCTGAACGACGCTCATGCCGAACAGCAGGACGCCCAGGGGGACGTGCAGGGTCTTGACGTGCGCGATGCCCAGCGCGATCTGCGCCAGCGTGAGCCCGAAGAACCCGGCCGCGTACAGAATGGGCCGGGCCGAGCCGCCGCCCGGCCGCCACGCCAGGACCGCGGCGACCACGTGCAGCAGTGACACCGTGAACACCCCGTACGCCGAGGCACTGTGCAGTACCCGTCCGCTGGGCACGGACAGCAACAGGCCGGCGGTGATCGGCGCGACGAAGACGGCCAGGGTCTGCAGGGTGATCGCGACGCGCAGCAGCGTAAGGTTGCCCTGCTTGGTCGTCGGGGGTGTGGGCATGGGAGGTGTTCCCTTCTCCGTCTCGAGGCTTGCGACCTGGTGTCTCACCAGTACGACGAAACAGCCGCCCGAAATGTGAGGTCTCACATTCCGAGGTGCTGTCTCGTCGTACTGATGAGGGCAGATGCGAGAAGGAAGTCGGGGACACCATGACCACCCAGTCCGGGCCGGGAGACGGCCTGAGCGCGATCATGAGCGAGCGGCGCCAGCTGATCAATCTCGCCTACCGGCTGCTCGGCTCCCTGACCGAGGCCGAGGATGCCGTGCAGGAGACCTACGCCCGCTGGTACGCGATGACCCGGGAGCAGCAGGAGGCCATCGACTCCCCCGGCGCCTGGCTGACGAAGGTGGCCGGCCGCATCTGCCTGGACCTGCTCGGCTCGGCGCGGGCCCGCCGTGAGAGCTACGTCGGCGAATGGATCCCCGAGCCGCTGCCCGAACCCACGGAGTGGGTCAGCAGGCAGCCGGCCGACCCGGCCGACCGGGTCACCCTCGACGAGTCGATCAACATGGCCTTCCTCGTCGTGCTCGAGTCGATGACCCCGGCAGAACGCGTCGCGTTCATCCTGCACGACGTCTTCGGCTACGCCTTCGCCGAGGTGGCCGAGGTCGTCGGCCGTACCCCGGCGGCCTGCCGCCAGCTGGCCTCCTCGGCCCGCCGCCGCATCCGCGCGTCACAGGCTCCCGCGGCGCCGACGGCGCGGCACGCCGGCACCGTCAGGGACTTCAAGCAGGCCTGGGAGGCCAAGGACATCGACGCCCTCATCGGCCTCCTCGACCCCGACGCCACCGCGATCGTCGACGGCGGCGGCCTGGTCAGCGCCGGGCTCCGCCCGATCGAAGGCGGCGAGCAGGTCGCCCGCTACATCCTCGCCATCGCCGGCATGGCACCCGGCCTGACGATTCTGGAGCGTACGGTCAACGGCCAGCCCGGCCTGGTGGCCCAGCACGACGGCGTCACCGTGACGGTGGCCGCGTTCGACCTCACCGGCGGCCGGATCAAGCACATCTGGGCGGTACGCAACCCCGACAAGCTCCGGCCTTGGGCGGGGGAGGATGTGATCAAGAGCCGCCGTACGCCTTGATGGTCTCGGTGATCCAGGGGCGGTAGTGGGTCACGTCGGTCCAGACGCCCACTCCCGGCCCGCCGTCGGGGCTGGTGGCGCAGCCGGCGTTGCCGTCCATGCGGTCGTCCAGGTCGTCGCCGTCGCGCGAGGTGGCGCCGATCAGCTCCCAGCGGTTGCCCACCCGGCGGATCTGCGGACCGCCGGAGTCGCCGTTGCAGGCGCTGGCGGCGCGCCCGTTGATCTCACCGGTGCACACCTCCTCGCCACTGTTGAGCTCGGAGCACCGGCTGTCGGGCACGCGTACGGTGTCGAGTTGCTGCAGCTGCCGCGGGCCGTCCTCGCAGGCGGGATTCTCCGTGTCGTCGCAGGTCATGCCCCAGCCGATGACGCGGGTCGGCTCGCCAACCTGGCCGGGGCCGTCGGCGATGGGGATGGGCGCGAGGTTGACCCGCTGGTCCAGCTGGACCAGGAGGATGTCGTCCTTGGGCGCATCCCTCATCCCGAGCTCTTCGTGGGTGGGGTGGACGACGACGCGCTTGACGGTGGTGAGCACCCCGCCGTTGTCGCGCTCGAGCGAGCCGACCCGTACCTGCGTCTTGCCAGGCTTCATGAGCCCCTTGCAGTGGGCGGCGGTCACCACCCAGTCGGGGGCGATGAGGGAACCGCCGCAATGGTGCTGGGGCAGTTTCTTCAGCTGGAAGGAGACCATGAACGAGTAGGTCTCCGTCGCGTCCCGCCCGCCGATGATGGCGGGGCGGCCGGTGCTCGCCGCGGCCGTGGTCGCGGTGGCCAGTGCGAGCCCGGTGGCCATGAGGGTGGCGAGCACCACTTTTCGCTTGAACACACGTCTCCAGTCGGTTGAAGGTGCGGGCCGGGGGTCTCCCTGAACTCTCCACGACTCGTCCTGCGGCCGGCGCGCCGGCGTTTTGCCAGGTCAACGCGCCGAGTGTAGGTCAGGGTACCTGCGACTCTCAGTGCTCCCGACACCTTGACCTTGAGTGACGACCCCGGTCGCCGGGCTGGACGGCCCGGCGACCGGGGGTGCTCAGCTCGCCACCCGCGCGTAGCCGGCGGGACGGGTCGTGAACGTGCCGCGCCCCTGGGTACGGCTGCGCAGGCGGGTGGCGTAGCCGAACACCTGGGCCAGCGGCATCGTGGCGGTGACCACCACCTCGCCCGCCCGGGCGAGCGAGGAGGAGACGTGCCCGCGCCGCGCGGCCAGGTCACCCAGCACCGCGCCGACGGCGTCGTCCGGGACCGTGACCGTGACCTCGACCACCGGTTCCAGCAACGCCATCGTCGAGGCACGCAGCGCTTCGCCGAGGGCGAGGCGGCCCGCCGTACGGAAGGCCAGTTCCGAGGAATCCTTCGGATGCGTGGCCCCGTCCGTGAGCGTGACGCGCAGGCCGGTCACCGGGTGCCCGCCCAGCGGCCCCGACGCCAGCGCGTCGCGGCACCCGGCCTCCACCGCGCGGACGTACTCGCGCGGCACCCGGCCACCGGTGACGGTCGAGCCGAACGCGAAACCGTCGCCGGACGGCACCACGTCGAGGACGAGATGAGCGAACTGCCCGGCTCCGCCGTCCTGCTTGACGTGGCGGTACAGCAGCCCGCTCACCCCGCTCACGACGGTCTCCCGGTGTGCCACCTGCGGCCGGCCCACGGTCAGCTCCAGCCCGTGCTCGCGACGGATCCGCTCCACCGCGACCTCCAGCTGCAGCTCGCCCATCCCCGACAGCAGCGTCTGCCCGACCTCGGGGTCGGCGCGCACCGCCAGCGACGGATCCTCCTCCACCAGCCTGGTCAGCGCCCCGGCCAGCCGTTCGATGTCGGTGCTCCTGCGCACCTCCACCGCCACCGAGACCACGGGCTCGGCCGCGCCCGGAGGTTCCAGGAGCACGGGCGCCGACGGATCGCACAGGGTCGTCCCCGCGCGCACGCCCTTGACCCCGGCCACGGCGACGATGTCGCCGGCCACCGCACGCTCGACCTCGGTGTGCCTTCCGGCCTGGACGCGCAGGACGCGCCCGACCCGCTCGGTACGGCCGGCCCCGGCATCCAGCACCTCCATCCCCTTCCGCAGCGTGCCCGAGTAGACGCGCAGGAACGCCAGCCGTTCCCTGATCTTGAAGACCAGCGCCGCCAACGGTGCCGACGGATCGGTCTCCGGTGGAGGCAGGTAGGCCACGACCGCGTCCAGCAGCGGCTCGATCCCGCGGTTGCGGTAGGCCGACCCGCACAGCACCACCACGCCCGCGCCCGAGCGGGTCAGGTCGCGCAGTGCGGCCTCCATCGTCCCCGGAGAGATCCCCGGATACTCCTCCAGGGCGGCAGGATGCAGCTCGGCCACGGCCTCCTCCAGGAGCAGCCGCCGTCGTGCCGCCTCCTGCTCGAGCTCCTCGGGGACGGGACCGATCTCGAGCTCGTCCGCCCAGGTCAGCGCCCGCATGCGAACCAGGTCCACGACCCCGGTGAAGCCGGCCTCCGCGCCGATCGGCAGCTGGACCACGAGCGGGGTCACGCGTAACCGATCGCGGATGGAGCCGACGGCGGCGTCGAGGTCGGCGCCGACGCGGTCGAGCTTGTTGACGAAGGCGATGCGCGGCACGCCGTGGCGGTCCGCCCGGCGCCAGACCGACTCGCTCTGCGGCTCGACCCCGGCCACCGCGTCGAAGACGGCGACCGCCCCGTCGAGGACGCGCAGCGAGCGCTCCACCTCGTCGGAGAAGTCGACGTGGCCGGGAGTGTCGATCAGGTTGAGCCGGTGACCGGCCCAGAGGCAGCTCACCGCGGCGGCGAAGATGGTGATCCCGCGATCGCGCTCCTGCGGGTCGAAGTCGGTGACCGTGGTCCCGTGGTGGACCTCACCGCGTTTGTGGGTGGCGCCTGTGAGGAAGAGGATCCGTTCGGTCACGGTGGTCTTGCCCGCATCGACGTGGGCGAGGATGCCGAGGTTTCTGACGTCGTTCATGGCACTGCCTTTTCAGGGGATTCCGCAAGGGACAGCGCGATGCGACCAGGCTCCGCCGTACGGCGGGCGTGGTCAGGACATCCAGCACCGGGCGCGCAGCCGGCACCGGGCCGGCGAAGACACCAGAATCACCTCGAACCGCGACAGCGAGGCGCCGTACCGCATGGCGGGCTCCTCTCATCCACGGTGGGCAATGTCGTGGCGAGTGTAGTCACACGGGTGTGATTCCCGAAAAGGGTTTTCAGCGCTCCGACGTGGCCGGGAGCTGGGCGATGGCCTGGCGGGCGCGTCGCTCCTCGCCCCGGTTGTTCAGTTCCACGGCCAGGTCGAGAGCGGCATGGTGCAGGCGTACGGCCTGGCCGGGGTCGCCCAGGGTGGCCGCGACCTCGGCCAGGCTGTTGAGCGCCGTGGCCTCGCCGCGCCGGTAGCCGAAGCGTCGATACAGCTCCAGCGCCTGCTCGAGATGGTCGCGGGCCTCGGCGTGCCGGCCCAGCCGGGCGCAGGCCGCCCCGAGGTTGTTCAGTGCGTCGGCCTCTCCGCCCCTGCTGCCGATCTCCCTGGACAGCTCAAGCGCCTGGCGATGCAGGTCGGCCGCGTCCGCGTACTGGCCGAGCCGCTCGTGGACGATGCCGAGGTAGTCCAGCGTCACGGCCTCGCCGAACCGGTCGCCGATCTCCCGGAACAGCTCCAGGGCCTGCAGGTTCGCCTTCCTGGCCGGCTCGTGGTCGGTGGCCACCCTGCCCAGGCCGACCAGCGCCCGCGCCTGACCTCGCAGGTCCTCCGCCGTACGGCAGGCGGCCAGCGCCCGGTCGAAGTGCTCACGGGCGACGTCGTGGTTCCCCTGCACCTGATGCACCCAGCCGAGATCGGTCAGCGCCCGCCCTTCGCCGGCCGGGTCCTGGCGGCGTCGGGCGGCCTGCAGGGCCTTGCCGTACAGGGCCAGGGCGTCGTCGTGATGGGCGTGGTCGTAGAGATAGCGGTACAGCGTGGTGGCCAGCAGGCAGGTGTGCGGCGCGTCGTGGTCGGCGGCCAGGACGAGGTTGGCCCGTTCTGCGTCCAGCCAGGCCAGCGCCCGCGCGGCGTCATGGAGGGGGACCGGCGGCGCGGATCGCTCGATGCGCGGCCGCCGGTGGGCGCTGTCGGGGTAGAGCACGTCCATGGCGGCCGCCGCCGTGGTCAGCTGGTGGTCGAGCAGCCGGGTCAGCGCCGCGTGCGCCACGTGCGGCGGCTCCTGCTCGGCCGCGAGCTGCGCGGCGTACTGGCGGAGCAGGTCGTGGAAGACGTAGCGGCCGAAGGCGCGCTGCTGGAGCATGTGCGCGTCCAGCAGGTCCTCGAGCAGGTCCTCGGTGCACTCGACGGAGAGGTCGGCGAGCGCGGCGGCCGCGTACGGCTCGAGGTCGCGGCCGGGATGCAGCCCGAGCAGGCGGAAGAGCCGCTGCTGGTCGGCGGTGAGCTGGCGGTAGGACAGGGTGAACGCGGCCGCCACACCACGTTCCGACCTGGCCAGCTCGGCGAGCCTGCGGCGCTCGTCACGCAGGCGTTCGGCGAGATGGGCCACGCTCCAGCGGGGCCGGTGCCGCAGGCGGGTGGCGGCGATGCGGACGGCCAGCGGCAGGAACCCGCACAGCAGCAGGACCTCAGCGACCGCGTCGGGCTCGGTGTCCGCGCGCTCGCCCACGATGCCGGTGAACAGCGCGGCGGCGTCGGGCAGGGGCAGCACGTCCATGGACAGGGCCCGCGCGCCGTCCAGGTCGGTGAGCCGCTGGCGGCTGGTGATGATCACCAGGCTGTTCGACGTGCCGGGCAGCAGCGGCCGGACCTGGGCGGCGTCGGTCGCGTTGTCCAGCACCAGCAGCACCCGGCGGCCGGCCAGCTCGGCTCGCCACAGCGCGGCCCTTTCCGTCATGGACGCGGGGATGCGCTCCGTCGGCACGCCGAGCTGCCGCAACAGCATCTCCAGCGCTTCCGCGGGCTGGAGCGGCCGCTGGCCCGCCGTATGGGCGTGCAGGTCGATGAAGAGCTGACCGTCGGGGTGGCGGTCGGCGAGCCGGTGCGCGACGTGGACGGCCAGTGCCGTCTTGCCGATGCCGGCCATGCCGTCGATCGCGGAGATGGTCACGGCCTGTGAGCCGGGCTCGCACAGCTCCTCCACCTGGACGGAACGGCCGGCGAAGTCGGCGACGTCGTAGGGCAGGAAGGCCGCGACAGGCCTGGCCGCGGCGGGAGCCGGCGGTTCGGCCGCCGCGGGCGGCTCACCGCGCAGGACGGTCGCCTCGGCGGCCTGGAAGGCCTGTCCCGGATCCAGCCCCTGCTCCTCGGCGAGCCTGCGGCGGTAGTCACGGCCGACGGCCAGCGCGTCGGCCTGGCGCCCGGCGCGGTGCAGGGCCAGCATCAGCTGTACGGCGAGCCGTTCCCGTAAGGGATGCGCGCTCAGCTCGGCGGTCAGCTGATCGATGAGCTGCGTGTGCCTTCCCGCGGCGAATTCGAGCTCCGCCAGCCGCTCGATCGCGGCCAGCCGCTGATCCTCCAGCCGGGCCCGGGCGCTTTCCGCGTAGTCGGCCTGGATGCCGGTCAGTGCCGGTCCGCGCCACAGCGCCAGGGCGGCACGCAGGTGCCCGCCGGCCAGTTCGGGATCGGCCTCGGCCTGGGCGGCGGTCACCAGGGCGGTGAACTCCCGCAGGTCCAGCTGCCCGGACTCCGGGGTGATCACGTAACCGGCCGGCCGGGTCTGCACCAGGTATGCCGCGTCCGCGGCGCGCAGCGTGCGCCGGATCGCGGTCAGCGCGGCGTGCACCTGGGCCCGGGCGGTGTCCGGCGGCGTCGGCCCCCACATCGCGTCGCTGAGCCGATCGACGCTCAGCACGACGCCTGCGTGCAGCAGCAGGTAGCCCAGGAACGCGCGGTGACGCGGTGCCAGGGCGGGAAGCGATCGGCCGCCGGCTGACACCTCGACGGGGCCCAGGATCGCGAACCCGACATCCATCCGCGAATCCTACATATGCCCCTTTGCTGGCGGATGAACAACAGAGCCATCGGCGATGCATAGGCATCGCATCGCGATCGTATTAACGGCCCTCCCCATGCTGGTCACATCAGGCGATCACCACCCATGAGGAGACGTTCCCATGCAGGCACGGATGAAGAACCCCGCCCTCGTCCTCCCCGGCGCCATGAAGGCGCTCATGGCGGTGGACAAGACCACCGAGCAGGCCGGGCTACCCAAGGTCACCGTGGACCTCGTGCTGCTCAGGGCCAGCCAGATCAACAGCTGCAGCGTCTGCGTCGACATGCACGCCAAGGACCTGCGCAAGGAGGGTGAGAGCGACGAGAGGCTGTTCGCCGTGGCGGCCTGGCGCGAGGCGCCGTACTTCACCGACGCCGAGCGCGCCGCCCTGGCACTGACCGAGCAGGTCACCCGGATCGCCGACGGCGGCCAGGTCAGCGACGAGGTGTGGGACGAGGCCGCCGACCACTACTCCGAGACCGAGCTCGCCGCGCTGATCATGCGGATCGCCACCGTCAACCTGTGGAACCGGCTGAACGCCACCACCCGGCAGATCGCGGGTGCGGCATGGTAGCGGTCGCGCTCGTCACGGGAGCGAACAAGGGCATCGGCTTCGAGGTCGCCCGCCTGCTCGGCGAGTCGGGCGTCACCGCGATCATCGGTGCCCGTGACGAGGAGCGGGGGCGGGCCGCGGGCGAGCGGCTCGGCCTGCCGTACGTGCGGCTCGATGTGACCGATGCGGCGAGCATCCGAGCCGCGGCGAGCCGGATCGAGCAGGAGTACGGCAAGCTCGACATCCTGGTCAACAACGCCGGGATCACCTTCGACGACGGGCTGCCCAGCCGGAGCACGACCGCGGAGGCCCGCCAGGTCTACGAGACGAACGTGTTCGGCGTCATCGAGATCACCAACGCGATGCTGCCGCTGCTGCGCCTGTCACCCGCCGGGCGCATCGTCAACGTCTCCAGCGAACGCGGCTCGTTCGGGCGCGCCCTGGACCGGGACCATCCGCTGTGGCCGATGCTCAACCTGGTCTACTGCTCCTCCAAGGCCGCCCTCAACATGATCACCGTGTCCTACGCCAAGGAGCTGTGGGACACCCCGATCAAGGTCAACACGGTCGACCCGGGCTGGGTCAAGACCGACATCAACCACAACACGGGCATCAAGACCCCCGAAGACGGCGCGGCGCCGATCGTCGCGATGGCCCTGCTGGACGCCGACGGCCCCACCGCCACCTTCGTGCAGCACGAAGGCCCTCTTCCCTGGTAATCCCCTGAAGGAGACAACAGCTATGGATCTGCGTAACGCCGTCCGGGGGCGCGTGCTGCTTCCCGGCGAGGACGGGTTCGACGACGCGGCCCGCCCGTGGGCGGTGGGCGTGCACCAGCCGGTGGCCGCCGTGGTGGAGGCCGAGGACGCCGCGGACGCGGCGGCGCTGGTGCGGTACGCCCGCGAAGCCGGGCTGACCGTCACCGCCCAGCCGTCGGGCCACGGCGCCTCGGGCGATGTGCAGGGCGTGATCCTGCTGCGCACCGCCCGTCTGGACTGGGTGGAGGTCGACGCGGAGGCGCGCGTCGCCCGGGTCGGCGCCGGGGTGCCCTGGGGCCGGGTGCTGGCCGAGACCGGCAAGCACGGCCTCACCGGGATGGCCGGCAGCAGCCCGGCCGTGACGGTGGCCGGGTTCCTGGCCGGCGGCGGCGTCTCCTGGTTCGGCCGCAGGCACGGCTGGGCGGCCGACTCGGTGCGCGCCTTCGAGATCGTCGACGCGGACGGGCAGATCGTGCGGGTCACCGGCGAATCCGACGCCGAGCTGTTCTGGGCGCTGCGCGGTGGCGGCGGCGACTACGCGCTGATCACCTCGATCGAGCTGGCGCTGCACCCGGCACCCAGCGTGTACGGCGGGCGGATCGTCTGGCCCGCGGCCCGCGCCGCCGAGGTGTTCGACGCCTTCCGCCAGGTCACCGCGAACGCGCCACGCGAGCTTTCACTGTGGATCAACCGCATGGCCCCGCCGCCGCCCGCCCCGGCGATGGTCTCCGTGGACGTGACCTACCTCGGCGAGGATGCCGAGGCCAAGGCGCTGCTTGCCGCCTTCGACGGCATCGGCGGCAGCCTCTCCGACAGCCGCGGCCTGATGGACCTCGCCGACCTGGGCACGATCGCGGCGGAGCCCATCGAGCCCAGCCCGATGCTGGCCCGCACCGAACTGCTGACCGGCCTGGACGAGGCGACGCTCGACACGCTCGCCGGCACTGACCTCGCGCCGCTGCTGAACCTCCAGGTCCGTCATCTGGGCGGGGCGCTGGCCGAGACCGATCCCGCCGGCGGCGCTGGTGGCGCCCTGGCCGAGCCGTACATGCTCTACCTGCTCGGCCTGCGGCTCCCCCACCTCACCGATGCGGTGCAGGCCAAGCAGGCCGCCCTCGTCGAGGCGCTCGGCCAGGCGGTCAGCGGGCGCAAGCCGTACACCTTCCTCGCGCCGGGGGACAGCGCCGCCCAGGCCTTCCCCTCCGACACGCTCGGCAGGCTGCGCGAGATCAAGCGCCTGCGCGATCCCTACGGCGTGTTCCGCGCCAACTTCCCCGTCCTGGGTTGAACGGAGTAGCCACATGTTGAAAATCGCGACCGCCGCCGCGCTGATCGCCGCCCTGACGGCGGCACCGGCTCCCGCCACCTGCTGGACCGCAGGGTGGGCGACCGCCGTCCAGCAGCCGTCGCCCGACGTCTGGTATCCCACCTGGGCGGAGAAGGGTTTCGCCAACCATTCCGTACGGCAGGCCGTCCGGGTCACCGCCGGCGGCTCGACGGTCCGGATCCGGCTGTCCAACGCCTACGGCGGCACCCCTCTCCGGCTGACCGGCGCGAGCGTGGGCAAGGCCGGCACGGGCGCCGCCGTGCAGGCGGGCACGCTCCGGACGCTGACCTTCGCGCACTCCGCCTCCGTCGACATCCCCACCGGCGGGCACGCCGCCAGCGATCCCGTACGGCTGGCGGTCAACCCAGGTGAGCGGCTGACGGTGACGCTGTACTTCCAGGGCGACACCGGCCCGTCCACCTATCACAGCGTTGCCCAGGCCACCACCTACCGGGCCTCCGGCGACCACACCCGAGACGCGGGAGCGGGCGCCTTCGCCGAGACCAACAGCTCCTGGTTCTACCTGTCCGGCGTGGACGTGCGCGGCGACGGCGACGCGGTGGCGACCTTCGGCGACTCCATCACCGACGGGTACGGTGCCACCCTGGACGCCGACAACCGCTACCCGGACGCGCTGGCCCGCAGGCTGAGCGGGCGGCGGCCGGTGCTCAACCTCGGCATCGCCGGCAATCGCCTGCTCAACGACTCGGCCTGCCTGGGCGAGCGGGGACTGACGCGATTCCGCTGGGACGTGCTCGACCAGCCAGGCGTCAAGACCGTGGTCGTGCTGGAGGGCATCAACGACATCCTGCTGGGCCTCCAGGACCCCACTCCCTGCACCACACCCGCGGTCAAGGTCGGCGCCGACGACCTGATCGCCGGGTACCGGCGGCTCATCCGCGACGCCCACGCGCGAGGCGTCCGGATCGTCGGCGGCACCATCCTGCCCGCCGGGTTCACCGGCGAGCCCGAGGCCGTCCGCGACACGGTCAACTCCTGGATCAGGACCAGCGGCGAATTCGACGCGGTCGCCGACTTCGAGCGCGCCGTCGCCGACCCAGCGGACCCCGATCGGATCCGGCCGGATCTGGACAGCGGAGACCACCTCCACCCCAACCCGGCCGGCTACCAGGCCATGGCGGACGCCGTCGACCTGCACACCCTGTAAAGATCGTCACGAAGAGATCACGACGTGCGGGCGATCGGGGATCCCATGGGACGTTTGTCCACATGAACGAGGCCCCGCTCGCCTTCCACGCCACCCAGCTGAAGAACGCCCGCCTGAACGCCGACGAGGTGCGCGAGCGGCTCGAGCGGCTCCAGTCCGTCGATCTCCGGCTGGAGCCGCTCGGCCTGGGACTGGTCGGATACTTCGCCGCGGTCAAGCACAACGAGATCGCGCAGTCGTTCATCGACGGGCTGGGCGCGAGCGCGAACTCCGCCGAGGAGATCGCGGAGAGGATCAAGGGCACCGCCGACCGCTACATCCAGGCCGACGACGCCACCGTCCAGGCACTGCTCGCACTCGCCGGACGCGCCCCCGCGCAGGACGACCCGATCCTCGAGGCAGGGCTGCGCGAGGACCTGCGGGGCGACCTCAAGGCCGACTTCCCGCCCAGGTGGACCTCGTACGGAACAGCGCCCGGCCTCGTCTACGCGGCCGGGTCGTGGTACCGGCTGGACAATGACCAGCAGACCGTCAAGGGCGTACTGAAGCTGCTCGACGAACGGGACGCGCGTCTGATCGGGAGGCTCTCCGGCCAGGTCGGACGCCGGACGGTCTTCATGGATGCCACCGGGCTGGACGGTTCCCCGGTGCCGAAGGCGGAGCTGGTGACCGACCTGGAGCGCCTGAGCGCGCGCACCACGACGCTGCTGAAGATCGCCAGCGGCGCCTGCGTCGCGGTGGGCATGTCCTACCTGCTGTGGCTCTCCACCTACGTTCCCAGCGACGCCGCCGTCGACAAGGTCATCCACGGCTGGGCCGACGCCGCCCTCGAACTCAGCGCACTGTTCGGCGCCGGCGACCCGATGGGCAGGCAGGCGCTGGCCGCCGCCTGGCACAGCGACGTCAGGGACGTGGCGGACAGGAAGATCAGGGACTTCGTCACCTCGGGCATCCACGCCGCCGACGCGGCGGCAGGCCGGGCGGTCGCCCTGATCCATGCGGTCAAGGCGATGGAACGCCTGCAGAAGATCGCCTTCGCCATGACCGTCGCGGAGGTGGTCGTGCTCCTCATGCTGGCGGGCCTCGCCAAGGTCAACCCCCAGGCCTGGACCCTCACGCAGGTCACCGGCCACCGGATCAACATCTTCATCATCGGCATGCACACCGCCTTGACGGTCCTCACCGGGCGGCTCATGCGCGAGGTCGTGGCGAAGAGTCCCTGAGGGCGCCCTCGTTCCCGCACGGTGGCTAGAACTGCGAGACCGTCAGCACCACCGCGTAGTGCGAGGACGCCGTCGACCCGAACCACTGGTTGTTGACGACGGCGCCGTATCCGGCACCGCTGGCCCACCTCGTCGGCCGGACCGGCCAGGTGCACAGCTTCGAACCGCTCCCCCTGCACTATCGGATCCTGGACGCCGGCCGGCGCATGTCGGGCGCACGAAACATACGGCTCACCAACGCCGCCCTCGGCTCGTCGACCGGCTGGGAGAAGCTACGACTCCCCTACCGTCTCGGCCTGCCCATTCACGGCTGGGCACACCTCCAGCACGGCCTGAAGCACCCCGGCCGCTTCCCCGCCACCAGAACGCTCGAGGTGCCCGTATACACGGTCGACCGGATCTGCGAGCTCCGGGAGATCTCCCGGGTGGACTTCATGAAGATAGACGTGGAAGGTTTCGAAGCAGAGGTCCTCAAAGGAGCAGAGTGGACGCTCGACCAACACCGCCCCACCCTCCTCCTCGAGATCGAGGACCGCCACCTGGCCAAGTACGGCCGAACCTCGACGCAGGTGACGACCTCCCTGATCGACCGCGGCTATACCATGCACGTCTGGCGCAACCACTGGATCCCCACGAACAAGGTCAGCCCCCACCTACGCAACTACCTGTTCACCATTCCTCACCCGTAGAGCCGATCCTGCATTCGATGGGTCAGCGGAGGTTGGTGACGGCGGTTTTGAGGCGGAGTATGTCGCGTTTGCGGGACTCGTAGGTGGCGCCGATCACCAGGAGGAGTAGGCCGCCCACGGCGATGGGGATCCACCGGGGCATGGCGCTGACCAGTTCGGCGATCGGGGGTGCCAGTTCGCGGACCGCCACCGCGGCCAGCGTCAGCCCGCCGAGCACCACCGGCGCCTGCAGCCGGGCGCGAGCCCCGGCGACCGTGACTGCAAGCGCCACCGCCCCCAGCAGCACCGAACGCCACGGCGTCGGCTCCGCAAGCAGGCTCGGGCCGAAGCTGAAGAGCAGCCCAGTGCCGTACGCCCGCCAGGACGACACCTCCTCCCCTCTCGTCCGCCACCACCCGATCCCGAGCAGCGCGACGGAGAACGGCACCGTATAGGCCTCGATCACCTCCACGTGCTCGGCCCACAACCGCACCCAGGACGCGACCAGCAGGAACCCCATCCCCAGGTAGCCGATCTTCCGCTGCTTCCGCCACACGCCCGCCGCTACCGCGATCACCCCGGCCGTCGCGCTGACCAGGCTCGCCGCGCGCAGCCCCGACGCCTGCGCCACGGCCGCCACCTCACCGGCCGCCAGAATCGCGGCCAGCGTCACCCCCAGCGCCCGCCCTCTGCCGAACGCCGATGTCGCGCCCGCGATCAGAGCCAGCGCGGGCAACACGGCCAAGGTAGCCCAGCGCTCCGACAATCCGGCCCCCACGGCGAGCACCCCGAGCCAGCCACCCACGACCCCGGCGACCACCCGCACCCCAGGCCCATCCGGACCCACACCGATCAGCCCTCGACGCTCCTGACCGGCAGAAACTTGATCCACCGGATGGCTGGACGCCACCCAAGCCGCCGCCGCGGCCCCGACGACGAGCAGGACCACGACCACCGGGTACGGCATGCGGACCGCCACCGGGGCCACCGCCAGCAGCAACCCCAGACCTCCCACCAGGACGGCGACCCGCGCACGGAACCGCGGCAGAGCCACGAGCACCACAACGGCGATCCCCAACGCCACCAGCACCAGCGGCCGCTGCACTCCAAGGGCACGCGCACCCCGCCACGGCTGGAACACCGGATCCACGGCGGTCAACGCCCGGGCGACCACATCGAGCACCGGCAGCACGGAGGCCCCCGCGAGCCACCCGGCCAACACCCCGGCTCCCCGGGCAGCCGGAGGCCGACGGCGCAGGCCGTACGCCCCGAGCAGGGCGAGCACCCCGGCGACGGCGAACCCCACCGCGCAGGAGTCCAGCACCCGCAGTCCGAACCCCCCGAGCACCGCCCAGACCAGCCCGCCACCACTCAGCGCGGCCCCGGCGAGCGCGGCAGGCCGCCGGTACAGAACACTCCACGTCACCAGGAGCACGGCCAACGTCGCATAGGTGGCCGACTGGAAGGCCAGCGCCCACGCGACCCCCACCACGGCGACCGTCCCCGCCGCCCACGCGGCGTCGGCGTGCCGAATGGCGACCACGCTGAGCAGTACGGCCAGCAGTACGATGACCGCGAGGGCGCCGCCGTACCCGAGCCCGAACGCGGAAGGCCCCACGACCAGCGCCAGCGATCCAAGGCCGAGCACCCCCGCCGGCCCCCACCGCCGATACCGCCACGCGAAAGCCCCGCAGACCACCGCGAACACCATGAGCACCACCGAGCCGGGTCGCACAGCGGCGAGCCCCACAGGAGCCCAAGGCGTCCTGTCCCACACCCCCGCGAGATTGGTGAAAGGCCCGCAAAAGGCAAACACCACAGGCGGCACGTACGGCAGCATCCCCAGGAAGGCCGCCCCCGCCCCGAAGGCCATCCAGGCGTTCCGTAACCGCTCGGCCAGCAGCAGCCCACCGACCCCCACGACCAGGGCGGCGATCGGGTACGGCAGCACCTGCCAGGCGTACGGCAGAGCCGGACGAACCGGCGATCCCACCGCGAATGTCAGCGCCACCACCGCCACCCCGACCGGCACCACCCGAGCCGAGCCCGCCTCCCGGAGAGCGACGAAGATCCCAAACCCGGCGAGCACTCCCAGCAGCCCGGACATGGCGAAAACCGTGTCCCCGACCACCGAGTCGACAGCCCCCACGAACAGCGCGGCCGCCGACGACAGCGCCAGACAGCAGGTGGCGGTGATCCGCAGCTCCCGCCGCTTCACCCACACCCAGACCGCCACGTCGAGCGCCACGGTCCCGGTGAAGGCGGCCATGATCTGCGGCGCCGTGTCGTTGAACGCCAGCGGCAACGGCACCTGCGCCAGCACGACCGCCACAGGCGGCGGTATCCGCAGCGGCAGCACCCTGCCGTATCCCGCCGCGGCCAGCGCGACGACCGCCACCACTCCGGCGGCGTACGCGTCCCCGGCCACGTCGCCGAACAGCCCGATCTGGTGCGCGGCGTAGCCGTCCAGCCCTATCAGCGCCAGCCCCAGCACCGCGACCGTCTCGGCGGTCGCCGTCAGGCCGCGCCTGAACGGGAGTGCGGGTACGGCCAGCGTGACCGCGGTGATCCCGCCCAGGATCGCCGCCCGGCCGCCGATGCCCAGGTGCCCCCAGCTCACCACGGTGAACACGATCGCCGCCACGGTCAGCAGCAGCCCACCGAGCACGAGCAGCACGTTCTGCACGACCCACCGCGACACCTCCGTGGCGGCCGCCTGCCGGGGAGCGCCTGCCTGCGCGATCGGGGCAGGCGGAGCGGCCCGCTCCACCCGCAGCAACCCCAGCAGATGGGTACGGCGAGCCTCCAAGCCCGCCACCCGGCTCCGAACGGCGGCGAGCTCCTGATCCACCTGCCAGAGCTCAGCCGCCACGGGCCCGGTCAACGGCAACCCGCACCTGGGGCAGGCGGCGACCGGCCCTCCCAGCCCGAGCCCGCACTCGGGACAATTCACATGCATGGGCAGAAGAATGCCGTCTCGGCGCTCACCACCGCCTGCGTTCACCTACTCAGCCGCACCTAGGTCCGACGACTCATCCTGCGTGACCTCGCGCCGCGCGAGTTCCCGATCGATGTGGCGCCGGACCTGGTCAGCGGCGATACCGAACTTCGTCAGAACCTGGCTCGCGGCACTCCCGCCCTCCCCCAGCACGCCGAGCAGGAGGTGCTCCGTACTGATGTAGTCGTGTCCGAGGCGCACAGCCTCGCGAAGCGACAGCGTCAGCGCCTTCCTGACCCGCGGTGTGAACGGAATCGGCTCCACTCGCTCGACTCCCGTGTCCTGCTTGACCTGCACCGCACGGGCTCTGGCGCGACCGGGCGCATCCCTGTCGGCGATGATCTCCTCGATGACGCAACGGACCTCCTCCAGGGACAGGCCCATGCCTTTGAGCACCCTGGCCGCCATGCCGTCCTTCTCGTGGATCAGACCCAGGAGGATGTGCTCCGATCCGATGTATCCGTGCCCGGGCCCGGGCCTCCTCCTGAGCCAGGACGATGACCCGGCGCGCCCGGTCCGTGGTCCACTCGAACAGCTCTGTACGCAGCAACCGCGCGGTCAGCCTCGCTCTCCACCTGGACCGCCGGGCCCCTTGCCGTCTCGTGGTGACGGCGAACCCGCTCGCCTGCCGTTCGTCGGTCAGGAAGGGACGACCCGCGAGGCGGTCCTGGAGCCGGGCATGCCTGAACTCATAGGACGTGCCGGACCTGCGGAGCAGGTCACGCCGGTGCGCGTCGTCGAGGAACGTCATCAGACGCCAGGGGAGCCTCCCCCGCAGCGCGAGCCATCCAACGCTGAGCAGGTACCAGGGCCAGGCCGCGAGAAGCCCCATCGGAACACCGACGACGGCGCCCGCCCAGAGGGCGAAGGCGAACGGGTCCGCTCCGAAAGACCAAGCAGCCAGCCCCATCGCCGCACCGACGCTCGCCCCGTAGCCCAGCGCCAGCGTGATGGCGGCACGCCTGTCAGCCCGCAGCTCCGTGGTCAGCTGCCCGAGCCGCCCACTGAGCCGCGCGCTGATCCGGCTCGGCTCGTACGGCGGCGCCATGACGAGGGCCAGCAGCCCAGCGGGCACCGCGGCCAGCAGTGCCGCACGAGCTCCCGCGTCCAGGGCGGACGCCGGACCTCCGGACAGCGCCTCCCTCAGGCCGGTGAGAAGCCCGGACAGCAACCCGGCCACGAGCCCCGCGCAGCAGCCCGCGGCGATGCGCTTGCCGAGCGGAGGGAGAGCGCGGTGCAGCCGCCACCACGCCAGCTCGTGCCTGGCCCTCTGCTGGAGGAAACAGGCCAGGAACACCAGCCAGTCGCGCGCCTGCTCCGGGCGGTACTCCCGGCTGGTCGTCCTCGCCGGTGCCGGAAGCCGACCGTAGACGGCGGGGATGAAGGCGTCGAGGAGGTGGTGTTCGACTGCGCCACGATCCGGGAACCGCTGCTCGTCGAGCAGTTCGGCGGGCTCGGAGCCCGGGGTCGTGTAGACCGTGCGTGCGAGGGAGAGCATGAGCGGGGTCGACAGCGCCTGCGCGAGCGGGGCGTCGGGATGGCCGGACAGGAGGCCGAGGGCCCGGCTCCAGCGGCCGTCACCGGGAAGGGCTCCCGCCGTCAGGAAGTTAGCGGCGTCAGCGAGGCCGACCGCGCCGAGTTCGACGACGGCGGCGGTGGCCAGCGGTCGCCCGGCGGAGGCGATGGCGGATTCGTATTCGGTGGTCCTGCAGGTGATGACGATCGGTCCGCGTCCGGCGACGGCATGATCGATGGCCTGGAGGGCCAGGGTGTGCAGGGCGGCGGGCATCTCGTCCAGCCCGTCGATGACCGGGAGCACTCGCTCGTCCTGGAAAAGCCGCGCGAAGACGTCGAGCCCGTAAATATCGTCGTTCTTCACCCCGCGGAAATCCTCGGCCAGCCTGCGAGCGATCCAGGTGTGCAGATGTTCGGCCTGCGGGTTCCATGACGCGGCCGGAAGCAGCACCGGTACTGCTCCCTGACGTTCGAGCAACTGCAGCGTGAGAAGGATCACCAGCACCGTCTTTCCTGCGCCTGGCTCGCCGAGCACCACCAGCTGCCGCTTCGGCAGCCGCAGGAACGTGGCTGCCGTCTCGGACACGTCGCCGTGCAGCCGGAGCCGGACGGGCCGGCCTGCCACCGCCCCTTCTCCCAGCACCGCCGCCGGGTTCGCCGCCACCGGACGGCCGGTGCTCGACCAGCGCAGGCGCAGCGGAGACGGCTGATGCAGCCTGCGTAGCGCGGCCTCGTCGTGCCACTGCCCACGTACGGCGAGAGCCAGGTCGTCCGCCGCCTGATCCAGGAGCGCCGGAATGTCCCTGGCCACCGACCGCCCCGCTTCCGAGGAACGACGGCGAATCTCCATGATGCCGACCCCGAGAGCCAGCAGCGGGGCCAGCAGCCACGCCCATGGCTGGTACGGCTCCGCCCAGTCCGGTAACGCGTCGGCGGCGAGATTGACGGCCAGTTCGAGGCACATGCCGCAAAAAACGATCAGTAACGCAACCGCCCAGGGCCGCCGCATGCGGATCACGCTCCGCTGGTTACGACGGGACGACCATCCTGAGCGCGCCCTGCCGGGCATGAATGACGAACCATGGCGACCTGCTCGTTTCACGATCGGTGCCGGAGCCTACGGCAACCATACGTTCGGCCCCGGGCCCGCGCACCGTCTCTCCTGGTCAGCTCAATATTCGAGTGGCGCGGCGTCAAATCTCTGGCAAATTATGGATGCCGCAACATTTGCCATTTCACAGAGGCGAATCCGCCCATAACTTGACACCCAGTTAAGAGAGATGTTGGCTGAAGGCGTGGCTTGAATCAAGCCATCGACCGGCGGTGCGGCCGTGGCGCCACCGGCCGGATAAACATGGGTTTGATCTCTGGCGGAGATGCCTGTGGCCACCTATGAGTATCGCTGCGTTGATTGCGGGCGATTCGAGGTTCGCCTGCCGATAGGCACTGCCACGCCCGCATGCGATTGCCCTGAGTGCCACCGTCCAGCCGCCCGCGTCTTCTCTTCGCCGTATCTCAGCCGGGTGCCCCCGGCAGTGGCCGCCGCGCTCGGCCGGGAAGAGCGAAGCCAGGAAGCGCCCGAGGTCGTCACGAGCGTGCCTCCCAAGCGGCGCCCACCGCCGCCGCACCCGGCACTGTCACGCCTGCCTCGACCTTGACACGCGTGGGGCAGCGGCGACGCCACCGATCGGAACCCTCCATCACGAGCGTGAGGAGGTGCGTCGCTGATGGGAGCTGTCGGACTGCTCTACGTGGGCGCGGTTCTCTTCCTGAACGGAATGATGCTGCTGGGCAAGGTCGACCCGCGCGCGGCAGGCGTGTTCAACCTCTTCGTCGGGGCCTTGCAGGTGATCACGCCCACGGTGCTGATCATCGCCAATCTCGCCAGGCCGATCGAGATTCTCGGCGCATCGGGGATCTATCTCTTCGGCTTCACCTACCTCTACGTCGGAATCAATCTGCTGGGCGGCTTCGACTCCACCGGAGTCGGCTACTTCTCGCTGTTCGTGGCCGTCATGGCGGTTGGCTACTCGTTCGCCAACTTCCGGCTCCTGGGTGATCCGGCGTTCGGCGTCATCTGGCTCTACTGGGCCTACCTGTGGTTCCTGTTCTTCATGCTGCTGGGTCTGAAGCGTGCGGGGATCACGATGTACACGGGCTGGGTCACGGCGATCGAGGGCTGGGTCACGGCGGCGATTCCCGCATTCTTGATCCTTACCGGCTACTGGCGGAACCCTCAGGTCCTCGCCGTCATCCTCGCCGTTTTCGGCGTAGTGGTCTTCGGAGCCCTGTGGCCACTGACACGAGGAAAGGAACCGTCCGTGGCAACACCCGCTCCGAGCGAGGAGAGAGGCACCAGCGAGGAAGCGCATCGCCCTCGCTACACCTGAGGAGGTGATGAGGCAGGACGAATATCCAAGGGGGCATCACAATCAAAGAGGGGCATTTTCATCATGCCGAAAGTCGTATTCAGCGTCGACCAGTCGATGTCAATGCGCGACCAGAAAATGCCGGGGCACAACCGATGGCACCCCGACGTCCCTGTGGCCGACATGGTACGTCCCGGAGATGAATTCCGGGTCGAATGCAGGGAATGGACCGACGCGCAGATCGGTAACAACGACACCGCAAATGACGTACGGGACGTCGACCTGAGTCGAGCACACATGCTGAGCGGACCGATCGGGGTCGAAGGAGCAGAACCAGGCGACCTCCTGGTCGTCGACATCCTCGACCTGGGCCCGGTTCCGCAGCAGGTCGGGGACGCCCCTGGAATGGGGTGGGGTTACACCGGCGTGTTCGCCAAGGCGAATGGCGGCGGATTCCTGACCGACTACTTCCCTGACGCCTACAAGGCGATCTGGGACTTCCACGGACAGGTTGCGACATCCCGTCACCTGCCAGGCGTACGGTACACCGGCATCACCCACCCGGGCCTGTTCGGCACCGCACCGTCCGCCGAACTGCTCGCGAGCTGGAATCGCCGGGAGCAGGCACTCATCGACACCGACCCGCAACGGGTCCCACCGCTCGGCCTGCCACCGCTGACCGAAAACGCCCTCGGCGGTACGGCAAGCGGCGAGGTGATGCAGCGGATCGCCAACGAGGGTGCCCGCACCGTCCCGGCGCGGGAGAACGGCGGCAACCACGACATCAAGAACTTCACTCGCGGGGCCAGGGTGTTCTACCCGGTCTTCGTCAAGGACGCCAAGCTTTCCGGAGGTGACCTGCACTTCAGCCAGGGCGACGGAGAAATCACCTTCTGCGGCGCGATCGAGATGGGCGGTTTCATCGACTTCCACGTCGACCTCATCAAGGGCGGCATGGAAAAGTACGGCGTCACCACCAACCCGATCTTCATGCCGGGCAACGTCGAGCCCCGGTACTCCGAGTTCATCTCGTTCATCGGGGTCTCGGTCGACCACGACACCGACACCAACTACTACATGGACGCGACGGTGGCCTACCGCAGGGCCTGCCTCAACGCCGTCGAGTACCTCAAGAAGTGGGGCTACAGCGGAGAACAGGCGTACCTGATCCTCGGCTCGGCCCCGATCGAGGGGCGTGTCAGCGGGATCGTCGACATTCCCAACTCATGCTGTTCGCTCTACCTGCCCACCGCGATCTTCGACTTCGACGTACGTCCGAACCCGGAGGGACCTGTGAAGAAGGAACGGGGGAAGTGCGCCGTGACGACCTGACCACCGCAGCATGACGGGAGCGCCGCACGAGCGGCCTCCCGTCATTAATATTTTGGCAATATTCCCCGACAAGCATCCCTGGCCGCCGGGCCGCGCCATATGCCCTTGGCGTGGGCGATGAGGGCCGGACGAGCTTGATCAAGGGTTCCCCGCTCACCTACCCAACGGTCAACGCCACCCACCGAGTGCAAAAAGCCGCAAAATTCGAGTTACCATCACAGATAGCTACAAACAGCGAATATCTACCGAACCGGGGCAAACTCCAGAGCACGTGTCAGCGGCGCCTGTCCGCTTCGAAAGGTTGATCAATGAACAACGACGCCGTGTGGGTCCGAGGCGTGACAGGCATCCAGATGCACCACACCACCGACCTTCAGGACGCCAGCCGATTCCTGGGCAATGCCGTGATGGCTCTGCGGGCCGCTCACGTACGCACCGGCGACGACCGGTACTCCGCTCTCGCCGCTCAGCTCAAGACCGCGGTGGCGGAGACGCGACTGCTGGAGACCCAGGCACGGGACCGGATGCATGGGCTGCACTCGGCGGATCCCGAGCTGTTCGTGCGCTGCCGCGAGGGCGAGGAGCCGTGGCCCGACGAGATCCAGGCAGGGTTCGTTCCGCGCCACACCTGCATGGACCAGTGCCTCTACCACGACCACGACGTTCTCGACGCCATCATGCAGTGCACGTGCGGACGCCCCCCATGCCGGGCCTGCGCCATCGGCGGCGCGCCGTAAAACCGGTTGACCTGGGTGGATGCAAACCACGCCACGCTGTTGCTTGGCCCGCCCTTGCCCGGCAAATGGTTGACCCTGCCGGATCACCATTCGTACCGTCCGCTTCATGACCTCTGCTTCCGGCGACCAGAGCGAGGCGATCATGCAGATCGCGACCCGCATGTTCGCGGCTTTCGGATATGACGGGACTACTCTTCAGCAGATCGCGGAAGCCGCCGGGTTCGACGTCGCCACGGTGACCTCCCTGGTGGGGAGCAAGCGGGATCTCTACGTCGCCGTCATGCAACGTGCCCACGAGACCGATCGCCGCTCGATCGAGGAGGTCATTGCCCGGTTCACCCCGATGTCCCCCGCCGACGCCCCCCGGATGATCCACGCGCTGGCCGACAGCTATCTGAACTCCTGCCTGGCCAATCCGCACATCCCCGCGCTCTGGGCGCATCGCAGCCTCGACGACGCCCAGGACATCACCGACCTCGAGCGTGACTACGTCTGGCCACTGCATGTCGAGGTCCAGAAGACGATCCAGCCCGCCCTCGATGCCGGACTCATCGACAGCGCCCCCGACTTCAGGTACATCCTCTGGACGCTCATCTGGTGTGTCGAGGGCTTCGCCGGCGGCGACGTACTCAACGATGAGGGAAACCGCATGGACCCCAATGATCCGCAGGCCCAAGCCCACTTCCGCGAATTCTTCCACCTCCTCCTCGACCGTCTCCTCACCCCACCCCGCAAGGCCCCCTGACACAGGCCACGGACAGCCTGGCTGCGGTGTCAGGCCGCGGCGATCCACAGGTCGGGGCCGAAGACCTCGTAGTGGATGTCGCGGGGCGCGACGCCCGCGCTGATGAGCTGAGCGCGGAGATCGCGCATGAACGGCAGCGGCCCGCACAGGTAGACGACGGCACCCTTGGGGAGCTCGACGTCGGTCAGGTCCATGCGGCCGGTACGGGCGCCGTCGCCCTGCTCGTACCAGTAGATGCGCTCGGCCTCGGGCAGCGTGCCGGCCAGGCGCTCCATGTCCAGCCGGAGCGGGTGGTCGGCCTCGGACTGGTCGGCGTGCAGGAGCAGGACCCGCCGGGTGGCACCGGCGAGGGCCAGGTGCTGCAGCATCGCCGTGATCGGGGTGCAGCCGATGCCGGCGGACACGAGGACGAGCGGGGCGTCGCCGTCGTCGAGCGCCAGGTCACCGTACGGCGCCGACAGGGTGAGCTCGTCGCCCTCCTCGACGGTGGCGTGCAGCAGCGCTGACACCTCGCCGTCGGGGGTGTCGCCGCCGCGGACGCGCTTGACGGTGATGCGGCGCAGGCCGTCCTCGCCGAAGCCGGAGAGGGTGTACTGGCGCACCTGGTGCACGCCGTCGGGCATCCGCATCCGGACGCCGACGTACTGGCCGGGCAGAGCGGGCGGGACGGGCTCGTCACCGAGCGGCCGGAGCACGAGGGACACGACGTCGGGCGTCTCCTCGTGCCGCTCGACGACCTGCCACTGCCGCCAGCTGCGGCCGTCCTGGGCGCCGGCCGCCGCGTAGATGCGGGCCTCCATGGCGATCAGGGCACCGGCCATCAGCCAGTAGACCTCGTCCCAGGCGGCGGCGACCTCGGGGGTGACGGCGGCGCCGAGCACCTCGGCGATGGCGCCGAAGAGGTACTTGTGGACGATGACGTACTGGTCGTCGGTCACGCCGACTGCCGCGTGCTTGTGCGCGATCCGGGAAAGCAGGGCGTCCGGGCGCTCGTCGGGGTGCTCGAGCAGCATGCCGGCGAAGGCGGCGATGGAGCCGGCCAGCGCCCTGCGCTGCTCGCCGTTGCGCTGGTTGCCCCGGTTGAACAGGCCATCGAGCAGTTCGGGACGCTCGGCGAACATCGTCTCGTAGAACCTCGCGGTGATCGTGTCGAGCGACTCTCCGACGACGGGGAGGGTGGCGCGGATGACCTCGGCGGTTTCCACGGACAGCATGTGAACCTCCTGGTGCGGGGCAGCGCAAAGCCGGCCCCAAGAAAAATTGGAATCTCAGATACATATTAAAAGCCGCACCTGGAGCCCCTCTGCCCGGGGGTCACTCAGGGGAGGGCAGGGACAGCAGTACCGGTCCGGTCGGCGAGGCCACCAGCGAGGCGATCGTCACGGTGTCGAGCGAGGCGTAGAAGGCCTCCTGCGCCTGGCGCAGGGCCGTCCGCAGGCGGCAGGCCGCGCGCAACGGGCAGGGCGGATCGTCCTCGCAGCCGACGACGTCCCCGGCGATCTCCAGGCTGCGGACGACCTCCCCGACGGACGCCGCACGGCCCCGCTCGGTGAGCTGGAGGCCACCGCCTCGCCCGCGCCTGGCCTCCACCAGACCCAGCTCGCTCAGGCGCGCCACCGCCTTGGCGGCATGGGAGTACGGCACGGCCACCATGTCGGCCACCACGCGGGTGGTCAGCAGCTCATCCCGATGCGCCACGGCCAGCCGCATCACGATACGCAGCGAGATGTCGGTGAAGGCGGTCAGACGCATGTCACCACGGTAGGCGCTACCGGACACCGGTCGCGGCGAACGCGGGTTTGTCAGTCGTGCGCGCAATACTCGCCGCTGGTGATCAAGAGCGTGATCGAAAACAGCGTGGAGGTATCCGCATGAGCGCAGATCGGATGCTGACCTATGTCGGCGCCGGTTCGGCGAAGTTCTGGGAAGTGCGTCAGGACGGCACGGAGCTGAACATTCGCTATGGGCGGCTGGGCGCGGCCGGTCAGGCGCAGGTCAAGTCGTTCGACTCCGCCGCTGCCGCCGCGGCGGCGGCCGACAAGCTGGTGGCGGAGAAGTTACGCAAGGGCTACACGGAAGACGCGGCGGCCGCCGCCCCGGCGGTCATCGACAACGCTGGGGACGAGGACACGCTGACGATGCCGGCCGCTTGGCTGCGCAGCCTTCGCCCCCGGCGGGGTGGCGTGAAGGTCGCCGTGAAGCAGCCGGACGCGGGCGCGCCCAAGGAACTCGCCGCGAGGTTGGACGAACTCCGGCAGCCGATCCTCGACTCGCTGGCGAAGTGTCCCGACCCGGAGATCGCCTCCGCGGGCGCGGCATACCTGGCCGGGGAGCCCACCGCCACGCCGCTGGGCGCCGCGGCGGTCGCCAAGGCGGCGAGTGCGTCCCTGTCGTGGCACGATCGGGCGTGGCCGCCCCTGTTCGCCGATGCCTGGCTGGTCGAACGTGGCCTGGCGTTCGCGGCGGTGGCCGTGACCGAGCTGGCCTCGCTGGATCTGGACCCCTACGAGTACCCACAGCGCGTCCGGCGGCTGGCTGACGGTGAATTCCCCGGCCATTGGTCCGGCTGGCATCCATCGGAGCTCGCCGCGCGGGTTCGCGCCGTCCTCTCGGTCGCATCGGATGCCGAGTACGCCGAGGTCGTCGCGGCGCTGGCGGTGAGCCGTGAAGGCGGGCTCCACCATCGGGTGGCGGCTTCCTGCCTGGCGCCGACCGAGGCCGACTGGGTCACGGCCGACTGCGCCGAAGTGAGCAGCGTCAATCCGGGTCTCGCCTCCAGCCTGGTCGCCGCGATCAGCACGCCGGAGCATGCGGCAATCATCGCGAGCCACGTGGAGGGTTTCTACCTGCTGCAATCCCTCGCGCTGCCCGCCACGGTCGTCGACGGCATGGGGGTCGCGGCCGTGCCGGTGCTGGCCGGATGGTTCGGCCACCACTACGACGCGGAAGGCGAGCGGCGGCTGCTGGGCATGTTCGCCGAACTGCCGACCGACGCGGCGATGCAGACACTCCTCGACCGGATCGAGCAGAAGTACACCCAGCCGGCCTTCCTGCGCGCGGCGGCCCGCTTCCCGCGCCGGGCGATGCGGATGCTGGCCGCCTCCCGTGGCAAGGTCGTGGACCTGCTGCTGCGCGCCCACGTGCTGGCGCACCCCGATCTGGTGGCCGAGGTGCTCGCGACCGTCGACGACGCCTCCGCCGAGCGGATCAACAAGATCGCGGCCGTCGCCACGGTCGCCACGGCTCCGCTCGAGGCCTTGCCCGAGGTGCTGGTCAGCCCGCCCTGGACCCGCCCGCGTACGGCCCGCAAGCCGGTCGTGGTGAATGGCCTGGTATGTGCAGATAAGTCGACAATGGCGTGGCGGCCGGGCGAGCGGGACGCTTGGCGTTCCGGCCGGCCGGAACACGGTTCATGGGATCAGGCCTGGCAACAGAGCTGGGAAGAGGTCGCCGGCCAGATCGCCGATGCCCGGCGGGGCAGCTGGCACAACGAGATCGCCCTGTTCGTCGCCGGACCCGAGGAACTGGCCAGACCGCTGATCGAGAAGTGGCGTCCGCGCGACCTGTGGGGAGCCTCCGAGTGGATGCCGAGGGTGGTCGCCAGGTTCGAGCTCGCAGCGCTGTCCAGGGCGCTGGACAGCGCCCGGAGCAGCCCCGTCGCGGTCGCTCCTGTGCTGCTCCCGTTCGCCGCTCCGGAGATCGCCGTGCTGATGGCCGACTGGCTTTCCCGGCTGAAGTCCGTGCGCGCCACCGCGCTGGCGTGGCTGGCACGACACCCCGAGGCGGCCGCCAGGGCGCTGATCCCACCGGCTCTGGGCAAGCCCGGCCTGGCCAGGCGGCAGGCCGAGCGGGCGCTGGCGGCGCTGGTCGCGAGCGGTAACCGCGACGCCGTGGCGGAGGCCGCCGCGGGTTACGGCCCCGCGGCCGAGGCCGCCGTCGCCGATCTGCTCTCTGCCGACCCGCTCGACGCGCTGCCCGGCAAGATGCCCGTGCTGCCCGAGTGGGCGGAGGTCGCGCTCCTGACACCGATCCACCTGCGCGGCGACGCGGGGGCGCTGCCGGCCGAGGCGGTCCGCCATGTGATGACGATGCTGGCGATCTCCAGGCCCGGTGATCCGTACGCCGGTCTCGCCCTGGTCAAGGAGGCCTGCGACAGCCGCGGCCTCGCGGACTTCGGCTGGGCGCTGTTCCAGCGCTGGCAGGCGGCCGGTTACCCGTCCAAGGAGAGCTGGGTGATGGACGCGCTGGGACTGCTCGGCGACGACGAGACCGTCCGGCGGCTGACGCCGTTGATCAGGACCTGGCCGGGTGAGGGCGGGCACGCGCGTGCGGTCGCAGGCCTGGACCTGCTGGCCGGCATCGGCTCCGAGGTCGCGTTGATGCACCTGCACGGCATCGCCGAGAAGGTCAAGTTCGGCGGGCTCAAGAACCGGGCCAGGCAGAAGATGGACGAGGTCGCCGCGGAGCTCGGCCTGACGGCGCAGGAACTGGCCGACCGGCTGGTGCCGGACTTCGGGCTGTCCACCGACGGCAGCCTGACCCTCGACTACGGCCGCAGGCAGTTCGTCGTCGGCTTCGACGAGCAGCTCAAGCCGTACGTGGCCGACGCCGCGGGAAAGCGGCTCAAGAACCTTCCCAAGCCGGGGGCGAACGACGATCCGGAGCTCGCGCCCGCCGCCTACCAGCGGTTCGCCGGGCTGAAGAAGGACGTGCGCGCCGTGGCCTCGGACAGCATCCGCAGGCTGGAGCAGGCCATGGTGATCCGGCGCCGCTGGAGCGGTGCGGACTTCAAGCGGCTGTTCGTCGGCCACCCGCTGCTCTGGCACATCGTGCGGCGGCTGGTGTGGGGGCTCTACGACCCCTCAGGCCGGCTCACGGGCGCCCTGCGGGTGGCCGAGGACCGCAGTTTCGCCGACGTCGAGGACGACACGCTGACGTTGCCCGACGAGGCCGTCGTCGGGGTGGCGCACCCGCTGGAACTGCAGGAGAAGCTGGCAGCCTGGTCCGAGGTGTTCGCCGACTACGAGATCCTCCAGCCGTTCCCGCAACTGGGCCGCGAGACCTACGCCCCGGACGAGACGCTGCTGAACGAGATCAGCACCGCCAGAATCCCCACCGTCAAGGTGGTCGGCCTGGAACGGCGCGGCTGGCGGCGAGGCGACCCGCAGGACGCCGGTTGGCAGGGCTGGATCGAGCGGGACGTGCCCGGCGGCAGGACCATCACGATCGGTCTCAATCCCGGCATCGCGATCGGCTACCTCGACTACGCCGACGAGCAGACCCTGGAGGGGGTCTCCCTCGACGGCCTCGATCCGATCACCGTCTCCGAGATCCTGCGAGACCTACGGGAGATCACCCGATGAACGAACACGCCCAGCGGCCTCCGGCCGAGATCCGCTACGCCGACGAGCTGGCCCGGCTGCGGGAGAACGACACCGACGACCGGCCACCCGGCTGGGCGCTGAGCCTGCGAGCCGCCCGGCGCTTCGTCATCGGGGACGAGAAGCTGGGCATCAGCCGCAAGTTCGTGGGTGATGCCTCACTGATCGACCGATCGCTGGTGACGCTCGCGACCAATCGTGGCCTGATGCTGGTGGGCGAGCCTGGCACGGCGAAGTCGCTGCTGTCCGAGCTGCTCGCCGCGGCCGTGAGCGGAACCTCGACGCTCACCATCCAGGGCGGCGCGGCCACCACCGAGGACCAGATCAAATATTCGTGGAACTACGCGCTGCTGGTCGCCGAGGGCCCGTCCACCCGGTCGCTGGTGGCCGCTCCGCTGCTGCGCGGCATGGCCGAGGGCAAGGTGGTGCGCTTCGAGGAGATCACCCGCTGCCCGCTGGAGGTGCAGGACTGCCTGCTGTCGCCGCTGTCGGACCGGGTGCTCGCCGTACCGGAACTGACCGGTCCTGAGGCGATGGTGTTCGCTCAGGAGGGCTTCACCGTCATCGCCACCGCCAACACCCGCGACCGCGGCGTCAACGAGATGAGCGCCGCGCTCAAGCGCCGGTTCAACTTCGAGACCGTCTTCCCGATCGCCGACTTCGACACCGAGCTGCTGCTGGTGGAGGCGGAGGCCACCGCTCTGCTGAAGCGCTCGGGCGTCGGCGCGCCGCCACGGCGCGACGTGCTGGAGGTCCTGGTCACCGCGTTCCGTGAGCTGCGCGAGGGGCAGACCGCGCGCGGCGACGCCACCGACCGGCTGTCGGGGGTGATGAGCACCGCCGAGGCCGTCTCGGTCGCGCATGCCGTCGGGCTGCGCGGCTGGTTCCTGCGCGGCGAGCCAGGCACCGCCGCCGACCTGGTCTCCTGTCTGGCCGGCACGGCGGCCAAGGACAACCCGGAGGACCTGGCGAAGCTCCGCAGATACCTGCAGCAGAGGCGGGGTGGCGACCAGTGGAAGGCCTTGTACGAGGCCCGTCATCTCCTGCCGGGCTGACGATGACGGTCACGTTCATCGGAGTGCGGCACCACAGCCCCGCCTGCGCCCGGCTGGTCGCCGACACCATTCATTCCGTACGGCCGGCATACGTGCTGGTCGAGGGCCCGGCCGACATGAACCACCGGATGGATGAGCTTCTGCTGGGTCATGAGCTGCCGATCGCGGTCTACACCAGCTACCGGGATCCGGAACGACGGCACGGCTCATGGACGCCGCTGTGCGACTACTCCCCGGAGTGGGCGGCGCTGACCGCGGGCCGTGACGTCGGCTCCGAGCTGCGTTTCATCGACCTGCCCGCCTGGCATCCGGCGCTGGCCGACGTCCGCAACCGTTACGCCGACGCCGAGGCCCGCTACAGCGAGGTGACCGGACGGCTGTGCCGTACCTTCGCCGTGGACAACGTGGACGCGTTGTGGGACCACCTGTTCGAGATCGAGCCGGCCGACGGGCTGGCCGAACGGCTGGCGACCTACTTCGACCTGGTGCGCGGCGAGACGCAGGCCGGGCCGGACGGCATGGCCCGCGAGGCGTACATGGCGCAGTGGGTCCGAGCCGCCGTCGCCGACGCGGGCGACAGGCCGGTGGTCGTGGTCACGGGCGGCTTCCACCGCCCCGCGCTGATCCGGCTGGCCGAGCAGGGTGACCGGAGCCGGCCGGAGGTGCCGCAGCCGCCCGCGGACGCGGTCGTCGGCAGCTACCTGGTGCCGTACTCGTTCCGGCGGCTGGACGCCTTCGACGGCTACCAGTCGGGCATGCCGTCGCCGGGCTACTACCAGGACCTGTGGGAGTCCGGTCCCGCCGACGCCGCCCGCAGGCTCACCGAGGCGGTGACGGCCCGGCTGCGCGCCCGGCGCCAGCCGGTGTCCACCGCGGACCTGATCGCCGCTCGGGCCACCGCGGACGGGATCGCGCTGATGCGTGGTCATCCGCATCCGGCCCGCGTCGATGTGCTGGACGGCCTGGCCGGCGCGCTCGTCAGCGAGGCGATCGAGGCACCGCTGCCCTGGTCGGCCCGCGGCCCGCTGCAGGCCGGCAGCCATCCGGTGATCGTGGAGATGATCGCGGCCCTCAGCGGTGACCGGGTGGGCCGCCTGCATCACTCGACTCCGCTGCCACCGCTGGTCCACGCGGTTCTCGCGGTGTTGGGCGGTCCGGGTGAGGAACGGCTCGACCTCGGCAGGGAAGCCGACCGCGAGCGCAGCCGCCTGCTGCACCGGCTGCGGGTGCTGCGGATCCCCGGCGTGGAGCGCACCTCGGGACCCCGCCCGGCCGGCGGTACGGAGCTGGTCGAACGATGGGCGCTGACCGAGTCCGACGACCGGCTGCCCGCACTGATCGAGGCCGGTGGATATGGCGTGGACCCGCAGGAGGCGGCGGCCTCCGCCCTCGCCGAACGGATCACTGGCGCGGACCTGGACCAGCTGGCCGACGTCCTGTTCGACACGGCGCTGTGCGGCATCGGCGAGCTGGCCGCACAGGTGCTGGACGACCTGGCACGGGCCGTCGGCGCGGCGGCCGGTCTGGGACCGTTGGGCCGGACCCTCACCGTCGCCCTGGCGATGTGGCGCCACGACGGCCTGTTCAGCACCAGCGGCAGCGTCACCTTGGGCACGGTCGTCAAGGCTGCCACCCGCCGGGCGCTGTGGCTGGCCGAAGGCGTGCGCGGCGGCCCCGCACCGGCCGACCTCCAGCGCATCCACGCCGTGACCGCCGTCCGCGACGCCCTCAGACACGCCGGCCCGGCGCTCGGCCTGGACACCAACGCGGCGCTGGGCGTCGCGGACCGGCTCGCCGCCTGCCGGGAGGCGCCGCCCGACCTGCGCGGAGCGTCGTTGGGGCTGGGCTGGTCGTTGCGTGGTACGGCTGCCGCGGATCCCGCCCGAGCGTTGCGCGGCGCGTTCGTCCCGGCGTCGGCCGGGGACTGGCTGGCCGGGTTGTTCGCGCTCGCCCGCGAGGAGGTGCTGCACACCGACGGCATGCTGGAACTGCTCGACGAGCTGGTCGGGGGGATGACCGATGACGACTTCCTGGTGGCCCTGCCCGCGCTGCGCCAGGCGTTCGGCTTCTTCCCGCCCCGCGAACGGCACCTCATCGCCACTCGTCTGGTCGAGCGGCGCGCCGGCGGCGCATCCGGATGGGACCTGATGCGCTTGGACGCGGCACCGGAGCTGGTGGCCGCGGGAATGGCACTGGACGAACGCGTCGAGGCGGCCCTGCGCCGGGAGGGACTGATCACATCATGACCGACCCCACCCTGGAACGGTGGCGTCTGCTGCTCGGCGAGGCCGGCAGCGCATGCCTCGGCGGGCAGCGGCTCGACGCGCGGGCCGCGGCCCGTGACGCGGCCATGGACTGGCTCTACGGCCGCGACGAGGAACTGCGCCGACGTGGTGTACGACGGCAGTGCGCGACAGGCGAGTCAACGCTGACCACCTTCGACTGGCTCGACGACATCACCCGGCTGTTCCCCAAGGAGACCGTCGAACGGCTGCAACGTGACGCGATCGAGCGTTACGAGATCCATGACGTGGTGACCGACCCGGCCGTGCTGGCGCGCATCGAACCCAATCCCGCGCTGCTCAAGGCGGTGCTGCGGACCAAGCACCTGATGAACCCGCAGGTGCTGCGGCTGGCCAGACGGATCGTGGAGCAGGTCGTCCGGCAGCTGATGGACAAGCTCGCCACCGAGGTTCGCAGCGCGTTCTCCGGCACCAAGGTACGACGGCCCGGACAGATGCGGCTGGCCCGCAATTTCGACATGGTCAGGACCCTGCGCGCCAACCTGGGCCGCTACCAGCCCGAGACCGGCAAGGTGGTGATCGAGACCCCGTTCTTCTTCTCCCGCACCCGCCGCCACCTCGAGCAGTGGCAGGTGATCCTGCTCGTCGACCAGTCCGGCTCGATGGTCGACTCGGTGATCCACTCGGCGGTCACCGCGGCCTGCCTGTGGGGGTTGCCCGGGGTACGCACGCACCTGGTCGCCTTCGACACCGCAGTGGTGGACCTGACCGCCGACGTGGACGATCCGGTGGAATTGCTGATGAAGGTCCAGCTGGGCGGCGGCACCGACATCGCCCGCGCTGCCGCCTACGGCGCGGGCCTGGTGGATCAGCCGCGCCGGGCGATCGTCGTGCTGATCTCCGACTTCTACGAGGGCGGCGATCAGCACCGCTTGGTGCGCGTCGTGCGCGACCTGGTGGCGCAGGGCAGCAAGGTGCTGGGCCTGGCCGCCCTCGACGAGCAGGCCAATCCCGCCTACGACCGGGAGCTGGCGCAGCGCCTGGCCGATGCCGGAGCCTACGTGGGTGCGATGACACCCGGCGAGCTGGCGTCCTTCGTCGCGGAGCACGTGGGCCGATGAGGACAGATCTGCTCGGGCTCACGACGGACTCCCTCGCCGCGCTCACCAACCGCGGTCTGGTCAAGCGTGCCGGCAAGGAAGCCGCGCCGGAGCTTCGGACCGACGCTGACGGCACCGTGCACGGCAGCTTCCCTGACGGCCTGACCACGAGCCTGCCTCCCGGCGGCCTCGACCTGGCCCGCTGCACCTGCGGTGCCGGCGGCGTCTGCCGGCACGTCATCGGGGTGATCCTCGCCTACCAGCGCCTGCCCGCCGAGGCTGCCCCGGCGCCCGCTGACGCCGACCCGGAGCTCGTGCCCTGGTCTCCGGGGCAGGTGTCCGACGATGAGCTGACCGCCAAGATCGGTGCCCGGCTGATGGCGGCCGCTCGCCGTACGGAAAGGACCGGATTCACGGCGCGGGTCAGCCGCGCGACCTCTGCCGACCCGGTACCGCAGGTCGAGCTGGCCACCGCGACCGTGCGCTTCCTGGTCCCCGGCGACCTCGGGTTCGTCCACACCGACGCCGTCGCAGGTAGTCGCGATGACGTCATCGCGCTGGCGGTGTGGGCGTTCCGGGTCGCCGACGAGCTGCACCCCGGCGTCCCCGAGGTGCGGGTCGACGTCGGTGGCGTGGCCGAAGCCGGTACCGGGTCCGGGCTGGAGCGGGCGCTGGGGCTGGCCGGCACGGTCCTGCGCGAGGGGGCGGCGCATCTCGGTCAGGGCCTCGAGGCCGCCATCGCCGACGTGCAGCGCCACCTGGACGCCGCCGGGCTGCGCTGGCCGCTGCTGGCCGTCGGCGACCTCGCCGAGCAACTGGCCTCCTATCGCGACCGCAGCTCCCACTACCGTCCCGAGCTGCTCGCGAGCCACGTCGCCGAACTGCACGCCCGGCACCGGGCGGTGACGCGGCCGGACGCCACACTGCGTAGCAGCGTGCTCGGCACCGCCGAAGCCGCCGAGACGCCGTTGCGCCGGGCCCGGCTGAAGAGCCTCGGCTGCCGGATCCGCGGTCTCGGCGACCAGCGGATCGCCGAGGTCTACCTGGTCCACAGCGACAGTGCCATGGTGCTGGTCCTGCGCCGTCAGTGGGACGGCGACGACGACGGGGCGGCGCTGGCGCGGCGGCGGATCGCCACGTCCACGCTGGACGCTCTGGCCACCGGCAACCTGGTCACGGAGTCCGCCGTCCGCAGCGCCAGCCGTACGGTGCGGCTGGCCACCGGGCGGATCTCCAAGACGACGGTCAGCCCGTCACAGGGCGACTGGGGTGAACTGCCGCAGTCCCTGGTCGTGACCGACTTCGCCGCGCTCAGCCGTGAACTCGACGCCCTCACGCTCCGGCCCGTCCGCCCCCGGGTCGAAGCGGAACTGGTCCGGGTCGTCGCCGTCGCCGAGGTGGAGGCCGTCACCTACGCCCCCGGAGACCAGCGCCTCGACGCCGTCATCGTCGACCAGGCGGGCAACACCGCCACCGTCAGGGCCACTCACATCGGCGCCGCCCCCGGACGCCTCGACTCGCTGGCCGCCGTGCTCGCCGGTGAGGAGGGCGAGCTGCGGTTCGTCAGCGGCGTGGTCGGGCGGACCGCGGGCGGCGTCGTCATCGAACCGGTCGGTCTGGCGGTCGGCGGGCGAGTCGTCGTCCCCGACCTGCAGCCTGCCGCTTCCACGGGCAGGCTGATGGTCGCGGAGGACGACCGGCACGAACCGCTGACTGCGGCTCTGATCGACACCCGGGGACTGCTCGCCGAAGTTGCCCATCACGGCTTGTCTCACCTGCCGCCGACCTACGACGACCGGCTCGCCACCGCGGCGCGGCGGTTGACCGTGCTCGGCCTGCACCGCACCGCGCAGGCCGTCACGACCTTCGCAGAGACGCGGACCCACGCCTCCGACGAGACGGCCGAGCAGGCCTGGATCGACGCCTACCTACGCCTGGACGTCGCCCTGGACCTGAACTGACCGCCGTGCCGGGTGCGAATTGTCTGGGAGCGCGAGGGTGTACCGCTGTGGGAGTAGGTGGGTGTGGGGGTTTTGCGTCGGTGGCGGTATGAGGGCAACGTACCCGCGGACGATGTCGCGGGGGTCGGTTCGCGGGAGGGTGGAGGTATGACGCACCCGTTCAGATTCGGTACCGTCGCAGGTCGTGCTCCCAGTGCGGCGGCCTGGGCCGGGCTGGCCCGCCGCGCGGAAGAGCTGGGCTACGCGACCCTGCTGGTCCCCGACACGCTCAACACCTTCTCCCCGTTCGCCGCCACGGCGGCCGCCGCCGCGGTGACGACGACCCTGCACGTCGGCACGTACGTGGCCAGTTCCCCCTACCGGACGCCCGCCATGGTGGCGTGGGAGGCGACGACGCTGCACGAGCTCTCCGGCGGCCGGTTCGAGCTCGGGCTCGGCGCCGGACGTCCGGGCGCGGAGCAGGAGACGGCCGCGCTCGGCGCCGAGTTCGGCACGCCCGCGCAGCGGATCGACCGCGTCGCGCAGACCGTCGACGCGGTCAAGGACATGCCCGTCCTCATCGCCGCCTCGGGCACCAGGCTGCTACGGCTGGCCGCGGAGAAGGCCGACATCGTCGCGCTCGGCCTGCCCGCCACCGCGACCGAGGACGATCTTGCGGCCAAGCTGGACGAGCTCTACGAGCTGGCCGGCGACCGCTTCGACGAGCTGGAGATCAACACGAACCTGGCGGCCGTGGGCGACGAGCTGCCCGCCTGGCTGTCACAGCAGCTCGGCACGGACCCGCGCGAGGTCGTGGCGAAGGGCGGCTACGGCATCCTCACCGGCACCGTCGACCAGATGGCGGACACGCTGCGCGCCCGCAGGGACCGGCTCGGCATCTCCTACGTCTCGGTCAGCGCGCAGTTCATCGAGCAGTTCGCCCCGATCGTGGAGCGACTCGCCGGTACCTGATTACACGCTCCGGGCCAGCTTCACCACGGCCGCGACGAGCGCGGCACCGTCCAGGAGCACCTGGTCGTTGTGGTCGGCGCCGGGCACCTCGACCAGCGTCACCGGGCCGCCCGCCGACGCGGCCACGGTACGGCTCAGCTCAGGCGGGACGATCGTGTCGCGGGAGCCGTACACGATGGTCGTGGGCACCCGCACGGAGGCGAGCTGCTCGGCGAGCGGGAAGCGGTCGCGCAGCAGGAGGCGTACCGGCAGGAACGGGTAGGCGTGCCGGCCCGCGTCGGCCAGGTCGGTGAACGGGGAGCGCAGCAGCAGGGCGGACGGCGGCCGCTCGACGGCCAGCGCGGTGACCACGGCGGCGCCGAGGCTCTCGCCGAAGTAGATGACCTTGCCGGACAGGAAGGCGCGCGCCGCGCGGACGTCCCTGGCCAGCCCTTCCTCGGACGGGCTGCCCGGATTGCCGCCGTAGCCGCGGTAGTCCATGAGCAGCACGGGGAAGCCTTCACGGACCAGCGCGGCGGCCAGCGGCGCGCGGGAGCTCCTGTTGCCCGCGTTGCCGCCCGCGACCAGCACGGTGATGTCGCGGGTGCCGGGGAAGTACCAGGCGCCGAGCGCCAACCCGTCCGACGTGGTGAGCGTGACGTCGCGCCCGCCCGGCAGGACGGCGCCCGCGCTGGGCACGGCGCCGCTGTCGGGCAGGTAGATGAGGCGCCGCTGGAACACCCACAGGAGCCCGATCAGCACCACCGCCACGACCAGGACGGTCAGCAGGATCCGCATACTTCCGATGATCCGGCAACAGTCGTGCGCAGGGTCTCGATCCACCAGTCGAGCATGCGATCCCGCGCATCCGCGTCCAGTCCGACGCTCCTGCGGAATTCGCCGCCGAACAACGGCTCCATCGCGACAGCCTGGTGCAATCCGGCCATCGTCAGCTGGATCGCCTCGCGTGACGGCGGTGTTCGCCCGGTGGCCGCGCAGTGCTGCCGCGCATGGGCGTGCAGGCGATCCACCACCTCATCGAGCATTCCGCTGCCGGTATCCCGCCAGCCGGACTGGTGCAGCGCGAGCGCCAGTGCGGCGTAACCATCGGCGTACAGCGCGGACAGCGCGCGCACCAACCCGGCGAGGTCGATCGGGCCGTCGGTCCACGCGCCCAGCACGCCGTGCAGTTCGGCCTTCAGCTTGGCCCCGCCGAATCGCAGCAGCGACTCCAGCAGTTGTTCACGCGTGCCGAAGTGGTGGTTGACCGCGGCATCCGACACCCCGATCTCGGCGGCGATGGCGCGCACCTGCACGGCGGCCGGACCGCCCGCGGCGAGCAGCTTGCTCGCCGCCTCGAGGATCATCCGCTTGGCGTCATCGGGTTTGCGTCGCACTCGGGTGGCCATGCGCCCATCTTACCTTGACCTGCCAAGGTAACGCCCTTACCTTGGAGGCCCAAGGTAAGGGAGGCGCCATGTCCACGATTCCGGCGATGACCGACCTGGCCGCGACGCTGGGCGTCGCGATCCACGATCCGGCGCCGCCCCGCGAGATCCGCTTCTCCCGTGCGGGCTGCCGGTTGCACGGACTCGACTGGGGCGGGACAGGATCCCCGGTACTCCTGCTGCACGGCGGCGGACTGACCGCGCACACGTGGGATTTCGTCTGCCTCGGCCTGCGCGGCGCCGCCCGGCTGGTCGCGCTGGATCTGCGTGGTCACGGCGACAGTGACTGGTCCGACGACTACCGCATCGACACCATGGCGGCCGATGTCGTCGCCGCGGCCGACCACCTCGGCTTCGAGCGGGTCGGGCTGGTCGGCATGTCGCTCGGCGCCGTGGTCGCGGCCCACGTCGCCGATGCGCGGCCCGACCTGGTGGAGCGGCTGGCGATCGTCGACGTCGCACCCGGCGCCGACTTCGAGAGCACCTGGCGAATGCGGGCGTTCATGGCCCGGCTCGGTCCGGTGCGGGAACTCGAGACGGTGGTGGAGGCCGCCATGCGGGTCAATCCACGCGCCAACCGCGCGGGTGTCGCCTACCGCATGAGCACGATGTTCCGCCGTGCGCCCGATGGCGATTGGGCGCCGAAGGCCGATCCGCGTCCACCCGACTTCTCCGCCATTCTCGAGGCAGTCGAACGGCTGGCCGCCCAGCTGACCGGGGTGCCGGTGCTGCTGGTGCGCGGCGAACGCAGCAAAGTGCTCCCCCAGGCGACCGCCGAACGCCTGGTCGGGCGCATTCCGGACGGGCAGCTCGTGGTCGTACCGGACGCGGGGCACAACGTCCAGGAGGACAACCCGGCCGCGCTGATCGCCGCCTTGCGCGTCTTCTTCGGATCTTCGTGAACCAGTACGGCGAGCGCCGGCTCAGCGGCGGGCTTCGGCGGCGGTCTTGAGTGCGGCCAGCCAGGCGTCGAGACCTGGTGCGAGGTACTTGATGGAGGTGGCCGGGTCGGCCTCGATCTGGTCACCGGTCCAGCTCTCCTCGGTGCGCACGAGGACACCGCCCTTGACCTTGATGAAGTTCCAGACGTGGACGCCCCGGTCGATGCGCAGTCCCTTGCCGATCGCGGGCCCGGTCCAGCGGATGCACCGGTTGTGCTTGATCTGCTGGACGGTGGAGGTGATGACCAGGGTGGTGGCGGGGGTCGCGGGCGTGGCGGGCGCCGGCGTGGTCCACCGGAACCGCGAACCCTTCCTCAGCGGGCCCGGGTCCAGCCGCTTCATGCTGGTGACGGGCTTCTGCCAGGAGGGCCAGCCTTCCACGTCGGTGTGCAGCTTCCAGATGGTGCTCAGCGGCGCCTTGATGAGGATCTCGGTTCGGTGGTGGAGCTTGGCGGCGGGATCGATGCCCTCGCCCCGGCAGGTCAGTGCGGCGTCGCCGTACATCGTGCTCTGAGCGGCGGCGGCATGAGCCGGTGCGGCGACCAGGAGCCCGGTGGCGGCCAGCGGGATCGCGAGCAGAGCGGCGCGCAGCCGGACCTGGCGGCGGGGGGATCGTGCGGTGTCGATCATGACTGTTCTCCTCGTCTCGTTAATGCCTCTTGCGAGAGTTAGAGGCTATAACTCGCCGAGTCTTAGCGTCAATAGCGAAAGTGAGAACCTCTAACTAGACTGCGACGTTGTCACGCTGAGCAGGAAGGAGCGGCTGATGACGGACGCAGGAGGGCAGAGCCCGCGGGAGCGCTACCGGGCTCAGGTGCACGCGGAGATCAAGCGACACGCGTGGGAGCAGATCGCCGATGCGGGAGTGTCCGCGCTGTCGCTCAACGCGATCGCCAAACAGATGGGCATGAGCGGCCCCGCCCTCTACCGGTACTTCGCCGGCCGCGACGAGTTGATCACCGCGCTCATCCGCGACGCGTACCGCAGCCTCGCCGACACCGTCGGAGCGGCGTTCGACTCCGGTGCCGACCTGGCCGGACTGGCCCAGGTCATCAGGGACTGGGCCAGGAGCGATCCGCAGCGGTACTTCCTCATCTACGGCACGCCCGTCCCCGGCTACCACGCACCCGACGACATCACCGCGATCTCGTTCGAGGTCATGACGGTGCTGCTCGAAGCCTCCGGTGTGCCATCGGCCGACAGGCCGGCGACACCGTTCGACGCCCACCTGGAGACCCACCGCGCATGGGCGGACGACCACCCGGCGGCGGCCACGACCCTGCATCGCGCCCTGTCCTTCTGGACCCGCCTGCACGGCGTGCTCTCACTGGAACTCGCCGGTCACTTCGCCGGAATGGAGTTCGACCCCGACCTCCTGATCGCGGACGAACTGAACGACCTGCTGACGCGGTGACCACGTCGTCGATCACAGCGGTCTCACTCGGCCGGCCCGGGACTCCAGGTAGCGCTGCTCGGCGATGCTGGCGGTGGCCTTCGCGGCGCGCCGGTAGTGCTCGTACGCCCCGACCGTGTCACCGGCCTTCTCCAGCAGATGCGCCCGTACCGATAGCAGCCGGTGATGCCCGGCCATCCGCTCGTCACCATCCAATGCGGTCAGCAAGGCCAGCCCGGCCAGTGGGCCCTCGGTCTCGGCGAGCGCGATAGCCCGGTTGAGGGTGACCATGGGGTTGGGCGCGATCCGTTCCAGGATCAGGTAGAGCGCGTGCACCTGCGGCCAGTTGGTCTCCTCGGCCGTGGCCGCGTCGGCGTGCGTGGCGGCGATGGCGGCCTGCAGTTGGTAAGGACCCAGTGCCGGGCCGGCCAGCGACGCCTTGACCAGCTCGAGGCCTTCGTCGATCAGCTCGCGGTCCCACTTCGTCCGGTCCTGCTCGTCCAGCGGCACCAGGTCGCCGGCGGCCGTCGTCCGCGTCTCCCGGCGGGCGTGGGTCAGCAGCATCAGCGCGAGCAGCGCGGTCACCTCGTCGTCCTCGGGCAGTTGCGCGTGCACCATCCTGGCCAGCCGAATCGCCTCGCGCGCGAGGTCGGCGCGGTGCAGCTCGCTGCCCGAGGAGGCGGTGTAGCCCTCGTTGAAGATCAGGTAGAGCACGTGCAGGACGGCCCTGAGCCGCTCCTCACGCTCCGCGCCGTACGGCAGGCTGAACGAGCTGCCCGCGGCCTTGATGCGCTGCTTGGCCCGGCTGATCCTGGCCGCCATCGTGGCCTCCGGCACCAGGAACGCGCGGGCGATCTCAGCGGTGGTCAGACCCCCGACCGCCCGCAGCGTCAGGGCGATCTGCGAGGCCGCGGTCAGCGTCGGATGGCAGCACAGGAACAGCAGGACGAGCGTGTCGTCGGTGTCCGGTACGTCCTCGGGCACCCCCTCGGTGGCCGCCGCCGACTCCCGCTCGCGGCGCGCGTGGTCACTGCGCAGCTGGTCGATGAGCCGCCGGGACGCGACAGTCACCAGCCAGCCGCGCGGGTTGTCCGGCACTCCCCCGGCCGGCCACTGCACGGTCGCGGCGAGGACGGCCTCCTGGACAGCGTCCTCACACTCCTCGAAGCGACCGTGGCGGCGTACCAACACGCCGAGGACCTGCTGCGCGAGCTCACGCAGCAGGTCCTCGACGGCCGGCGCCGTCATGCCTCCAGTTGCCCGTCAGCGAACATGACCTGCCGCACCTCGACCCCCAGGCCCTCGATCGCGGCGTCAGGGATCTGCGACGCCAGCTCGATCGCCCGCTCCTTGTTCTCGCAGTCGATCAGGTAGAAGCCGCCCAGATGCTCCTTGGCCTCCAGGAAAGGTCCGTCGGTCACCACCGGCCGGCCGTCGCGCACGGACACCACCACTGCCTGTGACGGGTCGACCAGCGCCTGCGTAGAGATCAGCTCACCGGACCTCTTCAGCGCCTCGATGAACGTGCCATGCCCGTTGCCGAGCGCCGCCTTCTCCTCGTCGGTCAGCGCGTCCAGCACGGCCGGGTTGATATGCATGCTGATCAGGAACTGCATCTCGTACTCCTTGTCGTCACGAGCCCTGGCTGGGCCCTTCCACCCGTTGGTCGGAGCCACCGCCGTCGTCTTGACATCCCCGCCGGAAACTTTCGCGCGAGTTTCGCCGTACCGATGTCAAGAAGCTCTCGACCGCTCCGACCAACCGGCGACACGTCGAGAGAACAGGAAGTTTCGGATATGCGAGTCAACCGGGCATGGCTGGGACTGGTCGTCCTGGCGCTGCCGGCATTGTTCGTCGCCATCGACACGACGGCGTTGCTCCTCGCGCTCCCGCAGTTGAGCGCCGGCCTGGGGGCCACCAACGTCGAGCAGCTGTGGATCAGTGACAGCTACGGATTCATGGTCGCCGGCCTGGTCATCACGATGGGCACGCTCGGCGACCGGATCGGCCGCCGGCGGTTGCTGATGATCGGCGGAGCGGCGTTCGCGGTGCTGTCGGTCGTGGCCGCCTTCGCGGACAGCCCGCTGATGCTGATCGTCGCGCGTGCGCTGCTGGGCGTCGCCGGGGCGACCCTGGCGCCGTCCACACTTGCCCTGATCACCAACATGTTCCACGACGGACGGCAGCGCGGGACGGCCATCGCGATCTGGGCGACCTGCCAGTTCACCGGCGGCGCGCTCGGCCCCGTGCTCGCCGGATTCCTGCTCCAGCACTTCTGGTGGGGATCGGTGTTCCTGGTCGCCGTGCCGGCGATGGCGTTGCTGCTGCTCGCCGGGCCGGTCCTGCTGCCGGAGTTCCGCAGCGACCAGGCCGGCCGGCTGGACCTGGCCAGCGTCGGGCTGTCGATCGTGGCGGTGCTCCTGATGGTCTACGGCATCAAGCAACTGACCGTCGAGAGCGTGTCGGCCGTCCCGGCGCTGGCCCTCGTCGCCGGCGCGGTCCTCGGATTGCTGTTCGTACGCCGGCAGCTCCGGCTGGAGACGCCGCTGCTGGACCTGCGGCTGTTCCGCAACCGTCCGTTCACGGCCGTACTCGTCGCGCTGGCCTTCGCCGGCATCGCGATGGCCGGCACGGGCCTGCTGGTGACCCAGTATCTGCAGAGCGTGCTGGGCTTCTCGCCGTTCACGTCGGCACTGCTGTTCGCACCCATGGGCCTGGGTACGGCGGCCGGCACGATGGCCGCACCGGCGCTGGCCCGGCGGATGAAGCAGACGACAGCCATCGCCGGCGGGCTGGCGGGGTCGGCGCTGGGCAGCCTGCTGCTGGTCGGCGCCGACGGCAAGCTCGCCCTGCCCCTGGTCATGATCGGCATCACCGTGCTCGCGCTGGGCACCGGCCCGCTGTTCGCGCTGGGCACTGGGCTGATCGTCGGATCCGTACCGCCGGAGCGCGCCGGCTCGGCGGCGTCGATGTCGGAGACCGGCAACTACTTCGGCGGCTCGCTCGGCTTCGCGCTGCTCGGCGTGGTGGCCGCGGTGGTCTACCGCAGCCGGATGGACGGCACGTCCGACTCGCTGGCCGGCGCGGTCGCCACCAGCCGGCACCTTCCCGCCGCCCAGGGCGCTGATCTGCTGCACACCGCGCGGGAGGCGTTCACGGCCGGCCTGCACGTCACCGGCCTCATCGCCGCGATCATCTTCGCCGGGCTGGCCGTACTGACACTGACCATGCGCCCGGCGACCACCCCCGCCGCGCTCCCCGACTACGAGGCGACCCGCTCATAGAACCCTGCATATCCGTCACGCGGCGGCGCCTCACAGGATTGGGAAACATCAGATTTCGTCATTGTATGGTGCATTTTCCCCAAGGAATCGAACAAAGCGCGCTCGCGCTCAACCCCCACCATTGTGGAAGCGCCGCACATTCAACCGACCGACCACCGCCACACTTCCCTCGAACACCACACAAAGCATTCTCAAAGCCTTCCCCCTATGTCCCGATATGCCCCCATTTCGAGTGTTATTGTCCGTTTGTCAACATAGGACGGCTCTCGCATCGAGAGTCAGCTCATTGGGGGGAACATGGCACGTTTCGGCTTCCCTGCGTGGGGCGGCTGGGGCCCAGGTCCGAACTGGCTGTGGCCAAGACGCGGCTGCGGCTGGCGCCGCCGCTGGTGGGGCGGCGGCGGCTGGGGCGGCGGCTGCGGCGGCGGCTGCCGCCGTAGGCGCTGGTGGTGGTAGACAAACCCAAGAGAGCCGACGGCAAGCCCGTCGGCTCTCCTTTCTGCCCCGAGCTCCGGAGGAAAGGGAAATGTTTATCAGCAGGCGCGTTGCTTGCCGCTGACATCAAAAATAAACATCGACCTGGGGAAATATCTCACGGGGTGACAGAAACGTTCGTCAGGCCCTGGTCGTGTGATCAGGGAGCGGATCCGGGAAGTCCGAGGGTGCGGTGGACCATCTGGTGCATGTGCCTGCGGAAGCGCTTCAGTACGCGAGGGTCGTCAGGAGCGCGCCGCTCGCCGCTCTTGTCGAACACCCCGCTCTGCACGAAGCTGTGGATGCACCAGATCACCGAGTTGATCGTGTAGTCCACGTCCACGTCATCCGCGGTGACGAGCGGGGTGATGGAGTCGATGACGAACTGGGCCAGGGGCTGGACGTACCGTGGCTCCAGTTCGGTGACGTCGCTGGCGTCGGAGAGCCACCGGTGCATCCACAGCGCCGGGACCTCGGGATGCTCGACGCAGAAGTCGATGTAGTCGTCGATGAGCCGGTGCAGGGCGACGATCTTCTGGTCGGGCGGAGCGGACCACAGGTCCTTGACCGCCTTCTCCATGACGGCCGCGTGATCCACGTGGGCCCGCTCCATGACCGCGAGATAGAGCTCGCGCTTGCTGCCGACGTGATAGTTGATGGTGGCGATGTTGAGTCCCGCCGCCTCCGCGATCTGCCTGGTCGAGGTGCCGTCGTAGCCAAGGGCGGCGAACAGCCTGGTCGCGACCTGGAGGATCATCTCCCGCTGGCCGCTTTCACCTGTACTCATGAAGGGGACCGTAAATACCCCAAATCGCCCAGTCAATCGTTTGATTGACAAAAACTGACCAAGTAAGTGCAAGGTTGGTTAAAGTGGTCTATATCGCCCAATATCATTCAGCGGGGCCCGTCAGGACTCGGGCTCGCCGAACGTCTGGCGGTGCAGGCGTTCCAGGGCGATGACCACCGCGCCGCGCACCACGGGGTCGCCCGCCACGGTGCCGACGGCGACCTGGGTGGGCAGCGGGGTTTCGCGCTGGAGCCGCTCCTCCACCCTGGCGGCCAGCGGTGCGCCCGCCGCCCTGCCGATCTCTCCTGCCAGGACCACGAAGCCGGGGTCGAGGACGGCGCAGACTCCCATCGCCGCGATCGCGACCCGGTCCGCGAGCGCGTCCAGGAAGTCGGGTGTGGCCCGCCGTACGGCTGAAACGGCGTCGTCGGCGGGCAGGCCGTACTGACGGGCGAGCTCGCGTACGGCGGGGCCACCGACGAGACGCTGCAGCGTGCTGCCGCCGAGAGTGGTGGGCACGTGGGCGATCTCACCGGCGCCGCCGGACCTGCCGCGGTGCAGGCGGCCGTCCAGGATCACCGCCACGCCGATGCCCTCGCCGAGCGACAGCAGCGCGAACGTGTCGTGCCCGCGGGCCGCGCCCAGCCGCTGCTCGGCCAGGCCGATCAGGTTGACCTCGTTCTCCACGAGGACGGGTACGTCGCCGAGCCGGTCGCGCAGGCCCGGCAGCAGGTTGGCGTGCCAGGTGGGCAGCGCGAAGATGAAGGCCACGTCGCCGGTGACCGGATCGACCACGCCGAGTGTGCCGATGACGACGCCGTCCAGGCGGGCGACCTTGGCGTCGGCCAGCGCGGCGGCGATGGTGTCGTACACGAGCTTGTCGGGCGCCGCGTGCCGATCCTGGGGAAGCGCGGCGGCGCCGACCTGGCGTCCTGTGAGGTCGTTGACCGTGGCGAGCACCTGGTCGGGGCGGACCTCCACGCCCGCCACGTGCGCCCGGTCGGCGACGACGCCGTAGAGCAGCGCGTTCGGGCCACGCCGCCGGGTCTGCGACTGGCCGACCTGAGAGATCAGGCCCTGCTCCTCCATGCGGTCGACCAGGTCGCCGACCGTCGCCCTGGACAGGCCGGTGCGCTGTTGCAGTTCCGCTCTGGACAGGGGGCCGTGGGCCAGCAGCAGGTCGTACGCCGTCCTGTCGTTGATCAGACGCGCGGTGTGCGGGGAGGCGGTGCGGGGCATGGCGATTGTTTATCACAGCCTCTTTTTTTCTGGATACCATCCTGTTAATTTGCGACGTATGCCCCTGTCGCTGTTCTTCCTCCTGGACGGCGTCGTCATCGCCACCTGGGTGGTGCGCATCCCCTCGGTCAAGGACCATCTGGGTGTCACCACGGGCGGGCTCGGCGTCGCGCTCATGTGCATGTCTGTCGGCACAGTGCTGGCCATGACCGTGAGCGGGCGCCTGTGCGTGCGGTACGGCACGCGGCCTGTCATCCTCGTCGCCCTCGCGCTGGTCGGCCTGATGCTGCCGGTGGTCGCGCTCGCGGACACGATGGCGGCGCTGTGCATGATGCTCGCGGTGACCGGGCTCTGCTACGGCGCCCTCAACATCGGGCTGAACAGCGCGGCCGTCGAGGTCGAGAAGGCCACGCAGCGGCCGGTCATGTCGGTGCTGCACGGCTTGTGGAGCGCGGGCGGCCTGGCCGGGGCGCTGCTCGGCGGCCTCGTCGCTGCCCGGCTGACCACCTGGCAGCACTTCCTGCTGGTGTCCGCCCTCGCGCTCGGCTGCACCGCCGCGTTCGCCAGGCCGCTGCTGCGCGGCAGGGTCCCCGCGGTGATCGCCACGCAGGGCGGGCGGGGGTCGTTCGGCCTGGGCGTGGCGCTGTGCGGGGTGCTGGCCGTGTGCACGGCGTTCGGCGAGGGGGCGGTGGCCGACTGGAGCGTGCTGCACCTGCGCGACTCCCTGCACGCCGGGGCGAGCCTGGCCGCCTACGGCTTCTCCGCGTACTCGGTGGCGGTCGCTCTGGCCCGGCTGGCGGGCAGCCGCCTGGTGCGGCGCTACGGCCAGACCGCCGTCCTGGTGATCGGTGCCCTGCTGGCGGCGGGCGGCGTCCTCACCGCGTCGTGGACGGGCTCCGTGGCGGTGGCCTTCGGCGGGTTCGTCGCGGTCGGCGTGGGGCTGGCCAACGTGTTCCCGCTGGCCATCGCGCAGGCGGGGGCGCTCGGCGGCCCGGCGGGCGTGGGTCTGGCCGCCGGCATCGGGCACGCGGGGATGCTGGGCGGGCCGCCGCTGATCGGGTTCCTCGCCGACCACGTCGGGCTGCCGGGCGCGCTCACGACCGTGGCGGTCTCCTCGGGCGCCGTGGTGCCTCTCACGCTCTATCTCCGTACCAGAAGCTCACGAAAGGTAGTGGCATGACCGATCCCTATCGCACCCTGCTGCCCGCTCCCCGCCACGCGGCGAGCGCCGAGGGGACCTTCACGCTCGGCAGCGTGCACGGTGATCCTGCCCTGGTCGAGGCGGTGCGACTGCTGCTCGGCCCGCTGCCCGCGGCCTCCGGGCCCGAGGGCGCGCTGTCTGTGCGCCTGGGGGCGGGCGCGCCGGAGTCCTACCGGCTGCGGATCTCCGGCGACGGGGCCGAGATCATCGGTGCGGATCTTGCGGGCGTACGGCATGCCGTACAGACACTGAAGCAGTTGCTCGGCCCGGACGCGTATCGAGCCGCCTGGCGCCCGGGTGGCGTGGTGCCGTGTGGCGAGGTCGAGGACGAGCCCGCGCTGAGCTGGCGTGGCGGCATGCTGGACATCGCCCGACATTTCATGAACAAGCGCACTTTGCTGCGCTATGTCGACCTGCTCGCCATGCATCGCATGAATCGCCTCCACCTGCACCTCACCGACGACCAGGGCTGGCGCATCGAGAGCAGGAAATATCCGGAGATCAACGAGCTGGCCACGCACCGCCGCGAAACCCTGGTCGGCCGTGAGCGTGCCGAGCCCGCCTTCGACGGCACGCCGCACGGCGGCTACTACACCCTCGACGACCTGGCCGAGGTCTCTGCCTACGCCGCCGAGCGAGGGATCACCATAGTCCCCGAGATCGACCTGCCCGGGCACGCCTCCGCGTTGCTGACCGCCTTCCCCGAGCTAGGCACCGGCGCCGACGAGGTGCTGCGCGGCTGGGGCATCTCGGCCGGCGTGCTCAAGCCGATCCCCGCCGCGGTCAAGCTGGTGTGCGAGCTCATCGACGAGTTGCTCACCGCCATCGACACCCCGTACGTGCATCTGGGCGGCGACGAGTGCGTGACCAAGGACTGGCCGGGCGATCCCGAGGTGGCCGCGCACATGGCGGCCATCGGCGCCGAGCGGCCCGGCGAGCTGCACGGCTGGTTCCTGCGCGAGGTCGGCACGTATCTCGCCGGGCGCGGCAAGCGCATGGTGGTCTGGGACGAGGCGTTCCAGACCGGAGGCGTGCTGGCCGACACGATCGTGATGTGCTGGCGTGGCGACGCCATCTCCCGGCAGGCGGCCGCCGCGGGGCACGACGTGGTGCGCGCGCCGGTCTACCCCACCTACCTCGACTACGACCAGTCGGACCTGCCCGAGGAGCCGCTGTCCATCGGCGGGCCGATCACCTTGGAGGACTCGGCCTCGTTCGCGCCGCTGCCCGAGTCGTGGACGGATCAGGAGCGGGCCAGGGTGCTCGGCGGGCAGTTCCAGGCGTGGAGCGAGTACATTCCGCACGAGCGGCACCTGGACTACATGGTGTTCCCGCGCGCCTGCGCCATCGCGGAAACGGTGTGGTCCGGCGCGCCGGCCGACTACCCGTCCCTGGTCGAGCGGCTGCGCGATGGGCACCTGGCCAGGCTGGACGCGGCCGGATGCGAGTACCGGCCGCTGGAAGGTCCGCGCCCCTGGCAGGGGGGCGGCACCGGACGGCGCGCCCACGCCGAGACGAACCGCACGACCAGGGAGCGCTGGCTGGAATGGGCCGCACAGCTGCCTGACTCCGGCGTGGTCGCCACGGCCACCACCCACGACGGCTGACGCCTACGAGCCGGAGGCACTAGGAAGGACCGCCTACCGCGGGCGTGGGCGGGTCCTCCCGGCGGAGGAGCGGTCCGGCCTGTCGGCCGCCGGGCCCGGCTCATGGGCGGAGGCGGGAGATCGCCGTCAGGCAGGAGTCGGCCGGACCGCAGCGTCACTAGCGTCGAGACATGCGATCTGATCTTGGCGCCTTCCTGAAAGCGGCTGTGCGCAGACCCTTGGTGATCGGCGCGTTCGCCCCCACTTCGGAACCGCTGGCCGCGCAACTGGTCGAGGTGGTGCCGAAGCGGGGAGCGCCGACCGTGCTGGAGCTGGGGCCGGGGACCGGCGCCATCAGCGGGCTGATCAGATCGCGGCTACCGGCCCGAGCGCGGTTCGTGGCGGTGGAGACCGACCGCGCGATGGTCGACCATCTGGCGCAGACCCGTCCGTGGTTGGAGGTGCTCCACATGGACGCCGCCGACCTGGGTTCGCGCATCGGCGAGGGCGAGGTGGACGCCGTGGTGAGCGCGCTGCCGTGGACGCTCATCCCGGAACGGGCCCAGGGGCGCATCCTGGAGGCGGTCTCGCGGGTCCTGGCGCCCGGCGGCAGTTTCACCACGATCGCCTACCTGACCGGCACCCGTCTCGGCCCGGGCAGGCGGTTCCGCGGGCGGCTGGGCGCGGCCTTCGACGAGGTGCTCACGACCAGGACCATCTGGCGCAATCTGCCGCCCGCGCGCACGTACGTCTGCCGACGCCCGATCGTGGCCGCGCCGCCCGGGCGGGGAGCCGTGAGCGGACCGGCAAGGTAGGCTCATTCCTGACGGAAATTTCAGTCAGGGGGAATGTTGTGCGGATATCGCGACGTCAGACGCTCCAAGCCGCGGTCTTGGCGGCTTTCGGAGGCGCGCTGAGCGCCTGCGGCTCGTCCTCGACGGCGAGCGGGGTGACGACCGCCGTGGAGAAGAGCGGGTGGCTGATGCCCGAAGAGACGCATCCGCACCAGCTGACCTTCATGGCGTGGCCGACCGAGCTGATCTGGAAGTCCGACATCGCGGGGGTACGCGATGACATCGCCGGCATCGCCCGCGCGATCGCCGACTTCGAACCGGTGGTGCTGCTCGCCAATCCCCAGGACGTCAAGGCCGCGCGGCGCGCCTGCGGCTCTCAGGTCGAGGTCGTGCCGATGCCGGTCGACGACCTGTGGATGCGCGACAGCGGGCCGACCTTCGTGCTCGGCGGGAAGAACATCGCCGGGGTCGACTTCAACTTCAACGGCTGGGGCGGCAAGCAGGTGCACTCCCGCGACAAGGACGTCGCCCGCGAGATCCTGGCCATGGAACACGTCACCAGGATCAAGGCGCCGATCGTCGCCGAAGGCGGCTCGATCGAGGTCGACGGCGTGGGCACGCTCATGGCGACCGAAAGCTCCCTGATCAACGACAACCGCAACCCCGGCAAGACCCGCGCCGACATCGAACGGGGACTGAGGGAAACCCTCGGCGCGACCACCTTCATCTGGGTCAAAGGCGTCAAGGGCAAGGACATCACCGACTACCACATCGACGCGCTGGCCCGCTTCTCCGAACCCGGCGTCGTGGTGATCAGCACCCCGCCGGAGGATGCCCCCCAGGACGTCTGGACCGCGGCCTACGACCAGGCGCGCAAGGTGATGAAGACGGCCGTGGACGCCCGCGGCAAGCGGCTCGAACTGGTCGAGCTGCCGGAACCGGTGGACATCGGCCGCCGCGGCGAGGGCTTCCTGGCCACCTACGTGAACTACTACGTGGTCAACGACGGGGTCGTCCTGCCCCGGTTCGGCGACAAGAGGGCCGACAAGGATGCCGCCGCCATCATCCGCGAGCTCTACCCCGGGCGCGAGGTCGTGCAGGTGCCCGTCGACACGCTCGGCGAGGGCGGCGGCGGCATCCACTGCTCGACCCAGCAGATGCCCAAGCGGGACTGAGGAACCGGGCTCCTACGGGATCTATACGGCGCCTATACGGACGCTGATCACCCTGAGCGCGTTGTCCGATTCGCGTTCAGTGGAGGCTGACGGTGTTCAAGCGATTAACGCGGCGTGCCGCGTTACCGTCCGTCGTCGTCCTGGCGCTGGTGTCCTGGGCGCTCGTACCGAACCAGGCCGGCGCGACGACGATCCCGATCAAGACCCAGGCGCCGGCCCCGGCCGGCTGCCCCGACGAGATGCCCACCCAGATCGCCGCTGAGCTCGCCGCCAAGGTGTGCGGCAAGCGAATCAAGACGGCCGCCATGACCACGCAGACCGACGAGTACTACGTCAACCCCGACGGCACCATGACGCTGGAGCACCGCTACCGGCCGGTGCGCGTCAAGCGCGGGGCGGAGTGGGTCCCCGCCGACGCGACGCTGGCGGTCAGCGCCGACGGCTCGGTCGCTCCCAAGGCCGCCGCGGCGACCTACCGCTTCTCCGGCGGCGGCGAGGGCCCGATGGTCACCGCCGAGGCCAAGGGAACCCAGGTCAGCCTGGGCTCGCCGGTCGGGGCGCTGCCCAAGCCGGTGCTGGACGGCTCCCGCGCCACCTACCCCGACGTGATCCCCGGGGTGGACCTGGTGCTCACCGCCGACGTGGACGGCTTCGCCGAGCACCTGGTGGTCAAGAACCGCCAGGCCGCCGCGGACCCGCGCCTGGCCGAGCTGGCCTTCCCCGCCCAGGCCAAGAAGGGCGTGCTGAAGGCCGACAAGCACGGCAACGTGCAGGTGGTCGACGGCGACGGCGACCCGGTGTTCACCGGCGCGGCGCCCGAGATGTGGGACGCCGCGGAAGAGGCCGCGACCCTCAGGAACACCGGCGTCCCCGGCAGGCGCGCCAGGATGGGGATCAAGCTGTCCGGCGGCAAGCTCAAGGTCACCCCGGACGCGGCGCTGCTGACGAATCCCAGCACCGTCTATCCGGTGACGATCGACCCGAGCTTCACCGCGGCCCGCTCCAGCTGGACCTACGTCGACTCGGCCTACCCGAGCAGCACGTACTACAACTCCTCCAACGACGCCACCGCCGGCACCTCCAACTCCGGCGGCTACAAGCGGCGCTCGTTCTTCAACATGGGCCTGTCGGGCATGGGCACCGGCAAGCACATCGTCTCGGCCACCTTCCAGATCTACGAGACCTGGGCATGGTCCTGCTCGGCCAGGAACGTCGGGCTGTACAGGACCGCGGCGATCACCTCCTCGACCAACTGGAGCAACCAGCCCGCCTCCAACCTGACCATCGGCTCCAAGAACGTGGCCTACGGCTGGTCCTCCAGCGGCAGCGGCGGCCCGTCGAGCTGCCCGTCCAGCTGGGTCGGCTGGGACGTGGCCAGCGCGCTGCAGGACATCATGAACGCCGGCGGCACGTCGATCACGTTCAAGGTCCAGGCCGGCAGCGAGACCGACAACTACTACTGGAAGCGCTTCGACAACAACCCCCACATCTCCATCACCTACAACACGGTCCCGGCCACGCCCACGAGCCTGGCGCTGGCCCCCTGCTCGACCTGCACCAACCCGGCCACCACGAACGCCACCCAGCCGACGCTGTCGGCCAAGGTGAGCGACGCCGACGGGCAGGCGCTCCGCGCCGATTTCGAGATCTGGACCTCCGACCACGTCACCAAGCTGAGCGGCGGCTCGGTCTCCGGCGTCGCCTCCGGCGGCACCGGCTCGTGGAAGGCGGCCTCGGCGCTGGCCAACGGCACCTACGGCTGGCGGGTGCGCTCCTACGACGGCACCGACTACAGCGCCTGGTCGGGCTGGTTCGGCTTCACCGTGAACGCCACTCCCCCGGCCGCCCCCGCGGTCTCCTCCACCGACTACCCGGAGGGCGACTGGGCCAAGGGCGCCGGCCAGGCGGGCCAGTTCACCATCACGCCCTCCGGCTCCGGTGTGGCGGCCGTGCTGTGGGCCTTCGACGGCGGCGCCCAGCAGTCGGCGGCGACCACCGGCTCGCCGTACACGCTGAGCTGGACGCCGACCGCGGACGGCCCGCACACGCTGCAGGCGTGGGTGCGCAACACCGCGGGCAGCGTGTCGGCGGCGACCGCGTACACCTTCAACGCCGGCACGTCGGCGGTGACCTCGCCGACGGACGGGCAGACCACGGCCCGCCGCACGGTGCTGTCGGCCAGTGGCAGCCCGGGGCTGACCGCGGTCACCTTCGCCTACCGGCGCGGCGAGGCCGACACCTGGCATCAGGTGCCCGCCGCGGACGTGCGCAAGCGCTCGGACGGCTCGGCCGTCACCTGGCCGGTGACCATGAGCTCGGGCCTCTCGCCCGACCTGGTGTGGGACACCACGCACACGCTGGCCGAGGACGGGGTCATCCAGGTGCGCGCGGAGTTCACCACCTCCTCGGGCACGGCGGCCTCGCGCAGCGTGGACCTGGTGGTGGACCGCGACGCCGAGGGCGCGACCACCCAGCCGGTCGGTCCCGGCTCGGTCAACATGCTCACCGGCGACTTCAGGATGGCGGCCACCGACGCCAACGTGTTCGGGGTCGGGCTCATGCGCTCGTTCTCCTCGCGCGACCCGCGCCGGGGTTCCTCCCTGCAGGGCGTGGCGGCCATCTTCGGCAGCGAGTGGACCCCGAACGGCCTGGCCCAAGCGGGGCAGGGCACGTTCGTGCAGCTCCACGCCACCTCGGCCACCTCGATCGAGCTGACCGGTGAGGACACCTCGGTGGCCTTCACCAAGAACGCCGACGGCTCCTTCACCGCGCAGCCGGACGCGACCAACATGAAGCTGACCTACGACGCGGCAGCCGACCGCTACACGCTGACCGACTCCAACTCCGCCGAGCGGACGGTCTTCGCCAAGGTGGACCCGTCGGCCACGGCCTACCTGGTCCGCGCGGTGTACCCGTCGATCGGCCAGGGCAGCACCGTGTTCGTGTGGGAGCCCGTCACCGGCACCTCGCTGGCCAGGCCCATCAAGATCATCGCACCGACGTGGGCGGTCGCCGCGCAGTCCGACTGCGACGTCGACACCCTGGCCGCGCTGCCCAAGGGCTGCCGGCTGATCAAGATCGACTACGCCACCACGACCACCGCGGGCGCCCAGCTGGGTGACGTGGCCGGGCAGGTCAAGACCATCAGCCTCTGGGAGGGCGGGACGAGCGCGCCGCAGGGCCTGTCGGAGTATCTCTACGACGACCTGGGCCGGCTCCGCGAGACCTGGAACCCGAACGCACCCACCGTCAAGACCCGCTACGACTACGACCTCAACGGGCGGGTCAACCGCTACTCCCCGCCCGGCGAGCTGCCGTGGACGCTGACGTACGGCAAGGCCGGCAACCCCGACATCGCCTCCGACGGGATGCTGCTCACCGCCTCCAGGCCGACGCTGCGGCCCGGTACGCCGAGCGAGACCAACGGCACCGCCACCACCTCGGTCGTCTACGACGTGCCGATCAGCGGCGCGGGCACGCCGTACCCGCTGGACCCGGCGACGGCCGCCACCTGGGGCCAGAACGATCCCCCGGTCGACGCGACCGCCGTCTTCCCCGCCGACCAGGTGCCCGCCAACCACACCGGGCGCGGCGGGCTGGCCGCCTCCGACTACGGCCGGGCCACGATCACCTACCTGAACGCCTCCGGCCAGGTGGTCAACCGGGCCGAGCCGGGCGGCGCCGTCTCCACCAGCCAGTACGACGGGCAGGGCAACACCGTGCTGACCCTGTCGCCGGGCAACCGGGCTCTCGCACTCGGGCAGGGCGCCACCGCCGCCGCCGACCTGGCCCAGCTCGGACTGCTCAACACCACGACCGCCGAGCGGGCGCGGCTGCTGTCGGAGCAGAGCGAGTTCAGCGCCGACGGGCAGCGCACGCTGGCCGAGTACGGATCCCTCCACCTGGTCAGGCTGGACGGCGCGACGGTCGCGGCCAGGAAGCACACCGTCAACGCCTACGACGAGGGCAGGCCGAGCGACGCCAAGGTCGCCAACCTCGTCACCACCGTCACGGTCGGCGCCTGGGTGCAGGGCCGGTCCACCGACGGCGACCAGCGGGCCAGTAAGACCTACTACGACTGGAACAGCGGCAAGAAGGTCAAGACCGTCGACGATCCCGGCGGGCTGGCCATCACCAAGACCACCACCTACGACACCGAGGGCCGGGTGATCGCCACCACCTCGCCCAAGGGCACCGACACGGGCACCCAGACCAACGAGTACTACACGGCCGACGGCACCGGCACCTGCGGCGCCAAGCCGGAGTGGGCGGGGCTGCTGTGCCGTACCAAGGCCAAGTCCACGATCACCGACGGCGGGACGAACCCCACCGAGCTGGTCAGCAAGGTCTACACCTACGAGGCGGGCGGGCGCGTCACCGGCGTGGCCGAGAACGCCAACGGCGTCACCAGGACCACCACGACCTCCTACAACCCGGCGGGCGAGATCGTGAAGACCACCGTCACCGGCGGGGTCGGTACGGCGGTGCCCGAGGTGACCACCACCTACGACGCGGCCGGCCACGTGGTGCAGACCGCGGCCACCGGCGGCGCCACCATCACCAGGACCTACGACGTGCTGGGCCGCCAGATGTCCTACACCGACTCCGACGGCGGCACGACCAGCGTGGAGTACGACGCCCTCGACCGCATCACCAAGAAGACCGACGGCGCGCCGTCCACCGTGACCTACGGCTACGACGCCACCACCGGCCTGCTCACCACGCTGACCGACTCGGTCGCGGGCACCTTCACCGCCACCTACACCCCGGACGGGTCACTCATCAAGGAGACCATGCCCGGCGGGATCAGCTACGGCGTCACCAGGGACCCGTTGGGGGCGCCGACCTGGCGCGGCTACCAGAACGCCGCCGGGGTCAAGCTCCTGGACGACTCGGTGACCTGGTCGATCCACGGCCAGCAGCTCACCCACAACGGCCTGTCCAGCCAGGTGTTCGGCTACGACAAGCTGGGGCGGCTGACCGGGGTCGACGACACCGTGAACGGGACCTGCGCGCGCCGCGGCTACGGCTACGACGCCGACTCCAACAGGACCTCGCTCACCAGGAGCGGCTGCGACGGCTCCGGCGCGGTCACCGAGAACCACGCCTACGACGGCGGGGACCGGCTGGCCGACTCCGGATACACCTACGACGCCTACGGGCGCACCACCGCCACGCCCGCCGGGCTGACGGTCGACTACTACAACACCGACCTGGTCAAGTCCATCACCTCGGGCTCGCTGCGGCAGTCCTACACCCTGGACCCGCAGCTGCGCCGCAACACCACCACGGTGGAGCAGCTTCCCGGCGGGGTCGTCGGCCAGCGCGTCGAGCACTTCGACGCCGACGACGACACTCCCGCCTGGATCGTCGAGGGCGGGACGGTCACCAGGAACGTCCACTCGATCTCCGGCGGCCTGGCGGCCGTCACCTCGGCGACCGGGGACGTCCGCCTGCAGCTGACCAACCTGCACGACGACATCAACGTGGTGTACAACCTCGCCGACGGGGTCCCGCTGGCGCTGGACTTCGACGAGTTCGGCAACCCGCGGCCCGGCCAGCCCACCACCCGGTACGGCTGGCACGGCGCGGCCGAGCGCGCCTCGGACACCCCCGACGGCTCCATCCTCATGGGCGTGCGGCTCTACCAGCCCAAGCTGGGACGGTTCCTGCAGACCGACCCGGTGGCCGGCGGCAGCGCCAACGCCTACGACTACGCCAACCAGGCACCGACCTCCAACGCGGACCTGGACGGCAAGAAGTGGTACTGGTGCACGAACTTCTGGCACTTCGCCTTCTACCACTGCGGGATCAACTACGTCTGGTACCACAGCGCCTGGCGCTACGTGTACTGGGTGAAGACCCCCGCCGGCTGGTGGGTCCGCGGCGTGTTCTACGACTACTGCACCAGCTCGCCCGACAAACCGTTCGGCTACGACTTCCGTGCGGCGTGCATGATGCACGACTACGGATACGCCCTGCGCGGGATGGGTTACATCTCCAGCAGGCACCAGGCGGACGACGTCTTCTACTACGTCCTGTACTACGGCGTCTGCCCGCACTACTTCTTCAAGTCCTTCTGCAGGGGGATCGCCTACAAGTACTACCTGGCCGTCTGGTACTTCGGCTGACCTGGACACCGGCGGGCACCCGCCCGCCGGTGTTCCCACGGCATGTCTTGACGGGAGTCAAACCATCATGCACATTGAAGCGAATTTGATCTTCTTTGTGCAGGGGACGCGATGGAGTACGCCGTCTTAGGCCCGCTTCAAGTCTCAGCCGATACCCGGCAGCTCCCGCTGGGTGCAGGAAAGCCACGCGCCCTGCTCGCAGAGCTCATCTGCCGAGCAGGGCGCGCCGTCTCCCCCGCCGAACTCATCGAGGCGCTGTGGGGCCGCCGACCGCCCCGCACCGCCACCGACAACCTCCGCCTCTACGTCCACCAGTTGCGCAGGACGCTGGGCCGCGACCGGATCATCCGCACCAGCGCCGGCTACGTCCTGGTCGTCGAGCCGGGCGAGCTGGACGCCGCCCGCTTCGAATCCCTTGCCGAGCAGGGCGGCACGGCACTGGCCGCCGGGGACCACGAGCGGGCGGCCGCGCTGCTCAGGCAGGCGCTCGCGCTCTGGCGCGGCCCCGCCTACGCCGGGCTCGACCTCACCCAGGGATTGCGCGACCACGCCCACCGGCTGGAGGAGGAACGCCTGGCCACGCTGGAGAACCGGATCGAGGCCGACCTCGCCCGCGGCCGGCACGCCGCCCTCATCGCCGAACTCAGCCACCTGGTGGCCGAGCACCCGCTGCGCGAGCGGCCCCGCACCCAGCTCATGCTGGCCCTGGCCCGATCGGGACGGCAGGCCGAGGCGCTGGCCACCTACCAGGACGCCCGCCGGGTCTTCGCGGCCGAGCTGGGACTCGATCCCGGCGCCGAGCTGCGTCACCTGCACCAGGCCATCCTGACCGGCACTCTGCCCGCCGACACCGCCACTGTCCCCGCCGCCGAATCCGCCCCGGCCCAGCTGCCGGCCGACATCTCCGACTTCACCGGGCGCACCGAGGAGCTCGCCGAGCTCGTGGACCAGCTCGCCGTCGACCCTCCGCCCGGGCCCGGCCCGGTGCGCGTGTGCGTGATCACCGGGATGGGCGGGGTGGGCAAGACCACTCTTGCCGTCCACGCCGCCCACCGGATCGCCTCCCACTACCCCGACGGCCAGCTCCACGCGAATCTGCACGGCGCCGAGGCCACGCCCGCCGACCCATCCCAGGTGCTGGCCGCCTTCCTGACCGCGCTCGGGGTGCCGCGCTCGACGCTGCCCGAGACGGCCGAGGAGCGGGCCGCGTTCTTCCGCAGCCGGCTGGCCGAGCGGCGGATGCTCGTGGTGCTCGACAACGCCGCCTCCGAGCAGCAGGTGCGCCCGCTGCTGCCGGGCACGGGCGGCTGCGCCGTACTGGTCACCAGCAGGGCGCGGCTGGCCGGGCTGTCGGGGGCGGCGCTGATCGAGCTGTCGGTGCTGCCGCGCGGGCAGGCCGTGCAGCTGCTGTCCAGGATCGCGGGCTCCGAGCGGGTGCGCGCCGAGCCGGAGGCGGCGGCCGAGATCGTGCGGCTGAGCGACCACATCCCGCTGGCCGTACGGGTGGCCGGCGCGCGGCTGGCGGCACGGCCGCACTGGTCGCTGAGCCGGCTGGCCGGGCAGCTCACCGACGAGCGGCGGCGGCTCGACCAGTTCAGCGCGGGCGACCTCGCGGTGCGGGCCAGCCTGGCGCTCAGCTACGTGGGGCTGGACCACCGGGCGCGCCGGGCCTTCCGGCTGCTCGGCACGCTGGACGTGCCCGACTTCGCCGGGTGGGTGGCCGCCGCGCTGCTCGACCTGCCGGTGGCGGCCGGCGAGGAGCTGGTCGAGGCGCTGGTGGACGCCCAGCTGGTGCTGATCGCGGGCGTGGACCCGGCCGGGCAGCTCCGCTACCGCTTCCACGACCTGGTGCGCCTGTACGCCCGCGAGCTCGGCGGCACCGAAGACGACCCCCACGCGACGACCCAGGCCCTGAGCAGGGTCTTCGGGGCGTGGCTCGCGCTGGCCGAGCTCGCCACCGCGAAGCTGCCCGGCACCACCTCGGCCATCATCCACGGGCCTGCTCCCCGCTGGGACTCCCCCGACGGCGCCGCGTGGAAGTACCCCGCCGAGCGTGACCCGATCGCCTGGTTCGACGCCGAGCGCGCCGCCCTGATCGCCGCGATCCGTCAGGCGTGCGCGCTCGGCCTGAGCGCGCTCGCCTGGGACGCGGCCTGCTGCGTGGAACGTTACTTCGACGTCTGCGGACTGTTCGACGACTGGCGCTCGCTGCACGAGCGCGTCCTCGACGCCTGTCTCGCGGCAGGCGACCGGCTGGGCGAGGCGGTGGTACGGCGGGGCCTCATGCACGCCACCACGTGGATGGAGTCGGGCGGCGAGGCGATGGCCGCCCAGTACGACGGCGCGGGCCGGCTGATCGAGATGTTCGCCGAGCTCGGCGAGCAGCGCGGGCTGTGCGACGCCTACGTGCTGCGCGCCTGGGGCCAGGCGGCCAGGGGCGAGATGGCGCAGGGCCTGGAGTCGGGGCGGACCGCGCTGAGCCTGGCCGAGGAGACCGGGCACCTGGGCGGGCAGGCCAGGGCGCACGTCTGCATGGCGGTCGCGTACGGCACGCGGCGCATCAACATGGCGATCGAGCACCTGCTGCTCGGGCTGGAGCTGGCAGAGAAGCTGGGCAACCCGCGCTTCGAGGCCACCACGCTGCAGTTCCTGGGGCTGGCGCACGGGCATGCCAGGGAGTTCGAGGCGGGGCTGGAGTACATGGTGCGTGCGCTGGCCATCTACCGGCAGATCCGCGATCCGCTCCTGGAGGCCATGGGGCTGGTGGCACTGGCCAGGCTCTACGCCGTGCACCACGACCCGCGGGCCCGGGCGGCCGCCGAGGCGGCCGAGGCGCTCAGCCGCTCCCACCGGCTGGCCCACCACCGGGCCGACGCGCTGTGGGTGCTGGGCGAGGTGGACCTGGCCGAGGGGCGGATCGAGGAGGCGGTGAGCCACCTGGAGGAGTCGGTGCGGCTGTGGCGGACGCGGGGCTGGACGGAGTTCCTGGCCGGGGCGCTGGGGAGCCTCGCGGAGGCGTACGCGGCGGCCGGGGATCAGACAGCGGCGGAGCGGGCACGCCGGGAGGGGGCGGCGCTTTCTCCCTAGGTCAAGCTAAGTAGCCTGTCGTTTTAAGGAGTTTCATGCCTCTTTCTGGTGTTTTTTGGGCTTTTGCCATAGTGGTGGCCGGGGCCGGGCTGCTGCTGCTCTGCCTGGCCACCGGCTCCGACGTGGCCCCCGACGCCGCGCGCGAGGTCTTCGACTCACCATTCCTGATCCCCTCGTTCCTGTTCCTGGCCGGGCTGGCGGGCCTGGCAGGCTGGCAGGCGCCGCGGATGGGACTCCTGTACGGCGTGCTCGCCGCCGCCCCATTCCTCGTCCACTTCGCCGCCGGGGTCATCAGGAACCGAGGTGACCAGGGGCTGTGGCCGATCGGCCTCATGTACCTCATCGGTCTCACCGTGCTACCGGTAGCCGCCGCCCTGGCCACCTCCCTCATCGCCCGAACCCGCCACTGACCGCCGGCATGACCTCGTGGACCGCCTTGAGGACAAGATCGGGCTGGAATCGCTGCACGTAGTGCTCGGTTGTCGTGGCCACCACCAGGCGGCCACGGGCCGACAGCGCCGCAAGGCGCCTGGCCTGCTCGACAGCGTCGGCAGGCTGGCCACCCGGGACGATGACCACCACGGGCAGATTGCCCAGCGCCCCGGGACCGGCCGTCGCGCGGACCTGAGCGGCGCTGTCGACCGCGGCCCAGGCCTCAGCCCGCGCGGCAGCCATGCTCCTGGAGCCGTAGACGACAAGAGCCTGAGCACGAGCCGCCGTGGTGGCTTCGGCCGGCACCAAGGCATCGCTCCATAGCCTCAGCAGGCCGACGCGCACGAGGAACTGATCGACGGTGAACTGCAGGGCGAGCAGCGGCCGGGAGATCTGGAGGGCAGTGACAGCGCTCTCGTCGGTGACGTCGATCAGCACGAGGCCGACGGTCAGGGTCGGCCATCGGTGGGCGAAGACGCGGACGATGTTGCCGCCATAGGAATGCCCGACCAGGACGTACGGTCCACCCTCTCCGGCGTTGGCCAGCAGCGTGCGCAATTCCCCGGCTTCGCGCTCGGCTGTGCGCGGCGACGGGCCGTCCTGGCTCCAGGCATATCCGGCCCGGTCATAGGAGCAAACACGATTGCCGCCGGAAAGCCCGCGCTGGATCCCTTCCCAGCTCGCGCTCGACTCCGCCAATCCTGCTTCCAGAACCACCGTGGGAGCCCCGCTCCCCGTGCAATACACGTGCAGTTGATGGTCACCCACACTGACCAGCCGCCCTGGCACGGGAAAGCGTTCGGCGTCATTCCGCCCGGCCACGGACTCGTAGCCGAATCCCACGCCAGACAGCACGACGATCAGGCCCAAGCTCCAGGCGGCAACCCGCCGCCACCACCGCCGCCTTGGAGCGGCTCGTGCTTCAGTCGTCACACGTTGAATCTAGGAACCCGATCCGCCCGTTTCCTCCTCCCCGATACCGAGTCCACCCTGGGAGCAGGGTCCCTCGACGCCGCTGTCCCTCCCTCAAGAGGAGTGCGCATATCTCGGGTCGCCCCTGACTTCGCAGCGAACTCACAGAAAACCGTCAGCGCCCGCCTGGCCGTCGATAGCCATCTGACCAGCAAAAACATCAATGAGTACTTGACGGTCGTCATGATCCATGTCTAGATCGATGTCGCCCGACAACGACGGGAGCCGTGCATGAGGTGGAACCGCCAGCGACTCGTCAAGCTCGCCGCGATCTTCGCCGGAGCGGCGCTCCTCGGCACCGCCGCCGCACTCGTCGACGACGCCCGCTCGGACACCACCCTCGGCACCCTCGCCATCCCCGACGAACCAGCGGTCACCGCCATGCGGCCCGCCATCCTCCGGCCCCACCCCACCACGGCGACGATCGTCCACCTGGCCGCCTCCACCGGCGCGATTTCCATGACGAGAACACAGACACGCCACCATCCCAAGTCACCTCATGGGAAAGGCCGCACAAAACACCACCGCAAAAGCCCACACCACGGCCACCACAAGAAATGAACCAGTGCGGCGCCGGTCGGTCAGCGGTTGAGGTAGGCGAGTACGGCCAGGACGCGGCGGTTGTCGTCCTCGGACTCCGGCAGCTGGAGCTTGCCGAAGATGCTCGCGATGTGTTTGGTGACCGCGCTGGCGGAGATCGTGAGCTGATGAGCTATCGCCGCGTTGGAGCGCCCCGCGGCGATCAGGCTCAGCACCTCGCGTTCGCGGGGGCTCAGTTCGCCTGTACGGCCGCGCGCGTCCCCTCGGGTCAGCAGTCTGGCGACGACCTGCGGATCCATCGCCGTGCCACCACGGGCCACCGATGCGACCGCGTCGATGAACTGCTCGGTGTTGGACACCCTGTCCTTCAGCAGATAGCCGACCGCCCCGGCTCCGTCCGCGAGCAGTTCGCGGGCGTAGAGCTGCTCCACGTACTGCGACAGCACCAGCACCGGGAAGCCGGGCCGTTCGCGGCGCACCTGGATCGCGGCCTGCAAGCCCTCGTCGGTGAACGACGGCGGCAGCCGTACGTCGACGACCGCCACGTCGGGCCGCTCCTCGGCCAACGCCTTGCGCAGGGACGGGCCGTTGTCGACGGCGGCCACGACCGTGAAGCCGTGCTCGATGAGCATGCGGACCAGCGCGTCCCGGATGAGGAACAGGTCCTCGGCGACGACTACTCGGACCTGATCGCGCACGGCACCTCCAGACGCACCCGAGTAGGTCCGCCGGGCGGGCTGTCGACGGCGATCGTTCCGTCGAAGACGGCCAGCCGGCTCCGGATGCCACGCAGCCCGGTGCCGTTGTCCGGATCGACGCCACCGCCGCCGTCGTCGACGACCTCGCAGCTGAGCACGCCGTGTCGGTAGTGGAGCGTGATGCGTACCAGCGCCGCACCCGCGTGTTTGCTCGTGTTGGCGAGCAGTTCGTTGACGGCGAAGTAGACGGCCGACTCGACCGGTGGCGCCGGCCGTCCGGTCAGATCGGATGACACCTCGACATCGAGCAGGCAGTCCAGCGCCAGGGCGCGGATGGCGTCGGCGAGGCCCCGGTCGGCCAGGACCGGCGGATGGACGCCCCGCACCAGGTCACGCAGCTCGTCCAAGGCCTTCGACGACGCCTCCCGCGCCGTGACCAGCAGGGCGCGGGCCGCCTCCGGATCCTCGTCGAACAGCCGCTCGGCATTGCCGAGCCCCATGCCCAGCGCGACCAGCCGTGCCTGCGCGCCGTCGTGCAGGTCGCGTTCGATCCGGCGCAGTTCTGAGGCCTGCGCGTCGGCACTGTCCGCGCGCGTCTCCACCAACGTCTCGACCCGTTGCTCCAACTCGGTCGTCCGCGACGGCCCGAGCAGCCCGCGCGTCCACCGGGCGCGCACCTGCAGCACCTTCGGCCCGATGTACAGGCCGAGCGCGATCAACGCGAGCCCGACCGGGATCGCCGCCAGCGCGCCGGCCGTCGAGGTCACGTGGATGACGCCGTAGGAGTTGGTGCCGCCGGCCCGGGCGTTGGCCTGCCACACGAACGGCTGCACCGCCGCGCCGTACAACCCGTAGAGCGGCATGCCGAGCGCCAACGCGGCCGCCCACGTGCCGATGATCGGGTCGAGGACCGCCCAGAGCACGTCCCGCCAGGTCGCACGTTCCTTCAGCAGGGCGACCGCATCCGTCTGGGGACCGTAGGGGCGTTCGATGTCCACGCCGAGCCGGCCTGCCAGCCGCCGGGCCGCGTTCGCGACCGTACGCAGCAGCGACACCGCCGGCGGGAACACGTACCGGCCGACGCCGACCACCATCAGTGCCGCGCTCAGCACGACCAGGACGGCGGCGCCGATGCCCGCGACCGACAGGCCGATCATGGCCAGCGCGCGCACCGGTGCCGCAAGCCTAGCCCTCATCCGTTTGTCTCCCCGTTCCGCGCTGCTGGCATCATCGCATTCTCACCCCGAAAGCCCATGGTCAGCCCTGATGCCCGATTCGTCGCAGTACGGCCAGCGCCGCCAGCCCGGCGACGCCCGCGACGCAGAGCCACGCGAACAGGTCGCCGACCAGGCCGTAGACCGTCCAGGTGCCTCGCGTCGGCACGGACACGACCATGCTCTGCTGCGCGGTGCTGAAGTAGTTCGTCCTGGCCAGGCTCGCACCGTAGGCGTCGACGGTGATCGCGATGCCGTTGCTGGTCTGCCGGACGAGGGCATATCCGTTCTCGACGGCGCGGAACACCGCGTTCGCCGCGTGCGTCCGCTCGATGCCCTTCCAGTCGTTGGCGGGAACGAACATGATGTCGGCGCGGGTGCGTAGCGTGCTGGGGAAATCGGCGTCGAAGCAGATGACGTTGGCCAGGCCGCCGTACGGCGTCGCGGACACCGGCACGACTCCATCGCCAGGCCGCAGGCTTTCCATGCCGGGCACCGGATGCGCCTTGTCGAAGGTGGACAGCACCCGGCCGTCGGGTGCCACGAGCACGGCGATGTCGCGTGAGTGCGGCTGCCCGTCGAGGATGACGGCTATCCCCATGTCGAGATAGATCTGCTTCTCTCTGGCCAGGTCCTGGGCTTTCCGCAGGAATCCGGCGTAGTCCTCGTTGAGCACGACCGCGGCGGTCTCCGGCCACGCCACGATTTTCGCGCCGCCGTCGGCCTCGATCCGGGTGTGGGCGAACAGGTCGTCGTTGAGCACCGCGAACGCCTTGCGCAACGTCGGCTTCTGCTCGGGCAGGACCTGCGGCGTGTGGAAGTTGTTGATCTGTCGCATCCGGTTCTCTGCCGTGAGCGACGCGCTGATGCCGGCGACGCGCACCAGACTCGGCGCCGTCGGCGCCATGGCCAGCCGTAGGCCACCGCCGATGAGGACGAGAACGAGCACCGAGACGTACGCCAGCGTGAGGGTCCGGATCGACGGCCAGTCCAGCCGTCGTTCCAGCGCGACGTTGACGACCGGCGCGACCCACGCCATCAGAAAGCTGATCCCGTAGATGCCGGTGACGGACACCGTCTGGAGCAGCGGCAGGTTCGTCGACTGCGTCGCGGCCAGCGGCCCGAAGATCGTCCCGAGCGGGCTGATCGTCGCGACCAGGAATTCGACCGCCACCCGGGCCGCCGGGAAGACCAGTGTGGCCAGAAGAGGATTCAGCCGCCGGAAGAGCAGCCGGTCGAGCAGGAGCGGAGTACTCAGGATCAGGCTCAGCACCAGACAGCCGATCAGGATCGGCAGGACGTTGAGCTGGCCTGCGGCCGCGACGTACACGACCGTCGTCGCCGCCGACGACAGGAGGACGCACGCGAGTCCGGCGAGCACACCGGAGCTTCGGGTGAAGCGCATCAGGCCGATGGAGAACAGCCAGCCGGCGATCGGAATCGACCATTCGCTGTTCGTGCCGAACAGCCCGATGGCTATTCCAGCCGCCAACCACGCGTATTTCCGCCAACCGGTGGCGAAGTGTGTGTTTGCCATGCATTGGAGCCTCCTGGATCACGCGGCGGCCGCCATTGCGGTTGGCTCTCCACTCACCCTGTAGTTATCTCCACCTCCCGCACCTGCGGTGTGGTGCCGCGTGGCCTCTGGTCTCAAAGCCGGAAGCTGCGGATCAGGTGGCTCCAGGATCGCCGTGCCCGGCGCGTCCAGCGGGCGAGGTTGTCCCGGGTGGCCAGGGTGTCGGGGTGGTCGGTGCCGAGGATGCGTTCCTCGATGGAGAGGAGGACGGCGAAGGCATCACGGGCCGCGGTCGCGTCACCTGCCGCTCCCGTCCACTGGGCGAGGTTGTGGCGTGCGGTCAGTGTGTCGGGGTGGTGGGCGCCCAGCACTCGTGCCATGTCAGGCAGGAGCGCGGCGAGTTGGTCGCGGGCGCCGGCCGTATCGCCCGCCCACCCCATCCAGTGGGCCAGGTACGCACGGGTGGTCAGGGTGTCGGGGTGGTCGGTGCCCAGCGTGCGGATCTCGGTGGAGAGGAGGACGGCGAAGACATCACGAGCCGCGACGGCGTCTCCGGCCTCCTCCGTCCAGTGGGCCAAGGTGGCGCGGGTCGTCAGCGTTTGGGGGTGGTGGGTGCCCAGCACTCGTGCCATGTCCGGCAGGAGCGCGGCGAGAGCATCGCGAGCGACGGCGGTATCTCCAACCGCCCCGTTCCAGTGGGCGAGATTGGCGCGGGTGGAGAGGGTGTCGGGGTGGTCGGTGCCCAGCATCTGTTCGCGGATGGGGAGGAGCGTGGTGAGAGCGTCGCGAGCCGCGGCGGCCTCTCCTGCTTCGCCTGTCCAGCGGGCGAGATTGTGGCGGGTGGTCAGGGTGTCGGGGTGGTGAGCGCCCAGCGCCTGCTCACGGATGGGGAGGAGTACGGCGAGAGCGTCGCGGGCCGCGGCGGCGTCCCCTGCTTCGCCTGTCCAGTGGGCCAGGTTGTGGCGGGTGGTCAGGGTGTCGGGGTGGTGGGCGCCCAGCACTCGTGCCATGTCAGGCAGGAGCGCGGCGAAGGCGTCGCGGGCGGCGGACGCGTCGCCTGCCTCACCTGTCCAGCGGGCGAGGTTGTGGCGGGTGGTCAGCGTGTTGGGGTGATCGGCGCCCAACACCCGCTCGCGGATAGGCAGCAGCGCGGCAAGGGCATCGCGGGCGACGGACGCGCCGCCCGCCTCACCTGTCCAGCGGGCGAGGTCGTCGCGGGTGGTCAGCGTATTGGGGTGATCGGCGCCCAGGACGGCTATGCGATGGCTGGTGATCTCCTTGTACAGGAGCGCAGCGGTGCGGTAGTCGCCGCTTTCGCCCAGGTAGGTCGCAGTACGTGCCAAGCTCTCCGAGTCCGGCGGCAGGACGGCACGGGCATGAGGCACGAGTTGCGCGAAGCGCGGCCAGTCGGGCACGGACTTCGGATCCTTGGGAACAGCACTTTCCAGCAGGTCGGCCGCGGTGCGGTGCCATCGGGTGCGTTCTCCCGGGGGCAGCTGGTCGACGGTGACGGCCTGGACGAGGCGGTGCAGGGAAGTCGTACCGTCGGCGGGTTGGCTGATGAGGCTGTAGCGGCGCAGCGCTGCCACCGCCGCGTTGACGGCCAGGTCACCGTACGGGAGCAGGGGTGAGGTCCGCGGAGCCGGCTGGGACAGGAGGAGCTGATAGGGGATGGCGTCCGGGGCGTAGCAGGCCAGTAACCGCAGCAGGGCGCTGGCATCTGGGGCGGTGTCGGCGAGGTGGGTGAAGGACAGGTGCCAGGTGGAGGCCACCCGCTCGCGATACCCCCAGGCCTGGCCCTCCGCCAGGGCGCTGACGCGCTGAGTGCGTAGCAGTTTCAGATAGGCGACCAGGCTGGTACCGGTTTCTGTCACATAGGCGCCGGCCTGCTCGAGCGCCAAGGGCAGCGCGCCCAACTCGGTCACGATCGCAGCAGCGGTTTCCGGGTCGTCATAGCCGGTGCGTTCCAGCAGGAACGCCATCGCCTGGTCCGGCTCGAGTACCGGCAGCTCAAGGCTCTGCTGAGCCGGCCAGGCGCTGGCTCGGCTGGTGATCAGCACATGACCATGGCCGGCGGGCGGCAACAGTGCCTGCACCGCAGCCGGATCAGGGACGTCGTCGAAGATCAGCAGCCACGGAGTGGTTCGCGCCGCCAGGACGGCGTGGAGTTTGTCGACCGGGTCGGCGGCATCGGCCAGTTCGTGCGGATCGAGCAAGGACGTGAGAGCGGCCAGCGCCGCCGAGGCGATCGCCAGGTCCTCGGCGGGTATCTGCCACACCAGGTCGTAGTCGGCCAGGTGCCGGTGAGCGTACTCGAGTACCAAGCTGGTCTTGCCCACCCCGCCCAGTCCGTGCACGGCCACCACCGCCGGCAGCGTCCTCGCCGCGGTCAGGCGATGCTGCAGTTCAGCCAGGACCTCCGTACGGCCCGCCAGGTGCGGCGGCCGGGACGCCAGCCGTACCGGACGCCCGACCTGATTCGGATGTGGCCCGTGATGGAGGTGGCCGAGGGAATCACCACCGCTGATCGCCGGCGATCGGGGACCTGTCGACACCGAGCCCGCAGGAGCGCCGGAACCGGAATCGGTGCGGACCTGGAACCACAGAGCGAGCCCGGCCACCAGCAGGCCGAGCATGCCCATCCCCATGCTGACCACGCTGGCCCGTTTGTCGAGTACATCCAGCAGCGCGTACGGCACGTGCAGCGGATCGATCAGGAAGCCGATCAGCCCACCGGCTGCGAGCACCAATGAGATCACGAGAACCAGACCCACCACTGCGCGCGGCCAACGCCGTCCACGCCGGGACGATCGGTCAGAAGGTGATCCCACCCCTTAAGCGTGACCGCTTCGTCACCCGCCATCAGGGCGCTGTCATGAACCTGTTATCTCACACGCGAGCACCGATCAAACAGGCTTTCGATCGCGCATGCGCGCGTTCACCCGCCGTGCAGGCTTTACCAGCATTCGCCGCGCCACGTCACGCTCTGCACCCACGCGCCGCCATTCGGCACCTCAGTATCGAGCAAGAAGCGCTCCTGGCTGCCGTTGTAGAAGTAGTGCAGACAGTCGCTGTGCCGAACACTACCCGTGTACCACACCACCTGAATATGGTCCTGCCCGGGGTCGGGGTTACCGTTGTTGACCAGGTAGCGGAAACGTTGGGCTCCCGACCAGTTTCCCTCTCTCTTGAGCACGACAGTAGAAGGATCCTCATAGGCGCACCAGTACCCGGCCGGGCAGTTCTGCACGCTGCCGCTCGCCGACGCAGGAGCCGCGGCCGAGATGACGGCGGCGGCCGACACGGCGGCCATGACAGCAGAGGTGAGGAGACGCATTCGAAGTCCTTTCGAGGCGAAGAATGCAGAGGATCCGGCGGTCGGGCTCGTCAACATTCACCGCGCCATGTCACCGATCTCAACCTGGCGATGCCCGGCTCGAACCGCCATTCGCCGGGGCCAGGGTTGTAGTGCAGGCAGCGGCTGTGCCATGAGCCGTTATAAACGTAAACGACCTGAATATGGTCCTGCCCGGGGTCATAGTTACCGTTGTTGATGATCCCGGTGAACTCGACGTCGCCTTGCCAGTCGCCTTCACTCACGGGGCCGGTGCCGTACCCCCAGTTGTAAGCGCACCAGAAGCCGGATTTGCAATACGGCAGATCGGGGCCCGCCTGTGCTGGTGCCGGGGAGACCATAAGGGCGGCTGCGGAGACGATTGCGGCAGCCACAACACTGCGAGGTTTCATGCATGCCCTTTCGCGCCCGTTCAATGATCACCATTCTGAAGGTTGACCAGGCGTGCCGTATTGAAGAAAAGGGACATGCTCGAGCCACCGGCACGCTCCTCACCCCTCGCCGCGAACGAAAGGACTTGTCACACTGGCGAATGCCCCCGTAGGGGACATATTGTCTGGATGTGACGCGAGCGGGGGACGTGATTCGCGATGCCGGGCTGTATGTTGCTCCTGAGGACCAGCCCGAGCCGGAACGCTGGCATTTCCCAACAACTCTGGTGACGCTCATTTTCAACCGGGATGAGCGTGCGATCGCGCTGGAGGGCCAGTCCACGCCGCAGGCGTGGGTGAGCGGGCCGCGTGAGCGCATGGTCTTGGCGACGGCCACCAGTTACGGAGCGTCCCTGGTCGCCGTCTCCGTGCCGCCGATGGTGGCCCGTCGCCTGTTCAGGGGAATCGGCATGCACGGGCTGACCGGTCAGCCCGTGATCGGGATCAGCGACCTGCTCGGGCGCGACACCAGCAAACTGACGGATGCCAGCCGTCGCGACGATTGGCGGCGGGCGGTACCCGAGGCGCTCGCCGGACTGCTGGCCGCACAACCCAGGCTGAACGGCGAAGCCACCGCCGAGCACGCATGGCGGACACTGTGTGCGAGCGGTGGTCGCTTACGCATCGAGGATCTGGCGCGCACCGTCGGATGGACACGTAGACACCTGGTCCGTCAGTTCACCGAACACATCGGCATGACGCCCAAACTGGCCGGCCGAATCCTCCGGATGAAGCAAGCCGTGGCCTTGCTGGACCGCGGCCGGCCGGGAAGCGCGGCGGCCGCGGAAGCCGGGTACAGCGATCACGCACACTTCATCCGGGAGACGCGGGCGCTCACCGGCCGTACGCCGACGGCCTGGCTGGGGCAGATTCACTGCCCGCTCCACGGCTGAACGGGCACGGGGCGACCTCTACTTGAAGCCCGGTCAGCCCCGTCCAGCGCGGTCAGGCATTTGAAGTCGCTCAGGCCCTGCTGGAGCAGGATCCCGCCTGTTGCAGCCCGACTGACGGGCAGGTGTTGACATGGATCTGTCTTACGTGCTCATAATCTTCCCAAAACACTATCTGCATGATGCAGATTCTGAGAGGGGAAGATGGATGACGACTCGTCTCCTCGGAATCACCGGAACCGCGCTGTTCACCCTCGTCTGGCTCGTCGAAGGCGCGATCAGGCCGGGGTACGACCCGATGCGCGACTGGATCAGCGAACTGGCCTTATCCAGCCGGGGCTGGATCCAGATCGCGAGCTTCGTGCTCAGCGGGCTGCTGATCGCCGCGTTCGGCCAGGCGCTGCGCCGTACGGTCGGAGGCTGGGGTCCGCGGCTGATCACGGTCGCCGGAGCAGCGCTGGTCCTGGCGGGCGTCTTCGTGATCGATCCGGGTCTGTACAACCCCGAGGGAACAACGGCAGGCAGCACCTGGCACGGCATCCTGCACAACATTCTCGGTCCGATCGCGGTGTTGTCCGTCGCGGCGGCCGCACTCGCCCTCTCTCGGCGGTTCCACCGCGTCCACGGCCTGGCCAGCGGGATCGGAGTGATCGTGTTCTGGGTGGTCGCGGGCGTGCTCAACGGTCTGGACTACGCGGGGGTATGGTCACCCGCGCCCGCCGGGCTGTTCCAGCGCCTGGCCATGCTGACCGGCTTCACCTACCTGGCCGTACTCGCCTGGCGGCAGGGGAGAAAGGACTACTCACAGGGATGAGGCATGCCGTACGGGAAATTTCTTCCGGCGGATGTCGAAAGCGGCGGGGGTCATTCGAGGAGGTGCTGAGAGGGCGGAACGAAGGGAGATGGTCATGACCACCAAGAAGTTGCTGGTGTGGGGAGTGGTCGCCGGGCCGTTCTATGTGGTGTTGTCGCTCACGCAGGCGCTGACCCGGAAGGGGTTCGACCTGGCTCGGCACGAGTGGAGCCTGCTCGCCAACGGGGATCTCGGGTGGATCCAGACGGGCAACCTCGCGCTCACTGGGGCGATGGTCGTCGCCTTCGCGATCGGAGTACGGCGGGCCTGGGCGGCCACCTGGGGGCCGGCCTTCCTCGGCGCGTACGGAGTGGGGATGGTCGCGGCGGGGATCTTCGTGGCCGATCCGCGACTGGGGTTCCCCATGGGGACTCCCGAAGGGTCGCTTTCGTGGCATGGCGTGCTGCACATGGTGACCGGTGGAATCGGGTTCCTGAGCCTCGTCGCGGCCTGCTTGGTGGTCGCGCGACGGTTCGGGCGCGGAGGCCGGCGGGGATGGACGGTCTTCTCGCTCGTCACCGGGATCGCCTTCCTCGCCGGGTTCGCGGGGATCGCCTCCGGCAGTGGGAGCGTCGCGCTGAACCTGGGGTTCACCGCGGCGATCCTGCTCGCCTGGACCTGGATGTCCGCCCTGGCGCTGCACCTGTATCGCACGCGGTAGAAAACCTCGACCCGATGGGAGATCACGATGCGTTACCTGTCACTGCTCAAGTCCCGGCGCGCCACCACTCCACCGCCGCCCGAGCTCATGAAGGAGATCATGAAGCTGGGTGAGCAGGCCGCCGAGGCGGGCGTCCTGCTGGACACCGGTGGCCTGGCGCCGAGCGAGTACGGCGCGCGGATGGCCGTCACCGAAGGCAAGCTCACGGTCACCGATGGCCCGTTCACCGAGACCAAGGAAATGATCAGCTATGCGATCTACGAGGTCCGGTCCAAGGAGGAGGTGGTGGAGTGGTCGTCGCGGTTCATGAAGCTGCACAGGGACCTGTGGCCCGAGTGGGAAGGTGAAGGTGAGGTCCTGCAGATCTTCACCGCTTGATACCCGTGGCCGCCACCGATCCGACCCGTGTGGTGGAGGCGGTGTGGCGGATCGAGTCGGCATGGATCGTCGCCGGGCTCACCAGGATGGTCGGCGACGTCGGCACCGCCGAGGAGCTCGCCCAGGACGCCCTGGTGGCCGCGCTCGAGCAGTGGCCGCGCGACGGCGTGCCGGACAACCCCGGCGGGTGGCTCATGCTGACCGCCAAGCACCGCGCCGTCGACCTGCTGCGCCGCCGTACCACCTATGAGCGCAAGCTCGCCCAGGTCGGCCGCGAGCTGGAGACCAGGCCCGAGCCGGATCTGGACGCGGAGCTCGACGACCGCATCGGCGACGACCTGCTCCGCCTGATCTTCATGGCCTGCCATCCTGTGCTGTCCACCGAGTCGTGCGTGGCGCTCACGCTGCGGCTGTTCGGCGGCCTGACGACGGCCGAGATCGCGCGGGCGTTCCTGGCCGCCGAGCCGGCCGTGGCCCAGCGGATCGTGCGGGCGAAGCGGTCACTGGCCGGCGTGCCGATCGAGCTCCCTGTCCCGGGCGAGATGCGGGTACAGCTGGCGTCCGTGCTCGAGGTCATCTATCTGATCTTCAACGAGGGCTACTCGGCCACCGCCGGCGAGGACTGGATCCGGCCGCCGCTGTGTGAGGAGGCGTTGCGGCTGGGACGGATCCTGCAAGGGCTCATGCCGGGTGAGTCCGAAGTGCACGGCCTGGCCGCGCTCATGGAGATCCAGGCCTCCAGGATCAGGGCCAGGACCGGCCCCGCCGGCGAGCCCGTTCTCCTTGCCGAGCAGGACCGCAGGCGGTGGGACCGGCTCCTGGTCCGCCGCGGCCTGGCCGCGCTCGACCGGGTCGAGGCCGTCGGCCCGTACGCGGTCCAGGCCGCCATCGCCTCCTGCCACGCTCGCGCACGCCGCTACGACGAGACCGACTGGCCCAGGATCGCGGCGCTCTATCAGGTGCTCGTGGAGATCGCACCGTCCCCGGTGGTGGAGCTGAACCGGGCGGTCGCGGTCGCCATGGCGTACGGCCCGGCCAAGGGCCTGGAACTGGTCGACCTCCTGGCCGGGAGCGGGGCGTTGAAGGGGTATCCGCAGTTGCCCGCCGTACAGGGTGATCTGCTGGAGAAGCTCGGACGGCGGGACGAGGCGCGCGAAGCGTTCGCCGAGGCTGCCCGCCTCACCCGCAACGCCGCGGAACGCACCCTCTTCAACACCCGGATCACTCCGGATCTCACGTGCCCGGTGGTCGGACGGGGATCACTGCCGTAACGGTGTCCGCACTGCTGTGGCGCTCGACGTTGAGCAGTGCTTCATCGAAGACGGCAAGTACGGCATCTCCTATGAGAAGCGCCCAGGTCTCAACGGCGATCCCCCGTACGGCCGGACCACTGGGCGAGACGGCCCTCCAACTCTGCGGCGTGGGCGCCGTTCCCCCGGCGGGGGAACGACCGCGTCCTCATCGCGCTCGTCGGCTCGCCGCTCCCGCACCTGCGGACCGGTGCAGGAGGTAGGTAGAACCGCAGGGTGCACACCCCCGGAACAGTCGCTCGGTCAGCGCCGGTCGCACGCCACGAAGCCGGTGGCTGCTCGACTGGTCTGCGGCCGCTGTGGACTCAGGCGCTGCTCACCTGTCCATACGCGACCAAGAAGCAGCCCCGTGCGTGAACCAGAGACAAGGGACAGTGCCTGCCGTACACCCCAAGGGCGGGAAAGCTCAGCGCGGATGCGGCGAAGGACGGACAAAGGCCGATCGCAGGAAGGTGACCAAACGTGACGACCGAGACGCGCGGACAGGCGGGTGATCACGAGCTCGTCGCCCGATTCCGGCTGGATGCGGAGGAGTTCACGGCCGTCTACGACCGCTACTTCCAGCAGGTGTACACGTACGCGGCCGGACGGCTGGACGTTCAGGCGGGCGAAGACATCGCGGCGGAGACGTTCTGCCTGGCCTTCCGCGACCGTGACCGCTTCGACCCCGCCCGTGGCGGGCTGCGGCCGTGGTTGTTCGGGATCGCGACGAACCTGGTGGCCCGCCACCGGCGCAAGGAGGCGCGCCACTATCGGGCGCTGGCCAGGGCGGGCGCCGAGCCGCCTGCCGACAGCCACGAGGGCAGGGTGGTCGACGTGGTGGCGGCGCGCGGCATGCGCCCCGGGTTGGCCAGTGCCCTGGCCGCGCTAAACCAGGGCGAGCGCGACGTGGTGACACTGGTCAGCCTGGCCGACCTGACCCACCAAGAGGTGGCCGAGGCGCTCGGCATCTCCTATGGCACCGTCGGCTCCCGCCTGAGCCGCGCGCGCAAGAAGATCCACGAGATGATGGGACAACAGGCATGAATGACCTGGACGAGATCCGTACCTTGCTCGCCAAGCCGGCGCCGTCGCCCGACGTCGTCACCCGGCGCCGCCGGCAGCTCCGCAACAGCATGGGGCAGCGTCCTTTCCGGCGAAAGGCCCCGTGGATCCTGGTCCCTGCCGCGGTCGCGGCCGTTGCCGCCGGCCTGGTGATCGCGCCCGGCCGGTTCGGGAACGCCCCACCACCGATGACGAGCGCCCGCGACGTCCTGCTGGTCGCCGCCACCACCGCGGCACGCACTCACGAAGAGCCGGGAAAGTACTGGCACGTCACCGTCACTCAGAATGGACAGCAGCGCGAGGAATACTGGTACCAGCGTGACGGTCAGTTGTGGATCAAGGGCGAAGGGCTGAAGGGTGAGGGCAAGCTCACCAAGCTCATCAGCAAGCCTGAGCCGTTCGCCATCGGGCCGCTGCGGATGACGTTCGACGAACTACGGCAGTTGCCCGCAGACGAGAACGCCCTGTATACCCAGCTGCGCTCGGCGGTCGCCGACAGCCACCTGCGCACGAGCGCGGGCCCGCTGAGCGACGCCCAAGAGGACGGCGCCGCCACGGAAACGCTGATCTCGTTGATCAGTGAGGCGCCCGTATCCCCCGAGGTCCGTGCCGGTGCCTACCGGGCGCTTGCCGCACGACCGGGCGTCCAGGACCTCGGCGATGCCGACGGCGGACGACGCCTGCAGGTGCAGGTCACCGACGGCACCGACACCATAGTCGTCGACCCGAACACCGCGCATGTCCACAACACGTCGTCCTGGGTGCCACTTACCGGAGGAATCATGTCCAGCGACGGCAACGTGACCATCGACACCGAATGGACCGACGACCTGCCCGCCGAATAGCGACCTCCTCTGCCCGTGCCCCCGACGGACGCGAATGTCGGGGGCACGGGCAGGTCCGGCGAAGTGCCTGTGTGACAACCCCGATCAAGGGCTGTGGTCGGGGACCTTAGGGTCTAACCGGATCGCGGCGCCCACCACATCTGCCACGCGGCAGATGTGGTGTCCAGGCTCGACGCCGACGCGGCCGCGCTCGTGCGTGCTCTGCGTACGGCGGGCGTGTGCGGGTCAGGGGATGCGTACCGCGGTTGGCTGGAGGTTGTTGCGGCGTTCCCGGAGGTGGGCCCAGCCCATGAGGCCGAACAGGACGGCGAGCAGGACAGCGGAGGAGCCGGCGGTGCCAAGGTCGAGGCCGCCCTTGGCGGTCGGCTTGGTGAGGAGGTCACCGGCGGTGGCGCCGAAGGGCCGCGTCAGGACGAACGCGAGCCAGAACAGCAGCACGTTGGGCACGGCGGGGACGTACTTCAGGGCCAGGAGCAGGACCAGCAGAGCGGTGACGAGTGCCACCCCTCCGCCGTAGCCGAGGCCTGAGCTGTCGGAGAGGAAGTCGCCCATGGAGGTGCCGAGCGTGTTGGAGACGAGGATCGCCGACCAGAAGAGGGTTTCGCCGCGGAAGGTGTCGATGTCGCCGATCGCGAAGGTCAGCCCGGTGAACTTCCAGATGACGAAGATGGCGATCAGGATCGAGATCAGGATCGACGCGCCGACGGGATAGCCCAGGCCGAGACCCTGCGGACCCCAGCCCAGCGACGTCGCCCCACCGGAGAGGTATTCGGCGCTGGCGTCGCGGTTCATGAAGTCCGACATCGTGGTGCCGGCCATGCTGGTCGACAGGATGACCGTCCAGTAGAAGAACGGGTTGTACCGCTTGGCGGCGAGCTGGATCACCAAGGTGACAACGAAGATCAGGAACAGCCCGATCGTGGTGAGGAAGTAGCCGAGCTTCATCGTCTGGGCGAACAGGTCGCCGGCGGTCTCGCCGAGCGTGGTGGCGGCGACCTTCATGATCCAGAAGGCCAGCGTGACCTCAGGCAGCTTCTTCATCACGTACCTGCCTGCGCCGGCGATGTCCGCCTCGGTGACGACGTCGCGTTTTGTCACTGCTGGCCCCCTCATGTGATCGGTGAACAGCCGTCCCCCGCGCGGCCAGGCCAAAATCTACATGCCTGTAGATGTTGGATGTGGGGAGTCGGCGGCATCGGCGAGTCGCGCTACGCGATCGGAATGTCTCCCAGCGTCACCGACGGCCGTCCGTTCATACTGACGCGTGGCAGACTTGCTTCCATCGATTTGCGGAAGTCGAAAGGGCCGGTCTGGTGGGCGGTGGCGAGCGTCGCGCCGCGGGCGCGCTGGAGGCGGAGGTCATGGCGGTGCTGCAACGGGCGGACGGCCCGTTGAACACCATGCAGGTACGGGATCGGTTGGGCGACGACCTGGCGTACACCACGGTGGTGACGATCCTGTCGCGGATGCACGGCAAGGGGTTGCTCACGCGGGTCAAGTCGGGTCGCGCCTTCTGCTACGCCCCGGTGAGCGATGAACCGGGGCTGGCAGCGCGGCGCATGCACCAGGTGATGGCGGGTGAATCGGACCGGCGCAGCCTGCTCGCCCGGTTCGTCGATTCGCTGTCGGACCACGACGAGCGGCTACTGCGCGACCTGCTGGACGGCCGCGACGACTGAGCGCGGATATCGGGGGCAATGCCGGGATGAACATCGACGCCTGCGTCTCATTGGCCGCATCCATCGTCGCGGCCGGCGCGGCTGCGCCCTTGTCGCGACGGCTGCCGCCTCGCGCGGCCACCTGGACGATCACCATCGCCGGTGTGGTGCTCGCCACGACGGGCATGGCGACGCTGGCACTGCTGGCGACCGGCGGCGTCCTCGAGTCGCCGAGGGTCGCGGCACTGGCGCATGTGTCGGTCCGATTTCTCCGCAGGATGCAGCCGCCCGAGAGCGTGGCGGAGGCGGCCGGGGCGGTCCTGGTGGCCTCGGTGTGCGGGGCGGTGTACGTGCTGGTGCGGCAGGTGCTCGCACTGCGCGCGGCGGCTCGCACCGCCGATGAGCTGCCCGGCTCCGGCCTGGTTTCGCTGATCGAGGACGACGAGACGATCGACGCCTTCGCGCTGCCTGGCCGTCCGGGCCGGATCGTGGTCTCCGCGGGGATGCTGGCCGTACTTGAGCAGAGGGAGCGTGAGGCGCTGATCGCTCATGAACGGGCGCATCTGGACTGCCGTCACCATCTGTTCCGCGCGGCGGTGCGGGTGGCGTCGGCGGCCAACCCCCTGCTGTGGCCGCTGCGGCCTGCGGTGGTCTTCGCCAGCGAACGGTGGGCCGATGAACGCGCCGCGTCGACGGTCGGGGACCGGCACTGCGTCGCCCACGCCATCGCCAAGGCCGCCATCGCCGGTCGCTTCGACAGGGCTTACCCCGCCGCTCTGGGATTCGGCTCCTGGGGCCGCAAACGGCCCGGCCCGGTCCCGCGCCGGGTCCAGGCACTGCTGAAGCCACCGCCGCACAGGAGGCGGCCCGAAATCGCCCTCGCTGTCGCCGGGCTGCTGCTCACGGTCGCGGCCGTTCAGGAGCAGGCCGCGGACCTTCACGAGCTCGTCGACATCGCACAGACGGACAGCCGTCAGATCCAGGCAGCGGGGCATCACCCTGTCACACGGGTTCCGTCTGGCCAGGTTCTGACGACCGACGTACGGTGAACCAAACGATCACCAGGGGCGAGAGGCAGCCGATGCCGAGCGCGCGTTTGGAGATACACCAGCTCAACGTGGGTCAGGGCGACTCCGTGCTGATCATCATTCTTTGACGGTCTTGATGGCTCCGACGGTCTGCCGGCAACCTGGGCATGGGCGGACGCCGTCAGAACGGCGACGCCGCCCGCCAGTCCAAGGATGAGAGCTGTCAGTCGGATGGCCATTCGCCTCCTAAGGGACCGCATTTCCTGACCCGAACTGCTGTGCTCCCTGTCTCTCGAATTTGCGGCTTCGATCGTGAGCGGAGGGAGGGTTTGCCGTTGCAGTCAGCGGCGCCCTGACGTCCGTGCATCTGGATCTTGGGGGCTGACAGCGCACACGTCGAGTGATTCGATGAGCCTCGACGACGATCATGGGGGGCGGCGTGATCCGGATCGAGTTGGGACCGGAAGGGCTGGGGCGAGCGCGGCTGGCGGTGTCGCCGCTCATGGTCGCGGCCAACCTGCTGCACGCACTGGTGTACGACCCTCGGTCGGTCGAGGTCGCGTGGCGGGCCCGGGCCAGGGAAGCGCTGCGCGAGCACGGGCTCGAACTGCTCGCGGTGCTGGGCGGCGGCGGGCCGTACGGGTACGCGCCTGATTTCGTGCGGCCGGTACCGCTCACCTTCGATCCCACCCTGGATGCGGAACTGCACCAGGTCGCCACCACCCCGGCCGAGCGGGTCCGTTACGAGGTTACCGGCGCGCTCGGCGGCCGCTCCTGGGATCCACTGCGCGTCGACCCGGGCGCCCGGCTCCTGCAGGAGACGCTCCGGCAGGGGGAGGACCGGCTCGCGCGCCGGGCGGCCGACCAGCTCGACAAGTTCTGGCGGGAGGTCCTGGCGCGGCAGTGGCCACGGCTGGAGGCCGACCTGTACGGCGATGTGGAGGCTCGCGGCACCACCCTGGCCAGGCACGGCGCGATCGGCACCTTCGACCGGCTCGGCCCGAGCCTGTACTGGCGCGACGGCGGTCTCGAGCTGCCGTTCATCTCGCCTACCCGCGAGCGGAAGATCGACGCCGACACCGTGGTCTTCGTCCCAAGCCCGTTTACTCGCCGGGTGAGCATCTGCGCCGACGAGTTCGGGGAGGCTCCGGCCCCCCGGGTCCCAGTGATCATCTATCCGGCGTCCATCGGCGCCTCCGCTTCGCTGACAGGCGAGCTGATCGGCGACACCAGGAGCCGCATCCTGGCCGAGCTCGGCCGGCCGAGCACCACCGGCGAAGTCGCCCGCCGGCTGCACCTCAGCCCCTCGACCGTCTCCTATCACCTGCAGATCCTGCACCGCGCCGGCCTCCTCCAGCGCACCCGTCACTCGCTCGAGGTCCGATACCAGCGACGCTGAACCACCGGCCGGGAGTGCTACGCGTATACCTCATGCGTGGCGCCGGTCCGGCCGCCCTCTCGAGGATGCGATGTATCGCATCGAACGTGGTCGAATCTCTTGGCTTCCGGGCGCCGCGCCTTCCATGATCGGACCTGCTCGCTGCGCCCACCGACCAGAGAGGTCCGGTCCTGTGCACTTCCCAACTCTCGCCCGCAGAACAACGGCCGCCGTCGCGATCTCCACGATCGCCGCCCTCGGCGCCGTGGTCGCCGATCCGATGACCGCCGCGCGCGCCTCCGACACCTGCATCAATGTCGGGAAGCCTTCCCGCCTTTACTACGGGAGCGTCTACGTCGGCTATCTGTCGATGGTGTACTGCTACGGCGCGCGCACGGTCCGCGCCGACTTCACCGCCGACGGCGCGAACATCTATCCCGTCCTGCACGAGGTCACCGCCATTATCGAGCGGTGGTCGGACGGCGCGGTCGCCCGCTCTGCGCCCTCTGACGGCTCGAAGGTCTCCACGGGGTCGCTGAGCATTGACGTGGCTCCCGACCAGACCAAGAAGTGGTTTTCCGCCAGCGCGTCGGTGTGGATGGACACCTGCCGCCCCGAATACATGTGGACCAACGAACACAACTTCGCCAACGGCAACGAGACCCCCTCCGTCTATGACCTGCATTGCGCGGTTTCATAGGCACCCTCGCAAAGACCGCCCCCATCCCCCGGCCTCGTGCTGCCCGGCCAGCCGCCTCACGCCGGTACGGAAGTCCGGGTCCTGGGACAATTCGGCCAGCTCCACCCACGCCTCGATCTGCTCGGGGTCGGGGTCGTCGGGCAGTTCAGGGGTCATCGAGCTCTTGAAGCCCTCCAGGTCGAGACCGCCGAAGGCGTCGTCCAGGAAGTCGCCGATCAGCCGGCGACGCTCCTCCCCAGAAAGCTCGGCCGGCTTGTGCATGAGATCCATCTCCTCAGGGGTGGACCCGCGCCTGGCCACCGCCGTCAGCACCGCCCGCCGCAGGCGCAGCGTGCGGATCGGCACCGCCAGTGCTTCAGCGTGCGCCGCGGCGACCTCGGGCAGCGAGATCTCCCTGTCCACGATCTGCCTGATCGTCGCGAGATCCAGCCCCAGGTCACGCAGCGTCCGCACGAGATCCAGGCGGGCCACGGCGTCGATGTCGTAGCGGCGGTAGCCGGCGCCGGGCTGCGGTCGACCGGCGACACGATCCCGAGATCGGAGTAGAACCTGATGGCCTTGCCCGTCAGCCCGGTCCGCCTGGCCAGATCACCGATCGAATAGAGCGTGCCGCCGTTCATGCCCCCGCTCTCGCGTCTCCCCTTACTGGAGACTCAAGCCCCGACTAGGGCCGGTACACGGTCTGCTTGTCCCCGCAGTAGTCGAACTTGAGCTTGTACGGCTTGCTCACGCAGGCCCAGAACTCGATTTTGCCGGCGGACATATCCCTGGTCTTCTGTTCGACACAGTCCTGGTTCTTGTAGAAATTCATGTACTGGTACCAGTGGCCGTTGTGATGAACCCTGGCCATCGCGTAACGGTGGTCGGTGCTGCGGTCGCAGATCAGAATCCTGTTGCCGCCCTCCAACGCGACCTCGGCCAGGGTGCCGCCATTCTCGTCGGTGAGATAGGCCTCGGGTGTGTTGGACGCGGTAGCGGCCCAAGCAGTGCTGGCGCCGACCGTAGTAAACGCCAGCCCGGCGACAGCGGTGGCGATCAGGAGCTTCTGCATTCCATCCTCCTTCGTTGGTGTCTCGATATAATTGACTACGAGAGTCGCGAAGAAGTTCACGAAAAATGTCATGCCGCTAAGACGGCGCGGGCGCGTTGGGTTCATCGAGTTTGCACAGCATTCTCCAACGCCAGCCGTACCTCAGATCGAGCACAGAGGTCCATCACCGAGTTGAAGCCGGCGCGGCAACGGTCGAGAGCCAGCACTCGAGCCTCGTCGCCCAACTCCGCAAACTGAACAGAGTCTTCGAACCAAGCAATGTCTTCAGCCATCGCCAAGCCATCGACCAAGGGCACACCAAATGCGGTGTCCACCACGAGCAGGCCGTCGAATATCCGCTCGGTCGCATATGACATCGAGTCTATGGAATCGGCTCGGGACCCACAGACCGCGGATTCCACCGCCTGCGCCCAGAGCCACCCTATGTCTTTCAGCTCCAGATCTCCGGCGACACGCTCCACCGTACCCGCACCAATGCGCTTTGACAGGCCAATGAAGATGCTCCTCAGAGCCGCTTCATTCGTGCGCGACTGCGACAGAGCCGAGAAGATTAGCTCCACCCTGTCCGACTCACCCACCATCGTGGCCAATATCGGCGTAGCGCGAACCAAGGAGAGCCACATCCACAACCGGCGACGGGGTACGCTCAGGCGCTCCACCAGGCGTCGCCTCTGGCGCATGAACTCGGGATACAACACTCTTGGCTCGCCTTCGATCATCCAAATCCGACATACTGTCTCATCGATAAGTCGCCAGACCATGGACGCCGTACCGAACCTCAGTGGAACTGGAACACTCTCGTCACAGACAGACGTCATGGAAATAGACCGAGGTCCTGAGACCTCAACACTGAGGGACGTCTCTCCGGAGATCCGATCGAGGCTCATGCTCGCAAGCCGGCGCAAACCATCCTCGGACATCTCGCCTAGAGTCTCGATATTCCACCGTGTTCGAACCAGTCCGGAACCGACACGTTCTACAGGTGGCCAGGACGTGACGGCGATTCGTACGTTGCCGTAGTTCTTCCCGCCAGAGCTCATCGACATATCCTGACCACCCTAGAACTCGAAATCAGAGATGCAAGGTGTCCAAGTGCCGCAGGAAGGGCATCGCCCCGGGCCCGAAGATCACCTCTTCCGGCATGCCTTCACCCGTTGTTCGAGTGATGATGTGCCCCTCTTCCACGAGACGATCATAAGTGCATCTGCACATCCGGAAGATGGAAATTGCTGCCCCATTCCTCACTCCCCCGTTTCTGTCGACACCCCATTGTGCGGCATCGCCGAGGTTCGGATCTCCGCTACCGGAAACGCGATATGTAAACAGTTTTCCAGGCTGTGCAAGCTGCCCACGGTGTGTAGCCGCTCGCGCGGCCTCGGGGCTCAGTCCATGGGCCTCGATGTTAGCGGCATGGGCAGCTGTCGTTCCGTGAGCGAAATCAAGCTCCTCGCCGCAGTTGTGAACCAGCACCGGGACGGATCCGGCCGACGCGTAGAAGGTGTGGGCATCGGCGACGGTGAGGTCGTAGACGGTGGGGTGGTCCTGCTTCGCCGTGGTGCCGACGACCTGGACGGTGGCGCCGTCGGGGGTGCGGAGGTGATCGGCGTTGGTGAGGTGGTCGGCGCGGACCCAGGAGTGGTCCTCGGCGTCCCAGAAGAGGTGGTGTTCGGTGGCGAGGATGGCGCCGGTGGCGTCGCCCTTCTTGCCGTCGGTGTCGACCGTGATCTGGACGAGGCTGAGGTAGCCGACCCCCGAGAAGGCGGCCAGGACCAGCTTCGGGTCCGTCTTACCGGTCACCGGGTCGGTGGCGATGACCTTGTCACCCGGCTTGATCTTCTCGATGGACTTGTAGGTGCCGTCGGCCATCTTGACCTTGGTGCCGGCCGCGAAGCTGTTGCAGCCGGAGCGCGCTCCCGAGGAGGCCCGGGGCCTCGCCGCCGCCTTGGCGGCCGCGCCTTCGCTTGCGGCTGCCGCGTCCTCCGCGGCGCCGCCGCCGAGTTTGCCGAGTGCGGCTCTCGCCTTGCCGGCCGCCTTGCCGATGGCGCTGGTGACGGCCTTGCCCGCGGCCGTGGTGGCGACCTTGCCGAGGGCCGCGGCGGCGAACTTGCCCAGGACTCCGCCCGCCGCGCCGGATACCGCTCCGACTGCCGCCGCGTTGAAGGCGCCCCCTAAGCTCCACTGGTCGCGTGGTGTCGAGACCAGGTAGCCCGCGAGGTTGCCCGCGGCTCCACCGGCGGCGGCGCAGCCGATACTCCCGGCGCCGGCTGTGGCCGCCTCGCATCCGACGGTCACCACGATCGAGACGGTGACGTTGACGATGGTGGCCTTGTGCTGGTTCCAGAAATTCCTGGCCTTGCAGCCGAAGTCCCAGGTCCCGCAGTGCGGCCTGTTGATCGGTGGAGGCGGGGAGGAATTGGAGTTCCCGCCTCCACCGCTGTTACTCGGGCCGGAGGAGTTGCAGGGGTTGCTCGGGATGATGCCGCACTGCCCGCCGTCGCGTGTCAGGCCCGTCGGGTCGGAAGAGTTCACCGGGTTGTTGCCGGCGTAGGCGTAGCCGTTCCAGCTCTGCGGGTCGGCGGCGTCGAAGACGGGGTCGACGGAGATGAACCGGCCGGTCTCGGCGTCGTACTCGCGAGCGCCGAGGTTCGTCAGCGCGGTGCTGGCGTCGATGGTGCCGCCGACGAAGCCCTTCTCCCCCGGCCAGTACACCGGTGGCGAGCCGCGTAATTGCCCGAAGGGGGTGAAGCGGCGGCGGGTGGGCGTCTGCGCGTCGTCGTCGGTGACGGAGGCGTCGGTGGTGCCGTGGTTGTCGGAGGCGAGCCAGGTCACGCCCTTGCTGGTACGGGCGGCGACGAGTTGCCCGCCGTGGCTGTAGTAACGGGTCGCCGACTTGGCGTTGGTGGCCTTGTCGAGCCGGATCTCCATGCCCGCCACGTACAGGGTGGTGGCAGTGGGGTCGCGGCGGATCAGCCGTTCGCCGTTGGCGTCGTAGACGTACGTGCTGACGCCTGAGGGGTCGGTCGACTTGGCGAGACGGCCTTCGACGTCCCATTCCAGGGTCCGGCCGGAGCCGCGCTCGGTGGTGTCGCCGGCGGCGTCGTAGGTGTAGGAGTCGATCTGGCCGTCGCGGTCCCCGCCCTGGTAGCCGACGGAGGTCAGCGTGTGCGGCTGCGGCTTGCCGGCTCCCGCGTAGGTGTAGGTCTTGGTGACGTCGCCCGCCGCCTGGTGGTCGACCTCCTTGGTGCGGTTGCCGACCTTGTCGTAGCTGAAGGACTGCCAGTACGGCGCTGCTCCGCCGACGATGCTCGGCGAAGGTTCGGCGGCGCAGCCGTCGGTGGCCGTCCAGGCCTCCGTCAGACGTTGCAGGTAGTCCTGCCGGAAGCACTGCACGTCGGGCGTCTGCCCGGACGGCGTGTCCGCGATCTTGGTGATGTTGCCGGACGCGTCGTAGCTGTAGTTGGTGTCGGCGACGGAGATGGGCGCGGTCTCACGCTCGTACAGGGAGCGGGTGAGCCGGTTGGTGCCCTCCTCGTAGAAGTTGGTCTCCTTGACCCGCTTGCCGCCGGTCGACAGCGTGATGTCGAGCAGTTGGCCGAGCTTGGAGTACGTACTGGAGGTGACGTACGGGGTCAGGCCACGCGTGCTGGTGGGATTGCCGAGCTCGTCGTAGTCGTAGAGCATCGTCTCGCCGAGCAGTCCCCCGGCGGCCGGGAGCACGGCGCGGCGTACGGTGCCGTCGAGGTTGTACTCGGTGCTCGTGGTGTAGGTGCCTGCCAGGGCGCCCTCGGCGGACGGGATGACGGTCTGCGTCTCGAGGGGCCGGTAGACGTCGTCGAGGCGGGTGACCGCGCTGGTGTAGGCGTCCATGGCGCCGGTGGTGGCGTTCTTGACGTACCGGGTCGAGGCGGTCGGCTGTCCCTTGACGACGGTGCCGTCGAGCAGGGCGTCGTATCTCCACTCGGCGAGCTTGGTGCCGCTCGCCGAAGTGCCCTCGTACTCCGCGGTCTTGCGGCCGAGCACGTCGTAGGTGAGGAAGATGCTCTTGCCGCGCGCGTCGGTGGTGGTCAGCAGCCGGTCGGTCTTGTCGTCGTAGGTGAGCTTCGAGGTGCCCTTGTCGGGGTCGTCGACCTGGACGACCCGGCCGCGCAGGTCATATTTGTACGTCCACGCGTTGCCGTCGGCGTCCTTGATGGACGCGGGCTGCCCGGTGGGCGTGTAGGTGTAGGCGGTGGCGTCGTAGTCCCCGCTCGGGCCGTCACCCTTGTACTGCCTGACCTCGACCAGCTGGCCACGGGCGTTCGTGATCTTCGTTATCGGCGTGGACCCGGCGGGCGGGTCGACGCTGATGCGGTCGCCGCCGTAGGTGGTGCTCGTGCGCCACTGCTCGGTCCCGCGCTTGCGGAAGATCTGCGCGGTCGGCCACTCCATGCCGTTGAAGACAGTGACGTTCTGGCCTGGGACGTCGTCGTCACTGGCGGGAGTCCACAGTGTGGAGCCGGGTGACCCTTCGGCGTAGTACTCCTGGTTGTCCTTGGCGGCCAGGCCGCGCGTGTCGTAGAGCGTGTCGTTGACGACGCGGCCTCCGCCGGGGGCCGGCTGCTGGGTCTGGCGGGCGCGCAGCAGGCCGTCGTAGAGGGCGTATCCGGTGGTGTAGTTCGTCCCGTCGTTGCGGATCGTGGAGGTGGACACCGTGGTCGGCCCGTCCGCGCGGACCTGGTAGCCGAACTTCATGTTCGGTGCGGAGCCGTACGTCGTCCTGGCCCGTCCTGGAAGCCACACGCCGGTCAGCCGGCCGAGCGGGTCGTAGGCCAGGTCGGTGCGTTTGCCGTTGACGTCGACAGTGGCGACGGGGAGTCCCCACGCCGTCTCGACCTCGGTCTTCGTGACGTGGCCTGCCGGGTTGGTCGCCTCCGTGCCGGTGACCAGGCCGGTCGCGGGAAGGTACTTGGTCGTGGTCCTGCCGCCCGAGGCGTCGGTCACGACCTGCGGCCTGCCGTACACGTCGAAGGTGGTGGTGCCGACGGTGACGTACTTCGGCCCGCCGTCCCAGGAGCCGAGCTTCTCCGTCCTGGTGACGTCTCCCTTGGTCGGCGCGACTCCCCAGGCCTGGTTGTCGTAGGACTTGCGCACGTCGGAGGCCACGTCGTCCGGCCGGTTGGGCGTGGCCGCGCACGCCTTGGTGACCGTCTCCACCCGGGATACGTACGAGATCATCCATTTGGCGTCGTCGCGGGCGTAGGTGGTGCGCACGCACTGGTCGTCGCTCGCGGTCGACTCGTCGCCGAGGTCGTCGACCTGGGTGGGCAGGCCGTCGGCGTTGTAGTCGGTGTCGGTCGTGGTGTACCGCCATCCGCCGGACGCCAGGGCGGTGCGGGTGCGCACCTTGTCGACCTCGACGAGGTGCGCGGTGGTCGTCCCCCAGGAGCGCACCCGCTTGGCGGTCTGCCTGGTCCAGTAGCCGGTGACGGTGCCGCTCATGGCGGGGCCGCCGGGGCCGTCGTAGTGGATCTCCTCGCGGGGCCGCCCCTGCAAGGCCTCGGAGTCGTCCAGCGCCGTGCCGTCGGAGTCGGTGACCTTCACCTGGCGGATGCCGCCGCCGGGCAGCTCGTCGCCGTCCATGCCGCGGAAGTAGGTGTACTCGGACTGCGAACGCTGCTCGGGCGCCTCGCCGTGAATGACCCGCACCTTGCCGTAGCCGCGCCACTGCGACCAGGTCTTGTACTTCTCCTTGGTCAGACCGTCGTCGTCATCGTGGTGCCAGGCGCCGCCCCCGAGGTACTCGTAGCTGGTCACCTCGTCGGGCGCGCCGCCGGTGCGGTCGATCGCCCTCACCTGGGTGACGACGTACTTGTGGAACCAGTCGAGCTTCGGCGTGGTCGCGCCCTCGGGCGACCAGTACTGCGGATAGCAGCGGCGGGTGTTGGTGCCGATATCCGGCTTGTCGGCCGCTACGCAGTCCTCGTCGGAGTAGGCCACCGACAGGGACCCGCCGGTCTCGTTGTCGATCGCAGAAACGCGCCACTTGGTGAGCGGCGGGCGTCCTTCGAGCGCGTCGACGCGGTTGGGTTTCTGTACGCCCGCGAACCGCACGGACGGCAGCGAAGCGGATCCGCCGACCTTGCCGGTGTGCCGGATGCCGGCCAGCCACACCGTGGCCGCCGTGCCGTCGCCGGGGTCGCGCATCTCCTGGTCGAGCGTCCAGGTGTCGACGTCCTTGTAGGTGCTGCCGGAGGTCAGGACCTGGGTGGTGACGGCGCCGAGCCGCTTGCGCGTCCAGAAGGTCGGCGCGTAGATGTCGATGCACTTCTCGCCGGCGTCGCAGTTCTGGTCGTACGGGACGTCGGGCCAGTACTTGGCGTTGTCCTTGGTGAACTTGCTCGCCGCGCAGTCGAAGCTCGACGTCGGGACGCAGCGTTCCTTGGTGTCGAAGACGACCCGGGCGGGCGCGGAGGAGGAGTAGACGGCGTCCGAGCGCTGCCCGTAGTCGATGCGGTCGAGGTAGCCGCCGCGGTCGTAGGCCGTCGGGGTGCCGTTCGGGACGCCGTCGGTCAGCGTGGTGACGTCACGCCGGTAGTGGTTGGTCTCCTTGGTGTACCAGAAGGTGCTGACCGTGCCGTGCGGGTCCACGACGTAGTCGAGGTTCCACCGCCAGGCCTGTTTGCACCAGGAGTCGGAGAAGGTGCCCTGGTGGCACGGCTCGCCGTCGTCGTTGCCGAAGACCGGCACCGTCCAGGTGGAGTTGGTCTCCGGCTTGCCGCTGCTCCAGCCGGGCAGGTGGTTCAGGCCGAAGTAGTATCGGGTGCCGTCCGGGGTGGTGACGCGCCAGTGCTCGCCGTCGTTGTCGCCGTTGGCGGCGTCCTTGAGCTTCTCGACCTTGGTGCCGTCGTCGTCCTTCGGCTGCCAGGTGCCGGTCGCGTCGTCCAGGACCAGTTCGGTGGCCTCGCCGTTCAGCGACATCGTGGCATTGCCGTAGCGCCAGCACAGGTCGTTGCGCTTGGGTTTGACGCCGTCGTCGGCGCAGTCCTTGTATCTGCGCTCGATGAAGCCCGGCCAGTAGTCGAATCCTTCGCCGACCCAGGACGCCTGGTTGTTGGTGGCGACGGTCCGGCCGTCGATGGCGCTCGAGGAGTAGGCGAACCCGATGTTGGGGGTCGGGCCGCCCGGGGTGGGCGGCAGACGCAGCGGGTACGACCAGGAGAACGCGCCGCTCTGGTTGCTCACGCTCCAGGTCGCCGAGGGGGACAGCGAGGTCGCCGTGTATGTGCCCGCAGAACCGGATGGTGCGGCCTCGGCGGCCAGCGTCGTGGCGCCCGCGGCGGCGAGGTCGACGTCGGCGGCCAGCCGTCCCGTCTTGACGTCGTTACGTGTGGGCAGCGGTGTCCGGGTTTGACATTGGGGCAGGTCCGGGGTGGTGGCCGCGCACGCGGGGAGCTGGACCAGGCGCAGCCGCGAGCCCCAGTCACCGCCGTACGCGTACCGGAAGACCGAGTAGTCGACCTCGACCGCCAGGCGGCGTGCCGTATCGCCCGCCGTCCCCTCGGGGGTCAGCTGGAGGCCCAGCCCGGCGATTCGCGACCGGTCGGCGGTGCCGCCGTCCAGCACGCGCACCTGGACGGCGGGCGTCGGCGCGGTGGAAGCGGCGGCGTCGGCCTGGGCCGGCGAGCCGACCCACACGGGTAACTGTCCGGCACGTACCTTCGCCCGCCCGGCCGACGCCTGGTCCGCGGCGGCGGCCGTGACTGGCCGCACCTCCGCCGTGCCCGGCTGCGGCCAGGTCACGGCGGGGGCGCCCTTGAGGTCGAACTTCGCCCCCGGGTCAGCCGGTGCGGGCCGTGCCCCGCTCTCGTGACCGGGCACTGGGTGCTGCCGCTGGGCGCTGTGCCATTTCGGATCGCCGGCCGCCTGCGCCTCCCGCACGGGTACGGCCAGCGACGCCGGCACCACGACCGCCAGCATCCCGGCGACCCGAACCCAGCCTCGCCATGAACCGAGCACGACCAACCTCCGGATTAACGTCGATGAACGGGGACAGGGCCGTGCTCACCCATCCAGAGGGAGGCCCATGGCGAGGTTGACGATCTGCCCGTCGGTGAGAGCCCCGGCGTAGGTGCGGACGTCGTCCACGTCGCCGGCGAAGTAGTCGACGTACGCGCCCTTGTACCTGGCCCGGCCGATCTGCAGCCCACCGCCCGCGTGCCAGCCGGTCCACGGCCGCACGTCGACGAGCTGGCCGTTGACGTAGAGCCGGACCACCTTGGCGACCTCGTCGTACACCCCGGCGAGGTGCGTCCAGGCGTTGAGCGCCGAGCAGTCGACCGCGGAGGCCGATTTGGTCTGCGTCATGACCTCGGAGTCGGTGTCGTTGCTGGTCGTCGAGAACGACCAGCGGTAGACCTTGGCGCCGTTCTCGGTGAACCACCGGTAGCCGAGGTAGAAGCCGCTGTTCCTGGTGCCGTCCTGGCTGACGGCGGTCAGGTTGTGGTCGGGCAGGACGCAGGTGTCGTCGCCGTTGAGGCGCACCCAGGCGGCCACGGTGTAGCTGTGGTCGGTGCGTACGGGGGGCGACGCGGTGGCCGCGTACGCCGTGGTGCCGTCGAGGCTGAGCACGCCCGTGCCGTTGACGCCGTCGCCCGACCAGCCGGCGTTCCCGGCGAGCGTCGCGGTCCTGCCGTGGCCGGAGGCGTCGGCGGCGGTGCCGCCGGTCCCCTCGTCGAAGGTCCAGTGGCCGAGCTCGGCCGGTGGCTGCTTGGCCATGGCCGCGATCTCGTTGCCGAGCGACGGGTCGTTGACGGTGCGCGGATCGTCGGACAGGATCCGGTTCCAGGCCCTGACCTCGTCGATGTCGCCGGGGAAGTTCTCCAGGAAGTCACCGCCGTACCTGACGCGCCCGATCTGCAGCGGGCCGGTGGCATCCCATGGCGCGCCGGTGACGGTGCCGGGGGTGGACTGCCTGGTGCCGTTCACGTAGAGCCGGAGCTGCCTGGCCGGCGCGTCGTACACCCCGACGAGGTGCGTCCAGACGTTGAGCTGCGGTTCGGTGTCCCCGATGGCCCGGAAGACCGTGGGATTGGCGCTGTCGGCGTCGTACTTGTTGAAGATCCAGCGCTTGTACGACGAGGAGTAGTAGAGCGAGAAGCCCGAGCCCAGGTTCCCGGACTGGCTCACCACGGTGGCGTTCCTGGCGTTGGAGGCGAGGCGCACCCAAGCCGAGACCGACATGCCCCGGTCGGTGTGCACCACGGGCCCGCTCGTGGCGCCGTATCCCGTGGTCCCGTCGAGGTGGAGCGCCCCGTTCACCCTGCCGCCCGTCCACTCGGTGCCCGCGTCCAGCGTCACCGGATGCTGCGTCGCGGCGGAGTCGGCGGCGGTGCTGCCGGAGGTCTCGTCCAGATGCCACTGCCCGACCGGATCGGCGCCGGCCTTGACGTAGAAGCTGTAGGCGGTGGGGGTCTTGCCGACGTTGCCCGCCTTGTCCACCGGATACACGTACAGCGTGTTGAGCCAGTCGTGCCGGGGCGCGACCTGGACCGCCACCGAGCTCTGGCCCGGCGCGATGGTCACCTGGGTCGCCGTAGTGGCGAGGCTCGGGTCGTCGAGGGCGTATCTGAAGCTCGTCACGTCGGTCTCGCCGTCCCCGGAGGCGAGGGTGAACGTGCCCGCGGACCCGACGCCGCCCTGCCAGTCGTCCGGGGTGTTCGCGGGATAGTCGGCCGAGGTGACCTTGGGCAGCGTCGCCGGGTCCACCGTGTCGACCGTGAACTCGCACCAACCGCTCCACGCGCTGGCGTCGGTGCCGTCGTAGGCCCGCACCTTGTAGGAGTAGGTCTGGCCGGTGACCAGGCCGGACAGCGTGATCGAGTGGTCGGTCGGCGTCGTCGCGTACGTGTAGGCGGTCTTGCCGCCGCCGGGCAGCGAGGAGGTGATGCTCTCCCACTGGGCGGTGGTGGCGTTGTAGTGGTTCATCTCGAACTCGGCCCGCACTCCGTCGTTCGCCTTGTCCGGGTCGTAGATCTTCGCCTTGAGCTTGATCGGGTTCGCGGCGTCACCGGCGTTGATGTACGGGCGGTTCGGCCCCGTCACGCATGGCGTGCCCGGGTCGGTGCCCACTCCCGAGGGCGCGGCGGGCGGCGTGTTGTAGTCGATCACGAGCTTCGGTGAGCTGCTGAAACCCTTCCAGCCCCACACACTGCGCGCCTCGTCGTCGTAGTCCCTCAGCCCGAAGGTGGTGTTCGGCCAGCCGTTCCTGGCGGCCTTCACGATCGTGCCCGTCACGTCGAACTCGATGCCCTTGTCGGGGCAGGAGGAGCTGTAGCCCGCGTCGGAGGCGACGCTGCCCAGGTGTTCGGCCCAGGACGGCTGGTGACTCCAGTTGGTGTACTTGGAGATCCCCCCGGTCAGCCACAGCTGCGCGACCTGCGGGTCGGAGGTGCAGCCCCAGGACTTGTTCTGCGTGATGCGGAACGTCGCCTTGAGGATGTGCTTGCCGTTGACGTTGTCGGAGTCCATGCGGAAGAAGGACCGCTTCACCCCGCTGCCGTAGTAGCCGATCTCGGGTGTGTGGCTGGAGTTCCAGTACTCCTGCGAGGGAAAGGCCTTGTCCACGTACGTCCAGGCCAGCTTGGATCCGGACCACTGCGGGTCGATGTAGACCGGGTAGGTGGTGCCGGGACCGGTGAGCACGTTCCTGTCCGGCGTGATCGCGATCCGGTCCTGGGCGACGTCCACGCCCATGACCGCCTGCCGGTTGCCTTGTTCGGGCTCGGCGGTCAGGGACGGCCGCGGCGTCGCGCCCGAGGAGTCCCACATGCGCGGCGGGGGCGAGTGGAACACCTCCGTCCCGGAGTCGGTCACCGCGCTCAGTCCGCCGGTGGCCGTCTTGCGCACCGCCAGCCCGCTGGCCCGCATACCGAAGCCGAGCTTGGCGAGCGCGGGGTTGGCCGCGGCCTCCCTGGTCTTGACCACCAGGACCTCGGAGAAACCGAGCACAGACGCGGTGACCTTGAGGTCGACACCCGGGAGCACGGAACCGTAGGTCGCCGTGCTCCCTTCGAGCACCGGTTTCGGCAGGGTTCCCGGCCAGGTCATCGAGACCGAGCGCCCGTTCTCCCCGATGGAGGCGAGCGGGGCCGTCCCGCCTCCGGAGAAGCCGAGGTCGAGCGGAGTCGCGACAGTGTGCACGGATCCGCCTGGCGCGAAGACCAGGGTCGGGTCGACGTCGGCCCAGCCCGCGCCCCGCCGTACGCGTTCGGGCAGTGCCGAGGTCTCCGAGGTGAACGAGCCGTCGGGGTTGGCGAAGACCTGGCGGTTCTCCGCCCGCAGAGGCAGCACCTCGACCTGCCGCTTCGTGGTCCTGGCCTGGTCCAGGGCTTCCCGCTCGGTGCGGGCGGGGGGATCCTCGGTCGCGGTCGTCGCGCTCGCGGGGCCGTGGACGCCGACGGCGAACGAACCCGCTAACAGGGATAAGGCCACGGTGAAAACGACCCCGCGGGGAGAGCGGCGCATCAAGCCTCCAGAGAACTGCGTGACTGCGTATTCACGGAGTACTCATCGGTTCCGCCCACGCCTTCGGGACGGATGGCGTCCCGATGCGTCCAGACACATCCCCGAGAGTGCCGATGATCTGAATCAGCACCTTTATAGGAAGAATGGGTGCTCAGATCGTCAAACCGCGGGTTGAAGATCGCTCAACCGAGCGCCGTACGGCCGCGCTGTGCGCCTTCCACTTTCGCGGTATACGGGATGACCCCCTTCCGTGCGAGTCCTTGGCGGTCCGGGGGCACATCTCGTAGGTCCATGCCGAGGGGGTAAACCCAGGCGGTACGGCCCGGCACGCGTACCGCCTGGGTTGCAGCGGCCGGGCTGTCCGTGGCGCTACCGGCCGGTCAGCGTCCGCGGGTCTGGAAGACCAGCGTGCCGCCGCTCCGCTGACGACGTTCGACCTCGACGACTACGTCTACAACGCCCTGCGGGTGGGGGCCTCGGGGTTCCTGCTCAAGGACACTCCGCCCGAACGCGTCATCTTTGGGCTTGTCGGCGGGAAAACAAATGGCGAGCGTGATCTCGGCTGGGAGAGACTCGGCGCATGAAGGAGCCGTGGATGCTCGACGAGCTGATGCACGCAGGCCCGGAACACCTCGATCCCGCGTTCGTTGCCGGCTTCGACCGCAAGCAGGGGCACCCCGATCCCTCAGAGGATCTGGCGGTCTTCGCCGCTCACGGCCTGACCGATGACTCGACTGTGGTGGATCTCGGATCCGGGACGGGGCAGTTCGCGCTGGCAGCGGCCGCCCAGTTCGGGCACGTCGTGGCGGTTGACGTTTCGGCTGCCATGGTGGATCGGCTGCGTCAGCGGGCCGCCGAGGCCGCGCTGTCGAATCTCGAATGCGTGCAAGCGGGCTTCTTGAGCTACGAGCCCGCAGGGCCCCCTGTGGACGGCGTGTTTTCGCGCCATGCCCTGCACCAGTTGCCGGACTTCTGGAAGACGCTCGCGTTGGAGCGGATCGCCGGGATGCTGCGGCCCGGCGGGGTGTTGCGGCTCTGCGACCTGATCTATGACTTCCATCCGTCACAGGCGGAGGAGGTGTTCGGGCGCTGGCTGGATGGCGCCGCCGCCGATCCGGCCTCCGGCTACACCCGAGACGACTACGTCGAGCACATCCGCACGGAGTACAGCACCTTCCGGTGGCTGCTGGAGCCGATGCTGACCGCCGCCGGTTTTGAGATCGTGACCGTGAACTTCCGCGGACCGGTGTACGGCGCCTACACCTGCATCAAACGCTGAGCCGGGCTCGCACCGGTCACCCAGCGCCACGTCGGTAGTACGTCAGGAACATGGCGACGCCCGAAGTGATGAGGTCATCCGTGAGACGTGGATCGAGCCTCTCGCCGTAAGCGCTGTGCACGATGTGCGGGTACAGCACCAGCGCGTAGAACTGGATGATCGCGAGTTCCATGTCGGGAACGCGCAGGTCTTCGCGGGCGCCGAGCGCCGCCGCCAGCGGCTCGGCGAAGCGGTCTGGCCCCTGCTCGCGCCAGGCGCGGCCCAGTTCGGGGAAGCGCCGGGCCTCGGCGGTGATCAGCGCGCGCAGGGCGAGGACCTCGGGCTGGGCCAGTCCCTCGACCCAGCCGCGAGCGGTGGCGATCAGGATGTCATGCAGATCTTCGCCGGTCCGCAGACGTTCCCGCATGGTGTGCATGGTCCGGCCGAGTGCCTGTTCGAGCGCCTCGTTCACCACCTCGATGAACAGCTCTTCCTTGCCGGCGAAGTGGTTGTAGACGGTCACCTTCGACACGCCTGCTTCGGCGGCGATGTGGTCCATCCCGGTGCCGAAGCCTTGCTCCAGGAAGAGCTTGTGCGCTGCGCGCACGATGGCTGCCCGTTTGCGTGTTGCGCGCTCTCCCGATGGGGCTCGCCTGGTCGTCGTCGTCACATCGTCATCCTACCTGAACTGTACTGTTGAGTTCATATGAACTGTTCTGTACAGTTCACGTCACTCGGTACGGCCTCGCCGTACGTCCATGCAAGAAAGGGATGCTGGAATGGTCGTTCACGGCGCTGTCGCCGAAGGATTCGACGAGGTCAGAGAGGTGTTCGCGGCCGTCGCCGCGGAGGAGGAGGGACTCGGCGCGCAGCTCGCCGTCAGGCACCACGGCCACCAGGTGGTGGACCTGTGGACCGGGCCGGACATGACCGGCGACTCACTGCTCGCCCTCTACTCCACGGGCAAGGGCGCGGCGCACCTGGTCGTGGCACTGCTGGTGCGGGACGGGACCCTCGACCTCGATCGGCGCGTCGCCGGATACTGGCCGGAGTTCGCCGCCGAGGGCAAAGGTGAGATCACCCTTCGCGATCTGCTGGCGCACCGCGCGGGGCTGATCGGCGTGGAAGGCGGGTTCAGTACGGCCGAGCTGGCCGACGACCGGTTGCTCGCCGAACGGCTGGCCGGGCAGCAGCCCTACTGGCTGCCGGGCAGCGCCTATGGCTACCACGCCTTCGTCATCGGGGCGCTGACCGGCGAGGTGGTGCGCAGGGTGACCGGCCGGTCCATCCAGGAGCTGCACGAGGAGCGAGTCCGCACCCCCTACGGGCTCGACTTCTACCTCGGCCTTCCCGAGGAGCTGGAGCCGCGTTATCTGCCGGTACAGCCCCTTGCGCCGGAGCGGCGACTCGGCCCGGTCCCCCCGGACAGCCTCATGGGCATCGCCTTCAACCAGAACGCCACCCCGCCCACCGACCTGGTGGACTTCGCCAACACCCGTGCCGTGCGGGCGCTCGGTCCCGCCTCGGTCGGCAGCGTGGGCAACGCCCGCGGGGTCGCCACCATGTACGCCGCGGCCATCAGCGAGGTCGACGGCCGGCCACCGCTGCTGGACACGGCGACACTGGCCGAATTCACCAAGCCGCACACACCTGGGGTGGATGTGGTCACCGGCGAGCCCGACCACTTCCTGCTCGGCTTCGAGGCCGTGGGAGTCCGCTACCCGGCGCTGGGCGCGGACGCCTTCGGCCACAGCGGCGCCGTGGGCGCCCAGTCCTTCGCCGACCCCGGCAGCGGGATCGCCTACAGCTACACCCGCCGCCGCTTCACCATCGGCGACGGCGGCGCCGCTCCGGAAAACCACCGCCTGATCGCCGCCGTCATGCGCGCCGGCCGATGACGTCGACGGCACCGCCGTTGCGCATCTCCCCCACACCTTTTCAACGACGTCTACACCTCAAGACCGAAACTCAGTCCACAAGTGCGCCGCCGGACAGATTGGCAACTGTTCCGGTCATGGCTCCAGCGCGATCTGAAGCCAGGAACGCGGCCGTCTCTGCAATCTCAGAGAGCGTGGGCAGCCTTTTCAGAAGCGTCCCCTGCACCATCCCACCTTCAAGGAATTCCTGGACCGACTGCCCGGCCACTGCCGCGGTCTGCTTGAAGAGGTCCTTGGTGTAGGAACCCGCCGCCGGCGCATCGATAACAGCGTGTGGACGAATGTCGATGACCCGGATGTTGCTGGGTGCCAGCTCCGCGGCCAGAAGCCGCGAGAACGCCTCCTTGCCGGCCGCGCTAACGCCGTGCCCCAAGATGCCGCCTATAGCGAGTTTGGCACCCGGCTCGGACAAAGTCAGGATGACGCCAGGGCCCATGTGCCGCGCCACAGCCTTGCTTGTGATGAACAGCGTCCGCAGAAAACCGTCAATCGGCCGCATGAACTCCTCCAGCGAGAGGTCCGCCAGCAAAGTCCCCTGGTCGTGCATGACGCTCACGGCGTTGACGGCGATATCGATGCTGCCGGCCGTCGCCGCGACCGCATCGGCATGCGTTTCGACCGCCTGTTCATCGAAAACGTCAACTTGCGCGGTCTCGACCTTTCCGCCCGTGGCCGCGACATCACGCGCCACGGCGTCGAGCTTCGCCTGCGTCCGCCCGGCGATGAAGACCCTCGCGCCTTCCCGGGCGAATACCCGTGCCATGGCGCCGCCGATAGCGCCCCCACCTCCATAGATCACAGCGTTCTTGTTCCCAAGCAGTGGTTGCCCCATCGATCTGTCCTCTCCATGCGCCGGGCGGTCTGCGTCGATCACCCTCATCGCTGTCGCGACCGTCCTGGGCCCAGTACTGCCATGCAGGTCAACAGTAACCACGGACGGCAGCAGAAAACAACTATCACTAGTTTTTAAAAACTACCAACATCAAGCAGTCGAAGCCTGCCATCCCTGACCTGTGACGCGAAAACCCAGGGCAAGTCGGGAATGAAGCCACAGTGGCCGCATGTTATGGACCGCCGATCGACTCTCCTCCCCAGGAAGAAGACAGCCCCATGACGTCCTCGCCGACCACGATGCGCGCCGTACAGCTCTCCGCCCCCGGCCCCGTGGACAACCTGCGGCTGACCACGCTCCCGCTCCCGCCCGAGAGGGAGGGCTGGGTGCGCATCCGCGTCGAGGCGTTCGGCCTCAACCGCTCGGAGCTGAAGCTTCGGCTGGGTGTGAGCGTGGGCGTCAGCTTTCCCCGGGTGCCGGGTATCGAGGCCGCCGGCACCGTCGATGCGGCCCCAGCCGGCAGCGGGCTGGCTCCCGGGCAGAAGGTCGTCGCGATGATGGGGGACATGGGGCGTACCTACGACGGCGGCTATGCCGAGTACACGTCGGTGCCGCTGTCCCAGGTCATCCCCGTCGACACTGACCTGCCTTGGGAGGTGCTGGGCGCCCTGCCGGAGATGGTGCAGACCGCATACGGCTCGCTCACCATCGGCCTGGACCTGAAGCCTGGTCAGACCGTGCTGATCCGCGGCGGCACCTCCTCGGTGGGCCTGGCAGCCGCCGCGCTGGCCAGATGGCGCGGCGCCACGGTGCTGTCCACCACGCGACAGGCCGGCCGCCTTGCCTTGCTGAAGGAGCACGGCGTCGACCACCCCCTGCTCGACACCGGCGAGGTCGCTCCCGCCGTGCGCGAGCTGTACCCGGACGGCGTCGACGCCGCCCTTGATCTCGTCGGCACGCCGAGCCTGCCCGACACTCTGCGCGCGGTGCGCGTACATGGCACGGCCTGCTTCGGCGGAAGCCTCTCCAACCAGTGGACGGTGCGGGACTTCTCCCCGAACGAGTACCTGCCGAGGGGGGTACGGCTGGCGGGCTACTTCGGCGACGCCGCCGACCTGCCCCGGGAGGCCTTCCAGGAGATCCTCGACGCGGTCGCGGCCGGTCGGCTGGCCTTCCCCGTGGACCGCGTCTACGACGGCCTGGAGCAGGTGCCGCAGGCCCACGACGACATGGAGCACGACCGCGCCACCGGCAAACTCGTCGTCCGCGTCCGGCATTAGGACCCGGCGTGGCTCGTGGAGATCTTGCAGACCAACAGCGGGAACGGCTGTCGCCGCCGGTCAGTTCCCAGGCTCTGCGGCGGATGGGATGCCCACCGTGGACTGTCCACGATGGGCGGCGAAGCTCAACAGACTGATCGACGGGCGTAGATCGCGCGGGCCGGGCAGGACCGCGATCTCCCGGAGTGTTCTCGACCGCCATGCCTTGCGTCCGAGCGGCGGCTGCAGGTCTTCGGCGGTGACCACGCCGGGGATTGAAGGGGTTCGTCCCCGCAGACAAGATCGCGTCTCTTGGTCTGCGATTTCTTCCATGTTGATGCGATCTTTCTGAAGCGCTTGTGACTTGCGGGCTCCGTTGGGGCGAACCACGGCGACGGCCTCGCCGTGGCGTACGACCCTTCGATGCCGCCCGGCCAGACGGCGGAATGCGGAGGACACCCCGCCGCGATCAGCGGATGTACCGCCGGACCCAGTCGAGGGCCAGGGCCGACGACGCCGACGCGCTGCGATGGAGCGTAAGCACGTGGCCGGTGTTCGGGATCACAACGGCCTCCAGGGGCGCGTTCGGGTACCAGCGCTTCTGCTGCTCCCGCAGAGCCGCCGAGCCGGTGCAGTCCGTCGCGCCCTCGCCGCAGAGCAGGCGGTCATGGTCGCCGACCATGATGAGGACGGGTACGCGGATGAGCCGGTTGTCGGTGATGGGTGGGAAGGACTCGAGAAAGGTATCGGGTTCCTTTGTCGCCTCGTCACGGGCGATGACCTCGGGGCGCGCGCCGGGCCGGTGGTAGAACCAGTCGGCTCGGGTGCCGGGCCGCGTGGTGTAGTACGCCTCGTCCAGCCTGCGGGCGGTGAAACGCGGGTCCTCGGAGGCTGGGTGGATCGCCCCGGCGAACTCCTCGAAGGCGCGCTCGTTCGGGGTGCTGGACTCGCCGGTCAGGATGATGCCGTCCAGGGTGTCCGGGTTGCGTGCCTCAACGGCTCGGATGATCGTGGAACCGACGGAGTTGCCTGCCGCTACCACGCGCCGGTACCGGTGCCCGTCGAGCTTGCCCTGCCGAGCAGCGCGGACCACCTGACGGAGCGACGCCTGATGGCTGTCCGGCCGCATCTGCGCTCCTGACGGCCATGAACTGCGCCCCGCCCCCAGCCGGTCGATCGCCAGGACGGCGTACCCGGCGCGAACCATCGTCTCTGTGAACGATGGGCCGTCCCCGCCCTTCCGCAGCCAGTATGACCGGTCGTACGTACCGCCGGGGACCAGGACCTGGATCGTCCGGGCGCCGCCGCGCGGGCGGCAGAGGGTCCCGGCGATCCGCTGGTCCAGAGGACCGCCCTCGGTGAGCGGCACCGCGACGGAGACCGATTTGCAGCGTGGCGCATCCGCTGCCGCCGCTCCGGTGCCTGCCCCGGCCGCCAGGGTTGTGAGCACACCCACCCCTGCCAGCCACATCCGCCATGCCGCCATGCCGGCCCGCTTCTTGATCACATTCATCCTCTCTAGATCGTATGCCGTACCGTACAGCATACGATTCGAGGCGCAAAACCATTTTCGCCACAGCAGCAACCTGAGGCATGGGATAGCACGCATGTATGTCGGCGAGGACCTGCCGAGTTGCCGACCCGCGCCGAACGCGCGGCAGAGAAGGACAGGCTGCGCAGTTATGACCACAACGCCCTCGCCTCAGTCACACTGGCTGCGGCGGTGGAGGTGCTGCTGGAGGTATGGCGAGGAGATCACTCCGGGCCAACTGCGGGAATCGATCGAGGCCGTTCGCAGGTGGAGATCGTCGGCGACCAGTTGAAAGGATCAACGTCGTGCCCGACTCGGGGCAGCGGGGACTGTGTGGCCCCATGGGCTCGCACCTACGTGTTCGACTATCGGCTCTGAACCACGGTGGCGCCGGCGCGGCGTGCGGCCAGTACGAGCAGGAGCACCGCGCCGAGCCCGAAAACGATGTGGCTGATGAGGTTGACCGCCGGAGTGGCCGCCACCATCGGATGGGTGAAGAAGACATGCCAGACGTAGGTCAGTAGCGCCCCACCGGCCAGCGCCATCCTGTGCCTGCCGTCCCACCCCTGCCTGGCTGACCATGTCAGCGCCAGCACGGCCATCCCTGCCTCGGACACCACCAGTGCCAGCAGGGTGGCCCACAGCGGGGTGGGGACCGGCACCAGGAGCATGATCTCGAATACGACCCCGGCCACCAGTGTGACCCCGAGTACCAGCCAGGGCGAGGGTGCCTGCCGATCGGCCCTGATCGTACGGCGGGGCAGCCGGAAGGCGAGCCCCACGAGAGCGATCACGATCACCACGATGGACACCAGTTGCGGCACGGACGCGATGAAGGAATTGTCCTGATAGGTGCCGTACGTCGTCACCGCGGCGCCCAGCACAGCCAGGACCGCGGCCACAGCCAGGCCGACCGGGCCCAGCCACGGTGTCGTGCGCGCCTCGCCGGCCAGCTCCTCCGTGAGCGCGATCGGCACGCTTACGCTCCACACCGTGTGCAGGCCCAGCGCGAACAGCGTCCACGACGCTCCGATGCCCAGCGCGGGAATGTAACCGCTGTCGAGTAGCCGCATCCCTGCGAAGTTCGGGTTGAACAGGGACATCGTCATGATCCCCTCTTCGAGAACGCCGTAGGCAAGGGCCATCAGCACGATGCTCGGCCAGCCGAGGCCCGCACGCCGTGCCGTCTCACGTATCAGCACCGTGGCGCCGCCGTACGTAGGGGCGAGCAGGATCAGGTAGAAGAGGTGGGTGATCGGGAAGTCGCCGAACAGGAACTCGGCGACCAGCGGAGAGAGCAGAGCGAGACCGAGGGGATAGATGAGTCGACGCATGGCGCCCATCGTCCGCTGGCCACGTTGAGATGTGACGTGTCATCCATCCTGATCTAGCTGTGACAATCGTCATGGGGCGTGCCGATGGCCTTCTGCCTCACGCCGGACAGGCCGGTGACGCGCCCGTCCGAGTAACCCGTGCGGGGACACCTCCAGCCACCGGCACATGCGGGCGATCGCGTGGTTGGCCTCCCTCCACATCGATCAGCTCGATTTGGGCTGCCATCCGCCGAACTGGCGGTGATCCGCCCTGTCAGCCTCAACTGTCACCCGAGCAGCAGGCGCGAAAGTATCCCCAGATCTGGGGGGTGGTCGCGGTGCGGAGTTGGCCTTTGCGGAGGCTGGGTGCGCTAGCCCCAGTGGGCGGCTTCCGCTTCGGCCGCGACGGCCTCGCGCGTCCTGCCCAGCTCGCGCAGGATCTCCCCCAGTACGCGCAGCGTGTTGACCAGCTCGGGCGCCAGGTCCTCGCTCTCCTCGGCGGCGGGCTCCAGCAGGGCCGCGGCGGTACGCAGGTGCGGGGCCGCGGCGGCCGGGTCGCCGAGCTCCACGAGGCAGAAGCCGAGGTTGCGTTCGGCTGTGTAGCGTTCGAGGAGCAGGTCGGGCTCGTCGGCCTCGGCGAACAGCACCGCCGACTCGCGCAGCACGGTCACGGCTTCCTGCGGCAGGTTGACGTCGCGCAGGTAGCCACCGAGCCGGCGTAGCCCGCTGGCCAGGAAGCCCGCGCCGTCGGGACCCTCCGCGCGCAGGGCCTCGACGGCCTCGCCGCTCAGCTCGATGGCCGTGGGCAGGTCGTCCTCGCGGGCGTGGATCTCGGCGCGCACGCCGAGCACCTGGGCCAGCATGAACCCCAGGTCGGGGAGCTGCGGCCGCAGCACGGCGATCGCCTCGTCCGTGATCTCGGCCGACGGCTCCCCGAGCGCGTCCAGCGCGATGGCGCGAGCGTACAGCAGGGCGCCATAGGTCACGGCGAGCTCGGCCGTGCGCCCGTCATCGCCCAGCAGCTCGAGGCCCTCGGCGGCGGTCGCCGCGGCCGCGGCCAGGTCGGCCAGCGCGTACTGGGCCTGCGAGAGCGAGGCAAGGGTGGCGGCGTGCTCGTCACGCAGGGAGGGCAGCGGCTCCAGCGCCCCGTAGGCCGCCACGGCCTCGCGCAGCGGCTCCAGCGCCTGCTCGGGGTGGCCGAGCAGGAGCAACGCGGTGCCGCGCACCTGCCGCAGCTGCGCCAGCATGGCCTGGCCTGCTGGAGTATCCATGACGCCTCCCTCGGGGAGGGCCATCGCCCGCTCGGCGGACTCCAGCGCATCGCCGGGCCTGCCGAGCCGTAGCTGGCAGTCGCCCATCGCGACCAGCGTGCCGATCCTGACCGGCACGATCGGCCCCTCGCCGGGGAGCAGGCGATCGGCCTCGGCCAGCCGGGCGAAGGCTTCCTCGGGGCGGCCGAGTACGGCCAGCGCGACGCCCTCGCAGAAGTAGGTGCGGCCCAGGACGCCGTCGATGATCGGATTTCCCGGATGGTGGCCGAGGATGGCGCGGGCCGCCACGGCGGGCTCCACGGCCAGCTCGGGGGCGGACATCAGGCGGCTCAGGCCGAGCGCGATGTACGCCTCCGCCAGGGTCACGTCGGGCTCCGCCGTAATCCTGGACGGGTCCTCCAGCAGCGCGACGGCCTGCTCGGCCAGCGGCGCCGCCTCTTCGGGCCGCATGACTGCCTGGAGCGCGCCGGCCAGCAGGGCCAGGGCGGTGCCGCGGGAACGCCGGACTCCCGGATCGGTGTCGGGCAGGTCGGCGATGAGGCCGAGGGCCTCCCTCAGCCGGGCTGTCGCCTCCTCGACGCGGCCCAGGTGCGCCTCCCACTGGGCCTGCGTGCAGAGGAGGTCGCAGAGCTGAGTCGGGTCGTGTAAGTGGTGCTCGTGGTAGAGGGCGACGGCGGTGGCAGCGCGGTCGTAGGCCTCCCGCACGCGACCGTTACTGCCGAGCGACGAGCTCACCAGGAGCAGCGCGTTGACGTGGTCGGCCACGTTGTCCGGCGACTCCGCGGCCAGCTCGGCGGTGACCTCGGCGGCCCGTTCGGCCATGGCCAGCGCCATCGCGGGGCCGCCGGGTGCGGAGTCCAGGGTGCCGAGCATGGTCATGGTCAGCGCGTATCCCTCGCGCTCCGCCGGGTCTCCCTTGACCAGGTCGGCGTACAGCTCCACGGCTTCCCGCAGCACCTCGGCGGCCTCCTCCGGCCGGCCGTACTCGGCCAGGTAGGCGCCGAGGGAGAGCTTCGCGGCGGCCAGGCCGCTTCGGTCGCCGGCGGCGGCGCGCAGTGACACGATCTCGTGCAGCGCCTCGAAGGCCTCGGAGGCCCGGCCGGCCTCCGCCAGGTATCCCGCCAGCCGCTTCAGGCGCACGGGCAGGTCCGATCCCTCGAAGCCGCGGTATTCGGCGATCGACTCCGACAGGGCGGCGACGGCCGGCCCGAAGTCTCCGGCACGGTGGTGGACGTCGCCGAGCAGGTCGAGCCCGTGGGCCAGCCGTTCGCGCAGCCGGGGGTTGTCGGCGACGAGGCGGCGCAGCAGCGCCACGTTCTCGGCGGCGGGCACGGCGGCGGCCCGCGCCGCCCCCACAGCCAGCAGCGTGTCGGTAAGGCTCCGCATCGCCTCGGCGTAGTCCTCGGCCCGCGTCCTGGCCGCGCTGGGCGCGATCAGCGACAGCAGGGCGTTGCGCCGCGTGACGGGGGTGAAGGCCGACAGCCCTGCGCACAGCCGCGCGGCCGTCAGCATCGTCGCGGTCCAGGTCTCGCTGCCGGGAGGCATACCGGCGGTGCTCTCCAACGGCTGGTACCCGGCCGTCGCCGGCAGCTCACTGCGCACGCCCCGCTCGGCCGCCAGCCCCCGCTCCAGGTGCGCGAACGCCTCCTCGATCAGGTCAAGCAGCCCGCTCCTGGCGAACGTGTCCTTGATCATCCGGATCGCCTGGCTGAAGGCGCGCACCGCGGTGAGCTGCTTGCCCTGGTCGGCGCGGCAGGCCGCCAGGTTCAGCAGGCCCTCGATCGAGTCCGCGCCGACCAGGTACCGCTCCGCGGCCGCCGACTCGCCGAGCATGCCCAGGCAGGTGCCCAGGTTGTAGCGGGCTCGGGCGTACCGTACCGAATCGAGGTCTTCCGCCGCGGCCATCGCCCGTTCGGCGGCGAGCCTGGCCTGCGGCAGCTCCCCCGCGGCCGCGCGGTTGGCGGCCAGATCGGTCAGCGCGTCGGCCAGCGCCGCGCCGCGCAGGGCTCCGCCGTCGACGGCGACTTCGGCGATCGCGGCGCGCAACCGGGCGATGGCGCCGCCGCGCGCCGCC
>NZ_JAHDTI010000015.1 GCF_018531495.1 Nonomuraea sediminis
CGGCGCCGAGCCCGCGGTCGTCGCCGCGGTGGCGCCCGCCGCCGCGATCCGGCTGGCCCACGCCTCGGTCGAGGCCGTGGCCGACCTCGCCGACGCCGAGCTGTCCCTGGGCCGTGCCGACGCGGCCGCCGCCCGCCTGAGCGCCCTGCTCGCCGAGCACCCCGTCCATGAGCGGGCGGCCGCGCTGCTCATGGACGCGCTCGCCGCCCAGGGGCGCCAGGCCGAGGCCCTGGCCCTGTACGAGCGGGTCCGCGAAACCCTGGCCGACGCCCTCGGCACCGACCCGGGCGCCGCCCTGCGCGAGCGCCACCTGAGCCTGCTGCGCGCCGAGCGACCCGCCGATGCCGCGCAGATCAGGCCGGGTAACCTGCCCGCGCCGCTGACCAGCTTCATCGGGCGTGACGACGACCTCGCCCGGATCGACACGCTGCTCGCCGCCGGGCGCCTGGTCACCGTGGTCGGTCCTGGCGGCGCCGGCAAGACTCGGCTCGCCGTCGAGGCCGCCCGGCGCCACCGCCACGAGTACCGCGACGGCGCCTGGATGATCGACCTCGCCTCGGTCACCGAGCCGGCCAAGGTGGGCGCTGCCGTACTCGCCGGGATCGGGCTGCGCGGAGGCGCGATGTTCGAGGCCCGGATGCGGGTCGAGGGCTCCGACCTGGACGTACTCGCCGACCATCTCGGCAGTCGGGAGAGCCTGCTGCTGGTCGACAACTGCGAGCATCTGATCGACGCCGTGGCCCACCTGGTCGCGGCGCTGCTGTCCCGATGCTCGGGGCTGCGCGTGCTCGCCACCAGCCGCGAACCCCTCGCGGTCGACGGCGAGGCGCTGGTGCCGCTCGGCCCGCTCGCGCTGCCCGGGCCTGACGACGGCGTCGAGCAGGCCCGGCGGGCGGCGTCGGTACGCCTGTTCACCGAGCGGGCCGCGGCCGTGCGCCCGGGCTTCGACGTGGACGAGACGACGCTGCCCGAGGTCCGGCGGGTGGTCCGCGGCCTGGACGGGATGCCGCTGGCGCTGGAGCTGGCCGCGGCCCGGCTGCGGACGCTGTCGCTGCCCGAGCTCGCCGACGGGCTGTCCGACCGGTTCCGGCTGCTGTCCACCGGCAGCCGCACCGCGCTGCCCCGGCACCGCACGCTGCGCGCGGTCATCGCCTGGAGCTGGGAGCTGCTGAGCGAGCACGAGCGTACGGTCGCCGAACGCGTCTCGATCCTGCCCGGCGGCGTCACGTCCGCCTCGGCCGCCGCGGTCTGCGCCGGCACCGCCGTACCGGCTGCCGAGATCCCCGAGCTGCTCGCGGGCCTGGTCGACCGGTCGCTGCTGCAGCTCGCGCCCGATCCGGGCCGCTACCGCATGCTGGAGACGCTGCGCGAGTACGGCACCGGCCGCCTGGCCGAGACGGGCGGCCTCGGCACAGTCCGGGACCTGGCAGCCGGCTACTTCGCCGAGCTGATGGCCCGCCACGACCCGCAGCTGCGCGGGCCCGGCCAGCTGGCGGCCATCCAGGTCATCAGCGCCGAGTACGACAACGCGCTCGCGGCCCTGCGTCGGCGGTGCGACACCGGCGACGCCCCCGGCGCGATCGCTCTCGCCCTGAACCTGAACTGGTACTGGCACATGTTCGGCCGGCACGGCGACGCGGCCTACTGGCTGGGCGAGGCACTGGCGGTGCCCGGCGGCGAGCCGACGCCCGAGCGCGACTGCGCCCACGCGATCTACCTGATCAACCGGGGCGACATCCGGCCAGGGACGACCGCCGAGGAGCTGGCCGGCAGGCTGCCCGCCCATCCGGAGCTACCCGGTCTGTACGGCGCGCTCACCGCGCTCGCACTGGCGCTCCTCCTGCAGGAGAAGGCCGCGCTCGCGATCCTCGAGCATCTGGCCGGCGGCGACGACGTGTGGCTGTCCGGGCTGGCCCGCATGTTCCGGGCCCAGATCGCCGAGAACGCGGGCGACCTCGACAAGGTGCGCATCGACGTGGAGGCGGCCCTGGCCTGCTTCCGGCAGGTCGGCGACCGCTGGGGCCAGGCCGTCACGCTGCCGATGCGCGCCCAGCTGCGGCAGTACGACGACGACCTCGACGGCGCGCTGGCCGACATGCGCCAGGCCCGGTCGCTGGCCGGCGAGTTCGGCTCGCTCAGCCTCGGCGACGAGGTGTTCAGCGACCTGCGCTGGATCGACCTGCACCTGCGGCGCGGCGACACCGACCTGGCGATCGCGGTGATCGGCTCGGCCCGGGAGCGGGCGTCGCGCGCGCACTCGCCGGAGATGGTGTTCCTGGTCGACGCGTGGGAGGCCGTCTTCCGCGTACGGCTCGGCGACCTGGACCGGGCGCGGGAACTGCTCGACCACGCCGAACGTGGTCTGCACGGCGAGACCACGTTCCCCGGCGACCACGCGCGGACGCTGGTCGGCAGCGTACGGGCCTCGCTCTGCCTGGAGACGGGTGACCTGGCCGGCGCGGAGAAGGCGCTCGCGAAGGCGTACGCGGCGGCGCTGCGGGCCCGGGACCTGCCGATCCTGTCGCTGGTGGCGGTGAACGCGGCCGCGCTCGCCGAGGCGCACGGGCGGCATCACGAGTCGGCCGTCCTGCTCGGCGCCGCCTCCCGGCTGCGCGGCGCTCACGACCGCACCGATCGGCAGGTCCGCGAGCTCACCCGCCGAGGGCGGGCCGCTCTGGGCGAGGAAGCGTTCGCCACGGCGTACGGGAAGGGCTGGGAACTGGACGGAAAGACGGCCGTGACCGCAGTCGACCCGTCCCTGCTCACGCAGGCTCACCCAGCTCCCGAGTGATCCGGCCGACCGTATCGAAGCGCACCCAAGACGACCTCGCGAGCCTCGCCGTACTCCCCCGACTGCACCAGAGCGTGCGTTCGCGTACACACGGGCAGCGCGTGCGACTGGCCGACGCGGACCTGCGCCGGGGCCGCGCATGCGCGTACACACGAGCAGCGCGCTCGGCTGGCCAACGCGGACCTGCGCCGGGGCCGTGCATGCGCGTACACACGGGCAGATGCGCCACACATGCTTGAGGAAGTGGGTCAGCTGATCAGGCGGTCTGCGGAGATGGCGAACATTTCGTGGGCGACGCCGAAGCCGAGGTCCTGGACGAGGCGGCGCTTCCAGGGGCGCTGGATGATCGCGTGGGTGAGGCGGCGGGCGGCGCGGGGGGCACGCATGATCTCCTCGGCGAGTTCCCAGGCTCTGGGGACGAGGCCGTCGGCGGGAAGGACCTCGTTGACGAGGCCGAGCTCGAGGGCCTGGCGGGCTCCGATGGGCCGGCCTGTGTACAGGTGGTAGGCGGCGCGTTTGGCACCGAGGAGTTCCTGGAGCGTGAGCTGCTGGCCGTCGCCGGGGGCCACGCCGGTGATCACGTGCGGGTCGATGATGGTCGCCGTCTCCGAGGCCAGCGTGATGTCGCACAGCAGCGCGAACTCCGTGTGCGCCACGCTGGGGCCGTTGATCGCCGCGATCGTGGGGATGTCGATGGCGAAGACGAAGTTCTCCAGGAGTTTGACGGCGTCGTAGTAGGTGTGCTCGTAGGCGAAGTCCTTGGGGCGCGGCTCGGCCATGAACCGGCGGGTCGCCTCCGGTGAGGCGTCGGAGACACGCAGCCACTCGTCGCCGGTGCCGGTCAGGATCAGGACCTCGTTGTCTGGGTCGTTGCCGATCTCCTGCCAGGCCTGGGCCCACGCGTTGTGCACGGCGAAGTCGAAGGCGGCCGGGCCGCCGTCGGTGTGCATGCGGAGCTCGATGATGCCGTCGCGGCGCCGCATGACGAAGTAGTCGGCGTACTTCTCGGAGTACTCGGCGAAGTCGGGGCGCTTGACGTAGCCGCCCATGCGGCCGTGCCAGTCGTCGAGTTCCTTGGGCATGGTGGTCTCCTCGCATTCCGTTGAAACGGAGCAGTGCTCCGATAATACGGAGCAGCGCTCCGATTGGCAAGGAACGAGGTTCTGGCATGCTCGACAAGCCCGCCACACGCCTCAGGAGGGATGGAGCCCATGGACCACGAGAGCGCCTCGCGGCAATCCGGAAGCACCGACGCGCAACGCGCTGACGACCAAGGGCCGACCGCCACTCGGGCATCCAGGCGGACCGACGCGCGGCGCAATCACGAGCAGGTGCTGGCCGCCGCTCGGGCCGCCTTCGCCGAGCAGGGCACCGAGGCTTCGCTGCGGGAGGTCGCGCGGCGGGCCGGGGTCGGGATCGGCACGCTGTACCGCCACTTCCCGACCCGGGAAGCGCTGCTGGAGGCGCTGCTCGCGGACGGGTTCGACAGGCTGCACGCCCAGGCCGTCGAGCTGGCGCACACCAGGGAGCCCGGAGGCGCGCTGGCCACGTGGGTTCGCGAGCTGGCCGTGGGCTCGTCGCGCTACGACGGGCTGCCCGCCTCCGTGATGGCCGCGCTCCACGATCCCGGCTCCGACCTGCACGCCTCCTGCGAGCGACTCAGGAGCGCGGCCGCCGGGCTCCTCTCGGCGGCCCAGCAGACGGGCGAGATCCGCGCGGACCTGACGCCCGAGGAGCTCCTCACCACCGTCAACGCCATGGCCTGGGCCGCCAAGCAGGCCGCCCAGCCCCCGGACCGCTACCTCAACCTCCTCCTGGACGGCCTGGAAGTACGGCAGGCCAACTGAAACCCGGTCACGGCAACTCCGGGCCCCGGCGGGCGCAGAGGCACGGCAACCTGGCTGAGCGCCCCTGCCCCACTCGGGATTCGGAAGACGAGGGAGCCGAGAGCCGGAGTCCTGCCACACACTCGGAGATCGGACGCCGCAGGGACGCGGGCAGCCCGCCGTACTCAAGGGCCAGGGATGCGGGCGGCGCGCCGTGCGCGGGTGGCCAGGAACGTGGGTAGCGCGCCGTGGCGCGGCGGGCCAGGAACGTGGGTAGCGCGGCGGGCCAAGGGCGTGGGCGGCTCGCCGTACTCGGGGGGCCAGGGATGTAGGTAACGCAGAGGGCCAGGGACGTGGGGAGCGCGCCGTGGCGCGGCGGGCCAAGGGCGTGGGCGGCTCGCCATACTCGGGGGCCAGGGGATGTCGGTAGCGCGCCGTGCGCGGAGGGCCAAGGGCGCGGGCGGCTCGCCGTGCGCGGGGGGCCAGGGACGTGGGTGGCCCGCCGTGGCGCGGGGGCCAGGGGATGTAGGTAGCGCGCCGTGCGCGGGGGGCCAAGGGCGTGGGCGGCTTGCCGTACTCGGGGAGGCGGACACTTCAGGGGAACCGGAGGGGTGGCGGTTGTCGCGGCGTAGGCGCAGGGGGTGGGTGGCAGGCCGTGCTGCGGGTGGAGGGCTTGCCGTACAGGTCGGGAAGGAGGGCTAATCTCTAGGGGACTGAAAGGACGAGCATGCCCGAGTTCGACTACACCGATCTTCTTCCGCTGGGCGCCGATGACACCGAGTATCGGCTGATCACGACGGAGGGGGTGCGGACGGTCGAGGCCGCGGGACGCAGGTTCCTGGAGGTCGAGCCGGAGGTGTTGCGGCTGCTGACCGAGACGGCGATCCACGACATCTCGCACTTCCTGCGCTCGTCGCACCTGGCGCAGCTGCGGAAGATCGTCGACGACCCCGAGTCCAGCGGCAACGACCGGTTCGTCGCGCTCGACCTGCTCAAGAACGCCTCCATCTCCGCCGGCGGCGTGCTGCCGATGTGCCAGGACACGGGCACGGCGATCGTCATGGGCAAGCGCGGCCGGCACGTGCTGACCGACGGCCGCGACGCCGAGCACATCTCGCGCGGCGTCTACGACGCCTACACCAGGCTGAACCTGCGCTACTCCCAGATGGCGCCGCTGACCATGTGGGAGGAGAAGAACACCGGCAGCAACCTGCCCGCACAGATCGAGCTGTACGCCGAGGGGGACGACGCCTACAAGCTCCTGTTCATGGCCAAGGGCGGCGGGTCGGCGAACAAGTCGTTCCTCTACCAGGAGACGAAGGCGGTGCTGAACGAGAAGCGCATGCTCGCCTTCCTGGAGGAGAAGATCCGCTCGCTGGGCACCGCGGCCTGCCCGCCGTACCACCTGGCCGTGGTCGTGGGTGGGACGTCGGCGGAGTACGCGCTCAAGACGGCCAAGTACGCCAGCGCCCGCTACCTGGACTCGCTGCCCACCGAGGGCTCCGCTTCTGCGCACGGCTTCCGTGACCTGGAGATGGAGGCCAAGGTCTTCGAGCTGACGCAGAAGCTGGGCATCGGGGCACAGTTCGGCGGGAAGTACTTCTGCCACGACGTGCGTGTGATCCGGCTGCCGCGCCACGGCGCGTCCTGCCCGGTGGCGATCGCGGTGTCCTGCTCGGCGGACCGGCAGGCGCTCGCCAAGATCACGCCGGAGGGTGTCTTCCTGGAGAAGCTGGAGACGGACCCGGCCCGGTTCCTGCCGGAGACCACGGACGAGCACCTCTCCGACGATGTCGTGAAAATCAACCTCAACCGCCCGATGCCAGAAATCTTGGCAGAGTTGACGAAGTACCCCGTTAAGACGCGACTTTCCCTCACGGGCCCGTTGGTCGTGGCCCGCGACATCGCCCACGCGAAGATCGCCGAGCTGCTCGACAACGGCGGCGAGATGCCGCAGTACCTGAAGGACCACGCCGTCTACTACGCCGGGCCCGCCAAGACCCCCGAGGGCTACGCCTCCGGCTCCTTCGGACCCACCACGGCCGGGCGGATGGACTCCTACGTGGGCCGCTTCCAGGAGGCGGGCGGCTCGATGGTCATGCTGGCCAAGGGGAACCGGTCCAAGCAGGTCACCGAGGCGTGCCGGCAGTTCGGCGGCTTCTACCTGGGGTCCATCGGTGGGCCGGCGGCTCGGCTCGCTCAGGACTGCATCAAGAAGGTCGAGGTCCTGGAGTATCCGGAGCTGGGCATGGAGGCGGTCTGGAAGATCGAGGTCGAGGACTTCCCCGCCTTCATCGTGGTCGACGACAAGGGCGACGACTTCTTCCAGGACAAGACCGGCCCCGCCCTGACCATCGGCCGCCGCCCCTGACCTCCGCCAGAACACCCACGCGACATCCCGGGCACGAGCCCCACACGACCCGTGCCCACTCACCACGACCGTCGCGTATCGCCCGCGCCAGGCCCGTCCAGAACACCGGGGAGCGACACGGCCCTCCGATGAGCGCCACGGCGCAGGGGGCCACTGTCCGCTGGCGCTGGTTGCCGGGAGGGTAGGCGCTTCGGCCGCGCTGCGGGTGTCGCAGGGCCATGGGAGGGTGGCGCGAGTCGTCAGGAGGCGCGCGCTTGGGTCGCGGGGCGCGTGTGGTGAGAGGCGCGGTTGAGTGAGTCTGTTGCCCAGGTTGTAGTGCCGATGGGAGGGCGGCGAGGCCGGGGGTCGGGGTCGCCGGGCTGTGCGGGGGCGGGTGGGCGTGGGTGGGTCAGGCTGCTACGGGGGCCCGGTGGGGGGCCACGATGGAGCCGTCGGGCAGTAGCAACCCGGTGTCCTCGAAGATCACGACGCCGTTGCACAACAGGCTCCACCCCTGGTCGGGATGGGCGGAAATCACGTGCGACGCCTCACGGTCGGGTGAGTCGGCACTGGGGCAAGGTGGGTTGTGACTGCACATCATGCACCTCTCAGATGGCGCTCCTGTTTCCTGGTCAAAAGGGCAGCATTCGCCCCGACGGCGTGCGAAGGTCCAGCGAAGCTCTGGTCGGCTTGCCAGGCCGGCGACGAATACGGATCTTACGCATCCTCATCACGTCCCTTAGTAGCTTCAGTGGCGCATGCCTTCATTCTGATGATTTGCACCGACAGAATTTCTGACGTCTCGATGACGAGCATGCGCGCGACCGCTTGCAATTCCGTTAAGGGTCTCTTGCCGCCGACTCTCCACCCACGGCAAGGTGCCCAGTCACACCACCCGCGCCTGGGCGTCATGCCCACCGCTCATGGTCGCTGACCTGCAATTTTCCCACTCCGGTACGGCAAGCCGCCCCCACCCGCCACTCGCCGAAACATCCTCATGTCCTGCTCTCGGCGACACGCATGGGTGGGGTGGTAACTCGCCGCCACGACCAGAGTGAGCGTGGCCGTGGGGTCGCCGTAGAGGCGCTCGAAGAACGCACAACGCCGTATTGCACGGGGGCGGTAGATCGAAAAGGCCTTTTCGGCCGAGAGTCCCCGGAGCCCGAGCGGGCCCGCCGTACCCAGAAGCAAGCAGGAAGCGCGCGGGCGGGTGCTGAAGCCCGCCCGCGCTTGGACCTCGCTCCAAGGATTGGACCTATGTCGCAAGTCTGATGCAGTTGCGAGTTACTTGCAATAGTGTCGTCCCCTGGAGATCACGAAGGAGGATCCATGGGGGACTACACGCTTCCCGACATGCCCTACGACTACGCGGCCCTCGAGCCCGCCATCACCGGCGAGATCCTGGAGCTGCACCACGCCAAGCACCACGCCGCCTACGTCAAGGGCGCCAACGACACGCTCGAGCGCCTGGCCGAGGCGCGCGACAAGGGCGAGTTCGGCAACCTGGTGGGCCTGGAGAAGACGTTCGCGTTCAACCTCTCGGGCCACGTGCTGCACTCGATCTTCTGGGAGAACCTCTCCCCCGACGGCGGCGACCGCCCCGACGGCGCGCTCGGGGACGCCGTCCTGGAGCACTTCGGCACGTTCGAGGCCTTCCAGAAGCAGCTGACCGCCGCCACGACCGGCGTGCAGGGTTCCGGCTGGGGCGTTCTGGCCTGGGAGCCGCTCGGCCGCAGGCTCGTCGTCGAACAGGTCTACGACCACCACGGCAACGTGGGCATGAACACCACGCCGCTGCTCGTCTTCGACGCCTGGGAGCACGCCTACTACCTGCAATACCGCAACGTGCGCCCCGACTATGTGGACAGGCTGTGGAGCCTGGTGAACTGGGCGGATGTGGCGCGCAGGTTCGCTGACGTGACGAGTCAGACCGGTTGACTTAAGTTCGCAACATTTTATCGGCCCGGCCTCTACAGGTCGGTTTACACAAATAGGTAAGCTGCCAGGCATGCGTGCGCCCTCCGGTTACCTGCTAGCCGCGCGCTACCGGCTGCTGGAGCCGGTCGGCCGCGGCGGAATGGGCACCGTTTGGCGGGCACACGATGAGCTACTCAACCGTGACGTAGCGGTCAAGGAGGTCCGGCTCCCGACCGTTCTGGACGAGGAACTCCGGGCCGAGCTGTGCGCCCGCACCGAGCGCGAGGGCAGGGCGACCGCCATGGTCGCGCACCCCTCGGTCATCACCGTCTTCGACGTCGTCACCGAGGACGACCGGCCCTGGATCGTGATGGAGCTGCTCCAGGCCAAGTCGCTGGAGCAGCTCATCCAGGAGCACGGACCGCTCCACCCACGCAGGGCCGCGGAGATCGGCAGGCAGATCCTGGGCGCGCTGCGCGCCGTGCACGCCAAGGGCATCCTGCACCGCGACGTGAAGCCCAGCAACGTGCTCGTCACCGAGGACCGCGCGGTGCTCACCGATTTCGGCCTGGCCGCATTGGAGGGTGACGTCTCGATCACCCAGGCCGGCATCGTGCTGGGCTCGGCCGGCTACATCGCCCCCGAGCGGGTGCTCGGCTCCAAGGCCAGTCCGGCCGGCGACCTGTGGTCGCTCGGCGCGACCCTCTACACCGCCGTCGAGGGCAGGGGCCTGAGCGGCAGGCGTACGGCTGCCGCCGCGCTGGCGGCCCTGACCAGCGGCGAGCCGATCCCGATGACGAAGGCGGGCCCGCTCGCCCCGGTCCTGGACGCCCTGCTCCGCATCGACCCGGCGACCAGGCTCGACTCGGTGCGCGCCTCGCTCATGCTCACCCGCGTGGCCGCGGGGGGTTCGGCCGAGGAGCCGCTGACCCCGCGCAAGAGCGGCCGTCCCGTCTCCGTGATCACCGCGCCGGCTTTCGCGCGCAGGCCCGCGCATCGCGGGCTCCACAGGGCCGAGGCCACCGCCGCGGCGCTCGCCGTACCGGAGCCGAGACAGGGGTCGCACAGAAAGCGCGTCGAGCCTCGACCGGCTCCGTCCGCTTATGCCCGCTTCAAGGCGACGGTGATAAAGTTGTGTCTTCCTCGGCGGTTCTGGCCAAGAGAACTTCGCAAGCGAGGGTAAAGCACTTCCTAAGCGAAATAGATATCTTCTTCTCATGCCGGAACAGCAGACACGCCTGCTCGCGGAGCGCTACGAGCTGATAGCGCCCCTGGGTCGGGGGACCATGGGCACCGTGTGGCGCGCCAGGGATCGCGCCCTCGGACGCGAGGTGGCGGTCAAGGAGATCCGACAGGATCCCGGCCTCACCGAGGAGCAACGGGGTGAGCTCCGCGAACGCATGGTGCGCGAGGGCCGCATCGCCGCCCGCATCAACCACCCGTCGGTGGCCTCCATCCACGACGTGCTCGTCTACAAGAACAGCCCGTGGATCATCATGGAGCTGGTCGAGGCCCGCTCGCTGGAGCAGGTGATCGACGAGGAGGGGCCGCTGCCGCCCCGGCTGGTGGCCGAGATCGGCGTCGACCTGCTCGGCGCGCTGCGTGCCGCGCACGCCCAGGGCATCACCCACCGCGACGTCAAGCCGGGCAACGTGCTCATCACCGAGACCGGCCGGGTCGTGCTGACCGACTTCGGCATCGCCAAGGCGGAGGGCGACTCCAGGCTCACCAAGACCGGCATGGTGATCGGGTCGCCCGGCTACACGGCTCCGGAACGCGCCAGGGGCGAGTACACGGGTCCCGAGTCCGACATCTGGTCGCTCGGGGCGACGCTCTACTTCGCGGTCGAGGGGCGTCCCGCCTACGAGCGGGCCACGATCTCCGAGACGCTGGCGGCGCTGCTCAGCGAGAACGCCGATCCGCCCACGCAGGCCGGGCAACTGCGGCCGGTGCTGACCGGTCTGCTCAACAAGGACTACAAGAAACGGCTGAGCGCGGCCAAAGCGGAGACGATGCTGCGAATGATCGCCGACACGCCCACCAACGAGATGCCCGCCATCACCGGCGACGAGCCGTCCGCCGCACCGGCACCCAAGCCTGCCGCGTCGCAGGCCCCGCGCCCCCAGCAGGCCCCGGGATCCCAGCAGGCTTCGGGCTCCCAGCAGGCTTCGGGCTCCCAGCAGGCGCCCGCCGGTGGACCCGGCTCGGTGCCCGGCTCGCAGGCCGCGAGCTTGTCGCAAGGCTCTCCCGCTCGCCCGGACACTCCGCGCACGAGCGCTCAGACCGCACCCAGAGCCGCAACGCGGACTGGGGCGCCCGCGGACGCTCAGAGCCCGCCGCCCGGTGCCGCGCCCCAGGCCCCGGCGCCCGGCGCACCTCACGCCACGGCCCCCGGTGCCGCGGCGAACGACTTCGGACCCGGTGCAGGGCCGTCGGCGGCGAACGCCCAGGGCTTCGCGCAAGGGTCTCCCACCCGGCCGGGCGCGGCCGCCGTGCCGGGGTCGTCCGGCGCCGCCGTACCAGCTGCCCCGCAGGGCTATGACCCCGAGCGGACGATCAGCGTGGCGCGGCCGAAGAAGCCGCTCCCGCAGGGGCGCGAGGGCAGGGCGCCGCAGAGCGGGCCGCCCGGGCAGCAGGTGTATCCGATCCCGGCCGGTCAGACCCCGCCCCCACCACCGCCGCTGCAGCCGCCGCCCATGCCGATGCAGCAGCCGCCGCAGGACGTGCGTGAGCAGAAGGGCCTGGGCACGGACCTGTTCGCCATCGCGGGCACCCCGGAGCAGAGTCCCGCGGGCAACCGCACGGGGATGCTGATCCTGATGGCGGTGGCGGCCGCCGCCGCGGTCGTGATCGCCATCCTGATCGTCGCCGCCCTCTCGGGCTGAGCACCGAAAAGCCGAAAGCCCTCCCCGGGGATGACCGGAACCGGTGCGCAAGACTAGGAGTATGAGCGAGTTCCGGATAGAGCATGACTCGATGGGGGAAGTCCGCGTTCCGGTGGGGGCGAGGTGGCGCGCGCAGACCCAGCGGGCGGTGGAGAACTTCCCCGTGTCGGGACGGCCGCTCGAGCCGTCGCACATCGCCGCGCTCGGCCTGATCAAGGCGGTCGCCGCCGAGGTCAACGGCGAGCTCGGCGTGATCGACAAGGACCTGGCCAAGGCGATCGCGCAGGCCGCCGCCGACGTGGCCGAGAACGAGCACGACTCGCACTTCCCGCTCGACGTCTTCCAGACCGGCTCCGGCACCTCGTCCAACATGAATGCCAACGAGGTGATCGCCAGTCTGGCCGAGGAGCGGCTCGGCCGGTCCGTGCACCCCAACGACCACGTGAACGCCTCGCAGTCGTCCAACGACGTGTTCCCCACCTCGATCCACGTGGCGGCGGCCACCGAGGTGACCTTCCACCTGCTGCCCTCGCTCGACCACCTGGCCACCGTGCTGCGCGGCAAGGCGGCCGAGTTCTCGGACGTGGTCAAGTCCGGCAGGACCCACCTGATGGACGCCACCCCGGTCACGCTCGGCCAGGAGTTCGGCGGGTACGCCTCCCAGATCGAGCACGGCGAGGCCCGCGTCAGGTCGGCCCTCGAGCGTGTCCTCGAACTGCCGCTGGGCGGCACGGCCGTCGGCACCGGCATCAACACGCCGCCCGGCTTCGCCGAGCGCGCCGTCGAGAAGCTGCGCGACGCGACAGGGATCCCGTTCGTCGAGGCGCCCGACCACTTCGAGGCCCAGAGCGCCCAGGACTCCATCGTCGAACTCTCCGGCCAGCTCAAGGTCGTCGCCGTCTCGCTCAACAAGATCGCCAACGACCTGCGCTGGATGGGCTCGGGTCCCCGCGCGGGGCTCGGCGAGATCAACCTGCCGGACCTGCAGCCCGGCTCGTCGATCATGCCGGGCAAGGTCAACCCGGTCATCCCCGAGGCCACCGCGATGGTCGCCGCCCAGGTCATCGGCAACGACGCCGCCATCACCTTCGCCGGGGCGTCCGGCACGTTCGAGCTCAACGTGCAGCTGCCGGTGATCGCCCGCAACATTCTGGAGTCGATCCGCCTGCTGGCCAACGTCTCCCGCCTGCTCGCGGACCGCTGCGTGGCGGGGATCACGGCCAACGTGGAACGCCTGCGGGAGTACGCCGAGTCGTCCCCGTCGATCGTCACGCCGCTCAACCGGTACATCGGGTACGAGGAGGCGGCCAAGGTCGCCAAGCAGGCCCTGGCCGAGCGCAAGACGATCCGCGAGGTGGTCATCGAACGCGGCCACGTGGCCTCAGGCAAACTCACCGAATCCCAACTCGACGCCGCCCTGGACGTCCTCTCCATGACCCGCCCGTAGCTGCTGCCGCCTTTTGAGCTGATTGCTGCTGTACGGCGGGCCGCCGCCACCGGCCGCCCGCCGTACTCCGGCTGAGGACCCGCGCCCGGCGCTTCCGGCGAGTCGATGACGCTCACCCGCCGTCACGCCCTTCGTGACGCAGGCACCACGGCCCCCCGGCCCGCCGTACCAGGCGCCGGACAACCACCGTGCCACGTCTCGCCGACCCCGGCGGGGAAGCCTGTTGGTGGGCTAGGCGCCGGGGGTTAGCGGAGGTGTTGGGTGGTGGTGGTCCAGTGGGATAGGAGGGTGGTGGCGGCGCCGGAGTCGATGGCTTGGGTGGCGCGTTTGTAGGCCGCTGCAAGGGTGGGCGTCAGGTCGTCGGGGGTGGGGGTGCCGTCGGCGGCGACGATGGCGGCGGCGGCGTTGAGGAGGACGATGTCGCGGACCGGGCCGGGCTCGCCCGAGAAGGTGGCGCGGGCGACCGCCGCGTTGTGCGCGACGTCGCCGCCGCGCAGGTCGGCCACGGTGCAGCGGGGGATGCCGAGGTCGGCGGGGTCGAAGCGGGTCTCGGTGGCGGTCCCCCGGCGTACCACCCAGATCGTCGAGGGACCCGAGGTGGTGAGCTCGTCCAGGCCGTCGTCGCCGCGGAAGACGAGCGACGAGCCGCCCCGCTCGGCGAGGACCCCGGCGATGATCCCGGCCATGCGCGGGTGGAAGACGCCGACCGCCTGGGCGGCGGGCAGGGCGGGGTTGGTGAGGGGCCCGAGGAAGTTGAAGACCGTGGGCACCCCGAGCTCCCTGCGCGCCCCTGACGTGCGGCGGAACGACGGGTGGAAGGTCGGCGCGAAGCAGAACGTGATCCCCACCTCCTCCGCCACCTGGGCCACGGCCGCCGGCGGCAGGTCGATGACGACGCCAAGCTCCTCCAGCACGTCGGCCGCGCCCACCGCCGAGGAGGACGCCCTGCCGCCGTGCTTGACCACCTTCACCCCGGCCGCGGCGGCCACGACGGCGGCCATGGTGGAGACGTTCACGGTGCCGGACCGGTCGCCGCCGGTGCCGACCAGGTCGACGGTGTCGCCGGGGATGCGGATCGCCGACGAGCGCGCGAGCATGCCGTCGGCCAGGCCGGACACCTCGTCCACGGTCTCGCCCTTGGCGCGCAGCGCGATGGCGAACCCGGCGATCTGGGCATCGGTCGCGGCGCCGGACATGATCTGGTCCATCGCCCACGCCGCCTCGCGGCTGGACAGGGATCGGCCGTCGAGCAGGGTTCCGAGCAGGGCCGGCCAGGTGCTGGTCACGTGACGCCTTTCTGTTCTTTGCTCGACAGGGCGCCGGAAACGCGAGAGGCCGCCTCGTCGAGGCGGCCTGGGTGCGTTGCTGCGTCGTGGGTCCGCCTACCTGGCGGGCCACCACGAGTACAAGAACGCGTTCATGAGCGCAACGTTATCAGCAGTACGGCAAGGCGTTTGCAGCAGCAGGGCAAGGCGTTTGCAGCAGTAGGGCAAGGCACGAGCAGTAGTACGGCAAGGCCGCCGCTACCGGCCGCCCTCCACACTTCGGCTCAGGGCCCGTGCCCGGCGCTTCCGGCGAGTCGGAGACTGTTGCTCACCGCCACGGCGTGTCGTGATCCGGGCACCCCGGTCCCCCTGGCCCGCCGTACAACGCGCCGGACAACCACCGCACCACGCCTCGCCGACCCCGGCGCGATGAGCGAGCCTCGCCCAGGCGCGGTGGGCCAGCCTCGACCGGCCACCGTGAGTCAGCCTTGCCCGGGCCCGGTGAGGGAGCCCTGCCGCAGCGTGGCGAGGTGGGCCGTGGTGGCGGGCCATAGGGGCGGGTGGATATGTGTGTGTTGGGACCATGCGGGCTGATAGGCGGAGGAACTATCGTCGAAGGTATGGCGAAGGAGCTGACCGGGCGGACTGCCTTGGTGACGGGGGCCGGTGCCGGGATCGGGGCGGCGTGTGCGCGGCGGCTGGCGGCCGACGGCGCGCGGGTGGTGGTCGTCGACAGGAACAAGGAGGCCGCGGAGGAGGTGGCGGCCGAGGTCGGGGGCGTGCCGGTGGCGGCCGACCTGGCGGATCCGGGATTCCTGTCGGCCTTCCCCGACGAGCGGGTCGACATCGTGGTCAACAACGCGGGCTTCCAGCACGTGGCTCCGATCGAGGAGTTCCCGCCCGAGGTGTTCGCCACGATGCTCAAGGTCATGGTGGAGGCGCCGTTCCTGATCGCGCGCCACGTGCTGCCCGGGATGTACGCCAGCGGGTGGGGGCGGGTCGTGAACATCTCCTCGGTGCACGGGTTGCGGGCCTCGCCGTACAAGTCGGCCTACACGACGGCCAAGCACGCGCTTGAGGGCCTGTCGAAGGTGATCGCGCTGGAGGGCGCCGAGCACGGCGTGACGTCGACCTGCGTGTGCCCGGCCTACGTGCGGACCCGGCTGGTCGAGGACCAGATCGCCGACCAGGCCAGGACGCACGGCATCGACGCGAGCCAGGTCGTCGAGGACGTCATGCTCAAGCCGGCCGCCATCAAGCGCCTGATCGAGCCGGAGGAGGTGGCGGAACTGGTGGCCTATCTGTGCGGACCCGCGGGCTCGTTCATCACCGGCGTCTCGCTTCCCGTGGACGGCGGCTGGACGGCCAGGTAGTGGCGAGACGATTCCTCGAACTGCTCGCCAGGGAGGCCTCGGCGGTCGAGTTCGAGGGCCCGGTGCTCGAGGCCAGGGCGTCCGGCGCGGACGCGGCGACCCTGGAGGAGCTTGAGCGCGCCAAGGTCGAGGCGCTGAAGGTGCGCGAGCTGCTGCGGCGCAGGGCCAGGCGCGAGGCCGAGCTGACCGCGCTCTACGACACCGCGGGCGACCTGGCGGCGTTGCGCGACCTGGACGCCGTGCTCGAGGCGATCGTGCACCGGGCCAGGCAGCTGCTCGGCACCGACACGGCCTACCTGACGCTGCACGACCCGGACAGGGGCGACACCTACATGCGGGTGACCTCCGGCTCGACCTCTGCGGCGTTCCAGTCGCTGCGGCTGGAGATGGGCGCGGGGCTGGGCGGGCTGGTGGCGCAGACCGCCATGCCGTACTGGACCGCGAACTATCCGGAGGACCAGCGCTTCCGCCACACCCGCAACATCGACTCCGCGGTGCACGAGGAGGGGCTGATCGCGATCCTCGGCGTGCCGCTGCGGCTTGGGCAGCGCGTGATCGGGGTGCTGTTCGCGGCCAACCGGGGCGTCAGGCCGTTCCTGCAGGAGGAGGTGGCGCTGCTGTCGAGCCTGGCGGCGCACGCGGCCGTCGCGATCGACAACGCGCGGCTGCTGCAGGAGACCAGGAACGCCCTCGAGGAGCTGTCGCGGGCCCACCGCAGCGCCAGGGAGCACGGCGAGGTGGTCGAGCGGGCCGCGCAGGCCCACGACCGGATGACCTCGCTGGTGCTGCGCGGCGGCGGCATCGAGGACGTGGCGGCCGTGGTGACCGAGGTGCTCGGCGGCTCGCTGGCGGTGCTCGACGACCTGGGCAGGCCGATCACGGGCGAGGTGGGGGCGCTGGACGCCGGGGTGTTCGAGGCCGCCCAGGCCTCGCGGGCGCTGGGCCGTACCGTCAGGAAGGGCGACCTGCTCATCGCGTCGGTGGACGTCGGCGGCGAGCCGCTGTGCACGCTGCTGCTGCGCAGCGACGACGCCGACGAGCGGATCCTGGAGCGCGCGGCGCTGGTGTGCGCGCTGCTGCTGCTGTTCAGGCGGAGCGTGGCCGAGGCCGAGGGCCGGGTGCGCGGCGAGCTGCTCGACGACCTGATATCCCGCCCCGGCTCCCCCGGCCTGGCCGACCGCGCCCGCAGGCTGGGCGTGGACCTGGGCGCGCCGCACGTGGTCGTGGTGGTCAGGCACGACGGGCAGCGCGAGCGGGCGGCGTTCTGGGCGTCCTCGCACGCGGCGCTGCACCACGGGCTGGCCGCCGCCAGGGGCGAGGAGGTCGTGCTGCTGCTGCCGGGCGACGATCCCGGCGCGATGGCCAGGAAGATCGCGGCCGAGCTGGGCGCGCGGGCGACCGCGGGCGCGGCCCGCTCGCGCGAGGTGGCGCAGGCCTACCAGGAGGCGCGCCGCTGCGCCGAGGCGCTGATCGCGCTCGGGCGCGCGGGTGACGGGGCGAGCGCGGCCGAGCTGGGCTTCGTCGGGCTGCTGCTGGGCGAGGGCAGGGACGTGCCCGGGTTCGTGGGGTCCGTGCTGGGGCCGGTGGTGGACTACGACGTGCGCAGAGGCACCGCGCTGGTCGACACGCTGGCCGCCTACTTCGCCTCGGGCGGCTCGCCGTCGCGTACCGCCGAGGCCATGCACATCCACGTCAACACCGTCACCCAGCGCCTGGAGCGCGTCGGCAAGCTGCTCGGCGAGGGATGGCTGGAGCCGGAGCGGGCGCTGGAGATCCAGCTCGCCCTGCGGTTGCACACCATATCGGGCGCGAAGAGTATGGGGTTTCCACCCATATGAGTGATGCCGGTCACTCCCTAGCGTGACCGGCATGGCCACTTCCATCAAGAAGATCGTCGCCGCGAGCCTGATCGGCACCACCATCGAGTGGTACGACTTCTTCCTGTACGGCTCCGCCGCCGCGCTGGTGTTCAACAAACTGTTCTTCCCCGAGGCCGACCCGCTCACCGGGACGCTGCTGGCGTTCCTCACCTACGCCGTCGGCTTCATCGCCCGCCCGCTCGGCGGTCTGGTCTTCGGCCACTTCGGCGACCGGGCAGGGCGCAAGACGCTGCTGGTGGTCAGCCTGCTGATGATGGGCGCGGCCACGTTCCTGATCGGCTGCCTGCCCACGCACGCAGCCGTGGGCGCCGCGGCGCCGCTGCTGCTGACCGCGCTCCGGCTGGTGCAGGGGTTCGCGCTGGGCGGCGAGTGGGGCGGCGCGGTGCTGATCGTGTCCGAGCACGGCGAGGCCGGGCGGCGCGGCTTCTGGGCCTCGTGGCCGCAGGCGGGCGCGCCGGGCGGGAACCTGCTGGCCACCGGCGTGCTGGCCGTGCTGGCCGCCACGCAGTCCGAGGAGACGTTCCTGAGCTGGGGCTGGCGGGTGCCGTTCCTGCTGTCGGGCGTGCTGGTGCTGATCGGGCTGTGGATCCGGCTCTCGATCACCGAGTCGCCGCTGTTCCTCGAGGCGCCGAAGGAGGAGCGGGCGCCGATCGTCGGCGTGCTCCGCCACCACTGGCGCGACGTGCTGACGGCGATCGGCGCGCGGCTGGCGGAGAACATCTCCTTCTACCTGCTCACCGTCTTCGTGATCGCCTACGCCAAGACCGTCAAGGTGGAGAACTCCACCGTGCTCGAGGCCATCCTCATCGCCTCGGCCATCCACTTCGTCACGATCCCGATGTGGGGCGCGCTGTCGGACCGCGTCGGCCGCCGGCCGATCTACCTGGCGGGCGCGGCCGGCATCGGGATCTGGATCTTCGCGTTCTTCCCGCTGGTCAACACCGGCAACTTCCTGGCCATCACGCTGGCCGTCACGGTCGGGCTGCTGTTCCACGGGATGATGTACGGCCCGCAGGCGGCCTTCTTCTCCGAGCTGTTCGGGACGAGGATGCGGTACACGGGCGTGTCGATCGGCGCCCAGCTGTCCGCGATCGTGGCGGGCGCGCTGGCTCCGATCATCGCCGTGGCCCTGCTCAAGGCCTACGGCAGCAGCGTCCCCATCTCCATCTACCTGGGAATCGCGGCCCTGCTCACCCTCTTCGCGGTGTTCAGGGCCAGGGAGACCCAGGGCCGTGACCTGGCCGAGAGGATCACCGTCTCATGAAGCTCACCACCGCGAGGCTCACCCACCACGTCCGCACCGCCTCGGAAACGGGCGAGCCCGTGCTGTTCGTGCACGGCAACGTCTCCTCCGGCGCGTTCTGGCGCGACGCCCTCGCCGCGCTGCCCGACGGCTTCCGTGGGCTGGCGCCCGACCTGCGCGGCTTCGGCGAGAGCGACCCCGCCCCTGTCGACGCCACGCGCGGCGTGCGCGACTTCTCCGACGACCTGCACGAGCTCGTCGGCGCGCTCGGCCTGGAGCGGGTCCACCTGGTGGGCTGGAGCATGGGCGGCGGGATCGTGCTGCAGTTCCTGCGCGAGCACCCGGGCCTGGTCAGGAGCATCACGCTGGTCAACCCCGTCTCGCCGTACGGGTTCGGCGGCACCGAGGGCGCCGACGGCCGCCTCACCCACCCCGACGGCACCGGCGCGGGAGCGGGAGGCGCCAACCCGGACTTCGTCGAGCGCCTCAGGAACGCCGACACGTCGGATGAGTCAGCGACGTCGCCCCGCAGCGTCTTCAGGAGCGCCTACGTGACCCGCCCGGTCGACGACGAGGACTTCTACGTGGCCTCCATGCTCACGACCGTGGTGGGCGAGGCCAACTACCCGGGCGACGCGGTCGCCTCGGCCGAGTGGCCCGGTGTGGCCCCCGGCAAGACCGGCATCCTCAACGCCCTGTCGCCCACCTACTTCCGGCTCGACGACCTGCACGACATCGAGCCGAAGCCGCCGATCCTGTGGCTCAGGGGCGCCGACGACGTGATCGTCTCCGACACGTCCCTGTTCGACCTGGCCCACCTGGGCGTGCTCGGCGTCGTGCCCGGCTCCCCCGGCACGCCTGGCCAGCCCATGGTGACGCAGACGCGGGCCGTACTGGAGCGGTACGGGAACTTCAGGGAGATCGTCTTCGACGGGTGCGGGCACACGCCGCACCTGGACAGGCCGCAGGACTTCACCGCCGCGCTCGTCGAGCACCTGAGGAGCGCCTGATGCTCGTCGCGCTGTCGCTGGTGGCGAGCCTGCTGACCCCCGTCTTACCCCTGACGGTCCCCGGCGCGGAGAAGCAGGTCGTGGCCACGCTCGACGACCTGACCACCGCGGGGACCGTCCAGACCGGCCACACCGACCCGGCGGACTGGGCCGGCCTGCACTCCAGGACCACGGTCAACCCGACGGGCGTGCCCGGCATCCAGATCGACGGCTACTTCCCCGACACCTCCACCACCAACACCGACCACGGCTGGAACCACGACTCCCAGTTCGTCATCCGCCTGCCGGAGAAGTGGAACGGCGGCCTGATCATCACCGGCACGCCGGGTAACAGGGAGCAGTACGCCAACGACTTCACGATCTCCGACTGGGTGCTGTCCAAGGGCTACGCCTTCGCCGCCACCGACAAGGGCAACACCGGCCTGGCCTTCTACGCCGGCGACCGGCGCCCCGGCGACGCCATGGCCGAGTGGAACACCCGGGTCACGCAGCTCACCCTGGCCGCCAAGGCGGTCGTCAGGCAGCGGTACGGCAGGCCGCCCGCCCGCACGTTCATGGCGGGCATCTCCAACGGCGGCTACCTGGTCAGGTGGCAGCTGGAGAACCGTGGCTGGCTCTACGACGGCGGCCTGGACTGGGAGGGCACGCTCTGGCGCGTCAAGGGCGACAACCTGCTGAACTTCCTGCCCACGGCGCTGAAGGGCGACCCGGCGGCCGCGGGCTTCGCCCCCGAGTCGGACTTCCTGTGGCCGTTCCACCGCCAGTACTACTGGGAGCTGACCCAGCGGATCTACCAGAAGGAGCTCGACCCGGACTACACCGGCGAGCCGGCGGACTACGACTACGACGCGCGCATGCCGTACGCCGCGGTGGCGCGGATCGCGCTGACCGGCAGGATCACCAAGCCGCTGATCACGCTGCACGGCACGCTCGACTCGCTGCTGCCGATCAGCCGCGACTCCGACGTGTACGCCAGGATGGTCGGCCCGCACCGGCCGTTCCGCTACTACCGGATCGAGGGCGGCAACCACCTCGACAGCCTGGTCGACGTCTACCCGGACCGGCTCAAGCCCATCCTGCCCGCGTTCAGGAACGCCCTGGACGAGCTGGAGGCCTGGGTCAGTCCCTGAGATAGCGGTGCTTGCCCGCGCGTGCCAGCCGCGCCAGGTGCCTGGCGCCCGGCACGCGGCGGGCCAGCCGCACCAGCGCGCTGTCGTGCCCGTACGGCGACTGCCGCTCGGGATCGATCTCGGTCGAGGCGCAGACGGCGACCCTGCCGTGGCGCATCTCCAGCCCGAACCTGAGCCCGGTCTCGCCGTCCTCGTCGCGCAGCCACGACATCCACGCGCCGGGACCGAGCGCGTCCCTGCCGGGCGCCAGCCGTTTGACCGGCACCTTGGCCACCAGCTGGCCGGCCATCCTGCCGCGCATGCCGGGCTCGACCAGCGCGGGCACGACGAGCTCGCGCGGCGGTCCCGCGGTGTTGCGCAGCACCAGCTCGATCGGCGGGCCGCCGCTCGGCGGCACGTAGGGGACGGGCAGGACGACGTAGACGTGGCCGTCCTTGCGCTTGAGGTCGGCGCCCGGCGACACCAGCGCGATCGACTCGCAGAACGAGCGCGGCTCGATGACCAGGCCGAGCTCGCCCGCGTCGCTCCAGCACGGCACGACCAGGCGCCGCCTGGGATGCTGGGCGAGCACTCCCAGGCAGTTCAGCGGGCCCTCGGGGCGGCTGACGCGGGTCCTGGCCTGGTCGGCTCCGCCGTACATGCGCACGTGCACCTCCCACTGGCCGGAGGCCAGTGGCTCGCCCAGGGCGGCGGTGCTGACGTCGAGCCTGGCCTCGCCCGCGATGATCAGGCGGATGTCGTTCCCGTCGGGGACGCGCTCCACGTGGAAGTCGACGGGCAGGAAGTGGATCACTCCGGTGCCGGCGTGGCGGACGTAGACCTCGACGCGGGCCCGCTCGACGGCCGAGGTGACGTCGGTGATGCCGGGCGGCAGCAGGTCGAGGTCGATCGCGCGGGGCGGGCACCACAGCAGCTTGTCGCCCTCGGCGCGGAACCTGGCGGGCTCGCCGCCGTCGGCGAGCACCTCGACGCTCAGGCCGAGCACGAGCACGTCGGAGTCCCAGCCCATCTCGCGCAGGTCGGCGCGGAGCCCGGCGCGGCGCGAGGCGTTGGCCAGTGTGATCAGCTGGTCCAGCCGGCCCGCCCTGATCAGCGCGGCGACCACGCGCAGCTGCACGGGCAGGTGGCGGTCCAGCCGCTCGGGCAGGTGGGCGAGCACCAGGTCCCTGGCGAGGGTGAAGTGCATCCCGCGGTCGACGGAGGAGCCGGCGAAGCGCGGGGTCAGGAAGGGACGCAGGACGGTGGTGCGGAACCAGTGCGCGTACATGCGGTCGCGCTGGCGGCCCTCCTCGGTGTGCGCGTCGATCGCGGCGAACAGCTCGCGCAGCTCGGCGGCGACGGCCTTGGGGTCCTCCTCGCCGGCCTCGGCGGGCGCGCCCAGGTGGCAGCAGACCTCCTCGGCCAGCACGGCCACGACCTTGGCGAGCAGGTAGGCGCGGACCGAGAAGGTCTGCTCGGCGACCCGGCCGCCCGGCACGGGGAAGCCGATCCCGTGCTGCTCCAGGAAGGACCTGCGCAGCAGCTTGTGCGGGGTCAGGAGGGTGAGCAGCCTGTCGCGCAGGATGTCGGCGCGTTCGGCGCTGGACTCGAAGGCGGTCATCGGCTGGCCGACGTCGCTCACCAGGCGGCCGATCAGCACGTCGGCGTCGGTCTCGACGGCCCGGTCGTACATGCGCACGATCGCGCCGCGGGCCAGCCGGTCGTACTGGTCGAGCAGGTAGACGTAGGTGCCCTTGGCGGCGGCCAGGCCCACGTTGCGGCCTCGCATGGGCGAGCCGGTGTGCGGCAGGTGCAGCACGCGCACGTTGCTCCTGAGCGCGGCGACCGTGTCCAGCCGCTCGGCGATGCCGTCCGTCGACCCGTCGTCGACGATGATCACTTCGTACTCGTCCGCGGGCATCGGCTGCTCCAGGACGGAGCGGATGCACGCGTCGGCGCGGTCGCCGGGGTTATGGACACTGACGATCACGCTGACCTTCACACCCATGCGGCCAGCGTGCGCCGTCCTACCCGATCTGACCCGGTGGCTTGCCGATTCCGGAGGGAAAGATGACCGGCTAGTACCATCCGGTGGACTGCGAGTGGCCCCAGGCTCCGCAGGGCGTGCCGTAGCGGCCCTTGATGTAGCCGAGTCCCCACTTGATCTGGGTGGCGGCGTTGGTCTGCCAGTCGGAGCCCGCGCTGGCCATCTTGCTGCCGGGCAGGGCCTGGGCGATGCCGTAGGCGCCGGAGTAGCGGTTCATCGCCCGCTCGTTCCAGCCGCTCTCCTTGGTCCAGAGCTTCTCCAGGCAGCCCCACTGGTCCGCGCCGAAGCCGGCGGCCATCATCATCTCCTTGCCGACGGCCTTGTTGGAGCCCGGGGACGGGTTGCTGCCCGGCGGGAAGTTGCCGGTCGGGAAGCCGTTGCCGCCCGGCTTCTTCTTGGCCTGGACCCAGTCGAGGCCGTCGTCGCCGCCGGAGCGGCCCTTCTTCAGCTCGTCGGCCTTCCACGCCTGGACGGCCGCCTCCTTGAGCGCGTCCGTCTCGGGGTCGGGCGCGTCGAAGTTGCCGCTGGCGAGCTTGCCGAAGTCCTGCGGCGAGAGAGGGGTGACCTGCGGCGCCTTGGCGTTCTCGATGGCGCGGTAGGCGACGAAACCGCCACCGCCGAAGACCACGACGGCGGACAGGCCGATCATCACGATGCGCTTGGGGGTCAAACGCGCCGGTCGGCGGGCCGAGCGGGGGGTTTCCTGCGCGGGGCGCTCACTCAACTGCGGACCTGGGCTCACGACCAATGAGCTTGCCCTGTCCTGGGGGGTGGTCCGCAACCGATACGGGATAATCGGTTGGCGCCCCGTTGACTAACCGCCAGGTTGGAGGGGTGATCAGTGACCGGTGTGACTTTGGTCACATTCTGTAGGCCCGCCCTTCGCGCCCCCGCCGAAGGGAGGACCGATTTCAGACTGCCCGTGGTTCTTTGGGATCTCGTGCGCGACATGTCACAGTTCTATGACAGAACTCGGATATCCACGACATGGAACCATAATGTGCCAGTGGCTGGCATCCTCCTCGTCGAAGACGACCTCTCGGTCCGCACCGCTCTCGAGCTGGCGCTGACAAGGCAGGGGCATTCTGTCACGTCTTATGCCACCGGCGAAGAGGCACTGGACCACATCCGCTCCCGCCGCCCCGAGATCGCGATCCTGGACGTCATGCTGCCCGGCATCGACGGCGTGGAGGTGTGCCGCCGGATCCGCCGCCTGGACCAGCTGCCCGTCATCCTGCTCACCGCGCGCGGCGACGACCTGGACGTGGTCGTGGGCCTGGAGGCGGGCGCCGACGACTACGTGGTCAAGCCCGTCGAGCCGCGCGTGCTGGACGCCCGCATCCGCGCCATCCTGCGCAGGGCCGAGTCGGCGGCCTCCGACCGGATCTCCTTCGGCGACCTGATGATCGACCGGGGCGCGCTGAAGGTCACGCTGGCCAACAAGGAGATCCACCTGACCCCGACCGAGCTGCGGCTGCTGCTCGAGTTGGTGCGCCACCCCGGCCAGGTGCTCAACCGGCGCTACCTGCTGCGGGTCGTGTGGGACCACACGCACGTGGCCGACTCCCGGCTGGTGGACGCCTGCGTGCAGCGGGTACGAGCCAAGATCGAGCCCAAGCCGGCCGAGCCGGTGTTCATCCACACCGTCCGGGGCTTCGGTTACCGGTTCAGCCCTCCGTGAGCCGGCTGCCATCCGGGCTGCGGGCGCGCCTGGTCATCACCTTCACCCTCGTCGCCGTGGCCGCCTCCGTCATCGTGGCCACGATCGGGTTCGAGCTGGCCAAGAGCGCGCTGGTGACCAGGGCGGAGAAGACCTCGATCGACCTGGTGACCAGGGAGCTGGGCAGGATCACCTTCCCCGTCGGCCGGCTGCGCGAGGGCGAGGCGGCGCCCACGACCCGCGAGCTGAACGCCATCGGCCGGGTGCTCGACGGCCCTGGCCGCAGCGTCTTCATCGAGTACGGCAACCTGACCTACGCCAACGGCACGCTGTCGATGAGCGACATCCCCAACGAGCTGGCCGGCCAGGCCAGGAGCGGGGTGGCCACCCAGCGCAAGGTGATCAAGGGCCAGCTCTGGCTCATCGTCGGCACCGCCCTGTTCCGCAGGGAGGGGACGGCGGCGCCGGAGGCCACCGGGCTGCGCGCGTTCGTCTTCTTCCCGCTGCACGACGAGGAGAACCAGCTCGACATGCTGCGGGTCAAGCTCGTCCAGGGCAGCGTGGTGATTTTACTGATCGCTCTGGTGGTCGCGCTGGTGTCGGCCAGGCGCGTGCTGCTGCCGGTGCGGCGGCTCAGCGCGGCCGCGCAGGCGCTCGGCCAGGGACGGCTGGACACCCGCCTGCCCGTGCACGGGCAGGACGAGCTGGCCGAGCTGACGGCCCGCTTCAACGACGCGGCGGCGGCGCTCGAGCTGAGCGTGTCCGAGCTGCGCGCGCTGGAGGCGATGTCGCGCAGGTTCGTGGCCGACGTCTCCCACGAGCTGCGCACGCCGCTGACCGCCATGACGGCGGTGGCCGACATGCTCTCCGAGGAGGCCAACTACCTGCCCAAGGCGCCCGCCGAGGCGGTCAGGCTGATGCTCAACGAGGTGGAGCGGCTGCGTGAGCTGGTCGAGCACCTCATCGAGGTCAGCCGCTTCGACGCGGGCACGGCCACGCTCAACGTGGAGCCGGTCAACGTGGCCGACGCCATCCAGGACTGCCTGGAGATGCGCGGCTGGAACGACGGAGTGCGGGTCAACGCCTCGCAGGGCCTGACCGTCAACCTGGACCCGAGGCGGTTCGACGTGATCGTGGCCAACCTGGTCGGCAATGCGCTCAAGCACGGGAAGCCTCCCGTCATGATCAGCGCCAGGGGCACCGAGAACGGGCTGGAGGTGAAGGTGCGCGACCACGGTGCCGGGATCCCGCCGGAGGCGCTGCCGCACGTGTTCGACCGCTTCTTCAAGGCGGGCGCGCGGGGCCGCAGCCAGGGCAGCGGGCTCGGGCTGTCCATCGCGCGGGCCAACGTGCACCTGCACGGCGGCACGATCTCGGTGCGCCCGCAGGACCCTGGAACGCTCTTCACGGTCTGGCTTCCGCACCAATGAACGCCCGGCGAGTGTTGCCTGCCGTACTGCTGCTGTTGGTGGCGGGATGCGGGATCACGCCCACGGACGTGACGGATCGCGGCAAGCCGCCCACGATCGAGATCCCGCCGCCCACCAAGACGATCTTCCTGCTCAAGGACGGCAAGCTCATCCTGCAGCCGGCCGACGTCGACTCCGACACGGTCGGCAGCCTGCTCACCGCGCTGTTCGACGCCTCCACCGCCTCGCTGGGCGACCTGGACACCGCGCTGCGCGGCTTCACCCTGGAAGGCATCGAGGATTCGCTGAACCCCATCCAGCGCGACGAGATCCAGCTGCCCAGGACCTCGACACTGACGGTCTTCGTCAAGGGCGAGGGCACCATGACCCGGCTGGCCAAGGCGCAGATCGTCTGTACGGCGCAGCAGGACGCGGCCTTCGAGCAGGTGCGCATCATCCACCGTTACGAAAACCGCCCCTCCAGGTCGGAAGGGCGGTTCACGTGCGCGGACCTCAAGCCCGCTACAGGGTGATGTCCTCCAGCATTTCGGTCACCAGCGCCGCGATCGGCGAGCGCTCCGACCGGGTCAGCGTCACGTGCGCGAACAGCGGGTGGCCCTTGAGCTTCTCCACCACCGCGACCACGCCGTCGTGCCGGCCCACCCGCAGGTTGTCGCGCTGGGCGATGTCGTGGGTGAGCACCACGCGGGAGTTGGCGCCGATGCGGCTCAGGACGGTCAGCAGCACGCCGCGCTCCAGCGACTGGGCCTCGTCCACGATCACGAACGCGTCGTGCAGCGAGCGGCCGCGGATGTGGGTGAGCGGGAGCACCTCCAGCATGCCGCGTTCCAGCACCTCCTCGATCACCTCGGGAGAGGTGACGGCGCCGAGCGTGTCGTAGACCGCCTGCGCCCACGGGCCCATCTTCTCGCCCTCGGATCCGGGCAGGTAGCCGAGCTCCTGCCCGCCGACCGCGTACAGCGGGCGGAAGACGACCACCTTGCGGTGCTGGCGGCGCTCCAGAACGGCCTCCAGGCCCGCGCACAGCGCCAGCGCGGACTTGCCCGTGCCCGCCCTGCCGCCCAGCGACACGATGCCGATCTCCGGGTCCATCAGCAGCTCGAGCGCGATGCGCTGCTCGGCGGAGCGGCCGTGCAGGCCGAACGCCTCGCGGTCGCCGCGCACCAGCCGCACCGACTTGTCCGGCAGCACCCGGCCGAGCGCGGAGCCCTTGTTCGACAGCAGCCGCAGGCCGGTGTGCGCCGGCATGTCCCTGGCCTCGTCCAGGTCGGCTGTGCCGTGCTCGAAGAGCGTCTCCACGTCGCCGGTGGTCACCTGGATCTCGGCCATGCCCGTCCAGCCCGACTCGATCACCAGCTCGGCGCGGTACTCCTCGGCCGCCAAGCCGATCGAGGCCGCCTTGACCCGCATGGGCAGGTCCTTGGACACCAGCACCACGTCGCAGCCTTCGGCGGCCAGCGAGCGGGCCACGGTCAGGATGCGGGTGTCGTTGTCGCCAAGGCGGAAACCGGCGGGCAAGATGGACGGGTCGCTGTGGTTGAGCTCGACCCTGATCGTGCCATCCCCCGTCGGCATCGGCTCGTCCAGCCGGCCGTACTGGACCCGCAGGTCGTCCAGGTAGCGCAAGGCCTTGCGGGCGAAGTAGCCAAGTTCGGGATGGTGCCGCTTACCCTCCAACTCCGTGATCACCACGATCGGAAGCACGACGTCGTGCTCGGCGAACCTGGTCATGGCCGCCGGGTCGGCTAGCAGGACCGAGGTGTCCAGCACGTAGGTGCGCTTGGCGAGGCTGGTCGAAGGGTTGCTCGAGGACACTGCCACACGTTCTCCCCCGGGCGCCAAGGGGATCGGCGCCCTGCAGACGAGGCGGGAATTCGGACCGGGCCCGTGCCTACGAGGAGGCCGCGAGATCCGGCCCTCCTCGGCAGGTGAGTGTGCAAAGGCGGGCCCTCTCCGAAGCTTCCGGTCTGTGACCGGATGCTTGCAACGCTACGTCCTGAATACCCACAATCAGGAGCCGTAACGCCGGTGTCTCGCGGCGTAGTCGCGCAGTGCCCGCAAGAAGTCGACCCTGCGGAAGTCCGGCCAGTATGCCTCGTGGAAGTAGAACTCGGAGTGAGCGCTCTGCCAGAGCATGAAGCCGGAAAGCCGCTGCTCACCGCTGGTGCGGATGAGCAGGTCGGGGTCTGGCTGGCCGCGAGTGTAGAGATGCTCCGCGATGTGCTCGACATCCAGAACCTCCACGAGGTCCTCGATGCTCGCCCCCTTGCTGGCGTGCTCCTGGAGGAGTGAGCGCACCGCATCGGCAATCTCACGTCTTCCTCCATACCCAACTGCAACGTTCACAATCAGGCCAGGACGGTGCGATGTCACTTCTTTTGCGTTTTTCAGGACATTCGCCGTCCTGTCGGGCAGCAGGTCGAGCGCGCCGACGGGGATGATCCGCCAGCCCTCCTCCACCAGCTCCTGCGTCACGTCCTCGATGATGCGCAGGAGCGGCTCGAGCTCGTCCTTGGGCCGGTTGAGGTTGTCGCTGGACAGCATCCAGACCGTGACGACCTCCACGCCCGTCTCCCGGCACCAGCCGAGCAGCTCGGAGATCTTGTCGGCGCCCTTGCGATGGCCGCTCGCGACGTCCCGCATGCCCATGGCCCGGGCCCATCGGCGGTTGCCGTCGATGATGACCCCGACGTGCCGGGGGACGCTGTCTTTCGACAGCTTGGCCTCCAGCCGGCGCTCGTACAGCCGGTAGACCAGATCGCGCAGGCCCACGGAGTGTCCCTCCCCAGACGGATGACCCAACAGGTCATTATCACCGCCTTTCGCCCCTGCCCGCCCCCTCAACGGGATTCCTGGCCAGGTTCCTTCCGCCCAGGCAGCCCTCAGCCTCGGTGACCAGGCCACGGACGAACGCGGCAAGCTCGGACGAGGTCAGCACGGCACGCATGCCGACCCCGCCGGCGCCCCACGCCTCCACGAAGGCCCGGCGCGTGACGCGCCACTCTCCATGGTTGTCCTGCCCAGGAACCCAGAGGGGAATCGTCCTCAGCTGGCAGCGCAGCTCTCCCCCGCCGATCGCGCCCGATCTGGTGCGGTAGCGGAAGGAGAACAGCTCGCTGTCGGGTTCCTCGTCGGGGAAACGGTCGTCGGGGTCGGGCCACAGCCGCGCCTCGCCCCGGCCCTCGCGGGCCTCGTCCACGCCGCGCGACAGCCGCGCCAGGAACCAGCCGCACCGCTCCCCCACGGTCCCGTACGGCGTGCCGTCGCGACGCAGCTCGAGGGTGATCTCGTACGGTATGCCGACGCTGTCGGTGCACGGAATCGGCGTGACGGTCAGGTAAGAGCCGTCCACACAGCGTAGTCCCCCCATCAGGGAGAGATTTCCGCCCCAAAGCCAGCTAAACCCCGTAGAAACGGGCGGCGGTCCTGGTGAAGACCTCGTCGGCGTCGCCGAGCAGTTCGCGAGCCGTACCGAGCACGGTCCGGTAGTCGGCCGCCTGCAGGGCCACCGGCCAGTCGCTGCCGAACATCAGCCGCTCCGGCCCGAACACCTCCACCGCGTGGTCGACGTAGGGCCGCAGGTCGGCCACCGTCCAGCGTTCGTGGTCGGCCTCGGTGACCAGGCCAGACACCTTGGCATGGACGTTCGGGCAGGCCGCCGCCCTGCGCAGCAGGGTGGCCCAGGGCTCGAGCTCGCCATCCCTGATGCGCGGCTTGGACAGGTGATCGATGACGAGCTTCAGCGTGGGGTGCCGCTCGGCCAGCGTGACGACGTGCTCCAGGTGGCGGGGCAGCAGCGACACCACGTCGAAGGCCAGCCCCGCCTCGGCCAGCAGGCCGAGCGACTCCAGGACCGCGGGCTGGACCACCCAGTCGGGATCCGGTTCGTCGTGGATGAGGTGACGGACCCCGACAAACTTCGGATGTTTCCGATATTTCGTGATTGCTTCGGCGGCCTGCGCCGGATCCGTCAGCGGGACCCAGCCGACCACACCGCGGACGAAGTCGTTGTTGTCCGCCTGGGCCAGCATCAGGTCGGTGTCGGCGACGGAGTTGGCCGCCTGCACCAGGATCGTGCCGGTCACGCCGGCTTCCGCGAGCTCCGGCGCCAGGTCCTCGGGCGCGTAGGTGCGGTAGAGGATGCCCGCCTCGGGCGTCAGCCACGGGTAGGAGCCCTTGTCCAGGTCCCAGAAGTGCTGGTGCGCGTCGACAATCACCTAGCAAACCTAGGATGTCTGGATATATCAGAGCAAGGGGTGCCAGCCGTGCTCGCGCCAGCCTGGCGGCTGGTGCCACTCCGTCCAGCCGTAGCCGCCGCGCCCGTCCTGCGCCGTGAAACGGCACAGCGCGCGCGAGAACTCGGCCTTGGCGCCCTCCGGCGAGGTCAGCGTGACCGGCGCGAACGCGATCGGCGTCACGATCGTGGTCATCCGCGGATACTCCAGCCGCGCCTCCACGGGCTGGTCGCCCTCGAAGTCGGCGCCCACCGCGAACCCGTCGGCGTGCGTGAGTTCGCCGCCCGGCGTGACCGTGAAGGCCGGCCAGGGCAGCGGCATGCCGATGTTGGCCTGCATGCCGTGCACGAACGTGCCGTCCTCGAGCCGGCCGCTGCTCCAGGTCCAGGAGAGCGACCACCAGTCGCGCACGCCCCAGCTGTGGTCGCGCTCGCCGTGGCCCTCGAACGGCCTGCCGTTGACCGTGCCGCTCACCAGGCACGGGATCTCGTAGCGGGGTGTCAGCGAGTAGCCGTAGACGCCGCCCACGCTCTGCCAGCGGAGGTCGAGGTCGAGGTCCTGGGCGCGCAGGGTCACGCGGGCGGATTCGAGCGGCCTCTCCACGGCCATGGCCGCCGTGTACTCCGCGCCGGATACTTCCAGATCCGCACCCGGCAGCGGTGCCGCGTTGTCCACGAGCAGCACCGTCGGGCGATCGCGCCCGACCAGGCAGGCCCAGTACCAGGCCCTGTTCCAGTTCGGGTAAATGCCCAGGCGGATGTATCCGGCTAATGATCCATCGGATGTCGTGAAGTCGAAATAATAGGACTCATTCCACAGGTGCTCGCCGTCCGACTGATGCAGCGCCTCGTCCCGCGCGCCGATCGCCCATTCCGCCATATTCAAGACCCGCACTTGGATATTTCACCATTTAGCACGGCGGCTTGCGAGTTCCTCGACCCGCGCGTCGCTCACCCGCGTCGTCCCTGGGGACGACGCGGGTGAGCGCGGGAGTCACCTAGGCGAGCCGGTCGAGGAGGGCGTTGTACTCCGCCCACAGCTCCTTGGGCAGGTGGCTGCCGAACTTCTCGAAGTGCGCCGGGATCAGCGCCGCCTCCTCGCGCCACACCTCGGCGTCGACGCTGAGCAGCGTGCGCAGGTCCTCCTCGGCGATGTCGAGCCCGTCGGTGTCGAGCGTTTCCGGCAGCAGCCCGATGGGCGTCGGGACGGCGGTGGCCGTACCGTTGAGCCGCTCGACGATCCACTTGAGCACGCGGCTGTTCTCGCCGAAGCCGGGCCAGATGAAGCGGCCGCCGGCGTCCTTGCGGAACCAGTTGACGTAGAAGATGCGCGGCAGCCGGGCGCCCTCGCGGCGGCCGATCTCCAGCCAGTGGCCGAAGTAGTCGCCCATGTTGTAGCCGCAGAACGGCAGCATGGCGAACGGGTCGTAGCGCAGCTCGCCCACCTTGCCCTCGGCCGCGGCGGTCTTCTCGGAGGCGACGTTGGCTCCGAGGAAGACGCCGTGCTGCCAGCTCAGCGACTCGGTGACCAGCGGCACCGCGGTGGCGCGGCGGCCGCCGAACAGGATCGCCGAGATGGGCACGCCCTTGGGGTCCTGCCATTCGGGGGCGATGGTCGGACACTGCCCGGCGGGGGTGGTGAAGCGGGCGTTCGGGTGAGCCGCGGGCTCGCTGGAGCCGGGCGTCCAGGAACGCCCCTTCCAGTCGGTCAGGTGGGCGGGCGGCGTGTCGGTGAGCCCCTCCCACCACACGTCGCCGTCGTCGGTGAGGGCGACGTTGGTGAAGATGCTGTTGCCCCACAGCGTCTTGATCGCGTTGGCGTTGGTGACCTCGCCGGTGCCGGGGGCGACGCCGAAGAACCCCGCCTCGGGGTTGATGGCGTACAGCTGCCCGTCAGCGCCGAAGCGCATCCAGGCGATGTCGTCGCCGACCGTCTCGACCTTCCAGCCCGGGATCGTGGGCTGCAGCATGGCCAGGTTCGTCTTGCCGCAGGCGCTGGGGAAGGCGGCGGCGATGTAACGTACCTCGCCGGAGGGCGGCGTGAGCTTGAGGATGAGCATGTGCTCGGCCATCCAGCCCTCGTCGCGGGCCATCACGCTGGCGATGCGCAGCGCGTAGCACTTCTTGCCGAGCAGCGCGTTGCCGCCGTAGCCGGAGCCGTAGGACCAGATCTCGCGGGTCTCGGGGAAGTGGCTGATGTACTTGGTGTCGCTGCAGGGCCAGGGCACGTCGTGCTGCCCCGGCGCGAGCGGCGCGCCGACGGAGTGGACGGCCTTGACGAACTCGCCCCTCTTCTCGATCTCGGCCAGCGCCTTCGACCCCATGCGCGTCATGATCCGCATCGACACCGCGACGTAGGCGGAGTCGGTGATCTCGACGCCGACCTGGGAGATCTCCCCGCCCAGCGGGCCCATGCAGAACGGGACGACGTACATCGTGCGGCCGCGCATGCAGCCGCTGAACAGCTCGCCGAACGTGGCGCGCATCTGGTCGGGAGCGATCCAGTTGTTGGTCGGCCCGGCGTCCTGCTCACGCTCGGAGCAGATGTAGGTGCGGTCCTCGACACGGGCGACGTCGCTCGGGTCGGACTTGGCGTAGAAGCTGTTGGGCCGCTTGGCCAGGCGGGTGAAGGTGCCCTGCTGCACGAGCAGGTTCGTCAGGCGCGTCCACTCCTCCTCCGAGCCGTCGCACCACTCGATCCTGTCGGGCTGGGTCAGGGCGGCGATCTCACGCACCCAGGCGACCAATTCGGCATTGGTCGTCGGCGCGGGAACTTCCACGGAAACGGACACGGCTCTGGCTCCTCCACTCTTTCGCGGGCCCAAACATCATTAACGACGACGACGCCGGAAAGCCAATTGGCATAGACCTGTCGTCGCAGGCTGTGGGCCTGATGATTGGTGGAGCCTACCCATGGAGCGGCGATTTAAAGAATCGTCCCCATGGTCTAAACCAATTTCTTCAGTGGTTTATACCAATCGCGTTTATGAATTCACGTCCGGACCTGCGGAGCGCACGCGGTCCACGTGCTGCAGCGCGTCGCGCAGCTCGCCGAGCCACGTGTCGGTGTTCTTGCCGACCAGGCGCACGCACCAGGCGAGCGCGTCGCTGCGGCTCCTGGCCACGCCGGCGGCCACGAGCGTGTCGAGGACCTGTCGCTCGGACTGCCGCAACCGGGTCATCACCGGCACCGACAGCGTGGTGAACATCACTGTCTCGCCGCCGCACACGACGCCCCACGACACCTTCTGGCGGAAGCGGCGCTCGGCCTCCTTGGCGATCTCGATCCGACGCTCGCGCGTCTCCTCCCTGAACCGCCTGGCCAGGCCCTCGAGCAGGGCCACACGCTCGGCCTCCGACCCCTCCGTCTGGGGCTCGGGCAGCGTGCCGATGACCGCGATCTCCTCGCGGTCCCTGATGATCTGCGGCGCTCCGGTGAACCAACCCTCGGGCAGCCGGCCGGTGAACCAGCCCCGCACGCGCTCCGTTGCTTCTTCGCTTTCCATGTAATCAACATTACATCGTTGCCGAAGACAGGAAGAGTACGGTTATGGGGGTGTTGCCGGAAAGGAAGTACTAACGCACCCGTGCGGCGGCGACCGGGCTCACCCGGACCACGCCCGCCAGGCCCCTGGTGCTGACCGGGGCGATCTTGACGACGTCGCCCGTGCGGGGCGCGACCAGCATCTTCCCGCCGCCCCAGTAGATCGCCACGTGCGAGATGTAGTCGGGGTTGGTCGGGTCGAGGCGCCAGAAGATCAGGTCGCCCGGCTGGGCGTCGTTGAGCGAGATCCGCGGGCCGGTGAGCCACTGCTGGTCGGTGACCCGGGGCATCCGCACCCCCGCCTGGGCGAAGGCCCACTGGACCAGGCCGGAACAGTCGAAGGAGTCAGGGCCCTCGGCGCCCCACACGTACGGCCTGCCCACCTTCGAGGCGCCGGCCGTCAGGGCGGCGGTGATCTGCTGGGCCGTCATGAACGAGCCGACCGGCCAGTTCTGCTTCTGGGTCTGCGGGGCGGGCAGCACCGCGTTGACCAGGGCGACCTGTGAGCCCTTCGGCAGCACCTTGCGCAGCGCGTTGCGCAGCCGCAGCGAGTCGGCCTCGGGGGCGCTGATGATGAGGGCGTTGTCGTGCGGCAGGCCCAGGGTGCGCCCGGTCTGCCTGGACACCACGGCGTCGATGGCGCCGAACCCGGTGGTGGCGTAGGCGCCGATGCGCAGTTGCCCGACCGGCGCGGGGACCCGGCTGTGCAGGGCCAGCCCGCCGTCGTTGCCCAGCACGAACGACACAGCCACGTCGCCGGCGGCCACGTTGGCCCACAGCGCGTCGGAGGCGGCGGTCACCCGCGGGGTGTAGGCGCGGAAGCTGGAGGGATTGACGGCCAGGGTCTGCACCCGCTTGCCGTCCAGCATGATCGAGGCGGCGTCGGCGAGCTCGAGCGCCCGCACGCCGCGCAGCTTGGCCACCTTGCGCAGCAGCGGCGTGGTGAACGGCTTGCGGGTGACCACGAACAGGTTGGGCTTGTGCAGCTGGCCCAGCGGCGCGACGGGCTCGTTGCGCTTGCTCTCGGCGACCAGGTTCTCTGTCGGGACGGGCCGGTGGTGTGGTAACTGCCGGGCCGCCTGCGGAGTCTCGGGCTGCAGCAGGAGTAACAGGTCCGTGGTGAGCACCAGGACCAGCGTGATCACGATGAACGGCACCAGCCGCCGCGGGTCGCGCCGCTTCCTGGACTTCACCAGGAAGGCCAGATCCTCAGAGAACGCGAAAGAGCCGCCGGACCCTCCAGGGCCCGGCGGGTCGTTCCTACGCAGATCAGTTGCCGATATAGGGCACTGCCTCGAGGATCTCGACGGTGTTCTGACGGCCGTTCGGCATCGAGTAGGTCGCCTTGTCGCCGATCTTCTTGCCGTTGATCGCCGCGCCCAGCGGGGACTTGGGCGAGTACACGTCGATCGGGGCGCCGCTCTCCTCGCGCGAGGCGAGCAGGAAGGTCACCTCGTCGTCGTCGCCGACGAACCGGATCGTCACGGTCATCCCCGGACCGACGACGCCCTCGGTCTTCGGAGCCTCCCCCACCTGGGCGCTGTCGAGGATCTGCCGGAGGTGGAAGATGCGGGCCTCCATCTTGCCCTGCTCGTCCTTGGCCGCGTGGTAGCCGCCGTTCTCTTTGAGGTCGCCCTCCTCACGGGCGGCCTCGATCTTCTTGGCGATGTCGACGCGCCCTGGGCCGGAGAGATACTCGTACTCCGCCTTCAGGCGGTCGTACGCCTCCTGCGTCAGCCAGGTGACGTTCTCATCGCGAGAGTCGGCCACGGGTACTCCTTGCTTGCCTAGGGGGCCCTGGATCACTTGGGGTTGCGTCCTGTCGAATTGCGAAAGGCTAACAAGTTAACCGGTCGAACGCTTCCCCAAATGTCTCACTATACGAGATTGCAGTACTGGATGTGGACGGAAGTCGCCTGGGCACTCGTGTCGAGGCGTTCCTTGAGCGTCTTAGTACCCTCACCTGGCGGAATTCTTACTTCCTTGGCGCCAACTTCCGCGTGGTTGACATCCGTCGCCCTGATCCGGCACACCGCCGTACGGTCCTCCGGCTTGGCCACCTCAAAGGTGATCTCAACCTGATCCGCCCGATTCACATCGAAGTAAATGATCTGGTTGCTCACCCCGGTACTGCTGCCCGTCATCGACCACATCACGTAGCCCCAGCCGCCCGCCACGATGGCGACGAGCACACCGATCACCAGGTGCACCACGAGCCGGCCCCCGCGCCGTGGACGGTCGGGGAAGTCGTCGGGGGTGCCGAGAACGGGCCCGTTCCCGACATCTCTCGTGGCCATGGCGGAATCTCCCTGCACTTCCTCGGCGTTATCCGAGACACTCGTTATCCGAGACAATTGTCGCCTGCGGGGGCCGTGCCCATGTGACTGGGCCCTCGCGTACGCCCAGCTAAAAATAAGTGATCGGTCCGACTGAGGAGACATCGAGCCCGTGAGTGCACCGCTGAGGCTGATGGCCGTCCACGCCCACCCCGACGACGAGTCGAGCAAGGGTGCCGCCACCATGGCACGCTACGTGCGCGAAGGCGTCGAGGTGCTGGTGTGCACGCTGACGGGTGGCGAGCGCGGGTCCGTCTTGAACCCGAAGATGGACCGGCCCGAGGTCGTGGCCAACATCGCCGAGATCCGCAAGGCCGAGATGGACAAGGCCAGGGAGATCCTTGGCGTGCAGCAGCGTTTCCTCGGTTTCGTCGACTCCGGCCTGCCGGAGAGCGAGGAGGAGGAACTGCCCGAGGGTTGCTTCGCGCTGCAGAAGCTGGAGGACGCCTCGGCTCCCCTGGTGGCGGCCGTGCGCGAGTTCCGCCCGCACGTGATCATCACCTATGACGACGACGGCGGCTACCCGCACCCCGACCACATCATGACCAACCGCGTCTCGATCGAGGCGTTCGAGGCCGCCGGCGACCCCGACCGCTACCCCGGCACCGGCGAGCCCTGGCAGCCGCTCAAGCTCTACTACCAGATGGGTTTCCACAAGGAGCGCTTCGAGGCGCTGCACGAGGCGATGACGGCGCGCGGGATGGGCTCGCCGTACTCCGACTGGATCTCCCGCTGGGAGGACCGCCCGCAGAAGTGGCCGGTCACCACCAAGGTGCCGTGCGCCGACTACTTCGAGATCCGCGACAGGGCGCTGCTGGCGCACGCCACGCAGATCGACCCCGACGGCTGGTTCTTCTCCTGCCCGCGCGAGGTGCAGCAGGAGATCTGGCCCACCGAGGACTACCACCTGGCCCGCACGCTGGTCGACACGACGCTTCCCGAAGACGATCTTTTCGCGGGGATCCACGCCGACGACGTCGCTCCCGTCTGCAAGTGACCTTTCCGTACGGCGGGCCGCCACCGGCCGCCCGCCGTACCGGCACCGGTTCGGGGACCGGTCAGGCGAACCATAGACTGGATGGGTGAGCGTTCTAGCTGCTGGTGATGTCAGTCCTGGACTGCTCGGCTTCACCGTCGTCGCCGTGATCGGCGTGGCTCTGTGGTTTCTGATCAAGTCCATGAACAAGCAGATGGGTAAGATCAAGGTTCCGCACGAGGCCGACATCGACGACAAGAAAGCCGAATAGATGTCCGTAGAAGTGGTCGACAACTCGGGTGAGAGCCGTTTCGAGGTGCACGTGGACGGCAAGGTCGCCGGGTTCGCCGACTACCGGCTGCTGCCCACGAAGATCGTTTTTACCCACACCGAGGTGCTGCCCGACTACGAGGGCAAGGGCATGGCCAGCCGGCTGGTCAAGTTCGCCCTGGAGGCGAGCCGCGCCACGGGCCTGCGGGTGGTGCCGTTGTGCCCCTACGTCAAGGACTACATCGAGCGCCACCCCGAGTTCGCCGACCTGGTCGACGACTCAGTCAGCGGGTGACCAGGCGCGCTCCAGCGCCTTGGGCAGCCCCCACCAGCCCAGTGGCGTGAGCACGTCGTCGGTGTCGACGATGCCCAGGTAACCCCACAGGGTCACCACCGAGCCGAACATGCTCTCGGTGCTCTCCAGGTCGTCCAGCTCGTCGTCGAAATCGGCGTCGAGGTCGACGTCCTCGGACTCGGCGATGAGCCTGGCGACGCGCTCCGGCGAGGCCAGCACGCCCGGGCCGAGCCTGACCAGGGCGGCCACCGCCGCCAGCCAGTCGGCGTGCTGGATCGCGCACAGGTTGGCCAGCACCGTGTCCTCGTGGCTGAGCTCGCTCTCCATGTCGGTGAAGATCTCCAGCGAGTCGCCGTCCTCCGACAGGTCGGACACGGGCCCCGCGATGCCGGCCGCCACCGCCAGCCACAGCTCCCGGTCGTCGTCGGGCACCGGACGGTCCTCGAAGCCCGCGCAGGCGCGCAGCACGTTGGCCGGGTAGCCCGGCAGCACGAGCAGCTCGCGCAGCCGGGTCGCGGCCCGGTCGAGCTCGGCGACGGGCAACTCCGGCTGCTTGGGCAGCTCGCCGAGGATGCGCCGCAGCTCGGCCAGCGCATAGGCCTCCTCCTCGTCCCAGGCGGCGAACAGCTCCTCGTCCTGCTCGTCGTTGACGGCGAAACCGGGCATCCTGCCGTCGGGCAGCGCGGTGCTCAGCCAGGTCTCCTGCAGCTCCTCGTAGGCCCGCCTGGCCTCCGGGGCGCCCTCCGCCAGCGCGTCGGGGTCGATGACGCCCGCCTTGATCCGCTCCTCCAGATAGGCCACGAGCAGCGCGAACATCTCCTCGGCCACGGGCCCGCGCTCGTCCTCCTCCGGCCAGATGAAGTAGCTTGGCGTCATCAGGATCGGCTCGCTGCCGGTCGACTCGACCCAGCGCTGCACGTCACCGACCGTGGCCGCGCCCGCCTCGATCGAGCTGAGCGTGGCCCTGGCCGAATCCCAGAAAGGCAGCGACAGCGGGTTGCCCACGGCGACCAGCGCCCGCCGCAGGTCGGGCATGGCCACCAGGGCCACCCCGGAGGGCACGGCCAGCAGCGCCCGCGCCACGTCCCTGCGCGTCAGGGCCGCGGCGGGCCGCCCTGCGTGCGTGCACACGAAGTCCAGGTCCACGCTCTGTAACCTACGCCGTCTAGGGTGTGTTGATGAACCGCTTGAAGGACGCGACCAGCCCGTATCTGCTGCAGCACGCGGCCAACCCGGTCGACTGGCATCCGTGGGGTGAGGAGGCGTTCGCCGAGGCCCGCAGGCGCGACGTCCCGCTGCTGATCAGCGTGGGTTATTCGGCCTGCCACTGGTGTCACGTCATGGCGCATGAGAGCTTCGAGGACCCCGCGACCGCGGCGCTGATGAACGAGCACTTCGTCAACGTCAAGGTCGACAGGGAGGAGCGCCCGGACGTCGACGCGGTCTACATGAACGCCACGCAGGCGATGACGCACAGCGGCGGCTGGCCGATGACGGTGTTCGCCACGCCCGACGGGCACCCCTTCTACTGCGGCACCTACTTCCCGCGCGACACCTTCCAGCGGCTGCTGCTCGGCGTGCACCAGGCCTGGACGGACGAGCGCGACACCGTGCTCACCCAGGGCGCCAAGGTCGTCGAGGCGCTCAACCAGAACACCGCGCTCCCGAGCGGGCCGCTGCCCACCGAGGAGACGCTGGCGCTGGCCGTACGCAATCTGCGGGAGAGTTTCGACGCGCGCCGCGGCGGCTTCGGCGGCGCGCCCAAGTTCCCGCCGTCCATGGTGCTGGAGTTCCTGCTCAGGTACGGCGAGCGGACCATGAGCGGCGCGACGCTGGAGGCGATGGCGCGGGGCGGCATGTACGACCAGCTCGGCGGCGGCTTCGCCCGCTACAGCGTGGACGCGGGCTGGGTGGTGCCGCACTTCGAGAAGATGCTCTACGACAACGCCCTGCTGCTGCGCGTCTACACGCACTGGTGGAAGGTGACAGGGTCGGCCCTGGCGCGCAGGATCGCGCTGGAGACCGCCGACTGGCTGCTGCGCGAGATGCGCACCCCGGAGGGCGGCTTCGCCTCGGCGCTCGACGCCGACAGCGAGGGCGAGGAGGGCCGCTTCTACGTCTGGACGCCGGAGCGGCTGGCCGAGGTCCTGGGACCGGAGGACGGCGCGTGGGCCGCCGAGCTGTTCGAGGTGACGGGCACCTTCGAGCACGGGACCTCGGTGCTGCAGCTCCTGGCCGAACCGCCGGACCTCGCGCGCTACGACAGCGTCCGCGAGCGCCTGCTGGCCGCGCGCGAGCAGCGGGTACGGCCTGGCCGCGACGACAAGGTGGTCGCCGCGTGGAACGGCCTGGCCATCGCCGCGCTGGCCGAGACCGGGCTGGTGTTCGAGCGGCCCGACCTGGTCGAGGCCGCCACGGCGGCGGCCGAACTCCTCGAGCGGGTGCACGTGGCGGACGGGCGGCTGCTGCGCACCTCGCGCGACGGCCGGGCCGGATCGAACGCCGGGGTGCTCGAGGACCACGCCGACCTGGCCGAGGGGCTGATCGCGCTGTACGCCGTGACCGGTGACGAGCCCTGGTTCCTGCTGGCCGAGCGGCTGCTCGAGGACGTGCTCGAGCGCTTCACGGACGGCTCCGGCGGGTTCTACGACACCGCCGACGACGCCGAGCGGCTGTTCCAGCGGCCGCAGGACCCCACGGACAACGCCACGCCGTCGGGGCAGTTCGCGGCGGCCGGCGCGCTGCTGTCGTACGCGGCGCTGACCGGCTCCGCGCGGCACAGGGAGGCCGCCTACGAGGCGCTGGGCACGGTGTCGGTGCTGGCCAGGGGGCACGCCAGGTTCGCCGGCTGGGGGCTGGCCGTGGCGCAGGCGGCGCTGGGCGGGCCCGTGGAGGTGGCGATCGTGGGGCCGCGCGACGACCCGCGCACGCGGGAGCTGCACAGGCAGGCGCTGCTGGCCGGCGTCCCCGGGCTGGTGGTGGCGCTGGGGACGGGCGAGCAGACCGGGGTGCCGCTGCTGGAGGGCCGCGGGCTCGTGGACGGCGCCCCGGCGGCCTATGTGTGCAGGAACTTCGCCTGCCGGATGCCGGTCACCACGCCGGAGGAGCTGCGGGCCCAGCTAGCCGCCGGGTGAGGCCTGGATCGTGGGCGGCGCGTTGCCGTCGGGGCCGCCCGTGGGCGCGTCGGTCGGCGGGCCGTTCTGCTCGGGCGGGCCCGTGTTGTCGTCCGGCGAGCGGGTGTTGTTCGGGTCGTTGATCGCCGGCGGGCTCTGGTCGGTGAACGGGGTGTCCGCGTTCGGGTCGGTGTTGCGCTGGTCCTGCTGGGGGTCCTGGGTGGGGTTGGTGTTGTCGGCGTAGTCGTTGTAGCCCCAGGAGTAGCCGGAGGGCTCGGGGAAGTCGACGACGGGCTTGCCGTTCATCGCCTCGGTCATGAACGCTCGCCACACCTGCGCCGGCAGCTGGCCGCCGAACTGCACGCCGTACCCGGGGATGGTGACGGGCTTGCGGTCGTCGCGGAACATGTCGACGGCCACGGCCAGCTGCGGGGTGAAGCCGTTGAACCAGACGCTGACGTTGTTGTCGGTCGTGCCGGTCTTGCCGGCGACCGGGCGGTCGTAGAGCCTGGCGGCGGTGCCGGTGCCGTACTTGACGACCTGCTGCAGCGCGAACGTGGCGTCGCCGGCGGCCTTCTCGCTGATCACGCGGGTGGAGCGCGGCTTGACGACGCTCTTCAGGCCCTCGGCGTCGGTGACCGACTTGACCACGTGGGCCTCCATGTGGACGCCCTTGTTGGCGAAGGTGGAGAAGCCCGAGGCGTTCTGCACCGCGCTCACCGAGGCCACGCCCAGCGGGAAGGAGGCCGCGCTCTGGTGCGGCGCGATCTGCGCCTCGGGGATCCCCGCGGCCTCGGCGGTGGCGGCCACCTTGTCGAGGCCGACCTGCTGGCCGAGGTGGACGAAGGCGGTGTTGACCGAGTTCTGCGTGGCGCGCACCAGGTCGATGCGGCCGTAGGAGCGGTTGCTGTCGTTGTTGATGGGGTGGGTCGGGTCGGAGGCGACGTGCATCGGCGAGTTGCCGTCCACTCTGGTCGACAGGTCGAAGCCGTTGTCCAGCGCGGCGGCCAGCGTGTACGCCTTGAACGTCGAGCCGGCCTGCGCGGTGGAGGAGAAGGCGTTGTCGTACTTGGAGCGGTCGGGGTTGCCGCCGTAGAAGGCGACGACCTCGCCGGTCGACGGGTCGACCGCGGCCAGGCCGGTGCGGATCTTCTTGGGCACCCCGGCGGGCAGGACGTTCTTGACCGCCCGCCCGGCGGCGTCCATCAGCTTCTTGTCGAACGTCGTCACGACGCGCAGGCCGCCGCTGTTGATGTCCTCGTCGCTGTAGCCGCGCTGGTTGAGCTCCTTGGTGACCTGGTCGAGCATGTACTGCTGCTGGCCCTTGAGCTCGAACGGCTTGCGCGGCGCCTTCAGCGTGGGGAACTGCTGCTCGGCGACCTGCTGGGCGGTGAGCACGCCGGTCTGGCCCATCGCCTGGATGACCGACTGCCAGCGGGCCCTGACGGCCTCCAGGTCGGCGCCCGTCGGGGCGGCGAAGCGGCTGGGCTGCTGGATCACCGAGGCCAGGTAGGCGCCTTCCGCGATGCTGAGCTTGCCGACGTCCTTGCCGAAGTAGGCCTGCGCTGCGGCCTGGACGCCGTTGGCGCCGCGGCCGAAGTAGATCGTGTTCAGGTACTGCTCAAGCACCCAGTCCTTGGACTTGGACTGGTCGACCTTGATCGAGATCAGGATCTCCTTGAACTTCCTGGTCACGGAGCGTTCCTGGCTCAGGCCGCTGTAGTAGTTGCGCACCAGCTGCTGGGTGATCGTGGAGCCGCCCTGCAGCTGCTGGCCGGTGACCGTGGACCACACGGCGCGCGCGGTGCCCTTGAGCGACACGCCGCCGTCGTCGTAGAAGGAGCGGTTCTCGGCGGCGATCACCGCGTCGCGTACGTGCTTGGGCACGTCGGCGAGCTTGACGTTGCGCCGGTCGACGCCCTGGCGGGCCAGGACGCTCTTGCCGTCGCGGTAGTAGATCACGGAGCCCTGCGCGGTGGCCTGCTTCTGGGTGCTGTCGGGAATCGGCGTCATGGCCCACGCGACGGCGAAAAGGCCCACCAGCACGAGGATTCCGGCACCGACAGTGATCAACAGATAGCGGAGGATCCGCCGCTTCCGCATGCCCTTCTCCCCACCGCTCCGCACCCGAACCCCCGATCACGACCCCTACCACCTGGGCGGATGTTCAGGGTAAACGATCGATAACGGTGCTCGTCCCTGCAGCGATACTACGACCGGCCTCCGCGATGGCGCGGGACATCGGCGACCAACGGCAACACTCGGTATGGGACCGGATTGTCCAGAGCGATGATGGAGGACGTCCGCAACACCCCTTGAACCGCGACGATCTGGTCGATGACCCGCTGCAGATCGGGGTTCGAGCGGGCCACCACCCGGCACAGCAGGTCGCTGCCCCCGGTGATCGTGTGCACCTCGAGGACCTCGGGGATCCTGGCCAGCCCGTGCAGCACCGGATCGTGCCCGGCGATCTGCCTGATCTCCATCGTGACGAACGCGGTGACGCCGTAGCCCAGCGCCGCCGGCGACACGTCGGGCCCGAAACCGGTGATCACCTCGCGCGCGATCATGCGGTCGAGCCTGGCCTGGACCGTGCCGCGGGCCACGCCGAGGCGCCGCGAGCACTCGAGCACCCCCAGGCGCGGCTCGGAGGTGAGCAGACTGAGCAGTTTGGCATCGAGCTCATCGATAGTCATGTACATAGTGTCCACTGATTTAAGTAACTCTTGCGCAGCTCGTCCACCAAAATCGAGAGTTAGCGCCATGAGCGACGTATTTCCGGTGAACGGTATGGACGCCGTGGTCTTCGCGGTGGGGAACGCCAAGCAGACCGCCCACTACTACTCGACCGCGTTCGGCATGAAGCTGATCGCCTACCGCGGTCCCGAGAACGGCAGCAGGGACGAAGTGGCCTACGTCCTCAAGTCCGGCGGCGCCGTGTTCGAGTTCAGGGGTGCGCTCAGGCCGGGAGGCGAGCTGGCCAGGCACGTGGCCGAGCACGGCGACGGGGTGATCGACCTGGCCATCGAGGTGCCGGACGTGGAGGCGGCCTACGCGCACGCGGTCGCCCAGGGGGCCACCGGTCTGGCCGAGCCGTACACGCTGGAGGACGAGCACGGCAAGGTGGTGCTGGCGGCGATCGCCACCTACGGCGAGACCCGCCACACGCTGGTCGACCGCTCCAACTACGGCGGCGTCCACCTGCCCGGCTACGTGCCGGCCCAGCCGATGGTCGAGCCGCCGGCCAAGCGCTTCTTCCAGGCCGTCGACCACTGCGTGGGCAACGTCGAGCTCGGCAAGATGGACGAGTGGGTGGCCTTCTACCGGCACGTGATGGGCTTCACCAACATGGCGGAGTTCGTCGGCGACGACATCGCCACCGAGTACTCCGCGCTCATGTCCAAGGTCGTGGCCGACGGCACGCGCAAGGTCAAGTTCCCGCTGAACGAGCCGGCCATCAGCAAGAAGAAGTCGCAGATCGACGAGTACCTGGAGTTCTACGGCGGTCCCGGCGTGCAGCACATCGCGCTGGCCACCAACGACATCCTGACCACCGTCGACCACATGCGCGCGGCGGGCGTGCAGTTCCTCGACACCCCCGACTCCTACTACGACGACCCCGAGCTGCGGGCGCGCATCGGCGAGGTGCGGGCGCCGATCGAGGAGCTGAAGAAGCGCAAGATCCTCGTCGACCGTGACGAGGACGGCTACCTGCTGCAGATCTTCACCAAGCCGGTGCAGGACCGCCCGACCGTGTTCTTCGAGCTCATCGAGCGGCACGGCTCGCTCGGCTTCGGCAAGGGCAACTTCAAGGCGCTGTTCGAGGCCATCGAGCGCGAGCAGGAACGCAGGGGCAACCTTTAGTTTGTCATGACATGGTGGTGGTGATCACGACTTCATGGGATCACCACCACCGCAGATCGCGCTGGCAGGCCGATGGCGCCGCCTGTTCGCGGGCATCCTCGACGCCATCATCATCAGCCTCGTCTCCGCGCCCTTCAGCAGCGGCTGGAAGGTGGTGTGGGACTCCTCGCGAGGCGTGTGGGAACGCGTCCCCGTGCAGCACGTGCTGATCGTCACGATCATCGGATACCTCTACTACTGGCTGCTCGAGGCGTTCTGGAACGGGCAGACCCTCGGCAAGAAGCTGTTCGGCATGCGGGTCTCGCGGGAGGACGGCGGCCGTGCCGGTGTCGGCCAGATCGCGCTGCGCGAGTTCGTCCGGGTTGTGCTCGGCTGGCTCTGCTGCATCGGCGAGTTGGTCAACTATGGCTGGATCCTGTTCGACCCGCGTAAGCAGGCTCTGCACGACAAGGCGGCCAAGACTTTGGTAATAGATGCCTGAAACCCCATATTCCCCTGGCGTAGGCTGCTGGCCACGTATCCGAAGGGGGAATCGGTGGGGTCGAACCGGCATGTGGCCACGATGGCGGTCGCGCTCGTAAGCGTGCTCGCCTGCTCTCCGTCCACCGGGGCGACCGCCTCGGGCGGGGCGGCGGTGGAGGCACCGCACCGCAAGGACGTGGGGGCACCGGGCATCGGTGACAAGGACTTCCCCGACGACGGCAACGGCGGCTACGACGTCGCCCACTACGGCCTCAAGATCGAGTATGAGCCGGAGAGCAAGCACCTGACCGGCGTGGCCTCCATCTACGCCAGGGCCACCCAGCGGCTCGACGCGTTCAACCTGGACCTGTCCGGGCTCGAGGTCGGCGGGATCTCGGTCGACGGCAAGGAAGCCACCTACTCGCGCAGTGGTTCCGAACTGACCGTCCGGCCCGCCGCTCCGCTGGCCGACGGCGCCCGCTTCACCATCCAGGTCTCCTACTCCGGTGTGCCCAAGCCCATCAACGATCCGAAGAACCTGGGCCTGTTCGGCTTCGTCCCGACCGACGACGGCGCGTTCGTCGCCTGCCAGCCCGACGGCGCCAAGACCTGGTTCCCCTCCAACGACCACCCGGCCGACAAGGCCACCTTCGACTTCGAGATCACGGTGCCGAAGGGCGTGACCGCGCTGGCCAACGGCGAGATGCCCAGGCAGCCCGCCACCGAGGGCGACAAGACCACCTTCTACTGGCGCGAGAAGCACCCGATGGTGACCTACCTGGCCACCGCCACGATGGGCAAGTTCTCCGTGCGCCAGGGCAGGACGCCGGGCGGCATCCCGGTGCTCGCGGCGGTGGACCCGAAGTTCAAGAAGTCGCTGTCCAGGCTCTACACGACCTCCGCCGCGGTGACCGACTACTTCGGCAAGGTCTTCGGCCCCTACCCGTTCTCCTCCACCGGCGGCATCGTCGACGACTTCAACGCCGGATACGCCCTGGAGAACCAGACCAAGCCCATCTACGGCGGCTTCGACCCCGACGAGTCGATCATCGCGCACGAGCTGGCGCACGAGTGGTACGGCGACAGCGTGAGCATCCAGCGGTGGAAGGACCTCTGGCTCAACGAGGGCTTCGCCACCTACGCCGAGTGGCTGTGGGCCGAGCACAAGGGCACCAACACCGCCGACGCCCTGTTCAAGGGCTACTACGAGCGGCCCTCCAGCGATGCGATGTGGAAGTACCCGCCCGGGCGCGCCCAGCCTCGTGACCTGTTCAACGAGTCGGTCTACACGCGCGGCGGGATGACGCTGCACGTGCTGCGCAAGACGATCGGCGACGCGACGTTCTTCAAGCTGCTGAAGGAGTGGGCGGCCGAGCACCGCTACGGCAACGCCACGACCGCCCAGTTCATCGCGCTGGCGGAGAAGCTGTCGGGCAAGGATCTCGGCTCGCTCTTCAACGCCTGGCTCTTCCAGCCGAAGAAGCCCGCGCCGCTGACCTAGCCTCCGGGCCGCCGAGGGCGTTGCCGATGCTCCGTTGAACGGAATAACGTTGTCCCCATGCCCAGGGGAACATCTGAAGTCAGCGAGCCGATGTACTTCGTGCTCACCGCCCTGCTCGGCGGCCCGTTGCACGGCCACGCGATCAGCAAGTCCATCCAGGAGCTGTCCGGCGGCCGGGTCAAACCCTCGGTGGGCACCCTCTACGGGATCCTGGAGCGCCTGCACGAGCGCGGCGTGATCGCCGTTGACCGCGAGGAGACGGTCAACGGCCGCGCCCGGCGCTACTTCAGGATCACCGACGAGGGCCAGGCCCTGGTGACGGCCGAGGCCAGGCGCATGCGGGAGGCGGCGGCCCTGGTCCTGCGGACGGCCGAGGCCTCTGCGTGACCGTTCTGGAGCGTCGCTACCGGCGCCTCCTGCTCGCCTATCCGCGCGCGTACCGCCGCGCCCACGGCGACGAGCTCCTCGACGTGCTGCTGGAGTCGGCGGAGCCGGACAGGAGGGTCCCCGAGGGCAGGGAGGTGCTGGGGCTCCTCACGGGCGGCCTGCGCTCCCGCCTCATCCACCAGGCGACGGGCAGCCCGTGGACGGGCGGCCTGCATCTGGGGATCGCCGCGCTGGCCGCCGCCAACCTGGCGGCCGTGCTGCCCTACCTGGGGTCGATCCCGTGGTGGGTCGCGATGTCGGCGCTGGCGCTGCTGGCGATCCTGCGTGGCTGGATCCTGGCGGCGTTACCGCTCACCCTGGCCGTCGGCGTCAAGGCGGTGGCGATCGCCGGTGGTTGGCGGGTGCTCGACGTGACCCTGATCCCCGTGTATCCGAGCCTGCTCGCCGACCGGCCGCTGTTCTCCCACGACGGCCCGCTCGTGGTCGCCGCTCTCTACGCGCTCGTGCTGGTCGGGCTGCTGGTACTGGCCACCAGGCCGGGGCAGGTCCGCGCGCGGTCCTGGTGGTGGTGGGCGGCGGTCCCCGTGGCCGCGTGGGCGGGCCCGCGGTGGATGGCCGACGACGCGCTGTTCTCGATCAGCCTGAGCCGGATGGCGGTGGAGTTCGCGGCGCTGACTGTGGCGGTCGCCGGCGGGTATCTCGCTCGCGATCCACGCTGGGCGATCGCGTCGGTGGCCTATCTGGCGGCGGTGTCGGGAGAGCTGGCCGGGGACGCCATCGACCTCGGCCTGACCAGGCAGCACCTGGCCTACTGGGGTCTGCTCGGAGTGCTCACCGCGGCGGCCTGCTTCGCGCCTTACTGGCGTCGCCATCCCGATTGACCATACTCTGTTGAACGGAGTATGGTCCTCGCCATGCCCAAAAGATCCTTTGTGGCCGTGGTCGCGGTCGTCATGCTGACCGGCTGCGCGGGTGCCCCCCAGAGCGCGCAGCCGTCACCTACGGGAGCGGTGACGGACAAGCGGCAGCTGCTCGAGGCGGCCAAGGCGGACTGCATGAAGCAGAAGGGCTTCACCTACGTCGCCTTCGTACCGCCCGAGAAGAAGAAGAGCGCGGACGAGGTCAAGCGCGACAACGGCGACTATCAGTCGATGCAGGACTACCGCCGGAAGTACGGATTCGGGGTGTTCGCGCAACTGGTGTACCCGAAGGAATTCGGGAATCCGGAGGTCAAGCCCGACGACCCGGTCATCAACCCCAACATGAAGGTCCAGAACGACCTCTCCAAGCCTCAGCTGGCCGCCTACCGCAAGGCGCTGGACGCGTGCTACGTGAAGTCGGCCAAGAAGGTGCTCGGCAAGACCCTGCGGTCGGCGACCGACTACTTCATCCAGGTGAACAAGGCCACCAAGGCGTTGACCACCAGCCGCATCGACTCCGACCCCAAGCTCGTCGAGCTGGCCTCGGCGATGGCCGACTGCCTGAAGGGCAAGGGATACGCGATCGGGAAGACCACCCCGTCGGCGATGTCCAGCCGCGGCATGGACGAGTTCACGGCAGAGCAGGACAGGCTCGGCCGCGCCCAGCGGGACGACGTACCCAAGGTCGCGCCCCCGCCGAAGGACGACGACGACATACCCATGATCTACATGCCCACGATGACTCCCGAGGAGGCCAAGCCGTACCTCGCCAAGGAGGTCAAGGCGGCCCTGGACGACCTGGAGTGCGGCAAGGACTTCTACCCGGTCATCACACCGCGGGAGAACGAGATCAACCGCCAGGCCAACGCCGAGTTCGGCTTGTAGTGACCGATGGGATCCTCGCGCAGGAAACTGCTGCTCATCCGGGTGGGCGTGCCGGCAACGATTGACCATACTTCGTTGAACGGAGTATGGTCGCTGGCCATGCCGAGAAGATCAATGCCGGCTTCGGTCGTGCTCTGCCTCGCCCTGGCCGCGGGCTGCGGGTCGGCGGCGCCCGCCGCGCAGCCCGCGCCCACGGCCACCTCGAGCAACCCGCAGCGGATCCAGGCGCTCGTCGCCGACTGCATGAAGCAGCAGGGGTTCAGGTACGTCGCCTGGGTGCCGCAGCAGAAGAACCTCTCCGAACTGGACAAGGCCGCCACCGGCGACTATGAGGCCATGCGCAAGCAGCGCGCCAAGACCGGCTTCGACGTCTTCGTCATGCTGGCCGATCGCTCCCTGATGGAGGACAGGGTGCTGTGGAAGGGCTCTGACAACCCCAACAGCGCCATCAAGGAGCAGCTGTCCAACTCCCAGCGCACCGCCTACGACAAGGCCGAGGTGACGTGCAAGTCCTCGGCGGTCAAGCAGGTCACCGGCAAGGTCGTCAAGGACGACGCCGACCGGGCGGAGCAGGAGACGAAGATGATCAAGCAGGCGACCGAGCGGGAGCTCAACGGCGATCCCAAGCTGGTGGAGCTGGCCGCGGCCATGGGCGAGTGCGTCAAGGGCAAGGGCTACCAGGTCGATTCGCTCAGGCCGACCGACATCGACTCCCGCGGCCCTGACGCCTTCGAGGCGATCAAGCAGAGCATCGCCAAGAAGCAGGGCATGGCCGATCCCGACCGCCCAGGCTCCTACTACGAGCCCAAGCTCTCCCAGGCCGACGCGCGGCGATACCTGAACCAGGAGATCAAGGCCGCGCTTGACGACCTGGAGTGCGGCAGGGACTTCTACGCGGCCTACTCGCCCCGGGCGGCGCAGATCGCGAGCGAGGTCGAGTTGGAGTTCGGCGGGAGCGGGGACTGAGCCGATGTCCCGCAACAGGATCCTGCTCATTGTCATGGGGGCGGTGTTGCTCGTCGCGTCGACGGGGTGGGCGCTGGGCAGCCGCCTGCGCTCCCCGGCCGACGAGGCGGCCCGCCGTACGCCTCCCAAGGCCTCGCTCGTCACGGCGGCGGTCGAGCGGCGCAAGCTGGTCAGCAGCGTCGCGGTCAGCGGCACGCTGGAGTACGGCTCGCCGCTGCCGATCACGCTCGCCGGGGTGGTCGGGGGCGTGACCGGGGGGGCCGCCGAGCTCCAGCGGGCCACCCGGGCGCCCCGGGTGGGCACGATCAGGGAGGGCGGCGTGCTGATGGAGGTCAACGGGCGGCCGGTGTACGCGCTGCGCGGCACGGTCCCGATGCACCGCACGATCACCCCGGGCACCAAGGGCGACGACGTCAGGCAGCTCCAGCGGGCCCTGCGCAGGCTGGGCTTCGGCGGTCCCAAGTCCGGCGTGTTCGACCCGGCCACCGTGGCGGCCATGACCAGGCTGTACGCCAAGGACGGCTACGAGGCCCAGCAGCCCACGCTGGCTGACAAGCAGGCCTACGACACGCTCCGCAAGGCCGTACAGACCGCCAAGGAGACCCAGGCCACCGAGCAGCAGGCCCTCGACCAGGGCCGCGACGTGCTGCCGCTCAAGGTCAAGCTGGACAACGCCAAGGCCGACGCGAAGGCGGCCGAGCGCGCGCTGAAGCAGGCCGAGGCCCAGCGGCTCACCCCCGAGGACGAGGGCAAGCTCGCGGCGGCGGATTCGGCCGTCCGCACGGCCGAGGAGAACCTCGTCGAGGCTCGGCAGGCGCTCGACCAGGCCAGGAACCAGCCCACTCCCGCTCCCTCGGCAACCCCGTCGGCCACCCCGGACACGCGGCTGCTGGAGATGAAGGTGGCCAACGCGCAGGCGGAGCTGGACGCGGCGCACGAGTCCTACGACCGGATCATGGAGGAGGCCAGTCAGGCACGCGACAAGCGGCTGGTGGACCTCCGCAAGGCCGTACGCGACGCGCGGGACGTCCTGGTCACCGCCCAGCAGGCCCTGCGCCAGGCCCGCCGGCTGTCCCCCACGAGGCTCAAGGTGGCCGACGCGGCCAAGGACGTGGACGCGGCCAAGGCGATGCTGGCGGAGTTCGCCAGGACCTACGGCACCTCCATCCCGCCGGGCGAGATCGTCTTCCTGCCGAAGCTGCCCGCCCGGGTGCAGAAGACGAAGGTGAAGGCGGGCCAGGCCGTCGAGGACGACGTGGCCACGGTGACCAGCTCGTCGTTCATGGTCACGGGCGCGGTCGATCCCACCGAGGCCGGCCTGCTGCGCGCGGGCATGGAAGTCGACATCGAGCTCGACTCGGGCAAGACCTACCCGGCCACGCTCACGGCGGTCGGGGAGAAGGCCAAGGTCCCCGGCGAGAAGGCGGGGGAGAACGGCGCGCAGCCGGTGCTGATCACCCCGAAGTCGATGAAGGGCCTCAAGGGGCTGGCCGGCGGCACGGTCACGGCCAAGGTGACCGTCGGCGCGACCGACGCGGCCGTCCTGGTGGTGCCGGTCGCCGCGGTGATCACCGCGGCCGACGGCAAGGCCCGGGTGCAGGTGGAGTACGCCCCCGACCGCACCAGGCAGGTCGAGGTGCGCACCGGGCTGACCGCCGACGGAGCCGTCGCGGTCAGCGGCGATCTCAAGGAAGGCGACAGGGTGGTGATCAGCGGTGTCTGAGCCGGTCATCGTGCTCGACCGCGTCGGCAAGCGGTTCCCCTCCGTGCGGGCGCTGGCCGAGGTGTCGCTCGAGGTGCGGCGCGGCGACTACCTGGCCGTCGTCGGCCCCTCGGGCTCGGGCAAGTCGACCCTGCTCAACGTGCTCGGCCTGCTGGACCGGCCCACCTCGGGCCGCTACCTGCTCGACGGCACCGAGACGACGGGACTGCGTGACGCGGCCAGGACCAGGCTGCGCGGCGAGCGCATCGGCTTCGTCTTCCAGTCCTTCCACCTGCTCGCCCACCGCACCGTGGTGGAGAACGTGATGCTCGCCGAGATCTACGGCAGGCAGGCGCGCAAGGGCAGGCGCGAGCGCGCGCTGAGCTCGCTGGACCGGGTCGGGCTCAGCCACCGGGTCGGCTTCCTGCCCGACCGCCTGTCCGGCGGCGAGCGCCAGCGCGCGGCCATCGCCAGGGCGCTGATGGGCCGGCCCTCGCTGTTGCTGTGCGACGAGCCCACGGGCAACCTCGACAGCCGCAACACCGGCGCGGTCCTCGACCTGTTCGACGAGCTGCGCGCGCAGGGCCTGACGATCGTGGTGATCACCCACGAGCGGGAGGTCAGCGAGCGGGCCCAGCGCCGGGTCAGCATCACCGACGGGGTGCTCAGTGAACATCCGTGACCTGGGCGCCGAGGCCATGGCGGGGATGCTGGCCCGGCCCCTGCGCTCCGCGCTCACCACGCTCGGCACGGTGCTCGGCATCACCACGCTGGTCGTCACCCTGGGCGTGGCCGCCACCGCGGGCAACCAGATCGTCGGCCGCTTCGACGAGCTGGTCGCCACGGCCATCACGGTGGAGGTCCCGGAGTCCGAGGCGGCGCCGCTCGTGACCTGGGACGCGCTCGACCGCGTCACCAGGCTGCGCGGCGTCGTCTCGGCCGCCGCGGTCGCCGAGTCCAAGGACGGCGCCAACCTCTCCGTCCGGGCCAACGCCATCGTCGACCCGACCAGGGTCACCCAGCAGACCCTGACCGTGATGTCCGCCACGCTCGGCCTGCCCGAGGCGGCCCGCGGCCGGATGGTGCAGGGCAGGTTCTTCGACCTCGGCCACGTCAGGCGCGGCGACAAGGTCGCGGTCATCGGCGACCAGGCGGCCAGGATGCTCGGCATCACCCGCCTGGACCAGGCTCCCGCGATCTTCATCGGCGAGCACGCCTACACCGTCATCGGCATCCTCGGCGATCTGCGCCGCGAGCGGAGCCTGAGCACCGCGGTGCTGGTGCCGCCCACCATCGGCAGGCGGTTCGGGCTGCGGAACGTGACCCGCGTCCTGATCAACACCAGCCTCGGCGCCGCCGGCCTGATCGCCAGGCAGGCCCCGACGGCCCTCTCCCCCGGCAACGCCGACATGCTGCAGGTGGTCGCCCCGCCCAGCCCGACCAAGGCCCGCGACAAGGCGCAGGACGACGCCAACGCCCTGTTCCTGATCCTCGGCCTGGTCTCGCTGGTGGTCGGCGCGGTCGGCATCGCCAACGTCACCCTGGTCACCGTCATGGAACGGGTGCCGGAGATCGGCCTGCGCCGCGCCCTGGGCGCCGCCCGCCGCCACATCGCCGCCCAGTTCCTGCTGGAGTCCACGCTGATCGGGCTGACCGGCGGCGTGATCGGGGCCGGCCTGGGCGTGGTCGCCATCGTCGCCATCTCCGCGGCCAAGCAGTGGACACCCCTGCTCGACGTACGGCTGGCGGTCGCGGCACCCGTCGCGGGCGCCGTCGTCGGCCTGCTGGCCGGGCTCTACCCGGCGCTGCGGGCCGCCCGGATGGAGCCTGTCGAGGCGCTGAGATGAGTTGTTTCACTTCGCGCGGCGAAGTATCTTGGCGGGCATGCCGAAGGGAGCGCCGGGGCTGAGCGAGCAGGCCTACTTCGTGCTGGCCGCGCTGCTCGACGGGCCGCTGCACGGTCACGCCATACTCAAGCGCGTCGTCGACCTGACCGAGGGCCGGATCACGCTGCCCGTCGGCACCCTGTACGGCGCGCTCGACCGGCTGGCCGCCAACGGCGTCATCGAGGTGGAGAAGGAAGAGGTCGTCAAGGGCCGCAGGCGGCGCTACTTCCGGATCACCGACACGGGCAGGACCATGGTCCACGCCGAGGCCCGGCGCATGCACCAGGCCGCCTCGGTGGTCACCCGGCGCACGCTGCGCGCCACCTGACCAACGCGGCCAGGGTCAGCGGCCGCCTGCCGTACCGGAGAAGACCAGGACGGAGGCGGTGAAGCCGTGCACGTGGTTCTGCCCGCCGACCGGGCCCACCTCGCCGGCGGCGAAGAAGCCCGCGACGCCGATGGGACCGAGCGTGTCGCGCACCGCGATCGGGTCGTGGTCGGCCGAGCCGAACATGGCCGAGCCGCGCCCGTTGCAGGAGAACAGCAGCGCGCCGTCCACCCGGCCGAGCCGCTCGCGGTGGGCGTCGAGCAGGTCGTACAGGTCCTCGTCGGCGGTGGCGGCGTCGCGCACCTGGAAGCGGACCGTCCTGCCGACGTCGACCACGTCGCCGATGGCCACCGCCTCGCGCTCGGGGTCGATGCCGATCACACCCCTGATCAGGAAGTCGCCGCGCTCGTGGCGCTCGGCGTACTCGTCCATGGCCAGGCCGATCTGCAGCCCGGAGGCGACCAGCTCGCGGTCGTCCTCGTCCAGGTCGGTGACGATGTCCTCCAGGCGGGCCAGGGCGGGCTGACCGGCCAGCTCGAGCAGCAAATTGTCCTCGGCACGCGTGACGACCATGGTCGGCCCGATGGGCCTGCAGCCCTGGCTGACCACGGTGGAGACGTTCACGGAGCCGCTCAGCAGCACGCCGATCGCGCCCTCGGTGTAGACCTCGCCGTCGGCGAACAACCTCACGGAGCCGCGTCCCTGCAGCCCGTTGGCCAGGCCGCCGATGATCGGCAGGTCGCCGAGCACGTCCGCGGAACGCTCGACGAAGGCGTCGGTCGGGAAGGAGTACGGGTCGGCCAGCAGGATCGCCACGTGATCGTCCGAGCCGCGCTCCGGCAGCCCCACCACCACGAACCTGTCCTCGGCCGTCAAGGTGTCCAGGGCGAACGTGGTGATCCTGGCGCCCTCCAGGGTCGCCGCCCACGCGCTGACCGCGGGGGTCAGCTCGACGCCCTGCCCGTCGCCGATCACGCCCGTGGCGCTGCAGCCGATCACGTTGGCGCCCGGCGCCAGCGCCATCGCGCGCTGCCCTGCCCTGGCGACGGCATCGGGATCGTCACCGCAGATGAAAAAACAGACCAGGTCGGCGCTTCCGCTCAACCTCGACAGCGCCTGACCGACGGCGCTCTCGGCCGCCGCGACCAGGTCGGAATCCACGGCGAGGCCATCGGCGAAGCGGCTCGTCATCAGTGCCACGCGTCTCGCCTCCCTTGATATGACAAATTCCCTTGGCCCGATTCTCCCCACTGGAGCAACAAGCACTCGTACGAACCGTCACGCAATAGTCAAGATCCGAAATCTCTGCCAGATGCGAAACCTCTGCCACATTTCCCGCGGGGGACGTAGTCTCGATCCCGTGTCTCAACCTCGAAATCTCCGCGAGTTGCGAGAGAGCGGCTACGTTCATCGCACCGTGAAACAAGAGGTCCGCGAGAACCTGCTGGCCAAGCTCCGGGCGGGTGAACCCCGGTTTCCAGGCATCGTGGGCTTCGACGAGTCCGTCCTGCCCCATCTGGAACGCGCCCTGCTGGCCGGGCACGACCTGGTCCTGCTGGGTGAGCGCGGCCAGGGCAAGACCCGGCTGATCCGCACGATCACCGGGCTGCTCGACGAGTGGACCCCGGTCGTCGAGGGCTGCGAGATCAACGACGACCCGCTCGCCCCGGTCTGTACGGCATGCCGCAGGAAGTCCCGCGAGCTGGGCGACGAGCTGCCCGTGGCCTGGCGCCACCGCGACGAGCGGTACGGCGAGAAGCTGGCCACGCCCGACACCTCGGTCGGCGACCTCATCGGCGACGTGGACCCCATCAAGATCGCCGAGGGCCGCACGCTCGGCGACCCGGAGACCGTCCACTACGGCCTGGTCCCGCGCACCAACCGCGGCGTGTTCTCCGTCAACGAGCTGCCCGACCTGGCCGAGCGGATCCAGGTCTCGCTGCTGAACGTGCTGGAGGAGCGCGACATCCAGGTCCGCGGCTACAACCTGCGGCTGCCCCTGGACATCCTGCTCATCGCCAGCGCGAACCCGGAGGACTACACCAACCGCGGCCGGATCATCACGCCGCTGAAGGACCGCTTCGGCGCCGAGATCCGCACCCACTACCCGCTGACGATCGAGGACGAGCTGACGCTCATCCGGCAGGAGTCCATGCCGGACATCGGGGCCGACATCCCCGAGCACCTGATCGAGGTCATCGCCCGCTTCACCCGGCTGGTGCGCGAGTCCACCGCGGTCGACGCCCGCTCCGGCGTGTCGGCCAGGTTCTCGATCGCGGCCGCGGAGACCGCGTCCGCCTCGGCGGTGCGCAGGATGGCCATCAGCGGCGAGGAGCGCGCGGTCGCCCGCGTCTGCGACCTGGCCAGCATCGTGCACAGCCTGCGCGGCAAGGTCGAGTTCGAGGTCAGCGAGGAGGGCAGGGAGACCGAGATCCTGGCCCACCTGCTGCGCCGGGCCACCGCGGAGACGTTCCGCAGCCGGCTGGGCGGCACCGACCTGTCGCCACTGACCGACAAGTTCGCCGAGGGCAACCAGGTGGAGTCGGGCGAGCTGGTGGCCGCGACCGAGCTGCTGCAGCGGATCGGGCCCGTCAACGGCCTGTCGAAGCTCATGTCCAGGCTGGGCATGGGCGCGGGCGAGGAGTCGCCGGGGCACGCCGCCGCGGCCCTGGAGTTCGCCTTGGAAGGCCTTTACCTGATGCGGCGCCTGTCCAAGGACGATCTTGACGGGATGTCGGTCTACCGCACGTGAACAACCGGGCGGTCTCGCGCGTCTGACTGGTGGAGATCACCATTTTCGGGGGAGACCGCCCATGCGTCCACTGCTGGCCTGCGCCACTGCTCTGACTCTCTGTACCGTCGCCACACCCGCCACCGCCGCCACAGGCACGGTCGTGTACGGCTACGCCTGGGCGGACGGCACGTCCACCCTGCGCGTCACCCCCCTGACCGCCACGGCGCACGGCAAGCGCTACCGCCTCGAGCGGCTGCCCGGCGCCAAGGAGCTCAAGCTCGACTACTCCGCGGCCGATTTCCGCAGGGTCACCGTGGCCTGCGACCTGAAGGAGACCGAGGGCAAGGTGGCGCTCGACGCCAAGGGCCTCGGCAAGACCCGCTGCACGCCCAAGGACCTGGCCTTCGTGCTGTCGCTCGGCCCAGCGCCCGTGCGGATCGCCTACGAGGGCGGCAAGGCGGTCAAGGTCAACGAGTTCCTCCCCGACGGCTCCTCGACCAGGTCCGCGACCGGCACCGTCAAGCGCGTCGACGACCACACGGTCCAGTTCGGCGGGCTCCGCCTCGGCTACACCTGGATGCTCGGCTTCAACCGCGTCACGTCCAGGTGCACCGACCCGTGGCTGCACGGCAGGCCCGTCCACGCCGACAAGCACGGGCTGGGCACCAAGGCCTGTACCGACAAGGACTTCACCAGAGCGCTCAAGCCGCTGGCGAACCCCGTGCGCGTCCGCGTTGACTACGACCCGCTCAGCAACCAACTGCTCAACGTCTGGGAGGTCTTCGGCGACGCATAGCCGGGCATCTCGGGTTAGCGTGGGACGGTGAGCGCCTACCGCTATGGCGAGTACAACGACGGCCCCGACCCCCTGGCCCCGCCGTACGACGTGCGGGCGGCCCTGGACGAGATGGGCGACGCGATCCTGTCCGGCTCGACGCCCGTGCACGCCCTGCGCGACCTGCTCAAGCGCGGCCTGCCCGGCGCGCAGGACCGGCGCGGCCTGGACGACATGCTGCGCGAGGTACGGCGGCGCCGCCGCGAGCTGCGTGAGAGTGGCCGCCTCGACGGCACCCTGGAGCGGGCCAGGGCCCTGCTGGACAAGGCGATCGGCCAGGAGCGCGCCGAACTGTTCCCCGACCCGTCCGACGACGCGCGGCTGCGCGAGTCCGAGCTCGACGCGCTGCCCGAGGACACCGCGAGCGCGATCCAGGAGCTGAGCTCCTACGAGTGGCGTTCGCAGGCGGCCAGGCAGACCTTCGAGGAGCTGCGCGACCTGCTGCGGCGCGAGGTGCTCGACAGCCAGTTCAGGGGACTGCGCGAAGCGCTGGCCAACCCCGACCCCGAGGCCATGGAGCGCGTCCGGCAGATGATGTCGGACCTCAACGAGATGCTGGAGAAGGACGCCAGGGGCGAGCACACCCAGGCCGACTTCGATGACTTCATGGGGAAGTACGGAGATCTCTTCCCCGAGAAGCCGCGGAACCTGGAGGAGCTGGTCGACATCCTGGCCCGCCGGGCCGCGGCCACCCAGCGGATGCTGGCCTCGATGACCCCGCGCCAGCGCGAGGAGCTCGGCAACCTGATCAACCAGACGCTCGAGCAGGCGGGCCTGGCCGACCAGATGCGCCGCCTGGGCGAGGCCCTGTACGCCCGCAGGCCCGACCTGTCCTGGGGCGGGCAGGAGCGGATGACGGGCGAGGAGCCGCTGGGCATGGGCGACGCCGTCACCGCGCTCGAGGAGCTGGCCGACCTGACCCAGCTGGAGTCGTCGCTGCGTCAGGACTATCCGGGCGCCCGGCTCGACGACATCGACGAGGCCGCGGTCAGGCGCGCGCTCGGCCGCTCGGCGGTCGACGATCTGGAGGCGCTGCGCCGGATCGAGCGGGAGCTGGAGGAGCAGGGCTACCTGCTGCGCCGCCGCGGCAAGCTGGAGCTCACGCCCAAGGCGGTGCGCAGGCTCGGCGAGACGGCGCTGCGGCGGGTGTTCTCCTCGCTGGACGCGGGCCGCCGTGGCGACCACGACCAGCATGACGCCGGCGCGGCCGGGGAGTTGACCGGATCGTCCAGGCCGTGGCGCTTCGGCGACGAGCAGCCCATCGACGTGGTCCGCACGCTGGTCAACGGCGTGCGCAACGGCGGCGTCCGCACCGGCACGGCCGTGAAGCTGTCGGTGGACGACTTCGAGGTGGCCGAGACCGAGCGGCGCAGCGCGGCGGCGGTGTGCCTGCTGGTGGACCTGTCGTACTCGATGGCGCTGCGCGGCACGTGGGCGGCGGCCAAGCAGACGGCGCTGGCGCTGCAGGCGCTGGTGGCCTCGAAGTTCCCGCAGGACGCGGTGCAGATCATCGGGTTCTCGAACTACGCCAGGGTGTTGCAGCCCGACGAGCTGGCCGGGCTCGACTGGGACATGGTCCAGGGCACGAACCTGCACCACGCGCTGCTGATCGCCGGGCGGCACCTGGACCGGCATCCGGACTTCGAGCCGGTGGTGCTGGTGGTCACCGACGGCGAGCCGACGGCGCACCTGATGCGCAACGGGCGCTCGGCCTTCGAGTGGCCGCCCTCACGGGAGACGCTGGAGCTCACGCTGGCCGAGGTGGACAAGATGACCCGGCGTCGCGCCACGATCAACGTGTTCATGCTGGCCGGGGACGAGCGGCTCAAGGAGTTCGTGGACGAGGTGGCCCGCCGTAACGGAGGCCGGGTCTTCTCCCCCAGCGCCGACCGCCTGGGCGAGTACGTGGTGAGCGACTTCCTCAGACTCCGGCGCTCGCGCTAGAGCCGGTGTAGAAGTCCAGCGCGACGTCGAAGCCGTCGCGGCAGTTGCGGTGGGAGCGGTAGCAGGGGCGCCAGGCGCTGCTCGCGCCCACGCCGGTGCGGGCGTCGGACAGGGCCTCGGAGACCCGCTCCGGTTTGGGCACCAGCCCGTGGCCCAGGTAACGCACGTCGGCCAGTTCGGCGTGCGCGCCGCGCTCGCCGGAAACGAAGCGGCCGAGCCGCCAGCCGCTCTCCTCGTCCCACACCAGCGCACTGCCGTCGCCGAGTCTGACGGTGGCGTCACGCGGGTCGCAGGGACCCTCCCACCAGTCGGTCACCTCGGTTCCCAGCACATCGACAACGCGCCGCACGTAGCCGACCGGCTGGCGCAACCATTCGTCGGTGTAGGGCTCGACATGCCTGATGCCCACGACAGGACCTCTCGCGGTGTGTGGATTGCAGCGACACGTCACCTTACCTGCCCTGAACTAATTGTGTTGCCCGGGCGTCTAGTCATTACGGACGATATTTACGTCCACGGCGGGGAAGGAGGGGGCCCCAATGCTTGCCGCGATCGTCCTGGTCGTTCTCATGGTGGTGACCATCGTCGCCACCGAACTCATCATGCGCTGCTCTCGCGAGCGCAAAGAGAGTGTCGACTCCCCCAGCGAGATCACCGGGGACTAGTCTCTCGGGCATGTCGTCCCTGCTGACTTGGCTCCACATCGGATTCGCCATCTTCACGATCGGTCCGCTCACCGCCGTGACCATGGCCGCGCCGCGCGCCATCAGGAACAAGAACGTCGCCGTGCTGCAGAACCTGCAGCGCATGGCCAGGACCTACAGCCTGGGCTCGCTGGGGGTGCTGGTCTTCGGGGTCGCGCTCGGGCTGAGCCTCGGCAAGGGCGTCCTGGGCCAGTGGTACATGACGGCCTCGATGACGCTGTTCATCGTGGCCGCGGTGCTCCTCGTCATCATCGACCGCGACCTGCGCACCGCCGTCCGGGCTCTGTCCAGCGAGAGCCCGGACGACGACGCGAAGGTGCAGAACGGCAGGATCGCCGCGTTCAGCGGCATCGTGTCGCTGATCTGGCTGGTGATCCTCTTCCTGATGATCGTGCCGCGCTAGCCCAGCGCCTGGGTGAGGTCGGCGAGCAGGTCGTCGACCGTCTCGATGCCGACCGACAGGCGCACCAGGTCGGCGGGCACCTCCAGGGGCGAGCCCGCCGCCGAGGCGTGCGTCATGCGGCCCGGGTGCTCGATCAGGGACTCGACCCCGCCCAGCGACTCGCCCAGCGTGAACAGCTTGGCGGAATTGCAGACCTTGACGGCCTCCTCCTCGCCGCCCGCCACGCGGAACGACACCATGCCGCCGAAGCGCTTCATCTGCTTGGCGGCCACCTCGTGGCCTTGGTGCTCGGCCAGACCCGGGTAGAGCACGTGGGTGACGCGCGGGTGCGCGAGCAGCAGGTCGACGATGCGCTCGGCGTTGTCGCTATGGCGGTCCATCCGCACGCCGAGCGTCTTGAGCCCGCGCAGCGTCAGCCAGGCGTCGAACGGCCCCGCCACGGCGCCCATCGCGTTCTGGTGGTAGGCGAGCTGCTCGCCCAGCTCCTGCGAGGCCGCGATCAGCGCGCCGCCGACCACGTCGGAGTGCCCGCCGATGTACTTGGTGGTGGAGTGCACGACGACGTCGGCCCCCAGCTCGAGCGGCCGCTGCAGGTACGGCGAGGCGAAGGTGTTGTCCACCACGAGCAGCGCCCCGTTGTCGTGGGCCAGCTCGGCGAGCGCGGCGATGTCGGCGATGCCGAGCAGCGGGTTCGTCGGCGTCTCCACCCAGACGATCTTCGTCTTCTGGGTCATGGCGTTGGCCACGGCGGCCAGGCTGCCCAGCGGCACCGGGTCGAAGCGCAGGTCCCAGCGGCTGTTCACCTTGGCGAAGAGCCGGTAGGTGCCGCCGTAGGCGTCATTGGGAATGATCACGTGGTCATTCGGCTTGCACACTGTCCGCAGCAGGGTGTCCTCGGCGGCGAGTCCCGAGGCGAACGCCAGCCCGCGCGCCCCGCCCTCGACCGCGGCCAGCGCCTCCTCGAGCGCGGTACGCGTCGGGTTGGCCGACCGGCTGTACTCGTAGCCGGAACGCAGGCCGCCCACGCCGTCCTGCTTGTAGGTGGAGGTGGCGTAGATGGGCGGCACCACCGCGCCGGTCAGCGGGTCAGGCTCTTGACCTGCGTGGATCGCCAGGGTTTCGAAACCGTTGCTCATAGGGCCAACGGTAACGGAAGCGGCCCGCGATCCGTCCCCCAACCGATCGCGGACCGTTTCCGGGGCGCCGTCCCCCGACGTGCGCCCTGCCGGGCTCGTGGCCATGCCACTCACGAGCCCGGAGCTCTCAGGCTGCCCCTGTCAGGCGGCCTTGGTCTCGTGGGTGCTGCGCTGCGGCAGCCGTACCACCTGTGCGTCCTCGCGCGGCGCCTGGATGAAGCGGCCGCTCGAGCCCTCGGCGGGCTGGCCGTTGATCCGGGAGAGCATCACGGGGTCGGCCAGTGCGAGCAGCACTCCGACCACCAGTCCCACTCCCAGCAGAACGAACCCGATGACGATCATTTCTTTCCCCCTTCCGACGTCATCCAGCATGCTCGCCGGGCCGGGCCTGGCACCTCCGCTGAAGGGCTGGGGTTGAGGCCGGCGCCTCGGCCGAACGGTTGATACTGGCTGTCCGACTTGCGGCTTAGGCTCAAGGCCGTGGGGGACACCAAGCGCATCGTGTACTGGATCCGGCGGCTGAGCGAGATAGCGGTCATCGGCTGGCTGTGCATGATGCTGCTGGTCGACCTGGTCATGGCCGCGGGCACGGGCGGGCTGCAGTGGCTGGTCCCCATCTGCGGCGGGGTCGGGATCGTGGCAGTCGTGCTGCGCCGCCGCTTCCGGCTCGAGGGGTTCGCCCTGCTGTTCGGCCTGTCCTTCGCGGTGTCCGTGATCATGGGCGGGATCAACTTCGCCGGCGCGCCCGGCACGGCCGAGACGGGCGCGATGCTCGTGCTGACGATCGGCGTGCTGCGCAATGTCGAGCCGGTCAGGCGGGCGGCGATCCTGGCGATCGTCTCGCTGGTCGTGCTGATGGCCGAGGGCGGCGGCCGCGACTACCACAACGCCGGGCTGGCCTTCTCGTTCCTGCTGTTCGCCGCCTGGTCGATGGCCGCGGGCATCGGCGGCTACCTGCGCTTCCAGCAGGAGCGCCGCACGGAGGCCGTGTACTCGGTACGGCGGGCCGAGCGCCTCGAGCTGGCCAGGGAGCTGCACGACCTGGTGGCCCACCACATCACCGGCATCGTCGTGCAGGCGCAGGCGGCCCGCACGGTGGCCGAGATGAAACCCGACGCCGTGGTGCCCGCGCTGGACGCGATCGCCAACGCCGGCGCCGAGGCGCTGACGTCGATGCGCCGCCTGGTGTCGGTGCTGCGCGAGCAGGAGGAGGGCGCGCGCACGCCCGGCATGACGCTGGCCGACCTGCGCATCCTGACCGAGCGGTTCTCGCAGGACGGGCCGCGGGTGGCCTTCGAGATCGGGCAGGGCGTGGACGAGCGGACGCTGCCGCGCGAGGTGCTGACCACGCTGCACCGGGTGCTGCAGGAGGCGCTCACCAACGTGCGCAAGCACGCCCCTGGCACCGGCTGGGTGGAGGCGGAGCTGCGCCGCAACGGCGGCGAGCTGGTGCTGCGGGTGCGCAACTACGGCTCGCAGTCCGATCCGCGGGTCTCGCGGCTCGGCGGCGGGTTCGGGCTGGTCGGGATGGCCGAGCGGGTCGAGGCGCTGGGCGGGCGGCTATACGCCGGCCCGACCCCGCAGGGCGCCTGGGAGGTGGTCGCCGAGTTCCCGCTGCCCTGACAGGCGAGCCTCGGCGAACGCTTCGGCGCCGAGCAGCCCTGTCAGCCGGTCGCCGATCCGGTTGACGTCCAGCCGTTCGGCGTCGGGCAGCGGGGCGCCCACCAGGTTCCTGATGCCCGCCGCGGCACCCAGCGACCTGGCGGCCTCCTCGGCCTGGCCGCACAGCGACAGGGCGCCGGCCAGTCCTTCCAGCGACAGGGCGATCGCCCTGGGGTCGCCGGTCTGCCGGGCGGCCTGGTAGCTCTCGCGCTGCCTGGCCAGCGCGAGCTCGGCCTCGCCGCGCTGCTCGGCGGCGAAACCCAGTTCGGCCATGAGGAAGGCGATCCCGGGCAGCCCGCCGACCTGGCGCAGCCACGCCAGCCACGGCCGGACGTACGCCTCGGCCTCGGCGTAGCGTCCCTGCCGCCTGGCGCTGACGGCCAGGCCCAGGACGGCGTGTTCCTCGGCGCCCTTGTAGGACTGCTCCACTGCCAGCCGCCTGGCCCGCTCGTGGTAGTCGTCGGCCCGCTCGTAGTCGCCCGCGAGCAGCGCGCTGCGGCCGATCGCGGACAGCTTGTTGGCGGTCTCGAAGCCCAGCTCCTCCGCCAGGCGCAGCCCGCGCATGCGCAGCCGGGTGGCCTCGTCGTACTCGCCGCGGATCTCGGCCAGCCGGTCGAGCGTGTCCATCGCCTCGATCTGGCCCCAGCCGTCGCCCAGCTCGCGGAAGAGGGCCAGGCTGCGCTCGCCGTCGCGCTCCATGGCGGCCAGGTCTCCCCTGCCTCCCGCGAACTTGGCGCGCAGCGACAGCGCCGCGGCCATCCCCCACCTGTCGTCCAGCGCGGTGAAGGTCTCCAGCGCGCCGGTGAGGCGGCGTTCGTGCTCGTCGAAGTCGCCGTAGGCCCAGCGGACGTGGGTGAGGAACCAGTCGGCCAGCGCCCGTCCGGCGGCGTCCAGGTCGTCGTGGCGCACAGCGGGGGCGGCCTCGCCCACGGACATGGCGATGCCCGCCTGCCACACGGTCGCGAGCGCCACCTCCTCGGCCCTGCCGCCGCGTTCGAGCACCGCGGCCAGGGTACGGCGGGCCTCGCCCAGCCTGCCGCGCAGGAACCAGTACCAGGCCAGCGCATTGACCAGGCGCGGCGCGTAGGGGCCGCGGGTGGCCAGGCGCAGGTTCGCGCTCTCGGCGTCCAGGCGTTCCAGCCACTGCCGCTGGCCCTGGCCGCGCAGGTCGGCCCGTTCGGCCAGTTCGGTGTAGTAACGCGCGTGCCGGTCGGTGATCAGCTCGCGCTCGCCCGCCTCGTCAAAGCGTTCGGCCGCGTAGGCGGCCACGGACTCCAGCAGCAGGAAGCGCGAGCCGCGCGAGACGACCAGCGAGCGGTCCACCAGCCGGACCAGCGCGTCGACCACGTCCACGCCCGGCTCGGCGCAGACCGTCTCGGCCGCCTCCAGGGTGCAGCCGTCGGCGTGCGCGGCCAGGCGCCGCAGCACGATCCGCTCGGGGGGCGGCAGCAGCTCCCAGCTCCAGTCGAGCACGGCCCGCAGCGTGCGCTGGCGGGCGGGCGCGTCCCGCATGCCGGAGCTGAGCAGCCGGAACCGCTCGTCGGCCCGCCGCCCGTCCGCTTCGCCGCCGGGCGGCCCGAGCCTCCCGGCGAGTTCCTCGGCGCCCAGGGCGCGGACGCGGGGGGCCGCGAGTTCCAGGGCCAGAGGGATCCCGTCCAGCCGACGTGAGATGACGCGCAGCGTCTCGTCCTCGGGGACGCCCGCCCTGGTGGCCAGCAGCCGGGTGGCGTCGCGCTCGGACAGCGGCGGCACCACGCTGACGCGCTCGCCGGTGATGCCGATGGGCTCCTGGCTGGTGGCCAGCACGCGCAGCCCGGGTGCGGCACGCAGCAGGCCCGAGGTCAGCGCGGCCACCTGCTCGATGACGTGCTCGCAGTTGTCGAGCACGAGCAGCATCCGCCTGGCGGCCAGGCCGCTCGCGAGCCTTTCCGCCAGCGGCGCGGCGCTGTCGTCGCGCATGCCGAGCGCCGCGGCGACGGCCTCGGCCACGTCGGCGGCGCCCGCCAGCTCGACCAGCCACACGCCGTCGGGAAAGGCCACACTCCCACGCGCCTCGGCGGCCGGATCGCCGGTCACGTGCCGGGCGATCTCCAGAGCCAGCCGGGTCTTGCCGACACCGCCCGAGCCGGTCAGCGTCACCAGCCGGAACGTCTCCAGCAGCGCCGACACGTCGCGGACCTGCGTCTGCCTGCCGATCATGTCGGTGAGCGGCGTGGGCAGGCTCGAGGCGGCGCCGGGCGGCGCGAGCGCGGGATCCTGGCGCAGGATCGCCTCGTGCACGGCGACGATCTCGGGTGACGGGTCGAGCCCCAGCTCGTCGGCCAGCAGCGTGCGCAGCTGCCGGTAGCTGGCCAGCGCCTCGCTCTGGCGGCCTGCCCGGTACAGGGCCTTCATGTGCACGGCGCGCAGCCGTTCCCGCAGGGGGTGGGCGGCCACCAGGTCGGCAACCTCGACGGGTTCGCCCAGTGCCTGCCGTACCTCGGCGAGCTCCTCGACGGCGGACAGCCGGGCCTCTTCCAGTCGCGTGATCTCGGGCCGGGCGAAGTCGAAGTCGGCGAAGTCGGCGTAAGCGGGGCCGCGCCACAGCGCGAGCGCCTCCTCCAGCCGGTCGGCGCGCTCGCGGGGCGTTCCGGTGCGGGCGCCGGCCAGCGCCAGGAAGCGGTCGGCGTCCACGTCGGCGGCGGTCAGCCGATACCCCGCGGGGCCCAGGACGATCGCGCCCGGGTCGCCCAGGGCGCGGCGGAGCTGGGAGATCCTCGCCTGGAGCGTGCTCGCCGGCGTCGCCCGCCCCCAGACATCCTCGATCAGCCGGTCGGCCGGGACCGGCTGCCCCTCGTGGACGAGCAGGTCGGCCAGCAGCGCACGCACCTTGGTCTCGGGAACGTGTACCGGCTCGCCGTCCTCACCCCATACGGCCAGCGGCCCCAGCACCCCGAATCTCACCACGTCACGTTAACCCGTCGCGGGCCCGTCGGACTTCCGTAGCAGTCACGCGGGACAAGGCGGCGACGACTCATCGAGTCGAGGCTCGCCCGAGCCCGAGGCCTACGTCCCGGTGCCTGACATCCAGTGGTAGAAGTGCAGGCGCTGCTCGATCATCTGGCGCTCGAAGCCGTATTCGGCCACGGCGGAGCTCCACGCCGGAGGATTGTTGTACACGATGGTCAGCTTGCGAGGAACACGCCGCAGGCTCTCGACGATCCTCTCCATGACCTCTCTCAAGGTCGGCTCGCGGAAGGGGTTGTAGAAGTAAACAACGGTGACATCGTCCGGCAGTTTGTACTTCCGTGCGTCGGCCTGCTCGATGCTGATGTCCTTGCAGCGAAGCTTCGGCCGCGCCGCGGCGATGTTCCGCTGGGCGCGCTGGTACAGCTCGGCCTGGTGTTCGACCCCGATGATCCGGCGCACTCGCACGTCTCTTGCGAGGACGAGCATCATGCGCCCCAGCCCGGCGCCGTAATCGATCACCACGTCGTCCGGCCCCGGCCGCAGCGCGCGTAGAGCACGCCGGATCTTGCGCAGGTCGCTCGGCTGGTGTTCCAGCTCCTGGTGAGCGATGCCGCGGTCGGCCGGTGTGCCGGAGGTATCCGTTCCCATGCGAACGTCGAACCACCGGCCCGTGAGCCAACGACGTGAGCGATCGACCATCAAATGGACGGAAGTCACAGATCTGCCTCCAGAGTCGAAACCGCGCGCAGCGCTCCGGTGTCGCGCAACCCAGTACCCGACGGCACTCCAGGAAATCACGTTCTGTCGTCTTTGCAACACTATTTGTAGTCGTCAGGCGCCCTCAGCGTAACAGCCTGATCACTTGTCGTGGTCTCATCAACACCCTCCCTGCCCGCCCGGATCCCGGCGATCGATCTGCCCGCCCCCCTGAAGGGGCAAGTACGCGCCCGGAGGCCCTGCTCCCCTTTGCAGAGCAGGGATCGAGGGCGGGCTTGGCACCAGCTCGAGGATCTCTTCACGAAACACATACCCGAAACGCCGAGCACGAAGAGTGACTAAGGGATTACAAATGAGGTAGAGATCTCTGCGGCGGCCCGGACAACAGGAATGCCTCGTCGGTCGAGAAAGCAATCCTTGCCCCGTCGCGAAGGCAGTCCTTGCCCCCAAGGAGGATGGCATGTCCGATCTAGTAGTGATCGCACCGCACATGGATGACGAAACCCTGGGATGCGGTGGCGTTCTGGCCATGGCCGACGACCCCATGGTGGTGTTCGTCGTCGCGCCGACCGACGACAACGTGGAGATCGACCAGGTCGCCGACATTCTCGGGTTCCGTTACACCGTGCTCTACGAAAAGGAGTGGGAGGCCCGCCTGCTCTCTGTCGACCGGCGCGAACTCGTCGGCCGGATCGAAAAGGTCCTGCATACTGAACGGCCACGCGAGGTCATGATTCCGGCCCCGTCATACCACCAGGACCACGTGGTGACGTTCGAAGCGGGCATCAGTGCCACCCGCCCGCTGTCGCGCAACGGTTACATCGCGCAGATGGTCGCCGCCTACGAATACCCCGGATCCACCTGGGGGTTCGACGGGCGGGAGATCGAGCTGAACTACTACGTGGACATCGAATCCGTCCGCGACCTGAAGCTCAAGGCGGTGTCTCTCTACCAGTCATCGCAGTTCGGACGCGAAGTGATCGCCCCCGATGTCGTCGACGCCTGGGCGACACTGCGGGGAAGCAGCGTCGGCCTTCAGTACGCGGAGGCGTTTCGAATCCTCCGGCTCGTCAATGCGAGGCGGTCGTGACAACGGTTGCCATTCTTCAGCCGACCTACTGGGCTCGCGCGCACGTATGGAACCGTGTGTTCCACTCTGACATCTTCATCTGGCTCGATTCCGTGAAGTTCGCCCGATCTTCCACCAAATGGGAGGATCGGACCATCGTCGAGACGCCGAACGGCCAGCAGCTCGTCCTGCGTCTTCCCAAGCAAGGCTCGCGAGACGTGCCTTGGTCCGAGGCGCGGCTCAGCGACGGGTGGCTCAAGCACAGGACGAGCATCCTGCACTGTTACGCGAGGAGCGCGCACTGGGACGTGGTGAAACCGATGCTCGACCCGGTGTACCAGCCTGACGCGACGACCATCGAGGCCGTGTGCTGGCGCTCCTTCTGCGCCATCTCCTCGCTCCTCCAGCCGTCGTGCAAAGTGATCCGCAGTTCGGATCTCGACGTCTCAGGGGCGAAAGGCGAATTGATGCTCAATTTGGTCAGCGCGGTGGGGGGCTCCAGTTATCTGACCGGGCAGCCCGGTGCCGCCTACCTCGACCAGCCCGCCTTCGCGGCCCGCGGCATCGCCATCGAGACGCAGTCATGGGCGGCGCCGAGCACGAAGCACGGACTCAAGAATCCCTCGATCATTCATCTCGTTGCCGAAAACGGGATAGACGACACAAAAGACCTACTGGCCGGCTGAAGGCGCTCGCGGGGCACCCGCATCTCCCAGCCCTCGTCATCGCGCACGCTCGGGGACCCGCATCGCTTCGGGTTGACCCGTAGCCGAGCCGAAGGATTTCCGAAGCGGGGCGAGGAAGCCTGGGGTCATGACTGATGTGACTGTGATCGGCCTTGGCCCGATGGGCTCGAAGATGGCCGAGACGTTCCTTGCGGCGGGCCACCGGGTGAGCGTGTGGAACCGTACGCGCAGCAAGGCCGACCCGCTGCTGGCCAAGGGTGCCGAGTGGGCCGACCGGCCGGCGAGCGACCTCGTGGTGATCAGCCAGATCGACTACCAGGCGATGTACGACAGCCTCGGAGAGCAGCGGCTCGACGGGAAGGTGCTGGTCAACCTGAGCTCCGACACGCCGAACCGGCTGCGGGAGGCGGCGGACTGGGTGGCCTCGCGCGGCGGCGTGCTGGTGACCGCGGGCATCATGACCCCGCCGCCGGGCATCGGGCTGCCCGGCGCGTACACCTACTACAGCGGGCCTCGTGCGGCCCTCGACCGGTTCGCGGACACGCTGGCCGCGCTCACCGAGGTCAGGTACGTCGGCGAGGACCCGGGGCTGGCGATGTCGTACTACCAGGCCAGCCTGCTGATGTTCTGGTCGTCGCTGGCCGCCCACATGCACGCCACGGCGCTGGTCGGGGCGGCGGGCGCCAAGCCGGGCGAGTTCCTGCCCTTCGCCCAGCACCTGGTGGGCGGCCTGGCCGTCGAGGGCCCGATGGGGTATCTGAAGATCCTCACGGAGAACTTCGAGAGCGGGGAGTACCCGGGCGGGGAGAACAGCCTGCACATGCAGGTGGCCGGCCTCGGCCACGCGGTGCACGCGCTGGAGGACGAGGGCGTCGACGCGTCCTGGCCGAAGGCGCTGCTGCGGCTGTTCGAGCGCGCCGAGGCGGCCGGCCACGGCCAGGACGGCGTGGGCAGCCTCTACGAGGTGCTGACCTAGCCGCCGACGTCCCCCACTGTGATCGCCTCGCTACATACAGTGGTCGGCGAGATATCCGGAAGAGGGGGACGAACACCATGAGGATCTGCGAGGTGGCCAAGACCCTGGACATCGGCGGTGCCGAGGTCCTGCTGGTCGAGCGGCTCAAGGCCGCCCCTCGGGCGGGCGTCGACTACACCGTGGTGTGCCTGCGCAGGACGACCACGGGGCTCGTCGACGCCCTGCGCGACATCGGGATCACGGTGGTGGACCTGTCCGGCAGCGGGCGGCTGCTGGTGTACCTGCGGCTGGTCGCGGCCGTACGGCGGCTCCGCCCGGACGTGGTCAACGCGCACTCCCCGGTGCCTGCGATCGCCCTGCGGCTGGCGTCGCGGTTCCGGCGCCGCCGGCCGTACCTGGTGCGCACGGTGCACAGCGTCAAGTACCGGCCGCTGACGAAGGTGCTCGACCGGCTCACCCGCAGGCTCGACGACGAGACCGTGGCGGTGTCGCGGATCGTGGCCGAGGCCCCGCTCACGAGGGGCGCGCCCCGGATCTCCGTCCGGGTGCACGGCGTGGACGTCAAGGAGCAGCAGCGCCTGGCGGCGGACGCGGAGAGCGTGCGGCGCGAGTTCGAGGTCCCCGACGGGGCCTTCCTTATCGCGTTCGTCGCCAATCTCCTGCGCCTGAAGGGGCACGACCTGCTGATCAGGGCGGCCGCGGAGGTCGTCAAGGCCCGTCCCGAGGCGATGTTCCTGCTCGCGGGCAAGGGGCCGATGCAGCAGCGGATCGTCGAGGACATCGAGCGGTACGGCCTCGGCGGCAACGTGCGGCTGCTGGGTCTCCTGCCGCGGGCCAACCGGCTGATCGCGGCGTCGGACCTGCTGGTGCTCAGCTCCCGCTGGGAGGCCCTGCCCGTGGTGATCATGGAGGCGCTGGCGGCCGGGGTGCCCGTCGTTGCGCCTGCCGTGGGAGGCATCCCCGACCTGGTCAAACCCGGAGAGAACGGGATACTGACGAGGCCCGGCTCCGCGGAGGATCTGGCCGCGGGCATTCTCGAGGCGATGAAGTCGCACGACCGGCTCCGTGCGGGCGCCGCCGCGGGCGCGGACCTGCTGGACATGTCCCACACCGCGCGCTGGTTCGAGGAGCTCTACACCAGGCGCGCAGCCGTACGCTGACCAGATCTTGATCGAGTCATCGGCCGAGCCTCCGCCCTGGCGCCGTCTGTCCTCAATATCCTTCTCATCGAGAATTAACAGCCGCTAACTGCATCTCCCCGGTTCGACATTCGTGAAGGCGACCGCAGGGAGGGACAGATATGTCGGCAAGCAATGAGATCCGGGTGGATACGCGGGCCACGAGCACGAAACCCCGGCAACTGATCTCCTACGTCCTGCCCGTGTTCAACGAGCAGGACGGGCTGCGGCTCTTTCACGAGCGGCTGACCGCGAGCACAGACCTGCTTTCCCGCTTCGACTTCGAGTACGTCTACGTGAACGACGGTTCCGCTGACGGCTCGCTGAACGTCCTGCATGAACTGGCCCGCGCGGACGAGCGGATCACCGTCATCGACCTGTCGCGCAACTTCGGCCATCAGATGGCCATCACGGCCGGTATCGACCATGCGGTCGGCGACGCGATCATCGTGATGGACACCGATCTGCAGGATCCGCCCGAAGTGAGCATCGACCTCATCGCGGAGTGGGAAAGCGGCTCCGACATCATCTACGCCCAGCGCAGGACCCGCAAGGACACGCTGTTCAAGCGGCTGAGCGCGCACCTGTACTACCGGCTGCTGCGCCGATTCGCGGACGTCGACATCCCCGTCGACACCGGCGACTTCCGCTTGATGGACCGCAAGGCCGCCGACGTCCTGCGCCAGAGCAGGGAGAGCAACCGATTCGTTCGGGGCCTGGTCAGCTGGATGGGCTTCAAACAGAAGGCCGTCCCCTTCGACCGCGACGCGAGAGTCGCCGGCAAGACGAACTACCCGATGGCCAAGATGATCGGGCTGGCCCTGGACGGCATCCTGAGCTTCTCCGCGGTGCCGCTGAGAATCATCACCAGGCTGGGCTTCCTCACCGTGGTTCTCTCCACGCTCGGCATCCTCTACGCGGTGACCATGCGGGTCTTCTTTCCGCAGGTGTCCGTGCCCGGCTGGACGTTGCTGATGGTGGTGATGTGGTTTCTCGGCGGTATCCAGATGCTCTCGCTCGGCGTCATCGGCGAATACGTCGGGCGCATGTACAAGCAGACCCAGGACCGCCCGCTCTACATCGTCCAGGACGTGATCGCCGGGTGCCGTGAATAGCGCCGCCCGGCCGTTCCTGCTGTACATGGTCATCGGCTGCAGCGGAGTGTCGCTCGACCTCGCGACGTTCGCGCTGCTGTTCGACGTGGTCGGCCTGCACGAGCAGGTGGCCAACGCGCTGAGCACCACGCTGGGCATCACCAGCAACTTCCTGCTGAACAGCCGTTTCACCTTCGGCAAACGGGACCGCCTGGCGGTGCGCTTCGCCCGCTTCTACGGCGTAGGGCTGTTCGGGATGGCGGTCACCACGGCGGCGCTGCACGTGTTCGTCACCGTGCTCGGCATCGAGGCGACTCTCGTGAAGGCGCTCACCATTCCGTGCGTCGCCGTCATGCAGTACTGGCTGAACAAGAAGTGGAGTTTCGCATGAGGGTCGGTGTCATCGGAGCAGGCGCGACCGGACTGACAGCCGCCTACGACCTGACCAGGAGCGGGCAGGAAGTGGTCGTGCTCGAGGCGGCCCACGAGCTCGGCGGGCTGGCCGGCTCCCTCCTGATCGACCAGGTCCCGCTGGAGCGGTTCTACCACCACCTGTTCGGCACCGATCGCGCCATCATCGAACTGATCGGGGAGCTCGGCCTGGCCGACCGGTTGCGTTTTCACGCCACGACCACCGGGATCTACCACCGCGGGCGGCTGCACGCCTTCAGCACGCCGGCCGACATGCTGCGGTTCAGCCCTCTGCCCCTGGTGGACCGGCTGCGCTTCGGGCTGAGCTCGGCCGCGATCAAGGCGGTCCGTCACGGGGAACGCTTCAACGACGTCGCCGCGCTCGACTGGACACGCCGATGGGCGGGCAGGCGGGCGAGCAGCGTGATCTGGGAGCCCCTGCTGGCGGGCAAGTTCGGCAACCGGGCCGCCGAGATCTCCATGGCCTGGCTGTGGGCCCGGGTGCACTGCCGTACCTTCAAGCTCGGCTATCTGGACGGCGGGTTCGCGCAGCTCTACACGGCGCTCGCGGAGCGGGTGACGCTCGAGGGCGGCAAGCTCGAGTTCGGCAGGAAACTGTCGACGATCAGCCAGGCCGGCGCGGGCCGGCCCGTGCTGGTGTCGACGGAGGACGGGTCGCGGTACGAGTTCGACCGGGTCCTGGTCACGGTGCCGCAGCCGGCCTTCGCCAAGGCGGTCGGCGCCGACCCGCAGGACTCCCTGTGGCAGAACCACTATCTGGGGGCGACCTGCTTCGTCCTCGAGCTCGACCGCAGCGTGATCCCGTACTACTGGCTGAACGTCAACGACCCCGAGTTCCCCTTCCTGGCCCTCGTCGAGCACACCCGGATGATCCCACCCCGTGAATACGGTGGCCGCCATCTGCTCTACGTCGGGAACTACGTCCCCAGGGACGACTGGCGGTTCGTCACGCCTCCGGAGGAGCTGCTCGACCGGTTCGCTCCCTTCATCCGCAGGATCAACCCGGATTTCGACCTGTCCTGGGTGAAACGGTGGCACTTCTCGCGCTCCGGATTCGCCCAGCCCGTGGTCACCTCCGCCTATCGCGCGTGGATCCCACCGCACACCACCGAGTTGCCCGGGGTCTTCCTCGCCACGATGGCGCAGGTCTACCCCCAGGACCGGGGGCAGAACTACGCGGTGGCGATGGCCCGCAAAGTCGTCCGTGACCATCTCAGCTGAGGATCCGTCATGCAGGTCGATCAACTGGTCGCCGGGACGCGCCATCGCGTCCGCCCCAGCAGGCAGCTACCGGGATTCCTGACCGATCCCTACGTGCTCGTGTCGACCGCCCTCGTCGTGTGGGGGCTGGTCATCACGGCCTATCACATCCGCAGCGGCGACTGGCAGGCGCATGTGGCCAGCATCCGCGCGCTCGTGGACAATCCATGGCATCCGGCCAACCCCCTGGTGGGCGGCTCCGGCCCGTGGCCCTACTTCGAGCCGTACGAGCTGCTGCTGGCCTTCGTGGCGCGCGCCACGGGGCTGTCCGCCGAGACCGTTTTCGAGCTCGCGGGTCCGCTCAACGGCGTGCTCCTGTTCTGGGCGCTGCGCCGCTTCTGCCGGCGTCTGGGCGGCGGGCGTTGGACACCGGTGCTCGTGCTCGTGTTCACGCTGTTCCTCTGGGGAGTCAAGACGGTCGGCTGGAGCGGCGTGTTCGCGCTGAACTCGCTGGTGTCGGGCTTCAGCTACCCGGCCACGTTCGCCGGGGCGCTCGCGCTGCTGTTCCTGGACACCCTGCTGAGCTTCCGTTCCGGGCCGACGGTGCGGCGGCTCGCCCTGCTGTGCGTGCTGTCCGGAGCGCTCGTTCTGATCAACTCCGCGACCGCTCTCGGCGCCGCCTCTGCCGGGGCAGGTCTCATCCTCTTCCGTTGCACGCGGTGGAGCCCGTGGCGGCTGCTCGCGCTGCTGGCGCCGGCGGCGGCGGGCCTGTTCGCGCTGCTCTACTGGCCCTACTTCGGCTTCTCGACCCTCCTCAATCGCGGCGAGGGCTTCGACCAGGTCCAGACGGGCCTCCTGGAGAACCCGATCGCCTTCTACGGGCTGTCGTTGCTGGGGCTCCCCGCCCTGCTGCGGGACCGCCGCCGCCAGATGGGGCCTGAGCTGCTCGGGATGTTCGCGGTGTGCACCGCCGTGATCCTGGTGGGAGTCCTGGCCGGGGTGGGTTCCGTGGCGAGACTGATCCCGTTCCCCGTGCTCGCGCTCCATCTGGCGCTCGCCCGGCACCTGGTGGGGCGGCCGCGGCGCTGGGGGCGGTACCGGAAGGTGGTCGCCGCCGCGACGGTCATCGGCGCCTGCGCGACCAGTGGATCGGCCGTGCTCCAGATCCTCCCGACGAACCTGCGGCTCGGCAGGTACCAGGATGTGGCGGCACCCCTGCGCTTCGTCCAGCGATACCTGCGGCCAGGCGACGTGGTGCTGACCGCGGACCAGGCTGCCGCACGGCAACTGCCGGTCTGGGGAATCCGATCCGTCGCGCCCGGCTACGAGCACTTCTTCGTCCCCGACGAGGACCAGCGCCGCCAGGCAGTGCGGAGTTTCCTGGATGCGCGCACGAGCGTCGAGGAGCGTCAGCGCATCGTCGACGACTATCGGGCGCGGTGTGTGCTGAGCGCGGCGTCGCCGTACGAGCCGCTGCCCGGATTCGCGCTGAAGGAGGCGGCCTCGCCCGCCCTGGCTCTCTACTGCAGGTACTGAATCGAACGGAACCACCGATGGGCAGACTTCTGCTGGCCTCGCTTGCCATGCTCGGCCTGATCCACCTGCCGATCCCCGTAGACGGTGAGTCGCGCACGATCTCCGTGGACGACCGCGTGATCGGCACGGGCGACAACCAATTCCGTTACACCGGCCAATGGATGAACGGGAGCGGAGTCGACTATCACGGCGGCACGCGCACCTGGAGCGACACCCCTGGCGCGTCGGCGACGCTGACGTTCAGGGGCACGCAGATCACGCTGTACGGCGGGACGGGTGCGAACACCGGCATCGGAAGGGTCTCGATAGACGGCGGCCCCGCCTACGAGGTCGACTTCTACACGCCCTCCGATCAGGGAGACGTCGAACTGTGGACGAGCCGGGTCCTGCCCGCGGGGCCCCACACCTTCACGCTGACCGTCGCCGGCATCCGCAACAACGTCTCCAGCGGCACCTACGTCGTGCCGGACCGGGTGAGCATCATCAGGTCCGACACCAGGCGCATCCTCGCTCGCGACTTCGGCTACAGCGGCAGTTGGACGGACGGCGGCAGTGACACGCCCGGCAGCTCCATTTCGGTCCCCTTCAGCGGGGCCGCCGCGAACTTCTTCGGCGCCGTCGGCCCCGACGGAGGCAGCGCGAACGTGTCCATCGACGGGGATCCCTGGCAGAAGGTCAATTTCTCCGCCGGAACGGCCAGGAGGGGCGTCCTGCTGTGGCGGAGCGGTGCGCTCCAACCCGGTCAGCACGTCTTCAGGCTGCGGGTGATCGGTGGCGGCCGTGTCGTCGCCGTCGGGCTCGAGATCGTCAGGGAAGCCGCGATCATGCCGATCCCCACCACGGCTGCCGGCTCGAGCACCGGCTGGGCCAAGTTCGCCCGCAACCCCGTCCTGGGCAAGAACTACGGCACCGCCTTCGACACCTCGGTGCTGCACGAGAGCGGTGTCTACCGGATGTGGTTCTCCGCGCGCCTCATGAACGCCATCGCCTACGCGGAAAGCGTGGACGGCGTCTCCTGGACCAGGCCGAGCATCGTCCTGAGAGCCGTCCCCGGCACCTGGGAGAGCTTGGTCAACCGGCCGAGCGTCATCTACAACCCCGACCGCGGCCAGTACCAGATGTGGTACACCGGCCAGCGGAACTCCTCGAAGTTCGGCTACGCCACGAGCGCGAACGGAATCACCTGGCAGAGGGACACCCCTAATCCGGTCATGGAGGGCACCGTCGGGTGGGAGAAGGGCACCGTCCTCAACCCGTGCGTGCTGTGGGACTCCGACCAGCACCTGTACCGGATGTGGTACGCGGCGGGCAACGACTGGGAGCCCGAGGCGATCGGCTACGCCACCAGCACCGACGGTGTCAACTGGACCAAGAGCGGCAGGAATCCCGTGCTCGCCGCCGATCCGGCCCAGACCTGGGAACGGGACCGGGTCTCCGGTGCGAACGTGTTCCGTCTCCCCGATGGCTACTACTACATGTTCTACATCGGCTACGTCACCATCCATCGTGGCGCGATCGGCATCGCCCGCTCGGCCGACGGAGTCACCTGGTCACGGATGCCGACCAATCCCGTCCTCGCGCCCGTCGTGGACTCGTGGGAATGCGACTCCGACTACAAGCCGTCGGTGCTCTGGGAGAGCGCGAGCGGATCGTGGAAGCTCTGGTACAACGGCCGATGCGGCACCCCTGAGCAGCAGGGGCTGGCCGTCCACAACGGAGAGCCGCTGGGCTTCTGAGGTCGCCTGCCTGCGGCGCGGAGTCTCTGTCGAAATCACGCGCCGGCCAATGTTCGGCAAATGTATTCAGACGCGCGACACGCGGATCAATCGGACCTGGGCGGACAGCCTTCCATAATCTTTCACCGTGGCGATCAACGCCGCACGCTCTTCCGTTTTCCTGCGTAACGGGCGATATCACATGACGTTGCTCGTCAAGGACCTGTGGACAGGCGCCGTCGAGCGATTCGCGATCGGGCGTACCTGGTGCCCAGCCGCCTGCGTGCGGCTTGCTGAAGGGGAGAATGCACATGCGATCGCCGGCTGACGGCAAGATCCGGATCATGCGGATCATCGCCAGGATGAACGTGGGCGGGCCCGCCAGGCAGGTGTCAGGGCTGAGCAGGCACCTCGATCCAGCCCGGTTCGAGCAGCGCCTCTACACGGGTCACGTCGCCGCGGGTGAGGCCGATCACCTTGCGCTCTCCGCACCGGACATCAAGACCTGGGTCGTCCGCGGGCTGGGCCGGTCCGTGCGCCCGCTCGACGACCTGGCGGCGCTGGCCCAACTGCACACGGAGATGCGCCGGTTCCGGCCGCACATCGTGCACACGCACACCGCGAAAGCAGGTGCGCTCGGGAGAACGGCCGCGATGCTCGCCCGGGTCCCCGCGGTCGTGCACACCTACCACGGGCACCTGCTGCATGGCTCCTTCTCCGCGCGGACGACCAGGCTCGTCGTCGGCGTGGAGAAGATACTCGCCAGATCCGCCGACCGCCTGCTCACCGTGGGAGCGCGGGTGCGTGACGACCTGATCGCGGCCGGGATCGGACGGCCTGGTCAGTACATCGTGATGCCTCCGGGGACCTCGGTCGGGCCGCCGCCGGCCGTCGCGGAGGCCCGGCGGATGCTCGGGCTTCCCGCCGATGCGCTCGTCGTCTCCTACGTCGGCAGGGTCACCGCCATCAAGCGGCCCGACCGGCTGCTGGCCGTGTTCAGGAGCGTCCTTGCGGCGCGGCCGCGGACCCGGTTCGTGGTGTGCGGTGAGGGCGACATGCTGAACGTCGTACGCGCCGCGGAGGCCGAGTTCGCCGGAGCACTGAGTCTGGTGGGCTGGCGGTCGGACGTGGAGACGGTGTACGCGGCCTCCGATGTGACCCTGCTCGCATCGGACAGCGAGGGTATGCCGCTGTCCCTGATCGAGGCGGGCATGGTCGGCATTCCTGCGGTGGCGACCCGCGTGGGCAGCGTGGCCGAGGTGGTCAATGACGGCAGCACAGGCCTCCTGTCGGGCACGGATGCGGACGAGCTCGCCGGACACGTCCTGCGCCTGCTGGACGACGGCGAGCTCCGCCGGACCATGGGGGAAGCCGCCAGGGAGTGGGTGACGCACCGCTTCGGCGTTCCCCGGTTGGTCGCCGACACGGAAGCCGTGTACACCGAGATCGCCCGGGCACACGGCTGGTGACATGATTCCGCGCAGCCCGATCTGGCAGGCGCGTGTGAACGGGCAACCGCAAGATTACCCTCATGGATGAAATGAGGTAATTGTTTTCCACTGGGACACCGTTACCGCCCCATTCATCGCGATAGCGGTCCTTTAGTCTTCTGTCGTGACCAATAATCCTGCGTTCATCATCACCATCGACGTGGAAGCGGATGACGCGTGGAATGGATCCACCGAAGTCACCGCGGAGAACGCGGCATTTCTGCCGAGGTTCCAGGAGCTCTGCGAGAAGTACCGCCTGCGTCCCACCTACCTCGTGGAGTGGGCCATGGCGCAAAGCCCTGCGTTTCGCGAGTTCGGCCAGGCCGTCATCACCGGCAAGACCGCCGAGCTCGGCATGCATCTCCATTCGTGGACGACTCCCCCGCACCGACCGCTGACCGAGGCGGACCACCGGCACAAGCCTTTTCTCATCGACTTCCCGCCGGCGGTCATGGCGGAGAAGGTCAAGGTGATAACGGGCACGCTGGAGGACGTCTTCCAGATGCCCGTGACCAGCCATCGGGCCGGTCGGTGGATGCTCGACGAGACGTACGCCAGAATCCTGGTCGAGCATGGCTATCTGGTGGACTGCTCCGTGACGCCGCACATCTCCTGGGCCGGCACGCGGGGCGCCCCTGGGGGACGCGGTCCGTGTGACTACTCGCGGTTCCCTGAGCAGCCGTATTTCGTCGACCTTCAGGACATCGGGAAGGCGGGGGTGTCCCCGCTCCTGGAGGTGCCCATGACCATCGTGCGACGGCCACGGGCGGGGTGGCTGGGCAGGACCGCCGGCTTGGCGGGCCGGTCAGGCCTCGCGAGCCGCGTGGTGAACCGGCTGTCTCCCGAGGTGACCTGGATGAGACCGAACGGCCGCAACCGCCGCCAACTGCTCGACCTTGCACGTACGGCCCGCACCCAGGGGCGGCAGCACGTGGAGTTCATGATCCATTCCTCTGAGCTCATGCCGGGCGGGAGCCCTTACTTCCGCAGTCGGCGCAGCGTGGAGGGGCTCTACGCCGACCTGGAAGCGCTCTTCGCCTGCGTGGCGAGTGGCTATGACCCGATGACCCTGACCGAGTTCCATGCCAGGGTCAATCGCCCGGCGACCCAGGCGTGATCCGCGCCTGAGGCGCCCGTCACGCCCGCTGCCTCATGGAGGCGCTCTCAGTCGTCCTGCGAACCGATCGTGATCAGGGCCGCCCGGTGGAACTGCGGCGGCACCGGGATCAGCGTGACCCGGCAGTCGGGGTCGGCCTCGAAGACGTGCAGGTGCAGGCAGTTGTAGTAGATGACGCGGATCGGCCCGGGCACGCCGTCAGGCAGGCCGGCCGCGCGCTTCTTCAGCGTGTCGAGGAACCCCGCCATGACGTCCGCGTTGAACGGGTTGAACAGGAAGTAGAGCGTCCCGTCCTCCGGCGCCAGTGTGCGGATGTCACCGATCACGATCGTCACCGGATAGTTCCGCAGGCGCGTCTCGGTCTCGGCCGCGACGTCCTCGTCGAGCTCGATCCCGTACATGCGGTAGCCGGGGAAGGTGTCCAGCCACCAGTTCAGCACCCGGCCCTTGCCACACCCGACATCCACGAGGACCTCGCCGGGCCGCAGGCCGTCACGGAAGAGCGGGGGGAGCTCCTCGTAGGCGATGTTGGCCGTGTTCTCGGCTCCCATGTGCGCGAAGGGCGTCTTCTTCGTCCCGCCGATGAAGGCGCCGAAGCGCCGATCGAAGAAATAGTTCTGCCGAAGCCGCTTGAATCTCCGGATGAGCATCGATGTGTTCATCGCTTGTTTCCCCCTGACCCGCCTGACCGAAGCTGGTTGGCGCGTGCACGTACCGATCTGAACGTGCCGCGCATGGCGGCCACACCGGCACGGATCTTTGGCGTCGCCCGCACGAAATTGATGACTTCCTGCCGGGGGGCAGCGGTGACCCTGTGCACCACTGTTCCCATCGCAGGGCGAGCCATCCACCCTTCCAATACTTCGACATTTCCGGTTTTGAACTGATCCTTGTAGGCGTGGCGGCCACGTCCCAGCTCGAAACACTCGATGCCAAGGGCCGCCGCGTCCTCGCTGAGTGCCATGAGCTGAATGAATCCCGGCGAATATTTTCCGAATTCCGGATCGTAGGACGGAAACCACAGCACGAGCGCCCGCGGCGTGTACAGGCCGAAATGGGCCGCCACCGGAACGTCTCCGGCGTACAGCACCGACAGACTGCCGGAGAACCCCTCGGATTGGGTGTGCTGGAGTCGGACGAGCATGTCCGCGAACCCGGGCTGGGCGTAGAGGTCGCCCTTGCCGGTCCGCAGGTACTGCCCGGACTTCCACTTCATGAACGTGCGCAGCGCGCCGCTGTCCAGCGAGCGCATCTCGTGGCGCACAGGGCCGACGTCCCTTTCGAGCTTGCGGCGCTTGTAGTTGATCCCCTTGAGCGTGACCGACGACCTACGCCGCATGCCCTCGACGTAGGCCTCGTAGCCGTGCCGCAGGTCGACCACGGGCGTGGGGAAGAGCTTGGAACGCTCGGAGGTGGCGACCAGCTGGCCGGTGACCTGGTGGTCGAACTGCCACACCGCCAGGTCGCACCCGCGCAGCAGCTCGCCCGCGTTCAGCTGAACCCCTGGGGCCAGGGCCGCCCCGTCGCGATCACGGAAGCCCCTGCCCACCGGCCGGGCGACGCCGAGCGCATTGCGCTGGTACGGGAAGAACCCGACGATGGAGTTCCCGTCGCTGACGACCGCCACGCGGACGCTGGGCCGGAATTCCGCCACCGCCGAGGTGAACTCGGGAGAAAGGAATGGATTGTCCTGCGCGGGGTCCGCGGCCTGGAATTTCCGCCACAGCGCGAGCTCGGACTGGCCGAGCTCTTGCGGGCGTACGGTGGTTACTCTCATGATTCCCGAATTTAACCAACCGGATCATCCCGGAGGCCTGCACGCCATAATTTGTTGGCTTATGGGCGATTCGGGCTGGCAAACTTCAGCCCTGACTTTCGGCAGCGTACGCCAATCGAAGTGGCGATCGAGTCGTAGCGAGCGGCAACTGGTCCACCCTGACTCCAACGGAACGCGATGTCGCGGGAAGGGGGAAACATGCGGGTACTGGTTACCGGTGGCGCAGGGTTCATCGGGGCGAATTTGTGTGCCGAACTGGCCAAGCGCCGGGAAATAGAGGACATCGTCGTGCTTGACGATCTGTCCACCGGTTCGCTGGACAACCTGTCGGGTATCGACGTCGAGTTCGTGCTCGGCAGCATTCTCGATCGTGATCTGCTGGACAAGGTCGCGAGGAAGGTCGACGCCGTCGTCCACCTCGGTGCCCGGCCTTCGGTGCCGCGGTCGCTCACCGACCCTGTGGCGACGCACGAGGCGAACGCCACGGGCACGCTCAACGTCCTGGAGGCCTGCCGCAGGATCGGCGCCCACGTCGTGGCCGCCTCGTCCTCGTCGGTCTACGGCAATTCCGCCGTTCTCCCGGCGCACGAGGGGCTGCCGACCCGCCCGCTGAGCCCGTACGCGGCCAGCAAGCTGGCCGCCGAGGGCTACCTGTCCGGCTACGCCGCCTCGTTCGGCCTGCCGATCCTGACGTTCCGGTTCTTCAACGTGTACGGCCCGCGGCAGGCGGCCAACCACGACTACGCGGCCGTCATCCCGAAGTTCCTGCACAGCGCGCTGCTCGGAGAGCCTGTGCGCGTCTACGGCGACGGCAGGCAGACGCGGGACTTCACCTTCGTCGGCAGCGTGGTCCGCGTGCTGGCCGACGCGGTGATCGGCCGGGTCACTTACGAAGGGCCGGTCAACCTGGCCTTCGGCACGAACACGTCGATCCTCGAGCTGATCGAGTCGATGCGGCGGACCCTGGGCCTGACCGTCGAGACCACGCACCTGCCCGCCAGGCCGGGAGAGGTGCTCAACTCGCGCGCCTGCAGCGACCAACTGGCCGAACTCTTCCCGGAGGTTCAGCCCACGCCGCTGAGCCGGGGACTCGAGATCACCTGTGACTGGATGGCAAAAGCGGTAGCGCGATGACCGGTGTCACCCACCTGAGGCACGCGGGGATGGACACCGGCTGACTGGTGATCTCCCAACGAGCTGCAGCCCCGGGCGAAGTACCCGCTCGGGGAGGGCGGCTCCTGGGTGAAGGGGTGCTACGGCCGGAAGCCGGTGCGTCAGTCGTGGCCGGCCTGCCCACCAAACGGCTGTGATTTATCACCCTCGCACCAGAATCTCCGAGACGAGGGCTGAGCACGATTAGCCCGCGCATTGCTCCCTAAAGTCTGCCTCAGCCTGATCAAGAAGGAGGACGGGATGCAATGGCAGACAAACTAGTAATTGTCGGGCAGGGATATGTGGGCCTGCCACTGGCGATGCGAGGAGTGTCGGCGGGCTTCGACGTCGTCGGGATCGACGTCGACGAACTGCGGGTCAAGCGGCTCAACGCCGCCGACTCCTTCGTCGAGGACATCTCCGACGACGAGCTCACCGCCGCGCTGGACACGGGCCGCTACCGGGCGACCACCGAACACGCCGACGCGCGGGGCTTCGACGTGTGCGTGATCACCGTGCCCACGCCGCTGCGCGACAGCGTGCCGGACCTGAGCTATATCGCCGAGGCGGGGCGTGCCATCGCTGACTGCATCGAGCCGGGCGCCACGGTGATCCTGGAGTCGACCACCTACCCGGGAACCACGGAGGAGATGCTGCGTCCGCTGCTGGAAGCAGGCTCTGGACTCCGCGCGCCGGAGGAGTTCCACCTCGGCTACAGTCCCGAGCGCATCGATCCGGGCAACACGCGCTGGCGGCTTCGGAACACGCCCAAGATTGTCTCCGGGATCGACGCGCGTTCCCTGGCCAAGGTCAAGAACTTCTACGACAGGATCGTCGAGACGACGGTCCCGGTGTCCACCACGGCCGTCGCCGAGCTGTGCAAGCTCCTGGAGAACACCTTCAGGCACGTCAACATCGCTCTGGTGAACGAGCTGTCGATCTTCGCGCAGCAGCTCGGCATCGACGTGTGGGAGGCCATCGACGCGGCCTCCACCAAGCCCTTCGGCTACATGCGCTTCCTGCCGGGTCCCGGCGTGGGAGGACACTGCCTGCCGATCGACCCGTCGTACCTGTCGTGGCAGGTCAAGCGGACCCTCGGACACAACTTCCGCTTCGTCGAACTGGCCAACGACATCAACGACCACATGCCGGCCCACGTGGTCAGCCGCATCGGCCTGATGCTCAACAGGGCGGGCAAGCCGTACAACGGCAGCCGCCTGCTGGTGCTCGGGCTGGCCTACAAGAAGAACAGCGGGGACACACGCGAGTCGCCGGCGATCGAGGTGGTCAAGCGGCTCAACCGGCTGGGCGCCGAAGTGCGGATCGCCGATCCGTGCGTGGAGCCCGGCGACTTCCCCCCCGACGTGATCCCTGTCGGCGCGACCGAGCACGAACTGGCCGAGGCCGACGCGGTGATCATCCTGACGGACCACGACATGTTCGACTTCGGCCTGATCCAGCGGGCGAGCCGAAGGGTGTTCGACACCCGCAACCGCTGCAGGGGCGAGAACGTCGAACGGCTCTAGGTCAATGATCGGTGATCATTCGGCAAGGCTTCTGACCTGCGCGGGTGATGCTTGATCGAGAGGAAATAACGGCTTCCGTACCCATGTCCACTATGGAGCTCGAATGATCAGAAGAAGCCTGGCCGTCGCCGTTATGGCGACAGCCGTTAGCGGGGCCTGGACGGCCGCCACCATCTCGGCGGGGTTCGCCGAGACCAAGGTGTCGACGTTCAAGGTCAATCCGCCACCGGACGACAACAGCGACTGGTCGGACAACAACGACTGGTCCAACAACAACGACTGGTCGGACAACAACGACTGGTCCGACAACAAAGACCACGGGGACGACCATGGCGACGACCATGGCGACGACCACGGGGACGACCACGGGGACGACCACGGGGACGACAACAAGAAGGACCACTTCTACCCGCCGAAACACCGCGATCACCACCACGTTCACCACAATCACCACCGTCACCACCACCACCGCCACTGCGGTGGCTGCGGTGGACCCGGCCCATGCGGTGGCGGGTGCGGTGGCCCCGGTGGCCCCGGCGGCCCCGGCGCGGGTCCTGTTAACGCGGCACCCGTCGCAGCACAGGGCTCGCAGCTGCCCATGACAGGTCGCAACATCGGTGCCATGGCCGCCGTCGGCGGGGGGCTACTGGCACTGGGGAGCACCGGAGTCGTGGTCGCGGTTCGCCGTCGTCGCAACTCCACCGTTGCCGAATAAGCGGCGCCGCCGCGTCGCCGTAGCGGGCCTGCTGGCCGTGGCCGCCCTGGTATCTGCAGGGGGCTGGTCAGCAGGGCGCGCTCTGAGCGTGAGAGATCACCTCGAGCTGGTCAGAGACGCTCTGCTCCAGCTGCGGAAGGTCGCGGACACGGGCGACCCGGCCACTCTGGCCGGGTCGCTACGCGAGGCGGAGGCGCAGGCGGCGGAGGCGCGCAGGCTCACCAGCGGCTTCGACTGGTCGCTGCTCGAGCGGGTTCCTGTCGCGGGAGACGGGGCCACGGTCGTGCGGGTGCTGTCCGAGACCGCCGCCGAGCTGACCGACGTGCTGGGAGACGTCCGGGAGATCGGCGCGGGTCTGCTGACCGGCGCCACGCATTCCGTGACCAAGCTTCGCAAGCTACTGTCCGATCTCGACACGGCCGCACCGGTGCTCCAGAGCGCTGTCACCCGCCTGCAGGACGCGCGATCCCGCCTGGCCGCCACGCCCGCCTCCTCGAACGTCACCCAGGTGGACGAGGCGCGTACCACGGTACTGCGCGAAATGGACGAGCTGAAAGGCAAGCTGGACGCCGCGGCCACCGCCGCCACCCTGCTGCCGGCGATGCTGGGCCGAGACGGCCCGCGCCGCTACTTCCTGGCCTTCCAGACCAACGCCGAGTCCCGTGGGACCGGCGGGCTGGTGGGAGCGTTCGGCATCCTCGAGGCCGAGCACGGGCACATCCACGTGCAGCAGCTGGCCAGCAACGCCGAGCTCCCCCTCACCTCCACGCCGGTGGCCGACCTCGGCCCCGACTACCTTCACCGCTACGGGCCGGGCGCCGCCAGGCTGCTCTCCGTCTCCAACCTCTCACCCCACTTCCCCTACGCCGCCACCATCTGGACCGGGCTGTGGGAACGCCGGACCGGCCAGCGGCTGGACGGCGCCATCGCCACCGACCCCGTGGGCCTTTCCTACCTGCTGCGGCTGATCGGACCCGTCACCCTGCCCAGCGGGGAGAAGGTGACCGCGGACAACGTCGTCGACCTCACCGAGCGGGTCGCCTACGCGCGCTACCAGGACCAGGCCGAGCGCAAGCAATTTCTCATCGGCCTGGCCGGGACCGTCAGCAAGGCCATGACCCACTCGCTCTCCGACCCGGCCAAGGCTCTACCTGTGCTGTCGCAGCTGGTCGCCGACCACCGCCTGCAGATCTGGAGCCGCAGGCCGGACGAGCAGCGCCTGCTGGCCGAGACGCCGCTGTCAGGCGAGCTCACGACCTCGCCGGGGCCGTTCGCCGGGCTGGTGGTGAACAACTCCGCGGGCGGCAAGCTCGACTACTACCTGGACCGCTCCGTCGACTACCAGCTCGAGCCCTGTTACGGCGGGCAACGCTTCTCGCGGGTGCGGATCACCCTGCGCAACGACGTCCCACGCGGGACACTCCCCGACTACGTCACCGGCCGGCTCGACTACCCGGATCGGCCCACGGCCGTCGGCGCCAACCGGCTGTGGGTATCGCTGTACGCCGGCGTGGGCGCGCGGCTGTACTCGGTGCAGATGGACGGGCGCGCCACCTCGGTGGACGAGGAGAAGGAGCGATCCCACCCGATCTACTCGAAGATGATCGAGCTGCCTCCCCGGCAGTCGAGAACGCTGGAGTTCACCCTGGTGGAGCCGTACTCGAACCAGCCTCCGCAGGTCCCCGTCCAGCCGCTGGCACGGCCGCAGCACACCACGATCACGCAGAGTCCTGGTGGATGCATTCCCTGAGCAAAGCTCCAGCGCGCCGCGGCCATGGGCCGATGGGCGCACCCTAACGTCACACCCGTGGTTGAGCCCATGGAAACAGGCCGTCATCGGTCCGCCAGCGACTTCTTGTTGCTGTTCGTCTGCACGGCGAACATCTGCCGCTCGCCGATGGCCGAGCGGCTGACCCGCGCCGCCCTCCCTGCCATGCCGATCGTGGCGATGAGCGCGGGGACCCACGGCATTCCCGGCAGGCCGATGCCCGTCGAGGCGGCCGCTGCCTTGCGCGAATGCGGTGGCAACCCGGACGGTTTCGTCTCGCAACCGCTGACCGAAGAGCTGGTACGCGCGGCCGACCTGGTGCTGACGGGCGCGATGGAGCATCGCCGCGAGGTCGTCACGATACTGCCGCAGGCGGCGAGCCGGACGTTCACCATCATGGAGTTCGGCGCCCTGGCGGCGGCCGTGTCCACCGCGGAGCTCGCCGAGATCGACAACCGGGTACTGCGGGCGCAGACGCTGGTGGAGCAGGCCCGCCTGCTGCGCGGAGTGGTGCGGCCCGAGGACCTGGACGTCGCCGACCCCTTCGGCGGTCCCGCGAGGGGATACAAAGCAGCGGCCCGGCAGATCGCTGCCGGGCTCGCTCCCTTCTTCGGGCACTTCGCGCCTATGCCCCAACGGGCGTTGGACGTTCGCTGACCTTGTCGCCCTCGGAGGCGATGCTGCCGTAGCCGTACCTGCCGTAGCCGTAGCCGTAGCCGTAACCGTCGCCGCCCCTGGTCGGGGCGAAGTTGAGCACGGTGCCGAGCACCCGCGCGTTGACGGAGGCGAGCAGGTCCATCGCCCGCGCCAGATGCTCCCTGCGGGACTTGGCGTAGCGTGCGACGAGAAGTGCGCCGTCACAGACGGCGGCGAGCGCGGCGGCGTCGGTGACCGGCAGCAGCGGCGGCGCATCGATGATCACCATGTCGTAGTCATCGGAGAGCCGCTTGAGCAGATGCTTCATCTGCTGGGAGCCGAGAAGTTCGCTCGGGTTGGGCGGGACAGGCCCGCTGGGCAGCACGGAAAGGCCGTTGGGCCCCCACAGCTGCACCACGTCACCGAGCCCGGCACGCCCGATCAGGACGTCGGTCAGCCCGACGCCGCCTTCGATGCCGAGGTATTCGGGGATGCGTGGCCTGCGCAGGTCGGCGTCCACGAGGATCACCCGCCAGCCCGCCTGGGTCAGGGCGATCGCCAGGTTGCTGGCCGTGGAGGACTTCCCCTCACCCGGCAGCGAACTGGTGACGACCAGCGACTTGGGCTGCTTGTCGACCCCGATGAACTGCAGGTTGGTGCGGAGTGACCGGAACGCCTCCGCCCGCGCGGACCCTCCTCCCCCGCTCCGGACGATCAGCGGGTGCTTGCGGGCGTCCCGCTCGAAGCTGATGATCCCGAGCGTGGGGCTGTTGGAGATCTCCTGCATGGCATCGCTGGACTTGATCGTCGTGTCCAGTCTGTCGCGCAGGACAATGGTTGCCGCGCTCAACAGCAGCGACAGCAGTACGGCCAGCCCGAAGTTGAGCACCGGCCTGGGACTGACGGGCACCGTGGGAAGCTCCGCGTGGTCCACCACCGTGACCCTGACGGTCGCGGCACTGAACGGGGTCGGCCGCTCGAGCTCGTCGATGAGCTTGGTGAAGGTGGTGCCGAGGGCATCGGCCAGCGCACGGGCGCGTGCCGGGTCGGTGTCGGACACCGTCGCGCGCAGCAGGACCGTTTCCGGTACCGCTTCCGCCCTGATGTGGTCCTGGAGGGTGTGCACACCAGCGCTTCCCACCAGTTGCTCGAGCACGCGGCGGCTGGTGAGCAGGTTGGCGTAGGACTTCACCCGCTCCTGAGACAGCAGGACCGCCTGGTAGGCGGTTTCGGTGCTGCCCTTGTTGTTCTGGGCCGAGACCAGCAGGGAGATCGACGCCTCGTACGTCGGCGGCGTGTTGACGGTCACCACATAGGCCGCGCCCAGAGCTATGACGAGAGACACCAGAATGAGCAGCAGGTTTCTCCGGGCGAGCCGGATGTAATAGACCAAATCCACGGACTGATACGCCTCTCAAGAGAGCTTGCGGGTTGACTGTGGTGGCGCACCCGATACGGTCGCCGTTTCGTAGACGTCAACGCCCTGGAAGAGGGCGATGAGGATGAGCGCGGCCGCGGCAGCAGCGATCACCGCGGGCATGGCGTCCACCGCACCGAGGACGACGGCCAGCCCCAGGAGTCCGCCGAGCGCGGCCACCCCCGCCAGAGTCACGGCCACCGTTCCGGTGCCGAGACCCAACCTCCGCAGCCGGTGCGACAGATGATCCGTGCCTCCCTGGAAGGGCGACCTGCCGTTCAGCAAGCGAGAGAGCAGGACGACGGCGGTGTCCACGACACCCAGGAACGTCGACAGCAGCAACCCCGCGGAAACGGCGGCGCCGTCCTGCTTGGACACGAGCAGGACTGCGCAGCAGGAGGTGGTGAATCCCAGGTAGAGCGAGCCCGCGTCACCCATGAACATCTTGGCTGGACGCCAGTTGTGCAGGAGGAAGCCCAGGCAGGCCGCGGACAGGGCCGCCAGGAGCAGGCCGGGACCTGCCTGGCCGAGAGCGAACGCCGTCGCGGAGAGCAGTCCGCAGCTCGCGGCTGCGATGCAGGTCAGCGCGCCGTCCATGTTGTCGAGCAGGTTGAAGGCGTTGGTCATGAGGACGATCCACAGCACGGTGATGGGGATGTCCATCCACTGGCCGGACAGCGGCGCGCGTACACCGTTGAGCACGACCCCGGTCGCGACCACGATCTCGACCGCCAGCCTGACGAGGGGAGACAACGGCTGCAGATCGTCAAGCAGGCCCAGGACCGCCACGGCGCAACTACCGAGCAGGATCGCGATCATGGCGGAGTCGTCGGCGGCGGCGTACGCCGCCGTCAGCGTCCCGAGCAGGATCGCGATGCCTCCCAGGTAAGGAGTCACCTCGCGGTGAACCTTGCGGACGTCGGGCTGGACCGTGAGACCCCGCCGAAGAGCCAGCCGCCGAAGCGGGACCGCGGAGGTGGCACTGACCAGGCCCGCGGCCGTACCGGTCAGGAGCACGGTCGTCAGCATCATGGGGCGAGCACCGAGCCCTCCTGACGCGCTGCCGAGATGGTGTCCGTGAGGATGTCGCGCAGATTGCGCTGGGGAACCCAGCCGGTCAGTCCGCGCAGTTTCGAGGTGTCGGGGACCCTGCGCATCATGTCCTCGAAGCCGGGCTCGTAGGCCTCGTGGTAGGGAACCATCCTGACTCCGGCGTTGCTGCCGCACATCTCACCGATCTGCTTGGCCAGTTCGAGGATGGTCACCTCCTCGTTGGACCCGATGTTGAAGGTCTGCCCGATCGCGTTGGGTTCGCCGAGCAGTCTGACCAGGGCATCGACCACGTCGTGGACGTGTGCGAAGCAGCGGGTCTGGGTGCCGTCGCCGTACACCGTGAGTTCTTCGTCACGCAGGGCCTGATGGACGAGGCGAGGGATGACCATCCCGTATGCGGGGCTCTGGCGTGGACCGACCGTGTTGAACAGCCGGACCACGATGGTCTCCAGCCCGCGCTCCCTGTGGAAGGCGTTGGCCAGGATCTCGTCGACCGCCTTGGCCGTGCTGTAGGACCAGCGGACAACGGCTGGGCTGCCGAGGATCCGGTCGGCGTCCTCGCTCAACGGACCCGAGGCGTTCTTTCCGTAGATCTCACTCGTGCTGGCGACGAGGATCTTCTTGCGGTGGCAGAGCGCCGCCTCGATAACGGCCTCGGTGCCACGGATGTTCGTGATCAGTGACCGCAGAGGCTTCTCCATGATCATCTTGACGCCGACGGCGGCGGCCAGGTGGACGACGACGTCGCACTCCCGAACCAGCTCGTCCACGATGGCGGCGTCGAGCACGGAGCCGTGCACGAACCGGACATCGCGCGCACTGGGGACGTTGCCCTGCGAACCGCTGGCGAGGTTGTCCAGGATGATGATCTTGTCACCTCGCCGCAGCAGGGCTTCGACCAGGTGCGAGCCGATGAAGCCGGCCCCTCCCGTCACCAGATATGTGGTCTGTACGTTGCCATCCATGCGGCTCTCCCCTTCCGCTCGGCCAACTGAAAGCCGGGGATTTTCAGTTATGCAGGGTTATTCGATCACGGGGTCAGCGGAATTCTGCCCAGGACGAATATATGGCGTAACAAGTCAGGTTCATGCGTGGTCGCGGTTATGGTCAGCGAGTTCCATCGGAATGAGAAAGCGGTGGCAAAATGACCCTGCGCACGGCCGATTCTGTCGCGATTTCCGTCGTGTCCATCCGGCCGGTCTCCGTTAGGTCCTGATAGCTTCCTCGTTGTCCCGACAATCCCGCGGACTGTCGGAACTTCGTTGCAAGATGCGGAGCAAGCAGGTCGATGTGTCGGTTATTGAGCATTTTCGCGTGCGAATCACCAATCTGAATACCACTTGCGCTGGCGCATCCCGTTATGACCTTGTTTGCGCCTCAGCAACGGCGTGTCTGGTCGCGATCGTGCTGGTGCTGCTGGACGAGCACAGGTACATGACGCTGGCCATTCCCGCGGTCTTGTTCGCGGTGTTCGCCATCGTGCGGCCACGCGCCGCGAGCCTTTCTCTACTACCGCTGGGCTTGCTCATCTCCATCGCCTTCGAATGGGGCTTTTCTGGAGACCTGGACGCCAGCCAGGCCACCGCCGCCGTCGTCACCGCGTGCGTGGCCATCGTCACCGCGGGAGTGAGCATGAGGTGGCTGTCCGGGCAGTTCCGCCTGTGCGTTGATCATCTGCTCATCGGCGGGCTGGGCGCCCTGGTCATGGCCTCCTACCTCGCTCCGTCGGTTGTCATGCCGAGCTGGATGAACGCGAACAGCCTGGTCGACAGCCACCACTTTCCCGGGCTGCTCGTGTGCCTGCTGATGCTCGCCATCACGCTCGCCGTGCGGCCCAAACCCGCGCACATCCTTCAGCTGTTCGTCTGGAGCAGCGTCGCGGTCGCCGTGTTCGCCTTCTCCCGTGGCCTTTACGGGGGCAACAACCGGCTCTACACCGAGGTCTACTACTCGACCTGGCTCGGCATCATCGAGGGGCCCGCGGTGGTGGTCTGTATCGGCCTGGCGTACGTCCGCCGCACCCCGCTCTGGCTCGCTCCCGCTGCGATCTGCCTGGCTTGCGTCATCGCGTCGGGCTCCAGAGCCGGAATGCTGGCCGCGGTGGTCGGTGTGACGTTCTTCCTCATGACGGGACGCACCGGCTTCCTGCGGGTCTTGTACATGCTCGTACTGGGGCTCGGCGCAGTCATGATCCTCAGGTACGGGGGGTCCGCGGAGGACCTGCTGGCGCCGCTGCGGGCCGGCTCCAGCATCGACTCCAGCGACATGCATCGCACAGGGCTCATGACGTCCTCTCTGCAGCTGATCGCGCAGCACCCGCTGCGGGGCGTCGGGTACGGAAACCTCGTCGACATGATCGATATCTCGTACGGCCCGCGGACCGGCGCCCACAACGACTACATCCGGCTGGCGGCCGAGAACGGCCTTCCCGCGCTGGTGTTGTTCCTGGTCCTCGTCTTCCGCGGCGTCCGGTCAAGACAGCAGGGCGATCTCGGCGTGATCCGAGCCCTGGTGGTCTCCTGCCTGGTCTGGATCGGCACGGACGTGGCGCTCCCCCACCCGGTGATCTCGGTACATTTCTGGATCCCGCTGGCCTGCCTTCTGGCCGCGAGAGTGGAACGCGGTCGAGCCGACGCCGTCGCGCGCTCCGGAGCACCGGCGTGAAGGGCGCATCTGATCGGGAATCTTTCGGTCGCCCAGGCTCGTGACGCGCCGGCAGCAGGTGGAGGCGCGATCGAGCCTGCGGGTCAACCGCCTGTTCCTCGGTCCGATCCTGGGCGCTCGTAGCGATCCAGATCCTGCCGCGCGCCGGGTGTACCTGCTGCGGTCCGAACGAGGACGAAAGGCTGAGCACACGTCCGTTCAGCGAGATGGCGCCGGGCAGGAGGATGGCCTACCTGGCCGTGTCGAACGACGACCTGAGGTAGGCGCTGTTCGTGAAGTCTTTCGCGCAGGGACGGTCCGATACGGCTTCCACCTGCGGCCGGAGCCCGGTGAACGGGCTCCGCTAGTGGTCGGCCTCGACGCCGGCGGTGATGATGAAGGCCGGGTTCACGGACGCCTGCTCCTGGCCTTGTCGGTCAGGTAGAGCGCGACGCCTGCCGGCATGCTGGTGAGCGCGAGCAGCTTGGCGCCGGCGCCGATCAGATCGGCCAGCTGGGCCATCGGGCCGATGCGCAGGTGGAGGCTGGATCGCACGTACTGCGCGGAGGACTTCATGAAGAGCTTCCGCGCGCTGGGCCAGTACTTGAGGTCCCGGTTCAGCCTGGTCATGTAGACGGCCCGTCGGCCCGCCGCCAGATCGCCGAAGGGGCGCGCGCTCAGCCTGTCGGCGCCGTCCAGCGAGTACCAGCGGACGGCCGCGTCCAGATACCTGATCAGCAGGTCGCCGCTCACCCTGGACCACACGGGGCTCTCCGCGACGAACCGCTGTCCGGGCGGCTCGGGGAACGGGTGCTGCCGCAGCCGCTCCAGCCGATCGAAGCGGAGCCGCTCCTCGAGGATCTTGTGCCGGTAGGAAGCGTCGAGGTAGGTGACGTCGCGGTAGGGCTCGCCCGGTTCGAAAGGTACGCCGAGGGGGCCTTCGGCCGTCATGCAGCGACCGGACACCCCGCAGAACTCGTGCCTGCGCGAGAGCGGTATCGCCGTCCATGCTTCCCAGATGGTCCGCAGCCCGTCGTCGAGCAGCGTGTCGTCGGAGTCCACGATCCCGGCCAGTTCGCCCGTCGCCTCGCGTACTCCCCTGTTGTGCGCCACGTGCTTGCCCCCGTTCTTGGGCAGCCGGACGTAGCGCAGGGGAAACCTGGCCTGGCGGCGGAACGCGTCGACGACCGCCTGCGTGTCGTCGGTGGAGCCGTCGTCGACGATGATCCATTCAAAGTCGGCGCGCTGCCGGCAGAGGCTGTCAAAGAGCCGGGGCAGGCAGTGCGCCCGGTTGTAGGTGGGAGTGATCACGCTGATGTTCACCGCGGCCTCCGGCCCTCGTCCTTGGTACTGCCGTTCTGCAGGATGGAGCGTTGATTCTCCGCACATCCGACTATGAGGTGGGTGACGTCCGAGCTGAGGCGATCGGCACTCCGCGTCCGTTAATGGATCGGCCAAATAGTGATCAGGGTCGCTCTGCGAGCACGGGCGGCTTGCGCCGGGAGGCTAGCCTGCCGGCCATGGCCAGGACGGCACGCACCTCCGCGGGGCCGGCGACCACGGCGGATACCGGCAGCCCTGTGGTCCTGAGGAACCACACGGTCTGCAGGATCCCGAGGCAGGCATAGGCCACCGACGAGGCGATCGCGCATCCCAGCCCGCCGAGCACCGGGAGCAGCGCCAGGCTCAGCGCCGCGTTCAGCGCGAAGACCGACAGCGAGATCGTGGCCGCCAGCCCCGGCCGGTTCAGCCGCAGCAGGTGCGTCCACAACGGACGCGTCGCATTGAAGATCAGCAACCCGGGGGCCAGCCCCAGCAGAGGGAACAGGCTGTCGCGGAAGTCGGCCCCGTACACCAGCGGGATCATCACCGGCGCGGCGCCGCACAGGACCGCCATCGACACGGCGCCGACCAGGCCGGCGACCCTGGTGGCCTTGGCGGTGATCGCGGCCGCGTCGGCCAGTTCCTCATCCGCCTGGCGGGACAGCGCGATCAGAGACAGCGATGAGGTCGCGACGAAGACCAGGTCGATCAGGGTGGTCGCGATGGAGAACAGGCCCGCCGCCTGCGCGGAGTCGGCCGCATCCACCATGAGCAGGTCGACGCGCAGCAGGAGCTGCGTGGCCACCAGCCCCACGTGGTTGCGCACGCCCAGTGTCAGCGTGCGCACGGCCAGCCCCAGATCCAGGGGCACCCGCCTGAACCGGCCTCCGCGCAGGTACAGCAGCAGCGGGACGGCGGTGGACAGCACCCAGAGCGGCACGGCGGTGCCGATGGTCAGCCCGCCTGTGCCCATCAGCAGCAGCAACAGCACGAACTGGCTCGCGGATCCGGCGAAGGATCCCCAGGTGACCAGCACGATCCGGCCCTCGAGGCCGAGGACACCCGCCAGGTAGGTGCTGGTGATGACGATGGACGGCATCGTGAGCGCGATGACCAGCGTGATGCCGTCGTACGGCCGCGCGGTCCCCGAGCCCCAGATGACGGCCACTCCCGCGACGACCGCCGAGATCAGGCCGAGAATCGGGCCGAGAAACAGACAGTTGGCGCGCAGGCTCGGCCGGTCTCGGACGTTCTGCCAGCGCGAGACGAGCGCCTGATCGATCGACAGGTTTCCGATCAGCGTCGCCATGATGGCGATCGAGACGAGAACGTAGTACGTACCCCGGCCGGACGGGGACAGCTGCCTGGCGATCAAGGCGCCGGTCATCGCGTTCATCATCAGCGTGGCGCCCCGCGCGAAGAGCGTCCCGATCGTGGCCGTGCCCCAGCTGCTCACAGCCGACTCCCCACTCCCGCCTCCGCCGAGGTCACCGGGCGGCGGCGGGGCCGTGGGCGGAGGATGGGCCGTTCCACCAGCCGTGGGCGCGGGCGAGGTCGGTGTACAGGGCCTCGGTGTCGGCGACCAGCCGAGGGACGCCGAACCGCTGGGTCATCCGGTCCACGGCCGCCTTCCCCATGGCCTGTCGCAGGGCGTCGTCGTCCAGCAGGCGGAGCACGTGGCGGGCCAGTTCGTCGGCGTCGGGCTCCGCCAGCAGGCCGGTCTCGTCGTCATCGACCACCTCGGCCACGCTGCCCACACGGGTCGCCACGGCCGGCACGCCGACCATGCCCGCCTCGATCAGCGACAGCGGCATGCCCTCGCTGTCCGAGGCGAGGACAGTCACGTCGGAGGCCGCGTAGACCGTCTCCACGTCCGACCGCCAGCCCACCAGCCGCAGCGCTTCACCGAACTCGGCCTGCGCGGCGCGCAGGACGTCCATCAGGTCGCCCTCGCCGCAGACCACGAACACGGTGTCCGGACGGGCCGCCAGCACGGTCCTGGCCACGGCGAGCAGTCGGTCGGGCCGCTTGATGGCGGTGACCCTGCCGACGTAGGAGACGACGGGCACGTCTTCCGCGAGCCCGAGCAGCCGGCGGGCCTCAGGGCCGGTCGGCGGCGTGCCGACCGCGGTACCCGGAGGCATCACGACGTACTGCGCGGGTCGTCCGATCCCTGCAGCGATCAGGTCGTTCCTGACTCGCGCCCCGACGGTCAGCAGCCGGTCGGTGGCCATGGCGAGCACCTTCTCGACGCCGACGACCAGACCGGTCGTCCGCCTGGAGAAGGCGCCGTGCAGCAGGTGGCCGTGGTAGGTGTGCACGACGGCGGGCACCCGGGTCAGGACCGCGGCCATCCTGCCGAGCGCTCCCGCCTTGGCGGTGTGAGTGTGCACGATGTGCGGGCGAAAACGGCGCATCTCGGCGACCAACCGGGCGAGCGCCGCCATGTCGTCCAGCGGGCGGACCGTCCGTCCCAGCCCGCGGATGACCTTGGCCTTGACGTCGGGGGCGGACAGCGTCAGGTGGTCGGCCTCCCCCTCGGCGACGTGACCCGTGTAGAGGCGCTGCTCGAAGCGGGCGGGGTCGAGGTTCCTGCTCAGCCCCGACACCTGCCGGGCGGGTCCGCCGACGTTCATCCTGGCGATGATCCGCATGACGCGGATCCTGCGGTCAGTGGGCGACTGCATGCGTTTTCTCCCATCCGGCGAGCCGCCGGCAGGCGGCCAGGTAGGTGTCGACCGTCGCGTCGGCGCAGGACCTGCCCGCGTTCCGCAGCAGGGCGGCCGCGTCGAGGAGGTGGCGGTGGCCCCTGTAGCGGCCGAGCGTGCGGGCGTGCGGCCCGCGTTCGAAGAGCACACCTACCGAGACGTTCACGCCATGCGCCGGCAGGCCGTTGGCGAGCAGGGTCACCCGATACTCGGCCCCGCCGAGCCCCCATTGCCCGATAGGCAGGAAAACGTAAGGGCGCGCGGTGTCGATCATCACGGAGAAAGACTATGAGGCGGTTATCGGTCCAGGTCCGATTGATCCGCGTGTCGCGCCCGTGAATACATTTTGCCAAATACTTCCCGGCACGCGAGTTTCCGCAGGTGAATGCGCCTTGCTACCGTCGCGCGGCCGGGTGTGCGCGATATTTGCCTTCTTTGGAAATTGGCTTGCAGCACAAAAAGGCCCGGCGGTTGACCGCCGGGCCGATTTTGTTTACTAGTGGTTGGCCAGGAAGGCCAGCAGGTCCTGCCGGGTGATCATCCCGGCGGGCTTGCCGTCCTCCAGGACGACCGCCGCGTCCGCCTTCTCCAGCGCCTCGACCGCGCGCGAGACCGGCTCGCCGTTGCCGATCATCGGAAGCGGAGCCGACATGTGGTCGGAGATCGGGTCGTCGGAGCTGATCTTGCCGTGGTACAGGGCCTCGAGCAGGTCGCGCTCCAGGATGGAGCCGACCACCTCGGCCGCCATCACCGGCGGCTCCTCCTTCATGACGGGAAGCTGCGACACCGAGTACTCGCGCATGATCGTGATCGCGGTGCCGACCGTCTCGTGCGGGTGCGCGTGCACGAACTCGGGCATGCCCGAGCTCTTGCGCGACAGCACGTCGCCGACCAGCCCCTCTTCCGAGGTCTCGATGAGGAAGCCGTAGTCGGCCATCCAGTCGTCGTTGAAGATCTTCGACAGGTAGCCCCTGCCGCCGTCGGGCAGCAGCACGACCACCACGTCGTCGGGCCCGGCCTGGGCCGCCACCTGCAGCGCGGCGACCACGGCCATCCCGCACGAGCCGCCGACCAGCAGCCCCTCCTCGCGGGCGAGCCTGCGGGTCATGTTGAAGGAGTCCTTGTCGGAGACCGCGATGACCTGGTCGCAGATCGTCGTGTCGTAGGTCTCCGGCCAGATGTCCTCGCCGACGCCCTCCACCAGGTACGGCCGGCCGCTGCCACCGGAGTACACCGAGCCCTCGGGATCGGCGCCGATGATCTTCACGCGGCCGTCGGAGATCTCCTTGAGGTAGCGCCCGGTGCCGCTGATCGTGCCTCCGGTGCCGATGCCGGCCACGAAGTGCGTGATGCGGCCCTCGGTCTGCTCCCAGATCTCCGGACCCGTGGAGTAGTAGTGGGACTCGGGGTTGTTCGGGTTGGTGTACTGGTTGGGCTTCCAGGCGTTCGGGATCTCCCGGGCCAGGCGGTCGGAGACCGAGTAGTAGGAATCGGGGTGGTCGGGCGAGACCGCGGTCGGGCAGACGACCACCTCCGCGCCGTAGGCGCGCAGCACCGCGACCTTGTCCTGGGCCACCTTGTCGGGGACCACGAAGACGCACTTGTAGCCGCGCTGCTGGGCCACCAGAGCCAGGCCCACGCCGGTGTTGCCGGAGGTCGGCTCGACGATCGTGCCGCCGGGACGCAACTGGCCCGACCGCTCGGCCGCGTCGATCATCCGGACGGCGATGCGGTCCTTGACCGAGCCGCCCGGATTGAAGTACTCGACCTTGGCGAGCACCTGGGCGGGCACACCAGCGTTGACCTTGTGCAACCGGACGAGCGGGGTGTTACCCATGAGCTCGACCAGGGAATCGTAAACGCGCACCGAGGTGTTCACCTTCTTTACGGAGCTTGATCCGCCGAGCTCCACAGAGGGTGACGGGCGCTCGGCTAGTTTCTCTAGCAAACGGTACCGCCGAGGGAGGACGCCGGGTGTTCTGGACTGCGGGGGTGGCGCGCGCGGCGCGCAAGATCGCGGCGGCGGCCGCGCTGGGCGGAGGCGGTCTGACCGCGCTCGGAGCGACCGCATACGGCTTGCTCATCGCGGAAAGCCTGGTCGCCAGGAAGGTCATCGGACGGCCGCACGGCATGGAGGGCCCGCCCTCCGACGGCGTTTACGGAGAGTTCCCGGGAAACCCGATCAGGATGGTCATGCTCGGCGACTCCACCTCCGTGGGCCTCGGCATGACGGAGTCGGCCAGGACTCCGGGGGTGCTGCTCGCCAACGGGCTGGCCGCCATCGCCGAACGCCCGGTGCGGCTGAGCGTCCTCGGCAGGTCCGGAGCCCCCTCGGCGCAGCTGGGTGGCCAGGTCGACAAGGCGCTCGAGCTGGAGCCCGAGATCGCGGTGGTCTTCGTCGGGGCCAACGACATCACCACGCAGACGCCGCCGGCGACAGCCGTACGGCATCTGGTCAAGGCCGTGCGGCGGCTGCGGGAGGCAGGGGCGGAGGTGGTCGTCGGGACCTGTCCCGACCTGGGGACCGTGCGGCCGCTCGCGCAGCCGCTGCGGTGGGTGACCAGGCGCTGGAGCCGCCAGCTCGCCGCGGCGCAGACGGTCGGGGTGGTCGAGGCGGGCGGCAGGACGGTGGCCTTCGCCGACATCCTGGGCCCGGAATTCGCGACAAATCCGGCGGAAATGTTCGGACCGGATCGTTTCCATCCATCTGACCGAGGTTACGCACAGGCCGCTTACGCGGTGCTACCTTCTGTATGCGCTGCGTTGGGGTTGTGGCCTGAGCCGCGACCCGCGCGTGGTGAAGGACTGCAACCGATCTACCTAGCGGCGGCGACGGCCGCGGAGGAGTCCGGCACCGAGGTCACGGCGACCCAGGTCGCCGGGCGGACGACAGGCCCCCACGGCAGATGGGTGACGTTGTTCCGCCGGCGGCTCGGCGAGCTGCTCAACGACGCCTGATACCGGTCACCCTCCGAGGTCGAGCCGTCACGCCCATCCCCATTGGAGTGGATTGCCCGTGCTCCGGCCCCTCGCGACACCGGCCCTCGCTGTGGCCGGGATCCTGGCTCTGGCAGGCTGTTCCGGCAGCGACGCCGCCACGGCGAAGTTCCCGACGTGGCAGAACACCGAGGTCAACGCGGTCAGCCGCATGACCACCGCAGGCGGGGTGGTCGCCACCACCTCCATGAAGCCCGACGGCACGCTCGAGACGGTCGCGCTGAGCCTGGCCGACGGCAAGAAGCTGTGGGCCTACCCGGCCACGATGGCCGGGCGACTTCCCGGCATGGGCGTCTCGGCGCCCGCGATCGTCGAGACCGGCAAGGACCAGGCCGTCGTCGTCGCCGTCGACCCGACCAAGAAGGGCCGCTGGAACGCGACGCTGATCGCCCGCGACGCGCGCTCAGGGCAGCAGAAGTGGACCCGGCCGGTGCACTCGACGTTCGGGCCGCAGCGCTGCGGGCCCTACGTCTGCCTGTCGGAGCACACCGCGCTGTCCTCGGCCCGGGTGGTCGTCCTCGACCCCGGCACGGGCAAGACCATGTGGAAGCTGCCCGGCATCGCCGAGGTCGAGTGGTCCGACCCCACCCGCGTGCTGATGCTGCGCCTGGCCTCCAACCCGATGGTGGAGTCCTACGAGCTCAAGAGCGGCAAGCTGCAGTGGCAGCAGCCCGTCAGCCAGGCGCTCGGCCCCGGCCTCGACCTGTCGGGCGGCTGGGCCTTCGGCGCCACCGGCGACAACCTGATCGGCTACATCGCGCCCTACACCAACCCGCAGACCAAGCAGGTCTCGACGTTCGGCCTGTTCTCCATCAAGATCTCCGACGGCACGATCAACTGGATGCGGCCCTCGGTGGTGCGCGTCTACCCCAGCGGCAGCCCCGGCCTGGCCCCCGTCGTGCGGCCTGTCGACCAGCAGGGCTCCTACGGCGGGTTCGCCCGGCTCGACTCCGAGAGCGGACGCGTGGTCGGGCAGATCACCGCCGCCCAGGTGCCAGGCTCCGGATGGTGGCTGGCCTTCCCCGAGCAGATGGACAAGCTCGGCTTCCTCAAGCACAACACCAAGGGCACGGCCTTCGACCTGGGTTCTGGCCAGGCCGTCTCGGTGGACGACCAGCACGGCTGGTCCTTCTGCGTCACCGATCCCAAGCCGCTGCCGCTGCGCGCGCAGGCGCCCGGCTTCTACTCCATCGCCGCCCTGTGCCAGTACGACCTGGCCACCGGCAAGCGCATCGACGACGCCTCGGCCCCGCCCGCCTGGTTCACCGGCAGCCAGAACGGCTGGCGCCTGTGGCGCGACGACAAGGGCGCCGTGCACGCCGTCAACGACCGGACGTCCACAGAGCCCGGAATGTACGGTTGACACCACTCCGTATGTAGTACTACGGTGAAACCACTTCAACCGCAGTACTACATACGGAGTTTATTTTGCGAAAGCTCGTCTACTACGTCGGCGTCTCCATCGACGGCTACATCGCGGGCCCCGGCGGCGAGTTCGACTTCTACCCGGAGAGCCCGGCCTACTCGGCCTGGATGACCGGCGAGTTCCCCGACACGGTCCCCACCCACATGCGCACCGGGGACGTGCCCAACGCGAGATTCGACACCGTGCTGATGGGGCGGGGCTCCTACGAGCCCGCCTTCAAGTACGGCATCACCAGCCCCTTTGCCCACCTGCGGCAGTACGTGGTCTCCAGCACGCTCGGGCCGGTGGACGACCCGGCCGTGACCGTGGTGAAGGACGACCCGCTGAGCCTGGTGCGCGAGCTCAAGCAGCAGGACGGCATGGACATCTGGCTGTGCGGGGGCGGCAAGCTGGCCGGCACGCTGCTGCCCGAGATCGACGAAATGGTGGTCAAGAGCTACCCGGTGGTCGCGGGCGCCGGCGTGTCCGTCTTCGACGGGGAGTTCGACCCCACCCTGTTCACCCCCGTCAAGCGCGAGAGCTTCGACAACGGCGCCCTGGTGACCTGGTTCAGCCGTGCCTAGGCTCGCTGGTCACCCGGGCCAGCCAGGCCATCGCGTCACGCGCGGTCTGGATGCGCTTGGCCCTGGACGGGTCGCCCCCGGCCAGCTCCAGCCCTTCCTCGGCGATCTCGTCGAAGAGGCCCAGGGCGGCGAGCTTGCGCCGGACGACCCGCTCCCAGGCGTCGTCCTCGATGCGGTAGTAGGCCGTGCGCTCGCCCGGCCTGCTCTGCCGCCGGATCAGGCCGATGGCCGTCAGCAGCCGGATGTTGGAGGTGAGCGAGGCCCGGCTGGCGCCGATCGCGTCGGCGATCTCACCGGCCGACTGCTCGGCCGGGTCGCAGATCATCAGCCAGCCCATGATGCGGCCGGTGATCGGCGCGAGCCCCCACTCCTCGACGCAGAACGCGGCCACGCGCTCGACCCAGCGCAGCGTCTGGTCGGTGTCTCCCTCGGCCACTGGCGGTCCCGGCCTTCCTTCGGCTAGCTGGTCGGTGCGGGCGTGGTGGTGGCGAGGCGGGCCTTGCGGAGATACCGGTCGAACCAGTCGACCGCCAGCCCCATGGCCTCCTTCAGCCCCTCCCCTGTGTACAGCCCGAGCACATCGTAGGGCAGCACCTCCATCCTCTTGGGTTCTCCCGCGTGGCGGTAGACGCTCTGCGCCTCGTCGAGGGAGTGGTAGGGGTCGTAGCCGCCGTTGGCGATCATCAGCAACGGCGTCGGCGCCAGGCGCTCGACCAGGTTGTCGGGCGCGAACATGAGCAGGTGCTCCAGCGAGTCGAGCGTGATCTCGTTGCGCCACGTCGGATACCGCTGGGAGGCCAGCTCCTGCGACTTGCGCGCCTCCTCGTGCTCGAGCGCGAGGAAGGGCACGCGCGCGCTCTCGCCCTTCTCGACGCGGGCCTCCCAGTCCCCCTCGAGCGCGTCCCGCAGGCCCTTGAAGCCGACCTGCCCGCGGAGCTGAAGCATGCTGCGCCATCCGTCGCCGATGCTCGGGCTGTGGGCGACCACGGCCTTGACGCGCCGGTCGAAGACGGCGGCCTGGATGGCGACCATGCCGCCCAGGCTGACGCCCCACAGCCCGATCCTGTCGGGGTCCACCTCGGGGCGGGTACGCAGGTAGGAGACCGCCGCGCGCAGGTCCTCGGCCTGCCGTTCAGGATAGAGCTGGCCCCTGGGCTCGCCCTCGCTCGAGCCCACGGTGCGGTAGTCGATGGCCAGCGCGGCGAACCCGGCCTCGGCCAGCGACGGGGCGAAGTCGGCCAGGGCCTCCTTGACCATGACCCCGCTGTGCCCGAGCACCACGCCCGGCACCGGGCCGTCGGCGTGCTCGGGCAGGTAGAGGTCGCCCGCGCACCGGGTACCAAGGCTGGGGAAGTGGATGTGTTCCATGCGATCCTCGCTTCGTGAATTTCAGTTCTGACTGAAATTGCTAGTCGAAGCTACCCCTTTCAAGCGTGGGGCGGCAAGCGGTCTCGCGTGAGCGCGGAATATAGTTCTGGATAGTGCTGAGACAAGGAGGGGCCACATGCCCGAGGCAGTGATCGTCGCGACCGCTCGCTCACCCATCGGCCGAGCGTTCAAGGGCTCGCTCAAGGAGATCCGGCCCGACGACCTCACCGTGCAGATGATCAAGGCGGCCCTGGCCAAGGTGCCGCAGCTCGACCCGGCCACGATCGACGACATCATGCTCGGCTGCGGGCTCCCCGGCGGCGAGCAGGGCTTCAACATGGCCCGGGTGGTCTCGGTGATGCTCGGGCTGGACAACGTGCCCGGCACCACGATCACCCGCTACTGCTCCTCCTCGCTCCAGACCACGCGCATGGCCTTCCACGCGATCAAGGCGGGCGAGGGCGACGTGTTCGTCTCGGCCGGCGTCGAGACCGTGTCGCGCTTCGCGAAGGGCAACTCCGACTCGCTGCCCGACACGCAGAACCCGATCTTCCACGACGCCATCGGCCGCACCAAGACCTTCGCCGAGGGCGGCAAGACCTGGCACGACCCGCGCCAGGACGGCGACGTCCCCGACATCTACGTCGCGATGGGCCAGACCGCCGAGAACCTGGCCCAGCTCAAGGGCGTCACCCGCCAGGAGCAGGACGAGTTCGGCGTCCGGTCGCAGAACCTGGCAGAGAAGGCGATCGCCGACGGGTTCTGGCAGAAGGACATCACCCCGGTCACGCTCCCCGACGGCACGGTCGTCAGCAAGGACGACGGGCCGCGCGCCGGCACCACCTACGAGGCGGTCAGCGGGCTCAAGCCCGTCTTCCGCCCCGACGGCACGGTCACCGCCGGCAACTGCTGCCCGCTCAACGACGGCGCCGCCGCGGTCATCGTGATGAGCGACACCAAGGCCGCCGAGCTCGGCATCACGCCGCTGGCGCGCATCGTCTCGACCGGCGTCACCGGCCTCTCCCCCGAGATCATGGGCCTCGGGCCCGTGGAGGCGTCCAGGATGGCGCTGTCGCGGGCGGGCATGGCCATCGAGGACGTCGACCTCGTCGAGATCAACGAGGCCTTCGCGGCGCAGGTCATCCCCTCCTACCGCGACCTCGGGATCGACCTCGACCGCCTCAACGTCAACGGCGGCGCGATCGCGGTCGGGCACCCGTTCGGCATGACGGGCGCGCGCATCACCTCGACCCTGATCAACAGCCTCCAGCACCACGACAAGTCGATCGGCCTCGAGACGATGTGCGTGGGCGGCGGCCAGGGCATGGCCATGCTCCTCGAGCGCCTGTCGTAGCTCTCCCTGCCTCTCCTGTACGGCGGGCCGCCGCCACCGGCCGCCCGCCGTACTCGACCTCAGGACCCGCGACCGGCGCTCCCGGCGAGTCGCCGCCACTCACTCACCGCCACGCCGCTGTCCTGCGTCGCTCACCGCCACCCCGATCGCCCGCGCGTCTCGATCCCGCGTCGCTCGCCCTCACCTCGGTCGGGCGCCGGGTCGGCGAGATGGCGTACGGAGAAGCCGGCGCCCAGTACGGCGAGCACCCCGAAACCGTGGCACGCGGGTAACGGGAGTGGCGGTGAGTGGCCCAGGATCGTGACACGTGGGTTACCGGGGCGGCGGGCAAGCGGGGATCATGGCATGCCGGCGGCAGGTGGACCGGGGCCGTGGGAGGTGGGTTGGGGGCGCCGTGGCGGCGGGAAAGTGTCATCGACTCGCCGGGAGCGCCGGGCTCGGGGCGCGAGGCATTGACGGCGGGCGGCCGGTGGCGGAGGCCTCGCCGTACAGCAACAGGAGGATCAGCCGTGGCGGTCGGGGCCTGCGTGGGTGAGGGTGATGCGGAGGATGACGCGGCGGTCGCGGACCATGGCGGCGCGGTAGTCGTCCCAGTCCGGGTGTTCTCCTGAGATGTCGCGGTAGTAGGCCACGAGGTGGTCCATCGCCTCGGGAAGGTGGATCACCTCGGCGGTGCCGTCGATCTGGATCCACTCGCCGAAGAAGCCGTCGCTCATCACGCAGACCGACACGGACGGGTCACGCAGGACGTTGTGCGTCTTCGCGGCGGTCTCGCGGGTGCTGATCACCGCGTATCCCTCGGAGTCCACGCCGACCGTCACCGGCGACATCTGCGGGCGCCCATCGCGATGTCTGGTGAGCAGGACGGCACGGTGGTTCTTGCGGAGGTAGGCGCGGGCCTTGTCGAAATCCATCCCTCAATGATCGCGCGCCCGTACCAGCGGCACGGGCGCGGGGGTGGACCGGGCTCTACATGGAGCCCGAGCGGTTACGGCGGTGCCGCTCGTGCTCGAGCACGATCGCGGCGGCGTAGCCGTGGGACAGCCCGTGCTCGTCGGCAAGCCAGTTGGCCCGCTCGTCACACCTGAGGAAAGCCGGGCCGTTCTCGATGGCTTGGAACCACTCGGGGAGTGCGCGTCCCGTTACGGTTGGGACCCTGGCGATGAGCTTTGTCTGCGTCTCCGGTGAGTGGTTCAAGGACATGGGCACCTCCACGGATAAGGTCCTTTGCTCGACACTGCAACACGAGTTCCGGAAAGGCAACCCCCAAATTCGTGACGAGGCGTAGATCTTCCGTCGCACAACGAGAAGGCCCCGCCGGTGGGCGAGGCCTTCTGGAGGATGAACGGTCAGTCGTTGCTGGTGAAATAACTGATGAACCGCAGGACCTCGAGGTAGATCCACACCAGGCTCAGCGTCAGGCCGAACGCGCACTGCCAGGCGAACTTCTCCGGGGCGCCCTGCCGGACGCCCTGCTCGACGGCGTCGAAGTCGAGCAGCAGGAAGAAGCAGCCGATCAGGATCATGGCCACGCTGAAGATCCAACCGAGCGGGCTGTCGGTGCGCAGCCCGAGCCCGCCGGCGACGAAGAAGCCGACGATCCAGTTGACCAGCATGAGGCCGAGGGCGGAGATCGCGGCGGCGATCACGAACTTGGTGAACTTGGGCGTCACCCGCACGACGCGCAGCGCGTAGACGGTCAGCACGCCGCCGAAGGCGAAGGCCGTGCCGAGGACCGCCTGGAGCACGATGCCGTTGTAGAGGCTCTCGTAAAGGTGGCTGATACTTCCCAGGAACACGCCCTCGAACAGCGCGTAGCCGAGGATCAGCGCCGGGTTGGTGCTCTGCTTGAACGAGGCGACCAGGCCGAGGACCAACGCGATGAGGGCGCTGAAGATGGCGATGCGGACCGGCACGTCGAAGTACCAGGCCGCGGCGGCGCCAAGGATGAGTGTGCCCAGGGTCAAGAACCCGCGCACCACGACATCGTCGATCGTCATCGCCCGGTAGGCGGGCGCGGGAGGGGCATACGACGGAGCGTCGTACATGTTCTGCAGGTGCTGGGGACTCGGCGCCTGCGCCGCCCAGCCTCCTACCTGGCCTCCGCGAGACCGGCTGAATACGGGGTTCTTGCTCTCCATCGCTTCCTCCTGAGGGACGAGCCTATGGGAGAGGCCGTCACCGTGTACATCTGAGATCCCAACGAACGCCCGCGCGTAGGAGTTCCCTCGTAGCACATAGTAGTCGGGTGCCTATTCGCGATCACGTCGTCACTGACCGCTGCCGAAGGGCATAAGTTATCCGTAAATGCGGAGTTTGCCGAGGTAGATGCCGGTGCCCCCGGCGGGACTCGAACCCGCACTACAACCCTTTTAAGGGGTTTGCCTCTGCCTTTGGGCTACGGGGGCGCCGCAATCATACGAAACGGACCATCCATCCGAGGAGCACAACTTCGCATCAGCCGTCACACATGTCAGATCTGCGGTGAAGTGACAGGGCTCCTGCCACTCTGTCCAGGAAGAGAACCCCGTCCAGATGGTCCAGTTGGTGCTGAATACACCTTGCTTCGAAGGCATCAGCCTCGATGGTGACGCGATCTCCGCTACCTGGCAAACGCCCTAGTACGGTGATGCGTGACGCCCGCCGTATGTCCGCCGAGAGGCCGGCGACGGAGGCGCAGCGCTCCCTGCCGCCCTCCCAGCGGGAGGCCTGCGCGAGGCGTGGATTGACCACCACGAGCTCTCCGGCCCACGAGCGGCTGCGGGGGTGCGGCCCGGCGTCGAAGGCGATCAGGCGCCAGCTCAGCCCGATCTGGGGGGCTGCCAGGCCGCTCATGCCCGGCTGGTCGCGCATCGTGGCGAGCAGGTCGGCGGCGGCCGCCACCACCTCGGGCGCGGTTGGGTCGACCTCGTCGGCGGAGGCGGACAGCACGGGATGCGGCGCCCCCAGCACCTCGCGTGCCGTGCCGGTGCTCACAGCAGGTCCGGTTCGACGGGGCGGAAGGTGATGTCCGAGTCGAGCCCGGCGCCCACCACGGCCAGGTGGCGCATCAGCTCGGCCACGTCTACCTCCTCGGGCAGCTCGACGTCGGCGATGAGCACGTACAGGCGGCCGGTCAGCCGGGTGCTCATGCCGGTGATGTTGCCGCCCACCGAGGCCAGCGCCGCGCTGATGGCCGAGATGATGCCGGGTCTGTCGGGCCCGTGCACGGTGAGCACGTAGCCCAGGCCGCTGGCGGGGCAGCCGAAGTAACGCCGCGCCTCGACGGCCGCGGCGGTGATCACCAGGTCGGGCGCGCACAGCCGCTTGGTGAGCTCGTCGGCGTCCAGGTCGCCGTTGACCAGCAGCATCATCGCGACGTGGCCGCCGAGCAGCGTCATCGTCGAGTCCTGGATGTTGACGCCGCAATCGGCCAGCGCGCCGGCGACAGTGGCTATCACGCCCGGCCTGTCGACGCCGAGCACGGTCACCGCCGATAGCCCCACCCTTGGATCCCCCTTCGTCAAAGAGTCCACGGGTGCCGAAAGCGCCCCGGTGCATGGGCACCGGGGCGCTTGCCGTACTCGAGCTAGCGGCGGTTCGCCGCCACCGCGGCCCTGAACTCGTCGCGGGGGTGTTCCATCTCGCCAAGCGAGATCGTCTCCCGCTTGAAGAAGAGCGCGAGTGTCCAGTCGACGACGACGCGGACCTTGCGATTCAGCGTCGGCACCCGCGACAGATGGTAGGTGCGGTGCATGAACCACGCAGGGAAACCGCGCAGCTTCACACCGTAGACGTTGGCCACGCCCTGGTGCAGGCCGAGACCGGCGACCGATCCGACATACTTGTGGCGGTAGTCGACCAGTTGCTCCCCGCGCAGGTAGTGGATGATGTTGTCGGCCAGCACCTTGGCCTGGCGGACCGCGTGCTGGGCGTTGGGCGCGCAGTACTCGCCGGGGTTGGTCACGTCCGGCACGCCCGCCGCGTCGCCCGCGGCGAAGGCGCCCTCGACCCCGGCCACGGTCAGCAGGGTCGTGGTCTTGATCCGGCCGCGCTCGTCGACGGGCAGGTCGGTGCTGTTGACGACCGGGCTGGGCTTGACGCCCGCGGTCCAGACGAGGGTCTCGGCGTCGAACTCGGTGCCGTCGGAGAGCACCACGTGGCCGCCCTCGCACGACTCGAGCCGGGTCTCCATCTTGACATCGATGCCGCGCTCACGCAGCTGCTCGAGCGTCCACTTGCCCATCTCGGGCCCGACCTCGGGCAGGATGCGGTTGCTCGCCTCGACGAGCACCCAGCGGATGTCGGCCGGGCTGATGTTGCGGTAGTACTTCGTGGAGTCCCTGGCCATGTCCTCCAGCTCGGCCAGCGCCTCGACGCCGGCGAATCCGGCGCCGACGAACACGAAGGTGAGCGCCCTGCGGCGCACCTCGGGGTCGTCGGTCGACTCGGCCACGTCGAGCAGGTGCAGCACCCGGTTGCGCAGCGCGATCGCCTCGCCGACCTCCTTGAAGCCGATGCCGATGTCGGTGAGCCCGGGGATCGGCAGCGTCCGCGAGATCGAGCCGACGGCCATGACGATCACGTCGTAGGCGACCTCGCGCGACTCGCCCTCGGCGGGCTGGAAGGTGGCGGTCCGCTCGGAGTGGTTGACCTTGGTCACCGTGCCGTTGAGTATGCGCACCTTGGGCAGGATCCGCCGCAGCGGCGCGACCATGTGCCGCGGCGACAGGCTGCCGGCCGCCGCCTCGGGGAGGAACGGCTGGTAGGTCATGTAGGACTGGGGGTCGATGATGGTGATGGTCACGTCGCCGGAACGCAGCTGGCTCCGGAGTTTCTTCTGCAGACGCAGCGCGGTGTACAGGCCGACGTATCCGCCGCCGACGATAAGGATGTTCTTGTTCATCCTGAGGCCCCATCCTCGTGGAGTGCTTGTGAAAGCATTCACAAGGTTATAAGGCGCCCGTCAGGAAATCTATTCCGGGGGTGGTGCTCCTCGTCACACCGCCATCTCGCGGGCCCTGGCGAAGACCTGGTCCAGCATCTCGGCGGTGACCCTGCCGGTGAAGGTGTTCTGCTGGCTGGGGTGATAGCAGCCGAGCAACGTCACGTCACCGATGACGACCTCGACCCCGTGCCCGAACGCCGGCCTCGAGCGCGGCAGGTCGAACCCGGCCGCCTTCAGCGCCGGCCACGCCGCCTGCCAGGCGAACCCGCCCAGCGCCACGATCACCCTGAGCCCCGGCCGTACGAGCTCGATCTCCCGCTCCAGCCACGGCCGGCAGGCGTCACGCTCCTCCGGCGTGGGCTTGTTGGCCGGCGGCGCGCATCTCACCGCCGCCGCCACCCGCGCCCCGACGAGCTTCTGCCCGTCACCGGCGTGCGTGCTGGTCTCCTGTACGGCGAGGCCGCTGCGGTACAGCGAGGCGAACAGCCAGTCGCCGCTGCGGTCACCGGTGAAGATCCGCCCCGTCCGGTTGCCGCCGTGCGCCGCGGGGGCCAGGCCCACGATCAGCACGCGCGGCTCCTCGTCGCCCCAGCCGGGAACCGGCCGACCCCAGTACGTCTCGTCCGCGAACGCGCGCCGCCTCACCTCGGCGACCTCTTCGCGCCAGGCCACCAGGCGGGGGCAGGCACGGCAGACGGACTGCCTGGCCGTGAGCTCCGCGAGGGTGCTGCTGGTGGCCGCGAGGCGGCGCACGTCCGCGGGGTCCTGGGCGACGGGCGTGTCAGCCGTCGCGGGATCGCCGGGCCAGCCGCTGCCCGGTGGTACGAAGCTCATGACTCCGATGGTGCCCGATCACTTCGTCCTGGACGGGGTCGGGCTGGGACAGACCTGAGGAGCGGTGGCGGCCTGTTCGTCCTGCGAGGTGCTCACCAGCGGCAGCGGGTAGCGGTTGAGCACCGGCTCACCGCACGAGCGGTCCACCTGGTAGCCGAAGTCCTCGGGGTCGACCGTGATCGGCTTGCCGTCCTGATCGTAGAGGTAGACGTCCTTCAGCGGGCTGCCGTCCTTGGCGTACGGCTTGATGTTGTAGACCTCGTCGCCCACGGAGACCTGCCGCACGATCTCCCCCTCCAGGGAACTCCGCTGTTCCGCGTCCTTCCACTCCTGGGCTTGGACGGCCCCGGCGAGCACCGCGAAGCCGCCCAGCACGTTGAGCGCCACGACCAGGGGCACCAGCAGCCGCACGGGCCTGCGCATGCCGATCCACACCGAGACCGCCACCCCGCCCGCGGCCATCAGGAACTCACCCGGGTTGGCGGGCACCAGCCCGCTGCGAAACGTCAGCACCTGCAGCAGCATGGCGAGCGCGTAGCCGCGCAGCACCCACCAGCCGGGCCTGAGCTGCCGTATGAAGCCCCGCGCCGCCGTGAACGACTCGTGGTGCGCCAGGGCCCTGACGCGGCTCCACGCCCCTCTCCGACCTTCCGGCCTGCCCCCGTAGGCGGCCGCGAGCTCGGCGGCGTAGGCGATCGGCGGTCCGAGCCGCTCCTCCAGCGGCAGGCCGGACTCCATGGCGATCTCGGCCAGGTGGTCGTCGAGGTCCTCCAGCAGCCCGTCCCGGTCGGGATGGTCGGCGAGCGCCTCGCGTACGGCTCGCGCGTACTCCTCGACAGTCATCACGCGTTCCCCTTCTCGAGCAGCGATGCCATGGTGGCGGCGAATGAGGCCCAGGTCTTGGCCGACGAGGCGTACAGGCCGCGCCCCGCGTCGTTGAGGCCGTAGTACTTGCGGTGGGGCCCCTCGCCGGAGGCGACCACGTAGGACGTGAGCACCCCGGCCTTGAACAGCCGCCGCAGCGTGCCGTAGACGGAGGCGTCGCCCACCTCCTCGAGCCCGGCCTCGCGGAGCCTGCGCACGATGTCGTAGCCGTAGCCGTCGCGCTCGTCGAGCACCGCCAGCACGGCCAGATCGAGCACGCCCTTGAGGAGCTGGCTTGTATCCACGCGATGCACACTACTGTGTTAAGCACAGTAGTGCCAACAAGAAACCGGATGGCGCCCGAGGGCACCATCCGGTCTCAGGTCACTTCGATCAGGCCGCCGGAGGGCAGGTCTTCACGAAGGAGGTGGCGCCCGAGGACGCCGAGTTCGGGCCGTCGATCACGAGCTCGATCGAGCCGGAGGTCTCAGAAGCACCGTGGGTGCCTCCGATGCCCCAGGTCACGACCATGTCGCCGTCGACCTTGCGCTCCAGCTGCGGCCCGTCCTGCTTGCCGTTCACGACCCAGTGGTACTTGACCGTGGCGGAAGCGGTGGTGTGCAGGGTCGCCTGGAAGTCGACGCCGGGACCACGCGTGTCCTTGCACATGTCGTTGCGCTGGCCGACGACCGACACCGCGGACACGCTCGCCTTGGCCACGCACGCGGCGTAGCTCTGGGTGATCGAGTCGCTGTTGTCGGGGCCGTAGACCGACAGCGTGATCTTGCCGCCGTTCTTGGCGTCACCGGCCAGAACCTGGTCCGCCAGGACCACGTTCTTGGTGCCGGCGCCGGAGAAGACGGCCTCGTCCTTGGCAACGGGGGTGCCGTTGACGGACCAGACGTACTTCACGCGGGCCGGGCCGGTGCTGTTGATGTTGGCGTTGGCGCCGACCTTGCAGCCGTCGTGGTTGGTGCCCGTCACCAGGTCGGTGGCGGAAACCTTGACGTGCGGGGTCTCGTCCTTGCACCAGACCTTGTAGTAGGCCCGGTTGGACGCGCCCTCGTCGGGGCCGACGATGACCAGCTGCGCCCAGCCACGCTGGCTCTGACGCGGCGAGTAGCCCAGGTCCACCCTGCGGGAGTCCCAGACCTTGATGGTGCCGCCGTCGACGACGTCACCGTTGAGGACCCAGCGGTACTTGACCCACGTCGGACGGTTGACCTTGATCACGCCGCCGAAGTCGATCTTGTCGCCAGGGGTGCACGGACCGACGTACGAGTCCGGGTCGGCCCAGGCGCGGGCCCACACGCGGATGTTGTCGTCGCCGTGGTCACCGTTGTCGCACGAGACGGAGAAGTAGCCCTTCTTCGACACGGCCTTGCGCGGACCGAGGACCTGGACGGCCTCCCAGCCCTTCACGTCGCCGTTGAAGGTGAGGGACTCCTTGACCTTCACGTACTTGTTGCCGTGGCCCTTGAGCTTGACGACCTTGACCTTGCCCTTGGACCCGTCACCGTGCAGCCAGCGGTAGGCCAGCTCGGTCTTGCCCTTCACCGGGACCTTGATGGTCGAGGAGAGGTTGACCTTGACCGGGCAGGCGCCCTGGTAGTCGCCGGGCGAAGCCTTCGGCGTGGTGATCGAGACCTTCGGCTTGTGTCCCGCCTGGCCCGCGGCGGCGGCCTGAACCGCCTTGCCCGCGGCAGCGGGGGTCGCCGCCTGGGCGGGGCTGGAGACCAGTCCCGTGACCATGGCGGCCAGCACGGCGGCGGAGGCGCTGAACGCCGCCGCCCTACGTGCCAACCCAACGGACTTCATGTGAGAGTGCTCCATTCCGTGAGGGAAAAGACGCTCGGGAACGGTCGCCACGCGGACACCATCCGTGTCCGGCGATATGGCAAAGCCCCCGTAAAGCCCCTTTACCTAATCACAAAACAGATTGCACGCTCAACACACGCCCAAGGCCGGATATGTCTGGATTTGCTGAAGATTCAGGCGAGCTTCCAGGCAATTCCATCCAGAATGTCGTGTTCGCTGACGACGACCTGGGAAAACGCGAACCGCCTCACGATGCGGTCGAGAATCAGCGCGCCGGCCCCGATGACGTCGACGCGGCCCGGGTGCATGACCCCTATCTCCGCCCGCTCACGATGGGTCATCGCGAGCAATCTCCGCGTCACCTCGTGAACGTCCTGCGCCGAAATCCGCGCGTGATGAATCCGCTCCGGATCGTATTCGGGAAGGCCCAGCGCGATTCCCGCCACGGTCGTCACGGAACCCGCCAGTCCGACGAGCGTGTGCGCCCGTTCGACCGGCACCGAATGCGTCACCAGGTCCAATGCCGCCTCGATGTCGGCCACCACGGCTTCGAGCGCGACGGCGCCCGGCGGGTCGCCCGCCTCCTTGAGGTGGCGCTCGGTCAGCCGCACGCATCCGATGTCGACGGACAGGGCGGCCTCGGCGTGCTCGGATCCCACCACGAACTCGGTCGAGCCGCCGCCGATGTCCACCACCAGGTAGGGCGCCCCCTCGCTCAGGCTCCGCGTGGCGCCGGTGAACGACAGCTCGGCCTCCTCCGCCCCGGTGATCACCTCGGGCACGACGCCGAAGATCTCACGGACGCCGTCGACGAACTCCCGCCGGTTCTCCGCGTCGCGGGTCGCGCTGGTGGCCACCACCCGGGTCGCCACCGCGCCGTGCTGGTCGATCAGCTTGCGGTAGCCGCGCATCGCCGTGAACGTGCGCTCCAGGGCGTCGGGGGCCAGCCTGCCCGTCCGGTCGACGCCCTGGCCGAGCCGTACGATCTCCATGCGCCGCTCGAGGTCGGTGAGCGTGCCGTCGACGACGTCGGCGACCAGCAGGCGCACGGAGTTGGTGCCGCAGTCGACGGCGGCTACACGCCCAGTCATACGCAGGGTCCGTCCTTCCACCATTCGGGGAGCGCCTCGAGCGCCTCCCTGCCGAACGGGTTGCCGCCCGGCGCGGCCAGCTCGTGCGCCACCAGCGCGTGCAGGCACTTGACCCGGTACGGCATGCCACCCGTGCTCTGCATCCCCCGCGGGAGCGGCTCGAGGCCCTCCTCCTCGGCGGCCTTGTCGCGCCTGGCGACGTAGTCGTCGTGCGCGGCCTGGTAGGCGGCGGCCAGCTCGGGATCGTCGGCCAGGCGGGCCTGCATCTCGCGCATCAGCCCCGAGCCCTCGAGCGTGCCGATCGCCGAGGCGGCCTTGGGGCAGGTCAGGTAGTAGAGCGTGGGGAACGGCGAACCGTCGGGCAGGCGTGGGGCGGTCTCCACCACGTCGGGGTTGCCGCACGGGCAGCGGTGCGCCACCCGGCGCAGTCCGCGGGGCGGGCGGCCGAGCTGCTTCTCGACGGCCTCGACGTCCTTACTTTCCACCTGTCGTCCCTGCTTTGTGCCCGGTGCCCTTGTCTGCCGCCTCCACCGACTCCCACAGTGTCTGATACCACGGGGGCGGGGCCGCGGCCTGCTGCTTGACGGCCGTCTTGGCCTGCTCGGGCGGGCGGTCCATGACGACGTAGCACTTCTCGCCCGCGCCGCAGTAGTGCAGCTCCTCCTTGGCGCGGCGTTTGATGTCGTTGGGGTCCTTGATCTGCTCGGCCTGCTGGGCGATGCGGCGGGTCTCGGCGTCGACCCTGGCCTTCTCCTCCTGCAGTGCCGCCAGGTCACGGCGGTTGGCGATGTACTCCCGCACAGGGTAGGCCAGGCTCATCGCGATCGCGCACACCACGACCGCCAGGATGGCCGCACGTCCGGTCAGCTGAGGTCGTTTCGCCACTGCTCCCCCTCCGCGTCGGGCTCGCGCCGCACGACGATGCGGCGCGAGCCGTACCACAAGCTAGCGCTGGAAGCGCGGGAACGCCGCGCGACCCGCGTAGCGGGCGGCGTCGTCGAGGAGTTCCTCGATGCGCAGCAGCTGGTTGTACTTGGCGACGCGGTCGGAGCGGGCGGGCGCGCCGGTCTTGATCTGGCCGCAGTTCACCGCGACGGCCAGGTCGGCGATCGTGGTGTCCTCGGTCTCGCCGGAGCGGTGGCTCATCATGCACCGGTAGCCGCTGCGGTGGGCCAGGTCGACGGCGTCGAGCGTCTCGCTGAGCGTGCCGATCTGGTTGACCTTGACCAGCAGGGCGTTGGCGGCGCCCTCGGCGATGCCGCGGCCGAGCCGCTCGGGGTTGGTGACGAACAGGTCGTCGCCGACGAGCTGCACCTTGTCGCCGAGCGCCTTGGTGATCTTCTTCCAGCCCTCCCAGTCCTCCTCGTCCAGCGGGTCCTCGATGGAGACCAGCGGATAGGAGTCGACCAGGTCGGTGTAGAACTCGATGAGCTCGTCGGCGCTGAGGCCCTTGCCGTCGATGGTGTAGACGCCGTCCTTGTGGAACTCGGAGGCGGCCACGTCCAGCGCGAGCGCGATGTCCTGGCCGGGCACGTATCCGGCCCGCTCGATGGCGACCAGGATCAGGTCGAGCGCGTCGCGGTTGGAGGGCAGGTTGGGCGCGAAGCCGCCCTCGTCGCCCAGGCCGGTGGCGTAGCCCTTCTCCTTCAGCACCTTCTTCAGCGTGTGGTAGACCTCGGTGCCCATGCGCACGGCCTCGCGGAAGGTCTCCGCGCCGATCGGCGCGATCATGAACTCCTGGATGTCCACGTTGGTGTCGGCGTGCGCGCCGCCGTTGAGGATGTTCATCATCGGCACCGGCAGCACGTGCGCGTTGGGCCCGCCCACGTAGCGGAACAGCGGCAGCTCGGCGCTGTCGGCGGCGGCCTTGGCCACGGCCAGCGACACGCCCAGGATGGCGTTGGCGCCCAGCTTCGCCTTGTTGGGCGTGGCGTCCAGGTCGATCATGATCTGGTCGATGATGCGCTGGTCCTCGGCCTCGACGCCGTGGACCTCGTCGAAGATCTCGTCGGTGACCGCGAGCACGGCCTTCTCGACGCCCTTGCCGGCGTAGCGCTCGCCGCCGTCGCGCAGCTCGACCGCCTCGAACTGGCCGGTGGACGCACCGCTGGGCACCGCCGCACGGCCGCTGCTTCCGTCGTCCAGTACCACCTCGACCTCGACGGTCGGGTTGCCCCTGGAGTCGAGGATCTCTCGGGCGTAGACGACCTCGATGGTAGCCACGGAATGCGCTCCTAAGTCGAAAGGCTGGTATGCGGTTAGAGCCTATCGGTAGCCACTAGCCCTGGCCGTCAAGGCTCCAGACGCGCAGTCTGCCCTCCACCACGGCGGCCACCAGGCCGTCCGAGACGGCCAGGTCGGTCACGCCCTCGCCCGGCCCTGTCAGCCTGCCCAGGGACGCGCCCGACACCGGGTTCCAGACGTTGAGCTCCGCGGCCATGCCGACGACCACCTCCTGGCCGCCGGCGTGGGTCACGCCCATGCCGCGGATCGTGTCGGGGATCGTCCGCACCCGGGTTCCCGCGGGCACGGTGTAGACGGTGGCGGTGGTGCCGGTGGTGACGGCGACCTTGCCGCCGAGCATCGGGGCCAGGGCACGGACCGCGCCCTTGACCATGAAGCCGCGGTCGCCCACGGCCACGTAGCCGATCTGGGTGCCGACCATCAGCCGGTCGCCCGCGGAGTCCCAGGCCAGCGCGGTGACCGGCCCCTTGACGTAGGTGACGGCGGCCGGGAGCTTGCGGCCGGAGGGGTCGACGGACCTGATGGAGCCGTCGGCGCAGCCGACCGCCACGACGGATCCGCGCACGGCCAGGCGGGCGTTCCTGTCGCACAGCTTGAAGTAGGCGCCCGGCTTGGGGTCGCCGACCGCCCACTGCCGCACGACGCCGTCGGCCCCCGACCACATGACCGTCGGCCTGCCCGTCCCGGTGACCATGGCCATCGACAGGACCGGTGACCTGGCGGCGCCGGGCAGCCAGGCGATGCGTTTCCCGGTCTCCGCCTGCCACACCTCGATGGCGTGGCTGGTGCCGTCGGCGTAGGCCACGGCGGGCCCGCCCTGGTAGGTGCCCACGGCCATGGCGGTGACGTCGGCGCCGTCGGGTCCGAAGGGGAGGCCCACCGACGTGCCGTAGGTGTTGGTGGTCGTCTGCGACGGGAGGTTGGACGGGCGGAAGATGATGCCGACGGCCACGCCCGCGATCACCACGGCCGTCACGCCGGCGACCACCAGGCCGGCGCGCCGCCCGCGCCTGCGCGGAACCGGCCCGCGCTCCCTGGTGGCGGGCGGCTCGACCCGGGTGTGCTGCCTGGCGGGGATCGGCTGCTCGGTGGGATTGGTGCTGCCGAGCAGGCGCATCAGCACCTCGTCGGCCGAGGGCCTGGCGGCCGGGTCCTTGACCAGGCACGCCGCCAGCACCGAGCGCAGCGGCTCCTGCACGCGGCTCAGGTCCGGCTCGGTGTTGAGGATGCGGTGCATGACCGCGGGGATCGAGTCGCGGCCGAACAGCGGCGCGCCGGTGGCCGCGTAGGCGATCGTGGAGGCCCAGCTGAACATGTCGGAGGCCGCGGTGGCGTTCTCGCCGGCGATCTGCTCGGGCGCCATGTAGCCGGGGGTGCCGACGACGCTGCTCGCGGTGGTGGCGACGTCCATCTCCTTGGCGATGCCGAAGTCGATCACGCGCGGCCCGTCCGGCCCGATGAGCACGTTGCTGGGCTTGAAGTCGCGGTGCACGATCCCGGCCCGGTGGATGGCGGCCAGCGCGGTGGCCGTGCCGACCGCCAGCCGCTCGAGCGCGCCCCCGTTGCGCGGCCCCAGGTCCTGCAGCGACGGCCCGTCGATGTACTCGCTGACGATGTACGGCCGGCCGTCGAGGAACCCGGTCTCGTACACCCGCGCCGTGCAGAACCCGGCGACCCGCTCGGCGGTCGCGCCCTCCTGCAGGAAGCGGCGGCGTGCCTTGTCGTTGCCGAGCAGCCGGGTGTGCAGCACCTTGATCGCGACACGGGTCCCGTCGGCGGCCTCCCCCAGGTACACCGACCCCTGCCCGCCGTCGCCCAGCCCGCCGCGCAGGCGGTATCCGGCGATCTCGCGCGGCTCCGCCTGATGCAGCTCGCGCACCTCCGGCATCACGAACTCCCCCCGTTCAACCAAGAGATCCTGACATTTCACGCTTCATCCCGCCACTTGATCTAATGGGTTCATGGAGCGGGTGCTGAAGCTGCTCGAGCCGCCGGTGACGGATCCCGACCGTACGCGCGGCTATCTCGACCTGCTGCCCGAGGGGCCGGGCGACGACTCGATCGCGCAGCGGCTGATGCGGTCGAGCGCGCTGCCGCAGATCTACGAGCGGCTGTGGCGGCCGGCCCTGATCGGTCTGGCCAAGGGGCCGCTCGGGCCCTCGACCGCGCAGGAGATGGCGCTCATCAGGGACCTGCTCGCGCTTTCCCCCGGTGACGTGGTGCTCGACGTGGCCTGCGGGCCGGGCAACGTGGCCCGCGCGCTCGCGCCCGCCGTGGGCGAGGCCGGGCTGGTGGTGGGGCTGGACGCCTCGGCCTCGATGCTGGACCAGGCGGTCATGGAGACGGGCCGCTCGCCGTACCGGGAGCGGCTGGAGTTCGTCAGGGCGGACGCGGTGTCGCTGCCCTTCCACGCGGGCTGTTTCGACGCCGTGTCGTGCTTCGCCGCGCTCTACCTGTTCGACCGGCCCTTCGAGGCGCTGTCGAGCATGGCCAGGGTGCTGCGGCCCGGCGGGCGGCTGGCGATCCTGACCACCCGGCGGCTGCCGGGGATCGGGCCGCTCAACGACGTGTTCGGGCAGGTGAGCGGGGTGCGCATGTTCGGCGACGACGAGGTGACCGCCGCGCTGGCCGAGCGCGGCTTCACCGAGGTGCGCCGCAGGACGGCCGGGCTGATGCAGTTCGTGGCCGGGGTCAGAGGATCCTGAGGTTCTCGAAGCGGGCGCGGCAGTCGAGGGTCGTCAGGCCGGCCCTGCCGCCCTGCGGCAGCTTGAACGTGCGGGTCTGCAGGGGCACGCCGTCAAGGACGAAGGTGAACGTGTCGCCGTTCCTGATCACCTTGACCGCGTGCGACGTCCTCGGGTCGAACCCGGCGGGCAGCTTGGTGCTCTGCCACGGTGAGGAGGCGCCGCCGGTCCAGGCGTGGGTGGTCAGCGCCTTGTTCCTGAGGTCGATGTAGGCCTCGGCGTAGTCGCCGGGGCCGCTGACGGCCACCAGCACGCCGTACCTGGGCGCTGCGGCGGTGCTGCCGCGCTCCAGCAGGGTCAGCTGCGCCCTGAGGTGGTAGGTGCCCTGGGGCAGCGGGTCGACGCGCAGCAGGTCGTCGCGGCGCTCGCCGTCCAGGCCGGCGGCGGCCACGGTCTTGGGCCCGAAGACCTTCCATTTGCCGATCCTGAGCGGCGGCACCAGCCCCCATCCGTATCGGTCCCGGCGAGGCGGCTCGGCCGTCGGCGTCCCTTGGGTGGGCGGTGCGGTGGTGGCCGGGCTCGACGGTGGCGCGCTCGTGGCCGGCTTGGTCGCGGGCTTGGTGGTGGCGGGGTCGGTCGGCGGGTGGGTCGTGGGCGGCCGGATGGTCTTGCGGGTGGCGGGGGCGCTCTGCGGTACGGCGTGCCGCGAGGCGGAGACGGGCGCGCCTGTCAGGGTGCTCTCGTTGGGCAGGCGCTGCATGACCTGCGGCCCGTGAGGCAGCGCGAACGCCGCCACGGCCAGCGCGCCGAGCGCGGCGGTGCTGGCCGCCGCGATGGCCATCCGCGCCCGCCCCGCGCTCCCCCGTTTAGGAGGGGTGACAGGCGTCTCGGGAGCCTTGTCGGGCACCACCTCGTCGAGGGTGGCGCCCATCAGCCGCATCAGCACGTCGGCGGCCGCCGGCCGGGCGGCGGGATCCTTGTGCAGGCACGCCGCGAGCAGCGGACGCAGCGGCTCGGGCACCTCGGACAGGTCGGCGACCGTGTTGAGCACCCGGTTCAGCACCGCGGGGATCGAGTCGGAGCCGAAGGCGGGCTTCCCCGTGGCGGCGAAGACCATGGTCCCCGCCCACCCGAACACGTCGGCCGCGGGCCCGACCGCGGCGCCCTGGATCTGCTCGGGCGCCATGTAGGCGGGCGAGCCCACCACGGTCCCGCCGGTCACCGACGTCGAGTCGACCGTCGTGGCGATCCCGAAGTCGATCACCCGGGGCCCGTCGGCGGCCAGCAGCACGTTCTTGGGCTTGAAGTCGCGGTGCACGATCCCGGCCCGGTGGATGGCCACCAGCGCGGTCATCGTCCCCACGGCCAGCCTGGTCAGGTCGTCGCCCTTCAGCGGCCCGCGCTCGCGCACGGCCTGCTCGAGCGGCACGCTTTCGACGAACTCGCTCACCAGGTACGGCAGGCCGCCCTCCACCCCGGCGTCCAGGACCCTGGCGGTGCAGAACTGGGCCACCTGGCGGGCCATGTCGATCTCCCGCCGGAAGCGCCGCACGGCCTCGGCGTCGCCGGCGAAGCGGGCGTGCAGCACCTTGACCGCCACCCGCGTGCCGTCGGGGGCCTCGCCGGCGTACACCGTGCCCTGCCCGCCCTCGCCGAGGAAGCCGTCAAGGGTGTAGCCGGCTAAGAGGTCCGGATCACCGGGGCGCAAATCCATAGATCGGGAAAATAGCGGCCTAACCGGGCTGCTGGCCAGATTCCCAGGCGCGGACACGGTCGCGGTAGGTGCGGGCGGCGGCGCGCAGCTCCGCCTCCGCGTCGAGGCCCGCCTCGTGGGCGCGGCGGACCAGGTCCCACAGCTCGCGGGCGACGCCCTGGCCGACGGCCGAGGCCAGCGCGTCGGGCGCGCCGGAGCGTTCGGCCCGCCCCAGCAGCTGGGCGGCCAGCGAGAGCGCGGGCTGGCCCATGGGGACGCCGTCGAAGGTGTCCTTGCCCGCCCGCTCAGTGGCCTTGATGGCCTCCCAGTTGGCGTTGACCTCGTCGGCGCTCTCGACGGTCACGGTACCGAAGACGTGCGGGTGGCGGCGGATCAGCTTGTCCACGATGCCCTGGGCGACGTCGTCGATGTCGAACCCCTCGGCCACCCGGGCGTGGAAGGCCACCTGCAGCAGCACGTCGCCGAGTTCCTCGCGCAGCGCGGAGTAGTCGCCCTGTTCGACCGTCTCGAGCACCTCGTAGGCCTCTTCGAGCAGGTAGGGGACGAGCGTCTCGTGGGTCTGCTTGCGGTCCCACGGGCACTCGGCGCGCAGCCGTTCCATCACCGCGACCAGGTCGAGCACCCGGGCGCCCGGCAGGTCGTAGGAGCCGGGCACGACCTCGATGACCGGCGGCTCGGGCAGCTCGATGGCGGCGTGACCGATCGCCCGCATGAAGTCTTCGTCGTCGTCGGCCAGCCACACCACGGTGTCCTCGACCGCCTGACGGGCCAGCCGCCGCGCGTCGGGGGTGACGACCTGCACCTCGACGCCCGCTTCCGCCAGGTAGGGCAGGTGCGGGTGGTCCTCGGACCCGGCCAGCACCCTCCCGCTGCGGAACGCCTGCCAGGCCTGGTGGCTCAGCAGGCCCGGAGCGACCCGCGGCGAGGTGGTGACGACGATCAGCGGCATGGGTCAGCCCTGCGGCTGCTGCTGTTGCTGCTGCTGCGGTGCGGGCTCGAGCTTGCCGAAGCGCCCGGTGTCGATGAAGCCCTGCTGCGGGTCGAAGGTGCCGTAGCGCGGGCTGTAGACGACCTTGATGGAGCCGAAGTCGGCGCGCAGCTTGGCCATGGCCTGCTGGTTCTGCTGGCCGCCGAGGGAGTCGACGACCTTCTTCAGCCCGACCTCGGCCCTGATGTAGCCGCGCGCGTCCGTCGGGACGACGCCCTTGGACAGCAGGTTCAGCTCGGGCGAGGACTGCTGGCCCGGGTCCTTGAGCGCGGCGTCCACCTCCGCCTCGGTGACCTGCATGTTGTACTTGGCCGCCAGCTGGCGGGCCGCCGCCTCGTTCGTCATGCCGAGCAGGACGAACTGGTTGACGGGCAGCGGGAGCTGGGAGGGCTCGATCTTGGCGAGCCTCAGCGCCTCCTCGAATCCCTTGACCTTGGTGTTGAGCTGGTCCGCCGAGATGCGCTCGTCACCCACGACGGCCGCGGCTCCGGCCTGCAGGGGTGAGGAGCAGGCGGTCAGCGCTATGCCCGCCGCGGCGGCGGCCAGAGCCACTCGAATCGACTTCACGTGCTTCCCTTTCCGACACAAACCGCGGCTAGCTTACCCGCGCCGGCTCGAGGAACATGGCCTGGACCAGGTCTCCGCACCATTTCAGCAGATCAAGATCCCGCAACGGCTGCCCGCCCAGGGGCTTGGTCTTGGGCACCGGCACCAGCAGCATCTCCGCCGCGGCCTTGTAGATGGCCTTCTTGTACAGCCGGTCGAGGCGGACCTGCTGCGACTCCTTCAGTGTGACGGGGCCGAACTTGATGTTCTGCCCCTGCAGCGTGACGTCGGTCAGCCCCGCCTGGCGTGCCCGCAGCCGGAAGTGGGCCACCTCGAGCAGGTTCTCCACCTCGACGGGTGGCTTGCCGTACCTGTCGGTCAGCTCGTCGCGCACCTCGTCGATGCCGATGTCGGCGGTGATGGCGGCGATGCGCTTGTAGGCCTCCAGGCGCAGCCGCTCGGAGGTGACGTAGTCGTGCGGGATGTGCGCGTTGATCGGCAGCTCGACCTTGACGTCGTGGTGCTCCTCGACGACCTCCTCGCCGCTCAGCTTGGCCTTCTGCTCCTGTACGGCTTCCGCCATCAGCCGGACGTACAGGTCGAAGCCCACACCGGCGATGAACCCGGACTGTTCGGCGCCCAGCACGTTGCCCGCGCCGCGGATCTCCAGGTCCTTCATCGCCACGTACATGCCGGCGCCCATCTCGGTGTGCTGCGCGATCGTGGCCAGGCGCTCGTGCGCGGTCTCGGTCAGCGGCTTCTCCGGCGGGTAGAGGAAGTAGGCGTAGCCGCGCTCGCGGCCCCGGCCGACGCGGCCGCGCAGCTGGTGCAGCTGCGACAGGCCGTAGTTGTCTGCGCGGTCGACGATCAGCGTGTTGGCGTTGGGCACGTCCAGGCCGGACTCGACGATCGTGGTGGAGACGAGCACGTCGTACTCGCGCTCCCAGAAGCCGACCATGATCTTCTCGAGCTGGTGCTCGTTCATCTGCCCGTGCGCCACCGCGATGCGCGCCTCGGGGACCAGCTCCCTGATCCTGGCGGCGACGCGGTTGATCGAGGCCACCCGGTTGTGCACGAAGAAGATCTGGCCGTCGCGCATCAGCTCGCGGCGGACGGCGGCGGCGATCTGCTTCTCGTCGTAGGGGCCGACGAAGGTGAGGATCGGGTGCCGCTCCTCCGGCGGGGTCAGGATCGTGGACATCTCGCGGATGCCGGTCAGGCCCATCTCCAGCGTGCGCGGGATCGGCGTGGCCGACATGGCCAGCACGTCGACCTGGGTGCGCAGGTGCTTCATGGCCTCCTTGTGCTCGACGCCGAAGCGCTGCTCCTCGTCGATGATGATCAGGCCCAGGTCCTTGAAGCGGACCTCGGGGCTGAGCAGCCGGTGGGTGCCGATGACCAGGTCGACGCCGCCGGAGCGCAGGCCCTCCAGGGTCTCCTTGACCTCGCCGTCGCTCTGGAAGCGGGAGACGGGCTTGAGCGTCACGGGGAAGCTGGAGAAGCGCTCGGTGAAGGTGGACATGTGCTGCTGCACCAGCAGCGTGGTCGGCACGAGCACGGCGACCTGCTTGCCGTCCTGCACGGCCTTGAAGGCGGCCCGCACGGCGATCTCGGTCTTGCCGTAGCCCACGTCGCCGCAGATCAGCCGGTCCATCGGGACGCCGCGCTCCATGTCGCGCTTGACCTCGTCGATGGCCTCGAGCTGGTCGCCTGTCTCGGCGTAGGGGAAGGCGTCCTCCATCTCGCGCTGCCAGGGGCTGTCGGCCGCGAAGGGGTGCCCCGGGCTGGCCATGCGGGCGCTGTAGAGGCGGATCAGCTCGCCGGCGATCTCCTTGACCGCCTTCTTGGCCCTGGACTTGGCCTTGGCCCAGTCGGCGCCGCCCATCCTGTTGAGCGTGGGCGCCTCGCCGCCGACGTAGCGGGTGACCTCGTCGAGCTGGTCGGTGGGCACGTACAGCCGGTCGCCCTTGGCGTACTCGATGACCAGGTACTCGCGGGTGGCGCCCTGCACGGTGCGCTGGACCATCTCGATGTAGCGGCCGACGCCGTGCTGTTCGTGCACGACGTGGTCGCCGACCTTGAGCTGCAGCGGGTCGACCATGTTGCGCCGGCGGCTGGGCAGGCGCCGCATGTCCTTGGTGGAGGCCTTCTGCCCGACCAGGTCGAGGTGCGTGAGCACGGCCAAGCTGGGGGTGATGAATCCGTGCTCGATCAGACCTGTCGTGACATGGACGACTTTGGGCTCGGGGGCCGTGTCCAGGAATTCCTGCAGACGGGCGGGGACGTCCACGCCCTTGAGCAGTTCCACCATGCGCGCGGCCGAGCCGTGGCCCTCGCTGAGCAGCACGACGGCCTTGCCGTCGCCGAGCCAGCCCTTGATATCGCCCAGCGCCTTGGCGGTGTCGCCGCGGTAGGCCTCGGAGTCCTGCGCGCCCAGCTCGACGCCGTTGCCGAAGGGCGCCATCGTCCACCACGGCTGGCCGAGCGTGTCGGCGTGGCCGCGGATCTCCTCCAGGCTCCTGAAGGCCGCGGCGCCCAGGTCGATGGGTGCCTCGCCGCCGGCCGCCGCGTTGATCCAGGAGGCCTCGAGGAACTCCTGCGAGGTCCTGACCAGTTCCTCGGCCCTGCTCCTGATCCGCTCGGGGTCGCAGACGAACACCGCCGAGCGGACGGGCAGGTGGTCGAGCAGCAGGTCCATCTCGCCGGCCAGCACCGGGGCGAAGGCCTCCATGCCCTCCACCGGGATGCCGTCGCCCAGCTGGTCGAGCACCTCGGCCAGCGCGGGGTGCTGCTCGGCCAGCTCGCGCGCCCGCTGCCGCACCTCCTGGGTCAGCAGCAGCTCGCGGCAGGGCGGCGCGAACAGCCCGCCGTCGGCCGCCTCGAGCGAGCGCTGGTCGGCCACCTTGAACCAGCGGATCTCCTCGACCGTGTCGCCCCAGAACTCCAGCCGCAGCGGGTGCTCCTCGGTCGGCGGGAACACGTCGAGCAGGCCGCCGCGCACGGCGACCTCGCCGCGCCGCTCGACCATGTCGACGCGGTGGTAGCCGTTCTCGACGAGCCGGTCGACGACCTCTTCCAGGTCGGCCTCGTCGCCGGCCCTGAGCCTGGTCGGCTCCAGCTCGCCCAGGCCGCGCACGATCGGCTGCAGCAGCGCCCTGATCGGCGCCACGATCACGCTCAGCGGCCCGGCGGCGGGGTCGTCCTTGATCGGGTGTGCCAGCCTGCGCAGCACGGCCAGGCGCTGGCCGACAGTGTCGCTGCGCGGCGAGAGCCGCTCGTGCGGCAGCGTCTCCCAGGCCGGGAACACCGCGACCGAGGTGGGCTCCATCAGGCTGGTCAGCGCGGCGGCCAGGTCCTCGGCCTCCCGCCCGGTGGCGGTGACGGCCAGCACGGTGGTCCGGTCGTGCCCGGCGAGCGCGGCCACGCCGAAGGGCCGCAGCGCCGACGGTGCGATCAGCGCGACGTCTCCGCCCTCTTCGAGAGCGCTGGTCAGTTTCGGGTCGGCGGCGACAAGGTCAAGCAGTCCGGAAAGACTCATCAGATAAACCCACAGCCCCACGAGCGCAACGCAACTACCCCCGGCCGAACGTGGTCACGGGGGTTTCGACGTCCAGCCTACTTGCCGTCAGCCCCCGACGGCGTAGCCGGGGACGGAGGGCCAGCGCACGGTGAGCACGACGGATTCCTCCTCGGCGTACCAGGAGTGATCGACCCCGTGCCCCCACACGACGTAGTCGCCGCGCTTGGCCAGCAGCACGCTGCGCCCGGGCAGCTCGACGCGGAAGCGGCCGCTGATGAGGACGAGCAGGGCCGTGCGTTCCTCTCCCCTGACCCATGCGGCCCGCTCGTCGCCGGGCGGGTGGACGCCCCATTTGATCTCGACGTCCTGGCTGTGCCGCGGGTCCGTTTCCGGACGGAAGTGCCCGAGCAGCCAGCCCCGCTCGCTGAGGGCGTCAACGTCCGCGTTGCCCACATACACACGCTCGTCCACAGCGGGGCACGCTAGCACCTCGGGGAAATACCTAACCCATGGAGATCTAATGGCTACTGTGGGTGACATGTCAGAGGTGCGGACGGTCGCCTGGCGGGGCGACCTGTTTGGTCAGCGGATCCGCGAGCAGTGGACCGAGCAGCTGGGGCGACGGCTGGACATCCTGGTCGCCGGGTGTGCCCAGCACGAGCCGATGGCCCTGGAGCGCATCGAGACCAGGGTCTCAGGGGTGGACGAGGAACTGCCCGCGGTCCGGGCGGCCCTCGCGGGGCGTGGCGACTACGCCACCTGGTCGCTGGGCGACATGCGGTCGGTGCATCTGCCGCCGCGGTCCTTCGACGTGATCCAGATCAACTTCCTGCTGGAGCGGATCCACCACGCCGAGCTGGTCTTCGACCGGCTGCTGCAGGCGTTGCGGCCGGGCGGGCTGGTGCTGCTGCGGATGCGCGACCGCGAGTCCGCCTACGGGCTGTGCGTGCGGATGACGCCGGGGTGGGCGCGCCGACTGGTGTGGCGGCGCCTGGTGCCCGCCGGGACGCCCGGGCCACTGCCGAAGGTGTACGAGCCGATCACCTCGCACGAGGGGCTGCACACGTTCTGCCTGACCAGGGGGCTGATGGTCGCCGACGACCTGCGCGCGACCACGGGTCCCGCGATGGGGCGCATCGGCAGCGCGATGGTGGCGATGGTGGCGAAACTGACACGCGGGCGATACCCGGCGACCCATGATGAGGTGACCATGGTCATCAGGAAGCCGCAGAACCACTTCGCCAGGCTCATCTGAACCTGATACTATTCCTACCAATTCAATCGGAATAGTTGGGATGGCGGAATCGTGGAGTGGACCCCCGACGCGCGCGAGCTCGCCGACCTTGAGCTGCTGCTCTCCGGGGCCTTCCACCCGCTGGAGGGCTTTCTCGGTCACGACGACGTGCACGCGGTGCACGAGCGCGGCACGCTGAAGGACGGCACCCCGTGGCCCGCCCCGGTCACCATCCACGTTCCCGAGGCGGTCGGCGAGGTGACCCTGCTCGACCCGGAGGGCGTGCCGCTGGCCGTACTCACGGTGACCGAGCACGACGAGGACGGGCTGACCGCGGGGCCCGTCAGGAGCCTGGGCGCGGCCGAGCACGGGCCGTTCGCGCGGCTGCGCCGTACGCCCGCGCAGGTGCGCGAGGAGCTGGCCGGACGGCCGGCGCTGGCGGTCACCATGCGCGGCCCGCTCGACGACCTCACCGAGATCACCTCCACGGCCAAGGAACTGGGCGCGGTGATCCTGCTGCTGCCGCTGGCCTACGGCGAGCAGGGCCCCGCCGTGGTGCGGGCCGCCTTGAAGGCCAAGGAGCAGCTGCCCGCCGACACGATCGTCGTCTCGGTCCCGCTGGCGCCGCGCCAGGAGCCGGAGATCGACCTGGAGCTGCGCGAGCACGTCGCGGAGAACTACGGCGCCAGCGAGCACCTGGCGGGTCCCGAGCCGATCACGCTGCCGGGGCCGCCGCACCGGCGCGGGCTGGTGGTCTTCTTCACCGGCCTGTCGGGGTCGGGCAAGTCCACCATCGCCCGCGGGCTGCGCGACGCGCTGCTCGAGCTCGGCAGCAGGACGATCACCTACCTGGACGGCGACGTGGTGCGCCACCTGCTGTCGAAGGGGCTGACGTTCTCCAAGGCCGACCGCGATCTCAACATTCGGCGCATCGGCTTCGTGGCGGCGGAGTCGGCCAGGCACGGCGGGCTGGCGATCTGCGCGCCGATCGCGCCGTACGCGCGCACCCGCGAGGAGGTGCGCGAGATGGTCGAGTCGGTGGGGGCCGACTTCCTGCTCGTGCACGTGGCCACGCCGCTGGAGGAGTGCGAGCGGCGCGACCGCAAGGGCCTGTACGCCAAGGCGCGCGCCGGGCTGATCCCCGAGTTCACCGGCGTCTCCGATCCCTACGAGGAGCCGGAGGACGCCGAGCTGGTCATCGACACCACGCACATCTCGATCGAGGCTGCTGTCTCCCGCGTCCTCGACACGCTCAGAAGCGGAGGATGGGTACGTTGATCGATCTCCCCCTGATCGTCGGCTCGTTCCTGGTCGCCATCGTCGTCGGTCTCACCGGCATGGGCGGTGGCGCGCTCATGACCCCGATGATGATGCTGTTCTTCAACGTGCCGCCGCTGGCCGCGGTCTCCAGCGACCTGGTCGCCTCGGCGGTGATGAAGCCCGTCGGCAGCCTGGTCCACCTGCGGCAGGGCACGGTCAACCTGCGCCTGGTGGGCTGGCTGTGCGCGGGGTCGGTGCCGGCCGCGTTCGCGGGGGTGTTCGTGGCGCGGGCGTTCTCGGTGGGCGACGGGGTGAAGTACGCGCTGGGGGTGGCGCTGCTGCTGGCCGTGGTGGGACTGGCGGCCAAGTTCTGGTTCGGCGACCGGGGCGGTTCCGCGAGCGCGCACGAGATCGTCGTGCGCCCAATTCCGACCCTACTGGTCGGTACGGTAGGCGGGCTGGTCGTCGGGGTCTCGTCGGTGGGCTCAGGTTCGCTGATCATCGTCGCGCTGCTCGCGCTCTACCCGGCGCTCAAGGCCAACCAGCTCGTGGGCACCGACCTGGTGCAGGCCGTGCCGCTGGTGGCCTCGGCCGCGCTGGGCCACCTGCTGTTCGGCGACTTCAAGCTGGACCTGACGGTGTCGCTGCTGATCGGCTCGATCCCCGGCGTCTACCTGGGCGCCCGGATCTCCTCCCGGGCGCCGGGCGGGCTGATCAGGGCCCTGCTCGCCGTCGTGCTGCTGGCCTCGGCGCTCAAGCTGCTGAACGTGGGCACGGCCGCCATGCTGTGGACGCTGGCGGCAGCCGTACTGGTGGGGCTGGCCGGATGGCGGCTCAGGGCCGTGGCACGCGCGTCGCGCGGAAGTAGGGATCTCGCGCGAGCTCGCTGAAGGCCCTGGCGGCGGCCGGGTCGGAGTCGAAGCGGGTGTCGCCGCGCGGCGCCCGCGGCGAGTCGAAGTAGACCAGCGCCTTGATCTGCGGGTAGCGCTGGATCTGGGTGCGCACGGAGTTGAAGAACTCCTGCTTGAACGTGCGCTGCTGGGAACGCTCGAACACGCCCCACTCGGCGATCATGATGGGCTTGCCGGGGAAGCGCCACTGCATCCACCGGTAGAAGCCCGGCCACTGGCCGTACTCCCTGCGGGTCTTGTTGACCAGGCCGTCGAAGTCGCGGACCCAGGCATCGGCGTAGGGGTCCATGGCCACCCAGTCGACCACGTCGTCGCCCGGGTACAGCTGCTCGAACCAGGGCTTGGCCGCCCAGTTGGGCGCGCCCATGTAGGTCATGACGGTCACCGCGTTGCGCACGCCCCTGTCGCGCAGGCGCAGCACGACGTGGCGGTACATGGCGGCGTAGTCGGCCGCCTGCATGCCGGAGCCCTCGCCGGCGCGCACGTCGTTCTCCGGCTCGTGGTGGATGGTCAGGAAGAACCGCTCGGGGAAGGTCCGCCTGATGTAGTCGGCCAGCCGGTCGATCCTGCGGTCGATGGCCCCGTCGGCGATCTGGCGCCAGGTGTGGGTGAGCGACGGCTTCCAGTTGACCAGCAGCAGCCTCGGCCTGGCCGCGTCGCGGGCCAGCTCGATCTCCTTGCTCGTGGGGAACAGCTCGTCGCCGCGGTGGTAGACGTGCACGATGTCGGCGGTGCCGCCCATGCGCCCCTCGGCCTGATGGGTGGCCTGAACCGGCCCCGCACCGCTGAAGACCTCGGGTGCCAGGCCCCACCAGGCGCCGCACGACGGGATGAGTTTGTCGGTGACCGTGCAGGAGGGCGAGCTGGGCAGGCTCAGCATGCCGTTCACCTGTTCCGCCTCACCCTTGGCGCCCGAACAACCGGACAATGTCATCGCCATGACCATGAACGCGATAATTCCCCGTGGCCGCAAAGCCGTCCCCCCTTCTTGCCGCTCCAAACCTTGCCACGTCATTGCGCGAAGTTCAGCAATAGCACGCCCATGACCTGCGAAGACACCATCCGCTATTTCACGAAATTTCGGGGTTAAATGGGGCAGTTCGCCTGCCGTCATTCGAGAAAATCTTGTGTATTCAACCAGGGCAATATTCCTCAGGCCTATAGTGGCGAGCACCCCGGATCGTGACGCTCCGTCGCCGACCTTCCACTCTGCGCAAGGAGGATCATGAGCCTGTCCCCCGGTTCCGGCACGGATCTGCGAGAGCTCCTGGCGTTGCTCCGCAGGCGCAGGCTGCTCTTCCTGGGGCTGCCGGTCGCCGGGCTGGTGGCGGGCTTCGCCCTGCTGAAGGCCACGCCGCCGGAATACACCGCGACCACGCAGGTCCTGGTCACCCCCGTGGGCCCGCAGGACCAGACCAACCAGGTGACCAACCGCCAGCGCGAGTCGCTCAACCTCGACACCGAGGCGCAGGTCGCCCAGTCGGCCGTGGTGGCGGCCAAGGCCGCGCAGCTGCTCAAGGTGCAGGCGGCCGAGCCCGTCGAGGTGTCGGTGCCGCCCAACTCGGCGGTGCTGTGGATCTCCGTCACCGCCGCCGACCCCGCGACGGCGGCGGCCCAGTCGCGCGCCTACGCCCAGGCCTACCTGGCCAACCGCACGGAGGCCGCCCAGGCCGCGCTCACCGCGCAGCAGAAGACGCTGCTCGGCAAGCTCAAGCAGGTCAACACCGCGCTCGACAAGGTCATCGAGGACCTGGCAGCGCTGCGCAAGGGCACCGCCGAGTTCGCCATCGCCGACCACCGCCAGAGCGTGCTCAACCGGCAGGTCTACAGCCTGACCATGAAGTACGACGCCCAGCGCACCGTCGCGGTGACCCCCGGCTCGATCATCAGCCAGGCCACCCCGCCGGCCGCGCCCAGCTCCCCCAGCCTGCCCCTGTACCTGGGCACGGGGCTGATGGCAGGGCTGCTGCTGGGCTCGGGCGCGGCCTACGCGCGCGACCGGCTCGACACCGCCCTGCGCACGCCGGCCGACGTCGAGCGCCTGATCGGGCTGCCCGTGCTGGCCGACCTGACCGGCCCGGCCGATCACAGCACGCTGCACGACCTGACCTCGACCGTGCTCGCCGCCTGCCCCGGCCAGCGACTGCTGGTGCGGGCCGTGCCCGCAGACCTGGGCGCCTCACCGCTGGCCGGTCCGCTGTCGGCCGGCGCGCCGCTGTCGGTGCTGAGCGGCGCCGACGTGAGCGACCTGGCCAGGGCCGACGCCGCCCTCCTGCTGATCGGGCTCGGCCGGGCGGGCGCGGGCGACGTGGCGGCAGCCGTACGGCATCTGAGCAGGCACAACGTGCCGATCATCGGGGTCGTGTGCGCGGCGGGGCCCGTGCGGCTGCCCGAGGTGCCGCAGAAGACGCCGCTGGGCAAGCTCGTCGCAGGCGTGGAGATGTCGGCGGAGACCACCCCGATGAAGGCGCTCACGCCGGATCAGCGGGGCACGCCGACGTGAGGGGCCCCGCGTGGCCCATCGCCGCGCTGCTGGTGGGATACCCGATCTGGTGGGCGCTCGGCTTCGGCGGGCTGTCGGTGATCGTCCTGGCCGTGCCGATGGCGGCGATCCTGTGGCGCCGGCGGCCGATCAGGCTGCCGCGCGGGTTCGGGCTGTGGCTGCTGCTGCTGGCCGGATACCTGCTGAGCGCGATGATGCTGGACGAGATGCCGCCGGGCACCTACGGCGGGTTCGGCGCGGGCCGCGTCATCGGCTACCTCATGCGCCTCCTGCTGTACGTGGCGCTGCTGATCATGGTGCTCTACCTGGGCAACCTGTCCGAACGCGAGCTGCCCCAACTGCGCCTGGTGCGCATGCTGGGCGTACTGTTCGTCACGACCGTCGCAGGCGGGCTGCTGGGCGTGCTGTTCCCGCGCCTCGCCTTCACCTCGCCGCTGGAGATGCTGCTGCCCGGCTGGATCAGCGACAACGCCTTCGTGCAGAACCTGATCCACCCGACCGCCGCCCAGACCCAGCACGTCCTCGGCTACGCCTCGCCCCGCCCCGAGGCCCCCTTCGAATGGGCCAACGCCTGGGGCAGCAACATCTCGGTGCTGCTCGTCTGGTTCCTGGTCGGCTGGTGGGTGTACGGCGGGCCACGGCGCAGGGCGGCCGCCGTGGCGCTCACGGCGGTGGCCGCCGTCCCGATCGTCTACTCCCTCAACCGGGGCCTGTGGATCGGCCTCGGCCTGGGCGCGCTCTACCTGATGGTCCGCGTCGGCGGCCGCACCAGGATCGCGCTGGCCGCCGCGGCCGTCGCGGGCGCCGCCGTGTTCGTGCTCAGCCCGCTGGCCTCGCTGGTCGGGCAGCGGCTGGACAACCCGCACTCCAACGACATCCGCGCCTTCACCGTCGCGGCCACCATCAAGGCCGCGACCCACTCGCCGATCATCGGCTACGGCAACACGCGCAACGCGATGGGCAACCATCGCACCATCACCACCGGCAAGACCGAATGGTGCACCGGCTGCGGCCACCCGCCGCTGGGCAGCGACGGCCAGCTCTGGCTGCTGATCATCACGCAGGGGTTCGCCGGGGCGGCGCTCTACGTCGGCTTCTTCCTGGGCGCCATCAAACGCCACTGGCGCGACAGGAGCCCGATCGGGCTGGCCGGAGTCCTGGTGATGATCCTCGTCCTGCTCTACATGTTCGTCTACGACGGCCTGGTCACACCCCTCAGCCTCTACCTCATCTCCTTCGCCCTCCTGTGGAGGAACTCCTCATGAACGACGCGAAGGCCCGGCTGGGCTACCTGCGCCAGACGCTGGGCCTGCTCTACCCGGGTCCCGGCTCGCCCGTCGCCCACAGCGTGCTGCCGCACGCGCTGCTGCCCCGGCGCCTGGCTCCGCGGCGCTGGTGGCACGTGCCGCTCGGACGGCGCGTCATGGTCCCGGTCGACGGGTCGATCCGCGCGCACCTCGGCGACGTCTTCGGCATGCCGATAGAGGCGATCCTGCACGTACGGCCGGCCAGGCGGGCCAACCGCAAGCCGGTGCTCGAGGCGTACTCCGGCGGGCGCAGGATCGCCTTCGTCAAGATCGGCGACTCGCCGCGGACGAGGGAGCTGGTCAACAACGAGGCGGCCGCGCTGAAGAAGCTGGCCGACCTGCCGCTCAAGACCGTGGTCCCGCCCAGCGTGCTCTACCACGGCCGCTGGCGCGACCTGGCCGTGCTGGCCCTGTCGCCGCTGCCGATCCGCCGCTCGAAGGTCCCCCAGGGCCTGCTGGAGAGCGCGGTCAAGGAGATCGCCGGCACCGGGGTGGGCCCCGCCTGGCACGGTGACCTGTCGCCGTGGAACATCGCGCCCTCCGGCGACGGGCGGCTGCTCGTCTGGGACTGGGAGCGGTACGAGGTCGGCGTGCCGTACGGCTTCGACCTGGTCCACCACGCCTTCCAGCGGTCGCTGCGGCGGATGGACCCGGCCACGGCCGCCCGCGCGTGCCTGGCAGGGGCCGTGCGGTTGCTGGCGCCGCTCGGGCTGTCGGCCGCGCAGTCCAAGCAGACGGCGCTGCGCTACCTCATCGCGCTGGCCGACCGGCACGCCGCCGACGGCCACGAGCCGCTCGGCCCGCCCGATGGCTGGCTCAACCCGATCGTCGACCACCAGGAGTTGCTGACGTGAGTGCCATGAAGCAGTCGGTGCTGGCCGTGTCGCGGACCACGGGGAGGCTCACCTCCGGCGCGCGGGTCCTGCCGTCGTTCCTCATCGTGGGGGCGCAGCGGTGCGGCACGACCTCGCTCTACCGGGCGCTGGCGCAGCATCCGCTGCTGCTCAAGCCCGTGCTGCACAAGGGCGTGCACTACTTCGACGTGGCCTACTCGCGTGGCAGGTCCTGGTATCAGGGGCATTTCCCGCTGCGCGTGGGTGCGGCGCTGTTGTCGGGCCGGTATGGCTGCAGGCCGCTCGCGTTTGAGTCGTCCCCGTACTACCTGTTCCATCCGCTGGCGGGTGAGCGGATCGCGGCGGACCTGCCGGGGGTGAAGCTGATCGTGCTGGTGCGCGACCCGGTCGAGCGGGCGTGCTCGGCGCACGCGCACGAGCTGGCGCGCGGGTACGAGACCGAGTCGCACTTCGAGTACGCCGTCGAGCTGGAGGTGCAGCGGCTGGCGGGGGCCGAGGAGTTCCTGCGCGCGCATCCCGACATCGTTCACCACTCCCACCGCCACCACGCCTACCTGGCCCGCGGGCGCTACGCCGAGCAGCTCGACCGGCTCGAGCCGCTGTTCGGGCTCGACCGGATGCTCGTGCTCGACAGCCACCGCTTCTTCACCGAGCCCGAGCTGGTCTACGACCGGGTGCTGGAGTTCCTGGGCGTGCCACATCTCGGATACCCGATCTTCGAGCGGCACAACGGGCGGCCCCTGCCCAAGCCGCTGCCGGAGTCGGTACGGCAGGCCCTCGGCGACCACTTCGAGGTGTACGACACCCAGCTGACCCGCTGGCTGGAGGAGGATCCGTCGTGGCGGCGATGACGCTGCGGCGGGTGGCCAGGGGCGGGGTCGCCGGGATCACCGGGGCGGGGGTGAGCGCGCTCGCGCAGTTCCTGCTGGTGGTCGTGGTGACACGCGGCTTCTCCAGGGAGCAGGCCGGGGTGTTCTTCACGGCCACCGCGCTGGCGTTGATGGTTTCCGGGATGGCCAAGCTCGACGCCGGGAACGGGGTGATCTACTTCATCGCGCGGGCTCGGACGTACGGCTACCGCGGTATTTCCGGATATATCCGGGCGGGGCTGGTGCCTGGGGTGGTCGTGGCCTGCGTCGCCGGTGCCGTTCTGTTCGGCGAGCTGGGGTTCCTGGCGGTGGTGCTGCCCTTCGTCGTGGCGGCCGACGTGCTGCTCGCGGCCGGGCGGGGGTTCGGCACGATGCGCCCCACCGTCTGCTACGACGGGATCCTGCTGCCTCTGGCGCAGCTCGGGCTCGTGTGGCTGGTGCGGGATCCTTCGTGGCTGGCCGTCGCGTGGGGCCTGCCGTACGTGCCCGTGGCTTTTCTGGCGGCGCTGAGCCTGCGCGGGCGGGTGCCGCGCACGCAGTACCTGCCGGGGACGGGGCGCGATCTGTGGCGCTACACGGCGCCGCGGTCGGTGGCGGGGGCGATCCAGGCCGTGTTCCAGCGGTTGGACATCGTCATCGTGGCCGTGCTCGGCGGGCCCGTGCAGGCGGCCGTCTACACGGCCGCCACCCGGTTCAAGGTCGTCGGGCAGCTGGCCAACCAGGGGCTGTCCCAGGCGGCGCAGCCCCTGCTCGTGCGGGCGCTTGCCACCGGTGACCTGGCTCGGGCACGGGAGCTCTACCAGGCGACCACGGTGTGGCTGGTGCTGCTGACCTGGCCGGTCTGGCTCGGGTACGCGGCGCTCGCGCCCTGGCTGCTGCGGGTCTTCGGCTCCGGGTACGACTCCGCCGTGCCCATCGCGCTGGTCCTGTCAGGGACGATGATGGTGGCCACCGCGTGCGGCATGGTCGACGTCGTCCTGACCGCCGCGGGGCACACCACGGCCTCGCTGGTCAACCTGGCGATCGCTGTCGCGTGCACGGTCGTGCTCGACCTGGCGCTGATCCCTCCGCACGGGGCACTGGGCGCGGTGCTCGGCTGGTCGGGCGGGGTGCTCGTGAAGAACCTGCTGCCGCTCTGGCAGATCCACCAGCGGTACGGCTTGCGCCCCTTCGGCCGCCACACCCTGGCCGCGCTGCGGGTGCGCTCGTGGGCGGCCGCGTGAGTGCGCCCATCCTCGTCACCGGGCTGCCGCGGAGCGGGACCAGCTGGACGGGAAAGATGCTGGCCGCCTCGGGCGAGCTCGTCTACGTCAACGAACCGCTCAACCCGCAGCACCCGCCCGGGCGGTGCCCCGGCGTCCTGCGGGCCGGCGTCTCCCACCGGTTCCAGTACATCTGCGACGCCAACTCCGGGGCCTGGCTGCCCGCCTTCCGTGACACGGTCGCGCTGCGGTACCGGTTCCTGGCGGAGCTTCGGGCGAACCGCTCGCCGTACGACCTCGCTCGCCTTGCCCGCTACGGCGGGGCCTTCGTCCTCGGCCGCCTGGCCGGCCGCCGAGCCCTGCTCGACGACCCCTTCGCGGTGCTGTCGGCGGGCTGGTTCGCCACCCGGCTCGGGTGCCGGGTGATCGCGCTGGAGCGGGATCCGGTGGCGTTCGTGGCCAGCTGGCAGCGTCTCGGCTGGACGGTCTACTTCCACGAACTCCTTGAACAACCCCTCCTCGTCCGCGACCACCCCGAGGTCCTCTCCCTGCGCGCCCTCGTCGGCTCCCAGGACCGCATCGCCAAGGCGGCCGCCCTCTGGCGCGTCACCCACACCATCCTCGCCCGCACGCCCGGGATCCGGCTCGTCTCCTACGACGCCCTCGCCGCCGACCCCCTCCCCGGCTTCCGCGACCTGTACGCCTACTGCGGCCTCACCTGGACCCCGCGCGCGGAGGAACGCATCACCCACGCCTGCACCGGCACGACCACCTCCCGCCGCGGCTTCACCTGGACCGGCCTCTCCCGAACCGCCTTCCACCCCATGAACTCCCGCGCCGCCCTGTCCACCGCCACCGCCGGCCTGACCCCCACCGAAATAACCCGCATCCAAACCCTCACCACCACCCCCACCTGACCCCCATCCCGCCTACGCCCTCCCCAGCCGCGCCCCAACGCCTCCCCCAAGTCCCCGCCCCAGCACACGGGTAGGACGCCCCCACGCCGGGCTGACCAACCCCACCTCCGCACCCCGCCCCGCAGCCCGGGGAGACCCCAACCCGCACCCATACCAGGCGAACCGACCCCACCTCCGCGGCCCACCCCGCAGCCCAAGTAGACCCCAACTCGCACCCATGCCAGGCAAACCGACCCCACCTCCGCGCCCCGCCCTGCGGCCCAAGGAGACCCCCAGCCGCGCCCAGCCGCTCACCCCCGGAGGCTGGGTGTCCAGGGATGCGGACCGCGGTCAGGAGGGTGGCTGTTGGAGGGGTGGCTGGGCGGTGGTGAGGCGGTGGAGGAGGGTGGAGGTCAGGAGGGCGGCTGTTGGAAGGGTGGCCCGGCGGTGGTGAGGCGGTGGAGGAGGGTGGAGGTCAGGAGGGCGGCAGCGAAGGGGAGGTCGTGGACGAGGTAGCGGCGGGCCAGCCGTCCAGGCTCGCTGACGAGGCGGAACGCCCACTCCAGGCCTGACCGCCGCATCCACGCGGGAGCCCGCCGCACGGTGCCGGCCGCGAAGGCGATCGCAGCACCGCACCCGACGAACCACGCGTCAGGCAACTCCCTCCGCAGCTCCGCGATGAGCCGATCCTGCCGAGGAAACCCCAACCCCACGAACACCAGCCGCGGCCCGGCCTCCACCACCTTCCGCCGGACCTTCTCCCGCCCGCCGTCGCAGGCATCGAAGCCGTACGGCGGAGCGTCCACCCCGCACACCACGAGCTCGGGATGCCGTTCGACGAGTTGCCCGGCGGCCCGCGCCGCCACGCCCGGAGGGCCGCCGAGCAAGTAGATGGGCCAGCCACGCGACGCGGCCAACTCGCTGAGGGACCAGATCAGATCAGCACCGGTAACCCGCTCGGGCAGAGGCGCCCGCGCCAACCGCGAGGCCCACACCAACGGCATCCCATCGGCCACCACGATCTCGGCCGACTCCACCAACCCCCGCAACCCGGGATCCCGCCCCACCGCCCGACAAATATCCACATTGGGCGTAACAATCCGCCCCCCTATCCCCCGCTCCAGCGCGCCCCCAACCCACTCCACAACCTCCCGCTCAGTAACCACATCCACCCCAACCCCACCCACCACCACCCGCCTCCCAACTCCAAGAGCTCCCCCACCACTCCCCACCGAGACACAAGCAGGAGCGGCGGGGTGAGCGGAGGCGTGGCCCGTCACTGATGAGGCGAGAGCCCTGGCGTAGGTGATGGTGAGCGGTGCCACTGGCGCGGTAGGAGCCGTGGCGCGGGCAACGGCGGGGGGTGGCGCTGACGCGCTGGAAGTCGTGTTGTGGGTGGCAATGCGGAGTGACGCTGGCACAGACGGACCCGTGGCGTGGGCAACGGCGGGAGGTGACGCTGGCGAGGAATGAGCCGTGATGTGGGTGGTGGTGGTGGGGGGTGGTGCTGGCGGGGTGGGAATCGTGGTTTGGGTGGGGGGTGGCGCTGGTGGGGTGAAGGGTGGGGGGGTCATATGCCATGGCCTCGGTGGTGGAGGAGGGCTAGGACCTTTGAGGCGGGGATCAGGCCGGTGGCTACGGCGAGGGCGATGGGGGCGCGGGGTTCGCCGAAGCGGGCGGCGAAGGTGCGCAGCGCCCAGCGGCCCGCTTCGCGGCGGCGGCCGAGCGCGGCGTTGTGGAAGGCTAGCTGACCGTAGATCCGCGCCGCGCCGCGCGGATCCACGGCCAGTTCAGGGTGCCGGGCGAGCATCCACTCGAGCCCGGCGATGCGGTCCGCCCAACGGGCGACATAGTGGGATCCGCCCCAGCGCACGCGCACCAGCGGCCGGTCGACGTACGCGATCGGGCGGCGCTTGGCGGCTCGTAGGGCGAGGTCCCAGTCCTCGTTCTGACCTGCGGGGGCGCTCTCGTCCACCCAGAGGGTGCCGCGGCGGAAGATGAACGTCGACGAGTGCACCATCACCATGCGGGATCTCACGAGGTCGGCCTTGGTGATCGTCTCGGTGCCCGCCAGGCGGGGTCGGCGGTGCGTGCCGTACTCGACCTCTATGGCGCAGCTGGCGAACTCGGCGCCGCCGGCGAGTGCGGCGGTCTGGGCGGCGAGCTTGCCGGGGAGCCATTCGTCGTCGTCGTCACAGAAGGCGATCAGGTCTGTGTCGCAGGCGGCGATGCCGGTGTTGCGCGCGCCGGGGAGGCCGGGGCTTAGGCGGTTGGGCAGGACGCGTACGTCGTGGAGGGCGTCCTTGGCGTCGCGCGGGACGATCACGTCGGCCACCTGCTCGGCCACGATCTCAGGGCTGGCGCCGTCGACCACGATCACCACGGAGATCCTGCCGTCGTAGTGCTGGTCGAGGACTGCCCATACCGCGGCTCGCAGCTCTTCCGGGCGGTTGCCTCGGGTGGGGATGACCACGCCCACCGAGGGCATTCGCGGGCTCGGGGACTCCATGCCGACGGCCTCCTGTGTGAATGAGAGCCCCTCGTCCGCGGTGGCCGCGGCCGTTCGCGCACCGACCGCCTCGGGCGTGCCGGAAGCCGTCGCGGCGCCGGCAGTTCGCTGATGGGCCGCCTCGGTCACTTCGTTTGTCCGCGGGCGAGCGCTCCGGGATGCGCGCATGTCCGAGAACGCTGCCGGGACATCGGCGACGACCATCTCGACCTCGGAGGACGCCGCAGAGACGCGTGCCGCAGCGCCGGACGGAGACGCCATGGGCAGCGCGGCTTCCGGCCTGCTTGAGAGCTCGGGCGCGGCTTCCGGCCTGCTTGAGGGCACGGGCGCGGGAGACGAGGGCGTGGTGCGGTCAGGCCGGCATGGCGATCCGGGCGACACATGGGCCTGGCCCGTGGCGGAAGGTGCGGCTTCCGACTGGGGTGGCCGTGCGGGCGGCGCAGGGGGCTGGGCCGTGGTGGGGGTGGGGAGGGTCATGCGGTTTCTCCGCGGTAGCCGTACTGCGATCTGAGGGGCCAGGTGAGGGCGGCGACCAGGCTCTGGTGGCGGCGGGGTAGGGCCGAGCGCCAGGAGTCGTCGCGGGTGAGCTGGATCTGGCCGGTCGTGAAGCGCATCGGGTTGCCCGAGACCGTGTGGGAGGTGGTGAGGCGGGCGGTGGTGCCGTCCAGGAAGTCGAGGGTGGGCGTCAGGCCGAGGCGCGTCGCGAGGGTCGTGAGGGTGGCGCGGGGGTCGGCGACGAGGTCCTCGTAGCGGACGCGGGTGACCTGGGCGCCGCGGCGGGCGAGGAGGTCGAGGGCGAGGTTCTGCGCGGTCCAGTGGAACGACGTGCGGGTGGCGCCCCAGCGGGTCATGGGGGCGCCGTCCTCGGGGCGGGCGACGCTGCGGCGCCAGGAGTGGGCCACGGCGCGCGGGTCTCTGACGACCTGGATGACGCTGACGGGGAGGCCGCCGGCCGCCAGGCAGTGCGCGAGGGAGGCGTGCTTGCTGGAGTCGATGACCACCTGGGCGCCTGGGACGCTTTCGTAGACCTTGCGGTAGGCGGTGACGTATTCAGCCAGGTCGGGGTGGGCGATGCGCGGGATGCGGCGGGTGCGGTCGATCCGTCGGCGTAGGTGGAGCACCCGCTCGGCCAGCGCGTCCTGCCAACCGCCGAAGGCCCGCGCGCCGATCAGGGACCAGAACGGGCACGCGGCGAAGCGCGCCCCGCAGCCGCACGGTTCGTCGCCCAGCACGCCTCTGGCCCACAGATGGACGACCTCGCCGAGGGGGACGGCGCCCGGCAGCTCGCCGAGCAGGCGTTCAAGCAGCGTGGTGCCACTGCGGCCGAGGCCACCCAGGAAGACAACCTGGCCAGACACAGATACCGGAACCTTCGCCTCGCGGATACGGACCGTGGAGACATTAGCGCGGAGAGTAATCATCGGGTCACTGAATGCGCAAAGAATCTTCGCCCGAGCCCACCGGTCGGCGAGGTCCGCCAGGCGCCGCCTCCCCGCCTTGTCACCGGCGGCGAGGCAGCCCGGTCTGCAGCCCCGCGTAGGCGGGCGATGAGCAGGGTGGCCCGACGTGGGCGGCGCTATGCGGGGTGGCCCCACGTGGGCGGCGTTAAGCGGGATGACCCAACGCGGGCGGCGTTGAGCAGGGCGGCCCGACGCGAGCGGCGTTATGCGGGGTGGCCCGACGCGAGCGGCTTTGAGCGGGGCGGCCCGACGCGAGCGGCTTTGAGCGGGGCGGCCCGGTGCAGCGTCCTCTTCTCGGGCACGCCGTGAACGCGCAGCACCTCGGCCGCGATCTCGGCCCGCCCGCATCCTGCGCGCGTACGGTCTACCGAGCACCCTGCGCACGTACGGCAGGCCGAGCATCTCGAGCGGCTACGCCTCCCACCGAACCGTAATCGGCGGCGGATGGCCCTCGATCTGGGCGGCCTGGCACCTCAAAGCACGCAGGTGCCGGGATCGAGGGCTGAGAAGCACGGCGCCCGGGTGGGAGGCGCCGTCGCGGCGGGGTGGTGCGTCGCCGGAGGAGCGTCTCCCTGGACAGGCGCCGGCCCGCTACGGCGGGTGGCGTTACCCGGGCTTGCCGTACAACAGGATCAGCGAGCGTCGATGATCATGCCGGCGCCGACCGTGACGTTGGTGGCCTCGTCGATCAGGATGAAGCCGCCCGTGAGCCGGTTGCGCGAGTAGTCGTCGACGAACAGCGGCTGAGTGACGCGCAGCGTCACCCGGCCGATCTCGTTGAGACCGAGCGAGGTGGCCGCCTCGTCGCGGTGCAGCGTGTTGACGTCCAGCCGGTAGTGCAGGTCGCGGATCAAGGCCCGGGCCGTGCGAGTCGTGTGCTTGATGGTCAGCTTGGAGCGGGGCGCGAGCTTGGTCGCGTCCGCCATCCAGCAGACCATCGCCTCCAGGTCCTGGGCCACGTGCGGCTGGTTGTTGGGGCGGGCGATCATGTCGCCGCGGGAGATGTCCAGGTCGTCCTCGAAGCGGAGGGTGACCGACATGGGCGGGAACGCCTCCTCGACCGGCCCGTCGAAGGTGTCGATCGAGGCGATCCTGGTGGACAGGCCCGAGGGCAGGTGGACCACCTCGTCGCCGGGCTTGAGCACGCCGCCCGCCACCTGGCCCGCGTAGCCGCGGTAGTCATGGAAGGCGTGGTCGTTGGCGCGCTGCGGGCGGATCACGTACTGCACGGGGAAGCGCACGTCGACCAGGTTGCGGTCGGAGGCGATGTGCACGTTCTCCAGGTGGTGCAGCAGCGAGGTGCCCTGGTACCAGGGCATGTTCTCCGACCTGGACACCACGTTGTCGCCGTGCAGGGCGGAGATGGGGATGAAGGTGAGGTCGCCGACCTGGAGCTTGGAGGCGAAGGCGGTGAACTCCTCGCGGATCTCCTCGAAGCGCTCCTCGGCGTAGTCGACCAGGTCCATCTTGTTGACGGCGAGCACCAGGTGCGGCACCCGCAGCAGCGAGGTCAGGAAGGCGTGGCGGCGCGACTGCTCCAGCACGCCCTTGCGCGCGTCGATCAGGATGATCGCCAGGTCGGCGGTGGAGGCGCCGGTGACCATGTTCCGGGTGTACTGGATGTGCCCGGGCGTGTCAGCGATGATGAACTTGCGCCGGGGCGTGGCGAAGTAGCGGTAGGCCACGTCGATCGTGATGCCCTGCTCCCGCTCGGCCCGCAGGCCGTCGGTCAGCAGCGACAGGTCGGTGTACTCGGTGCCGCGGTCGCGCGAGGTCCGCTCGACCGCCTCGAGCTGGTCCTCGAAGATCGCCTTGGAGTCGAACAGAAGCCGCCCGATGAGCGTGGACTTGCCGTCGTCGACAGAGCCCGCCGTGGCGAAACGCAGGATGTCCATTTAGAAGTAGCCCTCTCGCTTGCGGTCTTCCATGGCGGCCTCGGAAGCGCGGTCGTCGGCTCGGGTGGCGCCGCGCTCGGTGATGCGGGTGGCCGCGATCTCCTCGATGATCTCCTCGACGGTGGCGGCGGTCGATTGGACCGCTCCTGTGCAGGTCATGTCACCCACCGTCCGGTAGCGGACCACCGACTCGAACAGCGGCTCGTCCTCGCCGCGCTGCACCACCTCGGAGTCGGGCAGCAGCATGCCGTCGCGCTCGAAGACCTTGCGCGTGTGGGCGAAGTAGATGGACGGGATCTCGATCCCCTCGCGCCGAATGTAGTCCCAGATGTCCAGCTCGGTCCAGTTGGACAGCGGGAAGACGCGGATGTGCTCGCCCTTGCGGATCCGCCCGTTGTAGAGGTTCCACAGCTCGGGCCGCTGGTTCTTGGGGTCCCACTGCCCGAAGTCGTCGCGGAAGGAGAACACCCGCTCCTTGGCGCGCGCCTTCTCCTCATCGCGGCGGGCGCCGCCGAAGACCGCGTCGTACTCGTGCTCCTCGATCGCGTCGAGCAGCGTGGTGGTCTGCAGCCGGTTGCGCGAGGCCCGGCGGCCGGTCTCCTCGGCCACCCGGCCGGCGTCGATGGAGTCCTGCACGCTGGCCACGACCAGGCGCGCGCCCAGCTCGGCGGCCCGCCGGTCGCGGAAGTCGATGACCTCGGAGAAGTTGTGCCCGGTGTCGACGTGCATCAGCGGGAACGGGATCGGGGCCGGCCAGAACGCCTTCTCCGCGATGCGCAGCATCACGATCGAGTCCTTGCCGCCGGAGAAGAGCAGACAGGGACGCTCGAACTCCGCCGCCACCTCACGCATAATGTGAATGGCTTCGGCCTCGAGGACGTCTAGTTGCGACGTGGTGTAGTCGCGCTGGAGCATGGAAGCTTCCTCCGGCGTTCTAGCGGTGAAGGTCCCGAATCCCGGCGAGCAGCGTTGGCGCCAAGTCCGGTAGGGAAACCAGGATATCTGGTAGTGACGGGTCCGCCTGATTGTAGCTCAGCGTGGCGCCATCGATACGGCTCGTGTGCGCCCCGGCGGCCTGCGCCACGGCGACGGGGGCCGCGGAGTCCCACTCGTACTGGCCGCCCGCGTGCACGTAGGCCTCGACCTCGCCGGTGAGCACCGCGGAGATCTTCGCCCCGGCCGAGCCGATCGGCACCAGGTCGGCCCCGACCAGGTAGGCCAGCCTCTGCACGAACTCCGGCGGGCGCGACCTGCTGACCGCGATGCGGAAGCGGCCACCGTCGTGAACGGGCAGCTTGGGCGGGGCGGCCGTGTTCAGCGTGCGCCCCTGCGCCGGCAGCGCCACGGCCCCGGCGGTCAGCGAGCCCTGTTCCCACAGCGCCACGTGCACGGCCCAGTCGGTGCGCCCCTCCTCGGCGTACTCGCGGGTGCCGTCGAGCGGGTCGACGATCCACACCCGGGACGCACTGAGCCTGCGCGGGTCGAGCCGCTCCTCGCGGGTGGCCTCCTCCGACAGCACGCTGTCGCTGGGGCGGAGCCGCGCCAGCGCCTCCATCAGGAACACGTGCGCTGCACGATCGCCCTTGGCGCGCAGCGCGGCGGGATCGTCGAAGCCCTCACGGATCTCCAGGAGCCGCTCGCCGGCCTCGGTCGCGAGATCGGTGGCAAGGGCATGGTCGTCGCGAATCGTCATCAATATGCTCCTTGCCCACGTGCGACGGCCGACCAAGTCTTCCACAGGATCTGGAGGTCCAGCATGAGGGACCAGTTCTCCACGTAACGCAGGTCGAGGCGGACGGATTCCTCCCACGACAAATCCGACCTGCCGCTTACCTGCCACAGCCCCGTCAGCCCCGGCCGCACCAGGAGTCGTCGCCGCACGTCGTCGCCGTAGCGGGCGACCTCCTCCGGCAGCGGTGGCCGCGGCCCGACCAGCGACATGTGACCGAGCAACACGTTGATCAGCTGTGGCAGCTCGTCGAGGGAGTGCCGGCGCATGCGCGCGCCGAGCGGGGTCACGCGTGGATCGTTCCGGATCTTGAACAGCAGCCCGTCGCCCTCGCTGACCAGCGCGATCTTCTGCCGCTCCGCGTCGGGCCGCATGGTGCGGAACTTCACGATGGTGAACGGCCGGCCGTCGCGCCCCACCCGCGTCTGCCGGAACAGCGCGGGCCCGGGACTCGTCATGCGCACCGCCACCGCGAGCCCGGCGAGCAGCGGGGCGAGCAGCACCAGCAGCCCGAAGGCCACCACGCGGTCGAAGACGCTCTTGACCAGCTTGCGCGCCCCCGCCAGCTCGGGATGCTCCACGTGCAGCAGCGGCAGCCCGGCCGCGGGCCTGATCGTGGTACGCGGCCCCGCCACCTCCATCAGCGCGGGCGCCACGACCAGCTCGGTGTGGGTGCGCTCGAGCCGCCAGGCCAGCCTGCGCAGCGCGAGCCCGTCCATTTCCGGGCAGGCCAGCACGGCGACCGTGTCGGCGTCGACCTGCTCGACCACCAGCGGCACGTCGGTGAAGTCGCCCGCGACCTGCACCCCGCCGACCAGGCCGCGCGCCTCGTCAGGCAGGCAGGCCGCCACGACCTCCATCCCGTGGTACGGCTCGCGCCGGAAGCGCTGGACGAGCTCGTCCACGGCGGCCCGGTGGCCCACCGCCACGACCCGGCGCAGGCAGGCCCCGGCGGCCCTGCGCCGGTAGAGCGAGCGGCGCAAGCCGTACCTGAAGATCAGGGTGAGCAGCGTGACGAGGGGCAGCGCGAGGACGACGTAGCCGCGGGCGACGTCGGTCTTGGTCAGGTAGGAGGCGATGGCCGTGGTGGCGATCAGCGCGACGCCGCACTGGACGACGCGGCGGAACTCCTCCGAGCCGATGCCGATCATGCGGGGCTCGTAGGCCCTGTTGAGCGCGACGGCGGCGACCCAGATCAGCGGGAGCACGGCGCTGAGCACCAGGTAGGGCATGACCCACGAGGTCAGCTCGCCGAAGCGGGTGAGGAAGGCCAGGGCGGCCCCTGCACCGGCGCCGCCGAAGTCGGACAGCATCGTGCGGACGCGGTAGGCGCGCACCCAGTCGCGCGGGGCGGCCCGCCAGGCATGGGCAGGGTCGGTCGGGACGACGGTCAACAGCACCTCGCCGTCGCTCACGCACGCCTCCCCGTGACCTACCGTCAACAGATAGTCACCAGATGGTAGCGGCGGGCGACGATCCCGGGGTCGCGAACGGTTCTATGCGGTGATCAGCGAGGAGGGCCCGAAATGTTCAGGTCGGCGCGGTGGAAGTCGTTCTGCGTGGCCTCGAGCCCGCGCTCCATCAGCGACTCCACCACGTCCGCGGCCCGGTCGACCAGGAAGGGAAGGTCCTTACGTTCGGCGGTGGCGAAGTCCTTGAGCACGAACGAGGCCGCGTCCATCCGGCCGGGCGGACGGCCGATGCCGAACCTGACCCGCAGGTAGTCGCGGGTGCCCAGCACCTTGGTGATCGACTTGAGCCCGTTGTGGCCGTTGTCGCCGCCGCCCAGCTTGGCGCGCAGCGCGCCGTAGGGGACGTCGAGCTCGTCGTGGACGACGATCAGCCGCTCGGGACCGAGCTTGTAGAAGTCGGCGAGCGCCTTGACGGGCCCGCCGGAGAGGTTCATGTAGGACAGCGGCTTGGCCAGCACCGCCGCCCGGGTCTCCAGGACCTCGGCGCGGCTCTTGTGCGCCTTGAACCGGCCGCCGGCCCGCACGGCCAGCTCGTCGAGCACCATGAACCCGGCGTTGTGCCGGTTACCCGCGTATTCAGCGCCAGGGTTACCCAACCCGACGACCAGCCAGCGATCCATCCGATCCCCTCAAAACCGAAAAACGGGACAGCCGGCTGACCCGGCTGCCCCGATGTCCGGAACTACTCGGAAGCGCTCTCGGCGCTCTCGGCCTCGGCGGGAGCGGCGGCCTCGACGGCCTCGCCCTCGACCTCTTCCTCGGCCGGGGCCTCGACGGGCTTGGCGACCACGTGCAGCACCAGGGCCTCGGGGTCGGCGGCCAGCGTCGAGCCCTGCGGCAGCTCGAGGTCGGCCGCGGTGATGGCCTTGCCGACCTCGAAGCCGTCGATGTCGACCTCGATGCCGGTGGGGATGTTGGTGGCCTCGGCCTCGACCGCGATGGACACCAGCTGCTGGTCGAGCAGGCCCTCGGAGTTGACGTCGCCGACCGTGGTGACCGGGATCTCGACCGTGACCTTCTCGCCGCGCTTGACCAGCAGCAGGTCGACGTGCTCGACGAAGCCCTTGATCGGGTCGCGCTGCACGCCCTTGGGCAGGGCCAGCTCGTCGACGCCCTCACCCTTGAGGTGGATCAGGACGTTCGGCGTGCGCAGCGCGAGCAGGACCTCGTGACCGGGCAGGGTCAGGTGCTTGGGGTCGATGCCGTGCCCGTAGAGGACTGCGGGCACCTTGTCGGCGCGGCGGATCTTGCGAGCGGCGCCCTTGCCGAACTCGTTGCGAGGCTCGGCGGCGATACGTACTTCAGACACGACATCTCCTAGGGATGCGAATCGGATTCGAAAGCGCTCACCCTCACCCGCCCTAGCGGAAGGCGTTACGAGCGCAACCTGTGCAGTCTATCGGCTTACGTGTCTCCCTCGAACAGACTCGTGACCGAGCCGTCCGTGAAGACCTCGGTGATGGCACGCGCGATGAGCGGCGCGATCGACAGGACCGTCAGCTTGTCGAACTGCTTCTCCTCCGACAGCGGCAGCGTGTTGGTCACGATGACCTCGGAGATGCGCGAGTTCTTCAAACGGTCCACCGCGGGATCGGAGAAGACCGCGTGCGTGGCGGCGGTGATCACGTTGGTGGCGCCCTGCTCGTAGAGGGCGTCGGCGGCCTTGCAGATGGTGCCGGCCGTGTCGATCATGTCGTCGATCAGCACGCAGGTGCGGCCGCGGACCTTGCCGACCACCTCGCTGACCTTCACCGAGTTGGCCACGTCCAGGTCGCGGCGCTTGTGGATGAAGGCCATCGGCGTGCCGAGCGTGTCGGCCCAGCGCTCCGACAGCCGCACGCGGCCGGTGTCGGGCGAGACGATGGTGGTGTTCTCCAGGTCGAGCTTGTTCTTCAGGTAGCTCTCGAGCACCGGCATCGCGAACAGGTGGTCGACGGGACCGTCGAAGAAGCCCTGGATCTGCGAGGTGTGCAGGTCGATCGACATGAGCCGGTCGGCGCCCGCGGTCTTGAACAGGTCGGCCATCAGGCGCGCGGTGATCGGCTCGCGGCCGCGGCCCTTCTTGTCCTGCCTGGCGTAGCCGAAGAACGGCATGACCACGGTGATGCGCTTGGCGGAGGCCCGCTTGAGTGCGTCGACCATGATGAGCTGCTCCATGATCCACTTGTTGATCGGGCCGGTGTGGCTCTGGATCACGAAGGCGTCGCAGCCGCGTACGGACTCCAGGTAGCGCGCGTAGATCTCACCGTTGGCGAAGTCGATCAGCTTGGTGGGGGTCAGCGAGACGCCGACGTGCCTGGCAACCTCCTCGGCCAGCTCGGGGTAGGCCCGGCCGGAAAAGAGCATGAGCTCCTTCTCGCCAGGCTGTTTGATGCCGCTCATGACCCGTTCTCCTGCTCGATGGCCTTCTGTGCCGCTTTTGCGGACTTTGTGCCCGCTCGTCGGCGTAGGACCCATTGTTCTATGTTGCGTTGTTTTGCCCTAGCCACCCCGATGGCCCCTGGTGGGACGTCATCGATGATGACCGAGCCGGCCGCCGTGTAGGCGCCGTCGCCGACCGTCACCGGCGCGACGAGCATGGTGTCGCAGCCCACGAACGCGCCGTCGCGCACGGTCGTGGGGTGCTTGTTGACGCCGTCGTAGTTGACGAAGACCGTGGAGGCGCCGATGTTGACGTCCTGCCCGATCGTGGCGTCTCCGGCGTAGGTCAGGTGCGGCACCTTGGAGCGCTCCCCGACCGTGGTGTTCTTGGTCTCCACGAACGTGCCGACCTTGGCGGCGCGGCCGAGCACCGTGCCGGGGCGCAGGTAGGCGTAGGGACCCACGCTCACCTCCGGGCCGATCACCGCGCCGTCGCACACGGCGTTGCGCACGAGCGCGCCCTCGCCGACCGTCGTGCCGGTCAGTGTGGAGGCGGGGCCGACCTCGGCGCCCGTCTCGATCCTCGTCTGCCCGTGCAGCTGCGTGCCCGGGTGGATCACGACGTCCGGCGAGATCTCGACGCCGACGTCGATCCAGGTGCTGTCGGGGTCGACGATCGTGACCCCGGCCCGCATGTGGGCCTCGAGCAGCCGCCTGTTGAGCACCTTGCGGACGAAGGCCAGCTGCACGCGGTCGTTGACGCCTTCCACCTCGACATGGTCGCTCGCCACGTGCGCGCCGACCCGGTGGCCCTCCTCGCGCAGGATGGACAGCACGTCGGTGAGATATTCCTCACCCTGTGCGTTGTCGGAGGAGACCCGCTTGACCGCGTCGGCCAGCAGCAGCCCGTCGAAGGCGTAGATGCCGGAGTTCATCTCGGTGATCGCCCGCTGCTGCGGTGAGGCGTCCTTCTCTTCGACGATCTCCAGTACGGCTCCCGCCGCGTCGCGCACGATCCGCCCGTATCCGGTGGGATCGGGCACCACGGCGGTCAGCACGGTCACGGCGTTGCCGTCGGCGGCGTGCTGTTCGAGCAGCTGGGCCAGGGTCTCGGTGCGCAGCAGGGGCACGTCGCCGTAGGTGACCAGCACCGTGCCGGTGATCGTGCCCACCTCCTCCAGCACGGTGCGCACGGCGTGGCCGGTGCCACGCTGCTCGCGCTGGACGATCGCCCGGGCATCCGGGCTGGAGGAGGCCAGATGCGCGCCGACCCGCTCCCTGTCGTGGCCGATCACCACGATCAGCCGCTCGGGCTCGAGCCTGCGGGCGGCGGCGAGCATGTGGTCCACGAGCGCGCGTCCGCACACTTCGTGGAGGACTTTGGGGGTCTGACTCTTCATCCGGGTGCCCTCGCCTGCGGCGAGGACGACGACTGCGGCCGGGCGCGGCACACTCACGGACTGAGGCTCCCTGTGACGAGGGCGGATCTGGACAACGGTACGGCTACCGCACCGCTACCCACCCGACACCGTGAGGATACCTGCCCACCCGGACAGCCAACCATGGACCCACGAACGACACGGACAGCTCCGGCGCCAGGACTCGAACCTGGACAACAGACACCAAAAGACTGCGAGCTGCCAATTACTCAACGCCGGAAAACGGACGCCTCGCAGCGTCCGGACCTAGCTTACCGACCTTGCGGCGCTCGCGTGCTACCGAGTCGGCAGACCCCGAGCGCGTCCCGTGCATCGCCCCGGAGCACCGACACTGACGTAAGCCCCCCGTAGCCGAAACGTAAATAACGGCCCTTAGGGATTCCTTACTTACGCTGCCGTAGGTTACGGTTGCGTAGCCCGGACATTCGAGCTCATACACGTCGCGAGAGGTAGTCCATGACCGTTGTCGCCGAGCGCACGTCTCCCGGTCCCAAGCCCGAATCCGACCCCGAGCACCGCACCAAGGGTGAGCTGATCACCTTCGCGTTCGTCATCGGCCTGCCCCTGATCGCCATGGCCGCCGCCGTGCCGTTCGCGTGGGGATGGGGCCTGGGGTGGAGCGACGTCGTGATCGCCTTCGTCTTCTACGTCATCTCCGGCCTGGGAGTCACGGTCGGCTTCCACCGCTACTTCACGCACGGCTCGTTCAAGGCCAAGCGGCCGCTGAAGATCGCGCTGGGCATCGCGGGGAGCCTGTCCCTGGAGATGTCCGTGCTGGACTGGGTGGCCGTCCACCGCAAGCACCACAAGTTCTCCGACAAGGAGGGCGACCCGCACTCGCCGTGGCGCTTCGGGACCGGGTTCACCGCGCTGTGCAAGGGGCTGCTGTTCGCGCACATGGGCTGGATGTTCGAGGCCGAGCGGGCCAACCGCGAGAAGTACGCCCCCGACCTGCTCAAGGACCCCGACATCATGCGGATGCACCGGTGGTTCGGCTGGCTGGCGGTCACCTCGATCGCGCTTCCCGCCGTGCTCGGCGGGCTGGTCACCTGGTCGTGGCAGGGCGCGGTGACCGCGCTGTTCTGGGCCTCTATCATCCGCATCGGCCTGCTGCACCACGTGACGTGGTCGATCAACTCCATCTGCCACGTGTTCGGCGACGAGCAGTTCGAGGCTCGCGACAAGTCGCGCCAGGTGTGGATCCTGGCGATCCCCTCCTTCGGCGAGTCGTGGCACAACCTGCACCACGCCGAGCCCACCAGCGCCCGGCACGGCGCGCTGAAGGGACAGATCGATCTCAGCGCCGGGACGATCCGCCTCTTCGAGAAGATGGGCTGGGCCTACAACGTGCGCTGGCCCACGCCAGAACGCCTGGCGGCGAAGCGCGTTGCCTGACTCCGGGGGTTCGGCTCCCGGCGGTTCGTCCGGGACAGCCATTATGGAGAGTGTGACCACCACACCCCGATCTCGCAGGCGTATGTCCGGTAGCGAGCGAAGAGAGCAGCTGATCCGCATCAGCCGCTCCCTCTTCGCGGAGAAGGGGTTCGACGGGACCTCCATCGAGGAGATCGCCGCGACGGCGCAGGTGTCCAAGCCGGTGGTCTACGAACACTTCGGCGGCAAGGAAGGCGTCTACGCGGTGGTGGTGGACCGCGAGATGCAGAAACTGCTCGGGATGATCACCCAGGCGCTGTCGGCGGCGCACTCGCTGGTCAAACTGGAGCGGGCCGCGCTCGCGCTGCTGCAGTACATCGAGGAGAGCAGCGAGGGTTTCCGCATCCTGGTGCGCGACTCCCACGCCGCCAGCGGCACGGGCTCGTTCGCCAGCCTGATCAGCGAGATCGCCAGCCAGGTCGAGGACGTGCTGGCCGACGAGTTCGTGACCCGCGGCTACGACCCGAAGCTGGCACCGATGTACGCGCAGATGCTGGTGGGCATGGTGGCGCTGACCGGCCAGTGGTGGCTGGACGTGCGCAAGCCCGGGCGCGAGGAGGTGGCCGCGCACCTGGTCAACCTGGCGTGGAACGGCCTGACGGGGCTGAACCCGCAGCCGACGATCTCGGTGGCGACCCGCGCCACCCATCCGGTGATGAGCGAGAAGGACCTGCGCGAGCTGGAGAGGGCCAGGGACAAGGAGCTCAAGGAGGCCGAGAAGGCCCGCCAGCGTGAGCTGAAGGAGGCCGAGAAGGCCAGGGTGCGGGACATGAAGGAGCGCGAGCGCCTGCTGAAGGAGGCCGAGAGGGCCCAGGAGCGGGAGGAGAAGCTCCGTCAGCGCGAGGCGCGCATCGCGGAGCGGGCCGCGCGGCTGGAGCAAGCGGATCAACCAGAATAATTCGTTGCTGCGAAGTTAACGTTCCGTTCAACCAAGGTGGGCATATTAGGAAATATGTCCGCGGAACTGTTGCAACCTGGAAACGACCTGCCCCTGCCCCAGGAACGGTTCCTCAACCGTGAGGAGAGCTGGCTTCAGTTCAACGAGCGGGTGCTGGAGCTGGCCGAAGACCCCTCGCTACCCCTTCTCGAGCGGGTGCGATTCCTGGCGATCTTCGCCAGCAACCTGGATGAGTTCTTCCGGGTGCGGGTGGCGGGTCTCAAGCGCCGGATGGCCACCGGCCTGCTGCTACGGACCAAGAGCGGACTGAAACCGAGCGAGGAACTGGCGCGCATCGCCACCATCGCCGACGAGCTGGCCATCCGGCACGCGTCGATCTTCCACGACCAGGTCCTGCCCAAGCTGGCCACGGAGGGCATCGAGATCGTCCGCTGGGACGACCTGGGCCGCGAGGAGCGCACCGAGCTGCGCAAGCTGTTCCGCGAGCGGATCCGGCCGGTGCTGACGCCGCTGGCCGTGGACCCCGCCCACCCATTCCCCTACATCTCCGGGCTCAGCCTGAACCTGGCCGTCGTGGTGCGCAACCCGGCCACGGACCACACGGTCTTCGCCCGGGTCAAGGTTCCCTCGCAGCTGCCGCGGTTCGTCACGGCCTCCAAGAACCGCTTCGTCCCGCTGGAGGACGTGATCGCGGCGCACCTGGGCCAGCTGTTCAAGGGGATGGAGATCGTCCAGCACCACGCCTTCCGCGTGACCAGGAACGAGGACCTGGACGTCGACGAGGACGTCACGGAGAACCTGATGCAGGCGCTGGAGAAGGAGCTGCAGCGCCGCCGCTTCGGGCCGCCGGTGCGCCTGGAGGTCGAGGACACGATCTCGCAGGAGGTCCTGGACCTGCTGGTGGAGGAGCTGGAGCTGGCGCCGCACGAGATCTACAAGATCCCTGGCCCGCTGGACCTGAGCGGCCTGCACGCCATCGCCGACCTGGACCGCGGCGAGCTGAGCTACCGCCCGTTCGTGCCGGCCGAGGCGATCAACGCCGAGGACGACGTCTTCTCGGTGCTGCGCGAGCGCGACATCCTGCTGCACCACCCCTACGACTCCTTCGGCACCAGCGTGCAGCGCTTCATCGAGGCGGCCTCCACCGATCCGCGGGTGCTGGCGATCAAGCAGACCCTGTACCGCACCAGCGGCGAGTCGCCGATCGTGGACGCGCTGATCGACGCGGCCGAGGCCGGCAAGCAGGTGGTCGTGGTCGTGGAGATCAAGGCCCGCTTCGACGAGCACGCCAACATCTCCTGGGCGCGCAAGCTGGAGCGCGCAGGCTGCCACGTGGTCTACGGGGTGGTCGGGCTCAAGACGCACTGCAAGCTGGCGCTGGTCGTGCGCCAGGAGGCCTCGGGCGAGCTGCGCCGCTACTGCCACATCGGCACGGGCAACTACAACCCCAAGACGGCCAGGCAGTACGAGGACTTCGGCCTGCTGACCGCCGACCCGCTGGTGGGCGAGGACGTCACGGACCTGTTCATCCACCTGACCGGCTACTCCAACCACTCGGCCTACCGCCGGCTGCTGGTCGCCCCGCACTCGCTGCGCGGCGGGCTGCTGGCCAGGATCGAGCGGGAGATCGCGCACCAGCAGGCCGGCCGCCCGGCCAGGATCCGCATCAAGACCAACTCGCTGGTGGACGAGCCGATCATCGACGCGCTCTACCGGGCCTCGCGGGCGGGCGTCCCCGTGGACCTGTGGGTGCGCGGCATCTGCACCCTGCGCCCCGGCATCCCGGACCTGTCGGAGAACATCCGGGTCCGCAGCGTCCTCGGCCGCTTCCTGGAGCACTCGCGGATCTACGAGTTCGGCCTGGGCAGGCGTCCGGAGGTGTGGATCGGCAGCGCCGACCTGATGCGCCGCAACCTGGACCGGCGGGTGGAGGCGCTGGTCAAGGTGACAGGGCAGCAGCACAAGAGCTACCTGATCGAGCTGATGGACCGGGCCATGGCGGAGACGACGAACGCGTGGTGGCTGAACTCGGACGGCGACTGGGTCCGTCATCCGGGCGAGGACCTGCAGAGCCATCTGATCGGCACCCGCCGCTGGAGGACCGTTGATGACTGACATGCTCCGGGCCGCCGGAGCGGTGGTCTGGCGCGGCGACGAGGGCGACCCCGAGGTGGCTGTCATCCACCGGCCGCGCTACGACGACTGGACCTTCCCCAAGGGCAAGCTGAAGGCCGGCGAGCACATGATCGCCGCGGCGTTGCGCGAGGTGCGCGAGGAGACGGGCATGTCGGTCGTGCTCGGCCGCGCCCTGCCCCCGATCCACTACCTCAACAAGGGCCGGCTCAAGCGCGTCGACTACTGGGCCGGCCAGTCCTCCGAGGGCGAGTTCACCCCCGGCGAGGAGGTCGACGAGCTGGTCTGGCTGCCGCTCAGCGCGGCCCGCGACCGCCTCACCTACGCCTGGGACGCGGGTTTACTGCACGCCCTGGCCGCCGCGCCGCTCGCCACCACCCCCCTGGTCCTGGTACGGCACGCCGTAGCGGGAAGCCGCCAGGACTGGACGGGCGAGGACGCCCTGCGCCCGCTGGACAGCGTGGGCAGGGCGCAGGCCGCCACGATCGCGCAGGTGCTGCCCGCCTACCGGCCGCAGCTGCTGGTCAGCTCGCCCAGCCTGCGCTGCGTGCAGACGCTCGAGCCGTTCTCCTCCGACATCCGGCTGGAACCGCTGCTGAGTGAGGAGCACCAGGACGGCGACAAGACCCCGGCGCTGGTCGGCGAGATCTCGGTGCCGGCGGCGGTGTGCAGCCACCGCAAGGTGCTCCCCCACGTGATCCACACGCTCAGCGGCAAGGACGTGCACCTGCGCAAGGGCGCCTTCGCCGTGCTGCACCGGCTGGGCGACCAGGTGGTCAGCGTGGAGCGGTACTCCAGCTGACCGGCAGTTCCTTGAGGCCGCCGGTGAGGCGGCCCTCGTTCATCGGCAGCTCCTCGAACGGCACGGCCAGCCGCAGGTCGGGCAGGCGCTGGAAGAGCCGCTCGAAGACGGCGGTGAGCTCGACCCTGGCCAGGCTGGCGCCGACGCAGAAGTGCGCGCCGTGGCCGAAGCCGAGGTGCGGGTTGTCCTGGCTGCGGTGCAGGTCGAACAGGTCGGGGTGGTCGAAGGCGGTCTCGTCCCTGTTGGCGGCGTTGGTGGTCAGGACGACGGCCTCGCCGGCCTTGATGGTGACGCCGGCGATCTCGACGTCCTCCCTGGCGTAGCGGGGGATGCCGTGCAGGCCTGGCGATCCCATGCGCAGGATCTCCTCGACCGCGGCCGGCGCGAGGCCGGGGTCGGCCTTGAGCATGGCCAGCTGCTCGGGGAAGTGGAGCAGGAGCAGCACGCCGTAGTCGATGCGGTTGACGGTGGTCTCGTGGCCGGCGAACAGCAGCCCGCCCGCCAGCTGGGCGATGGTGCCGTCGTCGTCGACCACGTCGACCAGGTCCGACAGGACGTCCTCGCCCGGGTCGTGGCGTTTGGCGTCGATGAGGCGGGCCATGTAGCGGCCCATCTCCTCGCGGGCGGCCATGCCGACGGCCTCGTCCATGCTGCCCATCCGGGTGGAGACCTCGCTGAAGTAGTCGCGGTCGTCGAACGGCACGCCGAGCAGCTCGCAGATGACGTAGACGGGCAGCGGGAAGGAGAACTCCTTGTGCAGGTCGACGGGCGGCGTCCGGGTCGTGAGCTCGTCGAGGAGGCCGTCGACCAGGCCTCCCACGTGCTCGCTCAGCGCCTTCATCCTGCGGGCGGAGAAGGAGCGGACGAACAGCTTGCGCATCCGCTCGTGGTCGGCCTTCTCCGTCTCGAAGTCGCCCTGCGGGCCACCGAGCAGCGCCGAACCCGAGATTCTGGCCGCCTCCTCGGGTTTGGGATGCGAGCGGCCCATCCGGCCGTCGGCGAACAGCGCTCTGGCGTCCTCGTAGCCGCTCACCAGCCAGACCTCGTCGCCCGCCCGGGTGCGGACCCGGGCGATGCGTTCCTTGTGCCGCAGCTCGCGGTAGGCGGCGGGCACGTCGAGGGGATCACTTCGGTCGAAGGGGATCACCGGAAGATCAGTCATACAACCTTCTTAACAGCTTGCAAGGTCTCCGCCCAGACTCGCGGGAACTCCTCGTGCGCGCGTTCTGCGGCGCCGCGCTCGATGCCGATGAGCAGGCCGTAGGTGAAGGTGTCCTCGCCCGCCTCGCGGGCGCTCTCGGCCTCCTTGGCCAGCACCTCCTGGGCGACCACGCCGTCCTGGTGCAGGCCGAGGATCTCCTGGACCGCCTCGGCGTTCTTGGCCAGCTTGCGCATGGGCTTGCCGAGCGTGGGCCGCAGCGCCTCGGCGGTGTAGCGGGCGCGCTTGGCGGCCTTGCGGACGTCGTGCATGGCGATCTCGCGCCGCTCGGGGTCCTCGACGGCCTGGGCGGTGTCGTAGGCCTTGGTGACGCGGTCCCAGTTCTTGACCGCGACGCCGTTGAGGGTCTTCTCGGCGGGCTTGCCGGCGGGCTTGCGCAGGCCGGGGTCGGCCACCAGCGCGTCGAGGGCGTCGAGCAGGGCGTAGTAGCGCGCGCCGCTGAGGGTGTCCTTGATCCGCTCGTAGGCCTGCTGCTCGCGCTCGTGCAGGTCGTCGCCGAGCCGGGTCGCGATGGGGCCGGTGACCAGTTCGGGGGCCAGGCCCTCCAGGTGGCGGGCGAACCTGTCCCTGATCACCTCCAGATCGCGGGCCTCGCCCAGGACGTTGCCCAGCCAGCGCAGCTCGTCCTGCAGCGCCTGGGTGTCGCCCAGGAGGCTCTTGAAGGCCTTCAGGGCGCTGCGGAGCCTACGGCAGGCCACCCGCATCTGGTGCACGGCGTCCTCCTCGGCCCGCCGTACCCGGGGGTCCTGGGAGAGCAGGGCGGTGACCTGCGACTCGAGGTAGTCCACGAGGACCTCGCCCGCCGTGCCCGGCTCGGTGGGGACGCGATCGGGGGTGGGCGGCTGGAGCAGTCTGGCGAGCTTGCTGGCGCTGTCCGCGGGCCTGGCGCCGGCCTTCCGCAGGCGCTTGCCGACCTTGGCGAGCAGGGCCTCGTCGCCGGACAGGAGCTCGGCCTCGACCTCGCGCCAGCGTTCCACCCGCGGCTCCTCGCCCAGCACGGTGCCCTTGACGCGGTCGTCGGCGACCTCGAGCAGCCTGGCGTCGCCGTCCACGAGGAGGGTGACGGTGCGCTTGGTGTCGAGCTCGGCCACCGGCCGCAGCTCGCCGCCGCGGCTGTAGGCGCGCACGAGCTCGGCCAGCTCGTCGGGAACGGTCCTGGTGCTGCGGGTGAGGGGGTGGGTGATCTCCTGCCTGACCCCCTTGGCTTTAGGGAGCTTGAGATGCCAGCCGGGATCGGCGCCGCCCCGCCTGCGTCTGAGTGTCACGCCGCGCGTGGCCAGCCTCAGGTCGGGCGTGTCGTAGTAGAGCGCCACGAGCTGGTGACCCTTGGGGCCCACGACCTCAGCGACGCCGCTCAGGTCGGGCACCGCGTAGTCGGGCGGAACGTCGAACTTGTCCTCGATCTCGATGCCCACAGCACCTCACAAAAGTCCGATTTAGCCCCATACTGCCACCGTTAGGTGAGCCTTTGTAGAAGCTCGATGCGGTTACCGACGGGATCGCTGAGGTAGATGCGGCGATATCCGGGGAAGAGCAGGTCGACTTCCGCGCCCTCGGGAAGCTCGTCGACGAGGAAGGCGGGGTGCGCCTTGCGCGCCGGGCGGAAGTCCTCCTCGATGCCCAGGTGGACCTCGACGCCCTCGCCGCGGAACCAGGCTCCGCCCCGTTTGGCCAGCTCGGGCGGCTTGGGCACCTCGCGCAGCCCGAGCACGCCCTCGTAGAACTCCCGCAGTTGCGGCTCGCTGCCCGCAGGCGCGGCCAGCTGGACATGATGAAGCGCTTTGATCATTTCTGTGCCACCAGGAAGATGCGACGGAAGGGGAACGGCGTGCCGTACTTCCTCGACGGATAGACCTCGTCGAGTCGTACGGCAAGCTCGGCGGTGAAGCGTTTGCGCTCGTCCTCGTCCAGCCGGTCGAAGATCGGGCGCAGCGCGGTGCCGGAGATCCACTGCAGGACGGCGTTGTCGCCGTGGAGCACGTGGAGGTAGGTGGTCTCCCAGGCGTCGACGCGGCAGCCGAGGTCGCTGAGCTGGTCCAGGTAGCCGATCGGGTCGTCGACAGGGCTGCCGCGGTCGTAGTCGCCGAGGCGGTCGGCCCACTGGGGCGAGCGGCACAGCTCGCGGATGGCCACGTGGCTGGGCGCGTCGAAGTTGCCCGGCACCTGGAAGGCCAGCCAGCCGCCGGGGCTGAGCGCGTCGACCCAGTGCTCGAGCAGGTCGCGGTGGGAGGGCACCCACTGCAGGACGGCGTTGGAGATCAGGACGTCGACGGGCCTGTCGGGGCGCCACAGGGTCACGTCGGTGACGAAGAAGCGTGGCATCGCGCCCAGCTCCCTGGCTTTCGCGATCATGGCAGGTGAGGAGTCGAAGCCGTCGATGCTCGCCTTCGGCCAGCGTCTGGCGAGTTCGACGGTGAGTTCACCCGTGCCGCAGCCCGCGTCCACGACATAATCGGGGTCGACGGCACGCACCCGTGCCAGGAGGTCGAAGAACGGTCGTGACCGTTCGTCGGCGTATCTGGCGTAGGTGCTGGGATCCCAGATATCTCTTGACATGAAGATAATTGGTATCGAGATATGTATCTCGATGTCAAGACAGTAGACTTCGTGTCATGACGGAGGATTCGCGGGACGAGGTCGACCGCCTCGTCGCGGCCTGGCAGACCGAGCGGCCCGATCTGGACGTGGAGCCGCTCCAGGTGCTCTCGCGCGTGTCGCGGCTGGCCAAGCACCTGGACCGGGCCAGGCGTGCCGCCTTCGCCGAGCACGACCTGGAGCCGTGGGAGTTCGACGTGCTGACCGCGCTGCGGCGGGCGGGCAAGCCGTACGAGCTGTCACCCGGGGCGCTGCTGCGGGCCACGCTGGTCACCTCGGGCACGATGACCAACCGCATCGACCGCCTGGCCCAGGCCGGGCTGGTGCGCCGCCGCCCCGACCCGGAGGACCGGCGCGGGGTGCTCGTCTCGCTCACCGACACCGGCGTCACCCAGGTCGACGCGGCCTTCTCCGACCTGCTGCGGCGCGAGCGCGAGCTGCTGTCGGCCCTGGACACCTCCGAGCGGGCCACGCTGGCGGGGCTGCTGCGCACGCTGCTGACGCCCTTCGACGCCTGAGGCTAGTCGCCGAGGCGGTCGGCGACCTCCAGCCATTCGGCCTCGATCGCGTCCTTCTGCGCGAGCACGTCCCTGAGCTGCGTGTCCAGGGTGCCGAGCTTGTTGTAGTCGTCGGCGGCCTCGGCCATCGCGGCGTGCAGCTTGGACTCCTGGCCGGAGAGCTTGTCCAGCTGGCGTTCCAGGCGGTTGAGCTCCTTGCGCAGCTCACGCTCCTCCTTGGCCGACATGCCCGACTGTTCAGCCTCCGCCGGGATTTCCTTTTCGGGGGTCGAGGCGATCCGGGCCGTGACCGCGGTTCCCGCGGCCCGCCGTTCCAGATACTCGTCCACCCCGCCCGGAAGCAGCGACAGCCTGCCGTCGCCGAGCAGCGCGACGCACCGGTCGGTCACCCGCTCGAGGAAGTACCTGTCGTGGCTGACCAGCACCAGCGTGCCGGGCCAGCCGTCAAGCAGGTCCTCGAGCTCGTTGAGCGTCTCGATGTCGAGGTCGTTGGTGGGCTCGTCGAGCAGCAGGACGTTCGGGTCGTCCATGAGCAGGCGCAGCAGCTGCAGGCGCCGCCGCTCGCCGCCGGACAGGTCGCCGACCATCTTCCACTGCGCGTCGCCCTTGAACCCGAGGCGCTCGAGCAGCTGGGAAGCCGTCCACTCCCGCTTGCCGACCTTGATGTACTTGCGGATCTCCTCGACCGTCTCCAGCACCCGGCGGGTCGGCTCGAGCTCGGCCAGCTCCTGCGACAGGTGCGCCAGCCGTACCGTCTTGCCCGTCACGAGGCGGCCCGAATCGGGCTTGACCGTGCCCGACAGCAGGCGCAGCACCGTCGACTTGCCCGAGCCGTTCACGCCGATCAGCCCGATGCGATCGCCGGGGCCGAACTGCCAGGTCATGCGGTCGAGCACGAGCGGCCCGCTGTCCGGACCGCCGGCGTGCAGGGTCACGCCCTCCAGGTCGTAGACGGTCCTGCCGAGGCGCGCGGCGGCGAAACGCATCAGCTCCACGTTCTCGCGCGCCGGCGGCTCATCGGCGATCAGCGCCTGGGCGGCCTCGATCCTGAACTTCGGCTTCGAGGTGCGCGCGGGCGGGCCGCGGCGCAGCCAGGCGATCTCCTTGCGCATGAGGTTCTGGCGGCGCTCCTCGGCGGCCTGCGCGATCCTCGCGCGCTCGGCCTTGGCCAGCACGTACGCCGCGTAGCCACCCTCGTAGCGCTCGACCCGGCCGTCGACGACCTCCCACGTCCTGGTGGAGACCGCGTCCAGGAACCACCGGTCGTGCGTCACCACCAGCAGCGCGCTCCTGCGCACCGCCAGATGGCCGGCCAGCCACGCGATCGCCTCGATGTCGAGATGGTTCGTCGGCTCGTCCAGCATGATCAGGTCATGGTCGTCGATCAGCAGCCGCGCCAGCGCCGTGCGCCTGCGCTCGCCGCCCGACAGGTCGCCCGCCTTGGCGTCCAGGTCCAGGTCACCGATCAGGTTGGCCAGGATCTCCCTGATCCGCTGGTCGCCCGCCCACTCGTGCTCGGCCTTGCCGTCCAGCACCAGCTCCCGCACGGCGCTTCCCGGGTCGAGCCCGTCATGCTGGGTCAGGAAACCGACCCTCAGCCCGCGCGTGTGGGTGACACGCCCGCTGTCGGGCCGCACCCCACCGGCGATCACCGACATCAAGGTGGTCTTACCACCGCCGTTACGCCCCACGACCCCGATCCGCTCCCCCTCCTCGACGCCCAACGAGACGTCGTGGAGTAGCGGCTTGGGCCCGTAAGCATGGGAAACAGCCTCAAGATTGACCAGATTCATCGCACCCCAAGGGTATACGTCACCACGGCCCGCTCCGCTACGTCTCTCACCACCCCACCACCCGCCTGGAGGCTCCGCCGCCGTGCTCTCTCAACTTCTGTACGGCAAGCCGCCGCCACCGGCCGCCCACCGCACTTCGGCTGAGGACCTGTGCCCGGCGCTTGCGGCGAGTCGAGGACGGTTGCCCACCGACACGACGCTCCACCACCCAGGCACCCCGGCGCCCCTGACCCGCCGTACGAGGCGCCGGACAACCGCCGTCCCCCTCCTCGCCGACCCCGGCGCGGGCACGCCGCCCGGCCTCGACGCCACGGCACCCCGACAACCTCGGCGCCCTGTGCGATGGGAGGGGGCGGCCGGGGTGCCACGAGCACGGAGCGGTGGCGGGGGCACGAAAACCGTGGTGCCCGGGGATGGGACGCCGTAGCGGTGGGAAGCGGCACCGACTCGCCGGAAGCGCCGGGCACGGGTCCTCAGCCGAAGTGCGGTGGGCGGCCGGTGGCGGCGGCCTTGCCGTACAGGAGAGCCCTACAAGACTCGCTGTACAAGAAGGCCCTGCAAGACGCGCGCACAGGACAGCCGTGTGAGGAAGGAGCGGGGCTAGAGGATCGTGGCGCCGGGGGTGGGGCCGGTGGTGGGGAGGGCGGTGCGGCAGGTGGCTGAGAGGGAGATGGACAGGTCGCGGGCGTGGGCGGCGTCGGTGGCGAGGAAGGCGCAGGTGGGGCCCGAGCCGGAGACGATCGAGCCGAGGGCGCCGAGTTGGCGGCCGGTCTCGAGGGTGCGGACCAGCGAGTGGCGCAGCATGATCGCGGCGGGCTGGAGGTCGTTGTGCAGCCGGGCGCCGAGCGTGCGGGCGTCGCCGGTGCGCAGGGCCTCGACGAGGGTGTCGTCGACCTGCGGCCAGCCGACGTGGGTGCCGGTGGCGTCGCGCATGAGGTCACATTCGGCGTAGACCTTGGCGGTCGACAGGCCGCCGTCGGCGAAGGCGAAGACCCAGTGGAAGGTGCCGCTCGTCTCCAGCGGCAGGAGCCGCTCGCCGCGGCCGGTGCCGAGCGCGGTGCCGCCGAGCAGGGCGAAGGGTACGTCGCTGCCCAGGTCGGCGGCGATCTCCATGAGGTCTTCGCGAGGCAGGCCGAGTCCCCACAGTTCGTTGCAGGCCACCAGCGCGCCGGCGGCGTCGGCGCTGCCGCCGGCCATGCCGCCCGCGACCGGGATGGACTTGCGGATGAGCAGGTCGGCGCCGTAGGTACGGCCGGCGTGCTTGGCCAGCGCCATGGCCGCCCGTACCGCCAGGTTGCCCTCGTCGAGCGGGACCTGGTCGGCCTGGGTACCCTCCACCCGGATGGTGATCTTCCCTGCCTCGACGGCCACCACCTCGTCGTAGATCGAGACGGCGTGGAAGACGTTGATCAGATCGTGGAAGCCGTCATCGCGCACAGGTCCCACGGACAGCTGCACGTTGACCTTCGCGGGCACCCTCACGGTCACCGTACTCACCGATCGATCGTATCGGGACCTGCGGGCATACCGACCGAGTGGCTGTCTCGGACAGTATTGGTCCTATGTCCTACACCATCGAGGTACCCCAGTGGCGGGGCTCGGGTTCGCCCACCGCGCGGCGGCTCGTCGAGGGCGCGCGGCTGCTCGCCGACATGGTCCCGGACGCGCACCGGGTCCGCGTCGAGGTCTCTGAATCTCTGTCCGACACGGCCTCCCGAGTACGGCAGGCCCTCCCGGAATCCGGTTTCGCCTTCACGGCGGGCGGCGACTGCGGCGTGGAACTCGAACCCGTCGCGGCGGCCCGCCGCCGTCACGGCGACGGTCTGGTCGTCGTCTGGTTCGACGCGCACGGCGATCTGAACACCCCCTCGTCGTCCCCGTCCGGCGCCTTCCACGGCATGGTCCTCCGCGCCCTGACGGGCGACGGCTTTCCCGAGCTGGTCCCCTCCGAACCGCTCGATCCGCGCCGGGTCGTCCTGGCAGGGGTACGCGACCTGGATCCCGCGGAGTCGTCCTTCATCGCGGAGTCCGGCATGCACCATCTGCCCGACCCCGCCTCCCTCGTCGAGACGGTCGCGACCCTGTCCCCCTCGGCGGTCTACGTCCACATCGACCTGGACGTCCTCGACCCCACCACGTTCTCCTCGGTCGGCACGCCCGCCCCCGGCGGCCTCCACCCCGATCAGCTCCTGTCACTGGTGAAGGGCCTGAGCGACCGCTTCGAGATCGCCGGCCTGGGCATCACCGAGTACGAACCCACCACCCCCGAGGACCAATCCCTCCTGACACCCCTGGTCGCCGCCCTCGTAGCCACCTGCGCGCAGGGGGCCTGAGGCGTAGCTCCGCTGGGCGCGGCCCTCCCACCGGCAGAAGTTCCCGGTCGAAAGGACTAGCCGGGGATCGGGTTACCCACGGGCTCCCACAACCTGGATCGGCGAGGGCGAAAGGAAGAGGTGAGCCTGATGGCCGACGATGAAGGCGAGAGTCTGATGCCGGATTTCGTCGTCGGCCGCGGTTATGCCTTCTACCAGGGCCCGTCAGTGGACAGCACTTTCCACCGGCACGCCGCCTTCCAGATCGCCATCGCCCCCGCAGGCGTGGTGGCCATGGCGGACTCCGACGGCGTACGCCACCAAGCGCCCGCGCTCGTCGTGCCGCCCATGGTCCGCCATCGGATGCTGGCGACGGCGGACCTTCGGGTGTTCTTCATCGAGCCGCAGTGTGCGCTGGCCGACCGCCTGCGCCGGCGTTACGGCCCCAGGATCACCGCCGCACCCGAACTGCGGCATCTCGACGAGACCGACGTTCGCCACGCCGGCGCCAGTCCGGCAGGCGAACTTGATCCCCGCCTGCTCGCGGCCATGGCGGCGCTGTCGGACGGGTCGGTGCCGCTGACGGAGGTGGCCGCGAGCGTCGGCCTGTCTCCCCAACGCCTGCGCTCCTTGGCCCGCAGCCAGTTGGGCATGCCCCTGGCCCGCTGGCGCGCTTGGCGTCGGCTGCGCAGAGCCGTCGAGGCGTTGCGCGAGGAGGAGTCACTGGCCGACGCGGCGACCATGAGCGGCTTCGCCGACCAGGCGCACCTGACCCGGTGGATGCGCGAGATGATGGGTCTGACACCCAAAGCGGTGAATCCGCTACTCAGGCCGGAACGCGACGTACACCGAGATCGAACCCGTGAGTGTCGGCACGACCTCGGCCTCCCTCACGTCGCGGAAACCGGCCTCGGCGATCAGGCGCGGCAGGACGCCCTCGGCGTTGGGCCGGGTGTCCTCGACCCCGTCCGCGAATTGCACCAGCCGGAACCCCAGCCGCATCAACCTGGTGCGCTGTAGCCCGTAGTCGGCGATCACCAGCTTCCCACCGGGCCGCACCGCCGAGTACATCGACGCGAGGACGGCCCGTTTCATCTCGAGCCGGCACTGGTGAAGCACCAGACTCGACACCACCGTGTCCGCGACGCCGGACCCGACGACCTGCGGCAGCGCGTCCCCCATGCCGATCTTCCACTGAACCTCGGCGCCGGAGTCCTCGGCCTTGCGCCGCGCCACCGCGATCACATTCGGATCCGGATCCACCCCGATGAGCCGCGCACGCGGCTCGACCCGGTTCAGCAGCAGCTCCGTCGAACCGGTGCCGCATCCCACGTCGACGATGACGTCCTCCGCCCGCGGCGCGACGTACATGACCATCAGAGTCCGCCACAGCCGTTCCCGGGTCAGCGCGACAATCGGATCGTAGAGCCGCGTGGGCCCCACACGCCCCAGCGCAGGAGTAAACGCATTTCCAGCCATACCCGAAGTCTCACCAGTACGGCACGCACCGTCTTGAACGAAACGCTCACCTCGCCCTCGCCACCGCAGCGAAGATCAGCCAGCGGAACCGCCTTCAGCGCGACTCTCCGCCGCCACCAGGACGCGCACATCACACCCTCAACACAGACCTCCTCGGCCAGCCGCCGCAGCGACGGCAGCAGTGGTTGTACGGCTTGCGCCAGCACGAGATGGTGTGGGCTTCCGCACGATCGAGAAGGCGTGGGACTCGGTCTGGCCGGAACCGCCTGCGACGATCGGAAGAACGCCGCGAGCTGACCGGTTGGCGTCACGGTCTGTTCAGGGCACCAGTGCCAGCTTGCCCACGGTGGCCCGCGCTTCAAGTTCCGCGAGTAGTTTCGGTCCCTCGGCCAGCCCATGCACGGTGGGCCGGCCGGGACCGAGCACTCCTGCCGCGAGGAGCCCGAACAGCTGACCCATGACCTCGCCGAAGATCTGCGGTGCGGCCTGGATCAGGGTCCCGATGTTCAGGCCGATGACGTGGATCTGGTGCTTGTAGACCAGTTCCCAGTTGGTGATCGCGGCTTCGCCGCCGGCCAGGCCGTACACGACGACCCGGCCGGTGACACGCTTGGCCGCGGCCAGGCTGGCGCCGAGGGTGGGGCCGCCGACCGACTCCAGTACCAGGTCGGCGCCCGCGCCGCCGGTCAGCCGCAGGACCTCGGCGGCGATGTCGCCGCCGCGGGAGTCGATGACGTGGTCGGCGCCCAGCGCCCGTACCACCTCGTGCTTGCCCGGCGAGGCCGTGGCGATCACCGTCGCGCCGTAGTGTTTGGCCATCTTCACCGCGGCCTGGCCGGTCCCGCCGGCCGCGGCGTGGATCAGCACGGTCTGCCCTTCGGTGAGGCCTCCCAGTGGCTTGAGTGCCGCCAGCGCCGTTGGCCAGTTCACGACCAGGCCCAGGGCCTGCTCGTCGGCCCAGCCCGTCGGCACCGGGACCGCGCCGGCTGCGGGCAGCACCATGTACTCGGCGAAGGCGCCGCCGTTGACGCCGACGCCGATGACGTGGGCACCGGGCTCCAGGCCGGTCACCCCCTCGCCAACGGCGGTGACTTCACCGGCGCCCTCGATGCCCGCCAGATACGGCGGCTGCGGGCCGCCCGCGAACGTACCTCGGGCCTGTGAGATGTCGACGAAGTTCACGCCGGCGGCGGTGACACGGATCAGCACCTCGCCCGGACCCGGGCTCGGTACCGGCGCGCCGGTGATCAGCCGTAGGTCCTGCGGGCCGTTCAGTGACGTCTGCTGCAGGGCGCGCATGGTGGAGGGGGTGTTCACGGCGGTCGGCCTTCCATTTGTTTATCGAACGACCAATAAACCGTGTCATGACGCCCAGCGAGGGTCAAGATAAAATTTGATCGAACGACAAAGAAGTCTGGAGGGACGCTGGATGGCTCCTCGCGGCAGGCCGCGTACATTCGACCCGGACACCGCCCTGCGCAAGGCGCTGGACCTGTTCTGGGAACGGGGCTACGAGGGCACCTCGCTCAACGACCTGGCCCAGGCCATGGGCATCGCCTCGGCCAGCATCTACGCCTGCTTCGGCAGCAAGGAGGACCTGTTCCGCAAGGTCATGGCGCTCTACGCCATCACCTCAGGCGAACCGCCCAGGCGCGCGCTGCGCGAACAGCCGACCGCGCGCGCCGCGATCCACACCATGCTGCGCGCCACCGCCGACGAGATCACCCGCCCCGACACGCCGCACTACTGCATGCTCATCCTGGCCGCGCCCACCGGCGCCGTGGAGAACCACGCGGTCAGGGAGTTCCTGGCCGACCGCCGGCGCGGCATGCTCGACACCATCAAAGACCGGCTCGCCCGCGGCGTCACCGACGGCGATCTCACCGCGCCGCCCGCCGGCCTCGACGCCATCGCCCGCTACTACACCACCGTGGTGCAAGGCCTCTCCATCCAAGCCCGCGACGGCGCCGACCGCGCCGAACTGGAAACGGTCATCACCTGCGCGATGGCCGCCTGGGACACACTCACCTCCCCACCATCACACCCAGAGAGCTAGCGAGCTCCTCCGCCTTGGTCCACGAAGTGGAACCCGGGACACGCACCTTGGGGGGCCTGCCGGCGGCGCCCGTGGAGTCCCAGGTCAGCGAGGGAGCGCGTGGAACACGGGGGTACCGGCGGCGTCCACCACGTCGAAGTCGCCCCCGAGCGCCCGCGCGCAGGGTCCCGCCCTTGACGCTGGTCCTGAACCGCATCCGGGCCAGTCTGCTGTCGGTCGCCGCCTGCCGGGTCTTGACCACGATCTGCTCGGCGAAGCCCTCGGCCCCGGCGCGAATGCGCAGGTCCACGTCCTGCAGCCCGGGAATCGCGCCGGGGTAGGTGGCGGTGTCCCCGTCGAGCACCGGCTCGGGCAGCGCCCCCGGCCACCCGAACGCCAACTCGGTGCCGTCCCTGACCAGCGTGGCCGGCGGCGCGTCGCCACCTCCGGAGAGCCTGAGCTCCATCGGTGTCGCCTTCGGCGCGACCACGCCGTCGGAGCGGCGCACGAGTTCGGTGTCGACGGGGGCTCAGTCCGTACCACGCTTGACCCATCTGGGCAGGAGGTACTCCTCGACCGTCGTCGACCCGTCCGGATTCGCCAGCACCCGCCGCGACTCCGCACGCTGTCCCATCACCTCGACTGGATGATCCGATGCGCGGGACAGGGCCAGCACCGTCCGCACCTGCGCCGATTTCCCTGATCGGCGCCGGGCACGTCGGCGTTGGCCGGCCGTAAGGACGTGATGACGAGCAGCGCACCCACCAGTCCTGCCACACCGCCGACACCGAGCGGTAAGAGAGGTCGGCATCGCGCCCTCACACGCATGTGCTTCTCTTCTCTTCGCCACCACTGCGCGAGTCGGCGGGAGTCCGTTGTAGCTACGGACATGAGCAACTCATTTATGCCAAATATCAACAACCAAGGCGTCAAACTGGCGGTTGAAGCGTCGCTAGAACGCCTGCCGTACGCTCGCGCCGGCGCCGCGCACGGGGGTAAACCCTCGCGGTAGCAGACGTCAACCCAGCGGTTGATCCGCGGCGGCGGCTGGGCGAATAGCATGCGCTGATGTGCGCGAAGGTCGTGTCGTCCCTCGTACGGCTGGCCGGCGTCAACCCGTTCCTGGTCGACCTGACACTGGGCGTGGTGATCGCCGCCAGCACCACGGTGTTCGAGTTCACGCTCTCCAGCAGCCAGGGAAGCGCTCCTGACGCGCTCTGCCTGGCCTTGATCGGCGTGACCAGCCTGGCGTTGGCGTGGCGCAGGCGGGCGCCGCTGATCGTGCTGGCCGTTTCGTGCGTGGGGGCGATCGTCTTTCACACGCTCGGTTACGAGTACCAGTTGAACAACTTCGCGTCCCTGTTCGCTCTCTACACGGTGGCGGCTCACCGCCTGCCACAGCTCTCCCTCCTGACCACGCTGCCCGTGGCGGCCGTGTGGTGGCACACCGCGCTGCTCGGGCCGGTTGACCTGGTCTGGCCGAGCATCGTCCAGGGCAGCCTCGTGATCGCCATCGCGTGGGCGTTCGGCAACAGCACCCGCATGCTGGCCGAACGCAACCGGCGGCTGGCCCACCTGGCCGAACGGCTGCAACAGGACCAGGGAGACCGAGCGCGACGCGCGGTGACGGAGGAGCGGGTGCACATCGCCCGCGAACTGCACGACATCGTGGCCCACCACATCTCCGTGATCGCCGTCCAGGCCGGGCTCGCGCGCTATGTGTCCCTGTCGGATCCGGCCACCGCCCGCACCGCGCTGGCCACGATCGCCGACACCAGCAGCGAGGCCATGGACGAGATGAGGCGGCTGCTGGCGGTCCTGCGCATCGAGGCCGACGACGAAGGCGACAGCTACGATCCCGCTCCCGGCCTGGGGCGGCTCGGGCAACTGGTCGAACGGATGCGCTCCGCGGGGGTGGAGGTGGACGTGGAGGTCACCGGCTCGCCGCGTTCCCTGTCGCCCGGGGTCGATCTGTGCGCGTACCGGGTGATCCAGGAGTCCCTCACGAACGTGCTCAAACACGCCGGGCCCGCTCACGCGCGGGTGGCACTGCGCTACAGCGTGGACGAGCTGGAATTACGGATCACCGACGACGGCCACGGCGCCGCGGCGGTCAACGAACCCGATGGCCACGGCTTGATCGGGATGCGTGAACGCGTCAGGCTCTACAGGGGAACGACCATCGCGAGAGCCCGGCCGCAGCGCGGATTCGAGGTCGTCGTGACCTTGCCCATGTCGGCCACAGCCTCCGACGATCAGTCCCCGACCTCACAGGGTGAGACATACGCATGATCAAGGTACTGGTCGTCGACGATCAGCCCCTGGTACGTGCAGGCCTGGCCGCGCTGATCCGCGCCGTGCCGGACCTCGACGTCGTCGGCGAGGCGGCCACCGGCGAGGAAGCGGTGCGCCTGGCTCCGGCGACCCGCCCGGACGTGATCCTGATGGACATCAGGATGCCGGGCATGAACGGGGTCACCGCCTGCGAACGTATCCTGGCCGCCGCCGACGACCATCAGCCCCGCGTGCTCATCCTGACGACGTTCGACCTCGACGACTACGTCTACAACGCCCTGCGGGTGGGGGCCTCGGGGTTCCTGCTCAAGGACACTCCGCCCGAACGCCTCATCGCCGCGATCCACACCATCGCCTCCGGCGACATGCTCTTCGCCCCGACCGTCACCCGGCGCCTGATCGAGACCTACACGCATCGTCCCGGCCCGGCCGCCTCCGGGCCCCTGCCCGACCTGGACCTGCTCACCGCTCGTGAGGTCGAGGTGTTCAAGCTGGTCGGGCAGGCGCTGTCCAACACCGAGATCGCCACCCGGCTGTGCGTCAGTGAGGCCACGGTCAAGACCCATCTCAACCGTGCCATGGCCAAGCTGTGCCTCTCGAGCCGAGCTCAGGTGGTCGCGCTCGCCTACGAGTCCGGACTAATCACACCTCGCGCGGCTCGCCGGTGTCCCCCATGAATACTCAGCCCCCGTTAACTACAGTTCCCTGCCCCGGAGAGGGAACCCCATAGGTTATTTCTTTACAGGACGGCGAGGCGCGCGGCGGCCCTGGCGCTGGGCGAGTTCTCCGTCATCCTCGGCTGGCCGGGTTCGCACAGCATGATGACGGCGAAGCGAAGCGGCCCGCGATCCTGGAGCCGCCGAAGTGCCTGGGGTGGCTTTGACGGTGAAACCCGACGTCGTTCAGGTGTTCGGGTAGGGCATGTCGGCGAAAGTTGGCGTCACTGAGACTGAGCAGGTGGCCCGCTCGTCGTGGAGTTGGCCTATCGGCTGGCAACCACGAACGGTAGCTGCAGAGTCAACTACCGTTCGACGGCGCCTGCTTGCTTGCTGTTCTCCTCTGCGCAGCGGTGAGCAGGCTCAGTGCGGAGGCGCGGGGTGTGGGGTCGGGTAGTGCGAGTGCGGCGGGGACGCGGATCGGTGGGTCGGGGTGGATGAGGGCGACGGCAGTGAAGTCTTGCGAGACGACGCCGGCGGGGAGCAGGGTCCAGCACCCTCCGGAGGCAACGGGTCCGGCAAGGAGGTCTTGGACTCGGGTCAGAGTCGGCCCCACGCGGGGGGTGAACCCGGCCGCTTGGCAGGCGGCCGTAATCAGGTCGTAGATGCCGGGGTTATCTGCGCGTTCGGATCGGGCCAGGGGGAGCTCAGCGAGCGTGGCGAGGTTGCCGGCGGTGCGGGCGTATGCGGCGGGGACGGCCAGGAGCAGCGGCTCGTCCCAGAGGTGGTGAACCCGCACGCCCGGGGTGTCCGGTGGCGCTGCCACGAATGCGGCATCGAGGTCGTCAGCGGCGAGGGCGGCGAGCTGACCGGTCGTTGAGGCGGAGCTTGTCACCTGGAGCGTGATGCCGGGGTGAGCGTCACGGACAGCGGCAAGAGCAGCTTCGATACGAGAGCTGAACACGACGCTGCTGCCGATGCGCAGTAAACCGGTGCTACCGACGGCGATGTCGACGGCCGCAGCGGCGGCACGGTCGATGCCGCGTAGCGCGCGGCGCGCGTGGACAAGGAATGCCTGGCCGTCCGGGGTGAGCCGGGCCCGACGGTGGGACCGGTCGAACAAGGTCAGTCCGAGTTCGCGTTCCAGCCGCGCGACCTGCTTGCTTACCGCGGATTGAACGATGTGCAGGGCCTCCGCGGCCCGGCCGAAGTGTTCACACTCGGCGACAGTGACGAAATAGCGCAGCTGCCGGACCTCCATCGCCACTGCCCTCCTCGCCTCGATCGATTCCTTTTGGTGATTGTTCCATGGCCGGGTTGGTCGTTGATCGGCCCTGGTGAGACCGACTGGAGTAGAGCGTGCGAGTAGACGTCATCAGCCGGCGTGGAAAGGGGTCAGCGTGGTGGAACTGGTGCAGGGCCTCGCCGGGGGGGCTGGTGACGTCGCAGGTGGTCGGGCTGATGCAGAAGCTGTTCAAACCGGGCCCGGAACGGGGCAAGGCAGCCGGGGCGTACAGCGCGATGGTCGCCACTGGCCACGGCCATCGGCCCGCTGGCCAGTGGTCTGCTGATCCAGGTGGGGGCTTTTCCGCTAACGAGGTCGAGGACCTCCCGAGGGGACCCTGACGTTGGGCGAACTTCGGTCCAGGTTGTTCAGGATCCCTTGAAGGAGGACGTCGTGGCCGCGGCAACAACGATCGTGAACGCGAAGGTATTCGACGGGACGAAGTCGCAGGACTGGACTTCGGTCCGGTTCGCTGACGGGCTGATCACCAAGTGCTCGGCCGCCTCGGCCGCCCAAGAAGGCGACGAAGTGATCGACGCGGGTGGCGGGACTGTGCTTCCCGGTCTGATCGACGCGCACGTGCACCTCGTTCCCGGCGCCCTCGCGCAATCGTTGACCTTCGGCGTTACCACCGTTCTCGACATGTTCAGCAAACCCGACCTGGTGGCCAGGGCCAAGGAGCAGGCCGACTCCTGTCCGGACGTGGCCGATGTGCGTTCCTCGGGTGTCGGTGCCACCGCGCCCGGCGGGCACCCGTCGATGATGTACGCCCCGTTCCCGACGTTGACCGCCGCCGGCCAGGCCGAGCAGTTCGTCGCGGAACGGATCGCGGAGGGCTCGGACTATCTGAAGATCTTCTCCGGCACCAGGGGTCTGTGGCCGTCGCTGGACTCCGAGACCATCAAGGCACTGGTCACTGCCGCGCACGCCCGCGGCCTGGTCGTCGTCGCTCACGTGAGCTCGACGGCCGGTGTCGAGGAGGTCGTGTCCGCCGGCGTCGACGTGGTGGCCCACGTCCCCGCGGACGCCGAGCTGGACAAGGCCCTGGTCGAACGCATGGCCGAGGCCGGAATCGTGGTCGGTCCGACGCTGGCCACCGTCGAGAACACCCTCGGTGAACCGGGTGGCGCAGCAGTGGCAGGAGACCCGCGGCTCGCTGATGCGCTCGGGGACGCCTGGGCACGTCGGTTGACCTCGGGCGCCTCGGGATGGCGTGGCCGGGAAATGCCGCCCTACTCGCGGGCCGAGGACAACGTGCGGCGACTGGCCGATGCGGGGGTCACCTTGCTGGCGGGCACCGACGCTCCGAACCCGGGGACCGTGTTCGGAGCAAGCCTGCACCGGGAGCTGGAACTCCTTGTCCGGTGCGGCATCAGCCCGGCGCAGGCCCTGGCCGCTGCCACAACCGAACCGGCGCGAGTGTTCGGTCTCGCCGACCGAGGACGTGTCGCGGCCGGGCAGCGCGCGGACCTGATCCTCGTGTCCGGTAACCCGTTGACGGACATCACCGCAACACGCGCGATCGAGCGGATATGGCGCGCGGGCATAGCCTGCGATCGACGCGCCTTCGTCGCGAGCGCTGCCGAAGCTGAGCAGATCGACGCTTTCGACGCTCAGGTCGCCGGGGCCGTGGCAGCCGTGCGCGAACGCTGGTCCAGCTTCGACCCGAGGAAGGCCCCCTGAAGGCGGTTGATCCTCTGCTGATCGATGAGCTGGGGTACATGACACTTGATAAGAAGGGGGCGAAGCTGCTGTTCCGGGTCCTCACCGAACGTGTGGAGACCAACAGCATCGCCATCGCGTCCAACGCCAGCTTCAGTGAGTGGACAAACACGTTTACCGACCCGCGCCTGTGCGCCGCGATCGTCGATCGGTTCACCTTCGGCGGCAACATCATCGAGACCGGTACCACCTCCTACCAGCTTGCCCACACAAGGCCAAGCCTGACCTTGGCACGCATATCGAGATCATCCCGTGACGCCGGGAGGACAAGATCTCTTCCCATGAAGCGTCTGGTAGTCATTGCCGCCGCGGCCGGGGTCGCCACGTTCCTCGCCGGCGCCGGTCAGGCTCAGGCCGCCGCACCGGCTGACCCGGTCACGGCACTGAAGAAGCAGTTCTCCCCAGGACGGGGCGTCCGGGTCACTGAGACCACCACGTCCACCATCACCGGCATCACCGGCGCCATCACCTCCAGGACCACCGGAGTGATCGGATTCGGAAAGTCCTCGGCCGTGGACTACGACCTCGTGTCGAAAACGAAGCTCACCGACAGGCAGAAGGCCGACGCCAAGCTGAGCCAAGATTACGAACCACCCATCATCCACGCCGTCAGGGTGGGCCGCTCCACCTATGTCCAGGGCTTCACCTGGGGGACCGCGCCCGAGGGCAAGAGCTGGATCCGGTTCAGCGGCAACTCGCATTGGGGCAGCGATGGGCAGCGCGGCAGTCAGTTCGTCGACGTTCTGAATCCGGCGATCTTGCAGAAGGTGATCACGAAGGCCGCCGTCGCCAAGGCGGGCGAGTACCGTGGCACTCTCACCTTCCACAACGGGTACCCCTCCGACCCCGACAAGATCTCCTTCAGGCTCCTCGTCAACCGCGATCAGCTACCGGTCCGCCTGATCACGGAGTACACCGTGAAAACCAAATTGCCCAACGAGGACGGCAAGCTCGTCAAATCCACGGAGCACTCCATCATCGACACGCGCTACAGCGACTGGGGCATCAAGGTAACGGTCGCGAAGCCCCCAGCCCGCGAGATCGTCGACTTCGACGACCTGGATTGGCCGCCGATCGACCAGGGCCCGATCAGCGTGACCGACCGCATCCAGGTCGCCCCCCTGCCGAAGAGCTGATACTGCCCGCAGTGCGCGGCGGGGCATCCGAGAGCCCGGCAATCCCGCCGCGCGACGCTCCGCGCGGCAGGACATCCGTGGCCGAAGCCCGACAATCCCGCCACACGATCCTCCACGCGGCAGGACATCCGTGGCCGAGATCCTGGTAATGCGGCCGAGCAGGAGCAGGCTGTCGATCTCCGAAGTCTGCTGCACAGATGTCCGGAGTTGTCTGCACCCCTGGGGCGTCGAACCTACGGTCTGGCATGTCGCCGCTGGTCAGCCGAGGGTCGCCTCAGCCTGCTCGGTCGAAGGTGGCGGCCTCGCGGGCGTCGATGAGCTCGTCCCAGTGGTCCTCGGCCCAGGCGCAGACGGCGTTGATGGGCTCGATCATGCTCCGGCCGAGGGGCGTGAGCTCGTACTCGACGCGCATCCCGTCATCGTGGACCGTACGCGACACAAGGCCATCGCGCTCGAGCCCCCGCAGCGACTGCGTGAGCACCTTGGCAGTGATCCCCCGAAGCGGAACCCGCAGCTCCGAGAACCGCCGAGGCCCGCCTTCCAGGCACCGAATGATCATCCCGGCCCACTTGTCCCCGATCCGGATCGGCATGAGATCAGACGGGCAGATCGGATCGAACATATCCGGATCAAGCGGCTCCTTCATGCCCACACCCTAACCACCCACCACCCCTCAAACCCACACACACCCAAGCCCCACCCACCCAGACCGCCGGCGACGCTGGACCCGCACGAGCCCCCCAAACCCACGCGAAACACACAGGCACCGGCCCAGGTGGTTACGTAGGTGAGTAGCGACAGCGCTTGTCGGTCAGTGCGACAGCGATCGTTTTGAGCGGGAAGCGATGTCGGTGAGAAGTAGCAGCGCTCTTGGGCTTGCGGTGAGACGATGGATGTGCTCCTCAGAGCGAGGGGGCGCTGGTCAAGCTGGGCCCGTGGATCTCCCCGTGGCTTCACTTACCCCGTCGGCCACCCTGCGGGCGGTTACAGCCATGCACCGCCCAGTATGGAAGGCTTCTCCCGTGGCATCCGTTAAGCAGTTTCAAGTCACTTTCGACTGTGCAGAACCTGAACGCGTCGCCCGTTTCTGGTGCGAAGTGTTGGGGTACGTCGCACCGCCGGTACCTGAGGGATTTGCTACTTGGGACGATTTCAACCGCACGCTGCCGCCTGAGCATCAGGGTTCATGGTCCGCATGCGTTGATCCCTCAGGGGTGGGTCCGCGGTTGTACTTCCAACGCGTTCCCGAAGGCAAGGTCGTCAAGAATCGGCTGCACCTTGACGTGCGCGTCGGCATCGGGCTCGTGGGTGCAGAGCGCCTGGCAGCCCTTGAGGCCGAATGCGCACGGCTGATCCCACTCGGCGCGGTACGCGTACGGCTCCTGCCTGCCGATGAAGTAAACGAGTCGACCCTCGTGATGCAGGACGTAGAGGGCAACGAGTTCTGTCTGGACTGAGTGGCCGTGAACGTGAGCCTTCGCGAGCCGACTGGCGCAGTTCGCTGTCACTGCCGACCGCACCCTGCCGACTGGCATCCGAGTACGGCTCGCCCTGCTGCTGGCTTACCTGGCCCTGCCCATCGACGTGATCCCCGACTTCACCCCATCCTCGGCTACGCCGACGATGCCATCATCGTCACCTTCGTCCTGCGCAGCGTGGTCCGCCGCGCCAACCTGGAAGCCACCTGACGGCGCACCGGCTCGGCAGCGACGACGGCTTCCACCGCGCTCTGCCGACTCGCCTGGCTCACCAACAAGGGCCTCAGCGCTGTCATTTCTGACCGACATTCCTTGCGCTCACCGACCCTCATCGCTGTCCGAACTCATCGACAAGCGCCGTCGCTGCTCACCTACGTAATCACCCAGGCCGCCTTACAGCCGAGGCGACCTCCGCCGGGCTCAAGCGCCCCCTCCTGACCCGGGCAAGCTTCGCCGACGTACCAATATCCCGAGACGGGGCACCATCGTGCACCTGCCGACCTCCCCCACCTGAGGACGAAATTCGCGATCCCACCGGCCTCCTCGACCCGCGGCGAGCATCACGGACCTACCAACGTCCCACGACCCGCGAACCCACCACCCCCCTCGACCCCTCGACCCCTCGACCCCTCGACAAGCTTCACGGACCTACCAACCCCCGCGACCCACGACGAGCATCGCGAACCCACCGGCGTCCTCGACCCGTGGCGAGCATCGCGAACCCACCAACCTCTCCCAGGTCCGAGCCAGCGTCGCGGGCCTCCCACGTCCCCTGACCCACGGCGAGCTTCACGGGCCGACCAACCCCCTCGACCGTGGCGAGCATCGCGATCCCGCTGATCCCGGCGAGCATCGTGCACGTTCCGGCGGCCTGGACGCGGGTGAGCTTCACTGCGGGACCGGCACGCCTCTCGGGGACGTGGCTAGGCGCCTAGACCAAGGCAATCTCATGCCAGGCGACTCTGGAGCCGGGATGAGGTCCCGACGGGGGTGGGTGAGGTTCCCTGAAGGTAACTGGGTGGGTTTGTACCGTCCCGTGCATTGGGCCGGCGTGGGGTCGGCTCGCGGGAAAGCGGGTGACGCATGAGCAGGATCATTGTGTTCGGGGCGGGTGGCAGGGGTGGACGCGCGACCATTCAGGAAGCGGTCCGTCGCGGCCATCGGGTCACCGCGGTCGTCCGGGACTCGGGCAAGCACGCGGACCTCGTGTCCGATGGCGTCGAGGTCGTTGTGGGGGACGTCACGGATGTGGAGGCTGTCGCGCGACTGGCCAAGGGGCACGACGCCGCCGTCAACTCCACGGCCGATCTGAACGCGGACTTCGACGCCTTCTTCAGTACGGCCGCCCGGGCCACGCTCGAAGCTCTCGCAGCGGCGGGGGTCGGTCGGCTGGTGACCGTGGGCCTCGCCTCCCTCCTCGAGAACGCCTCCGGGGTGCCGCTGATGGACACGCCTGGGTATCCGCAGGAGTATCGCTCCTTCTACCTGGGCCATGAGGCAGGCATGCGAGTCCTCCGTGAGACCGCGACGCCGGTCGACTGGGTGGTGCTCAGCCCCGCCGGCGACTTCGACCACGGCGGCACGCCGACCGGCCGTTACCGCCTGGCACCAGGGGATGCGGACAGCCGGATCACGTACGCGGACTTCGCCCTGGCCGTCCTCGACGAGATCGACAACCCAGCCCACCACAAGACCCACCTCGGCATCGAAGCCGCCTGACAGCCTCACGGTTCATCGGCATGCACGCAGCCGCTGGCCGACCTCCCAGGTCCCGGGGACCAGACATCCTCCTGGTCCCCACAAGGACTTCGCCGCGAGCCCTCCCGGTCCCCGCAAGCGCTCTGCCGCGAGCCCTCCCGGTCCTCACAAGCGCTTCGCCGCAGGCCCTCCCGGCCCCCGCAAGCGCTCCACCGCGAGCCCGGTCCTGCTCGCATGCGCGGACAGCACAGAAATCACCCTGCCAGGAAACCAAAACCTATAACCCGACGCCAAGTTCGGCACGACAACGGCTTCTCAGGCATCCGTCGATCAGGTCGCTGCGGTACTGGATTTCGCGGAGTCCCGCCGAAGGTGACGGACGAACTGATCGGTGTCGGTAAATGCGGTGTTGGCCTGCGAGCTGCGCCGGAGCAGCGACCCCTCCAGCACCGCGAACAGGTCCGCGCGCAGTTTGGGCCTGGCCCCGGTCCGCAACGCCGCCAGTTTCACAGTCCCGTCGCCAGCCGTCATCTCGCATGTGCCACGCCTGTAGTCGCACCTCATCGGACCGGGAGCCTACGTCCTGCGTCTGACAACGCCGCGACAGGTCTGGACCTCGGGATCGACGCCTTCGGCAGCAGGGCTCGCACGGATCGCGACCTGCGACGGGCGACGCTCGGATGAAGGAACTCGGAGAAGTGACCTTCACTCGGATCGCCCGTCAGCATGTTGTCGTAGCTGTGAGGGAGGATCACGGCAGCTATCGAACGCTGCGGCGGCGACCACCCGCCGATGACCCCACTGTCGAAAGGGAGAGGCATGTTTCTCGAATCGCCCGCCGCAAACTGGGATGCCGTGCCAGTTGAGGAGGCGCTGGAGCAGTACGACATGGCCGAAGCGAGCAACCGCACCAGCTGGGATGTCGACGACTATTTCGGTGAGGAACCCGAGCATTTCTACGTCCACCGCGGTGACCTGACGATCGACGGTGCGCTGGCGCTGGGCAACACGCCCTGCGAGGACGAGGACACGGTCTACGTCATCGATGGCGATCTAACCGTCAGCGGTCCCATCACCTTTTGCAACGCGGACGTCTACACTTCGCTCTACGTCACCGGCTCGGTCGTGGCACAGGATCTGGTGTGCCTCTGGGACAGTTGCCTGTTCGTCGGCCGGTCTTTGACCGTCCGGAACCTTCTCGCGACTTCGCTGTACGACCCGGCCGCCCTCGTCGTCAAAGGGCCGGTGTCTGCACATACCTGGCTTGAGATGGGCGGCCGGGGCTGTATCTACTTCGCCGGCAAACCAACGACCGACACCTGTGTTCGCGGGCACCTGGACGAGTACGCCGAGGGAGCCAATGCCGCTGTCTACCTCGGCGGGGAAGGCAAGGTCGCCAGCGTGGCGGAGGCGGTCCTCCCTGAGTTCCTCGAAGAGGACAGAATCTGCGACAGCCTGAAGATCCTGAAGGCGGTGCTTGAGGGCAGGCCCGTCCTGCGGTAGGCACCCGCCCAGGCGCGCTGTTGTGCCGGTTCGGGGTTCCCGCGAGCGCGTGGACCCCGACCGTCGAAGCCGACGGCACCGTCGGCGAGGACGCGTGGGACGGGGCTGGTCGTGCGGAAGGAACGCCCGCACCCCGGCGCCCAATTGTGGGCCACCGACGTGGACGTAAACCGCGTTCGCTGCGAACACCCCTGGGCTCACCAGCGGAAACGCAGGAACTACATTCGGTAAGACAACGGCTTCTAACTGCCCTTCAAGGCTTTGCTCTCGGCAGCCTCCTGTCCTCCATGGCTCGGATGTGGGCACCCTCCTCGCTCTGACCCGTTGAGCGAGGAGGGTGCGGCTCGTGGCCCGGCGTGGTTCTCGCCGAAGCGGTAATCGCTTTGGCCAGGCCCGTGGCCGGGGCGGTGGCCGGGCCCGGGTCGAGCTTCTGGGTATCGAGGGGCGGGGTGGATTAGGTGGGGCGGGTGGCGCCTCGGTAGCGGGGGCGGTAGTAGGGGGAGTCGATGAAGCGGGTTGTGCGGACTACGTCGCCGGTTTTGGGGGCGTGGATCATGAGGCCGTGGTCTAGGTAGAGGCCTACGTGGGTGGGGTCGCCTGTGCCGCCGCCGAAGAAGAGCAGGTCGCCTGGGTGGAGGTCGTTGAGGGCGACTCGGTGGCCTTGGCGGAATTGGGTGCCTGTGTAGTGGGCTAGGTGGACGCCTGCTTTGGACCAGGCGTAGAGGGTTAGGCCGCTGCAGTCGAAGCCTGTTGTGTGGGCGCCTCGGCCTATTCCCAATGTGGCGCCGGTGGTGGCGCCGCCACCCCATGAGAACGGCGTGCCCAGCTTCTCCAGGGCCGCGGCCACGGCTATCTCGCCCTTGGTGCGGGGTTCCTCGGGTGTGGTCGTGTGGCCACCTGTTGACGGGGTTGCTGGGCTCTTGCTGCTGGGTGACGGCAGGGTTGTGTGCCCCGAGCCGGGTGTGCTCTGCGGTTCGGGTGCGCTCTGGTCGGGTGCGCTCTGATCGGGTGCGCTCTGATCGGGCGCGCTCTGATCGGGTGCGCTTGTGGGGTTCGGGGCGAGTGAGGGGGCGGTTGTGGTCGATGACTCGGGGGCGTCGGTGATGGGTCTAGTGGGTTCGGCGGGGCCTGCTGGGTTTTCTCGTGTGGGGGTGGACCAGCGAGTAAGCCATGAGGGGATGGCATTGGGTGGGATGCGGTGGGCTCCCATGCGTCTCAGGGCCTCATCCAGGCTGGGTGTGCATGTGTGGGCTGAGAGGGGGGACCAATAGGCGGAAAGTCCTGCGGTCGGCTTGGTTGGTTGTGGTGTTGGGAGGGGGCCAAGCGTGGGGGTCGTACCGGAGGGGTTGGGTTGTGGAGCCGCTGATGTAGGGGGTGGACCAGCGGGTGTAGGTGGTGGGGAGGGTGATTGTGGCGTAGCAGCTCGCGGCGGTCTGTTTGGGGTGGGTTGTTGGGGGCTTGGTGAGGGGTTCGGTGGCGGTAGCCGTACTGGAGAAGGCGGACGTGGCGGTAGCCGTACCGGGGAAGGCGGACAGAGTGGCGAGTAGGCCGCCGCTGAAGGTGAGCAACCTCAGTGGGGAGATTGGGGGCATGGGGGCTCCTGAGCCTGGGGGTGCGTTGGACGGGAGGCTCAGGATGCGCGGCGGGGGGTGGGGTGCGGGTGGCCGAGCGGGGTTCTGTGGATGGAGGGGGTTGGGTTGGGCTGGCTGTGGACGACGGTTCACGGCGGGCCGCGGACGGCGGGGCGTCCCGAGTGTTAAGGGGGACGCCGGTCCAGGGTGTTACGGGGAGGCCGGTCCAGGGGTGTTAGGGGAGGCCGGGGGTGGGGACTTGGGTGGTGAGGATTTGGGCGCGGTGGTGTTTGGCGGCTTCTGTGGGGTCGTAGGTGGGGGCTGTGCAGAGGTAGAGGGTGTGGTCGCCTAGGGCGCAGGCGAAGACGCCCAGGGTGCCGGTACTGATTTGGTCGAGGATTCGGCCGCCTTCCTGGACTCTCAGGGCGCGGTTGCCGCCGGCGTCGGCTACCCAGATGGCGCCTGAGGAGTCGAGGGCTATGCCGTCGGGGCTGATGCCCGTCAGGTCCGCCCAGATGCGGCGGTCGGTGAGGGTGCCGTCGGGCTGCAGGGTGAAGGCGGTGAGGCGCTGGGCCCAGGACTCGGCGACGATGAGGGTCTTGCCGTCGGGGGTGATGGCCGGGCCGTTGGGGAAGGCCATGTTGTCCGCCACTACCGTGACCGTGCCGTCGGGGTCCACGCGACGGAGGTCCGTCAGGGGGATCTGGCCGGTGAAGTCGATGGTGCCGATGTACGCCCTTCCCTGGGCATCGACCACCATGTCATTGCTCATCCAGGCGACCTGACCTTCGGGCGACAAATCCGCGTAGACGGACGTCTCGCCCTCGTGGACGCGGAGGAGCTTGTTGTCCGTCATCGAGACGACCAGCAGGCTGCCGTCCGGCAGCCAGCCCAGGCCGGACGGTGAGCCCGGCACCGATGCCACCGTCTCGGTGTCTCCGGAGGGCGAGACGGCGTCCACCTCGTGCCGCCAGAAGTCCGACACCCACAGCCGGCCGTCGTGCCACCTCGGCCCCTCGAAGAAGGCTCCACCGGTGACCAGCGTGTCCAGCAGGTTCATCGTGTGCTCCCACAGGTCCGGCGCCCCAGGCGGGCGCCTCTCACCCTGGACGTAGAGGCCAACCTCAGGATTTCGACGTGTCCGTCGCACGATTTCCAAGATTTTCCGGGTACGGCCCACTCCACAGGTACGGCCAGGCCCCGCCTTCCACCGGTATGGCAAAGCCCTCGACCCAGGGGTACGGCAAGGCCATCCGAACCGTGGGTACGACCTTCAACCCTTGGGTCCCCGGGTCTCGGGTTGCTCGCCGTACAGGGCGCCGGACTTCGACGTGCACCGTCCCGCGGGTGGTTCTCGCCGCCAGAGCGCAGGAGGTTGTGTGTGCAGCGATCGTGGGTCGGCTCGCCTACGGCGGAAATGTCACCGAGAACGGCAGTGTGTCCTACTGCGGTTAAGGCTGTCTGGCGACATCGGGCTGACCGCCGGCGTGTTCTTCCCGGACAGCCGCCGAACCCGTCGGCCGCAAGTCTGGTCGAGGTCTTCTGCCGGATCGATCTCGACCAGGGAGGTCAGTCGATTGCCTGGTAGAGGGTGGTCCAGAAGTCGTGGATGGCTCGCGACGAATCCGGGGTGGACATCCCGGTCTGGGTGAGCAGGATGCCGACGAGCTGGTTTTCCGGGTCGGCGTAGGTGGTGGTGCCGGTGCCGCCGTCCCAGCCGAACTGGCCGATGGGCGCGTAGTCGCCGCGGTAGGTGCGCACCGTCATTCCGAAGCCCCAGCCGCCGTGCTGCCCCGTGCCGTGCGCCAGATGGACGACACTGCGTGCCCAGGCCTGTAGGGCGGTGTGTTGCTCGGGCGGGAGGCGGTTGGTGGTCATCAGCTCGACCGCGGGCCGGGACAAGATCCGCCGGCCGTCGTGCATGCCCTTGTTGAGCAGCATCCGGAAGTAGGCGTGGTAGTCGTCGACGGTTGAGTCGAGTCCGCCGCCGCCTGACTGGAACGCCGGGGGCTGACTGTGGTGTCCCCCTTCGACCTTGTCCGCCACGATGAACTCTCCGGTCTGCGGATCGGGGGCGTACAGGGGCGGCAGCCGGTGGATCTTGTCGGCGGGCACGTGGAAGGCGGTGTCCTTCATGCCCAGCGGGTCGAAGATGCGTTCGCGCAGGAACGTCTCGAACGACTGGCCGGTGACCCTGGCCACCAGCACGCCGAGCACGTCGTTGCTGATGTTGTACTGCCACCGCTCTCCGGGCTGGTACATCAGCGGGAGCGTGCCCAGGCGGCGCATCCACTCATCCGGCTCCGGTGCCGGCAAGATCCATTCCTGGCCGTAAACCCCCTGTTCGAAGAGCGCGGCCATCATCGGGGAGCCCATCGCCGTCATATCCACACCGAGCCCGAACGTGGAGGTGAGCAGGTCCCTTACGGTGATCGGCCGCCGTGCCGGCACGGTGTCATCCAGGGGGCCGTCGGGCCGCTTCAACACCTGCCGGTCGGCGAGCTCGGGCAGCCACGGATCTACCGGGTCGTCCAGCCGCAGCCTGCACTCATCCAGCAGGACCATCGCCGCCGCCACCGCGACGGGCTTGGTCGTCGAGGCCATCCGGAAGATGGTGTCGCGGCGCATCGGCGCGCCACCGTCATGACGCATCGTCCCGATCGCTTCGACATGTGTCTCCTCGCCCCGGCTGACCAGGGCGACGAGTCCGGGAATCTTCCCGGACTCGACATGCCCTGCCAGCACCTCGCGCAGCCTGCGCAGCCCTGCTTCGGAGAAGCCGCTGTTGCCTTTTCTCATCATGAATCTCCTTACACACAGTGTTTGATCTTGCGAGACCCGTCCCGGCATGGCGCTCACGGGCTTCCACGAGCGACGCATGGGAGTCGGGGGTCAGCTCGGCGTGGTCCACGGGGGCGCGATCGCTGAGCCGGTCATGGCGTCCACCGTGGCCGGCCGCTCTGATACTGGCTGTCACCGTCTTGCCGGCAGGCGGCGAGAAGGAGCCGGCCGGGCATAACCCGCCGCGTCGTGCAGACAGTCGATGAAGTGGTGCTCGACCCCGGGCGCGATGTGCAGACTGTTTTGTCTTGTTTTCAGGTGTCTTCGCCGGCGGCGTGCGTGATGGCGTCGGCCAGCTGCTTCCGCGCACGGGCGGGGACGTAGCCACCCTCCGTGTAGTTCTGGGCGAACGCCTCGGCGAACTTCACCGGGTCCTCCCCGACGATCTCGCGGATCGGCGTTCCGTCCGCCGCGGCCTGTTCGAACAGGCCGGCGAGGTCTTCGAACCTCGACGCATCGCTGTCACCGTCGGTCGGCACGAAGTGCATCATGTACCGCTCGATCGCTTCGACCGCCGCGCGATAGTTCCCGGGTAGCTGCTCCCTGCGCGCCTTGTACTGACGCCACCGCCGCTTGGGGCCTATCACCTTTGCGATGAAGCCGCCCATTTCAGCGTCGGACATGGTCATCTGCCTCCTTTGCGGAGCTGTGTTCTCGTGAGAGGCGTTCATAGATTGCTGAACTTTTGTGACAGTACATTGCATTCATGAATCGGTCAACATGCAAGGAAGCCTCATTAGGCCTGTTCAGTCGCAATAAGAGGCTTACATTGCAATGAGTATGATGCTGAATGCAATGGGCGATCAAGCTTCGTATTGCAATGGACTTCGAGTGAATGCATACTGTGCCGCGGGGATGCGGGCGCCGAGCCCCGCGCACGCCGGCAGATGGGAGACGAGCACCAGTGCCCGGAGACAGACTCACCGAAGAGGACCGTCAGCACATCGCTGCGGGGCTGGCCGAGGGGCTCGGATTCACAGAGATCGGCCGGCGTCTCGGGCGGCCCGCCTCGACCATCATGCGGGAGGTCACCCGCAACGGCGGGCCCGACGATTACGGGGCGCAGCGGGCGCAGGAGGCTACCAAGCAGCGTGCGCGCCGGCACAGGCGGGCTCAGTCTCCGGCACCCCCGGTCGGCGACAGCAGCCATGGGCGTGACCCCCAGGCGGTGCAGAACCTCACGGAATCCTTCGCCACGCTCCTCGAGCAGCAGGGGATGCCCCGGATGGCGGCCAGGATGCTGGCCTGCCTGTATGTCACCGACTCCGGTACCCTCACCGCCGCTGACCTGGTCCAGCAGCTTCGCGTCAGCCCCGCGTCGATCTCACAGACCGTCGCCTTCCTCGAACAGCAGGGACTGCTCAAGCGGGAACGAGTTCCCGGTGGGCGCCGGGAACGCTATGTCGTCGACGATGAGCTCTGGGTCCGGTCCACCCTTGCGGCTCTGCAGATGAACGACACCCTGGTCGCCGCATCGCAGCACGCGGCGGAGATCCTCGGGGGCTCGACCCCGGCCGGCGGCCGGTTCGGCGTCGCTGCCGAGTTCCTGCTCCTCGTGAGCGCGTCCCTTCGGCAGGTCATGGAGCAGTGGCAGCAGAACCAGGCCGACCGGAACGCCGGGCGCCAGTCATGATCTGTCGCGGCTTTCGGCGGTAGTTGCGGCGCCGACCTTCGCCGTACACCGTCCCGCCGACCCGGCGCCCGTGGGGGCCGTGGGGGCCGTGGGGGGGTCTCGACTTGCACCGGCTCGCCGGTCCGGCGCCCGTGGGAGCCGCGGGTCAGGGCAGGGAGGGGCTTTAGGGGGTTGGTTTGTGTTCGGCTATGCGGGCGAAGGCTGTTATGTCTAGTTGTTCGCCGCGTTCGCCGGGTGAGACTCCGGCTGATACGAGTGCCTGTTCGGCCAAGGCGGGGGTTCCGGCCCAGGAGGACAGGGCGGCTCGGAGGGTTTTGCGGCGTTGGGCGAAGGCTGCGTCGATGACCGCGAAGACCTCCTCGCGGGACGCGGTGGTCGTAGGCGGGGAGCGGCGTTCGAGGGATACCAGGCCGGAGTCCACGTTCGGCACCGGCCAGAAGACCGTGCGGCCGACGGGGCCGGCTCGGCGGACGGAGGCGTACCAGGCCGCCTTGACGGACGGCACGCCGTACACCTTGGAGCCGGGGGCGGCGGCGAGGCGGTCGGCGACCTCGGCCTGGACCATCACGAGGCCCTTGCGCAGGGACGGCAACGCCTCGAGCAGGTGCAGAACCACGGGAACCGCGACGTTGTACGGCAGGTTGGCCACGAGCGCCGTGGGGGAAAAGCCCGACAAATCGGCGGATGTCATGCGTAGGGCGTCCTGATTCACCACCGTGAGGCGATCCCCGAGCCCACGGGCCTCCACGGTGAGAGGCAGTTGCCGGGCCAGCACCGGATCGATCTCCACGGCGACGACGTGCGCGGAAGCAGGCAGCAGGGCGAGGGTGAGCGACCCGAGCCCGGGCCCCACCTCGATGACCACGTCGTCACTCGACAAAGAGGCCACCCGGACGATCCGCCGGACGGTCCCGGCGTCGATCACGAAGTTCTGCCCGAGCCTCTTCGTCGGACGAAGGTCTAGCTTGTCCGCCAAATTACGTATTTCCGCGGGCCCCAACAGGTTCATCATTTCAACCACGTAGACAACATCCGTCCAGTCTCCCGCATCGAAGAACCTGTGATGGCGGATGGGGGCACCTAAAGGGGAGGATGGGGTGCACGACGAAGGGACATCCCTGATGGAGCCAACGGGCGCCGCCCCGCTCCGTCCCACTGACCTGCGGGAAATAGGCCCGTACCGGCTCCTGGGGCGGCTTGGCGAGGGCGGAATGGGCACGGTCTTCCTGGCCAAGGCGCCGACCGGGCGTTTCGTCGCGCTCAAGGTGGTGAAATCCGAGTTCGCCAACCAGGAGGGTTTCGCGATCCGGTTCCACGCCGAGGTCGACAGCGCCCGCCGGGTGGCCTCGTTCTGCACGGCCCAGGTCCTGGACAACGGCAACCTCGGTGACGGCCGCCCGTACATGGTCACCGAATACATCGCGGGCACCCCTTTGTCCGATCAAATCGTGAAATATGGGGCGCTCGATCCGGGGCCACTGCACGGCGTGGCGCTGGGCGTCGCCGCCGCTCTGGCCGCGATCCACGTGGCGGGACTCGTCCACCGCGACCTCAAGCCCGCGAACGTGATCCTCTCGCTGTCCGGCCCCCGGGTGATCGACTTCGGCATCGCCAGGGCGCTCGACCGCGAGACCGGCTTCACCCTGTCGGGCGAACTGCTGGGCAGCCCCGGCTGGTGGGCCCCCGAGCAGGTGCGCGGCGAGGCCGTCACCCCGGCCGCCGACATCTTCGCCTGGGGCTGCCTGATCGCCTACGCCGGCAACGGCCGCCACCCCTTCGGCCGCGGCGACCCCATCACGCTGGCCACCCGGGTCCTGAACACGCCCCCCGACCTGGGCGCGCTGCCCGCGCCGCTCAACGATCTCGTACGGCGAGCCACGGCGATGGACGCCTCCCAGCGCCCCACAGCGCAGGAACTGCTCCTGGCCCTGGTCGGAGCCGAAGCCCCGGCACGCCCCGCGGCGGCCCCCGACCCGCCGACCCTGGTCGCCGACAACGTCCTGACCGGCTGGAAGCCGCCCCAGAACGTGGTCGAGACCCCGGACATCACGGCCGCCTTCGCCACGCCACCCCCCAGCGACACCACCAGGACCCCGACCCCGGTCCCGGCAGGAAAAGCGCAGAACGCGAGCGACACCGACAGGATCGCCTGGGAGGAGCAGGCGGCCCGCGAGGAGCTGGCCCGCTGGGCGGTCCCGAGCACCAACCCGCCCCGCCAGCCCGACACCGAGCCTCCCAAGCCCCCCAGGCCGCGCGGCACGAGGTGGCTGATCGCGGCTGCCGCGGCGGTGCTGGCGATCGCCGTCACGGCGGGCGTCCTGATCGTCACCTCGACCCGCAACTCCCCGCACCCGACACCCAGTACCCAGAACCAGGTCCAACAGGAGCAGGACCATCCCAGCGACGTCGGCCGCCGTTTCGCGCTGAGCAAGGAGCTCGACGGCCCGTTCCTGACCGTGGCGAGCACTCCCGAGTGCGGGTTGAAGGACTATCAGGGCACCGCCTCGACGCAGGGCCAGCTGTGCCTGCTCCGGTGGACGATGCTGAACCCGGGCGGCGAGCGGGCCCAGCTCGGCAACCCCGTCCTGACGTTGATCGACGACCGCAACGGCCGCCACGACCCGCTGCCGGTCTCCTCCAAGCTGCCCGACAACATCGTGCCCGGCGGCCGCATTGACGGCGTGTTCGTCTTCGATCTGCAGCCCGCCCGCAAGCCCGCCCGCCTGTCGGGCACCATGCTGGACAACGGCCAGCAGATCGAGGTGCGGCTTTGAAGACGCTCATGGCGATCCTGCTCGCGGCCACGGCACTCGTCCCCTCGGCGCAGCAGGCGGCGGCCGACTGCGCCAGGGCGGCCGCGAACGACTTCGACGGCGACGGCCAGGACGACGTGGTGGTCGGCGACCCGTTCGCCGACACGGTGTCGATCGTCTCGGCCGGCAAGGTGATCCCGGTCGACGTCCCGGCGGAGAAGGGCGACGGACTGGGCTGGTCGGTCCGCCTGACCAGGCTCAACGCCGACGGCTGCGCCGATCTGGTCGTCGGCGCGCCCTACGCCGACGTCAACGGCACCGTGGACGCCGGCGCCGTCTACCTGGTGTACGGCGGGGGCGTCGCCCCGCCCAAGCGGCTGGTGGCCCCTGAGCCGCAGCGCGACGCGCACTTCGGCTGGTCGCTGGCCGCCAAGGGCGACCTGCTCGCGGTCGGCGCGCCGTACGAGGACCAGGCCCAGCTGGCCGACGCGGGCTCGGTGTACGTGCGCAAGGGCGAGGGCGCGCTGCGCAGGATCCAGGAGGACACCGACGGGATCCTGGGCAACGCCGAGGTGGGCGACCAGTTCGGCTGGTCGCTGGCGTTCACCTCGGGAAACGCGCTCGCGGTCGGCGTGCCGTACGAGAACGACGACGGTCCTGGCCGTCAGGTGGCCAGCGGAAAGATCGACTCGGGCTCCATCACGGTGGTCAAGGACGTGCTGGCGGCCACCCTGGCCAGCGTGAAGTGGGACTCGCCGACCAAGACCGCCGGTGACAGGTACGGCTACGCGGTGGCCTACAGCGACAGGGGCGGGCTGGCCGTGAGCGCGCCGGGAGCGGGTTACGTGCAGCTGTTCGACGCGAATCTGAAGGCGGGCAGGACGATCCGCGGCGTGTCCGGGGTGACGCTGGCCGCCGCGCAGGACGGCAGGCTGGCGATCGGGTCGCCGAGCGGCGTGCGGGTGACCGGTCAGGGCGAGGACCGGACGATCTCCGCGCCGGGCCTGTCGTCGCTGACGTTCAGCGGCAACAAGGTCTTCGTGGGCCTGCCCGACGCGGGCCGCTACGGGACGGTGTCGTCGGCGGGCCGCAACGACAGCACGCTCAAGGCGTACGAGCCGGCCAAGGGCGCCGACTTCGGCTCGTCGGTGGCGGGCTAGCCGAACAGGTCGGCGCCGCAGTTGGGCCACTGGGCCTGCCAGCGGCCGCCGATGCGCTGGTAGAGGAGCTGGGCGCGGTAGGTCTGCTCCTCGGCGGGCCACTGGTCGGGCGTGCCCTGGCCGCCCACGGCGCGCCACATCGGCAGGCTGACCCGGTACATGCCGTAGTAGCCCGTGGCGCTCACCGACAGCGGATTGCCGTGCGACTCGCAGGCCGCCAGGGCGGCCCAGTTCAGCCGGGCGACGGCCGCCAGGACGGGCACGGTGTGCGGGGGAAGAACAGGTCCCGCGGGGACGACCCGGATGACCGTGCCGTCGGGCGGGAAGCTGTCCAGCGGCGGATCGACCCTGTCACCGGCCTGCAGCCGGATCCGCTGCTGCCGCAGCACCTCGCGCACGCTGGCGCCGGTGGTGCGCGTCCACGTCCCGGCCCCGCCGGCCTGCACGTAGACGCGGCGGCGGGTGAACATCGTCAGCGCCATCCCCTGCAGCGGCACGGCGCCGCTCGGCGGGGCGGAGATGCGCCCGCCGGCCTGCGTGAGGTGCAGCTCGGCCAGCGCGTCGCCCACGTTGCCCGCGGTGACCAGGTGCCGCGTGGTGTGGCCGTCGACGGTCAGCGTGATGGGCCTGGCGTGCCTGACCACGACCTGCTCGCCGTCGGCCAGATCCTCCTGTCCGCCGGGGAACAGGTAGTCGCCGAAGCCCACGTCGACGTCGGCCTCGTCAAGCAGCTCGTGCACCGAGCCCGCGAAGCTGCGGATGGCGACCGCGTGGCCGTCGACCACGATCCGCACGTCCTTGGCCAGGTGGGAGACGGTGACCAGGCCGGCCACGACCAGCGCGGCGGCCACGCCGACGACGGGCGTCCATGGGGATCGCCACTGTATCCCCGGGCGTGGCGCCCGCCTCTTTCCGCGCATCGAGGACCTCCGGGTGGCTGGGGACGCACGACGCTAGCGGCGCCCCCGAGGTCGCCTCCACCGGTTCACGGAAAGATGGTCACCATTGGCCGAAGACGGTGACCCCGTTGTCTTCGATCGCCGCGCACAACGCCTCCGGCTGGACGGCCTTGACCTCGGCCAGGCAGTGCAGGGTGATGGGGATGAGGTAGGGGGCGTTGGGCTTGCCGCGGTGCGGGACCGGCGGCAGATAGGGGGCGTCGGTCTCGACCAGCAGCAGCTCGGTGGGCGCGACCTGGGCGGCCTCGCGCAGGTATCCGGCGTTCTTGTAGGTGACGGGCCCGGAGAACGACATGAAATATCCGGCTTCGGCGCACTTTTTCGCCATTTCGGCGTCGCCGGAGAAGCTGTGGAAGACGACCTTGTCGGGGGCGCCCTCGTGGGCCAGGACCTTCAGCACGTCGTCGTGGGCGTCCCTGTCGTGGATGACCAGCGCCTTGCCCGTGCGCTTGGCGATCTCGATGTGCGCGCGGAAGCTGGCGTGCTGGTCGTCCTTGGCCGCCCAGTCGCGGAAGTAGTCCAGCCCGGTCTCGCCCACCGCGCGCACCTCGGGCCGGCCCGCCAGCGCCTCGATCTCGGCCAGCACCTCGGGCGTGGCCTCGTGGGCCTCGTTCGGGTGGATGGCCACCCCCGCGTACACATCGCGGTGCTGGGCGGCCACGTCGGCGTTCCATTGCGAGGAGCGCAGGTCATAGCCGATCGTGACGAGCCGGGCCACGCCCACGGCCCGCGCGTCGGCCAGGATCGACTCGACCGTGGCCGAGGCGGCCTGCGCGGCCTGCGCCACCGGGTCTCCCGAGGAGGCCTGCCGGTTGCCGACCATGATGTCCAGGTGGCAGTGGCTGTCGAACACCTGCGCGGGCAGTGGATCTGGGACGGCGGGAATCTTGCTCACGCACTCTAAAGTAACGTCCATGCGCTACGGCATTCTCGGCAGCACCCGCGCGTGGCGCACCGACGGCGACGAGGTGCCGCTCGGCGGCCGCGCCCGGCGCGCCCTGCTGGCGCTGCTGCTGGTACGGCCCGGCCAGAGCGTCTCCCCCGACCGGCTCATCGACGTCCTGTACGGCGAGCGGCCGCAGAAGAACCCGCACCACGCGCTCCAGTCGCAGGTCTCGCGACTGCGGGCCGACGGCATCGAGGTCGAGCTGGGTCCGGCGGGCTACCGGCTGGCCGTCGATCCCGAGGACGTGGACGCCCACCGCTTCCTGCGGCTGGCCGACCAGGGGCGGCGGGCCCTCGACACCGATCCCGAGCGGGCCGCCGCGCTGCTCGACGAGGCGCTGGGGTTGTGGCGGGGGCCGGCGCTGGCCGAGGTGGACGAGACGCACGCCGTACATCTGGAGGATCGGCGGGTCGCGGCGCAGGAGGACAGGGCCGAGGCCGACCTGCGGCGGGGCGCCTACCGGGCGGCGATCGCCGCGCTCGGCGAGCTGATCGAGCGGCATCCGCTGCGCGAGCGGCTGCGCGGGCAGCTCATGCGGGCGCTGTCGGGCGACGGGCGGCCCGCGGAGGCGCTGGTCGTCTACGAGCAGACCAGGACGCTGCTGGCCGACGAGCTCGGCGCCGATCCCTCGCCCGAGCTGATGGCCCTGCACCAGACGCTGCTGCGCGGCGAGACCGTCTCCAGGGGGCACGTCCCGGCCCCGCCGCTGACCAGCTTCGTCGGGCGGGCGGACGACGTCGACGGCGTCGAGGAGCTGCTCGAGCGGGCGCGGCTGGTGACGCTGCTCGGCCCCGGCGGCGTGGGCAAGACCCGGCTGGCCACGGAGGTCGCCAGGAGGCGGCCTTCGGCATGGATGGCGGAGCTGGCAGGGGCCCGGGAGGGCGACGACCTCGCGCAGGCCGTGCTCATGGCGCTGGGCGTGCGCGCGGGCACCGGGATCGGCGGCCAGGACGACACCGCGCCGCTCGACCGGCTGGTCGCCGCGCTGTCCGAGGGTCCCGCGCTGCTCGTGCTCGACAACTGCGAGCAGGTCGTCGAGGGCGTCGCCCGCCTCGCGCAGCGGCTGCTCGACGCCTGCCGCGACCTGCGCGTACTGACCACCAGCCGCGAGCCGCTGGCCGTCACGGCCGAACACCTCTGGCCGGTCAAGCCGCTGCCCTCGGCGCAGGCCGTACGGCTGTTCACCGACCGCGCGTCCGCCGTCCGGCCCGGGTTCGCCGCCGACGGGGCGGTGGAGCGGATCTGCGCCGCGCTCGACGGGCTGCCGCTGGCGATCGAGCTGGCCGCCGCGCGCACCCGCACCCACGACACGGCCGAGCTGGCGGCCCGGCTGGCCGACGAGGACCGCTTCAGGCTGCTCTCCCGTGGCAGCCGCACCGCCGACGCCCGCCACCAGACGCTGCGCGCGGTGGTGCGCTGGAGCTGGGACCTGCTCACCGACGCCGAACGCACCATGGCCGCGCGCCTGACCGTCTTCTCGGGCGGCGCCACGGCCGGGGCGGCCGCGGAGGTGTGCGGGCTGCCCGACGCCGAGGACCTGCTCGACTCGCTCGCGGACAAATCCCTGGTCGAGGTCGCTTCCGGCCGCTACCGGATGCTCGAGACGATCCGCGCCTTCTGCGCGGAGCAGGAAGATCTCCACGAGGTACGGCAGGCCCACGCCGCCCACTTCCTGGCCCTGGCCGAGCAGGCCGACACCCACCTGCGGCGGGCCGAGCAGCTGGAGTGGCTGGCCAGGTTGTCGGCCGACCACGACAACCTCCAGGCGGCGCTGCGGTGGGCGGTCGAGTCGGGCCGGCTCTCCCTGGGGATGCGCCTGGTCGCCACCCAGATCACGTACCTGTGGATCCGCGGCATGCGCGGCGTGGTCACGGCTCCCGCGGTCGCGCTGCTCGAGCTGGCGGGCCCCGATCCCGATCCGGCGCTGGGTGACGGCTACATCCTGTGCGCGCTGGTCGCGGCCTCCGACCGGGCCGGGCGCGAGGCCTGGCTGGCCTGCCGTCCCGCGGCGGAACGCCTGGCCCTGGCGGACCCGCCCGGAAGCAGGTATCCGCTGGTGACGTTCCTGTGGCCGATGATCACCGCGGTGTCGTCGGGTGCCTCCACCGTCGCGCTGGCGCTGCTGGACAGGGGCGCCGCGGACGAGGACCCGTGGGAGCGGGCGGCCGTCCAGCTGGTGTGGGGCTATCCGCGGCTGAGCGAGGGGGACCTGGAGGCCGCAGGGCAGTCGTTCGAGGCGGCGCTCGAGGTGTTCCGCGAGCTGGGTGACCGCTGGGGGTCGGGGCTGGCGCTCGACTCGCTGGCGTGGCTGGCGGCCACCAAGGGCGACCTCGCCGACGCGCTGGCCCGCACGGAGGAGGCCATCGCGCTGGCCGAGCAGCTGGGAGCCGAGGAAGACCTGGCCGACCTGCTGTGCAACCGGGGCGACTACGGCACCGATCCCGCGCGCAGGCGGGCCGACTACGAGCGCGCCGCCGAGCTGGCGCGCAGGACCGGCACCCGCACCTACCTGGCCACCGCGCTGCGCGGGCTGGGCGACGTGGCCCGCGAGGAGGGAGACCTGGCCGGGGCGCGGGCGCTGTACGAGCAGGCGCTGGAGCGCTCTGACCCGCTGTGGATCAAGAACGCCGGCAACCAGGCCAGGCTCCTGGTCGGCCTGGGCAACGTCGCCGAGGCGGAGGGCGATCGCGCCACGGCCCGCTCGCGGTACGTGGAGGCGCTGGAGGCCGCGACCACCTCGGGCGGCGTCTCCGAGGGCGCCAGGGCCGTCGAGGCGCTGGCCGGGCTCGCCCTGCCCGACTCGCCGCAGGAGGCGGCGGTCCTGCTCGGGGCCGCCACGGTGATCCGCGGGGTGGCCGTGGTCTCCCCCGTGGAGGCCGGGGTGCGGCAGGCCCTGGGCGACGACGGGTTCGAGGCGGCCCGCCGTACCGGGGAGCGCATGTCGCACGCTCAGGCGCTCAGCACGGCCGGTGTGCGGGAGGAGGTCATCGCGGGCTCACCGATCGGGCTCGTGCCGTGAGCCTGCGGTGAGCGCGCGGTGAGCGGCCCCGGCCAGGCTCTGGGGCATGGACATCCTGATCTCCGGCGCCAGCGTCGCCGGCCCCGCCCTGGCCTACTGGCTGCGCCGCCACGGTTTCAACCCCACCATCGTCGAGCGCGCGCCGCAGCTGCGTGACGGCGGGCACGCCGTCGACTTCCGCGGCGACGTGCACCTGTCGATCCTGCGCAAGATGGACGGCGTCCTGCCCGCGATCGAGCGGGCGCAGACCGGCATGGGCGCCACCTGGACCGTCAACGCCGCGGGCAAGAAGATCGCCCGCATGCCCGCCGACCTGTTCGCGGGCGACATCGAGATCCAGCGGGGCGACCTGAGCAGGATCCTCGTCGACGCCTCCGACACCGAGTACATCTTCGGCGACTCGATCACCGGCATGACCGAGGACGCCGACGGAGTGACCGTGACGTTCGAGCGCACCCCGCCGCGCCGGTTCCACCTGGTGATCGGCGCCGATGGGCTGCACTCCACGGTCCGCGCGCTCACCTTTGGCCCCGAGTCGCGCTTCGCCAAGTATCTGGGGCTCTACGTCGCCATCTTCAGGATGGAGAACTACCTGGGCCTGGACCACCTCGGGCTCTCCCACACCGCCCCCGGCAGGCTCGCCGCCTACTACAGCGCCAGGAACAACACCGAGGCGCGGGCCATGTTCTTCTTCGGCTCCGAGCCGCTGACCTACGACCGGCGCGACGTCGAGCACCAGAAGCGGCTGCTGCGGGAGGCCATGTCGGGGGTGGGCTGGGAGGTGCCCAGGATGCTGCGCGAGATGGAGCGGGCGCCGGAGTTCTACTTCGACTCGGTCAGCCAGGTCCACGTGGACCGCTGGTCGCACGGCAGGATCACGCTGCTCGGCGACGCGGCCTGGTGCGCCTCGCCGCTGTCGGGCGTGGGATCCGGGCTGGCCCTCGTCGGCGCCTACGTGCTGGCGGGCGAGCTGGCGGCCGCGCGCGGCGACCACCGCGTCGCCTTCCCCCGCTACGAGCAGCTGATGCGGCCCTACGCCGCGCGCGCCCAGAAGTCGGGCGAGGGAATCGCCGGGATGATGGTGCCCGAGGGCAGGTTCATGACCTGGATGATGCGGCAGAGCCAGCGGCTCATGCCCTACACGCCGGGCATGAGCCTGATCGCCAAGTCGGCCAGGAAGACGGCCGAGGCCATCACTCTGCCGGAGTACCCAGTCGGCTCAGCTCCTCGTCCACGACCTTCGGGTCGAGCTTCTTGAACAGCGGCACCGGCGGCGCCAGCGGAGTGCCCGGCTTGATCGGCCGGTGCTCCCAGCGCGCCGCGCCGTCGTACTCGCCGCTGATCACCGGGTACGGCGTGCCGCCGTCCTCGTCGACCTCCTGGATCTCCGGCATGCCCGACCAGACGCCCTCGCCGCCGAGCATGCCGTACACCTTGTTGGAGGAGGACGGCAGGAACGGCGTCAGCATCGTCTTGGCGTCGTCGACCACCTGCAGCGCGACGTGCAGGATCGACTTCTGCCGCTCGGGGTCGTCCTTGAGCTTCCACGGCTCCTGGTCGGCCAGGTACTTGTTGGCCTCGCGGACCACGTCGAACGCCTCGGTGATGGCGTTCTTGAAGCGCGAGCGGCCCAGCTCCGCGCCCACCGGGGCGAAGGCGTTGCGGGAACGCTCGAGCAGCTGGCGGTCGGCGTCGGTCAGGTCGCCCGCCTCGGGGATCTGGCCGAAGTTCTTGGCCGCCATCGAGATCGACCGGTTGACCAGGTTGCCCCAGGCCGCGACAAGCTCGCCGTTGTTGCGGTTGACGAACTCCTGCCAGGTGAAGTCGGTGTCCTGGTTCTCAGGGCCGGCCACGGCGATGTAGTAGCGCAGCGCGTCGGCGTCGTAGCGCGCGAGGAAGTCGCGCACGTAGATCACGACCTGGCGCGAGGAGGAGAACTTCCTGCCCTCCATCGTCAGGAACTCGCTGGAGACCACCTCGGACGGCACGTTCAGCGCGCCCAGCGAGCCCGCCTTGCCGTCCTTGGCGCCCTGGCCGTTGTAGCCGAACAGCATCGCCGGCCAGATCTCGGCGTGGAAGACGATGTTGTCCTTGCCCATGAAGTAGTAGCTCTTGGCGTCGGGGTTCTGCCACCACTGCCGCCAGGCGTCCGGGTCGCCGCTGCGCCTGGCCCACTCGATCGAGGCGCTCAGGTAGCCGATGACGGCGTCGAACCAGACGTACAGGCGCTTGTTCGCCTGGTCGCTCCAGCCGTCGAGCGGGATCGGCACGCCCCAGTCCAGGTCGCGGCTGATGGCGCGCGGCTGCAGGTCGCCGAGCAGGTTCAGGGCGAACTTCAGCACGTTCGGCCGCCAGTCGCCCTGCTTGGACTGCAGGTAGGTGCCCAGCACCTCGGCGAAGGCGGGCAGGTCGAGCATGAAGTGCTCGGTCTCGACGAAGATCGGCGTCTCGCCGTTGATGCGGCTCCTGGGGTTGATCAGCTGGATCGGGTCGAGCTGGTTGCCGCAGTTGTCGCACTGGTCGCCGCGCGCGCCGTCGTAGCCGCAGATGGGGCAGGTGCCCTCGATGTAGCGGTCGGGCAGCGTCCGCGCGGTCGACGGGGAGATCGCGCCCATCGTCACCTTGGGCACGATGTAGCCGTTGGCGTACAGGCCCTTGAAGATCTCCTGCGTGACGGCGTAGTGGTTCTTGGTCGTGGTCCTGGTGAACAGGTCGTACGACAGACCGAGCGCGGTCAGGTCCTCGGCGATCACCCGGTTGTACCGGTCGGCCAGCTCGCGGGCGGTCACGCCCTCCTTGTCGGCCTGGACCTGGATCGGAGTGCCGTGCTCGTCGGTGCCCGACACCATCAGCACCTTGTTGCCCGCCATCCGCTGGTAGCGGCTGAAAACATCGGACGGCACGCCGAACCCGGAGACATGCCCGATATGACGGGGACCGTTGGCGTAGGGCCACGCGACGGCGGTGAGGATGTGCTGGGACATGCACCTAAGCCTACGGTCTCTTTCCCACGCGTACGGCAAGCCCTCACGAACCCGCGGCAACAGGAGTCAGCCTGCCGTCAACTCATCGGTGTCTGGGCAACACGACGACTGCCCGGACGGTGCGCGGACAGTCGTCGTGGCGAGGATAGGGCAGGGGCGGCGGTACGGCCGCCGCCTGTTTCGTGGCTAGTCGGTGACGACGTTGTCGCGCGGGCCACCGTAGACGGGGTTCTTGTCGTAGCGCTTGTCGGTGACGAGCAGGCGGACTGTGTCGGAGGCGACTTGTTCCGCCTCCCAGACGACCCAGTCCTTTCCGACGGGTGTGCTCTGCTCGGATACCTCCGTGAAGCCTCCCGGATTGCCCGGATAGGGCTCGATGATCAGGTAGGTGATCTTCAATCCGCGCTTGGTGATCTCCGGCAGCACCTCGCGTACGGTCTTCTCGTCCACTCGATACCCGGCGAGCACGCCTGCCTTGCTGGTGGCTGCCTGCTGTCCGCCCTCGTCGTAGCGCTCTCCCGGCTTGGCCTGGCGTCCCAGCCTGAGAGAGGCCTTCCCTGTGAGGTCAGCCGGAACGCGGAGCACCAGGTAGCAGTTCTTCTGCTGGGCGGAACACGGCTTGCCTTCGCGATCTTCCATGCCGGAGGCGGAGGTCCAGCTCTTCCCGGACGCGCGCACTCCGCCCTCGATGCCCGTCACCTCCTGGCCCACCTTTGTCGGCGCCACGGGGACGATCCGCACATCGACGTCCAGGCCGAGCGCCAGGAACGCCTGGTGATACTTCTCGTGGTCAGCGTAGGGATCCTTGATCCGCGCGAGGTATTCCTCGCCCTCGCGCTCGATCTCGATCTCCGAGCTGGCGTAGGAGGTGGCCGTGCCGTGGCCACCCCCCAGGACGCTGGGACCGATCACGACGCCGGCGGCGAGCGCCGCCGTGACGGTCACGCCCAGCAGCAGGCGCCGGACACCGCGGCGACGGGCAGGGCGCGCTCGTGGGGCGGCTGTGCTGGGGTCCTCGGCTGTGATCAAGGTAAGCAGCGTTCGTGCCTCAGCGTCGGAAGGGAGGCCTCCCGGCTGACCGGGTGCGATCCGGGCCAGCGCTCTGGTCATGGCGTCGATCTCGTCGGTGTTCTTCACAGCGGCCTCTCCGCCGGCGCGAGCCGGCTCTGCGGCGTTGAATAGATGCCCGCTCGGGTCAGCGCGCGGGAGAAGCGCCGGCGGGCGCGGTGAAGCCTGACGCGTACGACATTGCGCGACAGGCCCAGCGCCGTGGCGATCTCCTTGTGGTCCAGGTCCTCCCAGGCGACCAGCGCCAGCAATTCCCTGTCGTCGTCGGGCAGGGCCCGAAATATCTGGGCGATCGCTTCCCGTTCGAGCCCGCTGTCGGGAGAGTCCGCGTAACGGTCGGCCATCTTGAGATCGAGCTCGGCGCTACGAGCCTTGCGGCGGCCCTCGCTACGGTGGTGGTTGGCCAGCACGTTGCGTGCCACGCCGTAGAGCCACAACGTGGCCTCTTCCCTTGGCGGCAGATCCTCCATCCGCCGCCAGGCGATCGTGAAGGTCTCCGCGACCACGTCCGCGGCGTCCTGCGGCGAGTCGCAGCGGCGCACGGCATACGCTGTGATCTGGCCATACGTCTCCCGGTAGATGGCCTCGAATCTGGCCAGCCGTTCGTCATCCACGGGCGGTTCCCATGAGCGATTCCTTAGTCAGCACGAAATACAGACATGCCGCCTATGTATGAAGCGGGCCCATCATTACGCCCCAACCTCAAGAAGATTCAGCGCGTCGATGACCCCAGAAGCGGGCTGCATCCCTGCACGCAAGGACGGCAGGCAGTTCCCCACACCCGCACGGGACCCGGTCGTGGAGCCAGAGAAACCTCAGCATCTGTGCGAAGGCCGGCTTCGTCGGCCCGCGACGCCCTGCCAGGCGTTCCATCTCGTCACCGAGCAGCGTCCAGTGGCTGACCGACTCGTCCTCGAAGGACACGCGCCACGGCGCTCGGGACTCCCCTCCCGGGCGGCCGACAGTTCCGGGCCAGAGACCACAGACCAACCCCAGAGATCCGGACCAATACTTACCGTGCACGACTCGACACGTCGGGAGAAGAAGGCTCCTCAAGGGCCCACGTGTACCTGGTGACAGCTTCGTCAACGACAGGTCAGTGCCGGTCGTCCTTGCCGATCGATGCAGGACATCCAAGATCCTCACCGCTGCCTCCGCTCCCTATGGGGAGCCGACCGCTTCACCCTTCTTGCGTACGACGACGCATGCGCAGGGCGACACCTCAACCCCGCGAGGGCCTCGTCCACGCGGCGGCAGCCGCCCTCCACACCCTCATCGACCACCTGGCCGGCTGGATGATGAACGGCCACCATCGCAAGCCCTGATCGATCCTCATTGCCGCCAGTGGCATGCTCGACATCTCATAGACCTTGTCCTGGGACGCCTATCAACGGCGCGGGGTCGAACGCCCCGGCGCCTGGAGCGTGGCCAAGGTGGGTGAGCTGGAGACGCGGCCCACGGCGCCTCCCCGATGGCGCCAGCGGGTTTGCGCGCCGCCAGGCGCGCCCTCAAAGGGGCGCCTGAGCGTAGCGAAGACCTTCAGGGGTCGGGGCTGGCCCCGACTGGAGAAGCGTCTGAGCAAGACCGCGCGACAGCGCTGATCGCGAAGCCCTCGCTTTTCATCTCAGGAAAAGCGCCTGAGCGCAGCGAAGACCTTGCCTTTGGCCCAGAAAAATACGCCGCAGGCGCCCCGGGTAGGGGCGCCTGCGGCGATAGTGAAGGGCTTTCAGTGCTTGGTGGACTCTTCGCGGGTGAGGGCCTCGGCGGCTTCCTCGGCGGCCTTGGCGGCGACATCGACCGAGGATTCCCTGGTGCGGCGGATGCCGAGGATGCTGATGAAGAGCGAGGCGAAGATCGTCTGGAAGCTCATGACGAGCGCTGTGGCCGCGGGCACCACCATGCGCAGCGACTCCCGCGGGTCGAGCTGGCCGAAGCTGCGGACCTGCCAGTGGACCAGCGACATCACCAGGCCGACGAGACCGGCGAGCGCCAGCAGGCCGCCGACCACGAGGCCCTTCTCCAGGGTGACGATGTCGATGAGTTTCCTGATCCGTGGTGACTCGGGCAGGAACCCTTCCTCCGCCGCGTAGATCTTGGTGAAGACCGCGAACAGGACCGCCTGGAAGCCGATCACCACCGCGGCCGACGCCCCGACCAGGGTGTCGACGTCGAAGGCCAGCTCACCGATCTCGACAGGGCCGAACGTCAGGGCGGTGCCGGCGACCACGCCGAGCGCCATCAGCAGCAGGCCCGGATAGAAGAACAGCCACTTCGGGCTGTACAGGAGCAGGAAACGCAGGTGGCGCCAGCCGTCGCGCCAGGAGCGCAGGTGCGGCGGGCGGGAGCGGCCGTCGGGCGAGAGCGTGGTGGGCACCTCGCGCACGTCCAGGCCGGACAGGGTGGAGCGGACCACCATCTCGCTGGCGAACTCCATGCCGCCGGTCTGCAGCTGCAGCTTGAGGATGGAGTCGCGGCGGAACCCGCGCAGCCCGCAGTGGAAGTCGCCGATCGCGCTCGGGAAGAACAGCCGCCCGACGAACGACAGGACCGGGTTGCCCAGGTAGCGGTGGAGCGGAGGCATGGCCCCTGGTGCGATGCCGCCCTTGAAGCGGTTGCCCATCACCAGGTCGGCGCCGTCACGCAGCTGCTCTACAAAAGGGAGCAGGGCCGTGAAGTCGTAGGAGTCGTCGGCGTCGCCCATGATGACGTACTTGCCACGGGCGGCGCGGATGCCGCCGATCAGGGCGTTGCCGTAGCCCTTCTCGTCGACGTGGACGACGCGGGCCCCGGCGTCACGCGCGAGCTGCTGAGAGCCGTCCGTACTGCCATTGTCGGCGATCAGGACCTCGCCCTCGATGCCGTTCTCCTCCATGCACGCGACTGCCTTGCGCACACAGACTTCCACGGTCTCGGCCTCGTTGAGGCAGGGCATGACCACCGTCAGTTCCACGTCTCAACCCTTCAGTCACGTGTGTTCCAGTGAACCATCATGCACTCTGCCCGGGCATGCTCGCGTCAAGACCACAAAACGACTGGCATTCTTGATTGCATGGTGAGCGTCGCGGAGGCCACCCCTGTGGGGCACTCCGCTCCTGGCCCGGTGGCCCGTGTGTGGATGTTCCTGCGCAGGCACCGGGTGTTCGCCGTGGCATTCGCCGTGGGCGGGTTGCTGCGGCTGATCACCATGCTCGGGTACGGCCCGGCCATGTGGTTCAACGATTCCTACGAATACGTATCGGTTGCGTTGCATCCACGTCCCAGCGCCATCAGGCCCGACGGTTACGGGTTCTGGCTGATGGTGCTGAAACCGTTCCACAGTTTCGCCTTGGTCATATTTACGCAGCACTTGATGGGTCTCGCGACCGCGGCGCTGATCTACGCCCTGTTGAGGTGCAAGTTCGCGCTCCCCAAGTGGGGGGCGACGCTCGCGGCCGTGCCGGTGCTGCTCGACGCCTACCAGATCCAGCTCGAGCAGCTCGTCATGTCGGACGTGATGTTCACGCTGATCGTGGTGGGCGTGATCACGCTGGTGCTGTGGAAGCGGCGGATGTCGTGGCAGATCGGCGCCGTCGTCGGGCTGCTGCTCGCGCTGACCGCGCTCACCCGTTCGATCGGCCTGCCGATCCTGGGCCTGGTGGTGGCGTACCTGGTCATCAAGCGGGTGGGGTGGAAGCCGATCGTGGCCATGGTGATCGCGTGTGCGATCCCGGTCGGCTCCTACATGGCGTGGTTCTCCACAAACTTCGGCAAATTCGCGATGACCAACAGCGACGGCACCATCCTTTACATGCGTACGGCAATCTTTGCCGACTGCCAGAAGATGGGGGTCGGCGGCTTCAAGCACACCGACCTGATCCCGCTGTGCATCACCGACCCGCCCGACCTGCGCAAGCCCTACGCGCAGTGGTACCTGTGGGGCACGGGCAACGGCAACGGCGAGGGCATCGGCGAGGTGCTGCACCGCTACGGCGCCAACAAGAAGTTCACCTACATCACCAACGAGATGGCCAGCGAGTTCGCCAAGCTCGCGATCATCTCGCAGCCGGCCGACTACCTGCGCGTGGTGGGGCTGGACTTCCTGCGCACCTTCCACTGGGGCAGGCCGGTCTTCCCCGACCCCGACACCTACGACATGTACGAGTTCAAGCCGTACTACGAGCTCGGCGCGAACGGCCAGCCCACGCGCCTGCCCAGCTGGTCCTCCCCCGGCGGCCGGGTCGACACCGACGCCTTCGCCTACGAGCAGGGCCCGCCCGAGACGAAGATCGTCGCCCCGTGGGCCGACATCATGTCCGCCTACCAGAAGCTCTTCTACCTGCGCGGCATCCTGCTCGGCGGCATCCTGCTGATCGGCCTGTACGGCGTGGCGGTCCGCTGGCGGAAGGTCGGCGGCCCGGTGGCGTTGCCGTGGTTCGCCGCGTTCGGGCTGCTGCTGGCTCCGGCCGCGACGGCCGAGTTCGACTACCGGTACGTGCTGCCCGCCGTACCGCTGGCCTGCATCGCGGCGGCGATCACGTTGCGGAAGGTGTCACGGAGACGGAAGGGGGCGGCTTCGGCGTCGGCGCAGGAGTCACCCACGATCGCGACAGCATCCGACTCCACCAGTCTGCGAACGTGATCGTGTCGGCCGACAGCACCGGGTAGAGCCACCAGAAGTTGATCAGCACGACGAGCGCGAACGCGCCGACCGCGGCGGCCCCCATGGCCCGCCGTACCGGGGGATCGTCGGCCTTGCCCAGGGCCAGGCCGGCGACCAGGACGCAGGCCAGCACCATGAACGGCACGAGCGGGATCATGTAGAACAGGTACATGGTGCGGTGGTCGGCCAGCGCGAAGTAGAACCAGGGGATCCAGCCGGCCGCGTAGGTCAGCAGCACGGCGCCGGCCCGCCAGTCGCGGTTGGCGACGTACCAGACGATGAGGGCGAGCAGCGCCAGGATCGAGGCGTACCAGAGCGCGGGGGTGCCGACGCCGATGATCGCCTGGGCGCAGCGCTCGGCGCCGCACGGCACGTTCTTGGGTTCGACGTAGTAGAAGGTCACGGGCCTGAACTGGACCGGCCAGCTCCAGGGCTGCGACATGTAGGGGTGGTAGGCGTCCAGCCCGCTGTGGTAGCCGAGGACGTCGAGTTGATACTTCAGCCACGACCGGATCGAGTCGATCACGAAGAACATGGGCCCGGCGGAGGTGGCCTGCTCCCAGTTGCGCCCGTACCCGGCGTCGGTGACGAACCAGCCGGTCCACGACAGCAGGAACGTCGCCCCAGGAATCAGCGCGAACGCGGCGAACCCGGAGGGCAGGTCCAGTGAGAAGGTCCCCCGGTACGGCTGCCGCAGCCCGATCGCCCGCCTGGCACCCATGTCCCAGAACAGGGACAGCAGCGCGAAGGCCACCAGGAAGAAGATCCCCGACCACTTGACCGCGCACGCGGCCCCCAGGCACACCCCGGCCGCGATCCGCCACGGCCTTAACCCGAGCCGGGGTCCCATGGCCGTGATCGGCGAACTCGCGTACCAGGCGACGAGCCGTTCCCGCACCCGGTCGCGGTCGACGACCAGGCAGCCGAACCCGGCCAGCACCCAGAACATCAGGAAGATGTCCAGCAGCGCGGTGCGCGACAGCACGAAGTGCAGTCCGTCGAGCGACAGCAGCAGCCCGCCCAGGCACCCGAGCAGTGTGGACCGGGTCATCCTGCGGGCGATCCTGGCCAGCATCAGGATCGACAGCGTGCCCACCAGCGCCGCGACGAAGCGCCAGCCGAACGGGTTCATCCCGAAGATCCACTCGCCGAGGCCGATCATCCACTTGCCCAGCGGCGGGTGGGCGACGTAGGAGGCGCAGTCGTCGAAGTTGGGGCACTGCTTGAAGATGTCCAGGTTGCCGGCGATCAGCCGCTTGTCGGCGATGGGGTTCTTGGCGTCGCCGAGCATGGTCCGCTCGACGCCGTACTTGAGCAGGGAGTAGGCGTCCTTGATGTAGAACGTCTCGTCGAAGACGACCGCCTTCGGCTCGGCCAGGCGGTAGAAGCGCAGAAATCCCCCGAACAGCGCGACCGCGATGGGTCCGAGCCAGCCCCACAGGGGGCTGCCCTGCATCGGCGGCACGAGCCTGTGAGCTGAAACCCCCCAGTTCTTCACGATGCGCACCCTATGGGGTTGTAGATCCCCTGTGAACCGCGTCATACAGCACGCGCTTGGGAACGCCGGCGGCCTTGGCCACGTCGACGATCGCGGTCTTGCGCGGCTTGCCCGCCTCGACCTGCCGGGCCACCTCCGCGACGAGGTCGTCGAGGTCGGGTTCGGCCTCGCCGGCGACGTGCCCGGCGACGACCAGGGTGATCTCGCCCCGGACGTCGCCGTGAGCCCACGCGGCCAGCTCGGCCAGGCCGCCGCGCCGTACCTCCTCGTAGGTCTTGGTGAGCTCGCGGCAGACCGCGGCGGGCCGGTCGGCGCCGAACGCCTCGGCCATGGCCTTGAGCGACTCCTCCAGCCGGTGCGGCGACTCGAAGAACACCATGGTGCGCTCCTCGGTGGCCAGCGCGGCCAGGCGCCTGGCGCGCTCGCCCGCCTTGCGCGGCGGGAAGCCCTCGAAGCAGAACCGGTCGCTGGCCAGTCCGGACACGGCCAGCGCGGTGGTGACCGCGCTGGGGCCGGGCAGCGCGGTGACCGTGATGCCCTCCTCGACGGCGAGCCTGGTCAGGCGGTAGCCGGGATCGGAGACGCCCGGCATGCCTGCGTCGGTGATCACCAGAACCGTGCGACCCTCCTTGAGTGTCTCGACCAGCTCCTTGGCGCGGGCGACCTCGTTGGCGTCGTAGTAGGACACGACCCGGCCGGTCAGCTCCACGCCCAGCTCGGTGGCCAGCCTGCGCAGGCGCCTGGTGTCCTCGGCGGCCACCACGTCGGCGTTCGCCAGCGCCTCCCGCAATCGCGGCGAGACGTCGCCTGCCTGTCCTATGGGGGCTCCTGCCAGCACCAACCTGCCGCGTTCCGTCACCCAGCCATTGTTGCAGGGCACCCCAATTCGACCGTGTTTCTTCATTTACCACCGGGTCAGGGCCCGTACGATGTCCGAATGGCGGTGACCTCTTTCGCGTACTCGACCTTCAACGATCCGAAGGTCAACGAGAGCAGTCCCCGGGGCAGGTCCGTGCGTGACCGGCTCGTCCCGCCGATGGGTGGCAGCGTGCTGTGGGGCTGGATCGGCCCGCTGCTCGTCGCGATCTTCGGTGCCATCCTCCGCTTCGCGAACCTGGGTTACCCCAAGGCGATCGTCTTCGACGAGACGTACTACGCCAAGGACGGGTTCTCGCTGATCACCTGGGGCGTCGAGCGGGTCACGATCAAGGACGCCGACAAGCTGCTCATCGCCGGCAACACCAACATCTGGCAGCAGTGCACCCAGGAGACGCTCGACAAGTGCGCCTCGTACGTGGTGCACCCGCCGCTGGGCAAGTGGATGATCGGCATCGGCGAGTGGCTGTTCGGGATGACCCCCTTCGGCTGGCGTTTCGCCGCCGCGCTGATCGGCTCGCTGTCGATCCTGGTGCTGGCCAGGGTGGCCCGCCGGATGACCCGTTCGACGCTGCTCGGCTGCTTCGCCGGGCTGCTGCTGGCGCTCGACGGGCTGCACTTCGTGCTGTCGCGCACCGCGCTGCTGGACATCTTCCTGATGTTCTGGGTGCTGGCCGGGTTCGCCTGCCTGGTCGTCGACCGCGACCGCACCCGCGAGCGGCTTGTCGACTGGTACGAGACCTCGCCCATGTCGCCGCGCGGGCCGTGGCTGGGCCTGCGGCCGTGGCGGATCGCCGCGGGTGTGTGCCTGGGCCTGGCGATGGGGGTCAAGTGGTCGGGGATCTTCTTCCTGGCCGCCTTCGCCGTCATGTCGCTGATGTGGGACTTCGGCGCGCGCCGGGCGGTGGGCGTGCGCAACGCCTATCTGGGCGCGTTCACCAGGGACCTGCCCAGCGGGCTGGTGGGCATGGCCGTCGTGCCGTTCGTGACGTACATGGCCACCTGGACGGGCTGGTTCGCCACCGCCACCGGTTACGGTCGCAACTGGGATCGGGCCACCTCGGCCAACCTGCCCTACTTCGTCTTCGACTCGATGCGGTCGTGGATCTCCTACCAGTGGCAGGTCTTCAGCTTCCACAACGGACTGGAGACCTCCCATCCCTACATGTCCGATCCGTGGCAGTGGCCACTGCTGCTGCGCCCGGTGGCCTTCTATTACGAGGGCAAGCAGAACGCCTGCGGCGTCAAGGACTGCTCGGAAGCCGTCCTCGGCGTCGGCACCCCAGTGATCTGGTTCGGCGCGATCGCCGCGCTCATCGCGCTGGTCGCCTGGTACGTGGCCTCGCGCGACTGGCGGGCCGGCGCCGTGCTGCTGGCGTACGCCGCGGGGTGGCTGCCGTGGTTCTACTGGGCGATCGCCGACAACCGGACGATGTTCCTGTTCTACGCGATCCCGATGGTGCCGTTCATGGTGCTGGCGATCACGTTGTGCGCCGGGCTGATCATCGGGCCCGCTACGGCCACGCAAAACCGGAGAACCGTGGGAGCCGCTGTCGTCGGCGCGTTCAGCCTGCTAGCCTTGATCAACTTCTGGTGGTTGCACCCGATCCTGTCGGCGGATCTCATCCCGTACACGGAATGGAAGGCCAGGATGCTGTTCGACAAGCGCTGGATCTGAGCCTGGCCACGTGGAGAGACGGAATGATTTCGTAGGGTAGTTGCAGTGCAAGACCCGATACGCACAGGTTTCAGTCATCGTCAGGGCTGGGGTCCATACGGCAAACTTCGAGGCATGAGTGCACCGGATGTCGCCGCGCTCCTGGCCGAACTGGAGCGCTCCGAGCCGGACCTGGCCGATGAAGCCAGGACCGCGGTCGAGTGGCTGACCGGCGGCGAGCCGCTGGAGACGGTGACGCAGCTCGACGTATGTGAATTCCTCTGGTACACGCTGCCGCTCAAGGTGGGCGGCGACCACGAGCGGTTGGCCCGCTCGCTGGGCAAGCTGCTCGAACTCGGGGGCATGCACCGCTACGCCGCGCTGTGCACCTCGTACACGACCAAGAAGATCCTCTACACCTACGCCCGCCACGGCGAGGACGCCGGCACGGCCTTCTACCAGCGGGCTCTCGAGCGCACCGGGGTGCTCCCGCCCGACGTGCCCGAGCTGCAGTGGAGCATGATCATGGGGCCGGAGGAGCTGGGCGCGCACGTGGCCTGCTCCGCCGCGCTCGAGCTGGCCATCGTCGCCGGAGACCCGGGCGACCGGCACGCGCTGACCCGGCGCTGGCTGACCGAGCCGCGGTCGGAGCTGGGCGGCGACAGCTGGCTGCACCGCGTGCACGGCGAGCGGCTGAACCGCTGGGTGCTGGGCCGCGGCCCCGCCAGGCGGGAGCTGGCCCAGCCGTTCGAGGTGCGGTTGCACGCCCCGATCACGCCGCAGCCGCTGCCCGCCCTGAACGGGCTGCTGTCGCTGTCGCTCGAGGGGCTGCCGATGCGGCTGGCGCCCTCACCGCAGGCGCTGCGGCTGCGTGACCTGGCCGAGCGGGAGCTGGGCGCACTGAGCCGCGACGGCGCCCGCCTGTCGATCACCGATTACGGCCGGCGACTGCTGGACGATCCGCAGGCCATGTGGGACGCGACCACCCGCCTGCTGGTCGGGGCTGGCGGCCACGAGTTCGACGTCGCCGCACGCGAGGCGGCCCTGCTGCTGCTGGCCGACGGGACGCTGATGTCGCCTGCCGAGCTGAACGAGCGCGTCGGCGAGGTCGTCGGCGCCGAGGGCTGGCACCCCACGTCCGGCCCCGAGGACATCGCCGCCTCCCTGACCGACCTGGTCGCCCAGCTCACGGCACTCGACCTGGCCTTCTCCGACGACCTGGCCATCCGCCTGACCAGAACAGGCCAGCTGGCCGCCCTCACCTCACTCCGCACCCACGCCCTTCGCCCCCGCCAGTACGTCGCCTAGCGCCGCCGCACCGCCACCACGTTGATGACGGTCAGGGCGATCAGCATGATGATCGCGGCCGCGAGCCCGCCGGGCTTCTCCACCAGCGCGATGGTCCCGCCCACCCCGAAGAACACCGAGAAGTACGGCAGGCCGCTCGCCCACCCGGGCTGAGCGGCCTGCCGCTGCGCGGCCATGCGCTCGTCGACCCGCCTGTCGATCTCGTGCTCGATCTTGTCGAGGAAGCCCTCGATCACGGCGGACTCGTACTCGCTTCCCAGCTCCGCGCGGGCGGCCATCGCGGCCCGCAACTCCTCACGTGGCAGCTCCATGCCTCGCAGCGTGGGCGCTTCAGCGGGATGCGTCCAGTCTTCTGCGCAGGAAGTAGGCGTAGGTCGCCGTTCCCAGGGCGATTCCCCAGGGGAGCCACGACAGGGTGGGGGCCAGTTGGCCCCAGGTGTCGGGGCGCAGGAACTCGGGGCGCAGGAACATCCACGAGCGGACGCCGGACTGCGTCAGCAGGATGGCGGCCGCCGCTCCCGGCACGACGGCCATGCTCACCGGCACGCGCCTGCCCGCCAGCCACGGGATCCATCGCGGGAACACCTCGCCCCACCGCTGCACCAGCCCGAGCGTCAGCACCGCCCCGCCGAAGCACAGCACGGCGAACAGCACCTCCGACAGCGCCCCCGCGCCGCCGGTGAGCCCGCCCTGCTTGAGGAACTCCTCGGTCACCCCGAGCGGGATCCCCATCGCCCAGGCCAGCCGCGAGATCCCGTACGGCAGCGCGAGCACGGCAGCCGCGTACGCGGCCCACCCGCCGATCCTGGGCATGGACATGGCGCCCGCCTTGACGGCCGCCCACGCCCACAGCACCCCGCCGGCGATCGAGAACAGCATGAACGCCAGCGCCCCGTCCCACAGCCCGGTGTAGCCCATCAGCGCGTAGACGGAGTTCTGCAGGACCCGCACGTCGGGCACGACCACGACCAGCCCCAGGGCCAGGATCCACGCGAAGATCCGCGCCACCCGGGATCCGCGCGGGAGGGCCCACGCGGCCACGACCCCGGCCAGCCCGACGGCGAGCATGCCCAGGCTGAGCGGGAGCGGCTCCGCCGTACCGAACACCGAACCGACCTGCGCGGCCCGCCAGTCGTTGCGTCCCAGCGGGAAGCCCGCGCCGCCCAGCGCCCAGTAGGCTCCGCACGCCGTGAGCACCGTCGACCAGGTGCCGGCCATCCATGCGATCTTCATGACGACCAGCCTCGCGAAGGCGTCGTGCCGCCTCCTCCCCCGTGCGAGGGATCTGCCTCCCCCGGGCGGTAAGGGTCAGACCCGGCGTTCGACGTGCAGGAGGTACTCCTTGCGGTCGAGCGGGTTGTGGTCCGTCCGCGGCCTTTCCTGCGGCGGGCCTGAGACAGGCTCGTAGCGGTCGAAGGCCGTCTCCAGGACGCCCTCGCCCCTGGTCAGGGTGGGGAGCTGGAGCTGCAGCCCGTGGATCCTGGCCGCGGGTACCTCGCCCTCCAGGCCCGTCGCCGACGGCTGCGGGATCGCGCCCAGGCGGACGAGCGCCGGGAGCACCGTGCCCAGCAGGTCGGGCGGGAGCTCCAGGGTGAAGCGGTGGACGGGCTCGCACACCCGGGTGCCCGCCTGGCGAAGGGCGTCCATGAGGACCAGCGGGGTCAGGTTGCGGAAGTCGCCGGCCGTACTGGACATGCTCTTGTCGAAGGTCGCGTGCGCGTGGCTCTGCCGCGGCCAGTAGCCCGAGTGGGTCATTGTGACCAGGCAGTCGGTGACCTGCCAGCCGTGCAGGCCCTGGGTCAGCGTCTCGTGCACGGTCTCCTCGACGGCCTTGAAGAAGGCGTACGGCATCGCGCCGAGCGAGACGCCGAGGCGGAACTCGACCCCCGTGCCCGGCTCGACGCGCAGGCCGACCGTGGCCAGGAACGGGTTCGACCCCAGGAACTCGGCCGCCTCGCCGATCCCGGCCACCCGTTCCACGCAGATCGTGGTCGTCTCGCGGAAGGTGACGTCCAGGCCGTACTCCTCGGCCAGCGTCGCCTGGATGACCTCCTTCTGCACCTCGCCGTAGAGCGAGACGGAGATCTCCTGCCGCACGCCGTCCTGGCGCAGGTTGATCAGCGGGTCCTGCTCGGCGAGCTGGGTGAGCGCGACGTGCATGGCGCCCCTGTCGGACCGCCTGCGCGGCTCGACGACGGTCTCCAGGCTGGGCGGCGCGAAGTAGTGCTCCGCCCTGTCGGGCGCCGCCCCGATCCGGTCGCCGATCTTGATGCCGGCCAGGCCCCAGAGCTTGCCGATCTCGCCGGCCCTGACTGATTCGCGTGGTACGGCGGAGCCGCGGTCGAAGACGCTTACCGCGGTGACCTTGCCCTGGTCGAGGCCCTGGCGGTTCCTCAGCGTGCCGGAGAACATGCGGACGTAGGCCACCTTCTCCCCTGCCGGTCCGCGTTCGACCTTGAAGACGGCGCCGGCCGGCGGGCCGTCCTCGTCCGGGCTCGCGGCGGGCAGGAGGGTTGTGATGCCCCGGGTGAGCTCTTCCACGCCGGCGCCGGTGATGGCCGAGCCCGCGTAGACCGGGTGGACGGCGGCCTGCTTGGTCCGGGTCGCCAGCTCTTCGTGCAGCCTGCCGTACGGGATCTGCTGGTCGTCGACGAAGGCTTGGAGCAGTTCGTCGCTGTGGTCGGCCAGGGCGGCCTGCCAGGCTCTGCTGCTGGCCTGGAACCTCGGGCTGCGGGTGCCCAGGTCGTGGGCGTCGCCCATGGGGACGATGGCCGGGGTGAGCTTGTGCGAGATCTCCCGCAACAGGTCGTCGTATCGGGCGCCGCGGCGGTCGAGTTTGTTGACGAAGATCAGCGTCGGGATGCGTAGCCGCGTCAGGGTGCGCATCAGCACCCGGGTCTGCGCCTGGACGCCCTCGACGGCCGAGATCACCAGCACGGCGCCGTCGAGCACGCTCAGCACCCGCTCCACCTCGGCGATGAAGTCCGGGTGGCCAGGGGTGTCGATCAGGTTGACCGCGACGTCGCCGATGACGAACGACACCACGGCGGACTTGATCGTGATGCCGCGTTGCCGCTCGAGCGCGAGCGAGTCGGTTTGCGTGCTGCCGTCGTCGACGCTGCCGACCTCGGCGATGACGCCGGCGTTGTAGAGCAGGCGCTCGGTCAGGCTGGTCTTACCGGCGTCGACATGTGCCAGAATCCCCAAGTTCAACGATCTCACGAAGCGTCATGTCCTTCAGATGGGTGGATCTTGCCTGGTTGGACATGAACGCAGCCCGCATCTCGACTCCCGAGATCGATGAACAGATGCCACGGAGTACACCAGACGGCTCCGTGGCCGGACAACGGATTTTCAGCCGATGGCCTCCCTCAGGCGCTCGTAGGTCGGCGCCAGCTCGTACAGCCCCGCGGCCAGGGCCTTGTCGTCACCCGTCACGGCAGGGAGCTGGAGCCCGCCCACGATCCGCGCCTGCGTGGCCGCGATATCCGAGGCCTCCTCCATCCCGAGCATGCCGAGACAGGCGGCGAGATCGTTGAGCCGTCTGGCCCCCACCCGGATCCCGAACGCCTGCAACAGCCCCCTGATGTCGTCGTCGAGCCCTCCTTCGACCATCTCGGCCAGCCTCGTCGCCGCCGCTTCGGCATGCCTGCCGCGGAGCCACGCGGCGCCCTGGACGAGGGACTCGCGGAGCGCATCTGCCGGCCGTACCTGGCGCTGCCGTACGAACCCCTGGCGCATCGCGAACGGCCGCTCCAGATACCCGACCGTCTCCCCCCGCCAGGCCTCGACGAATGCCGCGACGGGCAACGTCGCGTACGGGTACCCCTCCGGATCGTGCATCAGCACCAGATCCCCCTCCACCCCCAGCACCACCACGTAGTGATCAACCCCCACCGCGCCGTTCGCCCCCGGCTGATGCCCCAGCAGCCCCATCTCCACCGGCCCGGCCAGCACCGGTCCCCGCGCCGCCTTGAGCCGATCCACCGCCTCCGCGTCCGACCCGCCGTCACTCCGCTCACACCCCCACCCCAGCAACGAGACGGCGGCATCCACGCCCATCTCCGGATCCCACCCGAACGGATCGAACATCGGGACCCGCCCCCCGATGAGGTGCATCCCGTACGGCGACCCGGTGAGCACCTCGATCACCCCGACCTCAGGAGCCCCCTCCCCCATCACCATCGCCAGCGAATTGGCGTAGCAGTACGGCCCGGACCCCACATAAGAAACGCTCATGCCCCCACCGTGCCCCCTGACACGGTGTCACCCTCAACCCCCGGCCAGCGCCCCGTAAACGAAGAGCCCGACGAACAACCCCACAACCAGCACCCGCACCAGCCGATGAACCCCTGGCGTGGTCACCCAGGCCGCCACCGGATAGGCGATCAGCCCACCGCACACGGCGAGCATGACCGCCCCGTCAACCGCCACCACCTCCGTGGCCGCGAACCGCCAGATCGCCGCCAGAAACACCCCGCCCACGATCGCGACCCGCCAAGCCGGCCGAACCCGCACCAGGTAGAGCAACGGCCAGGCCAACACGACCGCCCCCCACCGCCCCACATCCCAGTCCCACACGAACAGCCCAAGACACCCGGTGTACTCGCCACACAGCGAGGGGTCGAAAACCACCATCGCCACCAACGCGGCCCACCCGAACATCACAACAGGCGGCATAACCCCGACCACCACCGCCAGCACGACCCGCCTACGAACCAGCGCCGCATCGATCATGCGCGCATCGTGCCACGCCACCGACAGCCGAGCCAGAGCCAGCCTGCTCCCCCAGGAAGCCCTTCCAAGCGATCAAGATTCCCAACGGCCTTCTGACGTAGAGAGAATGAGCGCCATCCACCTCAAGGGGCAGGCATTGTTGACTTCTCTCACCGACCTCGTTGCTCTCATAGGACCGTGGCTCCAGGACTCGCCGACCATCGACCTCATCGACGATGCGGGGAACACGACGGCAGCTCCGCCCTTGCCCCTTTACCCGGAGCCCGGCGGCGTCTATCGCTGGGGATCGACCGACAACGGCGACTACCTGCTCTGGTTCACCGATCCCGAGCACGGCTACCGATGAGGTTCCACGGAGGGGTCGCTGCCGAGGGAGGCGTAAGGCCCACGCCCATTCTCGACTGGGAGCATCCGCGCGTACTGGAGCTCGCGGCCGAGGCTCGAGGCATGAGCGCCGACGGGGCCCGGACGCTGTTGATCACGGCGCATCAGCTGATCGCGGCGCGCGTACGCCCGGTGTATGCCATGAACGAGCGGCAGCCCGTCTCCAGGACCCTGCTCCTCGGGCGCGGATCGTGCAGCCAGCGGATGGCGCTGCTGGAAGCCGTGGCGCGCGCCTGCGGGATCGCCACCCGGGTCAGAGGGCTGCTGATAGACGGTCGTTTCTGGCATCCCCGGTTCCCACGGCTGCGGCGGCTGATCCCCCGGAAGGTGGTGCTCGCCTGGCCGGAGTTCCTCCTCGACGGGCGGTGGACCCCCGTTTCCGAGCTCTACGGCAACCTGGACACGTTGCGTGAGGGAGGCAGGTTCACCAATACCGGCGGCGAGACGCTCTTCGACGCGGTCGCTCGCACCGCCGTGGACTGGGATGGCGCCACCTGCTCCTCGTGCGACCTGTCGCGCCACGTCCTGGCCGATCTCGGCTACTTCGACTCCCGGGACGCCCTGTTCAGGACGCACGGACAGACCTTGTGCCTGCCGTTGCGTGCCCCTGCGGAGCTCATCCTGAGGGGCTCAGGACAACAGGTAGGCGCGGAAGGCTAGTTGGGGAACTGTCAAGTCTGGCCCGGCTAATGCGGCGGCTGGTGTGCGGAAAATCGGTGGACGCCGTCGTTACGGTGGCCGCATGAGCATTGTGGATGTTGACCGGTTTGTTGCCGACGGGTTCGTCAAGGTGGAGGCGGTCGTGCCTCGCGAGGTGGGCGACGCGGCCAGGGCGTTGGTGTGGCAGCAGATGGGGCTGTCGCCTGATGATCGTTCCGGCTGGCTGCAGCCTGTGGTGTGGGCCGCGGACCTGACCGGTGTGGGGCCCTTCGGGGAGATCATGCGCAGCCCGCGGCTGAATCAGGCACTGGATGAGGTGGCCGGGCCTGGCGGGTGGGTGCCGCGCGGGTCCCTGGGCAACATGCCGATCCGCTTCCCGGGCGTGGAGCCGGCCGACGATCGTGGCTGGCATATTGACGCCTCGGTGGCCAAGCCCGACGGTTCATGGGCCGTGTCGGGGCGGCCGGAGTCGCTGCTGCTGCTCGTGTTGCTGTCGGAGGTGGGTGACGACGACGCGCCGACCCGCATCAGGGTGGGCTCGCAGCGCGACGCGGAACGGCTGCTGGGCGAGCAGGTCGTCGACCCGTTCGAGGCGGGTCCGTTGCTGGACACCGCCTCCAAGGACCGGCCGGTGACGTACGCGACCGGCCTGCCCGGCGACGTGTACATCGTGCATCCGCTGACCGTCCACGCGGCCGACGAGCATCGAGGCACGCGCCCGCGCTTCATGTCCCAGGCGCCGGTGTTCCTGACCGCGCCGGTCGCGCCGGGCGAAGGCAACGCCCTGGCGCGAGCCGTACTGTAGCGGCCTGCTCTGCGGGCCCATCTTGTGGAGGTCCAAGCCCCGGTATCCGTCAAGGCCTGCCGTACCGCATCTGGAATCCGGCCAGGAACGCCGCCACCATGCGCGGGTCGAAGTGGGTGCCGGCTCCGGCTTGGAGCTCCGCGATCGCTTTCTCCTGCGGCCACGCGCGCTTGTACGGCCGGGCGGAGGTCACGGCGTCGAAGAAGTCGGCCACGGCGATGATGCGGGCGAACTCGGGGATCTCGTCGCCCGCCAGCCCTGACGGATAGCCGGTCCCGTCGAGGCGTTCGTGGTGGTGCATGACGCCGTCGACGGCCTCGCGCAGGAACGGGATGTCCTGGATGAGCTGGCGACCGTACAGGGGGTGAAGCTCCAGTACGGCCCGCTCCTCGTCGGTCGGTTTGCCGGGCTTCTGGAGGATGGCGGTGGGCACGGCGGTTTTGCCCACGTCGTGCACGATGCCCGCGTAGCGGAGGGCTTGGAGGCGGCTGGGCGACAGCCCCAGCTGCTCGGCGATCATCGCCACTCCTTCGCTGACGCGGAGGCAGTGGCCCCGGGTGTCGGGGTCCTTGGTCTCGACCGCCTGGCAGAGGGCGGCGATGGCCGCCTCGGACGCCTTGACCTCGGCGTGCGCCCACTCCATCGCCCATCGGGCGGTGACCACGGGGGCCAGGACGAGGAGCGCGGTGTACGGCCCGACACTGGGCCACAGACCGACGAGCAGCAGGCCGAAGCTGCCGTTGCCGAGGGTGGGGAGGAGCAGGTGCGACGCCTCTCGCCTGAGCTGCCGCCCGGTGGCCTGGCGGCTCAGCAGCAGGACGGCGGCGACCAGCATCAGGTTGGCCATCACGAAGGTCAGCAGGGCCGCGCAGAAAGCCAGGTACGTGCGTGAGCTCATGGTCCCGCTCCAGGCTGGATCGAGGACGCTGAACACCAGCCCGGCCGCGAAGCTGGACAGGGCGAACTGGGCACCGTTGAACATCCGCTTGACGACCGGCAGGTCCTGCTGCGGGGACACCATGGCGGTGAGCCCGATGAGAGCCGCCGGACCGGCGCCGAGCAGCACCGCCGAGGCCGTGCAAACGGCGTAGCTCATCGAGGCCCTCGCGTTGCGGACGGTCAGCCGTACGGGGTTGACCTCGCAGTAGTGGAACAGCAGCGCCAGGATCGTGAAATATCCCCAGTTCGGCGTGGTGGCGCTGGAGAACATGGCCACTCCGACCACGGTCAGGGCGACGGCCACGACAGCGGCCAGGTACAACCGGGAGAGGACTGGCAGCTCAGCCATGCGGGCTCCTGACGTTACTCGTTAGTCATCACCTCATCACCCGGCGTCGCATGATCGGGCGGGATCGCCCAGACTCGGCTGGGCCAGGTACAAGACGGTCATCCATGGTCTAACCCTGACCAATCAACCTCTGTACGATGCCCGGCGTGAGCGATGACTCCTCAGTGATGACCACCGGGCGCCTGGAGGCGTTCAGCGACGGCGTGTTCGCCATCGCGATCACCCTGCTGGTGCTCGAGATCCGGCTGCCCGAAGGCTGGGAGGAGGACCTCGGAGGCACGCTCATCCGCCTGTGGCCGTCCTACCTCGCCTACGTGGTGACGTTCCTGCTGGTGGGCATGGTCTGGATGAACCACCACCGGATGTTCCACTTCATCCGCAGGACCGACGGCATGCTGCTTGCCCTCAACGTGCTCCTCCTGATGGATGTTGCCTTCCTGCCGTTCCCCACGCACGTACTCGCCGAGGCCCTGCACGCCGACCACGGCACCCAGATGGCGGCCGTCTTCTACGGAATCGTGCTGGTGATCGGCGGCATCTTCTACAACGCCGTCTGGTGGTACGCCTCCTCAGGCCACCGCCACCTCGGCGGCCACATCACCCCGGAGGAGGCTCGCTCATTGCGGATCCGCTGGGGCATGGGCCCGGTGCTCTACCTCATCGCAACCGTCATCGGCGCGATCAGCGCGATAGGCGCGCTCGTGTTCTACATGCTGCTACTCGTCTTCTACATGTTCGACATGCGCCCCAAACGCCAGCCCGCGTAGCACCACCGGCTTGGTACGAATGATCACGTGATCGATTACTACCGTGCTTTCTTCGACCGGCATCAGTGGCTGGAGAACGGACTGTCCTGGACGGCCTCAGCGGACCCGATGTGCTCCGGCCTTCGCGGCCGCGATGGCCGCAGCGGCGGTTTGTTCGACGAGAGCGTCGTCGACGGGTTCGTGGGTGACGAGCATCCGGTAGTAGAAGGGTGCCCCCACGGCCCGGATCACCTCGACGGGGTCGGTGTCGGCGGGTAGCTCGCCGCGTTTGATGGCGTGCCGTACGGCTTCGGCGGCCTGGTCGTTGCGGGCCCGGAAGAAGTCGTGGAGGACCTCTGCCGCGCGCGGGCTGTTGACCCCTGCGGCGATCAGCCCGAGCATCATCGGGCGCCAGACGGGGTTGGCGTAGAAGCGGGAAATGCCCATCGCCAGTTGGCGTAGGTCCAGGTCGATCGACCCGGTGTCGTACAGCGGGACCTCGGTCATCGTCAGCTCGGCGAGCAGTTCGGCGAGCAGTCCCGCCGGGTCGCGCCAGCGCCGGTACACGGTGCTCTTGGCGACGCCGGCGATCTCGGCGACGCGCTCCATGGTCAGCGCCGGGTATCCGTGGGCCTCCAACTCGGCGCGGGTGGCGGCCAGGACGGCGGCGCGGACGCGTTCGGTCCGCCCCCGTGGACGCACCGTGCCGGGCGCCGGGCGGTCGTCGGACACGGAACGACTCCTCTCTCACGTGGTGGACGGGACCTCCAGACGGCCAGTCTAACGCAACGATTGTCTCCTTTACCTGCCCGGATGGCCTGCTAAGAAAACCAGAGTTGCGTTAGCGATGTTCCAGGGTTACCTTGTAGGCGGTTAACGCGACACCAGTTTCGTTTGCATCTGGCTTCTGCGAGCGTCGAAGACCGCCCTCACGGGGCGCCGCCGGCGCTGGTGCTCATCCCTGCTCGGTTCCCCACAGGAGGAACTGTGTCCGATGCACGCGGCGACGGGCGTGGAGCTCACGCACGTCACCGAGATCGAACATCGCCGGCGGCCCGGCTCGCCGTAACGCGACCGTCGTCGTCCGGAACGGCGGGATCCTCGCCGTGGACCGTCCCGGCGATTCGAATGTCCACAAAGGAAACGATCAAAGGAACACCGTGACCGAACCCATGATCCGCAAGTACACCGGCCTGTTCGGCATCCTCGCCAGCGCCTTCATCGTGGTGCAGGTGCCGCTGTACTTCATCTATGAGACCCCGCCGGACTGGGACATCCTGACCCGCAGTCTCATCGGCATCACCGGCTGCACCCTCTACATCGTCTACTTCATCGGACTTCGTCAGCTCATCCGCCACGTCAACCCGGCCTACGACTGGATCGCCGCCATCGTCCAGACGGCGGGTGTGCTCTGGGTGGCCATGGTGTTCGTCCCTCAGTCCATGGAGGTGGGCGCGGCGATCTCAGTGAGCCACGACATCGACACGACAGCGGAGGGGCCTTTCGCCGCGGCGCAGTATCTCATGCAGGGCGCCGTCTCCCGGCTCCTCATGGGCCTGTTCCTGATAGCCCTGGGAATCGCCGTATCGAGGCTCGGGCTGCTCCCCCGCTGGGTGGGCCGCTCCGCGTACGTCCTGGCCGCGATCAACCTCGCCTTCCTGCCGGCCGTGTTCTTCGGCGACAACCCCGCCGACTTCTACAGCGCACAGGGCTGGGGGACCACCGCCAGCATGGGCGCCCTCTGGAGCCTGTGGACCCTCGCGGTGAGCATCAGCACACTGCGCAGCGCCCGCCGCGCCGGGACCGCGACCGCGAGTGCCGTCGCGACTCCGGCTGCCGCCGTGGCCAGATAGGCACCACAAGGTCGAGGAAGGCAGGGACACAGCAGCCTGTCCTCCTCGACGGATGGCGGTTGAGCTGTGCCACCTGATGGCCCGTGGCGCGTTCACAACCAAAGAACCGCCCCTGACCTGCCGAAACATCGACAGGGCAGGGGCGGTTTTGACCTTGCAGGAGGAGCGCCTTCATCACGCCGAAGGCCTCTTCATTGATCAAGTGCCGCTGGTGGTCGTATACCTAGCCGCAGTGTTCGAGAGGGCTGTCGTAGGTGGCCGTCCCGGCCTTGCCACCCCACCTGACGCACTTGCCCGCCGCACTCGCCCGGACCGGACCCGCGTAGTAGTCGAAGTTTCCGCTGTCGGTCACCCGTGACCTGCCCTGCACCTCCAGGTAGGCGCTCACGGCAGAGGCCCTGCCCAGCGACGTCGTCTTGATCGTCGCCACGCAGTTGTTGCTGTTGCCCGAGTTGTACAGCAGGTAGACCGTCCCCGCCGAGCCCAGCGCCGCCGAGTCGATCACTTTGTAGCCGCTGCCGCACACCTTCTCCGCCGTGTACGGGTTGGTGCTGCCGCCGCCGCAACCGTTCTTCGAGGTCACTGTCTGGATCGGGTAGCCGAAGGTGACCCCGTTGAAGACGGCCTTGCGGATGTTGCCCGGGTAGCCGCTGCCCTGCCGTACCTCGTAGTGCAGGTGCGGCGAGATGTTGTTGCCCGGCTTGCTGGTGTTGCCCACCGTACCGATCTTCTGGCCCTGGGCCACGTGGGCGCCCGCGGCGACGGCGCGCGAGTTCAGGTGCGCGTAGAACGACGTCCAGCCACCTCCGTGGTCAATCTTGACGAGGTTGCCGTAGCCGTTGGTCGAGCCCTGGTGGGCCGAGATCACCACGGTGCCGGCCGCGGCGGCGACGACGGTGTCCCCGAGGTCGGCGCCCGGCGTGCTGCCCCGGTTGAAGTCGATCTCCCACGACCGGTGGGCGCTGCTCGCGCTGGAGTTGCCATTCCAGGCCTGGCCGCAGGGGAAGGGCAACTGGAAGTTCGTGGAGGCGAGGGTCGACACCTGCGGCGCCTCCGCCTGGTTCGGAGGGTCGTTCTGGTCCGTCGGAGACGGCGGCGGATCGTCGTCCGCCGCCGCCTGCCACACCGCGGCGATCGGGCTCGCCGAGGCGGCCTGACCGGTAGCGAGGCCGGCGAGCAGGGCTAACCCCAACGCAAGCACCCCTATGGGTCTCATACGGATCCTTTCTGCACGATGCGGGGGACGACGTCCCGGCCGCGCCGCGCACTGTCTGCTGGATCTCTGGTAGTGCTCTTGCTGGCGATCTAGCTTGCAGGTACGGCGTACAGAGAACATCCAAAATCGGCATAAAGACCTATCCGACCTGACGAATAGTTGCCCTGCACGTCCCCGGCAGACGACGGTCGGCCCCCGCAGCTCGTCTCCGGCAGAAGACCCGAGACGATCCCCCTGGAGCGCCGTTCCCCTCCAGGACGGGCAGCTCACTGATGCCGGCGGCGGCGCGCCTGTTGCTCCGCGGCGTTGAGCGCGGGCGCGAGTGGTGCGAGCGAGGTGCGCAGCAGGTCCGGTAGCGAGCCGGACGGCACGACGAGCCCGCTCGCCGTGAAGGACGCGGCAGTGGTGTGCAGCCACTGTTCGAGCGCGACGCGGACCGCGGCGGCCACGCTCGCCGCAAGCACACGGGCGGTGTGCGGGTCGGTATCTCCGAGGCGTCCGGCGATCGCGTCGGTGAGGGGATGTTCCATCGCGCTGGTGGTATCGACGAATGCCTCGCGCAGCGCGGGACGGGTGGTGATCAGCAGCAGCGCGTCGAGACCGGGTCCGCCCGAAGCGGTGTACTGATCCACGATCGCCTCGATGACCGCGTCGGCGAGGCCGACGTCGTCGGGCCGGTCGGCCACTGCCGCCGCGACCCGCGCTTCCCGTTCACTGGTGACGGCGGCGACGATCGCCTGTTCCCGGCTGGAGAAGTAGTTGTTGTAGGTCCGGGGTGAGACGCCGGCGGCCTCGGCGATGTCGTCGACGCGCACGTTGTCCGGTCCATGCTCAAGGGCCAGCCGCAGTGCCGCCGCGCTCAACGCCTCTCGGGTGGCCTGCTTCTTCTGATCACGCAACCCGGTTCGTCTCGTCGTCACCGTGTCAGCATTCCAGCTTGAGTGCGTGCACGCAAACTTGCGTGCACGCATTTTTCTGCCTAGCCTGACGTCTCGTCCTGACAGGAAGGACCAGACGACCGGCCCGCGACCACTCCGACCTGACCAGCCTCACATCGTCGCCATGTCCGCAAAAACCCAAGACCGCCGAGCACCACAGGACCGAGATCCGCCGCGAGCCGGGCGCCAAGCACCTCATCCGTCCTGCCTTCTCCCATGCGAACGAAGGAGCAACATGATCACCGATGTCGTCATCGCGGGCGGCGGCCCGAACGGGCTGATGCTGGCCTGCGAACTGAGCCTGGCAGGGCTCCGGCCGCTCGTGCTGGAGCGGCTACCTGAGCCCAGCCAGGAACCGAAAGCGAACGGATTGCTCGGCCAGGTCGTGAAGATGCTCGACCACCGCGGGCTGCACGAAGGTCTCAGCGGCAGCCCGGAACCGCCGCAGCCGAACTCCGCGTACTTCATGTTCGGCGCGATGGGCCTGGACCTGAGCCTGCTGGAGGACAGCCCCGTCTACGCCCTGCCGGTGCCGCAGCGACGCATCGTGCAGGTCCTGCAGGAGCGAGCGATCGAGCTGGGCGTGGAAATCCGGTGGGGACACGAGGTCGTGGACCTGTCACAGGACGACGACGCCGTCACCATCGGCATCGCGAGCCCGGACGAGGAGTACCACCTGCGGGCCCGATACCTGGTCGGTGCTGACGGAGCCCACAGCACCACGCGCAAGCTCTCCGGCATCGAATTCCGCGGCGTCACCTACGACCGCATGACCGTTCGCTCAGCGCACGCGACCGTTCCCGCGGACTGGGTCGACCCCTCGAACGGCGCGCTGAACGTGCCCGGCTACGGCGCCGTCATGCCGTTCCTGCCCCACCGCACCGAGCACGGAGGATTCTCCTACGCGCCGATGCCCGGCCATCCACCGCTGGTCAGCACCACCGAGTGGGACCAGCCCGCAACCGACGCCCCGATGAGCCTGGAGGAGTTGCGCGCGAGCATCCGCCGCGTGCTCGGCGTCGACGTCCCACTCGGGCCGCCCGACGGCCATGGGCCGCACGTGCTGCGCCGGCTGACCGGCGGCAACACCCGGGTCGCTGAACGGTTCGCCCACGGCCGGGTGTTCCTGATCGGTGACGCCGCCCACGTGTTCGCCGCCACCGGGGGCGGCCCCGGGCTCAACCTCGGCCTGCAGGACGCGATCAACCTCGGCTGGAAACTCGCCGCCGAGATCCGAGGAAGCGCTCCGCCCGGACTGCTGAACACGTACGAGACGGAGCGGCGATCGGCCGCGCAGCGCATGGTGGTGAACGCCCAGGCGCAGTCGGCGCTGATCGCCCCCGGCAGCGACGTCACCGGACTGCGCGAACTGTTCACCGAACTGCTCCATGACCCGAACACGGTGCGGCGCCTGGCCGAACTCACCGCGGGCGCCGACGTCCGCTACGACATGGGCGAACCCGAGCCGCACCCACTGATCGGCCGCTTCGCCCCGGACCTGGAACTGCACACCCCGACCGGGCCGGTCCGGCTGGCTGAGCTGACCAGAACCGCACGCCCCCTGCTGCTCGACCTGACCGAAGGAGCATCGCTGGCGCAGGCACCTGCCCTGCGGCACAGCCAGGTCGACATCGTCACCGCGCGCCCCCAGCCCCACGCGCCCACCGCCCTGCTCCTTCGACCGGACTGCTACGTGGCCTGGGCATCTACATCACCCCAACCAGATTCCGTGGAGCTGGAAGCACTCCGGGCGGCCTTGCAGCGGTGGTTCGGCGCGCCCGCACCTGAAAGGAATCCCTGAAGAGCCGTGCAGTGCCGTTCACGCGGCCTTCATCAGGGAAGAACGGCCACTTGTGGGCTGTTCGCGAGTACGGCCGGCCTCCGTAATGCGACCCCTTCGAAGATCCATGTGGTCATGCGAAGAAGCGGAGACCCCGGCCCTTCGCCGGGGTCTCCGCGAGTGAGGGTGCTGGAAGAGATGTGAGGGTGCTGGAAGAACCGAATCGGCAGACCTCGGCCCCCGCTCGAGGCCTACAGGATCAGGCCTGAGTCACTGGCCCGGCTTCGCGCCCAGCTCGTCGACGTAGCCCATGGCCTCGTAGGTCTCCCGGAGCAGCGGCGTCGAGGCCCCTGCTTCGATGACATCGAACTCCAGGAGCTTGGCGGTCTTGTCGTCGAAGATCATGCGGTAGGTGATCTTGCCAGGCTCGCCGGCGTCGTTGGGTCCGGTGGTCTCCAGGGCGACTCCCGTACGGTTCATGCCGTCGGCCACTCCAGTCTGCGACGTCAGACCAGACGTGGAATCGGCCAGCACCTGGTAGAGGGCCGCCCTTGTGCCCGGTGTGATCGGTGCGGCCAGCAGGTCCAGGCCCGTTTGCCACATGTAGAGGGCGAGCGGGGTCGACTTGTCGCTCCGGTCCGCGTACAGGCCGTGCAGCTTCGCCTTCAGCCCCTCCTTGTCGGTCGGCAGCTTGGAGATGTTGGACCAGGTGAGGGTGGGGTTGTCGATCGAGATGATGCCCTCCGGCGCGCCTTCCTTGGTCTTCGGCTGGTCATTGCCGGAGAGGCGAGGTGAGCCGGCTTGCTTCCACTTGGCCTCGTCCTCTGGAGTCGCGAACTCGATCTTCACGTCCTGGTTCGTCACCGAGCGGCCGGTCGCGTCCTTGAGCGATCTCCAGGACTCGGCCGTGTCGCCGCGGGTCGCGGTGTATGGCAGTTTCGCCATCTTCAGTGCGCGGAACGTCTCGTCGAACTCGTTCTTGGCGGCCTTCAGCTCGGCAGGCTTGTCCTTCAGCTCCGCCTCCTTTGCCTTCCACTCAGTGAGCAGTGCTTTGACCTTGGCCAAGTACTCATCCGGGACGTTGTCGACCATGTCGGCGGTGCGCACCCGCGAGTACCAGAACTTGCCCGACGTGATCGGCTCTTCGGCGGCCACCTTGGCCGCCGCGAGCAGAATCGTCCGGGTGTTCGCGACGGTTCCGGTGGTCGTGGACTTCGCCCCGGCGTCCACCGAGGGCGTTCGCACCTCGGACCGCTGAGCGGCGATCGGACCGCTGGACGACGCGTCCTGCGAGACGAGCCGCGGGACGACGATCGCCGTGGCGGCGGCGAGCCCCGCCGCCGCGGCGGCCATCACGATCAGTGGTCGGCGCTTGGTCATGGGAATCCTCTGCAGGTGTTGAGGTGTACGAGGTGACTGGAACGCACGGGCCAGATCAGCCGAGCGTCGCCGCCGATAGGCGTCTTCGGTGAGCGCGTCCGGGCGTAGCGTGGTGATCAGTTCATCGATCGGGTCTTTTTCGTTCATGCCTGTCCCTGAAAGGTGAAGCGAGGCGGGAGCTTGAGCGCGTCGGCCAGGCGACGGCGTGCACGGTGCAGCCGGACGTTGTACGTGCGAGGCGAGCAGCCGGCCACCTGAGCCGCCTCCGCGGGGGCGAGGCCGTACCAGTTGGCCAGAACCACCGCCTCGATGTCCTGTTCGCTCAGGCCGGCCAGTACGGCGAGGGCCTCCTGCCGGCTGGCGACCCGCTCGGCCACGTCGCCCTCGACGAAGCTGCTCAGCCCGGCGAGCCGAGCGATCAATTCGTCACTGCGCAGGCGGCGGACACGCTGGTTGCGCAGCAGGTTTCGGGTCACGCCGAGCAACCACGGCAACGGCGGATCGGGCAGATCGTCCAGACGCCGCCAGGCGACCAGAAAGGTCTCGCTGGTCAGGTCCTCCGCCATGGCCAACTCGGCGCGCAGCAGGGCATATCCCAGCACGTTCCGGTAATGCCGGTCGTAGAGGTTCGTGAATCGTTCTTCTGGATCGTCCACACCTAGAACTGTCTCGGAGGGCCCTCCCGATTACAGGACAACCAAAAGTTCACGTCATGCCGGCACAAGCGGCGCCCGCAACAGGGGCAGAAGGCGATGTCGATGGTCGAGGCTCCGCGTCGGCAGGAACCCGTGGCCCATTGGACCAGTGAGTAGGGACTTTGGCCCCTGCCGCCGAGCATCGGTCCACCGAAAATCTGGAGCTATGTCCCCTGTATCCCCCTTCGCCGAGGACCTCCAGTGACCAGAAAGCCTGAGGACGGACCTCGCATCGACACCGTTCCCGGCACGAGTCCGTTGCTCGCCGCCCGCAGGTTCTTCACCGAAGCGGAGGTGTCGGCCGACGGCCGCACCCTGCACCAGATAGACCCCAGTGCCTGGGACCGCGACCCCGCCATGACCCGCGGCGCCCACGGCGTCTTCCAGGTGAGCGCGCGATGACGTGGTGGTCGGTCGTCCGGTTCCTCCACGTGGTCTCCGCGGCGCTGTGGGTCGGCGGCCAGCTCACCGTCTCCCTCGTGGTGCTCCCGCTCGCCCGTCGCCTCCTGGACGCCGAGCGGCGGGCCGCGGTGCTGCGGGCAGTGGGCAAACGCTTCGGCCTGTTCACCATCGCGGTGTTCCTGCCCGTCCAGATCACGACCGGGGTGGCTATCGCCGCCCACAAGGGTGTCACCTGGGAGTCACTGGCCGAGCCCGGCTACGGGCGGATCCTCGCAGCGAAGCTCGGCCTGTTCTGCGCGGTCATGGTGGCGGCCGCGCTCCATGGCTGGGCCAGCGGCACCGGTCGGCCGGGCACTGCGAGGGTGCTGGCTGTGGCCTCCCTCGTCGGCTCGCTCGGCATCGTGCTGCTCGCCACCGCGCTGCCTGCCACATGACAGGTGCCGGGGCGGTCGGCCGCCCCGGCACCTGGAGGGTCTTGGCCCTTTGCCACGCCTGTCATCTGGAGGCCGGGCTCCAGGGGGATCCTCTCCCAAGCGGATAGGGGCAGCAGGCCGTGCTCCTCCTTGTCGATGTGCTGGTGCAGCCGATGGAGCACTTCCAGGACCAGCGGCCAGTCCGGCGCGGTCCGGTCCACCGCGTCTCATGGATGTCGGCGTGCTCCGCGCACAGCCTGTCCACCTCTTCGGCGAGCGTCCCATCCGCGAAGAGCCCCTGCTCCTCGGTAGCGGTGTGCGGAAACAGCTGGGCCCTGGCCTCGTCGTGCAGGCCTACGTTGACCGACCTCCGCAGAGCTCCGGCGATCTCCTCGATCTCCACGTGTTCCTCGGTCAGCCGCCCGATCAGCGGAAATTCCCGGCACCATCGTGAGTGGCTCTCTGGCCAAGGATGCGCGCTGCCACGGCGTGGCGGCAGGGCCGTACGACCTCTGTGGGGTGGCCGCGCCACGTCAGCAGCGCCACTGCCGCGCGTTGAGGACTTCGTGCAGGGGACGGCGTGACACGGCAGGGACCGACGGGCCGTAGCCCAGCCGCAGCACCATCTGCACATGGCCGTGTGCCCCGTCCCGCCAACCGCCGAACCGGTCGTCCTCGAGATCCAGCGGCTGGCTGAACATCGACACCGACACACCGTGGGCGGTGGCGGTGAGCAGCACGCGCTGCAGGGCCTGCCCGGCCACCAGCCAGTCGTGCGGACCGTCGCCGCCGGTCAGCAGGGCCGCGATCTGAGGATCGCCTTCGAAGTCGGCCACCTGCGTGCCCGTCCCGAGGCTGAAGTCGCGCATCGGCAACCCGCCGTCCCGGGGATGCGGGCCGTAGGCATCTCTCGGCACCCCGTCGTCGCGCAGGCCGTCTGCCGTCCAATGGGCCAGCTCGGCACGGTAGGCCTCGTCACCGGACAGGTTCCGGTCGGCATCGGCGACCAGGGAGAGCACCCGGCGGGCCGCCTGGCCGCGCAGCATGGTGAGGGTCGCCCCCTCCCGGCCGGCCGCAGCGGCGAGGTCGCCGACGACCTCCGCAGGCAGCGGGTGCCCGTCGAAGGGGAAACGGTTGGTGCGCCGGTGCGGGATGGCGGCATGCAGCCGCCGCTCCTCGGGCGACGGCGACTCCCCCTGGGCAGTACGGACGACGGCGAGGAGATCGGGCGCGGAGCGCGGAGCAGGCAACGTCAGGACACGGGCCTCGTATCCGGTCATCCTGATGGCCAGCCTCATGTTGAACAGCGCCGCTCCACAGCTCACGCCGAGGCTACGCCCGAGGGGGTCCGCGACCTTCAGGCGCCGGCGAAGGTCGGCATACACGGACACGCTGTCCTTGAGGTGGTAGAACAGCCACGGCTGGGTGTTGTGCACCGAAGGCGCGGCGATCGCGGCCTCGATGACCCGGCGCACGCCGGCCCGGGTGGCGAAGGGCTTGGTCACCCTTCGAGCCTCGCGCCACGCCCCCGGTTCGGGCGAAGGTCTTTAGTCCCGAAAAGTACGACCATTCGTCACAGGATGCCCCGGCAGGCCGAACAGCTGCTTGCGATTCTTCCCCCGGCCGAGGTGAACACCTCAGCCTTCGGCTACAGCGAAGCCCAGCTCCGCTTCCATGCCGGCAGCGCCCTCACGCATCTGGGCAGAGGCGATGAAGCCTGGCTGCCGCGCGGACATCAACCACCCTCGCGCGGCCGTCCGCCAACCGTGCGAAGTAGTCGGGCGCGTGACGGCGAGCCACACCATCACGCCAGTGCAGCCAGAACGGCTGCGAGCTGCGGATTGAAGTCCAGCAGGATCAGCCGGTCCCGCTCCAGCCATGATTCGTAACCGACGTGGTCGCGGGTTGTCGCTGACCAGTACCAGCCGGCGAAACCCCGGCCGCCCTTGGCCCAGCGGAACCCCCGCACAGGCGGCACATGCTCGAACGGGGTCCTCCAGCCGTCGCCCAATCGGGTCCGCAGTTGCCGCTCGCCATCGAAGAAGTCCAGGTCAAAGGCACTGAGCGCGGGCTCGCCGTACGCACGTGCCAGTTCCGGTGCGCCGACCAGGCAAGTGACAGAACCGCTGAGACCAGCCGCGGTGGAATCTCATCGATCTTGTCAGTTTTCCGAGTCAACACCGTCTCATCGGAGCGTGGCGTGGCCGCCGAACGGGCGCTCCAACGCGCACTATGCGGCATGAGCGGAGGTCGTCCGGCGGTGTCCTACCGAAGCGTGGTCCCTCTCGAACGTTATGTGACACCTACGGCTTGGCCGACGAGGTGATCGGCGATCCGGCCGGGGCTGCGGAGTCCGGCACCCCCGCGTAGTCGGGCAGTTCGACGCCGTTGATCGCGCGCCCGACCAGCTCGGCGAACCATTCGCCGGCGAAATCGGGGCTCGGCTCGGCGTCTGGCCCGGGGACCTCGCGGCTGCGGGCGTTCAACCGGCCGATCTCCTGGTTGGCCTCGACGAACGAGCGCATCCGCGCCTCGTAGCGGGCGAACCCGGCGTCGGGGTCCCATCCGGCGGCGGCCAGCTCTCCGGCCAGCAGGTAGGCGCCGACCAGGGCCAGCCCGGTGCCCTGCCCGGACATCGGCGAGGAGCTGAACGCCGCGTCCCCGAGCAGCCCCACCCGTCCACTCGACCAGCGGTCCATCACCACCTGGGCGACCTGGTCGAGGTAGAAGTCCGGGGTGTCGTCCAGGTGCGCGAGGATGTCCGGGGTCAACCAGCCCAGGCCCGCCATCCGCTCACGCAGCAGGACCTTCTGGGCCGCGACGTCACGGTAGTCGACGTCGAAGTCGGCCGAGGCGAAGGAGAATATGGCCATCGCCCGGGTGGCGTCCTGGATGGGCCGCAGGAGGGCGGAGCGCCCGGACTCCTGGTCCTGGTACTCGAGCAGCCAGCGGTCCAGCCCGAACTCGTTGGGCACACTGTAGAAGGCCAGCACGTGCCCGAGGTGGCGGAGGAACCGCTCATGCGGCCCGAAGACCATCGCTCGCAGCGCCGAGTGCAACCCGTCGGCCCCGACCACCAGGTCGAAGCGCCGCCGGTTGCCGCCCGCGAAGTCCACGTCGACCCCGTCCGCGTCCTGGGCGAGCCCGGCGATTCGGTCGCCGAAGACGTACTCGACGCCGTCGCGGGTGTCGTCGTAGAGCACCTGGGACAGGTCCCCGCGCAGGATCTCGATGTCCGCGATGAACCCGTCGCCACCGTCGTCGTCGGCACGGAAGGTCTCCAGCACTTGCCCGTCCGCGTCCACGGTGTGCGCGCCGGCGGTGTCGGTGCACGCCGCACGCACCGCCGCGTCCAGCCCCATGCGCCCGATGACCTCCTTGGCGACCCCGCGCGCGTCCACCGCCTGCCCGCCGGGACGCAGCTCGGGAGCCCGCTCCACCACGGTCACCTCGGCCCCCCACCGGCGCAGCCAGTGGGCCAGCGCGGGTCCCGCGATGCTCGCCCCCGCCACCAACACCCTGGGACCGCTCACCCGCGTCCCCTGCCCGCCAGTCCGGATGGGGTGCTCCTGCTTGGAGTCGTCGACGCTCATCACTGCCTCCATGTGCTTCCTCCCGCGCTGGGACGTTCCCAGCACAGGCCCACCGCTGTCGGTGTGTCCAGCCGTATCGACCACGGATCCGCACAGAACTCATCGGCACGACCCGAAATCGCGTCCACGCTCCCGCAAACACCCTGAACTCGGCAGGTGCGTGCGACGGGCATGGTCATGATCGCGCCTCGGCCTCGGCAGACATTGATGAGAAACGCCAACTCCGATGACGCCCACATCAGCCCAGACTGGTGCAAACCAGGCGAACCAGGCCGCCGCCTGAGAATTCGCCAGATCTGCGCGCAACACAGTGAGACGCGAAAGGACCAGTGAGAACGGACATCAAGCCCCAGCAGTCACTCCACCTTCGGTGAGACACCGTAGTCGTGATCAATCTTCGATGACAATGCTCAGTCTTCACTGCGACAGAACAACCCTGAAACAACATCTCGATGATCAGACGGGGTCCCGTCAACTTCGGTCCAGCCGTTTCAAGAACGGCCCTGGGTGGGGTGTTCACGAGAGCCAATCACCTCGCGGAATGGAAGATCGCCTCCCGCGTGAAGGTTGATCGTTTCCCAGCGCCGCCTGCGCCACGGTGGATGCGTCAGGTCCAAGTCGCTGAATCCGGGTCGATGCCTCGATCGCGGGCGTTGGCGTCGATGATGTCACGGAGCCAGATGGTCAGGCCTGGCTCGATTGCGTCGTAGTAGGCCGTGAAGCCGGGATCGGCGACGTACTTCCTTCCCAGGCAGACCTGCATCGAAAGGGTGCAGTCGAAGTACGCGTCCATGGAGGCCCTGTGCCGTTCCGCCAGAGCGTTGGCTTCGGCACTGCCTGGCCTGACGCCGGCTCGCTTGGCTGCTGCCAGGTCCTGCTCGAGCGTTGTGATGTTGTCGGCGATCTGCTGCCAGTCCTCGGGGGTCATGCCCGCGGCGCGCTCGGCGTACTGTGCCCATTGAGCTGTGTCGCCCCACCGCTCACGTGCGCCTGCGGCCAGTGACGGCTTCCAGCGCTGCCCGAAGATCGCGACTTGTTCCTCCGCGGAGAGCAGGATGCCGGCGCGTGCTGCTTCGATCATGCGATCGACCGCGTCGACCATTGCCTGCAAGCGGGAGATGCGATCGACGAGTTGGGCGCGCTGTTGTCTCAGCGGCACGGTCATATCGACCGTCGGAGCATCGAGAAGTTCACCGATGTCGTCGAGTGACAGACCGAGCTCGCGGTAGATGAGCACCCGGTGGATACGTGCGACGTCGGCCGCGGAGTAGAGCCGGTAGCCGCCGGTGGTTCGCCCGGACGGGCGGACGAGCCCGATCGCGTCCCAATGATGGAGGGTGCGGACGGTGACTTCCACGAGCGATGCCGCGGCCCCGATGGTCAGCCCGCCGGGTCCCGCGGCATCGTCCATCGCGGTGTCAGTCACGCTGTCGAGTCTGACATGCGCGTCTGACCTTGGCGGTTTCACCCCTTGGGAAGCGTGAAGCCGTTTGCTTCGAGGTAGCGTGCCTCGGCGCTGTCGAGGTCGAGGGGACGGGCCGCAGTCATGATCACGCGAGCGTTCTCCGGCGTGATGACCTCCAGTTCTACGGTGTTCCACGGAGTCTGTCGCGGTCCCGTCGTGCATCCGGGCACCAGCGCCGTGCACGCCTGCGCGATCTCGTCGACCTGGCTCAGCACGCAACTGAAGCCGATGCTCACTGTTGAAGGGGCCGGCAGGGCGCCGGTCGGGACGAGCAGAGCGTCTTGGAACGCCCACCGTCGAAGGTGCGTGACCTGGCCCGGGACCGTGAACAGGTCGATGAAGCCGAGCCCGCGGGTCCAGAAATCCACGGACGCGGCCAGGTCCGGCGTCGGCACGGTGACGAACATTGGCATGCCGTAAATGCCCCGGTAAATCTCAGGTGGCGTCGCGTCGGGCCCGGGCGGAGGGACAGGGCTGATATCGAATGCCTCGTAGTAGTCGGTCATGCGTTCATCGTGGTGCCTGACGCAACGTCAGGGTCAAATCCGGATCAGCACTCGTACCAAGTTGCAGGCCATGCAGGTGGCAGGGCCTTCCTCGTGCGGCGGAGACGGATCTTGCAGTCTTTGGGGTCAGCAATGCCATTGCCGCCCACAGTGAGCCTTCTGCGACACCCACCACACAGGACCCAAAGGCAGCCTGGAAGCCTCTGAAACGACGAGGTCCCGCCCGACCATCAAGATCAGCCGGGATCCCGTCAACTTCAGTCCAGCCGCTTCAAGAACGACCCTGGGCGGAGATGATGGGATTCGAACCCCTAACCCCTTCGGTACGAACCCCGGTGGGACGCACCGTGCCTGCTCACCGAATGCCATCCGGTGCCGTCAAGTGCCGAGAGGATGGCATCCGTTGGTCTCGACTGCGCTCCCGTGTCAGCAAGTCCGCTGACTCCCCTGACCTTCCAACCTGCCGGCGAGCCCCTCCTCGCACCTCCAGCGACTACACGCACGCGCAATGCCTGGATACTGCCAGCTATGGTCATCGTCGAAGTCGTCCTGGAGACCTACGACGCGGTGGACTTCACGGCCTGGCCGATCGCGGAGCCGTCGAGCGACCGCCTTCTCGCCCTCTCCGGCCGGATGTCTCCCGCCGACGTCGGGACGGCCATGGCCGTCATCTTCAGCTACAACAACATCCCTGTCACGCACGCCGCCGACCTGACCGAGGCGCATCTGCGACAACATCTCGCCGAAACGGAAGGCCTGATCGCTCCGGGCGGTCTGCGCTTCCGCGACACCACCACCAACGTCAACGTCTCGCCCGGTTGCTGTTTCGGCTTGGAGAACTGGCGGGACTGGTGGGACGTGGCTCGCGGGCAAGAATCTTGGCTCGGGCACGACCCCACGCCACACATCACACATGTGGGTCACGTCATCCAGCTCCGGCAGAACGATGAGGACTCTCCGTCCATCGAGATCACTCGCGGCGAACTCTCCAGCCTGCTCACCGCAGCCCAACAGCACTTCTCCGGGTTCCTCGACCTCGCCCAGCAATGGGCGGCGATCACTACCCCGGGGCTGGCCGACCGGCTCATCTCAGCCCTCGACGAATACTTCATGATCACTGAAGCCTTTTCATCCTCGGGCGGCCTTGCGACGCGGTGATTCTGAACGTTTCCACACGAGGCGGGATGTCGTGCCACCATGATCGCGTCGTTACGACGAAGGAGGCTGCTTGGTCGTTTTCTCCTGTACGGGGTGCGGCGCCGTAATGACCGCGAGGGTGGCGCGGGTGGCGCTTCCCGACCACTCCGGCCAGAAGTACGGCCATGACCTGCTCCCCGCTCTTCTGGAGCCAGGAACGTACGTGGTGGACCCTGGAGACGGCCGGCCTTGGGAACCATTGAGGCCCGAGCCGGAAGAGCATGGCGTCCGACTACTGACGTACTGCATCTCGGGCCCCCGAGCAGGATCGGGGTCGCGCCCGTACATGGATCCGTTCTCGTAGACGCGCAGGGCGATGGCCTCGCGGATGTGGCGCCCATGCGGTGGCCACTCCGGCGCCGAAGTCGGGCCGCGGCTCCGGCGAGCGTTACGTCGAGGCAGGACACCTGCTGTCGCTATCTCGGGGCAGCGCCTACGCCCTCATCCGCAGAGCAACCGCTGGGTGATCCTCAAGCGCCGGTTCCACTCCTGGGTGGACCGCACGCCGGGAAACAAGGCGAACTGATATGGGGCACATCGTCAAGACCAAAGCCGGGACGACCACCCCCCACCTGGGAGCAGATCGAGCCCGAACGCTACGAAGACGGGTGGGCACCGTTCGACGCGGGTTTCGCCTTCCGGCCGTACTCATGGAAGGACGGCGAAACCGCGATCAACGAACCCACCCCGTCCCTGACCATCGACCTAGCCCCGATCTTCACCAGCTCTCCGGCCCGGTTCGCCGCGGCCAACGACGCCGTCAACGCCCTTGGCCTGCCGACTGGTCCGTCGAGGGCTTCCCGATGGGGACTACTACGTCTTAGAAGACATGACCAACGGCACCTTCGGCCACCTCGGGGAACAGACCCTCTGCATTTTCGGCTCCAACCTGCTCCCCGAACTGGCCCCGCTGCTCACCTCGTGGCTGCCAGTCAAGCGAGCCCGTCCCTGACACCCCCGCCTACGGCAAGCGGCTCCAAGGACGTCCGCTGACTTCTCGCTGACTCCCGCCGAACCTCTGCTCGGACACTCCGCTACCGATCGGGGATCACCGACAACCCGCATCGCCCCTGACCACTAAAAAGCCCGGTCCCGAAGTAGGAACCAAGCCTTTTGACCTTGTGGGGTGTTCACGAGTATTGCTGAGCTATGTATTCAGAGGGGCATAAAGATCGCTCCCCGGGTGTTCCGAGATCGTTTCCCAATTCCTCGAACTTCAGGAGAGATCGAGAATCGGGATCAGTTGCTCCTCCTCGTACGTCAGGTGCGCCTCGAGCTCATCGACGAGCCGTTCGACCTCGGCCCGTACCTTCAGCGGATCCCCACCGGAAAGGGCCTGCTTCAGCTCTTCCAGGAGTACGGCGATGCGCTCGTGCTCCTTGGCCAGCCGCTCCAAGGTCGGAGCGAGCGAGGGATGCTGCTCAGCCAGGCCGGGGAACATCATGGTGTCCTCGCCCGTGTGGTGATGGTGCAGGCCCTGGCAGACGGTCAAGCAGTTGATCCTCAGCTGTACGCCCAGGCCTGGCCGTCCTGAATCGGACAGCTCCTTGCGGATCAGCGCGAGTTCGCGGCGGAAGCCGTCGTGCACCAGCTTGAGGTAGGCACCGCCCGACGGTGCGCTAGCCCGGGGCGGACCAGTCACGCGAAGTGCGACGACCGGGATGGTGCGCGTCGTCTTGGCCTGGTAGTCGGCCCAGCCAGGGTCGCCTTCGACCGCGCGGGCGAACGCCGCGTCACGCTCGGCGCCCTCCAGGACCTCCGCCTCGACATCGAAGATGAGGACGCCGGTCTCGACGGTGGCGCGCGGGTTGGCCTTCAGATTGTGGTACCAGGCCGGGTTGTTCGGCGCTCCCCCGGCGGAGGCGATGACCAGCATGCGCTCGACGCCGTCGGGCAGGTAGGCGAGCGGGGTCGTGTGCGGCTTTCCCGAGCGGGCGCCCGTGGTGGTGAGCAGGAGCAGCCTCGCTCCCTCGAAATAGCCACCGACTTGGCCGTTGTTGGCGCGGAACTCGTCGATGACCTGCTTGTTGAAATCCATTCTTCTCCATTGGTGGTTCCTGCTGTGCCGTACTGAATGGAGAAGAGGACGGCGGGCCGCGGGCCCGCCCGGCGATCAAGCGTCAGCCGGGCTGCTCTCTGGTGCGTGGCCCAAGGCCGACCCGGCAGTCACACAGGTCACGCTACTTCATCAAGATATTCTCCGCAAAAGTGGCACTCCTTAGTGCCGGCGATCTCCCGAAGGCGGAGGCCCCGCCGATCCCCGGGTCGCGGCCTCCAACTCTGGCGAGAGCCTTCATGATGCAGCACTGCGTGTTGTCTGAGAAAGACCGGGTTGAATGCCGGTTGGAGTACGTCTGGCGCCCGCCTACCCCAACCGGCTCATGATCAGTTTCCGGCCATCTTCTTCACCATTGACTCATCGGATTCCGCGTCTACGAGGGTGCAAGGCGCGACCAGGCTGCCGGCCTTGGCCAGGTAGGTGCCGAGCGTCCAGTCCATTCCCGGGTAGTTGCCCGGCCGGAACTCCAGCACCAGCGTCTCCCCCTGCCGGATGTAGCTCGGGGAGATCACGAAGGTGTCCCGGTTGATCGGCCTGGTGGCGTCCCGAGAGCGCCAGTTCTCCGGCTTGTCGAACTCCTTGCGCTCCTGTTCGGTCATGTTCTTGGTGCTCGGCGGATCGTAGGCCAGGTCCGCGCCGACGAAGCGGCCAGGGGCGCACTGCTTGCCCGCTTCGGTGAACGTCACGTCGGCTACGATTCCCTCGGCCTTGAGCTTGGCCTCCAGCCCATCCGGGTCCCGGAACTCTCGGAGCGTCACCTGAACGGTGCCGTCGGACTTCTTCACCACGGCGTACGCCGCGCTCTGTGGCCCGGAGACCAGCGGCACCGCCACCAGCGCGGCCGCGGCGATGCCCGCGACCGCCGCCCCTGCCAGCAGGCGACGACGCAGCGGTGAAGGGCCGTGCCGCGGCGCCGCCGCCGTCATCGCCGGGGACGGGTGGACGTGTCCCGGCTCGGCGGCACGCCTCCCGGGCAGCCAGGACGCGCGGCGTCGCGCGGGCGGCGTCGCGACGATCTCCTCCAGAAGTTCCTCCATACCCTGGCTCAGGACGAGCTCATCGTGCTCGGCGGCCGGGTCAATGGTGGCCAGCATGCGATCGATCTTGTTCATCGGGTTTCTCCTCTCAGCGGGGTCATCACAGGTGTCTCATCCGTCGTGCCGAGTAGCCGGGCCAGTCGTTTACGAGCCTTGTGCAGCCGTAACCGGACGGCGGTGCTGCTACAGCCGAGAACCGTGGCGATTTGGGGGCCGGTCAGCCCTTCCCAAGAGGCCAGGGCGAGCACCTCCCGGTCGGCCGGGGCCAGGGCGGCGAAGGCGGCGCGAATCTCCTCAGTTCGCGGATCGGCGGGTGCGGTCTCCTGGCGGACGGCCAGTTCGCCGCGGAGCCGCGAGCCCAGCGCGCTGCGGCGCGACTCCCCGCGCCGGTGATTGGCCAGGACGCGGCGGGCGGCGCCGTACAGCCACAGCAGGGCGGCATCCCCCTCCGGGACGTCGTCCAGCCGCCGCCACGCAGCGAGAAAGGTCTCCGCGATCACATCAGCGACATCGTCCACCGAATCGGTACGGCGGAGCGCATAGCGCTGTAGTGCTGGATAGCAGGCGCGGTAGAGCGCCTCGAAACGATCTCGCGCGCCGGAGGGCACGCGTGGATCTTGCACGGGCGTCTCCTTGTCGAAGAGTGGCAGAACACCTCACTAGGTGTCCGGCATCTCCGTCAGTGTTTCCTGCCCTGCTCACCGGCGTGGTGGCCGGCGGGTTCCACGGCGGGGGTGACAGATGCAAAATCTGGGTTAAACTACCGTTTGTGTCAATGACCCGAAAACATCGCTCGGGTCGGCTTCATCCCGCCGCTCGTATGGGCGCGCCGTCGTTCATCGACAGCACGCCGCAAGACGGCGGGCGACCCTCGTGGCCCGATCTCGAAAGGACGCCATGTTCGCTCAAGTTGTCTCCGTGGAGGCGGCAAGCGACAAGCTCGCCGGTCTCCTCACGTTCTGCCAGGAGCAACTCCCGGGCTTCCGCCAAGCTCCCGGGTTCAAGGGCTTCTACCTGCTTGCCGACCGCCAGAGCGGCAAGATCGTGACCATCTCCCTGTGGGACAGCGACGACGACCTGCGCAGGAACAACGAAGGCCGAGGCGCCCAGGCACGTCAGGAGGCGAGCACGGAGCTGGGCGTCGCCCCTCCCCCGGTCGACATCTACGAGGTCGTGCTGCAGGCATGACCCGCGGTGAGCAGAGACCGGAACAATGAGCGCACCGACCAATCCCACCCCGGGCCTGCGGGAACGCAAGAAGATCAAACTGCGCCGCGCCATCCAGACCGCGGCGCTGCGCCTGTTCGAGAGCCAGGGCTACGAGCACACCACCGTCGAGCAGATCGCCGAGGCCGCCGAGACCTCCACCACCACCTTCTACCGCTACTTTCCCACCAAGGAGGACGTCGTCCTCGACAACGACGCCTCTCCCCTCTTCGAGACCAGCGCCGTCGCGCGACCCGCGGGCGAGCCCCTGACCGCCACCGTCCGCGCCGCCATGGGCGCGGTCGTGACCGCGGCCGAAGCCGACCGCGACCTCACCCTCGCCCGCATGCGGCTCATCGCGACCGTCCCCGCCCTCGAAGCGCGTTACGCGGGCGAGGAACGCAGGACCATCGAACTCCTGACCGGCCTGCTCGCCGCCCGCACCGGCCGCCCGGCCGACGATTACCAGCTCGAGCTCATCGCCTTCGTCCTCGCGGCGGTGCTGTTCACCGCCTCCCGCCGATGGGTGGCCGACCAGGGCGCCACCCCGCTCACCGCCCTGGTCGACCAGGCCCTCACCACCGTCGAACCACTACTGGCCACGCTCGAGGACCCGACCCGAACACCGCCGTGACCAGCCGGGCGCGGCGGGGCCGTACAGCTCATCACTTGCTCCAAGATCACTATGTATCTCGATGGCTCCCCAAGCACACCGATAGAGCACACAACCAATCGAGACGAACCCGCCCACAGCCGGCGCGCGGTCGGGGCCCATCGCGCACCGTCCCCCACCAGCGCCGTCCCCGACGCCGCGCGGCGAAGCTCCTCAACCGCAGGTCGCGGCTATATCCGACCGAAAGCTTCGCCAGTGCTACCGGGACCCCAGCTGGGGTGGGTCGAAGCCCTAGAAGATCGCTTCCCAGGAAGCCTGCACGGAGTTGACTCCCCCAGAGACCGCTGAGATCCCGGTATCGGGATCGGTCAGTCGTTGCGGGGTTTGCTGAACTCTTCGATCAGCACCGGATACTGCTCCCCACCGTGTCCGGCGGCGATCGAGCGGTCGGCCATCGCCTTGATCAACTTCGGCAGTTCGGCGTTGACACCGACCGCCTCGCTCTCCTCGATCAGATGTGCCATCGCCCGCGCGTCGGTCTCCAGGGCCGACGCCTCGGCAGGGAAGGAGCCGCTGTCGATCTGCTCGGCATACCCAGGCAGCCATTCGGCCACACCGGCAGCGATCTGCCGCGCGAACGGCGCATACGTCGCGGCGTCAACACCGGCCGTCCTGAGCAGGGCAGTGCCCTGGAGCCAGGCGTTCAGGACGCTCCACATCATGGCGAGGCCGGCCACGTCGTACAGGGACGCCAGCCCGTGATCCGCACCCAGGTAGGTGACGGTGCCGAGCGCGTCGAGCGTTGACTTGTGCGCCTCGAAGTCCGGCTGTGGCCCGCTGTGCAGAATCACCGCCTCGGCGGTCCCGATCGCCGATGGGATGGCCATGATGGCGCCGTCCAGGTAGTGGGCGCCGCGCTGCTCGGCCCATTGGGCGGCTTCCCGCGCCTGGGCCGAGTCGCCCGAGGTCAGGTTGATCAACATCGTGCCGTCCAGCTCGATATCGCTCGCGCCGAGCAGCTCGTGCATGGCCTGATAATCGGTAACGCAGATGATCGTCAGGGAACCTGCCTTGAGCGCGTCGCCAACCGTTGGCGCCAGCCGTGCACCCTCGGCCACCAGCTGCTCGGCCTTGGAGGTCGTACGGTTCCACACTGTTGTGGGATGCCCAGCTTTCAAGAACGCGCCGGCCAGTGCCCGGCCCATCAGTCCGAGTCCGATGACTGTCACGGGTGTATCGGTTTTGCTGTTCATGGCAGCATCGTCAACGTTGATACCGGTGTGAAGGTCAAGTGAGGTTTCGATGCTGATCGGGGAACTGAGTCGCCGGGCGGGCGTGAACGCCCATCAGTTGCGCTACTACGAGGCTCAGGGCCTGCTGGCGGCAGACCGGGGCGCGAATGGTTACCGCGAGTACGACGAGAACGCCGTGCTGCGAGTGAAGCAGATCCGGCACCTGCTTGGTGCCGGTCTGTCATCTGAGGACATCGCGTACCTGCTGCCGTGTGCGGTCGGAGAGGCTCCGGAGCTTCCCGGGTGTCCCGAGTTGCTGACCGCGATGCGGTCACGGCTGCAGCGACTGGACGATCAGATGGCCAGGCTCGCCCAATCCCGCGACGCTCTTGCCGACTACATTGTTGCGGCCGATCGAATCGGCGGCGAGAGCTATCCACCCTGTGACGATGCTGACCAGGAGCCCGTCCCCGCCTGAGTCATCTGTTGGGTTTTCGGCCAGGAACCCAGGGACCCCTTCTTGAGCCGCGCGCAAGGATCTTCCAGGCGGTCGTGACGGCCAGTGCTTTGCCGTCCGCGCCACAAGAGGCGATACGCGCCGATGCTGGAGACAGGTGGCAGGATCACGGCCTGCTCTTCGCATCGACTGTGGGCACGCCTCTCGACGCCCCCCACGTCAGGCGATCCTTCCGCTCGATCCTCAAGAAGGCCCATCTGGACGAGAAGGCGTGGACTCCTCAGGAGATGCGCCACAGCTTCGTCTCGCTGCTCTCCGACTCCGGCGTGCCGTTGGAGAACATCTCCCATCTGGTTGGACACGGCAACACGACGGTCACCGTGACCGTGTACCGCAAGCAGCTCCGCCCAGTGCTCCTCGAAGGAGCGGAGGCAATGGACAAGATCTTCAAAGACGCATAGTCACTCACAAGATCAAAAGACCGCCTCTGATGATCAGAAGCGGTCTTAGAGTGCGTTACGTGAGCTGACGCCATTTTCGTCGTTGCGGTTGGATGAGGTCTGCTGGTCGATGGGTCGCCGCTCGGTCTGTCGTCACGGCCGAGTGGACAAGCCGGGCTCGGTTTCGATGAGGATGCCGCGGCTGGTCAGGCGTTTGAGCTTGGCGCGGACGTTTTGGATGCCGTTGGGCGTCAGGGGCAGGTCCATCGCCAGAGCCAGGTCGCGGGCGCGCAGCGAGCCGCCGGTCTCGCTGAAGACGGTGAGGATCTGCTGGTAGTCGGGATGATCGAAGCCGACCAGCGGCGGCGCGTCCGATTCGGCCGGAGCGGGCTCCGCTTCAGCGAGGGACAGGAGCGTCTTGCGGCTGATCCGCAGATGCTCGGCCTCCTGGCTGAGTTCACTGAGCCGCGCGGTCAGGGAGTCGATGTCGGTCTGGGTCTGCTCGATCTGGCGGGTCAGGGCCTGTTCGCGGGTATCGAGGCGGTCCAGAAGCCAGGTTCCGGGATCGGGCGGGCGGGTATCGGGCCTGGTCATGTCCAGCGCCAGGACGGGGTCGCGGAGGTCAGGCGCCGGGACATCGCGTCCGTCATCGCCCGATACACCCGTGATTCAGAACTGGCTGGACGGTGCTCGTAGTCGCGGATCAGGCGCCGGTGGAACATCAAGATTCCGTAGGTCTGCTCGACGACCCATCGTTTTGGCTGGGGCACGAAGCCTTTGTCGGCGGGGTCGCGTTCGACGATGTCCACGGCGATCCCCAGGCTGGCGCCATGGGCGACGACCGTGTTCTTGAACCCTTGGTCGACCAGTGCTTTGGTCACGCTGCCCTCGGTGACGACGGCGGCCTGGTCCAGCAGGGCGATCCCGGCCGTGTTCTCGTGGGCTGAGGCCGCGAGCACGACGACCGCGATGACCGCGATGACCGCGATGACCGCGATGACCAGGCCCAGCACGTCTACGGCCAGGCCTCGCTTGCGTCCCGGCACCTTCTTGGCGACGTCCCAGCCGGTCGTGGTGGCGGCGACGCCAGCCGCGACGTGGACGCTTTGGGTGTCCAGTACGACCAGGCTCGGGTCGGCTAATCGGCCCTTCTTCTCGCGCAGGTGCCAGCGCAGCAGGTCATGGATCGTCTTGTCGGTGCCGTCGTCGCGCCATTTGGCGAAGTAGTAGTACGTCGCGCCCTTGGGCGGCAGATCGTGCGGGATAGTCCCATTGGACGCCGGTTCGTCCCTGGTAGCGGATCGCGTTGACGATCTCCCGCAGCGCATAGTTGCCTTCGTGGCCGCTGACCGAGGAGTGCGCGGCCTTCCATGCCGTGAGGACCGGTTCGATCAACGCCCACTGAGCGTCGGTTAAGTCGCTCGGGTACGGCTTGCGCTCAGTCACCGCGCCATCCCAGCACAACTGGACCCGCAGACTGGCGGTAACACTACAAATCCACACGATCACATAACGGCATCACGGATGGAGGCTCACGTAGGCACTCTCAGGGGCTCGAGGGCGGCTAGGACGAGGTCGAGGCCGAAGGTGAACTCCTCCGCCGGGTCGTAGCCGGCAGCGGCGAGCACCGCGGCGGATTCGTTGAGGTAGGGGAACTCGTCAGGAGGAAGCTGGGGCAGGTAGACGTCCTCGGCCATGTCCGCGAACTCATCAGCGGTGTCGAACGGCAGGCTGGCTTCCTGCAGGGCGAAACCGTATACATAGCTGTCGAGCAACCAGTTGGCGTGCGTCGCCATCAAGACCGAGAAGCCGGCCCTCCGCAGGCAGGCGGTGACCGCTTCGCGGTGGCGGAGGTTCGCGGGCCCCGGCGATGTCCGCGACTCCATCAGGCCGATCGCCCACGGGTGGCGTGCGAGAACCTGTCGGGCGGATACCGCCCGACGTCGCATCGCTGACTGCCAGTCGGTCTCTTCGGGCGGGAGCTCGATCTCCTCGAACACGACGTCGATCATGGCGTCCAGCAACTCTTCCTTGCTCGCTACGTAGTAGTAAAGCGACATCGCGCCCGCGCCGAGCGCGCCAGCCAGCCGGCGCATGCTCAGCCCGTCGACCCCCTCGCGGTCGGCGAGCCGGACCGCCTCGACCACCACCCGTTGCTTGCTCAGCGCCGCGTCTGACGCCACCTGGCGTTGTTCCCTCGCAGACACGGGTCTCCTCTCGCTCGCTCGAGCGGCTTGACAATCGTCCAGCGCACGGTCATGGTACAGCGTACTACTTGTAGTACATTGTACGACGTACGGTGTACGAACCAGCCAGAGTCGTAGCTCGGACGTGAGGAGGCTTCTGTGGGAATCGAACAGCGATCGAATGCCGGAGCACGCCTGGTGCCGGGGGCGAGTCCGGCCGGGGCGACGACGATGCGGGCCGCCGACCAGCACCGCTACGGCCTGCCCTCAGCGCTCGAGTCGTCCGAGGTCCGGGCTACCGCTGCCCGGTCGAGGCGATGTGCTCGTCCAGGTGGGCGCGGCCTCGGTACATCCCTGCCGCCATTCCGGCGGAGGGACCGCTCCTCTCGAAAGAAGAACCGATGACCATCCGAACGAAAACCCCGAACCTGCTCGACAACCCGCCGGTCCCCGTGCAGGTCAAGCTCGCCGCCGCATGGACCAGCTTCATGTTCCTCTACATCTACGTCGACTACTTCCACCTCCACAAGCCCGGCGTCATCGACAACCTCCGCGCCGGCGTCGTCTTTGAGTTCGACATCAGCCCGACGTTGTTGACCATGATGCTCGCGTCCGTGGCGATCCCGGCCCTGATGGTGATGCTCTCCATGACGCTGCCCGCCCGGGTGAACCGCGCCACGAACCTCGTCGTTGCATCGCTCTACATCCCCTACTCGGTGTTCAACGCGGTAGGGGAGTCCTGGGACTGGGCCCCCTTCTACGGCCTCTCCATCGGAATCGAGGTGCTGCTCCTGGCCTTCATCCTTCGCTCCGCCTGGACATGGCCTCGAACCCCCGCCGTCCCAGCCGGTCCCGCGACGACCGACCTTCGACAGGACCTTCGACAGTAGGTGTCCGTGTAAAGCCCTACGGCGTGAAGCCCGCCGCCGCGGACACCGGGCCGACCGTGACCAGCTCAGTCGCGGTATACGCAGAGAACCTGCTCACGAGCGGTCCGGTGTCCGCGCCAGCCGCGCCCGTAGGCCGAACGGCGGCTGACCGACCAGCAGACCTCATCCAACCAACCGCAACGACGAAAGGGGCATTAGCTCGCTTAACGCACTCTTAGACCTGGGTGAGGTGTTCATTACTGGGTTCTGCCTGCGGTGAGGGTGTACCGCCTTGATCGCTTCCCGCATGAGAAGTGATCGTTTCCCGAACTCTGCCGGGGCAGTTCTTCATGTCCCGGACACGTAGATCCTTCGGTTGCTAGAGTTGAAGCTGTTGCGGAATCCCGTCCGCCTGGGGAACTGAGGAGCACTGATGTCTACAACGATGACCGGAGCTTCCGTTCGCCCTTGGTGACCGCGGTCGCAGGCTTGTAACGCCGCGCGTGTAGCAGCAAAGTCAGCACACATCCCGGTCGCCGGGGCGAGGTGACACGTGTCACCGGCCCTTGGCGCTGTTTGGCGTCTCCGTTCGCCTTTCCGGGAGTTCTGCTGTGTCCGCTCGTCATTCTTCGCTGCTCCGTGTACGTGTCCTGGTCGAACGTCTGATCGCTGCCCCGTTCGGCAGGAAATCTCAACGGTCGTGGTCAGCTCCGCACTCCGCTGATCAGACTGTCAACCGGACTGTCCGCCTCCTGAGCTGGTTCAACTTCTTCGGCGACTTCCGCATGTACGGGCCGATTATGGTCATCTACTTCGCGCAAGTCGCCGGCTCGTACACCGCTGCCGCCAGCCTCCTGGCAGTAAAGATGCTGTCTTCGGCAGCGTTCGAAGTCCCTACCGGGGTGCTCTCCGATCGCCTCGGCCGGCGCGGCACGATGATCGCCGGTGCCGTCGTCATGGTGGCCGCCCATCTCGGGTACGCGGGCGCTTCGGGCTACGGCCTCCTCCTGGCAGCTGTTGTGCTGGAGGGATTGGCGACCTCACTGTGGAGCGGCAACAACGAGTCTCTGCTCTACGACACGTTGCTCGAAGCCGGCCGGGGGGAGGAGTTCCCCCGGCACTCGGGCCGGGTGAACTCGATGTTCCAGATCGCGCTCGCACTGGCGGCAGCCATAGGTGGCGTGGTCGCCGGCGCGTGGTCGCTGCGTGTGGTGGTCGTGCTGTCGGTCGTGCCGCAGGTGCTGTGCGGGCTCATCGCCTTGCGGGTCCGGGAACCGCGGGTGCACGGCCCGCTGGAATCGAACGCGCTGGTGCATCTCGGATCGGCCCTGCGCGGCATCCGCCGTAATCCGGTGCTCCGCCGGATGACTCTGGTGTCGGCGCTTCGTTACAGCAGCGAAAGCGCGGCCCAGTTGTCGCCTGTTTTCGTGGCAGTGCTGTGGCCGCTCTGGGCGCTGGGCCTGTGGCGTACCTTCGGCCATGGCGTGGCCTTCGTCGGCTTCCGCGTCAGTGGTTGGGTGATCGGCCGGGTGGGCGCGGCCCGCACTCTGCTGTTCGGTGAGCTGTTCGACAACGTGGCGAACTTCGTGGCGCTGGTCATGCCGACGGTATTTTCGCCCGTGCTGCTTGGGTCACCGGCCTACGGCATGTCGACAATCGCCCAGCAGACGTTGCTGCAGCGCGAGTTCACCGACCGGGAACGCGCGACGATGGGTTCGCTTGCGTCGCTGCTCGGCAGCGTGCTCTACGCGCTCGTCGCCCTGGGAGCCGGCCTGGTGGCAGACCGTTGGGGCATCGTTCCGGCGTTGCTCGCGATCCAGGCAGTGGTGCTGATCGCACTTCCGCTCGCCCGGTGGGTGCACGCCCACGCTTCTTCACTCCCCGCGGACGCTGAGACGGTGACGGAATGAGCGCCTTCTCGACCCCGGCCGGGCCTGCGGTCGACGTCGCAGTGCTGCAGGGTTAGATCGAAGCGATTTTCGGCTTCCGCTGCTCGGTGCCCTCTTTCGTCGCCGGCGGGCAGGACACCGATGCCTCGGTCCTGCGAGCCACGACGACAGAGGGCCAGGAGGTCGCCGTGAAGGTATCCCGCCGAGCAGGGCGTCCAGGCGCCCCGCTGGTGTCAGACCATCTCGCCGAGCTGGGGCTACCGGGCATCCCGGCCCCTTACCGGTCCCGCAGTGGAGCGCCGTACAGCGACTGCCACGCGGGCCGGTTATCCGTGACCCCTTGGATACCTGGCTGCGCCGGCGCCGCAGGCATGACCCACGAGCAGTGGCGGGAGTTCGGTGGGCTGCTCGCACAAGCGGCGGAGCTCGCTCCCAACATCCCGCGTGAGGACTACCCCACACCGGCCACGGCCGATCTTCACGAAGTGGACCAGTGGCTGATGCGCCTCATCAGCGGAGATGTACGGCTGCCGGCGCAGCTGACCCGCTGTGCCGACATCTGGCGCAGAGCTGGACAGCCGCTCGCCCTGGCATCCGCTTGGTCTCCGAGCAGGCGGAGGTCCTCTCCGCCGAGCTATCCCGACATCCGGCAGCCGACACCCTCACCATCGAGCCGCCCGACCACCTCAGAGACCTCACCGACCAGCGGTCCCCCGAATGGGACATCCCCACCACGGACTTAAGTCACAAATCGCTGCAGCAAGCCCCAGCACCCCGCCAGCCGAGGGCTTCGCCATACCCAGCGGCTCGTCCACCGCACTCCATCGGCCGCGAGACAGCACCTGAGCCCTTCACCGCGCCCGATCCGTGGGCCCCAACCCCGGCAGAACCAGACTCGGAACCCCTGAAACGACGAGATCCCGCCCGGTCTCAACGATCAGACGAGATCCCGTCAACTTCAGTCCAGCCGTCTCGAGAACGGCCCCTTGTGGACCTCATGGCGGCTTACTCGAACACCGCGCCGCAGGTAGAAGAGCTACGGCGCTTTCGAAGCACTCCCACCCTGCCGGATCGGACAGGCCCACGTCATCGCCTTCCTGGCGAGCGAGCCTCCAGCGGACTTTCCCTGCCGGTCGACGGCGGCAGCGCGCGCGTGGTCGCCTAGCGAGCGCCCTCGTGCTGGGGGCGCGCCGTGGGTGAGGTGACTTCGGCCGTTGCCCGCCGTACCGTCAAGGTCCGCGTGAGGCGGGTCACCACCTCGGCGGCGAGCAGTCCCACCACTGCCCAGGCTGGGAGGATCGGGAAGAGCGCGAGCGTGCCCGCCACGACCGCCAAGCCGAGAGCGGTCCAGCCGGCCGCCGGGCCCAGGGGCTGCCCGAGCAGCAGGGCAAGCCCGAAGAAGGTCAGCCGGTAGAGCGCCAGGCCGCCGCAGAGCGCCAGCGCCGCGCCGTACGGGAGGTGGCCGGGCTCGGCCACTGCCGTGCCCAGCCCTGCGGCCATCGAGGTGAGCGCGGCGACGACGGGGAAGTGCCCGATGCCCATAACGTCCCGCACCCGCGAGTTCTTGGCCGGAAGCAGCTGGCGCGCCGCGACCACCGACGCGAAGTCGAAGTAGCTCCACCACAGTGCCGCGAAGAGCACGAAACCGAGGCCGAGCACCGCCCATCCGGCAGCCGTCCAGTGCTGATCCAACGCGCCCAAGGCCGCGGCGACCGACTCGCCCAGCACGATGATGACGAACAGCCCGACCCGCTCGACGATGTGCGGCACCTGGTAGGACGGCTCGTGCTTGCGCGGCTGGATGGCGATCAGCGTGACGACCTCGCAGGCGACGCCCGCGAGCCAGAGCGGCGCCCGGTACGACGGGGGGACGAAGATCGAGATCGCCCAGAGGGCGGAGCTGAACCCGTTGAACGCGAGGACGATCTTCAGTGGCGCGACCGCTCGCCACATCGCGAACGACACCACGCGCGAGGCGATGAAGCCCAACGCGTAGACGGTGGCCCGCTCGCCGGTCGCCTCCGGAATGGCGACGGCCATCGCGCCCATCGCCGCCATCGACGCGAGCAGCGCCAGGCGCGAGCGGGTGCTGTCGGAGCCGGTGACGTTCACGAAGACGGTGACGGTCAGCCAGACCCACCAGGGGGCCACGAAGAGCAGGACGAACGTGCCGAACTGCGCCGGCCCCGGATCACCTTCGAGCAGGTGGGCGAGCCTGGCGACGGCGACGACGAACACGAGGTCAAAGAAGAGTTCGGCCCATCCTGCCCGCTGCTCTTCCCCTTGACTGAGGGTCATGGCGGACAATTGTGACAGGAAGGCACAGGAGAGGCGTATTTCGCCCGTCAGTCATAGGACGGCGGCAGGTGGTCGCCCAGCAACGCCCGCAATTCGATGCGAAGCATTCGTATTGATCACTTGACGTAGGTGTTTGAGCTGGTCACTCGATATTTCAGTGTGCATCGACGTGCACGATTGAGCGGTGTGAGGCATCCCTGAGGTCACTCAGTTTGTCACTCGGTCCCTCGATGCTCTGAGGCCTGGTTCTACGGGTGGACGGTGGCCCATCTTGTGATCGGAGAAGTACGTTCCGCTGAGTTTTGGCCCCATCTAAGGGGTTGTGGTGGGACGCTTGATGCGCTCCGGGGCCTTCTACCTGCATGTCCGAAGCTCGATCGCCGATTACCGAAAAGTCATATTCGGCGCGGTACGGCTCAGTCCTGCCAGCGGTAGAGGTCGCGCAGCAGGGAAATCTCGGCGCCGTGATGGATCAGCTCCCTGTTGACGTGCTGGACGATGACCTCCATGGGACGCCGCTCGGGACCCACCGTGGGCGGATTCTCCAGATCGGCGTCCGAGAGTTCGCGGACCCCCGCGTTCCATCTCCCGTACATCTCATCGAGCTGTTTCAGCGCCTCGTCAGCGGTCCCCGCGTAGGCGAATGTCTGGGAGTCGACGTCCTGGCCGCCGAAGTGCCATCCGACCCGATAGCCCAGGCACGAGACGATGATGTGCGCCAGCCGCCAGGCAATCGTGGTCACCGGCGCCGGCACCGGGTCAGGGGACGCGAAGTCCATCGCCCACTCCCCCGAACCTGCCGACATCGGGGCGGCCGACCTGCCACGTGGGCGGATGCTCCAGCAGCCGCGCACCGGCTCCCAGAAGTACTCCTCATCGGCAAGACCGTCCAGCCGCGGCCGCAGGTTCTTGCGCCAGTACCAGTCCAACTGCTCCGCAAGCCGCTCACTTCTTGTCACTTCCGCACACTACAGGCCACGGAGACCTGGCTGCGAGCCTCGCGGACGCCGTCGCCGGCCGTGGGCCGCGAGAACGTACCGCACCGGGAGATGACGCTGGGGCTGATGTGCCCTTCGGGCCGCGCCGTCGCGAGTACCCCGAGCGAGCGCCACGCCAGAGCCTCCGACCTGCATGTTCGAAGATGGCGAAGACTCACTATTCCAGCGTCACCCCACCGACGGTGAGGCGCCGCGCGGCGGGAACCTTGGTCCCCCTCGACGGCGACCGCAACACCCGCACCTCGCCCAGCACCTCAAGCTCGCGCCTTCCCGCCTGCCCGTCTGCCATCGACCCACCCGCAGGGTAGCGGGGCAGCCGCGGGGCTGCCTCAGGCATGCGCCCGGTGCCAGGGCCGTGATGGAGGGTAGGTGGCCCCGCGGCTGGTCTGCTAGGGCTTGCCCTGGGTCGATGGCAGACGGGCAGGCGCCTTCCACCTCAGCCACGGAAGGCGAGCGCCATTCCGCTGGCAACATGTCACTCAGAAGATCAAAAAGGCCGCTTCTGATGATCAGAAGCGGCCTTTGACCTGGGTGGGGTGTTCACGAGTTGAGATGGTCTGGCGAGATAGAACCGACCTTAAGATCGCTTCCCGACTTAAAGATGATCGTTTCCCAGTCTGATGAGCGCAGCCCTGGACTGGCTCGCAGCATCTGCGAACTTCCAAGAGATGCTCGCCTTCAAGGCGGCGCGGAGCAGGGAGAAAGCCGGTTTTCCGTCAGGCGATGATCAGCGGCTTCGGTGATTCCGGGAGAGACAGTTTTTCTCTACATGACGCAATCTTCGTCCTGGCCCACTGGTGGACTGCCATGCCGTCGTGCGCCATGCCCGCGACCCGGTGAGCAATCTGCTGAGCCTGCTCGATCCAGTCGGTGAAGGGATCTTCGTCGCAGACCCGCTCAAGTCGTTGACGAGCGACCTCAACCTGCCCCACAAGTGCGGCCGCCACGCCAGCGTTGAAATCTTCCCACAGAAAGCCGGGCCGGCTGGGACGCCCCATCAGCACGTCGGCGGTGGTGCCGAGGTCGGCAAACCGGACCCTTAGATCTTGGACACACCGCTCGGCCTGCTGAGCAAGACGGGCCGCGACAGAGGCGAACTGCACCTCATCACGGAAACCCTCCGCCGGCCGGAGGCGTTCGTCGAAGTCGAAGGCAAGATGGTCGAAGTCCTACCACAGCCACATGGCTCCCACAGTCAGCCCGCTCCCCTGACTCCAGTGCGGGGAGGGGAATTCCACGACGCCGAGCCACCAGCCGTGATCATCGATCCAGATCCGGGATCCGCCTTGCCGGCGCAGGCCGAGCGGACGCAGCCGTTCTCGGGCTGCGCCGGTGATCAGTCTGGACGCGGGAGAGGTGGTTGCCATGCTGGACATTGTCGCCAGAACCTGACCGCGGCGTTCGGATAGGGGTGTTCACGCGTACGGCTGTGCAGTTGGAAGCGCGACAGGCGGGGTTTGTCTCCGCTTCAAGGATCTTGAAGCAGCGTAGTGACTGCCAGTGTTTCGCCGTTTGCAGTGTGGAGTTGTCGGGCTGCATGGCGTGAATGCGGCGGGCGGGATACAGTTGCCGCTCCTTTCGGGAGGCGCTAATGACGTCATTCTGGGAACGCGTGGCCCAGGCCGAGACGGCCGCGCTCCAGCAGGCCGAGGAATTGCGAGCCCAACTGGCCGCGGTCTAGGCACGACTGCAGCGCTTGGCCATCACGCGCGAGACCCTGACGGAGTTCACCGACGCCCCTTGCGACAACACCGCCATGGCCGAAGACGACAGCGTGATCCTCGAGGAGGAGCCGTCGGACCAGGCCCACCTCGCCTCCGACGGTGAGGTGCCCCACCTGCCACCGCTGCGGGGGTTCCGGCAGCAGGTGGTGGCGTTGCTGGCCGCCCGATAAGCCGATGCGGGCCAGGGGAATCGTGCAGGCCATCGGCAAGCCGGACACTCGCTCCCAGGTGGAGGGCATGCGCTCACGGCCACAACGGCTGGTGAGTGATGGGTGCCTGCGTCGGGGAAGCCGACGGCCTCTACGCGATCGCTACCGGGATCAACGGCTACGCACCGGGCGGGGAGGTCGGTTGATCGCGTCTCGGCGGCACCCGAGGTTGCACGAGCGACCATTACTAACTACCTAAAGCGGCTCCTGCATTCGGGGAGGTGTCGAGCCCGGGATTTCGCCTGCCACCGCTGACGGCGGGGATGGGCGGGAAGGATCGGCGATGCCTCCACCAGGGCAAAAGCGCTGCCGACGCGAATCAGATTCCGGGCGGAGTGGGCCACAGCCGGACGGCCAGCCCGGCTCCAACTGGGCGTAGCGCCCTCGGCATAGGGATCCATGCCGAGGGCGACAACCGCGCGGTAGCTGATCATCCCAGTGGCGTACAGGCCGCCGGGGCCGGAAGGTGATCATCGGGTCATCTCCAGGGGCCTAGGGCCAGGAGCACGAACGCAGGACCGTCACCACGGGGACTAGGTTCACCCCGCGGGTGTGGGGACGGATCACGGCGACCGGGGGAAAGCAGGCGGTCTCGCGGATCACCCCCGGGGCGTTGGGGCCAGAGGCGTCTTAGCCGGGATCCGCGGGCAGGCCCAGAACATCGTCATAACCGCCGCAGGGGAGCTCGGCGAGCAAGCTCTTGGCGCGCGCTACGAAAAGGTGGGCCTCGCGCTCCCGCGAAAGGACGAGCGCTCGATGGGCGGCGCGCACGGCGGACTGGATGTCGCCGCCGGCTCGGAGCGCCTTCGCGCGGATGAGGAGAACCAAGCCCTCCGCATACCGTTCGCCGTAGGTGTCGATGAACGTCTCGGCCTTGTCCAACGCGGTCATGGCGGCCGGGATCTCGTCGGCGCAAAGCCGGACCTCGGCAAGAAGCGCGTACCAGGTGGCCAGGTTCGATCGAGGTGGGTCGACCAGCGTGGTCTCGATGATGCGCTCCATCTCTCTGGCCGACGTGACCGGGTCACCGCCGGACATGGCTGTCGCCCAGTGCCTGGCGAGCCGTGGGTAGCTGCCGGAGAACGTGAAAGTGAAGTCCGGATCAGCGTTGATAGCCGTCTCGGCCGCCCGCAGCGCCCAGGCGGAGTCTCCACCGGTGGCAGCCGCGGTGACGGCGAAGGAGCCCCAGATGCTGAGGGCATAGGGGTCGCCGCCGGCGTCGAACTCCACCAGGTCGAAAAGGTGGCGCGCGGCAACCAGATCGCCGTACAGGGCGGTGTTGAGCGCCAACATGACCGGGGTCATCATCTGGAGCCGGTGTCGCAGCGGCTCGGCGTCCCGATGGGCGTGGATGAGCGAATCGGACTGACTCAGGTTCCGATAGGCCTCACCGATGTTGCCTGAACTCCACTGGTGGACGCCCCACGCGTGATGTCCGGAAGCCTGGACGACTGGGTCGGAGGAGCGCCGACCGTGGTCCAGCAACCGGCGCGCGAGATGCCGGGCGGCGTCGAGCTGGATGCCCTGGGCATGGGCCAGAAATCGGGAGAAGAGGAAGCCGGTAGCCTCCCGTTCTCGGCCGAGCGACCGCGCGACCTCCTCGGCGCGGTCCAGATGGTCCATGGTGGCTCCGACGAAGCCGGCGTGGATGCCCGCGATGGCGGTCAGCTCGGTCAGCGCGGTCAGCTCAAGGCTGAGGAGTCCGTTGCCGCGTGCGATTCCGGCCGCGGCGTCGAGGTGCTTCTCCGCGGTCTCGTAGGCAGAGCGTCGTGCCGCGATGCGGGCCGCGACAATCAGTGCCTGCGCTGTTCGCTCCGGCTCGGCGAGCGGGCCCGCCGAACACAGGTGGTGGGCGAGTGCCTCACTATGACGCTCGGTCGGGTCCTGGGTCTGCGCGAGCGCGGACGCGATGTGCAGGTGGAAGCGGCCTGCGTCCGATCGTGACGTCGAGTGGGCCACTGACTCGCGGACGAGATCGTGCACGAACCGCCAGTCGCTCAGGGAGTCGGAGGTCACCTCAACCAGGCCGACCGCTTCAAGGGCCTCCAGACGAACGAGGCACTGCGAGGGGTCGAGGCCGGCCGCGCGCGCCAACAGGCGGGTGTCGATGTCGCGGCCCATCAGGGCCGCGATTTCGATGAGACGGCGGTCCCCGTCCTCGAGCTTGCCCGTCCGGTCGCGGACGATGTCACGTACCGCGGACGGGACGCCGGCTCGGGCTGCCACCTGGTCAGACAGGTGGTCCTCTTCGGCCAGAAATCTCGCGAGCTCGCGCACGAACAGAGGATTGCCTTCGGTGCGGGCCTGGATGCTCCGCGCGACGCCGGGACTCGGAGACCGCCCAGTCTCTTGTCGGACCAACTCGGCGACATCAGAGGGGCCAAGGGGGCCAAGGACGATGCGCCGGTGGCGGTCTTGGCGCACGACCGCCGCCAGCATGCGCCGCAGGTGTGGGCTGGGCATCGGTGCATGGCCGCGAAAGGTGCCCATCAACACGCTCCTGTCCGGGAGCGACTCGGCCAGGTGTGCGAACAGCTGCAGCGAGGCCGGATCTGCCCAGTGAAGGTCATCCACGACAACGACCACGGGCCGGTGTGCGGCGGCTGCGCCGAACAGTGCGACGACGTTGCTGTACAAACGGAATTGCGCTCCGGCATCTGGCCGTGCCATGACTTCGGCATCGCGTGCAGGATGCTGCAGCAGGTCGCCGAGTTCGGCGGTCCAACGCGCCTGGTCCTCCTCCGGCAGTGCCGCGATCAGGGCATCGACAATCTGGACCCAGGGCCACATCGACGGGGCACCTTCGCCGTCGTGGCACCGCCCCCAGAAGGTGAAAGCACCGTTCGCAGCAGCCTCGTCGGTGACTTCGGCAAGCAACCGGCTCTTGCCCACTCCTGCTGGACCCTCGACGAGGACGATCTGCGCTCGGGCGAGGGTGGCCGAGTCGATGGCATGGCGGAGGAGGGCAAGTTCTTCTTGCCGACCCACCAGACGATCGGACCGGCTGCCGGAAGGATTCCGCGATTCGCTTGTGGAGCGCGCGCCGGACGTGGATCGGGGCGCGGCTTCCGGGAGAAGGCCGGCGCCACGTGGTGCGAAGACGGCCTCGCCTTGTCGGAGAACTTGCTGGTGCGCCTCGCGGAGCGCTCGACCGGGATCGATGCCCAGCTCGTCGGCCAGCCGTACGCGCACCGTGTCGAAAACGGACAGCGCCTCCGCCTGCTGTCCTGACGCTGCCAGGGTGGTCATGAGCGCTGCCTGAATGGTCTCGTCGAGGGGCGCGATCCATGCGGCCAGGCGCAGCGGTTGCAAGATGCGCTTGGCATGACCGAGAGACACGGTGGCGTGAGCGGCCTCGACGCAGGCGTCGAGCAACTCGCGGTTGACGGAGGCGAACAGCGGTCTGGCGGTGGTGCTGATGGTCAGCCCGTCGCCCGCCGACCCTCGCCACCGTGACAGAGCCTCTTCGTATGCGCCGGCTCCCTCCTCGAAGCGCTGAGCGTCCATGGCGGCGCGGGCGAGGCCGAGGAAATGCCGGAATTCAGTCAGATCGAGTGCCACGCTGCGGTCATCGAACTGGTAGCCGCTGCTGCGGTAGTGGAGGTAGGAGCCGGGCGCCCGCGCGGGCAGGTCCGGCTCGAGCAGCCGTCGCAACGCCCCGACATATTTTTGAACGATGTTCAACGCCGACGTCGGCATCCTGTCGTCCCAGACGAGGTCGATGAGCTCAGAAGCGCTGACCGGTCGACCCACGTGCATCAGCAACAGGGCTAGCAGGTAGGTCTGCTGTCGCGGTCCGGTGTCGACCTCGACGCCATCACGCCACACCCGTAAGGGACCGAGGACCTGGACGGTCAGCGAAGCGGTGCCGCCTCCAGGACGGGCCACGGGCGCGACAGCGGGTACAACGAGCGTCGGTTCGGTTCCGCCGCTTCGTCGGGAGGGGGAGGCGTCGGCCATCGGTCTTCCTCGAACTAAGTGATGTTGAGGAAAGGCTACGCGCTGGCCAGGGCTCTCCTGATTCGGGTCGGCGATCACCTGTTCGGCGCGGTGGGCGAACAGGTCTTGCCGCGGTGAACAACAATCGGGCGGAGCAGCGGCTTGTCGCCGACGGCTATCCGGTCGTCGCCGCGCCGAACCCGCTGCCGGGGCTCTCCTCCGACGCGCAGCAGCGGGCCGATCATCCTGATCGGCCATTCGTACGGCGGAGCCGTCATCTCCGCCGCCGCCACCGGGAACCCCGAGGTGAAGGCGCTGGTCTACCTGGCGGCGTTCGTGCCGGAGACGGGGGAGCGTCCAGGAACTGATCGAGAAGTTCCCCGGCAGCACCGTGGGCGTCTCGACCCACCTACGGCTACAGCGCCACCCTCACCGTCGCCGCCCGCACCCGCACGACTGTCGGCTCCTTCCCCCACTTGGCGCTCGGCCTGGTCCTGGACACCCCACACAAGCGCATCGGCGCAGGCGCCGTGACCACCCTCAAACCGCTGGCCGACCTCGGCTTCCCGGCCGGCATCGCCGTCGTCGACCGCGCCTACACCGACCAGCAACCCGCCCACTTCGCTCATCCAGTTCGTGAGCTCGGCTACCGGCTCGCCCTCGACTACAAAGTCGACCACCGAGGGGTGCAGGGAAGTGTCCACGGCGCACTGCTCATCGACGGCCGCTTGGCCTGCCCAGAAACGCCCGACCGGCTTGCCTGCGCGACCACCGACCTGGACGACGCAGCTGTCCGCACCCCGTCGGACGAACTCACCGCGTTGATCGATGCGCGAGATCCGTACTGGCTGCGCATCAAACAGAACGCGAACGCAAGCGGTGCTGTCCGCGCTCAGTGCCCGGCAGCCGGCCCCTCCCCCTCGGTCACCTGTCCCCGCTTCGAGCGCGTCCAGCAACGCCAACCCAGCCGCTCCGTCACGGTCGATCTGGCCGACACCCGCCAGCGGGCAGCCCATCAGGCGGCCAAACCCCGCATCCGGCCACCAGCCCCTGACGCCACGATCGGTGAACTGCCGAAGATCTGCAGCCAGCAGAGCGTCACGGTCCACCCCGGCGATCTCGGTCACCTCGACAAGTTCCGCCAGGACCTGCCCTACCTCAGCCCTGCCTGGCGAGGAACGTATTCGACCGCCAGAGCCATAACCGAAGGGCTGAACGGCAGACTGAAGGGCCACGACCTCTCACGGACGCGTCGCTCAATCCATCTTGGTCGCGCTGACAGTCGCCGTCGCCAACGACCACTTCCTCGACCAGTGGCGCCTGACTCAGCAGCCCCCAGACAAAGCCATCGGCTCCGCTGACATCCCCGAGACCCCGGCGACCAGCCAATCGCCGCTCACAGATGGCCAGAGCAGGCCACCACCTGAGCGCTAAGCCACGCCTCACATCACCGCGTCGCAGCGTCCAGCCCGGCGTCGGCTCCGGCATGCCCGACGACGTGATCGCAGTCCTCCACCAGCGGCCCGACACCACCCGGCCTCTCCCGGACGCTCACCCCGCGGTTCACAACAGGACGAACCCGATTCGGAATCCCCTGAAACGACAAGATCCCGCCTGATCGCGATGATCAGACGGGAACTCGTCAATCCAAAGTGGGCCGTCTCAAGAACGGCCCTGGGTGGGGTGTTCACGAGTCAGTCTGAACTGCTACGGAAGCAAGGCTCTGAAGATCGCTTCCCGGATCTAGATTGATCGTTTCCCGGGTCGGGACTGTTTGGACGGCTCAGCGGGGTTTGGTGAGTGACCATAGGGATAGCGCCATGAGCAGAGCGGTCAGCCCGCCGCAGATCAGCACGGTGGAGACCGAGAAGGCGTCGACGATGCGGCCGCCGAGGAACGCGCCGAGGGCGTTCTGACCCAAGCCTCGATCACCTATCTGACCACGATCCTGATCCAGGTTGTCATGCGCGACCGTCGCGGCCTGTTGGCTCTGTTCTGGGTATTAGGTGGTGGTGGTTGTCATGGCTACTTCCGCCCCTTCTCGGTAATGCGGGGATCGTCTTTGATCGTCGTTGCGACGCCGCGAGAAGAGCGACCAGATGGTCATCCACTTCCGCGCGGCGGTGCCGCGATCTATAGCTGCACTTGTTCTGCCGACCCGGGGGGCAGCCAGTGGAACAAGCTGCTGATCTGCTTCGGCGCCCGCCGCAGGTCCCGCTCGATGCCGTCGCGGTCCTGTCGGAAGTGCTGCCATCCCTCGTAGTGCACCGGCAGGATCGTGCGCGGGATGATGGCCTCGCACAGCCGTACGGCCTGCCTGGCGGTCATGGTGTAGCGCAGTGGCCCCGTGAGGGGGAAACCGACGCCGCCCAGATGCAGCAGGATGGTGCCCGGCCGGATCTCGGCAGCGGCTCGACGGAGTGCGCGATGGTAGACGGTGTCGCCGGTGATCCAGAGAGGTCCGTGCTCCTGGCCGGGCCAGGTGAGCGAGAAGCCGATGACCTCGCCCACGATCGGCCCGCTCAGCGGGGGCCCGTGCCGACAGGGCGTGGCGGTGATGTCGATGGATGGGCGGCCGGGCGCCTCCAGCCGGGTCGCCTGCCCCGCCTGCAACCCGTGGGCCGGGAACGGCAGGGACCGGGCACCGGAGGAGGTCGTCACGATCGCAGCGGCGGCCGGCAGCAGGGCGCGTCCCGCGTCGTCGAGGTTGTCGCCGTGGTGGACATGCGAGAGCAGGATGGCGTCGATGGGCGGCAGGCTCTCGAGTGGTACAGCGGGGCCGGTGAGCTTGCATGAGGAGGTTCCCCAGCCGAAGGGGTAAGTGTGGCCGGGGGGATCGAAGGTCGGGTCGGTAAGCAGCCGCCAGCCGTCGAACTCGATGAGGACGGTGGGACCGCCGATGTGGGTGAACTGCACCTTCGTCATGGGATCAGCGCCGGTGGTCGTTGGCCGCAGCGATGGGGGCGGATTCCAGCGCCACCACCTGCGCGGCGGCGTTCATGTCCAGGAGGCACCGCCGTCGGTCTCCCGCCCGGGTGGGATGTTGTGTACCAAGCCGGGCCAGGGTGCCTGTTCGGGGAGTGAGGATGAGGCCTTGGCCGGGCACCAGGACCATGGCCTCGTCGGGTACGTGTACGCGCGTCATACGGATGTCGCCCTTTCGATGGGTGCTCGCAGGCGGCGGCGCTCCTCGGGGGTGAGACCGCCCCATATGCCGTCCGCTTCGCCGGTGGCCCGCACCCACGCCTGACGGTGCGGGCGGCGCAGATCCTCTTGACGGCCGCGGCCTGCTCCCAAGCCGGCCCGGAGATTCAGTTCGATCATGTTGGCCCCGGGTCAGGGCGGCTCCCGGAAGGGAGCCGCCCATCTCGTCAGGAGTGGTCCAGGGCCCAGGCGAGGGCGTAGTCGGCCACGGCCTCCCAGCCGAGCGCGCCGCAGGTCCAATGGTCTCGTCCCGCGAACTCGTGGTACGCCGTCAGCGCGGGAGACTTGTGGTAGTGCTTGGCGTTCGACCTGTTCACTGACGGCGGCATGATGTGGTCTTTCTCACCGGCGATGAACAGCAGCGGAGCGCGGTCGGCGGAGTAGTCCACCCAGGTGTCCTGGTGGCCGGGTTTGAAGTTGGCGAACAGCCCGTATTCCCATACCCAGTAGCCGGGGGCCGCGATGGCGTAGCGCTCCCACACCCTGCGCGACTCTTCCTCCGTCAGGGTGTTGGTGAAGGCGTAGTGGAACTCCTCCGGCGTGAACCCGACTGCCTTGTGCCGGTTGGCCGGGTTCTTCAGCGCCGGGAACAGCGACCTGGCCTGCGAGATCGGGTTGACCCGTACGCCCTCGGTGGGCGCGGAGTCGATGACGACTCCGGCGGCGCCGAGCCCGCAGGCCAGCAATAGCTGGGTGAGCGTGCCGCCGAAGGAGTGGCCCATGATGATCGGCGGGGTGGGGATGGCCTCGATGACCGCGGCCAGGTGGTCGAGGGTCGCCGAGATGGTCAGATTGGCGATGGCCTCAGGGTTCTCGCGCAGTTCCTCGACTTCGATCTCGAAACCCGGGTAGGCGGGGGTGAGTACGTTCAGACCCTTGGCCTCATAGTGCTTGACCCACTCCTCCCAGCTGCGCGGGGTGACCCACAGGCCGTGCACGAGGACCACGGTGTCGGGGCGGATTCTGTCGTTCATGTGAAGCTCCTTCACCAGGTCAGGCGCCGATGAAGGCGAGCAGGTCGGCGTGCAGGCGGTCTCGGTCGGTGTCTGGCAGGGCGTGTCCGCTCCCTTCGTAGACCTTCAGGACGGCGCCGTCGATCAGTGCGGCCGACCGTTTCCCGCCGACCTCGAACGGGACGATCTGGTCGTCGTCGCCGTGGATGACCAGGACCGGCCTGTCGATCTTGGCGAGGTCTGACCGGAAGTCGGTGGCGGAGAAGGCCGCGATGCACTCGTAGGCGGCCCGGTGCCCGCAGGCCATGCTCTGCAGCCAGAACGCGTCCCGGAACCCCTGCGGCACATCCTGCTTGCGGTTGTGGCCGAAGAACGGGCCGTCGGCCAGATCGCGGTACAGCTGGGAGCGGTTGGTGGCCTCTCCGGCACGGATGGCGTCGAAGGTCTCGATGGGAAGCCCGTCGGGATTGTCGTCGGTGCGGACCATCAGCGGCGGTACCGCTCCGACCAGGACCGCCCTGGCGACGCGGGCGCTGCCGTGCCGTCCCAGATAGCGCACGACCTCGCCGCCGCCGGTGGAGTGCCCGACCAGGGTGAGGTCACGCAAGTCCAGGTGGTTGATCAGGCAAGCCAGGTCGTCGGCGTAGGTGTCCATCTCGTTGCCATGCCAGGTCTGCGAGGAGCGGCCGTGTCCACGCCGGTCGTGGGCGATGGCGCGATGGCCGTGTTCGGCCAGGAACAGGGCAGCGGCCTCCCAGGCGTCGGCGTTGAGCGGCCAGCCGTGGCTGAACAGCACCGGTGTTCCGCCGCTGCCCCAGTCCTTGTAGAAGATCTGCGCTCCGTCGTCGGCGGTGACGTAAGGCAAGGTGGGTCTCCCTCGGCTCGATGGGTGTGGATCGAGCCTGGCGCCGGGGCGGGAGCGGGCGGACCACGTGATTCACGTAGTCCTTCGGCCGTCGAAGTCCTTGAGCCGGTCCGCGAGCTGGCGGCGTGAGGACAGGCCGAGCTTCTGGAACACCTTGCGCAGGTGGTAGTCGACGGTGTTGACGCTGATGAAGAGGTTGGCCGCGATCTCCGGATTGGTGCGTCCAGCCGCGGCGAGCCGGGCGATGACCAGTTCCTGGGAGGTCAGGTCGGGCGTCTCGGCGTCGCCGGAGCTGGCCGGCTTGACCCCCGTGGCCTCGAGTTCGGCGCGGGCACGAGGCAGGAACATGTGGGCGCCGCTGTGCTCGAAATGCCGGATCGCGGCCTGCAACTGCTCGCTCGCCTCCCGGCGACGCCGCATCCGCCGCAGCCACTCCCCGTACAGCAGATGGGTGCGAGCCAGGTCGATCTCCGCGCAGGTAGGGCCGAGCGCCTCGACCGCGGCCAGGAAATGCGCTTCGGCTGCCGCGCCCTGGCTGGTCAGCGCCTGGGCGCGGCGCGCTACACCCCGGCACCAGGCTGATCCGTTGACCGTGGCGAGCTCGGTGAGCAGCCCGCTGACCCGTTCAGCCTGAGGCGCGTGGCCGCTGCGAACCGCCGCTTCGGTGAAGTCGGCGTATTGGATGGCTGTGACATGCAGGTACGGGTCGTCGACCAGCGGCTTGAGCCGGTCATAGGCCTCACGGTAGTGACCCTCGGCCAGATCGCGGAGAGCGAGAGCCGCGATGGCGGAAGTGGTGACACCGCCGAACCCGACCGCACGCGCTCCGTCCGCGATGGCCATGACGACATGGCCCGGAGCACCGGTCCACGCCATCAACGCCGCGTTGATCACATTCTCGGTGTCATAGCCCATCGCCAGCCGTACGTCACGGACCTGCGCCATGGCCTCCTCAGCCCGCACGACCGTGCCGCCGGTCAGCTCGGCCAGTGAGATGATCCACATCAGAGAATCCAGAGCCTGCAGCGCGCCGGCCTCGCGGGCCGCAGCCGCGGCCCGATGGAGCGCGGCGCGGCGGCCCGCGTCGTCCCACAGGAAGGTGCCCAGCGACGCGATCGCCGAGGCCATGGACAACATCTCGTGGTCGGGTAGCTCCAAGATCGCCTCAAAGGCGGCCCTGGCGGGCGGGACAGCTTGTGCGTAGGGCTGCAGGATGAGCGCCCCGAGACCAGCCAGGATCGTCGCGCCCGACCCATCGGCCAGGCGTGCCGCGGTTTCCAGCCGCCGGCCCACGTCCTGCGGGGTGACACCCTGCATGAACCGGTCCGCTACCACGCAGGCATCGAATGCCAGGATGGCAGCACGCTGCTCACGCTGGGTGTCGATGCCGTGGAAGTCGTCGACAGCGCGAATGAGCTCGGCCGCCGCGCCCAGGAGCACGGCTGGGTCGGCCATGAACAGGCCCACCCCGCAGCGAACGACGATCACGCGTCCACGATGGACACGATCGACGCCGGTCGGGTCGATCCTGCCCAGCAATTCGTGGGCGACTTGTGCTGCGCCCACCGCGAGCGCAGCCTCCGCGGCGCCTGCCAGCCGCGAGGCCTTGTCATCGCCGGAAGGGGTCAGCTCCGCAGCCCGGGTCAGGATGCTTGCCCTGGAGGCCAGACCGCCTCGGCGGGCGGCGAGGTCGGCGGTGTGCTCCAGCCGGTCAGCCACCTCCGCGTCGGTTCCCAGCGTGGCCTTGGCCGAGTGCCAGGCCTCAAGCTCCACCATCCCGACGCGATCCGCCGCCGCGGCCAGAGCCCGGTGGGCGAGGCGGCGCTCGGCACCGGAGACGGCGTTGTAGATGGCCGATCGGACCAGCGGGTGCCGGAACCGGATCGTCTCGCGCAGCTCCACCAGCCCGGCGCTCTCGGCCCGGTCGACAACCTCCCCGGGGAGGTCCATCGTGGCGGCTGCGGCGGTGACGAGGTCGAGGTTGCCGGTGGTGTCGGCAGCGGCCAGCAGTACCCACTGCTGGACCTGGGGATCGCACTGTCGCGCCTGCCGTACATAGTGCTCTTCGAGGTGGCGGCCCACCGGGATGGGGTCATTGCCGAGGCCGAGGCCGCCGAGTTGCTGCGCCGACAGGTCCTCGGCCAGGTCGATGAGCGCCAGCGGATTCCCACCGGTGGCGCGGGCGATCGCCGCGGCGGAGGCCGGGTCGATCGGCGCGCTGAGTGAGCGGCGCAGCAAGGCGGTCGCGGACTCCTGGCTGAGCCCGGCGAGCGTCAGTTCCGGGATGCCGCCCATTCGGGCGGCGAAGCCGTTCTCGTTGCGGGCGGCGAACAGCAGCGCCACCGGCTCGACGGCCAAGCGCCGGGCAGCGAACGCCATGACGTCCAGGCTTTCCTGGTCGAGCAGGTGCGCATCATCCACGACGCAGACGACGGGGATCGTGGCGGCGGCCGCGGCGAGCAAGGCGAGCACGCTCATGGCCACCAGGAACCGGTCGGGCGGCGGGCCTTCGGCCAGGCCCGAGGCAACCTGGATCGCCTGCCGCTGACGTTCGGTCAAGGCGGAAAACTGATCGCCCAGCGGGAGGGTGAGCCGCTGGATCGCGGCGAACGGCAAGGTCATCTCCGATTCGACCCCGTCCAGGCGCAGCAGCGACAGACCGGCCGCCCCGGCTGCGTCCCCCAGCAGCGCCGTCTTGCCGATGCCCGGCTCCCCCGTGATCAGCAGCGATCCACCATGGCCGTTGCGCGCGCCGCGGAGCAGCATTTGTAACCGTTTACGTTCGTCGTCGCGACCCAGCAACGCCCCCACTCTGATCATGAGGTGAAGGTAAGCCACGCAGAAGCCGTGATTCCAGAGGCGAGGACTACGAACTTCGCGTGGTCCGGTGCCCAGGTGCGCCCGCTGACGATGTGGTGATCCAACCACTGCATCGCAGGAGGTCTTCATGACACCACTACCTTCCCATCGGCTGCTCAGGCTGATCGCCGCCTCGATGGCCGCGGTCGCCCTCGGCGCGTTGGCCCTTCTCGGCCCGGCCGTCTCGGCGCGGGCGTCCGCCAAGGCAGTCAGGCCGACCATCGTCCTGGTCCACGGCGCCTTCGCAGACTCCAGCGGCTGGAACCCCGTCGCCGGCCAGTTGCTGGCCTCCGGCTACAAAGTGGTCGCCTTCTCCAACCCGCTGCGCGGGCCCCAGGCAGACGGCGAGTACCTACGCCAGTTCCTGACCACCATCGACGGGCCGGTCGTGCTCGTCGGTCATTCCTACGGCGGGGCTGTCATCAGCAACGGCGCCACCGCCAACCCCAACGTCAAGGCCCTGGTGTACCTCGCGGCCTACGCCCCCGTCGAGGGCGAGAGCGTGGCCGCGGCCAACTCCCTGGGCGGCGGGCACACCGAGGTCACTGACCACCTCATCGTGCGGCCCTACCCAGGCGCCGCGCCCGGCGACGGGGACGCCTACATCGACCCCGCCTACTTCCACCAACTGTTCGCCCAGGACCTTCCGCGCAGCATCGCCGGCATCATGGCCGCCACCCAGCGTCCCGGGGCGCTGGCCGCACTCGTCGCACCGTCCGGCCTTCCGGCCTGGAAGACGGTGCCGAGCTGGTACCTCGTCGCCCGGCAGGACAGGATCATCCCGCCCCCGGCCGAGCGTGCCATGGCCAAGCGGGCCGGAGCCACGACCGTCGAGATCGACAGCTCGCACGTCGCGATGCTCAGCCATCCCGAGGTGGTGACAAAGCTGATCCTGCGGGCAGCCGGCTAGCCCCGTTGTCCGGCACCGAGCCTCAGCCGGTGCCGGACAACCTGCTCGCGGTCGATCTTCCTGCCCGCCGGGCGGCCCGCGCTGCCGTACCCCTCTATTCGTGGGCTGGTGCATCCCACGGCCCACGTCTCGTTGCTGTCCGACTCGGGTGTACCGCTGGAGAGCACCTCCCGCCTGGTTTGACACAGCAACACGACGGTCACCGAGACCGTGTACCGCAAGCAGCTCCGCCCGGTGCTCCTCGAAGGAGCGGAGGCAATGGACGAGATCTTCAAAGACGCATAGTCGCTCAGAAGCGGCCTTTGACCTGGGTGGAGATGAGGGGATTCGAACCCTGACTCCTTCGATGCGAAGCAACGCGAGCAGGGTCGTGATCTTGGCGGAGGCCAGCTTGACCAGGGAAACCTGTCCGCCCTCGGTCACCAGAGTCCATCGCCGTCCGCGGCGATTGTCACTCAGTTGGTCACCCAGAATCGGGGCCATTCTGCCTCGTCAGGCCGATGTACGGCGGGCAGTCGTGAGCGCCTGTTCCAGCGTATCCGCGAGAGGAGACCTGCGCTCTCCGAGGAGGACCTTCACGTTGACGAGCTCCTTGTGTGCGTGGCGGTTCAGCTCGACGGCATCGGCCACGACGGGGAGGGCGACCTGGAGCGCTGTCGCCGCATCTCCCGCCTCGGCATGGGCCTTGGCCAGACATGAGCCGTACCAGGCGCGATCACGCTTGTAGGACTTGGGCAGACTGTCCATTCCGGCTGTGAGCAGATCGACGGCCTTGGGCCAGTTGGACAGATAGAGCTCGGTCATGCCGCGTTGGAGGCGGAACCAGGTCTCGTCGTAGAAGTACATCCACACCGGTTCGTCATCGGCGTGGTCAGCGGCCTGGCGGATGAGTGCTTCGGCCTCGTCGAGCAGCGTGCGGGACGCCCGGGCTTCTCCTGCCAGAGCGTGGCCTCGGGCACCCATCTGGGTCGCCATGCCACGTACGCCGGGGGTCACCCGGCCATCGTGCCAGCGAGCCGCCTCGGCCAGCCGTACCGTCCTGCGGGCGTTGCCTGCGCTCCACGCCTGGTGGGCCTTCATGCTCAGCGTGGTGGTGGCCATGTTGACGTCGCCGATCTCCAGCGCCCAGTCGTGGGCACGGTCGTACCAGGCGAGCGCGGCCGCCTGGTCGTCGATGTCGAGTGACATCCAGGCGACGAACTGGGCGTACTGGGCGGCCAGATCCACGACGGTGTCGGCGATGGCGCCGCGTGCGTTCTGGGCCAGCTCGACCACGATGCCGAGTTGCTGGCGGACGACGCCCAGGAGGGGACGGGAGCCGATGGCGTCGCAAGCACGGCAAGGTATGTGATCACGGACGGCCGGTCGGCTGCCATCTACGACACGAGCCACAGGACAAACGGCTCGGCCAACCGATCTGCCCCGACTGCTACGACTACACGGGCGCGGTGCTGTGGCAAGCCCACGCGGGCGGCCTGTGGCACCGCTTCACCCTGGCCATCCGCCAAGAGCCGGCCAACCAGATCGGGATGAGCCGTCGCACCTTAGCCCGGCACGTCAAGGTGTCCTTCGCCAAGGTCGCCGAGTACCAGCGACGCGGTCTCATCCACTTCCACGCCATCATCCGCCTCGACGGCCCTGACGGACCGACCGAGCCCTCACCCGACTGGGCCGACCACCACCTGCTCGTCCGAGCCATCCCGCCTGCCGTTCAACAAGTGACCCTCACTACGCCCCCGAGCACGCTCGGCCGGTGGACCCTCACCTGGGGCAACCAGCTCGACATCCGCCCTATCCTGCTCGACCCCAGCGCCGACGGCCTCAGCGAACGAGCCGTCGCCTCCTATATCGCCAAGTACGCCACCAAGGGCGCCGAAGCCTCCGGCACCGTCGATCACCGCCTGTCCTGCGCAGCCTGCTCCGGACGCGGACGGCTGAGCCTGACGGTCACCTGCGCCCACTGCTACGGCACGGGGCTCAAACCCGGCCTTGACCTCAACGCCCTGCCCGTCACCGACCACGCCCGGCGCATGATCCGCACCTGCTGGCACCTCGGTGCCCGTCCCGAGTTCAAGGCGCTCCGGCTCCGGCCCTGGGCGCACATGCTCGGCTTCCGCGGCCACTTCTCCAGCAAGAGCCGCGCCTACTCGCTCAAGCTCACCGACCTGCGCAACGCGCGCGCCGCCCACCGCGCCGCCGAAGCCCGCGAACGCCACGGCCTGCCCGCGCTCGGCGACGACACCACGCTCGTCCTGGCTCACTGGCGCTTCGCGGGAATCGGTCACACGCCCGGCGAAGCGATCATGGCCGAGCACATCCGCCAACGCGTCCAGACCGCCCGCCACATCGCGGCAGAGCGGGAGGACGGATGACCCCACCCACACCGCTGCACGAACGGCGGCTCTACCGCGTCTGCGAAGCCATGCGCCTGCTCAGCCTGAGCCGCAGCGTGATCTACGAACTCATCCGATCGGGCCGCCTGCGCTCGGTCACCCAGGGCCGAACTCGGCTCATCCCCGCCTCGGCCATCGACGACTACATCGCCCTACTCGAACGGGAGGCATCATGACCGCACGACGCAGCAAAGGAGACGGCGGCCTGTACTGGAACGAGAAGCGGCAGCGCTGGATCGCCTCCGCCACGATCGGCTACACCCCTGCCGGAAAGCGCATCGTCAAGAAGGGCAGCGGTAGGACCAAGACCGAAGCCAAGAACAAGCTCAAGGAGATCATCCGAGATCACGACGACGGGCTTACCATCACGGGGAACAACTACACCGTGGCCGACGCCGTACGTGACTGGTTGGAATTCGGCCTCAGCGGGCGAGAGAAAGCCACGCTAGATACCAGGACCTTCCTGGCGAACAAGCACGTCATCCCCGCGCTGGGGGCGCGAAAGCTACGCGAGCTCTCGGCCGATGACGTGGATCGCTGGCTGGCGCAGAAGGCCAAGGAGCTCAGCACCCGCAGCCTCCGGGAAGTCCGCTCAGTGCTCAAGCGTGCGGTGGATCGGGCTCAGGCTCGCGACAAGGTGAAGCGGAACGTCGTCCTGCTCTGCGATATCCCAAAGGGCAGAGAAGGGCGACCGTCCAAGTCCTTGACGCTCGACCAGGCGGCGGCAGTGCCAACCGCCGCAGAGGATTCCACGCTCCACGCCTACGTGGTGCTTTCCCTGCTCATCGGCGCCCGTACTGAGGAGCTCCGGGCGCTGACGTGGTCCCATGTGGATCTCGTCGGCAGACCGGACGCAACGCCCCCGGTGCCACCGTCGATCATGGTGTGGCACTCGGTACGTGCCGGAGGTGACACGAAGACCAGGAAGTCACGCCGTACGCTCGCCCTACCCGAAAGGTGCGTTACCGCGCTGAAGGCTCACCATGCACGCCAAGAGGCGATGCGTGCCGATGCTGGAGACAGGTGGCAGGACCACGACCTGGTCTTCGCATCGACTGTGGGCACGCCTCTCGACGCCCATAACGTCCGGCGATCCTTCCGCGCGATCCTCAAGAAGGCCTGTCTAGACGAGAAGGCATGGACTCCTCGGGAGATGCGCCACAGCTTCGTCTCACTGCTCTCCGACTCCGGCATGCCGTTGGAGAACATCTCCCGCCTGGTCGGACATAGCAACACGACGGTCACCGAGACCGTGTATCGCAAGCAGCTCCGCCCGGTGCTCCTCGAAGGGGCCGAGGCAATGGATCAGATCTTCAAGGACGCATAGTCACTCAGTTAGTCACCCAGAAGATCAAAAAGGCCGCTTCTGATGATCAGAAGCGGCCTTTGACCTGGGTGGAGATGAGGGGATTCGAACCCCTGACCCCTTCGATGCGAAGGAACACCAGAGGGTCTGAAGATGTCGATCAGAGTCGATCGGGGGCTTCTCACCTTACAGAACACTCCGGGGAGGGCGCGGGCAGTCTGAGGGAGCCGCAAGGCGGTGGCTCCCAAAATTGGCTCCCGTGGCTCCCCTCTTCGCGAGTGGGAGAGGAGCCTCCATGACCTACGAGATCAACAAGCGCCGCCCTGGTGACAATGACGGGCGCTTCCCTGAGGAGACCCCCGTGCTCGTCAGATACCCCCTGCACGACGCCCAGACAAACGATCGCGACTCGTGGCCGTGGCTACCGGGCACCATCCTGGAGCAGTGCGGTCCTAACGAGTGGTGGATCGTTGTCGAGGCACCAGCCCTGGCCGAACCCGACCCCAGTATCCCAAACGGCGATGCTCCGGAGAATCTGCTCTACCCCGCATGCTTCCGCGACTCAACCGAGATCCGCGCCGTCAGCATGCACGTATGGGAGCGAATCCGCAGCAAGACCGAGCACGGCTGATCTCTGCTCACAGGCCACCGCCAGTCGTCGGCAGCCCTTCCTTTGCCTCGTTCGTACTGATGACCTGGAGTCCCGCCTACGCGGGGTGTTGGGAACCAGACCAATGAAGCACCTCGGCGGCTGGCGCAGCGTACAACCTCCCATCCACGATCATCGATTCCCCTCGTGATGTGAGGCCACCCGATACTGTGCTGACGTGAGCGCCCCTGCTTCGCCCGAGTCGCAGAACCCATCTACTGCACCCTCCAAACCGCTACCGGCTACGCCGACCAGCACCAAGTCGGCCAGTTCTCGCCGGGGCACGAGGACATTTCGCAAGCTTGAGCAGACCACGCGCACACCTAAACCCGGCTCCCAGTCACGACGATCTTTACGCATCCGCACACCGCGCGTGACTCGCCCAACACAGGCCGAATTGGATACATTGCCAGTTGAGAAGCGCCAGGAACTGTATGACGCATATCGACAGCGTCCATGGCAAAATCTCACTTCAGTGGGCGTTCTCTTTGGCCTGTTATTTACAGCTGGCGGCCTCTACTACACAGCAAAAACCTGGGAATCTGGACAGGAAACGCTCAAGGCCACTCAGCAACAATCGATCACCGACCGGTACACCAAGGCAGTGGAACAAATTGGTTCGGATAAATCGGTTGAGGTTCGTATCGGTGGCATATATGCACTTGAGCGCATCGCGGCAGACTCGTCAGCCGACGCTGAGACCATCGAGAATGTGGTAGTCGCGTTTATCTTGGAGCATGATGGACGTACGTCAAGTATATCCATTTCACACAGAAGCTTACTATTGCCCGAGCGGCCAAAAAAGCGGCCGCTTTGGCGGCCTGGCGCCGACGTGCTTGCCGCACTACGAGTACTTGGCACGATTGCGAAGTCGCGCCATTCTCAACCTGATCTATCCAGCGCAACATTTGCATATGCAGACTGGAGCGGCGCCAATCTGACAGGGGCATACCTCTCACAGGTAGATCTAGGTGGCGCTAAACTCGCTGACGCGGTATTGGCTGGATCAAACCTATCTCGCGCGTGGCTGGATGCCGCAAATCTAGCTTCGGCAAACCTATCTAAAACTAATTTGACTCAAGCTAGCATGGTTGAGGCGGAACTGAGTGGGGCGAACCTCCAAGGCGCGAACCTATCTGAGGCCAATCTCCTGAAAGCGAACATGCTTCACGCAAACGTGATTGATACGAATATTGCGGAAGCATTCTTGCCGAACGGAGACATATCCAATGGCGATCTCTCCGGAATATCCAACGAAGTGGAGCCGACAGAGCAGGGCATGCCGCCACAGACAGGAATTACGCACTAGTGTACGCGCACAGCCGGAATGTTCCAGGGCCAGCGTGCACAGGGTCTTGCGGGCAGTGCAGCGGGGCATCGGGCCTTGCTCCTCGCACTTCAGCGCTCAATCCTCAGTGTTCACTGGACGTTCGACTACGAAGCTGCCCATCCCCGGCTCTGTTCGGATGAGTCCATCGCGCCGCAACGCGCGATGGACCTTTTGGCCGGTTGCTGTGGCGATGCCGTAGATCTCCTGGAGCCGCAGGACGGACGGCACCTGATCGCCAGGGGCGAGCTCGCCGCTTTCGATCTTGGCCTTCAGGTCCTCATAGACCTGAACCCATCGGGGGATTCCGGGCTTCCACGCCAGCTCTTGATCGGCCACATGGACACGCTAAGTACGGGATACCGTGGCAAGCGAGATACGCCATGCCTAGTGAGCTATAGCATGGTGTACTACAGTGGCAGTCATGGAGACCCGGAGGACGAGTGCTGAGCGCCCGTTCCTGCGGAGCAGCCATCGCCAGGTTCGCCGCCACCACGCAGGGGTGTTGCGATGACGCGCTTCTGGGAGCCCTACCAGAGCTGGGGTAACCGCCTAAGAGTCACCGAGACCTCATGCTGCGGAAAATACGAGTGGGCTTGCCAGGGCGGGCTGTTCCTCATACTCCGGCACAGCGTAATCGGGGGTTATGAAGAGGCCGGCAGAGGGCGCTATCGCGAAGCACGAGCGCTCTGGGATGAGCTCATTCACGAACACGACCAAAAGCATCACCGCCGCGCGATGGCAACGCTAGCTAGCAAGAAATTGAAGCGCAATGTCGCCTGATCACCTCTCCGAAAGGTAATCGCGACGTGCCGAATCAGACTGAAGAACAATACATACATCTGATGCGCCTTGCGTGGGAACTGAGGACAGGAGGCCTCGGGGTTTCGGTTCGACTGCCTCAAGGGATGGAACCCTTTGTTGAAATCCCGAGGGCTGTAGGCCCTTTGCGTGTGAGGGTGTCAATGCGTGTTCAACGCTGGGTCTTTACATGGGGGCGGGGGCGAAATCAGTGGATTGACGCACTCGACGAGAATGCGGCAAACCAGATCCTGAAGAGCGTGAGATGACACCCACGCGCGCATGCAGGACCACTCCTAATGCAGAGAGCCCAAGCCGGTGAGCAGAGAAGCCATGTTTCGTCGAATCGCTGACTTGCTACGGACCCGGATAAGGGCGAGCGAGTATCGGGCAGGTAGCATGTTCCCCGCCGAATCGGAGCTGTGTCGAGAGTTTGGCGTCGCACGCACGACCATCCGACGCGCTCTCGTGCTCCTGGAAGGCGAGGGTCTGATACTCGCGATCCCGGCAAAGGGACGCGTGGTCAATGGGGGCCGTGCGGCTCTACCCTACCGATATCAAAGGATCGCCGCTGATCTCCGTGATCGGATTCGACAGCGCGAGTTTCCAGAAGGGGCAACGCTGCCAAGCGAGGCGCAACTATGCCGTCGTTACGCTGTTTCGCGCAACACCGTTCGGCAGGCTCTAGCCATCCTTGAAAAGGATGGCTGGATCACGGTCAAGCAAGGAAGCGGGCGGCTCGTACGTCTTTTTGAAGGCGAGTTCGAGCAGGGTCTTTAGTCGGCAAGTTCTGGCTGTGCAGACGTTAGGGAAGTCCACGGGATGTCGGAGGTTGTAATTATCTGATCAAGACCGATGAACCGTGAAGCTACGAGAATGCCCGCATCATGCGCAGCCTGGCCTGCGTGACTGGCCGAAGCGTCCTTGATAAGCCGTGGGGTGAGATCGCGCTCGAACGCATCCACAACGGTTTTGAGTACACAGCTTTCCGTGTCGAGCCCACAGACGTAGAGATCGGTCCAGCCATGCTCTCGCGTGAGAGTCTCCCCTTCCTTGTTGAAAAAGCTGTAGATGGTCTTGTCTATGATGGCTGTAGCTTTGCCCGCGAGCGGAATGAGTTCGGGCACTATATCAATCTCCGGAGACTCCTTGAGCTTTGACCAGCGGATCAGCCTCTCATAGGGGCTGCCTGCGTAGTTGAGGTAACGCGTGAACACGACCGCGCCCCCCGCAGTCTGCCAGCGATCCACGAGAGTGGCTATGACGGGTATCACTGGGCTCGAATGCTCGCTGATAAAGCCGTTCTGTGTATCAATAACGATCAGCACCGCGGAGTCGTTGAACATCGTGCTCACCTTTCGCTTGTTTCGCGGAGAATTTCGATTGCTTCGGATAGGTGATCAAGGGCGCCACTGGTGTCTAGGATCGCCATGCGCATGCACTTGTGGTATTCGGTCTCTTGTGGTCGGGCGTTGATTAAGCGCGAGCGAACTCCGCGAAGGAAGCGCCAGCCGTACTGGCTGGGAACCTGTGGATCGATTCCTTGTTCAACTTGCGTATTGATGGACTCGCAGTAAGCCCACATTGCTTGAGTGGCGAGCTCCATATTGACTATCTCGTCTTCCGCGAGCGCCCTACGCGGCGCGGCGGGATAGTAAACAACGCCCGACCACGAGGCATAGCCGAGCGAGATGCCCTTGAAGCCAAAGGACGTCATGTCCAGATGCTCAAAGCCATCGGCGAGCAGCGATCGTTCAACAAGTTCGGCTTGAGCGAGCGACGAGTCAGAGATCTCTGAGTCTCGCTCGAGCAGAATCTTGGGTATACACATGATCCGCAATGCGGTATCCAATTCATGGACTTGCCATGATGGCGCGTGAACCCAGTAGGCACTCAGCACGTACGAGGCGTTTACCGGTGCAGAAATTGAGGACGAGAGATAGCTCGACGCCCATTCCAGGTCTCGGGCGTAGGTCCGTCGGCGCCATGTCGCCAGATTTGCAAGGCTGGGGAGTTCGAGTTCCTCTATGAGATGGAGCATGGCCACACCGAACGGCCACGCATAGAGAGCACACTTGCCGTGCGGGTTGGATATCTCCGCCCTGTGGCATTCAAGTCCAAACTTGGCCTCTGATGAGCCCATGGCTTCAGCGCGTATTAACTCCGGTATGCGCTTCGCTTCGATGTATGCCGGAATGAATTTATGCGAGCGAACGCCTGACAGTCGGCCCGGCGACGGAGTTGTCGGAGTGATATCTCCGAAGAGTTCTTGCGCAGTGGCCTCATAGATTGCGCAATACAGCTCGATATACAAAGGGTCGCGGCAGACTGCGCGACCTGTCTCGTGGCGGTATATAGCCTTTTCGATTGCGTCGAGCTCGGGAAGGCCACGCGTTCGGCCCAGCCGATGTAGTTCCTTCGCGGCGCGTTTCCGGCTCCAGCTGAGTGCCTCACGCTTGGCGATCAGGACCTTGTTCGGCTCTAGGTGCTTGTGCTGGTCCCTGGGGGGCGGGACTTCGGACATGGACCGTGTCCCCTCATGTCTACTCCTGTCATCTGCCGACTCGTCGCCGGCGCCGCGAATCTGTTTGGCATGAGACAGAAACAACGCACCAGTCACAGCCACCAGGCCCGCGCACCAAGCGATTTCGTGCCGTGCTCAAGACAGGGGCTATGGCGGCTTGTTCGTCATCTGACCTGCCAACAAAGAGCGAGTGAACAGGGACTTGCCGATCTTAAACCGGAGGCACTCAACCTGTCTCGTCCTGTAGCGATTCCACCTCGTCAGATGGGGCGTTCGTCGTCATCCCGGGTCACCACCCGATGGTGCAAGCCCTCTTCACGCTCGTCCTGCTGGTGGCCCGAGCGGTCTATCGCCGCCAATAGCCACCGACAGCGCACCGCACAACCAGCCGTTTTCTCCCAAACAGCTATAAACCAGCCGAAACACGAAAAGGAGTGATCAATCATGCGCACTTCAGAACAGAACCGACGCTCAGATCTGATTGCCGGAATTCGCGTTCTCGCCGACTTCCTGGAGCTTCATCCGACCCTGCCCGTTCCGTACTCAGTGGATGTCATGGCCTTCCCTGAACCGGACGGGAGCTATGCAGCGCAGCGCGCAGAGATCGACCGTGCTGCGGAGGCCCTGCAAGCAGAGCTCCGCGACCACGATGGGCACTACACGGCGCGGGTCGATTTCGGTCCCGTGAGCTATCGCCTCATAGCGATCTCCAACGAGGCGAGCGCACGGTACGACGCGCTCATGTCCTACCGCGGCTCCATCGTTCCCGAGGCTCCAACGGACGCTGGCACGGAGGGGAGCAAGTCGTTGGACATCCCCTCGGCCGACGCTTACGGCGATCAGTGCGCCTGTGGGGCTCTGGCTGACAAGGGCGTGCGCCAGTGCCGCAAGTGCCGTAGCCGTGGTCGCTGGAACCGGCGTAAGGCTCCCTTCTACGCGGAGGGAGAGCAGAGGTGATGATTCCCGCCATCCCCGTCGTCCTGGGGCTCATTGCCCTGGTCACCACCGCCGTTCTGTTCGTCCGCGTCGTGGTCGCTATCCGCGTCAGTGATCGTGCCGTTGTCACTCGCCACCTTCAGGCCCTTCACGCCCGGGAGCATTGATGTTCCTCGTCGTGGTCATCGGGAGCGCCGTGCTTGGCCTGGTCGTGCTGGTGTGCCTGGCCGTAACGGCGGTCGCCATGAAGTGCGAGGGCAAGGGGAAGCGCCTGCTCAACATCCCCGGCATGGCGCGCGCACGGTATGCCCGCTGGGTCATGGGCCTGTTCGTCCGCGACGAGGACGAGTGCTCCTCATGCCCCCATCCGTACATGCATGCCTCCAGCGAAAGAAGCTGATCCCCATGTCCGTATCCATTCCGCTCGTCGTCCTTCTCGGCGCCGTGGTGTTCATCGCCTGGCGCTACCTCGGCCTGAAGCTCTGGCACGCGCTGATCGCGCTGCTGTTCGGCTTCCTACTGGCCGCCACCACCCTTGCCCCCGACATCCGCCGCGTGATCCAAGCCGCCATCGGCTGGATCGCCGGCCACTGAGAGGAGCGTGATGCCTAATGACCCATACTCACCCCTATCCCTACTCTGACCTGCAAGGAGCCGCCACCCGCAACACCACCGCCATCCACCTGCTGACGGCATTCGCCAAGTCCGCCCCCGCCCTGGACGACATGTGGCGGTACCTGTTCGCCGCCCTGGCCGACACCCCCGCCCTGATCAACGAGACAGACCGGCTCCGCACCGCTCTGGCTGCCGCCCGCCACCAGCGGGCCAACCTGATCGCCGCCATCCGCGCCACCCTCGCCGCACATCACGACGGCGAACACGACCCCCTGTACTACGTGCGCGACGAGCTCAATGCCCAGACGCGGGCGGGTGGTGGCCGATGAACCCACGCCACCGCGCCTCGCGATACCAGATGCGGCGCAACGCCCGCCGCATGCGCCGTTACGGCGTCCAGCCCATCGCCTCCATCACCGATGACCTCGAATTCGCGCCCGCGCTCATCGCCTCCATCTCCCGCTTCCTGTGGCGCTACCGCTCCGAACTCGCCCCCATCACCGCTGTCCTGCTTGACGGGGCGGCGGGGGCGATCCTGCACACCTGGTATCCGACTTGGTGGCCCGCCGTACCGCTCCTTACCGCCCTGGTGGCGCTGCTGCTAGCGGTGTGGGGGCGGTGGGTTAACCTCACCCGCCCGATCGAACGCGCCTACGCAGCAATCACCACGCTGTTCGCGGGCGGCGGGCTGACCGCCGCCGCCCGCCTCGGTCCATTCACGCCCCCGCTGCCCGCCGTGTTGCTCGTCGGCGGGGTGCTGCTGGCCGTTCCGTGGTGGGCGCACCGCCGCCGGCGGGCCCGTGTCCGGGTCGAACGCACCCTCGCCGCCTGGCCGGACATTGCCGAAGCTGTCGGGCTCGCGGGATCGCGCGTCCAGTCGGCGATGGTGGACCTGTGGGGGTACCGCTTCCGGCTTGGGCTGGGGCTCGGCCAGACCGTTGAGGACGCGGTCAACGCCGTCCCCCGCCTGGAATCCGCGCTCGGCAGCACACGCGGCGGGGTGCGGGTGCAACCGGTGGCCAGCAAGAAGGCCAACCGCGCCGACGTGCGAGTGATCGAAACCGACCCGCACGCCGATGCCATTGCCTGGCACGGCCCGTCCATCACCTCGATCACCCAACCCGTCAAGCTCGGGGTGTTCGAGGACGGCACGCCCGTACGTGTCCCGCTGTTGCGACGGCATGGGCTGTTCGCGGGCATCTCGGGAGCAGGCAAGTCCGGAGGCGTGAACGTCTTGCTCGGGGACCTGACCGCATGCCAGGACGTGATCTTGTGGGCGATCGACCTCAAGCGCGGCATGGAACTGCTGCCCTGGGCATCGTGCATCGATCGCCTGGCCACCACGCCGCAAGAAGCAGAGGCGCTGTTGGCGGACGCGGTGGTCATCCTCGACGGCCGCGCCGACGACCTCACCCAACGCGGTCAACGCGTCTGGGAACCCACCCCGGACCGACCAGCGCTGATCATCATCATCGACGAGTACGCCGAACTGGCCAGCGAGGCACCACGCGCGATCGACTACGCCGACTCCATCGCACGGCGGGGACGCGCCCCAGCCGTCAACCTGATCGCGGCCACCCAACGCCCCACCAAGGACGCGATGGGCAAGAGCGCCGTCCGCGCCCAGATGGACGTCCGCATCTGCTTCCGCGTCCGCGAACCCCGCGACGGTGACCTGATCCTCGGACAGGGCATGGTCAAAGCCGGATGGCACCCCCACAAGCTCGACGCACCCGGCAAGTTCCTCATCAGCTCCCCAGAACACGACATCCCCCGCCGCGCCCGCACCTACCTCCTCGACGACGCAGGCGTACAGGCCACCGCCGAACGGCATGCCCAAGCTCGCCCGCATCTCGACGAGGTGTCGGCTCAGGCGCTGGAACGCGCGGCTGAGATGCCCGCTCGGCGAGAGCAGCCCGTCACCGGGCCGTCTCCCCGGCACGCCCGCGACAACGCCGTACGCGAGGCGGAAGAGACTCTCACCCTCACCCTGGAACAAGCAGGGGACGAGGGAGTAGGCATCGGCGATCTCATGCGCGCCACAGGCATGCGCCGCACCTGGGTCTACCAACGCCTCCAGGACATGGTCCGAACGCGGCAAGCCGAACAGATCGCCCGGGGACGCTGGCGCGCACTCCCCGAGATGAACAATCCGTAATCGTCCGCGTCCGCCGTCCGCGTCCGCCGTCCGCGTCCGTCCGCGCGTCTGCGCGTATATAGCGCGAGAGACACGCGGACGGACGAACGGACGGACGATCACTCGCCGTAACCATCACCAGCGCGTGGAACCCGCGCAGAAGGGAGCCGCACACCGACAACCGAAGGGAGGGATGTGCATGCAGGCATACACCGTCGAACAGGTAGCGGAGATCCTGAGTATCGGGCGTGACAAGGTCTATGGCCTTCTCCGCACGGGGCAGCTCAAGAGCATCAAGATCGGCAAGCTCCGCCGGATCACTGACCAGCACCTTGCCGACTTCGTTTCTTCGCTGGAATCGCTAGACGAGGCGTAGAGCGGCGTGCTACAACGTTCTACATGGGCCGGAACGTACGGCACCGCCGTACCAGCCCGGCAAGCGCCTCTTGATAACTGCATGACACGAAAGGAAGCCGTCAATGACGAGCGACCGAACGACCCTGCCACCCGTGCGGGTGGATGCGGAGCTGAAAGACCGCCTCCGTAGGTACGCCGAGTCGCAGGAGCGAGATGTGTCGTGGGTGATCAGGAAGGCGATCGAGGAGTACCTCAACCGTCACGAGAAGGGGTGATCCCTTGGCCAAGATCCTGATCGGCAAGTACGAAGCGACCATCTACCCCGAGGGGGAGGGCTACACCGGAGCCATCTCCCTCGGGTTCGGCCCCGACGGCAAGCGCCAGCGCCTCAAACGCAAGGGCAGGACCAAGGCCATGGTCAAGGACAAGCTGATCAAAGCTGTCAGAGACCTTGAGGCCGGCATCACCGCATCAGAGAACTACACCGTGCGCGATGCCGTCAACGACTGGCTGGCCAAGGGGCTCAAGGGCCGGTCCGAGAACACCGTCACCAAGCTGCGCATCCTCGCCGAGACGCACGTCATCCCGAAACTGGGAAAGATCAAACTCCAGCAACTACGCGCGGATCACGTGGATGAGTGGCTCGACGAACTCGCCGAGAGGCTCGCTACCAGCACCTTGCGGGAAGTTCACAGCGTCTTGAAGCGAGCCATCCGGCAAGCTCAGGCACGTGATCAGGTGCTCAGGAACGTTGCCGAACTGGTCACCACGCCCACGGGCGCGGATGGGCAGCCCAGCAAGGCACTCACCCGGCAACAGGCAGAGGCGGTGCTCAAGGCCGCTGAGCCCTCCGAGCTCTACGCGTACGTGGTCATCAGCCTCACCACGGGTATTCGCACCGAGGAAGCCCGTGCACTCCGCTGGGATCACGTCGTCGCGTGGATACCGAAGCTCAAGAAGTGGCAGCCAGTGACCGAGGTGGGGTTCAACCACAAGAGGTTCGCCATCTACGTGTGGCGTGCCGACCGAGTAGGAAGCGACACCAAGACACGCAAATCGCGGCGCACCCTGGAGCTGCCCACGCTCGCCGCTCAGGCACTCCGGCAACACCACGCCCGCCAAGCTGCCAGCAAGCTCAAGGCGGGAGAAGCATGGAAAGATCACAACCTCGTGTTCTGCACAAGCGTCGGGTCTCCACTCGACGCAGCGAACGTGCGACGGTCTTTCCGAAGGATCACCAAGAACGCAGGAATCGGGACCAAGTGGCGCCCCCGCGAGCTGCGTCACTCGTTCGTCTCGATCCTGAGCGACCAGGGCGTACCCATCGAGACCATCGCCGATCTCGTCGGGCACGCAGGCACCAGCGTCACGGAAACCGTGTACCGGCATCAGCTAAGACCAGTGATCACCAAAGGTGCACACACGATGAACACCGTCTTCGGCGACCGCCGACGGGTTGAGTCCGAGTGAGATGGCTCCCCGATTGGCTCCCAGACATCAAAAAGGGGCTCCGGAGAAACTCCGAAACCCCTTCTGACCTTGTGGAGATGAGGGGATTCGAACCCCTGACCCCTTCGATGCGAACGAAGTGCGCTACCGGACTGCGCTACATCCCCAAGGACTCGACCAGGTTAGCAAACTCCGAGAGGTTCTCGCGCCATCCATTCAGTCCCCCACCGCCCGCCGTGGCGGCTCGGCGTACTGATCGAAGAGCACATCCGGATGATGTGCCGCGAACTCGATGATCTCCGCCTCCGCCTGTTCGGCGGCGAGCTCCGCGGCGCGCCGCTGGTCACGCAGGCGACGGGCCCTGTCCGCGCGGATCTTGGCGGCGCGCTGGCGCCGCTCCCTGTCCACGTTGACCGCGATGCGCAGGAAGACCATGTAAGTGACCATGATCACGCCCGACGGTGCCACGCCCCACCACGGGATCATCTTGACCGCGGCAGTGACGACCGAGGCGATCACCAGCAGTGCGGTGAAGAACAACAGCCGCCGCCGGCGCGCTACGATGATCGCGCGGCGCCGGGCACGGAACTGCCGCGGGTCGATCGGCGCCTCGGGGACGACCTCGACCTCACCGGTCTCGCCGTCGTCGAGGGAGGACGGTTCCGACTCCTCGAGCTGCGTCAGATCCGGGATCTGATGCTCGCCCGTGTAGTACTCCTCCTCGAGCTCCGCGAGCTCCGCGAGATTGGTCTTGTCCCTGCGCAACCACATCGGTACCAGGACACAAAGCCACATCACGACAATGAGGAGATAGAGGAAGGCGCTGCTCACGACCACCTCCGGGCAGCATGAAGACACCTAGGCGTTCTTGGCGTCTTCAATGTGCTCACGTCACGCACCGTAAGACCGCGTGTCACTAATTGACGAGCATTCGATGCGGTGTGTCGCGAGATCGTCAAACCTCTTCTACTGGAGACCCACCGTGAGCCGCTGACTCACGGGCGCGACGCCACTGCACGAGAAGCCCGCCGGGAACATCTTCGACGGTCAATGCGTAGCAGATGTGGTCACGCCAGGCTCCATCGATGTGGAGTTGACGACGCCGAATGCCTTCTTCCCTGAATCCGAGCTTCTCAACCACTCTACGGCTGGCGTGATTCTCGGGACGGATGTTCGCCTCAAGCCGGTGCAGGCCGGTCGTGAAGAAGCAGTGGTCGACCGCCAACGCCAGCGCGGTGGGCGTGATGCCCTGTCCGGCCACGGAGCCGTCGATCCAGTACCCCACCTGGGCGGATCGGGCGGAACCCCACACGATCGCACCAACAGTGAGCTGCCCGGCGAACCGCCCGTTGTAGGTGATGACCCAGGGCAGCGCGAGCCCCTGACGCGCCTCGCGGCGCAGCGTGCCGACCATGGAGACGTAAGGCCCGAGCCCGGTCCTGAACAGCGGCGTTTCCGGATTGCTCGGTTCCCAGGGGCGGAGCCAGTCAGCGTTGCGCAACCTGGTCTCGCGCCAGACGCGCACATCGCTCAGCCGCAGCGGCCGCAGGCCAACTGGCCCTTCGCTCAGAGTCGCCGGCCAGCCACGAAGTCGATCCACATCTCTCATCATCCCCCCATCGGGGTCCATGTCGCCACGGATCAGCACCTGCGTATCAGCGCGGGTGATCGCCTCCGCGGATCTGGTCCACCGCATGCTGGAGAACAGGAGCCAGTACGGCAAGGCCGTCGCGTACGCCGCCCGAGGAACCAGGCAGATTAACGATCAGCGTGTCACCGGCCTGACCCGCCAAGCCGCGGGAAAGGATGGAAGCCGGGACTTTGTCGCGGTTCACCTGCCGGATGGCCTCGGCAATGCCGGGAATTTCCCGAGAAATCACTCGTGCGGTCATTTCCGGCGTCCGATCGGTGGGCGTCAGCCCGGTGCCGCCGGTGGTGACGATCACGTCATAACCCCCGGAGACCCCGTCCCGCAGCGCCCCTTCGACCGGTTCCCCGTCGGGCACGACGACAGGCCCGTCCACCACGCACCCGGCCTCCTCCAGCAGTGAGACCAGCAGCGGCCCCGACTTGTCCGGATAGACCCCGGCCGAGGCACGGTTCGACACCGTCACCACCAGCGCGCGGATCATGGGCGAGTCCAGTGACCGGTCTTGCCGCCGAGCTTCTCCTCGACGCGCACATCCGTGATCACCGCCGCGGGGTCCACCGCCTTGACCATGTCGATCAGCGCGAGCGCCGCCACGGTCACCGCGGTCAGCGCCTCCATCTCCACGCCGGTACGGTCGGCCGTCCTGACCACGCAGGTGATCTCCACCCCGGAGTCGACGACCTCGAGCGACACCTTGACCCCGTGCAGCGCGATCGGATGGCACAGCGGGATCAGGTCGGGCGTGCGTTTCGCGCCCATGATGCCCGCGATCCTGGCCACCCCGAGCGCGTCACCCTTGGGTACTTCTCCTGAGCGCAGCAGCGCGACGCATTCGGGCGACAGCAGCACCCGCCCGGTCGCGGTGGCCTGGCGGGCGCCGACGTCCTTGGCCGACACGTCGACCATCCGCGCGGCACCTGTCTCGTCCAGGTGCGTGAATTCGCTCACAGTCGGATCACCTGCACAGAAGTGCCCGAGGGCACCTCGGTCGTGTCCTCCGGCACCACGATCAGCGCGTTCGCCGAGGCGAGCGCGGCCAGCTGGTGTGACCCCTGGCCGTGCACGGGCGTGACCGTGCCGTCGTCGGCCAGCACGGCCCGCAGGTAGGACCGGCGGCCCGCAGGCGAGCGCAGCGTCGCCAGGACATACGCGGTCACGGTTTCCGGCGGCCCGGCGGGCAGGCCCCGCATCTTCCGCAAGGCCGGCCGTACGAACAGCATGAAGGAGACGTACGACGAGACGGGGTTGCCGGGCAGCGCGAAGATCGGGATCTGGTCGTCGCCCACCACGCCGAAGCCCTGCGGCATGCCGGGCTGCATGGCGACCTTCTCGAATCGGACCGTGCCAAGCGGCGACAGGGCCTCCTTGACCGGTTCGTAGGCACCCATGGACACGCCGCCACTGGTGATGATCGCGTCGGCGCGCACCAGCTGGGCGTCGAGCTGGTCGAGGAAGACCGCCGGGTCGTCGCCGACCGTGGGCGCGCGGAACCCCTCCCCGCCCGAATCGCGCACGGCGGCGGTGAGCGTGAAGCTGTTGGAGTCCCAGATTTGGCCTGGCCTTAAGGCGGCACCGGGCTCCACCAGCTCCGCGCCGGTGGACAGCACCACGATGCGGGGCCGCGGTCGTACCCAGACGCGGCGGCGCCCGACCCCGGCGATGATGCCGAGCTGGGCGGGGCCGATCACGGTGCCGGGCTTGAGGACGATCTCCCCGGCCTGCACGTCCTCGCCGGCCCGGCGGATGGCGTTGCCGAGCTGGACGGGCCGGTTGATGGTGACCTGGGCCGTGCCGCCGTCGGTCCACTCCACGGGCACGACGGCGTCCGCCCCGGGCGGGACCGGCGCGCCGGTCATGATCCGGACGGCGTGGCCCGGCCCGACGGCGCGCAGCTCGTCCGACCCGGCCGCGACGTCGTCGACGACCGGCAACGTGACCGGAACGCCGGAGACGTCGGCGGCGCGTACGGCATAGCCGTCCATGGCGGAGTTGTCGAAGGGCGGCAGCGGCACTGGCGAGGACACCTCCTCGGCCAGCGTCGTGCCCAGCGCCCGCTCGAGCTCCAGCTCGAGCGGCGCCAGCGTGCGCACCGTGGCCAGGATGTCGGCCAGATGCGCGTCAACCGATTTCATCAAGGAACTCCCGCAACCATGGCACGAACTCCGGCGCCAGGTCGGGCCGGTCGGCCGCGAACTTGACCACCGTGCGCAGGTAGTCGAGCTTGTCGCCGGTGTCGTAGCGGCGCCCGCGGAACAGCACGCCGTGGACCGGCCCGCCCTCGTGCGAGCCGCGCGAGGCGAGCGTGCGCAGCGCGTCGGTGATCTGGATCTCGCCGCCACGCCCCGGCGGGGTGTTCTCCAGGACCTCGAAGATCGCCGGGTCGATGACATAGCGCCCGATGACCGCCCAGTTGGACGGTGCCTCCTCCATCGGCGGCTTCTCGACCAGGTCGGTCACGAGGACGACGTCCTCTTCCGAGGTGGGCGAGATGGTCGCCACGCCGTACATCGAGGTCTGCTCGCGCGGGACCTCCATCAGCGCGATGACGCTGCCACCGTAGGTGTTGCGCACCTCGATCATGCGCTTGAGCAGCTCGTCGCGGTGATCGATGAGGTCGTCGCCGAGCAGGCACGCGAACGGGTGGTCGCCGACGTGCTGCTTGGCGCAGAGCACGGCGTGGCCGAGGCCCTTGGGCTCGCCCTGCCGTACGTAGTGCAAGGTCGCCAGTGAGGCGGGCTCACGCACCTGCGACAGCCGTTGCTCGTCGCCCTTGGCCTCGAGCGTGGCCTCGAGCTCGAAGGCCACGTCGAAGTGGTCCTCGATGGAGCGTTTGTTCTTGCCGGTGACCATGAGGACGTCGAGCAGACCGGCGGAGGCCGCCTCCTCGACGACATACTGGATCGCGGGCTTGTCGACGATGGGCAACATCTCCTTGGGTGTTGCCTTGGTCGCCGGTAGGAACCGGGTGCCCAGACCCGCGGCGGGCACGACGGCTTTCGTCACAGGGTCGAAGTCAGCCATGAGTAGACCCTAGTGGAGGTATCTGTGGACAAGATGAAGCTGCGCCGCGAACTGATTGAGGCGCGCACCTCCCTATCCCCCGAACAGCGGCGGGCAAACGCGACAAGCATCCGTGAAACCCTCCTAGATCAGCCGTGGGTGCAGATGGCCGGGCTGGTTGCCTGCTACTGGTCTACAGGGAGCGAGCCCGACACGCATGGCCTGGTCTTCGCCCTGTGGAAACACGGTGCAACCGTCATCCTGCCTGTGCATAAAGAGGATGACGATCTGGACTGGGCGGTCTATGACGGCCCAGACACGCTCGCACGCGGACGTTCCGGGATCATGGAGCCCATAGACACCCGCCGCGGCGTCGACGCCATCCGCACGGCCGCCCTGGTGATCGTCCCGGCCCTGGCCGTCGACCGGCGGACGGGGGTACGGCTGGGCCGCGGCGGCGGCTCCTACGACCGGGCTCTGGCCCGCGTGGGGCCGAACGTGCCCACGGTCGCTCTCCTCCACGAAGGGGAGCTGCTGGAGGGCATCCCGGCAGAGCCGCACGACCAGGCCGTCCGTTTTGCGGTGACACCCTCGGGACTCACTAGGCTTATGTGACCGAAAGTACGAGAGGGGGGCCAGATGACGTTGAATGTCTGGCTCCTTCTCGGTGCCGCGATCGTCATCGCGGCGATCGCGTCGGTGCGCGTGGCGCATCGCAGTGGTCTGCCCAGCCTTCTGCTGTTCCTGGCGTTCGGCCTGCTCCTGGGCGAATCGGGGCTCGGTATCCCCTTCGACAACCCCGAGCTGGCCCAGCAGATCGGGCTGACCGCGCTGGCGGTGATCCTGGCCGAAGGTGGCCTGACGACCAACTGGACCCATGTGCGCTCGGCGGTGCCGATCGCGCTGATCCTGGCCACACTGGGCGTCACGGTCAGCATCTTCGTGGTCGCGCTTGCCGTGTTCGGGCTGCTCGACATGAGTCTGCAGGGCGCGCTGATCATCGGCGCGGTGCTCGCCTCGACCGATGCCGCGGCCGTCTTCTCCGTTCTGCGCAGGTTGCCGTTGCCGCCGCGGCTCGCGGGGATTCTGGAGGCGGAGTCCGGTTTCAACGACGCGCCCACGGTCATCGCGGTGGCGCTGCTCAGCAATGTCAGCGCGCACATGCCGGGCCCTGGCACGTTCATCTTGGAAACCGGCTATGAGCTGCTCGTCGGCGCCGCCATTGGGCTCGCCGTGGGGCCGGCCGGGGCTTTCGCTCTGCGCCGGGTGGCCTTGCCGGCTTCGGGCCTTTATCCGATCGCGGTGCTCGCCCTGACCTTCGTCGCGTACGGCGGGGCGGCGCTGCTCCACGGATCCGGATTTCTCGCCGTATATCTGACGGCGTTGATCCTGGGTAATTCCCGCCTCCCGCACCGGGCCGCGACCCGCGGGTTCGCCGAAGGTGCCGCCTGGCTGGCCCAGATCGGCCTGTTCGTCATGCTGGGGCTGCTGGCCAGCCCGCCCGAGATGCCCTCGGCCATCGTGCCGGGCCTCATCGCGGGAACGGTCCTGGTGCTGCTCGCCCGCCCCATCTCCGTGATGCTCAGCGTGCTGGTGGCCAGGCTGGCGCGGCTGGGCAAGGTGAACCTGCGCGAGCAGGCGTTCCTGTCGTGGGCGGGCCTGCGAGGAGCTGTGCCGATCGTGCTGGCCACGATCCCGTGGGCGGCCGGGGTCGCGGGCTCGAAGCTCATCTTCAACTTGGTCTTCGTGATCGTCATGGTGTTCACGCTGGTCCAGGGCCCGACGCTGCCCTTCGTGGCCCGGCGGCTCGGGGTCGCGGCACCCTCCGAGGCACACGACCTGGAGGTGGAGTCCGCGCCGCTGGAGGAGCTCAACGCCGATCTGCTGCAGATCAAGGTGCCACCCGGTTCGCAACTGCACGGTGTGGAGATCTTCGAGCTGCGCCTGCCCTCCGGGGCGGCGATCACGCTGGTCGTTCGGGAGGGCAAATCGTTCGTCCCCTCGGGCACCACTCAGATCATGGAGAACGACCAGCTGCTCGTCGTCGCCACCGCTGCCTGCCGCGACCAGGTCGAGCGCCGCATGCGCGCCGTCAGCCGCCGCGGCAAGCTGGCCGGTTGGTACGGCGAGCGCGGAGTGGAATAGGCGTTTGACCGGATCGGTTAGCATTAGCAGTCGCAAAGCTCGAGTGCCAGAGCCTGACGGAGGAGGAGCGCGTGCCGACCTATCAGTACGCCTGCAACGACTGCGGTGAGCAGCTCGAGGTCGTCCAGAAGTTCACTGACGACGCCCTGACTGTTTGCCCCAACTGCCAAGGAAACCTCCGCAAGGTGTTCTCCGCGGTGGGAATCGTCTTCAAGGGGTCGGGTTTCTACCGCACCGACAACCGCTCGTCGTCGACGTCCACCTCCACGTCGAGCACGCCCTCGTCGTCGAAGTCCGAGAGCAAGCCGTCCACCGAGACGAAGTCGACCCCCGCTCCCGCTGCCGCCTCCAACTAGCCAGGCCGGTCGGCGTGCGCGCCGAGCAGCTCAGGCGTGAGCTTGTCGAGCAGCTCCTCCAGCCCTGGACACGACCCCCAGTCGGCCACGAGCTTCTTCAGCCCGTCGCGTGAGTGGCGCAGGAGCGCCTGCGCAGCCGCGTCACCCGCGGGGGTCAGCCTGAGCGACTCGTCATCCGGCGAGCGCTCCACCAGCCCTGCGGCGATGAGCTGATCGACGTACGGTCGCCCTTCCGCTCTGGTGACCTCGGCACGCTCGGCCAGGGCGTCGGCCCTGACCCAGCCCTCGCCGCCGAGCCTGGCGATCACCCAGACGCCCTGCGACGGTATGCCGTCCAGCCCCGCCAGCGCCCCGAGCCTGTCGTAGTAGCCCCGGCGCAGGTCCGCGTCGGCCAGCCGTACCAGACCCCGCTCCACCTCCGCGAGCGAGGAGCGCTCCGCGGATGTCGCGCCCAGGCCCTGACCCAGGTCGGAGGCCTTGGTCGTCTCCCTGAGCCGCTTCTCGGGAATGAGCCAGCTCAGCAGGAACGCCACGAACATCACCGGCGTGGCCACGCGGAAGACAGTGGCGATCGAGCTCGCGTACACGTGCAGGAAATCAGCTGCCACCTCCGGCGGCAGCTTCTGGATCACGGTCGGGTCCTGCTGAATCTGGGCCGGATCGAACCCCGCCGGCAACGTGGTCGTCGCCATCACCCTGGCCAGGTCGGCGTTGAGCGTGCTCGCGAAGACCGAGCCAAGCGTGGCCACGCCGAACGAGCCGCCGATCATGCGGAAGAACGTCGCACCCGAGGTGGCGACGCCCAGGTCCTTGAACTCGACCGCGTTCTGCACGATGATCACCAGCACCTGCATGGTCATGCCCAGCCCGATGCCGAGCACGAGCAGGCAGACGCCCAGCGTGAGCAGGCTGCTGTGCTCGCTCAGCGTCGAAAGCAGGCCCATCCCGACCGTCGCGATGCCGGTACCGGCGATGGGCAGGAAGCGGTACCTGCCGGTTCTGGAGATGATCTGCCCGCTGACGATGGACATCAGGAGCATGCCCGCCATCATCGGCAGCAGGTGGACGCCCGACAGCGTCGGGCTCACGCCATGGACGGTCTGCAGATAGAGGGGCAGATACGTCAGCGCACCGAACATGCCGAACCCCACCACGAATCCGACGGTCGCCGTCATGCTGAACGCGCGCAGCTTGAACAGCCCGAGCGGCATCACCGGCTCGGCGGCCCGCCGTTCGACGAAGCCCCAGGCCACGAGCAGCACCAGCGCGGCGACGGCGAGCCCGATGATGACCGGGCTGCTCCAGGCGTAAGTGGTGCCACCCCAGGTCGCGATCAGGACCAGGCACGAGGTGGCGGCGCCGAGCAGCACCACCCCCGCATAGTCGATCTTGTGGGCGGTCCTGGTGTCGTCGCCGGGCAGCACGACGATGATCACCACCAGCGCGATCACGCCGAGGGGCAGGTTGATGTAGAAAACCCAGTGCCAGGACAGATGGTCCACGAACAGGCCGCCCAGCAGCGGGCCGACGATGCTCGACACCGCGAAGACCCCGCCGAACCAGCCCTGGTACTTGCCCCGATCGCGCGCGGAGACGACGTCGCCCACGATGGCCTGCGCGAGCACCATCAGCCCGCCGCCGCCCAGCCCCTGAAGCGCGCGGAAGGCGATCAGCTGGTCCATGCTCTGGCTCAGCCCGCACAGGGCCGACCCGATCAGGAAGATCACGATCGCGCCGATGAACAGCCTCTTGCGGCCGAACTGATCGCCCAGTTTGCCCCATAGCGGGGTGGACACGGTGGAGGCCAGCATGTAGCCGGTGACCACCCACGACAGCCGCTCCAGGCCGCCGAGGTCGCCGACGATGGTGGGCAGCGCGGTGGACACGATCGTCTGGTCGAGCGCCGCCAGCAGCATGCCGAGCATGAGCGCCATGATGATCAGGCCGAGGCCCCGTTGCCGCATGATGATCCCCCCTGCGGCGATATTACTCCGCGCGTTCTTGTGGCCACTTCGAGTTATCCACAGGCGGGCCGATCTTGCTCGGCTGTCCACAGAACGCTGTTCTCCTCCTGCCGTGCCCCCACGCCATGCCACTAATCTCGGCGCCATGGTCAATCGCGCAGACATCGGCGTCATCGGCGGGTCCGGCTTCTACTCCCTGCTCGACGACGCGGAGGAGATCCAGCTCAGCACGCCGTACGGCCCGCCGAGCGACGTCGTCACGGTGGGCAGGATCGGCTCGCGTTCCGTGGCCTTCATCCCCAGGCACGGGCGCGGCCACCAGTTCCCACCTCACCGTATTCCTTACAGGGCCAACCTGTGGGCGCTGCGCTCGCTGGGCGTGCGCCAGGTGCTGGCCCCGAACGCGGTCGGCTCGCTGCGCGCCGAATACGGGCCGGGCACGATCGTCATCCCCGACCAGATCGTCGACCGCACCTCCGGCCGCGTGCAGACCTACTACGACGCCGGCGGCGCCGTCCACGTCGCATTCGCCGACCCTTACTGTTCCTCGGGCCGCGAGGTGGCCGTGGCCGCCGCCCGCTCCGGCGACTGGCAGACCGTCGACGGCGGCACGCTCGTGGTCATCGAAGGCCCGCGCTTCTCCACCCGCGCCGAGTCCCAGTGGTACACCGCCAACGGCTGGACCATCGTCGGCATGACCGGCCACCCCGAGGCCGTCCTGGCGCGCGAGCTGGCCCTGTGCTACACGTCCCTGGCGCTGGTGACCGACCTCGACGCGGGCGTGGAGGCGGGCGAGGGCGTCACCCACGAGGGGGTCATGGCCTTCTTCGCGGAAAACGTCGCCCGCATGCGCACCCTGGTCTCCGCGACGGTCGAGGCTCTGCCCGACAAGCGCACCTGCGAGTGCGGCTCGGCGCTCGACGGCCTCAAGCTGCCCTTCGAGCTGCCGTGACCTGGGCGCGCCGCTTCGCCCGCCTCCGGCGCCTCATCGCCTCCGTCCTGACCGGTCTGGCCGTGCTGACGGCCCTGCTGACCGTACGGCCGGCCGGCCCTGACCCCATCCTGGTGGCGGCGCGCGACCTGGCTCCCGGCGTGCTCGAGCCGGGCGACCTGCGCGCGGCCCCGGTCGACCCGCCGCCCGACGGCGCCCTGCGCTCGGGCGGCATCGGCCAGGTACTTGCCACCGCCATGCGCAAGGGAGAGCCGCTGACCGACGTACGGCTGCTGCCGCACATGCCGCTGCCGCCCGGCGCCGTGGCCGCGCCGGTGCGCATCGCCGACCGCGACGCGGTCCGGCTGATCGCGCCCGGCTCGATCGTGGGCGTGCTGGCCGCCTGGGAGGGTCAGAGCGCGCAGCTGGTGGCCGACGACGTCAGGGTGGTCACGATCCCGGCGAGCAAGGACGAGCACGGCGCCTTAGTCGTGCTCGCGGCCACGCCCACCCAGGCCGGCCAGCTCGCCGCGGCGCAGGCGGGAGGGAGTTTGTCGATCACGATCAAGCCATCACCCTGAGTAATCGATCAGATACGATCGTTTTTCATGAGTGGATTCAAGAAGTTCCTCATGCGCGGCAACGTCATCGACCTGGCCGTGGCGGTCGTCATCGGCGCGGCGTTCACCGCGATCGTCAACTCCTTCGTGAAGGATCTGCTGACGCCGCTGATCTCGGCGATCGGCGGGCTGCCCGACTTCTCCTCGCTGAGGTTCACGATCGGCCGCTCCAACTTCCTCTACGGCAACTTCATCAACGCCGTGGTGTCGTTCCTCATGGTCGCGGGGGTGGTCTACTTCCTGATCATCAAGCCCTACAACCACCTCAAGGAGCGCGCAGTGGCCCGCGAGGAAGCGATCACGCGCGAGTGCCCCGAGTGCCTGTCCGAGATCCCCAAGGCCGCCTCACGCTGCGCGCAGTGCTGCGCCGAGGTCACCCCGGTCTAGAGGACCGAGTCGATCTTCGGGTTGTACTCCCAGTGCCACGGCTCGAACGGGCTGCTGTAGGCCCAGGCGGGATGGAACCAGCCGTACTTCTTGGAGTTCTGCTCCATCCACCGGAACTGGACGGAACCGGGATTCTGTATGCCTCCGCACAGGTCGGCGGCCAGCCCGAGCCCGTGGTTGCTGCGCCCGGGCACCGCGGCGAACCCAGGGCGGCGGTAGTAGACCGACTGCTGCTCGCTCAGGCTGCGGTAGGCCGAAGTGACGCATATCTGCTTGCCGAACTGCCTGCGATAGGCCTCGTTCAAGCTGACGAACGCGATCGTGGCATCCGCCCTGAGCATGAACCCCTTCTGCTGCAGAGGGCACAGCATGGTGCGCGGGATCAGCCCGTTCGGATAGTCGTTGGCCGTGGCCGCCTGCAGCGGGTTGCACCCGAGCGCGGCCTTCCCCACCTTGTCGATCTTGATGCCCAGCTTCACCAGAGCCGCGGTCAGCGACTTCACGATCTTGTCGGAGCGCTGCCTCAGGGTGTCGATCTCCGCGGCCATCTGCGCCTCGGCCAGCAGGTTGCTCGCCCGCAGATCCTGCGCCTGCGCGGCCAGTTGCTCGGTCTGCGTGTACAGCTGGCTGGTCTGCTCCACCGCCTGCTGCCGGACCGCCACGATCTGCCCCACGTTGGCCATCGCCCGCAACGTCCCGTCGCCGGCATCGCCGGACAGGAACGGCGCGATCCCGTCGGCGCCCACCGGCTGCTCGTACAGCAGCTCGGCCATCTGGGACACGGGCTGCCTGATCTGCGCCAGCTGCTGGTCGGCGGTCTGCAGGGAGCGCAGCTTGTCCTTCAGCTGCTTCTCGGAGGCCGCGATGTCGCTCCTGCGCTTCTCCAGCGCCTTGGTGGCGTCCTCGAGCTCCTTGGCCGACTGCTCGGCCTGCTTGCGTAGCTCGGTCAGGTTGGAGGGGTCCTTGGCCGTTTCGGCCAGGGTTGTGGACACGGGTGCGGCATGGGCCGCTGGCGCGCAAAGAGAAGTCATCGCCATGACGACCGCGATCAGACCTGCTGATCGAGCGGATGGCACGTTCGACTCCTCCGTTTGCGAACTCGTTACCTGGGTCAGGCACGCACGTTACTACAGCCCCCCGAGTGCCCGGACCGAACTCCAGAGAGCCGCTATGTTCCGAAAGCCCCATTTCATCCGCCAGCAGCACCAAGCACGGCAACCCTTCACGCCCACCCACCCGAGCCCCTGCCAAACCCGCAGCTCGCAGCGCTGCGTCGGCGAACCCATGACGCCTCAGCCTGCCCGGCCCAGCGTCCCCAGCACCCCACGCAAGCTCATCGAGTTCACCGACCCAGGAACCCCAGCCTTCTGGCCACCGTTTGGGTCCCCGGCCCCGCCTACTAGTCCCCGACCCCGCCTACTGCTGGAACCCGCACTGCGCCAACGCCTCGCGCCCCTGCCCAAGACCAGACGCTTGCTCCGAAGCCGCCGCCCTAGCTCGGACGCCTATCCGACCTGGCTTACCGGCTCCGTCCAGCTCCTTGTGTCCACCTGCGCGACCCGCTACTCCAACCCTGTGCCGAGTCCACGCCTTGCCCCTCCGAGTCCACCTCTTACCCCGCCGAGCCCACCCCTTGCCCCGCCGGACCGTCGCCCGACACCAGCCTGTTGCCCTCACGCGCCGCCCCGGCTCGGCCGTCGATCCGACCTGGCGCCTCGGCCCAACCCCTCAGCCTGCTCCAGCTCCCTAGCCCCGCCCCTCGGCCTGCCCTGGCTGCTCAGCCCGACTCCCCGGCTTGCCCCGGCTCCTCGGCCCGACTCCCCGGCTTGCCCCGGCTCCTCGGCCCAACACCTCAGCCTGTCCGGCTCCTCAGCCCGACTCCCCGACCCGCCCCGGCGCCTCGGCCCGACCCGGCCTCTCCGCCCGGCCTGCCACCTAAGCCCGACCCGGCCTCTTCGTCCGGCCTGCCCCGGCGCCTCAGCCCGACCTGGCTCCTGAGCCCGGCCTCCTCGACCTCGCCGCCCTATCCAGCCAGCCTCTCCACCTCACCGGCGGCCAGTCTCCTCGCCCCACCCGGCCAGCCCCTCAGTGGCGCGCCATCCCTGCGCCCCACTCGGCCTGGCCCGCAATGGCGCGCCACCCCTGCCGCGCCGTCAACTGGGCTTACCCGCCTACCGCCGAACCGGGCACCTGAGCACCGACACCGTCGGGTCGAACACCCAACCACCGATCAGGCAGGCCGCCGCTCATGCTCCCGACACAACTCCCACAACCAGGTGTCCTCCCACTCCCCCGGACAACTGGAATGCGTAACCTCCGGCCGAGGCGTACTCCGCACCACAACCGGCGGCGAAGACGTAACGGGCGCCGCCACAGCCGCAACAGGCTCCCGCGACCGCTCAGGCGCCGGCACGGCCCCCTCGTACCAAAGATCGGCATGCACAGGGGCAGGCACCAACACAGGCTCAAACGCCAACCCGGCCCCACCAGAAGGCACCGCCTCGGAAGCACCCCCCTCCCGATACCCACCCAGCTCCCCCGCCATCAACCCCCCGGCCAAGATGGCAGGCGCCAGCAACGCCACGACGAACACCACAGGCCGCCTACGCGTTTGTTTACTCCGCCTACGATTCACCCGGCAGACGCTAGCCCCGCACCATGCAGGGAACAGGGATCGCTTGTCCTCCCTTTACCCCCACCCACACCACCCATGACGATCCCCGTGGCAACAACGGCCCCCCTGACGGCACACGCACGCCCAGAGATTCGCTACGCTTACTGACGTCCGCCTCCGTAGCTCAGGGGATAGAGCACCGCTCTCCTAAAGCGGGTGCCGCAGGTTCGAATCCTGCCGGGGGCACATCACAGATGGGCAGCTCCTTCGGGGTTGCCCTTTCTTCATGCCGCCCGATCTTGAGAGCGGTGCCCGCAACTTGTCGTATCGCACATAGGGTGTCGCTCGTGATGGTGGCCCTGCAGGTGGCGGTGTTGGTCGGCTTGTCGTAGTGGATCTCCAACCGAAATGCGTCGAACAAGCGCCGAAGAACGGCCTCCGGCAGCAAGGCCAAGTCTGCCGATCCAACCGGGATCTCGTCGAGCAACTCCGGCTCGGTCTGCGTGGGCCGGGCCTGTTCGAGATCGTGGAGCTCCCGTTGCTTCGCCACCCGCTCCTCAGCGAGATGAGCGGCACGGTTCTGGATGTCCTGGACAAGGTCGCCCGTGGGATCGTCGGTCATCTCCAGGGTGCGTACCAGCCGAGTACGGCGAACGTCGATGTCGGTGATGGCGCGACGTAGCGCTTCAGCCTTGGCCTGGTGCTCGCCGACGGCGGTGTTCTCGCTGTCGGCGAGAGCGCGGTCGAGGTAGACCTTGCGGGCTGAGCCGAAGATCCGGCGGGCGAAGAAGTCGCTGACGCCGTCCATGAGCCGGTCCTCGCGGACGTAGATCGCGGCGGGGTGCCCTTGGGGGCGGTATCCGGGAGCGGGCACGCAGGCGTAGTAGCTGTAGGGCGTTCGAGTCTTGCCGAACATGCGGCGCTCGCAGGCAGCGCAGAAGACGTGAGAGCGCAGAGGGTAGGACCGGCGGGCCTGTGGGTGAGCAGCATTGGGACCCGCCGCACTTCGGGAACGCTCCTTCTCAGCGGCGACCTTCTGCGCGGCCAGGAAGGTCTCTTTAGTGACGAGCGGCTCGTGCGTCGGCTGCGGGGACCACACCCACGCCTCAGGCGGGTTACAGGATCCGCCCTTCTTGGTCGCCCGGCGATTCCAGACCATGTATCCCGTGTACTTAGGGTTGATGACAATCTCGCGGATGGAGCTGACCGCCCAGTAGCCGAGGGCACGAGCAGGGTTCACGGGGGTTGGCGGGGGATACCGGTCCAGGTCACGGTTGAGCTGCTCGGCGATCTCCTTGTAGGCGAGCCGCTCGACAACTCGCAGCGTGAAAATGTGGGTGACGACCGGGCCACGTACAGGGTTCGGGACAAGCCGGTGTTTGGTCCTGCCTTCGGCGCGGCGGGCAGGGACGGGGTGCGGGATCTTGTCGGCGTCGTAGCCGTAGCAGGGCTTGCCGACGTTCTAGCCCTGCTCGGTGTGGGTCTCGAAGCCGCCCCAGGACTTCTCCAGCAGTTCCAGGATGTACCACTCGGCGACGCCCTGTTTGACGCGACGGGTGAGGATCTGGGACGCGCGTTTGCCGTTGAGGATGATGGGTTCGTCGGCGCACAGCAGGAGTACGCCAAGCTGTTCGAGCTGGTTCTCGACCTGGGTGGCGATGTAGGTACGGCGGGCGATGCGGTCGATGGACTCGCAGATCACCGCATTGAACCGGCGATCGGGCCGGGCGGCCTCGGCCAAGAGCTCCTGGATACCGCCGTCCCGCGGAACTGGGATAGCGAAGCGCTCGTGTCCGCGACCAAGTCCTCGCGCGCTGAGGTCTTTACGGCCGGACTCGATATCGTAAAAGTGAGCCACGATGATCGCTTGCGGGGGAAGGCCGGATCGGCAGGCGCCGAGTTGGCGCGGGATGGACAGGGTGGGGTCCTGCTGGTCCTCGGTGGAGGTACGGCCGGCGAAGGCGACCAGGAGAGGACCATCGAGATTCCCTCTCTGCCCGCTCCCCATCAGGCGGGATGCTCTCCCTCTCGATCCGGATGTGATGTCGTCGAGCGGGAAGGGAGCGGGGCTTTGCGAGCCGCCAGGCATGCCAGAACCTCCATGACCACACGTGCCTGCCGTCGATGGAGCCGGTCACCCACCTCTCCGTCGACCAGGACAAACTGAATGACGGTCTGCAACGAAGCGCCCGATCGCCGGTCCGCTACGCAGCGCGCCGGCTTTCTGTTCTCCGTCACGATCTCCTGGTGCTCACTGCGGTCACAGCTTGCATCATCGGATTCCCAGGCCGTCAGGGGTACGGACCATGGACCCCTACCTCCGGCCGGGTCGTCAAGTCCGCCGCATGCCGCGCTCATGGCGCGCACTCGGCAGGCTGGAGTTCGATGCTCAGGTCACTCCCGCTTTCAGCAGACAACAAGCCCTGTCACCAATCCAAATACCTGCTAGAGAGGAGGAGTTCAGACATCCCCAATTGCGGATATTGCAGAAGTTTTAATAGTCACGTGCGCTCAACGAGCGCGCGGCGCGCGGCCGAGCGTGATGAGCAGGCGATTGTCGCCTGGCGAGACGAGGTCTGGCCGGAGGGAAAAGGGCCGCGGCGAACCTGGACGCCTGACTCTGCTGGGAAGATGAGGCCGGTCAAGGCCTGAGACCACCCAAGGGCCGCAGCTGGGGACGGCGCGGGATGACGCCGGTGGTGACGGTGTCCGGCGGCGGGTCGGGCACCGTGATGATCGCCGGACTGATCGCTACCAAGCCCGGCCATCTGCCGCGGCTGATCTACCGGATCCGGCTGCGGCGGGGACGTAAGGGCGAGCGCAAGTCGTTCTCCGAGGCCGACTACATCGCTTTGCTGGATGCCGCCCACCAGCAGCTGGGCGGCCCGATCGTGCTCGTGTGGGACAGCTTGAACACCCACATCAGCGCGCGGATGCGTGCGCTGGTCGAGCGTCGTGCCTGGCTGACGGTCATTCAGCTGCCCTCGTACGCGCCCGAGCTCAACCCGGTCGAGGGCGTCTGGGCGCACCTGAAACGCTCCCTGGCCAACCTCGCCAAGAAGACCCTGAACGAACTCGCCCGGCTGATCAAGACCCGGCTGAAGAAGATGCAGTACCGGCCCCAGCTGATCAGCGGCTTCATCGCCAAGACCGGCCTCGACACCAAACCGCCGTAACCCCGGCCTTTAAAGCTCTCTAGAACATATCCCTAGATCACATGCCGCATTAGCGGAAGCGAGCGCCAGCGAAGCCACGCGGGTGCAACGCCCATGAGGGCAGGAACGGAATCTATTTGCGAATTCCTGCAGCATAAATCTTCGGATTCAAGACGCGAAGCGCTCGCGAGGTTCCATGCGCTCCAGGAACTCCTGAAAGGAGCTTGCGATTCGCCTAGGTACGCGGTCTTCATCGATGTATGCGACGGCAGGCTCACCTCCGGGCCCCGACGCAGAGTAGTCGAGCATTATAGCGTCGCGCCCCCCGATGGCATGACACATATAACTACGCCTATCTCTGGATAGCCCCATTCGGCGATCATTTCTGCACTCCCTAGACCCGATGACGAGCCTATTCCCCACTCTCCTCCAACACCTCGGATCGCATCGATTTCGATATGGTCAGGCGCCCAGGAAATCATAAATGCGGTTGAGAAACAGCGCTTTCTGGGGACCCCGCCATTTCGTTGAGATAGCAGGTTGATATATGACCGAGGCAGCCGAAAGCCGATGGATTATTCAGCTTGACGAACTAGTCTATCGTCCAGCGTCGGCCCAGTGTAATAGTCATTATCTTCAAAGATCTGATTCATAGTTATGCTAAGACCTGGAACCATGTTTGAGCCCGGTCCCGGGCCTCCTTTCTGGCGCGTGCCTCCGGGGTCAGACCACCACCATCCGGATATCACATCCCACCGGGCCAGTCATGGTCACGCAACCACGCCGCGAGACCTCACCTTTTCAACCTCTGCAGTGGTTAACCGTCCTTATGCAGTGGATCGTATGCGACCAGGCCATATTGCTCAGCGAGAGCCCATACATTCTCGATGCGACTCACTTCGTTAGCGTGAATATTGATCACGACATATTTGGCCAGATCGGCTGCGTCGAAATCGGGGTCTTCCTCGTAAGGCTCGATAGAGTCTTCAAGCTCCGGCCAGGAGGCGAGCAGGCCATGACGGAACTTCAGTACATCGTCACTCTCGGTGAGTCGACCCGATTCTCCCTCCCCAAGGTCCGCATAGATCTCCTCACGGGAGCCTTCTCCCGCCTTCCAGAAGGCGTAGTCGAGTCCCACTCGATCTCCTCTCGATCACGGAGCACCTCTACCTTGTGTAGCACTGACACTTTACACTGAATCTCCAGACCTGGGTCTTCCAGCCCAAGTTTTCCTCGATCCATTTATCCTTCTTTCGTTCCCTGCTGGGGTAATTCGACCCATTCCCCTTGATCTCGTATAGATCGAACCCACCGCGCGAATTCTCTCCGGCGATATCAACTCTGCGCACTCCATGCGGTGTCCAGATTTCGAACTGAGTGTGCATCTTGCCCCCAGGATACCGCTTGCCGAGGATTTCTTCTGCACGCTTTTGGGCAACGGCTCCGATATCATTCGAATGAGGGCACTTGGTATTATGAACGAGGACCGGCGCTGCTCCGGCCAAGACATAGTAAGTGTGGATACCAGCGACTGTCAGGTTGTACATGTCCTGCGACCCACTGAAGGTGCGGACCTCGACCACAAGCGTTGCCGCTTTTAGGGTTCGAAGGCGATCTCCAGGGGTCAGATCAGCGGCTTCCACCCACGCATGACGAGTCTCGTCCCAGAATGGGTGCTGTTGGGTGGTGTAGATGGTGATATTCTGGCCTGTTTCCGTTAGGACGGTCACATCGGCCAACTGGGTGTCACGGTTCTTGTGCAGAGCTACGACGTTCTTGATGGCAGTCTTGCCGGTATCGGGATCCGTGGCGACCACTTTGTCGCCGTTTTGAATCTTGTCGATACGTTCATGCGTGCCATCGGCCATCAATATTTCGGTATCTGCGCTGAAGCTATTGCATTCAGATAGTCTACGAAGTTTATTTATAATCGTTGGGCCTGCAAGATCATTAATCGACTGTTCGCACTCTTTCGCGTACTTGCTCTGCACACACGCTCCGGCGATCTTTGTGGCGTCGTAGTACTTTTTCAGCCATGTGAATACGCCTATCTGGAGCGGCGAGAATTCGGGTACAGGGTCGCATGCCTTGTGCCCGCCGCTTCCGACGCAGTCCAGGTGGAGTGTCGGTAGCTTGTGCTGGGTGCTAGTGCTTCCTGGTTTACCCGGCTTTCCTCCCTTTGTCGGCTTTTTCGACATTTCGCTGAGATACGGTGTCGTATGATTTTTTACTTCGTTGTTGATCCGCTCTCGCGTCTTCTTCTTGCCACTGCCGTAGTGGGTTTGGTCAAAGGTGGTGTTGGCTCTGCGGCCTGCATCAGGGTCGCGGCCACCGCCGGCGTCGACGCGGAGTCCGTCGGGGTCGGACAGGCCGATGGGGTTGTTGCCGGCGTAGGAGTAGGGGTTGGCCCATTCGGGTTTGCGGGGGTCGAGTTCGGGGTCGGTGGAGATGAATTTGGCGATGGTGGGGTCGTAGTAGCGGGCGCCCAGGTAGTTCAGACCTGTGGCGGCGTCTTCGATCTTGCCCAGGAAGCCGCGGTCGGTGAAGGGCAGGTCGTCGCTGCCGCGGCGCTGGCCATAGGGCAGGTAGCGTTCGCGGTTGACGGTGCCGGTGGTGTCGTTGATGGCCAGTTGGGTGCTGCCGTGGGAGCCGGACAGCAGCCAGGTGACGCCGGTGGCATCGCGCATGGCGATCTGCGCGCCGTCGGCGCTGCTGTAGTAGCGCTTACCGGCGACCAGGCCGCCGGAGAGCTTGAGTTCGGTGCTCCCGAGGTAGAGGGTGCTGCTGCCATCGGGGTCGCGCCGGATGAGACGGTCACCGTCGGCGTCGTAGATCATCGAGGTTTGCTGGCCGTCGACGGTGGCTGAGGTGAGCTGGCCGAGTTCGTTCCAGTTGAAGGTGCCTTGCTTGCCGCCCACGGTGCGGGTGGTGAGCTGCCCGCTGTTGTCGTAGGTATAGCTGTCGGTGCCGGTCGGGCGGGTGATGGAGGTGACAGCGTTGGGGCGGACGGCGGTGGCGCCGGGGGTGGGGTAGGTATAGGTGGCGGTCTGGCCGTTGTCGGTCAGGCTGGTGAGGTTGCCGACCTTGTCGTAGCTGTAGGCCTGGTTGTACGGGTCGATACCCTGGCCGTCGCCGGTTCCAGTGCAGGAACTCGCAGTCGTGGTGTAAGCGGTCTTGAGGTGGAGCAGGCCGTCGTAGGCGAAGCATTCGGACTGGCCGTCGGTGGTGCCGGGGATGGCCGAGGCGGCGTCCAGCACGCGGGTGATCTGCCCGCCTAAGTCGTAGCTGTAGCGGTCGTCCTGAACGGTCTGCGGGCTGGCAGTGTCGGCCTTGGTCTGCGTGGTGACCCGCGACAGCCAGTCGGTGGAGGCATCCCGCTCGGCCGTGCGCTTGATCTGGCCGTTGCCGCCGAGCTGGCGGGAGGCGAGCTGGCCGGTGGGGGTGAGGGCGGTGTCTTTCAGGTAGGTGAACCCGCCACCCAGGTCGGAAGTCAGGCCCCTGACGAAGCCCAGGTCGGTGTAGGTGTGGGTGAGCTTCTCGACGGGCAGCCCGCCGGCGGCAGGCAGGGTCTCCTCCCGCAGGTTGCCGGCGGCGTCGTAGCTGGAGATGAAGGCGTAGTCGCCGGCCAGGTTGCCTTCGGATGCCGGGATGGTGGTCTTGCTGGCGGTGGAGTGGTAGTCGTCGTCGTAGGCGGTAACGGTGTCGGTGTAGGCCTGCCCGCCGACATACCGAGTCGAGGCGGTGGGTTGGCCCTTGGCGACGGTGTCGAAGGTCCATTCGGCGAGCTTGGTGCCCGTCCCGACGTCGCCGGACCATAGGGTGGTGTGCCGGCCGAGGTCATCGTAGCTGTGCGAGACCTTCTGGCCCTTGCCGTTAATGCTCCAGGTCAGCTGTCCGGCCAGGTCGTAGCCGTAGGTGGAGCGGCCGGCGTCGGGGTCGGAGGCGGCGGTGCGGCGGCCGAGCCAGTCGAAGGTGGTGGTGCGGACGTTGCCGTTGGCGTCCGTCGTGCTGGTGGGGTTGCCATTGAGGTCGTAGCTGTAGCTGGTGTCGTTGTGCGTGGTGGCGTCGGCCCATTCCTCGACCTTGATGGTGCGGTCGTAGGCGTCTGTGATGGTGGCAGTCTTGGCGCCGACCGGCGGGGTGACCTCGGTCCGGTCGAGACCGGGATACGCAGTGGTGGTGCGGCGCAGCTCGGCACCCAGGTGATAGGAGATCGCCGCGGTCGGGCGTTCCTGATCGTCGTAGACGGTTTTGGTCCACTGCGGCAGATCCGTCAGCACCGGGTTGAGCAGGCCGCTACCTGGGGCAGCGCTGTTGTAGACCGGATCCGACGTCGCAAGCGTCAAACCGCGCGGGTCGTAGGCGGTGACGGTCACGATGCGTCCGCCGGCGGGGGAGGCGGCCTGCGATTCGCGGGTGCGGCCCAGGCCGTCGTCGTAGCTGGCCGTGGTGAGCCACTTGGCAGAGGTGCCGCTGCCGGTCAACAGCTGCTGGGCAGTCGTCTTGATCGGCGCGGTGGGCTGGCCCAGGCTGCCGTCCCACGGGATCGCGTAGCTGACGGTCGCCGTCGGGGTGCCGCCACTGCGCGGCTGGCCCGGCCGCCACAACGTGGTGGCACGGCCCAGCGCGTCATAATCTGCCTCGATGGTCTTGCCATTGGCATCCACCGCCGAGATCGGGTCACCGAGTAGGTGCGACAACTTGGCGGTGGAGGTGTGCCCGAGCGGGTTGGTGATGGTGATGCCGTCCTTCGGCCAGCCAACCGCCGGCGTGTAAGTGGTTCTCGTCGTCTTGCCGAGCGGATCGGTGGCCGTCAGCGGCCTGCCGTACTCATCGAAGGTGGCCTTGGCCGTGGAGACGGTGGAGGCGTCGGCATATGCGCGGGCTTCGGTGACGTTGCCGTCGCTCGGCTTGTTCGTCGCCGGATCCGTCCCCAGGTCATACAGCGTGACCGTCTTGCCAATCAGCGCCCCGTTGACGCAGTCGTCACCGGCGTGCTTCTCCACGATCGCCGGGAAGTCGACCAGGTACTGGCCAGGGTCGGTGTTGCGGGCGTAAGTGGTGCTGATGCAGGAGTTGTCGGTGGTGATGCCGTCCTGGCCGTAGTCGTTGACCTTGATCGGTAGACCGTCTGCGTTGTAGGCGGTGCGCTCATCGGTGTACCGCCAGGTGCCGCCGGTGACCAGCTCGCGAGAGCGGTCCCGGGTACGCAGGATGAACGCCGGATCTAACGTGCCCGGCCCATTGCCGGTGTTCTGGACGGTGTACTCATGTCGGGTGGAGGACACCTCGGTGTAGGCGCGCGGGGACAGGGCGGTCATTTTCCACTCTTGCTCCTGCAGCACGTACCCCTGCAGCGCCTGTACGTCGGTGATGGTGGCGCCGTCGAAGGTGGTGACTGTCTCGCCGGTGCCGCGCAGGAACGTCTTCGTGTTGACGCTGTAGGCCGACGGATCGGTGCCCGAGCCTTCGACCGTGCGGACCGTCTGGTAGCCGCGCCAATCCGAGGCGTTCGGGGCCAGGTTCGGTTGTGCGAACTGGATCGGGTTGGCCCATCGCGGGCTGCCGACGAACTCGTAGGCGTGCACCATGTCCGGCGACCCGCCGACCATGTCCCGCTCAACGACCTTGGTGGCCAGTTGCTTGAAGTACCGGGTCCAGCTCTCGTAGCCCGCGCCCGGGTCGCTGCCCTTGTCCTTGTCGTAGCAGTCGCCGGTCTTGTCGGCGAAGTAGTTGGAGCCATCACGGCCCTTGCCGCCGCCGCACGGGTCGGCCTGGCCGTAGGTGACCTCGATACGGCCGCCCATCCCGTTGCCGATCGCGGCGATGCGCGGCACCATCCGCCACGACAGCTGCTGCGGCCAGTCGGAGGTGTTGGTGTAGTCCATCGCCCCGGCCAGCATCACCGCATCGAAGTCCTCAGGCGGCAACGTGATCGACGGCGACGCGGCCAGCCCGGTCTCCTGCACCGTGTCCAGCCACAAGGCAGGATCGCTTGGCGGCCCGAAGTCGGTGCGCTGATTGATCCACGTCTGCCGCAGATCCAGCCGATCCACCTGCTCCCAGCTACCCGAGCTGGGGTTGAGCGACTCGGCCAGCACCGAGGTCAGCTTCTTGGTGGCGAAGAACGCCAGCGCGCCGTTCGCGCACCCGACCTGCTGGGTGCAGCGCATGTCGCTCGGCCAGTCGGCCACATCCCGATCCACTGTGGTGAACGTGGTCCGCGCGGTCGGCACACTCCCGGCGACCTGGCTGTTGGACCCCCACCGCACCTGCGCCAGCACACCGCCGCTGGTGTAGGGCAGCACCCGGTAGATCTCGTGCGCACACGAGGGCATGCAGAAGTAGTTGGTCTCCGGCGTGTAGCTGTAGTCGGTGACGTTCTCGTTGCGGTCGACCTCCTGATCGAGGTTCCACCGCCACACCCCGGTACACGTCGGCGGAGTGTCGTTGCGCTGGTACTTGTCGTAGCACGGCTCACCCGCATCGTTACCGATGTAGGGCACCTGCCACTGCGCGTCGGCGGTGTAGCCGAACCGCCACACCTGCCCCTGCTGGTTGGTGACCTTCCAGTACGGCTGGCCGTTGGCCCCACCGGTGACCTGCTCGAGCCGCCAGCCCAGATCCGGGACCGTCTTGTACGCCCCCGACGTCGCGTCCTTGACGATCCGAGCCGACTTACCGCCCGCGTTCAGCAGCAGCTCCGACTGCGTCATGTCGTTGGTGGACGGGTCGTTGTCGTTGGCGTCCGGCGACTCCCAGCACAGCGCCCGCCCCGCGCTGCCCGCCTCAGTCGCGGTCCAGATCAGGTCGGCGGTGTCCGGGTCGTTGTAGTTGTCGGCCTGGCAACGGGCGTACCGCCGCTCGATGAACCCGGCGTTCAGATCCCAACCGGCGCCGACCGGGCTGGACTGGTTGTTGGTCCAATCACCCTGCCCGTCCACCGACGAGGCGTCGTACTGCAACGACAGATCCGGACCATCCCCGGCCACCGTCGGCGCCTCCGGCAGCGGCACGTCGTAGTCGAACCCGCCACCTGAGGTGCCTGCCTGCCAGGTCCCCGACGGCTTCAAGTCGGTCGCGCCCCAGTTACCGCCTGGGCCGGTGAGCGCGGTCGCCAGGAGGTACACCGAGCCCGCCGCCAGCTGCGTAGCCAACGCCGCATCCAACGCTCGCGCCGCGTTGGTCTTGGCATCCTTGCTGCGGGTGAACGGCTTGACCTGGGCAGGGGCGGCGTTCGTGGGAGCGGCCTCCACTTCGGCCGTCAGCGTCCCCGCCTTGAGATCGTTGATCGCCTTGACCACGGTCGGCCGTACGACGCAGTCGCGGGGCCGGGGACTCTGCAGCACGCACGCCGGCAGCCGCACCAGCTGCAGCCGGTCGGCGAAGTTCCCGCCGAAGGCGTCACGGAAGGCCGCATACGAAAACTCCGCCCGCACGGTGCCCGGCGACCCTGCGCTATCGGCGCGCACCAGCTGAGCCGCCAACCCCACTCCGCCCAATGCACGTACCGCATCCGGCGCCAGCGTCTCCACCTTCACCTTGCCCGGTGAGCCGCCCTTGGCCTGCCCCACCTTCACCGGCAGGGCCCCTGCATCGGTCACCTTGCCCGGTTCTGGCAGCGTCACTGTCGCGGTGCCCGGCTTGGGCCACACCGGCTTCTGAACGCTCACCTTGGGCGTCGTCTCCTCCGCGCCCTTGACCGTCTTCTTCTGCGGTAGGGGCTGCCCATCGACCGACCGCTCCGGATCCGGCCCAGCCGCGGAGGCTGGTTCGACGAGTGGCTCCGGGACTCCCACCCCGGAAACCAGCAAGGTGGCCACCAGAGCGACAACCAGCGCGACCAACCACACCCGCACACGTCGAACCCGCATACCGCACCCCTTCAAGGCACGCTGACGCAGACCTCGGGCAACGAGGTCTCATGCGCCTAAAACGGACATAAAGACGATCAATCGGACTGTGCGCGACAATCCAAGATCGGTCAACGCCGGGAAGGTCGCTTTCCCAATGCGCACAGTCAAGTCGCATCAACCGCGACGATCATGTTCGCTGGTCAACCGGCGTGTCGCGGCGAGCGCTTTCCCGAAAGATTTCAGTGTGTGACGTGCGTCACATCAGCATGGAAGGTTCAGAGAGAACGCCGTCCACCACGCTGGAACACGCTGAAGCGGATGCCGAGGCATGCGGACTGCCCCTGGTTCGCCCTGATCGAGGACGACCACTTCCGGACCATCGCACGAAACCGCGCTTCCGAGCGGGACAGGCAACGGTCACGCCCGACCTTTCAGAGGATCAGGAAGAGTCCGTGCCGGATGGACATGGAGGTCTGCCATGCCTGATCTACCTTCTTGATCGTCCAAGAGGTGATCAATTCGCCCGTCCTCCACTACCGCCCTCGGCACACTGCCTCACTGCCGGTCGCGGCGGCAACCGGTGAAGCTCGACGAGTGTGAGGTACTCCATGCGACTGCGTTCCATCTGCGTCACTGCCCTGGCCACGGCCTTGTCGTGCGTTGTAGGTAGCGGATCGGCGTACGCGGGAATCGGCTCATACGAAATCACGTGGGATGGTTTCGTGGCCACCGTCAACGCAGACCGCACACATATCCAGATCTGCGATGACAACCGCAATCCTGGCTATCGCGCCATGGCCCGATACAGCACGTCCTACCTGCAGACCTGGACGGTGACCGCGCCCAACGACTCCTGCAAGAGCGACCGCACCTACATCAGCCATATCACCCATGTTCAGGTCTGCAGCGGCTATGAAAAACTCGGAAGCATCACCTGGGATTGCTCGCCGTACCGGACGCTGGACAGCAGCGCCTGAGGCTGCATGTGGCGCAGCGGGCAAAACACGCTTAGCTGGGGATCGCCATCCTCAAGTCCGGTGACCACCGGCTGGCCCTCTCCCGGCATGCCCGAGACCGTAACGATTCGACGGAGCAGCCCCGCGATGGCTACCCGCCCAGGGCGACCCGCCGACGTACCGGAAGGCGTGTTTCTCCAGGGTCATGTCCAAGGCTCACCCATGGTTGACGACCCGATTGAGATCGGCGACGAGGTCTCCTACCGCAGGGGTCCGGTGGGCGCTCGGCCTAAGATCGTCACGTAGGCGACGCAAGAGATCGACGCAGCGGACGGAGGTAACTGTGGATAGGCGACCGAGGGTACGTCGTCCCATCGTCACGGCTTGATCAAGGTGACCGGCTTGCGTGTAGGCCAGACTGAGCCAGGCACCGTGCAGTAGTGCCGATCGCTGGTAGGGGCTGGTGGAGTCCACCAGGGCCCTGTCTCGCAGCAGGATCTCCGCGTCGCGAAGCAACTGTGTCTGGCGTGCGGGGATACGCCGGGCCAAGGTGACGAGGCTCCGTCCGGCGATAGCGTCGAGTTCGGTGCGGTCGACGTAGTGCGCCCAGCGGGGCGTGCGGTCTGTTTGCTCGTGGGCGCGGTTTAGCATCGTCAGAGCGTGATCGCGAGCGCGGCGGAAACTGGTCAGATCACCGGCAGCGGAGAAGGCGAGCCCGCTGCGTGCTGCGATGAGCGCTTGCACGGCGGTGGGAGCTTCGGTGCAGGCTTCCTGTGCTGCTGAGGCGAGTTGCAAGGCGTCGTTGATCTTACCGAGTGCGGTTGCCTGGTTGCTCATCAGGCCCAGGATGCTGGATGCCAGAGCCCGATCGTCGGCTGCTTGAGCGGCGTGCAGCCCGGCCAGATACCAGCGTTGCGCCTCGCCATCGCGTTGGCTTTCGTGGGCCATGAATCCTGCGGTCTGGGCCAACTGGGCGAGCGCAGCGCACAGCCGCCTGCCGGTCGGCGCGTCGTAGCGGGCGGTGCGCAGCAGGCGGCTGACGCAGTTGAACTGGTCGGCGACGAAGGTAGTCGCTGCTCCGCCTTGCTGATCGTCCAGCTGCTGAGCTTTCGTAACGATCTCTTCAATGAGCGACACCACGGCATCGGAGACCTTTCCCATTCCCTGAGCCGATGCCATCGTCGGTGGAGGGTAGTCGAGCCACTGCCAGGCTGGCCGCGTCAGCAAAACGCCAGAGATCACCGTGAATCTCCGCCGTGTCAGCATGCCGTGGGACCACTCTTTCAAGAGTCGTAGCAATCCTGCGCCATCCCAGGCTACGTCGAGTCGATGATTTGCCGGGAGCAGAGACGGCGCTCGGGAGGCGCAGTACGCCGGCCACACATGATTGAAGGCGACCGGCTCGCCGATGGCCTCAGACAGCACCTCGACGACGACATCCGGCACTGGAGCATGGGGAACCTGTCCATGGTGGAGCCAGCGGTACGGGGTTTTCTCATGGACACGCCGACTTTCGCTGACTCGAGCCAGGGCGGCGTTGACCTTCCGCGCCAGCGTCTCTGGCCGCCATCCGAGCGTATCGAGCAAGAGCTGCAAGTTCTGGTTGGGACCCACGCCGTGTTGTGCGGATGCGCTGGTCATGGCAGAGGACTCCAAGTGCAGGCCGGTGGCCTCGACTGTAGCTGGTCCGTGCCCGGGCGGTAGCGAAGCGCACCATCCGCACCGCCTGCCTGTCCATCCGCACGTCCCGCACGGCTGATTTCCCTGTCGCCGAGGCGCCTGTTGGCAGAAGGTGAAGGCGTTCAGCAAGTTCGAGTACGCCTGATGGGGAGGACGGTCGTGATCAAAATCGCGCTCTTTGGGCAGCCAGGAGCCGGTGAGTCCACCTTCGGTGCATCAAAGCTCGCCAACGGCAGGCCGCTGGTCATCGACTCCGAGGAGCCGCCGCCTCCACCGGCCAAGGACACCTCCCCTATGACCTACACCTGGATACCGTCGTGCCGCTCTACCTCTGCGGCTCCCTCATGCCACCAATACGGACGCGCTCGCCCACAGCAGGCTCCACCTGGCCGATCTCGTAACGCGCCTAGTGCTCTGGCCACACAGGTTCACCGGTTCGGGGGTCGTGGTGGTTGGACTGCCGCTGAGCGACCACGCGGCGCGCAGGCGTGATCCGAGTTATCGGGTGGCCCCTGTCAGCCCCTGAACTGCG
>NZ_JAHDTI010000016.1 GCF_018531495.1 Nonomuraea sediminis
ATCAAACTCTCCAAAAGATGTTTGAAACCCAGCAATACTTCGCCAAATTAGACGAGGTGTTGCATGAAAATCATGCACTGGCTTTTAACACACTGTTGAGTTCTCAAGAAACGGACGCGTACTCCCCAGAACCGCGAGAGGCGTTCATTTCGTCTTTGTTCTTGTTCCTAAACCTTACCGCCGTCCCGGTCAGTGTCAAATTGACACCAGCCGGTTCTAGCTGCAGGAATGGGATCCTGCCCCGTCTCCGGAGCAACCCTTCTAACTTACTCCGAACTTCGGAGCCTGTCAAACAGGGCCCCGGACGATCTTCATTGCCCGGACGGGACTGGTGAACTCTATGTACAGCCTCCGCAACCGTCAAATCGGCGGATATGGGGGTATGTACGGTTCGTGAACGATCGTCCGGTGCCCAGAGCGCTCATCGTCCTCCTGGGGATCGCCGGCGCGGTGATCGCCCTCTTCGGAATGCGCGAGGTCGCCTCCATCCTCGGTCCCGTCGTCCTCGCTCTGGTCCTGGTCATCGCCGTTTCCCCGGTGCGCAGATGGCTGGAAGGCAAGCAGGCCCCCAAATGGGTGCAGATCGCCGTGCCGTTCACGATCGTGGTGCTCGTCCTGCTCGGAATGGTGGCCGTGCTGACGCTCGCCGCCACCCAGCTCGCGACGATCCTGCCCGGCTACACCCGGCAGTTCCAGGGCCTGGTCACGCTGGCCCAGCGCTTCGCCATCGAGCACGGCATCAGCAACGACCAGCTCAACAAGGCCATCCAGTCCTTCGATCCGACGAAGGTGATCGGCCTGGCGCAGAGCCTGCTGACCAGCCTGCTCAACGTGCTGTCGAGCCTGTTCCTGATCGTGGTGCTGCTGCTGGCGATGAGCCTCGATGCACCGGCCACCGCCAGGATCATCGCCTCGGGGCACGGCGAGCTGGTGACGGCGCTGAACGACTTCGCGCAGAAGACGCGGCGCTACCTGATCGTCTCCACGGTGTTCGGCCTGATCTGCTCGGCGCTGGACGTCGCCGCGCTCTACATCCTCGGAGTCCCGCTGCCCCTGCTCTGGGGTGTCCTGGCGCTCATCACGAACTACATCCCGAACATCGGCTTCGTCCTGGGCTTGATCCCGCCCGCGACGCTGGCGCTGCTGGAGGGCGGGCCGAAGCAGATGCTTCTCGTCATCGCCGCCTATGTCGCGATCAACGTCGTCATCCAGTCGTTCATCCAGCCGAAGTTCCTCGGCGACGCCGTCGGGCTGTCGACCACGATGACGTTCCTGTCGCTGATCGTGTGGGCGTTCGTGCTCGGCCCGCTGGGCGCGCTGCTGGCGATCCCGCTGAGCCTGCTCACCCGGGCCATCCTGGTCGACAGCGATCCGAGCGCGACCTGGGCGGCCGCCCTCATCTCGGGCGAGCCCCCACGAACGGTACGGCGGGCCGTACCGGAGCCGAAGGGAAAGTGACCGTGATCGAGAGGCCGCCCTCCGGGCCCGGGAAGGCGGAGACGGTGGCGGCGTGGGCGTCGGCGATGGCCGCGACGATCGAGAGCCCGAGGCCGAGCCCGTCGGCGCCCGCGCGGCGGTCGGCGTCCAGGCGGCGAAATGGCTGGAAGAGCCCGGCGATCTGGTCGGCGGGGACGGGCGGCCCGCTGTTGACGACGGTGAGCGAGCGGTCGCGGGTGGAGACGCGCACCCAGCCGCCGGGGACGTTGTAGCGCCGGGCGTTGTCGACGAGGTTGGTGACGAGGCGTTCGATCAGCGCGGCGTCGCCCGAGACCACGGTGGGGACGAGGTCGGGCGAGTGGCCGGCCACCTGGGCGGCGATCGCGGCCAGGTCGACGTCGTGCCTGGTCGACAGGCCCTGCTGGCCGCGCGCCAGGGTGAGGAGCGCGTCGATGAGGCGTTCCTGGTGCCCGCAGGAGGCCAGGAGCCGCTCGAAGGTGGCGCGCATCGTCGTGACGTCGGGATCCGGGTCGGCGAGCGCCACCTCGACCATGGCCTGCTGCAGCGTGAGCGGGGTGCGCAGCTCGTGCGAGGCGTTGGCGACGAAGCGGCGCTGCGCGGCGAAGGCCGCCTCCAGCCGTCCGAGCAGGTCGTCGAAGGTGTCGGACAGCTCCTTCAGCTCGTCGTCCGGCCCGGTCGCGGCCAGGCGCCGGTCGAGGCGGTCGGCCGAGATCCTGCGTACGGTCGCCGTCATGCCGGCCAGCGGCCGCAGCACCCGCCCCGCCATCACCCAGCCGAAGCCGACCGAGGCGCAGGCCATGACGCCCAGCGCGATGGCCGAGCCGGCGAGCAGCCGGTTCAGGTCGGCCTCGCGCTGGCGGTCCATCCAGGTCTCGGGCACGGTGATCGGCGAGCCGGACAGGTCGGGCGCGGGCGGTGCGGCGGCGGGCAGGTGCGCGGCCAGCAGGTAGATGAGCGCGACGAGCAGGATCCCGGTCGCCAGGAAGAGGACGCTGTAGACCAGGGTCAGCCGGAATCGGACGGTGCGCATCAGATCCGGTATCCCGCCTGCGGCACGTTCTCGATCAGCGGCGGGTCGCCGAGCTTGCGCCGCAACCGGCTGATCGTGACCTTGACCGTCTGGGTGAACGGGTCCGCGGCCTCGTCCCAAGCCCGTTCGAGCAGGAGCTCGGCGGAGACGACCGCTCCCCCGGCGGACAGCAGCAGCTCGAGCACGGCGAACTCCTTCGGGCTCAGCGCCAGCGGCCGCCCGTCGCGGGACGCCTCGCGCCTGGCCGGGTCGAGCCGGAGCCCGCCGCGTTCCAGCACCGGCGGCAGCGCGGGGTGCGACCTCCTGGCCAGCGCCCGCACGCGCGCCACCAGCTCGGCGAAGGCGAACGGCTTGGGCAGGTAGTCGTCGGCCCCGACACCCAGCCCCTCGACACGGTCCTCGATGGTGCCCGCCGCGGTGAGCATCAGGACCCTGGCCGGGTTGCCCTCGGAGGCCAGGGCGCGGCAGACGTCGTCGCCGTGGAGGCCGGGCAGGTCGCGGTCGAGCACGACGACGTCGTACCGGTTGACGCAGGCGCGGTAGAGCGCGGCCTCGCCGTCCAGCGAGACGTCCACGGCCATGCCCTCGCGGCGCAGCCCGGTCGCCACGGTTTCGGCGAGCTCCGCGTGGTCCTCCACGATCAGCACCCTCATGCCGCCATGGTGACCTTCGCCCGGTTACGGGGGCGTAACTGTTCCCGGGCTGTAACCGGCCGGCCGCTTCCCTGGGGTCAACCGATCCGAGGAGGACATCATGCTCAAGCTCGTCACCGCCCTGCTGGGCGTCGCGGTCGTCACCGGTGGTGGCCTGGCCGCCACGGCCTCAGGGGATACTCCCGCGTCAGGGGATACCGCGGCGTTCGTCCAGTGCATGCGGTCGCACGGCCTGCCGGACTTTCCCGACGTGACCGTCTCGGCGACCGGTCAGGTGTCCATCGAGCTGTCGGGGACGCGGGTGGATCCGGTCTCGCGGCAGTACGACGCCGCCGTCCGCGCCTGCGAGCCGCTGCTGCCCGGCGGGGCGCGCCTGCCCCGCCCGCCCGCCGCCCCTTCCAGGGCCGACATCCCGGGCGTTCCTGGTGTGCCGGGTGTGCCTGGTTGCGAGGCTTGGTGCCCCGTCGCGCCGACCGCCCCTGGCGCGCCGCGTCCATCCTGAGGCGCTACGGCAGGCCAGTGTGTCGGCGTGGCTTGCCGCATCCGTCCTGAGGCGGTACGGCAGGCCACGGTGTCGGCATGGCCTGCCGCGTCCGTCCTGAGCGGGTACGGCGGGCCACGGTGTCGGCGTGGCTTGCCGTACCGGCCGACGAGGTCAGGCGGCGAGGTGGGTCATGGAGACGCCGCTGAGGCGTTTGACGTCGTGGGAGAGGTGGGCCTGGTCGGTGTAGCCGCTGGAGGCGGCGACCTCGGCCAGCGGGACGCCGGAGCGGGCCAGGCGCAGGGCGCGCTGGAACCTGACGATGCGCTGCAGGGTCTTGGGCGCGTAGCCGAAGCCTGCCAGGGTGCGGCGGTGCAGCTGGCGCTCGCTGTAGCCGAGGTCCCATGCGACCTCGGCGACCGTGCGCCCGGCCCGCAGCGCCGCCGCGATCGCCGGGGCGGCAGGGTCCGACGGCGGGGTGTCGCGCAGCCGGGCGAGGACGGCGGCCTTCATCGCCAGCAGCCGCGCGGCACCCACCGCGTCGAGCCCCGGCAATCTCGGCACCCCGAGAAGGGCGGCCGGCCCGCCTCTGGGACCCTCGGCGGCCAGGGCAGCAGAGCCAGGGGGCGTCCAGGCAGAGACGGCAAGCGCGGACACGCCGGGAGCGACGAGGCCGCCAGGAGACGCGGCGCCAACAGCAGCGGAGCCATCGGGCGACGCGACGCCAAGAACCGCGTGACCATCGGGCGACGGGAAGCCAGGAGCGGCATGGCCGTCGGGCGACGTGGCGGCCAGAGCGGCGAGCGGGGCGGGCAGGGCTGTGAACGGTAGGGCGAGGGGGTCGGGTGGCTCGGCGAGAGCCGAGGTCAGGGGCTCCAGGGCCGCGGGGTCCGTGAGGAGGGGAGTGGTGAGGGCGGCGAGCGCGGTGGCGGGGATGCGCTGGTCGCGGAGCTCGGTGAGGGGGACGCCGAAGACCAGGCCGGTGGCGCCGGGTTTGAAGCGGATCCCGGTGTAGGTGTCGCCGGCGCGCATCCGCGTGGGCATCGGCCCGGTGTCGGGGCCCGCGACGTGCGGGCCGTCGGGACCCCAGATCAGGTCGACGCAGCCGTCGGGCACCACGAGGTGGGTGCCGTCGGCCTCGCACACCTGGTGCCACAGGCAGGCGATCCGATCGGCCAGCGCGGGCTCCGGCGGCCTCTCGGTGTACACATGGCCAGGCTATGCTCCGCCACCGACAGAACGCCCGTACGCCCGCAGGGTCTTCAGCCGGAGCACGGTGACGTACCCGCCCCACTCGTGGGCCACGACAGGCGTCCACATCAGCCAGTTCCCACCCCACCCGCCGTCGGCGGACTGGCCGGCCTCCAGGACGTCGAGGTGCTGGGAGATCACCTCGGGGGTGAAGAGCGGCAGCCGCAGCGGCGCGGGGGCGTAGTCGAGCGGGAAGTGGGCGTGGCCCGAGGCGGCGGGGTCGAAGGTGACCGTGGCCAGGATCGCCTCCTTCAACCGGGTGAACTCGGCCAGCGCCCGATCCCGGTCGGGCACCAGGTCGAGGAAGGTCACCACGGCGCGCGCCTCGTACGGCGTGGTCTCGGTGATGCGGGAGATGGCCGACCAGCAGAACTCGGTGGCCGGGCCGAGCCAGGGGTGCTCGACGCCGTGCTTGTGCAGCAGGCCGACCAGCGACGCCGTCGGCACCAGGTTGCCCGGCGGGTCGTCCTCGGTCTCCCACCAGGGTGCCCGCGGCATGTCGCGTACCGAGGGCAGGACGAACGGCACGCCGCCGTCCTTGGCCGTGACGGAGGCCAGGTAGTCGCAGGCCGCGGGGACCATGGGGTCGGAGAAGGCGTCGAGCTCGTCCAGGATCCAGAACGCCACCTCGACCGGCTCCGGCTGGCTGGCGGCACCGCGCAGGTCGGGTTCGAGCGCGTTGCCGAACCCACCGTCGGCGTTCTGGTAGCCGCGCAGCACGCTGAGCACGCGCTCGCGCGATCCGCCCGAGAACAGCGCCTCGAAGCGGAGCCGGTCGATCAGCCTGGCGTTGAGCTGCAGATATGTCGCCGCTCGCGGGAAAACGTCCATGTGGCGACGCTAGCGGGGACCCGCCCGCCGCCTCTTGTAGGAATCGGTCACGGTGTGGCCAGGGCCTCGGTGGGCGACATCCTGGCCGCCCGGACGGCCGGGTAGAAGCCGGCCAGCCCGCCGATGATCAGCGTGGCCAGGACCCCGCCGACCATCGCCCAGATCGGCACGAGGGACGGCCAGCCCTGGAACGTCGCGTAGCTCCAGGTCACGCCGATCCCCAGGACCACACCCCCGATCCCGCCGATGGCCGACAGCAGCAGGGACTCGGCCAGGAACTGCAGCCGGATCTGCCCGCGCGTGGCGCCGAGCGAGCGCCGCAGCCCGATCTCGGCCCGCCGTTCCAGCACCGAGATGACCATGGTGTTGGCCACGCCCACGCCGCCCACCAGCAGCGCGACCCCGCCGAGCCCGAGCAGCAGCGCGTTCAGCGTGGCGTCGGTGGCCTGCTTGGCGGCCAGCGCGTCCGACGGCCTGGAGACCTGGACCTCGTTGGGCTTCTCCGGGTTGGCCGTGGCCGCGAGCACGTCGCGGACCGCGGTGACCTGGTCCTCGGCGGCCCTGGTGTAGATCGTGGTCGGATACCCGTCGAAGCCCAGCCGCGATTCGGCCACCGGCCAGCCGACCAGGGCCGCGCTGTCCAGCTCGGGCGCCAGCGCCACGGGCGCCAGCACGCCCACCACGGTGAACCACTGCCCGCCGAGCCAGACCCGCTGGTCGGGACCGGCGTGGACGACGCCGAGCCGGTCTGCCGCCTTCGCGCCGAGGACGACGGCCGGGTAGCGGTGGGTGGCCACGTTCAGCCAGGCTCCGCCGGCGAGCCCGGCGCTGACGTCGCGCAGCAGGTCGAGCCGGGCGGCCAAGACCGAGATGCTGCCGGACTCCGCGGCCGGGATGTGGTCGTTGCGGTACACCTTGGCCGTGGTCTGGCCGGTGGCGGTGACCGCGGTGACGGGCCCGATCTGACCCACCATGCCCTCGGCCTCGGCGGGCAGGTGGGAGCTGTCGCCGAAGAGCGTCTGGCCGGGTGAGACCTTGAGCAGGTTGGTGCCCAGGGCCTGCAGCTGCCGGTTCAGGTCCTCCTGGCTGGAGGCGGAGATGCCGACGACGCCGAGCATGGCGGCGATGCCGATGGCGATGCCGAGCGCCGACAGGAACACCCGCAGCGGCCTGGCGCGCAGGCCGCTGCCGCCGACGCGGACGACGTCGCGGGGACGCAGGCGGGCAGTGGTGAGCGCCGTCATGTGAGCACCTGCCCGTCGAGCATCTCGACCTGCCGGGGCAGGCCCGCCGCGATGTCGCGGTCGTGGGTGATGATGAGCACGGTGGTGCCGGCGGCGTGCAGCCCGCGCAGCAGCTCCATCACGCCGGCGCCGGAGTGGGAGTCCAGGTTGCCGGTGGGCTCGTCGGCCAGCAGCAGGTCCGGCTCGCCCGCCACGGCGCGGGCGATCGCGACGCGCTGGCGCTCGCCGCCCGACAGCTCGTGCGGGCGGTGGCCGAGCCGGTGCCCAAGCCCGACCCGTTCCAGCGCGTCCAGCGCCCGCAGTCGCCGCTCGCGCAGCGGGTGGCCGGCGTAGAGCAGGCCGTCGGCCACGTTGTCCAGCGCCGAGACGCCGGCGGCGAGGTGGAACTGCTGGAAGACGAAGCCGATCGAGCCGGCGCGCAGCGCCGACAGCTGCCGGTCGGTCAGCCCGGCGACCTCGTGCCCGGCGATCCTGACGGTCCCCGAGGTCGGCCGGTCCAGCGTGCCGATCATGTGGAGCATGGTCGACTTGCCGGATCCCGACGGGCCCACGATGGCGACCAGCTCGCCGTACTCGATGCCGATGGAGACGCCGCGCAGGGCCGCGACCTCGCCGTAGTCCTTGCGGACGTCGTGGAGTTCGACGATCACTTGGGCACCGCCACGGTGGCGCCCTCGTCGACGCCGGTCACCTCAACCTGGCCGTCGGCGAACATGCCGGTCTTGACCGCCGCGTACCGGGTCGTCGAACCCTGCACGACCTGCACGCCGTAACCGCCCTCGGCCAGGGCCACCAGGGCGCCGACCGGGACCGACAGGACGTTCCTGCGCTGCTCGGAGACGATGGTGACGTCCACGGGCGCGGCGTCGAAGCCCTTCTTCAGCCCCGAGACCGAGACCTTGACCTCGATCGTGGTGGTGGCGTCGTCGCCGTTGCCTGTCTGGGTGGCGACCTTGCCGACGCTGGTGATCCTGCCCTTGACCGTGGTGCCGTCGGGCAGTTCGACGGTGGCCTTCGTGCCGCGTTTGACCAGGTGCTCATCGACCACGTCGAGGTTGACCAGGACCTGGCGGGTGGGGCCCGTCGCGGTGAGCACGGGGCCGGTCGCCTGGTCGCCTCGCGCGTGCTTGAGCGAGGCGACGCGCAGGGGGCCGGAGGCGATGACCACGTCTCCCGGTCTGACCTGGCCGGTCTGCTCCACCCCGAGGTCGTCCTGCCAGTCCTTGACGGCCTGCGCGGTGGCCGAGGTGAACTCCTCGTCCACGGTGAACCCGGTGTAGCCGAGCTTGGCCAGGTTCCGCTCGAGCTCCTCGACGTCCTTGCCGGAGACACCGTCCTGGAGCGTGCGGTAGAGCGGCATGGTCCCGTACAGCAGCGGCCGGCGGTCGGCGTCGACGCTGTAGACGGTGTGGCCGCGGGTGATGACCGCGCCCTCGGCGGGCAGCCAGGTGATCACGCCCTGGCCTGAGGCGGAGACGGTCCGGGTGTCGCCGTAGCCGAGCGTGCCGTCGACGGTCTTGGTCTCGGTGAGCGTGGTCCTGGTGACCTTGGCGGTGGCGGGCGGGGTTCTGGCGGCGGCAGCCGTACCCGTGCCCTTGCCGCCGAAGCCGATGGCGGCGGCCGCGACGGCGGCGGCCAGCAGCGCGGCGCCGCCCGTCCAGGCGGCGACGCGCAGCGGGTGGCGGCGGCGCGGCGGGAGGGCACGGGTGCGCAGCCGGTCCTCTTCGTGCACCTTGGTCATTGCTTCACCCTCATCTGCGGCATCTGCGAGCGGCAGGCCTCGAGCGCCTGCTTGAAGGCGGGGTTGTCCGGGTCGAGCCTGGTGTCCTTCTTCTTGGCCATGACCATGTTGCCGCTGGGGTCGGGGTCGGGCATGTCGACGCCGTGCTCGCGCATGCACTTGGCGAAGTCGCGCATCTTGTCCAGGTCCTCGGCGGACATCTGCCCGCGGTCCTTGAACGGGGCGAGGGACCTGCAGGCGTCCATGGCCTGCTTGAACTTGTCCTTGTCGCCGTCGACCTTGGTGGTGATCCGCATGCCCTTGCCCGGCTCCGGGTCGGGCATGTCGACGCCGTGGTCACGCATGCACTTGGCGAACTTCCTGCCCTGCTCCTCCGGGTCCGCGGTGGAGGCGGCCGAGGGGGTCGCCGACGGTTTGTCCGAGGCGTTGGCGACGGAGGCGACGCCCGTCGAGTTCGGCTGGTTTCCGCAGGCAGCGGCCCCTATCAGCAGGGCTGCCGCGATGAGTGTCCGTCTCATGTTCCGAATGTGCCGACCGCCGCTGGGAGCTAGCTGGGAGCCGCCTCGGAGCCCGGTAGGAGCACGCGGAAGGTGGCGCCGTCGCCCGGGGTCGTGTCCACCTCGACCTGGCCGCCGTGCGCGCGCACGATGGCCGCCACGATCGACAGTCCCAGCCCGGCGCCGCCGTCGGCCCTGGATCTGCCCTGGCTGACGCGGTAGAGCCGGTCGAACAGGTGCGGCACGTGCTCGGCAGCCACCCCCGGCCCGTCGTCCGACACTTCCAGTACGGCCCAGCCGTCGCGACGCCCCACGCGCACGGTGACCGCGGCGTCGGGCGGAGTGTGCTTGAGCGCGTTGCCGACCAGGTTGGCCGCCACCTGGCGGAGCCGGGCCTCGTCGCCCGCGAGCCCGACCGGCTCGAGCTTGTCGCCGAGGCCGGCGAGCTTGACCTGCCGGTCGGGGACCCGGACCCGGGCGTCGCGGATCGTGCCGGCCGCAACCTCGAGCAGGTCGACCCTGCCCAGGTCGAGCGGGCGTTCCTCGTCGAGCTGGGCGAGCGTGAGCAGGTCGTTGACCAGCACGCCCATCCGGGCGGCCTCGTCCTCGATGCGGTGCATGGTCTCGTCCACGTCGTCGTCCCCGCCGCGCCTGTGCAGCTCGGCGAAGCCGCGCACCGAGGTGAGCGGGGTGCGCAGCTCGTGCGAGGCGTCGGCCAGGAAGCGGCGCATGCGCGACTCCGAGGCGGTCCTGGCGGCGATCTCCGACTCGACCCTGTCCAGCATGACGTTGAGCGCCAGGCCCAGCCTGCCGGGTTCGGTGTGCGGGTCGGGGGCGGGGACGCGGCTGGCGAAGTCGCCTCGGGCGATCTTGCCGGCCGTCCGCTCCATCCTGGTGAGGGGGCGCAGGCCGAGCCGTACCAGCGCGTCGGCGGCCAGGCCGACCAGGAGCAGCACGACGGCGCTGACCGCGAAGGAGATCGCGCTCAGCGCGGTCCTGGTGCTCTCGACCTCCTTCAGCGAGGAGCCCAGCAGCACCATGCCGCCGTCGGCGGACGGGACCCGGTAGACCCGCCAGGACGCGCCCGAGGTGCCCGGCACGGTGTAGGGGCCGTTCTCGCCGGACCGCACCTCGGCCAGGTCGGGACCCGGCTGGCCGTCGGCGGGCAGCGTGGCGACGAGACGGCCGAGCGAGTCGTAGGTGTACATGCGGAAGTTCGACACGACGCGCTTGGTGATCACCGTCTGCAGGTCCACGGGAGGAGGCATGCGGTCCACGGGCCCGAAGGCCACGATCGGTTTGGCGGCGACGACCTTGGTCATGGCCGTGAGCTGGTCGTCGGTCCGGCCGATCAGGTCGCCCGTGAGCAGGGTGATGCCGAACACGTTGGCCAGGACCAGGCCGATCGTGGTCAGTCCGAGCACCGCGACGACCAGCCGGGCGCGCAGGGTCCAGCGGGCGGGCCTCACCGGGGCGTCCTGAGCGTGTAGCCGACGCCGCGGACGGTGTGGATGAGCTGCGGCTCCCACTTGTCGATCTTCTTGCGCAGGTAGTAGACGTAGGACTCGACGATGCTGGAGTCGCCGTCGAAGTCGTAGCGCCAGACGCTGTCCAGGATCTGCGCCTTGCTCACCACCCGGCCGGCGTTGGTGAGCAGGTACTGCAGCAGGTTGAACTCGGTGGGCGACAGGTCCACCAGCGTGCCGTCGCGCCTGACCTCGTGCGCGGCCGCGTCCAGCTCCAGGTCGGCGTAGCGCAGCACGTCCGTCCCGCTGTCCTGGGTACGGCTGCGCCGCAGGATCGCGCGGATGCGCAGCACGACCTCCTCCAGGCTGAACGGCTTGGCCACGTAGTCGTCGGCGCCCAGCGTGAGACCGCGCACTCGGTCCTCGATGGCGTCGCGGGCGGTCAGGAAGAGCACGGGGACGCGCTCGCCCAGGCGCCTGGCCACCTCGAAGCCGTCGAAGTCCTCGAGCATCACGTCCAGGACGACGATGTCGGGGGCGAAGACGCGGGCGGCGGCGATGGCCTCGGCACCGGTCTCCGCCGTTTCGACCTCGAAGGAGACCAGGCGGAGCGTCTGGGAGAGCAGGGCGCGGATGTTCGGCTCGTCGTCGACGACGAGGACCCTGGCCGGTCGGTCCATGCTCCAAGGTTTACCCCAGGCAGTTCAATGCCAGCTCAAAGCGGGACGTATCGCAGCTCCTTGCCCGGGCGGTGCCAGAGCGGGTCGGTCGTGGCGGTGGCCTCCTTCCGCAGGCCCCGCTTGTCGACCTTGTTGGTGGCGGTGAGCGGCATCTCCTTGACGAGCCTGACGTAGCGTGGCGCCCACTTCGTCCCGAGATCCTCCTGCCGTTTCAGGAAATTTCCTAGTTCGTCCGGGGTGAGGTCGCCCTCGATGGCGGCCATCACCTGGTCGCCCGTGACCGGGTCGGGGATGGCGTAGACGGCCACCATGACGACCTTGGGGTGGCGGGCGATGATCCGCTCGACGGGCGCGGCGGCGAAGTTCTCGCTGTCCACGCGCAGCCAGTCGAGGTCGCGGCCCGCGAAGTAGAAGTAGCCGGCCTGGTCGCGGTATCCCAGGTCGCCGCTCCAGTACCAGCCGTCGCGCATCCTGCGCGCCTCGGCCTCGGGGTTGTTGTAGTACCCCTCGAAGCGGACGTTCCTGCCGACGAGCTCGCCGATGGCGGCGTCGCCGTTGACCAGCGCTCCGGTCCCGTCGAACTCGGCGCGCGGGCACTCCAGGCCCGTCTCCTGATCGTGGACGGCCACCTCCATCCCCTCGGGCGGCAGGCCCAGCGCGTCGGGCGGGGTCTCCGGCGTCCTGTTCAGCGAGATCGCGCCCTCGCTCGAGCCGTAGCCCTCGATGACCTGGCAGCCGAACCTGCGCGCGAACTCGGCCATGTCCCGCGCCGACGCCTCGGTGCCGAAGGCGACCCGCAGGGCGTTGTCCCCGTCGTCCGGCGCCTCGGGGGTGGCCAGGATGTAGGCCAGCGCCCGCCCCACATAGTTGACGTACGTAGCCTGATATTTCCGGATATCGGTGATGAAGGCGCCGGCCGAGAAGCGCCTCCGCAGGGTGATCGTGGCTCCCGCGTACGTCGCCATCGCCACGTTCGCCATGATCGAGTTCCCGTGGAACAGCGGCATCGCCACGTACGTCACGGACTCCCGCCCGATCCCGAACCGCTCGCCGTACGCGCCGATGTCGGCCAGCCTCCCCTGGCTGCACACGACCGCCTTCGGCGCCCCGGTCGACCCCGACGTGAACAGCAACAGCAGGGGATCCTCCCGCCCGGGCTCGGTACGGCCCGCCAGCCCACCCGCGCCGCGCCGGCGAGAAGGGACGCCGGCCTCGTCCATGAGCCGGACGGGCGCCCCCAGAGGTAGCCCGTCGAGCAACCGGGCCTGGGATGCGTCCGTGACGATGAACGCGCAGTCGGTGTGCCTGATGTCCGCCGCCAGCTCGGAACCCCGGCGCGTGGGGTTGATCCCCACCACCACTCCCCCGGCCAGCGCCGCGCCGAAGATCCAGAAAAGGTACTCGGGCACGTTCTCGAGCAACACCCCGACGTGCGCCCCGCGCGGGATCTCCGCGGCGCGCGATCGGGCCTCGGCGACCACCTCCCGCCACGTCCACGCCGCGTCCTCGAACCTCAACCCGACCCGGTCGTCCTCGGCCCGCGCCGCCACGAGCTCCGCGAAGGTCACCACATCCGCGATCTTTGAACAAGCGCTTGACCGCGTCAAGGCATATGAACACACGACTGGAACGGCGGCGACGCACCAGGAAGGCGTGCAGGCGCGGAAAACGCGTGGCGGGCGCACCAGGCTTTCCGGCAGGCTGGCGGCATGACATGTTACGGCGCCTACTTCATCAGGCTGCGTCACAGCGGGGCCCGGGCTCGCTAGACGCTGATCAGCGCGCCCAGGGCCCTTCGAGAGATCCCATTCATCTCGAGGACCCGAGAGGGCTGCTGTGGCGCGCAATCGACGCGTTTTTTCACAGAATTTCCTGACAGACCGGCACGCGCTCGACCTGATCGTCAAGGCCGCCGAACCCGAAGGCCTGATCCTGGAGCCCGGCCCCGGAGAAGGCGTCCTGACCTGGGCGCTGGCCCGGGCAGGAGCCAGGGTGATCGCCTACGAGATCGACCCGAGGCTGGCGGCGAGACTGGCCAGAAGCACCAGGGACGACCCGCGGATCCAGGTCAGGCGAGGAGACTTCGCCCAGGCCTTCCCGCCGCGGGAGCCGTTCGCCGTGGTGGGCAACATCCCGTACTCGGCCACGTCGCGGATCGTCGGCTGGTGCCTGCGGGCGCCCGGCATGACCTCGGCGACGCTGCTGACACAGCTGGAGTACGCCCGCAAGCGCACCGGCGACTACGGCCGCTGGAGCCTGCTGACCGTCGCCTCCTGGCCCTGGTACGGCTGGCGGCTCGGCGACCGCGTGAGCAGGCACAGCTTCCACCCGGTGCCGTCGGTGGACTCGGCCGTCCTGCGGATCGAGCGGCGGCGCAGGCCCCTGGTCCGCCACGGCCGCGCCTACCGGGAGCTGGTCGAGCTGGGCTTCCGCGGGGTGGGCGGCTCGGTGCGCGCCTCGCTGCGTCCGCACTACAGGGGCGTGGACGCGGCTCTCGCCGCGGCGGGCATCGGCCGCGACACACTGGTCGGGTACGTGCACCCCGACCAGTGGGTCACGCTGTTCCGGCGGCTAGACCAGTGAGACGGACTCCTTGTCCGGGGTGGGCCTGGACGTGACGACCGTCGGGGCCGTCGCCTTGCGGCGGCCCCACGGCATCGCCATGACCAGGATCGGCAGCAGCACGATCGAGGCGCGCGACCATTCGGAGTGCAGCGCCCACCAGGTGTTGACGTCGAACTGGGTCATGTAGAGATAGCCGTATCCCGCCCACAACGACACCCCGATGATCGCCGGCCAGGCGAACCGGGTGGGCCGGGCCACCAGGAACGGCATGAACCACATCAGGTACTGCGCGCCGAGCCGCGGCGTGACGACCATGAACGCCAGCAGCATGGCGATGGTCAGGTCGATCGGGTCGGCGCGCCGCCACAGCAGGGCCACCACGACCAGCGTCAGGTAGATCAGGTTGGTGCCGATCTTGGCCATCGTCGGCTCGAGCGACCAGTCGCCCCCGGTGAGCTGCGGGGTCCACCCCCACTCGCCCACGATCGGCCGGATGTCCTGGATGACCTTGATGACGTCGGGCAGCTGACTCCACTTCGTGCCGGCGAACAGCGGCAGCGTGACGAAGAAGAACAGCGGCACGGCGCCGGTGGTGACGAGCGCCACGATCTTGGCCCGCAGGTGCGGCAGGAGCAGCAGCATGCCGGGGATGAGCCAGATCGGCCAGCTCTTGGCCGACAGCGCCAGCCCCATCAGCACGCCCGCCCACACCGCGCGCTTCAGGTCCGCCCGGTCGCCCGTGCCAGGCAGCAGCGCCCTGTGCAGCATGCCGCCGCGCCCGACGACCCGCGGGATCGAGCCGCGCACGCCGTAGGCGCGCACGCCCTGGCGAACCCTGGCCACCACGTCGGTGGTGATGCCGTTGCGGTAGGGCGAGCCCGGGCCGCGGGCGACGACGAAGGCGGCCACGCCGAAGACCAGCGCGACGGGCTCCACCTGGCCATGGATCGCGGCCACCAGCAGCGCCAGCGGGTTGAGCGCGTACTGCAGCGCCCGCAGCGACGCCCGCGGCCCGCCCGCCAGCTTGGCGACCAGCGGGATCAGCACGATGTCGGCCACGACGGTGACCAGGCGCCCGGCGTAGCTCCACGGGACGCCCATCCACAGCAGCGCGCCGTACACGTAGGGGATGGCCGGCAGGAAGTGCCAGCCGCCCTCGCTGGCCAGCACCGGGTCCTGGCCGTGCAGCACGGCCAGGCCCGCGGGCTGGAAGCTCTCGACGTAGTCGACCGGCTGCCAGGCGTCGTTGGCGGCGGTGAACAGCAGCAACACCCGGACCCCGACGCCCACGAGGACGGCGGCCCAAAGGGGCGGACGCCAGTCTCGCCACTGGGCGATGAGGGCGAGAGCGACACCGGCGACGAGGACGATCCCCGTGAGAACTGCGTATTCCATGGCGTTGACTAGCCTGCCGTACCCGTTGAGGTGCTGCCACCTGCGATTCCGAATGCGACGCCGCCGGTGGCGGGTCGTACCACGATAGATCACCACCTGTTGTGCTGAACTTCATCCATGGGGGGATCGCAGGTCAACAAGGCGCTGCTCACGCAGTACAGCGAGGCGCGAAAGGGTCTCGAACCGGTCTCCGCCTGGGCGAAACTCACAGGAAACTCTGAGGTCTACCAGGCATTCCGCGGCCGGCGCCGGGTCGCGATCCCCGACCGGGAGGCGGCCGAGCTGGCCGCCGCCGCGATCGCGCACGCGCGGGCGGCGCACGGGCCCGGCGCGGTCGCGGCGGTCGCGGGTTCTCCGCTGGCCGAGCTGATCGGCACAGTACTGCATGAGCCGCCCATCGCGGGGCCGCGGTCGGCGGAGTGGGCGCGGGCGGCGTACGTGGTGCTGTGGGGCGCGCAGGACCGGCGCCCCGGCACGCCGTGGGTGATCGCCGGCCGTTACAAGGGGCAGAAGGTGGTCGCCATCGGCCCGCATCCGGCGCGGCTGTCGGACGAGACGCTGGTGGTGCGGCCCGGTTCCGACGAGGCGCTGGCGCGGGCGGCCGGGCACGTGCTGCTGAAGGAGTTCTTCGTGGACCGGCCGGTCTTCGTCGACCGTCCCGAGCTGTCGTTCCTGGTACGGCCGGGCGGCGGCGACCTCCTGGGTCCCGCGGGGCGGCTCTCGCTCTACGGCGAGGGCGAGCCCGCCGAGGTGCTGGTGCCGCATCAGGGCGGGGTGCTGCGGCGCGGCGTGCCGGTGATCCGGGTGGACGGGGAGCCGGTGACCACGGTGTTCGACCTGATGCTGGCCGAGTACGGGGTGGCGCGCGACGGGCTGCCCGGCTCCTGGCCGGCCGGTTATGACGATCCGCGCGAGCCGTACACGCCTGCCTGGCAGGAGGCGGTGACGGGGGTGGCGGCCTCGCGCGCGGTCAAGCTGGCGCGGGAGCTGGGCGTGACGGCGGAGAAGACGGGCGGGCAGTGCGCGATCCTGCCGGGGCGGCTCGAGCCGGGCGCGCTGCGGGCGGTGCTGGCGCTGCTGCGGCTGACCGGTGGCGGGTGGGCGCTCCCGCCCGCGCCCAGGGTGCTGGCGGTGCCCGGTCCGCTGGGCCAGCTGGCGATCCCCGGTCTCGCGGGTCCCGGTCACGCGGGGTTCCGGTCGGAGGTGGAGCTGCTGATCGGGCCCGGCGACGACTGCGATCTCACGCCGCCTCCGGCCGCGCTGGTGGCGCGGGCGCTCGCGGAGCTGAACCATCAGGCGGTCGAGTCCGTGTAAACCGGCATGATCAGAAACGTCGCTGTCGCCGCCACGTTGCTGTTGGTCGCCGGATGCGGCGCGGAGTCCGTGACGGACACGTCCGCCCCCGCTCCGGCGAAGGCTTACTCGGGGGAAGCCGACACCCGCGAGGCCGCGCCCAAGGACGCGCCGACGCCGCCGGAGCAGCAGCGCAGCTCCGGGCTGCGGGCGGGCAGCGTGGACGACAACGTGGCCTTCGCCGACTACATGAAGTACCGCGAGAAGTTCGCCGGCTGGAACATCCCGGTCCGCGACATCGACGTACGGCAGAGCCGCATCGTCACCGTGGTCGACCAGGATGGCCGCCCGCTGCCCGGCGCGATCGTGCGGGCCGGGCAGCGGGAGGTGCGCACGTTCGCCGACGGGCGCGCCGTGCTGACGGGCTCCGGCGAGGGCACGGTGACCTACGGCAACGCGAGCGTGCCGCTGGCCGAGCAGGGCAGCACGAAGGTGCCCGTGTCGCGGCCGTCCGGCAGGCCGCGGCTGCAGGTGCTGTTCCTGATCGACACAACGGGCTCGATGCAGGACGAGATCGACCGGCTCAAGGCCACCGTCGCGACCGTGGCCCAGCGCGTCAACGACCTGGCCGACCTGGAGTTCGGCATGACGCTGTACCGCGACAGGGGCGACGCCTACGTCACCAGGACCACCGACTTCACGCCCTCGGTCGACGCCTTCAGGAGCGCGCTGGCCGAGGTCCAGGCCGACGGCGGGGGCGACGCTCCCGAGGACCTGAACGCCGCCCTGGCCGAGGCGCTGGACAAGCCGTCCTGGCGCGACGAGACGCTCAAGCTGGTCTTCCTGATCGCCGACGCTCCGCCGCACCTGGACTACCAGGACGAGCCGGACTACGCCACGAGCATCACGGCCGCCGCCCGCCGCGGGATCAAGATCGAGCCGATCGCCTCGTCCGGGCTGGACGACCAGGGCGAGTACGTCTTCCGGCAGCTGGCCCAGCTGACCATGGGCCGCTTCACGTTCCTCACCTACGGCGCCGACGGCGGCTCGCCCGGGGACAACACCCGCCACCACGTGTCGGAGTACGCGGTGCTGTCCCTGGACGAGCTGGTGGTGCGCCTGGTTCAGGACGAGCTCAAGCCGTTGAGGTAGGCGCGGTGGCTGCGTGAGAACTCCGATCCGTTGAACCTGTCCCAGTTGATCGACCAGGCCATCAGCCCCTTCAGCCCGGGGAAGACGCCGTGCGGCCGGTAGCTGCCGCAGTTGGTCCCCTTGGCCAGGCAGTCGAAGGCCTTCTGCACCTCGGCGACCGTGGTGAAGCCGTTGCCCGCGTTGGGCGAGGCGGGCAGGCCGATGGCCACCTGGTCGGGGTTGAGCGCGGGGAACATGTTGGCGGTGTTGCCCGCGATCGGGAACCCGGTGAGCAGCATGTCGGTCATCGCGACGTGGAAGTCGGCCCCGCCCATCGTGTGGTACTGGTTGTCCAGCCCGGTGATCGGGCCGGAGTTGTAGTCCTGCACGTGGAGCAGGGTCAGGTCGTTCCTGAGCGCCTGGATGACCGGCAGGTAGGAGCCGGAGCGCTGGTCGGCGGTGCCGTTCGGTCCCGGCCCGTAGAACTGGTAGCCCAGCTGGACGAAGAACGTCTCGGGCGCCATGGTCAGCGTGAACTTCGCGCCGTACCTGGCCTTGAGCGTCTTCAGCGCGGAGATGAGGTTGACGATCACCGGCGTGGTGGGGTTGTTGAGGTTGGTGTCGCCCTGGTTGAGGTAGAGCGAGTGGCCCTCGAAGTCCACGTCCAGGCCGTCGAGCCCCCACCGGTCGATGATGGCGGCCACGGACTCGACGAACTTGTCCCTGGCGGCCGTGGTGGTCAGCTGGACCTGGCCGTTCTGCCCGCCGATCGAGATCAGCACCTTCTTGCCCTGCGCCTGCTTGGCCTTGATCGCCGCCAGGAAGTCGGCGTCCGATTCGACGTTGGGGCATTCGCTGACGGAGCAGCGGTTGAACCGGATGTCGCCCGAGGTGACCGAGGTGGGCTCACCGAAGGCCAGGTCGATGTAGTCCCAGTCGGCGGGCACGTCGGCCATCCTGATGTACCCGGACCCGTTGGCGAAGGAGGCGTGCAGGTAGCCCACCAGCACCTTCTTCGGCGTCCCTCCGCCGCCTCCCGCCGTCGTGGTGCCGGCGGCCTCCGCGCCGTACGGCGAGCAGTTGCCTGACCCGTCGCAGGCGCGCACCTTGAACCGGTAGGTGGTGCTCGGGGTGAGCCCGGTGGCGGTGTAGCCGGTACCCGTGACCGCGGCAGGGGTGCCGCCGTCACGCGAGACCTCGTAGCGGGCGACGCTGCCCGAGTTGTCGGTCGAGGCGGACCAGCTCGCGGTGAGGCTGGTGCTCGTGGCCCCGCCCACGGTCAGGTTGCCCGGCACCGTCGGGGGCTCGGTGTCCGGCGTGCCGCCCGGGCCGTCGAGGTTGACGTCGTCGGCGTAGTAGGCGCCCTGGCCGTACCAGCCGTTGACGTACACGGTGACGCTGGTCGTGCTCGCATCGGTGGTGAACGAGGTTTTCAGCTGCGTCCACTGCGATCCGGGTGCACCCCAGGTGGAGACGTTGACGCTGCCTCCGGTGGCGCCCAGGAAGACGTAGTTGCCCTGCACCCACGCCGACAGCTGGTACGCCGTGGACGGCTTGACGGTCAGCGTCTGCTGGCAGCGGGCGTAGTCACTGCCCGCGGGCGTGGCCTGCAGGGCCTTGGTCCCGCCGTGGACCGGGCTCGACACGGCCTGGGCGCCGGACGCGCAGATCCAGCCCGCCAGGCCGTTCTCGAAGCCCGGGTTGGTGAGGATGTTGGCCGCGAGAGCCGTACCGGCGTGCAAGGCTGTCAGCCCCAGTGCCAGCGCGGAGGCCGCGGCCAGAGTGCGCAGCCGCCTCATCCGGTGAACCCCTTGAAGATGCCGGTGAACTCGTACGGGGACTGGGCGATGCCGCTGCAGGTCGGGGAGACCGTGCCGTTGGGGCAGCCGCCGTTGTCGCGACCCACCGACCAGAAGCCGACGAAGCCGAGGTGGTTGGCGTTGGCCCAGTCGCGCAGCTTGCGGGCGTCCGCCTGGGTGGTGACCGGCCCTGTGTCGTTCTTGCCGATCATCGGGGTGACGCCGAGACCGCGCTTGAGCTCGGCGTCGGACTTCGACGGCCAGATCGACTTCATCTGGTTGAGCGTGGCCTGGGCGGCCGAGATCATCGAGTCGCCCCAGTTGCCGGTGCCGCCGAAGTCCATGACCATCGGGTTGACCAGCACGTTCAGTCCCTTGGCCGCGGCGTCCTGGAGGATCTGCACCGAGAACGGGTCGAGGCCGTAGTCCTGGGCCTGGATGCGCAGCGTGTAGGAGATCTTGGTGCCGCGTTCGGTCTGCAGCTGCTTGAGCGCGCTGTTGACCTTGTTCACGTCGATGGAGGCCTCGACGTCCACGTCCAGGTGGTTGGTGCCGACGGTGTCGAGCACCTTCTTGTAGGCCGCGAGCAGCGAGGCCGTGGTGCCGCAGTTGTGCTCCAGGTAGGGGCCCTGGGCGCCGCCGCTGGCCACGACGACCTGGCCGCCCTGCGCCTGCAGCGCCTTGACGTCGTTGATGATGCGCGGATCGTCGATCGGGATGGTGCCGCCCCACGCCGGGTTGCAGCCGGTGCTGTCGCCCAGCGCGAAGGCCAGCGTGTAGGTCTTCACCCCGGTCGCGTTCGCGGCGCTGACCAGCGACGGGGTGCTCATCGTGATGTCGATGTACGGCGCGAGCCTGATGTCGCTCGGTGGTGGCGTGGTGTCGTTGGTGGTCTTGCCGGACACCGAGGCGGTGTAGGCCGAGCAGTTGCCGGCGGCGTCGCAGGCGCGGACGCGGAAGCCGTAGGTCGTGTTGGGGGTCAGGCCGGTGGCGGTGTGGCTGGTGCCGGTGACCGCGGCAGGGGTGCCGTTGTCGCGGGAGATCTCGTAGCGGGCGACGCTGCCCGAGTTGTCGGTGGAGGCGGACCAGGAGGCGGTCAGGGTGGTGTTGGTGGCGCCGCCCACGGTCAGGTTGCCCGGCACCGTCGGGGGCTCGGTGTCGGGGGCTCCGCCGGGGCCGTCGAGCACGACGTCGTCGGCGTAGTAGGCGCCCTGGCCGTACCAGCCGTTGACGTAGACCGTGACGCTGGTCGTGCTCGCGCCGGTGGTGAACGAGGTTTTCAGCTGGGTCCACGCGGCGCCGGGTGCGCCCCACGTGCTGGTGTTGACGCCGGTCCCGGTGGCGCCGAGGAAGACGTAGTTGCCCTGCACCCAGGCCGACAGCTGGTAGGCCGTGGAGGGCTTGACGGTGATGGTCTGCTGGCAGCGGGCGTAGTCGCTGCCCGCGGGGGTTGCCTGCAGGGCCTTGGTCCCGCCGTGGACCGGGCTCGACACGGCCTGCGCGCTCGCCGTCGCCGAGCAGGTCCAGCCGCTCAGCCCGCTCTCGAAGCCCGGGTTGGTGAGGATGTTGGCGGCCGCGGCGGGCCGGGCGATCAGTGCGGCGCCGGCGAGCGCGGCGGCCGCCACGATGGCGACTGAGCGGTTCATCCTGTGTACCCCACGAAGATCTTGGCGAAGTCGTACGGCGCCTGCGGGATGTTCGTGCACTTGTACAGGGCGCCGTTGCAGGCGTTGCGGTCGCGGGTGAGCTCCCAGAACGCCAGCGTCCCCAGATGCTTGGACCTGGCGAAGGTGACGAGCTGGCGGGCGTCGTCCTGGTTGTAGATCCGGCCGTCGTCGTTCTGGCCGACCATCGGGGTGACGCCGACCATCCGCCACAGCTGGGCGTCCGACTTGCCGGAGTACAGCGACTTGAGCTGGTTGAACGTGCTGGTGGCCGCCTGGACCGCGGCGTCGCCATAGTCGGCGTTGCGGTAGTAGTCCATGGCCATCACGTTGACCAGGTCCAGGTTGACGCCGGCGTCCCTGGCCGAGCGGACCACGGCCAGGCCGTCGGCCGTCAGGCCCTCGGGCAGCACGGGCAGCGTCAGCGAGATCTTCAGCGCCGGGTAGGTCTGCTGCAGCCTGGCCAGGGCCTGCGAGCGGCGGGCGACCGAGGCGGCGTCGGCCTGGGCCGCGCCCTCGATGTCCAGGTCGATGTAGGTCAGCCGGTAGGCGTCCACGACCGCCTTGTACTCGCTGTACAGCGCCGTCACGTCCGAGCAGCCCTGGGCCAGCTCGACGCCCGAGGCGCCGCCGAAGGAGACCTTGACCTGGCCGCCCGCGGCCCTGACGGCGTCGATCTGGTCCTTGGCCCAGGCCTGGCGCGGGTCGTAGGCACCGAACCAGCTCGCCTTGCAGGCGGCGCCGGTGATGAAGGCCAGCGTGAAGCTCTTCAGCCCGGAGGCCGCGGACATCTCGGTCAGGCTCGGGGTCGGCCAGGCGCCCATGTCCACGTACGGCGCGACCGGCATGGCGACGGCCGGCGGGGTGCCGGTCGGCGTGGGCGTCGGGGAGGTGGTGGGCGACGTGGTCGGGGTCGAGGTGCCCACGGGCTTCCACAGCGCCGGGACGTTCGGCGGCTCCCAGCCGGTCAGCGAGGTGTGCGCCTGGATGCACTCGTAGTCGGTGCCGTTGTACGTCACGCGGTCGCCGACCTTGTAGGAGACGTTGGGCGCCCAGGCGGCGTAGGCCTGCGCGGCGGCCACGGCGGCGGGGCGGGGGGCGCCCGTCAGGCTGGGGGCGGCCGCCAGTGCGGTGGTGGCCAGCGCGGTGACGACCGCGACGCCGGCGGCGACGGCCGCCAAGGCGACGCGGGAGGCGAGGGAAGGAGGTTTCATCGTCCGTCCTGAAGCTGGTGCGGGTCCCGGAAGGCCGGGGTGGGACAGGGGTACGGCTTGCGCCCGTGGGGTCGGGGGCGCAAGCCGTACCCGCGTGGGCCGCTAGAAGCCGGCGGTGATCTTGGTGAACTCCCAGTCGGCCTGGGCGATGCCGCTGCAGGCCTCCTGGACGCCGCCGCCGGGGCAGGGGCGGTCACGGTTGGTCGACCAGAACGCCAGGCGCGTCAGGCCCTTGGAGTTGGCCCAGTCGCGGATCTGGGTCCAGGTCGACTGGTTGGTGACCTCCTGCTGGTCCGACAGGCCGTTCATGCCGGAGATGCCCATGTGCGCGTACGCCTGGGCGTCGGTCCAGCCGAAGGCGTTCTTCAGCGCGGTCTTCAGGCCCTCGGCCGCGTTGACCGTGTTCTGGTACATGTTCGAGCCGCCGCCGAAGTCGAACGGCATGATCGTGTAGTTGTCGATCGGCACGCCGAGCGCCTTGGACTGGTTGATCAGGCGGGTGCCGTAGTAGTTCGGGCCCGAGGTGGTCGTGCCGATGGTGACGACCGCCTTCACGTTCGGGTTGTTCTGCTTGACGATCTTGATGCCGCCGAGGATCCGGTCCTGGACGGTCTCGTTCTCCATCTCGTCGGTGTTCTCGATGTCGAAGTCCACGACCGCGGGGCCGAGCGCGCTGATCACCTGCTGCACGGCGCCGGCGAAGGCCGAGGCGGAGGAGCAGTTCGGGCCGAGCTTGTTGCCCTGCCAGCCGCCGAAGGAGATCTGGACGCTGCCGCCCTTGGCCTTGATCGCGTTGATGGCCTGCTGGTCGGCGCCGCCGGTCAGCGGGCGCTGGCCGTCCCATGCCGGGTTGCAGCCGCCGCTGGACAGCATGAACGCCATCGTGAACGACTTGACGCCGGTCGCGTCCATCACCGTGCCGGGCGCGGGCGGGTTGCCCCAGCCCATGTAGAGGTACGGCGCGCCGGGCAGCTTGGTGCCGCCGCCGGTGCAGCCGGTGGTGGTGGCCGACACGTCACGCCCGGCCGACTCGCCGACCGAGTTGTAGGCCTTGACCGTGTAGGTGTGGTTCTCGCAGACCCCGAGCCCGGAGATCGTGGCGCTGGTCCCGGTGACCGTGGCCTTGACGGTACCGCCCTCGTAGACGCGGTAACCGGTCACCGTGCCGCTCGAGGCCCCCCACGACAGGGAGATCGAGGTGTTCGTCGAGGTGGCGGTGGCCGCGCCCGGCTGGCCGGGGGCGCCGCTGTTGCCCGAGGTGGAGGCCGTGAGCGGCGAGCTCGGGTCGGAGACGTTGCCCGCGGCGTCGCGGGCGTTGACCGTGTAGGTGTAGCTGGTCGAGGCGGTCAGCCCGGTGTCGGTGTAGGAGGTGCCGGTGACCGTCGTGACCTTGGTGCCGCCGCGGTACACGTCGTAGCCGGTCACGCCCACGTTGTCGGTGGAGGCGTTCCAGGCCAGCGAGATGCTGGAGGACGTGGTGCCCGTGGAGCGCAGGTTGCCCGGCACGCTGGGCTTCTGGGTGTCGCCTCCGCCGGTGACGGGCTTCCACAGCGCCGGTACGGCGGGCGGCGTCCAGTCCGGCTGGGAGGTGTGGGCCTGGATGCACTCGTAGTCGGCGCCGTTGTAGGTGACCCGGTCACCGACCCTGTAGGCGGTCCACGGCGCCCAGGCCGCGTAGGCGGCGACCTGGGCGGTCACAACCCGGGCCGGGGCGGAGGCCTGGGCGGTCGCGGCCGCGCTCGCCAGGCCGGTGGCGCCGAGGGCGACGACGGTCAGTAAATACAGGGCTTTGTAGCGAAATTTCATGGCATTCCCTGGAGGTGGGGTTTGACGGTTTTCGAGAAGTTCCAGCCGTTGCTGGCGTCCCAGTTGATGGACCAGGTCATGGCTCCCCTGATGTCGGGGTAGGTGCGCGGCGGGACGAAGGAGCCGCAGCCCGTGCGCTGCGCCAGGCAGTCGAGCGCCTGGTTGACCAGGGCGGGCGACACCACGCCTCCGCCGGCCGCGCCGGGTCCCGCGGGGAGGCCGAGGGCCACCTGGTCGGGACGCAGGCCGTTCTCGAGCTGGATGCAGGCCAGCGCGGTCATGAAGTTGACCGTGCCCTGCCCGTAGGCCTGCGCCTGGTCGCAGCCAAGCATGGCGCCGGAGTTGTAGTACTGCGTGTGGACGACGGTGAGGATGTCCTTGATGTTCAGCGCGAGCTTGAAGTACTCGGTCCCGGTCGACTGCATGTCGATGGTCTGCGGCGCCATCGTGATGATCAACCCGGAGCCCGCCTTGGCCCGCAGCGACCGCAGCGCCTGAGCCATCGCGGTGGCGTTGAGACCGTTCTCCAGGTCGATGTCCACGCCGTCGAAGCCGTAGCTCTGCATGAGGGCGTAGAGCGAGTCGGCGAACGCGGTGGCCGCCGCCGAACTGGAGACCTGGATGTTGCCCTTCTCGCCGCCGACCGACAGGATCACCTTCTTGCCGCGCTGGTGCAGCGCCGCCACGTCGGCCTTGAACTGGGCGTCGGTGTAGCCGCCGAGCGCGCTCGACAGGCCGGGGTCCAGGGCGAAGCCGACCTGGCCCGGCGTGCTGGTCGACTCGCCGAAGGCGACGGCGATCAGGTCGTACTCGCTCGGCACCGCCGACAGCTTGAGCGGGGTCGCCGGGTTCACGAAGTTCTGCCAGTAGCCGGTCAGGAAGTGGCGGGGCAGCGGGCCGCTGGTGCATCCCGCCGTGGTCGCGGTGGTGGAGGTGCCCGCCGACTCGCCCACGTCGTTGTAGGCCTTGACCGTGTAGGTGTGGGTCTCGCAGGCGCCGAGCCCGGAGATCGTGGCGCTCGTCCCCGCCACGGTGGCCTTCACGGCGGTGCCCTCGTAGACGCGGTAACCGGTTACCGTGCCGCTGGCCGTACCCCAGGACAGGGAGATCGACGAGGTGGTGGAGGTGGCGCTGACGGCGCCGGGGGCGCCGGGGACGCCGGGCTGCGAGGGGCCGCCGCCGCAGGGGGCGCCGTTGAGCGTGCAGTTGGTGATGCCGGGGAAGTTGCCCGGGCTGCCGTTGAAGCCGAACGACGCCGAGGCGCCGGGGGCCAGCGGGCCCGCCCAGGACGGCGGGGTGAAGGTGTAGTGCTGGCCGCTGCGCGACAGCTGGGCGTCCCACGCCGACGGGATGGAGAAGCCGGCGGGGACGTCGAACTGGACGTTCCAGCTCAGCGGGGTCGAGCCGCCGTTGGCGATGGTGACCTTGCCCTCGAAGCCGGAGCCCCAGTCGGAGGTCTTGGTGAAGGTGGCGGTGGGCGATCCGGCCGCCACGGCGGGAGAGGCGAACAGCGCGATGAGGGTGAGCGCGAGGGCCCACGACAATGCGCGTAACTTCACGGTGGTTCCTTCACGGAGTGGCGTGCCGTACGGCTTGCGCCGGGGGGTGAGAACGCAAGCCGTACGGCACGGCCCGCGGAGGCGGCGCGGGCCGGTCGGGGGGTGTCAGCGCAGGCCCGAGTCCAGCGCCGTGGTGAGGACGCCGGGGTCGCCGGACATCTCCCAGATCATGGCGCCGAGCAGGCCCTTGGCCTTGATGTAGGCGGTCTTCTTGCCGATGGACCAGGGGTCGTCGAAGGACCACCACTGGCCGCCGTTGCCGGTGAAGCAGTACGTGGCGATCGACTGCTCGTCGTGGCGGATCGTGCAGTTCGGGACGCTGGCCAGCAGGTTGCTGTAGCCGCGGGTGCCCGCCTCCTCCTGGAACTGGCCCGGGGCCGCGCCGTGCGCGTCCTGCCACTCGCCGAACTTGCCGCCGTCCGTGACCTGCTGCCAGCCGCGGCCGTAGTAGGCCAGGCCGATGGTCAGCTTGCGCGGGTTCACGCCGGCGTCCAGGTACTTCTGGACGGCCTTGTCGACGGAGAAGTCCGGGTTGTACGGGCTGTCGGTGTCCAGGTAGAGGTTGCCCTGGTGACCGGTGCGGTTGGGCTCCCAGGAGTTGTCGCTGCCCGCGCCGTGGAAGTCGTAGCCCTGGGCGTTGGCGAAGTCCAGAGAGTTGAAGATCTTCGACAGGTCCCAGCCGGCGTCGATCTTGACGGGGTCGGCGGGGGTGAACGCGGTCAGCAGGTAGTGCTTGCCCGTCGTCGCGCCGAGCGCGTCGAGCTGGGTGCGGAACTCCTGCAGCAGCAGCGTCAGGTTGGCCTTGTCGTTCGGGCTCACGTGGTTGCCCGGGTGCCCCTCGGCGCCCGGCCACTCCCAGTCGACGTCGATGCCGTCGAAGACGCCTGCCGCCGCGCCCGGGCCGCCCCGGCCCGAGTAGGCGGGCAGGTCACCCTTGATGTACATGTCGAGGCACGACTTGACGAAGGCCTTGCGCCTGGCGTCGGTGGAGGCCAGGTCGGAGAAGTACTTGGAGTAGGTCCAGCCGCCGATCGAGATCAGCGTCTTCAGGTTCGGGTACTTCGCCTTGAGCTTCTTGAGCTGGCCGAAGTTGCCCGCCAGCTTGGCGTCCCACGCGTCGGCCTGGCCGTCGACGGACTCGCCCGCCGAGAAGCCCTTGCCGTAGTCGGCCCACGCGTCACCGGCGCCGTCGCCCTGGTTGGGGTCCTGCGGGTTCGGGCTGGTGGCCTTGTCCACGCCGTTCATGCAGGTGAGTGAGCTGGCGTTGACGTTGCTGAAGGCGTAGTTGACGTGGGTGAGCTTGGCGGCCGCCCCGGTCGTGTCGAGGTTCTTCACCAGGTAGCCGCGGCCGTAGATGCCCCACTGGACGAAATATCCGACCTTGTTGTACGTGCCGCCGCCGGTGTCCGGCTTGGTGGAGGCGGTGACGGGGGCGCTCTTGGCGGACTCGTTGTTGGAGGGGTCGACCGCGGTGACCGTGTAGGTGTGGCTCGTGTTCGGGCTCAGCCCGGTGACCTGCGTGGAGGTCGTGGTGCTCGACTTGACCAGCGTCGCGCCCTCGTAGACCCGGTACTCCTTGATCGAGCCGCTGTTGTCGGTCGAGGCGTCCCAGGCCAGGTCGATCGTGATCGTGGACTGGGCGGGCGAGCGCAGGTTGCCGGGGACGGTGGGCTTGGTGGTGTCGCCGCCGGTGTTGGTGGTCGTCGCGGTGACCGGGGCGCTCTTGTCGGACTCGTTGTTCGACGGGTCGACCGCGGTGACCGTGTAGGTGTGGCTCGTGTTCGGGCTCAGCCCGGTGACCTGGGTGGAGGTGGTCGTGCTCGTCTTGACCAGCGTCGTGCCCTCGTAGACCCGGTACTCCTTGATCGAGCCGCTGTTGTCGGTCGAGGCGTTCCAGGCCAGGTCGATCGTGGTGTTGCCCTGGGCGGGCGATCTGAGGTTGGCGGGGACGCTCGGCTTGGTCGTGTCACCGGGGGTTCCGGTGGCCGGCTTCCACAGGGCGGGGACGTTCGGGGGCTCCCAGCCGGGCTGGGAGGTGTGTCCCTGGATGCATTCGTACTCGGTGCCGTTGTAGGTGACGTGCGCGCCGGTGGCGTACGCGGTCCACGGCTGCCAGGCGGCTACCGCCGCGAGTGTCCGCGCGACCTCGGTTCCCCTGGGAGTGGCCGCGTGCGCCGAGCCGGGGACGAGGAGGGCGAGGAGGAGGCTTGCCAGAGCAGTCAGGGTGAGTAAGGGACGGCTGCGCCGCATGATCGCTCCCATGGCTGGGGAACTCAGGGGGGTGTCCACGACCGGTAACTCGCGTCGCGGTGAGAGTCATCCGTTTTCGCAGCTAGCAACCGGCATATCCGGAGGTGATCGAGCCATCACTGTCCCGATTCATGATTTCTTTTAAGAAAGTTTCCTAACAGTTGCCGCGATCGTAGCCTTGACAGGGATGCCTTACAAGACCCAATTCGACCCCGTGTCGAAACCCAGCGTGCCGGGGTACGGTCGCTCCGTAACGGCGATCGGGGCGGCTTGCCGTACGTGTCGTGGCCGAGAAGCACGCCGCCCCGTCGCGCGTGGGGCGTGCGGCGGGGCGGGGTGGAGCGGGGTCTACTGCTGCTGGGTGATCTTGACGTCGTCGACCCCGGCTTCGACCAGGGAGGCCGAGGCCGCGTCGGCGGCGTCGATGAGGATGCGGACCGTCTGGCCCGCGTAGGAGGTGAGGTTGGCGGTGGCCACGGCCCAGGCGCCGTTGCGGTTGGAGGCCGCGCCGGCCTGCTGGAACACCGTGGTCGTGGTGTTGCCGACGACCCTGACCCTGAAGTAGTCCGCGCTGGTGGCGTTGGAGCCGTGCGCGAGGTACCACGACAGCGACAGTGTCAGCGTGCCCGTGCTCGGCAGCGTGATCGGCGGCGACTGGATCGAGGTGACGCCGCCGTCGATGTCGTTGTCACCGGCGGACGCGCCGGCCAGGCGTGCCGTCACCAGGTCGTTGGTGCCGCTGACCGTGGTGCCGAGCTGCTTGGCGCCGGAGGAGTTCGTCGCCTGGGGGACGCCGCGCTCCCACTGGCCCGTGGTGGCCGTGTCGGTGCTCGACGGGTTGGTGGTCCAGCCGGTGTTCGTCTCGAAGTTGTCGGAGTAGACGGTCGTGGGCGGGGTGCCGGTGCCGCAGTACTGGGACTCCTTACCGATGATGCGGTAGACGCAGTCGGAGTACTCAAGGAAGCGGAGCACCGCCTCCTTGTTCCGCGTCGTCTGCGGGACGATCTGCTCGTCCGGCGGGTAGAAGCCGGGGTTGGCGCCGGTCGGGTACATCTCGAAGGTGAAGCTGAAGATCTTGTAGACGCCCCAGAGCCAGTCGTCGATGGTGCCGTCGGTGATGTACAGGTCGCTGGCCTGCTCAGGGGTGTAGCCGTTGGTCGAGGCCATGTTCTGGCCGAGCGCGGCGAACGCGTCGTGGTCGTCCTGGGTCAGGCCAGGACCGGTGTCGTCGAAGGTGTAGCCGTACGGCCACAGGACGAGCTCGCTGTAGGTGTGCCAGTCGATGTTCGTCTTGATCTGCTGGACACCGTTCACGACGCGGCTGCGCACGAAGTCCGCGGTGGCCTTGACCTCGGGCGCCGACTCGGCGGCGGTCCCGCGGTAGGTCTCGCTGGAGGTCGAGCCGGAGGAACCGCCGCAGCAGCCCCAGTTGTAGGCCCAGTTGCGGTTCAGGTCGGTGCCGTTCGGGGGCTGGCGGTTCTTGCGCCACGACCGGTAGCTGCCCGTCGCGATGTCGTACTCGCCGCCGTCCGGGTTAAGGTCCGGCAGAATCCAGATTTCTCGGCTGTTGACCAGGTTCGTGATGCGAGCGTCGGAGCCGTAGTTGTCGGCGAGCAGGTGCATGATGTACAGCGCCATCTCGACCGTGAGGTGCTCACGGGCGTGCTGGTGAGCGGTGAAGAGCACCTCGGGCTCGTTCTCGTCGGTGCCGACGTTGTCACTGATCTTGATGCCGATCAGCTGCCTGCCCTCGTAGGACGTGCCGTAGGTGAACTTGCTGGCGATGGTCGGATGCGCGGCCACCAGCGCGTTCACGTCCGCGGTCATCTCCGCGTAGTTGTGGTATCCCGAGTCCGCCGGCGGGAAGTCAAAGGGTGTCGCGGCGGCGGACGGGGATAACGGGCGCGGCACCTCCGCGACCCGGAAGCCGAGCCTCTTGATCGCGGCGGCCTCGGCTTCCGTGGCGGTGACCAGGACCGAGTCCTTGGTCACCTCTTCGATGGCGGCTCCGGTGGCGGCCACGGCGCTGCGCTGCCGCGCGTCCGCGGGGCCCTGGACCCGATACTGCTTGTTGGCGGGTGGTTCCGCGGCGGCCGCGGGGTTGATGCCGGTCAGGCAGAACAACCCCAGAACGGCTACCAGCACGGCTAATCGGCGTCTCACTGTGCCCTCCTCGTGGGTGCTTGACACGTGCCTGCACCGAGGGTGAAGAACAAACGCCAACCGAAAAAGGCCCAACTTTACGGCCGGCTCACCAGGGCCCGGTCCAGGGGTTTGCGGGTCAGGTCCGGCACCTCCGCGTCGGGCGCCGCGTAGCCGACGGGGAAGAGGATGTAGGGCCGCTCGCTGGGCGGGCGCTCGCAGATGTCGCTGAGGAAGGCCATCGGGTTGGGCGTGTGGGTGAGCGTGGACAGGCCCATCGTGTGCAGCGCCGTGATGAACAGGCCGCAGGCGATGCCGACGCTCTCGTTGACGTAGTAGTGCTTGACCCGGGTGCCGTCGGGGCGCGTGCCGTACTTCTGCGCGAAGCACACCACCAGCCACGGGACCGTCTCCAGGTAGGACTTGTCGGATCCGGTCTCCAAGGGGGCCAGCGCCTGGCGCCATTCCTGCGGCAGGCGGCCGCCCTCGTAGTTCTGCCGTTCCTCCACCTCGGCGGCCTCCCTGATGCGGCGCTTGGTGGCGGGGTCGCCGACCAGCACGAACGTCCACGGCTGCTGGTGCGCGCCCGACGGCGCGGTGTTGGCGGCCAGCACGGCCAGTTCCACGCACTCGCGCGGGACCGGCTCGTCGGAGAAGAAGCGGACGCTGCGGCGGCGGTCGACGAGCTCGTAGAACTCGCGGCCGCGCTTGACCATCTCGTCCTCGGGGTAGCGCTCGGGCCGGTAAGCGACGAACGGGTACTTGTGCATGCCCGCCAGTGTTCTGCGCTGCTGTCCAGCCTGACAACACACGACGGTTTATACTGTCATTTTTACAGCTATAGCCGTCTTTAGGTGTCGATATGCCAGCACGTCGTCATGGGCTCGACGAGCTCGACCTGAGCATCCTCCGCCTGGTGCGCGAGCGGCCCCGCGCCGGGCTGCTGGAGCTGGCGCGCCTGCTGAACGTCGCCCGCGGCACCGTCCAGGCCCGCCTCGACCGCCTGGTGGCCGACGGCGTGATCACCGACTTCGGCCCCAGCCTCTCCCCCGCCGCGCTCGGCCACCCGGTGCAGGCGTTCACCACGCTGGAGGTCGAGCAGGCCGGCCGTACGGAGATCTCCCGCGCGCTCGCGGCGATCCCCGAGCTCCTCGAGGCCTACATCGTGACGGGCCCCGGAGACGTGTGGTGCCGCGTCGCGGGGCGCGACCACGAACACATCCAGCAGGTCATCGACCACATGCTGGCCATCCCCGGAGTACGGCGCAGCACCACGGTCATCACCCTGTCGTCGGTGGTCCCCTACCGCGTCGAGCCTCTCGCCGCCGCAGCGCGGGCGTGAATCGCCGAATCTCAAGACCTATGTGGCTGATGTTGCCTTTGACCGCATTTGTGGGATCAAGCGGCTACCCTTAGGCAGGACCGCTCCTGCCGGAGCCGATCGCAGCATGGCGGGTCCCCCGGGGGGCTGCCATCCGGCAGGAAGCAGGTTAGGCGAATGCCCGATTCGGCAGACGGCGACGAGCCGTGCGAAAGGTCGGAGTCCGACGCCCAGAGGAAACGACGGGCGCGCAGTCGCCTCCGCCGCGTCTTGAGACGGGCGACCAAGCTCAGCACTGTCGCGCTCGTGGCGATCAGGCTCTTCGAGGTCGTCCGCGACGGCTGGCACGGGCTCTAACCAGGAGCCCGCGGGCCAGCCACGCGGCGACGCAGTAAGGCGAGGTGGAGACTCGTGACAGTTTTCCCCTGGGCGGGTCTTCACCTCGTTCTGCTCTCCCCACAGATTAGTCGCTCGGGCTGAACACGGTCCGCTATCTCTACATAGATAGAAGGCTCCGGTCGGTGTCCATGACGATTCGCCTGACAGCGGCGACCCTCGACATCCTGCACGCCCTCGCCGGTGCGAGCGGCGGGGAGGTCTACGGCCTGGAGATCGCGCAGACCACCCGGCGCCCGACGGGCACGGTGTACCCCGTCCTGTCCCGCCTGGAGAGACACGGCTGGGTCAGCAGCGCATGGGACATCTCCGACCAGGACCAGCGAGGGCCGAGACGGCGCTACTACCGGCTGACCTCGCAGGGCCAGCACCATCTGCGCGCCCTCATGGAACACCGCGCCAGAAGCGAGCGCGAGGGACGCAGGAACCCGGTCCACGCCCCGATCGCGGGACCGCACGTCATCCACGAGTTCGTGCGCGAACTCCGGCTCCTCAGGCTGAAGGCCGGCGAACCGTCGCTGCGCAGCCTCGGCGCGACGACGTTCTACAGTCCCGCCGCGCTGTCGGAGGCCTTCGCGGGCCGTTCGCTGCCCTCCGTTCCGCTGCTCAGGGCGATCGCGATCGCCTGCTCCGCCGACCCGGAGGAGTGGTCGGTGAGACGTGGCCTGGCCGAGCAGAGCCTGCGCGAGGGCGTCAGGATCCCCTTCGACTTCGGCGACTTCTGCCCGCTCGGCATGCGCTGGGTGACCGAGGCGCTCGACGGGGACCCGGACGAGGATCTGATCCAGGACGTCATGCTGGCGGCGTACGAGCGGTGGGAGACCCTGCGATCCAGCAGTGACATCAGGGCCTCGATCGTCCGCCTCACCAGGTCGCGCGTCTCGGAGGCGGCCAGGGAGAGGCGCGAGCTCCCCGTCGCCGAAGCGGGGCCCGATAACGCGGCCGACCCTGAGGAGATCGCCGAGCGCCGGCTGACCACGATCGAGATCCTCAGGAAGATGGGACCCGCCAACGCCCGGATGGTGATCCTCAGGAGCGAGGGCTACACCGTCGAGGAGATCGCGGCGCTGCTCGGCACGACCAGCCCCGCGGTGAACGCGAGGTTCGCCCGGTTACGCGCGGTGGCCAGAACCTGGGAGGGCGCGGAACGCGACCTGGTCGCGTATCTCGCGCAGCTCAGGGCCTCGGTCGGGAACCCGTCGATCCGCTGGCTGGCGACCCGGATGAAGGTCAGCCACACCACCGTGCACCGCCTGGTCTCCGGCGCCGAGCGGGGGCGCCAGCTGCAGCGGCTCATCGAGGCGCTCGGTGGCTCGCTGCGGGAGGCCGAACGGTGGACGGATCACGTCACCCGCCGCCCTCGCGCCGACACCGACGACGTGTACGACCTGTGGGCGCGCTCGGAGAAGCTGGAGAAGGCGGGACGGGCCGTCGAGGCCGCCGAGCTCTGGCGCCCGGCGGCCGAGGCCGGCGACGTCAACGCCATGTGGGTACTGGCCGACAAGCTGGACAGCGCCCGGCGTCCCGAGGAAGCCGAGTCGTGGCTCGCGGCCGCGGCGGAGCAGGGAGACCTGGCGGCGGCCAAGCGACTGGCGACGCGGCTGGAGGAGATGGGCAGGCCGGAGGACGCCTACCAGGTCCTGCACGCGGCGGCCGTGCGGGGCGAGCCCTCCGCGAGGAGCGAGGCGTCCCGGCTGCTCCAGAAGCTGGGCCGCCCCCAGGAGGCGTACGCGTTGTGGCGCGAGGCGGCGCGGGAAGGAGACCCGCATGCCATGCGCCAGCTCAGCGCCCTCCTGCTGCGGACCGGCCAGGGCGGCGCGGCGTGCGAGGTCTGGCGGCGCGCCGCCTCCGCCGGGGACGTGCTCGCCATGAGGGAACTGGCCAGGACCCTGGACGAGATCGGCGAGCAGGCCGAGGCCGAGACGTGGCTGCGCAGGGTCGCCGCGCTGCACGACGTGGAGGGCACCATCGAGCTCTCGGCGACGCTGGAACGGCGGGGCGCCGTCGCGGAGGCGGAGCTGTGGCTGGTCCAGATGGTGGAGGGCGGTGATTCCAGAGCCCTCCCCGCGCTGTCCGGCCTTCTGGAACGCAAGGGCGAGCCGCACAAGGCGGGCAGGCTGTGGGAACCGCTCGCCGAGTCCGGCAACCGCCACGCGATGTGGAGCCTGGCGGGACTCTACGATCGGGCGGGCCTGACGGAGCAGGCCGCCATGTGGCGGCGCCGGGCCTCGGCCAACAGCGATCTCCCCGTGAGCGTGGGCCCGAGGGCTTCGGTCGACCAGCTCGGTGAGGCCCTGCTGCGCCGGCAGGTCGCGGCGGGCAACCTCGCCGCGCCCTTGGCCCTGGCCGACCTCCTGTCCGCCTCGGGGCGGACGGGAGAGGCCGTCGTCGTACTCCGGCAGGCGACCGAGCACGGGAACGTGCTGGCCGCCTCCGCCCTCGCCGCCCACGTGGACCGGCGCCCCTCAGGACAGGGAACTGGTGGCCAGTTTGGCGCCGAAGCCCAGGAAGAGGGCGCCGACTCCTGAGGTGAGCCCGGCCGAGAGCTTCCTGCGGGCGCGGAACTGGCCGGCGAGGAACGTGCCGCCGAAGATGAGCGTCGTGAGGTACAGAACGCTGAAGACCTGGATGATGGCGCCGAGGATCAGGAACGACAGGGCGGGAGTGCTGTAGCCCGGGTCGACGAACTGCACGAAGAAGGAGAGGAAGAACAGGATCGCCTTCGGGTTGAGCAGGCTGATCGTGAGCGCCTTGCGGAACGGGCGGGCCTTCGGCACCTCGACGGGCTCGGCCTGCAGCGTCTCGGGATGACGCCAGGAGCGCCAGGCCGAGCGGATCATCTGGAAGCCGATGTAGGCGAGGTAACCCGCGCCCGCGTACTTCACGATCGTGAACAGGATGGGGCTCGACTTGAGCAGCGAGGCGGCGCCCGCGGCCGTGAGCAGCATGAGGACCGTGTCGCCGAGGAAGACCCCGGCGGCCGCCGTGTAGCCCTGGCGGACGCCGCGCTGTGCGGACAGGCTCAGCACGTACAGCGAGTTCGGTCCCGGCAGCAGGATGATCAGGAACGCGCCGACGACATATTTCCAGATGTCGATGATGCCGAAGAACATGGATCCCACGATATTTCAGGACCGATACCAGATTCCTCCCCCAAGTTGGTCGTACCCGAGTGACCGATATGTCGCATCCACCAGCGCCTGCCCGCGCGGGTTGATGCCCAGCCCCGCACCCTGCTTGTTCATCGTGTAACCGAACGCCAGCCGCGCGGGAGGATCGCAGAATCCGGCCGAGCCCCCCATGCCCGAGTGCCCGAAGGCCGTGGTCGACATCATCGCGCCCTCGCTGTCGGCCGCGGGCAGGTACCGGTTGTCCACCGACCGCATGACGCCGAGCGCGAAGCGGGTCGGCACGAGCAGCACCGCGTCCGTGCCCGCCGAGGCCGTGGTGGACATGATCGTCCGCTGCTCGACCGGCAGCAGGCGCCCTTCGGCCAGCGGCCGGTACATCCCGGCGAGCCCGCGCGCGTTCGTGATCGCGCCGATCGCGCCGTACTCGGCGACGTGCGCCTCGCGCGTGTCGGATTCGGCCATGTACCCGCCGGTGTTGGCGAGCAGCAGCGCCTGCGCCGACCCGGGGTCGGAGAAGGCCCGCAGGTAGAACGAGGGCGGCTCGGCCGGAGGGTCGGCCGGGATCGTGGGCGCCACCCGTCCCTCCTCCGACTCGGGCAGCCCGAGCCAGAACTCAAGCCCGAGCGGCTCGGCCACCTCCTCGCGGAAGAACGTGCCCAGCGACCGCCCGCTGATCCGCCTGATGACCTCGCCCACGAGGAACCCGAAGGTGAGGCCGTGGTAGCCGTGCCTGGTGCCCGGCTCCCAGAACGGCTCCTCCGCCGCGAGGCGCTCGACCATGAGCTTCCAGTCGAAGAAGGCCCCGGGCGGCAGCGGCTCCCGCAGCGCGGGGAGCCCCGCCTGGTGCGCGAGTAAGTGCCTGACCAGCGTGCCGCTCTTGCCCCGCGCGCCGTACTCGGGCCAGTAGCGGGTCACCGGCGCGTCGAGGTCGAGTTCGCCGCGCGCGGCAAGCAGGTGCGCGCAGAGTGCGGTGGCGCCCTTGGTGCAGGACCAGACGTGCCCGAGGGTCTCGCGCCGCCAGGGTTCGCCGGGTGCGGCCTGGCCGCCCCACAGGTCGACGACGACCTCGCCGTCGAGGATCACGCACACCGAGGCGCCCACCTCACCACGGTCGGCGAGGTTCCGCTCGAATTCCTCCGCGACCTGGGAGAACCGGGGATCGCAGGTCCCTTGTGCCGTCATTTCCTGAATTCATCATAAAGGCCCAAGACTGTAAACCTCTTTACAAACCTGTTGACCGAGTAGGTAATCGATGAATATGTGTGAAGCATGACGCTCTGGACTCCGGACCCAACGTTTTATCCCTCTCCAAGGGACGCAGCCGAGGCGCCCGCGGAGAAGCGCGCCTATGTGGTCGCCTTCGACAGACAGGCGCAAAAACCCGACGCCATAGCCGTAGTCGACACCGACACCGGCCAGGTCACGGGGTGGACCGATCTGCCCACCACCGGCAACGAGCTGCACCACTTCGGCTGGAACGCGTGCAGCAGCGCGCTGTGCCCATACGCGCCGCACCCGCACGTCGAGCGCCGCTACCTGGTCGTGCCCGGGATCAGGTCATCCCGTATCCACATCTACGACACCAAGGACCGCGTAAGCCCTGAGCTGGTCAAGGTGATCGAGCCGGAGGAACTGGCCAAGCGGGCCGGGTACTCCCGCCCGCACACCGTGCACTGCGGCCCCGAGGGACTGTACGTCTCGGCGCTGGGCGGGGCCAACGGCGAGGACGGCCCAGGCGGGATCGCGATCCTGGACCACACCTCCTTCGAGGTGCTCGGGCGGTGGGAGATGGACCGCGGGCCGCAGTACCTCGCCTACGACTTCTGGTGGCACCTCAACTACGACGTGCTGGTCAGCTCCGAATGGGGCACGCCGTCGATGATCGAGGACGGGCTGGTCGGCGAGCTGCTGCTGGGCCGTAAGTACGGCCACAAGCTGCACTTCTGGGACCTGCGCAAGCGCCGCCACGTCCAGGAGGTGGACCTGGGCGACCAGCACCAGATGACCCTGGAGCTGCGGCCCGCGCACGACCCGACCAAGCAGTACGGCTTCGTCGGCGTGGTCGTCAGCGTGGAGGACCTGTCGGCGTCGGTGTGGCTGTGGTTCCGCGAGGACGACCGCTGGCAGGCCCGCAAGGTCATCACGATCCCCGCGGAGCCGGCCGATCCCGCGGACCTGCCGCCGATCCTGCAACCCTTCGGCGCCGTGCCGCCGCTGGTGACCGACATCGACCTGTCCGTGGACGACCAGCGGCTGTACGTCTCCTGCTGGGGCACGGGCGAGCTCAAACAGTACGACGTCTCGGACCCGTACAAGCCGGTGGAGATCGGCAGCCTCCGCATAGGCGGCATTGTCGGGAAAAATGCGCATCCGTCGCTGGATCAGCCTCTCAGCGGCGGCCCGCAGATGGTCGAGGTGAGCCGCGACGGCAAGCGGGTCTACTTCACCAACTCGCTCTACGGCGCGTGGGACGACCAGTTCTACCCGGAGGGGGTGGGCGCCTGGCTGGCCAGGGTAGACGCCGACGGCTTCACCTTCGACAAGAACTTCTTCCCGCACGGCGACGACTTCCGCGGCCTGCGCCTGCACCAGGTGCGCCTGCAGGGCGGGGACGCCTCCTCTGACTCCTACTGCTACCCGTGACGATCGCGGCCGTCCTGCTCCTCGGCGCCTTCCACGGCCTGAACCCGGCCATGGGCTGGCTCTTCGCCGTGGCCCGCGGCCTGCAGGAACGCAGCCGCGACCTGCTGCTGCAGTCGATCCCGGTGATCGCGCTCGGCCATCTCGCCTCGGTGGCCGCGGTGGCGCTCGTGGTCAGCGCCACCGGCTCGCTGGTCACCGGGAGCGTGCTGTCGATCGGCGGCGGCGTGGTGCTGGTCGGGTTCGGCCTGTGGCGGCTGCTGTCCAAGCGGCACTTCCGCTGGGTGGGCATGCGGCTGACGCTGCCGCAGCTGGCCGCGTGGTCGTTCCTGATGTCCTCGGCGCACGGCGCCGGGCTCATGCTGCTGCCCGTCTTCACCAGCCAGAGCGTCGCGGGTCACCATCACATGCTGACCGGCGGCCTGGCCGTGGCGGCACTGCACACGCTGGCGATGTTCGTGGTCGCGGGCACGATCGCCCTGGTCGTCTACGAGGTGGTCGGGCTGAAGATCCTGCGCAGGGCCTGGTTCAACCTGGACAGGATGTGGGCGGTGGCCCTGGTGTGCGCGGGTGCGATCACTCTCACGATGGGTCTTTACCCAAATTCCCCATAGGTTTACTATGAAATAGGACCTGCTGGCGCCGGGGCTGGCGGCGCTGATCTTCAGCGGGTCCGTGGTGGAGTACGGCTCGCGCGGCTAGGGGTGGCCGCGCGAGCCCTACCACCCCCGCCGGCACGGCAGGATGAGACGTGTGCGGATATCCATGCTCGGGGCGCTGGAGGTCGAGGGCGAGGCAGGCCCGGTGGCCGTCGGCGGGTTCCGCGTGCGGACGCTGCTCGCCCTGCTCGCGCTCGAGGCCGGCCGCACCGTCACCGCCGAGCGCCTGATCGACGCGCTGTGGCCGGGCGACCCGCCCGCCAACGCGGCCAACGCCCTGCAGACCCTGGTCAGACGGCTGCGCGCGGCGCTGCGGCCGGCCGAGGCGGTGCAGAGCCGCCCCGGGGGGTACGTGCTGGCGATCCCGGACGACGACGTCGACGCGCTCCGGTTCGGGCGCCTGGCCAGGCAGGATCCCGAGGCGGCGCTGGCGCTGTGGCGCGGGCCCGCGCTGGCCGGGCTCACCTCCGTGCCGCACCTGGCCAACGTGGCCGCCTCCCTGGAGGACGAGCGCCTGTCCGCCGTCGAGTCGCTGCTCCTGCGAGGCAGCACGGCCGGCCTCGACCTGCTGGCGGAGGTGGCCGCCAATCCGCTGCGCGAGCGCCTGGCCGCCCTGGCCATGCGCGCGCTGGCCGCCGACGGCCGACAGGCAGACGCGCTGGCGCTCTTCGAGCGGACCCGCGCCAGGCTCGCCGACGAGCTGGGCGTCGATCCGGGCCCCGACCTGCGCGCCGCCCACCTGTCGGTCCTGGCGGGCGAGTCCGCCCACCACGATCCGGTACGGCAGGCCGTACCGGAGGGCAACGGCGCGCTGCCGAGGAGCAACCTGCGCAGGCCGCTGACCAGCTTCATCGGCAGGGAGGACGAGCTGTCCCAGCTCACCGGCCTGCTCGGCGAGGCCAGGATGGTGACGATCGTCGGACCCGGCGGCGCGGGCAAGACCCGCCTGGCCACCGAGGCGGCGCTGCGCATGACGCCCGGCTGGATCGTCGAGCTGGCACCGGTCACCGACCCCGACGGCGTGCCCGCCGCGGTGCTTGACGCGCTCGGCCTGCGCGAATCGGCACCCAGCCTCCACCCGGACTCCACCTGGCGCCCCGACGGCCCGTCGGCCCGGGTGGCGGAAGCGCTCGGCCAGCACCGTGCGGTCATCGTGCTGGACAACTGCGAGCACCTGATCGGCGCGGTCGCCACGCTGGCAGAGTCGCTGCTGACCGACTGTCCGGGCCTGCGCGTGCTGGCCACGAGCAGGGAACCGCTGAACGTGCCCGGCGAGCGGCTCGCCCCGATCCCGTCGCTCGAGCTGCCGCCGGTGGGCGGGCCGCCCGAGCTGGCCGCCGGATTCCCGGCGGTGCGGCTGCTGCTCGACCGGGCGACGAACTTCGCGCTCGACGCCGGGAACACCGACGCCGTGGTGTCGCTGTGCCGCAGGCTCGACGGGATGCCGCTGGCGATCGAGCTGGCCGCCGCCCGGCTGCGCACGATGACGGCCAGGCAGCTCGCCGACCGGCTCGACGACCGGTTCCGGCTGCTCACGGGCGGCAGCAGGACGGCGTTGCCACGCCAGCAGACGCTGCGCGCGGTGGTCGAGTGGAGCTGGGACCTGCTTGACGGGCAGGAGCGGACGCTGGCACGGCGCCTGGCGGTCTTCGCGGGCGGCGCCGTGCTCGAGTCGGTGGAGGCGGTGTGCGACGCCACGCCCGACGTGCTCGGCGCGCTGGTCGACAAGTCGCTGGTCCAGGTCTCGGCGGCGGGCCGCTACACGATGCTGGAGACGATCCGCGCCTACGCGCTCGAGCGGCTGGCGGAGTCGGGCGAGGAGGCGGACTTCCGGCGCCGCCACGCCGTAGACCTGATGGAGCTGGCCGAGCGCGCGGTGCCCGAGCTGCGGACGGCGGCGCAGCTGGAGCACATGGAGCGGCTGACGGCCGAGCGCGACAACTGGGCGGCGGCGCTGCACTGGGCGCACGAAACGGGCGACGTCGAGATCATGCTGCGGCTGTGCGCGGCGCTGACCTGGTTCTGGTGGATGGGCGGCTACCACCAGGAGTCGGCGGCGTGGGCCACCAAGGCGATGGAGCTGGCAGGCAACCGGCCGCCGGAGGGCCTGGTGCGGGCGTACGCGGCGTGCCGGTTCGCCTACGGGATCAGCCTGTTCGGCGAGCTGATCAGCGACAAGGGCGCCATGGAGCGGCTGTGGACAGAGATGGAGGAGCTGATCGACGCGGCCGAGCGGGAGGGGCCCGTGCACCCGCTGCTGCTCATCAGCCAGCTCGTGATGGCCGCGGCTTCGCAGCAGAACGAGTACGCCGCCGAGCTGACCCGCCGCTACGCCGAGTCCGACGACCTGTGGCTGGCGGCGTGCGCGAGGATGATCGGCCCGCCGGGCGGGCACAGCGAGGAGAACCTGGAGCAGGCCGCGGCCATCTTCAGGAAGCTGGGCGACCGGTGGGGGCTGAGCGAGGCGCTGCTCGGGCTGGCTCTCAGGCGGGCGGCCAGGGGGGCGCCCACCGACGATCTGATCGCGGAGGCCGGGTCGCTGACGTTCGAGTGGGTCAGCCCGATGGAGCGGATCTCGACGCTGACCCGGCTGGCCTCGCTGCGCGTCCAGGCCGGCGACCTGGAGGGCGCCGCGGCCGACCTGGCCAGGTGCCGGTCGATGGCCGACGCCGACACGCCCGTGTTCGCGCTGATCCAGCTGGGGCTGGCCGAGTGCGGGCTGGCCTCGGCGCGGGGCGACCTGGCCGGCGCCCGGGCCGGGTTCGAGGAGATGATCACGCTGCTGGTGGACGCGCCGCCGGTGCCGCAGTTCGTGGCCGCGGTGCACGAAGGGTACGGGCGGGTCCTGGCCGAGCTCGGCGACGTCGGACCGGCGCTCGAACAGCACGGGATCGCTCTGGGCAAGCTGGGCGACAACCCCGACCTGCCGATGCTGTCCACCGTGCTGGCCGGGTTCGCGCTGGCCGAGCAGGCCGCCGGCGACGCCGAGCGGGCGGCCGTGCTGTTCGGCGCGTCCGCCGCCGCCGAGCCCGCCGACCAGGCGCCCGGCACCCTCGCCGGGGCGGAGTCGGCCCGGCAGTCCCTGGGCTCCGAGCGGTTCGAGCTGCTGCACGGCCGGGGCCGCGCGATGACCCGTGCGGAGGTCTACGAGCTGATCGGCAGCACCAGGTAGGACGGCGCGTGGAGCGTGGTGGTGCCCTTGTCCGGATTCCTGGCGAACCGCGGGAAGTTGGAGCCCGCCACGTCCACCCGGATCCGGTGGCCCGGCAGGAACCGGTTCGCGATCTCGCCGAGCGCCACCCTGACCTCGCCGCCCTCGCCGACCCTGGCGATCCCGTCTATCAGCAGCTCCGCCCGGCCGTCGGGGTGCACGTCGATCAGCTTGGCCGCGAGGTCCGCCGACCTGGCCGAGGTGGAGACGCGCGCGACCAGCTCCACGGGGCCCGCGACCTCGACCGCCTCGGCCAGCGGCTCCGTCTGGTAGCGCAGCACGTCGGTCCGCCCGTCGAGCGGCCGCTGGTCCAGCGGGCCGAACCCGTCGAAGACCATCACCGCGCCGCCGAGCGTGGGCACCGGGTCGCCGGGGTCGCTGACGAACTCCCTGCTGCCGTTCTTCGGCGTGGTGCCGAGAGTCCCGTCCTGCCCGAGGTGGTGGAGCACGCGGCGCACCTCCTGCGGCGGCCAGTGCCGGGCGGTGCGCCACTCGTCGCCGCCCATCACGAAGTACCGGACCCTGTCCTGGTCGCGCATCGGCTCGCCGCGCAGCCAGTGTCCGAACCAGTCGAGGTGGATCCCCGTCCAGTCGATCGCGTCCTGGCTCGCCAGGTCGCCGTAGTCGCGGCCGAAGATCTCCCTGTCGTGGGTGAAGTGCGTCCACGGGCCCAAGATCAGCCGTGACCGGTCGTCGAACCGCTGGAAGTGGGCGATCGTGTCCTCGGCGAAGTAGTCGTACCAGCCGGTACTCATCAGCGCGGGCACGCGGATCCTGTCGTGCTCGACGACCGCCCGCCGCCACAGCTCCGCCCGCGGGTCCGGGTTGTTCATCCATTCGGCGAAGAACGGGGCGAGCTCTGCCAGGAGCGGCTGGTCGCCGATCGGGTCCCGCTCGGCGTGCTCGGGCGACAGCATGACCGCGGTGTAGCTGTCCAGCTCCTCCGGGTCCGCCTCGCCGCGGGCGACGCGGCGCTGCAGCTCGTTCAGGCCGAAGGCGACGTACGCCACGGTCAGCGTCACGTTCAGGTGGGGGATGCCGTGCCGGTAGGCGATCTCGTACAGGCCCGCGGGGGTGACGTGCGGCGCGATGGCGCGCAGGCCTTCCGGCTGCTCCTGGGCGGCGAGCAACTGGGTGATGCCCAGATAGGAGTCCCCGTACATGCCGACGTTCCCGTCGGACCACGGGGCGGTGGCCGCCCAGCGGACAGCGTCGTGGCCGTCCTGCGCCTCGTGGGCGAGGAACTCGAAACGGCCTGCCGAGTCGCCGGTGCCGCGCACGTCCTGGAGTGCCACGGCGTATCCCGCCTCGACCAGGCGGGCCACGTTCAGGTGGAAACCGGCGGCCTGCTCGGCCCTGCCGTACGGGGTCCTGGACAGCAGGACGGGGAAGCGGCCGTGTGCGGCGGGGCGCCACAGCGTGGCGACGAGCTCGACGCCGTCGCGGGTGGTCATGGTCTCGGCAGAGGTGATCACTTGACTCTCCTGTTGTAGGCGCGAAGGGCGAGGGGGGCGAAGACGGCGACGAGGGCGGCTGTCCAGCCGAGCGTGATCCAGGCGTCGACGGCGTACGGGCCGCCCACCATGGCCCCGCGCAGCGCGCCCGCCAGGTGCGAGATGGGGTTGACGCCCATCCACCAGGCCAGCCAGCCGGGCATCTGCGTGGCGGGGATGAAGGCGCTGCTGCCGAACGTGAGCGGCAGGATCACCGCGGTGGCCATGCCCTGCATCGAGGTGACCGACTTGGCCTTCAGCCCGATCCAGGCCGAGCCCCAGCTGAGCGCCATCGCGAACAGCACCAGCAGCCCGATCCCCGCCAGCGCCTGCACCGGATCCGTCTGGATCCGGAATCCGACGACATAACCAATGATCAGCGACGTTGTGATCGTGATCAGCAGGGTCAGCAGGTCGGCCAGGATCCGCCCGGCCAGCGGCGCCATCCTGGCGATCGGCATCGTCCTGAACCGGTCGAAAACGCCGTTGCCGATGTCGGTGGCCAGGTTCATGCCGGTGCCGATCGTGGAGATCAGCGCCACCTGGGTCAGCACGCCGGGCAGCATGTACATGACGGCGCCCTCCCGGTCGCCGCCCGAGCCGCCGAACAGGTACACGAACACCACGATCATGAACACGGGCTGCATCAGCAGGCCGATCAGCTGTCCCGGGCTGTTCTTCAGCGGGATCAGGCTGCGCCAGGCAAGGGTGAGGCTCTGGGTGATCACTTGTCGGCTCCTGTCAGGGTCTTGCTCGTCCCCGTGAGCGTGAGGAACACGTCGTCGAGCGAGGGCAGGCGCAGCGCGTGCTCGGCGAGCACGATCCCGGCCTCGTCCAGCTTCCTGAGTACGGCGGGCGGCACCGCGAGGTCGTGGACAGGAATGGTCAGCAGCCCGTCGTCGGCGGGTTCGACGCCGAGGATCGCGGCGGCCCGCCGGACGTCGTCCTGCCTGAGGGGCTTGACGTCGAGGCGGTGGCCGCCGGCCAGCGCCTTGAGCTCGTCCGGCCTGCCGCTGGCGGCCACCCTGCCGTTGTCGATGACCAGCAGGTCGTCGGCCAGCTGGTCGGCCTCCTCCAGGTACTGGGTGGTCAGCAGCACGGTCACGCCGTCGGCGACCCGTTCCCTGACGACGTCCCACAGCTCGTTGCGCGCGTGCGGGTCCAGTCCGGTGGTCGGCTCGTCGAGGAACAGGATCCGGGGCCGGCTCACCAGACTGACGGCCAGGTCGAGCCTTCTGCGCATGCCGCCCGAGTACGCGCCGGCCTGCTTGGCGGCCGCCTCGGTCAGGGAGAAGCGCTCGAGCAGCTCGGCCGCCCGGCTTCTCGCGGCGGCGCGGGACAGGCCGAGCAGCCGCCCGATCATCACCAGGTTCTGGGTGCCGGTGAGCTTCTCGTCCACCGAGGCGTACTGCCCGGTCAGCCCGATCAGCCGCCGCACCTTGGCGGCCTGCCGGGTCACGTCGAACCCGCCCACCAGGGCGCGGCCCTCGTCAGGGGCGGCCAGCGTCGCCAGGATCCGCACCGCCGTGGTCTTGCCCGCGCCATTCGGCCCCAGGACCCCCAGCACGGTGCCCGCCCGGACCCGCAGGTCGACCCCGTCCAGCGCGGCCTTGTCGCCGTACCGCTTCACAAGCCCTTCGGCTTCGATCGCGTAGGTCATGCCCCCTACGCTCCCGAAGCCGCCTGGCAGTCGCCTGGCAGCGACCTGTCAGGCGGGCCTGGCGCGCAGCTCCTCCAGCGACGAGAACGGCGAGTCGGCCTTGGCGGCCACCGCGGCCGCGCTGAACAGGCGGCCGAGCACGGCCAGGTCGGCGGCGGGGACGGTGCCGCTCAGCTGCGCGACGAGCTCGCCGTTGCCGTTGCCGCACAGCACCTCGACCTCGAGCACACCGTCGCCGGCGGCGGCCGCCGTCAGGTCATAGCGGCCGCGGCTGCTCGACACGTGCAGCTCGAGTGCCTCAGTCATGCGCAGTCCCCTTTCCACGGCCACCAGCGTGGCGTGATGATCAAGCCGGCAGCCGTGAAGGTAGCGCACACCTACGACAAGATCAGCGCCACCAGCGCACGCCGGTGGGGGCCGTGCGCAGGACGTTGGTGGCGCAGTGGATGGAGCCGAAGCGGAGAATGCCTTCGCCAGCCACGGACACCTCACCCTTCGCTGTTGTTTGACCACGGAGTGTATCTGCTTTGACTCGCAAAGATTATGGCTGTCAGGCAGCTCTGTCACCGGCCGGATGATCCGCAAAAGGGAAGAATGTGCAACTTTCACCGCTTGGAGCGCGTCAAAAGGGGCAGTCGCATGTTCGGGTGTCGGGTACGGTAGGCCACCGGTACGTATCCCCGCATGCCTGGTTAGTTGACTGCGGAGCTGTCTTGAACCATCCCCCGATACAACTGCCCCGGCTCGCCGCTCTCGCGCGGCAGGCCGTACCGAAGCTGCTCGAAGGCGTGGTCGCCCCGCTCGCGGTCTTCTACGCGGCGCTCACGGTGCTGGGGCTCAAGGGGGCCCTGGCGGCGGCGGTGGGGTATGTCTATCTGGGGTTGATCTACCGGCTGGTCAGGCGGATCAGGATTCCCGCGACGATGATCCTGGCGGCGATCGCGATCACGGCGCGGGCCGCGGTGGGGTTCTGGACCGGAAGCTGGGTGATCTACTTCATCCAGCCGGAGCTGGGCACGATCTGCATCAGCATGGCGTTCCTGGCCAGCGTCCGGTTCAACAGGCCGCTCGTGCAGAAGCTCACGCTCGACTACATCCACCTGCCGTCGGCGGTGCTCCGGCACGAGCGGGTGCGCAGGTTCTTCGCGCGGATCACGCTGTTGTGGGCGTTCGTGCTGCTGGCCAACTCGACGGTGAGCATCTGGCTGGCGCTGCACGAGTCGCTCGGCACGTTCATGCTGCTGCGGACCTCAGCGGTGGCCGTGATGAGCGGGCTGGCGATCACGTTCTCCATCTTCGCCTTCAAGCGGCTGCTGCACCGCCTGCACATCGCGCACGCCTAGCGCGAACGCGCCCGCCAGGCCCATCACCAGGCCGGTGAGCAGGGCGAACAGCTCCACCAGCCGTGCCGTCGTGCTCGCCGACCCCGAGCCGAACGGCCCGCCGACCGCGCCCACGATCTCGGCGTAGAGGCTGTTGGCGAACATGATCCCCGACCCCAGCCAGGCCACGACGAGCAGCCACCAGTACGGCCGGCCGCCGCGGAAGAGCACCACCAGGCAGACGGCCCCGGCGATGCCGAGCACGCCCTGGACCCCGTCCTGCATCGCGGTCACGAACCGCTCCCCCGACAGCGCCCAGGAGACGCGGGTCCCGCCGACCGCGCAGGCCACCACGAGCGCACCCCAGCCGACGACGTGGTGGAAGGGCTGGATCCGCAGCGAGAGGTTCGGCCACCGGTCGCGGGCGTAGAGGGCGAACGCCACCATGAGCCCGATGCCCTGCCCGATGAATCCGCCGTACACCATCATGTAGATCCACGGCGCGATGGGCCCGCCGCCGGCGAAGATCGCCGAGCCCTCGACGAGGATGCTGATCGGCGCGCTGGCCAGGATGTTGGCCAGCAGCCCGATCCCCACCCACAGCGGCAGCAGCACCAGCCAGCCGGGCAGCCGCATGCCCCAGCGCATGGTGAACCCGAGCGCGAGCACCAGGGCGACGGCGTCCATGCCGAACGTCATGGCGTTCATCCCGAGCATCGTCGAGGAGCCCATCAGCGCCGGGTCGGAGACGCCGATCGAACTGCCCGTCATCCAGAGGATCTTGAGGGTGAGGTAGGGGAGCATGGCGGCGATCGCCACGATCGCCGCCGTGACCCGGCCGATTCCGGCTTTGGGAGGTGTCGTCATGTTCCGAGCGTGCTCCCCGGCGCCCGCGAGACCCTCCCGCCGTCAGGGGAACCTCATCCCCCGTGCGAGGGAGCTAGGACAGCGGCACCGCGCGGTCCAGGGCGGGCGGGGTCACCGTGCCCTGGCGCAGGTACTCCCGCATCGCCTCGTAGTCGCGGTTGCCGCGCACCGCGTCGGTGTACCCGGCGAAGGCGGCGTAGCCGTCGGCGCCGAGCAGCGTGTAGGCCAGTGCGGCGAGCCGGTAGTCCTTGCCGGTGTCGAGCGGCTGCCCGTTGATGATCACATCCGCGGGGTTGATCCTGTCGCCGACGGGCCTGGTCGCGTCGAAGGAGAAGCGGACGTTCTTGGACACGGCCAGCGGCGCGAACTTCACGGTGCCGTTGGCCTGCGTCTGCCACTGCTGCTCCAGGGCCTGCTCGAGCTGCGAGCCCTTGACGGTGACGGTGAGCACCGGGTTGGCGTAGCCCCAGGCCGCCCACGACTCGCCCATGAGCACGGTGCCGTCGCTGTCGGCGGGGTTGGCGCCCTTGGCGAACAGCAGGTCGCCGCGCAGGGAGTTGGAGCCCTTGGCCGGGGCGACGGCCACCATGGCCAGGTCGGCCTGGCCGCCGGGCGTCCGCTGCGAGTCGGCGTACTCCGCGTCCGCCACGGTGTTGCCGAGCGTGCTCTGTCCCGTCGCGTCCCGCGTCCTGGTCAGGTCGCCGGTGATCGTGCCGTACGGCTTGGCGTAGGTCTCGTTCTTCTTGGCGTTCCAGTAGTCGACCAGGTGGACCATGGCCGGGTCGGGGACGACGTCCCGGGTGACGGGGTGGTTCACCGAGGTGGTGGCCGAGCGGATGACGTCGCGGGTGCGCGGGTCGAGCTTCAGGTTGATCTCGTTGATCAGCTTGCCGTGGTAGGCGGCCTCGACGACCGGGCGGGGGTTGCCGTCAGGGTCGGGCACCATGCAGTTGAACGGTGCGTGCCAGTGCCCGGTGACGATCGCGTCGACCTCGGGCGAGACCTGCTTGGCGAAGTCGATGACCGGCCCGCTCGGGTTCACGCAGCGGTCGTACAGGTCGTCCTTGGTCGTGCCGCCCTCGTGGACATTGACGACGATCGCCTTCACGCCGCGCCGCTTGAGCACGTCGACGTAGTGATTCGCGGTCTCCACCAGCGGCAGGTTGTCCAGCGACGGCTGGTAGGAGGTGGAGCCGCCGACCGTGGTCGGGGTGGTCAGGTTGATGAACCCGACGGGGATCCCGCGGAAGTACTTGATCACGTACGGCTTGAGCACCGGGCGCGTCTCGCCCTTCCTGGTGATGTTGGCCGTGGAGATCTCGAAGTCGGCGCCGTGGAAGCGCCGCCCGTCCGAATCGGTGAAGCAGCTGTCGACGCCGATCTCGCCGAAGCACTGCCCCTTGCCCATGTGGTCGCGCAGGAACTCCAGCGACCGGTCGAGCTCGTGGTTGCCCACAGTCGTGAAGTCGAGCTTGATCTTGTTGAGGAACTCGATCGTGGGCTCGTCGGCGTGGAAAGAGACCTCGGTGGGCCAGCCGCTGAAGTTGTCACCGGCGGAGAAGGTGACCGTGTTCTCGTGCCCCTCCCTCAACTTGGCGAGATGGGTCGCGAGGTACGGCGCGCCGCCGACGACGAGGTTCGTGCCCGACGGGTCCTTGATCGTGCCGTCGGCCACGTTGTTCTGCGGGGTGATGTAGCCGTGGAAGTCGGTGATCGACAGCAGTTGGACGTCCACGGGCTCCGGCTTGGCCTGGGCGGCGGGTGAGGCCACCGTGGCCAGAGTGACTCCTAAGGCGACAGTGATCCACTTGCGGGCGGAATGCACACAGACTCCTAAATAGGGGGATATTTCGGGAGGAAAGCCTTGTGGGTCAGCCCTTCGGGCCGGTGAACGCCACCCCGGCGATCAGCCGCCGCGGCATGAACGATCACGGTCAGAAGCCGTCGGCGAGCCAGAACGTGGCCTCTGGCGCGCGGACCAGGGCGTCGATCTCGGCGGCTCCGGCGTGCACGGGTCTGGCCATGCCTTCGTCCCTTCCTGGGCGCAGGGCTCCGAAGGCACGGCGGAGAGCGGGCTCGGTCAGTGGGTCCCTGGGGCAGCGGATCGTGACCGGGCGGCCGCCGGCCAGCGACGCGGCGTGCCGGGCCAGCGCCCAGGCGGCCTCCTCGTCGAGGACCGCCAGTTCGGTCAGCTCCAGCCGTTCGCCGCGGTCGGCCAGCGCGACGTAGCCGCGGTCGGCGTAGGCGAACAGCCGGGCGGGCGGGCCCAGGCGGCGGCCGACGCCGCGGGTCCAGTCCACCGGGCCGCGCACCGCGGTCAGCGGCCGGTGGGCGTTGAAGGCCGCGTGGATCGGCGCCAGGGTCCGCCACCGCACGATCGGAACCGGGCGCACCCCGTCGGCGGGTGGCGCCGGGTGGGGCGGCTCCGCCGTACGCTCGCGCAGCGGGAACGTGCGCCAGCCCAGCGAGGTGTAGACCTGCGGGCTGCCGGTGAACAGCAACGACCAGGCGCACCCGTCACGGGCCATCGCCTCCAGGGCCAGTTCGAGCAGCCGTCGCGCGTGTCCGCGCCGGCGCGCGTCCGTACGGGTGGCGACCGCGCCCACGCCGCCCACCCGCACCGGCGCCCCGGAGGAGGAGCGCAGCAGGCGGGGGACGTAGAGGACCACGGCGAGCACGCCCGAGGGGTCGGCGGCCACGAACGTGCGCGAGTCACGTTCCGGCACCGCCTCCCAGTCGGCGCGCACCGCCTCGAGCGCGCCGGGGAAGGACTCGGCCCAGACGGAAAGGATGCCGGATTCGTCGGACGGGACCGCGGTTCTGTAGTCGGCCATGGCTCAGCCCTTGATCGCGGAGAAGGACATGGTGGCCACGAAGTGGCGCTGGGCGAACAGGAAGCCGAGCGCCATCGGCAGGGTCGCCACCACGTTGCCGGCCATGAGCAGCGACCAGTCGGTGCGGTGGGTGCCGGAGAACTGGGCGATGCCCAGTTGCAGCGTGTACCAGGCCGGGTTGTTGATCCCGATGAGCGGCCAGATCAGGTCGTTCCACGAACCGAGCAGCGCGAACACGGCGAGCGTGGCCAGCGCGGGCCTGGCCGACGGCAGCACGACCCGGACGAACGCCCGTACCCGCCCGCAGCCGTCGATCATCGCGGCCTCCTCCAGCTCGGCGGGAAGCGAGAGGAAGAACTGCCGCATCAGGAAGATCCCGAACACCGAGCACAGCCACGGGACGATGGCCGCGCCCAGCGTGTTGGCGATCCCGACGCGGGAGAACATGATGAAGGCCGGGATCATCAGCAGCTGGACCGGGATCATGATCGTGCCGAGCAGCAGCATGAACGACACGCCGCGCCCGGGGAACCTCAGCCTGGCGAAGCCGTACCCGGCCAGCGAGCAGAGCACGAGCTGCCCGACCAGCGCGCAGCCCACCACGATCAGCGAGTTGCGCACCCAGATGAGCACGGGCTGCTCGGAGAAGAGCCTGACGTATCCGTCGAGGTGGATCCCGTCGGGCAGGAACGGCGGCGGGTACCGCTGGATCTGCCCGGGCGACATCAGCGAGGTCAGCACCATCCACACCAGCGGCAGCACGAAGACCAGCGCGGTCGGCATGAGCAGCAGGTGCCACGGGCTGAACGGCAGCCGCCACTTCGTCTTCGTGGCCGCGGGGACCGTCACGACGGCGGACCTGGTCCGCACGGCGGTCATCAGAACGCCTCCCTGCGCCGGCGCGAGTAGACCACGATGGCCAGCGTCACCAGGAACGTCCCGGCGAACAGCCCGTAGGCCAGCGCCGAGCCGTACCCGTAGCGCAGCCGCTCGAAGGCGACGCGGTAGATGTAGTAGACGATCGTGGTCGTGGAGTCGGCGGGCTGCCCCTTGGTCGTGACGAAGACCAGGTCGAACAGCTGAAGCGACTGGATCGTCTGCCACACGGCCACGAAGACCGTCACCGGCGCCAGGTGCGGCACCACGACGCTGCGGAAGGCCCGCCAGCGCCCGGCGCCGTCGATCATGGCCGCCTCGGTCAGCGACTTCGGCACGTCCTGCAGCGCCGCCAGGTAGATCACGACGTTGAAGGCGGCCGAGCTCCACAGGCCGACCGCGCACAGCACGATCATGGCCTGCGAGGGGCTCTCCATGAACTGCTGCTGCGGCAGTCCGAGCAACCGCAGCACGTTGTTGGCACCGCCGAAGGCGGGATCGAAGACATAGTCGGCCAGGATCCCCTGCGCGGCCGTGGAGGCGACGAACGGGATGAAGACGCACGTCCGGTAGAAGCCGATGAAGCGGATCTTCCTGTTCAGCGCCACCGCGAGCAGCAGCCCGATGACGATCGACCCCGGCACGTAGAGCACGGTGTAGAACAGCGTGTGCCGCACGGCCGCCCACACCGACGGGTCGTTGATCATCTTTTCGTAGTTGCGCCATCCGACGTCGGTGGCCGGGGTGATGTTGTCGGTCTTCTGGCGGGAGATGAGGAACGCCCAGGCCGCGGGGAACAGGTGCATCGCGGCGATCACCAGCAACCCCGGCAGGACGAACCCCCACCCGATGAGCCCTTTCCTGAACATCATTCGTCCAGCGCGGAGGTGGCCTTCTGCGCGGCCTCGGTCAGCGCCTGCTTCGGGTCCGCGCCCTGCACCAGCACCTTGATCAGCCCGTTGGCCGCCTCCTGGGAGACCTCGGTGTAGCTGCCGATGGACGGGCGCAGGTTCCTGGCGTTCTTCAGGTTGTCGAAATAGACCTGCAGCGTCGGGTCGTCCTGCAGCCGCTGCTTGAACGCCGCGGTCTCGCCTTCGGAGACACGCAGCGGCAGCGACCCGGCGATCGCGCTGAAGCGCGAGTCCTGCTCGGGCTCGGTCACCCACTTGACGAACTCGTAGGCCCAGTGGGCCCGAGCGGGGTCCTGGTGGTCGAGCAGGGCCCAGAAGTCGGGCCCGGCGATGGTCTGGTGGTCGCCGTTGACGCCCGGCAGGAACGACACGCCGATGTCGATCCCCGCCTTCTTGCTCGGGTTGCTCGACCAGGGGCCGGTGAGGAACATCGCGATGTTGCCCGAGTTGAACAGGGGCTGGATCTTGGTGGCGGTCTGGTCGAGGTAGACGCTCTTGTCCGTGACGGCCATCGTCTTCAGGATCGTGGCCGCCTGCACGGCGGCGTCGGAGTCGAAGGTGGCCTTGGTGGCCTCCGCGTCGAGGATGTCGCCGCCGTGCTGCCACAGCAGCGGCCAGAACGGGTACACCGTGCCCTCGCCGCCGTCGACCGGCCAGGCCGTGCCGTACTGCTTCTTGGCCGGATCGGTGAGCTTCCTGGCGGCGTCGGCGAACTGCTCCCAGGTCCAGTCGTTGGTCGGGTAGGCCACCTTGGCCCGGTCGAACAGCTTCTTGTTGTAGAGGATGCCGATGTCGTCGATCAGGGCGGGGAAGCCGATGACCTTGCCCTTGATCGTGACCGTCTTCTGGGCGGCCTGTGGGATGTCGTCCCACTTCACGTCGGGCTGCCGGACCTTGTCGGTGATGTCCAGCGCCTTGCCGCTGGCGGCGAGCTTGGTGGCCCACGCGCCGAAGGCGTAGGAGATGTCCGGGTAGTCGCCGGCCGCGAAGCCCGCGCTCAGCTTCTCCAGCAGCTTGTCGGTGCTGGGCGCGCCGGAGGAGGTGGTGATCGTCACGTTCGGGTGCTTGGCGTGGAACTCGGCCGCGAGCCCCTCGAGCAGCTTCTCGCCGTCCTCGATCTGGCCGGTCCACCAGGTGAGCGTGACGGGCTTGGCGGGGTCGAAGGAGCCCGTCGCCTTCGGCGGACCGCTCTGGCCGCCGTCGGAGCACCCGGCGACCAGCGCCGCCGTGAGCAGGGCGAGTAACGGTAACTTTCTCATGGTGCCCTCCTGAGGTTGGCCATCCGGGCCGGGAGCCGGGCGTCTGTCGCCGCCCGCGGGTGAGGGAGCTTGGGCGCGCCGGGGGTCACAGGGCCTGCACCGTCCCTGTCGCGCGGGCGCGCTCGGCGGCCCAGACGACCAGGTGCCCGGCCAGCGCGTCGGCCGCGTCGCCGCCGAGGACGCGCTGGTCGCGGGCCTCGACCGCGTCGAGGAAGGCCGCGGTCAGCCCGCCGTCGCCGCCGCCGTGCCCGTCGGCGGCCGAGGCGCCCATGACCGTCCGCGAGTCGAGCACCTCCTCCGACCCGTCGCGGAAGTCGACGACCCTGACCGTCCTGCCGTCACCCTCGGCGTAGCCGTGGCTGCCGAAGACGCGGGTCCTGCGGTGCTCGAGCGGGGTGAAGGCCGTCATCGTGAACGACACGGTCGCTCCCCCGGCGAACTCCATGATCACGACCTGCTGGTCGACCACGTCGTTGTCGGTCGTGTAGACGCACTTGCCGTACGGTCCGCTCTCGAGCGCCGCGAGCACGCCCCGCTCGGTCGCGTCGGCGGTGACGGCCGCCAGCGGCCAGAACTCCTTGCGTGGGTCGCCCAGGCAACCGAGGTAGAGGCGCTTGGCCGAGTACGGGCAGCCGGGCTCGACCGCGCACGACACGCAGCGCTCCCCCGCGCCCTGCGGCTTGTTCTCCTGGCGGAAGTGGACGAGGCCGCCGAACGAGGCGACCCGCTGCGGCTTCTGCCCGAGGACGTACAGCAGCCAGTCGATGTCGTGGCAGGACTTGGTCAGCAGCATCGGCCCCGACTCGTCGGCCCTGCGCCACTGGCCGCGCACGAACGAGTGCGCCTGGTGCCACCAGCCGACCGGCTCCAGATGCTGCACGCTGGCGACCGAGCCGAGCCTGCCGCCGTCCACGACGGACTTCAGCAGCTTGGTATAGGGCGTGTAGCGCAGCACGTGGCCGACGGCGAACACGACGCCGTTGCGCTCGACGGCGGCCACGATCCGCCTGGCCTCCGCCTCCGTGGGCGCCAGCGGCTTCTCAAGCAGCAGGTCGTATCCCAGGTCGGCGAAGGCCACCGCGGGCCCTTCGTGCAGGCGGTCCTGCGTGGCGATGACCACGGCGTCCGCGAGCCTGGGCACCGCGGCGAGCTCCGCCCATCCCTCGAACAATCCCTCGGCGGGCACGTCGAACTCGGCGGCGAAGGCCGCCCTCCTGGCCGGATCCGGTTCCGCGACGGCCACGATCCGCGCCCTGCCGTCCACGACGGCGTTCCTGGCGTAGATCTGGCCGCGCATACCCGCCCCCACGACGGCGATGCTGACTGGCATGCGATCAACTCCGACTTACTTATGTTGGATTCCATAAATAAGCATCTTCTGGGCCTCGGGGTCAATGCCTAGATTTGCGAACAGATCGCAGACATACTGTGGAGCCCATGATTAGTGGAGGACGAGTGCAGGGCGGGGACTTGCAGCGGCTGCGCCGGCTGAACGCGCTGGGCGGCATCCGCGCCCTGCGCTCGGCCCCGCAGCCACTCACGCTGACCGAGCTGGCCGGGCTGACCGGGCTGTCCCGCGCCTCCATGGGCGACGTCGTCACCGACCTGCGCGAGCGCGGCTGGGTGGCCGAGGTCGAGCCCGCGCCGGGCGTCATGGGCCGTCCCGCCCGCCGCTACCGCTTCCGCGCCGACACCGGGCACGTGCTCGGCCTCGACATCGGCGTGCACAAGATCCTGGCGACCGTCGCCGACCTCGACGGGCACGCCGTGGCCAGCGGCCGCACCTCGGCCGGCGCCGGGACCACCAAGGACGCCCGCCTGGCCGCCGTCACCCGGGCGGTCGAGGCCGCCCTGCTGGCCGCCGGGCTCACCTACGCCGACATCTGGGCGGTGGCCGTGGGCACGGTCGGCGTGGTGGACCGCGAGGGCAGGATCACGCAGGTGGAGACGCTGCCCGACTGGGCGGGCGTGGACCTGATCGGCTACCTGTGCGCGGACTTCTCCTGCCCGGTACTGCTGGAGAACGACAGCAAGCTGGCCGCGCTGGCCGAGCAGCGCCTCGGCGTGGCCTCAGGGGTGCGCGACCTGGTCTACCTGCACGCGGGCCGCCGCCCCGGCGCCGCACTGATCATCAACGGAACGCTCCACCACGGATTCACCGGCGCCACGGGCGAGGTCGGGCTGCTGGACGTGACCGGCTGGCGCACGATGGGCGAGCACCTCGAAAGCTGCCCGGTCGCCGTGGACACACCCGCGCAGGACGCCGCCGCCGTGGTCTTCGCCGCCGCGCGCAGGGGCGACCCTCGGGCCCTGGCGGCGGTCGAGCGGTACGCCGGCGACCTGGCGATCGGCACGGCCGCCATGGTGCTCACCCTGGACCCGGAGCTCGTCGTGCTCGGCGGCGGCTTCTCCCGCTCCGCCGACGTGCTGCTCGGCCCGCTCAGGCGGGCCCTCGAACCGCACTGCCTGCACGTCCCCGACATCCGCACGTCGGCGCTCGGCGCGGACTGCGTCGTCCTCGGCGCGGCCTGCCTGGCCCTCGACCACCTGGACGAGCGCCTCTTCTCCCCCGACGGGGAGATCGGCCCTCCGGTCGCCCCCTGTCGCTAGCGACGGGGCCTTCACCGCCTACGCCCGGCGGGCGGTGGTGCCGAGGTAGTCCGGGAGGTCCACCGTGTCGTCGACCTCCTCGCCCAGCGCCTCGACGGTGTCGTCGTCGGGCTGCTGGAAGAAGAAGCGCGCCGCGGCCCGCCCGTGCGCCTGGTTGCGCTCGACGTAGGGCCGCATGACCTGCTCGTAGCGGTCGAAGGCGGCGGCGTGGCCGTCGCCGGCGGCCAGCTCGCCGGCCAGCACGTAGGCCCCGATCAACGCCTGGGAGGTGCCGCGGCCCGAGGTGGGGGCGGCGCAGTAGGCGGCGTCGCCGAGCAGCGCGACCCGCCCGGCCGACCAGCGGTCCATGACGACCTGGCTGGAGGAGTCGAAGAAGAACTCCTTCGCCCCGCGCATCGCCTCGAGCAGCCGCGGCACCTCCCAGCCCGCGTCGGCGTAGGCCTTGGCGACCAGGTCGTTCTGCTGCTCCCTGTCGCGCCGGTCATAGGCCAGGCCGTCGGCGACGAACGACAGCCCGACCCGCAGCTCGGTGTTGCCGCGGGCGGCGAAGGCCAGCGCGCTGCGGCCCGGCGTGTTGTACATCAGCCCGGCGTGGTCGAGGTCGAGGAAGTTGCCGGTGGTGAACAGCGCGCCGTAGATGCCCAGGTGGCGCAGGTAGTCCGACTCGGGGCCGAAGGCCAGGCGGCGCACCGCCGAGTGCAGCCCGTCGGCGCCGACCACCAGGTCGAACTCGCGCGAAGGCCCGCTCTCGAAGCCGGCCGTCACGCCGGAGTCGGTCTGGTCGAGCCTGGTCACGGTGTTGTCGAAGAGGTAGGCCGTCTGCGACCGGGTCGCCTCGTACAGGATGCGGGTCACGTCGGCCTTGAGCACCTCCAGGTCGCCGGAGATGGCCTCGTCGGGGAGCGTGGCGACGACCTTGCCCGAGTCGTCGACCAGCGACATCGAGTCCATCCGGGTCTGGTGCTCGCGCATGGTGCCGAGCAGGTCCATCCGCTCGAGCACGTCGAGCGCCGTGCCGCGGAAGTCGATGGCGGCGCCGCCGTCGCGGACGCCGGGAGCCCGCTCGACCAGCGTGGTCTCGTGCCCGTGGCGGTTGAGCCAGTAGGCCAGGGCGGGGCCGGCGACGCTGCCTCCGGAAATCAGGATGCGCATGACATGTCCTCTCGAAGTCGGTGATGGGATCACCATAGACGCGATTTGCGCATATGCGCAAGACGCTTGTCTGAGGCGTGCGTGCTAAGGTTCCGACGTGGGAAATCGCGAGGATCTGATCGCCGGGGCACGCCGCTGCCTGGAGGAGAAGGGCTGGGCCCGCACGACCGTCAGGGACATCTCGGCGGCGGCGGGCGTGAGCATGGCGGCCATCGGCTACCACTTCGGCTCCCGTGAGGCGCTGCTCAACATGGCGCTGGTGGAGGGCATGCGGGAGTGGAGCGACGAGGTCAACGCGGCGCTGCGGGCCATGGACGACCCGGACGCGTCACCCGCGCAGCGCTACGAGACCATGTGGACGCAGATGATCAAGTCTCTCAACGAGCACAGGACGCTGTGGGCGGCCAGCGTGGAGGCCATGGTCCAGGCCGAGCACTCCCCCGAGCTGCGCGAGCAGCTCGTCGCGGGCCAGCGTGAGGCGCGCGAGGGCCTGGGCATGGAGCAGGGCCACCAGGTCGGCTCCGTGCAGCTCGCGTTGCTGTTCGGCGTGATGTCCCAGTGGCTCAACGACCCCGAGCGCGCCCCGTCGGGCGCGGACGTGGTGGAGGGGCTAAGGAAGATCGTCCGGCAGTTCGACGGTTAGCGCGTAGCCGCCCTCGGCGGGGCCCGCGGCCAGGGTTCCGCCGGCCAGCCGTACCCTCTCGCGCAGGCCCGCGAGCCCGAGGCCGCCACCCGGCCTGCCAGGACGGCGGGTGGGCGGGCCGTTGCGGATCGCGATGCGGCGCGGCGCGATCTCGACGGTCACCGGAGCGCCCGGGGCGTGCTTGGCGACGTTGGTGAGAGCCTCCTGGACCACCCCGTGGGCAAGGGCGGGTACGGGCTCGGTCACCTCGAGCGCGATGGACATGCCCGAGCCGCGGGCCCGCTCCACCAGCGCGCGCACGTCCTCGTCCGGCGGCGTCAGCGGGGCCGGTCCCTCGCTGAGCAGGCCGATGATCTGGCGCAGCCGCTCGGTGGCGTCCGAGGCGGCCTCGCGTAGCTGTCCCGCGGCCCTGACCTGGGATTCGTCCAGCCCGGGCGACAGCTCGAGCCCGGCGGCCCTGACCGCGATCAGTGCCAGGTCGTGGCCGAGCGAGTCGTGCATGTCGCGGGCGATCCTGGCCCGCTCCCGCAGCCTGGCCTGCGCCTCCACCGACAGCCTGTTCTGCTCCCGCTGCTGCAGCAGCCGCCTGCGCAGCACTCCCAGCAGGTACGGCACGGCGTACGCGCCCACCAGCGCGCTGACCAGCGTGATCCAGGAGGCGAGCCCGCCACCCCGGTACAGCACGACCCCCGCCCCGGTCACGGCGATCACGCAGAACGCGGCCAGAGCCGGCCACGTGCGGGCCATCCGGCGCCCGGTGAGGTAGGCGTACCAGATCACGAACAGCGAGGGCGCGTTCAGCGGGAAGAGCTTGACCTCCGGCAGCCGCACAGGCCAGGTGAGGTTGGTGGTGGCCAGGCCCTCGGCGAAGTTCCACGGGCCGAGCGGCAGCAGCAGGAGCACCGCCGCCAGCGGCCACGGCCTGCCCACCAGCACGGCGACCGCCGCCAGCGCGATCCGCGGCAGGGTGGTCGCGGCGAACCCGGCAGGGTCCGTGAACGGGTCGGGCCCCGTCGCGGCGGCGCAGATCGACAGCAGGATCCACAGGATCACGTCGTTCACGGTCTGGCGCGGGGTGGTGCGTCTCACCCCATGAAAGGTAGTGCTAGGTCCACCCTGAATGCGGGTAGCCGCACTCCTGTGCTCGGCCGCGACGGCCGCTTTGATCGTAGGTGAGCGCCCACCACCCCTGACGAAAGTAGGGGGTGGTGAGTGCCGATAGTCCGATGTGCCATGACCTGCGGAATTTCTACCTTCATGGGGTGGCGGCCCCTGACCCTCCTAGGGGACGGGCCCGCGTTCGACCCGGGGCATCCCCGATGCCCCGCGACACCTCTCACAGACAGGCTGAGAGAGCCCTAGAAGATCGGAGTGCAGGCATGTCGCATGCCATCCTCGAGCTGGTTCAGCAGGTGATGTCGTCACCATGGCTGTACGTCGCGCTCTTCGCGCTCGCGCTGCTCGACGGGTTCTTCCCCGTCGTGCCCGCGGAGACCTCGGTGATCACGGCAGCGGTGTTCGCGGCTTCGGGCCAGACGAACCTCGCCCTGGTCATCGTGGTGGCGGGGCTGGGCGCGTTCGCCGGCGACCACGTCTCCTACTTGATCGGTTACAAGGGCGGAAGCAGGCTGCGCGAGCGCAAGGCGCTGGTGTGGGCCCGCGGCGCGCTGGAGGAGCGCGGCGGGATGGTGCTGGTGGTGGCCCGCTACATTCCGGGCGGCCGCACGGCGACCACGCTGACGATGGGCGCGGTCCGGCATCCGCTGCGCTCGTTCTCGTTCTTCGACGCGATCGCGGCCTCCTCCTGGGCCGTGTACTCGGGCCTGATCGGCTTCTTCGGCGGGATGGCCTTCGAGAACGACCCGATCAAGGGTCTGCTGCTCGGACTCGGCATCGCGCTGTCCATCACGGGGATCGTCGAAGGCGTGCGCTGGGTCCGCAAGCGCCGCTCGGCCACGAAGGATTCGGCAGACCGTCTCCCTGTGGACACGTCCGTTTGACCCTACCTGGCGACCATCCACCTGAGAGGAGTGCGCATGACTGTGCTGGCCGCGGCCATTGCCCTGGTCGGTTCATTGTTCTTCGCGCTCGGTGCGGCCCTTCAGCAGTTCGAAGCGGTCGGTTCGGCGAAGCCGGGGCTCCTGGCCCTGCTCCGCCGTCCCCGCTGGCTGGCGGGCGGCGCCTCCATCCTGGCCGGTGGTGGCCTGCACATCGTCGCTCTCGGCCTCGGACCGCTGACCATCGTGCAGCCGATGGGAGTGGCAAGCCTGCTGTTCGCCCTGCCCATCGCGGCCGCGCTGCACGGCCGCAGACCCTCACGCCGGGAGCTCTCGGCCGCCGCCGTGGTGGCCGCCGGGCTCATCGGACTGGTCCTGCTGGTTCCCCCGTCGGCAGGACCGACGTACCTCAGCCCCACGGGCCTGGCCACGCTGCTCGCGGTCGCCGGTGTGGCGGCGGTGCTGCTGTGGGCCGGCTCCAAGGTGGCCTCCCCCGCAGGGCGCGCTGCCCTGCTGGCCACCAGCGCGGGGGTGCTCTACGGCGCCACCGCGACCCTGATGCGGGTGGTCGTCGACGGCTCGTGGAACTGGTGGTACCTGCTCGCGCTGCCGGTCCCCGCGCTGCTGGCGCTGATGCTCCTGCAGCGGGCCTACGCGGTCGGGCACTTCGGAGTCTCCTTCGCCTCGCTGCAGATCGCCGACCCGCTCACCGCGGTGGCGTTCGGCGCCCTGCTGCTGGGTGAGCCGCTGCCCTCGGGGCTGCTGCCCGTGGCGGCCGCCGCGCTGACCGCCGTCGGAACCGTCGCACTCGCCCGTACCAGTCCCCTTGAGAACCACTGACTTTTCTGGAGTTGCCGCCATGGCCATGCCGCTGCCGAACACCGCTACCGCCCAGCTCGAGCCCGTCTCCGTCCGGCCACGACGCGTGCTGATCGCCACCGACACCTACACGCCCGACGTGAACGGCACGGCCGTGTTCACCCACCGGCTGGCCACCGGGCTGGCCGAGCGGGGCAACGAGGTGCACGTCATCTGCGCGTCCGACACGGGTCCCGCCAAGTCCGACGTGGTCGACGGCGTGATCGTGCACCGGCTGCGCTCTGCGCCCCTGCTGGTCCACCCGACCATGCGGGTCACGGTGCCGACGCGGCTCGACCGCCTGATGGCCGCCATCGACCCCGACGTGCTGCACTCCCAGGGCCACTTCGTGGTCGGCAGGGCCGCCATCGGGGCCGCGCGCCGCCGGGGCACGCCGATCGTGGCCACCAACCACTTCATGCCCGACAACCTCTTCCAGTTCGGCCGCATCCCCGACCGGCTGCGCATGGCGGCGGGCCGGATGGCCTGGCGCGACTTCGGGCGGATCTTCGACAGGGCCGACCACATCACCACGCCCACGCCGCTGGCCGCCGGGCTGCTGGCCGACCAGGGCTTCGAGCGTCAGGTGGAGCCGGTCTCCTGCGGCATCGACCTGAGCCGCTTCCACCCGCACGCCGAGCCGAAGGCCTGGGCCCGCAAGTCGTTCGACCTGCCGGACCTGCCGACCGTGCTGTTCGTGGGCCGGCTCGACGAGGAGAAGCACCTCGAGGAGCTCGTCCGCGCCCTGCCGTACGTCCTCAACGAGACCGAGGCGCAGGTGGCGCTGGTCGGGCTGGGGAACCAGCGGCCGGCGCTCGAGCGGCTCGCGAGCAGGATCGGCGTCGGGGAGCGGGTGCGCTTCCTCGGCTACGTGCCTGACGAGAAGATGCCGCAGGTGTTCGCCGCGGCCGACGCGTTCGCCATGCCGAGCATCGCCGAACTGCAGAGCATCGCGACGCTGGAGGCCATGGCCACCGGGGTGCCGGTGGTGGCCGCCGACGCGATGGCGCTGCCGCACCTGGTCCAGGGCAACGGCTTCCTGTACACCCCCGGCGACGTGATCCAGCTGGCCAGGCACCTGACGACGCTCCTGACGGACGACGAGCTGCGGGTCCGGATGGGCAAGGCCAGCCGCGAGCTCGCCCTCACCCACGACCACCAGAGCTCCCTGGCCCGGTTCGAGCAGATCTACGATGAGGTGGCCCGATGAGAGGATCCGGCACGAGCTGGGCCGCGGCCGGCGCAGGGCTCGTGGCGGCGCTCGCCCTCGGCTACGCCGAGTTCGCCCTCCCCCGCCAGCAGCTGATCAGCGACTACGCGCTCGTCCCCGGTGGGGCCCTGCCCGTCCTGGTCGGCATGCTGGGCCTGGCCTTCGGCTGCGTCATCCTGGCGTACGGCATGGCCGCCCGCGAACCCGCCCGCACCGCGGCCACCCGGCTGTTGTTGCTCGCCGCGGGGGCGGGACTGATGCTCAGCGCGGTCTTCCCGACCGACCCGGGCGGCGCGGCCATCAGCACGCTGCCCGGAGAGATCCACCGCTGGTCGTCGGCCGTCGTGTTCACCTCGCTGCCGGTGGCGGGCTGGGCACTGGCCCGCGGCCGCACCCCCGCCCCGCGCTGGAGCTGGGTGCGCTCGCTCAGCGTGACGTCGGCGCTGACGCTGGCGGTTTACCTGGCGGCACATCCCGCCTCGATCACCTCGCCGCTCATCGGCGGGTCTGCCTACTACGGGCTGCTCGAGCGGGCGCTGGTGCTGGCGGAGATCGTGCTGCTGGCCACGATGGCGGTCGCCGCGGCCCGCACGCGGATCGCGGCCGGCTCCCCCGCCGTGCGCCTGTCCCCTGACATGTCCCCGAGCGACGAGGCTCCCGGCGGGCCGCGGGACCGGGTCGCCGCCTAGCGGGGATCCTTCGACGAGCGGCGAAATTTCCCTGGCATAACGTGATGTCCATGGACATCACACGTCACGCCGAGGCCAGGGCGGTGCTCTCCGACACCCGCTACGTCCCGCCGCCGGTACCCCAGGGCGCCCCGCGCGGCACCCTGGCATGGCTCCGCGCGCAGGTGTCGCGCTTCGCCACCGGCGAGGTCCACGCGGCCCGGCGCGCCCTGGTGTCCGAGCAACTGGCGATGCTGGACCCCGACGCCCTGCGCAAGGCCGCCAGGGAGGCCGCTGCCGAGGGGCGCGACTTGACCGGCATCCCCACGTCCGTGCTGGGCCAGGCTCTCGGCGTCACCGACGACCGCCTGCTCCCCGCCGTCGACGCCGCCTCCACCGGCTACCTGTCGGGCGAGACCACCCAGGAGACCGACGCGGCGGTGGCCGTACTCCTGGAGCTGCTCGACACGGGCGACGAGGCGACCACCGTGGCCAGGATCAGCCTGCTCCTGCAGGGGCACGCCGCGACGCAGGGGCTGGTCCGCAACGCGCTGGCGCACGCCGAGCCGGGCGACCCGCCCATGGAGCTGCTGCACGAGACGCTGCGCCACGATCCGCCGCTCAAGGCCACCCGACGCCTCGACCGCGAGACGGGCCGCGAGGTGACGATCGACCTGGTGCGGGCCAACCACGATCCCGACGTCTTCCCCGAACCCGCCCGTTTCGACCTGCGCCGCGGGCAGACGCCCCACCTGACGTTCGGGTACGGCGTGCGTCCCTGCCCCGGTTCCGATCACGCCCTCGCGCTGGCCGCGGGCATCCTGGAAGGACTCCTGCCATGACGTTCCGCGAGCTGCACCGCCCGGGCGACCCGCTGCTGCTGCCCAACGCCTGGGACTACGGCTCGGCCGCGATGCTGGCCGCGCAGGGTTTCCCGGCGATCGGCACGACCAGCCTGGGCGTGGCCGCCGTGCACGGCAAGCCCGACGCGGCCGGCGCGACCAGGGCGGAGACGATCGAGCTCGCCGAGTCGATGAAGGACCTCGGCGTGTACGTCACCGTCGACATCGAGGGCGGCTTCAGCGACGACCCGGCCGAGGTCGCCGAGCTGGTCGCGGGCCTGGCTGCGCTCGGCGTGGCCGGGGTGAACCTGGAGGACGGCCGCGCCGACGGCACCCTGCGCCCGATCGAGCTGCATCAGCGCATCATCGAGGCCGCGATGGGCCACGGCGTGTTCGTCAACGCCCGCACCGACACCGCCTGGCTGAAGACCGGTGACACGCTGGAGCGGGTGCGCGCCTACGGGCACGCCGACGGCCTGTTCGTGCCCGGGCTGAGCGGGCTGGCCGAGATCGCGGAGGTCGTCGAGGCCACGGACCTGCCGCTCAACGTCCTCTACCAGCCGACGGGCCCGACGCTGGCCGAGCTGGCCGGGGTCGGCGTGGCCAGGGTGAGCACCGGCTCGCTGCTCTACCGCGCCGCGCTGCACGGCGCGCTGGCCTCGCTGCTGGCCATCCAGGACAAGGCCGCCCCGGCGATGCCGACCTACGGGGAGATCGCCGCAATCCTGCCTGCCCCCCAATAAGGGTCGGCCTGACAGGATCGCCGCGCCTGCCCGCGAGCCCGGATAATCGAGACATGCGGGTGGAGATCCTGGGACCCACCAGGGCCCTGGGCGCGGGCGGCGAGGCGGTGCTCGGCGGGCCGCGCGTGCGCGCGCTGCTGACGCTGCTCGCCCTGCACGCGGGCCGCATCGTCACCACCGAGCAGCTCATCGACGGCCTGTACGGCGAGCACCCGCCGGAGGCCGCGGCCAACGCCCTGCAGTCGCAGGTGTCCCGGCTGCGCAGGGCGCTCGGCAGGGATCTGGTCGAGTTCCACCCCGGCGGATACCGGCTGGCGCTGGCCGAGGACGAGGTGGACGCGCACCGTTTCGAACGCCTGGCCGCGGCGGGCCGGCGGGCGCTCGACTCCGGCGACCCGCGGACGGCCGCCGGGCTGCTGCGCGAGGCGCTCGGCCTGTGGCGGGGCGCCGCCCTGGCGGACGCGCCGCACGCCGCGGCCGCCGCCTCCGGGCTCGAGGAACTGCGGCTGTCGGCCACGGAGGACCGCGTCGAGGCGGACCTGGCGCTCGGGCTGCACAGGGAGGTCGTGGCCGAGCTGCGCCGCCTGCTCGACGACCACCCGCTGCGCGAGCGCCCCCGCGCCCAGCTCATGCGCGCCCTGCACGGCGGCGGGCGCCAGGCCGAGGCGCTGACGGTCTACGAGGAGGGCCGCCGCCTGCTCGACGACGAGCTCGGCGTCACCCCCGGCCCCGACCTGGTCCAGGCCCACCTGGCCATCCTGCGGTCCACCCCGGCCGAGCCGCCGGCGCCCGGTCACAGGCGGGGGATGCGCGCGCAGCTGACCAGCTTCGTCGGCCGCGACGCCGAGCTGGACCAGCTGGGCGGGCTGCTGGCGGGCACCCGCCTGGTGACCCTGGTCGGGCCGGGCGGCGCGGGCAAGACGCGGCTGGCCGCCGAGGCGGCCGAGCGGGTCCGCGGCGACGTCTGCCTCGCCGGGCTGGCACCGGTGACCGAGCCGGGCGAGCTGCCGCACGCCGTGCTGGCCGCGCTGGACGTCAGGGACGGGGTGATCGTCGGCGGTCGCGGCCAGCCGCCGCTGCGCGACCCCGTCGAACGGCTCGTCGGCGCGTTGAGCGGCCGCGAACTGCTGCTCGTCCTGGACAACTGCGAGCACCTGGTCGCGGCCGCCGCCGACCTGGCCGACCTGCTGCTGGCCGCCTGCCCGGGCCTGCGGGTGCTGGCCACCAGCCGCGAGGCCCTCGGCATCGTCGGCGAGACCATCGTGCCGGTCTCGCCGCTCATGCTGCCGCCGCCCGACGCGGCCAACCCGCTCGACTACCCGGCCGCCAGGCTCTTCGCCGACCGGGCGGCCTCGGTACTGCAGGGCTTCACCGTCGACGCGGGCAACGCCGCGCTGGTGACCGCCGTGTGCCGGGCGCTCGACGGGCTGCCGCTGGCCATTGAGCTGGCCGCCGCCCGGCTCCGCACGCTCTCCCTCGAGGACATCGCCACCCGGCTCGACGACCGGTTCGGGCTGCTGGCGCGCGGCAGCCGTACGGCACAGCCCAGGCATCAGACGCTGCGCGCGGTGGTCGCCTGGAGCTGGGACCTGCTGGACGGCGACGAGCAGCGGATGGCCAGGCGGCTGACCGTGTTCGTGAACGGGGCGAGCCTGGAGGCGGCCGAGCGGGTGTGCGGGCTGCCGGAGGAGGTGCTGGCCTCGCTGGTGGAGAAGTCGCTGGTGGAGCTGGCGAGCGGACGCTACCGGATGCTGGAGACGATCCGCGCGTTCTGCGCGGAACGGCTGGCCGAGGCGGGCGAGGCGGAGATGGTCAGGCAGGCCCACGCCGAGTACTACCTGGACCTGGTGACCGCCGCCGACCCGCACCTGCGCACGCGCGAGCAGCTGGAGTGGCTGGCCCGGCTCGACGCCGAGTCCGACGACGTGTACGCGGCGCTGCGCTGGGCGGTCGAGTCGGGGCGGGTGGAGCCGGCGCTGCGGCTGGTGGGGCGGGCCGCCTGCTTCTGGTGGATGCGCGGTCACCTGATCACCAGCTCGGGCCTGGCCGCCGACCTGCTGCGCCGCGTCGACGGGCCGCCCGGCGGGCTGACCGAGGAGTACGCGATGTGCGTGCTCATCGCCGCCTGGGGCAGGCGGCCGGACGAGAGGATCCGCGCCCATCTGGACGGGCTGCCGCAGCTCGTCTCGCCGACGGACAACCTGACGGCCGGGCTGGAGTTCCTGACCATGCTGCTGTCGATGTTCACCGGGCCGCCCGACGACTACGAGCAGGCCATGCGGGAGATGGACAGGATCAGGCCGACGCTGCCGCCGTGGACGTCGGGACTGACCCACTCGGGGGCGGCGTTCCTGCTGCACGAGGCGCGCCGCATGGACGAGGCGGAGACCGAGTTCGGGCGCGCGCTGGCCGTGTTCGAGTCGCTCGGCGAGCGGTGGGGCATGACGATGGTGCTGGGCGGGCTGGGCGACGTGGCCACCTGGCGGGGCGACCACGCGACGGCGCTGTCGCTGACCACCCGGGCGCTGGAGCTGTCCGAGCAGCTCGGGGCGATGGTGGACCTGGCCGAGTACCTGTCGCGCAGGGCCGACAGCCTGCGCCACCTGGGCGACCCCGACGCCGCCGAGGCCGGGTACCGGCGGGCGCTCGAGGTGGCCCGCCGTACCGGCGACGCCGACGGGATGGCCAGGGCGCACCTGGGACTGGGCGAAGTGGCGGCGCTGCGCGGCGAGCCCGAGCGGGCGCGGGAGCTGATGGAGCGGGCGCTGGCCGAGTGCCGGCAGAACTGGTTCGCCTCCGAGGGGCTGCGCGAGCGCATCGGCAAGGCGCTGGCCGAGCTGGTCAGCGCGTGGTAAGCGGGCGGTCAGCAGGCGGGCCGAGGCTGGCCCGCATGACGAGGAAATGGGCCTGTCTGGCCATCGCGTGCCTGGCCACGCTGCTGCTGTCACTGGACATGACCGTGCTGCACCTGGCGCTGCCCCGGCTGGTCGGCGACCTGGGCGCGACCTCCACGCAGCTGCTGTGGATCGGCGACGTCTACGGGTTCGCGCTGGCCGGGCTGCTGGTCACGATGGGCAACCTGAGCGACAGGATCGGCCGCAAGCGGCTGCTGCTGATGGGGGCCGCGGCGTTCGGCGCAGCCTCGGCCGTGACCGCCTACGTGCCCAGTCCCGAGCTCCTGATCGCGGCGCGGGCGCTGCTCGGCGTGGCCGCGGCCACGATCATGCCGTCCACGCTGTCGATCATCAGGAACGTCTTCACCGATCCCGCGGAGCGGACCGCGGCGATCGGCGTCTGGAGCGGGATGAGCGCCGCCGGGTTCGCGGTGGGACCGGTGGTCGGCGGGCTGCTGCTCGACCACTTCTGGTGGGGTTCGGTGTTCCTGATCAACCTGCCGGTCATGGCGGTCGTGCTGGTCGGCGGCTACCTGGTGCTGCCGGAGTCGCGCGACCCGTCCCCCGGGCGGATCGACCTGCCCAGCGTGGTGCTGTCGTTCGCGGGCGTGGTCGCGGTCATCTACGCGATCAAGGTGGCGGCCCACGACGGGCTCACCCGGCTCGACGTGCCCGTGTCCGGGGTGCTCGGGGTCGCCGCGCTGGTGGTCTTCTGCGTACGGCAGGCCAGGCTGCCCGAGCCGCTGATCGACGTGCGGCTGTTCCGCCGCAGGGCGTTCACCGCCTCGATCACGACGAACCTGCTGGCGATCTTCGCGATGACCGCGATGTCGCTGTTCTTCGCCTGGTACTTCCAGCTCGTGCTGGGCTGGTCCCCGCTGCAGGCGGGGCTGGCGGGACTGCCGGGCGGGCTGAGCGGGGCCGCGGGCGGGATCCTGGCCGGGCAGCTGATCCGGGTCCTCGGCAGGAACGGTGTGGTGGCGCTCGGGCTCACCATGACGGCGGGCTCGTTCTTCTACTACGGCACGCTCGGGCAGCAGCTGAGCTACCCGGCGCTGCTGGTCGCGATGGTCGTGGGCGGCCTGGGCATCGGCTTCACCTTCACCGTCAACAACGACAACGTGCTGGCCACCGCGCCGCGCGACCGGGCGGGCGCGGCGGCGGCGATCTCGGAGACCGCCTTCGAACTGGGCGGCGCGCTGGGCATCGCGATCCTCGGCACGGTGCTGACCACCACCTATCGGGACAACCTCGTGCTGCCGCCTGGGGTGCCGGGAGAGGCCGCCCGCGAGTCGATCGCCGGGGCGCTCACCACGGCCGCCGGGCTGCCCGCCGAGCAGGCCGCTCAGCTCGCCGGTGCCGCGCGTGCCGCGTTCGTGGCGGGCGTGCACGTCACCGGGTTCACCACCGGGGTGGTGCTGCTGGTCGTGGCGGTGCTGGCGCTGGCCGGGCTGCGCGGCGTGCCGAAGGTCATCCAGGAGGAGGTCCTCACCCGCTGATGGAGGCGGTGGCGCTCTCGCTGGTGATCACGGTGGGCTCGTCGGGCAGGGGGCGCAGGCTCCTGATACGGGTGAGCACCAGCAGGGCGGCCAGGCCGGTCGTGATGGGCGGCACGACGAAGGCCAGCGACGGGCCGGAGTGGTCGACGAGCTGCCCGGCCAGCGAGGCTCCGGTGGCGATGCCGAGCCCGATCGCGCCGTTGAGCCAGGTGAACGCCTCGGTCCTGACGTCGGCGGGGACCAGCCTGTCGATGATGGTGTAGCCGGTGATCACCACGGGGGCGATCACCAGGCCCGCCAGGGCGGCCGCGCCGTACAGGGCGGGGATCGAGCCCGCGAGGGTGAGCGCGCTGGTGGCGACGGCCAGCAGCGCCAGCCCGGCGACCAGCCGCGAACGGGCGGCCACCCGCCAGCGGGCGGCGCCGTAGAGCAGCCCGCCCAGCACGCTGGCCGCGGAGAACGTGCCGTAGACCGGACCCGCCGAGGCGGGCGTGCCAAGCGCGGCGGTCAGCGACGTGATCCCGACCTGCAGGCTGCCGAACACCGAGCCCATCGCCAGGAACGCCCCCGCGAGCAGCGCCACGCCGCGCAGCCGCAGCACCCCGCCTGCCGAGCGCATCCGGACCGGCATCGGCTCGGGCATCGCGGTACGTACCGTGGCGAACACCACGGTGCCCGCGACGATCAGGGTGAGCGCGGCCAGCAGCGCCACCACCGGCGAGAAACCGGTCGACAGCGCCACCAGCAGCACGGGCGCCAGTGTGAACGTCAGCTCGTCGGTGATCGACTCGACCGCGAAGGCGGTGTTGAGCCTGGCCGTGCCGCCGAGCCGGTGCGCCCAGCGGGCCCTGACCATCGCCCCCACCTGCGGCACCGACGCCCCGGTCAGCGCGGCCGTGATCGCCAGCAGCGACACGGGCGCGTGGGCGGCGGCCAGCGCGAGCAGCGTGCCGAGCGCCAGCCCGTGCAGCGCCACCTGCGGCAGCAGCACCCTCGTCTGGCCGTAACGGTCGGCCAGCCGACCTGTCTGCGGGCCCACCAGCGCCTGCGACACGGCGGCCGCCGCCGCGGCCATCCCGGCCGCGCCGTACGAGCCGGTCGACCACTGGACGAGCAGGAGCACGCCCAGCTGCATCATCGCGTACGGCAGGCGCGCCACCAGGGCGGGCACGAGGAAACGCCAGACGCCGGGGGTGGCGAGCACGTCGAGGTAGGACTTCATGGTCTCCGTCCAGGTCAAGACGGAGCCCCTCCCGGAGGAGCGCACCGTCGTGGTGGGCTTCGACCGGGGTGATACCGACGGGGGATGAGGTCGGCCGCCGAGCGGTCAATCAAATAGGACAACCACGATGATATGGCCTCGAATTCCGGGCTCGGGATAATTCATCGCATGTTGACTTCAACGGCGTTGAGATCTACCGTGAGGTTCAGGAGGCGGTCATGGATGTGATTCTGAAGTTCGCGGACATCGATGGTTCGATGCTCGATCGCGTCGGCGGCAAGGCGGCCAACCTCGGCGTTCTCACCCGGGCGGGCCTGCCGGTCCCCGATGGCTTCTGCGTGACGACCGACGCCTACCGTCTGGTCGCCCGGGGCGTCGACGTCACGGATGCGGCGACCGCCCGCAAGCAGATCCTCGAGACGGAGATCCCCGAAGCGCTGAAGGCGGCGATCACCGCCGAGCTCGACGGCGCCCCCGTCGCCGTGCGGTCGTCGGCGACGGCCGAGGACCTGCCGTACGCCAGCTTCGCCGGGCAGCAGGACACCTACCTGAACGTGATCGGCGCCGCCGAGGTGCTCGACGCGGTCCGCAGGTGCTGGGCCTCGCTCTGGACCGACCGCGCCTACGCCTACCGGGCGTCCAACGGCATCGACCATCGCACCGTGAGCCTGGCCGTGGTTGTGCAGCGAATGGTGCAGTCGGAGACCGCGGGCGTGATGTTCACCGCGAACCCGGTCACCGGCACCCGCCGCCGCGCCGTCATCGACGCCGCTCCCGGGCTTGGCGAGGCGGTCGTGTCGGGCGCGGTCAACCCCGACCACTTCGAGGTGGACCTCGACTCGGGCAGGATCCTGGCGCGCCACCTGGGTGACAAGCGGCTCGCCGTACGGTCGCTGCCCGGCGGCGGTGTCGAGCACGTCGACGGCGACGAGCTCGACACCCCCTGCCTCAGCGACGCGCAGCTGGGCGAGCTGGCCGCGCTCGGCGCGCGCGTCGAGCAGGTGTACGGCGCGCCGCAGGACACCGAATGGGCCTTCGACCCCGGCGGCAGGCTCTGGCTGACGCAGGCGCGGCCCATCACCACGCTGTTCCCGCTGCCGGAGGAGCACAGGGAGGGGCTGCGGGCCTACTTCTGCTTCAGCGTCGCGCAGGGCGTGTTCCGGCCGCTGACGCCGATGGGGATGGCCGCGTTCCGGGTGGTGTCGTCGGCGGTGTCGGAGCTGTTCGGGATCCCGGTGGCCGAGCCGCTCGCCGGGGCTGCCGCCTTCCGCGAGGCGGGCGGGCGGCTGTTCTTCGACTTCACCACGGTCATGCGCAGCCGCGTCGGCCGGGCGCTGGTACCGCGCGTGTTCGACCTGATGGAGGCCAGGTCGGCGCAGGTCATGCGGGGTATGTTCGACGATCCGCGGCTGAGCGTGACGATCACCTCGCGGCGGCCGTTCCTGCGGCGGCTCGCGCGGGTGCTGCTGCGCTACCGCGTCCCCGTCACGCTGCTGTCCGCGCTGGCGGACCCGGTGCGGGCCGACCGCCGCGCCCGCGCGCTGGCCGACGATCTCCTCCTACGGCTGGCGCCGCCGCCCGGCGCCTCCGTGGCCGAGCGCGTCGACCACGTGACCGGCGTGCTGGCCAACAGGACGCTGCCGGTGGTGCCGCGGATCTTCCCGGTGGCCGCGGGGGCGCTGCCGATGCTGGTGCTGGCCTCCCGGCTGCTCGGGGACCGGGCCACCGGCGACGAGCTGCAGACCGTGCTGCGCGGCGCGCCGCGGAACGTCACCACCGAGATGGACCTGGCGCTGTGGCGGCTGGCCCGGCGGGTGAGCCCCGAGTACCAGGCGCGCCTGCTGTCGGTGCCGCCCGCTGAGCTGGCCCGCGAGCCGCTGCCCGCCGAGGTGCGCGAGTTCCTGTCGGTCTACGGTGACCGTGCCGTGGCGGAGATCGACCTCGGGCTGCCGCGCTGGTCGGAGGACCCGACCCACGTGCTCGGCATGCTCGCCAATTACCTGCGGCTGGAGGATCCTGCGCTGGCCCCCGACGCGCTGTTCGCCCGCGGGGCCGCCGAGGCCGAAGCCATGATCGCGGAGCTTGGCCGCCGGGTGGGCGGCCTGCGGGGGCGGATCGTCCGCTTCGCGCTGGGGCGTGCCAGGGCGCTGGTCGGGGTGCGGGAGCTGCCCAAGTTCGTCCTCGTGCGGGTGTTCGCCGCGATGCGGCGCCAGCTGATGGAGGTGGGTGCCGAGCTGGCCCGGCAGGGGCTGCTGGCCGTACCGTCCGATGTGTTCTTCGTGACGCTCGCCGAGGCCCGCTCGGGGCGCGACCTGCGCGCGACGGTGGCCGAGCGGCGCGAGACCTACGAGCGGGAGCTGCGGCGCAGGCACGTGCCGCGGGTCATGCTGTCCGACGGCACCGAGCCCGAGGCGGTCGCCTCCGCCGACTCGCCCGAGGGCGCGTTGAAGGGGTCGCCCGCCTCACCCGGCCAGGTGACCGGCGTGGCACGGGTGGTCCTCGACCCGGTCGGCGCCCACCTGGAGCCGGGCGAGATCCTCGTCTGCCCGTCGACGGATCCCGGCTGGACGCCGCTGTTCCTCACCGCGGGCGGCCTGGTGATGGAGATGGGCGGGGCCAACTCGCACGGGGCGGTGGTGGCGCGCGAGTACGGCATCCCCGCCGTGGTGGGCGTGCCCCGGGCCACCGACTCCATCGCGACCGGCCAGACCGTCACGCTCGACGGCACGTCGGGCACGGTCATGCCCCTCGCCTGAGCGGGCTGTGGCGCCCCGAGGGGGTCGTCATCGGGACGCCACGCCACCCTCAAGGCGTTCCATCCCCGTTCCAGCCACACCACCCTCCGCCGTCCCGGGCAGACACCGCACCACCCTCCTGCCTGGCCGGGCGGGCACCGCACGACCTGCGGCTACCTCCCGGGTGGGTCTCCCCGTGGGGCGGAGATCGGACAGTCCCGATGTCCTGTTCCCGGAGAAGGTGAGCGGTTCCGCTGAGCGGGGTTCAGACGTAGGGGGTGCCGGAGCAGGGGCGGGTCTTGAGCTGGTGGAGGGATGACAGGCGGTAGCCGATGAGTTTGGCCAGGCCCTCGATGGCCTGGATGCCCTGGCCCTCGCCCGGCTGGAGGTCCGTCTGGATCGACAGGAGGAGGTCCCTGCCCGGGCCCGTGATGCGGCCGTAGCTGGTGACCGTCCAGGTGTGGTGGTCGAACGGGCGGGGCGTCCAGCCGTCCTTGAGCGCGATCTGGTCACCTGGACGGGCGGCTGCGCTGACGCCCCAGGCCTGGTCCGGCTCGACGCGGCTCATCAGGCCGAGCACCATGTCCCGGTGGGCGCGTGCCAGACCGTAGCCGCCCTTGACCAGCAGGCGCAGCAGCCGCACACGGTCGGCGGGGCTGGTGTTCGTGCCGCTCCAGAAGCGGTTCGACCCCGGCCGGGTCTGCCGCAGGCCCACCTGGCGGTAGAACCGGTTCATGCCGTATGCGGCGCCCACCCGGCTCCACAGCGCGTCGGCGGCCGCGTTGTCGCTCTCACTGATCATGCGGGAGGCCAGGTCGCGCTCCTCGGCGCCGAGCTTGCCGTGTCGCAGCAGCAGTGCGGTCAGGACGTCGACCTTGGCGCCGCTGGCCGTGATCATCTGATCCTCGTGCTCGCGATATCCCAGCGTGATCCCGGTGACCAGGTCGTGCGCGCTGTAGGCGATGCGGCCCGGCTGTCTGGCCACGTAGTCGGCGATCTCGCGTCGCAGGCGGGTGCGGGCCTGTGCCTCGGCCACCCGATCCCGATATTTCAGAACACAGTCACGGACCTTGGGCTCCTGCACGGCCGACGGTATCTCCAGGGCCCGCTCGGTCCCACACCCCGACACCACGACCAGAGCCGCCACCCCGGCCCACCACCGCACACGCACCGCGCCACCCCCGCGATCTTCACCGGGGGTTCGGATGATCTCCTGCCCATAAGATCCCCACGTCACACCCCAAAATCCCCCGCCCTACGGCACGCCCCACCACACCGTGCGGCCGCAGGCCCGAGAGGTGATCATACGAGCGCCCGACACCAGGACGCGGCACAACAGACACGAGACGCGGAGGGGAGGCGCGGGACCGCGAGGCGCAGGAGCGCGGGGCGCAGGAGCGCGGGGCGCAGGAGCGCGGGGCGACAAGCAGAGGGGGGCGAGGCGGGGCTGCGGGTGAGGGTGCGGGGAGGAGGGTGGGGGGTAGAGGGTGGGGGGTAGAGGGTGGGGTTAGGGGACTAGGACTAGTTTGCCGACGGTGCGGCGGGAGGCGAGGTCGGTCAGGGCCTTGGTGGCCTGGGAGAGGGGGTATTCGCCGCCGACGAGCGGGCGGAGGCGGCCGGAGGCCGTGAGGGACAGGAGTTCCTGCATGGGCGGCCCGTCGACCCCGCCCTCGGCGAGCAGCGGACGGAGCCAGAACCCGGCCACGCCGATGTTGAGCGCCGTGAGCCGGCCGGGCTCGACGGGTTGGGCGGCCTGCCCGGAGGACGACCCGTAGGTAATGAGGCGGCCGAAGGTGGTCAGGGCGCCCAGCGCGGCGTCGAAGACGAACCCGCCGACGGCGTCCAGGATGACGTCCGCCGCCCGCCCGCCGTTGGCCTCGATGATGCGTTCGGCGTACCCCTCGACCCGCCCGTCTATCGCGACGTCGGCCCCCAGCGAGGTGATCAGTGCCTGCTTGTCCATGGTCGAGGCGGTGCCGATGACGCGCCCGGCGCCGAACTCCTTGGCCAGCTGGATCGCAAGGCTGCCGACGCCGCCGGCGGCCGAGTTGACCACGACGGTCTCCCCTTCGCGCAGCCGGGCCGAGGAACGCAGCAGGTGCCAGGCGGTCAGCCCCTGCACGAGCAGCGCGAGCGCGGCCCCGCCGCCGAGGGTCTCGGGCAGCCAGACGGCGTCGCGCTCGGACAGCACGGCCTTGGAGGCGTACCCGTTGGCGGTGAACCCCATGACCCGCCGCCCGTCGCGGGTCCGCCCGACCACTTCCGAGCCGGGGATGTGCGGCAGGCTCTTGGGCGGCGAGTACAGCCCCGCGATCTGCCGGACGTCGGCGAAGTTGATGCCCGCCGCCTCGACCTCGACGAGGATCTGGCCGGGCCCCACCACCGGGTCGGGCAGCTCGACCTCCTCGAGGACCTCGGGACCCCCGAAACGAGCAAACTGGATAGCGCGCATGATTCCCCCTTACGAGGGGTTACCCAGGTTCTCCCGCATGAAGTCGGCGGTCGCCTCGACGGCCTGGGTGACGTACGGCTCGCGGTCGTAGAGGTCGACGTGCTGCTTGGCGTCCAGCCAGAGGAGCCGTTTGGGCTGGTCGAGGCGGCGGTAGGCCTCCTCGGCGCCCTCCGGCGAGCAGTAGGCGTCGACCACGCCGTGCACGATGAGGGCGGGCTTGGGCGACAGGAAGTCGGCGCCCATCATGTTGTCCACGGTGATCAGCTCGCGGATGCTGGCCCTGGTCACCTCGTTGCGCCAGGTCGCGCTCGCCCCGCGCGCGGTGCCGTAGTAGGCGTACGGCTCCTCGCCGGGCATCGCGACATCGCCGGAGCCCGGGGCGGCGACGGCGGGCAGGTACTCCACCGGCCCACCCAGGTCCTGCTGCTCCAGAACGCTGGCGAAGTCGCCGAGCACGGCCTGGTAGTCCATGCCCGACCGCATCGTGTACGGGTTGTTGTACGCGCCGGCGATGCCGGCGAACGCCCGCACCCGAGGGTCGAAAGCCGCAAATTTCAGGGCATATCCGGCGCCGAGGCAGATGCCCACCGCACCGATCCGATCCCGATCCACCTCAGGTCTGGAACGCAGGAAGGATACGGCCTGCCGTAGGTCCCGCAGCTTGCCCTGGGGGTCCTCGTGACAGCGCGGCTCCCCCGCCGACTCGCCCCAGTTGCGATGATCGAAGGCCAGCGTGGCGAACCCGTGCCCGGCCAGCCTCTCCGCGTACAGCCCTGTCACCTGCTGCCGCACGCCGGTGAACGGCCCGGTGAACACCAGCGCGGCCAAGGCCCCGTCGCCTTCCGGCACCCGCAGCTCACCCACGAGCCCATCGCCGAACTCCACTCTCATGTGACCATCCTCCCAGCGCCGGAGTGATGACCAGTGCGAGCGCCAGATCCTCCGAGTGCCTGCTGGGCGCGGAACGCCCAGCAGGCCGATCCTCAGGAGTCGAACCCGAGACCCATCCGGTCGAGCGTGCGCAGCCAGAGGTTGCGGCGCCCCTCGTGCTGGTCCGCCTGGGCGATCGACCAGCGGGTGAACTGGATCACCCCCGACCGCAGCGGCTCGGGCGGGAACGGCACAGGCTTCTCCCTGACCATCCGCAGTTGCGTGCGCGCCGTGGGCTCACCGGACAGCAGGTCGAGCATGACGTTGGCGCCGAACCTGGTCGCACCGACGCCCATGCCGGTGTAGCCGACGGCGTAGGCCAGCCGCCCGCCGTGCGCCTGGCCGAAGAAGGCGCTGAAGCGGCTGCAGGTGTCGATGACGCCGCCCCAACGGTGGGTGAAGCGGGCCTCCGACAGTTGGGGGAACGTCTCGTAGAAGTGCCCGGCCAGCTTGACGAAGGTGGCGTCGCGCTGGTCGTACTCCGGCTTGATGAAGCCGCCGTTGTAGTACACGGCGTCGTAGCCGCCCCACAGGATCCGGTTGTCGTCGGTCAGCCGGTAGTAGTGGAACTGGTTGGCCGCGTCACCGATCCCCTGCCTGTTGTGCCACCCGATGGCCGCCATCTGGTCCGGCGACAGCGGCTCGGTCATCAGCGCGTAGTCGTAGACCGGCACCACGAAGTGCTTGAGCCGGCGCAGCAGCGGCGGGAACACCCCGGTGGCCAGCGCCACCCGGGCCCCCGTCGCCGACCCGTGCGGGGTCCGCAGCGTCAGCGAGGTGCCGTCGTCGTGCATGGAACGCACCGGGCTGCGCTCGTGGATGCGCACCCCGAGCGACAGGCACGCCTCCCGCAACCCCCAGGCCAGCCGTGCCGGGTCCACCATGGCGCCGCCGGCCCTGTCCCACAGCGCGCCCAGGTAGGTGGGCGAGTCGACCTGCGCGCGCACCTGGTCCCTGTCGAGGAACTCGTAGTCGAGCCCGTGCTCGTCGATCACGTCCAGGTACTCGGTGAGCCCGTCGAGCTGCCACTGCTCGGTGGCGACGCTGAGCTCGCCGGTGCGCTCGAAGGAGCAGTCGATGCCGTAACGCCGCACGGTCTGCTCGATCTCGTCGAGGTTCTCCACGCCCATGCGCTCGAGCGTGTCGATCTCCTCCGGCCAGCGCTCGAGCCCGTTGTGCAGCCCGTGAGTGAGCGTCGCCATGCAGAACCCGCCGTTGCGGCCGGTCGCGGCCCAGCCGATCCTGCGCCCTTCCAGCAGCACCACGTCGAGCGACGGGTCGCGTTCCTTGGCCATCAGGGCCGTCCACAGGCCCGAGAATCCGCCGCCGACGACGACCAGGTCGGCGGTGGTATGTCCGATGAGCCGCGGCTGCGGCTCGGGTCTGGCCGGGCTGTCCAGCCAGTACGGCTTGCGCTCCGCATCAGCAAGCGCCTTCAGCGGATCCACAAATCCCACTTCCCTACGAAAAGTTATCCAATTTTCAACGAATTGCGGATCGTCATGAGGTGATCGCGCACGGGTTCCCCCCGCCGAAATCCGATCTCGCCTCCCTGTTCTTTGTCGGAGAAGGCCGAACCCCCCGCGGCGGGCGGGGGGTTCGGCGGAACACCTCAGGCGGAGCGGCGCCGCGCCATCACCGCGTTGGCGATGGCGATCAGCACACCGATCCCGAAGATCAACGTCCCCATCACGTTCACCTGCGGCGGGATCCCGGTCTTCACCGAGCCCACGATCCACAGCGGGAACGTCATGGTGGAACCGTTGACGAAGCTGGTCACCACGTAGTCGTCGATCGACAGCGCGAACGACAGCATCGCGCCCGCCGCCACGCCCGGCATGATCGCCGGCAGCGTCACCTGGTGGAACGTGCCCCACGCGCTGGCCCCGAGGTCCTTGGCGGCCTCCTCCATCGAGGGGTCGAGCGTGATCACCCGGGCCCGCACGGTCACGACCACGAACGACAGCGAGAACAGCACGTGCGCGATGATGATCGTGGTCGAGTCGCGCGGCACGTTGCCCGAGACGAACAGCGACAGCAGCGAGGCGCCCATGACCAGCTCGGGCGTGGAGATCGCGGCGAACACCAGGAAGTTGGTGGTCCCGTGCCCCCTGAACTGGTACCGGCCGACGGCCAGCCCCAGCATCGTCCCGATCACCACCGTGATGATGGTGGCCACTATCGCGATCAGTATCGAGTTGCGCAGCGCCGTGGTGAGCCCGTCGATCTCGAAGAGCTGCTGGTACCACTTGAGCGTGAAACCCTGCCAGCTGGTGTTCGACTTCGACTTCTTGTCGTTGAAGCCGAACAGGATCATCACGGCGATCGGCGACGACAGCCAGATGATCACCAGCCAGGTGTAGATGTGCAGCAGCTTGCCGCGCAGGGCCCCCCTCATCGCGCCGCCGCCTCAAGCACGTTCTCGGTCCCGAGTGCCCTGGCGTACAGGAAGATGCCCACCAGCAGGACCGCCATCAGCGTGAACGACAGCGCCGCGGCGGTCGGGTAGTTCAGGTTCGTCAGGTACTCGGTCTGGATGATGTTGCCGATCATCGTGTTGGAGGTGCCGCCCAGGATCTGGGCGTTGACGGGGTCGGCCACGGCCGGCACGAACGTCATCAGCACCCCGGCGAACACCCCAGGCAGCGACAGCGGCAGCACGACCCGCCGGAAGGCGGCGAAGCGGCCGCAGTACAGGTCGTAGGCGGCCTCGACCACCCGCGGGTCGACCCGCTCCAGCGCCACGTAGATCGGCAGGATCATGAACGGCAGGAAGTTGTAGGTCAGCCCGCCTATCACCGCCACCGAGGTGGCCAGCACGTGGAACTCCGTCGGCAGCAGCCCCGCGCTCTTCAGCGGCCCGAACAGGATGCCGTCATCGGCCAGCATGAACCCCCAGGAGATGGTCCGCAGCACGAACGACACGAAGAAGGGCAGGAGCAGCAGGAACAGGTACATCGACTTGCGTGCCCCGGCCTTGAACGCGATCCAGTACGCCACCGGGTACCCGATCACGAGCATGGCCAGGGTGGCCAGCCCGCCGTACACGAAGGAACGCACGAACTGGGTGCTGAACTGGCTGATGGCGTTGGTGTAGTTGCTCACGCTGAAGGTCATGGCGTAGCCGTCGATGGCGTTGCCGGTCTGCAGCGACACCGAGAGCATCGCCACCATCGGCACCACGAGGAAGATCGCCAACCACATCCAGCTCGGCAGCGCGAGCAGATAGGGGGTGAGACGTTTCATCACTATGCCTGGGTCACTGACTGGAAGATCGGATTGAACACCTGCTCCTGTGCCGTGGTCAGCTTGGTGTAGCCGCGCAGCTTGGCAAGGTCGGCCTCGGACGGGAACATCAGCGGGCTGTTGATCATCGCCTCCAGCGTCTCCTTGTCCTTGCCCGTCGCGGTGGTGGTCTTCTGCTTGAACACGTCCTGGACGCCATCGACGGGCGAGACGTACTGGATGAACGCGGCCAGTTCGGAGGCCGGGACGGGCTGGTAGAAGTAGTCCATCAGCGTGATCGCGTCGACCGGGTTGGCGGCGCCCTTCGGGATGAGCATGTTGTCGGTCCAGATCGTGCCGCCCTCCTGGGGCACCACGAACTTGACCGGCTCGCCCGCGATCTGGCGCTGGAAGACGTCACCCGACCAGGCCATGCTCAGCCAGATGTCGCCCTTGGAGACCGCGTCGATGTAGTTCTGCTGGTAGTACTTGCGGACCATGCCGGCGTCGCGCTGCTCCTTGAGCTTGGCGCCCGCCTTCTTCCAGTCCTCCTCGGTCGACTTCTCCGGGTCGATGCCCAGGGCGAACATGCCGAAGTTGGCGATCTCCTGGGGATCGTCCATCATCCCGACCCGGCCCTTGTACTTGGGGTCCCAGAGCGAGTTGATGCTGGTGATGTCTTCCGTGACGTACTTGGTGTTCCACGCGATGCCCGTGACGCCGGAGGCGTAGGGCATGGTGAGTTTGTTGCCCGGGTCGTAGCTGCGGTTCTTGAACTTCTCACCGGCGTTGGCGAAGAAGTTCGGCATCTTCGACGGGTCGAGCGGGACGATGTAGCCCAGGTCCATCATGTGCTGGAGCTGGGTGCCGTTGGTCATGACGACGATGTCGTACCCGAGCGACTGTCCAGCGCGGAGCACCGGGTCGGACTTGCCGAAGAACTCGGCGTTGTCCTGGATGACCTCCTTGTACTCCACGGAGATGCCGGTGTTCTTCGTGAATTCCTTCAGCGGAGCCTGGTCCTGCGGCATGTACTCGGGCCAGTTGGCGAAGACCAGGTGCCCGTGCTTCTGCTGCTTGGCCCAGTATTCCTTGACCGCGTCGGCCTTGGGCGGAGCCGCCTTCTGTCCCTGGACACCGCACGCCGCCATGGCGAGCCCTGCTGCGGAGAAGCCGGCGACCCTGAAGAAGTCACGGCGGGTCCGGGATTGCGTCATGCCCCGCAGGAAAGCGGGGTCGTTCCTGAAGTCCATGAGCGACTGTCAACTTCCAATCACGTATGAATGCTGCGCCTGCCACGAAAGCCAGACGGAGTCGCCCCGCTCCGCGGTGATCGAGGAGTCGTGCGCATTCTGCTGGAACACCGTGATCTCGCCCCCGTCGGGCAAAGCAACGGTGTAACTGTTATATGTCCCCAGATAGACCAGCTCAGAAACGGTGCCGGCCACCGTGCTCAGCTCTCCCTCGGGTTCTTCCGTGGAGATGGTGATCTTCTCGGGGCGTACGGTGACCGTCACGTCGCCGTCACGTCCGGGGACCAGAACGCGGCCGCCGCCGATCTTCAGCACGCCGGACGTTGCGGTCCCGGCGAGAAGGTTGGAGGTGCCGATGAAGCCGGCCACGAACGCCGTGGAGGGCCTCTCATAGATCTCTCGCGGGTTGGCGAGTTGCTCGACCAGGCCGTCGTTCATGACAGCGATCCGGTCGCTCATGGTCAGGGCTTCGCCCTGGTCGTGCGTGACATACACGAACGTGATGCCGACCTCGCGCTGAATGCGCTTGAGCTCGATCTGCATGGCCTGACGCAGTTTGAGGTCCAGCGCGCCGAGCGGCTCGTCGAGCAGCAGCGCCCTGGGCTTGTTCACCAGGGCCCTGGCAAGCGCGACACGTTGCTGCTGGCCGCCGGACATCTCGCGCGGCATGCGCCGCTCGCGCCCGGTCAGGGCCACGATCTCCAGCATCTCGGCGACCCGCCGCTGGATCTCTGCGGAGTCGACCTTGCGCTGCTTGAGCCCGAAGGCCACGTTGTCCCACACGTTCATGTGCGGGAACAGCGCGTAGGACTGGAAGACCATGTTCACGTCCCGCTTGTTCGGCGGGATGTTGGTGACGTCCTTCCCGTGCAGCTTGACCACGCCTCGCGAGGGGTCCTCGAACCCCGCGATCATCCGCATGGTCGTGGTCTTGCCGCAACCGGAGGGGCCGAGGAGGGAGAAGAACTCCCCCTCGGCTATGTCGAGCGTTACGCCCTTGACAGCCTGAACGACCTCGCCGTGAGAGGTGAACTCCTTGACGACGTCTTCTAGCTCGATGGCAGATAGATCGGTCATATCCAGGCTTATCCCAACTTATCTTTGCTATTCGCCGATGAAGTGCATGATGTGCTTGACCCTGGTGTAGTCGTGCAGACCGAACACCGAAAGGTCCTTTCCGTATCCCGAGTGCTTGAAGCCGCCGTGCGGCATCTCGCTGACGAACGGGATGTGCGTGTTCACCCAGACCACGCCGAAGTCGAGCTTGTTCGACATCCGCATCGCCCGGCCGTGGTCGGACGTCCAGACCGAGCTGCTCAGTCCGTACTGTACGTCGTTGGCCTTAAGCAGAGCGTCAGCCTCGTCGGTGAACGTCTGGACGGTGATGACGGGCCCGAAGACCTCGTGCTGCACCATCTCGTCGTCCTGCTTGAGACCGTCGATGATGGTCGGGGCGAAGAAGTATCCCTTGTCGCCGACCCGGTGGCCGCCGGTGAGGACCTTGGCGTGCGCCGGGGTCCTCTCGACGAAGCCCTCGACCCGGGCGAGCTGGTTGGCGTTGTTGAGCGGGCCGTACAGAGCTTCCTCGTTGGACAGGTCACCGGTCACCGTACCCGCGGCGGCCTCGGTGAGCGCTGCCACGAACTCGTCGTGCACGCTCTCCTGTACCAGCACGCGGCAGGCGGCGGTGCAGTCCTGCCCCGCGTTGTAGAGGCCCGCGGTGGCGATGTCGCCGGCGGCCTTCTTCAGGTCCTTGACGTCCTCGAAGACCACGACGGGCGCCTTGCCGCCGAGCTCGAGGTGCACCCGCTTGAGATCCTCGGCCGCGCTCTTGGCCACCGCCATGCCAGCGCCGACGGAGCCGGTGATGGCCACCATCGAGGCGGTCGGGTGGCCGACGACCAGGGCGCCGGTCTCCCTGTCGCCGGTGACGACGTTGAAGACGCCGGGCGGGAGCACGCTGCCGACGATCTCGGCGAGCTTGACCGTGGAAGCCGGCGTGGTGTCCGACGGCTTGAGCACGATCGTGTTGCCCGCGGCGAGCGCCGGAGCGATCTTCCAGACCGCCATCATCATCGGGTAGTTCCACGGCGTGACCTGACCGATGACACCGACAGGCTCGTGCCGGATGACGCTGGTGTGGTCGGCGAGGAACTCCCCGGACGTGGGCCCCTCGAGCGTGCGGGCGGCGCCGGCGAAGAAGCGGAAGTGGTCGGCCGCGAGCGGCGTCTCGTCCTCGGCCATCCTGGCCCGAGGCTTGCCGGTGTTCCTGCACTCCGCGTCGTTGATCTCGTCGGCTCGCGCGTCGATGGCGTCGGCGACCTTGAGGAGCAGGTTGGCCCGCTCGCCCGGTGTGGTCTGGCCCCACGACTCGAACGCGGCTGCCGCGGCGGCGTAGGCGGCGTCCACGTCCTCCGCACCGGAGATCGGGGCCTGAAGGTAGGCCTCGCCCGTGCAGGGGTCGATGACGTCGGAGTAACGCCCGCTCTTGGCGTCCACGAACTCACCGCTGATGAAGTTCTGCAGACGGGTGGTCACGCGCCCTCCTTCGTCGGTCCCATGACCAAGGTCACGTATTTAATTTTGACCTCGGCGAGCTCGGTCAAGACGACCTCCTGGTGAGGTGGCTGAGATGCCGCGACTCTTACAGAGCAGACGCATCTCGACAAGGGATTTCGTGGTGAAGATATCAAATTGCTACGAATTCGCTTGACAGAGCGCCCAGAACTGACAACATGTCGCAGCAGGACGGCAACGAAGCGGGAACGCGAACGTAACGCCGGACCGATAGCCAGCAGGAGGACCCCTCGCAATGACGACGCCGCCCCGCGTACGCCGCAACAACGACGCTTCCCCCGCGGCGTTCGTGCTCGACGAGCTGTCCAAGCAGATCATCGAGCAGCTGCAGGGAGACGGCCGCAAGCCCTACGCGGCCATCGGCAAGGCCGTCGGCCTGTCCGAGGCCGCGGTACGCCAGCGTGTGCAGCGCCTTCAGGATGCCGGGGTCATGCAGATCGTGGCCGTCACCGACCCGCTCACGCTGGGCTTCCCCCGCCAGGCGATGATCGGCGTGAACTGCGAGGGCGACCTGGAGTCCGTGGCCGACGAGCTCGCGGCCATCGAGGAGATCGACTACGTGGTGCTGACCGCGGGCTCCTTCGACGTGATCGTCGAGGTGGTCTGCGAGGGCGACGCCCACTTGTTGGAAATTCTTAGCAAAATTCGGGCAATCCCGGCCGTTCGCGCCACGGAGTCCTTCGTCTACCTGAAGCTGCGCAAGCAGACCTACTCCTGGGGCACCCGCTAGACCAGCCCGGCGTCGTGGGCGATCAGCCCCGCCTGGGTGCGGTTGGCGCAGCCCAGCTTGTCCAGCATGCGTGACACGTATCCCTTGATCGTGGCCTCCGCCAGGTAGAGCCTGCCGGCGATCTGCGCGTTCGACAGCCCCTTGCCCAGCAGCGCCAGGACCTCGATCTCCCGTTCGGTGAGCGAACCGACCAGCTGCCTGGCCCGGTCGCCGGCCGTGTGCGTCTCGGCGGAGGCCGCGATGAGGCGGCGGGCGGCGGCGGGCGACAGCACCGTGTGGCCCTCGGCCGCCACCCTGACCAGCCCGATCAGCTCCTCCGGCGGGGTGGACTTGACCAGGAACCCCGACGCGCCCGCCCGCAGCGCGCGCAGCACGTACTGATCGGCGTCGAAGGTGGTCAGCACCACGATCGGCGGCGGATCGGGGAGCCGGCCGAGCCGCTCGATCGCGGTGATGCCGTCCACGCCCGGCATGCGCAGGTCCATCAGCACCACGTCGGGCCGCTGCCTGACGACCTCCTCGACCCCGGCGGCGCCGTCGTGCGCCTGGCCGACCACCTCGATGTCGCCCGAGGCGCCCAGGATCGTGCTCAGGAACCGGCACACCATCGGCTCGTCGTCGACCACCACCACACGGATCACGGGCTACACCCCGGTCGGAACGTAGGCGGGCAGGGTGGCCTCCAGCCGGAAGCCGCCGTCGGGCTCGCGCCCCGCGCGCAGCGTGCCGTGCACGACCTCGATGCGCTGGCGCAGGCCCGCGATGCCGAGCCCCGACCCGGTGCCGGCCAGCTCGCCGGGTGCCCGGGTGGGCGGGGTGTTGCGGATCGACAGGCGCACCTGCGCCTCGCCGTACTCGACGCGGACGGTCACTTGCGCGCCCGGGGCGTGCTTGCGCACGTTGGTCAGCCCCTCCCTGACGATGCGGTAGGCGGTGCGCCCGACGACGGGCGAGGCCAGCGCCGGGTCGCCCTCCTCGACGAGCTCGGCCGGGTTGCCGACCGCCGTGGACTCGGCCACGAGCGTGGCGAAGCCCGCCACCGACGGCGTCTCCTCGCCCTCTGGCGCCGTGCGCAGGATACCGACCAGGTCACGCAGCTCGTCCAGCGCCTGGACGCCGGCCGCCCGCAGCTCCTCGGCCTGCCTGCGGGTCTCCTCGTCGCCCGCGGTCATGCGCAGCGCGCCCGCCTGCAGCACCATCAGGCTGACCCGGTGGGTGACCACGTCGTGCATCTCGCCGGCCAGGCGGGCCCGCTCCTCGGTGCGGGCCTGCTCGGCCAGCAGGTGACGTTCGCGTTCCGCCCGTTCCGCGCGCTCGGTCAGCGCCAGCACCAGGCGCCTGCGGGCGTCGAAGTAGAGCGCGAGCAGCGGGCCGACGGCGACGCGGCCCACGCCGAGCGTGATGATCATCACGGACGGCTGCCACGGGCGCACGACGATCAGCGTGAGGACGGCGAGCGCGAGGACGGACCTGCGGCGGTTCTCGCCGCAGTAGAAGAGCGGGCCGTAGGCGGCCAGCGACGTGGCCAACGGCGCCCACACCCTGTCGGGGTCGGCCGGGACGATCACGCCGAACGGCCAGATCAGCAGCGTCACGACCAGGGTGTACGCGGCCAGTACGGCCAGCACGGTGAGCGGCGCCTTGCGCCGCGCCGCCAGCGACAGGCAGGCGAGCGCCTGCACGCCGAGCAGGACCCAGGCCGGCGTGCCGGGCTTCTCCGGCCACCAGGACGCGTACGTCAGCGTGAGGAAGGTGTCCAGCAGCGCGAAGGCGATGGCGATCGCCACATCCACGGCGAGCCAGTGCCTGCGCATCATGCCGCCAACGCTATGACATCGAGTGAAGGGCGAGGTACCTACGAAAGTCGCATCCCAGTCCCTACTGCCTGCCCTGCCGGAGGCAGGGTGCCGGGCCGTGCAATGGACGGCATGACACCTCAACTGGGCCGTTACAAGATCGATTCAGGGTCGATCACGTTCGGAACCCGCCACTTGTTCGGGCTCGCCCCTGTGCGGGGCACGTTCGCCATCCGGTCGGGGACCGTGGACGTCGCCGAGCCGATCGCCGATTCGCGCGTCGAGGTGGAGATCGACGCCGGGAGCTGCCACACCGGCAACGACCGGCGCGACGACAGCGTGCGCTCTGCCCGCCTGCTCGACACCGACCGCTTCCCCGTCATGACCTTCCGCGCGAACGGCTCGCTGGAGGGGACGCTGACCGTGCGGGACGTCACCTGGCCGGTGGCGCTGACCGTCGAGCGGACGGAGGTGGGGCCCGGCTCGTTCACCGTCGTGGCCACCACGCGCGTCGACAGGACCGAGTTCGGCGTGACCGCCTACCGCGGCCTGGCAGCGCGCCACCTCGACGTCCGGGTGGAGGTCACGTGCCTGCGCTCGTAGTGGAAGGGCTGGCCAAACGGTACGGCGCGGTGCGGGCCGTACGGGAGGTGAGCTTCAGCGTCGAGCACGGGGAGATCTTCGCGCTGCTCGGCCCGAACGGCGCGGGCAAGACCACCACACTGGAGATCATCGAGGGCTTCCGCGTCAAGGACGCCGGGGTCGTCGAGGTACTCGGCATGGACCCGCGCGACCCGGCGCTGCGCGCCAGGATCGGGCTGGTGCTGCAGGACATCGCGGTCGAGCCGTACCTGACCGTGCGCGAGACCATCGCGCGCAACGCCGGCTACTACCCGGCGCCGCGCGACGTGGACGAGGTCATCGACCTGGTCGACCTGCGCGCGCAGGCGCGGCGCAAGGTCAAGGCGCTGTCCGGCGGCCAGAAGCGCCGCCTCGACCTGGCGCTCGGCGTGATCGGCGACCCCAGCCTGCTCTTCCTGGACGAGCCGACCACCGGCTTCGACCCGAACGCCCGCCGCGGCGCCTGGGAGCTGATCAGGAACCTGCGCGACTCGGGCACCACGATCGTGCTCACCACGCACTACATGGAGGAGGCGCAGGAGCTGGCCGACCGGGTGGCGGTGATGTCCGGCGGCCGGATCGTCGCCAGCGGCACCCCGGCCACGCTGGGCGGGCGCGACTCGGCCAAGACCCGCATCCGCTACACGAGCCCCGAGGGCCCCGTCGTCCTCGAGACCACCGACCCCACCGGCACGCTCAGGGAGCTGATCTGGAGCGGCGTCGTGCTGGACGGGCTGACCGTGGACCGGCCCAGCCTGGAGGACGTCTACCTGGAGCTGACGCGATCATGAGACTCATCTGGCACCAGATCCGCTACGAGCAGCTGTCGTTCTGGCGCAACCCGCAGAGCGCGTTCTTCACGTTCGTCTTCCCCGTCGTGGTCATCACGATCTTCGGCGCGCTGTTCGGCGGCGTCGAGGCGGGCGACTACTTCTACGGCATGTCGGCGCTGCAGTACTACGTGCCCACGATCGCCGCGGTGTCGGTGCTCGGCTCCTGCTTCAGCCAGCTGGCGATCGTGCTGGCCGCCAGGCGCCAGGACGGCATACTCAAGCGCGTCCGCGCCACCCCGCTGCCCGCCCGCGTCTACTTCGTCGGCCTGCTGGCCCACTGCGTGCTGGTCAGCATCGTCGACGTGCTGCTCATCTCGCTGGTCGGCAGGCTGTACGGCGTGCCGTTCCCCGACCCGGCGCGGCTGCCGGGCCTGGTGGCCACGCTCGTGCTCGGCGCGGCCGCGTTCTGCGCGCTCGGCGTGGCCGTGGCCTCCCTGATCCGCAACGCCGAGGCCGCGCCCGCGGTCGTGCAGCTCGTGCAGTTCCCGCTGGTGTTCATCGCGGGCACCTACCTGCCGATCCACTCCGACGCGCTGAACGCGGTCTCGGACATGCTGCCGGTGCGGCCGTTCAACCAGGCCCTGCTCACCGGGCCCAGCTGGCACAGCCTCACCGTGCTCGCCGTCTGGGGCCTGGCGGGGGCGCTGGTGGCTATCCGCCGGTTCCGATGGGATCCGCGGCCGGAATGATCGGCGGGACGGGGGTGTCGGCCGCGCGCACCAGGCGCGGCCCCGCCGGGCCGTACACCTCGCGAGGCTCGGGGAAGACGGCCAGCAGCGCCAGGTAGAGCACGGCGGCCAGCGCCAGGCCGAGCGGCAGCGAGATGTCCACCCCGCCTGCCAGGTCGCCGAGCGGGCCGACGAACTGGCCGGGCAGGTTGACGAACATCAGCGCCACCGCCGCCGAGACCAGCCAGGCCGACAGCCCGCGCCAGTTCCACCCGTGGGTGAACCAGTAGCGGCCGCCGCGCTGGCGCCGGTTGAACACCTGCAGCGCCTCCGGGTCGTACCAGCCGCGCCGGGTGACGTAGCCGAGCATCATGATGACCATCCACGGCGCCGTGCAGGTGATGATGAGCGTGGCGAAGGTGGAGATGCTCTGCGTCAGATTGGCGGCGAAACGGCCGACGAAGATGAACACGATCGACAGCACGCCGATGAACACGGTCGCCTGCACCCGGGAGAAGCGCGGGAACACGCTGGAGAAGTCCAGCCCGGTCCCGTAGAGCGCGGTCGTGCCCGTGGACATGCCGCCGATCAGCGCGATCAGGCAGACCGGCACGAAGTACCAGGTCGGCGAGATGGCCAGCAGCCCGCCCACGTAGTTGGGCGCGGCGGGATCGACGTACTTGGCCGCCTGGGTGGCGATGATCGAGGCCGTGGTCAGGCCGAACAGGAACGGCAGGATCGTGGCGATCTGCGACAGGAACGCGGCGCCCATGATCCGGCTGCGCGGCGTGTTCGCCGGGATGTAGCGGGACCAGTCACCCAGGAACGCCCCGAACGACACCGGGTTGGACAGCACGATCAGCGCGGCCCCGATGAACGACGGCCAGAACAGCGGGTCACCGGCCGCCAGCGTGCCCGGGTAGGACGGGTCGAAGTCCCCGGCGAAGGCCAGGGCCCCCAGCACGAACAGCAGCGACGCCGCCGCCACCGCGATCTTGTTGACGAACAGCATGAACCGGAACCCGTAGACGCACACGATCAGCACGAGCCCGGCGAACAGCGCGTAGGCCGCGCCGTACGCCAGGTCCGACTCGGGCAGCCCGGCCAGCCGGTGCGCCCCGCCGACCAGCGCGTCGCCGGAGGACCAGACCGAGATCGAGAAGAACGCGATGGCGGTCAGCAGCGACAGGAACGAGCCCACGACCCGCCCGTGCACGCCCAGGTGGGCGGAGGAGGAGACCGCGTTGTTGGTGCCGTTCAGCGGCCCGAACAGCGACAGCGGCGCCAGGATCAGCGCGCCCACGACCAGCCCGAGCAACGTGGCGCCCACGCCCTGCCAGAACGACAGGCCGAACAGGATGGGGAAGGCGCCGAGCACGCAGGTGGCGAACGTGTTCGCCCCGCCGAAGGCCAGGCGGAACAGGTCGAACGGCGTGGCGTCGCGGTCGGCGTCGGGGATGCGGTCGACGCCGTGGACCTCTACCTCGGTGATGCTCATAGGGTCATCAAGCTCACCAGGTCGTAGGCCACGTGGGAGGCGGCCACGGAGGTGATCTCTGCGTGGTCGTAGGCGGGCGCGACCTCCACCACGTCCGCGCCGACGAGGCGGCAGCCGGCCAGGCCGCGCAGGATCTCCAGCAGTTCCCTGGAGGTGAGCCCGCCCGCCTCGGGGGTGCCGGTGCCGGGCGCGTGGGCGGGGTCGAGCACGTCGATGTCGACCGAGACGTACAGCGGCCGGTCGCCGATGCGCTGCCGGAGCCGGTCGATCACCTCGTCCAGGCCCTGGCGCAGGACGTCGGCGGCGGTCAGGATCCCGAAGCCCATGCGCCGGTCGTCCTCGAGGTCCTTCTTGCCGTACAGCGGGCCGCGGATGCCGACGTGGCTGAGCGCCTCGGTGTCGACGATGCCCTCGTCGACCGCCCGCCGGAACGGCGTGCCGTGCGTGTACTCGGCGCCGAAGTAGGTGTCCCAGGTGTCCAGGTGGGCGTCGAAGTGGAGCAGCGCCACCGGCCCGTGCTCGCGCGCGACCGAGCGCAGCAGCGGCAGCGCGATCGTGTGGTCGCCGCCGATGGTGACCAGCCGGGCGTCGAGCCCGTCGGCCGCCGCCTCGATCGTCTCGATGGCCTCGTGGATGTCGAACGGGTTGACGGCGATGTCGCCGGCGTCCACGACCTGCGCCTGCTCGAACGGCGAGACATCCAGGCCCGGGTGGTAGGGCCGCAGCAGCCGCGACGCCTCGCGCACCGCGGCGGGACCGAAGCGGGCGCCAGGCCGGTAGGAGACGCCGCTGTCGAAGGGCACTCCCACGACCGCGACGTCCGCCCGCTCGACCTCGTCCAGCCTGGGCAGGCGGGCGAAGGTGGCGAGACCGGCGAAGCGCGGGACCTGGCTGGAGTCGACGGGACCTCTGTTCATGGGTGCCAGTGTTCGTCACGCCCCTGAGCTGCGACAATTGTCTCAGTCACGGAGAGGGACGGTGTGTTTTGTGGCCGACCACAAACTGACCGTGGAGGATCTGCTCCGCTCACCCGCCCTGCAGCTGCGCCTGCTGGCCGGTGAGGCCGGGCTGGGCAGGTCGGTGTCGTGGGCGCACGTCAGCGAGCTGGACGACCCCACGCCCTGGCTGCTCGGCGCCGAGGTGATCATGACCACGGGCATCGGCGTGCCGCGCCCGGCCGCCCGCCAGCGCGCCTACCTGGAACGGCTCGACGACGCCGGCGTCTCCGCGCTCGCCCTGTCGGCCCAGCTGCACGTGCCGCCCCTGCACCGGGCCTTCCTCGACGCCGCCGAGGAGCGCGGCATGCCGGTGCTCGAGGTGCCGCTGGCCGTGCCGTTCATCGCGGTCGCGCAGGAGGTGGCCGCCTCCGTCCACGGCGACCACCGGCTCAGCGCGCAGCTGCAGGTCTTCGGCGCGCTGCGCTGGCTGGCCGCCGAGGACCTCGACACCGCCACGCTGTTCAAACGGCTGGAGCGGCTGTCGGGTTACGACGTCTTCCTCTGCACGCCGTACGGCAGGCCGCTGCTGCCCGGGGTGCCGGTGCCGGCGCTGGACGTGCTGCCGTCGGAGCCGGACGCGCCGCCCACGATCCCCGGGGGATTCGTGCTGCCGGTGCCCGCGCCCGGCGGCCCCGCGGGATTCGTGGTGGCCTTCGAACGGGAGGGCGCCCGCCCGGCCGGGCTGGCCGTGGTCCAGCACATCGCCACGGTGGCGGCGCTGCAGGTGGCCATGGCCAGGCACGAGCGCGAGACGCTGCGCCGCGAGGGCGCAGAGACGCTGGCGGAGCTGCTGCAGGACCTGCTCGACCCGCCGGCCGCGCGGCGCCGCCTGGCCAGGATGGGCATCCCGCTGGAGGCCGACGTGATGCTGCTGGTGGTCCGCGGCGCGCCCGACGACACGCTGCGCCGGGCCCTGGACGGCCGCCCCCACCTCGTGCTGCGCCGCGGCGACGACCACGTCCTGCTCGGCCCGCCCGCCCTCGGTACGGCCGCCGCCGCGCTGGAGGGCGTGCACGTCGGGATGAGCAGGCCGTTCCCGCCGGGCGAGTCGATGCGGGTGGCCCAGCGGGAGGCGATGTGGGCCGCCGCCCGGGCCGTCGAGGCGGGCCGCACCCTGGTCGGCTACGGCGAGGACCCCACGGGCAGGTGGCTGCCCGACGACGCCTCCACGCTGTCGGCCCTGGTCGACAACGTGCTCGGCGCGGTGCTCGGCTACGACGCGGCGCACGACTCGCACCTGGTGGCCTCGGTCCGCACCTGGATGGAGCGCGACCGCCGCACCGAGGAGGCGGCGGCCGCCCTGCACGTCCACCCGAACACGCTGGCCTATCGGCTGCGTCGCTTCTCCACCCTGACCGGCAGGGACCTCACCTCGACGACGGCCTTCGCCGAGGTGTGGCTGGCCCTGCGCGCGGCCGACCAGCTCGGCATGCTCTAGACGGTCACCACGAGCTTGCCCCTGACGTGTGTGCCGGCCAGATCCGCGTACGCCCTGACCGCCTCCTGTAGCGGGTACTGCCTGGCGGGCACGAGCGGCAGGCGGGTGGCGAGATCGGCCAGGTCCCCGGGGCGCGCGGCGGTGAAGACGGTCTCGATGACGGCGGGATCCGGCTGGGGGTAGGCGATGTTCAGCACCTGGCCGCCCGGGCGGACGACCCGGGCGGCCTCGGTCAGCCGGTCTCCGGGCATCGCCAGGTTGACCAGCGCCGCCACGCCCCCGGGATGGCGCCGCAGCGTCTCCGCCACGGTGTCCACGTCGCGGTAGCCGATCACCTCGGCCGCGCCCAGGTCCCGCACGAACTCCTCGTCCTCCGGGCGGGCGGTCCCGATGACGTGCGTCTTCGCGGCGGCCATCAGCGGCACCGCCGCCGTGCCGACCCCTCCGGCGGCGCCGATGACCAGGACCGGGTCTCCGGGCTCGGCCTTCAGCGCGCGCAGCAGCGGCAGCGCGGTCAGGCCTGCCATGGGGATCGCCGCGGCCGCCACCGGGTCCAGGTGGGCGGGGCGGGGCGCGATGGCGGGGGCGTCGGCGTCGAAGACGGCGTACTCGGCCATGGTGCCGGTCGTCAGCGAGGGCGGTGTGCAGACGATCTCCGCCATGGCCGCCGTCGGCCTGGGCAGGCCCAGGCCGAACACCTTGTCGCCGGGAGCGAAGCGGGTCACGCCGGGGCCGGTGACGGTGACCGTACCGGCGAAGTCGCTGCCTGGGACGTGCGGGAAGGTCAGCGGCGCGGACCCGCGCAGTACGCCGCTGAGCAGGCGCAGGTCAGCAGGGTTGAGCGCGGCGGCGGCGATGCGGACCTGGATCTGGCCGGGGCCGGGCTCGGGGATCGGGATCTCTTCGAGTGCCAGGACGTCGGGCTCGCCGTACTGCCTGGCGACGAGCGCATGCATGAAACGGACCATGCGGTCAGGTTAGCATTTAACATGACCGCATGGTCCGGTTAGTTAGGATGAGGACATGATCAGGGCCGACGCCGCGCGCAACAGGAGGCTGCTGCTGGATGCCGCAGCGGCGGAGTTCGCCGAGAACGGGATGGACGTGTCGATCGCGCGGATCGCGGCGCGGGCCGGAGTGGGCAAGGGCACCGTGTTCCGACATTTCGACAGCAAGGAGCAACTGGTCACCGCCATCTTCTGCGACCAGCTCGACGGGCTGGCGGCCACCGGGACGGGCCTGCTGGAGGCGGAGGATCCCGGGGCGGCGCTGCTGGCGTTCATGACGGCGGGCGTCGAGCTGACGGCGGCCGACAGGTCGTTCTGCCAGGTGACGGCGGAGATGTCGCGGAGCGATCCGGCCGTCAGGGCCGCGAGCGACCGCCTGGCCGGTGTGGCGGAGTCTCTCGCCGACCGGGCCAGGCGGGCGGGCGTCGTCCGGCCCGACGTGACCGGTCACGACATCGTGCTCCTGCTCGGTGCCGCCGCGCAGGCCGCCCTGCCGGTGGGCGACGCCGTGCCCGGGCTCTGGCGCCGCTACCTCGCGATGATCTTCGACGGCCTCCGCGCCGAGGCCGCGCATCCCCTCCCCGTCCCACCTCCCACCAGCAGGGACTTCGCTCCCCAACCCTGATGGCGGGTCAGGACAGCTGGACGGTGGCGATCTCCCAGGCGCGCATGGGCAGGGTGAGACGGCCGTCGGCGACCTGCAGCGGCTCGCCGGGACGGCCGCGGAGGTCGGCGCGGCGGGCCTGGGTGAAGTCGCCCTCGACGACCGCCTGGGTGTCGCCGAGCGCCAGCATCCGCAGCTCCTTGCTGCCGTCGCGGCGGCGCAGCGAGGTCATGACGACCCCGTCCCCGCTCACCGACAGGCCCGCGGCGGGCTGGGGCAGCGGGAGCGAGGCGTCGCCCGTGCCCGGCACGACCACCAGCTCGTGCCTGAACACCTCGGCCGCCGCCGCCACCTTCTTCCATGGCGTGACCGACGGCCAGCGGCCCTCGGTCGCGTCGACGTAGGGCATGATCGCCATCGACACCGAGCGCGGCCCGCGCGACTGCGCCGCCGGGGTGGGCAGCTGCGGCCCCGCGGGCTCCGGGCGCAGCGGGTTGCGGTTGCGCGAGAGGTAGCCGACCGAGCGCAGCAGCGTCAGCGCCAGCTCGTCACCGGTCAGCTCGTACTCGGTGACGTGCTCGAGCAGCACCGCCACTCCCCCGGCCGCCACCCAGGAGGCGGCTGGGAAGGTGGGCAGCGGCGTCTCGCCGCAGCCGCCCTCCGCGGTGAGCCCGCGCTCCACGACCGCGAACTGCCCCTCGGCGAACGACGAGGTCGCCGGTTCCGGCAGCGGGACGTGCAGCCTGACCCGGTGGTCGTCCGAGCGGTTGTCGAACTCCACGTGCAGCCGCACGAACGGCTCGTCGGCCCGCAGCTCGACCCGCATCTCCACGCCGACGCGCTCGGCGCCCTTGCGGCGCACGCCGGGCAGGAACTCGGCGCCCTCGTCCTTGGTCGTCGCCGGCCAGTGGTAGACCCGCCGGACGAGCAGCTCGGCCACCAGCGGCCCCGACGACAGCGGTTCCACGTCGACCGTGGCCGGGTACTCGACGAACAGATCCGACTCGGGCGGCGCGAAGTTGTAGGTGTCGCCCACGTCGCCGCTCTCGACGATCCTTCCCGCGCCCTTGACGGTCACCCCGTCGGCGCTGGTGACCGTGAGCGTGCCGTCCTCCTCGACGGTGACCTTCACCAGCCCGTTGTCGAGCACGTTCTCCTTGCGGCGCGCGAAGGCGCCGGCGGGGCGCGGCAGGTCGGCCTGGGTGGGGCGGACGGCGGCGTGGCCGAGCGGCGGCACCTCGACGAGCGCGGCCACGGTGCGCCTGAGCTGGGCCTCGATGCGGACCCGCGTCAGCCCGGCGATGTGCTTGCGCACCTCCTCGACGTCGAAGGCGGCCTGCGATTCTGGCGCGACGGTGAACACCAGCGTGTCGCCGTCGATGCCCCAGCCGGTGATCTGCTGGCCGTACAGCTCGGTGCCGTGGACGAAGGTCAGGGCGGTGGCCGGGTCCATCCGCTCGTCGAGGAGCAGCGTCGGGTGCTGGATCAGCGGCTGGCTGTGCACGCCGAGGCCGGCCGCGTCCTCGAGCTGGTCGTACCCGGGCACGTCGATCAGGACGACGCCGCGGCGGGTGGCGGGCGTCGGGTTGACGACCAGCGTGCTGCCGGTCGGCACGGTCCTGGCCAGTTCGGCGGTGACCATGTCGCGGACGGCCTGCCCCAGGTGCTCCGCCTCGGCGATGCGGGCGGCCACCTGCTGTGCCGTCTCGTCCACCCCGCAGCCGGTGATCGAGTCGTGGCCGCTGGCGTCGACCAGGCGCCACCACGCCATGTCCAGGAAGCGGCCGGGCCAGTCCTTGCCCCAGAGCGTGGCCAGCGGCTCGGCGTACCGCTCGACCATCCGCTCCGCGCGGCCCATGGCCTGCTTGAGGTGCGGCCTGATGGAGATCACGCCGGGCAGGATGTTGGCCCTGGCGTGCGAGCGCAGCTCGCCGGCGACCTCGGGCAGCGCGCCGTAGTCCTCGATGGCGAGGATGTAGCCGGACAGCGTGTCCATGCGGGCGCCGAGCTCGGACACCATCGCGGGCAGCCCGGCCACCGGCGCCGAGTGGTCGGTGCCGTACATGGCCAGCAGCGGCCCGACCGGGCCGTGCCACTCGCGCATCGTGGCGGTGAACCGCCTGGCCCGCTTGCCCAGCTGCTCGGGCGCCTCGAACAGGTGCGCCCCGTTGCCGTATCCCCCGGCAGGCAGGTACTGCGTGCGCACCGCCGTGCCGTCGGGGGCGACCCAGGCGAAGGCGTCGGTGACCACCGACGACGGCACCCCGCGGTAGACACAGGCGTGCTCGAGCCCGGCCAGCCGCAGGATCTGCGGCATCTGGGCAGTGTGACCGAACATGTCCGGCAGGTAGCCGACCGGCATGGCGCCGCCGAGCTCGTCCGCCCCGGCCATGCCCAGCTCCAGGTTGCGGATGATCGTCTCACCCGAGCAGAGGAACTCGTCGAGCAGGATCTGCCATGGCCCGACGGCCAGCCGTCCGGACTCGACGAGCTTGGCGATGCGGCCGCGGTTCTCCGGCCGGACCTCCAGGTAGTCGTCGACGCAGGCCAGCTGCCCGTCGAGGGTGAAGTGGTAGTCCTGATCGCGCTCCATCCGCTCGAGCACCTCGTCGAGCAGCGCCACCAGCCTCAGCCTGAACCGCTGGAACGGCTCGTACCACTCCCGGTCCCAGTGCGTGTGCGGGACGACGACAATGTCGCTCACGGAGCTGCTTCTCCTGCGATAGGAAGGTCGTTGAGTACGGCGTAGCGGGCGGCGATGCGCTGCGCGGTGACGATGTCCTCCAGCCCGCCGTCCTTGCCGGTGAGCGGCGGCTTGCCCTCGTTCACGAAGGCGTGGAAGGCCACCAGCTGCGTCTCGAACGCCTCGGTGACGTCCCTGACCTCGGTACGGCTCTCGCCACCCGACACGATCGTGAGCGTGGTCGGCGCGTTGAGCAGGTACGGCGAGGGGAAGACGAGCTCCAGCGAGCCCTTGTCGTGGTGGATGGCCACGGTCTCCCGGTAGGCCGGGTAGTCCTCCAGGTAGTGCCAGCGGATCGAGAAGCGCCCGCTGATCGTCAGCGCGCCCGAGATCTCGATCGAGCCGGGCCCAGGCCCCCACGTGGCGACGTGCCCGATGTCCGCGGGAGACCCGGTGAAGCGGCGCAGCAGCGACAGGTCATGGCAGATCGACCCGAGGCTGACGCCGTACAGCGCGCGGACCGCGGGCGGCGCGGAAGCACCGAGCGCCTGGGAGACCAGCGCGTCCTCGGCGGCCCGCAGCGGCGCCACGTCCACGTCGCGGGCCTGGGCGAGGTTGGCGAAGGCCAGCTGCGACTCGCCGCTCGGGTGCAGCACGGTCACCTCGACCGTCCTGATCGCCCCCGGCCCGCCGAGCGCGGCCAGCTCCTGCTCCGCCCTGAGCACCGCGGGGTCGTACTGCTTCATGTAGCCGACCATCAGCCGCCCCTCGGGCAGCGCGGCCACTTCCGCCCTGGTCAGCGCGAGCGGCTTCTCGCACAGCACGGCGTAGCCGGCCGCGAGGGCCTGCCGTACGGCCTCGCCGTGGGAGCCGGAGGCCAGCATGACCACCGCGTCGAAGCCGCCGTCGGCGAGCATGTCGCCCAGCGACAGGTAGCGGCGGGCGACGCCGAGCCGGTCGCCGACGACGTCGGCCAGCGTGCGCGACAGGTCGCAGACGGCCGTCACCTCGAACAGGTCGCGGCGGCGCGACAGCAGGGGGACGTAGACGGCCTGTGTGACAGCGCCGCATCCGACCAGCGCCAGTTTCATAGCCCGCACTCCCTCAGCATCTCGCGGTTGGCGGCCTGATCGGCGATGTTCTGCTGAACAGTCCGGCGGCCCGGCAGGGTGTCCTGCTCGATGATGACCCAGCCCTGGTAGCCGATCTCGTCGAGCGCACGCACCACGCCGGGCAGGTCGAGCTCGCCCTGGCCGAGCGGGGCGAAGCCGCCGCGGCCCATCAGCTCGCGCAGGTCGACGCCGTCGGCGAGGGCTTGGGCCAGGATGGCGCGGTCGCCGTCCTTGATGTGGACGTGGCCCACGCGGCCGGCCCAGTCGCGGATGGCGGTCACCGGGTCGCCGCCGGCCAGCAGCAGGTGGCCGGTGTCCAGGCAGAGCTGCACGTCGGTCAGCTCGAGCAGCCGCTCCACGTCCTGCGGCGTCTCCACGTAGGTGCCCAGGTGGTGGTGGAAGACGGGCTCGAGGCCGCGCTCGCGGCAGCGGTCGGTCGCCTGCTGTACCCGCCGGGCGTAGGCGGGCCACTCCTGCGCGGTGAGGCCGGGCGTGCTGCCGCCGGGCCTGGCGAAGCGCGCGGGCGAGCCGGAGCAGGCCAGCGTCGGCCTGGGCGCGAAGTGCTCGGGCACCTCGCCCTCCCAGTAGCCGGTGGCCGCGGCGAACACGTCGAGCGCGGCCTCCAGCCCGGGCAGCCCGTCGGCGAAAGCCTGCGCGTCGCTGTAGCGCAGGTCGACCCAGCCGCCGGCCAGCGGCAGTTCGGCGCGCTTGAGCCGGTCGACCAGCTCGGAGCCGGTGCCCAGATAGCCGATCGGGCCCGAGTCGATGCCCTCGTAACCGGCCGCGCTCAGCGCGTCGACCATCTCGTCGGCCGTCAGTGGCGGCGGCGCGTCGCTGAGCTCGAACACACCGAAGCTGACCGGGGCGTTGGCAACTTTCCTCATGCGCATATCGCCATCACTTCGTTCTCGTAGGTTTCCAATCGGTGCGTTCCCGCCTCGGCGGGCACCCGGGCGCGGTCGCCGCGGATCACCTGGCGGGCGCCGCCGGGTCGGACCAGGACCAGGCCGTCGGCGTCCAGCGCGAGCAGCTCGTCGCCCAGCCTGACCAGCAGCGGGTCTCCTGGACCCGCCGAGATCGCGGTACGGCCGGCGGCCACCGCCTCGAAGGCGAGGCTGGGGTCCTCGGCCAGCACCCAGGTGGTGGGCGAGCCGGGCGGGCCGTCGTCGCCGTGGCGGTGGAAGTCGCTGGCGCCGATCGGGATCACGTCGTCGCGCCAGGCCTGCGCCCAGGCCAGCGGGGCGCCCCAGCGGCGGTCCCACCAGCCGGAGTGCCACACCTCGGCGATCCGGGGCCGCTCGGTCAGCGGTTGCAGCCAGGCGCAGTCGCCGCCCAGCGGGTGGTTGATCGAGATCAGCCCGCCCTCCCGCGCGGCGTGCCGTACCCAGGAGTCGGCGGGCTCGCGGAAGTCGACCCAGCCGACGTCGCCGAAGACGTTGGCGTGGCCGCGGTCGGTGGTGACCTCCTGGCCGGGCAGCAGCGTGATGCCCCGGTCGATCTTGGCGAGCCAGGGGTGGTGACTGACCGTGTTGTGGTCGGTGACGGCGAGGAAGTCCAGGCCGCGGGACTTGGCCAGCTCGGCCAGTTCCTCGATGGTCAGCGACCCGTCGCTGTGCACGGTGTGGGAGTGAAAGTCCCCCGCGTACCACCGCATGCCGTCGATTTCCGGAATTTCACGACGTGGCGGGCGCTCGCCGACCGGCGGCTCGGCGGCGACCGGCCGTTCGGGGACGTCGAAGGAGATGTCGAGCGTGTAGTCGAGCCCCTCGGGCGGGATCCTGTGCAGCCGCAGCCAGACCTGCCAGCCGCCCGGCTCGATGTCTCCCGGCAGGTAGCCGGGCGTGGCCCAGCCGGCGGTGATCGTGTACTCGTCGCGCGCGCCGCCCGACCAGCCGCGGAACCCGCCGGGCGAGCCGCACCCCAGGTCGAGCACCCCGCGCGAGCGGTCGTACCCCAGCCTGACGGTCACCGCCCCGGCCCCCGCGGGCACCTCGAACGGCACCTCCCGCAGGCCCAGCTCCAGCCGGTCCTCCAGCGACCAATGACCCCTGATCACACCAGCTCTCCGTCTCGGTACACCAGCGCCCTGTCGGCCCTCGGTACGGCATGCCCCTCCGCGCCCACCTCGGGCTCGTCGCCCTCGGGGACCGTGGTCTGGACCGCGACGCCGTTGACCTCCAGCGTCACCAGGTGGGAGGCGCCCAGGTTCTCCACGATGGCGACCTTCCCGCCCAGCGAGCCGTCGACCGGCTCGGCGGAGTAGGCGTTGTACTCGGGCCGCACGCCGTACACGATCTTCTCCCCGTCGGTGAGCAGGCCGCGCGCGGAGACCGGAACGGGCACCTTGCACCCGGCCACCTCCAGCGTGTCACCCCGGACCACCGCGTCGAGCAGGTTCATCGGTGTCGAGCCGATGAATCCCGCGACGAAGGTGTTGGCGGGCCGCTGGAACACCTCGGCCGGGGTGCCGATCTGCCGGATGTGCCCGGACTCCATGACCGCCATCCTGTCGGCCATCGCCAGCGCCTCGGCCTGGTCGTGGGTGACGAAGACGGTGGTGACGCCCAGCTCGCGCTGCAGCTTCTTCAGGAACGTGCGCGCCTCCAGGCGGAGCCGGGCGTCCAGGTTGGACAGCGGCTCGTCGAACAGGAACGCCTGCGCCTGGGTGGCCATCACGCGGGCGAGCGCGACGCGCTGCTGCTGGCCGCCCGACAGTTGCCCGGGCCGGCGGTCCATCAGCTGCTCCAGGCCGAGCCTGGCACCGACCTCGCGCGCCTTGCCGTGCCGCGCGGCCTTGGCCATCTTCTTGATCCGCAGCGGGTAGGCGATGTTGTCCGTGACGTCCATGTGCGGGAACAGCGCGTAGTCCTGGAAGACCATGGCGATGTCGCGGGCGCCCGGCTGGAGGCCGGTGACGTCGCGGTCACCGATGACCACCGAGCCGCCGGTCGCGGTCTCCAGCCCGGCGATCGTGCGAAGCAGCGTGGTCTTGCCGCACCCGGACGGGCCGAGCAGGGCGAAGAACTCGGCGTCGGGGATGGCCAGGTCGAGCGCGTCGAGCGCGGTCACGCCCCCCGGGTAGACCTTGGTCAGGCCTCGCAGTTCGATTGCGGCCATCAGCGCTTGATCCCTCCGTGGAAGCGGAAGCCGTACTTCTTGCTGACGAACAGGTACATCAGGACCACGGGGATCGAGTAGAGCAGCCCGAACACCGACAGCAGCTTGAGGTTGGCCTGCCCGCCCTCGGTGTAGAGGGTGTACATGATCACCGCGGCGGGCTGCTTCTCCACGTCGCTCAGCAGCAGGTACGGCATGAGGAAGTTGCCCCACACGTTGGCGATGGCCCAGACCGCGATCGTGGCCAGGCCGGGCCGTACCAGCGGTACGACCACGTGCCGGACGATCTGCAGCGGCGAGGCGCCGAAGACCCTGGCGGACTCCTCGTAGGACTTGGGCGTGGAGTCCATGAAGTCCTTGAGCATGAAGATCGCCGCGGGCAGCAGGCCGCCGGTCAGGATGAGGATCAGCCCGAACTGCGAGTCGATCAGGTTGAGCTCCACGGCCAGCTGGAACAGCGGCACCATGGCCGCGGTGCCGGTGATGATCGAGGAGAGCAGCAGCAGCGCGTAGAGCAGCGCGTCACGCCCGGGAAGCCGGACCCTGCTGAGCGCGTAGGCGGCCAGCGCCGCGAAGATCACCACGAGCAGGGCGGTGCCGACCGCCAGCACGAGCGAGTTCAGCAGCGAGGGCAGCGCGTAGGGGTGCTCGAAGATCGCGGTGAAGTTGTCCAGCGTGAAGTGATGGGGCTGGGAGGTCGAGTCGGCGGTGTCTGGCGTGAAGCCGGGCACAGCGACCTGGTAGGTCGGGTCGGAGGTGAACGGGGCGGTGATCAGCCACAGCAGCGGGATCGTGAAGAAGGCCAGCAGCACGGCGATCAGCGTGTAGAACCCGATCCTCCCGACGACAAAGCGCGGGGTCATTTCTTGCTCCGCAACAGCCGTAGGTAGAACACCGCCACCACGAGGTTGATCAGCAGGATGACGGTCGAGATCGCGGCGCCCACGCCCAGTTCGCCGCCCAGCAGCGCGACCTTGTACACGTGGACGGCCAGCACCTCGGACTTACCGTCCGGGCCTCCGGCGGTGAGCATGAACGGGGTGAAGTCGTTGAACGTCCACAGGCTGATCAGCAGCAGGTTGGTCAGGATGTGCCCGCGGATGTGCGGGAAGACCACGTCCCGCAGCTGCTGCCAGCCTGAGGCCCCGGCCAGGCGGGCGCTCTCCAGGTGGGAGGGCGGCACGTTCCCCAGGGCCGCGCCGTACAGCATCATCGAGAAGGCGGTGCCGCGCCAGGTGTTGAAGACGACGATCGACAGCATCGGGTGGTCCAGCAGCCAGCCGAAGCCGGGGGTGTGCAGCAGCAGGTTGAGCGTGCCGCCGTCGCGGTCGAGCAGCGCCACCCACAGGAACGACACGACCGCGCTCGGCAGGATCCAGGCCAGGATGACCAGGCCCTCGACGATCCGCTTGAGCGGTCCCGTCCTGTCGCGCAGCAGCCAGGCGATCGTGAAGCCGAGCACGACCTGGCCGATGACGGCCGAGCCGAGCACGAACTGGACGGTCAGCCAGGTCGAGCTCCAGAAGGAGCCGTCGGCCAGGGCGTTGCCGAAGTTGTCGAGGCCGACCAGCTGGGGGTGCCTGGCCGCCAGGCCGGTGAGGCGGTAGTTGGTCAGCCCCAGGTAGATGACCCAGAGGGCGGGGAAGACCAGGAAGATCGCGATGAGGACCAGCGCGGGCGCGACGAACGCGCCCGCGCGTAGCCGGCCGAGACCCGCCGCGTCGGAACTGTAGCGTCCCTTCGCGGGTGCCTCAGGAGGCGATGTTGCCAGCGCCACCGACTAGTCCTTCGAGCTTCTGCTGGTAGTCGGCCGCCGCCTGGTCGGGCGTCTTGCCGCCGACGACCTCGGCCGTGGCCTCCTGGAGCGCCGCCGACACCTGCGGGTAGACCGCGACCGGCGGCCGGTAGGCCGTCAGGGGCAGCACCTTGTCCGAGATGAAGGACAGCAGCGGCTCGCCGGAGAGGATCTCCTTGTTGACGTCCGTGCGCGGGGTGATGCGCACGTTGCCGTTCTTGGTCTCCTCCTTCAGCGCGTCAGGGGAGAGCGTGAAGGCCGCCAGCTCGAAGGCCTCCTGCGGGTGCTTGCTGTTGGGGTTGACCGCGCGCAGCGCGCCGCCCGACATGCTGACGAAGTCCTGGCCGCGCAGGCCCTTGCCGGGCTCGATGGCCGGGATGAGGGCGTAGCCGACGGTCTGGTCGCGGTCGGCCATCTTGGCGACGCCGTCCTTGGGGTTGATGACGCCCCGCCAGAAGTAGTCGCCCTCCATCAGGATGCCGATCTTGCCCTCGGCGAACTCGGCGAAGGACTTGTCGCGGCCCTTGGCCTCCTGCTGGAGCTTGGGGTCGCCGAGGCCGCTGCCGCCGTAGATCTTCTGGTAGAGGCCGAGCGCGTCCTTGAGCGGCTGGGACGCGCCGGTCCACTTGCCGTCCTTCTGCACCTCGCCGCCCGCGCCCGCGAGCAGCGGCAGCACGCCCTGCATCGAGGTGGCCTCGCCCATGGCGGTGCCCGCGTTGATCTGGATCGGCGTCGGGATGCCCGCGGTCTTCAGCTTGGCGCCCGCGTCCAGGATCTCCTGCCAGCTCTTGGGCTGCCAGTCGGCCGGGAGCCCGGCCTTCTGGAAGAGCGTCTTGTTGAAGTACAGGAGGCGGCCGTCGGTGCCGATGGGCAGGGCGTACTTCTTGCCGTTGAAGGTGGCCAGGCCCTGGACCGACTCGGGGATCTGCTGCCAGCCGTCCCACTTGTCCGCGGCGGCGCCGACCAGGTCCGACAGCGGCTTGATGTAGCCCGCCTCGGCGAACTCGCCGGCCCAGATGCCGTCGATGTCGATCACGTCGGCGCCCTTGCCGGACTTGAGGTCCAGGGAGAGCTTGGTCTTGTACTGCTCGTCGTCGACACCGCTGGGGACGAACTTGACCTTGACGTCCTTCCCCTTGGCCTTCTCGGCCGCTTCGAACTTGGGGATCACCCAGTTGGCCACGAAGTCCGCCGCCGCGGCGTTCTTGCCGCCCGCGATCGCGTTCTGCGCGATCGTGAGCTCTATCGTGTCACCGCTGCCGCCCGAGGAGCCGCCACATCCGGCGGCCGCCAGAGCGGCTACGCCGAGGACGGCGACCGTGTTTCGCAATCCCATTCATAGCCTCCGACACGTCCTTGAGGGGGAGGAAGCCCGTGGGCCAATATGTCATGACATTCATATGACGTAAAGACCGGGCCATATTTCAGGAGCATGTCCATACGTCCCAGGCGCCGCACCCGCCCGTTTCGCTACAAACAGTCACATAGGGGACATGAGTATGTCATGACAATGTGTCATAGTGTGGTGGAAGCTCCGTCCCAGGAGGTGCGTTGTTCGACCTGATCACGATCGGCCGCTCCGGCGTCGACATCTACCCGTTGCAGACCGGCGTGGGCCTGCCCCGCGTCGAGACGTTCGGCAAATTCCTCGGTGGCAGCCCGACCAACGTGGCGGTCGCCGCGGCCCGGCACGGGCTGCGCTCCGCTGTGATCACCGCCACGGGAGCGGATCCCTTCGGTGAGTTCGTACGGCAGGCCCTGCGCGGATACGGCGTGGACGATCGCTACGTGGGCACCGTGCACGGCCCGCCCACGCCGGTCACGTTCTGCGAGATCTTCCCGCCCGACGACTTCCCGCTGTACTTCTACCGCGGCGAGCATCCACCGGACCTGCAGGTCAGCCCGGATAGCCTGGACCTGGAGTCCATCGCAGGGGCCGGGGTGTTCTGGTTCACCGGCACAGGGCTGAGCCAGGAGCCCAGCCTGGCGGCGCACCACGCCGCGCTGGAGGCCCGCACCTCCGGGTGGACGGTGTTCGACCTGGACTACCGCCCGATGCTGTGGGACTCCCCCGGCAGGGCGCCCGAGGTCTACCGCTCGGTGCTGCGGCACGCCGACGTGGCGGTGGGCAACCTGGAGGAGGTCGAGGTGGTCACCGGCACCCGCGACCCGGAGGCGGCCGCGCAGGCGCTGCTCGATGCCGGGATGAAGGTCGCGATCGTCAAGATGGGACCGCGCGGCGTGCTCGCGCGCAGCGCGGACGAGCGCGCGCTGGTCGAACCCGTCGAGGTCGAGGTCGTCAACGGCCTGGGCGCGGGCGACGCCTTCGGCGGCGCGGTCAGCCTGGGGCTGATGCGCGGCTGGCCGCTCGAGCGCACGGTGCGCTTCGCCAACGCCGCCGGCGCCTTTGTCGCCGGGCAGCTGGCCTGCTCGGATGCCATGCCCACCACCGACGAGGTGCTCACCCTCCTCAAGACCGCCGGAGCGGATGTTGACTGAGACCACGCTTCCCCGACCGGCCCGCTACGAGGACCTGACCCGGATCAGGGCCACCAACCCCGAGGCGATCGCCGAGGCCGCTGCCCGCCGCGAGCGGCGCGGCCTGCCCGGCGAGGGCGAGCGGCTGCTCATCATCGCCGCCGACCATCCGGCCCGCGGCGCGCTGGCGGTGCGTGACAGGCCGCTGGCCATGGCCAGCCGTGCCGACCTGCTGCACCGCCTGCAGGTGGCGCTGTCCAGGCCCGGCGTCGACGGCATCCTGGCCTCGCCCGACGTGCTGGAGGACCTGCTGCTGCTCGGCGCCCTGGAGGGCAGGCTGGCCTTCGGCTCGATGAACAGGGGCGGCCTGCAGGGCTCGGTCTTCGAGCTGGACGACCGCTTCACCGGCTTCGATGCGCCGTCGATCGACGCCATGCGCCTGGACGGCGGCAAGATGCTGTGCCGCATCGACCCGGCCGACCACGCCACGGTCGCCACGTTGGAGTCGTGCGCCCGCGCGGTCACCGACCTGGCCCGCCGGCGCCTGGTGGCGATGGTCGAGCCGTTCTGGTCGGGGCGCACGCAGACGGGATCGGTCCGCAACGACCTGTCGCCCGACGCCGTGATCCGCGCGATCAGCATCGCCCAGGCGCTCGGCGTGACCTCCGCCTACACCTGGCTCAAGATCCCGGCGGTGGCCGAGATGGAGCGCGTCATGGCGGCCACCACGCTGCCGGCGCTGCTGCTCGGCGGCGACCCGCCCGACATCGACGCGGCCTACGCCGAGTGGGGCCGCGCACTGCAACTGCCCGGCGTGCGGGGCCTGGTGGTCGGCAGGGCCCTGCTCTACCCACCGGACGACGACGTCGCCACCGCCGTGGACGCCGCCGCCGCCCTGGTCCGTGAGGTGAGTCCATGACCTACATCCCGTACGGCAAGGCTGCCCGCGACCCGTGGTCGGTCGAGATCACCCCTTCCGCGGCGGGCTGGACCTACTCCGGCCTGCGCGTGATCGACCTGGGCGAGCCGGTGGAGTTCGACACCGGCGAGGAGGAGATGCTGGTCCTGCCCCTGGCGGGTTCCTGCACGGTCTCCCACGGCCAGGGAACCTTCGAGCTGAAGGGCCGCGAATCCGTCTTCTCCGGCCCCTCCGACTTCGCCTACCTCCCGATCGGCACGCACGTGCGGCTGTCGGGCGAGGGCAGGATCGCCCTGCCCAGCGCCCGGGCCACCCGCGCGCTCGAGCCCAGGTACGTGCCCGCCTCCGACGTCGCCGTGGAGATCAGGGGCGCGGGGCAGTCGAGCAGGCAGGTGAACAACTTCTGCTCGCCCGAGGTCTTCGACTGCGACAAGCTCATGGCCGTGGAGGTCCTCACCCCTGGCGGCAACTGGTCGTCCTACCCGCCGCACAAGCACGACACGCCGAACCCGGGCGAGGCCGTGCTCGAGGAGATCTACTACTTCGAGGGCGGGCCCGGCTACCAGCGCGTCTACACCTCCGAACGCGGCCACATCGACACGCTGGCCGAGGTGCGCCCCGGCGACGTGGTGCTGGTCCCCTACGGCTACCACGGCCCGTCGATGGCCGCTCCCGGCTACGACCTGTACTACCTCAACGTCCTGGCGGGCCCGGCCGGGGAGCGGTCGATGGCCTTCTGCGACGACCCCGCCCACGCCTGGATCCGCGGCTCCTGGGCCGGCCAGGCGATCGACCCTCGACTGCCCTTCGGGAGGAACCCATGACGCGACTGACCGTCGCCCAGGCGGTGGTGCGTTTCCTGGCCGGCCAGTGGACCGAGCGGGACGGGGTCGAGCATCGCCTGTTCGGCGGCGTGTTCGGCATCTTCGGGCACGGCAACGTGGCGGGGCTCGGGCAGGCGCTGGCCACCTCGCCGCAGGACGGCCTGCCGTACCGGCTGGCCCGCAACGAGCAGGCGATGGTGCACGCGGCGGCGGGCTACGCGCGGGCGAGCAACCGGCTGTCCACGCTGGCCTGCACCTCCTCGGTTGGGCCAGGCGCGACCAACATGGTCACGGGGGCGGCGGGCGCGACGATCAACCGGCTGCCCGTGCTGCTGCTACCCGGTGACGTGTTCGCCACCCGGGTGGCCAACCCGGTGCTGCAGGAGCTGGAGGATCCGCGTTCCCTCGACATCTCGGTCAACGACGCCTTCAAGCCGGTCTCCCGGTTCTGGGACCGGGTCAACCGGCCCGAGCAGCTGCCGGCGGCGCTGCTGGGGGCGATGCGGGTGCTGACCGACCCGGCCGAGACGGGCGCGGTGACGCTGGCGCTGCCGCAGGACGTGCAGGCCGAGGCGTGGGACTGGCCCGAGGAGCTGTTCGCCAGGCGCGTCTGGCACGTGCCGCGGCCCAGGCCTGAGCGGGCCGCGCTGGAGCGGGCCGCCGAACTCATCAGGACTGCCAGGCGGCCGATCATCGTCGCGGGCGGCGGGGTCATCTACAGCGAGGCGACCGAGCAGCTGCGCGCCTTCGCCGAGACCTACGGCATCCCTGTGGCCGAGACGCAGGCGGGCAAGGGCAGCCTGCCGTACGGGCACGAGCTGGCGGTGGGGGCAGTCGGCGCGACCGGGACGACGGCGGCCAACGCGCTCGCCCGCGAGGCCGACCTGATCATCGGCGTCGGCACCCGTTACAGCGACTTCACCACGGCCTCGCGCTCGATCTTCGGGGCCGACGCCGCAGTCGTGAACCTCAACATCACCGCCTTCGACGCGGCCAAGCTGTCGGGCATGCAGCTGGTGGCCGACGCCCGCGAGGGCCTGGTGGACCTCACCGAGGCCTGCCGCGGCTGGGCCTCCGAGGACGGCTACCGGGCCCGCGCCGCCGGGCTGAACCGCGCGTGGGACGCGGCGGTCGACGCGGCCTTCGCGCTGGACGGCACGCCGCTGCCGCAGCCGGCGGTGATCGGCGCGGTCAACGCCGCGGCCGGCGAGGACGGCGTGGTGGTGTGCGCGGCCGGGTCGATGCCCGGCGACCTGCACAAGCTCTGGCGGCCCAGCGGCCCTGGCAGCTACCACGTCGAGTACGGCTACTCCTGCATGGGCTACGAGATCGCCGGCGGGCTCGGCGTGAAGCTGGCCGCGCCCAAGCGCGAGGTCTTCGTCATGGTGGGCGATGGCTCCTACCTGATGATGGCCCAGGAGCTGGTCACGGCCGTGGCCGAGGGCATCAAGCTGATCGTGGTGCTGGTCGACAACTTCGGCTTCGCCTCGATCGGGCGCCTGTCGGAGAGCGTCGGCGCCGAGCGCCTGGGCACCTCCTACGCCCTGCGCGGCACCGGCCGCTACGACGGCGGGCCGCTGCCCGTCGACCTGGCGGCCAACGCGGCCAGCCTGGGCGCCACGGTCGTGCGCCCCGACTCGCTCGAGGACCTGCGCAAGGCCCTGGCGGCGGCCAGGGCGGCCGAGGAGACCACGGTCATCTACGTCAGGACCGACCCGCTGCTCGACGCGCCCTCCTCCGAGGCGTGGTGGGACGTGCCGGTGGCCGAGACCTCCCCGCTGCACGCCGCCTACACCGAGGCCAAGCGCTCCCAGCACCCGCACCTGTAAGCAGGCCGTCGCGCCCGCCCCTCGGGGGTGGGCGCGACTCTATTTCCGCAGCCGTTCCGCCTGCGCGACGCCCACCTCTCGCGCGCGCCGCAGGTAGTCGGCGATCACGTCGAGCTCGGCGTCGGAGTACCGGTTCAGCACCTCGCCATAGGCGGTGCCCGGGATCCGCCACGCCTCGCCGATCCTGGCCCGCGCCTCGGGCACCAGCCCGATGAGCGCCTTGCGCCGGTCGTGCGGATCGGCGTGCCGTACCACCAGACCGGCCTTCTCCAGGCGGTCGACCAGCCTGGAGGCCGAGCCGGGCGTCAGGCCCGTCAGCTTGGCGATCTCTCCCGTGGGCATCGGCTCCTCCTGCGAGTCGAGCAGCGACACGCACTGCAGATCGGTTGGATGCAGGCCGAGATGCTCCGCCAGGGCCTGGTTGAACAGCACATACGCCGCGTAGTGGCGCTGGCTCTCCGCGATGATCCGCGCCAGCTTGTCGTTCCTGTTTGACATGGCGCCTCCTGATCGTCCATATTTATGTGCGTCACACAACATATTCTTCACACAATATGTGTGTCGCGATTATAGCTCAGGAGACTCCCGTGTTACTCGCGCAACCTCGCGCCCGCCCGTACGCCGTGCTCGCGGTCGTGCTCTCCGCGTCGGTGATCGACCTGCTCGACTCCACGATCACCAACATCGCCGCCCCCACCATCGCCGCCGACCTCGGCGGCGGCGAGACCCTCATCCAGTGGCTCGGCGCCGCCTACTCCCTCGCGCTCGGCGTGCTGCTCGTGGTGGGCGGCCGCCTTGGCGACAAGTACGGCAGGCGCCGCCTCTTCCTGACCGGCCTGACCGGCTTCACCGTGGCCTCGATCGCGTGCGGGCTGGCCCTCACGCCGGCCATGCTCATCGTGTCCCGCCTGGTCCAAGGGGCGTTCGGCGCCCTGCTCGTCCCGCAGGGCTTCGGCATTGTCACCGCGGTCTTCCCGCGCGAACAGCGTGCCAGGGCCTTCAGCGCCTTCGCCCCCGTGCTCGGCCTGTCCGCCGTCAGCGGTCCCATCCTGGCCGGGTTCCTGATCCAGGCCGACCTGCTGGGCACCGGCTGGCGCGCCATGTTCCTGATCAACCTCGTGCTCGGCGGCGGCGCCCTGATCGCCGCCCGCCTCCTGCTCCCCCGCGACGCGGGCGACCGCTCGGTCACCCTCGACGGCCCCGGCGCCACGCTGCTCGCGCTCGCCATGCTGGGCCTGCTCTACGGCCTGATCGACGGCACCGGCCACGGCTGGTCCGCGCCGCCGCTCGGCTCGCTGGCCGCCGGGCTGGTCTGCTTCGCCCTCTTCTGCCGGCGCCAGGTCACCGCGCCCGCCCCGCTCATCGTGCCCTCGCTGCTGCGCAACCGCGGCTTCACCTGGGGCCTCGTGCTGAGCGTCGTCTTCTTCGCCGCGGTCTCCGGGCTGCTGTACGTGCTGTCGCTGTTCATGCAGAACGGCCTCGGGTACGGCCCGCTGCGAGCCGCGCTCGGCCTGGCTCCCGTGGCGGCCGGGATCGTCGTCTCCTCGATCGTCTGCCGGAAGCTCGTCGCCTCCCTCGGACGTGTCCTGATCCTCGCCGGGCTGCTCATCACGCTCGCGGGCGTGGGCTGGTTGCTCTTGCTCGGCCCCACGCCGCCCGCGTGGCTGCTCGCCCTCCCTGTGCTGACCATCGGCCTGGGCATGGGCACCTGCTTCGCCGCCGTCTACGACGTCACCATCGGCGACGTCGACCAGCACGAGACCGGCAGCGCCAGTGGAGCCCTCACCGCGGTCCAACAACTGGCCAACGCCATCGGCGCCGCCGCCGTCATCACCGTCTTCTTCGGCTCCGTGACCGCCGCCCTGCTGCTCGTCACGGCCGCCATCCTCATCTGCTGCGGGCTGGTCTGGCTCCTGCCCCGCCGTCACTGAACCCTTCTGGAGGCTTTCCATGATTCTCGTCACCGGCTCCCGTGGCGCCGTCGCCACGCACCTGATCTCCCTGCTGCGCGAGCGCGGCCTGCCGTTCCGCGCCGCCTCGAGCGCCGCCGACGCCGAGGTCACCCTGAACCTGTCGGATCCCGCCACGTTCGCGCCCGCGCTGGAAGGCGTGACCTCCGTCTTCCTCTACGCCAACGACGGTCAACCGGCCACCTTCGCCAAGGAAGCGGTCGCGGCGGGCGTCCGCGATGTCGTGCTGCTGTCCTCGGCCTCGGTCCTCGCCCCTGACGCCGACAGCAAGCCGCTGGCCAGGTCCCACCTGGAGGTCGAGCGGGCGCTGTTCGACTCGCCGCTCCAGGTGACCTCGCTGCGCCCCGGCGCGTTCGCGAGCAACGCGCTCGGCTGGGCGTGGGCGCTGCGCTCCGGGCGGCCGATCAGCCTGCCGTACCCGAACGCGCACAACGACGCCATCCACGAGGCCGACATCGCCGAGGCCGCGCTGGCCGTGCTCACCGAGCCGGACAAGGCAGGAGGCCCCTACACGCTGACCGGTCCCGAGTCGCTCAGCTTCGTCGATCAGGTGGAGATCCTCGCCGCGGCCACCGGGCGCGCCATCCCCATCGAGACCGTCACCCGCGAGCAGTGGAAGGCCGCGATGGGCGACTACATGCGCCCCGAGTACGCCGACGCGCTCCTGGACTGGTGGCAGTCCTGCGACGGCCGCCCCGCCACCCTGACCTCCGACGTGGAGACGCTCACCGGCCGGACTCCCCGCACGTTCGCCACCTGGGCACGCGATCACGCCGAGGCCTTCGCATCATGAGGCCATGACGATCTCCATCGAGCCCGGCGATCTCCCCCAGGTCACCCGCGTATTGAAGGAGAGCTGGGGCGGCACCACCGTGGTGGCGCTCGGGCGGGGCGAGACGGTCGACGCCGCCGCACTGCCCGGCTTCGTCGCGCTCGACGGCATCCCGATCCGGCGCGAGCTGGAGCTCGAACTCCCGCTTTCCCCCGGATAAGAAGAAACCCCCGCCTGCCGTGTGCGGGGGTTTCTGTCTTCAGCCCAGGACGGTGCCGAGCGCGGCGGCCAGGTCGCCGCGGGGATCGGGGCTCGCGCCCTCGGCGCGCCAGGCCACGTACCCGTCAGGGCGGACCAGCACCGCGCCGTCCCCGTCCAGCCGGTAGCGGCCGGGCCAGGCGCCCTCGACGTCCAGCACGTCCTGCCCCACCTGGTAGCCCCGCACCCCGGCCGCCCGGGCCGCCTCGACCCAGGCCGGTGAGGCCGACAGCAGCACGAAGGCGTCGTGGAACAGGTCGTGGACGCCGATCCTGGCGCCGTCGTGGTCGAGCCAGACGTGCGGCGCCCGGGTGCCGGGGCGGGCGTCCTGCTGGACGGTCTCGCCGAACACTCCCTCATGATCGGCACCCACCATGGCCGTGGAACGGTAGCGCTGGCCCAGGATGCACATGATCGGGTCAACCGGGTCGTCCTCAGGGTTCGGGCCGAAGCGGGCCTGCTGGCTGCGCACGGTCAGGTCGGCCAGCTCGAGCGCGACCGGGCGGCGCTCGGCCTCATAGGTGTCGAGCAGCCGGTCGGAGGCGCCGCCGTTGATCACGGCGGCCAGCTTCCACGCCAGGTTGTGCGCGTCCTGCACGCCCGAGTTGGCGCCCATCGCCTGCGCCGCCGGCCACACGTGCGCGGCGTCGCCGACCAGGAACACGCGCCCGTCGCGGTAGCGCTCGGCCACGCCCACGGCCTCCACCCACGCGGCCTTGCCCACGATCTCGACGGGCAGGTCGCGCCCGATCATCTGCCTGGCGATGTCCGCGAGGCGCTCGTCGGTGTAGTCGTCGGGCGACTCCTCGGCCGGGTCGTAGGTGACCCCGACGCCCCAGTGGTCAGGCAGCGCGTGCGAGGCGAACGCCCCGTTGGCCGTGGCGCCAGGGCCGCCGATGATCCAGAACAGCGCCTTCTTCTCGATGATGCCGGACAGGTCGGCGCGGAAGGTGAACGACACGAAGTTCCGCAGGACGCCCAGGCCGGGACGGTCGATGCCGAGCTGCTCCCTGATCCTGCCACGGAAGCCGTCGGCCGCGATCACGTAGCCGGCCCTGATCGTGCGCCGCTCGCCGGTGGCGCGGTCCTCGGTCACCACGGTCACGCCGTCGGCGTCCGGTTCGACCGACAGGCACTGGGTGTTGAAGCGCAGGTCGGCGCCCGCCTTGCGGGCGGTCTCGGCCAGGATCGGCTCGACCGTGCTCTGGTCGGCCAGGCCGAACACGCCCGCCGTCAGCTCGGGCAGGGCCCTGGACGACTCGTCGTCGCCGCCCCAGAGCCACTGCCACTCGCCGTCGAGCGTGACGCAGCGGGCCACGCCCGACTCGTCCTCGAACGGCCGGCCGGCCTCCTTGACCGCCTGCTCCAGGCCGAGCGGGCGGTAGATCTCCAGCGTGCGCTGGTTGATGCCGCGGGCCCGGCCCAGGATCGAGATGCCGTAGTGGCGGTCGACCATGACGCAGGGCACTCCGTGGTGCGAGAGGAACAGCGCCGAGGCCAGACCGGCGTAGCCGCCGCCGACGATCAGTACGGGAGTGGTCTCCATCGGGGCTTCCTCTCTAGCGGGTGGGGTCGTCGACGGTGGGGTAGGTGCCGTTCCTGCGCGCCTGGCGGGCGTCGTCCAGGTACTCCCTGGTGAGCATCGCGGAGACGATCGCGACGCCGCCGCGGTGCACGCGGATCTCGCTCCCGGCCGCCGTGCCGCTCAGCCGGATGCGGCGCTCGCCCTGGGCCGGGGCCTGCCAGTCCTTGACCTTGCCCCGGCCGGTCCAGCGCAGGTCCCACTGGTCGATCGTGGCGTCCTCGGGGACGAGCAGCTTGACCATCGAGTGGTCGAGCTCGAGCCGCAGGTCGAGGTCGGAGGGCAGGGCGGGGGAACGCAGGTCGATCACGGTCTGGCCGTGACGGGAGCGGATCTCGAAGGAGCCCGCGGTGGTCCAGTTGCCCAGACGCTTGATGACGGTGTGGTCGGTGTGGATGCGCTCAGTCGTGTTCATGGCTCGATAGTTGCACTGAAACTAGTCTCTCGTCAACTAGTAGCTCTGGGGCTAGTATCAGCTGCATGAACAGTTCACCCTTGGCCCTCACGGTCCTGGCGATGCTCAACTACGAGCCCCAGCACCCGTACGGCATCCAGCGGCGCATCAAGCAGTGGGGAAAGGACATGGTCGTCAACGTGGGCCAGCGGGCCTCGCTCTACCGGGTGATCGACCGGATGCAGGCCGACGGGCTCGTCACGGTCCGCGAGACCGGGCGCGACCAGCTCTACCCAGAGCGGACGGTCTACGAGATCACCGAGGCGGGGCGCGAGCGGGTGTACGAGTGGCTGACGGAGATGCTGGCCGTACCCAAGCAGGAGTTCCCGCAGTTCCCCGCGGCGCTGTCGAACATGATGCTGCTCACTCCCGAGGAGACGATCGGGGTGCTGGAGCGGCGTGAGCAGGCGATCAGCCGGTCGCTGGCCGAGCTGGAGTCGGGCCTGGCCGAGGCGGAGAACGTGCCGAGGGTCGCCGTGCTGGAGAGCGAGTACCTGCGCGCGATGGCCAGGACCGAGGCGCAGTGGCTGCGCGCGGTCATCGACGACATCAGGCGGGGGCGGCTGAGCTGGTCGCTGGAGGAACTGGAAGCGGTGGCCGGTCCTGATTAATCATGGCAAGTATGCGATGGGTTACCTTTGACTGCTTCGGCACTCTCGTCGACTGGCGGCACGGCATCTCCACCAGCGCCGACCTGCTGGCGCCCGGGCAGGGACCACGGCTGGTCGCCGCCTACATCCGGCATGAGCAACAGGTGCAGGCAGAATCTCCCACGATGCGCTACCGGGACGTGCTGGCCGAGACGCTGCGCCGGGCGTGCGCCGACGAGGGCGTGCCGCTCTCGCGCGACGACGCCGGGATCCTGGGCGTCACGCTGCCGTTCTGGCCGGTCTTCCCCGACGTCGCCACCGAGCTGACGACGCTGCGGGAGGCCGGATGGAACCTGGGGCTGCTCACCAACTGCGACCTGGACCTGATCGGCGAGACGCGGCGGCGGCTGCCCGTACCGTTCGAGGCTGTGGTGACCTCCGAGGACGCCGGCGCCTACAAGCCGGCCGACAACCACTTCGACCGCTTCGACGCCGCGTTCCAGCCGGAGCAGTGGGTGCACGTGGCGCAGGGCTACGTGCACGACATGGTGCCCGCGCACCGGCTGGGGATCGCCCGGGTGTGGATCAACCGTCAGGACGAGCGGCCCGCGGACCCGTCGATCCTGCAGCAGGTGCTGCCCGACCTGAAGGGCCTCCTGGCGGCCGTCGAGCGGGCCTAACCGCCCTCGCGCTGCTCCAGCACGTCGGCGATCCCGGCCAGGAAGGCGTCCACGTCGGCGATCAGGTAGCCGGGGCGCAGCAGCACGGTGGAGAACTTGGCCGCGCGGACTTCCTTGGCCGTCACCGGGTAGGCGGTGGTGCCGCGCAGCGTGGCCACGATCCGGTCCAGGAACGCGTCGATCTCGTCCTCGTTGTAGCCGGTGCCCATCCGGCCGGGCCTGAACGCCACCCGCTCCACGCGGGCCGCCTGCGTCTCGAACCACTCCTCGCGCAGCAGGTCCCCGGTGGGCTCGGCCATGGCCAGCCGTAACGGGCTCTTGGCCATCGTCTCCAGCGCCACCACGAACGCCTCGAGCGCGAAGTCGACTGCGGTCTCGTGGTAGCCGCCGCGCCTGCCGCGGAAGGTGGCCCTGCGCACCTCGTCGGCGGTGACCGGCTCGACGTCGCGCTTGCCCCGGCCCAGGGTCGCCTCGATGCGCGCGACCAGAGCGTCGACCTCGGCCGGGTCGTAACCGGAGCGCATACCCATGACGCGCGGAAAGCGGTTCAAGCCTGCGCTCCAATCTCAACGTGTGCCGAGGGTATCCCTATTGTGGGGCTCTTTATCCTGACAATGCGAGTCGCCCGATACGGTTGCAGCCCTATGCGTCTTTCGAAGGTCTCCTTCCGGTATCGAAGGCGTTCCCCCTCCGTGCTCAGCGACGTGGACCTCGCGCTCGAGCCGGGCGACGTGATCGAGGTGACCGGGGGCAACGGGGCGGGCAAATCCACCCTGCTGCGCCTGCTAGGCGGGCTGACCAGGCCGACGACCGGCACGATCACCGGCCGTCCCGCCGTGGTGGGGTTCGCGCCCGACAGGTTCCCCGCCGAGCAGCCCTTCACCGTGTCGGGCTATCTGCGGCACATGTCCCGCGTGCGCGGCGGCGCCCGCTGGGAGCCGTGGGCGGAACGGCTGGGCATGACCGAACTGCTCGGGCTCCGGCTGGGCGAACTGTCCAAGGGCAGCGCGCACAAGGTCGGCCTGACCCAGGCGCTGATGGCCTCCCCCGGGCTGCTGGTGCTCGACGAGCCGTTCGCCGGGCTCGACGCCGACACCCGGTCGAACCTTCCCGGGCTCATCACCGAACTCTCCGCCGACGGCACCATCGTCATCGCCAGCGACCACCAGGGCGGGCTGCGCGACCTGTCCTCCGTGCGGCACCTCACGGTCGTGAGCGGCCACGTCAAGGAGTCCTCGCTCGCGACCCGGTCCACGATCGAGGTGGACGTGCCGTCCGTCGAGGTCGCCGGGTTCCTGGCGCGGATGCGTGCCGAGGGCTACCAGGCCAGGGAGGTGGGACGGTGATCGCGCTCACCGTCTTCCGCGTGGCGGCCTACGTCCGCTCGCACCGCGTCTACCAGGCCCTGCTGCCGATCCTGGTGATGCTGGCCATCGTCTACGCCAGCCGGGCTCCCGCCGGCTCCGAAGCCGCGGCGCTGACCGACTCGGCCGTGCTCGTCATCCCGTTCCTGGCCTGGTCGTCGCGCGGGCTCCTGGACACCGAGCCCGACCAGCAGCGCGCCATCTCGGCCACCGGCGTCGGCGGGCCCGGCAAGGAGATTCTCGCCGGTCTGCTCGCCGCCGCCTGCGTCTCGACCGTTTTCGCCGCGCTCGCCCTGGGCTGGGGTGTGCTGCTCGGAGTCGCGGTCTCGCCCTCCTCCGCCGTCCTGACGGCCGCGATCGTCCTGCATGCGCTCGCGGTGCTGGCCGGGGTCACGCTCGGCGCCCTCACCAGCCGGGCGATCCTGCGCTCTCCCGCGGTCTCGATCATGGCGCTGCTGATCGGGTTCCTCGTCATGCTGGTGGTCAGCTCCAGCCCCGCCTACTGGCTGACGGTCCCGATCACCCGCTGGATGAAGTCCGCCGGCCTCGGCCACCTCCCCGCCGACCTGCCGCTGCTCGCCGGGATCTCCCTGGGGTGGTGCGCGCTGGGCCTGGCCGTCTACTGCACTTTGCGCCACACCCGCGGCGCCTGACCCTCGTACGGCGGGCCGCCTCTACGTGGCACGGGCAGCCGGGGTCCGTGGTGCCTGGCTGACGAGGTGTCGTAGCGGCGAGAAGCGCGGGGCACTCATCCGTGGCGACCCGTGCCGGGCCTCAGGGGACGTCGGCGCGGGGCGGTTGCGGTGGCCTGCCGTACAACAGCAGCGAGAGCTATTCGGCGGCGGCGAGCTGGCCGCAGGCGCCGTCGATCTCACGGCCGCGGGTGTCGCGGACCGTCACGGGGACGCCGTGGAACTCCAGGCGGCGGACGAAGGCGCGCTCGTCCTCAGGCCGGGAGGCCGTCCACTTCGAGCCGGGCGTCGGGTTGAGCGGGATCAGGTTGACGTGCACCAGCTTGTTGCGCACGAGCTTGCCGAGCAGGTCGGCCCGCCACTCCTGGTCGTTGATGTCCTTGATCAGGGCGTACTCGATGGAGACCCGGCGCTTGGTCTTGGCCGCGTACGCCCAGGCGGCGTCCAGGACCTCGGCGACCTTCCAGCGGGTGTTGATCGGCACGAGCGTGTCGCGCAGCTCGTCGTCGGGCGCGTGCAGCGACAGAGCGAGCGTGACGGGCATGCCCTCGTCGGCGAGCTTGCCGATCGCGGGCACCAGCCCGACCGTCGAGACGGTGACGCCGCGGGCGGAGATGCCCAGGCCGTCCGGAGCGGGCTCCACCATGCGGCGGACGGCCTCCACGACCTGCTTGTAGTTGGCCAGCGGCTCGCCCATGCCCATGAACACGACGTTGCTCACCCGGCCGGGACCGCCGGGGATCTGGCCCTGCGCGAGCGCGCGGGCACCGGCGACCACCTGCTCGACGATCTCGGCGGTCGACATGTTGCGGGTCAGGCCCGCCTGGCCGGTGGCGCAGAAGGGGCAGTTCATGCCGCATCCGGCCTGGGACGACACGCACATCGTGACCCGGTCGGGGTAGCGCATCAGCACCGACTCGACCAGCGCGCCGTCGAACAGCCGCCACAGGGTCTTGCGGGTGGTGCCGGCGTCGGTCGTCATCTCCCTGACAGGCGTCAGCAGCGTCGGCAGCAGCGCGCCCAGCCTCTCCCTGGCGGCGGCCGGCAGGTCCGTCATCGCCTCGAGGTCGCTGGTCAGGTGGGAGAAGTAGTGGCGGGACAGCTGGTCGGCACGGAACGGCTTCTCACCCAGCTCGGCCACCGCGGCCCTGCGGGCGGCCATGTTCAGGTCCGCCAGGTGCCGCGCGGGCTTGGCCCGGCGGGGCGCGACGAAGGTGAGCTGGCCTGGAGGCTGGGACACGTGGCTTGCCTTTTCTCGACTGTTTCCGACCAGCGTAGTGAACGTTCCCCACCCCCCGCGCATTCCTCCACCCCTCCACCCGTACGGCCAGCCAACCACCCACCACCGCGAAGCCCACCCCGACCCCCACCAAACCCCGCACCCACAAATCGCCCCCAGACCGCACGCCCACTACTTCCTCGCCCCTGCGGCACCCACGACCGATCCGCGCCCGCCTCCTGCTCGCGGGGCAATCCCAGCAAGCGCGTCCGCCTCTATGCGCGACGCACCGCATCCCGCGCTTGCGACACACATGACCGCCCCGCACCCCGACCCACGACGCGACCCCAGGAAACGCGTCAACCTCCACGCGCCCGCACGTCCCCGGCCTGCGCCACACACGATCGATCCGCACCGCTCCCCGGCTCGGCGAGGTAATCCCAGAGAGCGCATCCACCTCCATCCGCGACTCAGCACGGCCCACGCTCGACCACCCGCACCCCCGCCACCGACCTACGACGCGACCGAGGAAACGCGTCCACCTCTATGCGCGACGCACCACAGCCCACGCTCGCGGCACACATGGCCGCCCCGCACCCCCGAACCCACGACGCGACCCCAGGAAACGCGTCCACCGCCACGCGCGAGTCACTACATCCCGCCCCTGCGGTGCAGGTCGGGTGGGGGGTAAGGGATGTGGGGGAACTCCTGGTGGCGAGATGCCTCGCATGGGAGATATTTCGCGATCTAAAGTCGTACTCGTATGGCGATGTTTCGGTCGGCGTCTGGCGAGGGGCAGGCCGAGGTCGTCCTCACTGCCGGCAACCCGTACGGCAGCCGGACCCTGGTGGTCGAGCGGGACGAGGACTCCTCGGTCGCTTACCTGTGCTCATCCGACGGCCAGGTGCACGGCGCGGTCTGGCTGGCCAACCACTGCCCCGCCCCCTCGGTCGTGGACCTGGCACGGATCAACGCGGGCCTGCCACCGCTGATGCCCCGCCCCAACACGCTCCACCCCGAGGGCCGCCGCCCGCTCGGGCAGCTGACCGCGCTCTGGTTCGAGGAGGGCGACGGCGTCGCGCTCTACGAGGACAGCAGCCTGCTCGCGGTGATCCCCGGATGGGCGGACATGAGCCGCGGCATGCCCGGCTACGCCCGCGACGCGGTGGGCGAGTCGCCTTTCGCCTGGGCGCTCTCGGAGGCGCTCGAAGGCCTGGAGCCCCGGATCGCCAACGCCCGCTCGTACTGGCGCTGGCGGCACAGCGAGGGATCGTGGCCGTCGTTCCAGGAGTTCGTCATGGGACACCTGGACCGCGCGCTCGGCCCCGCGGGCCGCTACTGGGACGCGGGCGGCGAGCGCCTCCCCACCGTCGGGATCACCGAGCGCCCGCCGTACGCGGACAGGGAGTACACGGTCCTGTCGACCGTGGGCATGAGCTGCCAGCGCATGCCCACCGTCGAGCAGTGGATCGACCAGCCCGGCGCCTACGCCAGAATCGAGCTGGCCGTGGCCACCCGCGAAGACCCCCGCGACGCCGCGCTCCTGCTCGTGTGGCTGGGCCAGTACCCCTGGCACTCGGTCACCTGGCTCGGCCACGGCCACACGGCCCGCTGGTACCACGAACCGTCGACCTTCCCCCTGGGCCCGCAATACTCAGGCGTCCTGATGACCGCCGACCCCCCAGACATGCCCGACATGTCCGGCTTCGTCTTCGGTGGCGAGGCTGTCCGCTGGCTCTGGCTCCACCCCATCACCCCCGAAACCCTCAACACACCCCCAACCCCCTAACAGGGACTGTCCGATCTCCGGCCGAAAGAGACCCGCCGCAGATCTGCAGCCTCGTGCCGAGGAGGGCGGGCCCGCCGTACGGGGGACGTCAAGATCGCCGCACTGAGGAAGACGGGCCCCGCCGTACAGGGGCGTCAGGATCGTCGTGCTGGGGAGGATGGGCGGGCCGTACGGCGGGCGTTGGGTTAGAAGAAGATGGTCATCAGGAGCCAGACCGGCACGAGGGTGGTGACCAGGGAGTCGAGGCGGTCCATCAGGCCGCCGTGGCCGGGGAGGATCGTGCCCATGTCCTTGATGCCCAGGTCCCGCTTGATCATGGACTCGATGAGGTCGCCGACAGTCGCCAGGAGCGCCGCCAGCGCCCCGATCAGCGCGCCCTGCCAGATCGCCCCGTGCATGAGCCAGACCACCAGCCAGGCCCCGACCGCAGTGCACGCGATGATCGACCCGGCCAAACCCTCCCAGGTCTTCTTCGGGCTGATCGCCGTCAGCTTGTGCCGCCCGAACAGCACGCCCGCGATGTAACCGCCGATGTCGCTCGCCACGGTCACCGCGATGAAGATCAGCACCCGGTTGTCGCCGTCGGCGGGCCGCAGCAGCAGCGCCGCGAACCCGGCCAGCATCGGCGGGTAGATCAGCGTGAACACCGACGCCGTGGAGTCACGCACGTACCCTTCGGTGCCCGAGCTGAACATCCGCCAGATCAGCAGCACGAACACGAACGCGACGAAAGCGCCGAGCAGCCACACCGGCCCGCCCCAGTAGGCGCCCGCCAACATCGCCACCATGCCGCCGAGCACCGGCACCGGCGGCACCTTGATGTCCCTGGTGCCCAGCGCCTGGGTCATCTCCACCACGCCGACGCCGACGGCCGCGGCCACGACCAGGAGGAACAGCTCCTTGATCGTGTACAGCGAGGCGATGACCGCCGCACCCAGGACCACCCCGACCGCGATCGCCGCGGGCAGGTTCCTTCCGGTACGGCTGCCGCCGCTCGGGCTGGTGCCAGCCGTACGCTCTTCCACTCGTTCTCCCAAACCCGGTCAACCGCTCGGCGTCACACCGCTTCCCGCACGAACCAGCTGGTCCACGCCCACAGTGCGGCGTAACGGCGCCAAGCCCCGCATCGCCGGAGGAGCGTCTCCCTGGACAGAGCCCAGCCGAAGTGCGGTGACTGGGCCCTCCCCGGCTTGCCGTACGGAAAGTGCAGGCTCACACCTCGAGGAGCTCGGCCTCTTTGTGCTTGAGGAGCTCGTCGATCTTGGCGACGTGCTTGTGGGTGATGTCGTCGAGCTCCTTCTCGGCGCGGCGGACCTCGTCCTCGCCGGCCTCGCCATCCTTGATCATCTTGTCCAGAGTCTCCTTGGCCGTGCGGCGGATGTTGCGCACGGAGACCCTGGCATGCTCGCCCTTGTTCCTGGCGACCTTGATGTACTCCCTGCGGCGCTCCTCCGACAGCTCGGGGAACGACACGCGGATCACCGCGCCGTCGTTGCCGGGGTTGACGCCCAGGTCGGAGTCTCGGATCGCCTTCTCGATCGCGGCCATCGAGCCCTTGTCGTAGGGCTGGATGATGACCATGCGGGCCTCAGGCACGTGGAACGAGGCCAGCTGCTGGATCGGGGTCGGCGAACCGTAGTACTCGGCGTTGATCTTGTTGAACATCGAGGGGGTCACCCTGCCCGTCCGGATGCCCGCGAAGTCCTCCTTCGCGACCGAGACGGCCTTGTCCATCTTTTCCTCTGCTTCGAGGAGAGTTTCGTCGATCACAGCGGCTCCCTTACTTCCCTGCCGGACTCACCAGCGTGCCGATCTTCTCACCGCGGACAGCGCGCAGGATGTTCCCGTCGCCCATCAGGTCGAACACGACGATGGGCAGGTCGTTCTCCCTGCACAGGCTGATCGCGGTCTGGTCCATGACCGCGAGGTCGCGCACCAGGACCTCCGCGTAGTCGAGGTGGTCGAACCGGACGGCATCGGGATTCTTGCGCGGATCGGAGTCGTAGACGCCGTCCACCTGGGTGCCCTTGAGCAGGGCCTCCGCGCCGATCTCGAGCGCGCGCTGCGCGGCGCAGGTGTCGGTGGAGAAGTACGGCGTGCCGAGCCCGGCGCCGAAGATGACCACGCGCCCCTTCTCCAGATGCCTGATCGCCCTGCGGGGCAGGAAGGGCTCGGCGACCTGCTGCATGGTGATCGCGGTCTGGACCCGCGTCTCGATGCCGCGCTTCTCCAGGAAGTCCTGCAGCGCCAGGCAGTTGATGACCGTGCCGAGCATGCCCATGTAGTCGGCTCTGCCGCGATCCATGCCGCCCTTGGACAGGGCGGCGCCGCGGAACATGTTGCCACCGCCGACCACGACCGCGACCTGCACGCCCTCACGGACGGCCTCGGCGATCGAGTCGGCCAGATGGCCCACGACGACCGGGTCGATACCCAGCGGCTCGCTGCCGGCGAAGGCTTCGCCTGACAGCTTCAGCATGACCCTTTTATACGAATACGAAGAAGCCGCCGACGTGGCTGGCTCCTGGTTCTCCTGCACGGCGGCGGCCTCCTTCGTTAGGCGGTTGGTTGGGCTCCAAGCTTGCTCAAGCCTAAGCCTGGCCGACCTTGAATCGAACGAAGGCGAGGACCTCGACACCGTTCTCCTCGGCGTACTTGCCCACGCTCTTCTTGTTGTCCTTCACGAAGGCCTGCTGGAGCAGCGTGAAGTCCTTGTACCAGCCGTTGACGCGGCCCTCGACGATCTTGCCGATGGCGGCCTCGGGCTTGCCCTCCTCGCGGGTCATCTCCTCGAAGAGCTTGCGCTCCTTCTCGACGACGTCGGCGGGGACGGACTCGGCCTTGAGGTACTGCGGGGCCATCGCGGCGGCGTGCTGCGCGATGTCCTTCGCGATCTCGGCGTTCGGCTTGTCGAGCTGGACCAGCACGCCGACGGCTGGCGGCAGCGCCGGGTCGGTCTTGTGCATGTAGGCGCCGATGTAGCCGCCCTCGAGCACCGCGAAGCGGCGGATCTCGATCTTCTCGCCCAGCGCGGCGTTGGCCTCGTCCAGGTGCTCCTTGACGGTCTTGCCGTCGAACTCGGAGGCGAGCAGCGTGTCCACGTCGGCCGGCTTGGTGGCCAGGATGTGGTTGACGACGCCGGCGGCCAGCTCCTGGAAGCGCTCGCCCTTGGCCACGAAGTCGGTCTCGCAGTTGAGCTCGAGCAGCGCGGCGGCGGAGTCGCCGTCCTGCTTGAGCGCGACCAGGCCGTTGGACGCGGTGCGCTGCTCGCGCTTGCCGACGTCCTTGGCGCCCTTCAGACGCAGCAGCTCGATGGCGCGGTCGAAGTCGCCCTCGGACTCCTCGAGCGCCTTCTTGCAGTCCATCATGCCGGCAGCGGTGATCTCGCGAAGCCGCTTGACGTCGGCCATGTTCACGGAAGCCATTGCTCTTTTTCCTCGTGGGATTTCGTCGTGGATCGGATGGGCGCCCGGCCCATCCTGTCGTTCGTGAGGCGGCCTTCGTCCATCGTCCGGCTGCCTGTGTCGTTCGTACGGCTCGCTCGCTCGTTCGCGCGGCTCGTTCGTGTACGGCTCGCGCCGCGCGAGCCGTACACGTGGCTCTTCCCCGGAGCCTCGGGGGCATCACCAGCGGCGGGGACCGCCACCGAACCCTCGGTGGCGGTCACCGCTCGTGCTGACGCCGAGGAGATGGCCTCAGGCCTGCTCCGTCTCGCCCTCGGCGTCCGCCTGGACCTCGACGTCCGCCTGGACCTCGACGTCCGCCTGGACCTCGGCCTGGGCGGCGTCGGCCTCGGCCGCCACCTCGGCGGTGTCCTCGGCCACGGCCTCGGCCGCGACGTCGGCGTCCTCGACCGCGCGCTCAGCCTGCGGCTCAGCGGCCTGCGGCTCACCGGCCTGCTCGATCAGCTCGCGCTCCCACTCGGCCAGCGGCTCGGCGGCGGCGGGCTTCTCGTCACCGCGGGCGGCGCCGGAGCGCGCCATCAGACCGGCGGCCACACCGTCGGCGACCACGCGGGTCAGCAGGCCGACGGCGCGGATGGCGTCGTCGTTGCCCGGGATCGGGTAGTCGACCTCGTCGGGGTCGCAGTTGGTGTCGAGGATCGCGACGACCGGGATGCCAAGCTTCTTGGCCTCGGAGATCGCGATGTGCTCCTTCTTGGTGTCGACGACCCACACCGCGCTGGGCACGCGGCCCATGTCACGGATACCGCCGAGCGTGCGCTCGAGCTTGTCCTTCTCGCGGCGGCGCATGAGGAGCTCCTTCTTGGTGAGCCCCGACCCGGCGACGTTGTCGAAGTCGAGCTCCTCGAGCTCCTTCAGACGCTGAAGCCTCTTGTGCACGGTGGAGAAGTTGGTGAGCATGCCACCCAGCCAGCGCTGGTTCACGTACGGCATGCCGACGCGAGCCGCCTGCTCGGCGATCGCCTCCTGCGCCTGCTTCTTCGTGCCGATGAACAGGATCGTGCCGCCGTGGGCGACGGTCTCCTTGACGAAGTCGAAGGCGCGGTCGATGTAGGACAGCGACTTCTGCAGGTCGATGATGTAGATGCCGTTGCGCTCGGTCATGATGAAGCGCTTCATCTTCGGGTTCCAGCGGCGGGTCTGGTGGCCGAAGTGAACGCCGCTCTCGAGCAGCTGTCGCATGGTGACGACGGGGGCCATGTGATGGTCCTCCAGGTCTGGCGCCCTGCGGGAAGGGCGCGGTTCTCGGTTGTGCCGCGGCAACCATGGGGCTGCCGCCCTGATGCCCCGAAACCGCGCCAACCGGGCACGAGCCCGGACCGAAGGAGCGGTTCGCGATGGGGCATGCGAAGTCGGCCCGCGTACACAGGCCATCGGAAAGTCTACCTCCCACACCACCCCAACCAGACCGCAGAACGCCTCCCAACCAGCCCACTCCCCCTCCCGACCTCCCGCCCACCCCACAGCCGGCTCACCCACCCCACCGTCCCACCACCAGCCCGGCCACTCCCTCCGTGACCTCACGCCACCCGTCCACGCTTCACTCACCAACCGCCCACCGCTCCCCTACGGCGACTTCACTCCTCCGCCCCAACCAGCTCCACACCACGCCCGATCGCCCCACCCACACACCTGCCACGACCACGCCCGGCCAGCCGCCGTCCGGGCCACACCGCTATCTCCCACCAGCCGTCCAGACCGCACCCGTCCCAGCCATCGCACACTCTCCGCATCGCCCACACATTCCACGCCCGCACATTCCACGCCCGCACTTCACAACGCCGCGCTCTGAGCAGCCAGCGCGCCGACACCCACCCGCCCGACACCTTCAAGGCCTCACCCTCGCTCCCACCGAAGCCCCGAACTGCGACTTCCCGCCCCCGCCCCATCGCAAGTCACCCGCTCCAGCGAGACGCTCACCCCACCGCACGCTCGCGCACCCTCACACCGCAGGCCCGCGCCGCACGCTCCCGCACCCTCACACCGCAAGCCCGCGCACCCCGGCACAGCAGACTCGCGTACCCCACCCCGCTCACATACCTCACGCCGCAGGCTTACGTAGGCTCGATCTTGCGCTCGACGTGGACGGCGGTGTCAGCGAGCGTCGTGGTCCTCGGTTGGCAACCCGGGGACCGGGCGGGCAGCCCGGGGGAAGATGTTGAACTGGGCCTCGACGATCCGAGCCCCCTCCGGCACCCGCCCACGACGCCGGTTCCTGGCCACGTACGGCTCGAGCAGCCGATCGATCTCCCTGGCAAGCAGCTTGGCCTCGGAGGCATCGAGCAGCAGCGTCGAGGTGCTGAACATGGTCGCGTCCCGCCACTCCTCCGGCTCGCGATCGAGGTTGGCCAGCGCCCGCTCGGCCGCCTCCCCCGCCTGCTTGCGGAACTCCCTGATCAGCATGTCCTTGGCCGCCCTGACCTCGGGCTGGTCGTCGGGCCGCGTGCCGACGCTGAACGACGACCGTACGGACCGCCAAGCCCGCTCCCGCCCGTCGCCCGTGCCGGGAGCGTCCTCGACGAAGCCGTACTTGGCCAGCATCCGCAGGTGGTAGCTGGCCGCACTGGGCGAGATGCCGGCGTTCTCCGCCACCTCGGTCGCCGTTGCAGACCCGGCCGCGCCGAGCTGGTTGAGAATCGCCAGCCGCGCCGGGTGCGCGAGCGCCCGCATCGCCTTGGGGTCGCTGAGCGGCTCCCGTTCCTCCATGGGCCAAAGGTACCCGGATCAGATCTGAAGTATTGCCTTCACAACTCTGAAGGATTACTTTCACAGTTATGAAGCAAACCCTTCAGACTCAGCCGCTCCGCAAGCAGCGCGACTACCGGCTCCTCTGGTCCGCCAGGACGATCTCGATCACCGGGTCGGAGGTCTCCAAGCTCGCGGTCCCGCTCACCGCGGTGTCCCTGCTTGCCGCCTCCCCCGGGCAGATGGGCGTGCTGACGGCCGCCGCGTCACTACCGGCGCTGCTGCTGAGCCTCCAGGCGGGGGCGCTCGCCGACCGGCTGCGGCGGCACCGCCCGCTCATGGTGGCTTGCGAGCTGGTCTCCTGTGTGGCGGCCGTCAGCGTCCCTGTGGCCTGGCTGCTCGGCATCCTCTCCGTGACGTGGTTGATCGTGGTGGCGTTGGTGATCGGTTCGGCGGCGGTGATCTTCAGGGCGGCGAACTTCCAGCACCTGGCCTCGGTCGTCCCCGAGGATCTCCGCACGGAGGCCACGGCCGGCTTCCAGGCGTCCTACTCGGTCGCCTCCGTGGCGGGTCCCGGGCTGGCCGGGGTACTGGTCCAGATCCTTTCCGCGCCGCTTGCCGTACTCGTTGAAGGCCTGTCCTTTCTGACCTCGGCGTTCATGCTCCGGTCGATGCGCACTCCCGAGCGGCACACGCCCGCCCAATCCCGTGGCATGTGGCACGACGTTGTGGAGGGCCTGCGCGCAAGCGTCACGCACAGGTCCATCCGGGCGCTGCTAGGCGCCGGGGTCACGATCAACTTCTTCGCCACGGCGTACATGGCGGTGCACATGCTCTACGTGGTCAAGACGCTCGGCATCCCCAAGGGGCTACTCGGCATGCTCATCGCGCTCAGCGGCCTCGGCGGACTGCTCGGCGCGTGGATCACCGCCCGCGTGGCCAAGCGGGTCGGCGAGAACCGGATCCTGCTCGTCACCGTTCTGTTCTTCCCCATCGACATCGTCGCCGTGGGCCTGCTCAGCGGCCCGCTCTGGTGGAAGCTCGCCGTACTCTCCATCACCGGCACGATCACCGGCGGCATCGTGGTCGCCTTCGCCACCTGCCTGGGTTCCGTCACCCTGCGCGACGCGCCCGCCGAGCTCCGCGGCCGCATCAACGCCACTCAGACCTTCGCCATCCAGGGCATCATGTCGCTCGGCAGCCTCACGGGCGGCTTCCTCGCCGAACTCATCGGCCTCCGCCCCGTCATCCTCGTCACCGCCGCAGGCATCGCCCTCAGCACCATCTGGATCTGGACCTCCCCCCTACGCCACCCCCACCCCACCAAAACCCTCACCCCTCAACCCGCCTGAGCGGTGTTTCAAAGCTCAGGTTGACGGTCGGTGCACCGCTGGTCGACTCGCAACGACGCCTCCAGCACACCCACAGTTCACCCGGCCCTGGCCCGCATCCGGGTTGGCGGGTGGTCGACCACGCCCCCGTCCCAACCGCATGCCGTCCAACAAGACGTACGGCTCCCGCCCCAACCCAGCACCATCCCGATCAAAGATCGACCAGACGGACAACCAGCTCAAGCAGGGATCACCCACCTTCGACCCCGAGATCTGCCAGCAGGGCCACGCGGTGAAGTACGGCATCAGCCGGATGAAACACCACCGACACGCGACGACCAGCGAGCGCCACCGCGACACGACCACCCGGCACACATCACTGTGAAGCAGCCATCCAGCACCCGCATCGCGATCCAACCGCTCAGCACACGCCACCCCGGCCCGACCACCCGTAACCCGCATCGCGGCCCGACCACCCAGCACACGCCACCCCGGCCCGACCACCCGCTACCCGCATCGCAGTCCGACCACCCAGCACACGCCATCGCAGTGCGGCCACGCGGCACGGCAAACTAGCCGTGCCGTTACCTGGCCGCACGCCACATCGTGGCAATCGATGAATGGCTATGACCCGACCCCTGGAGCGCGATCTGCGGCCTTCGCGACCCGCAACCGTAGGTGCGTCACAGTCCCGGTGACGGGCTTTCCCTCTGGGATCAGCTCGGCCTGCTCCCCGTCGAACAGCGGTGTTCCCGCCCCCAGAAGAACCGGAACGAGGTGGATGCGTATCTCGTCGAGCAGACCTGCCCTGAGCAGTTGCCGGGCGACATCGGCGCCCAGCACCAGAACGTCCTTGTGCCCCGCGGCCTGCTTGGCACGCTGGAGCGCGGCCTGCAGCCCGTCGAAGGCAAAGATCCCGCCGTTGTCGCCGAGGAGGTCCTCCCTGGTCCGATGAGTGACCACGAAGCTGGGCACCCCAGGCCACGGCGTGCCACCCCAAGGCCCGACACCGAGATCGAACGTGTGCCTCCCGATCACCGTGGCTCCAACGGCCGCGTCCACTTCCCGGCGCACACCGACATCGATCTCCCCGTCGGCCCCGTTCCCAGCCATCCATGTGTGCAGACGTTCGCCGCCGTCCCCCATCGGCTCTGAGTCCCGCACGTTCGGTCCGGCCGTGAACCCGTCCAGGGACACCGACACGTCCAGCACGACCCTGCCGCCCATCGCCAACCTCCTACGCGCCCCGGCACCGCCCTCCGGCGCCGTCACGAGGTAGTCGGAGCCACCCCCACCGTCTCGACACCATCACAGCAGTGCCTCCCCAAGATGCGGGGTTAGCCGTACTGAGGCGGACACATCACAGACAGCCGTACTGAACTGCCCTTACAGCGGCCGCACCACCGGGCTACCCTCACGCCACCGCACTGCCGGACTGCCCTCGCTGCCGCCCATAAGCCGGTCGCACCAGATCGGACTCATGCACCAGCCACACCGAGGCGATCAGGCAATAACCGCCATGTCGGTCAGCCGCGGTCAGGCCAGCTCGTCCGCCAGCAGATCCATCAGCAGCCCGTCATGAAACACCTCGGTGGCCGGATCGCGCTCGTATGCCCGCATGATGCCGACCCGCCGGAACCCCACCGCTTCGTACGCCTTGATGGCCACCACATTGTGGGCAGCCGGATCGATGGTGATCCGGTGATGCCCTCGCTCATCGATGAGCCAGCGCGCCAGCGTCCGGATCGCCTCCTGCCCGTATCCCTGCCCGTGCCACTTGGGGTCAACAAAGATGTCGATCCCCGCACGGCGATACATCGGGTCTTCTTCCTCATCGAACTGGATGGCCCCGATCACCATCCCATCGACCGTGATGGCCAGCATGTCCTCGAACTCGTCGACCGGCCCCCACCATCTGGTCACCTCGGGCGTGCCCGCGATCTCGCTGAGCCGCGGCTCGTCTTCATCAGTAGCGTCGCGCAGCACCACCCGTGGACCTCGCAGCACCATCATGGCCCCTCCCAACACCACCGAACGCCATCGCCGCCCTAGTTATCCACAGGCTGGCCTCAAGCCCCCGAGTTATCAACAGAATTACGCTCGCCCAGCCCTCACCCACGCCCCACCCCCCAAACTCCCCGCATGCCCATCCCTCAGAGCCCCCCGCAACGACGCACCGCACAAGACGCCCATCCACACAAACCCACCATGCAGGCAGCCGACCCGAGCACGCGGACCCTCCGCACCCACCCCGACCCGCACCCACACACCATCTCGGCGGACGCCAACCTGCACATATGCACTATCCATGCCGACGCTGACTCCCAACACGACCTCATACGTCGCCCGGACAGCGAGGTCGTCAACAGCAACTCCAGGCGCGCGCGGCCTCGCACAACGGCGAGATACATCCGTCAAACCAGCGCCGTCTTCATCCTCGCGATCACGCTCACGGTCCTGCTGACGCCACCCGCCATCGCTCACAGCCCGATACGCGCACCCACGCGCGTCGCACTCGCACCCCACCCGGACCCCCCTTGGCGCTGGCCCCTCGACGGCCACCCAACTGTCCTACGCCGCTTCACCCCGCCCCCGGTGCCCTGGCTACGCGGCCACCGAGGCATAGACCTGGCAGCACTCCCCGGCACTCCGGTCTATGCGGCAGGCCCAGGCGTGGTCACCTTCGCCGCCCGCCTGGCCAACCGAGGCGTCATAGCCATCACCCACCCAACCGGCCTCCGCACCACCTACCTGCCGGTCAAAGCCTCCGTACGGCAAGGCCAACCCGTAACCGCAGCCACACCCCTGGGCGTCATCGAAGCCGCCCCCGGCCACTGCCCCGTGTCCTGCCTCCACTGGGGCCTGCTCCGCGCAACCCGCTACCTCGACCCGCTCCTCCTGCTGACCCAGGCCAACATCCGCCTACTCCCCTACTGGCCCACCCAACAACCGCTCCCCCCACCCTCGAACGCCCTTACTCCCCAGCCCAGCCCGAGCGACCGCACACCCACTCTCAGCGAACCCATAACGCAGCCACCCACCGCCGGGCCGCCACCCACCTCTGGCGGACTCGCCCCGCCCCTCCGCTTTGACGAACCCACCGCGCTACCCACACCGACCGAAGCCATACCGCCCACATCCGGCGGACCCGCACTCCCCACTTTTGGGGCACCCGCGCCGCCCACGGCTGGCAAACCCGCCCTCGCCACGTTTGTCGAACCCACCCCACCCGCCTCTGACGAACCCGTCCTCCCCACGTCCGGGAAACCCACGCCGCCCACGCCTGGCAAACCCACCCTCGCCACGTTTGTCGAACCCACCCCACCCGCCTCTGACGAACCCGTCCTCCCCACGTCCGGAGAACCCACGCCGCCCGCGCTTGGCGAACCCGTCCTGCTCATCTCCGACATGGCCGTAACCACGCACATCCACAGCGAACCCGTCACTGAGCTCAGACCTAATGGATTCATCGAGGTGCCCAACCCACGCGAACCAGCACTGCTGCCCAACATTGCCGAGCCCGTGGAGGTCTCTCGCACAAAGCCTCGCCCCAACACTGCGCCCAAGGCACCGGACACACACCTGCCGTTGGCATCGGCTCTGACCACCGCCAACGCCGTGACATCTCTGGCCGCGCTCAGCGCCCTGGCTCTGGGAGGCGCTGCCTCGACGCTGAGACGGCGTCGAAGACGAACTACCCAGGACGCCCCAAAACCTCAAGCCCGGGGGTGAGCCTGCCGATAGGCCGCCCGCAGCCGCTCAATCGAGACATGCGTATAGATCTGCGTCGAACTCAACGACGCATGCCCCAGCAACTCCTGAACACTACGAAGATCCGCCCCACCCTCAAGGAGATGCGTCGCAGCCGTATGCCGGAGCCCGTGCGGCCCCATGTCCGGCGCCCCTTCGACCTGCCGTAGCCGGGCATGGACCATCCGCCGGACCGTCCCCGGATCCAGCCGCCCACCCCGCACCCCGAGGAACAACGCAGCCCCCGACCCCTCACGCATCAACAGCGGCCGCCCATGCACGCACCACCGATCAAGCGCCCGGAGCGCCGGAGCCCCGAACGGCACAGACCGCTGCTTCCGCCCCTTGCCCATGACGCGCAAGACCCGCCGATCCCGATCGACGTCATCCACATCCAACGCACACAACTCGCTGACCCGAACCCCCGTGGCGTACAGCAGCTCAAGCACCGCCTGATCCCGCAGCTCTTTCGGCTCGGCACCCGCCCCAGCCACGTCGAGCACCTCCCGCGCCTGCTCCTGATCCAGTACGGCCGGCAGCTCCCTACCCGCCTTCGCGCTACCGAGCAGCAACCCCGGATCCTGGCTCAACCACCCGTTCCGATGACAGAAAGCGGTGAACGTCCGCACGCATGCGGTCCGCCGCGCCAACGTGGCCCTCGACGCCCCCGCCCCATGCATCTCCGCCAACCACCCCCGCAGCCCACCAACCTCGAGCCCCTCAATACGCCCCCCAAGAAACCCGAGCAACGCCCGCACATCTCCCAGATAGGCCCGCACGGTATGGCCTGACAGATCCCTCTCGAACCGCAGATGCCGCTCAAACGCCCCCAACACCGCATCCACCTCCGGCCCCAACCCACCCCCTGAGCCATCGCCCCCTGCGGCAGGACCAGTCCTCGGAACACCCTCCACAGCCACGCCTCCACCTACCCCCAGGCCGCCACAGGCCATGCCCCGGCTCTAGCGGCACCTCTCACGCTTTCCCACATCATGCTCGCAATCCCCAATACCCACGGCCCCACCCGACAATGACCACAGCGAAAGCGTCGGGTGTGTTCGAGAAACAGTGGATCTAGCCTCCTGCTCACACAACAGGAGCCGCAGACCTGCACCAACCACCCCGGCGGGATCTCCCCGTCGGCCGGAGATCGGCCCGGGAGGTTGTCGCAGGTCCCGCAGTCTCTGTCGGAGGGACTATTCGACCTCCGGCTGACGCGAATGTCCGCCAGGGAGGTTGCCGCAGGCCGTGCGATTTCTGTCGAGGCGGACAGGAGGCTAGATCCGCCGTTTCGGAACGCTCCCGGGATTCTTGACCAACGTGAGGCAGGGAGTGGTGTGAGTCAGGGGGTGGGCATGAGCCAGGAGGTGGGGTGGGCGTGAGGCAGGGAGGTGGGCGTTAGGTGGGGGTGGGAGGAGGGGTTAGGGAGAGGGTTTTTGGAGGCGCCAGCCGGTGGGGGTGCGGGTTATGAAGCCGGCGGCGGATAGGGAGCCTAGGGCGCTGAGGGTGGTGGGGAGGTCTACGCCGGCTGCGACTGCTATTGCGGCGGGGCCGAGGCTGGCTCGGGTGGGGATGGCGTCGAGGACTCGGCGGGTTGGTTCGCTCAGAGAGTCTCTGGGGAGGATTGGGCCTCGGCGGTTGGGGGCTAGGTCGTCGCCTAGGGCGCCTACGAGGTCGATCATTTCCTCGGGTGAGGTGACGCAGATGGCTTTGCGTTCGCGGAGAAGGTGGTGGCAGCCGACCGACATGTCGGAGGTGACCGGGCCGGGGACCGCTGCCAGGTGGCGGTCCAGGGCGAGGGCGTGTTTGGCGGTGTTGAGTGCGCCGCTGCGGAGAGCGGCCTCGACCACGACCGTGCCGCGGGAGAGGGCGGCGATGAGGCGGTTGCGGATGAGGAAGCGGCCCCTGGTCGGGGGTACGCCCGGCGGGCACTCGCTGACGATGACACCCTGGTCACGGACCGCGGCGAAGAGGTTGTGGTGGCCGCTGGGGTAGCTGATGTCCACGCCGCACGCCAGGACGACGACCGTGGGTGAGTCGGCCGCGAGGGCGCCACGGTGGGCCGCGCCGTCGATGCCGTAGGCGCCGCCTGAGACCACGGTCCAACCGGTCTCGCTCAGGCCCACGCCGAACTCGGATGCGACGTGCACGCCGTACGAGGTGGCGGCTCGAGCGCCGACGACGGCGACCGACTTCAGGCAGGAGAAGCGCAGGTCTGCCGTCCCGCTCAGCCAGATTCCGATCGGGCGGCCGTGACCCAGTTGGTCGAGCTGGGTGGGCCATTCTTGGTCGCCTGGGATGATCAGCCTGGCGCCTGCCTGCTCGCCTGCGGTCAGGTCTGCGGCGGGGTCGGCGATCTCCAGGCGTGCCAGCCAGCGTCGCAGGCGGCGCTGCAGGAGTGCTTCCCTGCTCTCATTGGTGGCGAAGGGCTCTGGGATGATCCCCTTCTGGATCACGGTGACCGTGTCGTGGGCGCCGCAGTGGTCCAGGAGTCGGCCCATGATGGGGTCGCCCACGTCTGCCGCTCGCATCAAGGCGGCGCGTGCCTCGAGCTCGTTCAAGGCGTCTCCTCGTATGTTCATGGCATCGTGACTGGTAGTGGTGGGCTCTGGTTGCGGACCTACGTGACGCGCACGGCTGCCAGGACCTCCGCCAGGGGTTGGAGCCACCACGCCGCTCAACCGCGGCGCGGTTGAGAGCCTCGCCCCTCCAGCCACCGCCGCATCCACGGATCCGCCCTCACGACCACCTCAGCACGCCTCCAAAGGCGCGATGCCATGGGCCGCTCCGCAGCGAGCCGGAGTCCGCTTGACTGACCACGACGGACAAGGCAGGTCGGCCGGACTCGCGGAACGGCTATTGGGGATTGGCGCACGCGGGTGCCGAGTGGGCTGCATGTGCGTGGGGTCCATTGGAGTGCGTGGGTTGTGTGGGTGCGGGGTTCAGTACTTGGGGTGCATGGGCGCCGAGGCATGGGGTTCATGGCTGCGGGGAGTGCGACTGCGGGGTGCGGATGCTTGTGGGTGTGTAGGTGCGGATTCGTGGGCGGGGTGCATGGCCGCCGACGGCATGGGGTTCATGGCTGTGGGGAGTGCGGGGGTGCGGATGCTTGTGGGTACGTGCGGGTGCGGCTGCGCGGGGGTGCAGACGCGTGGGAGTGCGGGTGTGTGGGCTATGTGAGGTGCGGGTGCGTGGACTGCGCGAACGCGTGCGTGGAGTGCGGGCTGCATGGGTTCGTGGCTGCATGGGTGTGGGTGCGGATGGATGCGGATTCGTGGGAGTGCATGCAGGTGCGGGTGCGTAGGTGCAGGTGCGTAGGTGCGGGTGCGTAGGTGAGCCGGGTGCGCGGGGTTGGGCTGCGTGAGTGCGGGTCGGCTGGGTGCGGGGTTGGTGCGCGCGGGGGTGAGGTGCACGCTGCGGGGCGGTGCTCGCTTCGTTCGTGCGTCCTCGGGTCGATGCAGGCAGAAGGTGGGAGCGCGCGCCGGTGGGGGCGCAGGGTCGGTGCACGCTGCGAGGCGGTGCTCGCTTCGTTGGTGCGCCCTCGGGGCAGTGCAGGCAGAGGGTAGGAGCGCGCCGGTGGGGGCGCAGGGGTCGGTGCACGTTGGGGTCGGTGCACGTTGGGGTCGGTGCACGTTGGGGTCGGTGCACGTAGGGGTCGGTGCGTGATCCGATCCGGTGGATGGTGCGGGCTGAACGCGTGCTTTGTGGGTGGGTGGATCGGGGGTCTGGCCGGTCGTGGGCGACGGCGTGGGCCAGGGTTGGGGTCGGTGTGCGAGAGTTCGGGGGCGGGGCGCTGGGTGGAGCGCGGATTAGATGGCTGTTCCCATCCATAGGGCTAGGGCTGTGGCCGTGTCGTCTACGTCGGGGGTGTGCTTTTCTGCTAGGTCGGTGAGGGTCCAGGCGACGCGGATTACGCGGTCGACGCCGCGGGCGCTGAGGGTGCCGGTGTCGATGGCGGCCGTCATGGGTTTCATGGCGGCGGGTGAGGGGCGGTAGGTGGTGTGGAGGGCGGCCGAGGAGATCTCGGCGTTCGTGCGCCACGGTGTGTCCGAGAGGCGTTTGCGGGCTCGTTCGCGCGCCAGGAGGACGCGTTCGGCCACCGTACGGCTGGGCTCGACGAACTGGCGGTCGGCCATGAGCTCGCGGCGCGACGAGCGGGCCATCGTGACCTTCATGTCTACGCGGTCGAGGAGCGGGCCCGACAGGCGGCCCAGGTAGCGGCGGCGGGCGTTGGGGCTGCACTGGCAGGGCTCGGACTGGTCCTGCGGCTGGGCGCACGGGCACGGGTTGGCCGCCAGGACCAGCATGAAGCGGGCCGGGAACGTGACAGAGCCGGCGGCCCGCGAGACCGTGACCGTGCCCGACTCCAGCGGCTGGCGGAGCGCGTCGAGGACGGGGCGGGCGAACTCCGGTGCCTCGTCCATGAACAGCACGCCGCGATGGGCGAGGGAGACAGCGCCGGGACGGACCGTCTGGCTGCCGCCGCCGACGATCGCGGCAGCGGTGGCCGTGTGGTGCGGACTGACGAACGGCGGGCGGTTCGTCATTGGGCTGTTGGGCGGGAGAACCCCGGCGACCGAGTGGATGGCCGTCACCTCCAGAGCATGGTCGAGCTCCAGGTCGGGCAGGAGCGTCGGCAGCCGCTCGGCCAGCAGCGTCTTGCCGCACCCCGGCGGGCCCAGCATCCAGAGGTTGTGGCCGCCCGCGGCGGCGACCTCCAGCGCCTTGCGCGCCATCGGCTGGCCGACCACGTCGGACAGGTCGACGGCCGGGCGCTCGATGGTGCAGACAGGCTCCTCGGACGGCTGGTAGTCGGGCGGGTCATCGCCGCCGCGCAGCCACTCGACCAGCTCGCGCAGGTCGTTGACGGGCACGACCTTGACGTCCGGCACCAGGGCGGCCTCCGCGGCGTTGGCCGCGGGCACCACGACCACCACCTGACCCTGCTTGGCGGCGCCCATCACCGACGGCAGGACGCCGCGCACCGGTCTGAGGCGCCCGTCGAGGCCGAGCTCTCCGAGGAAGTACGGCTGGGCCACGCGGGCCACGGGCACCAGACCGGCCGCGCCGAGGATCGCCACGGCGATGGCCAGGTCGAACTGGCTGCCGCGCTTGGGCAAGCTGGCGGGGAACAGGCTGACGGTGATGCGGGCGTCGGGCCACGGGTAGCGGCTGTTGACCATCGCGGACCTGACGCGCTCGCGAGCCTCGCTCAGCGCGGCGTCGGGCAGGCCGATCAGGTGGATGCCCGCCAGGCCGCCGCCGACGTCGGCCTCCACCTCGACGGTACGGCCGGCGACGCCGATCAGCGCCACGCTTCTGGTGCGTGCGACGGCCATCTACACCACGCCCCGGACGTGACGCATGGCGTAGTCACCGGCGAAGCGCTCGAGGGCGATGACGTCCACGCGTACCGTGTCGAAGCTGGTCTCCTGGGTGGCCAGCCATCTGGCGGCGAGCTTGCGGAGCCGGGCCACCTTGGCCGGCCGTACGGACTCGAGAGCGGTGCCGTGTGAGGTGCCTGAGCGGGTCTTGACCTCGACCACGACCAGGGTCTCGCCGTCGCGGGCGATCACGTCGATCTCGCCCTCTCTGCAGCGCCAGTTGCGGTCGATGATGTGCATGCCCTCGGCTGTCAGGTAGTCGACGGCGAGTTGCTCGCCGTGCCTTCCGAGTTCGTCCTTGGTGGCCATGGCGATGAGGGTGCCGGAGCGGGAGGTGGGGGTGGGTGCCAGAAACGCGTTCTGTGGACAGCGGTGGGCGGTGGTGCGGGGCTTGTGGATAACTCGGCCAGCCGTGGAGATAAGCGCACGCCTGCGGGATAGACGGAGCGACGCGCGGGGTGGCAGGCGCGGAAGGAAGCGAGGCTGCGGAGGCATGGCGCGGGCGGGGGAGACCGGCTGGCGCTGAGGCGCGCGGAGGGAGCCTGCAGAGGCGGGCGCGGGATCAGGCGGAGGTCTGCGGGCTAGGCGTGGGAGCGACAGGAGGCAGGACGGAAGACCGGAGCGGGCAGACGTGGAGGGAGGTGGCGCGAGGCCAAGGTGAGTTCTGCGGGCTGGGCGTAGGGGGACGCCAGGGGGCCGGCTGGAAGACCGGGGAGGGCGTGGGGGGAGGCGGCTGCGGTGGGCAGCCGGAGGTTGTCGGGGTTGGGGGTTAGCCGGAGAAGCCTTCCTTGGGCATCTCGAGGTCGGCCTTGGCCAGTTCTTCCACGTTGACGTCCTTGAACGTCACCACGCGCACGTTCTTCACGAACCGCGCAGGCCGGTACATGTCCCAGACCCAGGCATCCTGCATCTTCACGTCGAAGAACACGTCCCCGTTCTCCGCCGTGCGCACGTCGAGGTCGACCGAGTTGGTGAGGTAGAAGCGCCGCTCCGTCTCCACGACGTAGGTGAACAGGCCGACGACGTCGCGGTACTCGCGGTAAAGCTGCAGCTCCATCTCGGTTTCGTACTTTTCGAGATCCTCTGCGCTCATCGCGTCCCTCCTGTAGTGCCGGGGTCAGGCAACCCCGGCCCCCATCTCATTCTCGCCCATCTCCCTGGCCACCGTGACGAAGGAGTAGCGGTGGTGCGGGCAGGGACCGTACGTCGCCAGCGCCGTCCGGTGCCCAGGAGTGACATACCCCTTGTGCTCGGCGAATCCATACATCGGGAATTCCGCATCAAGCGAAATCATCATCCGGTCTCGCGTCACCTTCGCCACGATCGAAGCGGCCGCCATGCACGCGGCCACCTGGTCCCCCTTCCACACGGCCAGCGACGGACACGGCAGCCCCGGCACGGGGAACCCGTCCGTCAAGACGTACTCCAGGTCACAGGTCAACCGCGCGACCGCCCGGCGCATTCCTGAGACGTTGCACTTGTGCAGCCCCCGCGCGTCGATCTCGGCCGGCGGGATCACCACGAGCCCGACCTCGGAGGATGCCATGATCTGCTCGTAGAGGCGTTCCCTGACGGCGGCCGTGAGCAGCTTGGAGTCCCCCAGACCGTCGATCGGCCTGCGCAGGACCACGGCCGCGACCACCAGAGGTCCGGCGCACGCCCCGCGGCCCGCCTCGTCGACTCCTGCGATCGGGGTGAGGCCGCGGCGGGCGAGCGCCCGCTCATAGGCGTAGAGCCCGGAATCGCGCCGGACAACGCTGGGTCGAGGGCGGAACGCTGCTGTCATGACACAGGCAGCGTACGCCCGAATCACGGCAAACCGCGACCTACTTGACCTTGTCGAAAGTGTCTGGCTTGGTGAAGATGAGGCCCCTGTTCAACGGCCAGTAGCGCACGACCGCCTTGCCGATGACGTCCTTGTCGTCGATGAAGCCCTGGTTGGGCTCGTCCATGTGGGCGCGCGAGTCGGCGGAGGCGCTGCGGTGGTCGCCCATCAGCCAGAGCTTGCCCGCCGGGACCGTCACCGAGAACTTCTTGCCCGAGGGGAAGTCACCCGGGTACAGGTACGACTTCTCCTCCAGCGGGGTGCCGTTGACCGTGATGCGCTCCTTGGCATCACAGCACACCACCTTGTCGCCGCCGACGCCGATGACCCGCTTGATGGTGTCCTCGCCGGTGCTCCAGCCCTTGAAGACGACGATGTCGCCACGCTCGGGCGCGCCCGCCAGCTTGTTGACGAAGACCCTGTCGTTGATCAGCAGGGTGTTCTCCATCGACTCCGACGGGATGTAGAACGACCCGATCACGAAGGCCTGCAGCAGCAGCGCGATGCCGACGCCGAGCACGAGCAGCAGCACGGTTTCCCGGAAGCCGCCCTTTTTCTTCTTCTCCCCCACTGCGGCCTTCCTCGTGACGGCCATCAGCGCCTCCTCCCCAGCCAACGCCGACGAACCAGGATCAAGGGTACGGCTAGCGCGAACCCGGCGACCAGCGGGGCTGAGTCACCGAGCGCCTGAAGCCCGGACTGGGAGAACGTGTCGGGGATCGACAGCGTGGTGGCCCGCGAGAACGGCCACACGATGACGAACGCCCGCCCGACCACCTGGTCCACCGGGATGGAGCCGCCGCCGGGGTCGCCCTGGTGGGCGCGCGAGTCGAGCGAGACCGAGCGGTGGTCGCCCATCACCCACAGCCGCCCCTCCGGCACCTTGATGTCGAAGTAGCGATCGGAGGGCACGTCACCGGGATGCAGGTAGCTCTGCTCGTCGAGCGCGACCCCGTTGACCGTGATGCGCCCCTTGGAGTCGCAGCACTTGACGTGGTCGCCGCCCACGCCGATGACCCGCTTGATGTAGTCCTTCTCGCCAGGCACCACGCCGAAGGCGGTGCCGACCCAGCGGAAGAACGCCGCGACGGGGTTGGACGGCTCCTCGAGCTGGAATTCCGGATCCCACGAGTCGGCGCCGGAGAAGACCACCACGTCGCCGCGCTCGATGTCGCGCGTGTGGTAGACGATCTTGTTAACCAGCACCCGGTCGTTCTTGAGAAGCGTGTTCTCCATCGACTCGGACGGGATGTAGAAGGCCTGAATCACAAAGGTCTTGATGAGCAGAGCCAGCACCAGCGCCACGACCACCAGCACCGGGAGCTCTTTCCAGAAAGAACCCTTTTTTTCCTTCTTGCCACCCTTGGCTGGCATTTGAGTCTCTTCGGCGACCACGTCCACCTCGTCCTTGACAGGGCGGCGCGTCGCGCCGGGCTCCTGACTCTCGCTAATCATCGCTGACGAGCCTAGATGATGCGGGGGCTCGACAAGCCTCGACCGACGGTACACCTCATCACGAGTCGCTCCACATAAAGAAAGACCCGCCACGGCGAAGCCGTACCGGGCCTTTCAGAAAACCGGGAACTACTTGGCGGGCGTCGACTCGCGCTTCTCGCGGATACGAGCGGCCTTGCCGCGCAGGTCACGCATGTAGTAGAGCTTGGCCCTGCGCACGTCGCCGCGGGTCACGAGAACGATCTTCTCGATGACCGGGCTGTGCACGGGGAAGGTGCGCTCGACGCCGACGCCGTAGCTGACCTTGCGGACCGTGAACGTCTCGCGGGCGCCGGCGCCCTGACGGCGCAGCACGAAGCCCTTGAAGACCTGGATACGGGACCGGTTGCCCTCGACCACGCGGACGTGAACCTCGAGCGTGTCACCGGGACGGAACCCCGGTACGTCGCTGCGGAGCGAAGCCTTCTCCAGCTCCTGGATCTTCGTGTGCATAGCGCTTAATCCTCAAAGTTCGCGGGGCACACGGAGGTCCCACCCGGCCCGTGAGGGCGGCAAAGGGGACGCGCGTGCTCTCTCCTGACGCCCGGACTCCGGGCATGCATCACCGACCTCGTGATGGTCGGCAGCGATTCAGTTTGCCACATCTTCCGGCTCGACGCGAAACGACAGCTCATCCAGCAGCCGCCGATCATGCTTGTCGAGCGTGTCGGGATCCATCGCCGCCACCAGCTCGGGCCGGTTGGCCACGGTCCTGCGCAGCGCCTCGTCCCGCCGCCAGCGCGCCACCTTCCCGTGATGCCCCGACAGCAGTACGGCCGGCACCTCGTGCCCCCGCCACACGGGCGGCTTGGTGTAGACGGGCCCTTCGAGCAGGTTCTGCATCGCCCCGGGCGCGAAGGAGTCGTCGGCCACCGAGCAGGCGTTGCCGAGGACCCCCGGCAGCAGCCTGCCGATGGCCTCCACCATGACGAGCACCGCGACCTCGCCACCGGCCAGCACGTAGTCGCCGATGCTGACCTCGTCGACGCGCATGCGCGAGCCGTACTCCCGCATGACGCGCGAGTCGATGCCCTCGTAGCGGCCGCAGCAGAACAGCAGCCACTGCTCCCGCGCCAGCTCCTGGGCCAGTTCCTGGGTGAAGGGGCGGCCGCTGGGGGTGGGCACGATCATCCTGGGCTCGCCCGAGCCGATGACGGTGTCGATGGCCTCGCCCCACACCTCCGGCTTCATCACCATGCCGGGGCCGCCGCCGTACGGGGTGTCGTCGACGGTCTTGTGCACGTCGTGGGTCCAGTCGCGCAGTTGGTGCAGGCGGACGTCGAGCGTGCCGCGCTCGCGCGCCTTGCCGATGAGCGAGACGTCCAGCGGCGCGAAGTACTCGGGGAAGATCGAGATGATGTCGAGCCGCATCACAGCAGCCCTTCGGGCGGATCGACCACGAGCCGGCCGCCGGCCAGGTCGACCTCGGGCACCAGCGCCTTGACGAAGGGGATGTACACGTCCTCCCCCACCACCAGCAGGTCCTGGCCGTGGTGCAGGACGTCGGTGACCTCGCCGACCGTCTCCCCCGACACGGTCACCACCGTCAGCCCGATGAGCTGGTGGTCGTGGAACTCGTCAGGATCGTCCGACGGCACCACGTCCGCGGAGTCGATGACCAGCATCGTGCCGCGCAGGTCCTCGGCGGCCTCCCTGGAGGAGACGCCTTCCAGGCGCATCAGCAGGATGCCCTTGTGCCAGCGGGCGGACTCCACCAGGAGCGGGCCGGCCGAGGCGGGGTCGGTGGTCAGCGAGGAGCCGGGCGCGAAACGCAGCTCGGGATCGTCGGTGCGGACCTCGACGGTCACCTCGCCGCGCACCCCGTGCGGGCGGCCGATGCGGCCCACGACCAGCTGCACGTGAAACCTGCCTTCCGTGAAATGCCAGCGCCCCCACCGGCGGCGAGCCGATGAGGGCGCGGGAAAGATCTGACGCTATCGGACTGCTTCGTGCAGGTCGAGAAGATCGACCCGGACGAACTTCCCGTCGGCCAGAGCATTCACGACGGTGCGCAGCGCCTTGGCGGTGCGACCACCGCGACCGATGACCTTGCCCAGGTCCTCGGGGTGCACCCGGACCTCCAGGACGCGCCCGCTGCGAATGCGGCGTGCGCGGACCCGGACATCGTCTGGATGTTCGACGATGCCCTTCACGAGGTGCTCGAGAGCCTCCTCGAGCACGTCAGGCCTCGCCCTCGGTCTTCGCCGGGGTCTCGGTGGCCTCGGCCGGAGCCTCGGTGGCCTCGGCAGCCGGAGCCTCGTCCTTCTTCTTGGCCTTCTTCGGCGTGGTGGCGGTCGTGCCGGTGTCGCCACCGGACAGGGCCTCCTTGGCCGCGGCCTCGTAGAGCGCGTGACGGTCGGCAGCCGGCTCGGCGACCTTCATCGGCGCAGGGGCGGGCTCGCCCTTGAACTTCTGCCAGTCACCGGTGAGCTTGAGCAGCTTGAGCACCGGCTCGGTCGGCTGCGCGCCGACACCCAGCCAGTAGGCCGCGCGCTCGGCGTCGACCTCGATGCGCGAAGGGGTCTCCTTCGGGTGGTACAGGCCGATCTCCTCGATCGCCCGGCCGTCACGCTTGGTGCGGCTGTCGGCGACGACGATACGGTACTGCGCGTTGCGGATCATGCCGAGCCGCTTGAGCTTGATCTTGACTGCCACGGGTGTGGTCTCTCCTGCATTCGAGCGTGGGTGAACGGCGCCTTGTCGAGTGGGGCACGACGCGGGACCGCTCTAGGGACAGGCGCGGCCGGGCGGGAGATGAGAGGGCACCCACCTGGTCACGGTGTTCCAACATGTCATTGTGCCAGACCGCCCCCACTGTCCGCGCCAACAGACCACCATAATTGCTGCACGCGCTGTTGGTTTCTGCGGTACGGCAAGGCCGCCCCACCCACTCCCCGCCGTCATGGGCCGAGCTCTGTCACTTCAACGCCATTCCTGGCTCACGGCCTGACCGCCGTGACGTCTCGCCAGAACCGGCCGCCGGGAAGCGGGAGCGCCCTGACGGCGCACACGGCAACGGCGGGCCGAAGCGGCCCGCCGTACCGGAGAGAACTACTTGTCGTCGGGCAGGTTGAGCTTGCTCGGGTCGAAGCCGGGCGGAAGCTGCAGGCCCGGGGGCAGCTTGGGCTGCTTGCCGCCGAGGTTGCCGAGGAGGCCGCCCTTCTTGGGCTCGGCCGCCTCCTGACCGTCGGGGGCGGCGGGCTTGCCCAGCGCGGCCTTGCGCGGGTCACCGCTCATGCGGCGACCCTTGGCCTTCTTCTGGGCCTTGGCCGCCTTGGTGGCGCGACCGCCGGGCATGCCGGGGATGCCCATGCCGCCGGCCATCCGCTTCATCATCTTCTGGGCGTCGAAGAAGCGGGTGACCAGGTTGTTCACGGCGGACACCGTGACGCCGGAACCGTTGGCGATGCGGGCGCGGCGGGAGCCGTTGATGATCTTCGGGTCCTGCCGCTCGGCGGGCGTCATCGAGCGGATGATGGCGGCGATGCGGTCAAGGTCGCGGTCGTCGATCGAGTTGATCTGGTCGCGCATCTGCCCCATGCCGGGCATCATGCCGAGCAGGTTCTTGATCGGGCCCATCCGCTGGACCATCTGCATCTGCTCGAGGAAGTCCTCGAGGGTGAAGTTGTCGCCCGACGCGAGCTTGCTGGCCATCTTGGCCGCCTGCTCCTCGTCGAACGTCTTCTGCGCCTGCTCGATCAGGGTGAGGATGTCACCCATGTCGAGGATGCGGGAGGCCATCCGGTCGGGGTGGAAGGCGTCGAAGTCCTCGACCTTCTCACCCGTCGAGGCGAACATGATGGGCTTTCCCGTGATGTGCCTGACCGAGAGCGCGGCACCGCCTCGGGCGTCGCCGTCGAGCTTGGTCAGCACGACGCCGTCGAAGCCGACGCCCTCCATGAAGGCCTGCGCGGTGGTCACCGCGTCCTGACCGATCATGGCGTCGACCACGAACAGGACCTCGTCGGGCGAGACCGCGTCGCGAATGTCGGCGGCCTGCTTCATCATCTCCTGGTCGATGCCCAGGCGGCCGGCGGTGTCGATGATGACGATGTCGTGGTTCTGCCGCTTGGCTTCGTCGACCGACCTGCGGGCCACGCCCACCGGGTCGCCGACGCCGTTGCCGGGCTCGGGGGCGTACACGGCGACGCCCGCGCGCTCGCCGACCACCTGCAGCTGCCCGACCGCGTTGGGACGCTGCAGGTCGGCGGCCACCAGCAGCGGCGCGTGGCCCTGCTCGCGCAGCCACCTGGCCAGCTTGCCCGCCAGCGTGGTCTTACCCGCACCCTGCAGACCGGCGAGCATGATGACCGTCGGCGGCGTCTTGGCGAAGCGCAGCCTGCGGGTCTCGCCGCCGAGGATCTGGATCAGCTCGTCGTTAACGATCTTGACGACCTGCTGCGCCGGGTTGAGCGCCTGTGACACCTCGGCGCCGCGGGCGCGCTCCTTCACCTGGGCGACGAACGCCTTGACCACAGGCAGCGCGACGTCGGCCTCGAGCAGCGCGATGCGGATCTCGCGCGCGGTGGCGTCGATGTCGGCGTCGGACAGCCGACCCTTGGATCGGAGGGAGGAGAAGACCGATGTCAGCCGGTCGGAAAGCGTCTCGAACACGTGGTTGGCCAGTCCTCGAAGCGAAAATAGGTCTGACTGTCAGCCTATCCGGTCCGTCAGCCGCTCCAGCCTGGCACGGCCATCCTGACCGTCAGCGCGTGTTCGACGAGATTGATCAGCGCGCTCTTGACCGAGTCCTTGGAGCGGGCGTCCAGCCGCACCAGCGGGATGTGCGCCGCCAGGGTCAGCGCGTCGCGCACCTCGGTGTCGCTGTGCGCGTACGTCCCGTCCCAGCCGTTCACCCCCACGATGAAGGGCAACTGGGCCTCCTCGAAGTAGTCGATCGCCGGGAAGCTGTCGGCCAGGCGGCGCGTGTCCACCAGCACCACGGCGCCGATCGCGCCGCGCACCAGGTCGTCCCACATGAACCAGAACCGGTGCTGCCCCGGCGTGCCGAACAGGTACAGGATCAGGTCGCGGTCGAGCGAGACGCGGCCGAAGTCCATGGCCACGGTCGTGGTGGACTTCAGCGGCGTCATACCGAGATCGTCGATGCCCGCCGAGGCGTCGGTCATGACCGCCTCCGTGGTCAGCGGCATGATCTCGGAGACCGCGCCGACGAACGTCGTCTTGCCCACTCCGAAGCCGCCGGCCACCACGATCTTCGTCGATGTGAGCCCGGGGCTAGAGCCTGCGAAGTCCACTGAGCACCCTTTCCAGCAGGTTGACGTCTGGCCTACCGGCGTCCAGAGCGGGCTGGTGCACCCGGACCAGACCTTCGGCCGCCATGTCGGCGATGAGCACCCGCACCACGCCCAGGGGCATCCGCAGCAGGGCCGAGACCTCGGCCACCGAGCGGACCTGCCTGCAGAGCTGGCTGATCGCCAGATACTCGGGCGTGATGTGGGAGAACTCGCGGTGCTCGGCCGTAGCCGAGGAGACCAGGGCCTCCATGGCCAGCTTGACTCGGGGAGCGGTTCTTCCTCCCGTCACGGCGTAGGGACGTACCGGGGAGGCGGGTTCCGAGGCCGGCGGCGGCATCGGCTCCCACCCACCGCTGTTCCAGCGCGGATCCGTCACGGCGCCTCCTTCGCCGGCCCCGTGACGGCCGTGCTGTATCTGATCGTCGGCTCGACTAGCTCGCTCACAGGATCACCTGGACTGGCTGGCGCGCAGTTCGGCGCGCACCGCCGGGGTCAGCACCTGTCCGGCGCGGTCGACCATCAACGTCATCTGGTAGGCCACCAGTCCCATGTCGCAGTCGGGGGCGGCCAGGACCGCCATGCAGGATCCGTCGCTGATCGACATGATCAGCATCAGGCCCCGGTGCATCTCGACGATGGTCTGCGTGACGGCGCCGCCCTCGAAGACCCTGGCCGCGCCCTGCGTCAGGCTGATGAGACCGGAGGCGATGGCGGCCAGTTGGTCGGCCCTGTCGACGGGGAATCCGGCCGAGGCCGCCAGCGGCAGCCCGTCGGATGACACGACGACCGCGTGTGCGACGCCGGGGACACTGGTGACGAAGTCAGTGATCAGCCAGTCGACTCCGCGTGCCCCGTGACTGAGGTCGTTCATGCGTCCTCCTCCCGTGCAATCCTGGGATTCGCCCGGCCCTCGCTGATGTCGTCACGGGCGGCTCGGAACCCCTGCTGGAAACTGGACAACCGGTTGCGCACCCGGTCTGGCGAGATCGACGGCATCGGCGCCACGCCCTTGGGCGCGGACGCGGTGTCGGCCGAGCCGGGCACCAGGTTCGCCTTGGGCACCCGCTTGGGCAGCCCGGAGGCGGTCGCCCCGTCGCGCACCGGCTCGATCACGGCCTCGGCCGCGGTCCATCCGGCGTCCGCCTGCGACGATCCCCAGGTGGCGCCGGGCTCGCTGTGGTCGAACCAGGCCGACTCGACCGAGGCGAAGATCGGCAGGTAGTCGTCGCCCTGGTTGACCGCGGGGATCGGGCCGGTGGCGGCCGCCTCGGTCTCGGGGAAGTCGTACCGCTGCCGCGACTGCTCGTCGGAGAGCGGCCGTTTGGGCAGCTCGTCCCCGTTCCAGCTCGGGCCTCTCGAGGGCACCCACACGTCGGCGGTGTCGTATCCACCGCTGCTGCTGCGCGGGTCGGCCGGCCACTGCGGCAGGGAGGGCATCGACGGCCACGAGCCGTCGGCCTGCGGGTTCGGCGGGAAGGAAGGGTGCGCGCCGAGCGGTTCGGACGGGAAGGAGGGATGGGCTGCCAGCGGCTCGGACGGGAAGGACGGGTGTCCCGACCCCATCTGGTAGGGCGCCTCCCACGGCGGCGGTCCTGTGAAGGTCTCCTGCGGCGCGGGCGAGCCGCCGGCGTAGGCCGGGGCAGCCTGGGCGCCGAGCAGGGCCTCGGGCAGCAGCACCATCGCGGTCATGCCGCCGGAGCCGTGCGGGCGCAGCTGGACGCGGACGCCGTGGCGGTGCGCCAGGCGGGCGACCACGAACAGGCCCATCCGCCGCGACACCGACACGTCCACGGTCGGCGCGTCGGACAGGCGCGTGTTGGCCTGGGCGAACTCCTCCGCCGTCATGCCGATGCCGGAGTCGGTGATCGACAGCATCACGCCGCCGCCGTCGATCCTGCTGCCGGACACGGTGACCCTGGTCTCGCGCGGCGAGAACGACAGCGCGTTCTCCACCAGCTCGGCCAGCAGGTGGATGATGTCGTTGACCGCCTGCCCCGCGACCGACACGCCGTCGGGCACCTGCAGGACGACCCGCTCGTAGTTCTCGACCTCCGACAGGGAGGCGCGGGCCACGTCGACCAGCTTGACCGGCTGGCTCCACCGGCGCGGCGGGTCCTGCCCGGCCAGCACCAGCAGGTTCTCGCTGTTGCGGCGCATGCGGGTGGCCAGGTGGTCCAGCTTGAACAGGTTCGCCAGCCGGCTCTCGTCCTGCTCGCCCTGCTCCAGGCCGTCGATGAGGGTGATCTGCCGCTCGACCAGAGTCTGCGACCTGCGCGAGAGGTTGACGAACATGGCGTTGACGTTGGAGCGGAGCCTGGCTTCCTCGCCGGCCAGCCGTACCGCCTCGCGGTGGACCTCGTCGAAGGCCCGGGCGACCTCACCGATCTCGTCCTTGGAAGAGATCTCCATCGGCGGCACGTGCACCGCGTCGGGATTGGCCTCGCCCTCGCGCAGCGTCTGGACCAGCTCGGGCAGCGTCTGGCCGGCGACCTTGAGCGCGTCGCCGCGCAGCCGCCGCAGCGGCCGTACCAGGGAGCGGGCCATCACGGCGGTGATGGCGAGCACCAGCACCAGCAGGATGAGGACCAGCGCGATGTTCAGCGCCGCCACCTGCCGGTCGCCGCCCCGCAGGTCGGCGCTGCGCGTGGCGATCTGCTCGATCAGGGACTTCTGTACGGCGTGCAGCCGGTCGACCGTCTCGCTGATGGAGTCGAACCAGCGGGAGTCGTCGTTGGGCGCCGCCCGGTCGAGCCGCCGCAGCGACTGGCCGGCGTTGTGCAGGAACTCCACGCGGCCGACGTAGAACTCGGCGCGGCCGATCTTCTGGCTGGCGACCGTGTCGTCGTAGAACTGGCGCTGTTCGGGGGTGGCCACGGCGCGGAAGGCCGCGCGCTCGCTGTCACGCCGGGACTTCGCGTCGAGGAAGGCGTTGTACTCCGGCTCCTCGAAGTCGCCCCTGACCAGCGCGATCGACAGCAGGCCCCGCTGTTTGGAGGCCTCCTCCTCGGCGCCGGCGACGGCGCGCAGCGCGGCCGCGGTGGAGACCAGCTGCTCGTCGGTCGAGCCCTGGCCGACCTCGTCGAACAGCTGCAGCATCTCGGCGATGGTCTCGGAGTACTTCTCCGTCGTCGGCAGCGGCGGCAGCTGGGTCTTGGCCACCGTGTCGCGCAGCGAGTTCAGCTGCGAAAGCCGGGTGCGGACGTGGGCCAGCTTCTTGCGGCCCAGGTCGGAAAGCGATTCCTCGACCCCGGCGGCCGTGCCGAGCACCTTGTTGACGGAGTTGTTGACGATCTCCTGCTGGCCGGCGAGCCGCTGCCGCTGGGTCTCCTTGCGGCCCGAGGCCACGTACCGCGCCGACAGGTCCCGCTCGAGCGCGAGGTTGCGCGCGAGCTCGCCGAGCTGGGCCACGAGCCCGCTGACGTCGTTGACCTGCTGGTACTGCTGTGCGCTTGTGATCGACGTGGTGACTCGCAGCGCGCCGAGGAGCACGCCCACGATGGTGGGGATGGCGATGAGCGCGATGAGGCGCGTGCGCACGCGCCAGTTCCGCAGCGCGAACGAGCTGCCCGCCCGGGGCACCCGTCCTGCCGGCACCTCACGGGCCATGGACTGGCCTGGTAAGTCCGGAGTCGTACTACGACCGGATCCGGCCGTTGTCGTCCTCACTGGTGACAACCTCTCGCGCCAAGGCCTGCTGGAGAGATGAACTGGTTCGTCACACGGACGAAGAGGTCGCAGGCAAGTTAGGGCCCAATTTGAGCACAAACCTCTTACTTGAGCCAACGTCTCGCGAGTTTTCAACCGTTCCAAAGGACACCGTATGCACCCAGCTAACCCCTGCGCACGCAGCGCAACCGCATCGCCCCCAATCTGGACATACATCCAAAACTGACACGGAGTGTCGATAGCGGTAATTCAGGATAAATCGCCCTCTCAGGGAAAAATCGCCATATACAAGGCATTTGACTTCATGTCTGATCGCCCCTCGGGTACGCTTCACGCCCGGCATCGCCGATGCCGATCTCCGGAATGCTTCCCCTGGTAGGAGAACCCCCCCGATGACACGCACCTTGCGCGTCCGAGCCCTCGTGCTCGGCGTCGCGGCCGCGCTTTCTCTAGCCGCCTGCAGCGGCTCCAATGAGCCGTCGAACTCCTCGGCTAACAGCAAGGGCCTGGAAAAGGCCACCATCAAGGTGGGGGCACTGCCGATCCCCGACTCCGTGGCGCTCTACATCGCCAACGCCAAGGGCTACTTCAAGGAGGAGGGCCTGACGGTCCAGCCCGTCACGATCGCCGGTGGCGCCGTGGCGATTCCGCAGGTCAAGAGCGGCGCGCTGGACATCTCGCAGACGAACTACGTCTCCACCTTCCTGGCGGCGAGCGCGGGCGACAAGATCAAGCTGATCGCCGACGCCTACCAGGCGGGTCCGAACACCTTCAACATCATGGTTCCCAAGGACTCGCCCATCAAGACGGTGGCCGACCTCAAGGGCAAGACGATCCTGGTCAACACGCTCAGGAACATCGCCACGCTCGCCGTGACCACCACGCTCAAGACCGCGGGCCTGACCGACAAGGACGTCAAGTTCGCCGAGAAGCCCTTCCCCGAGATGGGCAACGCGGTGGCCGGCGGCCAGGCGGACGCCTGCTGGATCACCGAGCCGTTCATCACCGCGAACCAGAGCAAGCTCGGCTTCCGCAAGCTCGCCGACACGATGACGGGCCAGACCGAGGACCTGCCGATCGCCGGCTGGATGGCCACCGATGAGTGGGCGCAGAAGTATCCCAAGACGCTGGCCGCCTTCCAGCGCGCCATCGGCAAGGCGCAGGCTCTGGCCGCCAGTGACCGCAAGCTGATCGAGGCCACCCTGCCCACCTACACCAAGATCGACGCGCAGACCGCCTCGGTGATCACGCTCGGCACCTACCCCAACGCCCTCAGCGTGAACAGGCTCCAGAAGGTGGCCGACCTCATGCTCGAGTACAAGTACATCCAGAGCCCGATCGACGTGAAGTCGGTCATCGCGGCTCCCGCGGGCGGATGACGAGTGGACGACTGCTCCGCGGCGCCATCGGCGCCGCGGGGTTCCTCGCCGTCGCGGAGCTGGTCTTCCGCTTCGGCCTGGGCGACAACGTGGACTTCCCGCCGCCCTCGGTCGTGCTCTACCAGGCCGCGCTCGTCCTGGCCGACCCCGAGTTCCTGGCCGGCGTCGGGCAGACGCTGACCAACTGGGCGCTCGGACTGCTCGCCGCCGTCGCGGTGGGCGTGACCGCCGGAGTGCTGCTCGGCGCGCTGTCACCGGTGGAGCGGGCCATCAGGCCGCTGCTTGAGTTCCTGCGGCCCATCCCGTCGGTGGCGATCATCCCGCTGGCGATCCTGCTGATCCCCGACGACGGCATGATGAAGATCTCCGTCATCGTCTACGCCTCGATCTGGCCCATCCTCATCAACACGCTGTACGGCATGCGCGAGGTGGATCCCCTGGCCAAGGAGTCGCTGCGGAGCTTCGGGTTCGGGCCGCTGGCCGTACTGGTGCGGGTGAGCCTGCCCAGTGCGGCGCCGTTCGTGGCGACGGGGGTCAGGATCGCGGCGGGGATCGCGCTCATCCTGGCCGTCAGCGCCGAGCTGCTGGCCGGCGGCACCGCGGGGATCGGCGTGTTCGTCATCCAGGCCGGCAGCGGCAACCGAACCGACCTCATCCTGGCGGCCACATTCTGGGCCGGCGCCATCGGGCTGATCGCCAACGCCGTCCTGCTGGCCGGGGAGCGGCGGCTGTTCCGCTGGCACAAGATCAGGACCGGGATGGTGGAGTCATGATCGCGCTGGCCAGGATCGGGGTCGTCGCGGCGGTGCTGGTGGTCTGGGAGGTCGTCACGCGGGCGCTCCAGGACAACGACTTCCCGCCGCCCACGGTGATCGTCCAGAAGATGCACGAGCTGTGGTTCTCGGGGCCGGCCGGGCGGCTGTTCCTGACCGACGACGCGGTGGCCAACATGCTGCCCAGCCTCGGGCGGATGTTCGGTGGCTGGGTGCTCGCCGCGGTGATCGGCGTGATCCTGGGCATGCTGCTCGGGCGCTCGCGGGTGGCCACCGACTACGTGGACGCGCTGATCGAGTTCGGCCGCGCCATCCCTCCCCCGCTGCTGCTGCCCGCCTTCCTCGTGGTCTTCCACGCCGGGCTGCGCCTGCAGCTGGCCACGATCGTGTTCGGCGTGATCTGGCCCGTGCTGCTCAACTCCATCGACGGGGCCAAGTCCGTCGACCGCGGCTACCTCGACACGGCCACCGTGTTCGCGCTGACCAGGACGCAGCGCCTGCGCCTGGTCGTCATCCCCGCCGCCTCGCCCAAGATCTTCGCCGGACTCCGGCTGAGCCTGTCGCTCGCGCTGATCCTCATGGTGATCTCCGAGCTGTTCGGCAGCACCGACGGCATCGGCTACCAGCTGCTGCAGGCCCAGCGCAGCTTCGACACGCCGGGGGTGTGGGCCACCATCGCCCTGCTCGGCCTGCTCGGCTGCACGGTCAACGCCCTGTTCGTGGTCGCGGAGAACCGGCTGCTGGTCTGGCAGCGGCAAGCCACCAGAACCGCCTGACGGGAGAACGCATGTCCAACACCGACGACCTCCTCTGGGGAGCTGTCGCCGACCTGTCCCGCTTCGCCGCCCTGTACACCATGGCCGAGCTCGGCCTGGCCGACCACCTGGCGCAGGGGCCGCTCAGCACCGCCGAGCTGGCCGGGCGCTGCGAGGCCGACGTGCCCGCACTGCGCCGGGTGCTGCGCGAGCTGGCCGGGACGGGGATGGTGCGGACCCTGGACTCCGACCGCTACGACCTGACCGAGATGGGCAACGCGCTGCGCTCCGACGCGCCCGGCTCGATCCGTTCGTCGATCCGCATGCTGGGTGAGGAGGGGTTCTGGTACGCCATGGGCAACCTGCCGGTCACCGTACGGCAGGGCAGGTCGGCGTTCGTGCAGCGGTACGGGCCGCTCTACCAGCACCTGGCGGCCAACCCGGAGACCGGGCGGATCTTCGACGAGTACATGCTCGGCAGGGCCATCCCGTTCGCCGAGAGCCTGGTCAAGCGCTTCGACTTCTCCGCCGTGCGGACCCTGGTGGACGTGGCGGGCGGAAAGGGGCACATCCTGGCCACGGTGCTGCAGGCGCACCCCGAGATGCGGGGCGTGCTGTTCGACCTGGAGCACGTGGTCGAACGGTCCGCGGAGCTGATCGCGGCCGAGGGGCTGGCCGAGCGGTGCGAGCTCGTAGGCGGGGACTTCTTCGCCTCGGTGCCCCCGGGCGGCGACGCCTACCTGCTGGCCAGCGTGCTGCACAACTGGGACGACGCCGACTCGGTGCGGATCCTGCGCAACGTGCGCGCCGCCATGAACCCCGACGGCAGGGTGCTCCTGCTCGAGGCGGTGCTGCCCGACGACGACGCGCCGCACCTGGGCAAGGACGTGGACATGCGGATGCTGGCCATCTTCGACGGCGGGCTCGAGCGCAGCAGGGAGGAGTACGCGGCCCTGCTGCACCAGGCGGATCTCGAACTCGTCCAGGTCGTCGAGCTCGCCACCGGCTCCAGCCTCGTCGAGGCCAGGCCCCGCTAGCACCGGATTCACAAAACCCGAAAAATCCCTAAATCGAAACTTAGTGTGATCAAGTGACGAGAACCGTGATTATCGGGGCCGGCATCGGCGGGCTGACCGCGGCTCTGAGCCTCCGGGCCGCGGGCCTGGACTGCGTGCTCGTGGAGGCGACGACAGCGCTGCGACCCCTCGGCGCGGGCATCAACCTGCAGCCGCACGCCGTACGGGAACTGACGGAGCTCGGCCTGGGCGAGCGGCTGGCGGCCGCGGGCCTGGCCGTCACGTTCATGAGGTTCACCGACCGGCACGGCGGCACGATCCTGGCGCTGCCCCGGGGGCGGGCGGCCGGCTACCGCTGGCCGCAGTACTCCATCCACCGGGGCGAGCTGCAGATGATCCTGCTCGCCGCGGTCGGCGCGGACAACGTGCGCCTCGGGACGCGGCTGCACGACTTCGAGCAGGACGCCGGCGGCGTGACGGTCGTGCTGCGCGAGACGGCCACCGGGCGGGAGTACCGCGAGCGGGCCGACGTGCTGGTCGGCGCCGACGGGATCCAGTCGGCGACCCGGGCCCTGCTGCACCCGGACGGCGACCCGCTGCGCTGGTCGGGCATCCAGATGTGGCGCGGGGTCGGCGAGGGCGACCCGATTCTGGACGGCGCCACCCAGCTGGTGGCCGGCTCCAACCGGGCCTCGCGGATCGTGACCTACCACATCTCCCCCGCCGAGCCGCGGCTGATCAACTGGGTGGCCGAGGTCAAGGTGGGCGAGCCCGGCACCATCGAGAAGGCCGACTGGTCGCGGGCCGGGCGGCTGGAGGACGTGGCCGGGCACTACGCCGACTGGAAGTTCCCGCACGTGGACATCCCCTCCCTGTTCGCCTCCTCGCCGCGGATCCTGGAGTATCCGATGGTGGACAGGGACCCGCTGCCGTACTGGGGCGAGGGGCGGGTGACGCTGCTCGGCGACGCCGCCCACCCGATGTACCCGATCGGCTCGAACGGCGGCTCGCAGGCGGTGCTCGACGCCCGGGTGCTGGCCAGGTGGCTGGCGACCGAGCCGGATCCGGCGGGCGCGCTGGCCGGCTACGAGGTCGAGCGGCGCCCGCCGACCACCCAGCTGATCCTCGGGCATCGCGCGCTGCCCATCGAGGAGATCGTCCAGCTGGTGACCGAGCGGGCGCCCGACGGGTTCGCCGACATCGCGGACGTGCTGACGCCGGAGGAACTGGACCGCATGGCCGCGGCCCAGCACGGCATCACCGACTCCGACGTGCGGGCGCTCAACGAGCGCGCGTCATGGAGTATCGGTTAGCACCGTCTTGACGTCGATGGGCGCCTGGAGGTAGCCGTACTCCTTCATCAGGTCGGCCACCTTCTGCAGCTTGCCCGAGTCGACCGAGACGGGGAAGACGCCAAGGGTGATCTTCGAGGCGGTCGCCGCGTCGATCTTGGTGTAGGTGGGCAGCACGGCCTCGACCTCCTTGCGGTCGCTCGCGGCCAGCTGCTGAGCCTTGGTGATCGCCCGCTTGAAGGCGGCCAGCGTCTTCGGGTTGTTCTTCACCCAGTCGTCGGTGGCGATCCAGGCGGCGACCGGCAGGTCGGCGGTCTCGTTCACCATCGTGTCGGCGAGCTTGGTGAAGCCCTGCGCCTGGGTGGCGGTGATGAACGGCTCGGGCATCCAGGCGGCGTCGGCCTGGCCCGCGGCCACGGCGTTGGCCATGTCGGGGAACGGCTTCTCGGCGAACTTGACGTCGCCCGCCGAGAGCCCGGCGGCCTTCAGCGTGGTGGTGACGGCCAGCGTGCCGACGTTGTTGAGCGTGTTGACCAGGATCGTCTTGCCCTTGAGGTCCGCCACGGTCTTGACGGGCGAGTCCTTGCCGACCATGAGGTCGAAGGTGTTGGGCGCCGCCTGGTAGAGGCCGCCCAGGGACCTGATCTTCTCTCCCTTGCTCGCGGCCAGGAAGGTGGAGACGTAGTTGGAGATCGACACGTCCAGGGCGCCGCTCTTGATCTGGGGCAACGCCGCCGCGCCTCCCTGGATCACCACCGGCTGGACCGTGAGGCCCTCCTGCTTGAAATAGCCCTTCGAGTTGGCGATGAAGAGCGCGGCGTCGTCGGGGATGGGGAGAATCCCGACCTTGATCGTTGGTTTCTCGAGACCGCCTCCGCTGCCGCTCTGACCGCTACAGGCGGTGAGGGCTAAGCAGAGGGCGGCACAGATAACGATGGCTCGTGGCATTTTGGGGGCTCCAGCCATGCGTGAGGCATTTGCCGATAGAGTCACCGTATTGTCCACGGATTTCGCCCCCAAGGAATTCGGTTGCTCGAAATCAACAGCCTCACGCACACCTATGGCGAGGGCCCGAGCGCCCATCACGCCATCGACGGGTTGAGCCTCAGCGTCGCCGAGGGTGAGCTGCTGTGCATCGTCGGCCCGTCCGGTTGCGGCAAGTCGACGCTGCTGCGCTCCATCGCCGGCCTGATCAAGCCCACCGGCGGCGAGATCCGCGTCGAGGGCGAACTGGTCCGCCAGACGCCGGACAACCTCGCGGTCGTCTTCCAGGACTACAGCCGCTCGCTCTTCCCGTGGATGTCGGTGGCCGACAACGTGGCGCTGCCGCTGCGCCGCAGGGACATGGACAGGAAGCGCCGCCGCGAGGTCGCCCAGGAGGCGCTGGAGTCGGTGGGGCTCGCCGACGCGGGCCGTAAGTATCCCTTCCAGCTCTCGGGCGGCATGCAGCAGCGCGTGGCGATCGCCCGCGCGCTGGCCTACCGGCCGGCGCTGATGCTCATGGACGAGCCCTTCGGCTCGGTCGACGCGCAGACCAGGGAGGACCTGGAGGACCTGGTGCTGAAGGTGCGCGGCCACCACCGGATGACGATCGTCCTGATCACCCACGACATCGACGAGAGCGTCTACGTGGGCGACCGGGTGGTCGTGCTGTCCAAGGCCCCCGCGCACGTCGTCGGCGACCTCAAGGTCGACCTGCCCGACCCGCGCGACCAGATCTCCACCCGCGAGCATCCGGACTTCGTCCATTTGAGGGCCGAGGTGGGTCGCCTCGTCCGCGGCGTCGCCGCCGTCTCCTAGCTCCTCCCGTACGGCAGGCCACCCCACCGGCCGCCCGCCGCACTTCGGCTGAGGACCCGCGACCGGCGACCCCGGCGAGTCGATGACGGTCGCCCGCCGTCACGGCGCCACGTCGACCGCCATCTCGGGCTCGTCGACGACCACGACCCTGACCAGCGCCGGATCCGTCTCCCACAGCGGGATGGCGAAGACAGCCGTCCGCCCGCTCGCGGCGTAGGCGACGAAGCGCGTGCCGTCCTCGTCCCAGGCGTCCTGGGCGTCGGAGCTGAGCCAGCGCGACACCGAGCAGTAGGCCGGGCTCCGGTAGAGCTGGCGCAGCGAGGCCTCCAGCGGGGGCGGGAAGTCGCCCGTCGTGGCGAGCGGCTTACGGACCCGGACGATCAGGCGCCGCAGCGGGGTCAGCCAGTGCCGGTCGAGCTCCGCCGAGAGCCCGAGCAGCACGGCGAGCTCCACCACGCCCAGGCCGGCGAGCCAGGCGTCCGGTGGCTGCGGCCCCGCCCAGACGGCGGCCACGCTCATGGCAAGCAGCAGGCCCGCCCGCAGGAAAGCCCGCCGGTTCAGCGGGGTGGCGTGCGCACCCAGGCACCCGCAGGACGAGGCGGGCGCGCTGACCCTGGCGTACACCAGGTAGCCGAGGAAGCCCGCGGACAGGGCGGCGGCAGCCGTACCCTCCCAGGCCTCGTGCGGAGGCAGGACCAGCACGGCGGCGACGGCGAGCTCGGCCAGCGCCACCAGGCGCAGCGCGGGGACCGCGCGCGCCGGGCCGACGAGCCGGGCCAGCGCAGTCCTGTCCGGCCGTGCCCGCGAGGACAGCTTCGCCAGGCCCGCCCAGGCCAGGAAGACGGCGATCACGTACGGCTGCAGCGCGGCGATCCCTTGCATGTGCGGCTCCTGTTGTTCCTGAGGTGACGGGCCCACGCCAAGAGACCCCAAGGCCGGGCCGGGGTCTCTTGGCCGGGGAGTGCCTAGTGCGGGGAGAAGACCGAGGCGATGTCGACCTCGTTGGTGTCGGGGCGCCAGGCCCCCAGGATCTGGACGTGCTGCCCCACACCGAGCAGCGACAGGTCGCCGGTGGGCGGCGCGTCGGAGCGCACGGCCACCGACTTGCCGGCCACGACGTGGCAGAGGATCTCCTGCCCGTTGTGGTCGAGATGCAGGGTGTCGCTGGAGATGTTCCTGATGTGGCCCTTGATGTTGACGATGTTGAGCCACACCGCCTCGGCCGCCAGCATCCCGTCGGGCATCCTGACGCCGCGCGCGTAGAGGCCGTCACCGGGCTTGGCCTGGTCGAAGCCGACCGGCCCGAGCTTCCACAGGGAGGTGCCGTCGACCACCCTGATGCGGTGGAAGACCAGGTTCGACCCGAGGACCAGGAGCGTGTTGCCCTTGATCGAGCGGATCCTGCCCTCGGCGAAGTTCGGGTCGGGAGCGCCGGGATCGACCTGCGGCGCGGTGGCGGCGAACGCGGCCTCCGGGCCGAGCGAACCCATCACGGACGCGGCGATGACGCTCGCGCCGCCGCCGAGCACCGCGGACTTGAGCATCTGCCTTCTCGTGGTCATCCTCGGCCCCCTACACCGTCGAGATCTCGCACGGCCGCAGGCCGGCGGAGAGGCTGGCGATGCGGCTGTAGGCCGCAGGGGTGAGGTCGATCAGCCGGTTGCCGGCGCACGTGGCGCCGCAGCAGCTGCGCTCGCCGCAGAACAGGTCGGTCTGCGGGCCGCAGTCGGCGATCGAGGTGACGACGCTGCCTCCGCCGCACAGCGAGGTTGTGCGGTGCTGGAAGCCGCAGGTCCTCCTGGACAGGCCCACGCCGCAGGTGTCGGGGTGGGTGATCGCCCAGCAGGCGTCGGAGGTGTTGGGCCAGGCGTGCTGCAGGCTTCCCGAGTTGCAGGTGCCGCAGGCGCCGTGCCCCGCGGTACCGCACGGGCCCCAGGCGTTGCCGCAGCAGAACCAGGAAACCTCTCCTTGGACGGGACCGAGTAAGTCGGCCGGCGGGTCAGCGGGCATGCGTGTGCCTCCTTGGGGGGTGGGCTCCGGCATTGAAACTTTCTGACCTGATCTATGAGTAACATGTAAGAATTTTTCGTCAATGCCCAATTTTTCAGGCGCTGGTCAGAAGCCCTTGCTGCCTTCGGTCACTCCTGGAGGCACAAACGGCTCCGCCCCTGACCATCTAGGTGGTCAGGGGCGGAGCCGTAACGGTGATCAACCCCTCATCGCCGGAGGAGCGTCTCCCTGGACAGAGCCCGGCCCCGTGCGGCGGATGGCGGTGGGGTGGCTCTGCCGTACCAGGGAGATTTACGCGGGCGTGTGCATGTGCCGGGTGAGGGCGTGCTCGACCAGCGTGATGAGGGTGGACTTGACCGAGTCGCGGGAGCGGGCGTCGAGGCGCACGATCGGGGTGATCGGGTTGAGCGAGAGGGCCTCGCGGATCTCGTCCGGATCGTGCAGGAACTGCCCGTCCCAGCCGTTGATGCCGATGACGAACGGCAGCTTGGCCTCTTCGAAGTAATCGATGGCCGGGAAGCTGTCGGCCAGGCGGCGCGTGTCCACCAGGACGACCGCGCCGATCGCGCCGCGCACCAGGTCGTCCCACATGAACCAGAACCTGTGCTGCCCGGGCGTGCCGAACAGGTACAGGATCAGGTCCTGATCCAGCGATACACGGCCGAAGTCCATGGCCACGGTCGTGGTCGTCTTGTTGGGCGTGAGCGAGACGTCGTCCACGCCCGCGGAGGCGTCCGTCATGACGGCCTCCGTGGTCAGCGGCAGGATTTCCGAGACCGCGCCCACGAACGTCGTCTTGCCCACGCCGAAGCCCCCAGCCACGACGATCTTCGTCGACGTGAGGCCGGGGCTAGAGCCTGCGAAGTCCACTGAGAACCCTTTCGAGCAGGTTGAGGTCCGGCTTACCCGCTTCCAGCGCAGGCTGGTGCACGCGGATGAGGCCCTCCGACGCCATATCGGCGATCAGCACCCGGACCACCCCGAGCGGCTGCCGTAAAAGGGCGGAGATTTCGGCAACTGACCTGACGTTGCGGGTCAGCTGGATGATCGCCTGATATTCCGGACTAAGTAGTGAAATGTCTTGGTATTCCGACGTCACGGAGGACACGAGTGCCTCCATGGCGAACTTCATCCGCGGAGCCGTCCGCCCCCCGGTCACGGCATATGGCCGCACCAGGGAGCTCGGCTTCTGCGGACGGGGCGCCGACGGATGCGGCGGAGTATCACCAGCCCAACCTTGACCTGACACCATGATCTCCTGTCACCGCCCGGCTAGCGGGGGCGGGCCGCCTGCAGCTCGGCGCGGACGGCCGGGGTGAGCACCTGGCCGGCCCGCTCGACCAACAGTGTCATCTGGTAGGCCACGAGGCCCATGTCACAGTCTGGCGCCGCGAGGACCGCGAGGCAGGATCCGTCGCTGATCGACATGATCATCAATAGGCCTCGCTGCATCTCGATCACGGTCTGGGTCACCATACCGCCCTCGAAGACGCGCGCGGCCCCCTGGGTCAAACTGATCACGCCGGAGGCGACCGCGGCCAACTGGTCCGCCCTGTCCTTGGGGAACCCCTCGGAGTAGGCAAGCGGCAATCCGTCGGAGGACACCACGACCGTGTGCGCCACGCCAGGCACGTTGTTGACGAAATCAGTGATCAGCCAGCTGATGCCACGCGCTCCCTGGCTAAGTTCTCTCATTTGTCTTCCTCATTCTCTTCTCCACGGGTGAACGCGCGGCCTTGCCGCACACCCTGCTGGAAGCTGGAGAGCCGGCTCCGCAGCCGCTCCGGAGAGATCTGCGGCGCCGGTGAAGTTGCTTGGGGCTCGGCCAGGCTGGCCGTGCCCGGCACCAGGTTGGCCTTGGGCACGCGCCGCGGCAGGCCGGAGGCCGTGGTGCCGCCCTGGCTGGGCTGCGCGGCCGCCTGGGCGGCCTGCCAGCCGGTGTCGGCCGGCGAGGACCACGAGGCGCCCGCGCCCGACTGGCCGGGCCTGCGCTGCGGCAACGCCGGCTTGTCGACGGTGTCGGCGGCGATGGGCTCCGCCATGGGCTGCGCCATCGGCTGCGGCAGGGGCTCAGGCTCGGCCGGAGGCTGCGGGGTGAACTCGGGGGGTTCCGGACGACGGAACCAGTCGGAACCCACCGACGAGAAGATCGGCAGGAACTCCTCGCCGTCCTCCTCCTCGATGGGCGAGTTGCGCACCACGGGCAGCGGGCCGGTCATGTCCTGCGAGGTGTACTCGCGCCGCCCGAAGGCGGTGAACGCGGAGTCGCCGTTCTGCGGCGGCTGCTCGGCGAAGGACGGCCAGCTCGGCGCCTCGTGGTTGTAGGAGGAGTTGCCGTTCGGGGTGTACGGCTCCTCGGCGAACGACGGCCAGCGCGGGGCCTCCTGCGCGGGCGGCGGCTCGCTCGCGAAGGACGGCCAGCGCGGCTCCTCCTTCGCGGCGGGCGGCTCCGTGGAGAACGACGGCCAGCGCGGCTCGTCCTGAGCGGCGGCCGGCGGCTCCTCGGCGAAGGACGGCCAGCGCGGCTCCTCCTGGGCGGGCACCGGCTCGTCGGCGAACGAGGGCCAGTTGGTGCCCGCCGGCGGCCACTCGGTGTCCATCGGTGACCCGGAGTCGGGACGCACGTCGGGCGTGTCGATCGCGGACGGGGCCGAGTAGAGACCCTGGGGCTCGCCGAACATGCTCGGGTCGAAGTTGGTGAAGCTGTCGTACTGGCCCCGCTGCTGCGGGACGGTGCCGCCCGGCTGGGAGATGAGCATGTCGGGCATCATGACCAGCGCGCTCAGGCCACCGGTCTCCCGCATCCGCAGCTGGACCCTGATGCCGTGGCGCAGCGCCAGGCGGCCGACCACGAACAGGCCCATGCGCCGCGAGACGGCCACGTCCACGACCGGCGGGTTGGCCAGGCGCCAGTTGGCTTCGCCCAGTTCCTCGCCGGTCATGCCGATGCCCAGGTCGTTGATGGTGACCATCACGCCGCCCTCGATGGGCGAGCTGGTCACCTGCACCTTGGACTCGCGGGGCGAGAAGGAGATCGAGTTCTCGATCAGCTCGGCCAGCAGGTGGACGGCGTCGGTGACGGCCGGGCCGGCGATCATGATCCCGGACGGGATCTGGATCTGGACCCGCTCGTAGTTCTCGACCTCCGACAGCGAGGCCCGGGCGATGTCGACCAGCGGCACCGGCTCGCTCCACTTGCGCGCGGCCTCCTGGCCGGCGAGGACCAGCAGGTTCTCGCTGTTGCGGCGCATGCGGGTGGCCAGGTGGTCCAGGCGGAACAGGTTGGACAGTCGCTGCTCGTCCTCTTCGCCCTGCTCCAGGCCCTCGATGAGCTGCAGCTGCCGCTCGACCAGCGTTTGGGACCTGCGCGAGAGGTTGACGAACATGGCGTTGACGTTGGCGCGCAGCTTGGCCTCGTCGCCGGCCAGCCTGATCGCCTCGCGGTGGACCTCGTCGAAGGCCCGGGCCACTTCCCCGATCTCGTCGCGGGTGTTGACGCCGACTGACGGCACGTCGGGTATGGCGGCGCCGTCGCCGGACTCACGCAGCACGCGGACCGTCTCCGGCAGCCGGGTGGTGGCCACCTGGAGAGCCTCGGCGCGCAGCCGGCGCAGCGGGCGGACCAGCGAACCGGCCACGCGGGTGGTGATCACCAGGACGAGGAGCAGCAGCACCAGGATCAGCGCGCCCGAGATGATGGCGTTGCGCTGCTCGGTGTCGCTCAGGTCGCGGGTCTGGGCCACGATGCGGGTGGCCAGGCCGTCCTCGACCTTGCGCATCGCGTTGGCCTGCAGGTCGGTGCTGCGGTACCAGAGGTCGAGGTCCTTGGCCCTGCTCCGGTTGGTGACGTCGAGGTCGCGGATCTCCTTGTACTCGCGCAGCTGGGCCAGGGCGCGCTGGCGCATGGCATCGGCGCGGTCGATGTCGGGGCCGCGCATGACCTGCCGGTAGGCCTGCCTGTCCTGCGTCTCGGCTTCCTGGTCGAAGGTGGCCAGCATCGCCTGCTGGGTGTTCCACGAGCCGAGGAAGTCCGACAGGTCGTCGTAGTCCAGTTTCCGCTCGACCAGGGCGACCACGAGGATGACCTGCTGGCGCGAGACCTCCTCCTTGGCGCGCGAGAGAGCGGTGAGCGCGGCCACGTCACCCTGGAGCCGGTCGTCGTTGACGCCGTCTCCCAGGTCGTCCTGGAGGTTCAGCAGCACGGCGATCATGCTGGAGAAGGTCCTGATGGCGGCTCGGGGCGGCACGGAGTCGCCCACGATGTTGGCACGCAGTCCGTCGAGACCGGTCAGCCACCGGCGGATCTGGGCGACCTCGTCGAGCACGCGGGCCGAGTGCGAGGCGTCGATGGCCGACATCGCCTCCATCACGCGCTGCTTGGCCGAGTCGACCTTCTGGCGCTCGGCGCGCAGCTGCACCATGCCGCGCGGGCGCCGTTTGTCGGCGACGTACCACGCGGTGAGCGAGCGTTCCTTGCCGAGCTCGTGCGAGAGCACACCGACGCGCTGCACCAGCTCGGCGACCTGGGTCAGCCTGCGGTAGTCGGCGCTGGTGCCGATCGCGTTCGCCAGCTGCACGCCGGCGAGAAGCACACCCACGATGGTGGGAATGAGGATCAGCGCCACCAGCCTAGAGCGCACGCGCCAGTTGGCCAGCCGGAACCGTCCGCCTGTGTAGTCCCCTGACCTCGTGTGCCGGGGGTCTTTCGTCCTCACTGAGTCTCGCAACCTCTCGCCGTTACGTGCTCGAAAATCTGACACGCGTGGGGCGCTTGGGATTCTGCGGGCTGGGTAATTGGAACACAACCCGTACCAGATCGGCCAACCGAACATTTCCCATCAAATACGCCCAAAGTGTCACTTGAGGGCGCATATCGCCGCGCACGTTTTCAGGCAGGCCTGAAGGAGTCGTGCTCCACGGGGGCCGCGTGCTTGATCATCAGGTGGCGCGTCACGGAGTACTCCTGGACCGCCTCCTGGCTCATGTCCTTGCCGAATCCGCTGCCCTTGACCCCGCCGTGCGGCGCCTCGCTGGCGATGGGCAGATGATCGTTCACCCAGGTCACGCCCACGTCCAGGCGGTGGGAGACGCGCATCGCGCGGGCCACGTCGCGCGACCAGACCGAGGAGGCCAGGCCGTAGCGGGTGTCGTTGGCCAGCCGGACCGCCTCGTCCTCGCCGTCGAACGGGAGGACCACCAGCACGGGCCCGAACAATTCGCCCTGAACGATCTCGCTGTCCTGGGCGACATCTGCCACAAGCGTGGGCGGGTAGTAGAAACCCTCACCCGGCAGAGCCGCCCCGCCGGTCACGATCCGGCCGCCGGAGCGGGCGACGAAGCCGTGCACCCGCTCGCGGTGCGCGGCCGAGACCAGCGGGCCGATGTCGGTGGCCGGGTCCCACGGGTCGCCGACCGTGATCGCGGCCAGCTTCTCGCGCAGGGCCTCGACGGCCTGGCCGTACACCTGCCTGGCGACGTAGACGCGGGTGGCCGCGGTGCAGTCCTGGCCAGTGTTGTAGGTAGCGCCCATCGCCACGCCGCGGGCCATCTCGGCCAGGTCGGCGTCCTCGAAGACCAGCGCGGGGGCCTTGCCGCCGAGCTCCAGGTGGACGCGCTTGAGGCTCTGCGCCGCGCCGCTCATGACGCGGCGCCCGGTCTCCGTCGAGCCGGTGACGCTGACCATGTCGACGCCGGGGTCGGTGACGAGTGCCTCGCCCACCTCGCCGTCGCCCAGCACGACCTGCACCAGCCCGTCGGGCGCGCCCGCCTTGGCGAACAGCTCGGCCAGGCGCAGCGTGGTGCGCGGCGTCGCGGGCGCCGGCTTGATCACCACGGCGTTGCCCGCGGCGACCGCGGGCGCGACCTTCCAGATGGCCATGATGAACGGGAAGTTCCACGGCGCGATCGAACCGACCACCCCGACCGGCCTGCGCACCAGCACCGAGGTGTACCCGGAGCTGAGCACCCCGGCGCCGGTCCCGTCGAGCGAGCGGGCGGCGCCGGCGAAGAAGCGCAGGTTGTCCACCGCGAAGGGCAGCTCGCCGTCGCGGAAGACGGCGGCCGGCTTGCCGGTCTCCTCGACCTCGAGCCGGGTCAGCTCCTCACTGTCGGCCTCGACCAGGTCGGCCAGGCGCAGCAGCAGCCTGGCCCGCTCGGCCGGAGTGGTCTGCGACCACTCGTGGAAGGCCTCACGAGCCCTGCGTACGGCTTGCGCCACCTGCTCGACGGGGGTGTCGGAAAGCTCGGCGAAACGGAGCCCGGTGGCGGGGTTGATCAGTTCACGCATCGGTTCAGCTACCCAGTTGCTCGATGAGGTCGGCGGCCTTGCGCAGGCCGTCGCGGTTGCGGATCTCCTCACCGGCGGCCGCCAGGCGGGCGCGCATCTCGGTGTCGCCGAGGAGGCGCTCGAGCGCGCCGGTGAGCTCGTCGTCGGTGAAGGAGTAGGTCGACAGGCGCACGCCGTAGCCGAGCTCGTGCACGCGCTGGGCGTTGTCGTACTGGTCCCAGAACAGCGGCAGCAGGATCATCGGCTTGCCGAAGTGCAGGGACTCGGTGGTGGTGTTGTTGCCGCCGTGGGTGATCACCAGGTCGCAGAGCGGGATGATCTTCGTCTGCGGCAGGAACTCGGCGCCGTACATGTTGTCGGCGAGCTTGATCTCCTCGTGCAGCGGGCCCTTGGAGACGATGAACCGGTGCGGCGTCTGGGCCAGCACGTCGATCACCCGCTGCATGAGCTCCACGTCGGAGGAGCCGAGCGAGCCGAGCGAGAAGTACACCAGGGAGCCCTCGCCGCGCTCGAAGGGCAGCTCGAAGGACTCGTCGGTCTCGCGGACGCTGGAGTCGAGCCGGTGCCAGGTGGGCCCGAGCGGGCGGCGGTCGGTGTAGTCCAGGATCTCCGGGTACACGTAGAGGTTCAGGTCGCCCTGGTGGATGAAGTCCAGGTCGGGCAGCGGCTGCGTGCCCTGCTCGACGCTCCACTCGTTGAAGGCGGACCAGACCTCGCGGTGGGTGCGGTCGTACTCGGCGCGGAAGGCGTCCCACTCCGAACGGTCGTCGGCGGCCAGGCCGGAGAAGACCGGCGCGACGTCCTCACCGCGGACCTCGAGCGGGTTGCAGGAGACGATGCGGACGAACTTCTTGCCCGCCGTGAGCAGCGCCGGGAACGTGATCACGTTGTCCTCGACGATCACGTCCGGGTTCACCCGCTCGATGATGGCCTTGAGCTGCGGCTCGCAGTACTTGGCGCCGTCGATGAGGGAGTCCCAGATCGGCTTGATGACGGTCTCGAGCTGCTCCTGCGTGCTCTTGCGGTACTCGGGCGCGGTCTCCCTGATGAAGTCCTTCCAGAACTGGCCGGCGTCCTGCTCCTCACCGGCGTCCTCGGCCGGAGGCGCCAGGTCGACCAGGTCCTCCTCGAAGCCGAGGGCCTCGAGCTTGCCCTTCCAGGAGGCTTCGGCCGCGAAGACGACCCGGTGGCCGCGGCGACGCAGGATGTCGCCGATGCCGATGCAGTTGTTCGTCGGCCCGTAGGCGCTTTCCGGCATGAACAGGATGGTGAGAGACATCATCGCTCCGGGTGGACACTTGACTTGAACGGGAATTCAAATACCTGTCTAGCGTGAAGGTCAACTTCAGTGCACTATGGTCACGACTTACTGAAGGCCGAACAAAGAAGGCGGTGATCATGGCCCAGCGGAAGAGCCGGACCGACCGGCGCCTCGACCTCATCGAGGCGGCACGCCGGGCGATCATCCGCCACGGCATCGACGGCGTGCAGCTCTCGCACGTGGCCGAGGAGGCCGGGCTGACCTCCGGCGCGGTGCTCTACCACTACCCCGACCTCAGCGAGCTGCTGGTCGAGGCGCACCACGCGGCCATGGAACGCTTCTACGAGCAGCGCCTGCGCCGGCTCGGCCAGGTCATGGACCCGGTCGAGAGGCTGGTCATGACCATCCGCTCCGGCCTGCCCACCGGCCCGCTGGACCCCGACGTGCGGCTGCTCAACGAGCTGGGCGGGGCTGCAGGGCGTAACAGGATGTACGGCGTGCTGCTCACCTCCCTGTACGACAGGCAGGTCTCGATGTACCAGTCGATCCTGGACACCGGGACCGCGCTCGGGGTGTTCACGCTGACCTCCGACTCGCTCACGGTCGCGCGCAACCTGGTGGCGCTGGAGGACGCCTACGGCTATCGAATCACGGCCAGGCACCCGATCATCGGCCCGGAGGAGGCGGCCGAGCTGATCCTGTCCTTCGCGCGGACGGCCACGGGCAACGACCTCGTTCATTGACCCACCGGGATGATCACCGCGTCCTGCGGCTCCCAGGACAGCCCGACCTCGGCGCCCGGCTGCGTCGTGCTGGCCCCCTGCACGGCCACCAGGACCGGCTTGGGCTGGCCTGGCACGTCGACCGACAGGTGCGAGACGCCGCCGTAGAAGCTCACGTCGAGCACGCTGCCGCGTAGCCCCTTGGCGTCGTCGGGCTCGCCCAGCCTGACCTTCTCCGGGCGGACGCCCAGCAGCGCCTTGGCACCCTCCTCGACGCCGTCGAGCGGGGTCCCCGGAAGGCGGCCGAAGCCCTCGGTCTCCAGGGCGTCCTGGCCGCCGGCCGTACCCTCGAACAGGTTGTTGGCGCCGACGAAGTCGGCCACGAAGCGGGTGCGCGGGCGCTCGTAGAGCGCGACGGGCTGGTCGACCTGGCGGACGTTGCCGCGGTCGAAGACCGCGATGCGGTCGGCGAGCGACATGGCCTCCTCCTGGTCGTGCGTGACGACCACGAAGGTGATGCCGACCTCGTGCTGCAGGCGCTTGAGCTCGAGCTGCATGTCGGCGCGGACCTTCTTGTCCAGCGCCGAGAGCGGCTCGTCGAGCAGCAGCAGGCGCGGGCGCTTGACGATGGAGCGCGCCAGCGCCACGCGCTGGCGCTGGCCGCCGGAGAGCTGGTTCGGCCTGCGGTTGCCGTGCTCGGCCAGCCCCACGGTCTCCAGGACCTCGCTGACACGCTGCTTGATCTCGGACTTGGGGAGCTTCTCGCGCTCCAGGCCGTAGGCGACGTTCTTGGCCACGCTCATGTGCGGGAACAGCGCGTACGACTGGAACATCAGGCTGATCGGCCGCTTGTTGGGCGGCAGGCCCAGCAGGTCGCTCCCGTCGAGCGTGACCGCGCCCGCGTCGGGCGTCTCGAAGCCTGCCAGGATGCGCAGCAGCGTGGTCTTGCCGCAGCCGGAAGGGCCGAGCAGCGCGAAGAACTCGCCCTGGCCGATCTCGAGGGACACCCCGTCCAGCGCGGTGACGTCACCGAATCTGCGGGTGATCCCGTCAATCTTGAGCACGCGACTCCCCGATCTTGGTCATGCGCTGCCCCACGATCACCGCCGTGAAGCTCACCAGGAGGAGGATCGCGGCCAGCGCGTTGATCTTCGGGGTGACCCCGAAACGGATCATTGAGTAGATGACGATCGGCAGCGTCTGCTCGGTGTTGCCGATCGTGAAGAAGGCGATCACGAACTCGTCCAGCGACAGCGTGAACGCCAGCAGCGCGCCCGCGATGATGCCCGGCGCCAGCTGCGGGAGCGTGACCTTCATGAACGTCACAACGGGCCCCGCGCCCAGGTCGCGCGAGGCCTCCTCGAGCGAGGTGTCGGCCCCGGACAACCGCGTGCGCACGACCGCCGCGACGAACGCCATCGAGAACACGCCGTGCGCGAGCACCACCGAGTACAGCCCGAGCGTGAGCTGGATCATGCCGTAGAAGACCAGCAGCCCGATGGCCAGCACCAGGTCAGGCAGTACGGCCGGCATCAGCGCGATCGCGTCGAGCGTCTTGGACTTGGTGTAGCGGGCCAGGCCGACGGCCAGCAGCGTGCCGAGCACGGTGGCGATCACGGTCGAGCCTGCGGCCACGATCAACGTGTTGATCAGGCCGTCCCTGACGCGCTCGTCCTGGGCGAGCTCGCCGTACCACTTGAGGCTGAACCCCTCGTAGGTGTAGGCGGACTTGCCGGAGTTGAACGACATGACCACGAGCACCACGATCGGCGCGTACAGGAAGACGTACGTGGCCCAGAAGGGGACGTAGAGGAGCTTCGGCCTACGCACGGCGGGCCACCCATGCCTGCACGATCAGCAGCACCACCAGCACCGCGATGAGGGCCAGCGCCAGCGTCGAGCCGAAGGGCCAGTCGCGGGCCTTGAGGAACTCCGACCTGATCAGGTTGCCCACCATGATCGACTTACCGCCGCCGAGCATCTCGGGGATCACGAAGTTGCCGAAGCTGGGCACGAAGACGAACAGGCACCCGGTCATCACGCCCGGCAGGGTCAGCGGCAGCGTCACCTTGCGGAACGTGGTGAACCCCGAGGCGCCCAGGTTCGCCGACGCCTCGCGCAGCTGCGGATCCAGCTTCTCGATGGTCGCGAACAGCGGCAGCACCATCAGCGGCAGGTAGGAGTACAGCAGCCCGGTGACGATCGCGCCCTGGTTGTACAGCAGCTCCAGCTTGGTGCCGAGCATCGAGTTGATCAGCCCGGGCCCGCTGAGCAGGATGATCCACGCGTAGACGCGGATGATGAAGTTCGTCCAGAACGGCAGCACGACCGCCACCAGCGCCACGGTCTTCCACTTGCGCGGCAGCTGCGCGATCAGGTATGCCGTCGGGTAGCCGATCAGCAGCGCGATCAGCGTGGTCAACGTGGCGATCTTCAGCGAGTTGCCGACCACGCCGAGGTAGAGCGGGTCGATCAGGCGCTCGAAGTTCTCCGAGGTGAACTCGTAGACCACGCCGCCGAAGCGGCCGCGCTGGAAGACCGTGTTGCTGAGGATCAACGCCATCGGCACCAGGAGCAGGACGATCAGATACGTCAGCCCGGGCGCCAGGAACACGAATGCGCCCAGCCGGCGCCCTCTCTGCGAGGACACCGGCCGAGCCTTGCTTTCTGCCTTCACCGCTCTAGTTCGCCGTGACCTCTTGCGACATGCGCGAGTACTTGGTCGACGCCTGGCCCAGGTCGATGATCGACTCACCGTTGAGCAGCTCGGCGGGCTTGATGCCCAGCAGCGAGCCCTTGGGAACCTGCACCTGGTCCATGGCGGCCTTGTTGGGGACCTTGTAGTTGATGTTCTCGGCCGCCCAGCGGTGGATCTCCGGGTCGAGGATGTAGTTGATGAAGGCGTGCGCCGCCTCCTTGTTCTTGGAGGACTTCATGATCACCATGGTGTCCACCCAAAGGTCGCTGCCCTCCTTGGGCACGACGAACTTGATGTTCTGCTTCGGGTCGGTGGTCGGGCACCAGCCGTCCCACGCCTCGACCATGAGGGCCTCGCCGCTCTTGAGCTTGTCGCCGAAGGTGGTGTCGTCGTAGCCGAGCAGGTGCGGCTTGGCGTTGACGAGCAGTTCCTTGGTCTTGGCGATCTCGTCGTCCTTCTCGGTGTTGACCGAGTAGTTCAACGCCTTGAGCGCGGGCAGTGCCAGCCAGCGCTCGGTGGTCATCATGGTGACCTTCTTGTCGGCCCAGGCCGGCGGCTTCAGGATGTCGTACCAGCTGGTGGGCGCCTGCTTGACCAGGTCGCTGCGGTAGCAGATGCCGGTGGTGCCCCAGGTGTAGGGCACGGAGTACTTGTTGCCCTTGTCGTAGGACAGCTGCGTGGCCTCGGGGTAGAGGTTCGACAGGTTCGGGATCAGCTCGGGGTGGATCGGCTCGAGCAGTCCCTGCTCGTTGAGCGCCTGCGCGTACTGTCCCGACACGAACGCCACGTCGATGCCGCTGTCGCCGCCGGCGGTGAGCTTGGTCATCGCCTCCTCGTTGGTGGCGTGCAGCGCGATCTTCACATCGGAGACCTTGAGCTTCTCCTTGACCTTCTCCGGCAGTTCCTTGGGCGTGTAGCCGTCCCATACCGTGATGCTGATGGACTGCTTCGACAGGTCGGCATTCGGGTTCAGCTGGTCCGCCGTCGCTGCGGGTGCGCTGCCTGCCGGGCTGTTGGGCGACTGACCGCCACAGGCCGCCACGGCGAGCGCGAGACCGGCCGCCGCCGCGACGGCCGGGAGACGTCGGGTGAACCGGGTACGGACCACGGCCGCTGCTCCTTCTGAATCTCTGGGGGACGAGGGTCTCGCGACCATCCGGGCACGGTAGACCAGACCAGGAGTGTTGCAGCAGAAATCAACATGAGCAAGACTTTTCTAGACATTGCTACCAGGAAGTTTGGCCTGACTGTTGAATTCACGTTCAAGATGGGGCAGATTGCTCTCGCTGGGTGAGACGCCCCTTACCGCCCGAGATCGCGGAGTCACCGCGGCTCTCCTCGGGGCCCTCAACAGCGACGTACCGCCGCCCTTCGCCGTCGAGCGGTTTCTGCCGCTGCCCAGCCTCTCGTACGACCCTGAAGATCTCCACATCGGGGGGCAGGTCGAGCGGGGATTCGGCGATCATGTCGATCAGACGAACCACTCGGTGGTGGTGGACGAGCGCGTGGTGGTCAAATGGCTCACGCCGCCGGTGCCGCTGCCGCACCCGGCGCCCGAGCTCATGCGGCACCTCGTTGAGGTGGGCTTCAACGACACAGCCCCGCCTTACGCGGCCTTGACAAGGGTTGAGGAAGATCGGGAGCTCCTGATCGCGCTGGTCACCGGCTACCTTCCCGAGGCCCGCGACGGCTGGGAGTGGTGCGTCGACGAGTGCGAGGCCGGCCGGACCGACTTCGCCGATGACCTCGGTGCCCTGGCGGGCCGCCTCCACCGGGCCCTCGCCATGCTTCCCGCCGCGCCATCACCGAGCGCCGGTACGGCCGGCAGCGGTGCGGCGGCCAGGGCGGACCAGGCGCTGACGGAAGCCCTGGCGCTCACCGACGGCGACGACGGCGAGTGGTTCCGCGGCATCGAGGGAAGACTCCGCCTCGAGCTCGCGCCGCTCGCCATACCCCGCGAAACCCGAGATATCAGGATCCACGGTGACCTGCACGTCGGGCAGATCCTCAAGTGGCGTGACGGGTACGCGGTGATCGACTTCGACGGCAATCCCACGGTCGCCGACGCCGCGCCGTACCAGCCGGCCGCGCGGGACGTGGCGCAGCTGACGACGAGCCTGGAGCACGTGGCGCAGGTGGCGATCAAGCGCAGGGACACCCCCGCGGCCCAGGCCCTGGACTGGGCGCGCGAGGCGCGCGAGCGCATGCTGGCCGCCTACCGCGAGATCGCGGGAGACCTGCTCGACGAGGCGCTGATCAGGCCGTTCGAGGTCGAGCAGGAGTGCCGCGAGCTCATCTACGCCGCCCGCCACCTGCCACGCTGGCGCTACGCCCCGATGGGCGTCCTGCGCACCTGGTATTCCGAGGAGAACCGTTGAAACCCGAGCTGTTCCTGGCCGACCTTGAGGCCAAGCCCGCCGCCCTCGCCGACCTGGCGGCGGGGTTGAGCGCCAACCCGTGGAAGGCGCTGCCCGGCGGCTTCGGCCGGGTGCTGTTCCTCGGCATGGGCAGCTCCCGCTACGCCGCCTCGGTGGCCGCGCTGCGCCTGCGCGCCCGCGGGATCGACGCGCACGCCGAGTACGCCTCGGCCGCCGCGTCCTTCCCACCCGGCCGCGACACGCTGGTCATCCCGATCTCGGCCACCGGCGGCAGCCGCGAGACGCTCGACGCCGCCGCCCGCCACGAGGGCTCCTACCGCGCGGTGCTGACCAACGTGGCCGGCTCCCCCATCACCGAGGGTGCCGACCTGGTGGTGCCGATGCTGGCCGGGGAGGAGCGCGGCGGTGTGGCCTGCCGTACCTTCCAGCACACGCTCGCGCTGCTGCTCGCGCTCGAGGCGCACCTGACCGCCGCCGACCGCGACCTGCCGGCCCTGGTACGGCGGGCCGCCGAGGCCACCGCCGACCTGCTCGACCGGCGCGAGGCGTGGCTCCCCGGCGTCCTCGACCTGCTTGACGGCCCGCACGGCGTCTACACCGTCGCGCCCGCGGAGCACCTGTCGTCGGCCGAGCAGTCGGCGCTGATGTTCCGCGAAGGACCGCGCCGCCCGGCCGACGCCTGCGAGACGGGCGACTGGTCGCACGTGGACGTCTACCTCACCAAGACCCTGGACTACCGGGCGATCCTCTTCCCCGGCTCCGCCTACGACGACCAGGCGATGGACTGGGTGCGGCAACGCGGCTCGACGATCCTCACCGTCGGCGGCGAGCTGCCCGACGCCAGGGCCTCCGTCCGCTACCTGCACGACGACGACCCCGACGTCGCCCTGCTCACCGAGACGCTGGTGGCCGAGCTGGTCGCCGCCCACTGGTGGCTTCACGGGACCAGCAGTCCCCAGTAGAGGGCCCACGGGATGAAGGCGGCGCCGGCCACGGCGGCCACGCGGACCCTGGCGGAAGCCGTACGCCATTTCGCCAGGCACGTCAGCGAGGCCAGCGCGGTGGCGGCGGCGAGCAGCTGCGCGGCCAGCCAGGCGATCGGGCGGTGGAGCAGCAGCGGGCCGGTGGACACGCCCGCGCCGTTGGAGGTCAGCAGCAGGCTCAGCATCGTGTAGACCAGGCCCGCGATCGACAGTGCGCCGCACAGGGCCAGCACCCGGGCGGGCCACGAGCCAGGGCTCCGGCGGCGCACGCCGTACCAGAGGAAGACGAGCAACATCAGCACCATGGCGCCGACCTGCAGCTGCCACGACTCCCACCAGGCCGACGGCGGCGTGTCCACGCTGCGCGCCGGCTGTGCGGGCAGCGGCTGGGCGCTGGAGGCGGGAACGTCGCCGGCGGCTACCCGCCTGACCCAGGAGCCGACGGTCTCGGGGTAGCCGGGGGTGAGCGTGTCGGGTCCCGTGTGCAGGGCGTGCGGGGCGCCGGGGAAGAACTTGACGGTCAGGCTGGTGTGCACGCCTGACAGGAACCGCTGCGCGCTCTCGGCGGGCATGACCTGGTTGTCCTGCGCGCCCCACAGGGCCAGCACGGGCTGGGTGAGGCTCGCGAGGGTCCTGCTCGGGTCGTAGTGGGCCTCGGGGAAGAGTCCCGCGTCGCCCGCGAGCCGGTGGAAGGTGCGGGCGTAGGCCGTGCGCAGCGAGCCCTGGACGCCGGACCTGTCAACCTTGTTGGTGGCGTTCCACGACTGGGTGCGCAGCGGCGACAGGCCTGGCCCGCCCACCGTGACCAGGAACTCCACGTCCTTGGCGCGGGAGGCCGCGATCGGGGCCACCCAGCCGCCCTCGCTCAGGCCCCAGATCCCGGCGTGGCCCACGGCCGGTTGGCGCTTGAGCACGGCGAAGGCCTTCAGCGCGTCGTCGGCCAGTTGCCCGTAGTCCCGGTGCGTCTTGGAGTACCCGGCGCTGCGTTTGTCCGGCGCGAGCACCACCATGCCCTGGCGGGCGAACGCCTCGGCCTCCGCCTTCAGCTCGCGCCAGCTGTTGCCCTGGCCGGAGCCGTGCACCAGGAGCAGGCCTGGCAGCTCGCCCGTCGCGTGGGCGGGGCGGAAGACCTCCCCGCCGAGCCGCTGGCCGTCCGACGTGGTGAAGGTGACGTCGGTGGTCGTCAGCGCGGTGTCGGGGGTGCCGTGCAGGGACAGGGCCAGCAGGGCCGTGGCCATGAGCATCATCGGGGCTTCTCCAGGTAGTGCGTGCCGCATTTGCTGGGATAAGTCTCGAAATTTCGGCCGCAATGGGCATCGCCGGTGTGGGCGATCTGGATGCTCCCCCGCGCGGGGGATACTTGGCGCTTGTGTCCGGATTGCTCCAGAGGCTGCGCGCGCTTCCCCCTGCCGCGGTCGACCTGGCCATCACGCTGGGTGTGCTCATCGGGCTGTCGGTGCCGTTCCTGTACGCGCGGCGGATGTCGGGGCCTGAGCCGTGGACGCTGGCCGAGTACTGGCCGGTCCTGGTCGGCTCGGTGCCGCTGCTGCTGCGCCGCCGCTATCCCTTGGCGGTGTTCGTCGTGGTGGCCGCCGCCTCCGTCGCGTACTCGCTGAGGGATCCGGACGTCCCGCCGCAGCCCGTGCCCTACGGCTGGCTGGCCGGGCTCTTCACGGTGGCCGAGCTGTCGCCGCGCTGGAAGCGGCTGCTCGCGGTGGGGATCAGCCTGGCGCCGGCGGTCACGGTCTCGCCCTCGACGTTCGTGCGCAGCACGCTCACCGCGGTGGCGGCCTACGCGATGGGCAGGGCGGTGGTCAAGCACCGGGAGAACGCTGCCTTGATGGCCGAGCGGGCCGCCGAACGCGAGCGGGCCAGGATCGCCCGCGACATGCACGACATCCTGGCCCACGCGATCAGCATCATGATCGTGCAGGCGGAGGCGGGCCCGTTCGCCGTCCGCGGCTCGCCCGAGCGGGCGATCCAGGCCTTCAGGGCCATCAGCGAGGCGGGCCGCGACGCGCAGGCGCAGCTGCGCCGCATGCTCGACCTGCTCAAGGACGGTGAGATGGGCCGCGAGCCGCAGCCCACCCTCACCGGCGTCCCCGACCTGGTGGCGCGCGTCTCCGCCACCGGTCCCCAGGTACGGCTGGCCGTCACCGGCACCGCCGCCACGCTCCCCGCGGACGCCGAGCTGGCCGCGTACCGGATCGTCCAGGAGGCGCTCACCAACATGGTCAAACACGCCCGCGCCACCACGGGCGAGGTCAGGCTCGACTGGAAGGACGGCGAACTGATGATCACGATCTCCGACGACGGCCGGGGCCCGGGCGGCCACGGTGCGGGACACGGGCTGGTCGGCATGCGGGAGCGGGCCGCGGCCTGCGGCGGGACCGTCACCTACGGCGGCGGTCCCGGCGGGTTCCAGGTCGAGGCGAGGTTGCCGCTATGACGGTCAGCGTCGTCGTGGCGGACGACCAGGAGCTGGTCAGGAGCGGGTTCGCGCTGATACTCGACTCCCAGCCGGACCTGTCGGTGGTGGCCGAGGCGGGCGACGGGCTGCAGGCCGTGGAGGCGGTCCGGCGGCTGGCGCCCGACGTGGCGCTGCTCGACATCCGCATGCCCGGGCTGGACGGGATCGAGGCCGCCAGGATCGTGTGCGCCGAGACGGACACCAAGGTCATCATGCTCACCACGTTCGACCAGGACGACTACGTCTACGACGCCCTCGAGGCGGGGGCCAGCGGGTTCCTGCTGAAGGACGTGCGGGCGGACGACCTGGTGCACGCCGTACGCGTCGCCGTGGCAGGCGAGGCGCTGCTCGCGCCGGCCGTCACGCGGCGCCTGATCGACTCCGTCAGGGCCGCGGGGCGCGCCGCGGTCCTGCCAGGGTCGCTGGACGTGCTGACGGAGCGCGAGCGGGAGGTGCTGACGCTGCTCGGACACGGGCTGTCCAACGCCGAGATCGCGGCGCGGCTGGTGGTCAGCGACCACACGGTGAAGACCCACGTCAGCAACGTGCTGACCAAGCTCGGGCTCCGCGACCGGGTCCAGGCGGTCATCGCGGCCTACGAGACCGGCCTGCTGCGTCCTTCCGGCCGCTTCAGTCGGTGACCTTCTGCACCAGCATCCGCAGCACAGGCCTGGCGGCTTCCTCGACGTCGTCACCGAGCTCCGGGGGCAGGACCCCGTTCAGCCAGAGCGTCGCGAAGCCGTGCGCGATGGACCACGCGGCGATCCCGAAGTGACCTTCACGACTCGGGTCGGCCGTGATGGTCCTGACCCCGCGGGCGAGCTCCTCCGTGGCCCTGTCACGCGCGGCGGTCACCTCGGGGTCGTCGACCCGGTAGAGGTCCGGGCTGTACATGACCTCGAAGTGCGCCCGGTGCTCGACCGCGAAGCGCACGTAGGCCACGCCCGTGTCCAGCAGGTCGTCCCCGGCCGCCGCCAGCGCGTCCGCGAACAGCGCGAAGCCCTCCGCGGCCACCGCCGTCAGCAGGCCCGCCTTGTCCCCGAAGTGGTGCGCGGGCGCCGCGTGGGAGACCCCGGCGCGCCTGGCCAGCTCGCGCAGGCTCCAGCTCGCGATGCCGGACTCGGTTATCGCCTCGACGGCGGCGTCCATGATCACTCGCCGCAGGTTGCCGTGATGGTAGTTCGCCATACCCGCCACCATATCTTGCCATTGACAAGTTCAGGCGCATGAGGCAATCTTGCCATCGACAAGATTTGAGAAAGGAAGCCCGACATGCCAGCTCTCCCGTGGACCCAGCCCAACACCCCCGAGCCCGGCGCCGAGGTCGTGGCCATGGCCTCCAGACTCGAGGTCCGCTCGCTGCTCCAGGTGCCCGGGTTCTTCCTGGCCTCCATGAAGGTGTGGCAGCAGGCGCGCCGCTCCCCCGGCGCCTACGGCCTGGCGCTCAAGGCGGACCTGCTCTCCCGGACGTTCTGGACGGTCTCGGTGTGGCACGACAAGGCGGCCATCCAGGCCTACGCCGCCGCTGAGCCCCACCGCTCGACGATGCGCCGCAAGCGCGCCGTCATGAAGGAGTCCACCTTCACCTTCTGGAACACCCAGGCCGACGGCCGGCCGATCGGCTGGGACGAGGTCGAGCGCCGCATCATCGAGGAGCGCACCCGTTGACCCCGAGCACGCGAAAGGCGCCGCCCCTCACCGGGACGGCGCCTTGTCTCGGTCACTGCTCTTCTGCGAGCAGCCGGTACAGGCTCCTGCGAGCCTCGTCGGCGATGGCCTTGGCCTTCTCGCGCCGCTCCGCGCTGCCGGTACGGCTGGCCTGGACGTAGGCGTCCAGCAACCGCGCCCCGGCCTCACGAACCTGGCGAGCGGCCTCCCAGTCGCCCTCCTCGCCACCGAACCACCGCCGAGCCCCCTCGGGCCCACGGAAGTGGTGTCCCCGCTTGCCGGGGAAGTGCCGATGACCGTGAATCTCCTGTGCGTAACGCATGACTGCGCTCCCTTCGATACGTTCGTCTGCCGACAGCTCGATGCTGTCGTGATACGTCAACGATATATCGATAGCGCGTATTCCGACCACTCTCAAGATCTTTTATACGTTTGGCGGCCCGGACGATCTGGACATGAATCGCCGGACGATCATGACGTCAGACCTCCGGACAATCCTGAGATGAACGTCGCCGGCTTCGTGATCAACCTGGTCCGTGCCGCCGCGCGGGAAGCTTCGCGATGCGGCTGCCGTGCAGGCGCCCATGGCCTAGGCCGTTCGCAGGTCGTCGTGCTCACCACGGCAGGCCGGGCGACGCCTGCGGGGTTGGCGTGGGCGCCAACTCTCAAAAGGCGCGTGAGCGTAGCGAACACCGCGGCTCGGGGTGGGCGTCCGGCGGGTGGGGGTCCAGGTGGGTTTCGGGCGGGCCTCGGAAGAACGTGTGAGCGGAGCGAACGCCTTTGGGCCGTACCGGGAGATGTCGTCAGTAGGCCGTGCGGACCGTGAGAGCGTGTTCGACGAGGGTGATGAGGGCCGACTTGACGGCGTCGCGGGAGCGGGCGTCCGTGCGGACGATCGGGACGTGGGGCGAGAGGGTGAGGGCGTCCCTGACCTCGTTCTCCTGGTGCGGGAAGTGGCCCTCCCAGCCGTTGAGCGCCACGATGAACGGGAGGCGGGCCTCCTCGAAGTAGTCGATGGCGGGGAAGCTGTCGGCCAGGCGGCGGGTGTCGGCGAGGACGACCGCTCCGATGGCGCCGCGCACCAGGTCGTCCCACATGAACCAGAAGCGGTGCTGGCCGGGCGTGCCGAAGAGGTAGAGGATCAGGTCGCGGTCGAGCGAGACACGGCCGAAGTCCATGGCGACCGTGGTGGTCGTCTTGCCGGGCGTGTGGGCCAGGTCGTCCACGCCGCTGGAGGCCTCGGTCATGACGGCCTCCGTGGTCAGCGGCATGATCTCCGAGACCGCGCCGACGAAGGTGGTCTTGCCGACCCCGAACCCGCCCGCGACGACGATCTTCGTGGAGGTCAGCCCGCTAGAGCCTGCGAAGTCCACTGAGCACCCTTTCGAGCAGGCTCCTGTCGGGCAGGCCCGCCTCGAGTTGCGGCTGGTACACGCGGACCAGCCCTTCCGCCTCCATGTCCGCCACGAGCACGCGCGCGACGCCGAGCGGGATGTTCAGCAGCGCCGAGACCTCCGCCACCGACCTGACCTGGCGACACAGCTCGCTGATCGCCCGGTACTCGCGGGTGTAGTTCATGCCGAGCTGGGCCGACGTCGCCGAGGAGACCAACGCCTCCATGGCGAGCCCGCTTCGGGGGGCGGTGCGTCCGCCGGTGACGGCGTACATGCGCACCAGTGAGCTGCGCTCCGCCTCCGGCTCGCCGTCATGCCACGATGCCACGGTCGTCCACTCCCATCACCAGGGGCGCGCTGCTGAGAGCTCCGCTCGTACGGCGGGCGTCAGCACCTGCCCAGCACGCTCAACAAGAATCGTCATCTGGTAGGCCACCAGGCCCATGTCACAGTCGGGGGCGGCCAGAACCGCCAGGCACGAGCCGTCGCTGATGGACATCACCAGCAGCAACCCGCGGTCCATCTCGACGAGAGTCTGGGTGACCACGCCGCCCTCGAAGACCCGGGCGGCGCCCTGGGTGAGGCTGATCAGCCCGGCCGCGATGGCCGCCAGCTGGTCGGCGCGGTCCTTGGGGAATCCGCGGGAGAAGGCCATGGGGAGCCCGTCCGCCGAGACGACCACGGCGTGCGCGACCCCGGGTACCTCCTCGACGAAGCCGCTGACCAGCCAGTTCACATCCCTGGCGGCTTGGCTCAGATCCTTCATTGGTCCTCCTCTAGCTCGGCGCGGCCCTTCCTTACGCCCTGTTGGTAGCTGGAGAGCCGGCTACGCAGTCTGTCGGGAGAGATCGGCTCGGGAGGTGGGGGTGGTGGTGCGGGTGCGGCGGCGCCGGGCACGAGGTTGGCCCGCGGCGTCCGCTTGGGCAGCCCCGAGTTGGTCAGGCCACCGCGGGTGGGCTCGTTGGCGGCCTGGGCGGCCTGCCAGCCGTTGTCCGCGGGCGAGGACCAGGTGTCGTGGCGCTCCTCGGTGGCGGGGGTCGCCTTGGTGAACCAGCTGGAGGACTCGACCGAGGCGTAGATGGGCAGGAACTCGTCCCCGCTCTGGGCCGGCGGCGGCGAGACGGGCGGCGCGGCCGGGGGCGGCGTCGGTGCCGACCGCTGCGGCAGGTCCGAGCCGCCGAACGCCTGCGGCGAGGCCGGCATCCCCGCCGGCGGCGGCATCTCGATCGAGTGGCTGTTGGTGTGCGGCGAGGTGAACCACGACGACGGCGGCGATGACGGCATCGAGGGCATCGACGGCATCGACGGCATCGGCTGCGCGGGATCGTGCGGCAGGTCAAAGCTGTCGAGCGAGGGGTGGTGGCTGTAGGAGACCTGCGCGGGCACCTGCGGGAACGTCACGGGCGGAGGCCCTGCCACGGGGGCGGCCGCGACCGGGGTGAGCAGCACCTCGGGGATCAGCACCATGGCGGTCAGCCCGCCGATGTCCTGCCGGCGCAGCTGGACCCGGATGTTGTGCCGCAGCGCCAGCCGGCCGACCACGAACAGGCCCATCCGCCGCGACACGGACACGTCGACCACGGGTGGGTTGGCCAGACGCCAGTTGGCCTGCGACAGCTCCTCCGGCGTCATGCCGATGCCGTTGTCGGTGACCGAGACCATCAGCCCGCCGCCGTCGATGCGGCTGCTCGAGATGACGACCTTGGTGTCGCGGGAGGAGAAGGAGACCGCGTTCTCGACCAGCTCGGCCAGCAGGTGCACGGCGTCGCTGACGGCCTGGCCGGCGATGGAGGCCTCCGACTGGATCTGGATGCTGACCCGGTCGTAGCTCTCCACCTCGCCCAGGGAGGCCCGCACGATGTCCATCAGCTCGACGGGCTCGCTCCACTTGCGCGCGGCTTCCTGACCAGCGAGAACCAGCAGGTTCTCGCTGTTGCGGCGCATGCGGGTGGCCAGGTGGTCGAGCTTGAACAGGTCGCCGAGGCGGGCGTCGTCGCGCTCGCCGCGCTCCAGGCGCTCGATCAGCGTCAGTTGCCGCTCGACCAGGGTCTGCGACCTGCGTGAGAGGTTGACGAACATCGCGTTGACGTTCGAGCGCAGACGCGCCTCGTCGCCCGCCAGCCGTACGGCTTCGCGGTGCACCTCGTCGAAGGCCCGCGCGACCTCACCGACCTCGTCCCTGGAGAAGATGCCGATGGGCGGCACCTCGGCGTTGACGGCGCCGTCGCGCGACTCGCGCAAGTGCTGGACGAACTCGGGCAGCCGGCGGCCGGCGATCTCCAGCGCCTCGCTGCGCAGCCGGCGCAGCGGCCGCACCAGCGACCTGGCGACGCCGGTGGTGATCAGCAGCACCGCGACCAGCAGGGCGAGCACGGCGCCGGCCACGATGTAGGCGCGGCGCTGCTCGTCGGAGCTGAGCTGCTCGCTTCTGGCCACGATGCCGGAGGCCTGGCGCTGCTCGACGTTGCGCATCGAGTCGACGACCGTGTCGGTGGCCTCGAACCACTCCTTGGCGTCGTTGCCGTGCCTGGGCGTCAGGTCGAGCCCACGCAGCGGCTGGTTGTTGGTGGCCCGGTTGAGTATCAGCTCGCGCAGGAACAGCATCCGGTCGGCGGATCTGCCGTTGACGGTCTCGTCGAAGACGCGCCGCTCGTCGGCGGTGGCCTCGGAGGCGAAGCTCCTGCGCTCGTTGCTCTCGCGCGACAGCTCGCCCAGGAAGCGCTTGAGCTGGTCCTGGTCGAAGGAGCCCGCCACGAGCACGGTGGTGACCATGGCCTGCTGGTAGGAGACGCTCTCCTTGGCCCTGGCCAGCGCGTCGAGCATGCGGGTCTGGCGGAACAGCTCGTCGTCCTGGCTGCCCTTGATCAGCTCGTTGTGCACCGACAGCAGGTCTTCGATGACAGTGGTGTACAGGTCGACGGCGGCCGGTGCGAGCAGGTCGGCGTCGAGTGCCTGCTGGCGCAGTCCGCTCAGGTCGTCGAGCCGGCTCAGCATGGTCTCGAGCTGGTCGCCGGTGCGCCCCGTCACCTCGGCCAGCAGCTGCGTGGTGGTGGAGCGGACCTGCTTGATGGCGCCGTCCACGTTCTGCATCTGCTCGCGGACGACGGGCAGCTCGCTGGCCGGCCTGCGCCGCGCGATGTAGAGGGAGGCCCTGGCTCGCTCACCCGACAGCAGGTGGGTGAGGTTGCCGACCTGGGCGGACAGCTGCGCCAGGCGGTTGGTGCGGGCGTAGTCGGCGGCCGCGCCGGTCGAGGCGAACACCTGGATGCCGCCGAGCAGCACGGCCGCGGCGGTGGGGACGAGAATGAGCGCGACGAGCCGTGCCCGCACACGCCAGTTACGCAGGCGCCAGGTTCCTTCCTCGGCCTGCCTCTCACCCAACTGTGTACTCACCGAACGCAACCTCTCGCCCGAATCGGCGTATATGCAACCCCTTCATGGGGCCCTTGGGAAAATCCAGCAAGTGCGGGTAATTGGAACACATCCCATGCAGGACGGCCAATCGAACATAACGCGACAAAAGTCGAGTGGTGTGACTCTGGAGTAGAGAACCTGGAGCTCCATTTATCGTGATCTTATGGAGAGGATTAACCCATAAAATCCGCACTTGTCCGCTTATGGGCGATTGGCCCGTTCCAAGCCTGTAACACCGAAGAGGCGCCCGGGTCTCACGAGGGTCACGACGTTGAGATTTGCCTTTACCAGGACATAGGTTGAGCCCCGTCAAATCGAGGAGGCGAGGGTGGGGGTTTCTCCCGGCAGTGCGGCCATCACCGTCGAGGGGCTCTGGAAGATCTTCGGCCCCAAGGCGGAAAAGGTGCTGGACTGCGATGACAGGTACCTGGAACCCGCCGCGCTGAGAGAGAAGACCGGTTGCACCGCGGCCGTCAGGGACGTGAGCTTCGAGGTCGAGCCCGGCGAGGTCTTCGTCGTCATGGGGCTGTCGGGAAGCGGTAAGTCCACGCTGGTCCGCTGCCTCACCCGGCTCATCGAGCCGAGCGCCGGCGAGATCAAGATCGGCGACGAGGACGTCGTCCGCGCCTCCCCCGCCCGGTTACGCGAACTGCGCCGCCACCAGGTCAGCATGGTCTTCCAGCACTTCGGCCTGTTGCCGCACCGCCGCGTCGTCGACAACGTGGCCTACGGCCTGGAGATCCAGGGCACGCCCAAGCCCGCCAGGCACGCCAGGGCCCGCGAGATCCTCTCCCTGGTGGGGCTGGACGGCTACGCCGACTCCTACCCCGACCAGCTGTCCGGCGGCATGCAGCAGCGTGTGGGCCTGGCGCGGGCGCTGGCCGTCGACCCCCAGGTGATGCTCTTCGACGAGCCGTTCAGCGCGCTCGACCCGCTGATCCGCCGCGACATGCAGGCCGAGGTGATCCGCCTGCACCGCGAGGTCGGCAAGACCATGGTCTTCATCACCCACGACCTGTCAGAGGCCCTCAAGCTGGGCGAACGCATCGCGATCATGCGGGCGGGCTCGATCGTCCAGCTCGGTACGCCGGAGGAGCTGGTGGGCGCGCCCGCCGACGACTACGTGGCCGACTTCGTGCGCGACGTCCCCCGCAGCCACGTGCTCACGCTGCGCTGGATCTGCCGCGACCCCGAGCCCGACGAGCCGCTCGACGGCCCCGCCCTCCCCGTGACCACGGTCATCAAGGACGCCATCGGCGCCACCTCGCAGTCCTCCCGTCCGATCCGCGTCACCGACGGTGACCGCCTGGTCGGAGTCGTGGACCGGGTGGACATGCTCTCCTTCCTCTCCGGTCAGGACGTGGCGGAAGCCGTACACGCATGAGCACGACAGCCGTCTCGCCCGCCTCCAGGGTCAAGGTCCCCAGGTGGGTGGTTCCCGCGGGGATCGCCGCGCTCTTCGTGGTGACCTACGTGGTCTTCCGCGGCTCGGGAACGCTCCCGCACGACGACGACGCGCCGCAGTTCCAGGCCATCACCGACCTGCGCGAGTGGATCGACGACAACCGGAACTCCAGCCCGGTCTTCCTGTACTTCCTCAACTACATCCGGCTGCTGGTGGGCGGGGTCTTCGACCTGTTCCAGGCCGCGCTGTACGCGCTCGGCTGGCCGGGGCTCATCGGCGTGATGGGCGCGCTCGGCGTGCTGGCGGGCGGCTGGCGGATCGGGCTGCTCGCGGTGGCGGGCGTGGCCTCGTTCGGCGTGCTCGGGCTGTGGGACGCGAGCGTCGACACGCTCGCGCTGATCGCGGCGGCGGTGCTGCTGTCGCTGGCCATCGGCATCCCGCTGGGCGTCTGGGCGGGACTGTCGCCGCGGGCGCGCAGGCTGATCACGCCGGTGCTGGACGTCATGCAGATCATGCCGACGTTCGCCTATCTGGCGCCGCTCGTGCTGTTCTTCTCCATCGGACCGCCCGCGGGGGCGATCACCACGATGATCTACTCGATCCCGCCGGCGATCCGCATCACCGCGCTGGCGATCGAGCAGGTCTCCCCCACCGCGGTCGAGGCCTCCTCCTCGCTCGGCGCGACCCGCCGTCAGACGCTCTTCAAGGTCCACCTGCCGCTGGCCAGGTCCACGATGGCGCTGGCGATCAACCAGACCATCATGATGGCGCTGTCGATGGTGGTCATCGCCAACCTGATCGCCGCGCCAGGGCTGGGCAGCCCCATCATCAAGGGCCTGTCCGAGGCCCAGGTCGGGATCATGCTCCCGGCGGGCATCGCGATCGTCGTGCTGGCCATCGTGCTCGACCGCATGATGATGGCGCCGGCCAAGCGCGATCCGCACGCCGGCGGAGGCCGTGCCCGCCTGATCGGCGCGGGCGTCCTGGCGGTGGCCGGAATCGCGCTCATCCCGGTGCTGCCCGGCGAGTGGCCGGAGGACTGGAGCGTCAACTTCGTCGCCCCGGTCAACGAGGCGGTCCACTGGGTCGAGTTCCACTGGTTCGACGTCACCTCCTTCATCAAGGACACGACGACCTACGTGCTGCTCAACCCGCTGGAAGGGCTGCTCACCTCCGCCCCGTGGTGGCTGGTCGCCGCCGCGGTGCTGCTCCTCGCCTGGCGGGTGAGCGGCGTACGGCCGGCGTTGACGGCCCTGGGCTGCCTGCTCGCCATGGCGTTGCTCGGCACCTGGGAGCACTCCATGCAGACGCTCACCACCGTGACCGTCGCGGTGCTGGCCACCATGGTCATCGGCCTGCTGCTCGGCGTGGCGGCCGCGCGTTCCTCCCGCTTCTCGGCCGTCCAACGGCCGATACTCGACGCCGCCCAGACGGTGCCGTCGTTCGTCTACCTGCTGCCCGCCCTGGCGCTGTTCGGCCCGAGCAGGTTCACCGCGATCCTGGCCTCGGTGATCTACGCCGTGCCGCCGGTGGTCCGCCTGGTCGAGGAGGGGATCCGGGCGGTGCCCGTCAGCGTGGTCGAGGCCGCCTCGTCGGCCGGGTCCACGCCCCGCCAACTGCTGTGGAAGGTCCAGTTGCCGCTCGCCCGCAAGGCGATCCTGCTGGCTGCCAACCAGGGCATCATCATGACCCTGGCCATGGTCGTGGTGGGCGGCATGCTGGGCGCGGGGGCCCTGGGATACGACGTCATCCAGGGCTTCTCCCAGCGACCGGACTTCGGGATGGGCTTCGCCGCGGGCATCGCGACGGTCCTGCTGGGAATCATGCTCGACCGCATCACGCAGGGCGCCGACAGGCGTCCCTCCCCCCAAAAAAGGAAACTCACATGAAATTTCGCCTGGTCGCAGGCTTTCTCGTGCTGGGTATGGCGGCCGCCGGGTGTGGCGGGGCCAAGGTGGACAACAACCCCACCACCGCGGCTCCCAAGGCCGATGCAGGGAGCGCCTCGAGCGCGGGAACGGTCAAGATCGCGATCAACCCCTGGGTGGGGTACTCGGCCAGTGCCAACGTGGTGGCCTACCTGCTGAAGAACGAGCTCCACTACAACGTGGAGATGCCCGAGCTGAAGGAGCAGGTCTCCTGGGAGGGCTTCGAGTCCGGCACCGTCGACGTCGTCATCGAGAACTGGGGCCACGACGACCTCAAGAAGAAGTACATCGACGAGAAGAAGGTCGCCGTCTCCGCGGGCTCGACGGGCAACAAGGGCATCATCGGCTGGTACGTGCCGCAGTGGATGGCCGACAAGTACCCGGACATCACCGACTGGAAGAACCTGAACAAGTACGCCGACATGTTCAAGACCTCCGAGTCCGGTGACAAGGGCCAGCTGCTCGACGGCGACCCCAGCTACGTCACCAACGACGCGGCCCTGGTCAAGAACCTCAAGCTCAACTACAAGGTGGTCACGGGCGGCAGCGAGGCGGCCCTGCTCAAGTCGGCCACGCAGGCCCAGGAGCAGCAGAAGGCGCTGCTGTTCTACTTCTGGACGCCGCACTGGTTCTTCAACAAGGTCAAGCTGGCCAGGGTCAAGCTGCCCGACTACACCGCGGGCTGTGACACGGACCCGAAGAAGGTCGCCTGCGACTACGCCGAGCTGGACCTCGACAAGATCGTGAGCAAGAAGTTCGCCGACACCGGCGGCAAGGCCTACGAGCTGGTCAAGAACTTCAACTGGACCAACGAGGACCAGAACGCCGTCGCCGACGACATCACCAACAACGGCCTGAGCGCTGAGCAAGCCGCCAAGAAGTGGGTCGAGGCCAACACCGCCAAGTGGCAGGCCTGGATCCCCAAGTGACGATCCCCTCTCGGCCGTGACCCCGTGAGCGGGTCACGGCCGGCCCGAGCGAAGGAGCTCGAGAGGAGAGAGCGAGGGCACCAATGCCAACGAGTCTCGAAGCGGTCGCGACCATAGATACGGGCTGAAGATGATGATGCGCGTTAGATCTCTCGCGGTCCCCATGGTGCTGGCCCTGGTGGTGGCCGGCTGCTCCGGCGCGGAGCCCAAGCCCGCCGCCGGATCCAAGGGCACGGTCAACATCGACGTCCACGGCTGGGTGGGTTACGAGGCCCAGGAGGCGGTGATCGCCTACCTGCTCGAGCACGAGCTGGGCTACAAGGTCCAGACCCGCAAGGGCGTGGCCGAGGCCGATTCCTGGCCGGGTTTCGCCAACGGCAAGGTGGACGTCATCGTCGAGAACTGGGGCCACGAAGATCTCAAGAAGGAGTACATCGAGCAGAAGAAGGTCGCGCTCTCCGCCGGTCTCACCGGGAACAAAGGCGTGATCGGATGGTATGTCCCTGAGTGGATGGTCAAGAAATATCCGGATATCACGGACTGGCGAAACCTGAACAAGTACGCGCATCTCTTCAAGACCGCCAAGTCCGGAAATTTCGGCCAGATGCTCGACGGTGACCCGAGCTTCGTCACCAACGACGAAAAGATCATCAGTAACCTCGGCCTGAATTTCAAGGTCGTCTACTCCGGCAGCGAGGACGCTCTGATCAAGGCGGCCGAGGAGGCGACGAAGAACAACAAGCCGCTGCTGATGTATTTCTACGAGCCGCAGTGGCTGTTCACCAAGGTCAACCTCGTCAAGGTGAACCTGCCCTCCTACGCCATCGGGTGCGACAACGACCCGGCGAAGGTGTCCTGCGACTACCCGCCCTACCTGCTCGACAAGATCGTCAGCACGAAGTTCGCCCAGACCGGCGGCAAGGCCTACGACCTGATCCGCAACTTCACCTGGACCAACGACAACCAGAACGCGGTGGCCAGCGACATCGTCAACGGCAAGATGAAGCCGGAAGAGGCCGCCAAGAAGTGGGTCGAGGAGAACAAGATCGTCTGGAAGGACTGGATCCCGCGCTGACCTAGCGGCGGCGCTCGACCAGGACCTCGATGCCGTCCAGGACCCGCTCCAGGCCGAACTCGAAGGCGTGGCCGGCGTTGTAGGCCGCCTGGTGGGTCTCGCCCGCCGCCTGCCCGACGCGGGAGGCCACGGGGAAGCGTGAGGCGTCGGCGATCGCGCCGAGGAAGGGCGCGTGCGCGTCCCACCACTGCTGGTCCGTCATGCCGGTCTGCGACTCGGCCTGCGCCGCCTCGACGGCGCCGCGGGCCGCGCCGTGCACGAACCCGGTGACCAGGGTGAGCACGGCGTCCATCTCCAGGTCCGTCAGCCCGATCCCGTCGATGGCGCTCAGCTCGTACTCGTACTTGGCCGTCACGTTGGGCCCCAGCACCGGGCGGCTGGTGGCCACCTGCAGCAGCCACGGGTGGCGCAGGTACAGCTTCCAGTTCTCCCTGGCGATCTGCTCCAGCCGGTCGCGCCACCCGCCCGGCACGTCGTCGGGCCTGGCGGTCTCGGCATAGACGGTGTCGAGCATGACGTCCAGGAGCTCGGGCTTGCCCGGCACGTAGGTGTACAGCGACATCGTGCCGACGCCCAGCCCCTCGGCGACGCGGCGCATCGACAGCGCCTGCAGCCCTTCGGTGTCGGCCACCTCGATGGCGGCCCGCACGATCCGGTCCACGCTGAGGTCGGGCTTGCCCTTGCGGCTCGTCCGCTCGCTGGTGCGCCAGAGCAGGGCCAGGCTGCGCGCCGGGTCTCCCTTGCCGCTGTACTCGATCGTCACCCTTCGTACGGTACACCGTACGGTTGGCATCTTGAACCGTATGCTGTACGGTACGCCGTATGGCAGCTGTGAGCGCGCAAGCTCTGCGAAAGACGTACGGCAAGAAGACGGCGCTCGACGGCGTGGACCTGGAGGTGGCCGCGGGCACCGTCTTCGGCCTGCTGGGTCCCAACGGCGCGGGTAAGACGACCACCGTCCGCATCCTGACCACGCTCCTGCGCCCCGACGGCGGCCACGCGCGGGTGGCCGGCTTCGACGTCGCGAAGGACCCGAAGAAGGTACGGCAGGCCATCGGCCTCGTGGGCCAGCACGCGGCGGTCGACGAGGTGCTGACCGGGTGGCAGAACCTGGAGCTGTTCGGCCGCCTCTACCACCTGGGGGCCAGGCAGGCCGCGACCAGGGCGGCCGAGCTGCTCGACCAGTTCGGCCTGGAGCACCCGGGCCCGGTCAAGGAGTACTCGGGCGGCATGCGGCGCAGGCTCGACCTGGCGGCCGGGATGATCCTGGCCCCGCCCGTGCTCTTCCTCGACGAGCCGACCACCGGCCTCGACCCGCGCAGCAGGAGCGAGGTGTGGAAGGCGGTGCGCGGCCTGGTCGCGGGCGGCACCACGGTGCTGCTGACCACGCAGTACCTGGAGGAGGCCGACCAGCTCGCCGACCGCGTCGCGGTCATCGACGGCGGGAAGGTGGTGGCCGAGGGCACCCCGGCAGCGCTCAAGGCCGACCTCGGCGGCGACCGCCTCGACCTGGTCGTCCGCGACCCTGACCGGCTTGAGGAGGCGGCGGGGATCATCGGGCGGGCAACAGTCGACCAGGACACGCGGCACGTCAGCGTCCCCGTCACCGACCGGGTCCGAGAACTCGGCGACGCCCTGGCCGCGCTGGCCAAGGCCGGGATCGAGGTCGACGACGTGGCCCTGCGCGGGCCCACCCTGGACGAAGTGTTCCTCTCCCTCACCGAAAGGGGCTCGGCATGACCGCGGTGCTCGACGGCTGGACGGTGGCCAGGCGGGATCTCCTGCACTGGCGCGCCCAGCCGATGACGGTGGTGTTCGGCGTCGTGTTCCCCGTCGTGATCACGCTGGCGTTCGGCTACCTGTTCGGCGGGGCGGTGGCCGTGCCGGACGGGGCCGACTACTTCGCCTTCCTGATGCCCGGCATGTACGGCATGACCATGCTGTTCGGCCTGGGCGCCACGATGGTCGCCGTGGCCACGGACCTCGCGCGGGGCGTGACCGACCGCTTCCGCTCGATCCCGATGGCGCAGTCAGGCGTGCTGATCGGGCGCAGCATCGCCGACCTGCTCAACTCGGTGCTGATCCTGGCCGGGATGCTGGCGTGCGGCCTGGCCGTGGGCTGGCGCCCGGCGAGCATCCCGGGGCTGCTCGCCGGTGCCGGGATCCTGCTGCTGCTCCGCTTCGCTCTGCTGTGGGCGGGGATCTACTTCGGGCTGCTCGCCCGGGATCCGGGTGCGGTGACCGGTGTGCAGATGCTGGAGTTCCCCGTCGGGTTCCTGTCCAACGCCTTCGTCGCCCCGGCCACCATGCCGGGCTGGCTGGGCGCCGTCGCGGAGTGGAACCCGCTGTCGTCCACGGTCGCCGCCGCCAGGCAGCTGTTCGGCAATCCTGGCTGGGGCGGCGATTCGTGGGTGGCGCAGCACGCCGTACTCATGGCGGTCGTCTGGCCGGTCGCTCTGACGGTGGTCTTCTTCGCGCTGTCGGTGCGCCTGTGGCGGCGCCTGGACCGCTAGAAGTAGCCCACCACCCTGCGGATGCGGTCACCGGCGAACTCGACCATGTCGTAGCCGGTGGCCACGTCCCCCAGGTGCCAGGTGAACAGCGCCGTGTCGTGGTGGGCGCCGATCACCTCGCCGAGCCGGAAGCGCAGGTCGCCGAACTTCTCGTGCGCCTTCCCGATGGCCTCCGACAGCGCGGCGTGCCCCTCGATCCCGGCGTAGTCCGGGTCGGAGTACACCGAGTCCTCCGTCATCACCTCCTCAATGGCCGCCTCCCTGCGCGCGGCGTCACGCTCGTTCCAGATCTCCAGGTACTGCTCGACGAGCTTCATGCGTCGACCCTTTCTTTGATGGTTTCAATCTGCGGTTGTGGCTTGAAGGCGAGCGCGATCAGCCCGCCCGCGACGGTGGCCGCCGCGGCGACCCATCCGCTCACACGCAATCCCTCCAGCACCTGTACGGCGTGCGGCTGCCGCCCCAGTCCCGCCGTGGCGACTGCGACCAGTACGGCCAGCCCCATGGCCCCGCCGATCTGCGCCGACGTGGTCGCCAGCCCCGATGCCACCCCCTGCTGCCCGGCGGGCGCCCCCGACCCGGCGGAGGCGTACACGGCCACGAACGCGACCCCGCCGAAGAAGCCCCAGATCACGCTGCCCGGCAGCAGGGCAGGGAACGATCCGCCGATCGACATCCCCGCCACCAGCGCGCCCATCCCGACGCCGGCCCCCGCCATGCCCAGGCTGAGCGTGGCGCGCAGCCCCCACCGGCCGAGCATCGCCGGCGCCGCCTTCAGCGCGGCGACCATGCACACCAGCGTGAGCGGCAGGAACGCCAGCCCCGCCTGGAGCCCGCTGTAGCCGAGCACGGGCTGCAGGTAGGTGGTCAGCACGTAGTACCCGGCGCCCAGGGTGCCCTGGAACACGGCGATCACCGCCATCGTCGTGCCCAGTCCCCGTGCCCGGATCAGCCGCGCGGGCACCAGCGGATCACGGGTACGCCCCTCGACGACCAGCAGGACGGCCAGCAGCATCGCGCCCGCGGCCAGCGAGCCCGCGCCGTGCACCGACCACCAGCCCGCGTCGGGGCCGCCGGCCAGCCCGAGCACCACCAGCACGGAACCGGCCGTGGCCAGCAGCGCTCCGGGCAGGTCGAACCCGCGCACGCCCGTCACGGGCGGCGGATCGGGGGGCAGCAGCCGCGTCGCCGTCAGCGCGGCGCCCAGGGCGAGCGGCACGTTGACGTAGAAGACGCCCTGCCAGCCGACGTAGTGGGTCAGCACACCGCCCAGCAGCGATCCCGCCGCGAGGCCCGCGCTGCCCGCCATGCCCCAGGCACCCATCGCCCGGTTGCGCTCGGGGCCCTCCGCGAACGCACCGAAGATCAAGGCAAGCGTCGCGGGTGAGATCAGCGCCCCGCCGACGCCCTGCACGGCCCGCGCCGCTACCAGCAATCCCGGGCTCGTGGCGAGCCCGCCCGCCAGCGACGCCACGCCGTACAGGGTCAGTCCGAGCATGAACATGCGCCGCGCGCCGAGCCGGTCCACGGCCCGCCCGCCGAGCAGCAGGAGACCGCCGAGCCCGACGGCGTAGGCGCTGACCACCCACTGCACCGAGCGAACCCCGAAGCCCAGCTCGGTGCCGATGTCGGGCAGCGCGACGTAAACGATGTTGTAGTCCAAGGCCACGATCAGCTGGGTGAACGCCAGCAGCGCCAACTTTCCTACACGGTGTTCAATCTTCACACGGCGTACAGTAGCGGAACGCTGTAGACTGTCAAGGGTGAGCGAGCAGACCATGAGCAGGCGGGCCCGGCTCCGCGTGGAGACGACCAGGGAGATCAAGGAGATCGCGCTGCGGCTCATGGCCGAGGGCGGTCCCGACGCCATCACGCTGCGCGCCATCGCGCGGGAGATGGGGATGACCGCGGGCGCCATCTACAGCTACTTCGCCACCAGGGACGACCTGATCACCACGCTGATCACGGACGTCTACACCGCGCTCGTCGACGACGCCGAGGCCGCCCGCGACCGGGTGCCCGAATCCGACCCCGGCGGGCGGGTGCTGGCCTGGGGGCAGGCGGTGCGCACCTGGGCGCTGGCCAATCCGGAAGGGTTCCGGCTGATCTACGGCGATCCGGTGCCGGGATACCAGCCGCCGCCCGGCGGGGCGGCAAGCGAGGCGGAGCATCGCGCGTGCGCCGGGCTCACCGGGCTGGTGGCCGCCGCCTGGCCTCGCGCGTCAGCGCTGCAGGGCGGCGACTACGCCTGGTCGGACTTCGACCCCGCGCTGGTGGGGCAGGTGCAGGCCGAATTCCCCGGGCTGCCGCCGGCCGCGGTGGCGCTGGCGCTGCGGGTGTGGGGGCGCATGCACGGGCTGATCGCGCTGGAGATCTACGGGCACCTCAGCCCGCTGGCCCACGATCCCGAGGCCCTCTACGCCGCCGAAATGCGCGACCTGATCCGCTCCCTGGGGCTTTGACGGAGGCGCCCCTCGCCGAGACCGCGCGATCTCGAGAACCGCAGGCCGAGTCGCAGACCGGCATGACGGACCAGCAGTGGTGGGACGCGCACGCGCCCTTCCTCGGCGCGATCGCCGACGCCTCCCGCGTCGGGCAGGCGGCGGGCGAGACCCACTAGGCGGCCTACAACGCCGGCCACGCCTTCGAGTTCGGCCTGGAGCGGGTCCTGGACGGCATCGAGGTCCTGGTGCGGCGGCGGAACTAATCGCCCTGCAGCAGGAGGGTGTCGAGGCCGCGGACCAGGCCGGTGACGTGCGGGGCCCGCCGTACCGCCAGGAGGGTGCCCGCGACGTAGGGGGCGGCGGTGCTGCCGGCGTCGTGGCGGATGACCAGGCGCTCGTCCGGCAGGCCGAAGACGACCTCCGTGGAGACGCTGAACCCGGGCAGGCGCACCGAGTGGACCTGCGTGGCGCCGATCGTGGCGCCGCGCGCCTCTACGTGACCCGCGGTGGTCTCCACCGGAACCGCGACCTCGGGCGGACGCACCCCGCTCAGGCGCTCGGCCAGTTCGCGGGAGGTGCCGCTCGGCGCGTCGGTCTTGCCGGCCGAGGCGTAGTCGATGATCTCCCAGCTCGGCAGGTACCGGGCCGCGAGCGTGGCGGCAGCCTGCGCCATCGCCGCCGTGAGGGAGAAGTTGCCCGCCGCGATCACGCCGACGGAGGCCTCCTCGGCCTGGGCGCGGATCTCGTCGAAGTCCTCGGCGGACAGCCCCGACGAGCCGATCACCACGTGCACCCCCCGCAGGATCGCGGTCAGCACGTGGTCCTTCACGACCTCGTGCGAGGTGTAGTCGACCAGCACGTCCACCCCGTCGAGCGCCTGGCTGACGGAGGCGTACACGGGCGCGCCCGCGATCCCGCCTCCGGCGGCCGAGCGGGACACGGCGGAGGTCAGGGTCAGATCATCGGCGGCCGCGACGGCCTCCGCGACCGCCCCGCCCGTCCAGCCGGTGGCCCCGGCCACGCATACGCGGATCACGGTTCATCCCTATCAGGTACCGCGCTACTGCGGCACTGTGGCGCGCAGGCGCACCACGTGTTCCACCAGGGAGATCAGCGTGGCCTTGACCGACTCGCGGTCGCGGGCGTCCGTGCGGACGATCGGGACGTGGGGCGACAGGGCCAGTGCCTCGCGGACCTCCACGTCGGAGTGCGGGAACTGCCCGTCCCAGCCGTTGACGCCGATGACGAACGGCAGCTTGGCCTCTTCGAAGTAGTCGATCGCAGGGAAGCTGTCGGCCAGGCGGCGCGTGTCGAGCAGCACCACCGCGCCGATCGCGCCGCGCACCAGGTCGTCCCACATGAACCAGAACCGGTGCTGCCCCGGCGTGCCGAACAGGTACAGGATCAGGTCGCGGTCGAGCGAGAGACGGCCGAAGTCCATGGCCACGGTGGTCGTCTGCTTGTTCGGGGTCAGGCCGAGGTCGTCGATGCCCGCCGAGGCGTCGGTCATGACGGCCTCCGTGGTCAGCGGCAGGATTTCCGAGACCGCGCCCACGAACGTCGTCTTGCCGACACCGAAGCCGCCCGCGACGACGATCTTCGTCGAAGTCAGGCCGGGGCTAGAGCCTGCGTAGTCCACTGAGCACCCTTTCAAGCATGTTGAGGTCTGGCTGGCCCTGGCTGAGGCGCGGCTGGTGCAGGCGGACAAGCCCTTCGTCGGACATGTCCGCCACGAGCACCCGCGCCACTCCGAGGGGGACCCGGAGCAGGGCCGAGATCTCGGCGACGGATCGGAACGTGCGGCAGAGCTGCATGATGGCCTCCTGCTCGGGCGTGAGCAGGGCCATCTCGTCGTCCGGGATCGACATGGACGAGATCAGCGTCTCCATCGCCAGGTGGTAGCGAGGCTCGGAGCGGCCACCGGTAACCGCGTACGGACGGAACAGGGGCTCGTCGTCCCCGGTCCCGTCAGTGCCGTACACGGCCCTCTCCCATCAGTTCCATTGCGTTCACCGCGTCCTGGCTGCCTGGAGCTCCGCGCGGAGGGACGGCGTCAGTGCCTGTCCGGCCCGGTCGACGAGCAGGGTCATCTGGTAGGCGACCAGCCCCATGTCGCAGTCGGGGGCCGCCAGCACGGTCAGCACGGAGCCGTCGCTGATCGCCATCACGAGCAGCAGACCGCGCTGCATCTCGACGACGGTCTGCGTCACGGCGCCACCCTCGAAGACGCGCGAGGCGCCCACGGTCAGGCTGAGCAGACCCGCCGACACGGCGGCGAGCTGGTCGGCGCGGTCCGGCGGGAAGCCCTCCGAGCTGGCCAGGCAGAGCCCGTCCGCCGAGACGCAGACGGCGTGCGCGACTCCCGGCGTGCTCCGCACGAAGTCCGTGATCAGCCAGTCGAACCTGTGCGCTTCATGGCTAAGCGTCGTCACCGCTTGCTCACTCTCGTTCCTCCTGTTCGCGTCTTTCCGCGCGAGCCCGCCGCACTCCCTGCTGGAAGCTGGCCATCCTGTTGCGCACCCGGTCCGCCGACACCGGCGGAGCGGGCGGCCGCTGCCCTTCGTCCTGCTGCTGCGCCTGACCGGCCGTACCTGGGACCAGGTTGGCCTTGGGCGTCCGCTTCGGGAGTCCGGCCGCGGTGATGCCGCCGAGGCTCGGGTCGCTCGCGGCAGCCGCCGCACGCCACCCAGCGTCTGCGGGGGTTCGCCACGTTTCCTCCCCAGAGGGTACGGCCTGCGCGGCGCTGGGCTCATCCCCCCGGGGCGTCTCCTGTACGGCGGGCGTCGCCTGCTCGGCCTGCGGCTTGCGGAACCAGGCCGACTCCACCGCCGCGAAGATCGGCAGGTACTCCTCCTGCTCCTGCTCCATGGGCGAGACGTCGACCGAAGGGGCGGACAGCGGATTGGGCGGCGGCGTTTGGAACGCGCCATTACCAGATTCGGTGCTCGGGTAGGAGGACGTGCTCGGGTACGGAGGGAAGGACCCGCTCGGGAACGAGGGGTGCGAGTGGTAGCCGGGCGGCGGCGACGGGTAGCTCTGCTGCCCGAACGCGCCGCTGTCGGTGTGCGCGTTGAACGAGCCCTGGCGTATGGGACCGGGCCCTGTGCCGTAGGAGTCGTAGCCGGGGAACGGGCGGCGCGCGCCGTTGGACTGGGCGGGGGCGGAGGTCGGGACCGTGCCGCCGCCGAAGGCGGGCCGCTGCGGCAGCGGCTGCTCGGTGCCGTCGGGGATGAGCGAGGGCGGCAGCAGCACCATCGCGATGAGGCCGGCGCCGTCGCCCTTGCGCAGCTGGACCCGGATGCCGTGGCGCAGCGCCAGGCGGCCGACCACGAACAGGCCCATGCGGCGTGACACGGACACGTCCACGACGGGCGGCTCGGCCAGGCGCCGGTTGGCCTCGGCCAGCTCCTCCTCGGTCATGCTGATGCCCAAGTCGCTCACCGACACCAGCGCGCCGCCGCCCTCGATGAGGCTGCTCGAGACCGTGACCTGGGTGTTGCTCGGCGAGAACTGGATGGCGTTCTCCACCAGCTCGGCCACCAGGTGGACCAGGTCGTTGGCCGCGCTGCCGAGCACGGAGGTGGCCCGGTGCACCTTGACCTGGACGCGCTCGTAGCCCTCGACCTCCGACAGGGCGGCGCGGACCACGTCGACCAGCTTGGCCGGCTGGCTCCGCCGGCGGGTGGGCTCGTGACCGGCCAGGACCAGCAGGTTCTCGGAGTTGCGGCGCATGCGGGTGGCCAGGTGGTCGAGCTTGAACAGGTCGGCCAGCCGGCCACCGTCCTGCTCGCCCTTCTCCAGGCCGTCGATCAGCGAGATCTGCCGCTCCACCAGGGTCTGGGTACGCCGCGACAGGTTGACGAACATGGAGCTGATGTTGCTGCGGAGGTCAGCCTCCTCGCCCGCCAGCCGTACGGCCTGGCGGTGCACCTGGTCGAAGGCCTTGGCGACCTCGCCGATCTCGTCGTTGCCCTCGACGTCGATCGGGTGGATGTCGGGCGCGGCGTCGCCGGAGACGCGCAGCTTGCGCACCACGTCGGGCAGGCGGAAACCGGCGACCTCGAGCGCCTCGGTGCGCAGGCGGCGCAGCGGCGTGACCATCGAGCGCGCGATCGCGACCGTCAGCAACAGGACGAGCAGCAGCAGCGCCAGGATGGCGATTCCGCCGATGATGGCGTTGCGGGTCTCGGAGTTGCGCAGTTCCTGGCCGCGCAGCGCGACCCGGTCCTTGAGCGTCTTCTCGACCGAGGCCATCATGCCGATGGTCGCGGTGTTGTCGTTGAACCACTGCTGCGGCTCGGTGATCAGGTCGTCGCGCAGCCGCGCGCCCGGCGCCTTGCCGCTGACCAGCGTGACCGCGCGGGACTTGGTCAGCGCGGTCCGGTAGTACTCCTCCTTGTTCAGCGCCTGCTGAGTGAGGCGGCCGAACTCGGGGCCCGCCTCGGCGCCGACGCTGGCGATCTCGGAGTTCTCGCGGGCGCTGGAGGCGATGAAGTTCTCGACGTCGTGGGCGTCGACGGCGTTGGAGTTGTAGGTGGACACGATCAGCTGCACGCGCTGCCGCGACACCTCCTCCTTCGCGCCGGCCAGCGCGTTCAGCGCGCGGAACTGGCCGACGATCTGGGCGTCGTCGCTCAGCAGGCTCAGCTCGTCATGGACGCGCAGCAGCGAGTCGATCGGGCCCTCGTAACGGCTGGGGTCCTTCTGACCCTGCGTGCGGACCTTGCCGAGGCCGCTGAGGTCGTAGCGGGCGAGCTTGACGGCGTCGAGCACGCGCTGGCCGTAGGCCTCGTCCATCGACGCCAGGTCGCCCTGGACCGTTCTCACCAGCGCGTCCACGGCGGACTTGCGCTGGTTGTAGAGCGGCGTGAGCTTCTTGCGCACCGACGGTGCGGCGCCGATCCAGCCCGCGGTGTCCCGCTCCAGCCCGATCGCCTGGACCAGGTCGCGGATGTCGGCCGCCTGCAGGGCCGCGGAGGCCACCCTGTCGTAGTCGCCGATGCTCTGGACGGAGGCCACCACGCGCGCGCCGCCGAGCACGACGCCGACGATCGTGGGGACCAGGATCAGGGCGGTCAACCGCCATCTCACACGCCAGTTACGCAGGCTCAGGCGGGGCAGTGACCGCTTCCCGCGGTCCCGCCTCGCGGCATGGCCGCTGTCGGAAGTCCCCGTCGTCACTGCTTCGCTACCCCTCAATATCATCCCGTTCACCAACGGGCCACAAAACCGTCCACAAGGTATCCGCAGCAACTGACTTACCAGGTCAAATCGGACACAATCGTTACAAATGTGACCGTCGTTCGTCTGCTGTTGGTTACCGCAGTGCTGCAAGCACCACGTCGCGGACTTGGATCCGCTGCGCGTCGTCGCTGAGGGGGCGTCCGGCGCGATCTACCACATAGAAGACGTCCACCGCCTCCGCGCCGAGAGTCTCCACGCGGGCGGCTCGTACGTCAAGCCCGCAGTCGCCGAACGCTCTGCCGATACGCCACAGAAGCCCCGGCCTGTCATGGGCTCTGACTTCCACCACGGTGGCGGTCGCCGAGGCGTCATCCACCAAGGTCACACGGGGTGGAGCCACCGGCACACGGGAGGGTCTCATGGCCCTGGTACGGCGGGCCAGCCGCTGTTCGATGTCAAGACGGCCAGCAAGGACGAGACGGAGATCGGCTTCGAGCGTGGCGGGGTCGGGCGGCGTGCCGTACTCCGGGACGACGGAGAACTCGATCACGGCCGTCGCCCCCGCGGCGGCCGAGGAGGCGGAGCGGACCACGAGCCGGTGCGAGGCCAGCACGCCCGCGGCGCTCCAGAGCAACCCCGGGCGGTCGGGGGCGACGACCGTGACCTCTCCCCCGTTGACGCGGATCGCTCCGCCGCCGTGCCGGGCGAGCGCCGCCTGCTCGGCGGACAGGCTGGGTGCCTTGGGCGGCGGCGAGCCCGCCAGCACCGAGCGCACGCGGCGCACGAGGTCGGCCACCAGCCCGGCCTTCCAGGCGTTCCAGGCGGCGGGCCCGGTGGCGTTGCCGTCGGCGACGGCCAGCGCGGCCAGCAGGTCGAGCGCCTCGCGCGAGCCGACGGTGCCGGCGACCTTCTCGATCGTGACGGGGTCGTCCAGGTCGCGCCTGGTGGCGGTCTCGGGCAGCAGCAGGTGGTGGCGGACGGCGGTGGCCAGCACCTCGACGTCGCGCGGCGGCAGGCCGATGCGGGTGGCGATGTCGCGCACCACGACCTCGCCGGTGGCCGAGTGGTCGCCCGGCCAGCCCTTGCCGATGTCGTGCAGCAGGGCGGCGATGAGCAGCAGGTCGGGCCGGGAGACCTCGCGGGTGTGCGCGGCGGCGTTGGCCGCGGCCTCGATCAGGTGCCGGTCGACGGTGAAGCGGTGGATGGGGTTGCGCTGCGGTCTGTGGCGCACGCGCTCCCAGTCAGGAAGCAGCTTGACAACGATGCCCGCCTGGTCGAGTTCCTCCCACACGGGCACGGCGGCGCGGCCCGCGCCGAGGATGGCGACGAGCGCGTCGCGGGCCTCCTCCGGCCAGGGCACCGGCATCGGCGCGGACTGGGCGGCGAGCACCGAGACGGTGGCCGGGGCGAGCGGCAATCCCGTGCCCGCCGCGGCCGCGGCGGCACGCAGCACGAGCACCGGGTCGGTGCGCGGGGAGGCGCCGCGGGCGAGCACGACCTCGCCGCCGTGCTCCACCACGCCGTCGGCCAGGGGGCGCCGCCCACGGGGCGCGGGTCCTGACAGGAGTCTGTCAACCGTGCGCCAGGTGCCGTCGAAGGCGTGCGAGATCGTCCTGCCCGCCTCGGCGAGCCTGCGCATCAGCGCCTCGGCGTCCAGCAGGCCGAGCAGCCCGGCCACCGCCTCCTGTTCCTGCAGGACGAGCCGGTCGGCGCCGCGGGCGGTGACGATGTGCAGCGCGTGGCGGGCGTCCAGGATGAACTCGTAGGCCTCGCGCACCCGGGGGCCTGGGGCCGAGGCGACCCAGGCGGCGGCCACGGCCTGCATGGCCTGCACGTCGCGCAGACCGCCGCGGCCGTCCTTGAGGTCGGGTTCGAGCAGGAAGGCCAGCTCGCCGCTGCTGTGCAGCCGCAGGTCGGCCGCCTCGCGCAGCTCGCTCAGCCGGCGGCGGGAGTCCGCGCGCCACTCGGCCAGCACCGACTCCCTGGCCCGCTTGGTCAGATCCGGATCGCCGGCCACGTGGCGGGCCTGGATGAGGCCGAGCACCGCCTTGAGGTCCTGGCGGGCCACGTCCACGGCCTCGTCCACGGTGCGGACGGAGTGGTCGAGGCCGGTGCCCGAGTCCCAGACGGGATACCAGATGCGGTCCGCGATCAGGCCGATGTCCTGCCTGCCCTCGTGCAGCAGGACCAGGTCCAGGTCGCTGCCGGGGGCCAGCTCCCGGCGACCGAGGCTGCCGACGGCCACCAGGGAGGCGCCCTGGCCGTCGCTCGCCGTACGGAAGAGATTCTTGAGCCAGCGATCGGTGTCCGCGGCCCGCTGCGCGCGGGCCGCGGAGTACGAGTGAACCTCGCCCCTCAAAGCGTCTCCCGGATCACCGTGTCTCCCGGATCACAGGGCCTCGGGGCCCCGCTCCCCGGTGCGGACGCGGATGACCGTGTCCACCGGGACCGACCAGACCTTGCCGTCGCCGATCTTGCCCGTCTGGGCGGCCTTGACGATGACGTCGATCACGTCCTCGGCGTCGTCCTCCTCGGCGAGCACCTCGATCCTGACCTTGGGCACCAGGTCCACCTGGTACTCGGCGCCGCGGTAGACCTCGGTGTGGCCGCGCTGCCGGCCGTAGCCGCTGGCCTCGCTGACCGTCATGCCCTTGATGCCGAACTGCTCCAGTGCGGCCTTCACGTCATCGAGCTTGAACGGCTTGACGACGGCGGTGATGAGCCTCATGCGTCCACCTTCTTAGTGACGACGGCCGGGCCGTTGGGGGAAGCCACGCCGGAGGCATGCACGGTGCCGAGGTCGTAGCCGGTCTCGGCGTGGGTGGTGATGTCGACGCCGGTGACCTCGTCCTCCTCGGAGATCCGGAAGCCCATGGTCTTGTCGATGATCTTGCCGGCGACGTAGGCGACCACGAACGAGAAGCCACCGATCGCGACCGGGCCGAGCACCTGCAGGCCGAGCTGTGTGAAGCCCTCGCCGTAGAACAGACCCTTGTGCTGCTGCGGCAGGAACGGGTGCGCGGCCAGGAAGCCGAGGGACACGGCGCCGATCACGCCGCCGACCAGGTGGACGCCCACCACGTCGAGGGAGTCGTCGAAGCCGAGGCGGTACTTGGCGCCCACGGCGTACGCGCAGACCACGCCGGCGATCAGGCCGATGACGACCGCGGCCCAGGGGTCGACGAAGCCGCAGGCGGGGGTGATGGCGACCAGGCCGGCGACCGCGCCGGAGGCGACGCCGAGGCTGGTGGCGTGCCCGTCACGCATCTTCTCCACGACCAGCCAGGCTCCGGCCGCGACGGCGGTGGCCACCTGGGTGTTCATGAACGCCAGGCCGGCCGTACCGTCGACCGCGAGCTCGGAGCCGGCGTTGAAGCCGAACCAGCCGAACCACAGCAGCCCGGCGCCGAGCAGCACCAGCGTCAGGTTGTGCGGGCGCATCGGCTCCTTGCGCCAGCCCTTGCGCTTGCCGAGCACCAGCGCGAGGGCCAGGCCCGCGGCGCCGGCGTTGATGTGGACGACCGTACCGCCGGCGAAGTCCTCGATGCCCAGGGCGTTGAGCCAGCCGGTGCCCCACACCCAGTGGGCGACGGGGAAGTACACGATGGTCGCCCAGACGACGCTGAAGACCACCCACGCGCCGAACTTCGCCCTGTCGGCGATCGCCCCGGAGATCAGCGCGACGGTGATGATGGCGAAGGTCAGCTGGAAGGCCGAGAACACCAGGCTCGGCATGCCCGTGCCGTCGTCCTTGGTCGCCGTGTCGACCAGGCTCTGGAGTCCTACGTCCTTCAGCCCGCCGACGATGTTGTTCAGGAACGAGCTGGGGTTGTCGCTGAATGCCAGGGAGTGTCCGTAGAGCACCCAGGCGATGGTCACCGTGATGATGGCCACGAAGGACATCATCATCATGTTCAGGACGCTCTTGGCCCTGGTCATGCCCCCGTAGAAGAACGCGAGCCCCGGAGTCATCAGCAGCACCAGCGCGGTGGCCGCGAGCATCCAGGCCGTGGTGCCGCTATCGATCTTCACGACGCGACCCTCCTTACGATGTGACGTGTGGCCACAGCGTGTTCGTCCACCGTTTCGTGGCTCGACCGGGTGTGTTTCGCATGCGTGAATCTCGCCGCACCGGTGTTTCGCGGACGTTTCGGACTTCTCACATGAAACATTCCGGACGTTAGACTTAGGATTGCCTAACCTTCCCCAACTGCCCCCGAGCAAGGATCTGTCATGCGATTGCGCCTGGCCATCGTCGCCATGCTGCCCGTGTTCGCCCTCGCCGCCTGTGGCTCGTCCGGCGGCTCGACCCCCGAGGGGCCGACCCGGACGATCAAGCACGCGATGGGCGAGACGAAGGTGCCCGCCCAGCCCAAGCGGGTGGTCGTGCTCGACACCGACAAGCTGGACACGATGGTCTCGCTCGGCATGAGCCCGGTCGGCGCGGCGCAGGCGACCGAGAGCCAGAAGTGGCCCGCCTACCTCGGCTCGGCGCTGTCGGCCACCAAGCCGGTGGGCACGCTGCAGCAGCCCAACCTCGAGGCCATCATGGCGCTCAAGCCGGACCTGATCCTCGGCACGAAGTTCCGCCAGGCCGCCTTCTACGACAAGCTCAGCAAGATCGCCCCGACCGTCTTCACGGAGAAGGTGGGCGTCACGTGGAAGGAGAACTTCCTTCTGGACGCCGACGCCCTCGGCCACCGCGACAAGGCGCAGGACCTGCTGCACGCCTACGAGCAGCGGGCCAGGACGGTCGGCGCCAAGTTCGCCAAGCTGAAGGTGAGCATCGTCCGCTTCATGCCCACCGAGATCAGGATGTACGGCCCGCAGTCCTTCAGCGGCATCGTCCTGGGAGACGCCGGCATCCAGCGCCCGCAGCCGCAGCTGCTCGAGGGCCAGGCCGACCGGCGCTTCGGCAAGCTCAGCCAGGAGAACATCGCCCAGGCCGACGGCGACGCGATCTTCTACAGCGCCTACGGCGACGCCGCGGCCAAGAGCCAGGCCGAGGTCACCGGCGGCCCGCTGTGGAAGAACCTGGCGGGCGTCAAGTCGGGCAACGCCCACAACGTCGACGACGAGGTCTGGATGCTCGGCATCGGCGTGACCGCGGCCGGCGGAATCCTCGACGACCTGGAGAAGTACCTGAAGTGAGGCCTCAGACCACCCGCACCGGGTCGCCGGCCCTGATCACTCCGGGGTTCACGACCCGGGCGTAGATCCCGGCGCAGGGCTGCGGGCCCAGGTCGAGGACCTGGACGCGGTTGTGGCGGGCGGGCGTGCGCAGCGCGTCGGTGTCGCGCGGCAGGTCGCCGTGCGCGAGCGTCGGTACGGCGCAGCGCGGGGTCGCCACCAGGACCTGCAGGGCCACCTCGGCCCCGATCCGCAGCTCACGGCCGACCCAGGCGTTCTCGGCGAAGCCCTCCGCCTCCGTCTCGACCACGAGGTTGGGACGGTAGCGGAGGGCCTCCACGGTCCCCCGCGGGCCGAGCTCGCCGATCCTGGCCAGTGTCGAGGTGGTGACCAGGTGAACCGGCGCGAAGTCGAAGAACGTCCCCGGAACCAGGCCGCCCAGGGTCCCGACCGTGAACGCCACCTCGGCCTCCAGACCCCGGTCGAGCACCTCCTCGGGCACCGATCGCTCGAACGTGGCGCCCTCGGGAGGGGCGTCGACCAGCTTGACCTCGCGTCCCAGCAGCCGCGACAGCTCGGCGTCGCCCGGCGGGTTCGCGCCGTCGAGCGTCAGCAGGTCCCGCCACAGCCTGGGGGTCTTCGCGCTGGCGATCTTCCCTGTTTCCAGGTCGAGTACGGCTCGCGCCCGGTCACCCAGGATCCCCCGCTCCGTCACCTGGGCCTCGGAGATCTCCTCACCGAGCATGGACTTGACCGGATACCTGCGCAGCGCCTGGATTCTCACCAGAGGATGCTAATCAGTCCAGGGAGGCCCAGAAGCGGCGCAGGTGCGGGACGAGCTCGCCGGCGCGCTCGTCGGGGAAGAACAGCCGGCCGCCCTCGATCTCGACCACCTCGCGCACGCCCGGAATCGTGTCGCGCAGCCAGTACGCCCACTTCTTGTCGAAGAAGACGTCCCCGGTGCCCCACACCACGAGCGTGGGCACGGCCAGGACCGTGAGCTGGGGCTCGATGGCCACCATGTCCTCGGCGTCGATCGAGGTGAGCAGGCGTTCGAAGGCCCGCCCGCCGTCCTGCTTGGCGAAGATCGGCCGCAGGAAGTTGTCCACCAGCGCCTTCGGGTCGTCGATGCGCTCGTACCCGTCGCCGAAGGCGGTCTGGGCGACCAGCTCCGGCTGGTCGAGCACCGCCTCGGTGAGCGCCGCGAGCTGCCCGTCGGCGGCCAGCTGGACGGTGGGCTCGAACGCCTCGGGCGGCGTGTTGGTGTGCACGTCGCAGTTGGTCAGCGTGAGCGAGCGCAGCCGCTCGGAGTGCCTGACCGCGAAGATCTGGGCGACGGCGCCGCCCGTGTCGTTGGCGACCAGGTCGACCTGGTCGAGGCCGAGCTCCTGGCACACCTCCTCGACCGCCTCGGCCAGCGCGGGGATGGACAGGTCCTCCTGCGGCTCGCTGCCGCCGTGCAGCGGCAGGTCGACGGCCACGCATCTGCGCTCGTCGCGCAGCTCGGCGATCACGTTGCGCCACAGGTAGGAGCTGGTGCCCACCCCGTGGACGAACAGCGCCACCGGTCCCTGACCCACGTCCTCGTAGTGCATGGAGCCCTCCCGTTGAAATTACATACCGACTGTCGGTCTATGAAATTACCGACCGGCTGTCGGTTTGTCTAGAGTGGTCCCATGAATCTCAAGGCGGAACGCGGCGCGGCGACCCGCGAGCAGCTCCTCGCCATCGCCACGCGGTTGTTCGCCGAGCACGGCTACGACGGCACCTCGGTCGAGGCGGTCCTGCAGGAGTCGGGATTGAGCAGGGGCGCGCTCTACCACCACTTCGCGGGCAAGGACGCGCTGTTCGAAGCCGTGCTCGAGGCCATCGAGACAGACGTGGGCGTCAAGCTGGCGCGGGCCACGGCGGGGCTGAAGGATCCCCGCGAGGCGCTGCGAGTGGGCGCGCTGAGCTGGATCCGGCTGGCCGGCGATCCGGTGATCCGGCGCATCATCCTCATCGACGCCCCGTCGGTGCTCGGCTGGGAGGCCTGGCGCGCGATGGAGGAACGGCACGCCTTCGGCATGCTCAAGGCGGTCCTGGAGGCGTCGGAGGCCTTCCCGCCTGAGGAGGTCGACCTGCAGGCACACGTCCTGCTCGCGGCCATCAACGAACTGGCTCTCCTGGCCGCGCGCACCGACGACACAGCCCCGGCGGAGGCCGCCGCGGAAGAGCTCCTGAACCGCCTCCTGCGCGCGAATTAGGCGGGGTCGAAGAGAGCTACCCGGTGGCAGCCGCTTCCAGGGCGGCGATTTCGGTGCGGAGCCAGTCCATGTCGGCTCGCTTGGTGGCGGCGGCGATGGTCAGCATGCCCTTGCGGAAGCGGTCGGTCATCTCCGCCGACCGCATCGGGCGGCCCCTGTCGTAGAAGTAGCTGGCCGGCTGGTCGTAGAAGGCCAGGCGGCGGCGCAGGACGCGCAGCTGGTCGGCCGGGTCGGGCAGGTAGCCGAGGAAGGCCAGCAGGACGAGGAAGGAGTCGCGGTCGGTGATCTCCAGCTCGGCAGGCTCGCGCAGCCGCCGCAGCAGTTCCTCCCGCCCGGCGCCGGTCAGCGAGAGCATCTGCCGCTTGCCGCCGGGCTCCTCCTGCTTGTCCACGAAGCCCGCCTTGCGGAGCCGATCGACGGCGGGATACAGCGCGCCGTCGCTCACCGGCCGGATGTGGCCCGACAGCCCGGAGATCCGGCTGCGCAGCTCGTAGGCATGCATGGGCTCCTCGTAGAGGAAGCCCAGGATGGACAGCTCCAGCATGCCCAGAGCCTACTCTCGATTAGAGACAGCGTCAGGCGGCGGCGCTGGCCATCTTCCGCAGCCGGGCGAGCGCGTCCCGCTCGATCCTGCGGGCACGGTCGCGGCCGATGCCGTACCGCTCCCCGACCTCGGTGAGCGTGTGCTCGCGGCCGTCCACCAGCCCGTAGCGCCAGCGCAGCATGTCGCGCGTGTCGCCCTCGAGCCCGGTCAGCCAGGTGTCGAGGCGCTCGCGCTCCAGGATGTCGATGGCCTGCTGCTCGGGGTCGGCCCAGGTCTCGTCGGCGATCATGTCGCCCAGCTCGGTCTCGTCCTCGTCGCCCACGCCGAGCTGCAGCGAGACCGGGTCGGAGGCCCAGCGGCGCAGCTCGCGCACGCGCTCGATGGGCAGCTCCAGGATCTCGGCCAGGTCGTCGTCGGTGGGCTCCACGTCGAACTCGGCCAGCATGTCCCTGCGCACCCGCATGAGCCGCGTCATCTGCTCACCGGCGTGCGTGGGCAGGCGCACCGGGCGGGCCTGCTCGTGGATGGCCCGGCCCACGGACTGCCGGATCCACCAGGTGGCGTAGGTGGAGAACTTGTAGCCACGCTTGTAGTCGAACTTCTCCACCGCCCGCACCAGGCCCAGGTTGCCCTCCTGGACCAGGTCGATCAGCGGCATCCCGCGCCCGGAGTACTTCCTGGCCACCGCCACCACCAGGCGCAGGTTGGCCTGGATGAACTCGTCCTTCGCCCGCTGGCCGGAAACCGCCAGCCGCTCGAGCTCCTCGTCCGCCGCGTCCCCGATCCGCGGCTCCGAGCCCCCGCTGTCGAGCAGCTGCTCGGCGAAGAGCCCCGCCTCGATCCGCTTGGCGAGCTCTACCTCTTCCTCCGCCGTGAGCAGCGGGACCCGGCCGATCTCGGCCAGATATGTCCCCAGCAGATCGCGATCGGCGACGTGCTGCTCCTGCGTGCGACTCCCCGTAGGCCTTGCCATCCCCAGGCACCTCGTTCCGCAGCTGCGTTCTTAACCGGCCAACGTCCGGCCAGATGCAAAGATTCCCTAAAGGTCTACGGCCACGGGACGATTCTGGATGTCCTACTCAAGGAGGAGACCGGCCTGAAATACCTGGTGAACGAGGGGTACGCCGGGCCTGTAGGCCAGATGCACGTACGAGGGAGCATCGAGCACGACGAGGTCCGCGCGAGCCCCTGGCACCAGTGAGCCTACGTCCGTGCGCCGCAGCGCGCGCGCCCCTCCGACGGTCGCGGCCGTCACCGCCTCGAGCGGCGTCATGCGCATCTCCCGTACGGCCAGCGCCACACAGAAGGCCATCGAGGAGGTGAACGACGAGCCCGGGTTGCAGTCGGTCGCGATCGCCACCGTGGCCCCCGCGTCGATGAGCCGCCGCGCGTCCGGGTACGGCGAGCGGGTGGAGAACTCGGCCCCCGGCAGCAGCGTGGCCACGGTCTGCGAGGAGGCGAGCGCATCCACGTCGGCGTCGGACAGGTGCGTGCAGTGGTCGGCCGAGGCCGCCCCCAGCTCGACCGCGATCCGCACCCCCGGCCCCTCGGTCAGCTGGTTGGCGTGCACGCGCGGCAGGAGCCCGGCCTTCATGCCCTTGGTGAGGATCTCCCTGGTCTCGTCGCCGTCGAAGGCGCCCTGCTCGCAGAAGACGTCCACCCACTTGGCGTAGGGCGCGCACGCCTCCAGCATCTCCCCGGTGACCAGCCGGACGTAGTCCTCCTTGCCCGCGTCGGCCGGGACGACGTGCGCCCCCAGGTAGGTGGTCTCGTCGGTCAGCCCGGTGGCGATCTCCAGCGCCCGGCGCTCGTCCTCGACGGTCAGCCCGTAGCCGCTCTTGATCTCCACGGTCGTCGTGCCCTGGCGCAGCATCTCCCGCACCAGCGCGTCCGCGCGCGTGGCCAGCTCGGCGTCGCCGGCCTGGCGGGTGGCGGCCACGGTGGTGCGGATGCCGCCGGCGGAGTAGCGCTGGCCCGACATGCGGGCGTTGAACTCGGCCGTACGGTCACCGGCGAAGACCAGGTGCGCGTGGCTGTCGACGAACCCGGGGATCACGCACCGGCCCCCGGCGTCGTGCCGTTCGTCGGCCTCGGGCGCCTGACCGGCCGGACCCGTCCAGGCGACCTGGCCGTCCTCGATCACCAGGGCCGCGTCCTGGATCTCCTCGTGCCCGGTGAAGAGCAGCCCGATCCCGTCGATCACTGTTGCGGTCATCGCAGTGCTCCCATCGCTTCGATCAACATGCGCCCGACATTTCCGGAAATGTGGTGGCCGTCGGCCACGATGCGGCGGCCCGAGGCCACCACGGAGTGCACGTCGGCCGCGGTGGCCGCGTAGACCACGGCCTCGGGTCCCGTGGTGCCGGCCGTACGGACCGAGTCCAGCGTGACGGAGACCAGGTCCGCCCAGGCGCCGGGCACCAGCATGCCCGCGTCGGGGAAGCCGAGCGAGGCGTGGCCCGTCACCGTGGCCGCGGCGAGCAGCTCCGCCGCGCGCCAGTGGCCCCGCTGCTCGCTGGCCAGGCGCTCGTTCAGCTCGACGGCGCGCGCCTCCTCGAACAGGTCGATCACGGCGTGGCTGTCGGAGCCGAGCGTGACGGGCGCGCCGCGGTCGTGCAGCGTCCTGGCGGGGCCGATGCCGTCGGCCAGGTCGCGTTCCGTCGTGGGGCACATGCAGATGTAGGTGCTCGACTGGCCGAGCAGCTCGATGTCCACCTCGGTCAGGTGGGTGGCGTGCACCGCGGTCGAGCGCGGGCCGAGCGCGCCCCGCTCGTGCAGCACCTCGACGGGGGTGGCGGCGTAGCGCTCGACGCAGGCGGCGTTCTCCGCGCGCTGCTCGGAGACGTGCGCGTGCAGCGGCGCCGCGTGGTGGTGGGAGAACTCGGCCACGAGCGGCATCTGGTCCGGCGGCACGGCCCGCACCGAGTGGATGGCCGCGCCGATCTCCACGTCGTGCTGCCCGTGGTAGGCCGCCGCCAGCGCGTCGGCCCGCTCGGCCCACCGCTCGGCGTCCCCGTCGCCGAAACGCACCTGCGCCCCGGCCAGCGCAGTCCCGACCCCGCCTGTGAGGTAGCAGGTGTCGAGCAGCGCGATCCGCAGCCCGGCCGCCCGCGCCGCGTCGATCAGCGCGTGCCCCATGCTGTTGGGATCGTCGTACGGCCGGCCCCCAGGACCGTGGTGCAGGTAGTGGAACTCGCCCACGCACGTGATGCCGGCCAGCGCCATCTCGGCGTAGACGGCGGTGGCCAGTTCCCGGTAGGAGTCGGGATCCAGCGCCCCCGCCACCTGGTACATCTGGTCGCGCCAGGTCCAGAAGTCGCCCCTGCCCTGCTGGGTGGCGCCGCGCAGGGCCCGGTGGAAGGCGTGCGAGTGGGCGTTGGCCAGGCCGGGGATCGTCAGTCCCGGCAGGCGCTCCGCGCCGCCGGGCTCGCCCTGGGTGATCTTCGCGATGCGGGTCCCGTCGACCTCGACGAGGACGGACTCCTTCAGGCCCTCGGGCAGCCAGGCCTGCTCGCACCAGTACGTCAGCGGCACAGATCCTCCAGCACGTTCGCCAGTGCGACGACACCAGCCTCGCAGTCCTCGGGCTCGGCGTGCTCCTGCGGCGAGTGGGACACGCCGGTCGGGTTCCGCACGAACACCATCGCGCTCGGGACCCCGGCCGAGGCCAGGATCCCCGCGTCGTGCCCGGCGCCGGTGGGCAGCACGGGCGCGTGGCCCGCCACGGCCGCCACGCGGTCGCGCAGCGCGGCGTCGAAGTCCACCACGGGCGTCCAGGACTCCTCGCTCACCTCGACGCCGCGGGCGAGCTCGCCGACGACGGCCCTGACGTCCTCCTCGCGCGCCCCGCGGACGTCGAGCCAGGCGGAGACGGAGCCAGGGACGGCGTTGGCGTTGTTCGGGCTGACCCTGACCTTGCCCACCGTGGCCACCACCCCGTGCGTCGTCGCCGTCTCGCGGGCGGCCAGCACCATGCGGGCGAACGGCAGCATCGGGTCGTCGCGGTCCACCAGCCGGGTCGTCCCGGCGTGGTTGGCCTCGCCGCGGAAGTCGAAGCGCCACCGCCCGTGCGGCCAGATCGCGCTGGCGACCCCCACGGGCGCGCCGAGCTCCACCAGCCCGCGGCCCTGCTCCACGTGCAGTTCCACGAACGTCGCGACCATGGCCAGGGTCTCGTCGTCACGCCCGATGGCCTGCGGCTTGCGCCCAGCCCCGGCCATCACGTCCGCCAGCGTGTCGCCCTCGTCGTCGGTCAGGCCCAGGGCCCGCTCCGGGTCCAGCACGCCGGTCAGCAGCCGGGAGCCCATGCACGGCACGCCGAACCTGGCTCCCTCCTCGTCGCTGAAGCAGGCGATGCCGAGCGGCCTGCCCGGCACGAAGTCCCGATTTTTCAGTACATCCAGCGCGGCGAACGCCGACACGACCCCGAGGGGCCCGTCGAAGGCGCCGCCCTGCCGTACGGAGTCCAGGTGGGAGCCCGTGACGACGCCCGCCCGGCGCGACGGGTCGCCCCACCAGGCCCACAGGTTGCCGTTGCGGTCCTCATGGACGTCCAGCCCCCGGCGGGCCGCCTCACCCCGGAACCATTCCCTCAGTTCGAGATCGGCTGCCGACCAGGCGTCCCTGACGTAGCCGTTGGTGGCGGGATCACGACCGATGCGCGCGAGTTCGTCAAGCATGCTGACACTTTAGTGAATGGATCCATTCACGTGACCGGTCCGGCCGCCGGACGCAGGGTGAGTTCGGTGAGATGGGCGTCAGGACCCGCGAAGACGGCGGCCATGATGGCCCGGGCGACGGTGTCCGGCTCCAGGTAGCGCTCGGGCTCGAAGGCGCCGCCCTCGTGCTCCCTGACCTTGCGCTGCATGTCGGTGGCCGTGCGGCCGGGATACACGGTGGTCACGCGGAGTTCGGGCTCCTCCTGCCGCAGCGCGTCGGCGAAGGCGCGCATGGCGAACTTGCTCGCCGCGTAGGCGCCCCAGCCGGGGTTGGCCCGCTGGCCGGCGCCCGAGTTGACGCAGACCACGTGGCCGCGGGCGGCGCGCAGGGCAGGCAGCAGCAGCCGGGTCAGCTCGGCCACCGCGACCACGTTGACGTCCATGACCGTGCGCCAGGTCTCGGCGGAGGTTTCGGCGATCCTGCCCAGCGGCGCGATGCCGGCGCTGTGCACGAGCACGTCCAGCCGCTCGATGCCGGCCACGTCGGCGGCCGTGACGCGGGTCAGCTCCACCGGCCAGACGGTCGCGTCCGGCAGCCCGGCGGCGACCTGGGCAAGCGCGGCCTCGTCCCGGCCGCCGAGCACGATCCGGTGCGTGGGCGCCAGGGCCTGGGCGACGGCCCGCCCGATACCGCGCGAAGCGCCCGTGATCAGGGCGGTTGGTCGATCACTCATGAGTAGATCTTGACACATATTCAAATTTGAATACAAACTTGTAGCATGTCTTCGACGCGAATCCTCATCCTCGGCCAGCTCCTCGAGGGACCGATGAACGGTTACCAGGTCCGGCGGAGCCTGGAGCGGATGGGCGCCGATCAGTGGTCCAACGTGGCCTTCGGCTCGATCTACCACGGCTTGTCCAAGATGGAGGCCGAGGGGCTCCTCGAGGTCGTCGAGGGCGGTAAGGGCGGCAGGACGGTCTACCAGATCACCGAGGCTGGTCGCCGCGAGTTCCAGCTGCTGATCACGATGGCCTGGTACAAGGTCGAACCGATCATCGACCCCTTCCAGGTGGCCCTCACGTTCATGGACCACCTGCCCAAGGAGGAACTGATCACCGCACTCGAGGCGCGCATCGGGCAGCTCAAGGGTTCGATCAAGGGCACCGAAGGCATCATCGGCCGCAAGCAGGCATACGGCGCGCCGCGCCACATCGACGAGAATCTTCGCCTCACCATCGGCATGCTCCGCACACAGCTCGCCTGGGCGGAGGAAGCTATCAAGCAGGTCGAGGCGGACGAACTCCCCTAACGAAGGAGCAACCCCCCGTGATCATTGATGCGCAGGGATTGCGCAAGACGTTCACCACGCGTTCCAGAAAGGGCACCCAGACCGTCGAGGCGGTCCGCGGCGTCGACCTGAAAATCGACAAGGGCGAGATCTTCGGCGTCCTCGGCCCCAACGGGGCGGGCAAGACCACCACCATCCGCATGCTGGCCACGCTCATCGTCCCCGACGAGGGGACGGCCACCATCGCGGGTCACGACCTGCGGCGCGAGCCCGCCGCGATCCGCCGCGAGCTCGGCTACGTGAGCCAGGAAGGTGGCGTGGAGGACACCACCTCCGCCCGCGCGCAGATCATGATGGCCGCGAGGATCCACAACGTCCCCGACCCCGCCAAGGCCACCGCCGAGGTGCTCGACCGGTTCGAGCTGACCGAGCTGGCCGACCGTCCCGGCCGCACGCTGTCCGGCGGGCAGAAACGGCGCGTGGCCATCGCGCTCGGCCTGGTGCACAGCCCGCCGCTGCTCTTCCTCGACGAGCCGACCACCGGCCTCGACCCGCAGAACAGGGCCAACCTGTGGGACCAGATCAGGCGGCTGCGCGAGCTGGGCACCAGCGTGCTGCTCAGCACCCACTACCTGGACGAGGCCGACGTGCTCTGCGACCGCCTGGTGATCGTCGACCACGGCACCGTGGTGGCCGAGGGCACCCCCGCCGCGCTCAAGCGCGAGGTGTCGGGCGACGTCATCACGTTGCGGCTCGACCGGCTGGAGGAGGCAGCCGAGGCGCTCCAGCCGCACGCCAGGGAGACGCGCATCGACGACGACGTGCTGCGTGTCTACGTCGACGACGGCGAGCACGCGCTGCCCGGCCTGCTGCGGACCCTGGAGGAGCGGGGGCTCGGGCTCGCCTCGATCGCGCTCGACCGGTCCACGCTGGACGACGTCTTCCTGGCCAAGACCGGCCGTTCGCTTCGGGACGCGGGAGCCGCCGCATGATCCGCCATCTGTCGCTGTTCACCGGGTACGAGCTGAAGAAGTCCTTCTCCAACCCGGTCTGGCCGCTGTTCGGGATCATCCAGCCGGTGCTCTACCTGCTGATGTTCGCCCCGCTGCTGAAGTCGATGACCCGCGGCGGCAGCACGGTCGAGGCGCTGCAGCTGTTCACCCCCGCCGCGATGATGATGATCGCGGTGTTCGGCTCGCTGTTCTCCGGGTTCGGCCTGATCGGCGAGCTGCGCAACGGCTCGGTCGAGCGGTACGCGGTCAGCCCGGCCTGGCGGCCCGCGATCGTGCTCGGGCGCGTGACCAGGGACATGGTCACGCTGGTCGTCCAGGCGATCCTGGTCGTGGTCGTGGCCTGGCTGATGGGGCTGCGCATCGGGATCGCGGCGCTGCTGCTGATGCTGCTGCTCATGGCCGCCACCGGGCTGTTCGCCTCCAGCCTCTCGCAGGGCCTGGCGCTGGCCGTACGGGACGAGAACGGCATGTCGCAGACGCTGAACCTCTTCATGCTGCCTGTCATGCTGCTGGCAGGCCTGTTCATCCCGATCGCGTTCGCGCCGCACTGGATGCAGGTGGTCGCGAAGATCAACCCGCTCTACTACGCGGTCGAGGCGGGACGGGCGCTGTTCACGGGCAACCTGTCGGCCGTGGAGATCCCGATCGCGTTCGCGCTGTTCATCGTGCTGGCCGCGATCACCACGGCCTGGTCGGTGCGCTCGCTACGACGCGTCGCCGGTTAGGAACACCCCGGTCTCGTCGGTCATCCGCTCGTACTCCTCCAGGCGCGCCTGGGTGCGCAGCGGCGCCGCGTCGGCCATGGCCTCCACCAGGGCCATGGCCAGCGCGAGCGGCGCAGCGTGCGAGTCGAACACGAGCCTGTCCCCCACCGGCGCGTCCAGCACCACCTCGGCGGGAAAGCCCGGCTTGTCGGTGATCACCGCGGTCCTCAGCCCCAGCTTCTGCGCGTACTCCAGAGCCTGTACGGCTTCCGCCGGATAGCGCGGCAGCACGACCGCCACCACCCACTCCGCGCCCGCCCGCCGGGCCGCGTGCAGCCCGTCGACCAGCTCGGACCCACCGTGCACCAGCAACCGCACGTCCGGGTGGATCCTGCGGGCGTAGTAGGCGAACGTGGTGGCCAGCCCCGACGACACCCGCAGCCCCAGCACGGGCAGCGGCTCGGTGGCGGCGAGCGCCTCGCCCAGCTCCTTCAGCGGCAGCGCGGCAAGGCGGTCGCGCACCACGGTGAGGTTGTGGATCTCGCTGTCGATGGCGCCCCTGATCAGCGACTCCTGGGGCGCCGCGGACCGCTCGCCGAGCACCAGCGGCCTGAGCGCCTGCTTCAGCTCCGGATACCCGGTGAAGCCGAGCACCATCGCGAACCTGGTGACCGACGGCTGGCTCACGCCCGCCCGCTCGGCCAGCTCGACGCTCGACAGGAAGATCGCGTCGTGCAGGTTCTCCGTCAGGTAGTGCGCGATCCGCCGCTGCACCGGCGAGAGCCGGCGTCCGTCCAGCAACCCATCCAATCCGCCCTGATACGCCACGAAACCTCCAACGCCTGCCACGGCGCATTCTCATCCCCGCCGTCTCACTCCCTGAACACCCACCGCTCACTCCCTGAGCACCGCGGCTTCAGGCTCTCCGGTACGGCTGGCTCACTCACTGAGCGCCACCCTGGGCCTCCCCCGCGCCGGTGCGGCGAGGAGGAGTACGGCGGAGCCCGGCGCACGGCGGTCGGCGGCCAGGCGGCGGGCTCCCTCGGGCGGGCTACAGCGGAGTCGTAGCGGCGAGCAACCGTCACCGACTCGCCGCAAGCGCCGCCCGCGGGCCCTCAGCCGGAGTACGGCGGGCGGCCGGAAGGAGCGGCCCGCCGTACAACCGATGTCAGGATTCCCGCATCGGGATGCGGACGCCCCTCTCGGCAGCCACGTCGATCGCCTCGTCGTAGCCCGCGTCGACGTGCCGCATGACGCCCGTGCCCGGGTCGTTGGTGAGGACGCGGTTGAGCTTCTCGCGGCCGAGCGCCGTGCCGTCGGCGACCGTCACCTGGCCGGAGTGGATCGAGCGGCCGATGCCGACGCCGCCGCCGTGGTGGATGGACACCCATGCCGCGCCCGAGGCGGTGTTGAGCATGGCGTTGAGCAGCGGCCAGTCGGCGATCGCATCGGACCCGTCGGCCATCGCCTCGGTCTCCCTGTACGGCGAGGCCACGGACCCGCTGTCGAGGTGGTCACGCCCGATGACGATGGGCGCCTCGAGCTCGCCGGAGGCCACCATGTCGTTGAAGCGCTCCCCGGCGAGGTTCCGCTCGCCGTACCCGAGCCAGCAGATGCGCGCGGGCAGCCCCTGGAAGTGCACCTTCTCGCCGGCTTTGCGGATCCAGCGGGCCAGCGGCTCGTTGTCGGGGAAGAGCTCAAGGATCGCCTGGTCGGTCTTGTGGATGTCGGCCGGGTTGCCCGACAGCGCCGCCCAGCGGAAGGGGCCCTTGCCCTCGCAGAACAGCGGCCTGATGTAGGCGGGCACGAACCCGGGGAAGTCGAAGGCCCTGGCGTACCCGGCCAGCTGCGCCTCGCCGCGGATGGAGTTGCCGTAGTCGAACACCTCGGCCCCGGCGTCCTTGAAGCCCACCATCGCCTCGACGTGCTTGGCCATCGACTCGCGCGCCCGCTGGGTGAAGCCCGCCGGGTCCTTGTCGCGCTCGAGCGCCATGTCCTCGAAGGCGATGCCGAGCGGCAGGTACATCAGCGGGTCGTGGGCCGAGGTCTGGTCGGTGACGATGTCGATCTCCGCGCCGCGCGCCAGGAGCGCGGGCACGGCGTCGGCCGCGTTGGCGACCACGCCGATCGACAGCGGCCGGCGCTGGTCGCGCGCCTCGTAGGCCAGGCGGAGCGCCTCGTCCAGGTTGTCGGCCTTGACGTCGAGGTAGCGGTGCTCGATGCGCCGCTCGACGCTGCGCGGGTCGCAGTCGATGCAGATCGCCACGCCGCCGTTCATGGTGACGGCCAGCGGCTGGGCGCCGCCCATCCCGCCGAGGCCGGCGGTCAGCGTGATCGTGCCGGCCAGCGTGCCGCCGAACTTCTTGGCGGCGACGGCGGCGAAGGTCTCGTAGGTGCCCTGCAGGATGCCCTGGGTGCCGATGTAGATCCAGGAACCCGCCGTCATCTGCCCGTACATGGTGAGCCCAGCGGCCTCGAGCCGGCGGAACTCCTCCCAGTTGGCCCAGTCGGGTACGAGATTGGAGTTGGCGATGAGGACGCGAGGCGCCCACTCGTGGGTGCGGAAGACCCCGACGGGGCGGCCCGACTGGACCAGCAGCGTCTCGTCCCCCTCCAGGGTCGTCAGCGTCCTGACCATCGCGTCGAAGGAGGGCCAGTCACGGGCCGCCTTGCCCGACCCTCCATAGACGACCAGCTGCTCGGGATGCTCGGCGACCTCGGGGTCCAGATTGTTCTGGAGCATGCGGAGGGCGGCCTCCTGCGGCCATCCCTTGGCGGTGATGGCGGTGCCGCGAGGCGCGCGAACGATCCTGCTCATGGCGATCCCTTCGTGAATGAACCCATTCACGACGAGCGTACTAGCTCACCAGGAACTGCGTGGCGGCCAGCTCGCGGTAGAGCTCGTCCTCCCCGACCAGGTCGGCGTGGGTTCCGACGGCCCGCACGCCGCCGCCTTCCATGACCACGATGCGGTCGGCGTTGGTCACGGTCGACAGGCGGTGCGCGATGACGAGCACGGTCGTCTCGGTGGCCACCTCCGCGATCACCTCACGCAGCCGCAGCTCGTTGACGGCGTCGAGCTGGGAGGTGGCCTCGTCGAGCAGGAGCAGCCTGGGCTTGCGCAGCAGCGCCCTGGCGATCGCCACGCGTTGCCGCTCGCCGCCCGACAGCAGCACCCCGCGGTGGCCGACGGCCGTGTCGAGCCCTTCGGGCAGGCGTTTCACCAGGTCGTCCAGGCGGGTCCGGCTGATCGCGCGCCTGAGTTCGTCCTCGGTGGCGTTCTGCGCGGCGAACAGCAGGTTCTCCCGCAGCGTGCCGGCCAGCACCGGCGCGTCCTGCTCGACGTAGCCGAGCGCCGACCGCAGCTCGCCGAGCGGCCAGTCGCGGATGTCGCGCCCGCCCACGGTGATCGTGCCGCCCTGGTGCTCGTAGAAGCGCTCGAGCAGGGCGAACACCGTGGACTTGCCCGCTCCCGACGGCCCGACCAGCGCGGTCAGCCCGCCCGGCGGCACCTCGAAGGAGACGCCGCTGTGCACGACCGGCCGGTCGTCGCCGTAGCGGAACACCACGTCGTCGAAGCGGACACCGATCGGGTCGGGCGGCTGCGGGGCGGCGGTGGCGACGGGCTCGGCGGGCAGGTCCTGGATCTCCTTGATCCGCTTGACCGCGGCCAGCCCCTGCTGCAGCTGCACGGCCCCCTCGACCAGCTGCCCGATCGGCGCGACCAGGTAGAACAGGTAGAGCAGGAACGCGATCAACGACGAGATCTCCAGCGCGCCCGAGGCCACCCTGGAGCCGCCCACGGCGAGCACGCACAGGAAGGCGAGCTGCACGGCCATCCAGGTCGCCACCCCGGCCAGCGAGGTCCACCCGGCCACCTGCATGCCGCGGTCGCGGGCGCGCTCGGCGGCCTCGCCGACCACCTCGATCTCGCGCTCCTCCGCCCCGCTGGCCTTGACCGTCCGGTAGGCCTGCAGTGCCCGGTCGAGCACCGCGCCCATCTCGCCCACGGCCGCCTGCGCCTGGTTCTGCGCCCGCTGGATCTTCGGCATGATCAGCCCGACCAGCCCGCCGATGACGACGACCACGAGCAGCGTGACCAGCAGCAGCACGCCGTCCATGGTGGCCATCATGACGATCGCGCCGACCAGCATGAAGACCGAGCCGACGGCGTTGACGATGCCATTGGTGAGCACGGACCGCAGCAGCGTCGTGTCGCCGGTCACCCGCGACAGCAGGTCGCCGGGCTTGAGCCGGTCGACGTCGGCGACCTTGAGCCGCAGCAGCCGGTCGACGAGCTTGCGCCTGGCCCCGAGCACGACGCCCTCGCCGGTGCGCTCCATCAGGTAGTTGCCCCCGGCCGAGACCACCGCGCCGAGGACCACCGCCGCCGTCAGCCCGATCAGCGGCCCGGCCATCGAGGTGTGCTCGCCGAAGGCGGCGACCACGTACTTGGCCAGCAAAGGCATCGCCAGCCCGGCGGCCGACCCGATCAGACCGAGCACCCCGCCTAAGACCAGGATCCACTTGTGCGGGCGGATGTAGACCAGCAGCTCCTTGATCACCGCTGTCTCCTCTCGCGATATATCCCGAAAGATCCCAACGAACGGGATCACGCAATCGACACCGGTCAACCTAAATTGACGACCTAAGTATGTCAACTTTCGTTGACGCTCCTCCTTGAGGAGGAGATGAACCCGGTCTCATCCGGAAGCGCGGCAGGGACGAATAGGCCGTCGAGGAACCCGGCCGGAACCTCAGACTTCCCTGGATCACCTGAAAGGACCGAACCATGGAGCTCCGGATCAACCGGCGCGCTCTAGTCGGACTCGGCGTCGCGGCGGCCCTGACCGCCTCCTCGTTCGCCCTGCTCCGTACCGACACCGGCTCTGCTTCCTCGCACCGCGAGGCCCCGGCGATCGCGGGCGACCCGCGGAACGACAACACCGACACCTACGCCTTCGTCAGCCCCGACAAGCCCGGCACGGTGACGCTGCTGGCCAACTGGATCCCGTTCGAGGAGCCGCAGGGCGGCCCGAACTTCTACTCCTTCGACACCAAGTCCCGCTACAACATCAAGATCGACAACGACGGTGACGCCGATCCCGACATCACCTACCAGTGGACCTTCCGCGACGAGGACCGCGCGGGCACGAACACCTTCCTGTACAACAATGGCCCCGTCACCTCGCTCAACGACGCGAACCTGCTCTACCGCCAGCACTACACGCTCAAGGTCATCACGGCCAAGGGCACCAAGACGCTGATCCAGGACGGCATCGTGGCCCCGAGCAACGTCGGCGCCGCCTCGATGCCCGACTACGGCACGCTGCGCGCCCAGGCCATCAAGGGCCTGCCTGGCGGCGGCAAGACCTTCGCCGGCCAGGCCGACGACCCGTTCTTCCTGGACCTTCGCGTCTTCGACCTGCTGTACGGCGGCAACCTGTCCGAGGTCGGCCAGGACACGCTCAAGGGCTACAGCGTGCACACGCTGGCCGTCCAGGTGCCCGCCGAGGAGCTGGCGCTCAAGGGCGACGCCAAGCGCAACCCGGTGATCGGCGTCTGGTCGACCACCGACAAGTGGAGCCCGAAGGGCTACGCCCAGGTCTCGCGCCTGGGCCAGGCCCTGGTCAACGAGGTCGTGGTGCCACGCGGGCTGAAGGACACCTTCAACTCGCTGCCCCCGATCAAGGACGCCGACATCCCCGCGGTGGTCAAGCGCGTGACCGACCCCGAGGTGGCCAGGCTCCTGGAGTCCATCTACGGCATCAAGGCGCCCGCGACCCCGCGCAACGACCTGGTCGAGATCTTCCTGACCGGCATCGCCAAGGGCAACGGCCCGATCAAGGCCGACCTGAACTCGCAGACCCTCAACAAGGACGCGGGCAAGCTGCGCCCGTCGGAGATGCTGCGGCTGAACATGTCGGTCCCGCCCGCCAAGGACCCCAACAGGCTCGGCGTGCTCGGCGGCGACCTGCAGGGCTACCCGAACGGCCGGCGGCTCGCCGACGACGTCGTCGACATCTCGCTGCAGGCCGTGGCGGGCGCCGCCCAGACCGGCAAGCTCGTGCCCGGCCTGACCGACAAGGTCGACAGCAACGACAGGCCCTTCCTGCAGTCGTTCCCGTACGTGGCGCTGCCCGGCAACGTCGCGGTCAACCAGCAGAAGTAGCCACCTCGATCGGCGGGTCCCCCACCCCGGGCCCGCCGGTCCTCCCGGCGGGCGGCCTTCTCCCACCGCTCGCCACCAGCGGCCGGCCGGCCGTGCCCCCGTCGCGGCCGGCCGGCCCCCTCTCGCACTTCCCGGCCGCGCCGCCGCGGCCGGCCACTCCCGCAAGTCCCGGCCGTGCCCGTCGCGGCCCGACCGCGACCTGGAGCTCTGGATGCGTTACCTGCTCGCCGCCGCCGGCCTGATCGTCGCCGGCGCGCTGGCCTTCACCGCCTTCGCGGTGTCGGCGCAGCCCGCGCCCGACACGGCGACCACGGCCATGACCACCCCGGAGACCCTGCAGGCCAGGCTCAGGCGCCTGCCCGGCGACTACCGCGGCTGGGCACAACTGGCCATGGAGTACGTCGACAAGGCCAGGATCACCGGCGATCCCTCCTACTACCCCAAGGCCGAGGGCGCGCTGGCCACCGCCGCCCGCCTCTCCCCCACCGACGACGCCGTCCTGACCGGCCAGGCCGCGCTTGCCGCCGGACGCCACGAGTTCGCCTCGGCGGTACGGCTGGCGCGGCGCGCGATCGAGGCCAACCCGTACGGCGCCGCGGCCTACGGCGTGCTGGCCGACGCCCACACTCAGCTCGGCGACCTGGCGGCCGCGGCCGAGGCGGTCGACCGGATGATGGCGCTGCGGCCCGGCGTGGCGGCCTACGCCAGGGCCTCCTACGCGGCCGAGCTCCGCGGCGACCAGGACGGCGCCCGCCGGTACATGGGCTACGCCGCCGGCGACGCCTACGTGCCCGCGGACCTCGCCTACGCCCGCTTCTACCTGGGCGAGCTGGCCTTGCGCACCGGCGACCGCGCCACGGCGGCCTCCTGGTACGCCAAGGCGCTGCAGGCCTACCCGGGCTTCACCCCGGCGCTGGCCGGCCAGGCCAGGGTGGCCGCCCTGTCCGGCCGCCTGGATGAGGCGCTCGGCCTCTACGACCAGGTCGTGGCCCGGCTCCCGCTCCCCCAGTACCTCATGGAGCAGGGCGAGGTCAGGATCAAGGCGGGCAAGCCGGCCGACTGGACGCTGCTCCAGGCGCAGCAGCGGCTCTTCAAGGCCGCCGGGGTGCGCGACGACCTCACCTTCGCCGAGTTCGAGGCCGACCACGGCTCGCCCGCCGCGGCCGTGCGCCACGCCAGGGCCGAGTACGCGCGCAACAGGAACCTGGTCGCCGCCGACGCGCTGGCCTGGGCCCTGTTCAAGGACGGGCGGGCTCGGGAGGCCCTGCCGTACGCGAAGAAGGCCGCCTCGACCGGATGGCACAACCCCCTGATCCGCTACCACCGGGCCGCGATCGAGCACGCGCTCGGCCTGGGTCCCGCGCCCGAGCCCGGCTTCGACACGTCACTGCCCGCGCTGGCGAGGTTGTCATGAGAACGCTGCTGATCGGCATGGCCATCGTGCTCGCCCACCCGCTGGGCAACTTCACCGTCAACCACTACAACGGCCTGCGGGTCTTCCCCGACCGGGTGGAGAGCACCGCCGTGGTGGACGCGGCCGAGCTGCCCACGCTGCAGGCCAAGCCGACCATCGACACCGGCTACGCCTCCCGCACGTGCGCGGCGCTTGCCGCCGCCCAACATCTGACGGTCGGCGGTACGGCTGCGCCGTGGCGGGTGGCCGACGCCCGCTTCTCCTACGCGCCGGGGCAGGGCGGGCTGCAGACGAGCCGCCTGACCTGCGAGCTGGTGGCCCGGGTGAAGGTGTCGGGGGACGTGTCGTTCACCGACGGCTTCGAGCAGGAGCGGATCGGGTGGCGGGAGGTCACGGCCGTGGGTCGCGGCGTCCGGCTGGCGCGCTCCACCGTCCCTGCCGCCAGCGTCAGCCACGAGCTGCGCGCCTACCCGGCGGACCTGCTGTCGGACCCGCTCGACCAGCGGGCCGCCACGTTCACGGCCATCCCGTTCGCCGGCGCCCTCCCCGTTCAGGGAGACACGGCCGCGCCGGATGGGTCCGCGACGCCGGACATCGCCGGCGGGGTCGGCATCGGCGGGCCGATCGGGGACGCGCTGGCCGCCCTGGACAGGACGTTCACCGCGATGGTGGGCGCCGACTCGCTCACGCTGCCGCTGGGCCTGCTGGCGGTGGGGCTCGCCGTACTGCTGGGTGCCGGGCACGCGCTGATCCCCGGGCACGGCAAGACCATCATGGCCGCCTACCTGGCAGGCCGCCGCGGCCGGCCCAGGGACGCGCTGGTGGTGGGCGCCACGGTCACCGCCACGCACACGGTCGGCGTCCTGGTGATCGGGCTGCTGCTCAGCGCCTTCACCGCCCTGGCGGGGGAATCGGTGCTGGCCTGGCTGGGGGTGGCGAGCGGCGTCCTCATCGCGGTCATCGGCGTCCGCCTCCTCCTCAACGCCCGCCACGAATCCACCCACGGCCACGGCCACGGCCACGGCCACGGGCACGGGCACGGGCACGGGCACGGGCACGGGCACGGGCATGGACATGGGCATGGGCATGGGCTTGGGCACAGGCACGACCACGACCACGACCACGGCGGCGACCAAGGCGGCGACGGTGGTGAGCGGGGCAGGCGGCTCGGGCTGGTGGGGATGGGCGTGGCGGGTGGCCTGGTGCCGAGCCCGTCGGCGCTGATCGTCCTGCTGGGCGCGATCGCCCTCGGGCGCACCTGGTTCGGCGTGGCGCTGGTGACGGCCTACGGCTTCGGCATGGCGGCCACGCTCACGGTCACGGGACTCCTGCTGGTCAAGGTCGTCGACCGCCTGGAGCGCAGCCGCCGCCGCGTCTTCACCCGCCTGTCGCGCCTGGCCCCGCTGGGCACGGCCACCATGGTCGTCCTCCTGGGCGCCGGCCTGGCCATCCGCTCGGCCGCGATCCTCTAGCCGCCGCGATCCTCTAGCCCCGGGGATCAGTCGACCTCCGGCACATCCGGGTCGTCCCAGTCGGCGTCCCCGTCGTCGGCCCGCCTCAGCTTGATGTCCTCCACCCACGCGTAGGCGAGGCGCCGGATCTCGTGCAACCGCTCCTCTCCGATCCCGTAGGCCAGGAACGCCTCGTCGGCCAGCAGGTCGACGCTCTCCAGTCGCTGGATCAGGTCCTCCAGGAGGAACTCGTCATCGTGGAGTGCGCCGAGCCGCTCCAGCTCCCGGAAGGAGTAGAGATCGGAGACGGCGGCCACGTCAATGAAGTCACGCGGCACACCACGCTGATGAAGCGCCCGGACCTTGAGGCCTACCGCATCGTCCTGGCCGACCACCTCGCAGAGCTCCAGCTTCAGCGGCCGCCCAAGCGACGCCTCGCGGAGCAGGTCGAACTCGCAGGCCTGCTCGGTGACCTCGTCGGTGACGATCAGGCGCCCCATCCGCTGGGTGACCTCCAGCACCTCGACCGTGAACCCTTGCGCCCGGAATTCCGCGGCGACCTGCGCGGCGATCTCGGGCAGCGGGGTCTCGCTCGCCGTGGCGAAGTCGAGGTCCTGGCTCGGCCGCTCGGTGAATCCGTGGGCGCGCATCGCGTATCCACCGGCGAGCAGCAGCCCGAAGCGCTCGCACACCGGCCGGGCGGTCTCCAGCAGGAGGAGGTGGAAGGCGGGGAGCCTCACTCGGGCGCCAACCCCGGGAAGTGCGTCTCCCACGCCTTGCGCAGCGGGCGTCCCATGAGCTTGCGCAACCGCGGCCAGTCGCTCCTCAGGTGGTCGGCGCAGATGTACTGCTCGACGTCCACCCGCCGCCCTTCCGCGAGCACTGCCTGATACATCGACATGCGCAGGCGGGGATCGGAGACGTCGTAGGCGCGCAGGCCGGACCAGGCGAGGTGCAGCGGCAGTTCGACCGTGCCCTCCGCCGGGCCGTGCAGGTCGTCGAGGGAGTCGGGCACCCGATCCTCGATCCCCTCCCACCGCGAAGGAAGCGTCACACCTCTAAGTATGCCGACGGCCCCGGCGGGTGGAGGGGAGATCGTGGCGGCCGGACACGAACTCCTGGAAGGCGATCTTGACCCGGATGACCGGGCGCCGCCAGCGTTCCTCCCTGCGTAGCGCCTTGGCCACCTTCCTGGAGGCGAAGAACCAATGGGCCCACGGCGAGCCCGGACGCGCCAGCCGTACCGCGCCGATGACCAGGAGGAAGGGGACGAACAGCCCGACGAGGCCGGTCCAGATCTTGCCCTTGAGCAGCGTGATGATGGCCAGTGCCAGGTTGGCCACGATGATCGCGGTAGGGCTGATCGGGGTGCTGAAGTCCCAGCTCAGCGGCTTGAGCCCCATCAGCAGCAGCCCCGTGACCGCCACGGCCACGAAGACGGCGTCGACGGAGGTGCGGCCCTCCTCCTCCCAGTACACGTCGTGCAGGTGCAGGATCAGCGCGAACTCGTCCAGCACGAGCGCCGACCCGACGCCGAAGATCGCGGCGGTCCACGCGCTGCCGGCCATCAGCCCGGCGACGCCGCCGACCAGCATGAGCACGACGCCGAACACGACGTGGTGGATGTGCATCTCGCCGACGCTGACGTTGCGGAACCAGCCGATCTTGGCCCTGATGAGGCGGACGTTGATGCGGGTGGCGACGAAGGTGACGATGAGCGCGACGAAGAAACAGAACAGCGGCAGCCGTCCCGTGCCGACGATGCTTTGCGCGAACCAGTTCCCCATGACCTAGGACACGATGGTACGAGCCCCCCGGACTTGATCGAACCCGGCCCGCTTCTGGAGTGCCCGCGTGTACTCCTCCAGGATGAGCGCCTGGCGCACGTTCTCGCGCGCCTCGGCGAACGGCGGCGCGTCCGTGCCCGCCATCCGCCTGTACTGCTCGCGCAGCCGCCGGTCGGAAAGGTCAAGGTGGGCGGCGTAGCGCTTGCTGAGCGCGGCGTCCAGTTCGGCCGCGCGGACCTGGGCGTAGGTGTACTCGTCGTAGCTCGGCACGCCGGGCAGCGGGCGTCCCGCCGCGGCGGCCTCGGCTCTGCGCCGGTTCTCGGCCGCGAGCTCCCGCTGGAAGCCCGCCTCGCTGACGTCTGACAGCAGGCCCTCCTCGCGTGCCCAGATCCGCCGGGCCTTGTCCAGTACGGCTTGGCCGACCGCCCGCTGCCGCAGCCGTTCCCTGGCGGTGACCCCGGCGTGCGGCTTGTCCCAGAACCCGGGTCCGAGCGGCACGCCGTACCGGGAGAACTCCGAGACGACCTCGGCCCTGATCGTGGCCGCGGCCCTGAGCACCTCGGTGGCCGTCACGGGTTCGCCGTCGAACGCGGTGCCCGTCCGGGTGCCGAGCACCTGGGCGGGCGTGGCCGCGGCGGTGAGCGCGGCGGGCTCGCCGCCGCCGCAGGCGCCGGTCAGCGCCACGACCAGGGCCATGGCGGCAGCCGTACCGAATGCCCTGATCGTGGCGCCCGTCATCAGGCGATCTTCATGTCGAAGACGTGCAGGCCGGCGTTGGCCAGGGGGCTGCCGTCGGGCAGCGTGACCGAGGCGACCGTCTTGGCCGGGTCGAGCGGGACCGCATACCCGAAGACCGACACACCGGACTCGCGGGTCTGGCCGCTGGCCGGGTTCTTGCTGCTGGTCTGGGTGATGTTGTGGTAGTCCGTGTGGGCCACCACAACGCCGCCCTCGGGGGCCGTCGAGTCCCAGAAGTCACCGAAGCGCACCATCTTGTCCTCGACTGTGCCGTCGGCGTAGGTGACCTTGACGACGCCCTCGCGCACCTTGAACACGCCCACGCCCAGCAGGACCAGCTTGCCGCCCTGCCCGGACAGCCGGATCGTCTGGCCCGCGGCCTTGACGTTGTCGACCCAGCCGTAGGCGCGCGGGTGCCAGACGAAGTCCGCGCCGAGCACGCTCACGGTCTTGCCCGGGACCAGCCCGGCCTGCTCCAGCCCCTGCCCCGGGTAGCTGCGGCCGCTGGTGGACAGGCCGCCGGTGTTGGGGTTCAGCTCGGAGCTCACGCCGACGTTGTTGTAGGCGTCCTCGATCCGCGCGTACGGCGCGGCCGCGACGGCCTCGCCGGAGTACGCGCCCCGGGCCAGGGTCGTGAGCGGGTTGCCGAAGTAGTCACGCTCGCCCAGCCCGTCGACCGGCGAGCCGGAGCCCAGCGCGGGCGAGCCCGCCAGCAGCTTGTAGCCGTCCACGTCGGCGGCGCCGGTCGCGGTGCCGGGCGCGGCCAGCTTCGGATCGGTGGTCACGGCCCTGGCATCGGAGGCCGCCGCGGTCACGCCGCCGTAGTAGACGTTGGCGTCGTAGGCGATGCCCGTGCCTGCGGGGAACGTGCCCTCCGGGGCGTAGAAGATGTTGTTGACCAGCTTGGAGTCCTTGTTGGGGATCCTGAGGTCCACCTTCTGGCTGGCGCAGAAGAAGGTGTTGTTGTAGATCCGCAGCGGCGCCGTGTCGGTGTCGGCGATGCGGCAGTCGTCCTGCGCGATGTTGAAGCGCAGCACGGCCGTGGCGTTGTAGTTGGGGAACTCCGTGCAGCCCTGGCAGCCGAGGAAGAATCCTCCGCCGTTGTCGTGGGAGTAGTTGTACTGGTAGACGCAGGATCCCTTGATCCCGCCGTCGCAGTCCCAGGCGGTGGAGTCGTAGATGGTGGGCCGCTGCCTGGTCACCTCGTTGAACTGGAAGACCGGGTCGATGGAGTTGATCGGCCACATGCCGGCGAAGTTGCCGTCGACGTAGGGGTACTTGCCCGCGCCGCCCTCGTCGAAGAGGTTGTGCTCCACCAGCGGCCGGTCGGAGGCGTGCACCACGATGCCGTCGCCGCCGACGGCCCTGATCGTGTTGCGCGCGATGTAGACGTCGCGGTGGTAGTCGTTGCCCTTGCGGCTGATCTTGATCCCGCCGCCGCCGGTGTCGTGGATGTAGTTGCCGGTGATCGTGATGCCGTCGATCGGGCCCGGCACGCCGTCGGGCAGCGCCTGGATGCTGATGCCCGCCGAGTAGGCGAACCAGGAGGAGTTCGCGCCGGTCTTGTTGCCCCAGCCGGCCACGTCGGAGATCTCCAGGTCGCGCAGCACCAGCCCGCTCTTGGCCTCGGCGGTCGTGGAGTTGTACTGGATGCCGGTGCGCTTGGCCGTGGTCGGCGCCGGGTTCGTGACGTGCAGCTTCTCGATCGTCACGTAGCTGTTGTCGACCAGGTGGATCGCCCACTGGCCGCCGTCGCCCTGGATGATCGGCTTGGGTCCGTCGCCGTAAGAGGTGAACGTGATCGGCCGGCCCGCCGTACCGGATCCGACCGGCTCGAGACGGCCGACGCAGACGGTGCCGGTGCGGAACTTGATCTTGTCCTTGGCCTGCAGCTGCAGGGCGTTGACGGCGGCCAGGCTGTTGAGCGGCTCGGCGGCGGTGCGGCCCGAGCCGCCGTCGGGGGCCTGGCAGTCGACGAAGAAGTTGCGCGCGGCCTCGGCCTGGGCCGGGGCCGTCATCATGCCGAGCGCGACCGCCAGGGCGGCGAGGGTGGGGGTTAAGCGCATGTGTTCCTCTTTCGGGGGGGTCAGGCGGAACGTGACAGCGTGGCGGGCTCCACGCCGTGCAGGAACGGCAGGCCGCGCCGGTAACGGTCGAGCTCGTCCAGAGCGAGGTCCGCCATCCGGGCGAGCTCCCCGCCGAGCGACCCGGCGATGTGCGGGGTCACCAGGGCGTTCGGCAGGTCGTAGAGCGGGGAGTCGGCGGGCAGGAACTCGGGCTCGGTGTGGTCGAGCACCGCGTACAGCCGCCCCGAGGCCACCTCGGCGGTCAGCGCCTCCTGGTCGACCAGCGCCGCCCTGGCGGTGTTGATCACCGTGGCGCCGTCGCGCATCGCGGCCAGCAGCGGGCGGGACAGCAGGTGCCGGGTCTCGGGCAGGTCGGGCGCGTGCAGGCTGACCACGTCCGAGCGGGCGACCAGCTCCTCGAGCCCGACCTGCGCCACGCCCAGGTCCTCCCGCAGGTACGGGTCGCTGACCAGCACCTCCAGGTCGAACGGCCGCAGCAACTCGATCACGCGCCGCCCGATCCGCGAGGCGCCGACGATGCCCACGACGCGGCGGTAGTTGCCGAACCCGGGGAAGCGGGCGTCCCAGTCGAGCCGCCCGCGCCGTTCCCGGTAGAGGCGGGCGATGTCCAGCACGCGCTTGTTGGCGAACAGGATCGCGGCGAGCGTGAACTCCGCGACGGGCTCTGCGTTGGCGGAGGCCGCCGAGGAGACCACGATGCCGCGCTCCCAGCAGGCCTGGGTGACATGGCCCTTGACCGAGCCCGCGGCGTGCACGATGGCCTTCAGCCTGGGCGCCCCCGCCAGTACCTCGGCGGTGACCGGCGGGCAGCCCCAGGAGGTGAACAGCACCTCGGTCTGGCTCAGGTCGGCCCCGGCGAAGCCGCCCACCCGCCCCTGGACGTCGGCGATCTCCGCCAGGCGGCTCTCGATCTCACTGGTCATGAGTCGCTCGGCCACACCCGCGGCCATGGCGACAAGAGTTTTCACACGTTCCCCCGAAATGTCTGTCACTTGACGCTGCCCGCCGTCATCCCGGCCTTCCAGAACCGCTGCAGCGACACGAAGACGAGCAGCAGCGGGATCACCGACAGCAGGGAGCCGGTGATCACCAGGCTGTGGAACTCGGGAAAGGCGTTGCCCTGCTTCTCCCAGGTGAACAGGCCCAGGCTGAGCGGGTAGAGGTGCTGGTCGTTGAGCATCACCAGCGGCAGGAAGAAGTTGTTCCAGATCGCGGTGAACTGGAACAGGAAGATCGTCACGTAGGCGGGCAGCAGCATCGGCAGCGCGACGCGCACGAACGTCGTGATCTCCCCCGCTCCGTCGGACCTGGCGGCCTCGAGCACCTCGCCGGGCACGTATCCCGCGCTGAGCACGCGCGCCAGGTAGACGCCGAACGGGTGCACCAGCACCGGCACGAACACCGACCAGAACGTGTTGACCATCCCGATCTCGGAGGCCAGCAGGTAGAGCGGGATAGCGGTGGCTGTCGTGGGCACCAGCACGCCGAGCAGCACCAGGCCGAACAGCTTCTCCTTGCCCAGCCAGTGGTACTTGTCGAAGGCGTAACCGCACATCACCGACACCAGCGCGCTCACGGCCGCGCCCACCCCGGCGTACAGGACGCTGTTGCCGTACCAGCGCAGGAAGATCCCGCCGCTCTCGGCCAGCACGTTCCTGACGTTGGTGAACAGGTTGAACTCGCCGAAGGCGAAGCCGTTGGTGGAGTACAGGTCCGTGAGCGACTTCGTCGAGGAGAACAGCAGCCACGTCAGCGGCAGCAGCGTGTAGAGCGTGGCGACGATCAGCAATCCGTTGACCGCGGCCCTGGACATCCACCTCATCGCCTGCTCCCCCACCTGGTCACCGCGTACGAGGCCACCGCCGCCAGCAACGCGAGCAGGATCGAGGCCGCCCCGGCCTGGCCGATGTCGTTGTTGCCGAACGCCTGGTTGTAGGCGTACATGTTGGGCGTCCAGGTGCTGACGATCCCGTCGCTGACGTTGTCGAGCACCATCGGCTCGGTGAACAGCTGCAGCGAGCCGATGATCGTGAACAGCACCGTGGTGACGACCGCGCCACGGATCAGCGGCAGCTTGACGCCCAGCGCGATGCGGACCGCGCCCGCGCCGTCCAGCCTGGCCGCCTCCACCACCTCGGCCGGGATGGCCTGCAGCGCGGCGAAGTAGATGATCATGTTGTAGCCGACCCACTCCCACAGCGCGACGTTGACCACCGAGCCGAGCGCGTGCCCGCCGCCCAGGAAGTCCACGTCGCCGAGCAGGTCCACGACCGGGCTGACGCCGGGCAGGTACAGGTAGAGCCAGATCAGCCCCGCGATCACCCCCGGCACGACGTGCGGCAGGAAGAGCCCGAGCTGGAACAGCCTGGTCAGCTTGGCCAGCCCCGAGTCCAGCAGCAGCGCGAGCGCCAGCGCCCCGCCGATCATCAGCGGGATGTACAGCACGCAGTACCCGAGGATGATCAGGAACCCGTCGGTGAACGCCACGTCCTTCACCGTGTCCAGGTAGTTGCCCAGCCCGACGAAGACCGTCTCGCTCCCGCCGAACCCGAGCCCCGACGACTTCTCGCTGAACAGGCTCAGGTAGACGGCATAGCCCAGCGGCGCCAGGATCGCCACCGCGAACAGCACGAAGAACGGCGCCGTGAACAGCAGGATTGCCCCTCTACGGCGCGCACTCTCCCTCACCTCACACCTCCAAGATCTCGTCCATCACCCGCACAACCAACCACCGCGCCCGCACCTCCCTGAACGGCAGACCACCGTCAGTTCCTCTCTGTACGGCGGGCCACCGCCACCGCCTCCCGCCGTCGCGGGCTCGCGTGACGTCAGCACGCTGACGCATGACGCACTCCGCTCCCCGCCGCCACGACGCCCACCACCCACCTGTCCCGGCCCTCGCCGGACCGCCGTCCACGTCGCGCCGACCACCACCGCCCGGCTTCTCGCCGACCCGGCGCGGGGACCGGAGCGCACCAGGACTCCGGGGAGCCCATCGCCCCGCCCCACCTGCGCCGGTGCGGCGATCGGGGCATCGCCTCCAAGGCCATCGCCCCGATCCCACCAGCGCAGGTGCGGGGCACCGCTTCCGAGAGACCATCACCCCCGTCCCGCCTGCGACGGTGTCGCGATCGGGCGCCGCCTCCCGAGGCCATCGCCCCAGTCCCACCAGTGCCGGTGCGGCGGTCGGGCGTCGACTCCCGAGACCGTCGCGCCGGTCTCACCTGCGCCGGTGCGGTGAGGCGTGGGGCGGTGGTCGTCGGCGCGACGTGGGCGGCGCCCGGCCGAGATCCCGCGGCGGCTGGGTCTTGTGCGTCGTAGCGGCGCCTAGCCGGCATCACCGGAGGAGCGTCTCCCTGGACTGGGCGCAGCCGAAGTGCGGCGACTGGCGGTGGGGGCGGCTCGCCGTACGGAACGACAAGCCGCACAGAGCCGTACAGGACGACAAGCCGCACGGAACGGCCGAGAGCGGGGTCACTGCTGGGCGACGTTGAGGCCGCGGGACTTGATCTCGGCGACCGTGGACTGCTGGACCGTGTCGAGAGTGGCGGGGATCGTGGTCTCGCCGCTGCTCACCTTGCCGAGCGCGTCCTTGAACGAGGTGAGCGTCTGCACCATGCTCGGCCCCCACGTCCACCCGGGCTGGATGGTCTTGTAGGCGTCGGAGAAGAGGGCGTAGATGTCCTGCCCGCCGTAGAAGGAGGCGTCGAAGCTCTTGGCCGCGACGGGCACCAGGTCGGCGATGGCGGGGAAACCGCTGGAGGTGCCGGAGGCCAGGCGGGCCTTCCACGCGTCCTCCGACCCGGTCAGCCACTTGATGACCTCGGCCGCGGCCTTGGTGTTCTTGCTGGTCTTGCTCACGCCGAACGTGGTGCCGCCGAGCATGCCGCTGGCCGGGGTGCCCCAGTTCGGGACGGGGGCGATGGCCCACTTGCCCGACTGGCCGGCGTGGTTGCCCTTCATGACGCCCGCGCCCCAGTTGGCGCCTACGTAGCCCCAGAGGGTGTCGTCCTCGAAGGCGGCGTTCCACTCCTGGCTGAAGGACGGCTGGACCTTGACCAGGTCGTCCTTGACCAGGCCCTGCCAGTAGTCGGCGACCTTCTTGCTGGCCTCGTCGTTGATCGAGACCTTCCACGCCTCGCCCTCGGTGCCGAACCACTTGCCGCCGGCCTGCCAGGACAGGGCGGCCAGGACGCTCGGGTCGTCGGGGAAGAAGGTCGCGATCCTGGCCTTCTTGTCGGCCTTCTTGACCTGCTCGGCGGCCTTGCGGAAGTCGTCCCAGGTCTTGGGGATCTCGATCTTGTTCTTCTCGAAGAGGTCCTTGCGGTAGAAGAACACCTGGGGGGCGGCGTCCATGGGCAGCGACCAGGTCTTGCCGCCGAGGGTCACGAGGCTGAACACGTTGTCCGGATATTTCGTCTTAACGTCGGCTACGTCGCTGCTGATGTCCTGCAGTGCGCCCTGGTTGACGAAGTCGGGCAGCTGCGGGTACTCGACCGACATCACGTCGGGAGCGTTGCCCGCCTTGACGGCGTTGGAGAACTTGGCGTAGCCGCCGGCGTTGCCCGAGGGGATCTCCTCGAACTTGATCTGGATGTCCTTGTGCGACTTGTTGAAGGCCTCGACGACCTCCTTGGTGCCCTTGGCCCAGCCCCAGAAGGTGACCTGCGTGCCCTGGGCGGCGGGAGCAGCGTCCCCACCCCCACCGCCGCAGGCCGCGAGCACGGCCATCCCGAGCACTGCTACAGCCACGGTGGCGCGCTTGCGTTCCATGATTGCTCCTCATCGCTTCCGATCGCTAATGCATCATTCGCTCATTCGTGAGCGAATGTCTAGATATCGATCAGTAACGAAATGAACGCGAAACCCGCCATCCGCCCCGCCGCATGCCACTACGGGGCGCCATCCCCACCAGGACCGTCGCCGCACGTGGCAGCAGCTCCCCGCGCACACGACAGACCGCCCGGGGACGCGCCCCGGCTCGACCGAGTCCGCCCGCACGGTCTCCTTGCTCGCCGTACCAGGCGCCGGACAACCGCCACACACCTTCTCGCCGACCCGGCGGGGTGAGGGCGAGGGGTGTGCGTCGGCCGTGCGTGGGCGTCGGAGGGGGGCCGTACGGCTTCTTGTCGGCCCGGCTAGGGGTGGGGGGCTGTGGAGGAGCGGATGCGGAGTTGGGGGAGGAGGGCCAGGTGTTGGCCGGGGAGGTCGGGGTGTTCGAGGCGGCGGAGCAGGAGGGTGACCGCGGCGCGGCCGACGGCGGACTTGGGTGGGGCGACCGCCGTGAGGGCAGGGTCGCTGAGGGCGGCGACCTCGTCGTCGTAGGCCACGATCGAGACGTCCACGGGGATGCGGACCCCGGCGATGCGCAGGTGCTGGACCAGGAGGAGCGCGTCCTCGTCGTTGTGGACGAGCAGGCCGGTCACCGCACCCGACCTGATGGCCGACACCACGGCCTCGACCTGCGAGGGCGAGGGGCCTTCCTGCTCGATCCCGAACTCGCCGGGATCCGACAGGCCCAGGTCGCGCACGGCGGCGAGGAAGCCGTGGCGGACCCGGGGCGCGGTCGGGCTGTTGCGCGTGACCATCGCCACCCGCCGGTGCCCGAGCTCCGCCAGGTGCCGGACGCCGAGGAAGGCCCCGTGCGCGTGGTGCGAGGCGGCCGCGTCGAGCAGCGAGGCGGGCCCGCCGAGTGAGGCCCGCCGTTCCACCAGGACGGCGGGCACCCCGAGACCGGCCAGCCACGAAGCGTGCGACTCGTCCGGCTGCCTGCTCGGCGTGAGCAGCAGACCCTCGACCCCGCCGTCGATCAGCTGCCTGACCTGCTTGCGGTCCTCCTCGTCGTCGTAGCGCGAGACGCCGAGCACGAGCCTGGCCCCCAGCCGCTCGGCCTCCTGCCTGGCCCCCTTGATCACGTTCGGGTAGTAGTAGGTGGCCGAGGGCACCAGCATCCCGATCGTCAACGCCTCCTGCGCCATCACGTCCGGCAGTACGGCAGGCCGCGTGATGCCGCCGTGGACGCGGTTGACCAGGCCCCGCCCGGCCAGGAACTCCACGTCTCGGCGCAGGGTGACCATGGAGACCCCGAGCCGGTCGACGAGGTCGGCCAGCCGTACCGATCCTCGCTCGCGCACCTCGCGCAGGATCACTTCGTGACGTTCTTCGGCGAACACCGGGGGCTCCTTCGACTAGACACCACAGATCCTAGCGAGGTCGCTTTCGTTTGTGAACGGATGCTTTCGAACGATCAGACCTGCTAGAGTCCGGCGCATGATCTCCCTCCCACCCGAGGATCGTTCGCTCAGCCCGCACACCGGCTGGACCCGCGCCCACTGGGAGGCGGTGGCCGACGCGCTGCTGGCCGCGGTGGAACCGTATCGCTCCGCGGACGGATCCGTGATCGTCTTCCCGGGAGGCAGGGAGAGCATCTCGCGGTGCGACGGGCTCGAGGGGTACGCCAGGACGTTCCTGCTGGCCGCCTTCCGCGTCGCGGGCGGCGGCCCGGCCGAGCTGCTCGAGCCGTACGCCCGGGGCCTGGTCAAGGGCCCGGAGGTGTGGCAGCCGATCCGCGACCGCAGCCAGCCCATGGTCGAGGCGGCCTCGATCGCGATCTCGCTGTGGCTCACCCGCGAGCACCTGTGGGACCGCCTGGACCCGGCGGTCCGCGACGGCGTGACCGCCTACCTGGCCGACGCCCTGCGCCACGAGCCGGTGGACAACAACTGGTGGCTGTTCACGGTGATGGTGGGCGCGTTCCTCGGCGACCAGGACGCGGTCGAGCGCGGCCTGGCCCGCATCGAGCCCTGGTACCAGGGCGGCGGCTGGTACTCCGACGGCGACAACCGCTCCTTCGACCACTACAACGGCTGGGCCATGCACCTGTATCCGGCCCTGCTCACCCACCTGACCCGCACCTCGCCCGGCAGGTACGGCGAGCGGCTGCGCGAGTTCCTGCGCGGTTACGCCCTGATGTTCGACTCCGAGGGCGGCATGCTCTACCAGGGCCGGTCGGTCACCTACCGGTTCGCCTCGGCGGCCTCGCTCTTCGCCGGGGCGCTGCTCGACGCCACGCCGCTGGAGCCCGGCCAGACCCGCCGGATCGCCTCGGGCGTGCTGCGGCACTTCCTCGAGCACGACGCGCTGTCGCCCGAGGGCCTGCTCACGCTCGGCTGGTACGGCCCGCACGAGCCGTCGCTGCAGGGCTACTCCGGCTACGCCTCGCCGTACTGGGCGTCGAAGGCCTTCCTCGGCCTGCTCCTGCCGCCCGACCATCCCGTCTGGACGGCGACGGAGGAGCCGGGCCCCGAGGGCGTGGTCGCGCTGCCCGAGCCCGGGTTCGTCGTGCAGAACACGGGCGGCGTCGCCCGCGTGCTCAACCACGGCAGCCGGCACCATCCCGGCGACCCGCTCTACGACCGCTACGCCTACTCCACCCGCACGGGACCCACCACGGCCGGCGACATCCCCGACAACCACCTGGCGATCCTCCAGGACGGCGCCTGGACACCCCGCGGCACGATCATCCCCGTGGGCGCGGGCATGCTGGGCGACGCCGCCTGGGCGAGCTCGACGGGCACGGCCGAGAGCCTGAGCGTGGCGCGCGGCCCCGTCGAGGTGCGCATCCACCGCGTCCCGCCCGGCTCCCTGGCCCGCCAGACCGGCTGGGCGCTCCCCCACGCCACCGCCGCCGTCACCGGGCCGTCCGCGGTCGTCACGGGCGACCGCCTCACCTCCACCCTCACAAGCCTGTACGGCGGAGCCGAGGCGTCATCCGCCGAGGCCCCCTCGGGTACGGCCTTCGGCACCCCGGCCACGGTGCCGGTGCTCGAAGGCGTGGCGGAGGACGGCTGGGTCGTGAGCGTGGCCACGCTCACCCGCGAACCCGTGACGGAACTGCCCACCGCGACGGTGGCCGGGCACGTCACGATCACCTGGCCCGACGGCCTCACCCAGGAGTTCACCGCCGGCGGCCCGGCAGGGTCAGGACAGGAACGCGCGTAGCAGGGCCGCGGTGCCCTCAAGGTGTTCCGAGACGGCCTTGCGGGCCCCCTCGGGGTCGCCGGCGAGGATGGCGACCACGATGGCGCGATGCTGGACGGCGGCGTGGTCGATGTTGACCTGCAGCATCGGGATCGCATTGAGCAGGTCGCTGACCCGCAGCCGCGCGTCCGCGCAGGCCGTGGCCAGCAGCGGCGAGCCGGTCAGCTCGGCGATCGACAGGTGGAAGGCCGTGTCCAGCCGCCGGTAGTCCTCCGGCGCCGCCGCGTCCACGTCGGCCAGGCGCCGCTCTAATGCGGCCCGCTGCCCGCCGGTGAGCTTGGCCGAGGCCAGCACCTGCGCCGCACCGCATTCCACGGCCATGCGGAAGGTGAGCGCGTCGGCCAGGTCGGCGGTGCCCATGTCGGCCACCACGCGGCGCAGATCCCCGGTGTCGGGGGCGGGCGGGATGTAGGTGACGAACGCGCCTCCGTAGCGGCCGCGCCGTACGTCGAGATAGCCGGCGTCCTGCAGGGCGCGGATCGCCTCGCGCAGTGTGACGCGGCTGATGCCGAGCTGGACGGCCAGCTCGCGCTCAGGGGGGAGCTTCGCGCCGGGGGCGACGACACCCAGCTTGATGGCCTGCAGGAGGCGTTCGACGGTCTCCTCGAAGGCGTTGCCCGCCCGGACGGGCCGCAGCACCGTCAGGGGGTTCATCATCATCTCACCAGACTCGTCCAACGTGTCCTCAGGTCTTGACAACCAATCCCGCCATGCACCTCAATGGTCTAACACTAGCCCAATTAACGGGAAAGCGCGTCAGGCCAGATCAGGAGCGTCCATGGGATTGCTGTCCGTAGATGAGCTACGTGACGACGTGTCCGCAGGCCGCGTCGACACCGTACTGCTGGCCGTAGCCGATATGCAGGGCAGGTTGCAGGGCAAGCGGCTGTCCGCCCGCTTCTTCATGGACGAGGTGCTCCGGCACGGCTCGGAGGGCTGCAACTACCTGCTCGCGGTGGACGTCGACATGAACACCGTCGACGGTTACGCGATGTCGTCCTGGGAGCGCGGGTACGGCGACTTCGTGATGAAGCCGGACCTGTCCACGCTGCGCCGGGTGCCCTGGCAGGAGGGCACGGTCATGCTGATGGCCGACCTGACCTGGGAGAGCGGCGAGGACGTGGCACCCTCCCCGAGGCAGATCCTGCGCAAGCAGATCGCCCGGCTCGAAGAGCGCGGATTGCGCGCCTTCGTGGGGACAGAGCTGGAGTTCGTGGTTTTCGAGGACTCCTACGAGGACGCCTGGAAGCGGGCCTACCGCGACATGACGCCCGCAAATCTCTACAACGTCGACTATTCGCTGCTCGGCACCGCGCGCATCGAGCCGCTGCTGCGCCGGATAAGGCTGGACATGGAGGGCGCCGGGCTCTATGTCGAGTCGGCCAAGGGCGAATGCAACCTCGGCCAGCACGAGATCGCCTTCCGCTACGACGAGGCACTCAAGACCTGCGACAACCACTCGATCTACAAGAACGGCGCCAAGGAGATCGCCGCCCTGGAGGGCAAGTCGATCACCTTCATGGCAAAGCCGAACCAACGCGAGGGTAATTCTTGCCATATCCACATATCGGTGCGATCTGTGGACGGCGACGCCGTGATGGCGGGTGACGGACCGCACGGCCTTTCCAAGCTCGGCGAGCATTTCATCGCCGGACAGCTGGCCTGCATGAAGGAACTCACCCTCTTCTACGCGCCGAACATCAACTCCTACAAGCGTTACGTGCCAGGAAGCTTCGCACCGACCGCCATAAAGTGGGGAGTGGACAACCGCACCTGCTCGTTGCGCCTGGTGGGCCACGGGCACTCGCTGCGCGTGGAGAACCGCGTCCCGGGCGGCGATGTGAACCCGTACCTCGCGGTCTCGGCGCTCATCGCCGCCGGGCTGCACGGCATCGACGAGGAGCTTCCGCTGGAGGAGGCCTTCGGCGGAAACGCCTACACCTCGGGCGCCGAGACGGTGCCACACACGCTGCGGGACGCGCTGACGCTGTTCGAGGGCTCGAAGCTGGCCCGCCAGACGTTCGGCGACGACGTGGTCGCGCACTACGCCAACAACGCCAGGGTGGAGCTGACCGCCTTCGACGCGGCGGTCACGGACTGGGAAATGTACAGAGGATTCGAACGACTGTGAAGATCATCAACCCGGCGACCGAGGACGTGGTCGCCGACGTCGAACTGGCCGACGCGGCCGAGGTCGACAGGGCCGTGGAGCGTGCCAGGCGGGCCTACGCCACCTGGCGCGACGTGGCCCCAGGCGACCGTGCCAGGCTGCTGCGCAGGCTCGCGGCGCTGGTCGGCGAGCACGCCGAGGAGCTGGCCCTGCTGGAGGTCACCAACTCCGGGCACCCGATCGGCAACGCCCGCTGGGAGTCCGGCAGCGTCCGCGACGTGTTCGACTTCTACGCGGGCGCGCCCGAGCGCAACCACGGCAAGCAGATCCCGGTGCCGGGCGGCATCGACGTCACCTTCCAGGAGCCGCTGGGCGTGGTGGGCGTCATCGTCCCGTGGAACTTCCCCTTGCTGATCGCGAGCTGGGGCGTCGCCCCGGCGCTCGCGGCGGGCAACACGGTGATCGTGAAACCCGCCGAATGGACCCCGCTGACCGCGCTGAGGCTGGCCGAGCTGGCCCTGGCGGCGGGCCTCCCCGAGGGGGTGCTCCAGGTGCTGCCTGGGGCAGGGGAGGTCGCGGGTGCCCGGCTGGTCGAGCACCCGGACGTGGCCAAGATCGTGTTCACCGGGTCCACCGAGGTGGGCAAGGAGATCGCGGCCAAGGCCGCGGCCCAGGTCAAGCGGATCACCCTCGAGCTGGGCGGCAAGTCCGCGAACATCGTCTTCAACGACGCCGACCTCGACAAGGCCGCCAGGACCGCGCCGTACGCCGTCTTCGACAACTCCGGGCAGGACTGCTGCGCCCGCTCCCGGGTGCTGGTGCAGGCCGACGTCTACGACGAGTTCCTTGAGCGCCTGACGGAGGCGGCCAGGGGCGTCAAGGTGGGCGACCCGCTGTCCACGGAGACCGAGATGGGCCCCCTGGTCAGCGCCGAGCACCGCGAGCGGGTCCGGTCGTTCATGGACGGCACGCCGTACTTCCAGGGCGACTGCCCGCAGGGCAAGGGGTTCTGGTTCCCGCCGACGATCCTGACCTCGCAGCTCAGCGACCGGGCGTTCACCGAGGAGATCTTCGGTCCCGTCATGTCCGTGGTGCCGTTCAAGGACGAGGCCGAAGCCGTACAGATCGCCAACGACACCGTCTACGGGCTGAGCGGCTCGATCTGGACCCGCGACGTCGGCCGGGCGCTGCGCGTGGCGCGGGCCGTCGAGTCGGGCGCGCTGAGCGTGAACTCGCACTCGTCGGTCCGCTACTGGACGCCGTTCGGCGGGTTCAAGCAGTCGGGGCTGGGCCGCGAGCTCGGACCCGACGCCCTGTCCGCCTTCACCGAGACCAAGAACGTCTTCATTTCCTGGGAGTAGTAGAACATGCAGCGTTTGCAGGACCGCGTCGCCGTGATCACCGGTGCGGGCAGCGGGATCGGGCTGGCCACGGCGCGGCGCTTCGCCGAGGAGGGCGCCAAGGTCGTCTGCGTCGACATCGACGAGGAGGCCGGCGGCAAGGCCGCGAGCGAGGTCGGCGGCATCTACGTCAAGGCGGACGTCACCAACGAGGACGACGTCATCCGGATGTACCAGACGGCCTTCGACACCTACGGCAGCGTGGACATCGCCTTCAACAACGCCGGGATCTCCCCGCCCGACGACGACTCGATCCTCGAGACCGGGATCGACGCCTGGCGCCGGGTCCAGGAGGTCAACCTGACCAGCGTGTACCTGTGCTGCAAGCACGCGCTGGGGTACATGCGCCGCCAGGGCAAGGGCTCGATCATCAACACGGCCTCGTTCGTGGCGGTGATGGGCTCGGCGACCTCGCAGATCTCCTACACCGCGTCCAAGGGCGGCGTGCTGGCCATGTCGCGCGAGCTCGGCGTGCAGTTCGCCCGTGAGGGCATCCGCGTCAACGCCCTGTGCCCCGGCCCTGTCAACACGCCGCTGCTGCAGGAGCTGTTCGCCAAGGACCCCGAGCGGGCGCAGCGCCGCCTGGTGCACGTGCCCGTCGGCCGTTTCGCCGAGGCCACCGAGATCGCCGCCGCGGTCGCGTTCCTGGCCAGCGACGACTCCAGCTTCATCACGGCCTCGGAGTTCCTCGTCGACGGCGGCATCTCCGGCGCCTACGTGACGCCGCTCTAGAAAGATCTCTTGGTACGGCAGGCCTGGGAGGGGAGAGTCGTGACACGTCCGGTCATCGGAATCTCGTGCTACGTGGAGACCGCGCGCTTCACCGTGTGGGAGATGACCGCGTCTCTCCTCCCCCACGCCTACGTCGAGCAGGTCGTGCGGGCGGGCGGCCAGCCGGTCGTCCTGCCGCCCGTCGGGGAGGCCGGTTCCCTGGTGGACCGGCTCGACGGCCTCATCCTGGCCGGTGGGGGCGACATGGATCCCGCGAGCTACGACCAGGAGCCGCTGGACACCACCGGATACATCCGGAAATTTCGGGATGACTCCGAACTTGCCCTGATGGACGGTGCCCTCCGCCGCGGCCTGCCGTTCTTCGGCATCTGCCGCGGCATGCAGGTGCTGAACGTGGCGCTCGGCGGCACCCTGCACCAGCACCTGCCGGACGTGGTCGGCCACACGCGCCACTCCCCCGCCCCCGGCCAGTACGGCCCGATGCCCGTGCGGCCGGTCGCCGGGACCCGCCTGGCCGAGCTCCTCGGCGAGGATCCCGTCGACGCCTCCCACTACCACCACCAGGCCATCGACCGCCTGGCGGACGGCCTGACGGTGAGCGCCCGCGCGGAGGACGGCATCATCGAGGCCGTGGACGTCGACGACCACCCCTTCGCCCTGGCGGTCCAGTGGCACCCGGAGGTCGGCGTGGACGATCGCCTGTTCAAGGCCTTGATCACCGCCTGCTGAATTTGGGCCTTACTGGAAACCTTCTTTACTTTTAGACTTGCGGTGTGGATCTCGAGGTCCGTCACCTAAGGGTGCTGTGCGCGATCGCAGACAGCGGGAGCATCTCCAGAGCCGCCGCGACCCTGGGGATGTCGCAACCGGCGATGGCCGCCCAGCTCAGGCGCATCGAGCGGCAGTTCGGTGGCGCGCTGTTCGACAGAAGCCATGACGGCGCCACCCCGACTCCGCTGGGCGAGTGGCTGCTGGCCAGGTCGAGGAGCCTGGTGCCCGCCTTCGACGAACTGGAGCGGGACGCCAGGAGGCGTACGACCGACACGACGCGGATCCGGGTGGGGTGCGCGCCCACGCGGCTGGCGATCTACGTGGCCAAGAGCCTGCGCAGGCTGGTCCCCGAGGCCGACATCAGGCTGCGCACCGAGCAGACCATGGACGCGCTGCCCGGGCTGCTCGCCTCCGAGCGGATCGAGCTGGCCACGCTGGACGACTACCCGGGTCACGAGCTGTCGCCGCCGCAGGGCGCCGCGTACGCGGTGATCGCGACCGAGCCGCTGTTCGTCGGCCTGGCCCAGGACCATCCGCTGGCCGGGCGGGAGGAGGTCGACCTGGCCGACCTGGCCGAGGAGGACTGGGCGCAGCCCGCGCAGATGGAGTCCGGACCGCGCGAGCACTTCTGGGCGGCCTGCGCGCAGAGCGGGTTCGCGCCGCGCCTGACCTACGGCGTCAACCTCGAGGTCGCCCTCGACCTGATCTCCGAGGGCCGCTGCGTGGGCCTGTTCCAGGCCACCGCCCCGGCCAGGGAGCGCGTCACACTGCGCCCGTTGACGGACGCGCCCCTGCGCTTCCGTCACGTGCTCGGCTGGACGACGCGGGGCCCGTTCGCCGGTCAGGCCGACGATCTCGTCGACGCGGTGCGCAAGACGTACTGGGCGGAGTCGATGCGGGCGCCCGTCTATCGCGCCTGGTTGAAGCGCCACGGACGGGCCATAGCGTGACGTTATAGGAAGTTGTTGGGTACCGCCCCGTACACAGCCTGTGAAGACTTGGGATCAACTCCACTCCGACACCCCCCTGAGGAGCCAAGAGAGTGAAACCCAAGCTCAGGCTGGGGGCTGCCGCCTTGCTCGCGGTGGCCCTCTCCACCGTCTCGCTCGCCGGCGCCACGAGCGCCGGGGCGGCGAGGGCGGTGGACCCGCCATCCCCCGACCCCCGCCATAACGCGATCGCCACCTCGCAGAACCTGATAAAGGCCGACAAGGCGGCGTTACAAGCCACCGACCAGGACTCCTTCGCGCTCACCTCCAGCATCGAGGGCCCGCGCGGCACGCAGTACCTCACCTACGGCCGCACCCACGCGGGCCTGCCCGTCTACGGCGGCGACGTGGTCGTGGCCACCGACGCCTCGGGCGCGCTCGTGCGGTCGGTCGCCTCCGGCCAGCAGAGCAAGATCGACGTGTCCACGAAGCCGGCCGTCACCGCTGTGAGGGCGGCGGTGACGGCCAGGACGCGCCTGGCCAAGGCGGCCTCCGTGGCCACGCCCACCCTGGTGATCCACGCCACGACCGCCCAGCCGCGCCTGGCCTGGGAGGTCGTCGTCACCGGGGCCGACCGCCCGAGCACGCTGCACGTCTACGTGGACGCCAGGACCGGCAAGGTCATCGACCAGTGGGACGAGGTGCGCGAGGGCACCGGCAACAGCTACTACAACGGCAACCCCGTCACGATCGACACCACGCCCTCGTACACCATGCGCGACCCGAACCGCAGCGGCCTCCAGTGCGGCGGGCAGAACGGCCAGCCGTACACCAAGTCCAGCGACAGCTGGGGCAACGGCGGCGGCACGAACCTGGAGACCGCGTGCGTGGACGCGCTGTTCGACGTCCAGCACGAGTGGGACATGCTCAAGCAGTGGCTGGGCCGCAACGGCATCAACGGCCAGGGCGGCGGCTACCCGGCCTACGTCGGGCTGAACGAGGTCAACGCCTACTGGACCGGCTCGTACGCCACCTTCGGCCACAACCAGGCCGGGAGCCAGCAGCTGACCTCGATGGACGTCGTCGGGCACGAGTTCGGCCACGGCATCTTCCAGTTCTCCGGCGGCGGCGGCGCGGGCAGCGGCAACGAGACCGGCGGGCTCAACGAGTCGACCGGTGACATCTTCGGCGCCCTGCTCGAGCACTACGTCAACGAGCCCGCCAACCTCGACCCGCCCGACTACCTGGTCGGCGAGGAGGTCAACCTGGCCGGCAACGGCCCGATCAGGAACATGCAGAACCCGTCGGCCACCGGCGACCCGAACTGCTACAGCTCCTCCATCCCGAGCACCGAGGTGCACGCGGCGGCCGGACCGCAGAACCATTGGTTCTATTTGGTCGCAGAGGGTACTAACGGGAGCACTAGGTGTGACAGCGGCGCGGCGATCACGGGCATTGGCATCCAGAAAGCCGGTCAGATCTACCTGGCCGCGCTCAACACCAAGACCCTGCCGTGGACCTACGCCAAGGCCAGGATCGCCACGCTGAACGCGGCCAAGTCGCTGTTCTCGGGTTGCAACGAGTTCAACGTGGTGAAGGCGGCATGGAGCGGTGTGAGCGTGGGCGCGCAGTCAGGCGAGCCGACCTGCACCTCGCAGCAGAACGACTTCAGCCTGACGCTCGACCCTGCCTCCGGCTCCGTCCAGCCCGGCGGCACGGCGACCACCACGGTCAGGACCACGGTGACCAGCGGCTCGGCGCAGCAGATCGCGCTGAGCACGGGCACGCTGCCCGCGGGCGTGACGGCCCAGTTCAACCCGCAGACGATCACCGCGGGCCAGACCTCGACGCTGACGCTGACCACCTCGGCGAGCAGCAGCGGCACGCAGTCGATCCAGGTGATCGCCACCGGCGCGAACGCCACCCACCAGGCGAACTACACCCTGCAGATCGGGCAGCCGAGCAGCGACTACTCCTTCACCGTCAACCCGGCCTCCGCGTCGGTCCAGGCGGGGCAGTCGGCCACGGCGACGATCAGCACCCAGGTGACCGCGGGCCAGACGCAGCAGATCACGCTGTCGGCCGGCAACCTGCCCAGCGGGGTGACGGTGTCGTTCAACCCGCAGACGATCAACGCGGGCCAGTCGTCGACCGTCACGTTCACCACGACCGCGTCGGTGTCGCCGAACACCTACACGATCGGGCTGAACGCCGACGGGGCCAGCACGGACCACACGGCCACGTTCAACCTGACGGTCAGCGGCAGCTCGCAGACCACCTGGCAGCCGTGGACCCCGTACGCGGTCGGCGCGGTCGTCACCTACAACGGCGTGCAGTACCGGTGCCTGCAGGCGCACACCAGCCAGCCGGACTGGACGCCGCCCGCCGTACCGGCGCTCTGGCAGCCGATCTGACCCCGTGATCCGGGGCGGCCGTTCACTCCGGGGCGGCCGCCCCCTTTTCGTGTGAGGACTCATGAGTATCAAGCTCGTCGCGTCGGCGCTGGCGCTGGCGGCGACCTCGCTCACGCCCGTCGCCGATCCGTCCACGCCGCCGGACATCCAGGTGGCGAACGTGCAGGCGCACCTCAGCCAGTTGCAGACGATCGCCTCGCAGAACGGCGGCAACCGGGCCTCGGGCCGGTCCGGCTTCACCGCCTCGCTCAACTACGTCAAGGGCAAGCTGGACGCCGCCGGGTTCACCACCCGCGTGCAGAGCTTCAGCGGCGGCAGCAACCTCATCGCCGACTGGCCCGGCGGCCCCGCCGACCAGACCGTCATGCTCGGCGCGCACCTCGACAGCGTCTCCGCCGGGCCCGGCATCAACGACAACGGGTCCGGCTCGGCCAGCCTGCTGGAGATCGCGCTCACGCTGGCCGCGACCAGGCCTGCGCTCACCAAGCACGTGCGCTTCGGCTGGTGGGGAGCCGAGGAGCAGGGCATGGTGGGCTCGCGCTACTACGTTCAGAACGGAGGCGCGAGCGGCGTGCAGGTGTACCTGAACTTCGACATGGTCGCCTCGCCCAACGCCGGCTACTTCGTCTACGACGACGACGCGACGCTGCAGCGGCTCTTCAACGACTACTACGGCACGCTCGGCCTGCAGACCGAGCCGGAGAACGAGGGCGACGGCCGCAGCGACCACGCCCCGTTCAAGAACGCCGGGGTCAGGGTGGGAGGCATCGCCGCGGGCGCCGACTACACCATGACCTCCTCCGAGGCCGCCAAGTGGGGAGGTACGGCGGGCCAGCCGTTCGACCGGTGCTACCACAGGGCGTGTGACACCTACCCGGCCAACATCAACGTCACGGCGCTGGACCGCAGCGCCGACGCCACCGCCTCCGTGCTGTGGAAGCTGGCCGTGGGCTCGGGCACGCCGGACTACTCCGTCTCGGTGAACCCGGCCTCGGCAACGGTCCAGCCCGGCCAGCCGGCCACCACCACGCTGAGCTCGTCAGGGCAGGGCCAGACCATCTCCCTGGCGGCCACGAACGTGCCCACGGGTGTGAACGTGACCTTCAACCCGCAGACGATCACGGCGGGCCAGTCGTCCACCGTGACCATCGCCACCACCAGCGGCGTCACGCCGAACACCTACACGATCGGCCTGGGCGACCCCGGCCACTCGGCGCCCTTCGCACTGACCGTGGGCGGCGGCCAGGGCACCACCTGGCAGCCGTGGACTGCCTACGCGGCAGGCGCGCTCGTCACCTACAACGGCGTCCAGTACCGATGCCTGCAGTCCCACACCTCCCAGCCCGGCTGGGAACCCCCCAACGTCCCCGCCTTATGGCAGCGGTCGTAGCACGCCGGACAACACCACGAGCCCGGCGCCGAACTCGGCGTCGAGCTCGTGCTGCTTTTCCGGGGTGGCCACACGTCTCCCGAGATCGTGACGAAGCCGGGTTGCTCGCGTTCCAGGCGGCTCTGGATCGCGCTGAACTCCTTCTCGGAGTGCGCCGCGCCGCTCAGGCTTTGACGTAGCCAGGGCCCGTGAGGTTGGTCAGCATGCGTTTGAGCAGGTCCGTCGCCTGTGCCTGCTCCTCGTCGGTGAAGCCGTCCAGGAGGCGGTTCGCGACCCCGCCGTAGATCGGGAAGACGCGCGGCAGGAGCGCGCGGCCCTCCTCGGTCACCTCGATGACGACCGCCCGCCGGTCCTCGGGGTGACGGCCGCGGGTCACCAGCCCCTTGGCCTCCAGCCGGTCAAGGAGTCTGGTCATGCCCGCCGTATCCGTGCCGACCAGCGAGGCGAGCTGCGCGGGGGCGCGCTCGCCAAGGGCCGCGCGCATCAGCACCGCGCCCTGCTGAGTCGTGATCCCCAGCGACGCCAGCTCTGCCTCAAGGGCGGCGCGCAGTTCCCTGGCCAACTGCGGGATCAACGACGGGACGCCTTCACCGAGCGGTTTCACGTCTAGACAGTAACTGTTATGACAGCTACTGTCGAGCGCATGCGTATCTCGATCATCGGAGGTGGCATCGGCGGACTCTGCCTGGCCCAGGGCCTGCTCAAGAGCGGCATCCCCGCCACCGTCCACGAATCAGGCCACCGCCCCCAAGGCTGGCGCGTGACCATCAAGAACGAGGGCACCGCCGCACTGCGCGCCTGTCTGCCCGAGGAGCTCTTCGACCGCGTCCTGGCGAGCGCCATCCGTCCCGCGACCCGCATGGTGTTCATGGACCACCAGCTGGTCCCCAAGTTCGACAAGCCCATCCCGCCCGTCGAAGGCCACTTCGGCATCAGCCGCCAGGTCCTGCGCGATCTCCTGCTCACCGGGCTCGACGTGCGCTTCGGCAAGACCTGCGTCGGCTACTCCGGCACCACCGCCCACTTCGCCGACGGCACCAGCGCCGAGGCCGACCTCATCGTCGGCGCCGACGGCACCGACTCCACCGTGCGCGCGCGGCTCCTGCCGTACGCCCGCCTCGACGACCTCGGCACCTGCCTGTACGGCGTCACGCCGTTCACCACCCTCGACTGGGTCCCCGACGTGCTCGTCGACACCTTCAACCGGATCACCGAGCCCGGCGGCGCCGCGATGGCCGTGGCGACCTGCCGCCCTGGCGACTACTTCACCTGGACCCTCACCGGCGACCCCGGGCGCCTGGACGACTGGCATCCCGCGCCGCGCCGCATCGTCGAAGAGGCCACCATCACCTTCCCCGTACGGCTGCGCAGCGCACTGCCCGTCCAGCCCTGGGACGACCCGCACGTCACACTGCTCGGCGACGCCGCCCACACGATGACGCCGGGACGCGGCGACGGCGCCAACACCGCGCTGCGCGACGCCCGCCTGCTCACGCTCGCCCTGCAGGAAGCCGCCGCCGGGCGCGTGCCGCCGGCCGCCGCCAAGGCGCTCTACGAGGAGGAGATGCTCAGGTACGGCTTCGCCGCGGTCGAGGCCGCCCGCAACCACCCCTTCGCACCGCGGTGACGGCCTCTCACGGGCCACGAGCCCGGATCACGAGGGCGGCGGCCTCGCCGTACAGGCAGCATCAGACGTACAGGAAGCCTCAGAGGTACAGGGAGCCTCAGACGTGGCCGGCTGGACGTAAAGCGCCTTAGAGCTGTCGGGACGAATCCGCGCTAGGCTGGCGGGCGACACCGTTGAACCCGTGCGGGAGAGTGTCCTGACACCCGGTCAGGGCCCCTGAAGGAGCAAGCCCTCCCCGCGAACCTCTCAAGGCAAAGGACCGCGCGGACCAGGTGGCCTCTGGAAAGCAGGCCTGTCACAGGGCCTCGCCGAAGGTGAAAGTCCGGCAAAACCCGGGCGAAGCTCTCAGGCAACGATGACAGAGGGGGAGGATCCTGGCATCCGACCCTGCCCTGAGGTGCGAAACGACATGTCCCGATCGACACCGCTGCGAGACGTACACGAGAGTCTCGGCGCCACGCTCACCGACTTCGCCGGCTGGCTGATGCCGCTGCGCTACGGCAGCGAGTCCGCCGAGCACACCGCGGTCCGCCAGGCGGCCGGGCTCTTCGACCTGTCGCACATGGGCGAGATCTTCGTGACCGGCCCGCAGGCCGCGCTGGCCCTGGACTACGCGCTGGTAGGCCACCTGTCGGCGCTGGCACCCGGCCGGGCCCGCTACACCATGATCGTCAATCCCGCGGGCGGGGTGATCGACGACCTCATCGTCTACAGGCTCCAGGACGACGAGTTCATGGTCGTGGCAAACGCCTCGAACTATGAAAAAGTTGCCGATGAGCTGGTAACTCGGGCAAAGGACTTCGACGCGACGGTCGAGGACCGCTCCGACCAGTACGCGCTGATCGCGGTGCAGGGCCCGAAGGCGCAGGAGATCCTGTCCCGGCTCACCGACGCCGACCTGGAGAACCTCAAGTACTACGCGGGCCTGCCCGGCGTGGTCGACGGGCGGCAGGCGCTCATCGCGCGCACCGGGTACACCGGCGAGGACGGGTTCGAGCTGTTCGTGGCCAACCAGGACGCCGTCCCGCTCTGGGAGGCGCTGACCCGCGAAGGCACGCCGTACGGCATGATCCCCGCGGGACTGTCGGCCAGGGACACGCTCAGGCTGGAGGCGGGCATGCCGCTGTACGGCAACGAGCTGAGCACCGGGCTGACCCCGTTCGACGCGGGACTGGGACGAGTGGTGAAATTCGACAAGCCCGGAGACTTCGTCGGCAGGGCGGCGCTCGAGGCGGTCAAGGACACCCCGCCCCGGCGCCGGCTGGTCGGCCTCGTCGCCCAGGGCCGCCGGGTGCCGCGCCACGGTTACCCGGTCACCAAGGACGGCGCCGTCGTCGGCGAGGTCACCAGCGGGGCGCCTTCCCAGACCCTGGGCAAGCCGATCGCGATGGCCTACGTGGACACTGGTGTACAAGACGGTCTGGCCGTGGACATCCGGGGCAGCCAGGAACCCATGGACCTGGTCGAGCTGCCTTTCTACAGGAGGAAGTAAGTTGAGCAACATCCCTGACGAGCTGAGCTACACCAAGGAACACGAGTGGGTGGCCGGACTCGACGACGGCATCACCGTGACCGTGGGCATCACCGCCTACGCGGCCGAGGCCCTTGGTGACGTCGTGTTCGTGCAGCTCCCTGAGGTCGGTGCGACCGTCGAGCCGGGCGACTCCGTGGGCGAGGTCGAGTCGACCAAGTCCGTCAGTGAGATCTACGCCCCGCTCGGCGGCGAGATCGTCGAGGTGAACCAGGCCGTGGTCGACACGCCCGACCTGGTCAACAACGACCCGTACGGCGAGGGCTGGATGTTCCGCGTCCGCGTCGAGGGCGATCCGGAGGATCTGCTCTCCGCCGAGGAGTACACCGCCCTGACCTCGGGCGAGTCCTGAACACCGGCCGGGGCCCCACCTGGGGCCCCGGCTCTCCTCCCCTCGGAAGGGCGGATCAATGGCGATCAGCGTCTTCGACCTCTTCAAGATCGGAATAGGCCCGTCGAGCTCGCACACGGGCGGGCCGATGGCGGCCGCGCACAAGTTCGCCCGCGGGTTGCACGAGGACGGGCTGCTCGACTCGACGGCGCGCGTCGAGGCCATCCTGTACGGCTCGCTCGGGCTGACCGGCAAGGGCCACGGCAGCGACAAGGCCGTCCTGCTCGGCCTGTCCGGCGAGAAGCCGGAGCTGGTCGACGTCGACTCCATCGACGCCCGGCTGCTGGCCATGCGGGAGT
>NZ_JAHDTI010000017.1 GCF_018531495.1 Nonomuraea sediminis
CAACACCCCGCAGACCGTGGACTTACCAGTCCCTGAATTGCCCGTCACCCACACCAATGTCACGCCGCCAGCGTAGACATGACCACCCCGGGATAGTGCTGTGACCGCGCAGGTTCGCGGGGTTGCGACGATCACCGTGCCTTCGTACTGCGTGACCGGCTGCTTCTCCAGTTTGATACCGGCTGCGGCGAAGGCGCGCTCCGCATCTCGTGTCGAACGCGCGATGTCCGCGATCGCTCCAACGGAGTCGCTGCCGAGGAGATCCCGTCCGCTCTCCGTCACATCCACTCCTTGCGAAGCTGCGGCGATCATCGCCGCAGCCCTCTACATATCGCCTACGATCCTGACCCGCCAAGCTTCGTGCCTGAGAGCAGTCCAGTGGCTTCTCTCCCTATATGGCAGTCACGACTAGCCCGGCGATCCTAACGCGCCGCGCAGGCTCTTGAGCAGGGCTAGCGGGTACTCCTCAGCTGAAAGCGTTCGACTATCGTCAGCTCCTGACGAGATGGGATATGGGGCCGTCGCTGCCCATCTGCGCTGCACCCCGCCGGGGGCACTCTTCTGACCAGCAGCCCAGGCCTTGGCCTGGGCTTTCTCATTTCCGTTGCATCACGCCGTAGGCAGCCGAGAGCAGCCGTATGCAGCCGTAGGTCAATGATCGCGATACATGCTCGATATGATCTTGATGGCGTTTCCGCAGGTCAGTCCTCAAGATCTCGATATGGATAGGCTCCGATAGCGTGCAGCGACTTGCCCTATTCGATCTCGACAACACCCTCATCGACCTGGACGCCGCGTTCGCCGTCTGGGCGCGCGAGTTCGCGGAGGAGCACGGACTCGGCCGCAAAGGCAAGGAGTGGCTCATCTCCCTGGACCAGAATGGCGTACCCCATAGGGAGTTGTTCTTTACCAAGGTGCGCGACCGCTTCAAGCTGTCTGCGCCGGCGCCCAGGTTATGGAGCGAGTACCGCGCGCGGATGCCACATCTCGTTACGTGCCGCCCTGAGGTGATCGCTGCACTGTCCAGCCTGCGCCTGGAGGGATGGCGGGTTGGGATCATCACCAACGGCACCCCAGACAACCAGCTCGGGAAGATCAGTGAGACGGGACTGATAGACGTCGTCGACGGCTACGCCCTTTCCGGCGCCGAGGGCATTCGCAAGCCCGACCGCCAGCTCTTCAACATCGCCGCCCACCGTTGCGGGGCATCCTTGGGCGACGGCGGATGGATGGTCGGCGACAACCTCGAAGCGGACATCAAAGGCGGTTGCATGGCCGGGCTCCGCACAATCTGGATCAATAGACGCAGCGGCACCAGCCCGGCACTGGCAGATCACGTCGTCACAGACGTGTTGGAGGGCATTGCCCTCCTGCGTACATGAGAGCGGCCCCGATCATCGACCGGGGCCGCGGTGCCGCGCGTTACTACTCGTCGAGGGCTCTGTTGATCTTCTTGTTAACGGCCTCGCGCTGGCCGTCGAGGCACTTGGCGTAGGTGCGGTGTAGCACCTCAACGCTGTTGCCCGCCCGTTTCGCGACCTCAGGGGCAGCCACGCCGGCGTTCAGCCACAGTGACAAGGCAGCATGCCGCAGGTCGTACGGCCGTGCTGCCAGCAGGGACCGGACCTGCGCCTTGGTGAACGCCAGCTTCCGACTCCGCCTGACCGCGAGCCGAAACACAATCACGCCGGTGATGCGCGCCTACCCGACCGCGCAGCGGCGCGAAGCGTTCCTGACGCGGTTGCGGGCAGCGCGGCGCAATCGGTCGACGGAGGCAGAGCGGGCGGCCTCTCCGTGGCGAGCCGGGCGCCGGACTTGGGGTCTCAGTAGTCCTGACGAAACTTTCGTCGGATATGCCATTTACCTGCGACAATGAGGGTCAATGCCGGGGTTTTGAGATCGTTTCCGCTTCGTTCTGTTCCGGTTTGCCCGGTCTGGAGTGTGGTGACCCGTGACGGCGGGCCATTGTCACCGACTCGCCCTACTACTTGTCCGCCGCGTGTCAGGTGCGGATCGAGGTCGGTTCAAAGGGAAAGAACCTCCACTTGCCCTCGGAGACGACCTCGACAGTGCCGTCGACCACCTTGATGGCGGTGTCGTCATCGATCGCATACGCCGGACCTGGGATGAGGGCAGCCCACCTCTCCGCGTCGGCCATGGTGTTCTTCGGCAGCAGTTCGTGATCCACGTGCGGGAAGATCGAGAAGTCGACGATCCCCAGCGCGCTGTCGTCACCGGTGGGGGGCTTCCACTCGACGAAGTACTCCCCGATCCGCGGGGTCATCACCATGCTCCCGGCGCTCAGCCCCACCCACACCTTCTCGCCCAGCGACGGCAGCAGGTCCGCGAGACCGGACTGCCGCATCCAGTGGCACAGATACAGCGCGTCGCCGCCGTTCACCAGCAGCACATCCGCCTCTTCGACCCAGGGGACCCAACGCTCTGCACCGATGCTGGGCAGCGCGGTCAACTCCAGCACTCCCACGGACCCCCACCCCAGCCCGGACATGGGCAGCGGGGACTGTCCGGAGATGAACCGCCAGGGCCCGTCCGGACTGCTCATGGGGTGCCCGTATGCCGCGGTCGGGATGCACAGGGCGTTGGACTCGGCGATCGGCTTGTCCAGCAGATCGACCAGCGCGTTGTGGATGCTCAGATTCTTGACGCCCGCCGACGTGAGTAGCAGCTTCAAGACGCCTCCTGTTCGAGTGCGATGGAGCGGTGTGACTTGTAGACCTGAGATCACCGCGAGACTCATCGCTGTTGAACGGCCCAATTCCCGAAGCGTGCCCCGCCGCAGGTCAAGGGCATATCCGACGAAAGTTTCGTCAGGACTACGAAGACCCCGACTTACCGGCATGAACCGAACCTTGGCCTCTCTACGCCTCCGCCAGGGCCGATCACGATGCATTTCGGATGCGTGCTCGGTGGGTGCTCGGACGTCAAGAACTGGACGAGCACGAGGGCAGACGGGCCAGCCCGGGAATCAGCGGAGGCGCGGACGAAACGGCATGAATGAGCAATTTAGATCACAGGGCAAACCAGAACTAAACGGATGATCGTTAATCAAAATCAGCGGTTCTGGGCTGCCGGGCGCTCTCAGGGCAGAACCTGGGCAGGTGGAGAAACTAGCCTCCGTTGGGAGCCGGGGCGCGCAGTGCCTCATCATGTTCGAAGCTGCATCGCGTCGAAGGTCATGGAGTCTGATCGGTGGGGCGGGATCGTTCGTTCCGCTGTATCCGCCTGTACGGCGGTGCCGCACTAAGATCGCGTCTCGTGCCTTCGGAGAGTTTCTGGCGGATTGTCAGGATTGGCTTAGTCGGTCTGGTCCTTGCGGCGGCGGTCGCGGGCTTGGTGCTCGGCGACGCCTGGCTCTGGACGGCCGTCGAATGGTCGCCGCCAGCCCATGCAGAGTTCTACGCGCCCGGCGGGTTCGACAGCCCCACGACTGTGGCGCTGCTCGTGGCCGCCCTGGTGAAGGCCGCGCTCCTGTGGCTGATCCTGCGTGCCCCCGCGCCGGGACCGCTGGACCGCCGGGCAAAGGCGCTGCGGCGACTGCTGTATCTGGCGGTGGCGCACACCCTCGTGCTGTGGTACCCGATCGGGCTGCTTCCCGACGCGGTGGACGCGGCGTTCCAGCTCGCGCTGTGGACCGCGATCGACGTCCTCTACCTGCTCGTTATCCGCTGGCGGTCGCGCGTGCTGCGGGCGGCGGCCGCAGCGATGTTCGCGGTCGAGCTGGCCGGGATGGCCAACGAACTGCTCGACGAACTGAATCTCCCAGAGCTTGGCTCGGGCGACATCGTCGCACTGGTCTTGATGCTGAACGGAGTGGCGGCGACCATCATCACGGTTGTCGGGCAGCGGCGCGACGGCCGGTGGAGCCGCGGCACGCAGGCCGCCGGGTGGTTGTCGCTGGGTGTCTACGCGCTGGTGCTCCCGCTCAACGTTCTCTTCGGAAGGATCCCCAGCGCGAATCTGGCGATGCTGGTCATGGACGCGGTGGGGCTCGTCAGCACCGTGTGGATCGCGGCGACCGCCCGTGAACTGCCCGCTGAGCACCATCGGGCGGACCTTCCGTCCGCGCGGCGGCCCGTGATACGCGTCGCGGTGGCGGCCATGGCCGTACTGCCGATGATCGCGCTGATCCACCCGGAGCAGGCCGCGCACCTTACCTACACCGGCTGGTCGACTGACTGCTATGACCGGCCCAGCTTCGGCGACTTGAAACCTGCGGAACGCGACGCCGCGTTCCTGTGCCGGGCGCGGAGTAGAGAGGGCGGAGTCTCACCCATGTTCCCGGACAGCCTGTCGGACCAGGCGATCCTCGCGTACGGGCGGACGCTGTGCCGGTCCAAGGACCGCGACGAGCAGAAGGAGATTTTGACGCGGGCCGGGAGCGCGCGGCCCGCCTGGGGCGCGGACCCGTGGGACCTCGTCTACGTCTGCCCGGAGATCGTCGGCGCGACCCATCCCGAGCTGCTGCAGTCGGCCACGGATACGCAAGCGGCGAACGACGCCTACATCGCCGAGGGGAACGCGAAGTGCCGCGACCCGTGGCCGCGGATGAAGGGTGTCGTCCAGGCCACGGCTAAGTACTTCCTGTTCGTCGACGGCGATCCCGGCTATCTGGTCCACGACCCCGAAGACGAAGCGGTCGACGAGGCGGCGGAGCGGGCGATGGACAAGGTCTACGACGACAGGACCCTCATCGGGGTGAACGGCAGCGCGGTGCTCATCGGTCACGTCGCAGACATCGTTGATCTGTGCCTTACCGTGAAGGCCTTCCGTACGGCGCCGCCACAGCGGACAGCGGGATGGGATCAGGTCAACGAGGTGTCGATCGTCAGCCGCAGCGGCCAGCTCACGGTGCCGTACATGGGCGAGGGGGGAGAGGTGGGCGCGGGTGCCCCGATGCCGAACCTGGCGATCGGCGGGAAGGGCCGCTACCGGCTGCGTGTCTACGTGCGGGTCGACGATGGCGGGGAGGAGCAGCACCTGGTCGTCGTGTTCCCGGGTGCGTCGAGGAAGAGGCTCAAGCTGAAGTCGTGAGCGGTGGCCCGGGGGCTCCTTCTACGGGCGGCCCGGAGATAGCCACCGGGACAGGGCTTGCTTGGTCAGGTTGAGGGCCGCACCGCCGGGACGGCGCTTGACTGGCTGGACGCGCGCGGCGCGGTGTGGAAAGGCCAGCTGGCCTACGTCGCGATCGACATGTGCACGATCTTCGCTGCCGCACTGGTGCAGTTGGCCAACGCCATGGTGACCGAGGTGCGCCTTTTCATCAGGTCAGTAACGGGTTCCTGCTCGGTCGCGAGGGCTCGCCGAGCCAGGGTCGGGCGCGGATTTCAGGCCTCGCCAGGTGATCAACGACGTGCATGTTTACGAACATGCACGTCGGACGGGTACTTGGACGTCAACGACTGTGCGAGCAGGCCAGAGCGGGAATCAGTGGAGGCATGACGCCGGCGCCCTTGGTTGGGTCCTTCGCGGTGCATCGTCGCTCCAAGATCGGTGCGGAGCCAATCCTTGCTGCTGCCCTACTCCCGCGATACTCGCTGGAGGGTGGTCTCGTGCGTCAGTTAGGGTGAACAAAACGGATCATGGAGTAGATCAGCGGTAGATCACCCGGCTCGGGACCGGGAGGGCGCAGGTTCGAGTCCTGCCTCCATGTCGACGGCCTGACAAAGCCGGCCCTGAAGTAGATCAGCGGTAGATCACCCGGCTCTTACCCGGGAGGGCGCGAGTTCGATCCTCGCCTTCAGGTCTTCACGAGTCACATCATGGGGGTCGTTGTGTCGGACGAGCCGCGGTTCACGGCCTCGCCGGGGTACGCCTTCGGGCAGCTTCAGCGGGCGCTGGAAAAGGCCGTCTCCGAGGAAGACTCCCCGGCGCGAGAGCGGGCTGAAGCCAAGGTGGTGGCGTGGCGGGCGGTGCTGGACGGTATGCACACCGGCCAGCTGACGGTCGGCTCGCGCACGCCAGTCGCCGACACACCCGCGTGGGTGACGCTCGAAGTCGCGCACGGTGGATTCGCCACCGGCCGATATCTGGCCGAGGCGCCGCTTGGTGACGACGACGTCGCTCGCCTACGGGCGTTGCCGCAGAATGCGCCGGGGGAAACCAACCGCGAACGGCTCAACCTGTTCTCTCTCAGCGACACCGGCCAGGCAGAACTCTGCGCGGCTTTGGCATCGGGGAGCTATCGGATCGACGTTCCAGAGGATGCCGCCATGATGGTGGTCGCGTGGTTGCTCGATCGCGGGCACCATGCAGCGGCGCTCGATCTGGTGGTTCGCCTTCGGCCGTTGATGCACCGGTTACGGATGACTCCCCGGTTGGCGAAGGCCATCACACCATCCGCCGCGACAGTACGGCTCGCGCCGGTGGGAGAGATCAAGACGGCCCTGCGCTCGGCCACGGTCAACTCGAAGATCGCGACGATGCTGGAGACGCTCCGGATCTGGCTGCCGCTGTATGACCGGTTGGTGGCGCTGTGGTGTGACACCGTCGATGAGGATCTCCCGAACCTGTCCGACACCGGGACCGTGGAAGGCGGGTGGCCGTGCCGAGTGTGGCCGAGTGACTGGACACAGCGGCGCGGCCAGTGGCTCGCCGACTATCGGCGAGCGCGCGAGCAGCACACACTGGCCTCCGGCCACACCCATCCCAAGAGCAACTTCGACCGGCTGCACCGGGCGCTGGAGGCCTGCACGCACGACAGCCGCACCCTCTCGAGCCGCGAGGTCGGCTGGATCCGCCGCGCGCTGGCCAACACGGTCAGCAGACACGGCGCTCCGGGCTTGGAGGAACGCGCTGCTCTCCGCAGTGCGCAGGCCGTAGTGGCGGCCCGGCCGACCCACGCCTCACTGGCCGCCGTCCTGGCAGCGCGACTGGACCGCTATCCGGAGGACGGCGGCATCCCCGCGATCGAACCGCTCGCGGGAGAGACCACCGCGGACGAACTGCCGGAGGCGACCGGAGGCCATCCGATCCCGCCTCATCTGCTCGCCAAGGCCACCCGGGCGTTGGAAGCGCCGGTCGACGAACTCGTGGCCTGCGGCGTGATCACCTCCGGAGAGGTGCTGGCCCAGGTTCTGCCACAGATCACCGCGCACGTTCTCGCCGCGAACGTCGATGACGAGCAGCTTGCGGGACTCTACGCCCAGACCTACGGCGCGTTTCGGCGGCGCCGCAGTCTGCTGTTGCTCAACCTGGAACATCAGATCCGATTCGACGAACTGCCCTGGATCGGCGCGCTGCGCTCCTTCCACTCGCCTCGCCCCGATACCGCTCGTACCGCGCGGCGCACGTTGGAACAGACGACGATGCTGACGCTGAGCGCCTTTCCCCAGGCGATCCTGCCCAATCCGCTGGTCCGCGAGCTGGGCGCCCTGGCCAGGCAGGCTGATCTGCCGATGCCGCTGGTGGAGGAGGTGGCCGCCGACATCTTCATGGGCACGTTCACCGACAAATGGCGTGCGGCGGCCGAGATCACGAGCCGGACCATGGCGGGCACCTTGTATGCCCGCTACTACGACCTCCCTGATGCGGCCGCATGGGTGGCGCCATCGGAGCAGCGTGCCAGGCGTATCGGCAGGTGGGAGAAGCGAACCGCCGAAGATTTCGCCACCGCCTGCGCCGCACGCGCCAAAGAAGCCCAGACCGGACGCGCCAACAGCTACGTCGCGAGCAACGGCACCGTCCTGGAACAGAGCCAGATCCTGACCACCCACAACCTGGCCCTCCTCGTCGAGGCTCTCCACCTGCAGGATCGCCTGCGCGACCAGGGGCCCGACCTCGTCGACCGCACCTTTACGTGGATCGTGGCCCGCCAGGCCATGCGCATCTCGAATCACCGCGCCCGCCTGCAAATGATCAAGAATGTGGCGTACGCCTGGCGGCAAGCGATCTTCTATCTCAGCTTCTGCGACCAGCGCCAACAGCATGCCGCGGTGAACCGCCTACGCCAGCAGGTCGCTGATGCCGGCCTCAGCGACCGCTTCGGACCTGCTGTCGCGGGGCTCGCGCATGTCATCAACGGCGGGTACTTCGACAAAACCGGAACCGTCCGGGGCAGCCGCGGGCGGCGTTTTCTCGGCTGGACCACCGGCACGCACTGGTGCCTTCCCCTGAACGCATGATCCCTTGGCGTCCCAACCATGCCTGGCCTATCGAAGGCGCGAGAGGGCACCGCGTTCTTGCAGCGCGTGGATGTGTTCAGCAGCACGCCGGTGGCCTACCGAGCACACGGAATAATCTTGAGCGCGTTTGCCCAGGTCAAGACGAACCCCCAGCACACCCCCAATGGACGTAGGAACCACTCGCTCGTATCGATCACCAGCGTGAGCCGTGCCCGGTTAACCACACGGACGTGGGGATCTCATGACCGCCTGAGCGAAGCTCAGAAAGGCCGCCGGTTCACCTCGCCGTTCGGCCCCGGTCCAACAATCGGGGCCTTCTGCATGACGTTTCTCTCCACCCTGGACACCAAGGCGGCCCGCCGATGTGGTGGTGCGATCTGTCAGGTGTGAGCTCCCAAGATCGCCTCCTTGCGCGAGCGGGCCAGGCTTGGGGTACGGCGGTGCGAGCCGTACCCCTGACGGCTACTGGATGGGAACCTGGAGATCGCGGAAAGTGGCGATCTTGACCTTAAGAGACCTAGTGGCGTCGGGGAGGGCGAACAGACCCCAGAACTCACGGGTCTGGCCCGGGGCGAACTTCTCGGTGCTGATGCGTACGCCGGAGAGTCCGGTGCAGGCGCAGTAGTAGTCCGCGTCGTCGCCCGTCGGCACCTCCAGGCGGCCCGGCAGGTACTGGCGGTGGGCGGCGGTGTCGGTCAGCCGGACGTTGCTGGCGGCCTGGTACTTGTAGCTCTCCCAGTCCTGCGCGTGGTGCAGGTCGTTGTACGTGGTCTCGGCCGACCCCTCGTTGGTGACGGTGTACGTCAGGAGGCCGATCCCACCCGGCAGCCGTCGCAGGCCGGTGATCTCCATGGCGATCGGCTGGCCCTCGGCCTCGCCCGTGGCCTTGAGCTCGCCCGCCTCGGGCGAGAGCGTCTGCACGACGTCCCCGGCCGGATCTGCCTGCTTGGGCGTGGGCTTGGCGAAGGTGACGGTCACGCGGCGGTTGCGGCGCTTACCTTCGTCGGTGTCGTTGCTGTACAGGGGGCGGCGCGAGCCGTACCCGCGAGCCTGGAAGCGCACGCCGTCACGGGTCAGCAACGCCGTCAGGGCGCGCTGCACCGCCTGGGCGCGGCGCTGCGACAGCGGGTCGTTGATGGTGTCGTTGCCGGAGGAATCGGCGTGACCTTCCACCTTGACCACCGCGGCGGGCGATGCGTCGATGAGCTTGGCCGTACGGGCCAGCACTGCCTTGGCCCTGGGGGTGAGCGTGGCCTCGTTCACCGCGAACAGCACGTCGGAGGAGAGGTTGACCTGCAGGTCCTTGCCGTCGTCGGCGGTTTCCTCCGACTTGTCCAACGACTCGGAAGGCAGCACGAGGCGGCGAGCGACCGGGGTGACGGGCTCGGCGTCGGGATCGGGGAAGTCACCCGCGGGCGGTTCGTCACTGATGGGCACATTCAGCATGGGCGGGCCCACCGGGGTGACGACCGTGGTGGTGGAGGGATTTCCCGACGGAGCGGGCAGCACCGCGTACACGGTGATCGACCGGCCGGGCTCGACGAAGTAGCCGAGATCGTCGCGCTCCTGGTCGCTGCACAGGCAGGGTGAGCCGTTCGGCTTGTACGGCAGGAGCCACACGCGGGCCGCCGCGTCCAGGACGCCGATACCCGACGCCCACAGGATCCGGCCGAGCGGGCGGGTGTCGTCGCCTATCTCGCCGGTCCACGGCAGGTCCTTGGTGCCGGTGTTGGACAGGCGGATCTGGACGACCAGATGTTTGCCCTTGACCCGGTTGAGCCCGACGACCTCGAGCTTGAGGTTCTCGGTCATGGTGCTACGGGTCTCGGCCAGGGCCGGGCGGGTGTCCTCGGCCGGCGCCGTGGTGGCCGGATCGCTGGAGGCGGGTGCGCTGGGGGTCGAGGCGCTGGAGGATGGCGAGGGCTCGGACGACGGGGGTAAGGCCTGCCTCTTCGGCAGCACCCCACATCCGGTCGCTGCGATGGTGAGGGCGGCTGCCAGGGCCAGGATCCGGTTGGGCATGGCAGAGATTGCGCCAGGCCCGAAATGCGGGAAGACCATCAGCCGCACGCACCGGCGATGACGGCGGTGGCTTCGACCTCCACCAGTTGGTCGATCAGCGACGCGCCCGCTCCCTCCAGCGCCGTCACGAGATTGCACATCATCTGGTGGGTCTGGCCCGCGTAGTCGCCGACCGCGACAGTCTCGCCGTCGAGATCGAGCGGGCAGGCGCCCGCCACCCAGATGGAGCGCACGGGCGCGTCAGCGATCGCGGCGTAGGCATAATCCACCTTCTGCGTAAGCCGATCGTTGCGGATCAATCTGACACCGTTACTCAAGGCAGGCTCCTCAGGGCTATGACCTCACACAACTTCTAGCGCGAAGACCATTTTGTAAGCATATGCATATAATCTATATGTGCATATTGTTGTTTGTCAACAAGTACCTACAGCGGGGTGCTCTCGCTGGCTGCGATCCTGCCCTTCATCCACGGTCTCGAGGAGATCGCCAAGTACGGCGGGCCCGGATACCAGTGAGTGGGGTTCCCGGCCCACTCCCCTGAGCTCAGGCTCCCCGCGAGTCGACCCAGCCGGCCTGGACAATCGTGACGGAGTTCCAGACGGTGCCCGGCTCGAAGCCCTGCTGGAAACCGCCGGGTTTGACCACGACGCTCTCCCGCGCCAGAGCCGCGCCGCTGTCCTCGTCGATGATCAACTGATCCTGCAGCACACCCTTGTCGCCCATCTGGGTCAGCGAATCGGTCTCGATGGCGACAGCCGTACCAGATCGGCCCTGAGCGTCGGTGACCTCCCCCGCAGTCGTCACCGAAGGCAGGTCGGCCAGCATACGGAAGGCCGCGGCGCGGACCTTGGCGCTGACCGGCATGTCGGTGATCAGCCCGGCGGTGGTCTGGAACAGCCAGGCGTCCTGTCCCATGGACCGGTCGGACTCGGTGTCGTGGCCCTTGTAGTACTGCAGCAACCACTTCTTCAGCGCGGACGGGGCATCGGGCAGGTTCCGCAGGTCGGCCATGGTGACGCTGCGGCCCAGCCAGAAGATCTCCTCCCCCGCGAGATGGCCCGAGGAGGGCTTGCCTGCCTCGGTGGGCAGGGTGACCTTCCCCTTGCCGGGCACCTCCACTTCGATCTTCTGTGGCGCTCCCACTTCCTCCCACTTCGCGCGGTCGGCATCGGAGGCCGGCTTCACACCGAGCGACTGGGTACGGCTCCACTGACCGCGTGCGGAGACCCAGCTCTGGATGCGGGTCCCCTGGGTCACGAAATATCCGGTAGCGGCCTTGGTCAGGGTTTGCTGCACGGATTCGATGTGCCAGTAGGCCCCCGAGCTCGGCGGCTGCTTCTCCGCCGAGGTCGCAGCGACCAGGAGCACCTGCTGGGCAGAAAGCTCGACCGGCGCATGCTTGACGGTGGTGGAGGAGGCCGAGGGCGCGCGGGGATTCACCCCGCCGCCCAACGTGCCGCTGACCACCGCAACAGCGGTTACGGCGGCCACGGCTCCGGCCAGACCCAGTACCCACACAGGGCGACGGGTCCTCCTGCGCACCGGCACGCCCTGGGACATGGCGTAAGCCAGCTCAGCCTGCCTGGTGCGCTCGTCCACAGACAAGTCGGCCAAGTGGGCGGGCTGGGCGGCCCGAAGTTCGTCGATCGGGTTCAAGACGGCTCCCTGGACAGGTCGAACCGGGACATGGCGGCAGCGACGGGCTCCATCTCCTGCTGGAGTCGCTTGCGCGCCCGGTGCAGGCGTACTCGGAAGGCAGGCACGGAACAGCCGACGACCCCGGCCGCATCGCGCGGGGAAAGCCCCTGCCAGGCGACCAGCATGAGCAGCTCCCGCTCGTCCTGGGTGAGCCTGGCCATAGCCTTCAGGACTCCCAGCCGCTCGGCCACCTGCTCGGCGACGTCGCCCGACACCCACTCGCGCAACTCCTGGTTGAGCCCCTCGCGGCGGGCCTCCTCCCTGATGTTCTCGCGGAGGACGTTCCTGGCGATCCCCAGCAGGTACGGCAGCGCGTTCGCGGGCATCTCGTGGAACTTGCGCCAGGCGATGGCGAACGTCTCGCTGACCACCTCGTCCGCCACCTGCCGCCCCGCACGGCTGACCACGTAGGCCCAGACCCGCTGTCGGTGTTGGTCGTACATGGTGGTGAACCGCTGTCGATCGTGCGTCACCGCCTCAGCTCCTCATGTCCCGGATACGGACTGACAATAGGAAGTGGTTGGAGGCGACCATAAATTACAGACGAGTTCTTGATCGCGGGCGGCGTGAGCCGCACATGACGACTCTTTCGTGTCCTCGCAGGTCCTGGCGATGCGCTCGAAGATTGTGCTGGGGTGCGCGGATGGCAAGGACAACCAGCAGATCCCCGCGGAGTTGCGGGGTGCACCCGGACACGGTCTCCAAATGGCGTTCCCGGTTCCTGCGATTGCGGCTGGAGGGGTCGACGAGCCCCGGCCGGGCCGGCCGCCATCGATCACACGGACCAGGTCGAGGAGGTGGTGGTGGCCACGCTGGAGGAGACGCCCAGGAATGCCACGCACTGGTCGCGGGCTTCGATGGCCAAGCGCAGCGGCTTGTCCAAGTCGACGATTGGGCGGATCTGGCGCGATTCGAGTTCAAGCCGCACCGGGCCGACACCTTCAAGCTGTCGGCCGACCGTTGTTCATCGAGAAGGTCGTCGATGTCGTGGGCCTGTATCACAACCCGCCAGAGCGGGCGGTGGTGCTGTACGTGGATGAGAAGTCCCAGATCCAAAGCGCTGGATCGCTCCCAGCCGGTGTTACCGATGATGCCCGGGATGCCCGAACGGCGCATGCATGACTATGTCCGAACGGGAGCACCAGCCTGTTCGCCGCCTTCAACATCGAAGACGGCACCGTCATCGGCCAGCTGCACCGCCATCACCGCGCCGCCGAGTTCAGAAAGTTCCTGGCCACGATCGACAAGACGGTCCCGGCCGCGTTGGACATCCATCTGATCTGCGACAACTACGGCACCCACAGGATGCGGTCATGCTGCCGCGCCGCTTCCGTGCTCGGGCCTTGGGCCTGCGCTTCGGACCGGCCTGCCATCGAGCAGCTCATGCGGTCCGCTCCTCCAGTGCTGCACGAGCACAAAGGACTGGGTTGCCCATCAGAAATACTCGGCACGTTAGACCGCCGCAACGCCTTCGATTTCTGGCGCTCATTGCCGATCAACCCCTCGCGCCTGCTGGCAAGACCGGACCCGCCCCCGAGGGTTCGGTAATTCCTCCGCGTCGTACCCACGTTTCCAAGCGTGCCCAGCCCATTCACACCCCTTGTGCGCGGCTCTCACTCCGATCGTGCTGTAACGGTTGCCTGGCGTACTTCTGCCAGAACACCGTCCCAAAAACCGACGACGTTTCCTCCTCCGAGCACCAGCTGGCGGTCGAGCAGCCTGTTGCCGGTCTCGCACGAGGTCTCGCTCACAAGCGAGCAACCATGGCATGCAGACAAATTGAGTTGGGACGAACCTTGCCTGTCTCTTTCGATGCACACCGGGTCGTTCGAGCAGACATCCGCGTCGTCGAGCGCTGAGACGAGCAGCGGGATCAGCTTCCCAGGATGTCCCAGCCGAGCTAGTCCTCCAAGGGTTCCCTGAGCATCTCCTGCCGCGGTGTAGATCAGAATCCCGGCAGTCTTGTCCTTCCGGTCGGAGTTCGCATAGATCCGTTCCCGCAGCGACGCTGATGCATATCCGCTGGCGAACGCCAGCCTGCGGATGAGCAGGTGCGACAACGTGTGCAGAGCGATGTAGCGCGGCTCCGGAACGTCGAGCCGGTCCGCCCATGGCGTGCCCGCGCGGCGCTTCAGGAGGATGCCTGCCCGCGCCTGGACGCCCGGCTGCGCCTCCCATTGTGCGAGTTTGTCCTCATCGAACCTCAGGAAGATTCCCTCGCCGAACATTTCCATCGCCGGATAGGTGGGGAACCCTTTCGGTCCGAGATCAGCAGTGATCAGATCGGCCTCCGCGCTGTGGCGCCTGAAGCCCCGCAAGGCAGTCACCTCGCGTACCCGGTGCACCTGTCCGACACCAGCGATCCGGCTGACGAGACTCTCCGGTCCCGAGGTTGTGTCCCGGCTCCATCCGTCGACGACGAAGTCCCCACCGGTACGGTCTCGTCCACCCTCGAGCTTCTTCAAGAAAGCGGCCCACTCCCCATCCTTGAGGTCGAGAAGCACGTCGTCAGCCGAGGCCTCGTCTCCTGCCGCGACCTCGCGCACGGTCTCCGGAGACACGCCTAGCTCGCCGGCTATCCATCCCGCAATCACCTCCGCCTGAGGTCCGCCGTTGTCCGCCATGAGCTTCTCGAAGAAGACATGACCACGGATCTTGTCGGCGATCTCCGCAGACTGCGGGCGTTCTTCGGGGATGTCGAGCGCGGAGATCCGATCGGCGATGTAGTTCCCTGTCGCCCCCCGCTGGACCGCTACAAGACGATGGTTGCACGGCTTCTTCACGGAACTTTCCGGCTCCCACGGCTGCCGACCGACACAGTGGAGGCCGTCGCGGTGCAGGGTATCCCTCGTCACGAGCTCCGCCAGAGAACGGCTGTGCCCACATCCGTAGCACTTGACCCGGAGGGAGGCCAGGCCCTCGCCCTGACCGGACACCCTCTCGAACCGGAGCTCCTTATAGGCCTTACAGAAGCGAACAGCTTCGTCGAGGGTCGCACCGTGGCCCCTGTGCGCCCACTTGAACCACGGGACGTCCTGGGCGTGACTGCCCTGTTCGCAGATCGCGATGTAGCGCATCGGGACGAGGAACCCTCCGCACTCACAGGTGTTGCTCCACTTACCTTTTTTCTTCCCTGTCAGCTTGGAGAGCTTTGAGCACCTCTCGCAGAACCGCCAGGCGGGAAAGCGCCAGTAGAGCAGTGCCGGTGTGTCCTTCCCCGCATGGCCTGCATGAGTCGGCGGCTGCCTGAGAACTCCCGCGCCGAGCCTGGCGAGGAGTCGCTCACAGCTGATCTCATGGGCGTACTTCTTGTCCCACCACGAGGTGTCCGGCGCGATCAACGACTCACCTCGGATGTCGACGATCGCTCCAACACCGAAGGGTGTGATCGTCTCCGACAACCGCAGGTCATGCCTGATCTTCTCCACGGTGCACCTCCTCCTGAGGTTCCTGGACGTTCACGGCCACGTTCGGTTCGACCGACCTCATCGAGTCGCCGACGAGCCAGCCTTCCGCGAGCTGTCCGAATCTCTTGACCAGCGCTTTTTCGATCTTGGCTGACCGCTCGTAGCCCAGCGTCTCGTCCGCTTCGCGGGCCGCACTCGCTCGACGGTCCCAGTCGCGCAGAAGGCTCCAGGCCGCCTGTCGCGTCTCCTCCGCCTCGATGTCGTCGGCCCGAGCCACATATCCGAGGAAGCGGTCGACAATATCCGCCATAGCATCACTGAGTGCCATGTCATCGAGGTCGAACCGTCCTGCTGTGTCATTGTCGGCCAGCGGGGCGAACGATTGCCGCACCAGCGCCACGAGCGCCCCGGCCAGCGAGCGCTCCCGCGAGGCCAACGACCAGGGAGTCACGCTCGTCGGTTCGACGCTGCGGTAGAGCGCCTCGTGGTATGCACGGAAGGTCTCGAAGTGCGACCGGTCCCGCGCACGACTCGACCTGAAGAGCGTCACCACGATGCCGTTGGTGTCGCCACGTCCGACACGGCTCGTCGCCTGGATGTATTCCGCGGTCGTCTTCGGCTGCCCGACCATGAGCATCAGGGCGAGCCTGGGGATGTCGATGCCGACGGAGAGCATGTTCGACGACAGGACGACGTCGATTGCTTCCGAGGACTCGTCCACACGGACCCGAAGCGCTCGAAGGTCGCTCGGCAGTTGCTCCGCTCCCCTTCGGCTCGTCAGCTCCAGCACACGCTCCGCCCTGACCATTCGCGACGGCAGGCCCAGACGTTCCGCGCGGGGCTCGAGTCGGGCCCGCACGTCGTCGACGACGAGCGTTCCGGTACGTCCGAGTTCCCGGAGAGAGTTGTGGTACATGACCAGCGTCCAGTAGGCGTCTTTGGGTACGACGGTGTCGCCGCGGGCGGAGAGGACCTCGGGTATCTCGATGAGCGGGGTGACCGCGGAGATGACGGCCGAGGGCTGGGACACCGACTGAGGCATGAGCCCGATGTAGAGTCGCCCTTCCTCGTTCGTGACAGGCCGAGAGAAGAAAGTCCGGTCGTCGTCGAGCCCGGACGGCGGGTAGTGCGCGACCTTGCGCCCGTACAGCCCCTGCACCTGTTCGTCCGAAGCACGGATGGTCGCGGTGGAGGCGACGATCTTAGGACTCGTACCCATCCGGCTCAGCAGGAGCTGAATCACAGCGTCGAACACCGCGACGGTGGTGCCCAGCGGCCCGGACAGAAGATGGAGCTCGTCCTGGATGAGCATGGAGGGCTGCTTGAACGTGGTTCCGAGGCCCAAGAGCCTTCCCGCCGTGGGCTTGAACTGGAGGCGGGCGAACTTGTCGACGGTCGCCAGAAGGATCGTGGGCGGATCGTCGTACAGGACCTCGTCGACGACGGCGAGCGGCAGTTCGTCGCTGAATCGACACGAGGTGTCAACGCAGTGCAGCACGATGTCCTTGCCGAGCAGGCGCATGCCGTAATCCTTCGACTGCGTGCTCTTGGACTTGGGCACCAACGGTGTCAGGCACCAGGGGCAGCTCTCCACCTGGAACTGATTGGCCTCTTCAGGTCGTGCCGCCTTCAACAACCGGTCCAGCGCCGCTTTCGCCTCCGAGCGGCTGTTGGGAGTGACATCCTTCCCCACCCACAGGCCGATCGTGAAGGGCGTCATACCCTTCACCCGAGGATCTGTGCCACGCAGCAACTCCATGGCACAGATCAGCGCTGCCGCTCGCTGGAACTGCTGGGACGTCAGGAGCCGGAGTGTGTATCTGGTGATCACGGCGGTGCCGCCGCCCGCCGTGCCGTGAACCAGTCGCCGGCGAAAGATCTCAATCGCCGCGAGACCTAGGTACGCCTCGGTCTTGCCACCGCCAGTCGGGAACCAGATGAGATCGACGAGGTCACGATCACCATGCTTCTCGTCGACTGTGGAGGCGAGCGAGACGAGCAGGAACCCGAGTTGGAAAGGCCTCCAACGTGGTTCCTCCGAACCGGCCTCAGGACCACCACGGTTGATCGAGGACTGACACATCTGCAGACGCATCGCCGCCATGCCCAGAGCGAATGCCGTACGAAGGCGTCCCTGAGATGGATCACTAAGCAGCGCCACGCCTGCCCGCATCCGCTCGACCGCGTCCTGGGAGCGGCCCGCAATTCGCCGAGCGACCCCGGCCTCGTCACCGAACCCTTCAGCCCGCCATGTCTGTTCGTCCACCCACTCGGCGAACGCATCGGCGAACGCATCCAGAGACCGGAGCACCGGCTCCGGGTCCGAATCCAATCTCATGAGATGTGCGAGCTCCAAGGACTCCGCTTCAGGAGTGCCCTTCGCAAAGCCCGTGGTCTCGACAGCGGGGACGACGAAGGCCGGTACCGGATCGAGGAAGACCTCAGTACAGCGACCGTCCGTGAAATCCCAATCGGCGGCCATCCCGTGACCGACCGCGTAGACCTTGCGGTTGCGGTACCTGAGCCGGAGTTCGGCCGTCTCTTGATCCCCGCCGGACAAACGGGTGGTGTCATACTCCATGAACTGCGCACCCGCGGCTGGACTGACTGACAGCCCTACCTGGAAGAGCATCTGAGGGATGTCGAGACGATCGTCTCCGGTGGACTCAGACATCACCCTGACATGAACCGTGACCAGGGAGTTCCCTCTGAAGTCGCGCCAGCGCGACCCGATCTCCACGGGCACGTCGCCCACTGTGAGAAGCTCCGGACGCCAGCCTCTCGTAAGCAAGATCTTGCCCGAGGCGAACGGCCTACGACGCCACTTAGGCGGCCCGTCAACCGACTCCTGCGAGTACGTACCGCACGAGAATTTCGCCTCCACTGAGGCGCCGTCGGTGACGAAGGAGATCGCGACGGACGAAGGGCGCCAGTCCTCGGCCAACGGAACCGCGGCACCGTCCTCCTCGAGATCCCCCTCCGGTACGTCCGCCGAGACCTCGTCCTCGGGCTCGGCCTGAGGCCTGCTATCGGCCTCCGGAGGGGCGGGGAACAACATCCCGACGGCGTACTGCCGATGCGGAAGGTTGCGGGTCACTTCTTCCTGCCCCCCGTCCGGCCCGACGTAGGTGTCCCGGAGGTGCTGCAGTGCGGCACTCTGTGCCTCGGTGAGGTTCACTTCCCGACCTGCTTCCGGACGAGTTCCTGGAGCCGCTGCTTGTCGTTCTTGGAGGCAACGACATGCAGCGTGACCCGTGGTCTGGTGACGGCGACGTAGAACCCGGCGAGCCCGTGCTCGTCATACACCTCGGGCAGGTCGCAGACGATCACGTGCTCCGCCTCCAGCCCCTTCGCAAAGCGTGGGCTGGTCACGGTGAAACCTGCGGCACTCCGAACGGGAGCGGCGTCGGACATGGCTCTGATGATCCAGATGCTTTCACGACGGGCGCCGTCGTCGACGAGCTCACGTGCCACGCTCTCCGCGGCGGCTACATCGGCCTCCGCGTCGGCCCATCTCCACTGCACTCGCTCACCATTGACGATTCCAGGATCTCCGATGTCAGCCCCCAGGTACTCCTGGACGACGTGGACGATCGCCCTGGTGTTGCGGACATTGCGGTTGAGGTCGAGGAGCAACGCCTCGTCTGACACAAGTTCGTAGACATCCTGGTCGAAGGAGCCGTCCACATGCGCCTGGTTGTTGGGATCGAGAAACATCCGCCAGCGTCCTTTCGCGCGTCCTCCCTTGATGACGGCGTCCAGCGCGTCCATCCCGTCGGCGTTCATGAGGTCTTGCGCCTCGTCGACGAGAACGGCGTCGTATTTCTTCTCTCCGTCGAGTTCGGAGAAGGGGCGTAGGTCGATCGCACGGCCTGTGATGCGTGGTGAGAAGAAGCCGACCAATGCCGGCGAGTGGAAGGTGATCAGGACGGATCTACCCTCGCCGGTCTCTTGTTTCGCGGCCTCGGCCAACACGAGGGACTTCCCGGTACCCGCCCCTCCGATCACCATCATGCGCTGGTTGCGTGCGAGCGCGGACAGCACACGCGCCTGGTCGTCCGTCGCGCGGTTCTGCTCCTCGATCACGGCCCCGCGCTGAGCGTCGATCACCGGCACCCGTGTGAACTCGCCGAAAAGACGCGCTCGCAAGAGGTCGGGACGCGCGATCTTCACTCCATGCGGCGCCGTTCTCGTTCCACCGACAACGGTCTTGAACGCTGCGGTCATGGCCGCGACGGTCATCTCCTCCTTGGCCCACCAGTGGCTGCCTTTCCACTCGACGGTCGGAGGAGGGGCATCTATGTCAGGCGTGATGACGACTGCCTCACTTGCGTACCAACCGATGCCTTCTTCGGTGAAGATCGCTCGTAATGCGTGCATGGCCGACTGGGCCTGCCGCATCGGGGATTCACGAAGCCTCTTCCAATCGCCGCGTCGGTCGACGGTGTACCAGAGGCCGTCGTGCTTGCTCACTCCCCCGCCCTTGACCTCGACCAGGATGACGACGTTCTCCCACAGGACGACGAAATCCGCCTCCGCCTGTTGCTTGGTCTCGTGGGTTCGGAGCGAGACCGAGTGGAACGCGACGGCTCCTTCTGGTCCCTCGATCGCACTCAGGACACGCGCGACACGGCGCTCGGCACCGCTCGTGGCCGTCGCCTCGATGTCTGCGAGGTCCGGAACAAGAATCATGCGCCGTGCTCCCGCCAGAGCTGTTCGTACTCCCGATATCCGAGGAAGTCGTTGACCGCACCGAAGTTGTCGGCGATATCCACGATCAGGCACTCCTCCTTGCCGCCGTTCTCCGGGCCGCGAAGACCACGCCCTGCCATCTGGATGTAAGCGCTCGGGCTGAACGTCGGGCGCGCGATGTAAAGAGCACGGACGCCAGGAGCGTCGAATCCCTGGATCAACAGGTCGCAGTTCGCGAGCACACGGATCTCTCCCGACTTGAACTGCTCGATGACCTCCCGACGCTCCTGCCGACCGGTCTGGCCGCTCACCGCGGCGGCCTCGACCTTGCGATAACGCAGGGTCGCCGCGAGTACCTGTGCTGACAGCACGTTCGGGGTGAACACGAGGATCGGCCATTCCGGATCCTGCTGCATGATGTGGTCCACGAGGACCGCCATACGTGCTTGGTCTCGACCGATGCGATCGAGAACCTGTGGTTCGAGCTTGCGCTGATTCCGAACGTTGGCCAACTCGCCGGCGTTCAGAACGACGTCAATCCCCGGAAGCACTTCGTGCCGGACGCGAGCGAGCACACCCATCCGGGACAGTTTCCGGTAGGCCTCGCCCCCTTCAAAGGCCTTGATCATGCGACGTCCGAAGCGCGCAGCCAACTCCTTCGTCTGAGTGTCGTTGCCCACCGAACCCTTGAACGGCGTCGCGGAGAGGCCGACGAGAGGCCGCTCCCAACTGCGCCCGTCCACACCGAGCCATCTGAGGATTTTCGTGTATCTCGGAGAGCTACCCGCGCGATGGGCTTCGTCGACGATCACCACGGACGCGTTGCTCAACCACGCATATTCCGGGCGGTCGATGATCTTGTCCAGCTTCGCATCTGTGGCGACGACGACGCCGAACTGCGTGTCAGGCTCATGCACCGAATTGTTCTCCCAAAGCCTGCCGATCGTCAGTGGTCGTTCGTCAGCCAGGCCGCGCCACACCATGCTGAAGGTCTGCACCGCCTGTTCACAGAGCTCGGCGGACTGCGCGATCCAGAGCACCGGTCCGCTCAGGGCACCGTCGATGAACAGCCGCAGCACCGTCTCTGTCGCCACGCGAGTCTTCCCTGCGCCGGTGGGGAGCTCGACCATGGCCTTGAGCGCGTTGCCGTTCGGCTCCTTAAGGATCAGGACGTCCCTCAGACGGGCGCTCAGGTCTTGCTGGAAATCGTGTAGGGGGTTCAGCTTGATGGCTCCGGGAACGACGAACTCGTCGTCCTGACGCTCGTTCCGTTGACCGGCGTACTCGGCCCCGAACCCCATCTTCCGAAGCCAAGTGATCGTCGGCGCCCCGCCAGCCCACGTCGTGGGGACGTCCGTATATCCCTCGCCGCGGAACTGGTCGGCGAGCAATCGAATCGAATCGCTTCTGTAAACGGTGAGAAAGAGTTCCGCGACAGAGGTCGCGTCGTTCACCAGGCCTTGTCTCTCGAGTGCCGACCAGAGGCCCTTGGGCAACGCCTCCCGGAGAGTGTCATCCCCGAAGAACACCTCCAGACGGTCCACATCGGTGACGGCCGCCTTGGCGGCTTGGCGCTGCTCCTCGAGACGCTGGTCCAGCCCTGCCTTGAGTACTTCGCTCAGCTGGGCGTTGTCCAATCCCAGGCCGAACGCCTTGTTGACGACATCCAGGACTTCCCGCTCTCCGAGGTCTGCCCGTACGGTCAACGCATATCCGTCGAGGTACCTGTCGAGCGACTGGTCCTCCACGCCATCCTCGGTGGTCACGCGTTTGGCTATGTGCACCGCCCTCGCCACCGTGGCGTTCATGACCTTGTCCGCCACGTAGGTCGAGCGAAGTCCCGTGTACAGGTCGATGATGCGTTCACCGTCCTGCTGCCCCTCGATCAACATGGAGAAGGAGAAACTGTCCTCGAACCTACGGCATCCTACGACCTCGACCAGAGTGGAGACCTCGTCACTGTTCGCCCTGAGATAAGGCTTCTGCCGAGACGCCAGGAAGCGCTGCTCCTCGTCGGTGGTCGCGATGTAGACCGTGTCCGGCCGCCGAGATTCGACGCCCTGCCCGAGACGGGCTGGGATGCGTGACGGATGTCCTTGCGAGAAGACGAGTCTGCTCGCGGCAATGACGAACGCCGTCAAGGTGTGGTCCTTGACGCGTGGTGGGAAGATCTCCGCCTCGAGAGCTTCCCGCAGTACGTCCGACGGCACCTGAGCCAGCTCGCGGGGCAGGTTCAGTCTGTGCTCGACGTGTCGGGGACCTCGGTACAGCGGAAGCAGGTCCTCGTACTCGACCAGGGTTGCCGACACGATCTTCTGCGGAGATCTGCGGCCCCTGGTCGAAGGAAGCACGCCTGCTCGGTCAACCGCCCATCGAAGCGGTGAGGTCACCCGATAGATCTGACGGGAATCGAGGTCCTCAACGGTCCAGGGTTCATCCTCGAACCCCAACAGCTGCGTCGTCCATCTCTCTCGCATCTGATCGGGCGCGGCTGCGTCCCGCAGCATGATGAGGACCGAGAACGGACCAGGGCCCGCGTTCTCGACGAACTCGATGCGCTCGATCTCCCGTTCGCCCGGCCCTCGCCGGGTGTTGAGAAAGTCCCTCACCCACCGGCAGTAGTCCCCGAAGAAGACCTCGTCCTCGGTGGGGTACTCCTTCACGGGGTCGTGGACGACGCCGACTGCGTGAGCCACCTGTGGGACGCATCGGGATCGGTCCAGCAGGCGCCCGCCGAACTCATCGCCGAGGCCGTCCATGTCCACGACCTGGCTGGGCCATGACCACTTACCGTCACGGGTCGGTACCCTGATGTGTCCTGATGTGTCCTTCGACAGCATCCTCACGGCTTCTGACGGCGAAACGTTGAGGACCGCGTCCCAGAACCTGGTCAGGGCCTCGTCGTCAGAGTTGACAGAGAGCTTGTTGAGACGTGCTCGCAGGATGGCAAGGGGATCCAGGTCGCGGAACCCCTCACGGCGTAGATGCTCGTCGATCTTCGGGATTGCGAGAAAGTCCTCGGCGACGAACCGTGCGCCCTCGATGTCGACGTCGTCGACCCGCCTCAAGAAGACGTTGCTCCGGTCCTTCAGAGCGCACATACCATCCGTGGTCGGGATCACCCGTGCGGTCTGGATGCCCTCGATGGCCGGGTGGTTGACGACAAAGGCGAAGGCTTTCGCTGCCGAACTAGGATCCGTGCCCTCGGCCCACTCGCGCAACCACGTGATGATGCCGCGTTTTGGCATTGCCTCAAGAGCTCGCTTCTCGTCCCGGGCGTTGATCTCCAACTTCTCGGCGACGCTGAAGACACAGAGCTGCCGCAGACGGGCGATTCTCTGCTGGATGGCGTAGCAGCGCCAATGCGGGACGTCGTCGCCCGTGTTCGGGGAATTGATCCAGTCCTTGTGGTCCTGCTCCGAGACACCGCTGACCATGAAGTCGAGCGGGCGAAGCTCTCCAGCGATCCTCAGTCTGCCCGTCGCGTCTGGAACAATCTCACGCTGGGCCGCGATCCTCGGCACATGTGTGGAGAGAATGTCGTCACCGAACGAGAGTGCCTCACGACCACGCGCAGGCATGTACTCAAGGTGGGCGGCAGGGTCGTCACTCGACGCGACCTTGGGGAGCATCCCTACGAACATCTCGGAGAGAGCTTTCAGGATTTCCCGGTTGTAGGTGTTCTTGAGCAGCGTCGTCCGGTCGTCGTTGACGCTCCAGGGGGCATTGAACAGCGCCGAGGCAGTGGTCTCGTCCTGCAAGGGGAAGTATGACCAGAACTCTCCGGTCTTGAGCCGAGCCTGGCGGGACGGCATCGCAACTGTGACCTTGACCTGATCCCGCGAAACCGCCTCTCCGACCTCGGCCCGAGCCTCATGGGACGGAGAGTGCATCCGATGCTCCACGACCCACTCGTCGCCGGACCCGTCCGGGCGCTCAATCCTGAAGCAACCGTCGCCGTGGTCTCGGGATATGTGGCTCGTGCTGTACGACTCCTCGGCCCCGATGACACGAAGCCGCACCTCGCGCACCTCCGTGACGAACAGGAGGAATTCCGACCGGAACTTACGGATCTCCCGATTTAAACGTTCCAAGTTGGAAGCTCGTGGCAGCTTGACAACCGTCGTCGCCCACTCGGCCAACTCGGCGAGCATCGGGTCTTCCTCGAACGCTGCCTCAGCATCGATCAGGGTGGCGGTCCGCAGCGCAGGGAGCCTCTTCATAGGCGCTCGGACAGCACCGATCGCCGCCTTTGCCTTGTCCGAGTTGAACTCGAAGGAAACCGATCGGCTGTATACCTGCGGGGCATCAGTCACCGCCAGGACCGACTTGAAGCCCAGTCCAAAGCGCCCAATCTCGTCGCCGCGCTTGCCGCTGAGGTGGGCGTGTGCGATCGACGTCAAGCCGCTCTTTGAGAACGGGCGTCCAGCATTGGCGCAGTACAGCGTCGCTGACCGCATGTCGAGGACGATCTCCACCCGCCCCACGCCGAAATGGTCCAGGTGCCCACCGGACATTGCGTCCGCCGCGTTCTGCACCAGCTCAAGGAGCGTGCGGTTGGCGTACCCACCGACCCGGATCGACTCTTCGTGGTTCGCATGCTCGGTGATGAGGTTGGGATTTGCCTGGTACGACGCGATCGCTCGATCGAACTGTTTCTCGACTTCTTGTATGAGTCCGACATCCGGGGTCCAGTCCTGCCGCCTCGCCATTACGACCTCACGCCTCTCTCGTCTGGCCCTGAAAGGCTGCCGCCACCCTCGGCATCACAAAATACGCTTGGCACACCCACTGCCGCATTCATGCCGCATCGCACATAGAGCGGTCAGATCAGACCTATGGTCACGAGGGGGTGTCGCCGACATCACCGGCGCAATGATAGACCCGACTACCTCCGTGGTGGCAAACACGAAAAATCCTCCCGTTCTAGTGCCAGCAATCACACGTCCTAGGCGCACGCCGCCCGCTACTGTCGACGACGCCTATCTCCGCGGTTCTCGATGCTCCCCCGCCGATCGGCCGCGTGAACCTCCCGACCGCTTCGGGCACAGCAATCGCGCTACCGAGCCAAGGCCGATGCTTGCCCAGAGGCAGGACGCAAAGGACTAAGCGGGATCCTTACAGAAGCGATCCAGGGCAAAACTTCACAGACGGTTCCAAATGGCTGCCCCTTCCCGGGGCAGCCCTGCGCCACTGATACCGACTCTCAGATGTACGCAAAACAGCCGTGCCCTGACTGAGTCGGGATCAAATCAAGCGTCGGTTGCCTGCCATGCATTGCTTCATTAGCCTGCACGCTGCAATGCGTCCGAAGACGATGTTGATTCTGCTCATATCGCCCAGAAGGCAGCATCAAGAAACATGGCTCCCGCCGCAACTCACACGACTCTCTTACGGGACGATCAATCGACGGACGGCAACGGCGGTCAGCGCTCCCGTGGACATCATTCCGCAACCACGGCCAGCATTTCCATCCAACAATCCCTGCCGAAAATGTCAAGCGTACAGCTCTGTCGGCAGGAATCACTCCCCAATGCCATAGCGAGGCGTGACGGGACAAGAAGCCTCGTCGTGGCGCGCCTGAACGTAATACCCGCCCTGAATCATGGCCGCAGGGCGGGTGTCCCCAAGCGGGCGAGGCACTACGCGCGCACTGATCCACTCGCTCTGTCGGGGAATCGCGAGTTCGAGAGCGCGTGCAATCTCGGGATGGCCGTCGCGGTAGCCGAGAATGATGATTCCCTGGACGGCCAGCGCCAGTCTCGCATCGCGTACGCGTTTCGGGCCGTCGTGCTGTTGCGCTACTGTCGTCACAGTTCGCCTGTAGATGATTCTGCCCTGCACGAGACGGAAAAGCTGATTGACACGTTCCTGCTTGGACAGGGCGGGATCGAAGATCGCGCGCAGGGCAGCCGGCGGCAGCCGCAGCAGTTGATTCTCCGGAAGCTTTCCCTTGCGCACCAACCATCGAACACGAGAACGGCCGATCGCGCTGATGGTCCTCTTGCCGTCCTGGTTCGACGACGCATTGAGAATCTCCGGCGTCACATGTACGAGTCCAACCGAGAATTCTGCGGTCTTGTCGGAGGCATGCATGATTAAACAGATGTGACCTACCGCCTCGCGAGGAATCTCCTGCCCCAAGAGCGCGCGCATCGAAAACTTGGCATCCACGTCATATCCAGCGACGGAATAATCCATCTTCCGCCCGCGGTCCAGGTGAAACTCGTCCTGGCAGATGATCTCAACTTTGGTACCCAAGTACGTCCGTTCGGTCTTCGCCACCACGCCGTCGGCGTAGATGTCGAACCGCGCAGTGCGCTGCCCGTCGAGGACTTCGTCGATGGCTTGACGGAAGATCTGACCGAAGCGCTCCTCCATCTTCGACTGGCTGCGGAACCAAGACTCCACCGCGTCAAGTGCCTGGTCGCCCGCGGAACCGGCCGCGGCTTCTCCTCGCGCAGGCTTGGGCTCTGGGAACTGGAGATCAAGAGTGTCGGCCACAGGCGGAGTCTAGGGGTTTTATCAGAAGCTCTGTAGACCTGATCCCCACGGTCTCGAACAGACAATTCACCATTCAGTGGAGCATGCCTTGTCCGCTGGGAGCCGGCCGTTCGTCGCTCTTCCCTCAGCTTCCAAGGCGAGGCCTCGGGGCGGGCGCCGTCCCATGGATCGAAGCGTGATGCCTCAGATCGATGTGGCTGTATGGAAGTGCTGCACACCGCCGCCGACGTTCACTCGAGGAGGATCTCCTCAGGACGACGATTGGTGATCGTTGTGGCTGTGCTCGCGATGATGTGGTCGAGGCATGCCGACAGGTCACCACCGTGGTCGTCGCGGGCGATAGCACGCAGTTCCCTGATCAAATCCATGTCGTTGATCAGGACGATCGGGTGCTGATCTTCGACCATCTCCAATTGGGCGGGTTCAGAATACGAGCCTGTGGTGACGGAGACGCCGATCCAGCAGCGGCGCAGTCTTGCGACCACTCCGGCAATCTGTTCTGCAGAGACTAGGCTGTCGGGTTTGATGCATTTGGCCTGCCCAAGCACGACCAAGCTGGTGCCGGCAAGTCCGCTGCCCAGATCGAGGCGACCGACGAAATCGGCACCGCCGTCGCCAGATCGACGGGTGAGCCAGCCGTCGGTGTAGCGCTGATCAGAACCCCGTAGTACACGAGCAGCCACGGTGGCTGCCACGGCTTCGAAGTCATGTTTGTTGCCGGCGAAGCGCTTGTAGACCGCCTTGAGGTCGGTAGCCTCTGGGCTGCCTGCGACTGGCCTCTGGTCCTTTACCTTGGTGATCCGAGCCTTGGCAACACGGCGTCGGAGTCGCGGGAGCGCTGAGTTGCCATCCTTGACCCACGTCCGCCATGCACGTGGAGCTGCCGTAAGGACCTGAGCCGCGGTAAGCGATGCGTCTCGCCGGGCGTGTATCCAGTCCCAGGACACCGCATCGCCCTCGTCCGTGAGATCGATCAGCGCGATGTCGTAGACGTAGTTGGTGAAGGTCGTGTGCTTCGGCCCTCCCCACTGCACCACTCGCTCTGCGCGTTCCACCAGACCGAGCCCGCAGAACTCCACATATCCCTTCGGCCGGCCATTGCGCGACACAGCCGGAGCAACAACAGCGGTGTTGCCGCTGCGCGCTCTGCCGGCGTCGCAGCCTGATGACCGTTGAACGCTTCCAGCAGCGCAGCGTTGCCTGTGGTTGTTCCGGGAGCGACCTTCTGCCCTGCTTTGTGATTGCCGAAGTATCGGACGTGGCCATGGTCCATGTCGAACACGTCATGCCAGGGAGTCTCCGTAGAGCTTGCCTTCCACGGACTTGACCGAATCAAGATTGCGGGCCGGCGTGTTCTGTCAGGCCCGACGACCTTTGCCATTCCGTTGATGCCTTTTTCCAGCAATGCACGCGGCGAACCAGGTGAATGGGTCGCATGGTGAAAATTGTCGTAGTCGTCTAACAGTGCTGGTACGGGGTCCTTGCCGCTGGCATACCGGAACACCTGCCCCACACGCAGTTGTCCGCCGACCATAGCGTTCCTCCACATGTATCGGGCTCAAGATAATGCTACGTGCGTAGGTAGATCCGGCTCGATCCAGCCAGATTCAACCGATTGAGAGGCGGCAATCGCCAGAAGTACACCCGGTAAAATCAGGCATATTCCACTTCCGCCAGGACGGCATTGTCGATGTCTTTCGACTCTGAAGCTTCTACAGACCTCCAGGTCCTGAGGCTCTGCAGCAGGTCATCGTCTGGGGGATTCCAGCCGAATGCAACACAAAGGATGTGCATGGCCAATCGAGGAGGGACAGCATTTCCGATCTGCTGGCTCACATCCCCTCCGGACCACGGATAGTCGACAGAGAAGGTCTGGAGACAGCCCGCTTCCGCCAGGGAGAAGCGTTCCAGTTCAGCGCCGTCCAAGGAGACGACACGGTTGCGGGAGATTTTTCCGGTTACCGTGGCCGAGGGCTCCCAGGAGGCGCGTCGACCGCGAGCTTTAGGGTCACCGCCAGTGCCGTAGTTCGAGATCACTTGGAATTTCTGCTGTCGTTCAAGCACTTCTCCCATGGTCCTCCATGGCAGAAGCTCCTGATCTCCGGCATCCCGCGGGACTCCCTTGCGGTACGGCCGATGCGTAGGCCGAGGCAGAGTCACTTGTTCATCGCCTATGCGCGCGATCAGTACTGCCCTCTTACGTGTCTGTGGAACGCCGTATTCCTCCGTACGCAGGATGCCGCAGTCCACGGAATAACCTTCGCCCTGCAAGGCCGCTGCATAGGCTTCCCATACCGGAAGCACGGCCGGGACTTGCTCAAGAACGATCGCCCGGTAAGGAGTGTTCTTGTCGTCGATCGCTTCAAGTGCCCAGCGGAGAGGTTCCAGGACCAGGCCGGTTCGCTCGTCCTCCAGCATGGCAAGATCTCGATCGATCTCTTCTCGATCTTCCCGGGCGACCATACGCTTGACGAAGCGCAATACTTCATCGAGTGCCCTGCGACCGGCTCCGGTGCCTGCGACGGTGAAGGTCTGACACGGTGGGCCTCCCGCCAGTACGTCCGCTTCAGGAAAGTCGGAAGGGCCGTAGCTACGCACGTCGCCTTCCACCGTGTCCAGGCCGGCGGCCCGGCGCGTCTTACAAGCCGAGGCGTCCCATTCCACACCCACCGTCATGACACCGAGTTTCTCCGCTGCCACGTCGAGCCCACCAGGACCGGCGAACAAGTCAACAATCTTGGCAGGGTGCACTTGGTCTCCACTGGTGTGTCGTGCGGGACGAAGCTGCCACAGTCACCATGATCGGTTGGCACCAGAGGCAGCAAGCTGGCCGATGCGCACACAGCGTACTGGCGGCCACCGACAGTATGGAGAGTCACAGACGATGCGTTCTGAACCTGACCAGCTTGAAGGCTCTGCTCCTGGCACTGCTGCGAAGACCGCCGCGCCTCGGTCGCCGGGGGCACAGTGGCGTCAGGGGTTGCCGACGAGATATACCGTTATTCCGTGGCCCCCATGCCTTCTCCCAGTTCGGCCGGCGTGTCGGCGCGGATGAGCAAGCAGCGTCGCAGGGACACCGCGCCTGAGACCTCCGTGCGGAAGCTACTGCACGCTCGTGGGCTGCGGTACCGAGTGGCCTGGCCAATACCTGGCATGAAGCGCCGAACGATCGACATAGCCTTCACACGAGCTAAGGTCGCGGTGTTCATTGACGGGTGTTTCTGGCACTCCTGCCCTGAGCACGCCACACGTCCTGCTGCGAACGACACATGGTGGTCAGAGAAGCTGGCGAAGAACATCGCCCGGGACGTTGCCACGAACGAGCACCTGCATCAGGCAGGGTGGCGGGTCATTCGTATATGGGAGCATGAGGATCCGTCGGAAGCAGCCGATCGCATCGTCGAGGAACTCATGCGGCCCGGGCACACAGTCCGTGCATCACCGCGGGCATGAACCACGCGCTCGCTCAGCACCGGGGTCACGTCCACGGATGTAGTGTGTGAATCGATCTTCGCGTGATCCTTTTTCTGCAGGTTGAGCAGTAAGCGGCCGTATGCGGGTCGGCCTCCACAGCCACCTTCCGTCAGGCGGCGCACTGCGGAGCGGTCGCAGCAGACGATGGACAATTGCGAAGCGGCGCTCGTCCTGGTCCGCTTCACCGATCAGAGCGGCTGACGGCGATCTGGCAGCGATCTGTCAGGCCACTCGCCCAAGGTGTGTCCCATGTCCATCAAGGAACGTATCTTCGCCCGCCCACCCGCGCCCGGCCCGATCCATTTCGATGAGCGGTTCGGCGCGTGGATGGTTTCCCGGCATGCTGATGTCCGCCGGATCCTCAGCGACCACGGCACCTTCTCCTCCGACGAACTGGCCCACAGCGCGCATCCGGCACCTCACCACGACAACCCAGTACTGCGCAGCCTGCCGTCGCTGGACCCGCCCCGCCACCACGAGCTACGCCGCCTGGTGGCCAGGGCCTTCACTCCCCGCGCGATGTCCGCCCTGGAGTCCTCCATCGCCGAGACCGCGAGGAAGCTGCTGACCAACGGATCCGGCGAGGTGGTGGACGCGTTCGCTTCACCACTGACGGTCGCCACGCTCGCCGGACTGCTCGGCATCTCACCGGCGCGCAGGGCCGACTTCGTCCGCTGGACGATCACCATCTCCGAGTTCGCCGACGCTTTCGCCGAGGATCCGGTACGGCGAGCACGCTTCTACGAAGAAGTGGCAGAACTGCGCACCTATATTCGCGAGGTGGTCGCCGACCCGGGCGGCGGCATGATCCCAGCCCTGGCGACGGCGCTCGACGAGAGCGAATTGCTCGATCTGGTCACCACGCTGATCGTCATGGGCCACGAGACAACGACCAGGCTGATCTATCACGCGGTGCTGTGCCTGGAACGCTTTCCCGCTGCGCCCGCAGCGGGCCTGGTGGAGGAGGTGCTGCGGTACGTGCCGCCGGTGAGCGCCATCGAGCGCTTCACGATCACCGGGGTGAACCTGGATGGCGTAGTGCTCCCTGCCGGCGCTCGGGTCGTGGCCTCCATCCGCCGCGCCAACCGGGATCCACTCGTATTCGCCGACCCCGACACGTTCGACGCCACGCGCGATCCCAACCCTCACCTGTCCTTCGGCACGGGCATCCACGTCTGCTTGGGCCTCCGGCTGGCCACCATCCAGGCGAGCATCGCGATCCAGGCACTGCGGGAGGCCTTCCCCGGCCGCTGGCACGTGCCCGAGGACGGTCTGGAGGCCACGATCTCCCCCGTAGGGGTCGACATCCAGCGGATGCGCCTGATCACTTAGCACGCCGCGGGCAAAGTCTGTCAGTTGATCTTTCCATTGATGTGGTCTCGCTGGGCGTCGATGCACTTGACGCAGACGCGGAGCAGGACGTACACGCCGTGACCAGCGCGCTTGGCCACGTCAAGCGCTGGCATCCCAGCGTCGAGCCAGAGCGAGACGGGCGCGTGCCGCAGATCGTACGGCCGGGCGGCGACCATCCGCAGCTACGCCATACTCCTCAACCCCCGAGAGCCGCCTCCTCCTCAGGACGAAGGGTCGCGTAGTAGACGCAGGCAAACAGCGCGCGAACCGCGCCTGCGCCCGACCTTGGCCACCGCATCAAGGAGGTCGCGTGCCGTTCGGCCACCACCGCCTCCTGCAGCGCGCCCCTGGAAGCCTCCCCCGAGCCTGAGCAGGCGGACCTCGTGCCAGCGGTTATCGCGGTGGGACCAGGGGCCGTACCTGCTGAGCTTGGGCGAGTCGATGAGGCGCGGGTAGGCAGCGTGCATACGCACGATGCCGCGCCCCATCGCGGGGGAGGCAGTAATGCTGGCACCGAGCACGCACCGTGAAGTTGGGGGCCTCATTTGATCGAACACACGGCAGTTCGACAGCGCTTTCGCCCGCGCCGTGGGGCGACGCCTCCTTCTCAATTGGCGCACCACTGGCGGGTCCGACGCCCGATCGCCGGGCTGTCTGCACCCGCCCAGCGTTGCAGGTGCTTGCATGGTGATGCGATTACTGGTGGTGCTCTGCCACAGCCGTGGTCAGTAATGCCCAGGCGACAGGGCGGGTTGCGGGCCTGTGTACGGGAAACGGCCGCCGCCGTTCGGCAGCGCGACAATGTCGAGAGGCGGGTACAGCGTGCGGCGATACGGGCGATCCTCCGTGAGGCCCACCAGCACACGCTCGACCGACCAGATCGCAATCGCCGCCGTCGCGGCTGCCGCAGTAGACCTGGAGCTCGCGGCCGCAATGCGCCTCGGATGTCAACCGGCCGCTGTCATGCGCGCATAGGAAATCACAAGTAGTAGCCGAGGAAGGTGGCAATGCTCACCCCTACCAGTGCGATTGCGGCTATACCGCTGAGTGCTGCGGCGTCCTGGTGGCCTGACCCGGCGGTTAGGGCGGCGAGCGTGCCCACAAAGGCTCCAGCGAAGAGCCAGATCACTCCGGCATTGTCCAGGTCAGCAGCCACAGCGATCACACAGAAGATCACCATGCCGCAGGTCAACACCATGGACAGGCATGCGCATCCAGCCTCAGCAGCTGGCGTGGCAGGGGGCGGATCCTCAACAGCGTCAGGGCCGGGAGAGGGAGGGTCCTCGGGGTGCATCACGCCACGTTAGCGCCTGACACGGAAAGTAATCTTGCCGCTAACTACGGCGACCCGGAGACAGGCTCCTATCAAGATCCCTGAATTAGCCCTCTGCACGAACGTGCCTCAGACCAACGCCAGGAATGAGCAGCTCACGCTAGAGACCGCACATAATCACGCCTGACAGGAGCAGGGCACTGTTTGTAAGTGGGATGTCGCCCTGATCATCCGGAGCAGGGTCGTAGAACCGACCGCCGCGACGATCGCGGTTCAGGCTAGGGCAATCGTCCGGTTTGGGCCTGCTAATCCGCAATCACGCTCCTCGATGCTGCAGTCCGTCCCAGGACCATCGGGGGATCTGCAGGTCGTCTGGGACATCGTCGGCGGACTCGTGGTAGCGCGACATTGTCGTTGTGGTGGTCCAGGTGAAGTAGTCGTGCAATGCCTGGCGGAGTGGCTCGTCCGTGTTCAGGCCTACGTCTTCCAGGGCCTGGTCGAAGCACACGATTGCTCGATGGTTCATTTCCTCGTGTTCGCCGTTGCCGCTGTGGAGTCGGACGACTGATGTCTCGTTCCCGTAGATGCTGGAGTACGCGGTTGGTCCGCCGAGGGCCTCGGACCAGTAGGCGGCGAGTCGCTCGGTGTGTTGTGGGTGGAATCCGTGGCTGAATGCGTGGCTGACCACGTCGTCGGACATCACCCTTGAGTGCCACGCCTCGGCCAGGCGGAACAGGCCATGGCTGCCACCTGCGGCCTCGTACACGCTCTTCATGCTTCTGAGGATGCCAGGGGTGGCGCAAGGACCACACGTGGTTCAGGTCGGCTGCTTCGGAGGCCCTCCGCAAGTGGTCACGGTTGAAGGCCACCGCAATGCTCCTGGCCCGAGCGGGGCCGCCACGTGTGGGATGGCGGAGGCCGCCGACAGCGCGGGGATGATGCGTTTCAGGCTGGTGCTCGGACCCGACGGCTTCGGACGGCGTCGTTGTGGCTCCATACGAGGGGGCAGATGTCTTCCGGATGGGTGGGCGTATCGGCGGTGGCCAGGAGCTCGCGGCGGGAGATCTTGGCGACCGATACCTGCTGGTGGTAGTCGGTGAAGGTCTGTACCTCGCCGTCGGCGCGGCACAGTTCCCAGCGGGGACCGTGCAGTTCGGTGTAGGACATGCCGTGGTGTGAGTAGTCGCCCATGGTGGTCGTGTGGACAGCCCATTGGCGTAGGAGCGATGGTGAGGCGCGCAGGCTCAGCAGGTTGCCCTGCTGGGTGATCTCGGCTCTGCGGGCGTCGGGTTCGGGGTGGAAGTGGCGCCACCAGGTGCCGGCCGATCGCTGCGTGCGCCACTCGTGGGCGGCCAAGTCCAGGCCCCATGTGTGCCAGCGGATGGTCCCGGCTGGTGGGACCACAAGTCGGCTGAGTCGGTTTGCGGTTCGCGCGGGCAGGTGGGTCAGGTTGGCGGGGATCAGTGCGATGGGGTCGCCCGGTTCGGCGTCGAAAGGGTTCGGGTCGATGAAACGGCGGTCGATGAGGACGACGGTGCCGGGTTGCCGTTGGTAGGACAGGCCCCAGAGGAGGCGGCTGAGCAGGAGGGTGCCGTGCGGGTCGGAGAGGATGTGCCAGGTGTCGTGGTAGAAGTTCGTGGAGAATCGGGCCCGGGTCCCGGGGCGCAGAGTGATCAACCGGTAGTCCCGGCCATCCATGCGTACGAGGTTCCGATGGAGTTTGAGGCGATCACCGGCCTCACGGGCGTTGGACGGCCGCGGCTGCTTATGCTCTGGCACGGTTCACCATGATTTTGCTCATGTCCTATGCAAGCGCGCTTCGTCTGGCGCTCTCAACGCGATTTTCTGCCACCACTCAACGGCAGCGCCAAACTGGATGAGTGACTTCCACCGGTTCCTCCAGGGATGGGCACGCCCACTCGCCAGCCCTCTCCGCCGTAGATCAACCACAAGGTGAGGGATCAGCCGGCCCAGTGGAGTCGGCTGGATGGCCACGGCTAGGGCTGCTGCTTCTTGGCCAGGTTCTCCGGTACGGGGCAGCGGGTGCCGGGCCGTAACCCCGCTCCAATCATCTTCCCGGTGGAGAGCCCCAATGGAACGGCTCGCCTTTCGCGGGTAAAGCACCATGACTAATCTTTGATGACCATGTGATGCGGCCCGACGGGCTTCCGTGCTGGACAGCGGATACGCCCCCACCCGCACGAGCTATCTCGTGCTGCCTGGGGGAAGTCTGTGACGGCGCTGCGGCTGTCTGTCGAGAACCTGCTCGCGTCTCCCAACGAGGCCGCCCTGGCGGAGGTGATCGCCGAGCACGTGCGCGCCACCACCGGCCGCCGCCCCTCGCCCTCGGAGATCAGGTCCTGGCAGCGCAGCCTGCCGGCCCTCGCCCGTGATCTGGCCGACGCGGGGCTGCACAGGGTCGAGATGCTCGTGGAGTACAAGCTGCCCCTGACCAGCAAGCGGGCCGACGTGGTCCTGGCCGGGGTGCATCCGCGGACGGGCGAGGACTCCTACGTCGTGGTCGAGCTCAAGCAGTGGAGCCGCGCCGAGCCGTCCGAGCTGGGCGAGCACCTGGTGATCGTCGACGGCATGCCGGGCGGCGAGCGGCTGCACCCGGCCGAGCAGGTGCGGCGTTACTGCGAGTACCTGCGCGACTTCCTCGGGATCTTCCACGGCAAGGCCGACAACGTGTACGGCGCGGCGTACCTGCACAACGCCATGGACCTGGACGTCGACGGGCTGGCGGAGCAGGTCAGGGACGAGCGCGGCCGGCTGTTCACCAAGCAGCGGCGCGGCGAGTTCCTGCGCTACCTGAGCGAGCGCCTGTCCGACAAGCCGGGCGCCGACGCGGCCGACCGTCTGTTGCGCAGCGCGGTCGCGCCGAGCAAGCAGCTCATGACCTACGCCGCCAAGGAGATCCGCGAGCGCGAGCAGTTCACCCTGCTCGACGGCCAGCAGGTCGCCTACGAGCTGGTCATGGGCGCCGTCGACCGGGCACGCCGCGCCGACTCCAAGCAGATCGTCATCGTCACCGGCGGCCCGGGCAGCGGCAAGAGCGTCATCGCGCTGTCCCTGCTCGGCGAGCTGTACAGGCAGGGCCGTACGGCGCTGCACGCCACCGGCTCGCAGTCCTTCACCCAGACCATGCGCCGCTATCCCGGCCGGGGCAGCACCCGGATCAAGAACCTCTTCCGGTACTTCAACAGCTTCACCGACGCCGAGCAGAACGGCCTGGACGTGCTGATCTGCGACGAAGCCCACCGCATCCGCGAAACCTCCACCAACCGCTTCACCCCCGCCGCCAGGCGCACGGGACGCAGCCAGCTCGACGAGTTGCTGTCCGCGGCGCGGGTGCCGGTCTTCCTGCTGGACGAACACCAGATGGTACGGCCGGGCGAACTCGGCACCGTGGCGAGCATCGAACGCTACGCCCGGGCGAAGGGGTACGACGTCCGCTTCGTCGCCCTCGACGAACAGTTCCGCTGCGGTGGCAGCCGCACGTACGAGCAGTGGGTGCTGCGCCTGCTGGGCCTGGCCGAGGGCGGGCCCACGGTCTGGGAGGGGGACGAGGACTTCGAGGTACGGGTCGCCGGCTCGCCGTACGAGCTCGAGGCCTTTCTGCGCGCGCAGGACGGGACGGCGCGCATGACGGCCGGTTTCTGCTGGCCGTGGAGCGATCCGCGGCCCGACGACACCCTGGTCAACGACGTCGTCATCGGCGACTGGGCCCGGCCGTGGAACGTCAAGAAGGACCGCGCCGTGGGCGACCATCCGCCGAGCATGCTGTGGGCCAGCGAGCCGAACGGTTTCGGCCAGGTCGGCTGCATCTACACCGCCCAGGGCTTCGAGTACGACTGGAACGGGGTCATCCTGGGCCCCGACCTGACCGTCCGCGACGGACGGCTGGTCACGGTGCGCAACGAGAACAAGGATCCCGCCTTCATGAGCCGCAAGTCCGTCCCGGACAGTGACTTCGACCAACTGGTTCGGAACGTGTACAAGGTTCTGCTCACCCGCGGCATGCGGGGGACCGTGATCTACGCGGTGGACCCCGAGCTACGGGACTTCCTCAGATCAGGCGGGCTGGTCCCAGATGTTGGGCGGCGTGGCGTCGTGGCGTACGACCGGCCAGTCGAGGGCTGAGAGTGCGCTCTCCATGTCGTCGGTGGCGATGACGATCTTCACGCCGCCGAACGTGGTGTAGGCGAGTTCGATGTTGACGTTGGCGTCGGCGAGTTGGCGGGCCAGCTCGCCCAGCGTCCCCGGCCGGTCCTCGACGTTCACCACCAGGACGGGCCGCTCGTCGGCGATTCCCATTCCGGCGGCATCGAGAGCCTGCCTGCATCTGTCCACGCTCGCGTCGTCGACGAGGACGTGGACAAGGCCTTTTCCATCGCCGGTGAAGGCCGCGAACCCTTGGATGTTCACACCGAACTGCCCGGTGGCCTCCCCTAGCCGAGCGAGCTCACCGGGTTGATCGTTAAGAATCACCGTGATATCCGTCGACATCTCACACCAATCGTCTCATTTGGCGCGTAATGCGACAATCCTTCGTCCAGTCATGGCATGTGTTGTTGCTTACGCGCCAGATGATGCGTTTGTCGCACGAGGTGAGATCGGACTTCGCTCCGACTGCCCTCTCCAGACCGAACGGTCACATCCTGGTCGCGACCAGGGCCGACGGGACTATGCGGCCCGTGTCGGGCGGCACGCTGTCGCAGGCCGAGTAAATGCAGGTATATCCCCAGCATGAGATGCGCGGGTTGAGCTCAGGCACCTCCCCGCCGCCGCTGGGGCGTGCTCGTACCGCGTCAGGCTCAGTGCGATGAGCCTGACGCTGGATGGGGATTCTTTGGGGTTAGTTGATCGGTTCGGGTTCGAGAGGGTCGGGTTTCTGTTGCAGCTCGGACAGGATGGAGTTGAGCTGCTCGTTCATGTGTCTTCGGAGGCCTGCCAACTCGTCGCTGAGGGCTCCGAGGTCCTGTCTTAGTTCGGTCCGCATCTCGGAGATGTCGGTCATCAGTTGGGCGATGCCGATTACCGTGGCCATGCTGCTGTCGCCGGCACGAACGCTCCCTTCAAGCGTCTGCACCCGCGACAGCAGGTCGAGGATCTGCGCCTCTACGTCCACGTGTTCCTTCCTCTGTGGCACGAGGGAGGGGATCCCCGCCGCAGTCCCGCCGAGGCCCCATTGCGTGAGCACACAGTGACAGAAAGTAGGCTCCCGCGCAGGTCATCGCCCCCAGCCAGGGCGTAGTTCTTTCTTCCGGCGTTCAAGTCCGTCCACCCCAGGGCGCGATCATGCGCCAAGTCTTGTCAGGCTAGATTGACACCGATTCGCGTGTCAGTCTAGCCTGACAAACATGAAGACTCTGATCCCACCCAACCCGGCGCCAAGGCCGGGCTCCAAGGGCAGGCCGGCGAAGTGGTTACTGCGCTGCGGGGTAGTCGCAGGGCCGTTGTTCGTGGTCGCGTTTCTCATCGAGGGCGCCACGCGCGGCCACTACAACCCGCTACGTCATCCCGTCAGCTCGCTGGCACTCGGCGAGTACGGCTGGACCCAGACGGCGAACTTCATCGTCGCCGGACTCCTGACACTCGCCTTCGCATTCGGAGTACGGCAAGCACTCAAGGCGGAAGGCGGCACCACCCGAGGCACCCTGTGGGGACCGATCCTGGTAGGAGCCTGGGCCGTCATGCTCATCGGTGCAGGCATCTTCACCACCGACCCGGTCAGCGGCTATCCACCGGGAACCGCCGCCATGCGAGCGGAGTACACCAACCTGGCCGCAGAGCTGCACGACCTCATCTCCCTGCCAGGCTTCATCGCCCTCTTCGCGGCATGCATCGTCTTCGCCATCCGGTTCGCCCGACTACGACAGCCCAGCTGGGCCATCTACTCAGCACTCACCGGAGCGGCGTTCCTGACCACATTCATCCTGGCCACCCTGGCCTTCAGCCAGAACCCATCGCTGGTCGCCTACGGCGGACTCTTCCAACGAATCGCGATTACCAGCGGATGGCTCTGGCTCACGCTGCTGGCAACACGGCTGCTGCGGCAGAGCCATGACACAAGGCCGGAGTGAGGCCTGCTGACGGCCGGGGGTGCCCGGCCGTCAGCAGGATGCATCTATGGGGTGTCGGTGCGGGCTTCTATTTCGTCGGTGAAGGACCAGGCGCTGCTGGCCGGGGTTGCCGTGATTTTGATGTAGCGGGCGGAGGTGTTCAGGCCCAGTAGGCGGTACTTGTGGGACTGGTCGGTTGAGCCGACTGCGGGGGCGGTTACGGTTCCTGCCGTGGTGAATGAGGTGCCGTTGGTTGAGAGGGCGTAGGTGATGGATGAGGGGAGGAAGATGTAGACGCCCTTGACCTGGAGCCAGTCGCTCGAGAGTTCCTTGATGAGTTTGGTCGTGCCCAGGTCGACGGTGAAGGAGTACGGCGAGGCGGTGTTCCTGCCTTGCCAGGCGGCGTCGCCGTAGGACGTGGTGCCGTAGGTGCCGTTCGTCAGCTCAGCGGTGCCGGTGTCCGGGTAGGAGGCGTCCGCGGGCATGGATGACGTGTAGGGCTTGGCGGAGGCCAGGTTGATGGGGTTGTTGGGGGCCGCGGGGGTGGTGGCCGAGGCCGTACCGCTGGAGCCGGAGACGTTGCCTGCCGCGTCGAAAGCGGCGATCGAGTAGGTGTAGGCGGTTGAGGGGTCCAGGCCGGAGTCGGTGAAGGTCGTGGCCGTGCCGTACAGGGTCTTGACGAGGGTGCCGTTGCGGGTGAGCCGGTAGCCGACCGCGTCCGAGGGGCCTGTCCAGGAGAGGTTCACTGTCAGCGGGTTGATGGCTGTGGCCGTCAAACCCGTAGGGGTGGCGGGCGGGGTGGATTCGACCACGCCCGAGGTCAGGTAGTCGCGGTAGGTCTGGTCGTAGGCCGGGTCGACCTGCATGGGGCTCTGGTAGTGGTCGTAGGCGAAGCTCCAGTAGCGCGACACCGAGGACTGGACGGCCTGCATGTCGGCGACGAAGTCCTTGACGCCCATGGGCTTGAAGTCCAGGTTGAACGTCTCCGTGTCGGCCCACAGCTGGGTCGCGGGGCGGGCGGCGGTGATGGCGTTCTTGGTGGCGGTGAACCAGGTCGAGAGCTGTGAGGTGACGGCGTGGCCCGCGCCCACGCCGTCCTGGAGGGCGATGACGTCGATGGGGCTCGTCGTCAGGATCGAGGTCCACATGGACTGCCACTGAGCCGACGTCAGGCCGCCCGCGGTGTTGAAGAAGGGGGAGACGACGATGGGCTTGGGGTGCAGGTGGTTGGCGACCGTGGAGTAGAAGCCGGCCATGGCGTCCCAGCTGGCCTGGGTGGTGAAGTTCCAGTTGTCGACCTCGAAGGACAGGTACCAGCCGGCCAGCGAGGGGTGCGTGCCGTACTTGGACCACAGGTCGTCGGCCAGGGCGTTGGCCGTGGTCGCTTCGGCGTTGAGCCAGGCGCTGTCACTGGCGTACTTCTGCCACCAGTCGTTGTTGACCTGGAGGCCGAGGTAGACCTTGATGCCCGCGTTGTCGGCGGCCGTCAGGGCGCGCGAGACGACGTCGGTGGTGGTCGACTGGGTGTAGCCGGTCAGGCCTGAGGGGTAGACGGTGGTCTTGGTCTTGCTGTCGGCCGTCCACTGCAGGGCCAGATCGGTGATGCAGGCGCGGTTCAGGTACCCCAGCTCCGTGGCCCACTGGCCGGTGTTCCAGGTGTCCCCGAGGTCGGGCTGGAGGAAGGAGCCGGCGAACCGGGGCGAGGTCCCGCACGACGACGTGCCCATGGCCGCCCAGTCGTCGACGAAGCTCCAGGTGGCCGGGGTGCTGGTGACGATCATGCGGACGAAGCGGGCGGTGCGCGGCGTCCCGGGCGTGCAGGCGTACGCCTTGGCCGAGACGTCCGGAGCGGTTTGCGCCGAGACGGTACAGGCCGTGGACCAGGTCGCGCCGTCGAGCGAGTCCTGGAAGGCGACCTGGGTGGGCAGGTAGACGCCGGCGCCGGTGTACTTGAAGAAGGTGGCCGTGTGGGACGTGATCGACGACGCGGTGCCGAGGTCGGCGGTGAACTGGTAGCTGGTCGCGCCATTGCGGCCCTGCCAGGCGGGGTCGGCCAGGAGGGCGGCGGCGTGGGCTCCGTCGGTGAGTTCGCCGCCACTGTCGGGGTAGGACGCACTGGCGGCCACCGAGGCGGTGTACGTCTTGCCGAGGAGGAGGTCGGTGTCGGCCGAGGCTGGAGGCGACGGGATCCCGATCGCGCAGGCCACCACCACGGCCAGGGCTAAGAGTGTTCTCCGTACGAGCATGGGACTTCTCCCTTCCATAAGGATGCGGCGCCGATCACCCCACCCGCGGAACCAAGGGATGCGAGCCGGATCGGGACGCGATCAGGCCCGGGAAGGGCCTCGGCGCGCAGAGCGGCCGACAGCGGGTCCAGGAAGCGTGAGCCCAACCCGGTCACGCCGCCGCCGATCACGATCACGGCCGGTTCGAGCGTCGAGGCCAGCCCGCCCAGCGCACGCCCGAGCAGGGTCGCCGCCTCACGGACCACCTCGTCGGCGACCGGCCCTTCCAAGGAGCCTTGACCGCCACGGCGCAGGTACTCCGCCAGGAGAGCAGGCCCTGACGCATAGGCCTCCACGTGCCCGACCCGACCGCAGGGGCATCGCCGGTCTCCGCCCACCCACAGGTGTCCAAGAGCACCTCCCGGCAGGACCCGTCCATCCACGACGAAGGCCCCGCCGATCCCCGTCCCGACGGTCACCACCAGCGCGGACGTGGCCCCGGCGGCGGCACCGAACCTGGACTCCCCCTCGGCCCAGGCGTGCACGTCGTTGACCACCCGGACAGGGAGGTCGAGAGCAGCCGAGAACGCCCCGAGCAGGTCGGTGCCCGCCCATCCGGGCAGGGCGTCCGTGGCGTGGGTGACGATCCCGGAGGCGGAGATGGTCCCGGCGCTTCCCACTCCGCATGCCACGACGCCGTCGGTGAGCAGCGAGCGCGCCAGCCGTACGGCATGATCGAGCACGTCGGCGGCGGGGGTGGCGATGACGCGGGACGACAGCAGTTCCCCGGAAGGCGACACCAGCCCTGCGGCGATCTTGGTGCCGCCGATGTCCACGCCGAGCACGGCTTTCATAGCAAATGTCCTAAAGGCGTCGCCGCGACGAGCCGCTGGGTGATGGCCAGCGGATCGGTCACCGCACCGCCGATGACCACACTCCAGGCCCCTGCGGCGAAGGCGGTCGCGACATGCTCCGGGGTGCGCAACCGCCCCTCCGCCACGGTGCGGACGCCGTGCGAGGCGAGCCGTTCCACCAGCTCCAGATCGGGTTCGTCCCCTGCGCAGGGGGATTCGGCCGTGTAGCCGGACAGTGTCGTGGACACCAGGGAAGCCCCGAAGTCCCAGGCCCGTAACCCCTCGTCGAGGGTCGAGACGTCGGCCATGACCGGCACGCCCAGTTCCGCACGGACGAGCTTGACAAGGGATGCAGAGGAGGTGGCCTCGACGGCGACCAGGTCGGCCCCCGCCGCGACCAACTCCGAGGCCAGCTCCAGCGTGGGAGTGATCAGGGGACGCGCCTCGGGCCGCGCCACCTTGGTCAGCCCGATGACGGGCACCCGCACCAGGGCCTTGGCCGCGCGCACGTCGTCGGGATGGTTGATCCGCACCCCCACGGCTCCCCCGCGCTCGGCGCACTCGGCCAGCAGCGCGATGACAGAGGTACGGCGCAGCGGATGCCCCTCGGGCGCCTGGCAGGAGACGACGAGCCCGTCACGGATGGCTTCCAGAACCCCCATCACCGGGTCCGGTCCGCGATCAGGTCCTGGTAGCGCCGGTAGAGCGCCTGCGCCGACGGCCACATCGAGTTGGGGCTCATGAAGTGCGGGAACTCGAAGGTGATGATCTTGTCGACGTACGGCTGGACGGTGTCGAGCCGGTGCGCCAGCTTCCGCCAGTCGGTGGGCGGGAAGCGGATCGGCATGTCGCGGTCGAAGGTCTCGGCGTTGGACCAGATCGCGATCCCGGTGCCGCGCGCGGCCTCGACGGTGGCCTTGGTGTACTCCTCGAGCTGCAGCAGGTCGGTGGTGGCGTCCTGAAAGGCGCAGGCGTCGACCAGCCCCTGGTAGCGGCCGAAGATCTCCTCCCAGATCCGCCGGTGCTCCTCGGGGGTGCGGACAGGCTGGGCGCCGGCGATGTCCTTGCGTCCCATGTAATAGGGAGAGATCAGCACAGGCAGGCCGGTCGAGGATTTGGCCTGCTCGGCCAGGGTGGTGTTGATGTCCAGGATGCGCAGGCTGGAGTCGGTGGTCTCGTGCGGCAGGTACCAGCCGCGGAAGGCGGGCGAGTCGCCGTAGCGTTCCCACATCTCGGCGATGAAGGCCCGGTTGATCTCCACCTCGGTACGCCAGTCGTGGCGGTACCAGAAGTGGTTGGAGTCATACAGACCCAGGTAGAAGCCGATGCCGCGGGCCTCGGAAAGGTCGAGGAAGAGGCGCACGAGGTCGACGTACACCGGCAACGTCGCGACCCGGTCGGAGACCGCCTTGGACGGGCAGGCCAGCCGTTCGCCGCAGCCCGCCCTGATGAGCACCACGGTGTCGAGCCCGGCCTCGGCGAAGGTGTCGAACTCGCGCTCCCACTCCTGCGGACCCCAGTTCTGCGACGGGATGTCCACGGTGATCTCATCGATAAACGTGCCAGTTATCTTCTTGTATGTCATGAAATATCCCTTTATTTGAGGCCGCTGGTCGCGATGCCGTCGACGAAGTAGCGCTGTCCCAGCACGAAGATCACCAGAGCAGGCGCGGCGAACATCAGGCAGGCCGCCATGAGCGGCCCCCACGCCACCCCATGCTCGGAGAAGAAGTTGTAGAGCCCGATCGAGAGCGTGTACTGGCTGGTGTCGTTGAGGTAGATGAGCGGCGACAGGAAGTCGGTCCAGGTCCAGACGAACTGGAACACCGCCACGGTGATGAGCGCGGGCCGGGTGAGCGGCAGCACCAGCCGCCAGTAGATGGCGAACTCCGAGGCCCCGTCGATGCGGGCGGCCTCGAGCAGCTCGTCGGGCACGTTCATGAGGAACTGCCGCAGCAGGAAGATGAAGAACGGCGTGCCGAGGAAGCTGGGCACCACCAGCGGCCAGTACGTGCCCGCCAGCCCCAGCTTGTTCCACACCAGGTAGACGGGGATCAGCGTGACCTGGGGCGGCAGCATCATGGTCGCCACGACCAGGAAGAAGACCACCCCACGCCCGCGCCAGCGCAGCTTGGACAGCGCGTAGGCGACCAGCGGGCACGACAGCACCGAGCCGGCCATCGTCACCGCGCACAGCCACACCGTGTTCAGCAGGTAGCGCCAGAACGGCATGACCCGCGTGGCCTCGGCGTAGTTGTCGCTCACCCAGTGCTGGGGCAGCAGCCGGGGCGGGAAGGCGAAGACGTCCTGCGGCGACTTGAACGAGGTCGCCACCATCACGACGAACGGCAGCAGGAACGCGGTCGCCATGATCGCCAGCCCGGTGTAGCCGCGGACGGCCGGCCGTACCGCGCTAACGGAGGCCATAGTGCACCCACCTGCGGGACGACAGGATGATCACCGCGGTGATCGCCATCGTGCCGACGAACAGCACCCAGGCCATGGCCGAGGCGTAGCCCATCTTGAGGTGCACGAAGGCGTTCTGGAACAGGTACATCGAGTACGTCAGCAGCGAATCGCCGGGACCCCCGGAGGCCTGGTTCATCCTGGTCTGCGCGATCAGGAACGGCTGGGTGAAGATCTGCAGGTAGGCGATGACCCCGGTGATGAGCTGGAAGAGCGTCACAGGCGTGAGCATGGGCACGGTGATCCTGCGGAAGCGGGCCCACCATCCGGCGCCGTCGACCTCGGCCGCCTCGTAGTACTCGCGCGGCACGTCGCGCAGCGCCGCCAGGTAGATGACCGTGCTGCTGCCGATGCCCCAGATCCCCATGAGCAGGATCGCGGGCCTGGTCCAGGTCGGGTCCTCCAGCCAGGCGGGGCCTTCCACGCCGAGCCAGCCGATGGCCTTGTTGACGTAGCCGTACTGGGCGTTCATCAGCCAGCGCCAGACGTAGGTGGTGACCACGATCGGCAGGATCGTCGGCAGGTAGACCACGGCGCGGAACAGCGGCTGGCCGCGCAGCGGCAGGTTGAGCAGCATCGCGCAGGCCAGCGACAGGATCAGGCTGAGCGGCACGCCGATCAGCGTGAGATAGGCGGTGTTGGCCAGGCTGGTCCAGAACCGCTCGTCGCCGAGCATCTCGCGGTAGTTGTCCAGCCCGACGAAGTTCGGCTCCTGGAAGAGGTTGAAGTCGGTCAGGCTGTAGACCGCAGATGCCAGGATCGGGCCCGCGATCAGCAGGCAGAAGCCGAGCAGCCACGGCGAGGCGAACGCCAGCCCCAGCAGGAGCTGGCGTCGCTTCGTGCTAACGCGCATAGGACCCGGCCTTGCCCGCCACGTCGGCCAGCGCCTTGTCCGGCGCCGCCGTGCCGCGGAGCACCTGGTCGAAGGCCGCGTTCAGGTCGGTGCTGTACTGCTGCGCCCACGGCGTGCTGGCCTGCACCTTGACGTTCTTCGACTTCAGCGCGTCCAGCCAGTTCTTGAACTGCGGGATGTCGGCGAACTTGGGGTCGTCCAGCAGCGACAGCCGCGACGGCAGGTTGCCCAACGCGTAGGTGAAGTCGAGCATCGCCTTCTTGTCCATCATGAACTTCATGAACTCCCACGCCTCCTGCTTGTGCGCGGAGTTGCGCGGGATGAACAGCGTGCTCGCCGTCAGCTGCGTGGTGCCCTCCAGCTGCGGCTGGGACGAGGGGTACGGCAGCGCCGCCACCCCCCACTCGAGCTTGGGGGCGTTCTGCGCGATGAACCGCGGCTGCCACTCGCCGTCGATCACCATCGCGACCTTGCCGATGTAGAACGGGTTCTGCGGCGAGGCGTACTCGCCGAAGCCGGAGGTGAACTTGAGCACCTTGTCGGCGCCGTACTTGGCGGTGACGTTGTCGGTGTAGAACTTCAGCGCCGCCAGGTTGCCCGGGTTGGTGGGGGTCGCCTTGCCCGAGCCGTCGAACCAGTCGCCGCCGAACTGGTAGGCCAGCGTCGAGAACGTGCTGCCGCTGTCAGGGTTGCCCAGGCCGAGCTGGGTGAGGTTGCCCGCGCCGTCGGTCTTGGTGAGCTTGGCGATCGCGGCGGCCCACTCCTCGGTGGTCTTGGGCGGCTGGTCGATGCCGGCGTCCGCGAACAGCTTCTTGTTGTAGAGCAGCTGGTAGGAGTGCACGGCGATGGGCAGCGAGTAGGTCTTGCCCTCGTACTTCATCTGCTGCAGGGCGGCGGGCACGAAGTCGGAGGTGTCGACACCGTCCTTGGCCAGGTAGTCGTCGAGCGGTTCGAGGATGCCCTTGGCCGCCCAGGAGCCGACACCGTTGCCGAAGTTGTCCGAGATGTCGAAGGCTCCCTTGGAGCCCGACATCGAGGCCAGCTGCTTCTGGAAGTCGGGGCTGGACACGCCCTTGACCACGATCTTCTTCTGGCCGGCGTTGAACTCGGCGATGATCTTTTCCAGCGCCTGGGCTTCGGGCCCGCCCCACAGGTACGAGAACGTGATCTGTATTGGGCCGCCCTTTCCTTCATCGGATGAAGAGCTGCCGCACGCCGCCGTCACCGCTACCAGTGTTAACCCTGCGACCGCGCCGAGAGCGCGGGGGAATGGTCGCATCATGTCCACCTCCACGTTGCTATTGGTATAGCCCAATCTCGAAAGTAGCGTCAAGATGCCGTATGGTTGGCGGGAAAGAGGCGGACGACGACCTGAGAGCTCGGTGATTGGTGTGGACCAAAACGGCTTGGCAACGGCTCCACGGCAACCGACCAAGACCGATCAGCTCAAGGAGCACCTCTACCGCCTGATCAGCAATCAGCTCCGGCCCGGCGACAAGCTGCCGACCGAGCGCGACCTGGCCGAGGCGTTCGGGGTCAGCAGGCTCACGGTACGGCGGGCCATCGACCGGCTGGAGAGCGACCGCCTGGTCTTCCGCGTGCAGGGAGCGGGCACGTTCGTCAGCGAGCGGCCGATCACCAAGACGATCGACTTCACCTCGTTCACCGAGGACATGCACAGCCGTGGGCTGGCGCCCGGGTCCCGGCTGCTCGACGCCGTGGAGGTGCCTGCCGGGGCGCGCATCGGGTTCGCACTGTCGATCAGCCCGGCGGATCCGGTCGCGCGCATCCGCCGCGTCAGGATGGCGGACAACACCCCCATGTGCCTGGAGACGTCCCACGTACCGCTCGCGCTGGCGCCCGGCCTGCTCGACCTGCCGCTGGACGGCTCGCTGTACGCGTTGATGGAGTCGCAGTACCGCATCCGCCCCGAGCGGGCCGACCAGACGATCCGCGCCACCGTCCTGGAGCCCGAGGAGGCGGAGCTGCTGCAGACGATGCCGCTCTCCCCCGCCCTCCTGGTCGAGCGGACCGCCTTCGACCAGCGCGGCCGCGCCATCGAGGTGGCCAAGTCCCTCTACCGCGGCGACCGCTACTCCTACCAGATCGCCATCGAACGCGCCTGATCCCCCGAGCCTGGATTCAGGGGCTGACCAGGCGGCATTCGGCGAAGGACAGGCAGCCACAGCCGGCGCAGGTGGTGAAACGGGCGCGGACGTCTTCCAGGCGCTCGATGCGCTCGTCGATGTCCCGGCTCCAGCATTCCGACGCGCGCTGCCACACCTCCTTGCCCGGCGCCACGTCGTGCGGGACGTACTCCAGGACGCCCTCGATCACCGACAGAGGGATGCCGACGCCCTGGGACGCGCGGATGAACGCCAGCCGGCCCAGCGTGCTGTCGTGGTAGCGGCGCTGGTTGCCCGCGGTGCGGCGGCTGGCGATGAGCCCCTTGCGCTCGTAGAACCGCAGCGCGGAGGCGGGCACGCCGCTGCGCGCGGACAGCTCGCCGATGGTCAGCTCCTCCGAAACCAGCATGCCGCCAACCTAGCTTGACCTGAACCGCGGTTTAACGCCGAGCCTGGTCCCGGCAAGCACCATCACCACCGGGAAGGCATCGTGAACGCACTCATCGGCAAGACCGCGCTCGTCACCGGGGCGAGCAGGGGTATCGGACGGGCAGTCGCGCGGCGCCTGGCGCGCGACGGCGCCCGCGTCGCCGTGCACTACGGCGGCAACGAACAGGCGGCGAAGGAGACGGTCGCGGCGATCGAGGAGGCGGGTGGCGAGGCGTTCACGCTGCGGGCCGAGCTGGGCCACGACGGGGACGCCGAGCGGCTGTGGCAGGAGTTCGACGCCCGATCCGACGGGCTGGACATCCTGGTCAACAACGCGGGGATCCTGAGCGACGAGCCCGGCATCGAGCACGTGACCAGGGAGCAGTTCGAGCGGATCTTCGCGGTCAACGCGACCGCTCCGTTCTTCGTCACCAAGCTCGCGCTGCCCCGGCTGCGTGACGGCGGCCGGATCGTCAACGTCTCCACCATGTTGACCCGCGGCTCGGCGATGCCCCTGTCCATCAGCTACGCGATGTCCAAGGGCGCGCTCGACGTGCTGACCTCGACGCTGGCCAAGCAACTGGCGCCCCGGGCGATCACGGTCAACACCGTGGCGCCCGGCGTCATCGACACCGACATGCATCAGGGCAGGCTCGTCGGCGAGGCGCTGGCATGGGTGTCGTCGCTGTCGCCCATGGGGCGGGTGGGGACGCCCGAGGACGTCGCGGACGTGGTGGCCTTCCTGGCCTCCGACGACAGCCGCTGGGTGACGGGTCACTGGCTGGACGCCTCCGGCGGGACCTTGCTCTGAGTCCACATCCTTCAGGGATGTGAGCTCAGCGTGGCCAGCGCCTCCGTCAGGCGGCGCGGGGTCGGCAGCGTGTCGAGCGCCTCGTCGATCTCCCGTTCGGCGAACTCGCGATGCTCGGGATCCTGTACGGCGCGCGTCTGGACCAGCAGGAAGTTCAACCGGCACGCCAGCATCATGGTGAAGTCCGCGAGCGTGACGATCCGCCCCGGCCCGCCGTCGCGCACGTAGGCCTGGTACATGCGGCGCATGCCGTCCAGGTCGTCCCCGAACCAGTCGAACAGCGCCCGGCCGAGCTCTCTACCGGGTTCGGCCGGGCCGAGGTTGTCCCAGTCGAGCACCACCAGCGCACCGCCGGGATCGGTCTGCACGTTCTCCGGGTGCAGGTCCCGGTGGCACAGAATCGACCCGGCGGGATCCGCCGGCGTGACGGCCGCGCACAGCTCTGGCAGCGTGGCGAGCCGCTCCTTCAACCTCGGCGCCCACGCGGCGTCCGACTCGGCCGCCTCCGCCCATGCGTGCCCCGCCGGGACGCGGTCGTACCACCGGGCGGGCGGCCCGCCCTCGACCTCCCGCCCGAGCGCGGGCGCACACCGATGCATCCGCGCCAGCAACCCCCCGACGTCCTCCGGCTCGACCGCGGCGGCCCGCAGCTCGACCCAGTCATACAGCCGCACCCACGCCCCACCGGGAATCTCGACCAGATACCGCCCCTCCCGAGAGGGATGGGCCCCCGGCATCCGCACCCCGGCCGCGGCCGCCCTGCGCGCGAACCCCAGCTCCGCCTCGATCAACGCCGGGGACGGCGGCTCGAAGAAGATCTCCTTGAGCGCGTACCGCGCCACCCCGGCCTCCACCCGCCAGATCCGCCCCAGCGCCCCGCGCGGCCCTTCGGTCGCCACGACATCGGAGGGCCAGCCGTAGGCCTCACGCACGAAGTCGAGATCCATCACGGTTTGAGGAGGCCGCGGCTGAAGGCTTCGGCCACGGCGGCGGCGCGGTCCTTGACGCCGAGTTTGGCGTAGATGTTGAGCAGGTGGGTCTTGACCGTCGCCTCGGTGATGAAGAGTTGGGTCGCCGCCTCGCGGTTGGTGGTGCCCGCGGCGACGAGTTCGAGGACTTCCAGTTCGCGGTGGCTGAGGGGGCTCGCGATGGGGGTGCGGACCCGGTTCATGAGGCGGGCGGCGACGGCGGGCGACAGGACCGCCTCGCCGCGGGCCGCGGAGCGTACGGCGCGCAGCAGGTCGGGGCGGGGGGCGTCCTTGAGGAGGTAGCCGGTGGCGCCCGCTTCGATGGCCGGCACGACGTGGCTGTCGGTGTCGTAGGTGGTCAGGACGAGGACGCGCGCGGGGTTGCCGCGGGCGGCCAGTTCGGTGATGGCGCCGACGCCGTCCATGCCGGGCATGCGCAGGTCCATGAGGATGACGTCGGGGTGCAGGGTCTCGGCGAGCTGGACGGCCTCGGCGCCGTCGCCGGCCTCGCCGACGACCTCGAACTCCGGGTCGCGGGCCAGCATGCTGCCGAGCCCGTCACGCACGACGGGATGGTCGTCGACGATGAGCAGCTTGATCCGGGTCATAACAGTGCCTCCGCGGGGACGCTGGCCGAGATTCCCGTGCCCGCGCCGGGTTCTGACTCGATCTGGAGCGTGCCGGACAGACCCTCGACGCGCTGGCGCATCGCTATGAGACCGAAGCCGGAGGACCCGTCGGCGGGATCGAATCCCTTGCCGTCGTCGCGCACGTCCAGTGCCACCGAGTCCTCCATGTACGACAGCGTCACCCCGACCCGGCCGGCCTGGGCGTGCTTGGCCACGTTGGCCAGCGCCTCCTGGGCGGTGCGCAGTAACGCCACCTCGACCTCCGGCGGCATCGGCCGCGGCGTGCCCGTCGTGGTGAGCGCGACCTCCAGCCCGTGCAGGGCCGACCAGCGGCCGGCGACCCCGGACAGGGCATCGGCCAGGCGGCCGGTCTCCAGCGGCGCGGGCCGCAGCGCGTGCACGGAACGGCGAGCCTCGGACAGGCTCTCCCTGGCCAGCCCGGTGGCCAGGGAGAGGTGCCGCTGCCAGGCGGCGGGATCGTCGGTGGCCTGCTCGGCCGCCTGCAGCTGGGCGATGATCCCGATCAGGCCCTGGGCGAGGGTGTCGTGGATCTCGCGCGCCATGCGCTGCCGCTCGTCCAGCACGCCGGCCTCCCTGGCCTGGGACAGCAGCCGCTCGTGCAGGTCGGCGTTGACGGCCAGGGTCGCCTCGAGTCTGCGGTTGGCCTCGCTGAGCTCCAGCATCGTCCTCTCGCGCTCTTCCTCATGCTTGGCGCCGCGCTGGAGGAACCAGGCGAACAGACACATCGGGCCCACGTTCGCGGCCAGCACCCCGATGTACGACAGCAGTCCGAACAGCGTGCTCTTGTCCACCGCGGTGGCCTGCGCGGTGCCCGCGATCACGGCGACGGCGGCCACGCCGACCAGCTCCCACGGCCAGCGCAGCACGCGGAAGGCATAGATGAACCCGGCGGGTGTGAGGCACCCGAACCAGGGATCCCTGATCACCAGGACGAGCATGATCCCCAGCAGCGCCCAGAAGAAGACCGGCTTGAGCCGGGCCAGGAGCATCGACACCGCTGCCAGGCCGCACAGGAGCAGGTCGAGCAGCAGGGACGCCCCGTCCGCCCACTTCGTGATCATGGTGTAAGCGACCAGGACCGCCAGTAGCACATAGGGCCCGATAGCGAACACCGGATGCCACTGCCGCTCCATGTCCATCAATGTATCTGGCTGAACTCGGCTCGCAGCTGCCTGCCGTTCACCAGAATGACGACGCCAAGCAGCGCGAGGCCGCACACGCCCTGCTCGATGCGCAGCCAGAGGGGGAACAGGCCAGGAAGCCAGATGATGACGGCGATGGCGACCAGCATGGCGGCCGAGACGATCCGCAGCCGGAGGAAGCCGCGCTGCGAGCCGCTGGCGGCCTGGCGGGTGAACAGCAGGGTCAGCAGGGAGCTGAGGACGACGATGGTCGCCCGCACCCACGCGGCGTCGGTCACGATCGTGTGGTTGTTGCGCAGCAGGACGATCGCGGCCAGGGTGAGGACGCTGAGCGCTACGTAGGCGCCGACGAGGAGCTTCACGGTTCGCATGAAGGAAGCCTCGCAACCGGGGCCCCACCTGCACATCGCCCGATCGCAGGGACCGGAGGATGAGACGAAGATCCACCGATCGGTTGATTTACTCCGGCCGGTTGATGGTCTTGTGGCCCACTTGGAAGGGCGAGTGCACGCCCTCGTAGGCCAGATGCATGACCATCCCCTGGAAGGCGTGCTTCAGATTGTGGCAGTGGTCCATCCACACGCCGGGGTTGTCGGCGCGGAAGGCGACCGTGTAGGTCTGCCCGGGCAGAATCTCCAGCGAATCGGTCCACCACGATCGTACCGGCACGCCGTTGCGCGACAGCACCAGGGCATGGTGGCCGTGCAGGTGCATCGGGTGGTCGTTGTGGCCGCGGTTGACGAAGGTGGTCTCGACGGCGTCGCCCTGCCTGACCATCAGCATGGGCGTGTCGGGGAAGAGCAGGTTGTTGATCGTGGAGGGGAAGCTCAGCGACCCGTCGTAGAAGGCGGGCCCGTCGTCGAGGATCAGCTTGAAGCGCCGGTCGAAGGACTTGAACGGGCTGGGCACACCCGCGCCGTAACCGGCAGGATCGAAGTCGGGCAGGTCGGAACGCACCGCGGGCGCCGGCCCGTCGCCGAGCAGCAGGCCGCCGCCGGGGTCGGCCAGGTCGGTCAGCCGGACGGGATGATCGGGCATGGTGAACGTCAGGTCGTAGCGCCCGCCGACGCCCATCGGCAGCCGCACGTCCGTCAGCGGCGTGGGCCCGACGAGATCGGCGCCGTCGATGGCGGCGACCGTGAAGGGCGTGCCGGTGAGCACGAAGGTGCGGGGGTCCTTGTCGGCGGCGCCCCAGACGGTGTTGTCGCTGGTGTTGATCAGCCGCAGCCGCACCGGCGTGCCCGGCGCGACCGCCACCCGCCGCAGCGTGTCCGACGCGCCGAAGGCGGTCCTGACGCCCTGGGGCGTGGTCCACTCGTGGGCCATGACCGGGATGTCCAGCCCCTTGGCCTCCGGCGGCAGCACGGTCAGCGGCCCGAACAGTCCCCGGTCGACGGCCAGGTAGGAGTCCTGGTGGGTGTGGTACCAGAAGCTGCCCGCCTGCGTGGCGCGGAAGCGGTAGACGTAGGTACCGCCCGGCCGTACCGCGTCCTGGGTGACGCCCGCGACGCCGTCCTCGGCGTTGGGCACGTCCAGGCCGTGCCAGTGCACGGTCACCCCCTCGGACTTCAACTGGTTGACGAGCGTGACCTGCACCAGGTCGCCCTGGTGGACGCGGAGCTCGGGCCCCGGCACCTGCCCGTTGAAGGTCCACGCGTCCACCGTCGCGCCCGAGCTCAGCGTGATCCACTTCTCCTGCGCCACCAGCGTGAACGCCGCGTCGGGCCGCTCGCTCGGCCCGGTCAGGTCGGTCACGTTCCGCATCGCGTGCTCGTGCCCCATGCCCACCGGCCCGCCGCCCCAGTCGAGGTCGGTCATCGAGGCCATGTCCACCCGGTCGGGCAGCACGCTGGCGCGCTGCAGGTAGAAGACCGCCCCGCCGAGCACCACGACCACCACCGCCAGCACCGGCAGCGCCCTGATCCTGCCCTGCCGCCACCACAGCAGCCCCGTCGCGCCGAGCAGGATCGCCCACAACACGATCACGTTCACCGTGTACGGCGGAGCGGGCCGATCCACGAAGACCACGTAGAAGTCGAGCAACGCACCCACCGCGGCAGCATGAATGGGCCAGCGTGGCTCCAACCGGGGCAGGCTCACCACGACCACCGCGACCGCGGGAGCCAGCATCAGCGGCAGCGCGAGCACGACCCGGTTGGACACGTAGTCCCACCCCGTCGGCCAGGTCAACCCGACGAGCACCACCTGGACCACCACCGCCACCAGCCCCAGCCCGACCAGGACCCGGCCCGGCCGGCGGGCGGCCAGCCCCCACAGCAGCGCCAGCACGGCGCCGAGCACCTCGGTGAAGTTCGTCGCGATCTCCCACATGGCCCGGACATTACGAACCAGACCAGGGGTCGCGAATCCGTCCGGCGACGACGGCCTGCTACGTAAATCCCGGTATCAGACCAGCCCCATCTCGTAGGCGATGACGACCAGCTGCGCCCGGTCACGCGCGTCGAGCTTGATCATCGCGCGGCTGACGTGCGTGCGGGCCGTGGCCGGGCTCATGTACAGCTCGCGGGCGATCTCCTCGTTGCTCAGCCCCCTGGCCACCTGCGCCATCACCTCCCGCTCCCGCTCGGTCAGCCGGGCCAGCCGCTCGGGGTCGGCCCGCCTGCGGGCGTCACGCCTGACGAACTCGGCGATCAGGCGGGCGGTGATGCGCGGCGCGAGCAGCGCCTCTCCCCCGGCCACGACCCTGATCGCCTGCCGCAGGTCCTCCGGCTCGACGTCCTTGGTCAGAAAGCCGCTCGCGCCCGCGCGCAGCGCCTCGAAGACGTACTCGTCCAGGTCGAACGTGGTGAGCACGACGACCCTGGCGCCCATGGCGGTGACCAGGCGGGTGGCCTCCAGGCCGTCCATGCCCGGCATCCTGATGTCCATCAGCACCACGTCCGGCGCGAACTGCCTGACCAGGGCCACGGCCTGCGCGCCGTCGGCGGCCTCCCCCACCACCTCGATATCGCCGGTGGCGTCGAGCAGGCCGCGGAACCCGGCCCGCACCAGGCGCTGGTCGTCGGCCAGCAGCACCCTGACCGTCATGGTTCACCCTCCCGGACGGGCAGCCTGGCGCGCACCAGGAACCCGCCGCCCGGCGCGGGTCCCGCGGTCAGCTCGCCGCCGAGCGCCGCCGCTCTCTCGGTCATCCCGGCGATGCCGTTGCCCGGGACCGCCGCGCCGCCGCGCCCGTCGTCGGTCACGTCGATCAGCAGGTGTCCCGGCTCGCGGCGGATCTCGACCGACACCGTGCTCGCGCGGGCGTGCCTGATCACGTTGGTCAGCGACTCCTGCACGATCCGGTAGGCCCCCACGGGCAGCGGGCCGTCGGGGACCGCCGACTCCACGCGCAGGCCCGCCTTCTCCGCCGCCTCCAGCAGGCCGCCGATCGGGCGCTGCTCGCCGTTCCTGATCATGTCGATCACGCAGCGCAGCTCGGTCAGGGCGTGCTTGCCCGCCGTGCGGATCTCCCGCAGCGCCTCGTGCGCGCGGTCGGGGCTGCGGTCCATGACGTCGTCGGCGAGCGCGGCCTGGACCGTGATGGCCGAGATCGACTGGCCCACGGTGTCGTGCACGTCGCGGGCGATGCGCAGCCGCTCCTCGGCCAGGCGGCGGGCGGTCTCCCTGACCAGGCGCAGCCTGCGGTTCCTGACCGTGTCGCCGAGCAGCACCAGCGCCACCAGGGCCAGGGCCCGCTCGGCCACGAACGTCAGCAGCGGCAGCGGCGGCTCGTGCCGGTTGACCATCGGCACGTACACGTCGGCGGCGACGAAGAAGGCGATCACCGGGATCGTCCAGCGCACCCGCCCCGCCTCGGCCGCGCTGTAGAGCGCCCCCGCCAGCGGCAGCACCGGCGCGATGCCCACGTATCCCACGCTGTAGTACACGAGCAGCGCCACCGTGGTGGCCACCAGCACACTCAGCGGCCACCGCCGCCGGACCAGCAGCAGCCCGCCCATGAGCAAGGCCAGCCCGTAGGCGTACACGTCGCTCGGCCGGGAGCCGGGCTCCACCCCCGAGGCGATCGCAGCCGACACCAGGGCGGCCGTCCCACCCGCCATGGCGACGTCAGCGACTATCGCGGGGACCCTCATGACGGGTCCACCGTAGCGTCAGACCACCGGCCTGTAATGGGTCGTGATGCGGTTGTCGTCGTCCAGGACGTGGAAGGCGAGGGCGGGGGGCAGGTCCAGGTGGATCAGGGCGTCGGTGCCCTCCCACGGCAGCGTGGTGGTCGAGACGACTCCGGGCGCGACGAGCAGGGGTTTCCCGGCGAACGTGGTGGCCGCGGGCGTGTGGGCGTGCCCGGCCAGGAACGCGACCAGGTTCGGGTGGCGGGCGGCCAGGTCGGCCAGGCGCTGCTCGCCGTACTGGCGGATGCCGTCGACGTACGGCGAGCACAGCGTGGCCGGCGGGTGGTGGAAACCGACCAGGACCGGGGCCGGGTCGTCGAGCACGTCGTCGAGCCAGGCGATGGTCTCGTCGTCGAGCTCGCCCTGGTCCTTGCCGGGGATCGAGGAGTCGCACAGCGCGAGGGTGAACCCCGGGGCCCGGTGCACCTGGTTGATCGGGCCCGCCGCCGGTGGCTGCCCGAGGAGGTGCTCGCGGAAGGCGGCGCGCTCGTCGTGGTTGCCCGGGCAGATCAGGGTCGGGTGGCGGGAGGCGAGCAGGCCGCGGGCCTGCTCGTACTCGGCGGGCAGGCCGTGGTCGGCGATGTCGCCGGTGACCAGCACGAGGTCCAGGTCGTACGGCAGGCCGTCGAGGTAGTCCATGACGGCCTTGGTGCGTTCGGTGGCCCGGTCCGTCAGGTCGAGGTGGGTGTCGCTGAGGTGCGCTATCACGATCACACCTGCCAATGTAGGCGTGGACCGGACCAAGGGTAAGGTCCGGTTCCGTGGTGAATTCCTGGTCCAGTTCGCGGGTGGATCTTCTGCTCGATCTGCGCGGGCCGCGGCGGTCCGGCCTGGAGTCGGCGCTGCGCGAGGCGATCAGGGGCGGGCGGCTGGCGGCTGGGACGCTCCTGCCCTCCACGCGCGGGCTGGCGCGGGAGCTGGGCCTCGCGCGCGGGACCGTGGTGGCCGCCTACGACCAGCTGGCCACCGAGGGCTACCTCACGGTGCGCCCCGGCTCGGGCACCCGCGTCGCCGAAGTACCGCCCGGCCCGGATCTCACGGATACGTCCGGCACGTCGCGCGAGCCGCTGTACGACCTGCGCCCGGGATGCCCCGACGTCAGCGCCTTCCCCGCCCGGGCCTGGCTGGCGGCCACCCGTCGCGTGCTCGGCCGCCACGCCGTCGGCCGCGGCGACCCCCAGGGCACGCCGGAGCTGCGGGCGGCGCTGTGCGACTACCTCGGCCGCACCCGCGGCGTGCGCGCCACGCCCGCCCAGGTCGTCGTCACCTCCGGCTACTACCAGGGCCTGGTCCTGCTCAGCCGCGTCCTGTCGTCCTGCGGCGTCGGGGTCGCCGCCTTCGAGGACCCGGGCCACTCGGTCTACCGGGACGCGGTACGGCGGGCCGGCCTCACCGTGGTCCCGCTGCCGGTCGACGCCCACGGCGCCCGGGTCGACGCGCTCCCGTCCGATGCCGGGGCGGCCTTCCTCACGCCGGCGCACCAGTACCCGATGGGCGTGCCGCTGCACCCGGCCCGCCGCCAGGCCGCCTGCGCCTGGGCCCGCGCCACGGGCGGGATCCTGGTGGAGGACGACTACGACGGTGAGTTCCGCTACGACAGGCAACCGGTCGGCGCCCTGCAGGGCATGGCACCCGAGCACGTCGTCTACGGCGGCACGGTCTCCAAGACCCTCGGCCCAGGCCTGCGTCTCGGCTGGCTGGTCCTGCCGCCGTGGCTGGTCCCGGCCGTGGTCAGGGCCAAGGAGGAGGCGGACTTCTACACCGAGACGCTCAGCCAGCTGGTGCTGGCCGACCTCATCGCCACCCACGCCTACGACCGTCACGTCCGCGCGGCCCGCCTCCGCTACCGGCGCCGCCGCGAACTCCTGGCCTTCCGCTTCCCTCTGGAAGGCGTCCCGGCGGGCCTGTCCGCTCTCTTCCTGATGCCCGAGGGCGAAGCGGAGGTGCTGTCCGCCTGTTCCCGCCGCGGTCTGGCCCTGCGCGGTCTCACGGAGCTCCACCACGATCCCGCGGGCCGCTCTCAAGGCCTGCTGATCGGCTTCGCCGCCCCCTCGGAGTCCGACTACGCGACCGCTCTGCCCCTCCTCACCGAGGTCATAGGCGGTCGACGCGTTGGAGGAGGCCGTAGATGAAGCGGGCGCGGTGTGGCGTGCCGTCGTGGGTGAAGTCGACGGACCAGTGGTGCGGGGCCGAGCCCTCCAGCTGGGTGGCGCCGGGGAAGCTGTTCACGACGTCACCGACGACGCAGCCCCAGGGCTTCATGGCGGAGAAGGCGAGCTCGGCAGCGCTGGAAGGGCGGACGAACCACTGGTTCCACAGCTCGCCGCCGGGGCCGAGCAGGGCCTCGAACTCCAGGTCCGGCCAGGACGGCAGGCGCCAGCGGACCAGCTCGCAGGTGAGGCTGCCCGCCGGTTTGGCGCCACGGCAGGCGGGCGGGCCGAGGGCCATACGGAGGGCGGAGATGCCCTTGGGAGCTTTGCGCGAGTACGACATGCGGGTCCACTGCGAGTGCGCGGCGCGGAGCTCGGCCCGGGTGGCGTGCATCTCCGCCAGCGCGTCCTCGACCCGCTCGGGGTTGAGGTCGCGCATGCGGTGCATCAAGGTCAGCTCGAACTGGCGCACCCCGAATCCCATGCCGGCCACCGTACCTAGTACGGCAGGTAGTAGGTGAGCAGAGCGTCCGGAACAGCTCCTCGTCCACCTCACCGCCGTCGCGACCCAGAACACGATCACCGTCCACCGTTACGGCCTGGGTGTGTTCGTCAGGTCCTATCGACCGGGTTCAGCCCCGGGCGGCGCGCGATGAACACGACGTCGACCTACCGGTAGAGCCCGTCGGGCAGGTGGGAGGTCCCTCGAGTCGCCGAGCGGGTCCTCGTAGGGTGCCTCGCTCGCCACGAACACGCGGATGTCCTCGGGAAGTCTCCCGTCCAGCTCGTACATGCGAGTCACGAGTGCGTCGAAGTGGCGGCGATCCTCGTCGCGGATGTCCCTGAGCAGCGCCGGCAGTTCCTCACCGGCCAGACCGGCGCAGGCGGCACTCAGGATCGTGTAGTGGTAGACGGCGGCCAGCTCGGCCTTCGCGGCCGCCGTCAGTCCGGCGAGCAGGGCCCCTACGTCGAGGCCCGCCCGCTCGACGCTCTCCCGCGCGGTCATCATGGTCAGGCCGCGGACGCTTCCAGCGGGGCACGGTCCTGCGGGTTGAGCGCCAGGAACACCAGCCCGGCCAGGGCACCTCCCGCGAGATCGGCCACGAGCCAGATCCAGATCTTCGACCAGGCAAACAAGCCCATGGTCGCGGCGCCGACGGCGACCGCGGGGTTGAAGGCCCCACCCGAGACGCCGCCCACGGCGAACGCCCCGGCGGCCACGGTGAACCCGATGGCCAGCCCGTAGAAGCTGTTACCCGGGTGGTCCTTGCTGGTGGCCGCGTTGAGGACCACGTAGGCCAGCGCGAAGGTGAACAGCGCCTCGGCCACCAGGGATACCGGCAGCTCGCGCCCGGAAGGCGACAGCTGGGACACGTGGGTGGGGTTCACCACGTACAGCGCGGTCAGGGCGGCGAGGACGCCGGCCACCAGCTGGGCGCCCCAGTACGCGACGGCGTCGGCGAGACCGATCCGGCCGCGTAACAGCACGGCCAGCGTCACCGCCGGGTTGTAGTGAGCGCCTGAGACGTGGCCTCCCGCGTAGACCATGACCATGAGGACCGCCCCGATCGCGATCGGAGCGAGGGGGGCCACGGCCAGGACCGTGCAACCGATCGTGAAGACCAGAAAGTAGGTTCCGATGAACTCCGTGACGTACCTGCGCACAGCTACCTCCCGTTCTCGGATGAACCTGGGTCGATCGCATCCAGATCGTGACAGCCGCCTGCGCGTCGAGGGAGAGCCGCATACCTTACAGGGTGCTTACGGGCGTAAAACCCGGTCGTAAGCACCGTCCTTTATTGACATCGCCAACAGGGCGCCGTTACGGCGGGCGACCGTCCCCGACTCGCCAGCAGCGCCGGTTGCGGGTCCTCGGCCGGAGTACGGCGGGCGGCCGGTGGGGCGGTATGCCGTACAAGATCTGTCATCGACAGCGCAAAGGGGGCCGCGGCGTCCAGAAGAGGAGCCCGGCGGGCGATTAGCCTATGGGGCTTTCCCTGATGTTAGGCGCGAGGCACGAATTCACACTCCGAACGTGAGAAAAAGACTCTGGTTACTGACGGCCGCCCTGGCACTGGTCCTGCCGGCGGCCCCCGCGGCTGCGCGGACTCCGGTCGCGGAGTTCGCCCCATGCGTGATCCCGGGGTTCGAGAACCTGGACTGCGCCAAGATCGACGTGCCCGTGGACTACCGGCGGCCCGGCGGTCCGAAGATCAAGGTCTCCGTGGCCAGGCGCAAGCACACCGTGCCTGACGACCAGTTCCAGGGTGTGCTGCTGGCCAATCCCGGCGGCCCCGGCGCCTCCGGGCTTGGGTTCGCCCTCGGCGTGCGCGGTATGGACCCGGCCGTGGCCGCCTCCTACGACCTGATCGGGTTCGACCCGCGCGGCGTCGGCACCAGCGAGCCCGCGGTGGCCTGCTCGGGCGACTACCTGACGCCGGTCAGGCCCGACTACGTCCCCGCCGACAGGAGTGCCGAGCGGGTCTGGGTCGACAGGGCCCGCCGGGTGGCCGAGCTGTGCCGTCAGAAGTACGGCTGGCTGCTGCCCCACCTGACCACGGTCAACGCGGCCCGCGACCTGGACGTCATCCGGCAGTCGCTGGGCCAGGACCGGATCAACTACCTGGGCTTCTCCTACGGCACCTACCTGGGCGCCACCTACGCCACGCTGTTCCCCACGCACGTGCGGCGGCTGGTGCTCGACAGCATCGTGCGTCCGAGCGGCATCTGGTACCAGGACAACATCGACCAGAACCACTCCTTCGAGGCCCGGATCCACGACTACTTCGCCTGGGTCGCCCGCTTCGACGCCACCTACCATCTGGGGACCACCGAAGAGGTCGTGGAGAAGGCCTACTACGACCTGCGCGCCAAGCTGACCGCCGCGCCGGCCGGCGGCGTGGTCGGGCCCGACGAGCTGGACGACACGTTCCTGGCCAACGCCTACCGGACGAGACTCTGGCCGATCCTCACACCGGCGTTCGCGGGCGGCTCGGCCGACGCGCTGGTGGACGCCTTCCAGAACTTCGGCGCGCAGGACGACAACGCCTACTCGATGTACCTGTCGGTCGAGTGCTCCGACGCCAGGTGGCCGCGGGCGTGGCCGGTCTGGCACCGGGACATGACCGAGTCGTACAAGACCGCGCGCTTCGCCACCTGGAACAACGCCTGGTTCAACGCGCCGTGCGCGTTCTGGCCGGTGCACGGGCAGCAGCCGCTGCCGGTCAAGGGACGGCCGGGGCTGCCTGACGTGCTGTTCCTGCAGGACGTGTCCGACGGGCCGACGCCGTTCCCCGGTGGGGTCGAGGTGCACGGGCTGTTCCCCAGCTCCCACCTGGTCGTCGAGCAGGGCGGCAAGACGCACGGCCTGATCGGCAGGGGCAACGCGTGCATCGACGGCGTGTTCAACGCCTACATGCGTGACGGCACCGTGCCCGGCGACGGGGCGACCTGCCCGGGGACACCGGAGCCGCAACCGCAGGCCGTACAGAGGCTGGAGGAGCCCGAAGGGCTTACCATCCGTCCATGACGTCCGATGAGCTGGCCATCTCGGTGGATCACCTTCCCGAAGGGATGGTGATCCACCTCGGCGGCACCCTCGACACCCGCACCCACCACCTGCTCGACGACGTCGACGTGGCGGGCAGGCGGGTGGTCCTGGACGCGAGCGGGCTCAGCTTCTGCGACTCCAGCGGCATCAGCGCCCTGCTCGGCCTGCACAAGCGCGCCGAGAGCCTGACGCTGCGCGGGGTGCACGGCGTCCTGGCCCGCGTGCTGCGTGTCACCGGGCTGGACGCCCTGTTCGAGGTCGAGGGTTAATCGAGTACCGCCAGGTCGAGCCGGCGCAGCCGCTCGGGGTCGGCCAGGATGTCGATGGCCGTGATCCTGCCGTCGGTGATGGTGAAGCTCATGACCGACATCGGCTCGCCCGCGGTGGCGTTCACCACCCCGGCCATGCCGTTGACCAGCGCGGGATAGGTGCTGAACCGATCGTGGAAGCGGCGGAAGAGCAGCGCGTTCCCGGCCACCTCGTCCGCTCCGCGGATCTCGGTCCGCTGGGTGCCCGCGTCCGCGCGCAGCACCACGTCGGGAGCCAGCACCGCGACCAGCCCGGCGAAGTCGCCGTCGCGCGCGGCCGCCAGGAAGGCGTCCACGACCTCCCGCTGGCGTCGCGTGTCGGGATCCGGCACCGGCGCCGCCCCCTGGACGCGGCGGCGCGCCCTGCTGGCCAGTTGCCTGGTGGCGATCGTCGAGCGTCCCACGACGGGGGCGATCTCCTCGAACGGCACGGCGAACATGTCGTGCAGCACGAACGCCAGCCGCTCAGCCGGTGTCAGCGACTCGAGCACTACCAGCAGCGCGAGCCCGACCGAGTCGGCCACCAGCGCCTCCTGCTCGGGATCGATCCCCCCGGGGCGGCTGACCACAGGATCGGGCATCGGGGTTTCCTGCCGCGCGGTGCGCGTGCGCAGCATGTCCAGGCACACCCGCCCCACCACGGTGGTCAGCCAGCCGCCCAGGTTCTCCACACCGTCCGCATCGGCGCGGCTGAGCTTGATCCAGGCCTCCTGCACCGCGTCGTCGGCCTCGCTCAGCGAGCCGAGCATCCGGTAGGCGACCCCCTTCAGGTGCGGGCGGTGTGCCTCGAAACGGTCCGCCAGGTACTGATCCACGTCACGTTCTCCCCTCACGTCCTTCATGTAGTACTGACGGATCCGCGCGGACCGATGTGACAGGTGCTGTGAGCTGGATCACCGTTGAGGTTGACCTCGGGTCAGGGTGGAAGCTCGTCGCGGCGGCACGACGCCGCCCGGACAGCACAGATTCGAGGAGCGGACCACCATGTCCATCACCCTTTCCGACCAGGACAAGAGCACCCTGCGGACCGCCGCGTACGGCGCCGTGGCGCTGATGGCCGGCGCCACCGGTTCGCCCCACAACACCGCCATGAATGCCACCGTCGCCCTGAGGTCGGCGACCGGCCTGGTCGGGCATGTACTCGCCGCGAACGCCAAGGACATCGAACTGAAGGGCAAGACCGTCGCCGAACTCGCCGACCGGGTACTGCCGGCCCTGACCGAAGCCATGAAGCTGCTCGGCAGGCAGGCTCCGGCAGAAGCCGACAACTTCCGCACGACCGTCCTCCTGGCCACCGAAGCCGCCCAGGTCCACCCGGACAGGCCCAGCACCACGGCCGAGATGGCCCGCAAGATCACCGCCGCTCTCGACGCCGCCGGGCAGGATCGCCCGGAGCTGCAGAAGGCGATCGAGGAGATCGTCGATTCCGGTTTCGTCGGGGTGTCGCTGCGCGTGCACGACGAGCGGGGCGAGTGGGTCGGCAGCGCCGGGGCGGCCGAGCTGGGCGGGGCCGCGAAGCCGCCGACGAACGGGCATGTCCGGATCGGCAGCAACACCAAGACCTTCACCGCGACCCTGGTGCTGCAACTGGTGGCCGAGGGCAAGATCGAGCTGGACACCCCGGCGGCGCACTACCTGCCCGAGTTCGGGCTGGACGAGCGGATCACGGTGCGGATGCTGCTGCAGCACACCAGCGGGGTGTTCAACTTCAGCGGCGAGGTCGACAACGACGGGACGGTCACGCTGGGGATCCCCATCCCCTACAGCACCACGGGCAAGGAGTGGGTGGACAACCGGTTGAAGACCTACCAGCCGGAAGAGCTGGTACGGCTGGCGCTGTCGAAGCCGGCACGGTTCGAGCCGGGGACGGGCTGGAGCTACTCCAACACCAACTACGTGCTGGCCAGGCTGCTGATCGAGAAGGTCACCGGCCGTTCGGTCGCCGAGGAGATGCGGCGGCTGATCCTGGAGCCGCTCGGTCTGTCGGGCACCGTGGTGCCGGACGCCTCACCGGAGATCCCCGAGCCATACGCCCACGCCTACTACCGGTATGAGGACGCCGGCGAGCAGAAGACGATCGACATCACCCGCCATAACCCCTCCTGGATCTCCGGCGGCGGCGACATGATCTCGACCGCCCAGGACCTGCACACGTTCATCTCCGCGCTGATGGGCGGCAAGCTCCTGCCGGCCCCGCTGCTGGCCGAGATGTGCACCCCGCACCCGACGGGCATCCCGAACATGGACTACGGCCTGGGGGTGTTCGTGGTGAAAACGGACGGCGGCGGCACCGTCATCTCCCACAACGGCGCCACCGTGGGCCACGCGGCGCTGATGTACAGCACACCCGACGGCCGCAAGACCCTGACCGCCGCGCTGAACTGCGTGGACGACGCCGACCTGTCCATCGCGGCAGCATTCCAGAACGCCCAGCAAAGGCTCGTCAACGAGGTGTTCCGCAGGCCGGTTCAGCCGACGGACTGAGCACAAGGCAGGCTGAGCAGATGAGGAACGGAGTCACGATCGGGCAGGCGGCGGCATTCGTCGGCGTCACGGTGAAGACGGTGCGGCACTACCACAAGCTCGGCCTGGTCAAGGAGCCGGAACGCGACAGCTCCGGCTACCGGCGGTACGGATCGGCCGATCTGTTGCGGCTGGTGCAGGTCCGGACGCTGGCCGCCGCCGGGGTGCCGCTGGCCGAGATCGGGCCCCTGCTCGACGCCGACGCCGCGCTGTTCGCCGCCGCGCTCGCCGACGTCGAGCGGCAGCTCACCGAACGGATCGAGGAGTTGACCGCGCGGCGTGACACGCTGCACCGGCTCGCCGACGGTGACCGGGCTCTGCTGCCCGACCGCGCCGTGGCGCTGCTGGGGCGGATGCCCGGCCTCGGCTTCCCCGCGGACGAGGTGGCGGCCACCAGGGAGGGCTGGGTGCTGGCCAGAGCCCTGGTCCCCGAGGGCTTCGACGACTACCTCACCCATGTCGAGCACGCCCTGGACGACACCCGGTTCGTCGCCTTGATCAAGCGCGGCGTCGAAGCCGCGGCCTGGGAACCTGACGACCCGCGTATCGCCGAGCTCGCCACCGACTTCGCCGACCATTTCCTCGCCAATCCCGAACAGCTGAAGATCGTGACCGGTCTGCAAGCCCGCACCGAGGCCGCGACCCGGTACAAGCTGATCGCCCTCCACGGCGAGGAGGAGGGATCGGCCGCGGCGCAGGGGGTAGGGCTCGTCGAGACCAAGCTCCGCGCCGCCGGCGTCCGTATCCCCAGACCAGACTCCCACTGACGGCGATCCTTCCTGAGCTGCGCGAGATCAAGCGAGCCAGGGGCTGATCGGGGCCGACCACGCGGTGTAGAACCTGGGGTATGACGCTCGTCGCCGGAATTGATTCGTCGACTCAATCAACCAAAGCCGTCCTGTGCAGGGCCGAGGACGGGGTCGTGGTCGACACCGCCTCGGCGCCGCATCCCGATGGGACGCAGTGCCATCCACGGCACTGGGAGGCGGCGCTCGAGGCGGTCAGGCCGCTGCTCGAGCGGGCCGAGGCGGTGGCCGTCGGCGCGCAACAGCACGGCATGGTCGCCCTGGACGCGGCGGGCGAGGTCGTACGGCCCGCGCTGCTGTGGAACGACACGCGCTCGGCGCCGCAGGCCGCCGCCCTGGTCACCGAGCTGGGGCGGGAGAGGTGGGCGGGGCTGGCGGGCAGCGTCCCCGTGGCCGCGTTCACCGTGGCCAAGCTGCGCTGGCTGCGCGAGACCGAGCCGGAGCACGCCGCGCGCACCGCCTCGGTGATGCTGCCGCACGACTGGCTGACCCTGCGGCTGGGCGCGGACGAGCCGGTCACCGACCGCGGCGACGCCTCGGGCACCGGCTACTGGTCGCCCTCGCTGGGCAAGTACCTGCCCGAGATCCTCACCGGCGCGCTCGGGCACGAGCCCGCGGTCCCGCGCGTCGCCGGCCCGTCCGAAATCGTCGGCCGCACCGCGTGGGGAGCGGCGCTGGGGCCGGGGACGGGCGACAACATGGCCGCCGCGCTCGGGCTGGGGCTCGAGCCCGGCGACGTGGCCGTCTCGATCGGTACCTCCGGCACCGCGTTCGCCGTCAGCGACGTGCCCGCGGCCGATCCGAGCGGCGCGGTGGCCGGGTTCGCCGACGCCGGCGGGCGCTTCCTGCCGCTGGTGTGCACGCTCAACGCCGCCAGGGTGCTGACCACCACGGCCGGCCTGCTCGGCTGCGACGTCGCCGAGCTGTCGCGGCTGGCGCTGGCCGCCGAGCCCGGGGCGGGCGGCCTGACGCTGCTGCCCTACCTCGACGGCGAGCGCACGCCCGACCGGCCTGACGCCTCCGGCGTGCTGAGCGGCCTCACCACGGCCAACGCCACCAGGGAGAACCTGGCCAGGGCCGCGGTGGAGGCCGTGCTCGCCTCGCTGGCCGACGCCGTCGCGCGGCTCGAGGGACAAGGGGTACGGCTGCGCCGCGTGCTGCTGATCGGCGGCGGGAGCCGATCTGAGGCGGTGCGCAGGATCGCGCCCGAAGTCTTCGGCAGGCCGGTGACCGTGCCCGAGGCCGCCGAGTACGTAGCGATCGGGGCGGCTCGGCAGGCCGCCTGGGCCCTGACCGGGCGCTTTCCCGAGTGGCCCGCCGTACGGGCCGCCGAGTACGCCGCCGAGCCGCGGCCCGAGATCCGCGACCGGCACGCCGGCCTGCGCGACGCCACCGAGAACTGGAGGAGCGACCGATGAGCAGCTACACGCCGACCCCGCAGGACCGCTTCTCCTTCGGCATCTGGACCGTCGGGTGGCAGGGCGTGGACGTGTTCGGCCCGGCGACCAGGCCGCCGATGCCGGCCGAGCGGGCGATCCACAAGCTCGCCGAGCTAGGCGCCTATGGCGTGAATTTTCATGACAACGACGTGTTCGCCTTCGACGGGCACGACCGCGACGAGCGGGTGGCCGCCTTCCGTAAGGCGCTGAGCGAGACCGGGCTGGTGGTGACCACGGCCACGACGAACCTGTTCTCGCACCCGATCTTCAAGGACGGCGCGTTCACCGCCAACGACCGGGACGTGCGCCGCTTCGCGCTGCGCAAGGTGATGGACAACCTGGACCTGGCGGCCTCGCTCGGCGCATCGGTGTACGTGTGCTGGGGCGGGCGCGAGGGCGCCGAGTCGGGGGCGGCCAAGGACGTGCGGGTGGCGCTGGACCGCTACAAGGAGGCCTTCGACCTGCTCGGCGCCTACGTGGTCGAGCAGGGGTACGACATCCGCTTCGCGATCGAGCCCAAGCCGAACGAGCCGCGCGGCGACATCCTGCTGCCGACGGTCGGGCACGCGCTGGCCTTCATCGAGCGGCTGGAGCGGCCCGAGCTGGTCGGGGTCAACCCGGAGGTCGGGCACGAGGAGATGGCCGGGCTCAACTACGCCCACGGGCTGGCGCAGGCGTTGTGGCAGGGGAAGCTGTTCCACATCGACCTGAACGGCCAGCACGGGCCGCGCTACGACCAGGACCTGCGCTTCGGCGCGGGGAACGCGCGCGGCGCCTTCTGGGTGGTGGACCTGGTCGACTCCTCGGACTACTCCGGGCCGATCCACTTCGACTACAAGCCGCCGCGGACCGAGGACGACGACGGCGTGTGGGAGTCGGCCAGAGCGTGCATGCGCAACTGGCTGATCCTGCGGGAGAAGGTCAGGGCCTTCCGCGCCGACCCCGAGGTCCGTCAGGCGCTGAGCGAGGCCAGGGTGGACGAGCTGGCCGTACCGACCCTGTCGGCGGGAGAGACCTGGCGATCGGTACGCGACTTCACCTCCGACGTCGAAGCACTGGCCCGCCGCGGCATGGCCTTCGAGCGCCTGGACCAACTCGCCCTGGAGCACCTGTACGGCGTGCGCCCTTAACCCGGCTGGACACGGGCATCACGAACCGCAACCGTGGCCACCCTGCTAAGCGCCGGGTCGGCGAGCACCTCAACGGTGGGGCTCAGCGCAGCGCGTACGGCGTGGTCTGCAGGGGGTGCACTTGGCGTGTGGGGGGTGCGGCCTGTGATGGCGTGCCTTGGGGCTGCGGGTGGGGGGCTTGCCGTACAGGGCGTGTTGACGGCCGGCGGCGGAGGGTGGTCGATGGAGGGGTGGGCGGCATATGCTCCTGTACTTCGGTAAGGCGTAGATCATCGCTGCTCTCACCCCCGGAGGAGGCTTGGCTTTGACGCGTTCCAGCATCGATGGGCAGACTGCCTCCTCCGCGAGGATTTACAACTATCTGCTTGGCGGTCCTGAGCACTTCAGTGCCGACCGGGAGGCGGCGGACACGCTGATGTCGCGGTTCCCGACCGTGCAGGCGTCGGCCAAGGCCAACCGCGGGTTCGTGCTGCGGGCCGCCCGCGCCATGGCAGAGGCGGGTATCACCCAGTTTCTCGACATCGGCTGTGGGCTGCCCATGAGCCCCAACACGCACGACGCGGTCCGGGAGGTCAACCCGGACGCTCGGGTGGTCTACGTGGACAGCGACCCGATCGTCGTCGTGTACGGCAGGGCATGGCTGGACCGGCCCGGCGTGGTCACCATCGCAGGAGATCTACGGGAGCCGGAGGCCATCCTGGCCAGCCAGGAGGCGGCTCTCGACCTCAGCCGACCCATCGGGGTCCTCACGGTCGCCGTCCTGCACTTCGTCGTCGAGAACGACGCCGGTCAGCATGTCGCGCGGCTTCGCGACATGCTGGCTCCGGGAAGTCACATCGCCCTCACCCACGTGTGCGCCGACACCATGCCGCGCGCGGAGATCGAAGCCGGTCAGGCCATCTACAGCCGAAGCGCCAACCCGGTCCGGGTCCGTACCCGGGAGGAGATCCGCGCCCTGTTCGACGGGCTCGAACTGCTGGAACCCGGCCTGGTCCCGGTCGCCGACTGGCGCCCCGCCCCCGGCGACCCCTTCCCCGAATCCGCCCCCGAAGCCCTCGGCGCCATCGGCCGTATCCCTCACTAGCCCTCCCCGGCTTGGGTGTGGGTCAGGTGGAGGGTGGGATGGTGATTGCGGGGGCTGTGCGGGCGGAGGCGATGGTGCGGGTGGGTTTGCCTAGACGGAAGCGGACTTTGCCCTTGAGTACGGTGCCGGATTCGGCCTGGTCGCCGGTTAGGCCTTCTCCGGGGAACAGGGTGAAGGTCCATCGCTGGTTTGCTTCGCAGTCGGGGAGGTTGGGGCCGCTCTGCAGGACTCGGGCGCCCCAGAGTTGACGGATCATCAGGTTTCTGGTGTCGGTGCCGGTCACCGTGAAGGACGCCGGTGGGGCGGTCACGATCTGGTTGTGGCTGCCCAGGGATGGGCCGTAGGCGCCGGTGATGGTGGCGACCATGGTCCAGGGGATGCCTGGTCGGGTGCCTAGGGTGCCTGCGGGCAAACGTTCGTCGAACACGTCGTCAGTGGGGGTGCCGAGTTGGTCCGCTCGGACGGACGGGGGCATCGGGCGGCGGGTGTCCAGCTTGGCGGGGTCGGGGACCAGCAGGATGCCGTAGGTCGTTTCGTCGGCGAAGCGAGCCGACGCGAAGTGGTCGCGTAGGGCGCGCACCGTGTGCTCGGCGGTCTTCCACATGTCGTCGGAGAACGCGGTCGCCAGGTAGGCGGGCGTGATCGGCGGTAGCCCGGCTTGCGCCACCGCTTCGGCCACGGAACCACAGCGAGACCATCCGGAATCGGCCAGCCTTGCGATCTGCTCGGTCTTGAACGACATCACTCACCCGGAGTCGCATGGAATCGAACCCATCCGATGCTAGCCACGACCACCGACAAAGCCCGGCCGGCGAGAAGTTCGTGGCGGCACAACTCCCAGGTCGGACGCGTCTCGAGAAGCAGGGCAGCGGGTGTACGGCAGGCAGAGGTGGGCCCCGCGCCGGGGGGCGACCGCCGGCGCGGGGGGAGGGGTGGGGCGCCGCGGGGTGGGTGCGTGCGGCGCCCCGGATGGTGGCGGGTCCGGGTGCTGGCCGGTCCCGCGTGTCGGGTGGTCCGAGGGTTGAGCGGGTTCAGGGGTTGGGTGGGCCCGCCGTTCGGAAAGGAGGGTCAGGTGAGGAGGGTGCGGCCGAGCCAGTCGGTCGCGTTCTGGACGCCGGGCAGGACGTAGAAGTAGCCACCCCCCGTGGGGGTGATGTAGTCGACGAGGGGTTCGTCGATGAGGCGTTCCTGGGTGGCTTCGAACTGGCGGACCACGTCCTGCTGGTAGGAGCAGAAGGCCAGGCCCATGTCGAGGTTGCCGACCTTGTCGATGCCGCGGTCGTAGTTGTAGCCGCGGCGCAGCATGCGCTGCCCGTCCGTCTGCGCCTGGCGGGGGTTGGCGAGGCGGATGTGGGCGTCCAGGGGGATCGCCTCGCCCTTGGGGTCCTTGCCGTAGTTGGGGATGTCCTGCTCGGCGGCGCCGTCGAGCGGTGCGCCCGTGTCGCGGCGGCGGCCGATCATCTTCTCCTGCTCCGACAGCGACACCCTGTCCCAGAACTCCACGAGCATCCGGATGATGCGGATGACCTGGTACGTCCCGCCGGCCGCCCACGCGGGCTCGCCGGCGGATGCCCAGATGAGCTTGTCGTGCTCGTTGGAGGCGGGGTTGGCGATGCCGTCCTTGAAGCCGAGGAAGTTGCGCTGGGCGCCCGTCGGCCTGGCCGGGTTGGCGAAGCCGTCGATGCGCCACTTGACCTGCATCCCGCCGCGCGTGTGGCGGCAGATGTCGCGCAGCGCGTGCAGCACGGTGTCGGTGTTGTCCGCGCACAGCTGCAGCGACAGGTCGCCGTGACACTCGGCCGGGTTGAGGTCGTCGTTGGGGAAGGTGCGCATCGGCTTGAGCTTGGCCGGCTTGAGCGCCGACAGCCCGTAGCGGGAGTCGAAGAGCGAGTCGCCCACGCCGACGGTGACGGTGAGGTTGTCGGCGGGGACCTCGGGCCCGAGGACGCCGCTGTCGGAGGGCGGGGCGCCGACGCCCAGGTCCTCGGGCGCGCCGCCGGCCGTCAGGAAGCGGGCGCGGGCGGTGATGGTCTTGAACAGCTCGGCCAGCTCGGCCTTGTCCGCCGCGATGACGTCGAAGGAGACGAACGCGGCCGCGCGCTGCGGCGGCGTCACCACGCCTGCCTGGTGCGGCCCGTGGAAGGCCACGGCGGAAGGGACGGCGGCCTCGGCGGACGAAGCGGTGGAGGAAGCCGTGACAGCACCGGTGGCCAGCATGGCTCCGGTTCCGAACACGGCCTTCATGAAGGACCGGCGGTCCGTCTGGGATGTCATCCGGCTTTCCGAATCTCGAGCAGGTCGGGGATGGGGGCGAGCTCTTCGAGCAGCTGGCTCACGGTTCCGTTGAGCTTCTGGCGCTCGGCCGGGGACAGCGAGTCCAGCGGCTTGGGGTCGCGCAGCAGCTCCGCCGTACGCTTCATCCAGGTGTCGACCGCGGGGGTGACCTTGGGGTTGCGCGCGTCGATGAGCGGGCGCAGCAGGTCGAGCAGCACCTGGGTGCCGTCGAGGTTGGCCTTGGCGGTGGCCAGCGTGCTGCCGCTGCCGTAGTCGGTCGAGCCGGTCAGGTCCTGGTGGAGGGTGTTCTCCAGGATCTCGTGGGTGCGCAGCGCCAGGTCGCCGGCGTCGAAGTCCTGCTTGGGGAAGTCCTCGCGCAGCGCGGTGACGTCGTCGGCCAGCTGCTTGGCGATCTTGGCCAGCGACGAGGCGGACTCGTCGTGCCACAGGCCGTACTCCAGGCGGTGGAATCCGGTGAAGTCCTTGTCCTCGACCCCGCCGGGCAGGCCCGCCGTACGGCCGTTGATCTTTCCGTCGAAGTCCGCGAACGTGCCATAGGCAGCGCCGAGCGAGGCGTAGCGCAGATGCGCGGTCAGCCAGTCCTTCTTGGCCTTCTTCACGTCACCATCGGCCAGGTCGGCGTGCAGGCGGGAGGTGTCCTCCTCCAGCGCGGCCAGCCCCTTGTCCACGTAGGCCTTGTAGGCCGCGAGCGGCTGCTCCAGCTCCTTCTCCGCCAGCGGGATGACCGCGGTGCCGGCCGAGCCGCCGCTGACGCGGACCGCCGCCGAGGTGACGGAGCCGCCGCCGTTGGGCACGCAGCGCCAGGCGTAGGAGCCGGTGCCGATCGTGGCGACCAGGCTGCGCGTCGTGCCGGGCGCGATGCCCTCCACCTCGCCGTAGACGGCGTTGCTCGCCGGGTCGATCAGATAGACCTCGGCGGTACGGTCGCCCGTGTTGCGCACCTGGAACACCTGCCGCCCCGGTTTGGGCGTGGTGAAGCCCTTCCCGCAGTTCTGCGCGGACACCTGTACGGCTGCCGCCACGTTCTCCGTCTTCTTGCCGGACACGGCGATCACCATGGCGGCGATCACGGCGGGAACCGCGACGACCGCGAGGGGAACGCTCCAGGCGGGGACCCTGCGCGGCTTGTCCTCCGAGGCGGAGGCGGCCGGGGCCGTGGTGCCCGTCTGGCGCAGGAAGACCGTCATCGTGATGACCGCGTAGCCCACGTAGGCGATCACCTGCAGCCAGGTCATCCTCGGCTGGAGGTTCAGCGTGCCCTGGACGAGCGTGGCGTACCAGGTGCCCGCGTCGATGGGCAGGTCGAAGGCGAAGGAGTCGCCGCCGGGCAGCAGCCCGCTCTCCTGCAGGTCGCGGAAGCCGTACGCGAGCACGCCCGCGGCGATGACGATCAGGATCGAGCCGGTGATGGTGAAGAAGCGCGTCAGGTTGAGCTTGAGCACCCGCCGGTACAGGCCCCAGCACAGCCCGGCGGCGAGCACCAGGCCGATGGCCGCGCCGATCAGCGGGCCGGCCGACTCGCCCGCCGCCTGGGCGGTGGTCCACAGGAACAGCGCGGTCTCCAGCCCTTCCCTGCCCACGGCCAGGAACGAGGTGACGACGAGCACGCCCGCGCCCATCTGCAGGGCCGCGGCCACCTTCTCCTTGAGCTGCCCGGAGAAGCTGCGCGCCGAGCGGCGCATCCAGAACACCATCGCCGTGACGAACACCACAGCGATCAGGCTGAGGAAGCCGCCGAACGCCTCCTGCGCCTTGCCGGGCAGGTTAGCCGAGGTGAACGTGAGCACCGCGCCGAAGGCCATCGACACGCCGATGGCCGCCAGCACGCCTGTCCACACGTGGGGCAGGCGCGCGCGTTGATCGGATCTGACCAGCGTGGCGACCAGAACGGAGACGACGAGTCCCGCTTCCAACCCCTCACGCAGGCCGATCAGGAAGCTGGGAAAGACGTTGTCCCACACTGGTCCGCTCCTTCTGCTGCGACGGACTTAGTGTAGGCAAACCTAATTTCGGGTCAAGAGGCGCCCTGGGGACTTACCACTCCTCGATCGGTACCTCCACGCCATGACCGGGGTCGAACAGCATCTGCCCGTCCTTCAGCCGGACGACGTGCACGCCGTTGGCCCAGCCGCCCTCGTGCAGCTTGCGGGCGGCCTCGCGGGCCCAGGTCGGGTAGCTGTACGCCTCGCTCTGCACGCCGCCGTCAGGAATCTCCCAACGCACCTCGTACCGATTCGGTGGCCACACCAGGTAGTCCCCATTCGTTAGATCCGCCACATCGACCAGCCTCCTGCCGAATGGCCCCTATCATCCCCCTCTCCACTCCAGGATCCGCCCACTTATCCCTATTGTTGGGACAAATCCTCAGATTTCCTGGAACGCCTGGTCAGGAGTGCCGTGCCTGCCCCGAGGATGACGAGAACCACCAGACCCACCCAGACCCACACGGGAACCCCGGTGGATTCGGCGGGCTGGGGAGCGGAGGCCACGGGGGCGCCTTTCGCGCCGCCGACGGTGAAGGGGATCTCCCCCTCGATCGGATGGCCGTCGGAGGAGACGACCCGCCAGGCGATCGTGTAGGCGCCGGGCGCCGGGGGCTGCGGGACCCGGGTGGTGACCTTGTCGCCGACGGCCTCGGGCGGGTCGAGCGTGACCTGCTTGCCCTGCGCGTCGTGCAGGACCACGGTGGGGAAGCGGATACGGCCCGAGAACACCAGCTCGATGCTCTCGACCTTGGTGACGTTGGAGTCCTTGGCGGGTGAGCTGCTCTTGAGCGTGTCGTGCGCGTAGGCGGCGGTCGAGCCGAGAGCCAGGAACAGCCCGCAGCCCAAGATCGCCGCAACGAGGTTGCGGAAGGTTCTCACTTTGTGTGCTCCAGATGGGAACGGATGGAAGGTTCGCGAATCCGGAGCGTCAGGGAGGGCCTCGGCGGCCGATCGGCGTGGCCACCCACCGGGTGACGAAGGGGGCGTAGGAGCCCTCCACGGGGGCCGGCCGTACCGGTGTGGGGAGCGGCGCGAGCGGCAGGAGGCGCGGCAGGCCGTTGAGCCAGAGGCGGAGCATGAGCCAGAACGCGCTCTCGCCGCGGTACAGCCACCAGCCGGTCAGCAGCGCGACCGTCAGGTGCGCCAACGGCATGCCGAGCCCGAAGTGCGCGTGCGCGCCCATCGGCGTGGCGAACAGCTCGTGCAGCGCGAACTGGGCGGCGGCCGTCGCGGCCAGCACCACCCCTGGGCCGCGCTCGCGACCGCCGAGCACCCAGGCGAGCCCCAGCGGCAACATCCCGCCCGCGGCCAGCGTGGCAGGCGCGACCGCGGCGCCGCCGGCCAGCGTGTGCCCGGCGGCCGTGACGGCCACGCACGCCATCGCGAAGACGATGGCCCGGGCTAGGCGCAACATACTTGCCATTTTGCCAGTTGAACGGCAAGCGGGACCCTACGTACCGTCGGGCCATGTGCGACCTGAACCCGCAGGAAAGCCGTGACATCGTCAGCGCCCTGACCGAGCTCAACGCACTTGCCGAGCAGGTGGCGACGCACGGCGCGGCCATCGAGAAGACCGCGTACATGGACCACGAGAACCTCGCCGTCGCGCTGGAGTCCCTGCGCGACCGGGCCGAGTCGGCGCGCGCATGGGTGGTGGCCAAGCCCATGCAGCACTAGAGTCCACGATTGTGAACGGTGCTCATGATTTTCTCTGGGGCGTGTCCGCCTCCGCCTTCCAGATCGAGGGGGCCGCCGACCTTCGGGAGCCCTCCGTCTGGGACGCCTTCACCGCCCGGCGGGACCGGATCAAGGACGGGTCCAACGCGTCGGTGGCCACCGACCACTACCACCGATACCGGGAGGACGTCGCGCTCATGCGTGAGCTCGGCGTGGGCGCCTACCGGTTCTCCGTGTCGTGGCCGCGGGTGCTCTCCGGTGACCTCGACTTCTACGAACGCCTGGTGGACGAGCTGCTGGCGGCCGGGATCACGCCCGTGCCCACGCTCTACCACTGGGACACACCCGTCGAGCTCGACTGGGTGGACCGCGACACCGCATTCCGCCTCGCGGACTACGCCTCCGTGGTGGGCGCCAAGCTGGCCGACCGGGTGCCGATGTGGATCACCATCAACGAGCCCGCCGAGGTGACGCTGCTCGGGTACGGCCTGGGCCAGCACGCGCCGGGCAAGCAGCTGCTCTTCGACGCGCTGCCCGTCGCGCACCACCAGCTGCTCGCCCACGGCCTGGCCGTCCAGGCGCTGCGCGCCGCCGGGGCCGGGAACATCGGCATCGCCGTGTCGCACACGCCCGTCTGGACCGCCGGCGACACCCAGGCCGACCGCGACTCGGCCGGGCTCTACGACCTGCTGATGAACTGGCTGTTCGCCGACCCGTTGCTGCTCGGCCGCTACCCCGAGGGGTTCGAGCAGGGCGAGCCGGGCGACATGGAGATCATCTCCTCGCCGCTGGACTGGTACGGCATCAACTACTACAGCCCCACCCTGGTCGGCGCGCCCGGCGACGGCGTGGAGTCCTTCTCCGGCTTCGACCTGCCCGCCGACCTGCCCTTCGGCATTCGCGAGATCGAGGGCTACCCGCTGACGGGCTTCGGCTGGCCGGTCGTGCCCGACGGACTCCACGAGATGATCACCCAGCTCCGCGACCGGTACGGCGAGCACCTGCCACCCATCTACGTCACGGAGAACGGGTGCGCCTACCCCGACGCCGTCGAGGACTCCCGGCGGATCGAGTTCCTGGACGGGCACGTCAAGGCGCTGCGCAGGGCCATGTCGGAGGGCGCTGACGTGCGCGGGTACTTCGTCTGGTCGATCATGGACAACTTCGAGTGGATCGAGGGGTACACGCAGCGGTTCGGCCTCGTCCACGTGGACTTCGACACGCTCCGCCGTACTCCCAAATCCTCATATTTCTGGTATCGCGATCTCATCAGGGGCGCCTAGATTCGAGGCATGATCGCGAGAATCTGGCGAGCCACCGCGACACCCTCGGGCGCCGGCGCCTACCAGGCGCACTTCGACGAGGCCGTCCTGCCCGCCCTGCGCGGGACGGACGGCTTCGTCCGTGCCCACCTGCTCAGGCGCGAGGCGGGACCCATCATCGAGATCCAGGTCATCACCTGGTGGGAATCCCTGGACAAGATCCGCAACTTCGCCGGCGCCGCCCTCGGCACCGCCGTCGTCGAGCCGGCCGCGCGAGCCGCCCTGACGGACTACGACACCACCGTCACCCACTACGAAGTCACCACCGAGTCCTGACCATCCGGCGGCCAGGCCGCGGCGGCGCAAGAACGCCGCCCCCGCCGCGGCCAGGACCGCCGCCAGCAGGGTCGGCCCGAGCAACGGCGCAACCGGCGACGAGCCGCCGCCCAGCAGCATCGCCGGCACGTGCACGAACGGGTTTGCCGCCCACCCAGCCGCTACCCCGCAACTCCTCATTAAGGTCATGTCCGGGAGGTAGGACATGCCCATTCAGGTATCAGTCTGTGGACCACGGCAGTGCTCCAAGGAGGAGCAGCGCAACGCGCTGAGACTAGGCGAACTCCTGGCCGAACGCGGGGCTGTGGTGATCTGTGGCGGTTACTCGGGTGTCATGGAAGCGGTCGCCGCAGGCGCGCGAAACGCAGGCGGAACGGTCGTCGGAATTCTGTCTCGCGCCGACCGAGAAGGAGCCAACCCGCATCTGACGATCTCGATTCCCACAGGCGTTGGTGAAGCCCGCAACACCATCATCGTGAACTCGGGCGATGCCGTCATTGTGATTGGCGGATCTTGGGGAACGCTCTCGGAGCTTGCTTTGGCGATGCGCAAGGGCCACGCGCCTGTCGTCCAACTTGGGGGCTGGCAGCTCAACGACCAGCAAGGACAACCCGTCGCCGGCATCCGACACGCCACCAGTCCTGAACACGCGCTAGAGCTGACCGGCTTGTGGCCCTAACCCCTTGCGGTCCTGCTGCTACCGACCCGCCCGCCATCCGCACCCCCTGCAGGCCGCGCCGTACGCGCTGCGCCGCGTCCCGCCGCCGAGGTACTCGCCGACCCGGCGCTTAGCAAGGTGGCCTGACGCGGCGGGCAACCCGTCACACCCCGCGCCACGGGACGGGACGCGCCGTACGGGCCATGTGCCAAGTGCGTCCCCAGCAGGCCGCGCCGTACGCGCTGCCGCAACCCCGCCGTGGGGGTGCTGGGGAAAAGGGAGGGGCGCGCACCGGGAGAGTGGTGCGCGCCCCCGGGGAGGGTTAGCGAGGGAGCCTCGGCTGGGTCAGCGGAGGGAGAGGGCTCGGGTGATGGTGCCGAAGAGGTCGGTTTGGTCGGTTACGCCGAGGACGTTGGAGGCCTGGGGGCCCTGGGCGGCGATGCGGACCTCGGTGCCCGTGTGCTCCTGGGAGGCGCCGGGCGTGTTGGTGGCGTAGTTGATCTTCATGGGCGCGTCGTCGGCGGTGATGAGGGTGGCCGTCTGGCCGGGGCTCTGCGCCTCGAGCGGGATGATCTGGCTGGTGTGCCCGTGGTCCGCCGTCACGACGACGAGGGTGTCGCGGTGGCTGCGCGCGTAGTCGAGCGCCACCTTCACCGCGTTGTCGAACTCGACGTTCTCCCCGATCTGCCCGCACGGGTCGGCGGCGTGGTCGCGCTTGTCGATCGACGCGCCCTCGATCTGCAGGAAGAACCCGCGCCGTCCGCGTCCCTCGAGCAGGGAGATCGCCTTGGTGGCCATCTCCGACAGGTGGGGCGCGTTCGGGTCGTAGGCCGTGTTGGTCGTGCACTTGGACGGCGCCGTGCCGCCGACCTTGGCCAGCGGGCCTGTCCACTCCTGCGGCATGTTGCCGGACGCGAACAGCCCGAGCAGCTTGGTGCCAGGCTTGGCCGCGGCGAGCCCGCCCTTGTCGGTGACCACGTTGTAGCCGGCGCCCTGCGCCTGCTGGATGACGGTGCCACCGCCGGTGACGGTCTGGTCGAAGCGCTGCTTGCCGCCGCCCAGGTACACGTCGGCGCCGGTGACGATCTCCTGCTCGGCGATGGAGCCCGCGCCGCCCTTGGCCTTGTCGTTGTCCGGGCACTTGGCCATGTCGGCCGGCCCCTGACAGGTCCTGTCCACGACATGGGCAGCCAGTACGGCCGGCGTCGCGTCGGTCAGCTCGGCGGTCGTGACGTCACCGGTGCGGTACCCGGCCTGCTTGGCCAGCTCGAGCAGCGTCGGCTGCGGCTTGCCGTCGGGGGTGACGGAGATGGCGCCGTTGTAGGTCTTGTGGCCCGTCGCCCAGCCCGTACCGCTCGCGGCGGAGTCGGTGACGTAGTCGGGCTTGTTCGGGGCGTCCTTGCTCACGGCGTACGTCGTGTACGCCCCGGTGAACGGGAGCGAGTCCATGTTGAGCCGCCCGGCGGCCCCCTTGGCGTAGTTCCGGGCGATGGTGATCTCGGAATCGCCCATCCCGTCGCCGATCAGCAGGATGACGTTGCGCGCATGCCCACCGTAGAACGCCGACCTGATCTCGTCCGTCCGATCCCCGTCGGAGGCCCCCGCCAGACCCGGCACCGCCACGGCGGCCAGCAACCCCGCCGCCACCACAGTCAGCGCCTTACGACGCCCCTTGATCCCAACCACGTCGGATCTCCTCGTATCAAACTCGTACAAACCCGTAGAAGACCACCAGACCCCCATGACTCACTCCCGCCACTTCCATGAACCCCGGGTGAACACTCAGATCATGTACGCCTGCGGCTGGTCGATCCGGTCATGTGCGAGCTGGAGGAAGGGGGCCCACTACCAGCGCCCTCGCCTTCGAGACGACCTTCGGTGCGCGCCGAACCTGAAGCGCTCAAGTCGAGCACCTCAAGCAGCGGGGGTGGGTGGTGTAGCCGTTGTGACCCCGGCCGAGAAGGGCTGCCAGCTCAACGGCGAGCCCAGGACGTGCTCGACCGGGTCGTGTCAGCGACCGCGTCAGTACGGCGGCGGTCCGGCATCAGCGCGGTCGGCGATGGTGGTCGCCATGAACGGTTCGCGAGTCCGACCTCGCAGATCGAACACTGTGCGCAAGGAGATTCATGATGGGACAGAGCAACGGCGGCTTCTCCGAAGCAGGGCTGCGCAGGCTGCGTGACGTGCTGGCGGGGCATGTCGAGTCCGGGAAGATCCCCGGGCTGGTCGCCCTGGTCGGCCGGGGCGAGGAGACGCACGTCGAGGCGATCGGGACCATGCGGCATGACGGTGGCGCGCCGATGCGGCGGGACACGATCTTCCGGATGGCCTCCACGTCCAAGCCGGTCTCGATCGCGGCGGCGATGGTCCTGCTTGACGAGTGCAGGCTGCGGCTGGACGACCCGGTGGACCAGTGGCTGCCGGAACTCGCCGACCGGCAGGTGCTGAAGCGGATCGACAGCCCGCTGGACGACACCGTGCCGGCACGGCGGCCGATCACCGTGCGGGACCTGCTGACCTCCACGTTCGGGCTCGGCATGGACATGACGTCGCTGGGCACTCCGATCATGAACGCGGTCTTCGAGCAGGGGCTCACGCCCAATCTGCCCGAGCCCATGCCCGAGCCCGATGAGTGGCTGCGCCGCCTGGGCGCGCTGCCGCTGATGTACCAGCCCGGCGAGCGCTGGCAGTACCACATCAGCAACGATCTGCTCGGCGTGCTGGTGGCCAGGGTCACGGGCCAGTCGTTCGAGACGTTCCTGCGGGAACGCATCTTCGACCCGCTGGGGATGAAGGACACCGCCTTCCACGTGCCCGCCGACAAGATCGACCGGATGCCGACCCTGTACGCCCCCGACCCGCAGACCGGCGAGTTCCTCGTGTGGGACGAGGCCAAGGGCGGGCGGTGGAGCGAGTCTCCGGCCTTCCCGGGCGGCGGCGGTGGGCTGGTCTCCACCGTCGATGACTACCACGCCTACTTCCGGATGCTGCTCAATGGCGGGATGCACGGCAGCCATCGGATCCTGTCCCGGCCCGCGGTCGAGCTGATGACCACCAACCGCCTCACGCCCGAGCAGAACGCCGGCCGCAACGCCATGGCCCGCGACAACGTCCACATCTCCTTCGGCCAGGGGCAGCACGGCGGCTGGGGCTTCGGGATGGCGGTGCGCACCTACCGCGGCGACTACGCGCCCATCGGCCAGTTCGGCTGGGACGGCGGAAGCGGCACCTCGACCTACGCCGACCCGGCCAACCAGCTCACCGGCATCCTGCTCACCCAGGTCGGGGCGTCCGTTCCGAATTCGGCGCGGGTCTTCCACGACTTCTGGACCACGCTCTACCAGGCGATCGACAACTGAGCGCCCTGACGTCGCACGTGCCGCGCAAGCGCGGCACGTGCGATCCCCTCCTCGCGGCAGCGACTCCCACCCTGCGCCGCAGGGGCCCCGCTCGCATGAGTAGACCCCTACTCAGTCTTGACAAATTAATTTGTCGGCAGCATGCTGGGATCACACCTAAGAGGAGGAACGTCATGGACCGGACCACGTCGAAGGACGGCACCCCGATCGCGTTCGATCGGCTGGGCGAGGGACCCGCCGTGGTCCTGGTCGACGGCGCGCTGTGCCACCGCAAGGCCGGCCCGAACGGCGCGCTGGCCCAGGCCCTGGCGAAGAACTTCACCGTCCTCACCTACGACCGCAGGGGCCGAGGCGACAGCGGCGACACCCTCCCGTTCGCGCCCGAGCGCGAGATCGAGGACCTGGCCGCGGTGATCGACGCGGCGGGCGGCTCCGCCCGCGTCTACGGGATCTCCTCAGGTGCCGCGCTGGCACTGGACGCCGCCGAGAGCGGGCTGCCGATCACGAAGCTGGCCGTCTTCGAGCCGCCGTTCTTCGTGGACGACACCCGCCCGCCGATCCCCGCCGACTACGTCCGGCGCATGGACGAGCTGGTCGCCACCGGGCAACGCGGCAAGGCGGTCAAGTACTTCATGCGCGCCGGCGTGAACCTGCCCGCGCCCGTGGTGGCCCTGATGCCGCTCATGCCCGCCTGGTCCGGGCTCAAGGCGGTCGCGCACACGCTGCCGTACGACGTCTCCTTCGTGGCGGACCACGAGCACGGCCGGCCGTACCCCGCGGATGCCTGGGCGAACGTGGCGATCCCCGCGCTGGCCATCGACGGCGGCAAGAGCCCGGCCTGGATGCGCAGCGGTGTGCGCACGCTGGCCGAGCAGCTGCCCAACGCCGACTACGTGACGCTGCCCGGCCAGACCCACATCGTCAAGGCCGAGGCGCTGGCCCCCGTCCTCGAGCGCTTCTTCGGCTGATCAGGCCTCCGGCCCGCCGTCGTACATGATCGGGCGGACCTCGACCGGCGCGTAGCGGGCGTCAGGGATCAACGCCGCCAACTCCACCGCCCGCTCCCTGGACTCGCAGTCGACCACGTAGTAGCCGCAGACGAACTCCTCCGACGCCTGGTACGGCCCGTCGGTGCCCACCGTCCGGCCGTCGCGCACGCGGACCGTGACCGTCTGCGACGGATCGGCCAGGGCGACCGTGGTGACCATCTCGCCCGACTTGGTGATGGTCTCGATGAGCTCCTCGTGACCGCGGAAGATCTCGTCGCGCTGCTCCTCGGTCAGCGACTCGAACTGCTTGGGGTTCAGGTTCATCACCAGCATGTACTTCATCAGATGCGCTCCTTTCACCCCTGGGTCGGCGCGGGCGGCGCGTTCTCTACACGCTCGGCTCAGAAAATCACGGGAAGTTCGATCAGCCCTCCCGTGAGCGAGTCCTCGTGGTGGCGCAGCTCCTCCACGGGTACGGCCAGCCGCATGCCGGGGAAGCGCGGGATGAGCCGGGAGAAGACCACCTCCAGCTCGATCTTGGCCAGCGGCGCCCCGATGCAGTAGCGCGACCCGTGCCCGAAGGTCAGATGCCCGGCCGCCTGCCTGCCGACGTCGAAGCGGTCCGGGTCGGCGAACTCCTTCTCGTCGTGGTTGGCCGCGCCGACGGACAGCAGGACCAGCTCGCCCGCCTCGATCGCCACGCCGCCCAGCTCGAAGCGGGTCCTGGCGTAGCGGGGGATGCCGCCGCCACCGATGTTCGTGTCCGGCGCCCGCATGATCTCGTCGATGGCCCGTGGGATCAGTCCGGGGCCGGCCCGCAGCGCCTCCCACTGGTCGCGGTTGGCGAGCAGTTGCAGCGCCCCTACCCCGATCTGGACGACCGTGGTCTCGTGCCCGGCGAACAGCAGGTTCATCCCGCGCATCGCGATCTCGCCGTCGTCGGTGTCGGGGGCGTCGAGCAGCCTGGTGATCACGTCGTCGCCGGGGTCGTCGCGTTTGCGCCGCACGAGTCGCCTGCCGTACTCGTAGAGCTCGGTCAGTCCCCACAGGGACAGCTCGTTGTCGCGGGTGTTGCCGGCCGCCTGGCTCCAGGCGCGGAACTGCTCGCGATCCTCGTACGGCACGCCGAGCAGCTCGCAGATGACCAGGATCGGCAGCGGCGTGGCGACGGCGGCCTGGAGGTCGGCGGGCGAGCCGTGCTCGGCCAGGTCGTCGAGGAGGCCGTCGGCCAGCGCCTCGACGCGGGGACGCAGGGCGCGCATGCGCTTGGGTGAGAAGTGCGGCTGGAGCTGGGCGCGCATCCTGGCGTGCTCGGCGTGCTCGGTGTCGAAGTCGCCGAGGGGGCCGCCGAACAGGGCGGAGTCGCCGATCCGCGCGGCGTTGTCCGGGTCCGGGTGTGAACGGCCCAGGCGCGGGTCGTCGAGCAGGGCGCGCACCTCTTCGTAACCGGTGACGAGCCAGGCCTCGTGGCCCACCCGGGTCCGGATCCGGTGGACGGGACCTTCGCGCTGGAGCTCGCGCAGCAGCTCGGGCGCGAGCGGCAAGTTGTTTACTCGCATATAAACAACGCTACTTGTAGACTTGAGAGTTAACAAGAGGAGCGTGGATGGAGACCGTACGGCGGATGCGCCGAGCCGAGCGGCGCGAGCAGATCCTGGGCGCCGCGACCCGCGCGTTCGCCTCGCGGGGCTATGCCGCGACCAGCCTGGACGACGTGGCCGCCGAGGCCGGGATCAGCCGGGTGATCCTCTACCGGCACTTCGAGTCCAAGAACGAGCTCTACCGCGCGATCCTCGAGCGGGCCTGCACCCTTCTGGCCGAACGGGTGGGCTCGGCGGGCTACTCGGACCGGACGATCCCCGCACTGGTGCGGGCGGCCGGGGAGGATCCCGACGGGTTCCGGCTGCTGTTCAGGTACGCGGCGCGCGAGCCGGAGTTCCGCGACTTCGTCGACGTGTTCACCACCGAGTCGATCGAGATCGCCCGGCGCAATCTGGCCGCGCGGATCCCCGATCCGGCCTGGCTGGGCTGGGCCGCCCAGCTCACCTTCGCGGCGACGATCGAGGGGGTCATCGCCTGGCTCGACAACGGCATGCCTGATCCCGAGACGGCGGCCGAGCGGATCTCCATGGCGCTGCGCGGCGTGATCGAGGCGGCTTCTCACTCTCAGGAGTGAGGCGAACTTCAGTCGCGGCGGCGATCACGGCGCGGGGTGCCAAACACGACGATGAGTGCGTTGCCACTGCTCAAGGAGACCACTCATGAAAAGCCGCGCCGCCTTCGTCGTCGCTCCCCTGCTCGTGCTCGCCTATGGCCTGATCCGGATCGTGGACGGGTTCGACGGAAGCCGGGGGCCGGGGATCGCCTGGACCACCGGGCACCTGGCCTTCCTCGGCGCACTCGCGCTCTTTGTCCCGATATTTCTGGAGATGCGGAGGATGCTGGGGCGGACCTGGCCCGCCACGCTCAGCGTCGTCGTCGGTGTCGTGGGGATCGCCTGCGCCGGCGCGCAGTTCGCGATCGACATCGTGATCGGGTTCATGGCATCCTCGCACGAGGCGATGAGCCCGCTGTTCGACCAGGTCAGGGCCGTGCCCGGGGTGTCGCTCGCGGTCTACGACGCCGGGCCCTTCCTGTTCTACGCCGCGCAGCTCGCGCTGGTCGTGCAGCTGGCAGTCGCGCGGCAGGTCAAGTGGTGGACGCCGGTGCTGGTGATGCTGGACTTCGCGGTGCCGACGGTCAACAAGGACCTGATCCCCCTCGGTGCGCTGTGCCTGCTGGTCTCCTTCCTGCCGATGATCCGCCGCACGGACTCCGGGGCGCGTCACGCGCTCGCCCATGCGTGAGGAAAGATGGGGGCTTATGTCCGATCTGCCTGTTGTTGAGGGAGCGCGTCGGTGGGTCCGGGCGCTCCCTCCGCTCTGGGTGGACGGGGCGCTGGCCGTACTGGTGCTCGTGGCGCAGATGTGGCCGTTCCTGTCGCAGGAGGACGACCAGGGCTTGCCGTGGAGCCGGCTGGGGTACGTCGTCGTGGTCGTCGCGTCGGTACCGGTGGCGTGGCGGCGGCGGGCGCCGATCATCGCCATGCTGGTCTCGCTGACCGCCATCTCCTTCTATGACGTGACCGGGCCCGTGCCCTCGCAGCCCGTGTGGTACTCCAGCCTGATCGGGCTCTACACAGTCGCCGTCTACAGCAGGCGGTGGTTGGGGCTCGTCGTCGTGGTGGTGGCCATCGGGGGCATGCTGCTCCTGGTGGGCTCCTCGGCCACGGCGATCCGCGGCCTGCTCGGCGCCGTCGCCGCCTACGCCATCGGACGCGCCGCCGCCACCTCCCGGGCCTACGCCGCCACGCTCGCGGAACGCGCCGACCACCTCGACCTCGCGCGGCGCCTCGAAGCGGAACGGGCCGACCACCTCGACCGCGCCCGCAGGCTCGAGGCCGAGCGCGCAGAGAGGCTGGAACGCGAGCGGGAGGTCGAGGCCGAGCGGGCGGCCGAGCGGGAGCGGGCCAGGATCGCCAGGGACATGCACGACATCCTCGCCCACGCCGTCAGCCTCATGGTCGTCCAGGCCGAGGCGGGACCCGTGGTCGTCCGCAGCGATCCCGACCGCGCCGAGGCCGCCTTCGACGCCATCGCCGCCGCGGGCCGCGACGCGATGGAGCAGTTGCGCCGCATGCTGGGCGTGCTCAAGGAGAAGGGCGAACAGCCGAGGGCTCCCCAGCCGACCATCGACGACCTGCCCGCCCTGATCGCCGGAACGGGACTCGAGGTGGACTACGCCGTCTCGGGCACCCCGGGGACGCTGCCCCCCGACACCGCGGTGGCCGCCTACCGGGTGACGCAGGAGGCGCTCACCAACATCGTCAAGCACTCCGGCGCCGACCGCGCCGAGATCGCGCTCACCTGGGAGGACGACACCCTGATGATCGACATCACCGACGAGGGCCAGGGCACGGGCCGCGCCCTGCCCTCCGGCGGCAACGGCCTGATCGGCATCCGCGAGCGCGCCGCCGCCTGCGGCGGCACCGCCACCGCGGGTCCCCGTGCCGACGGCCGGGGCTTCCAGGTCACCGTACGGCTGCCGCTGGCCCGGCCGTGACGGCGACGGTACGGGTGGTCGTGGCCGACGACCAGGAGCTGGTGCGCGGCGGGTTCGCGATGATCCTGGCCGCGCAGCCGGACATCGAGGTGGTGGCCGAGGCCGGCGACGGCGTCGAGGCCGTGGCCGCCGTCCGCGAGCACGATCCCGACGTGCTGCTCCTGGACATCCGGATGCCCAGGATGGACGGCATCGAGGCGGCCAGGATCGTGTGCGCGGAAACGGGCTGCAAGGTGCTCATGCTCACCACGTTCGACCACGACGACTACGTCTACGACGCGCTGCGCGCGGGGGCCAGCGGGTTCCTGCTCAAGGACGTGCGGCGGGACGACCTGGTCAACGCGGTGCGCGTGGTGGCGGCCGGCGAGGCGCTGCTGGCGCCCGCGGTCACCCGCCGGCTGATCTCGGAGTTCGCCGCCAGGCCGACGCCCAGGCCCACGCGGGAGCTGGCCGTACTGACGGCCAGGGAGCGCGAGACGCTGCAGCTCATCGCCCGCGGCCTGTCCAACGCGGAGATCGCGGAAACCCTGGTGGTGACAGAGCACACGGTCAAGACCCACGTCAGCAACCTGCTCACCAAGCTCGGCCTGCGCGATCGGGTGCAAGCAGTGATCCTGGCATACGAGTCAGGTGTCACCATTCCGGGTAGTGACTAATTCACCGATCGGTGGATAGAGGGGCTCGGCAGGTGATGCAATGGTCGAGCCCAACCATTCGAGGAGCATCGCTTGAAGGACAACCTCGACCTCGCCGCGAGCGCCCAGCAGCTGGCCGACGACGCGCCCGCAGGGTCACTGGACCGTGCCGCGGCCGCGTCCGTGGCGATCACCCTGGCCACGACGCGTGACGTCGACCAGGCCAGGCAGCAGCTCAGCGGCGTCTCGCCCGACGACGTACGGCAAGCGGCCCTCGACCTGTTCGAGCGCCTGGCCGCCGGCTAGAGCCCGCGCTCGTACTCGACCTGAGGCATCAGGTTCCCATCGCCGAAGTCCCAGCCGCGGGTCCGACCCGACTCGGCGAACCCGCACTTGGCGTAGAAGCGGCGTGACTGCGCCGTGTCCCGCAACGTCCACAGATGGACGTGCCGGTATCCGTCCTCCCTCAACCGGTCGATCGCGGCCGCCATGAGGAACGCCGTGACACCGGTGCCCCATCCGTCGGGGTGGGCGAAGCAGGAGTGGATCTCGGCCGATCCGGGACGGGTGGGCGACTCACCGATGAAGGCGAAGGCCAGCGGCCGCCCGCCGAGCGCGCCCAGCAGAACGGCGCCCTTCCGCTCGGCCAGCACCGCGGGCCACTTCGTGCGGCGGTGCCGCACGGCCTGGGCGAAGAATTCCGGCGCGAAGAAGGGGCCGTAGGCGGCCAGCCACGAGGAGGCGTGGATCTCGCCGATCGTGTCGGCATCCGCGGCCGAAGCCTGGAACGTCGTGAAATCCATGGAGATCACACTAGGTCTGGCGGATGGCGAGGACGGTGGTGAGGGCGAGGAGGATCATCGCCGCCAGCAGAGCCGCCCATACGGCCACGTGCAGGTGGAGGGCGGCGCCGGCGAAGGCGCCGAGGAACATGGCGACGATCGACACCAGGCGGCGCCTGCTCGGCGGGCCCGGCGGGTCGGCCGCCAGGCCGGTCAGCGTGGTGGTGATGACGTTGGTGGCCAGGTCGGGGACCGCCAGGGCGCGGACCGTGCCCATCTGCAGGCCCATGCCGAACCCCAGCAGCGCGATCAGCACCATCCTCGGCGCCGGGTGCTGGTGACCGAACGTCAGCGTCACGACGAGCGCGGCGCCCACGAGCAGGGTCTGCGTGCCGACCGCGACCTCGAACACGCGGACCCGGCGGCCGCTGGGTGCGGGCAGGTTGCGGGTGAGGCGGCCCGCCGCCCAGGCGCCCACGGCGAAGGCCGCGATGGCCAGCAGGGACGCCCACGCGTCCGAGGTCCGGTAACCGGCCAGGGTGAAGCCGAGGAAGACCACGTTGCCGGTCATGTTCGCCACGAAGACCCGGCCGAGCCCGAGAAAGCTGACCGCGTCGACCATCCCGGTGACCACGGTCAGCATGACCAGCAGGTGGCCGTGCCGCTCGGGCAGGTCGGGGAAGAGCCAGCGCCGCATCAGCCAAGCGGGATGCGCAGCGACACCGCGCCCCGCAGGTCGAGCCAGGCGGCGTCGGGCCCGCGGACCAGCCGCAGCACGACCTCCTCGCACCCGGGGCAGCGCGCGACCAGGCCGGGGTCGGGGCCGTACACGCGCAGGGAGGCGACGGGCCCCGCCAGGCCGCACGAGGCGCACTGGCCGATCGCGGCGGAGACGTCGACGGCGAAGATCTCGGCCAGCGGGCCTGCCAGGGCGTTGCCGTCCAGGTAGTCGGTCATGTCAGTCTCCCGTCGGGCCGAAGCGTTCTGTTCTGATGCGGGCGGGATCGTGGCCCAGCTCCTGGAGCAGGTCGGCGGCCGCCTCGACGAACCCGGTCGGGCCGCACACGAAGCAGTCGGCCTCCCGGTAGGGGCCCAGGTCGCCGGTGGTGAGGCGGCCTGCCGTACGGGGCCAGCCGTCGGGGGTGGCCCGGGTGTAGGCGAGCGTCACGTCCAGCCCGAGGCCGGGGTCGCGCAGTTCGTCGGCGTAGTAGAGCTGCCCGGGGTCGCGCAGGGAGTAGACCAGGCGGAACGGGGTGGCGGCGCCGGCCGTACGGCGTTGCCTGATCATGGCCATCAGCGGCACGATGCCCGCGCCGCCCGCGACCAGCAGCACCGGCGCGGGACTGGCGGGCCGCCAGACGAACCAGCCGCCGACGGGGCCGCGCAGCTCGAGCGCGTCGCCGGGCTCCATGACCTCGGTCAGGTACGGCGAGACCTCGCCGTCGGCCACGCGCTGCACGGTCAGCTCGATGCGGTCGCCGTCGGCGGGCGCGGCCAGGGAGTAGCTGCGGCGCGCCTGGTAGCCGTCCTCGGCGGTCAGCCGCACGTCCAGATGCTGTCCGGCCAGGTGTCCCGGCCAGCCTAGGGCCTCCAGGACCAGCGTGCGGGCGGTGGCGGTCTCGTCGCGCACCTTGACCAGGCGCGCTTCCCGCCAGGTGAGGCGGGCCATCAGTCGCCCTCGTAACGCTGCTCGCGCCACGGGTCGCCGTAGTTGTGGTAGCCGGCGGTCTCCCAGAAGCCCGGCCAGTCCTGGTCCATCAGCCGGATCCCGCGCACCCACTTGGCCGACTTCCAGAAGTACAGGTGCGGCACCAGCAGCCGGGCGGGCCCGCCGTGCTGCGGCGCCAGTTCCTCGCCGTCGTAGCGGTAGACGATCCAGGCCTTGCCGTCCAGCAGGTCCTCCACGGGCAGGTTCGTGGTGTAGCCGCCGTAGGAGTGGATGAGCGCGAATTCGGCGGCGCTGTCGACGTTCTCGAAGAGCACGTCCAGCGAGATGCCCTGCCAGCTCGTGTCCAGCTTCGACCAGGTGGTCACGCAGTGGATGTCCACCGTCGGCGTCTCGTACGGCAGAGCCGTGAACTCCTGCCAGTTCCACCGGTGCACCTGGTCCGCCTCGGTGTCGATGGTGAACTCCCACCGGTCGAGCGGCACGTGCGGCGTGGGTCCGGCCGACAGGACAGGGAAGTCCTCGGTCAGGTACTGGCCGGGTGGTAGCCGGTCGTCACTTCGCTGCTTGCCGCGAAATCCGCGGGAGATGATCTCCATGTACGCCTCCAGACATAAGCCGATTGTGCATGGCCGGAATCAGCAAACACGGACAGGCGCGCGCGGGGCATCGCGTGAATACGCCAAATCAGCCGCGCAGGTGGTCGACCAGCCGCTCGATCTGCGTGGCGAAACGCTCGGCGAACTCGGGCGAGGCGGGGTCCTGGTCGAAGACCGCGCGCACGAGCTGCGGGAAGGCGATTCCGGCCGCGGCCGCCGCGAACAGCACCACGAGCAGCGCGGCCGGGTCGAGGTCGGCGGGGAACTCGCCGGCTTCCTGCCGCTTGCGCAGCTCCTCGACGTTGCGCCGCATCTCCTGGGTGAAGCGCGGGTCGGGCTCGGCCTCTGACAACCCCTCCCAGAGCATGAGCTTGCCGAAGTCGCGGTAGGCGGAGCTGGCGCGCACGTATCCGGCGGCCAGCTTGCCCAGCGAGGTGGACCGGTCGGCGAACACGCTCTCCTCGCTCTGCCACTGGCTGGTCAGCGCGCGGTAGAGGCCTTCCTTGCCACCGAAGTAGTAGGAGATCAGCTGCTTGTTCACGCCCGCGCGATCGGCGATCTCGCTGACACGGGCGCCGGCGAACCCCTTGGCCGCGAACTCCGTCACGGCGGCCTGCAGGATCCGGGCCTTGGTGCGTTCGGGGTCCCGTTGCTTCTCCTCCGGTGCTCGTCTCATACCGCCCACACTATCATCCATCCGGATGGTTGACAGAATCATCCAGACGGGTGATAGTTGCCGGCATGAGACCTCACATCGCGATCATCGGCGGCGGAATCGGCGGGCTGTGCCTGGCCCAGGGGCTGAAGAAGGCCGGCCACCCGGTCACAGTCTTCGAGCGGGACCGCACTCCCGGCGACCGGCTGCAGGGCTACCGGGTGCACATCGACCCGAACGGCGCCCGCGCCCTGCGCGACTGCCTTCCCGCCCACCTGTGGCAGGCCTTCCTCGACACGGCCGGGGTCAGCGGCCAGGACTTCGGCTTCCTGACCGAGAAGATGGACCAGCTGCTGCTCATCGAGACGGCCAAGGCGGCCGACCCCGCCGACGACCACCACTCGGTCAGCCGCATCACGCTCCGCCAGGTGCTGCTGTCAGGCATGCAGGACGTGGTGCGCTTCGGCAAGACCTTCGAGCGGTACGAGCGCCTGGCCGACGGGCGCATCAGGCTGCTGTTCGAGGACGGCACGAGCGAGACGGCCGACATCGTGGTCGCGGCCGACGGCGGCAACTCGCGGGTGCGCAAGCAGTACCTGCCGCACGCCCAGCGCGTCGACACGCACATCACCACGGTCGCCGGCAAGTTCCCGCTCACACCGCAGACCAAGCGCCTGGTCGCCGACCGGCTCGTCGCCGGGCCCAACAGCGTCATCCCGCCCGTGGGCATGGGCCTGTTCTGCGCCCCGCACGAGCTCGGCGACGACGCCCCGCGCACCGGGATCGGCTCGACCGAGCAGGCCGGCGCGCTGATGGACAACACCAGCAGCTACGTTCTGTGGGCCTTCGGCGCGACCATCGACCGCTTCCCCAGCAACATTTCCCAGATGTCGGGAAAGGAGCTGAAGGACACCGTGGCGCGGATGATCCAGACCTGGCACCCCGACCTGCGCAAACTGGTCGACCTGTCACACCCCGACACGGTGACGCTGCTGCCGATCCGCACCTCGATCCCGATCGAGCCGTGGCAGGCCACCAACATCACGCTGCTGGGCGACGCGATCCACAGCATGACCCCGATGCGCGGCATCGGCGCCAACACCGCGCTGCGCGACGCCCGCCTGCTCCACCAGGCCCTGACCAGCGGCCAGGACCCGGTGCGGGCCATCGCGGCCTACGAGGAGCAGATGCGGGAGTACGGCTTCGCCGCCGTGCGCGACTCGATGAAGGCGGCCGAGCAGTTCACCGGCGGCAGCCGCCTGGCCAGGACGGGCTTCAAGACCTTCCTGCGTGTCGCGCAGCGCTTCCCCAAGCTCAAGGCGAAGGTGTTCTCCTGATGACGCCGATCCACCGGTCGGCCAAGGCGCCCCACTGGGCGCGCAGGGCGGGCTCGGCCGCCTCGATCTCCGCGAGCATCTCGGAGACGTCGCGGCCGAGCCGCTCGGAGTCGTCCTTGGCCCAGGCGCGGGCCGAATCCAGCAGCACCTCGGGGTGGAACTGCACGCCCCACGCCGACGAACCCAGACGGAAGGCCTGGTGCGGGAAGTCGGCGTCCCACAGCAGCGGCACCGCGCCGGGCGGCAGCACGCTGATCTCGTCCCAGTGCCACTGCACGGCCGCCGCCTCGGCCGGAAGCCCGCCGAACAACGGATCGTCGGCGACGGCGGGATGCGCGCGCAGCGGGAACAGGCCGACCTGGTGGCGGTCGGCCACCCGGACCTCTCCCCCACAGGCGGCGGCGAGCAACTGCCCGCCCAGGCACACGCCCAGCGTCGGCAGCTCGGTGCGCACCGCCTCCCGCAGCAGTTCCTGTACCCGCGGCAGCCACGGCGCGATCTCCACGTCGTAGGTCCCCGGGGTACCACCGAGCACGAGCAGCCCGCCGTACCCCTCCAAGGACGCGGGAACCTCATCCCCGCGGAACGGGCAGCGCAGGTCGAGCGGCACGCCAGCAGCGGCGATCCGCGAGCCGATGAGGTCGGGACCGGTACCGTCCTCGTGCTGAATGGCCAGGATCACAGCCGCCCCGCCGCGATGATCGACTTCAGGAACATGCGTGTACGCTCCTCAACCGGGTCGGTGAAGATCTGTGAAGGGGGACCCTGTTCGAGCAGGCTGCCCTGGTGGAGGAAGCAGACCTTGTCGGCGACCTCCTTGGCGAAGCCCATCTCGTGGGTGGCCAGCAGCATGGTCAGGCCCTCCTGGGCCAGTTGCCTGACGATGCCGAGCACCTCGGCGACCAGTTCGGGGTCGAGCGCCGCGGTGATCTCGTCGAGCAGCAGGACGCGCGGCTCCATGGCCAGCGTGCGCACGATCGCCACGCGCTGCTGCTGGCCACCGGACAGCCGGTCGGGGAACGCCTTGGCCTTGTCGGCCAGGCCCACCCGCTCCAGCAGGGCCATGCCCTTGTCCACAGCCTGCGAGCGCGACAGCCCGCCCAGCTTGATCGGGGCCAGCGTGACGTTGTCGAGCACGCTCATGTGCGGGAACAGGTTGTAGCTCTGGAAGACCATGCCGACGTCGCGGCGCAGCAGGTCGACGTCGACCCCGGCGCCGGAGACGACCTCTCCGTCCAGCGTGACGCTGCCGCCGTCGATCGGTTCGAGCGCGTTGACGCAGCGCAGCAGCGTGGACTTGCCGCTGCCGGAGGCGCCGATGAGGCAGATGACCTGGTGCTGCTCGACCGACAGGTCGATGCCGCGCAGCACCTCGTGCTCGCCGTAGCTCTTGCGCAGGTCGGAGATCTCGAGGAAGGCCATCAGGACCCCTTGGCCTTGTCGCGGGCGATGAGCCGGTCCACGAACCGCGCCTGCGGGATGGTGATGAGGATGAACAGTCCCGCCACCACGGTCACCGAGGACAGGTTGAAGTGGTTGGCGGAGAAGATCTTGGCCTGGTTGAAGGCGTCGATCGTGCCGATCACGTTGACCAGCGCGGTGTCCTTCTGCAGGCCGATGAAGTCGTTGAGCAGCGGCGGGATCACCCGCTTGGTCGCCTGCGGCACCACGACGTGGCGCATGGTGGCCAGGTAGGAGAAGCCGAGCGAGCGGGAGGCGGCGACCTGGCTCGGGTGCACCGACTCGATGCCCGAGCGGAACACCTCGGCCACGTAGGCGCCGTAGACGATGGTCAGCGCGAGGATGGCGTACCAGGTCTGGCTCAGCCCCGACAGGACGGGGATCTGCGCGATCGGCAGCCCGAACCCGATCAGGTAGATCACGATGATCGCCGGGACCGCCCTGATCACGTCGATGTAGGCGACCGCGAGCGCCCTGATCGGGCGCCCCACGCGGCCGGGGGCGAGCCGGGCCAGCGCCAGGATCAGGCCCCAGACGAGCACGAACACCTGCGCCACGACGGCGATGAAGAGGTTGGTGCCGAAGGCCCTGATGATGTCGAGCGTGCTGGTGCCGATCAGCTCGCCCTGGAAGAACGTCCGCTGCACCGCGGCGTCGTTGGCCAGCACGAACATCACCAGCGCCAGCGCGCACAGGACCGCGAAGGCCGTGCCCGCCGCGGTCCACGCCGACTCGCGCACGCGCGCGGCCAGCGCCCGCTTCTCCACGACGTCGCCGCACGCGGCGCACCGCCCCGAGCAGCGCCAGGCCTCCACGGCCGGTTTGAAGACGAGCAGTACGGCTGCCGCCGCCGCGACGGCCACGGCGCCGAAGACCCATTTCCACGACCCGGCGGCGGCCTGGAAGATCTCGGCGGTCACCAGCCAGGTCGCCACCGTGGCCACGCTCGCGGCCCCGAGCCCCAGCAACGCCAGCCCGCGGGCCGGGTGGGGGACGGGCTGCGCCGTGGCCCGCCGTACGGTGACGGCGCTCACGAGGCCTGCCACTGGGGGATGGCGGCCGGGTCGCCGCCGAAGGCCTTGGCGAGGTAGTCGGCGGAGAGCTTGTCGAGGGTGCCGTCCGACTTCATCTGGTCGATGATCTTGTTGATGGTGTCGGCGTTGGCGGAGTTCTTCGGGTAGAGGGCGCCGTAGGACTCGCCGGTGTCGAACTGGCCGGCGACCTTGAGCAGGCCGTTGGACTTCTGCGCGGAGCCGAGCATGATCGCCACGTCCTGGAGGGCGGCGTCGATCTGGCCGGCCTGCAGGGCGGCGCTCATCTCCGGGTCGTTGGCGAAGACCTTGGGCTGCTGCTCGGGCTTGAGCGTGTTGGCGACCCACAGCGCGCCGGCCGTGCCCTGCTTGACGCCCAGGCGCAGCTTCTTGATGTTGGCGGCCGAGGCGTCGGTGCCGTTCTTGATCATGACGCCGATGTTGGAGGCGAAGTAGGGGGCCGAGAAGTTGACGACCTTCTTGCGCTCGTCGGTGATGGAGATCTCGGCCAGCGCCATGTCGAAGTTCTGGGTGCGGCCGGAGACCAGCGCGTCGAACGGGGTGTTCTCGATCGCCAGCTTGGACAGGCCTGCCCGGTAGGCGATGTTGGCGGCCATGCAGTACTCGTAGCCGTCCTTGATCTGGGCCACGGTGTCGCCGTTCCACCAGCCGGGCGAGGGCAGGTCGCCCTGGACGCTCAGCGTGTCGGCGACGACGGGGTTGAGCTTGAACTCGCCGCGCTTGCCGCTGACCTTGCAGTTGCCGTAGGAGTCTCCGCTGGCCTCGGTGGTGTTGGCGGAGGAGGACGACCCCCCGCCGCAGCCCGCGGCGAGCAGGAGCGCCACCAGCCCCGCGGCGGCGAAGGCAGTTGAACGAAGGGTGACCATGTCGCTTCTCCAGGTAGGGGACCTGAACTCTTGCAAAAGCGTTTTGGCATCGTCAATAGTGTTTGCCAAAACGTTTTCTCACCGAGAGTATGGAGCCCGTGTCCCCTCGAATCGGCATCCGCGACGTAGCCAAGGCGACAGGACTGTCGATCACCACGGTCTCCCACGCGCTGAGCGGCAAGGGGCGCGTGTCCGACAGGACCCGGCAGACCGTGCGGGCCGCCGCCGAGCGCCTGGGCTACCAGCCGGACCCCGTCGCGGCCGGGCTGGCCTCGGGGCGGGTCGGCGTGCTGGGGATACTGGTCGAGCACATCGGGTCCCGGCAGTGGGAGCACACCTACCGGCCCTACTACGCCGCCTTCACCTCAGGCGCCACGATGCTGGCCGTCGAGCGCGACCACGCGCTGGTCGTACTGCCGACCGAACTGTGGGGCCGCGTGCCGCTCGACGGGCTGATCGTGGTCGACCCGGGGCACGGCCACCCGTTCATGACCGAGAAGCCGACGGTGGCCGACGGACGGCCGCTCGACACCGGCTTCGAGGCCGTGCCGGTCATCGAGAGCGACTCCGACCGGCGCCTGCACGAACTGCTCGACCACCTCCGGGGCCGCGGCGCCGAGCGCGTGGCGCTGCTGACGGGCTCCGACCCCGACTCCTACACCCTCGACACCGAGCAGGCCTACCGCGCCTGGAGCCTGGCGACGGGCAACCCGGTGATCATCGAGTCGCTGCAGCCCGGCGAGCCGCCCGCGGCGGCGGCCGAGCGGCTGCTGTCGCGTCCCGACCGTCCCGACGCGGTGCACGGGCTGAACGAGACCTACGGCGAGGCGCTGCTGAGCACCGCCCGCAAGCTCGGCCTGCGGATCCCCGACGACCTGCAGGTCACGATCATGTGCGAGACCGCCGAGGACAAGACCTGGGACGTGCCGCTGACCGTGCTGAGCCTGGAGGCGGAACGGCGCGGCGCGCTCGCGGCCGGGGCGCTCATCGACCTGCTCTACGGCGGCGATCCCGGCCGGTTGCTCGTGCCGACCCGGCTGGTGATGCGGGGCTCGACGAACTGAGTACCCCGTACTCATGCGTGGTTCCCGCTTCGGGACGATCGTCCAGGTATGTTCGCCATACGCGCGCGCCGCCTGTTCGACGGCGTCGACATGCACGAGAACAAGGTCGTGGTCGTGGACGGGTGGCGGATCGCCGACGTCACCGACGACGCGCCCGACGCCCTGGACCTGGGGGACGACGTCACGTTGCTGCCCGGGCTCATCGACTGCCACGTCCACCTGGCCTTCGACGCCAGCCTCGACCCGATCGGCCACCTGGAAGAGCCCGGCCTGGCCGACCGAATGCGCGAGGCCGCCACGCGGCACCTGCACGCGGGCGTCACGACGGTCCGTGACCTGGGCGATCGCGACTACCTGGCGCTGGAGCTCGGACTCGACGTGACCGAGGGCCCCGAGATCATCGGCGCGGGCCCGCCGATCACCACCCCCAAGGGTCACTGCTGGTTCCTGGGCGGCGAGGCCGAGGGCGAGCAGGGCGTGCGCGCCGCGGTCCGGGAGCGGGCCGAGCGCGGGGCGCGGGTGGTCAAGATGATGGTCACCGGCGGCGAGATGACCCCTGGCAGCGAGCCGTACCTGCTCCAGTACGGCATGGCCGAGCTGAAGGCCGCCGCCGACGAGGCCCACGAGCTCGGCCTGCCCATCGCCGGCCACGCCCACGCCCCCGAGGGCATCGTCTACGCGCTCGAGGCCGGGTTCGACACGATCGAGCACTGCGCGTTCTGGACCGAGGACTCGATCGAGCCCGACGCGGGCATCATCGCCAGGCTGGCCGCCTCGGACGTGATCGTGTCGCTCACCGCCGGGATCGTCCCGGTGCGGAACCTGACGCCGCCGCCCAACCTGGCCAAGCGGATGCCGCTGCTGATGGAGACGCTGCGGCAGCTGTACAGGGGCGGGGTGAAGTTCGTCATCGGCAGCGACGCGGGCATCGCACCGGTCAAGCCGCACGGGTTGCTGCCGTTCGGCGCGAAGATGCTGGTGGACCTGGGGTTCGAGCCGGTCGACGTGCTGCGTTCGATCACCTCGCGGGCGGCTCAGGCCTGCCGGGTGGGCGACGCCAAGGGCCGCCTCGCCCCCGGGTTCGACGCCGACCTGGTGGCCGTCCAGGGCGACCCGCTGGCCGACGTGACCGCGTTGCAGGTCCCTGTGGCGATCTACCGGCTCGGCAGGAAGGTGCCGCTGCCGGGTTAGGGTTCCAGGATGCGGATCGGAGTCCTGGGCCCGCTCCAGGTGGCGGGGGTCGACATCGGTGCCGCCCGGGTGCGGGTGCTGCTGGTGCGGCTGGCGCTGGAGCCCGGGCGGGTGGTGACGGCCGAGCGGCTGATCGACGACCTGTGGCCGGAGGAAGCGCCCGAGCATCCTACGGCGGCGCTGCAGTCGCTGGTGTCGCGGGCGCGGCGGCAGGCGCCCGGGCTGATCGCCTCCCATCCGGCCGGCTACCTGCTCGACGTGCCGCCGGGCGAGGTGGACGCCTGGGAGTTCGAGCGCCTGGTGCGGGCCGGCGAGCCGCGGGCGGCGCTGGCGCTGTGGCGCGGCCCGGCGCTGGCGGACGCGCTCGGCCTGCCGTTCGCGCAGGGCCCGGCGGCGCGGCTGGAGGAGCTGCGGCTCACGGCGCTGGAGGCCACCGGCCCGTCATTGCCGGAGCTGGAGGGGCTGGTCGCCGACCATCCGCTGCGCGAGGGGCTGCACGCGCTGCTCATGCGCGCGCTGGTGGCGGCCGGGCGGCGGGCCGAGGCGCTGGAGGTCTTCGAGCGGATCCGCGAACGGCTGGCCGACGAGCTGGGCATGGACCCGGGAGACGAGCTGCGGCAGGCGCACCTGCTCGCGGTGCGGGACCCGGAGCCGAGGACCAACCTGCCCGCCCGGCTGACCAGCTTCGTCGGGCGTTCCGACGACGTCGCGCGGCTGCGGGGCCTGCTGGAGAGCGGGATCAGGCTGGTGACGCTGGCGGGCCCCGGCGGCGCGGGCAAGACGCGGCTGGCGGTCGAGCTGGCCGACACGCTGGCCCTGCGGGGCGACCCGGTGTGGCTGGTGGAGCTGGCGCAGGCCTCGGGGGTGCGGGCGGCCGTGGAGGCCACGCTGCGCGTCACCGATCCGGTGGCGGAACTGCGCGGCGGCTCGGCGCTGATCGTGCTGGACAACTGCGAGCACATGATCGACGAGGCCGCGCACGTGGCGCAGTGGCTGCTGGCGGAGATACCGGACCTGCGGATCGTGGCCACCAGCCGGGAGCCGCTGGACATTCCCGGCGAGTCGCTGCACCCGGTGACGCCGCTGCGTGAAGCGCCCGCCGTGGAGCTGCTGCTCGACCGGGCCGCCGCGGCCAGGCCGGATCTGAAGGTCGAGGCGCGGGAGGCGGCCAGGATCTGCCGGGAGCTCGACGGCATCCCGCTGGCGATCGAGCTTGCCGCCGCCCGGCTGCGCACGATGCCGGTCTCGGCGCTGGTCGAGCAGTTGGGCGACCGGCTGGGGTTCCGCGGCAGCCGTACCTCCGAGCCGCGGCACAGGACGCTGCGCGCGGTGATCGACTGGAGTTGGAATCTGCTGTCGGAGCAGGAGCGGGAGCTGTTGCGCGGGCTGACGGTCTTCTCCGGAGGCGCGACGGCCGAGGCGGTGCGGCTGGTGTGCGGCGGGTCGCTCGAGGTGCTGTCGTCGCTGGTGGACAAGTCGCTGATCGCCGTGGCGGGCGACCGGTACACGATGCTGGAGACGATCAGGCAGTACGCCGCGGCCGAGCTGCCCGAGGTGACGGCCGCGCACGCGCGCCACTACACGGGGCTGGCCGAGACGGCCGAGCCGTACCTGCGGACCGGCGAGCAGCTGGAGTGGCTGGCGGTGCTCGACGCCGAGCAGGGCAACCTGGACGCGGCGCTGCGGCGCACGGACGATCCGCTGCGGCTGATCCTGCCCCGGCTGTGGCCGTGGATCATGCGGGGCAGGCGGCACGAGGCGGCCGAGCAGGCGGCGGCGGTGCTGCGCAGGGTGGGCCCGGTGGCTCCGGCCGGCCGCGAGCTGGCGCACGGGCTGTGCAAGGTGATCGTCACCGGCGAGATCTCCGAGGCGGTACGCGAGTCGGACCATCCGGCCGCGCTCAACTCCTTCGTGCTGGCCAGCCTGACCGGGCCCCCGCAGGGGACGGTCGCGCTGACCGAGTCCGCCGTCGAGCGGCTGGGTGATCACCCCGATCCGTGGACCAGGTCGGCGGTGCGGCTGATCGCCGGGATCGTGCGTTTCGAGTACGGCACCGTGGCCGGCACCGAGGACCTGCTGCTGCCGGCGCTCGACGGGTTCCGCGCGACGGGCGACCGGTGGGGCCTGTCGTACACGCTGCACTGGCTGTCGCTGGCGGCCGAGAACCGCGGCGACTACGCCGCCGCGCTGGAGCTGGCCGAGGAGTCCGAGCGGTTCGGCGCCGAGATCTCCGGCCTGGAGACGCCGGCGGGCCCGATCCTGTTCCTGGTACGGCTGGCCCGCCTGCGAGCGGGCATGGGCGACCTGGCGGGCGCCGCGTCCCTGGTCGGCAGGGCCTGGCAGGCGGCGCAGCGGGCGGACGAGCCGCTCGCCCTGGCCAGGGTGCTGCACGTCAGGGGCGAGCTGGCCAGGAGGTCCGGCGATGACGGGGCCGCCGCCGAGCTGCTGCGGCAGGCACTCGAGCTGGCGGGAACCGGCGCTCCCGCGCAGTTCCTGGCGACCGTGCGGGTGGAGCTGGCCCGGGTGTCCGAGCCCGGCGAGCAGCTGCGGGCGGCGCTTGAGCTGATGGCCGACTGCCCTGACAGGACCGCCAGGGCCTCCGTGCTGGAAGGCGTGGCCGAGTTCTGCCCGCCGCCACTGGCCGCCGAGCTGCTCGGGGCCGCCTCGGCGCTGCGCGGCATCCCCGTCGATCGCGAGGAGGTGCGCCAGGCGCTGGGCGAGCGGGCCTACCGGGAGGCGCTGGCCAGGGGCGCCGCGATGCCGAACCCCGAGAGGTACGCGCTCAGCCCCGCCTCGTCGCCGTGGTAGCCGATGTAGCCGTCGGGGCGGACCAGCATGACGCCCTCCTGGCCGGGGAGCGGGGGCACCACCTTGATCTGCTCGCCGTACTCCTGCGAGGTGTCGGCCAGCAGCAGGAAGTGCGTGCCGCGCTGCTCGGCGAACAGGGTGCCGAGCCGCTCGCCGCCGCGCTCACCCACCGACAGCGGGCTGCCGTAGTAGGCAAGGCCGAGCTGCTTGGTCTCGTCGCCGCGGTTGAGGTCCCGGTCGCGCAGCAGGCGGGTGCTGAGCCCGAGGACGTGCTCGGCGATGCCCATCCGCTCGTACTCGTAGGTGTCGATCAGCCGCTCGTTGCCGGAGGCGAGCTTCCAGCCGAGGTTGTAGGCGTCCTGGACGCCGGTGTTGAGCCCCTGGCCGCCGGCGGGTGAGTGGACGTGGGCGGCGTCGCCGGCCAGGAAGACGCGGCCTACCCGGAAGCGGTCGGCCATGCGGATGTTGACGCGGTATTCGGAGCGCCACACGATCTCGTCGACCTCGACGTCGGTCACGTCGTCGAGGCTGTCGAGCGTCGTGACGAGCTGGAAGACGTCGGTGCCCGGCAGCGGGCACAGGCTGACGCGCAGCTCCTTGGCCACCATGTCGCCCCAGATGTGCCAGTGATCGCGGTCGAGGCCGCGCACCTTGACGTCGGCCAGCAGCATCCGCTCGCTGTCGAAGGTCTCCCCCACGAAGCCGACGCCGAGCCGCTTGCGCACGGTGCTCCGCCCGCCGTCGGCGCCCACGAGGTAGGCGCAGCGCACGGTCTCGCCGGTGCTCAGCGTGACCGTGACGCCGTCGGCGTCCTGCTCGAAGTCCGTCACCTCGGCGCCCAGCTCGACCTGGTGTCCCAGTTCGGCCAGCCGGTCGCGCAGGATCTGCTCGGTGCGCCACTGCGGCTGCATGACCAGGTTCGGGTACGGCTCGCCGTCCGTGACCGGCTTGACCTCGTCCATGCGGCCTTCCCAGACGACCTGGCCGTCCTGGTAGCTGCGGATGGGCGGGTAGGCGGAGCCGGTGGCCACGATCTCGTCGATGACGCCGAGGTCGTCGAAGACCTCCTGCGTGCGGGGCTGCAGCCCCTTGCCGCGCACACCGCCGGGGTGCTCCGGCGAGCGCTCCACGATGCGCAGGTCCACGCCGCGGCGGGCGAGCTCGATGGCCAGGGTCAGTCCGGTCGGCCCGGAGCCGACGATCAGCACGTTTGTCATGCCGCAGACATTGCCAGGCGCCGCTGTCAGATCTCTGCCAGGCCCTGTCATCCGATAGTGTGTTCGCATGCTGCTGCTCATCGACGCCCAGCGCAACATGCTGGAGCCGCCAGCGCCGGTCCTGTCCGCGGGCCCGGTAGGCGCCGCGATCGCCACCCTGCTCGAGCGTGCCCGCACGGCCGGGGCCCCGGTGATCCACGTGCGCAACAACGGCGGGCCCGACGACCCCGACAAGCCGGGCACACCGGGGTGGGAGCTGGTGCACGCGCCGCTGGCGGGCGAGCCGGTCGTGGACAAGACCGTGCCCGACTCCTTCGACGGGACGGACCTGGAGGGGCTCGTGCCCGCCGGGTCGACGATCGTGGTGGCGGGGATGCAGAGCGAGTGGTGCGTCAGGGAGACCTCGCTGGCCGCGCTCGCCCGCGGGCACCGGGTCCTGCTGGTGGCCGGCGCCCACTCGACCTACGACGAGGGCGTGTCCGACGCGGTGGAGCGGGAGCTGGCCGAGGCCGGGGCCGAGCTGGTCACCCTTGACCGCGTCGCGTTCTGACGACCTCCGACAGCACGTAGCACAGGATCGCGCCGAACACGAAAGGCCCGGAGAAGTCGATCTCGGGTACGAGGTCCCGGTCCTGGCCCAGCCTGTGCAGCGCCAGCGAGGTCGCCAGGTAGGGCAGGAAGGGCGCCGGCACGCCCGCGATCAGAGACAGTACGGCCAGCCAGGTCAGCCGGGCCGCGTTGCGCCCGCGCGCGGGCTCGTCGGCGATCGACAGGACCATGGCGCGCAGCAGGAGCCCTGCCACGCCCACGCACACGCCGACCACCAGCGCTCCCCCGCCCATCGCCAGGCGTTCGGCCGCGGTGGAGTCGGGGGCGTCCACCGCGCCGGGTGCGTCGCGCGGGGGGCCATCGACGCCGACGGGAACGATCCCGACGGGATGGACCCGCAGGGGCATGACATGGTGGACCCGGGTGGTGCCGCCGACCACGACCACCGCGCCCCCGAGCACCCCGGCCCCCGCGATCACGAGGCATAAGCCCGCGAGCCACCGGACCAGCGTCCCGTTCATGGGACCTCCTCCCCGTCCCGCCATTGTGGAGCGGGCCAGGCCGGCCGTAAACGGATTCACCCAAGCAGGCAACAGCCTGGCCAATCCTCGATCATCATGTACCTTGACTATCAAGGAAAGAGGGATGCATGGACATACGCGAGCAGCTGGGACTGGAGGTGCAGGCCTCGCAATCCGCCGTGGACGCCTACGACGAGGCCGCCGCACAGTACCTGGGCGTCAACCGGACCGACCTGCGGTGCATCGAGGTCCTGCTCGAGCACCAGGAGATAACGCCGTCCCAGCTGGGCGTGGCCCTCGGGCTGACCACCGGCAGCGTCACCGCGATGCTCGACCGGCTGGAGAAGCTGGGCTACCTGACCCGCTCCCCCGACCCGGGCGACCGGCGCAAGGTGATCGTGCGCGCCACCGAGGAAGCCCGGGCGAAGGGCTGGGAGCTGTACGGGCCGATCGTCGAGGACGGCGCCTCGATCCCCGCCTCCTACACTGACGAGCAGGTCGAGCTGCTGCTCGACTTCACCAGACGGTCGCGGGAGCTGTACGAGCGGCAGATCGCCAAGCTCAGGGAGAGGATCGGCGAAAAACGCCCGCGCAAGCGGTGATCTTCCCTCTTCGCGGAGAATGCGCGACGCTGGTGGCGACTTTCACAGCGACGTGAGGAGACCCGTGGCCGATCCGGCAGCGCTCGAAACCCGGGGCAGCGATTTCGCCCGGCTAGCGACGAAGATCCAGGACGCCGGTCTCCTCGACCGGCGTCCTGTCTATTACATGATCCGGCTGAGCTTGGCCGCCCTCGCCTACGCAGGCTCCTGGGCGCTGTTCGTGTGGGTGGGCGACTCGTGGTGGCAACTGCTGGTGGCCGCGCTGCTGGCGGTGGTGTTCACGCAGTTCGGGTTCATGGCCCACGACCTGGGCCACCGGCAGGTCTTCCGCAGGCGCGGCCCCAGCGACATCGCCGGGCTGATCGCCGGCAACGCCGCCATCGGGCTCGGCTGGGGTTGGTGGAACACCAAGCACAACCGCCACCACGCCAATCCCAACCACGAGGACCACGATCCCGACGTCTCCCCCGCGGTGATCGTCTGGTCGACCGACCAGGCCGCCAGGAGCACCGGGCTGCCCCGCTTCGTCGCCCGCCGCCAGGCCTTCTTGTTCTTCCCCCTGCTCACGCTCGAGGCCTGGCATCTGCACGTGGCCAGCTTCAAGGCGCTGCTGAAGCCGTCGACCAAGCGGCGCCCGCTCGAGGCGGCCCTGCTCGTGGGCCACTTCGCCGTCTACTTCGCAGTGGTGTTCGCCACCCTGTCGCCGGGCAAGGCGCTGGCGTTCCTGGCCCTCCACCAGGGCCTGTTCGGGCTGTACCTGGGCTGCACGTTCGCGCCCAACCACAAGGGCATGCCGCTGCTGACGTCCGCGGACCAGCTCGACTACCTGCGCAAGCAGGTGCTCACCGCGCGCAACGTCACCGGCGGGCTGCTGCTCGACGTGGCCTTCGGGCAGCTCAACTACCAGATCGAGCACCACCTGTTTCCCAGCATGCCGGCGCCCAATCTGCGGCACGCCCAGCCGATCGTGCGGGCCTACTGCGAGCAGGAGGGCATCGACTACGCCGAGTGCGGCCTGCTGAGCTCCTACGGTCAGGCGTTGCGACACCTGCACGAGGTCGGCGCCCCGCTTCGGACCTAGCCACCGAGCCGCTGGAGGAGATCTTCCCGTCTGCGTTCCAGATCGCCGATGACGACGTCCTGCTCGTCGGCCATCTGGATCATGGAGGAGCGCTCGACCAGGTCGGTCGCTCCCATCTCCCCGACCTGGGCGCGCAGTTCGCGGTTGGCGGCCTTCAACTTGGCCAGATCCTCTTCGACCTGGCGAAGCTCGTCCCTAGTGCTCATTTCCCTGATGTACCCGCACGGAGAACGCCGCTAGCACAATGGAGGGCATGCGCAGATTGTCCTGGAGCATGCTGATCTCCATCGCGGCCCTGGTCGCCGTGCTGATCGGCACCGTGCTCGCCTTCATGTACCAGGAAGGCAAGCACGCCAACTGGCTGGACTTCGCGCTCCCCGTGGTGGCCGGCGCCATGGTGCTGGTGCGCGAGCGCTACCCGGTGGCGGCGCTGATCATCGTGTCCCTGGCGACCTTGGCCTACTACCCCACGGCCGCCTACGACGGGCCGCTCATCATCCTGCCGTTCCTGGTCCTGTACACCGCCGCCGACAAGGGCCACCTCACCGCCGCCATCGTCACCGCCGCCGTGTGCCTGCTCGGCCTGGGAGTGGGCGAGATGGGCCCGGTCAGACACGTGGACAACAGCACGTTCCTCCTGATCACCGGCTGGATGGTGGCGGCGGTCGCGGCCGGCGGCGTCACCAGGAACCGGCGCGCCTACCTGCGCGAGGTCGAGCAGCGCGCGATCGAGGCCGAGCACGGCAGGGAGGAGGAGGCCAGGCGGCGCGAGAGCGAGGAGCGGCTGCGCATCGCCAGGGAGCTGCACGACGTGCTCGGCCACAACATCTCCATGATCAACGTGCAGGCCTCCGCCGCGCTGCACGGGCTGCGCAAGCGGCCCGAGGACGCCGAGCAGGCGCTGGAGACGATCAAGCAGGCCAGCAAGGAGACCCTGCGCGAGCTGCGCACCACGCTGGGCGTGCTGCGCCAGGTGGACGAGGACGCGCCGACCGCGCCCGCCGCCAGCCTGGCCAGGGTGGGCGAGCTGGTGGCGGCCAGCGGGCTGGAGGTGCGCACCGAGGTGTCGGGGGCGCTGGACGGGGTGCCGACCGAGGTGGACCTGGCCGCCGTGCGCATCATCAGGGAGGCGCTCACCAACGTCTCCCGGCACTCCGGCACCGACACCGCTACGCTCGCCATCACCCACGAGTCCGGAAGAATCGTGATCAGCGTGGAGGATGAGGGGCCGGGGTCCGACTACGCCGACGGCAGCGGGTTCGGCCTGCAGGGCATGCGGGAGCGGGCGACCGCGCTGGGCGGCACCCTGCAGGCGGGGCCGCGTCCCGGCGGCGGGTTCCGCGTCCTGGCCACGCTGCCGTTGCAGGCCGGCCGTACCCGACAGAAGGAGAGCCGATGATCAGGGCGCTGCTCGCCGACGACCAGAGGCTGGTGCGGGCCGGGTTCCGGTCCATTCTCAGCGACGAGGACGACATCGACGTGGTCGCCGAGGCCGCCAACGGCGGCGAGGCGGTGGCCATGGCGCGCGAGCTGCGGCCCGACGTGGTGCTGATGGACATCAGGATGCCGGAGCTGGACGGGCTGGAGGCGACCAGGCGCATCGTCACCGACCCGCGCATGGACGGGGTGCGGGTGATCATCCTGACCACCTTCGACCTGGACGACTACGTCTACGGCGCGCTCAGGGCCGGCGCCAGCGGATTCCTGGTCAAGGACACCGAGCCGGCCGAGCTGATCCACGCGGTCAGGGTGGTGGCCCGCGGCGACGCGCTCATCGCGCCCTCGGTGACGCGCAGGCTGATCGCCGAGTTCGCCGGCCGGGTGCAGCGCCCCGAGCCGGGTCCCGAGCTCAACGCGCTCACCGAGCGCGAGCGGGAAGTGCTCGTCCTGGTCGCCAACGGGCTGTCCAACGACGAGATCGCCGCCCATCTGGTGCTCAGCCCCGCCACGGCCAAGACGCACGTCAGCCGCATCATGACCAAGCTCGGCTCCCGTGACAGGGCCCAGCTGGTGGTCCTCGCCTACGAGGCGGGCATGATCACGCCGGGCTGGCTTACTCCCTGAGGAGTACGGCCGGCGGCCCCCAGCCACCCAGGATGTACGCGCGATGCCTGCCCGGGCATGACGCGGCGGCGGTAGCCGTAACGGGATCCTCGCCTGCATGGACACCGTTGACCTCGCCCGCCTGCAGTTCGCCCTCACGGCGGGGGCGCATTTCCTGTTCGTCGCCCTGACGCTGGGGCTGGCCACGCTGGTGGCGGTCATCCAGACGCGGGCGACGCTCACCCGCAGCCCGGTTCACGAGCGGATGACGAGGTTCTGGGGCCAGCTCTATGTGATCAACTACGCGATGGGGATCGCGACGGGGCTCGTGATGGAGTTCCAGCTCGGGCTGTCGTGGAGCGGGCTGACCGAGTTCGCCGGGAACGTGTTCGGCGCCTCGCTGGCGCTCGAGACGTTGGTGGCCTTCTTCGTCGAGTCGACGTTCCTGGGGTTGTGGATCTTCGGCTGGAACCGGATGAACCGGTGGGCGCACCTGGCGACGATCTGGATCGTCACGCTGACGGCCTACGCCAGCGCCTTCTGGATCATGGTGTCGAACGGGTTCCTGCAGAACCCGGTCGGCTACCGGGTGGCGGGCGGGACGCTGGAGGTGACCGACTTCGGCGCGGTGGTGTCCAACCCGGCGGCGCTGGTGGCCTTCGGCCACATCCTGTCGGGGGCGCTGGTCCTGGGCGGGCTGTTCATGGCCGGGGTGAGCGCCAGACACCTGCGCAAGCGGACGGCCGAGCAGGACTTCTTCCGCAAGTCGCTGCGGATCGGGATCGGCGTGGCGCTGCCGGCGCTGATGGTCACCGCGACCATGGGCGGCATGGGGTTCCAGACGATGCAGCCGACCAAGCTGGCCGCCTACGTCGGCAACGCCGACCGGATGGCGCAGGCGCAGGCCGACATGGTCGCCCGCTACGGCCCCGGCGACTACCTGCCGCCGTCGGGCTGGGTGCACGCCGGGTCGCTGACCATGCTGATCCTGTTCGCGGTGATGCTGTTCGTGCTGATCCCCAGCTTCCTGCTGATGCTGATCCGGCCGGTCGTGCGCGGGTTCCGCGCCTGGCACTGGCTGCTGACCGCGATGATCCCGGTCCCGTTCGTCACCATGCTGGCCGGGTGGGTGTTCCGGGAGATGGGGCGCCAGCCGTGGGCCGTCTACGGGCTGCTGAAGACCGCCGACGCGATGTCGCCCGGGGTGCCGATCGGGTTCTCGCTGGCCGGATTCGTGACGGTGTTCGCCGTGCTGATCCTGGTCAACTACTGGCTGCTGGCGCGCACCGCGCGGCGTGGTCCTGTGACCGTCGCGCTCGGCGAGCAGCCGGTCCCGGCGCTGAGCTTCTGAGGAGGACGTGATGGAGATCTTCGTGCTGGCCTTCTTCGTGCTGGGATACCTGGTGCTGGCCGGGGCCGACATCGGGGTCGGGATGCTGCTGCCGTACCTGGGGCGCGGGCCTGAGGAGCGGCGCGAGGTGATCGCCGCGATCGCGCCGTTCTTCCTGGGCAACGAGGTGTGGCTGGTGGCCTCGGTCGGGGTGCTCGCCGGGCTGTTCCCGCAGCTGGAGGGGCGGCTGCTGAGCGAGAACTTCGTCGTCGTGGTGACGCTGGTGCTGGCCTGGGTCGTGCGGGACATGGGGCTGTGGCTGCGCGGGCGGCTGGCCGGGGCCCGCTGGCAGGGGTTCTGGGACGGCGCGATCGTGGCGGGCAGCTGGGGGCTGGCGCTCAGCATCGGCTCGCTGCTTGGCGACGTGCTGCTCGGCATCCACGGGCCCGTCGCGCTGCTGCCCGCGCTGGTGGTGGCCGCGCTGTTCGGGGCGCACGGGCTGGCCTTCGCGGCACTGCGCCTGCGGGGGCCGCTACGCGACAGGGCCGCCGTGCTGTCGGGCGGCGCGGGCGAGCAGCGCACCTACGCGCTGACCGCCGCGGGACTGGTTCTGGTGGCGTTGCTGGCCGGGCTGCGGCTGCCGCTGGTGCCGGGAGCCTCGGGGGCCTGGCTGACGCCGGTGATCATGGCGATCCTGCCGTTCCTGGTGGCCTCGCAGGCCTGGGTGTGGTGGACGTTCAGGGGCAGGGTGACCGGACCGTCGTACCTGTGAGAGCGTTCGCTGCATGAAGGTACGTGAACTGCGGCTTGTCGTGACGGCCGAGGATTATGAGAAGGCGCTGGAGTTCTACCGGGATGAGCTCGGCATGCCGGAACGGGGGGCGTTCTCCTCGCCCGATGGTGGCAGGGTGACGATCCTGGAGGCGGGCAAGGCCACCTTGGAGATCACCGATCCGCGCCACGCGGCCTACATCGACGAGGTCGAGGTGGGGCGCAGGGTTGCCGGGCACATCCGGGTGGCCTTCGAGGTGGACGACTCCCCGGCCACCACTGACCGGCTCGAGGAGGCGGGCGCCACCGTGATCGCCCCGCCGACCAGGACCCCGTGGAACTCGCTGAACTCCCGCCTCGAGGGGCCCGCCGGGCTCCAGCTGACCCTCTTCCAGGAGCTGGGGGATCAGGAGGTCGAGTCGTAGGCCGCGCGTGAGGCGGCCACGTACGCGCGGTGGAGCTCGGCCCAGCGCAGCAGCGAGCCGACCTCCACCGCCAGCGTCTGGCCCACCTCGGTGAGCGCGTAGTCCACGCGCGGCGGCGAGGTGGGCGTGACCGTCCTGGTCACCAGGCCGTCGCGCTCCAGGCTGCGCAGCGTCAGCGTGAGCATCCGCTGGGAGATGCCCTCGATGTCGCGCTGCAGCTGGGAGTAGCGTCGCGGCCCGTGGCCGAGCAGGTCCATGACCAGCACGCTCCACTTGTCGCCCACCCTGTCGAGCACGTCGCGCAGCTCGCAGCGAACATCGTTGTGCGTTACGCGGGTCAAAGTGCCTTCTTCCACGTCACCCAGCATATGGCCCACACTTTCGATTGGTAACTAACGAACAGAAAGTGTGGTTTCTCATCATGCGCGCAGTTGCTTTTGACGACTTCGGCTCCTCCCCCGCGCTGACGGAGCTGACGGTGCCCGAGCCCGGTCCCGAGGAGGTGCTCGTCAAGGTCTCCGCCTCGTCCGTCAACGGGTTCGACCTGGGCGTGCTCGGCGGGTTCCTCAAGGGAGCCTACGAGTACGAGTTCCCCGTCACGCTGGGCAAGGACTTCGCCGGCGTGGTCGCGGGCGTCGGGTCCGAGGTGACGGGCTTCGCTCCGGGCGACGAGGTGTTCGGCGTGGTCGCGCGGCCGACGCTCGGCCAGGGTGGTTTCGCCGACTACCTCGCGGTCCCCGCGGCCTACGGGATCGCGAAGATCCCCGCTGGGCTCGACCTCACCCGGGCCGGTGCGCTCGGGCTGTCGGGCACCGCCTCGCTCAACGCGGTCGACGCCGTGGCGCCGGCCGCCGGGGAGACCGTGCTGGTCTCCGGGGCGACCGGCGGGGTCGGCTCATTCGCCGTCCAGTTCCTGGTCGCGCGCGGGGTCACGGTGATCGCGACCGGCCGGCCGGGTGCCGAGGCCGAGTTCGTGACCGGCCTCGGCGCGCAGCACGTGGTGGACCACACCGACCTGGAGGCCCAGGTCCGCGCCATCGCACCCGCGGGCGTGGACGCGGCCCTGCACCTGGCCGGTGACGGCGCGGCCGTGGCGGGGCTCGTGGCGCCCGGTGGCCGGTTCACCTCGACGATCCACTTCGTCCCTGACGAGCCCGGCATCAAGGCCACGACCATCATGTCGGACCCGAGCCCGGCCACCCTCGCCCGCCTGGCCGACGACGTGGTCGCCGGCCGGCTGCGGGTTCACGTGGCCAGGGTCTTCGACCTCCCCGAGGCTCCCCAGGCCATCGCCGCCTTCACCGAAGGCACCCTGGGGAAGATCGGTGTCCGGGTCGCCTGATCAGAACAGCGGCTTCCCGCGCCGGGGTCGGCGAGACGTGGGTCGGCGGTCGCCCGGCGCCTTGTGCGGCGGGCCAGGGGACCGTGGTGCCCGGGTCAGGAGGTCGTGCGACGCGTCGGGGGTAGCCGGGACCGTGGTGCCCGGGTGACGAGGCGCCGTGACGGCGGGCGAGGATCCCCGACTCGCCGGAAGCGCCGGGCGCGGGCCCTCAGCCGGAGTGCGGCGGGCGGCCGGCGGCGGCGGCCTGCCGTACGAGAAGAAGAAGTCGCATGAGAAGAAGAGGGTTACAGGTTGCCGCCGCCTGTGGCGTCGATGGTGGTGCCGGTGATGAAGCGGGAGGCGTCGCCGGCGGCGAAGGCGATGACGTCGGCGATCTCGTCGGGGTCGCCGATGCGGTTGAGCGCGTGGAGGCTCGCGGCGTAGGCCTCGGCTTCGGGGTTGTCGCGCAGCCAGCCCGCGTTCATCGGCGTGTCGATGATGCCGGGCGCCACGTTGTTGACCGTGATGCCGCGCGGCCCGAGCTGCTTGGCCAGGGCGAGCGTGAACGTCTGGACCGCGCCTTTCGTCATGGCGTAAGCGATGCCCTCGGGGTAGGCGATCCGCGCGACGCCCGAGGTGACGTTGACGATGCGGCCGCCGTCGGGGATGAGCGGCAGCAGGCGCTGGGTCAGGAAGAACAGGTCGCGTACGTTGACGGCGAAGACGCGGTCGAAGCCCTCGGCGGTCTCGTCCTCCAGGCGCCGCTGCGCGGCGACGCCTGCGTTGTTGACCAGCACGTCCAGCCGGTCGACCTGCTGCTCCAGCTGCGTGGCCAGCGACTCGACGGCGCCCTCGGCGCCCAGCTCCGCCTGGACGGCGAACGCCTGACCGCCGCCCTCCTCGATGGTCCGCACGACCTGCTTGGCGGACTCGGCGTCCCTGGCGTAGTTCACGGCGACCCGGAAGCCGTCGGCGCCCAGCTTGAGTGCGGCCGCGCGGCCGATTCCGCGGCCGGCACCGGTGACGAGTGCGGTCTTCATCACGTCCCACCTTTCTTTAGCGATCGATACAGAACCATAACATAGCGATCGTTATAGAATGTGTCCATGGCGAGACAGCGGGCTTTCGACAGGGACGCGGCGCTGGACAGCGCGATCCACGCGTTCTGGCGGCGCGGCTACGAGGCGACCTCGGTGGCCGAGCTCACCCAGGTCATGGGCATCAGGCCGCCGTCGCTGTACGCGGCCTTCGGCGACAAGATGCGCCTGTTCGAGGAGGCGGTGACCCGCTACGGCGCCACCTACGGCGCGTTCACCGTCCGCGCGATGGCCGAGGAGCCCACCGCCAGGGCGGCGATCGAGCGGGTGCTGCGCGAGGCGGCCACCGAGTACACCGATCCCGCGCACCCGCCGGGCTGCCTGATCGTGTCGGGGGCGGAGAACTGCGGTCCGGAGTCCACCGAGGCCGAGGAGCTGCTGCGCTCGTTCAGGACGACGTCGAAGGCGGCGATGAAGGCGCGGATCGAGGCCGACATCCACGCCGGTCGGCTACCCGCCGACACCGACGCCGAGTCGCTGACCGCCTTCTACGCCGCGATGATCCAGGGCATGTCCAAGCAGTCGCGCGACGGCGCCACCCGCGAGGCGCTCGAGCGGGTGGCCGAGCTGGCGATGAAGGCCTGGCCTACGCCAGCGTCGTGATCGCCTCGATCATCAGGTCCCAGAAGCGGTCGACGTCCAGGCCGACGGCGACGTGCGCGTTCGGCGGGCGCTTGAGCTTGTCGATCAGGTCGACGCTGGTCGCGCCCGACGTCTCGGTGCCGCGCAGCTCGATGTCGAGCCGGGTGTGCACGGTCTCGACCAGGCCTGGCTCGGCCACCAGCGCGACGGCCACCGGATCGTGCAGCGGGCCCTCGGGCATGCCCTGGTCGATCTCGTAGCTGTTGTTGAAGTACCGCAGCAGCTCGACGCCGAAGGCGGCCGTCGTGTTGCCGACGGCCGCGATGCGTTCGATCACCGAGGGGGTGATCAGCGCCTGGTGGGTGACGTTGAGGCCGACCATGGTGAAGCGCAGCCCGCTGTCGAGCACCATCACCACCGCCTCGGGGTCCGACCAGCTGTTGAACTCGGCGTACGGCGTGACGTTGCCCCGCCCGGTCGAGCCGCCCATCCACACGATCTCCCTGACCTTCGGCCAGCGGTCGGGGTACGCCCTGACGAAGAGCGCGATGTTGGTCAGCGGCCCGGTCGCGACGATCGTCACCGGCTCGGCGTAGGCGTCCAGGGTGTCCCTGATGAGCTCGACGGCCGGCCGCGGATCGGCGTCCACCGTGGGCTCGGGCAGCTCCGGGCCGCCCAGCGCGTTGGAGCCGTGGATCCACTCGGCCGGCTCGAGCGCCCGCACCAGCGGGCTGTCGGCTCCCTGGGCGATCGGCACCCCGGCGATGCCCGCCAGCCCGGTCACCACCCGGGCGTTGTAGGTGGTGTGCTCCAGCCGCCCGTTGCCGCCCACGGTGGTGATGGCCCGCAGGTCGATGCGGGGGTGCCCGGCCGCCAGCCAGATCGCGAAGACGTCGTCGTGCCCCGGATCGCAGTCGATGATGACGGGTACAGCCACGCTTCCCCCTTTCTCCGTCCTTAGTACCCAAGGTCCGAAGATGTACGGCGAGCCGCCTTCGTCGAAATGCCGACATAGGGGTGTTTGGCGCCACTATCGTCTGACGCATGAGCGACTACGCGATCACGTTCGACCTGGTCGACGCCGACTCCGATGGGCGGATCTCGGCTGACGAGCTGGTGCGGTTGATGGAAGTACTCGGGCAGCCGATCACCCAGGAGGCCGCCCAGGCCGGGGTGACCAAACTCGACAAGGACGGTGACGGCCTGATCGACCTGGAGGAGTTCGCCGCGTTCCTCGGTAAGTGACGTACCCATACAAATCTTCTGTCGCCTGGGTCACAATGGGCCGCAGGAGGGACGATGGGCATCAGGAGCGACACCCGGACACCGGCTGACATCGTGCAGACGCTGAGGGCGGGCATCGCACGTGTCTCGGCCGAGGTGATCGAGGAGATCCAGACCCGCATCCCCGAGTACGCCCGCCCGTCCGACGAGATCTACATCAAGGTCATCAGGATGGCCGTCGAGCAGGCCATCGACGGCTTCCTGGACCGTGTCGAGAACCCGCACGCCGCCTGGGACCCCGAGCCGTTCCGCATGATCGGCCGGGGCGAGGCCGCCGAAGGGCGCAACCTGGAGCCGCTGCAGACCGCGCTGCGCCTGGGCGCGCGGGTGAGCTGGCGGCGCCTGACCGACTTCGCCGAGCCGCTCGGCCTGTCTCCCCAGTCTCTCTACGACCTGGGCGAGGCCATCTTCATCTACCTGGACGAGCTGGCCGACGCCGCCGCCGAGGGCTTCGACGAGGCCAAGGCGCGTGCCGCCGGCGAGATGGAGCGCCGCCGTGCCCGCCTGCTCGACCTGCTGCTGACCCGCCCGCCCGCCGCGCTCGAGGCGATCGCGGACATGGCCAAGGCGGCGAACTGGCGGCTGCCGAAGACCGTGGCGTGCGTGTCGCTCGACGGGCGGCAGCGTCAGCTCGCGCTCTCCCCCGACGTGCTGATCGGCCAGGAGTGCCTGCTCGTGCCCGATCCCTGCGGACCTGGGCAGGCCAGGATGCTGGAGATCGCGCTGCACGGCATCAGGGCCGCGATCGGGCCGGCCGTACCGCTGCTGGAGGCGGCGACGTCGCTGCGGTGGGCCAGTGAGGCGCTCGAGCTGTCGCGGCGCGGCGTGCTGCCGCGCGGGCTGGTGCGCTGCACGGACCACATGGCCACGCTGATCGTCTTCAAGGACGAGGAGCTGGTCAGCGCGCTGGCCAGGGACAGGCTGGCGCCGCTGGCGCATCTGCGGCCCACCCAGCAGGACCGGCTGGCCGAGACGCTGCTGGCCTGGCTGCGGCACGGCCGCGGCGCGGGTGAGGTCGCGGCCAGGCTGCACGTGCACCCGCAGACGGTCCGGTACCGGCTGCGCCAGCTCGAGGAGTTGTACGGTGACCAGCTCGCCGACCCGGACATCCGTTTCGAGCTGGAGATCGTGCTGCGGGCCCGCCAGTCGGTCATGGACGGAACAGCCTGAGCCGCTCCTCCCCGATCCGCGCCCGCAGCGCGCGATCCTCCACGCCCAGGTCGGGCGCGGGCGCCAGCGCCAGCACCCCCACCTTGCCGACGTGCTCGTTCAGCTGTACGGCTCGCGCCGCCGCCCCCGCCTGGGCCAGCGGGAAGACCGCCGACAGCGTGGGGTGGATCATGCCCAGGGAGATCAGCCGGTTGACCTCGTGGCATTCCTGGTAGTTGGCGCCGTGTGAGCCGATGATCCGCTTGAGCCGCATCCACAGGTGCCGGTTGTCGTACTCGTGGGCGTACCCGCTGGACGATCCGCAGGTCACGACCGCGCCGCCGCGCTTGGCGACGTAGACCGAGGCGCCGAAGGTCTCGCGCCCCGTGTGCTCGAAGACGATCGCCGCGTCCTCGCCGACCAGCCGCCTGATCTCCGAGCCGAGCCTGCGCCAGTCCTTCTCGCCTTTCAGGTCCTCGTACTGGGTGCGGTCGATCACGTGCTCGCAGCCCATCCTGCGCAGCAGCTCCGCCTTCTCCTCCGAGCTCACCACGCCGACCGGGATGCCGCCGCCGTTCCTGACGAGCTGCACGCCGTACGCCCCGAGCCCGCCCGTGGCCCCCCACAGCAGCACCACGTCCCCCTGCCGCATGCGGGCCCCGCGCTCACCCACCAGCATCCGGTAGGCCGTCGCGGCGCACAGCAGGTTGCAGGCCGCCTCCTCCCAGGTCAGGTGGCGCGGCTTGGGCAGCAGTTGGGTGGCCTTGACGACGGCGAAGTCGGCCAGCCCGCCGAAGTTCGTCTCGAAGCCCCAGGCCCGCAGGTCGGCGGCGAGCATGCCGTCGTGCTGGGCGATCGGGTCCTCGCCGTCGATGTAGGCGGGCGCGGCCACGACGCGGTCGCCGACCTGCCAGCGCCGTACGGCGGCGCCGGTGCGGACCACGACCCCGGCCGCGTCGGAGCCGAGCACGTGGGTGGGCAGGTCGTGGCGGGGTCCCAGCCGCTTCAGGAAGGCGAACGTGGGGATTGGCTCGAACATCGCCGACCAGACCGTGTTGTAGTTGATCGCGCTGGCCATGACCGCGACCAGCACCTCGTCGGGGGCCAGTTCCGGCATGGGCACCTGGCCCACGTGGATCGACCTCCTGACGTCCTTGTCGGCGAAGCTGCCCACCTCGTCCTTGCGCAGGTGGGCGGCGCGGTAGGTGGACGGCACGGGCAGGCTCGCCAGCTCGGCGGGCTCCGCGCCGGAGACCACGGCCTCGGCCAGCGTCATGTCAGCCTCCTGTTCATGTGGTCGGCGACGACCTCGACGTGCGGGGGGTCGAGCAGGTTGAGGTGGTGCGAGCCGGGCACCTGGACGATCTCCAGGCCGGGGCTGTAGGGGCCGAACCCGCGGGCGGGGTCGTCGCGGTGGGCATACCTGGCGTCCTCGACGGCCCACGGGGTGGGCTCGGTGGAGCGGAAGAGCACGACCTCGCCCGCGTACGGCCGCGGCCGGTAGGCCTCGATGGCCCTGGTGTCCTCGTGCGAGGTGATCTGGTGACGCAGGATGGCGGGGCTCAGCATGCCCAGGACGCCCGACTCGGCGATGCGCCGCTCGGCCAGGTCGAGCTGTTGCCCCTCGTCCAGCTCCAGGAGGTCGTCCAGGGCGAGCTGGACGTCCACGCCATAGGTGTCACGAAGGTATCCGCAAAAATCCACGTATCGCTGGGAGCGGATCCGGGACAAGCGGTCCGCGGGGACCTCGTCGGGAAGGCCCGAGTCGATCATGAGGACGAGCTCGACGGCGCCTTCGAGCTGCCGCGCGACCTCGAAGGCCAGGATCCCGCCGAACGACCAGCCGCCGATCCTGTACTGCCCGCCACACGTGTCCGTGATCGCCTGGGCGTACCTCTCGGCCCTCCCGGGGATGTCGAGCGGTTCGTCCACCCGCTCGAGCCCGAGCACCGGAACGTCCAGGCGCGCCGCGAGCAGCGCGTACACGCCGGTGGTGCCGCCCGCCGGGTGTGCAAGGAACAGCGGCCTTCCCGTACGCACGTCGTTGAGCCGCCGTACCAGCCCGCGCCCGGCCTCGCCCTCGTCGGCCGCCCGGATCGCATCCGCGACCTGGGCCACGCTCGGCTGGTCGAACCCGCGGAGCGGCCGGCCGAGCTCCCTGGCGAGGAGGTCGAGCGCCGGGTTCACCACATCGGGCGGGATCTCGTCGGTGACCGAGGGCTCGTGGCCGAGCAGGCCCGCCACGACGCGGACGACCTGGCGTTCCGCCGCGTCCCGCGGCCCGATCCTGCGGGGCCCGCGCTGTGCCCGCAGCCCGAGCCCGGCGGCCACCGCGTCGGCGAGCTCGCCCAGCGTGCCGCCCTTGAGCAGCGGCGCCACGTCCACCACGACGCCGAAGTCGTACTCGATCATGCCGCGCAGCCTGGTCGCGGCCAGCGAGTCCAGCCCCAGCGCGGTCAGCACGGTCCCGTCGTCCAGCCACGCCTCGTCGTGCCCGAGCACCGCCGCGGCCCGCTGCCTGACCGTGGCCGCCACGTCGCCGGCGTCCCCGCGGTCCGCGGTTTCGCCGAAGTAGGCCAGCCGCCCGATGCCGGGGAACATCGCCACGGCGGCCTCCCTGTCCAGGCGGACCACGCCCGCTGACAGGTCGCGCTGGATGAGTGCTTCCAGCGCCTCGACGCCTTCCTCCTCGGTCAGCGCCTCGACGGCGGGCATCGCGGCGGCGCCCGTCCAGGTGCCCCAGGCGATGCCGATCCCCGGCAGGCCCTCGGCCCGGCGCAGCTCGATCAGCGCGTCCAGCCACGCGTTGGCCGTGGCGTAGGCGGCCTGCCCCGGCGAGCCGAGCAGCCCGGCCGCCGAGGAGAACCCGGCCCACCAGTCCAGGTCCAGGCCCTTGGTCGCCTCGTGCAGCCGCAGGGCGCCCTCGACCTTGGCCCGCCACACGTTCGCGAGGCCGGCATGGTCGAGGTCGGCGATGAGGCGGTCGTCGAGGACGCCCGCCGCGTGGACGATCCCGCGCAGGCGCATCCCGCCCTTGGTGGCCGCGGCCACGAGCCGCTCCGCCGTGCCGTCCTCGGCCAGGTCGCCCGCGACCAGCTCGCCCAGGACCTCGGTCGCGCGTCCTGTGCGGCCGTTGACGACGATGCGGGTGGCGCCGCGGTCGGCCAGCCAGCGTGCCACGATCCGGCCGAGCCTGCCGTACCCGCCGGTGATGATGTACGCGCCCGGGCCCGCCGCCGGGGTGGTCGTCGCCTCAGGAAGGGTGGTACGGCTCAGCCGCGCCGCGTACCGGGTGCCGTCCCGCCAGGCGATCTCGTCGTCCGCCGTCTCGCGCTCGTGGTCGAGGGCTTCGAGGGTGTCGACGTCGACCAGCTTGGCCCTGCACTCCGGGTGCTCCAGTGCCAGGACCCTGACCAGCGCCCGCAGCGACGCGGGGCCCGGATCCGGGCGGTCGGTGTCGAGGACGGCCTGCGCGTGCCGGGTCACGATCGTCAGGCGGGCGCCCTTCCTGGCCAGGTCGGCGAGCTCCAGGATCGTGTCCCTGGTCTCCCGCGGGGTCAGCCCGGGCGGCACGACCACCACGGTGCGGTCCGTCCTCTCCCCCACGGGATCGAGGGGCGCCGGGATCCAGGTGCGGTGGAGGAGCTTGCTTTCCAGGGTCACCGGGATCGGGACGTCGGGGAGGTCGGTTTCGCGGCAGGGGGCGGGGCCCGTCGTGGCGGTGGCGTGGGTGGTCCAGCGGCCCGCGGCGTTCTTGGCGGTGATGCGGATCTCGTCGCCGCGCAGGGTGATCGTGACGTCGGAGGGCAGCGGGAGCGGGGCGTGCAGGGTCACCTGCGACAGGGAGGCCTCGCCGTGCACCTGTGTGGCGGCCGCGGTGGCGAGGCGGGTCACGGCCTGGAGCGGGAGGACGGGGTGGCCGTGGCGGTGCCAGGCCGCCGGGTCGAGGCGCCAGGGAGGCTCGGACAGGTCGTCCAGGCGGGTGGTCCAGGCGTGGCCTTCCTGGGTCTCGACGTGCCGGCCGAGGAGGCGGTGACCTTCCGCCCGTCGTCGAGGCTCCGGCCAGTGGCGGGTGTGGTGCCAGGGCGGGGAAGGGACGTCGATGACGCGGCCGCGGGTGCGCGGGGGCACGGCGGTGGCCACGGTCGCCAGCTGGGTGTAGAAGGCCTCGTCGGTGCCGCGGGCCAGCGAGTGGGTGACCAGGGCCCGGGTGTGGGCGGTCGTGTCGTGGAGCGGGCTGGTGAGCAGGGGGTGGGGGCTGAGCTCGGTGAAGACGGTGTGGCCGTCCTCCGTGGCGGCCTGGACGGCCTGCATGAAGCGGACGGGGCGGCGTACTCCCGCGGCCCAGTAGGCGGGGTCGAACACCGGGGTCTGGCGGGGGTCGTCGAGGACCGTGGAGTAGGACGGCACGGCGGGCGGGCCGTACGAGAGATCCGCGAGTTCCTGCCTGATCCTCGGCAGGAGAGGCTGGACCTGGGGTGAGTGTCCCGCGCCCTCGGCGGTGAGCGTCCTGGCGAACAGGCCGCGGGCCTCGACCTCGGCGGCGTGGCGGGCCACGCGGTGCGGATCGCCGGTGACGACGACCTGGCGGGGCGCCGTGTGGACGGCGACGTGCAGGTCGTGCGGGATCTCCTCGGCGGGGACCTCGAGGACGGCCATCGCGCCGCCACCGCCGAGCGTGCCGAGCAGGCGGGCGCGGCGGCAGATCACGCGGACGGCGTCCGGCAGCGGCAGCGCGCCCGCCACGACGGCCGCGGCGACCTCGCCCATCGAGTGCCCGATCACCGCGGCCGGCTCGAACCCGTAGGCGGTCCACAGGCGGGCCAGCGCCACCTGGACGGCGAAGATCATCGGCTGGACGCAGGCCACGCCCTCCTGCGGGGCGAACACGTCGATGCCCGCCTCGGCCGTGAGCATCGGGGCGAGCTCGTCGATCGCGGCGCGGTAGGCGGGTTCGGCCGCGTACAGGGCACGGCCCATGCCGGGCCACTGCGAGCCGTACCCGCTGAACACCCACACCGGGCCCCTGCCCGGCGTGCCGCTTCGGGGTGTCAGGGTGGTGAGTCCGGCGGTCAGTTCGGCCGCGTCGCCCGCGACCAGGGCGGCGGCCACGTGACCGCGGCCCGCCCGTCTGGCCAGGGTGTGGGCGAGGTCTCCCAGGGGCGCGCCTGGGTCGAGGAGCGCGGCGTGCTCCCGGATCCTGTCGGGCGAGATGTCCGACAGGAGGACCACATGCTTGGCCGTGGGCGCCTGCTCCACCTTTTCGGAAATGTCGGGAAAGGCGTCGAGCGCGACGTGGGCGTTGGTTCCGCCGAATCCGAAGGCCGACACCCCGGCGCGTGCCCGCTTGGCGGGCCATGGGGTCGGACATGTCACGACCTGCAGCGCATCCCAGGAAATATGCGGATTCGGGGCGTGGTAGTGGAGGCTCGCCGGAATCGTCCCGTGGTGCAGGGCCAGCACGGTCTTGATCAGTCCGATCACCCCGGCCGCCGCCTCCAGATGCCCCAGGTTGGACTTCACCGACCCGATCAGCACCGGTCCCGGCAGCGCCGCCGTGATCGCCCGGGCCTCGATGGGATCCCCGAGGAACGTGCCGGTTCCGTGCGCCTCGACGTAGTCGGGGCCTCGGTCCAGCCCGCCGTACACCTCACGCAGGAGCTCTTCCTGAGCCAGGGGGTTGGGCGCGACGAGCCCGTTGGACCTGCCGTCCTGGTTGACCGCGCTCGCCCTGATCACCGCGAGCACCCGGTCGCCGTCGCGGATCGCATCGGCCAAGCGCTTGAGCACCACGACCCCGCACCCCTCGGCCCGCACCATCCCGTCGGCCGCCGCGTCGAACGCCTTGCACCGCCCGTCGGGAGCCGTCCCGCCGCCCCGGTCGAAGGCCACGGTGACCAGCGGTGAAAGCAGCAGGTTCACCCCGGCGGCCAGGGCCAGGTCGCACTCGCCCGACCGCAGGCTCCCGACGGCGAGATGCGTGGCCACCAGCGACGACGAGCACGCGGTGTCCACGGCCATCGACGGGCCGCGCAGGTCGAGCAGGTACGACAGCCGGTTGGCCGCGATGCTCAGTGCCGCGCCGGTGGCCGTCCACGCGTCCACCTGCGCCAGGTCGGCGCTCGTCAGGTAGGCGTACTCGTTCCCGGATATCCCGACATAGGCGGCGGTACGGCTGCCGCGCAGCGACCGTGGCGCGATGGCCGCGTGCTCCAGCGCCTCCCAGGCGGTCTCCAGGAGCAGCCGCTGCTGCGGGTCCATGGCGGCCGCCTCGCCGGGCGAGATCCCGAAGAACTCCGCGTCGAACCCGGCCACGTCGTCCAGGAACCCGCCGTGCCGCGTGGTCCCCGCCAGCACCTCCTCGGCCCCGGCCGACCCGTCGTCGAACGCCTCCCACCTGCCCGGCGGCACCTCGGACACCGCGTCCCCGCCCTCGATCAGCAGCCGCCAGAACGCCTCGGGACCGTGCGCCCCCGGCACCCTGCAGCCGACCCCGACCACCGCGATCGGCTCCCCCGGATCGCGCCGTCCTTCCTGGTTCCGAGTGGGCGGACCGCTCAGCGCGGCGGCCAGCCGGTCGATCGTCGGGTACTCCCACACCAGGGTGGGGCTCAGCTCCCGCCCCAGCAGCTCGGCCAGCTCGCCCGCGATCCCGACCGCGTCGCGCGACGACAGCCCGTACTCCTCCAGCGGCCGATCGAGGTCGACCTGCCCGCCTGGCACCTTGGCCGCGATCCGCTCGGCCAGGAAGCGGCGGATCTCGCCTTCGCCAACGTCCACGAGCGCTCCCATGCTCCTGGGGTGGTCGGTCAAGATACCCAGCGGTTCCGGCTCGGCGGGAGCTCCGAGTGGAACATTCTTCCGCTGCGATTTGTCACTCCAGCGCAGTTTTGTACGGCAGAGCGCAACTGCTACCGGCATTTCGTTGCGTCCGGTCATAGCTGGGCCGTGGCCGCGCCGCCTACCCTCGCCTCCCGTCGACTCGCGAAGGGACCACCCATGCGTTCCCTGCTAGCCCTGGCCACGGCCTTGCTCGTCGGCGTGAGCGCGAACCCGGCGCTCGCCGCGGATCCCGACTGGTCCCTCCTCCCAGGAGGGAATCAGGCCGCGCAGCGGCAGGCCGTACCTCAGCGGAAGACCGGCGGATACCAGCCGTGGCAGCCCGCGCTGCCCGGCCCGGCACGGGTGGTGGCGGAGCGGTGGGCGGGGGCGCGGACGCTGGACATCCTCGTCTCCTCGCCGTCGGTCGGGCGGCTGCTGCCGGTGCGGATCCTGGTGCCGCGCGGCTGGTCGAAGAGCGCGAAGCGGACCTGGCCGGTGCTGTACCTGCTGCACGGCGGGGCCGACGACTACACCTCGTGGACCAGGATGACGGACGTGGCCACGTTCACGCAGAACCTGGACGCGCTGGTCGTGATGCCGGAGGCGGGGCGGGCGGGCAACTACTCCGACTGGTACAACGGCGGCCGTGGCGGCCCGCCCGCCTGGGCCAGGTTCCACACCTACGAGGTGCGGCGACTGCTGGAGATCGGCTACCGGGCCGGAACGCGGCGGGCCATCGCCGGACTGTCGATGGGCGCGTACGGCGCGATGAAGTACGCGGCGCGAAACCCGGGCATGTTCCGCTTCGTCGGGGCCTACAGCGGCATCATGGCCACCGAGCTGCCCGGCATCCCCGCGCTCATCATGAACGCCCAGGCCAGCGAGAAGCAGGACCCGCTGGCGCTGTGGGGCGACCCGCTACGCGACAGGAAGATCTGGGCGGCCAACGACCCGCTGGTCCTGGCGCCCGGCCTGCGCGGCACCATGATCTACATGTCCAGCGGCACGACCAGCTTCCAGGGCCCACTGGACCCGCCCGGCTCCCCGTGGCACCCCGCCCACCTGGGCGAGCCCATCTCCGCCTACACGGCCAAGGCCCTGGACAAGCGGCTGACCGCGTTGCGCATTCCGCACGTGCTCAACCTCTACGGCAACGGCACCCACACCTGGCCGTACTGGACGCGGGAGTTCAAGAACTCCTACCCGATGATCCTGACCGCCCTGGGCCTGCCCGGCGGCGGCCCGCCCACCCCCGACGTGCCGCCCACCCAGAGCGACTGGCGCCTGACGACTTCCTAGACGTGAATAAGGACCTGGCCGAAGACCGCTGACAGGTTCTTCAGGTCGGTGGCCTGGTCGGTCTCGGGGTTGGCCGGGTCGTAGATCGTGGCCAGGCGGGAGTGCAGCGCGGTGAGCTTCTTCAGGTCGTCCCAGGTGGTGCTGGCGCCCCACTTCTCACCGTAGGCCCGGTGGACCTGCCCCTGCTGGTCCTGCCAGCGCGTCCACAGCGTGACCGTCGACGCACCCGCGTCCTGGAGCGGCGTGGCGACCCGGGCCGCGATCACCTTGGTGGAGTCCTCGGAGGCGGTGGCGTTCTGCGTGGGCTGGGCGGCGGCGAAGGAGGCGTCCTCCGCGGCGATCTGCGCGTAGGCGTCCCACGCGCGAGCCCTGACCTGGATCCACTGGTTGCGCTGCGCCGTGGCGGTGTCGATCTTCCAGGTCGAGTAGTCGGTGCCGCTGTCGAGCGCGAGCTGGTCGAGCTGGCCCTTGGCCAGCCAGGCGCCCACCCGGTCGGGGTTGAGCAGCGGGTACTTCTCGGACATCGCGGTCTTGCACGCGTCGTTGGCCCCGCACCCGAACACCGGCATCACCGTGTGCGCCGCCAGCCGCTTGCCCGGCAGTGTCCTGCGCAGCGCGGCCGAGGTCTCGGAGACGAACTTGTCCAGCTCGTCGGCGTCCTGGAAGGTCTGGTTGTACCCGAGCTGCGTGGCGAACCGAACCCCCACGACGCCGTCCTGGTAGGCCAGCGGGGCCAGCTGCTTGACCGCCTCGTCCAGCTTGCCGGCCTTCCAGTCGTCGGCCAGGTCGGTGTCGATCCAGACCCGCATGCCGTTCGTCGCGGCGGCCTTGACCGCCTGCCCGCCGGTGGTCTTCTCGGCCTTGGCCAGGTCCTGCTTGGACACCTCCGAGGGGTCCACGAAGCACTGGTCGCCGTTGGTGCACTCCGGGGTGCCGCCGTCCTCCGCGCCAGGCACGTCAGGGTCGCCGTCGCCATGGGCCTCGCTGTCCGGGGTGTCGTTCGGGCAGGTGTTGGCCGGGTCCGTGCAGTCCGCGGTGTATCCCGTGGGCGGGTTGGCTGCCTGCATGTTCTGGTTGTCGTTGTTGCTCCAGAACCGGACGATGTCCTCGACCTGGTCCGGCGTGGCCATCCAGTTGCACACCACGTACGCCGGAGTGCCGTCGGCCAGCAGATCGTTGCAGCTCTTCGGATCGTCCTGCGACCAGGCGGGCACGCCCACCCCCAGCAGAGAGAGCGTCAGTCCGATGACCAGGATCGGCCTCAAGCGCATGGCGTCGACTCCAAGGGGGGTGATCACGGGGCACTTCGCACAATATCCGGATGATCAGCTACCTTCAACGCAAACGACCGCGTTCTTCACCCCGTCTTCAACTCGCAGTCGCCTCCCCAGTTGTGCCGCCCTCTCGCGATATCCCGGTACGGCCAGCAGCCGCGCCCCCAATTCCCGCGCGGTCAGCTCCGCGATCGGCAACGGCGCGGGCCCGACTCCCAACTCCGCGACCCGCCGCCCCCAGAACGGCTGATCGGAAAAGAACGGGCACACCACGGAGGGCACCCCCGCCGTCAGCCCCGCCGCCGTGGTCCCCGCCCCACCGTGATGCACCACGGCCGCCACCCGCCGGAACAACGCCGCATGATCGACCTCCCCCACGCTCAGCACGTCGTCCCGCCCTTCGACGGGCAACCCCTGAACGATCCCCCGCATCCCCGCGATCCGCAGCCCCGCAACCACCTGCTCCGCAACCCGCTCAGGCGAGTCGGGCACCATGCTCCCGAACCCCACGAACACCGGCGCCTCGCCATCCTCCAAAAACCCCTGCACGTCCTGCCCTCCGTCCTGGGTGGAGGGCATCCGCCAGTACCCGGTCATGTGCACCCACGAAGGCCAATCCCGCGGCCTGGGCACCACCAGCGGGCTGACCCCGCACAACACCGGCACCCGATCCCGCCGATCCGCCACGAACGCACTCCCCCGCAGCGGCCCCAACCCCAACACCCTGCCGCGCAGCCGATTCACCATCCGCCCGAGCACCACCCAAGCCAGCCGCTCCACCACCGCATAGCTGGCCCGGTTCACCACCCTCCCCGAGCTCCGCCCCCCGAAGAGCGGATTCAGGAACTCGCTGGTCGGCTCACTCGGCTGAAACTGCAGGATCCGGTACGGCACGCCGTACTTGTCATGCAAATGCCGCCCGAACGCCCCCAACGCCGGCGCCAACACCATGTCAGCCCCTGCACAAGCGGCATCCACCTCCACCACCAGCTTCTCCGCCAGCGGCTCCACCACCTGCCGAAACCCCCGGACAAACCCCAACGGCCCGCTCCGCAACCAGGCCCGCCCCTCCGCACTCTCCACAACCGCCGCCGGATCCACCCCCAACCCCGCAAACCCCACCCCACCGGCAAGGTGCGCGTACCGCTCGGGCGCGATGAGAACGACGTCGTGCCCCCGAGCCCCGAGCGCATGAGCCAACGCCGCGCACGGCTGCGTATCCCCCCGAGAACCAAGCCCCACAACAGCCACCCTCACGGGAACACCCCCGCCCAGGCGGTCCCCCACCCTCGCAGGCCCACCCTCACAAGACCGCCCTCACAGGAGCACCCCGCTCTTGCCGGGCCTGCCCTCACGGGAGCCTCTGCGCTGCCGCTGGGGCGTCGGCGCCTCGGGGGAGCATCACTGTGCTTATCGCTGCTCCGGCGAGGACGAGCGTGGCGGCGGCCAGCAGGCCGATGCGGTATCCGGTGGCCAGGCTCCCGGCCGCCTGCACCACGGCACCCACGGCGGCGATCCCGAAGAGCCCGGAGATCTCCCGGCTGACCGAGAACACCCCACCCGCGACCCCGGCCCGCGACTCCGGCACACCCGCCAGCACCGCCGACCCCAACGGGATCGTCAACGCCGACCCGACCCCGATCGCCCCGACGGCGGGCACCAACCGCTCCCACCCGTCCCCCGGCCCCAGGAACGCCGCCGCCAACATCCCCGCGGCCACCAGCACGAGCCCGATCCCCACGGTCCGCCCCGCACCGATCGCCCGCTCCAGAACCGGTACCACCGGCGTCACCAGCACGACCAACATCGCCAACGGCACGAACGCCATCCCAGAACCAGTAGGCGTGAACCCCAGCACCTCCTGCAGAAAGAGCGCCGTGTAAAAGAACACCCCGTTGACGCCCAACCCCCACAACACCTGCGCCAACACACCCCCGGTGAACCCCCGCGACGCGAACAACCGCAGATCCACCATCGGCTCCCGCGCCACCCGCTCCACCACCACGAAAGCCCCCGCCCCCACCACACACACGCCCACCGCCACCCCAATGGGCACGGACCCCCAGCCGTACTCACCCCCATGAATGAGCGCGAACGTCCCCGCCCCCAACACCACCCCCGAAGCCACCACCCCAGGAACATCCACCGCCACAGGCGCAGACACCCCCGAGGTCGGACGGAATTCGTGGCGATCCGTCGGTCCGCCCATCCCAGCAAACGCGAGGGAATCCGGCGGCGTCGGTGCACGTGCTCTCGGGGGCTCTGTGGGGAGTGTCAGTGCGGCGAGGGTGATCACCGTGGCGCCGAAGGGGGCGTTCAGGAGGAAGATCCAGCTCCAGTGGGCGTGCTGGCTGAGGTAGCCGCCCACGACCGGGCCCAGGGCCAGGGCCGCGGCGCCGGAGGCCATCCAGACCGCCACGCCTGCCGAGCGGTCGCGGTCCTCACGCCCGGCGAGTACGGCGAGCGTCGCCGGCAGCACCAGCGCCGCGCCCACCCCCTGCGCCACCCGGGCGGCCACCAGCACCTGGATCGACGTGGCCAGCCCGGCGGCCAGCGACGCCCCGGTGAACAGGGTCATCCCCGCCAGGAGCATGCGGCGCCTACCGTACACGTCGGCCAGGCGCCCGCCCGCCAGCATCAGCCCGCCGAACGCGACGATGTACCCGGTCGCCACCCACTCCAGCGCGGCCAGCCCCGCCCCCAGATCGCGCTGAATACTCGGCAACGCCACGGTCACCACGGTGTTGTCCAACGTCGTGATGAACCCGGCCAGACCCACCACCACCAACACAAGCCCGCCCCGCCCCCCGGCCACTACGGAGGCCCTCATAGGTCCACCTCCACCCACACCCACCCCGGACCGTCAGGGTTCGCCTTCACCACCCGAGTACGGCCGGCCGCCACCCTGACCCACCCAGTCACCTCCGCGTCCCCACCCCCATCCACCTCACCCACACCCCTGCCGCCCTCGGCCTCCCCCGGCACAACACCGTTGACCGCGCCCCTACCGCCCTCGGCCGCCTCGGGGCTGACGCCTGTGGCCTCGCTCGTTCCGGGCGCGCCTCTGCCGTACTCGGCCGCCTCAGGCGTGACACGTGTGGCCTCGCTCGTTCTGGGCGCGCCTCTGTCGTACTCGGTTGCCTCGGGCGTGACGCGTGTGGCCTCGTTTTCTCTGGGCGCGCCTCTGCCGAGCTCGGGCGTGAGGCCATCTGACTCCGGCGTGACAGTCCTGGCCTCGGCCTGTCTGGGCGCCTCGCTGCCGAACTCGGGGGGCTTGGGGGCGTATGGGTCTCTGCGCTTGGACTGGTCGTTCGGGATGGGGACTTCGGAGGAGACGGGGACCGGGTCGGTGTCCACGCCGAATGCGGCTGGGCGGCCGTTTCGTGTCACGCCTGGCGTTCGCGTGGTTGGCGACTCCGTGGCCGTGGCGTTGGCTGGGTCCGTCTCGGGTTCCTCGGCCCAGTGCCAGCCGGGGCCGTTCGGGTTCGGCTTGACGACCTTGCGTCGCCAAGTGCTCGCCGTACCAGGGCGCCGAGCTTCGCCGACGTCACTGCTCGCCGACCCGGCGCCCGGTGGGGTGGCGTGCGCGATACCGAGCGACGGCGACCCGGCGGGTCCTGGCGCAGGCGCGGCGAGCCCTGGCGCAGGCGCGATGGGTCCCGGCGCAGGCGTGGTGGGTCCCGGAGTAGGCGTGGTGGGCCCTGGCGCAGGCGCGGTGGGTCCCGGAGTGGGCGCGGCGGGTCCCGGAGTGGGCGCGGCGGGTCCCGGAGTGGGCGTGGTGGGCCCTGGCGTAGGAGTGGCGAGTCCCGGCGCAGGTGTGGCGGGTCCCGGGGTAGGCGTGGTGGGCCCTGGCGCAGGCGTGGTGGGGCCTGGGGAGCTTGCCGTACTGGGGCGGTGGGTGGAGGTGACGGGCTTGGGAGTGGTGGGGGGTGGGGCGAGGGACGGGGCGGGGCGGGCGGAGGTGATGGGCTTGGGGGCAGGAGGTGAAGCCAGGCTCACGGGGGTGGGAGGTGGGGCGAGGCCGGCGGGGGTGGTGCTGGGCGAGGCGAGGGCGGCGGAGGTGGTGCGGGATGAGGTGAGGCTGGCGGGGGTGGTGGTGGGTGAGAGGAGGTGGTTGGGGTCTGAGGGGGTGTGGCTGGGGAGGTGGTGGTGGAGGCGGCGGAGGAATGGGGGGAGCCACCAGTTGGCGGGGCCGAGGAGGCGCATCGTGGCGGGCACCAGGAGGGCCCGGACGAGGGTGGCGTCGATGACGATGGCCACGAACATGCCGACCCCGAGCAGCTTGACGATCGTGATCCCGGCGGTGGAGAAGGCGCCGATGACCACCAGGAGGAGGAGCGCGGCGCTGGTGATGACGCCGCCCGTCTGCTGGAGGCCGCGGGCGACGGCGGCCGTGTTGTCGCCGGTGCGGAGCCATTCGTGGCGGATGCGCGACAGGAGGAAGAGTTCGTAGTCCATCGACAGGCCGAAGACGACCGCGAGGATCAGGACCGTGACCGTGGCCTCGATGGTGCCGGTGGAGGTGAAGCGGAGGGCCGTGGCCAGGTGGCCGTCCTGGAAGGCCCAGACGATGACGCCGAAGGAGGCGCCGATGGACAGGACGTTCATCAGCAGCGCCTTGAGCGGCAGCAGTAACGACCCGAAGGCGGCGAACAGCAGCAGGAAGGTGGCCCCGCCGACGACCAGGGCCATCCACGGCAGGGTCCGCAGCAGGCTGGCCAGCAGGTCCATCTGGGCCGCCGTGGAGCCGCCGACCACGACCTGGCGGAAGTTCGGCTCCTTCGCCATCGATCTGATGAGCGTGACCAGGTTCTGCGCCTCGGTGGACATCGGGTCGTAGGAGTAGCGGACGGCCAGCCGTACCGCGCCGTTGGCCTGGGAGAAGCCGGCGAGGTCGACGCCGTCGACCCCGGGCAGCCGGCGCAGGCGGTCGGCGAAGGGCTTGGCGTCGAGCGGCGTGATGGGCGTGACGGCGCTGATCGGCGTGTGGCCCTGGCCGAACGGCCCGGGAGTGGCGGGTTTGTCGGTGAAGGTGCGTTCGATGAGCACGTGCACGTCGATGGTGGCCATCGAGTTGCGGGCGAAGTCGCGGTCGATGGTCTCGGCGACCTGCCGGCTCTCGGAGGCGGCGGGCAGCACCCGGTGGTCCACCTGGCCGAACTTCACGTGCAGGAACGGCATGGCCAGCGAGACCAGCACGAGCGTGACGATCCCGAGGTAGAGCACGGGGCGCCGCATCACGCTGGAGGCGATCCCGTGCCAGAAGGTCCCGCGGGCGAAGCCGAAGTCGGGCGTGATCCGCAGCGCGTCGACCCGCGGCCCCAGCACGCTCAGGACGGCGGGCAGCACGACCAGCGCCGACAGCATGGCCACGAGCACGACGGCGGCCGCGCCGAGCCCGATCGAATGCAGGAACATCTGCGGGAACAGCAGCAGCCCGAGCAGCGCCGTGGCCACGGTCAACCCCGAGAAGGCGACGGTACGGCCGGCCGTGGCCATCGTGTGCACCACGGCCTGCTCCGTGGTCGCCCCCCGCCTGATCTCCTCGCGGAAGGCGTTCAGCACGAACAGCGAGTAGTCGACGGCCAGCCCGAGCGCGAGCATGGTGACGACGTTCAGCGAGAACACCGACACCTGAGTGAGCTCGGTGAGCAGCCGCAGCAGCACGAGCGCGCCCACGACGGCGAACGCCCCGACGACCAGCGGCAGCCCGGCTGCCACCAGGCTGCCGAAGACGATGACGAGCAGCACGAGCAGCACCGGCATCGAGATCGCCTCGGCGCGGGCCAGGTCGGCGGCGGTCTGGTCGTTGAGTTCCTTGGTCAGCGGCACCGAGCCGCCCACTGAGACGTCGAGGTTCTGGACGCGTTTCAGCTGATCCTTGATGGCGGCGAAGGAGGCCTGCTTGTCGCCGCGCAGCGTGACCAGCGCGTAGGTGGAGTGCTCGTCACGAGATTTCAGCTCACGAGACCCCGTGGTCCAATATGTCGCCAATTTCGATACATAGGCGGCGGGCAGTGAACGCAGCGAGGCGTGCACCGCCCGTTTGAACCGCGGATCGTTCACCTTGACCTGCGGATGCCGGTAGAGCACGACCACGTCGGGCGCGCTGCCGCCGTACCAGTCCTTGCTCCAGTGCGCCGCCGTGGTCGACTCGGCGGACGGATCGTCGAACCCCCCGTCGGCCATCCGCCCGAACAGCTCCATCCCGAACGGCGCGACCAGCACGGCCACGGCCAGGCTCACGACGAGCAGCGTCCACCGACCCCGGTAGACGATGCGGCCGGCCGTCTCAAACAAACGCGCCCTCCAGGTAGGCCCGCAGGCACGCGCGCCGGGCGATCTTCCCGCTGGAGGTCCGCGGCACCGAGCCCGCATCGGCCAGCACGAAGTCGAACACCGACAGGTCGTGGAATTTCGCCACGGCGCCCCGCACTGACCGCGCCACCTCATCCAGCGAGGCAGCGCTCCCCCGGGAGCGTTCCGCCACCACGACCAGCCGCTCGGAGGACTCCCCCGGCACGGCGAACGCGGCCACGCGGTCCCTGCGCACCGCCGGGTGCGCCTCCTGCACGGTCACCTCGATGTCCTGCGGGTAGTGGTTGCGCCCGTCCACGATGACCAGGTCCTTGATCCGCCCGGTCACGTAGAGCCGCCCGTCGTGGATCACCCCCAGGTCGCCGGTCCGCAGCCAGCCCCCGGCGAACACCTCGGCCGTCCGCGCCGGGTCCCGCCAGTAGGCGCGGGCCACGTTCGGCCCGCGGACGCAGATCTCGCCGACCTCGCCGTCCGCCCTGGCCTCGCCGTACTCGCTGAAGATCTGCACGGTCTGGCCGGTGGGGCGGCCGCAGGAGACGAGCGTGCTGCGCGCCCCGATCGTGTACGGCACGGCGCGGCCGGCCCGCAGCGCGTCCCTGTCGAAGTCGGTGACCAGCGGGCGGGCGTCGCGTTCCATCGCGGCGACGAAGACGGTCGCCTCGGCGAGCCCGTAGGCGGGCGTGTGGGCCTCGGGGCGCAGCCCGCACCCGGCGAAGGCGGCATCGAAGGCCTCGATCGTGCCCGGCCGTACCGGTTCCGCGCCGTTGAGCATCACCTGGACGCCCGACAGGTCGAGCCCGGCCTTGTCGGCGTCGCTGACGCGGGCGGCGGTGTACTCGAAGGCGAAGTTGGGCGCGCCGGTGTAGGCGTCGGCGTGCTCGCCGAGCAGCTGGAGCCAGCGCACGGGCCGCATGACGAAGGCCACCGGGTCCATGAACACGGCGTGGTTGCCGCCCACCACGGGCATGGCCACGATCGACACCAGCCCCATGTCGTGGAACAGCGGCAGCCACAGCACCGCCACCGAGGTCCGCGGCTTGGCGCGGAAGGCCTCCCACAGCTGCGCGGCGTTGGCGGCCAGGTTGCCGTGGGTGATCTCCACCCCGGCGGGCGTCCTGGTGGACCCGGAGGTGTACTGCAGGTAGGCCAGGTCGCCGGGGCTCGCCTGATGCCCCTCCCACTCGTCGGCCAGCAGGTCGGAGACGGTGTCCAGCAACAAGACCGCTTTCGGCTCCGACGGCAGGAACTCCCGTACGGCGGGCAGCGCGGAAGACGTGGTCAGCACGAGCGCGGGATCGGCGTCGGCATAGGCGCACGAGAGCCGCTCGGCGTGCCCGGGCAGATCGGGCGTGAACAGCGGAACGGCCACGACCCCGGCGTACAGGGCGCCGAGCACCCCCACCACGTAGTCCAGTCCCTGCGGGGCCATGATGGCCGCCCTGTCCCCGGGTCCCGCCAGCTCGCGCAGCCGTACGGCCAGCGCCCTGGCCCTGAGGTCGGCCTGCCGCCAGGTCAGGGTGTGCCGCGCGCCATCGCCAAGATAGTCCACGAAAACGTAGGCAGGCGCGTCAGGTGACACGCGCGCCCACCGCGCAACCTGGGCGATCAGTGCGTCAGGCATGCGTGCAAACTACGGCAGGAAAGCGCTCGATTCTTGCCAAACCCCTGCGAAAAGCTCGATCGGTCTTGTTACCGGCGTGACAGATATTGCAGCGACACCGTGCGTGGATTCCGCCAGAATGGGGGCTTCTGCAAGGGGGCACACAGGTGGACAGCTACGTCCGCGATTTCGGGCTGCTCCGGGATCGCCGGTTCAGCCTGCTGCTGACCGCTCGCACGATCTCCGTGCTCGGCAGCGCGTTCGCCCCCGTCGCCCTGGCATTCGGCGTTCTGGGCCTGCCCGGCGCGGATGCCACCACGCTGTCGGTGGTGCTGACCGCCGAGTCGCTGCCGATGGTGGTGTTCATGCTGGTCGGCGGCGTCATCGCCGACCGGTTCCCGCGCCAGCGGGTGATGATGGCCGGCGAGTCGCTGAACGCGCTGGCCTTCTTCTGTCTGGGCGCGATGCTGCTGACCGGCTGGACCCCGCTGCCCGCGCTGGCCGCCGCGGCTGCCGTCAGCGGCACGTCGATGGCCGTGCTGTTCCCCGCGCTGACCGGGATCATCCCCGAGGTCGTGCCCACGGACCGGCTGCAGACCGGCAACGCGCTGCTCGGGCTGGGCGCCAACACCTCCAGGGTGGCGGGCGCGGTGCTGAGCGGCGGCACGGTGGTGCTGTTCGGCGGCGGGTGGGCACTCATGGTGAGCGGGCTGATGTTCGCCGTGGCGGGGGTGCTGATCGCCTGCCTGCGACTGGAGCCCATGGAGCAGCTGGCGGGCCAGAAGCACTCGGTCGTCGCCGACCTGCGGGAAGGGTGGCGCGAGTTCATCTCCCGCCAATGGCTCTGGGTGGTGGTCGCCCAGTTCTCGGTGCTGGTGATGGCCCTTCAGGCGGCTCACGGCGTGCTCGGGCCGCTGATCGCCAAACAGAGCCTGGGCGGGGCGCCCGCCTGGTCGGCGTTCCTGGCGGGCGAGGCCGTCGGCACGATCGTCGGGGTGCTCGTCTCGCTGCGGCTGCGGCCCAGGCGGCCGATCCGGCTCGGCGTGCTGCTCTGCTTCCCGACGGCGTTGCCGTACATCCTGCTCGGGCTGGGGGCGCCGCTGCCGGTGCTGGTGGCGGCGTCGTTCGTGCTCGGGATCTGCTTCGACGTCTTCGGTGTGCTCTGGCAGACGACCATGCAGCGGGAGATCCCGGCGGAGTCGCTGTCACGGGTCAGCGCCTACGACGCGCTCGGCTCGCTGATGTTCGGGCCGATCGGTCTGATGCTGGCCGGCCCGGTGGCGGCCCTGGTCGGAACCGAGGCCGCCATGCTGGGCTGCGGCGCGATCGTGCTCCTGTCCACGCTCGCGGCGCTGTGCTCCCCCGGCGTGCGCAACCTGCGCGCCCCGGTCACGACTTCCGGAAGTACTCGTTAGCTCTCGGCTGGAACATCAGCAGCATCGCCCCGAGCACGGCCATGAGGTGCAGGACCCGGCTCCCGGCGAACCAGGGGCCCATCTCGGCGAGGATCTCGCCGAGGGAGTGCCCGGCCATCAGGTCCTGGATCGGGCCGATGACCAGCGAGAGCGTGCCCAGGCAGCCCAGCATGACGGCCAGGCTGAGGCGTGCCCAGTTCGCGCCCTGGCGCAGCCGCAGGGCCAGGAAGATCGCGGCGGCGAACACGACCAGCCGGATCCCGACCCCGGTGACCAGTTCGCCGGGGCCGATCTTGCCGCCGGTCACGACGAGCAGCGTCTCGAAGATCCCCGCCCCGACCGCGACCAGCCACAGCATCGAGGCGGCCTGGACGGAGGGGGGCGTTTGTGCGGTCAATGTCTTCATGACTCAAGTTTCCGGCCGGGAGGGCATCCGGATCATGCCCGCCGTCCCCCGAATCCCAGGTGAGGCGCGCCCTACCCTGTCATTCCGCTTGTCCGCAGCCCGCGGGCGGGCACCCGCTCGTGCAGCCCGAAACGCGCTTCCGGCTCATGGGCACCGTCGAGGATCCCCGCCACGTACTCGGCCAGCGCGGGCGCGTGCTTGAACCCGTGCCCCGAGTCGCCGCCCAGCAGCCACACCCCCGGCGCCGTCTCGGCGATGATCCACTCGGCGTCGGGCGTGAGCGCGTACTGGCACACCTGGCTGAACAAGACCGGCGCCCCCGCCAGCGAGGGGAACCTGCGCGACAGATACTCCCTGGACCGCTCGAGGCTGTCCGCGTCCACGGCGCGCTCGCCGTTCTCCGGCTCGTACGGCCGGCCCTCCTGGTCCGAGGTGGCCTTCATCCCCACCCCGTCGACGTCGCCGTGCCCGTAGGCGGAGGAGTCGTAGTCGCACCAGGCGGGCGTGCCCGGCGTGACCCAGGCGGGCGGCACCGCGAAGTGCAGCGTGTCCTGCTTGGTCACGCTGATCGGCACGTCGAACAGCCCGGGCAGCCAGGCGCCGCACGCCCACACCACGCGATCGGCCCGCCGGATCTCGCCGTCGACCTCGACGGCCGCGCCGTCGGCGGGCGTGGCGCGCGCCCTGACAAGCTCCACCCCGGCGGCCCTGGCCAGGCGGGCGGTGATCTGGGTGGCGCGGCGGGCCCTGAGCACCCCTGCGTGCGGCTCCCACAGCAGGAACGCCAGGTCGTCGCCGCGGAATTCGGGGAAGAAGCGCCCGCCGTCGGTGGGATCGAGCACCTCGCACGGGATGTCCAGCTTTTGCAGCACCCTGGCGCTGTCGCTCTCCCAGCCGTCGTGCCTGCCGGCGAACCAGACCAGGCCCGCCTCGTGGAAGAGGTCCTCGCCGGCCCGCTCGCCCAGCCGGCGCCAGCCGTCCCTGGCCTTCCACGCCATCCGCGCGTACCAGTCGTCGGTGCCGTGGGCGCAGCGCATGAGCCGGGTCTCGCCCGCGCTGGCCTGCCGTACGTGGCCCGGGGTGTGCTGTTCGACCAGCGTCACCCGCCAGCCGGAGTCGGCCAGCCGCAGTGCCAGTGATGAACCCCAAATGCCTGCTCCGACCACAATGACCGATTTCATGGGACCACCGTGACCGGTCGAGGGCACGCGCCGCAAGACTCAGACGACGATCAGCGTCACGACCACGCCCGCGCAGTTACCCGCCACGCAGATCCTGACCGGCACCTGGTACATGCCCGCCTTCCTGGGCACGCCTCCGACGTGCCCGTCGGGGCCGATCGTCACGCCCTCGGGCAGCGCCTGGTCGTCGGTGACGGTGTAGGTGGCGGGGACGCCGTGCGGGCCGCCGTTGAGCGCGATCTCGCCGTTGAAGGGCTTGCCCACCTGGCCGGGGAAGGTCAGCTCGCCCGGCTCCCACGGCACGTTCTTGAGCACGACGAGCGTGACGCGTTGCTCGACGCACGCCGAACCCCGGCACAGCCGCACCGGGGCCGAGTAGGTGCCGGCCCGCGCGGGGACCCCGAGCAGCCAGCCGTTGTCGTCCATGCGGATGCCGGGCGCCAGGTCGCCGGGCCGGAAGTCGACGTCGGCCTCGACGGGCAGCAGCCGGTCGTTCACGGCTATGCCCTGGGTCAGGTAGAAGGTGTCCTGGACGATCAGGCTCGACGGGGTGGGGAGCGGCGTGTCGCGTGCCAGATGCACGGATTGCACGCCCACCGAGGGGAAGACGGGGATCAATGCGCACATGGCCATTCCCCCGAGCAGGATGAGCCACTTTTGCCGCATCTTTACCCCCCGGTCTGGCTAACCCGGTACGTACCCCTTTCACCGCGGAGAGTCACTACATACTTGGAGCCATGGCCGCAGAATCCGCTCAGACACTCGAACGCGGGCTCCAGTTGCTCCGGCTGCTCGCCGACGGCAAGGGCGGGCGGACGCCCACCGAGCTGAGCACCGAGCTGGGGCTGAGCCGCCCGGTGGTGTACCGCCTGCTGACCACGCTGATGAGCGAGGGGTTCGCGCGGCGGGACACCGAGGGGCGGGTGCATCTCGGGTTCGGGGTGCTCGTGCTGGCGCAAGCCGTACAGCCCCTGTTGCGGGCGGCGGCGCTGCCGTCGCTGCGGCGGCTGGCCGAGGAGGTGGGGGCGACCGCGCACCTGACCGTGGCCGAGGGCGACGACGGGCTGGCCGTGGCCGTGGTGGAGCCGTCGTGGACCGACATGCACGTGGCCTACCGGGAGGGGTCGCGCCATCCGCTGGTCAAGGGGGCCGCGGGGCGGGCGATCCTGGCGCTGCGCGAGGGGCGGGCCGACTACCTGGTCACCGAGGGGCAGTTGCAGGAGGGGGCGCGCGGGATCGCGGCGCCGGTGACCGGGCTGCCGTGGCTGGAGGCCTCGGTCGGGGTGGTGACGTTCGGCCCGCTGGAGGAGGCCGCGGGGTCGCGCGTGGTGGCCGCCGCGGCGGAGCTCACGGTGGCGCTCGGTTGACATCTCCCAGGCGATGAACGACGGTTGTACATATAGAGGACATATCTGTCCGATAAACGGACGTTCCTGGAGGGTTCATGCCGTACTACCGCGTCGTCGGCGAGGTTCCGCGCAAGCGTCACGTGCAGTTCAGGCGGCCCGACGGCGGGCTGTACGCCGAGGAACTGATGGGCGAGGAGGGTTTCTCGTCCGACTCGTCACTGCTGTACCACCGCTACCTGCCGACGGCGATCATCAAGGCCGAGTCCGTCACGCCGATGACCGACTCCAGGCTCGAGCCCAACCTGCCGCTCTCGCCCCGGCACTTCCGCACCCAGGACCTGAAGTCCGCGGGTGACCTGGTCAGCGGGCGGATGCTGCTGGGCGGCAACGGCGACGTCCGATTGTCGTACGCCACCAGCGACCAGCCGAGCGAGCTGTACCGCAACTCCATGGGCGACGAGTGCGTCTACATCCAGAGCGGCCGCGTCCGCTTCGAGTCCACCTACGGCGTGATCGAGGCGGGCGAAGGCGACTACATCGTCATCCCGACCGGCACCATCCACCGCTGGGTGCCCGACGGGCAGGTAAACGTGCTGGCCATCGAGGCCGCCGGGCACATCAGGCCGCCCAAGCGCTACCTGTCGCAGTACGGGCAGTTCCTCGAGCACGCCCCCTACTGCGAGCGCGACCTGCGCACCCCCGCCGAGCCGTTCACCGTGGAGGGCGAGGAGGTGCCGGTCCTGGTCCGCACCCGCGGCGGGCTGACCCGGCTGGTCTACCGCAACCACCCCTTCGACGTGGTCGGCTGGGACGGGTACCTGTACCCGTACGCGTTCAACATCAACGACTTCGAGCCGATCGTGAAGAAGACCCACGCGCCGCCGCCGGTCCATCAGACCTTCGAGGGGCCCGGGTTCGTGGTGTGCTCGTTCATGCCGCGGCCGCTGGACTTCCACCCCGACGCGGTGCCGATCCCCTACAACCACCACAACGTGGACTCCGACGAGTTCATGTTCTACGTGGGCGGCGACTACTCCGCCCGCAAGGGGTCCGGGATCGACGTCGGCTCGATCTCGCTGCACCCGGCCGGCTTCACCCACGGCCCGCAGCCGGGCGCGGTCGAAGCCGTGGTCGAGGCCGTCAAGCAGGGACACACGGTCACCAGCGAGATGGCCGTCATGGTCGACACCTTCAGGCCGCTCGACCTCGGCCAGGGCGCGCTGTCCTGCGAGGACCCCGGCTACGCCTGGACCTGGGCCCGATGAGCACCCTGTTCAACGCCCTCGTCGACGACGCCGGGCTGTTCCCGCCCACGTCGCTGCCCGTGGACCAGGCGCTGGAACGCCACCGCCACGACCAGGAGCGCGCCCACCCGGTACTCACCCACCGCTTCCTGTGCCCGACCAGCCGCCTGGACGCGCTGCGCCGATCGGAATCGGTCCCTGACAGGATCGGGCTCATCGTCGACACGCCCGAGCTGCCGGACTTCTCCGATCTGCCGGTGGACTTCGTCGAGACCCGCTCCGCCGAGCTGCGCGCGCCCGCCGGGGTCCGCCTGTTCCTCGAGGTGCCGCCGCGTGTCGCCGGCCTGCCCGAGGGCGCCGGGCTGAAGGTCCGCTGCGGCGGGCTGACCGCCGACGCCTTCCCGCCGGTGGAGCGCTTGGGAGGCTTCATCCGGTTCTGCGTGGACAACGACATCCCGTTCAAGGCTACGGCGGGACTCCACAACGCCGTCCGCCACTTCGACCCGTCCCTGGGCGTGGACCGGCACGGGTTCCTCAACCTGGTGCTCGGGGTCTGCGAGGCCGTCGAGCGGCGCGACCCCGCGACCGTCCTGCGCACGACAGACGTGGGGCACCTGGTACGGCTGGCGCACGCCGTACCCGAGGACACCGCCAAGCGCGCCAGGCAGCTGCTGGTCAGCTACGGGTCGTGCAGCACGAGCACGCCCATCGAAGATCTGACGACATTGGGGATCATATGAGTTTCGGGATCGACAACCTGCCTTACGGGGTTTTCTCGCGGCGGGGGGAGTCGCCTCGGGTGGGCGTGCGGTTCGAGGACCGGGTGCTGGACCTGGCCGCGGCACTCGGCGACGAGGTGTTCTTGGCGCCTTCGCTGAACCCCTTCATGGCGCGCGGGCGGCAGGCCTGGACCGAGACCCGGGCCCGGATCCAGGACGTGCTGCGCGGCGGCGCCGAGCAGCACCTGATCCCCCTCGACCAGGTCACGCTGCACCTGCCGTTCGAGGTGGCCGACTACGTCGACTTCTACTGCTCGATCGACCACGCCTCCAACGTCGGCAAGATCTTCCGGCCCAACTCCGAGCCGCTGACGCCCAACTGGCGGCACCTGCCGATCGGCTACCACGGCCGCGCGGGCACGGTCGTCGTGTCGGGCACCCCTGTCCGCCGGCCGAACGGGCAGCTCAAGGCCGGGGTGTTCGGCCCGTGCGAGCGGCTGGACATCGAGGCCGAGCTGGGCTTCGTCGTCGGCGTCCCCTCCGAGCTCGGCTCGCCTGCCGGGGCGTTCGAGGACCACGTGTTCGGGGTGACGCTGCTCAACGACTGGAGCGCCCGCGACATCCAGGCCTGGGAGTACGTGCCGCTCGGGCCTTTCCTGGGCAAGTCGTTCGCCACGTCGATCTCGCCGTGGATCACCCCGCTCGAGGCGCTGCCGCGCGTGCCCGGTCCCGCCCAGGATCCCGAGCCGCTCGACTACCTGCGCCGCGGGGCCGACTGGGGGCTCGACATCGCGGTCGAGGTCTGGCTCAACGGCGAGATCGTGTCCCGCCCGCCGTACGCGAGCATGTACTGGACACCCGACCAGATGCTCGCCCACATGACCGTCAACGGCGCCTCCCTGCGCACCGGCGACCTGTTCGCCAGCGGCACGATCTCGGGGCCCGAGCGCGAGGAACGCGGCTCGCTGATCGAGCTGACCTGGAACGGCACCGACCCGATCAAGCTGGCCGGCGGCGAGACCAGGGGCTTCCTGCAGGACGGCGACACCGTCACCCTCCGGGCCACCGCGGGCGACCTGACACTGGGTGAAGTGTCCGGAACCATCGGATAAGTTACCTAGCGTGCTTGTGACATCACTCCGCGCTACTCTTGGAGACCCCGTCCCCAAGAGTGCAGGAGTGCGATGCGCCGCGCCCTTCTCCTCGGCCTTCTACTGATCACGGGCTGCTCCTCAGTGTCGGCCGAGGCGCCTCGGCCCACGCAACCGGTCGTCGCGGTCTACCCGGCCTTCGACGCCAAGCACGCCAGGCCCGACCGGGGCCTGGTCGTGCGCACCAGAGCGGGCACGCTCAGCCAGGTGCTCGCCTACGCCGGAGGCAGCCTCGTCACCGGCAAGCTCAACCAGACGCGCACCACCTGGCGCTCCGACTGGACGCTGACCCCCGACACCGAATACACCGTCACCGCCACGGCCGTCGGGTCCGGCACCCCGGCCACGGTGGCCATGGGCCGCTTCCGCACCCGCCCGGCCGTCCGCGGGTTCCACGTGGCCTCCGCCGTGCCGCTGCCCGACGAGACCGTCGGCGTGGGCATGCCGATCATCCTCAACTTCGACACCCCCGTTCAGGACAAGGTCGCCGTCGAGCGCGCGCTCGAGGTCAAGGCGGCCAAACCCGTCGAGGGCGCCTGGCACTGGATCAGCGACACCCAGGTCATCTACCGCACCCGCTCCTACTGGCCGGCCAGGCAGCGGGTCACGGTCACCGCCCACCTGGCCGGCGTGCGCCCCGCTACAGGCGTGTACGGCACGGCCGACACCACCTTCGCCTTCACCGTGGGCCGCAAGCAGGTCAGCACCGTCGACACCGTGTCGCACCAGATGCTCGTGCGCCGCGACGGCAAACTCGTCAAGCGCATGGCCATCAGCGCCGGCATGGCCACCACCAAGGAGTACACCACCACCAGCGGCGTCCACCTGACCATGGACAAGGGCAACCCGGTCCGGATGATCTCACCGGGCCGCAAGAAGGGCGATCCCGGCTTCTACGACGTGATGATCGACCACGCCGTCCGCATCTCCGACAGCGGCGAATACGTGCACGCCAAGAACAACGTCTGGGCCCAGGGCCGGGCCAATGTCAGCCACGGCTGCGTCAACGCCAGGCCTGACCAGGCCGCCTGGTTCTTCGATTCCTCGCTGCGCGGCGATCCGGTAACGATCACGGGCACGGCCCGGGTGCTCGAATGGAACAACGGCTGGGGATTCTGGCAACTGCCGTGGGAGAAATGGCAGCTCGGGAGCGCTCTTTACGACCCCACCCCGGCAGGCGGCTGGGTGCGTCAGGCGCCGCCGCCAACCCTGCCATAGGTTGAAAGAGAGGAATACCGTAGATAAGGGGAACCAGTCGCGGATATAGGCCCGTTAACCCGTTTGGAGGGCCGAAGCATGGATGAATGGATCATCTGGGTAATCCTCGCAGTAGTTCTCGGCGTGGCCGAAATCTTCACCGTGACCGCCTCGCTTGGCCTGCTCGGCGCCGCCGCGCTCCTGGCGGCCGCCACCGCGGCCATCGGGCTGCCGGTTCCCATCCAGCTCCTGGTCTTCGCCCTGTCCTCCGCGGCCGGACTGATCATCGTCCGTCCCATCGCCATGCGCCACCTCCGCCAGCCGCAGCTGCAGCGTTTCGGCGTCGAAGCGCTCGTCGGCAAGCCCGCCTACGTCGTCCGCGAGGTGACGGGCAGAGACGGCAGGATCCGCATCGGCGGTGAGGAATGGTCGGCCCGCGCCTACGACGAATCACTGGTGATCCCCATCGGCACCACCGTCGATGTCATGGAAATCGAAGGAGCCACCGCCGTCGTATATCCACGGGATTGAGACGCGGGATTCCGACTTACGCCCCACGGGGAGGTGCACAGGTTGAGGTTCACGGTTCACAGGCCGGCCTCCCCGTGCGGCCATGGGGTGCTCCGGTACGAGATCTCAGCAGGCATGATTCCGCCCGCCGGCGGGAACGTGACCACTCTGACCGACCCGACCGGCACAAGCGCGCGGCAACGAGCCGCGTTTCCTCCCGCCCTGAAGAACCAGGGCATACGCAGTAAAGAGGACTGGTGACGCCATGGATCCGCTGTTGATAGTCGGGATACTCGTCATCCTCCTGGCGGTGATCACCGTATTGAAGGCGGTGCGGATCGTCCCGCAAGCGCGGGCGCGGAACGTGGAGCGGCTGGGCCGCTACCACCGCACGCTGAAGCCGGGGATGAACTTCGTCATCCCCTACGTCGACCGCGTCTACCCGATGATCGACCTGCGCGAACAGGTGGTCTCCTTCCGGCCGCAGCCGGTGATCACCGAGGACAACCTGGTCGTCGAGATCGACACCGTGCTCTACTTCCAGGTGACCGACCCGCGGGCGGCCGCCTATGAAATCGCCAACTACATCCAGGCGGTCGAGCAGCTGACCGTCACCACGCTGCGGAACGTCGTCGGCTCCATGGACCTGGAGAAGACGCTGACCTCCCGCGACACGATCAACAGCCAGCTGCGCGGCGTGCTCGACGAGGCGACCGGCAAATGGGGCATCCGGGTCAACCGCGTCGAGATCAAGGCCATCGACCCGCCCAAGACCATCAAGGACGCGATGGAGAAGCAGATGCGGGCCGAGCGGGACAAGCGGGCCGCGATCCTGAACGCCGAAGGCCAGCGGCAGTCGCAGATCCTGACCGCCGAGGGCGACAAGCAGAGCGCGATCCTGCGGGCCGAGGGCCAGCGGACCGCGGCCGTGCTCAAGGCCGAGGGTGAGTCGCGGGCGATCGACCAGGTGTTCCAGGCCGTGCACCGCAACGATCCCGATCCCAAGCTGCTCGCTTACCAGTATCTGCAGGTGCTGCCGCAGCTCGCCCAGGGTGGCAACACGACCTGGGTGATCCCGAGCGAGGTCACCTCCGCCCTCGGCGCCGTGTCCCAGGCTTTCACCAAGGCGCTGCCCAAGGTGGAGGCGGTAGAGGAGGAGCCGGAGTTCACCGCCGCCGAGGAGGAGATCGCCAAGGCCACGGAGGCCGCGGCCGAGGCCGTGGCGGACGCCCAGGAAGCCGAAAGCCCCAACGGCCCCCGCCAGATCGCGGCCGCCTCTACCGACCCCGACCCGCTGACCGACCTGACCCAGGACACCAAACAGCCCAACCAGGCCGACCACTAACCCCCGACACCGATGCCCGCCGCCTCCACAGCGGCGGGCATCCACCTCACAGCCCGAGCCACGGGTTCCCGACGATCTCGTCGTCGGGTGCCACCCTGTTGCGCCGCACGTGCCCGCATCGGACGCATCGGTGGACGAGCATGAACCCCTTGGCCGAGTGGTGGTCGAGCCCGACAGCCTCCATCAGCCCGCCACACCCGGCCGCCCGGTCACCGGGCAGCACGTCGACGTGCTTGGAGGTCAGGCACTGAGGGCAGTGGTTCCGGTAGCTGCCGTTGGTCAGCCTTTCTACGTCGTGTCCGCAGTTCTCGCAGGTGAAGCTGGTGTTCTCGGTCGCCTGACTGATGGTGCCCCTCCGGAAGTTGAAGTGATCTTCAACTCGGAGGCGCAGGGTTCCGTCTGTTCTCCTGGGACTCAGGCTTGGATGAGGGAGGGATCGATTCACCGCCTGTTCAGGCGATTACTTCCGGTTCCTGCTTCACCACAGGTGTGGATCCGAACCTCGACCGGGGTTGTGGATTTGTCCCGGCCACTGTCAGGAGGGCTTCCCCGCCTGCCACCGGTAGATGTCGTCCCGTCCGCACTGACGTCGGCGTCGTCCCCTGCTAGGCACCGATAGTGCGTCGCATGCAAGCTCCCTTCTCGGGATTCACTCTACGAACCAGGCGGTGGTGTTGCCGGGGATTTCGTCGGGGGTGCAGGGGGTGGAGGCCAGGGCGGGGGTTCCCAGGGTGGTCGGGTAGGGAGCGTCGCCGAAGACTGTCACCGAGGTCAGGGAGCCGCGGCGGAAGGCGAGGACGTCGTGTCTGGGGGTGGGGAGCCATTCCAGGGGGCCCGAGAGGGTGCGGCGGAGGGTCAGGGCCTGGTGGTGGAGGGTCCAGGTGGAATCCGTCAGGTCGATCTGATCCTCGATGGCGTAGTCGGCGAACCACCGCGGCTGGGGGAGCCAGGGGGACGGCGATGCGGAGAAGCCGAAGGAGGGGCCCGTGGAGGTCCACGGCAGGGGGACGCGGCAGCCGTCTCGGCCGTAGTCGGCGGGGCCTGAGCGGTGGAAGGTCGGGTCCTGCCTGACCGAGTCCGGGAGGTCGAGGACTTCGGGCAGGCCGGCTTCCTCGCCCTGGTAGAGGTAGACGGATCCGGGGAGGGCGAGCGTGAGGAGGGCGGCCGCTCTGGCTCGCCGTACGCCCAGGGCGACGTCGACCTCGCCGCGGGGCCGGGTGGCGGGGCCGCCGGTGCGGGTGAGCAGGCCGTAGCGGCTGACGGAGCGGTGGACGTCGTGGTTGGCCAGCGTCCAGGTGCCGCCGGCGCCTGACAGGCCGCGCGTGATCGAGTCGCGGAAGCGGCCCGCGTCCCACGGGCACATCAGCAGGTCGAAGTAGAAGGCCTGCGGCAGCTCGTCGGGACGCAGGAACAGGGCGAGGTCGTCGACGGTGGGGACCCAGATCTCCCCCACCAGCGTCAGGTCCCGCGCGTAGCCGTCGGCGATTCTGCGCCAGCGCCGCAGCACCTCGTGCACCTCGGGCTGGTTGCTCATGTGCGGGTTGTGGCCGGTCCCGGGCCAGTCGAGCAGGTCGGCCTGCTTGTACATCATGTGGGCGACGTCGATGCGGATGCCGTCGACGCCCCGGTCGAACCAGAACCGCAGGACCTGGTCGAAGTACTCGGCCACGGCCGGGTTGCGCCAGTTGAAGTCCGGTTGTTCCGGGGCGAAGCTGTGCAGGTACCACTCGTCGTCGACCCGCGTCCACGCGGGCCCGCCGAAGATCGACTGCCAGTTGTTCGGCTGCCGGCGGAAGATGAACCGGTCACGCATCTCCCGGTCGCCCGCCAATGCCGCCTTGAACCACGGGTGCTCGACCGAGCAGTGGTTGGGCACCAGGTCCATGAGGACCTTGAGCCCGCGCGCATGCGCATCGCTCAAAAGGCGGTCCCAAGCGGACAAACCCCCATACAGGGGGTCGATATCCATATAGTCGGACACGTCGTAGCCGTGGTCGGCGCCGGGCGACGGGTAGCACGGGTTGAGCCAGATCCCGTCCACCCCCAGCCGCCGCAGGTAGTCCAGCCGCCCCCGCAGCCCCTCCAGGTCGCCGACGCCGTCACCGTCGGAATCGGCGAACGAGCGGAGGTAGACCTGGTAGATGACAGCCTGGCGCCACCACGGCTCGGTCAACGCACCTGCCCCCGGTCGAAGTAGGCGGCCAGCTCCGGGTCGAGCGGCGGGATGTCGTACGGCATGCCGCCCTCACGCAGCGACAGCGTGGCCATGTAGCCGGCCGCCACGCTCATCCGGGCGGCGACTGGCGAGGTGTCGGTGGCGCCACCCTCGCGAACGAAGCGGACGAACTCGGCGATGATCTGCGGGTCGGCCCCGCCGTGGCCGCCCTTGGCCTCGGGCACGCGGTAGGCGATGTCGCAGTCGTCGCGGTAGTCCGAGGGCCCGGTGTTCCACACCTTGACCGTGTCGCCCGGCCCGTCACCGAAGTTCTCCAGCCGCCCCTCGGTGCCGATGACGGTGTAGTTGCGGAAGTAGTCGGGCGAGAAGTGGCACTGCTGGTAGGCGGCGATGACCCCGTTGTCGAGCCGCATGTTCATCACGCTGACGTCCTCGACGTCGACCACGCTGTTCAGGTCGCGCCGCTGGGTGGGCGGCCAGTCGAACTCCTTCAGCCAGCCCTCAGGCCGGGGCGTGTCGGGCGCCCTGCGCGGCAGGTCACCGTACAGCATGAGGTCGCCGAAGGCGTTGACGCGGGTGGTGTAGCCGCCGGCCAGCCAGTGGACGACGTCCAGGTCGTGGGCGGCCTTCTGGAGGAGCAGCCCTGTGGTGCGGGTGCGGTCGGCGTGCCAGTCCTTGAAGTAGTAGTCGCCGCCGTAAGAGACGAAGTGGCGGACCCAGACCGTCTTGGGCTCGCCGATGACGCCCTTGCGGATGATGTCGCGCATCAGCCTGACCACGCCCATGTGGCGCATGTTGTGCCCCACGTACAGCCTGGTCCCGGTACGGCGGGCGACCTCCAGGATGCGGTCGCAGCTCTCGACGGTGATGGCCAGCGGCTTCTCCAGGTAGACGGGCTTGCCGGCCTCCAGGCAGTCGATCGCGATGCGCTCGTGGGTGTCGTCGGGCGTCATCACGATGATCGCGTCGAGGTCGGGCCGCTCGAGCAGCGTCCGGTAGTCCTCCGTCAGGATGCCGGCCTCGAAGTGGCCCGCCTGCCTCTTGAGCGCGGCCGGATCGGTGTCGCAGAGAGCGGCCACGACCGAGCCCTTGCCCGGCCGGTGCGCGGCGCGGGCGAGGCTGGTTCGCAGTCCCAGGCCGACGACGCCGATGCGCAGGTCTTCCACTGGTGTCCTTTCACTTCGAGCCGGTGAACGCGATGCCCTGGATGATTTGCTTCTGCATCACGATAAACAAAACGATCATCGGCAGGCTGGCCACGAGCGAGCCCGCCATCAGGACGTGGAACTCGTTGAGGTGCTCCTGCTGGAGCGAGGAGAGCCCGGCCGAGAGCGGCATCTGCTCCGGGTCGGTGTTGACGATGAGCGGCCACATGAGATCGTTCCACGACCACATCACGGTCAGCACGCCCAGGGCCATCAGCCCCGGCCTGGCCAGCGGCAGCATCACGCTCCAGTAGATGCGGACCGGATGGGCGCCGTCGATCCTGGCCGCCTCCTCCACCTCACTGGGCAGGCCGAGGAAGAACTGCCGGAGCATGAACGTGCCGAACGCGCTGAACACTCCGGGCCCGACCAGGCCCGGCAGCGTGTTCAGCCACCCGAGCCCCTGCATGATCTGGTACTGCGGGATCAGGAACAACTGCCCGGGCACCATCAGCACCGACAGCAGCGCCACAAAGATGATGTTACGTCCGGGGAACTTCAACCGGGCGAACGCGTAGGCGGCCATCGAGCAGAACAGCAACTGCCCGCAGGTCCTGATGACCGTCATGGCCACGGTGTTCCAGAACTGGTGCAGGAACGGCGTCTGCTCGAAGATCTTGGCGTAGTTGGACCACTGGAAGGACGGGATCCACACCGGAGGCACCCTGGTCGCCTCGGTGAAGGTCTTCAGCGAGGTCAGGACCTCCCAGAAGAACGGCAGCACCATGGCCGCGGCGCCTACCGCGAGGACCACGTGGACGGGCCACAGGCGGTTAGCTCGCATAGTGCACCCACTTCTTCTGCAGCCGGAACTGGATGACGGTCAGCACCAGCGTGATGATCAGCAGCACGACGGCGAGCGCGGCCGCGTAGCCCTTGGCGCCCTCCTCGAAGGCGTAGGTGAAGAACAGCGACACCACGGTCTGGCTGTCCTCGCGCGCCGGGTTGCCCTTCCTGAACAGCAGGAAGAACATGTCGAAGGCCTGCAACCCGCCGATCACGGTCAGCACCGAGACGAAGAAGATGCTCGGTGACAGCAGCGGAAGCGTGATCTTGAAGAACTGCCGGATCTTGCCCGCCCCGTCGATGGAGGCCGCCTCGTACAGGTGCTGCGGGATGGCCTGCAGCCCGGCCATGAAGATGACCGCGTTGTAGCCGATGGCCGACCAGATCGCGATGATCACCACGGCGTACAGGGCGGTGTCGGGGTCGGCCACCCACGAGGTCCCCTTGATGCCCACCAGGCCGAGCAGGTAGTTGAACAGGCCGTAGTCGCCGTTGTAGAGCCAGGCCCAGACCATCGCGACGGCCGCCGGCATGGTCACCACGGGCAGGAAGTACAGCGTCCGGTAGAGCCCGACCAGTCGCAGCCCGCGCGCGTTGAGCAACGCGGCCACCAGGACCGAGACCGGGATGCCGAGCAGGATCAGCACCGAGTACACGAACGTGTTGACCAGCGCCTTGCCGATCGCCGGGTCGTGCAGCAGCTTGGTGTAATTGGCGATCCCCACCCAGGTGGAGTCGCCGAACAGAGTCCACTCGGTGAAGCTGTAGTAGACCGACTGGACCATGGGCCACAGGTAGAAGATCCCGAGGCCGAGGACCGTGGGCGCGATCAGCAGGTAGCCCCAGACCCATTCGCGGTCGCGCAGCCTGCGCCTGGGTATCGGGCGGGCGGCCGCCGCCGGGCCGGCGGCGACCGTCCTTTCGATCGTGCTCAACTTACTTCTCGGCGGCCAGGTCGGCGTTCATGCTCGCCGCGAACTCCTTGGCCAGCGGCTCCACCTGGTTGCCGTCGGTGTAGGCCTTGGTGATCGCGTCGACCTCCTTGCGCGCCCAGACGGCGGTGTTCTTGGAGATCGGGTACGGCACAGCCGTCTCGGTGGCGTCGAGGAAGATCTGCAGGTTCTTGCCGGGCATCGACTTGGCCCAGACGTCGGCCATCCCCTGGTAGGCGGGGATCACCGAACCCGACTCGGCCTGGATCCTGTTCCCCTCCTCCGAGGACAGGAACTTCTCGAACTCCCACGCCTCCTGCGGGTGCTTGGTCTTGGCGTAGACGACGTTGGCCAGGCCGTGGATGATGCTGGCGTTGCTCTTGGGGCCCTTCGGCATGGGCGCGACGTCCCAGTTGAGACCCTTGGAGTTCTGGTACATGACGGCGTCGTAGGAGCCGTCGTAGAACATGGCCAGCTTGCCGTTCTGGAACAGCACGCTCGGGTCGGTGTCGGTCATCTGCTGCTGGGTCGGCGACTCCTTCTTGTCCAGGAAGTCCTTCCAGAACTGCAGGCCCTGGATGGAGGCGGGGTCGTCGAAGCCCGACTTCTTCTTGTCCTCGGAGATGATGTAGCCGCCGGCCTGGACCATCGTGTCGTAGTACTGGGTCTGGTTCCAGGCGGGAGCGCCGATGCCCCACACGCCGCTGCCGGCGTCGGTCAGCTTGGTGGCGGCCTTGCGCACGTCGTCCCAGGTCCAGTCGGCCGTGGGGTACTTCACCTTGGCCTTGTCGAACAGGTCCTTGTTGTAGAACAGCCCGATGGTGTCGTAGTCCTTCGGGATGCCGTACTGCTTGCCGTCGAGCTGGTAGAGGTCGACCAGCGCCTTGGGGTACTTGCTCATGTCGAGCTTGTCCTTGGCGATCTGGTCCGACAGCGGCAGCAGCGCGCCCTGGGAGGCGTACACGCCGATGCGCGGGCCGTTCATCCAGAACACGTCGGGGGCGCTGCCGCTGGCCGCGGCGGTCTGGAGCTTGGTCCAGTACTCCTTGTTCGGCGTGAACTCGATCTTGACCTTGATCTTCGGGTGGCTCTTCTCGAAGGCCTGCGCCAGCTTGGTCGCGGTGGGCCCCCAGGTCTCTGCCGTCCCCCAGTGGCCCCAGGTGATCGTGACCGTGCCGTCCGAACTTTCGCCCGAGGAGGAGCATCCCGCGAGTCCTGCCACGAGCGCACCGGCGCACATCAGCGCCCGCATCTTGCCTGTCATGTCGTCCCCATCTGTCGGGCTGAACGAGTGACTGGAGGCTAAGGCGTATTTATGCAAGAAACTAGGGTTAATCACTCATATGCAGTCAGAAGATGCGCGCACGAAGCCGTCTTGTGACAGCTTCGTGACCGATTTATCCAGACAAGCTATGAAAAGAGCACCTTGTCGGCGTGGTTGAGGGCGAGCCTGACCGCGCCCAGCGTGATCGACTCGCTGCCCAGCTCGGAGGCCACCACCAGCGGCGGGTACAGGCAGATCTCGTCGAAGACCTCCTTCACCGGTCCCACCAGCAGGTCACCGGCGGGCGAGAGGCTGCCGCCGATCACCACCAGCTCAGGGTCAAGCGGGTTCACGATGGTGATCAGGCTCTCGCCCAGGCCCGCCCCGAACTCCCTGACGGCGTCCGAGGCCTTGGCGTCGCCCCGGCGGGCGCGCTCGATCGCGAAGCGGGCGCAGTCGAGCGGCGAGCGCAGCTCGCCCGGCTCGACGCTCATCGCGTAGTCGGTGACCGCCTTGAAGGCCGCCCAGGTGCCGGTCGGCATCTGGCCGATCTCGCCCGAGGCGGCATGGGCTCCCCGGTACGGCACGCCGCCGATCAGCAGACCGAGCCCGAGCCGGGTGCCGGTGTAGAGGTAGACCACGTCGCGGTAGCCCTGGGCGACGCCGCGCCAGTGCTCGGCGATCACGGCCAGGCGCATGTCGTTCTCCACCACTACGGGCACCGGCAGGCGGGCGGCCAACTCGGCCTGCAGCGGCACGCCCGTCCAGTCGCTCAGCACCACGCTCTTGACCACCCGGCCCTCACCGTCGACCACGCCGGTGGTGCCCACGCCCACCGCGGCGACCTCGTGTACGGCCAGCCCTGCCTGGGCGGTGACGGTGGTGACGAGATCCCCCACGGCCGCCAGCCGGTCGGCGGCGCGCACGCCCGGCGAGATCGGCATGGCCTGGACGGCCACGATCGTGCCGTTCAGATCGGCCACCATGGCCTGCACCGACGTGTGACCGATGGAGACGCCCACCACGTGCCCCGCCGAGGCACGGAACCTGAAGCGGCGCGCCGGCCTGCCACGTGGCCTGTCGCCCGGCTCGTCGGGGCACTCCTCGGCCCAGCCCTCGGTCACCAGTTCCTCGACGATCGCCTCGACCGTCGGCCTGGACACCCTGGCGCCCCTGGCCAGCTCGCTCAGCGTGAGCACCTCGGCGTCACGAAGCAGGCGCAGGATGGCGGCCGAGTTCAGCCTGCGCAGGAGTGAGGCGTCACCGCTCTGCTGTAGCACCAGGTCATCCTACTTTTAGTGAAGAAGGTTGTGAAAATAGATTTCCCACCGATTTCCCGCCTCGACACCCGTTTTCGCCTGCCCAGCCAGCGTAAGCGCCCTCTCGACCACCGAATACGCTCCCCACCCCCAACGAGTCAGGCAAAACCGCGGCGCACGGGGTTCCACCGCGCCGGGCCAGGAGGGACCGTGGCCCCGGCGTCTCACCGCACCAGACCAGGGAGACCGTGGCGGGGGTCTCACCTCGCCGGGCCAGCGAACCGTGTTCCCGGGGGTCCCACCGCGCCGGGCTCGGCGAGGAGGGGTACGGCGGTCGTCCGGCGCGATGTACGGCGGGACGGAGGGACCGTGGTGCCTGGACAAGGAAGCGCCGTGGCGGCGGGCAAGCGGCACCGACTCGCCGCGAGCGCCGGGCACGGGCCCTCAGCCGAAGTGCGGCGGGCGGCGGGTGGGGTGGCCTGCCGTACAGGAGAAGACTCACCGCGCCGCATAACGGCCGATTTGCCCCGTGTGAAGAAGGACTGTGGGGGGAGTTAAGAAACCCTCGATGGACACCTCCGGAGGTCAACGGGCACAGTGCGTTAGGTTCAGACGAGGGGGTTTGGCCGATGAAAGCGCTGGTCAAGGAGAGGCCCGAGGCCGGGCTGTGGCTCGTGGACGTACCCGAGCCCGAGGTCGGCCCCGGCGAGGTGCTGATCAAGGTGCTCCGCACCGGGATCTGCGGCACTGACCTGCATATCCGTAAATATGACGACTGGGCGCGGCACACGTTGAAGTTGCCGCTGATCGTGGGACACGAGTTCAGCGGCGAGGTCGTCGAGGTCGCGCCCGGCATCGAGGACATCAAGGTCGGCGACCTGGTCAGCGGCGAGGGCCACATCGTCTGCGGCAAGTGCCGCAACTGCATGGCCGGCCGCCGCCACCTGTGCCGCAACACGATCGGGCTGGGCGTCAACCGTGACGGCGCCTTCGCCGAGTACGTCACGCTGCCCGCCTCGAACGTCTGGGTGCACCGGGTCCCCGTCGACCCGGACGTGGCGGCCATCTTCGACCCGTTCGGCAACGCCGTGCACACGGCGCTGTCCTTCCCGCTGGTCGGCGAGGACGTGCTGATCACCGGCGCCGGCCCGATCGGGCTGATGGCGGCGGCGGTCGCCACGCACGTGGGCGCGCGCAACGTGGTCATCACCGACGTCAGCCCCGAGCGTCTGGACCTGGCCACCAAGCTCGGCGTCAACCTGGCGCTGGACATCGCGCACAGCTCGCTCGAGGACGGCATGAAGCGCCTGGACATGCGCGAGGGCTTCGACGTCGGGCTGGAGATGTCGGGCAACCCGGCCGCCCTGCGGCAGATGATCGCCCACATGACCCACGGCGGGAAGATCGCCATGCTCGGCCTGCCCGCGGAGGAGTTCGCCGTCGACTGGTCCACGATCGTCACCTCGATGATCACCATCAAGGGCATCTACGGCCGAGAGATGTACGAGACCTGGTACAACATGTCGGTTCTGCTGGAGAAGGGCCTGGACCTGACGCCGGTCATCACCGACCGCTTCTCCTACCGCGACTTCGACGCCGCCTTCGACACGGCAGCGAGCGGACGCACCGGCAAGGTCATCCTGGACTGGTCATGATTTCGTACGGCGAAGCCGCCGAAGGATCCGTGGGAGGGTCACATGTTCACTGAGGTGCGCTCGCAGTTGCGGGAGACCCTCGAGGAGATCACCGAGGCTGGGCTGCTGAAGCCGGAGCGGGTGATCACCACCCCGCAGAACGCGTCGGTCGGCGTGGCCGGGCGGGAGGTGCTGAACTTCTGCGCCAACAACTACCTGGGCCTGGCCGACAACCCCGAGGTGATCGAGGCCGCCAAGCAGGCGCTCGACCGGTGGGGCTTCGGCATGGCCTCGGTGCGGTTCATCTGCGGGACGCAGGAGGTGCACAAGGAGCTCGAGGGCCGCCTGTCGGACTTCCTCGGCATGGAGGACACCGTCCTGTACAGCTCGTGCTTCGACGCCAACGGCGGCGTGTTCGAGACGGTGCTCGACGCGCAGGACGCGGTGATCTCCGACGCACTGAACCACGCCTCGATCATCGACGGCATCCGGCTGTCCAAGGCCCGCCGCCTCCGCTACGCCAACCGGGACATGGGCGAGCTCGAGGCCCGGCTGAAGGAGGCCGCCGACGCCCGCCGCAAGCTGATCGTGACCGACGGCGTGTTCTCGATGGACGGCTATCTCGCGCCGCTGCGCGAGATCTGCGACCTGGCCGACCAGTACGGCGCGATGGTCATGGTCGACGACTCACACGCCGTGGGCTTCGTCGGCCCGACCGGGCGGGGCACGCCGGAGCTGCACGGGGTCACCGACCGGGTGGACATCATCACCGGCACGCTGGGCAAGGCGCTCGGCGGCGCCAGCGGCGGCTACGTGGCGGCCCGCAAGGAGATCTGCGACCTGCTGCGCCAGCGCTCGCGGCCGTACCTGTTCTCCAACTCCCTCGCCCCGGTGATCGCCTCGGCGTCGCTGCGTATCCTGGACCTGCTGGAGACCAGCAGCGAGGCGCGCGAGCGGCTGCGCGACAACACCGCGCGGTTCCGGACGAAGATGGCCGAGGCGGGCTTCGACATCCTGCCCGGCGACCACCCGATCGCGCCCGTCATGATCGGCGATGCGGCCGAGGCCGCCGCGATGGCCGAGCGGCTGCTCGACCTGGGCATCTACGTGATCGGCTTCTCCTACCCGGTGGTGCCGCACGGCCAGGCCAGGATCCGGGTCCAGCTGTCGGCCGCGCACTCCGCCGAGGACGTGGACCGGGTGGTGGAGGCGTTCATCCAGGCTCGGGGATGAGTATCCTCGCTGCGTGATAGACACGCGGCGCCTGCGCACCCTGCGGGCGGTGGCCGACCACGGTACGGTCACCGCCGCGGCGGCCGCGTTGCACCTGACGCCGTCGGCCGTGTCCCAGCAGCTCGGCGCGCTGGAGCACGAGGTGGGGCACCGGCTGTTCACCCGTGACGGCCGGGGCGTCCACCTGACCGCGGTGGGCAGGATCATGCTCGCCCACGCCAACGAGGTGCTGGCCCAGCTCGAACGCGCCGAGGCGGAGGTGGCCGCCTACGCCACCGGCGCGGCAGGCGAGGTCACGGTGGCCTGCTTCGCCACCGCGATCAGCGCCGTGCTCTCCCCCGCGATGGCCGCGCTGGCCGTGACGAACCCCGGCCTGCGGGTTCGGGTGCTGGACGCCGAGGGCGACCAGGGGCTGAAGATGCTGCTGGACGAGCTGGCCGACCTCGCGATCGCGGTGGAGTACCGGGGCGCGCCCGACGCGACCGACCGCCGCATCACCCGCCGCCCCCTGTACGCCGAGCCCTTCGATCTGGTCCTGCCGCCCGGCCGCGACGAGCCTGTGGACCTGCCGGCGCTGGCCGAGGAGACCTGGATCGGGCCCTACCCGGGCAACCCGGTGCACGACGTCATCACGTTCGCCTGCGAGCAGGCGGGTTTCACCCCACGCTTCGCCCACTCCTCCGACGACTTCAGAGCAGTTGTCGCCCTGGTCGGCGCCGGCACCGGCGTCGCCCTCGTACCAAGGCGCGCTCTGAAGGACATGGCCCTGCCAGGCGTCACCATCCAGCAGGTCTCCGGCCCGGAACGCCGGGTCTTCGCCGCGGTACGCAGAGGCGCGGAGGCCCATCCGCTGCTCAAACCGCTTCTGGACGCCCTTGCGGCAGCGTCGTAACGACGGCGCCTTGTGCCGTGACGCGGCGGCGCCGTAGCGGCGACAGGCGGGTCCCGTGCGCCGTGATGGCGGGTCACCGTCCCCGACTCGCCAGTAGCGCCGGTCGCGGGCCCTCAGCCGAAGTGCGGGGGGCGGCCGGTGGTGTGGCTTGCCGTACAGGATCAAGCAGGGTCGTGGACGGTTGGCGAGCCGCCCTCTCGGTGGGCGCGGTGGCAGTCGTTGAGGAACTCGCGGGAGAGCATGGCGGTCAGGACGGCCACTCCACCGCGTGAAATCCTCACCTCGCCGTGGCGGATCTCGCCGAGGAGGCGGATGCGCGGGCCCGACTGGCCGGGCAGGCGGGTCCAGTCCTTGACCTTGCCGCGGCCGATCATCCGCAGGTCCCACTGGTCGATGACGGCCTCGTCGGGGACGAGCAGCTTGAGCGCGGAGCGCTCGGCGTCGATGCGGATCTCGATCTCGTCGGCCTCGACGGCGCGCAGGTCGAGCACGGCGTACCCGCGGTGGGCGCGCAGCTTGAAGGTGTCGGCGTCGGTCCACCGGCCGAGCTTCTTGGTGGCGGTGTGGAAGGCCTCGACGCGCTGGGTGGTCCGCAGGGCGTTCATCGTGGTGCTCCTCTCAGGAAGTCTTGATTCTCTTATATCTTGTCATTCAAGTTATTTGACTGTCAAGGAACACTTATGATCGATCTGTGTACAGGGATCTGTTACGCCGCCCCGGAGTGGCGGGGCAGGCCGTGCTGGGGTTCGCGGCGCAGTTGACCCAGCAGGTGGCGCCCGTGGGGATCGTGCTGGTGGTGCAGGAGTCGACGCGGTCGCTCGCGATGGCCGGCGGGTGCGCGGCGGCGATGTCGATCGGCACCGGCCTGGCCAGGCCGGTCCAGGGACGGGTCATCGATCGCCGCGGCGCCAGATCGGTGCTGGTCGTCACGGCGCTGGCGCACGTCGGCGCGCTGGCCGCCCTCGTCGCCTGCGCGGACGTGCGGGCGCCCAGCTGGGCGCTGGTCGTGCTGGCCCTGGTGGCGGGGGCGAACCTGCCGCCCATCTCGGTGAGCATGCGCCTGGAGTGGGGCCGGCTGGGCGAGGGCCGCACGGCCGCCTACAGCCTGGTCTATCTGGTGCAGCAGCTGGCGATCCTCGCCGGGCCGCTGGTGTTCGGCATGGCGATCGCGCTCGCCTCGGCCTCCGTCGCGCTCGGCCTGGTCGCCGTCGCCGCCGGGCTGGGCACGCTGGCCTTCTCCGCCCTGTCCTCGCGTTCCGCGCCGGGCGCCCGCGAGGAGCGGGGCCGGGTGTTCGCCCATCGGGGGATGTGGATCCTGCTCGCCGTGATGCTCCTGCTCGGCGGCACGATCGGCGCGCTGGAGGTGGGCCTGCCCGCGCTGGCCGCCGCCCGCGGCATGCCCGCCGCCACCGGCCTGCTGGTCGCCGCGCTCTCGCTGGGCGGCATCGCCGGCGCCGCCCTGTACGGCATGCGCGAGTGGACCGTGGCACCGCGGACCCGGCTCGTGGTCCTCATGCTGGCGATGGGCGTGGCCACGCTCCCCCTCGTGGCGCTGCCCTGGTTACCCGCGTTCTGGGCGATGCTCTTCCTGGCGGGGATAGCGCTCAACCCGGCGCTGACGACCACGTCGCTGCTGGTGGACGAGCTCGCCCCGGCGGCGCAGGCCGAGGCCTTCGGCTGGGTGTCGACGGCCGCCGGCGCCGGGGTCGCCGCGGGCTCAGGCGTGGCGGGCGTGGTGGGTCAGCAGTTCGGGACGATGGCACCGTTCCTGGTGGGCGCGCTGTTCGCGCTGGCGGGCGCGGCCCTGGCTACTCGGCGGGTGGTTCCCTGAGCACGTAGCCGACGCTGCGCAGGGTGTGGATCAGCCGCGGCTCGACGTCGTCCACCTTGCGCCGCAGGTAGGAGATGTAGGACTCGACCACCCCGGTGTCGCCGCCGAAGTCGTAGTTCCAGACGTGGTCCAGGATCTGCGCCTTCGACAGCACCCGGCCCGCGTTGGTCATGAAGTAGTGCAGCAGCTTGTACTCCGTCGGCGACAGCCGGACCGACTTGCCCGCCCGGGTCACCTCCCCGGCCTCCTCGTCCAGCACCAGGTCGGCCACCTGCATGATGCGCGGCGGCGCGACGTCACCCCTGGTACGGCGCAGCACCGCCCGGACCCTGGCCTGGACCTCCTCCAGGCTGAACGGCTTGGTCACGTAGTCGTCGCCCACGCCGAGCCCGACCAGCTTGTCCTCGGTGGATTCGCGGGCGGTCAGGAACAGCACGGGCGCGTCGATCCGCTTGGCCACCTCGAACCCGTCCAGGTCGGGCAGCATCACGTCCAGGATCACCAGGTCGGGGCCGACCCGCTCAGCCACCTCCACGGCCTCGTAGCCGTCGGCGGCGGTCAGCACCTCGAAACCGGAGTAACGCAGGCTCACCGAAAGCAGGTCTCTGATGCTGGGCTCATCGTCCACCACCAGGATCAGCGCTTCCGGCGTACTCACCCTCTCAGGATGACGCGGCCACCTGAAAGAAGACTGAAGGCTCACTCCAAGGCGAGTGGGAGTTCCACCCTGAACGTGGAGCCGATCCCGACGGCGGACTCCACCGTGACGGTGCCGCCGTGCGCCTGCACGAGCGCCCGCACGATGGCCAGCCCGAGCCCGCTGCCCCTGTCCTCCCCCGACACCCGGCGTGACCTGGCCGAATCGGCGCGGTAGAACCGCTCGAAGACGTGCTCCATCTGCTCGGGCGTGAGCCCGGGCCCCTGGTCGACGACCTCGAAGAAGACCGTGTGGTCGCTCGCCCCGACCCGGATGGCGACCGGCGTGCCCTTCTCGGTGTGGATGAGCGCGTTGGTCACCAGGTTGCCGACGACCTGGCGCAGCCGTACCTCGTCGCCCAGGACGATGAGGGCCGCGCCGCCGACGACGTCCAGGTTGATCGTCCGGTCGGTGGCCAGGATCCTGGCGTCGTGCACGGCGTCGGCGGCCAGGGCGAGCATGTCCACCGGCCGCATGCGCAGCGGGCGGTGCTGGTCGACCCGCGCGAGCAGCAGCAGGTCGTCCACCAGCAGGCTCATCCGGCCGGCCGCCTTCTCCACCCGCTGCATCAGCTCGGCGGGGTCGGCGTTCGGGTTCTGCCTGGCGTACTCGGCGAAGCCCTTGATCGAGGTGAGCGGGGTGCGCAGCTCGTGCGAGGCGTCGCCGACGAACTGGCGCATGCGGTCCTCCGAGCGGCGCGCCGCCGCCTCGGAGGCCGAGCGGGCCGCGAAGGCCGCCTCGATCTGGGCCAGCATGCTGTTGAGCGACCTGGCCAGGCTCCCCACCTCGGTACGCGGGTCGGCGTCCGGCACGCGGCGGCCGAGCTCGCCGCCGGCGATGGCGTGCGCGGTCCGCTCGATCTCGCCCAGCGGACGCATGCTGCGCCGCACGGTCGTGACGCCCACCACGGCCAGGATGAGCAGGATCCCGCCGCCGCCCAGCACCTCGATGAGCACCAGCCGCTTGGTGATGTCCCTGACCTCCTCCAGGTCGGCGGCGACCACCAGCGTGCCGTAGGCCGTCGTGCTCTGCAGCACCCGCCACTCGCCGCCGCCCTTGACCGCGGGCGCGGAGAAGGGTTCAGGCCCTGGATCGGCGGGCAGCGCGGGGCCCGGCTTGAGGTCGACGTCGCGGCCACCGCTGCCCAGCGGGGTGAACCCCTCATCGCCTGGCTGCTTGACCAGCACGATCGAGTCCGACTCGATGAGCAGCTGCGAGCCGCCACCCGGCGGGTGACGGCCGAGCTTGAGCCGCTTGGCCATGCGCTGGGTGAGCAGGTCGACCTGGCTGTCGACGCGATCGACCAGGTAGCCGTGCATCACCGACACGCTGACCACGCCGATGAAGGTCATGCCGAGCACGAGCAGCGCCAGCATGGCCGCGATCAGCTTGATCCGCAGCGGCAGTGCCCGCATCAGGGACTCGGCGGCAGGCGCAACACGTATCCCACACCGCGCAGGGTGTGGATGAGCCGCGGGTTCCTGTTGTCGATCTTGCGGCGGAGCACCGAGACGTACGACTCCACGATGCCGACCTCGCCGCGGAAGTCGTAGTCCCACACGTGGTCGAGGATCTGCGGCTTGGACAGCACCCGGCCCGCGTTGGTCATGAAGTAGCGCAGCAGCTTGAACTCGGTCGGCGACAGCGCCACCATCTGCCCGCCACGCCAGACCTCGTGACTCTCCTCGTCCAGCTCGATGTCGGCGAACGTCAGCCGCGGCGGCGCGGCCGGCGCCTCCCCCGCGGTACGGCGGAGCACCGCGCGGATCCTGGCCACCACCTCTTCCAGGCTGAACGGCTTGGTCACGTAGTCGTCGCCGCCGATGGTCAGGCCGCGGATCTTGTCCTCGGTCTCGTCGCGGGCGGTCAGGAAGACCACCGGCGTGTGCACGCCGCCGCCGCGCAGGCGGGCCACGACCTCGAACCCGTCCAGGTCAGGCAGCATGACGTCGAGCACGACCAGGTCAGGCCGGTGCCGCTGGACGGCGGCGACCGCGTCCGTGCCGCTCTTGGCGGTGGTCACGTCGAAACCCGCGAACCTCAGGCTCGCGGCGAGCAGTTCGAGGATGTTCGGGTCATCCTCGACGATGAGCAGGCGCGCTTCCATTACGTTCAAGGATGCCCTCACCTGACCAGTGCTGGGACAATTCCGGAAATGTGCCGGGCAATTGCCAGGCTCGACGTGGCCGCCGGCGAGGGCGCGTTGCGCACCAGGACGACGCCTCCGTGCACGTCCACGGCGAAGTCGTCGACCATCGCGCCGTCCCTGGACACCGCCTGAGCCCGGACGCCGCCGGGGGCTCGTTCCAGGTCACCGGACACCAGTTCCGGCACGTAGCGCTGGGCGGCCTTGAGGAAGGCGCGCTTGACCAGCGAGCCGTAGACCTCCTTGACGCCGGTGCGCCAGTGCTGCCTGGCGAGGCGGATCGTGCCCGGCCAGGACGCGATCTGCCGGAGATTACGGATGTCTCGCCATCTGTAGCCCTCGTAGGCCAGGGCGAGCACCGCGTTCGGCCCGACCAGGACCTCGCCGTCGATGTGGCGGGTCAGGTGGACGCCCAGGAACGGGTACCGGGGGTCGGGAACCGGGTAGATCAGGCCGTTGACCAGGTCTTTCGCCGCGCCGGTGAGCGCGTAGTACTCGCCGCGGAACGGCACGATCCTGACGTCGCCGGGATCGCCCGCCATCCTGGCGACCGCGTCGGTGCCCAGCCCCGCGCACACCACGAGCCGGTCGAAGGTGAACCTGCGCTTGGCGGCCAGCACCTCCACACCCCTGGAGGTCTCGCGGATCGCCCGGACCGGGTGCGAAAGCCGTACCGATCCGCCCTGGGCGGCGACGTCGAGGGCGAGGCGGCGCGCGATCGCGGGGAAGTCGGCGATCGCGGTGTGCGGCGAGTGGACGGCGCCGACGCCGACCGCGTGCGGCTCGATCTCGCGCAGCGCCAGCGCGTCGAGCTCGGCGATGCCCGGCACGCCGTTGGCCCTGGCCCGCTCGGCCAGCGCCTTCAACCTGGGGCGCTCGGACTGGCTGGAGGCGACGACCAGCTTGCCGACCTCCTCGTACGGCAGGCCGTGCTGGGCGCAGTACTCCTTGAGCAGGGCCACGCCCTCGCGGCACAGCCTGGCCTTGAGCGAGCCCGGCGGGTAGTAGATGCCGGCGTGCACGACGCCGCTGTTGTGCCCGGTCTGGTGGGCGGCGACGCGGTTCTCCTTCTCCAGGACCGTCACCTCGGCGCCTCTGGCACCCAGCTCGCGCGCCACGGCGAGGCCGACGATCCCGGCCCCGATGACCCCGATCTTCTCCGTCACGTCGCCAGTCTCCCGATTTTGCGGGGATTCAGGTGGCCTTCGGCGGCAAGCCACCGCAATGTGTCCGAAACGGTGTCTTCCACGGGGCGCAGCGTCACGCCGAGCTCCCGCAGCGCGAGGGCGTCGTCGGTCGGGACGAGGGTGAGCATGAAGTCGGCGGCGTCCCTGGTGAGCGGGTAGTCGACGACCCTGATCGCGTCGAGCGCCGCGCCCATCGCGCGCAGCGTCCAGCCGGGGATCCGGAACGTGGTGGGCTTGCGGCCGGTGACGCGGGCACACAGGTCCGCCACCTCCCGCCATTTCCGGAAATTTCCGCCTATGAGGTAGCGGCGGGTGCCCTGTCCCTTGGTGAAGCAGGCGGCCAGGGCGGCGGCCAGGTCGCGGACGTCCAGGATGCTCACCCCGCCGGGCACGATCGGCCAGCCCATCCGCAGGCCCGCGCGCAGGCCCTCGTTGAGCGCGTCCAGCGTGGGCTGGTACGGGCCGACGACGCCGCCCGGGTAGACGATCGTCACGCCGCCGAGCTCCCTGGCGTACCGCTCGCCCTCGACCTTGGAGCGGCCGTAGGCGTTGCGCGGGCTGGCCAGCGGGCTGCCGGCGGTGATCACCGGCTCCTTCGGCGGGACGAAGACCGCGACGGTTGACACGTGCACGACGGGATCCAGGCCCAGCTCGACCGCCTGGCCGAGGACGTTCTCCAGGCCCTGGACGTTGGCGCCGCGCAGGTCGGCGCCGTGGCCGGTCACGCCCATCTCGGCGGCGGAGTGCAGGACGGCGTCGCATTCGGCCAGCGCCTGCCTGACGGCGGCCCTGTCGCGGATGTCCCCCGGCACGATGGCGTGCCGTACGTCCTGCGGCAGCAGCTCGGCCAGCACGCGAGCGGCCTTGTCCGGGTTCCTGACCAGCAGGCGGACGTCGTGGCCGGCCGCCAGGAGCGCCACCGTCGCGTGCGACCCGACGAAGCCCGATGCCCCGGTGACCAAGACCCGCATGGCAGGAAGCTACACCATCTCCCAACCCGACCGTACGCATATGCGCACACTGTACGCTATGCTTGATCGCGGCAAGGACAGAGGAGGACCCAGATGGCTACCGCCAAACCGACCATTCCCTCCGTGTGGGCCCGCGAGCGCACCAAACGCGAGCAGCCGGCGCTCAGCCGCGACCGGATCGTGTCGGAGGCCGTCAAGCTGCTGGACGAGGAGGGCATCGACGCCCTGAGCATGCGCACGCTCGGCACCAGGCTCAACGCCGGGGCGACCTCGCTGTATCGGCACGTGGCCAACAAGGACGAGCTGATCGAGCTGGTGGTGGACGAGGTCTACGGCGAGGTGCGGGTGCCGGAGGTGTCCGACCCCGCGCAGTGGCGGGCCGGGATGACCGAGTGCGCCCACAGCCTGCGCGCGATGATCCTGCGGCACCCGTGGCTCGTCGCCGTGCTCGGCCAGGTGGGCCTCGCCGACCTCGGACCGAACCTGGGCTCCCAGCACGATCGCATGCTCGCCCTGTTCAGGAACGCCGGATTCGAGGCACGGGAGGCGGAGCAGGCGCTGAACACGCTGACGGCCTACGTCATCGGCATGACGACCAGCGAGGCGTCCTACCTGTCGCTGATCGCCAGGAGCGGGCTGTCGGAGCAGGAATGGGTGGAGAGCATCCGCCCGGCGGCCGAGCAGGCGGCGCAGGACCATCCGCACGTGCTCGAGGGCTACGTCTCGCTGCGCGACCAGGACCCGCAGGTGATCCGCGACACGGACTTCCTCTACGGCATCGACCGCGTCCTCGACGGCCTGGCCACCCGGTTGCCGCAGGACCCGGGTCGGTGACAATTACTCGAACCTGAGTACGATTAACGCATGTACCTGCCGCCGGAGTGGCCGTCCGAGGTCCGCCCGCCCAGCGTTCCCGACTGGGAGACCTCGGCCGTGGCCTGGCTGCTGGATGCCGTGCCGCCCGACTACCGGGCGTACGAGGTGCTGCGCCGCCATCCGATCGCGCTGGCCAGGATGGCGATCTACCACGTCGACTCGGCGATCGAGGCCGCCAGGTCCGGCTACCGCGGCGCCTCGGTCGACCTCAAGGCCCACCTCCCGCCACACGCCGTGGAGGCCGTCCTGGACGTCTACCGCGAGGAAGGCCCCCGCCTGGTCCGCCTGTCCCGCTCCATCCAGGTCGTCGACCGCGCCCTCCGCGGCGAAATCTTCACCCCAACCCTCCGCAACCCCTGACCTGTACGGCGGGAAACACGACCGGGCGCGCCACGAGAACCAGGCGTCGTGACGGCGGGCAAGCGGCACCGACTCGCCGGACGCGCCGGTCACGGGTCCTCAGCCGGAGTACGGCGGGCGGCCGGTGGCGGGGGCTCGCCGTACAAGAGAACGGAGTTATCTCGTACGGCGGGCGATGAAGGTGACGAGGCCTACCGCGCCCAGGGCGGCGGCGATCCAGATCACGAGCCCGCGACCGGTGAGCCCGGAACCACTGTCGGTGGTGTCGGCGGCCGTTCGGGTGGGCGGGGCGGACGAGGAAGCGCGCACGGGCGTCGGCCGCGCGCGGGCGGGGATGGGGACGCGGTAGACAGGGCTGTTGAGGCCTTCGCTGCCCGTCAGCAGGGCCTTGCCGTCGGGCGTGTAGGCGATCGACTCCGCCTGGTGGAGTTCCGGCATCGACACCCGGGTGATCATCTGGCCCGACGGCCGGTAGAGGGTGGCCGAGAAGTACGTCCTGATCACGTAGCTCGACCCGTCGGGCGCGTAGGCCGCGTCCGTGGCCATGATGGGCGCGTCGCCCACCTTGCGCAGGATGTTGATCCCGGAGGTCTTCAGTTTCCTGGGCGCGGCGTAAACCGACCCGGAGAACTCCTTGGAGACCACGTAGAGCCGCCCGGTCCGCGGGTTGATCATGATGCCCTCGGCGTTGCGCCCGCCTCCGGCGTACCGGAACCGGTACCGGACCGCCGCAAGCGTGGCGTCCTTCAGCACCGTGGGCTCCATCACGCGATAGATGGACACGTCGGGCCAGGCACCGTCCATGTTGTCGCCGATGTCAGCGAACCACAGCACGCCCCGCCCGGTCTTCGGGTCCTTGGTGGCCGCCATGGCCTCCCAGTCGCGGGCTTCCGCCCCGTTCACGTTGAACGTGGCCTTTGTCCGGCCGTTGGGCCCCAGTGCGTAGAAGACCGGCCCCGCGCCGCTGTCGTTGTGGGTGTAGTACACGTCAGGGCGTGTGGGCGAGACGGCCAGCCCGCTGGACTCCGCGATCCGCGAATCCCTGATCGTGAAGAGCTTCTCCTGGGCGTCGTCATCCCCCCGGGACGCCTGGGCAGGCGTCGCAGACAGCGCGCAGGTCGCGGCGACGGCAGCGAACAATCTGATCAAGACATCCCCCATCCCGACATCATGCCCAATTCCCGGTCGAGCCAGCCCTGGCCTGGAGTGCACTCCAGGTCCTTAGGGTTGAAGGCATGGATTACGTGAACCTTGGACGTAGTGGGCTCAAGGTCAGTCCGCTGTGCCTCGGCACCATGAACTTCGGCCCGCTGACCAGCGAAGAGGACTCCTTCGCGATCATGGACAGGGCCCATGAGCTGGGCATCAACTTCTTCGATTCCGCCAACGTGTACGGAAGGCAGGTCGGCCGCGGCGCCACCGAGCAGATCGTCGGCCGCTGGTTCGCCCAGGGCGGCCAGCGCCGCGAGAAGACGGTGATCGCCACCAAGCTGTACGGCTCGATGGGCGACTGGCCCAACGAGGGCCTGCTGTCGGCGCTGAACATCCGCAGGGCGTGCGACGCCTCGCTGAAGCGCCTGCAGACCGACTACATCGACATCTACCAGGCGCACCACATCGACAGGGACACCCCGTTCGAGGAGTTCTGGGAGGCCATGGAGGTCCTGCGCCAGCAGGGCAAGATCCTCTACGTCGGCTCCTCGAACTTCGCGGGCTGGCATCTGGCCAAGGCCCAGGAGACGGCCAAGCAGCGCAACATCTTCGGTTTGGTCACCGAGCAGAGCCACTACAACCTGCTCACCCGGACGGTCGAGCTGGAGGTGCTGCCCGCCGCGGAGGACTACGGCATCGGCGTGATCCCGTGGAGCCCGCTGGCCAGCGGCCTGCTCGGCGGCGTGCTCCGCAAGCTCGACAAGAACCGTTCGGCCGCCGACCACATGGTCAGGGAGCTCGAGAAGCACCGCGACAAGATCGAGCAGTACGAGCAGTTCTGCGACGAGCTGGGCGAGGACCCCGCGAACGTGTCGCTGGCCTGGCTCCTCACCCGCCCCGCCGTCGCCTCGCCGATCATCGGCCCGCGCACGATGGAGCAGCTCGAGGGCAGCCTGCGGGCCCTGGAGATCCAGCTCGACGACAAGGCCCTGGCCCGCCTGGACGAGATCTTCCCCGGCCACCGCACGGCCCCCGAGGACTACGCCTGGTAAAGGCGGCCTAGGTGAGCAGTGCGCCGATGACGACGATCAGCAGCAGGAGGCCGAGCACGAGAGGCAGCAGCCAAGGGCGAGGACGGTCCACGTTGTGGAGCCTAACCCCGCCCGGCGGATGCGGACGCCCATCCGCCTGGTGATCCCCGCCTCATCTGCCCAGCGCCCACCTGCCCAGTGACTCGTACCGCACCTGGCCTCCCAGGTGGCTGCGCACGAGCTCGACCTCCTCCGCCCGCCAGGGCGAGCCCTGGAATCCGGCCAGCGACTCGACCAGCGGGCGGAGGTCGGTCTCCGACCTCGCCCTGCCCAGCGTCAGGTGCGGGTGGAAGCGCTTCTCGTCGGTCTGTACGGCTCCCGCCCGCCGCCCCGCGGCCCGCACGGAATCGGCCAGCCGGTTCATCGGGTCGCCGGCCATGCCGATCCAGAAAACCCTGGCCCGCCGTACGGAGGAGAATCCCCCGAACCCGGAGAAGGACACGTCGAGCGGGTCGTGCCGGCCGGCGGCGCGGGCCAGCCGTACCTCCAGGTCGGGCAGGACGTGGTCGGGCACGTCGCCGTAGAAGGCGAGCGTGATGTGCCAGGTGGCCCGGTCGGGCCAGCGCAGCCCCGGCACCTGCCCGACATGCGGTGCGATGGCGTGGGAGATCTCGTCAAGCACCGATTCGGGTGGCACCAGGGCCGCGAAGAGCCTCATTCCTCATGCACCAGCTCGGCGACCGTGACCCGGAAGTGGTAGGCCCTGGTGGCTCCCTGCACGATCGTCATCCAGTGGTCGTCGTTGACCTTGAGCACCCAACGCTTCTGGGGAAACGTCGGGTGCTGCGGCGTGTAGGTGCGCGCCATCTGCTCCGCCTTGTCCCGGGCGAGCGAACGGTCACCCGTGACCTGGAAGGTCTCAGTGACCAGCCACTCCTTGTAGTCGGAGGAGCCATGGTTCGCCTCGATCAGAATCCACCACATTCCATGATTGTCTACGCAGCGATCATGCGGTGGCCAGGGCCGGCTTGGCCACCCGCGCGCCGATGAGGCGTGCGGTCAGCACCGCCAGCCCGGTGCCCACCAGAACCAGCAGGCCCGAAAGCAGCACGCCCGCGCGCGGCCCGCCGAGATCCGACAGCCATCCGATCAGCGGCGCCCCGACCGGCGCGCCACCGGTGAAGACCAGCATGTAGATACCCATCACGCGCCCGCGCATGTCGGACGAGGTGGCCAGCTGGACGCTCGCGTTGGCCGCGGTGTTGACCGTGATCAGCGCGATCCCCGTCGGCACCAGCAGCAGCAGGTAGACCGGGTAGAACGGCGCGACGGCGGTGGCCACCTGGAACAGCCCGAATCCGAGCGCCCCCGCGATCAGCATCCGCCTCGACGGCCGGGCACGGCGCGCGGCCAGCAGCGCGCCACCGAGCGCGCCGATGGCGAACATGCTCGAGGCCAGCCCGAACGAGGACGCACCCGCGTTGAAGACCTGCCGCGCCATCAGCGCGATCGACATCGAGAACGACTGGGCGAACATCGACACGAACGCGATCAGCAGGATCGGCATCAGCAGCTCTTCGCGCTGGATCACGTACCGCAGGCCCTCGCGCAGCTGCCCCTTGGCGCGCGGCACGGGCACGGTCGGGTTCAGCTCAGAGCGGCGCATGAAGACCAGGCTGGAGATCACCGCCGTGAAGGTCAGCGCGTTGATCAGGAACAGCGGGCCGGTGCCGCCGAGCAGGTAGATCAGCACACCGGCGACCGCCGGGCCGACCACCCTGGCCAGGTTGAACGTGGAGCTGTTCAGCGCGATCGCGTTGGACAGGTCGCGCCTGCCGACCATCTCGACCACGAACGCCTGCCGGGTCGGCACCTCGACGCAGGAGATCACACCGAGCGTGAACGCCATCAGGTACACGTGCCAGACCTGGGCGACGCCGGTCACGGTCAGCAGCCCGATGGTCAGGGCGAGCACCGCCATCAGCGATTGCGCCACGATCAGTATCGGCCGCTTCGGGTACCGGTCGGCCAGCACGCCGCCGAACAGGCCGAACAGCAGCATAGGCAGGAACTGCAGTGCCGTGGCCGTGCCGAGGGCGGCGGCGCTGCCGTGCGTGAGGTCGAGCACCAGCCAGTCCTGCGCGGTGCGCTGGAGCCAGGTGCCGACGTTGGAGACCGCCGTGCCCGACAGGAACATGCGGTAGTTGCGAACCTTGAGCGACCGGAACATCCCGGTCCTGGGATCTTCGGGCTCTAGATCCTGCTGAGCTTCTCCAGAATCGGCGCCGCCTGCCTGAGGATCGACCGCTCCTCGGGTGTCAGCTCCTTCAGCTGCTGGGTCAGCCAGGCCTCCTTGCGGCGCCGCTCCTCCTTCAGCAATGCCTGCGCGGCCTCGGTCACGGTCACGGTCACCTGACGCCGGTCGGTCGGGTGGGGTGTGCGCGCGACCAATCCGCGCTCCTCGAGCGCTGCGATCACGCGCGTCATCGAGGGGGGTTGCACCTTCTCGTGCTCGGCCAATTCGCCGGGGGTTATCCCGGAATGCCGTTCCACCGCGGCGAGCGTCGCGAACTGGGTGGGAGTCAGCGAGTGTGCCGCCGCCTGTCGCCGTAGTCGCCTGGTCAGCCGCGCCAGCGACACGCGCAGGGCTGAAGCCAGGCCTGCGTCGCTGCGCAGGTCCATCTTGGGCTGATTCTTGGTTAGCATGAGTCATTACCTTTGCTAACTATATACCGGGCGCGACTATTCCATGATGCCTCGTACAGCGGGCGGACCCGCCGTACGAGGCAGGATCGAACCCCTACAGATGCAGCAGAGCCTTGATCGGCCCCAGTGCGAAGTAGACGACGAACAGCGCGGCCACGCCCCACAGCAGCGGGTGGACCGCGCGTCCCTTACCCCGCGCCAGCTTGATCAGCACGTAGCTGACGAACCCGGCGCCGATGCCGTTGGTGACGGAGTAGGTGAAGGGCATGACCACGATCGTGAGGAAGGCGGGGATGGCCACCTCGTAGTCGCTGAAGTCGATGTCCCGCACCGAGGTCATCATCAGGAAGCCCACCACGACCAGCGCGGGCGCGGCCGCCTCGTAGGGCACGATCTTGACCAGCGGCGTGAAGAAGATCGCGATCAGGAACAGCAACCCGGTGACCACGCTGGCCAGCCCGGTCCGCGCGCCCTCGCCGACACCGGCGGCCGACTCGATGTAGGTGGTGTTGGACGACACCGACCCGGCGCCGCCCGCGGCCGCGCCGATCGAGTCGATCAGCAGGATCTCCCTGGTGCGGGGCAACTGCCCCTGCTCGTCGACCAGCCCGGCCTGCCGCCCGACGCCGACGATCGTCCCCATCGTGTCGAAGAAGTCCGTGATGAGCAGCGTGAACACCAGCAGTACGGCCAGCAGCACCGAACCGTGGGTGAACGCGCCGATCGGGTCGAACTCCTTGAACAGCCGGAACGGGTTCTCCAGACCCGGGACGCTGTTCGGTACCGCGGGCACGTTCAGCTGCCAGCCCCCGGGGTTCTTGTCGGAGGAGGATCCGGCCTTGACGACCTGCTCGACGATCACGGCGAAGAGCGTGGTCCCGATGATGCCGATCAGGATCGCGCCCTTGACCTTCCTGGCCACGAGTATGGCCGTCACCAGCAGGCCGACCACGAACACCAGGATCGGCCACGAGGTGAGGTTGCCCCCGATGCCCATCTCCAGCGGCGGCCCGGCAGGGACCCTGCGCACGAAACCGGAGTCCACGAAACCGATCAGCGCGATGAACAATCCGATACCCACGCTGATCGCGGTCTTCAACTGGGCGGGGATGGCATTGAACACCGCCACTCTGAACCCGGTCAGCACGAGGATGCCGATGATGACACCCTCGACGAAGACCAGGCCCATGGCCTCTTCCCAGGTCATCTTGGTGGCGATGTTGAAGGTGACGAAGGCGTTGAGCCCGAGCCCCGCGGCCATGGCGAAGGGCACCCTCGCCACCACGCCCATGAGGATCGTCATGATCCCCGCAACCAGCGCCGTCCCTGCCGCCACCAGGGGAAGGTTGGGGGAGGTGCCGTCGCCGATGAACTGGCCCTGGATGTCCTTGCCGTTGGCGATGATGATCGGGTTCAGCACGACGATGTACGCCATGGTGAAGAACGTGGCTAACCCGCCACGGACCTCACGGGAGATCGTCGAGCCTCGTGCGGAGATTTCGAAGAAACGGTCTATTGCGCTCACCGGCGCAGAGTGACAGCAGCCCCGGCCGCTCAGATAGATCAGGTGATCGGATCGAGACCTGATTGGAAGCTATGGTGATTAACGTGGACAAACAGTGGCATCCTGACCCGGAGCCGATCAAGACGAACGACACGGCCGCCGTCGCCGTGGGGACAGGGCTGTGGGCGGTCGCGCTGGTGGTTCTGCTGATCTTCCGGCCCGCGCCCGAGCACACGTGGTGGATCTGGACGTGTGTGACCGGGGTCGGGTTCGGGCTCTTCGGTGTCTGGTTCGTGCGCAGACGCGCGTCCCGGAGCTGACATTAGTCACCTCCAACCGCTGTTTTTGGCTACTACCTGGGCAAAAGCGGTTCGAGCACGCTTTTACCCATGAAGAAGACCGTCGCTACCTCGCTCCTGTGCGTGCTCGCCCTCGCGGGCTGCTCGGCCGCAGAGAAGGCCTCCACAGAGAAGCCCTCCCCCGGCAAGCCCGCGTCGGGGACGCCCTCCTCTTCTGGTGGCCCGATCGCGTGGGCGCCGTGCACCGATCTGACCGGTCCCGACGGGCAGCCCGCCAAGCCTGACCCCGCCGTCGAGTGCGGCAAGCTCGCCGTACCCCTGGACTACGCCAAGCCCCAGGGCGAGAAGCTCGACCTGGCGCTGATCCGCGTCAAGGCGACGGGCGACCGGCTGGGCTCGCTGCTGTTCAACTTCGGCGGGCCCGGCGCCTCCGGCGTCACCACGCTCGGCCTGGCGGCCAAGGCGTTCGCCGGGCTCGGCAGCCGCTACGACCTGGTCAGCTTCGACCCGCGCGGCGTCGACCGCAGCGCGGGCGTGAAGTGCGGCGGCATGGTCGAGAAGCTCGCCTCGGTCTCCGACGACGTGCTCCCGATCCAGCTCGCGGGCCTGAACAAGCAGTTCGTCGCCGCCTGTGAGAAGGACTCCGGCAAGGTCCTGCCCTACGTCGGCACGATGAACGCCGCCCAGGACCTCGACCAGATGAGGCAGGCGCTCGGCGACGCGCGGCTCAACTACTTCGGCATCTCGTACGGCACGCACCTCGGAGCCGTCTACGCCACCAAGTTCCCCAAGAACGTGGGCCGGTTCGTGCTCGACGGCGCCCTCGACCCCTCGGTGACGCTGGAGCAGCGGGCGGTCACCCAGATGCGCGGCTTCAAACACGCCTACGACGACTTCGCCGCCGACTGCGTCAAGCGCGCCTGCGCCCTCGGCAAGGACCCCGCCGCCGTCGACCGCACGCTGCGGGACGTGCTCAAGCGCATGCCGCTGGACGTCAAGGGTCGCAAGCTCACCAAGGGCCTGGCCCAGCTGGGCATGCTCACCGCGCTCTACGCCAAGCAGACCTGGCCGGTGCTCGAGCAGGCCGCCACGGCGGCTCAGAAGGGCGACGGGAACATCCTGCTGGCACTGGCCGACTCCTACGTCGGCCGCAAGCCCGACGGCACGTACGCCACGATGATGTCCAGCAACACCGCCATCAACTGCGCCGACACCACCGAACGTCCCGACGCGGCGGCCATGAAGCGCATCGTCACCCGGGCGACCCGCATCTTCCCGCTCCTGACGACCTCCAACGCGGGTGTCTTCTGCCAGGACTGGCCGGTCAAGGGCACGGACGAGCCCAAGCACATCGACGCCACCGGATCGGCCCCCATCCTGGTGGTCGGCGGCAAGGGCGATCCCGCCACCCCGTACGAGTGGGCCCCCAAGCTCGCCTCCTCCCTCAAGACGGGCGTCGTCCTGACCTACGAGGGTGAGGGCCACGGCGCCTACGTCAGCGGCAGCCCCTGCGTCATCCGCGCCGTCGACACCTACTTCCTCAACGGCACCCTCCCCGCCAAGCCCGCCACCTGCCCCGCCGTCTAGACCGGCTTCGGGAGCGTTCGGGGGCCCCTTTCATGAGGCCCCCGAAGGTCAGGAGAGGTCGGCCTCGGCCAGGAGGAGGGGGACCGCGGTGGGATCGCGCAGGAGGGCGGCGACCGCGAGGCGGTCGGCCCACTGGCCCGTCGCCCAGGCCAGGCCGCGTGCCAGGCCGTCGGGGCCGGAGCAGTGGACGGCGCCCTCGAAGTAGCGCCATGCGCAGGCCATGCCGTCGACCAGGAGCTTGTCGTGCTCGACGTAGGTCTCGGGCGCTGTCGGCAGCAGCGAGCGCACCTCGGCGGGCACCGGACGCTCGACGCCCTCCGAGGTGACCTCGCCGGGCGCCACCTCCCCGGCCAGCGGCAGGTCGAGCAGCTCGGAAAGCGACTCGGCCAGGTCGTAGGAGGCCAGCACCAGCGGCCGGGAGACGACCAGCTGCAGCAGGTCGGGCGCCTCGACCACGACGACGTCTTCAGCGTCGGCCACCACGATGTCGCCGCCGAGCACCGCCCGCACCTTGGACGGAGGCGCCACCCGGGAGGGGTCGACCCCCGCCAGCGCGATCCACAGCGCCCGCAACTGGGCCCTGTCGACGGAGATCTCCTGATCGGCCATCAGGTCGAGCAGCTCCTCGGGCCCGCCGTGCGAGGACAGCAGCTCGGCCAGCGTGGTCCGCACGCCGATCATGCCGAGCGCCGCCTCGTCCAGCCCGTCGGGCGCGTCGGCGTACAGCCCCTGGAGCAGCGGGTCGGCCCCGGGCAGCCGCAGCTCGCGCGGCCGCCGCCCGCCGAGCACCGGATGGTTGCCCAGCCACCAGGCCGTGTAGGAGGGGACCTCCACGCCCTGCACGCGCAGCGGCTGCAGCACCGCCCGCAGCGGCGGCCTGGTCAGCAGCCGCAGCGCCCCTTCCCAGTCGGCCACCAGCTCCAGGTCGCGCACCGCGGAGAACTCCGCCACCACCGGCGGCAGCTCGAGATCGGGCAGCAGGTCGTGCACGTGGTCGAGCCAGTCGTCCTCGCCGTCGAGGTCGTGGTCGCAGTCGTCGTGGTCGAGCAGCACGTCGGAGTCGTTGACGACGGCGAACCCGTCGAGCACGCCGACGGCCTCCAGGACGCGCGCGCCGTACTCGTCCTCGAGCTCCTGCGCGGCGACCCCGAAGTGGGTGCCCTGCTCCAGCAGCCCGGCCAGCGCGCCGTCGCCGAGCAGCAGCTCGCCGGCGGGGTAGAGCTCGCCGTCGGTGCCGCGCAGCGCCAGGTCGGCCAGCCACGGCAGCTCGCCGGGCGCGAGCGTCGCGGCCTGGACGAGCGACAGCACGGCACGCGCCACCGGCTCCGGGTCGGCGCTCTCGAGCGACTCGGCGACGGCCGCCCGGGTCATCGGATCCTCGAGCACAGTGCGCGGCGTGGCCTCGGCGCCTCCCAGGCGCAGCAGCAGCGGGTGCGCGGCCTCCGGGTGCACGATGCGCAGCCCCAGCGCCTCCAGGTCGAGCTGGGCCCCGGTGAGGATCAGCGTGCCGCGCGGCCCGCGCACCAGTCGGCCGTCGGACAGCGGGACGGGCAGCGCGCCAAGCGACTCGGGGTCGTCGGCGGGCAGCACCTCGTACAGCGAGCGCCACCAGGCCGGGTCGCGCCCCTCCACGGCCTCGCCCGACAGCAGGTCGACCACGTCGGCCAGCTCGACCCTGCGCACGCCGAGCGCGTTCATCGCCGGATGCCGCGCGGGCCACCCGGCGGGCAGCAGCCCGGGCACGAACCCGGCCAGCACCGCGAGCAGCTCCGCGGACCCGGCCACCACGGACGCCTCGCGCCCGCGCACCACCCAGCCGTCAGCGTCGGGCTCGTCGACCGGGTGCTCGACCTTCCACTCGGCGTCGGGCTCGTAGACGGCCGCGTCCTGGAAGGTCGGCGTCTGCACCGCGGGCGGCGGCGGGGACAGCGCGGGCAGCAGCGGCACCTCGGGCAGGCGCTCCAGGATCGCCCGCCGGATCCGCGCGTCAAGCTCGCCCTTGCCCATCAGCGCCGGGACCAGGTCGAGCAGCTTGGGCGTCCTGGGCAGCTCGCGCAGCAGCCGGACGTAGACGTCGGCCGCCTTGTCCACCAGGAAGTCGGTCAGCGGCCCCTTGGCGACGTGCCGCCGGTCGGTGGCCATCGGGAACGAGGCGATCAGCAGCGCGGGCAGGTCGAGCGGCTCGTCGCTCGGCGTCGGCGCGTGCACCACCTGCGGCACCGCCTTGGGAAAGCCGTCAGGCTCCCCCGAGGGCCCGGTGACCGGGACCGCCCAGCGGATGGACCAGAAGGGGCGGGCGCGCTCCTCGGTCGGGCGGTTGGCGAACAGGCGGGCGATCTCCTCCGGGGTGAAGGTGCCGGAGTCGGAGACCTCGTGCCAGCCGTCGGCGGCCACGGTGCGGGTGTCGCCGTCGAGGTCGATCTCGATGGACGACAGGGCGGGCAGGCCGAGCAGCAGGGCCGGGGACGTCTCGGTCAGCATCTGGCGGACGGCGTCGGCGGCGGCGCGGTCGCGCAGCGGCAGCCGTACGAGGGTGTCGAAGCCGTCGGGGACGTCGACGGGGTCGGCGGGGAACGGCAGGCGCAGCAGCGGCACGTGGCCGGAGCGCGAGGTGAGCTCCGCCGACAGGGCGGGCACCGAGGCGACCAGGTCGGCCGTCTCAGCGCGGGACCAGCGGACGAACCCGGACTCCCGCGACCCGATCATCGGCTCGTCGCACACCGAGACGATCGCCGCGAAGCCGACACCGAAGCGGCCGGCCGCGCCCGCCTCGTCACGCTTGCCGGAGACCCGCAGCGTCGACAACCCTTCCACGCCGGTCGCGTCGAGCGGCGCGCCCGTGTTGGCGGCCGTCAGCACCCCGTCGCGGAGCGTCAGCCGGAGCACCCCGGGAACTCCGGCGCGCAGCGCGGCGTCGGCCGCGTTCTGCGCGAGCTCCACGATCAACCGGTCGCGGTAACCGCCGAGGGCGAAATCCTCCTCGGCGTTGGCGTCCTCGCGAAATCGGGCGGGCGAGGCCGTCCAGGCGGCGAGCACTGCTGCCCGCATCCGGTCGGTGCCGAAGGTGTCCACGGTCCTCCAATGTGCGTAGGGGGCTCACGTACCCTAGCGGCCCCCACCGACACCCTTTTCCACCGCGCGCGAGGCGGGTCAGGAGTGGCCGAGCTCCTCGATGGCCGACTCGTCGACCGAGCCCTCCTCGACCGCGGGGGCCTCCTCCTCCATCAGGTCGAAGCCCAGGTCGTCGAGGATGGGCGAGGCCGCCTCGGCCGTCGGCGGCATGACCGCTGCCTCGGAGTGGGCGCCGCAGCCGTGGTCGGCGGCCACCACCTTGCCGTCGTCGGGGGCGTACTCATTGGTGCACACTCCGAACATCTGCCGGAGCCCACCCGCGAGCAGCCAGTAGAAGCCGCAGGTGGAACACTGCGCGGGCGCGGCGTGTGCGATCGGCGTGTGCGGCCCGTGCTCGCCAGAGTGCCAGCGCCTGGCCGCTCTGTCTCTGCCGATGGCCGAGAGCACACGGGCTCGGCCCAGGCCGTACTCGAAAATCTGCTGGCGATCGACGTCGTCGTCGGACTCGGTGAAACCCGGCGCCAGCCGGTCGTCGTCCTCCGGGGTGGGCAGCAGGTCGCCCACGCCCAGGTCGCCGGGGCGCAGCCGCTCGCTCCACGGCAGCCATTCCGGGGCGAGCAGGGCACCGGTGCCCGGCAGCAGCACGGCCTCGCTGACCGTCACGTTCTTGGCGCGGGAGGCGCGCGTGACGGTCACCGCCCACCGCCAGCCGCGGTAGGCCCGGTCGAGGCAGGCGAAGTAATGGGTGACGATGCGGTCGCCCTCGGCCTCGAAGCCGAGGTGCTCACCCGGCTCGCCTGGCGAGGCGAGTTCGAGAGCGGCCTCGCGTGCGAGCTCCACGGCGGCGGCACAGGCCTGGTCGGGCACGGCGGCGCGAGTCCTGGTCCGGGTCATCGGGCCGCCTCTGCCGAAAGGTGCAGTTCGCTCACACTTCATTCTCACCCATCCCAGGACCTGCCGGTGCCGACAGTGCCCAACCCGTTCCAGATCCTGTACGGCGAGCGACCCGGATCCCACCCGGACGGCTCACGTGCGCCGTGGCGGCGGGCAGGCGGCACCGACTCGCCGCAAGCGCCGGTCGCGGGTCCTCGGCCGGAGTGCGGCGGGCGGCCGGAGGGGTGGCTCGCCGTACGAGATCGGCCTTGGATCGGGTAAGACTGGTAGCTGTGGAGGGTGGCTGGGATCAAGCGCGCGAGATCTCGCGGCGCGTCGGGCGCGGAGTCGCCGACGCCGGCCGCGCGACGTTCCGCGCGGGCAAGGCCACCGCGGTCGGCACCAAGCGAGCGGGCCAGGCCACGGCCAGAGGCGCGCAGCGGGTCGGCCGCGCCACCAGGAAGGTCACCTACGCCAACGGCGCCGACCGCACCGGGCTGGGCCGGCTGATCGAGCTGAGCGCCGGCGAGAGCGCCGGCGACGCGCTGGTCACGGTGGCGCTGGCGAGCACGGTCTTCTTCGGGCTGCCGGTCGGCGAGGCCCGCGGGCCCGTGGCGCTGTACCTGGTCATCACGATGATCCCGTTCGCACTGCTCGCGCCGTTCGTCGGGCCGATCCTCGACCGGTTCAGGTCCGGCCGCCGCTTCGTGATGGCGGGCACGCTGTTCGGCCGCGGGCTGCTGTGCTTCGCCATGGCCGCGGCCGTCGGCCCGAACGACCTGGTCACGCTGTTCGCTGGGGCGCTTGGCGTGCTGGTGCTCTCCAAGGCCTACAACGTCTCCCGGGCGGCGATCATGCCGAGCGTGCTGCCCGCCGACATCACGCTGGTCTCGGCCAACGCCCGCGTCACGCTGTTCATCCTGGTCTCGGCGGGCATCGCCGTGCCGATCGCGGGCGGCCTGACCGCCTGGCTGGGCAGCGCCGCCATGCTGCGCATCGCGATGATCGCCTTCCTGCTGGTCGGGGTCTTCGCGGTACGGCTGCCGCGGCACGTGGACTCACCCGACGTGGAGGAGGAGCAGCCGGCGGAGGGCAGGGCGCAGCGCTGGCGCACCCTGCTGAAGGTCGGCCCCGTGGTGGGCGAGGCGGTCGGCGCGAACCTGCTGATCCGGCTGTTCTCCGGGTTCCTGCTGTTCTTCCTGCTGTTCATGGTCCAGGACAAGGGAGCGCCCTGGCTGCTCGTGCGCGACACGTTCTTCGACGTCAAGGTGACGATCGGGCTGCTGGCGGTCGCGGCGGGGGTGGGCGGCCTGGTGGGCGCGGCCGTGGCGAACTGGTCGCGCAACCACTCGCCGCAGCTCATCACCCTGCTCACGCTGGCCGTCACGGTGGTGACCGCGATCGCCACCGCGATCTTCTTCAGCCTGTGGGCGGCGGTGGCGATCTCGTTCATCACCGCGTTCGCCTCGGGCCTGGGCAAGCTGGCGCTGGACGCGATCGTGCAGCAGGAGATCGGCGAGGAGGTGCGCTCGTCCACGTTCGGCGTGACCGAGGCGATCCTGCAGCTGTCCTGGGTGTTCGGCGGGCTGATCGGGCTGCTGCTCTCGCTGACCGAGAGCGGCATGGCGGGGCTGATCACGCTGGCCGTGGTGCTGACCGCGGGCCTGGTGTGGCTGCTGGTCAAGCGCAGGCGGCGGATCCGGGCGGTGAACGCCCGGATCAAGCGCGAGGTCGCCGAGCGGACCGAGCCGCTCGGCAACCCGCCCGAGCCGCTCGGCAACCCGCAGGGCTAGGCGTCCAGGTCGTCGGCCACCGCGCGGAGCACCTGGGCGATCTTCTTGGCGTGCGCCGCCTCGGGGTGCTTGCCCCGCTGGTAGGAGGTGGAGACGTCGTCGAGCAGCTTGATCAGGTCTTCCACGATGACGACCATCTCGTCCGGCTTCTTGCGCTTGGCCTTGGGCTTGACCTTGGCGAGGGTGGGGGGTTGATCGAGGATCCTGACCGAGAGCGCCTGCTGGCCGCGGCGGCCCTCTGCCACGCCGAACTCGACCTTCTGGCCGGGCTTGAGCGGAGCGGCCCCGCTGGGAAGCGCGGAGGAATGCACGAAGACCTCACCACCGTCGTCACGGGTGAGGAAGCCGAAACCCTTGTCGGCGTCGTACCACTTGACCTTGCCACTCGGCACGTGACAGACCTCGTTCAAACAGTCGGAAAAGATGGATGATGGACGTAGGTTATGCCCCGCGGGGCGCGGGAGCGACCGGGTATTTGACGGGCAATTACCCGATTACGCGGCGAGTACGCCAGCCGGCGAACCATGTGGCGAATTCCGTGAGGTCACCCAGCGCCACATCCGCTCCGTGATCACGCAGCTCTCCCACCGTGTAGGGCCCCGTGGCGACCGTCACGCTGACCGCGCCACCCGCTCGCGCCGCCTCGATGTCCGCGACGTGATCACCAACATAGGCCGCGGCGCCGAAGCGCGCGAGTGCCGAACCCTTGTCCGCGCCGAAGACCGAGCCCACCACCTCGTCGACGGGGAACCCGAGCAGCTCGACCGTGGCGGCGGCGTCGCGGACGTTCTTGCCCGTCACCACGATGACCCTGCCGCCGTCGGCCTTGACCGCCTCGACCGCCTCGTGCGCGCCCGCCATCGCGGTGTGCGCGGGCACGCCGACGCCGGGGTAGATCTGCCGGAAGATCTGGGCAGCGGCGGGCACCTCCTCGGCGGGCACCCAGTTGGCCAGCTCGCGCTCCAGCGGCGGGCCCAGTCTGGTGATGATGGCGGCACTGTCGATGAAGATCCCCAGCCGGGTCGCCAGCTCGTCGTAAACGGCCGCTATGCCCGAGCGCGTGTCCGCCAAAGTCATGTCAAGGTCGAAGCCCACCGCAGTTGCCACCCCAGCAGGATGCCAAACACCGGTGCATTACACGTAACGGGGGCTCTTGTGGGACCGTTGGAGTGGGAAGAAAGGAATTACTTATCCGGAGGCAAGAGCGTGGAGGAGAGGCCATGACGGAAAGCCCCAAACCGCCTGAGCCTGGAGACCGGCTCGTCGCCGCTCCGCTGGAACCACCGCACCGGCACCGGCCCGCCCGCCCGGCGCAGGTCTCGCCCGCGCGCAGCGCCTGGGGGACGACCGTGACGTTCCTGGTCTGGGCGGTCCGGGTGGCCACCAGGCTGGCCGCGCTCGTCCTGGTGCTCTACGCGGTCTTCACCGTGTTCAAGGCCAACCCGGCCAACGTCTGGTACCAGTTCGTCGAGTCCCTGGCCGGCTGGCTGTCGCTCGGCCTGGCCAACCTGTTCCAGCTCGCCGACGTCCGCTGGACCACCCTGGTCGACTACGGGCTCGCGGCGATCGTCTGGCTGATCATCGGCTCGGTCGTGGCGAGCCTCATCCGGCGTGCGTCGCCGTGACCAAAAACTAGGACGGACATGACCAGATCGCCTGGCGCAGGAGCTTCTGCCAAGACCGTGAGCACGCGCGAGCGGATCATCGACGAGGCCCTGCGCCTGTTCGCTGAGCGCGGCTATTCGGCCACCTCGGTCGCCGAGATCGAGGCCGCCTCGGGGCTCTCCCCCGGCGCCGGCGGCCTGTACCGGCACTTCAAGTCCAAGTACGAGGTCCTCGCCGCGGCGATCAACGAGCACGCCAACCGCACCCGCACCCAGGTGGCCGAGAGCCTGGCCCAGCTCGACACCATGGAGCAGGACGGCCTGGAGGTACGGCTGTCGCACCTGGTCAGGGCGGGGCTGGCCAAGGTCCGCGAGGAGTCGGAGCTGACCAGGGTCTTCTTCCGCGACCTGAGCCAGTTCCCCGAGCTGGTCACGGTGGTCCGCGAGGGGCTGCTGCAGCCGATGTTCGACGCGATCGTCACCTGGTTCCGCGCCCAGCCCGAGTACGCCGACGCCAAGGTCGACTGGACCGGCATCGCCGCCGTGCTGGGCGGCTCGGTGGTCCACTACCGCCTGTTCCAGGAGACGGTGGGCGAGTCGCCGGGCCACGCGGAGAAGGACCAGTTCGTCCAGGCCTGGGTACGGCTGGCGGTAGGCCTGCTGCCCGCTCCCGCGCCCGTCAGTTGACGTCGAAGAGCCGGTAGGCCAGCCAGACCACGCCCAGCCCTGCGCCGATCATGAACATCACGCCGCTGACGTCGTAGAACTGGACGAAGAACGCCTGCAGCCCCTGCTGGCCGCCCGACCGCAGCCCACCCACGAGCACGCCTCCCACGGTGTAGCCGAGGATCGGCGCCCCGATGCCGAGCAGCCGGTCACGCAGCGCCCAGCTGTCGCTGGACAGCACCAGCACCGCTCCCAGCGCCCACACCAGCACCGGCACCCGGAAGATCGCCACGGCGGGCAGGTTGAACGGGATCAGCAGCGCCGCCAGCACCAGGATCGCCATGGCCAGCACCTCCCGCCGGTGCTCCCGCAGGATGGACACGGCGTCGCGGCCCTCGGTCGCCATGGGGTTCGCGCTGGACATCGCGGCCCTGCGTAACCCGGCGAACGACAGCCCGCGCCTGGCCAGCCGCTGCTGCGCCGGCCTCCTGCCCTGCTCCACCCCGGGCGGCGACGGCACGGGCTCGGCGTCGTCCACGATCGACGGGAAGACCGCGGTGGCCCCGTCGGCCGCGGCGGGATACCCGGGCAGGCCGCCCGCACCCGAGTCAGCGGGAGCCGAGGTGTTCTGGGCGAGCCGGTTCACCTCGCGGGCGACGAGCGCCTTGGGGTCGCCGAAGCGGGCGAGCACCCTGGCCACCTCGCGGGCGTCCTGGCTGCCGCGCCGTTCCTCCTCGATCCTGGCCCGCAGCCGCTTGACGAAGTCGAGCCGCTGATCTGATCTGAGAACACCATGAGCGGCGTCAGCGGCTTTACTGACGTAATTAAGCACGAGCTGGTCCGCGCGCTCTATCACGAGAGCCACTCTGCCCCAATCGGGTGGGACATACCATGGCATCGATGGAGTTCACGGAGTGGATCAGGGGGCGCACCGACGCACAGCTCAGGGCGCTGGTCTCCGCGCGTCCCGAGCTGATCACTCCGGTGCCCGCCCACCTGGAGGGGCTCGCCTCACGGGCCGGCAGCCCGTCGGCGATCGGCCGCGTGCTCGACCGGCTCGACCGGTTCACGCTCGCGGTCGTCGAGACGCTCGCCGTACAGCGGAAACCGCCGACCAAGGCGGCGCTCAGGAGGCTGCTCGCCAAGGCGCTGGCCGAGGGTGAGGCGGGGCCGGCGCTCGAGGCGGCGCTGGAGCGGCTGCGGGAGTTGGCGCTGGTCTACGGGCCTGACAGCGCTATCGAGCTGGCGCCGGGCGTGCGCAAGGTGCTGGACGACCCTGCCGGGCTCGGGCCGCCGGTGGCCGAGGTGTTCCGCCACCATCCGCCCGAGCAGCTGGAGGAGATGGCCGACGAGCTCACGCCGGGCACGGCGGGGACGGGCAAGGAACGGCTGGCGGCGGCGCTGGCCGAGCCGGAGAAGCTGATCGCCGAGGTGTCGCCCGAGGCCAGGACGGCGCTGGACCAGCTGGCCTGGGGTCCGCCGACGGGCCGGGTGCCCAACGCCAGGCGCGAGGTGCGGGTGGAGTCGGCCCGCTCCCCCATCGAGCAGCTGCTGGCCCGCGGGCTGCTGGCGGCGACCGGTGAGGAGAGCGTGACGCTGCCGCGCGAGGTGGCGCTGTACCTGCGTGACGGGCGCGTCCACCGCGACCTGCACGCCGTACCGCCGGCGCTCGAGGGGTCCGCGCGGGACATGAAGCTGGCCGATCGGACGGCGGCGGGGCAGGCGTTCACGTTCGTCAGGCTGGTGGAGGAGCTGTGCGAGCGGTGGAGCATCGACCCGCCGGGCGTGCTGCGCACGGGCGGGCTCGGCGTGCGCGACATGAAGCGGACGGCCACCGAGCTGGACGTGCCCGAGTGGGTGGCGGCGCTGGTGGTCGAGGTGACGCACGCGGCGGGGCTGATCGCGGCGGGCGGCACCGTGGACGGCGAGTGGCTGCCCACGACCGGCTACGACCTGTGGCGGATCCGGCCGACCGCCGAGCGCTGGGTGTCCCTGGCGGTGACCTGGCTGCAGATGGACCGGGTGCCAGGGCTGGTGGGTGAGCGCGACGATCGCGACAAGCCGCTCAACGCGCTGCACACCGACCTGCGTCGCTCGTCCGCGCCGTCGGTCAGGGCGGCCGCGCTGGGCGTGCTTGCCTCGGCGCCCGGCCTGGCGCCGACCCGCGACTCGGTGCTGGACCGGCTGGCCTGGGAGCAGCCGCGGCGCAGGGGGCCGCTGCGGGAGCGGCTGACGGAGTTCACGCTGCGGGAGGCCGAGCAGGTCGGCATCACCGGGCTGGGCGCGCTGTCGGTGCACGGGCGGGCGCTGCTGCAGGGCGGCGCGGCGGCCGAGGCGCTGGAGCCGCTGCTGCCCGAGCCGGTCGACCACGTGCTGCTGCAGGCCGACCTCACCGCCGTCGCGCCCGGCCCGCTGACCAGCGACCTGAACCGGTGGATGACGCTGGCGGCCGACGTGGAGTCCAAGGGTGGCGCGACCGTCTACCGCTTCAGCGAGGGCTCGATCCGGCGCGCGCTGGACGCGGGTCAGGGCGCCGAGGAGATGCTGGCCATGCTGGAGCGCCACTCGGCCACGCCCGTCCCGCAGGCCCTGTCCTACCTGGTCGCCGACGTCGCGCGGCGCCACGGACGCATCAGGGTCGGTACGGCCAGCGCCTACATCCGCTGCGACGACCCGGCCATGCTCGACCAGATCACCGCCGACCGGCGCTCCGCCCAGCTGCGGCTGCGCAGGCTGGCGCCCACCGTGATCGCCTCCAGGTCGTCCCGGACGGTGCTGGTGGACTCGCTGCGGGCGATGGGGTACGCCCCGGTGGCCGAGTCGCTGGACGGCGACGTGATCATCTCCCAGCTCGACAGCCGGCGCACCGAGGGGCTGCCTCCCGCGCGCGCCGTATCGTCGGGCAACGGGCTGGACCCGCAAGTGGCGGCGGCAGCCGTACGGGCTCTGCGGGCCGGTGACGCGGCACACCTGGCGCGGCGCGAGCCGGTGGAGGCGCCGGGCGGTCAGATCCCGCGCGGGCCGGCGACCGCGACGATCAACGCCCTGCAGGAGGCCATCCGGCAGGGCGTGCGGGTGTGGATCGGCTACCTCGACTCGCAGGGCAACGCGACCTCGCGCATCCTGGAGCCGGCGCGCATGGAGGGCGGCTACCTGACCGCCTACGACGAGACGCGGGCGGCGGTGCACCGTTTCGCGCTGCACCGCATCACCGGGGTCGCCGACTTGTCCTGACCCACTGTCTTGACGGGGCTCCGCGGCCGGGTGACTTTGATGCCATGACCACATTGGGGCGGCTGGCCGAGGAGTCCTGGGAGCGGTTCGGCGACTACGAGTCGGTGTTCTACGAGGGCACCTGGCATCGCAGCCACGCGCTCGCCGAGCGGGCAAGGCGCGTGTGCGGCGGGTTGATCGAGGCGGGCATCGGGCCGGGTGACCGGGTCGTGGTGATGATGGCGAACTCGCCGGAGGTGCCGCTCATCTACCAGGCCGTCTGGTCGGCGGGTGCCGTGGTGACGCCGGTGGTGTTCCTGGTCGGGGCAGAGGAACTGCGGCACATCCTGACCGACAGCGGGGCGAGCGCGGTCATCACCTCGCCCGAGCTGGTGCCCACGGTCGAGGCGTCCGCCGTCGACATCCCGATATTTGTCGATACGGCGGAGCTGGAGCGAGCCGCCGAGCACGGGCCGGTCGCGCGGGAACCCGGGGATCTGGCCGCGCTGATGTACACCGGCGGCACCACGGGCAAGGCCAAGGGGGTCATGCTGACCCATGGCGGGCTCTGGCAGGTGGGCAGGAGCGCCTTCGAGATCTCGCACCAGGAGGGGCTGAACCGCGGCCTGGTGCCGGTGCCGCTCTCCCACGCCTACGGGCTGATCGTCACCGTCGGCGGGATGCACGCGACCGAACCGCAGCAGGCCGTCCTGATGCGCTGGTTCGACCCCAAGGCGTTCCTGGCGCTGGCCGCCGAGCAGCGGGTGCAGTTCGGGGCCGTGGTGCCCGCGATGCTGCAGATGCTGCTCGCCGAGCCGCTGGAGGACACTCCCCTTCCTGACCTGGCGTATCTGACCTGCGGGGCGGCGCCGCTGGGCCGGGACGTGCTGGAGGAGTTCGAGCGCCGGGTGCCGGGCGTGCAGATCCTCGAGGGATACGGCATGACCGAGACCAGCGCGGTGACCTCGTTCAACCCGCCGGGCCGTCGCCGGGTGGGCAGCGTCGGGCTGCCGCTGCCCGGTTACACGGTCATGATCCGCGACGCCGACGGCGCGGCCATGGAGGTCGGCGACGTGGGCGAGATCTGCATCCGGGCCGGCTCGCTCATGCTGGGCTACTGGGGCGCGGCGGAGACCGGCGACACGGCCCTGGTCGACGGCGAGCTGCACACCGGCGACATCGGCTGCGTGGACGAGGACGGCTACCTCTACATCGTCGACAGGAAGAAGGACCTGATCATCCGCGGCGGGTTCAACGTGTTCCCGCGCGACGTGGAGGACGCGCTCAACGAGCACCCCGACGTGGTGATGTCGGGCGTGGTCGGCCGTCCCGAGCCGCGCATCGGCGAGGAGGTGGTGGCCTTCGTCCAGCTGCGCCCCGGCGGCACGGTCACCGCCGAGGCCCTGATCGCCTGGGCCCGCGACCGGGTCGGCCGGGTGAAGTACCCCCGCGAGGTGGTCTTCGTCGACTCGATCCCGATCACGAGCGTGCTCAAGCTGGACCGCAAGGCGCTGCGGGCCCTGCTCTAGTCGTTGTCGTCGGGCGCGCCCGCCGAGGGGACCTTGGCGCCGCCCTTGACGGCCAGCACCCGGCCGTCCCCGTCATAGGCGGTCACCGTGCGCAGGTCGCCGCTGACGATGGGCGGGTGGGCGCGGGTTCTGATGATGAAGAAGCCGTTGCCCAGCACCGCGTCGGCGCGGCTGCCGTCCTTCCAGACGGCTTCGACCCGCTTGACCTCGGGCTTCACCCGGCCGGCCACGACGCGGAAGTTCGGGTCGCCGCCCTTGGGCGGGTTGATCATCGACTGCATCTGGAAGTCGTAGACGTCGACGCTCAACACTCCGTCGAAGGCCAGGTCGCCCGGTGGTTCGAAGCCCCAGTAGGTGAAGTGCGCGTCGGTCGGGTAGCTCACCCCGCGCACGCCCGGCGTGCACAGCACGAACCCCTTCAGGCTGCCCACCAGCCGGGTCACGCCCTCCTTGTCCGCGGACTCCACCAGCCAGCGGAAGTCCTGGGGCACGCCGTGCTGCGGCAGCACCCGCTCGCCGTCCATGTTGTGCACGGTCCCGCCGTGCGGCATGCAGGTCAGGACCTGGCCGAACCGCTCGGAGTCGTTGGCCGGCAGCGGTCCGAGCGCGGGCGCGCCGTTGTTGGTCGGCGACGGGCTGGGCGTGGGGTACATGGGCGAGGGGTTGACCGGGATCGGGCCCACGAGGGTCGGGTCCTTGGTCTCGACCGGCCGCAGCTGCACGACGCCGTAGGCCGTCAGGGCCGCCGCCGTCACCAGCCCCAACGCCCAGCGCGTACGGCGCCGCCGTACCCGGGATCGCATCGCCCGCCTGGCCAGCAGCGCGGGGTCGGCGGGAGTGGCGCGCGCGGCCATGGTGCGCAGCGCCTCGCTGATGGTGCGTTCGTCGACCGCCATGTCAGGCCTCCAGCTTGACGTGCTCGCCCACGATCTCGCGCAGGTGCTTGATCGCTCGGTGGGTCTGGCTGCGCACCGTGCCGATCGAGCAGCCCATGATGCGGGCCACCTCCGACTCCGGCAGGTCCTCGAAGTAGCGCAGCACCAGGACCGCGCGCTTCCTGGCGGGCAGGCGGCGCAGCGCCTGCTCCAGCGTGATCCGTTCGTCGACGCGCGCGGTGCGGTCGCTCTCCGTGGCATCCGGCGGCGCATCCGTCACCCGTTCGCGGCCCCAGCGGGGACTGCGCCAGCGGCCGACCTGCTCGTGGTACATCACCCGCCGCACGTAGGCCTCCGGGTCGCCCCTGATGCCCCGCCAGTGGTCCGCGGTCTTGGCGAGCGCGCTCTGCAGCAGGTCTTCGGCGGCGTGCTGATCACCGGTCAGCACGTAGGCCAACCTGATCAGGCTGTTGGAGCGCGTGGCGACGAAGTCCGTGAAGACGCGTTGGTCGTCCGGGTGCAAACGGGGCCTCCCTGTTAGGGGTCTCGTCCTCCTATGACGCGATCGGGACTACCGGTCTATGCCGTCCATGTCGTGATAAATGTTGAGGGGTTATGAGATACGGCGAGCCGTACGGCCAGCAACCCCCACCCGGCTGGGGCCACCCGCCACCCCACCAAGAGGCCGACAAGGCCAGGGCGACCGCGATCGTCGCGCTCGTGCTCAACTGCCTGGCGATCCCCTCCTGCTGCAACATCCTGGCCATCCCCGGGGCGATCCTGGCCGGGCTCGCGCTGGGCAGGGCCAACGGCGACGCCGCGGGCGCCCGCAGGCTGCTGGTGTGGAGCTGGGTGCTGTTCGGCGTGGGATTTGCCGTCAGCCTCGGGGTGTTCCTGTTCCTCGGCCTCAACGGCCATCTGGACGAGGAATCCAGCTGATTGCCTGATCGGGGACTGTTCTTGCCGTCACTTGTGTTGGATAGGCGGTAGCCGGAGGAAGGGAAGTTCGTGAACGACGGCCCGCTCATCGTCCAGTCGGACAAGACGCTGCTGCTCGAGGTCGACCACGAACGGGCCGACGAGTGCCGCAAGGCGATCGCCCCGTTCGCAGAGCTGGAGCGCGCACCCGAACACGTCCACACCTATCGCGTCACCCCGCTGGCGCTGTGGAACGCGCGCGCCGCGGGCCACGACGCCGAGCAGGTCATCGACGCTCTCATCAACTTCAGCCGTTATCCGGTCCCCCACGCCCTGCTGGTCGACGTGGCCGAGACCATGGCCCGCTACGGCCGGCTCAAGCTGGAGAAGGACCCGGTCAACGGGCTCGTGCTGACCTCGAGCGACCGCGCGGTGCTGGAGGAGGTGCTCCGCTCCAAGAAGATCCAGCCGATGCTGGGCGAGCGGCTGGGCCCCGACTCCGTCATCGTGCACCCCAGCGACCGCGGCAACGTCAAGCAGGCGCTGCTGAAGCTGGGCTGGCCCGCCGAGGACCTGGCCGGTTACGTCGACGGCGAGCACCACCCGATCGAGCTGCGGCAGGAGGGCTGGTCGCTGCGCCCCTACCAGCAGGAGGCCGCCGACGCGTTCTGGCACGGCGGCTCGGGCGTGGTCGTGCTGCCCTGTGGCGCGGGCAAGACGATCGTGGGCGCCGCGGCGATGGCGCACGCCCAGGCCACCACGCTCATCCTGGTGACCAACACGGTGTCGGCGCACCAGTGGAAGACCGAGCTGATCAAGCGCACCTCGCTCACCGAGGACCAGATCGGCGAGTACTCGGGCACCAAGAAGGAGATCCGCCCGGTCACCATCGCCACCTACCAGGTGATGACCACCAAGCGGAAGGGCGTCTACAGCCACCTGGAGCTGTTCGACGCGCGCGACTGGGGCCTGGTCGTCTACGACGAGGTCCACCTGCTGCCCGCGCCGATCTTCCGCATGACCGCCGACCTGCAGGCCCGCAGGCGGGTCGGGCTGACCGCGACGCTGGTGCGCGAGGACGGCCGCGAGGGCGACGTGTTCTCCCTGATCGGCCCCAAGCGCTACGACGCGCCGTGGAAGGAGATGGAGAACCAGGGCTGGATCGCGCCCGCCGACTGCGTCGAGGTGCGCGTCACGCTTTCGGACGAGGAGCGCCTGGCCTACGCCATGGCCGAGTCGGACGAGAAGTACCGCTTCTGCGCGACCACGCCGTCCAAGACGTACGTCGCCGAGGCCCTGGTGCGCAAGCATCTGGGCGAGCAGGTGCTGGTCATCGGCCAGTACATCGACCAGCTCGACGAGCTGGGCGAGCACCTGAACGCGCCGGTCATCAAGGGCGAGACCCGGATCAAGGAGCGCGAGCGGCTCTACCAGGCCTTCCGCGACAAGGAGATCCAGGTCCTGGTGGTGTCCAAGGTCGCCAACTTCTCCATCGACCTGCCTGAGGCCACCGTGGCCATCCAGGTGTCGGGGACGTTCGGGTCACGCCAGGAGGAGGCGCAGCGGCTCGGGCGGGTGCTGCGGCCCAAGTCCGACGGCGGTGGCGCCCGCTTCTACACGGTCGTCAGCAGGGACACCATCGACCAGGAGTTCGCCTCGCACCGGCAGCGCTTCCTGGCCGAGCAGGGATACGCCTACCAGATCGTCGACGCGGACGACGTGCTGGAGGTCTGAGGCCTGGTCCGTCGGACCAGGCCCCGGCGAAGAACGTTCAGGTCCACGAGACTCCGCGGGCCGTCGACAATCGAACCACCCCCCTCACCAACGTGCTTGGCCGCCGCCTGCGGCATACCCCATGATCCGACAAACGCACCTGATATGCCCGGTTTTTTCGCTTTTGGTTACCTGGCAATCATGCCGCCGAGGAACAGCACGCCCTCGGCGATCACCCACGCCACCACCGCGGCCCCCATGACCAGCGAGAACGTCCGCTGATCGTGCCGTGAGGCGGGCACCAGCCAGGCGGCGGCCGTGCAGCAGGCGGCCAGCACCGCGAACAACCCCGAGATCGTCGAGACCGAACCCAGCCGATCCGCGCAGGAAACCGAGCCGTCGCAGAAGGCCTGCAAGCCCCAGCCGGCGAAGACCGACAACCCCCACAACGCCGCGAGCAGGAAACTCGCGATCGTGGGGATGATCGGGGAAAACCCTAACCGCACGCGCGCCACGCCCTCCCCCTACCCGCGGTAAATGCTTTGGAAGCCTGCCGGGGCCCGGATTAGACTGTCCGATTCGCTACCTGCCGAGAGGTGCTTTTCGCATGCCCGCACATCAACTGGCTCCGGACATACCCTCCGACGTACTCGCGGCCGAGCAGGCCCACCTGGCCGACTCGCGCAGGGCGCTGCAGGCGATGCGGGAGCACGCGCAGTCGCTGTCGGCCGACGCCGCCGGCGACTGGGTCTCGCAGCAGATCCTGCAGTCGCTGCTCGACCAGCGGGTGGCCGCGCTGGCCGACCACCCCGACACCCCGCTGTTCTTCGGCCGCCTGGACCGCGCCGCAGGTGACGACCTGCCGGGCATCATCTACGTCGGCCGCCGCCACGTGCACGACGGCAACAGCCGCCCCCTCGTCATCGACTGGCGCGCCCCCGTCTCACGCGCCTTCTACCAGGCCAGCCCCACGGACCCGATGGAGGTGGTACGGCGGCGCCGCTTCGGATACCACGGCGGCGCGCTGACCGCCTTCGAGGACGAAGATCTCACCGACGGGCACGACCTCGGCACCTCCAAGATCCTGACCGAGGAGATCGAGCGCCCCCGCACCGGCCCGATGCGCGACATCGTGGCCACCATCCAGCCCGACCAGGACGAGATCGTCCGCGCCGCGCTGGCCCAGACCGTCTGCGTCCAGGGCGCGCCCGGCACCGGGAAGACCGCCGTGGGCCTGCACCGGGCCGCCTACCTGCTGTTCACCCACCGCGAGCGGCTCTCCCGCGCCGGCGTGATGATCGTCGGGCCGAACAAGGCGTTCCTGTCCTACATCTCCTCCGTGCTGCCCGCGCTCGGCGAGGTCAAGGTCGACCAGACCACGGCCCATGAACTGCTCGGTGCCTATGCCGCCCCGGAGGACTCCGCGGTGGCCGCGATCAAGGGGTCGGCGCGGATGGCGGCCGTCCTCGAGCGGGCGCTGTGGCTGCACATCGCCAAGCCCACTGAGGGCGTGGTGTACACCAAGGGCGCCTACCGCTACCGGGTGGCCGACTACGAGGTGCGCGAGATCGTGGCCTCGCTGCGCGGCACGACCCGCTACGGTCCCGGGCGGGCGGCGCTGGCGCAGCGGCTGGCCCACCAGGTGCTGGTGCGGATGGAGCAGCGCGGCGAGTCGCCCGACGACCGGGTCCAGGACGCGGTCGCCCGCTCCAAGCCGGTCAAGGAGCTGGTGGACGCCGTCTGGCCCAAGCTCGTGCCCGCGCAGGTGCTGTTCCGCTTGCTGTCCGATCCCGCCTTTCTCGCCCAGGCGTGCGCCAAGACCGAAATCTCGCCCGAAGAGCAGGAGATGCTCATCTGGCCGAAGCCGTACCGGAGCTGGAAGTCCGCCAAGTGGTCGGCGGCGGACGCGGCGCTGCTCGACGAGCTCAACGACCTGATCGAGCGCACGCCCTCGATCGGCCACCTGGTCGTGGACGAGGCCCAGGACCTGTCGGAGATGCAGCTGCGCGCGCTCGGCCGCCGCTGCCGCACCGGCTCGGCCACCGTCCTCGGCGACCTCGCGCAGGGCACCACGCCCTGGTCGACCAGCTCGTGGGAGACCGTCCTTGAGCATCTCGGCCAGACCACCGGCGAGGTCACGGAGCTCACGCTGGGCTTCCGCGTGCCGCGCGAGGTCCTCGACTACGCCGCCCGCCTGCTGCCCGCCATCGCCCCCGAACTGGCCCCGCCGCGCTCCCTGCGCCCCGGCGCCGGCTCCCTGACGGTACAGCCGAGCGGCACGATCACCGAAGCGGTCCACGAGACGCTGACCAGGGAGGGCTCGATCGGCGTGATCGTGCCGGACGCGCAGGTCGCCGCGGTGTCCGCGGAGCTGTCCGGCATCGCCCACGCCGTCCTGGGGCCCGACTCGACGGAGGAGCACCGGGTGCTGGTCATCCCGGCGACGCTGGTCAAGGGTCTGGAGTACGACCACGTGATCGTGGTCGAGCCCGCCGACATCGTCTCCGCCGAACCCCGCGGCCTGGCCCGCCTCTACGTGGCCCTCACCCGCGCGGTCACCTCCCTGACCGTCCTGCACGCCAAGCCCCTCCCGGCCCAGCTGGCCGGCTGATCAGGTGAGGCATTCCTGGGCGGTGCGGTGGCCGGACTCCACCGCGCCGTCCATGTACCCGGCCCAGCGGGTCGCCGTCTCGGTGCCCGCCCAGTGCAGCGGCCCGATCGGGGCGCGCAGGGCGGGGCCGAAGCGGGTCAGCGTGCCGGGTCCCGCGAAGGCGCCGTAGCAGCCGCGGGTCCACTCCTCGGCGGCCCAGTCGAGCTCCAGGTAGTCGACGGCCGCCAGGGCCGCCGGCCCGAAGTATCCCGACAGGTCCTCCAGCGCCTGCTTCCGCCGTTCGTCGACGCCGAGCCGGGACATCGCATCGGCGTGTCGCCCCTCGAAGAAGCCCGTCAACACCCCGGGCGACCCCGACGGCGGGGTGCTGTCGAAGACCGTCCCCAAGGGGCGCCGCTCGCTGTTGGCCTCCCCGCTCAGCCCTTGCGCGCGCCAGAACGGCTCGTCGTAGACCACGTGCACCTTGACCACCCGCCCCATGGGCAGGCGCTGCACCAGCTGGTCCCGATCCCCCGGCAGCCCGGGCGAGAACCGGATCCCCGAGGCCAGCGGCGGCGGCACCGCCACGATCACCCGCCGCGCCCGGACGTCCTGCCCGCCCTCGACGGTGAGGCGCACGCCCTGGGTGTCCCAGTCGATCCCGGTGACGGGGGCGGCCGGCCGTACCCGGTCACCTAACGACTCGGCCAGGGCCAGCGCGATGCGCTGGGAGCCGCCGGCGACCCTGTCCTGCTGGGCTCCCCCGCGGACCTCGGTCAGCGAGTCGAAGCCGCCGCCGGAGCCGAAGTAGAACAGCGCCCACAGCGCCGACAGGTCCTCGGGTTCGGCCGAGAAGACCGCCTCGGTGACCAGCCTGACGAAGGCCCTGCCGTCGGTCGTGCGCGCGTGCCGCCTGATCCACGTCGCGAAGCTCTCGGCGTCCAGCGCGGCCGCGTCAGCGGCGGTCCAGGGCGCCTCCAGCGGGATCCGCCGGGCCGCCCGGTCGAGGGCGAGCTGCGCCCGGCCCAGGTCGGCCAGCACGAGCGGGCCGAGGCGCGGGATCCGCCCGCCGTACTCGATCCGTCTGCCCCTGAGCTCGGCGATCCTGCGGCCTTGGTGGTAGGTCGGGAAGGTCGCCAGCCCCAGCTCCCCGATCAGCGCCAGCACGCGGTCCTGGCCCGGGCCGACCCACTGCGCGCCCAGCTCGATCGGCTCGCCGCCGGGCAGGACGCCGTTGAGCGTACGCCCGCCGACCCGGTCTCTGGCCTCCAGCACGATCACGTCCCGGCCGGCCGCGACCAGGTCTCGCGCCGCCACGAGCCCGGCTAAACCGGCGCCCACCACCGCGATCTCGGCATCCATGATTCACGGGATACCCGCGCCCGCCGTGGCCACTCCTAGGATGGTGCCGACGAGCTCTCACCCAAGGAGGATGCCGTGCCAGCACCGCTTCCGCATGATCATCTGCCCTCCGTCCCGTCGCTCGCGGTCGAGAGCGAGGACATCACGCACGGCGAGCGGCTGAGCGACGCCCACGTCTTCAACGACTGGGGCATGACGGGGCAGAACCTGTCCCCGCACCTGCGCTGGTCCGGCGCGCCCGCCGAGACGCGCAGCTACGCCGTCACCTGCTTCGACCCCGACGCGCCCACGGGCAGCGGCTTCTGGCACTGGGTCGTCTTCGACATCCCCGCCGCGGTCACCGAGCTGCCCACGGGCGCGGGCACGTCGCCCGACTTCAAGGGCCTGCCCGAGGGCGCCGTCCACGTCCGCAACGACTACGGCAGCAAGGACTACGGAGGCTCGGCCCCGCCGCCCGGAGACCCGCACCGCTACGTCTTCACGGTGCACGCCCTCGGCGTCGACAGTCTCGGCATCGACGACTCGGTCAGCCCCGCCGTGGCGGGCTTCAACATCACCGCCAACACCCTGGCCCGCGGCCACATCGTCGCCCACTTCGGCCTCTGACACTCTTCCGGTACGGCAGGCCCCCGGGACCCACCCCGGGGGCGCCGTGATCTCCGCGCGGTCGGATGGGGTCTGGTAGCTTCGCGGGGTATGGGCGAGTTCGGGGTTAAGGTCCGGTCTGCGAAGATCGCTGATGTCGAGCCCGTGCTCGACTTCTGGCTGATGGCGGCCGAGGGGACCGATCGGCGGGACTCCGCCGGCAAGGTGCTCGCACTGCTCGAGCGCGACCCGGAAGCCCTGATGATCGCCGAGCTCGACGACGTCATGGTGGGCACGCTGATCGCCGGGTGGGACGGCTGGCGGGCGCATCTGTATCGGCTCGCCGTACACCCTGATCACCGGCGCAAGGGCATCGCCAGGACACTGCTGGCCGCGGCCGAGGCGCGCTTCGCCGAGTTCGAGGCGTTCAGGGCCGACGCCATGGTGCTCGACGACAACACCCTGGCCCATCACGCCTGGTCCGCGGCCGGTTATCGCCGCCAGCCCGAATGGGGCCGCTGGGTGAAGCCGCTGTAGAACGAAAAAAGGGCGCCCGTGATCGGACGCCCTCTTTCGTGGACGGACTAGAAGTCCATGTCTCCGCCGCCGGGCATGCCGCCGGGCGCAGCCGGGGTCTTCTCCGGCTTCTCGGCGATGACAGCCTCGGTGGTGAGGAAGAGCGCCGCGATGGAAGCGGCGTTCTGCAGCGCGGAGCGCGTCACCTTGGCCGGGTCGATGATGCCGGCCTCGAACATGTTGACGTACTCGCCGCTGGCCGCGTTGAGACCCTCACCCGGGGTGAGGTTGCGGACCTTCTCCACCACGACGCCGCCCTCGAGACCGGCGTTGACCGCGATCTGCTTGAGCGGCTCCTCCAGAGCCTTCTTGACGATGGAGGCACCGGTGGCCTCGTCGCCGTTGAGCTCGAGCTTGTCGAAGGAGTTGGCGCCCGCCTGCAGCAGCGCCACGCCGCCGCCGGGGACGATGCCCTCCTCGACGGCCGCCTTCGCGTTGCGAACGGCGTCCTCGATGCGGTGCTTGCGCTCCTTGAGCTCGACCTCCGTGGCGGCGCCGGCCTTGATGACGGCCACACCACCGGCGAGCTTGGCCAGGCGCTCCTGGAGCTTCTCGCGGTCGTAGTCGGAGTCGGTGCGCTCGATCTCGGCGCGGATCTCGTTGACCCGGCCGGCGATCGCGTCGGCGTCACCGGCGCCGTCGACGATCGTGGTCTCGTCCTTGGTCACGACGACCTTGCGGGCGCGGCCGAGCAGGTCGAGCGTGGCGTTCTCGAGCTTGAGGCCGACTTCCTCGGCGATGACCTGACCGCCGGTCAGGGTCGCGATGTCGCCCAGCATGGCCTTGCGGCGGTCGCCGAAGCCCGGAGCCTTGACGGCCACGGAGCGGAACAGTCCGCGGATCTTGTTGACGACCAGCGTGGCCAGGGCCTCGCCCTCGACGTCCTCGGCGATGATCAGGAGCGGCTTGCCGGACTGCACGACCTTGTCGAGCAGGGGCAGCAGGTCCTTGTTGGCCGAGACCTTCGAGTTGACGATCAGGATGTACGGGTCCTCGAGCACCGCCTCCATACGGTCGGAGTCGGTGACGAAGTACATCGACGTCATGCCCTTGTCGAAGCGCATGCCCTCGGTGAGCTCGAGCTCGAGGCCGAAGGTGTTGCTCTCCTCGACGGTGATGACGCCTTCCTTGCCGACCTTGTCCATCGCCTCGGCGATGAGCGAGCCGATCTCGGGGTCGGCGGCGGAGATGGACGCCGTGGAGGCGATCTGCTCCTTGGTCTCCACGTCCTTCGCGAGCTTGGACAGCTCCTCGCTGACGCGCTCGACGGCGGCCTCGATGCCCTTCTTCAGAGCCATCGGGTTGGCGCCGGCGGCCACGTTGCGGAGGCCCTCGCGGACCAGCGCCTGGGCGAGCACGGTGGCGGTGGTGGTGCCGTCACCCGCGACGTCGTCCGTCTTCTTGGCGACTTCCTTGACCAGCTCGGCGCCGATCTTCTCCCACGGGTCCTCGAGCTCGATCTCCTTGGCGATGGAGACACCGTCGTTGGTGATCGTGGGAGCGCCCCACTTCTTCTCCAGCACGACGTTGCGTCCCTTGGGACCAAGGGTCACCTTGACGGCGTCGGCGAGCTGGTTCATGCCGCGCTCGAGACCGCGCCGGGCGTCCTCGTCAAACGCGATCATCTTGGCTGCCATAAGGCTAGACCTCCCAGATGCAGGGTGGCTTCTCAAGGATCGAGCCGACGCCCGCGACGGCGTTCGGGTCCGCAGCTCCGTTCGGCAGACCCCATCGTCTCGATCCAGTGCTGGCACTCTGCATCAGAGAGTGCCAACGAACTGTTTAGCACTCTACCTCGTCGAGTGCAAGCGAGAGCCACTCCTGCCCTGGTCATCCGGTACGGCGGGTCCCCCTCAGGACCCGCCGCACCACAGGCCGAACGTTGGTTGGACAGGTGGCAGGTTGCACGGACTGCGCTGCCGTGCGATCTGCCGGGTGCAATGACCTCAGACCGCGCGAACGGCCTCCGCCTGCGGCCCCTTCTGTCCCTGCGTGATCTCGAACTCGACACGCTGGCCCTGTTCGAGAGAGCGGTACCCGTCCATCATGATCGCTGAGTAATGGACGAATACATCTTTACCACCGTCAACAGCGATGAAGCCGTAGCCTTTGTCCGCGTTGAACCACTTGACGGTGCCCTGCGCCACTTCCGACTCCTCTTACTGGGCTCACAGATCCCGCCCATTCCTCTCGCGAGACCCGCAATCGCCATGACTTATGCGAAATCAAGCCAGACGATCGCCCTCGACCATACCTGTGGCACGGTGTATGGCAACAGAGTCAATCGGAAAACTCCGCATTTCATCCAGAGCTGAGTTGTTCAACCTTGAATTGTCCAGAAATGCGGAAGGCGCCCACGGGGGGCGCCTTCTCGTCCGGACGGTCAGCCGCCGGCGACTGCCGGGATGATGGAGATCTGTGCCCCCTCGGGGGCTACAGTGTCGAGCCCCTCGGCGAATCGGACATCCTCTTCACCCACGTAAACGTTGACAAAACGACGAATCTTGCCCGATTCATCCAGAATCCGCGCGCCGATACCCGGGTAGTCCGAGTCGAGCTTCGCGAACACCTCACGCAGAGTTGCACCTTCGCCACTGACTTCCGCGTTACCCCCGGTGTAGGTGCGCAGAATGGTGGGAATCCGTACTGACACGCTCATTTCCAAAACTTCCTTTCAGATCGCGCGGAACGCATCGAGAGAGGGCCGGATCACGGCCGTCGGCTTGGCGTCGTCCGAGACGGCGTCGAGCGTCTTGAGCCCGTCGCCGGTGTTGAGCACCACGGTCTCGGCCTCGGGGTCGAGCGTGCCGTTCTCGACCAGCTTCTTCAGCACGCCGACGGTGACCCCGCCCGCGGTCTCGGCGAAGATGCCCTCGGTCGAGGCGAGCAGCCTGATCGCCTCGACGATCTCGGCGTCCGTGACGTCCTCGACCGCTCCCCCGGTACGGCGGGCGATGTCGAGGACGTAGGGCCCGTCGGCAGGGTTGCCGATGGCCAGCGACTTGGCGATGGTGTCGGGCTTGACCGGCTGGACCACGTCGTGCCCGGCCTTGAACGCGGCCGACACCGGCGAGCAGCCCAGCGCCTGCGCCCCGAAGACCTTGTACGGCGTGTCCTCCACCAGCCCGAGCGCGATCAGCTCCTTGAACCCCTTGTCGATCTTCGTCAGCTGGGACCCGGAGGCGATCGGGATCACGATCTGCTCCGGCAGCCGCCACCCGAGCTGCTCGGCGATCTCGTAGGCCAGCGTCTTGGAGCCCTCGGCGTAGTAGGGCCGCAGGTTGACGTTGACGAAGCCCCACTTGTCGCCGAGCGGGTCGCCGATCAGCTCCGAGCAGAAGCGGTTGACCTCGTCGTAGGTGCCGTCGATGCCGATGAGCCTGCCGCCGAACACCCGGGCCATGGCGATCTTGGCCTGCTCCAGGTTGGCGGGGATGAACACGCACGCGTCCAGCCCGGCGCGCGCGGCGGCGGCCGTCACGGCGCCGGCCAGGTTGCCGGTGGAGGAGCACGACAGCGTGTGGAAGCCGAAGTTGCGGGCCGCCTCGACGGCGATGGCCACGACCCGGTCCTTGAAGGAGTGGGTGGGGTTGCCGGAGTCGTCCTTGACGTGCAGCGAGCGGATCCCCAGGGCCTTGCCCAGGTTGTCGGCCTTGACGAGCTTGGTCCAGCCCGGGTTCATGTTCCGCTTGGACGCCACGTCGGCGGGGACCGGAAGGAGGGGCTGGTAGCGCCAGATGTTGGTGGGGCCCGCCTCGATCTGCGCGCGGGTCACCGTACCGAAGTCGTAGGCCGCTTCGAGCGGCCCGAAACACTCGAGACAGGCGAAGCTGGGACCCAGGTCATAGCGGGCGCCGCACTCACGGCAGGACAGAGCGACGGCAGGACCAAAGTCGAGCGACATGAAGCGAGGCCTTCCCTCATCTTCGCCCGCGGCCACCTTGACCGCAGACCGGAATTGGCACCTTGTCCCGGCCGGCCTCGCCCTGTCGCGAGTCTCTAACCGGGAGGGTTGCCGGGGCTTCGCAGGGCCGGTCCCTCCACCCCTCTGGATGAGCAATATTCGGTTGTTGACCAGTACTGTACCCGGGCGCAACGGGGCCCAGAAAACCGTCTCAGCAAGTGAGACTCAGCGATAGTCCTCCCCGAGCACGCCCTGGACGTACTTGCGGGCCTGGTGGATGCGGGACTTGGCGGTGCCGAGCGGGATGCCGAGCTGCTCGGCCACCTCGTTGTAGTCGAGCTGGACGATGTCGCGCAGCACCAGCGCCTGGGCCAGGTCCGGCTTGTCGGACTCCAGCGCCTCCATCGCGTCGAGCAGGTCGAGCCTCGACCCGGCGATCACGCTGACCCTGCGCACGTCGGGCTTCTGCATGGGCAGTTCGTCCGAGCTCTGCTCGGCGGCCCTGCGCTTCAGCGTGCGGTAGGTCGTCCGCGCGCAGTTCGCGGTCACGATGTGCAGCCAGGTGCTGAACCTCGCCCGCCCCTCGAACCGCCCGATGTTGCGGGCGACGGCCAGCAGCGTGTCCTGGGAGGCCTCCTCCGCGTCCTGGTGGTAGGGCAGGATCCGGCTGCAGTGCCGCAACACGTCAGGCTCGATCCGCCGCAGGAGCTCGCCGAGTGCGCGATGATCTCCGGCGGCGGCGGAGCGGGCCAGTTCCTCGGTTAGCTCATCAAGCGCCATAGCTGGGATCCTATGGTCGGAGGGAGCGTTATTGGATATCTCCCTGTTGAAAGGGGGGCGTTTCCTGCGGCTCGCGCCGTTGGACCCGCTTCATCGCTGACTGCCCGCCCGGGAGTGCTCCGTTGAGGTCCTGCCCCGGCTCCACGAGCCGACGCCGCCACCCCGGCGGCGAGAACATCCACCGCTGTATGACAATTGCCGCAGTCGATCCGCAGGAATTCGTTTCCGCTCTGGCCGCAGGCCGGGTGTCCACGGAGAGGGCCCGATGAACAGCGTCCTGGTGGCCTCCAACAGAGGGCCTGTGTCGTTCACCGTGTCCGACGACGGGGTTCTGACCATGAAACGCGGCGGTGGCGGGCTGGTCTCCGGCCTGTCAGGAGTCGCCAAGGACGAGGGTGTGCTGTGGGTCTGCGCCGCCCTGTCCGACGGCGACAGGAGCGCCGTACGGCAGGCCCCCGGCGGCCGCCTGGACCAGGCAGGCTACGAGACCGGGGCGGTGCGGATGCTGGACATCCCGCCCACCACGTTCCACCGCGCCTACAACGCCGTGGCCAACTCCACGCTGTGGTTCGTCAACCACCTGCTCTACGACACCCCGAACGCGCCCCTGTTCGGCACCAGGTTCCAGCGGGAGTGGGAGTCCTACCGCGACTACAACGGGGCGTTCGCGATGGCGCTGGCCGAGGAGGCGGGTCACGGGGCGCGGGTGATGGTGCAGGACTACCACCTGACCCTGACCCCGGCGATGCTCCGCGCCGAGCGGCCCGACCTGCGCATCGCGCACTTCAGCCACACCCCGTGGGCGCCGCCCGAGTACTTCTCGCTGCTGCCCGACGAGGTGGCCAGGGAGGTGCTTGAGGGCATCCTGGGCGCCGACCACGCCGGGTTCCTGGCCGAGCGGTGGGCGTCGGCGTTCATGGACTGCTGCGCCACCCTCCTGGGCGCCGATATTTCTGGAAATAACGTTACATATGAGGGGCGCACGACCCAGATCGGCGTGCACGCGCTGGGCGTGGACGGCGACGAGCTGTGGGCGCGCGCCTGCGAGCCCGACGTCGAGTCGCACGTGACCGCGCTGCGCGCTCAGGTCGGCGACCGCCGCCTGATCGTCCGCATCGACAGGACCGAGCTGTCGAAGAACATCGTGCGCGGCCTGGTGGCCTACCGCGAGTTCCTGGCGGCCCACCCCGAGTGGCACGGCCGCGTGGTCCACCTGGCCTTCGCCTACCCCTCGCGCCACGACCTGCCCGAGTACCGCGAGTACACCGCCGCCGTGCAGCGCTGCGCCAAGGAGATCGAGGACGAGTACGCCACCGAGGACTGGGACCCGCTGATCCTCAACGTCGACGACGACTACCCGCGCTCGCTGGCCGCCTACCGCCTGGCCGACGTGCTGCTGGTCAACCCGATCCGCGACGGGATGAACCTGGTGGCCAAGGAGGGCCCGGTGCTGTCGGAACGGTGCGCGCTCGTGCTGTCGCGGGAGGCCGGCGCGGCGGCCGAGCTGGGCGAGCACGCGCTGGTCGTCAACCCCTACGACGTCAGCGAGACCGCCGAGGCCCTGCATCAGGCGCTGGTGATGCCCGAGGACGAGCGCCGCCGCCGCCGCACCGCGCTCAGGGCCGCCGCCACGGCGTTGCCGCCGCAGCGCTGGATGGCCGCCCAGCTGGACGCCCTCGGGACACCCTGATGCGGGAGGCGACCGAGCCCATCCGGTTGACCCGCGATCGTCCCACCTGGCTGATCTACCTGCAGCTCGGCACCTTCGCCACCTACCTGTACGGCCTGAGCGCCGCCGTCCCGCTGCTGCGCGCCGACGAGCGCACCTCGGCCACCGTCGCGGGCCTGCACGGCACCGCGATGGCGCTGGCCACGATCGCCGCGGGCCTGGCCCTGCCATACCTGACGAACAGGTACGGCAGGCGGGCCTCCACCTGGCTGGGCGTGGCCGGCATGAACGCCGGCGTGGTCCTGGTCGTGTTCTCCTCCTCGCTGCCGCTCACGCTGCTGGGCTACGCGGTGTCCGGAGGCTTCGGCTCGCTGATGCTGTACGCGGCGATGGCCGCGCTGAGCGACCACCACGGCCCGGCGGGAGCGGCGGCCATCAGCGAGGCGAACGCGGTCGGCGTGGTGATCGGCAGTTCCGTCACGTTCCTGATCAGCGCGATGGCGGGCACGGCGCTCGGCTGGCGCGCGGCGCTGCTGGTGACGCCGCTGCTCACGGTCGCGGTGGCCGCGGCACTCGGCCGGGTGTGGACCTCAGCGCCCGCGACGCCGCCCGAGCCCGCGCACGGCTCCGCGCGGCGGCCGGGGTGGCGCTTCCACGTGAGCGGGGCGGTGCTGTGCTGCTGCGTGGCGCTGGAGTTCTCCTTCAACCTGTGGGCCGTCTCGCTGCTGGCCGCGCAGACCGGGCTGAGCCTGGCCACGGCGGCCACCGGGCTGAGCGCGATGATCGCCGGGATGGCCGCGGGCCGCTTCGCGGGAGCGCGGCTGGCGCTGCGGGTGCCGCACACGCGGTTGTTCGCCGGCGCCCTGGCCGTCGCGGCCGCCGGTTGGCTGATCTTCTGGTCGGCCACCGACCCGTTGCTCGGCTACGCGGGGCTGGCGCTGAGCGGGCTGGGCATCTCGCTGCACTTCCCGCTGGCGCTGTCGGCGATGATCGGCAACTCCGGCGGCAGGCCCGACCTGGCGGCGGCCGCCTCGCCGATGTGGGCGGGGGCGGCGATGGCGGTCGGGCCGTTCGTGCTCGGTGCGCTGGCCGACGGATTCGGCACGCGGGCGGCGTTCCTGCTGGTGCCCGTCCTGATCGGCCTGGCCGTCGGCGGGGTGCTCACTGCCAGGACGCGTTCTTGAGCACCGCGTCGAGGCCGGGGGTGCTGAACTGGTCCACGATGAGGATCCTGCTCTTGGGCAGGAACCATTCGCGCTGGACGTAGCGCAGCTTCACGCTCTCGAGGTGCTCGTAGGGGCGGCAGGAGAAGTTCCAGGCCCGGTAGGCGGCCTTGTGGCCGGGACCGACCTGGCGCAGTCCTTCGGACTTCGGCTTGTCGAAGCTCTGGGCCAGTTTGCGCTTGATCGGGCACGGCTGCACGTCGGTGGCCGGGTAGTAGGGCCGCTTGCCCGTGTAGGGATTGAACAGTTCCTGGCCTTCCTTGATGGCCTTGGGACCGAACACCCAGAAGGCCTGGCACTCCTGCCCGTTGTAGCCCGCCTTCGGCTTGGCGCACGTGCCGGTCACGACCTTGAGCCAGTCTCCCTTGCCGGAGACCTTCCAGCCGCTCGGGAGGGTGAGCGTCATGCCGCGGAAGCTCAGCGTGCCGGTGGAGGCGTTGGCGGGAAGCGCGACCAGGGCGGTGGCGGTGGCGGCGATCGCCGCGACGGCCAACAGGGATCTCCTCATGGGCGCGACCCTAGCTACGCGCACTTTCAGCCGAGTTGCAGGCTGTCGCAAAGCTCGCGCAGCAGCGCGACCACGCCGCCGGGGCCGTCGACGACCATGTCAGCCCGTTCCGCCAGGGCGGTGACCTCGGCCGAGCCGCTGCACACCTTCACACCGGGCATTCCCGAGGCCTCGACGGCGTCGAAGGCCGCCAGGTCGCCCAGATCGTCGCCGACGAACATGACCGAGCGCGCACCCCGCTCGGCCAGGAAGAGACCGAGGGCGTGGCCCTTGTCCATGCCGGACGGCCGCAGTTCGAGCACCATGCGGCCGGGTTCGACGACCAGGCCGTGCTTCTCGGCCAGCTTGGCCAGGGGCTCGCGCAGGACGGCCAGGTAACCCTCGGGATCGGGGCTGCGGCGGGTGTGCACGGCGACGGCGCGGCCCTTGTCCTCGATCGTCACACCGCGCAGGCCGAGCGAGTCGAGCAGCAGCGGCAGCTCCGCGGCCGCCCGCGGGACCCCCGGCGGTGGCGGGGGCCCGCTGACGCGCCCCTTCTCCCAGCGTTCGAAGCCGTAGTGGCCGAGGACGACGAGCCCAGGCACGTCGGCCAGCCCCTGTCCGAGCTCCAGCACAGTGGCGACGGGCCGCCCCGTGACGATGGCCACGGCGCCCACGTGCCTGCCGAGCTCGGCCAGGACGGCGGGGGCTTCAGGGTGGATCCGCGCCGCGGCGGGGTCGGGCACGATCGGCGCCAGGGTGCCGTCGAAGTCGAGCCCGATCACCGCGCCCGCGGGATCTTTCAGTATCGATTGGATTCCAGGGATGTTCCTCACGCGGCAGCCGTACCCAGCCGGTCAGGGACGCATGCCGAGCCGCCTGGCGGCGCGCTCGCGCTGTCGCGAGGCCCGCAGCCGGCGCAGCCGCTTGACCAGCATGGGGTCCTGCTCAAGCGCCTCGGGTCGGTCGATGAGCTCGCCGAGGAGCTGGTAGTAACGGGTGGCGGAGAACCCGAAGGCCTCCTTGATGGCCTGCTCCTTGGCGCCCGCGTAGCGCCACCACTGGCGCTCGAAGGCGAGGAGCTCGAGATCACGGTCGGAGAGGGGGTGGCGGGACGGTTCCTGGGCAGCACTGTCACCGCTGACCGGTGCAGTGTCCATGGTCTCCTCCTCGGTGGGAGCGCCCGACGATCACGTCGTGCGCACGCGGCCCGCAGCCATCGTAATGTGCGGAGTACGGGTGTTCACGGCGGATTGGGAGACGTACAGTCACTAAATGTGACCCAAGTCATCACGCTTCTCACCGACTACGGGTTGGAAGATGGCTATGTGGCGGCCTGTCATGGAGTGATTGCTGGGATCGCTCCGGAGACCCGCGTGATCGACGTATGCCATCTGGTGCCTTCAGGCGATGTACGGCGGGGCGCCGCGATCCTCGCGCAGACCATCCCGTACCTGCCCAAGGGTGTCCACATTGGAGCGGTGGACCCGGGCGCGGGCGGAGCCAGACGGCCCGTGGCGGTCGAGGCGGGCGGGCGGATCTTCATCGGCCCCGACAACGGGCTGCTGTCGTGGGCGATCCACGCCAGCGGCGGGGCGCGAGCGGCGTACGAGCTCTGCAACGAGGAGTACTTCCTGCACCCGGTGTCACCGACCTTCCACGGGCGGGACGTGTACGCCCCGGTGGCCGGGCGGCTGTGCTGCGGGCTCAAGGCCGCCGACCTGGGCCCCGCGTACCCGGTCGAGCGGCTGGTGTCGCTGCCCGAACCCACCTCGGTGATCCGTGAGGGCTGCGTGGAGGGCGAGGTGGTCTCGGTCGACCGCTACGGCAACACGCAGTTGTCGATCGCGGCGGGCGACCTGGCCGCGCTGGGAGTTCGGCTGGGCGACACGCTGGGCGTGCGGCTGGGGCGGCGGCAACTGTCGATGCCGTTCCGCGAGACGTACGCGGCGGTGCCGCCGGGCGAGCTGGTGGCCTTCGCGGACTCGGCGGGCCTGATCGCGCTCGCGGTGAACGCCGGTGACGCGGCGCAGCGGCTGGGACTGCCGCCGGGGGCGCACGTCCGCCTGTCACCAACACCCTAAATGTGCCGACTTTTCCTATTTTAGTGGTGCGAAAGTGGCAGAAGGGAATTACTCCGCGTATCGGTCTGTTTACTGAAGCGTCGGATTGACTCATCGATCGCATGCCAGAATGCACGGGCAGATCGGGCGTCCCCTCCCCCCTTCTCCAGAGGTCGGCGTGTTCCAACTGTCTGTCGTGCTGCTGCTGTCCCTACTGAACCTGGTCTGGCCCTCGGCCGAGCCGCCCGTCCCCGAGCGGTGGCACGAGTGGCCGGTTTCGCGTGTCTTTCCCCATACAGTGCCCGGATCCAGCCCCTCCGGGGCACGGATGACGTACGAGCTCGTCGGCATCGCCCCAGAGGCGCCCTGCCGGGAGGCGCTCCAGCCTGCCGCCTTCCGTGCGCTGCCCGGCTGCCGTACCGCGCTGCGCGCGACGTACGCCGACAGCACCCAGACCTATGTCGCCACGGTCGGCATCGCCGTGCTCGACGGCAAGGGCACCCGCACTCCCCTGGCCCGCATGGGCGGCTCGGCGGCCGAGCATCCTGCGCTGACCACCGGCGACCGGGCGAGCGCCGCGGCGGCGGGGCCGGGCGCCGCGTGGGCCGGCAGTTCTGGCGGGCTGGGCGGCGCGGCGTGGGCCGGCGATCCGGGCGGCCCGCTCGGCGCCCTGGTGACCTCGGGCAGCGGGCGCGTGCCGAGCGTGCGGCCGGTGGCCTTTCCCGACGGCCCGGCGGAGCGGTTCGGTCAGCGGCAGTACGTGACGGGGGCGATCTCCTTCGCCGGCGACCGCTACGTGGTGCTGACCGCGGCCGGATACGCCGACGGCCGGGCCTACGTGCCCGGGGTGGCCCCGCCGAGCAGGCTGGCGGGGGTCGCCAGGCAACTGGCCGCGGAGTTGCACCGGGTCCTGACCAGATGACACGGATGCTGGCCGGGCTGCTCCCGGTCTGCCTCACCGCGCTGCTGTTCACCGGCGCGGGCCCCGACGACGCCGACGACGCCGGCTCGGCCGCCAGGGCCCGGCAGTGGCAGATCTCGGCGCTGCGCCTGCCCGAGGCGTGGAAGCACAGCAAGGGCGCGGGCGTGACGGTGGCCGTGCTCGACACCGGCGTCGACAGCCGCCATCCCGACCTGACGGGCAGCGTCACCGAGGGTCCCGACCTGACGGGCGCGGCCCGTGACCGGCCGCTGTGGGGACATCACGGCACCGCGATGGCCAGCCTGATCGCCGGGCACGGCCACGGGGCGGGCGAGCGGGACGGCATCGTCGGCGTGGCGCCGGCCGCCCGCATCCTGTCGGTGCGGGTCACCCTGGAGAACGGCGACCCGCTGCGCGAAAAGCAGCGCGCGACCGGCCGCGACGCCCTGGCCCGCGGCATCCGCTACGCCGTCGACCACGGCGCCGGCGTGATCAGCATGTCGCTGGGCGGCGGCAGCGGCGCATGGGAGGGCTCGGCCGCCGAGGAGGAGGCCGTGCAGTACGCCATCGCGCGCGGCGCCGTCCTGGTCGCCTCCTCCGGCAACGACGGCGACACCACCAACAGGAAGAACTTCCCCGCCGCCTATCCGGGCGTGATCGCGGTGGGCGCCGTGGACAAGCGCCTGAAGGTGGCCGCCTACTCCAACCGGCAGGACTACCTGTCGGTCGTGGCGCCCGGCACGGAGATCGTCAGCGCCGACGGCGCCGACGCCTACGTGGTGGGCGACGGCACCAGCTCGGCGGCGGCCATGGTGGCCGGCATCGCGGCGCTGATCAGGTCCGCCCACCCGGATCTGTCGCCGTACCACGTGCGCATGGCCATCGAGCACGGCACCCGGCGCCGCCCCGCCAAGGGCTACGACAGCGCCTACGGCCACGGGGTGGCCAACGCGCTGCTGGCCCTGCGCCAGGCCGACCGGCTGGCCGCGCCCGCCTCGGCGCCCTCCGGCCCGAACGCCGCCTACTTCGGCGACGGGCCACCCGCGCACGAGTCCGCCTCCCGGCTGGCCGTGGTGGTCGCCATGATCCTGCTGACGGCGGGCATGTCGGCCAGGGTGATCGTGCTGCACCGGAGGCGCGGGAGGGATTCAACCTAGCAAGCGCTTGTGTGATACTCCTGCCTATGACCTTAGCGATCGACGGCTGGTTCGCCATCGACGAGGCGGGCACCCACCTGATCGGCACCGTCTGCGCCGACTGCGGCACCGCCTGCTTCCCGCCACAGGCCGGCCCGTGCCGCAACCCGCACTGCGAGGGCGAACGCCTGGAGGAGACCAGGCTCCCCCGGCGCGGCCGCGTCTGGTCCTACACCAACGCCTGCTACGCCCCGCCGGAGCCCTACGTCGCGGCCGAGCCGTACGTCCCCATCACGCTGGCGGCGGTGGAGCTGGACGGGGCGGGGCTGGTCGTGCTGGGGCAGGTCAGGGACCTGACCGTCGACGAACTGGAGGTCGGCATGGAGCTGGAGCTCACGCACGGGCCACTGGCCGACGGGCCGCTGGTGTGGATGTGGGGCAGGCCCTCATGAGCGGCCAGGTGGTGGTCCTGGGCACCGGCATGCACCCGTGGGGCAAGCAGGGCAGACCCTTCCACGAGTACGGCGTGGCCGCGGCCAGAGCCGCGCTGCGCGATGCCGGGATCGCGTGGACCGACGTGCAGTTCCTGGTGGGCGCCGACACCATCCGCAACGGCTATCCCGGGTTCGTCTCCGGCGCGACCTACGCGCGGGCGCTCGGCTGGTCGGGCGCCCGCATCGCCTCCTGTTACGCCGCGTGCGCCTCGGGAGCCCAGGCGATCGACATCGCACGCGCGCGGATCCTGGCGGGCCTGTGCGACGTGGCCCTGGTCGTGGGCGCGGACTCCACACCCAAGGGCTTCTTCAAGCCGGTGGGCGGGCAACGGCCCGACGACCCGGACTGGCTGCGCTTCCGGCTGCTCGGCGCCACCAACCCGGCCTACTTCGGGCTGTACGCCAGGCGGCGGATGGCCCTGCACGGCTCGACCCCGGCCGACTTCGCCGCGGTCAAGGTCAAGAACGCGCTGGCCGGGTCGCTGAACCCGATGGCCCGCTACCGCAAGACCGTCACGGCCGAGGAGGTCCTGGCCTCGCCGATGGTGGCCGACCCGCTGCACCTGATGGACATCTGCGCGACCTCCGACGGCGGCGCCGCGCTGGTGCTCGCCTCGGCCGCCTACGCCGCCAGGCTGGGCGTCACGGATCCGGTGAAGATCGCGGCGGTGTCCACGGTCACGCCCCTCTTCCCCAACACGGTGCTTGAGCTGCCGGAGTTCGCCACCGACTCCACCGCGGCGGTGCCGGCGCCCGAGCGGACCTTCCGCGCCTCGATCGCGCACGCCGCCTACGAGGAGGCGGGGCTCGGCCCGCGCGAGGTCTCCTTCGCCGAGGTCTACGACCTGTCCACGGCGCTGGAGCTCGACTGGATCGAGGACGTCGGGCTCTGCGACCCCGGCGAGGCGGACAAGCTGCTGCGCGCCGGCGACACGGCGCTGGGCGGCCGGATCCCCGTCAACCCCTCCGGCGGGCTCGCCTCGTTCGGCGAGGCCATCCCGGCCCAGGCCATCGCCCAGGTGTGCGAGCTGACCGCCCAGCTGCGCGGTACGGCGGGCCCGCGCCAGGTGGCGGGCGCCCGGGTGGGCCTGGCCGCCAACCAGGGCCTGTTCGGCCACGGGTCCGCCATCATTGCCACGAAGTAGGTGGTGTCGGCGCCAAGGCCAGGGGTAGTCCTAAGATGGTCACAGCCAGTTACTGGCTGTAGCGGATTGTCATCGGATTCGGGGGAACCAATGATCCGCCCCATTCTCGCCGCCTCGACCGTCGCCGGCCTCATCCTGGTGGGCGCCGCCGGCGCCGCCACCGCCACCACTCAGACCACCGCCGCCCCGCAACAGGTCCGCTGCCTGTTCGGGCTGAGCGAGCTGCTGGGCCTGCGGGCCCTGTGCACACTGCCGCTCATCGGCCAGGTCGACCAGCTCACCGCCACCGTCCCGACCGTCAGGAGCCTCACCCGCGGCGCCATGGACGACAACACGCTGAGGACGCTGATCAGCGCCTTCCCCGTGCCGAACGCCGACACGCTGAGAAACCTGACCCACGCCATCCCGGGCGAGCACACCGACCTCGACGAGGACGACGAGGCCGACCAGTACGGCGACTGAGGCCGGGCATGGCGGAGCCCCCCGCGGATCGCCGCGGAGGGCTCCGTCACGCCGTCAGCCGACGTGCACCACGTCGTGCGTCTCGGCGAAGTGGCACGCGCTCTCGTGCGCCGTCCCCGGCCGGATCTGCAGCAGCGGCTCCTCCTGCGCGCAGATCTCCTGAGCCTTCCAGCACCGGGTGCGGAAGCGGCAGCCCGAGGGCGGGTTGGCCGGCGAGGGCGGGTCGCCCTGCAGGATGATCCGCTCGCGCTGCTCGCGGCCCTCCGGGTCGGGGACCGGCACGGCCGACAGCAGCGCCTGGGTGTAGGGGTGCGCCGGCTTGTCGTAGACCTCGGCGTCCTTGCCCAGCTCGACGAGCTTGCCCAGGTACATCACGGCCACCCGGTCGGCGATGTGGCGCACCACCGACAGGTCGTGGGCGATGAAGATGTAGGCCAGGTCGAACTCGTTCTGCAGCCGCTCGAGCAGGTTGATGACCTGCGCCTGGATCGACACGTCCAGCGCGGAGACCGGCTCGTCACAGACGATGATCTCCGGCTGGAGCGCCAGCCCGCGGGCGATGCCGATGCGCTGGCGCTGGCCGCCCGAGAACTGGTGCGGGTACCTGTTGATGTGGTCGGGGTTGAGACCGACCACCTCGAGCAGGTCCTGCACCTTGCGCCGGCGGTCACCCTTCGGCGCCACCTCGGTGTGGATGTCGTACGGCTCGCCGACGATGTCGCCGACCGTCATCCGCGGGTTCAGCGAGGTGTAGGGGTCCTGCATCACCATCTGGATGTTGCGGCGCATCCGCTTGAGCTCGGAGCCCCTGGCGCGGGCCATGTCCCGGCCGTTGATCTTCACCGAGCCCGACGTCGGCCGCTCCAGCGCCATCAGCACCTTGGCCAGCGTGGACTTGCCGCAGCCCGACTCGCCCACGATGCCCAGCGTCTCCCCCTTGGCGAGGTCGAACGAGACGCCGTCCACGGCCTTGATCGCGCCGATCTGCCGCTTGATCACGATCCCCTGAGTCAGCGGGAAGTGCTTGACCAGGTCACGCACCTCCAGGATGTTCTCAGCCATCGATGACCTCCCTCCAGTAGTGACAGGCGCTGCTGCGGGAGGAGCTGATCTGGTGCAGCGGCGGGACGTCGGTCACACAGGTGTCCTGACGGTAGGGGCAGCGGGGGTGGAAGGCGCAGCCTGTCGGCATGTCCAGCAGGTTCGGCGGCGCACCCTTGATCGCGTACAGGTCCTGGCCCTTCAGGTCGACCCGGGGGATCGACTCGAGCAGGCCCTTGGTGTAGGGGTGGGCGGGCGAACGGTAGATGTCGTGCACGGGCGCGTTCTCCACGATCCGCCCGCCGTACATGACCGAGATCTTGTCCGCGACGTCGGCGACGACGCCGAGGTCGTGGGTGATCAGGATCATGCCCATGTTGCTCTCGCGCTGCAGCTCGCTGAGCAGTTCCATGATCTGGGCCTGCACGGTCACGTCGAGCGCGGTGGTCGGCTCGTCGGCGATGAGCACCTCGGGGTCGAGCGCGATCGACATGGCGATCATGATGCGCTGGCGCATACCGCCGGAGAACTGGTGCGGGTAGTCGTTCACCCGCTGCTTGGCGGCGGGGATGCGGACCCGCTCCATCAGCTCGACCGCCTTCTTCAGCGAGTCGCGCTTGGACATCCCGCGGTGCACCCGGAACATCTCGCTGATCTGCCAGCCGACGGTGAACACCGGGTTCAGCGACGAGAGCGCGTCCTGGAAGACCATCGAGATCCGCTGGCCGCGGACCTGCGTGCGGGCCTCGTCCGACAGCTTGAGCAGGTCGGTGCCGCGGAAGCGGACCTCCCCGCGGGGGATCCGCGCCGGCGGCATGTCCAGGATGCCCATGATCGCCTGAGCGGTCACGGACTTGCCCGAACCCGACTCGCCGAGCACCGCGAGCGTCTCGCCGGGGTTCAGCGAGTAGCTCACGCCGTTGACCGCGCGCACCACACCCGCGCGGGTGTGGAACTCCACGTGCAGGTCGTCGATCGCCAGCAACGGCTCGTCGCCCAGCCCTCCCTCGGCGGGCAACGTCTCCGTCGTCGTCGTGTTCTTCATGTCATCACCTGAGCTTGGGGTCGAGAGCGTCGCGTACGGCATCGCCGAGCATGATGAACGCGAGCACCGTGATGCTCAGGAACACGGCGGGGAACACCAGAGGCAGGGGCGCCTCCAGGAACCGGTTGCGCGCGTCGGCGATCATCAGGCCCCAGGAGATGTCCGGCGACTGCACGCCGACTCCCAGGAACGACAGCGCCGCTTCGGCTGCGATGAACCCACCGAGGTTGATGGTCGCGATGACGATCACCGGGGCGAGTGCGTTGGGCAGCAGGTGACGGAACATGATGCGGCCGGGACCCGCGCCCAGGGCGCGCGCCGCCACCACGAAGTCCTGGTTCTTGGCCGTGATCACCGCGGCCCGCATGATGCGGAACGTCATCGGCCAGCCGAGCACGGCCAGCGCGATCACCACCAGCAGGATGCTGTTGATCGTGCCACGGAACGTGGCGGCGATCAGCAGGGCGCCCAGGATCGGCGGGATGGCGAAGAAGATCTCCGTCACCCGGGACGACAGCGTGTCGACCGCCTGGCCGTAGTACGCGGCGATCAGGCCGAGCAGGCCACCGAAGACCGCCACGATGACCGTGGTCAGCACGCCGATCACGATCGAGTTCCGCGCGCCGTAGATCGCCCTGGCGTAGACGTCGCAGCCCTGGCTGTCCTTGCCGAACAGGTGTCCGGCGCTGGGCAGGTGCCTGGCGGTGGACAGGTCGCAGGTCTTGGCGTCGAACGGGTTGATCGAGGTGAACAGCGACGGCCAGATCGAGATGACGAGCAGGACGGCGATCAGGACCACCGAGATGACGAACATCGGCTTGCGCCGCAGGTCGTACCAGGCGTCGGTCCAGAGACTGGCCGGCTTGCCTTCCTTCTTCTTGTGCTTGCCCGGCGACGGGGGCGCCATGACCTGATCCACGCTCAGCGTCTGCGTGTCAGGACGCATCGGGCCGATCTGCGGGGTCTCACTCATAGCGGATCCTCGGGTCGAGCACGGCGTACATCATGTCCACCACCAGGTTGGCCACGATGTAGATGAGCACCAGGATTGTCACGATGCCGACGACGACCGGCTGCTCCCGCAGGTACACCGACAGGTAGAGCTGGTTGCCGATGCCGCCCAGGTTGAAGATCGTCTCGGTGATCACCGCGCCGCCCATGAGGTTGCCCAGGTCGGCGCCGAGATAGGTGATCAGCGGGATCAGCGCGTTGCGCAACGCGTGTCTGCCGATCACCCTGCGTCTGGACAGTCCCTTCGCCGTGGCGGTGCGGATGTAGTCCGATCTCAGCGTCTCCACCAAGCTCGTCCTGGTCAGTCGCGTGAGATACGCGATCGACGTTCCGGCGAGCACGAAGCCCGGCAGCAGATAGGACTTGAAGCCGCCGGTGGTGCCCGCGACAGGGAACACCTCGAATCCGACCGCGCCCTTGAGCCACACGCCCAGCCACAGCTGCAGCACGAAGCCCGTCACCAGGGTGGGGACGGAGATGAGGATCAGCGTCGAGGCCAGGATCATGGTGTCCGTGGCCTTGCCGCGTCGCAGCGCCGCCCACAGACCCAGGCCGACGCCGATGAGTGCCTCCATCACCAGCGCGGTGATCGCCAGGTTCAGCGTGACCTGGAACTTGGTCCCGATGAACTCCGAGACCGGGACCTTGGCGAACGTGGTGCCCAGGTCGGCGCGGAAGATCACGCCGCTGATGTAGTACCAGTACTGCAGCAGCAGGGGATCGTTAAGGTGGTACTGATCGCGCAGGATCTGAACGATGTTGGGGTCCATCCGCTTCTCACCGGCCAGCGATGCGATGGGGTCACCCGGCAACGCGAAGACGACAGTGAAGATGAGCAGCGTGGCACCCAGAAGCACAGGTATCGCCTGTAGCAGGCGCCTAATTACATATCGGGCCAATTCACAGCCTCCCGTACACGCCTAGAGGACAGCCGCCGGAACCCGGGGGTTACGTGTTCCTGGACGGCTGTCCTCTAGCGGACCCTCAAGGGAACGTCAGGACTTCTCGACCTGCGGCCAGTCGATCTGGTTCAGCAGGTTGACGTGGACGCCCTTCACCTTGGTGGAGTAGCCCGAGTTGTTCCGGTAGAAGTACACCGGGATGTACGGCATTTCCTTGAGCAGGATGTCGTCGGCGGCCTGGTACTGCTTCAGCGCCTCCTCGGGGGACGAGGCCTGGTCACCCTTGGCGACCGTGGCGTCGAAGTCCTTGTTGGAGTAGCCGGCGTAGTTCGAGCCGTTGGCGATGGCCCCGGTGGAGAAGATCGGGGTCAGGTAGTCCTCGGCGGACGGGTAGTCGATCGCCCAGCCCATGCGGAACATGCCCTTGTACTTCTTGCCCTGCAGGTCGTCCAGGATGGCCGCGAACTTCTCGAACGGCTTCACCGTGACCTCGACGCCGAGGTTGGCGCGCAGGTTGTTGGCGACGGCCTCGATCCACTCCTTGTGGCCACCGTCGGCGTTGTAGCCGAGCTCGAGCTGCTTGGGACCGTTGGCCGCGGCGTACTGCTCCTTGGCCTTGGTGGGGTTGTACTCACAGGCCGTGCAGGCGCCCTGGCGGTAGCCGGCGATGGCGGGGTTGATGAAGTCGTCGGCCGGGGAGCGCGTACCGGAGAAGACCGTCTCGGTGATGGTCTTCCTGTCGATGGCCATCGAGATGGCCTCGCGCATCTTGACGTCCTTGTAGGCCGGGTTGTACTGCAGCGGGAAGCCGATGTAACCGACGCCGGCGTCCGGCTGGTCCTGGTAGCGGTCACCCAGGACGGTCTTCGCGCTCGCGATCGCCGACGGCGGCAGCGAGTCGTGGATGTCCAGGTTGTCGGCCTGCAGGTCGTTCCAGGCGGTCTCGGAGCTCGTGTAGATCTTGAACTCGAGCTTGGTCCAGCCCTTCGGCTTGGCGCCAAGGTACTTGTCGTACACCGACAGCTCGAGGGCCTGGTCGGTGCCCTTCTTGTAGGGCTTGTCCAGCTTGAACAGACCCTGACCGATCGGCTTCTCACCGAACTCGGCGGTGACCTTGCCGTCGGCGCCGAAGGCGGCCTTGGGCAGCGGGTAGAAGGACGTGTAGCCCAGCATGGTCTTGAACTGGGAGAACGGCGCGCTCAGCGTGACCTGGAGCGTCGTGTCGTCGACGGCCTTGAGGCCCTTCATCTCCTTGGTCGCGACCTGCTTGCCGGTGCCCGGGTTGAGGTCGGCGTAACCGTCGATGCGACCGAAGAAGTAGCCGCCGTTCTGGGCGTTGTCCTGGTTGGCACCGAAGTTCCACGCGTCAACGTAGTTCTGGGCGATGAGCGGCTCGCCGTTCTGCCACGTATAGCCAGGCTTGAGCTTGATCGTCCAGACCTTGTTGTCCGTGGTCTCGATCGACTGGGCGACTTCCTCGACCGGGTTCTTGTTCTCGTCGTAGCGCACCAGCGGAGCGAAGATGGCGGCCAGAACCTCAGAACCCTCGGTCTCCGTGGTGTTGGTGGGGATCAGGGTGTTCTGCGGCTCACCTAGTTCCATGCGGACTGGGGTCTCGCCACCACCAGCCGCAGTCGTGTTGCCGCTGGTGGAGCCGCCGCCACACGCGGCAAGCGCGAGGGCCAGCAGCGCGGTACCGGCGACGATCTGTGCGCCCTTAGTAACACGCATGGTGAAGAATTTCCTCCCTCTACAGGTGGGCGTAAGCGCTGGGCTACGTAGTGCTTGTGCAGCCCTGACGGAGGTTCTGGTAATCCCCCGGGTTTGGCTGAGATGGCCAAACCAGCCGACGCCCTGCCAGTCGATCGCGACTATCCCTCAAGAGTTGCCACCAGCGCGTCTCTGCCACATTGCAGTTCGGTCACACGTGTCGTTATCTAGCGTCACAGACATATCCCGTAATGGCCTCAGTGGCGGGTAAACGGGACGCAACCTGACAGGTCACCTCAAGGAACAGTTGGGTAAAAGTACCCCCCAGGGGACAGTGCTCACGCCGTTCCCGTCACGGCCGGCTTCGCTGAGCTACCGTTGAACCAGTCTTGACGGTGCCTTGGAACCGGTTCCCGTGAAGACGACGTCCAACTGACTGCGCCCGAACCAGCCGTGGCGGGCACCCCATCGACCCGGATCCAATAGAGTCCATGCCATGAGCCAGCCGGAATCCGCAGTCGCGGACGCCCAGGCGGGCGGCCGAAGCGGGCAGGAGCCGCTGGCCAAGCTCGCCGAGAGATACGGACTTCGCCGTGCCATCGCCCGGCCGAGGTTCCCTGTCTACCTGCGCCAGCTGTGGGAACGGCGACACTTCATCCTGACGTACGCCACCTCGCGCAACGTCTCGAAGTACTCCAGCTCGGCCCTGGGCCAGCTGTGGCAGGTGCTCACCCCGCTGCTGAACGCCGCGATCTACTTCGTGATGTTCGGCGTCATCCTGGGGGGCAGCAAGCACATCCAGAACTACCCGGCGTTCCTGCTGACCGGGATGTTCATCTTCACCTACACCCAGCGCTCGGTCACCGCGGGGGCCAAGTCCATCTCCGGCAACCTGTCGCTCATCAGGGCGCTGCACTTCCCCCGGGCCTCGCTGCCGCTGGCGTACACGATCCAGGAGCTGCAGCAGCTCGCCGTCTCGATGGGCGTCCTGCTGGTCCTGATCGTCATCACCGGAGAGCTCCCGACCTGGTACTGGCTGATGCTGCCGGTCCTGCTGGCGATCCAGTCGCTGTTCAACGTGGGCGCGAGCCTGGTGATGGCCAGGGTCGGCGCGTCCGTGCGCGACATGAGCCAGCTGCTGCCGTTCATCATGCGCACCTGGCTGTACGCCTCGGGCGTCTTCTTCTCCATCGAGGACAGGATCCAGGCGGCACACCTGCCCGACTGGGTGGCCAAGCTGATGTATCTCAACCCGGCCGCCTCCTACATGGAGTTCGGCCGTGACATCCTGCTCAAGGACGAGGGGCCGCGGCTCTGGGTCCTTGGCAGCTGCGTATTCTGGGCAGTGTTCGCACTCGGCTTCGGCTTCTGGTACTTCTGGCGCGCCGAGGAGAGGTACGGGCGTGGCTGAACTGATCGAGGAGTTGTCACAGGTGAAGGGCGAGGAGCCCACGGGCATGCGGCCCGTGGACGCCCCTACGGGGACCCCGACCGTCATCGTCGACGACCTCCACATCGTCTACCGCGTCTACGGCGCGGCCACGGACGCGGAGAAGGGCAACGCGGTCAACGCCCTCACGCGCATCATCAAGCGGCAGGGCAGGCCGCAGATGAAAGAGGTGCACGCCGTCCAGGGCGTGACCCTGGTGTCCTACCACGGCGACGCCATCGGCATCGTGGGCCGCAACGGCTCGGGCAAGTCCACGCTGCTGCGCGCTATCGCGGGCCTCCTGCCACCGCACTCCGGCTCCGTCTACACCGACGGCCAGCCCTCGCTGCTGGGCGTCAACGCGGCCCTCATGCGTGAGCTCACCGGCGAGCGCAACATCGTCCTCGGCTGCTACGCGATGGGCATGACGCCCGCCGAGGTCAGGGAGAAGTACCAGGAGATCGTCGACTTCTCCGGCATCGACGAGTTCGTCCAGCTGCCCATGTCGACCTACTCCTCCGGCATGGGCGCGCGCCTGCGCTTCGCCATCTCCTCGGCCAAGACCCACGACGTGCTCCTCATCGACGAGGCGCTGGCCACCGGCGACCGCGAGTTCCGCAAGAAGAGCGAGGAGCGCATCAAGCAGATCCGCGAGTCCGCGGGCACCGTCTTCCTCGTCGCCCACGACCTCAAGGTCATCGAGGAGACCTGCAACCGGGTCATCTGGCTGCACAAGGGCAAGATCAAGATGGACGGCGACCCCACCGAGGTCATCGCCGCCTACAACAAGGGCTAGAACCCCGCTCCCATCAGCCCTCTCGACAGTCGATCACGTGTGCGAAAACCCGCGCGACGCGCGAGGTAAACGACTGACAGCGAGACCCGTGTTCCGATAGGATTCGAACGTTAATTCGACCCCAAGGGACACTGATGGAGTGGGGGCGCGCGATGGGAGAGCTCTCGACCGCGATCGACCACCTGGCCTTCGAGGATGTGACCGAGATTCCCCGGGTGCAGCTCGCGGAGCAGCTTCTCGATTTGCACTGGCAGATGGCAAGACTGCAAGCCCAGATAGCCCGGCGCACGGGCGTCCGTCTTCCCTGAACGCGGCGATTTCACTCAGCACGGCATCCGCCTGCCCTGCGACATGACGAAGCCGCCGACCCTCCGCGAGGGTCGGCGGCGGGCGCCCCCCGGACAGCCGGCCACTCTGCAGCGCGGCCTTGCTGTTCGGGGGCAGCCCCGGACCAGGGGCGCGTCCGCCCCGGTCCGCCTTGAGGCCGATGCGCGTCCGCAGCTGACCTCGATGCCCGCGCGATCGACCGCGAGAGCACCGGCACCAGGCCCTCTCCGACCGACGCGTCGGTCCTTCCTTCTCACCTCGGGAATCCGGCGTGCTCAGCCCTGAGCACGCCGACCGCCCGTCTTCGGGCCGGACCCGTTCTCTCGCGCGCTCCGGACGCCCGTGTACGGCATGCCACGCATCCCGCCACGCAGCGATCCCAACGCCGTCGTGCGCCCGCGCATCGCGCCGATGCGAGCGCCCTGACACCGTTGTGCGGCGTTCTCCCGACGGCCGTTGTGCGCCCGTCGAGGTTGCGGCGCTCGTGGCGCGGTCTCCTGCCGATGCATGCGGCACGCCCGCCCGCGGCGGACGTCCCTCCCGTTGCATGCCCGGCCGGATCGAATCCGGCGAGGTCCGCGGCGCGTCCACCGTCGGGTGAACGCCCCTCCCGTTGCGAACCTCGTGCACGATGACCGCGATAGCAGGGCCGAGGCCGCGGCATACCCGCCGTCAGGCGGGCATCCCTCCCGTTGCGTACCTCGTGCCTGGCCACGCGTCCGGCCCGTTTCGCCCTACGGCCGCCCTCCCGGACACCGGTGTCCGCGAAGGGCTTCCGTCATAGCCCTCCGTGGACGACGTCACGGGTGTGAGCGGTCGTCACCTCAGTGCGCGGCGAGACCAGTCACCGGGCCCAGCGTGTCGCCGAGCGTGCCCTGAGACTGGATCCCGTTGGCGGACACGGTGTCGACCGTCCTCTCGACGAGCGGGGCGATCTCGTCGATGGTTGTCCCGCCGATCGGACCCCCGTGCATGAATCCCATGATCGGACCGGTCCCGAGCTGGGCGACCTGGCCCACCAGCGGAATCGGCTCGCCGGCGCGGGCCGTACCGCTCATGTGGGTCTTGGCGGCCTTGCCGCCGCGCCGCCCGGGCAGCTCGGCGATCCCGCTCGTGCTGACAGGCAGAGCGGTGGTGACGCCGCCGAGCACGCCGCCCAGGGGCGAGGTGCCGACCAGGCCGGAGGTCTCGGTGTCGTTCAGGCGGCCCGCCTGGTCGACGACCGGGGAGCTGACGCCTTGCATGCGCAGGCCGTGGGTACCGCCGCCGACGGCTCCCAGCGGGGTGGCGCCGCTGAGCGGGCCACCCAGGTTCCCCAGCGGAGACCCGCCGCCGACGAGGTTGGCCAGCGGGGAAGCACCGCCGACGCTGCCGGTGAGTACGGCGAGCGCGCTCGTCAGGCCCGACAGCGCGGCGGTCGGGCTGTCTCCGTCGGCGGGGGCGCTCCGCAGCGGCGTCAGGCCGCCCATCGGGATCTGGCCCAGGCCGCCGAGCGGCTCGCCCGCGGGTGCGGTCTGTGCTTGCGCGGGTATCGACAGCGCCGCTGCCAGCCCGAATGTCGCGACGGCCAAAGCCGTCTTGATAACACGATTCATGATTGCCTTCCCGGCTCCTGATCGACCGCTTTTCCGGATGGCGAATAAGCGAATCGATAACCCCCGAAAGCCGCGGCGTACACGCTCTGGGCACCACACGAAGCGCGCCGTCCCGGCTGAGCTACTGACGCAGTTGTATCACCACCGCGAGCCGGGCGCCGGAGCCGCAAAGCCCGCTGTACACGGGCTTGACGCACGGTCGGAGGATCATGAAAGGGGCGGCGGGTCAGGCGACAAGTCAGGACATGGCGGGGCGCCATTCCGGATATTCCGTCGACGTCTCCCAGCGATTACCGGCACCTCATCCCCTGGCCCGCGACAACACATGGAAAACAATTGTCACGGGCCGGGGGTTCAGATTTTCCGGTCGCTGGACACGCGCTTTGCCGCTCAGGCCGACAGCCGGGTGTCCTCCGCGACGGGTTCGAACGGAAAACGATCCGCGAAGGCGGGCCGCAGATCCGTCAGCCAGACCGCCCGCGGGTCGTAGCGCGCGAAGAACGGCCGGCCCACCAGCGAGGGGTCCCGTGCCTGGATGAAGTGGAGCACGAAGACCTGCTGGCCGGCGATCTCGGTGACGCCGTCGACGCAGACCTTGCCCGGCGTGGCCGACATGGACGGCCCGCGGACGGTCCTGCACAGTCCTGAGACGCTCGAGTAAGCCTCCCTGAAGACCTCGTAGGCCTGGGCGAGCGGCACGGCGAAGTAGTCCTGCGGGCCGGTGTCACGCTCGACGAACATGTAGTACGGGATCATCCCCATCGCGAGCTGCTTGCGCCACATGCCCGACCAGACGGCCGGGTCGTCGTTGATCGACCTGATCAACGGCGCCTGGGTCCTGATCGTAGCGCCGCTGCCCAGGATCCGCTGGACCGCGGAGCCGACCAGCTCCGGCTCCAGCTCCCGCGTGTGCGAGAAGTGGGCCATGAAGGCCAGGTTCTTGCCACGGGCGACGACCTGCTCGAACAGGCGCAGCGTGTCGTCGGCGTCGGGGTCGGTGGTGAAGCGCTGCGGCCAGTAGGCCAGCGACTTCGTGCCGATCCTGATCGACTCCAGCTGCTCGACCTCCAGCAGCGGCTCGATGTAGCGCTTGAGCACCGGCTCGCCCATGATCATCGGGTCGCCGCCGGTCAGCAGGACGCTGGTCACCTCCGGGTGCTGTCTGAGGTAGGCCACGAGCTGGTCGATGTCGTCGGAGGCGAACTTCAGGTCCGCGTCTCCGACGAACTGGGCCCACCGGAAGCAGTAGGTGCAGTAGGCATGACAGGTCTGCCCCTGCTTGGGAAAGAAGAGCACGGTCTCCGGGTACTTGTGCTGCATCCCAGGCACCGGCTCGCGGCCGATCCGCGGCACGTTGAGCTCCATCTGACCCGCTGGATGCGGGTTGAGGTGCTGACGAACCTTGTTGGCCTCCGCCTGAACCTCGGCGTTCGGCGCTTCCGCCTTGAGCAGGTCGGCCAGCCTCGACACCTCGGCGGCCGGGAGCATGTCTTCCTGCGGGAAGACGAGGCGGTATATGGGATCGTCGGGCGCGGCCGACCAATCTATGAGTTCATCCACGACGTAGGCGTTGGTCCTGAAAGGGAGCACCGTGGCCACGGCGCGCACCCTCAGACGCTGCTCCTCGCCGAGCCCCGCACGCTGCAGGAGCTCGTCGAGATGCTTGGACGTGTAGGCCCGGAATCGTCGTGTTCCTGCCTGGTTCAAGATCACTAGGCCTTTCCCATCTTTTTTGTTCGATCGGATGTAAACCTCACGACCCTGTCGCGCGTCTACGGTTCTTATACCCGGACGCTGCCCGGGCTACTTCCGGTTCCCCTGGGGCCCAAGTTTCTGGAGAGGTTTCACCACTCGCGACATATCGCGAATGTGCGTAGACTCGTGAACCGTGACCGACGATCCGTCTCTCCGCGCCTCCGACGCCGACCGCGACCACGTGGCCGCGATCCTCGGCGAGGCACTCGCCACAGGAAGACTCACCAGCGTCGAGCACGCCGACCGTCTGGAGTCCGTGTACACGGCCAAGACGATGGGCGAGCTCGTCCCCATCACCCGGGACCTGCCCGAGGTGTCCGCCGCGTCCACACCCGCCGCCGTCGTCGAACAGCAGACGATCAACTCGACGTTCAGCAAGATCATTCGAAAGGGCCGCTGGGTCGCCTCCCGCAATACCAGGCTCTCGGCCCGCTTCGGCGCGCTCATCGTGGACCTGAGCTCCGCGGTGCTGCCCGGCAGGGAGATCACGCTCGAGGCCGACGCCAGGTTCAGCAAGCTGATCGTGCGCGTGCCCGACAACGCCCGCGTGATCGACGAGGGCGGCTCCGTCTTCGGTAAGCGCAACGTCACCGCCGGCACCGAGGGAGACGGCCCGCTGATCCGCGTCACCGGCCGGTCCATGTTCAGCAAGGTAATCGTGACGAGGGGCGTATCAGACTGGAACCTTGCATAAAGGTCTGAATCGCCGGCCAGTACGATTGCCGTACGAGGTGACCATTTGTCAGACAGCAGGCCGGTCGCGCTGGATGCCATGGGCGGCGACCACGCGCCGCACGAGATCGTGGCGGGCGCGGTCCACGCGGTCAGGGAGCGCGGCGTCCAGGTCGTGCTGGTCGGCCCACCCAAGATCCTCTACGAGGCGCTCGCGGAGCACGACGCGACCAGGGAGATCCCGATCGTGCGCGCCGAGGAGGCGCTGGCCATGGACGAGGGCGCGCTGGCCAGCCTGCGCCGCCCCCGCTCCAGCATCGCGATCGCCTGCCTCCTGGTACGGCGGGGCGATGCCGGCGCCGTGGTCTCGGCGGGCTCGACGGCCGGCATCGTGGCCACGGGCAGGCTGCGGCTGAAGGGCCAGCAGGGCGTGCTCAGACCCGCCATCGCCGTGGCGCTGCCCACCGCGCCGCACCCCACGATCCTGCTTGACGCGGGCGCGAACGCCGAGGTCAAACCGGAGATGCTGGTCCAGTTCGCGCACCTGGGCTCGGCCTACGCGGAAGCCGCCTTCGGCATCACCGGCCCCCGGGTGGGGCTGCTGACCATCGGCGCTGAGGCCGAGAAGGGCGACAAGCTCGTCAAACGCGCCCACGAGCTGCTGTCCGGCTCGCCCGCGCTGAACTTCGTGGGCAACGTCGAGGGCCACGACCTGCTGACCGGCGTCGCCGACGTCATCACCACCGACGGCTTCACGGGCAACGTCGCGCTCAAGACCATGGAGGGCGCGGTCCGCTACGCCTTCGACCAGCTCAGACAGACAATCGACGAAAGTAGGGTGGCCAAGCTCGGCGCGCTCATGCAACGCTCAAGGGTCAGGCGGCTCTACCGGCGGCTCGACTCCGAGGCGCACGGCGGAGCCGTACTGCTGGGCCTGAACGGCACGGTGGTCATCGCGCACGGATCGTCGCGGGCGCAGGGGATCAGCGCCGCCTGCGAACTGGCCAGAGACCTGTCCGCGAGCGGCATCGTGGCGAGGATCGGCGAACGAATCTCGTCAACCCCCCGAACGCACCGCATCTGGTAGATCTTTGGTGGTTCCGCAAAATCGGGGGGTTGTGTGGACGGGCTCACCACAGCGCAGGTGGCGGTCGCGAAGACCAACGACGTGCCACAGCGATCGAGCAGGTCGCTCGGCGCGATCGTCAGGGCGAACGTCTTCACACTCTTCAACCTGGTGATCGGCGTCCTCTGGGCGCTGGTGATGATCTTCGGCGAGTGGCAGGACGGCCTGTTCGGCCTGGTCATCGTGGCCAACGCGCTGATCGGCATCGTCCAGGAGCTGCGCGCCAAGCACACCCTGGACAAGCTGGCCGTCATCAACGAGGCTCCCGTGCGCGTCCGCCGCGACGGCCGCGAGCAGGAGATCGAGCCGCGCAAGGTGGTGCTCGGCGACCTGATCCTGCTCGGCCCCGGCGACCGCCTGCTGGTCGACGGCGACGTCGTCGAATCCGAAAGCCTGGAGATCGACGAGTCGCTGCTGACCGGCGAGGCCGACCCGGTGCACAAGCACGTCGGCGACCAGGTGCTGTCGGGCAGCTTCGTCGTGGCGGGCTCGGGCGCGTTCGTGGCCACCAAGGTCGGCACCGACGCCTACGCCGTACGGCTGGCCGAGGAGGCCAGCAAGTTCCACCTGGCGCATTCCGAACTGCGCGACGGCGTGGCCAACTTCATCAAATACATCACCTGGCTGGTCATCCCGATCGGTGCCCTGCTGATCTACAGCCAGCTGCGCCACAGCAGCGACTTCGGCGCCGCCATCACCGGCGCGGTCGCCGGCATCGTCACCATGATCCCCGAGGGCCTGGTGCTGATGACCTCGATCGCCTTCGCCGTCGGCGTGGTACGGCTCGGCCAGCGCAAGTGCCTGGTCCAGGAACTGCCCGCGATCGAGGGCCTGGCCAGGGTCGACGTCCTCTGCCTGGACAAGACGGGCACCCTCACCGCCGGCGGGATGGACCTGGACGAGGTGATCCCGCTGGACGGCACCCAGCCCGTCGACGACGCGCTCGCCGCCCTGGCCAACGTGGACCCCCGCCCCAACGCCACCGCCCAGGCCATCCAGGCCGTCCACCCCGCGATGCCCGCCGGGTGGAGCGCGGTGTCGACGACGCCGTTCTCCTCGGCCCGCAAGTACAGCGGCGCCGACTTCGGCCCGCACGGCAACTGGGTCCTCGGCGCCCCCGACGTGCTGCTCGACCCCGGCACCCCCGCCTACGACAAGGCCGCCACCATCGCGGCCACCGGCACCCGCGTGCTCGTCCTGGGCCGCGAGAACGGCTCCATCGCCCCCGCGGCCCTGGTGACGCTCCGGCAGCGAATCAGGCCCGACGCCCACGAAACCCTGCGCTACTTCGCCAAGCAGGGCGTCACGGTCAAGGTGATCTCCGGCGACAACCCCGAGGCCGTCTCCGCGATCGCCACCGGGCTGGAGATCCCCGACGGCGACAAGGCGATCGACGCCCGCACACTGCCCGAGGACGACCTGGACAAGCTCGGCGAACTGCTCGACGCCAACACCGTCTTCGGCCGGGTGACCCCGCAGCAGAAACGCCAGTTCGTCTCCGCCCTGCAGGCGCGCGGCCACACCGTGGCGATGACCGGCGACGGCGTCAACGACGTGCTGGCGCTGAAGGACGCCGACCTCGGCATCGCCATGGGCGCCGGCAGCCCCGCCACCAAGGCGGTCGCCCAGGTCGTGCTGCTCGACAACCGCTTCGCCACCCTGCCCCACGTCGTGGGCGAGGGCCGGCGGGTGCTCGCCAACATCGAGCGGGTCTCCAACCTGTTCCTCACCAAGACCTTCTACGCGATCGTGCTGTCGCTGCTGACCGGCGTGATCGGGCTCATCTTCCCGTTCGCGCCGCGGCACTCCACGCTGGTCAACGCGCTGACCATCGGCATCCCCGCGTTCTTCCTCGCGCTGGCGCCCACGCTCGAGCGCTCCAAGCCCGGATTCGTGCCACGGGTGCTGCGCTTCGCCGTACCGGCAGGGGTGATCTGCGCGGCCGCGGTGTTCCTGTCGTTCTATGCCAGCGGGGCCCAGATCGAGGACCGCTCGTCGGCGGTGATCACGCTCTTCCTCACCACCTGGTGGGTGCTCGTGCTGATCGCCAGGCCCCTGACCTGGTGGCGGGTGGGGCTGGTCGCGGCCATGGCGGCGCTGTTCATGGTGGCGCTGGCCATCCCGTGGGTGCGGCAGTTCTTCGCGCTGCAGCCGGACGACATCGGCAACGATCTGACCGCCGTCGGGATCTCCGTGGTGGCGGCGATATGCATCAGCGCCGCGGTGAAGGTCACCGGTACCCTTAGAACATGACCGACCCGCAGATAGTGCTCACCGAGCGCGTCCAGCAAGCGCTGGCCAACGCGTTCGGCCCTGAGTACGCCGACGCAGATCCGCTGATCCGGCCCTCACAGTTCGCCGACTTCCAGGCGAACGTCGCGATGAGCCTGGCCAAGCGCCTGCGACGGGCCCCGCGGGAGGTCGCGACCGAGATCGCCGCGCAGCTGTCGGACTTTCCCGGAACGGTCGAGGTCAGCGGCCCCGGCTTCCTGAACATCACGCTGGACGACTCCTGGATCGCCACCGAGGCGTCCCAGATGTTCGAGGACCCGCGCATCGGCGTGGGCACCACCACGCCGCCGCAGACCGTGGTGATCGACTACTCCGCGCCCAACGCGGCCAAGGAGATGCACGTCGGCCACCTGCGCACCACGATCGTGGGCGACTCGCTGGCGCGGACGATGGAGCACCTCGGCAACAACGTCATCCGGCAGAACCACCTGGGCGACTGGGGCACGCCGTTCGGCATGCTCATCGAGCACCTGCTCGACATCGGTGAGGACGCCGCCGTCGCGCAGCTCGAAGCCGGCATGGGCACCGAGTACTACCAGGCCGCCCGCGCCAAGTTCGACGGCGACGAGTCGTTCAAGACGCGCTCGCGGCTGCGGGTGACGACGCTGCAGTCGGGCGACCCCGAGACCATGCGGCTCTGGCACGTCTTCATGGACGCCACCGTCCGCTACTTCAACAAGGTCTACGGCATGCTCGGCGTCACGCTCACCGACGCCGACATCGCCGGCGAGAGCATGTACAACCCGATGCTCGAGCAGACGTGCGACGACCTGGAGGCCGCCGGCGTGGCCGTGCTGTCGGAGGGTGCGCTGTGCGTGTTCCCGCCCGGCTTCACCGGCTCCGACGACAAGCCGCTCCCTCTGATCATCAGGAAGAGCGACGGCGGGTACGGCTACGCCACCACGGACCTGTCGGCGGTCCGCTACCGGGTCGACGACCTGAAGGCCGACCGCATCCTGTACGTGGTCGGCGCCGACCAGGCCCTGCACTTCCGGATGGTCTTCGCGGCCGCGCGGCAGGCCGGCTGGCTGCCCGACACGGTCTCGGCCGAGCACGTCCAGATCGGCATGATGCTGGGCAAGGACGGCCGCCGCTTCAAGACCCGGTCGGGCGAGTCCGTCAAGCTGATGGACCTGCTCGACGAGGCGGTCGAGCGGGCTTCGGCGGCCATCTCCGAGCGGGGCTACGACGCCGTGCTGCAGGAGGAGATCGCGCACGCTGTCGGCATGGGCGCGGTGAAGTACGCCGACCTGTCCGTGAGCCACGACAGCGAGTACGTCTTCGACTTCGACCGCATGCTCGGCTTCACCGGCAACACCGGGCCGTACATGCAGTACGCCACGGCCAGGATCCGCTCGATCTTCCGCAGGGGCGGCTACGAGCTCGCCGCCCTACGCGGGCCGATCAAGGTCGACGAGTCCGCCGAGCGGGCGCTCGCGCTGCACCTGCTGAGCTTCGGTGCGGTCGTCGAGCAGGTCGCCGCATTGGCCGAGCCGCACCGGCTGTGCGCCTACCTCTTCGAGACGGCCAGCCTGTTCAGCACGTTCTACGAAGAGTGCCCGGTGCTCAAGGCGGACGCCGAGACCCGTTCCTACCGCCTCGCGCTCTGCGCGCTCACGCTCCGTGTTCTGGAGACTGGGCTCGACCTGCTCGGTGTTCCGGTTCCCGAACGTATGTAACCCCATCGGGGCGCGCCTCCCGCTGGTTGGCGCGCCCCCCGGCTAGGCTTTACGCGGTCATGAACTGAGGGGGGAGTTCTCTGCCTTGAGCACGGACCTGACCGCGAGCCCCCAAGCCGCGTCAGAGCTGCGCCGGTACGCCGAGGCGTTGCTCGCGCACCTGGCGGCCAACGGGACCGCGCCTCCGGCCGCTCCTAGCTTCCGTGACGTACCCGGCTACTGGCTGCCCCCTGCGGTCGAAGCGCTGGTGACCACCCTGTCGGGCGACGATCCGCTCGACCCGCTCAGCCGGGCCGCGGCCCGCGACCAGCAGAAGACCGCGCTCTTCCTGTGCCTGGCCCTGGCCGTGGCGGGCCACGGCAGCCGCATCCACGCTTCCTGGCTGGGCACCGCCTTCGGCGACCTCTCCCTCGACCGGCCAGTCACACACGGTCAGCGGTCGCTGTGGCTGGCCGCCGCTCGGGGTGCGTACGGCCCGGCCGGCAAGATCTTCGTGCTGCGGAAACTGGACGTCCTGGCCATACAGGAGCATGCGGACCCGCGGGAATGGGTGCGGGCGCTGGCGCCCGGGGAGCCTTCCGTGGTGGTTCCCGCCTCTCTCGTTGACTTTCCGGAAATGGCGGAGATTCCGGAGCTGGCGCGTCCGGCGCAGGCGGCCGCGCGGCTGGCCCGGCTGCGGGCGCGCTGTGCGGAGATCACCTCGGCCCGGCAGGCGGAGCACGACTCGTCGACGCCGCTCACCAACGGCACCAGCAGTCCCGTCGCGGCCTGGGCGGAGGACGAGCCGCTCGCCGTACTGCGCGCGCTGATCGGGCTGGGCGGGCCCGAGGGGCCGATGGCGTCGCTCAACTCGCACCTGCTCGACGACCTGCGGCCCGGGGCCGACCCGCACCTGGCGGCGATCGCGCTGCACGTGGCGGCGCCGATACTGCGCAAAGTCGCCGAGGAGCTGGAGGAGATCACCCGGACGACGCCACCCTCGTCGGTCACGGTGCCACTCCTCGGCCACACGATCTCGCTCCACCCCGAAGGCCCCGACCCGGAGTCACTCGCCGACGCCGAACGCGCGATCATCGCCGACGGCGTGCCGCCCCGACGCGCTCCCTGGTCGGCGTACACACTGCTCGTGGTCGGACTGTGCTGCTTCACCGCCGCGATCCTGTCGACCGCACTCTGGGCAGCCCCCGGAGCGCTGACCTTCGGTGCGGCCGCCTGGCTCCTGTGGCGCCGCCACCAGGCCGTCGAGTCAGACGCCCGCTACGTAGCCGCCCAACTGGCAGAGCTCAAGGAACTGGCGGACGGCGCGGTATGGGCTCTCCACGACTACGCCCGCGAATCTGACCACCGCGCCAAGAAGGCCGCAGACGACGCCGCCGAACTAACCCGCCTGATCCGCCGCGGCCCCCGCGCCGCCAAGTAACCCACCCCGGCACGGCGCCGCCCAGCCGCTACCACCGATCCCACCGGGCTCCGGCCCAGCTCCAGCCGCTGACGCCGCCGCAACACTCTCACCGCTGACGTCCTCGCATGCCCACGGCCTCCGCGCAGCCCCAGCCACCGACGCCGCCGCACCTCGCAGCGGGACAGTTCACGCAGGGCTCATGCGGCCCGTGTCGCTGCCAATGCCTTGCCGCTGTGCGTCCGGCGCGCTCGGGGCCGTTCCGGCGAAGGCGACAACCTCCGCGTAACCCCTCGCGCCGTATCCCCGACCCATGCCTCTGGCGGCTTCGGGCGCTCAGCGCAGACTCACGCGAGCAGCCCTAGGGTCGGGCGGCGGTAACGTCGGACGCCCCTCGCAGGCCGCAGCACTCAAGCGGCCCTCCCCCGCAGCCCGAAGGCTGCCGAAATCCCGCGCGTAGCGGGTGTGGGCGGCTCCCCCGCGAGCCGCCGGTGGACCTACTCGGAGGTCTCGATCTCCACGTGCGCGGGCGCGAGCAGGAACACCCGGTCGGCGATCCGCTCGATCCGGCCCTCGCACCCGTAGGCGAGACCCGCCGCGAAGTCGACCATCCGGGTCGCCTCGGGCATCGGCATACCGGTGACGTCCATGATCACCGTCTGCCCCTCACGGAAGTGCTGCCCGATCATCGGCGCGTCGTTGTACTTGAGCGGCTGCACCATCACGATTCGCGACGGCTCAACGGTGGACCGCCACCGCTTGGCCGCCCGCTCCGTCGCCGGCATGTACTCCTCTTCGTACTGCTCGTCGTCGTAGCCATCGTCATAGTGGTCGATCCCGCCCAGGCCAAGGTAGCTCACCACCTTGCGCACTGCCCCCATCGGCTATGTCCTTTCCTCAGGAACTCACCGGAATCGGTACGTCCCTACACATTGGACGGTAACCGACGATTCGGTGTTCGCCATGCGACACGCCCATCACTTATTCCATTTTGTACGTCTAGCGTCCCGGTTTCGAGTGGATATCTGGCCGCCTATAGCATCCTGTCATGCGACTGTTCACCGTGGACGCCTTCACCGACACTGCTTTCAAGGGAAATCCTGCCGCAGTCTGCCTGCTCGAGTCACGTGTACACGACGAGTGGATGCAGTCTGTTGCGGCCGAGATGAACCTGTCCGAGACGGCCTTCCTGCTGGGCGATTCGTTGCGCTGGTTCACCCCCAAGGTCGAGGTGTCGCTGTGCGGCCACGCGACCCTCGCGACGGCTCACGTGCTCTATTCGACCGGGTTGGCCGACGGCGAGGTGCAATTCTCCACGGCGAGCGGAACGCTCACGGTGAATCGCCAGGCAGACGGCATGATCACGATGGATTTCCCGGCCAAGGAAGTGACGCCCACCACAGTTCCTCCGGGTCTTGAAAAGGCCCTCGGGGTGACTCCTGTAGCGGTCGGCAAGAGCAATCTCGACCTGCTCGTCGAGGTCGATTCCGAGGACACGGTTCGCACTCTCACCCCCGACATCGAAGCACTCACATCAGTGGACGCTCGCGGAGTAATCATCACAGCCCGCGGCACTTCAGTGGATTTCGTCTCCCGCTTCTTCGCCCCTCGAGTAGGAGTCCCAGAAGACCCGGTAACCGGCTCCGCCCACTGCGCCCTGGCCCCCTACTGGTCCCCCCGCCTCAACCGCACCCACCTCACGGCCGCCCAACTCTCCCCCCGAGGCGGCCTCATCCACATCACCTACCGCGGCCCCCGAGTAACCCTCGCCGGCCACGCCACCACCATCCTCACCGCCACCCTCCACGCCTAACTCCCACCCCCACACCACAAGCCCCCTTCCCCAGGTGTGTCGCAAAAGTGGATCAAGGTCGCGATGTGAGTGTGGATCCCACCATCGTCCGCGCCCACCAGCACGCTGCGGGGCCCGCAAAAGGGGGCTTTGCAGGCGCTTCATGATCGAGGGTGTAACTGGGATCTGAATCCGCCGGTCTCGAGCAGTGACCGGGCGACGTAGTCGGTGAGGTTGCGGAAGCCCAGGGCGGTGCCGCGTAGGTGTTCCATGCGGAACCCCAGCGCGGTGGCGCCCTGCGACCGGCCACCAGCGCCCGATCCTCATCCAGCAGCGCCCAGAACTCGATCAGCTCATCCAGCGCGGCCGGTTCCATGCAGCACCATCATCCCCGCTCACTTCACCACCAGCGCCAATCGAACCTGAGCGATCAACGTGTAGCCACGACCATCGTCAGCGACGAGAGAGTCAACCCCGCACGGAGTCGTCGAGTTGAGACGTGCAGAGTCTTTTGCTGGTGGTCAACGTGTCGACGTCAACAGCACAGCGCCATTCACCACGCACGCGGCGAGGATGACGATCCCGGCATGGCTCAACGCCGCCCCGTCGCCGATCAACCGTGTCGGGTCGGCCGATAGGTCAGCACCTGCGTGTGGCCGTCGAAGGTCCGGGCCTCGAGCAGCTCCAGGTCGAAGTCGTTCACACCGTGGAAGATCCGGTCCACGCCGGTCGCCCCGGAGATCACTGGAAAGACCGTCACCTCGATGGTGTCGACCAGGCCGGCGTTCAGCAGCGCCCGGTTGAGCGTCAGGCTGCCGTGGGAGCGCAGCGGCACATCGGATTCGGCCTTGAGGCGCGCGACCACCTCGACAGGATCGCCGGACTCGATGGTCGTGTCCGGCCACTCGAGCGGCTTGGTCAGTTGGCTGGACAGCACCGTGACCGGGGAGTCGAACATGCGCGTGATCCACCCGTCGAACAGGCTGCGGTCGACGCCTGCGTCAAGGAACGGCGCGTTCGAGGAGTAGGTCTTGGCCCCGAGCACCATACGCAGCGGGTCGCGGTAGGCAGCGGCGCGATAGGCGAGGAATTCGGGGCCCTGCTTGCCCCAGTAGCCGCCCCAGTCGCCGTTGTGGTTGGCGAAGCCGTCGAGCGTGGAGAAGATGTCGAAGGTGTACGTGGCAGCCATGGTGTCTCCTTGCGGGAAGTCGGTCGCGCGCGCCTTGTGGCGGCCTCACCCCTGCTACGAACACCACCGCCCCGATCCGACACGCCTCCCGGACTTCTTTCAAAACTCTCCGAGCTCAACCGATCTGAGTGTGTAGTCGTGCTCTGAACCCGCCAGCCGCGAGTAGTGATCGTGCGATGTAGTCGGCGAGGTTGCCGAAGCCCAGCGCGGAGCCGCGTAGGCGTTCGAGGCGACCGTTGATCGCTTCGGTCGGTCCGTTACTAGGGCCGGCCGGTCGAAGGAGGCCAGCACGTCGACCGGGCCGGCGTTTGAGCGTTCGCCCGAGTGTGATCACCGTAGGCCAGCACGTCGGCGCCCCGGCGCTTGAGCGTTCGCCCGAGTGTGATCAGCTCGATCAGGGCTGTGGGCGCCGCCACGCTGATAAGGGTGATGGTCTTCGCCAGGTCAGTCTTCGCGCAGGCTCGATTCGGGTTGCGGCAGGCGGCGACGATGCGTAGCCAGATGGCTTCGACCTCGACGTGCTGCTTGGTGGCGAACACGGCAGTCAGTCTTCGGTGTTGCGAGTGTTTACCGACCGCGGGAGTCCATAGATGGCCTTCGACCTGCGGTGATACGTAGCTTACATGTCCTCGATGGAAGACCAAGAAGGTTCGGGAAGATCGCCCGGTGTGGTACTTCGACCTGTTGCAGACTGTCGCTGATCTTGTGTGACTACCTGGATGTGGGGAGGAGGGAAAGGGCCACGTTGATCGTTGCGGCCTTCTTTGGGAGGATGGCTGCTATGACTTCGAACCGACGAAAGGCCTGTGGCGCGTAGAGGGCCAGGCCAGGTGCGCGCGAACCTGCCGCGCAGGCTCCGCCCAGGACAGGGCAGGAAGATTGTTTCTGGGGTCTCGGCGCGTGCGCAGAGCGAGATCGCCAGGTTCGAGAGCTCGCGTCTGTGGCCGGGCGCCATCGCCGATGCGGTGGCGCGCTGGGCTGGGACCGTTCACGGGCCAGCTCGCCGGCTGACGGATCCGGTGGTTCGTGGTTGCGGGGTTGAGGCATGCTGCCCCTCCGACGCTCATCCGCGAGGGATGCTGGAGCAGGCCCTGTGTGGGCTTCCGGCTCGCGCGTCGCGGGAACTCCGGCAGGGGGTTCAGCCGCTTGATGAGCTCTACTTTTTCCGCACGATTGTGGACTCCGATGCCGATCCGTCCCAACCATGGTGGTTGAGGAGATGCTGAGCCTCGGCCGGGGGGATGCCTCGTAAACGCCCCTCCGCCCTCCGGCCGGGGTCAGGCTCCTGCCTGCGGTGCGGCACCCGGCAGGACTACTGCGAACGTCATGACGCAGCGCTTTGCGTCCTGTGTGATGAGTGGCGTGAGGGTGTCTGCGGTGACCTCGGGTGCGCCTACTGCCGAGACCGGCCCGCGCGACCAAGCCTGGCCCAAGACCATGCCCCTGCGGAGCCTGCCTTGCGCCGGGCAGCCCGGCTGGCCAGCCGACGGCTCCTGCGACACCGGCCGACAGGCCCGGCCACCGGGTGGTGATCGGGCCTGTCAGGTCGCAGCCTTGTCGGGCTACTTGCCGGCCATAGGGTCGAGGAGCTGAGCTTCAAGCACGCCAACCGCCTGGGGCGTGCCCCCTGGTGGGCACGTTGTAAGACGCGAGCGGCGCTCCGGAAATACGAAAGGGCCACCCGCACCCCGGATGGCCCCTTCGAAATACGCGAGGGGCCACCCAACGCCGTGGATAGCCGCAGAAAGCAGCGGGCGGCCGGCCCAAGCCCCAAGCCTAGGAGCCCAGGCCTGGCCCGGAAACGCGGAAAGGCCCACCCCATATCCAGGGCGGGCCTCTCCGATACAACGATTTGTGCGGCGGCGACCTACTCTCCCACACCCTCCCGAGTGCAGTACCATCGGCGCAGAGAAGCTTAACTTCCGGGTTCGGAATGTAACCGGGTGTTTCCTTCCCGCCATAACCACCGCAACCCC
>NZ_JAHDTI010000018.1 GCF_018531495.1 Nonomuraea sediminis
GGGGGCGGGGGGGGGGGGGGTGGGGGGGGGGTGGGGTGTTAGGCGCCTCTGAGGGCTCTCAGCGGCGGTGGCCATGTGCAGGTCGGGGGTGTTGTGGGGGTGCTGGGGTCGTAGGAGGCGGCGTTCGGCTGGGCTGGGTTGTTGTGTCAGCACATCCAGCAGTGGATCGTCTGGCCCTGGATGGTGGCGGCTCGTGCCATGGCAGCGAGGTCGTGGAAGATGCCGGTTACCTGAGCTGCCGCCTCCTATGGGTTGGATGCCCCGTGGTCGGCTCCGTGGTGGTGCGCCCAGCGCAGGGCTGCGCCTGGGAGCGCGGCCGGTTCTGCGGTGGCGAGTGCTGCCTGCAGTTTCGGTGGGATCGCGATGACCATGTTTCGGGTGTCGTCGACCTGGGCGACGATGGCGAGGGCGTCGAAGGCGCGGGCGTAGTCGGGATGGTTGTCGCCGGTCAGGATGCTCTCCCATTCGACGAGTGCGGACAGGACATCGAAGTTTCCGTACCGCAGCGCGTCGTATTCGCCGATCGCGTCGGGTCCGCCGTGGAGGGCGGCGGCCGCCGTCACGGCGTCGGGCGCGGTGAAGAACTCGATGATGACGCTCATCCGAGCAGGATGGCCGGTGGCTGATCCGGTTGTCGAATGCCGTCGCCGTGCAGGGATATGGACCGCCTGGGCGGCACGCCGTCCCGGGTGTGGGGCTCTGACACTGCGAGTGATGCCTTGGCCGGGTTTGAGTGGTGCGCACCTCTGGGGGTGCTAGAGCGTGTCCTGTGATCATGTGATGACAGTGAGCAGGAGGTCGTCACCGACTGCGCCGGGAAGGTGGACCGCGGCCAGTGCCGGCGTGTTGCGCGATTACGAGGGCGAAGCCGTAGCCGCAGGGTCGTGCTAACACCGAGGAAACACGTCCCGCCCTAGAACTGTGGCTCGACATCTGAGTTTTCGGACTTCCACAGGGGGAGACTTCATGGTTTCGCGTCGAGCGGCAGTGGCACGCATCGCCTCGGTGGCGTGCGCGGCGCTGGCTCTGAGCGTGGCCGCGCCCGCCACCGCCTCGATATCTACCGACCCCGTCAAGGTCGGGGACGTGCAGAAGGCGATGGAAGCCTTGGTGAAGACGGGCCATGTAGTGGGCGCCATCGGCGAGGTATACGTGGACGGCAAGCGGGTCGGGAAGGGATCGGCCGGGTCCCGCCTACTCGACGGCAAGGGCGGCGCGATCCCATCGAACGCCCGCTACCGGATCGGCTCGCAGACCAAGGGCATGACCGCCACCGTGGTGCTGCAACTGGTCAAGGAGGGCAAGCTGAGCCTGGACGACAAGCTCAGCGCGGTCCTGCCGAAGGTGGCGGAAAAGGATCTGGTGGAGCGGGCCGACGAGATCACGGTACGCAACCTGATCCAACTGACCTCGGGCATCCCCGACTACATCGGCGCGGACGTGGATCCCCTGGACCCCACGCGTAACTACCGCCCGGCTGACCTGCTGGCGGCCTCGCGCAAGAAGCCTCGGCCCGTGGAGATCGGGACGTTCAGCTACTCCAACACCAACTACATCCTGCTCGGCATGATCATCGAGAAACTGGCGGGGAGGTCACTGGCGGCCGAACTCAACCGCAGGCTCTTCGCTCCGCTCGGAATGCGCGATACCTACCTGCCCGCAAAGGCGCCCGAGGGCATCAAGGGCCCACACGGGTACGGCTACACCCCGGACGAGACGGGCACACTGCGCGATGTCGACAGGCTCAACGTCACCACCATGCTCGGCGCCGGCGGCGTGGTCTCCACCGCGCGCGACGTCAGCGCCTTCCAGCGCGCCTTCCGCCAGGGCAGGCTCCTGCCGGAGTCACTGCGAAAAGTGATCACCGATCCGGCGCCTGGCATGCCGCCGCTGCCCTCGGGCGGCCCGTGCGCGGGCAACCCCGAGTTCGCCCCGGGAGGCGGGGGCAGCGCCCCCGGCTTCACCGCCGCGACCTACACCTCCTCCGACGGCCGGCTGCAGTTCGCCGTGTCCCTGACACTGGCCATGGACGATGCCGAGCGCAGCACCACGCCGTCGCGCATCACCAACGCCCTCAAATCGGTGTTCTGCCCGGCGACATAGAGCGTGTCCTGGTATCACGATCGAGGCGACATCGGTCAGAGCATGACGTTTCAGAGGTTCCTCATCCACGCTCATGCTCTACACCAAACCGGCGCCAAAGATCACAGGACACTCCCTAGTGCTCCTAGTGGGTGAACAGGGTTTGGATGGCTGTGGCGGCGGCGCCGCGTGCCCACTGTTCGAACGGGCGGGGTCGCAGGACGATGCGGCAGTCGGCCGCCGCGCCGAAGGCCTGGGCGGAGAAGGAGCTTCTGAGCTGCTCCTCGAAGCGGTCGTAGGCGGTCAGCCCGTGCACGTCGCCGGTCACGATGATCCGCTCGGGGCCGAACAGGTTGGCCATGGCGGCCATGGCCAGGCCGATCGCGTCGCCCGCCGCCGCCAGGACCTCGGCGGCACCGCGATGCCCGGCGTGCGCGGCCTCGATAGCGCCGTCGATGGTGAGCTCGGGGTCGCCTGTCGCCGCGCGGGCGGCGGTCACGATGGGCGCGGTGCCCGCGATGGCCTCTGCGCAGCCGCGCCCGCCGCAGTGGCACGGCGGCTCCGACCCGCCGACCGGGATGTGGCCGATCTCGCCCGCCACGCCGCGGGATCCGGCCACCACCTGGTCGGCCACGACGAGCCCGCTGCCGATGCCGACGCCCACCGTGACGAGCGCGAAGGACGAGGCCCCCACGCCCTCGCCGAACCACTGCTCGGCCACTGTCAGCGCCTTGACGTCGTTCTCCACGGTCACGGCCAGGCCGGTGGCCCGGGCGGCGAGCTCGCCGAGCAGGACCTGGCGCCAGCCGAGGAAGGGCGAGTAGCGCACCAGGCCTGCCGAGGTGTCGACGTCGCCGGAGACGGCCAGCCCCAGGCAGTGGCAGCGCTCACGGTAGGCGGGATCGGCGGCGAGCAGGTCGCGCACCAGCGAGGCCAGCGCGGCCACGACGCCGTCGGCTTCGCGGGTGGCCAGAGGGCGGCGGGCGGAGGTCACGACCTGGGCGCGCAGGTCGGTCACCACGCCGATGAGCTCGTCGTCGGTGATCTTCACGCCGGCGAAGTACTCGCGGTCCGGTTTGACCGCCAGCGGGCTCGCGGGCCGCCCCGCGCCCGGCCCTGACCGCTCGGTCGCCTCCAGCTCCTCCAGGTATCCGGCGTCGAGGAAGGGCCTGGCCGCCTTGGTCACGGCGGCCGAGGACAGCCCGGTGCGCTTGGCGATCTCCACCCTCGACACCGGGCCCTGCTTCAGGACCATGCCGAACACCGTGGCCGCCGCGGGAGTCATCAGCACGACCCGGAGCCTAGCATTAATTAACTTTGTCAAGAATTGAATTGGCTCGTTCTTGCACCTAGGCTCCTCTTTCATGCAACCGGTGACCTTCGACGCGGCCAGCCGTACGTGGCTGCTGCGCACGCCTGCCACGAGCTACGTCCTGCGCCTCGACGCCGGCGACGTGCCCGTCCACCTGCACTGGGGCCCGGTGCTGACGCTGGAGCAGGCCGCCGCACTGCCCTCGGGGACACGGCAGAGCAGCAGCTTCGACGGCACCGGGGCGCTCGACGAGCTCGTCACCGAGGCGGGCGCCCGCTTCCACACGCCGTCGCTGCAGATCGTCTTCCCCGGCGGCGTACGCGGCGTGGACTGGCGCTTCAAGGCGCACGAGAGCGACGGCGGCCACCTGGTGCTGCGCTTCGGCGACGCGCACGAGCCGCTGGAGCTCGAGCTGCACTACCGCGTGCACGACGACAGCGACGTGATCGAGCGCTGGACGCGGCTGGTGTGCCGGGTGCCGGTGACGCTGCTGCGCTGCGACTCGGCCGCGTGGAGCGTGCCGATGCGGGACGGTTACCGGCTCAGCCACGTGACCGGCGACTGGAGCGCCGAGCACGGGCTGCACCGTACCGAACTGGCCGCGGGAGAGACCACGCTCACCAGCAGGCGCGGCCTGACCAGCCACGCCGCCAACCCGTGGGTCATGCTCGACGCCGGCGACGCCACCGAGCGGCACGGCGAGGTCTGGAGCGGCGCGCTGGCCTGGAGCGGCAGCTGGCGGATCACGGTGACGCGCGACGCGGCGGGCCGCGCCGGCTGGACGGGCGGGTTCGGCCACGAGGGCCTGTCCTGGCGGCTCGAGCCGGGCGAGGAGTGGGTCACGCCGGTTTTCGCCGGGCTCTACTCGGCTCACGGGCACGGCGGCGCCAGCCGTACCTGGCACGACTACGTGAGCAGGCACGTCCTGCCCGAGCCCGGCGAGCTGCGGCCGGTGGTCTACAACGCCTGGGAGGCGGTCGGGTTCGACGTGGGCGAGGCCAACCAGAAGGAGCTGGCCGCGCTGGCCGCCCAGGTGGGGGCCGAGCTGTTCGTGATGGACGACGCCTGGTTCGGCGGGCGCACCAGCGACAGGGCCGGGCTCGGCGACTGGTGGCCGAACCCGGACCGCTTCCCCGGCGGGCTGGCGCCGCTGATCGACGAGGTGCACCGGCACGGCATGCGCTTCGGGCTGTGGGTGGAGCCGGAGATGGTCAACCCCGACAGCGACCTCTACCGCGCCCACCCCGACTGGGTGCTGCACCAGCCCGGCCGTCCGCGCACCGAGCTGCGTCACCAGCTCGTGCTCGACCTGTCCAGGCCCGAGGTGGCCTACTGGGCGCAGGAGTGGCTGAACCGGCTGGTCAGCGAGCACGAGATCGACTTCCTCAAGTGGGACTGCAACCGAGCCTTCACCGAGGTCGCCGACGACCGGGCCTGGATCGGCCACGTCCGCGCCGTCTACGCCATCCTCGACCGGCTTCGCGCCGACCACCCGCACCTGCGCGTCGAGGCGTGCGCGGGCGGTGGCGGCCGCACCGACCTGGGCATCCTGGCGCGCACCGACCAGGTGTGGACCTCCGACAACACCGACGCCTTCGACCGGATCGCCATCCAGCACGGCTTCAGCCAGCTCTACCCGGCCCGCGTGATGGCCGCCTGGGTCACCGACAGCCCGAACCCGCTCACCCGCCGCCGCACCCCGCTGGCCTTCCGCTTCCACGTCGCGATGGCCGGCGCGCTCGGCATCGGCGGCGACCTGCTGCGGTGGAGCCCCGAGGAGCTCGACCAGGCCGCCGCGCTGGTCGCCGTCCACAAGGACATCCGCCCTGTCGTGCAGCTCGGCGTCCAGCACAGACTGCCGTACGGCATGCAGTACGCGCACGAGGACCGCGTGGTCGTCCTGGCCTGGCGTGGCCCGGTCAGGCACGGGACGCCGGAGCCCCGGCTGCGCCTTGAGGGGCTGGACCCGCTCGGCCGCTACACCGACGAGGACAGCGGCGTGCTCCACCACGGCGCGGTGCTCATGTCCGCCGGGCTCCCGCTCGACCTGCCCGCGGACGACTACGCCAGCGCCCTGGTCCGCCTGCGCCGCGAGGCCTGAGGGCGCCCGCTCAGCCGAGCGAGCCGATTCCCCTGATGGCGATCTCGACCGCGCGGACCATCGCGGCGCCCATCTCCTCCAGCGAGTCGCCCTTGGTGACGCTGACCATCGCGGCGAGCTTGGTGGCGCCGACGAGCGCGCCGATGGCGGCCGCGGCCTCCACCTCGTCCAGCTCGTCGGGGTAGGTCTTGTGCAGCGCCTCGGCCAGCCTCACCTGGCTGTCGAACAGCAGGTGCAGCGCCCTGGCCTGCAGCGCGGGCTCCGACATGACGAGGCGGATCCGCCGCGGCGCCACCGCCAGGTCGAAGTCCTCGTCGTGGGCGGCCCACTCGAAGCTGGACCTGATCAGCCGGATCAGCAGGTCGGCCAGCGATTCGCCCGGCTCGCGGCTCGCGATCAGGTCCAGCGTGCGCTCCAGGCGCGCCGGGGCGTCGAAGAAGAGCACGTCCTCCTTGCCGGCGAAGTAGCTGAAGAACGTGCGCGTGGACACCTCGGCCTCGGCGGCGATCTCGGCGAGCGTGGTGTCCTCGAAGCCCTTCTCGTCGAACAGCCGGAGCGCGGCTTCGATCAGCGCCCGGCGTGTGCGCTGCTTCTTGCGCTCCCGCAGTCCTACCATGCGCGAACTTTACTACACACGTATGTGTTTTTCATCGGTTGAAGTTTTGCATCTGATGCTGTTTTGTGGTGATGAAGGGACCGGAAAAGGAGCGCAGACATGTCCGAACTCACTCTTCCCACCGCGAGGCAACGTCCGTTCGACCCTCCCGACGAGCTCATGAAGCTTCGAGAACAGGCGCCCATCCACCGCATGCGGTTCGGCGACGGCACCATGGGCTGGCTGATCACCGGCTACTCGCTGGCGCGCGCCGTACTCGCCGACTCGCGATTCAGCAACAGGCCCGAGCTGGCGCACCCGCCGATCGCCGCGCGGGCCGAGCTGAGCGCGCAGCTGAGGCAGCAGGAGTTCAAGATGCCGCCCGGCATCTTCCTGCGTACGGACGCGCCCGAGCACACGCGCTACCGCAAGCTGCTGACCGGCCAGTTCACGGTCCGGCGGATGAAGATGCTGGAGCCGCGCATCGCGCAGATCGTCGAGGACCACCTGGACGCCATGGCCGCCGGTGAGCGCCCGGTCGACCTGGTGGAGGCCTTCGCGCTGCCGATCCCGTCGCTGGTGATCTGCGAGCTGCTCGGCGTGCCGTACGAGGACAGGGAGCAGTTCCAGTACGACTCCAAGAAGCTGCTCGCGCTGGAGACCAAGGCCGAGGACGCGATGACCGCGCTTGGGCGGGTGTTCGGCTACCTGCACGGGCTCATCAAGCGCAAGCGTGCCGAGCCCGACGAGCACCTGCTCAGCGGGCTCATCGAATCCGGCGAGCTGAACGACGAGGAGCTCACGGGGGTCGCGTTCATCCTGCTCATCGCGGGGCACGAGACGACCGCCAACATGCTCGGTCTGGGGACCTATGCGCTGCTGAGCAACCCTGACCAGCTGGCCCTGGTGCGCGACGACCCGTCCGCGGTGGACAACGCCGTCGAGGAGCTGCTGCGCTACCTCACGATCATCCACATCGGGCCCGTACGCACCGCGCTGGAGGACGTCGAGCTGGACGGCGTGATCGTCAAGGAGGGCGAGGGCGTGGCGCTGTCGCTGCCGGTGGTCAACAGGGATCCCGCGCGCTTCCCCGATCCCGAACGGCTCGACCTGAGCCGGCAGGCCGGCGGGCACCTGACCTTCGGGCACGGCATCCATCAATGCCTGGGGCAGCAGCTCGCTAGGGTGGAGATGCGGATCGGCTACCCGGCTCTGCTGCGGCGCTTCCCCGGCCTCCGGCTGGCGGTACCGCCCGCGGAGGTTCCGATGCGCACTGACATGTCCATCTACGGCGTTCACCGCCTTCCCGTTACCTGGTAGGTCCACGATGGAGATCAAGGCAGACACTTCGGTTTGTATCGGCGCGGGCATGTGCGCGCTGACGGTGCCCGAGGTGTTCGACCAGAGCGAGGACGAAGGCACGGTCCTCGTCCTGCAGCCCAACCCGCCGCAGGACAAGGAGGCGGCCGTGCGCCGCGCCGTGACCCTGTGCCCGTCGGGGGCCATCTCGGTGGTCTAGCGGGCCGCCTGTCGTCAGTAGGCTGGCGATCGTGAACCATGTGCTGACGACCGGGCGGCTCGTGCTGCGTCCGGCGACCGTCGAGGACCAGGGCTGGCTCCTTGAGCACTGGACGGCGCCGGACGTGCGGCGGTTCCTGTTCGACGGCGAGGTGCTGGCCGAGGCGGAGATCGCCGGTGCCGTCGCCGACAGCACGGCCGACTTCGCCGCGCACGGCTACGGGCTCTGGCTCGTCCTCGAGGCCGGCGGCGACTCCCCGATCGGCACGGCCGGGCTGCGGCCGCTGGAGGAGCTGGGGCTGGAGGTGTTCTACAGCCTGGTGCCCCCGGCCTGGGGCAAGGGGTACGCCACCGAGGCGGCGGGGGCCGTGGTCGGCCACGCGCTGGGCGTGCTCGGGCTGCCGGAGGTCCTGGCCGAGGTCGACGAGGGCAACAAGGCGTCCGTCGCCGTGGTCTCCCGGCTCGGCATGGAGCCTTTCGAGGTGGTCAAGGGCGAGCTCGGCCCGATGACCCGTTACCGCACCACGGGGTTCCGCGCGCCGTAACGGCGGCCGGCCCCGTGTCACCTGAGGAGCGTCTCCCTGGACAGGGGCCGGCCGAAGTGCGGCGGGTGGCGGTGGGGCGGCCTGCCGTACCGCTAAATCCTGTGATAGGCGCCGCGGACGTGCACGGGGACGCCCTTGCCGAGCATGGCGGGCAGGGCCTGGGCGACGTTCATCGGCATGCGGACACAGCCGTGCGAGGCCGGGTACAGCGGCACCGACAGGGCGCCGTGCAGCGCGATGCCGCCGTTGAAGAAGATCGGGTTGTAGAGCTGGCCGAGGTAGGACTTGTGCCAGCCGGTGGCCCGCCAGGTGGTCTTGTAGTCGCCGGTGGGCGTGCGGGCCGAGCCGCAGAAGCGCTGGCTCTTGCCCTGCCACGTGGCCTGCTGGCAGTAGGGGACGCCGCTGCCCGAGGAGATGTGGGTGATCAGCTTCACCTGGCCGTCGACGTAGTACACCATCACCTGCTTGGTGAGGTTGACCTCGACCCGGGTGGGGGCGCCGTCCTTGATGAGGACCTTCGGCGCCTTCGGGTGCTCCAGGGCGGTCCAGGTGCGCTTGCCCACGATGCTGCTCGGGTGGATGCCGTTGACCTTCTGGAAGGCCCAGACGGCGGTCAGCGTCGAACCGCCGTAGCGGCCGTCGGCGCGGCCGGGGCGGTAGCCGAGCTGTGCGAGCCGCTTCTGCAGCCACGTGACGGCCTTGCCCTTCGAGCCGAGCTTGAGCCTGCTCGTCGGCGCCTGGACCTCGGGGCTCGGGGTCACACGCGCGCCGGCCGCCGTCAGCGCGACCGGCTTGGTCGCGGCCTGCGGTCGCTCAGCCTGAGCGGAGCCACAACCCGTGAACGCGACGACGCCAGCCGTCGCCAGTGCAGCCAGTCCGAGCAGCCGTCGTGCCGACACCCGTACCACCCCTCATATGATTAACAATCGAGTCAAAGGACCCTACACCACCAGCAGGGCCAGGTAATCCAGCGGTCAACTTGTTTAGAGTGTCGACATGTCCGAGAAGTTGCCCGCCAATGCCATCGTTGTTGAATCCGCCCTGCGCGAGCTCGGGGCCACCGGGGAGATCGTGGTTCTCCCCGAGAAGGCGCCCACCGCGGCGACCGCCGCCGCCCAGCTCGGTTGCGAGGTCGGCGCCATCGCCAACAGCCTGATCTTCGACGCCGACGGCGCACCGCTGCTGGTCCTGACCAGCGGCGCGCACCGCGTCGACGTCGAACTGATCGCCCGCACCGCGGGAGTTCAGCAGGTACGGCGGGCCACCCCCGAGTTCGTCAGGCAGGCCACCGGCCAGCCGATCGGCGGCGTGGCGCCCGTCGGCCATCCGGCCCCGGTGCGCACGCTGGTGGACAACTGGCTGAGCAAGCACGAGGTGGTGTGGGCCGCGGGCGGTCATCCGCACACGGTCTTCCCCACCACGTTCGACGAACTCATCCGCATGACCAATGGCACGGCGGTGGACGTCGAGTAAGGTGCGACGCGTGATCGAATTTCGCGGGGCGGGACCGGCCGAGTTCGTGGAGAAACTGGACACGGTCCTGGATATCTACACGGCCGCCATGCGCCCGCCCGCGGACCAGATCAACGGCCGCAAGGCCATCATGCGCAATCACGCCACATACCCCCATTTCCAATGCTATTTCGCCGAATTAAGAGATATGTCGGCTTTTGGGGCGCTTTCTGGGAGTGTTTCGCTGGACGATGCGCCCGGGGCGCCCCGCATCGTGGGCTTCGCCTACGGTTTCCACGGCGTGCACGGCCAGTGGTGGCATGACGTCGTCTTCCGCGCCCTGGACGCGCAGAGCGGCAGGAACGTGGCCGAGGCCTGGCTCGGCGACGCCTTCGAGCTCGCCGAGATCCACGTCCACCCGGACTACCAGGGCAAGGGCATCGGCCGAGCCATGATCAGGACCCTGTGCGCCGGGCGCAGGGAACGCTCAGGCGTCCTGTCCACCCACGACCAGCCCACCGCGGCTCGCCACCTCTACCGCAGCTTGGGCTTCCAGGACCTGCTGGCGCAGTTCATCTTCCCGGGAGGATACGAGCACTACGCCATTGTCGGCCGCCCTCTCCCCCTTGACTGACGTTTACCCAGGCATCACACAGGGCACCTCTAACAATACGTAGAGTAAGCCCTCCTTTACCCTCCGCCACCCGCCCGATCCCCCTGCGGGCGGGTGGCCACCATTCACCGGTCATCAGAATGTGTTCTGAATCAGGGCCGAACGACAGCACCGCCTGCGAGGAGAGCCGGCGACGCATCGTCACAACGGCCGCAATCTCGAGCAGTGGGAATTCGAGATCACCAGTGGTGGGCGCGTCCGGTATGTCATCGACGCACCGTCTGGATCGTTCACGCGTCGCCTCGGCATCCCAAGGACACCGACGCCTAGACGGCGTCCGCGGGATCGGAGTAGCCGTGCATGTGGGTGACCTGGGAGTTCTCGAAGGTGCAGACGTCGGCGACCATGGCCTCGTGAGGCGTGCCGTCGGCGAGGGCGCCCTCCACCCGACGTCGGGATGCGGCGGGGCGATGGCCTGGCAGGAGGCCAGGTCCGCCTGGTCCGGGTTCGGGTCGGCTCCATGTCCAAGAGAGCTTGTCGGGGCCGGTCCGGGACTCAGGACTGCGGGTCCTCGACCATGCCGCAGGCGAAGGGAAACGACTCCAGGTACTCCCGCCTTCCACGGTCTGGCTCGGCCTCGGCAAGGTCTTTGAGCACCTGCAGGAACCGGACGCGCTGGTCCGCCGGCAGTCGCAGCAGCACCCAGCTCACGCTCTCCATCATCTTCACCGCGGAGTCGGGATCCACCACGTCGTCCTCGCAGGTGTCGAGGAACCAGGCCATGTCGACGACAAGCCCGGCAAGCACCGGCACCAGCGGATCCATGTCAGTCATCCGGGCAACCTATCCGACGCCAGAACATCGCCTCGACCGGCGCGGACTCCCCGCTCGCCATCCCAGAAAGAACACCTCACATGACCGACAGCCCCACCGCCCTTGTTGCGACAGGGCACACGACGACCGCATCCCACTGACGCTTCCCGAAGTCCGCCGGCTGCTGGCCGCCCTCGTCCTGGCCACAACGCACACGATCACGGGCATCCTGCGGTGGTCAGACTGGCGCCGCCGCCATCAGGCAACAGCCCGACACTGCCACTACCAGCGCAGATCCCAACCATGATCGCGGGTGTGATCGGCGGGGTAGCCTGATCCGTCTCGGCAGGGCAGGTTCGGAGGGGGCGTGTATCCATGGTGCGAAAGCTGTCAGTGTTACTCGGGTTGTTCGGCTTCGGGCTGGCTGGACTGACGCTGGGAGTCTTCGTGAGCCGGGGCTATGGCAGCATCCGCGGAACAAACGTCGACCCTCGTCTGGTGGGCGGATACGTTCTCGGTGTAGCTCTCACCGCGGGAGCCCTCATCGTCCGGATCAGGCCTGGTGTGGCGAAGTCGATCGTCCTACTGGGCGGTATCGGAACATTTGCCGTGCTCCTCGCTCTTGGTGGCTTCTTCGTCTCTCTCGCCGTTTATTTCGAGTGACGCCAATCTCTCACTGGGCGCGCGTACGGCTTCGGGCGCTGGCACTAAAGATCGCGAAGTGTCACTGGAGTACTCGGGGAGGCGATCGAACGGGCCTGTCGAGCACTAGATCCGGCGTTTCGGCGAGTGAACCTTGAGGTCCTTGGAAACACCGACGCCTTCCCCCACGCGCATGTCTGGCCGCGTTACGAGTGGGAGCCTGCGCACCTGGTCAGTCACCCGGTATGGCTGTATCCGCGCGAACGCTGGAGTGACAAGCAGTTCGCTCTCAGTCCGCAGCACGATTCCGTGCGCCATGAGATCGGCCGTGAACTTGACCTGTGTCCGGCGGAGGGATATCGAGCTGGGTGTGAGCTGCATCAGGCTCTGTACGGTTCCCTCTACGTGCGCCCGCACACGAAGATCGGGCTGGCCTGGTCTACAGCAGCGTCAGCATTCGCCTCGTCTGAGCGGCTTTGGTCTCTCCGCTGGACCGTAGCAGCCAGTACAGCGCGAGAAGGCGGCGGCACTCGGTGAACCTGGCGGCTTCGTCAGCGGTCAGCTCCAGCTTCTCCAGCACCGCGGTCATGCCGGAGGTGTCGTTGCGCCACACCGATATGTGCTCGATGACCTCGGCGAGCTCGAATGCGCGGTCACTACGGCCGGAGTACTCAAAATCGATGACCCGGATGTTGGTTCCGTCCCACAGGTAGTTGGCCAGGTTCCCGTCACCGGTGCCGAACACTGGAGTGCCCGGTTGCGCCATCAACTCGTCCAACCAGGGCTGCTCCGCCCAACTCCCGGCCTCGCGAAGCGCGTCGGTGACCTCGGGATCCCCGTCGGAAGGCAGCGCCGGCGCGCACCACGATCGAACTTGCTCGAGGAGCTCAACCGGATGGCCGGCGCGAGCAGGCACCCGTTCCAGGACATGCCGAGGGATCGCCTGCTGAACCCTGTCGACGGCCTCGGCCAAGGCATCAGCCAGTTGTCCCTTGATCGGCCCATGCACGGCACCGCCGCCCAGTCGGGACATCACCACAGTCGGCGGATCAGCGTCCAGATCGGCGGTCACCGGCGCGGGCGCAAGCCCGGGCGTGTGCTCATGGAGCAGCTCCAATGCTCGCCATTCCCGTTCAGGCTGCCCATGGGTCAACGATCGGTATCGCTTGATCACCACATCGGACCGCACTTCGATCGTGTGCTTGCCCTCCTGGCCGCCCATGCGCTCTCCGATCTTCGTCGAAGGTCATGACCCTACCGGGGCATCGGCAGGCTTTCGATCACCGCGGGCGCTGCCAGTTCTCACCAGCATTTCAGCCCTTAGTGATCACCACGTGCTGCCCAGACTCACCAACATCCGCTGCTGTCCCCTGCAAAGTCACGACGGCCAGGTCCCCGCAGCCTGCCTCGCCCCCACGAGCAGGCATGATCACCAGCTCATGCCGAAGACCTCCGTCCACAACGTGCAACACCAGTTCAGCAGCGGGATTGGGAACTCCTGCCCTCCCTTGACACGTGGGTTCGGAGGGTGGGGGCGTCCTGTCCGCCGGGCCTGGCCCCGGCTCGATCCTTGCTCCCGGCGGGGCGGTCTCGCCTCAGGGGTGGGCGTCGGGCGGGTAGGGGGCCAGACGGGTTCGGGGTGGGGCCCAAGAAGCACTGTCCTCGCGTCAGCGAGGGCCTTTGCGCGCCGCAGGCGCGAAACCCTGAATCAGCACAGCCCGAGCCGGAGGCGAGGTCGGCGCGGGTGCAGGGGCGCGCCCCTGCCAGGGGGTCGTGGGGGCTGGGCCCCCCCACGGAGAACAGCCCGTAGCTGATTCGCGCGAAGCGCTGCCAACAGCGAGGGCCATGCCTTTGGAGGGGCCTAGGCGGTGAGGGCCGGGGCTGGGTGGAGGCGTTGGAAGACCTCGCGGGAGGCGCTTGAGCGGTTGAAGGTGATGAAGTGGATGCCGGGCGCGCCCTCGTCGAGGAGGCGCTGGCAGAGTTCGGCGCCGTGGTCGATGCCGAGTTGGCGGACCGCGGCGGGGTCGTCGGCGACGGCTTCGAAGCGGGCCGCGACGTCCGCAGGGAAGGGAGCGCCGGAGAGCTGCTCCGAGCGGGCGATGGTGCTGATCTGGGTGACCGGCATGATGCACGGGATGATCGGCGTGTCGCAGCCCTCCGCCGCGACGCGGTCGCGCAGGCGCAGGTAGTCCTCAGCGCGGAAGAACATCTGCGTGATCGCGTAGTCCGCCCCCGCCCGACATTTCTGGACGAAGTAGGAAGTGTCGGACTCGATGGAGGGTGAGCGCGGGTGCTTGTAGGGGAAGGCCGCCACCCCCACACAGAAGTCGCCCGCCTGGCGGATCAGGCGGACGAGCTCCTCGGCGTAGAGCACGCCGTCGGGATGCTTCACCCACTCCGCCGCCGGGTCGCCGGGCGGGTCGCCGCGCACCGCCAGGATGTTGCGCACCCCGGCGTCGGCGAAGCGCCCGACCAGGTGGCGCAGCTCGCGGATGGAATGGTTGACCGCGGTGAAGTGCGCCACAGGCGTGAGCGTGGTCTCGTGGGCCACCCGCTCGACGATGTCGACCGTGCGGTCGCGGGTGGTGCCGCCCGCGCCGTACGTCACGGACACGAACGTCGGCCGCAGCGACTCCAACTCGCGGATCGCCCGCCACAACTGCCGCTCGCCCTCGTCGGTCTTCGGGGGGAAGAACTCGAAGGAGAAGGACCGCTGGCCGGAGGCCAGCAGCTCTCGAACGGTGGGAACACGGTCCGGCAGGGTGGAAGGTCGACCAAGCGCCATGGTCACAAGGTTACCGCCCCGAGGCCCGCCTCAAGGGCAGGGAGATCGAAGCGTCTCCGCTCGGCCACTAGTCTCAAAGCATGACGAGCATGGACGCCCTGCGCACGCAGGTGGATCGTTCCCTCAGGGAGTTCGTGGAGCGGCAGGTGCCCGCCCTCGGCGATCCTGACCTCGAACCGCTGCTCAGCGCCGCGAACGAGCTGCTGTCAGGCGGTAAGCGGCTGCGCCCCGCCTTCTGTTACTGGGGCTGGCGCGGCGCGGGCGGCGCGGACATGCCGGAGATCTTCACCGCTGCCGCGTCGCTCGAGCTGCTGCAGGCCAGCGCGCTCGTGCACGACGACGTCATGGACAAGAGCGACCTGCGCCGCGGCATGCCGTCGGCGCACCGCCGTTTCCAGACGCTGCACGAGAAGGGCGGCTGGTACGGCTCGGCCGAGCAGTTCGGCGAGGGCGCGGCGATCCTGCTCGGCAACCTGCTGCTCATCTGGTCGGGCGAGATGTGGCGCACCAGCGGCCTGCCGTACGAGGCGCTGCAGGCGGCGCAGCCGGTGCACGACCACATGCGCACCGAGCTGATGTGCGGCCAGTACCTGGACCTGCTCGAGCAGGCGCACGGCGAGAACACCTTCGAGTCGGCGCTGCGCGTGGCGCTGTTCAAGAGCGGCAAGTACTCGGTCGAGCAGCCGCTCAGGCTGGGCCTGGTGCTCGCGGCCGGCGCCGCCGAGCAGTGGATCGACGACCTCTGCGTCGCCTACGGCCGGCGGGTCGGGATCGCCTTCCAGCTCAGGGACGACATCCTGGGCGTGTTCGGAGATCCCGCCCAAACCGGCAAGCCCGCGGGCGACGACCTGCGCGAGGGCAAGCGCACCATGCTGATCGCCCGCACGCTGGCGGCCGCCTCCGACGACGACGCCCGGATCGTGCGCCGCCTGCTCGGCGATCCGCACCTGGACGAGCAGGGCGTGGCCACGCTGCGCGGCATCATCGACGACACCGGCGCCCTGCAGGAGTGCGAGGACCTGATCGGCGACTATCTGGGCGAGGCGCTGGCCTCGCTCGACGACGCGCCGATCACGCCGGAGTCCAGGTCGGCCCTGGCCGACCTGGCGGTGGCCGCGACGGCTAGGAAGACCTGAGCCGCTTGGCGAACTCGGCCGCGGCCGCGCCCGGGTCCTCCGCCTCGGTGATGGCCCGCACCACCACGACCCGGCTGACCCCGTAGGACATGACCTCGTCGAGGTTGTCCAGGTCGATGCCGCCGATGCCGAACCACGGCCGGTCGGTGTCCAGCGAGGCCGCGTGCCTGAGCAGCGACGGGCCGGGCGCGTGGCGGCCGGGCTTGGTGGGCGTGGGCCAGATCGGGCCGCAGCAGAAGTAGTCGACGCCCTCCTCCACCGCGGCGGCGGACGCCTCCGCGATGGAGTGGGTGGACCTTCCGATGACCACGCTGTCGCCGAGTATCTCTCGCGCGACGGTCACGGGAAGGTCGTCCTGCCCCAGATGGAGCACGTCTGGACGGGCCGCGTAGGCGATGTCGGCTCTGTCGTTGACCGCCAGCAGCTTGCCGTGCCGGTCGCAGGCGTCACGGAAGACCTCGAGCAGCGCGAGCTCCTCGCGCGCCTCGAGACCCTTCTCCCGCAGCTGGACGATGTCCACGCCCGAGGACAGCACGGCGTCCAGGAACGCGGGCAGGTCACCGCGTTCCCGGCGGCCGTCGGTGCAGAGGTAGAGCCGAGCGTCAGAAACCAAGGGCCTGGGCACGCCGCTTGACCTCGGTATGACGACCCGCCCTGATCGCTTCGACAGGCGACCCCGGCAGTGATTCATCAGGAGTGAAGAGCCAGCGCAGCGCTTCGGCGTCGTCGTAGCCGGCGTCCAGCAGCACGGTCAACGTGCCCGGCAGGCCCTTCATCACATCCTTTCCGTCGAGGAAGATGGCGGGCACCTGGGGCCCGCCGCCGCCCCGCCGTACGCCGAGCAGCTTGTGGTCCTTGAGGAGTTGCTTGGCCCGCCCCAGTGAGAGGTCGAGGCGCTTGGCCACTTCGGGGAGCGTCAGCCAGTCGTGGACGAGCTGGTCCGTCTCCCGGTCGATCTGTGCAACAGAAAGCGTCACGAAATCACAACTACCACACGTCGTCCTTGCCTAAACAACACAATCCCGTAGAGCTACCTCGGGATCTACCAGGCGTTCCACATCCATCCGGGCGCCCGAGTCGATGATTCTACGACCCTGGACGAGGTCTCGCGGACGGTCGACGGCCAGGACCGCGACGAGGGTGTCGTCCTCGCCGAGCCAGACGGCCGACCACTTGCCCTGGGGTTCGCCCCGGTACAGCAGGCGGGCCGCGGCGGGGTGGTGTCCCGCGTACTGGACCATGTGGCCGAACTGCTCGGACCAGAAGTAAGGAACCGGGTCGTAGACCGCGTCCTCGCCGAGCAGGGTGGCGGCGGCGACCTCGGGGGCGTTGAGCGCCACGTCCCAGTGCTCGACGCGCAGCCTGGTCTGAAAGCGGCGCGACCACCAGTTGGCGCAGTCGCCGACGGCGACGACGCCGGGCATGGAGGTGCGCAGGTGCTCGTCGACGACGACGCCGTTGTGCAGGTCGATGTCGGCGTCGGACAGCCATTCCACGGTGGGGCGGACGCCGATGCCGGTGACGACCACGTGCGCCTCGACGAACTCGTCGCCGACCAGGCGGACCCCGCCCTCCTCGACGGCGCCGACCATCGTGTCGAGCCGCAGGTCGATGCCCTCGTACCAGGGCTGGGTGCGGGCGCCGATCTCGGTGCCGACGGCCTGGGCGAGCGGGGTGGGGCCCGCCTCGATGACGGTGACGTGGCATCCGGCGCGGCGCGCGGCGGTGGCCACCTCGGCGCCGATCCAGCCGGCCCCGATGATCGCCACCCTGGCGCCCGCCACGAGGCGCGCCCGCAGCTCCAGGGCGTCGTCGAGACTCCGCAGGACGTGCTGGGGTCCGTCGCCGCGCAGCGTGATCGGCTCGGCTCCGGTGGCGATCACCAGGCCGTCGTAGTCGAGGTCGCCCTCGGTGGTCTCGACCGTGCCCGCTCTGAGCGCCTTCGCCGAGACGCCGGGCCTGAAGTCGACGTTCATCGCGTCCAGGTCGGAGTCGACGAAGCTGGAGTCGGCGTCGCCGAACAGGACCGCCTTGGACAGCGGTGGCCGATCGTAGGGACGGTGCCGTTCCTCACCCAGCAGGGTGAGCGCACCGTCGTACCCCCGTGCGCGCAGCGCCTCGACGCTCCGCATGCCTGCCAGCCCGGCTCCCACCACCACGACGCGATTCACGGTGTTGACCTTAGCCGGGCCGGTGCGAGGTGTCTGCGGGGAGGCCGTAGGCTGGGGTCGTAAGACGCGCGGGAGTCCGGCCGTGACCGGGCTGAGAGGAAGGCTGCCGATCGGGCCTTCGACCGCAAGACACCTGATCCGGATCATGCCGGCGAAGGGAGCGGATGTGCATGTGATCGTGGGTGGCGGGATCGTCGGTCTGACGATCGCCTGGCGCCTGAGCCGCCGGGGAAAGCCCGTCACCGTCGTGGATCCCGCACCGGCCTCGGGCGCCTCGCACGCCGCGGCGGGCATGCTGGCGCCCGTCAGCGAGGTCACCTACACCGAGGAGCCGCTGCTGCGGCTCGGGACGGCCTCGCTGCGCCGCTGGCGGGAATTCGCGGCCGAGCTGGCCGAGGAGAGCGGCGCGGACCTGGACTACCGGGCCGAGGGCACTCTCGACGTGGCCTTCGGCTCCGACGACCTGGCGGCGCTGGACGAACTGGCCGCCTTCATGGACAAGCTCGGCCTGCCCGTCGAGCGGCTGACCGGCCGCGAGTGCCGCCGCCTTGAGCCGATGCTGGCGCCCTCGGTCCGCGGCGGGCTGCTCGCGCCGGGCGACGCCTGGGTCGACCCGCGCCGCGTCACCGGGGCGCTGCTGGCGGCGCTGGAGCGCCGCCAGGTGCCGCTGATCCGGGCGCGCGCCACCGAGCTCCTCCGCGACGCGGGATCCGTCCACGGCGTACGGCTGGCCCCGGCGGGACCCGAGCCGCGGGAGCCGTACGAGCTGGCGGCCGAGCACGTGGTCCTGGCGGCGGGAGCGTGGAGCGGCGAACTGTTCGACCTGCCGGTGCGGCCGGTCAAGGGGCAGATCATGCGGCTGCGCTCGCGCGAGCCGCTGCTGGCCAGGACGGTCCGCGGCAGCGTGCACGGCTCGCCGGTCTACCTGGTGCCGCGCGGCGACGGTGAGCTGGTCGTGGGCGCCACGCAGGAGGAGCTGGGCTTCGACCGGCGGGTGACCGCGGGCGGGCTGTACGAGCTGCTCAGGGACGCCCGCGAGCTGGTGCCCGGCATCACCGAGCTTGAGCTGGGCGAGGTGGTGGCGGGGCTGCGGCCGGGCACGCCGGACAACCTGCCGATCATCGGCCCGAGCGGCGTCGGGGGGCTCGAGCTGGCCACCGGGCACCACAGGGGCGGGGTGCTGCTCGCCCCGCTGACCGCGGCCATCCTGCAGGGCGAGGAGAGCGAGCTGGCGGCCCTGTGCGCGCCAGGGAGGTTCGCATGAAGGTGACGATCAACGGGGCCGCCCACGAGGTGGCCGAGGGGACCACGGTCGCGCAGGCCGTGCGGAATCTGACGCCGGCCACCACGGGCGTGGCCGTCGCGGTGAACGACGAGGTGGTCACGCGCAGCTCGTGGGAGACCACGGCGCTGGCCGACCAGGACAGGATCGAGGTTTTGACGGCGGTGCAAGGTGGATGACCTGATCATCGGCGGGGAGAAGTTCTCCTCCCGGCTCATCATGGGCACCGGCGGCGCCCCGTCGCTCGAGGTGCTCGACCAGGCGCTGGCCGCCTCCGGCACGGAGCTGACGACGGTGGCGATGCGGCGGCTCGACCCCGCCGCCCGCGGCTCGGTGCTCGACGTGCTGCGCGAGCGCGGCATCAAGGTGCTGCCGAACACGGCCGGCTGCTTCACCGCCGGCGACGCGGTGCTCACGGCCAGGCTGGCCAGGGAGGCGCTGGGCACCGACTGGGTCAAGCTCGAGGTCATCGCCGACGAGCGGACGCTGCTGCCCGACCCGATCGAGACGTTCGACGCGGCCGAGCGGCTGGTGGCCGACGGGTTCGTGGTGCTGCCGTACATCGGTGACGACCCGGCGCTGGCGCGGCGGCTGGAGCAGGCCGGATGCGCGGCGGTGATGCCGCTGGGCGCGCCGATCGGCTCCGGGCTCGGCATCCGCAACCCGCACAACATCGAGCTGATCGTGGAGGCCGCGGGCGTCCCGGTGATCCTGGACGCGGGCATCGGCACGGCCAGCGACGCCGCCCTGGCGATGGAGCTCGGCTGCGACGCGGTGCTGCTGGCCACGGCCGTCACCCGGGCGCAGCGGCCCGACCTGATGGCCTCGGCGATGAAGCTGGCGGTCCTGGCGGGCAGGCAGGCCTACCAGGCGGGCAGGATCCCGCGCCGCCGCTACGCGGAGGCGTCCTCCCCGATGACCCCTTAGGCGGCCCAGGACGGAGTCGTGACGGCGAGCAGGCGTCACCGAGGGCGGCGCGTCGTAACATATCGACCAATCCCCGCTGCCAGGGGTAACGGATAAGTACACGAGCACCCGCCGGGTAGCAAAAGGGCCGTAAACTCGGGCCCGTGGACACGACGACTGCGGACCCCCTCGTCGGGCGGCTTCTCGATGGGCGCTATCGCATCGAGTCCAGGATCGCCAGGGGCGGCATGGCGACGGTCTACCTCGCGCTCGACGTCCGGCTCGACCGCACCGTCGCGCTGAAGGTGATGCACCGCTCGCTCGCCGAGGACCCGTCGTTCGTGCGGCGCTTCATCGGCGAGGCCAAGTCGGTGGCGAGCCTGTCGCACCCGAACGTGGTGCACGTCTTCGACCAGGGCACCGACACCGACGTCGTCTACCTGTCGATGGAGTACGTGCCGGGCAAGACCCTGCGCGACGTGCTGCGCGAGCGGGGCAGGCTGCCCGCCCGCGAGGCGCTCGAGGTGATGATCCCGGTGCTGGCCGCGCTCGGCGCCGCCCACCAGGCCGGCATGGTGCACCGCGACGTCAAGCCGGAGAACGTGCTGCTGACCGACGACGGCCGGGTCAAGGTGGTGGACTTCGGGCTGGCCAGGGCGATCGAGGCGACCAACCAGACGCGCACGGGCGTGATGATCGGCACGATCGCCTACATGGCGCCCGAGCAGGTCACGACGGGCGCCGCCGACGTGCGCAGCGACGTCTACGCCGCGGGCATCATGCTGTTCGAGCTGGTGACGGGCCAGCAGCCCTACGACGGCGAGACGCCGATGTCGGTGGCCTACCGGCACGTCCACGACACCGTACCGCCGCCGTCGTCGCTGGTGCCCGGCGTGCCGCCGCTGATCGACACGCTGGTGGCGCACGCGACGGCCCGCGAGCCGCGCGACCGTCCTGCCGACGCCACGGCGATGCTGGTGCAGGCGGTGGACGCGCACCGCATGCTGCCGCGCGTGACGGGCGCGCACTCCCAGCCGAACCAGGCGCCGCGCTACTCCGCGCCCAACCCGACCCAGGTCCTCCAGCGCACCGAGGTGCACACCGCGCCGCCCGGGCCACCCATGCCGCCGGCGACGGGGCGCAAGCCGTTCAAGCCGAACTGGTTCCTGATGGTGCTCGCCGCGGTGATGGTGGTGGCGATCGCGCTGACGGGCTGGTTCTTCGCCCAGCCCAAGTACGTGCCGGTGCCCGACCTGGTCGGCAAGAACGTGGCGCTGGCCGAGACGAGCGCCGCCCAGCTCGGCTTCCGGGTGAAGGTGGCCGCCGGCCAGTACAACGACAAGATCGGTGAGGGTCAGGTGCTCAGCACCGACCCGGTCGCCAAGACCGATGTGGAGAGCGGCGCGGTCATCACGCTGGTGCCGTCGCTCGGTCCCAAGCTGGTGCTGGTGCCCAAGACCGAGGGCATGGGCGAGGCCGACGCCCGCACCGCGATCGCGAAGGCGGGGCTGGAGGTCGGGCAGATCCGCCGGACGCAGAACCTGCAGGTGGCGCGGAACACGGTGGTCAACTCCCAGCCCGACGCCGGGGAGAAGGTCAAGGCGGGCACGAAGGTCGACATCACGATCAGCGCCGGGCTGGTGATGCCCGACGTGAACGGGATGCCCAAGGACGAGGCCGCCAACTTCCTCGGGCAGCAGGGCTTCCAGGTGCAGGTCAACGAGGTCGACGACGACGCCGAGCCGTGCACGGTCATCGCGCAGCTGCCCAAGGCCAAGGCCGAGGTGGACAAGGGCGCGCAGGCCACGATCACGGTGTCGCGCTGCCAGGACTTCTGGCAGTGGTTCCAGCACGGCGAGAACGACGAGGCCACCGACCAGTCCGACAACAGGCTCGTGCCGACCGTGGTGGGCAAGAACGTCAACGACGCCAGGGCCGAGCTGGGGCAGCAGGGCTTCCATGTGAAGGTGCGCAAGCTGCAGCACGGCGGGGTGGTGCTGTTCCAGCGGCCGCTGCCCAACAGCGAGCGGCCCGCGGGCTCGACGGTCTACCTCTGGGAGTAGGGAACCTGGCGGCGCCCGCGACGGTATGAGACGTGTGATCCGTCGATTCGGCCTGCTGCTGGCCCTGCTCGTCCTGTCGTGTTCGCCCACGCGGGCGCCCGCGCCACCGCCGCCCACGCCCGCGAGATCCGCGCCGCTGGCGCCGCTGACGGGGGTGGCTCCGCCGGGGCCGACGGGGGTGCGGCTGCTCGCGACGGGTGGCGAACCATTCGTGTACGACGTCGACAGCCGCGCCAGCACCCCGGTATCGGGGCTGCCCAGCGGGGATTCCTGGGGGTTCGGCGCCGGTGCGCGGGCCGTCATCGGGGTGGGGACGCGCGGGCTCTACGCGCTCGCGCCGGGCGCCAGTCGCGCCCGGTTCCTGACGGCGGCCGACTTCGCGCTGGCGAGCGCCGACGGTGGCGGCGTCTGGGTGCAGTCCGGCAAGCGCTGCAGGGAGCTGCGCTTCGGCGGCGGGTCCAGGACGGCGGCCTGCGCGGGCGGCGTCGACGCCGACACGCAGCTGGGGCTGCTGATCCGGCCCGAGAGCGGCGACATGCGGCTGGCGGACCCCGCGACCGGCAGGGTCCTGCTGCGGGCGCAGCAGATCCTCGCCGTGGCCCGCGGGCAGGCGCTGGTCTCCGACGGCGGGCGCTTGACCCTGGTAGACGTGCCGAGCGGGCGCAAGCGCGCGCTCGACTCCCCGCGCACCGAGGGGTCCGCGTCCCATGGCCTGCCCAGCCCCGACGGGCGGTGGATCGCGGTGCCCTTCGGCGACCCGGCCTGGCCGGGGCCGCGGCAGTACCTGGACGTGTGGGTGCTCGAGATCTCCTCGGGCCGGTGGAGCAGGCTGCCGGGGATGCCGGTGCCCGCCGCGCTGAAGGCGCTGACGGTGTCGTGGCTGCCCGATGGGCGGCTCGCGCTGGCCGGCGCCTTCCCCGCGACGGCCGCGGTGCGTCCGGACGACGGCGACTACGCGGGCATGCTGGCGCTGTGGCGGCCGGGCGAGCCGCGCCTGGCGGTCACCCGGCTGCCGTTCGTGCCGAGGCCGGCGCCCGTCATCCTTCCGTGAGCGTGCCGAGCAGGCGGATCCTGGCCAGGCCGCCGTCGGGGTAGATGTCCACGCGCACGCTCGTCACCGGCTCCCGCGACTCCAGGCGGAAGCGGTGCGGGGTGTCGGGCTGCAGCCGGGTCCTGGGCAGCAGCTCGAACTCCCTGTCGCCGTCGAGCCCGGTCAGCTTGACCTCGCCCGGCGCGTTGAACAGCAGGTTCGTGGTGTCGATCTCGGCCAGCCTGACCACGCCCCTGGCGGCCAGCCGGACGACCAGCCACTCGTTGCCCTCCTGGCGCCGCCGCGCGGTCTCCCAGCCCTCCGCCTGATGGCGGGCCAGGCCGGGCGCGATGGCGTTGTTCGGGGCGGAGTAGAACTCGTTGGAGCAGGCCGTCACCAGCGCGCCGTTGGCCAGCGCGGCCAGGTCGAGCCCGAGCCCCTCATAGACGGACAGGTCAGCGCGGACCTCGCCGTGCACGCGCAGCCTGGCGATCCCCCCGTCGGGGAACATGTTCAGCCTGACGTGGGTGTACCTGCGCTCGTCCGACACCTCGAAGCCGTGCTCGGCGTCGCCCTTCAGCTCGCTGCGCGGCACGATCTCCACCCAGTCGGCGGCCCGCAGCTCCTCGACGGACGGGTGCCCGGGCAGCTCGGTCGCCTCGACGGAGGCGTGGGGCGGGTAGTTGCCCTTGAACCAGGCGGTGTCGATCACCACGCCGCGGATCACGCCGGGCAGGCCGAGCCGGACGATCGCCCAGTCGTGGCCGGGCTCGCCGCGCCGCCTGCGGGTCTCCCAGCCGTCGTAGACCTGTCCCTTGTTGCCGAACGTCTCCGCCTGGAACTGGGGCCGCCCCGGTCTGACGAGCGCCTCCTTCTCCGCGAACGACTCGTCGCTCGCGGCCAGAACCGCTCCGCCGTAGGAGCGCAGAGCCAGGTCGGGCAGGGCGGTGAAGCTGGGCATTCAGTGCTCTCCAAACATGAGATTTCCGTACGGCGCGCCGCTCGGGACCGCCGCACCGCCGGTAGCGGCGGCGACGACCCGGCCGCGGAGCCAGGTGGTGCGGACGGCGCCCGTGAGGGTGAGGCCGTCATAGGGCGTGACGGGGTTCTTGTGCTCGAGGCGCCGCGCGTCGACCGGGGTCCGCCCGTCGGGGTCGAAGGCGACCAGGTCGGCGTCGTTGCCGGCGGCGATGCCGCCCTTGCCGGGGATCCCGGCCAGCGCCGCCGGGTTGGCGGACATCCAGCGGGCCACGTCGGACAGGGCGTGACCGCGGCGGGACGCCTCGGTCCAGACCGCGGGCAGGCCGAGCTGCAGGGAGGCGATCCCGCCCCAGGCCGCGGCGAAGTCGGGCACCTTCAGGTCGGCCGTCGAGGGCGAGTGGTCGGAGACCACGCAGCTCAGCACCCCCCTGGCCAGGCCGTCCCAGAGCAGGTCGCGGTTGGCCGCGGACCGGATCGGCGGGCAGCACTTGTAGGCGGTCCTGCCCTCGGGCACCTGCTCGGCGGCCAGCGTCAGGTAGTGCGGGCACGTCTCCGCGGTGATGCGCACGCCGTCGGCCTGGGCGGCTTCCAGCACGTCGAGGCAGTCGGCGCTGGAGACGTGCAGGATGTGCACGCGGGCGCCGGTCTGCCTGGCCAGGGCGACGACGCGCTCGACGGCGGAACGTTCCGACGCGCCGGGGCGGGAGTCGAGGAAGGCGGCGTAGGAGGGGCCGGCGGGTTCGGCCAGCAGGTCGGGATCCTCGGCGTGGACGACCATGAGCCCGCCGAATCCCGCGATCTCCGTCAGCGCCTGCCGTACCTCGTCGTGGGAGAGCTGGGGGAACTCCTCCACGCCTGAGGGCGACAGGAAGCACTTGAAGCCGTAGACGCCGCGGTCGTGCAGGGGGCGCAGGTCCTTGAGGTTGCCGGGGATCGCGCCGCCCCAGAAGCCGACGTCCACGTGGCACTGGCCCTCGGCGGCGCGCACCTTGGCCTCCAGGGCGGCCACGTCGACGGTGGGCGGGAGCGAGTTGAGCGGCATGTCCACGATCGTGGTGACGCCGCCCGCCGCGGCCGCCCGGGTGGCGCTGGCGAAGCCCTCCCAGTGGGTGCGTCCGGGCTCGTTGACGTGCACGTGCGTGTCGACCAGCCCCGGCAGCAGCGCGACCTCTCCCAGGTCCACGTCCGCGGGAGTGTCGTGGCCGAGGACGGCCGCGATCTTCCCATCCCGTACGGCTACCGCCGCGGCGCGCTCCCCTTCCGGGGTGACGGTCCGGCGTGAGCGGATGACCAGGTCGTACATCGGACTCCTCACAGGCGGTCGGCGGCGATACGCGCGGCCAGGCGTTCCAGGAGCGGGCCCGCCTCGGCCATGCAACGCTCGGGGTCGGGTTCGAGGTCGGTGAGGGCGTAGGCCGCCTCGATCCCGGCGGCGCGCAGGTCGTCGTCGGACAGGGTGCGGCGCCCGCAGACGGCCACGACGGGCACGCCGTGCGCGGCGGCGGCCTGGGCCACGCCGACGGGGGCCTTGCCGCGCAGCGACTGCTCGTCCAGCGAACCCTCGCCGGTGATCACCAGCCGGGCGCCCTTGACGTGCTCGCCGAAGCCGAGCAGGTCGAGCAGGTACTCGATGCCGGGGCGGATCTCGGCGCGCAGGAAGGCCAGCGCGGCGAAGCCCACTCCCCCTGCCGCGCCGGCGCCGGGCGCGCCCGCCACGCCCATCGGGCGGACGACGTCGTCGTGCTCGACGGCGCCGACCAGCCCGTGGGTGCGGGTGGCGACGGCGGCCAGGCGCGACAGCGCGGACTCCAGGAGCTTGACGTCGTCGGCGGTGGCGCCCTTCTGCGGGCCGTAGACGGCGGCGGCGCCGTGCGGGCCGAGGAGCGGGTTGTCCACGTCGCTCGCCACGACCACGTCGACACCGGAAAGGTCGATGAACGCGGAGATGTCGATGCGCTCCAGGCGGGACAGTTCGCCGCCGCCGTGGCCGAGCTCCTGGCCGGAGGCGTCGAGCAGGCGGGCGCCGAGCGCCTGGGCCATGCCCGCTCCCCCGTCGGTGCTCGCGCTGCCGCCCAGGCCGAGCACGATCCGCTTGGCGCCGTGGGTGACGGCGTGCCTGACGAGCTCGCCGGTGCCGTAACTGGTGGCGGTCAGCGGCTCGTGGCCGCCGGGAAGCCGCCGCAGGCCTGACGCCTCTGACAGCTCGACCACGGCGGTGTCGTCACGCCTGCCGTACGAGGCCTGGACGGGCTCGCCGGTGGGGCCGGCGACCTCGAGCGTGACGCGGTCGAAGCCGCAGGCCACGACCGCGTCCACGGTGCCGTCGCCGCCGTCGGCCACGGGAAGCTCGACGGTGGGGACGCCCAGGCCCGCCGACACTCTGGCGGCCACCTCGGCCGCCGTCAGCGACCCCTTGAACTTGTCCGGGGCGACAAGCACGTGCTCAACCACGACGAACTCCTGCAGATGATGAACAATAGGCTGACGCGCCTTCCTGCCCGGTGCGAGCGGGCAGGAAGGCGTGCCCATCATCACACGGGTTCGAACTCGCGAACCGCGTCGATGGCGGGGCCGTGCGGGGTGTTGGCCTCCCGCTCGATCATGATCTCGACCAGCACCGGGCGGCAGGTGGCCTGCGCCTCCTTGGTCGCCCACTCCAGCGCCGGGCGGATCTCGTTCGGGTCGAACACCCGGCGTCCCGCGCAGCCGTACGCCTCCATGATCTTGACGTTGTCGGTGCCGAACTCGTCGTAGTGGATGTCGACCTGGTAGTTCATGTCGAACCCGATCGAGGCCTGCCTGATCAGCCCGAGGTACTCGTTGTTCAGCATGATCAGCACGAACGGCACGTCGTACTGCGCGGCCACGGCCAGCTCCTCGACCAGGTACTGGAAGCCGTAGTCGCCGACCACGCCGACGACCTGCGCGTCGGGGGCCGCCTTCTTCACGCCGATCGCCGCGGGGATCTCCCAGCCGAGCGGCCCCGCCTGCCCGCACACCTGGTAGCGGCGCGGCTTGCCGGCCTTCTGGTGCTGGCCGCCCCAGATCTGGTAGAGGCCGATGGCGGTGACGAAGTAGGTCTCCTCATCGAAGAACTCGTTGATCTCCTTGTAGACGCGCGGCGCCTTGACGGGCACGTCGTCGAAGTCCTCACGCCTGACGAGCGTCCGCTTGAGCTCCTGCACGCGCTCGACCCACGCTCCAGGAGTACGGCCGGCGCCGCGGGTGCGAGCCGCGGCGATCAGCGCCTGGAGGAAGAGCCTGGTGTCGGAGACGATGCCCAGGTCGGGTTCGAAGACCTTGCCCAGCTGGGTGGGCTCGATGTCGACGTGGATGAACGTGCGCTCGCCCCGGTAGACGTCGAGCTTGCCGGTGTGCCGGTCGCCGAAGCGGGCGCCGAGCGCGAGCACCAGGTCCGACTCCAGGAAGGAGGCGTTGCCGTACCGCTGCGAGGTCTGGATGCCCGTCATCCCCGCGAAGAGCGCGTGCTCCTCGTCGAACGAGCCCTTGCCCATCAGCGTCACCTGGACCGGGATCTGGAGCAGCTCGGCCAGCTCGGCGAGCTCCTCGTGCGCCTCGGCGATGATGACGCCGCCGCCCGACAGCAGCAGCGGCCGCTCCGCGGCCAGCAGCAGGTCCAGCGCCCGCTCCACCCTGGGCAGGTGTGGCTCCACGGTCTGCACGGGCAGGGGCGCGTCGATCTCCGGGTCGTACTCGATGAGCTGCTGGGCGACGTCGATCGGGATGTCGATCAGGACCGGCCCCGGGCGGCCCGATCGCGCGACCCTGAAGGCCTCGCGGAAGATCCACGGCGCCTGGCCCGCCTCCTTGATCTGCACGGCCCACTTGGTGACGGGCTCGGCGATCGCCACGATGTCGACCGCCTGGAACGCCTCCTGGTGCAGCTTGGTGGAGGCGGCCTGCCCGGTGATGCAGATCATCGGGATCGAGTCCGCCAGCGCGGTGTACAGGCCGGTGATCATGTTGGTGCCGGCGGGTCCCGAGGTGCCGATGGCGACCCCGACCCGGCCGTTGGTGCGGGCCCAGCCGTCGGCCATGTGGGTGGCGCCCTCTTCGTGCCGGACGATCAGGTGCTCGATGCCGCCCAGCTCTTCCATCGCCTTGTACAGGGGCAGGATGGCGGCTCCCGGGCAGCCGAAGGCGACGTCGACGCCTTCGTCCTTGAGCACGTGGACGACGGCGTTCATCGCGGGCATCTTCATTGCTTCGACAGCCTTTCGGTCACGAGGAGCAGGGCCGAGTGGTCGAGTGAGCCGTGGCCGAGGGCCCGGGCGGAGGCGATGAGCTGGGCGGTCAGCGCGCCCAGGGGGATGGCCACCTCCGCGCCGCGGGCGGCGTCCAGGATGATGCCCATGTCCTTGTGGTGCAGGTCGATGCGGAAGCCGGGCTGGAAGTTCCTGGCGAGCATGGACTCGCGCTTGAGCTCCAGGATCCGGCTGCCCGCCAGGCCGCCCGCCAGCACGTCCAGTCCCTTGGCGGCGTCCACCCCGGCGGCCTCCATCAGCACGATGGCCTCGGCGATCAGGGCGTAGGTGCCGCCGACGACGAGCTGGTTGGCCGCTTTGACGTACTGGCCCGCGCCGGGGCCGCCGACCCGCTCGTAGGTCCTGCCGACCGCCTCGAAGATCGGCCTGGCCGCTTCGAAGTCCTCCTGCGAGCCGCCGACCATGATGGACAGGACCGCGTCGACGGCGCCCTTCTCGCCTCCGGAGACCGGGGCGTCGAGCGTCCTGGGCCACTTGGCCGCCAGCTTCTGCGAGGTCTGGGGGGTGATGGTGGAGAAGTCGATGTAGAGCGCGCCCTCCGGGGCGTTGGCCGAGATTTCGGGAAACACGGCCTCGACCTGCGGGTCCGCGGGCAGCATCGTGATGACGACCTCGGCGTCCTTGACCGCCTCTGCCACGCTGCCGGCCCACGTCCCGCCGAAGCCGACCTCCTTCAAGTCGTACCCGATGACGTCGTGACCGGCCTTGATCAGGTGCCTGGCCATGGGCCTGCCCATGATGCCGAGTCCGATGAAACCAATCCTCACGCGGTGAACTCCTGTCTGATGGTCGTGGCCCGCACGTGACTGCGCTGGTGCGACCACTCCGCGATCCAGTCGAAGCTTCGGTCGGGGTCCTTGTACTCGAGCCCCACCCAGCCGTCGTAACCCTCGAGCAGTTGCCTGAGCGGCAGCTCGCCCGTGCCGGGGCGGCCGCGGCCGGGGTTGTCGGCGATCTGGACGTGCCCGGTGAGCGGGTGGCGCAGCGCCGCCTCCAGGTCCTCGCCCATCCGGCCCAGGTGGTAGAGATCGGCGAGGAAACGCACGTTGGGCTCCCCCACGGCCTCGATCACGTCGATCGCGGCCTTGACGGAGACGAGCGGGTAGGACGGCGACTCGTAGCTGTTGAGTGCCTCGACCAGCACCACCGCGTCGATCGCGGCGGCCTTGCGCGCCGCGAGCCGCAGGTTCTCCAGCGCCAGCTCGTCCTGCTGGGCGTCGAGCCCGTCCACCCGGTTGCCGTAGAGGGCGTTGAGCGCCCGGCAGCCGAGCCGCCCGGCGATACCGACCGCGACGTCGAGGTTGTCGCGCAGCCGCGCGCCGTCTGCGGGTCGCGAGAACAGCCCGCGACCTCCCTCGGGGATGTCGTCGACGAAGTTCAGCCCGACCAGGTGGACGCCCGCGTCCTCGATCGCGGCGACGAACGCCTCGACCTCCTTGTCGTCCGGTACGGCGCGCTCGAACGGCCACCAGAACTCCACGCCTTCGAACCCGGCGGCGGCCGCCGCGGCGGGCCGTTCGAGCACGGGCAGGTCGGTGAAGAGGATCGAGCAGTTGACGTCGAACCTCATGGAACCCACTTTCCTTGGTCGGTGATGTCGATCAGCGGCACGTGCGAGGTGAGCGGCCTGCGCAGCAGCATCGCGAACGACGAGCGGCCGTCGGCCAGCTCGATCACGCCCAGCTCCAGCTCGGGCGGCTCGGCCGGCAGCAGCCGGTCACGCAGCACGTCCAGGTCGACGTCGTACAGTTCGCCCGCGATGGCCGCGCCGCCGTGCGCGACGGGGGCCAGTGCGGGGCACCTGCCGTCCACGGAGTAGAAGCGGTACTTCGGCGCGGTGCTGGTCTCGGAGACCAGCGGCGCGCCGCCGAGCAGGTGGTGCAACGGCCCGCCGCGCATCGCGCCGCCGTTGAGGAACATCAAAGCCATTCCGGGCTCCCTCCCAGGTCCGGGGCTTCAGTACACACAGCGGGCCGGCGTCCGGACTAGCCGCAAGAGATCCGAACCTGCGCGTGACAGGCGCGGATCATCTTGTGGGTTGGTCCAAGCGGGCGTGGTTGAAGACGAGGTTCAGCACGATCACCAGCAGGCTGCCCGTGCTGATCCCGCTGTTGAGGATGATCTTGGCCCAGTCGGGGAACTGCTCGTAGAACGTCGGCGCCCCGATCGGGATCGCGGCTACTCCGATCGCCACGGCCACGATGACGAGGTTGTGGCTCTGGGCGAAGTCGGCCTTGGACAGCGTGCGGATTCCGGAGGCGGCGACCGTACCGAACATCGCGATGCCCGCGCCGCCCAGGACGGGCTGCGGGATGGCGGCGATCACCGCGCCCAGCACGGGGATCAGGCCGAGCACGACGAGGATGCCACCGGCGGTGGCGACCACCCAGCGGCTCTTCACCTTGGTGAGCCCGACCAGGCCGACGTTCTGCGCGAACGCCGTGTAGGGGAAGGTGTTGAACACGCCGCCGAGCGCGGTGGACAAGCCGTCGGCGCGCAGCCCGTCGGCGAGGCGGCGCGGCGTGAGCTCCGAGTCGGTCATCTCCGCCACGGCCACGAAGTCGCCGGTCGTCTCGGTCATCGAGACGAGCATGACGATGACCATCGAGATGATCGCGGTGGCCTGGAAGGTGGGCAGCCCGAACGCGAACGGGGTGCTGATGCCGAACAGGGCGGCATCGCCCACATGGGAGAAGTCGGTGAAGCCCAGCGGGATCGCCGCCGCCGTGCCGGCCGCGATGCCGGCGAGCACGGCCACCCGGCTGAGGAAGCCCGTGGAGAAGCGGTAGATCGCCAGGATGAGCAGGAGCACGGCCGCGGCCATCGCGATGTTCTTGGGCGAGCCGAATCCGGGGCTGCCGACGCCGCCCGCGGCCCATCGGGCGGCCACCGGCAGCAGCGAGATGCCGATGATCGTGATGATGGTGCCGGTGACCAGCGGCGGGAAGAACCGGACGACCTTCGCGAAGTACGGCGCGATGGCCACGACGAGCAGCCCGGAGACGATGACCGCGCCGTAGACGGCGGGCAGCCCGCCCTGGGCGGTTCCGATCATGACCATCGGCGTGACGGCGGCGAACGTACAGCCCTGCATGATCGGCAGCCTGATGCCGAAGCGCCACACGCCGACGCACTGGATGAGCGTGGCGATGCCGCTGACGAGCAGGTCGGCGTTGATGAGGTAGGCCAGCTGGTCGGGGGGCAGTTTCAGCGCGCCGCCCACGATGAGCGGGACGGCCACCGCGCCCGCGTACATGGCCAGGACGTGCTGCAGGCCAAGCGTGCCGAGCTGGGCGATGGGGAGACGGGCGTCCACCTCGCTGTTCACGGGCGACTCCTGATGTGCTGGGGGTTCGTTGCACTCAGTGAAACAGCGGGGATCCGGAAGGCCTATCGGATGCAACTATCAATCGTCGTAGCGGAATCGGGGTGAGGAGTGTGCGATCCTCCAAGGCATGCGGATTTCTGTGGAGCAGCGGCGGGCCAGGCTGGGCGTCCGGCAGGGGTTGGCGCGGCGGCTCGACGATCCGCGGGCGGCGGCCGAGTCGGTCGTCGCGCTGCACGCGACCGACCCGGCGACCGTGTACCTGTCTGCGGGCGCCCGGCTCACCGCGCCCGGCATCTCGGCGGTCGAGCGCGCCCTGTACGACGAGCGGACGCTGGTGCGGATGACCGGCATGCGGCGCACGCTGTTCGTGGTGCCGTCCGATCTGGTGGGCGTCGTGCAGTGGTCCTCGGCCGCGGCGATCGCCGCCAAGGAACGCAAGACGCTGTCCAGGGCGCTGCTGGAGTCCGGGTTCGACGCGGCCTGGGTGTCGGGGGTCGAGGCCGCGGTGGTCGAGGCCCTGCGCGAGGCGGGCGAGGCGTCGGGCGCCCAGCTCGGTGGCCTCGTCGGCGGCCTGCGCGAGCAGATCGTCTACGGCCGCGGCAAGTCCTACGAGACGACGCAGAGCGTCGGCATGCGCCTGCTCTACCTGATGGCAATGGAGGGCACCCTGGTACGGCAGGGCCGCCCCACCGGCACCTGGATCAGCGGTGCCCACGGCTGGGCCCTGACAGGCGACATCCCGGTGGTCGACGTCCGCCAGGCGCAGGCGGAGCTGGTGCGCCGCTGGCTGGCGGCCTTCGGGCCCGGCACCGAGGCGGACATCAAGTGGTGGACCGGCTGGACCCTCGGCGACGTCCGCAAGGCCCTGGCCTCGGTGGGCGCCGTCCCGGTCACCTTGGACGAGGGCACCGGCTACGTCCTGGCCGACGACCTCGAGGTCGGGGAACCTGAGCCGTGGGCGGCTTTCCTGCCCGCCCTCGACCCCACCCCGATGGGCTGGCAGGCACGCGACTGGTACCTCCCTGCGGAACACCGCGCCGACCTCTTCGACCGCACGGGCAACGTCGGTCCCACGGTGTGGTGGAACGGCGGGGTCGTGGGCGGCTGGGCCACCCGCGAGTCGGGCGAGATCGCCTGGGAGCTCCTGGAGGACGTGGGCTCGGACGCCCGCACGGCCATCGAGGCAGAAGCGGCCCGTCTGTCGGCGTGGCTCGGCGCCACCAAGATCACGCCTCGCTTCCGCACGCCCCTTGAACGCAAGCTCTCCACCTGAGGGGCCAGACCTCTGGGCGAACGCTGGATCAGGTTGCTGGTGTCGAGCATGAAGGCCAGCGGTTCCGGCAGCTTGCCGTACGGCACAGTGTGGACGTCCCCGTAGCGGTCGTCCTCGAGAGCCGAGAACACGGCCACCTCCCTGCGCCGGCGATGTAACCAAGCGGGCAATCGCTACGGCTTTCGCCGCGGTGTATCAGGGCTACGTCGCGTGGGCGTGGTGGGCAGGGCGACGAGTTCGGGCGTCGGCGGCCGAGGATGATCGCGGTGGCGGTCAGGGCGATCGCTGCGTGGGCGGGCATGCGGTCGATCAGCCGGCCACCGCCAGCCCCGCGGCGGCCGGCCTCGCTGTACAGCCCGTCGCCCTCTGCGACAGGTCGAGGCGGTCGGTGATGGGTCAGGCGGCGTGGTGGATGGGGCCTGTGGTGGTGGTCAGGGGTTGGGTGGTGCCGCCGCGTTGGAGGGCTATGAATTCGGCGGCGATCGAGAGGGCCGTTTCCTCGGGGGTGCGGGCGCCCAGGTCGAGGCCGATCGGTGAGCGGAGGCGGGCCAGTTCGCGGTCGGTGAGGCCGGCTTCGCGGAGGCGGTGGAGGCGGTCGTCATGGGTGCGGCGGGAACCCATCGCGCCCACGTAGGCGACGTCGAGCCGCAGCGCCACCTCCAGCACGGGTACGTCGAACTTGGGATCGTGGGTCAGCACGGCGATCACCGTGCGCGGGTCGACCTCGGTACGAGCGAGATACCTGTGCGGCCAGTCGACGACCACCTCGTGCGCGTCGGGAAAGCGCCGCCGCGTGGCGAACACCGGCCGCGCGTCGCACACCGTCACGTGGTATCCCAGAAACCGTCCGATCCCGGTCAACGCGGCGGCGAAGTCGATGGCCCCGAACACGATCATCCGCGGCGGCGGCACATGCGCCTCCACGAACACCTCCACCCGCACCCCTTCCCGGCAGATCTCCCGCACCCCCGCCCCCACCATGCCCCGCACCTCCCGCACCACCACCTCATCCCCCACCCCAGCCACCGCCGACGCACCCCCAACTCCCCCGGACACCTCCTGCACCGGTGCCTCGTTCCCAACCCCGGTCGAGGCCTCCCCAGAGACGCCAGGCGCGAGCGCGCCCCCAGAATCGCCAGACACCCCCCGCCTCACCGCCCCTGAACCAACAGGCACCGACGCGCCCTCAACTCCCCCAGACACCTCCCGCACCGGTGCCTCGTCCCGCGAACCAGCCGCCGCAGACGCGTCCCCAGCTCCGCCGGAGATCCCCGGCACCACCGCCGGGTTCCCAACCCCGGTCGGGACCTCCTCAGAGGCGTCGGGTGCGGTCCCGGAATCGCCGGGCGGTTCCAGCTCAGCTCTCGTTCCCTGCGTCAGCGGCTCGCCAGGCGGTCCGGTGAGCATGCCCAGTGGACGTCCTGATTCGGCGAAGACCTCGATCAGTGATTCGGGACGTGGGTCCCACAGCGTGCCGCGGGTGCGGTCCGGCCATACGGCCATCGTTCGGGGGGTGCCGTCCAGGGTGCGGACGAGGGTGGTCGGCTCGCCGGACAGCAGCGAGCGCAGGTGGTCGTCGAGCGTCGCCAGTTCCTCCGCCGCCGGGCTGCCCGCCCTGGCAGGGATGTACGGCCACACCAGCACCTCGATCGTGCCCCCGCACGTCAGACCCACGGCGTACGCCTCGTCGTCGCTGTAGCCGAAGACCTGCCTGGCGGGCTTCAGGTCCTCGATCGCCTGCAGGCACAGCTCGTACACAGCCCCCTCGACGCACCCGCCGGACACGCTCCCGACGACGGTGCCCTCCGCGGACACCGCCAGCGCCGCCCCGACGGGCCGCGGCGCGCTCCCGCCTGTCGCCACCACGCTGGCCACGGCGAACCGCCGCCCCTCGGCGATCCACTCCCGCAGCTCGCTCGCGATCTCCCGCACGGGTCTCTCCCTTCAGGTTCTTGTACGGCAAGCCACCCCACCGCCAGTCACCGCACTCCGGCCGATCCCCCTCCAGGGAGACGCCCCTCGGGCGCGCAAGCCGGGCAGCCGCTACGACGCCCAAACCCAGGCACCCACGACACCCCCGACCCGTGCGCCTCAACGCCCCAGATTCCCGGGATACCCCGGTCTCCAAGGCCCCAGGACCAGCCCGGACCCCAGCACCACGAACCCAGAACCCGGAGCACGCCCTGACCCGAGCACTCCGGACCGGGGCCTGGGGCATGCCCGGACCTGGCACGTCCGGACCCGGACACCCGGACCCGGACACCCGGACCCAAGGCCGGGGCACCCAAGAACGCCGGCACCGCGAACCCGCGGCCCAGGACGCGCCCGGGCTCGGGCCTAGGGACGGCCCCTGGCTCCTCTGGTCCCCCTGGGCCACGTGACCTTGCGCCGTGGCGGCGGGGCAGTGGTCCGCCGTGAGGGACACGCCGGAGGCGCGTCCCCGGCCCCGTGTGGCGGGCGGCGGGTTCCCACGGCCTGCCGTACAGGAGCCGGACAGGCCACGCATGCGCAGGACAGACACCGGACAAGCCGCACGAGAACCGGACAGACGCCAGACAAGCCGCACAACAGCCGAGCAGAATCCTGGGGCGAAGACAGGGGCCGGGGAGGCATCGGGTCAGGTGAAGAGGTGTTCGATGAAGTCGATGCCGAAGTAGGCCAGGAAGACGGCGCTGATGACCCACAGCAGCCAGTGGATCTCGCGCCACCTCCCGCGCGCCGCCTTGATGACGGTGAACGTGAGGACCCCAGCGCCGACTCCGTTGGTGATTGAATACGTGAACGGCATGAGGGCGATCGTGAGGAAGGCCGGGATCGCCAGGTCCAGGTCGTTCCAGTCGATCTTGCGGGCGGCCGTCATCATGAGCGCGCCGACCAGCACGAGCGCGGGCGCCGCAGCCTGTGAGGGCACGACGGCGGCCAGCGGCGTGAGGAACATGGCCCCGGCGAAGAGCCCGCCGGTGACGAGGCTGGCGAGGCCGGTGCGAGCGCCCTCCCCAACCCCGGCGGCCGACTCGACGACGACCGTGTTGGCCGACGCGCCGGTGGCGCCGCCGATGATGGCGCCCAGGCCATCGATCGTCAGGATCTTGCTCATCCCCTTGATCTGGCCGTTGGCGTCCGCGAGCCCGGCCTCCTCGCCGACGCCGATGATCGTGCCCATCGCGTCGAAGAACCCGGACAGCACCAGCGTGAACAGCACCACGGTGGCCGTGAGGATCCCTGCCGACCCGAACCCACCGAACAGGTCAACCTGACCAAGTAGTGAAAAATCAGGAACTGCGATGATCGTGGAGGGCATCGACGGGGTCACGACCCCCCACTTGAGACCCGGCACCACGGCGTTGATGACGATGGCCAGGACCGTGGCGAAGACGATGCTGACCAGGATCGCGCCCGGCACCCGCAGCGCGTAGAGGGCGATCATGACGAGCAGCCCCGCGCAGAACACCACGATCGGCCAGCCCGCCAGGTGCCCGCCCGTACCCAGGACGACGGGCGTGCCCTCGCCCCTGCCCACGAAGCCGGCGTCCACCAGGCCGATGAGCGCGATGAACATGCCGATCCCGACGCCGATGGCGTGCTTGAGCGGCGTGGGGATGGCGTCGATGACGAGCTGCCTGATGCCGGTCAGCGCGAACACCACGATGACCACGCCTTCGAGCACGACCAGCCCCATGGCCTGGTCCCACTTCATGTGCGGCGCGGCCTGGAAGGCGACGACGGGCGCCACCCCGAGTCCTGAGGCCAGGGCGAAGGGCGCGTTGCCCACCAGCCCCATGAGGATCGTGGTCAGCGCCGCCGACAGCGCGACGGCGGTGGTGAGCTGCGGAATGGTCAGCGTGGCGCCGGTGACGTCCTTGGCGCCGCTGAGGATGATCGGGATGAGCAGGACGATGTAGGCGACGGCGAAGAACGTGGTCAGGCCGCCGCGTACCTCCCTGCCCACGGTGGTCTCCCGCCCGGGCAGATCGAAGAACGTGCGCGGGCGGGTATCCAGTCGGGTCATGGTCGGGCCCTCCTAGCGGGCATAGTCGACCTGTGGCGCGGGCATACGGGCCCCGCCACGCGGTTCGGTGCGGTTGTGGAGTCTCTCCCGCAGAGCTGGGGGGGTGCGGGCTGCCCCTGTTGATCAACTCACCTGCCGGAGATGTGCTCCGGTCGAACCGGCACTCGGTTGAGTGCGAGCCCGGTGGCGTCGCGGATGGCGGCGACGATCGCAGGAGTGGAGGAGAGCGTGGGTGGCTCTCCGGCTCCGCGCAGCCCGTATGGGGCGAGCGGGTCGGCGTTCTCGAGAATTTCCAGCCGCATGGGCGGCATGTCGAGAATGGTGGGGATCAGGTAGTCGGTGAACGATGGATTGCGTACCTTCCCGTCGGTGACCACGATCTCCTCCATCACCGCGAGGCCGAGCCCCTGGGCGGTGGCCCCGTGGATCTGCCCCTCGAGCGAGAGACGGTTCAGGATCTTCCCGACGTCCTGTACGGCGGCCAGCTCGACCACCTTGACCAGGCCGAGCTCGACGTCGACGTCGACCACGGCCCTGTGCACGCAGAGCGCCAGCTGGGTGTGGGTGGAGCCCTGACCGGTCACCGGGTCCATGCCGGTGGTCCGGTGGTGGTGGAACTCGCGGGTCTCCTCGATGACCTCGGAGCCGAGCACGTCCTCGACGGTGGCCAGCACCCCGTCCCGCTGAGAGATGATTTTTCCCCCGACGAGCGACAAATCGTCGTAAGCGCCGAATCGGGCTACCGCAAGGGCGAAGAGACTCTCCCGTACGGCGGAGCAGGCCTCCTTGACCGCTCCCCCGGTCATGTACGACTGCCGCGAGGCGGAGCTGGACCCCGAGTCGCCCACCTGGTTGTCGGCCGGATGGATGACCACGTGCTCGATTCCCAGCTCGGTGCGAGCGATCTGGGCCTCGATGGTCACCAGCCCCTGGCCGACCTCGGCCGCGGCGGTGTGCACGAGCGCGGTGGCGACCCCGCCGATGACCTCCAGCCGGACACGGCAGGTGGAGTAGTCGTCGGCGCCCTCGGAGAAGCAGATGTTCTTGATGCCGACGCCGTAGCCGACGCCGCGCCGCACTCCCTCGCCGTGGGTGGTCTGGGAGGCGCCGCCGGGCAGATGGCGGATGTCGGAGATGTCCAACGGCGCAGGCATGGGCAGCGAGCGCGCCTGGCCGAGCATCTCGGCCATCGGCAGCGGCGCGTGGATCGCCTGGCCGGTCGCCAGGACCGAGCCCTGGGAGCAGGCGTTGACCTGGCGGACGGTCACCGGGTCGAGACCGCAGGCCGCAGCGACTCTGTCCATCATCGACTCGTGCGCGAAGCAGGCCTGCACGGCGCCGAAGCCGCGCATCGCCCCGCACGGCGGGTTGTTGGTGTAGACGCCGTAGGCGTCGACGCGGACGTTGGGGATCTCGTAGGGTCCGACGGCGAGCGAGGCGGCGTTTCCGACCACGTTGAGGGTGGCGCTGGTGTAGGCGCCGCCGTCGAGGATGATCTCCACCTCGGCGTAGAGGATCTTCCCGTCGCGGGAGGCCCCGTACTCGTAACGCATGAGCGCCGGGTGCCGGTGCACGTGCCCGAAGAACGACTCGTGCCGGTTGTAGACCATCTTGATCGGCTTGCCGGTGCGCAGCGCCAGCATCCCGGCGTGGATCTGCACCGACAGGTCCTCGCGCCCGCCGAACGCCCCGCCGACGCCGGACAGCGTCATCCTGATCTGATCATCAGACAAGCCGAGACACGGCCCGATCTGGCTGAGATCGTTGTGCATCCACTGGGTGGCGACGTAGAGGTCGAGCCCGCCATCCTCGGCGGGGATGGCCAGCCCGGACTCGGGCCCGAGGAAGGCCTGGTCCTGCATGCCGACCTCGAAGTCGCCGCTGACCACGACGTCGGCCAGCGGCTTGGCCGCCGCGACGTCCCCGACGATCACCGGCTGGTGGCGCGCGGGGTTGGTCCGCTCCTGGACCTGCGGATACGAGGGGTCGAGCGCGGCCCGCCGGGAGTCGGTGAGCGGCTCCAGGATCTCCCACTCGATCGCGATCTTCCCCAGCGCCCGCCGCGCGGTCTCGGGGTGGTCGGCCGCGACGATCGCGATGGGCTCGCCCTGGTGCCGTACCTCGCCGATGGCCAGCACGGGCTGGTCCCAGGTGTGGTCCTCGCCGTAGTGCTTGCGTCCCGGCACGTCCTCATGGGTCAGTACGGCGTGCACCCCCGGATAGGCGAGCGCGGGCGCGACGTCGATGGACACGATGCGCGCCCGGGGATGCGGGCTGCGCAGCGTCGCGCCCCACAGCATGCCGTCCACCCACAGGTCGGAGGCGTAGGCGAACTCGCCCCTGACCTTGAGCGTCCCGTCGGGCCTGAGCGTGCTCTCGCCCACTCCCCCGTTGCCGGGCGCGACGATCTCGTGCGGTGCGCGTAGCGGGGTCGTCACGTGTGTACCTCCTTGGCGGCGGCGAATCCCTGCTGCTCGGCCAGGCGCATCAGCCGGCGGTGCGCCTCGGCGCCCGCCCGCCCGGCGGCGTCCTGGGAGACGGTCTTGAGCTCGTCCTCCTCGACGACGGTCCGGCCGCCGACCAGGAGCCTGGCCAGCGGCGGCTGCCGGGTGGCGAACACCAGCGCGCATACCGGGTCGTCGACGGCCGCGGCGAAGGAGTCCGTCCGCCACAGCGCGATGTCGGCCAGCTTGCCCGCCTCGAGCGAGCCGAGCTCGCCGGAGCGGCCCAGGTTACGCGCGCCGCCCATGGTGGCCATCTCCAGCGCCTGGCGGGCGGTGAGCGCGGTCGGTCCGTGAGCGGCCCGCTGGAACAGCAGTGCCTGCCGCATCTCGCCCGACAGCGTGGTCAGCTCGGAGGAGGCGTTGCCGTCGACGCCGAGCCCGACGTTGGCGCCGCGCCTGAGCATCTCGGAGACCCGGGCGATGCCGGCGCCGAGGCGCCCGTTCGACGACGGGCAGTGCGCCGAACCGGTCCCCGTCTGGGCGAAGCGGTCGATGTCGGCGTCGCTGAGGTGCACCGTGTGCGCGAACCACACGTCGGGCCCCAGCCAGCCGAGCTTCTCCATGTAGTCGACGGGCCGCATGCCGAGTTGCTCCAGGCAGTGCTCCTCCTCGTCGAGGGTCTCGCACAGGTGGGTGTGCAGGCGCACGTTCTTCGCCCTGGCCAGCGCCGCGGCCTCGGTCATCAGCTCGGCGCTGACGGAGAACGGCGAGCAGGGCGCGACCGCGACGCGCAGCATGGAGGAGAACGACGGGTCGTGGTAGCGGTCGACGACCTCGGCGGTGGCGGCCAGGATCGTGTCCAGGTCCTCCACGACGGCGTCCGGCGGCAGGCCGCCCTGCGACTGCCCGCGGTCCATGGAGCCGCGCGCCGGGTGGAACCGGATGCCCAGCTCGCGGGCGGCCTCGATCTCGGCGGCGAACAGGTCGCCTCGCCCGCTGGGGAAGACGTAGTGGTGGTCGCTGGAGGTCGTGCAGCCCGACAGGGCCAGGTAGCCGAGCCCGGCGGTGGCCGCGCCCTGCACCACCTCGGCGTCCATTGCGCCCCACACCCGGTAGAGGGCCACCAGCCACTCGAACAGCGTGGCGTCCTGCGCCAGGCCCTGCGAGGCCCACTGGTAGAGGTGGTGGTGAGTGTTGATCAGTCCTGGGGTGGCCAGGCAGCCGCGGCCGTCGATCCTGTCCGGGTCCCGGCTTTCTGGAACCCCGGACCCGATCTCCGCGATCAGATCCCCTTCGATCCGGATATATCCGGACGCGATCTCGGGCCCGACCACCGGAGCGATGTAGACATTCTCGATGATCACTGTGCGGCGGCCTTCCTGGAGGCGGCCAGCCGTACCGCGTCGAGGATCTTCTCGTAGCCGGTGCAGCGGCAGAGGTTGCCCGCGAGCGCCTCGCGGATCTCGGCGTCGGACGGCTGGTCGACGCGGGCGATGAGGTCGTGCGCCTGGACGATCAGGCCGGGCGTGCAGAAGCCGCACTGAACCGCGCCGCACTCGACGAAGGCCTCCTGGACCGCGTCGAGCCGGTCGCCTTCGGCCAGGCCCTCGACGGTGCGCACCTGCCTGCCCTCGGCCTGCCCGGCGGCGACCAGGCAGGAGCAGACGGGCGTGCCGTCCAGGTAGACCGTGCAGGAGCCGCACTCGCCCTGTTCGCAGGCGTTCTTCGAGCCGGGCAGCCCGACCCGCTCGCGCAGCACGTAGAGCAGGCTCTCGCCCTCCCACACGTCGTCGACGGTCTCCTCGCGACCGTTCACGCTGAAGGCCACGCGCATCAGGCGGCCCTCCTTCCCAGGTAGTCGTTCCACGCCCAGCCGAGCGTGCGGCGGGCCATCACGCCGATGGCGTGCCTGCGGTAGTCGGCGGTGCCGCGCACGTCGTCGATCGGCGAGGCGGCGCCCGAGCACAGCTCGCCGAAGCGGCGCAGCACCGCCTCGTCGAGCGGGGCGTGCCAGTCGGCCTCGTCGGCCAGGAACGCCTCCGCCTCCAGCGCCCTGCGCGGGGTGGGCGCGGCCGAGCCGATCCCGGTGCCGACCCGCCGCTCCTCGGGGTAGAGGGCGATCGCGAACGAGCAGACCGCGATGACCATGGCGTTGCGGGTGCCGACCTTGGAGAAGTACTGCGGGCCCCGCGCCGCGGGCACGTGGATCGCCTTGATCAGCTCGTCCGGCTGCAGCGCCGACCGCTTCACGCCGAGGTAGAACTCGTGCGCCGGGATCAGCCGCACGCCCCGGTCACGCGACTCCACCTCGACCACCGCGTCCCCCGCGAGCAGCGGCGGATGGCTGTCACCGGCCGGGGAGGCCGCGCCGAGGTTCCCGCCCACGGTGCCGCGGTTGCGGATCTGCGGCGAGCCGACGGTCCTGGACGCCTGAGCCAGCCCGGGCAGTTGCTCGCCCAGTTCCTCGATGATCCGCGCGTACGGCACGCCCGCGCCGATCCGGTAGACGCCGTCCTCCACCGACCACTCCCGCAGCGGCGCGACCTGGTTGAGGTCGAGCAGCGCGGGGGGCCTGTGCACGTCGAAGTTGATCTCGACCATGACGTCGGTGCCACCCTGGATGGGCATCGCGTCCGGCTGGTCCGCCTTGGCGGCCAGCGCCTCCGCCCACGTGGTGGGCCGCAGGAATTCCATGTCTCTTACTCCCAGGCGAAGCCGGCGTCGGGCGCGTCGTCCCGCAGCACGGTCCCCTCGATCAGGCCGTAGGGGCGGTCGGCGGCGTAGTAGACCTCGTTGTCGTTGTCCAGGCCGAACGGCGTCAGGTCCACCAGGAAGTGGTGCTTGTTCGGCATCGCGAACCTGATCTCGGCCAGGTCGTCGCGCACGTTCAGCGCCCGCTCGCCCATCGCGTAGAGCGTCTGCTGCAGGGACAGGCTGTGGGTGCCGGCGAACGCCTCCAGCAGGGCCCGCCGTACGTCCTCATAGGACTTGGCGAAGTCCGACCTGTCGGAGACGTGCCGCCACTCGGCGGAGACCGCGGTGGCCAGGATGCGGTCGGTGGTCGGCTGGAGCGTGGTGTACTCGTCGACGATGTAGCCGTGGAACTCCGAGCCGGTGGAGTTGAGGACGACCAGGTCCTTCAGGCCGGAGACGACCGTGGTGCGGCCGTCGCGGTCGTGGTGGACCACGCAGGTGCGGACCTCCGTGCCGTTCCTGACGAAGGAGTGGTCGCCCGCGCGGTCCCACGAGTACTCCTCGATGGCGACCCTGGCGTGGTGGATGGTGGGCTGGGTGGACACGAAGTGCCTGGCCAGCAGGAGGGCGAAGTCCTCGATCTGGTCCACGCCGTGCTTCCTGGCCAGGGCGTAGACGGTGTTCTTCTGGGTGTCGGTGGGCAGTACGGCGGCGTTGCTGCCGGTCAGGTGGACCTCCTCCATGTCGCCCGACAGGGAGGAGGAGACGTTGAGATCCTTGAGGTGGTGCACGTCGCCGTCCCTGACGACGCGCACGAGCCTGGTCTCCGCCTTGCCGTAGCGGTTGGGGCCCAGGATTACTGACACGGGGCTAGCTCCCTCGGTAGGTGGAGTAGGCGAACGGGCTGATCAGCAGCGGGATGTGGTAGTGGCGGCCGGGGTCGTCGATGCGGAAGGCGATGACGACCTCGGGGTAGAAGGTGCTCGGCAGGTCGCGGAAGGTGACGCGGTGGACGCCCTCGCCCGGGTTCCAGCCCTTGATGCGGCCGTCGGCGTCGGTGCGGCCCTCGTGCAGGACCCTTCCGTCCTTTTCCAGTGTTACGGCCACGTCCGCCTCGGGGAGTCCGGTGGCGGCGTTGAGGACGTGGGTGGAGAAGGTCATGCGCCCACCAGCTTGGCCATCCGCAGGCAGGTGATCTTGGCCAGTTCGTCGCCGACGACCTTGCGCTCGGTCTCCTCGTCGTTGTCCAGCCGATCGCGCAGCTTCGTGAGCATCTGCGTGCCGGTCAGGCCGGTGGCGCAGACCAGGTAGACGTGGCCGAAGCGCTCCTCGTAGGCGCGGTTGCCCTCCGCCAGCGCCGGGCGGAGGTCGTCCTCCACGCCCGACTGCTCCTGCCGCGACCACGCCTCCTGGCTGCGCTCGCCGATGCGCGGGTGGGCCGACAGCGCCTCCAGCACGTCGGGCCAGTCCAGGGCGCGTACGGCGGAGTCGGCGGCGGCGGTCAGCTGGGCCAGGTCCCGGTAGGGACGCCGGGCGGCGACGGACCTGGCGAAGGCGCGGGAGGCGCAGCAGGCGAGCAGGTCGCGCTCGGCCTCGTCCGGATCCCGCACGTTGAAGTCGGCGAGCGAATTGGGCATGTCAGCAGTACACACACGGCCGTCCTGCCCGGTCCATCCGCAAGAACTCCGAAGTGGTCCAGCCGTTGGCCAGGACTTTTCGTGTCATGCTCCAAGTTCGCCGGCAGTTAACCTGTAGGTAGTCTCGCGGCAAGCGAGGCAAGGGATGTGGTATGCGACTCAACGCGCTGCTGGAGATGCCGGAGCTCGGCCTGTCCACGATCGTCGGCCAGGACGAGCTCGACCGGCCGCTGCGCTGGGTCGTGACGACCGACCTGCTCGACCCAGGACGGTACCTGACCGGCGGCGAGCTGGTGCTGACCGGGCTGATCTGGCGGCGCACGCCCGCCGACAGCGAGACGTTCGTGGCCGCGCTCGCCGCCGCCGGGGTGTCAGGGCTCGGCGCCTGCGAGGCCCGCTCGGGCGACCTGCCGCAGGACCTGATCGACGCCTGCCGCCGGCACCGGGTGCCGCTGTTCCACGTGCCGCAGGCGCTCGGGTTCGCCGAGGTCACCGAGCACATCGTGCGGCGGCTGTCGGGCGCGCGGGCCTCCGACGTCAAGGCGGTGCTCGACCGCCACAGGCAGCTGGTCTCCGGCGCGGGGCTCGACCCGGTGCTCGCGATGATCGGCCGCGACCTGGGCATGCGCTGCTGGGTGCTCACCCCGTCAGGGCGGCTGGTGTCCGGCTCGCACACGCTGCCCGAGTCCGCCGCGCGCGACCTGGCCAGGGCGTTCCTGACGGCCAAGCGGCTGCCGTGCGTGCGCGGCGGCTACACGATCTTCCCGGTGGACGAGCAGACGACCTCGCGGGTGGCCGACTGGTTCGTGGCCTTCGAGGGTTCCTTCGACGACTGGAGCGAGGAGCGGCGCGCGATGGCCGGGGAACTGGCCGCGGTCGCCGCGCTCGAGAAGGTCCGCCAGGACGACCGCCACAGCCCCGAGGGCCGCATCGCGCAGGAACTGGTCCGCCTGGTCATGACCGACGGCAGACCCAGCGACATCCTGCCCCGCCTGCAGGTCACCGGCCTGGCAGGCGCCGACGGCTACGTCGCCGTGGCCGCCACCGCCGACGGCGGCCTGCGCCCCGGCGAGCTGCGCGCGGTGGTCAAGGAGATCCTGTACGGCTCGGCCGCCACGGTCATCGGGATCGTGGAGGGCGAGGCGGTCGCGCTGGTGCCCGCCTCGGAGGGCGATGCCACGGCCCGCATCCGCGCCGCCGTACACGCCCTGGCCCCAGGGCTGGGCGGCTGCCATCTGACCGTGGGGGTGAGCGGGACGGCGCAGGTCACCGGGCTGCGCGGGGCCGTGGAGGAGGCCAGGTACGCGCGGCGGATGGCCGAGGGGCGGGCCGAGCCCGACGCGGTCGTCGGCCATGACGAGCTGGCCACGCACGTGCTGCTGCTCGCCTCGGTGCCCGACGACGTGCGGCACATGTTCCGGGTCCGGCTGCTCGATCCGCTGCGCTCCTACGACCAGGTGCACCGGGCGGACCTGGTGCGGACGCTCGAGGCGTTCCTGCAGTGCTCGGGGTCGTGGACGAAGTGCGCCGAGCTGCTGCACGTGCACGTCAACACGCTGCGCTACCGGATCCAGCGCATCCAGGACCTCACAGGCCGCGACCTGTCACGGCTGGAGGACCGGGTGGACTTCTTCCTGGCGCTGCGCCTGGGCTAGCACACGCCGGGCAGGCCGCACACCTTGGCGGCCATCTTCCTGGCGTCCTTGGTCAGTCCGCCGGGCTCGTAGTATCCGTCGGTGGTTGTGTAGATCATCAGGGCGCTTCCCCGGAGCGCGGCGACGCCGGTGATCGTCTGGATCACGGAGCCGTCCTGCCGGGTCGTGTAGCCCATACCCGCTGCCTCGTCACCCACCTTGACCTTGGTCGTCCGCCAGCGGATCCGCAGCTGCGGTGACGACGGGTCGCCCCTGCGCGCACACCGCTTGACGTCGGTGCGCAACTGGGTGAGCGCGGCGTGCGCGGCCCGGGGGTTCCTGTAGAGGATCAACTGCTCGGAGGAGCCGCTGGGCGCGCTGCTCCAGTAGGTGATGGTGCGCGCGGCCACCCGGCCGGCGTCGGCGGCACGGCGCCGGTTGCAGGGGTTCAGCTCCAGCGGCTTCGTGAGCTTGTCGCTGATCTTGTATCCCCCCTCGTACGCCTCGTCGGGGGTCTGCGGCTTGCGGGCCTGGGGCTCGGTCAGCAGGAAGTCCCGGGGAATCTCGCTGGTCACCGGGGCGAGCGCGAGCGCCAGGGAGAGCGCGATACTGATCATGGCCGGTTGGACGTACCCCGGCTTGGGAAAGTTCTGGCGCGCCTAGACTGGGCACCGTGAAATCCCTGATCGGCGGGCACGTCTCCGTCGCCGGCGGCCTGGCGACGGGCGGCCTGAAGTACATGGCCGAGATCGAAGCCGAAATGATCCAGGTGTTCGTCACCAACCCGCGGGGCTGGGCGCTGACGGCGGGCAAGCCCGAGGAGGACGCGGCGCTGGCCGAGTCGGGCGTCGTCTCCTTCATCCACACGCCCTACCTGGTCAACTTCGGCTCCCCCAGCCCGGAGACGCTGGCGAACTCGATCGCCATCACCCGCTACACGCTGCGGCGGGGCGTCGAGACCGGGGCCAAGGGCGTGGTCGTGCACACCGGCTCGGCCGTCACCCAGTCACGCGACGACGCCTTCCGCCAGCTGCGCGAGCACCTGCTCCCGCTGCTCGAGGAGATCCCCGAAGGCGGCCCCGACCTGCTGCTCGAGCCCATGGCCGGCCAGGGCGCGATGCTGTGCGCCACGGTCCAGGACCTCGAGCCCTACCTGGCCGCGCTCGAGTGGCACCCGCGCGCCAACGTCTGCCTCGACACCTGCCACGCCTTCGCCGCGGGCCACGACCTGGCGGCCGAGGGCGGCGTGTCGGAGACGCTCGAGGCGCTGCACGCCATCGCTCCTGGGCGGCTGAAGCTGGTGCACGCCAACGACTCCAAGGACGTGTGCGGGTCGAAGAAGGACCGTCACGAGAACATCGGGGCGGGCCACATCGGCTCCCAGCCCTTCGCCGACCTCATGCGTCACCCGGTCGCGGCGGGCGTGCCGATCTGCATCGAGACCCCGGGCAAGGCCCCCGGGCACCGCGAGGACATCCTCCTGCTCAAGAAGCTCCGCGACGCCTAGCCCTCGCCGGCTTGCGGGCGCTCACAGGCCGTCGGCGCGGAGGGCGAGGGCGACGACGGCGGCGTCGGCAGGGCGGCGGACGTCACGGCCGGTGATGGCGTGGAAGCGGGCGAAGCGGTGCTGGCTGGATGAATGATGAATGAATGAATCGTGTTGCGGTGGCATTGAACTCCTCCCCGGCCTATAAGGCCGGAGATTCTCTCGTCGCGTCGCAGTTAAGCGGCGCGCGGGGGTTGACGCTTCGCAGACCGGGCAGCCCCGAGGTCTCCACGTCCTGACACCACAGTTCCTGCGGCGTTGCGAATGTTGATCGCGGCGTTGGTGTCGGCGTGGCCGGTCCACCCGCACACGGGATTGGCGCACGAGAACCGGGTGCCGTGGCGGGAGGCCGCGTCGCGGTGCCCGCACCGGTGGCAGGTCTGCGACGTGCCCGGGGCGGGGACCTTCGCCACCAGCCCGCCGCGATCACGGGTTTTGTACTCCAGCAGGGTGACCGTTCGGCCCCACGCCTCGCCGGTGATGGCGCGGTTCAGCCCTACCTTCTGCGCCACGTTCCGGCCGGGTTGTTCGATCGTGCCCTTGGCAGAGCGGACCATGGTCGTAATCTTCAGATCCTCCACCACGACCACGCTGAAGGTGTCAGCGAGTTCGGTGGTGGTCTGGTGCTGCCAGTTAACCGCTCGGCGCTTGGCTGTCGCGCGGAGCCTGGCCATCTGGTCATAGGTGCGCCCCAGCCGATGAGAGGTCCGCTGTCCGGAAGTCTGGGCCGCGCGCTGGCGGGCGGACTTCTTCTCCAGGCGTCGCAGATGTTCGCGCTCGCCGCCGGTGAGCCAGGGGCCGTGCTCACGCGTGGTCTGGTCCGACAACGCCAAGGCGACGGTGATCCCCCGGTCGATCCCCACGGCTGGGCCGGGATGGGTGTCCATGAGCGGATCGGCCATGGTCTCGGTCCGGAACACGATCTGCCAGCCGCAGGCGTCCTTGACCAGCCGGGCTCCGGTGATCCGCCCGGCCGGACCGGCCTTGGTGACGCCGGGCAGGCCCTTGGTCCATCGAAACCGCACCCGCCCGACCTTGGGCAGGTTGACCGCACCCCACCGCCGGTTGACCCGCTTGATCTGCAGGTCGCGGGCCTGGGGCACATCGACGGCCGGCCGGGATCGGAACCGGGCCTTGAACGTCGGGCGTTTGGCGGGGTGATCAGGGTTGAAGAAGTTCACCCACGCCTGCCGATAGGTCTTCAACACCGCCTGAGCCGCCTGGGCGGGCAGTTGGCCCATCCAGTCGATCTCACGGCGAGCCGCCCGGATTGCCTCGTCACACTCCTTCAACGTTGCGAACCGGGCCTGCCGGAAGGTGAAGTACTCGTGCAGCAGGTTCCACAGCGCGCGGGCGGTGTGCGCTTGTCCGTCCAGCACCGCCACCTGGGCCGCGCTCAACTCCAGGCGGGCCACATGCGCCCGCGCCTGTTTCACCTTCTCCACGCCCTGATCGTATCGTTTGGTTTATGTCACCGAGATGGAAACCGAACCCCAATGTGCGCACGGGACGGCACGTCGTCTACAACCTTCACGCGCATTTGGTGTTCGTCACGAAGTTCCGGCGTGGTGCCTTCACCGACCCGATGCTGGTCCGATGCGAACAGATCATGCGGGAGGTCTGTGCCGACTTCGAGGTCGAGCTTCGCGAGTTCAACGGTGAGGACGACCATGTCCACCTGCTGGTCCACTATCCGCCCAAGGTCGCCTTGTCCAAGCTGGTCAACTCGTTGAAGGGGGTCTCGGCTCGGATGCTGCGCAAAGAGTTCAGCGCCCACGTCCGTAAGTACCTGTGGGGTGATCATTTCTGGTCCGGCTCCTACTTCGCCGGGTCAGTTGGCGAAGCCCCTTTGACCGTGCTCAAGCAGTACATCGAGCAGCAGAAACGGCCGGTCTGATCGGGGTGGACGCCGGTTCGTCTGACGGCGAATCAGCTATTCTTGCCCGCTACGCGGGAGGGTCCGCTTCACCCCCCAACCTGAAGGCCAGAGCACTACGGACGAACCCGGTAGAGCGCTACCGCCGTGTCGGCGATCGCGCCGCTGCCCGCCAGGTGCACGCGGATGGTCTCCAGCAGACGTTCCCGCTCCACAGCCCCCACCTTCTCTAGCGGACCCAGCACCCGGTGTGCCAGCTCGGGACTGTCCGCGGCGAACACCTCCAGCTACGAAGTCCTCCAGCCGCTGGGCCCGCCCCCGGCTGGCAGCGCGCGGGCGGTCGCCGCGCCCAGTCGTACGGCGTGCGGGAGGCGAGCGAGGCTCGTCACCCGCGGCGAGACCCCGCACGGCACTCCGGCGAGCGCGTCCTCGACCGTGACGGCACACGTGGGCAGTTGGACGGCTAGGACGTCACCGGACGGCGACTCGTGGCGGTGCCAGCGCAGCGCCGCGACCGCTGAGGGGTCGGCCACCGCGGCTACGAAGGCGCCCGAGGGGTCGAGGCCGAGCACGCGCCCGGCGTCGCGCACCACGTCGGGGTTGCGGCCGTCGTTGTCGAGCGGCCGGGCGAACCAGGTGCGGCGCTCGTCCTCGCGCGGAGGCCATCGCGGACCTACTCCTGTGGGATCAGGCCGCTGACCTGGGCATACCGTGAACGAACCAAGGAGGACACGTGCATCTGACCCCTCGAGAGCAGGAGCGGCTCACCATCTTCACCCTGGCCGAGCTCGCCAGGCGGCGCCTGGCCCGCGGCAGGCGGCTCAACGCGCCCGAGGCCACGGCGCTGATCTGCGACGAGATCCTGGAGCACGCCTGGGACGGCGAGTCGCTGGAAGAGGTGATCCGCGCGGCGCACGCCGTACTGACCGCGGACCAGGTGATGGACGGGGTGCCGGCGCTGGTGGCGCACGTCCAGGTGGAGGCGCTCTTCCCCAGCGGCACCGCGCTGGTCGCGGTCGACCAGCCGATCGGGCCTCCTGCGCCCGGCGGACCCGGCGCGGTCGAGACGGCGCCCGATGACGTCGCGATCAACGTGGGCCGCCGCAGGGCCCGCGTCTCGGTCACCAACAACGGCGACCGCACCGTGTTCGTCTCCTCGCACTTCCCGCTGAGCGAGGTCAACGCCGCGCTCGTCTTCGACCGCGACGTCCAGGGCCTGCGCCTGGACATCCCCGCCGGTACGGCCACCGCGTTCCACCCCGGCGAGACCGTCGAGGTGGAGGTGATCCCGTCTTGACGTCCTCCCCGGCCTGGAAGTCCGAGGATTCCAGCACCACCTGCGGGTGGTCTGTCGGTTCGCGGTGCGCCGGCCCGGCAACCCAAGCCCTTCCCGCGCAGCAACCGCCCGTCCGGCGGCCGTACAACACGCCTCGCTTGGTTATCGCGAGACGTGCCGACTCTAGCGCAGAGGACCGACAGATTCTGATGTTCGCTTCGCGCCCATGGCTGTCCCGGCTTCGCCTGGCCACCCCTGACTGGGTCCGTAATCCTCCCGGCCCTAAAGGACCGGGCTTCCTCCGGAGGTCTCGGTGAGGCGCGAGGAGTACAACGCGATCTACGGCCCCACCACCGGCGACCGGATCAGACTCGGCGACACCTGTCTGTGGGCCCGGGTCGACAAGGACGACGTCACCCACGGCGATGAGCTGCTCGGCGGCTGCGGCAAGACGCTGCGCGACGGCCTGCTCGCCCGCCCGCGCGGCGACAGGGAGTCGGCGCTCGACCTGGTGGTGGCCGGTGTCGTGCTGATGGACCCGGTGCTGGGCGTGCGCAAGACGCACATCGGGGTCAAGGACGGCCGGGTCGTGCCCGTCGAGGGCGCGATCATCGACTCGCACACGGCGATCGTCCCCGGCGAGGGCCTGATCGCCACGCCCGGGATCGTGGACTCGCACGTGCACCTGTCCTCGCCCGAGATCGCCCCGGCGGCGCTGGCCTCCGGCGTGACGACGGTGGTCGGGATGGGCCTGGGCGGCGTGTGGGACGTGGGTGTGAACCCCGCGCACAACCTGCACACGCTGATGAGCGCCTGGCGCGGCACGCCGCTGAACGTGGCGTTCCTGGCCCGCGGCTCGTCCAGCTCGCGCCAGTTGCTGGAGGAGGCCGTGGTGGCCGGCGCCGGCGGCTTCAAGATCCACGAGGACTTCGGCGCGACCCCGCGCATCATCGACACCTGCCTGGGCGTGGCCGAGGAGGCCGACCTGCCGGTGGCGCTGCACTCCGACTCGATGAACGAGTCCGGTTACCTGGCCGACACCGTGGCCGCCACCCGCGGGCGGACCGTGCACGCCTACCACGTCGAGGGCGGCGGCGGGCATCCCAACCTGCTGGAGATCCTGGCCGAGCCGCACATCCTGCCCTCCTCGACCACGCCCACGATCCCCTACACCGCCAACACGGTGGGCGAGCTGTTCCCGATGACGATGACCGTGCACCGGCAGAACCACCACATCAGCAGCGACGTCGAGGTGACCAGGAGCCGGGTCAGGGCGCACGGCATCGCCGCCGAGAACGCCCTGCACGACCTGGGCGCGATCAGCATCGTGAACTCCGACTCGATGGGCATGGGCCGCATCGCCGAGACCGTGCGCAGGACCTGGCAGCTGGCCCACCTGCACGGCCTGGCCGGCGACCAGGGCAACGAGCGCATCCTGCGCTACCTGGCCAAGCTCACGATCAACCCCGCCATCGCGCACGGCATCGCGCACGAGGTCGGCTCCCTGCTCCCCGGCCGGTTGGCCGACATCGTGCTGTGGGACCCGGCCTGGTTCGGCACCAAGCCGGAGCTGGTCGTCAAGTCCGGCTTCGTCGCACACGGCGTCTCGGGCAGCGGCTCGGGATCCACCCGGCTCACCCAGCCGCGCGCGTACCGCTCCTACTTCGGCGGGCTGGGTGACGCCCCCGCCCTGCTGTCGCGGATCTTCGTGGCCCGCGACGCGCTCGACTCGGCGGACGCCAGGGACGCGCTCCCCGGTGGCCTCCGTTACGCCGCGATCAAGGATGCTCGCGGACTCACCCGTCATGACATGCCCCGAAATACTGCGACACCGCGGGTGCAGGTGCCGCGCGAGCCCGGTCCCGTCCTCGTGGACGGCACCGAGGCGGCGATGGCCCCGGCGACCGAGGTGCCGCTGGCCCAACTCCACCACTTCGCCTAGGAACCCCCCTCATGAGCAACCCCCGTGGCGCCGGAATCGCGTCCTTCGTCGGAACCTCCATCGAGTGGTACGACTTCTACATCTACGGCACGGCCTCCGCGCTGGTGTTCGGCAAGCTGTTCTTCCCCGAGGCCAACCCGACCGCCGGGGTGATGGCCTCCGTCGGCATGCTCCGCCCCCGTCCTGCTGGCGCTGCTGCGCCTGGTCCAGGGCATCGCGGTCGGCGGCGAGTGGGGCGGCGCGGTCCTGATCGCCGCCGAGCACGCAGGTCCCAAGCGCGTCCTGTACGCCGCCTTCGCCCAGCAGGGCTCGCCGGCCGGGTCGATCCTGGCGACCGGCATGTTCGCGCTGGTCAGCCTGCTGCCCGACGAGGCGTTCCTGTCGTACGGCTGGCGGATCCCGTTCCTGGCCTCGGCGGTGCTGCTGGTGATCGGGCTGGTCATCCGGCTGCGGGTGGAGGAGTCGCCGGAGTTCGTGCGGATGCGGGAGCGGCAGGAGGTGGCGCGGCTGCCGCTGGCCGAGGTGCTCCGCTCATCGTGGCCGCTGGTGCTGCTCGGCATCGGCGCCAGCGGCGTCGGCATCGCCTCGGCGTACTTCACCAACACCTTCATCCTGTCGTGGGCCACCAACGACCTGGGTATCGCCAAGAGCACGATGCTCAACGTGCTGCTGGTCGTGTCGATCACCCAGTTCGTGACCCAGCCGATCGGGGCGGTGCTCGGACAGCGGATCGGCGCGGCGCGGTACATACTGATCGCGTTCTGCGTGCTGATCGTGTGCACGCCGATCACGTTCCTGCTGGTCGGGACCGGCTCGCCGGCGCCGGCCACCACCCCGCTGATCGCGACCGCGCTGCTCGGCGCCACCGGCACGATCTGGGCGGTCGTCGTCCAGTACATCGTGATCATTCTGCTCACCATGGCGTGTGTGACCGCGCTGCGCCGGATGTCGGCGCGGCGAGTCCCTGTGGAGGTTTGATGCGTCTCGACGCGCTGTTCGTCAATGGTCGTTTCACCACGCTCGATCCCGAGCGGCCGGTCGCGACCCGGCTCGGGGTGTTCGGGGAGCGGATCGCCGGGCTGGACGAGGAGCTCGACGGGCTGACCGCGGACGTGGTGGTCGACCTGCGGGGGCGGCATGCCGTACCCGGGTTCAACGACGCGCACCAGCACCTCAGCATGCGCGGGCAGCGGCTGCGCGAGCTGGACCTGCGCGGGCTGAGCCTGTCCGAGCTGTACGACGCGGTGGCCTCGGCGCCCGAGGGGGCGTGGATCCGCGGCGCGGGCTACGACCAGAACAAGCTCGGCGGGGCGCACCCCACCAGGCAGGCGCTCGACCGGGTTTCCGGCGCGCGTCCCGTCTGGCTGCAGCACACCTCGGGGCACATGGGGGTCGCCAACTCCGCGGCCTTCGCGCTGATGGGGTTCCCTGACCTGGACGTGCCCGACGTGCCCGGCGGATCCGTCGGCCGTGACGCCGACGGGGTCCCGGACGGGCTGCTGGCCGAGCAGGCGCAGGAGCTGGCGCACCGGCTGCTGCGCCCAGTGACCCAGGAGGACTTCGTCGAGGGCATCGCGCTGGCCAGCAAGGTGGCCGCCGCCGAGGGCCTGACCAGCTTCACCGAGCCCGGCGTCGGGGTGGGCCTGGCAGGCAACGGGCCGCTCGACGTGGCCGGCTTCCAGGAGGCGGTACGGCGGGGCCTGCTGCTCCAGCGGGCCACGCTCATGCCGGGCTCGCCCAACCTGCACGAGGTCGGGCCCGGGTTCGGGCTCGACCTGGGGATCGGGACCGGGCTCGGCTCCACCAGGCTGCGGATCGGGCCGGTCAAGGTGTTCTCCGACGGCTCACTCATCGGGCGGACAGCCGCGATGTGCTGCGACTACGCCGGCGAGCCCGGCAACCGCGGCTTCCTGCAGGAGGAGGCGTCGGCGCTGCGGGAGTTCATCCTGCGCGCGCACGCGGCAGGCTGGCAGGTGGCCACGCACGCGATCGGCGACCTCGCGGTCGACGTCGTCCTCGACGCCTACGCCGAGGCGCAGGCCCGCCATCCCCGGCCCGACGCGCGGCACAGGATCGAGCACTGCGCGGTCACCTCGGACGCGCAGGTGGCCAGGATCGCCGAACTCGGCGTGATCCCGGTGCCGCAGGGGCGGTTCGTCAGCGAGCTGGGCGACGGCATGCTGGCCGCGCTCGGCCCCGAGCGCTCGCGCGGCTGCTACCGGCAGCGCTCGTTCCTGGAGGCGGGCATCGTGCTGCCCGGCAGCTCCGACTGCCCGGTGGTCGAGGGGGCGCCGCTGCTCGGCATCCACGACCTGGTCAACCAGCGCACCGCCGGCGGTTCCTCGTTCAACCCCGGCGAAGCGCTCACGGTCTCGCAGGCGCTGCGCGCCTACACCGCGGGTTCGGCCCACGCCGTGCATGAGGAGCGGCTCAAGGGCACGCTGAGCCGCGGCAAGCTGGCCGACTTCGCGGTGCTGTCGGACGACCTGCTGGCCGTACCGGCGGAGCGGATCCGCGACGTCACGGTCGTCACCACCGTGGTCGGCGGGGTTGTCGTCCACGATCTGTAGCATCCAGGGCTGTGGATCTCGAGCTGAGTGATGGGCGCCGCCTGCGCGTCTACGACACCGGCGGTTCCGGCCTGACCGTCTACTGGCACCACGGCACGCCGAACATCGGCGCCCCGCCCAAGCCGCTCCTCGGCGTGCCCGGGATCCGCTGGGTGTCACACGACCGCCCGAGCTACGGCGGCTCGACCCCCGCCCCGGGGCGCGACGTGGCGTCGGTGGCCGCCGACGTGGCGAGCGTGGCCGACGCGCTGGGCATCGAGCGGTTCGCCGTGATGGGGCACTCCGGCGGCGGCACGCACGCGCTGGCGTGCGCCACGCTGCTGCCCGAGCGGGTGCTCGCGGCGGTGAGCGTGGCAGGACTGGCGCCCTTCGACGCCGGCGGGCTCGACTGGTTCTCGGGCATGGCGGACTCCGGAGTGGCGTCCCTGCGCGCCGCGGCCGCCGGGCGGGAGGCCAAGCAGGCCCACGAGGCCACGGCGGAGTACGACCCCGAGATGTTCACCCCGCGCGATCATGCCGCGCTCTCCGGGGAGTGGTCGTGGTTCGGCGAGGTCGTCGGCCCCGCCCTGGAGGGTGGTCCCGGCGGGCTGATCGACGACGATCTGGCCTACGTCACTCCCTGGGGATTCGATCCCGCGCGGATCCAGGTGCCCGTGCTCCTCCTGCACGGCGAGCAGGACAGGGTCGTACCCAGCTCCCACGGCCGGTGGCTGGCCGGTCGCTGCCCCACGGCGGAGCTGCGGCTGAGCCCCGACGACGGGCACATCTCCGTTCTCAACCAGGCCGGCGCCGCGCTGGAGTGGCTCGCCTCGGCCTAGCAGAAGACCCGGTCGCGGGCCAGGTCGAGGGCGGTCAGCACGGCTCCCTGCAGGATGGCGTTGCCGCTCACCGTTGTGGCCCGCACCTCGGTGGGCGCCGGTGACAGCTCGGCGACCTGTTCGGCCACCAGGGCGGCCAGCTCCTGCCCGCCGGCGCGGCCGGTGACGCCACCGAGCACGACCAGGCCCGGGTCCAGGATCGTGACCAGCGCGAACGCGCCCTGCGCGATCCGGCCCGCCAGCTCGGCCGGCTCGACCCCCTCGGCGGCGTGGGCGTCCACCAGTTCGCAGAACGTCAGGCCGCCCATCCGCAGCAGGCCCACCTCTCCAGCGCCGCCGGAGGTGCCACGGCGCAGCCGGCCGCCGAGCACGACCGCCGCGCCGATCCCGTCGTCCAGCCAGAGCAGCACGAAGTCCTCGCGGCCCTTGGCGGCCCCGATGCGGAGCTCGGCGACGGCCGCCAGGTTCACCTCGTTCTCCAGCACGGCGGTCACGCCCAGGCGCCGCCGTACCTCTTCCAGCAGGCCCGGACGCCAGCCGGGGACGAAGTTCTCCGACACCAGCTCGCCCGTGCGCGGGTCCACCAGGCCGGGGGCGCCCATCGCGACCGTCTCCAGCGCGCGGCCCCCCGCGGCCAGCGTCACGGCCTCGGCGATGCGGGCGGCCGGCTCCCCGTCGTGGGGCAGCGAGATGGAGCCCACGGGCGCGCCGGTGATGTCGGCGACGGTGACGTGGATGGCGCTGCGGCGCACGTCCACCCCTGCCACGTGGGCGCGGCCGGCCACGATCCCGTAGAGGCGGGCGTTCGGGCCCCGGCGGTCCTCGCCCGACTCCCCCGTCACCTCGATGAGCCCGCCCTGCTTGAGCCGCTCGATCAGGTCGGACACGGTGGGCCTGGACAGGCCCGTCAGCTCGCGCAGCTGGGGCGCGGTCAGCGGCCCGCGCTCGAGCAGCAGGTCGAGGGCGAGCCGATCGTTGATGGCGCGGGCCATGGCCGGGGTCGCGGTCTTCACGCCGACCATAATAATCAGGAAGCCTCCCTAATAGCTCTTTTCATCAGGAAGCCTGCCTGATAATTTCTGCGGCATGAGTCATCACCGGGCCATCGCCGCCGTTTTCGCCGTGCACGGCGCGGTCGCCGGCAGCCTGGCCACCCGCCTCCCCTGGATCCAGGAGCACCTGCACCTGGGTCCCGCCACGCTCGGCCTCGTCCTGCTGTGCCCGTCCATCGGGGCGTTCGTCGGCATGCCGCTGGCCAGCCGCCTGGCCTACCGCCTCGGCGGACGCGCGGCCACGCGGCTGCTGCTGGCGCTGTGGTGCGCGGTGCTCGCCGTGCCCGCGCTCGCGCCCGCTCCCGCCTTCCTGTTCCCGATCTTCCTGACGTTCGGCGTGCTGGCCGGGATGTGCGACGTGGTGATAAACGCCCACGCCGTGGTCCTCGAACGCCGCCTGGGCCGCCCGATCATCTCCGGGCTGCACGGCATGTGGTGCGTGGGCAGCCTGGCGGCGGGCGGCCTGGGCGCCCTGGCCGCGCAGGCGGGCATCGACGCCCGCCTCCACCTCGGCGCCACCTCGCTCGGCCTGCTCGCGCTGGGCGCGTGGCTGGGCCGGGGCCTGCTGCCCGACTCGGGGACGCGGGCCGACCAGCCGGCGCCGCGACGGTTCGTGCTGCCGTCGCGGGCGATCGCGGCCATCGGCGTGATCGGGTTCTGCGGCACGTTCGCCGAGGGCGCCAGCGCGAACTGGGCCGCCGTCTACGTCACCAAGGTGACCCACGCCGGCCCGGGGGTCGCGGCCGCCGCGTTCACGACCTTCATGCTCAGCATGGCCTGCGCCCGGCTGGCCGGCGACCGGATACTGCGGCTGACCGGGCCCGTCGTGGCCGTCCGCACGGGCGGGATCCTGGCCGCCGCCGGCGGCGTGCTGGTGGTCGCCGGCCGGGTGCCCTGGCTGTGCGTCCTCGGGTTCGCGCTGCTGGGGCTGGGCGTCGCGGTGATCGTGCCGCTGGTGTTCGCCGCCGCGGGCAACGCCGGGCCCAGCCCGGGCGAGGGGGTGGCGGGCGTGGCCACGATCACCTACCTGTCCGGGCTCATCGCCCCCGCGGTGACCGGGTGGGTGGCGGGCGGACTGTCCTACCCGGCCGCCTTCGCCATGATCACCGGGGTGGCCGCGCTGCTCGCGCTGCTGGCCCCCGTCCTGCGGCCCCAACCTGCGGCAAGAGGAGAAGTACGTGTCGGAGCCTAGGATCGACGCCGCGCCCTTCCGCTACCCAGGCACCAGGGCTCCCCTCCCCCGCCGCACAAGGCGCCGACCACCACCGCACACCACCTCACCGACCCGGCGCCCCGAAACGCGACCGCGAGCGCCCACGACACCAGCCCGCCGACCCCGCGCCTGGAGGGGCTGTGGAGTGGTGGGGCAAGAGCCGCGGTGCCCGGGTGACGTAGGGGCGTTGCGGCGGGTAAGGAGCGCCGACTCGCCGGAAGCGGGTCCTTGGCCGAAGTGCGGCGGGCGGCCGGTGGCGGCGGCTTGCCGTACAGGCAGAAGCACGGGAAGCGGCCGTACAGGCAGAAGCACGGAAAGGGGCCGTACAGGCAGAAGCACGGAAAGGGGCGTGCAGGCAGAAGCACGCGAAGGGGCCGTACAGGCAGAAGGCGTGAAGCCCGGGGTGGACGTGTCGGGGCGCTCGCTCTCGCGATCCGGCCGCCCCCGTAAGGCCGGATCGCGGTCCGGTCCGCGGCCACAGCGGGCGCCCCTTCACGTACTCGGCAGGCGGGCCCCACCCCCCGGTCGAGGGCCCGATTGCCGTGGTGACCTGCCCGGGTCACCAGCGGAAGCCGACGCATCAGGCCTGTGTTGAGCCGGATGGCTCGTCCCCCCCAATGCGACGGTGTGGCTCACCGATGGGGAAACACTACGGAGGCGATCTTGAACGTGAAACCCTCTTCACGAACAGCGCGCTGAACGGTCAGTAGTCAGCGATGTACGGAGCGTATACGCGGGACGAGCGGTCGTATAGCTGCGACGAGCGGTCGTCCGGACGGTGCATCCGGGCCAGCATCCGCCCCGCCTCGCGTGGCACCAACCCCGGCGTGACCAGCGAAATCACCACCATCACGGCGAACGAGCAGGCGACCGCGACGGGTGTGCCGTAGTCCAGGTTCACGCCCGCGAGCGTGAGCACGGCCCCGACGGCGAACCCGGCCGCCACTCCGGCCCCGGTGAGCCGCCGCCACCATATCCCGAGTACCAGCAGCGGGCAGAACGTTGCCGCGGACAGGCCGAACCCCAGCAGCACCAGCCCCACCGACCCGGCGGCCCCGGTGCACGCGGCGACGGCGGCCGCTCCCACCGGGTACGACAGCATCGACCCGCCGTGCGTGGCGATCCGCCCGGCCATGCCCAGGCACACGGCGGCCGAGGTGACCTCCGAGCCGATAGCCGCTCCGCACCCCTGAGCTGCAGTACGGCAAGCAGCACCCACACCGGCTGCACCACCACCGCCCCCACGGGCAGCGGCGGCACCAGCGTCAGCGCGATCACGGCCGCCACGGCGCCCACGGTCAGCAGCGCCCGCCGTAGCTGCCTGCCCATCACCAGATACCTACAGGCTGGAGGCCCCGTCCTTCAGGGCGGAGGAAAGCCGGAACGGTCGGTCACGTTGGTCCCCCGGTTTTGTCGGTGCCGGTCGGTAGGTTGACCGGCATGTCCCGCTACAGGCTACAGCCGACGCCTGCCCAAGAGGCGGTTCTGCTGGAGCATTGCGGGCACGCCCGATTCGTCTGGAATCTGGCAGTGGAGCAGCACGCGCAGTGGAAGCCGGGCCGTAAGAGCGCGCCGGGGTTCGCCGAGCAGTGCCGCCAGTTGACGGAGGCGCGAGCAGAGTTCGAGTGGCTACGCGCTGGGTCGATCATCGTGCAGCAGCAGGCGCTCAAGGACTTCGCCCAAGCCATGGCGCACTACTTCGCCAAGACTCATCGCAGGCCGACGTGGCGTAGGCGTGGACAGGGGCAAGGGTTCCGGATCGTCGCGGTCAAGGCCGACCACGTCCGCCGCGTCTCGCGCAACGTCGGCGAGGTCAAGGTGCCGAAGGTGGGCTGGGTGCGGTTCCGCTGGTCGCGTGCCGTACCCGAGGGTGTGAAGTCCTACCGGGTCAACCGGGATAGGGCAGGCCGCTGGCATGTCGCGTTCGCTGCCATCCCGGAGCCGGTTCCTGCACCGGGATCGGCTGAGGTTGTGGGCGTTGACCGTGGCATCGCCATAGCCGCCGCGCTGTCCACGGGTGAGATGCTCAACGTGCCCACACTGCGCACGGCAGAGAAGTCGCGCCTGCTGCGGCTTTTGCGGAAGCTGGCCCGCGCCAAGCGCGGCTCCAACCGGCGTGCCAAGGTCAAGAGTGCGATCGCGAAGCTGAAGGCACGGGAGTCGGATCGGCGCAAGGACTGGGTGGAGAAGACCTCGACCACTCTGACCCGCTGCTTCGCCGTGATCGCCGTCGAAAACCTGAAGATCGCTAACATGACCCGGTCGGCGTCCGGCACCCTCGACGCGCCTGGCAGCAAGGTCCGCGCCAAAGCCGGCCTCAATCGGGGCATTCTCGCTGCCGGGTGGGGCCAACTGGTTGAACGGCTGGAGCAGAAGGCACCTGGCCGAGTTATCAAGGTCAACTCCGCGTACACGAGTCAGCGGTGCTCGGCGTGCGGGATCGTCGATGCGAAGTCGCGCGAGAGTCAAGCCGACTTCCGTTGCCGGTCTTGCGGATACGCCTGCAACGCCGATGTGAACGCGGCACGCAACATCCGATTGGCCGCCGCAGGGCATGCGGTGGATGCGCGGGGAGGCGACCGGACTGCCGGGCCTGTGAACCGCGAACCTCAACGCGACCTCCTCCTCGTGGGGTAGTTGCCGTTGGAATCCTCCGCCTTCAGGCGGGGGAGGATGTCAAGAGATCATCCCGCGGTGCTGGCGGACCAGCTGCTCGCGCACCTGGCGGGTGTGGCGGCGGCTGACGGGCAGCGTCTCGGTGCCGACGGTCAGCAGCACTCTGCCGCCCTCGAAGCGCAGCTCGCTGACGTGCCGGGCGGAGACCAGGGTGCTGCGGTGCACCCTGATGAACCCGGCGGGCGCCCAGCGCCGTTCGAGCGCGGCCAGCGACATGCGGACCAGGTAGCTGCCGTCGACGGTGTGCAGGCGGACGTAGTCGCCCTTGGCCACGGCGAACCAGACGGCCTGCTGCGGCACGAACCGGGTGCGTCCGCCCAGCTCCACCGGGATGACGTCGTCGGGCCCCTGCTCGGCGGCGGGCGCGGCGGCGGCCTCCAGCCTGCGCACCGACTCGGCCAGCCGGTCGGCCCTGACGGGTTTGAGCAGGTAGTCGACCGCCTCCAGCTCGAAGGCCTGCACGGCGCAGTCGTCGTGCGCGGTGACGAACACCAGCTTGGGCGGGCTGGGGAAGCCGCCGATCAGCCGGGCCAGGTCGAGCCCGTCGAGCCCGGGCATCCTGACGTCCAGGAACACCCCGTCGAGCCGGTCGCCCGCGCCGAGCATGTGGACCAGGTCCTGCAGCGCGGAGACCGCGTCGCCGGCGGTGATGACGTGCTCCACCCTGGGGTCCTGGCGCAGCAGGTAGGCGAGCTCCTCGAGCGCCGGCACCTCATCGTCGACCGCCAGAACACGAAGCATGACGTCAACGCTGCCGCAAGAACGCCCTGCTCACAAGCGACACGCCAACTTAGTGTAAAGAATTGACTACAAAGAGCTAAGATTCGTCTTGGGCACGCGCAGCCGGACCCTGGTCCCCGCGCCCGGCGCGCTCTCCACGACCAGGCCGTATCCCTCGCCGTAGATCTGGCGCATCCGCACGTCCACGTTGGCAAGCCCGATGCCGTTGCCACTCTGCCTGGGGTCGTCGTCGAGCACGCGCCTGGCGTGCTCGAGGTCCATGCCGGTGCCGTCGTCCTCGACCGTGATGTGGGCCTCGGGCCCGGCGTCCTTGGCCACCACCCGCACCTCGCCACGCCCGGCCCGGCCGCCCATGCCGTGCTTGATGGCGTTCTCCACCAGCGGCTGCAGGCACAGGAACGGCACGGGCACGGCGAGCACCTCGGGCGCCACCTGCACGGTGAAGCGCAGCTTGTCGCCGAAGCGGGCCCGCTCGAGCAGCAGGTAGCGGTCGACGCAGGACAGCTCGTCGGCCAGCGTGGTGAAGTCGTGGGCGCGGCGCAGCGCGTAGCGGGCGAAGTCGGCGAAGTCCAGCAGCAGCTCGCGGGCCCGCTCCGGGTCGGTGCGGACGAACGAGGCGATCGTGGTGAGCGCGTTGTAGACGAAGTGCGGCGAGATCTGCGCCCGCAGCGCGCGCATCTCCGCCTTCATGGCCCGCTGCCGCGAGGAGTCCAGGTCGGCCAGCTCCAGCTGGCCGGACACCCACCCGGCGACCTCGGTGACCGTGCGCACCAGCGCGGCGCTCAGTTCGTCGTCGTAGGCGGCCAGCGTGCCGATCACCTGCCCGTCGACGGTCAGCGGCGCCACCACCGCGCCCTGGGGCTCGCCGGCGAACACCTGCGCCCGGCCCGAGGCCAGGGTGGTGCGCGCGTAGGTGAGCACCTCGTCGGTGCACGGCCCGTCCCAGGCCAGCGCCGCGTCGGTGGAGGTGATCGCGAGGGCGTCGGTGCCGAGCAGCCGGCGCAGGTGGCGCACGGCCTTCCTGGCGGAGTCACGGGTCAGCCCTGCCCGCAGGGAGGGGGCCGCCAGCGCGGCGGTGTGCAGCGTGGTGAAGGTAGCGTCGTCCTTCAGGCCTCCTTCGGGGAGCGCGGGGCGCCGCCGCCTGCCGACGGCGAACCCGAGGAGGAAGGCCGCCAGGACGAGTACCACGCACGCGGTGGTCGGCATGCGGGCAACCGTAGCCAATAACACCCCGTGTTCGGGTGGAAACGCTATGGAGGGCCTTCGCCCGGCTCCTCCTGATAGGAGTAGCGCTGCTCGAGCCAGGGATCGGCGATGTTGTGGTAGCCGCGTTCCTCCCAGAAGCCGCGCCGGTCCTCGACGAGGTACTCGATGGCGCGCACCCATTTGACGCTCTTCCACGCGTACAGGTGCGGCACGACGATGCGCAGCGGGAATCCCCTGTCGGCGCTGATGGGCTTGTCGTCCAGGTCGGTGGCGAACAGCGTGCCCGGCGCGGTGAGGTCTGACATGCGCAGGTTGGCGCTGTAGCCGTATTCGGCCCAGATCATCACGTGGCTCACGCCGGGATCCGGCGGCGCGGCCTCCAGGATGGCCGCCGGCCGCACGCCGCCCCACTCGTTGCCCATGAGTGAGAACTTCGTCACGCAGTGGAAGTCGGCGATGACGTTGGTGCGGGGCAGCCGCTCGAAGTCGGGCCAGGTGAAGCGATACTGCTCACCGGAGGCGGTGGCGCCGAACACGCGGAAGTCCCAGGTTTCCGGTCTGAACGCAGGAACCCTGCCGTAGTGGATCACGGGTCGGCCGCGCGGGACGTACTGCCCCGGAGGCAGGCGCGACTCCTCCACGATCACTCCCCTCGCCGGTCTCGTGGTCCGGTGCCATCCTGCCATCGGTGCCCGCTCGGCTCGCGGGCGGGTTCGGTGCGCTACTATTGCGCACTATGCACAGCGCATTCCTGTTTTGGTATGGCGACGGACCCGGTTCCGCTCGCCATGTGAGGCTGCGCTAGCACACAGGCGAACAGAAGGCCCCGGGTCCGACAGGACCCGGGGCCTTCTGTCTTTTCCCGACAGAGAGAGGTCAACATGGTGATCGTGATGGGCCGGGAGGCCACGCAGGACGACGTCGATTCCATCGTGTCGGTAGTCCAGGCGGCCGGCGTCGAGGCGTTCGTCAGCAGAGGCGTCCAGCGCACGATCGTCGGGCTGGTGGGCGACGTCACCCAGCTCGACGCGACCGGCCTGCGCGGCATGCAGGGCGTCAGGGACGTCATGCGCGTCTCGACCCCCTACAAGCTGGTCAGCAGGGAGAACCACCCGGACCGCTCGGTGGTGCGCGTCGGCGGCGTGCCGATCGGCCCGGACACGGTGACGCTGATCGCCGGGCCGTGCGCGGTGGAGACGCCCGAGCAGACGCTCGACGCCGCCAGGATGGCCCAGGAGGCCGGCGCGACCCTGCTGCGCGGCGGCGCCTACAAGCCCCGCACCTCGCCGTACGCTTTCCAGGGGCTGGGCGAGGCGGGCCTGCGCATCCTGGCCGACGTGCGCGCGGAGACCGGGTTGCCCATCGTCACCGAGGTCGTGGACGCCCACGACGTCGACCTCGTCGCCTCCTACGCCGACATGCTCCAGGTCGGCACGCGCAACGCGCAGAACTTCGCGCTGCTGCAGGCCGTCGGCGCGGCGGGCAAGCCGGTGATGCTCAAGCGCGGCATGAACGCCACGATCGAGGAATGGCTCATGGCGGCCGAGTACATCGCCCAGCGCGGCAACCTGGACATCGTGCTGTGCGAGCGCGGCATCAGGACCTTCGAGACGGCCACCCGCAACACGCTGGACGTCTCGGCGGTGCCGACCGCGCAGCGCCTGTCGCACCTGCCGGTGATCATCGACCCGTCGCACTCAGGCGGGCGTCGCGACCTGGTGCTCCCGCTGACCCGCGCGGCGATCGCGGTGGGCGCCGACGGCGTGATCATCGACGTGCATCCGCAGCCCGAGCTCGCCCTGTGTGACGGGCCGCAGGCGCTGGTGCGCGAGGACCTCGGGGCGCTGGCGCAGGTCCTGCGCGACCTGCCGCCGCTGCTGGGCAAGACGGCTGCCTCCGCGGTGTCCGTCTGACGTGGGTTATCGATTTCGTCCGGCGGGCGATGCCGCGCCCCTCGCCCGCCGTACTCACGAGTAACTTAAGTACTCCACCCCATGCGCCGATATTTCGCCCGGCGCGACGATTAGCGGCATGAGTAAGCCCCTTCGCCCCACCCACACGACCGCGTACTACGTCCAGGCGATCCTGTCGTTCGCCGTCTCGGTCGGGGCCGTCACGATCGCCCTGGCCTACCTGCCGGCCGACACCTGGGTCCGCGCCTTCCTCGCGCTGGGCGTCCTCTACGTGGTCACCTCGACCTTCACCCTCGCCAAGGTCGTCCGCGACCGCCAGGAACTGTCCGAGGTCACCAACCGCGTCGATCAGGCCCGCCTCGACAAACTCCTCACCGAGCACGATCCCTTCCGCGTCGAGTCTTCTTGATCCCTTCTCTTGTACGGCGAGCCGTCCTTCCGCCAGTCACCGCACTTCGGCTGGGCTCCGTCCAGGGAGACGCTCCTCCGGCGACGCGTGGCGGGCCACCGCTACGACGCCCGAAACCCACCTGTGCGGCCCCCCACCCACGGCGGGCTCGCGCGCAACGGGTAACCCTGGGCTCTCCGCGCCGGGGTCGGCGAGGGAGGTGTGCGGCGGTTGTCCGGCGCCCGGTACGGCGGGCCAGAGGGACCGTGGTGCCCGCATCACGAAGCGCCGTGGCGGTGGGCGACCGTCACCGACTCGCCGGAAGCGCCGGTCGCGGGCCCTCAGCCGAAGTGCGACGGGCGGCCGGTTGCGGGGGCCTGCCGTACAACAGAACGAGGCCCGCCATTCGACACAACAGAATGGGGCCGCCGTACAACAGGACTATGCGCGCAGATGCGCGGTGAGCCAGGAGACCGCCTGGGGGAGCATGGCGTTCCAGACGCCGTAGTTGTGGCCGCCGGCGGCGAGGATGCTGGAGAAGACCTGTGTCGGGGACTTGGCGACCGCGCGCAGGCGTGAGACGTCCATGGCTGTGGCGGCGTCCTGGCGGGTGGCCATGGCCAGCAGGGCGACCCGGGGATGGCGGTGGTCGAGGACCTTGAGCATGTCGTTGGCCGCCAGCAGGCTGGGCGAGCGGGTGACCGCGGGCGCCGTGGGCGTGAGGTAGCCCGACAGGCTGACCGCGGCGGAGAAGTCCTTCGGGTGCTGCACCGCGACCTTGACCGCGCAGTAGCCGCCCTCCGAGTAGCCCATGGTGGCCCAGCCGCGGCGGTCGTGCGTGGTGCGGAAGGACGACTCGACCATGCGCCGCACGTCGGTGGCCACCCAGGTCTGCACGCGCGGCCCGCCGGGCAGGTCGGTGCAGTCGGCGTCCATCCCGCTGCGGACCTGCGTGGTGACCGACACGAGGATCGCCGGGCGGACCTGCTGGGCCATCAGCTTGGTGATGTGCATCATCGTGAACCAGTTGTGCGCGGGCCCGGGGAAGCCCGGCAGCAGCTCCACGACCGGGAAGCGCCTGGTGGGGTCGGCCTTGTACTGCGGCGGCACCCACACGTACACCTGCGCCTTGATCCCGCTGGCGGGCCCCGAGACCGTGGCCACCCGCACGCCGTCGTTGCCGTAGGGGACGAACTTGACGTTGCCGGTGGCCGCCGAGGGCGGCGGATCGCCCACGTGCTGCTGCGGCGGCGGCGCGGCCTCGGCGCTGTTCTCGTCGAGGAACTCGCCGAGCGTGGCGTAGAACTCGTACTGCCTGTTGACGCTGATGCCGACCGCTGCCAGCGCCGTGACCTGGCACAGCACGATCAGCAGCAGCCGCTGCAGCACCTGCGCGACGGCCGGCCCCCGCAGCCGCTTCCACACCACCACGCTGAGTACGGTCACCAGCACCGCAAGCGTGATCACCCCGATCAACGCCGGGAGCCCCAAGAGGTCCACGGTCGACAGGCTAGTGACCCCCCTGGTTAGCGCCAGGTTAGAGCGTGTACTCCTGGATGGAGTCGGCCAGTTGGACGGCCAGTTCCTCGGCGTCGAGCCGCTTCTCGATCTGCTTGAGGTCCTCGATCTTGGCGCGGGTCTCGGCGCGCTTGGGGGCCAGCAGCGTGCAGCAGTCCTCGTCGGGCAGCTCGGAGATCTCCAGCGTGCCGATGCGGCGGGCCTCGGCCATGATCTCCGTCTTGTCCCAGCCGACCAGCGGCCGCAGGATCGGCATGTCGACGGCGTGGTCCTGGGCGGTGATGTTGGCCAGGGTCTGCGACGACACCTGGCCGAGCGCGTCGCCGGTGATCAGGGCGTGCGCCTTGATGCGGTGGGCGACCTCCTCGGCGGTCTTGAGCATGAGCCGCCGCTGCGCGATCACGGCCAGCCGGTCCTGCCCCGAGGTGCGGATCGACTGCTGCGCCTTGCCGAACGGCACCACCCACAGCCGCGACTGCCCCTGGAACCGGTCGAGCTTGCGGACCAGCGCGTAGGCCTTGTAGATGGATTCCGAGGTGGTGAACGGGATGCCGGAGAAGTGCAGGAAGTCCACGTGCAGCCCGCGGCGCATCATCCGGTAGGCGGCCACCGGGGAGTCGATGCCGCCCGACATGAGCACCAGGGCCCGCCCGCTGCTGCCGACCGGGAGCCCGCCCTGGCCGGGCAGCCCGTCGGTGAACATGAACACCTCGTCGCGGTCGACCTCGATGTGCAGGGTGAGGCCCGGGTTCTTCAGGTCGACGGGCAGGTGGTACTCGTCGTTGATGGCGCCGCCCACCAGGCGGTCGAGCTCGTTGGAGCGCAGCGGGAAGCGCTTGTCGCGGCGGCGGGACCTGACGGCGAACGTGGCGGGATGGCGGTCGCGGAAGAGCTCCAGCCCCGCCTTGAGCACGGTGTCGGGATCCTTGGGAACCTGCCACGCGCTGTGGATCCACACCAGCCCTGGCACGTCGGCGACGCGCTGCGCCACCGCGTCGGCCCGGTCGGCGGTGCTGCCCTGGGGGAGGAAGATCGCGATCACGCCGTGCCGCTTGCGCACGTCGACGGTGAAGTCGAACTGCTTGAGCGCCCCACGGATGTTGCCGATCAGGCGCCGTTCGAACAGCTCGCGGTTCTTGCCTTTCAGGACGATCTCGCCCAGCTTGAGCAGAACGCATGGCTCGCCCAGGGCGGACATCGTCATGGTGGAACCTCCGGTAGTCATCGGCTTTCGACCTACCGAGTTTAGTCCTCGTCCAGCCCCTGCTCGATCGCGTATCTGACGAGCTCGACGCGGTTGTGGAGCTGGAGTTTGCCCAGAGTGTTCTGCACGTGGTTCTGCACGGTCCGGTGCGACAGGACCAGCCGGTCGGCGATCTGGCGGTAGGACAGACCCTTGGCGACCAGGCGCAGCACCTCGGTCTCACGCTCGGTCAGCCGCGGCCCGTCCTCGGGCTGGGCCCTGGCCGCCAGCCTGCGGTACTCCCCCAGCACCAGGCCCGCCAGGCCGGGCGTGAACACCGCGTCGCCGTCGGCGGTCCGCTGGACGGCTTCCAGGAACTCCTCCCGGCTCGCCGACTTCACCAGATATCCCGACGCGCCCGCTTTCACGGCCTCCAGCACGTCGTCGTGCTCGGCGCTGGCCGACAACACCAGGACCCGTGGCCCCTCCCCGAGCCCCCTGGCGACCTCCGCCCCGGACATGTCGGGCAGCTGCAGATCGAGCACCACCACATCGGGCCGCACGGCCCGCGCCACCTGGATCGCCTGCCGCCCCTCCCCCACGGTGGCCACCACCTCGTAGCCCGCCTCGACGAGATCCCGCGCCACGGCGTCCCGCCACATCGGATGATCATCCACCACCATCACCCGCACCATGCCCCCAACCCTACGCACATACGATCCGTCCTCCTCCCGTACGGCAAAGCCACCCACCGCACTCCGGCCGAGCCCTGTCCAGGGAGACGCTCCTCCAGCGACGCGGGGTTGCCCGCCGCTACGACGCACGGGACCGGCTTCCCACCCCACCGGTGACCCGCCGTCGATATGCGCCTCCACCGAGCTGACCGTGATCCTGGGCTCGAGTTCCAGGTCGACGACCCGGTAGCGGCCCGGGGATCACGTTGCCGGGAGGGTGATCTCCACCTCCGTGCCGTCCGGGGAGGACGTGATCGAGACGTGCCCGCCCAGGGATTCGACGCGGCCGACGATGGACTGGGCGATGCCGAGGCGGCCCTCGGTCCTGGCCTGGTCCAGGCGGCCGTCGGGGATGCCGGGGCCCTCGTCGCGAACGGTGACCGTGATCGTGCCGTCGGCCGACTCGGCGAAGACCCACGCGCGGGCCGCGGGGCCGCAGTGGAGGCGGACGTTGTCCAGCGCGGCGCCGACGGCCGCGGCGACGTCCGTGGCCGCGGCCAGGACCATCGGCGTGGCCGGGGTCGAGACGGTCACGGTGGCCGTGCCGTACCTCATCAGGAGCGGCCGCAGGTCGCCCGAGGTGGTGCTCGAGGCGAGGGGCCGCAGTGCGATGAGCTCGCGCAGCGCCACCTCCTGCTCGCCGGCCAGCCGCCCGAGCTCGGCCGCCTCGCCGCCGATCTCCTGGCCGCGGCGCTGCACCAGCGCCAGCACCTGCAGGACCGAGTCATGGATGCCGCGGGCCAGGCGTTCACGCTCGCGCTGGGCGGCCTCGAGTTCGGTCGCCTGCTGCATGCGTTCCTCGGCCCGTTTGGCCAGCCGGGCGACGTGGCCGACCACGACCCCGGCCATGAACAGCAGCACCGCGGCGTTGAGCAGCACGGGCGCGTCGTGGGACCGCACGCGTAACCACAGGTCCGCGGCGGCCACGGCGCCCGCGCAGACGGCTCCCGCGCGCCGCCCGCCGTACACGGCCCAGGCCAGGACGGGACCCGCCACCCAGATCGCGGGCACCGGCATGGTCCCGACCTCCTTCCCCAAGGAGCCCTGGACGTACGGCGAGGCCAGCAGGCACCCCAGCGTCACCGCCAGGTCGAGCGCCAGCAGCGGCCACCGGCGCAGCGCCTGGATCGAGTAGGCGAACGTGGCGGCCGCGGTCCACAAAGCCATGACACCGATGACCAGCCAGCCCGTGTACGGCTGGGCGTACCCGGAGTGCTGGGCCATCAGGACCCCCGCGTACACCAGCGACGCGACACGGAACACGGCGATGGCCCGCCAGAACGGCCCCTCGATGCTCATGAATCTTTCTCGCATTTCGGACAAGCTGGTTGACAGATAGTGGAGATATCCATGCGAATTGGTCAGCGCTCCTGCCACAATCCGGTGACCCCCAAAATGCAAGGATTTCCGGACATATGAATCATTTCACCCACGGCCTGCTCACGCCGGTCCTCGCCTACGTGATGTCGTGCATGGGTTCGATGCTCGGTTTACGGCTCACCGCTCAGGCCCACGCCTCGCGGGGAGCCTCCCGGATGCGCTGGCTGCTCGGCGCGGCCATCTCCATCGGAGGCACCGGGATCTGGGTCATGCACTTCATCGCCATGATGGGTTTCGAGGTGGAGGGCACCCAGATCAAGTACGACGTGCCGCTCACCGTGGCCTCCGCGGTGGTGGCGATCGTCGTGGTCGGCACCGGCCTGTTCCTCGTCTCCTACGGCAAGGGCCGCGTCCTGGCCCTGCTCGGCGGTGGCCTGCTCACGGGCCTTGGCGTCGCCAGCATGCACTACCTGGGCATGTACGCGATGAACATGTCCGCCCACGTCGCCTACGACCGCGTGATCGTGGCCGCCTCCGTCGTCATCGCCGTGGTCGCCGCGACCGTGGCGCTCTGGTTCACCCTGCGGGTCAAGAAGCCCATCTGGATCACCGGCGCGGCCCTGCTGATGGGCGTGGCCGTCTCCGGCATGCACTACACGGGCATGTTCGCGATGCGCGTCAGCCTGGACGCCGAGCCGCAGCCCGTCGGGGGCGCCGACGCCCTGGACTTCCTGGTCCCGCTGATGACCGTGATCAGCCTCATCACGCTCACCATGCTCCTGATGGTCATCCTGTCGCCCTCGGAGGAAGAGCTGCACGAGGACGCCGAGCTGCTCGCCCGCCTCGAGCTGCGCAGGCGCACGGGGCAACAGCAGCTCACCTACCCCGCGCCGGCCGCGAGGCCGCAACCGCAGCCGCAACAGCAACAGCAACAGCAACCGCCACGACAGCCGCAAATGGCCCGCCGCAGAAGATAGTTGCGCTTTCGAACATCCGCCGCACATACTCCCTCAGCTCCGATGGCAAGGGAGTATGGCGCCGATCGATCACTTCTCGCACGGGCTCCTGACGCCCTGCTCGGCCTCGGAGAAGGTACTGCGCGCCGAGGCGCGCTACGGCACGCACGACGAGGGCGCGCCGGAAGTCGATCTCTTCGGCACGCCCCGCGGTTGAGCTATAGGTGCAGGTACGGCTCGCGCCACGTAGTGGGCCGCCGACTCGCCGCGGCGCGAGCCGTACCACCGATGCGGGTTGCCCCCGCTGCGTCAGAAGGTACGGCCGGCCGCTTGCAACCCGCTTACAGCTAGCCGAAGAAGACCTCCGCCTCGGCGTAGCGCTCGACGGGGACGGTCTTGAGCTCGGCGGTGGCCTCGTCCAGGCCGACCCTGACGATGTCCGTGCCGCGCAGCGCGACCATCTTGCCGTAGTCGCCCTCGTGGGCGGCGTCGATGGCCTGCAGGCCGAAGCGCGTGGCGAGCACCCGGTCGTAGGCCGTCGGGGTGCCGCCCCGCTGGATGTGGCCGAGCACGGTGGTGCGGGCCTCCTTGCCAGTGCGCTTCTCGATCTCCTTGGCCAGCACCTCGCCGATGCCGCCCAGCCGCACGTGACCGAACGCGTCCAGCTCGCCGGCCTGCAGCTCCATCTGGCCCTCGATCGGGTGGGCACCCTCGGCGACCACCAGGATCGGCGAGTAGCGGGTGCGGAAGCGCGACTCGACGTACTCGCAGACACGGTCGATGTCGAACGGCTTCTCCGGGATGAGGATGACGTTCGCGCCGCCAGCCATGCCCGCGTGCAGCGCGATCCAGCCCGCGTGGCGGCCCATCACCTCGCAGATCAGCGCCCGGTGGTGCGACTCGGCGGTGGTGTGCAGGCGGTCGATGGCCTCCATCGCGATGTTGACCGCGGTGTCGAAGCCGAAGGTGTAGTCGGTGCCCGACAGGTCGTTGTCGATCGTCTTGGGCACGCCCACGACGTTGACGCCGCGGTCGAACAGCTGCGTGGCGACGCCCAGGGTGTCCTCGCCGCCGATCGCGATGAGCGCGTCGACGCCGGTCGCGGCCAGGTTCTCCTTGATGCGGTCGACACCGCCCTCGATCTTGATCGGGTTCGTCCGCGAGGAGCCAAGGATGGTGCCGCCGCGTGGCAGGATGCCGCGCACGGACTGGATGTCGAGCTGCATCGTGTCGCCCTCGAGCGGCCCGCGCCACCCGTCGCGGAACCCGACGAACTCGTGCCCGTAGACGCTCACCCCCTTCCGCACCACAGCCCTGATGACAGCGTTGAGACCGGGGCAGTCGCCGCCTCCGGTGAGCACTCCTATACGCATGGCGGGTTCCTCCCGATGGGGTTCACGACCAGAATCGCATTGTGCCCGCCCTCGCGGGCAGTGGTCTAGACCATAGGGGAGAATGCGTGGGCGTGTTGGCGATCGACGCAGGAACAACTGGGGTCACAGCCCTGATCGTTACCGAGGACGGCCGGGTCGAATCCAGGGGATACCAGGAGTTCGCCCAGCACTTTCCCCGTCCGGGCCAGGTCGAGCACAACCCTGAGGACATCTGGCAGGCCACACTCTCAGCATGCGGCACGGCGCTGCGCGGCGCGTCCTCGCCACCCTCCTGCGTGGGGATCACCAACCAGCGCGAGACGGCCGTGCTGTGGGACCGGCGCACGCTGGCCGCGCCGTACCGGGCGATCGTCTGGCAGGATCGCCGCACGGCGGGCATCTGCGAGCGGCTGCTTCCCTTCGAGGAGCGGGTCTCGGAGCTGACCGGGCTCCGCCTCGACCCCTACTTCACGGGGACCAAGCTCACGTGGCTGGCGGAGAACGCGCCGTCGGTATGGTCCGACGTTTTGTCCGGAAATATCGCCATCGGGACGGTGGATTCTTATCTGATCGCGCGGCTCACCGCGGGCGCGCGCCACGTCACCGACCCGTCCAACGCCTCCCGCACCCTGCTGTACGGCCTGGCCTCGCACACCTGGGACCCGTGGTTGTGCGACCTGTTCGGCGTGCCCATGGACGCGCTGCCGGAGATCGTGCCCAACTACGGCCCCATCGGGACCACCGACCCGTCGGCCTTCCTCGGGCTGTCGGTGCCGATCAGCGGCGTCGCGGGAGACCAGCAGGCCGCCCTGTTCGGGCAGACGTGCTTCGGCGTGGGCGACGTCAAGTGCACCTACGGCACTGGCTCGTTCATCCTCGTCAACACCGGCGGCGAGATCGTCCGCTCGGACGCCGGGCTGCTGACCACCGTCGCCTGGCAGACGCCCTCGGGCGAGGTCACCTACGCCCTGGAGGGCTCCATCTTCGTCACCGGCGCCGCCGTCCAGTGGCTGCGCGACGGCCTCGGCCTCATCGGCACCGCCCCCGAGTCGGAGGCCATCGCCCGTACGGTGCCCGACAGCGGCGGTGTGGTCTTCGTCCCCGCCCTCACGGGCCTCGGCGCGCCCCACTGGGACCCGCAGGCGCGCGGCCTCATCACCGGCATCACCCGCGGCACCACCCGCGCCCACCTCGTCCGGGCCACCCTGGAGGCCATCGCCTTCGAGGTGCGCGACGTGGTCGAGGCGACGCCGCCCATCTCGGTCCTCAAGGCCGACGGCGGCGCCAGCGCCAACAACCTGCTCATGCAACTCCAGGCGGACCAACTCGGCGTCCCCGTCGAACGCCCCGTCATCCAGGAAACCACCGCCCTCGGCGCCGCCTTCCTCGCGGGCCTGGGATCAGGCGTCTGGTCAACCCAGGACGAACTCCGCAAAACCTGGCACCTGGACCACCGCTTCACCCCGGGCCCCCGAGACGACACCACCTACACCCACTGGCGCCACGCCATCACCCTGACCACCACCCACTGACCCACCCCGGCACGGCCCGCCCGACCCACCCAAGCGCCCGCCACGCCCGTACACACCCAGCGCCAGTCGACACTGCGCCAGTACGTCACGCACGGCTACCGTCCCGGCCTCCGACGCGCCTGCGCCCTCACGGCACACGCCACCAGTGACCCGACGCCCGCCAGCACTACGCCGGTACGGCACGTATGGTCCCGCCACCCCCACGCCCTCTCGGCACACCGACAAGGTCCGGGCGCCCGTAGAGCCTGCGCCGGTACGGCGGGCACCGTGTGCGGCGGGCACCGTGTGCGGCGGGGATCGGCGCAACGTGTACGGCTGGTCACCGGTGGGTGGGACGCCGGCCCATGGGTCGTAACGGCGGGCAACCCCGCAGCGCCGGAGGAGCGTCTCCCCCGGAGGAACATGACTAAGGATCTAGGGTTAGCTCTCGCGGACCTTGGCTGCAATCGCCTGAGCGAGCGCGTCACTCGACGCGGCCACGAACGTCTGCCGCCGGTCCATCGCGTGTCCAATGTCGGTCAGCGTCCCGAACCCGTAATCCAGCGGCAGGGCGTTTCCCGCAAGGTCAATTACAGACCCTCCTGCGGCCTGGAGGATGTAGTGACCTGGAGCAAGATCCCAGACGGCGAAGCCTTTCAGGACTTCAAGGGTGGCGTCAGTGAATCCTGCAGCCACATGACACAGGCTTATGGACCCGAAGTCCACGCCTATCCGTCCCAGCGTCGCGCCGTTCTGGGCGGGGGCTTGCAGCGCGTCAATCAGTTGGGCCTGTTTAGCCAGGTAGCGGAAGCGGTCGGGTTTCATGAGGAAGTTCGTCACCAGGGCCTCGTTGAGCGCTGTCTCCTCCCCAACCTGGAGGCGGTGTTGCTCGTCGTCCGCCGTGATGAGGCTCGCGTGGTCCTGCCCGTCGTCGTCACGGATGGCCATGTAGAGCCGGAGGTGGTGGAAGAAGTCGCCGACCACTGCCGCGATGGGGCGGGCGAGGTGGCGTGAGTAGACCATGACATGGGTGTAGCCGTACAGCGCTCGGACTGCCATCTCGCTCGTGTCCAGCGGGTCCACGAGAACGCACAAGTCCGGGTCGGGGTCGCTTCCTATGACCTGAGGGTCTGCTTCCTCTGATGCGTACACGAATGAGGGGAGGACCTTGGCGAAGAGTTCTCGATAGCGCTCATGCAAGAGGATGTCGAAATCCGACAGGAAGTTATCGGCGTGGCGCTTGTTGACCCGGTTACGACGATCGCCTGACAAGGCGGCATTGATCAACCGTGGCCGTACCTCGCCGATGACGGTTGTGACCATGGAGACAAGTTCTGTGGCAAGGGTGGTCATCGGAAATCTGGACATCGCGTCTCGCTCTCATGTTCAGCGCAGCTCCAAGGGAGGTTCGATTCCTGGCGGGCTCATAGTCGCCGCCAGGAAAACGGCCTTGAAGTCGGCGGCGCGCATGATCCCTGCGCCCGCAAGATCATCGAAGCTGCTAACCGCTAGGTCTCGTTCCTTGGCCATCGCGCCGAAGACCGCGAAATAGATCTCTGCTCCTGGGTAGCGGTTCCGGATCTCTTGGGTCGCAAACCCCACCACATCGGCATTTTTGACCTCGACGTCGCACAATACGATCGATGGAGCCTCCGGCAGGTGAGGGTAGGCCGAAGCCTGGTCAAAGGCGATGAAGTCTCGGCTCTTGTTGCACTTCAAGTATCCGATGGGGCAGCGCCCAAACTGGGCAGAGGCCAAGAAGGTTGCCATGATCAACCCGGCTTCGTTGATGCCGAAGCAGGCGTCAACGTCCACACGCTGCCCGACGTTCTTGATCTGCTGGATGAGTCGATCGATCCCATATCCGAAAGACAGCCATCCTAGATTGAGCAGTTGCCCGGGCTTTGGATTCGGCAGGGAGTAGACGAGTCGTTCGGGGTTGCCGTACTCCATGGTGGGCGCTTCAAGAATGAAGTCGGAACCGATGACGTCGCCGCTGCTGAGCTGACGCAACTCAGTGAGTGAGTCGGCCATGCGGGTGCCGGGGACGCGGGAAGCTGCGGTGTTTGTGTGCCGTTTGAGAGAGATCTGATCCTCAGGCGCTAACCGTTCGTATGCCTCCGCGACAAGGTCAAGCGGAGAGACCTGCTCCTCCGAGATACCCAGAGGACCGCTGCTGTAGGCGGCGGCCAGGATGAGCAGGCTGGAAAAGCTAGGAGGAGAACCACTCCCACCGCGCAACCGCGCCCAAGTCTCCCAAGCATTGATCGACGTACCACCCAGCCCGGTCGTGTGTCCAGTCACCTCGTTATAGCGTGCTGCCGCCTGATCTTGTGACAGCCCACATGCATACCGATAAGCCTGAAGGCTTGGTATATCGGGATGTTGATTTACAAGTTCCCGTGCGGCCGATTTGACCGACTTGAACTCTTCCCAAAGCTTCGTGCCGATTCGGGCAAGCTTTCGACCTCTGGCCTGAGGATTTGTTGTCTGACTCTTCGGAACGGACACTGGCCTCCTCCTGCTCTTTTTCGGAATGAGATTACCCATTGCAATGGGCAAACGGTTGAGTTGGAGAAGAAATGCCTGGTCGGGGCCATCCTTAATTCAGGGCGAGTCTGGTCTTTCTGGCAGGTGTGAGGCTGCGTCCGCTGGTTCTACGGTCCAGACATGTCTTCAAAACCGACAGCATCCCTCGGACCGAACAGCGAGGAACGTCCTGGCAACGACATGACGCGGCCGAACGTGGCGCGCATACACAACTGGTTCCTGGGTGATCCCAACCTGGGCGGCAAGAACGTGCGGGAGGCCGACAGAGGCCGGGGCGCCGGCTCTGGCGCGGAATCCCCGGCCCCGGGACTATGCCATCGCCAACCGGGAGTTCCTGGGGCAGCGCTGCTGCGGGAGGCACCGCCATGAGATCGAGGCGACGCGCTGAAATACGGTGCAGGGCAGGAAGGCGAGCTAGAGCACGGTCATGACAGCGGCAACGGTACCCACCGGAGGTGCACGGGTCCCGCCATATCTTCTGGTCCTCCACGCTGCAAGGCGTTGCCGGCCGGTTGAGGGAACTGGAGCGCAAGAGCACGACCAACCCATGAGTGGGAGCGACGGCCGGTGCCTTCGTGCTGGGAGCGAGACGGTGGGTGTGCTGGGTCGCTGTCCCGTTCGCGTTCGGGATCAAGTCCGTCGAAATGGAGGTGTCCGTGGCCCAGGAGCGGTTCAACGCGAACACGTCGCCATCATTGCTGGCGCACGGGAGCGAGCGTGCGACCTTGGAGGAGTTGGACCTTGAGCTGACAGGTAAATGTCAGCTTGAGTGTCTGCACTGCTACGCCAGTTCCGGGCCGCAGAGTGGTCACGGGAGCATGAGCACGAACGACTGGTCGAGCGTCATCGATCAGGCCGTCACACTCGGGGCGCGCCGAGTCCAGTTCATCGGCGGGGAGGTGACTACCCACCCCGGGTTCGGGCGCCTGCTTCAGCAAGCAGTAGACGCGGGGCTCGTCGTGGAGGTCTTCTCCAACCTGCTGCATGTCCAAGACCGACTGTGGGAGCTGTTCGCGCTGCCCGGCGTGAAGCTGGCAACGAGCTTCTACAGCGACCACGCGGAAGAACACGACGCGATTACCGCTCGACCGGGCAGCCACGCACGAACGAGGGCGAACATCGTGGAGGCGATACGGCGCGGCATTCCCATCCGGGCCGCCATCGTGGCAGTGCGCGACGGTCAACGAGTCGAGCAAGCACGTCAGGAACTTCACACGCTTGGTGTGACCCGCGTGGGAACCGACTGGGTACGGGGAGTCGGGCGAGGAGCGAACGGGCCCTGGCAGGTGTCGCAGTTATGCGGCCGATGCGGGCAGGGCAAGGCGGCCATCGGCCCGGACGGCGACGTCTGGCCGTGCGTCATCGGAAGGTGGCTGCGGGCAGGCAACGTCAAGCAAGAACTGCTCGCCGACATCATCGGAGGTGCCATCTGGAGGGAACTGGTGGCCACCGTCCCGGCTCCCCGCAAGGGGCGCGCGTGCAATCCTGAGTGCAAGCCCAGCCAGGGCGACGGCTCGGACTGCGCCCCCGCCGAAACCGACGCCTGCGACCCGTCGTACTGCAACCCCGATTAGGCAAGGACTGCGCGCGTGACATGGGAAGATCACGCCGAACGGCTGGCCGCCACTGTGACCGGATGTGGATCACGGTGGCGGCAGGCTGTGACGGCCATTCCCCGGCATGAACTCGTTCCGGCCTGGTGGGACACTCCGCACGGCTCGCCGTACGGCGTCTGGGAACGATGCGACGGCCGCTCTGACGAAGCGGAGTGGATGCGGGCGGCCTACAGCGATCAAACGCTGATCACCCAGGTTGCGGGTGTCCATGCGGAGGAGGCAGAGGCAGGCAGGAGTGTGAGCGGACGCCCGACGTCGTCATCGACCTTGCCCAGCCTGGTGGTGCGCATGCTGGGTCACGGTGACATCTACCCCGGGGCGGATGTGCTGGACGTCGCGACGGGCTCCGGCTACAGCGCCGCCCTGCTGGCTCACGTGCTCGGCGATGAACGGGTGACGAGCATCGACGTCGACCCCTACCTGACCGAGGTGGCGGCAGCCCGGCTGGGCGGCATCGGGCTGCACCCTCAGGTGCTGACGTGCGATGCGACCGGGCCCTTGCCAGGAGGGTACGACCGGATCGTGTCCATGGTTTCGGTGAAGCCGATTCCGGCAAGCTGGCTGACGGCCCTGCGGCCGGGAGGACGCCTGGTGACCGTCCTGGCCAACACGTCACTGATCCTGACCGCGACCAAGACCGACGACGGCGGGGCCACCGGGAGAATCGAGCCCGACTGGGCGATGTTCATGCCAACACGTCAGCACGGCGCCTACCCGCCGGGTCTGCATGAGCTGTTCGACTCGGTCAGCGGACAAGACGGCGAAAGCCTTCATCGAGGCCGCTTTCCCATCGTTGACGTGGCGAGTGCGTGGGAACTGCAATCGATGCTCGAGGTCGTCGCGCCGGGGATCGAGAACCGGTTCGAGGACGGCCCGGACGGACGGCGCACAGCGTGGATGTTGCACGCCGATGGGTCGTGGGCGCGTGTCGTCGCCGACGACACGGGGCTGCCGATGGTGCATCAAGGCGGGCCGCGACGGCTGTGGGACATCCTCGACGACATCCGCGAACACTGGCTGACGACCGGGGCCCTGCCGCTGCGCGGTGCTCGTGTCTTCGTGCTACCGGATGGTGTGATCCGCCTTTGGCGTGGGGGGTGGAAGAAGGTGATCCGGTAGAGGACGGTCTTGATGACCGGTAACAACGGTCGGTGCGGTTTGTAGAGCGACGTATGTGTTCCGGTGCACGCGCAAGGCCGGCTTCGAATCGATGGACTTGGGCTCGGCCAGGTATGGCTCCGCGCGCTACGGGCCGGTAGGTCGGGAGTCGTGTGGGCCGGCGGCATACCCGGAGGTCACCCGGAGGGCGAACGGAGTGAGTGCGGGCCGGGGAGGACGCGGGCGGCGTGACCCCTCCCACCACGCCCGAGCCCTCACGGCACCCACCCTCGGGGACCCGGCGCCCGCCACCCCTGCGCCGGTACGGCGGGCACCGTGTGCGGCGGGTGACCGGTGGGGTGGGACGCCGGTTCCGTGGCTCGTAACGGCGGGCAACCCGCATCGCCGGAGGAGCGTCTCCCTGGACAGGGCTCGGCCGGAGTGCGGGGGGGTGGCGGTGGGGTGGCCTTGCCGTACGAGAGGCACTCGCGCCGTATGGGAGGCACGCGGGCGGCGGGAGAGCTATTGGGCGGGGCGCCACATCAGCCAGGCGTGAGGGCCGTTGGTGGGCAGGGTGAGGTGGTCGCGGACGTGGAAGCCGAAGCGTTCGTAGAAGGGGACGTTCTGCTCCTTGGTCGTCTCCAGGTATGCCGGGAGGCCGGTGGCGTCGCTGCGGGCCAGGCCCGATTCCAGCAGCGCGCGCCCAAGGCCCTGGCCCTGGGCGGCGGGGTCCGTGCCGAGGACGGCGAGGTACCAGTGCGGCTCGGCGGGGTGGCGGGCGTCGACCGCGCCGAGCGCCCGGGCCGTCGTGAGCAGGCGCCGCCCGAAGACGCGCCCCAGGAGGGGGAGGTTACAGGGGAGCGTCAACTTGGGGTTGACGGTCCGAGTGGCGTCAACTTATGGTTGACGTATGGAAGGTACAGTTCGTCTCGACGATCTCATCAAGGCGATCAAGAATCGCCACCCCTCCGGCGACCCGCTCGGGGAGCTGTCCGATGCTGTTGAGCTGGGGGAGCATCTGGGTGAGGTGGCCGATCACCTGATCGGGCACTTCGTCGACCGTGCGCGGCACGCAGGCGCCTCGTGGACCGACATCGGGCGGAGCATGGGGGTCACCAAGCAGGCGGCGCAGAAGCGGTTCGTGCCCAAGGAGGGCTCAGGCGACCTCCCCCTGTCCGAGGTGCTGAAGGCCTACGCCCGCTACACCGACCGGGCTCGGCACGTGATCGTGGAAGCTCAGAACGAGGCCATCAGGGCGGGCGGCGACCACATCGGCGTCGGCCACATCGTGCTCGGGCTGCTGCACGAGCCGGAGGCGCTGGCCGCCAGGTCGATGCAGGCGCTGGGCGCCGACCTGCAGGTGGTCAGGGAGGCCACCGTCAACACGCTCGACCCGGCCACCGAGAACCCCCCGGACAAGCCGCCGTTCGCCGCGCAGAGCAAGAAGGTGCTTGAGCTGACGCTGCGCGAGGCGCTGCGGCTCGGGCACAACTACGTCGGCACCGAGCACATCCTGCTCGGCGTCCTGTCCGTGGAGGACAGCCCGGTGACGATCGTGCTGAACGGGCTCGGCGTCGACAAGGCCGGCGCCGAGCGTGAGATCAAGCGGCTGCTCGAGGAGTACCTGCGCAACAGGGGTTAGAGCGATCCAACGGGACCCCTGGCGAACCTGGTCAGCAGGTTCGTGGTCGCCCTGCGGGTGAAGGCGGCCGCCGCGTCGGTGACGCCGTGGCCGCATCGCCTGCCCCGCATCGCGCACACCCAGCGCATGGTGCCGGAGGCGAACACCCCGGCCCCGCTGGGCGCGGTGTAGTACGTGGTGTCGCTGACCGTGGCCCGCCCGCCGCAGCTGAGCGGCGACTGGGCCAGCACCTCGATGTTCTGCGGCGAGGCGGACGAGATCTTGTCGGTCTCCGGGCCCACCATCCCGGGGAAGCGCGTCCCACGCGTACCTTTAAAGATCCAAAAATTGGGCTTTTTCACGACATACGTCGCGTCGGCGGGGAAGCAGTCGTACATCTGCCCGACCAGCGCGCTCTCCGGCTTGGAGGCGCGCCACAGCGGGCACTTGACCTCCTTGTCGCACGCCACGGACCTGCCGTTGAGCGCGATCTTCCAGTAGACGGCGTTGGCGCCGAGGAAGGCCAGGTTGACACCGTGGTCGCGGGCCTTGGTAACGGTCTCGCGCATGGCGGGCGTCCAGTACTCGTCGTGGCCGAGCGAGACCACGGCCCTGGCGCCGTCCAGGACGCCGGGCTTGAGGTCCTGGCTGGTCAGGTAGGCCAGCGGGACCCGGCTGCGCTCGGCGAGCTCGATGGCGTCCTTCTCGAAGTCGAGGAACATCCGGGCGCCGGAGGTGTCGTAGGGCCGGTCGAAGCTGACCACGCGCGACCGGTCGGCGAACCCGCCGGGTCCCTTGTAGAGGTCGCGGCCGCCCCACATGTTGTAGGCCTGCCAGGTGGCGACGGCGTTGACGAGCACGACCTTGCCGGCGGTGGAGGCCGACCTGACGGTGATGGGCACGAACCGCTGGGCGCCGCCGGCGGCGTCGAGCCTGATCAGGTAGGCGCCCTCCGGCCAGCCGCCGGTGGCGACGGTCAGCGACGGCTTCCACGCGGCGGCGGTCACCGTGCCGCGCACGGTCTTCGCCTTGGCCTGCCGTACGCCCTTGACCTGGGTCGACTGCCAGACCTGGGTGACCTTGGCGCCCATGCGGAAGGCGCGGGCGGTGAAGGTCGGCGCGGCAGTGGAGACGTGCAGCTGGAAGCTCTCGCCGGGCAGGACGCTGACCTTGTCGGCGTAGCCCTCGATCTCGTGCTGGGCGCCGCGCCGGGTGATGCGCCACGGCACGTGCCGGTCGGCCGTGGCGGCGAACGACGGCGCGGTGGAGGCGGTGGCGACGGGGTGGGCCGGTGGCGGAGCGGGGGCCACGGCGGCGGTGCTGCAGCCGGTCACGAGCAGCACCAGGGCGGCGAGGATCTTACGCACGGCGCCATGTTGTCCGAGGCTCATCCCCGCCGCCCGGTGCTTAACCGAGCGATTACCAGGGCAGGACGCAACCGGGAGCTTCCACGGGGATCTCCCGGCCGGTGGGTTCGGGCACGCCGTCCTTCAGCGTGAAGAGTGCGACGGCGTCGGAGTGCTGGTTGGCCACGTAGAGGGTGTCGCCGTCGATGGCGAAGTGGCGGGGCCAGGCGCCGCCCGTGGGCACCTCGGCGACGGGCGACAGGTCCGCGGCGTCGAAGACGGAGATCGTGTCGGGGCCGCGGTTGGCGACGTAGACGAACCCGCCGTTCAGCTCCAGATGCGAGGGGTGGTTCACGCCCTCCTTCGTGGAGGACACGACGCTGGTGGTGTTCTCGCCGTCGATCATCGTGACGGTGCCGTCGAGCTCGCCCGCCACGTAAAGGCGGGACCCGGCGAAGGCCATGTGCCGCGGGCCGGTGCCGGGCGGCAGCTCGATCGACTCCAGCGCCTCGCCTTCCAGGGTGTAGCGGCGGATCTCGTCGGTGCCCAGGTCGGGGACGTGCAGGATGTCGTGGTGGAAGACCGCCTGGTGGGCGTGCGCGCATTCCTGCCGGTCCACGACGGGGCCGCCGCCCTGGTGACGTAGCACGATCGGCTCGCCCGCGAAGCCGCCCTGACCGTCCAGGCGCTGCACGAAAGCGGTGCCGTCGCCGTAGTTGGCCACCGCGAGCAGGTCCCCCGAGGGGTGCACGGCCACGTGGCACGGCATGGTGCCCTCGGTGGAGCGCACCTCGAGCCTGGCCAGGCCTCCCCCGGTGGAGAACGCGGTGATCGCGGCCTCTCCGAGCTCGGTCACCGCGTACAGGACCGGCAGCGTGGGATGGGCGGCCAGGAATGTCGGAGTGGGGACCGGCGTCAGCCCCTCGTCGACGGTGAGGATGCCGGGGCCGTAGCCGCCGATGTAGAGGTGCTTCACAGGGAGGATCCTCTCATGCTTGACTATGTCAATGAGTTCGTTGACTGAAGCAAGGGTTTCCGAGATCAGGGCCTTCAACCGGTTCTATACGAAGGTGATCGGCGTACTCCAGGCCGGGATGCTCGACTCCCCCTACTCGCTGACCGAGGTGCGGGTGCTGTTCGAGCTCGCGCAGGCGGAGCGGCTGGAGACAGGCGAGCTGCGCGCCATGCTCGACCTGGACGCCGGCTATCTGAGCCGGATCCTGACCCGCTTCGAGTCCGACGGGCTCATCGAGCGCGAGCGCTCGGCCGCCGACGCCCGCAAACAGCTGGTACGGCTCAGCGGCCCGGGATCCGCGGTCTTCGCCGAGCTGGACGAGCGCTCCGCCAAGACGATCAGGGAGCTGCTCGGGGCCCTGCCGGAGGAGGACCAGGGGCGCCTGGTCGCCGGCATGGCCACGATCCGCGGCCTGCTCGAACCGGCTTCCAGGCGCGAGCCGTACGTCATCAGGGCGCCGCGGCCCGGCGACCTGGGCTGGGTGGTCCACCGGCACGGCGCCCTGTACGCGCAGGAGTGGGGCTGGGGGATGGACTTCGAGCGCCTGGTGGCGCGCATCGTCGGCGCCTACGACCCGGCGACCGACGCGGGGTGGATCGCCGAGGTGGACGGCGAGCGGGCCGGGTGCGTGTTCTGCGTGCGCAAGGACGACAGGACCGCCCAGCTGCGGATGCTGCTGGTCGAGCCGTCCGCCCGCGGGCTCGGGCTGGGGCGGCGCCTGGTGGAGGAGTGCCTGGACCACGCCAGGCGCGAGGGCTACGAGCGGATCATGCTCTGGACGCGCGACTGCCTGGTCGGCGCCCGCCGCATCTACCAGGCGACCGGGTTCGAACTGGAGTCGGAGGAGCAGGGCGAGGAGAACGGCCTGCCGGTCATCGAGCAGGTGTGGTCGCGCACCCTCCAGGCCACCGGTTCAGCGGCCCAGCCAGGCGCATGAGGGCGGGCACGAGGTGGCGCCGCCGTACCAGTCTGTGACCGAACCTGTGCAAGATGCGATCATCGGGCGAAACTCGGTAAACTACTCGTGTTTCGATCAGGAATACAAGTGAACGCTCGTACTTGTCCACGGAGCGGCTCATGGTTGAGCGGGTGGTGCGACGGCAGGCGCGCGGGTTGAAGCGCATGGCGGAGATCCTCGACGCCGCGGAAGAGGTGATCGCGGAGGTCGGGTACCCGGACCTGACCACCAACCAGGTGGCGGCCAGGGCGGGGATGTCACCCGGTTCGCTGTACCAGTTCTTCCGCAACAAGGAGGAGATCCTGGACGGGCTGGTGGCGCGGTACACCGACGACCGTCAGGTGTTCTGGGCGGCCAAGCTCGCGGCGGTGACGCCCGACGTGCCGCTGGAGGCGCTGGTGGGGTCGCTGGTGGACGAGAGCGTGGCCTTCAAGTCGCGCGCCCCTGCCTACTGGTCGCTGCTGTACGGCGCGGCCACGGGCGACAAGCTGGCCACCGAGTCGCGGCGCCTGCACGGGGTCATCGCCGAGCAGGTGGCCGGGATGCTGCTGCGCCGCAACCCGGCGCTCGACCCCTCGCACGCGGTGGTGCAGGGGACGATGACGGTGGCGATCGTCAAGGCGGTCCTGCCGCTGGTCACCTCGGCCCCGCCCGACCGCGCCGCCGACCTGGTCGCCGAGCTCAAAACCGCGCTGATCCGCTACCTGACTCCCTGACTTTCTTCCCGTACGGCGAGCCTCCGCGACCCGCCGCCCGCCGCACTCCGGCTGAGGGCCCGCGACCGGCGCTTGCGGCGAGTCGGGGATTCTTGCTCGCCGTCACGGCGATACGTGCTGCGGGCACCACGGTCCCCCTGGCCCGCCGTACCGGGCGCCGGAGGACCGCCGCACGCCTCCTCACCGACCCCGGCGCGGGCAAGCGGGCGGCCGGCCTACCGCGCGGTGATCGCGCTGGCCGGGCTTCTGGCCGCGTGGGCGGCTCTGGTGGCGGCGAACGGGCCGGTTACCTCGAAGGTGTAGCCGTCGCTGCCGGCGAGGTCGCCGGTCCTGCCCCGCTGGGAGGAGAAGTAGAGCCGGCTGCCGTCGGGCGAGAACGCGGGCCCGGTCAGCTCCGACTTGGCGTGCCCGTCCAGCCGCAGGAAGGGCACCACCCGCCGGTCGGGCGTGATGACCGCGATCTCCATGGTGTCGAGCGTGACGAACAGCTCGCCGGTGGGCGCCGCGGTGAGCGAACCGACCGAGTCGCACACCCGCTCCAGCCGGGAGGTGACCGCGTCGTAGGCCCACAGGCCGCCGTTGCCGGTGGTGGTGAAGTAGCAGACGCCGCCGGCGTAGTGGCAGTCGCCGCCGCCGGAGAAGTGGCGGGCGCCGTCGACCTGGTGGCGGGTGGCCCTGGGCAGCGCGGCGGGCGAGGGCACCGGGCGCCAGTCGCCGGTGCCGCACAGCACCTCCAGCGTGCCCTCGGTCAGGTCGCCCCAGTCGTCGGGCACGAACCGGTACAGGCAGCCGTCGGGCTCGTCCTCGGTCAGGTAGACGACCTCGCGGTCGGGGTCGCAGGCGGCGGCGCCGTGGCGGAAGCGGCCCATGGCCAGGCGCGGGCGCGCGGCGCGCGAGCCGTACGGGTCGCACTCGAAGATCTGCCCGCGGTGCGTCTCCTCCCCCGACAGCCAGGTCTGCCAGGGGGTGGCGCCGCCGGCGCAGTTGAGCTCGGTGCCGGACAGGATGCGGTAGGCCTCGACGACGGAGCCGTCGGCGGCGAAACGGATCGCGGACGCGCCGCCCAGCAGCGGGATCTCGGAGTTGGACACGTAGATCCAGCCGTCGCCGTCGGGAAAGCAGGCGCCGCCGTCGGGTGCGGGGTGCCAGGTGAGGTCGGCCACCTTCCGGCCGGAGCGCGCGACGATCCGGGCGGTGAACCCGCCCGGCAGGGCGAGTGATCTTGGCGACATCTCGAAGCCTCCCCAGTGCTTGCCACGCTAGTCGATCCCGCGGACATGAATAGAAGGGACTCGGGACTTCAAACTCTGCGCAAATCCCCGGCCACCGGGGGCTCCGGGTCGGCACATTCCGGCTCATGACAGCTGTGCAGCTGGCCCCTGTGATCCGCGCGCGCAGGGCGCTGGTGTTCCTCGACGGCACTCCTGCCCCGCGGCGCTTCGCCCACGCCTTGCGCGTATCGGGATTCGAGGTGCGCACCGAGGAGGCGGACGCGCCGCTGCTGTCGGACTTCCTGGCCGGCGCCGAGCCGGGCGAGCTGCTGGTGATCCGCTGGCCGTCGGGGCCCGCCTGGGCGCCGAGCGCGTTCACCGAGCTGATCGTGGAGTTCGGCCGGGTGCTCGGCGAGTCGAGCGCGGCCGCGCTGCTGCTGGTCGTTGACTTCGGCTGGGTGGTGGACGGCGGCGGCCTGGCCCGGCTGAACGTGCCCGGCGACCCGCCCGTCGCCGCCGCCGCGCTGACCGCCTCGCTGTCGCGCGGCCCCCGCCCAGGGGTGGCGCCCACGCTGACGGAGGTGCTGGCCGACGGCCTGCTCGCGGGCGGGAGCGCGCTGACGGTCGGCGACCTGTACGGCATGGCCGCCCGCCGCTACGAGGACCTGGGCTGCGACCTGCGGGCGATGCTGTTCAGCCACGGCGACATCGCGGAGGTCCCGGTGTCCACCGGGCGCAGGGCGGCGCCCGAGTGCGAGCTGCCGCACACCGCCAAGCGGCTGGCCGAGCGGGGCGAGCGTGACGTGCCCGTGTCCGCGGCCGAGCTGGTGGCCCGGGTGCACGACCTGTACCTGAGCGAGCCGGCCAGAACGCTGCTGCGCCGCGCGGCGCTGCTGCCCGACCAGGAGAGGCTGGGCGCCGACCTGGCCGAGGCGCTGCTGCCCGGCCGTGCGGGGACGGCGCTCGGCGAGCTGGAGTACTGGGGGCTGGCCGGGCCGCCCCATCCCGACGTGCGCGAGTACGGCCTGCGCCAGCTGAACCCCGCCGAGGCGGGCACGGTGTCGGCGTTGCTGCGCCGACGCGGCGTCGAGGGCCGCCCCGTGCCGCCCAGGACCCGGCTCAGCTCCGACCGGTGGACGCTGGACGACCGGCTCGGCCACCGCGTCTACGCCGAGGCGATCGCCGCGTTCATCCGCCACGCCGACACGCTGCCGCCGCTGACGATCGGCATCAAGGGGCCGTGGGGCGCGGGCAAGACATCGCTGATGCGGATGGTGCAGGCGCTGCTCGACCCGGGAGGCGGGTTGCGGCTGCCCCGCCGTACGGGATCGCTGGTCACCAACGCGGACCTGCTGGGCAGGCTGCGCGGCCGGTCGGCGCCGCGGGACAGTCCCGAGCCCGCGGCGGATTCGTCGTGGCGGCCGACGGTGTGGTTCAACCCGTGGATGTACCAGAGCGGGGAGCAGGTCTGGGCGGGGCTCGCGCACGAGATCATCAGCCAGGTCACCGGGCGGCTGCCGCGGGCCGAGCGCGAGCGGTTCTGGCTGGAGCTGAACCTGTCCAGGATCGACAGGGAGGAGGTGCGGCGCCGCCTGTACTGGCTGGCGCTGACGCGGCTGGCGCCGGTGGCGCTCGGGCTGCTGGTGACCGGGCTGCTCACCGGCGCCTGCGCCGCCGCGTCCGCGCTGATCCCCCAGCTCGGCGGTACGGCCAACGCGGTGCTCGCGACCGGTGCGGTGGCCTCGGTCGGAGCCGGGGTGGTGCGGGTGACCCGGTTCCTGTCGGAGTCGGCCGACGGGGCGTTCGGCTGGCTGGTGCGGCAGCCGGACCCGCTCGGCCGCATCGGCGCCCAGAACGACGGCTACCAGGACCAGGCGGGGTTCCTGCACGTGGTGCTGCGGGACATGCGTCGGGTGCTCGACCTGGTGGCGCGCGAGCGGCAGCCGCTGGTCGTCTTCGTCGACGACCTGGACCGCTGCTCCCCCGGCACGGTCGCCCGCGTCATCGAGGCGATCAACCTGTTCCTCGCCGGGGAGTTCCCCAACTGCGTGTTCGTGCTGGCGATGGAGCCCGAGGCGGTGGCCGCGCACGTGGGGATGGCCTACCGGGACCTGACGGGGTGGCTGCCCGACGACTCCGCCGAGCGGCTCGGGTGGCGCTTCCTGGAGAAGATCGTCCAGTTGCCGCTGAGCGTGCCGCTGCTCGACGAGCGCGACCGGCTGCCCGGCTACATCCAGACGCTGCTGAGCACGCCGCCTCCCCCGCGGCGGCCCGCCGAGACCGCAGCGCCGCCCGAGGACCTGGCGGCGCGGCTGGAGAACGTGATCCGCGGCTTCCACCCGACGATGGAGACGCTGGACGAGGCCGCCCGCCGCGCCCAGGTCGCCATCGGCGCGCCCGCCCAGCAGGGGCGGCTGTCGGAGGCGGCCATGCGGGCCGCCGACCGGGTCTTCACCGACCTCTACAGCGACGAGCACGCCCGCAGGGCGATCGAGTCGGTGCTGCCGGGGATCACGCTCACCAACCCGCGCGAGGTCAAGCGGTATCTCAACGTGTTCCGCTTCTACTCCTTCATCACCTACCGCACCCGGCCGGGGACGAGCGGCGAGGCGGTGGCCAAGCTGGCCGCGCTCACGGTCGGCTGGCCGCACCTGCTGTCCACCCTCACGCGCGAGGCCCACCCGGGCGCCACCTTCCTCGACCGGCTGGAGCCGGCCGCGCTGGCGGGCGACGGCGACGCCTGGGCCAGGGCGCTGGCCGACGCGTCACTGACCGACGAGGACTCCCTGCGGCAGCTCCTGGCCATCCGCCCGCCCGTCGCCGCTCTGGCGCGCGCCCTGCTGTGAGTCAAGGAACTCGCGCATCGTGCGTTCGCGGCCGTAGCGGCGGCGCATCCACTGGTAGGCCAGGAACGCGGGCGGGCCGAACCAGGTCTGCGCGGGGACCACGATGTCGGCCCTGGCGTCGACGAAGTTGATGACCAGCGGCGCCACCGCCGGGGCCACGACGCCGAACACCAGGATCACCGCCATGGCCACGCGGCCGCCGCGCCAGCCGTACGCCTTGTAGGAGGCGATCAGGAACAGCGAGTAGATGAGCAGGTCGCCCAGCCCGAGCGCGGCGTTGTAGGTGCCGATGCGCATGCCCATGGACGGGTCGAGCGGGAAGCCGAGGAAGTCCTCGACCAGCGCGTTGGTCAGCGGGTACACCGCGGTGAACAGGACGTCGTAGCCGGCCAGCACCAGCGCGAACCAGGCCACGTGGCGCAGCCGCATGCCGCCCTGCACGTACAGGTTGGAGACGGCCACCGCGGTCATCAGCATGATGATGTCGCCCTCGGCCCAGAACAGCTGCCAGCCCAGTACGGTGCCCAGCGCGTTCTGCCCCAGATACAGGTTGAGCCCGATCAGCGTGCCGACGACGAGCCACAGCCGAGCCGGAGCCAGCAGCGGACGGTAGCCGATGGACAGCGCCCCGGTGAAGGTGATCATGAGCAGGCCGGTGACGGCCCAGCGGGGCAGCGCCAGGTAGACCAGCGGCAGCGTGGCCAGGATCACCACCAGGATCATGATGTCGCGCCCGTTGAACACGCCGATGGGCGGGCGCTCCAGGCGGACGCGGCGCAGATAGGCCAGCGCGCACAGGCTGGTCGCGGTCACGCCGATGAGGGCGACCGACAGCTGGAAGAACGTCGGGAAGAGTGACATCTCAGACTCCGGCTCCGGCGAACGTGGTCTCGTGCAGGTCACTGCGCAGCAGCCGCAGCGTGGCGGCCTCCTCGTCGGGCACCACGACGATGTCGGCGTTCAGCTGCCTCTTCGTGGCCTCCACCCCGAAACCGGCCACGGCCGACTCGGGAAGCGTGATCCGGATCCCCTGTTCCGTCTGCTCCACGCGGAACCGGGCCGGCCATGGCCTGGTGGGCAGCGCCTCGATGGCCTCGACGAGCTCCCTGGGCGTCACCACGGCGCCGCCGGCCCGCAGGAGCCTGTCGGCCTTGCCGAGGATCGGGCTGGTGGCGGGCAGCCCCGCCCGCTCGCACGTCAGCTCCTGGTCGGGCAGCGTCCTGACCAGGTCGCGGGTGTCGTAGCGGAAGACCGGCATGCAGTCGCGGTAGGGGAAGAACGGGGTGACCACCAGCGTCGCCAGCGCGCCCGGCCCTGCGGGCTCGCCGGTCTCCAGGTCCAGGTACTCCACCAGGCCGGTGATGATGTCGTGGTGCAGGTGCCCCTGCGAGCAGGTGCGGGCCGTCACCGGGATCGCCTCGGTCAGGCCGTAGTTGTCGTGGATCGCGCTCACCCCGAAGGTCTCCCGTACGGCTGCCGCCACGCTCGCTGACAGCACCTCGCCGCCGGAGAACACGCTGCGCAGCCGGAAGTCACCGGGTCCCATCCCGCGCCGCCGGGCGGCCACCACCATCTCGGCCAGGTAGCTCGGGCTGGCCGTCCACAGCGTCACCCGGTCCGTGAGCGCGTCCAGCGCCTCGTCCACGGGCACGACCCCGAGCACGCGGCACCCGGCATGCGCCAGCCGGCAGCCCGCCACGTCCAGGTGGACGGCCGCGGTCGCCCGGGAGCTCAGGTTGACCTGCATCACGTCGCCCGGCCGCAACTGGTCGGACAGCACCGCCGACAGCGCGCCCATGGCGGGCCAGAGCTCCATCTCGTAGCGCGACAGCCAGATCTCCGCGGGCTTGCCCGTCGTGCCCGTCGTCCTGGTCGACAGGTGCGGCGTGACGCCCTCGCACAGGAACTCCGCCGGGCGGGCCACCAGGTCCGCCTTCACCGTCACCGGGATCCCGCCCAGGTCCTCCGCGTCGAGCTCCCCCGTCTTGATCCCCTTCAGCCGCCTGGCGTAGAAGGGCGAAAGCTCGGCCAGCCGCGTCGCCGTGCGCCGGACGCCCTGCGTCGCCATGTGGCGGCGGGCCTCCCGGTCGTTCAGCGGGCCCTCGATGAGCTGGCGCACGTCGGCGCCCGGCTCGCCGAACTCGGCCAGCGTGGCCAGCGCGTCGTCGACCAGGCGCGCTATGACGTGCGGCTTGAACCGCCGCCCCCAGACCATCCCCATCGCCATCCGGAACTGCCTGACCCCGGTCTCGAACATCGCCCCTCCTCCTGCACTCCGCACTCATCCCTGTCCTGTACGGCGGGCCCCCGGCACCACCGCATTGCCAGCCGCCGGTCGGCGAGCCGAAAAACGGCGCCCCCAGCACCGACCGGCGACCGCGGCCCCCTCTGGCCTTCCCGGGCGCCCAGCCAGCGAGCCGCGCATCAGCGACGTGACACCGGCTGAGCACCCAGACACTCCTGGGCCCTCTCGGGTGTCCCGCCTGCGAGCCGAGAAACGGCACCCACGGGTGCCGGGTCGGCGCCCTGCACGGCGGCCGTCCCGCTGCCTGCCGTACGGGTGCTGTGAGACCTCGAACCTGGGGTGACCGGGGGCGGGCGCGGGCCGACCCCCGGTCTTCGTGTTAGAAGGCCTCGCCGACAGTGCCGGCGAACAGCACGGCACTGAGCGAACCCATCACGTAGCGAGCGTGCTTGACGCTGGCGATGAGAGCGGACATGGCTACCTCCCCTCGGAGCACTTGTAGGTGGAACCGGTACGGCCGCCCGTACCGGGGCCTAGGCGCACGATCCGGCGGAGCAGCAGCCGCACGGGGTGACGATCACCTTGACCGTCATCTCGGGATGAACCGAGCAGGTGAGGTAGAAGGTGCCAGGCGTGGTCCACGTCCCGGTGCTGGCGACGTCGTCGGTCTCCATCAGTTTCAGACCCGTCATCGGCACGCCCCTGGTGTCGACGACGTGCCCGTCGCGTCCTGCGCCGATGATGTGAACCCAGCGGGAGTTGTTGGCCATGGTCAGCCGCCCGCCCTGGCGGAGGGTGACGACCTTGCTCGTGAACTCCTCGTGCTCCATGCCGAGCGCGCCGGGCGGCGGCTTGGCGGGCTCGGCGCCGAGCGCGGGCATGAACAGCCCCGCGGCCAGCAGCGGTAAGGCGAACATGATCCGTGGAATCGGCATCGTCGGCCTCCGGCCCTCGGCGCTGAGTGGACTGGGTCCACGGTGACAGCGCAACCGGGGCTCCAGCATCCGGGAACACCGCAGTACTGTGGGGCGCCGATGAAGGCTCTCATCACCGGCATGTCCGGCACCGGCAAGTCCACGGTCCTGGCGGCCCTCGCGGCCCGCGGCTACCGCACGGCGGACACGGACTACGACGACCTGACGGTGTGGGACGAGTCCGCCGAGGAGTGGCTCTGGGACGAGCCCCGCATCGATGCCCTCCTGTCGGCCCCGGACCCGCTCTTCCTCAGCGGCACGACGCGCAACCAGCTGCGCTTCTATCCCCGCCTGGACCACGTCATCCTGCTGAGCGCGCCCGCTCCGGTGATCGTGCGACGTCTGGAAACCCGGACGTCCAACCCCTACGGCAAGACCCCCGAGGAACGCGACCTCGTCCTCCACCACCTCGCGACGGTCGAGCCCCTCCTCCGCCGCGGCGCCTCCCTGGAGGTGGTCACCACGATCCCGATAGCCGAGGTCGTGACCCGCATCCTCACCCACTGCGGCCTGCAGTAGCCCCACCACGCCACCCACCCCACCAATCCGGCATGCACGGCTTGCCCGACGTACAGGGGGACGCAGGCCTGGTGCTAGGCGCGGCGGCGGAGGTGGTAGGCGAGGGTGGCGGCGGCGAGAGCCGTACCCCAGACCGGCCAGAAGCACTCAGGGAACCAGGCTCCCCAGGAGTCCCAGGACCACATGCCCGAGAGGGCCCGGCGGAGATAGGTGAGGCCGGCGACGGTGATGATGATGGAGACGAAGGTGGCGGGGACGATGGCGAGCAGGGGCGGGACTCGCTTGCCTCGCAGGCCCGGGATCCAGCGGGGGAAGATCTCGCCCCAACGCTGCGTGAGACCCAGCGTGAGCAGGCCACCCAGGGCGCCGAAGGTAGCCAGATAGGCGCCCGCCATCCAGATGCCCGGGGCCTCCTTGGCCGACTGCTCGAGGAAGTCCCTGGTGATGCCGAGCGGGATGCCCAGAGCCCACGACCAGCGGGTGGCGCAGTACAGCAGGGGCGTGGCCACGGCGACCGTGACCGCCCAGCGGCCCCAGCGGGCGGCCGAGCCCGGCGTGGTCCACCGTCCGGGGGCGCTGCGGCTGCTGCGCAGGGCGGCGGCGGCCAGCAGGATGCCGCCCAGGACGCACAGGAGCTGGTTGAGCACCGGCCACGGCCACAGGTCGGCCAGCGTCAGCTCACCCCACGGCCCGTCCACGAACGGCGCCACGAACAGGAACACCGGCGTGTAGGCGACACCCATCATCAACCGCGAATCAGGCACCACCACAACCAGGAACGCCGCCATCACCCAGGCCATCCCAAGCCCCACCGACACACGACCTCCCGCGGAAGTCGCGGCCACTGTCGAGGCGGTGTCCGTGGTGGGTTCTGGAGTGGGGGTTTTGGGGAGGGTCAGGGCGAGGGCGGCGGTCAGGGCGCAGGTGGCGGCTATCCACCAGCCGCCGGGGGTTGGGGTCAGGGCGGCGAGGATGGACAGGGCGCCGTCGGGGTCGGGGTCGGTGCGGCCCCAGGGGAAGCCGGGCAGGCCGAGTGCCCAGGCGATGCCGAGGGCGCCGTACATGATCGACCAGGCGACTGTCAGGCGTGCGAAGTTCATGGATCGAGCGTCGCGTCCGAGGACACCCGTGGGACAGGTGCCGAAATGCAGGGATGTGGGGTGGAGGCGGGAGGTACCCGTGCCGTTCGACACCCGTAGGGTGGCCGGCGTGAGACAGCGCATCGCCCTGGTCGTGGCCGTGGTAGTAGCCGTAGCGGGGGCGGTGGTCGCGCCGGGGTTCTGGGTGGCGGCCGCGGGGCTGGTGTGGGTGGGCGGTGGATGGCCGCGGAGCCGGGCGAGCCTTCCGGTGGTGGCGACGGCCGCGGGGGTGGTTTCGCTGGCCGTCACCGCGGCCATGCTGGCCGGGCTGCTGCCGGCCGCGGGTGAGGACGCGTGGGGGCTGGCCGAGAGTGTGGCGCTGATCGCCCTGACGGGGGTGACGGCTCGGTGGGCTCCGGTACGGCGTGCCGTACCGGCCTGCGTGGTCAGCGGGATCGCGGCGAGCACGTGGCTGCTGCGGTACTTCGCGCCCGCGTCGCCGCTGGAGGCGGTGGGCGCGTGCGCGTTCTGGTCGGTGGGCGTGGTGGGGGCGACGGGCGTGGGGGTCTACCTGCGTTCGCTGGAGACGGGGCGGGCCAGGGCAGTGGCCGCGGCGAGGGCGGCGCAGAGGTTGCACCTGGCCAGGGATCTGCACGACTTCGTGGCCCACGACGTGAGCGAGATGCTGGCCCAGGCGCAGGCCGGGCAGGTCGCGGGCGCGAACGATCCGGAGCAGGCCATGCGGGCGTTGCGGCGTGTGGAGGAGGCGGGCCTGCGGGCCATGGCCACCCTCGACAGGACAGTCCTCGAACTGCACGACGACCCGACCCGCGAGAACAACCCGACGGGCGAGGCCGACGCCACCACAGACGAGGGCAGAGTGACGGGTGAGGGCAGCGCAAACGATGAGGGCGCAGCGACGTCGGGTGAGAGCGGCGCAACGGGTGAAGGTGGCGTGGCAGGCCCGGTGGGCGTCGCGAGCCAGGAAGGATTCGCGGGCCGCGAGCAGGCCAGGGGTCAGGAAGACAACCCAGGCCGGGAAGACGTCGCGGGCCCAGGAGGCATCGCAGGCCGGAAAGGCGTGGTGCGCCGAGGAGGCGTGGTGGGCCAGGGGGGCGTCGGGCCTGGGGTGCGGGGGGTGGGTGGGTTGGAGGAGTTGGGGGTGCGGTTCGAGGGGGCGAGTCGGGCGAGGGTGAGTGTGAGCGTGGGTGAGCTGCGGCTGCCGCCGGAGGTGGATGTGCTGGTGTATCGGATCGTGGTCGAGGCTCTGACCAACGTGCGCCGGCACGCGCCGGATGCGGCTCGGGTCGACATCGCGGTGTGGCCGCAGGACGAGGCGGTGGTGGTCGAGGTGGGGAACGACGGCGTCGGAGAGGGCACGAGCAGCAGGGGCGGGCTGGGGTTGAGGGGGCTGGCGGAGCAGGTCGAGGCGCTGGGCGGCGAGCTGAGCGCGGAAGCCGTGAAGCAGGGAGGGTGGGCGCTGCGGGCGCGCCTGCCTCTGCCACGATGAGCGGCATGTCCACCCGCATCCTCATCGCCGACGACCAGGAAGGCATCCGCAGCGCCTTCCGGCTGATCCTGGACGCCCAGCCCGACATGACGGTCGTGGCCGAGGCCGCCGACGGCAGGACGGCCATCGAGCTGGCCAGAACGGTGCGGCCCGACGTGGTGCTGGCCGACATCAGGATGCCGCGCGCCGACGGCATCGAGGTGGCAGAGGCGCTGGCGGGCACAGACGTCCGGGTGGTGGTGGTCACCACGTTCGGCCAGGAGGAGTACGTGCGGGCAGCGCTGCGGCACGGCGCGTCCGGGTTCGTGCTCAAGCGGTCGGGCCCGGCACTGCTGGTGGAGGCGGTGCGCGCGGCGATGAGCGGCGACGTGCTGATCAGCCCGCAGCTGACGGTGAGCCTGCTGCGTCAGGCGGGGACGGCGGACGACGTCCCGGAGGATCCGGGGCTGACCGAGCGCGAGGAGGACGTGGCCCGTCTGGTCGCGCAGGCCAGGACGAACGCCGAGATCGCCGAGGAGCTGTTCCTGTCACCTGGCACGGTCAAGAACCACATCGCGAGCATCCAACGCAAGCTCGGCGCCCGCAACCGCGTCGCGATCGCCGCCTGGGCCTGGAACACCGGCCGCACCCAGCCACGCCACCCGTAGCGGGTCGAGATCTTGCCCCGCTACGGCCGGCGCGGGTCGAGATCCTCGTCCTGCTCAGCGAGCCCCAGGTGGCGGCGCGGCTGCTACGCACGCTCGCCCAGACCGTCCGCGACCAGAGGCTCGGCGCCGAGATTCGTGGTGCGGATGGCCTTCGACGATGACCCGCGGCGGCTGGAGGTGCGGCCCGTCCATCGTGAGCATCTGACCAGGCGGCGGGCCGCGGGCGGAGCCGATGCTATGAGCGCTTCCAGAAGGCGCGGCGGGGCTCCTGGTCTCCTCCGGTCAGCGAGGTGAGCACCTCGATGGCGCGAGCGCGCAGCCCGGGCACGTCGGCGGAGGCCAGCTCGGCCGTCTGCAGCTCCCTCGCGAGCGCCTGCAGCTCGGCGTGGCCGCCCAGGTAACTGGCCAGCGCCTCCAGACGCGACCCCAAGTCGACCAGGTACACCGCGAGCCCGGCGGCCGCGACCGAACGCAGCCGTTCGAGCTCGGCCCGCAGCTGCGGCACCACCGAGTCAAGGCCGTGCGTGACCCGGGCACGTCCTGGACGGCCGAACCCGCGGGCGGGCCGCGGCGGCACGATCCCGCCTGCCGACCCGCCGCCGCCCGGAGCGGCCGGAGGCGCCCCGCCTGCCAGGAAGTCGGGCACGTCGAGATCGTCCGCGGCGAACACCGCCATACGGGGAGGCGGAGATGCCATGGCGGCGAAGGCGCGGGGCATCATGGGCGGCCCCGACGGCATCTCCCACCCGCTGGGCGACTCGACCGGCTGGATCACCCGGTGCTCGGGCTCCCCTCCGGCCACCTGGCGGGTGTCGACGGCCACGTAGGCGGTGAAGCGGCACAGCACGCCGTACTCCAGCGAGATCCTGACGATCTCGGCCTCGAGCGCGTGCTCGCCCATCGCGTAGCGGTCCTCCAGTTCGCGCAGGCGGGCGCGGGCCCACAGCGCGGGCAGCGCCGGGTTGTCGACCAGGGTGCCCGTGACGTGCTGCTCCCACGGCGCGCCGGCGGCCAGGCCGTGTACGGTCACGGCGTCGCCGGAGCGGCGCCTGCCGTACACGCGCAGCGGGACGCCGGGGAAGATCGAGCCCAGGTGGGTGACGTCGGCGGCGTCCAGGCCCTTGAGCGACAGGTCGGTGACCAGCGGGGCGCCGATGCGGCGGTGGATCTGCTCCATGGCGGCGTCGAGCCTGTCCTCGGATTCGACCAGCTCGCAGCGGCCGGCGCCGAGCCCGGCGAGCCTGCCGAGGAAGCCGGCGTTGACGGCGCGGTCGATGCCGACGACGTGGACGCGCATGGCCGACAGCGCGCCCCCGGTGCGCTCCAGGATCTGGTCCTCGTTGCCGACCTGGCCGTCGGTGACCAGCACGAGCACGCGCTCGCGGGACGCACCGCCGTCGCCGAGCAGCGCGATGGCCTGCAGCATCGGGTCGAGCAGTTCGGTGCCGCCGCGGGCGTCCACCCTGGCCAGGTGCTCGACGGCGCGGTAGCGGTTGCGGTCGGAGGCCTCGGCCAGCCCGTCGAAGGCCCGCTCCACCTCGGAGTCGAAGGTCAGCACCGCGAAGCGGTCATGGGCGGTCAGCGTGTCGACGATGCGGGCTGCGGCGCGGCGGGCGGCCACCATCTTCCAGCCGCTCATGCTGCCCGAGCGGTCGAGCAGGAGCACCAGGTCGCGGGGCGCGCGCGGGGACTCGAGCGCGGGCGGCATCACGGTCAGCGCGAACGCGCCCTCCTCGGTGAGCTGCAGCGCCGTGGAGGCCTCGAACGTCAGCCGCAGGATGAAGTCGCGGTCGAGCCGCTCGCCGGGATGCAGGCTGACCGTGTCGCCCTCTTCCTGCACGACGTGCAGGCTGGAGGCGAGCTCGCGCAGGTCGAGCCCGGCGGCGTCGACGGTGGCCCGCAGCGACAGCGCCACCGGGTTCGGGAAGCCGGGCAGCAGGACCGGGGGCGTGATCCGGGAGGCGTCGGGGACAGCGTCGGTGTCCGGGGCGACGCCGTCGCCCGCCGGGGGCCCGTCCAGCGGGGTGCCGGGGATGTAGCGCGGCGCCACGACCAGGGGGAAGCGGAAGGTGGCCGCCCCGTCCTCGTACGGCAGCGGCTGGCTCAGCGTCAGCCGTACCAGGACCTTCTCGCCGGGGACCAGGTTGCCGACGCGGATGGTGAACACGTCGGGCCTGTCCTCCTCGGCGATCGCGGCCCTCCTGCCCTCGCGCAGCGCCTGGTCGTAGTCGGCCCTGGCCTGGCCGCGCTCCTTCAGCACGCCCTCGATCACCCGGTCGTCGGCCTCCATGCGGAATCCGGTCACGGCCGCCCTGGCCGGCAGCGGGAAGACGTAGGTCGCCTCCAGCGTCACGTCGAACGGGTTTCTGAAGCCCTGGGTCACCTCGACCCCAGCCACAAGTCCCGAAATATCAGCCTTTACGTCGACGCTCTCGAGCGGCAGGTTGCCCCGCTCGGTGCGCAGCGCCCCGAACCCCGCGTCGGGCACCGGCACGCACCGGCTCGGTTCGAGCGAAGTGATCTTCATGCGAGCTTCCTCTCTTCGAGCACCGCGAGCAGCGGCCCCGCCGCGGCGAGCACCGCCTGGACGTCCTCCTCCGACGGCAACCGGCCCCCGCCGTCCACCGTCACGGTGACCCCGTCGGCCACCTTCACCCCCCACACCAAAGGCTTTCCTGTACGGCGAGCCTCTCCGCTTCCCTGAGTACGGCGAGCCTGCCCCTCCCCGCCTTCCTGAGTACGGCGAGCCGCACGCAGGGCGGCGCCTTCGTGGGCCGCCCAGAACCGTGCCCGGCCCTCGGCCGCAGGTGCGGCCTCCTCGTCGGCGGCCGTTGCCGCCGGTCGGGGAGGCGGCAGGATCGCTTCTTCGGGAGCGGCGATCTCCTGGAGCATCGCGTCCGTGGCGCCGGTCAGGGCGGCCTGGATCTCGGCGATCGAACGGCCCGCCGCCTGGAGCCGCTTGATGGCCACGAGCTGGAGCAGGTGCCGCCTGCCGTACTGGGCGATCCTGCCGCGCCTGGTCAGCGGCGGGTCGACAAGACCGATCGTGGTGTACCACCGGATGAGGCGCTCGCCGGGCACGTCGCGGACCCGGCCGTTGACCGGCTGGCTGTGGGCGCGCAGCTCGTCCGCCGCCCGCTCCGCCAGCTCGCCGATGGTCCAGGTCTCGCTCATACCTTCACAATGACACTGTCACTATTGCAGTGTCAATGGAAGAAGCCCCAGCGGCGATGTGTTCTTCAAGGGGAGAGATGAAACCAACGGGGAGGTACAGCCATGGCTACGATCACCGGCCCGCTCTCGGGCGCCGCCAAGGAAACCGTCGCGGAAGCCCTGCAGGGCGCACTGGTAGATCTCATCGACCTGTCCCTCGTCGCCAAGCAGGCCCACTGGAACGTCGTCGGCCCGCACTTCCGTCCGCTGCACCTGCAGCTCGACGAGCTCGTCGCGGTGGTGCGCGAGCACGCGGACACGATCGCGGAACGCGCCGTCGCGCTCGGCGTCAACCCGGACGGCCGGTCGGCCACGATCGCCAAGTCCACGAAGGTCACGCAGCCGGACGCGACGTGGATCGAGGACGGCAAGGTCGTGGCGACGTTCACGGACGTCCTGGAGGCGGTGTCCAAGCGCATGCGCGACCGCGTGGACGCCACAGCCGAACCCGACCCGGTCACCCAGGACCTCCTGATCGCCGTCACCCAGGACATCGACAAGCAACACTGGATGTTCCAGGCCCAGCGCTGAAGGTCCTCGCTTTCGGCAGCGCTTCGCGCGACACAGCTGCGGACCGGCCTCATGGGGGAGCCAAGCTCCCCCAAACCCGCTTGGACCACCACCCACCCTGAGGCGGGGACGCTCTCTGGAGACCGCGAGGCGAGACCGCCCTCCGGGGAGCTGACCGGGTGGCAGGGATCGCCCATTACGAAGAACGCGGCCGTGGGGTGGGCTTGTGGGTCTAGGCGAGCGCGGGACCAGTCGGGACAATCGGCCGCATGGCCACGACTGTGTTGCTGCTCGGGCTCAAGGGCGTCGTCGTTGACGAGGCCAGGGCCCACCTTGACCTTCCGGACCTGGAGATCCTGTCCGGCACCGGCATCGACGACGTGCGCGACGCCGGACCACGGGCCGGGCTGGCCGGGTGAGCGCCTACGAGGGGTTCGGCGGGCGGGTCGGCAGGACGTTCGCGGGGTCGGAGTCCTGGTGGCCGGAGCGGCCGGCGCCGCGGGGGCCGAACGTGGTGATCGTGCTGGTCGACGACGTGGGCTTCAGCGACCTGGGATGCTACGGCTCCGAGATCCCGACCCCGCACCTGGACGCGCTGGCGGGCGACGGCGTCCAGTGGACCGACTTCCACGTCACGCCGATGTGCTCGCCCACCAGGGCCGCGCTGCTGACCGGCGTCAACCCGCACCTGGCGGGCGTCGGGCACGTGGCCAACTCCGATCCCGGCTTCCCCGGGTACGCGGGCGAGATCTCGGCGCAGGCGCCGACGCTGGCCGAGGTGTTCAGGGCGGCCGGGTGGCTGACGATGGCCGTGGGCAAGTGGCACCTGACCAAGGACTCCGACATGTCCGACGCCGGGCCGCGGCACACCTGGCCTTTACAGCGGGGTTTCGACCGTTTCTACGGGTTCCTGGAGGCGTTCACCAACCATCACCACCCGCACCGGCTCATCAGGGACAACTCCGCGGTCGAGGTGGACCGCTACCCCGACGGCTACTACCTGGCCGACGACCTCACCCGCGAGGCCGTGGACCTGGTCACCCAGGCCTCCCTCGCCGGCCGGCCGTTCTTCCTGTACCTGGCGCACGGCGCGGCCCATGCGCCACTTCAGGCTCCCGCGGGCGAGATTTTGCGCTTCCGTGGCAAATATCAGGACGGATGGGACGCTGTACGGCAGCGCCGCTTCGCCAGGCAGCGGGAGCTGGGCATCCTCCCCGAGGGGACCCGCCTGGCCCCGCGCAACCGCGAACCCGGCGACGACGTGCCCGCGTGGGACGAGCTGACCGACGGGCAGCAGCGGGTCTTCGCCCGCTACATGGAGGTCTACGCCGCCATGATCGCGAGCATCGACCGCAGCGTCGGCACGCTCCGCCGGACGCTGGCCGACCTGGGGCAGCTCGATGACACGGTGTTCCTGTTCACCTCCGACAACGGCGCGTCCAGGGAGGGCGAGGAGCACGGCACCACGCAGTACCTGCGGACGCTGCTGTCGTCCAACAGCCGCCACGACCGCGAGGACCCGGACGCCGACCTGGCCCGCCTCGACCTCATCGGCGGCCCGCGCACGCTGGCCCACTACCCGCGCGGATGGGCGATGGCCTCCAACACGCCCTTCCGCCTCTACAAGCGCAACACGCACGCGGGAGGGCACGCCGTACCGCTGCTCATGTCGTGGCCCGGCGGCCCGCGCGGCGAGCAGCGGCACGACTGGGCCTACGTGACGGACATCTTCCCCACGCTGATGCACCTGACGGGCGTCGAGGCGCCCGAGGGCCTGCCGCGCGAGGGCACGTCGCTCGAAAGGGACAGGCCGCCGCGCGGGCAGTACTCCGAGCTGCAGGGGCACCGGGGGTACGTGCGCGGCGAGTGGGAGATCGTGACGCGGCACGCGCCGCTGACCCCGTTCGGCGAGCACGAGTGGGAGCTGTACCACCGCCCTACCGACCGCACCCAGCTCGACGACCTGGCCGCCCGCCATCCCGAGGTGGTCAAGGAGCTGGCCGGGGCCTGGGAGGAGGCGGCCCGGGCCAACCAGGTCTATCCGCTGGACGAGGGCTCGCGCCTGCGCTACCTGCTGCGCCCGCCCTGGCAGCAGGACGCGGTCCCGGTACGGCTGCCGCCGCACGCGCACACGCTGGAGCGGTGGCAGGCGCTCCAGCTGATCCAGTGGCGCTCGTTCACGGTCACCGTCCGCATCGCCAGGCCCGGCGAGGGCGTGCTGGTCGCGCACGGCGGCCAGGGCGGCGGCTACCTGCTGTACATCGAGGACGGCGAGGTGGTCTTCGTCCAGAACGGGTACGGCGTGCCGCACGAGCTGCGCGCGGGCCCGCCCGGCGAGACCGTGACGCTGGCGGTCACCGCGCCGGGCGACTGGGAGTGGCGGGCCCGCGTCGAGGTGGACGGCCAGGTCAGGGGCGAGCTGGCCGGGCTGCCCATGCTGGCGGCGTTCTGCCCGATGGAGGGCGTCGACGTCGGCGTGGACCGGCGCTCACCGGTGTCGTGGGAGGTCTTCGAGCGCCACGGGCCGTTCCCGTTCAGCGGCGAGCTGCGCGAGGTGGTCTACACGCCCGGCGCGTTCGCCCCCGACGCCGGATCCGCGTTCGTGGACCTCGTCCGGCAGATTGGATTGCGCTACGAATAAGTACTCTTTATCGACTCAAAGTGATAGATGACGGCATTGTTCGGCCTGGTGTTCCAGGGACCATACTCTGGATGGGTGAGCACTCTCGTCCTGGACGGCGGTCTGTCCACCCACCTGGAGACGCTCGGCGCGGACCTACGCGACGAGCTCTGGTCCGCGCGCCTGCTTCTTGAGGACCCGGCGCTGATCAGGCGGGTGCACACCGACTACTTCGCGGCGGGGGCGGACGTGGCGATCACCGCCAGCTACCAGGCCTCGATCCCCGGATTCATGAAGCGCGGCCTGGACCTGGAGCAGGCGGTCCGGCTGATCGCGCGGTCGGTCGAGCTGGCCGCCCAGGCCCGTGACGAGGCCGGCGGCGGGCTGGTCGCCGCGTCCGTCGGGCCGTACGGGGCCTATCTGGCCAACGGGGCGGAGTACACCGGCGACTACGACCTGGACGAGGACGGCCTGGTGACCTGGCACAGGCCCCGCTGGGAGATCCTCGTGGAGGCCGGGGCCGATCTGATGGCCGTCGAGACCATCCCGTCGTACCCGGAGGCCAGGGCGCTGGCCCGGGTGCTCGAGGAGACGCCGGACGTGAAGGCGTGGATCAGCTTCTCCTGCCGCGACGGCGAGCACATCAACGACGGCACCCCGATCCGCGAGGCCGCCGCGCTGTTCACCGGCAACCCGCAGGTCGTGGCCGTGGGCGCGAACTGCACCGCGCCGCGGCACATCCCCGGCCTGATCGAGTCGCTCAAGGGCGGCCTGCCGATCGTGGTCTACCCGAACTCGGGCGAGACCTGGGACCCGGCCGCGCACCGCTGGCAGGGGCTGACCGACCCGGTCGAGTACGGCCAGGCCGCCAAGGAGTGGCAGCAGGCGGGCGCCGCCATGGTCGGCGGCTGCTGCCGGACCACCCCCGAGCACATCGCCCAGATCCGGGCACACGTCTCCTAAGGCGCGCTGTCCCGCAGCCCGGTCAGCGTCACCAAGCCGCCGACCAGCACCACGGCGGCGACCACCCGGTACCCGGCGGCCATCCCGTGGGTGGCCGTCACGGTGCCCATCACCGCCACGCCGAGCGCGCTGCCGAGCTCCCTGGTCGCGCTGTTGAGCCCGGACCCGAGCCCGGCCCGCTCGCGCGGCAGCGCCGCCATGATCTCGTGCGACAGTACCGGCAGGCACAGCCCCATCGAGGCCCCCATGACCAGCAACCCCACCGCATAGAGCGCGTACGGCATGGCCGCGTCGGCCAGCGACAGCATCAGCAGCCCCAGCACGTTCCCCGCCAGGCCCGCGATGACGGCCACCCGCCGGTCGAAGCGCGCCGACAGCCGTGACAGCACGATCATCGGGATCGCCAGCGGCACGATCGCCACCCCGGTCAGCAGCGGCGAGAACCCCTTCACCGACTGCAGGTAGCGGGCGTTGACGAAGAACAGCGCGAACAGCCCGAAGAACATCACCGCCACGCCCAGCGTCCCGGCGCGCAGCCGCGGCAGCCGGAACAGCCGCGGGTCGAGCAGCGGGCGCGCAGCCCGCAACTGGTGGCCGACGAACACCGCGAACAGCACGATGGCCGCGGCGAACGAGCCGAGCACGAGCCCGCTTCCCCAGCCGGCCTCAGGGCCCTGGATGATCCCCGACAGCAGCGCCACCGACGCCACCGTCAGCAGCCCGGCGCCGGCGAGGTCCAGGTCGGCGTGGTGGCGAGGCATCCGCGGCGCGGACAGCGCGACCAGCAGCACCAGCACGGCGGCCAGCCCGATCGGCACGGCGAACAGCGCCCGCCAGGGCAGCCACTGCATCACCGCTCCCCCGCCGAGGTTGCCGATCACGCCGGCCGCGCCGGTGGCCGCGGTCCAGGTGGCCACCGCGTGCCCGCGCTGGCGTGGCGGATAGACGCCCACCGAGATCGCCAGGGAGGCGGGCATGACCATGGCGGCTCCCGCGCCGCTCAGCGCCCTGCCGGCGATCAGCACGGCCACGTCCTGCGCCAGCGTCGCCACCAGGCAGCCGAGCGCGAACACGCCGAGCCCGGCCAGCATCACGCCCTTGCGCCCGAACCGGTCACCCGCGGCTCCGGCGGGGATCAGCAGGCAGGCGAACACGATCACGTAGGCGTCCACCACCCACAGGATCTGGGCCTGGGTCGGGTGCAGCTCGCCGGCGGCGAGGGTCGGGATGGCCAGGTTGACGGCGGCGACCAGGCTCACGGCGAGCACCACGGCCGCCGCCATGACGGCCAGGATCCTGGCGCGCGCCGGATGACCGGCCTCCTGCGCGTCGTGGGTCTCCTGGGTTTTCGGGTCGATCGCGGGCATGCGAAACCCCTCTGAACGAGTCGGTGATGGAACGGGAGGCCTCCGCGAAGCTCACCGTAGACTCGGACCTGACATAACCTCAAATGCATCTTTGGCAGGCGATATATGCATCAGACGCAACCCAGCCTGGACCTGCTGACCGCGCTGGACGTGCTGCTCGAGGAGGGCAGCGTGTCGGGCGCCGCCGCGCGCCTGCACTTGTCGGAGCCCGCCATGAGCCGGACGCTCGGGCGGATCCGCAAGGCCATGGGCGATCCGATCCTGGTCCGGTCGGGGCGGCGGATGGTGCCCACGCCGCGGGCGCTGGCCGTACAGGGAGAGGTGCGGGCGCTGGTGGAGGCGGCGCGGCGGGTGTTCGTGTCGCCCGCGGAGCCCGACCCGGCCACCCTGGTCAGGGAGTTCGTCATCATGGCCTCCGACCCGGTCACCGCGGCGATCGGGGCGCCGCTGCTGGCCGAGGTGGCGCGGCAGGCGCCGGGGGTGACGCTGCGGTTCGTGCCCGAGGGGCCGGGCGAGCTGCGGCCGCTGCGGGAAGGGGTCGCGGACCTGCAGGTCACCGTCCTGGACGAGCCGGATCCCGGCTCGCACGTGGAATCCCTGATCACCGACCAGCCGGTCGCCGTGGTGCGGCCCGGCCACCCGCTGCTGGACGGCGAGGTGACCCCCGCCAGGTTCGCCGCGGCGGACCACGTGGTCACCTCCCGCCGGGGCCGCACCTGCGGGCCCATCGACCATGCGCTGGCCGCCCTGGGGCTGCGGCGGCGCGTGGTCGGCTCGATGCCCACCTTCACGGCGGCCATGTTCGTCGTCCTGGCCTCGGACCTGGTCGGCATGGCGGGCGGCGACTGGCTCATGTGCGGCGCCATCGAGACCCTCGGCCTCGTCTCGTTCCCCATCCCCCTGGACCTGCCGCCGATCCGCATCTCCCAGGCCTGGCACGCCCGCTACGACGCCGACCCGGCACACGCCTGGCTCCGCGCCCAGGTCCGCGACGCCTTCCATGCCCCCGGTACGGCGCGCCGCCGCTGAAGGGTTACGCGGGAACGCGGGTGCGGCGGGTGAACAGGCGGTCGAGGGCGAGCGCGCCGCCGCCGGTGAAGCCGACCGCGAGGGCCGCCGCCGCGAGCCCCAGGACGAACTCGTAACCGCCCTTGGTGGCGTCCATCCCGTTGGCCCCGTGCACGAAGACGATGGCGCCGATCATGTCGAGCGCCAGCAGCGTCCCCGCCACCGGCAGCGCGACGCCCAGGATGAGGGCGAGCCCGCCCGCGACCTCCAGCACCGCGATCCCCGGCGCGGCGACACCCGCCAGCGGGATCCCGGCCGACTCGAAGAACTTGGCGGTTCCCGCGATCCCCATCGTGGCGAACTTCTGATAGCCGTGCACGAGGAAGATCACGCCCACCGCTACCCGGGCGATCAGCAGGACTACGGAACGTGCCTGACCGAGCATGCGAAAGACTCCTTAGTTCAGATTTGAACAACACCCTAGCCGGAAAGTTCAAATCTGAACAACAAGTACACTGACGTCGTGACGGATACCCGGTGGCTCGATGAGGAGGAGATGGCCGCCTGGCGCGCGTTCCTCTCCGCCTCGCATCTGCTCGAGCGGCGCATCGAGGAGCAGCTCAAGGCCGCTGCCGGCCTTACCCACCCCCAGTACGAGATCCTGGTACGGCTGGCCGACGCCCCAGGGCGCCAGATGCGGATGACGGAGCTGGCCAGGGGCGTGATCGTGTCGAAGAGCGCGCTGACCTACCAGATCACCCAGCTGGAGAAGGCCGGCCTGGTGGAGCGCACCACCTGCCCTGGCGACGATCGCGGCGTGCTCGCCGTGCTGACCGACGCGGGGATGGCCTGCCTCAGGCGCGTCGCGCCCGGCCACGTGGAGGTGGTGCGCGCCTACCTCATCGACCGCATGACCCGCGAGGAGCTGCGCACGATGGCCACCGCCATGGGCAAGTCGGAGAAGTCGCTCCGCGCCCAGTAAGGGGCGCTACGCGCCCTTCTGGTCGTTCTTGGCGGCGCGCGCCGCGCGCTCCATCTCGACCTTGGCGCTGGCGGCGTACTTGTCGACGTACTCCTGCCCCGACAGCTCCATCAGCGCGTACATGATCTCGTCGGTGACCGCGCGCAGGACCAGCCGGTCGTCCTCCATCCCGTAGTAGCGGGAGAAGTCCAGGGGCTTGCCGAAGCGGACGCCGGGCCGGATGCCGAGCTTGGGCAGCGGACGCCCGGGCGGCATCATCTCGTAGGTGTTGACCATGGCCCACGGGATGACCGGCGCCCTGGACATCAGCGCCAGCCGCGCCACCCCGGTCTTGCCCTTGTACAGGCGGCCGTCGGGAGAACGAGTACCCTCGGGGTAGATGCCGAGGATGTTGCCCTCACGCAGCACGCGCAGCCCGGTGCGCAGCGCGGCCTCGCTCGCCTTGCCACCGGATCTGTCGATGGGCACCGTCCCGACGCCGCTGAAGAACAGCCGGGTGAAGAAGCCCTTGATTCCGCGCCCGGTGAAGTAGTCGGACTTGCCGAGCGAGATCACCTTGCGCGGCAGATGGAGGGGCCCGAAGAAATGATCGGCGAACGACAGGTGGTTGCCCGCCAGGATCACGGGACCCTGCCGGGGCACGTTCTCCGTCCCTTCGGACCACGGCCGGAAGATCAGATGGAGGAACGGCCCCAAGATGGCCTTGACCACCCAGTAGAACACGCAGCCACCTCTTCCCAGACCATCAACCCGAGCGTAGTCATCTTCGCATCCCAGAGGCGATGCTCCTAGCCAGCCCTCGAGGGATCGTGCGACGATCGGGCAATTCGGGGATGAAATCCCATCGAGGAGCTGTTATGCCGCTCATGCCAGGCGCGGAGCCCTACCACCACGATGCCGGACAGGTCGGCGTGCTGCTGTGCCACGGCTTCACCGGCACCCCGCAGTCGTTGCGGCCGTGGGGTGAGTTCCTGGCGGGGCACGGCCTGAGCGTCTCGCTGCCCCGCCTGCCGGGCCACGGCACCACCTGGCAGGAGATGAACCACACCCGCTGGGACGACTGGTACGCCGAGGTGGAGAAGGCCTTCGAGGACCTGCAGGGCCGCTGCGCCGAGGTGTTCGTGGCGGGCCTGTCGCTGGGGGGCTGCCTGGCGCTGCGCCTCGCCGAGGTGCACGGCGAGGCGATCAGAGGGGTGATCGTGGTGAACCCGTCGATCGCCAACGACGTGCCGCTGCTGCGGCTCGCCCCGGTGATCAAGTGGTTCATCCAGTCCGTCCCCGGTGTGGCCAACGACGTCAAGAAGCCCGGCATGACCGAGCTGGCCTACGCCCGCACCCCCGTCAAGGCCGCCGCCTCGCTGCCGGACCTCTGGGCGCTGGTCCAGGCCGACCTGGCCGAGGTGAAGCAGCCACTGCTCGTCTTCCACAGCACAGAGGACCACGTGGTGAAACCCACCAGCGTGGCGATCATCCGTCAGAAGATTCCCCAGGCCACGATCGAGGAGCTAGCCGATAGCTATCATGTTGCGACCCTGGACAACGACGCCGACAAGATCTTTGCCGGGAGCCTCGACTTCATCAGGACTCACGCCTCGGTACCCTTGCAGAGGGACTGAACGCACCCAGGGGGAAGGCGCGTAGGTGACGCCTCAGAGTGACGAGGACGAGGTCTGGCGCCAGATCGTCGCGTCCTTCAACGAAACCGCCGAGCGCGACTCGGCCGACCAGCCATGGCCGGACAGCGAGAACGTCCCGGCCGAGCCGGTCGAGCCGCCGCGCCGGATCGTCAAGCCGCCCGAGTTCGCCGACGACGAGGCGGACGACGAACGCGCGGACGACGAGGACGAGGGTCACTTCGTTCCCCCGCCCCCGCCGCCGCTGCCCAAGCTCGACCTGCCCACCAAGCTGGCCTGGGTGGCGCTGTTCGGCGGGCCCGCCTACCTGCTGATCGCCGCGATGGCCGAGTGGCACATGGAGGGCTGGGCGCTGTTCACCGCCGTGGCCGCCTTCATCGGCGGGTTCGTGGCGCTGGTGGTGCGGATGGGCGACGGCCCGCCCAACGACTCGGGCTGGGACGACGGAGCGGTTCTCTGACGGAGCCGCGTCCTGGCGGTCAGAAGCCCGTCGGGTCCGGCGCCTTGGGGCCGAAGGACTCCACCACGTCGGTGTAGCGGTCGTTCCTGTCGACCGAGTGGCCCACGGCCCACACCGCGCCCTTGCCCGGCAGGTAGGTCACCGCCTGCAGCCGGACGCTGCTACGGCCCTTGACCGGCTCGCCGCGCAGGGTGGTGCAGGCGCCCTTCTCGCAGCGCAGCACGAACGCCTCCGCCGGCTGGGCCGGGTCGTAGCCGGCGATCCAGAACCGGCCCTTGCCGTCGTCCGTGACCCCGTAGAGCCGGGCGCGGCCCGCGGCCGTCTTCTGCCGCTCCCACTTCTTGCCGTCCCACGCCAGCAGGAGCGGGTCCACCCGGCCGTCGGCCGTGTGGACGCCACCCACCGCGATCGCCCGCTTGGCGCCGTCGGTCTGGACGTCGCGCAGGTAGCCGCCGGGAATCGAGGGCACCGGCACGGATTTCCATGCATTATCGGCATATTTCAGGATCAGCGGGACGTTGCCGTTGTCGCCGACGGCGAACATGCCCGAGACGGCGTAGAGCGTGCCCTTCTCCTTGGTGGCCTGCGCCGTCCACGCGCCGCGCTCGCCGGTGACGATGAGCCCGTTGTTCTCGCGGCTGCCGACCGCCACCACCCGCCCCGGCCTGGCGTCGATGCCGCCCAGCCAGTCGCCGACCCGCAACTGCTGCGGCCTGACCCGGTCGAACCCGGTCACGTCGCCGTTGGCCAGGTACGGCACGCCGTCGTGCCCGTCGCCGACCACCCACACGTCGGAGGGCGAGGTGGCGGTCACCCCGCGCAGGTTGTCGGCGCCGGTCGCGTCGCGGATGGCGGCCTCGGCCCACGAAGTCCCGTTCCAGTGGCGGATCGTGCCCCGGTTCTGCCAGACGTCCCAGATGCCCTGCTGGCCGACGGCCCACACATCGTTGGCCGACAGTGCGAACACGTCGGACAGCGAGCCGTCGGAGTCCAGGCGAGCGCTCATCGAGTGCTGCCACGCCTCCACCGTGACGGGGCGTGGATCAGCGTGCGCGGCCTGGACCTGCGGCAGGGCGAAAGCCAGCACAAAGGTCAGGGAGAGCACACGCCGCCGAGAGCGACGGGTCATGAGCAAATGGTACGGGTTGCCTGACCTCTCACGCCCCTCAGGGGGCAACAGTGAGCTCAGCGACCACTGGCAGGTGGTCCGTGGCCGCCACCAGATCGGCGGCCTCGGCCTCGGGCACACCGCACGAGACGACGGACAGCCCGGCCCCTGCGAAGATCGCGTCGATGCGCTCCTTGGGCTGGCGGGCGGTGAAGGTCAGCCCGTTGCCCCTGGGCGCGGCCGGGTAGCAGTCGGCCAGCTTTCCGGCCAGGTAGCGCCAGGCGGGCTCGTGTTCCTGCTCGTTGAGGTCACCGGCGATCACCGGGATGGCGCCCTGGCTCTCCGCGGCCCTGTCGAGCAGGGCCATCGCCTCGTTGACGTGGTAGAGGCGGGCGGGGGCGTTGAGGTCCAGATGGATCGAGCCGACGGCCAGCCGTACCCCGTCGACCTCGAGGACGGCCAGCGCCATGCCGCGGATCTCCAGGCCGAGGAAGACCTTCAGGACCTGGTTCTGGGCGTACAGCACGCGGGCGCGCGGGCCCGCGTAGACGGCGACGCCGCCGAGGCGGCCACCCGCCGCCACCGTCATGCCGCAGGCCTGGGCCAGCTCGGTGCGCTTGCCGCGCCAGTTGAAGAAGCGCGGCGCCTCCTGCACGCACAGCACGTCGGGCCGCATGGCGGTGATGACGCGCACGAGCGCGGGCACGCTGTCCTGCATGCTGCGCACGTTGTAGGTACCGATCCGCAGGACCGTCACGGACGGAATGTAGTCCCGTCAGCGCTGCCTGGCCAGATCCGCGGCACCGGCCACGCCCGCCCACGGGCCGAGCTCGGCCAGCCTGACCTCGGCGACGGGACGGTGGCCGCGGCCGGTCAGGCGCGCGGCGAAGGCCTCGCGGGCCCGGTCGATGAACAGGTCGGCGGCCCTGGAGACGCCACCGCCGATGATGAAGCAGCCGGGGTCGAGGACGGCGGCCAGGTCGGCCATGCCCTGGCCGAGCCAGTCGGCGATGTTGGCGAAGGCCCTGAGCGAGGCCTCGTCGCCCTTGCGGGCGGCCTCGGTCACCTCCTCGCCCTCGATCTTGCCGTCGGCCAGCTCCAGCAGGATCTTGGCGCGCTGCGGCTGCACGTCGGCCAGGTAGCGGGCGTCGTGCACGAGCGCGTTGCCGCTGGCGTACTGCTCCCAGCAGCCGTCGTTGCCGCAGCCGCAGGGCCGCCCGCCGGGCACCACCTGCATGTGGCCGAGTTCGGCGGCCATCCCCCAGCGCCCGCGGAACAGCTTGCCGTCGAAGACCAGGCCGCCGCCGATGCCGGTGCCGACGGTGATGCAGATGACGTGCGTCTGGCCGCGGCCCGCGCCGAACCTGGTCTCGCCCCAGGCCATCGCGTTGGCGTCGTTCTCCACCACGACGGGCAGGCCCACCAGGTCGGTGATCTTCTTCTGCAGCGGCTCCTCGCGCCAGGCCAGGTTGGGGGCGAAGCGCACGATCGAGCGGGTCTCGTCGATGAATCCGGCGGCGCCGACGCCGACGGCCTCGATCTCCCTGCCGGAGGACAGCTCGCGGACCACGTCCGCGACGGTCTCGGCGACCACGTCGGGCCGGTCGGCCGCGGTCGGCCGCAACGCCTCCTGGAGGATCTTGCCGTCCTCGTCGACCACGCCCGCGGCCACCTTGGTGCCGCCGATGTCCACTCCGATCGTGAGCATGCCCCGCCACCCCTATCCCAGGTCGATGTGTTCCACGTTGTCGCGACTGCGGTCGTCGCGCGGCCTGCGGGGGGCCGGCCTGCTCAGCGCGTCCAGCGCGCCGCGCACCGCGGCGAACAGCTCGCCGCCCGCCGCGACCAGGTGCCCGGTCACGTCGGAGCCGGACTCGCGCTGCGCCGCGATCGCCCGGCACACCGGGCAGGCGCGGCAGATGTACTCCTCGTGCTCGGGCTCGGACACCGCCTCTTCCCACACGTCGCGTTCCCTGCGCCCGCCACCGCCGCCGCCTCCGGTGACGGTGTTGATCACGGTCTTGCCGACATGGCGCGTGGCCTTGCCCTGGATCGTGTCGAAAAGCTTGCGCGCTTCTTCGGCCACTGTCCCGATCGGATCCCGCTCGTTGCTGTTGTCAGTCATCAGGCCCTCCTGAGACGAACCGTACCCGCAGGACGCCGTCGCGGAGCGCCGCCCCGCTGATCTTCCTGCGGGCCAGCGCCGCGGGCAAGGCCAGAATCCTGCGGTACGGCCCGGCCGTCACGATCAGCTCGTCCCCCTTGCGCCCCAGGTCCACCTCGTCGCGGTCGGCGCCGGGCAGGGCCAGCGAAAGCTCGTCGGCCGACAGCCGCAGCGGCGGCTCCACGTCGGGGCGGGCGAACGGGTCGCTGTCGCCGTACAGGTCCTGTCCCACCTTGGCCAGCGCGTCCACGCCCACGGGTTCGGCGGGCAGGTAGGGCACGACGTGCACGGGCAGCGGCGCGAAGGACTCCTCGGCCTCGGTCAGCAGCCTTGACTGGGCGGCCACCCACTGGGAGCGCCACTCGTCGGCGCCGCCGGCGGGGAAGACCCGGTTGGCCACGACGGCGTCGACGCGGTAGCCGTACAGGTTGAGTGAGGTGAGCGTGCGCCTGGCCTCGGCGAGCACCACCGACTCAGGGGTCAGCACGAGGCGGACGGAGGCGTGCTCGCCGGTGAGCAGCTCGCGGACCTCCATCAGGCCGCGGTGGAAGCGCTCTCCCGCGCTCATCACCTCCTCGCCGGGGGCGCTGACGCGCGCGACGGTCTTCATGAACGGCGATACGACCTTCATGATCTTGCGGCCGACCGGCAGGAGGCGGGTGACGTGCCAGTCGAGCGCCTCGGGCAGGGCCAGCAGCCGCAGCGTCTCCGCGGTGGGCGCGCAGTCGACGACGATGACGTCCCAGCGGCCCTCCTGGGCGTGCTCGCGCAGCTCGAGGAGGGCGATGACCTCCTCGGCGCCGGGCAGCACCGTGATCTCCTCGGAGGTGACCTGGTCCAGGCCCAGCTCCGTCAGCAGGCCGCGGGCGTATTCCTGCAGCTCGCCCCAGTGGCGCTCCAGCGACTTCTGCGTGTCGACCTGGTGCAGGTGCAGGCCGGGCGCGACCTCGCCGGGCTCGACGCCGAGCGCGTCGGCCAGCGAGTGCGCGGTGTCGGTGGAGACGATCAGCGTCTTCAGCCCGCGCCTGGCCGCGAGCGTGGCGGTGGCGGCGGCGACGGTGGTCTTGCCGACGCCGCCCTTGCCCGTGAAGAGCAGGACCCTCACTGGCGCTCGACCCTCTTCTTCAGCCCCTTGAGCGCGGTGTCGACGATGACCTTCTCGGCCTTGCGCTTGATCATGCCGATCATCGGCACCTTGAGGTCGACCGCCAGCTCGTAGGTCACCTCGGTGCGCCCGCTGAGGGTGTAGCTGCCGGCGAGCTTGGCGATCATCTTGCCCGTCTCGACCACCTGCCAGGTGACCCGCTGGTCGTCGTCCCAGTGGTAGCCCAGGGTGTAGGTGTCGCTGATCACCCCGGCGTCCAGGACGAACTTGACGTCGGCCGGCCTGCCCTGCTCGTCGGTGCTCAGGACCTCGGCGCTCTTCACCTGCCCGGCCCACTCGGGGTACGCGGGAAAGTCCGCGATGACCGCCATCACGCTGGCGCGGTCGGCGTCGATCGTGATGCTGGAACGGGTGCGATCAGCCATGCGACAACGTTACCGTTCGGGTCACCATTCGAGGATGTACGGGACGCCCTTTCCACGGAAATGGCCGACGTTCACGCATTCGGTCCTGCCGATGCGGGTGCGCTGGTAGAGCGGCTGGTGCACGTGTCCGAACAGGGCGTAGCGCGGCTGGGTCTCCCTGATCGCCTGCAGCGTGGCCTCGCTGCCCCGCTCGAAGCGCCGGGCCACCGTGTCGTAGAGCAGTTCGGGCACCGCCGGCGGGATGTGGCAGCACAGCACGTCCACCTCGCCGACCGCGGCCACCTTCGCCGCGAACTCCTCGTCGCTGATCTCGTACGGCGTGCGGTACGGGGTCCTGAGCCCGCCGCCCACGAACCCGAACCGCCAGCCCCCGATCTCGGCGGTCTGGCCGTCGAGCACGTGGTGGCCGTCCTTGGTGTAGTCCGCCCACAGGCGCGGCACGTCCACGTTGCCGTAGGTCAGGTAGGCCGGCTCGGGCATGGCCTCGAACAGCGCCTGGTACTGCTTCCTGACGTTGCGCTCGATGTGGTCGCGCGGGTCGCCGTCCAGGCTCGCCCACAGCGCGGCGGACATGGCCCTGGCCTCGTCGAAGCGCTGTGCCGTGCGCAGCGCGATGAACTCCTCGGCCTTGGCTGCGCCGAACAGGTCGGCGAAGATGCCCTGGGCGTTGTCCTCGTAGTCGATGAACAGGATGAGATCGCCCAGACAGATCAGCGCGTCCGCGCCGTCGCCCGCACGCGCGAGCGCGTCGGCCCTTCCGTGGACATCGCTCACGACATGGACCCGCATGCGGAAATCCTACGAGCAGGTGGCCACTAGAGTGATTCGGGAAGGACGTCCCCCGACGAGGAGTGAGCTTCGTGCGCGAGTACAGCGTCCCCGTGCTGGTGGATGTGCCCGCCTCGGCGAGCCTGAGCGACACCGTGTTCCGCCGCGGCGAGCAGGAGCGCGGCTCCGTGATCATGCGGCGCCAGGTGGACGGGGCTTGGTCCGCCGTCACCGCGGGCGAGTTCCGCGACCAGGTGGTGGCGCTGGCCAGGGGCCTGGTGGCGGCGGGGATCGAGCACGGCGACCGCATCGCGCTGATGTCGCGCACCCGCTACGAGTGGACGCTGATCGACTACGCGATCTGGTCGGTCGGGGCGGTCACGGTGCCGATCTACGAGACGTCCTCGGTCGAGCAGGTCAGGTGGATCCTGTCCGACAGCGGCGCCAAGGCCGCCTTCTACGAACTCGACCCGCACCTGGCGGCGATCGGCGAGGCCGCGCCCGACCTCAAGCTCGTGTGGGGCGTCGAGGACGCCCTCGACGGGCAGGACGTGTCCGAGGCCGACGTCCTGGAGCGCCGTTCCCAGGTCGGCGGGGCCGACCTGGCCTCGATCGTCTACACCTCCGGCACGACGGGACGGCCCAAGGGCTGCCGGATCACCCACGACAACCTGCTGTTCACCGCGCGCAACGCCATCCACGGTCCGGCCGAGCGGCTGTTCACCATCCCCGAGCCGTCGGCGCTGCTGTTCCTGCCGCTGGCGCACATCTTCGCCCGGCTCATCCAGGTCGCGGTGATCGAGTCGGGCGCGATCCTGGCGCACACGCCCAACATGAAGAACGTCGCGCCCGACCTGGCCTCGTTCCAGCCCACGTTCATGCTGGGCGTGCCGCGGGTGTTCGAGAAGGTCTACATCGGCGCCGAGCAGAAGGCGATCGCGTCCGGCAAGGGCAAGATCTTCGCGCGGGCCGCCGAGACTGCCGTGGAGTGGAGCAAGGCCGAGTCCTCCGGCGGCGCAGGCCTCGGCCTGCGGCTGCGCCACGCCCTGTTCGACCGGCTGGTGTACGGCAAGCTGCGCGCGGCCACCGGCGGCCACCTGCGCTACTGCATCAGCGGCGGCGGCGCGCTGGGCGAGCGGCTCGGCCGCTTCTTCCACGGCGTGGGCATCGAGATCCTCGAGGGCTACGGGCTGACGGAGACCACCGCGCCCTCCACGGTGAACATCCCGGGCGCCAACAAGTTCGGCACGGTCGGCAAGCCGCTGCCCGGCGTCACGATCGCCATCGGCGAGGACGGCGAGATCCTGGTCAAGGGCCGGCACGTCTTCGACGGCTACTGGAACAACGACACGCCCTCGCGCGACGCCGACGGCTGGTACCACACCGGCGACCTGGGCGACCTGGACGCCGACGGCTACCTGCGCATCACGGGGCGCAAGAAGGAGATCCTGGTCACGGCGGCGGGCAAGAACGTGGCGCCCGGGCCGATGGAGGACGTCATGCGCGCCCATCCGCTGGTCTCCCAGGCGATGGTCGTCGGCGACGGCCGGCCGTTCGTGGGGGCGCTGGTCACGCTCGACCCCGAGGCGCTCGACCACTGGAAGGCGACGCACAACCGGCCCGGCGCGACCCTGGCCGAGCTGCGCACGGACCCGGAGATCCTGGCCGAGGTCCAGTCGGCCGTCGACGCCGCCAACCGGACGGTGTCGCATGCCGAGCAGGTCAAGAAGTTCACTATCCTCGACGTGGACATCACCGAGGAGTCGGGCCACCTGACGCCCACGCTGAAGATCAAGCGCGCCGTGGTCATGCGCGACTTCGCCAAGGACGTCGACGCCCTCTACGGCTCCTGACGTCCGATCTCCGCTCACCCCGGTTCGCGGGGTTTCTTTGGCATGCCGTACGGCGTGTGAAGTGATCCTATCTTTTGCCCTTCTGGGGCCCTTCTCTTGACAGCTGTGGGCCGAATCACATACTAGTGATCCTACCTCTTGATAGTAAGAGTTCTTAACGATCCGGCGGTTCAGGAGGGTGACCACAGTGCACAGAATGTTCGCGGCGATGTTAGCCGCGGCGTTGGGCCTCACCGCGTGCTCGTCCGGTGGCGGCTCTCAGAGCTCGACGGCGCCGTCGTCGTCGGCCCCCGGGAAACAGAAGGTCTCCTTCCTCGTCTTCCCCTCGCCCAACCTCCCGGAGTCGTACTGGAAGGCCCAGGTCGACCTGGTGACCAAGGCGAATCCGGATCTGGAGGTGGAGCTGGTCTCCGCCCCCTCGGAGTCCGACCGCAACGACTACGCCAAGCAGCTCGCGGCCTCGGGCCAGCTGCCCGACGTGCAGATCGGCATGCAGGACCTGGTGGCGCTCGAGCCGAACCTGGCGACCTGGTCGCAGGAGGAGCTCAAGGACTTCCTCTGCCCCACCTGCGGCGCCGTCAACGGCAAGGTGCTGCAGCTGCCGACCAACACCCAGACGATCCCCAACGTCTACTACAACAAGAAGCTCTTCCAGAAGGCCGGGATCGCCGCCCCGCCCAAGACCTACGCCGAGCTGCTGGCCGACGCCGAGAAGCTGAAGGGCAAGGGCATCACGCCGTTCGTCAGCGGCGGCGTGTTCGTCACCTCGCAGCCGTGGACGGCGCTGCTGGCCAACGACCTGTACGCCAAGGCGCCCGACTGGATGGCCAAGCGGCGCGGCGGTGAGGTGAAGTTCGCCACGGACGCGGGGTTCAAGGCGGCCACGCAGAAGTTCGCCGACCTGGCGGCCAAGGGCTACATCGACAAGCGGCAGATCGGTCAGGACTACCCCAAGACGCAGGAGGCGTTCCTGGCGGGCCAGGGCGCGATGTACCCGATGGGCAGCTGGTTCGCCGCGGCGGCCGACAAGTCGCCGATCAAGGATGACATCGGCGTGTTCGCCTGGCCGAGCGACGACGGCAGCCTGCACATGCCGACGTTCACGGGCGGCGGGCTGTCGGTGAGCGCGAGCGCGAAGAACCCGGCCGCGGCCAAGAAGTTCGCGCTGGCCTTTCAGCTGCAGAAGGAGAACCTGGACGCCTCGGTCAAGGCCGACGCGCTGTTCCCGGCGATCAAGGGCTACACGCCGCCGTCCGACACGGGCCCGGTGTTCAAGGCCACCTACGACCTGTGGCAGCAGGCGCAGCAGTCCAACGCGACCGTGCCCGCGTTCTCGTGGGAGGCGGGCGACGCGGCGATGCTGCCCGGCATGCAGGGCAAGTTCTGGTCCACGGCGCAGGACCTGGTCAGCGGCAAGAAGACCGTCGACCAGGCGCTGCAGTTCCTGGATACCGAGTGGGAGAAGTCCGGCTGACGCGATGGCGGTCGACACCGAGATACGCCGTGAGCCCAGGCACGCGCAGGCGCCCGCGCGGCCCGGCCGGGGGCCTGGGCTCTGGCACTTCCTGACCTTCGCCGCCCCCGGCACGCTGATCTACTTCTGCTTCGTGGTGCTGCCGATCGGGCTGAGCTTCGGCTACAGCCTGACCAACCAGGCGCTGCTGCGGCCGAAGACCCAGTTCGTGGGGCTGCGCAACTACAAGCTGCTGCTGCAGGACGACACCTTCCTGCAGTCGCTGAGGGTGACCACGATCCTCACCCTGATCGTGGTGATCGTGCCCAACGTCCTCGGGGTGGCCATCGCCGTCCTGCTCGACCGCAAGGGCTGGCTCTACAACGCGCTGCGCAGCGTGTTCTTCACGCCGATGGTCATCAGCTCGGTGGTCATCAGCGTGATCTGGACGCGCATCCTGGCCGACGACGGGCCGATCAACCAGGCGCTGCGCGGGCTCGGCGTGCGCCAGCCACCTGGCTGGCTGTCGGATCCCGACCTGGCGCTCTACTCCCTGTCGTCCATCGTCTGCTGGCAGATGCTCGGCTTCTGCGTGGTGGTCTACCTGGCAGGGCTGCAGGGCGTGCCGCAGGACCTGGCCGAGGCGGCGGCCATCGACGGGGCCGGGCCGGTGCGGCGCTTCCGCAGCATCACCTGGCCGCTGCTGGCTCCCGCGCTGACGATCAACACGGTGGTCCTGCTGATCTCCGCCTTCAAGATCTTCGACCACGTGAAGGTGATCACGAACGGCGGGCCGGGCACGGGCACCACGGCGACGGTGGCCTTCGTGATCCTCCAGGAGGGATTCGTGGAGAACCGCACCGGTTACGCCAGCGCCGAGGCCGTGGTGATGCTCGTGATCATCGCGGCGCTGGCCGTACTGGCTCTGAGAATCCTGCAGCGGAGGGAGGTGCAGCTGTGAGGCGTTCGCTGGTGGCGCTGGTGGTGGGCGGGCTGTTCTTCATCCCGCTCTACATCGCGCTGATCAACGTGTTCAAGCCGAGCAGGGAGGTCGCGGCGGGGGCGATGTCGCTGCCGGCGCCGCCCACGCTGGACAACCTGGTGCGCGTGCTGACCAGCCCGGACAGCCTGTTCTGGTCGTCGCTGCGGACCAGCGTGATCGTGACCGGCCTGTCGATCGTGATCCTGACGGTGCTGTCGGCCATGCTCGGGCACTACCTGGCCAGGAAGTCCACCTGGTGGTCCAAGACGATCATGGTGTTGCTGCTGTGCGGGCTGATGATCCCGCCGCAGGTGATCCTCATCCCGATCACGCAGGTGCTGAAGGCCTTCGGGCTGATGTCCACACTGCAGGGGCTGGTCCTGTTCAACGTCGGCTACTACGTGCCGTTCGGGGTGTTCGTGTTCTCGGGCTTCATGAAGGGGGTGCCCAAGGAACTGGAGGAGGCGGCGGCCATCGACGGGGCCTCGCGCTGGCAGACGTTCTGGCGGATCGTCTTCCCGCTGCTGCGGCCCGCCACGGCGAGCGTGCTGATCTTCCTGGGGGTGTGGATCTGGAACGACTTCCTCAACCCGCTGATCATCTACGGCCCGCGCGAGGGAACGACGATCATGACGGGGATCTACAAGTCGCTGGGGCAGTACGCGGCCGACTTCGGCGGGATGTTCGCGCTGATGTTCCTGGCCACGCTGCCGATCCTGATCTTCTACCTGCTGCTGCAGAAGCAGTTCGTCAAGGGGCTGACGGGCGGCGCCACCAAGGGTTAGGCGATGATCAGCTCGCCGACCTGCTCGGCGAGCGCGCTCTTGGCCGACTCCGGCAGGCCGGCGTCGCACACCAGCACGTCGGCCTCGCCGAGCCGGGCGATGGTGCTGATGCCCACGGTGCCCCACTTGGTGTGGTCGGCCAGCACGACCAGGCGGCCCGCGGCCTCGACCATGGCCCTGTCGGTCTCGGCCTCCATCAGGTTCGGCGTGGTGAAGCCGGCCCGCACGGTCATGCCGTGCACGCCGAGCAGCAGCACGTCCACGTTGAGCTGGCGGACAGCCGCGACCGCGACGGGGCCGACGAGCGCGTCGGAGGGCGTGCGCGTGCCGCCGGTGAGCACGACCGTCTGGTCGGGGCGGCCGCCGCGCTGGAAGACGTCGGCGATCCTGATCGAGTTCGTCAGCACGGTCAGCCCCGGCGTGGCGGCCAGGTGGTGTGCCAGCGTCCACGTGGTGGTCCCCGCCGACAGGGCCACCGCGCTGCCCGGCCGTACCAGCCGGGCGGCGGCCCTGGCGATGGCCTGCTTCTCGGCTTCCTGCTGCCCGGACTTGGCGGCGAAGCCGGGCTCGTCGGTGGAACCCGCGTCGAGCGTGGTGGCGCCGCCGTGCACCTTGGCCAGCAGGCCGCGTTCGGCCAGCACCTCCAGGTCGCGGCGGATCGTGATGTCCGAGACGCCGAACTCGCGGACCAGGTCCGCGACGCGCACGCCGCCGTTGAGCCGGACCAGGTCCAGGATCGCCTGCTGTCGTTGCCGGGCGAGCATCGCATCACCAGGTTCCCACAGTTTCCGACATGCCTCGGACCGCATCATGTCACAGCTTTTCCACAAATCTAGTGGTGGGTCTTGCGCGGTTCTGGGGAGTTGTGGAGGCTCCTAATAAGAAACCTTCTTTACTTCGGGGCTCTAGAGGAAGCGAGCAGACCATGAGACTGGTCTCCGTGTTGGCCGTCCTCGCGATCGGAGTGGCAGCCTGTTCGTCGGGCAAGGAAGCGACCACCGCGAGCCGGCCTCCCCAGCAGCAGTCGGGCAAGGTGACCATCGCCTACCTGCAGAAGCAGGGCGACCAGGAGTACTTCATCGGCGAGGCCAACGGCGCCAGGGACAAGGCCAAGGAGCTCGGCGTCGACCTGCAGGTCGTGGACCTGGGCGAGGACACCAACAAGGCGGTCAGCGAGACGCAGGCCGCGATCGGCAAGAAGGTCGGCGGCATCGTCATCGTGGTCCCCGCCCCCGCGGTCGGCCCGCAGGTCGTGCAACTGGCCAAGGACGCGGGCATCCCGCTGCTCACCTCCGACGACCAGGTGTGCGTGGACGCCCCGGACCCGTCGACGTGCGCCAAGGACAAGCTGGTGCCCCGGGTGGGCTTCTCCGGCACCCAGATGGGCGAGGCGGTCGGCACCCGCGCGGGTGAGGAGTTCAAGAAGGCCGGCTGGAAGAAGGAGGACACCGCGGTCATCACGGCCTGGCAGCAGGACGTGACCGTGTGCACCGACCGGGTCAAGGCGGCCGTGCCCAAGTTCGAGCAGGCGGCCGGGATCAGCGGCGAGAAGGTGATCGAGGTCGGCACCGACAACACCCCGACCGGGGCGCAGGACAAGGTCGCGGCCACGATCAGCGGCAACCGCGGCGTCAAGAACTGGGTCATCCTCGGCTGCAACGACGAGAACGTCAGCGGCGGGGTGACCGCCATGCAGAACGCCGGCATCAAGCCCGGCAACATCATCGGCGTCGGCCTCGGCGCCTACCTGGCCTGCAAGGACTGGAACAGCGGCAAGCCCACGGGCATGAAGGCGGCCCTGTTCATCAACGGCTACGAGGTCGGCAAGCTGGCCGTGCAGACGATGTACGACAACATCAAGAGCGGCAAGACGATGCCGCCCGAGGCCTTCGCCCCCACCAAGATGGTCGACCCGGGCAACTGGCAGGCAGAAGGGGTCAAGTGCTCCGCGTAGAGGACCTGTCCAAGCACTTCGCCGGGGTCCAGGCCCTGCGGGGAGTCACCGTCGACTTCCCCGCGGGGCAGGTCACGGCGCTGATGGGCGAGAACGGCGCGGGCAAGTCCACGCTCATCAAGATCGTGAACGGTGACCACCGTCCCGACGCGGGCCGGGTCCTGCTCGACGAGCGTCCGCTCGACCTGCACTCCCCCGCCGACGCCCGCCGCGCGGGCATCCGGGTGATCGGCCAGGAGCCGGAGATCATCCCGCACGTGACGGTGGCCGAGAACGTCTACGCCGGCGCCCTGCCCCGCCGCCGGGGGCGCCTGCTGGACCGGGCCGCGCTGAACGCCCACGTCCGCGACGACCTGGCGCGGCTGGGCTTCGAGCACGCGCTCGACCCCGGCACGCCGGGCTCGGCGCTCACTCCGGCGCAGCGCCAGCTCGTGGAGATCCTGCGGGCGCTGACGGGCGAGGCCAAGGTGATCGCCTTCGACGAGCCCACCTCCTCGCTCGGCGAGCACGAGACGGAGGCGCTGTTCGCGCTGATCGGCCGGCTGCGCGAGCAGGGCATGGCCATCGTCTACGTCTCGCACCGCCTCAAGGAGATCTTCCGGCTCGCCGACCGCATCGCCGTCCTGCGCGACGGCTCCCTGGTGGGCGTACGGCAGGCCGCGGCCTCCACGGAGGGCGAGATCGTCCGCATGATGGTGGGCCGCGACCTGTCGGCGATGTTCGAACGACCGGACGTCCCGGCAGGCGAGGTCGTGCTCGACGTCAGGAACGTCACCACCGACGACGTCCACGACATCAGCCTCCAGGTGCGCGCGGGCGAGGTGGTGGCACTGGCCGGGCTGGTCGGCGCGGGCCGCTCGGAGCTGACCAGGGCGCTGACCGGCGACCTGCCGATCCGCTCGGGCACCGTGAGCGTGGCGGGCCGGGTCCTGAGGCTGCGCCACCCGGGCGACGCGGTGCGGGCCGGGCTCGGCTACGCCCCGGAGGAGCGCAAGGCGCAGGCGCTGTTCCTGGAGCGGACCGTGCGCGACAACACCTCGCTGGTCATCCTGGACCGGCTGCGGACGCTCCGCTTCATCAGGCGCGGCGCCGAGCGGGCGGCGGTGCGGGAGTTCGTGGGCCGCCTGCGGGTGCGGACCCCGTCGATCGAGCACGAGGTGCGCAAGCTGTCGGGCGGCAACCAGCAGAAGGTGGTGCTGGCGCGCTGGCTGGCCCGCAGGCCGAAGGTGCTGATCCTGGACGAGCCCACCCGGGGCATCGACGTGGGCGCCAAGGCGGAGATCTACCACATCGTCGCCGACCTGGCCCGCGACGGCGTGGCCGTGCTGGTGGTCTCCTCCGAGCTGCCCGAGGTGCTCGGCCTGGCCGACCGGGTGCTGGTGATGCGGAACGGCAGGGTGGCCGGCGAGCTCTCCCGGGCGCGGGCCTCGGAGGAAGCGATCCTGACACTGGCCATGGGACTGGAAGGCGAGCTATGACCTCCCGCACGCAATCCGTCGCCCCCGAGGTGGAGCGGCGGCGGAGCAGGCTGGTGACCGCGATCGCCGCCGTGGGCGCGCAGAACCTCATCCTGGTGCTGGCCATCGTCATGGTCGCCGCGCTGTTCGGCGTGCTCGACCCGGGATATCTGGCCTGGAGCAACATCCGCGTGATCGGTGACGCGGTGACGATCGCCGGGCTGCTCGCGGTCGTGCAGACCGTGGTCATCATCTGCGGCGCGCTGGACATCTCGGTGGGTTCGGCCACCGGCGTGGCCTCGGTGGTGTCGGCGATGACCTTCATGGCCACCGATCGCAACCCGTGGCTGGGCATGGGTGCCGCGCTGGTCGTCGGGGTGCTCCTGGGGCTGGTCAACGGCGTGATCATCGTCTACGGGCGGGTGAACGCGGTGATCGCCACGCTGGCGACGCTGGCCGCCTACAAGGGGCTCGCGCAACTGCTGTCGGGCGGGGCGGCCCAGGGGTACGTGCTGGGCGACGACGTGTTCATCTTCATCTCGCGCGGCGCTGTCCTCGGGTTGCCGACGATGGTGTGGATCCTGGCGGTGGTGGCGCTGGCCGTACACGTCCTGCTGAAGTACACCGACATCGGGCGGAACCTGTACGCGATCGGCGGCAACGACACGGCGGCCCGGCTGGCCGGGATCGACATCAACAAGTACCTCATCGCCGTCTACGTGCTGGCCGGGATCGTGGCGGCGGTGGCCGGGGTCATCCTGACCGCGCGCATCGGTTCCGGGCACCCCACCTCGGGCAGCACCGGGCTGGAGCTGAAGGCGATCACCGCGGCCGCGCTCGGCGGGTGCGCGCTCAAGGGCGGCAAGGGCGGCGTCGGCGGGACGCTGCTGGCGGTCGTCCTGCTGGGCGCGCTGGAGAACGGGCTGACCTTCCACGGCATCAGCACGTTCTGGCAGAACGTGGCCCAGGGCGCGCTGCTGGTCATCGCGGTCGTCATCCAGCAACGGCGCAGCGGAGAGCGGGCCGTAGGACTTCCGACATAAGACTGTTGTTTGACAGTCCGATTTGTTGGATTTTCGATGAATGAAGGTGAGCGAACTCGGGGGAATCTGAGTGGTCCGGGCAAGGAGGAATCACCATGGCCCAACAATCGATCTCCCGTCGGAACATGCTTCTGGGCACCGCGGCCGCGTTCGGGGTCCCCGCGCTCCTCACGGCGTGCGGCACCGGCACGAACACGTCCACGGCCGGCAAGCCTTCCGGCGGCCTCGGCACGGTCACGCTCGGCTCCAACGCCTCCGACGAGATCCCGAAGAAGAGCCTGGAGACGCAGATCGCGGCGTTCAAGCAGGCCCAGGTCAAGATCAACACGGTTGACCACAACACCTTCCAGGAGAACATCAACCGCTACCTCAAGGGCACGCCGGAGGACGTGTTCACCTGGTTCGCCGGTTACCGCATGCAGTTCTTCGCCGCACAGGGCCTGGCCACGGACATCTCGGACGTGTGGCAGGAGATCGGCGCCGACTACACGCCCGCCTTCAAGGCCGCCTCGACCGGCCAGGACGGCAAGCAGTACTTCGTGCCGTCCACCTACTACCCGTGGGCGGTCTTCTACCGCAAGAGCCTGTGGCAGCAGAAGGGCTACCAGCCGCCCAAGACGCTGGACGAGTACATCGCGCTGGCCAAGAAGATGAAGGCCGACGGGCTCATCCCGATCGCCTTCGCCGACAAGGACGGCTGGCCGGCGATGGGCACCTTCGACATCCTGAACATGCGGATGAACGGCTACGACTTCCACATCTCGCTCATGGGCGGCAAGGAGTCGTGGACGGACCCGAAGGTCAAGCAGGTCTTCGACACCTGGCGGGGCCTGCTGGAGTACCACCAGCCGGCGGCGCTGGGCCGTACCTGGCAGGAGGCCGGGCAGTCGCTGCAGCAGAAGAAGACCGGCATGTACCTGCTGGGGATGTTCGTGGCCCAGCAGTTCCCCGAGAGCGAGCGCGACGACATCGACTTCTTCACCTTCCCCGAGATCAACCCCTCGTTCGGGACCGACTCCATCGACGCGCCCATCGACGGCTACATGATCTCGGCCAAGGCCAAGAACGTGGACGGCGCCAAGGCGCTGCTCAAGCACCTGGCCCAGGCCACCACCCAGAACATGGCCACCAAGCTGGACCCCGGCACGCTGGCCGCCAGCTCCAAGGCCGACCCCAGCGGCTACAGCTCGCTGCAGAAGCGCGGCGCCGAACTGGTCAACCAGGCCACGCACATCGCCCAGTTCCTCGACAGGGACACCAGGCCCGACTTCGCCTCGACAGTGATGATCCCGTCGTTGCAGACGTTCATCACCAAGCCCAACGACGTCGACTCGCTGCTGGCGAGCATCGAGAAGCAGAAGGCCAACATCTTCCAGTGATGAAGACCCGTCGCTATTCCACCCGGGACAAGGTGCTCCTGGCGGGCGGGCTCGGGGTGGCCGTCGTGGTCAACGTGGGTCTCATCTGGGGGCCCACGCTGGCCTCGGTCGCGCTGTCCGGCACGGGCTGGAACGGGATCGGGCCGATCAAGTGGGTGGGCGGGGAGAACTACGGCCAGCTGGCCACGGACTACCCGCCCTTCTGGTCGGCCGTCAGGAACAACCTGCTGTGGCTGGGGTTCCTGGGTCTGATCGCCACGCCGTTCGGGCTGTTCTGCGCGGTGCTGCTGGATCGGAAGCTGCGCTTCTCGCGGGTGTACCAGAGCGCCCTGTACATGCCTGTGGTGCTGTCGCTGGCGGTGGTGGGCTTCATCGCCCAGCTCGTCTACTCGTCCGACTACGGCGTCCTGAACGCGATATTTCATCTCAAGGTGGACTGGCTGGGTGACCGGGCCATCAACATCTGGGTCGTGATGATCGCCGCCGGGTGGCGCCATGTCGGCTATGTCATGATCATCTACCTGGCCGGGCTCAAGGCCGTGGATCCGGCGCTGAAGGAGGCCGCCGCGATCGACGGGGCCAACGAGGCGCAGGCCTTCTTCCGCGTCGTGTTCCCCACCCTGCGCCCCGTCAACGTGATCGTGCTGGTCATCACGGTGATCGAGGCGCTGCGTGCCTTCGACATCGTCTACGCCATCAACAAGGGCCGCAACGGGCTGGAGCTGCTGTCGGTGCTGGTCACGGAGAACATCGTGGGCGAGGCCAGCCGGATCGGGTTCGGCTCGGCCATCGCGGTGATCCTGCTGGTGATCTCGCTCGGCTTCATCGTCACCTATCTGTCCCAGCTGTTCAGGGAGGAACGATGACGCTCACCGCACCGGCCGCCTCGAAGACCACCGGCAGTTCGCGGACCAGCACCCGCAAACCGGTCAGGCCGCTGCGGATCCTGCTGTACGCGTTCCTGTCGCTGGTGGCGCTGGGCTGGATCCTGCCGCTGGCGCTGGCCGTCTACGCCTCGCTGCGGCCCTACGACGAGACCTCGCGGCTGGGCTACTTCTCGCTGCCCAAGCACCTGACGCTCGGCTACTACGGGCAGGCCTGGGGCGAGGCGGACCTGCCCAAGTACTACCTCAACACGCTGATCATCGTGATCCCCGGGGTGCTGATCACGCTGGCGCTGGCCTCGTTCACCGCCTTCGCGATCTCCCGGCTGCGCATCCCCGGCCGCAAGGTGCTGCTGATCGTCTTCACCGCGGGGAACCTGCTGCCGCCGCAGGTGCTCATCACGCCGCTGTACACGCTCTACACGCTGATCCCGCTGCCGTCGTGGATCTCGGACTCGCAGTCGCTCTACGACTCCTATCTCGGGCTGATCCTTATCCACGTGGCCTTCCAGTTCGGGTTCTGCGTGTTCGTGATGTCCAACTTCATGCGGACGATCCCCGAGGAGATCACCGAGGCCGCGCTGGTGGACGGGGCCTCGGTGTGGCGGCGCTACTGGCAGCTCACGCTGCCGCTGTGCCGGCCGGTGCTGGCGGCGCTCAGCACGCTGCAGTTCACCTGGATGTACAACGACTTCCTGTGGGCGCTGGTGCTGATGTCGTCGGGCGACAAGCTGCCGGTCACCTCGGCGCTGAACAACCTGCGCGGGCAGTTCTTCACCGACTACAACCTGCTGGCCGCCGGCTCGGTGCTGGTGGCGCTGCCCACGCTGATCGTCTTCCAACTGCTGCACAAACAGTTCGTCGCCGGCCTGACTCTTGGATCCACGAAAGGATGATCTTGCTGTTGTACGGCGGGCCGCCCCACCGGCCGCCCGCCGCACTCCGGCCGAGGGCCCGCGACCGGCGCTTGCGGCGAGTCGGGGATGCTTGCCCGCCGTCACGGCGCACGGAACGCATCCGGACGGGATTCAGCGGAGCCCGTCGAAGAAGGCGTGGATGTCGTCGGCCAGGGTCTGCGGGGCCTGGTGGGCGGCGTAGTGGCCGCCGCCCTCATGCGTGCGCCAGGAGACGATGTCCGCGTGGTCGCGGCGGGCCAGGGCCGGGACCGAGCGGAAGATGTCGCCCGTGAACTCCGAGACGGCGATCGGGAAGCGGGTGGGCCCGGCGGGGCGCGGGGCGCGCGCGTCCTGGTGGTAGAAGCGGATGGCCGAGCCTCCGGTGCCGGTCAGCCAGTACAGGGTCACGTTGGTGAGGGCGAACTCGGCGGGGACCTCCTCGCCGAACAGCTGCCCGTTCCAGGCCAGCAGCCCAACGGGCGAGTCGTCGAGCGCGGGCGCCACGATCTGCGGCTGGAGGGCGTGCACCCGCAGGTAGGCGCCGCGCCGCGAGATGAACTCCTGGCCGGCGCGCAGCCGCTCGGCGTCCTCGGGATCCAGCTCGAGCGGCCCGCCGTCGGGCAGCGAGAAGATCTGCGTGACGTGCACCCCCGCCACGTGCTCGGGATCGAGCCGTCCCAGCTCCAGCGAGACGAACGTGCCCAGGTCGTTGCCCACGGCCCCGTAGCGGCCGTAGCCGAGCCGCCGCATCAGCTCCGCCCACGCCCTGGCCGTCCGGTACCGGTCCCATCCTCTGGCGGGCCCGGAGAACCCGAACCCGGGCAGCGAAGGGATCACCAGGTCGTAGCCGGCCAGCGGCTCGATCACGTCCAGGTACTCCACCACCGACCCGGGCCAGCCGTGCGTCAGGATCAGCGGGAACGCGCCCGGCGAGGCGGAGCGGACGTGCAGGAAGTGGATCCGCTGCCCGTCGATCTCGGTGGTGAACTGCGGGTGGGTGTTGAGCCTGGCCTCCCAGGCCCGCCAGTCGTACCGGTCGCGCCAGTACGCGACCTCCGCGGGCTCCTCGATCCCCTTCAGCCGCGCGGCCAGGTCGTCGAGCGCGGCCTGCGGAATGTCGACCAAGAACTCATTCATGACAGCATGCTGTCGTATCGACAGCATGCTGTCAATTGAGCAGGGCGTGGAACCGGGCGGCGACGAGGTCCCAGGCCCACTCCCTGGTCACCCAGTCGCGCCCCTGGGCGCCGAGCTTGCGTGCCCTGTCCGGGTCCGCGAGGAGCTCGACCAGGGCCGCCGCCACCTCCTCCACGTCGGTCCCGTCGACCACGAGGCCCGTCTCGCCGTGCCGTACCGCGTCGGGGGCGCCGCCCGAGTCCCCCGCCACCACCGGCAGGCCGCTGGCCGACGCCTCCAGGAAGACGATCCCCAGCCCCTCCACGTCGATCCCGCGCAGGCGGGTACGGCACGGCATCGCGAACACCGAGGCGGCCGCGTAGTAGCCGGGCAGCCGATCGGCGGGGACGCTGCCCGCGAAGCGGATCGACGGCGTCCCGTCGGCCAGCCGCTCCAGCCGCCTCCTGTCGGGCCCGCCGCCCACCAGCACCAGCTCGGCGTCGGGAACGGCGGCCAGGACCCGCGGCCACGCCCTGATGAGCTGGTCCTGCCCCTTGCGCGGCACCAGCCGCGACACGCACAGCACGGTGGGCCGGTCGCCCGACCCGGGGCGGAACAGGTCCACGTCCACGCCGGGGGCCAGCCGTACCAGCTTCTCCCGGGGGATCACGGTGGCCAGCCGGGCGCGCGTGTACTCCCCCAGGTAGGTCACCACGTCCGCGTGCTCGCCGATGCGCCGCATCGCGTCGCGGAACAGCGGCGTGCTGGCCCAGGACGCCTCGTGCCCGTGCGTCAGCATGACGATCCGCCGCGCCCCCGCCTCGCGCAGCCGGGGCGCCATCATGCCGAGCGGCGCCGCCGCGCCGAAGACGACCGTGTCAGCGCCGTGCGAGGCGACCAGCCGCGCAGCCTGCCGCGCCACCGCGGGCGTCGGCAGCATGAGCGAGGTGGGATGGCGCACGATCTCGTACGGCTGCCGCCGGTCGAACTCGGCGCACCCCTGCCACGCCGGCGCGTAGACCGCCACGTCCGGCGTGCGCAGGGCCAGCCCGTGCACGAACGACTGGATGCCGCCCGGTCGCGGGGGGAAATCGTTCGTGACGATGAGCACCCTCGTCATGGTGGTACCGGCGTGCCGTTCAGCAGGGCCCAGGAGCGGGCCATGGCGATGCGCTGGGGCGCCGTGGGATGCGAGGCATAGAGCACATATTCCACAACATTCGGCGACAAGTCGGAAATGTTGGTGACGGCGAGCCGCTTCTGCATCGACACGAACGTGGCCGGATCCCGCGTCAGGTCCAGCGCGAAGGCGTCGGCACGGGCCTCGACGTGCCGGCTGACGAGGTTCTCCCCCGGCCCTGACACCACGGTGGCCAGGCTCATCAGCCCGATGACCACGCCCACCGCGCGCGGGTCGGCGATCGAGCCGACTCCGGCGCGCCGCCGTACCAGCGGGAAGATCACGAACAGCAGCCCGGCGCCGAAGGCGGCGGTGAGCGCGCCGACCAGCGTGCCGTAGATGACGTCCTGGTGCTCGGCGTGGCCCAGCTCGTGGGCCACGACCAGCTCGATGTCCTTCTCCGGCGCCTGGAGCAGCGTGTCGTAGACGACGATGCGCCGCGTGGCCCCGAACCCCGAGACGTAGGCGTTGAGCGCCGTGGTCCGCCGGGAGGCGTCGGCCACGAGCACGTCCTCAACGGGCACGTCGGCCCGTGTGGCCATACCGAGCAGCTTGGTGCGCAGCGGCCCCGAGGGCAGCGCGCGGAAGTCGTTGAACATCGGCTCGACCACGACCGGGTAGACGAACGAGGCCACCACCGTGAACAGCGCGGCGCCGATGGCCGCGGGGATCCACCAGCGCTTCAGCCTGCGTGCCAGGGCCATGAGCACGAGCAGCATGACCGACAGGGTCACCACGTTGATCGCGATGCCCTTGAGGCGGTCGGCGGTCCAGCTCGCCCAGTTCTGGGTGGACAGGCCGTACTGGCGAAGGATCGACTCGTACCACATGCCGAGCGGCCAGCGCAGCAGCTCGACGATCGCGGTCAGCACCAGCACGCCGAGCACGATCCGCACCCACCTGGGCCCCCGCAGGCGGGCCAGCAGCCGCGCGCCGTACGGCGTGGCGACCAGGACCCCGGCGAAGGCGATCGTCAGCCCGAGCGAGAGGTAGCCGGGGACGCTGGTGGCGGCGTCGAAGGCGTCGGCGCGGGCGATCTGCGCGGCCGTGAAGTCGCGCGCCGGGTCCGGCGGGACGTACGGGGCCTGCGGCGGCAGCGGCCGCCACGGCGTGGTGAGGATCACGACGGCCACGATCAGCGCCCCCAGGATCACCAGCGCGATGCCGGTCCCCCGCGACGGCCGCGCGTCCTTGGCGGTCTCGTCAGGCGTCGTGTCGATCATGTGTCACCCCAGTCGCTCGCGCACGTAGTCGCGCCACATCCCGGTCAGCCGCGCGACGTCCAGCCCTGCCGTCGCGCGCAGTGCCCGGTCCACTCCTCGGGCCCGCGCGTCGCGGTAGAGCGCCACCAGCCTCTCCTCACCGAAGCGCTCAGCCAGGAAGCGACACGCCAGCCACGCCTCCTGATAGCTCTGCGCCAGCCGTACGGTGCCCGGCGCGAACCCGCCGGGACCGGGCAGCGCGCGCGGCACGCGGCCCGCTCTGACCTCCGCCCGCAGTTCCGCCGCGGCCACGGGCAGGCTGAGGCCCGAGTCCTTGTAGGCGACGTAGTCGGCGAAGCCCTCGTAGAGCCACGGCGGCAGTCCGCGCGTGCCCGCGGCGACGTGGGTGAGCTCGTGGGTGAGGACCACGTCCCGGCCCGTGGGGGTGAGCCTGGCGAAGCCGTCGGGCACCACGATCACCCGGTCCCCGTCGGCCAGCGCCGCCAGCCCCGCGACGGAGCCCACTGCGGCCAGCCGGGCCGCCTCCGCCGTCGAGGCGGGAACCACGACGTGGGGAGTCACGGTGGTGCCCAGGACCGCGGAGACGCGCCGGGCGGCGGTGTCGGCCCGGCGGGCCAGGTCGCGCAGGAGCGCCGGATCCGCGCCGACCCCGGTGACGTCTGACAGCTCGCCCCGGACCACCTGAGCGCTCCCGGCGGGCGTCACGGATGCCCGCTCTGCCGCAGCAGGGCGGGCGGCGGGCGGGATTTGAGGCGCGGCGGCGCCGCCGAGCCCGAACAGCAGCAGGCCCGCCATCACCACTCTGCGGCTCACCTGCACGGACACGATGCTCGATGGTAAGCACGAAGGCCCCGCCCCACAAACGGGGCGGGGCCTTCGTGACGGTCAGAGCCCGGGTCGGACCGCTCCGGCGAACGTCGACTTCCGATATCCGCTGAGCTTGTCGATCCGGACCCGCTCACCCGTTCTCGGCGAGTGGATCATCTTGCCGTGTCCGACATACATGCCCACGTGGCCAAGCCCGTGGAAGAACATCAGGTCACCCGGCTGGAGATCCTTCCAGGAGACCTTCTTCCTGATGCGGGCGAACTGGCTTGCCGCCACGCGGGGGAGCTTGACCCCGGCCTTGCGCCAGGCGTACTGGACAAGACCGGAGCAGTCGAAGGAGCCGGGCCCGGTGGCCCCGTAGCGGTACGGGTCACCGATCTGAGCCTTGGCCGTGCTCACGGCCTTACGGGCCCTCGATTGCTGCCGAGCCAATGTGGCCGCCCTCGCCGACTTGGCGGTGGTAGCCGCCTTGACGGTGAAGGTGACGGCCGTCTGCGTCGCCGCCTGAGCCGCTGGGGCATGGAGGACCAGACCTCCGGCCGTCACGGTCATCGTGAGTGCCACACCACTCAGGGCAAGGCGGGACAGACGGGGGTTATTCGGGGGAATAGACAGGATTTCTCCTTGGGTCTTCCACGAACGCCTACCGGGTTAGCTGACGGATTCGGGCCTGGAAGACTCGCCCTACGGCACGCCACGCGCGCCGATTCACCCCTTTGATCCCTGGGGACGATAGGGATCTGTGGTTCCCCGGCTCCGTGCCTCCTGACTGCACGGACTCGGCCAATGGATCTTTATGCGTCCACATCGACCACCGCGCCGGGGTTCGATGTCGGTTGGCGGCGTCCTGGCTGGAGCACCGCGACGCCGTAAGCTACGCCGAACGGTCACGATCCGGCAAAGTGACAGCAAAGTTGTCAAGATCGAATAAGAGACTTGTAAAGCCTCCAACCCCTGCTGAACCGCGGGGCTCCGTTACCGAAAAGTGACCCTTCTCACATTTGGAGCCCCACCTGTGAGTCAGGTCCCAAATGTCACCCAAGTCACACGAATAACGGCAGGCCACGGCCTGCCGTCAGAGCGAGAGGGGCGCGAGGCTACGGGCGGATGGCGCCGGCGAAGCCGCTGGAGTAGTCGGAGAGCTTGACCACCTTGACCACGTCGCCCGTCTGGGGCGCGTGGACGATCTCGCCGTTGCCGGCGTACATGACGACGTGGCCGAGGCCGGAGTTGAAGATCAGGTCACCCGGCTCGAGGGCGTCCATGGAGACCTTGCGGCTCTGCCCCCAGGCCCACTGCTCCCACGTGGTGCGCGGGAGGGACACGCCCGCGGCCCGCCAGGCCGCCTGCATGAGACCCGAGCAGTCCCAGCCGCCCGGGCCGGTGCCGCCGAAGACGTAGGGCTTGCCGATCTGCGCGTAGGCGAACTTCAGCGCGGCCGCGGCGCTGCCGGAGGCGGGTCCGGTGTACACCTGGCCCTTGCTGTTGGGGTCGCCCGCGTTGTAGGCGCCCAGGCGGCGCAGCAGCTTCTTCTGCTGGCCGATGAGCTTGAGGATCTGGTCGCGTTCCTTGTCGACCGCGTCGCGGTGCTGGGCGGCCTCCTGGAAGGCCTCCTGGGCGCTGTCGCGGTCGGTCTTGAGCCCGCGGTTCTGCTCGTCGAAGGCGGTCAGGGTCGCGGCCCGCTCGGCCGTCAGCCGGTCGGCCAGGGCGAGCCCGCTGAGCATGCCCGCTGGGTCGCCCTGCTGGATGATCGCGGGCAGCGAGTCCGGGTCCGTGCCGGAGGTGTAGGCGTTGACGGCGATGGCCACGACCTGCTCGCGCAGGCCCGCCACGGCGGCGAGCTTGCTCTTGTAGCGGTCGTTCAGCTTGCCGTAGGACTCCTTGGCCTTCTTGTACTTCTCGTTGGCGGCGTTGTAGCGGTCGACGACCTTGTCCGCCTGGTCGTTGAGCTTGGCGAGCTTGGCCTTGGCCTGCTTGATCGTCGGCTTCGGCGCGGCCAGCGCGCCTCCGTTCGGCGAGAGCAGCAGCCCGATCACAAGACCAGCGGCAAGCGGCACCCGAACGAACTTCACAGCAACGCCCTCCCAGCGGATCACATCTGGGGCGAAATAGTACAGATGTGGCGGCTGAGGTGGTCAGATATTCCGCCGATTTGTCATCTGGACGAAATCTAGGCGCGGCCGAGCCTGCGCAGCAGCAAACCAGAAGGAACGGGTCTGGCACCCATCCGGCGTACGGACTCCGCCACCTCGCGGTCGGAGGAGACCACCGCGATGGCCCGGCCGGGCGGCTCCGCCCGCACCAGCTGGCGGATGAGGTCGTCGGCTATCTCCCCGGGCGCGCTGAACAGCACGCGCACCCCGCGGGGGGCCACGACCTGGACGGGGGCGTTGAGCTCCGCGCCGTCGAAGACCACGGTCACCTCGACCCTGGTCTGCGCCACGAGCCCGCCCAGCCCCGTCATCAGCCGGTTGCGCTGGTCGGCCAGGGTGAGCGTGCCGTAGCCGGTCTTGGTCACGTTGTAACCGTCGATGATCAGGTGCACCTGGGGCAGCGCCAGCAGCTGGTCGAGCAGCTGCGGGTCGTCGTCGGCCAGCGCCCGCGCCGGCACCCCGCGCACGCTGGGCGCGCCCGGGCTGACGGCGGCGACGGAGTCGGCCGGCTTGCTGATCGTGGTCGGCAGCGCCAGCTCCCTGCGCAGCCCCGCGGAGGCGTCCTGCAGCGCGTCGAGCAGGACGCGGATGCGCGCGTCCTCGATGCTGCGGCCCTCGCGGGCGGCCCTGCGGGAGGCCTCGAGCTGTTTCTCGGCGTCGGCCAGGCGCTCGCGCAGCCGCCGGAGCTCCTGCTCCCCCGCGCTGCCCGCGGCGCTGGCCGCCGATCTGGCCTCGCCGGCGGCGTGCTCCATCTCCTCGGCCCGCCGTACCGCGGACTTGGCGCGCTCGCGCGCGTCGTGCAGCTTGCGGCGGAGGTCCGAGTTCTCCGCGCGGGCCAGTTTGAGCTGCTCGCGCAGGCGGTCGGAGTCCTCCTTGGCGGAGTTCTTCTGCGCGGCGAGCTGCTCGCGCAGCTTGGTGACCGCCTCCTCCTGCGCCGAACCCTCGGCGGCCACGGCCGACTGCTCCAGGTCGGCCCGCGCGGCCTCGACCATCTCCGCCCAGCCGGGCGGGCGGGTGAGGTAGGCGGCGGCGGCCACGAGCACCGGGTCGGCCGCGGGCGGCACGTTGCCCTCGGCCAGCGCGGCCACCAGCTCGGGCCAGCCGGCGGCCACCGACTCCGCGACGACCTCGCGGAACTCCTTGTCGTTCTCCAGCTGGGCGGCGATCGGGGCGCTGCCGAGCTTGGCGCGCTTGCGCGGGTCGAACTTGGCGATGCCGCGCAGCGGCGGCGGGACGGCGACAGCGGGCATCGAGCCGAGGACCTGAGCGGCCAGGTCGACGACGTTCAGCCGCACCTGCTCGGGAAGCGGGCGAGACAGGCCTTCACCCGCTGAGCTCATCCCACTGTCCCTTCGTGACGTGCCCTTTCAGACAAGGGTACGGCTGCCGCGTACCTGACCGTAACCGGTCATCCCATATGGACAAGCGCTTGGTAGGGGTGTACGACTGTCCGGAGACCTGGAGGCCGACCATGACGGACGAGATGCGCACCTCCACACGTGACCTGGGGGAACTACAGGATCGCGTGTGCACGTGGCTGAGGGGCAGGATCGCCGGACCCGTCACCGTTTCGGAACTGTCGCGGCCCTCAGGAAACGGCATGTCGAGCGAGACGCTGTTCTTCACAGCCAACTCTCAGCGTTGCGTGGCCAGGATGGCCCCAGCAGCCGAGGCGGTACCCGTCTTCCCCGCCTACGACCTGCGGGCCCAGTTCGAGATCATGCGTCTGGCCAGGGAACGGGCGGGCATCCCCGCGCCCAGGGCGCTGTGGTTCGAGCCCGACCCCGAGCCGCTCGGCACGCCGTTCTTCGTGATGGAGCGCGAGGACGGCGAGGTCCCGCCGGACGTCATGCCGTACACGATGGGCGGCTGGCTGGCCGAGGCCGCGCCCGGCGACCGGCGGCGCCTGCAGGAGGCGACCGTGGCGATCGTGGCCGCGCTGCACGACGCGCCGTTCGCCGAACCGGACCTGGACGTGCTCGGCGGGCGCGGGCTGCGCGCGCACGTGGACGCGCAGCGCGCCTATTACGCCTGGGCGCACGCCGATCGGCCGATCCCGCTGCTCGAACGGGCCTTCGACTGGCTGGAGGCGCACTGGCCCGCCGACCCGGGACCCGACGTGCTGAGCTGGGGCGACGCCCGGATCGGCAACGTCATGTACCGGGACTTCACGCCGGTGGCGGTGCTCGACTGGGAGATGGCCGCGGTCGGGCCCAGGGAGCTCGACCTGGGCTGGATGATCTTCCTGCACCGCTTCTTCCAGGACATCGCGGTGGTGTTCGAGCTACCCGGGCTGCCCGGCTTCATGCGCCGCGAGGACGTCTGCCGCACCTACCGCGAGCTGACCGGCTACGAGCCGCGCGACATGGACTTCTACGAGACCTACGCGGCGCTGCGGCACGGGATCATCATGGCCAGGGTGTGGCAGCGCCGCATCCACTTCGGCGAGCAGCCCAGGCCTGACGACCCGGACGACCTGGTCATGCACCGCGCCGCTCTGGAGGAGCTGATCACGGGTTAGCGTCGTAGACCAGCAGCGCGATCTGGACCCGGTTGTTCAGCGCGAGCTTGGTCAGCACGCGCGAGACGTGCGCCTTGACCGTGGCCACGCTCATGTAGAGCTCCTTGGCGATCTCGGCGTTGGACCTGCCCTGCCCGACGGCCAGCGCCACCTCGCGCTCGCGCTCGCTGAGCCGGTCGAGCTGCGCCCGCGCGCCGTCGCGCCGCCCGCCGTTCCCGCCTTCCGATACGTGCGAGATGAGCTGCCTGGTCACCGCGGGCGACAGGATCGGCTCGCCGGCCGCCACCTTCCTGATCGACTCGACCAGGTCGCGCGGCGGGATGTCCTTGAGCAGGAACCCGGCCGCCCCGGCGCGCAGCGCGCGCAGCACCTGGGCGTCGGCGTGGAAGGTGGTCAGCACCACCACCTCGGGCGGCGCCGAGGTGGCGCGCAGCCGCTCGGTGGCGGTGAGCCCGTCGACCTCGGGCATCCGGATGTCCATCAGCACCACGTCCGGCCTGTGCTCGGCGATCATCGGCGGCACCTGGGCCCCGTCGCCCGCCTCCCCCACGATCTCGATGTCGCCCGCGCCCGAAAGGATCATCGAGAGCCCGGCGCGCACCAGCGCGTCGTCGTCCACGATCAGCACCCGGATCACGCGGCCTCCTTGGCCCGCCACGGCAGCCAGGCGCGCACCATGAAGTCGCCGCCGGGCGTCGGCCCGTGCTCGAGCCTGCCTCCTGCCAGCTCCGCCCGCTCGGTCAGGCCGATGAGCCCGGCCCCGGCTCCCGGGATGCGATGCCGTACACCCACTGGATTGCGCACCTCCACGGTCAAACCCTCCCCCTGTTTCCCCGACACGGTCACCGTCGCCGGGGCGCCGCCCGCGTGCTTGCGGGCGTTGGTGAGCGCCTCCTGCACGATGCGGTAGGCGTTGCGCCCGAGGCCCTCAGGGACCCCTTCGGGGAGCTCCGACAGCGTCACCTTCATGCCCGCTCCCCTGCACTCCTCCGCCAGCGCGGACAGATCCGCCAGCGTGGGCTGCGGCCGGTCGGGCACCTGCTCGTCGGACGAGGCCGAGCCCGCGGCGCGCAGCACCCCGATGACCTCGCGCAGGTCCTGCAGCGCCTGGTGCGCGCTCCCCCTGATAGCCCCTGCCGCCCTGGCGATCTCCTCGGGCGGCGCGTCGGGCCTGAACTCCAGCGCCCCGGCGTGCAGGCTCAGCATCGAGATCCGGTGGGCCAGCACGTCGTGCATCTCTCTGGCGATGCGCTCCCGCTCCAGCCGCTTGGCCTCCTCGGCCGCCAGGTCCGCCCGCTGGCGCAGCGACCAGACCAGCTGTCGCCTGGCCCGTACCACGACCCCCCAGGCGAAGACGGTCAGCACGATCGCGGTGCTGACCGCGAACTGGGCCATCGGCGGGAGGCTGTCGTCCCGCCCGAGCATGACGTAGGGCACCAGCGTGAGCAGGCTGAAGGCGGCGATCGGCCCGGAGATCTTGAACGGGCGGTGCACCGCCACGGTGAACAGGCCCACCACGGCGGCGCCGCCCACCAGCGTGAGGAAGCCCGACAGCGTCGTGGTCACCAGCGCCAGCGTCACCGGCCAGCGTCTCCGCGTCCATACCGCCGCGCACGAGAGCGCGCCGATGACCTGCTCGGTCACCAGCAGCGGCTCGGGATCCTTGCTGAGCTCAGGAGCGGTGACGAAGGCCAGCCCGCAGGCCAGCAGGAACATGATGGTGTCGACGATCCAGTCGCGGGTCGACCGCTTGACCGGCCGTCCCTCCTCGCCGTCCCCCAGCAGGACCGAGGGCAGCGCCCATCGATACTCCGTCACGTTGTCCGAGGTTATTGCCTTCGAGGAGCCGTTCGACAGCGACCAAAGTAGATGTGGCGCGCTACCTGTGGCCGAAGCGGGCGCGAACGGCCCGTCGGCAGGCTGAAGGCATGAAGGTGATACTCCAGCTGCTCGGCTGGCTGCTGCTTCTCCAAGGCGTGGGCGGCGTGATCAACACCCTCTTCGGGTGGTGGCGCTGGGCCCACGACTTCCTGCTGGTCAACCGGCTGCCGTTCCTGCACGGCTACGAGGTGTTCGGGGCCATCGTGATCGGCGTGCTCGGCCTGGTGCTGCTGTCGGCCGCCGAGTCGCTGACCAGGAAGGGAAGCAGCCGGTGAGCACGACCGCCCTGCGCCCGCCGCGCAACCAGGCCGATCCTCGGGCCGTCGCGTGGTGGACCGTCCAGGCGCTGATCCTGGCCGTGCCACTGGCCGTCACCGCCGTGGCCTGCTACTGGCTGTTCACCGGCCACGGGCTCCTGCTGGGCGTGGCCACGGTCGCCTTCGCCGTGCTGTGCCTGGCGCTGGCGCTCGCGGTGCCGCGCGCCTACTACCGGGTGGAGCGCTGGGAGGTGACCGCCGAGGCCGTCTACACGCGCAAGGGCTGGCTCACCCACACCTGGCGGGTCGCGCCGATGTCACGCATCCAGACGGTCGACACCGCGCGGGGGCCGGTGCAGCGGCTGTTCGGGCTGGCCGACGTCACCGTCACCACCGCCTCGGCGGCCGGGGCCATCAAGATCGAGGCGCTCGACCACGAGCAGGCCGCCGAGCTGGCGGAGCGGCTGACCGCGATCACCCAGGCCACCCCTGGAGACGCGACATGACCTGGCGCAAGTTGCCCACCAGGAGCCTGGCCGCCTCGGCGGTGATGTCGCTCGGCCTGGCGGTGCCCGGCGTGGTGGTCCTGGTCCGCGTGCTGTACGGGATGGACTGGCGGCTCACCGCCATGATCGCGGCGGCCGCCGGGCTCGTGGCGCTGATCGTGGCGGGCGCGCTGGCCTACGACCTGGCCCGGCTGCGCACCACCACGTGGAGGCTGACCGACGACCGGCTCGAGCTGCGCTCGGGCATCGCCGTCCGCCAGCACCGCTCGATCCCGCGCGACCGCGTGCGCAGCGTCGACGTCAAGGCCGACCCGGTACGGCGGGCCTTCGGCCTGACCGTGGTCAAGGTGGGCACCGGGGAGCACGCCGGCGAGCGCACGGAGCTGACCCTGGACCCGCTGACGCGCCAGGAGGCCGAGACGCTGCGCCGTACGCTGCTGCGCGGGGAGGCGGCCGGGCACGAGGACGGGCCGCTGGCCGAGCTGCGCTGGTCTTGGATCAGGTACGCGCCGCTGAGCGTGTGGTCCTTCGTGGGCGGGGCGCTGGTGCTCGGCGCGCTGTCCAAGATGCTCGACTGGTTCGGGGTGAACCTGTACACCACCGACACCGCCAAGGCAGTCTGGGAGTGGTTCGTCGCCCGGCCGTGGGTGACGGTGCCGCTGGTGGTCGCGGCCAACGCGGTGATCGGGACCGTGGGAGCGCTGCTGCTGTTCGCCGAGACCTGGGGGCGCTACCGGCTTGAGCGCGAGCCCGGGCGGCTGCGGCTGCGCCGGGGGCTGCTGACCAGCCGGTCGCTGACGCTGGAGGAGCGGCGGCTGCGCGGGGTGGAGCTGTCCGAGCCTCTGCTGCTGCGGCTGGGCGGGGGCGCCCGGGTCAAGGCGGTGGCCACGGGCCTGGCCAAGAAGGAGGAGGACGAACACGAGGACCTGGCCGCGCTGACCCCGCCCATGCCCAGGGACCTCGCCGAACGGGTCGCCACCCGGATCGCCCGCCTCTCCCCCTCGATGAGCGGTTTTGAGGCCGCCTCGGTCGGGGGCCGCGTGCGTGGCTCGGTCGTCGCTCCCGCGCCTGTCGCGGATCCGGGGTGGATCGGGCGGCTGCGCGGGCATCCGGGGACCGCGTTGCGGCGGCGGGTCGTGCGGGCGCTGGCGACCGTGGCGGTGCTCGCGGTGGCGGCCGCCGTGGCGCGCGACTGGACGGGCGCGTGGGTCTGGGCGGTGCCCGTGGTGGTGCTGCCGGTGGTGCTGTGGGTGGCCTTCGACGCCTACCGGGGGCTCGGGCACGCGCTGGGCGACCGGCACCTGGTGACCCGCGCGGGGTCGGCTGGGCGCAGCACGGTGGCCCTCGACCGCGGCGGCATCGTGGGGTGGACGATCAAGCAGTCGTTCTTCCAGCGCCGCGCCGGGCTGGTGACCGTCTCGGCCACGACTGCGGCGGGCAGGGGCCACTACGACGTGGTGGACGTGGGCCGCGGCGACGGGCTGGACCTGGCGGCGGCAGCCGTACCGGGCCTGCTCGAGCCGTTCCTGCGACGCTGACACGAAGGAGCCGCGGGATCTGGTGGACTTGCCCATGCCCCTGTACTGGGCAAGTTCGATCACGCGGCTCATGTGCTTGTTGAAATAAGCGTATTAACGCCACTTGCAGAGCAGTTGCAAACTTTTTGACCGCTGATGTCGAGACTGCAAGCGCTCGTCGCCGAGCCGCTACCACGCGGCATCCGCGTCGACCGCCCGCGCGAGGCCCAGGTGTGAGCCGGGCTAGCTGCCGACGGACTTCTTGAGGAAGGCGTCGAGCATGGCCTTGGTCATCGTCAGCGCGCCCGCGTCGGCGTCCTTCTGCGGCAGGAGCTCTATCTTGGGCGAGTTCGCCGGCTGGTCCTTGGGTCCTTCCGCGCCCGCGAAGTCGACCTGGATCACGAGCGCCGCCTTGCGTACGGTCACCGACGTGGTCCCGTTGAAGACCGCGCCCTTCTTGTAGGCCACGTACTGCGAGAACGCCTGGTCGCCCAGGTCCTTCAGCGTGACGGCCCTGCCCCAGGTGACGCCGCCGATCGACGAGCCCCCCATGTTCGCGGCGCCGCCCTGCTTCTCGGTGTAGAAGCCCTTGGCCGCGCCCTCGTCGGCGTCCCCCGCCCGGTTGGCGAACTGGTGCACGGTCACCAGCACGCTGCGGATCCGCTTGCGGTCGCCCGAGGGGAGGTCCAGGTTGAGCCAGCGGCACTCGGTCTGCGTGTCCGCGCCCTCCTCCAGGCCGCGGGCGCGCGTCGTCGCGCCGGGCACCAGCCCTTCGGCGGTCTTGGCAGCCGTCTGGCAGGCGGGCGGGAAGGCGGACAGCGGTGTCGGCGTGGCCTCGGGCGTCGCGGTCGGCGTGCTGGTGACGGCCTTGTCCGGCTGTGCCAGCGCGTCCGGGTGCGCGGCCTTCCACGCGGCGGCGCCCTTGGCGAAGTAGCCGGCCAGGGCGGTCACCTCGCGGATCGCGTTGGCCTCGTTGATCGACTGGGTGCTCTGGTTGGACAGCAGCTGGGCGTCCTTGCGCTGCTGACCCGCCTGGAACTTGACCTCGATCGTGAGGTCGCCGACGCGGGCCTGGGCGGTGCCGAAGGAGTACCACAGCAGCTTGCCGGAGCGTCGCCAGGTGTACTGGGCGAAGGCGGCGTCACCGACGCCCTGGACATCCTTGACCGGCGAGACGTACTCCTTCTCGCCCTTCTCCGGGGTGGGCTTGGCCGTCTCGACGTACTTGCCCTGGCTGTAGTCGACCTCGTAGGAGTTCTGAGCCATGGTCCTGCCGGTCTTGGCGCCGTCGCCCTTGTGCTGCGCGATCGTGACGTCGATCTCGCGGCTGCGCCAGAACTCGCCGAAGGAGATCCGCTGGTTCTGCCAGTTGCAGTGGAAGCTGATCGCGTACTCGGCGTCGCGCGAGTCCTTGGCCACGGTCGCGCGCGGCACCAGCCGGTCGGCCTCGGTCTGCGGCAGCATCGCGCACACGTCAGGGCCGGGGGCCGACAGCTGTCCTGCCGCCTGCGCGGTCTGCTTGGCCTGGGACGGCTGCGCCTGCTTGCGGAGGGCGGCCTTGCCGTACAGCAGGTAGGCGCCCGCTCCCCCGGCCAGCAGCACCACGACCACGACGGCCACCAGCGGCAGGACCCAGGGGCGGCGCCGCCTGGGCGGGGCAGGAGGCATCGGTGGCATGGTCGGTGGCTCGAACCGCCCGCCAGGCACCCGGTAGGGGTTGGTCGGCGGCTCGATGTCGCTGCCGGGATTCACTGAGGACTCCTGGGGGTTCGCCATGATTTGCGGTGAAACATGCTAGTCACGCCACTTGCATAACGCTTACAGGCATACGTCACTTGAGTCCCGCGAACACCAGCCGGGCGGCCCGCACGCTGGTGTCACGGGAGGCGGGAGCCGTGGCGGGCACGCGCTCGCGATGGTAGATCACCTCGCCGATCAGGTTGCTCGTGCGCAGCAGCACGGTGCTGTCGGAGTCGCCGCTGGAGGTGGAGTTGACGTACAGCTCGTAGGAATCCTGGACGAACGCCGCGTCGCCGAGTCCCGGCACGGCGATCACCTTGCCGGTGGTCCTGCGGAACGTGGTGCCCTCGCCGGCCGCCCGGGTGTCGCGCTCGCTGGCGAAGCGGACCTCGGCCGCGCCCGGCCCGCCGCGGCCGCCGCTCGGCGGCTCGGCCCTGGTCCGCACCGTCAGCACGCGGGCCACCTCGCTGCCCTCGCGCACCTGCCAGCGGCACTCGCCCTCCCTGGTGGCCGTGCGCTGCGCCCGGCCGCCGAGCAGCCCGGCGGCGTCGGCGTCCGTGAGCAGGGTGCACGGGTCCGGCGCCGCGGCGAACCTGCCGGTCTCCGGCGCGGTCAGTACGGCCACGCCGTACCAGCCGCCCGCGCCGAGCAGCACGACGGCGGCCAGCGCGAGCGCCACCAGCAAGCTGCGGCGGCGGCGCCGCGTGGGGACGGTGGGGGTGTCGGTCACGTTCATCAGCCGCTGCCGGACCTGCGCCGCCGCCGGGCGCGCGGCCGGGTCCTTGGCCAGCATGGCCATCAGCAGCCCGCCGAGCTCGCGCCCCGCCAGGCGCGGGAACGGCGGATCGTGCAGCAGTACGGCTGCCGCCACCGCGGCGGGCATCGCCCGTTCGAACGGCGGCCGCCCCTCCACGGCGGTGTAGAGGCCGGCCGCCAGCGACCACAGGTCCGAGGAGGGCCCGGAGCCGTGCTGGTTGAGCCGTTCGGGCGCCATGTACCCGGGTGAGCCCGCGGTGCCGTACAGCTGGCCCTGGCCGCCCATGGGGGTGGCGATGCCGAAGTCGGTGAGCACGGCCGAGCCGTCCGGCTCGATGAGGATGTTGGCCGGTTTGACGTCCTGGTGCAGGATGCCGTGGGCGTGCGCGACCTCCAGCGCCGACAGCACGCGCAGCCCGATGCGGGCGACGTGGCCGGCGGGCAGCGGGCCGTGGTCCCTGATGACCTCCTCGAGGGAGCGGCCCGCGGACAGGTCCATGATGATCCACGGCTGGTCGCCCTCCAGGACGACGTCGTGGATGAGCACGATGGCCGGGTCGCGCAGCCGGCCCGCGGCCCTGGCCTCGTGGATGGCCCGCTCGGCGAACTGGGCGCGCTCGCGCGGGTCGAGGTCGCGCGGCACGCGCACCTGCTTGACGGCCACGTTGCGCTGCAGGGTCTCGTCGACCGCCCGCCACACCGTGCCCGCGCCGCCCTCGCCGAGCCGCTCCATCAGTCGGTAGCGGCCGGCCAGGACGTACTGCTCAGCCCGCACGGCGAAGGGCCTGCTCGGTCTGCTTGGCGGCCTGCAGCGCCACCTGGCGCACCTGGTCGTCGGTGGGGCTGGTGGCCAGTGTCGTGTAGTCCACGCTCACCACCAGGTTGGTCAGCCGGTAGAAGACGTAGGCGGTGTGCACCTTGCCCGTCTTTCCTGTGAGCTCGAAGGCGAAGGCCTGCTCGCCCACGCCGCCGATGGTCCTGACCGGGGTGCGCCTGGCCTGCTGCGAGCCCTTGACGCCGATCTCCGGCCAGGTCCAGTCGATCTGGTCGTACTTGGTCCAGTAGCGCTGCTGGTTGGCGAAGAGCGTCTGCGCCGAGCGGGGCGTCATCGACCACGGGTCGGGGGTGTCGGAGTCCTTCTGGACCTGGACGGCGATCCCGGCGCCTGGCAGCTCCCAGCCGCACTTGGGGCCCAGGTCGTCGGAGCCGGGCTTGGGCTTGGGCGGCTGCCCGGTGCGCAGGAGACCGCCGACGTCCTGGGCGGACAGCAGGGTGCAGACGTTCATCGGCTGGGTGAAGGCCTCGGGGAGGGCGTTCTCGCCGGGCTTCAGCAGGAAGAACGCCGCGGCCGCCACCAGCACGACCGCCACGGCCGCGGCGATCCAGATCACGGCCCGCCCCCGGCGCCGGCCCACGTCCCGATTTATCGCGATAAATGGGGATTGGCCGGCGGCGATCTGGCGCAGCGCGTGGATGGCGGCCTGCGCGCCCGGCCTGGCGGCGGGGGCCCGTGCCATCATCGCCTCGAGCACCGGACCGAGCGGCTCGGGAGCCCGCGGCACCGGCTGGGTGAGCGTGGCCTTGATGCGGTCGGCCGGTGAGCCGTCGAAGGGCGGGTATCCCTGCACGGCCGTGAACAGCGTCGCGCCGAGCGACCACACGTCGCCGGCGGGCCCTCCCGGCTCGCCCTCGAGCCGCTCGGGGGCGATGAACCCGGGCGAGCCGATCATCAGGCCCTGCTCGGTGATCGTGGCCATGCCCTCCTGCCGGGCGATGCCGAAGTCGGTGAGTACGACCCGCCCGGTCTCGGTCAGGAAGACGTTGCCGGGCTTGACGTCGCGGTGCTGCAGGCCGTGCGCGTGCGCGGCCGACAGCGCCTCCAGGACGTCGGCGCCGATCCTGGCCACCTGCTGGGCCGGCATCGGCCCGCGGGCCCGCACGGCGTCGGCCAGCGTCTGGCCGCGCAGCAGCTCCATCACCAGCCACGGGCGCTCGTGCTCGACGATCACGTCGTGCAGCGCGACGACGCCGGGATGGCGCAGCATCGCGGTCGCCTGCGCCTCCCGCACCGCCCTGGTCACCAGGTCGGAGCGCATCTTGGCCGGGAGGTTCTCCTGCAGGGTGAGCTCCTTGACCGCCACCTCGCGATCAAGCATCTCATCCCTGGCCAGCCACACCCTCCCCATGCCGCCGCTGCCCAGCGGACGCACCAAGGAGTAGCGGTCGGCAAGTCGTCCCCCGGGCATACAGGGAAGGATACTGTCGGTGCCTGCTTCTATGGTCTTGGTCGTGGATGCGGTTCAAGGCACTCTCGACGAGCTCGGCACCCCGCTGAGCGACGCCACCTTCGTCGTCTTCGACCTGGAGACGACCGGCGGCTCCCCTGCCGAGGACACGATCACCGAGATCGGCGCGGTGAAGGTCCGGGCGGGCGAGGTGCTCGGCGAGTTCTCCACCCTCGTGGATCCTGGAGGGCCGATCCCTCCCTTCATCTCCGTGCTGACCGGCATCACCGACGCCATGGTGGTGGCCGCGCCGCGCATCGAGGCGGTGCTGCCCAGCTTTCTCGAGTTCATCACCGGCGCCGTCCTGGTGGCCCACAACGCCAGCTTCGACACCCGCTTCGTCAAGGCCGCCTGCGCCGCCAACGGCTACCCGCCGCCCAACAACCCGGTCGTCGACACCGTCGACCTGGCCCGCCGGGTGCTGACCCGCGACGAGACGCCCAACCACCGCCTCGCCACGCTGGCCCGCTTCTTCCGCTCCCCCGTCGAGCCCTGCCACCGTGCCCTGCAGGACGCCAGGGCCACCGTCGACGTGCTGCACGGCCTGATCGAGCGGGCCGGCTCCTTCCAGGTGCACACGCTCGAGGAGCTCAAGTCGTTCGTCCGCGCGCCCACGCCCGAGCAGCAGCGCAAGCGCCACCTGGCCGAGCAGGTGCCGCACGCGCCCGGTGTCTACCTGTTCGAGGACGAGCGCGGCGAGGTCCTCTACATCGGCAAGTCCACCAACCTGCGCAACCGCGTCCGCTCCTACTTCACCGCCTCCGAGACCAGGCCCCGCATCCGCGAGATGATCGGCATTGCCGACCACGTCCGCCACATCGTGTGCGCCACGCCGTTAGAGGCTGAGGTGCGGGAGCTGCGCCTCATCGGCGGGGCCAAGCCCCGCTACAACCGGCGCTCCCGCTTCCCCGAGAAGATGGTGTGGCTCAAGCTGACCGTCGAGCCGTTCCCGCGGCTGTCGATCGTGCGCGAGGTCAAGGACGACGACGCCGCCTATCTCGGGCCGTTCACCAGCAACCGCTCGGCCGACGACGCCCGCATCGCGCTGCACGAGGCGGTGCCGCTGCGGCAGTGCACCCAGCCGATCACGCCGCGGTCCCGCCGTTCCGCCTGCGTGCTGCACGAGATGGGGCGCTGCGGCGCGCCCTGCGAAGGGCGCGAGACCGTCACCGACTACTCCCTCCACGTGGAGAACGCGCGCAAGGCCATGACGCTCGACGCCTCGATGGTCTTCACCGCGGTCCAGGCGCGCATGGAGCGGCTGTCGGTGGAGCAGCGCTACGAGGAGGCCTCCGTCGACCGCGACCGGCTCGCCGCCTTCGTCCGCACGGCCGCCCGCATGCAGCGCCTGTCGGCGATCACCCGCATCCCGCAGCTGGTCGCCGCCGCGCCCGCCTTCGACGGCGGCTGGGAGATCCACGTCGTCCGCTACGGCCGTCTGGCCGCCGCGGGCGTCATGCCCCGCGGAGCCCACCCGGTCCCTTTCGTCGAATCCCTGGTCGCCACGGCCGAGACCGTCATCCCCGGCCCCGGTCCCGTCCACGCGGCCAGCGCCGAGGAGACCGAGTGCATCCTGCGCTGGCTGGAGTCGCCGGGCACACGCCTGGTCGAGGTCGACGGCGAGTGGGCGCTGCCCGCCCGCGGCGCCGCCCGTCACAAGGCCCGCATCGAGCTGGCCTACAAGCCTCTCCGCTAGAGTTGGGCGCATGGTCACGGCAATCGTTCACATCAACGCCGAGGTGGACCGGATTCCGGAGGTCGCCCAGACGATCGCCGAGATCGACGGGGTCGGCGAGGTCTACTCGATCACCGGCGAATACGACCTGCTGGCGATGGTCCGCGTCGCGGCCTACGAGCAGATCGCCGAGATCGTCCCCGGGCGCATCAACAAGGTCTCCGGAGTCTTGCACACCGAGACCCACATCGCCTTCCGCGCCTACTCCAAGCACGACCTCGACGCCGCCTTCTCCATCGGCCTCAACGAGTCCGACTAGCCCCCACATCCCCTGCCTCCAGCCCCAGCAGCCCGTCCCCAGGGCAACCCACCCGCGCGCACTCCTCACGCGCGTGCTTCTCGTCGCGCGCTCCCCACGCGCGCTCCTCGCACGCGCCCGTATCGCACGCGCGCTCCTCGCCCGGGCACTCCGCACACGCGCCCGCATTGCACGGGCACTCCCCGAGGCGGGTTCTCCTGTACGGCATGCCCCGCCACCGGCCGCCCATCGCACTTCGGTCACCGACCTCAGCCCGGCGCTTCCGGCGAGTCGATGACACTTGCCCACCGCCACGGCGCTTCGTAACCCACGCACCCGGGCCCCACTCCCCGCCGCACAAGGCGCCGACCACCACCACACACCACCTCGCCGACCCTGCGTTGGGGAAAGCGGCAGGTGGTGTTCTCGTGCGGCGGGTAGGGCGTGTAGTCGGTGCCTGGGTCTCGGAAGACGTGGCGGTGGGTGAGGGGCACCGACTCGCCGGAAGCGCCGGGCGCGGGTCCTCAGCCGAAGTGCGGTGGGCGGCCGGTAGGGCGGCTTGCCGTAGGAGAGCGAGGCCGTAGGAGAGAGGGGGCTGCCGGGTGAGGGCAAGGGGGTTGTCGTAGCGGAGAAAGGGGTGCGGGGACGCGAAAGGCCCGGACCGCGGGGCGGCCGGGCCTTTGCGTTGGATGGTTAGTGCTTGTCCTCGCCGGCGGTGAGGGCGGGGTGCTCCTCCTCGTGAGGGTGACCCTCGTCGAGGGGGATCTTCTCGCCACCGTAGGCCTTGGACATGCGGCCACGCAGCTTGCCGAGCGGCCCGCGCATGCCCTTGGGCGGGATGCCCGCGGTGTCCTCGTCCACGTCGACCGCGGGCACCGCCGACTTGCTCCGCAGCACCGCCTCGTCGTGGGCGTCCGGCGACGTGTGGACCTCGATGAACTCACCGTGCGGCAGGCGCTTGATGACACCGGACTCCACACCGTGCCCGATGACCGCCGCGTCGGAACGCTGCAGACCGAGGCAGATGCGGTAGGTGACGATGTACGTCAGCACCGGCACCACGAAGATCGCCACGCGGCCCGCGTAGGTGGTCGCGTTCAGGCTGATGTGGAAGTTCGCCGAGAACTCGTCGTTGGCGCCCATGACCCACAGCACGCCGTAGAACGCGATGGCCGTCATGCCGATCGAGGTGCGGTGCGGGTTGTTGCGCGGGCGGTCGACGATGTGGTGCTCGCCCTTGTCACCCGTCACCCAGCGTTCCAGGAACGGATAGAGCGCCAGGCCCGTCATGATGATGCCCATCGGCACCAGCGCCGGGATGATCACGTTCAACGGCAGCGTGCCCGCGTGAGCCGTGCCGAAGAGGTTGATCTCCCACGACGGCATGATGCGCAGCGCGCCCTCGAGGAAGCCCATGTAGAAGTCGGGCTGCGAACCCGCCGAGACGTCCGCCGGGGTGTAGGGACCGAACAGCCAGATCGGGTTGATCTGGGCGAAGGTCGCCAGACCCGCGATCACCGCGAACGTGAACAGCGTGAGCGCTCCGGCCTTGGCCATGAAGGCCGGGTAGAACGGCGCGCCGACCACGTTGTGGTTGTTGGCTTCCTTGCCGGGCATCTGCGTGTGCTTCTGCACCCAGGTGAGGGTCACGTGGGCGCCGATGAGCGCCAGCAGGATGCCGGGGATGAGCAGGATGTGCAGCGAGTAGAACCGGGAGATGACATCCTCACCCGGATATTCACCGCCGAACAGGAAGAACGTGATGTAGGTGCCGACCAGCGGCAGCGAGATCGCCACACCCTCGGTGATGCGCAGACCGGCGCCGGACAGCAGGTCGTCGGGCAGCGAGTAGCCGGTCAGGCCCTCGGCCAGCGCCAGCGTCAGCAGGATGACGCCGATGAGCCAGGTGATCTCACGGGGCCTGCGATAGGCGCCCATGAAGAACACCCGGAGCATGTGGATCGTCATGCTGGCCACGAACATCAGGGCCGACCAGTGGTGCATCTGCCGCACGAGCAGACCACCCCTGACCTCGAAACTGATGTCCAGCGACGAGGCGTAGGCCTCCGACATCGCCACGCCCTTGAGCGGGGCGTACACGCCGTTGTAAATGACCTCCTGCATGCTGGGCTTGAACCAGAACGTCAGGAACGTACCGGTCAGCAGCAGCAGGATGAACGAGTACAGCGCGATCTCGCCCAGCAGGAACGTCCAGTGATCGGGGAAGATCTTGCGCAGGTTTCGCTTGAGGAAGTTGCCCGCCCCGAGCCGGTCGTCGAGGAACGTCGACGGGCCCACGATCGCCTTGGGGACCGCTGTCATCTCGCTCATGCACTGCCTCCCTCACGGGCCGCGGCCTCGGCGTCGCCGCGCTCCCAGTAGCTGGGACCGACGGGGACGGCGAAGTCGCCCTTGGCCACCAGGAAGCCCTCACCGTCGACGGTGATCGGCAGCTGCGGCAGCGGACGGGCGGCCGGGCCGAAGATGACCTTCGCGCCGTCGGCGGCGTCGAACGTCGATTGGTGACAGGGGCACAGGATGTGGTGGGTGGTCTGCTCGTACAGGGCCGCGGGGCAGCCCACGTGCGTGCAGATCTTGGAGTAGGCCACGATCCCGTCGTGGATCCAGTTCTGGTTCACGCCCGACTTGATCTCCTCCGGGCGGAACTTGATCAGGATGAGCGTGGCCTTGGCGAGGGCGGTCATGTCGGTCTCGAAACCCTCGGGGATCACCGACAGGATGCCGCCCGGCGAGTTGAAGTCCGCCGCGCGGATCGGCTGGCCGGTGCCCTCGACGACGAGCCTGCGCGGCTTGCCGTCCTTGGTCGGCAGGCCCCAGACGGTGTGACGCAGCAGCTTGTTGAACTGCGAGGCCGGCATCTTGCTGTTGTCCAGGTCGCGCAGCAGGACCAGCGGGATGAGGCCGAGCGGGGCCGCGGCAAGCAGCAGGGTGCGGCGCAGCATCTTGCGCTTGACGAAGCCGCTCTCGTTGGCGCCCTGCAGGAACGTCTCGGCGACGACTTCCTTGGTGGCGTCGTCGGAGCCCATCGCGTGGCGTTCCTGGATGAGCTTGTACTTCGGCATGATCTGGCGGACCCAGACCACCACGCCGACGGCCAGCCCCATCAGGGCCAGCGTCAGCGTGCTGCCGAGCGCAAGCGTGGAAAGTCCGGTCGCCTCGGGCGTGCCGACCTGCAGCTGCACGTACAGGATGATGAAGGCGATGGCGGAGATGAAGGTGATCGTGAAGCAGAGCGCCACGATCCTCTCGGCCTTGCGGACCTTCTTCTCATCCTGGATGAGGATCCCGGGCACGTTGGGGTCCGCTTCCACCGGCTTGGACGTGCCGAGCATCGAGGTGCCCGGCGCGGGGGTGCCGATCACGCGCTTGGGCACGCGCTCGTCCGGCTGCTCGATCTCGTGCTCGTTGTCAGTCATGACTTCTGTCGCTTCTTCGCGGTGATCCAGATGGTGGCAAGGGCAAGGGCGCTGAGGCCTACCACCCAAGCTACGAGACCTTCGGTCACAGGGCCAATACGGCCGAGTCCGAAGCCTCCCGGGTCCTTCTGCTCACGGACCTGGGTGATGTAGGCGATCATGCTGCGCTTCTCTTCCGGCGTGATCGTCGTGTCGTTGAAGACCGGCATCGCCTGCGGGCCGGTGATCATCGCCTCGTAGATCTGCTGGGGAGAGGCCTCGTTGAGGTTGGGCGCGTACTTGCCCTTGGTCAGCGCACCGCCCGCACCGACCCAGTTGTGGCACTGGATGCAGTTCGCGCGGAACAGCTCGCCGCCCTTGCCCGCGTCGCCGAGCGCGGGGTCGACCTGCTCCTTGCCCGGCACCTGAGGACCGCCGCCCAGCGACTGCACGTAGGCGCCCAGCTGGCGGATGGCCTCGGGGGTCGCCCAGTGGGCGACGGGCTTGCGCGGTGCCTGGGAGCCCGGGTCAGCGGCCGGCATGCGGCCCGTGCTCACCTGGAAGTCGACCGCCGCCGCGCCGACGCCGACGAGCGTCGGCCCCGTCGCGGTGCCCTGCGCGTTCAGTCCGTGGCAACTGGAGCAGTGTGCCTGGAACAGGCTCTTACCCTCCGCAACGTCGTCCAGCTTGCCGGCCGCGAGTGCCGCGTCGGCGGGCCTGCTCGCCTGCCCGAAGGCGGTGTAGGCCAGGCCGGCCAGCGCCAACGCGAAAAGCAGGACGGCGTATCTCGCGAGGGGATGCCGCCGCCAAGCGGTGATCCTAATCACAGAGATCCCGTTCCTTAACGAATGATGTAGATGGTCGCGAATAGGCCGATCCAGACCACGTCCACGAAGTGCCAGTAGTAGGACACGACGATCGCGCTGGTGGCCTGCTCATGCGTAAAGCGCTTCGCGGCGTACGTGCGTCCCAGCATGAACAGGAACGCGATCAGGCCACCGGTCACGTGCAGGCCGTGGAAGCCCGTCGTGAGATAGAACACCGAGGTGTAGGCGTTCGCGGAGAGGGTCGCGCCTTCCTTGGCGAGCTCGCCGTACTCGTACAGCTGACCGGCGACGAAGATCGCGCCCATGACGAAGCTGACGAGGTACCAGAAGCGGAGCTTGCCGACCTGACCCTTTTCCGCCGCCCACACGCCCATCTGGCACGTCACACTCGACAGCACCAGGATGATCGTGTTGACCGTCGCGAACGCGACATTCAGGTGAGCGCCTTCTTCGGCGTGCGCGCCGAGGGGCAGCAGGGCGGGACCCCAGTCGAGGCCCTTCCCCTCGCTCACTGACCGGATGGTGAAGTACATCGCGAACAGCGCCGCGAAGAACATGAGCTCAGAGGACAGCCACACGATCGTCCCGACGCTGACCAGGTTGGGTCTGCGGGACGAGGGTGGTGTCGTCGTCGAAGTTATTGCGGATGCTGTCGCCACGGCCCACATTATTGCGGCTCCAGTGGTCGGTCCGGCGCACGACCCCCCGTTAGCAGGAACAAACGCCCACCCAACCTGGGATAATTAGCCCAAACAACCCACCAGGGGCGGCAGCCTGGGATTGCGCGCCGAAGCACCGGTACGATCCAGGGTGACCATACCGCTACGACCGATAGTGAGTGCGACCGTGAGCACGACTGGCAGCACCGAGGACACGATGAAGGTGCTCGTCTACAGCGACGACGCAGGCACCCGCGACAAGGTACGGCAGGCACTCGGCCGCAGGCCGGCCGCGGACGTCCCGTTCGTGGAGATCATCGAGTGCGCCACCGAGCCCAAGGTCCACCAGTGGCTCGGCTCCGGCGACATCGACGTGGCGGTGCTCGACGGCGAGACCCAGCCGGCGGGCGGCATGGGCGTGTGCCGGCAGGCCAAGGACGAGGTCTACAACTGCCCGCCGGTGGCGCTGATCATCGCCAGGCGCGACGACCGCTGGCTGGCCGACTGGTCCAAGGCCGACGCCGTGATCCCGCAGCCCCTCGAGCCGATGACCGTCGCCGACACGGTCGCCGAGCTGATGCGCCGCCGCTCCTCGACCCGACTCAACGCGAAGTAGGTACCGAGATGGACTCCCGGACGACCTGGCCTGCACTGCTGTCGGCGCTCCTCGCGGGCGAGCATCTGACCGCCGACGAGACGGCCTGGGCGATGCGGGAGATCATGTCGGGGTCCGCGACCCCTGCCCAGATCGCGGGCTTCGCGATCGCGCTGCGCGCCAAGGGCGAGACCGTGGCCGAGGTCGTCGGCCTGGCCCGCACGATGCTCGAACTGGCCACCCCGCTCACGGTCGAGGGTCCGGTGGTCGACATCGTGGGCACCGGCGGCGACCGCGCGCACACCGTGAACGTCTCGACCATGGCCGCCATCGTGGCCGCGGGCGCGGGCGCCCGCGTGGTCAAGCACGGCAACAGGGCGGCCTCCTCCTCCTGCGGCGCCGCCGACGTGCTCGAGCACCTGGGGATCCTGCTCGACCTGACGCCCGAGCAGACGGCCCAGGTGGCGCGCGAGGCGGGCATCGCCTTCTGCTTCGCGCCGGTCTACCACCCGGCGCTGCGCTTCGCCGGTCCGCCCCGCAAGGAGCTGGGCGTGCCGACGATCTTCAACTTCCTCGGCCCGCTCACCAATCCGGCCCGCCCCGCCGCCCAGGCCATCGGTGTCTTCGACGCCAGGATGCTGCCGGTGCTCGCGGGCGTTTTCGCCGAGCGCGGCGTCTCGGCGCTGGTCTTCCGCGGCGACGACGGGCTCGACGAGCTCACCATCGCCACCACCTCGACCGTGTGGGTGGTCAAGGACGGGCAGGCCACCCAGACCGTCTTCGACCCCGCGGTGCTCGGCATCCCGCGCGCAGACGCGGGCGCGCTGCGCGGCGGTGACGTCGAGTTCAACGCGCAGGCGGTGCACGACCTGCTCCGCGGCAAGACGGGGCCGGTCCGCGACGCCGTCCTGCTCAACGCGGCTGCCGCGCTGGTCGCCCTCGACGGGCCCGGCGACGACCTCGACTCCGCCATGATCGACGGCTACGCGCGCGCGGTCCAGGCGGTCGACTCCGGCCGCGCGGCCGCGACCCTCGACCGCTGGATCGAGACGAGCCGCTCCCTCCGCCGATAGTCATCCGACTGCGGATAGTTATCTGACTGTTGCACGGCGGGCCGCCGGCACCGGCCGCCCGCCGCTCTTCGGCTGAGGACCCGCGACCGGCGCTCGCGGCGAGTCGATGACACTCGCCCGCCGTCACGGCGCTTCGGTATCCAGGCACCACGGTCTCCCCCGGCGCCCTTTCCACGTTCTCTCCTGGCATCCCTTCTCGCCTTCTTATATAGGCGTGGACTTAAATAAGGCACGGATGATACGTTGAGCCCATGTTCGACATGCTTCAGCAGCTCAACGCGGTGCGCCGGTCCGTCGGCGCGAAGGTGATCGAGGCCGGAGAGGCCAGGACCGTCACCGTCAGCCAGACCTACAACGCGGAGGTGGAGGAGGTCTGGGACGCCTGCACGAACGCCGAGCGGATACCCCGGTGGTTCCTGCCCATCAAGGGCGATCTACGCCTGGGCGGGCACTACCAGCTCGAGGGCAACGCCGGAGGCACCATCGAGAGGTGCGAACCGCCCAGGACCTTCTCCGCCACCTGGGAGTTCGGCGGGGGCATCAGCTGGATCGAGGTACGGCTGACGCCCGAGGGCGACGGCAGGACGCGGTTCGAGCTGGAGCACCTGGCGCCGGAGATCGAGGACGCCCAGTGGCTGGAGTACGGGCCGGGAGCGGTGGGCATCGGCTGGGACATGGCGTTCCTGGGGCTGGCCATGCACCTGTCCGGGGCGGGGCCGCTCGACCCCGAGGAGGCCATGGCCATGATGATGTCCGAGGAGGGCAGGCGCTTCATGGCCCGGAGCAGCGAGCTGTGGGCCGAGGCGAGCATCGCCTTCGGAACCCCCGAGGCGGACGCCCGCGCGGCCGCTGAGCGCTGCACAGCCGCCTACACGGCCCCTCCAGAGCAGCCGTAGGACCGGAGTGCGGCGGGCTGCTGGTGGGGCGGCTCGCCGTACGTCAGAACTTCGTGGTCAGGCCGGCCTTGAGTGAGCTCCAGTGGAGCCACTGCTTCCAGTTCTCCTGCCAGTGGCCCCAGCCGTTGGTCGGCTCGAGCTTGCGCGGGGTGCCGGTGATGATGATCGGGTCGCCGATCAGCGTGTTGTGGATGAACCAGAGGGCGTTCTCCGGGCTGACGTTGACGCAGCCGTGGCTGACGTTCGAGTTGCCCTGGGAACCGACCGACCACGGGGCGCTGTGGATGTACTCGCCGGAGTTGGAGATCCGGACCGTGTTGTAGACGGTCTTCTGGTAGTAGCCCGCCTCACCAGGGCCGATGCCCGGCGAGGTCATGACGGTGACCGGCTCGCGCGACATCGCCAGGTGGATGCCGGAGGTCGTGTAGTACTTCCAGTCGCCGCCCTGGCCGGCGCTCATCGGGATCACGCGGATCGTCTTGCCGTCGCGCCTGACGGTCAGGTAGTGCGTGCTCGTGCTGCCCTTGGTGATCTGCTCGCGGCCGATGCGGAAGGCGAGCACGTGGTCGCGCTTGCCGTACAGGCCCTCTCCCCCGCGCACGCCCGACAGGCGCGCCTCCATGCGGACCTTGGTGTGGGCGGGCCAGTACTTCTGCGGGCGGAAGTCGACGTGCCGGTCGTCGAACCAGTGCCAGGCGCCCTCGACCGGCTTGCTGCTGGTCACGGACAGGTTCCGCTCGATCGAGACGCGATCGGTCACTGGCTTGTCGAACGTGAGCATGATGGGCATGCCGACGCCGACGGTCAGGCCGGTGTCGTACTTGTTCGGGGTGATCGTCTCGATGTCGAACGTCTGCGTGGCGCGGACCGTGGAGAACTTGGTGGTCGTCTCCTTCTGCTTGCCCTGGGCGTCCGCGGCCACGGCCGTGACGGTGTAGGTGGTGCCGGGGCGCGCGTTCTGGGTGCTGCGCCAGCGGGTGCCGTCCGCGCTGAGTTTGCCCGGCAGCTCGCCCGTCTTGCCGCGCACGTGCACGCTCTTCAGGGTCCCCGTGTCCGCGGCGACCACCACGGGCTCGTCGGTCGGAACGTTGCCCGCCTTGTCCGCGGGCACCACGGTGACCGTGGCGTCGCCCCCGGGTGCGCCGGCCGCGATGCTCGCCGAGCACGCCGTCAGCAGCGCCAGCGCAAGCAGGCCGGCCGATCCATACGCTACGCGCTCCACGAGCACTCCCCCGCCCGACATAGATCCGTTCACGTCCGTTTATTACCCTGCGTGATCGAATCGCCACATCCGGCGAATGGCAAAGAACACCAAAAAGCGGGTGTCCGTGAGAGGACACCCGCTTTCGTGGTCTCGCTCAGTGGGAGAAGTTGCCCCGGTAGTACTGGAAGACGAACCCGATCATGCCCATGAGGACCATGAACACGCCGAGCAGGAACATCCAGAACCCGATGGCGAACCCGGCGAAGGCGAAGGCCGCCGCCAGGCACAGGAACAGCGGCCACCAGCTGCTCGGGCTGAAGAAGCCGATCTCGCCCGCGCCGTCGGCGATGTCGCCCTGCTTGTTGTCCTCCGGCTGGTCGCCGATACGGCGGGCCGTGAACATCAGGTAGTAGCCGATCATGAACGCGAAACCGACCGAGATGGCCATGGCGGTGGTGCCGACCGGCTCACCCTGCCCGGTGGGGCTCTCCGCCTTGGTCCAGAACCAGTAGGCGACGTCGACCCCGGCGAAGAACAGGCCGCACAGCAGGAACAGCCAACCCTGTACCTTCATCAGGCCTCAACCTCCTGCGGCACCTTGGCGGACACGTACGGGTAGCGCTGGTCGAAGGCCGGGCGCTCGGAGCGGATGGGCGGCATCGAGGTGAAGTTGTGCCGCGGCGGCGGGCAGGAGGTCGCCCACTCCAGCGAGTTTCCGTAGCCCCACGGGTCGTCGACCGTGACCTTGGGCGCGCTGCGCCAGGTCTTCCAGACATTGTAGAAGAACGGCAGCACCGACAGGCCGAGCACGAACGCGCCGATCGACGAGATCACGTTCAGGTCGGTGAAGCCGTCGGCCGCGCTGTAGTCGGCGTAGCGGCGCGGGAAGCCGAGGACGCCGAGCCAGTGCTGGACCAGGAACGTGGTGTGGAAGCCGACGAACAGCAGCCAGAACTGCAGCTTGCCCAGCTTGTCGTCGAGCATCTTGCCGGTGAACTTGGGCCACCAGAAGTAGAACCCGGCGAACATGGCGAACACCACGGTGCCGAACACCACGTAGTGGAAGTGCGCCACCACGAAGTAGCTGTCACTGATCTGGAAGTCCAGCGGCGGCGAGGCCAGGATGACGCCGGTCAGGCCGCCGAGCAGGAAGGTGATCAGGAAGCCGATCGAGAACAGCATCGGCGACTCGAAGCTGAGGTGGCCGCGCCACATCGTGCCGACCCAGTTGAAGAACTTCACGCCCGTCGGAACCGCGATGAGGAACGTCATGAACGAGAAGAACGGCAGCAGCACCTGGCCGGTGGCGAACATGTGGTGCGCCCACACCGTGATCGACAGGCCCGCGATCGAGATCGTGGCGCCCACGAGGGTCATGTAACCGAAGACCGGCTTGCGGCTGAAGACCGGCAGGACCTCGGTCACGATGCCGAAGAACGGCAGCGCGATGATGTACACCTCGGGGTGGCCGAAGAACCAGAACAGGTGCTGCCAGAGCAGCGCACCGCCGTTGGCCGGGTCGAAGATGTGGGTGCCGAGCTTGCGGTCGGCCTCCAGGGCCAGCAGCGCGGCGGCCAGCACGGGGAAGGCCATCAGCACGAGCATGCTGGTCAGCAGGATGTTCCAGGTGAAGATCGGCATCCGGAACATCGTCATGCCGGGCGCGCGCATCGTGATGATCGTGGTGATGAAGTTCACCGAGCCGAGGATCGTGCCCAGACCCGACAGGGCCAGACCCATGATCCACAGGTCACCGCCGAGGCCGGGCGAGCTGATCGCGCTCGACAGCGGCGTGTAGGCGAACCAGCCGAACGCGGCCGCGCCGTTCGGGGTGAAGAAGCCCGAGACAGCGATGATGCTGCCGAACAGGTAGAGCCAGTAGCTGACCATGTTCAGGCGGGGGAAGGCCACGTCGGGCGCGCCGATCTGCAGCGGCATCAGCTCGTTGGCGAAGCCGGCGAACAGCGGCGTCGCGAACATCAGCAGCATGATCGTGCCGTGCATGGTGAACAGCTGGTTGAACTGCTCGTTCGTGGTGAACTGCAGCCCGGGCTGGGCGAGCTCGGCACGCATGATCAGCGCCATCACGCCGCCGATCAGGAAGAACGCGAACGACGTGATCAGGTAGAGGTGCCCGATGATCTTGTGATCGGTGGAGGACAGCCACTTGGCGATGACCTGGCCCTTGGTGAAGGGCCTGGTCGGCGTCGCGAGTGGTTCTTGGATCGCGGTCACTGGGCACTCCCGGACTGAGACGCGACGTACTGGTCATACTCAGCCTGCGGAACGAGCTTCACCGAGAAGAGCATGCGGCTGTGGTCGACGCCGCAGAGCTCGGCGCAGCGACCGGCGTAGACGCCCGGCTTGTTCAGGGTGGTGATCTCGAAGAAGCGACCCTTGTTGTTCGGGGCGAGACCGGGGATGACGTCCCGCTTGAACAGGAACGCCGGGACCCAGAACGAGTGGATGACGTCAGGCGACTCCAGCTCGAACTCCACCTTCTTGCCGACCGGCAGGACCAACTGGGGGCCGAAGTGGTAGTCGCTGACCGGCTGGCCGACGACCTGCGGCAGCGTCTTGCCGTTCACCGTGGAGGTGAAGCGCCAGCTCCACTGGAACGCCTCGACCTTGACCTTGACGTCCGGCTTGCCGGAGATCTCCTGCAGGTAGTTGCCGTCACGCGCGGTGAAGAAGAAGAACACCGACACCATGACCAGCGGGACCACGGTGTAGAAGATCTCGATCGGCAGGTTGTAGCGCACCTGCGGCGGCAACTCGGCCTTGGCCCTGCGCTTCCTGTGGAAGATCACCGCCCAGATGATCAGGACGATGACGACGGCGCCCATGGCCAGCGCGGCGATCCAGGCGCCGTTCCACAGGTTGACAATCCTGTCACCCTGCTCGGTGACGTGATCAGGAAGAAGGCCGCTGCCCCAATTGGGCTTCGGAACGTCGTTAGCACACGCCGTTGCGGAGGCCAGCAGCAACGCCAAAACGGCGGCGCGTGGCACCCTGCGCCGGGCCAACGAACGCCGCGTTGAACGGCGAGTCGGACTCACGGATCGCCTACCCCACAGATGAAGCCCAGGTGTCTCTCCTGGGCGCTCGTATTGCTGTTCTGAATCATGCACAGACTGACAAGCAGACACATTAGCGTGAAGGGGGCCCGCCCTAGTTCCCGCCCCCCAACGATGGCGTGCCACAAGTGGGACGATAGGAGCCGTGGCGTACTTCGACGCGGCCTCGAGCGAGCCGCTGCATCCGCAGGCCCGTGAGGCGTTCCTGGCGGCCCTCGACGTGGGCTGGGCCGACCCCGCCAAGCTGTACGGCCAGGCCAGGCGAGCCCAGTTGCTCCTGGAGCAGGCCAGGACCGAGGTGGCGGAGGCGCTGGGGGCTCGGCCTGACGAGGTGTCGTTCACCGCTTCCGGGACGCAGGCCGTACACCTGGGCGTTCTGGGGACGCTGCACGGGCGGCGCAGGGTCGGGCGGCACCTGGTGACCAGCGCCGTCGAGCACTCCAGCGTGCTGCACGCGGCCGGGGTGCACGAGCGCGACGGCGGCACGGTCGAGACTGTCGGCGTCGGCCTGACGGGCCGCGTCGACCTGCCGGCCTTCACCGAGGCCGTGGCCAAGGAGGGCACGGCGCTGGCCTGCCTGCAGACGGCCAACCACGAGGTCGGCACGCTGCAGCCGGTCGCCGAGGTGGCCGAGGCCTGCCAGGAGCACGGCGTCCCGCTACTGGTCGACGCCGCGCAGACGGCGGGGCGGCTGCCGGTTCCGGCCGGCTGGTCGGTGCTGACGGCCAGCGCGCACAAGTGGGGCGGGCCCGCCGGGGTGGGCGTGCTGGCGGTGCGCAAGGGGACGCGGTTCCGCTCGTTCCTGCCCGAGGACGAGCGGGAGCGGCGGCGGGTGCCCGGGTTCGAGAACGTGCCCGCGATCGTGGCCGCGGCGGCGGCGCTGCGCGCGATGGTGTCCGAGGCCGCACGGGAACGCTCCCGCCTGTCGGCGCTCGTCGACAGGATCCGGGAGCAGGTGCCGAAGCTCGTGACCGACGTCGAGGTGATCGGGGATCCGGTTTCGCGCGCGCCGCACATTGTGACGTTTTCGTGTCTTTACGTGGACGGCGAGGCCTTGCTCACCGAGCTCGACAAGGCGGGGTTCGCCGTCTCGTCCGGGAGTTCCTGCACGGCTAGTACGCTTCGTCCATCGCATGTTCTCGAGGCGATGGGTGTGCTGACGCACGGCAACGTCCGGGTGTCGCTGCCCAGGGGCGCCTCCGCGGCCGACGTCGACCGCTTCCTCGCCGTCCTCCCCGAGCTCGTGCACCGGATCCGCCAGGACGCAGGAGTTTCATGACCGAGCTGACGCAGCCGGCACTGACGATCGACGCGCTCGGCAAGAAGTGCCCGATTCCCATCATCATGCTCGCGGAGCAGATCAACTTCGTGCCGCTCAACGCCGTGGTCGCCGTCCTGGCGGACGACCCCGCGGCCTACAACGACGTCCCCGCCTGGTGCCGCCTGAAGTCCCACAAGCACGTCGGCTCCTTCGAGCTGCCGGGCGGCGGCTGGTCCATCCACGTCCGCCGCGCCTACTAGGCGCGTTGACGAACAGGGCGAAGTGGGTACAAAACCCCCCGGAATGTCATCCGAATTCGGGGGGGAACGAGATGACAGCAGGACACCCGCATGAAAAGGCCCGCGACCTGATGAGCGAAGGCGCGGAGTGCATCCAGGCCCACGAAACACTCGACCGCGCCGCCCAGATGATGCGTGACATGGGCGTGGGCGCACTGCCGATCTGCGGCCCTGACGACCGCCTGACCGGCATCATCACCGACCGCGACATCGTCACCAAGTGCGTCGCCGCCGGCCACGACCCGTCGCGCATCACGGCGGCCGAACTGGCGACCGGGCTGGTCTGGATCCCGGCGGACGCCACGGTGGAGGAGGCGCTCGCCCGCATGGAGGAACACCGGATCCGCCGCCTGCCCGTGATCGACAACCACCGCCTTATCGGCATGATCAGCGAGGCCGACCTGGCCAAGCACCTCACGGACACCCAGCTCGCCGAGTTCTGCCACCGCGTCTACGCCGCCTGACGGCTCCGCTGTGTCCCCGCGCACTCCCGTGCGCGGGGACAGGCGTCTCTACTGGTGGTGGCAGTGAACGAGGGGCGCGATCTCGTCGGCGGCCTCTGTGCCGTAGGCGGCGGAGAAGCGCTCCACGAAGGCCTTCTGCCCGAGCTCGTACTCCTGCCCGCCGACCCGCTCGAGGACGTGGGTGGCGGTGAGGTTGCCCAGCTGGCCGCAGCGCTCGAGCGGAAGCCCCCAGGCGAGCCCTGCCAGGAACCCGGCGCGGAAGGCGTCGCCGACGCCGGTGGGGTCGGCCTTGCCCAGCTCGGGCGAGGGGGCGACGTGGATGGACGGCTCGCCCTTGCGGTCGATGACGGCGCCCTTGGGGCCGAGCGTGGTGACGCGGACGCCGACCCGGTCGAGGACCTCCTCGTTGGACCAGCCGGTCTTCTGCTCGATGAGCCCCTTCTCGTAGTCGTTGGAGAACAGGTAGGCGGCGCCGTCCACGAGCTGGCGGATCTGCTCGTCGGCCATCCTGGCCAGCTGCTGCGAGGGGTCGGCGGCGAACGCGATGCCCCGCTGGCGGCACTCGTCGGTGTGGCGCAGCATCGCATCGGGGTCGTTCGGGCTGATCAGGACCAGGTCGAGGCCGCCGACGCGGTCGGCGATGGGCTGCAGCTCGATCATGCGAGCCTCGGCCATCGCGCCGGTGTAGAAGGAGGCGATCTGGTTGTGGTGCTCGTCCGTGGTGCACAGGAAGCGAGCGGTGTGGTGGTTCTCCGAGATGTGCACCGAGGCACAGTCGACGCCGTGACGCTCCAGCCAGGAGCGGTAGTCGGCGAAGTCGGTGCCGACGGCGCCGACGAGGATCGGGGTGAGGCCGAGGCACCCCATGCCGAAGGCGATGTTCGCCGCACATCCCCCGCGACGGATCTGCAGGTCGTCGACCAGGAACGAGAGTGACACCCGGTCCAGCTGCTCGGCGATGAGCTGGTCGCCGAAGCTGCCAGGGAACGTCATCAGGTGGTCTGTCGCGATGGAGCCGGTGACGGCAATGCGCACGGGATTCTTCTTCCTCGTTGTCAGCAAGCCAAATGAGCCCATCGAGAATACGCGACAGGGCGCCGTCCGGCGAAGCCGCCGCACGGCGCCCTGGCGACAACCGCTAGTTGAACGAGTCGCCGCAGGCGCAGGAGCCGGTGGCGTTGGGGTTGTCGATCGTGAAGCCCTGCTTCTCGATGGTGTCGACGAAGTCGATCGAGGCGCCCATCAGGTAGGGAGCGCTCATCCGGTCGGTGACGACGCTGACGCCGCTGAAGTCGGTGACCACGTCGCCGTCCATCGAACGGTCGTCGAAGAAGAGCTGGTAGCGCAGGCCCGAACAGCCGCCGGGCTGCACGGCCACGCGCAGCTGCAGGCCTTCCTCGCCCTGCTGCTCGAGCAGGCTCTTGACCTTGGCTGCGGCCGCGTCGGTCAGGATCAGGCCCTGCGTCGTGGTCTCGCTGCTCTCAACCGTCATGTGCTGACTCCCGCGTGTGGCAGTAAATGAAGTCCTACTTAGACGCTACCAACACTCCCTGACTACTACACATTCCCCCGATGGAAAGATCTTGAACGTCCCGGACGTACGGCAGGCCGCCCCACCGGCCGCCCGCCGTACCTCGGCTGAGGACCTCTGCCCGGCGCTGACGGCGAGTCGGTGACGGTGGCCCGCCGCAACGGCGCACGGAACGCATGTGCCATCATAGGTATCGTCACTTAGACGATAAGGGGTGTGTGATGACTGCTCTGCCGCTCTACGTGCTCGGCCAGGGCGCCGACCCGCACAGCGAGAAGGGGGTCGACTGCCCGGGCGAGCTGCCCGCCGCGTCGGACCCGGCGCTGGTGGAGCGGGCCCGGGCCGCCAAGGCGGCGCTGGGTGACCGGCTTTTCGTGCTCGGCCACCACTACCAGCGCGATGAGGTGATCCAGTTCGCCGACGTCACCGGCGACTCCTTCAAGCTGGCCCAGCAGGCGGCCGCCAGACCGGAGGCGGAGTACATCGTCTTCTGCGGCGTGCACTTCATGGCGGAGTCGGCCGACATCCTCACCTCCGACGCCCAGAAGGTGATCCTTCCCGACCTGGCGGCGGGGTGTTCGATGGCCGACATGGCCACCTTCGACCAGGTCGAGGAGGCATGGGAGGCGCTCGAGGACGCCGGGATCGCCGACGACGTGATCCCCATCACGTACATGAACTCCAGCGCCGACATCAAGGCGTTCTGCGGCAGGCACGGCGGCGCGGTGTGCACCTCCTCCAACGCCAGACGGGCGCTCGAGTGGGCCTTCGCGCAGGGCTCCAAGGTGCTGTTCCTGCCCGACCAGCACCTGGGCCGCAACACGGCGGTGCTGGAGATGGGCATGTCGCTGGACGACTGCGTCCTCTACAGCCCGCACCGGCCGCCCAGGCCGGAGGCGCTGCGGGACGCCAGGATGATCCTGTGGCAGGGCCACTGCTCGGTGCACGGCCGCTTCACCGCCGACTCGGTCGACGACGTGCGGCGGCGCATCCCCGGCGTGAACGTCCTGGTGCATCCGGAGTGCCGGCACGAGGTGGTGCTCAAGGCGGACTACGTGGGCTCGACGGAGTACATCATCAAGAAGCTCGCCGAGGCGCCCGCGGGCAGCAGCTGGGCGGTCGGGACCGAGCTCAACCTGGTCAAGCGCCTGGGCCAGATGTTCCCCGACAAGCAGGTCTCGTTCCTGGACAAGACCGTCTGCTACTGCTCGACGATGAACCGCATCGACCTGCCCCACCTGGTGTGGTCCCTGGAGTCCCTGGCCCTGGGCGAGGTCGTCAACCAGATCACGGTCGACGACGACACCACCCACTGGGCCAAGGTCGCCCTCGACCGCATGCTCGCCCTCCCCTAAAGGGCAAGGTCCTCGCCTGTGGCAGCGCTTCGCGCGAATCAGCTGCGGGCTGTTCTCCGTGGGGGGCCCAGCCCCCCACAACCCCCTGGCAGGGGCGCACCCCTGCACCCGCGCCGACCTCGCCTCCGGCTCGGACTGTGTTCGATCAGTGCGGGGGCTCCGCCCCCACACCCCACACGCGCCTCCGGCGCGAATCCCCACCCGAAACCCACCTCGGCGGGCGACCATCCACCACCCACCCCGAGGCGGAAACGAGGCCACGAGCCGGGCGTGTCCAAAGGCCTTCAGAGGGCAGGCTTCGACGAGGTTCCACTCCGGGAAGAGGGTCCCCAAGGGCAACACCATCCATAGGATTGTCCAGCGAGGTGAAAATCGCTGAGCGGGACGCCGAATCCCCTCGATGAGCCCCTCTAGCTGCTCCCAAGCCCGTGCAGGAAAGGCGATTCAGCCACTGACACCCCACTCGGCCGCCAGTTCCTCACGCGTATAGATGCGGATCTGTCCAGGGTTGTGAGCGTTCTCCATCATCTGCCGCATCGCCTGCTGTCGACCTACCTCGCGCCGCAGGCGCCGCACCTCGGCTTTGAGCGCCTCGTACTCGTCCCGAGGGATCGTGATCTCGTCAGGCCGCGGACCCGTCATCTCCAAGCCCCTCCCCGGTGGCCAACCAGGAGGCCCAGCCTAGTCAGGCGAGCCCCTGGCCAAGGCGCAGAGGCGATAGGAGGGTATGCGCCGCTGCGGACATGGCATGGCGCTCATGTGCGTATGGGTAGAGTTGATCATCTGGTTCGCCGGGGGTCGCGGTGTCCGTACGGGCCGGCCGTAGGCAGTAGATGACGGATCCACCGCGTCGCGCACGTTCCCTGTAGGAGTTGTCGTCGTGAGCGTGACGCTGGCCGGTCTGCAGGGCGTGTACGGCAGGCATTGGGAGATCTTCTGCAGCCTGGGCCGGTGGTACGCGGTGCAGTTCTGCTGGCGGAAGTGCCGCGACCCGCTGCACGGATCGCGGCATATCCTGCTCGCCGGCAGCCTCGAGGCACTCGCCGCTCGCCTGGAGCGGACCGCCAGGTAGGAATGCCGCTGCGAGCAGGCGTTACTGGCAGCGGTAGCCGTTGTCGTCACAGCAGGAGTCGACCGCTCGGACCTCGATCTCGTTCCCGCCGCCGCGTGCGGCGTCCACGAACTCCACGCCGATGACGCGACTGCCCACGCGCTTGGCGGCGTGGATGCCCTCGCACTGGCACTGTTTGAGCAGGGCAGTCGACCATCCGGCCTGGTCGAAGCGGACCCGGGCCTTGCCGGCACCGAGCCAGGACCGCAGGGAGACAGTGAGCGAAGCCCCGTTGTTGGCGCTGTCACAGCCGTTCCACGTGTCGACCGACGCGCGGTCCGAGGCGGGCAGCACCGGGTCGATGGCCGCCAGGTACAGCGCGGTCTCCCGTTCGGCCCGGTCGAGGCAGATCCGGCCGCCCTCGTCGTCGCTCGCGGCGCCCCACAGTGAAGCCGCCGCGACGACGAGGGCGACGACCAGGGTCGTCATGCCGAGGACCAGGGCGACGAGCAGGGACCTCATGCGAGCGTGTAGCGGATGGGCAGGCGCTTGAGGCCGCCGACGAACGTGGTGGCGACCCACTCCGGCTTGCCGGCGAGCTCGATCGAGGCCAGGCGCGGGATGAGCTCGGTGAAGATGGCCTTGGCCTCCATGCGCGCCAGCGCCGCCCCGAGGCAGTAGTGGGCGCCGAAGCCGAAGGCCAGATGCCGGTTGGGGTTGCGTCCCACGTCGAAGCGGAAGGGGTCGTCGAAGACCTCCTCGTCCCTGTTGGCCGACGGGTAGCACAGCAGCAGGGAGTCCCCCGCCTTGATCGGCACCCCGCGCAGCTCGTAGTCCCGCGTCGCCGTACGCATGAACTCCTTGACCGGCGTCACCCAGCGGATCATCTCGTCCACGGCGTAGGGCATCAGCTCCGGCTGCCGGCGCAGCCGTTCCAGCTGGTCGGGATGCTCGATCAGGGCGTGCAGCCCGCCGGCGATGGTCGAGCTGGTGGTGTCGTGCCCGGCGGTGGCGATGATCACGTAGTAGGAGGCGGTGTCGAGGTCGTTCAGCCCGCCGTTGGCGATGGCCGAGGCCAGGTCGTCGGTGGGGTGGGCGCGCCTGGACGCGGTCAGCTCCTGGAAGTAGGCGAAGAAGTCCATGAGCACCGACAGCTGCTCCTCGGCCGTGGTGCCGCGCCGCCGTTCTGAGTCGGCGCCGCCGAACAGCTCCTGCGTGAGCCGGAGCATCCGCGGGAAGTCGCTCTCGGGCAGCCCGAGCAGCGACAGGATGACGTAGAGCGGGTAGTGGGCGGCGATGTCGTTGGCGAAGTCGCACTCGCCGCCGTATTCGACCAGCAGGTCGGCGTACCGCCTGGCCAGCTCGTCGATGCGCGCCTGCATCCTGCGCATCGCGGCGGGCTTGAACCAGTCGGCCCCGATGGCGCGGAAGACCTTGTGGTCGGGGTCGTCGATGTGGACCAGCGTGCGCAGCGCCATCCCGGAGGCGGCCATCTGTTCCTCGGTCGCCTTCGGCGTCAGCAGCGGGCGCGGGGCGTTGAGGAACAGCTCGTGCTGCCGCTCGATCTCCAGGACGTCGGCGTGCTTGGTCACCGCCCAGAACGGCCGGTAGCCGGGCCCGTCCACCCGGTGCACCGGCGAGGTGGCGCGCAGCCGGGTGCAGGCCTGGTGTAACCGGTCCTCGTCCGCGTATGCCGTGGCGTCGATCAGCGTCAGCCCCGGATCATCGAGCACGGTGGACCACCTGGATCTCGGTGAAGCCGAGCAGCCCCCACGTGCCGTTCTCGACGCCGACGCCGCTCCACTTGAAGCCGCCGAACGGCTGGGCGGGCGAGAGCGCCAGATGCGTGTTGACCCAGGCGGTGCCGCATTCGAGCCGCCCGGCCACCTCGGCGGCGCGGTCGGCGTCGGTGCCCCAGACCGAGCCGGAGAGGCCGAAGTGGGTGCCGTTGGCCCGCTCGAGCGCGTCGTCCAGGTCCCGGTAGGACACCACGGGCAGCGCGGGGCCGAACTGCTCCTCGTCCACGATCCGCGCGCCGTCCGACAGCCCGGCCAGGATGGTGGGCTCGAAGAAGAAGCCGGGCCCGTCCATCGGCTTGCCGCCGGCCGCGGCCCGCGCGCCGTTGGCCAGCGCGTCGGCGACCAGCTCGCTGACCCGCTCGTACTGCGGCTTGTTGTTGATCGGCCCGTACTGCACGCCCTCGGTCATCCCGTCGCCCACCTTGGCCGCGCGAGCCTGTACGGCCAGCGCCTCGACGACGTCGTCATACAGCCGCTCGGGCACGTAGACGCGCTTGATGGCCGAGCAGACCTGGCCGTTGTTCTGGAAGGCTCCGGCGAACAGCTTGGCCGCCACCGCCTCGGGGTCCACGTCGTCCAGCAGGATGGCCGGGTCGTTGCCGCCGAGCTCCAGCGTGAGCCGCTTCAGGTCGGGTGCCGCGGCGGCGGCGACCTTCTTGCCCGTCGCGACCGAGCCGGTGAAGCTGATCTTGCGGGGCACCGGGTGCCCGGTCATCCAGGCGCCCAGGGCGTCACCGCCGCTGACCACGTTGAGCACGCCGGGCGGCAGCACCTCGCTCAGCACCTCGCCCATCGCCAGCGTCGACAGCGGCGTGAACGGGGAGGGCTTGAGCACCATCGTGTTGCCCGCGAGCAACGCGGGCGCGATCTTCCAGCTGGCCAGGATGAGCGGGTAGTTCCACGGGGTGATCGCGGCGACCACACCCATGGGCCGCCGTACGACCTCGACCAGGGCGCTGGCGTCGTCCTGGATGACCTCCCTGGGCATCTCCAGGTCGGCGAAGTGCTTGAGCCAGATGGCCGCCCCGATCACCTCGAACGTGGCGTCCTGCAGGGGTTTGCCCTGCTCGGCGGTGAGGATCGGGGCCAGCTCGGCCGACCTGGCCATGAGCAGGTCGCCGGCCGCGTGCAGCGCCTTGCGGCGGGCCGCCTCGTCCGTCCTCCAGCTCCTGTACGCCTCGGCGGCGGCGGACATGGCCTGGTCGAGCTGGTCGTGGGTGCATTCGGGCGCCTGCGCGTGGACCTCGCCGGTCGCGGGGTTGACCACGCCGAAGGTGTCCTTGGTCGCGACGCGAGCGCCGCCGATCGTCATGGACTGCACGATGGGCTCCTGTTCATGGCAGCAGGACGGGCTTGACGACCTCGCCGCTCAGCGACGCGGCCTCGGCCCGGTCGATCTCGGCGAGCGGGAAGGTGGTGACGAGCCGGTCGAAGGGAAACCTGCCCTGCTTCCACAGCTCGATCATGCGCGGGATGAACGTCTGGGGTACGGCGCCGCCCTCCAGGATCCCCATGACGGTCTTGCCGCCGGACAGCGCGTTGCCGTTCAGCACGAGGTCGCCCTGGCCGATGCCGACGAGCCCGCACACCCCCGTGGGGCGCAGCGCGTTGACGGCGGCGGCGATGACCGAGGGGACTCCGGTGGTGTCGAAGGCGTACTGGACGCCGGAAACCTCGGCGGCGTCGGTGCAGGTGTGGGTGGCGCCGAGCTCCCTGGCCAGTTCGAGCCGGCTCTCGTGCAGGTCGACCGCGATGATCGTGGTCGCCCCCGCCACCCTGGCCGCCATGACGGCCGCGAGCCCGACGGCTCCGGCGCCGAAGACGGCGATGCTCGACCCCGCGGCCACCTTGAGCGCCAGCAGCACCGAGGCGGCCCCGGTCTGGATGCCGCAGCCCAGCGGCCCCATGATCTCGAGCGGCACGTCCTGGTCGATCGGCACCACGTTGCGCACGCCGGCGATGGCGTGCGAGGCGAAGGAGGACTGCTGGAACCAGCCGCTGAGCACGCCGCCGACCGGGCCCTCGGTGGCCGACAGGTTGCGCGGGAAGAACGTGTCGCAGTAGGCGGGGTTCGCCTCCCTGCAGTTGACGCAGTCGCCGCAGGAGTCGAAGGAGAGCACCACGTGCTGCCCCTGCTCGATCCCCGTGACGCCGGGCCCGACGGCCTCGACGACGCCGGACCCCTCGTGCCCGAGGATCACCGGCGTCGGCACCAGCCCCGCCCTGCCGAGCAGGTCGGTGTGGCAGAAGCCCACCCCCGCGATCCTTACCAGCACCTGGCCGGGACCGGGTCCCGCCAGCTCCAGCTTCTCGATCGCGTACGGCTCCGCGGCCGAGCGCAGGACGGCGGCCTCGATCTGCATCGACGACTCCTGGGGGGCAGGTCCCGAAAATAGAATGGGATTCTGGTCAACTATGAAACCGACCGCGCGTACAGTCAAGCCGACACGGCGCGCAGGCACTCCCAGACGACGGGCACGAGATTCGCCCCAGGATCGGCCCACTGTCTGAGGCAGAGCCGGTCGAGCAGCAGGCCGCCCAGGAACACGTCCACGAAGCCGGCGCCCACCTCCTCGGGGGTCCTGGGTCCCGCGGCGTCGTACCAGACCCACATCCACTGCAGCGAGCCGAACAGCTGCAGCGTGGCCAGCTCGGCGTCGACCTGGCGGAAGACGCCCAGCTCGATCCCGCGGCGCACCTCGGCAGCGACCAGGTCCCTGACCTGGCGGCGCAGCCTCCTGGCCGCGCCCAGCTCGGGTTCGGCCGCCAGCTGCCCGACCTCCCGCTGCGAGGCGACGGTCGCGGGCCCGGCCAGCGTGTGCACGATGACGAAGGCGTGGATCACGGCGGCCAGGCGTTCGTGCGGCGCGGGCAGCCGCTGCCACATCAGCGCGACGGCCTCCAGCTGGCGGCGTGCGAAGCCCTCCTCCAGCTCGCGCAGCATCCCGGCCTTGGTGCCGAAGTGGTGCACGATCGTGCCCTTGGACAGGCCGAGTTCGTCGGCGATGTCGCCGAGGTTGGTCCGCTCGTAGCCGCGCTCGGCGACGTGGCGGATGAACGTCTCGAGAATCTCGCCACGTCTGCCACTTCTCGACATAGCGTGATTTAACCGTACGTACGGTCAAGTCAGAAGGCGTAGACGACGCGGACGGCGACCGAAAGGGTCGCGCGGCCGGGGCTGACGGAGTCCTTGGCCTCGGCGGCGGCCAGCATGAGCGGCTGCGGGCCCGAGCGGACCTCCTCGGTGACCGACACCACCTGCCCGAGTGGGCGCCCGGCGAGCTCGGCGTACTGCCCGGCCCTGGCCGTGGCGTCGGCGAAGGCGCGGGCGCGGGCCTGGACCAGCGCCTGCCCGGGGTCGGAGACCTCGAACGTCACGCCGTTGAGCCGGGCCTCCTCGCCCACCCCGGCGACCGTGTCGATCACCCGGTCGGCCGTGGACAGGTCGCGGACGACCGCCTCGACGCCCTGCGCCGCCCGGTATCCGGCGATCTTCGGGTAGGCCTCGTACTCGGGCCCGAGCGACAGCTCGGTGGTCCGCACGTCCCCGGCCGCGATCCCGGCGGCGCGCAGCGCCTCGGCCAGCCTGGCGGCGGCCTGCCTTACCGCGGCGAAGGCCTCGCCCGCGGAGGCCTTGCGCACCTCGACCCCGGCGTTGAGCCGCATGACGTCGGGCGCGGCCGTGACCGCTCCCTCACCGACGACGGTTATCTGCTGATCCACGTCCACCCCCTCGATCGTGAGCCGGCTACGGCGTGCCCCTGCTGTAACGGAAGCCCATCTTGTCGAACTCCGTCTTGGACGACGCCGTCGCGAGCTCCTTGACGACCTGCCCCTTCAGATCGATCACAACCGCCTCGGTCCCGGTGCCCTTGGCCCGCCAGGCGGCCAGATGGTCGTCGTCCCACCAGCCGATCAGCCGCTCGCTCTTGAACGGCACGACGACCGGCGTACCGTCGCCCGAGGTCGGGCGGACGCAGATCGACTCGCCGCCGGCGGTGCAGTGGGCCAGGAAGCGCGACCCGGTGGGCGAGACGTCGTCGCCCTCCACCCAGACGGGGGAGCCCACGTCGGTGAGGGATCGCACGGGGTTGCCCTTGAGGTCGAAGAACTTCATCTTGCCCGACACCCAGGTGCCCACCGACTGCCCGTCGGCGTCCCAGAAGAAGCGCCACTCCCCCGCGCCCTTCTCCTTGACCTCGAAGATCTGGCCGGTGCCCGCCTCGATGTCGATGATGCCGTAGCCGTACTCGACGCTGGAGGAGGTGGTGGCCTTGTAGAGCGTGACCAGGCCCAGCTTGCCGTCGGGCGACCAGCGCGGCGTGGTCGGGAAGATCGGGGCCGCGCTGAGCTTGACGGACTTCTTCGCGCCCGAGCCGTGGTCGATCACCGACACCTGCGCGTAGTGGTCGCTGGTGTAGTCGACGTCGGTGGCCAGTGCCTTGGTGCCGTCGCTGTTCAGCGCGTACTCGAAGTAGCGGGAGTTGAGCTGGAAGTCCTCGCCGTGGCGCACGTAGACGCGCTTGCCGCTGTCGATGCTGTAGGAGACCAGCTTGAGGGGGTCGGCGTCGCTCTCCTGGATCCGCACCGAGCTGCCGGGCAGCGCGATCGTCCGGCCTGCCGTCGAGGGGACGGACGGGGTCGGCGTGGGGGTGGGGGTGGGCGTCGTCTCGGTCGACGTGGAGGCGGTGGGGGTCGGGGTCGGGGAGGGGGTGGGCAGGGTGGCGAGCCGTACCGCTAACAGCGTGCCCGCGGCGCCCAGGGCCAGCGCGCCCGTGACGGCGCCCGCTACGATCCACCCGATCGGGCGCTTGCGGGTCGGCTGGGTGCGCATCGGCGGCGGCAACTGGTACGGCAGGCCGCTGGGAGCCCCCTGCGGCGGGACCGGCCCCGACAGGTGCTGCCCGACCGTCCCGGAGACCATCGGCCCCTGCGCCATCCGCGTCCCGTGCGGCCCCAGCCCGGCCCCGTGCGGACCCGCCCCACCCTGGGGGCCTGAAGGCCCGGGAGGACGAGCAGGCCCGTGCGGCCCGGACACCGGACCCCGCTGCCCGGAAGCCGGACCGTGGGGGCCGGAAGCCGGGCCGTGAGGGCCTGACGGGTGGCCGGGGGCGGGGGTGGAGGCGATGGCGGTGCCCTGGGCGAGGAGGCCCGGGGCGGCGGCGGGCGGGGTGACGGCGCCGGGGGCGTGGCCGAGCAGGCGCATCAGGGCCTGGCCCGCGCTCGGGCGCCGCATGGGGTCCTTGGCCAGGCAGTCCGCCACGAGCCCGCGCAGCGCCGGATCGGCGATGACGCTCACGTCGGCGTCGGTGTTCATGATCCGGTTGACCACCGCGGGCAGGCTGTCGTGCCCGAACGGCGGCTGCCCCGAGGCGGCGTACAGCAGCGTGCACGCCCAGGCGAACATGTCCGCGGGCGGCCCGGGGCTGGCCTCGCTGAGCTGCTCGGGCGCCATGAACGAGGGCGTGCCGATGGCGGTGGCGGTCAGCGTCGAGGTCAGGTCGAGCGCCCGCGCGATGCCGAAGTCGATCACGCGCGGCCCGTCGGAGGCCAGCACCACGTTCGACGGCTTGAAGTCGCGGTGCACGATGCCCGCCTGGTGGATGGCGACCAGCGCGGTGACCGTCCCGATGGCCAGCCGGTGCAGCGACGCCCCCGAGCGCGGCCCCTGGGTGCGCACCACCTCGGCCAGCGTCGGCCCGTCGATGTACTCGCTGACGATGTACGGCCGGCCGTCCACCAGCCCGGTCTCCACGACCTGCGCGGTGCAGAAGGGCGCCACCCGGCGGGCCAGCGCCACCTCGCGCACGAACCGCTCCGACGCCTCGTGGTCCCCCGCCAGGTCCGCGCGCAGCAGCTTGACCGCGACCTTGGCACCGTCCGGAGCCGTGGCGAGGTAGACGGTCCCCTGCCCGCCCTCGCCCAGCCGCCCGCTCAGGGCGTACTCCCCCACGGTCTCGGGATCCCCTGGCCGCAGGGCCGAGAGGTCCGACATCGCAACCCCCACGTATGCGTCTTTTCCCGCCATTCTGGTGGGTCGCCGCGCTCCGCGTCACCTCTTCATCGGACGCACCAGCGGAAACGTGACCGTCTGCCGGATGGACGCGCCGGTCAGCAGCATGACGAGCCGGTCCACGCCCAGCCCGAGCCCGCCCGTCGGCGGCATCGCGTACTCCAGCGCCCCCAGGAAGTCCTCGTCCACCTCCATCGCCTCCGGATCGCCTCCGGCGGCGCGCAGCGACTGCTCGGTCAGCCGCCGCCGCTGCTCGACGGGGTCGACCAGCTCGGAGTAGGCGGTGCCGATCTCCGCGCCGAAGGCCACCAGGTCCCACCGCTCGGCCAGCCGCGGGTCGTCGCGGTGCGGCCTGGTCAGCGGCGAGACGTCGGCGGGGAAGTCCAGGTAGAACGTCGGCGCCACGGTCTTCTCCTCCACCAGCCGCTCGTACAGCTCGAGCACCAGCTGGCCGCGCCCCCACTTCGGGCTGTACGGCACGGCCAGCCGGTCGCACAGCTTGCTCAGCTCCTTGGCGGAGGTGTCGGCGGTGACCTCCTCGCCGGCGGCGTGGGAGATCGCCTCGTTGACGGGGATCGCCGGCCACTCCCCGGAGATGTCCACCCCCTGCACGACCAGCCCGCCCAGCGCCCGCTGCGTCGCCTCCTGGATCAGTTCCCTGGCCAGGTCGAGCATGACCCGGTAGTCGGCGTAGGCCTGGTAGGCCTCCAGCATCGTGAATTCCGGGTTGTGCTTGTAGGACACGCCCTCGTTGCGGAAGGTCCTGCCGAGCTCGAAGACCCGCTCGACCCCGCCCACGCACAGCCGCTTGAGATACAGCTCGGGCGCGATGCGCAGGTACAGGTCGAGGTCATAGACGTTGATGTGGGTGTGGAAGGGCCGGGCGTTGGCGCCGCCGTGCACCGGCTGCAGGATCGGGGTCTCCACCTCCAGGAAGCCCCGCCGGATCAGGCCGTCGCGCAGCCCCTGGACGGCGGCGGCGCGCAGGCGCAGCACCTCGCGCGAGCGGGGGTCGGTGATCAGGTCCAGGTGCCGCTGCCTGACCCTGGCCTCGGGATCGGACAGCCCGAGGTGCTTGTCGGGCAGCGGGTGCAGGCACTTGGCGGTCAGCGTCCAGTCCTCGACCAGCACCGACACCTCACCCTTCGCGGAGGTGGTCACCCGGCCACGGCAGCCGACGTGGTCGCCGAGGTCCACGACCTGCCGCCACGACCGCATCGTGGCGGGATCGGTGAGCATGAGCTGGCGCTCGCCCGCCCAGTCGCGGAGCGTGACGAAGATCACGCCGCCGTGGTCGCGGATCAGCATGACGCGTCCCGCCACGGCCACCGGCTCGCCGACCGTGACGGCCTGCGCCGTCGTGTGCGTGCGCGCGAAGTTCACCGGGTACGGCTCGGCCACCTGGCCGAGCTTGGCGGTGCGGACCCCGACCTGCTGCTTGACCGGCGCGCCCGGGGGTTCGGCTGCCGGTTCCGGCAGCAGGGCGGCGGCCTGGGCAGGGATCTGCTGCTCGGCCCCGCGCCGCAGCAGCGTCGGCAGGCTCGGACCCGCCAGGAAGCCCTCGGCGATGGCCGAGGCGATGCCGACCTTGGGCAGGTCGCGGGTGTCGGCGTAGGCCAGGAAGCGCGGCACCCACTCGGGGCGGTACTTCACGTTGGAACGGTAGAGCGACTCGAGCTGCCACCAGCGGGAGAAGAACAGCAGCAGGCTCCGCCAGGCGCGCAGCACCGGGCCCGCGCCGATGCGGGCGCCCTGCTCGAAAGCGGCCCGGAAGACCGCGAAGTTGAGCGAGATGCGGTCCACGCCCAGCTTGGGTGCCGCCTCGACGAGGCCGGTCACCATGAACTCCATCAGGCCGTTGTCGGACTCCCTGTCGCGGCGCATGAGGTCGAGCGAGAGCCCGTGCTCGCCCCACGGCACGAACGACAGCACGGCCGCCTCGTCGCCTTCCGCGGTCAGCGCCTCCACCAGCACGCAGCGGCCGTCGGCCGGGTCGCCCAGGCGGCCGAGCGCCATGGAGAAGCCGCGTTCGGTCTCGGTGTCGCGCCAGGCGTCGGCCCTGGCCATGACGGCGCGCATCTCCTCCTGCGGCAGGTCGGCGTGGCGGCGCACGCGCAGCGTGTACCCGGCGCGCCTGACGCGGTGGACGGCCTGCCGTACGCCCCGCATGTCGCGGCCCTGCAGGCTGAAGCCGGCGACACGGACGACGGCCTCGTCGCCGAGCTGCAGCACCTTGAGCCCGGCCCGGTCGTAGGCGCGGGCGCCCTCCTCGCTCGCGCCGATGGCGGCGGCGGTCCAGCCGTACTCGCGCGCCTGGTCGAGCCAGCACCGGATGGCCGGTTCCCAGGCCTCGACGTCGCCGATCGGGTCGCCGCCGGCCAGGCTGACGCCGGCCACGACCCGGTAGGAGATCGCGCTCTTGCCGCTCGGGGAGAAGATCGCGGCCCTGTCGCGGCGGGTGGCGAAGTAGCCGAGCGAGTCGCGCTCGCCGTCGGCGGCCAGCAGCTGCCGCATCCTGATCTCGTCGCCCGGCGGCAGCTCGGCCGTGGCGCGCTGCGAGCGGAAGAACACCGCGGCGGCGGCCAGCAGCGCGATCGCGCTGATGAGCCCGATCACGAAGGACACCCAGGCGGGGCCGTGGCCCTGCCGGTCGAAGTCGAGCGTGAGCGCCCCGCCGAACACCTTCTCCAGCACCCACTGGAAGTGGTCGGAGGCCCGCAGCGTGCCGGGGAACGCGGTGATCAGGCCGTAGCCGACGACCAGGGAGACCAGCAGGCCGCCGGCCAGCACGAGCAGCGCCTTGCGGAAGGAGGCGCGCTGCACCTTGGCGTAGAACTCGCGCCTGGCCAGCAGCAGGACGACCAGCAGCACCACGGTGAACACGCCGCTGACCACGACGGGCCCCAGGTGCACGTCCGGCTCGGGCGCGATCAGCGTCAGCGCGCCGAACAGCACGAGCAGCACGAGCGACAGCCACACGAACACCATGAGCAGCCGGTAGGCGACCCGCTTGCGCCGCGCGATGGCCCCCGCGAGCAGCGCCATGAACACCGCGTAGGCCAGGTTGGGCTCGACGGGGAAGACGTAGTCGTTGACGGCCGTGGTGATCGGCTGCAGGAGCAGCCGCAGCGGCCTGACCAGCGCGATGACGGCCGAGTACACCGCGACCACAGCGAACGCGCCCGCGAGAACCCTCGGCACCCACCCCCATCGTGCCGTCATTGCCCGGATATACCCGACTACGCTCCGTCAAACCGCCTGGATGATCACCTCAGGCGCTGTGACCTGCACCTGGTGGCCGAAGCCCGGCAGCCGCACCAGCCTGGCCTCCAGCAGCCCGGCCAGCTCCTCGTGCCGCCTGCGTGAACCGCCCGCGCTGAGCACCGTCACGGGCACGTGAGGGAAGGCGTGCTCGCGGCGGATCTGGCGCAGGTCGGCGGCCATGTCACGGAAGGCGAGCCACTCCCCCGCGGCCGCCGCGAGCACCTGGCCCTCGCGGTAGACGCCGGGCACGTCGGCGACCCCGGTGACCATCCTGTGTACGGCGGGCCCTGCCAGCCTGGCGATCGCCCCGGCTCCCCAGGTGCCGCCGAGCGCCGGCAGCCAGCGGCCGATCGCCCTGCCCGCCGCGCTGGTGCGCCGTTCCCTCCTGGGCAGCGGGCTGGGGTCGACCAGGACCAGGGCGCGGATGCGCAGCGGGTGCAGGCGGGCGAACGCCTCGGCGTGCCAGGCGGCCACCGAGTGGGCCACGACCGTGACGTGCTCGGGGTGGGGCGGGGCGAGGGCGGCCAGGCGGGCGGCCTCGCCGTACAGGGTGGGGGTGGTCAGGGCGGCGGTGCTGCGGCCGAGCCCCGGGCGGTCGAAGCGGATCACGCGGTGCGTGGCGGCCAGGGCGGCGGCGACGCGGTCCCAGTGGTACCAGGCTCCCGCCATGCCGTCGGTGATGACCACGGCGGGGCCCTCGCCCTGGTCGATCACGTGGAGGTGGGCGACCGGCCGTACCGCCTCCTGCGAGAGCAGCCTGAGCGCCAGGTGGACGAGCCAGATCGCGACGATCGTCACCTGGGCGCGCTGGGCCACGCCGGCCAGCCTGCCCGCGGCGATCGCGGCCAGCAGGAGCAGGGTGACGGCGGCCATCGTGGTGGTCAGCGCCCACGACATCCGCGAGGGCGGGCTCAGCAGCGCCATCGCCGCCAGCACGGCCAGTACCGCCAGCACGCTGAGCACGGCGTGCGCGTGGTGGGAAAACGAGAGCGGCCCCCGTTCACAGGCGGGGTCGCTGAGCGCCGCGCAGTCGAGCGGGAAGGCGGCATCGGCAATGGTCAGCAGCCCGAACAGGGCCAGTGCCGGCCATCCGGCCTGCTCCCAGCGCCACGGCCCGCGCGCGCCGGTGCGTCCGTCGCCACGCGCGACGGGCAGGACGGCGATCCCGAGCAGGCAGGCCAGGCCCGCCAGCGCGTCGGTGGTGCGGAACAGCGGCGACCATGGCTGGTCGCGCGCGGCGAGCTCGCTGACGTAACCGTTGACCCTGTCGACGCCTGGAGTGGCGAACTGCCCGGGCGCCCAGGCGCTGAACAGGACGGCGGCGATGATGAACGCGCAGGCCGCGGCCAGGATCAGTCTTCGCTCCACGTGATCATTAGATCACTCAGAGTCCTGGAGCCCCCCACACGGGGAACCAGCGGCCCAGATCCTCCTCCAGCGGCAGCTCGTCGGCAAGCACGCCGCGGGCCTCCAGCTCCAGGGGGTTGTCGCGGCGCTGGCCAGGCCTGGGAGCGAAGGGGTAGAAGGTGCCGCGCTTGTACAGGTAGACCACGGCCAGGCGGCGGCCGTCCTGGTCGGCGAAGGACACCAGCGAGCACAGCAGCGAGGGGCCGAACCCGGCGTCCTCCAGCGAGGAGTTGACCGCGTGCAGCTCGGTGACCAGGTCGCTGACGGCGTCAGGGTCACGGCGCACCAGCAACCAGGTGTAGCCGTAGGCGTCGTCGGACTGCTCGACCCGGTCGCCGAGCAACGCCTTCACGTCGCGCTCGAGCGTGGCGAACGCGCCGCCCTCCGCGGCACGGAAGGACACAGAGCCGAGACCGGTGGGGACGAGACCGGTGGCGGCCTGCAGCGTGATGGCCGCGGACGGCAGCGCGAACAGCGCGTCGAGGTTGGGTTTGACCGGCTTGGAACGGCCCAGCAGGGCATCCCACCAGCTCACGCGGCGGTCAACCCCTTCCGAGCTGGGCGGAGATCTTGGCCAGCTCCGCCACCCGGCGCTCCAGCGTGGGGTGCGTGGAGAACAGGTTGGCGATCGACTGGCGGTTGGCCAGCGCGGGCGCGAAGTAGAAGGCGTTGAACGGCTCCGCCTCGCGCAGGTCGCGCGTGGGGATCCTGGCCATCTCGCCGCTGACCTTGTACAGCGCGCTCGACAGCGCCGAGGGCTTCTGCGTGAGCAGCGCCCCTGCCCGGTCGGCGGCCAGTTCGCGGTAGCGCGACAGCGCCCGCGTGAGCAGGAAGCTGATCGCGTACACCACGATCGACACCAGCATGATGATCAGCCCGATGGGCAGGCCGCCGCTGTTGTCGCGGCTGCGGCCGAGCCCGCTGTAGAGGGCGAACCTGGTCATCAGCCCGGCCACGATGCCCAGGAACGAGGCGATGGTCATGACCGCCACATCCCTGTGGGCGACGTGTGACAGCTCGTGGGCGAGCACCCCTTCGAGTTCCTCGCGCTCCAGCCGCCGCAGGATGCCCGTCGTCACGCAGACCACGGCCTTGCTCTGGTTACGGCCGGTGGCGAAGGCGTTGGGGACGTCCGAATCCGCGATCGCCACCCGTGGCTTGGGCATGTCGGCCATGGCGCACAGCCGGTCGATGATGCCGTGCAGCTCCGGGGCCTGCTCGGGCGTGACCTCCCGGCCGTGCATCGCGTACAGCGCGATGCGGTCGGAGAAGAAGTACTGCGCGAACAGCAGCGCCGCCGCGATCAGCAACACCGTGACGGCGCTGATGCCGACGGCGATCAGCACCGCCACGAACGCCACGTAGAGCAGGCCCAGCAGGAACATCGTCACGACCATGCGGCGGGTCAGGCCGCTGTCGGACGCGAAGCGGGTGCTCACGGTCAGCCCGGGATGAGACCCTGGTCGCCCAGCATCTCCCGGACCTCGTCGATCGAGGCGTCCGCGGGCGGCAGGATCAGCTCCGACGGCTCGAGGCTGTCGTCGGGCAACGCCTTGCCCACGGCCCGCACCTTGTCGAGCAGGGCGTGCAGCTTGGCGCGGAAGACGTCCTCGTTGCCGGTCTCGATGGCCGACTCCAGCTCTCCGTCGAGCTCGTTCAGCACGGCGATGTCGTCGGCCGAGATGTCGACCTGACCCTCGCCCATGATTCTGACGATCATGCGCCCTCCCCCTGGTGCGGCAGCTGCTGCGTGTGCGGCTGCTGCTGGGGCTGGGCCTGCTGCTGCGGCTGACCCTGCTCGATGGCGCTCTTGGGAGCCGGGCCCTGGCCGAGCTCGGCCTTCATGCGGGCCAGCTCCAGCTCGACGTCCATGCCGCCGCCCATGCGGTCGAGCTCGGCCTGGATGTCGTCGCCACGGGTGCCGCTGAAGTCGTCGAGGGCACCGCTGGCCAGCAGCTCGTCGATGGCTCCCGCGCGGGCCTGCATCTGCGCGGTCTTGTCCTCGGCGCGCTGGATCGCCAGACCGACGTCGCCCATCTCCTCGGAGATGCCGGAGAACGCCTCGTTGATGCGAGTCTGTGCCTCGGCCGCGGTGTAGGTCGCCTTGATCGTCTCCTTCTTGGTGCGGAAGGAGTCGACCTTGGCCTGCAGCCGCTGGGAAGCCGTGGTGAGCTTCTCCTCCTCGGCCTGCAGGTTGTCGTGCTGGATCTTCAGATCGGCCATCTGCGTCTGCAGGTTGGACCTGCGCTGCAGCGCCTCGCGGGCCAGGTCCTCGCGCCCGACGGACAGCGCCTTGCGGCCCTGGTCCTCATACCGCTTCGCCTGGGCCTCGATGCCGTTGATCTGGAGCTCCACTCGCTTGCGCGACGTGGCCACGTCCGCCACACCCCTGCGCACCTTCTGCAGCAGCTCGAGTTGCCGCTGGTAGGAGTAGTCCAGGGTCTCGCGCGGATCTTCCATCTTGTCCAAGGCCTTGTTGGCCTTGGACTTGAAGATCATTGAAAGTCTCTTCATCACGCTCATGCGCGTCGGCCGTCCCCTTCTTAGGTCGTGCTGGTGTTCACCCAGTGCAGCGCAGCCGCCTTGGGATTACCCTACGCATAACGCACGGGGGCGTCACTAAGTTGCCTTCCAGGTAGGGTTGACGTGTGTTGCGACGCCGTTCCCAAACCTCCGTGGACGACACCCCCGTCCCCGAAGACGATCCTAAGCCTCAGGGTAAGGGTCGTCCCACACCCAAGCGCCGGGATGCCGAAGGGCGCAGGCGCCAGCCGGTCTCCGCGCCGAAGGACCGCAAGGAGGCCTACCGGCAGGCCCGCTCCAAGCAGACCGCCGACCGCGAGCGCGCCCGCCAGGGCATGCTGGCCGGCGACGAGCGCTACTTCCCCGCCAGGGACAAGGGCCCCGCGCGCAAGTTCGCCCGTGACTGGGTCGACTCGCGCCGCCTGCCCAGCCAGTACTTCCTGCCGTTCTCGCTGCTGATCCTGGCGCTGACGTGGATTCCCTGGCCGATGGCCGTCCGCGCCCAGGTGCTCAGCTGGACCATCACCCTCGGCTGGCCGATCATGATGATCGGCGTGCTGTTCACCTCCGTCTTCGTGGCGTGGAAGGTGAAGAAGCTGGTCGCGGAGAAGTATCCGAAGGAGAGCCTCAAGGGCGTGGGCTTCTACGCCGCGATGCGCGCCCTGCAGATCCGCAAGCTGCGCTTCCCGCCGCCCGCGGTGAAGCCGGGCGGCAAGCCGGTGCCCGTAAAGAAATAACCGACATTTCCCGATATTTCGTTATATCGGGGCAAACCTGTGAGTCGTCACTGGCGTCACACCCGTTGGGGTACCAACTCAGCCGACGGGGAGAACAAGTGAAGACAAGCAGACGGGGGTTTCTCGGCGTGGCAGCGGGAACGGCCGCGACGATCGCCACGGCGGGCACGTTGACGCAGGCCGCGCGGGCCGAGCCCGCGCCGCCCGACAGTCAGGTCGCCGACCTGGCAGGGCCCGACCAGCCGGCCGTGGCCACGCTCACACCCTTCCAGGACGCGTTACCGATCCCGCCGGTGCTCAGGCCGCGCGGGCGCGAGGTGACGCTGGAGCTGCGCTCGGTACGCAGGCGCCTGCACTCGCAGCTCCCGCCGACCCGCCTGTGGACCTACGAGGGCCACTTCCCCGGCCCCACGATCGAGGTACGGCGGGGCCAGAAGGTCCGCATCGCGTGGACCAACCGGATCGGCGACGAGACCGTGCCCGTCACCGCGGTCCAGGTGCCGGCAGCCACGCCGCCGCCGGTCAACGACCCGGGCAGAGGCGGCGCCATGCCGCGCGCCGACGTGGCCGCGATCCCGCCGTGGCTGGTGACGCACCTGCACGGCGCGGTCACCGCGGCGGGCAACGACGGCTGGTCGGAGAACGGGCTGCGCCCCGGTGAGGCGCAGGCCGCCGAGTACCTGAACGACCAGCCGGCCACCGCGCTGTGGTACCACGACCACGGCATGCACGTCGGGACCTGGACCGTCTTCTCCGGGCTGCTGGGCAGCTACCTGATCAGGGACGAGGAGGAGGACGCGCTCGGCCTCCCGCGCGGCGGGCACGAGATCCCGCTCGTGCTGTGCGACCGCAACCTCGACCAGGACGACGCCGGACGGCTTACCGGCGACCTGCTGCACAAGGTGCAGATCGCCGCGACGAGCCCGAAGGTGGTGACCCGGCCGTTCACCGGGCCGTTCACGCTGGTGAACGGCGTGATCTGGCCGTATCTGGACGTCGACCCGCGCTGGTACCGCTTCCGCGTGCTGAACGCCTCCAACGCCCGCGTCTTCCGGCTCCAGCTGATCGACGAGGCCGACGGCAGCGTCGTCACCGGGGCCGTCAAGCAGATCGGTTCCGACGGCGGCCTGCTGCCCAAGCCCGTGGATGTGGACGGGCCGCTGATCCTGGCGCCGGCGGAGCGTGCGGACATCCTGGTGGACTTCCGCGCCAGGCCCGGCAGGAAGCTCAAGCTCGTCAACACCACGCCGGGCGTCACCCCCGGCCAGGAGGCGCCCGCGCAGAACATCCCGTTCCCGCAGGTGATGGAGTTCCGGGTGGCGAACAGGCGGCCCGACAACGACTTCACCCTGCCCGCGGTCGTCTCGCCCAGCTTCGTGCGCATCAACCACGACGCGATCCCCGCCGACCACGAGCACCGCCTCGTGATGACCATGGTCGGCGGCGGCGACCACGCGCAGATGTGGGAGATGGAGCAGGACCCTGACGCCAAGCCGGGCACCGAGGGCGTCGTGCAGCTCGACGACAAGATCTACCGCCGGGTGGCCAGGATGCCCGACGACGCCGTGAACTTCTTCGCCAAGCTGGGCGGCTGGGAGATGTGGCGCTTCGTCAACGTGGCGCCCGCGCTGCATCCGATGCACATCCATCTCATGCGTTTCCAGATCCTCAGCCGCGACGTCTACGACATCTCCGGGTTCAGCGTGCAGGACGGCACGACGACCAAGCCGCTGGTGCGCCTCTCGGCAGGCACGATCGACCCGAACGAGCAGGGCTGGAAGGACGTGATCCGGGTCGACAGGGCGGAGAGCGTCACGGTGGCCGGCCGCTTCGAGGGCGGCACCGGGCGCTACGCCTACCACTGCCACCTGCTCGAGCATCAGGACGAGGGGATGATGCGGCCGCTGGTGGTGTTCCCGCCCGCCGTACTCGCGCTACGGGCCCAGCACGACCACCACCCGCACGCGCTCACCGACGCCAGCAGGTGAGGGTTCTCCCTCAGGAGGCCTCGCGCACGGCGGCCAGGTAGGCGCCGTCGCGAGGCAGGAGGGACGTCCCCCCAGTGATGGGGATGAGTCCGGCCCTGGCCGGGTCGTGGCAGATCGTGCGCCAGGCGTCGCGGATCTCGCGGATGGTCAGGAACCGCACGCCGTTGAGCGTGAAGCCGTTGTGGCGCAGCAGCGAGGCGCGCAGGTCGTCGGGGAAGCGGATGCCCATCTGCGCCTCGGCGACGGCGATGGTGTGGGCCCTGCCGGGGCGGCCGAGCACGGCCCCGCCCCGGTGGCGGCGCTCGATGCGGCGCCACTCGCGGGTGACCTCCCCGCGCACGGCGGGGTCGAGCGGGCGGACCACGATCGCCGCAGGTCGCGGATGGCACGAGTCCTCGAGGACCGCGTACAGGGTCGGGGCCGGGGTGGAGCTCGGCGTCGGCCCGGGGCTGGGGCTCACCCAGCCGATGGGGCTCGCCGGTGCGGCGGGGCGCTCGGCCGCGCCGATGGGGCCGGGCTTGATGGCGAGGACGGCCACGACGGCGCCCACGACGGCCAGGATGGCCAGCCAGGGCGCCAGCATGCCGCCGCCACGGCGGCGGGCCGCCGGTGCGGTGCCTGGAGGTGGCGGGGCGGCCTCGCGCGGGCGGGCCCGGCGGCGCAGCCGTACCGCCACAGCGGCCAGGACGGCCGCGGTCAGCGCCGCCCGTACGAGCTTCAGCACGTCGGGCACCCTATCCCGAAACCTGATCAACCACGGCGACACCCTAAGGTCGGAAGTATGGAATTCCGACACCTCGGCCGCAGCGGTCTCAAGGTCAGCGAGATCAGCTACGGCAACTGGATCACCCACGGCTCCCAGGTCGAGGAGGAAGCCGCCAGGCAGTGCGTGCAGGCCGCCCTGGACGAGGGGATCACCACGTTCGACACCGCGGACGTCTACGCGGGCACCAAGGCCGAAGAGGTGCTCGGCCGCGCGCTGAAGGGCGTGCGCAGGGAGTCGCTGGAGATCTTCACCAAGGTCTACTGGCCGACCGGTCCCGGCCAGAACGACCGCGGCCTGTCGCGCAAGCACGTCACCGAGGCGATCCACGGCTCGCTGCGCCGCCTGCAGACCGACTACGTCGACCTGTACCAGGCGCACCGCTTCGACTTCGAGACGCCGCTCGAGGAGACGCTCAAGACCTTCGACGACCTGGTGCGCCAGGGCAAGGTCCTGTACGTGGGCGTGAGCGAGTGGTCGGCCGACCAGATCAGCCAGGCGCTGAAGATCGCCGATGAGATGGGCTTCGACCGGATCGTGTCCAACCAGCCGCAGTACTCGATGCTCTGGCGGGTCATCGAGTCGGAGATCGTGCCGCTGAGCGAGCGCGAGGGCGTCGGCCAGATCGTCTGGTCGCCGATCGCGCAGGGCGTGCTGACGGGCAAGTACCTGCCCGGCCAGCCGGCCCCGGCGGGCTCGCGCGCCACGGACCCGACCGGCGGCAACTTCATCTCGCGGATGCTGGCCGACGACGTGCTGAGCAGGGTGCAGGAGCTCAAGCCGATCGCGGCCGACCTCGGGCTGAGCATGGCCCAGCTGGCGGTGGCCTGGGTGCTGCAGAACCCGAACGTCTCCAGCGCCATCGTCGGAGCCTCCAGGCCCGAGCAGGTCCGCGACAACGTCAAGGCCGCAGGCGTCAAGCTCGACGACGACGTGCTCAAGCGCATCGACGACGTGCTCGGCCCGGTCGTCGAGCGGGATCCCGGCAAGACCGTGAGCCCGCCCAGGCGCCCCTGATCACTTTTGAAAAGAAAAACCCCTCGAGTCACGAGGGGTTTTTCTTTTTATCGGAGTTCACTCCGTGCGCAATGACAATCCCGCGTATTCGACGCGGTCCTCCTCGAGCAACGCGACCTGCTCAACGCCGGATTCGAGCAGCTCACGATAGTTCTCGCCGAGCCACGACTCGGCGTCCGCCTGGCTCGGGAAAACCTCGCGCGGCAAAGGACGATCCGTTACCTCACCACCATTTGCATTTTCATAACGCCACCGCCATGTCATGCCATACGCTCCCATTTCGCAGAAGTTCCGCGGGTTCGCCGGGCGCACCCTCCGCACGGCATTGGAACCCTACTCCCGAGCTCGGAGGTCGATCGATGCTGCGCGCGTTCGGTGTTGCCCTCGTGGCGACTGCGTTCCTCTCCTCCCCTCCCGTGTCACCCGGCAATCCCGTCCCCGGCGGCCCTGATCCGAACGCCGCCAGGGTCTGGAGCGTCTGGCAGAGCGACGGCACGGCCTGGCTGGCCGCCACCCCGGCGGACGTGCCCAAGGACGGTTCGGTGATCGGCTGGCGCTTCTCGGTGGCGGCCGACGGGTCGGCGGCCGAGTCGCCCGGCGGCGACCAGCCGGCCTTCGACCAGGTGTGCGGCAAGCAGGCGGCCTCTTCAGGCCAGAAGCGGGTCGCGGTCCAGGTGGACTTCGGCGACGCCGCCTCCGACGCCTACCCCGGTGACACGCCGCCCGCCCAGGGCCTGCTCAAGTGCGTCAGCGGCGCGGAGAACGCCTCCGCCGCCCAGTTGCTCGCCCTGGCCGCCGACGCCAAGGTGAACCCGCAGGGCGACGTCGTGGCCGTCAACCAGTACCCGGCCAAGGAGAAGGGCGGCGCGGCGCCGGCGCCCGCGGCCGGCGGTTCGCAGGGCGGCGGGCTGCCGCTGACCTGGATCCTCGGCGGAGCGGGCGCGCTGGTGCTCGTCGCCGGCGGCGCCGTGGTGGCCACCCGCCGCCGTGCCAAGGCTCCCGTACGCTCGGGCGGGTGACCGTCCAGCTCCAAGGTACGGCGGGGCCGCGCGGGTGGCCGGAGCCCGGCTGCCCGTGCGCCTCGTGCGCCCGCCTCCCCGCCGGCCATCGGCGCCCCTTCGACCTGCGGGTCGACGGCCCGGCCCCCGGGCTCCTGGTGTACTCGCCGCTGGAGCCCGTACCCGAGGGCCGCTACGACCTGGTCCTAATGGACCTGCTCGAGGCGCCCGAGCACCTGGGGCTGCTGCGCAGGCGCGGAGCGGTGGACAGTGCGACACAGGTGGTGGCCGTGGGCCTGGACCACCGGATCCGCTCGGAGGAGGAGCTGGCCAGGCGGCTGGCCTTCTGGGGGGCGGTGGCCGTTCCCGACGGGACGGTCCTTCCTGTCGAGGCGGCTCCCCGGCCGCTGCCGAGGAGGACGCTGCTGCTGGGTGGGGCGCGGTCGGGCAAGTCTGCCGAGGCGGAGCTGCGGCTGGCGGCCGAGCCGTACGTCACCTATGTCGCGACCGGCCCGTCGGAGGCGGACGACGCCGATTGGGCGGCGCGGGTGAAGCTGCACCGCGAGCGCCGGCCCGCGCACTGGGACACGCTGGAGACGACCGACCTGGCTGCGGCGATCCGCGAGGCGCGGACGCCGCTGCTGATCGACGGGCTGGGCACGTGGCTGGCGGCGGTGTTCGACGAGCACGGCGCGTGGGACGGCGACCGGGCACCTGTCGCCGGGCGGTGCGAGGAGCTGGCCGAGGCGTGGCGGCACGCGCCGCAGCGCATCGTGGCCGTGTCCGATGAGGTGGGGCTGGGCGTGGTGCCCGCCACGGCCAGCGGCAGGGCCTTCAGGGACGCGCTCGGACGGCTCAACGAACGCCTGGCGGAGGAGTCGGACGAGGTGACCCTGCTCGTAGCGGGCCGCCCGGTGCCGCTCTAGTATCGGCGACTATGCACCTTCCAGGGGGAATTCTGGATCTGTTCGGCGACGACGCGGTCTGGTCCGACGATCACGAGGGCAGGAGCGGAGTGACGCTCAGGGTCACCAACCCTGACGGGCGGTTCTTCGTCAAGCAGGGTCCCGCGGCGGTGGCCGAGCACGCGCGGCTGCGCTGGCTGAAGCGGTGGCTCCCGGTGCCTGACGTGGTGGCCTTCGAGGGCGACGCGCTGGTGACCGGCGACGTGGGGTGGGCCAGCCTGGAGCGGGCCAAGGCCCCCGTCAGGGCCGCGCGGATGGGCGAGGTGCTGCGCAGGCTGCACCTGATCCCGGTCGAGGAGTGCCCGTTCGACGAGCGGCTCGACGTCAAGCTGGCGCGCGTGACCGCCCGCGTCGCCGCCGGGCTGGTGGACACCGGCGACTTCGACCCCGACCACGCGGGGATGACGGCCGAGCAGGTGCTCGACCGGCTGCAGGCCGAGCGGCCCGCGGCGGAGGACCTGGTGGTGACGCACGGCGACTTCACGCCGGGCAACGTGCTGGCGCCCCCGGCCGGCGAGCCGGTCCTGATCGACCTGGGCGCGCTCGGCGTGGCCGACCGCCACGTGGACCTGGCCATCGCGCTGCGCGAGCTGACCGGGCCGGGCGAGCGCGAGGAGTTCCTGGCCGCCTACGGGCTCCAGCCCCTCGACGAGGGGCGGCTCTCCTACTACCGCCTGCTCGACGAGCTGCAGTGATCGACGGGCTCCGCTTCGCGGCCGGCACGCTCACCGCCTTCCCCGTCAGGGTGGAGCGGGTCGACCGGCGGGTGGCGGGGCAGGCGATGCTGCTGGCTCCCCTGGTCGGGCTCGTGCTCGGCGGCCTGGCCTGCCTGGCGCTGCTGCTTCCCGGACCTGCGCTGCTCGGCGCCGCGCTGGCGCTCGCGCTGCTCGCGGGCATGACGCGCGGGCTGCACCTGGACGGGCTCGCCGACCTGGCCGACGGGCTCGGCAGCGGCAAGCCCGCCGCGCAGGCGCTGGACATCATGAAGAAGTCGGACATCGGGCCGTTCGGCGTGATGACGCTGGTGCTGACCCTGCTCGTCCAGGCGGCCGCCCTCACGGCGGCGGGCCCCGCCGGCCTGATCGCCGCCTGCGTGACAGGGCGCCTCACCCTGGCCTGGGCCTGCCGGGCGGGCGTTCCCGCCGCCCGGCCGGGCGGCCTGGGCGCGATGGTCTCGGGCACCGTACGGCCGGCCGCGGCGTGGGCCGTGACCGCGGCCGCCGTCGTGGTCGCCGCGGTCGCCGGGCTCGCTCTCGGTCAGCCCGTCATCCCCGTGGGCGTGGTCGCCGGGCTCGGCGCGTCACTGCTGCTGCTCCGGCATGCCGGGCGCCGGCTCGGCGGCGTGACCGGCGACGTGCTCGGCGCGCTGGTCGAGGTCGCCACGGCCGGCTGCCTCGTGATCTGCGCCGCCTTCCGGTGAGGCCTGCCGTACGGGCAGGAATCTGTAGAGGGCGAGCGCGGTCAGGCCCATGAGCACCCAGCCCACCACTCCCGTGAGGCCAGCCAGCGCCAGGTTGGGCTTGGTGGCGAACAGGAAGATGAGCGGGACGGTCCCGTTCAGCGTGGCGTGGGCGATCACCGACGGCCACACGCTGCCCGTGCGCAATCGCAGCCAGCCGAACAGGAAGCCGATGAACACGCACGTCACCACGAAGTAGGCCGCGGCCCACGGGCCGAGATTGGGGTAGTTGTAGCCGAGCAGGGTCAGCGGCGCGTGCCACAGCCCCCAGATGACGCCCGAGAGCACCAGCCCCCAGAACAGCCCGCGCGAGCGCACCAGCGTGGGCAGCAGCCACCCGCGCCAGCCCCACTCCTCCCCCAGCGACGGCAGAGCGCCGACTATCGGAGCGGTCAGGATCGCTGACACGACCTGGATCGCGACGATCGCGCCCATGTTGGCGGGCACGGGCACGCCCTGCGAGGCGAGCACGGCGCGGAAGGTGGCGAAGTCGTGCAGGTCGAGCGTGACCAGGCCGACGGCGGCGCTCAGCGCACCCGCCACCAGGACGAGCACGACGGTGCCCAGCCAGGCGCTCAGGCCGACCAGAACGGCCCTGCCGGGGCGCGGGCCCAGTGTGAGCCCGGTTTCGCGGGCCCACTGACGGAACGGGGTGCGGCTGCGCAGCCACACGGCCAGCACGCCCAGCGAGGGCGTGAACATCATCGCGATGCCCAGGAGCCGGAAGTACGGCGAGGCCAGCCCGCCGCCCAGCCACAGCGGTAAGGCCACCAGCCAGGACAGCCCGAACGCCACGGGCAGGAAGATCTTCATGCTCGCTCCTCGATCAACGCGTTGACAAGGGATGCGCCCCGTTCGGCGTCGTCGACGCTGATCAGCAGCTGACCGCCGGAGCGGTAGCGCAGGATCAGGCAGTCGCCGCCGCGGAGCATGATGGCCGCCATGCCCGGCAGCCCGCGCAGGCCCCAGCCGCCGACCTGGCTCGGGTAGCGCACCTCGGACCAGGCACGGTCGATCTTCGACAGCCGGATGCGCCGCACCGGCCAGCCGAACGGCCCGAACCCGATGGCCAGGCCGTCCTGCGTCACCCGCACCGTGGCCGAGGAGGTGGCCAGGCCGGCGACCAGCACGATCGCCATGCCCGGCAGCAGCCGTCCGAGGTCCTCGCGCGACAGCACGCCCAGCAGGGTCAGCCCGCCCGTCACGACCAGCGCGGCGCCCGCCGCCGCGGCCATGGCCATCAGCCACGGGTTCACCACCCGGCTGACCCAGACCGAGCGCTGGCCGGGACGCAGCCGCAGCCGGGGCACGCCCTCGCCCGCGGGTGAGAGCTGGTCGGGCTCTCCCCTGCCGGCGTACCCGGCCAGGATGCCGATCCCGACGGCCGCCGTCACCACGGCGATCACCACCCAGCCCGGCAGCACGGCCTGGTGCCAGGACTGCCTGTCGAGGTTGGCGTAGAGGGTCGACAGCTCCATGCCGGTCACGAAGACGGCGCCGCCGAACAGGAAGCCCCACCAGTACATGCGGCTCAGGCGGCGCTGGAACATCCGCCCCTGCACCGCGATGCCGGTCACGATCGCCCAGGGCACCGCCCAGGTCAGCACGCTGATGATCAGGAAGCGGGTGAAGGAACTGGCCGAGTCGGGGCCGTCGGACCAGTGGGTGGCCAGCGGCTCGGGCAGCCGGTCGCGCACCGACAGGGGGATCACGATGAGCACCGCGGTGACGATCAGCCCCCATCCGACGGCGAGAGTGCGGGGGTTCATGACAGGTCCTCCAGGATCGTGATGAGGTCTTCTCGGCGGTAGCCGTGCCTCCTGGCCTCGTCGAGCAGCTCGCGGGCGCGCTGGACCAGCAGCGCGCGGGCGTCGGCACCACCGGCCACGCTCACGCCCCTGCCGCGCCTGAACTCGAGCAGCCCCTCGTCACGCAGGTCGCGCAGGGCACGCAGCACGGTGTTGGCGTTGATGCCCAGCGCGTCGGCCAGGTCCTTGGCGGGCGGCAGGCGGTCGCCCGGCCCGTAGGAGCCCTCGCCGATCGCGCGGCGGATCGCGGCGGCCACCTGTTCGTGCAGCGGCCGCGAGTCGTTCATATCCAGCGTCAGCAACATGGTGCTAATGACGCTAGCACTATTCCACCGATCACGTCGAATGGTAGGATGAACCCCTGTTTGTGAGTAGCTAGAAACCCTGGATAGCATCGGTTTACGTGACCACCGTGCGGCTGAACTCAGCAGATCCCGTCTCATTCGACACCGACGCACTGATCGTCGGATTCCGGTCTGGCCCCGATGGGCCCCGCCCCGCCGCGGACGGCCTCGAGGCCGCCTTCGACGGGAAACTGGCCGCCTCGCTGGCGGCCGTCGCCTTCTCCGCCAAGCCCGGCGAGATCGCCAAGATCCCGACCTTCGGCGCCATCGCCGCGCCCCTGCTGGTCGCCGTCGGTGTGGGCGACGGCGTCGAGGATCTGCGCCGCGCCGCCGGCGCCTCGGTCCGCTCCCTGACCGGTACGGCTCGCGCCGCCCTGGCGCTGGACGGCGACGCCGAGGCCGTGGCCCTGGGCGCGCTGCTCGGCGCCTACGGGTTCGACCGCTACCGCACGGGCGAGGCCCCCAAGGCCCCCGTCGAGGAGCTCACGGTCCTGACCGACGCCGACCAGGCGGTCGCCGAGCGGGCCACCGTACTGGCCGACTCTGTGAAGCTGGTGCGCGACCTGGTCAACACGCCGCCGTCGGACCTGTGGCCCGCGCGCTTCGCCGAGATCGCCGAGCAGACCGCGGGCGAGGTCGGCCTGGACATCGAGGTCCTGGACGAGAAGCAGCTCAAGGACGGCGGCTACGGCGGCCTCATCGGCGTCGGCCAGGGCTCGGCCAACCCGCCGCGCCTGGTCCGCCTGTCCTACAGCCACCCCGAGGCCGCCAAGACGCTGGCGTTCGTGGGCAAGGGCATCACCTTCGACTCCGGCGGCCTGTCGCTGAAGCCGACCACCTCCATGGACTGGATGAAGTCCGACATGGGCGGCGCGGGTGCCGTTTTCGGCGCGCTGGTCGGCATCGCCAAGCTGGGCCTGCCGGTGAACGTGGTCGGCTACCTCTGCCTGGCCGAGAACCTGCCGTCGGGCACCGCGCAGCGGCCCTCCGACGTGCTCCACAGCTACAGCGGCAAGACGGTCGAGGTGCTCGACACCGACGCCGAGGGCCGCCTGGTCCTCATGGACGGCATCGCCCGCGCCGCCGAGGACGGCCCCGACCTCATCGTCGACGTCGCCACGCTGACCGGCGCCCAGATCGTCGCGCTCGGCTGGCGTACGGCCGGCGTCATGGCCAACGACGACGAGGTGCGCGAACTGGTCGTCGAGGCGGCCGGCGCCGCGGGCGAGGCCGCCTGGGGCATGCCGCTGCCCGACGAGCTGCGCAAGGGCCTCGACTCCCCGGTCGCCGACATCGCCAACCTCCACCCGGAGCGCTGGGGCGGCATGCTGACCGCGGCCATCTTCCTGAAGGAGTTCGTGCCCGACGGCGTGCGCTGGGCGCACATCGACATGGCCGGCCCCGCCTTCAACAAGGGCGAGCCGCACGGCTACACCCCCAAGGGCGGCACCGGCGCCATCACCCGCACGCTCATCGGACTGGCCGAGCGGCACGCGTCCGCTTGAAACAAATGAAAAGATGACGGCATCACGAACCCGACAAGGAGCCTTCCTGTGGCCTACGACATCGTCGTCCTAGGTGGCGGCAGCGGCGGATACGCGTGCGCGCTGCGGGCGGCCGAGCTGGGCAAGTCCGTCGCACTGATCGAGAAGGACAAGATCGGCGGCACCTGCCTCCACCGGGGATGCATCCCCACCAAGGCCCTCCTGCACTCGGCCGAGGTCGCCGACGAGACCCGCGAGAGCGAGTCCTTCGGCGTCAAGGCCCGTTTCGAGGGCATCGACGTCCCCGGCGTCCACGCGTTCAAGGACAGGATCGTCACGCGCGCCTGGAAGGGCGTGCAGGGCCTGCTGAAGTCCGCCGGCGTGACCGTCGTCGAAGGTGAGGGGCGCCTGGTCGGGCCGCGGCAGGTCCAGGTGGGCTCCGAGGTCATCGAGGGCACGAACCTGGTGCTGGCCACCGGCTCGGCGCCCAAGTCGCTGCCCGGGCTCGAGATCGACGGCGAGCACGTCATCACCAGCGAGCACACGCTGGTCATGGACCACGTGCCCTCCTCGGTCGTGGTGCTCGGCGGCGGCGTCATCGGCGTCGAGCTGGCCAGCGTCTACCGCTCCTTCGGCGCCGAGGTGACCATCGTCGAGGCGCTGCCCCACCTGCTGCCGACCGAGGAGGAGTCCAGCTCCAAGCTGCTCGAGCGGGCATTCCGCCGCCGCGGCATCAAGTACGAGCTGGGCGTCTTCTTCGACAGCGTCAAGACCACCGACACCGGCGTGATCGTCACGCTCGCCAACGGCAAGACGCTCGACGCCGAGATCCTGCTCGTGGCCGTAGGCCGCGGCGCGGTCTCCGCCGGGATGGGCTTCGAGGAGCAGGGCATCGCCGTCGAGCGCGGCACCGTCAACGTCGACGAGCACTGCCAGACCACCCTGCCCGGCGTCTACGCCATCGGCGACGTGATCAACACCCCGCAGCTGGCGCACGCCGGCTTCGCCGAGGGGATCATGGTGGCCGAGCACATCGCCGGGCTCAACCCGCCGCCCATCGACTACCTGGGCGTGCCCAGGATCACCTACTCCGACCCCGAGGTGGCCTCGGTAGGCCTGACCTCGGCCCAGGCCGCTGAGCGCGGCATCGAGATCGTGGAGCAGGTCTACGACCTCGCGGGCAACCCCAAGAGCCAGATTCTCGGCACCGCCGGCGCCGTCAAGGTCCTCGCCCAGAAGGACGGCCCCGTCGTGGGCGTCCACATGGTCGGGCGCCGCATCGGCGAACTCGTCACCGAGGGTCAGCTGATCTACAACTGGGAGGCGCTGCCCGCAGAGGTCGCCCAGCTGATCCACGCTCACCCGACTCAGTCAGAAGCCATGGGCGAGGCCATGCTGGCGCTGGCCGGCAAGCCCCTGCACGTGCACAACTAATAATCTCGAGGAAGACATAACCCATGCCGGTCTCCGTACAGATGCCCCAGCTCGGCGAGAGCGTGACCGAGGGCACCGTCACCCGTTGGCTGAAGAAGGAGGGCGAGCGCGTCGAGGCAGACGAGCCGCTCCTCGAAGTGTCGACCGACAAGGTCGACACCGAGATCCCGTCGCCGGCCGCGGGCGTCATCACCAAGATCGTCGTGGCTGAGGACGAGACCGTCGAGGTCGGCGCGGAGCTGGCCATCATCGACGAGAACGGCCAGGCGGGCGCCACCGCCCCGGCCGCCGAGCCCGCCGCGGCTCCCGCCCCTGCGCCCGCGCCGGAGCCCGAGCCCGCCGCGCCGCCCGTTTCT
>NZ_JAHDTI010000019.1 GCF_018531495.1 Nonomuraea sediminis
GCCCGGCCTGCTGAGCCGCCTCGACCCGGGCCTTCCACTTCTCGTTGCCCAGCAACCAGTCGAACGACTCGGTTTGCAGAGCAAGAAGGTCAGGAACTTCGAGGGGCTCCTGGATACGCGCGAAAGAGACACGACGGGGACCAGCGGAGGCTGCCAACAGTTGTCCTTCCGAGGGATCGGCGGAATGACTGCACGCATGCCGGAAGACGAGACGTCGATGGGCAGCGTGGAGCGGCAGCATAACCCGAAAGGCAAACGGAATGCAACAACTACATTATTAGTCAACCTCGATCCCGGTTTCAGTATCGCATGTGCCTCTCGAAACCGTCAACCCGACACGACGTCGTGCCGGGCGGACGGTTGCCGAGCGCTAGAAATTGCGGTGGATGACGTTGGTCATCCGGTCGTTGAAGGAGTTGCCGAACACGTCCACGCCGCCGACCTTGGCGTAGATGTCGTCCTCGCGGTTGAAGATGGAGTCGTCCTCGTTGAGGACGTCGCGGGAGACGCTGGCCGACGACACCCCGTTGAAGCCCTGGCGGAACTCGTCGAAGACTTCATCCTGACCCCACAGGGAGAATCCCTGCACGGTGTCGCGGCCGCACGAGACGGAGACGGGATAGAAGTGCTGCGGGGTCTGGTTCCCGATGAACAGCGTGCACGAGTCCGCGAACGCCGGCGGCGCGGCACTCGCGGCCAGGCCCGCGCCGAGGACGGCGGCGAGCACGGGTACGGCGAATCTGCGAAGGATCATGGAGCCTCTCCTGATCATGACATGGTGGTCCTGACACCGGAGAGGCGTTCCACGCCGTTCCTCGGGGGTTCCGCGGAGGTTACGCCATGACGATCCTGATGAGTTCGGACGCGGCCTCGAAGTCCGGGGCGATGAAGTTCTTCGTGAACGCGAAGGCGATCCCCGTCGAGGCATCGGCGAAGGCGAAGCTGCCCCCGACGCCGCCCATGTTGAACGCCGTCTCCGACTCGCCCCCGGGAAGCCCGAGCGACCAACCGAGCGCCCACTGCGACGGGTTGCCGAAGACCTGGTCCACGCCCTCGGCCGCGAGCGCCGTCGCGGTGGCCACGCGGGCCGGCGGCAGGATCTGCACGCCGTGACCCAGGAGGGAGTCGTAGAGGCGGGCCATCGCGCGGGCCGAGTTCTTGCCGCCCGCCGGGATGTCGGCCGCCAGGACGTCGGTACGGTTGCCGAAGTCGGCCCCCGGCCAGGTGACGAGCGGACCCGCCTTGAACATCGGCAGGTCGGTGGGCATCGAGGCGGCCCAGTCGGCCGCCCCTGCCGGCTCCTCCAAACGGGCCAGCCGCCCGTGCTCGGAGACGGGCATGCCGAAGTACAGCTCGTCGGCCAATCCCAGCGGCCCGGCCACGTCCTCTAGCAGCACCTGCGAGATCGGCTTGCCGGTGGCCCGCCGTACGATCTCGCCGATGATGTAGCCGAAGGTGTAGGCGTGGTAGCCCACCTGGGTGCCGGGCTCCCACCACGGCTCCTGCGCGGCGATCGCCGCGCAGATCTTGTCCCAGTCGCACAGGTCCTCGATCGTGGTGTCCAGCGGGATCTGCGGCACGCCCGCCGAGTGGGTGAGCACGTGCCTGATCGTCGCGGCCTGCTTGCCGTGCGCGCCGAACTCCGGCCACAGCTCGGCGACCGGCGTGTCGTAGTCGAAGAGCCCGCGCTCGACCAGCAGGTGCGCGATCGTGGCGGTCATGGCCTTGCCGGTGGAGTAGGTGTAGAAGACGGTCTCGGGCGTGACCGGGCGGCCCGTGGCCGAGTCGGCCACTCCGGAGACCGCGTCGACCACGAGTTCCCCGTCGCGGTAGACGGCCACCTGGATGCCCCGCTCGGGTCCCGACTCGGTCATCTTGTCGATGGCCTGCTGCACCTGCTCCTGCATGGCGTCTCCTTCGCCGCTGTCCATCAGCCTGCTTACTACAGACTCGGCGGCGGCAGAAAACTCATCGCGCCCGCCGGGTGGGGGGCGGCCCGGCGGGCGCAGGTTGAGTGGGCGGTTACGGCCGGTTCAGGTCGAGCGTGTAGGAGCCGGATCCGCTGTAGGCGTGGACCCGGTAGCGGTAGTAGCCCGCCGTACCGCTGTAGCTGATGGTCTCGTCAGGGTTGGGGCTGTTGGAGGTGGCCACGACCGCCCAGGAGGAGCCGTTCCACTTCTGCAGGTACAGGTCGAAGTCGGTCCCGGCGGGACCCTTCAGGCAGGCGGCGTGGGTGCCGGACACGGTCGACTGGTAGTACGACCCGTTCGGCTGGTAGCCGCTCTGGCCAGACGACAGCGACCCGCTGTAGTGCTCGCGGTAGCCCGAGCAGCCGGTCGGCGGCTGGCTGCCGCTGGTGATCAGCGTGAGCCCGCCCGTGGACAGGATCTCGTTGATGGGCTGGAAGTACGTGGTGCCGCCGCTGGTGCAGTCGCCCGACCCACCGGAGGTCATGCCCTGGGCCTGGTCGCCTGAGATGAACGCGCCGCCGGAGTCGCCCGGCTCGGCGCAGACGTTGGTCCTGGTCAGCTCGTAGACCGTGCCTTCGGCGTAGTTGACGGTCTGGTTGAGCGCCTGGACGGTGCCGCAGTGCCACTGGCTGGTGGAGCCGGAGCGGCAGATCGAGCCGCCGGGCTGGGTCACGGTCGAGCCGTGCACGGGCAGGATGCCGGCGCTGTAGCCGTTGACCACGCCGGGTGCGGTCCAGTTGGAGTTGGTCGCCACCCACGAGTAGTCGTTGGTGGGGAAGGAGGAGATCTGGAAGGTGCCCTGCGCGACCTGGTTGGAGCCGTTGGTGGCGTCGCCGACGCTGCCGCAGTGGCCGGCGCTGGTGTAGCCCACCTGCGTGCCGCGCCTGGCCGCGAAGCCGATCGAGCAGCGGTAGCCCTTGGAGGGGATGTAGTAGGCGTCGCCGCCGCGGATGTCGTAGAACAGCCGCGGACGCTCCTGCGCGACGGTCACCTTGACGGCGGCCGTGTCCACGCCGGACGACCTGGCCCAGGCGAGCGCCTGGTCGGCGTCGGACGCCGACACCGTGACGGCGTTGTCCTGCGGGGTGACCCCCCATCCGAACACCGACGATGGCGCGGGGGAGTGGTCCAGCCCGTTCTTGACCGCCAGGAGCTGTGCGAACGAGCGCGTCACCGTACGGGCCTGCGCGCCCGACCCTGTGATGGCGGCGCTGTCGGAGGCCGACACGCTGGCCACGACCAGCGCGGCCTCGGGGCCCTCGTACCAGGCGCCGGCGTAGCGGTCGCCGAGCCGCTTGCGTAAGGAGGGCACGACGAGGTTGCCGCGCGCCTCGCTGGCCATCCGGTTGACCGCCTGCTCCTGGGTGATGCCGAGATCGCGCGCGAGGGCGTCGACCTGTCCTGGGGGCGGTTTCGAGGCGACGGCCGGGGTAGCCGTCAGCATGAGGGCGCCGATCGCGATCGCGATCAACGCGGGAGTGCGAAGCATGTTAACTCCTCGCTGCCGGGGGTGCCGTCACGGTACGGCGGTTCCGGGAATCGAGGAGCTATCAATCTGCCCCTATCACGGTGTTATGGAATGGTGCCAAAACCCGGATTACGTACCAGCCAATCGTGATACACGGGGCATCGCCGTACCGAGTCCGCGTGCGCGTCCTTGGCCTGGGAGACCACCCAGGCGGCGTCGGGGGCGGTGGGATGCCGGCCGAGCAGCTGCCGCCAGCGCAGCGGCGCGCCCGTCAGCGGCACCATGACCAGTCCCGGCGCGGCCTGGTGGGTGGCCTGGCACAACACCACGGCCCTGCCCACCCCCGCCAGGTGCGTGCAGGTGGGCACGTCGGTCTCGTAGATCGTGCCGGGGGTGAAGCCGGCGCGGGCGCAGGCCATCGCGAAGCAGTCGGCGAAGCAGCCGTCGCCCGGCGTCACCGCCCACTGCTCGGCGGCCAGGTCGGCCAGCTCCAGCTCCTTCTCGCCGGCCAGCGGATGGTCGGCGCCGAGCAGCACGAAGACCGGGTCGAGGCTGATCGACTCCCAGATGAGCGTGCCGGACGGCGTGCCCATGTCGCCGCAGGCGCCGGTGAGCACGTAGTCGAGGCGGCCGAACTCCACCATCGTGGTGAGCTCGCGTGCCGACCACGAGGTGAAGGTGCTGACCGTGCGCTCGGCGGCCAGCCGGTCCACCAGGCCGCCGAGCACCGGCCCGTTGGTCGCGCCGATGCGGAAACCGGGGGCGGAGGCGTGCGCGAAGCGGACTGCCTCCTCCTGTAACTCCTGCGCGGCGGGCAGCAGCACGCGTGCCCTGGCGAGCACCAGCTCGCCGAGCGGCGTGGGCCGCGCGCCGTGGCGGTCGCGTTCGAACAGGGTGCCGCCGAGCACCCTCTCGATGCGCTTGAGCTGGGCGGTCAGGGCCGGCTGTGCCAGCCCGAGCAGGGACGCGGCCTTGCTGACACTTCCCGCGTCCGCGACCGCGCGGACGATCCTGAGGTGCCTGAGCTCGAGGTCCATATCGGGAACGTATGGCCGTGACTCCAACTCGACAATGCCCCTATGTCAGGAAAAGTGACAGATATTGTCGGACCGGAGACGGGTAGATGAACCACATGACGACGATGGGAATCGATCCGAGCCGCCTGTCCGACATCGACCTGATGCGCGAACTGCGCCACCTGCACAGGACGCGCAACGAGACCTTCCTGCACGGGCCCGACGACGCCCTCGAGCACCACACCTCACGCATGAGCGAACTCGAGGACGAGTACCTGCGCCGCCATCCGGTGCGCGACGTCGATCCCGGCAGGCTGAGGGAGTTCGCGAGGCTGCGCTGATGACTGAGCACCATGACGTCCAGGAGCTGTCCGACGTCGACATCCACGTGTACGAGGCGATCGCCGCCCACGCGGTCGGGAGCGGCGCCGCGGACGTGCCCGCCCTGATCCGCGCGACAGGCCGGTCGGAGGAGCAGGTACGGCGTAGCCTGTCCACCCTGATCGAGCAGGGCCACGTCGTCCCCAGCGGCGAGGGTTTCGCACTCGGCCCCCACGACTTCGAGGTCGACTATTAGCGACGGATCGTGTGCCGGTGCAGGTCGGAGCCCTCCGGCGGGCCCCGGCGTCTGCGCATGAGCGCCACCACGGGCGCCGTGGAGATGGCCACGGCGAAGGCGATCAGCGGCAGCAGGGTGGTGAGCGCCGAGATCGAGTAGACGCTGGAGCAGGGCAGGTCGGCTCCCATCATCGACAGCAGTACCAGGACCCCGGCCGTCAGCGCTATCCCGGCGATGATCGCGGCGACGACGCCGACGACCCGGTCGAAGATGATCAACTTACGGATCTCGGCCGCGCCGTACTTGGCGATGATGTGGGAGGCGTCGAGCTGGAGGGTGTCCTGGATGCGCCCGGAGGTGGTGCAGGCGATCGCCATGGACGCGAGCAGCGACGTCACCCCCAGCGTGGCCAGCGCCAGCGTCAGCACCTGTGAGTCGGCGCTCCTGTGCGCGGCGAGGTCCTGCAGGGTGAGGACGGTGTAATGGGGGCCGACCACCCGGGCGACGTGCTGCCTGAGAGGGGCCGGCGCCTGCCCGGGCTCGAGCGTCACCTGCATGCCGCCCACCGTCAGTTGCCCGACGAGCCGGTGCGCCAGCTCGGAGCCGACGCCGAGGAAGCCCTTGCGCACCAGGTCCTGGTTCACGTCGATCTCGACGATGCCCGACAGGCGCAGCCGGACCGGCGTGCCCGCCTTGTCGTCGGCCGTCATCGTGTCGCCGATCCGGACGCCGAGCGACTTGGCCGTCAGCTCGTCGAGCACCGCCTCGTCGGGCAGTTCGGGCAGGTTGCCGGCGAGCACGTGGATCAGCGGCAGCCCGCCCTCGGGCAGCAGCGTCGCCTGCACCGCCGCGGCCGAGGTGTTCGCGGCCCGCAGCCAGACCGGGCCGGAGAGGATCGCCCGCACGGAGGAGACGCCGCCGATCGAGCTGATCCGCTGGAGCGGGGATCCTGCCGGCGTCGGGCGCCTTCCTGCGTCCATGTCGTTGGGCACCACCGCCAGGTCCATCCGCTGCGCGCCGAAGCACTGGAGGAAACGGTCCTCCGCGGCGCCGCCGCTATGGATGGCGGCGCCTACCAGGAAGGCCCCCGCGAGCGTGCCGAGCAGGCAGAGCGCGAGTGCCCAGCAATGGGCGCGAACCCCGCTGGTCCCCATACGCTAACCATTCCGTGAAATCTCCGAGACTCTCACGCCAAGAGTCAAATAATGGCGAAATGTCGCCATAGGCGAGGAAGTCCTCACTTGGCGAACGCTCAGGTAGTGATACCCAGCACGAGTTACGGCTCATCCCGAAATATCCGGCATTGCCTGGCAAAAGTGTGGCAAGCCGGAGCGCGTCCAGGTCATGAACGGGGTACGGCTCGCCTTGACACGCTTTTCGGGGGGTTCGTGGTGAAAGCACAGGTCATCGGCGGTTTGCTCGCCGTGCTCGGATTGACGGCCTGCGGTACGGCGGGCCAGTCGGGAGGCGGCGGCGCGGGCCCGACGGCCTCCCCCAGCGCCGTCGGAACCCTGGAGCAGGGCTTCAAGGTCGGCCTGCTGCTGCCCGAGTCGAAGACCGCCCGCTACGAGAAGTTCGACCGCCCCTACATCACCCAGGACATCAAGAGCCTGTGCCCCAAGTGCCAAGTCGTTTACGACAACGCCAACCAGGACCCCAACCTGCAACAGGAGCAGGTCGACTCGATGCTCACCAACGGCGTCAAGATCCTCATCCTGGACGCCGTCGACGCCAAGGCCATCGCCGCCTCCGTCAAGAAGGCCAGCGACCAGGGCGCTCTCGTCGTCGCCTACGACCGCCTGGCAGGCGGGCCCATCGACGCCTACACCTCCTTCGACAACATCCAGGTCGGCAAGATGCAGGGCCAGGCACTGCTCGACGCGATCAAGGCGGGCGGCGACCCCAAGCGCGGCCCCATCGTCATGATCAACGGCTCGCCCACCGACCCGAACGCCGGCGACTTCAAGAAGGGCGCCCACTCGGTGCTCGACGGCCAGGTCGACATCGGCAAGGAGTACGACACCCCCGACTGGAGCCCTGACCAGGCCAACGTGGAGGCCAACGGCGCGTTCACCGCGCTGGGCGCCGACAAGGTCGTCGGCGTCTACTCCGCCAACGACGGCATGGCGGGCGGCATCGCCAAGGCCATGCAGAACTCGGGCGTCAAGCCCGGCACCCCGCTGACCGGCCAGGACGCCGAGCTCGCCGCCATCCAGCGGATCCTCATCGGCACCCAGACCATGACGATCTACAAGCCGATCAAGCCCGAGGCGTCCAACGCGGCCCAGATGGCCGTCAACCTCGCCATCGGCAAGAAGCCCGCCAGCACCGGCACGGTCGACAACGGCACGAGCAACGCCATCCCCGCCCAGATCATCACGCCGATCGTGGTGACCAAGCAGAACATCAAGGACACCGTGGTCAAGGACGGGTTCTGGAAGGTCGCCGAGATCTGCACGGGCGCCGCCCAGACCGCCTGCGCCGCGGCCGGATTGGGCTGACGTGGCCCCCGTCCTCGCCCTGCGGGGCATCTCCAAGCGCTACGGCGCCGTGCAGGCGCTGAGCGAGGTCGAGCTCGAGGTCAACGAGGGCGAGGTGCTCGCGCTCGTCGGGGACAACGGCGCGGGCAAGTCCACGATGATCAAGGTCATCGCGGGCGTCGGGCCACCCGACGACGGCGAGATCCACTTCATGGGCAAGCCGGTCACGATCAACAGCCCGCACGCCGCCCAGGCGCTCGGCATCGCGACCGTCTACCAGGACCTGGCGCTCTGCGACAACCTCGACGTGGTCGGCAACCTGTTCCTCGGCAACGAGATGCGCAAGGCCGGAGTGCTCGACGAGGTCGCCATGGAGAAGCGCTCACGCAGCCTGCTCCACACGCTCTCCATCAAGATCCCCAGCGTGCGCATCCCCGTCGCCTCGTTGTCCGGCGGCCAGCGGCAGACCGTGGCGATCTCGCGATCGCTGCTGGGCGAGCCCAAGGTCGTGATGCTGGACGAGCCCACCGCCGCGCTCGGCGTCGAGCAGACCGCACAGGTCCTCGACCTGGTCGAACGGCTGCGCGACCAGGGGCACGCGGTGATCCTCATCAGCCACAACATGGTCGACGTCATGGCCGTCGCCAACCGCATCGCGGTGCTGCGGCTCGGGCGCAACAACGGCCTCTTCGACGCCCGCTCCACCAGCCAGGAGGAGATCATCGCGGCCATCACGGGGGCCACGGACAGCGCGGCCACCCGGCGCCAGGCCCGCCGCAGGGAGCAGGACGAGGAGGGCTCATGAGCAACCAGAACCCCCTCCCTGAGGCGCAGCTCGACCCGCGGCTGCTGGTGCGGGAGGAAGGCTTCGCCGGCTACCTGCAGGAGTTCAAGCGCCGGGTCAGAGGCGGTGAGCTCGGCTCGCTGCCCGTCGTCGTCGGGCTGATCGTCATCTGGATCATCTTCCAGACCCTCAACTCGCAGTTCCTGTCCGCGCAGAACCTGTCGAACCTCAGCGTCGACATCGTGCCCACCGGACTCATCTCCGTCGGCATCGTCTTCGTCCTGCTCCTGGGCGAGATCGACCTGTCCGCCGGGGCGGTGAGCGGGGCGTGCGCGGCGGTGCTGGCCGTGCTGAACGTCAACAACGGCTGGAACCCGGTGGCCGCCATGGTCGCGGCCGTTGCGGTCGGCGCCACCATGGGGCTGATCCAGGGCTTCTTCTTCGCCAAGATCGGCGTGCCGTCGTTCGTCGTGACGCTGGCCGGTCTGCTCGCCTGGACCGGTTTCCAGCTGTACGTGCTCGGACCCAACGGCACCATCAACCTCGACAACGACGGGCTGGTGTCGCGGCTGACCAGCACCTACTTCATCTACGTCATCGCCGCCTACGGCCTGGCCGCGGTGGCGACCGCCGGGTTCCTCGTGGTGTCGCTGGTGGGCAACAACCGGCGCAGGGCGGCCGGGGTGCCCTCGCGCACGCTCGGCGACATCGTCTTCCGCACGGTGATCCTGGCGGTCGTGGCCTTCGGCGCGGCTTACATCCTCAACCTGTACAAGGGCTTGCCGCTGGCGCTGCTGATCTTCCTCGTCGTGGTCGTCGTCACGGACTTCGTGCAGCGGCGCACCAAGTACGGCCGCAGCATCTTCGCGGTCGGCGGCAACATCGAGGCGGCCAGGCGGGCGGGCATCAACGTGGCCTTCATCCGGATGACGGTGTTCGTCATCTCGGGCGCCTTCGCGGCGGTCGGCGGCATCTTCGAGGCGTCCCGCATCTCCAGCGCCAGCCAGGCGACCGGGCAGAGCAACGTCCTGCTGATGGCCATCGCGGCGGCGGTCATCGGCGGCACGTCCCTGTTCGGCGGGCGCGGCAGCACCTACTCGGCGCTGCTCGGCATGCTCGTCATCCAGTCCATCGCCTCCGGCATGGCCCTGCAGGGCGTCAGCAACGCCGTCCAGTTCATCGTCACAGGCGCCGTCCTCCTGGCTGCGGTCGTCATCGACTCCGTCTCCCGCCGCAGCCAGAAAGCCTCCGGGCGCGCATAACTGTGATCATTTGTTACGGCGGGCCGCGACCACCGCCGCCCGCCGCACTCCGGCACAGGGCCCGCGGGCGGCGCTTCTGGCGAGTCGGTGACGGTCGCCCGCCGCCACGACTCCGCCCTGGACCGCCTGATGTCGCCAAGCGAACCCATGCCCGCAAGCCATGGGGTTGTCGGTGGCGCGTCGTACTGTCGGTGCGTGGATGTCGCTGATCTGACACCGGTGGAGGCGCGGGAGCGGTTCCGGGCGGGGGAGCGGGTGCCGACCGCCGGATGGTGCCGCGGATGGACACAGGCGAACCTGATCGCCGTGCCGCGCGAGCTGGGATACGAGTTGCTGCTGTTCGCGCACCGCAACGCGCAGGCGTGCCCGGTGCTCGACGTGGGGGAGGCGGGCGCCACGAGCACGCCGCTCTTCTCCGGTGACCTGCGCACCGACCTGCCGGGATACCGGATCTACCGCGACGGCGAGCCGGTCGCGGACCGGGACCAGGTGGTGGAGGAGTGGCGCGACGACCTGGTGCCCTTCCTGATCGGGTGCAGCTTCACCTTCGAGGAGGCGCTGCTGCGGGCCGGTGTCCCGATCCGGCACCTGGAGGCGGGGACCAACGTGCCGATGTACCGCACGAGCGTGCCGTGCGAGCCGGCGGGTTCCCTGTCGGGCCCGCTGGTGGTGTCGATGCGGCCGGTGCCCGCCGCGCTGGTCGACACGGCGATCGAGGTCACCGGGCACTACCCGCAGGTCCACGGCGCGCCCGTGCACGTGGGCGATCCGGCGGCGATCGGGATCGCCGACCTGGGGCGGCCGGACTTCGGCGACCCTGTCGAGATGCGGGAGGGGGAGGTGCCCCTGTTCTGGGCCTGCGGCGTCACACCCCAGGCCGCCATCATGGCCAGCGGCGTCCCCTTCGCGATCGGCCACCTCCCCGGCCACATGGCCGTCCTCGACGCGCGCGACTCCGATTATTACGTCCCCTCATAGGGCTGCCGCCGCCATGCCGACCTCGTAGCGGCGGGGCTGCCGGGTTATCCTGCGGTGGCGATCAGCTAACTGTCAGGACAGGTGTTGTTCACCGAGGCTTCGGGGCGGACGCCTAGCGTGGCGATCCCTTGATCGCGACTGAGGAGCATCCGTGTCCCGAGAACCGCGGCCGACGCTTGAGGACGAATGGCAGAGCTGGGATCCCGCCGTCAGGGCGCAGGGCTACTGGCCGGGCCTCGGTGCCGAGCACCGCGACGGATTCGCGGTCGACCACGGCAGGCTGCGGGAGATCGGCGGGCGGCTCATGGGCGCCTTCGACGAGGTCTACCGCCGCCTGCACCCGCCCTTCGAGAAGGGCCCGGAGATCGTCGGATGGGAGGCGGCGATCCACACCTCCTTCCTGGTCAGGAACTACGAGGAGGTGCTCTGCTGCTTCACCGGCGACGTGATGATGGAGTCGTCGGCCGCCGCCGCGCTGGTCAGCAGCAGCGGTCAGACGTACCGCTTCGCCGACCAGTATCCGTGGCGGGCCAGGCCGCCGCTGTGGAACGAGCTCCCCAGCTAAGATGCTGATGTCCTGGAAGGTGGAGTCGCTGAACGACTACGCGGGCGCCACCATCCGGATCGCCAACGGGCTGGTGGAGGTGGCGCACGCGCTCGTCTCCTCCGCCCAGGACGTGCGCGACGCGCCGTGGCACGGCCCGGCGGCGGACAAGGCCCAGTCGGCGATGCACACCATCTACGAGAACGTGCGCGGACTCGCGGCCGTCCACGGCAGGATCGCGCAGACCGTCTACGAGATCGCCCTGGTGGTGAGCACGGCGCAGCACCGCTTCGACGCCGTGGTCAACAAGGGCGGGTGGGAGTTCTCCGACCTGTGGGGCGGCGATGACGACGACGCCCGCCGCTTCATGTCCGACGTCAACCGCGAGCTCGCCGCCGCGATCGGGCGCGTCCCCGACATGTACGTGATGGAGCTGCCGGGCCTCATCCCCGAGAACGACCGGGACACCTACACGCTGGCCTGGTAGCCGGGCAGGCTCCTGGCCAGGTACTCGGCCGTCCAGGTCGAGGCGCCGGCCAGGTCGGCGGGGGTGCCCTCGAAGACCACCCGGCCGCCCTGCTGCCCGGCCTCGGGGCCGAGGTCGATGACCCAGTCGGCGTGCTTGACCACCTCCAGGTCGTGCTCCACGGCCACGACGGTGTTGCCGCCGTCCACGAGCCGGTCGAGCAGGGCGAGGAGCCGGTCGACGTCGGCGAGGTGCAGCCCGGTGGTGGGCTCGTCGAAGACGTACAGGTTGCCGCTCTCGTGCAGCCGGTGCGCCAGCTTGAGCCGCTGCCTCTCGCCGCCCGACAGCGTGTTGAGCGGCTGCCCCAGCATGAGGTAGCCGAGCCCGAGCTCGTCCAGGGTGGCGAAACCCGGCAGGTCGAAGGCGGCGGCCGCCTCGCGGGCGGTCAGGGCGAGCACGTCGGCGATCGTGCGGCCCTCGACCGTGTACGACAGGGCCTCGGCGCTGTAGCGGCTGCCGTCGCACACGTCGCAGGTGCGCGTCACCGGGTCCATGAACGCCAGGTCCGTCCTGATGACCCCGCGCCCCTGGCAGGCGGGGCAGGCGCCGAGCGAGTTGAAGCTGAACAGCGCCACCCGCACGCCGTGCGCGCGGGCGAAGAGCCTGCGCAGCGGGTCCATGGCGTTCAGGTAGGTCGCGGGGGTGGCCCGGGAGGAGGCGCCGATCGCCGACTGGTCGACGAGGATCGCCGAGGGATGCTGCTCGAGGAGCACCTGGGTCATCAGCGTGCTCTTGCCCGACCCGGCCACGCCCGTGACCGCCGTGAGCACGCCGCGGGGCACCCGGACGGTGACGTCCCGCAGGTTGTGCAGCGAAGCCCCCGAGATGGTGAAATATCCGGCACCGGTCCGCACCGACGGCTTGAGGCCCCGCGACCGCCGCAGCAGCCGCCCGGTGAGCGTGTCACCGGCCAGGAGCCCGTCGAGGCTCCCCTGGTAGACCACCCGGCCTCCGTCGATCCCGGCTCCGGGCCCCAGGTCCACCACGTGATCGGCCAGCGCGATCACGTCGGGGGAGTGCTCGACCACCAGCACCGTGTTGCCCTTGTCGCGTAGCTCGAGCAGGAGCTCGCCGAGCCGGTGCACGTCCCGAGGATGCAGTCCCACGCTGGGCTCGTCGAAGATGTAGGTCATCCCGGTCAGCGATGAGCCGAGGTGCCGCACGGTCTTCAGCCGCTGCGCCTCCCCGCCCGAAAGCGTCGGCGTCTCCCGATCCAGGTTCAGGTATCCCAGCCCGATCGCCTCGATCCGGCGCAGGCCCGTGGCCGCGGCGCGGGCGACCGGGTTGCCCAGCCCGTCGAGCACCTCGATCAGGTCCGAGACCTCCATCGCGCAGTGGTCGGCGAGGTTGAGCCCGCCGATCCTGGAGGCGAGCGCCGCCCCGTTCAGCCGCGCTCCACCGCACGAGGGGCACCTGGCCTCCCTGACCAGCGGCCTGACCGACTCCTCCAGCGCGTCGGCCTCGCGCTTGAGGTGGAGCCGGTTGAAGCGGGTGACCACGCCGCCGTAGGTGTTGCCCCGCCCGACCTTGAAGCCTTCGCCGTACAGCAGCAGCTCGCGCTCCTCGGTGGTGAAGTCGCGGACCTTCTTGTCGGGGTCGAACAGCCCCGACCTCGCGTACAGCCCCCAGGCCCAGCTGCCCACCGCCAGCAGCCGGATCGCCCCCTCGTTCAGCGAGAGGTCCTGGTCGATCGCCTTGTCCAGGTCGAGCTGGATCGTCCGGCCGAGCCCGTCGCACTCCGGGCACATGCCCTGCGGGTCGTTGAAGGAGTACGCGGTCGCCGGGCCCGCGGACGGCTCGCCGTACCGGGAGAAGAGCACGCGCAGGATGCCGTGGATGTCCGTCATCGTGCCGACCGTGGAGCGGGCGTTGCCCGCGACGGGGCGCTGGTCGACGACGACGGCCGTGGTCAGGTTCTCGATGGCCTCGGCGCGCGGGCGCTCGTGCTTGGGCAGCCGGTTGCGCAGGAACGCGCTGAACGTCTCGTTGAGCTGCCGCTGCGATTCCACCGCGATCGTGCCGAACACGATCGACGACTTGCCCGAGCCGGACACGCCGGTGAAGACCGTCAGCCTCTCCTTGGGCAGGCTCAGCGAGACGTCCTTGAGGTTGTGCTGTCGCAGGCCGGTCAGCACGATGTCGCGAGACACGGAAGCTCCCCCTCATAGCTTTGGCTACTACCTATAGCTTAAGCTACATGTCGTGACCGACAGGCGGGCGAGACGCAGGGCGGAGACGCAGGCCGAGATCCTGGACCTGGCGCTCGAGGTGATGGCCGAGGACGGCGTCGCGGGCCTGAGCCTGTCGACCGTGGCCAGGCGGCTCGGCATCCAGCCGCCGTCGCTGTACAAGTACTTCCCGTCGCGCCACGCCGTCTACGACGCGCTGTTCGAGCGCGGCCAGGAGCAGTACCTGCAGGCCGTACGGCAGGCCGCGACGGGCCTGGCGGGCCTGCGCGCGCTCGGCGCTTCCATGGAGGCGGGGGCGCGCTGGATCATGGCCAACCAGGTGCTCGCCCAGCTGCTGTTCTGGCGCCCGGTGCCAGGGTTCCAGCCGTCGCCGGAGGCCTACGCCCCCGCGCTGGCCATCCACGAGCATTTCGCCACCGTCATCCGCGGCGCGGTCCGGCTCGGCGAGCTCCACCCGGACGCCGCGAGCGAGGAGGGCCTGGCGCTGGCCGCCAGCCTGATCGCGGGGCCGGTGTCGCAGCAGCTGGCCAACCAGCCCGCCGTCTCCTACGAGGAAGGGCTGTTCACGCGCCTGGTACCGCGCCTGCCCGGCCTGCTCGCGGCGGCATACCCGCCGCGCTGAGCTGCTCGTCCAGCCCCGGAGCGCCGCCGCGGTTGTCGATCTCCAGATGCGGTACGGCCGGCGGCTCGTCCACGCGGATGGCGCGCAGGTACTCCTCGAAGGCGGCCAGCTTCCCCGCGTCGCGGCCGAGCCCGCGTTCCGTCAGCCGCTCCCGCAGCGTGGCCCCGTCGGAACGGACCCACACCAGGTGGATCGGGTCACCACCCAGCTCGGCGGCCCACGACGCCCACGCCGAGGCGGAGTGCACCTGGGTGGTGAACGGCCCGTCCAGCATCACCGGGCAGCCACGGGACCTGATCTGCCTGGCCAGCCGGGTCAGGCCCGCGTACTCGAACCGCTTGACGTGCTCGTCGTACCAGGGGCCCTCGCGCTCGCCGGGCGGCCTGCCGTACGCCCGCAGGATCTGCGCGACGAAGTCGCCGTAGACCGCGTCCTTGTCGAGCAGGGCGGGAACCGGGGTGAGGCAGGCGAGCAGGGCGGCGGCGACCGTGGACTTGCCCGCGCCCGGCGGCCCGCTGATCACCCAGAGTGGAACCATCCGCCCAGTGTGCCCTACGCGGATTTGCGTAGGCCGATGCCGCTTCCGCGGTGACGATCTCGCCGGCCTCCGCCGACAGACTCGGGGCATGCTGAGCGTGCTGACCAGGTCTTTCCGTGTGCCCGAACTGCGGAAGAAGCTGTTGTTCACCCTTGGGGTGATCGTGTTGTTCCGGCTGGGGCAGATCCTGCCCACGCCGGGCGTGGACGTCGTGGCGGTGCAGGAGTGCGTGGGGACCGTGCGGGGCGGGCTGGCCGACATGGTGCAGCTGTTCAGCGGGGGCGCGATGCTGAAGCTGTCGGTGTTCGCGCTCGGCATCATGCCCTACATCACCGCCGGCATCATCATGCAGCTGCTCGCCGTGGTCGTCCCGCGCCTGGAGGCGCTCAGGAAGGAGGGCTCGTCGGGGCAGGCGAAGATCACCCAGTACACCCGCTACCTGACCGTAGGACTGGCCGTGCTGTACGCGACCACGGACGTCGCGCTGGCCAGGAGCGGGCAGCTGATGTCGTCGTGCAGGCGGCCGCTGCTGCTCGACGACGGGCTGTTCCCCGTGGTCGTCATCGTGGTGACGATGGTCGCGGGCACCTCGGCCGTGATGTGGCTGGGTGAGCTGATCACCGAGCGGGGGATCGGCAACGGGATGTCGATCCTGATGTTCACCCAGGTCGTGGCGGTGTTCCCGTCGTACATGACGACCGTGTTCCAGATGAGCCCGTTCGGGTTCGCGCTGATCGTGGCCGCGGCCGTGCCGATGGTGGCGGCCGTGGTCTTCATGGAGCAGGCGCAGCGCCGCATCCCTGTGCAGTACGCCAAGCGGATGGTGGGGCGGCGTATGTACGGCGGGACGGCCACCTACATCCCGCTCAAGGTCAACCAGGCCGGCATCGTGCCCGTCATCTTCACCTCGTCGATTCTCTACCTGCCGACGCTGGTGGCTCCGTTCCTGGGGGAGCCGGTCGGCGGCTGGATCACACGGAACCTGACGACCGGGGCCCACCCGCTCTACATGTCCGCGTACTTCCTGCTCATCGTGGGTTTCGCGTACTTCTACGTGTCGATCACCTTCAACCCCGCCGAGATCGCGGACAACATCAAGCGCTACAACGGCTTCGTACCGGGGTTGCGACCTGGCAAGCCGACGGCCGGCTACCTGGCGTACGTGCTTTCCCGGCTGACCGCGCCCGGCGCCGCCTACCTGGGGGTCCTGGCCCTGCTGCCGCTGGTGGCCTTCGCCCTGCTGCGCGACCCCAACTCCGCGCAGAACTTCCCCTTCGGCGGCACCAGCGTGATGATCATGGTCGGGGTGGGCCTCGAGACCGTCAAGCAGATCGAGGCCCAGCTGCAGCAGCGCAACTACGAGGGCTTCCTCAGGAAGTGAAAGGAAACGGGCTATGCGGGCGGGGTGAGGCCTGCCCGCATGGCGAAGACGACGAGCTGAGCGCGGTCGCGGGCGCGCAGCTTGACCATGGCGCGGCTGACGTGGGTGCGGACCGTGTCGGGGCTGATGACCAGCTCCCTGGCGATCTCCTCGTTCGACCGGCCGGTCGCCACCCAGGCCACCATCTCGCGCTCCCGGGGCGTCAGATGCTCGAGCCCTTCGACGGGCTCCGCGCCGTGCCCGGCGAACCGGCCGATCACCGTCCTGGTCACGGCCGGGGACAGCAGTGCCTCGCCCCTGGCCACCACCCGCACGGCGTTGACCAGCTCGTCGGGCGCGCTGTCCTTCAGCAGGAACCCGCTCGCCCCGGCCTGCAGCGCGGCGAACACGTACTCGTTCACCGCGAACGTCGTCACCACCACGACCTTCGCCCCCGCCAGCCCCGGATCGGCGGCGATGGCGCGCAGCGTGTCGACGCCGTCCATGCCCGGCATCCGGATGTCCAGCAGGAGCACATCAGGGCGGGTACGGCGCAGCAGGTCCAGAGCCCCGGCGCCGTCACCGGCCTCCCCGGCGAACTCCAGGTCGGCCTCCCGCTCGATCAGCGCCCGCAGCCCCATCCGCACGACCGCCTCGTCGTCGGCGACCGCGACCCTGATGGTCATGCCCGGGTGGCGGGGAAGCGGGCCACGACCCGGAAGCCGCCGCCTTCCCTCGGCCCGGCCCACAGCTGACCGCCCTGGTCGGTGACGTGAGCCCGCATGCCGGCGAGCCCGCGCCCCTCGGCGGCCCCGGTCCAGCCGCGGCCCCTGTCGGCGACCTCCAGGACGAACTCGCACGGATCGTTGGTCACCCGCACCAGCGCCCGGGTCGGCCCGGCATGCCGGAGCACGTTCGTCAGTGACTCCCGCACGACGCGGTAGACCGTGCCGGTCAGGTGCGCGGGCGTGGTCGGCTGCTCGGGCTCCAGGTCGACGGGAAGACCCGCGGCCCGCACGCCCTGGATCAGCCCCATCAGGTCGGGCTGCGGGTCGAGCTCGTCGAGGGCGGCCCTGAGCTCGCCCAGCGCCCGGGTGCTCGTCTCCCTGATCGCCTGCAGGGAGACGCGCACCTGCTCCGGATCGTCGTCGAGCGCCACCAGGGCCAGCCCGGCCTGCATCGCGATGGCCGCCAGCCCGTGCCCGGCGGCGTCATGCACCTCCCCGGCGATCCGGGCCCGTTCCATCGCGACAGCGTCCTCGTCGGTCCGCGAGCGGACCGCGACGGGTTTGGCGGGTTGGGGGGCGATGCCCCACGGTGTGGCGGGGGCCTGCCGTACCGACAGGAGCGTCGGAGGCTCCGCCTGGTCCGCGGCGGCCGCCGCCGCGGCGCGGGCCTGGGCCAGACCGCCGAACGACCACGGTACGGCCAGCCAGCCCGCCCACGCGAGCATGACCACGACAGGGACGTCCCCCAGCCTGTTCAGGCGGGACAGCGACCGGCGCAGTCGGCCTTCGTGCTCGCTCACCACCCCCGGATCCTAGCCAGTTTTCACACGTTCCGGTTCGACGGCGGACCGTCCAGGCCCCAGGAGATGATCTTGTTGGGCGTGATCCGGATGAGCTCGCCGCTGAAGCCCTGCATGGGGGGCTCCTGGCCGGTCAACGCCTCCGCGGTGCCGCGGACCTCGATGCCTCGGGGGGTCCACGGGTTCGTCGAGGCGAGGTCGTCGACCACGATCGCGACCGTGCTGCCTGCCTGGATGTTTCTGAACTTCTTGGACTTGCCCAGGTTGTGGCCGCCGACGGCGATCGTGCCGGATTCGGCGTCCACGAAGAACCCCACCGGGCTGTTCTGCACCTGCCCCTGGGGCGACACCGTGGCCAGGCGCCCCAGGAACTGCGTGCCGAGAAAGTCGAGTTCTGCCGGAGTAAACGTCATACGTCCACCCTGCAACCTCAACCAAACTCGAGGTCAACCCATGGTGGTGAGCCAGCGGACGGGGTTGGTGTGGGTGATGGTGTGGATGGTGTCCTCGGCGACACCCTGCTCGCGCAGGCGCGGCAGGAGCAGGTGGAACAGGTGGGCGTAGCCGGGCCCGCCGTACCGCTGGAGCTGGGCGACGCGGCTCATGCCGGTGCTGAGCAGCAGGCGGTCGGCGTGGCCGTCCTCGATGAGGGCGAGCGCGAGGCGGGCCGTCTGGTCGAGGTCGAGGGAGGAGAGGCTGACGTACGCGCCGGCCTCGGCGATCTTGCGGGCGGCGGCCACGTCGGCGCCGGTGTAGCCGACGCTGACGCTCGAGCCCTGCAGGCCCTGGCCGAGGAGGATCTCCAGCATGCCCAGGCTGTCCTGGCCGTAGGTGGCGACCGGCAGGCGGGAGGACAGCGAGGCGCGGGCGGCGGCGATGAGCGCGCGCTCCTCGGCGGGCGTGGGCTCGGGGCCCCAGCAGCCGACCTCGCCGATCACGCCGGGGAAGACGCCGGTGCCGTCGAGGCCGGAGGTGATCTCGCCCATCAGGCGGCGGGTGAGCGAGTCCACGCTCTCGTCGCCGACGTGCGCGAACGGCTCGGTGAACAGGCCGGTGGCGGCGATCACCGGGATGCGGGTTCCGGCGGACATGCGGGCCAGGGCGGCGGCGTCGCGTCCCATACCCAGGCAGGTCAGGTCCACGACGAGGCCGAGCTGGTCCGACTGGCGCAGCTCGCGGAGCTCGGCGGTGACGGTGTGCTCCTCGTCCAGCCAGCGGTGCGGGTCGGAATCGATGCCGACCGCCCAGCGCATGTCGGTGCGCAGGTGCTCGTGCGGGAGTACGGCACCGGTGATCGCGGCCGCGCGAATGGGGCCGGTTACGGTGCGAAGCATGACCTCGGGCATGCCCGACATTAACCGATGTTTGCCGCAACCCGCCTGTTCGGGCTAGAAAATTTACCTAATTTCCCGATTCCATCAACCCGCTTCTGGTCAACCCTTGCGCTCATCATCCTGGGTAAAAACCCCTGGTCAAGCGTATGGCCCGCCGTACGGGGGAGGGGGAACCCTTGGCAGGGTGGGCGCGTTGGATGATGGGGGACAAAGTGTGTGAACTATGGCGGGGGAAGCGTGTCTGACGAGGTACAGGAGCGGCGTAGCGGGATCGGCGGTTGGCTGGACGGGGTCCGGTCGACGCGGACCGGGGCTCTGACGCTGAAGATCGTGATCGGTGTGATCGGCGCCGTCATGGTGGTCGGCGGGCTGATCATGGTGCCGTTCCCAGGCCCGGGCTGGCTGGTGGTGTTCGCGGGGCTGGCTGTACTTGCGACCGAGTTCCACTGGGCGCACCGCGTGCTGGAGTTCGGCAAGCGGACCCTGCGCGCGTGGACGGAGTGGTACAAGCGCCAGGGCTGGACCGTCCGGATCATCGTGCTGCTGGTGACCGTGGCGGCCGCGGCCGCCATCGTTTATCTCGGGATGAAGACCGTCGGCATCGACCTGATCGTCCTTGCCCAACAGTTCGTCCAATAGGCGAAAATATCGAGACAATAATGGAGCGCATTTCGCGGTGATGATCCACTAGGCTGCCGCCGTGAAAACGCTCCCCTTACTCGTGGGCCTGGCGCTGGTGGGAATCGCAGCGGCGCCCGCCTCCGCCACCCGTCTCGACGACCCGGTGGACATCGAGATCCCCGGCGTCGGCATCACGCTGCACGAGCAGCCGGGCGACCCGAAGCGGGTCACGGCCTTCGACACCGACAAGCCGTACCTGCGTGACAAGGGCGCCGACACCTTCACCGCCAAGAAGGGCTTCTTCGAGCTCATCCCGGCGCCCAAGGGCGGCCGGTCGGCGGGTCTGCCCAACACCTATTCCGGCAACCGCGACTCGGTCATCGTCATCGGTCCCGCCGAGCGGCAGTCCGTCCGCATCAAGACGGTCAAGGAGCCGCTGGTCACCGGCGGGCCGTTCTGGACCAGGGACGGCAGGAAGATCGTCGTGACGATCCAGCGCAAGAGCGGCAAGAAGTGGCTCTCGCAGGGCTTCGTCACCGTCGACGTCGCGGCCAAGAAGGCCAGCCCGGTCATGGTGCCCGGGGCCGACAAGGACGCGTACTTCCAGTGGAGCCCCGACGGGCGCGGCCTGGTGTCCTCCTACAAGGACGGCGTCCGCTTCTACCGGCCGAACGGCCAGGTCGAGCGGACCTTCAAGGGCATCGGGTGGCTGGCGAGCGGCGAGGACGCGTTCTCGCCCTCAGGCAAGCAGCTGGTCACGTACTGCCCGGCCCGCTACGACGAGGACCTCTGCGTGTGGGACGCCTCGAGCGGCAAGCTCCGCAAGCGGATCGACGTCAAGGTCAGCCAGGCATGGGGATGGTGGGACGACAGCCACCTGCTCGCGGTCGTCAAGGAGAGCGGCGCCTACCAGGTCGTCGCGCTCGACCTGCAGGGGCAGGTGACGCAGGTGCTCGCCGACATCACCGCCGCCTCGTGGAAGAAGCGCCACCCCTACCTCGTCTACACGCCGAACTGAGGCCCTCTACACGCCGAAGTGAAGTCCTCGCCACCCGGGAGAGGTCAGAGGTACAGCCCTGTGCCGTGATCGGTCTCCTGGGTGGCCACGGCGTGCAGGTCGCGCTCGCGCACGACCAGGTACGTCTGCCCCTGCACCTCGACCTCGAGCTGGTCTTCCGGGCTGAGCAGGACCTTGTCGCCCACCTTCACCGCACGCACGTACGTCCCGACGCCGCAGACCTCGCCCCAGGCCAGCCGGTTGGCCATCTTCACGGTCGCCGGAATGACGATGCCTGACCCGCTACGGCGCTCCTCGGCCGCCGGCTCCAGCCGGATCATCACCCGGTCGTGCAGCATCTGGATCTCGAACTTCGGTTCCACACACCAAACTCTAGATGTCCCCCAGAGCGACCGTTACCGCGCCGCTCCTCCCGCCGCACGGTCGTGCTGATGTTCCTGAGGTACGGCGAGCCACCGCAACCGCCTCCCGCCGCACGGCCGCGCTGATGTTCCTGAGGTACGGCGAGCCGCCGCAACCGCCTCCCGCCGCACGTGGCCGGGCCCTGTCCAGGGAGACGCCACTCCAGTGACGCGGCCCGGCGCCGTAACGACACTTCGTCCCCCTGGCCCGCGGTCCCGCTTACCCCACCGCCCCGTGCTCCCGCCGTACAGGCCGCCGCCCTTCGCCGACCACCGTCTCGCCGACCCGGCGCCAGGGGGTGCCGCCGTGGCGTTCCTTGGAACGCGTGGGGTGGGGGGCGGGGAAGGGCGGGTGAGCAGGGAACACGAGCGCGGGCGCCGGGTGTGGGGTGGGGCGCGAGGTGGGTGCCGGGGCTGCGGGTGTGGGTTGGGGGCCCGGGATTGGGGGGTGTGTATCCGGGGGATTGCGGGGCGGGCGGGGAGGGAGTCCGCTATAAAGTCCTCTGCTTGAGCCGCATTTTCCTGGGGGACTGAATTGGGAAATGTCGGAAATTCGAGTGACTTACGTAAACGGGCGAGAAGAAAAGGCGTGGCGTGATTCTGCTGTTCGGATCCGGGGGGTTCATCGGGAGGCATGTACGGGAGGGGCTCGGCGGTGACGTCGTCGAGGCGTCGCGCGAGCGGATCGACCTGACCACGGCCTCCCACGACGACCTCACCGGCCTGCTCTACGAGGTGGCCCCCGAGGCGATCGTCAACTGCGCGGGCGCCACGACGGGCGACGCGCACACCCTGACCAGGACGAACGTCGCAGGCGTGGCCCGCCTGCTGTGCGCGGTCACGACCGCCTCGCCGAAGGCGAGGTTCGTGCACGTGGGCTGCGCGGCCGAGTACGGCGGCACGCCGATGGGGTCGCCTATCGGGGAGGAGACGGAGTGCCGCCCGGCCGGTGACTACGGCGTGACGAAGCTGGCCGCCACCGAGCTGGTCAGGGCCGCCGCGGCCGACGGGCTCGACGCCGTGGTGCTGCGCGTGTTCAGCGTGATCGGCGCGGGCGCGCCGCCCAAGTCGCTGCCCATGCGCCTGGCACGCAGGCTGCGCGAGGACGGTGACCTCGTGGTGGGCGGGCTGGAGGTCTACCGGGACTTCGTGGACGTCCGGGACGTGGCTCGCGCCGTGGCGCTGGCCGTACAGGCTTCCGGGGCGCTGCCGCCGGTGGTGAACGTGGGCAGCGGCCGGGCGACAGCCGTACGTGACCTCATCACGACGCTCGTCGAGATCGCCCGCCCGGGCACGCGCGTCGTCCCCGGCGCGATCCGCACCCCCACGATCCCCTGGCAGGCCGCCGACATCACCCGCGCCGAAGAGTCCCTGGCCTGGCGCCCCGAGATCCCCCTCCGCGCCACCCTGGAAACCCTCTGGACCACCACCCAAGAGCAGACCCCACCTACCGGCACATCACCCGCGACCAGGGAAGCCACACAGGGACCGATGCCCGGCACCACCACGCACGCGCCAACGGCAGAAACGCAGGGGCCGATGCCCGGCACCGCAGCGCACGCGCCAACGGCAGAAACGCAGGGGCCGATGCCCGGCACCGCAGCGCACGCGCCAACGGCAGAAACGCAGGGCGTGATGCCCGAGCCCGCCCGTGACGGGGCAGCAGCAGATGTCGCGGATACGGCTTCGGGGTCGGCATGGACGCCGAGTGCGGCGTACGGGACCGCAGGAGAGACGCGCGGCGCGGTGTCTGAACGCGGCCATGACACGCGCGGCGCGGTGTCTGAACGCGGCCATGAGGCGCGCGGTGGGGCAGGGCCGGAGGCGGTGGATGGAGGCACGGGGTCGGCATGGATGCCGAGTGGGGCGCAGGGTGGAGCGCCTGAGCATGGTCGGGACGTGCGTGGCTGGGTAATGCATGAGGTGGCGGATGGGTCGGCGTGGGTGCCGGGGGCGGTCGGAGAAGCGCAGGGCGGGATGCCCCAGCGTGGTGAGGCGGTGGCGATGCAGGGGTGGCCGTTGAGTCTGGCGGCTGGCGATGCTTCCGGTGGGCGGGCGCAGGCGGAGCCTGGGGAGGGGGCGTGGCGGCAGGAGGTCACGGTCGAACCCGGGCAGGCGGGCGCCGTCGAAGCCGGGCGCGGGCAAGGGGAAGGGCGGCGGTCTCTGGCCTGGTACGTCGGATCCGGGCAGGTGCACGGGGCGTCGGAGGTCGAGGCGGCCAACGCGCCGACCGCGCCGTGGCACATGCGAGGCACCACGACCCCCGACGCGCCGGACGCGAGCGGGGTGACGTGGCCGGGGGAATGGCGGCCGACGGGTACGGGAGGCGGGACGACATGACGACACCGACCGCGTCGGGCGTCGAGCCGGACCAGGAACGAGCACCGGCGACACTGGTGCTGGCGTACTTCCGCGCCGAGAATTCGTACGCCTGGCGGAGGCTGCTCAAGGCCCCGCCCGACGTCGTGGTCGTCGACGTCGAGGAGGGGCCGGGCGAGGAACGCGACCCGGCGCTGGCCCCGCTGGTCAGCGCGCTCCTCGCGACGGACGCCGTGGTCCTGGGCAGGGTCGACACCGGCTTCGGCAAGCGCCCGCTCGAGGACGTCCGGGCCGACCTGCGCGCCTACCGTTCCTGGTACGGCCTGCGGGGCGTCTACCTGGACCGGGCGGCGGCAGGAGAAGACCTCCTGGACCACTACCGCGAGATCGTCGACGGCGTCCGCGGCATGATCGCCCTCAACCCGGCCGCCTACCCCGACCCGGGCTACGCGCAGCTGGCCGACATGGTGGTGACCTTCGACGGCCCGCTGTCGGCGTACGGGGCCACACGCGAGCCCGCCTGGGCACGTGACCAGCCCAGGGGCCGGTTCTGCCAGGTGATCCAGGACGTCCCGGAGTACGCGAGGGCGGCCACTCTGCGCGGTGCGGCGAGGCTGGCGGGCACGGTGGCGGTCACCGACCGAGCAGGATCCGCACCATGGAGTGATTTGCCCGCTTACTACGACACGCCGATCGTGGCAGGATAACGGCATGATCATGGCTTTCGGCGCGTCCGGCTGGCAGTGGATGAACCCGCCCCGCCAGTGGACCGCCGACGACGGCCTGAGCCTGATCTGCGACGAGGGCACCGACCTGTGGCGGCGCACCCACTACGGCTACACCTTCGACAACGCCCACCTGTTCGGCCGGGTGCTCCCCGGTGACCTGCGCCTGGCCGTGACCTTTTCCGGCGAGTACGCCGAGCAGTACGACCAGGCCGGTGCCGTGCTCCGCATCGACGAGAACAACTGGATCAAGGCCGGCATCGAGTACGTGGACGGCGGCTTCCACCTGAGCACGGTCGTCACCCGCGAGGTGTCCGACTGGTCCGTCCTGCCGCTGCCGCGTCCGGTGGAGAAGGTGACCTTCGAGCTGGTACGGCGGGGCGACGCGGTGACCGTCCGCTACGGACTCGACGGCGAGCCGCCCGAGCACCAGGTGCGCCTGGCCTACTTCCCGCCCGCCGAGCCCGCCCTGGCGGGCGCGATGGCCGCGGCCCCGGTGGGCAAGGGCTTCGCCGTCCGCGTCACCGACATCCGCATCACGGCAGCCTGAGTCCGGTCCGCGGCTCCGACATCCGCATCACGGCGGCCTGAGCGCGGTCCGCGCCTCCGGCATCCAGGTCACGGCAGCCTGAGCTCCGCGAACACCGGCCGGTGGTCAGTCCCGGTGAGGGTCTGCACGCCGTACGAGCGGATCGCGATGCGCGAGTCGGCGAGCACGTGGTCGATCGTGACGCCCGGCAGCGCCCCCCATCCGTGCGTCGGCCAGGTGGCCGTGAGCCCCTGCCCCGTGACGTCCGCGGCGTCCCGGTAGCCGCCGGCAAGCAGCTCGCGCAGCGGCGCGTGGTCGAGCGTGGCGTTGAAGTCGCCGGCCAGCACCCGCGGCATCCCGCCCGCCCGCGGCAGCGCCCGCAGCCCCTGCGCCCAGCACGCGGCCCCGAAGGAGAAGTGCGGCGCGCAGGGATGCACTGACATGACCTCCACCGCGGACCCGCCGGGCGGCCGCAGCACGGCCCGCGCCTGCCGGAACCCCACCTCGATCATCGGCCCCTCCGACAGCGGGAACCGCGAGAAGATCCCCGACCCAGAAGCGCCCGGGGTGGACCTGTCGACCACATAAGGCAGCAGGCGCCGCACCCCCGCCAGCCGGGCCACGGCCTCGGGCGTGAGCTCCTGCAGCGTCAGCACGTCGGGCCGCAGCCGCCGCACCATCGCCTCCAGCTCCGCCACGTCCGCCGACCCGACCTCCAGGTTGGCCGACAGCACCCGCAGCGCCATCCCGCCGGCCTCCGGGTTCCCGTCGCCGAAGAACCTGGGCAGCACGGCCACCCCCAGCGCCACCGCGCTGACCAGCGCGACCCCGGCCGCCACCCACCGCCGCAACGCCCCCGCCAGCACGAGCGGAATCACCGCCGCGAGAGCGGCGTACGGGGTGAAAGCCACCACCTGCACCCACCGGAACACCGGCGCCACCCCGGACACCCGCAGAGCGGCCCAGACGGCGAAAGGCACAACGAAGACCCACACGACAGCGCGCATGCCCTGTATCGCCACGAAGGCCGCAAAGGGTTCATAAGATCGTGGGCGTCATGCGCGACGTCGAATCCAGCGGCCGCGCGGCAGGTGCTCCACCAGGTGCTGAGCGAGATCGACGACCCGGCCCGCCGGGCATCCGCTGCTCGCGGGGGCGGTCGCCGACGTCACGGGTCGGGCGCCGGAGGAGGCGGCCGCGCCGTGCGGGAGCGACCTGAGGTCGTACGCGGCGGCAGGGATCCCGACGCCGCACTACGGGCCGGGGGACGTGCGGTTCGCGCACGCCCCCAGGGAACAGGTCGAGCTGCGTAGCGTCACACGAGCGCCGGCACTGCTTGCCGTTCGGCGGTGCGGAACACTCTGACCAGCGCGCCGGGGCTCATCAGCGACGGCGGCGGGTCGATCAGGTTGGCCACCCGGTGGAAGCGCCTGGCCAGCTCGGCGTCGTTCGCGGCGGCGGCGTGGAAGCGCTCCAGGTAGGCGTTCACCATCCTGATCTTCGCGGTGATCCTGCCCTGGACGCCGGGCAGCTTGAGGTCGCCGCCGACCACGATGTCCCAGGGCGCGTCGAGCAGCCGGGTGATCCTCCTGAAGAACGGCAGCGGCCGTAGCTCCAGGTCGAGCAGGGCCCTGGCCTCCAGTGCGGCCACGGTCATGCCCTGGCCGTAGAGGGGGTTGAAGGCGCAGACGGCGTCGCCGACGACCAGCAGGCCGTCGGGGAAGCGGGTCAGGCGCTCGTAGCGGCGGCGGATGCTGGCCGGGGTGCGGTAGGCGCGCGGCTCACCGATCGGCTCGAGCCCCTTCATCAGGTCGTGCAGGTCGGGGGCGGGCAGCGTGCGGGCGAAGGCGATGAACGACTCCAGGTCCAGCGGTGGCTGCTCGCCGCCGTAGCCACCGATGGTGACGATCCACCGGTCGTTCTCCATCGCCAGCGCCGCGCCGCCGCGCGGCGAGTCGGGAGTCGGGGCCACGATGGCCAGCAGGTCGCCGTCCAGGTCGCCAGGGCGGCGGCGGAACTCGCGGGTGCCGTAGCACAGCTCGATCCTGACCTGCTCCTCGACCGGGCGGTCGTAGCCCAGCTCGGTCAGCCAGGTGGGCGTCCGCGAGCCGCGGCCCGAGGCGTCCACGACCAGGTCCGCCGGCAGGCGGGTCCCGTCGGCCAGCCGTACGCCGGTGACGCGGCCGTGGTCGGCGAGCAGGCCCGCCACCGCGCGGCTGGCCAGCAGCCGCACCCCGGACAGGCCGGTCACGCGGCGGCGGACCTGGCCCTCCAGCAGCGGGCGGCTGACCATGAGGCCCTCCAGGCCGCTCGTGCCGCGGGCCAGCTGCCTGCCCGCGTGGATCCAGCGGCCCAGCCCCTGCAGGTCGCCCTTGAGTGCGCCCTGGGCGACCAGCTCGGCGCTGAGGCCGGGCAGCAGCTCGTCCATGACCTCGCGGCCACGGGCGAGCAGCCCGTGCGCGTGCCGGCTCTGGCCGACACCCTTCCTGTGCGCGTCGGCCGCGGGCAATGTGTCGCGGTCGACGACGGTGACGTGGTGGAACGAGCGCTGCAGTGCCGCCGCGGACAGCAGGCCCGCCATGCTCGCCCCGATGACGATGGCATGATCCATGGGTTCCCCCCTGCGAATACGTGTTTCGCCAGAGGGTGCGGGCTGGGCTAGCGGGCTTCCACGTCCTTTGACGCTTTCGCGGTCCGCTGCTCCCAGAACAGGAGACCGGACGTGATCAGCACGAGCGTGGCAGCCGACCAGTGGATCATGGCGGCCGTGGCGATCGTGCCGCCGTGCGTGGCGACCGCGATCCCGTCGCCGATCGGGATGAACGCGTTGATCAGCATCACCCAGCCCAGCAACCGCCGCTGCTTCAGCCCGAGCAGCAGCAGTCCGATGGACCCGGTCGCCAGGTCCCGCACGCCCTTGACCACGTAGTAGCCGGCCGCGTCACCCTGCGGCCAGTGGGCGATGCCGAACCCGGCGGCCGCGCCCTGGCCGTTCAGCAGGAAGTTCAGCCCGAAGAAGATGACGATCAGAGCCGCGAAAGCGGCCAGGACGGTGTTGACACGGCGGAGTGACATGGGGGACCTCTCATTTCTAGCGCTGCTAGCTATGAGAGCAACCCTAGCACTGCTATTGCTCTATTGGCTAGCGGCGCTAGATTCGACGGGAAGGCCCGCCTCGGTCCAGTCTTCGATGCCCTCCACGTAGCGGCGGACGTTGGTGTAGCCGAGCGCGGTCAGGCGGCCGGCGACGGCCTTGCTGTTGTTGCAGGCCGGGTTCGAGCAGTAGGTGACGATCGCGGCGTCCTTGTCCGGCAGCAGCGCGGCGGCGCGCTCGGCGATCTCGCCCTCGGTCAGGGCGACGGCGCCGGGCAGGTGCTGGGCCTCGTAGTACTGGCCGCCGAGCGTGTCGAGCACGATGACGTCGTTCAGCGACGCGCGCAGTTCCTCGCGGGTGATGGTGGTCATTGTGAGCTCCCATAAATTTGGACTACAGTCCGTTTCGTGGGAGAAGTTAACGGACCGCAGTCCGCTTCGTCAAGACTGGAGCTTCTGCGCCCGGAACCGGTCAGGGAGCGCGCCGACGCGGCGAGGAACCGGGAGAAGGTCCTCGCGGCCGCCGCCCGGCTCTTCGCGGAGAAGGGGGTCGAGGCGGTCTCGATGGACGCCATCGCCGCCGAGGCCGGGGTCGGCAAGGGCACGCTGTTCCGCCGCTTCGGCGACAAGTCCGGGCTCGCCGTGGCGCTGCTCGACGCGCGCGAGCGTGACCTGCAGGAACGCATCCTGTCCGGCCCGCCGCCGCTCGGCCCGGGAGCGGACGCCGCGGCGCGGCTGCTCGCCTTCGTCGAGGCCTACCTGGACTACCTGTTCGGCCACCTCGACCTGACCCGCATGTCGGAGACGGCCAGCCCCGGCGCGCGCTACCGCATCGGCGCCTACCGCTTCTGGCATCGCCACCTGGCCATCCTGCTGGGGGAGGCGTGCCCGTCCCAGGACGCCGACGTGCTGGCCCACGGGCTGCTCGCCGCGCTGAGCGGTGAGCTGGCCGCCGTCCTGACCGAGCGGTACGGCCAGGACAGGGCCAGACGGGGCATCACCGCGCTGGCGGAGAGCCTGGTGCGAAAGCCTTGACGCCGAAGTAGTCGCCGCCCTTGCGCTTGAAATCGTCGGTGCCCCAGTGCCGCTGACGGGGGAGCCTGGCCAGCCGGGGGATGTGCTTGGAGCAGTGGATGTAGGCCTCCATGACCGAGGCCACCACCCAGCGCTCGGTCCGCCGCCCGGGGATGTCGGGTACGGGCAGCGCCGGATGCGCGGCACGCATGATCGCGTCGGCGACCACCGCGGCGCGGCCGTTGACGTGCAGGCCGATGAGGTCACGGAAGAAGTCGACGAACAGCAGCCCGATGTGCGGGTTCTCGACGATGTTGCCGAGGCTGGCCATCACCCCGTTGCCCCGGTAGTCGGGGAAGGTGAGCGTCCGGTCATCGAGCACCGTCACGAACCCGGGCGGGCCCGCCCTGAAGCTCGCGTCGCACTCGCCGTGCCCGTCGCTGGTGGAGACGAACACCATCTCCTGGCGGGCGATGAACTCGCGCATCCGCGGGTTCAGATGGTCGAGCATCTGGTCGGCGTAGAAGCGGGCGGCACGCGCCTGCGTGCCGCACTGCTGCTGTAAGTGCCGTTCCCCCGGACTGCCTTGCGGGTCCATGGCATGTCCTTCCGTGTCCGGAAAACTGCAATCTGTCATGGAAGCTCGCGCGCGCCTAGGCCAGCATGGTGTCACCGGAAATCACACGACGATCGCCCGGCGTGACGTTGTCCGGCCGCCGATTTCATGCCTTCTCGCGGACCCTGCGGGCCTCGGGGACGATCAGCGGCGTTCCCGTCTGCGGATCGGGGATGATCTCGCAGCGCAGGTCGAACACCTCCCGCACCAGTGACGGCGTGACGACGGAGGCGGGATCACCCTCGGCCACGATCGCGCCGTCCCGCATGACGATCAGGTGGGTGGCGTAACGGCAGGCCTGGTTGAGGTCGTGCAGCACCGCCACCATGGTCCGGCCCGCCTCGTGCAGGTCGGCGCACAGGTCGAGCACCTCGATCTGGTGGGAGATGTCCAGATACGTGGTGGGCTCGTCCAGCAGCAGGATCGGTGTCTCCTGCGCCAGCGCCATGGCCAGCCACACCCGCTGCCGCTGCCCGCCCGACAGCTCGGCCACGATCCTGTCGGCCAGCCCCGCCACGTCCGTGGCGGCCATCGCGTGGGAGACCGCCTGCTCGTCGGCCGGCGACCACTGCCGCATCAACCGCTGGTGCGGGTACCGGCCGCGCGCCACCAGGTCGGCGACCGTGATCCCGTCGGGCACGATCGAACTCTGCGGCAGCAGCCCGAGCCGCCGCGCCACCTCCTTCGACGGCAGCGACGTGATCACGCTGCCGTCCAGGTGGACCGCGCCGTGGCGGGGCTTGAGCATCCGCGCCAGCGCGCGCAGCAGCGTGGACTTGCCGCACGCGTTCGGTCCGATGATCACTGTGAACGACCGGTCGGGGATCGTCACGTCCAGTTCGCTCGCGACAATCCGCTGGTCGTAGGCGAGGGTCAGCCCGGTGCCCGTCAACCGGTCCATCAGTGGCGATCCTTTCGCAGGAGCAGGGCGAGATACGTGCCGCCGATCGCGGCGGTGACGACGCCGACGGGAAGCTGGGAGGGTGCGATCACGCGCTGCGCCACCAGGTCGGCCGCCGTCAGCAGCACCGCTCCCGTCAGCGCCGAGGAGATCATGGTGACGCCGGGCGAGCGCGCCAGCCGGCGCGCGATCTGCGGCGCCGCCAGCGCCACGAAGATCACCGGTCCGGCCGCCGCGGTGGCCACCCCGCACAGCAGGACCCCGGCCACCACCGCGCCCGCCCGCACGGCCTCCACCCTGATCCCCATGGAACGTGCCGCGTCGTCGCCCATCTCGATCATCCGCATCGGCCGCGAGATCCACGCCACCAGCGGCAGCAGTACGGCCAGCGCCACCCCCACCGGGATCGCGTGGTCCCACCCGCGCCCGCCCAGGCTCCCGGTCAGCCAGGCCCCCGCGGTTGCGGCGTCGTTGATGTTGGCCCTGGTCAGCAGGTAGGAGTTGACGGCCACGAGCAGCGCGTTGGCCCCGATCCCGATCAGGACCAGCCGGTAGCCCTGCACCCCGCGGCGGAAGGCCAGCGCGTACACCAGTACCGCGGTCACCAGGCAGCCCGCCAGCGCCCCGCCCGCGATCACCATGGCCGAGCAGCCCGCCACCACGGCCAGGATGCCGCCGGTCGAGGCGCCGGCGGTGAAGCCGATGAAGTCGGGGCTGCCGAGCGGGTTGCGGGTCAGGCTCTGGAAGATCGCCCCGCTGACGCCGAACGCGGCGCCCACGAGCAGCCCGGTCACCACCCGCGGGGCGCGCAGCCTGCCCACGATCAGCTCGGCCACCGGCGTGCCCCGGCCGAACAGGGCCTTCAGCACGTCGGGCACGGCCACGGTGTACTCGCCCGTCGAGATCGCCACCACGGCCACCGCGAACGCGACGGCCACCAGCACGGCCCCCACGACCAGGGCCCGCGGCGCCACCCGCACCGACCAGGACCCGAACCGGATCGTCATAGCGCCGCCAGCCTCCTGCGCCGGGCCATCAGGATGAAGAGCGGGGCGCCGATCACCGCGCTCATGATGCCGACCTGCACCTCGCCCGGCGCCGCCACCAGACGGCCCACGACGTCGGCGGCCAGCAGCAGCACCGGCGCGACCAGCGCCGAGTACGGCAGGACCCACCGCTGGTCGTGCCCGACGACCGCGCGCACGGCATGCGGGACGGCCAGCCCGACAAACCACAGCGGTCCCGCCGCGGCCGTGGCCGAGCCGCACAGCAGCGTGACGGCCACCGCGGTCAGCATCCGAGTCCTGGTGACGGCCACGCCGAGCGCCTTGCCCGCGTCGTCGCCCAGCGACAGCATGTTCAGCGGGCGGGCCAGCAGCAGGCCGAGCACCAGCCCCGCCACCAGGAACGGCGCCAGCCGTACCAGCACGTCGGGGGTCTGGCCGGCCAGCGAGCCGGTCAGCCAGAAGCGCATCCGGTCGAAGGTCTCCGGGTCGATCCGCAGGATCGCCGAGGCGGCGGCCGTGCACACCATGCCCAGCGCCACGCCCGCCAGCGCCAGCCGTACCGGGCCCGCGCCCGAGCGGCCCGCGGAGCCCAGCGCGTAGACCGCGACGGAGGCCAGCGCCGCCCCGGCGAAGGCGAACCACACGTAGACGGCCGGGTCGGACAGCCCGAGCAGCCCCATCGCGACGGTGACGCCGAGCGCGGCGCCCTCGTTGACGCCCAGCAGTCCGGGGTCGGCCAGCGGGTTGCGGGTCAGGCTCTGCATGAGCGCCCCCGCCAGGCCGAGCGCCGCGCCGACGCCGATGCCGAGCAGCGTGCGCGGGATGCGCACCTCGCGCACGACGGTGTGGTCGCTGGAGGCGCCCGGCGCGGCGAGGGCGTCCAGCACGGTTTGCAGCGGGATCGACCGGGCGCCCAGCGCCACGCTCGCCGCCGCGACCAGGACGAGCAGGCCCAGCGCCGCGAGCAACCCTCCAGCCAGTACGGCAGGCCGCACCTGCCCCCCTTCCCTCAACATCAAACTTAGGTAAGGCTAATCTAATAAACCGGAACGAAGGCAAGCCTAACCTTAGGAGATGAGATGTCGCTGACGCGCAGGGGGTTCCTGGTGGCCACCGCCGTCCTCACGCTGGCTGCGTGCGGGACCCAGCCCGCACTCGAGAAGACCGCCGCGACCGGCACTGCGTGGTCCTTCACCGACGACCGCGGCAAGAAGCTGGAGCTGCCCAAGCGGCCCGGCAGGATCGTCGCGCAGGTCGGGTCGGCGGCGGCGCTGTGGGACTTCGGCGTGCGGCCCGTGGCGGTCTTCGGCCCGCACAAGCTCAAGGACGGCGGCCGCGACCCCCAGGTCGGCAACGTCGACATCACCAAGGTCGAGGGCCTGGGCAATGTCTACGACGAGTTCAACGTCGAGAAGTACATCGCGCTGCGCCCCGACCTGCTGGTCAGCAACATGTGGGTGCAGGGGCAGCTCTGGTACGTGCCCGAGAAGTCCAGGGCCACGATCGAGCAGGTCGCGCCCACCGCGGGCATCATGCTGCCCGGCAAGAGCGCCGAGCAGGTCATCGGCAAGTACGAGGAGCTCGCCAGGTCGCTCGGCGCCGACCCGGCCGGCGTCGCCGAGGCCAAGACCCGCTTCCAGGCCGCGCTCAAGGAGCTGCAGCGGTTCAGGAACCTGAAGATCCTCATGATGTCCGGCGGCGCCGACAACATGTGGGTCGTCAACCCGGCGGACTACCCCGACATCGTCACCTTCATGGCCGCCGGGCTCGACGTCGTCAAGCCCACCGCCGTCGACAAGGGCGGCTTCTTCCAGACGCTCAGCTGGGAGAACGCCGACACCTACGACGCCGACGTGATCCTCTACGACACCCGGACGCAGTCACTGACGCCGCAGGAGATGCTCAAGAAACCCACCTTCGCCAAGCTCCCCGCGGTCAAGGCCGGACAGCTCTACCCCTGGCGGGCCGAGGCCCCGTTCAGCTACCAGGGGTACGCGAGCATGCTGGAGGAACTCGTGGCCAACCTGAAGAAGGCTAGTAAGCTCCCCTGACCTCGACGATCTCCGCCAGCGGGAACTCCAGGTAGTCGCCGGCCTCCTCGCACCAGGCGTCCAGCGCCCCCGAGCGCAGCTCGCCATGGCTGATCGTGGCCGTCAGCCCGTCGGTCAGCGTGATCCCCGCCCGCACCCCCCGATCGACCACGAAACCGAGCAGCGACTGCTGGGCAGTCGGCAGCCGGGTGGCCATCCGCCCGATGATCGCCCAGGTCCGCCCGCTCTGCTCGGTGGCGGCACGGGTGGTCGCGATCAACCGGCGCGCGTGCTCGTGCGGATCGGGCGCCGGTTCGGCGATCACGTGCGCCGGCGCCTCGAAGTCGCCCAGCTCGGCGACCTGGCCGCCGGGCAGCAGGATGAGCTTGCCGTTCTGCGGCTCCTCGATCCTGGTCCGCTTGATCGAGATCTCGCCGGTGTCGGCCACGGGGACGGGGGAGTAGCCGTGCTCGCGCAGCCCCGCCAGCGTCCTGTCGGCCGGGGCCGAGCTGACCAGCACCGTCGGGGCCAGCAGCCGCAGCCCCAGCCTGGACAGGCGTCTGTGCCCGGCGATCTCGGCGAGCAGCGCAGGATCGGAGGCCTGCACGATGCAGCCCACCGTGGTCACCGTGACCTCGCCGTGCCTGCGCGCCACGTCGCGCACCAGGTACTCCAGCGGCTGCGGCACCGTGCCCACCCCGGACAGCTCCTCGAGCAGCTCGTCGGCGTCGTAGCCGACGTCGAGCGCGCCGCGCACGCTCTCGGTGGTGAAGCGCCACACCGACGCGGCGCCGCGCGACTCCCGCTCGGCCACCCGGTCGAGCAGCGCGGCCAGCTCCGCGGCCGGTGGGCCCGTCACCACCGCGGTCAGGTCAGGACCGAACAGCGCGCTGCGCCGCACGCTGGCCAGCGCCCTGGTCGACGCCTCGACCAGGCCGGGGTCGTGCTCGACGAGCGGCACGGTGTCGTCGTTCTCGTCACCCGGGTGCGCGGTCAGGCCGGCCAGCGCCCGGCCCAGATCGGTCAGCGCGTCGTTGGCCAGCAGGCCGAGCAGCCGCGCCTCGTCGAGCACGGCCGAGGCACACTCGGCCAGCAGCGCCTGGTCGAGCAGCGGCGCGTGCCAATGCACGTTCCGCACCAGGCTCGCCCGGTCGGCGTAGGCGGTGCCCGCGGGCAGGTGGGCCAGCACGGCCAGCACGGCCCGCCGTACCCGGGCGACCGCGGCGCCCGTCTGGTCGTCGCCCAGCACGGTGCCGTACCTGCCCTCGACCTTGCGCAGCGACGAGCGCTCCATCCGCCACCAGGCCGCGAGCAGCAGGCGCAGCCGGGCCGCGCCCTCGTCGATCCGCCAGCGGTCGAAACGGTCGGTGGGCACCATGCCGCCCGACTTCTCGTCCCAGGCCAGGAGCCTGGCCACGGCGCAGATCTCCAGCAGCAGCCGCGTCTCGTCCTCGTCGCAGCCGGTCTCCTTGGCCACCCTGCGCACCTCGCGCACGCCCACCCCGCCGGTCTTCAGCAGCGGCAGCGGGGTCTTGGCGGTGTTGTCGAGCAGGGCCGCGCACCGCTCGACCACGTGCGGCGCGGCCAGCGTCATCAGGTGGTCGACCTCCTCGGGGTCGACCGGCAGCGTGGCGACCTCGGGAGCCTCGGGCGTGAACGGCGGGTGGTATTCGGGCCCGCGCAGCCCGATCGCCACCTCGCGCGGCAACTCGGCCACGTGCCAGCTGGGCCGATACAGCAGGCCGTGGTCGGCCGCCCACTTCTCCGGCGTGCCGGGGAGCACGAAGCGGCCGCCGTCGACGTCGCGCACCGGCCCGTCCCAGGCGAAGCCCTCCAGCAGTTCCCTGGTGCCGTCGGGGGCGTGGGTCAGCAGCGCGGCCAGCCGTTCACGCTCGGCCAGGACCTCGCTCACCCGCACGATCGTGCGGCGCTTGTTGCCGTGCGGCGGCAGGCCGAGGTTGCGCGCCAGGGCCCGCAGCGCGTCGTTGCTGATCGTCCAGGAGTTCAGATAGTGCTCCAGCGGCTCGCCCAGCCCCAGGGGAGCCGCCCACCAGCGGGAGACCGCCTCGGCCAGATGGATCGCGCCCGCGTTGTCGGGCCAGGCGAGCGCGTGGTCGTAGAGCCGGTCCAGCCACGGGGTGAGCTCCTCGAGGGGGACGCCGAGGAAGTCCGCGAGCCGCTCCGGCGTCGCCTCCCGCACCACCAGGCACGTCTGGGCAAGCTCCAGGCACGGCAGCGGCAGGCCGCGCAGCGCCTCCATCACGGCGAAGCCGTTGCCGAGCCGCTGCGCGAGCGTGTCGAGCCGCCGCGGCCATGGGGCGGCTATCGCGTCAGGCCTGTTCTCGAGAATGCGGCCCAGTCGATCTTCGTCAAGTGTCCGCAGCCAGCCGAGCAGGTGATCATCCATCGGTCAGCAACTCTCATGGGGTCTCGCGCGGGACTCACCGTGAGCCATGACCATCCACGGTAATGCAGATCACTGCCCGTCAGGATAGGACTGCCCAGACGATCTTCCCGTACGGCGCGAGCGCCGACCATCCCCAGCGATGGCTGAGCGATTCCACGATGTGCAGGCCTAATCCGCCGGCGTCCAGCGGGCCCGGGTAGCGCAGCACTGGCACCGACGATCCCGGGTCGGTGAACGCGCAGGTGACCAGGGGGCCGCGCCGTACCAGCGACATGTGCACGGGGCGCTGGCAGCGCGGCTCCGTCAGGCGAAGGCCGTGACGCAGCGCGTTGGTGGCCAGCTCGGAGACGACCAGCTCCATGTTCTCGACCAGCTCGCCAAGCCCCCAGCCGGTCAGCGAGCCCGTGGTGAAGCTGCGCGCGGAGTGCACCGAGGAGGGCGTCGGGGGGAGTACGAACGTCGCGCTCGCGCACGGACCGGGGCCGAGCAGGTCGCGCGCCGCTTCCGGCCACCAGCCGACCGGAGGCCACCAGTCGAACGTGGTCCACAGGCGGGGCGCAGTGGTGGGTTGCACGTGATCATTCTGAAGCAATCTCTCGTGCAGGTGCAAGAGCGAATGCACGTGCATAGGGGGTTTGCAGGCGCTACCGTTAGTCGTCAAAAGGTCAATCAGTGGGAAAGGGGATCTTGTCTGCGGCCCATGATCTTTCGGCCGTGAAGTGACAGACTGTGTGGCAAGGAAACGACCAAGGAGCAGCACGTGTCCATCGATCCGCCTGGCTCTGGTTCGACCGTTCGGCGCATCATGCTCGGCGCGAGTCTGAGGCGCCTGCGCGAGGCCAGTGGCCTGGAGCGCGGAGAGGCGGGTTTCCACATCCGGGCTTCGGAGTCGAAGATCAGCCGGATGGAGCTCGGCCGCGTCGGGTTCAAGACACGTGATGTAGAGGACCTGCTGACCCTGTACGGTGTCGTCGACGACGCCGAGCGCCGGGCCCTGCTCGAGATGGTCCGCGAGGCCAACACCCCCGGGTGGTGGCACAAGTACTCCGCCGTCCTGCCCTCCTGGTTCACCACGTACGTGGGACTCGAGGAGGCCGCCAGCGTGATCCGCACCTATGAGGTGCAGTTCGTGCCCGGCCTGTTGCAGACGGCCAACTATGCGCGGGCCGTGTTCCAGCTGGGCAACCCCGATGCAACTCCGGAGGAGATAGAACGCCGCGTGCATCTGCGCATGCAACGGCAAGAGCGTTTCTCGCAGAAGGACGGCCCGCGTCTGTGGGCGGTCATCGACGAAGCGACCCTCAAGCGGATCATCGGCGGGCGGGAGGTCATGCGTGAGCAGCTGCAGCATCTGCTGGAAGTAGCTGCCCTTCCCAATATCACCATTCAGGTGATGCCCTTCAGGTACGGCATGCACGCCGCCGAGGGGGGCGCGTTCAGCATCTTGCGGTTTCCCGAGTCCGACCTGTCGGACGTCGTCTACGTCGAGCAGCTCTGGGGTGCCCTGTACCTGGACAAGCGTGAAGACATCGACCCGTACCTCACTGCGATGGAGCAGTTGTGCGTGGAGAGCACCACGCCAGGGGGCACCGTCGAGCTCATCGGCGGTCTTCTCAGAAAGATGTAGATGAAGCAGACCTATAACGGCATGCCCGCGGCCGACCTCAAGCAGGTCGCCTGGCGCAAGAGCCGCTACAGCAACTCGCAGGGCAACTGCGTGGAGCTCGCGGAGCTCCCCGACGGCGGCGTCGCGGTGCGTAACTCGCGCTTCCCCGACGGTCCCGCCCTGATCTACACCCGCGACGAGATCCGGGCCCTCGTACTCGGAGTGAAGGACGGAGAGTTCGACGGATTGCTGGTTTAACAAGCCGTTTACCTCCGGCGCGCCTGCTTAACGGAGGTGCGCCGGAGGCGTAACCGCCGGGCCTCCTTGCCGGGCGAGGATCGGGCCATGCTCGATCAGCTGACCCTCTATCCGATCGCCGACGACGTGCTGCTCGCACCCGGCGGCAAGGTCGTGATCCGCACCTACGGTGTCTCGCCGGGAGACGGCGTGGTCTCCTTCCGCACCTGGGTCACCGGACTGCGTGACCAGCCCCGCTACTGGCGATGGGGCCACTACGAGGACGCCGCCTCCGGCCATCGGCGGGTCCTGGAGTGGCTCACCGGGCGCGGGCCCCAGCCTCACTGATCTTCATCCGGTACGGCGTGCTATGCTCTCGAAGCAAACGCTTGGTTTGCTCGGAGGCCGTGGTGCGGCGAGGTATCTACCTGCTCGAAGAGGTCGACTTCCGGCCGATGAACTCGAAGCGGCCACTGGAGTACCTGACCTGGCTGACCCGCTACAAGGAGGAGGACCGCCTCCGGTCCGCCCCAGAGCTCACCTCGGGCATGTCGATCAGGTCCCGCGAGATCGACCTCGTCGGCGCCTTCTACGCCGTCGGCATCACCGGCCACCCGCAGTTCAAGGCCGTCACGCTGTGGGACTGCCACGGCGGGTGGGACGGCGGGTGGCGGCAGATGATGGAGATCTACACCGGCGTCGACGGCAAGCTCTTCCTGTCCGACATCGACGACCTGCGCTTCTCGGCCTTCTCCCGGCCGCTGGGCGCCGTCCACGGCTCGCCCGCGCTCTCCGCCCTGTGCGAGGAGGGGTACGCGGCCGAGCTCTACCTCTTCGAGAGCGCCACCGTACGGCCCGGCGCCGCCCTGGAGTACCTGGAGACGGTCCGTGCCGAGCGGGAGCCGCTGCTCGCCTCCTACGGGCACCGCCTGGTCGGCCTGTACGAGGTGCTGTTCTGCGACACCGAGGTCGTGACGTTGTGGGGCATGTCGCTGGACTCCCACCTGGCGATGCAGCGCGCCAGGGACGCGGCGCTCGGGCTGGACGACGAGGTGCCGGGGGATCCGCGGCTGCTCGCCTGGAGCAAGCGGGCCCGCGACTACCTCTCCGGTCCCTGGCGCGAGACCCTCCTGTCCCCGTTCCCCGGGTCCCGCCTGGCGATTGGCTGACTGGCGTCCGGTCCTGACTCGGGTTAGCGTCAGGCTGCGGAGGTAGCCATGACCGACCCGTACCTCTACAACGGGCAGAGCCCCGACGACCACGTAGCCGCCTGCCCCGACTGCGGCGCGGCGATCGCCCTCGTCGAGGCGGACCAAGCCGCCACCCCACCGCCCCAGCTGCGCGAGGCGGTTCTCTCGGGAGCCCGCCGCAGACGCACTCCCGCGGTGCCCCAGGTGGCCACGCTGGCCGTGCCGTACGCGACCCAGGTCGCCCTCATGGACGAGCTCTTGGCCGACCTGAACGGCGAGCAGTGGAACGCCCCCGTCCCCAAACACGGCACCATCCGCGACCTGGTCACCCACTTAACTGCCAACGACACCCCGGTAGCCCGCCTCATGGGCCTAACCCCCACCCCTCCACACCTCGCCCCACCCCCGGAATCCACCGCCCCCACCGCCTTGGCCCCACCTCCGGAATCCACCCCCACCGCCCTCGCCCCACCTGTGGAATCCACCACCCCTATCCTCAGTCCCACCGACGTCGCCCCACCACCGGGCTCCACTGCGCCCGGCCCGAGCCCCGCCGACCTGTCTCGCGCCCCTGGGGCGACCTCCGCACCTCGACCGCCCATCACCTTGGGGCCGACCTCCGATGCTGCGCCGACCTCCGACCCCAGGCCCAGCTCCGATGCTGTACCGACCTCTGATACCGGACCGACCTCTACTGCCGAACCGACGTCCGCTCCAGGGGCGGCCCACCCGCAGCAGGCGGTCGTCGGCGGCCGCGCGGGAGGCGTTCCCCTGCACCGGCGATGGCGCGAACAGGCGGGCCTGATGCTCGAGCGCGTCTCCGGATGCGCCGACGTGCTCCTCGACGTGGAGCTGGAGCTGGCAGGCACCCGCCCGACGCGCGGCCCCCTGCGTCACGCGCTCGTCCAGCGAACCTTCGAGACCTGGACCCACGCGGACGACATCCGCGCCGCCACGGGCCGCGACCTCGCCGCCCCTCCGGCCGATCACGTCCGGATGATCGCCGAACTCGGCCTCGCCCTCCTGCCCCGAGCCCTCAAGGGCCCCAGGCGGGACGTATCGGCCACGATCATGCTGACCGGCCCAGGCGGGGGCACATGGACGATCCCGCTCTCGCCCACGCCCGACAGGGTGAGCGTGGTGATCTCCGCCGACGCGGTCACGTTCTGCCGCCTGCTGGCCAATCGATTGCAGCCGGAAACCTTCCCCTACGCCGCCGAAGGCGACACGCACCTGGCCCACGACCTCGTCCGCGCCGCCGCCACGCTGGGGTGCGACTGATGTCCGCGGACGCCGACCTCAGGAGCAGGCTCGCCGCCGGTGACCTCGACGCGCTCATGCTCGCCTACGACCAACACGCCCCCTACGTGTACGGCGTGGCCCTCAAGGTCACCGGCACCGGCTCCGCGGCCGAGGAGATCACCCAGGCGGTCTTCCTGGCCCTCTGGGAGGAACCCCTCTCGTTCGAGCCCGCCTTCGGCTCCTTACGCGGCTGGCTCGTCAGCCGAGCCCTCCACTCCTCGGCCCTCCACACCCGAGTCAGCTGACAGGGGCGTTCCATGTGGTGATCACGGGTTCGGCGTGTTCGAAGCCGAGGCGGGAGTACGTTCCCGTGTCGAGCTTGAAGAGGCGGCCGTCCTGGGGTGGGAGTTCGAGCCAGCGGGACGCCAGGACGCGGAGGAAGTGGCCGTGCGCCACGAGGGCGACTGTGCCCGGGGTGGCCTTGGCGCGGGCGATGACGCGGTCGGCCCTGGCCGCCACCTGCTCGGCCGTCTCCCCGGGGTGGGCGGCGTCGCCGGGGATCACGCCGTCGCGCCAGAGATACCAGCCGGGGTGCGTCTTCCTGATCTCGGGCGTGGTGATCCCCTCGTAGCCGCCGTAATCCCACTCCCACAGGTCCGGGTCCACCTTGTAGTCCGTCAGGCCCGCGAGCTCGGCCGTACGGCGTGCCCGCTGGGCGGGGCTCACCAGGACGAGGTCGAACGCGCGCTCCTTGACCAGGGGCGCCAGCGCCCGCGCCTGCTCCTCACCACGCTCCGTCAGCGGCAGGTCGGTGAGTCCCGTGTGCCTGCCGTCCCGGCTCCACTCGGTCTCACCATGCCTGAGCAGCAACATCTCGTCCATGACGTCCATCTTCCTTGACCTCAACCGCACTTCGTCTAGCAGGGTCGACAACATGCGTGCGATCACTCTTCATTCCTACGGCCCGCCTGAGAACCTGCATCTGGACGAGTACCCCGATCCCGTTCCCAGGCCCGGGGAGGTACGGCTCGCCGTACACGCCGCGGGCGTGCACTTCATGGAGACCGCGCTGCGCCGAGGACAGCGGGTCGGGCCGCACCCGGCGCCGCCTCTGCCCGCCGTACTGGGAGGTGAGGTGGCCGGTGTGGTCGACATGCTGGGCCCGGGGGTGGATGCGACGTGGCTCGGCAGGCGGGTGGTGGCGAGCACGGGAGGATACGCCTCGCTCGCCGTCGCGTCTGAGGGCTTGGGGCAAGGCGGGCGGGAGAGCTGCGTGTGGGTGAGGGGTGGTGACTTGGTGTGGGCGAGGGTGGGTGCTTGAGGGCTCTGTCGCTGGGTGCGCGCGAGAGCTGGGCGGACGGGAGGGGTGGGTCAGGTTGAGGCGAGGGATTCGGCGATGGGAGTGAAGGTGGGGAGGTCGCGTTCGTGGTGGAGGACGTAGTAGGAGATGTCGTGCTCGTCTCGCCAATAGCGGAGTTTGTCGGTGATGTCGTGGTGGGTGCCGAGGAGGACCTGGGGGGTTTCGTCCTGGGTCGTGGTGTGGGCGGCGCTCCAGGATTCGTTGGGTTTGCGGATGCCCAGCTGCATGATGCTGGTGCCTAGTTCGATGTCGTTGTAGCGGGGGCCGGCTGCTTCGCGGACTGTTTCGAGCTTGGCGAGGAAGGCCTTGAGGCCGCCGTCCGTGCCGTCGGGGCCTGTGCCGTCCGGGCGTACGCGCATGCCGAGGTTGACCACGTCCGCCTCGCGGGCGGCCAGGCGGAGCATGCGACGGCCACCGCCGCCGAGCAGCAGCTTCGGGTGCGGGCGTTGAAGCGGCTTGGGGTGCTGGTCGAGCGCGGTGATCCGGTAGTGGGCGCCCTCGTGGGTGAAGGGCTCGTCGCCCCACAGGCCCTTCAGTACGGCTATCGCCTCGGCGAGCCGGTCGACCCGGGTGCCGGGTGGCTCGAACGCCAAGCCTGCACCGGCGTAGTCGGCGGCCATCCAGCCCGTTCCCAGGCCCACCTCGAGGCGGCCGTCGGACAGCAGGTCGAGCGTGGCGGTCTCCTTGGCCAGCACGGCCGGGTGCCGGAAGTCGTTGGCGAACACCAGCGTTCCCACCCGCAGCCTGGTGGTCGCGCACGCGGCGGCCATCAGCGCTGCCACCGGCGCGAGACGCGGCCCGACCAGATGATCGGGAACCAGCAGGACGTCGAACCCGGAGTCCTCGAGCCGTCGCGCCTTCTCGGCCCACTCCCTCGCGGACTCAGCCCCCCGCACCACCGCCCCGAACCGGAACCGCCTCCCCGCCATGCCCCACCCTCCCTACCAACCAAGCGCTAGTCTCGCAAACCTATGCCCCGCCACCCACCCATGTCATGCCCCCGGCCATCTGGAAGGCCAGGCTCGGGCGGGTGCGAGAGCGCTAGAACGTGAGGCGGGTTGTGGCGCAGATGGGGGAGGCGGGCAGGGCGGGGGAGTTGATGCGCTGGCGGGATGGGAGAGGCAGTGCGGGTGAGGAGGGAGGTCGAGGGGCAGCCGGCGCGTGGAGGATGCGGGGAGGGTGGGGTCACGAAGTGGGTTTGGGGAGGGCGAGGGCGACCGAGCCCATGGCGGCGGTCATGACCAGCCAGGCGACGGCCGCGACGAGGTTGGACAGGCCCGCCAGCCAGGCCACCGGGATCAGGAACGGCGCGACGAGGAGGAGGATCGCCGACCAGGCGGGAGCCGACTTGCCCAGCAGGGCGGCCACCCCGAGCAGGACGATTCCGAGGAGCCCGGGGAAGAAGGTGAACCCGAAGACCGAGGTGGGCAGGCCGTTCTCCATCGTGTCCAGCAGCTTGGCGGTCGCCTGGGTGTCCAGGCCGCTCTTGAGCGCGGCGTAGATCGTGCTGCTGGAGTCAGGCGTGAACGGGATGACCAGGATGAACGCCAGGATCATCCCGACCAGCCCGAGTACGGGCTTGCCCGCCCTGCCGACCTTGCTGATGGCGAAGATGGCGGGGATGAGCGTGACCGCGCTCAGCAGGCTCAGGTAACTGCTCGTGGAGAAGCTGTCCAGGTGGGCGGCGAAGTCCTTGACCAGCGGCTCGCCCTCGGCGGTGGCCTTGATCGGGTCGATCACCAGCGTGAGGGCGACCACGAGCGGGGAGACCACCGCGCAGGTGATCATCGCGAAGCGCGCGAAGGTGTCGGCTCCCGTGCTGGGGGCCGTGTCGAGAGTCGTCATGATCTGAGGGTCGCTCGACGCCTCCCGGACTGCATGAGTAGTCCCTACTCAAAAACGAGCCCTTACCAAGCGCTTGCTTTAGATGCGAGACTCGGGGACATGGAGATCCCGGTGCGGCACGCGACCGACGACGAGGTCGCCTTCTTCGACAGTCACGGCTGGGTACGCCTGGCGGGGCTGGTGGACCCGGGCACGGTGGCGGCGCTGCGCGAGCGGGCCACGACCTACCTGGAGGCCCGCGGGCGCGAGCACCGCACCCTGGTCGACCAGGCCTTCGGCCAGTCCCGTGACATCGCGCAGACCGACGACCTGTTCAACGCGGCCGCCCGCGCGATGGGCGGCAACGCCGTACGGTTGCTCCGCGGCGTCGAGGCGGTCCGCATCCAGGTGACGAACCTGCTGGTCAAGGAGCCGGGCGAGCACCGGGCCACGGAGTTCCACCAGGACTTCCCGTGGATGCCGATGGACCGCTCGGCGATGCTGACGGTCTGGCTGGCGCTGGTGGACGTCCCCGCCGACATGGGCTCGCTGCGCTTCTACAACGGCTCCCACCGGTACGGCCTGCTGGGCCGGAGCTTCACCCGCGCCGGGGACGACCAGCTGACCCAGCATCCGTGGCTGAAGGAGCTGGAGCTGTCGCCGCCACTTGACCTGAAGGCGGGCGACGCCACGGTCCACCACGCGCTGACCGTGCACGGCGCCCCCGCCAACCAGCGGGACACCCCGAGGCTGTCGTTCACGGTGACGTACTTCGACGCCGACGCCCTCTACACCGGCATGCCGTACCAGCAGACGGACGGGCTGGGGCTCGAGGCGAACAAGCCCTTCGACCACGCGAGGTTCCCATGCCTGAGACCGTGAGAGGGCACGTCGACGACCTGGGCGCGACGCTCATGCACGAGCACATTTTCGGCCTAAGTCCCGAAATCCTCTGGAACTGGCCCGATATCCCAGAAAAGTGGGACCTGTCGGAGCGGGCGGCGGAAGCCGCGGGGAAGCTCGACGCGCTGAAAGCGGAAGGCATCGACTCCGTCGTCGACCTGACCGTGGTCGGCCTGGGCCGCTACATCCCCGCCGTCCAAGCGGTGGCCGAACTGACCACGGTCAACATCGTGGCCGCCACCGGCCTGTACACCTACGATGCCCTGCCGCCGTACTTCGCCAACAAGGGCCCGGGAACCCTCTTCGGCGGCCCCGACCGCCTGGCCGAGTTCTTCGTCAGGGACATCGTCGAGGGCATCGGCAGGACAGGCGTCAAGGCGGCCATGCTCAAGTGCGCCAGCGACCACCTGGGCATGACCAAGGGCTGCGAGCGCGTCTTCCGCGCCGTCGCCGAAGCCCACCGGGCGACAGGGACGCCGATCACCACTCACAGCTCCCAGCCGGGAGGCCTCGAACAGCAACGCCTGCTCGAGTCCCTCGACGTCGACCTGAGCAGGGTCGTGATCGGCCACGCGGGCGACTCCACCGACCTGGACTACCTCGAGGAGCTCATCGCCGCGGGCTCCTACCTGGGCATGGACCGCTTCGGCATCGACTCGATCAGCCCCTTCGAGGACAGGGTCCGCGTGGTGGCCGAGCTCTGCGAGCGCGGCCACGCGGGCAGCATGGTCCTGTCGCACGACTCCTACTGCTTCAACGACCGCTTCGACGCCGAGGTGGTACGGCGGCGGCACCCGAACTACCACCTGCTCCACATCCCCCGGGACGTCCTGCCCGAGCTGCGCAAGCGCGGCGTCACCGAGGAGCAGATCCACCAGATGCTCGTCGACAACCCGCGGAGGATCTTCGGATGGACTTCGACGTCACCGCCGACTGGCACGTCGCCTCGCCGTACGACTTCCTGAGGAGGCTCCGCCACGAGCGGCCCGTCTTCCACAGCGAGCACCTGGGCGCCTACGTGCTGACCCGCTACGCCGACGTGCGCGCCGCCTACGGCGACCCGCGCCGCTTCTCCTCGGCGGGCTCGCTGACGATCTCGCGCAGCCTGACGGAGGAGACGAGGGCCAGGCTGGGCGAGCACGGCTCGTTCCTGTCGAGCTTCGTGGCCAACGTGGACCCGCCCGACCACACCAGGCTGCGCAGGTCGGTGTCGAAGGCGTTCACGCCGCGCGCGGTCGCCGCGATGGAGCGGCTGTTCCGCGAGCTCAACGAGGAAGCCGTGGATCGCGTCGCCGGGCAAAGACAAGCGGACTTCGTCGCCCAGATCGGTCACGAGCCGTCGATCAAGCTGACCGCCCGCTTCATCGGCGTGCCCGAGGCGGACGAGACGTTCGTGCAGACGCACGTGAAGGACTGGTTCCAGTTGTTCCTGTCGCCGCAGCCCGCGGCGCGGCAACTGGAGCTGGCCGACAGCTTCCTGGAGTACCTGGACTACGTCGACCGGCTGGTCGCCGACCGCCGCAAGGAGCCCAGGGACGACTTCACCTCGCTCATGGCCGGCGCCGAGGGCCTGTCGCACCGCGAGGTGGTCGAGCTGATCTCCACGATCCTGCTCGGCGGCAACGACACCGTGCCCAACCAGCTCGGCAACACCGTGCTGCGGCTGCTGCGCGAGGGCGCGTGGCCCGTGCCCGCCGAGAAGAGGCAGAACTGCGTCGAGGAGTGCATGCGCATCGACGGCGCCTCCCTGGGTTCCTTCCGGTACGCCACGACCGATATTTCGCTTCATGGGGTGACGATTCCGGCGGGAGCGCTGGTGCTGCTGTCCACCGACTCGGCCGCCCATGACGAGACCGTCTTCACCGACCCCGAGCGCTTCGTGATCGACCGCCCCAACGCCGACGCGCACCTGGTGTTCGGCTACGGCATCCACTTCTGCGTGGGCGCCGCGCTCGCCCGCCTCCAGTTGCGGACCGCGCTCGAGGTGCTCGGGCGGCGCCTGCCGTACCTCAGGCTCGTCGACGGAGAGCCGATCGCCTACCGGAAGTCGATCGTCGGACGGGGACTGCAGGCGCTGCGGGTGGCCTGGTGATGCGGCGCTTCGACGGCCAGGTGGCGCTGGTCACGGGCGCGGGGTCGGGCATCGGCGCGGCCTGCGCGGCCCGCCTGGCGGCCGAGGGCGCCTGCGTGGGCGTGCTGGACGTGCGCGCGGCGGCGGCCAAGGCCTCGGCGTCGGCCATCCGCGGCCACGGCGGCACGGCCGTGGCGCTGACCTGCGACGTCTCGGACGAGAAGCAGGTCGAGAACGCGGTGGCCGAGCTGGTGGCCTCCTTCGGGCGGCTGGACGTGCTGCACTCCAACGCCGCCGCGCTCGGGCGCGACGTCTACGGCCGCGACGACGACGCGCTGGACGCCGCCGTGTGGGACAGGACCATGGCCGTCAACCTGCGCGGCGCGATGCTCATGGTCAAGCACACGGTGCCCGCGATGCCCGACGGCGGGGCGATCGTCATCACCTCGTCGGTCTCCGGCCTGACCGGCGACACCGACCACGCCGCCTACGGCACCTCCAAGGCCGCCATCGGCGGCTTCGTCCGCTACGTCGCCACGATGTACGGCAATCGCGGCATCCGCTGCAACGCCGTGGCTCCCGCCCTGGTCATGACCGAGGAGGCCAGGCGGGCACTGGGACCCGCGCGGCTGGCGGAGAAGCGGGCGGAACGCCTGCTGCCCTGGCCGTGCGAGGTGGCCGACGTGGCCAACCTGGTCTGCTTCCTGGCCTCCGACGAGGCCCGCTGCATCACCGGCCAGACCGTGGTGATCGACTCGGGGACCCTGGCGCACCGCCCCGAGCACGCGATCAGGCAGGCCCCATAAGGTTGATCCCATGGATCCGGTTTCGGTGGGTTTGGTAGGGGCGGGGCCGTGGGCGGAGATGGCGCACGCGCCGATGCTGGCCAAGGGGCCGCACACGCGGCTGGCGGGCGTGTGGGCGCGGCGGCCCGAGGCGGCCGCCCGGCTGGGCGCCCCGGTCTACGAGCGGATCGAGGAGCTCTTCGACAACTGCGAGGCGGTCGCGTTCTGCGTGCCGCCGGCCGTACAGGCGGAGCTGGCGGTCAAGGCGGCGGCGGCCGGCAAGGCGCTGCTGCTGGAGAAGCCCCTGGCCGACTCGATCGAGGGCGCGCGCAAACTGGCCGAGGCCGTGCAGACCCATGGCGTGGCCTCGCAGATGATCCTGACCATGCGCTACGCCGCCCAGACGAAGGCCTTTATCGCGAAATGCCGGGAAATTGAGCCGTTCGGTGGGCATGCTGCCAACATCTCCAGCGTCCTGGTGGGTGACCACCCGTTCGGCACGCCGTGGCGCAAGGAGCGCGGCGCGCTGCTCGACGTCGGCCCGCACGTGATCGACCTGCTGGACGCCGCGCTCGGCAAGGTGACGGGCGTGCGCGCGCACGGCGACCCGCGGCAGTGGACCGGGCTGCTGCTCGACCACGAGGGCGGCGCTGTCAGCGAGGCGTCCCTGTGCATGGCCGCGCCCGGTGACACGCCGCCGTCGTTCTTCGCGGTCTACGGCCGCGCCGGCAGCGCCGTACTCGAGGCCTTCGACGACGACCCGCTGGAGACCGTCGCGGCGGAGTTCGCCCAGACGGTACGGCAGGGCGGCGGCCACCCGCTCGACGCCGCGCACGGGCTGCGGCTGCAGGAGATCGTCGCCTCGGCGGAGGAGCAGCTGGCGGGCCCTTGACTTCGGGTCCATCTGGAGAATTGATAGCGTTTGTCCGACGCGCAGTGTTGCAGCGAAGTCCGGTGCGAGTCCGGCGCTGTCCCGCAACTGTCATAGCCAGGTCGCCTGCCTCTGCGCTGACGTCATCAACCCTCGTGGAAAAGGGTGATCCGTCCATCAACGCGGGTCTCTCGGTTCCGACAGTGTGAAAGGACTCCTCGTGAGGCCCGTACGCATGGCCTTCGCGGGCGCGCTGCTGGGAACGCTTGCTCTGGCCGGATGTGGCCAGAGCACCACCCCCACCGCCGCCCCCCAGAAGCAGGAAGCATCGGCGGACGCCGCCTTCCCCGTCACCGTCGAGGCGGGCAACGGCAAGGTCACGATCGCCAAGAAGCCGCAGCGGATCGTGTCGCTGTCGCCCACCCACACCGAGACGCTCTTCGCGGTCGGCGCGGGCCCCCAGGTCGTGGCCGTCGACGCCTTGTCGAACTACCCGGCCGAGGCCCCCAAGACCGACCTGTCCGGCTACAAGCCGAACGTCGAGGCCATCGTCGCCAAGAAGCCCGACCTGGTGATCGTCTCCGACGACATCAACAAGGTCGTCGCCGAGCTGGGCAAGCTCAACGTGCCCGTGCTGCTCGAGCCGGCCGCGACCAAGCTGGACGACGCCTACCAGGAGATCGCCGAGATCGGCGCCGCCACCGGCAACAAGGCCAAGGCCGACGAGGTCGTCGCCGGCATGAAGAGCGAGATGGGCAAGCTCGCCGCCGGCGCCCCGCAGAAGAAGCTCACCTTCTACCACGAGCTCGACCAGACGCCGTTCGGCGTCACGTCCAGCACGTTCATCGGGCAGATCTACTCGATGTTCGGCCTGACCAACGTCGCCGACAAGGCGCCGGACGCGGCGGGCGGCTATCCCAAGCTGTCGGCCGAGTTCATCGCGCAGGCCGACCCCGACCTGATCTTCCTGGGCGACGTCAAGTGCTGCCAGCAGAGCAAGGACACCCTGGCCAAGCGGCCCGGCTGGAAGAGCCTCTCGGCGATCAAGAACGACCACGTGATCCAGCTCGACGACGACATCGCCTCCCGCTGGGGCCCGCGCATCGTCGACTTCGCCAAGGTCGTGGGCGACGCCGTCGCCAAGGCGTCCGCGAGCTAGTGGTCAGGCCGTCGAGAGCACGGCCGCTGTGGCTCGCGGCGGCGCTGCTCGTGCTGGTCGCGTCCATGGTCGCCGGGCTGCTCGGCGGCGCCGCCGGCATCTCCCCGTGGCAGGTGGTGCTCCAGGCGGTCGACTGGCTGCCGTTCGTGCACGTCGACTCGGGGCTGGCGCCCGTCGAGCAGGGGCTGCTGTGGGAGATCAGGCTGCCCAGGGTGCTGGTCGCCGCCGTCGTCGGCGGGCTGCTCGCCATCGCCGGGGCCGGGTACCAGGGCGTGTTCCGCAACCCGCTGGCCGACCCCTACCTGCTCGGGTCCGCCGCGGGCGCGGGCCTGGCGGCCACGCTCGTCATCGCGCTGGTGCCGAACTCGGCCGTGAGCATCCCGGTGGCCGCCTTCGCCGGAGCGGTGGGCGGCGTGTTCCTGGCCTACGTGCTGGGCAACGCGTCGGGACGCTCCGGCGGCACCGCCACGCTCGTGCTGGCCGGGGTGGCGGTCACCTCGTTCCTCACCGCGATCCAGACGTTCGTGCAGCAGCTCAAGGTCGAGGAACTGCAGCGCATCTACTCCTGGATCCTCGGCGACGTCGCCGGCGGCTGGGACCAGTTCCGGCTCGTGCTGCCCTACGCCGCGATCTCCGCCGTCCTGCTGCTCCTGCACGGCCGCGTGCTCGACGTGCTGTCGGTCGGCGACGAGGAGGCCACCGGCCTGGGTCTGCGCGCATCCCGCGTACGGCTGGTCGTCCTGCTGGCCGCCTCCCTGGCCACCGCGGCGGCCGTGGCCGTCAGCGGGCTGATCGGCTTCGTCGGGATCGTCATCCCGCACGTGGTCAGGCGGCTGGCCGGCGGCTCCTACCGGATCGTGCTGCCGATGTCGCTGATCGGCGGCGCCGCGTTCCTCGTGCTGGCCGACCTGCTGGCCCGCACCGTGATCGCCCCTGCCGAGCTGCCGATCGGCGTCGTGACGATGTTCGTGGGCGCGCCGTTCTTCGTCGGCGTGCTGCGGATGACCCGGCGGACCGAGACGTGATCTCCATCAGCGGGCTCACCGTCACGCTGGGCGCCAGGCAGGTGCTGCGCGGCGTGGATCTGCAGGTGCCCAGAGGGCAGTGGCTGGCCGTCATCGGCCCCAACGGAGCCGGCAAGTCCACGCTGCTCAAGGCCGTGATGGGCCTGGTCGCCCAGCACGGCGAGATCACGCTGGACGGCAGGCCCGGCCGCGCCCTGCGGCCCAAGGAACGCGCCCGCCTGGTGGCCTACGCGCCGCAGTCGCCCGCGCTGCCGCCTGACATGAGCGTGTTCGACTACGCCCTGCTCGGGCGCACGCCGTACATCTCCTATTTCGGGCGGGAGAGCAGGGGGGACCGCGAGGTGACCGCGGGCGTGCTGGAGCGGCTGGACCTGGACGCCTTCGCCGGGCGGCGGCTGGGCGAGCTGTCCGGCGGCGAGCGGCAGCGCGTGGTCCTGGCCAGGGCGCTGACCCAGCAGGCGCCGGTGCTGCTGCTCGACGAGCCCACCACCGCGCTCGACCTCGGCCACCAGCAGCAGGTGCTGGAGCTGGTGGACCGGCTGCGCCTGGCCGACGGGCTGACCGTGGTGAGCACGCTGCACGACCTGACCGTGGCCGGCCAGTACGCCGACACGCTGCTCCTGCTGGCCGGCGGGCTCGCGGCGGCCACCGGCAGGCCCGCGGAGGTGCTCACCGAGGCGCTGGTCGGCAAGCACTTCGACGCGCAGGTCAAGATCGAGCCTGGCCCCGGCGGGCGGCCCGTCGTCCACCTGGTGAGAGGCGCCGCATGAGGCTCGGCTACCGCGACGAGGACGGCGAGCGGCTCGGGTCGCTGCTGTGGGAGTTCGGGCCCGGATGGCGCATGATCTCCTCGGCGATGCTCGGCGGCGGCATCGGCCCGCGCACCTGGGTGCTGAACGCCCAGGTCGCGGCCGGGTACTCGCGCATGGACCCGGTCGAGCACCTGATCGAGCTGGGACCCGGCGGCGACGGCGGCGTGGGCATGATGACCGCCGCCTCCGTCGAGCGGCACGTCACCGCGCAGGACGAGGGCGTCGAGGCCACCGCCACGGTCGGATTACGCGTCCCGACCTGGGCGGCCGCGCCCGCGGGCACGGTCGATCCCGAGCTGGCGCCGATCCGGGTGGGGACGATCAACATCCTGGTCGTCGTGCCCGTTGCCATGACCGACGCCGCGCTGGTCAACGCCGTCATGACCGTGACGGAGGCCAAGACGCAGGCGCTGGTCGAGGCGGGCTTCGCCGCCACCGGCACCGCCTCTGACGCGGTCTGCGTCGCGGTGCCCGACCACGGGACGCCGGAGATCTTCGGCGGGCCGCGCTCCGACTGGGGCGCCCGCATCGCCCGCGCCGTCCACGCCGCGGTCCGCCAGGGTGCCCGCGCCTGGCGCAGCCGCTAGTAGTCGCTCTCCCGTGTGACGCGCCCCGCGCGCAGGTCCTCCGCCACGGCGGAGCGGTCCCGTTCCGCGGGCGGCCCGAGACCGGCGCCGCCCGTGGTCTCGACGATGAAGGCCTCACCCGCCGCGAAGCGGACGTTGTTCACCTTGGACGCGAGCCGCTCGACCGTGCCGTCCAGGTGGCGCTTGAAGAAGCCGCCCAGCCTGCCCGGCCGCCCGCCGTCGCGGCCGGGCGGGGCCAGGCGCAGCCGGTCGCCGCGCGTGGTGACGTGGCAGTCGGCCAGGAACCGGTAGACCGTCCGCGAGCCGAGCCCGCCGCGGTGCCGGCCCGGGCCGCCCGAGTCGGCGATCGTCTCGATCGACTCGACGATCAGCGGGCAGCGGCTCTCGACCGGCTCGACCTGGGGGACGGAGTTGCGGCCGATCCCGAAGTGCACCCCGGTCGCGTCAGGCCCGTCGAGCCCCTGCCGGGCGCCGACGCCGCCGAAGTCGTAGGCCAGATGGATCCAGTACGGCGCGCCCACCGCCGCGATGGAGAACGGCTGCAGGATCCCGCTGGCCGCGATCGCCCGCTCGGGCATCGCGTCCGACAGCGCCTGGAAGACGGCCTCCATGGCGGCGTAGATCGGCACATAGCGGCCCCCGCACGGGTAGGGCCGCCGGGCGTTGAGCAGCGACCCCTCGGGCAGCCGGACGTCGATCGCCCGCAGGCACCCCTCGTTCATCGGGATCGTGGCGTCCAGGAAGCACCGCACCGCGAACACGGCCGCCGCCAGCGACTGCGAGGCCGAGGCGTTGATGGCTGCGGGCACCTGCGGCCCCGTGCCCGCGAAGTCCACGACCACGGTGCTCGGCGGGCCCTCGACGGTGATCGTGACCTGGACGTGGTGGGAGGTGTCCAGGTCGAGGCCGTCGTCGTCGATGGGGTAGGAGGCCCCGTAGGCGCCCGGCGGGAGGTCGGCGAGCGCGGCCCGGGTGCGCGCCTCGGTGTAGTCCAGGTACTCCTCGACGCCGGCCGCCAGGCCCGCCTCGCCGTACTCCTCGAGCAGCGACTCGACGCGGGCGGCCGCGACCGCCGTGCCGGCCACCAGGGCCCGGACGTCGCCCATGACCTTGTCGGGGGTGCGGCTGTTGGCGCGCAGGATCGCCTCGACGGCCGGCTCGACCCCCTCCGCCGTGGCCAGCCGTACCGGGGGCAGTTGGAGGCCCTCCAGGAAGATGTCGGTGGCCAGCGGCGCCATGCCGCCCGCCGACAGCCCGCCCAGGTCCGAGACGTGGATCATGGTGGCGGTGAAGTACGCCACCCGCCCCGCCCAGTGCACCGGGCGGAAGACCAGCAGGTCGTTGGTGTGGACGCCGCCGCGGTAGGCGTCGTTGAGCACGTAGACGTCGCCGGGGCGCATCGACTCCGGCGGCACGTCCTCGACCAGGGACGGGAGCGCCACCCGCAGGGCCATGCTGTTCATCAGCGTCGTGGCCATGGAGTGCGCGATCAGGCGCCCGCCGGCGTCCAGGATCGCGGCCGAGGCGTCGGAGCCCTCCACGATGAACGTCGAGTACGCCGACCTGACGACCACGATGCTCGCCTCCTCGGCGGCGACCACCAGCGCGTTGCGCAGCACTTCCGCGGTCAGGTCCGTCATCGTCTCTCCAGGCGTACGGCGAGCGTCCCGTCCACCGCGGCGCTCCAGCCGGGCGGGACGACGATCGTGGCCTCCGGGTCCTCGATGATCGCCGGGCCGTCCAGGCTGTTCAAGCCCTCTCGGGTGAGGACGGGGACGTCGGTGTAGCCGCCGGTCTCCGGGAAGTAGGCGGGTCTGCCGGCCGCCGTCCGCCTTGCGCCGGGCTCCGCCGTACCCGTTCTCGCCGCACCGGCGCCTGGGGCGGGTCCGTCGGCGGGTGCGGCGATGGGGTTGGCGGGCGGCAAGGTGAGGCGGACCCGGTAGCTGACGATCTCGATCTCGCCCTGCTGGGCTATGCCGTACACCTGGCGATATTTCGCGAAGAAGCGGGATGCGAGCTCGTCGTGTGACTCGCTCCAGGGCACGGTGAGGTCGTGGGACTGGCCCTTGAAACGCATGTCAACCGAGCGGCTGACCTCGCCGCCCGGGACGCCGAGGTCGGCGGCCGCCTCCGCGGCGAGCGCGTCGAAGATCTCCGCGGGATCCGGGACGCCGAGCCGGGACAGGACGCGTTCGGTGGACAGGTTGCCGGTGAGGAGCCCCGCGGCCGACGCAACGCCGCAGTGCGGGGGGACGATCACGCGCGAGATGCCGAAACGCCCGGCGACCCCGGCCGCGTGCATCGGGCCGGCGCCGCCGAAGGCGACCAGCACGAAGCCGCGCGGATCGATGCCCCGCTGCACCGTCACCACGTGCACCGCCGAGGCCATCGAGGCGCTGACGATCTCGTGGACGGCGTGCGCCGCCTCCGCCCGAGTCACGCCCAGCGGCCCGGCCAGCCGGTCGAGCGCCTTGTCCGCGAGCGCCGCCGTCAGCGGGATCGAGGCGGACGACAGGTAGCCGAGCACCAGGTTCGCGTCCGTCACCGTGGGCTCGGAGCCGCCGAGCCCGTAGCAGGCGGGACCGGGGGAGGAGCCCGCCGAGTGCGGCCCGACCCGCAGCGCGCCCGCGCCGTCGAGCCAGGCGATGCTGCCGCCGCCCGCGCCCACCTCGGCCAGGTCGATCGCGGGCGTCTTGATCGGCACCCCGGTGCCCGCCCTGCGCCCGCCGAAGCTGCCCTTGCCGCCCACGTGGAACTCGTGCGTGATCTCGGGGCTGCCGCCGCGCACCACGCAGGCCTTGGCGGTCGTGCCGCCCATGTCGAAGGAGATCACGTCCGGATGCCCGGTGGCCGCGGCCGCGAGCACGCCCGCCGCGGGACCCGACTCGATCGTGGAGACTGCCCGTCTGGCCGCCAGCTCGGCGGAGATCACGCCGCCGCCCGACTCCATCACGTGGACGGGCGCCGAGATCCCCAGCTCGGCCAGGCGGGCCCGCAGCCGCGTCAGGTAGGAGGCCATGAGCGGGCCTATGTAGGCGGACATGATGGTCGTGGTGGCGCGCTCGTACTCGCGGATCTCCGGCCACACCTCCGACGAGGCCACCACGTTCCCGACCGTCTCCCTCAGGATCGCGGCCACCGCCTGCTCGTGCGCCGGGTTGGCGTAGGAGTGCAGCAGGCAGACGGCCGCCGACTCGATGCCGCGGCGGCCGATCTCCGCCGCGGCCCGCCGTACCGAGTCCAGGTCCAGAGGCTCGAGCACCTCGCCGCGGGCCGAGACGCGCTCGGCCACCTCGAAGCAGTCGGCCGGGTCGACGGGCGGCGGCGGGGGAGTGAAGCGCAGGTCGTAGCGGTCCTCCTCGACGCGGGCGTAGCGGCCGAGCGGGATCACGGAGCGGAAGCCGCGCGTCGTGACGTAGGCGACCCTGACCCCCTTGCGCTCCAGGACCGCGTTGGTGGCCAGCGTCGTGGCGTGCACCACCTGGGTGACGAGCGCCGGGTCGAGGTCGCCGAGGACCTGCGTAACGCCGGTGGCGATGCCCGCGATGGGGTCATCGTGGGTGCTCAACCGCTTGGCGACCGTGATCTCGCCCGCGGGGGCCCGCAGGACCACGTCCGTGAAGGTGCCCCCGACGTCGACGCCGATCGCGTAGCCCACCGGAGTACCGTAAAACCCCTACCAAGCGCTTGTCTACGAGCCCGTCCCTTGACTTACGGCACGCGCTTGGGACCCTGGTCGTATTACTCAGTTGGGAGCGGAGATGGCGCGTCTCACAGCGGTTGCCGGCGGCCTCGCGGTGGCGCTGGTGTTGCTGGCCGCCCCAGCGATGGCCCATGAGCACCCCAGCGGCATCACCGACCTGGTGACGCCGGCCGTGGTCCGGGTCGAGACCTTGGCGCACGTGGAGGTCACGCTGTTAGACCACATCGGCGAACTCGTCCATGTGGAGCGGTCCTACGACATCCCCATCGGCGTGGGCACCGGCATCGTCGTCAGCCCCGAGGGCGGGATCGTCACGCTGAAGCGGGTGGTCAAGACCGACAAGGACCTCGCGGTCTACGCAGCGAACAAGGTGTTCAGCGAGCACCACAAGGTGAAGATCCCGCTGGACTTCGCCAAGCACCACGTGAAGGACGACCAGCTGGACCACCACCTGCAGGAGTGCTACCCGCCCAAGACCAGCACCTCCAACTGCCTCTTCAACATCACCACCAATATCCTGGTATTTCCGAACATCTCTCCGCCTGACCCGAAGGGCCTGAAGGCCGACCTGATCACGGCGGGTGACACGCTCGACAGCCCGGCCGTGCTGACCCTGTCCAGCCGGGTCCTGGGCAGCCTCGGCATGCCGACCGCGCCGCTGGCCGACAAGGTGCCCGACGCCGAGGGCTCGCCGACCAACGTGGCCGGGTTCCTCGGCCGGCCCGCGCCCAACGTTCCGTACACCGTGGACATCGCCCACCTGCGCAAGGGCGGCCAGGGAGACGCGCAGGGCAGGCAGTTCGCCGACCCGGAGAAGAAGGCCGACGAGCCGGTCAAGCTGGGCAAGCTCATCGACCAGGGATTCCTCGGCGCCCCCGTGATCGGCGACAAGGACGGGCACGTCGTCGGCATGCTCTTCGGCGGCGGCCAGGACGGCAGGATGATCGGGGTGCGCGAGATCACCGCCGCGCTGGCCAAGGCCGGGGTCGCCCCGCGCCGCGGCGCCATCGACTCCGCCATGGAAGCCGCGCTGACGCGCTACCACACCAAGTACTACACAGAGGCGGCCTCCGGCTTCCAGCGCGTGCTCGAGCTGTACCCGGGCAACGTGGTGGCCGCCGGGCTGCTGAAGATCTCCCTGCAGAAGCGCGGCACCGCCGAGGACGCGGGCACCAAGCAGGCCGTCTCGCCCACGCCCAGATCCCTGCCGCTGTGGCCGTTCATCGTGGCCGCCGCGGTGCTGCTGGTCGCCGCGCTGGCCGGAGCGTTCCTGCTGTGGCGGCGCCGGGCGCCTGAGGACAAGCCCGACGAGCCGCCCGCGCCGGTGGCCGCCGTGCCGCCCCAGCCGTTCGACGAGGGTGCCAACCCCACCGTGTTCGTGCAGCGCTCGCAGCCCTTCCAGGTGGTTCCCCGGCAGCAGCCCCTGATGACCGCCAACGAGCAGCCATCCGTCAAGTACTGCACCGAATGCGGCATGCGGCTCGGGCCCGCGCACCGGTTCTGCGGCTACTGCGGCCACCCCATCGAGACGTGATGCAGGTGAACGACAGATCTCTCATCGGCCAGGAGGTGGCCGGGTACTACATCGAGGACATCGTCGGCAAGGGCGGCATGGCCGTCGTCTACCTGGCGCTGGACCCCCGCCTGTCCAGGCGGGTCGCGCTGAAGATCCTCAACCCCGTGCTCAGCGTGGACGAGCGCTTCCGCCAGCGCTTCGTGCTGGAGTCCAGGACGGTCGCCAGCATCGAGCACCCCAACATCATCCCGATCTACGAGGCCAACGCCGACGCCGACGGCGTGCTGTACATCGCGATGCGCTACGTCGACGGGCTCGACCTGCGCCGCCTGCTCTACGAGAACGGGCCGCTGCCGGTCGGGCAGGCCAACCAGATCTTCGCCCAGGTGGCCGCCGCCCTCGACGCGGCGCACGCGCACGACCTGATCCACCGCGACGTGAAACCGGCCAACATCCTGCTCGCCGGGGACCACGTCTACCTGACCGACTTCGGCATCACCAAGCACCGCACCTCGATCTCCGGGCTCACCCAGACCGACCAGTTCATCGGCACGCCCCGGTACATGTCGCCCGAGCAGATCAACAAGGAGCACATCGACGGCCGCTGCGACCAGTACGCGCTGGCCTGCGTGATCTACGAGGCGCTGTCGGGCCGCCTGCCGTTCGAGCGCGACAACGACATCGCGCTGCTGTGGGCACACCTCGCCGACCGTCCCGTGCCCCTGTCGCACGTACGCCCGGAGCTGCCGCCCGAGGTCGACGCCGTGATGATGCGGGCGCTGTCGAAGTCGCCCGAGCAGCGCTTCCCCTCCTGCACCGTCTTCGTCACCGCGCTGCGCGATGCCATCAGCGGCCAGCCGGTCGACACCCAGCCCCGCGCCGCCGCTCCCGTGCCCCGGCCGGCCCGCCCCGGCCGCCTGCCCATCGTCGCCGTCACCCTGGTCGCCGCCATCGCGGCGCTGACCCTGGTCGTGCTGATCGTCATGAACCAGCGCGGCGACTCCTGGTCGACCTATCAGAAGAGCACCGCCGCGCCACTGACGTTCAGCTATCCGGCCTCGTGGACCGCGCGCAACCACGGCGACCTGTTCGCGCTGACCTCACCCAAGCACGACGAGTTCGACGCGCTGTTCGTGGGCGGCGCAGGCGCCGACTGGTCGGCCGTACAGCCGATCATCAACGACGACCCCGACTCCGCCTCCGGCTTGTACGTCCAGGTCTCCGACACGCTCGACCCCGCCGCCAGCGACGAGCAGATGAAGACCATCCTCGAGGGCCTGCTGCCCGGCAAGGTCGAGCTGGGCAAGCCCGTCCAGGACCGGGCGGGCGACCGCGACGCCACCCGTTACGACGGCTCCCTGCACGACCCCAGGAGCGGCTCGGGGCTCGGCTTCGTCAGCTACGTCATCGACCGGCAGCCCAAACCCGTGCTGGTGCTGTACTTCTGCGCCCGCAACAGCTGCGACGACGCCACCGAGCGGCGCATCGCGCAGAGCGTGCATGTGTTCTGACTTGCAAGCGACTTGGACCCGCTTTCGTCCTGCCCGGCCCAGCGTCTACCCTCCGGGTGTGGGCATACGCATTGTCATCGTGGACGACCAGGCCATGGTCAGGGCCGGCCTGCGCATGATCGTGGAGAGCGAGCCCGGCATGGAGGTCGTCGGCGAGGCCGGCGACGGGCGCGAGGCCATCGCCGTGGCCCGCCGTACCCGGCCGGACATCGTGCTGATGGACATCTCGATGCCGCGCATGGACGGCGTCGCCGCGGCCAGGGAACTGCTCGACACGCCCCACCCGCCCAAGGTCATCACGCTGACCACCTTCGACACCGACGAGAACCTGTACGCGGCGCTGCGCGCGGGCACCAGCGGGTTCCTGCTCAAGGTGTCGCCGCCCGAACAGCTCATCGCGGCGATCAAGCTCGTGCACGCCGGTGACGGCCTGCTCGACCCCGCCGTCACCAGCCGCGTCCTGGCCTCCTTCGCCGCCCGACCCGACCCCACGCCCTCGCCCCGCCTCCAGGAGCTCACGCCCCGCGAGCTGGAGGTCCTGCGCCTGCTGGCCCGCGGCATCACCAACGCGGAGATCGCCCGCGAGCTGTACGTCGGGGAGGCCACGGTCAAGACCCACGTGGCCCGTGTCCTCATGAAGCTCTCGTTGCGCGACCGCGCCCAGGCCGTGGTCTTCGCCTACGAGTCCGGCGTGGTCAGCCCCGGAGCCGCCTGACCTGGCTGGCACGCTCCAACCCCCGGCGGCCCGCTCCGCGCCCGGTACGGGGGGACGGGAGCGGAGCGGGGGTCGCAGGAGGGGGCGGATCCGCCGCTGAGCGGGGGGCGGGGCGGCGGATCCGGTCGCGGCACGGTCGCCCCGGGCGGCGTGGCACCCCTGGCCGTGCTCGCGACGGTTCGGAATCGGCTTCGCCCGGGGCGACCGCTGGCTGAAAACGTAGGAGAGCACGGGTCAATGCGGGGTTAGCGCCACGTAACCGAACGCACACGCTGTCTCGCCATCCGGGAGGGTGTGGCGTTGCATGCCGCATGTGTGTGTATATTTTCCGTCAGAAGGTCGTAAGTACAGGAGATATTTCATGCGGTCTTTCCCCAAGGTGCTGTTCGACGAAGCCCACAGCGAGTCGTGGACGATCCGCCGCGAGGTCGCCGAGTCCATCAACCCCGGCCATCCCGACGACAACAGCTACGCGCGCGCCGCCGAGCAACTGCGCCACCTGGGGCATGCCGTGGCGGCCCACACCGAGGGCCCGATCGAGCCGGGAACGCTCCAGGACCAGGACGTGCTGGTCATCGCGCACCCGTCGGGTGAGCGCTGGGAGCGCACCACCGGCCAGGGCAGCCCGGTCTTCAGCGGGGCCGAGGTGGACGCGATCGCCGACTACGTCCGCGACGGCGGCGGCCTGGTCGTGCTCGCCGAGGAGGAGCAGGACAAGTACGGCAACAACCTCGCCGACCTGCTCGCCCGCTTCGGCGTCGGCGTCGAGCACACCACCGTCCGCGACCCCAAGCGCGCGCACAAGGACGTCGCCACCTGGGTGCTCGGCGAGCCCGCCACCCGCGACGGCATCCTGGCCGGCGTCAAGTCCGCCGCCTTCTACCGCTCCGGCGCGCTCACGCTGCTGCCCGAGCTGTCCGCCAGCGCCACCGTGCTGTTCCGCAGCTCGCCGACCGCCGCCCCGGCCGCCGCGCCGCTGGCGCTCGCGCTGACGTACGGCCACGGCCGCGTCGTGGTCTTCGCCGACTCCGACCTGTTCGGCGACGACTCGATCGAGGACTACGACCACCGGCGGCTGTGGGGCAACCTGGTCACCTGGGTGGCCCGCGTGCCCGCCGACGGTGCGGCCGGCCGTACCGAGTCCCCGGTGGCGGGGCTGTTCGCCGACCTCAAGGCGAGCGTGGAGGAGCTGCGCCCGCTGCAGGTCAAGGACGGCTCGGTGCCGCAGGACAAGGAGCGCGCCAAGACCCTCGTCGAGGCCGTCAGCACGAAGATCGGCAAGATCGCGCCGCACTTCCCGCATGACGCCGACTACCTCCAGGCCGTGCGGAACGACCTGGCCAAGTGGGTCGAGCAGGACCTGGGCGTGCCCGACTTCCTGGACTCGCTGAACCTCTTCCACCCCGACAGCCAGCGCGTCGACGGCCTCGAGCACCTCGTGGTCTTCCCGATGTACACCCAGAACGGCAACCTCAACCGCAACCTCGAGGCCGTCTGGATCCGCACGATCTGGCCCGACTGGCTGGCCAGGCTCGAGGCCGGCGGCTACGACAACCCGATGTTCGTGCCCATCGCGTTCGAGGACTTCACCTCCGGCTACGACACCCACTCGGCGGTGCTGTTCCCCGAGACGGTCGCCGTGAGGCAGGCGCCCGAGCGCTTCACCTGGGGCGGCATCTTCGCCGACCGCGAGGCTGCCCGCTTCCGCCGCGTGTCGAAGGCGGCCACCCAGACGCTCAAGGTCGACCTGCCGCCGGACGCCGCCCGGCTCCTGGACTCCCAGCAACTGGCCCAGGACACGTTCGTGATGTGGGACCTGATCCACGACCGCACGCACAGCCACGGCGACCTGCCGTTCGACCCGTTCATGATCAAGCAGCGCATGCCGTACTGGCTGTACTCGCTGGAGGAGCTGCGCTGCGACCTGACCGCGTTCGGCGAGGCGGTCGAGCTCGAGCGGCAGGGCGTGGCGCACGCCCGCTACGTGCAGCACGCCATCCTGTTCGACCGGCTCTTCCGCTTCCCGATCACCGGTGACCGGGTGCGCAACTACGACGGGCTGGGCGGGCAGCTGCTGTTCGCCTACCTGCACCGCAACGACATCGTGCGGTGGACCGACAACCGGCTCTCGATCGACTGGGAGCGGGTGCCCGACGGCGTCGCCGACCTGCGCGGCGAGGTGGAGAAGCTCTACCGCGACAGCATCGACCGCTCCAAGCTGGCCCACTGGCTGGCCGCCCACGAGCTCGTCAGCGCCTACGTCGAGCCGAACCCGGCCTCGACCTGGGCCAAGGGCATCCAGGCGCTGCCGGAGGAGCAGAAGGCCAAGGTGGACGCGGTGCTGTCCGATGAGTTCCCCCTGAGCATGTTCTACGAGGCACTGCGCCGTAAGCTGGCCGATGTGGTCGAGTCCACGAAAGGCATCCGCGCATGATCATCCTCATCACCGGCTCGGCCGGCCCCACCGGCCAGGCGGTGTCCCAATATTTCGAGAAAAACGGGCATACCGTGATCGGGGTCGACAAGGACGACGTCGACCTTCTCGACCGCGATGCCGTACAGGCCCTCGCTGACGCGATCGAGCGCGACCACGGCCGCGTCGACGGTGTCGTGCACCTGGTCGGCGGCTGGCGCGGCGGCAAGACGTTCGCCGACACCAAGCTGGAGGACTGGGACACGCTGCACGACCTGCTGGTCCGCACGCTCCAGCACGTGTCGCTGGCCTTCGAGCCGCTGCTGCGCAAGAGCGAGAACGGCCGCTTCGTGATCGTGTCGGCCAAGGCGGCCGAGAAGCCCAGCGCGGGCGGCGCCGCCTACGCCGCGGCCAAGGCGGCCTCCGAGGCGTGGACGCTGTCGCTGGCCGACGCGCTGAAGGACACCCCCTCGGCGGCGACGATCCTGGTGGTCAAGGCGCTGGTGAACGACGAGATGAGGGCCGCCAGGCCCGAGGCGAAGTTCGCCGGGTTCACCGACGTCGACGACCTGGCCACGGCCGTCGGCGGGCTCTTCGAGCTGCCCGCCTCCGAGGTCAACGGCGCACGACGGGACCTGACCGCGTGAGGCACGACCCCGAGCTCAAGGCCTTCGCCAGCGACAACTACGCCGGCGTCCACCCCGAGATCCTGCGGGCCATCGCCGAGGCCAACGGCGGCCACCAGATCTCCTACGGCGAGGACGTCTACACCGAGGCGCTCCAGGGGATCTTCCAGGCGCAGTTCGGCGAGCAGGCCGCGGCGTACCCGGTGTTCAACGGCACCGCCGCCAACGTGGTCTCGCTGCGCTCGATGGCCGCCCCCTGGCAGTCGGTCATCTGCGCCGACACCGCCCACATCCACACCGACGAGGGCGGCGCCCCCGAGGTCGTGGCCGGGCTCAAGCTGTTCACCGTCCCGACGCCCGACGGCAAGCTCACCCCCGAGCTGATCGACCGGCAGGCGTGGGGCTTCGGCGACGTGCACCGGTCACAGCCGCGCGTGGTGTCGATCTCCAACAGCACCGAGCTGGGCACCGTCTACACGCCCGCCGAGATCAAGGAGATCGCCGACCACGTCCACGGGCTCGGGCTGCTGCTCCACCTCGACGGGTCGCGCCTCACCAACGCCGCCGCGGCGCTCGACGTGCCGCTGCGCGCGCTGACCACCGACGCGGGCGTGGACGTGCTGTCCTTCGGCGGCACGAAGATCGGGCTGCTGTACGGCGAGGCCGTGGTGGTGCTCAACCCCGGCGCCGTGTCCGGGATCGACTACATCCGCAAGACGTACATGCAGCTGTCGTCCAAGATGCGCTTCGTGTCGGCGCAGTTCGAGGCGCTGCTGTCGGGCGAGCTGTGGCTGCGCAACGCGCGGCAGGCCAACGCGATGGCCGCCAGGCTGGCCGCGGCCGTGCGCGACCTGCCCGGCGTGGAGGTGCCGCGGCCGGTCGAGGCCAACGCCGTCTTCGCCCGCCTGCCCAGGGACGTCATCGAGCGCCTGCAGAAGCGCTTCCGCTTCTACCTGTGGAACGAGGCGCTGAACGAGGTGCGCTGGATGTGCTCCTTCGACACCACCGAGGCCGACGTCGACGCCTTCGCCGCGGCCCTGGCAGAGGAGCTCGGCTAGCGGGTGTCGTGCAGGGCCAGGCGGGCGGCCTGCCAGCCGCCCACGCCGTGCGCGCCCCCGCCCGGCGGCGTCGCCGAGGAACACAGGTAGACGCCGGGCAGCGGGGTGCGCCACGGCGCCGGTGACCACACCGGGCGCCTGACGAACTGGCCCAGGCCGGCCCAGCCACCGCCGATGTCGCCGCCGACCAGGTTCGGGTTGACCGCCTCCAGATCGGCGGTGGTCATCGCGTGCCTGGCCAGGATCCGGTCGCGGAAGCCGGGGGCGTGCCGCTCGATCTGCGCCTCGACGGCGGCCGTCATGTCCGTCGTCGAGCCGTTCGGCACGTGGCAGTACGCCCACAGCGTGTGCCCGCCCCTGGTCGGGTCGGCCGCGTACGGCTGGACGAGCAGCACGTACGGCCTGGGCGAGTGGCGGCCCGCGGCCACCTCGGCCTCGCTCAGCGCGATCTCCTCCATCGTGCCGCCCAGATGGACCGTTCCCGCGGCCTCGACCGCCGGATCCCGCCACGGCACCGGCCCGTCCAGCGCCCAGTCGAGCTTGAACACGCCCGGCCCGTAGCGGTAGCGCTCGAGCGCCCGCCGGTAGCGCGGCGGCAGGTCGGCCATCGACAGCAGCTGCCTGGGCGTCACGTCGAGCACGATCACGGGCGCGTCCAGCTCGCTCAGGCTCCTGACCCGGTGGCCTGCCACGGCCACCCCGCCCAGCTCCCTCAGCCTGGCCACCAGCGCGTCGGCCAGCACCTGGGATCCGCCCCTGACCAGCGGCCAGCCCACCAGGTGCGCGGTGGCCGCGAGCAGCAGGCCGTACCCGGCGGTGATGGGGGAGCGCAGGTCCAGCACCGAGTGCGCGGCCATCCCTGCCAGCACCGCCCGCCCCTCGACGGTCCTGAACACCCGCCTGCCCACGGTGGTGGCCGGCAGCGCGCCCAGCGCGCCGAACCGCGCCGCCGCGGCCAGCGTCGCCACGCTGGGCACCTCCCAGGGCCCCAGCGGCCGCAGCAGCAGATCCGTCAGCGCGAGCCCGGCCCGCGCGGCAGCCCCCACGGTGGCCCGCCACGCCGCGCCGTCGCGCCCCAGACCCGCCGCCGTCCGCTCGGCGTCCCGATACACCAGTACGGCAGGCCGCCCGTCCAGCGGGTGCGCCGCCGCCACCGCGGGATGCACCACCTCGACACTTGATCCGAGGGAAGCCCGGGAGCGCGCGCCCGCCGTACCGGGGCCCTGAACGCGCGCGTCGTGCAGGATGCCGAGCGAGCGGAAGGCGGGGGAGGCCAGCGCCATGGCCATGACCGTGGCGCCCAGGTCGTGGACGCGGCCGGGAAGCGTGAGCTCGGCCGAGCGCAGCCCGCCGCCGAAGGCGTCGGCGGCCTCCAGCAGGAGCACCCGGCGCCCGGCGGAGGCCAGGGTCACGGCGGCGACGAGCCCGTTGGGCCCCGAGCCGACCACGACCGCGTCGGGCCTCACTTCAGGATCGAGGGAAGCGGCTGGGCGCCCCGCTGGCGCAGCATCTCGGTCATCAGCTTGATCTCGCCCGTCTGCCCATTGATGATCTTCTGGGCCATGCCCACGACCTCGTCGCGGTTGGACAGCTTGACCAGCCCCTGCGCCATCTGCAGCCCGCCCTCGTGGTGGCGGATCATCAGCTGCAGGAACACCACCTCGGCCGCCGTGCCCTGGGCGTCCTTGAGCCGGGTCAGGTCCTGCGGCGAGGCCATCCCCGGCATCGAGCCGCCCGCGGCGACGGGGCCGTGGCCGCCATGGGCCATCCAGGCCATCGCGGGCCGGTCGCCGGTCTGGTCGAGGCCCCACTCCTGGAGCCAGCCGAGGAACATGCCCCGCTGGGTGGACTGGGTGGTGATGATGTCGTAGGCCAGGTTGCGGACGTCCTTGGAGGAGGACTTGTCCCTGATCGTGAACGACATGTCGACGGCCTGCGCGTGATGCGTGGCCATGTCGCGGGCGAACCCCGCGTCAGCGGAGGCGTCGCCCGGCGAGCCGCTCCTGCCCAGCACGACGAAGACGGCAGCGGCGGCGACGACGAGCACCGCGAGGGCGATGAGAAGCGATCTTTTGGCGGGCTTTTCCATGGCGAGTCCAGCCTACCCACCTGTGGGCCCCACGGTCTTATTCACCGCATACGCCCCGAGGGCATAGGGTGACCCGGAGTTGGTTGGCCGATGGAGGAACGATGACGAAGGAGAAGGCGCAGGCGCGACGCGAGCATCTGCAGAAGATGCGCGCCGAGCAGAAGCGCAAGGAGCGCCGCGCCGCGACGCTCATGTGGGGAGCGGGCGGCCTCGTGGTCGTGCTCCTCGTCGGCTTGGTCGGGTTCTACCTGATCAAGCAGGCCCGTGAGACCTCGCTCGACGCCGTCGCCAACTACAACTACAAGGCGGGCGAGCACGTCTGGAACCCTGTCCAGTACAAGGAGACCCCGCCTGTCGGCGGCCAGCACAACAACTACTGGCAGGCGTGCGCGGTCTACGACAAGCCCATTCACAACGAGCACGGCGTCCACTCCCTCGAGCACGGCGCGGTGTGGATCACCTACCGGCCCGACCTGGCCAAGGACAAGGTCGCCGCGCTGAAGAAGGTGGCCACCTCCACGGGCCAGCAGGACTACATGCTGGTCAGCCCGTATCCGGGCCTGCCCTCGCCGGTGGTGGCGAGCTCCTGGGGCCACCAGCTCAAGCTGGACGACCCCGAGGACCCGAGGCTGCCCGCCTTCATCAAGAAGTTCCAGAACGGCAAGGACACCCCCGAGCCGGGCGCCATCTGCGGCGGTCCTGACGCCATCACCACGACGGCCGACCAGGCCCCGCTGCCGCCGCAGCCGAAGAACAACCAGCAGCAGCAGCAGCCGATGCCCACCGAGACGATCTCGCCCTCGCCCACCAAGAAGTAGCCACCAAGAAGAGCGCGCCGCTGCCCACCAGCGGCGCGTTTTTCGCTTTCCGCCAATGCGTGGGGAAACCCCTCGGGCTCGGCTGCTCGACGGCCGCAACCCCTACAGCGACCGCACCCGGTCATCCCGCTAAGCGAGGACCTGCGCGATCGGGACCCAGTCGAGGTTGTGGGCCTCGGCTACCGCCTGATTGGTGACGTGGCCCTCGTAGGTGTTCAGGCCCAGCGCCAGGGAGTGGTCCTGGCGTAGTGCCTGTACCCAGCCCTGGTTGGCGATGGCCAGCGCGTACGGCAGCGTCACGTTGGTGAGCGCGAACGTCGAGGTGTGCGGGACGGCCCCGGGCATGTTGGCCACGCAGTAGAAGATCGACTCGTGCACCTTGTAGGTGGGATCCTCGTGCGTGGTCGGACGGGAGTCCTCGAAGCAGCCGCCCTGGTCGATGGAGATGTCCACCAGCACCGAGCCGGGCTTCATGCGCGAGACCAGCTCGTTGGTCACCAGGGTGGGCGCCTTGGCGCCGGGCACCAGCACCGCCCCGATCACCAGGTCCGCCTCCAGCGCGGACCGCTCGATCTCCAGTGTGTTGGAGGCGAGCGTCTGGAGGTGACCTTGGTAGATCGAGTCCGCCTGGCGCAGTTTGTCGATGTTCTTGTCCAGAAGCAGCACCTCCGCCTGCATGCCGAGCGCGATGGCGGCCGCGTTCATGCCTGACACGCCCGCGCCGATCACCACGACGTTCGCGGCGCGCACGCCGGACACGCCGCCCATCAGCACTCCCCTGCCGCCCTGCGAGCGCATCAGGTGGTAGGCGCCGACCTGCGGCGCGAGCCTGCCCGCCACCTCCGACATGGGAGCCAGCAGCGGCAGCGCGCCGTTGGGCGTCTGGACCGTCTCGTATGCGATGCCGGTGATGCCCGCGTCGAGCATCGCCTTGGTGCACTCCGGTGAGGCGGCCAGGTGCAGGTAGGTGAACAGGACCTGCCCCTTGCGCATCCGGTGGTACTCCTCGGCCTCCGGCTCCTTCACTTTCATGATGAGCTCGCACTCGGCCCAGACCTCGTCGGCACGTTCCAGGATGACCGCACCCGTGCGCTCGTAGTCGGCGTCGGGAAGTGACGATCCCGCGCCCGCGTCGCGCTCCATGTAGACCTGATGACCGTTCCGTACCAGCTCGTGGACGCCCGCCGGGGTGAGCGCCACCCGGTATTCGTTGTTCTTGACTTCTCGCGGTACTCCGACCTTCATGCTTTAGGTCTTTCCCCAAAGCGAGGATTTTTCGCCTGATTACCCTGCTCGGGTCCGTCCTCGATAGGCTCACCGGCAGCCCGTACGTCAGGATATGGAGATGCCGGAACAGCCGCCCCCCGCCGAGCCGGACGCACGCAAGGCCAGCAGGCTTACCACCGTCGTGCTGCTCGCCTCCCTCGTGCTCGTCGTGCTGATCGCCGGTGTCCTCGGTACGGTCGCCGTCCTGATGACGCGCAGCCCCGACGCGCCGCTCCTGGGTGGGGCGCCGCCGCAGCGGCTGGCCGTACCCATCCACTTCGCGGCGGTCAGGGACGCCAAGGACGCGCCCTGCCCCGGCGAGCAGGTCGCGCTCGACGTCGCCAAGAAGACCTGCTACCTGCTGGAGGACGGCGTCACCGTCAACGCCGTGCAGCGCGTCGAGGCCGTGCGGGACAAGAACGGGACGTATTCGGTGCGGATCGCGATCGCGCCCGCCTTCAGGGACAAGGTGGCCTCTCTCATCGACGAGCTGGTGAACGACCAGCGGCAGGTGGCGCTGGTGCTGATGCCCGACACCGTGCTGGCCGCGCCCTACGTCATGCAGGGCATGGACGGCGACAGCATCAGCATCACCGGATACTCCAAGCAGGACGCCGACGCGCTGGTGGCCAAGCTCCTGGGCGGCAGCGCGCCGGCGCCCACGACCCAGCCGTCGTCCCCGTCGCAGCCGCCGGTGTCCCAGGAGCCCTCCGCCCCTGTCTCGTCGAGCCCACCGGGCATCCAGCAGACCACCGGCGCGACGTCTCCCGTGGGCGGCAGCCGTACGCCTGACCCGAAGTACCCCTCCTGCAAGGAGGCCGTGGCGGCGGGCAAGGGCCCGTACTACAAGGGCATGCACGAGGAGTACTTCTGGTACCCCGACGTCGACCACAACGGCGCGGCCTGCAACTCCGGCGACATCCGTTAGATCAGCCCTTCGATGGCCACGATCCCGAAGTAGGCCAGGAAGATGGCCGAGACCACCCACAGCAGCCACGGGATCTCCTTGAACTTCCCGACTGCCGCCTTGATGAGGGTGTAGGAGATCACTCCGGCGCCCACGCCGTTCGTGATCGAGTACGTGAACGGCATCAGGGCGATCGTCAGGAACGCGGGGATCGCCACTTCCAGGTCCGACCACGGCACGTTGCGGCTCTGCGTCATCATCAGCGCCCCGACCAGCACCAGCGCGGGCGCGGCCGCCGCGGCGGGGACCACCGCCGCCAGCGGGGTGAACAGCAGCGTGATCGCCAGCAGGATCCCGGTCACGACGTTGGCCAGCCCGGTCCGCGCCCCTTCGCCGACGCCGGCGGCCGATTCCACGAAGACGGTGTTGGCCGAGGAGCTGGTCACGCCGCCGAGGACGCCCCCGATGCCGTCGATGGTCAGGATCCTGCCCAGCCGTGGCACCTGCCCCTGGGGGCTGACCAGGCCGGCCTCGTCGCTGACGCCGATGATCGTGCCCATCGCGTCGAAGAATCCGGACAGCACCAGCGTGAACAGCACCACGCTCGCCGTCACCGCCCCGGCCGTGGCGAACCCGCCGAACAGGTCGAACTGCCCGACCAGCCCGAAGTCCGGCGCGGCCACGAACCGCTCGGGAACCCGTGGCCTCACCACTCCCCAGGTCTTCTGGTCGATCGTGGTCAGGCTGTTGACCAGGACGGCCACGATGGTGGCGGCGATGATGCTGATGAGGATGGCGCCGGGCGTCTTACGGACGAACAGCACGATCATCAGCAGCAGACCGAAGCAGAACACCGTCACCGGCCAGCCCATCAGATGCCCGCCGGCGCCCAGTTGCACCGGCGTGCCCTTGCCCGGTGTCACGAACCCGGCGTCCACCAGCCCGATCAGCGTGATGAACATCCCGATGCCGACGCTGATCGCATGCTTGAGCGCGAGCGGGATCGAGTTCATGATCAGAGTACGCAGCCCGGTCACCGCGAGCACGATGATCACGAAGCCCTCGAGCACGACGAGCCCCATGGCCTGGGCCCAGGTCATGAACGGCGCGGCCTGGTAGGCCACCACCGCGTTCAGTCCGAGCCCGGCCGCCAGCGCGAACGGCGCGTTGCCCACGAACGCCATCAGCAGCGTCGACACCGCCGCCGCCAGCGCGGTCGAGGTGGTCAGCTGGGCGATCGTGAGCTTGGCGCCGGTGACGTCGTGGGCTCCGCCGAGGATGATCGGGTTGAGCAGGATGATGTAGGCCATCGCCATGAAGGTGGTGATCCCGCCACGCACCTCGCGCGCGACCGTCGTCTCCCGGTCGCGCAGCTCGAACAACCGCTCAAGCACGACCTCCCCCCTTCGCGATCAAGGGGGACAGACGAGTCCTTACCCACTAACCGTCGGACCAGTCCTGCGGCCGGCCGTCGGTCGCCCAGTAGGACGCCCCCGAGTGGTCCTCACTCGGGGGCGGGGTCGGTAGCGCGCTCAGTGCCTCTCGTGGCGGCCGCCGCCCACCAGGGCGACGAACTCCTCCAGCCCGACCTTGCCGTCGCCGTCGCGGTCGGCCGAGGCGATGAAGGCCTCGATCTCCTCCGCCGAGGCTCCCTGGTCGCCGAGCGCCTCGTTGACCTGGCGGATCTCGGCGGCCGTCAGCACACCGTCGCCGTCGGTGTCGTACTTCTCGAACTCGGCCTTGGCCGCGTCACTCATCGGATTCCCTCCCCGTAGTCGACCAAGGCGATATCTTCGGGCCGAATCGGAACCCGCGTCAACCGGTGGCCGCATGCCGCCCGCACCGCCGCGGCGATCGCGGGGGTCGAGGACAGGGTGGGAGGCTCGCCCGCGCCCCGCAGCCCGTAGGGGGCCGCCGGGTCCGGGTTCTCCAGGATCTCCATGGTCATGGGCGGCATGTCGAGAGTCGTGGGGATCAGGTAGTCGGTGAACGACGGGTTCAGCACCCGGCCGTCCTTGATCTGGATCTCCTCCATCAGCGCCAGGCCGAGCCCCTGTGCCGAGCCGCCGTGGATCTGGCCCTCGAGCGCCTGCGGGTTCATGATGCGGCCCACGTCCTGCACCGCGGCCAGCTCGACGACCTTGACCAGCCCGAGCTCGCTGTCCACGTCCACGACCGCCCGGTGCACGCACAGGGCCAGCTGCGTGTGCGAGGAGCCCTGCCCGGTCACCGGGTCCAGCGGGTAGGTCGGCCGGTGCCGGTAGACGCGCGTCTCCTCGATCGGGCCGAACTTCTCCAGCGCCTCGCGCGCCGGCAGCCCCTCGAAGCGTTCCCGTACGGCTTCGCAGGTCGCCTTGACCGCGCCGCCCGTCACGTACGACTGCCTGGAGGCCGACGACGAGCCGGCCGAGCCCACCGCCGTGTCCGCGGCCGCCACGGTGACCTGGTCGACGCCCAGTTCGGTGCGGGCGATCTGGGCCTGGATCGTCACCAGGCCCTGGCCGACCTCGGCCGCCGCGGTGTGCACGGTGACGTGCGGCTCGCCGTTGATCAGCTCGGCGCGCACCCTGGCCGTGGAGTAGTCGTCGAAGCCCTCGGAGAAGCAGATGTTCTTGATGCCCACGCCGTAGCCGACGCCCCGCCGTACCGACTCGCCGTGGGTGGTCTGTGAGACGCCGCCCGGCATGGAGCGCAGGTCGTCGTCGGCGGCCGGCGGCAGCGGCATGGCGTCCAGGCGGCGCAGCATGTCGGCCAGCGGCGCGGGCGAGTCGATCATCTGACCGGTGATCAGGTGGGAGCCCTGCGAGACGGCGTTGCGGATCCTGATCTCCAGCGGCGACAGGCCGCACGCCTCGGCCAGGCGGTCCATCTGCGACTCGTAGGCGAAGCAGGCCTGGACCGCGCCGAAGCCGCGCATCGCGCCGCACGGCGGGTTGTTGGTGTAGACGCCGGTGGCCACCACGTCCACGTTGGGCACCTCGTAGGGGCCGACGCCGAGGGAGGCCGCGTTGCCGACCACCGCGGGCGAGGAGGAGCAGTACGCGCCGCCGTCGAGCAGGATGTCGGCCTTGACGTAGACCAGCCTGCCGTCGCGGGTGGCGCCGTGCTCGTAGCGCATCCTGGCCGGGTGGCGGTGCACGTGGCCGAAGAACGACTCCTCGCGGCCGTAGACGATCTTGACGGGCCGGTTCAGCCGCAGCGCCAGCATGCAGGCGTGCACCTGCATCGACAGGTCCTCGCGGGCGCCGAACGCGCCGCCCACGCCCGACAGCGTCAGCCGTACCTTCTCCGGCGGCAGGCCCAGGCAGGGCGCCAGCTGGTCGCGGTCGACGTGCAGCCACTGCGTGGCGATGTACAGGTCGACGCCGCCGTCCTCGGCCGGGACGGCCAGGCCCGACTCGGGGCCGAGGAAGGCCTGGTCCTGCATGCCCACCTCGTACTCGCCGGTGACCGTGATCGGGGCGGTGAAGGTGTCGCCGACCTTGACCGGCTGGCGGCGCAGGATGTTGCCGTCCGGGCGGAGCTTGGGCTGGGTCTCGTCATGAGCCGCTTTATACGGATCCGTCACCGCCTGCCGGATCTCGTACTCGATGACGATCTTCTCCGCGGCCCTGCGGGCCGTCTCGGGGTGGTCGGCCGCCACCAGCGCCACCGGCTCGCCCTGGTGGTTCACCTGGTCGATGGCCAGCACCGGCTGGTCCTTGTGCTCCAGGCCGTAGTACTTCGCGCCCGGCACGTCCTCGTGCGTCAGTACGGCCAGCACCCCCGGGACCGCCAGCGCCGGTCCCACATCGATCGACCGGATCCACGCCGAGGCGTGCGGGCTGCGCAGCGTCACGCCCCAGACCATCCCGTCGAGCCACAGGTCGGAGGCGTAGGCGAACTCGCCCGTCACCTTCAGCACCCCGTCGGGGCGCCGCACGCTCTCACCGACGCCCTGCCGCGTCACGCTGACCGTCTCCGTCATCTTTCGAGTAGAGCACCGGCGTTCTCGCACTCCAATGCATGTGCGGTGAAATTGCGGTCAGGGGTTTGCGGGACGACTTGTATATTCCTCCAAGTGCGGATCAGTGACCTGCTGGCGATTCCGGAGCTTCGGCTGAAGCTGCTCGCCGGGGATCCCTCGCGTGAGTTCAGTACCGTGCACATCACGGACCTGCCCGCGCCCGGCCGCTACCTGTCGGGCGGCGAGCTCGTGCTGACCGGGCTGATGTGGCGACAGACGCCGGACGACTCGGCCGCCTTCGTGGCCGCGCTCGTCGAGGCCGGGGTGGCGGGACTCGGCGCGGGCCAGGCCTGGCTCGGCCACGTCCCCGCCGACCTTGTCGAGGCGTGCAGGGAGGTGGGTCTGGCGCTCCTCGAGGTGCCCACCGAGGTCTCCTTCCGCTCGGTCGCCGAACTGGCCGTGCCGCGCCTGGCCGGCGACGTGCGCGACGCGCTCGGCCGTCACCGGCGCATCGTCGCGGCCGTCGCCGAGGGCGCCGACCTGCCGGAGCTGTTCGCGCTGACGGCCGCCGAGCTGGGCATCACCGCCACGCTGCTGTCCGCGACCGGTGTCCCGCTGGTCGGTCCGCTCGCGGAGAGCGAGGAGACGGTACGGCTGGCGCGGGCCTACCTGACCGCCTCCCGCCTCCCCACCAGGTCCGGAAATTTCACTATCTTCGCCGTCGGGCGGGGTCATCGGGCGGCCGGATGGCTGGTGGCGTGCGAGGGCGATCTCATGGACCGCGCTGACCTCGGGTACGAGCTGGCCGCCGGCGTCGCGCTCGAACGCAGCCGGATGGAGGAGGGCCGCAGGGTCGAGCGCCGCCTGGCCGAGCAGCTCATCGGCGCCGCCCTGGCCGACGGCGACCAGGCCGAGCTCACGGCACGGCTGCGCACCTGCGGGATCGAGGCGGCCGAGCCGTACGCGATCGTCGACGCCACCGCGGCGGCGCGCGGGCCCGAGGCGGCCGCGCTCGGCGGGCAGGTGGTCGAGGAGCTGCTGGCCCGCGAGGTCGTCGCGCCCGCCTTCGCCGACAGCGCCGTGGCGCTGGTCCCGCTGCGCGGCACGACCGTCGAGGACCTGGCCCTGCGCCTGCGCCGCGGCACGGACGTCCTGGCAGCCCTGCCGGACACCCGCGTCAGCGTCGGCCTGAGCGGCGCCCTGACCGGCTCCACCGCCATCAGAGGCGGCATCCAGGAGGCCGGGCACGCCAGGCGCCTGGCCGAGGCCCGCGGCGGCGGCGTGGTCACCAGCGACGAGATCTACACCCACGCGCTGCTCCTGGCCACCGTGCCGGGCGACATCCGCCGCTCCTACGCCGACAGGCTCCTCCAGCCGCTCATCGACTACGACCGCACCCACCAGTCGGACCTGGTCCACACCCTGGCCACGTTCCTGGACTGCACCGGCTCATGGAACGCCTGCGCCGAACGCCTCCACGTCCACGTCAACACCGTCCGCTACCGCATCCGTCGCGTCGAGGAACTCACCGGCAGAGACCTGACCACCATGTCCGACAGAGTCGACTTCTTCCTCGCCCTCCAGGCCATGTGATCATAGGCTCCGGACGGGCGGCACCCCGAGCGCCTCGTGGACGGCTGCCTGCTCGCGCTCGGCCCGGGCTTCCCATCGGGCATTCCCCAGAGTCCGCGCCAGCGGCATCGCTCTGTCGACGGCCTTCAGCGCCCCGTCCAGATCGCCCGCGATCCGATGCGCCTGTGCCATCCCCACCAGACACCGCAGCTCGCCGATCCGGTAGCCGGCGTCCCGGTGCCGCGCCATCGCCAGCCCGAAGTGGCTCAAAGCCTCCACGGGCTCCTCCGACCTCACGCAGGCCTCGCCGAGGTGCATGTGGATATGGGCCTCGTGCAGGGTGTCTCCGGCCTCTCTGGTCAGGCGGAGCGCCTCGTTCAGCGCTTGTCGCGCATTCCTGTGCTCGCCGAGGGCCCTGCTGACCTCCGCGATGTTGATGAGCGCGAAGCGTTCGCCGATGGCGATGCCGAGCTCTCTGGCCAAGGCCAACTGCTTCTTGAGGTAGTGCAGCGCCTGACCGTGGTCCGCCATGGTCAGATGGGTGATGCCCAAATTGCCGAGGGTTCGCTGCTCGTCGAACCGGTCACCGGAGCTCCTGGCCATCGCAAGCTCGATCTCGAAGTGCTCCACAGCTTCGTCAAGGCGGCTGAACATGCGCATGCCGAAGGCCACATGGCCATGGGCGAACTGGACGATTCGCTCATCGGCCAGTCGCTCGCCGACCTGGATCGCGGCGGAGTTCATCATGATGAGGTCGGCACCGCGGTGCTGGCCTGACTGGTGCCACATCATCGCGAACGTGAGCCACACGCCGAGCCGCGCGATCGACGGGTCCTGGTGAGCCATCGCCTGCATGGCGGCGTGCCGGATGTTGACCTCTTCCAGGCCGAGCCATCGGACGGCGGCGTCACGGCCCTTCATGACAAGCGGTACGGCCTGTACCTCCGGGGCCGGCGGTTGCACGCGATGGGGATCCAGCAAGGTGGCCGCCTGCCGGGCCGAGGCGACATAGAAGCTCAGCGCCCTGGTCAGGGCGACGTCCGGCTTGACCGGATCAAGCTCGCCGACGAAAAGCCTGACCAGGTCATGCAGTTGGTAGTAGCCGGGGTCCGCCCGGTCCACCAGGTGCGCGTCCGCCAGCCTCTCCAGGCTCCGCTCGGCCTCGGCGTCACTCATGCCGGACAGGGCCGCTGTCGTCTCTGCCGAAAACGTGGGCACGTGCAGGATGCCGAGCTGGGCCAGCATCCGGGAGGCGGCCACGTCCAGTGGCCGCGGCCCGTCCCGGAGTCCCTTCCAGCTGGACATGAAGCTGGACCGCACGGCGAGGTCGCCGATCTCGAGTTCGCTCAGCCGCCTGCGCTCGTCACGCAGTCGCTCGGACAGCGAACCGACGCTCCAGTTCGGTCGGTCCACGAGCCGGGCGCCGACGATCTTGAGCGCCAGGGGGAGACCTTCGCAGAGCTTGACCAGGGTCGCCGTGGCGCTGGGATCCTCCGCTACACGTTGCGGGCCCATCAGTTTGGCCAGCAGCGTCGTAGCCTCGGCGCCGCTCATCCGGGGGAGGTGCACCTGGAAGCAGTCATCGCCGGCGATCAGGCTCTCGCGGCTGGTCACCAGAATGGTGCTGCCGGGCGGGGTCGCAAGCACGGGCCGGATCTGGTCGAGCCTGGCAGCGTCGTCGAGCAGCACCAGGAGGCGCTTGCTCGCCAGCCGATCCCGCCACATGGCCGCCGCCTCGTCCTGGTCCGACGGCACTGCGTCGCCGGCCACGCCGAGCGCTCTGAGCAGTCGGCCCAGGATGTCGCGAGGCTCCAGCTCGGGCACGTCCGGCGTCGCACCCCTGAGGTCGACGTGCAGCTGCCCGTCAGGGAAGAGGTCCTTCACCAGGTGGGCGACGTGAATTGCCAGCGCCGACTTGCCCACACCCGGTGGACCCGAGATCACGATCAGCGGATGGGGCGGGGAGCCGTCCCATGGGGCCAGGGGGCCCCGTAACTGGATGACCTCCTTGGCCCGGCCGACGAAGCCGACGAGGTCGCGCGGGAGCTGGCGGGGGACGGGCGATTCCGCCTCGGGCTGAGAGGTGCCGCGCAGTATGGCCTCGTGACGGCGACGTAGGCCTTCCCCTGGATCGACGCCCAGTTCCTCGGCGAGGACGCGCCTGCCCTCCTCGAAGACCTGCAGAGCCTCTGCTTGACGCCCCAGCCGGTCGAGGGCGAGCATCAACAGCTCACGAGCGCGTTCACGCAGAGGCTGCTGCGCCATGAGCTCCCTGAGCGGACCCAGCGCCTCCTGCGGGCGCCTCAGCTCCATCAGCGCCTCGGCTCGCCATTCGGCGGCGTCGGAACGCAGTTGTTCCAGGCGGACGCGCTCGCTGTCGGCGAAAGGCCCGGGAACGCCGCTCAACGTCAGGCCGTGCCAAAGAGACAGGGCCTGGTCGAGAAGTGCCAGAGCGCCGAGGTGATCCGAGGCCGCCCTCAGGCGCCGGGTTCCGTCGAGATGCTCGGCCAGGACGGCGACGTCGACCTGATGGGGAGCCAGGCGCAGGACATAGCCGCCGTCCGTGCCGACGAGCAGCCGAGAGGGTTCGCGTGGGCCGCGGTGAGGCTCGAGCGCTCGCCGTAATCCGGAGATGTAGGTGTAAACGCTCTGCTCCGCGGTCCTGGGCGAATCATCGCCCCACAGAGAGTCGATGAGCTGGCCCATGGTGACGACCTGGCCGGCCCTCGAGGCGAGAACGGCCAGGACCGCCAGCTGGCGCGGTGGGCCGAGGTCGAGTCGCGAGCCGTGTCGATCGCCCATGACAGGTCCGAGGAGTCGGATCTCGATCTCCTCAGTCACGCGTCATCCCACGTCGATGCTGACGATGCCCTCTGGCAGGCGAGCTTCGCTTGGTGAGTCACACGGCCCGCACGGGCGGCACCCCGAGCGCCGCGTGCACGGCCTCCTGCTCGAGCTCGGCCCGCAGTTTCCATCGCTCGTTCCCCAGCGCCCGCGCCAGCGGCATCGCGCCGGAGATCGTCTCGAGCGCCTCGGTGAGCTGTCCCCTGATGCGTAGCGCCTTGGACACGCCGACGAGACAGCGGAGCTCTCCGATCTTGTATCCGCCGGCCTGTTGCTTGGCCGCACCTTGGCGCAGGTGTTCCAGCGCGACATCCCCTCGCCCGGCCGCCAGGAGGGCTTCCCCCAGGTGCATGTGAGCCTGCCCCTCGTGGACGATGTCGCCGTCCGCGCGGGCATTGCGGAGCGAGGCCTCGAGCGACACTCGTGCCTCCTCGAACTGGCGAAGGCCGGTATGCGCCGCCCCGGCGATCAACTGGGCGTAGCGCTCTCCAATGCGAGAGCTGATCTTCTTCGCCAGGGCCAGCTGTTGCTGCGCGTAATGCAGCGCGCGCCCATAATCCTCCATGGTGAGGTGGACGTTCGCGAGATTTCCCAGCGCTCGGTGCTCGGTGGCGACATCGCCGGCTTCGCGCGCCATCGCCAGCTCGATGCCGAAGTGTTCTCCAGCCTCGGCAGGGCGGCCATGCATGTGCAGCCCGCCGGCCACGTGGCTGTGCGCGAATCGCGTGATGCGCTGGTCATCCAGGCGGATGCCTACCTCCAACGCCGCGGAGTTGAGCGTGACCATCTCCGCGGCATGGTGGGCCTTTTGCTGGTACCACATCAGGGCGAAAGCCAGCGCCGTGCCGAGCTTCGCGAGGTCGGCGTCTTCGCCGGCCATCGCCTGCAGGGCGGCCTGCGTGAGATTGGCTTCCTCGTCGGCCAGCCACGATACGGCCTCATCCTGGTCCGAGAGGCGTCGCGGTCGGGCATCGACCGGAAGCTCCTGTGGTTGCACCCGGTGGGGGTCCATCAGAGTGCTGGCCCGGCGCGCGGTGGCCACGTAGTAGCTCAGCACCCTGCTCATCGCCTCGTGCCGCCCTTCAGGCCGGAGCTCGCCCACGAAGAGCCTGACGAGATCGTGAAGCCGGTAGCGGCCCTGCTCCCTCCGCTCCAGAAGGTTCGCGTTCACCAGCCGGTCGAGGCTCCGCGCGGCTTCGCCTTCGTCCATGGCGGCGAGCTGTGCCACCGCGTCGGCGGTGATGGTCGGGACGTGCAGGATGCCGAGCTGCGCGAGGACTCGGGCGGCGGATCGATCAATCGGCCGGGGGCTCGAGCGCAGGGCGTCCAAGCTGGCCATGAAGCTGGACCTTACGGTGATGTCTCCGGCTTCAAGCTCGTGTAGCCGCTGGCGCTCGTCCCGGAAGCGCTCGGCGAACGCCGTGATGCCCCAGTCTGGCTGATCAGCAAGTCGTGCACCAACGATCTTGATCGCCAGGGGCAGGCCGTCACAGTACTCGACCAGCCTTCTTGTGCCTTGCGGGTCGCTGGCGATTCGCTCCGCGCCCACCAGCTTGGCCAGGACAGTGCTCGCCTCGGCAGCTGTGAGGCACGACAGGTGGATCTGATAGCAGTCGTCTGCCGCGCGCATGCTCTCGCGGCTCGTCACCAGGATCGCCGACCCGGACGGCACCGACAACACGGGGCGGATCTGGGCGAGCTCTGCGGCGTCGTCCAGCAGGACCAGCAGCCTCTTGCCGTCGATACACCCGCGCCAGACGGCAGCTGCCTCGTCCACGTCGTCAGGCACAGCCGCGCCGGGCACGCCCAGCGCTCGCAGCAGCCTGCCCAGGACGTCGAGCGGACCCAGCCTCGGCACGTTCGGCGTGGCGCCTCGGAGGTCGAGATGGAGCTGGCCATCGGGAAAGCTGTCCCGGACCAGATGCGCGACCTGGACCGCCAGTGTGGATTTACCGATCCCAGGAGGGCCCGAGATCACGACGAGCGGATGGGCCGGCGAACGATCCCAAGGAACGAGAAGCCCTTTCAGTTTCGCGGTCTCGGCCGCGCGACCGACGAATCCCAGCAGCTCGCGGGGGAGTTGGCGCGGGATCGACGGTTCTCGCGACGGCGAGGGCGTCGGACCCCTCAATACGATCTCGTGGCTGCGCCGCAGGCCCTCTCCGGGAGAGACACCCAGCTCGTCGGCGAGTACGCGTCGCCCCTCTTCGTAGATCGCCAGCGCCTCCGCCTGACGATCGCTGTGGAACAAGGCGAGCATCAACAGCTCGCGCGGTCGTTCCCGGAGCGGAGAGCGGGCGGTCAGCTCTTGCAGAGACTCGATGGCCTCCTCGTGGCGCCTCAGTGCGATGAGGAGGTCGGCACGCGTCTCGACGGCTTCGAAGCGTAACTCCTCCAGGCGCATGCGCTCACGCTCGGCCCACGGTCCTGGTACGCCGCACAGACTCGGCCCTCGCCATAGATCCAATGCCTCGTTCAGCAGCGCCAATCGCTGGAGTTGATTGCCTGGCTCCTTCAGTTGGGACGCCTTCTCCAACAGATGCGCGAGCATCCAGACATCGATCTGCTCCGGACGCAGGCGCAGCAGGTATCCGCCGGCGGTGCTTGTCACGATCTGGGGGCGCTCGCGTGGGCCGCGGCGAGGTTCGAGTGCCCGCCGCAAACCCGCGACGTAGGTGTAAACGCTCTGTTCAGCGCTGGCGGGCGGGGCTTCGCCCCATAAGGCGTCGATCAGTTGGGCCTTGGAGACGGCGCGTCCCACGTGGGAAGCCAGGACCGCCAAGGTTGCCTGCTGGCGTGGCGGTCCGAGATCAACCGGCGAGCCCTCGATGATGCCCACCGTGGGCCCGAGGAACCTGATCGCAATCGCCTCGGTCACACTTGGCAGCGTAGCCAGCATCGTCCGCGGGCGATGCTGGTCGGGCGCATGTAGAAGAAATGTAGATCACGTCGGTATGTTCGACGGAGCTGCGGGCGAAGTGGGGAGCTCGCAGGCACAGCGGCATGCCGCTATGCCTCCGCAGCCTTGATGGTGTCTACCAGCTGGCGTCTGGCGGACACCCACGTAGGGTGACTCTCGAGCCGGGATCAGCAGCAGGTCCCCATGTCCAAGGACGATGCGGGGGCGATTGTTGACACTTCCTCAGCTGAGGAAGACGTTTGGGCACTTGCGGCCGTAGCATTGCCTCCAAGTACCACGATTGCCGTGACAACGGCAGCAAGTACGGACAGGGCAAGACGCGTGCGCATGAGGGGCTCCCTCGCCGTGGGTTTGCGTGGACATCATCTCAGGGAGTGTCAGCCGTGACCACATCTGACTTGGTCGGCCTCCGGATTAAGACCGTTCGGCGACAGCGTGGCCTGTCGCAGGCGCAACTGGCGCATCCCGAACTGTCAGACAGCTACGTCTCCTTGATCGAGAGTGGCAAGCGTACCCCGACTCCGGCTGTTCTTGAGTTGCTGGCACAGAAGCTGGACTGCTCACTCTCGTATCTCGTCAACGGCGTCACTGCCGAGCAGATGGAAGACATCGAGCTCGCGCTCGGCTATGCACGCCTGGCTCTGGAAAACGGAGAAATCTCCGAAGCCCGTACGCGCTTTGCCGAGCTCTTGGCGGACTCCAACCTGACAGGACTCACCGCCCTACGTCAAGAAACGGAATTCGGGTTGGCGCTGGCAGCCGAAGCCTGCGGCGATCATGAGGACGCCATCAACATCCTGAACCGGATCAAGGCTGAGGACATCAGCGCCGACCGGCAGATCGAGGTGGCGATCGCGTTGAGCCGCGCGTACAAGGAGAGCGAGCGGCTCACGGAGGCGGTAGCCGTAGCCGAGGAGATCATCGGCGCACCCACCCGCCCCGTCTGGTCCGACCTCATGGTTGAGCTGGGCTCGGCGCTGCTGGCCGCCTACACGATGCGCGGTGATCTACTACGGGCCCGACAGTTCGCTGCTGAGCTGCTGAACGCGGCTGACGTGCTTGGAACCCCGCGCGCGATCGTGGCGGCCAACTGGAACGCTGCATACGTGGCCCTGCACACAGGGCACGCCGTGGAGGCATTGACGTTCGCAGAACGTGCGATGGCTGTCCAAGAGGAGAGCGGCCAGCCGCGCAACATCGCCCGGATGCGCTCTGCGCTGGGCTCCCTGCTGGCGCGGATCTCTCCCGACAACGGGCCGATCTCGAGCGCGACGCAGCGCAGGGCCTTGGACGAGCTGGTTCAGACTTCGGCCAGCCGGATCGACCAGGCACGAGCCCAGATCGAGATCGCCAGAGCGCAGTTTCTTTCGGGAGAGTACGCGCAGGCGGCCGAGCACGCGCTGGCCGGGCTGGCGCTGCTCCCCAGCGTTGCCGGCACGCTGGGTGCGGAGGGAAGCCTCCTGCTCGCGTATGCCCACACAGCAGTCGGTCAGCAGGACCAGGCCATGCAGCACGTCATCAGCGTGCGCGACTGGCTCGCCCCGATGCCTGACACGAGTCGGTCCGCCTCCAACTGGTACGCCACGGCTGACACCCTGGAGCAGCTAGGCGACAGCGAAGGCGCTGTGGAGGCTTATCAGCGGGCTTTGGCCTGCGCGGGGTTGTAGCGCGGAGTCCGGACCGGGTGGTGGCGTCGGTAGCCTTGGGGGTGTCATGAAGAGATCCCCGCTCGCGGCACTTACCGCTTTCGTCGCCGCCCTGTTCGTGTTCGGGCTGGCCGGGCCCGCGCTGGCGCACGACTCGCTCAAGAGCAGCGACCCCGCCAAGGGGTCGACCGTTGAGGCCGTCGACCAGGTCAGTCTTGTCTTTTCCGAGGGCGTGCGGATGCCGACCGTGCTCGTGCGCGGCGCCGACGGCGTCGCGCACCAGGCGGGCAAGCCGTCCGTCGATGGTGCGAAGGTACGACAGGCGCTGAAGGAGCCGCTGGGAGCGGGTAAGTACACGATCGCCTACCGGGTGGTGTCCTCCGACGGGCACCCGATCGAGGGCGAGATCCCCTTCACCGTCAAGGCGGCGTCCCCGACGCCGAGTGCCACTCCCTCGCAGGCCGCCGCGACGCCGAGCGACACTCCTTTGCAGGCCGCCGACCAGAAGAGCGCCGCGGCCGACCAGAAGGGCGTCGCCAAGGAAGAGACGGGGACCGCGTTCCCCGTCTGGCTGGTCATCGTCGTCGGCGCGCTCGTCGGCATCGGGATCGGCTTCCTGCTCAGCGTACGGAAAAAGAAGCCATGACCAGGGCCGCGCGGCTGGCGCTCGCGGCGGCGGGGGCGGCACTCGCCGGCCTGATCATCGCCATGATCGCCGGGGGCGCCGCGTTCCCCAGGATCATCCCGGGCCTGCCCGACGCCGGCGCCGTCACCCGGTGGGGGCTGCCGCTGTCGAAGGTGGCCATGGACGGCGGCGCCATCGTCACCGTCGGCCTGCTGCTGATGGCCACCGCGCTGCTGCCCAACGACAAGGGCCTGCTCGGCAAGCCCGCGCTCGGCTACGTCAAGGCCGCCTCATGGAGCGCGTTGTGCTGGGCGGGCGCCGCGGCGCTCGCGCTGGTGTTCGGCACGGCCGACTCCTGGGGCATGCCGGTCGGCCAGGTCTTCCAGGGCAACTTCCTGACCAGCTACGCCACCCAGACCAGCCAGGGCATCGCGCTCACGCTGGTGGTGCTGTTCGGGGTGGCCATCGCCTTGTTCTCGCGCGGCGCCATCACCGCGGGCGCCTCGGCGGGGCTGCTGGTCTTCGCGCTGGCCACGCTGCTGCCTCCGGCGCTCACCGGCCACTCCGCCTCCTCGCCCAACCACGACCTGGCCACCTCGGGCCTGTCGCTGCACCTGCTCGCGCTGGCGCTGTGGGTGGGCGGGCTGGCCGTACTGGCCCTGCACGCGGTGCGCAAGCAGTCGCACCTCGAGATCGCGGCCGACCGGTTCTCGCGGATGGCGCTGTGGTGCTACATCGGCGTCGGTCTGTCCGGCGTGTTCAGCGTGCTCGCGCGGCTGACCGCGGTGTCGGATCTGTGGACCTCGTCGTACGGCGTGCTGATCGTGGCGAAGATCATCGCCTTCGTCCTGCTCGGCTACGTGGGCTACTGGCACCGCCAGCGCAGCCTGGTCAGCCTGCGCAAGGGCAAGCCCGGCTCGTTCACGCGGCTGGCGGGCGGCGAGATGCTGCTCATGTCCGCCACGGTCGGCCTGGCCGTCGCGCTGTCGCGCACGCCACCGCCGCCGGTCGACCTGCCCAGCGACCCGGCGTTCGAGCTGCTGGGCTTCCGCATGCCGCCGCCGGTCACGCTGGGCAACCTGGTCTCGCTGTGGTGGCTGGACCTGTTCTTCGCGGTGGTGGCCGCGCTGATGGCAGGCCTGTACGCGGCCGGGGTCTACCGGCTGGTACGGCGGGGCGACCACTGGTCGTGGGGCCGCACCGCCGCCTGGTACGTCGGCGTGCTCATCCTGGTCATCGCCACGCAGAGCGGCCTGGCCCGCTACGCCAAGGTCATGTTCGACGTGCACATGATCGAGCACATGACGCTGTCGATGGTGGTGCCGATCTTCCTGGTCCTGGGCGGGCCGGTCACGCTGGCGCTGCGCGCGCTCAAGCCCGCGGCCAGGCGCGGCGACCGGGGGCCGCGCGAGTGGATCATGACGATCCTGCACAGCCGGTTCGTCCGGGTGGTCGCGCATCCGGCCATCGCCACGGCGATCTTCATCGCCTCCACCTACGCGCTCTACTTCACGCCGCTGTTCGCCTCTGCCATGGAGGAGCACCTCGGCCACATCGCGATGACGCTGCACTTCCTGCTCAGCGGATCGCTGTTCTTCTGGGTGATCATCGGAGTCGACCCGGCTCCGCACCGCCTGCCGTACGTGGGCAAGCTGCTGCTGCTGTTCGTGACCATGCCCTTCCACGCGTTCTTCGGCATCGCGCTCATGATGATGGGCACCGTGATCGCCTCGGGCTGGTACGAGAAGCTGGGCAGGACCTGGGGCGGGCCGCTGCTGGACGAGCAGCAGACCGGCGGGGCCATCGCGTGGGGGTTCGGCGAGATCCCGACGCTGATCGTGCTGCTGACCATCGCCTTCCAGTGGTACGCCGACGAGGACCGCAAGGCCCGGCGCGGGGACCGGCGGGCGGCGCAGCGCGGCGGCGATCCCGAACTCGACGCCTACAACGCCTACCTCGCCAACCTCAATCGCATTGACAAGGGCGAGTAGCCGGACGGTCACGGCACCCTATCTTCCCCATCACCGTCTGTGGCCCGACGGTAGCCTGGTTGTGGGGGAGTCGAGCATCACCGCGTGGCAAAGCACAGCTTTCGGGGACAGGCGCGGGCTCAGATGCTCAGGAAGGCGAGATCAGTTGACGGAAGACACGCGCATGCGCGGGGGGCGAGGCCTGGCCGAGGAGCTCGAGAGCTACCTCGGTGAATGGTCCGGGCGCACCGGGATCGCCGTGGAGACCTGGGCGCTGCCCACCGTCGACGTGCCGTCACGCATCGCCCGTGGGGTCCTGGCCGTGATCAAGGAGGCGCTGGACAACGTCGAGCGACACAGCGGCGCCACGACCGTGTCGATCGCCGTCACCGTGGGCAGGAACGGGCTGAAGCTGACCGTCAGCGACCACGGCAACGGGTTCTCGCTCAACCAGGCCGCACGCGGCATCGCCCGCATGCGGGCCTCGCTGGCCGAGCTGGGCGGCAGCCTGTCGGTGTCCAGCGTGCAGGGTGAAGGCACCACCGTGTCGGGCATCGTGCCCAGGCGCTAACCGGGACCCGCTCCACCCGGGTACCCGGGTGGAGCGGAGTCGTGGCGGCGGGCAAGTGTCATCGACTCGCCGTGAGCGCCGTGCGCGGGCCCTCAGCCGAAGTGCGGAGGGCGGCCAGTGGGGGCGGCCTGCCGTACAGGAGCAGGTAAGAACACGGGCCCGCGGGCGGCGGTCAGCAGTTGGACAGGGCGGGGAGCCCCAGGATGCGGAGGGCGAGCCATTCGATGGCCGCCGGCCCGCCTTCGACCGCGCCGAGGACGTGGCTGGGCGCCGGCAGCGAGGCCCAGCGGACGTTGACGCCTGCGCGGCAGTACTCGGAGCGGAGCGTGGAGCCGACCTGCAACGGGATGATCTCGTCACCCTGCGCGTGGTAGAGGAACATCGGCACGCGCGGCGGCTGGGCGCCGAGGCGGTTCTCCGACAGGCGGGCCAGCCACTTGGGCTGGTTGAGCAGGTCCACCGTGCTCAGGTCGGAGAAGCGCAGCCCGGCGAGCTTGCTCAGGTCGCCCACGCAGTCGTCGGCGGCGTCGGCCAGCAGGGCGCGTCCGCGGGCGTTGAGGTCGTCGACCAGGCGCAGTTCCGGATAGGCGGCGTCGAGGCCGACGCCGGCCGCGGCGGCCAGCCCGAAGTTGGACGTACCGTCCAGGTGGTCGGCCACCGCGTGCAGGTCGGCGGGGACACCGCCGGCCGCCACGCCCTTGAGTCGCAGTTCCGGCGCGTAGGAGGGCTGCAGCTGGGCGGCCCAGGCGGCCGAGGCGCCGCCCTGCGAGTAGCCCATGACGGCCACCGGCGCACGGTCGGACAGCCCGGCTCCCGAGACGCGCGTCGCGGCCCTGATCGAGTCGAGCACGGCGTGGCCCTGTGAGATCCCGGCCATGTAGGTGTGCTCGCCGGGGGTGCCGAGGCCCTCGTAGTCGGTGACGGCCACAGCGAAGCCCTTGAGCAGGAAGAGGCTGATCAGGGCGAGTTCGGCCTCGGTGCCCTGGCTCATGCTGACCGAGGGCGCGCACTGGTCGCCGAGCCCGTGGCTGCCGACGGCGTACCCGATGATGGGACGCCGCCCGAGCGGGAAGGAGGCCTTGGGCACCAGCAGCGTGCCGGAGACGGCGTTGGCGTTGCCGGTGGCGGAGGTGGAGGTGTAGAGCAGGTGCCAGGCGTTGACCGGGACTTCGAGCACCTTGCCGGGTAGCGCGTAGACGGTGGTGGGCTGGGCGGTGATGACGTCCCCTGGCGCGGCGGCGCGGGCGGGGATGGCGACGAGCGACAGGATCAGCAGCAGGATGGCGGACAGGCTGACGCGGACACGTAATCTCATGTGCCGGCCCCTCTCGTGGGGGATCACTCATGGGAGGGCGGCGCCGCGAGCCGATCGTTACCCGCGAGTAACACCTTGTCAAGGCCCGATGTGAACCATCATGGAGGGCATGGATTCAGGGTCGGTCGCCTTCCTCCGCGAGCTCCTCACCGACACCGGCTGGCTGGAGCGCACCCGCGAGCTCGGGCTCGCGCTGCGCACCACCCGGTCCCCCGGCGGGCTGCTGCTGGTCGGCACGCCCGACGACGAACCCTGGCACCTGACCGCCCATCTCGGCGACGAGGCCAGGCTGTCGGGGCTGTCCCAGCTGACGCCCACCCTGGTGCGCTGGCAGCCGCCCGCCGACGCGCCCGCCCACCTGCGGGTCGGCCTCGACCGCCTCGAGCAGGCGGCCCGCGGGGAGACGCTGTTCGTGGTGGCGGAGCAGAAGGCGCCGGTGCCGCTGCTGGAGCGGGTGGACGACGCGCGCCGCACCGGGGCCACGATCCTCGCCCTGGAGAGCGGTGACACGGAGCTGGCCGGGCTGGCGCACGACGCGATCGCGGTACCCGCGCACGGGCTGATCACCTTCGACGGCGCGCAGCACCTGGTCAGCGCGGCCGCGGGCGAGATCACCCAGCGCCCCAGCCTGCGCGCGCGCCTCGCCCGCCTCCTCGACAAGGTCAGCGGCCCGCAACTGCTCGACTAGCTTGTACGGCGGGCCCGGCGCCTGGGAACCCCGGTCAGGACTCCAGCGCGGAGGCTGGGATGAGGTGGGCTTCGAGGGATTGGCCGAGGTTGTCGGTGGCCTGTTCGATGGCGGCGATGACGACGGCCTGGACGGGGTCCGGCTCGCCCGAACCCGTGCGGCTGATGCGGGTCACCGCGTCCAGGCGGCGGGCGCCGACGTTGCGTACCTCGCTGACCTGCACTTCCCCTTCCGGCACGTCGAGCAGCGCGAGGCCGGGCACGACGGCCACGCCGTGGCCGGCCGCCACCAGCGCCAGCGTGGGCCCGAACTCGGTGATCACATGGATCTTGCGGGGGGCGAACCCGTGCAGCCCGGCGAGGCGGTCGAGGGCCTGGCCGCAGGCCTGGTCGGGCTCCCCGGCGACCCACGGCGCGTCCGCCAGGTCGTCGATCGTCCTGGGGAGCGGCCAGCCGGGCGGCACCACGATGCGGTACTCGTCCACGTAGAGCGCCCGGGTCGCCAGGGACGGCTGGGCCAGCGTGGGCAGTCCCGTGTCGTGCTCGGTGATCAGCACGTCGACCGCGCCGAGGCGGAGCTCCTGGAGCGCGGGCTGGCCGTACACCTCGTGGATGGTCGGCGCGATCTTGGGATGCCTGACCGCCAGGTCGCGCATGGCGGGCACGAGCATGTGCTTGATCACGGTGGGGAACGCGGCGATCCTGACGGGGCCAGCAAGGCGCTCGGTGAAGCGGGTGAGCTCCCGCTTGGCCTCGGCCAGCTCGTCCTCGACGCGCTCGGCGTAGCCGGCGAGCACCCGTCCCGCGGGCGTGAGCGACACGCGGCGCTGGGAGCGGTCGATGAGCGCCAGGCCGACCTCGCGCTCAAGCTGGGCGAGCTGCTGGGAGACGGCCGAGGGCGTCAGGAAGAGCGCTTCGGCGGCGCGCATGACCCCGCCACGGCGGTGGACCTCGTACAGGACTCGCAGGCGGCGGGGGTCGATGTCCATGCAGGTCAGCTTACGCGCCACGTTAGCTATCTTTAATTGCACTTCAGGGGCATAAGTCCGGACAATGGCGGCCATGGATCTCCTGCTCGCGGCGGTCGGCTGGATCGGGGCCGCGCTACTGCTGTTCGGCTATGGCATGGTGTCGACATCCCGGATGTCGGGTGACGGCCTGCCGTACCAGCTCCTCAACCTGGTCGGCGCGGCCAGCCTCATGGTCAACAGCGCCTACAACGCCGCGTGGCCGTCGGCCGGGCTCAACCTCGTCTGGGCCGCGATCGGCATCGCGACGGTCGTCAAGCTGGGCACCACGCGTCAGGGAGTCTCCAAATGATCGTCGAGCTGAGCCACCGCATCACCCACGGGATGGTGACCTATCCGGGCATTCCGGTGCCGGAGATCGGCGTGCACCTGAGCAGGGAAGACTCCAAGCAGGTCTACGCGCCGGGCACCGAGTTCACCATCGGCATGATCACCCTGGCCACCAACACCGGGACGTACGTGGACACGCCCTTCCACCGCTACGCCGACGGCTCGGACCTGTCGGAGTTCCCGCTGGACAGGCTCGTCGACCTGCCCGGACTGGTGATCCGCGCGGAAGGCCTGCCGTCGGTGGGACTCGAGCTGCTGAAGGGCCGCGAGGTGTACGGCAGGGCGGTCCTGCTGCACACCGGCTGGGACCGTCACTTCGGCACCGGGCAGTACCTGAGCGGCCACCCCTACCTGGAGCCGGAGGCGGCAGACTGGCTGGCCGAGCAGGGCGCGGCGCTGGTCGGCATCGACTCGCTGAACATGGACGACACCCCGTCCGGCGGCGAGCGCCCGGCCCACACCAGGTTCCTGGCGGCAGGGATCCCGCTGGTGGAACACCTGACCGGGCTGGACACGCTGCCGGACGACGGCTTCCGCTTCCACGCGGCGCCGCCGATGATCGCCGGCCTGGGGACCTTCCCCGTCCGGGCCTACGCGATCGTGCCCTAGTCCTCGTCCTTGTCGGCCTCGTCCCACGCCTTGTTGCGCTCGGCCGCGCGCCGCAGGGCGCCCGCGGCCTCCTCTTCTGTCTCGTAGGGGCCCATGCGGTCCTTGTTCGGGCAGCCCTTCTCGGGCTCGACGCGCATGTGCTTGAGGCAGAACCACCACTGGCCATCGCTCACGCCACCAATGATGCCCCGTACACTCGGATTTCATGACGACACTGCTCCAGCCCGGGCGAGTCTCGCCCATGCGTAAGGTGCCCGCCTCGATCGAGCGGCCGGAGTACGTCGGCAGGAAGCATCCCAAGACGGGCGAGGACGACGTGAAGACGCCCGAGATCATCGAGCGGATGCGCGTCGCCGGCCGGATCGCCGCACAGGCGCTCGAGGAGGTCGGCAAGCACGCAACGCCCGGGGTGACGACCGACGAACTCGACAGGATCGGCCACGAGTTCCTCCTCGACCACGGCGCCTATCCCAGCACGCTGGGCTACCGCGGCTATCCCAAGTCGCTGTGCACCTCGATCAACGAGGTGATCTGCCACGGCATCCCCGACGACACAGTGCTGCGCGACGGCGACATCGTCAACGTGGACATCACCGCCTACATCGGCGGCGTGCACGGCGACACCGACGCCACCTACCTGGTCGGCGACGTGGACGAGGAGTCGAGGCTGCTGGTCGAGCGCACCCGCGAGTCGATGATGCGCGCGATCAAGGCGGTCGCGCCCGGCCGCCAGCTCAACGTGGTGGGCCGGGTGATCGAGGCCTACGCCAAGCGCTTCGGCTACGGCGTCGTGCGCGACTTCACCGGCCACGGCATCGGCACCACGTTCCACTCGGGGCTGATGGTGCCGCACTACGACGACCCGTCGCTGCAGGTGGAGCTGAAGCCGGGGATGACGTTCACGATCGAGCCAATGCTGACGCTGGGCACGATCGAGTACGACATCTGGCCCGACAAGTGGACCGCCGTGACCAAGGACCGCAAGCGCACCGCCCAGTTCGAGCACACCATCCTGGTGACCGACAGCGGCAGCGAGATCCTGACGCTCCCCTGAGGGGCTGCGGAAAGAGCGGGAAATGGCGATCTGGCATGATCTGACGCATGACTGACGTGAGCGGGCTTTCTATCGGCATCTTGGGCGGGACGGGTGACCAGGGGAAGGGGCTGGCGCGGCGGTTCGCGCTGGCGGGCCATCCCGTGGTGATCGGGTCGCGCAACGCGCAGCGGGCGCAGGACGCGGCCGACTCGATCGGATCCGGCACCCGGGGCGCGGAGAACCACGTGGTCGCCGCCGAGACCGACATCGTGATCGTGGCCGTGCCGTACGAGGGCCACAAGGCGCTGCTCGAGTCGCTGCGTACCGAGCTGGCCGGCAAGATCGTCGTCGACTGCGTCAACCCGCTCGGCTTCGACAAGCAGGGCCCGTACGCGCTGAAGGTCGAGGCGGGAAGCGCCGCCCAGGAGGCCGAGCAGGCGCTGCCCGACAGCCGGGTCGTGGGCGCCTTCCACCACGTGTCGGCCGTGACGCTGCTCGACCCCGAGGTCGACAAGGTCGACCTGGACGTGCTGGTGCTCGGCGACGACCGCGAGGCCACCGACCTGGTCCAGGCGCTGGCCGCCGTCATCCCGGGCGTGCGCGGCATCTACGGCGGGCGGCTGCGCAACGCCCACCAGGTGGAGGCGCTGACCGCCAACATCATCGCGGTGAACCGCCGCTACAAGGCGCACGCCGGCATCCGCATCACCGACGTCTGATCGTCCGAACGAAGGGGGCGCCGGGCCCGGCGCCTCCTTCGTCATGCGTGAAGCTGGAGCCCGCACTCATCGGATTTCCCCCGGTCAAGGCGGTGGACAATCACCATCCCGCCTGGTTAAGGTAAAAAAATATTAGAGTTCTACCGGGGGGCTCTTTTGGCTTTTCAGCGACTCAAGGACAACTTCGAGCTGGTGGCCAAATACGGCGACACGGTGCCGCTGTATTTATTCTCCGATCTGTTCCTGCGCGCGCCCGAGCTGCGGGAAATGTTCCCGCTCAACATGCGCAACCAGCGGGCCCGGCTGATGACCGCGCTCGCGTTCGCGGTCGAGCACGCGGGCGACATCCCCGAGATCACTCCCTACCTGCACAGGCTCGGCCGTAGCCATCGCAAGTTCGGCGCCGAGCCCGAGCACTACGCGCAGTGGGGCGCCAGCGTGGTCGGCACCATGCGGCGGTTCTCGGGACCCGTGTGGAACGCGGAGCTGGAGGCCGACTGGCACCGTTTTCTGGGGGAGATCACGCGGGTGCTGGTGGAGGGCGCCCAGCTCGACGCGGCCACGCGCCCCGCGTGCTGGACCGCCGAGGTGATCAGTCACGAACGGCGGGCCGTCGACACGGCGGTGCTGCGCCTGCTCGCCGACCGCCCCTACCCGTATGTGCCCGGCCAGTCGGCGCCCGTCGAAGTGGACCGCCGGCCGAATACGTGGCGTTATTATTCGATGGCCAACGTGCCGCGCCAGGACAATACTTTCGAGCTGCACGTGAAAGCCTCCGGCGTGGTCAGCCAGACACTTGTGCGCCATTTACAGGAAGGCGACACGATAAAGCTCGGCGCGCCGGTCGGCACGCTCACGCTCAATCCCACCACGGGCAGAAATCTGCTGCTGATAGCGGGCGGCACGGGCCTGGCGCCGATCAAGGCGATTCTCGAACACGTCACCCGGCTGCCGGTGCCGCCGTGGGTCAGCCTGTTCTGGGGCGCCCGCGAGCCGGCGGGCCTGTACGACCTGGCCGCGCTGCGCTCCTGGGCGGCCCGCTACTCCTGGCTCAACGTCACCCCGGCGCTGTCGGACGTGCGCGATCCCGACATGGCGCCCTCGGGCACCGCCGGTGAGGTCGTCGGCCGCTACGGCCGCTGGGACGGCTACGAGGCCTACATCTGCGGCCCGCCCGCCATGGTCGAGGACACGGTCGGGCGGCTACGCGCGAGCGGCTTCAACGACACCCGCATCCACCTGGAACGATTCGCCAGCACGGTGGCCACGCCGCCACAGAGGTTCGCATCATGACTGACAACGTGGAGCAGTTCCACGCCAAGTTCACCGCTCCCGCGGAAGCGGAAGACGTGGTGCCCTGGCAGGAGCCGGGGCAGAACGGGCACAAGGAGGCGTGGGAGGAGCCGCAGTGGGACGAGCCCCGCGCGGCGCCCGAGCCCTGGGAGGCGCGCACCGCCGACTGGCTGACCCCGGCGCAGCTGCGGTCCGTGGTGTTCCGCCGGGCCGCGTTCGGCAAGCGCGGCCTGGACGAGCAGCAGGTCAACTCCTTCCTCGACCGCGTCGAGCAGGAGCTGACCGTGCTGCTGCAGGAGAAGCGGGCCCTGGAGGCCGAGGTGACCCGCCTGCGCGAGTACGTCGCGGGCACCTCCCAGCCGGAGACACCGCCCCAGCACGGCAAGGAGCTGGAGACCAAGCAGGAGGAGCCCGTCCCCGTGCAGCAGGCGGTGAGCCGGGTCCACGAGGCGCACGTCTACGCCGCCAGCATCCTGTCGCAGGCCCAGCAGACCGCCGACCAGTACATGCAGGAGGCGCAGCAGTACAGCAGGGAACTGGTCGAGGACGCCCGCGGCCGCCGCGCCGAACTGCTGGCCAGGGCGGCCGAGCACGGCGAGGACGAGGGGGCCGAGCAGCTCAGGGCCACCAACCGCCACTACCGCGGCAACCTGCGCGACTCGCTGCGCCTGGTGCTGGCCGACCTGGACGAGTGGGAGCAGGCCGAGCTCACTGGGCCGTCAGAGCAACCGAAGGAGGAACCCGGGCAGCCCTGACCGCAGGATAGATCCCGGCCAGCGCCCCGATCAGCAGCGTCGTCCCCAGCGCCCCGCCCGGCGCCCACACCGGCACCACGGCGGGCAGCGCGTTGACGCCCGCGTAGACGAACGTGGCGAGCGCCCCGCCGACCACGCCGAAGGCCCCGCCCGCCACGGACAGGATCAGCGCCTCCACCAGGAACTGCGTGCGCACCTGCCCGCGGGTGGCACCGAGCGAGCGGCGCAGCCCGATCTCCTTGCGCCGCTCGAGCACCGCCACGACCATCGTGTTGGCCACCCCGACCGCGCCCACGAACAGCGCGACCGCGCCCAGCCCCAGCATCAGCCCGGTGAACGCGCCGGCCGCCGCCGCCTTGGCCTTCAGCGCGTCGGAGGGCCGGCTGACCTTGGCGTCGCTGGGCCGCTCCGGGCTGACGGTCCTGGCCAGCGCGTCCCGCACGCTCTCCACGCTCTCGTCGTCCGACCGCTCGTAGACGGTGGTCGGATGGCCATCGAAGTCCAGGTACTCCTCGGCCGCGGGGAACCCGATCAGCGCCGATCGCTCGATCTCCTCGGCCAGCGGCATCCGGTCCAGGATCCCGATCACGGTGAACCACCGGTTGCCGATCCAGACCTGGGCGTCGGGCGCGGTGAGCCCGAGCCGCTCGGCCGCCACGGACCCCAGCACAACCGCCGGGTGCCGCTCGGTCGCCGCGTTCAGCCAGGTGCCCGAGCGGACCCTGCCGTCCAGCGTGCGCAGCAGGTCCAGGCTGGTGGCCTGCACGCTGATGCCGAGCGAGACCTCGCCGGCTATCAGGTCGTTGCGCCTGACCGTGGCCTTGGTGTCGCCGGTCTGGCCGGCCTCGCGCACCCCGTCGATGCGCAGGACGGCTGCCGCCGCCCCCTTGGGCAGCTTGACCGGGTCGTCGCCGAACAGGTCGTCGCCGGGGGAGACGCGCAGCAGGTTCGTGCCCAGCGCGTCGAGCTGGCGCAGCAGCCGGGCCTGGCTGGAGGCGGAGATGCCCACCACGGTCACCATGGTGGCGATGCCGACCGCGATGCCCAGCGCCGCGAGCAGCGCGCGGCCCGGCCTGGCCCGCAGCCCGGCGGTGCCGAGCCTGACCAGGTCGGACGGCCGCAACCGGACCGGGCGCAGCACCCCGTTCACGGCGTGATCCGCCCGTCGAGCACGCGCATCCTGCGCGGGCAGGCGGCGGCCACGTCCAGGTCGTGGGTGATCAGCGCGATCGTGATCCCGGCCGCGTTGAGCGAACGGAACACCGACAGCACCTCGGCGCCGGACTCGGTGTCGAGGTTGCCGGTCGGCTCGTCGGCCAGCAGCAGCGGCGGCTCGCCCGCCACCGCCCTGGCCACCGCGACCCGCTGCATCTGCCCGCCCGACAGCTGATGCGGCCGGTGCCGCAACCGGTCGCCGAGCCCGACCCGTTCCAGCGCCAGTGCGGCCCTGGCGCGCCGCGCCCGCAGCGGCAGCCCGGAGTACAGCAGCCCGTCGGCCACGTTGTCCAGCGCCGACAGGCCGGGAGCCAGGTGGAACTGCTGGAAGACGAACCCGATGCAGCGGGCGCGCAGCGCCGACAGCTCCCGGTCCGACAGCCGGTTCACGTCATGGCCCGCCACGCGGACCGTGCCGGAGGTGGGCCGGTCCAGGGTGCCGGCGATCTGCAGCAGCGTGGACTTGCCCGAACCCGACGGGCCCACGATCGCCACCATCTCGCCCTGGCCGATGGTCAGGCTCACCTCGCGCAGCGCCCGCACGCCGCCGTAGTCCTTGCTGACCCGGTGGATCTCCAGGATCGGCCTGCTCATCGTCCCGCCACCGCCACCCGCGTGCCCTCGGCGATGCCCTGCCCGCTCACCTCGACCCGGCCGCTGCCGAACGCGCCCGTGGTCACCGGCACCCGGCGGCCGTCCGCCAGTTCGACGCCGTAGCCGCCCTGCGGCAGGGCGAGCAGCGCCTCGACGGGCACGCTGAGCACGTTCCTGGCGCGCTGCCGCCGCAGCTCGACCGTGACGGGCGCCTCGTCGAGCGCGCCCACGTCCTTGGCCGGGACCTTGATCTCGACCTGGACCACGGGCTTGCCCTTGTCCTGGCCGTTCGACTTGACCAGCTTGGCCACCTTGGCGACCTTCGAGATCGTGCCCGTGACGGTCCTGCCCTCGGCCAGCTTGACCGTGACCTTCTTGCCGGCCTGCGCCACGTCCTGCTTGTCGGCGTCCAGGTCGATGCGGACCAGCCGCTCGGTGGTGGTGACCTGCAGCACCGGCCGCTGCGGCGCGACGCGGTCGCCGACCTCGACGCTCGTGGCGCTCACCCGGGCCGCGCCGGGCAGGAACACGACCTGTCCCGCCTCCACCCGGCCGGTGCGTTCCAGGCCGTTGTGCTTCTGCCACCTGCGTACGGCTCGCGCGGTGGCGGAGGTGAACCTGCCGTCCACGGTCACGCCCTTGCCGAAGCCGAGCGCGCGGAGGTTGCGTTCGAGCTGCTCGACGTCGGGTCCTTTCTTGACGTCCTCCTCCAGGTCCCGGTAGGCGGGCAGCCTGCCGTACATGAGGATCTGCGGCTTGCGGTCGACGCGGTAGAGCGCCTGGCCGCGGGTGACGACCGCGCCTTCGGACGGCAGGCCGGTGACGGTGCCGGGCTGGCCGGCCTTGATCGTGCGGCCGTCGGCGAAGGTGAGCTTGCCGTCCACGCTCTCCTGGTCGACGAGGTCGCCGCGGGTGATCTCGGCGGTGGCCGTGGCCGGCGGGCGGGTGGCGGGGGCGGCGGCCTTGGCGGCGTGCGGGCCATCGTGGAAGAACGCCCCGGCGGCGAACACGCCCGCCGCGGTGACGGCCGCGCCGATCGCGGTGGTCTCCAGAGCGACGATCACGCCCTTCAGCGGGCCTCTCACTGTGACCCGCCGAAGCTGGGCACGAACTGGCGGCAGGCCTGCATGGCCTTCTGGAAGGAGGGGTCGTTGGGGTTGAGGTTCCAGTTCTGCTGGGGCGGGTCGGGCATGTCGATGCCCTGCTTGCGCATGCACTGGGCGAACTTGACCAGCTGGTCGCGGATCTTCGGGTCGTCGTAGGGGTTGGGGAGCTGCTTGGTGTACTGCTCGCAGGCCTTCAGCGCCTTCTGCAGCGTGGCCTGGTCGCCGGTGTAGCGCCAGTTCCTGGCCTCGGGCGAGCCGGGGTCGGGCATGTCGATACCGTTCTGCCTGATGCACTGGGTGAGCTTGGCCTGCGCGTCGGCCGGGCTGAGCGAGCCCGCGGGCTTGGGCGCCCGCGGCTGCGTCTGCTGGACGGCGGGCCGCTGCGCGCCGCCGGCGATCGCGATGGCGATGGGATGCCGGGAGTCGCGTTGCGTGCAGCCGGCAACGAGCGACAACAGCATCACCGCCGCCGACACCAGGCAGATGGTCGTGCGCATGTCCCCCGTGTCCCCCTACGTCAAGTGATCGGTGCGGGCCGCCCGGTCCAGTCGAACGTCCTGCCGGTCGCCACGTTCACCACCAGCGCGGTGACGAACAGGCCCGCCACCGCCGGCCAGGTGGCCGACAGCCTGCCCAGGTAGGCGGCGTCGAAGACGAAGTCGTCGAGCTGCGCCAGCGGGTTGACCGTGGTGATCTGGTACAGCCACGGCGCCACTCCCTGCCAGCCCTCGCGCGGCACCCCCATGCCGCTGGTGAGGAACAGCAGGACGAAGATCGTCGGTGCGGCCACCCTGGCGGCGGGTTCCGGCAGCCGCAGCCCGCCGAGCAGCAGCCCCACGCTGAACGTGCAGTAGGCCACCACGGCCAGCGCCCCCGCGAAGTACAGCGGGTGCCAGGTCCGCGGCGCCCCGTAGATCGCGAACGTCACGGCCACGAACAGCGTCACGCTCGCCACCACCAGCGCCGCCGCCACGACGACCTGCGCGGCGATGAAGCCGCCGTCCGTCATGGGAGTACGGCGCAGCCGCCGCAGCATCCCGCCGGCCCGGCTGCCTGAGACGTTCAGCGCGACGACCACGATCCCGACGCAGGCCGCCACGGTCCCGGCCATCTCGGCCGTCAGCCGGTCGATCACCCGGACGCCCGGCATGGCGCCGAACTCGATCGTCGGCAGCGAGAACCCGATGAAGAGCATCAGCAGCAGCCACACCAGGAACGGCAGCGCGACCGAGGCGAGCCACGCCACCGGCGTCCTGGCCAGCAGCACCAGCTCGCTGCGCGCCAGGATCCACACCGTCCGCATCGGCCTGGCCTCCGGCGCGCTCATGAGCCCTGCTCCAGCGCCGCGGGGACCTCGCCGGGGCCGACCAGGCGTCCGGTCAGCGTGCGGGGCTCCCGCGGGGCCTCCTGACGGCCCTCGGTCGACAGGACCAGGTAGGCGTCACGCAACGACGTGGGGCGGATCCGGTCGCCGTTGACGCCGGGCAGGTCCCTGGCCGCGCGCTCCAGGGCGGGACGCTCGCCGTACAGGTAGGTGGACGAGGCGCCGCGCAGCACCCGGACCTCGGCCGGCTCGCCGACGCGGACCTGCGGCGGGACGCGCAGGACCCAGTCGGCGCCGAGCAGCCCGAGCAGGCGCGACGGCTCGGCCTCGGCCAGCACCCGGCCGGCGCGCAGCAGCACCACCCGGTCGGCCAGTCGTTCGGCCTGGGCCGGGTCGTCGAGGGTGAGGCACACCGCGCCGTAGCCGGTGCTCAGCTCGGCGATCACCCGCTCGATGCGGTCCCTGCTGCCGTCGCGCAGGCCGCCCATGGGGTCGTCGAGCACGATCAGTTCCGGGTTGCCCGTCAGCGCCAGGCCCACCTGCGCCCTGCGCCGCTGCCCCTCGGTCAGCGCGCCGAAGCGCTTGCCGAGCAGCGGATCCAGGTCGAGCAGGTCCGCCAGGTGGGCGGGCAGGCCGCGCGTGCCGTACAGCTCGGCGAACAGCGTCAGCGCCTCGCGGACCTTCATGCGCGCGGGCGGGTCGTCGTCGCGCAGGCTCACGCCCACGCGGCCGGTGGACTCGACGTGGCCGGCGTCCGGCTCGCGGGAGCCCGCCACGCACTCGGCCAGCGTGGTCTTCCCGCTGCCCGGCGGGCCGACCACGCACACGACCTCGCCCCGCCGTACGGTGAACGACACGCCCGCCAGCACGCCCGCCTCCAGATCCGACACCCGCAGCAGCGGCGTCACAGCGGGTCCCGGCTGTGGAAGGCGTCGGCGATGGCGGCGCCGAGCTCCAGATAGGTGTCGCGGGTCCGCGGGCGCAGCAGGTCCAGGTCGACCTCGTAGCCCTCCTCCAGATGCGGGTCGAACGGCACGCCGATCACCGCCCGGCAGCGTCTGGAGAAGTGGCCCTTGAGCTCGTCGACGTCGACGGCGTTCCTGCGGAGGTTCTTGATCGCCGACAGCACCACCACGGCGTTGCTCGCCAGCGGGCGGTGGCCGTGCGCCTGCAGCCAGTCGAGCGTCGCCGAGGCCGAGCGCGCGCCGTCCACGGTGATCGGGCTGACCAGGATGATCTGGTCGGCCATCGCCAGGATCGCGCTCATCGCCGAGTGCAGCATGCCCGTGCCGCAGTCGGTGATCGCGATCGAGTAGAACTGGTCGAGGATCTCGGCCACGGCCGCGTAGTCGGCTGCGTTGAACGCCTCCGAGATCGCCGGGTCCCTGTCGGAGGCCAGCACCTCGAGCCTGGAGGGCGCCTGGGAGGTGTAGGAGCGGACGTCGGCGTAGCGCCTGATGCCGCCGCGGTCGTTGAGCAGGTCGCGGATCGTGGCGGGGGACTCCAGGCGGAGCTTGTCCGACAGCGTGCCACGGTCCGGGTTCGCGTCCACGGCGATGATCCGGTCGCCGCGCTGGGCGGCCAGCGTCGAGCCGAGGGCGATCGTGGTGGTGGTCTTGCCGACGCCGCCCTTGAGGCTCATCACCGCGACCCTGAAGTGGCCCTTGGCCACCGGCTGGCGGATGCGTTCGACCAGGTCGTGGCGGTGGCGTTCGAGCTTGGAGGGAGGTGGGTGGATGGCGCCGCCCGTCATCCTGTAGACGAGCCTGCGCCAGCCGCTCGCCGGTGGGCGCCTGCGGTTGCGGAGCAGGCGGTCGGGGCGCAGGCTCTCCGAGGTCGGGTCCCCGTCGTCCGCGGGCAGGTCCACGGGCGGCGGCGGCGCGGGATCCGCGGTCCGCGGGAGGCCCGCCGTACCAGGGTCGGTGCCGGTCGGCGGATCCTCGGTCGCGGTGCCGAAGTGGCCTAAGCGGCGTGGTTCCGCGTCGACCGCCGCCGGATTGGGCGGCGGGAAGCGCAGGGCGCGCTCCTGGTCCGGATCGAGCACCCGGCGCGGCGCGTCACGCCGCACCCACTGGGTGGTCTTGCTCGGATCGAAGGCCCCCGCCTCATCAGTCGAAACAAATACCCCGTCGTCTTCAGGTTCGCCGTGCATAGTGCCCCGTTCGCCCCTCTTGCTGACCCGCATCGGCTGCTTCCTGAGTTCACTCAACGGTTAACAACGTAGCAAGCCTCAATGGCAATCTAAAGACCCATATATCACCTAAAAACGTGATCGACAATTGCCGTGAGCGTGACACAGTGGACATTGATCTCGGCAGCCACACTGGTTCCCGCGCTTACCGGATCCCGGCCAGGCTCGCGCGAATTGTCGCCAAGTTGCCATTTTGTCACCTGTATCTGCAGGTCATAGGCGAGATTCGGGTTATCTGGAGCTCCAGCGCATGCCAATGGCGGGCAGATCTTGCAGATTGACAGACGTATTCACCGGTGTTTGCATGATGCTTCAAATGGGTTAGCCGGGGAAAAGTCATACGCTAGCCCACCAACTTCGCATGTCACATCGAACAGCCAATCAAGGCACGAAACGGACATATCTCCAACGGGGTGTGTGACTCGGAAGTGATGGTTGCACTGAGCATGAAACCAATGCTGCAAGCAGAGAACTTAACGAAACGGTACGGGCCGGTGCTCGCGGTGAGTAACGCGAGCTTCGCCATCAGATCGGGGGCCATAACCGGATTCCTCGGCCCGAACGGCGCCGGGAAATCCACCACGATGCGGCTGTTCCTGGGGCTCGACCACCCCACGTCGGGGGCGGCGCTGATCGACGGGAAACCCATCCACGAGTGGCCGGTGCCTGCCCGCAAGGTCGGCGCCGCGCTGGACACGCAGTGTGCTCATCCGGCCAGGCGGGCCATCGACAGCGTCCGGTGGGCGGCCAGGCTGGCGGGCGTGCCCGCGAACCAGGCCGAGGCGCTGCTCGACCGCGTCGGCCTCACCGAAGTCGCAGGCCAGCGGGCCGGACGCTTCTCGCTCGGCATGCGCCAGCGCCTGGCCCTGGCCATCGCGCTGATCGGCAATCCCGAGATCGTCATCCTCGACGAGCCCATGAACGGGCTCGACCCCGAGGGCATCACCTGGATGAAGGGCCTGCTGCGCACGTTCCGCGACCAGGGCAGGACCGTCTTCGTCTCCAGCCACCTGCTGGCGGAACTGGAGGATCTCGTCGACGACCTGGTCGTGATCGCGCAAAGCAAGATCATCGGTAGTGGATCCGCGGCGGCGTTCATCGAGCGCTTCCAGGCCCAGACCATCCGCGTGATCTGCGACAGGCCGCAGGTCCTCGGCGCCGCCGTCATCCAGACCGGGGGCCAGGTGCTCGACAGCGACGGCCAGCGCATGCAGGTCGGCGGCCTCACCGCGGCCCAGCTCGGCGAGCTGGCGCGCGACGCGGGAGTCGCGCTCTTCGGCCTCACCGAGGAACGCAGCCTGCAGACCGCGTTCGCCAAGGCCACGATCGACCGCGTCGAGATCAAGGGGGAGGTGGGCTAGCCATGAGCTTCGGCGACATCGTGTCCGCGGAGGTCATCAAGATCCGCACCATCCCCGCCTACCTCGTCGCGGCGGCCGTCGCGATCCTGCTCACCGGGCTGGGCGCGCTGACCGTCGCCAGGTCGCTCGACCCGCAGGGGCACGTCCCGCTGTTCGCCCGCGGCGACATGGCGGCCTCGGCCGGCTCGTCGGTGAACGCCATCACGATCCCGTCCGACGTGCTGCTGTACGTGATGATGGTGATCGGCGTCCTGATCGCCACCGCCGACCTGCGCAGTGGAACGCTCCGGGTCGCCTCCGTCATGGTGCCCTGGCGCGGGCGGCTGCTGGCGGCCAAGTTCACCGCCGCCGCGGCGGCCGGACTGGTCGTGGCGCTGGCCGGGCTGGTCCTCGGCTACCTCGGCGGGCTCCTGGGGGCGCCCGGCGCGTACTCGCCGCTGTCGGGGGGTGGCGCGGTGGTGCTGCTGTCGATCCTGCTGGCGGTGCCGCTCGCGGCGGTGCTCGGGACGGCGTTCGGGCTGCTGCTCAGGAGCACGGCGGCGGCGGTCGCGGCGCTGCTCATCTGGGCGCTCGGCGTCGAGCAGGTCCTGCTGTTCATCCTGCCGTCGTCGGTGTCGGCCTACCTGCCGTTCAAGACGATCGGTGCCAACGCCGCCATCATCGGCGTCCTCGGGCCGCTGCCGGGCCTGGCGTACTTCGCGGCGATCGTGGCCGCCGCGGTGGCACTCGCCACTGTGCTTCACACGCGCCGCGATCTGACCTAGTTCGCTCCCTCTCCCGCACGGCGGATGGTTCTTTCTCTTGTACGGCGGGCAGCCGATTCCGGCCGCCCGCCGTACTGGTTGTTTCCTCCTCTCGTACGGCAGGCCGGCGAATCCGGCCGCCCGCCGTACTGCGGTTGAGGGCCTGTGGGCGGCGCTTCCGGCGAGTCGGGGATTGTTGCTCGCCGTCACGGCGATGCGTGAACGAGGCACCACGGCTTGGCTTGCCCGCCGTACACCTTCTCGCCGACCGGCGCTTATGTCCGGTCGTCTGAATGTCAGTAGATACATGTCTACCTGCGGAAACTTGCGAGGAAGCGGGGAGGAAGCGAGGGCTGCGCAGACTGGTGGGCGTGTCCGGTCGCCGGTCGGGGGAGTGGCGGTCCGGGGTGGAAGACGGGGGAAGGGGAGCACATGGCCGTCCCAGAGTCGCTTCGGGACATGGGCAGGCTGGTTTCACCGTACGGTTTGGTCTCGAGGCTGACGTGGCTGCCGGTGGCCGAGGGCGAGCCGGCGTTCAAGATCTACACGGGCTCGCTGGGGAACGCGGGCGCGGCGCTGGCCTCGCTGCGCGGCTGGGAGCACGACCCGGCCTCGGGGAACTTCGACGGCGCCGGTGGCGCGCTCGACACGGAGACCGCGGCGCACCTGGCCGTGGCCGAGTCGCTGGAGCGGTACTCCTCGTGCGCGTGGGACCCGGGCCGGATGATCTGGGCGACCGCGGAGGAACTGGGCGACGAGGCGATCGCCCCGAGCCGGTGGCCGATCTGCTCGGCGAGGGAACTGGCCGACCCGCGCTCCGGGCTCACCGAGCACGACCCGCGGATCCCGATCCGCTGGCTGCGCGGCTGGTCGTTCACCCGCCGCGGGCCCGTCTACGTGCCGGCCGTGCAGGTGTACCTGAAGTTCCCGCCCGAGTCGGCGGGCGAGCGCTACACCCATCCGGTCTCGACCGGGTGCGCCGTGCACCGCGACCCGGCGGCCGCCGTCACCAACGGGCTGCTCGAGGTCGTCGAGCGCGACTCGATCAGCCTGACCTGGCTGCAGCGGCTGCGGCTGCCGCGGCTGGAGTTCGACCCGGCGGACCTGGCCCCCGAGCACCGCGCGTTCGTCGAGCGCGGCGCGTCCGCCAACGTGCGCACGTTGCTCTTCGACGCCACCACCGACCTCGGGGTCCCGGTCGTCTACGGCGTCCAGCTGGCCGACCACGACCCCAGCCTGGCCCAGGTCGTGGTCGCCACCTGCGACGTGGACCCGGGCAGGGCGGTGGCCAAGCTCTACCGTGAGGCCGCCTCGCTGCGCATCGCGCTGCGGGCGCTGGCCCCCACCCAGCAGGACGTCGTGCCCGAGGACACGCTCACCGTCGTGGGTGGAGCGCTCCAGTCGGCGCCGCTCGAGCGGCGCGACCGCTTCGACTTCCTGCTCGACGGCGACCGCCCCGCGCGCCGCCTGGACGACCTGCCCAGGCCGGGTCCTGGCCGGAGCACGCTGCCCTGGCTGCTCGACCGGCTGCACGGCGCCGGCTGCGAGGTCGTCGTCGTGGACATCACCACCGACGAGGCCAGGCAGGTCGGCGCCACCGCCGTGCGGGTGCTGGTGCCGCAGCTGATGCCGCTGTCGTTCGTGCACAGGGCCCGCTACCTGGCCCACCCGCGGCTCTACGAGGCGCCGCGGGCCATGGGGCACCCGGTGCGCGGCGAGGCCGAGATCAACCCCGTGCCCCAGCCCTTCGCGTGAGGAACACCGTGAACCTGATCCTGGCCCTCGACCCCTTCGGCCACGCGGTCGCCGCCCGCCTGCGCGCCGCCGACCCCACCGCCCTCGTCCACCACGTCGACGACGGCACCCACCCCAGCCTCTGGCCGCACGCCGACGTGATCGTGCTGGCCGCGGGACGCGAACGGCTCGGCCTGGCCGAGGCCGTCGACCGCGCCGCGCACGCCTGGCGGGTGCCCTGGTTCGGCGTCCACCCGTCCGCGGGAGAGCTGCGGTGCGGACCGGTCGTCATCCCGGGCCGTACGGCGTGCCACGCCTGCTACCTGCGCCGCCGCGAGCAGCACCGCACGACGGAACCCGACCAGGTGGAGCGGCGGATGCCGACCGGCCACCCCGCGCACCACGTGGGCGTGGCCGCCGCGCTCGCCCGCCAGGCGCTCGCCGAGGCCGTCGACGGGCCCGAGCCCGGCGCGATCGGCGCCACGGTCCGGCTCTTCGGCCAGGTGGACGGCGCCACGCGCACCGCCACCGTGGTCGCGGTCGACCGCTGCCCCCGCTGCCGCACCCGACCCGTCCGCGACGACGAGCTGTGGCCCGCCTTCGCCCGGATCTCACAGGAGAGCGCCTCGTGAACGTGATCTCCGCGCAGGCCATCGGCGCGGCCGCCCGCTTCGACCCGCAGATCCGCGTCCCCGCCCGCCCGCGCCCGCGCCGCGGCCTGGTGATCGACTTCGAGGACGACCAGGTCGTCGTGACCGGCGGCCCCAAGAAGCAGCTGCTGCGCGGCCGGTCCGCCACCGAGGTGCTGCCGCGCCTGTTCGAGCTGCTGGACGGCGAGCGCGACCACGCCGCCCTTGCTATCGGGCTCGGCCTGCCCGAGGAGTCGGTGTTCAAGGTCCTGTCGCTGCTGTGGACGTGCGGCGTCATCGAGGAGGCGGCCCCGGAGGGACCCGCCCCGGAGATCGACGACGGGCTGGCCGACTTCCTGTCCAGGATGGGCGACTCGACCGGCGCCAACTCCGCCTGGGAGCTGGCGGCGCGGCGTCTGGCCGCCGCCCGGGTCGAGGTGTTCGGGGATCCCGAGCGGGCCGAGGCGCTGGTGGCCGAGCTGGGTCCGTCGATGCCCGCCGTACGGGCCGCGGGAGCCGTACCTGATCACCGGACGACGCTAGCCGTCTGGATCGACGACGGGAGGCCGGGGCCGGAGCGCGAGTGCTGGGAGCGTGAGATCCCGCTGGTGCGGATGCGCGTGCGCGGACGTAGCGCGATGCTCGGGCCGTTCGTGGACCCGCGGGTGACCCCGTGCCTGGCCTGCGGGACCGCGGGGGAGGAGCAGGACGGGCGCGAACCCGTCGACGGCGATCTGGCGCTGGCCGTGTCGCTGCTGGCCAGGGACGTCTTCGCGCTGGTGTCCAGGGCGGTCCCCGGGCCGCTGCCGATGCGCAGGCGCGTGGTCGACCTGGCCACGCTCGAACAGCACGACCTGTCGGCCGCCACCAGACCGGGCTGCCCCAGCTGCTCGGCCGCCCCCGCGGATCAGGCGGAGGAGGCGCCACTGGCGGCCCGGTACGAGGCGAGCATCGCGTTCCCGCCGAAGGAGCACGCCGACCTCAAGGCCCACCAGATGCACTACAAGCCCTCCAACCTGGCGCTTCAGCGCATCGCCAGGACCTGGCCGGTGGCCAGGCGCGTCGAGCTGCCGCCGCCCGGGCACGAGCTGCTGGCCCGGCCGAGCTCGGGCAAGCTCGACGCCGAGCGGCTGTCCCTGCTGCTGTCCGTCACGGCGGGCATCAAGGCCGACACCCCGCAGCGGCTGTTCCGCTGGACCGCCAGCGGCGGCAACATCGGCTCGGTCGTCGCCTACGTCGCCGTCCGCGACGTCCCCGGCCTCGACCCCGGGCTGTACGGCTACGCGCCCGCCGAGCACCGCCTGGCCTGGCTCTCGCCGGAGCCGCCGGACGGGAACACGCCCGCGACGCTCGTGCTGACCGGCGACTTCACCAAGGTGGCCCGCAAGTACGGCGCGTTCGCGCTGCGCATCGTGCTGCTCGACAGCGGCTGCGCGCAGGCCACCTGCCGCCTGGCCGCCCGCACGCTCGGGATCGGCTTCGCGCTCCGGCCGCACTGGGACGACGACGCCCTGGCCGCCCTGCTCGGCGTGGACCCCGACGTGGAGCCGCTCACCGCGGTGATCGACCTGGGAGGACACCGATGAACGGCCCGCACGAGCCGGCCACCCGGCTGATCGCCGCCTTCCGCGAGCCCGCCGCAGCCCGCCCGGGCCCGGCCAGGCCGCGCCCGGCGCCGGAGCCGCTCGGCCCCGCGACCATCGCACCCGAGTCCGGCACGCCCCGCGCCGACCTGCTGACCACGCTGATCCGCCGCAGGTCGGAACGCTTCTACGCGCCGGGCCCCATCCACACCGGTCTGCTCGCCGACATCGTCACGGCAGGCATCCGCGAGGACGCCGCCGCCTGGCCCGGCGAGCAGCCCCTGCAGACCGACGTGGTCGCCTTCGACGTGGACGGGCTCGAGCCCGCCATGTACCGCTTCGAGGCCGACCGGCGCTCCTTCCAGCCCGTCGCGCCGCTTCCTCCGCCGGAGGAACGCGAGCACCTGACGCTGCAGGCGGAGTTCTGCCGGTCGCCGGCCATCGTCTCGATCGCCGCCGACCTCGCCGAGGCCGACAGGGCCCGTGGCGCGCACGGGTACCGGATGCTGCTCGGCAGGATCAGCGCCGCCGCCTACACGATGTGGCTCGACGCGGTCGCGTCGGGCCTGGCGGGCACGGTCTTCGCCGGCTTCATCCCCGCCTCGGTGAGGCGGGCGCTGCACAGCGACGGAACCAGCCGCCACCACGTCTTCGCCCTGGCAGTCGGGCGAGCCGTACCAGCACACAGAGAGGAGTGAAGCAGATGGAAGAGCACGACCTGGAGCTGTACGCCCTGGGTGACTCGCTGGAACTGGAGTCACTGGCCGAAGCCAACGCCCTGGCGTCGATCTCGTCGTCGGGCTCGGCGTCCACGACGTCCTGCCCGCTGTCGACGGCCTCGTCGTTCAGCAGCTTCTCCAGTTACACCTGATCCCCCTTTAGGAGTTGGCACATGGAGCAGATCGAGCTCTACGCGTTCGACGACGCGCTCGACGTGGAGGAGCTGCCGGCGGGTAACGCTCTCGGCTGCTTCTTCTCCTCGGCGTCCGCATCCACGGCGTCCTGTCCGCTGAGTTCCGCCAGCTGTGTCGGGACTGCGTCGACCTTCTCGTAGAAGGAGCAACCCGCATGACACACGACAACCACGACATCGAGCTGACAGCGATCGAGCTGCCCGCGGGCGGTCTCGAGATCGAGCAGCTGGACGAGGCCGCCGCGCTGGGCACCTTCGGCACCTCCTCCACCGTCAGCACGGGCAGCTGCCCGTTCAGCAGCGCCATGACCGTCATGTGCGCCAGTAGCTCGAGCTAAGGAGTCGCTATGACCCCCGACCAGATCGACCTCTACGCGATGGACGAGGGCATGGCTCTGGAGGGCCTGCCTGAGGGCACGGCCCTCGGCAGCTTCTCCAGCTTCACCTCGGCGGGAAGCCTGTCGTGCCCGTTCACCTCGGCTTCGAGCCTCACGACGGCCGCCTGCCTGGGCTGACGGCCGCAAGGACGACGGGCTGGGGCCGGCGCGGCCCCAGCCCTCCCGATCCAAGGACCAGGTGATGATCAGCGCACCGAAACTCCGGGACGACCTGGAACTCCTCACAGGGATGGACGACCGTCCGCTCGTCTACGACCCGATCACCGGCACCTACCACCGCGTGACCCCGGCCGCCCGCGTGGTGCTCGGCCATCTCGACGGCACCAGGACCCGCGAGGAACTGGTGGCGCTGCTCGGCGGCGGCGAACCGGGCCGGCTCGAGGCCTTCCTGGCCACGCTGGAGGAGAGCGGGCTGCTCGTCGGGTCCGACCCGCCGGAGAAGCCGCGGCGCGGCCGGATCAACACCTCGCTGTTCATGCCGCGCGTCGTCATCTCCCGCGCGCTGCCCAGGCTGCTCGAGCCGCTCGCCGCCATGCTGCGCCGCCGGAACCCGCGGGTGCTGGTGGCCCTGTTCGCGCTGGGCGGGCTGGCCGGGTATCCGCTGGCGGTGGTGAGGACGAGCACGGAAGGGCTGTCGTTCCCGCAGATCGCCGGGCCCGCCTTCGTCCTGGCGGCGGTACTGCAGCTGGCGCTGATGTTCGTGCACGAGACCGCGCACGCCCTGGTGGCCCAGGTGCTGAGGGTGCCGGTCCGCGGCCTGGGCGTCGCGCTGCTGTTCTACTTCATGCCGCTGGCCTACGTCGACAGGACCGACGCCTACCGGCTGCGCGGCCGCGGCGGGCGGATCGTGCTGTCGCTGGCCGGGGTCATGAGCGACGGCTGGTTCACGCTCGTCACCGCGACCGTCGCCTTCACCACGAGCGGCCTGCCGCACCACACCGCCTCGATCATGCTGGTCTTCCAGCTGCTCGGCCTGGTGATCAACCTCAACCCGCTGCTTCCGAGCGACGGCTACACCGCGATCGAGGCCGCCACCGGCCTGGTCGACCCGCGCGGCAGGGCGTTCACGCTGCTCGGCAGCAAGATCATCCCGCGCCCGCTGCCCGAATACCTCACCAACCTGCCCGCCAGGGCGCGCCTGGCCTACCTCGCCTACGCCTCGATCTCGGCCGCCTACATCTGCGTGCTCGCCGTATCAGTCGTGTCGGCCCTGCCCTGGGTGGTCAGGGCCGCGCTCGCGGCGGTGGGCCCGTGAAGGCGCACCTGTCGGGCCCCGTCATGGCGCGGGTCGCCGGGCTGCCCGCCGACGTGCTCGACCTGGCCGCCGCCCCCACCGCCGGCCTGCTCGCCGAGCTGGCCAGGATCACCGACGAGCTGGACGAGCTGGCCCCGCGCCTCATCGAGGCGCTGTTCGCGCTGGTGCCGCGCCTCGACGACGACGTGCCGCTGCGCCGCCAGGTGCTGGCGGGCAAGCGCGCCGCCAACCGGCTCGCCACGCTGCCCTGGGACGACGACGTCGAGCGCCGCGTCCGCGCCCGCCTCGACCCGGCGGCCCGCGTGTCCGCCGACACCTGGATCAGGCTGAGCCGCAGCCGGGACGACCTGGCCGACAAGCTCGCCGCCCAGCTGGCCGCCGACCGCGCCCAGGCGCTGTCCACCCTGCGCGCCGCCCTCGACCGGCCCGAGTTCGCCCGCTCGCTGGCCCTGGCCGCGCCCGATTGGATCAGGTACGGCAAGCGCGACACCCCCCGCCACCGGCAGACCCTGTACTCCTACGTCTCGCGCGCCGCGGTCAAGACGAGCCCGCTGTCGGGCCTGACCACGGTCGGCCTGGCCGGGACCACAGGCCGGGGCCAGGCCCGCAGCCGGGCCGCCACCACCCTCGCCCACCAGGCGCTGTGGCACGTGGCGCACCAGGAGGAGAGCGCGGGCCTGCTGCGTTACCGGCCCGCCACGCTCAAGGGCGAGTACGCCCTGCACAGCGAGGTCGTCGAGGCCGAGGGCATCATCTGGCGCCAGGACCGGGTCGTCGAGGCCGACCACGCCCGCCCCTGGCTCGACCGCCTCGACGGCGACACGCTCACCCTGGCCGAGATCACCCGGGCCGTCGGCGGCGAGCGGCCGTTCACCCGGTTCCTGCGGCTCATGGACAGCGGGCTGCTGCACCCCGTCCCGCCGTGGAAGCGCGACGAGGACCCCTTCCAGGCGCTGGCCCGGGTCCTGGGCGACGCCCCCGAGGCGCGGGCGGTCGCCGAGATCGGCGAGCTCGGCGGCGGCGCTTGGCGCGGCGACGTGCCCGAGCGGTTGGCCGCGGGGGCGGAGGTGGGCGAGCTGTCCAAGGCCTGGACGGGCCGGCCCAAGGGGCTGATCTACGAGGACCGTGAGACCGACCTGGCGCTTCCCGACCCGTGCGCGCTGCCCGCCGTACAGGAGGACCTGGCGGGGCTGACGGCGCGGATCCGGCCGTGGGTGTTCCGCTCGCACGTCTACGACCTGCTGGTGGAGCGCTTCGTGGCCGAGTTCGGGCGCGGCGGCGCGTGCCGGGACCCGCTGGACTTCCTCATGCGGCTGGTCGTCGACGGCGACGCCAACCCGCCGCTCGAGCGGGCCGCGGCGCTGGACATGAAGGCCAGGCCGCGGCCGGGGGAGCGGGCCTGGCTGCCGGTGGGGCCGACCAGCGCGCCGCCGGGCACCGCGCTGCTGTTCCAGATCGAGGCCGCGAGCCAGGCCGAGGTGGAGGCGGGCCGCTACCGGCTGGTGGTCAACAACTTCGGCTACGGCGGCGGCGGGCTGTTCAGCCGGTTCGGCACGCTGCTCGGCGAGGGCGTGCGCGGGCCGCTGGCCGAGCACGTGGCCGCCTGCTGGCCCGGCGGACACCGGCGCGAGCTGGTCGCCTGGACCGAGTGCAACACCGTCCAGTCCGAGTGCACCGGGCTGCTGCCGCCGCTGGTGCTGCCGGGCGAGGTCGGCGGACCCGGCGGGATCACGCTGGAGGGCACCACGCTCGCCCATGACCAGGAAACGGACACGCTCTCGCTCTTCGACATGGGCGGCGAGCCCATCGGGCTGGCCTACCTCGGCCTCATCCCCAACCACATCCTGCAGTCCTACGTCCGGCTGCTCGCCGTGCTGGCGGACCCGTGGATCAACGCCGCGCCGCACTCCGACTACACGATGGGCAGAGCGGGCGAGCTGCAGGCCGCCTGCGGCGCGGACGTGGTCGCGCTGCCGCGCGTCGCGCAGGGCAGGGTCGTGGTCAGGCGGGCCTCGTGGGTGGCGCCGATCGGCGCCCTGCCCGAGCCTGGCGACGACGACGCGGCCCTGGCCATGCGCGCCGACCGCTTCCGCCGCGCGCACGGCCTGCCGGAGGAGGTCTTCGTGCACCAGCTCGGCGGGGCCTCGATGGGCATGGCGGGCGAGCGCAAGCCGCTGTGGGTGTCGCTGGCCTCGCCGCTGTCGATCGGCATGCTCCACCAGTGGCTGCGGCCCGGCACCACGCACGTGCGGATCGTGGAGGCGCTGCCCGAGCGGCACCTGCACCCGCAGCTCGACAGGGAAGGCCGGCGCAGGGCGGTCGAGTACGCCGTCCTCGTCCGCTGGCCACGGCAGCGCTGATTCCTTCAGGGGGACTGAGATGGACTGGTGGTACGTCCGCGCCTACCCGGGCGGATCCGACCTCATGGACCCTGCCACCCGGGTGCTCGTGCCCTGGCTGCGCGACCAGGCCGCCCGCGAGGGCGCCGGGCGGTGGTTCTTCATCCGCTACTGGGACCTGAGCGGCTACCACCTGCGCCTGCGGCTGAGCTGCCCGCCCGACGGCGTCGACCGCCTGCACGAGCGAGTCCCCGAGGTGGAGCGGCTGCTCGGCGGGTTGCGGGCCGAGCCGTACGAGGCGCTCGTGCGCGGCGAGTTCCCCGGCACGCTGCCGAGCCATCGGCGCGCGCGGCCCTGCCTGTACGCGCCCGAGCTGGGCAAGTACGGCGGGACGGCGGGCGTGGCGCTGGCCGAGGAGCTGTTCACCCGCGGCTCGGCCTGGTACCTCGACGCCGGCGTGGCCGGGCTCGAACGGGCGCGGGCCAGGGCCGGGCTGGCGCTGGCCTACATGCGCGGCCTGGTGAGCGCCGCGCTGCCCGACCCCGCCGCCTTCTGGGCCGCGCACCGGCGGCAGTGGGGCTGGCAGCTGCGCATGGCCGTGCCCGGCCAGGAAGAGCTGCGCGAGCGGGTCGTCCGCGTGCACGGCACGCCCGCCCCCGGCGGCGTGGACCTCGACGGGCAGATCGCGAACGTCGTCGAGACCCTCGACGCGGCCGAGGCCGCCTGCGTGCCGGTGACGCGCGCCGAGCTGCTGCTCAACTACCTGCACATGGACCTCAACAGGTGGGGCTTCGTCCCCGCGGAGGAGTGCCTGCTCGGCCTGGCGGCTGCCAACTAAGAAAGTACTTGCCAAGTTGGAAAGTAGATATCAGTATGGAAAGCGATAGGCCAGGCACGACCAGAGAGAGGAATCTCCATGCACGACCTGGCGGTCGTTTTCGACGACGTCGTCAAGCGCTACGGCGAGGTCACCGCCGTCGACGGGATCTCGCTGACCATCGCGAGCGGCGAGGTGTTCGGCCTGCTCGGCCCTAACGGCGCGGGCAAGACCACCAGCATCGAGACCCTGGCAGGGCTGCGCAGGCCCACCTCGGGCACGGTGCGCGTGTTCGGCTTCGACCCGATCGAGCAGCGCGACCAGGTGCGCCGCGTGGTGGCGGTCCAGCCGCAGCACGCCGCCCTGTTCGAGCAGCAGACCGTGGAGGAGCTGCTGCGGGTGTGGGCCTCCTTCTACCGCTCGCCCGCCGGTGTCGACTCCGTCATCCGGCGGCTCGGGCTGGGTGACTCCCGGCGCGTCCGCGTCGCCAAGCTCTCCGGCGGCCAGCGCCAGCGCCTGCTGGTAGGCACCGCGCTGATCTCCAGGCCCCGGCTGCTCGTCCTCGACGAGCCCTCCACCGGGCTCGACCCCAACGCCCGCCAGGACCTGTGGGACGCCATCCGCGCCCACCGCGACGACGGCGGCACCGTCCTGCTCTCGACCCACTCCATGGAGGAGGCCGAGCAGCTGTGCGACCGGGTCGGCATCATGCACCAGGGCAAGATCGTGGCCTGCGGCATGCCCGCCGAGCTCGTCAGCCGCTTCGCCCCCGAGCAGGAGCTGCACTTCACCGTCAGCGCCGACCGCGACCTGGAGGGCCTGCGTGCCCGGGCCGACGTGATCGAGCTGACCGCGCACGCGCGCGACGGCCAGACCCGCGTACGGCTGCGCACCGCCGATCCCGACGCGTTGTTCCCCGTCCTCACCGGCGCGCTGGGAGCACGGCAGATCCAGACCAGGGACGCCGGACTCGAGACCGTCTTCCGCAGGGTCACCGGCCGTGCCTTCGCCGACTTCGACGAGGTGACCTCATGACCTCCGCCACCCGCGAGCTCATCGGCCTGCACGCGCGTGAGCTGCTGCGCGACCGCCGCTACTTCTGGTTCGCGCTGCTGTTCCCGTTCGGGATGGCCGGGATCTTCCTCGGCATCGCCCAGCTCCTGCCCGAGGGTGGGCCGGACATGCCGGACTTCAAGCAGGTGGTGGTGCCGATGGCGCTCTTCCTGGCCGTCACCGGCGCCTCCCTGACCGTCACGGCGGGACCGCTGGCCGCCATGCGCACCAAGGGCACGCTGCGGCTGCTCGGCACCACTCCGGTCGGCCGGGCCAGGCTGCTGCTCACGCACATGCCGATCCGGCTGGCCATGGTGGTCGTGCAGGCCGTGCTGGTGCTCGCGCTCGCCCTGGCCATCGGGGCCGTCCCGGTGTCTGCGCTGCCCGCGCTGCTCGGGATCACGCTGCTCGGGCTGGCCATGTTCGGCAGCATCGGCTACCTGATCGGCGGGCGGATGAACTCGCCGGACGCCGCCACCAACGTGGGCACGCTCGTGCAACTGGGAGCGCTGTTCCTGAGCGGTCTCGCGTTCCCGCTGTACCTTTTCCCGCATGGCGTGGCCGACGCGCTGAGCCTGCTGCCCAGCTCGTTCTTCGCCGACCTGATGGCCACGCAACTGCCGGGCGGCCGGCCGTTCCACGAGGTGTGGGTGTCGGTCGCGGTCGTCGCGGGCACCACCGCGGTGGCGGCGCTGCTGGCGGTCAGGACGTTCAAGTGGGACCAGGGAGAGGTGTAGCCGTGGACAGGGAGCAGGCGCGGCAGGCGCTCGAAGGGGTCGACGCGCTGGCCGCGGGGATGCGGGCCAAGGCCCGCTCGCGCGCCTGGCTGGCGTTCGGCCTCGGCGTGGCGGCCGCGGTGATCCTCGTGGTGTTCGGCGTGCTCGTGCCGCAGCCCGCCTCCTACGCCATCACCGGAGTGGGCATCGTGCCGCTGATGACGCTGGTGATCTACACGGCGACCCGCCCGGTCGTGCCGCGCCACTACCGCACGCTCTACGCGCTGTGCACCACCACCGGCGCGCTGCTGTACTCGGTCGTGGTGACCGTGGGCTCGGCCGTCTTCCCCGGCTCGCTGGCATGGTGGCTGCCGGGCGCGCTGGTGACGGCCGTACCCTTCTTCCTCGTGGGATATCTGGACCTGCGGGCGACGAGAAGGCAGCCGTGAGCCACCCTAGGTGGGAGCTGGACGAGACGATCCATGCCCCGGTGCGCTTCTCGATCGTGGCCGCGCTGGCAGCCGTCGACTCGGCCGACTTCCGCGCGCTGCGCGACACGATCGAGGTCACCGACTCGGCGCTGTCCAAGCAGATCTCCACGCTGGAGGCCGCCGGCTACGTGAAGGTCAGCAAGACCTTCATCGGCAAGCGGCCGCGCACCTCGCTGTCGCTCACCCCGGCGGGCAGGGCCGCCTTCGAGCGCCATCTGCGCGCCCTGCGCGAGATCGCCGAGGTCACGGTCTCCGAGGGTCCTCGGGCAGCGGACCGTTGAGGAAGTCCTGGGCCATCCGGGCCCGCGCCACGATCCTGGCCAGGCCCGAGGTGCGGGCCAGCTTCTCGGCGCTGACCAGGTTGGAGTAGGCGGTCTGCGGGTCGCCGAGCAGGATGCCGGTGGTGCCCAGGTCGAGCAGGATGTCCGATTCGGCGAGCCGGTCCCCGATGCGGGTGGCGATCTCCAGCGCGCGCAGCAGCTCGGGGTAGGCCTGCTCCGGGTTCCCCTCCCGCGCGGCGAGTACGGCCAGGCCCCAGCGGATCCGCACCTCCGGCCGCAGGCACCCGCCCTGGCGGCACAGCTCGAGCGCCCGCTCCAGGTGTTCCCGCCCTTCCCGCGTCTCGCCGGTCGCGTGCAGCACCAGGGCCAGCCCGCCCACCGCGTCGGCCTCCGCCACCGGGTCGCCGCACTCGCGCAGCAGCCCGGCCGCCTCCAGGTAGGTGCCGTGGGCGCGCTCCCAGTCCTGGCGGAAACGGTCGAGGTCGCCCAGGAGGCGCAGCGTCAGGCCGCGCCCGTGCCGGTCGCCCAGCTCGGTGAAGTGGCGCGAGGCCTGGTTGAGCAGCTCCCTGGCGCCCATCGTGTCGCCGGTCAGCATCGCCCGCTCGCCGAGCGAGTACAGCAGCGCCGCCTCGCCGCGCCGGTTGCCCCTGTCACGGACGCAGGCCAGCGCCACCTCGTGGGTCTCCAGCCAGAGGTCGAAGCACGCCCGCATCTCGAACACGGCCAGCGGGGCGATCGCCAGCTCCCAGCACGACTCGTCCAGCCCCGCCCTGGCGGCCCGCCGCACGGCCGCCGCGACGCGCTCCAACGCGACCGCGTCCGCCACGTCGTGATCCGGTCGCGGAGCGGGTGGTGCCACCGGGTGGCGGGGCGCGTGGCCGCGGGGGATGGCGTGGTCGCGGCCGCGCAGGTGGGCGTGGGCGCGGTCGGTGAGGGTGAGCCAGGTGCCGAGGGCGCGTTCGACGGCGGCCGTCCTGGCGGGCTCCGGATCCTCGGCCGCGGCACGTTCGGCGGCGAAGCCCAGGAGCAGTTCGTGGCAGCGGTAGGCGAACCCGCCGCCCTCCGCCGGGCCCTGGGTGATCAGGAAGTGCTGCTCGGCCAGCTCGGCCAGCGACGTCTCCGCCGCGTCGACGGGCACGTCGATCAGGGCGGCCGCGACGGTGGTGGACACCTCTGGCTCGCCGTACCAGCCGATGGCCCGGACCAGCGCGCGCAGGCCGGGGGAGAGCGCCTCGTAGCCCCGCCGCAGGGTAGGGCGCATCGCCTGACCGTCGTGCCGCAGCGTGTCCAGGATCGTCGCCGGGTCGCCGAGCCGGTCGGCCAGGCGCCGCAGCGGCCAGTGCGGACGGGCCGCCAGCTTGGCCGCCGCGATCCTTAACGCGATCGGCAGCCCCGCGCACAGCTCCACGATCCGGTCGGCCGCCTCCGGCTCCGCCCCGATCCGCTCGTCCTGGCCGCCAAGCGCGGTGACGAGCAGGCGCCCGGCGTCGGCGGGCGACAGCGGCGGTACGGCGACGCGGGACGTGCCGGGCAGCAGGGCGAGAGGGGAACGGCTGGTGGCCAGGACCGCGCTGCCTCCGTCGCCCAGCAGGAACGGGCGGACCTGGTCGGCGTCCAGCACGCCGTCCAGGAAGACGAGGACCCGTCGCGAGGCCAGCACGCCGCGCAGCAGCCCCGACCTGGCCGCCACACCCGAGGGGATCTCCCGCACCCCGAGTGCGGTCAGGAAGCTGCCGAGGACGTCCTCCGGTGACGACAGGTCCTCGGCGTACAGCTGCCCGTCGGGGAAGTCGGCCCGGTGGGCCGCCTCCAGGGCGAGCGCCGACTTGCCCGCCCCGCCCTGGCCCGTGACCACGACCTGCCCGCCGCCGCGCAGCGCCCGCGCCAGCCGGTCGAGTTCGGCCTCGCGCCCGATGAGCCACTCCGGCCGCCCGGGCAGCTGGCGCGGCACCGGCACGTCCAGCTCGTCCTGCTCGGGGCCCGGCAGGGTGAGGCCGCCGAGCTCCAGGCCGTCGCGCGGGTCGAGGGCGGGATCCTGGCGCAGTACGCGCAACTGGAGCTGCTGCAGGTCCGAGCCCGGATCGGTGCCGAGCTCGTCGCGCAGCAGGCCCTCAAGTCCTGAGTACACCCGCAGTGCCTCGCTGCCCCGCTGGGCCCGGTAGAGCGCGAGCATGAGCTGGCCGTGGAAACGCTCGCGCAGCGGATACTGCGCGGTCAGATGCCGCAGCTCGGCGATCACCTCCCGGTGCCGCCCGAGCGCGAGGTCGGCGTCGACGCGGTCCTCGACGGCCGCCAGGCGCCGCTCGTTCCACTCGGCGGCGGCGGTCACCGACGCGGCGCTGTCGAGCCCCGCCAGGGCGGGCCCGCGCCACAGCGCGAGCGCCGTACGCAGCGTGCGGGCGGCAGCCTCATGGTCGCCCGACCGCGCGGCCGCGCGCGCCTGCTCGTACAGCCGCGTGAAAACGAAAGCGTCGACCCGGTCGTCGCTGGCCGCCAGCGTGTACACGTTGTCGTGCACGTCGATGACCACTCCGTGCTTTCTGAGTTCCCCCACGCCGCGGTGCACCTGATTACGCGCGCTTTTGCTCGGTGTATCCCCATAAATCACATCGACGAGCGTGTCGACGGACGCCGAATAGGCCGGTCTCAGCAGCAGATGCGCCAGCACCGCCCGGGAACGCCGGGTGGTGAGCCGGACCTCGTCCCCCCTCTCCCACATGACCGGCGGCCCCAGGATGCCGAAACGGATTGGCGACACATCGCCCCCCTATGAGTGCCGCCCTAATTATCCGGAAACGGATTGACTTTGTCCCTGTCTGGTACTCCTACTTTCCCGTCAACTTGCGCAAGGCCGCTGTCACCGCCGCGGGATCGACGAGCTGGTGCAGGTGGTGGCCGGGCGTCCGCAGGACCGGCCAGCCCCGCCGCCGCGCCTCCTCCGCGAACGTCTCGTACGGCGGGCCGTACCACAGGTAGCCGCACCGCCCGCGGTCCCACCCGGCGGGCACGGGCACGAGCTGGGTGTAGTAGTCGAGCGGCAGCCGCGGCTGCTCGGCCACCACCACGGCCCTGGTCTCCGCGTCGGGGAACATCGGCGCCACGTCCTCCTCGCTCCACCATTCCGTCCAGCGCGGCAGCAGCCCCTGCTCGTCGGCCAGCCCGCGCAGGAACGGCTGGAACTCCTCCTCGGCCACCCGCACCAGCCCCTCGCGCGGCGGCAGGTGCGCGTCGGCGAACACGCACGCCTCCACCCGCTCGCCCAGCCCCTCCCTGATCGCGGGCAGGAACAGCCCAGCGTTGCTGTGCGCCACCAGCGCGACCCGACCCTCCGGCGTGGCCGCCCGCACCGCCTCGACCACGGCGGGCCAGTACGGCGGGCCGCCCCGGGTCACGCCGGTCAGGTCGGGCACCACGGCGGCGTGGCCCGCCCGCTTCAGCGCGGCGGCCACCGGCGCCCAGGTCGACGGGCCGACGGCGGGGCTGTGCACGAGCACGAAGGTCGACTGCATGCCCCCACCCTGGTCCATCGCCCGACTCCGGGAATCCTGATCAGCCCAGAGCTGACCGCTCAGACGATCAACTGATGCCTGGCCGTGGGGTGGCGCGTGCCGTCGTAGGCGGCCCAGGCCTCGGCCAGGCGTTCGACCGCCAGCGTCAGCTCTTCCTGGGGGAAGAGGAAGTGCAGGCGCATCCGGTCGGCCAGCCCGCCCAGGGGATCGAAGGACCTGCCCGGTGCCACGGCGACGTCGTGCCTGAGCGCCACCTGGGAGAAGGAGTCCACGTCGCCGCGCGGGATCCGCACCCACAGGGTCTGGCCGCCGAGCGCGGGTTCGAACGTCCAGGTCGGGAGCCGGGAACGCAGTTCGGCGCACAGGTGGTCGTGGTTGGCGCGCAGCCGGCCCACCCTGGCCTGCCGTACCTCGTCGAGGCGGCGCAGCAGGAAGGCGGCGGCCAGCTGGGAGACCACCTCACCGCCCAGGTCGTGGACCGCGCGCAGCCTGGCCAGCCGGGAGATCAGCGGCGCCGTGGCGCGGATCCACCCCACGCGCAGCCCGCCCCACACCAGCTTGCTCATCGAGGCGATCGTGATGACGTGCTCGGCGCCGCTCGCGGCGTAGCGGGCCAGCGGCGCGGGCGTCTCGCCCGAGAAGCAGAGCTCGGCGTTGACCTCGTCGTCGATCAGCGGCGCGTCGAGCGCGGCGGCCCGCGTGACCAGGCGGTGCCGCTCGGGCGGATCCATGATCGAGCCCGTGGGGTTGCTCGCCGTGGGCACCACGTAGATCGCCGCGGGCCGGTCGGGGGAGCCGAGCGGCTTGACGATCGCGGCGGCGTGACGGAAGACCTCCAGCGCTCCCGGATACGTCGGCGCCTGGGTGAGCACGGTGTCGCCGGGCGCGAGCAGCAGCGTCGCCAGCAGCGTGAGCGCCTGCTGGGCGCCGGTCGTCACCAGGATCTCCTGCGGCGTGGTGGGCAGGCCGCGGTCGCGGTAGTAGGCGGCGACCGCCTCGCGCAGCACGGGATTGCCGGCAGGCTGGTAGCCCAGGTCGCGGGTACCGGACAACCGCGCGGCCGCCTCCTGGTAGGCCTCGACCATCGCCTCCGGCGGCTCGTCGGGGGCCGCGCAGGTCAGCAGCTGCACGCCGTCCGGCGGATGCAGGATGTGCAGCAGCAGCGGGTTGGCCACCACGCTGTCGGCGGTGCGGGTGGCGGGCAGGTTGAGCGGGGCCACCCGGGTGCCGCTGCCCTGGCGGCGCACCACGCGGCCCTCCTGCTGCAGCAGGTCGTAGGCGGCCACCACGGTGCCGCGGCCGACGGCGAGGCGGGTGGCCAGGACCCGGTCGGGCGGCAGGGGCTCGCCCGAGGGCAGCACGCCGTCGTCGATCAGGGCGCGGAACCTGGCCGCGAGCAGCAGGTAGAGCGGCCCGCGACCGGACGCCCACCGCCCGAGCAGGTCGACCAGATCATCGAGATTGGCCCCATTCATGGACCAATTCTGCCGCATTGGATCTGAACTTCCTTCCCGATTCCGGAGAAGCTGGTGGCATGAGACCAGACACCAGGGCCGTTCACCTGCCGCAACCCCCGATCGAGGGCAGCCGCCCCATCAGCGTGCCGATCTACCAGACCTCCGGCTTCGTGTTCGACGACCCGGCGGTGATGGCCGACGGGATGAGCCGCCCCGACGGTCCGTTCGTGTACGGCCGCTACACCAACCCCACCGTCCGCTCGCTGGAGGAGGCCGTCTCCGGCATGGAGGGCGGCGCCGGGGCCATCGCCACCGGCTCGGGCATGGGCGCGATCAACACGGTGCTGCTCGGCCTGCTCAAGCCGGGCGACCACCTGATCGCGCAGAAGGCGCTCTACGGCGGCACCGCCGCCATGATCAACGAGCTGGTCGGCCGCTTCGGCATCACCGTCAGCTACGTGCCCGAGGACGACCCCGCCGCGCTGCGCGCCGCCGTACGCCCCGAGACCAGGCTGGTCTACCTGGAGACCATCGCCAACCCCATCGCCCAGGTCGCCGACCTGCCCGGCATGTGCGCCGCGGCCCGCGACCTCGGCATCCTCTCGGTGGTCGACAACACCTTCGCCTCGCCGATCCTGTGCCGCCCGATCTCGCACGGGGCGGACATCGTCCTCCACTCCACCACGAAGTACCTGTCCGGCCACACCGACGTCGTCGGCGGCATCGCGGTCTTCGCCGACGAGGCGCTGTGGAAGAAGGTGTGGCACTTCTCGATCGAGCTCGGGGCCTCCGCCGACCCGTTCGCGGCCTGGCTCACGCTGCGCGGGATGCAGACGCTGGCGCTGCGGATGGAGCGGCACTGCTCCAACGCCCGCCTGCTGGCCACCCGGCTCGCCGAACACCCCGCCGTCTCCGCGGTCCACTGGCCCGGGCTGCCCGGCCACCCGTCCTACGAACTGGCGGCCAAGCTCCTGCCGGACTTCGGCGGGGTCTTCGCCTTCGACCTGGCCGGTGGGCGGGAGGCGGGGGAGAAGTTCATGAGCTCGATCCGGCTCGCGCTGCTCGCGCCGTCGCTGGGCGGGGTCGAGACGCTCGTCCTGCACCCGGCCACCACGTCCCACCGCTCGCTCAGCGCCGCCGAACTGTCCCGCCACGGCATCACCGAAGGCACGGTGCGTATCGCTGTCGGCATCGAGCACCCCGAGGACCTCTGGGAGGACATCTCCCAAGCCCTGCCGTAACTTCATCTCACCGCTCGTACGGGACTCCATCTCACCCCTCATACGGCAAGGCCGCCGCCACCGCCACCCACCGCACTCCGGCCGGGCCCTGTCCAGGGAGACGCTCCTCCAGCGGCGCGCGCTCACCCGCCGCAACGCCCCTCAGAACCCACGTCCCTCGGCCCCCGCTCCTCCGCCGCATTCCGCCGACCACCGTCTCGCCGCCCTGGCGCTTGGAAGACCCTTGTGACCTGGGCGCGAGAGAACCGCGAAACCCGACTCCCGTCGACCGGGCGTCCGGAAACCCTTCGGGATCTGGGCGCCCGGGGATACCTCCTGGCCCGGGGCACCGTCCTGGTGTGTCGCATGGAACCCATGTCTCGCGGCCCTTGGTTTCCCGCCGCACAGGGCGCCGTGTTTCGCCGACCACAGTCTCGCCGCCCCGGCGCCTGGAAGACCCTCGTGACCCGGGCGCGAGGGGCCAGCGTCCCGCCGACCCCGCGTCCTGAAACTCTCGGTTTCCAGGCGTCCGGGGAAGCCTCGTACCCGGGCGTCCGGTAACTGCGGAATCCGCGTCCCTCCGCCCCTGCGCCTGGGAAGCTCCAGCGCCAGGGAAACCCTGGCGCCTGGAGCCCTCGCGTCGTGTGCCTGGAATTTCGGGAGCGTGGGTTGACGGGAGGGTTAGGGGATTAGGAAAATGCCTAAGTGCTGTCCGAGATGCAGGCGCTGGCGAGTCGGCCCAGGTTGCTGATCCTGGAGTGGTTGAAGGATCCTGTGGCGCACTTTCCGCCCCAGGTCGACGGGGATCTGGTGGCCGATGGGGTGTGCTCGCTGTTCATCGCGCAGAAGCTCGGGATGACGCAGCCGAGCGCCACCGGTCACCTCAAGATTCTGGAGCGCGCCGGGCTGATCAGGGGCAAGCGGATCAAGCAGTGGGTGTTCTACCAACGGGACGAGCGGCGGATAGCCGAGCTCAAGCGGACCATCGACCAGGAGCTGTGATGATACTTCCGGATGTACGGGCGGCGGCCGAGCGGATTCGCGGGCACGTCCTGCGGACGCCCGTCTACGAGGTGGCGCCGGGGCTGTTCTTCAAGCTGGAGCAGTTGCAGCATTCCGGGTCGTTCAAGGTGCGCGGGGCGTTCAACCGGATCCTGTCGGCGGGGAAGCTGCCCGAGGCCGGGGTCATCGCGGCCAGCGGCGGCAACCACGGGCTGGCGGTGGCGTACGCGGCCAGGTCGCTGGGCGTACGGGCGGAGATCTTCGTGCCGACCGTGACGAGCCCGGTCAAGGTGGCGGGGCTGCGGGCTCTGGGCGCCCACATCACACAGACGGGGTCCATCTACTCGGAGGCCGCCGAGGCCGCCGCCAAGCGCGCCGCCGAGACCGGGGCGCTGGAGGTGCACGCCTACGACCAGCCCGAGGTCGTGGCCGGCCAGGGCACCGTCGGCCTGGAGATCATGGAACAGACGGGCGGCGTCGACACGATCCTGGTGGCCGTGGGCGGCGGTGGCCTCATCGCCGGCATCACCCTCGGCTCGGGAGCCTTGAGAGTCGAGGGCGTTCAAGAGGCCGGAACCGCCACGGGTCAGCCCGGGATCGTGTCGGCCACGGCTACAGAAGGTGGCACCGTCTCCGATGCGGGCAACGCGCGTGGCGCGGTTGGGGAGGCCCGCGGTGAGGCGGGGAACGTGCGGGGTGCGGGTGGGGAGGCCCGCGGTGAGGCGGGGAACGTGCGCGGTGCGGGTGGGAACGCGCGTGGCGCGGTTGGGGAGGCCCGTGGTGAGGCTGGGAAAGCCCGTGGTGAGGCTGGGGAGGCTCGCGGTGAGGCGGGGAACGCGCATGGCGTGGCGGGTAGCGCACGTGGTTCGGCGGGGGAGATCGGCCGTGAGGGGGGAAGCCGTGTGTTGCGGGGTGAGGGTGGGCCGCGGGTTGTGGCGGTGGAGCCGGAGTTGACGCATGCGATGCACAGCGCGTTGGAGGCGGGTAGGCCCGTGCCCGTGAAGGTGAGCGGGGTGGGGGCCGACGCGCTCGGCGCCACGAAGGTGGGGGTGTTGGCGTACGACATCGTGTCCCGTGCCGGGGTTGAGAGCGTGCTGGTGTCCGACGAGGCGATCATCGAGGCTCGCCGTACGCTCTGGGAGGAGCACCGACTGGCCGTCGAGCACGCGGGGGCGACGGCCTATGCCGCGTTGCTGGCGGGCGCGTACGTGCCTGAGCTGGGAGAGCGGGTCGCGGTGCTGGTGTGCGGGTCGAACACCGATCCTGCCACGCTGGTTCAGCGGCAGGGGTGACCCGAGGGCACGTATCCGGGGGAGCGGGTGGTGGTGGTGTGTGGGTCGAGCACCGATCCGGTCACGCTGGTTCAGTCGCGGGGGTGACCCGAGGGCGCGTATCCGGGGGAGCGGGGTGGTGGTGCTGATGCGCGGGTTGAACACCGATCGGGCCACGCTGGTTCAGTCGCGGGAGTGACCTGTGGGGTCGCTCTCGGGAGCGATGCCGGGCAGGAAGCGGACATCTAGACTCGCCCGGTGGAGTTCCGGCGTGTCGATCTCGCGATCGCGGGGGCCGTTACCGCGGCCACCGTGATCCCGGTGCTGGTGCCGAGTCCGCGGGCCTGGTGGGTGATCGGGCTGGCGGTGTTGGCGTCGGTGCCCGTGTACTGGGTGCGGCGCGCGCCCATCTGGGCCAGCCTGGTGGTGGGCCTGGCCATGACCGCGATGGTGCTGTGGGAGAAGCCGCTGCTGCCGTTCGGCCCGCTGGTGGGTCTGTACACGATCGCCGCGCAGAGCACGAAGACGCAGCGGCTGGTCGTGGTTCCGGTGACCGCGGTGATCGTGACGGCCTCGCTTCTGGTGCCGCACGAGGACTCCGAGGCGTGGCGATTCGTCGGCACCTCGTTCGTGGCGGCCTATGCGCTCGGGCTCGGTACCAGGGCGCGCCGTGCCAGGGCCGCCGAGATGGCCGAGCGCGCGCGGCGGGTGGCGGTGGAGCGGGCGCGGGCCGCGGCGGAGGAGCGTACCCGCATCGCCCGTGACGTGCACGACATCGTCACCCACTCCGTCGGGCTGATGGTGGTGCAGGCCGAGGCGGGTCCTGTGGTGCTGCGTTCCGATCCGGCCAGGGCCGAGCACGCCTTCGACACGATCGCCGAGACGGGCCGCGCCGCGTTGCTCCAGCTCCGCGGGCTGATCGGGACGCTGCGCGCCGAGCGGCCCGGCCTGGCCGCGCTGCCCCAACTGGTCGAGCGCATCGCCAGGACCGGGCTGCGGGTCGACCTCGTCGCCGACGGGGAGCCGCGGCCTGTCCCCGACGAGGTCGACGTCGCCGCCTACCGGATCGTCCAGGAAGCGCTGACCAACGTGCTACGGCACTCGTCGGCGCAGGCCGTACGCATCAGGCTGGCGTGGGGAGAAGTCCTGCACGTGGAGATCGCCGACGACGGCGGGCTGGTGCGCGCCGAGCCGGGCGGGCACGGGCTGAAGGAGATGCGGGAGCGGGGCGAGCCGGGCACGTTCGGGCAGAGGAGGATGCCGGAGCGGGCCGAGTCGGGCGGGTTCGGGCTTGGGGGAATCCGGGAGCGGGGCGAGTCGGGTGGGTTCGGGCTCCGGGAGTCGGGTGGGTTTGGGTTGAGGGGGATGCGGGAGCGGGTCGAGGCCTGTGGTGGGAAGTTCCGTGCGGGGGCCGGGGCTGGGGGTTTCGTGGTGTCGGCCGAGCTTCCTGTTGGATGAGGGCATGCTGCGCGTGCTGATCGTCGACGACCAGGACCTGTTCCGGGCCGGGTTCGCCATGATTCTTGGCGCGCAGCCGGACATCGAGGTGGTGGGCGAGGCCGGGGACGGGGCGGACGCCGTGGCCGCGGCCGTCGAGCTGGCGCCCGACGTGGTGTTGATGGATGTGCAGATGCCCGGCATGGACGGTGTCGAGGCGACCGCGCAGATCTGTGCGACGACGTCGGCGAAGGTGCTGATCCTCACCATGTTCGACCTGGACGAGTATGTCTACGGGGCGCTTCGGGCGGGTGCGAGTGGATTCATCCTCAAGGACATCCGGCGGGACGAGCTGGCCCACGCCGTTCGGGTGGTCGCCGCGGGGGAGTCGCTGCTCGCGCCCGCGGTCACCCGGCGGCTGGTCGAGGACCTGGTACGGCGGCCCGGTCACGGCGTAGCGCCGAGGCTCGCGGCCCGGCTCGAGGCGCTGACCGAGCGGGAGTCCGAGACGCTGCGGCTGGTGGCCGCGGGGCGCTCCAACGCTGAGATCGCCGCGCGGCTCGTCGTCAGCGAGCACACCGTCAAGACCCACGTCAGCCGCATCCTCACCAAACTCGACCTACGAGACAGGGTCCAGGCAGTGGTCTTCGCCTACGAGTCGGGGCTGGTGGTCCCCGGGAGTGACGCCTGAGATCGCGCGGTGGTGCTGGTGGTCCTGGGGAGTGACGTCGGAGATCGCGCGTGGGGGCGATGATCTGGAGGGTGGTGGGGGCGGAGCATCGACGGCATGTGGAAGCCGTTCGCGGTCGTGTTGTCGGCCGTTCTCTTCGTTCTGGGCACCGGGCTGCATCCGGTGCCGTGGTTCACCTGGCTCGCGGCGCTGCCGGTGCTGGTGGTCGCGGCGCGGGTGCGGTTCCGTGCGGCGCTGGTGGCGGGGTTCGCCGCGTGGGCGCTCGGACAGGTCCCCATGTGGGGATATTTCCTGAATGTGGTGGAGATGCCGCTCCCGGTTCTGGCGCTCAGCCAGCTGGCACCCTCCCTGCTGTTCGGCCTGCTCACGGCGGGCTTCAGCACCCTGGTACGGCGAGGCCGCCCGGTCTCCGCCGCGCTGCTCGTCCCCGCGGGGTGGGCCCTGGTGGAGTACGCGTTCTCCGTCGCGATGCCGCACGGCGCCTGGTGGAGCCTGGCCTACACGCAGGCCGACCTGCTGCCGGTCCTGCAGACCGCTTCGCTCACCGGCGTGTGGGGCGTCACGTTCCTGCTGCTCGCCGTACCCTCGGCGATCGCCGCCGCGCTCTCGGGTACGGCGGGGCGGCTGCGGCTCGCGCTCACCTTCGGCACCGTGGTGGCCGTGGCGCTGGCCTACGGCACGTTCCAGCTCCTGGGTACCGCTCCGGCGGGTGGCCCCCGGATCGCCCTGCTCGTCACCGACCACCCCAACGACACGATCCCGGTCGACACGGCGGAGGGCCGCGACCTGGTGGCCCGCTACGCCGCCCGCGCCGAGGCCCTGGCGGCGAGCGGGGTGCGCACGATCGTGCTGCCGGAGAAGACGTTCCGCGTCGGACCCCGGACCATGGCCGCGCTCGCCCCGCTGAACCGCGTCGCCACCCGCCACCGGGTGACCATCGTGGCGGGCCTGGTGCAGGAGAGGGGACAGGGCGCGAACAACGTCGCCCTCGCCCTGCCGTCGGGCGTGCGGTACGTCAAGAAGCACCTCATCCCCGGCGTCGAGAACGAGGTCCAGCCGGGTGAGGGCGCGCCCGCCCTGCTCCCGGGCACAACGGAAGGCCTGATCATCTGCAAGGACCTGGACTATCCCGAACTCGTCCGCGCCTCCCGTGCCAGGGGCGCGACCGTGCTCTACGCACCCGCCTGGGACTTCGTCGACGACGGCTGGCTGCACGGCCGCATGGCCGTCACCCGCGGCGTCGAGTCGGGCATGACCGTGGCACGCGCCGCCCGAGCCGGAACCCTGGTCGTCAGCGACCCACGCGGCCGCATCGTGGCCGAAACCACCAGCGACGGCGACTTCGCCACCCTCACCACATCCCTGCCCGGCCCGGTGGCCCCCACGCCCTACTCCCGCCTCGGCGACTGGTTCCCGTGGGCATGCGCGGCCATACTCGCCGCGACCCTCGCAACCACAGCCCTACGCCGCCACCCCAAACCCCCCGCCCACCAGACCACCCCCCACCCACAACCAACCACAGCCACCCACTAGCGCTACGCCCCACCCACGATCCCGCTCCCGAAACACGCCCACGATCCCGCTCCCGGAACTCGCCCGCGATCCCGCTCCCGGAACTCGCCCGCGATCCCGCTCCCGCAACTCGCCCGCGATAACGTTCGCGGGACCTGGGACTGTCCGATCTCCGGCCGGCGGGGAGATCCCGCCGGAGCGGTTGCTGCAGGTCTGTGGCGTCTGCTGGGCGGACAGGAGGCTAGATCCACCGTTTCCGGAACACGCACGCCCCAGGACCTTGCCCACGGTGGCGCTGTGGGCTTGAACCGGCGTAACGGGAAGTTCCAGCGTCGCGCCGTCGGTGCGGCTCAGCGTGTGTAGAGACCGTCGAGGCGGCCGCGGGCCAGGACCGGGCCGCTGACGGTGGCGAGCACCGCCCCGGGCTTGGCCGTGTCCAGTGGCGCGTCGCCTTTCGCCGAGGTGATGGCGGTGGGCAGGGCGAACAGTTGGAAGACGTAACGGTGCAGGCCGTGTCCCTTGATCGGTTCGGGCCCCAAGTAGCCACGCCCCATTCCTGAGCGAAGTACCCGCACTCCCTGGACCGGACTCCCCGCGTTCAAGGCTCCGGTGGGCAGCGTGACGAGATCGGGTTCGAGCAGGGCGACACAGTGGACGAACGGGGTGCGGGTGGGGGAGTCGATGTCCTGGACGACCAGCAGCAGTTGGGCGGTGGCTTCCGGTGTGGCGCTCCAGGCGAGAGCAGGAGAGCGGTTCTCGCCGCCGGCGCGCTTGCCGACGTGGGCCTTGGGGATGACGCTCCCGTTCTCGAAATCGGAGCTGTGAAGGCCCAGCACCTCGGGTCCTGCCATGGCGGGGAGGTGCCAGGCCAGATTCGCTTCGCCGGCGCGCTTGTTCTTCAGCAGGGTTCCCAGGATCGTCATGGTGTCCTTGTCTGTCGCACGTGTTGGGTAGGTCTCCGGGGCGGATTGCTCGCTGAGCCGACGATGTTCGGCATCCGTCCGCGCGGGTGCCGTCGCGTCCGGTTCGCGCATCTCGGGCGACGGCCGGCCATAGGGCGGTTGGAGGTCGTGGCCGATGCGGTGCGGGCCTCGGTGCCGGTTGGGCCGGTCTCTCACCAGCGGACGGCCGTGAAGTCGATCGGCCTGGGCCGTAGCGGTCGCGTGCGTTCTGCCAGCGCTCGCAGCCGCCGGGACATCTCGTCGGTGGCCAGGCGGTGGCGGTCACCGTGGCCTGGCAGGATCCATTGGAATCGCAACCGCCCGGCCGTCCTGGCCAGGGAGGTGGCCAACTCCTCGATGGAGTACCAGGTCACGCTGTCCGCGACTTCCAAGTCACCGGTGGTGCGTGACCAGTAGAAGCTGTCTCCGCTGAAGCAGTAGCGGTCATCCGCGAGGTAGAGCACGCTGCCCCGGGTGTGGCCGGGCAGTGGATGGGCGGTGACCCCCTCGCTGATCTCCAGAGGTTCGAGACCCCGGATCACGTGGTCCGCGTCCGGTGCCGCGTCGAGGTCGCCCTCGTGGATCCACAGCCGGGCGCCGAAATGGTCCGCGTAGCGGCGGCCGTGTGCGGCGTGGTCCCGGTGGGTGAGCAGCACATCGGTGACGAGGCCCGATGTCGCGTAGCGCTCGGCGAGCCGTCGGCTCCAGCGGGGTGTGTCGATCATCATCGCCGTGCCGGAGGGCCGCAGCAGCAGGTAGGAGTTGGCCCCGGCGGTGTGCCGGGAGTTGTGCCCGCACATCAGGACGTCGTTGTCCAAAGCCATCGGAAAGGGGTCGAGGGCCTGGTCCGGCTGCCCGGACGCCGGGCGGATCGAGCGGGTGGGGCAGGCGAAGGCGGCCGCGTGGAGGCGCCGTGTCTCCGCCTCGTCGTTCGCAGGGCGCAGGATCCGTGACCTTCCTCCGGCTTCGCCGATCAGGCCGGGCGCGAGCTGTCGGGCGGTATCGCAGTTGATGCAGCGGTCGTCCACGTACCAGCCGTCCATCAAGTTCTCCCGAGGGGACCGTCGTCTTCAGGCGACGGGGGAATCGGGAGCGGGAGGGCCGTCAAGGCCCGAGTGTGCGGTGACCTGCCAGATTCGCGCATCCAAGTCTCCTTCCGGGTTTGTCGGTGCCGACCGGTAGCGTTGATCACTGCGGTTCGGGTTGGGGGTGGGTGTGCGCAGGTCGTTCAAGTTCCTGCTGCGCCCCACCAGCAGGCAGGCCGCCGCGTTGACGGCATGCCTGGAGGACCATCGGGTGCTTTACAACGCTGCTCTCGAACACCGTCGTACGGCCTACCGCAGGGCGGGTGTGACGGTTGGGTACGGTGACCAGTCCGGCGAGTTGAAGCACATCCGGACCGAGGACCCCGACGGGCAGGCCCGGTGGTCGTTCTCTTCCCAGCAGGCCACGCTCCGCAGGCTGGACAAGGCGTTCCGTGCGTTCTTCGACCGCGTCAAGGCCGGTCGCACGCCCGGGTTCCCCGCGTTTCAAGGGGCGGGGGTGGTTCGACACGGTGGAGTGGCCCAAGGATGGCGACGGCTGCCGGTGGGACTCCCAGCCTCACCACCTGAGCGCCACGTTCGTGCGCCTTCAGGGCGTTGGGCAGGTGCGGGTGCATCGGCACCGTCGTGTGCTGGGCAGCGTCAAGACGATCAGCGTGAAGCGGGAGGGCGCCCGCTGGTTCGTGGTGCTGTCGTGCGATGAGGTGCCCGCCCGGCCTCTGCCGGCGACGGGTGCGGTAGTGGGCGTGGACATGGGTGTTGCCTGGCTGGTCACCACCAGCGACGGCTGGCACGTGGCCAATCCGCGTCACCTTGCCGCGACCGCCGACCGTCTCGCCGCTGCACAGCAGGAGCTTGCCCGCAGGAAACGCGGCTCCAGGCGGCGCCGAAAGGCTGTTGCACGGGTTGCTGCGCTTTACGCAAAGGTGCGCCGTCAGCGTCTTGACGGCGCACATAAGGCGGCGCTCGCGCTGGCCCGCGACTACGACGTGATCGTGCATGAGGATTTGCAGATCGCCAACATGACCCGGTCGGCCTCCGGCACCGTGGACGCGCCCGGCACCAACGTGGCCCAGAAGTCGGGTCTCAACCGTTCGATCCTGGACGCGGGTTGGGGGGTGTTCCTGACGGTCCTGTCGCACAAGGCTGAAAGCGCCGGTCGAGAGGTGATCGCAGTGAACCCCGCCAACACCTCCCGCGCCTGTGCCCGATGCGGGCACTGCGTGAAGGAGAACCGTGTCACCCAGGCCGAGTTCCGATGTACGGCATGCGGGCACGAGGCGCACGCCGACGTGAACGCGGCGATCAACATCTTGAGGGCAGGGCTTGCCCTTCGCCAGGCTGCGGAAGCGGCTTAGCGAGAAGCCGCTCCCTTCAGAGAGCGGAGGAGTCACTGCCCCTTCCAAGTCGCAGAAGCAGAGCATCGGATACAGTAGCTTCATCACTAAGTATCTTAGCCGCGAAGATAAATGGGACCACGCATGCCCGTCAAACCGCAGGACGACCAGAATGACGAACTGGCCAACCGGATCATTGCCTCCATGACGGACCTCGCCGGAGCTCTGGGACGCCTGAACGACCTGATCGCCCAGCAGCTCGGCATCGCGCAGACCGATCTGCTCTGCCTGCACGTACTCAACCGCGCAGGAGCCTGCACCGCCGGCGCTCTCGGCTCTCAGCTCGGGCGCACCACCGGCGCGGTCACGCACATGATCGACCGCCTGGAGAAGGCGGGATATGTCCGGCGCAAACCGGACCCGACGGACCGCCGCCGGGTACTCGTCGAAGCCTGGGCGCCAGGACTCGAACGAATCGCTTCGTTCTACGAAGGGATGGACGCCCGCAGCCGCCAATTGATGGCCACCTTCTCCGGCGACCAACTGGCGGCGATCCACACCTTCCTGCTGGGCAGCTACGAGAGTGCGGCCGAAGAGTGTGATCGCCTGATTCGGTAGCGAGGTCCCGCCTCGAGTATCGGCACCTTGCCCGCGGTCCCGCTCCTAGGACCTCACCTGGGCCCGCTTTCGGGGCCTTGGTCCACGGTTGTGCTTCCAGGCGCCGGGTCGGTCAGGAGAGGTACGGCGAGGTCCGGCGCCCCGTGCGGCGGGTCAGGGGGCCGTGGGACACGGGTCACGAAGCGCCGTGACGGCGGGAACCGTCACCGACTCGCCGCAAGCGCCGGGCTGAGGTCCTCAGCCGAAGTACGGCGGGCGGCCGGTTCCGGCAGCCCGCCGTACAACAGATCGTCGAACATGAGATCGCCGTACGGCGGGCGGCCCGTCGTGCAACAGCCCGCCGTACGGACGGGGGTCAGCTGTAGGTGTGCTCGGGACCTGGGAACGCGCCGGTCGCCACGTCGGTGGCGAAGGCGCGGACGGCGGAGTCGAGCACCGCGCGTACGTCGGCGTACTGCTTGACGAAGCGCGCCGGCCGCGGCGTGAGGCCCGTCATGTCCTGCCAGACCAGCACCTGCGCGTCCGTCGAGGGACCGGCGCCGATGCCGATCGTGGGGATCGACAGCGACGTGGTCACGCGGGCGGCCAGGTCAGCGGGGACGCACTCGAGCACCACCCCGAACGCGCCCGCCCGCTCCATGTCCTTGGCGTCGGCCATCAGCTCGTCGCCCGCCTGCCCGCGGCCCTGCACCCGGTAGCCGCCGAGCGCGTTGACCGACTGCGGCGTGAGCCCGAGGTGCGCCATCACCGGGACTCCGGCCGACACCAGCGCCTCGACCTGCGGGAGCACACGGCGCCCGCCCTCCAGCTTGACCGCGTGCGCGCCCGCCTCCTTCATGAAGCGGGCCGCCGACTCCAGCGCCTGCGCCGGCGAGGACTGGTACGACCCGAACGGCAGGTCGGCGACCACCAGCGCGCGCCGCGACCCGCGCACGACCGCAGCCGTCAGCGGCAGCAGGTCGTCGACCGTGACAGGGAGCGTGGAGTCGTAGCCGTAGACGACCATGGCCGCCGAGTCGCCCACCAGCAGGACCGGAATGCCGGCCTCGTCGAACACGCGGGCCGTCATCGCGTCGTAGGCGGTGACCATCGGCCACTTCTCGCCGGATTCCTTGGCCGCGGCCAGATCGCGGACTGTGACCCTCCGTTGGGACGTGCCGCCGTACAGAGAGGACATGTGAAGCCTCCAGAAAGGTCTCGAGTCGCCCCAGTGGCGTACCCGGACGCCTCCGATGGTCTCACGAGGCGATATCCAGTGGCGAAACTGTCAGTCCAGCCCGTCACAATAGTGGCGGAGGTAAGCAATCAAGATGGCCATCGAACCTTACAGGCGCCTGCTCAGGCTGCCTGGTGTCCGTACTCTGCTCCTGGTCGGCCTGCTCGCGAGGATCCCGTCCACCGCCATGGGCATGGCGCTGACACTCCACGTCGTCAACGGCCTGGGGCTCGGCTTCGCCAAGGCGGGCCTGGTCACCATGGCGAGCACGGTCGGGATGGCCATCGGCTCACCGCTGTCCGGAAGGTTCGTCGACAAGTACGGCCTGCGCCCCATCCTGGCCGTCACGACCGCCGCCCAGGCGCTGTTCTGGTCGACGGCCTGGGAGCTGCCCTATCCCGTGCTCGTGGTCGCCGCGGCCGTCGGCGGCCTGCTGATGCTGCCGGTCTTCAGCGTGATCCGGCAGTGCCTGGCTGCGATGGTGCCCGTCGACCAGCGCAGGATGGGCTTCTCACTCGACTCCATGCTGGTGGAGCTGGCCTACATGACGGGCCCCGCGCTGGCGGTCGCCGGGATCACCACGATCGGCAGCGCCTGGACGCTGGGCGTCATCGCCGTCGGCACCACCGGCTCCGGCCTGGCCCTGTTCCTGCTCAACCCGCCCACCCGCTCGGCCGAGGAGCTCGAGGCCCCGGCGGTCAAGGTGCCCAGGCGCCAGTGGCTCACGCCCGCGTTCGTCGCGCTGCTCGGCACCGTGGCCTCGGCCACGTTCGTGCTGACCGCGACCGAGTTGTCGCTGGTCGGCACGATGGAGCACGCGGGGCAGACCCAGTGGGTGGGGCTGGCCGTCGGCATCTGGTGCGTCTACTCGCTGCTCGGTGGCTTCGTGTACGGGGGGCTGTCGCGGGGCTTCTCGCCGCTGCTGCTCATCGCGCTGATGGGCGTCCTGACCGTTCCCGTCGCGCTGGTCGGCGGCGACTGGAAGTGGCTCATCCTGGCCCTGCTGCCCGCCGGCGTCCTGTGCGCCCCCGCCCTGTCGTCCACCGTCGACACGGTCAGCCGCTGGGTCCCCTCCGGCGCCCGGGGCGAGGCCATGGGCTTGCACGGCACCGCCCTTCTGATCGGCGGCGCCTCGTCGTCCCCCATCGCCGGCGCCATCATCGACGCCCACGGCGCACCCTGGGCCTTCTTCACCGCAGGCCTCGTAGGCGTCACGATGGTCGTCATAGCGGCCCCCTTCTGGCGCCGCCGCCCCCAACCACCAACCCACCAACCCACCAGACACCCCGAACCCACCGCAGCCGCCCACTGACCCCACGCCCTTCCAGACCGCCGGGTCGGCGAGGGGGCGAGCGGCCCAGGCACGCATCGGCGGGCGCGCTTCCAGGCGTCTGTCGTGATGGGGTCTCGCCCACGGTTGCGGTTCCGGGCGCCGGGTCGGCGAGGGGGCGTGCGGCGAAGGTCGGCGCCTTGTACGGCGGGCAGGGGGCCGTGGTGCTCGGGTATCGAAGCGGCGTGACGGTGGGTGAGGGGCGTCGACTCGCCGGAAGCGCCGGGCTGAGGTCCTGAGCCGAAGTACGGCGGGCGGCCGGTGGCGGTGGCTCGCCGTACAGGGCGGAAGGGCCGCCATAGAGGACGAGACCCCGCCCGTACAGGGCGGAAGTCGAGGACGAAGGGGCCGAAAGAGGAACAGCCTTCGGGGTTCACCGGTTGTTAGGGAGAGTTTACGAAACGAGCCCGTTGCGTATCGGAATGCCTTGCGATACGGTTGCGTTGCGAAACTCACTCGTATCGAAATTGAAGGATGCTGTCATGGACGCGAACACGGGCCACCCGCGCCGCTGGGGGATCCTCGGCGTGTTGGTGTTCAGCCTGCTGGCGGTCGTGCTCGACAACACGATCCTGAACGTGGCGATGAAGACGATCGCCGACCCCAAGGTCGGCCTCGGCGCCACGCAGAGCCAGCTGGAATGGGCGATCAACTCCTACACCCTGGTCTTCGCCGGATTGCTGTTCACCTTCGGCGTGATCGGCGACCGCACCGGCCGTAAGCGCATGTTGATGATCGGTATGGCGCTGTTCGGCCTTGCATCGCTGGCCAGTGCCTATTCCCAGGACCCCACCCAATTGATCTTCGCCAGGGCGGCGATGGGCATCGGTGGCGCCGCCATCATGCCGGCCACGCTGGCGATCATCTCCAATGTCTTTCCCCCTGCCGAGCGCGGTAAGGCCATCGGCATCTGGGCCGGCGGCGTCGGGCTCGCGGTCGCGGTCGGCCCGATCACCGGCGGCCTGCTGATCGAGCACTTCTGGTGGGGCTCGGTCTTCCTGATCAACGTCCCGATCGTCATCATCAGCCTGATCCTGATCAGCACCGTCGTCCCCGAGTCGCGCGACCCCAAGCCGTCCAGGCTCGACCCGGTGGGCGTGCTGCTGTCGATCGTGGGCCTGGTGGCCGTCGTCTACGGCATCATCCGTGGCGGCGAGCTGGCCACGTTCGCCGACGCCGAGGTGCTGATCCCGTCGCTGATCGGCGTGGTGGTGCTGGGCGCGTTCGTCTGGTGGGAGCGGCGGATCGACCACCCCGCCTTCGACGTGCGCAACTTCGGCAACGTCCGCTTCTCCTCCGCCATCGGCATGATGGGCGTCGTCTTCTTCGCGATGATGGGCGGGATGTTCTTCCTGACCTTCTACATCCAGATCGTCAAGGGGTTCAGCCCGGTCCAGGCGGGCGCGCTGATGATCCCGTTCGCCGCGGCGCAGCTGATCTTCGCGCCGCTCAGCCAGCGGGTCAACCAGGCCCTCGGCGCCAAGGTCGCCTCCACGATCAGCATGCTCGTGGTCGCCGCCGCGCTGGCCAGCTACGCGCTGTTCGACCTGAACACACCCGTCCTGCTGATGGAGGTCGTCTTCTTCATCCAGGGTGCCGCCATGGCCAACATCATGCCGCCGGCGACCACCGCGATCATGGAGGCGCTGCCCAGGGAGAAGGCCGGCGTAGGCTCGGCCATGAGCAACACCGTCCGCCAGCTCTCCGGCGCGCTGGGAGTGGCCATCCTCGGCTCGGTCCTGTCCACGCAGTACCGGGGCCAGATCGAGCCCGCGCTGACCGGGCTGCCGTCCGCGGTGCGTGACAAGCTCGGTGAGTCGATCATGGCGACCGTGGGCGGCGCGCATGCGATGGGCGCTCAGGGGCAGGCTCTCATCAAGCCCGCCTTCGACGCCTTCATCCACGGGATGCACGTCACGGCCATGGTGTCCGCGGTCATCGCGCTGCTGGGCGTCCTGGTGGTGGCCAAGTGGATGCCGGGTAAGCCGCGCCCGGCGCGTCACGCGGAAACGAAGGAACCAGCGGTAGTGTGAGGCCGCGATGACGATCCAGGACGCAAGCCAGGCGACCCGGCCAGCGGGCCGACCGCGCAGCGAGAAGGCCGAGAAGGCCATCATCGAGGCGACGCTCGACCTGATCAGCGAGGGGATGGGCATCTCCGAGCTGTCGATCGAGGCGATCGCATCCCGAGCGGGCGTAGGCAAGACGACCATCTACCGACGGTGGTCGAACAAGGAAGACCTGGTCGTCGACGCCCTCGTCACGCTCAAGGCACCGCTGCCCGCGCTGTCGGGCGAGTCGGTGCGGGCCGACCTGATCACCCTCCTCGACGCCATGCGCGCCGAGGCGGGGATGGGGCGCGTCCGATGCGTCATGAACATCGCGATGAGCGAGCACGACCGCTACCCGCGGCTCATGGAGCGCTTCTTCAAGACGGCCATCGAGCCGCGCAGGCAGGCCATGCGCGACACGCTCGAGCGCGGCGTCGCCAACGGCGAGCTGCGCGCGGACGTGGACGTCGACCTGGCCATGGCGCTGCTGTCGGGCGCCATGACCTGGTTCACCAAGTGGGGCCCGGAGGGTGACCTGCCGGCCGACCTGGCCGAGTCCCTCGTCGACCACGCCCTCCGCGGCCTGGCACCGTAGCTTCCTGCTGAAAAGGCCCGCATGGCTTGCGGGCCTTTTTCGTTTGTACGGCAAGCCGCCCCACCCGCCGCCCGCCGTACTTCGGCCGAGGACCCGCGACCGGCGCTCGCGGCGAGTCGGGGACGCTCGCCCGCCGTCACGGCGCACCGGATCCCAGGGCTCGACGTGAACAGCCAGATGAACAAGCGCTAGGCAAAATGTGAGCACCGTTCTAGTCTCCGGGGCATGCCCCCCATGCGCAGGATCGCGATCGTCATAGGACTGGCCCTGGGCCTGCTCTTACCCGCAACGGCGGCGCTGGCCCACGACGAGCGGCCGGTGACGCTGCCCGACGGGAGCGGGTCCGTGCCGGTCTATCGGACCGCGGAGCCCGACCTGCTGGTGTGTAAGACCGACAAGGCCGACTTCGACCGTCGTATCGCGACATTTCCTGATGACCTCCGGCGGCGCAACGCCGACCTCTTCGCGAAGTGCCGGCGTGACGGCTTCCGCAACCTCCAGGAGGCCGTCGACAGGGTCGACCGCCCGGGGATGACGATCGCGATGCTGCCCGGCCTCTACCAGGAGGAGCCCAGCCAGGCACCACCCACCGGCGACTGCGCCCACCTGCCCGCCCGCTGGTCCTCGTGGGGCTACCAGATCCTCTCCTTCGAGCAGCAGAGCAGGTGCCCGCACAACCAGAACCTGGTCGCCATCCTCGGCAAGAAGGACCTCCAGATCGAGGGCACCGGCGCGGGCCCGCTGGACGTGGTCGTCGACGCCCAGTACCGCAAGCTCAACGCCATCCGCTCCGACCGCAGCGACGGGGTCTACTTCCGCAACCTCACCGCCCAGCGCACCACGTTCAACTCGCTGTACGTGCTGGAGACCGACGGGTTCGTCATCGACCGGGTGCTGACCCGCTGGAACGACGAGTACGGGTTCCTGACCTTCGCCAGCGACCACGGCCTCTACACCGACTGCGAGGCCTACGGCAACGGCGACGGCGGGCTCTACCCGGGCAGCGCCTCCAACATCAACAACGGCCGGGGCCACGACGTGCCCAGGTACGCCATCGAGATCCGCCGCTGCAAGAGCCACGACAACGCGCTCGGCTACTCGGGCACGGCAGGCGACTCGATGTGGGTCCACGACAACGAGTTCTACGACAACATGGTCGGCGCCACGACGGACAGCCTGTGGCCCAGCCACCCGGGACTGCCGCAGAACCACGCCAAGTTCGAGAACAACTACATCCACGACAACAACCGCGACTACTACGGCTACATCCGCAAGGGCATCTGCAACAAGCCCCCCGCCGAGCGCGGCTACGAAAAGGGCGTGGTCTGCTCCCAGGTCGGCGTCCCGCCGGGCACCGGCATCCTGGTCGCCGGTGGCAACTACGACATCTTCCGCAACAACCGGGTCACCGGGCACAACCGGGCCGGGTTCCAGCTGTTCGGCGTGCCCGCCTTCATCCGCGGCGAGACGTCTCTGGCCAAGCAGGCCGACACCTCCAACTACAACCGCTACGAGGGCAACCTGTTCCGCGGCAACGGGGTGAACGTCTGGTGGGACGGGCAGGGCACGGGCAACTGCTGGCAGGCGGACGCGGGCTCGTCGACGCCGGCCGTACTGCCGGTGTGCGAGGCGCGGGCGCCCGCGCTGTCGGGCGGCTCGAACCGGTGGGTGGCCGAGCCGGTCAAGCTCGTCAAGCTCTACCTGTGCGCCGACTTCAGCTCCAGGGACGCCAAGCTGCCCGCGGGCTGCGACTGGTTCGGCGCCACCGGCCTGGCCAAGGTCGAGACCCAGCTCGCCCTCGCGGGTTCCCTGGTCCTGGCCCTGATCGGCGCCCTGTTGTGGAGGCGTCGCCGCAGCAGCGACTCGGCGTGGGTCCTGGCGGTGGCGACCGTGATGGGCTTCGCCGGGCTCGCCCTCGACGTCGTCGCGGCGGCTTTCGACAGCACCATGGGAGCCTCGCTCGCGCTGGTCGGCATGGGGAGCTGGTGGCTGGGCGTGGGCCTGGCCAGGCGGGGCAAGTTCGGCTGGTTCAGCGTGATCCTGGGCCTGCTGGCCTTCGCCGACGCCTTCGACCGGTCGGTCCACCTGATCCCGCTCATCCCGGTCGGGCCGGGCTGGATCCGTGGCTTGCTGGCCGGTGTGTGGGTGCTGTGCGCGGTCGTGGTGCTGGCCCCGCGGCGCAGCCGGGTCGAGGAGGAACCGCACGTCGAGGTGCCGGTATGAGGATGGCGTGGGTCGTCGTGCCGGCCCTCGCGGTCGTGTGCGCGTGCGCGCCGCTGTCGGACACGCACCATCGTCCTGGCACCACCCACGAGGTGGCCACCACGGATCCCAGCGTCCCGCCGGGCGAGATCGAGGCCACGATCTCGATCAACCACGGGCACGTGAACCCGCCCTCCGGCTGGCTGGACGTGCCCAAGGGCCAGCAGGTCGCCATCACCGTCACCAGCGACGTGGCCGACGAGGTGCACGTGCACGGCTACGACCTGGAGTCCGAGCTGCGGCCCGGCGAGCCGGTCACCATCCGCTTCAAGGCCACCATCACCGGCGTCTTCGAGGTCGAGACGCACCGGACCGAGCTGGTGCTGACCCAGGTCGCGGTGCGATGACCGGCGTGCTGGCGCACGGGGTCGGCAGCCGCAGCGACCTGCCGATCCCGATCTTCTACGCCTACGCCGGGGCACTGGCCGCGCTGGTGGCCTCGTTCCTGGCGCTCGGGCTGCTGTGGCCGGACTCGCGCTTCCGCGGCGACACGGCGGGCCGCGTGATCCGGCTCAGGCCGCCCGCCACGGCGCTGCGCGTGGCGACGCTGCTGGTGGTGCTCTACGCCGCGGGCTGGCTGGCGGTGGGCCCCGACGCGGGCAACGCCGCGCCGTACCTGTTCTACGTGGTCTTCTGGGTGGGGCTGGTGCCCGCGTCGCTGCTGTTCGGGCCGGTCTGGCGGCTGCTCGACCCGCTGCGGCTGCTGCCCGACCGGCCGCGCCGGCCGCTGCCGCTCCGCCTCGGCTACTGGCCCGCCGCGCTCGGGCTGCTCGCCTTCACCTGGACCGAGCTCGTCTCGCCGCACCCCGCCGACCGGCTCACGCTCGCGATCTTCCTGCTGGCGTACGGCGCGGCCCAGGTGGCCGGCACGCTGGTGTACGGCCACGCGTGGCTGGAACGCGGCGACGCCTTCGAGGTGTACTCCACGCTCATCGGCCACCTGTCACCGCTGGGCAGGCGGGCGGACGGGAAGGTCGTGCTGCGCGGCCCGTTCGACGGCCTGGACGCGATCGAGCCGGCGCCCGGCCTGGTCGCCACGGTCTGCGTGCTGCTGGGCGGCACCGCCTACGACGGCTTCTCCGGCTCGCCCGGCTGGGTGAACGCGCTGCAGACCGGCCCGCTCGGCAGGACGGCGCTGGGTACGCTCGGCCTGCTCGCCGCGATCGTCGCCGTGGCCACGCTGTACGGCGCCTGCCTGGCCGCGGCCGGGCTGATCGGCCGGACCAGGGGGCTGGCGCCGCGCTTCGCCCACTCGCTGGTGCCCATCGCGGCCGGCTACCTGATCGCGCACTACTTCTCGCTTCTGGTCATCGAGGGGCAGCGCGCGGCCGTGCTGGCCCTGTGGCTGCCCGCCCGGGTGGACCAGAACGCGGTCTCGCCCGCGGCGATCGCCACGGTCCAGGTCGTGGCGATCGTCGCAGGCCACGTGTGCGGGGTGATCGCCGCGCACGACCGGTCGGTGCGCCTGCTGCCTCCCGCCCGCGCGATCGCGGGCCAGATCCCGCTGTTCATCCTGATGATCTGCTACACCCTGGGCGGGCTGACCCTGCTGCTCGCCGCCTAGTAGCGGTAGTGCACCTGCGCGTGGGCGGTGGCGTAGGTGTCGAAGTCCGCGTCGCCGTCCTGGTAGTCGTACCAGGCGTCCACCAGGCGCGCGTCGACCACGCTGCACGTGCTGGTGCGGGAGCGGCCGCGGCTGATGGGGCCGATGTAGATCGTCCCCTTGCCCACGTACCGGCCGTTCACCTGGAGCCGGCAGGTCCCGCCGACCCAGGAGATGTTGTACCTGCTCCTGTTGGTCACCGTGACGTAGATCTTGCAGGCCGACTCGCACCAGCCGAACCGCAGCTTGAGCCGCGTGCCGCCGGCGGCCTCCGCGGAGGTGGGGAACAGCGCGAGGGCCAGCACCACACTGGCCAGAAATGCGACTAAGCGCCTCATTCTGCCGATGATCACATGGATGTGGATCTTCCGCAATACGCTTCGGCGAAGGCGGACATCTGGTCCAGGTCGCCGCTGACGACGATCCGCGTCACGCCCTGCGCGGCCAGTTCCTCGACCCGGTCGGCGTCCATGTCGATGGCGCCCCAGCGGGTGTACTCCAGCGCGCCGGGATCGCGTCCGGCCTCGGCTGCGGCGGAGCGGGCCAGCTCCCACTGCAGCGCCCGTTCCTCGGGCCCGAGCGCCCCGCCAGGGAAGAAGCCGTCGCCACGCCGTCCGGCCCGCCGCGCGGCCGCCCGGCTCGAGCCGCCCACGTGGACGGGCAGGGAAGGCACGCCGTACGGCTTGGGGAAGCTGCAGGCGCGGTCGAGGGAGAAGAACTCCCCGTCGAAGCTGACACCCTCCTCGCCGCCGGTCCACAGCAGCCGCAGCACGTCGATCGCCTCGTCGGCCCGGCGGCCGCGGGAGGCGAAGTCGACCCCGAGCGCGTGCGCCTCGCCGGGCAGCGTGCCGAGGCCCACGGTCAGGAGCCGCATCCGCCCGCCGGACAGCACGTCGATGGTCGACAGGCGCTTGGCCAGGTGCACGGGGTGGTGGTACGGCAGCAGCAGCACGCCGGTGCCGAGCAGGATCTCGCTCGTGCTCGCCGCGACGAAGCTCAGCAGGTCCAGCGGGTCGGCGTAGGGCATCGACGGCGGGATCTCGAACGGCCCGACCATGGCACCCGGGTACAGGACCGAGTGCTCGGGGACGAACAGCGACTCGAACCCGCACGCCTCGGCGTGCCGCGCGAACCCTGCGACCTGCTCGGCTTCCAGGCCGTGCAGTGCGGTGTTGTAGGCGATTCCGAATTTCACCCGGACACGTTAGAACCCTGACGCCGGTGTCATGGCAACTCGCGCCACCGGTTGGTGATCGGCAGGCGCCGGTCGCGGCCGAAGTTCTTCGGCGTGATCTTCGGGCCCGGCGGGTACTGCCGCCGCTTGTACTCGGCCAGGTCCACCAGCCTGATGATGCGGGCCACCAGCGCCGCGTCGTGCCCGGCGGCGATGAGCTCCTGGGAGCCCATGTCCTTCTCCACGTAGTCGTCGAGCAGCGGGTCGAGGACCTCGTAGGGCGGCAGCGAGTCGGTGTCGCGCTGGTCGGGCCGCAGCTCGGCGCTGGGCTCCTTCTCGATCGAGTTCTCCGGGATGGGCCGGTCCGCCTCCAGCTCGAACCACGGCTCGGTGTGGGCGTTACGCCAGCGCGACAGCTCCCACACCATCGTCTTGGGCACGTCCTTGATCGGCGCGAAGCCGCCCGCCGAGTCGCCGTAGAGCGTGGAGTAGCCGGTGGCGAGCTCGCTCTTGTTGCCGGTGGTCAGCACCAGGTGCCCGTGCTCGTTCGACAGCCCCATGAGGGTCATGCCGCGGACGCGGGCCTGCAGGTTCTCCGCCGCCAGCCCCGACAGCTCGATCTCCTTCTCGAAGGCGTTGACGATGTCGGCGATCGGCACGATCCGCGCGTTCACGCCCTGCCTGCGCACCAGCTCGTCGGCGTCGGTCACCGAGTGCTCGGAGGAGTAGCGCGAGGGCATCAGCACCACGTGCACCCGGTCGGGCCCGATCGCGTCGGCCGCGATCGTGGTGGTCAGCGCCGAGTCGATGCCGCCGGACAGTGCCACGATGACCGAGCGGAAGCCGTTCTTGACCACGTAGTCGCGCACCGCCAGCACCAGCGCCGAGTACACCTCGGCGGCCAGGTCCAGCCGCTCGGCCACCCGGTGAGGGAGCGGTTCGTAGGGCTCGACCGGCTCCTGCGACAGCACGAACCGGTCCACGGTGATCGTCGACCCGTCGCCCGCGTCGTGCGGGAACTGTCCCGGCTCGGCGTGCGACTCCGGCAGGTCCAGGTCGACGACCAGCAGCTCCTCGCGGAACTGCGCGGCACGCGCCACCACCTCGCCCGCGGCGTCAACCACCAGGGAGTCGCCGTCGAAGACCAGCTCGTCCTGCCCGCCCACCTGGTTGGCGTACACCAGCGCGCACCCGGCCTCGCGGGCGCGTCGCGCGCACAACTCCAGCCGGACGTCGTCCTTCTCCTGCTCGTACGGCGAGGCGTTCGGCACCACCAGGAGCCCGGCTCCCGCCTGGCCCACCACCGCCACCGGCCCGCCGTCCTGCCACAGGTCCTCGCAGATCGCGATCGCGACGTCGACCCCGTGCAGCCGGAAGATCGGCAGCCGGTCGCCGCGCACGAAGTAGCGGTACTCGTCGAACACGCCGTAGTTGGGCAGGTGGTGCTTGGCCGTCCTGGTCACCACCTCCCCGTGGTACAGCAGCGCGGCGGCGTCCAGCGGCGCTCCCTTGGGCTGGCCCGCGCGCGGCGCCCGGTTGGCCCGGTCGACGTAGCCGACGACCACCGGCAGCTCGCCCAGCCCCTCCCGCTCCAGCCTTGCCGCCACGTCCTCGAGCGTCGCGATGCTGGCGTCCACGAAGGACGTCCTGAGCACCAGGTCCTCCACCGGGTACCCGGTGAGGAACATCTCGGTGAAGACGACCAGGTGCGCGCCGCGGCCGGCGGCCTCGCGCGTCCACTCGACGAGCAGGTCGGCGTTGGCCGACAGGTCGCCCACGGTCGGATTCGTCTGTGCCAGGGCTATGCGCAGTTGAGCCACGGAATCAAGCGTAGTATGTGCCGTTTCTTATCGTCAAAGCGACGAAAAGTGATCCGTGTCTCATCTGCGCTCGACCGGGGTGACCAGCCCGGACTCGTAGGCGGCGACCACCAGCTGGGCCCGGTCGAACAGGCCGAGGTGATCGAGCAGCCACGCCACCTCGCCCGCGACCTCGGGCTCGGGTACGGCCAGCGTGCGGGCGATCTGACGGTTGGTCAACCCCCTGGCCACCAGCTTGAGCAGGTCCAGCCGGGCGTCGGACAGGCCCGCCAGGTTGGCCGGCGCGTCCGGGTCCGGCCTGCCGGCGAAGGCGGAGATCAGGCGCGCGGTCATCGCCGGGTCGATCAGCGCGTCCCCGGCGGCGGCCGCCCGGATCGCGGCCAGCAGCTGCTCGGGCGCCGAGGTCTTCAGCACGAACCCGCTGACGCCCGCGCGCAGCGCCGCGTAGAGGTTCTCGTCGGTGCCGAACGTGGTCATGATGATGACCTTGGGCGGCTCGGGATCGGCCAGGATCCGCCGCGCCGCGGCCAGCCCGTCCAGATACGGCATCTGGATGTCCATCAGCACCACGTCCGGCCGCTCCCGGCGGACCGCCGCGATCGCCTCCTCGCCGTTGGCCGCCTCGGCCGCCAGCTCGAACCCGGGCTCCCCGTCCAGCATCGCCCGGAACCCGGCCCGCACCAGCGCCTGGTCGTCGGCCACCACGACCCGCAGCTGCCCCTGGTGCGACGCGGGCACGGGCTCGGCGACCTCCTCGAGCCGCTGGGCCAGCATGTCGGCCTCCAGCCGCTGCAGCCCGCTCGACAGGTCCAGCCCCAGCTCGTCGCGCCACACCGAGCGCGCCCGCCGCAGCGCCGCCAGCGCGTCCCCCTGCCGCCCCGTCCGGTACAGGCCCAGGGCCAGCAGCCGCCAGGCCTCCTCCCGCAGCGGATGGCCGCTGGCGTGCGCCTCCAGGTCGGCCACCAGGTCGGTGGCCCGCCCGAGCGCCAGCCCGGCGTCGGCGCGCCGCTCCACCGCGATCAGCCGCAACTCCTCCAGGCGCCCCGCCTCGGTCGCCGCCCACGCCAGGTCCGTGAACTCGGCCAGCGCCGGCCCGCGCCACAGCGCCAGCGCGCCGTCCATCGCCGCCCAGACCGAGGCGGGCGACCCCTCGCCCGACTTCACCAGCGACTCGAAGCGCCAGGCGTCCACCTCGTCGGGCGCGGCCCGCAGCGCGTACCCGGGCGGCGCGCTGACCAGCACCCCCGCCTCCTCGCGCGGCGCCCGCTCGGGCTCGAGCACCCGCCGCAGCCGCGAGACGTATCCCTGGATCGTCGACAGCGCCTGCGCGGGCGGCCGTCCCGGCCAGAGCTCGTCGATGAGCGTGTTCACCGGTACGGCGCGGCCGCCCGCGACGAGGAGCCGGGCGAGCACCGCGCGCTGGCGCTGCCCGCCGAGGTCGATGGGGGCTCCGTCGTTCCAGGCCTGGAACGGTCCGAGCACATTGAAGGTCACCATGGCAGGCAAAAGCGTAAACGTTCCCGGCATTTAGTGATATGGCGTCTTTTCACAGTGGTAGCTCCGCGTGGACGACGGTCCCTCCGCCCCGGCGCCCGCGCACCACGCACGTCCCGCCCAGCTCGGCCGCGCGCTCCCGCATGGAGCTCATGCCGACCCCCGCCCGCGCGTCCGCCGGCAGCCCCTTCCCGTCGTCGGACACCGTGACGCGCAGCCGGGTGTCACGTTCCAGCCGGACCTCGATCCTGGTGGCGTCGGCGTGCTTGCGCGCGTTGGTGAGCGCCTCCTGGACGATGCGGTAGGTCGCCACCTCCACCGCCGCGGGCAGCCCGTCCAGGTCCCCTGCCGTCCGCACGGGTCCGAAGGCCAGCCGCTCGACGGCTCCCGCCAGGCCCAGCTCGTCCAGGGCGGGGGGACGCAGGCCGTACACCAGCTGCCTGACGTCGCCCGTGACGGCGTCCATGCCCGCGCGCAGGTCCGTCAGCAGCCGCTCGGCCTGGTCGGGGGAGCGGCGCACCGACATGCGCGCCACGTTGATCGTCATGGCCATCGCCGACAGCGACTGGCCCAGGCCGTCGTGCAGGTCGCGGCGCAGGCGCCGGCGCTCCTCCTCGCGCACGCGGAGGATGTGCTCGCGCGAGCGCTGCAGCGCCGCCGTCAGCCGTACGGCGTGCGCGGCGTCGGCGATGTACGGCGTGAGCGTCGCGATCACCCGCTCGTCGTGCGCGGCAGGGAACCGGCGGCGCTCGGTGGGGCCGATCAGCAGCAGCCCGACCGGCTCGCCGTGCCAGACCAGCGCCACGGTCCTGGCGGGCCGTCCCAGCGTGCCCGACGTGGTGACCGTCCCGTCGACGTCCACGGCGGCGCCCGTCACCGACAGGCCCTCGACCAGCACGTCCAGCGTGGCCAGCAGACCGTGGCCGGGGTCGGCGTGCTGCAGCCGGTGCTTGAGCCGCCCCGCCAGCGCCTGCGGGTCGCCGGTGCTGCCGTACAGCAGCCGGTCGACGCCGCGCAGCAGCAGGCGCCGCATCGGCAGGAAGAACGCCCCGGCGAACAGGGCCGCCGCCAGCCCGGCGGAGCGGTCCACCCCGGACAGCAGCAGCGTGGAGGCGCCGCTCGCCGCCACGTACACGCCGGCGATCACGATGGCCAGCCCGGTGCCGACCAGCGCCCTGCTGATCAGCGTGTCGATGCCGAACAGCCGGTAACGCAGCACCGCCACCGCGATGGCCGCGGGGATCAGCGGGATCGCCGGCGTGGCCAGCCACCACACCGGATCGCCGATCATCCACGGGACCAGCAGCGCGGGGAGCGTGACCACCAGCCACATCAGCTGCCGCCGCTCGGCGGGATCGGCGCGGCGGAAGCGGATGGCCAGCGACACGAACGCCAGCCCCATCGCGGCCGCCACCACCACCTGGGCGGCCTGCCTGCCGCCCGGCACGGGGAGCAGCTTGGCCGCCCAGTCCAGCCCCATGCCCGCCACGGCCAGCACGACGACCCACCGCCACCGCCGCGACAGCAGCGCGCCCGTCGGATAGAGCAGAGGCAGCAGCACGCCGAGCGCCAGCGTGCAGGCGTTCCACGTCAAGCCCACCACCGGCCAGTCCGCGGGCGAGTCGCCGAGCAGCCGCGCGGTGTTGGCGGACAGGATGTTGGCCGCCGAGGCCAGCCCGCCCAGGCACAGCAGCCACCCGATGACCAGCCTCGGCCTGCTGTGCACCAGGATCGCCCCGAAGACGGGGAACGCGGTCCCCGCCATGTCCTCGGGGGCGAACGGCAGCGGCGTGTAGGGCGAGGGCGGCAGCTGGGCCGTCACCCAGATGTCGGCCAGCTCCAGCACGACCGCCAGCGTGGCCAGCCCGATGGCCATGCCCCTGGCCGAAGTGATCCGCACCCGGGGAACGTACCGGGGCGGGACCAATATTGGATCAAAATTTGCTCAATGAGCTGACCTGCGGCGGATCGCCGGGCCGAGCGCCAGCATGGCGACGGCCGAGATCACGCCGATCGCGCCCATCGTGAACCACATCGGACCCTGCCCGAGCGCGAGCAGCCGGCTGCCGAGCACCGGCGCCAGCACCGCCGCCGCCGACCAGGCGAACCCGAACAGCCCGGCGTACCGGCCGCGCAGGTGCTCCGGAGCGAGCGCCGCCACGATGGCCGCCGGGATCCCGGCCGTGACCACCTCGCCCGCGGTCCACACCACGATCGACACCGCGAACCACTCCACCGAGGTGACGAACGCCGTCAGGGCGAACCCGACGCCTATCCCCGCCAGCCCGAGCGCGAACATCCGCGACGGGTCGCGACGCCCCAGCCAGTCGGACACCAGCGGCTGCACGATCACGATCAGCACGCCGTTGAGCGCCAGCGCCGCCCCCAGCTCGCCGGTCGTCAGCCCGGCCAGCTTGGTCATCGCCACCGGCAGCATCGTGAACGACTGCGAGTAGACGACCGCGTCGCCCAGCACCACCAGCGTGAAGGCGATCATCAGCCGGTCGCGCAGCACCACGCCGAACCCGCCCTCCGCGTGCCCGACCTCCGGCCGCGTCTCGGGCACGGCCCGCCACACCAGCACGGCGAAGATCACGCACGTGGCCGCGTCGAACCAGAACAGCCAGACGAACCCCGCCTCCGCCAGCCACCCGCCCGCGGTCATCCCGACCGAGTAGCCCAGGTTGATCGCCCAGAACAGCAGCCCGTAGGCGCGCGGCCGCTCGGCCGGCGAGACCAGGTCGGCCACCAGGGCGCTCGAGGCGGGCCGGTAGGCGTCCACCACCAGCCCGAGCAGGAACATGGACACCAGGATCGCGGGCAGCGTCGTGCTGTAACCCAGCGCCAGCATGGTCGCCGCGGTGGCCAGCATCGACCCGGCCAGCGTGGCCCGCCGCCCGACCCTGTCGGTCAGGATCCCCGCGGTCACCTGCGACAGCAGCGACCCGGCGCCGAAGACCGCCATCACCAGTCCGGCCGCGGCCAACGACAGCCCGCGGGCCTGCGTCAGGTACACCCCGGTGAACGGCACCACCATCGTGCCGAGCCGGTTCACGAGCGAGCCGGTCCACAGGGCCCAGAACGGCCGGGGCAGGCCCCCCACCTTGGAACGCCAGAAAGACGGCCTGTTCGCGAGAGCGTTTGTCACGCGTCCAAGCGTCGAGGGCGCGTATATGCCCGCGCGAACGATTTAGGGCAGACTAAAAGCTGTGTCCGTGATGTGGGTGCTGAAGCCGGAAGACGTGGCCAGGATCAGGTTCGCCTTCTCCCCGTTGTGGGAGCTGGTCGCCAGCCTCCGCACCCTGCAGGACCCGGCCCGCCAGTCGGTCCACTTGCCCTGGATCAAGGCCGTCCGCCCGCGCCTGGCCGAACTCGACCTGGCCGAACTGTTCGCACTGATCCCACCCAAGGGCTACCTGGCCGACTTCCTCACCCCGCCGCCGGACACGCCGCTGCCCGACTTCGCCGCCGAACTGGACCGGGTACGGCTGACGCCGCCCGACCGGGTCGCCACCGAGGCGCGCCACGTCAAGGGCACCGACCCCGCGATCATCGACCGCATCGTGGCCGACCCCGCCGGGGCCGTCGCCCGCGTGACCGAGGCGCTGCGCGCCTACTGGGAGGCCTGCTTCGCCGAGTTCTGGCCCCGCGTCTACGGGCTGCTCGAACGCGACGTGCTGCGCAGGTCGCGGCAGCTGGCCCAGGGAGGGGCCAAGGCGCTGTTCGCCGCGCTCGACCCCGCCGTCAACTGGACGGGGGAGCAGCTGATCGTCGACAGGCCCTGGTGCGAGACCGGCGGCCTGCACGGCGACGGGCTGGTGCTGGTGCCCACCGCGTTCTACTGGCCGTCGGTCGCGGTGATGTCGGCCCCTTACCAGTCGACGCTCGTCTACCCGGTGCTCGGCGTCGGCACGCTGTGGGAGCAAGGCCCGCCGCCCGCCCCGGGGGCGCTGGCGGCGCTCATCGGGCGCAGCCGGGCCCAGATCCTGCTCGCGCTGGCCGAACCCACCACCACCTCGGCGCTGGCCGGGCGGATGTCGCTCACCCCCGGCGCGGTCAGCCAGCACCTCGGCGTGCTCAGCGACGGCGGGCTCGCGGTCGGCATGCGCGTCGGCAAGCAGGTCGTCTACCGCCGCACCCCCACCGGCGACGCCCTGGCCGCCGGCTCCGCTCCGGTGTCCTAGCAGCTGCGCTTGACCGGGGTCGCGGCGATCGTCGGCAGCGGGACCGCTCTGGCGCTGCCGTACAGGAAGACGGCCGAGCGCTGGATCTGGCCGGGCAGCAGGTCCAGATCGCCGACCTGCTTGCGGTGGCCGCGCACGTCGGTCACGCGGAAGGTGAACGGGCCGTCGCCCGCGCCTCTGGCCGCCACCCACGAGCCGTCCGCGCGCCGCTTCATCGCCCGCCAGTGGTCGTCGACCCGCACGTCCACGCTGTGCAGCGGGTTGCCGTGATCGACCACCTGGACGGCCAGCCAGTCCTGCGTGGACCCGCGCCTGATGCGGAACCCCAGCGGCTCGCGCAGCTGCGGATCCTTGACCTGGCGGTAGGTCACCGCGGTGACCGGGCGGCCGGGCTCGGCGATGCGGCCGTAGGCCGCCCGGCTCAGGTCCACCTCGCCGGCCCGGCAGTCCGCGCACGCCCCGGTGATCTGCACGCGGACCGTGCCCCGCGGTCCCGTGACGTCCAGGTAGCCGCCGCACGCCGCGGCCTCGCCGTACTCCTGGGGCGAGACCGACGCGTACAGGTCGGCCGGTGCGGCCGTGCACGCGACGGGAGTGGCCGCGCAGGCCGGGCCGCGGGCCAGGTACAGACTCCACAGCACGGCGCCGGTCACGCCGAGTACGGAGATCGTGGTGAGCCCTGGCCGTCGCCGTTTCCTTCTGTGCCGTGCCACGTTGAGTACATAGCGGAATCGGCCCGTCACGTTACGTGTATCTGTTGGACTCCAGCAGCCAGTCGAGGTGGGCGCGGGGCGCGGCCAGGTAGGCGCAGGCGACCTTGCTGACGTCCCTGGACTGCTGGGGCGTCAGGGCCTCCAGCGGGATGCGCTTGGCGGCGCGGTGCATGTCGTGGCAGCGCTCGACGATCCTGTCCAGCACCCAGGCGACCGCCTCGCGCTGGTCCATGCGCAGCTCGTGCATCGCGATGACGACGAGGTTGTGCTGGTCGTCGCGCTCCTTGGCGCGCGAGGTGATGTCGTTGCACCAGGCGGTGGCGTCGATGCAGGCGTCCACCAGCTCGCGCCACGACTCGCTGCCCTGCAGCCACGCCGGCACCTCCACCCGCAGGCACGGCTCGACCAGGTCGAACAGGTACGGGCCCACGGTGCCGCGGCGCAGCGCCGGATACTCGGCCAGCGTGGGGATGCGCCCCGTGGCCCGGTTGGCCGCCTCGTCGCGGCAGGCGTCGTGCTGGCGGCGCAGGTTGAACGCGAAACGGGCCCGCCACTGGTCGCTCATCCTGGCGCTGGTCACCCGCCACAGGTCGGCGAAGGCCGCCTCGATCGGATGCCCGCAGGCGCCCGCCAGGATGCCCTGGAACAGGTTCAGCGGCCTGGCGCCCTCGTCGAGCTCGTCGTCCAGGTTGAACAGCCACGTCAGCCACTGCGCGAACAGCGCGGCGGCGGCAGCGTCGAACTCGGCGAACACCCGCCCGGCGATGCGGTGGAAGCCGACGCCAGGGTCGGCCTGCATGCCGGTCCTGCGCGCCCAGTCGATGACCGCGGCCTCGATCGCGTACACGGCGGGGTGCATCCGGCATGGCACGCCCATCGCGGGCACCCGGTCCGTCAGCGGCAGCAGCGCCTCGGCGGGCGAGGTGCCCCTGCGCGGCGCGGGCAGCAGCGGTCTCCTGAGCACGGACCGCAGCGCGGATCTCACGGACGCGATCATCACAGGGGTCCGAAGAGCCAGTTGCCGGTGGCATGCGGGTCGTCGAGGCAGTAGTACTGCCAGGCCGCCAGGACCAGCTCGTCGGTGGTCAGTGTGCCCCTGCCGGTCCTGTCCAGCCGGTCGAAGGCCTCGTCCACGTCGTCGTAGGCGGCGCCGAAGGCGGTGATCATGGTGCGGAACTCCCGCGGTCCGATCAGCCCGTCGCCGTTGGTGTCGGCCAGCTCGGCCAGCGCCTCCGTGGTCGGCCTGAACACCTGGTCGTAGCGGTCGCCGGAGACGAACGCCCAGGTCATGCCGGCGCGGAACTCCTCACGAGAGAGCCTCGAGTCGCCGTCGCGATCCAGCGCCTCCGCCAGGCTCCGCCAGATCCCGTCGAAGCCGTCCACGATCCTGCTGCCGGTGACCGAGGTGGGCGACTCCCCGAAGCCCACCAGGATGCGGGCCCCCAGGCCCAACACGTCCTCCCGGTCGATCTCACCGTCGCCGTCGGCGTCGATGTGGTCGAAGGCGCGATCCAGCTTGTGATCAAGCAGGTCGATGGCCACGTTGCCTCCCCCGAGACTGATCTGCGTGATCACATTAGGTCGGGCCGGGGGGTTTGTCAGTGAGGCACGCACCGGTGAGGCTCGTAACGTGTGTGAAACACTGACACGGCATTCTGGTACTTGACCAGTACTGTCTGCTTGAGGGGATGCCTTGGACCGCCAGCAGGAGTTCGTGCTCCGCACGCTCGAGGAACGCGACATCCGATTCATCCGGCTGTGGTTCACCGACGTGCTCGGCTTCCTCAAGTCCGTGGCCATCGCGCCGGCCGAGCTGGAGGGCGCCTTCGCCGAGGGCATCGGTTTCGACGGCTCGGCCATCGAGGGCTTCGCCCGGGTCTACGAGTCCGACATGCTGGCCAAGCCCGATCCTTCGTCGTTCCAGATCCTGCCCTGGCGCAGCGAGACGCCGGGGGCGGCGCGCATCTTCTGCGACATCCTGATGCCCGACGGCTCGCCGTCGCACGCCGACCCGCGCTGGGTGCTCAAGCGCACCCTGGCCAAGGCCGCCGACATGGGCTTCACCTTCTACACCCACCCGGAGATCGAGTTCTTCCTGCTGAAGAACCGGCCCGAGCCGGGCGAGCGGCCCGAGCCGATCGACTCCGGCGGCTACTTCGACCACACCCCGCACAGCTCGGGCCACGACTTCAGGCGTCAGGCGATCATGATGCTGGAGTCCATGGGCATCTCGGTGGAGTTCAGCCACCACGAGGGCGCGCCCGGGCAGCAGGAGATCGACCTGCGCTACGCCGACGCGCTCACCACCGCCGACAACATCATGACCTTCCGCCTGGTCATGAAGGAGGTCGCGCTGGAGCAGGGCATCTGGGCCTCCTTCATGCCCAAGCCGTTCACCGAGCACCCCGGCTCCGGCATGCACACCCACATGTCGCTGTTCGAGGGCGACCGCAACGCCTTCTACGAGGCGGGCGCCGAGTACCAGCTGTCCAAGACCGGCCGCTCGTTCATCGCCGGGCTGCTGAAGCACGCCGCGGAGATCACCGCCATCACCAACCAGTGGGTCAACTCCTACAAGCGGCTGTGGGGCGGCGCCGAGGCCATCGCCGGGCAGGGCGGCGAGGCGCCCTCCTACATCTGCTGGGGCCACAACAACCGCTCCGCCCTGGTGCGGGTGCCCATGTACAAGCCGCACAAGGGCGGCTCGACGCGCATCGAGTTCCGCTCGCTCGACTCGGCCTGCAACCCCTACCTGGCCTTCGCCCTGATCCTGGCCGCCGGGCTGAAGGGGATCGAGCAGGGGTACGAGCTGCCGCCGGCGGCCGAGGACAACGTCTGGACCCTCACCAGCGCCGAGCGCCGCGCCCTGGGCATCCAGCCGCTGCCGGGCTCGCTCGACGAGGCGATCAGCGTCATGGACCAGAGCGAGCTGGTGGCCGAGACGCTGGGGGAGCACGTCTTCGACTTCTTCCTGCGCAACAAGCGGTCGGAGTGGCGCGAATACCGCCGCACCGTCACCGAGTTCGAACTCGGCCGCTACCTGCCGGTCCTCTGACCCCTCCACCGGGTCGTGCAAGCCGTTAACTGGCACCATCCGGAGATGCCGCCGTGGTGGCGGTGGGCGCCCGGCGCTCGGTGGGTGGAAAATGGTGGGCGATTTGTCCGGTGTGGCGCTAGTGTCCAGCGGTATGTCTGGCGAGTATGCCGAGGTCTTCCGGCGTTTCGGGATTCCGGCGCAGGAGTCGATCTATCCGTACGCACCGGTGTTCCGCGGCGACGGGGTGGCCGTCAAGCGGACCCATTCCGCCGACGGGATGGGCCGTTGGGTCAGGCGGCTCGCCTCGGTGGGGTTCCCGGTGGTGACCCCGGTGGCGGGGCCGTACCGGATCGGCGAGGACGACTGGGTGGCCTATCCGTGGGTCGAGGGACGCGCCTACGAGTGCACCCCTGAGGACATCGACGCCGCGGGCACGCTGCTCGGCCGGCTGCACGCGCTGGGCGCCGAGCCCGCCGGGCTGAGCGACTTCCGCTGGCCCGACCGCGACGCCGCCACCGTCGAGGAGGACGTCACCGGGCTCGACAAGGCGATGAGCGCCCACCGTCCCGCGCTGCGCGAGGAGGTGCTCGGGCGGTTCGCGCCGCGGTTGCGCGCCTTCATGGATTCCGAGCTGCCCGCCGTACGGCAGGCCCGGCTGCCGTGGGTCGACGCGAGCATGGACTTCAAGGCGAACAACCTCGTCTACACCGAGGCCGGGCCCGTGCTCATCGATCCCGACAACGGGGAGCGGGTGCCGCGGGTGCTCGATCTGGCGCTCGCCGTGCTGCTGTTCCACAACGACCTGGGGGACCGGCTGTTCACCAGGCAGGAGTGGGAGGTCTTCGCGCGGGCGTACCTGGGCGAGGTCGAGCTGACCGCGGACGAGCGGCGGCTGTGGCCGGTCGCGCTGCGGTACATGCTCCTGGAGTGGGGCGTGTGGACGGTCGTCAACGGTCTGGAGACGGGGGACTGGCACGATCCGCGGCAGGCGGCCTTCCTGACGGATCTGGTGACCGTGGATCTCGAGCGCTTCGCCCTGTCAACCTAGAGTTGACGATTGACTAGCGTCAACCTAGAGTTGACGCTATGAAGGTGCTGCGCTGCGTCGTGGTGGTCCTGATCGTGGTCGGGATCGTCGTGGCCGCCCTGTAGCGTGGGCCGATGGTCATCGACAAGGTCGCGTGGATCCGCATCGAGGACGGCCGGGTGCTCAGCACGCGCTCCCGGGGCAAGGACGTCTACTACCTGCCGGGCGGCAAGCGCGAGGCTGGTGAGAGCGACGTGGAGACGCTCGTGCGGGAGATCTCGGAGGAACTCGCCGTCACCATCCTGCCCGCCACGGCCACCCACGTCGGCACCTACTCGGCCCAGGCGCACGGCCATACAGACGGCGTCATCGTCCAGATGACCTGCTACAGCGCCGACTACGAAGGCACGCCGGTGCCCAGCAGCGAGATCGAAGAGGTCGTCTGGCTGACCTACGCCGACCGCCCCCGCGTAGCCCCCGTCGACCAACTCATCTTCGACACCCTCAAATCCACCGGCCACCTCACGTAACCCCACCACCCCGGCACGTCTTCGCGCCCGCCACCACGGCGTGCCTTCGCGTCCGCCACCCGGCACGCCTTCGCGTCCCCATGCCGACGCGCGCTGCCCACTTGCGCGGCCGGTCTGCGCGCCGCTCCTCTGTGCGGCTGGGTTCGCCTCGTTCCGTGGCCGGCGACGTGATGGGTCTGCTCTTCGGGCTGTGGGGCACCTCGGTGGGCGCCCGCCATGCCTTCGCGCCTTCGGGCCCGCCATGCCTGCGCGCCTTCGCGCCGCGCCCGCTCACGCGGCATTGCGCCCCTTACGCGCCCGGCTTGGGACTGCCTCGCCCCGGAGAGTCGGCGCACCTTCCCTGGACCGCCGCCATCTGTCCGAGCCCCCAGCCGCCAATGCGCCCGCGACCTCGAGCGGCCCTGATGTGGCGGGCTAGGCGAGAGGGTGGTGCATGGCGAGGCGGGGGCCGAGGGTGTGGAGGTCGGCGGTGAGTTCGGCTTGCCAGTGGGCCTGGAGGGCGGGGCCCCAGAGGGCCGGAGGGAACTCGGTGAAGCCGTGGCGGGCGTAGAAGGGGGCGTTCCACGGGACGTCGCGGAAGGTCAGGAGGGTGACGCCGGGGGAGCCCCGCTCGGCGGCCGCGGTCAGGACGGCTGAGACGAGGGCGGCGCCGATGCCCTGGCGGCCGTGCTGGGGGAGGACCGCCAGTTGCTCGAGGTGGACCCGGCCGTCCAGCTCGATGACGCCGGCGAAGCCGACCGGCGGGTCCCCGGCGACCCAGATGGGGTCGCCGTGGGCGATGACCTCCTCGATCACCGGCGGGCCGTCGGGGAAGACGATGCCGACCTCATGGAAGACGCCGTCGCAGACGCGCTCGATGTCCGGGAGCGCCGCGAGGTCGCGCGGCTCGGCGGGGCGGATGGCGAAGGTCACGCGAGGGGACGTTACCGCACGACCACGACGCGCCAAACCGGGCGACGCCGTGGCCCGCCGTGCCGCTCGCCGGCCGTGGTGTGCCGTACCGCTCGCCGGTCGTGGTGCGCCGCACCGCGACCGGCGGTGGCCCGCTGTACCGACCGGCCGTGGCCCGCCGTAGCGTGGGTTAGAAGTAGCGCGAGGTCAGGTCCGTCGTGGGCCAGGTGGTCACGGCGTCGTGCGCCTGCCACAGCAGCTTGTCGACGACGTCGAAGTCGGGCGAGCCTTCCTCTTCCCTGCGGTTGAACTGGACGCACCAGGTCACCCCGAGCGCCTGGCGCACCAGGAAGGTGAAGGTGCCCGGCATCGACCCGCTGTGCCAGGTGTTGAGGCCGCTGCCCCAGTTGCGCACGTACCATCCGGCCCCGTACCAGGACCCGTCGGTGCTGACGCCGATCTCCGGCTTGGCGAAGGCCCGCGAGATCGACGTGGCGTTGAGCACGGTGCTCGAGGCATCGAACACGCCCGCCCACCTGACCAGGTCGACCGCAGAGGCCAGCCAGCCGCCGTTGGCGTCCTGGTTGGGCATGTTGAAGCCGCCGTAGGGGTAGGGCACGGTGATGCCCGAGTCGTTCACCACGATCTTGGTGGTGTACTTCGACTCGTAGCTGACCTCGGAGGCCGACATCTCCGAGCGCAGGCTCTTGCCGAGCCGCATCCGGGTGATGCCGCGCGGCGCGAGCAGCTTGGTGCGCACGTACGCCTCGTAGCTCATGCCCGACACCTTCTCGATGACGCGGCCGAGCAGCATGTAGCCGTAGTTGCTGTAGGACATCTCGGAGCCCGGCGCGAAGTCGAGCGGCTTGCCCGTGACGTACTTGATGATGTCGGCGTGCGTGATCGGGAAGTCCTTGTCGAGGGAGGCCGCGATCGTCTGGTCGAGCCAGAGCGCGTCCTTGCTGACCTCGCGGTCCCAGCCGCCGGTGTGCTGCATGAGCCGCCACAGCGTCACCTGCTCCAGGCGACCGTCCGCCGCGGACGAGAGGCCCAGCAGCTTGGTGATCGGGGTGGTGAGCGTGAGCTTGCCGTCCTGGGCCAGGCGCAGGATGGCGGCCGAGGTGATGTTCTTGCTCAGGCTGGCGATGCGGAACAGCGACGTCGGCTGCACCTTCGCCAGCGTCCCGCCGTTCGGGATGTAGGTGCCGTAGCCCCGGGCGGCCAGGATCTTGCCCTTGCGGGCGATCGCGAGCTGGCCGCAGCTGATGCTCCGCTCGGTCATGTACTGCTGGACGGTCTTGTCGAAGCTGGCCAGCTGGGACGGCATGACGCCGCTCGTCACCAGCGTCGCCGCGTCGGCCTGCTCGGACAGGGATCCCAGCGCGATCGCGGGCACGGCCGCGGCGCCCGCCTTGAGCAACGTCCGCCGGCTGAGCATGGTCACTTCTAACCCCTAAGTCACATCGGCCACATTGACCACGCATCTTACGGGATGTCGGAAGTGTGGGGGCGCGGTGGGGATGGAACGATGCGACACCGTTTCCCGGATCACAGGCGGGAAGTTTCGGACGGGGTAGTGATGTTGTTCACGTGTGGGGTACCCCGTGGTCTCGGTAAACACCCCACCCCGTAAAATCGGCCTGTTTCTATCGGTATTTCTGGTCTTACCGCCCCCTGGGGGCGATATGGAGGATGACGCATGACGACGGCTGCCCTGCAGACCGTGTTGACCGTTCCAGAGCGCTTCCGCGGCCCCGCCGCCGTGGCCAACGGGGGCTGGATAGCCGGCACCATGGCCGACGCGCTCAACGGCCACCGATCAGCCGTCGAGGTCACCCTCCATGCTCCCACGCCGTTGGACACCGAAGTCCGCCTGGAGCACGTGGCCAACACCGTCACCCTCACCGACGGCGACAAGCTGCTGGTCGAGGCGTTCCCCGTGGCCGAGGACCTGGAGGCGCCGGACTTCGTGCCCTTCACCGACGCGGCCAGGGCCGAGGCCGGATTCCCCGGCTGGCACGGCCATGCCTTCCCCGAGTGCTTCGTCTGCGGGCTGCGCGAGCCCGGCGACGGCCTGCGCATCTTCCCCGGCCCGGTCGAGGGCACGGGCCTGGTGGCCGCCGGCTGGCGCGTGCCCTTCACGGTCGCCGACGAGGACGGCGTGCCCGCCTCGATCGTCGGCGCGGCGCTCGACTGCGTCACGGGCTGGGCGCACTTCGCCCCCGGCGAGTCGGCGCTGCTCGGCCGGCTCGCCGTACAGATCCACCGGCGCGTGTACCCCGGCGGCACCTACTCGGTGGTCGGTGAGGCGACCGGGCGCGACGGCCGCAAGCTCTTCGGCCGCAGCGCCATCTACGAGAACGACGGCGCCCTGGTCGCCTCCGCCCGCGCGACGTGGATCGCCCCGCGTTAGCCGGTGAGGCGGTCGGCGACGAGGGCGGCGCAGCGGTCGTCGAAGAGGATCGTGTAGTGGTTGCAGTCGGGGACGAGCTCGTCCCGTAGTTCAGGCAGCCGGGCGGTCCAGGCGGCCGCCAGCGCGTCCGGGTGCATGCCGACGTCCTGGTTGAGCAGCCCGCGCGGCGCCCGCAGCAGGTGCAGCGGCGACTTGATGGCCTCGAGCGCCGCCGCGATCGCGGCGTCCTCGGTGAGCAGCCAGCGGCCGTCCTCCCTGACCGCCTCGGGCATCGCGCGCGACCGCAGGGCGCCCTCCGGGCCGGTGACGTCGTACCTGACGTACTCCTCGACGAGCGGGCTCCAGTGCCCGGCGAAGGCCGGGTGCGCCTTGAAGAAGTCCACGTAGGCCTCGGCCGACGGGAACGTCTTCGTCAGCCTGGCCAGCGCCGGGCCGAGCGTGGTCTCCAGCATCTCGTCCGGGTCGGAGCCGGGTATCAGCGGCATCGGCAGCCCGCCGTCGACCAGGACGACCCTGGCGAAGTCCCGCTGCGCCCCGGCCAGCGCGGCCACGTAGGCGCCCATCGAGTGCCCCGTCAGCACCGCGTCGGGTCCCGCCCCCACGTGCTCGGCCACGCGCAGCACGTCCGTCGCGTGCCTCGGCAGCCCGTACGGCCCGGCCAGCCCCGCGCTGTGGCCGCGACCCGCCAGGTCCATGGCGACCAGCGACCAGCCCTCGGGCAGCTCGGCCGCCACGGCCTTCCAGGCCATGAGCGACGCGGTGATCCCGTGCACCGCGATGACCAGCCGCTCGCCCTCCCCGAACCGTGCGATCCGCATCCCGCCGACGTCGTCGATTCTCATAACCGGATCCTAAGGACTGCTTCCCGGCTTTTAGGGGATAAATTACGCACATGCGGATCACCGTCATCGAGCACGAGGCCGGCGCCGGGCTCGGGTACCTCGAGCGCTGGCTGGGGCTCGAATGCGACGTCGTCCGGCCGTACCTGGGGGACAGCGTTCCCGAGCGGGCCGCCGACGGGCTCATCGTGCTCGGCGGGGCGGCCGACGCCTGGGACGACGAGCGCTCGCCCTGGCACCCCGCCACGCGTGACCTGCTGCGGCGCGCGGTGGAGGAGTCCACGCCCACGCTGGCGATCTGCCTGGGCGCCCAGTTGATGACGATGGCCTGCGGCGGAGTCGTCGGGCGCGGCGGCAACGGCCTCGAGGTCGGCCTGCGCGAGGTGCGCCCGCTGCCCGCCGCCGCCTCCGACCGCATCCTGTCAGGAGTCGGTACGGCTGCCGCCGTCCAGTACCACCAGGACGCCATGACCCGGCTGCCGGAGGGCGCGGTGCCGCTCATGACCGGGGACCAGTATCCGCACCAGGCCTACCGCATGGGCGAGGCCGCGTGGGCGGTCCAGTTCCACCCCGAGGCCACCCCCGAGATCTTCACCACCTGGACCTCCGCCGCCGACCTGGACGGCGCCGAGGACCTCAACGCCGAGGTCAAGGCGGCCGAGGACCGCCTCATCGCCACCTGGCGCCCCGTCGCGGAGGCCTTCGCCGAAGTCGTCAGAACCGCCGCTCCCGCCTAGCACCGCGAGGAGCCCTGCGGGACAGGGCGTGGGCCGCCGCGTGGACGCCGGCCGTGACCAGCGGGAAGATCGCCAGACCCGCCACGGTCGAGGAGGCACCGCCGGTGTGGACCCCGGCGGCCTTGAGCCGGCGCCAGGCCCACCATGAGAACGGCAGCACCACCAGCGGCGCCGTGACCGCGCCCGGCGTGTAGCCCCGGGCGGCCGCCGCCTGCGCCAGGTGCACCACCCCGTGCAGCCCGAAGGCAGCCAGCACCGCCTGGAAGGCGGGACTGCGACCGCCGGTGCGCGCGCCGAGCGCCGACGCGCCCGCCATGACGCCGCCCATCAGCCCGATCGCCACGTTCACGTGCCCCTGCGACACCTCGAGCCGCTCCCACGGAACCCACGGGTACCGCTCCCCGAGCCGGTCCTTGGCCGTGCGCGACCACGAGGCCATCGTGGCCAGCTCCTCCGCGTCGTGCACCATCCAGGCCGCCAGCAGCCCCCAGGTCACCGCCGCGGGAACCTTCTCGCCCATCGTTTCGACCTCCCAGAATACAACGCAACGTTGCGTTGCATTCTCATCATACGGCAGTGCTGCGAAGATGGAGAGGTGCCCAGGATCGAGTCCACCGCAGCCCGCCTGGCCAAGCTCGGCTTCGCCGACGGTGCCCGGGCCGCCCGTCTCGTCGAGGCCGCGGGAGTCGACCTGGACGACCTGCTGCCCGCGCTGGTCGACGCCGCCGACCCCGACCTGGCGCTCACCTCGCTGACCAGGCTGGCCGAGCGCGATCCGGCCGCCCTTGACGCCATCCGCGCCGACGAACGCGTCCGTACCCGCCTGGTCGCCGTGCTCGGCGTGAGCGCCGCACTGGGTGAACACCTCGTCCGGCATCCGGGCCACGTGGAGCTGCTCGCCGTACAGGATCTGCCGGAGCCGCGCGCGGACCTGCTGCGTGCCGTCGGCGCCGATCCCGCCGAGGAGGACCCGCGGGCCGACGAGGCGGACGCGCTCGTGGCGTTGCGGGTGGCCTACCGGGGGCGGCTGCTGCGGCTGGCGGCGCTCGACCTGACGGGAGAGCTGACGCTGTCCGAGGTGACGGGCGAGCTGTCGGACCTGGCGGGCGCCGCGCTGGAGGGCGCGCTGGCGATCGCGCGGGCCGAGGTGGGCGACGACGACGTACGGCTGGCCGTCATCGGCATGGGCAAGTGCGGCGCCCGCGAGCTGAACTACATCAGCGACGTGGACGTGATCTTCGTGGCCGAGCCGCGCGACGGCGCGGATGAGACCAAGGCGCTGCGCACCGCCACCCGGCTGGCCCAGGCGATGATGCGGGCCTGCTCGGCCGCCACGCCCGAGGGCGCGCTGTGGGAGGTCGACGCGGGACTGCGCCCGGAGGGCCGCTCGGGGCCGCTGGTGCGGACCCTGGCCAGCCACCTGGCCTACTACCGGCGCTGGGCCAAGACCTGGGAGTTCCAGGCGCTGCTGAAGGCCAGGCCGGTCGCCGGCGACGCCGAGCTGGGCGAGGCGTACGTGTCGGCGGTCAACGAGCTGGTCTGGTCGGCCGCCACCCGCCCCCACTTCGTCGAGGACGTGCAGGCCATGCGCCGCCGCGTCGAGGAGCACGTGCGCGCCGAGGGAGAGCGCGAGCTCAAGCTGGGACCGGGCGGCCTGCGCGACATCGAGTTCGCGGTGCAGCTGCTGCAACTGGTGCACGGCCGGCTCGACCAGCTGCTGCGCCGCCGCGCCACGCTGCCCGCGCTGGCCGCCCTCTCCCGCGGCGGCTACGTGGGCCGCGACGACTCCAGGAGCCTGGCCGAGGCCTACACCTTCCTGCGCCAGGTCGAGCACCTGCTGCAGCTGCACCGGCTGCGCCGCACCCACCTGCTGCCGACCGCGCCCGAGGACCTGCGCAGGCTCGGGCGGGCGTTCGGCGCGCACACCGACCCGGTCGGCGAGTTCACCGCCCGGTGGAAGCGGCACGCCAGGGAGGCCAGGCGGCTGCACGAGAAACTGTTCTACCGCCCGCTCCTGGAGGCGGTCGCGCGGCTGCCGGAGTCGGAGGCCCGGCTGTCGACCACGGCGGCGGCCGCCCGGCTGCAGGCCCTGGGATACGTCGACCCCGAGGGCGCGCTGCGCCACCTCGCCGCGCTGACGACGGGCGTGTCCAGGCGGGCCGCGATCCAGCGCACGCTGCTGCCGGTCATGCTCGGCTGGTTCGCCGACTCGCCCGACCCTGACACGGGGCTGCTCGGGTTCCGCCAGATCAGCGACAAGCTCGGCACCACCCCCTGGTACCTGCGGCTGCTGCGCGACGAGACCGCCGTGGCCGCCCGGCTGGCCCGCGTGCTCGGCACCTCCCGCTACGCCACCGGCCTGCTCATGAACGCGCCCGAGGCCGTCGGCATGCTCGGCTCGGACGCCGACCTCGCCCCCCGCCCCGCCGACGCGTTGCTCGGCGAGCTGTCGGCCGCCGTCTCACGGCACGGCGGCCACGCCGAGCCCGCCGTCGCCGCGGTGCGCGCCGTCCGCCGCCGAGAGCTGTTCCGTACGGCTGTCGCCGACATCTCCGGGCTGCTCGAGATCGAGCCCGTCGGGGTGGTGCTCTCCGCGCTCAACGACGTCACCATCCAGGCCGCGCTCGACGTGGCGCTGTCCAAGGTGGCGGCCGATCGTGGCGCGCCGGTGCCGACCCGGTTCGCGGTCATCGCGATGGGCCGCCTGGGCGGGATGGAGTGCTCCTACGCCAGCGACGCCGACGTGATGTTCGTCCACTCGCCGCTCGGCGACGAGCGTGAGGCCACCGACGCCGCCTTCGCGGTGGCCAACGAGCTGCGCCGCCTGCTGGCGCTGCCTGCCCCCGACCCGCCGCTGATCGTCGATCCCGACCTGCGTCCCGAGGGCCGTCAGGGGCCGCTGGTGCGCACGCTGGCCTCCTACCGGGCCTACTACGCCCGCTGGTCCTCGCCGTGGGAGTCGCAGGCGCTGCTGCGCGCCCGCTTCTCCGCGGGCGACGCCGCGCTCGGCGCCGAGTTCGCCGTGATGGTCGACGAGATCCGCTACCCCGCGGGCGGGCTCAACGAGGACGCGGTGCGCGAGATCCGCCGGCTCAAGGCCCGCATGGAGGCCGAACGCCTGCCCCGCGGCGCCGATCCCGGCCTGCACACCAAGCTCGGACCCGGCGGCCTTTCCGACGTGGAGTGGGTCGCGCAGCTGCTGCAACTGCGCCACGCGCACGACCGCCCCACGCTGCGCACCCCCCGCACCCTGCAGGCGCTGCGCGCGGCCGTCGCCGAACGGCTGCTCGACGCGACCGACGAGGCGACCCTGGCGGAGTCCTGGAGCTTCGCCTCCCGCATCCGCGACGCCATCATGCTGGTCAAGGGCCGCCCGGGAGACAGCGTCCCCGCCGACGCCCTCGAACGGCGCCGCCTGGCCCAGACGCTGGGCTACCCGCCGGACGGCTCAGAGGACTTCCTCGACGACTACCGCCGCGTCACTCGGCGGGCTCGTCAGGTGGTGGAGCGGGTGTTCTACGGCTCGTGAAGGATTTCACGGCTTCGCCGGGCGTGACGGCAGGTCACCGCCCTCGTTCCTGAGCCGCTCCAGATCGGCCCGCGCGTCCGCGACGACCAGATGCCCGGGATCCAGCACGCCGTCCGCCAGAGCCAGAATGTGTGGCCTGCTCGCGAGCCTGTTCCCTGTCCACGCCGATGAGACAGATGGCCAGCTCGATGCGGGCCGCCGTCGTCACGGGATCCTCCGGACCCAGTTCCCCGGTCAGGTCGGCGATCGTCCGCTCGAAGAAGGGCACGGCGCTGCCGTACTCCTCCGCGGCCTGGTAAGCCCGCGCGAGCTCCCAGCGGGCGTTGACGTTCCAGTCGTTCTCGGGGCCGAACAGGCGCTCGGCGTCGGCGAGCCGGCTCAGCCGCAGGGCCAGGGCGCGCTGGGGCTCATGCAGGAGGCCCAGCAGGGTGGCGCACGACTCGCGCAGCTTGTAGAGCCGCGGAGTGAGTGGCAGCACCTCGTAGACCGCGTCGGCCTGAGCGACCAGCGCCTCGATCTCGTCGCGGAACTCCCAGGCCGCGGGCCCGGACGGGATGCCTTGGAGATAGTCCTCGAGCAGGTCCAGGACATCCTCTACGCGCGGGGGACGGCTCTCCCTGATCGCGCGCTGCGTGAGGCGGTGCATCACGACCCCGGAGCGGTCCTGGGGTAGGCGTCGCCCTCGATACCGCGCAAGCCGTCCGCGAGCGGCTCGGCCCGCAGCGCGCGCAGGTAGCCGCCATATGACAGGCCGCGCTCCTCGATCACGGCGCCCGCCTGGGCCAGCGCGAGCGCCAGCCGGCCGAGCTCGGCGGCCAGTTCTGCGGCTCCTGCCGGATCGTCCAGGCCCGTCATCCGGCCCAGGAAGGCCACCGACTCCTCGGGCGCGAACACGCCGACGGGAACGGGGAAGCCGAGGCGGTCGAAGGCCCGGTCGCGGGTCGTGACCACCACCTGGACCCGGCCGGTGGCGGGAATCCACGGGCGCAGCATCGACACGTCCGCGGCGTTGTCGAACACCACCAGGCAGGGCTCCGCCGCGGCGGCCAGCCAGTCGCGGACGCGGCCATCGTCGTCTTGCCCACCCCGGCGCCGCCCGTGACCGAGCGCACGATCGTCTCGCCGTCCCGCAGCATCGCCAGGATCGCGGGCCGCTCGTGGAAGGACGGCAGGCGGTGCGGGATGTCGCCCACGACGACCTGCCGGGGTGCGGGTTGCGCGACGTTGACCGTATTCCGGTCGCCCGTAATCACGATCGCGTGGTCGCCTATCGCCCCTGCCACGACGGAACGCTCGCTTGAGGCGGTCGTCTCCGCAGCCTCGGAACGGTCGCCGGATGCGTCTCGGGGCATGGCCAAGGATGGTCGCGCGAGCCGTACATGCGCAAGCGACTGGCCAGAAGTGCCCCGGCAGGTGTATCAAAGCGCGGGGTGATCAATTTTGCTATCCGTTTACGTTGATCTGGCGCTGGGCCTGGTGCTCACCTTCCTGCTCCTGTCGTTGCTGGTGAGCGGGCTGAACGAGGGGCTCGTGCGGATGCTGAGCATCCGCGCCAAGTTCCTGTGGGCCTACCTCAGGGACACCTTGGACGGCACCGACGCCCAGGGACGGGCCTGGCTGCCCGCGGGGATCAAGGACGTGTTCGCCGTGCTGCCGTTCGTGCGCGACCCGCGACCGAAACACAGCGACCAGCCGGCGCCGGCCGAGTCGGAGCTGCCCGCGCACGAGAACAAGGCCGAGGACGCCATGACGAACCTGCTCTACGAGCGGGTCCGCGAAATCGACCATCCCACGACGGGCAAGACCAGCATCGCCAACATCCCGCCCGAGCGCTTCGCCACGGCCGTGATGGAGATGGCCGCGACCGAGGAAGGCGGCGTCGACGCCTTCCTGACCAGGCTCAAGGCCATGAACAGCCCGCTGTACGGCCACCTCAAGGGCGTGTGGGACTCCGCACAGCGCGACATGGAGCGCTTCAAGGAGGGCATGACCACCTGGTTCGACAGCGAGATGCAGCGCCTGTCGCTGCTCTACAAGCGCTACGTCAAGTGGGCGGTGGCCGCGCTCGGCCTGGTGGTGGTGCTGCTGTTCAGCGCCGACGGGCTGGAGTTCGCCAAGACGCTGCTGCGTGACAACGCCTTCCGCGCCTCCGTCAGCGCGGTGGCCGAGTCGGGGCCCGACGCCTACAGCGAGCTCAAGGCGCAGTGCCAGACGCAGCAGCCCGTCTCCTGCATCACCGACACGCTCAGCTCGCCCGCGCTGGTCAAGGTGCTCTCACACGCGATCGTCAGCGTCGACATCCCCGCCGAGGGCGACCCCAGCATCAAGTGGAACGGCGGCGAGTGGTGGAGCCGGATCACCACGCTCAGCCACTGGCCCGGCTACCTGCTGACCTACGTGGCGCTGCTGTTCGGCGCGCCGTTCTGGTGGGACCTGTTCCGCCGGATCACCGGGTTGAGGTCCAAGACCGGCTAAGCTCGGACTTGCTCCCCCTGGTCGGACAGACGGGGAGTTGTCATGAAGTCTCTGCTCGTGCTGGCGCTGGTGGCCGGTTGCGGGGTGAGCGCCGCCGCGGACCCGGTGCCGCAGGTCGTGGGCAAAGGGCTGGCGGTCGCCGACGACGAGCTGGCCGCGGCCGGGTTCAGGCGGATCAGGGCGATCGACGTCAGCGGACGCGGCCGGATCGTGCTGATACGCCGCGACTGGCAGGTGTGCGGCCAGCACGAGGACAGCGGCGAGATCCGGCTCGACGTGGTCAAGGTCGGCGAGGTGTGCCCCGACACCGTGGTCGTGCCCGCCGCGCCCGGGCTGATGCCCGACTTCACCGGCAAGAGCGTCCGCGTCGCCAAGGACTCCCTGCCGCCCAGGACCAGCATCAAGGTCCAGGACGCCAGCGGCAGCAACCGCCTCACGCTCATGGACGCCAACTGGCAGATCTGCCGCCAGACCCCGCCTGCGGGCGAGCGCCTCGACGGCCGCCCCGTCCAGCTCTGGGTCGTCAAGTACGGCGAGCGCTGCCCCCAGCCCGCGCGCCGGGGCTAACCGCTGAGCGCGTAGAGCACGTCACGCAGGGAGGACTCGCGGCTGCGCAGCCAGACCAGCCGCAGCGACAGCGTCGGCGCGTCGAACCCGAGCGGCACCAGCGCCCCCGAGGCCAGGTCCGCCTCCACCGCGAAGTCGGGCAGCAGGGACCTCCCGAGCCCCTGCCTGCTCCACTCCCGGGCGGTGGAGATGCTGGTCAGCTCCCTGCGCGGCACGTCCCCCGGGAAGATCCTGTCCACCGCCATCCTGATCGAGCATCCGGGCGGCGTCGTGAGCAGCGTGTCCTCCTCCGACTCCGGCGCCGCCACCATGATCAGCGACACCTGGCCCACGTCGATGAAGTCCAGGCCGGGCGGCGAATCGAAGCCCAGCCCGCCGATCCGCAGCCCCGAGTCGAGCAGCAGCGCGGCGTCCAGCCCGCCCTCGGCCACCTCCTCGAGCAGCTCGCGCCGCGGCAGCGCCCGCACGTGCACGTCCAGGTCCGACAGCTTGCGCACCACGGCCGGCAGCCGGGTCGCCACCAGGCTCTCCAGGGCTCCGATGCGCACCCGCCGCCGGGTGCCCGTCACGGCCCGCCGTACCCGCTCGGCGTGGTCGAGCAGCTCCTGGGCGTGGGAGAGCAGGATCGTGCCCTGCTCGGTCAGCCGCATGCCGTGCGGGGTACGGTCGAAGAGCTTGACCTGCAGGGTCCCTTCCAGCCTGCGGATCTGCTCGGAGACCGAGGCGGGCGCGAGTCCGAGCGCGGTCGCGGCGCCGTTGACGCTGCCGGTCCCGGCTACAGCGACAAATCCCCGCAGATGTCGCAATTCCACACAACCAGCATACGGTTCCGCCTGATGCCCTCCACGGGTCGGCCTGTTGTGTGGGCGGGCCGGGTTTCCGCAGGCTAAGGGCATGATCTCTCCCCGGCGATTCCTGGGATTCTCCCTTGCCTATTTCCTGGTGCTGCTCGACACGACCGTGCTCACGATCGCGCTGCCCGACCTGCGTGCCGACCTCGGCGGGACGCTGGCGGGCCAGCAGTGGGCGGTCAACGCCTACACGGTCGCCTTCGCCGCGGCGCTGCTGACCGGCGGGGCGGTGGCCGACCGCTACGGCGCGGCGCGCGTGTTCCGGCTCGGTGTGGCCGCGTTCGGGGTGCTGTCGCTGCTGAGCGCCGCCGCGCCGGCACTCGGGGCTCTGGTCGGGCTGCGCGCGCTGCTCGGCGTGGCGGGCGCGCTGTGCCTGGGCGGTTCGCTGGCGCTGGTGGCCGAGCTGTACCCGCAGGCCGCCGGCAGGGCCAGGGCGATGGGCCTGTGGGCGGCGATCACCGGCACCGCGCTGGCGGCGGGACCGCTGCTGGGCGGCCTGCTGGTCGACCTGTACGGCTGGCGGGCCGTCTTCCTGATCAACCCGCCCGTCGCGCTGCTGTCACTGCTGGCCGTACGAGGGCTGCGCTCGCCGGCGGGCGGGCGGCGGATCGACTGGGCCGTCCAGATCCTGGCCTGCGGGTTCCTCGGTCTGCTTGCCGAGGCGCTGATCGACTCCTCGGTCCTGGCTGCGGTCCTGGCACCGGCCGCGCTGATCGCCCTGGTGCTGGTGGAGCGCCGCAGCCAGGCGCCCGCGCTGCCGGGCGGGCTGCTGCGCGCGACGTGGCGGGAACTGCTCGCGGGCACGGTGGCCACCTTCGCCTTCGCGGGCGCGCTGTTCGTGCTCACGCTGCGGCTGCAGGACGGCGAGGGGCTCTCACCGCTGGCCGCCGGGCTGGCGTTCCTGCCGCTCACCCTGCCGATGGCGGTCAACCCCGTGCTCACCGGGCGGATCGTCGCCAGGTTCGGGGCGCGCCCGCCGATCCTGGCCGGCCTCGCCCTCCTCGCGGCCGGCCTGGCGGGCCTGGCGCTGACCGACGTGCTGATCCCGTGGCTGGTGCTGACGGGCCTCGGCCTGTCGTTCTGCCTCCCGGCCCTGGTCGCCGGCATGATCGCCGCAACTCCCGCGGGTACGGCGGGCACCGCGGGCGGCGTGCTCAACGCCGCCCGCCAGGTGGGCGCCACCATCGGCGTGGCCGTCCTGGCCCGCGTCCCGAGCCCGCTCACGGCCGCCGCCGTCCTCGTCGCGCTCGCCGCCCTGGCCTACGCCGTGAGAGGCAGAACCGTGACACTCCGCAGCGAGACGACCGCGCTGTAAGTTGTTGCGATGCGGCCCAATCCCTCCCTCGTCCGATACCGGACGCTGCGCAGGCGACACCCGGACCTGTTCGCCAACCCGCAAGGCGCCGGCACGATCATCCTGGATCCCCGCGACGACTCCTTCGGCGTGCGCTACAAGGATGCCTACGTCACGCTCGTCAGGGACCGCGTCCGTTTCCCCGACGGCAGGATCGGCGCCTACGTCCGGCTCCTGCACACCTCGGGGATCGGCGGAGCGGCGATCCTCCCGGTGCGCGACGGCAAGGTGGTCCTCGTCCGGCACTTCCGGCACGCGACCAGGCGACGGCACTGGGAGATCCCCAGGGGATTCGCCGACCTCGGCGAGAGCTTCGAGGAGACCGCCAGGCGCGAGGCGGGCGAGGAACTCCAGATGCCCGGGATGCGGGTGCGCGAGCTCGGCCGCATGCACGCCGACAGCGGCCTCATCGGCACCGAGGTGGCGCTGTACTGGGCCGAGCTCGAAGGAGAGGTCACCGGCTTCGACGCGGGGGAGGGCATCGACCAGGTCCTGCTGGCGGACCCGGCGGAGCTCGACTCGATGCTGGAGCGGGGGGAGATCACGGACTCCTTCACCCTGGCCGCCCTCCTGCACGCCAGGCGGCTGCGGCTGAGCCCCTTTCAGTAGTCGACGGCTTCGTCCCCGCCCTCCACGGTGGCGTCGGTCTTCTGGCGCCGCCGTACCTCTGCCATCGTCTCCTCGCTCATGTGGGCCTCGAACTGGGCCACCAGGTCCTGCCAGAACCGCGCCGCCCTGTCGCCGGTGCGGCCCGTCAGGATCTGCGTGCGCGTGTCGAGGGCCTTGCCGAATCGGGCGACGCGGCGCCGCCGTTCCAGGGCGCGCAGCCCGACGCGGACGGTCACGTTCGCGACCTCGCTCGCGGCGGTGCTGGCCACCGCTCCCGCGACGACGACGTGGACCCCGTGCGGCCCGGTCGTGAACTCCAGCAGCGCGCCCGCCACGTCCACGCTCGCGACCAGCGCGAACGAGCGGGCCATGGGCAAGGGCTTGTCGGGACGCTCGCGGCCGGCCGCGATCCGGGTGGTCTCCGCGAGCAGGTCCACGTAGGCCGCGATCACCGCCGGCGCGCCTCGCCGCGGGTCGGCGAACCTGCCGAGCGGATCCTCCAGCATCCCCTTCATCAGCCTGACGTAGTCCGCCCACTGCCTGCTCGCCCGCACGTCCACCACGTCGCGCAGGGACAGTTTGGCGAACGTGTCCAGGTAGAGGTCCTCCGAGACGACCTCGAAGGCCAGGCCGCGGAGCAGCTCACCGATCTGTTCCGCGCTCACCTCCTGGGGACCGCGGCCCACGCTCCTCCACTCCTGCAAAGTGGCGCGATGCAAGGCGTCGGCTGGGGTGAGCGCGAGCGTCTCCAGCGCGACCGCCATGTTGGCGCTGTGCGTGAGGTCGATCAGCTGTTTGACGTAGGCGGTGAACGGCCTGCTCCGGTCGAACCTGCCCAGGATCGGCTCGCTCCGGTCCGCTGTCAGGAACTCCTTGTACATGGTTTCGCGGGTGGCGACCTTGTCCTCCACCGACAGCTGCACGCAGCGGGCCGCGACGTCGGCCAGCCTGCGTTTGATCGCGTGCGCCGTGTCGATGTCCACGCCCAGGTCGCCGGCCAGCGTGGGGCCGTACAGGTTGACCAGCGTCTGGGCCTTGCGGGTGAACTCCGCCGCTAACCGCTGCCTGATCAGGTCGCCGTTGAGCCCGTCGTCGTTCCAGGAGAGCCGCAGGCTGTGCACCTCGGCCTCCTCGGCGGTCGCCTCCCAGGCGTCCCAGCCCTGCTGCATGAAGGTGTAGTGGGGCGCGTGCTGGTCGACCAGGAACGCGGGCGGCTCCACGGGCGTCCGCTCGGCCAGCAGCATCTGCACGATCGCGCCCTGATCGAGCAGCTCGATGAAGCCGGCCCGGTTGGTCGCGCCGGGCAGGAAGTCCTCGAACAGCACCGGGTTGTTGTAGAAGAACGACCTGTTGATCACGACCTGGGTGCTGTTGATCAGAGAGCGGATGTACTCGCCGCGAACCGCGGCACGCAGCCGCTCCCGTACGTCGGAGAACTCGAGACGCTTGTCGATCATCTCGTGCAGGAGGTCAGGGGGAACCCACTGGTTGTCCAGCGACTGGGCCACGACCGCCATGGCGTCGATGTCGCCGGTCTCCAGCTTGCGGAATCGCATGGCCATAGCCCCCCTATCGAATGCCGGACGCTCTCCGTTACCAGGCGCGATCTCTCCGTCAGAGGCTTCGGCGAGAAGCACGCCACATGGTGTGCTCGCGGCTGATCGCCTCCTCCGCGTCGCTCGCCTCACCCGCCCAGACCTGCTCGTCCTGGACCAGCTCCAGCCGGGAACGCACGATGGACAGCTCGTTGGCGGCCACGGCGTAGGCCCTGGCCAGCGTATCGTGCTGCTTGATCGCCAGCCACGCCACGCCGACGCCGATCATCGCCGCGACGATGCCGGCCAGGTCGAACCTGATGTAGCCGAAGGCCCGCAGCAGCGCGGTCAGGATCCCCAGCACCTCGACGGCGACCAGCGTGAGCCCCCACCTGCGGGCGCGGCCCTGGTTCCACCGCGCCTTGCCGCTGTACCAGTCCTGCTGCTGGACGATCCGCTGCTGGATGTAGGCGCTCTTGCGCCCGTCCAAGGGAGAGGCGCGCAGATCGCGCATCGCCTGGCTGACGGCGGGCGCGGTGCTCGGCGCGATGCCGCTGGGCGGCGCGTCGTTCAGCAGGTCGTCCAGCCGGTCGATGACCCGCGTCGCGGCGGCGGCCTCGTCGCCGTCCTTGGGGAACGGGTCCGCGCCGACCGCGTAGCGCCAGGCGACCGTCCTGGCCGACTCGGCCAGCGCCCGCCCGTCGTACCAGGCCTGCTCCGGCTTCTCCGTCAGCAGCCAGATCTCCACGAACGCCGTCGCCGTCAGCGCGACCGCGGTGCCCGCCGCGGCCAGGTCGAAGGTGGTCCCGCCGGCCTGCAGGCTCAGCGCCCCTCCCGCCGCCGCCAGCAGCACGAACGCCAGCCGCGTGCGGGACGCCGTCAGGTACCGGCGCTGCCCGGCGAGCGAGGCCTGATCAGCGGCCTGGAAGAGGCCAGGGAGGGACGAGTCGGTCAGCTGCGTGCTCTCACTGGCCGACGACATGATCCGGAATCTACCCCGGCACCCACGCACGAGAAAGGCCGTCGACCGGATTCGGTCGACGGCCTTCTCAACGACGGCCGATCACACGTCGTAGTACAGCTCGAACTCGTGCGGGTGCGGGCGCAGACGGATCGGGTCGACCTCGTTCTCGCGCTTGTAGGACACCCACGTCTCGATCAGGTCCGGCGTGAAGACGCCACCCTCGAGCAGGTAGTCGTGGTCCTCCTCGAGCGCGTTGAGCACGTCGGTGAGCGACCCGGGCACCTGCGGGATGTTGCGCGCCTCCTCCGGCGGCAGCTCGTACAGGTCCTTGTCGACCGGCTCCGGCGGCTCGATCTTGTTGCGGATGCCGTCCAGACCGGCCATCAGCATCGCCGAGAACGCGAAGTACGGGTTGCACGACGGGTCAGGCACGCGGAACTCGATCCGCTTGGCCTTCGGGTTCGACCCCGTGATCGGGATACGGACGCAGGCCGACCGGTTGCGCTGCGAGTACACCAGGTTGACCGGCGCCTCGTACCCCGGCACCAGCCGGTGGTAGGAGTTGACCGTCGGGTTCGTGAACGCCAGCAGCGACGGCGCGTGCTTGAGCAGGCCGCCGATGTAGTACCGGGCCGTGTCGGACAGGCCCGCGTAGCCCACCTCGTCGTAGAACAGCGGCGAGCCGTCCTTCCACAGCGACTGGTGGCAGTGCATGCCCGAGCCGTTGTCACCGAAGATCGGCTTCGGCATGAACGTGACCGTGTGTCCGTACTCCAGGGCCGTCGACTTGATCACGTACTTGTAGAGCATGAGGTTGTCGGCCGTCTTCAGCAGCGTGCCGAACCTGAAGTCGATCTCCGCCTGACCCGCGGTGCCGACCTCGTGGTGCTGCATCTCCACGTCGATGCCGCACTCGATGAGGTTGCGCACCATCTCCGAGCGCAGGTCGGTGAAGTGGTCCATCGGCGGGACCGGGAAGTAGCCGCCCTTGTAGCGCGGCTTGTACCCCAGGTTGCCGCCCTCGGTGGCCTTGCCGGTGTTCCAGGCGCCCTCGATCGAGTCGATGTAGTAGTAGCCCGCGTTCTGCCTGGTCTCGAAGCGGACGTCGTCGAAGATGTAGAACTCCGCCTCCGGCCCGAAGAACACGGTGTCGGCGATGCCGGTGCCCTTGAGGTACTCCTCCGCCTTGCGGGCCACGTTGCGCGGGTCGCGGCTGTAGGCCTCGCCGGTCAGCGGGTCGTGCACGAAGAAGTTCAGGTTCAGCGTCTTGTGCTGGCGGAACGGGTCGACGACCGCGCTGGTCGGGTCGGGCAGCAGCAGCATGTCCGACTCGTGGATGGCCTGGAAACCGCGGATCGACGAGCCGTCGAACATCAGGCCGTCGGAGAAGACGTTCGCGTCGAAATTCTCGACAGGGAAGGTGAAGTGGTGCGTCGTCCCCGGCAGGTCCGTGAACCTGACATCGACGAACTGCACCCCTTCGTCCCTGATGAAGTTCAGGACCTCGTCGGCGGAGTTGAACACTCTCGAACCTCCCTGGGGACGTGTATCAGACCGACGCTATGGCGCAGCGGTTTCCGTCCCATGTCCCGATTGTTTCGCCGGTGTTAAGGGGCTCACGTGCCCGTCGACTTCGAACAGCCATGTCCTTCCGGCTCGTCGAGTTCGTAGGGATCCTGCGGAGGGCCGGTCGGATGCACCGTGTCCGGCGCCGAGTCGTCGTAGACCGGGTGGATGAATCCGTCGCGCGTGTCGCAGCGAGCCGGGGTGGCGCTGCCGCCCCACCTCCTCACCCAGAACACGACCCGTCCCCCATCGTGGAGGAGTTGGATCTCGCCCCTGGGGTGTGCGACGAGCCGCTCCACGGTGCTGGGTTGGCCGGGGCGCTGGATCGCGTAGACCACGATGTAGTTGGTCCGCACCACGGCGACGGTCCGCCCGTTGACCTTCTTGGTGCCGAGCGTCGTGGTGCCGTGCACCTTGATCACGTCGGTGGCGAGCTCCGCGGTCTTGGGCGCGAAGCTGTGGACCCAGATGCGCTGGTGCTTGCGGTACCAGGCGCGCTCGTCCTGCGGGAGCAGTCTGATGAAGGCCTCCGGCTTGCCGCCCATCAGAATCTTGCGGTTCAGGAACGCGGTCTCGAACAGCTTGCGCGCCTGGGCGAGCCCGGCCTTGACCTCCGCCTTGGAGGATCCGCCCAGCGCCTTGGCCTTCGGCGTCTGGAATCCGGCCATGCCGTCGGCGAAGTGCTCGGCCTTGGAGTCGGTGAACGGGCCCACCTGCCGCGGCGTCTCCACGACCGGCTGGGTCTCCTCGGGAGGCGGGACCGAGGCGGCCTGCCGTACCGGGGGAGGGGTGAGCAGGTCCGGGCGGTAGCTCAACACCAGGCCCGCGGCGGCGATCACCGCGGTCACCGCGGTCGCGGCCAGCAGCCCGCGGCGGGCCCGGCGCGGACGGCGCGCTTTGGGTGGCGCCTTCACACCCTTGACGGCCGAAGCGCGCATCTTGCGCTGCTCGTCGGCGTCGATCTGAGACACGAGCTCGTTGAAGCGCGCATCAAGGTCATCCCCGTGTGGCATGGCGTCCATGATGTTGCCCGTTGAGCAATTTTGGGTCACGACTGCGGATACCGTGGGGGCATGAGCAAGCAGGGGCCGCGTTGGACGCAGACCTGGTTGGGCGGGGTGCGTTCGGCCGGGTTCGATCTTGGGTATCCGGGGGAGCGCCTCGGGTTGCCCGAGGCGGGTAGCGGGTCGATCGCCGGGTGGGGGCGCAGGATCGGTGCGCTGGTCATCGACTGGATGATCTGCACCTGGGCGATCGCGCAGCTGATCTTGCGGATCAACCCCGTCGAGACGCCGTGGGCGCCTGTGCTGATCTTCGCTCTGCAGTACCTGCTGCTCGTGGCGCTGATGGGTCAGACCTTCGGGCACCGGCTCATGGGTATCCGGGTGGCGGCCATGGACGGGCGCTCGCCGCGGCTGCTGCCGGTCCTGGTCCGCACCGCCCTGCTGTGCCTGGCGATCCCCGCCCTCATCGCCGACCGCGACCACCGCGGCGTCCACGACCGCGTGTCCAACACGATGGTCGTGCGGATGTAGCCGCTACATCAAAGCGTGACATTTCGGGCCGTTGACAACGTTGTCTACTCGGGATCTTCTGTTGACAACGTTGTCAGGAGGTCCCATGCATCGGCTCGCGCTGGCAGCAGGTACGGCTGCCGCCCTCATGTTCCTGGCGTTACCCGCGGTGGCCACGGCGGATCCGTCGCCGCCCGCAGCGGCGGATCCGGCGCCGTCACCGCTTCCGTCCGACGCGCCGTCCGCGGCGCCCACGCAGCCCGCTCCCCTGCAGGAAGTGACCCCGCCGCCGGGCCTGGCCAGGAAGGCGCAGGTCAGCACCGCGCCACCGGGCGCACTGTTCTCCTCCTCCTTCGAGACCGGCGACCCCCAGCCCACCTGGGTCAACACCGTCGAGGACGGCACGAAGGCCGAGGGCGTCACCGGCAGCACCACCGGCGGCATCCCCGGCAACGTCACCGACGAGATCGTCGACGTCCAGGCCAGCGGCGAGTACACCGCCGCGGGTGAGGTCAAGGAGAACCTCTTCGACGGCGACGTCAACACCAAGTGGCTGGTCTTCGCGAACACCGGCTGGGTGTCGGCCAAGCTGTCCAAACCCATCAAGGTCGTCCGCTACGCCATGGCCTCGGCCAACGACCACGCCGAGCGCGACCCGCGCGACTGGGCGCTCGAGGGCTCCGACGACGGCCAGTCCTGGACCGCCGTGGACACCAGGCGCGGCGAGGTGTTCGACGCCCGCTTCAAGACCCGCGAGTTCGACGTGGCCCAGCCGGGGTCCTTCCTCTACTACCGGCTCAACGTCACCGCCAACGGCTCGGGGAACATCGTCCAGCTCGCCGAGCTGCAGCTGTCCGACGGCGACACGGCGCCCAAGCCGCCCAGCGACATGCGCAGCCTCGTCGGCGGCGGCCCCGCCAGCGGGTTCACCGCCAAGCCACGCGTCGGCTACACCGGGCTGAAGGCGCTGCGGTACTCGGGCAGCACGACGACCGACCACGGCGGCCACTCCACGAACAAGGTCTTCGACGTCGACATCCCGATAAATCAGGACACTGAGTTGTCCTATCTGGTGTTCCCCGAGTTCACCGGCGCCTCCCTGAGCTACCCGAGCACGTACGCCGCGGTCGACCTCGCCTTCGACGACGGCACCCACCTCAGCGACCTGAAGGCCGGCGACCAGCACGGCATCGCCGCGACCGCCAGAGAGCAGGGCGCGTCCAGGACTATCTACGCCGACCAGTGGAACCTCCAGCGGATCCGGCTCGGCGACGTGGCCAAGGGCAAGCGCGTGAAGCGCATCCTGGTGGGCTTCGACGCCCCGGCGGGGCCGCTGCCGTTCAAGGGCTGGTTCGACGACATCACCCTGCGCGACGTCTCCCCGCGGCAGCAGCAGGACCCCGTCGACGAGGTGATCACCACCCGGGGCACCCAGTCGACCGGCGGCTTCTCCCGAGGCAACAACTTCCCCGCCACGGCCGTCCCGCACGGGTTCAACTTCTGGACCCCGATGACCGGCTCCGGCTCCAACAGCTGGCTGTACGAGTACCACCGCAACGGCAACGCCGACAACATCCCCACGATGCAGGCCTTCGCCGCCAGTCACGAGCCCAGCCCGTGGATGGGCGACCGGCAGTCCTTCCAGGTCATGCCGTCGCTGCTGGCCAAGCCGAACCCGGACCGGGTCGCCAGGGCCACCCAGTTCCTGCACTCGGGCGAGACGGCCAAGCCGTACTACTACGGCGTCGACCTGCTCAACGGCATCCGCACCGAGATCGCGCCGGCCGACCACGCGGCCGTCATGCGCTTCACCTTCCCCAGCGACGGCGGCGGCAGCCTGATCTTCGACAACTACGACAACAACGGCGGCCTGACGATCGACGGCGGCGTCGTGACCGGGTACACCGACGCCCGCAGCGGGCTGTCGGCCGGTTCGACCAGGATGTACCTCTACGCCACGTTCGACCGGCAGCCAAGCAACGGCGGCAAGCTGACCGGCGCGGGCCGCGACAACGTCACCGGCTACCTGGCCTTCTCCGCCAAACAGGTGACCATGCACATCGCGACCTCGTTCATCAGCGTGGCGCAGGCCAAGCACAACCTGGAACTCGAGGACGGCACGTTCGACCAGGTGCGTGACAGGGCCAAGCAGGCCTGGGCCGCCAAGCTCGGCATCGTCGAGGTCGAAGGCGCCACCCAGGACCAGCGCACCACGCTGTACTCCAACCTCTACCGGCTCTTCCTCTATCCGAACTCGGCCTTCGAGAACACCGGTACGGCGGACAGCCCGCTCTACCGCTACGCCAGCCCGGTCGCACCCCGCACGGGCCCAGATACGCCTACCCAGACCGGCGCGAAGGTCGTGGACGGCAAGATCTACGTCAACAACGGCTTCTGGGACACCTACCGGACGGCCTGGCCCGCCTACTCGCTGCTCGCCCCCGAGGCGGGAGAGCTGGTCGACGGGTTCGTCCAGCAGTACCGCGACAGCGGGTGGATCGCCCGGTGGTCCTCGCCCGGCTACGCCGACCTCATGGTCGGCACCAGCTCGGACGTGGCCTTCGCCGACGCCTACCTCAAGGGCGCGAAATTTGACGCTAAATCCGCCTATGCCGCCGCGTTGAAGGATGCCACCGTTGTCCCGCCCAATGGCGCGGTCGGCCGTAAGGGCCTGCAGACGTCGATCTTCAAGGGCTACACGGCGCTGAACGAGGTCGGCGAGGGCATGTCCTGGGCGATGGACGGCTACATCAACGACTTCGGCATCGCCAACATGGCCGACGCCCTCGCCAAGCAGACCACAGGCCCCGAAAAGTCGAAATATCAGGAAGAAGCGGAGTACTTCCGGAGCCGGGCGCTCAACTACGTGAACATGTTCGACCCGAGTGTCGGCTTCTTCCAGGGCCGCGACTCGGCGGGCACCTGGCGCCGCACCAAGGCCGACTACGACCCGCGCGTGTGGGGCTACGACTACACCGAGACCGACGGCTGGAACATGGCCTTCCACGCACCCCAGGACGGCGTCGGACTCGCCGCCCTGTACGGCGGCCGGTCGGCCCTGGCCAAGAAACTGGACGACTTCTTCGCCACCCAGGAGACCGCCACGTACCCGGGTTCGTACGGCGGCGTGATCCACGAGATGCGCGAGGCCAGGGACGTCCGGATGGGCCAGTACGGGCACAGCAACCAGCCCTCGCACCACATCCCATACATGTACGACTACACCGACCAGCCGTGGAAGGCGCAGGCCAAGGTCCGCGAGGTCCTGTCCAGGCTGTACCTGGGCAGCGAGATCGGCCAGGGCTACCCGGGCGACGAGGACAACGGCGAGATGTCGGCCTGGTACGTCTTCAGCGCCCTCGGCTTCTACCCGCTCCAGGCGGGCAGCGCGTCCTACGCGGTGGGCTCGCCGCTGTTCACCAAGGCCACCGTCCACCTGCCCAGCGGCAAGGACCTGGTGATCAACGCGCGCGACAACAGCGCGAAGAACGTCTACGTGCAGAGCCTCAAGGTCAACGGGGTTCCCTGGACCTCGACCGCGCTGCCGCACGACGTGCTGGCCCGCGGCGCCGTCCTGGACTTCGCCATGGGCCCCGACTCCTCGTCGTGGGGCACCCCGCTCACCTCGGTCACCAAGGACGGCGCCCAGCCGGCGCCGCTGCACGACATCCCGGTGACGGGCGGCCCGGCCGCCCTGTCGGACAACACCTCGGCCACCGAGACGGCGTTGAACGGCGCCGTCCGGCTCCAGGCCGGCAGCCGGGAGCAGGTCACCTTCTACACGCTCACGTCGGGCGCCGCCAACGCCCCCGCCTCGTGGAAGCTGGAGGCGAGCTACGACGGCACCGCCTGGACCACGATCGACGAACGCGCGGGCCAGTCGTTCGCGTGGGCCAAGCAGACCCGCCCCTTCAAGATCGCCCACCCGGGCCGCTACGCCGCCTACCGCCTGACGGCGACGGGCACCGTGGCCGAGCTCGAACTCCTCGCCGCCCCCGACCCGGCCTGCACCCGCACCATCACGAGTGAGCACCGGGGACCGCTGGCGCTCACGTCGGGCACGACCTGCCTGGCCGCGGGCGCCACGGTCGAGGGACCCGTCTCGCTGGCCAGGCGGGCGTCGCTGCTCGCGCTCGACCACGCCACGATCACCGGCCCCGTCACGGCGGCGGGCGCGGGCACCCTCGCGCTGGCCGAGGCCACCGTGAACGGCCCGATCACCGCGACGGGCACGACCGTGTCCATCGAGCACACCACGGTCTCCGCCCCGATCACGCTCACGGCCAACCCCGGCCCGCTGGTCAGCGCCAGCACCGTCACCGCACCGCTGACCTGCGCCGCCAACAACCCGCCGCCGACCGACAACGGCCTGCCCAACGCGGTCAGCGGCCCCGCCAACGGCCAGTGCCAGGCCCTGGCCCAGAAGTAACCGTGTCAGAGCCGACCCGGCTCACGGGCGGGTCGGCTCACGGCTGGGTCAGCTCGTGGGGCGGGATGTCAATGTGAAGATCGCCGTGCCCGGGAGGTGCCGTCCGCGCAGCGGGCTCCATCCGCCCCACACCCGCTCGTGGCCCTCGGGCCATTCCGGCTCGAGCAGCCCCTCCACCGTCAGCCCCGAGGCGACGACCGCGGCGACCCAGTCGCCCATCGTGCGATGGTGCTCGACGTAGGTGACCGTACCGTCGGAGTCCCTCTCGACGTACGGCGAGCGGTCGAAGTACGACCGGTCGGAGGTCAGCCCGCGCGGCCCCGGATCGTCGGGGAAGGCCCACCGGATGGGGTGGCTGACGGAGAAGACGAAGCGCCCGCCGGGCCGCAGCACCCGGCGGACCTCGCGGAAGACGGCCGCGGGGTCGGCTACGAACGGCAGCGCCCCGAACGCCGAGCAGGCCAGGTCGAAGGCGGCATCGGCGAACGGCAGCTGCTCGGCGTCGGCCTGCACCACCGGCACGCGAAGCCCGCTGTCCTCGTCGATGCGCTGGGAGTGGCGCAGCTGCCGGTGGGAGATGTCGAAGGCGGCCACCCTGGCGCCCTGGGCCACCAGCCAGCGGGCGCACTGCGCCGCCCCGCAGCCGATCTCCAGCACGTCGCGCCCGCGCACGTCGCCGAGCAGGCGCGCCTCGGCCTCGTCGACGCCCTCGGGGCACCAGACGAAACCGGTGTCACGCAGGAACTCGCCGTGCTCGAGCTGGTAGTCGTCGGCGTTGCCGTCCCACCAGCCGCGGTTGGCGCGCGACGAGACCGAGCCCACTAGCGCATCTTCGGGCCGCGCGGCATCCGGGTGCCCTTCGGCATCGGGCCCTTGGGCATCGGCATGTTCTTCGGCAGCGAGCGCAGGCGGTCCTTGACCTCGTTGACGGCCGGCTTCTTCAGGTTGCGCGGCAGCTTCATGATCTGCCGCTGCAGCTTGGAGATGGGCACCTGGCCCTCGCCGTCGCCGGACTGGATGTCGTAGATGGTGACGTCGAGCACGACGCGGGCGACGCGCTTCTTCTCGGCGGCCAGCATCTTGGCCACCCGGTTGCCCGGGCCCTCCGACACCAGCACCACGCCAGGGGCGCCGACCACGAGGTGGATCAGGTCCTGGTCGCGGTTGACCGCGATGGCCGGGGTGACCTGCCAGTTGCCCCGCATGCCCTGCAGCACCGCCGCGGCGGCGCCGGTCTGGCCGTGCAGGATGCTGTACTGCGCACGCTGCGCCAGCTGTCCGAACACGACCAGGCCCACGCTGATCGCCGCGAGGATGCCCAGGAAGATGGAGTACACCAGGTAGCCCGTCACCAGGCCGATCACGACGATCACCGCAAGCGTGGCCACCGCCGAGAGGAAGACGATGGGCATCCCCTTGGGATTGGCCTGCTTGATGATCTGTGCGATCATGCGGAGCTGCTTGATACGCCCCGGCTTCTCTGGATCTTCGGACTTCGCCATGTTCCGAGGATACAAACCCGAGCCGTCCGAAAGGAAAACGTGACCTACAGCGTCGCCGAGAGCGAACGGTCCGCGTAGGACCTGCCGGCCTCGACGGTGTGCGGTCCCGGCACGGCCTGCCAGCCGTCGGCGGTCCACTCCTGGAAGGCGCGCTCCGGCAGGAAGACCGTGGTGACCACCGACTGCCCAGGATCGGCCTCGACCACGTCGAACCCGGCCAGCGCGCCGTTCACGTACACCTGCACGACCTCCCGGCCCCGCCGTCCGCCGGTGTTGGTGACCTGGACGCTGACGCTGCGGTCCTCGGCCGCGATCGAGTCGTACGACCAGGTGGTGTAGCCCAGGCCGTGGCCGAACCAGAACGCCGGCTCGGCCGTCCAGCCCCGGTAGCCGATCCTGTCCCCTTCGGAGTACGGCACGGCCCCGTCGGCCGGCGTGACGTTGACCACCGGCGCGTCCTCCAGCCGCCGCGGCCACGTCGTGGGCAGCCGCCCGCCCGGCTCGGCGTCGCCGAACAGCACGTCGGCCAGCGCGCCGCCCGCCTCCTGGCCGGGGAACCAGGTCAGCAGTACCGCCGCCACCGACTCCAGCCACGGCATCTCGACCGGCGACCCGGCGTTGACCACCACGATCGTGCGCGGGTTGGCCGCGGCCACGGCGGCGATCAGCTCGTCCTGGCGGCCGGGCAGCTTCAGGTCCTTGCGGTCGAAGCCCTCGCTCTCCACCTCCAGCGTGGTGGAGGCGACCACGACCGCCACGTCGCTGGCCTCGGCGACCCGGACCGCCTCGGCGATCAGCTCGTCCTGGCCGGGGGAGGGGTTGGCGTGCCCGAGCGTGAACGCGATCAGGCCGAAGCCCTTCAGCGCGCCCGACGGGTGCCTGACCGTCACCTCCACGGGCGTGCCCGCCCGCAGCTCCACCGCGACGCGCCGCTCAGGCGGCGCCAGGAACGCGGCGGCCGGGTCCTCGCCGTCCAGCGACACGGTCTCCTCGAGCACGGTCCGCCCGTCCACGGTCACCTTGAACGCGCCGACGCCCGCGACGGAGAACACGTGCTCGCCCGACAGGTCGGGCGTGTAGGTGGCGCGCAGTTCGACGAAGGCCAGCCGGTCCTGGTCCACGCCGTCGGGCAGCTGCCCGATCCAGCGGGCCTCGGTGGTGGCCAGCCGCTCCTCCGCCAGCACGTCGCCGTCGGCGTCCATGAAGTAGGCCCTGGTCGGGATCGTCAGCGGCGACAGCCGTACCCGGGGGTCGGTGCCGAGCGCGTAGCGGACCTCGACGCCGTCGCGCTCGCGCAGGCCCTGCAGGGGTGAGACGACGCGGTCGGGGAAGACCTGGGCGCTGCCGCCGCCCATGATGCGTGCCTCGTCCGCGGCGCTGCCGACCAGGGCCAGCGTGCTGACGTTCTCCAGCGGGAGGATGCCGCCCTCATTCCTGACCAGCGTGAAGCCGCGCGCCGCGACCTCGCGGGCGAGCGCGACGCCGTCGATCTGCTCCTGATCGGCGGCGGTACGGCTCGCGCCGCCGAGCGCTCCGACGCGGTGCGCCAGGCGGAGGATCCTGCGGACCTTGTCGTCGACGACCGATTCGGGCACCCGGCCCTCGCGGACCGCCTCCTCGAGCTTGTCGCCCCACGGCCCGTGCGGACCGGGCATGGCCACGTCCGTGCCGCCCAGCGCCGCCGGCTCCGTGGAACGCACCGCGGTCCAGTCGGAGACCACGTACCCGTCGAAGCCCCACTCGTCCTTGAGCACGCCGTTGACCAGGTCCGAGTGCTCGGTCATGGTCGTGCCGTTGACCGCGTTGTAGGCGGTCATCAGGCCCCACGCCCCGGCGCCGACCACCCGCTCGAACGGCCGCAGGTACACCTCGCGCAGCACCTTCTCGGTGACCTGGACGTTCACGGTGAAGCGGTCGGTCTCGAAGTCGTTGGCCACGAAGTGCTTGGGCGTGGTGCCCACGCCGCCCTCCTGGACGCCCTCCACGTACGCCGCGCCGACCTCGCCGGTCAGGAACGGGTCCTCGGAGAAGCACTCGAAGTGGCGGCCGCCGAGCGGGGTGCGGTGCAGGTTGATCGTGGGTGCGAGCAGCACGTGCACGCCCTTGCGCCTGGCCTCCTGGGCGAGCAGGCGGCCCACCCGCTTGACCAGGTCCACGTCCCAGGTGGCGGCCAGCGCGGTGGGGCTGGGCAGCGCGATCGACGGGTCGACCGCGCTCCACTGCTCGCCGCGCACGCCGATGGGGCCGTCGCTCATGACGAGCCGGTCGAGGCCGATCTCGGGGATCGCGGGGAGCGACCACATGTCCGCGCCGGTGAGCAGGCGGATCTTGGTGGGCAGGTCCAGCTTGTTGATCAGGTCATCGAAGTCCACACGCACAGTGTTAACCCGAATACCGAGTTATCGATAGGTTTGTTACCTTTGTGTTATCTCCTGTAAAGCAAAAGACCGCACCCCGATCACCGGGATGCGGTCTGTGTGAGTGGTCTAAGCGGTCTGACGCGCCTCGATCGCCTGCTTGTACAGGCGGCCCGCCCGGTAGGACGAGCGGACCAGCGGCCCGGACATGACGCCCGCGAAGCCGATGGCCTCGGCCTCGGCCTGCAACTCGACGAACTCCTCCGGCTTGACCCAGCGGTCCACCGGGTGGTGGCGCGGCGTCGGGCGCAGGTACTGCGTGATCGTCAGCAGGTCGGTGCCGGCCTCGTGCAGGTCGCGCATCGCCTGGACGATCTCCTCGCGCTCCTCGCCCATGCCCAGGATCAGGTTGGACTTGGTGACCATCCCGGCCTCGCGGGCCATCGTGATCACCTTCAGGGAGCGGTCGTAGCGGAAGGCCGGGCGGATGCGCTTGAAGATGCGCGGCACGGTCTCGATGTTGTGCGCGAACACCTCGGGCTTGCTGGAGAAGACCTCCTCCAGCTGCTCGCGGTTGCCGTTGAAGTCGGGCACGAGCAGCTCGACGCCGCAGCCGGGCAGCAGCGCGTGGATCTGCCTGGCGGTCTCGGCGTACAGCCAGGCGCCGCCGTCGGGCAGGTCGTCGCGGGCGACGCCGGTCACCGTGGCGTATTTCAGGCCCATCTGCTGGACCGACTCCGCCACGCGGCGGGGCTCGTCCTTGTCGTACTCCTTGGGCTTGCCGGTGTCGATCTGGCAGAAGTCGCAGCGGCGGGTGCACTGGTCGCCGCCGATGAGGAAGGTCGCCTCGCGGTCTTCCCAGCACTCGTAGATATTGGGACAGCCCGCCTCTTCACAGACCGTGTGCAGGCCTTCCCGGCGCACGAGCGATTTCAGCTCGGTGTACTCGGGGCCCGTCTTCAGCTTGGTCTTGATCCACGGGGGCTTGCGCTCGATAGGGGTCTCGGCATTGCGCACCTCCAGGCGGAGGAGCTTCCTGCCTTCAGGAGCAACCGTCACCCTCACAGCTTACGACGCCCGTGCGAGCGACCACGTCCGGGCCACGCTCCCGTCAAGAGATCAGGCCGAAACCTCGGATCGCGCGCGTGTAGTGCTTGAGGAGTTCGTCGTCGATGCGGTCCGACTCGGCCAGCGCGAGCAGCTCGCCGTCGCCGCCCGCCGTCAGCACCGACGAGCGCTCGAGCGCGCCCTGCCTGATCTGCTGGACGCTCTCGCCGCGCAGCGCCGCGGCCTGGATCGGCGCCAGGTAACCGCCGGTCGCCATCAGCCGGTCCAGCTCGTCCAGCTCACGCTCGCTCACCAGACGCAGCGCCCGCGCCCTCCTCCTGGCCTCGGTACGGCTCTCGCCCGCGCGGGCCAGGCGCCTCAGCGCGAACTCCACCGCGATCACCGGGGCGCCCAGCACCCGGCCGGCGATCCGGCCGAGGAAGCTGGTGGCCTCGTAGCCGCCAGGCGAGGCGGCGATGCCCAGCGACGCCTCGGCGATCTTCACCTGCGCCTCCTCGCGCACGGTCATCGGCCCGGCGCCCAGCAGCCCCTCCCGCCACTCACCCAGCGTGCCCAGCGCCGTCTCCACCGTGCGCTCCTCGGCGGTCGGCACGTCCGCGAACGCCTTGGCCAGCAGCGTCACCCGCTGCTTGGGCGTCAGCGCCAGCCACAGGGGCAGCCCGATCACCAGCGTCGGCGTGCGCAGCAGGCCCATCCGCTCGTAGCGGGCGTCCGTGGCCAGATCGCGTACCGCGATCCTGGCGGGTCCGCGGACGCCGATCCGTTCGGCCACCCGGCCGGCCGTGCCGTACAGCTCAGCGGCGGAGGAGCGGTCGAGCACCTCGGCGTCGGCGGGCAGGCGGCCCAGGCGCGGCCGTACGAACCAGCCGATCGCGACGAGGAAGCCGCCGGCCAGCCAGGCGAGGAAGGAGGAAGCGTGAGCGGCGACCAGCCAGCCGCCGGTCAGCACGAAGGCCAGCGTGAGGAGATGGACCGCCAGCGAAAGCACGAGGGCTAATGGGCGCTTCATCTCTTGATCGTACTATCGGCGGAGCAGATCTTCCTCGTGCAATTCGTAGGCCTCCACGCCCAGCCATTCGGCCAGCCGCTTCTCCATGATCGGCATGACCTCGTCGGCCACGATGCGCCGGCCCGTCTCCGCCGACAGCGACGAGACACCCACACCGGGGATGCCGCACGGGACGATCCTGTTGAACCAGCGCGGGTCGTTGGCGCAGTTCAGTGCGAAGCCGTGCATCGTGACGCCGCGCTGCACCCGGATGCCGACCGCGCCGAGCTGTCGGTCGGGCAGTCCGAGCGTGGTGTCACCGGCCGCCCACACGCCGCCGTGCCTGGGGGAGCGGCGCGCCGTCACGCCGAAGTCGGAGCACACCTGGATCATCGCGTCCTCCAGCCGGCGCACGTACGCCGTGGGGTCGTCGATCCCGATGATGGGGTAGCCGACGAGCTGGCCGGGACCGTGCCAGGTGATGCGCCCGCCACGGTCGACGTCGATCACCGGTGTGCCGTCCGCGGGGCGCTCGTGCGGCGCGGTCCGCTTGCCCGCCGTGTAGACGGGCGCGTGTTCGAGGATCAGGACGGTGTCGGGCAGCTCGCCGGCCACCCGCTTGCCGTGCACCCAGCGCTGGAGTTCCCAGGCCTGCTCGTAGGGGACGTCGACACCGAGCCTGACGACGGCCAGTCCGTCGTGCATGGGGCGCATGGTGCCATTGTGCCGTTCCCTCACCCATCAAGGGTAATTCAGGACGTCAACAGCCGAGGTTCGATCCTGAACTCCTTCACGCCGTCGGCGCCGTCGTGCTCGATCCGGTAGGCGTAGCCGCCGGGGTCGACGGACACCGCCTGGATGAACTCGGTGCCGACGTAGTGCAGCCCGACGCCCTCGTCGGCGGCGTAGCCGTCGGGCAGCTCGCCGCTGGCCACCGACGCCTGCAGCAGCGCGCGGCGCTGCGGCTCGGAGTTGTAGTGCACGCCACAGCTGTAGGGCAGCAGCGCCATCCCGTCGGCCCAGACCCGCAGGTCGGGGCCGAAGGAGTCGGTGTTGCCACCGACGTGCCAGCACAGCGCGCCCGCGCTCTGGCCCGACAGCACGACGCCGGCCCGCCAGGCCTCCTCCATCGCCTCGTCGAGCCCGTGCAGCCGCCACAGCGCCATCAGGTTGGCCACGCTGCCACCGCTGACGTAGATCATGTCCTGGTCGAGCACCCAGGCACGCGGATCCTCGACGTTGGGCATGGGGAACACCGTCAGGTGGCTCAGCTCCACGTCCCACCCGGCGAAAGCGCCGTACATCGTCAGCAGCCAGTCGGGGCCGTCGCCCGTCGCCGTGGCCAGCAGGCCCAGCTTGGGACGGTCCTGACCGGTCAGATCGAGGGCGTAGCGCAGCAGGGGGCTGGCCTCGAGGAAGCCCTGGCGCTTGGTCTGGCGGAACGATCCACCGCCGATGGCGAGAATGTGAGACTGCCCTGATCTGGTCATTTTCGTATTCCCCACGTGCTGTTGGACGAACGGCACACTACAGTACGGCGCGCAGCGCCTCATCGAGGCGTGTATGCATGAAGCGATAGCCGCTGTCCACCAGCTTCTTGGGCAGAATCCGGTGGCTTGACAGCAAGCCGACTCTGGCAAACTCACCGAGTCCGAGCTCTAGTGCGAATGCGGGCGCGGGAATGGGCATTGTGCCCTTGTGCAGGGCTTTTCCGAGAGTTCTTGTGAATTCCGCATTGGTGACCGGGGTGGGGGAGGCCATATTAACCGCCCCCCCTATTTCCCGATTTTTCAGGATATGGAGGGTGGCGGCAGTCCAGTCGTCCTCCGTGATCCAGGACCAGAATTGTTTGCCGCTTCCCAGCGGGGCGCCCATGCCCACCTTGAAGATGGGCAGCATTCTGCGCAGCGCCCCACCCCGGCCGCTGAGCGCCAGCGTGGTCCGCAACTGCACCGTCCTGATGCCCGCCTCCTCGGCCCTGCGCGCCTCGCTCTCCCACTGCTCGCACAGCTGTGCCAGGAACCCGTCGCCGCGCGGGGCGTCCTCGTCGATGACCCGGTCGCCGGTGTCGCCGTAGAAGTCGACCCCCGAGGCCGACACGAGCACCTCGGGCGGCGTCTTGAGCCTCATGAGCGCCTCGACCAGCGCCCTGGTGCTCGCCACCCGGCTCTCGACCAGGACACGCTTGTAGGCGGTGCTCCACCGCTTGTCGGCCACCGGCGCGCCCGCCAGGTGAACCACAGCGGTCGCACCCTCCAGCGCCGCCTCGTCGACCACGCCTCTACCGGGGTCCCACGAAGCCTCGTCATCGGCCCGCGCCGCCCGCCGTACCAGCCGGACGACGTCCTGCCCATCCTGCCGCAACGCCCGGACCAGCCCACTCCCCAACAACCCAGACGCCCCGGTCACGATGATCGCCATACCCCCACCCTACGCGCCCCCCCACCCCCCACCACACCAGCCACGACACACCCCCCACCGCCCCGCCCCACAAGCCCCAGACGGCCACCGGAGCCCTACGCGGCCACTCCCAAGCGGCGTGTCACGCGGCCCCCAGAACGGCCACCCCTAGGCGCCGCGTCGACGAGACGTGGTGCGGCGGAGCCCGGCGCCCTCGTACGGCGCCCACCCGGAAACCCGTGCGCGCGGTCACCGAAACCCCGGATGGCAGCCGGGGCCCCGCATGTCTGCCCAGACGCCGGGTCACTGGAGCGTCCGCCGCTCCCAGGCGCCGGGTCGGCGAGATGTGGTGCGGCGGAGCCCGGCGCCCTCGTACGGCGCCCGCCCGGAAACCCCGTGCGCGCGGCTACCGAAACCCCGGACGGCCACCGGAGCCCTGCGCGGCTACTCCCAGGTGGCGGGGTCGCCGGAGCCCCCGGAACGGCCACCCTGGGCGCCGGGTCGGTGAGATGTGGTGCGGCGGAGCCCGGCGCCCTCGTACGGCGCCCGCCCGAAACCCCGGGCACGCGCACCCGGACGGCCACCGGAGCCTGCGCGGCTACCCCAGGCAGCGGGTTATCGGGCCTCAGGAACGGCCACCCCTGGGCGCCACGTCGGCTACTCCAGGTGGCGGGTCACTGGGCCCCGTACGGCCACCCCTGGGCGCCGGGTCGGCGAGATGTGGTGCGGTGGAGCCCGGCGCCCTCGTACGGCGCGGAAACCCCGGGCGCGTGGTGAGCTTCGAGCGGTGGGGTGGTTAGGCGGTGCGGTGGGTGAGGCGGTGGGCGCGTTGGCGGCAGGTGGGGGAGCAGTAGCGGGCGGGTCGCCCGGTGCGAGCCGCAGGAAAGGGCATCCCGCAATGCGCGCAAACCCGCTCGTTTCGTGACACCGGACTTTCGTTACGGGCCGGAATTTCGTTACGTGACACCCCACGCGTGTCGTAACGCGTCCTGGCAGCCGCGATCTGCTCCTGATGATCCTCCGTCCAGTCCACCAGCGCCTGGATCATGACGTGCAGCGTCGCCCCCATCGGCGTCAACTCGTAGTCCACCTGAGGCGGCACCACGGGATGCACGGTCCGCCGTACCAGCCCGTCCCGCTCCAGGTGTCGCAGCGTCACGGTGAGCATCCGCTGGCTGATCCCGTCGATCTCGCGCCGCAGCTCCGTGAAGCGCATGACGCGCCGCTCCAGCAGCGCGATGACCAGCAGCGACCACTTGTCGGCGATCCGGTCGAGTATCTGCCTGACCTCGCAGTCCTCCCTGGCGTCCCACTGGAACGGATCGCTGTCGGTGTCGGCGCAGCGACCGAGTGACTGAGAAGTGCCTTCTTCCATACCTCGTCATGGTGCCCCAGGATGCGACTGGTTACAACAAAGAACCAAGAGGTCAACAGAAATGACATCACTGCGCGGCCGCTCGCTCGGCCTGCTGCTCGTACTGTGCGGGGCGATCTTCCTCGAGGGCATCGACATCGGGATGCTGAACGTCGCACTGCCGTCCATCCGCGCCGACCTGGGCCTGTCGACCGGCACGCTGAGCTGGGTCGTCGGCGCCTACGTGCTCGGCTACGCGGGCTTCATGCTGCTCGGCGGCAGGACCGCGGACCTGCTCGGCAGGCGCCGCATGTTCCTGCTGTGGCTGACGGTGTTCATCGCCTTCTCCGGGCTCGGCGGGCTCGCGACCGAACCGTGGATGCTCATCGTGGCGCGTTTCGTGACAGGCGTCGCGGCCGCCTTCATGACGCCCGCCGGATTGTCCATCATCACCACCGGCTTCGCCGAAGGCCCGCAGCGCGACAGGGCGCTGATGATCTACGGCGCGACCGGCGCGGGCGGCTTCTCCCTGGGCCTGGTCGCCGGCGGCTTCCTCGCCTCGATCGACTGGCGCCTGGTCTTCTTCGCCCCGGTCGCGCTGGCGTCCGCCATCCTGCTCGCCGCTCTGCCGCTGACGCCCCGCGACGTGCCGGGCAAGCGAGGTGAGGGCTTCGACCTGCTGGGCGCGGTCACGATCACGTCCGCCATGGTCCTGCTCGCGCTCGCCGTCACCCGCCTGGAACACGGCCTCGGCACCCTCCCCATCGCCGCGTTCGCCGCCGGTGCGGCCCTGTTGTGCGCCTTCGCGCTCATCGAGCGCCGCTCACCCAATCCGCTGGTACGGCCGGCCATCCTGCGCACCGGCCGCCTCCTGCGCGCCAACCTCACGGCGCTGCTGCTCGCGGGTTCGTTCATGGGCTTCCAGTTCGTCGCCAGCCTCTACCTGCAGGAGCAACGATCCTGGACGCCGCTGCAGACCAGCCTGGCGCTGCTGGTGATGGGCATCGACGCCGTCCTGGCACCCACCCTCACGCCCGTCCTGGTCCGCCGCTACGGCACCGCCCGCGTGATCCTCGGCGGCATGCTCCTCGCCGCCCTGGCCTACGCCCTGTTCCTCCCCGTAGGGCCCTCCTGGACGTACGCGGCCATGTTCCCCAGCTTCCTCCTGGTAGGCCTGGCCTTCACCCTCGCCTACGGCCCCCTCACCATCGCCGCCACCGACGGCGTCCCCGCCGAGGACCAGGGCCTCGCAGGCGGCCTCCTCTACACCTTCTTCCAGTTCGGCGCCGCCCTGGGCCTCTCCGCCGTCACCGCCACCGCCCCCAACCTCCCCCTCTCCCTCCTGATCCCCCTGACCGCAGCCCTCCTAGGAGCCCTGACCACAGCCACCCCCCTCCGCACCCTCACCCCAACCCCCTAACCGAGGTACGGCCCGCGAGATGTACGCGATGCGTGCCGGATACGTGGGCTGGGCGCCGAGTGTGGGACGCGTGCCGGATTCGAGAGCTGGGGGCCGAGCGTGGGACGCGCTGGGTGCGAGGGCTGAGCGCCGGATGCGGGGCACGCGCGGGAAGCGTGAGACAGGCGTCAGAGGCGCCAGACGAATGCCGAAGGCGACGTCCGCCCGGAGGCCCAGGCGCCGGGTCGGCGAGACGCGGTGCGGCGGAGCCCGGCGCCCTCGTACGGCGGCCAGCCCTCAGACCTCGTACGGTGGCCAGCTCGCGGGCCTCATGCGGTGGCCAGCCCTCGAGCCTCGTGGGACGCGCTGGGTGCGAGGGTTGAGCGCCGGATGCGGGGCACGCGCGGGAAGCGTGAGACAGGCGTCAGAGGCGCCAGACGAATGCCGAAGGCGACGTCCGCCCGGAGGCCCAGGCGCCGGGTCGGCGAGACGCGGTGCGGCGGAGCCCGGCGCCCTCGTACGGCGGCCAGCCCTCAGACCTCGTACGGTGGCCAGCTCGCGGGCCTCATGCGGTGGCCAGCCCTCGAGCCTCGTGGGACGCGCTGGGTGCGAGGGTTGAGCGCCGGATGCGGGGCACGCGCGGGAAGCGTGAGGCAGGCGTCAGAGGCGCCGGACGAATGCCGAAGGCGACGTCCGCCCGGAGGCCTCCCCAGGCGCCGGGTCGGTGAGACGTGGTACGGCGGAGCCCGGCGCCCTCGTGTGGCGGCCAGCTCGCGGGCCTCGTGGGTCACGGCGAGGCGTGGGAAGGCGAGGAGCTTGCCGTACGGAAGGGGAGCGGAAAGCAAAACGGGCCGGGGAGGTGTCCCCGGCCCGTTTTGGGTGGTGATCAGGCGAGGCCGAGTTGGGCCTCGAAGCGGCCCTCCTCCAGGCGCTTCTTGATGGTGACCAGGAAGCGGGCCGCGTCCGCACCGTCGACGAGGCGGTGGTCGTAGGTCAGGGCCAGGTACACCATGGACCGGACCGCGATGACCTCGCCCTCAGGCGTGTCGACGACCACGGGACGCTTGACGACCGCGCCCGTGCCGAGCATGCCGACCTGCGGCTGGTTGAGGATCGGCGTGTCGAAGAGCGCGCCGCGGCTGCCCGTGTTGGTGAGCGTGAAGGTGCCGCCGGTGATCTCGTCGGGCGTCACCTGGTTGTTGCGGGTGCGCTCGGCGAGGTCGGTGACCTTGCGGGCGAGCCCGGCCAGGTTGAGGTCGCCGGCGTTCTTGACGACGGCCGCCAGGAGACCGCGCTCGGTGTCGACCGCGACGCCGAGGTTCTCGACGTCGAAGTAGGTCACCTCGTTGGTCTCGTTGTTGATCGTGGCGTTGAGCTTCGGGTGCTGCTTGAGCGCCTCGACCGTGGCCATCGCGAAGAACGGGGTGAAGGTCAGCTTCACGCCCTCGCGGCGCAGGAAGTCGTCCTTGGCCTTCGCCCGCAGCCGGGCGATCTTCGTGACGTCGACCTCGACCACGGTGGTGAGCTGCGCCGCGGTCTGCAGCGACTCGACCATCCGCTTGGCGATCGTCTGACGCAGCCGCGTCATCTTCTCGGTACGGCCGCGCAGCGTCGTGTCCACCTCGACCGGCTCGGGAGCCGTGGTGACCGGGGCAGCCTGGGCGGCGGCGGGAGCGGGAGCGGCGGCAGGAGCAGCCGGGGCGGCGGCGGCCGGAGCGGGAGCGGCCGCGGCGGCCTGCTCGCGCTGGGCCTTGGCGGCCTCGAGCACGTCCTGCTTGCGGATGCGCCCGCCGACACCGGTGCCCGTGACCGAGTCCAGGTCGACGCTGTGCTCGGCGGCGAGCTTGCGCACCAGCGGCGTCACGTACGGGCTCTCACCCGCGGAAGGCAGCGGTGCGGGAACAGCGGCCGGGGCGGGCGCGGGCGCGGGAGCCGGAGCAGGCGCGGGAGCCGGGGCC
>NZ_JAHDTI010000020.1 GCF_018531495.1 Nonomuraea sediminis
GCTGTGCCTGAACGTGGAGGTGCTGTCCAGCGACGGCATGTCCATCGAGATGCGCGACACCGACGAGGACGTCTTCCGCGCGGCAGAGGAACTCGGCATCGACCTGTCACGCCGCCCCAACGAGGGCGCCATGAGCGTCGACGAAGTCTGATCTGGAAGCTGAGGGGATAAATAGTGCTCGACGTCAACTTCTTCGACGAGCTTCGGATCGGCCTCGCGACGGCCGACGATATCCGCCAGTGGTCGCACGGTGAGGTCAAGAAGCCCGAGACCATCAACTACCGGACTCTCAAGCCGGAAAAGGACGGACTCTTCTGCGAGAAGATCTTCGGCCCGACCCGCGACTGGGAGTGCTACTGCGGTAAGTACAAGCGTGTCCGCTTCAAGGGCATCATCTGTGAGCGCTGTGGCGTCGAGGTGACTCGCGCCAAGGTGCGGCGTGAGCGGATGGGCCACATCGAGCTGGCCGCGCCCGTCACCCACATCTGGTACTTCAAGGGCGTGCCCTCGCGCCTGGGGTACCTGCTCGACCTGGCCCCGAAGGACCTGGAGAAGGTCATCTACTTCGCGGCCTACATGATCACGCATGTCGACACCGAGATGCGTGAGCGTGACCTGCCCTCGCTCGAGGCGAAGATCTCCGTCGAGCGGCAGCACATCGAGCAGCGTCGTGATGCCGACATCGAGGCGCGCCAGAAGAAGCTCGAGGCCGACCTGGCCGAGCTCGAGGCCGCCGGTGCCAAGGGCGATCAGCGCCGCAAGGTGCGTGAGGGTGCCGAGCGCGAGATGCGCCAGCTCCGCGACCGGGCCCAGCGTGAGCTGGACCGGCTCGACGAGGTCTGGAGCCGCTTCAAGAACCTCAAGGTCCAGGACCTCGAGGGCGACGAGCTGCTCTACCGCGAGATGCGTGACCGCTTCGGCCGCTACTTCAAGGGCGGCATGGGCGCGCAGGCGATCCAGGACCGCCTGATCAGCTTCGACCTCGATGCCGAGGCCGAAAACCTGCGCGAGACCATCCGCAGCGGCAAGGGTCAGAAGAAGGCCCGCGCCCTCAAGCGGCTCAAGGTCGTCTCGGCGTTCCTCAACACGACGAACTCGCCGCGCGGCATGGTGCTCGACTGCATCCCGGTCATCCCGCCGGACCTGCGCCCGATGGTGCAGCTCGACGGTGGCCGGTTCGCGACCTCCGACCTGAACGACCTGTACCGCCGGGTCATCAACCGGAACAACCGCCTCAAGAGGCTTCTCGACCTCGGCGCGCCCGAGATCATCGTGAACAACGAGAAGCGGATGCTCCAGGAGGCCGTGGACGCGCTGTTCGACAACGGCCGCCGCGGTCGCCCGGTCACCGGCCCTGGCAACAGGCCGCTGAAGTCCCTCAGCGACATGCTGAAGGGTAAGCAGGGTCGTTTCCGCCAGAACCTGCTGGGCAAGCGAGTCGACTACTCCGGCCGTTCGGTCATCGTCGTCGGCCCGCAGCTGAAGCTGCACCAGTGCGGCCTGCCCAAGCAGATGGCGCTGGAGCTGTTCAAGCCGTTCGTGATGAAGAGGCTCGTGGACCTCAACCACGCGCAGAACATCAAGTCGGCCAAGCGGATGGTCGAGCGTGCCCGCCCGGTGGTGTGGGACGTGCTCGAAGAGGTCATCACCGAGCACCCGGTGCTGCTCAACCGGGCGCCCACCCTGCACAGGCTGGGCATCCAGGCCTTCGAGCCGCAGCTGGTCGAGGGCAAGGCCATCCAGATCCACCCGCTGGTCTGCACCGCCTTCAACGCCGACTTCGACGGCGACCAGATGGCCGTGCACCTGCCGCTGTCGGCCGAGGCGCAGGCCGAGGCCCGCATCCTGATGCTGTCGACGAACAACATCCTGAAGCCGGCCGACGGCAAGCCCGTGACGATGCCCACCCAGGACATGGTCATCGGCCTGTACTGGCTGACCACGCAGAAGGACGGCGCGGTCGGCGAGGGCCGGGTCTTCGGCTCCATCGCCGAGGCTCAGATGGCCTTCGACCGTCGCGAGCTGGAGATCCAGGCCAAGATCCAGATCAGGCTCAACGATGTCCTGCCCGCGCGCGACTGGGTCGCGCCTGAGGGCTGGGAGCAGGGTGACCCGATCCGCCTGGAGACCACCTTCGGCCGGTGCCTGTTCAACCAGACCCTGCCGGAGAGCTACCCGTTCGTTAACTTCCAGGTCGGCAAGAAGCAGCTGTCCACGATCGTCAACGAGCTGGCAGAGACCTACCCCAAGGTGGAGGTCGCCGCCTCGCTCGACGCGCTCAAGGACGCCGGCTTCCGCTGGGCGACCCGCTCCGGCGTCACGATCTCGATCGACGACGTCGTCGCGCCGCCCAACAAGGCCGACATCATGGAGAACTACGAGCGCCGGGCCGACAAGGTCCAGCGTGAGTACGAGCGCGGTCTGATCACCGACGAGGAGCGCCGCCAGGAGCTCATCGAGATCTGGACCCACGCCACCGCGGACGTCGAGACCGACATGGTCAACGCGTTCCCGGCGACGAACCCGGTCTGGATGATGGTCAACTCCGGCGCCCGCGGTAACAAGATGCAGGTCCGGCAGATCGCCGGTATCCGTGGCCTGGTGTCCAACACCAAGGGTGAGACGATCCCGCGTCCGATCAAGGCCTCCTTCCGTGAGGGCCTGTCGGTGCTGGAGTACTTCATCTCCACCCACGGCCAGCGGAAGGGTCTCGCCGACACCGCTCTGCGGACCGCCGACTCGGGTTACCTGACCCGTCGTCTGGTGGACGTGGCGCAGGACGTCATCGTGCGCGAGATCGACTGCGGCACCGACCGTGCGGTCCCGCTGCACGTCGGCGAGCGTGACGGCTCCGGCAACCTGGTCAAGGCCGAGAACGCCGAGTCCAACGTGCACGGCCGCATCCTGGCCGAGGACGTCGAGGTCGACGGCAAGGTCATCGTGTCCGCGGGTGTCGACATCAACGACATCCACGTCACGAAGCTCGTCGAGGCCGGCATCGAGACCGTCCGCACCCGCTCCGCGCTGGTGTGCGAGGCGAAGATCGGTGTCTGCGCGACCTGCTACGGCCGTTCGCTGGCCACCGGCAAGCTCGTGGACGTCGGCGAGGCGGTCGGCATCATCGCCGCCCAGTCGATCGGCGAGCCCGGCACCCAGCTGACGATGCGGACCTTCCACACCGGTGGTGTGGCGGGCGCCGACATCACCCACGGTCTGCCTCGTGTCCAGGAGCTCTTCGAGGCGCGCATCCCCAAGGGTGTCGCCCCGATCTCCGAGGCCGAGGGCCGCATCCGCATCGACGAGACCGACAAGACCAGGAAGCTCGTCATCACGCCGGACGACGGCTCCGACGAGATCGCCTACCCGGTCTCGATGCGCTCGCGGCTGCTGATCTCCGAGGGTCAGCACGTGGCGGTCGGCCAGCAGCTGGTCGCCGGTGCGGTCAACCCCAACGAGGTGCTGCGCATCCTCGGCCCCCGGGCCGTGCAGCTGCATCTGGTGGCTGAGGTCCAGCAGGTGTACCGCTCGCAGGGTGTGTCGATCCACGACAAGCACATCGAGATCATCGTTCGCCAGATGCTCAAGCGGGTGAACGTGCTCGAGTCCGGCGACACCGACCTGCTCCCCGGCGAGCTGGTCGAGCGTCCGCGCTTCGAGCAGATGAACCGCGAGACCGTGGCCGAGGGTGGTTCGCCCGCCGCCGGCCGTCCGGTCCTCATGGGCATCACCAAGGCGTCGCTGGCCACCGAGTCGTGGCTGTCGGCGGCCTCCTTCCAGGAGACCACCAGGGTCCTGACGGACGCGGCGATCCACGCCAAGTCCGACTCGCTCCTGGGCCTGAAGGAGAACGTCATCATCGGTAAGCTCATCCCGGCCGGCACGGGCATGCCCCAGTACCGCAACATCCGGGTCGAGCCCACCGAGGAGGCCAAGGCCGCGATGTACACGGTCGGTGGCTACGACGGCTCCGCGGCCGACTACACCTTCGGCACCGGCTCTGGCGAGGCGGTCCCCCTGGAGGAGTACGACTTCGGTCAGTACAACCGCTGATCCGCGCCTAGACGCCCAGTCCCTCAGGGGGCTGGGCGTCTTCGCGTTCTCTGCCCCTCTGCGCTCTCCATCCCTCCGTACGGGGCGTTCTCTATCTCTCTGTACGGCGAGCCACCGCCCCCGCCACCCGCCGCACTCCGGCCGCCCTCTGTCCAGGGAGACGCTCCTCCAGCGCCGCGGGGTCGCCCGCCGTTACGCCCCTCCGGAACCCGCGTCCCCCGGCCCCGGCTTCCCCGCCGCACACGGCGCCGACCTCCACCGACCCGCGTCCCGCCGACCCGGCGCCTGGTAACCCCGGGCCCGTTAGCGCTGCCCCGCAGAGGACAGCCTGTGCGGCCCAGGCTCTGCACTGCGAAGAGCGCCCAGCTTCCCCGCCGTACAGGGCGCCGACTTTCGCCGTCCCGCGTCCCGCCGACCCGGCGCCTGGTAACCCGGGCCCGTTAGCGCTGCCCCGCAGAGGGCTGCCCGTGCGGTCCAGGCTCTGCACTGCGAAGAGTGCCCGGCTTCCCCGCCGTACAGGGCGCCGACTTTCGCCGTCCCGCGTCTCGCCGGCCCGGCGCCTGGGAAAGCTCGGGCTCGGAAGCGCCCGGCGCCTGGGGGCGCCGGGCTGGGGTGGGTGTGCGGGCAGGGCCTCATCGTGAGGCCGCCCGAGCCGCGTCGTGGCAGACGGGGGTGGTTAGGTGCGGGTGGTGAGTTGGATTACTTCGCGGTCGTCGGTGCCGGGGGTGTCGATCCAGTTGAGGGCGATGAAGACGCGGGCTATGTCGTCGGGGTGGATGCGGATGCCGTCGCGGTCGACGATGACGCGGCCGTGGTCGTTCATCTTCAGCAGGTAGGACATGACCTCGGGCTGCTCGCAGGCCGTGCGCAGGGGAGTGCCTGTGCGCTGCTGGAACAGGCGGGCGTCCATGCCTTCCACCGTCGTCAGGGCCTGCGACAGGAAGTGCAGGGTGAGCTGCGGTGAGTCGGCGGGGGCGTTGACGTCGAAGGCCAGCGGGTTGGTGTTGTAGCGGGCCAGCTTGCCCTTCTCGTAGGTGAGGTAGCGGCGGCCGATCAGCGAGTTGGCGCCGGAGCCGAAGCCGATCCAGTCCATGCGCAGCTGGTAGTAGGCCTCGTCGGACTGGCACCGCGGAGCGCCGAAGTACGACATGGCGTACTCGGGGAACCCGGCGCCGGTCAGCAGCTCCCTGGTCAGCTCGTAGGCCGACAGCTGCATGTTGAGGTCGAGCTGCCCGCCCCTGTGCACCTGCTTGCGCAAGACCGTGCCAGGGCTGGCCCGGTAGGGGTAGATGGAGAAGTGGTTGACCGGCAGGCTGAGCGCCGTGCGGACCGACTCGGCCACCTCTTCTGAGCTCTGGCCGGGGAAGCCGACGATCAGGTCGATGTTGATGTTGCCGAAGCCCGCCTCGTGGGCGTCGCGCACGGCCTTCATCGCCTGGTCGGCGCCGTGGGCGCGGCCGATGCGGCGCAGCCGGGCGTCGTCGAAGGCCTGGACGCCGATGCTGATCCGGTTGAAGCCGACCCCGCGCAGTACCCGGAGCTTGTCCGGGGTGAGCGACTCCGGGCTGCCCTCGATCGTGGCCTCCCTGACGGTGCTCAGGTCGAACTCGTCGGCCAGCGCGCCGTACAGCGACTCGATCTCGCCGGTCGACAGGATGCTGGCCGTACCACCGCCCCAGTAGATGATGTCGGGGTGGTAGAGCTCGCGCAGCGTCGGCGACTGGACGCGGATCTGGGTTTTGATCGCCTCCAGGTAGGACTGGCGGGCGGGTGACTGCTCGCCCAGGCGCAGGTCACGGACGGGGACCTGGACGACCCAGTCGCAGAAGTGGCACTTGGAGTTGCAGAAGGGGATGTTGGCGTAGATGAGCAGGGGCTGGGTCATGCCGCACCTCTCACGGGCATCGTCCTGACGCCGAAGATCTGGCTCTCGTAGAAGGCCGGGGTGCCCGGCTGGATGGAGGAGAAGCGGCCGAGCAGGCGTTCGAGGGCGATGCGGCCCTCCAGGCGGCCGAGCTGCGCCCCCAGGCAGTAGTGCACGCCGTGGCCGAAGGCAAGCTGGCCGGTCAACGCGCGTCCCAGGTCGAAGCGTTCGGGGTCGTCGAAGTGGCGTTCGTCGTGGTTGGCCGACAGCAGCCAGGCCATGACGAACCTGTTGGCCGGGATGACGGTCCCGGACAGCTCGATCTCGGTCGTGGTGACGCGGCCTGCCTGCATGAACGGCGAGCGCAGGCGCATGCTCTCCTCCAGCGCCTGCGGGATCAGCGTCGGGTCGGCCCTGACCTTGCGTTCGGCCTCGGGCTCACCGGCCAGGCACAGCACGGTGTTGCCGATCATCACCGTGCTGGTGACGTGGCCGGCGAGCAGGATCAGGCTCGCGGTGTTGACCACCTGCTCGGGATCCAGCCGCTCGCCGTCGACCTCGGCCTGGACCAGGCGGGTGAGCAGGTCGTCGCGCGGTTCGCGGCGGCGCTGCTCGCAGTGGCCGCGCAGGTAGTCGTTCATCTCGGCCATGGCCTCGGCGACCGTGCGCGCCAGCGCGGGATCGGCGTAGTCGGCGACCTGCAGCGACATCAGCCGGTCGGACCAGGCCCGGAACAGGTCGCGGTCGGAGGCGGGCACGCCGAGCAGTTCGGCGATGACGATGACGGGCAGCGGGTAGGCCAGCTCGGCCACCAGGTCGAACTCCGGGCCCGGCAGGGCGTCGAGCAGCTCGTCGGCGATCTGCCCGACGCGCGGCTCGAGCGCCGCGATCGACTGCGGCGTGAACGCGGCGGTGATCAGCTTGCGCTGCCGCCGGTGCTCGGGCGGGTCGATCATGGTGATGCCGCCCTTGCCGAACCCGTCGGCCTGCGGCATCAGCCGGGTCCTGTCGCTGGAGAACCGCTGGTGGTCGCCCAGCACCGCGCGTACGTCGTCATGGCGGAAGACGTGGTGCATCCCAAAGGAGTCCACCCAGACCGGTTGGGAATCCCGCATCTCGCGGAGCCAGCCGAACAGCGCTCGCCCGCCGTCTTCACGGGAGGGGATCATCGGACCCGCACCGGCAGGCTCTTGACGCCGAACATGGGGTCCTCGTAGAACTCCAGCTTCGCGTCGGGGTCCACGGTGACCTCGGCGAACCTGTCGAAGATCAGCTCGAGCGCGACCTTGCCCTCCACCCGGGCGAGCGGCGCCCCGAGGCAGAAGTGGATGCCGTGGCCGAAGGCGTACTGCCGGTTGGGCTGCCTGGTCAGGTCCAGGGTGTAGGGGTCGGGGAACTGGCGCTCGTCGTAGTTGGCCGACAGCAGCCAGTTGATCACCATCGACCCCGCGGGCAGCGTGACCCCGGCGACCTCCACTTCGGCCGTGGGCAGCCTGGCCGCCTGCGTCAGCGGGGGCCGCAGCCTGAGCACCTCCTCGAAGGCCGGCCCGAGCAGCTCCGGATCCTCGCGTACGGCCCGCTCCACGCCGGGCTCGTCCCTGAAGCACAGGAACGCGTTCCCGAGCGCCATCGTGCTGGTGATCTGCCCGGCGAGCAGCAGCAGGCAGGCCGAGTTGACGATCTCGGCGTCGGTGAGCCTGTCGCCGTCGACCTCGGCCGCGACGAGCTGGCTGACCAGGTCGTCACGCGGGGAGACGCGGCGCTCGCGCACGTGTGTCATGACGTACTCGCCCATCTCGCGCATGGCCTCGCCGACCATCCGCCCGATCTCGATGTCGGTGGGGTCGTCGACGTGCAGGGCGACGAGCCTGTCGGCCCAGCCGCGGAACAGCTCACGGTCGTGGATGGGGATGCCGAGCAGCTCGGCGATGACCATGACGGGCAGCGGGTGGGCGATCTTCTCGACCAGGTCGAACTCGTCCCCGTCGATCTCGTCGAGCAGCTGGAGGGTCAGCTCACGGATGCGGGGGACCATGTCCGAGGACATCTTGGGGGTGAAGGCCTGACTGATCAGCTTGCGGAGCTTGCGGTGCTCCGGCGGGTCGGTGAGCATCAGGCTCCCGGCGCTGAAGGGATCCCCACCCGGACGCAGCCTGTTGATGTCAGAAGAAAAGGTTGCGTAGTCGGACATAACGCGCTGTATGTCGGCATGCCGGAAAACATGGAAGATACCGTAGGAATCCCGCCAGACAGGCTGCTCGTCCCGCATCTTGCCGAGCCACCGCAGGAGTTCTCCGCCGCCGTCCTTGATTCGCGGGCGCGCGCCCGCGGGCATCGTCATCGTCGGGCCGTCGTTCGTCATGGGTTCCTCGCAGGCAGAGTCGGAATGAGTTTCGCCCGGTATTTCTCGGCGGCTTGCGCGAAGATCGCGGCGGTGCGGTCGGCGTGCGGTTCGGCCGGCCAGGTCTCCGGCTCCATGGAACTCCTGATGACGTGCGCCAGGTCGGTGGCGCGCGTGTCCAGGGATGGGTGGGGGTCGACGATCTCCGCGTGCAGGTGGGACTTCACGAACCCGGACATCACGGCGTCGAGGGAGAAGTCGCTGCGGTGATTCCAGAGATCGTGCTCGGACAGCATGCGGAGATATTCAGTGAATGGCGAGAAGCCGGTGATTCTGTAGGGGTGGAATTCGAGTGTCGGGTCATCGCAGACCCGGCCGATCGTTTCCTTGTCATAGGTGTAGAGAGCGCGGAAGAGCGGATATTTGAAGACCAGGGTGAAGATCTCCCTGCAGAATTCTGATACGCGACTGGCGGCGGGGCGTAGCCGAACCAAGCGCCCGATCTCCTCGCAAACCGATACGATTTCGTGCGTGACAAGTGTTCGGATCAGATCGTCTTTGGTGTCCCAGCTGAGATAGATCGTTCCCTTGCCGACGTCGGCGCGGCGGGCGATCTCGTCCATGGTGGTCCGCTTGTAGCCGGAGCGCAGCAGCAGGCTCCGTGTCACGTCCATGGTCCGGCGTACCCGATCATCGCTGGTCCTGGCGGGTCCCCGCGTCGAGACAACGCTCATGGCCGGCGAGCTCCTTCCCCGTGAGAGCTGGTGCTTGTCAACATCCGTACCGCCACTCATTCGGAGTGGCCTGACACGAGGGCTCGGCTCGGCCTCTTTCCCCACGTGGGCTGGCCATTTCCCCCCATATCCTGTTTTGTTGACACTTGGAATATTCGGTCCTCCCCTCCTGGCTGACTGAAATTCAAATTTAGTCAGCGAGTTTCCGAATCTTGACCGGTTTCCATATTTACACCTAGCGTCGGCCACGTCGCAAGGGTGTGTTTATGTCCGAGATGGGACTTGCATGCCATTGCGCGAAATGGTCAACCAGCCATTAACCCCGGAAGGAGTGTCCGCATGGACCTCAACGACCTGCCCATGGACGTGTTCGAACTCCCCGAAGCCGGTACTGCGGTCGAGTCCCTGACCGCCGGTCACGGCATGACGGAGGTCGGTGCCTCCTGCAACTGCTTCTGCTACATCTGCTGCTCCTGCAGCGCCTGATCTAGAAGCGCGGGCGTCGCCTCGGCGGCGCCCGCGCCGCACCCGACGCGAGGAGATCCATGACGGTCATCGAGCAGCTCACCGCCGCGCCCGACGTCGCGGTCAGGCGCTGCGGCCTGCCGGCCGCCGCCCTGCGGTCGCTGCGCTGGGAGGAATCCCATGCCCTGGTGCTGCGGCTGCTCGCCGAGGGCGGGCGGCTGTCGGCCGAGGGAGAGCGACTGGCTGAGGAGCTGACCGGTGTCGTCGGCGAGCTGGACGGGTCGGCGCTGCGGCCGGTGGTGATCGGGTTGCGCAGGGCGCTGCACGCCCGCCGTACCCCCAAGGAGTGGAACGCCGAGGTCAGGGCCGCGCTGCCGGAGGGGATCGCGCGCCGGATCGAGGAGTGGACGCGGGCGATGGCCGCGCACGGGCACGAGCTGGCGCGGCTGCCCGGACTGGTGGAGCGGGAGAGCGCGGCCAAACAGGACGAGCTGCGCGCGATCGCGGCGGATCCCGGCTTCCGCAGGGGACTGGCGCTGGCAGGGCCCGAGCTGGCGGCCGAGCTCGACAGGTGGATCGCCGACCCCGCGCGCACGCCCAAGCCGCAGAAGCTGATCCGGCTGGCCAAGTACGTCGCGCGGGCCGCCGCCAAGACCAGCCCCTACAGCATGTTCACCGGCACGGGTCCGGCGCTCTGGGGCGACAGCGAGTCCGTCCACGACACCGAGCTGCTGCCGGTGCTGGAACCCGCGGGACACCCGCGGCCCGAGACGCTGCCCGCGCTGGTCAGGCTGAACCCGTCGGCCACCGTCATCGGTGACCGCGTCGAGTTCGTCGGCCCGCCGCCGGACGAGCCGCTGGTCGGCCTCGGGCTCACCGACGCGGTCCGCGCCTGCCTGCGCGCCGTCGAGGGCACCGATTGGACCACGCTCGACGACCTGGCCGCGGCGCTCGGCGCCGACCACGCCTCGGTCGCCCGCTTCGCCGGCGCCCTCCTGCGCGCGGGCCTGCTCGAACCACATCCGGCCGAGCCCGCACGCGACGACCTGGCCCAGGCCCAGCACACCACGGACCCGGCCCGCTTCCGCAGGCTCCTGGCCGATATCCCGGGCGAGCTCCACGAGGTGGCCGTCTCCACCACCCCGATGGCCACGCTGCGCCATGACCGCTGGCAGGAGCGCCTGCACGACCTGGACGTCGTGCGCCGCTGGCTGGCCGTCTTCGACGCCAAAACCCCTATGCGGCTGGCCGTCGCGGACTTGCTGCACAAGAGGTACGGCACGGCCCCCAAGGTCCCCTTCCTCACCCTCCACCGTCTGGTCCAGGAGGCCGTGGCCGCGAGCGACCCCGAGCTGAGCACGTTCCTGGCGGCAGCCTGGACCCAGCCGCTGGCCGGATCCTCCTTACCCCTGGTGCGCGAGCTCGACAGGTTCAGAGCGGAGGCCAGGACCCTGGCACTGTCGGCCGAGGACGCCACCGGCACCAGCAGGGTCCCGATCGAGGCGCTGGAGGCGCAGCTGGCCGAGCGGCCCGCCTGGATCGCCACCCCGCGCTCGTCGGCCTGCTACGTCCAGGTCGCCGGCGACGACCTGGTGCTCAACGTGATCCACGGCGGGCACGGGCGGGCGCTGCGCAGGCTCGACCACCTGATCGAGCGCGCGTCCGGCCTGACCGTCGCGCCGCCCCTCCTGGAGGACCCCGAGGGCGCCGTCTACGCCGAGCTGACCGGATCGCTCGGCTCCACGCTCAACAACCGCCCGCCGAGCACCCTCCATCAGATCGACTACCCGCACTCCCCGGCCGCGGGGCCGGGCGAGAACCGCCTGCCTCTGCGCGACCTGCACGTCGTCATCGACCCCGCGACCGGGCTGCCGGCCCTCTGGTCGGACCGGCTCGGCCTCCAGGTCGTCCCGCTCCACCTGGGCATGGCGGCCGAGTTCCAGCTGCCCCCCGCCGCCCGCTTCATCGAGCGGGTCTTCGGCCCCGGCTATCTGCTGCACCCCAGCTCGCCGCCGCTGATCAGGCTGGACAGGGTGCCCGGTACGGTCACCCGCTACCCGCGCGTCGAGGCAGGGCGCGTCGTGGTGCAGCGCAGGCGCTGGCTGTCACCGGCCGCCGACCTGCCGATGCGGGCCAAGGGGGAGGGCGACGCGGCGTTCCTGCTGCGGCTGGCCGCATGGCTCGGCGAGCACGGGATCCCGGAGCGGACGTTCGTGCGCGCCTGGCCCGAGCAGACCGGCGCCGGACAGGACAAGGCCCGCAAACCCCTCTACCTCGACCTGGGCGACCTGTTCCTGGTCAAGGTCTTCGAACGGCAGGTGCGCGGGTGCGCGTTCGCCCTGTTCGAGGAGGCGCTGCCCGACCCGCTCGACGTCCAGGACCGGGTGACCGAGTACCTGGTCGAGGTGGGCCGATGAGCTGGGTCAGCGCCCACGTGTTCTCCCAGGGCTCGCTCGACGACATGATCGTCGAGCTGGCCGGGCCGCTGCTCGGCGAGACGGGTTTCTTCCTGCGTTACTGGGAGGGCGGGCCGCACCTGCGTATCAGGGTGCGCGACACGGCCGCCGAGGTGGTGGTCAAGCAGGCCGGGTCCTGGCTGCGCGACCACCCGTCCGTGGCGGTCATCGACCCCGAGGAGTACGCCAGGCTGGCCGAGACCCTGGCCGCCAGGGAGGGCGTGTCCGACTACGTCCGCGGGATGTTCCCCAACGACAGCGTCCAGCTCATCCCCTACCGCCCCGAACACGACAGGTACGGCACGGGCGCGTCGCTCGAGGCCGTCGAGAGGCACTTCCACGAGTCGAGCAGGATCGCGCTCGAACTCCTTGCCGCACGGCTGCCGCCCGGCAGGCGCGACACCGCGTGGCTGACCATGCTGCTCGTCGCCTGGGAGGTCACCGGGCCCGAGCCGGGACCCGTCGCGCCGCCGGACGAGCGGCTGGAGTCGCTGGCCGTACACGCCAGGAAGGTCGTCGCGGAGGGGACGCCAGGCGGTGTGGTCGGCGGGTGGCACGCGTCGGTGCGGGCGCTGGCGGGAGAGCTGGAGCGGGCCGGGTTCGACCGGGGGCGGGTGGCCAGGACGGTCGATCTGTGCGCGCACCTGCTGGCCAACCGGCTCGGTATCCGGGTGCACGAGGAGGCGCGGCTGCGCGCCATGGGACGGCGGGCGGTGCGGGCATGAGCTGGACACGGCTGCGGGTCGACTATCACGGCGGTCCGATGGACCCGCTGATCCTCGACGGGCTGCGGCCCGCGATCGAAGGGCGGCGGGCCTACTTCGTCAGGCACTGGGTGCGGGGGCCGCACCTGCGGGTGTACGTCGACGGCCCGGCGGGACCGGTGGCGGACGGGATCCGCCGCTACCTCGCGGAGCATCCATCAGCGGGCGCCGACGCCGGGGCGCTGCTGCCGCTGCACAGGCGGCTGGCCGAACTCGAGGACGAGCCGGGCCCGCTGACGCCGTGGCAGCCCGACAACACGGTGACGCAGGAGCCGGTCGAGCCGCGCGACGACCTCGGCGCGTTCCTCGCCGACTGCTACGCCGCCGCCACGCCCGCCGCCTTCGACGCGCTCGAACGGGTCAGGGCGGGCACGCCGCTGCCTTCGCTGGCCTTCGACCTGGTGGTCGCCACCGCGCACCGGCTCTCCGAGGGCGGCCTGGCGGCCTCGCGCAGATCGCTGCGCTCGCACGCCGAGGCCTACCTGGCCAGGCAGGGCGACGTCCGCGCCCGCTGGCAGGCCCAGTACCTGACCAACAGGGACGCGCTGACCGCCAGGGTCTCCGCCATCATCGGCGGCGCCTGGCCGGCGGGCACCCGCGCATGGGTCGACCTGCTGACGCCGCTGCGCGACCGCGGCCGCGCGCTCGTCGACCAGGGCAGGATCAAGCTGGAGTACGGCACGGCCACGGCCGCCCCCGGGCTGCCCGCGCTCACGGAGGTGTCCGGGTTCCACCGCGCGCTCGAGGACGACGCGAGCTGGCTGGAACTGCGCGACTCGCCGGGGTTCGCGACCTACCGGCTCGTCCTCAACTGCACCTACCTGCACCTGACCAGGCTGGGGCTGACGCCGGACCGGCGCTTCCTGGTCTGCTACCTGGCCGCGTGCGCCGCCGACGACGTGCTCGAGGCGGTGGCCCGATGACGCTGTACCACCTGCGGGCGGGCGTCCACCTGGCCCGGCTGGACAGCGGGGCGCGGCTGTTCGCCTGGCCGCACGCCGAGACGCTGGGGGAGCTGGACGAGGAGGAGTACGGCCTGCTGCGCGAGCTGGCCTCCGGACCGAGGAACGCGAGCGGGCCGCTGGTGGACCGGCTGCTGGCCGGCGGCTGGCTCAAGATCACCATCACTGGGGACGGCGGGCCGCTCTACACGCTTGACCCGCTCAAGGCGCCGCCCGCGCGTCCCGGGATCTCGGGCCGCTGGGTGCTCTCCAAGTTCGCCGCGGTGCGCAGGGAGGCGGGCGGGGTCGTCGTGCGGTCCCCGCTGGCCTGGTGCGACCTGTGGATCCACGATCACTCGCTGCTGGCCGACGTGGTCGAGCCCGGTGGCCGGCTCCTGGGCGATCTGGTGTGGGCGGGGCTCGCCGTACCGGAGGGGAGCGAAGAGGGAGAGCTGCGGTCGGCGCAGTGGAGCCCGCAGGAGCTGGAGTTCCACGACCGCAGCCGTGTCGGGTTCCGCGGATATCTCGGTGACGGCTTCGGCGGGACGTTCTGGGCGCGGGGGCGCTTCGAGCCCGAGCCGGCCAGGCCCGAGCCGTACCCGGGGACCGTGGTGGAGCTGCCGCGCCCGGACCTGGCGGAGTTGAAGGATCCCGCCCTCACCGACGTCCTGGAGGGGCGGCGCTCGCGCAGGGAGCACGACGACGAGCGGCCCGTCGGCCTGGCGCAGCTGGGAGAGCTGCTCTACCGCGCGGCCCGGGTCAGGGAGCAGTGGACGGCCGACGACGTGGAGTACACCAGCAAGCCCTACCCCTCGGGCGGCTCGGTGTACGAGCTGGAGCTCTACCCCGTGATCAGGCACGCCGCCGGGATCGCGCCGGGGATGTACCACTACGACGCCCACAACCACGTGCTCAGACTGGTGCGCGAGGCCGGCCACCCGGCGGTGCGCAGGCTGCTGACCGTGGCCGGCCACGGCGCGGCGACCGGACGGCGCCCCCAGGTCCTGCTGGCGGTCTCCGCCAGGGCCGGACGGATCCTGTGGAAGTACGAGGGCATGGGATACGCGCTCATGCTCAAGCACGTCGGCGTGCTCTATCAGACCCTCTACCTGGTGGCCACCGCGATGGGGCTGGCGGCGTGCGGGCTGGGCGGCGGCGACTCGGTCGCGTTCGCCGAGGCCACAGGCCGCGACCCGCTGCGCGAGTGCGCGGTCGGCGAATTCATGATCGGAAGCGTGGAACCATGACGTTCAAGCCGAGACTGCCCGACGACGTCCGCTACGCCCCCACCCCGGCGGGGGTGGCCTTCCTGACGGGGGATGGCGTGGTGCAGCTCAACGGGCGCTCGATCCACCAGTGGGTGGACAGGCTGGCCGCCCACCTCGACGGCGCCGTCACCCTGGAGGAGCTGACCGCCGGGATGCCCGACGACCGGCGCGCCTTCGTGACCGGGCTGATCACGGCGCTGCGCGAGCGGGGGATCGTCGAGGACGCCTCGACCCCGTCGACGCTGCGGATCAGGAAGGGCACCATCGGCGCGCTGCTGACCGACGACGAGCGCTGCGCCGCGCTGACGGACGCGCTGGCCGAGGCCATGCGCAGGCTCGGGCTCGACGTCTGGCGCGGACCGTCGGGCTCGTTCGTCGGCGAGGCCGGCGTGCATGTCGCCGCCGCCGACGAGGCGGGCCTGCGGGCCGCCGAACGCCTGGACGCGGCGGGAATCGCCGTCACGCACGTGCTGGTCGGCGAGGGCGAGGTGTGGTGGGGCGCCGGGCCGCTGGCCCCGGGCTGGCGGCGGCTGCAGGCCATGCGCCCGCCCGAGCCGCCGTCCGACCCCTGCCTGTCGCAGGTCGCCGCCACCGTGATCGCCGGGCAGGTCGTGGCCGACCTCGGCCGCGGGCTCACCGGCACACCCGGCGGCTCACGGGTCCTGCGCGCGGTCGACCTGGCCACGCTCAGCACCCGCAGCCACGCCTACCTGCCGCACCCAGCCACCCGCCCGGCGGGCGAGGGCACCCTGGGCGAGCCGATGGGTGAGGAGGAGTTCTCCCGCCGCGCCGCCAGCCTCATGGACGACAGGACCGGCGTCTTCACCGCCCTCGACGAGGGCCCCTTCGGCCAGCTGCCGCTGCACGTCTCCGCCGCGACCGTGGCCGACCCCATGGGCCTGCTCGGCAGCGACCGGATCCAGGTGCTGGGCGTCGGCCCCGACTTCGCCACCTCCCGCTACCGCGCCGCGCTGCGGGCGCTGACCGCCCACGCGCTGCTGGCCCTCGACCCGCGCCGCCTCACCGACGGGCACGTGCGGGGGCGCGACCTCGCCGACGGCTCCACCGTGCTCCTGCCGGCCGACCGCGTCTTCGCCCTGACCCCGCAACGGACGCTCCCGCCGGGCGCGGCCGCCGCGTACTCCACGCCCGACGCCCTGCTCGCGGGCCTGCTGTCCCTCTGCGCCGGGCTGGCCCGCTTCGACCGGCCGCTGCCCGCCGTCACCGTGCCCGGCCCCTCGCGGTCGCTGACGCTCCTTGAGTCGTACGGCCGGCCGTACGGGATCGTGGACGCCTCCGGCGAGACGGGCGTGCCCATCCTGGCGGGAACCCTGGACGGACGCCTGGTGACCTGCGCCGCGGGCACGACGCCGGCCGAGGCCGCCGAGGCCGTGCTCGAGGGGATCCTGCGGGCACACCAGGGCATCCCCCAGGACGTCCCCGTGCTGGAACTGGACGTCCAGGTCGACGGGGAGACACCCCTGGGGACGGCACGGGTGGAGGCGGCCGACCTGGTGGCCGCGCTGGCACGCGCGGGCAGGCGGCCCGCGGTAGTCATGCTCGACCACGATCCGGAGGTGCACGCCCTGATGCCGCACGTCATCCGCGTTGTCACGGAGCCCGCCGATGCCTGAGGCCTGGGGGGACGGCCTGCTGGCCAGGGAGATCGGTGAGCAGCCCGTGCTGGTGGTGGCCGCCGACGGCTGGGACGACTCCGACCACGAGCGCGCCCGGCGCACCGGGCAGGCGTGGCTGCCGGTCAGGGTGGAGCACGGCACCGCCGTCATCGGCCCGCTCGAACGCCCCGGCACGCCCGGCTGCGTGACCTGCTTCGAGACCCGGCGGCGCAGGGCCAGGACCGATACCGAGGCGCGCGAGGCCATCCTGGCGGTGCACGGGCGGGAGCTGGCCAAGGCGGCCTCGCCGTACCTGGACGAGCTGGGCGCGCGCACGGTCGCGGCGCTGACCGGACACCTGATCGCGGACCCCGGGCACGCCGTCTGGTACGTGGACCTGCGGACGCTCGCCGTCGAACGGCACGCCTTCCTGCCCGAGCCGCTCTGCCAGGACTGCGGTGACCTGCCCGGCGACGCGCCGGAGCCGATCGAGCTGGGGCCGACACGCTGGGGCGCGGGCTACCGGGTACGCAACGTGCTCGACGAGCACCAGGCCCTGCTCGACGCCTACGTGGACGGCGAATGCGGGCTCATCAGGCCGCTGGTCAGGGACACCCTCGGCGGCCTGGTGATCGCGGGCGCGATGCTGCCGCTGCGCTTCGAGGGCGGGACCGAGCCGGGCGTGGGCCGCACCCGCGACTACCGGTCGAGCGAGGTCACCGCCGTGCTCGAGGCGCTGGAGCGGTGGGGCGGCGTCGAGCCGGGCGGCAAGCGCACCACGGTCAGGGCCGCCTACCGCGACCTGGCGCCCGACGCGCTAGACCCGCGCGTGCTGGGCGTGCACGATTCCGCTTCCTACGACAGGCAGGGGTTCGCCTTCCGGCCCTTCGCCGAGGACGTGCCGTGCGAGTGGGTGTGGGGACACTCCTTCGCCAGGAAGGCGCCCATCCTCGTGCCGGAGAGCCTGGCGTACTACCACGTGCGCGGCAGGGACAAGCCGTTCGTCTACGAGATCTCCAACGGCTGCGCGCTCGGCGGCAGCCTCGCGGAGGCCGTCCTCTACGGCCTGCTGGAGACCGTCGAGCGCGACGCGTTCCTGATGACCTGGTACGGCAGGCGTCCCGCGCCCAGGATCGACCTGTCGACGGCCCGCGACACGACGATCCCCGTGCAGGCGGCGGCGATCACCGCCGAGACCGGCTACCGGGTGGAGCTGTACGACACGACCACCGAGTACGGCATCGCGTCGGTGTGGGCGCTCGCGGTCCGGATGGGCGACGACCAGGCCAGGCCGCGGATGGTCTGCGCGGCGGGCGCGCACCTGGATCCGGAGAAGGCCGTGATGGGCGCGCTCAGCGAGCTCGGCCCGCTGCTGGCCGACCTGATCCGCCGCTACCCCGACGACGCCGACAGAGCCCGCCAGATGGTGGAAAATCCGGACCTGGTGGAGACCATGCACGACCACTCCACTCTCTACGGCGCCGACGCCGCCTTCGACCGGCTGTCCTTCCTCACCGAGGGCACCGCCATCCGGGCGCTGCCTGACATGCCACGCATCACCGAGGACCTGCCCGAGATCATCGCCAGGTTCCCCGACGTCGTCGTCGTCGACCAGACCACGCCGGAGCACCGCGCCCGCGACTTCTCCTGCGTCAAGGTCCTCGTCCCCGGCGCGATCCCGATGACCTTCGGCCACCACCACCGCAGGACGGCCGGGTTGTCCCGGCTGCCCGCCGACCTCAACCCCTACCCCCACCCCTTCCCCTGACGGACTGCTCCGGCTCGCCGTACAAGAAGGAAGGTCCGCCGCGGCGCTCGAGCGCGCGGCCTTCCTCGGCAATCCCGCGGAAACACTCGCCGGAGCGGATATCCTGATGCAGGAGCAGTAAGCCTGAGCCGCGGCTGCACCAGCCGTTGTGACTCGGGTCGCTTTGACGTGTCGCGCGGGCCTGGGTAGTCTAGTGACTCGCGCCCGTCATTGACGGGCTTTCGACCGTGCGCTCATATCCGGAGCGCGGGACGACTTCCTGGCTCGATTGTCCCCGCGGATGTGTCTGTGCGAAGAGCGCGACACGCCCGAGCGCGGGGGCGCGGAGGCAGGGGAAAACCGCAGGTCATGACACCGGCAGAACCTGCGAAATGCAACAACTGACGTAACACCGGCCAAGGCACGAAACGGAGTGGCAGTGCCCACTATTCAGCAGTTGGTCCGAAAGGGCCGGCAGGACAAGGTCGCAAAGACCAAGACTCCTGCCCTCAAGGGGAATCCGCAGCGACGCGGTGTGTGCCAGCGCGTCTACACCACGACCCCGAAGAAGCCCAACTCGGCACTGCGCAAGGTCGCTCGTGTGCGACTCACCAACGGCATCGAGGTCACGGCCTACATCCCGGGTGTGGGTCACAACCTGCAGGAGCACTCGATCGTCCTGGTTCGCGGCGGTCGTGTGAAGGACCTGCCGGGTGTTCGCTACAAGATCATCCGTGGTTCGCTCGACACCCAGGGTGTCCGCAACCGTAAGCAGGCCCGCAGCAAGTACGGCGCGAAGAGGGAGAAGAGCTAACCATGCCTCGTAAGGGTTCTCCCGGCCGCCGTCAGCTGATGTCTGACCCGGTGTACAACTCGCCGCTTGTGACCGCCCTGATCAACAAGGTGCTCCTGGACGGCAAGCGTTCCATCGCGCAGTCGATCGTGTACGGCGCCCTCGAGGGCTGCAGGGACAAGACCGGCAACGACCCGGTCGTCACCCTCAAGCGCGCGCTTGACAACGTCAAGCCGACCCTCGAGGTCCGCAGCCGCCGCGTCGGTGGCGCGACCTACCAGGTGCCCGTCGAGGTGCGCGCCGCGCGCAGCACCACGCTGGCCCTGCGCTGGCTGGTGCAGTATTCGCGCGCCCGCCGCGAGAAGACCATGACCGAGCGCCTCATGAACGAGCTCCTCGACGCCAGCAACGGCCTCGGCGCGAGCGTCAAGAAGCGCGAGGACACCCACAAGATGGCCGAGTCCAACAAGGCCTTCGCCCACTACCGCTGGTAACCCCGGCGGGTTCGACGAGACGACGAGGACGCGAGAGAAGTGGCCGCAACGACCGCTCTTGACCTGGCTAAGGTCCGCAACATTGGGATCATCGCCCATATCGACGCGGGCAAGACCACGACGACCGAGCGCATCCTGTTCTACACCGGTATCAACTACAAGATCGGTGAGGTCCACGACGGCGCAGCCACCATGGACTGGATGGAGCAGGAGCAGGAGCGCGGCATCACGATCACGTCCGCCGCGACGACCTGCGAGTGGGACGGTCACACGATCAACCTGATCGACACCCCGGGCCACGTCGACTTCACCATCGAGGTCGAGCGCAACCTCCGCGTTCTCGACGGTGCGGTCACCGTGTTCGACGGTGTCGCGGGTGTCGAGCCGCAGTCGGAGACCGTGTGGCGGCAGGCTGACCGCTACAACGTTCCCCGCATCTGCTTCGTGAACAAGATGGACCGCGTCGGCGCGGAGTTCCACCGCTGCGTCGACATGATGGTGTCCCGCCTGGACGCCACGCCGGCCGTCATTCAGCTTCCCTGGGGCGTCGAGGCCGGCTTCAAGGGCGTCATCGACCTGGTGAAGATGAAGGGCCTGCTCTGGAGCGAGGACGCGGCCAAGGGCGAGATGTACGACGTCGTCGACATCCCGACCGACCACGCCGAGGCCGCTCGTGAGTGGCGCGACAAGCTGGTTGAGACCGTCGCCGAGAACGACGACGAGCTGATGGAGCTCTACCTCGAGGCCGTCGAGCCGACCGAGGAGCAGCTGGTGGCGGCCATTCGCCGCGCCACCATCTCGGGCGCCATCAACCCGGTCCTGACCGGCACCGCGTTCAAGAACAAGGGCGTGCAGCCCCTGCTCGACGCGATCGTGGCCTACCTCCCCGCGCCGATCGACATCCCGGCCTTCAAGGGCCACGCGGTCGGCAACGAAGAGGAGATCATCGAGCGTCACGCGGACCCGAACGAGCCGTTCGCCGCGCTGGCCTTCAAGATCATGAGCGACCCGCACCTGGGCAAGCTCACGTATCTGCGGATCTACTCGGGCACGCTCGACACCGGCACCGGGGTCGTCAACTCGGTGAAGGGTAAGAAGGAGCGGATCGGCAAGATCTACCAGATGCACGCGAACAAGCGCGAGGAGCGCCCGTCCGCGACCGCTGGTCAGATCGTCGCCGTCATGGGCCTGAAGGACACGACCACGGGTGACACCCTGTGTGACACGTCGAACCAGGTCATTCTCGAGTCCATGACGTTCCCGGCCCCGGTCATCAACGTCGCGATCGAGCCCAAGACCAAGGGCGACCAGGAGAAGCTCAGCACCGCCATCCAGCGGCTGGCCGAGGAGGACCCGTCCTTCCAGGTCCGTCGCGACGAGGAGACCGGTCAGACGGTCATCTGGGGCATGGGCGAGCTCCACCTGGAGATCCTGGTCGACCGGATGCGCCGCGAGTTCAAGGTCGAGGCCAACGTCGGTCGCCCGCAGGTGGCCTACCGTGAGACCATCCGCCGCAAGGTGGAGAAGGTTGACTACACCCACAAGAAGCAGACCGGTGGTTCCGGTCAGTTCGCGCGGGTCATCATCAACCTGGAGCCGCTGGGCGAGGGCAACGACGGCTACGAGTTCGAGAACAAGGTCACGGGTGGCCGCATCCCCAGGGAGTACATCCCGTCGGTGGACGCGGGCGCTCAGGAAGCCGCCGAGTTCGGCGTGCTGGCCGGCTACCCGATGGTGGGCGTGAAGGTGACGCTGACCGACGGTGCCGCGCACGACGTCGACTCCTCGGAAATGGCCTTCAAGATCGCCGGCTCGATGGCCTTCAAGGAGGCCGCGCGCAAGGCGGACGCAGTGCTTCTCGAGCCGATGATGGCCGTTGAGGTCACCACGCCCGAGGACTACATGGGTGATGTCATCGGTGACCTCAACAGTCGCCGCGGGCAGATCCAGTCGATGGACGAGCGCTCCGGCGCCCGGGTCATCTCGGCTCTCGTGCCGCTGCAGGAGATGTTCGGCTACGTGGGTGACCTGCGTAGCAAGACGCAGGGGCGCGCGAGCTACAACATGCAGTTCGACTCCTACGCGGAGGTGCCGCCCGGCATCGCCAAGGAGATCGTCGCGAAGGCCCGGGGCGAATAACTCCGGGACCCCTATGGCAAAGGGGTGACGAGCGATCGTCGCCCCGCTGCCGAAGGGGCCTCGGGGCGGATAAGCTCCGGGACCCCTGTGGCGGGAAACCGCCGCGACTTTGGTGGGACGGCGCGAGCCGTACCACCACCTAGGGGTTCGGGGACTCCCGGGCCCGAGTGTGTAGACGAAATGCAGTCAGATTCTCAAGGAGAGAACCAGTGGGCAAGGCCAAGTTCGAGCGGAATAAGCCGCACATGAACATCGGCACCATTGGGCACATCGACCACGGCAAGACCACGCTGACCGCGGCGATCACCAAGGTGCTTCACGACCGTTACCCCGAGCTGAACCAGGCGACGCCGTTCGACAAGATCGACAAGGCGCCGGAGGAGAAGGCTCGTGGCATTACGATCTCCATCGCGCACGTCGAGTACCAGACCGAGAAGCGCCACTACGCCCACGTGGACTGCCCCGGTCACGCTGACTACGTGAAGAACATGATCACCGGTGCCGCCCAGATGGACGGCGCCATCCTCGTGGTCGCCGCCACCGACGGCCCGATGCCGCAGACGAAGGAGCACGTCCTCCTGGCCCGCCAGGTCGGCGTCCCCTACATCGTCGTGGCCCTCAACAAGGCCGACATGGTCGACGACGAGGAGATCCTGGAGCTCGTCGAGCTCGAGGTCCGTGAGCTGCTCTCGGCTCAGGAGTTCCCCGGCGACGACCTGCCCGTCGTGCGCGTATCCGCTCTCAAGGCCCTCGAGGGCGACGAGAAGTGGGCCGACAGCATCATCGAGCTGATGAACGCCGTCGACGAGAACGTGCCCGAGCCTCCGCGTGACACGGAGAAGGCGTTCCTCATGCCGGTCGAGGACGTGTTCTCGATCACCGGTCGCGGCACCGTCGTCACCGGTCGTATCGAGCGCGGCATCGTCAAGATCAACGAGCAGGTCGACATCATCGGCATCAAGCCGGAGAAGACGACGACCACCGTCACCAGCATCGAGATGTTCAACAAGATGCTCGACGAGGGTCACGCGGGTGACAACGCCGCCCTGCTGCTCCGCGGCATCAAGCGCGACGACGTCGAGCGCGGCCAGTGCATCATCAAGCCGGGCACGACCACCCCGCACACCGAGTTCACCGGCCAGGTCTACATCCTGTCCAAGGACGAGGGCGGCCGCCACACGCCGTTCTTCAACAACTACCGTCCTCAGTTCTACTTCCGTACGACTGACGTGACCGGTGTTGTGAACCTCCCCGAGGGCACCGAGATGGTCATGCCGGGCGACAACACCGAAATGCGCGTTGAGCTGATCCAGCCCATCGCCATGGAGGAAGGCCTCAAGTTCGCGATCCGCGAGGGTGGCCGCACCGTCGGCGCCGGTCGCGTCGTGAAGATCATCAAGTAGCACGACCGCGGGGCGGTCGGCCCCCGGGTAACCAGGGACCGGCCGCCATCGCGTGACAAGGGGCGGAAGTCCGTACGGCTCCCGCTCCGCGGCTCCACGGACCAGCCGTGATCCAGCAGTCGCTTCGGCCAGTGACCGAAGCAACTGCCGGATCACGGAATCAAACGGCAGATCACCAACGTCTGTCACGTGGGGTCAATTCAGCGGCAACCTGCCGCACGATACTTTTTCAGACGACAGCGAAGGACACCGAGGCCACTATGGCGGGACAGAAGATCCGCATCCGGCTTAAGGCCTATGACCACGAGGTCATCGACAGCTCGGCCAAGAAGATCGTCGAGACGGTGACGCGGACTGGCGCGAAGGTCGCGGGCCCGGTGCCGCTGCCGACCGAGAAGAACGTGTACTGCGTCATCCGCTCGCCGCACAAGTACAAGGACAGCCGCGAGCACTTCGAGATGCGCACGCACAAGCGGCTGATTGACATCATCGACCCGACGCCCAAGACCGTCGACTCGCTCATGCGGCTCGACCTCCCCGCGGGCGTCGACATTTCGATCAAGCTCTGAGGGAACGCACTGACATGGCTAAGACGACAAAGGGCGTCCTGGGCAAGAAGCTCGGCATGACCCAGGTCTTCGACGCGGACAACCGGATGGTGCCGGTGACCGTGGTCGAGGCCGGTCCGTGCGTGGTGACCCGCGTCCGCACCGCCGACAAGGACGGCTACTCCGCCATCCAGCTCGGCTTCGGGCAGGTCGACCCCAGGAAGGTCAACAAGCCGCTCGGCGACTACCTGCGCAAGCACGACATCACCCCGCGCCGTTACTTCGCGGAGATCCGCACCGACGACGCGAGCGACTACACCCTGGGCCAGGAGCTGCTGGCCGACACCTTCGAGGCCGGCCAGTTCGTCGACGTGACGGGCAAGAGCAAGGGCAAGGGCTTCGCCGGTGTCATGAAGCGGCACGGCTTCGGTGGTCTGGGCGCGTCGCACGGTACGCAGCGCAAGCACCGCTCGCCGGGTTCCATCGGTGGCTGCGCCACCCCGGGCCGCGTTTTCAAGGGTCTGCGTATGGCTGGTCGGATGGGTAACGTCCGCACCACCGTGCAGAGCCTCAAGGTTCACTCCGTGGACGCCGAGAAGGGCCTCATCCTGATCAAGGGTGCGATCCCCGGCGCCAACGGCAGCCTGGTCCTCGTTCGCACCGCTGCCAAGAAGGGGGCTGCCAAGTGAGCACCACTATTGACGTCCTCGACGCCAGCGGCGCCAAGGCCGGCACCGTAGACCTGCCCGAGGACATCTTCGGCACCAAGGTCAACGTTCCGCTGATCCATCAGGTGGTCGTGGCCCAGCTCGCCGCTCGCCGGCAGGGCACCCACAAGGCCAAGACCCGCGGTGAGGTCAGCGGTGGCGGCAAGAAGCCGTACCGCCAGAAGGGCACCGGCCGCGCCCGTCAGGGCTCGACCCGTGCGCCGCAGTTCGCCGGCGGTGGCACCGTCCACGGTCCGGTCCCGCGCGACTACTCGCAGCGGACGCCCAAGAAGATGAAGTCCGCCGCGCTGCGTGGCGCCCTGTCCGACCGGGCGACCGGCGGTCGCGTGCACGTGGTGAGCGGGCTGGTCACCGGAGAGACGCCGAAGACCAAGGCCGCTCTCGAGGCACTGCGCAAGGTGACCCAGGCCAAGACCGTCCTCGTCGTGGTCGACGAGGCCGACGAGCTGACCTGGCTGAGCCTGCGCAACGCCCCCGAGGTCCACCTGCTGGACTCCGGGCAGCTCAACACCTACGACGTGCTCGTCCACGACGACGTGGTCTTCACCCAGGAGGCGTACGACCAGGTTGTCGCCAGGTTGAGCCAGAGCGGGAAGGAAGAGGCCTGATGACCGAGACTCAGGGCAGGCTCGAGAGGGTCACCGACCCGCGCGACGTCATCGTCAAGCCGGTGGTTTCTGAGAAGAGCTACGGCCTGATCGACGAGCACAACAAGTACACGTTCCTGGTGAAGACGACCGCGAACAAGACCCAGATCAAGATCGCGGTCGAGCAGATCTTCGGGGTCAAGGTCACCAGCGTGAACACGATCAACCGGCAGGGGAAGCGCAAGCGGACCCGCACCGGGTTCGGCAAGCGGCCCGACACCAAGCGCGCGATCGTGAGCCTGGTCGAGGGTGACCGGATTGACATCTTCGGTCAGATCGGCTGAGCGCTCGCCGTACATAGCTAGTGAGGGCGAAACCGCCGCACATTCGTGCGGCGGGTTCTCCCATGTAACCGACAAAGGATGAACGAAAAAGATGGGCATCCGTAAGTACAAGCCGACGACCCCGGGTCGCCGCGGCTCGAGTGTCTCGGACTTCTCCGAGATCACCCGCAGCACGCCCGAGAAGTCGCTGCTTGCGCCCCTTCACAGCAAGGGCGGCCGCAACGTACACGGCCGGGTCACCGCACGCCACCAGGGCGGCGGTCACAAGCGCGCCTACCGGATCATCGACTTCCGTAGGCATGACAAGGACGGCATTCCGGCCAAGGTCGCTCACATCGAGTACGACCCCAACCGCACCGCCAACATCGCTCTGCTGCACTACGCCGACGGTGAGAAGCGCTACATCATCGCGCCGACCGGCCTCAAGCAGGGTGACCGGATCGAGAACGGCCCCTCGGCCGACATCAAGCCGGGCAACTGCCTGCCGCTGCGCAACATCCCGACCGGTACCTTCATCCACGCTGTGGAGCTGCGTCCCGGCGGCGGTGCCAAGCTCGGCCGCTCCGCGGGCGCGCAGATCCAGCTGCTCGCCAAGGAGGGCCAGTACGCCACGCTGCGTATGCCCTCGGGCGAGATGCGCATGGTGGACGTCCGCTGCCGCGCCTCGGTCGGTCAGGTCGGCAATGCCGAGCAGGCCAACATCAACTGGGGTAAGGCCGGCCGTATGCGGTGGAAGGGCAAGCGCCCGACCGTCCGTGGTGTCGCGATGAACCCCGTCGACCACCCGCACGGTGGTGGTGAGGGTAAGACCTCCGGTGGTCGCCACCCGGTCAACCCCAAGGGCAAGCCCGAGGGCCGTACCCGTCAGGCGAACAAGGCCAGTGACAGGCTGATCATCCGCCGTCGGTCCAAGAGGAAGAAGCGGTAGGAGCAGCCACAATGCCACGTAGTCTTAAGAAGGGCCCCTTCGTGGACGATCACCTTCAGAAGAAGGTGGACGTCCAGAACGAGAAGGGCACCAAGAACGTCATCAAGACGTGGTCGCGTCGATCCATGATCGTTCCCGACATGCTCGGGCACACGATCGCCGTGCACGACGGCCGCAAGCACGTCCCGGTGTTCGTCACCGAGTCGATGATCGGTCACAAGCTCGGGGAGTTCGCGCCGACGCGCACGTTCCGCAGCCACGTCAAGGAAGACCGCCGCAGCCGGCGGTAAGCGTCCCGGAAGTAGGAGAAAGCGATGGAAGCCAGGGCTCAGGCGCGGTTCGTCCGTGTCACGCCCCTCAAGGCCCGCCGCGTGGTGGACCTTATTCGCGGGCTGCCCGCTTCGGAGGCGCAGGCCGTGCTGCAGTTCGCTCCCCAGGCGGCGAGCGAGCCGATCTACAAGGTGCTCTCGTCCGCGATGGCGAACGCCGAGCACAACTTCGATCTCGACCCGCAGACGCTCTTCGTGAGCCGGGCGTGGGTCGACGAGGGCCCGACGCTGAAGCGGTTCCGCCCGCGTGCCCAGGGTCGCGCCTACCGGATCAACAAGCGGACGAGCCACATCACTGTGATCGTGGAATCCCGCGAGCCGAAGGGAAGGACCCGCTAGTGGGCCAGAAGGTTAACCCGCACGGGTTCCGCCTCGGCATCACGACCGACTTCAAGAGCCGGTGGTACGCCGACAAGCTTTACAAGTCGTACGTCGCGGAGGACGTCGCGATCCGTCGCATGCTGCAGAAGGGCATGGAGCGGGCCGGCATCTCCAAGGTCGAGATCGAGCGCACGACGGACCGCGTGCAGGTGGACATCCACACCGCGCGTCCCGGCATCGTGATCGGCCGCCGCGGCGCCGAGGCGGACCGTATCCGTGGCGACCTCGAGAAGCTGACCAAGAAGCAGGTCCAGCTGAACATCCTCGAGGTCAAGAACCCCGAGATCGACGCGCAGCTCGTCGCCCAGGGCGTCGCTGAGCAGCTGTCCAGCCGTGTCTCGTTCCGCCGTGCCATGCGCAAGGCGATGCAGTCGGCCATGAAGTCCGGCGCCAAGGGCATCCGTGTCCAGTGCGCGGGTCGTCTGGGCGGCGCCGAGATGTCCCGGTCGGAGTTCTACCGCGAGGGTCGTGTGCCGCTGCACACGCTGCGCGCTGACATCGACTACGGCTTCTACGAGGCCCGGACCACCTTCGGCCGTATCGGCGTGAAGGTGTGGATCTACAAGGGTGAGGCTCCGACGAGCCGCGCCGAGCGCGAGGCGGCCGCCGCCGGCGCCCGTGCCGGCCAGCGTCGCGAGCGTGACGACCGTCGCGGTGGCGGCGACCGTCCCCGTCGTGGTGGCGCCGGTGGCGCCCGCCGCGGTGGCGGTGGCGGCCGTGGTGACCGCGCGCCCAGGACTGAGGCGGCCGCGCAGGCCGCCCCCGAGACCGGCCCGGCTGCGCAGCCGGGTGCTGAAGGGAGCTGACCATGCTGATCCCGCGCAGGGTCAAGCACCGCAAGCAGCACCGGCCCGACCGCAGCGGCGCCGCCAAGGGCGGCACCAGGGTCGTGTTCGGCGAGTTCGGCATTCAGGCGATTGAGCACTCCTACGTGACCAACCGCCAGATCGAGTCGGCTCGTATTGCGATGACCCGTCACATCAAGCGTGGTGGAAAGGTGTGGATCAACATCTACCCCGACCGCCCGCTGACCAAGAAGCCGGCCGAGACCCGCATGGGCTCCGGTAAGGGTTCGCCCGAGTGGTGGATCGCGAACGTCAAGCCGGGGCGCGTCATGTTCGAGCTGTCCGGAGTCGCCGAGCCGATCGCCCGTGAGGCGCTCACTCGCGCGATCCACAAGCTCCCCATGAAGTGCAAGATCGTTAAGCGTGAAGTTGGTGAGGCGTGATGGCTAAGGGCCTGACCGCCGGCGAGCTGCGGGTGGAGGACCAGGACACCCTGGTCCAGAAGCTCAAGGAAGCCAAGGAGGAGCTGTTCAACCTCCGCTTCCAGTCAGCGACCGGTCAGTTGGAGAGCCACGGTCGGCTGCGTGCCGTCCGCCGCGAGATCGCCCGTATCTACACCGTGATGCGTGAGCGTGAGCTCGGCATCGTCACGGTTGAGAAGGAGACGAGCGATGGCTGAGACCGAGACCACCGAGACCACCGACGCGCGGAACTTCCGCAAGGTCCGCGAGGGCCTGGTCGTCAGCGACAAGATGGACAAGACCGTCGTCGTCGCCGTCGAGGACCGCGTCAAGCACCGTCTGTACGGCAAGGTCATCCGCCGTACGACCAAGTACAAGGCGCATGACGAGGCCAACGCCTGTGGCGTGGGCGACCGTGTGCTGCTGATGGAGACCCGCCCCCTCTCCGCTACCAAGCGGTGGAGGGTCGTGGAGATCCTCGAGAAGGCCAAGTAATCCTTCTCGGATATACCGCGCCTCGTGGGGGCTGGTGACAGCCCCCATGACGGTGTCCAAGGACGCGGGAGATCCCTCCCGCGTCGCCTGCGGTGCGACCCCCAGGGGTTGTTTCCGTGGGAACAAGACCAGATGGGTTCCGCCAAGCTCAGCGATGAGAACTGGCGCGACTAACAGGAGTAATCAGTGATCCAGCAGGAGTCGCGACTCAAGGTCGCCGACAACACGGGTGCCAAGGAGATCCTCTGCATCCGCGTTCTCGGTGGCTCGGGTCGACGCTACGCGGGAATCGGTGACGTCATCGTCGCCACTGTCAAGGACGCCCTGCCCGGCAGCACCGGCGTCAAGAAGGGCGACGTGGTCAAGGCCGTCGTCGTCCGCACGGCCAAGGAGCGCCGCCGGCCGGACGGCTCCTACATCCGCTTCGACGAGAACGCCGCCGTCATCATCAAGGACAGCGGTGACCCTCGCGGCACCCGTATCTTCGGCCCGGTCGGCCGTGAACTGCGCGACAAGAAGTTCATGCGCATCATCTCGCTCGCTCCGGAGGTGCTGTGATGCCGAAGCAGCTGCACGTGCGTAAGGGTGACCTGGTTCAGGTCATCGCCGGCAAGGACAAGGGTGCCAAGGGTCACGTGATCGCCACCTACCCGCGCGAGGACCGCGTGGTGGTCGAGGGCATCAACATGATCAAGAAGCACTCCAAGGAGACCCACCAGGGTCCGCGCGGCGCCAAGACCGGCGGTGTGCAGACCATGGAGGCTCCCATTCACGTCTCGAACGTGAAGAAGCTCAAGGACGAGAAGCCCGCCGAGAAGAAGGCCGACGAGAAGAAGGCCGACGAGTCGGAGGGTGAGGACAGCTGATGACCGCGACGACTACTGAGACCGAGCGCCCGACGCCGCGCCTGAAGACGAAGTACCGCGAGGAGATCGCGGCGCAGCTTCGCAAGGACTTCGGCATCGAGAACGTCATGCAGATCCCCGGCCTGGTGAAGATCAAGGTCAACATGGGTGTCGGCGAGGCGGCCCGCGACTCCAAGCTCATCGAGGGCGCTGTCCGCGACCTGACCGTGATCACCGGTCAGAAGCCGGCCGTCGTCCGGGCCCGCAAGTCCATCGCGCAGTTCAAGCTGCGTGAGGGCATGCCGATCGGCGCGCACGTGACGCTCCGCGGCGACCGCATGTGGGAGTTCCTCGACCGTCTGCTCGCGCTCGCGCTGCCCCGTATCAGGGACTTCCGCGGTCTGTCGCCCAAGCAGTTCGACGGCAACGGCAACTACACCTTCGGTCTGACCGAGCAGGTCATGTTCCACGAGGTCGACCAGGACAAGGTCGACCGGCCGCGGGGCATGGACATCACGATCGTGACCACCGCGAAGAACGACGACCAGGGCCGGGCGCTGCTCAAGCTTCTCGGCTTCCCCTTCAAGGAGGCCTGATCATGGCGAAGAAGTCGCTGATCGCCAAGGCGGGGCGCAAGCCGAAGTTCCAGGTCCGGGCGTACACGCGTTGCTCGCGCTGTGGCCGTCCGCGCGCCGTCTACAGGAAGTTCGGCCTGTGCCGGGTGTGCTTCCGCGAGATGGCGCACCGGGGCGAGCTGCCTGGCATCACCAAGTCGAGCTGGTAGATACCCTAGGGAGGCGGCCCGCGTGTCGCCTCCGCCAGCCGTACATCTAGAAATGTCAAACGAGGGCGCTCTCATGGAGCGCCCCTGACCGCGCCGAAGGTCCACCGGCAGAGCACGGAGAGGTAGTCGAAGCGGACACCTGGAAAGGTGCAGGCTTCGACGGACTCGACCATCAGAAGTGCTTGGCCGACTGGAAACCGCGGCGAGGAAGGCCACTGGCCATGACGATGACCGACCCGATCGCAGACATGTTGACGCGTCTGCGTAATGCGAACTCGGCGTACCACGAGAGTGTGTCGATGCCGTATTCGAAGATCAAGGCGCACATCGCCGAGATCCTCCAGCAGGAGGGTTACATCCAGGCTTGGACCGTCGAGGACGCCAAGGTTGGAAAGAACCTCGTGGTGGAGCTCAAGTTCGGGCCGACCCGTGAGCGTTCGCTCGCGGGCCTGCGCCGGGTTTCGAAGCCCGGTCTGCGGGTTTATGCGAAGAAGGACAATCTGCCTCGAGTCCTGGGCGGGCTGGGCGTCGCGATCATCTCGACGTCCGCCGGTCTCATGACCGACAAGCAGGCCGGCAAGCGTGGCGTGGGCGGGGAAGTCCTCGCCTACGTCTGGTAGAGGGGAGGAACACAGCATGTCGCGAATCGGACGGCTGCCCATCCCTGTGCCCAGTGGCGTAGACATCACGATCACCGGCCAGGATGTCCAGGTCAAGGGCCCGAAGGGCACGCTTTCTCACACGGTCGCCGAGCCCATCGTGGTCGCGCGCGACGAGGACGGGGCCATCGCGGTCACGCGTCCCAACGACGAGAACAAGGTGCGTGCGCTGCACGGCCTGTCCCGCACGCTCATCGCCAACATGGTGCAGGGCGTCACGCAGGGCTACTCCAAGTCTCTGGAGATCGTCGGCGTCGGTTACCGCGTCGCGGCCAAGGGCCCGACGCAGCTGGAGTTCTCGCTGGGCTTCAGCCACCCGGTCATCGTCGACGCCCCCGAGGGCGTCTCCTTCCGCGTCGAGAAGCCGACCCTGTTCCACGTGGACGGCATCGACAAGCAGAAGGTCGGCGAGGTCGCCGCGAACATCCGCAAGCTGCGCAAGCCCGACCCCTACAAGGGCAAGGGTGTGCGGTACCAGGGCGAACAGATCCGCCGCAAGGTCGGAAAGGCTGGTAAGTAGGCATGGCTCCGAAGACTGCGTTCGGCAAGCACACGGCCGCCCGCGCCGTCTCGCGGGCCCGCCGTCACACCCGCGTGCGCAAGAAGGTCGTCGGTACGGCGGAGCGTCCTCGCCTCGTCGTCAACCGCTCGACCAAGCACATGTTCGTCCAGATCGTGGACGACTCCAAGGGCCACACCCTGGTCAGCGCCTCCACCATGGACGCCGCGCTGCGTTCCACGGAGGGCGACAAGACCTCGAAGGCCAAGAAGGTCGGCGAGCTCCTCGCTCAGCGGGCCAAGGACGTCGGGATCACCGCGGTCGTCTTCGACCGTGGCGGAAACCGCTACGCCGGCCGCATCGCGGCTCTGGCGGACAGCGCCCGCGAAGGCGGGCTCGAGTTCTGATGGCAACTGTTGAGATGAGGAACCACTGATGGCTGCAGCTCCGCGTCGCGGTGGCGGCACCGGTGGCGAGCGGCGGGACCGTCGTGACGATCGCCGCGGTGGCGCCGCCGACAAGGGCGTCTCGTACATCGAGCGCGTAGTGAAGATCAACCGAGTGGCCAAGGTCGTGAAGGGTGGTCGTCGCTTCAGCTTCACCGCCCTCGTCGTCGTCGGTGACGGCAACGGCCTGGTCGGCGTCGGCTACGGCAAGGCCAAGGAAGTCCCCGCGGCCATCGCCAAGGGTGTCGAAGAGGCCAAGAAGCACTTCTTCAAGGTCCCCCGGATCCAGGGCACCATCCCGCACACCGTGCAGGGCGAGGAGGCGGCCGGCGTCGTCTTCCTGCGTCCGGCCTCGGCCGGTACCGGCGTCATCGCCGGTGGCCCGGTGCGCGCGGTCCTGGAGTGCGCGGGCATCCACGACGTGCTGTCCAAGTCGCTCGGCTCGGACAACCCGATCAACATCGTGCACGCCACCGTGGCGGCTCTGAAGGGGCTCTCGCGTCCCGAGGAGATCGCCGCCCGCCGTGGCCTGCCGATCGAGGACGTCGCCCCGGCCCGGATGCTGAAGGCTCAGCGCGAGGGTCTCGCCGAGGCGGCGGCCGCGAAGGCGGTGAGCTAGTCATGGCACGCCTGAAGATCACTCAGGTTCGCTCGAAGATCGGTGGCAAGCAGAACCAGCGTGACTCGCTGCGTTCGCTTGGCCTGAAGCGAATCGGCGACGTCGTCGTCAAGGAGGACCGTCCCGAGATCCGTGGGATGGTCTCCGTGGTGACGCACCTCGTCGAGGTGGAAGAGGTCGACTAGTCATGACTGACAACGCTCCGCTCAAGATTCACGACCTGCGTCCTGCCCCGGGCTCCAACAAGGCCAAGATCCGCAAGGGTCGCGGCGAGGCGTCCAAGGGCAAGACCGCCGGTCGCGGCACCAAGGGCACTCACGCCCGTACCACGGTCCACCTCGGTTTCGAGGGTGGCCAGGTGCCGCTGCAGAGGCGTCTGCCGAAGCTCAAGGGCTTCTCCAACGCGCTGTTCAAGACGACCTACCAGGTCGTCAACCTGGACAGGCTCGGCGAGCTGTTCCCCGAGGGTGGCGAGGTCACCGTCGAGGCGCTGGTCGCCAAGGGTGCTGTCCGCAAGAACCAGCTGGTGAAGGTCCTCGGCACCGGTGAGATCTCGGTCGCGGTGAACGTGACGGCGCATGCCTTCTCGTCCTCCGCGAAGGAGAAGATCGCCGCGGCCGGTGGGTCCGTTACCGAGCTGTAGCACCGCTATGACAAGGCGTGGGGGTTCCGTCGATGGGCCCCCACGCCTGTAGTGCGTTAGAGTTCGCCACGTACGACCTGAGACTTCAGATGGCAGATCCCCGCACCATCGCATACCTAACCCGCCGTAGAGGCGCGCAGGAGGGACCGTGCTGACCGCGTTTACCCGGGCGTTCCGGACGCCGGACCTGCGCAAGAAGTTGCTCTTCACCCTGGGCATCATCGCGCTGTTCCGTCTCGGCTCGGTTCTTCCGACACCGGGCGTTCACGTCCAGAACCTGGCGGCCTGTTTCGCGCAGGCTCGCAACGACGCCACGACCGGCAACATCTATGGGATGGTGCAGCTGTTCAGCGGCGGTGCGCTGCTGAAGCTGTCTGTGTTCGCGCTGGGCATCATGCCCTACATCACCGCGAGCATCATTCTGCAGCTGCTCGTGGTGGTGATCCCGCGCCTCGAGGCTCTCAAGAAGGAGGGCCAGGCCGGGCAGACGAAGATTACCCAGTACACCCGTTATCTGACCATCGGTCTTGGTGTGCTGCAGTCGACCGCCTTCATCGCCCTGGCCCGTTCCGGGCAGCTGTTCCCGAACTGCCAGCAGGACGTGCTGCTCGACCCCGACAACGTCTTCATGATCATCACGATGGTCATCATCATGACGGCCGGCACCTCGGTCATCATGTGGCTGGGCGAGCTGATCACCGACCGCGGCGTCGGCAACGGCATGTCCATTCTGATCTTCACTCAGGTCATCGCGGTCTTCCCCTCCGAGCTGTCCAACATCTTCTCGGCGAACAAGTTCACCTTCGCCGTCGTGATGGTGGTCGGCATCTTCATGATCGCCGCGGTCGTCTTCGTCGAGCAGGCGCAGCGCCGCATCCCGGTCCAGTACGCCAAGCGGATGGTCGGACGCAGGATGTACGGCGGCACGGCCACCTACATCCCGCTGAAGGTCAACCAGGCGGGCATCATCCCGGTCATCTTCGCCTCCTCGCTGCTGTACCTGCCGCAGCTGCTGACCTCGCTGTTCGCCAACGCGGAGAACCCGAACGCGGTGGTGCAGTGGATCTCGGCGAACCTGACCAAGGGCGACCACCCCACCTACATGGTCACGTTCTTCCTGCTGATCGTGTTCTTCACCTACTTCTATGTGTCCATTACCTTCAACCCCACTGAAGTGGCGGACAACATGAAGAAGTACGGTGGGTTCATTCCGGGCATCCGCCCGGGCCGGCCGACGGCTGAGTACCTGAACTACGTGCTCACTCGTCTGACCGCGCCTGGCGCGCTCTATCTGGGTCTGATCGCCATGATCCCGATCGTCGCGCTGGCGATTGCCGGGGCTAGCCAGAACTTCCCGTTCGGAGGGACGAGCATTCTGATCATGGTTGGTGTCGGCCTGGACACGGTCAAGCAGATCGAGAGCCAGCTCCAGCAGCGCAACTACGAAGGCTTCCTGCGCTAGTGAGGCTGGTTCTGGTTGGGCCCCCCGGAGCGGGCAAGGGGACTCAGGCCCAGTACATAGCGTCGAACCTGTCCATCCCGAAGATCTCGACAGGTGACATCTTCCGTGCCAACGTCTCCGGCGGCACGGAGCTCGGCAAGCTCGCCAAGACCTACATGGACCGCGGCGATCTCGTGCCCGACGAGGTCACGATCGCCATGGTCCGTGACCGCCTCTCCGAGGACGATGCGCAGGACGGTTTCCTGCTCGACGGCTTCCCCAGGAACGTGCCGCAGGCCGAGATCCTGCGCGACATGCTCAAGGACTGGGGCCAGGCGCTCGACCTCGTGCTCGAGCTGGTCGTCGACGACGACGAGGTGGTCAGGAGGCTGGCGGGCCGCCGTACGTGCAGTCAGTGCGGCCGGATCTGGCATGTGGAGTTCGACGACAAGAAGGACGACAGGTGCGACGCCTGTGGCGGCCAGCTGTTCCAGCGTGACGACGACAAGGAAGACACCGTCAGGCACCGCCTGGAGGTCTACCAGGAGCAGACGGCGCCGCTGGTCTCCTTCTACGCGGACGAGGACATCCTCGTCGGCGTCGACGCCACGGGTCCGGTCGAAGAAGTAACGCAGCGGGCAATGGAGGCCATTCGCCCTTTCATGGGCTAAGTTCCCTGGGGCTATTGTGGGGGGAATTGACCTCCCACGTCCGCCCGTTGACACACCCCGGGGGGTGCCGAAGTTGTTCAAGAAGAACCGGCATGGAATCCAGATCAAGACGCCCGAGCAGCTGGAGAAGATGCGGGCGGCCGGTCTGGTCGTCGGGCGCACGCTGGACCTGCTGAAGCGGTCGGTCGAGCCCGGCATGACGCCGCTCGATCTGGACGTCATCGCCGAGAAGGCGATCAGGGACGAGGGAGCGATCCCGTCGTTCAAGGGCTACCAGGGCTTTCCCGCCACGATCTGCGCCTCGGTCAACCACGAGGTCGTGCACGGCATCCCGACCGGCGCCCGCAAGCTGCGCGATGGCGACATCATCTCCATCGACTGCGGCGCGATCCTGGAGGGCTGGCACGGCGACTCGGCCGTCACCGTCCCCGTGGGCGAGGTGGAGCCGCGGCTGACCGAGCTGATGCGGATCACCGAGGAGGCCATGTGGGCGGGCATCGCCGCCCTCACCGTCGGCCGCCACCTCTCCGACATCGGCTACGAGGTCGAGAAGTACGTCAAGTCGCAAGGCAGGTTCGGTATCCCGCCCGAGTACGGCGGTCATGGTATCGGCACCGAGATGCACATGGACCCGTGGATCGCCAACCACGGCCGGCCCGGAAAGGGCCCGGTGCTCGAGGCGGGCATGTGCCTGGCTGTCGAGCCGATGGTCAACCTGGGCACCGAGCGCACCCGTGTCCTGTCGGACGACTGGACCGTGGTCACGATCGACGGCAAGGCCTCCGCGCACTTCGAACACAGCGTCGCCGTGACACATAATGGTCCTTGGGTGCTGACCGCCCTCGACGGGGGCAAGGAGCGCTTGGCGCACCTCCAGAACTAGCCCCCCGGGAGTGGTGAACATGGCGCAGAGTCCCGAGATGCGTGCCTCCGACGTCGATCGCGACCGGGTTGCGGCTGTACTGCGCGAGCACACCGCGCAGGGCCGCATCACGATGGAGGAGTTCAACGAGCGGCTGGAGCAGCTCTACCAGAGCAAGACCTACGGGGACCTCGCCAAGCTGACCTCCGACCTGCCCGACGTCGACCTGCGGGCACGCCCGGCCAAGATCGCCTCCACCCCGCAGCCCAAGCAGGGGATGCACACCGGGATGCGCGCGGCCTGGGGCGCCTGGGCCGCCGCCAGCTCGGTGAACTGGGTGATCTGGCTGATCGTCAGCATCACGAGCGGGCACCTGATCTACCCCTGGCCGCTGTGGGTGATGGGCCCGTGGGGCGCGATCCTGCTGATGAGCACGATCTTCGGCTCGGGCCATCGCAAGGCCTGAATGTGCACTACTGCACTGTGTGCATTCCTGCGCAGAACGGATGAACGATCCTTCCTAGCGTGAGCGGTGTCGAGAACACCACTCACCGGAGGAAATCCAATGCGCAAGGTCCTTGCAGCCGCTGCCCTCGCCGGCTCCGTCGCCCTCACCGGCCTGGCCGTCGCGGCCCCCGCGCAGGCGTCGACCGCCTCGCAGACCTCGGTCCACAACTGGGGCAAGTACTACTCCAGCAACCACAAGGCCTACGACTACGGCTACACGTGGGAGTCGCACGGCCGGGTCTACACCAAGTGGTACGGCAAGGAGTTCACGCCGAAGTACGGCTACGTCTGGTTCAAGTACTACTCCAACGGCAGCTGGCACAAGTTCTACCGCAAGTGGGACGGCTCCTACAGCGAGACCTGGTCCGGCAGCGGCATCAAGAAGATCTACACCTACACCTGCTGGGGCAGCCCCACCAGCTACTGCGGCGCCTCGTTCCGCATCTACTGATCCGCAGCCCCTCCAAAGAAGGCCCGCTTCGGCGGGCCTTCGTGATGTCTGTCCTAGTACGGCGGGCCGCGCGCAAAAGACGCACTCTTTACCGCCTGCGGTAGTTGGCGCGGATGGGGAGGGGTAGATGATCTTTAACGATGGAACCGGCGTAATGGGGGGACGATGCTGGCCTGCCTTGCTTTGACGGCCGAGGCGCGCGCGCCGTGGCTGGCCGGAGCGATGGCCGTCCTGCTCATCGTGGCCGGTGCCGGAGTTGTCGTGGCGCGCAGGTGGCGACGCTAGCCTGCCCGGACGACTGGCTCGTGCCCGCCCAGCGCCGCGTGTCGGCGGCCGATGGCGCCGGGCGGGCACGGTGACCGCCCGGATGGGGTACCCTTTAACGTGGTTGTGTCAGGACACCTGGCACGTGCGTTTCGCATTTGCCGCTCAGGTGTCGTACACTCCTTAGTCGGCTCACTATGACCATCACGCGTCGGCGGTCCCGCGGATCGCCGCTCTCTACGAAGCGTGAGGTCGCGGCTGCTTAGTGGACCGAAACCTCAGACGACCGATCAGTGAAACGCGAGGGATTTTGGCCAAGAAAGACGGCGCCATCGAGATCGAGGGCACTGTGGTCGAGTCGCTCCCGAACGCCATGTTCCGGGTGCAGCTCGACAACGGCCATAAGGTCCTGGCCCACATCAGCGGACGGATGCGGATGCACTACATCCGGATCCTGCCCGACGACAGGGTTGTCGTGGAGCTGAGCCCCTACGACCTCAGTCGTGGGCGGATCGTCTACCGGTACAAGTAACAGGAGACGGAGTCGAAGCCGGGAGGCTTCGGTGGCGTCTACCAGACAGGCACGTCTGAGGACACGAAGGACAATGAAGGTAAAGCCGAGCGTTAAGAAGATCTGCGACAAGTGCAAGGTGATTCGCCGGCACGGTCGCGTCATGGTGATCTGCGACAACCTGCGCCACAAGCAGCGCCAGGGCTAGTCGTAACGTAAGGCTTCTCCGAGTCCGCACCATTGTGGGTTGCGGGCTCGACGCATGAGGAGCCTGACCAAGGAAGCGCGCCCACACCTGGGCAGGCGGCAGCCGTACGGCATGTCGTACCACCCAGGAGACCCCCGGTCGGAGGCCGGGGCCCTCACCCCGGGCATGGGGAGGGGTCGTGCGGCGTAGGACCTCCGCCACAAAGAAGGAGAATGCCCGACCATGGCTCGCCTGGTTGGCGTCGATCTCCCCCGCGAAAAGCGGCTGGAGATCGCTCTCACCTACATCTACGGAATCGGCCGCACCCGCGCTCAGGAGATCCTCGAGGCTACGGGCATCAGCGGCGACCTGCGTGTGCACCAGCTCAGCGACACCGAGCTCGTCCCGATGCGTGACTACATCGAGGCGAACTTCAAGATCGAGGGTGACCTGCGCCGCGAGGTCCAGGCCGACATCCGTCGCAAGATCGAAATCGGTTGCTACCAGGGCATCCGGCACCGCAAGGGCCTGCCCGTGCACGGTCAGCGCACGCAGACCAACGCGCGCACCCGCAAGGGCAAGAAGAAGACCGTCGCCGGCAAGAAGAAGCCCGGTAAGAAGTAGTCCGCGCAGCCGCTGGACCGAAGACCTCAGGAGTAATGGCAAGCAATGCCTCCTAAGAGCCGTCAGGGCGCACCGAAGAAGGTGCGCCGCAAGGAAAAGAAGAACGTCGCTCACGGGCACGCCCACATCAAGAGCACGTTCAACAACACGATCGTCTCGATCACCGACCCGAGCGGGAACGTGATCTCCTGGGCCAGCGCCGGCCACGTGGGTTTCAAGGGCTCCCGTAAGTCCACCCCGTTCGCCGCTCAGATGGCTGCCGAGAACGCCGCCCGTCGTGCCATGGAGCACGGCATGCGGAAGGTCGACGTCTTCGTCAAGGGCCCCGGCTCCGGCCGTGAGACCGCGATCCGTTCGCTGCAGGCGACCGGGCTCGAGGTGGGCTCCATCCAGGACGTGACCCCGGTTCCGCACAACGGCTGCCGTCCGCCGAAGCGCCGCCGCGTCTGACACCCAGGAGAGATTGACAAATGGCTCGTTACACGGGCGCGGACTGCAAGCTCTGCCGTCGCGAGAAGACCAAGCTCTTCCTCAAGGGCAGCAAGTGCGAGTCCGCCAAGTGCCCCATCGAGATCCGTCCTTACCCGCCGGGTGAGCACGGTCGCGGACGCCCCAAGGAGTCCGAGTACCAGCTTCAGCTTCGTGAGAAGCAGAAGACCCGTCGGATCTACGGCGTCCTCGAGAAGCAGTTCCGCAACTACTACGAGGAAGCCGCTGGTAAGACCGGCAAGTCGGGTGAGGTGCTCCTCCAGATCCTGGAGAGCCGTCTCGACAACGTCGTCTACCGCGCCGGCTTCGCCCAGTCGCGCGACGCCGCTCGCCAGCAGGTGCGCCACGGCCACATCATGGTGAACGGCAAGAAGGTCGACATCCCGTCGTACCGCGTGCGCGAGCACGACATCATCGAGGTCCGCGAGACCAAGCGCAACCTGCTGCCGTACGAGGTGGCCCGCGCCACCGCCGGCGAGCGCACGGTCCCGGCCTGGCTGGGCGTCGTGCCCGAGAAGCTCCGCGTCCTGGTGCACCAGCTGCCCGTCCGGCAGCAGATCGACACCCAGGTCCAGGAGCAGCTCATCGTCGAGTACTACTCGAAGTAAGCTGCACCACCTCTGGCCCCCGGCTTTCCCGCCGGGGGTTCGGTGCTGTACGGCGGTGCACGCCGTACAGCGCCTAGACTGGTTTATCGGCGTGGCGTCATATAGCGGTCGCCACACGAAAAGGGGAGAACCCACACCATGCTGATCGCTCAGCGTCCGACTCTTCTCGAAGAGTCGATCGACGAGACCCGGTCCCGCTTCGTCATCGAGCCGCTGGAGCCGGGCTTCGGCTACACCATCGGCAACTCGCTGCGGCGCACGCTGCTGTCGTCCATCCCGGGCGCGGCCGTGACGTCGATCCGCATCGAGGGCGTGCTGCACGAGTTCTCGACCGTCCCCGGGGTCAAGGAGGATGTCACCGACATCATCCTGAACCTCAAGGAGCTGGTCGTCTCCTCCGAGCACGACGAGCCGGTCGTGATGTACCTGCGCAAGCAGGGCCCTGGCGAGGTCACCGCCGCCGACATCGCGCCTCCGGCCGGTGTCGAGGTGCACAACCCCGAACTGCGCATCGCCACGCTCAACGGCAAGGCCAAGCTGGAGATGGAGCTGACCGTCGAGCGCGGTCGCGGCTACGTCTCCGCCGCGCAGAACAAGCAGCCGGGCCAGGAGATCGGTCGTATCCCGATCGACTCGATCTACTCCCCGGTGCTCAAGGTCACCTACAAGGTCGAGGCGACCCGTGTCGAGCAGCGCACCGACTTCGACCGTCTGATCCTGGACGTCGAGACCAAGCCGGCCATGAAGCCCCGCGACGCGGTGGCCTCCGCCGGTAAGACGCTGGTCGAGCTGTTCGGCCTGGCGCGCGAGCTCAACGTCGAGGCCGAGGGCATCGACATCGGCCCGTCGCCGACCGACGCCGCCCTGGCCGCCGACCTGGCGCTGCCGATCGAGGAGCTCAACCTCACGGTCCGTTCCTACAACTGCCTCAAGCGCGAGGGCATCCACACCGTGGGTGAGCTCGTCGCGCGCAGCGAGCAGGACCTGCTCGACATAAGGAACTTCGGCGCCAAGTCGATCGAAGAGGTCAAGCAGAAGCTGCACGAGATGTCGCTGGCGCTCAAGGACTCCCCGCCCGGGTTCGACCCGAGCGCGGTGGCCGGCGCCGGTTACGACGACGACGACAGCGCGTACGTCGAGACCGAGCAGTACTAGTAGTTTCACCGCCCGCGGGCTTCATGGCTCGCGGGCGCCGATAACGGACCGTTTTGTAGAGCGACACGGTCTGGCCCGACTCCGGTACCTGGTACGGCCGGGGCGGGTTAACTCACAAGGAGAACCACATGCCCAAGCCCACCAAGGGCGCTCGTCTTGGCGGCAGCCCGGCGCACGAGCGGCTGATCCTGGCCAACCTCGCCACCGACCTGTTCCGCCACGGCAAGCTCCGCACCACGGTGACCAAGGCCAAGCGGCTCCGCCCCCTCGCTGAGCGGCTGATCACCAAGGCCAAGAAGGGCGACATCCACAACCGTCGCCTGGTGCTCACCGTGGTCCGCGACAAGGGCGTTGTCCACCACCTGTTCACCGAGATCGCGCCGACGTTCGCCGAGCGTCCCGGTGGCTACACCCGCATCACCAAGGTCGGCAACCGCAAGGGCGACAACGCTCCGATGGCGGTCATCGAGCTGGTGAGCGAGCCGCTGAACCCGGTCACCGTGTCCCGCAAGCCCGCCGAGGCCGCTGCTCCGGCTGCTGCCGAGGCTCCGGTCGAGGAGACCGCCGAGGTCGCTGAGGAGGCCGTCGCCGAGGAGGCGCCCGCCGCTGAGGCTGCTGCCGAGGAGGCCCCGGCTGACGAGGCTGAGAAGAAGGACGAGGCCTGATTCATCAGGCCACACCGGACGGGCCCGGGCTCCCCTCGTGGGGGCACCGGGCCCGTCCCCGTTTCGCTGGAGGGTGATCGTGGTACGGCTCCGCCTCGACCTCGGGTACGACGGCACGGGCTTCTCCGGGTGGGCCCGGCAGCCCGAGCGGCGCACCGTGCAGGGGGAGATCGAGCAGGCGCTCGGCAAGATCCTGCGGATCCCGGCGCCGGAGCTCACGGTCGCCGGCCGTACGGACGCGGGGGTGCACGCCCGCGGGCAGGTCGCCCACGTCGACGTCACCCTCGAGATCCTGTCCACCCTCGCCCGTCGCCGCCCGGCGGACCTGCCTCCAGGCGATGCCTCGCTGGGGGCGGCTGAGCCGGGTCTGGGCGTGGATGAGTGGCTTTCTGCGCTGTTGCGGAGGCTGGGTGGGGTACTGCCACCGGATGTACGGATTTATCGGGTCTCCGTGGCTCCTGAGGGCTTTGACGCACGCTTCTCCGCGCTGTCCCGCCGGTACGCCTACCGGGTCAGCGACGGCCCCGGTGGTGTGGACCCGTTGCGCCGCCACGAGGTGATCTGGCACAACCGGCCGCTCGATCTGGACGCCCTCAACGCGGCAGCCGTACACCTGCTGGGGGAGCACGACTTCGCGGCCTTCTGCAAGAAGCGCGAGGGTGCCACGACGATCAGGGAGCTGCAGCGCCTCGACTGGGTCCGCGAGCCGTCGGGGATCCTGGTGGCGACGGTCGTCGCGGACGCGTTCTGCCACTCGATGGTGCGCGCCCTGGTGGGGGGCCTGCTGGCGGTGGGCGACGGCCGCCGTCCTGTGGAGTGGCCCGGCCAGGTCCTGTCACACGCGGTCAGGGACAGCGGCGTCCACGTCGCCCCCGCCCACGGCCTCTGCCTCGAAGAGGTCACCTACCCCGCCCCCGAACACCTGGCCACCCGAGCCCACTCCACCCGCCGCCTCCGCACCCTGTAAGCGCTCCTTCTCCCTTTTCCCCTTTTCGCGCCAGGTCGTCGCGCTGGGCTTTCTCGTCTTGGTGCCCGGGCTTCTCGGCCTCTCGTACGGCAAGGCCGCCGCAACCGGCCGCCCACCGCACTTCGGCTGATGACCCGCGCCCGGCGCCCCTGGCGAGTCGACGCCCCTCACCCGCCGTCACGCCACCCGTCCCCGTAGCACCCCGGCCCCACCCCCGCACCGCACACGGCGCCGACTTTCGCCGTCCCGCCTCCCGCCGTCGCGGCGCCTGCGTGCGCGCCCGGGTGCTGTGCTCGGGTGGTGGCGCCGCATTGTGACGCCGGGGGGTGTGTCCCTCCTCGCCGCACAGGGCGCCGACCTTCGCCGTCCCACGTCTCGCCGTCGCGGCGCTTGCGTGCGCGCCCGGGTGCTGTGCTCGGGTGGTGGCGCCGCATTGTGACGCCGGGGGGTGTGTCCCTCCTCGCCGCACAGGGCGCCGACCTTCGCCATCCCACGTCTCGCCGTCGCGGCGCCTAGAGGCGTACTCGGGTAGCGACCTGCTCAGGCGGCGCGGCCTGTCCGGGGGGTGGCGTGAATGCGGTGCGTGGTGGCGAGTCGGAGGGTGCGGACGCGTTCGTGTGGGTCCGCTCATACTCGGCCGTGGGTGTGGGCGCGCTCTTGCACGCCCACACACCAGGGTGGGTTATTTGCGGGTGAGGCGGTGTTCCAGGACCTTGGAGGTTTGGTCGCGGAAGCCGCCGCTTACCTTGCCGAGGGTCTTCTCCTTGGGGGTGGGGGTGTGGCCGTCGGCGTAGGTGGCGTAGCTGAAGACGATGTAGCGGCCCCAGACCAGGCCGGCCGCGTAGCCGCCGGCGATGCCGACGCGGTCGGCGCCCGAGCCCGCGGCGCCGGGGAGGGCTCTGAACCAGAGGTTCTTGGAGAGGTTCTTGGCCTGGTCGGCCTGCAGGGCGGCGTCCTTGGTGGGGAGGACGGCGATGCCGGTCGTCACGGCGTAGAGGTGCTTGGTGTCCACGTAGGTGGCTCGCAGGACGCGGGTGCACTTCTGAGCCTTGAGGGCGTCGGCGAAGGGGCCCGTGGCGGCCTTGTCGCAGCTGTTCTGCATGTCCGTCTTGACGCGCGTGAACGAGGCTCCGGCCAGCGACATCTTCTTCTGCGGGAACGCCTCCGTGAGCGACAGCTTCTTCGGGTCCGTCTTGTCGGAGTTGAGCATGGTGCCGGCCGCGTCCGCGGATGGGGTGACCGTGGGCTGGGCCGTAGTGGGCGGCTCCGCGGTCGGCTGCTCGGCGGAGGGCTGGGCGCTGGCGGCCGTCGGCTTCGTGGGCGGGGCGGACTTCATCGAGCGGTAGGCGAAGAAGCCTCCGGTCGCCACGCCCGCGAGCACCAGCACGCCCAGCACCGCGAACAGCGCCTTCTTGCTCTTGCCCGGCTGCTTGGTCGCCGCCGTCGGGGGCACGAAGCCCTGTCCCGGCTGGAAGGCGGGCGCGCCGTTCGGGGGTGTCGGCCCGTCCACCGCGCCGAAGGGTGCGAACGGCCGCCCACCCGAGCCTTGAGCCGGTACGGCAGGCAAGTTCTGCCCCGGTACGGCGGGCAGGGACTGCCCCGACCCGGTGGGTGAAGGCTGCCCTGGTCCGGTCTGCCCAGGCTGTCCCGGCCCGGTCTGCCCAGGCTGAGCCGGTACGGCGGGCAACGCTTGTCCTGGCCCGGCTTGGGCGGGTTGGCCTGGTGCGGGGGGAGAAGCCTGGCCCGGACCGGCCTGCGCAGGGTGCGCTGACGCGACGGGCGGTGCTTGACCTGGTCCGGGTTGGGCAAGTTGGCCCGGTACGACGGGCAGTGTCGGCGTTGCGCCGGGTGCTTCGCCAGGCGCGGCAGCGTCACCGGCGGCCTGTCCGGGAACGATGGCGCCCTGACCAGGCATAGGAGTGCCCTCACCCGATACCGGGGTGCCCTGGTCGAGCGTGGGGCCGACTGAGGCTGGCGTCGGGGTGGCCTGGTCGGATGACGGGGTGCCCGGTATGGGGGTGGGCTGGACGGGGGCCGCGGTGACTCCGCCCGGGATGGTCTGGGTGCCCGGTATGGGGTTGGCCTGGCTGGGAGCCGCGGTGGCTTCGGCCGGGATGGTTCGGCCTGGAGCCGGGGTGGTCTGCTCGGCGGTCAGGTCGTTCTGGCCGGGCGCCGGAGTGGTCTGGGTGGGGGACGAACCGGTCTGGGGGCCGGCGGTTCCGTCGGCGTGGATGGGTGCCTGGCCGGTGGGAGAGTCGGTGTCGGCCTGAGCGGGGGTGCCTGCCTGGTCGTTCGCGCCTGGACGTGGCGTGCCGCCCGGCGGCATGAAGCGTACGGGCGTGGTGACATCGCTTGGCACAGGGGTGGTGGTCTCGCCCGGGAACGTGGCGTGGGCCGGCGTGGTGGCCTCGCCCGAGAACGTGGCGTGGGCAGGGGTGGTGGCCTCGCCCGGGAACATGGCGGGGGTGGTGGCCTCGCCTGCGGCTGTGGGCTCCGCAGGGGTGGTCTCGCCCGAGGCTGCGACGTGCGGAGGGGCAGCGGTCTCGTCCTGGGATGAGGCGGTGGGTTTGGCTGGGTTCTTGGGCCAGACCTCGGGGGCGAAGGGGAGGTCGGGGATGCGGTCCTGGTCCTGAGAGGCGGGGTGGGGCGGCCAGACGGGGACGTCGCCGGGTTCGGCGGCGTGGGCGTCCGGGAGGGTCCTGTTCGCGTCGAAAGTCACCGGACGCGGGGAAGGCGCGAGGATGTCGTGGGCGTCGTGGGCGTCGTGGGCGTCGTGGGCGTCGTGGGACGCGGGCGCCGGGTCGTCCTCGGGAGAGAGTTCGCCGGTCGCCGCGGGCCAGGGAGGCATGACGGCGTCCGGGGTGGGCGCGGGCCAGACGTTCATGTCGGCCGCCGCGGCCGTGAAGGCGGGGGGCGGCTCCCACGGTGGGGCGCCGGGGACCACGGACCAGCCTGAGGGAGCCTCGGAGCCCGGGGACTGCCAGGACTCGGCGCTGGGCTCCCAGCCGTTCGCCGGTGGCAGATCGGCATAGGACTGCTCGCCGTACGCGTCGTCGAGCGGCCGGCCGAAGTGGTCGGCGGGCGAGCCGTCGGACGGCGGAGGACCGTCGGACCCGCTGCCAGGCGGCAGAGCAGCGGGGGACGCAGGCTGGGGAGGTTGCCAGCCGGGCTCGCCGGACTCGGAGAACCAGTCGTAGGGGGCGGCGTCGCCGCCCGTCACCTCCCACGCCTGAGCGCCGGGGAAGACCGGCAGGTCGGGCAGGTCCGGCGGCGGCCCGGGGTAGACGGGAATGGGGCGGGGAGGTTCCGCAGAACCCCCGTCGCCGCCGATGACGGGCTCCACCAGCTGACCGAAGCTCGGCGGCGGCGTCGCCGGTGCGGCCGAGCCGTCGTCGTCCCTACGCTCGTGCTCAGACCCGGGTTCCTGGCCACGCATAAGGGGGAGCCTAGCGAGAGTCAGGAGATCGTCATGCCGGTATGGGCGTTCCCGGCCGGATCGGCCACCCCATTGATACCCGTAAGGGGGTGGAAGACCGTTTTCACCCCGCGGGTTGGCCGGTCAGCGAACGTTCGTCCAATGCCTTGAAAACGGTCGCCTGGGTGATGTCGTCCACAGCCTGATAAAGGGCCTTGAAGCCCTTCTTGTCGGGCTTGGTGCCGTCCTTCTTCTGGATCCAGTACATGACCACGTAGTGCCCGTGGGTGCGCGCCTGCGCGCCCCCACTGCCCTGCCCGAGCAGCTTGGTGACCGAGTCCTTGCCCGGCAGCGGCTTGACGTAGTCCGACTTGCTCCCGGCGGCTGCCACCTTCGTGGAGTCCCTGCCCGAGTTCAGGTTGGCGACCCCGACAGTGCCGATGACCTTGCCGTCCTTGTCGCGGAAGCTGGCGCGCAGCAGCTGGGTGCACTTGGCCTTCTTGAGAGCCTTCTGCAGCTTGTCGCCGAGGACGGCGTCGCCGCACTTCTTGTCCTTGGTGGTGATCGTCACCACGTACGACCGCCCGGAGACGTCGATCTTCTTGGTCGGGAAGACCTCCTTGATCGTGAGCGGCTCCGAGTCCGTCTCCCGCGAGCCGGCGTAGCCGTACTTGCCCTGCGGACCTGAAGGGAGAGGCGCGGAGGTACGGCGGGCCGCGTCGGACGAGGCGGGTTTGGGGCTGTCCATGTTCCACATCACGAAGAGGCCGCCGCCGAGCAGGACGAGCGCCGCCACGCCGCCGATGGCGAACCACAGCGGCCCTCGCGAGCGCTTGCCCTCGTCGTACGGGCTCCACGTCTTGCTGCGAGGCGCCGGGGGGTCCTCGGCCGAACGCTTGCCGCGAGGCACCGGAGGCTCCTCGGCGGAGCGCTTGCCGCGAGGCACCGCAGGCTCCTCGGCGGACCGCTTGCCACGAGGCGCCGGAGGCTCCTCGGCTGCGCGCCTGCCGCGGCGGGGGGTGCTTTCCTGGGTGGTCTCGTCGGGAAAACCCATGCGGGCGACCCTACCGTGCGTTTGTCATGGGTACCCGAGATCCTGGGTCCACCAGGTGTCACCGGCGCCCGACACGACGCCCACGCCGATGGTCGCGACGGAGCAGTTCAGGATGTTCTGCCGCCTGTCGCGGCTGTCGAGCCAGGCGCGCACGGCCTCGTCGGCGGAGGAGTAGCCGCGGCCGATGTTCTCGGCCGCCCCGTTGCTGTATCCGGCGCGCTCCATCCGGTCCCAGGGCGAGGACCCGTCGGGGGAGTCGTGGGTGAACCTGCCGGTGCGCGCCATCTCCTCGGAGTGCGTCCTGGCGCTGCGGGTCAGCCGGGCGTCGACCTGCAGCGGGCGGCAGCCGCGCTTGACGCGGGCGGCGTTGGTGAGCGCGACCACACGCGAGGCCAGCCCCGGCACCACCTGGACGCTCTGGTCGCCGATGACCTGGGTGGGGTCGTAGTTGGTGTAACCGGGCACCTGGTTGGTGGGCGTGCTCTTGGCGGGCTTGGGGGTGGTGCGGGACCGCGGCACGGCGGCCGTGCTCTCCCTGGCCGAGCGGCCGGTGTGCGGCTGGGTCTTCTTGGGCGCCGGGGTCATCTTCAGCGCGGCGGGCGGCGCCGTCTCGTTCAGGTAGATGCGGCCGGTGGTCTGGGGATCGTCGGTCAGTCGCCCGATCAGGACACCGGTGAACAGGGCCGCCAGAATGCAGACCATCGCACCCAGGTGATTCCGTCGCCGCGCGCTTTGCTGGGTGTGCCGGGAGTGAGGGGTCTGCCACATGCCGCAGCCAACGATAGGGATGACTGGTCCTGGTAAAGAAGGGTCTGGCGGGAACCGAAATAGAACCGTTCTGTGGTCGGATAGACTCGGTTCGGGTCACCGGTCTTTTGACCAGCGCCCTTCGGGGCAGGTAACCTAATCGTTCGTTGTGTGCATAGGTCCCGCGTGACCGATGCGCGGCGCGTCCGGCGTCATCTCCCATCTGGTGGAGACGGAAGGTCCGGGCCGTCGTGTGCCCGCACCGACCGACCAATACGGCTGTCACATCCGACACCGCCGAAGACGCGAGCATAAAGAAGGCTACGACCGTGCGCACGTACTCACCGAAGCCCGCCGACGTCGAACGTCAGTGGTACGTCATCGACGCGACCGACGTCGTCCTGGGCCGGCTGGCCAGCCACGTGGCGAACCTGCTCCGCGGTAAGCACAAGCCGATCTTCGCCAACCACGTCGACACCGGTGACTTCGTCATCATCATCAACGCCGACAAGGTGCACCTGAGCGGCAACAAGCTCGAGCAGAAGAAGGCATACCGCCACTCCGGTTACCCGGGCGGTCTGCGTTCCGTGAGCTACGGCGAGCTCATGGAGAAGCGGCCGGAGAGGGCCGTCGAGAAGGCCGTCAAGGGCATGCTGCCCAAGAATTCCCTCGGCCGGAAGATGGCCAAGAAGCTGAAGGTCTACGCGGGTTCCGAGCACCCGCACCAGGCCCAGAGGCCCGTGCCGTTCGAGATCACCCAGATCGCCCAGTAGGAAAGTTAAGAGGAGAACCGTGGCTGAGCCCACTGGTGTCGAGACGGCCGTCGAGGCCGAGCTGGACGACTACAGCAGCACCGAGGACTTCCCGTCCGAGTACACGACCGAATCCGCCGCCAGCGCCGAAGCTCCGGTGCGCAAGCCCGTCACCACGGGCAACTCGTACGGCACCGGCCGCCGCAAGGAGGCCATCGCCCGGGTGCGCATCGTCCCCGGCACCGGTAAGTGGACGATCAACGGGCGTTCCCTGGACGTCTACTTCCCCAACAAGGTCCACCAGCAGATCGTCAACGAGCCCTTCGTGGTGCTCGGCGCCGAGGAGGCGTTCGACGTCATCGCCCGCATCGACGGCGGCGGCGTGACCGGCCAGGCCGGTGCGCTGCGCATGGGCCTGTCGCGCGCACTGGCGATCCTCGACGTCGAGGTCAACCGCCCGCCGCTGAAGAAGGCCGGCTTCCTCACCCGTGACGCCCGCGCCACGGAGCGGAAGAAGTACGGCCTCAAGAAGGCCCGTAAGGCTCCGCAGTACAGCAAGCGCTAAATTGGCGCGCCTTTTCGGCACCGACGGGGTACGTGGGGTCGCGGGTCGCGACCTCACGGCCGAGCTCGCCATGGAGTTGTCCGTGGCGGCCGCGCACGTCCTCGGAGACACGGGACCCAAGCGTCCCGTGGCGGTGGTGGGCCGGGACCCCCGGGCTTCAGGTGAATTCCTGGAGGCCGCGGTGGTCGCCGGCCTCGCGTCGTCCGGGGTGGACGTGCTGCGGCTGGGCGTGCTGCCCACCCCGGCGGTGGCCTACCTGACCGGCGCGCTGGGCGCGGACCTCGGCGTCATGCTGACGGCCTCGCACAATCCGGCTCCGGACAACGGCGTGAAGTTCCTGGCGCGCGGCGGGCTCAAGCTGGCCGACAAGGTCGAGGACGAGATCGAGCGCCGCCTCGGCGAGCAGTGGAACCGCCCCGTCGGTTCCGGGGTGGGCCGGGTGCGCGACGCCTACGGCGAGGCCGACCGCTACATCTCGCACGTGCTGACCACCCTGCCCGGCCGGCTCGACGGCCTGGACATCGTGGTCGACTGCGCTCATGGGGCCGCGCACATGGTGGCCCCCGAGGCGCTGGTGCGGGCGGGAGCCCGGGTTGAGGCCATCGGGGCGCGCCCCGACGGGCTCAACATCAACGCCGGCTACGGCTCCACCCATCTGGACAGGCTCCAGCAGGTGGTCGTCTCGCGCGGCGCCGACCTGGGCCTGGCCTACGACGGTGACGCCGACCGCTGCCTGGCGGTCGACCACACCGGCGCGATCGTCGACGGCGACCAGATCATGGCCGTCCTCGCCGCCGCCATGCACGCCGAGGGCCGCCTGGCCAAGGACACCGTGGTGGCCACCGTGATGTCCAACCTGGGCTTCAAGCTGGCGATGCGCGACGCGGGCATCAATGTGATCGAGACCGCGGTCGGCGACCGTTACGTGCTCGAGCGCATGAAGTCCGAGGGCTTCAACCTGGGCGGCGAGCAGTCGGGTCACGTCATCATGCTCGACCACGCCACGACGGGCGACGGTCTGCTCACCTCGCTGCACCTGCTCGCGGTGGTGGCGGGCTCGGGCCGTACGTTGCGCGAACTGGCCTCGGTCATGACGCCGCTGCCGCAGATCCTGATCAACGTCAAGGACGTGGACCGGGGCAAGGCCTCGGTCCCCGAGCTCACGGCCGCCGTGGCGCAGGCCGAGGCGGAGCTGGGGGAGGCGGGCCGCGTCCTGATCCGCCCCAGCGGCACGGAGCCGATGATCCGCGTCATGGTGGAGGCCTCCTCGCAGGACCAGGCGAGCTCGGTGGCCGACCGGCTGGCCGAGATCGTCCGTACCGCGTGCGCATGACGTTCTGAAGGAGCCCCCGCCTCACCTGAGGCGGGGGCTTTTTCGTGCCAGTACGGCAAGCCACCCCACCGGCCGCCCGGCGCTGACGGCGAGTCGGTGACGGTGGCCCGCCGTCACGGCGCACGGGACGCGCGTCAATCGGCTCGCAACCCGGGTTCGGCATGCTGGCTCCCATGACCGTGCTGATCACCGGTGGTCGTGCGCCCGTGGCGTTGGACCTGGCCAGGAAGTTCGCCAGGTCCGGCGTGCGGGTGGTGGTGGCCGAGAGCTCCCGCGGGAACCTGTGCCGGGCGTCGAAGGCCGTGGACAGAACCCACCCGGTGCCGCCGCCGCGGCAGGCGCCGGAGGCGTTCGCGGACGCGCTCGTGAGGATCGTGAAGCGGGAGGGCGTCGACCTAGTCGTACCCACCTGCGAGGAGATCTTCTACGTCTCCCGAGCCAGGGACCGCCTCCTCGAACACTGCGAGGTCCTGGCCGCACCGCTGGACACGCTGCGGAGGCTGCACAGCAAGTGGGAGTTCATCCGCCTCGCCGAGAGCTGGGGGCTCCCGGTGCCGCGAACCGAGCTCGGGACGTGGTCGCACGACGGCACGCCATACGTCACCAAGCCCGAGTTCTCGCGATTCGGCACGCAGGTCCGTTTCGGCGGCCCGATCCCGAAGACGTGGGTGGCGCAGGAGCGGCTCGACGGGCCGCAGGTCTGCACGTACTCGGTGGCCAGGGACGGCAGGCTCGCCGCGCACGCCGCCTACGCCGTCGACTTCACGGCCTCCGGCGCCTGCGTGAGCTTCGAACCCGTCGACCATCCGGCCGCGGAGGAGTGGGTGACGACCTTCGTGGCCCGGCTGGGCTTCACCGGGCAGATCGCCTTCGACTTCGTGGCCGGCGACCGGGTGCTGCCGCTGGAGTGCAACCCCAGGGCCACCAGCGGCGTCCACCTGCTGGGCGACGAGCTGACAGCCGCGCTCATGGGCGAGTCGCGGGCCGTGGCCAGACCGGATCCGGGGAAGCGGGCGATGATCGCGATGGCCATGCTCTCCTTCGGCCTGGCGAACGTCCGATCCGCCCGCGATCTCCGTCGCTGGGCGAGGTTCGTGGCCACGGCGGAGGACGTGATCGCCACCCCCGGCGACAGGGGCCCGTTCGTGGCGCAGTTCGGGGTGCTCTGGCGGAACTGGATCCGGTCGCTGTGGACCGGCCGGACGCTGGTCGGGTGCTCCACCTACGACATCGAGTGGAACGGCCGGTGAGCGTCGAGCTGTTCACCGGGCCTGACCTGCCCTGGCCCGACACCGAGGACGGCCGCTACGCGCGGGCCTACCTGACACCGCTCCTGGAACAGGGCATCGAGCCGTTCGTCGCCAACGCGCGCACGACCGTTGCGGTCCTGCTCGTCGACGGCCAGGTCGTGCTGCCCATCACGGTCAACGACGGCGAGCGCGGCAACGCCTGGGTGTGCTCGCCGTACACGCACTATGTGACCTATGCCCGGGAAGAGCTGCGCGTGCTGGACAGCCGCGCGCTGCGGGCGGTGCTGGGCGGGGCACTGAGCGCGCTGGGGGCGCTGTTCGACTGGTCGCGGATGGACCGGGTCGTGCTGGTCAACAACTGGCTGCTGTCCACGAACCTGTATCCGGCGGTGGACGAGCGGCAGCTCGCCGAGGTCGTCGCGTTCCTCAGGGAGCGCTTCCCCGGGCACGCGATCGGGTTCTGCTCGGTGAACCGGCCGGTCGAGGGGTGCGTGATGGTGCCGGGGCGGCGGATCTATCTGGCGCGGCCGGGCGAGCAGGGGTCCAGGGTCCGCAAGCGGTGGCGGCGCGACCTGCGGCTGATCGAGCGGCGCGGGTACGACGTGGTCGTGCCCGACGACCCCAAGCGGGTCGTCGAGCTGTACGACCTGCTCTACCTGGACAAGTACTCGCGCAACAACCCGCAGTTCACCGCGCGCTTCGTCGACGAGCTGCCGATGACGTACCTGGCGCTGGCCAGGGACGGCAGGATCGACGGGGTGCTCGGCTACTTCGTGCGCGACGGCGTGCTGACCACGCCGGTCTTCGGCTACGACACCGCGATGCCGCAGCCGCTCGGGCTGTACCGGATGCTGAGCGCGCTGGTCTACCAGGTCGCGGCCGACAGGGGGCTGGTGGTCAACGACAGCGCGGGGGCGGGGGAGTTCAAGCGGCTGCGCGGAGGCGTGCCAGAGATCGAGTACCGTGCCGTCCACGTCGATCACCTGCCGTGGCGGCGGCGGGCCGGTTGGGTGGCGCTGTCACGACTGCTGGGGTGGATCGCGGTGCCGCTCATGCGACGGTATGAGGTGTGATGGAGCTCGTTGCCCAGGTGTTCCAGGCCTGTGAACGCACGCCGGAGGCGACCGCGATCGTCGGCTCGCGGGGCGAGAGGATGACGTTCGGCGCGCTGCGCGACCGGGCGCTGCGCATCCGCGACCGGCTGTCGGCGGCCGGGCTGGCCAGGGGAGACGGCGTGCTGTACGCGGTCGAGCCGTCCCCCGAGGCGATCGCGGTGGCGCTGGGCGTGGTGGCCGCCGGCGGCGTGCTGGTGCTGGCCGACCCCGGGGTCCCGCCCGCGATCCTGGAGGCCAGGCTGCGGCTGGCCGAGCCGCGATGGGTGGTGGCCGAGTCACGGCTGTACGCGATCACGTCGCTCGCGCCGCTGCGTGCGCTCGTCCGCCGCCGCGGCGTGCTGCTGCCCAGCCTGCGCGACCCGCTGCCCGGTCACGGCCTGTGCCACGCCTACACCGGCCGGTGGCTGCCCGGGGTGCCGCGGCACGCCGTACGGCTGTGGGGACTGGAGGGGCCCGCGCCCAGGGAGTACGGCGGGGCCGAGGCGGACAGCCCGGTGGCGGTGATCTTCACCTCCGGCACGACCGCGAACCCGAGGGCCGTGGTGCACACGCAGCGGTCGCTGGCCGCAGGGCTGGAGATCTTCCGCGACCACTTCCCCGTCGGGCCCGGCGACATGGTGCACGCCGACGGGCTGATGATCGGGCTGCCCGCGCTGATCGGCGGCGCCGTCTGGTCGATGGGGCCCGCACGGGTCGTCGCCCGGCGGCCGGTCACGCACCTGTACTGCGTGCCCGTCGAGTTCGCCGGGCTGGACGCCTTCCCCGCCACGCTGCGGACGGTCATGCTCGGGTCGGCTCCCGCGCCGCCGGCCGTACTGCGGAAGGCGCTGGAGCTGCCGGTGGAGGAGGTGCTGAGCATCTACGCGATGACCGAGGCGCTGCCGATCGCGCTGACCGGCGCGCGGGACAAGCTCGAGCACGCCGACGGCGACCTGCTCGGCGCGCCGCTGCCGGGGGTGGGCGTGCGCTTCACCGAGGACCAGGAGCTGGTCGTGAGCGGGCCGCACCTGGCCGGCCGGTATCTGGGCGGGCCGCCGCTCACCGAGGTGGCCACCGGCGACCTGGTCAGGATGGACGACCAGGGCAGGCTGGTGCTGCTCGGCAGGAAGAAGGACATGATCCTGCGCGACGGCTTCAACATCTACCCCAGCCTCTACGAACCGGCCATCGCGGCGCTGCCCGGTGTCGCGGACGCGGCCCTGATCGGGATCGCCGACGAAACCACCGGTGATGAGGAGGTCGTGCTGGCCCTGGTCGCCGACCGGGCGGTCGACGCCAGGGAGCTGCGCGAGGTGGTGGATTCCGGCGCGCTGCCCGACAGGGTCGAGCTGCTGCCAGAGTTCCCCTACTCCAGCAGGCGCAAGCTGGACAGGGCCGCGCTGCGTGAGCTCATTCGTCGCCGGTGAGCGAGAACACCCGCAGCCTGCGCCCCGCCCAGAAGACCGCGCCCACGGTCACGATGATCAGGGCAGGTACGGCGAAGCCGAGCGTCACGTCGCGCGTCAGGTACGGCGAGTCGGACACCTGACCGGCGATCGTCTGCGCCCACTGCTGGATGGAGAACTTGCGCGCCCCCGGCACGAGGCTGCCGACCAGCCCCTCCCACACCAGCGCGTAGACGATCCCGATCGTGACCGCGTGCCGCGTGACGACGCCGAGCAGCAGGAACACCGCCGCGTATGCGATGCCGCCCACCAGCGCGCCCAGCGCGAACCCGGGCGCGATGCCATCCTCGTTGCGCACGAGCAGCCACGCCGCGAAGTAGGTGGGGACCGCGGCGAACAGCCCCAGCAGCGAGGCCGCCACGACGAACTTCGTCTGCGCGATCACCGGGCGGGAGATCGGCTTGGACATCAGGTGGATGATCGTGCCGTCGTCGATCTCCGGGGCGATCACGCCGGTGCCCGCGATCAGGCCGAGCAGCGGCAGCATGGTGCCGATGGCGAACTTCTGCATGAGGAACGCCGTCGAGCTCTGGTCGCCGCTGCCCGTCAGCCGCAGCAGCACGGCCAGCGCGATCAGCGCCAGCGGCAGCAGGAGCAGCAGCACGATCCGCCGCCGCCCGAGCAGCGCACGGTAGGTGATGCCCGCGACCACTGTGTTCATGACGAGCTCCGGTTGATCAGGTAGGAGAACACGCTCTCCAGGTCCTCGTCGGCTGGGGAGACCTCGTGCAGGTGGACGCCTTCCGCCTTGGCGACCCGGGGCAGCAGCCAGGCGAAGCGCCGGAACTCCACGGCCTGGACCTCCAGCCCGTCCTGCCCGAGCGTGACGCCGCCCGTCGAGTCGTCGACGATCAGCGCGGCGGCCAGCCTGCGGTCGTCGCTCGAGCGGATCCTGAACAGGTGCGGCCTGTCGGTCATCAGCCGGCGGATCTGCCGGAAGTCGCCCGAGGCGGCGTGCCGGCCGGCCACCAGCACCTCGATGTGCTGGGCGACCCGCTCGACCTCCTCCAGGATGTGCGAGCTGAACAGGATCGTCTTGCCCGCCGTGCCCATCGAGCGGATCAGGTCCATCAGATGCATCCGCTGGCGCGGGTCCATGCCGTTGAACGGCTCGTCGAGCAGCAGCACGGGCGGGTCGTGGACGAGCGCGGCGGCCACCTTGACGCGCTGGCGCATGCCCTTGGAGTACGTCTCGACCCGGCGGTCCTTCGGCGTCTCCATCTCGACCGTGGCCAAGGCCTTCTGGGCCGCGCCCGCCGGGTCGGGCAGGCCGTGCAGCTTGGCCGCCGACAGCACGAACTGCCACCCGGTCAGGAACCCGTACACGCCCTCCCGTTCAGGGACGAGCCCGATGTGCCGGTAGACGTGATGGTTCTTCCAGATCTGCCGGTTGTCCAGCGTGACCGTGCCGCCCGACGGCGCCAGGAACCCGGCCATCATGTGCAGCAGCGTCGACTTGCCCGCCCCGTTGGGGCCGAGCAGCCCGGTGACGCCGGGACCGATCGTCATCGTGACGTCGTTGACCGCCACCACGTTGCCGTACCAGCGCGAGACCTGCGACAGTTCGAGCTTCACTTGGCCGCCGCCTTCCGGTAGCGCAGCATCAGGACCGCGATGGCCACCGCGATGAGCGCGACCACGATGATCGCCGGTGCCGGGCCGGGCGGGTAGCCGCCGTCGGAGTGCGGCGGCGTGCCGAACAGCCACACCTGGACGGCGTCCACCAGCCAGAACGGGTTGAGCAGCCACGCCCACTTGGCGGCGGACTCGTTGCCCGTCGACGTCAGCGTCCCGTAGATCACCGGGACGGAGGCGGAGGCCAGCAGGTAGACCGCGATCACCGAGGCCACCCCGAGCCCGCGCCTGGGCGTGAGCGAGGCGATCGCCAGCCCGAACGACGACAGCAGTAGCGCGAGCACCAGCGCCATCAGCAGCGAACCCAGGTACTCCTTGGTCTGCGGCGGCCCCTCCAGATCGATGAGCAGCTCGCCCACGTAGATCAGCGTCAACGGCACGGCGATCAGCAGGAACAGCGCCACGGTCATCGCGACGACCTTCGATCCCACGTACTCCACGATCGTCACCGGCCGCGACAGGTAGAGCGGCAGCACGCGATACCGCAGGTCGGGCGCCACCATCGTGGGCGACTGCGCGGCCAGGAAGATCGCCAGCACCGCCTGCATGATGACCGTGAACCCGCTGTACGGCATGCCGCGCTGCTTCATCAGCGCCATCATCGCGATGGAGACCACCGCGGGCAGCAGCATGATGATCCCGAGCGCGAACGGCACGATCTTGCTGCGTGCCGTACGCCCGAGCCCGAAGACGCCGCGCAGGCTGTGCACGGTCAGCGCCCGCGTGGAGTAGCCACGCCCCAGGCGCGGCCCGTCGTAGTGGCGGTAGCCGATGTCGTAGATCTCGCTAGACATTGGCGGCCTCGTTCTCCCGGAAGACGTCCTCGATGCGGTGGCGGCCGTGCTCCAGCCGGATCAGGCACAGCTCGAGGTCGACCACGGCGTCGCGGATCGCGTCGTAGGTCTCGGGGCCGAGCATCTTGACCAGCAGCAGCCTGCCGTGCGGCGTGACCGTCTGGCCCAGCTCGGCCAGGCGCGCGGCCAGCGGCTGCGTGCCCTCCTCGACCTCGACGGTCAGCGTCTGGGTCGCCTGGGTGAACTCGGCGATCGCGGACGAGCGCAGCAGCCGGCCCGCGTCGATGACGATCACGTGGTCGCAGATGCGCTCCAGCTCGCCCAGCAGGTGCGAGGTGACGAGCACGCTGATGCCGAACTCGGTGCCGATGCGCCTGATCAGGCCCAGCATCTCGTCGCGGCCGCGCGGGTCGAGCCCGTTCGTGGGCTCGTCAAGGAAGATCAGCTTCGGGTCGTGGACCAGCGCCTGCGCCAGCTTGACCCGCTGCTTCATGCCGGTGGAGTAGCCGCCGACGGCCCGGTAGCGCTCTTCGGCCAGGCCCACGTGGCGCAGCACGTCGGCGGCCCGCTCGCGGGCGGCGGTGCGCGGCAGTCCGGACATCTGGGCGAGGTGGACGACCAGTTCGGTGGCGGACACGTCGGGCGGCAGGCAGTCGTGCTCCGGCATGTAGCCCACGACCCGCCGGATCTGCGGGCCCTGCGTGGTCACGTCCAGGTCGAGCACGCGCGCGCCACCCGCGGTCGGCGGCAGCAGGCCGAGCAGGATCTTGATCAACGTCGACTTGCCCGCGCCGTTCGCCCCGACCAGCCCGGTGACGCCGGTGCCCACCGTCACCGTCAGCTGGTCCAGCGCCGTGATGGTCGGGAAGCGTTTGGTCAGCCCCTCGGTCGCGAGGATGTGCATGATCCGGACACTACCCGCCGTGACCCCGGTGTGGCCTCGTTCACACGGATGAACGGCGTCCTACTTGAGGCCAGAGTTCGCGCTGGATCAGCAGGGTGACCGTACCCGCGATGATCATTCCGAAGATGTTCACGCCCAGCTGGGTGACCGCGCCCGCGACCTCCGTCCACTCGCCGACGGCCATGGCGACCGCGGCGTATCCGGCGGCGGGGACCGTGGTCACCGAGATGAAGACGCCCACCAGCGAGGTCGACTTGCCTGCGGTGATCGACAGCACGCCCGCCCCGCCCGCCAGCAATGCGACGATGAGCGACCACTTGTCTGGCTTGACGATGAACCGGACCTCCTCGTTGACCTGCAGGTTCCCCGGTCCGATCCAGCCCAGCCAATAGGAGACCAGCGCGCAGGCGAACGTCACCGCGATCGCGAAGACGAAGCCGACGACCAGCGTCCGCAGCGAGGTGGTGATCAGGTGCCAGCGGCCGCGCAGCAGCCCGAAGCAGATGGCCGCGATCGGGCCGAACTCCGGACCCAGCACCATCGCGCCCACGATCAGGATCGGTGAGTTCTGCGTCACGCCGATGCCTGCCAGCTGCGTGGCGATCGCGAGGAAGGCCAGGTACGCCCAGGTCATCCGGGAGCCGCTGATCACCGTCTGGGCGAGCTCCTCCCAGACCACCGCGTCCTCGGGCTCGCCCGGCGCCTCCTCGACGGCCTCCCTCGCCACCCTGGACAGTGCCAGGTCGATCGACTCGACCGCGATCGAGCCCACCTCCTGCAGCCACCTGAGCCTGCCGATCACCTCGTTGGCGGACTCGCGGGCCAGGTCGCACAGGATCACGTCGCCGACCGGCCCGCGGCCCGCGCCGGGCAGGAGCACGACGTTCGTGGCCCCGACGCAGTCGTCCAGCACGGCCAGCACCTCGTCGGTGCGGGGGGCCGGGCAGATCATTCGCAGGTGGAGCATTTGCCCATTCTCGTCGATCCGATGTTGATGCCCTGTTGACAACTCGCCGCGAGGCTGGCCCGCATGACATGCCACGTTCACGGCGAGCAGTGCTGGTTCACCGACATCGACGACCTCGGTTGCGCGGGCAGGTTCGCCGCCTACGTCTACGAGGAGCTGTGCGGGATCACGTACGGCGCAGCCGTACCCGCTTGACCGCGTGGTCGGCGCCCTTCTGCAGGACCAGGTCGGCGCGTCCGCGGGTGGGCGCGATGTTCTCGACCAGGTTGCGTTCGTTGATGTCGCGCCAGATGTTCACCGCGAAGTCGGTGGCCTCCTCGTAGGAGAGCTCGGCCAGGTAGCGGAAGTAGGACTTGGGGTCCTCGAACGCGGTACGGCGCAGCTTGTGGAAGCGGTGCACGTACCAGGTGCGGATGTCCTCCACCTTGGCGTCGACGTAGATCGAGAAGTCGAAGTAGTCGTTGACCGCCAGGGCCGTCGGGGGAGCGGGCTGGAGGACGTTCAGCCCTTCGATGATCAAGATGTCCGGACTTTTCACGGTTTGCGTGGCGCCGGGGACGATGTCGTACTCGAGGTGGCTGTAGATCGGAGCCTGGACCTCGGCCGCGCCCGCCTTCACCTCGGCCACGAACCTGACCAGCGCGCGCCGGTCGTAGCTCTCGGGGAAGCCCTTCCTGTGCATGATGCCCTTGGCCTCGAGCACCTTGTTGGGGTACAGGAAGCTGTCGGTGGTGATCAGTTCCACGTGCGGGTGCTCGGGCCAGCGGGCCAGCAGCGTGTGCAGCAGGCGCGCGGTGGTCGACTTGCCCACCGCGACGCTGCCCGCGATGCCCAGGATGTACGGCACGCGCTGCTCGTCGTGGCCGAGGAAGGCGCTCAGCACGCTGCTGCGCTGCTTGGACCCGGTGAAGTGCAGGTTCAGCAGGCGGGTCAGGGGGAGGTAGATGTCGGTGACTTCGGTGAGGTCGATCGGGTCGTCGAGGCCTCGCAGCTCTTCCAGCTCTTCTGCGGTGAGAGTCAAGGGCGTGTTCTTGCGGAGCTCGCTCCACTGCTCCCTGCTCAGTTCCACGTAGCCGTTGTTCACCCAGGCAGCCTACTCATGGGCCGTTCGTGGGTTTCCCCTGGGCTGTGTCCACACCTTGTGGATAAACCTCGGGGATTACCAGGACCGCGTTCGGGGTAAGAACCTTTTTTCATGATCCACGCATCTGGGGTCCCAGGGGAATCTCGAATAACCTGAGGAGATGATCCTGGGCATCGGCGTGGACGTGGTGGACATCGCCCGGTTCGAGGCCGCGCTCGAGCGCTCTCCCGGGTTGCGGGAGCGGCTGTTCACCGACGTCGAGCGGCCGCTGGCGCCCCAGTCGCTGGCCGCCAGGTTCGCGGCCAAGGAGGCCGTCGCCAAGGCGCTGGGCGCGCCGCGCGGGCTGTCGCACCTGGAGGCCGAGGTGCGCGTCGACGACACCGGCAAACCGGAGCTCCACCTCACGGGCAAGGCCGCCGACGTGGCCTACGGTCTCGGCGTCAAACGCTGGCACATCTCACTCAGCCACGACGCGGGCATCGCCATGGCCTACGTGATCGCGGAGGGATAGCTTCTGATCATGCTCACCGCCTACACCGCCGACCAGATCAGGGCCGCCGAGCAGGTGCTGATGGCCGAGCTCCCCGACGGCACGCTCATGCAACGCGCCGCGGCCGGTCTGGCCGCCGTCTGCGCCGACCTGCTCGGCAAGGTGTACGGCTCCCGCGTCCTGCTGCTGGTCGGCAGCGGCGACAACGGCGGCGACGCCCTCTACACCGGTGTACGGCTGGCGCGGCGCGGCGCCAGGGTGACGGCGATCCTGGCGGGATCCAGGACGCACCAGGCGGGCCTGGAGGCGTTCCTGCAGGCGGGCGGCCGGGTGGCCGGCACGATGGAGCCTGCTGACCTCGTCGTCGACGGGCTGGTCGGGATCGGCGTGGCAGGCGCGCTGCGCGAGCCGTACGCGGGGCTGGTCGCCGAGGCGAACGCCTCGGGGGCGCCGATCGTGGCGGTCGACGTGCCGAGCGGCGTGGACGCCGGCAGCGGCCGGGTGCCGGGCGTGGCCGTCAGGGCGCAGGTCACGGTCACGATGGGGGCCTGCAAGACCGGGCTGCTCGTCGACCCGGGCGCGGCCCAGGTGGGCCTGCTCGAGGTGATCGACATCGGGCTCGGGCCGTACCTGCCCGATCCTGACGTGGCCGCGCTGACCAGGACGGACGTCGAAGACCTGCTGCCGCGCCCGGCCGAGGAGTCCGACAAGTACCGCAGGGGCGTGCTCGGCGTGGCCGCCGGCAGCGACGCCTACACGGGCGCGGCCGTGCTGGCCGTGGGCGGCGCGCTGCGGACGGGCGCCGGGATGGTGCGCTACGTGGGATCGTCCGCCCCGGTGGCGCAGGTGCGCGCGCGCTGGCCCGAGGCCGTCATCACCGAGCTCGACGGCCCGTCGCTGGACGGGGTGGGCCGGGTGCAGGCGTGGGTGCTGGGTCCGGGGCTCGGGACCGGCGACTGGGCGCACGAGCTGGCGGCCAGGGTGCTGGCCGGCGACGTTCCGGTACTGGTCGACGCCGACGGGCTGACCCTGGTGGCCAGGGATCGGTCGCTGCTGCGCCGTACCGCTCCCGTGCTCATCACCCCGCACGCCGGGGAGCTGGCGCGGCTGCTGCGCGTCGACAGGGACCAGGTCGAGGAGCGCAGGCTCGAGCACGCCCGCAGGGCGGCGGCGGAGCTGGGCGTGACCGTGCTGCTCAAGGGGTCGACGACGGTGATCGCCGAGGAGGACCGGCCGGTCCGGGTGAACAGGACGGGCACCTCGTGGCTGGCCACCGGCGGGACGGGAGACGTGCTGTCGGGAATCGCGGGCGCGCTGCTGGCCCAGGGACTGTCCTGCTACGACGCCGGGTCGTGCGGCGCCTACCTGCACGGGCTCGCCGGACGGTTGGCGGCGGACGGTGCCCCGCTCACCTCGGCGGACGTGGCGGCCATGGTGCCCGACGCCATCAGGTCGCTGAGAGGCGAATCACGCTCGACCACCTGAGCGAGCTGACAGACTGGTGAGATGAACTCCCCGATGGCGACGCCTTCGCAGGCGCGGATCGACCTGGACGCGATCAGGCACAACGTGGCCCTGCTCAAGGAGCACGCGGCAGGCGCGGAGCTGATGGGCGCGGTCAAGGCCGACGCCTACGGTCACGGGTTGGTCCCCGCCTCCAGGGCCGTGCTCGAGGGCGGCGCGAGCCGGCTCGGCACCGCCTACATCCGCGAGGGCCTGGCGCTGCGCGCCGCGGGGATCACCGCGCCCGTGCTGTCGTGGATCGTCACCCCCGGCGAGCCGATCGACGAGGCGCTCGAGGCCGATCTGGAACTGTCGGCCCCCGACGCGCGACTGCTCGACGAGATCGCCGCCGCGGCGCGGCGCACGGGGCGCACCGCCCGGATGCACCTGGAGGCCGACACCGGCATGAGCAGGGGCGGGTCCCCGCTGGCCGCCTGGCCGGGGCTGCTGTCCAGGGCGCTGGAGCTGCAGGCCGAGGGGGCCGTCGAGATCGTCGGGCTCTGGTCGCACTTCGCCTGCGCCGACATCCCCGGCCATCCGTCGATCGACGCGCAGATCGACGCGTTCGACCAGGCGCTGAAGCTGGCCGAGCAGGCGGGCGCCGCCGGGTCCCACGTCATCAGGCACCTGGCCAACTCCGCGGCGATCGTGACGCTGCCGCGCACCCGCTACGACCTGGTCCGCCCGGGCATCGCCATGTACGGGCTGAGCCCGATCCCCGAGCTCGGCGACTTCGGGCTGCACCAGGCGATGACGCTGGTGGCGCGGATCGCGCTGGCCAAGCGGGTGCCCGAGGGCTCAGGCGTGTCGTACGGGCACCTGCACCACTGCGAGCGCGAGACCACGCTCGGGCTGGTCCCGCTCGGCTACGCCGACGGCATCGTGCGCCACGCCTCGGGCAAGGTCGAGGTGCTTGCGGGCGGGAAGCGGCGGGCCATCGTCGGCCGGGTGTGCATGGACCAGTTCATGATCGACGTCGGCGACGACCCGCTGGCGGCCGGTGACGAGGTCGTGCTGTTCGGACCTGGTAAGACGGGCGAAAGCACGCTGCAGGAGTGGGCGGATAACCTCGGCACGATAACGCATGAGATCGTGACGAGAATCGGCGCGCGCGTGCCGAGGGTTTACAAGGGATCGGGGACATGACGACGACAACACGACGGAAGGTCGGGATCGCCGGCGCCATCGTGGGCGCCGCCTCGGCGGGTGTCGCCGCCGCGGCACTGGCCAAGCGCTACGCGGTGGGCCGGATCAGGCTGCGTCCCGACCCCGAGGCCAGCGAGCCGTTCGGCGAGCTCGGCGGCACGCAGGCCACGCTGACCACCTCCGACGGGGTGGCGCTGCATGTGGAGCTCGACGGACCCGACGACGCGCCGCTGACGATCGTGTTCTGCCATGGCTACTGCCTCAACCTGGAGTCGTGGCACTACCAGCGCCGCGACCTGCGCGAGAACCACCGCATGGTGCTGTGGGACCAGCGTTCGCACGGCCGCTCCCAGCGCGCCGAGGCGGAGGACAGCACGATCGACCGGCTGGGGGAGGACCTGGCCGAGGTCATCGCCGAGTTCGTACCGGGCCCGTGCGTGCTGGTCGGCCACTCCATGGGCGGCATGACGATCATGGCGCTCGCCGACCGCCACCCCGAGCTGTTCGGTGACAAGATCCGCGGCGTCGCCCTGATGGCCACCTCGGCCGGCAAGCTGGCCGAGCTCACGCTCGGGCTGCCCGCGATGCTGTCCAAGGCGGTGCACAAGATCGCGCCGTCCACGATCTCGATGCTCGGCCGCCGCGGCGAGCTGATCGACAAGACCCGCCACGCCGGCAGCGACATCGCCTTCCTCATGACCCGCTACATGGGTTTCGGCGACTCCAGGAACGTCAGCCCCACCCTCGTCGACTTCGCCGAGTCGATGATCAGGCAGACCCCGACCGAGGTGTTCGCCGACTTCTACCCGGCGCTGATGAACCACGACAAGCTGTCGGCGCTGCACGTCCTCGACCCGGTGCCGACCGCGATCCTGGTGGGCGACAAGGACTGGCTCACCCCGCCCGACCACGGCCGCGCCATCGCGGCCGCCCTTCCCCGGGCGCAGTTCACCGAGGTGCCCGACACCTCCCACCTGATCCAGCTGGAACGCCCCGGCGTGGTGAACGACGCCCTCCGTGACCTGATCAAGCAGGTGGAGGTCTGAGTGGTGCTCCTGGCCACGGCTGAAGACATGCGCACGTACGGCACGCGGCTGGCCACCCGGCTGCGCGCCGGCGACTTCCTGGTCCTGTCGGGCCCGCTCGGCGCCGGCAAGACCACCCTGGTCCAGGGCATCGCCGAGGGGCTGAAGGTACGCGGGCCGATCACCTCGCCCACCTTCGTCATCGCCCGGGTCCACCCGTCGCTGCGCCAGGGCCCGCCGCTGGTGCACGTCGATGCCTACCGCCTCGGCGGCGACCTGGAGGTGGACGACCTCGACCTGGACGCCTCGCTGGAGGAGTCCATCACGGTCGTCGAATGGGGCGAGGGCCTGGTCGAGGGCCTGTCGGAGGACCGCCTGGAGATCCACATCGACCGCGAGGCGGGCGGCGACGCCCGCACCCTGACCCTGCGGGGAATCGGGCAGAGATGGGCCGACACGCCGTCTGATCCGGCAGAAGAGTAAAACCCGGGCCATCGTCCGGCAATGCTGGCACCCTTGACGTACCTCGCCGTTGGCGTCAATCATGATCATTGGTCATGGATTTGCCTAGATTTTCTGGGTATCAGGTGGGGTGACATTCGCCGTTTGGGTGGATGCTGGGTGCAAAGACGGCAAAGTGGGGTGCGGCGGTGTCCAGGGTCAGACGGGTCGCGTACGCGGGAGCCATCGTCATGATCGGGCTGGTCGGCTGCTCGGCGGCCGAAGGCAGCACACCGACACCATCGGCCTCTGGGACTCCCTCGGCGAGTATCTCCGCCGTGACGCCCAGCCCCTCGGTGTCACGGCAGAACATCCTGGTCCAGCTCAACCCCGACAAGGTCACCGCGGGCGAGAGCTCCAAGGTGTTCGTGCTGGCCAACTGCCCGGTCCCCACCGGCGGCCCGGCCCACACGGGCACGGCCACCTCCAAGGCGTTCCTGTCCGGCGTCCCGCTCAACCCGGTCACCACCACCGCCTCGCCGGCCGTGAGCGTGCCGACGCCCACCGGCACGGCCACGCCTGGTCCGTGGGTGCGCGGTGAGGGCGAGGTGTCGGGCACGGTCAAGCGCGGCACCTACACCGTCGCCGTCAAGTGCGAGGGCACCAACGACACCGGCAAGGCCACGCTCCGCGTCGTCGCGGCCGACGCCAACCCGACCGGCGTGCCGACCAAGGCGCCGCACGCGGGCGGCGGCGGTACGTTCGGCAAGGACGTGGACGACAGCTCCGGCCTGCCGCTCGGCCCCGCCGGCATCGTCGTGGCGCTGCTCCTGATCGGCGGTGCCGTCTTCATGCTGCGGCGCAGCCGGGCCTGACCATGGCCCGCAAGGGGCGAGTGGTCATCGCGGGCGCCGCCACCGGCCTGCTGCTGGTCGCCTTCGGCAAGAGCTTCGTCGCGCCCACGCCGGCCGGCGCCGCGGTCTTCCCCGAGAACATCGACATCCCCTCCATCGACGTCGACGCACCGCTGATGAAGCTCAAGCTGGAGAAGAGCGGCGACCTGCAGCTGCCGCCGTTCGACAAGCCCAAGATGGCCGGCTGGTACACCGGCAGCGCGGTCCCCGGCGACAAGGGCGCCTCGGTCATCGTGGGCCACGTCGACACCAAGACGGCACCGGCGGTGTTCTTCAAGCTCAGGCAGATCCGCAAGGGCGCGCTCATCAAGGTGGAGCGCTCCGACGGCAAGACCGCCGAGTACAAGGTGGACTCCGTCGAGCAGATACCCAAGACGGACTTCCCCGCCAAACGGGTCTACGTCGAGAACGGGCTCAAGCTGGTGACCTGTGGCGGCCAGTTCGACTACGCCAAGGGCGAGTACGTGGACAACATCATCGTCTACGCCTCGCCCGCCTGAAAACGGCTTGCGGCGGTCCGGACAATTGACGTCATGAACCCGTCACGCGTTCCCTGGTCCGAGGTGCTGCCCGCCGCCCGCGCCGAGGTCGAGGCCTTCCTCGGCGCGCCCGTGCTCGAGGCCGTCACCCAGACGGGCGGGTTCTCGCCGGCGGCAGCCGTACGGCTGCGCGCCGCCAACGACAGGCGGGTCTTCGTCAAGGCCGTCGGGCCCGAGCCGAATGCGGAGTCCGCCGGGATCTACCGGGCCGAGGCCAGGAACGCGGCCGCGCTGCCCGCCTCCGTGCCGGCGCCGCGGCTGCTGACCAGCTTCGAGCGGGACGGCTGGGTGGTGCTGGTCTTCGAGGACGTCGAGGGCCGTCACCCTGAGCTGCCCTGGCGGCGCGACGAGCTCGACCGCGTGCTGGCCGCCACCCGCGAGATGGCCGCCGCGCTGACGCCCTCACCCATCGACGCGCCGCCCATCGCCGAACTGCACCGCGACAGCTTCCGCGGCTGGCGCAGACTCCTCGGCGAGGACCTGACCGGGCTCGACCCATGGGCACGGCGCCACCTGGACGCCCTGGCGGAGCTGGAGTCCGGCTGGGAGGCGGCCGCCGCGGGCGACACGCTGCTGCACGCGGACCTGCGGGCCGACAACGTGCTGCTCACCGACGAGCACGTCTACATCGTCGACTGGCCGTGGGCCTGCGTCGGCGCCGCCTGGTTCGACCTGCTCGGCATGCTGCCGTCCATCGCGATGCAAGGCGGCCCCGCACCGCAGGAACTGCTGACCGACCCCGACCCGGACGTCACCACCGTGCTGGCCGCCCTGACGGGCTACTTCGTACGGCAGAGCCGCCAGCCCCCGCCACCAGGGCTCCCCACGCTCAGGGAGTTCCAGGCGGCGCAGGGCGAGGCCGCGCTCGAGTGGCTGAAGCTGCGTACCGGCTGGGTCTGAGCTCTCACGCGGGTAGGCTTGACCTTCGTGCTGGTCCTGGCCTTTGACACCGCGACGCCCGCCGTCACCGCGGCCCTCCACGACGGGGAACGGGTGCTCGCAGAATCCACGACGATCGACGCCCGGCGCCACGGCGAACTGCTGATGCCCACCATCGAGGGCGTCCTGGCCGAGGCGGGCGCGGCGCTGCGCGACGTCACGGCGATCGTGGCGGGCATGGGCCCAGGCCCCTACACGGGGCTGCGGGTCGGGCTCATGACCGCGCAGGCGCTCGCCACCGCGCTCGGCGTGCCCGCGCACGGCGTCTGCACGCTCGACGCCGTGGCCTACGGCAGCGGGCTGACCACCGAGTTCCTGGTGGCCACCGACGCGCGGCGCAAGGAGGTCTTCTGGGCGCGCTACGCGGACTTCCGCACGCGGCTCGAGGGGCCCCTGGTCGACAAGCCCGCCGACGTGTCCGTCGCGGGGCTGCCGGTCGCCGGGGCGGGGCCCACGATCTATCCCGAGACGCTGGGCGAGGCGGTGGCTCCGCCGTACCCGTACGCGCGCTTCATGGCCGCGCTGGCGGCCGAGCGGCTGGCGGCGGGGCAGGAGCTCGAGCCGCCGCGCCCGATCTACCTGCGCAGGCCCGACGCGGTCGTGCCCGGCGCGCCCAAGAGGGTGACGGAGAGAGAGCCGAACCGGACACGATGAGAGGCGACGACGACCCCAGGGTCCACGGCGAGGCCGACTCGGCCAACGGGCGCAGCCTGCGGTTGCGGCAGATGATCGAGGCGGATCTGCCTGCGGTCATGGCGATCGAACGGGCCACGTTCCCGCTGGACGCGTGGAGCGAGGCGATGATGCGCGGCGAGCTGGCCGACCAGCCGCGCAGCCGCCACTACGTGGTGGCGGAGGTCGACGGCCAGATCGTCGGCTACGCCGGGCTGGCCGCCGCGGCCGACCAGGCGGACGTGCAGACCATCGCCGTGCTCGACGCCCACCAGGGCACCGGCATCGGCGGGGCGCTGCTGAGCGAGCTGCTGGCCGAGGCCCGCAGGCGGGGCGCGCGGGAGATCTTCCTGGAGGTCCGCGCCGACAACCCCCGGGCACAGGGCGTTTACGGGCACTTCGGATTCGAGGAGATCGGCCTGCGCCGCCGCTACTACGACGACGGCACCGACGCGATCATGATGAGAAGGAAGCTGGATGGCTGAACAACCGCTGGTCCTGGGCATCGAGACGTCCTGCGACGAGACCGGTGTCGGCATCGTCAGAGGTCACACGCTGCTGGCCAACACGATCGCCTCCAGCATGGACGAGCACGCCCGCTTCGGCGGCGTGGTGCCCGAGGTCGCCTCGCGCGCCCACCTGGAGGCGATGACGCCCACCGTGGAGAGCGCGCTCGAGCAGGCCGGGCTGAAGTTCTCCGACATCGACGCGATCGCCGTGACGGCCGGTCCCGGGCTCGCGGGCGCGCTGCTGGTGGGCGTGGCCGCGGCCAAGGCCTACTCCGCCGGGCTCGGCGTGCCGCTGTACGGCGTCAACCACCTGGCCGCGCACGTCGCCGTCGACCAGCTCGAGCACGGGCCGCTGCCCAAGCCGTGCATCGCGATGCTCGTCTCCGGCGGCCACTCCTCGCTGCTCCTCGTGCCCGACGTGGCCGCCGACGTGATCTCGCTGGGATCCACCGTGGACGACGCGGCCGGCGAGGCGTTCGACAAGGTGGCCAGGGTGCTCGGGCTGCCGTTCCCCGGTGGGCCGCACATCGACAGGGCCGCCCGCGACGGCTCGCCCGACGCGATCGCGTTCCCGCGCGGAAAGGTGGACGACGGCACGCTCGACTTCTCCTTCTCCGGGCTGAAGACGGCCGTCGCGCGCTGGGTGGAGGCCCAGCCGTCCATCCACGTGCCCGACGTGGCCGCCTCCTTCCAGGAGGCCGTGGTCGACGTGCTGACCCGCAAGGCGCTGCAGGCCTGCAAGAAGTACGACGTGCACGACCTGCTCGTCGGCGGCGGCGTCGCGGCCAACTCGCGGCTGCGGTCGCTGGCCCAGGAGCGCTGCGACGCGGCAGGCGTCCGGCTGCGGGTGCCGCGGCCGGGCCTGTGCACCGACAACGGCGCCATGGTCGCGGCGCTCGGCTCGGACCTGGTGGCGGCGGGCATCGCACCCTCGGCCCTGGACATCCCGGCCGACTCGTCGCTGCCCATCACGACCGTGCACGTGTGAGCAGCCCCTCCCGGTAGGTCGGATACCCGGGCTGCCACCCGAGCTCCCGCCTGGCCCGCTCCGACGACAGCCGGATCCGGGTGTTCGTCATCATCGCCTTCAGGTACGGCGTGGCCGCCAGCAGCCACGCGGGCACCGTGCGCGGCTCCGGCGCGCCCGCAGCCCGCGCCAGGGCCCGGACGTAGTCGTCGAAGCCCACCGGCTCGTCGTCGGCGATGTTGTACGGCGTGCCCGCCCGCCCCCGCTCCAGCGCGGCCACGGCGGCAGCGGCGGCGTCGTGGACGTGCACGAGCGAGACCACGCCCGCCGGGCGCGCCACCGGCAGCAGGCGCCGCCGGGCCAGGTCCATCAGCTTCCTGGTGGACGGCTCGGGCCCGTAGAACATGCCGTAGCGCAGGGCGATCCCCTCGATGCCCGGGGTGCTGAAGGCCTGGTGCTCGTTGGCGCGCATCGAGCGCATGTGGACGTCGTATCCGCGGCCCTGGCCCGGCTCGGCGAACGGCCTGTCCTCGGTGACGGGCTCCGTGCCGTGGTCGCGGTAGCCGTACCCGAGGAAGAAGGACTGGGTGACGAAGCGGGTCGCGCCGCTCTGGCGGGCGGCGGCCAGCAGGTTGGCGGTTCCCTCGTCGCGCAGGCGGTCGGTGGCGTACAGGTCGCGGTGGAACAGCGGCGTGCCGGTGATCGCGGTGGCCTGGTGGACCACGGCGTCCAGGCGCTGCCCGCGGACCGCCCGGAGCAGCCCTTCCCGATCCATCATGTCCGCGTTTATCGGTATCGCTCCGCTCTCGGCGAGCCTGGCGGCGCCGCGTTCGGAGCGGGTGATGCCGAGCACCTCGTGTCCCGCGTGCAGCAATTGGGGGACCATCTCCGTGCCGATCGTGCCGGTGGCCCCGGCGAGCAGGACCCTCATCGCGTCTTGAGGGCGCGAAGCCGGACGACGAGGGCGACGGCCGCCAGGACCGAGAAGACCGCCAGGTTCCACCAGTCGGAGTCGTGGCCGCCGCCCGTGTCCAGCGCGTGGTTGACGGCGTGGAAGGTGTTGGCGAACAGGAACCCGGCCAGCACCACGGAGATCACGTCCCGCCACCACAGGGCCGACAGCAGCATCAGGCCGATGCCCAGCTGGAACACGCCCGCGTCGTGCAGGAAGTGCACGTGGTCGGGCCAGTTCGCCCATGCGGCGAAACTCGCCGGATCTATGCGCATCCAGGCACCGGTGACCAGCATCATGGCCGCCGACAGGACCACCGCGATCTTGACGAACACCATCCGCTCCTCTGTTGATCGGTCTTGAGCAACAGACGGAACCGCGGAGGGTCGAACGTGACATCCGCCGATGTGATCCGCCCCACATGTCACGCCCGGCGCGGCAGTCGACCCACCGGGCGCGCGAACACGTGCGGGCGCGGCGGCCCCGCTTCCCCGCCAAGCTCGCACATCTGTCGGGGCACCGCCGTACGGGATGGTCAGTCCTTGGAACGGGACGGACGCAGGAGCGCCTCGGCCAGGGCGAGCATGGTCTCCTCCAGGGCGCCGAGGCGCTTGGTGAGGTCGCTCGAGGCGGGTTCGACGATCTCGGTGACGGACCGGGTGAGTTCGTCGCGGTCCGGGCGGGCCTGGATGAGCTCCGTGAGGGTGGCCGCGGCGGCCGTGAGGCGCTCGGCCTGGCCCGCCGTCTGGGACTCGAGCAGCTCGCCGATGCCGAGCGCGGCGGGCAGCTGACCGACGCGCTGGTCGACCGCCTCCAGGCGCTCGTCGGCTTTGGTGGCGTGCGAGACCAGGCCGGTGAGGTGGGTGTCGACGGTGTCGAAGCGGTTGGCGACGTGCTCCTCGACCTCGCCGAGGCGCTCGTCGAGCGAATCGAGGCCGTTGTCGAGGTTGTTGAAGCGGCCCTCGTGGCGCGTGGCCGTGTCGGTGAGGTGCTGGTCGGTGCTGGCCAGGCGCTCGTCGAGGGCGGTGAAGCGGCTGTCGACCCGCCCGCCGAGCTCGTCGAAGCGGTCGTCGTGGCGGGACAGGTGGTCGGTGACGGCGCCGAGGTGGTTGCCGGTGTTGGCCAGCTGCTCGTCGATGGCCGCCAGCTGCTGCGCGGTGACGGCCAGCCTGCCGTCGACGCCGTCGAGGCGGGTGTCGATGTCGGCCAGGCACTCGTCGGCGGTCTCGATGTGGCCGTCGACGCTGTCGAGCCGGGCGTCGATCGCGACCAGCCGCCCGTCGACCCGGTCGACCCTGGCGGCGACCTGCCGCTCGGACTCGTCCACCCGGCTCTCCACGGCCTGCTTGGCGGCCTCCACGTCGCTCGTGAGGGACTCCCTGGCGGCCTCGACGTAGCTGCCCAGCGTCTGCTGCGCGGCGTCGAGACGGCTCGTCAGGCCCTGCTGGAGGGTCTCCACCCGGCCCGTGAGGGCCAGCTGGGCGGCGTCCACGTCGCCGGTCAGGGTCTCCTGCGCGGCCTCGACGGACAGCACGAGCGCCTGGTGCGCGGAGTCGACGCGGTTGAGCAGGCGCTCCTCGGTGGCCTGCACGCGGGTGCCGACCTGGGCGAGGCCGTCCTGGACCCGCTCGCCGAGGTCGAGCACGCCGCCCTCGACGCGGTCGGTGCGCGCGCTCAGGTCGGCCAGCGACTTGTCGAGGCGGGTGAAGCGGTTGGCCGCGGCCTCCATGCTGGAGTTGAGCTGGCCGAGCTTGGTGGCGAACTCGCCCATCCGCTTGGTGATGCCGTCGGTGGTGTCGAGCACCGCCTGCAGCCGCTTCAACGCCTCGTCCACGCTCTCGCCGACCGTGCCGAGGTCGGCCCAGAGGCTGGGCAGTTCGATCACCGGGGCGACGCGCTGGCTGACCGAGTCGACCCTGGCGTCGACGGTGCCCACCTGCTCGCCCACGGCGTCGACGTGGTCGCGCACGGCCTCGACGTGCTGGGCCAGGCCTTCGGCCCACAGCGGCGGCTTGGCGGTGAAGTCGTCGATGCGGCCGCTGACCGTCTCCAGCGTGCCGCTCAGCCCGCCGAGCTCGCGTTCGCGCACCTCGCGCAGCAGCCACTCCATGCCTTCCAGGCGCTGGCGGATCTCGTCGAGGACGGCTCCCTGGGTGCGCTGCTCGTAGACGTGGTCCTGGGCGGCCCGCGCCAGCAGCTCCCGCATCCTGTCGGAGATGGCCGTCTGGCCACCCGCCTGGAGAAGGGTGGTGTGGTTGGAATGATCCACCGAAAGCTCCTTCGCTCGCCGACGGTCTGCCGCGCAGCGGTGAGATAGGTCAGGTTTGCAGATGAAAGAAGGAGGGCTGCGGTAATCCGCGATCGGGAGGTGAACTTCCGCCCGTCCACCTTAGCCAGTGGATCAAGGTGCGTCAGCGGTGATGGAAAAGATCAGGGTTCCCCGGCTAACGCCCCGATTTGTCATTTACGCAGGTGGGGAGGGGTGGCAGAGCAGGGCGTACGGCTCATTCATAACCCTGGTCAGAATGATTACCACGGAATTATCGCCCGAAGGTCGCAAATCCATCCGCAACCGGTCGATGTCCACCGCGGAGCCGCGCTTTTTGATGGTGACATTTCCTATTTCGCGGGTGCGGAGTGCGGCCCGCAGCCGCTTCAACGAGAACGGCAGCGCCTCCTCGACCAGAAACCTGGAGGCCCAGGGGGTGTCCATGGGTTCGTCCCCGGTGATGTAGGCGATCATCGGATCGGCCAGCCTGCCGCCCACCATCGCCGCGACCTCGGCGACCAGGTGCGCCCGGATCGCCGCCCCGTCGGGCTCGTACAGATAGCGCCCCAGCGGCCCCACCGGCGCCACCGCGGCCTCGCCGGCCGAGGCCATGGTGTCGCCGCCGGGCAGCAGCGTGGCCCGCCGTCCCTGGCGCCCGCCGCCGAGCCAGATCGCGGCCTCCTTGACCTCGCCCTTGTACGACACCCACTCCGTCTCGGCGCTGCCGGGGATGAACTCGTACGGGATGCCCGGCGCCACCTTCAGGCACGCCACCGGCGCCCGCGCGGCCAGTTCCAGCACGACAGGCCACGGCGGCGAGTACGCCAGGGGATCGAAGGTCCTCCCCTTTCCCGTACGGCGGGCCGGATCGGCGAACAGCGCGTCGTGGTCCTCCGGCGTGACCTCGGCCGCGTCAGCCGTACGGACGGAGATCCCGCCCGAGAGCCCCAGCGCGTCGGCGTTGGCCGCGGTGACGGCGGCGGTCAGCGGATCGGCGTCCACGGCCTCGACCGTGTATCCCGCCCGGGCCAGCGCCAGGGCGTCGCCGCCGATGCCGCAGCAGGCGTCCACCACGCGGGCGCCGTGCGGGGGCACGAGATCCGCCAGCCGGCGCGCCCGGTGCGCGGCCACCTCGGCCCTGGTGGACTGCTCGAGCCCGTGCGGGGTGAAGTACATCCTCCCGGCGTCGTCGCCGAACTTGGCCTTGGCCCGCTCGCGGAGCCCCGCCTGCGTCAGCGCCGCGGACGTCAGGGCCGCGTCGTACGTCTTCCGGAGCGTGGTGGCGGCCTTCACGGGATCGCCGCCGGTCAGCTCGACCGCCTCCCCGAGCGCCTTCTGTCCTCTGGGGGTCAGCAACTCGAGAAAGGCGTCCAGCTCCACACCACCCGACGTTACCGCTCCGCCGGTCAGAGTTCGGTGTCGCCCAGGGAGACCAGCAGGCGGCGCAGGAGGCCGGCCAGGGCCTCCTGGTCGTCGGGCGTGAGGGCCGCCAGGAGGCGGCGTTCGTTGGCCATGTGGCCCTCGAGCAGTTCGCCGGCCAGGCGCTCGCCCTTCTCGGTGAGCGCGACCAGGACCATGCGGCGGTTCTCCGGGGCGGGCCATCGGTCGACCAGGCCGCGCTCCACCAGGCGGTCCATGCGGTTGGTGAGGGCGCCGGGGCTGACCAGGGCCGAGCCCGCCAGGTCCTTCATGCACATGGTGTGCTCGGCGTTGGCGCGCAGCAGCGTGGCCAGCATGTCGAACTCCCACGCCTCCAGGCCGCTCGCTTGGAAGAAGTCCTTCACCTCGCGCTCCACCAGGCGCGACGCCCGCGACAGGCGGCCGATCACGCCCATCGGAGAGACATCCAGGCCGGGCCGGGTCCGCGCCCACTGTGCGGTGATCGCGTCGACTGCGTCGTCCATGGTGGCCACACTATCAAAAACTTCGAGGTTGAAATGTTCGATTCGATGCGCTAGCTTCGGCGGCGTCGAAAAGTTCAATGTCGAAGTTTTGAAGGTGGAGATCATGAAGGTGCTGGTGCTGGGCGCGACGGGCTACATCGGCGGCGCGGTCGTGGAGAAGCTGCGGGAGCACGGCCACGACGTCGCGGCCGTGGTCCGGGGGGAGAAGGTCGTCCCCGGCGTGACCGACGTGCGCCAGGGCGACCTGTCGGACCCGGCGACGATCGAGGTGACCTCCGACATCGACGCCGTGGTGCACGCCGCGCAGCTGACCGGCGACGAGGCCGTCGACCTGGAGGCCATCGGGAAGCTGACGGTCAAGCCGCTGGTCTACGTGAGCGGCGTCTGGGTGCTCGGCCCGGTCGACGGCGGCCACGAGGAGAGCCCGACCGACCCGATCGCGCTGGTCGGCTACCGGCCCAAGGTGGAGCGCCTGGTCGTCGACGCCGGCGGCACCGTGGTCCGGCCCGGCGTGGTGCACGGGCGCGGCTCCGGCATCGCCGCGCTGCTGCGCAGCCAGGCGGCCGAGCGCGGCCAGGGCGTGTACGTCTCGGACGGCACGGTGCCCACCTGGTCGTTCGTCCACATCGACGACCTGGCGGAGCTGATCGTGGCGGTCGTGGAGAAGGGCGAGAAGGGCGCGGTCTACCACGGGATCACCGAGGAGGGCGTGCCGCTGAACGAGGTCGCCAAGGCCGCCGCGCGCTCTGCCGGCGTCGACCCGAGCGTGAACGCCTGGCCCGTGGAGGAGGCCGCCGAGCTGCTCGGCCGGCCGTTCGCCGACGCGCTCGCGCTGAGCCAGCGTGTCGGATCCGAGCGCACCCGCGCCGCGCTCGGCTGGAACCCCAGCAGGCCCGGCATCCTGGCCGACCTGGTGGAAGGCTCGTACCTCGGATCGCTCTGAGCGGACGCGTTCGTGTTGACTGTCAAGCCCCTCTTGCATATGTTTCCTGTTGGCACTCTCCCCTTGAGAGTGCCAACGTGCGACGAGGCAGGTCTGACACCCGCGACGGCAGGCCCCGCTGGTCGCCTCTTCTAGATCATTCAAATCTGAAGGGGAGGTCCGATCGTGACGACCGCCACCAAGGTTCCCGTTAAGCCGCTCGGCGACCGCATTGTGGTTCAGCCGCTTGAGGCCGAGCAGACGACCGCTTCCGGCCTGGTCATCCCTGACACCGCCAAGGAGAAGCCGCAGGAGGGCAAGGTCCTCGCGGTGGGCCCGGGCAACTGGGACGACGAGGGCGAGAAGCGGATTCCGCTCGACGTCGCCGAGGGCGACATCGTCCTCTACAGCAAGTACGGCGGCACCGAGGTCAAGTACGGCGGCGAGGAGTACCTGGTGCTCTCCGCCCGCGACGTTCTCGCGATCATCGAGAAGTAAGCCGGATGTGTCGGGCCCCGGACGCTCTGTCGAGCGCCGGGGCTTTCGACACTAGGAGAGGACTTTCATAGCAATGGCGAAGATCCTGGAGTTCAACGAGGACGCCCGTCGCGCGCTCGAGCGCGGCGTGAACGCCCTCGCGGACGCCGTGAAGGTAACCCTCGGCCCGCGTGGCCGCAACGTCGTCATCGACAAGAAGTTCGGTGCTCCGACGATCACGAACGACGGTGTCACCATCGCTCGTGAGATCGAGCTGGAGGAGCGCTACGAGAACCTCGGCGCCCAGCTCGCCAAGGAAGTCGCCACCAAGACCAACGACATCGCGGGCGACGGCACCACCACCGCGACGGTCCTGGCCCAGGCGATGGTCCGCGAGGGCCTGCGCAACGTGGCGGCCGGCGCCTCGCCGCTGTCGCTCAAGCGCGGCATCGACAAGGCCGCCAAGGCGATCAGCGACAAGCTGCTCGCCGTGGCCCGCCCGGTCGAGGACAAGAAGGAGATCGCCAACGTCGCGACGATCTCCGCGCAGGACGCCAAGATCGGCGAGCTGATCGCCGAGGCGTTCGACAAGGTCGGCAAGGACGGCGTCCTGACCGTCGAAGAGTCCAACGCCATGGGCATGGAGCTGGAGTTCACCGAGGGTCTCCAGTTCGACAAGGGCTACCTGTCCGCCTACATGGTGACCGACCCCGAGCGCATGGAGGCCGTCCTGGAGGACGCCTACGTGCTGCTCACCCAGAGCAAGATCTCCTCGATCGCGGACTTCCTGCCGCTGCTCGAGAAGGTCGCCCAGACCAAGAAGCCGCTGCTGGTGGTGGCCGAGGACGTGGAGGGCGAGGCTCTGGCCGTACTCGTCACCAACAAGATCCGCGGCACGTTCACCTCCGTGGCCGTCAAGGCCCCGGGCTTCGGCGACCGCCGCAAGGCGATGCTGCAGGACATGGCCATCCTCACCGGCGGCCAGGTCGTCGCGGAGGAGGTCGGCCTCAAGCTGGAGAACGTCGGCCTCGAGGTGCTCGGCCAGGCCCGCCGCATCGTCATCACCAAGGACGACACGACCGTCGTCGACGGTGCCGGTGACCAGAAGGCCATCGACGACCGGGTCAAGGAGATCAAGCTCGCGATCGAGCAGTCCGACTCCGACTGGGACCGCGAGAAGCTGCAGGAGCGCCTGGCCAAGCTCGCCGGCGGTGTGTGCGTGCTGCGTGTCGGCGCCGCCACCGAGGTCGAGCTCAAGGAGAAGAAGCACCGCCTCGAGGACGCGATCTCCGCGACGCGCGCCGCGATCGAGGAGGGCATCGTCTCCGGCGGTGGCGCGGCCCTGATCCACGTCTCCAAGGACCTGGACAACCTCGGCCTCGACGGCGACGAGGCGACCGGTGTCGCCATCGTGCGCCGCTCGCTGGTCGAGCCGGCCCGCTGGATCGCCGAGAACGCCGGCCTCGAGGGGTACGTGGTCACGCACCGCATCTCCGAGCAGGAGCCCGGTCACGGCTTCAACGCCGCCACCGGCGAGTACGGCGACCTGGTCGCCCAGGGCGTCATCGACCCGGTGAAGGTCACCCGCTCGGCCGTGCAGAACGCCGCGTCCATCGCCGGCATGCTGCTCACGACCGAGGCCCTCGTGGTGGACAAGCCCGAGGAGGAGGCGCCGGCCGCCGGCGCCGGTCACGGCCACGGTCACGGCCACTGATCTCTCGGAAGAGGGGCCCGCACCGCTGTCCGGTGCGGGCCTTTCTGCGTGTACGGCGCCGAGTCTGGGTACGAGTGCGTGTTTTCGTGCGGAATCTGGTTGAGTGTGGCATTGCCGTACAAGATCTGGCATGAAATGGGGTGTAGCGGACAGGGGCCCTGGAGCGATCTCCTCGTAGAGGGTGGGATCTCTAGAGAAAGTTGGTTTATTGCGGTAAACCGGGAACGCTCGCAAAGCGTCTAGGCGTCTGACAATTGTCCCTCATTTCGGGTTATATCGTGAAATATTTCGCCAACCCGAAAGGCTTAGTGTGGCCGTACGATTACGGGCGGTTATCGTCGCTTCAATGTGACCAATCCGTAGCCGTTCGCTATGACGACAGGCAGGATCGGTGCGGGCATCATGCCTAACGTGAGCGAGGGAAGCGTCGCCGACGCCAAAATTGGGGTAAGGCTCGCGTCGAGACTTCCGGCACGTGCGGATGACTCCGACCTAAGGGAACTGACGAGCCTGGCTGTTCAGGGGGATCGCCGCGCGATCGAATCCCTTCTCGGTGAGTTGCGCCCGATGGTGGTGCGCTATTGCCGGGCCAGGCTGGGCAGGGTTTCCGGGCAATATCACATTGCCGATGACGTGGCCCAGGAGGTGTGCATCGCGGTGCTGTCCGCGCTGCCGCGTTATCGCGACATGGGCCGGCCGTTCGCCTCGTTCGTGTTCGGAATCGCCTCGCACAAGGTGGCCGACGCGCTGCGCAGTTCCGTCCGCTCCGCCGTACCCACGCAGGACCTGCCCGACGGGCCCGACGACGGGCCGGGTCCCGAGGAGACCGTGGTGCGCTACATCGAGGTCGAGCACGCCCGCAGGCTGCTGGCGCGGCTGCCACAGAACCAGCGGGAACTGCTGCTGCTGAGGGTGGTGTCAGGCCTGTCGGCCGAGGAGACCGGTAATGTACTCGGTATGTCACCAGGGGCAGTCCGGGTCGCCCAGCATCGGGCGCTGGCCAGGTTGAGGCAGATGGCCGAGCTGGAGTCGGCTTGACGCCGGAGGAGCGGACCGAGGCTCTGCTCGACGCGCTCGCCCGGGGAGAGCAGCCCGACCTCGCCGATCCCGCCGTGCGGCTGCTCGCGGCGCTGCGCGCCGACGTGACTCAGCGGCGCTCTTCGGTGTCGATGACGCCGTCCACGTAGCCCCTGGCGTACTCCCAGGTCACGTAGTCGGTCGGGTCGGGGTGGAAGGCCGGCTCGTGCACCTGCGGCTGGCCCCGCTCGATCATCTGGCGCAGGTTGCCGCGCAGCAGCTCCCAGTCGAAGAAGTGCTGTTCACCACATTCCGGACAGTCGAGGACCAGGCCCAGCACTCCCTGCGGTTCGAGCAGGGATCGAAAGACCTCCACGTCGGCCAGGTCGGTGATGGCCTCGTCGCGTTCGGCCGCGGTCAGCGGCTCGGCGTCATCGAGCTCGCCCATCTCCGACGACGGATCGTTCGGGTCGTCCGCGAACGGGTCGCGGGGGACGTCTTCCAGCACCTCACCACCATATGACCGATGCGGCCCGTGTGACTCGTATTAGGCGAGCCATCCGCGCCGTGCGGCCTCCACGCCGGCGTGGAAGCGCGACTGGGCCCCCAGCTCGGCCATCGCGTCGGCGAACCTGGCGCGCACGGTACGCACCGACACGCCCAGTTGCCGCGCGATCGAGTCGTCGCACTGCCCCTGCGCGGCCAGCCGCAGCACCTGCACCATCCCGTCGCCGCGCCTGCCCCACGGCAGGGGTACGGCCCGGCCCCACAGCTCCTCGAAGAGCGAGCGGAGCACGCCGACCACGATCGGGGCGCGCACCAGGTAGAAGTTGTAGGCGTGGTCGGGCAGGTTGCCGCCCCACAGCGCGGGCAGCCCCGCGGCCTCGGGGCCCGCGGTCATGAACCAGCTGGGCACCCGGTCAAGCGTGCGCACCCTGCCCCCGGTCTCCGTCAGCCGTGTCAGCTGCTCGCGAACGCCGGGCAGCGACAGCGTGTCGACCGGGATCACCGCACGCACGTGCAGCAGGTGCCGCCCCTGCGCATCGATCCAGGGATCCGCAAATTTCCGGACAAAATCCGTCATGGTGCGTTCGTCCGGGATGGCGGTGAGCAGCTCCATCGGCGGCGACTGGACCGCCATGCCGACCACCGACTCGTAGAGGACGTCCGCCCCGCTGACCGCCTCGACGGGGAACGGGCCGCTCTGGTAGTCGCGGCCCGCGTCGTAGTCGCGGATCAGGCCGCGGATCGAGCCCAGCGCGCTGTCGATGCGCCTGCTCTCCTCGGCCAGCCGGTCGAGCCGCTCGGCGATGAGCCGCCCGAGCGCGGCCGCCGGATGCCTGGCCAGGTACTCGCCGGACTGCTCGTCGACCACGCCGAGCCGGACGAGGGCCTCCAGCTCCCTGCCCACCTTCTCCACCGAGCCGTCCATGGCCTCCGCGAGCTCGGCGACCGTCGCCCTGTGGAGGCGGAGCACCGCCGTGTACAGGGCGGTCTGCGCCGGGGCCAGGCCCAGCGTCTCGAGCGGATCCGGCGCGGTGCGGGAGTCGTTGCGCATGTGGAGTGCTCCGTAGGGGGGACGGGCGTGTCCGCGAGGATAACCCGGCAATACGCCCGTGTCCGCGCCTTGCGCCGACTCCTCAGCCTGGTGTGCAACTTCGTGCAATTGCAAGTTTTCACATTGCGGTGTGCCGATGAGTAACGCAGGCTTAACCCAGCGTCGGCACCACCCGGCGGGTAGCGCGGCCATCAGGACACGGAGGGGGGTTCGGTGGCGCGAACGCGCGCCAGCCCGGTGCCGGTGGCCGGAGGATGGGGCGGATCACCGACCGCCCCATCCCCGGCTCTTTTCGATGCCGGGGGTACGACGGATCGTGGGGGTCATCGTCTCCCCGGCATCCCTGCCTTTTGGACCCAGGCCCTAGACTTGGCTGCAAAGCTAAACGGCAGAGGGGGCCGCAGCATGTCCAAGTTCACCGAGACAGGTCTGACCTTCGATGACGTGCTGCTGGTGCCCGCGTACTCGGACCTGCAACCAGGCGAGGCCAACACCAGCTCACGTCTGTCCCGCAACATCACACTGGCGATCCCGCTGGTCTCCGCGGCCATGGACACGGTCACCGAGGCACGCATGGCGGTGGCGATGGCCCGCCAGGGCGGCATCGGGATCCTGCACCGCAACCTGTCCGTGGAGGAGCAGGCCCAGCAGGTCGACCTGGTCAAGCGTTCCGAGGCCGGGATGGTCACCAACCCGGTCACCTGCTCGCCGGACGACACGCTGGCCGACGTGGAGCGGCTGTGCGCCACGTACCGGATCTCCGGAGTTCCGGTCACGGACTACTCCGGCGTACTCGTCGGCATCGTGACCAACCGCGACATGCGCTTCGAGACCGACCAGTCGCGTCCCGTCCGCGAGGTCATGACCGCGATGCCGCTGGTCACCGCGCCGGTCGGGGTTTCCCGCGACGAGGCGTTCGCGCTGCTGCGCGCCAACAAGATCGAGAAACTGCCGCTGGTCGACGACGCGGGCAAGCTGCGCGGCCTGATCACCGTCAAGGACTTCACCAAGAGCGAGCAGTACCCGCTCGCCACCAAGGACGCCGACGGCCGCCTGGTCGTGGGCGCGGCCATCGGGGTCGGCGGCGACGCGGAGGAGCGCGCCAAGGCGCTGATCGACGCGGGCGTCGACACCATCGTCGTGGATGTCGCGCACGGCCACTCCAAGGGCCTGGCCGACATGGTCGGCAAGATCAAGGCCAACAGCCGGGTCGACGTCATCGGCGGCAACATCGCCACCAGGGCGGGCGCCCAGATGCTCGTCGAGGCGGGCGCCGACGGGGTCAAGGTCGGGGTGGGCCCCGGCTCCATCTGCACCACCCGCGTCGTGGCCGGGGTCGGCGCACCCCAGGTCACGGCCATCTACGAGGCCTCGCTCGCGTGCGGGCCCGCCGGGGTGCCGGTCATCGGCGACGGCGGCCTGCAGTACTCGGGCGACATCGTCAAGGCCATCGCCGCCGGGGCCGACACGGTCATGCTCGGCTCCCTGCTCGCAGGCTGCGAGGAGTCGCCCGGCGAGCTGATCTTCATCAACGGCAAGCAGTTCAAGTCCTACCGCGGCATGGGCTCGCTCGGCGCGGTCCGCAACCGCGAGCGCGGCGGCACGTCCTTCTCCAAGGACCGCTACGCGCAGGCCGACGTCGGCGGCGAGGACAAGTACATCCCCGAGGGCATCGAGGGCCAGGTGCCCTACCGCGGCCCGCTCGCCGCCGTCGCCCACCAGCTCGTCGGCGGCCTGCGCCAGGGCATGTGGTACGCGGGCTGCCGCACCATCACGCAGATGCACACCGACTGCGAGCTCATGCCGATCACCGCGGCGGGCCTCACGGAGAGCCATCCCCACGACATCCAGATGACCGTGGAAGCTCCCAACTATCACAGAAGGTAAGACATGACTCAGCAGGTGGAGATCGGCCGGGGCAAGACCGGTCGCCGGGCCTACGCGCTCGACGAGATCGGCCTCGTCCCCTCCCGGCGCACCCGGGACCCCGAAGAGGTCTCGATCGCCTGGCAGATCGACGCTTACCGGTTCGAGCTGCCCGTCGTGGTGGCCCCCATGGACAGCGTCGTCTCCCCGGCCACCGCCATCGCGATCGGCCGCCTCGGCGGGCTCGCGCCGCTCGACCTCGAAGGCCTGTGGACGCGGTACGAGGACCCGTCGCCGCTGCTCGAGGAGTGCGCCTCGCTCGACTCTGCCGCCGCCACGAAGCGCCTGCAGGAGATCTACACGGCCCCGATCAAGGAGGAGCTGATCGGCCGCCGCATCGAGGAGATCCGCGCCTCGGGCGTCACGACGGCCGTACGGCTGTCGCCGCAGCGGACCGTGCAGTACCACAAGGCGGTCATCGACGCCGGGGTCGACATCTTCGTCATCCGGGGCACCACGGTCTCCGCCGAGCACGTCTCCGGGCGGGCCGAGCCGCTCAACCTCAAGCAGTTCATCTACGAGCTCGACGTGCCCGTCATCGTCGGCGGCTGCGCCACCTACACGGCGGCCCTCCACCTGATGCGCACCGGGGCCGCCGGCGTGCTCGTGGGCTTCGGCGGGGGCGCCTCCCACACCACCCGCAACGTCCTCGGCGTCGCCGTACCCATGGCCACCGCCATCTCGGACGTGGCCGCCGCGCGCCGCGACTACATGGACGAGTCGGGCGGCCGCTACGTCCACGTCATCGCCGACGGCGGCATGGGCACCTCGGGCGACATCGCCAAGGCCATCGCCTGCGGCGCGGACGCCGTCATGGTCGGCTCGCCCCTGGCGCGTGCCGCCGAGGCTCCCGGGCACGGCTTCCACTGGGGTTCCGAGGCCCACCACCCTGACCTGCCGCGCGGGCGCCGCGTCGAGTTCGGCACGGTCGGCACGCTGGAGCAGATCCTCCACGGCCCCTCCAGCGTGGCGGACGGCTCGATGAACCTCATGGGCGCCCTCAAGCGCACCATGGCCTCCACGGGCTACTCCGACATCAAGGAATTCCAGCGCGTCGAGGTAGTCGTAGCCCCCGTCCAGCGCTGACCCGTCGCCCTCCGGAGGAAGGCCCCCAAGAAAGGTCCTCCCTCCGGTCGGGCGTTCTTTTGAAGCCCCCACCCGAAACCCACGTAGGTGGCCGGCCACCTCCTGCCCACCCAGATGCGTAGAGCGAGCGCTCCACCGGTGACGGAGGACCCGCTAACGCCGCCTGTTTTCCATGGCGCAGCCGGCACGAAATCGGAGAACGTGGTGTCTCTGGTGAGGTATACGCCGTACACCCAGATGGTTTACGGTGTATACGTGAGTACTGCCGAGAAGATCGTGGATGCCGCTCAGGGGATTCTCGTGCGGGAGGGTGCCGACGCCGTGAGCATGCGGCGGGTCGGTGAGATCGTCGGTGTCACGGCGATGGCCATCTACAAGCACTACCCCAACCGCCAGGCACTCCTCCAAGCCGTGGCCGACCGGACGTTCCTGGAGCTGGCCGGGAGGTGGGGGACGCGGGTGCCGGGCGGGGACTGGGAGAGCAGGGCGCTGGGGTTGATGCAGGATTTCCTGGATTTCGCGCTGGGGAGCCCGCATCTGTACACGTTCCTGATGACCGAGCGGCGCGAGCGGGCCAGGCGGTTCCCCGATGACTTCGAGGGGGGCGGGTCTCCGGCCTTCGCGCATGTGGTGGCGATCGTCGAGGAGGGGATGGCGGCCGGGTCGCTGCGCCAGGACCAGCCGCTGGAGGTGGCGCTGGTGCTGACCTCGTCGACGCAGGGACTGGTCCAGCTGTATCTGGGCGGGCGCATCGGGCTCGACGAGGCCGGGTTCAGGCAGCTGTGCGAGCGGAACGCCAGGAGGCTCCTCGATGGCATCCGCGCTTAGGAAGACGCTGATCGTCGTCGTGGTGGTCCTGGTGGGCGCGGTGGGATACGGCGCCTGGTTCGGGAGCGACCAGGGGATCAAGGTCGAGCACTACGGAGGCGGGAACACCTCGGTGCTCGCCGTACAGGACGGGACGGTCACGCTGACCGAGACGGCCGAGACGAGCAAGCCGGGCACCTACTGGCTGGAGTGGACGGGGTCGTTCGCGATGCTGGGCGACGTCGTGGCGCGGGCGCCGGGGCGGGTCACGAGGAAGGTGTTGCGGGGGCTCACGCCGTCCGTGGGCACGCCTGGGTGGTTCGGGAACGTGCCGCCGGGCGATCCGGAGGTCGCCTGGGGGATCGGCTACTCCGAGGTCATGGTGCCCACCGAGCTGGGGCCCGCCCCCGCCTGGTACGTGCGGGGGCGCGGCACCACCTGGGTGGTGGCGGTGCATGGGCAGAACGGGCGGCGCAAGGCGGAGCTGAAGGTGCTCCCGGTGGTGCACGAGCTGGGCCTGCCGTTCCTGGACATCAGCTACCGCAACGACGAGGGCGCGCCGGCCTCGCCGGACGGCCTGTTGCACCTGGGCGACTCGGAATGGCGGGATCTGGAGGCCGCGATTCGGCAGGCGCAGCGGATGGGGGCCAAGCGGTTCGTCCTGTACGGGACGTCGATGGGCGGGCAGATCATCGGGCAGTTCCTGGCCAGGTCGGGGCTGGCGGGCCAGGTGGACAGGGTGGTGCTGGACGCGCCCATGATCGACGTGCGGATGACCGCGGAGCAGGGGGTCAGGAACTTCCACCTGCCGGGGTTCCTCGGGGCGCTGTCGAACCAGGTCATCAAGTGGCGTACCGGGGTGGACGCGGACGAGCTCAGCCTGATCCGCCACCCGCCCGCGGTCAGGCCGCCGACGCTGCTGATCCACACCGTCCCCGACGACCAGCACCCGATCGAGGAGGCACGCGGCCTGGTCGCCACCGGCAGGCGGCTGAACTGGGACATCACGTTCGAGGAGTTCGCCGAGGGCGGGCACACCGAGGCGTGGAACGTGGACCGCGCCCGCTACGACCGGGCCGTGCGCGACTTCCTCACGGCAGGTCGATCTGGTAGCGGATGAAGCCCCGGTAGGAGGCGACCTTGTCGTACAGGGTCCGGGCGGTCGTGTTGGTCTCGTGGGTGTTCCAGTAGACGCGGTCGCAGCCGCGCTCGCGGGCCCAGTCCGTCACCGCGGCGATCAGCGCGCGGCCGACGCCCTTGCCGCGCGCGGCCTGGGCGGTGAAGAGGTCCTGCAGGTAGCAGACGTCCGTGTCGGGCTTGGAGGTGCTGGCGTGCGTGAGGAAGTGCGTGATGCCGACGAGGTCGCCGTCCACCCTGGCCCCCAGGGCGTGCAGGCGGGTGTCGGCCTGGAACTCCTCCCAGGCGCGCCGGTACATCTCGTCCGGCTCCACGCGCTGGTAGAAGTCGATGTATCCACGGAAGAGCGCTTCCCACACGGGCCGGTCCGCGGGCTGGAGCTTGCCGATCTCGATCACGCGTCCACGGTAGAAGCGGACACGGCGCGCCGACACGGCCACTTGGGGGCGATAACCAGCGACCACCCAGGCCAGGGCTAGGCTCGCGAAAGTGAGCATTCTTGTCATTGGTGGCACGGGGCGCGTCGGCAGTCATGTGGTGCGCAAGCTGACCGAGGCGGCCCAGAGCGTGCGGGTGCTGGGGCGCAGCGCCTCGGGGCCCGGCGCGGTGCGAGGTTCGATCGATGACCCGGCCGCGGTCCGCCGGGCGCTCGAGGGCGCCGTCGGCGTGGTGATCGCGGTCGAGTCAGGCACCACGGCAGCAAGCGCCAGGGCCGTGCACGAGCAGGGGGTGCGCAACGTCGTCGAGGCCGCCGCGCCCGGCACGCAGGTCGTGCTGGTCACGCAGATCTACCTGACCAGGGCGGACGAGCATCCCGAGATGGGCTACATCCTCGGCGCCCGGTTCGCCGGCGAGGAGGCGGTACGGCGCAGCGGCCTGCCGTACACGATCGTCAGGCCCAGCTGGCTGACAGGCCAGCCCGGCGGGCGGAGCGCGCTGCTGCTCGACCAGGGCGACACCGGCGACGGCCAGGTCAGCCGCGAGGACATCGCCGAGATCTGCGTGCAGGCGCTGCGCGTGCCCACCGCGCGGGGCAAGACCTTCGAGGTGTACGGCGTGCCCGGCGATCCCGTGGCCGACTGGCAGGCGGCGTTCGCCAAGCTCGCAGGGGACGCGGCGTGAGCCGCACCTGCCTGGTCACGGGGGCGAACCGGGGGATCGGGCTGGAGGTGGCGCGGCAACTGGCCGCGGCGGGTGACACCGTGATCCTGACGGCGCGCGACCTGGGCAAGGCTCAGGAGGCGGCGAAGGGCATCCGGGGCGACGTGGTGCCCGTGTGGTTGGACGTGTCGGACGCGGAGTCCGTGGCCGGGCTCTCGCTCGACCGGCTGGACGTGCTGGTCAACAACGCGGCCATCCACTACGACACCTGGCAGCGGGCGGCCGGGGCGGACCTGCGCGTGGTGCGGGAGGCGCTGGAGACCAACGTGCTCGGCGCCTGGCAGCTCACGCAGGCGATGCTGCCGCTGCTGCGCGCCTCGGGGCACGCGCGCGTGGTGAACGTCTCCAGCGAGGCGGGATCGCTGGCGAGCATGGGCGCGGGCACCCCCGCCTACGCGATGTCGAAGGCGGCGCTGAACGCGCTCACCAGGATGCTCGCCGCCGAGCTGCGCGGCGACCGCATCCTGGTCAACTCCGTGTGCCCGGGCTGGGTGGCGACGGACATGGGCGGGCCGGGCGGGCGGCCGGTGGCCGAGGGCGCGGCGAGCGTGCTGTGGGCGGTGAACCTGCCTGACAACGGGCCGACCGGCGGTTTCTTCCGCGACGGCCGGCCCCTGCCGTGGTGATCACCGGGTGAACCAGGTGACCGTGGCGCCGTTGCTGAACTCGCGGCGCGCGGTCGGCTTGAACAGGGTCGGGCTGAACTCTCCGGCGAAGCCGGGGATGCCCGTCCCCGCCACGACCGGGTAGCTCTTCACGACCAGCTCGTCGATCTCGGGCAGCAGGCTCGCGGCCAGCTTGCCGCCGCCGGCGAGCCAGATGTCCTTGCCGGTGTCCTCCTGCTTGAGCTCGCGCACCAGCTTCACCGGGTCCTCGACCAGGCCCATGGTCCTGGACACGACGTACTCGCGCAGGTGCGCGTACGGGTTGGTCACGTTGATGGCCAGGGCGGGCTCGTAGGTGCCCCGGCCCATCACCAGCGTGTCGAAGGCCTGGTTCGGCGCGTCGACGGCCAGGCCGAGGTGGGGCCTGGCATGCGTGGGCAGCGTCTCGGGGTAGTCCTCCCTGATCCACGCGAGCATGTCCTCGGGCAGGGGGTAGAAATCGATCTCGCCGCCGGGGCCGGCGATGTAGCCGTCAATCGACATTCCGACGAAGTAAACAAGCTTTCGCATGACTGCTCCTGTAGTACTCTGTTTGAAGTGGCTTAACCGTAGTACTACATGTGGAGTGGTGTCAATGGTGAGGCAGAACCTGGCCCGTCGGGCGGCGCTCGTGGACGCCGCGATCGAGGTCCTGGCGCGCGACGGGGCGCGCGGGCTGACGTTCCGGGCCGTGGACGCGCAGGCGGAGGTGCCGGTCGGCACGGCCTCGAACTACTTCGACAACCGCGACGACCTGCTGACGCAGGCGGGCGGGCGGATCTACGAGCGGCTGCAGCCCGACGAGCGCACCATGACCGACTCCCTGGCGGGCCCGCGCACCAAGGAGCGCGTCGTGGAGCTCATGCGCGACATCGTCGGCCGCATCACGGCGTTCCGCACGGGCTGGCTCGCGCTCCTGGAGCTCCGGTTGGAGGCGACCCGCCGCCCGGAGCTGCGCGCCGTACTCACCAAGCGCATCAGGGAGGACATCGACGCCAACGTCCGCTACCACCTCGAATCCGGGCTACCCGGCGACGAGACCACCGTCAAGCTGCTCTTCCTCGCGATGAACTGGCTCATCGTCGAGCAGCTCACGCTCCCTGAGGTCTTCTCCGAGCAGGAGGTCCAGGATCTGGTGGCGGCGGCGGTCGAGCGTAGTCTGCCGTAGGTGAATGACGACGTCGTGAAGGCGGGAAGCATGAGGCTGGCGCGGGAGAGCGACCAGAAGGCGGTCGAGGAGATCGTGTTCGCGGCCTACGAGCCGTGGGTCGAGATCGTGGGGATGCGGCCGCTGCCGATGGAGGCCGACTACGGCAAGCTCATCGCCGAGCAGCGGGTGCACCTGACCGGGGACATCGACGGGTTGATCGTGTTGATCCCGGAGGACGGCGCGCTGTACATCGACAACGTCGCCGTCCGGCCGCAGATGCACGGCAAGGGGGTCGGCAGGGAGCTGCTGGCCTTCGCCGAGGACGAGGCCAGGAGGCTGGGCCTGCCCGCGACCCGCCTGATCACCAACGTGAAGATGCTGTCCAACCGGGCGCTGTACGCCCGGCTCGGCTACCAGGAGGTCGGGTTCAAGGGCGTCGAGGGACGGCAGGCCGTGGAGATGCGCAAGGAGCTCAGCTAGCCAGCACGCCCAGCAGGTGGGTCACCTCGCGGGCCACGGCGTCGCGGCCCGCCTTGAGGTACTTGCGGGAGTCCACCACCTTGGCGTCGGCCGCCAGGTACTCCCTGACCGCGCCCGTGAACGCCTTGTTCAGGTGCGTGGCGATGTTGATCTTCTTCATGCCGTGCCGTACGGCCTCGCGCAGGGTGTCGTCCGGCACGCCGGAGGAGCCGTGCAGCACCAGCGGCACCGGCACCGCGGCGTGCAGCTCGGTGATGAGGTCCAGGTCGAGCACCGCGTCCTTGGTGGTCATCGCGTGCGAGCTGCCGACCGCCACGGCCAGCGCGTCGACGCCGGTGCGGGCCACGTAGTCGACCGCCTCGTGCGGCTTGGTGCGCGCCCCGGGCGCGTGCACGCCGTCCTTGCCGCCGACCTCGCCCAGCTCGGCCTCCACCCACACGCCCCGCTCGTGGCACCAGGCGGCCACGGAGGCGGTCGCGGCCACGTTCTCCTCGTCGGGCAGCGCTGAGGCGTCGAACATCACCGAGCCCAGCCCCAGCTCGACGGCCTCCTCGACGAGCGCGCGGTCGGTGGCATGGTCGAGGTGCACCGCCACGGGGACGCGGGCGGCGCGCGCGACGGCCAGCGAGGCGAGCGCGATGGGCGCCAGCGCGCCGTGGTACTTCACGCAGTTCTCGCTGATCTGCAGCACGACGGGCAGGTTCACCGCCTCGGCCCCCGCCACGATGGCGGTGGCGTGCTCGAGCTGGATCACGTTGAACGCGCCAACGCCGAGCGGCGCGTCGCGGACGATGTCGCCGATGGAGGCGAGGGGCATGGCGGGCTCCTTAGCTGATGACGATCTTGGGGTGGATGTCGGCGTAGACGTCGCGGTCGAAGTCGCCCGCCACCGGCGCGGCCACCGCCGCCGCCCCGAGCGCGGCGGCCCTGGCCAGCCTGGACGGCCACGGCGTCCCCTCGACCAGCCCCAGCGCCAGCCCCGCGACCAGCGAGTCGCCCGCCCCTGTGGGATTGCCCTCCACCCGGTACGGCATGCCGGCGCGGAAGGCGCCCTCCGGGGTGACCGCGAGCAGCCCGTCGGCGCCCATCGAGACGACCACCGCCTCGGCGCCCTGCGACCTGAGCTCGGCGGCCCCCTCCAGAGCGGTGCCACCGGGCACGGCCCTGGCCAGCTCCTCGGCGTTGGGCTTGACGATGGCCGGGCGGCCCTTGGGGGCGTGGCGCAGCGGCTCGCCGTCGGCGTCCACGACCGCGGGAACGCCCCGGTCGTGCGCGACCTGGGCGAGCGTGGCGTAGAAGTCGGCGGGCACGCCCTGCGGCAGGCTCCCCGAGATGACCACCGCGCCCGCGTCACGCAGCAGCTCGCCGTACCGCTTGAGGAAGTTCGCGAGCTCGTCGGGCGTCACCGTGGGGCCTGGCTCGTTGAACAGCGCGGTCCTGCCGGGCTCGGAGACGACCAGCGTGGTGCGGGAGTCACCGGAGACCGGGACGAGCGCGTCGGGGAGCCCCGACGCGCGCAGGTCGGCCGCGACGGCCTCACCCGTCGGCCCGCCCGCCAGGCCCGTGACCAGGACCTCCTGGCCGAGCGCCGCCAGCACGCGGGCCACGTTGACGCCCTTGCCGCCCGCGCGCCTGTGCACGGTCCGGACCCGGTTGACGCCGTCCCAGTCGACGGCGGGCACCTGGTAGGTGACGTCGAGTGCGGCGTTGAGCGTCACGGTGAGGATCATCAGGGCTCCGTGGTCCAGGCTCCGCGCTGCATGACGCCCTCGACCTGCAGGGAGTCGGAAAGGACGACCAGGTCCGCCACCTTGCCCGCGGCGATCGAGCCGAGCTGGGAGTCCAGGCCGAGCACGCGCGCGGGCGTGAGCGAGGCCACCTGGACCGCCTCGGGCAGCGACAGGCCGACCTCCTGGACGGCGCGCCGGAACGCCACGTCCATCGTCAGCGTGGACCCGGCGATCGAGCCGCCCTCCACCAGCCTGGCGACGCCGTCGGCCACGTCGACCTGCATGCTGCCGAGCACGTAGGTGCCGTCGCCCATCCCGGTGGCGGCCATCGCGTCGGTGATCAGAGTGGTCCTGGACGGCCCCGCTACGTCGTAGGCCAGGCGGAGCATCGCGGGGTGCACGTGCACGCCGTCGTTGATGAGCTCGACCGTGACCCGCTCGTCCTCGAGCAGCGCGGCGACCGGCCCCGGCGCGCGGTGGCCGAGCGGCGGCATGGCGTTGTAGAGGTGGGTGGCGACCGTGCCGCCCGCCTCGATGCCCTCCAGCGTCTTGTCGTAGTCGGCGTCGCTGTGGCCGAGCGCCACGATCACGCCCTCGGCGGCAGCCGTACGGATCGTGTCGAGCGCGCCGGGCAGTTCGGTGGCGATCGTCAGCATGCGCACGTGGCCGCGGCCGGCCTTGAGCAGCCCGGCGAACTCGGCCGGCGTCGGCTCGCGCAGCAGCGCGGGGTTGTGCGCGCCGCACCGCGCCTTGGAGATGTAGGGCCCCTCGAAGTGGATCCCGGCCAGCAGGCCGTCGTCGCACAGCTCGGCCATCGACGCGGCGGCCGAGGCCAGGTTCTCCAGCGTCTCCGTCACCAGGCTCGCGACCATCGTGGTGGTGCCGTGGCGCAGGTGCAGCGCGATCGCCTCCCGCGCCTTGTCCTGCTCGCCCGTCGGGAAGGACCCGCCCGCTCCGCCGTGGTTGTGGATGTCGACGAAACCGGGCACGACATGCCGCCCGCCCAGGCTGTGGCCCGCGCGGGGGGCGGATCCCCGGCCGACGTGCGTGATCCGGCCGTCTTCGATGGTCAACCACCCCTCGTGCACCCCTTCGGGGGTCACGATCCGGGCGTCGGAGAGAGTAAGGCTCATGAAGAAAGGATCACAGATCGCGTGAGGTGCAGGGGCTCGTCGGGGTTGAGCCCGCGGGCGAAGGCCCTGGCGACCGCGACGCGCTGGGCCCTGATCAGCTCGGCCATCGGGTCGAGGTCGCTCTGGAAGAACGTGCCGCCGGTGGCCTCCACCTGCTCGCGCAGGCCGTCGGGGGCGGTGCCGAGCATCCAGGTGACGCGGCCGGGGCCGGCGATGCTGATCGGGCCGTGGCGGTACTCCATCGCCGGGTACGCCTCGGTCCACGACCTGGAGGCCTCGCGCATCTTCAGCGCCGCCTCCTGGGCCAGGCCGACCGACCAGCCGGTGCCGAGGAAGCTGAACTGCTCGGCCTCGACCAGTTCGGCGGGCAGCGGCTCGGCCAGAGCCCTGCCGGCGTCGGCGATCGCCTGGGTGAGGTCCTCGCTGAGGCTGGCGCGCAGCATCGCGAGCTGGGTGGTGGCGAAGCGGGTCTGCACGACCGACTGCTCGTCGGCGTAGTCGAGCACGACGACCTGGTCGGCGGCCGTCATGACCGGGGTGTTCGGGTCGGCGGTGATGGCCGTGGTCGGCAGGTCGGTCTCGGCCAGCAGGGCGAGCACCTCGGTCGTGGTGCCCGAGCGGGTCAGCGCGAGCACGCGGTCGTAGCGGCGGCCCGTGGGCGCCTCGGAGGCGGCGAACGCGTCGGTCTCGCCGAGCCCGGCCTGCTCGCGCAGCGTGGCGTAGGCCATCGCGATGAACCACGACGTCCCGCAGCCGACGACGGCGACCCGCTCGCCCGGTTGCGGCAGCGCGCCCGCTGGAACGTTCTCGACGGCGCGGCGCCAGCACTCCGGCTGGGATGCGATCTCGGCTTCGGTGTGGGTGGTCACCACTTACCTCCCGATCGATGTTTGTTTCTGCTCTTTTTATATCAGAACAGCGCATATTTTTGCACTGGTGGCCTTGACCTCCCGTGATGTGCCACGCTTGCTCCTGACGGATCTCCGAGGGAGGACTTCGTGTCCCGTTATGACCGGTGGAACGCGATTCTTGAACTGCTCGCGCAGGAGGGTCGCCTCACCGTCGAGGAGGCGGCGCAGTCGCTCGACGTCTCCACGGCCACGATCCGTCGCGACTTCGATCAGCTGGCACAGCAGCAGATGCTCATGCGCACGCGCGGCGGCGCGGTCGCGCAGAGCGTGAGCTACGACCTCCCGCTGCGCTACAAGACGGCCAGGCACGCCGACGAGAAGCACCGCATCGCCGCGGCGGCCGCCGACCTGGTCGCCCCCGGCGCGGTCGTCGGCATGAACGGCGGCACCACCACCTCCGAGCTGGCCCGCACGCTGGCCACCCGCTCCACGCTCGAGTCCGGCTTCACGATCGTCACCAACGCGCTCAACATCGCCTCGGAGCTCACGGTCCGCCAGCACGTCAAGATCGTGGTCACCGGCGGCGTGGCGCGCCAGCAGTCCTACGAGCTCATCGGCCCGCTGGCCTCGGGCGTGCTGGAGCAGGTGACGCTGGACGTGGCCTTCCTCGGCGTCGACGCGCTCGACGTCGACCTGGGCGCCTCGGCGCACCACGAGGGCGAGGCCAGCGTCAACCACCTGCTGATCAGCCGGGCCGCGCAGGTCGTGGTCGTGGCCGACTCCTCCAAGATCGGCAAGCGTGCCTTCTCCCGCATCTGCCCGATCACCCAGATCGACACCCTCGTCACCGACAGCCGGCTCTCCGACGCCCTGGCCGCGTCGCTCTCCGAGGCGGGCGTCAAGGTCATCAGGGCCTAGAGTCACGCCCTCAGGGGCGATCCCGCGTCTTTGTGCTGCCGTCAGAACGCCCGTGACATGCTCCAAAAGCCCACGTCATAGCAGGGCAAACATTGCGCGACATCCTAGACTTGGGCGATTCGTTCCCTTGAACTGTTCGTGTTTATGTGGGTAGGTTGACGGCATGACCGCATCCCAGCCTCCGTCCACAGCCGAGGAGCTGCGAGGTGCCGGCCTGCGGGTGACGGCCGCCCGCGTCGCGCTGCTCGAGACCGTCCGCGACGGTGACCATCTCGACGCCGAAGCGATCGCCTCAGGAGTGCGCGATCGCGTAGGCCACATCTCCCTTCAGGCCGTCTACGAGGCCCTCTACGCGCTCACCGCGGCGGGGCTCGTACGCCGTATCGAACCGGCCGGCAGTCCGGCCAGGTTCGAAGGGCGTATCGGCGACAACCACCACCACATCGTGTGCCGGTCGTGCGGTGTCGTCGCCGACGTCGACTGCGCGGTCGGGCACGCGCCATGCCTGACCGCGGCCGACGATCTCGGGTTCACGATCGACGAGGCCGAGGTCGTCTACTGGGGCCTGTGCCCCGACTGTTCCATCGCCAGCAGTTCCTGAGCAAAAGGATTCCCCATGTCTGAGAACCAAGAGGCAAACGCAGGCGGCTGCCCGGTCGCGCACGAGCGCGCCCCGCACCCCACTCAGGGCGGCGGAAACCGCCAGTGGTGGCCGGAACGGCTCAACCTGAAGATCCTCGCCAAGAACCCCGCCGTGGCCAACCCGTTCGGCGAGGAGTTCGACTACGCCGAGGCGTTCAACAGCCTCGACCTCCCGGCCGTGAAGCGGGACATCCTGGAGGTGCTGACGACCTCGCAGGACTGGTGGCCGGCCGACTTCGGCCACTACGGCCCGCTGATCATCCGGATGGCCTGGCACAGCGCGGGCACCTACCGGATCAGCGACGGCCGCGGCGGCGCCGGCGCGGGCCAGCAGCGCTTCGCCCCGCTCAACAGCTGGCCGGACAACGCGAGCCTCGACAAGGCCCGCCGCCTGCTGTGGCCGATCAAGAAGAAGTACGGCAAGAGCCTGTCGTGGGCCGACCTCATGATCCTGTCCGGCAACGTCGCCCTGGAGTCGATGGGCTTCAAGACGTTCGGCTTCGCCGGCGGTCGTGCGGACGTCTGGGAGGCCGACGAGGACGTCTACTGGGGTCCCGAGAGCACCTGGCTCGACGACGAGCGCTACACCGGCGACCGGGAGCTGGAGAACCCGCTCGCCGCTGTCCAGATGGGCCTCATCTACGTCAACCCGGAGGGCCCGAACGGCAACCCGGACCCGCTGGCCGCGGCCCGCGACATCCGTGAGACGTTCCGCCGGATGGCGATGAACGACGAGGAGACCGCCGCCCTCATCGCGGGCGGCCACACCTTCGGCAAGACCCACGGTGCCGGCCCGGCGGAGAACGTCGGTGCCGACCCCGAGGCCGCCCCGCTCGAGCAGCAGGGCCTCGGCTGGAAGAGCAGCTACGGCACCGGCAAGGGTGGCGACGCGATCACCAGCGGTCTCGAGGGCATCTGGACGAACACCCCGATCACCTGGGACAACAGCTTCCTGGAGATCCTGTACGGGTACGAGTGGGAGCTGTTCAAGAGCCCCGCGGGGGCGCACCAGTGGCGTCCGAAGGAGGGCGCGGGCGCGGGGACCGTTCCCGACGCTCACGACTCGTCGAAGAGCCACGCTCCGACGATGCTGACGACCGACCTCTCGCTCCGGTTCGACCCGGTCTACGAGCAGATCACGCGGCGCTGGCTCGACCACCCCGAGGAGCTCGCGGAAGCCTTCTCCAAGGCCTGGTACAAGCTGACCCACCGCGACATGGGCCCGAAGGCGCGCTACCTCGGCCCGGAGGTCCCCGCCGAGACGCTGCTCTGGCAGGACCCGCTCCCCGAGGTGACGCACGAGCTCGTCGACGCCCAGGACGTCGCCTCGCTCAAGGAGCAGGTCCTCGCCTCGGGCCTGACGGTGTCGGAGCTGGTGTCCACCGCGTGGGCGTCGGCCTCGTCCTTCCGCGGCAGCGACAAGCGCGGCGGCGCCAACGGCGCCCGCATCCGCCTGCAGCCGCAGAGCGGGTGGGAGGTCAACGACCCCGACCAGCTGGCGACGGTGCTGCGCAAGCTGGAGGGGATCCAGCAGGCCTTCAACGCCGCCCAGAGCGGCGGCAAGCAGATCTCGTTCGCCGACCTGATCGTGCTGGCCGGTGCCGCCGGTGTCGAGAAGGCGGCCAAGGACGCCGGCTTCGACGTCCAGGTCCCCTTCAGGCCGGGCCGCGCGGACGCCACGCAGGAGCAGACCGACGTGGAGTCGTTCGCGGCGATCGAGCCGGCCGTCGACGGGTTCCGCAACTACGTCGGCAAGGGCACCCGGCTTCCCGCCGAGTACCTGCTGATCGACAAGGCGAACCTGCTGACCCTCAGCGCGCCCGAGATGACGGTGCTCGTCGGTGGTCTCCGCGTCCTGGGCGCGAACCACAAGCAGTCGTCGCTCGGCGTCCTCACCACGGCCCCCGGCACCCTGACCAACGACTTCTTCGTCAACCTCCTCGACATGGACACGACGTGGACGGCGACGTCGGAGGACGCGGCCACCTTCGAGGGCCGCGACGCCAAGGGCGAGGTCACGTGGACCGGCAGCCGGGCCGACCTGGTCTTCGGGTCGAACTCCGAGCTGCGCGCGCTCGCGGAGGTCTACGCCAGCGATGACGCCAAGGAGAAGTTCGTCAAGGACTTCGTCGCGGCGTGGGACAAGGTCATGAACCTCGACCGGTTCGACCTGTCCTGATCGCGACGTCCAGGCCGGCCCGGCGAGGGCCGGCCTGGACGTTCTCGTCGTTCTCGACATTCTTCACCTTGAGCGCCACCCGGCGTTCCGGACTGCTGCCCTAAGCTCAGGGCGGGTAGGAATGTCAGGACAAGGTGACGGCCGTATCCCAGGGGGAGCTATGGCGGCGGGAAGGCAGGTGGCCCGGCTCGGGCCCGTCGAGCGGGCATCGGCGCTGACCACGATGGCCGCGCAGGAGCTCGACGTGGTCGTGGTGGGAGGCGGAGTGGTCGGCGCGGGCATCGCGCTCGATGCCGCGACCCGCGGGCTCAGCGTGGGCCTGGTCGAGGCGCGCGACTTCGCCTCGGGCACCTCCTCGCGCTCCTCGAAGCTGATCCACGGCGGCCTGCGCTACCTGGAGCAGCTCAACTTCGACCTGGTCAGGGAGGCGCTGCAGGAGCGCGCCCTGCTGCTGCAGCGCATCGCCCCGCACCTGGTGCGCCCGGTGCCGTTCCTGTTCCCGATGACGCACTACGGCTGGGAGCGGCCCTACGTGGGCGCGGGCGTGGCGCTGTACGACACGCTCGGCTACGCGGCCGGGTTGACCAGGGGCGTGCCGAGTCACCGCCACCTGTCCAGGAGCCGGGCGCTGCGCCTGGCTCCCGCGCTCAAGAAGACCGCGTTCACCGGCGCCGTCCAGTACTGGGACGCCCAGGTCGACGACGCCCGCTACGTGATGACCATGCTGCGCACCGCGGCCACCTACGGCGCGCACGTGGCGCCCAGGGCCCAGGTCGTCGGATTCCTGCGCGAGGGCGACAGGGTCACCGGCGTGCGGGTGCGGGACCTGGAGAGCGGCGCCGAGCTGGACGTGCGGGCCCGGCAGGTGGTCAACGCCACCGGGGTATGGACCGACGACATCCAGGAGCTGGTCGGCGGGCGCGGTCAGATCCACGTGCGCGCCTCCAAGGGCGTCCACCTGCTCGTGCCGCGCGACCGCATCCACTCGCTGACCGGGATCATCCTGCGCACCGAGAAGTCCGTGCTCTTCGTGATCCCGTGGGGCAGACACTGGATCATCGGCACCACCGACACCCAGTGGACGCTGGACAAGGTGCACCCCGCGGCCTCCAGCGTCGACATCGGCTACCTGCTCGACCACGTCAACGCCGTCCTGTCGGTGCCGCTGACCAGGGACGACGTGGAGGGCGTCTACGCGGGGCTGCGCCCGCTGCTGTCGGGGGAGTCGGAGGAGACCTCCAAGCTGTCGCGCGAGCACGTCGTCGCCCACCCGGTGCCCGGCCTGGTGATGATCGCGGGCGGGAAGTACACCACCTACCGGGTGATGGCCAAGGACGCGGTCGACGCCGTCGCGCACGGGCTGGACCAGCGGGTGCCGCAGTCGTGCACGGACCGGATCCCGCTGGTGGGCGCTGAGGGATACCAAGCGCTGTGGAACTCCCGTCAGCGCCTGGCGCACACCAGCGGGCTGCACGTGGCCAGGATCGAGCACCTGCTGCAGCGTTACGGCTCGCTCATCGACGAGGTGCTCGAGCTCGTCGAGGGCGACAGGTCGCTGGCCAGGCCGCTCAACGGCGCGGACGACTACCTGCGCGCCGAGATCGTCTACGCCGCCACGCACGAGGGCGCCAGGCATCTGAACGACGTGCTGACCCGGCGCACGCACATCTCGATCGAGACCTTCCACCGCGGCCTCGCGGTGGCCCAGGAGGCCGCGGAGCTGCTCGCCGTACCCCTCGGCTGGGACGGCGACCAGGTCAAGCGGGAGGTCGAGTACTTCTGCAAGCGGGTGGAGGCCGAAAGGCTCTCCCAGGAGCAGGACTCCGACCAGGAAGCCGACGCCATCAGGCTGGGCGCCCCCGAGATCGTCCCGGTCGCAGTCCCTGAACACTCCTGATCTTCGGGCTAGGGTACGGTCACCGTCTTGGTGACCGAGCCCGTCGCGCCCTGGTTGTCGGTGACGGTGAGCTTGACGGACTTGGCGCCCGCCGAGCTGTAGAAGTGGGTGATGGTGGCGCCGCTGCCCGTCGAGCCGTCACCGAAGTTCCACGCGTACGCGGTGATGGTCCCGTCGGGGTCGGACGAGGACGAGCCGTTGAAGTTGCAGTAGTGCCAGATGAAGAACACGCTGCACGTCTGCGTGAAGGCGGCCTTCGGCGGCTGGTTCGTCGGCGTGCCCACGGTGATGGTCTTCGTGGTGGACGCGCTGGCGCCCTGGTTGTCGGTCACGGTCAGCTTGACCGTGTAGGTGCCCGCCGCGCCGTAGGTGTGCGACACGGTCTTGCCTGATCCGGTCGTGCCGTCGCCGAACTCCCAGGCGTAGGACGCGATCGTCCCGTCGGGGTCGGACGAGCTCGAGGCGTCGAAGGAGCAGGCCAGCACGGTGCACGAGTTGGTGAACGCGGCCACCGGCGGCTTGTTGCCCGGCCCGGAGCCCGGCGGGTACTGGGTGGCGTCGTGCACGTCGAGCAGCGGTTCCTTGACGCCGTCGCCGCTGTCGTCGGTCCAGTTGGAGTTGCCCGTCGCGATCAGCTTGGACCGTACGGCCAGCGCCCCGGCCCTGTCGGTGGGCTTGTTGGTCCCCGAGGTGAGGATCCCCGCGGCCCCGGCGACGTGCGGGCTGGCCATCGAGGTGCCGCTGATGGTGTTGTAGCCGCCGTTCATCCACGTCGAGTAGATGCAGGTGCCGGGCGCGGCGATCTCGACCGTGCTGCCGAAGTTGGAGTAGAAGGCCAGCGTGTCGTCCTGGTCGGTCTCGCTGCGGCACGGCAGCGTGCTGCCGCCCAGGCCGCCCGGCTTGCCGTCGATGTCGGTCAGCGCCGACACGGTCACCACGTCGGGGTGGTTGGCCGGGAAGAACGTGGCCGCGTCCTTGGTGCTGTTGCCCGCCGCGACGACGACCACGATGCCCTTGTTCGTGGCATTGGTGATCGCGGTGCTGATCGCGCTGCTGGTGCAGCCGTCGCAGCCGAGGCTCATGTTGATGACCCTGATCGAGGAGGCGTGGGCCACCGCCCAGTCGATCCCGGCGGCGATCGCCGACAGCGTGCCGGATCCGGCCGAGTTGAGCACCTTCACCGCGTGGATGCGGGCGCCGGGCGCGATGCCCACGGCGCCGATGTTGTTGTCGAGCGCGCCGATGATGCCCGCGACGTGGGAGCCGTGACCGTTGTCGTCCGTGCCGCTGTTGGCGGCGCAGGTACCGGTCTGGCAGTCGGTCCGCTCGACCACGTTGAGGTCCGGGTGCGTGTAGTCCACGCCGGTGTCGATCACCGCGACGTCGGTGTCGATGCGCACGTCGTCGGTGCCGTCGATGTCCAGGTTCGGGTTGTCCGGTGCGAACGCCCGTCGGACTCCGGTGCCGACGGTCTGGTCGAACGCGGTGACCTCGGCGTCGGCCTCGACGGTGAGCACGTTCGGGTCCGACTTGAGCGCCTCGGCGGCCTGCGGCGTCAGCTTGGCCGTGTAGCCCTTGAAGGCGTGCTCGTAGACGCCGACCAGCTGGCCGCCCGACCGGGAGACCTGGTCGCTCGCGATCGACCTGGGCGCCTCCCTGAGGATCGGTTTGAGCTGGACGATGTAGGTCTGGGTGTCGGCCCGGGCGAAGGCCGGGAGTGGCGTCGTGAGTAACGCCAGCGCGCTGACGAGTAACGCGAGCATGGGGGTGCGTCGTCGCATGGCAGCGTGAGCCCTTCCATGGGTGGCGGATGGGAACATCTGAAACATGAGCCATGACCAGGGCCCGGGCCATACGTAGAGACCACGTATTGCGACTACGTAGTGCCTCTGAGCTGCCGCCGCGAGGTCAGCCCGAGCTTGCGCAGCGCGTTGGCCACGTGCACCTCGACCGTCCGCGGCGACAGGAACAGGCTCTCGGCGATCTCCCTGTTCGTCAGCCCGGTCGCCGCCAGCCTGCGCACCTGCTCCTCCCGCGGCGACAAGGTGCCCTGCGGCTGGGCCGGGGTGTCGATCCTGCGGTGCAGCCTGCGCCGTACCGTGGGGGTGATCGAGTCGTAGACCGCCTGCCTGGCCAGCGGCTGCCGCAGGCCGTACAGGCCGTCGGGGCAGCGGGTCAGCAGCCCGCGGCGGACCGCCTCGGCCAGCCCGCGCTCGGCCTGCTCGGCGGGCACGCCCGCGACCGCGGCCAGCGACCGCTCGCAGGCCGGCTCCTCCAGCACGGCCGCCGCCTGCACCAGCCGCCGCGCCAAGACGGGCAGCTCGTCCATCCTGAGCAGTACGGCGTCGCGGAGCGCGGGCGGGGTGCCCGCCGTCCTGCCCTCGGCCAGCATTCTGGCCAGCTCGACGATCGCGAACGGCAGGCCCCTGGTCATCGGCCACAGGTCGGGGGGATCGCGCAGCAGGTGCTTGGCCAGCAGCGCGGTCTCCTCGGCGTCGAGCGGCGCCAGCGCCAGCTCGGCGTGGTTGACGTGCGGCGGGAGCTGGGCCAGTAGGGCCGCGACGGGGAAGCAGACGTCCTCGGGGCGGTAGGTGAGCACCAGGTTGACCGCCTCGGGCAGGCAACGCGTCAGGAACGGCAGCAGCAGCCGGGTGTCGGCGTCGATCCAGTGCAGGTCCTCGACCACGAGCGTGACCGGGCGCAGCGCCTCGAGCAGCGACAGTACGGCCCTGAACAGACGATGCCGCTCGGCCAGCGGATCCTGGAGCGGATCCGGGGCGGGCGGCAGCAGGTGGGCGTACTCGGGCAGGAGCGGGCGTAAGGCGCCGGTGACGGGGTTGAGGCCGCCCGGCGGGTTCGCGTCGCGCAGGGCCTCCACGATCGGGCCGTAGGGGAAGCGCATCGGATGGCAGTTGCCGATCAGCAGCGGGTGCCCGATCAGCTCGTGCAGGAGCCGGGTCTTGCCGACTCCGGCCTCCCCTTCGACGAGGACGACGACCGGCGGTTGGTTGAGCGTGCCCGCCAGCAGCCGGAGTTCGCGCTCGCGTCCTACGAAAGGCATGCCGCACCGCCCGGCCCGACTTCTAGATGTCAGTGGATTTTTCACCAACTGTCGGGATTTGTCGATACGTCAAAAGAGGCGGAAGGGCGCCGACTCCCTCAGTGGTCGGCGCCCTTCCTTGTGCGGGAGGCGCGGTTCAGTGGAGCGGGATCCAGGCCTGCTTGGCGAGGGTGTTGATGTCGTTCACCTGGACCCCGTCGTAGGAGACGGTCCACACGGAGTCGCCGATGACCATGGAGCGCTGGATGCCCGGCTGGTAGCTGTAGCCGTCCTGCTTGTGGACCGGGTGGGTGATCATACCCAGCTTGGAGACCCCGGAGTCGTCGATCTTCAACGCCACGGCGCCGTCCTGTTGCTGCTGCTCGCTGTAGGTGCTGAGCGGGATGACCGCCAGGCCGGTCTTGGGCCAGTACAGGAAGGCGTGCGGGTCCCACTCGGCGCCCGAGCCGGAGTCCTTCTGGAACATCTGCGACAGGCGCTTCGGGCTGACCGGGTCGCTGACGTCGAAGAGCGAGACCTGCGTGCCCAGCGGCCTGCCCTTGTCGCTGGCCTCCTGACCGATGCCGATCAGCCTCCCGTCGCCGGCCGGGTGCAGGTAGGCCGAGTACCCGGTGATCTTCAGCTCGCCCGTGACCTTGGGCGCGGCCGGGTCACGCAGGTCCAGGGTGTAGAGCGGGTCCATCTGCTTGAAGGTGACGCAGTAGCCGACCGGGCCGATGAAGCGCACCGAGTAGATCCGCTCGCCCTCGCCCAGGCCGCCGACCTCGCCGACCTTGTCCATGCTGTCCGACTTGAGGACGTAGACGGCGCTGGAGCTGTTCTTCTGGTCCTGCGACTGCGTGGTGGCGATGCGCAGGTTGCCGTCGAACTCCGACAGGGAGTACTGGTTCAGCAGCCGGCCGGGCACCTTGCCCGAGGCCACGTAGGAGGGCGCGCCCGGCTGGGTGATGTCGAACCTGTGGACCTCGGTCTCCTCCGGCGGAGCCTTCGGCGTCGACGGTGTCGCCTCGGGCGCGGTGGCCGGCGCGTCGTCCACGGCCATGGGCTCCATGATGCCGCCCCACCACTGCGGGTTGCTGGCCACGTAGAGGCTGCCGGAGGTGCCGTACACCGTGTCGCCGTCGGCGGCCAGGCTGATCGGGGCGGTGCCCGCGGGCGTGATGCCCTGCGCCAGGTCGATGGTGTGCACGGTCAGCAGCGAGGTGCCGGTGTAGTCCGCCGGGTGGCTGACCCGCTCGCACTTGACCGCGTCCGTCCTGACCGCGCCCGAGGCGTCGGTGATCTCGACCTTGGGCAGCCACGCGTCCAGGGGAGCCCGCCGTACGACGTCCTGGTTCTGCTTCTTGCGCTCGTCGTCGGTGGCGTTGTCCTTGGGCGTGGGGAAGGTGATGTCGGGCTGGCTGCGGGTCACCAGGCGGACCGTCGAGCCGACCATGCGGGCGTCGATGAACTGCCCGCCCTTGGGCTTGATCGTGGCCACCACCTTCGGCTCGCCCGACAGGTCGACCAGCACGTAACGGGTGTCGCCGACCGGGGCGAACCTTTTGAACATGATGTTGCCGCCCTCGAACAGCACGAGGGCGCGGTCGCCTGAGACGAGCAGGTTGGCGGGCGTGTAGACGGGCTGGCCCTTCTCGGTCAGCTTCAGCGTGGCGGTGACCTTCTTCGTGGCCGTGTCGACGACGCGCAGCGTGCCGTCGGTGACGGTGATGACCCGGTTGCCGTCGGTCTTGACCAGGTCCGGCTCGTCCACCCCCGCCTCGTGCACGTTGGTGGTGGAGTGGTCGGGGGTCTCGGCGGTCTTGGCCTGCGGAGTCATCGCCGTGTCCTCACGCGCCAGGTACGGCATGATCGGCCCGCCGAAGCCCCAGGGGCCCACGTTGTCCGCGGCGTGCTCACGCAGCCCGGCGAGCATGTCGTCGCAGCTGCTGTAAGACACCAGGCGCACGTTCTTGCTCAGATCGAGCTTGGCCGGGGTGCCGCTCGGAGCAGAGGTGCAGGCGGCTGTGGCCGTCGCCAGCGCGGCGACGGTCAGGGCCTTACGGATCAACGGCTTCATGCCCTCACGACGGATCACTCACCCGTCCGGTTCATGGTTCATCGTGAAAACTGGGCTGAAGTCGAATTCGTTGGGAAGGTCAAGCAGCTTGCGCACCAGCCTGCCCTGGAAGTCCACCACCTGGATCTCGTCCTTGGTCCCGTTGTCCTGCTCCCAGCAGAACAGGTGCGACTCGTCGTACCAGCCCAGCACCTTGTCGCAGTCAGAGGAGAACTTGCGGACCCGCTCGCCCGTCTCGGCGTCCCACAGGCAGTGGTCGCCGTCGCCGCCGCCCGGGCAGTTGGTGACGAACATCTTGCCCGAGGGGGAGAAGATGTCGTCGGTGCCCGAGGCCAGCTTGCCCACGCCCGTCGCCGTGCGCGTGGCCTTGCCCGTCTCGTCGAAGAAGCGCAGGCCCTTGTCCTTGCCGACCACGTTGACCGCGCCCTGCTCGCTGCCGTCCCAGCCGAAGGCCGTGTCGCGGATCGCCTGGTCGGCGACCTTGATCACCTTGGCCTTGCCCGCCTTGACGTCCACGATGACGAAGCCCAGGTAGGTCCAGTTGCCGCGGTCCTCCTTCTCGATGTTGAGCAGGATCCGCGAGCCGTCCCTCGACCAGGAGCGGATGCTGCTGATCAGCGGGCTCCGCACGGTCTTGACCGTGGTGCGGCCACCGGACTCGCGATCGGTGATGATGATCGAGTCGTAGTTGTCGGAGGTGTAGTTCCTGCCCCGGCTCGCCAGGGAGCGGCCGTCGGGGGAGACCAGCGACTCCCAGTTCCCCGGGTACTTCTTGAAGGTCCCGCGCAGCGACCCGCGCGCGTAGTCGATCCAGTCGTCGGCCTTCTTGTTGTAGATCTCGTACGACGTCAGCGTGATCGGGTCGGCCGGGTGCTCGTACAGCGTGATCGGGCCGCCGGGCAGCTGGACCCGCTTGATGCCGTCGGTGGGCACGCTGGTCGGGGTCGTGCGCGGCTCCGCCGTCCGCCGCTCGACGGTGGGTGACGGGCTCGCGGTCGTAAGGCCGGCCGCGCTGATCCGCTGCCACGGGACCGCCAGGGCCACCGCGGCCACCACGGCGAGGGCCACGGCCACGCTGACGCCGATGATGATCGGGGCCCGGCTCTTGCGGCGGACCGGGTGGGTGGCCGGCTGGCCGTACTGGGGATGCGGCGGCCAGCCCTGGTTCGGCGGCTGTGCGTGCGGCGGCTGTGCGTGCGGCGCGTAGGGGTGGCTGGGCTGAGGGTGGCTGATCTGGGGGTGGCTGATCTGAGGGTGACTGGGCTGGGGGTGGCTCGGCTGGGGGCGGCCGGCGCTCGCTGCCGCCTGGGCCGCCGCGGCGCCCTGGGCGAGCATGCCGGAGCCGGTGACCGGGTGCTGGAGCAGGCGCATGATCACCTGCTCGGCCGTCGGGCGCTGGGCCGGGTCCTTGCTCAGGCAGGAGGCCACCACGTCGCGCAGCGGGCCCTCCAGCACGCCCAGGTCGGGCGGATGGTTGAGGACCCGGTTGATCACCGCGGGCATCGTGTCGCTGCCGAAGGGCGCCCGGCCCGAGGCGGCGTAGACCATCGTGCTCGCCCAGGAGAACAGGTCGGCCGCCGGGCCGACCGGATGGCCCAGCACCTGCTCGGGGGCCATGTAGGAGGGCGTGCCGACCGGCATGTTGCTGAGCGTGGAGGTGGCGTTCAGCGAGCGGGCGATGCCGAAGTCGATGACCCGCGGGCCGTCCGCGGCGATGATGACGTTGGCGGGCTTGAAGTCGCGGTGCACGATCCCCGCCTGGTGGATCGCGGCCAGCGCGGTCGCGGTCCCGATCGCCAGGCGGTGCAGCGTCGAGCCCGAGCGCGGCCCCTGCTCCTGCACGACCCGGTGCAGCGACGCGCCCTCGATGTACTCGCTGACGATGAACGGGCGGTCGGCCTCCACGCCCGTGCCGAGCACCGCCGCCGTACAGAACGGCGCCACCTGCTGGGCCACCTGGGCCTCGCGCAGGAAGCGCCCGATGCTGACCTGGTCGTCGGCCTGCAGCAGCTTCACCGCCACGTGGGTGCCTGACGGGTCTCTGGCGAGGAAGACCACGCCCTGGCCGCCCTCGCCGAGGCGGCCCAGGATGACGTGGCCTCCGAGCGTCTCGGGGTCTCCTGGCCTCAGCGGGGCAAACGTTGGCATGTGGGGAATTCTGGCCCTTTGCTATGACATCCACAAAAACTACCCGCCGGTAGCTAGGCGGAATATCATTCCGTCATGCCCGTCAAGACGCAGGAGATCACCGCTCCCTTCACCGGTGACCCCATCGCCGAGCTGCCCATCTCCGCCGCCGACGACGTGCGCGAGGCCTACGTCAAGGCCAGGGCGGCGCAGGTCGAATGGGCGGCGCGGCCGGTGGCCGAGCGGGTGCGGCCCTTCCTGAGGCTGCACGACGCGATCCTGGACCGCCGCGACGAGATCCTCGACATCGTCCAGAGCGAGACGGGCAAGGCGCGCAAGCACGCCTTCGAGGAGGTGCTCGACGTCGCCGGCTGCAGCCTGTACTACGCCCGCCGCGCCCCCGGCCTGCTCGTCCCGCACGCGCGCAGCGGCATCTTCCCGCTGGCCACCCGGGTCAGCGAGCTGCGCCAGCCCAAGGGCGTGGTGGCGCTGATCTCGCCGTGGAACTACCCGCTCTCGCTCGGCGTGACCGACGCCGTGCCCGCCCTGCTCGCAGGCAACACGCTGGTGCACAAGCCGGACACGCAGACCGCGATGTCCACGCTGTGGACCATCGACCTGCTCGTCGAGCTGGGCATGCCGCGCGAGATCTGGCAGGTCGTGCTCGGCGAGCCCGCCGACATCGGCGACGCCCTGCTCGACGGGGCCGACTACGTGGCCTTCACCGGCTCGACCCGGGGCGGCAGGAAGATCGCCGAGGAGGCGGCCAAGCGGCTCATCGGCTGCTCGCTGGAGCTGGGCGGCAAGAACCCGATGATCGTCCTGGACGACGCCGACCTGGACCTGGCCGTGCAGGGCGCGATCCGGGCGTGCTTCACCAACGCCGGGCAGCTGTGCCTGTCGATCGAACGGCTCTACGTGCCCGCCGCGCTGTTCGACGACTTCTCCGAGCGTTTCGTGAGGCAGGTGCGCAACCTCAAGCTGGGCGCGGGCCGCGACTGGTCCGTCCAGATGGGCTCGCTGACCTCCCAGCGCCAGCTCGACACCGTCACGGCGCACGTGGACGACGCCGTCGGCCGCGGCGCCACCGTGCTCACCGGCGGCAAACCCCGGCCCGACCTCGGCCCGCTCTTCTACGAGCCCACCGTGCTCACCGGCGTCACCGACGACATGACGCTCTGCCGCAACGAGACCTTCGGCCCCGTCGTCGCCCTCTACCCCTACTCCTCGGAGGAGGAGGCGCTCGCGCTGGCCAACGACACGATCTACGGGCTCAACGCCTCCGTCTGGACCTCCTCGCCACCCCGCGGTCGCGCCTTCGCCGCCCGCCTCAAGGCCGGGACGGTCAACATCAACGAGGGGTACGGCGCGGCCTACGCCTCCTACGACGCCCCGATGGGCGGCATGAAGGCCTCCGGGCTGGGACGGCGCCACGGTCCCGAGGGGTTGCTGCGGTACACCGAGGTGCAGACCGTGGCCTCGCAGGCGTCCTGGCTCGGGTTCGAGCCGCCGTTCGGGATGTCGAACGAGGCGTGGGCGAACGTGCTGGCCACGACGCTGAAGACGATGCGGCGGCTGCGGCTGAAGTGACGCGCTCCCCGGGATGGATCCCGGGGATTCCGCCTGTGCCGCATGGTGTCATGCGGCACTCCGGTGGCTTCCTGCTTCATCGGCCGAGCCCCGTACCCGGCGCTTGCGCACCGGGCGTGGGGTCTTACCAGCCTCCACAGGCGTTTCGGGTCTCCGCTTCCCGCCCATCTCAGATCCGGGTTTCCGTCCAGCGGCGACCTGCCGCCTCCCGGCGGCCAGGATGTTGATCGCGGCGTTCACATCCCGGTCGTGGGTCACGCCACAGGCGCACGCCCACTCCCGGACGTTCAGCGGCATCACCTCTGCCAGGTTCCCGCACGCCGAGCAGAGCTTGGAGGAGGGATAGAACCGGTCGATCCGGACGAAGGTGCGACCGTACAGTTTCGCCTTGTACTCCAGCATGCCCACGAACGCTGACCAGCCCGCATCGTGCACGCTCTTGGCCAACTTCGTGCGAGCCAGTCCCTTGACCGCCAAGTCCTCCACATAGATCGCTTGGTTCTCGCGAACTATCCGCATGGAGGTCTGGTGGTGGAACTCCCGGCGCGCATCGGCGACCTTCGCATGCTGAAGGGCCACCTTCGCCCGGGCCTTGACCCGGTTCTCAGATCCCTTCTCCTTGCGCGAGAACACTTTCTGAAGGCGCTTGAGTTTCTTCTCAGCCCGACGCAGAAACCGGGGCGAGCCGATCTTCCGGCCATCGGCCAGCACCGCGAATGCCCCAACCCCAGATCGATACCGGTCTCAGCCTCGATCCGGGGCAAGGGCCGTTCGGTGACTTCGACCACGAACGAGGCGAAGTACCGGCCCGCCGCGTCCTTGATCACCGTCACGCTGGACGGATCGGACGGCAGGGGGCGTGGCCATCGCACCGCGATGTCGCCGATCTTCGGCAGCGTCAATTTGTCCCCGGCCTTGAACCGGGCGTTCTTGGTGAAGCGGATCGCTTGCCGGTTGTCCTTGCGGGAGCGGAACCGGGGCGCGGAGATCTTCGGTCCTTTACGTTTGCCCGACAGACTGGCGAAGAAGTTTCGGTAGGCCATGACGGCGTCCGCGAGAGCCTGCTGGAGCACCACCGCCGACACCTGGCCCAGCCACGCCCGATCGGGACGTCGTTTGGCCTCGGTGATGACCTGCTTGGACAAGTCGCCGTCGGTGATGAACGGCAGCCCGTCCGTGTGTGCTTGACGGCGCGAGGCGAGCGCGTCGTTGAACACCACCCGCGCACACCCGAACGCGCGGGCCAGCGCTTGGCGCTGGCCCGGTGTCGGGTAAATGCGGTAGGAGTACCGAAGCTGCACGGTACCAACGGTACCATGAATCTCATGGCTGAACGTATGAGTGTTCGAGAACTCCGAGACAACCTCGGCCGACGAATCGACGTCGCCCACTTCACGGGCGAACCGACCATCGTGGAACGTCATGGCGAACCTCGCGCCGTCCTGGTCTCATACGCCTGGTGGACCGAGCAGCAGGATCAGGCGGGTCAAGGCACGCTCACGCCCTAGCGGACACTCCCGCGCCGGCCTTAACTCCCGGTCTAAGGCCGGAGCACTGGCCCGCCCTCAGGTAGCAGGAATGAATTCCCCGCGCCCGGTGTCCATACCGGTCATGAAGATTACCTATGTGGGTGGACCGACGGCGCTGGTGGAGATCGGTGGGGTGCGGCTGCTGCTCGACCCCACGTTCGACCCGCCCGGCGAGTATCCGATCGGGTCCAGGGTGCTGGCCAAGACCGCCGGGCCCGCCTTCGGCCCTTCCGAGGTGGGGTCCGTGGACGCCGTGCTGCTGTCGCACGACCAGCATCCCGACAACCTGGACACGGCTGGGCGCGCCTTTCTTGCCACGGTTCCCCTGGTGCTGTCGACCCGGTCGGCCGCCGACCGGATCGGGCCGCCCGTCCAGGCGCTGCCGAACTGGACGTCCCACTCGCTCGGCCCTCTCACGATCACCGGCGTACCCGCCCAGCACGGGCCCGACGGGTCGGAGCACCTCACTGGTGAGGTGACCGGGTTCGTCATCGAGGGTCCCGACCTTCCCACGGTCTACGTCAGCGGCGACAACGCCTCCCTGGACGTCGTCAAGTCCATCGCGGCCCGCTTCCCCTCGGTGGACGTCGCCATCCTCTTCGCCGGGGCCGCCATGACGCCCCTCATCCCGGACGCGCCGCTCACCCTCACCAGCGCGGACGCCGCCGAGGCCGCCGCCATCCTGGGGGCCCGCCACGTGGTGCCGCTCCACTTCGAGCACTGGGCCCACTTCACCCAGGGCCGCGACACCCTCGAACCCGCCCTCACCTCCGCCCCCACCCAAACCCACCTCCCCACCCCCGGCACCCCCCTCACCCTCACATAACCCCCACCGCCCCCACGTCCCCGCCCCTCCGGCCCGCTCACGACAGCCGTCGAGTCCCGCGAGCTTGTGCGCATGGGTTGCGCTTGAGACGCCGGCCCCCGGGGTTCCTGCGTACACGGGTTGCGCTCGGGGCGCCGCGTCGGCGAGCAGGGGCTCCCGGGGGGTTCCTGAGCGCAGGGATTGTGCCTGGGACGCCGGGGTTCCGGGGGCCTAGTACCCGGGTTGGGCTTGGGGCGCCGGGTCGGTGAGGCGTGGGACGGCGGTGGTCGGCGCCTTGTGCGGCGGGGAGTCGGTGACCGGGGGCCACGGTGGTGGGGCGTCGTAGCGGTGGGTGACGGTCATCGACTCGCCGGAAGCGCCGGGCGCGGGTCCTGAGCCGGAGTATGGCGGGCGGCCGGTGGCGGCGGCTCGCCGTACGAGAGGCGTCTCTTGGGAGCACGTACGAGAGGCGTCTCTTGGGAGCGGCGCCGTACGAGAGGCATCTCTTGAGAGCACCGTCGGACGAGAGGCGGCCCTTGAGAGCGGCGCCGTAAAGGAAGCACCTCGTCAGAGCGGGTGGGAGACCCAGACGTTGGGTTCGACGTAGACGGCGTGGTTGTGGGAGGGGGTGCAGTGGACGGGGGTGAGGGCGCGGGGGACGTCGATGGGGCCGGGGGTGTCGAAGGGAAGGCCGGTCCAGGCGCGCCATTCCGCCAGCGTCCCGGCGATGACCATGGAGCGCGGCGCCACCTTCACGATCTCGGCGCCCGCGCGGACGTGGGCGCGGAGCCAGGCGTCGTACGGCAGGCCGTCCTCCCGGGTGCGGAAGGCGTAGTCCGACATCGGCACGTGCGGTTCCAGATGCTTCTGGTTGGGCCGGACCGGCGCCACCAGCTCGCGGAATCCCAGCTTCACGGCCTGGTCGCGCATCGCGGCGATCATGTGGTGGGAGATCCCGGTGCCGAGCAGGTCCTCCCTGATCGTGATCTCCAGCGCCGAGATGCCGTCAAGCACGTCACCGGCGGCCCGCGCCAGGTGGCCGTTGCGGATGATCTCGTCCCAGCCCCCGTCGGGCAGCTCGTCCCCGCGCACCGCGTAGGGGATCATGCAGCCCCGCGCCGCCAGCCGTCCCGGATCGTCGGAGTCGTCGGCCACGAGGACGTAGTCGGCGTACTCGGTCGCGGCGACCGGATAGAAGAGGTCCGCCATCGGGTCCTGGAACATGAACGGCGGCCAGGCGTGCGGCATGTCCCATAACGTGGCGGCGAATTCTGGACGCTCGGCGAGCGAAGTGATCCGGAGAGCCATGTGGATCATTGTCACATTTCGGGCGGCCGCTGGATGGGCTGATGCTCGGTCTTGAAGATCAACGTGGTCTGCAGCTGCACGATCTCCGGCCGGATCAGGAACTTCTCCAGCGCCAGCCGGTGCAGGTGGTCGGCGTCGGCGACGGCCACGTGCACCAGGAAGTCCTCGACGCCCGCGACGTGGAACAGCGTGATCGTCTCGGGCAGCCCGAGCACGAAGGTCCGCAGCGGGTCCACGAGCTGCTCGGTGTGCGGCCGCACGCGCAGCGCGAGCAGCGCCTGGAGCGGGCGGCCCAGCCTGGCCGTGTCGACCACGGCGCGGAAGCCGGTGACGATCCCGCGGCGGCGCAGCGAGCGTACGCGCTCCAGGGCGGTGGACGGCGCCACGCCGAGCCGGTCGGCGAGATCCTTGTTCGGCAGGCGGGCGTCCCTCTGCAACTCGGCCAGGATCGCGAGATCCACCGAATCCAGTTCGCCGTTATGCGCGATCATCGTTCTATTATTCGGCGCGTCTAGCCATCTATCGAGCTATCGACGCATATTTCCAGCTATGTAGGCACAGCGGAAACTCGCCGGCCGCGGGCCCTGAGCCGAAGTACGGCGGGCGGCGGCACCCTGGCTTGCCGTACAAGCCCCAAACCACAGACCCCGACCGTCAGAGCCAGTCGTCGAGGCCGGACATGAAGGCGTCGAAGAGGTGGCGGTGGATCGTGTGGGTCGCGCCCGCGACGACGCGGACCTCGAAGCCCTTGCCGCGCAGCTCCTCCTGGTACTCGGGCGAGACCAGGAAGCTCGGATCCGCCACCTGCACCAGCGACGGCACAGGGAGCGGCGGCGTGAAGTCCTTGCCCGCGACCGTGCTGAGCGAGGTGGCCGTGGCGGGGTCCCAGAGCTTGGTCATCTCGACCTCGAGCGCCACCTCCTCCGCCGAGAACTCGGGATGCACGGCCGCCATCTGCTCGACCGACAGGTCCTTGACGGCGGCCATCTGCGAGGTCACCGCCGAGCCGTCGGGCAGCACCGGCAGCCGGAAGGCGGGATCGGAGTAGATCGCCCGGGAGGGCATCAGCTGCGAGACCGCCAGCCCCAGCGTGAGCCCGCCGAGCGAGTGCCCGATCGCGAGCGCGGGGTTGGCGGGCACGGACTCCAGGACCGACGAGGCGAGCAGGTCGGGCGTGTACATGTCCGCCCGCGGGCTCTGGCCGTGCCCGGGCAGGTCGACGGCGACGACCCGGTAGCCGCGGTCGGCGAGCGCGGGCCCGACCCGCCACCAGCACCGGGAGTCGGCGATGATGCCGTGGATCAGCACGGCCACCCGGTCCCCGTCACCCCACTCGCGGGTGTGCAGCTTCATGTCGATCTCCTTATACGTATAAGCAGTTGATAGCATCCAGCCGATGAACGAGACAAGTAGCAGGCCGGTAACCAGCGTCGACGTGGCCAGGGCCGCGGGCGTGTCGCAGGCGACGGTCTCCTACGTGCTCAACGACAACCCGCACGCCCGCGTCAGCGAGGAGACCAGGCAGCGCGTCCGCGACGCCGCCGCCCGCCTGGGCTACGTGCCGGACGCCAGCGCCCGCACGCTGCGCACCGGCCGCAGCGGCATCGTGCTGCTCCCGCTGGCCGAGGCCAGGATCGGCCCGCTCGTCCAGGCCATGCTCGACGACATGGAGGAGGAGTTCCGCTCCCGCGGCTACACCCTCGTCCAGTACGGCGAGCGCCGCCTGACCGGCGTGGCCGCGGCCAAGTCCTGGCTGGCGCTACGCCCCGCGGCGGTCATCGTCGAGGCGGGCCGGCTCACCCGCAAGTCGGTCGACCTGCTGCGCTCCTCCGGCACCAGGACCGTGATCGCCTTCTCCGACGAGGCCTCGCCGCTGGTGCCCGCGGTGGTGATGCCGCACGAGGCGACCGGCGCCTGCGCCGCCCGCCACCTGGTGGAACGCGGATGCACGCGGCTGGCGGCGATCGTGCCGAAGGAGCCGGGCATCGACCGGATGGGCGAGCGCCGGTTGAGCGGCGTGCGCGCGGTCTTCCCCGCCGCCCGGCGCATCGACCTGGCCTTCTCCGAGGAGGAGGCGGGCAGGATCGCCGCCGGGTCCGACCTGCCCGACGGGATCTTCGCCTACAACGACGAGTACGCGATGCTGCTGATCAGCGCGCTGCAGGACGCCGGGGTCCGCGTGCCCGAGGACGTGGCCGTGGTCGGCGCCGATGACCTGCCGCTGGCCAGGCTGATGCGGCCGCGGCTGACGACCGTCCACTTCGACGCCTCCGCCACCCCCGCCGAGATGGTGGCGATCATCGACGGGATGGTGAAGGGCGAGCGCGAGTCGGTCCCCGGGACGGTCATGACCTTGATGAACCCACGGCTGGTGGTCAGGGACAGCGCGTAACAACTTGGACGCGGTCCCTTGTCAGTGGCTTCCGCCCGACCTACAGTCCAGAGCAATCGTCGGTGATACGTATCACCGCATCTGGAAAGGGCCGATCTATGACCCAAGTTCAGGTCGCCGGCGGGTATCGGCTGAGGCCGCTGTACCTGACGCTCCCCCTCGCCAACATGGCGGTCATGTTCCTGTGGATGGGGGTCGGCGCGTTCGTCCTCCCCGTCCACGTGCAACGGATCACCGGCGTGAACGACGTCACCGCCCTCGGGCTGGCCAACTCCATCGGCCCGCTCATGGCCACGATCGCCAACCCGATCTTCGGCCAGCTCAGCGACAGGACCCGCTCGCGCTTCGGCCGCCGTTCCCCGTGGATCCTCGGTTGCGTCCTGATCGGCGCGCTGGCACTGCTCGCCCAAGCAGGCGCGGGATCCGTGCTCATGCTGGGGATCAGCTGGGCAGGCGTGCAGACCATCATGAACGGCTACCAGGCCGCGACCACCGCGATCCTGCCCGACCGGGTCCCGGCCGAGCGCTACGGCACGTTCTCCGCGCTGAGCGGGCTCGGCACGCCGGTGGCGACGATCGCAGCCTCGCTGATGTTCATCGCGTTCCCCGGGCTGGCCAACGGCGGCGCCTACTACGTGGTGATCGCCGTGCTGCTGGTGGCGGCGGCGCTGATCGTCTTCGCCAGCCCCGACCGTTCCTCGGTCGACCTGCCCGCGCCGCAGCCGTTCCGGCTGGGGGAGTTCCTCGCGGCCTTCGTCAGGCCGTTGCGCAGCGGCGACTTCCGGTGGGCCTTCGTGTCCCGCTTCGGCGTGATGCTGGGCTATTTCATCATCTTCACCTTCAACCTCTTCCTGCTCGAGGACTACATCAAGATCCCGAAAGCCGAGGTCATCCCCAAGTTGGGCCTGCTCATGCTCATCGGGCAGGTGGCCACGCTGCTGGCCGTGCTGGTGATCGGCCCGCTGTCGGACCGGATCGGCAGGTTCCGGCTCTTCGCCCTGATCGCGGGGCTGCTGTCGGCCCTGTTCCTGGGCATCCCGCTGATCATGCCGACCTTCCAGGGCATGGTCATCTACAACGTGCTGCACGGCGTCGCCTTCGGGATCTACCTGGCGGTCGACATGGCGCTGGTGACCAAGGTGCTGCCCGACGCCGCGGACGTGGGCAAGGACATGGGAGTGATCAACATCGCCAACGCGGGACCGCAGATCCTGGCGCCCTCGATCGCCGCCTTCGTGGTCACGGTCGGCGGTTACCCGACGCTGTTCGTGGTGGGCATCGTCGTCTGCCTGGTCGGCGCCACGGGAGTCCTCAAGATCAAGGGCGTGCGCTAGCGTCGGCCCCATGACGGAACTCGACCCCAGACTGCGCGCGATCACGGACCTGACCGTGGCGGAGGCGCGGGAGACGGGCGGCAGGCACGAGTACGACGGAAAGATCCAGGACCTGTCGCCCGAGGGGGTGCGCTCCGGCCTGGCACGACTGGGCGAGGGCGCACCGCCGGCCGACCCCTACGACGCGGCCCACCAGCAGGTGTTCGAGCAGGGGCTGCGCACCCAGTACGGCGAGCTCGAACTGCACCGCAAGAACCCCCTGGTGCACCTGTCCAACCTCGACCTGGCCTGCTACGACCGTGACTACGGCCCCGAGGAGGAGCGGCAGGCGGCCAAGGCCGCCCACACCGCGCTCTGGCCGGAAGCCGTCAGGGGCGCGATCGCCTCGCTCGACCAGGTCAGCGCCCCGGTGGCCGAGGCGCTGATCGGCGCGGTGAAGGGCCTGTCCGCGGGCGTCACCGACGAGGCGGCGCTGGAGGCGCACGGCCTGCTGGTCGCGCACGTGGAGCGGGCGGCCGCGGTCGGCGAGCCGGACGCCGCGCTCGGCGGCGAGGCCCTGGCCCGGCTGATGAGCACGACCGAGGGCACCGAGGTCGACCTGGGCGAGCTGGCCGGGCGCGCCGACGCCGAACGCGACCGGCTGATGGCCAGGCTCGCCGAGAGCTGCGCCAAGCTCGGCGAGAAGGACCGCCCGCCGCTGGACGTGGTGCGCGAGCTGGTCAAGCAGCACCCCGACGCCGACGGCGTCATCGAGGCGGCCAGGCGCGGCACCGCCGAGGCCATCGCGTTCACCCGCGAGAAGGACCTGGTGCCCTACCACGACGGCGAGTGCCTGGTCGGCCTGGCGCCGGAGTCGCGGCGCTGGGCGATGGCGATGATGTCGTGGAACGCGCCGGGCGAGCCCGACGGCCCGTCCTGGTACCACATCACCCCGCCCGACCCCTCCTGGCCCGAGCGCGAGCAGGAGGAGTGGCTGGAGGTCTTCAGCGACACCACGCTTCCCGGCATCAACGTGCACGAGGTGGCGCCCGGCCACTTCTCGCACGGCCGCGCGTTGCGCCGCGCCTCCACGGACGTGCGCAGGCTGCTGCAGTCGATGGCCTTCGTCGAGGGCTGGGCGCACTACGCCGAGGAACTGTGCGTGGAGGAGGGCTTCAAGGCCGACGACCCGCGCTTCGAGATCGGCGTCTGGGTGGAGGCGCTCATCCGCGTCACCCGCCTTGCCTGCGCCATCGGCGTGCACACCGGGCAGATGACGGTGGCCGACGGCGCCAGGCGCTTCGAGGCCGACACGCACCTGGCGGGTCCCGCCGCGCTGTCGGAGGCGCGCCGCGCCACCTTCGACCCGACCTACGGCCGCTACACCTGGGGCAAGCTGGTCATCCTCGACCTGCGCGAGAAGGCCAAGGCCGCCTGGGGCTCGGGCTTCACGCTGCAGCGCTTCCACAAGGCGATGTTCGATCTCGGTTCGCCGCCTCTGGGCCTGCTCGACAGCGTCCTGTAGCGTCGTCGGTAGGGCTCCTGCCGAGCGAGCGCTAGGGAGGTCGGCGGTGCGGGAACTCTCCGGCAAGGTCGCGGTTGTCACGGGAGCGGCGAGCGGCATCGGCCGGGCGCTCGCCCTCCGCTTCGCCCAGGAGGGCATGGCGCTGATGCTCGCGGACGTCGACCCCGGCGGGCTCGCCGAGACGGCGTCCATGGCGGGTCCGAAGGTGCTCACCCAGATCACCGACGTCTCGGACGGCATGGCCGTCCAGCACCTGGCCAACCGGGCCTTCGGTGAGCTCGGCGCCGTGCACGTGCTGTGCAACAACGCCGGCGTCTTCCAGGGCGGCCACATGTGGACCCGCACGCCCGAGGACTTCACCTGGACGCTCGGCGTCAACCTGTGGGGCGTCCTGCACGGCATCCACCACTTCGTGCCGCGCATGATCGAGCAGGACACCGAGGGACACATCGTCAACACGGTGTCGGTGGCCGGCCTGTTCGCGGCGCCGTACATGGCCGGCTACACGGTCAGCAAGTTCGCGGCCTTCGCCGCGTCGCTGTCGCTGGCCCAGGACCTGGCGCTCACCGGCTCGAAGCTGCGGGTCACCGCGCTGTGTCCCGGCGCGGTGCGCACCCGCATCAACCGCTCCGAGCGCGTACGGCCGGCCGACCTTACCGTGGCCCGCACCAGGGACGACCTGGAATCGCTTGACATCATCGACTCCGCGCTGACCAAGGGCATCGACCCGGCGCGCGTGGCCGACCTGGTCGTCCAGGCCGTGCACGAGGAGCGGTTCCTGGTGCTCACGCACCCCGAATACGCCGGTGGGCTGCGCCATCAGGTCGAGGTCCTGCTCTCCGGCGGGCTGCCACCACTGCCCGATTACGAATAACCGCAGGCCCGATACACTGAGAACACCGCATTCACCTTTGGGGGTTCTCTCGGTGTCAGAGTTCGACACGGTCCTTGTGGTCGACTTCGGCGCGCAGTACGCGCAGCTCATCGCCAGGCGGGTGCGCGAGTGCCACGTCTACTCCGAGATCGTCCCCTCGACGATGCCGGTCGAGGAGATCGTCGCCAAGAAGCCCAAGGCCATCATCCTGTCCGGTGGCCCCTCTTCGGTCTACGCCGAAGGGGCGCCCGCCGTGCCCGCCGGCCTGTTCGAGACCGGCGTGCCCACGTTCGGCATCTGCTACGGCTTCCAGGCCATGGCCCAGTCGCTGGGCGGCCGCGTCTCGCGCACCGGCGTCGCCGAGTACGGCGGCACCACGCTCGACGTCGCCCGTGAGGGCGTGCTGTTCGCCGGGCTGCCCGCCACGCAGCGCGTCTGGATGTCCCACGGCGACAGCGTCTCCGGAGCCCCTGAGGGCTTCACCGTGACCGCCTCGACGGACGAGACGCCGGTCGCCGCCTTCGAACACCCCGGCCGCGGGCTGTACGGCGTGCAGTTCCACCCCGAGGTGCTGCACTCCGAGCACGGCCTGGCGGTGATGAAGCACTTCCTTGACGCCGCGGGCTGCCGCCCGACCTGGACGATGCTCAACATCGTCGAGGACTCGGTGGAGGCGGTGCGCCGCCAGGTCGGCGACGGCCGCGCCATCTGCGCGCTGTCGGGCGGCGTCGACTCCGCGGTGGCCGCCGCGATCGTCCAGCGCGCCATCGGCGACCGGCTGACCTGTGTGTTCGTCGACCACGGGCTGCTGCGCAAGGGCGAGGCCGAGCAGGTCGAGCGCGACTTCGTGGCCGCCACCGGCGTCAAGCTGCGCGTGGTGGACGCCGCCGACCGCTTCCTGAAGGCGCTTGACGGCGTGACCGAGCCCGAGGAGAAGCGGAAGATCATCGGCCGCGAGTTCATCCGCGTCTTCGAGGACGAGCAGCGCGCCATCATGGCCGACGGCCCGGTCGACTTCCTGGTCCAGGGCACGCTCTACCCCGACGTGGTGGAGTCGGGCGGGGGCACGGGCACCGCCAACATCAAGTCGCACCACAACGTCGGCGGCCTGCCGGAAGACCTGCAGTTCTCCCTCGTCGAGCCGCTGCGCACGCTGTTCAAGGACGAGGTGCGGCGCGCGGGCGAGGAGCTCGGCCTGCCGCCCGCCATGGTCTGGCGCCAGCCGTTCCCCGGCCCCGGCCTGGGCATCCGCATCGTCGGCTCGGTCACCAAGGAGCGGCTCGACCTGCTGCGCGAGGCCGACGCCATCGCCCGCGAGGAGCTGTCCAGGGCCGGCCTCGACCGCGACATCTGGCAGTGCCCGGTGGTGCTGCTGGCCGACGTCCGCTCGGTGGGCGTCCAGGGCGACGGGCGCACCTACGGTCACCCGGTGGTGCTGCGCCCGGTCACCTCGGAGGACGCCATGACGGCCGACTGGGCGCGCGTGCCGTACGACGTGCTGTCGCGCATCTCGACGCGCATCACCAACGAGGTCCGCGAGGTCAACCGGGTGGTGCTCGACATCACCAGCAAGCCTCCGGGCACCATCGAGTGGGAGTAGCCCGAACGCGAAAGCGCGCCCCGGTTTCCGGGGCGCGCTTTCGCGTTTCTCAGGCGGCCTGCGCCTCCTCGGCGGGGACGGCGGCCGGGGTCCTGCGGGGGAGCTGGGTGAGGGCGGTGACCAGGGCCAGGCCGATGATCCCGATCGCCACCAGGTAGGAGACGTGGTAGCCGGAGACCAGCGCCTCGGGGGAGGTCCCGCCCGCCACCGCGGTGGCCAGGGCGATCTGGGCGGCGATGCCGATCGAGATGCCCACCTGCTGCGTGACGTTGAACAGGCCCGAGGCCAGTCCTGACTCGGCGGGGGAGACGGCCGAGGTGGCGGCGACCGTGACGGCGGCCACCAGCAGGCCGAAGCCGACGCCGGTGAGCAGCTCGGGCGCCAGCAGGTGGGTGACGAAGCTGCTGCCGGTGTCCAGGCGCAGGTAGAACAGGAGCCCGGCGAGGATGAAGACGAGGCCGGCCACGATCGTGGGCCGCACGCCGTACCTGGCCAGAGCGCGGCCGCCGACCGTGGAGGCGGTCAGGGCGATCGCCACGGAAATGGGCACCAGCGACAGCCCGGACTCGGTGGCGTCGTAGCCCAGCACGACCTGGGTGTAGAGCGTCAGGATGAACGCCACCGGCTGCATGGCCCCCGCGATCAGGAACATCAGCAGGTTGCCCGCCCGCAGCTGCCGGTTGCGGAAGATGCGCAGCGGCATCAGCGGGCCGGCCGAGCGGCGCTCGATGAGCAGGAAGGCGCCGAGCAGCACGACCGCGCCGCCCACCAGCGGCCAGTCGGCGTCGACCACGGCGTAGATCAGCAGCGCCAGCCCGCCGGTCGAGGTGATCGCGCCGAGCAGGTCGAAGCCGCCCGAGGCCCGCTCGCCCCGCGCCGCGGGCAGCAGCACCAGCGCCAGCGCCGCGGCCACCACGCCGATCGGCACGTTCACGAAGAACACCGACCGCCAGCCGAAACCGTCGGTGAGCAGCCCGCCCGCCACGACGCCCACCGAGGCGCCCACGGCGCCGACCGCGCCCCAGATGCCCATCGCCTTGGGCAGCGCGGGGTCGTCCTTGAAGATGGTCATCACCAGCGACAGCGCCGCGGGGGCCACCAGCGCCCCGCCCAGTCCCTGCGCCGCCCTGGCGGCCACCAGCGCGCCGCCGGAGGCGGCCAGTCCGCCGGCCAGCGAGGCCACGGCGAACAGCAGCATCCCGATCATGAAGATCCGCCGCCGCCCCACGTAGTCGGAAAGGCGGCCACCCAGCAGCAGCAACCCGCCGAACACCAGCGAATAGGCCGAGCTCATCCAGGACAGGTCGCTCTGCGTCAGATGCAGTTCCCTGGCCATCGGCGGCATCGCGATGCTCACGATCATCAGGTCAAGGATCAGGACGAACTGGGTAGCCGCGAGCAACGCCAGCGCGGCCCATTTGTTCTTCATGGCCAACTCCCTTGGGGCACTACTTGTAACAGTGGCCATGATGTGTGACTATCATCGCCAGACGGAAGAAGGCACTTTCATGTCCCAGAGTCACACGCATGTACCAGAGCAGCTCAGGACCATCGACGACGCGGAAATGGCGATCGAGCAGGGCTTCTGCCCGATCCCACCGCGGGAGATCCTGGACAAGATCTCGGGCAAGTGGGCGATCCAGATCATCGTGATCACCGCCCGCCGGCCGGTCCGTTTCACCGAGCTGGAGCGCACCATCGAGGGCGTCAGCCGCCGCATGCTCACGCTGACCCTGCGCAATCTGGAGCGTGACGGCCTGCTCGAGCGGACGGTCTACCCCACGGTGCCGCCCAAGGTCGAATACCAGGCCACCCCCATGGCCCTGGAGCTGTACGAGGCGATGCTCACGCTGACCAACTGGTCGCGCAAGCACAGCGCCTGCGTGGCCAGGTCACGCCAGGCCTACGACGCCCGTCAGGAGGCCGCCGTCTGAGGTTCGAGTTCGGTACGGCGTGCCGTACCGAGCCGCCACGCGCCGGAGACGAGCAGCGGCAGCAGCAGGAAGCCGATGAAGATCGGTGAGGCCATGTAGCGGTAGTCCTGAGCGGAGATGTTGGCCAGGATCGCCAGCTGCTGCCCGGCGACGATGGCCGCCACCCCGACCACGTAGCGGTTGCGCAGCGACCACGCGGCCAGCGCCACGGCGAGGTAGGACAGGTAGGACCACAGCGCGCCCCGCCAGGCCAGCCAGTCGACGCTCTTGACCAGCCACAGGTCGAGCCAGGAGCGGACCACCTGGTGCAGGTTGTCGGACAGCGGCCGCAGCGAGTAGACGACGGCGCGGCCGGGGAAGTCGGTGACCTTGCCGGGGCCGACATAGGTGTCGGCGTTGGGCAGGAGGGAGAAGCGGTAGGTGTCGCCGCCCATGGCCGACTCGTCCTCGGCCAGCTTCCAGGCGATGGAGCCGCGGCAGAGCCTGGCCTTGATGACCTCGCCCGGGTCCTTGATCAGCAGCCGCCGCCACAGGTCGAGCAGCTCGCCCGCGTGCGCGTCGGCCTGCTGCCAGCTGAAGTTGGCACGCCAGATCAGCGGATTGATTGTGTAGCAGGTGCCGCCCTTGGTCCACCTGTTCAGCGGCGCCACGCTGGCCAGCAGGGTCGTGTCCCGGTCGTCGAACAGCTCGGGGTGCTCGGCGAAGGCCACGGCGATGTCGCCGAAGGCGGTGTGGTAGACGTACGTCTTCGTCGGAGCCGCGATCCCGACGTGCGGGAAGACCAGGTTGTTGAGCATCAGCGGGATCGCGGACGCGGCCACACCGACAACCGCCAGCAGTATCCGCTGCTCCTTGAGCACCACGAGCAGGACGATCACCGCGAGGATCACGACCAGGAACCCGTTGGCCCTGAACAGGCCGAGAGCGGTGAACAGCAGCCCGAGCGCGACCAGCCGCAGGCGGGTCACGCTCCTGTCGGCCGCGATCCGCGCGCACACCGCGGCGATGAGCAGGGCGCAGATGGAGAACGGCACGTCCTTCCACAGCGCGACCGAGAAGGCGCCCACGGGAGGCAGAAAGGGCAGCAGCACCGCCAGCCCTGTCGTCCAGCGTTTGGGCGCGCCCATCGCCTTGAGCGCCTCGGCGAGCACCGTGATCGCCGCGGCCATGGCCGTGGTCTGCAGCAGCGTGACCAGCGCGATGTCACCCGTGAACCTGAAGCTGAGCCACAGCAGCGAGTCGTAGAGCACGGAGTGGTCGCTGATCCACGGGCCGGCCACGGTGTGGCTCAGATAGAGAACGGAGTCACGGCTGAACAGTCCGGGATAGAGAGCCGCCCACCACAGCAGTAACACAACCTGAATCGCCACGAATGTCGCGATCTTTGGAGTTTTACTGGCACTTTCCGTGGGTTCGTTGTCCATGGCTCCCAAATCCCGGCCTAGACGGCTCGGGACACGCTACCCGACCTACGGGTAGCTCGTGCCGGCCTGTGGCTGCCTGTCGCCGAACAAGGCCGGCAGCGTGACCAGGTGGAAGCCGCGCCGATGGAGCATCCTGAGGATGTACGGCATGGCCTCGATCGTCTCCGGATACACGTCGTGCATCAGGATCACGCCGTTGCGCTTGGCGTCCCGCATCACCTCGCGGATGATCTTCGTGGCGTCGCGCGTCTTCCAGTCCTGCGAGGAGCGCGACCACAGGATCTCCGCCAGGCCTTGCTGACCGGCCAGGCCCAGCACCCGCTTGTCGGTGTCCCCGTACGGCGGGCGGTAGAGCTTCGGGCGTATCCCGATGGCCTTCTCGATGGCGTCCTGCGTGGTCATCAGCTCTTCGATGATCTTCGCGTCGGACAGGGTCGGCAGGTGAGGGTGCGTGTAGGAGTGGTTCCCGATCGCGTGGCCCTCGGAATGCTCCCGCCGGGCGACATCCGCATATGTCACGACATGCTGGCCCTCGAGAAAGAAGGTGGCTTTTACGTCCCGCTTCTTGAGGATGTCGAGCAGCTTGCTGGTATAAGGCCCGGGCCCGTCGTCGAAGGTGAGCGCCAGGCACTTGATGTGGCGGCAGTTGACGGCAGCCGAGGCCGGGGCGGGGACGGCCGCGAATGCGACTTGTGTGCTCATCGCCAGCGAAATCGCTAGCAAGTTCTTTATCAACACACTGGTCACAGTACGGCGGGGTGGGCAGCAAGTCTGGTTGCTCCGTTCTCCAGGTATCGCAAAGCTTTGTCGGTATTCTTACGGAGGCCACGGATGGTGGGAAGGTGGGTGATTGTCCAGGCCAAGGTAAACGCATCGAGTGTTGCTTAGTCATGGAGTCATCAAGCTGGCTAACATGCTTCTCTATGGAAGTCACGGACAAGCGTATGCCGCTAGTGTCGGCAATTGTTCCGATTTACAATGTTGAGCGCTATTTGCGGGTGGCGCTCGAGTCCCTGGCCTCGCAGACCCACACCAACCTCGAAGTGGTCATGGTCGACGACGGGTCGACAGACGGCAGCGCCCTGATCGCGAAGGAGTTCGCCGCCAGGGATGAGCGTTTTCTCCTGATAAGCCAGGAGAACGGTGGCCTGAGCAAGGCGCGCAACGTCGGGATCCGTCACGCGACGGGCGATTACCTGACGTTTTTCGACTCCGATGACATCAGCCCGCACTACGCATTCAGATCCGTGATTCGAACGCTGGAGCAGACCGGCTCGGATTTCCTGTCGGGCCGGGTCGTCCGACTCGACAGCAGGGGCACTTTCGACGTGCCCATGCAGAGCGATTCACACGCGAAGAGCATCCTCAGCACGACCGTGGAGAAAACCCCCGCGCTCATGCGCGACTTTCTCGCCGGGAACAAATTCTATCGGCGCCGCTTCTGGGATGCGGCAGGTCTGGAGTTTCCGGACGGGCTCACGTTCGAAGACGGTCCGGTAAGCGTCCGGGCGCATGCGCTCGCCCATTCCGTGGACGTGGTCAGGATTCCGACCTGTTACTGGCGGATGCGCGAGGTGGGTACCGGGCGGTCCATCAGTCAGCAGAACACGGAGGCGCATTTCTTCACCGACCGGATCGAGACCTCACTCCTCTCGATCGACTTCCTGAGCCGGGAACGGCCGGACCTGCTCGGCCTTTTCTACGCCGAGGACATCGGCCACAAGTTCGTCATCATGTACAGGTATCTGGCCGCGACCTCGCCGGAGGTGCGTGGACAGTTCATGGACAGGGCCGCCGACTACCTGGAGCGTGCTCCTGAGGAGGTGATCGACGGCCTTCCGCCGGAGCTGCGTCAGCGGATCCTGCTCACCAAGCGGGGTGATCTGTCAGGGCTGATGGAAGACCTTCAGGCGGCGGTACCCCCCGCTCCTGACAGGGGCAGGCCGTCGATTCTGCGCGCACATTTCCGGCCTCCCGGCGAGCAGGGCGACGTGCACGGCGCCGTGAGCAGTGTGGAGCTCGACGGCGACCAGGTGCGGATCATCGGGTTCGGCCACCTGGCCGGACTGCCCGCCGAAGGTCGGCTCACGGCCGCGAACCGCGCCATCTGGGCGACCCACGACAAGTCCGGCACGAAGCACCGCGTGCCGTTCCAGGCCACCCCCAGCCCGCAGGCAGCGGCGTCGCAGCCCGAGCATGCGGAGTGGAGTGCCGGCTACGCCGGATACGACGCCCGGCTCGACCTCGGGATGCTGAAGAAGAACGGTCGCTGGCTCTACGGCATCTGGCGGTTGACCATGACGGCGATGACCCCACGCGGGCTGTGCAAGGGCCCGCTCGCTGCCGGTTCGATCCTGATCGCGCGAGACCTGCGTCCCATCGACGTGGACGCCGACGTCCGGATCATTCCGATCATCGAGGACGGCGCCCTCATCCTGCGGGTCAAGAAGACCGAGGCGATGTTGACCGGCTGCCGGGCCGACGGCGGAGACGTGGTCCTGTCCGGACTCCTGCGCGGAAAGCCGACCGATGGCGCTCGACTGCAGTTGCGCAGGATATCCCAGGTGGCCGAGGTGTCCGTGCCGCTGGCGACCGCGCGCGGTCCGAAGGGCTTCGCCACTTTCACGGCTCGGCTGCCGATGTCCCAGGTGCTGGCAGAGGTGGGGCCCGCGACGCCGGCTCCGGTGTCCGCCGCTCAGAATCGCCTGTACTTCAACGTCGTCCTCCCCGGTCAGGCGGACCGTAGCCTCCCGGCAGATTTTCGGATGGGAACGGTCAGCCTGTTCGCTGACGGTCAGCGGCTGGACATCGCCGTCGATCACAGCGGAAAGGCGACGGCCACGCTTCGCCCGGCTCTGCCGACTATGGAACGCGTCCGCTGGGGAGCCGGCGGGACCCTGGAGATCTCGGGTTCGGGCGGGCGACCGTACGGGCTGGTGGTCCGGCACAACAGGCGGCGGGAAGAGCGGCTCGTGCCGATCGAGGCCGGGCCCGACGGCACCTGGAGCGCTCGGCTCGATCCGACGCGTGTTCCGGTGGCCGGGACCGTGCTCCCGCTCCGGCCGGGGACGTGGCGCTTCGTCCTGCGGACCCGAGACTACGGCGATGTGGACTTCCCCCATGCCGGCGAGGCTCTGGCCGAGCTGGGCGCGAGGGACGGCTTCCACGTCGCCGCCCTGAGCCTGGACCGGTTGGTGCTTCAGGTCCTGCCCCGCCTCGGCGACGACGAGCGGGGCGCGTTCAACCAGCGCATCCTGCGAGAGGTTCGCTATCCCCGCCTTCGGGATCGGCCGCTGCGCGAGGCGATCCTCTACAGCAGCTTCGGCGGGAAGAAGTACTCCGGCGCGCCACGGGCACTGTACGAGCTGCTCTCGGCGGGCGAGCACGCGGTCGAGCACGTCTGGGTGACCAGCGACGGGCAGGCCCCCCTGCCCGAGGGGGTCCGCAGCGTCGAGCTGATGAGCCGGGGGTGGTACGAGGCCCTGGCCACGAGCCGCCACATCGTGACCGATGTCGATCTGCCGGACTGGTTCGTCCGTCGCAAGGGCCAGACGGTGACGCACACCGGGGACGACCCCACGATCGGCCGCCCGGAAAGCGACCTGCTGGTCAACGGGGACCTGGCGGAGATCGCCGCGGCCGTCCGGCGGGAGCTGAACATCCCCGCGGGCAAGCACATCCTGCTCTACGCGCCGACCCGCAGGCCCTACGAGCATTACGGCTCGGGTCGGTACAGGTTCGCCCTGCGTCTGGAACCCGCCAAGTTCACCGACGCCCTGCGCGAGGAGTACGTGCTCCTGGTGCGGCGGCATCCTGAGGCCATAGACGACCTGCTCGGGATGAACGACGACTTCGTCGTCGACGTCGCGAACTACCCGGACGTCAACCGGCTGCTCGCCGCGGCGGACGTGCTCGTCACCGACTACTCGTCGGTCGCCGCGACCTTCCTCAACACCGCGCGCCCGGTGCTGTTCTACGCCTACGACCTCGATGAGGAGCGCGACTTCGACCCGCCGGGTCCCGTGCTGCGGACCACGGAAGAGATCGTCGACGCGCTTTCGGACCTCGACGCGGTCAAGCTCGAGTACAGCGCCCGCTACGCCGCGTTCGGAAAGGACGACGGCCAGGCCACCGCGAGGCTCGCGGCCCGCCTTTTCGCCAAGTGACTTCCAGGCCTGTCCGTCACATGGGCGGACAGGCCGAAGTCGTGTGTGCTAGCGGAATCCCGGCTCGCCGCCAGGGAGCTCCAGACCCGCGAACCGGCCCGCGGACGGGCTGCCCGCACGCACCCGCTCGGCCCGCTCGGCGAACTCCCTCACCTCGCTCGGCGTCAGCCAGGTCGTGGCCAGCAGCTTCCTGTCGTTCTTGTCCTGGTAGTAGCGGAAGTCTGACCTGGGTGTCCGCCAGCCCGGCCCGTAGTTGTCCACCAGGAACGCCTCCGTGTCGCGGGGCACGTAGACCTCGCGGTCCATGAAGGTCGCGGGCACCACGGGCTCGAAGTCCTCTTTCCGCAGCTCGTGGGCGTCGAATGACCAGGCCCTGCCGCGGTGGAACCACACGGGGATGACATCGATCCACATCCCGTTGAGCCCCACCTTGATCATGCGGCCGTTGCCGGCGAAGCAGATGTCGAGCCCGAGCTCCATCAGCCGCAGCGAGGTCTCCTGCAACTCGACCTTCAGATCCTTCGGGCGGGTCGAGTCGGCGAGGTAGGCGCAGTCGAAGTCGTCGTCCCCGGGGATGAAGCCCTGGTCGCGGTGGTGGCCGAGCAGCGTGCCGTAGAACAGGAACAGGTGCTTGCCGAAGTGTCGCTCAAGGATCTCCTTGGCGCGGACGTAGACGAGCAGGCGCGCCACCTGCTCGCTCTCGCTGGGCGGCCAGCCGCCCCACTTGGTCGGCACCCGCCCCTCCGCCAGGAGTTCGGGCAGCTTGCCGTTGCCGCCCGGCACGTGAACTCGCACGGTGGTGGCGTTGGCGGTGGTGACAAGGTGCCGCCCCTCCACGGTCAGCTCCAGCTCGGTCCGCTCGTCGAACTGGCCCATCACGTCATGGGTGAGCTCGTAGGAGAAGGTGGGCAGCCAGGGCCCGGCGTCGACGGTGATCCGCTTGAGCACGCGACCGCCGACGTGGATGGCGACGCTCTCCCTGGTCCCCGGGGCCAGGTAGCCGGAGATGCGCAGGCCCGTGGCGGTGATGTGTGCCTCGAAGAAGCCGCCGCGCGTCGTCGTGGGCGGGGCGACCGTATCCAGGTCGGGAGTGACCGTTCGCCCGATCCGGACGTCGTCGGACTGGCGGGTCACGTAGGCGAGGCGGAAGCGCCAGTTCTGCAGCGCCATGTGGGTCCAGGTGGCGTCGATCTCCTCAAGGCGTTGCACGGCCAGCCGATAGGCCTCCGCCGCCGCCTCCAGGTCGCCGTGCGCCTCGTGCAGCCCGCCCAGCCGGTGTACGGCGTGCACCCGCCGAGGGTGGTGCTCGACCAGGTAAGAGAAGTGCGTGACAGCCCGGTCGAAGGCGGCCTCGGGCGCGTGGTTGACGCTCACCACTCCGTCGGCGCCGAAGGTGAACGGTACCGAGTAGAGCCTTTCGAGGCTGTGCGCCAGCCGGTAGCGCCATTCGTGCTCGTGCGGCGCCCCGTCGATCATCTCCTGGAGCGCCTCGGAGGCACGCTGCCACTGGCCCAGTGACTCGGCCACCTTGGCGATCACCTTGAGTACGCGCGTCCGATCCTTGGCCCGTGCCAGGGAGACCTCGAGCCGGTCGAGATCGTGGATGTCGATCGCCTCGGCCAGTTCGCCGCCCTGTGCGAGGCAGCGGCCCAGGGCGCGCACCCACACGTACTTGCCCGGTTGGAGCTCCAGGGCGCGGCGGAGGTGGGCGATGACGTCCTGCCAGGCGCCCTGGACCTTGGCGACCCGCGCCAACTTGCCGTGGTAGACGGCCGAGTCGGGACGGAGCCGCAGCGCGGCGGAGTAGGCCTCACCGGCGGCCTGCCAGTCCTTCCTCCGTTCGAGCGCCCGCCCGAGTTTGGCCCATCGCCGTGCGTCCTCGGGGTTGCGCCTGGCCTCCGTCGCGCGTCGCCGTGCGGTCAGCGCGCGGCGCGTTCGCCGGCCGCGTTTGGAAATGGTGTTGACAAGCGCTTTGGGATTGAGGACTTTCACTAGGTTCACCCTCGGATTCGGCAGTTCTGACTTGGGCAAACACTAACCACATCCCTTGGTGGGCTCTTGGATTTGCCGCGATTATTGCCGTCAAGAACGAAGGGAAAATAGCTGGACTGGTCGGCTTATGAGTGGATATCGCCCAGACAACTGGCGGGTGATCATTGGTAAAGCTCCGGTCGAGTCAATGGCCGGTCGAGTCGACCACTCCTACGTTTACGTGGCAATCGATCGGGAGGGGGACGCGTTGCCGCGATTTCGCATCGGCCGGATTCGCCGCGATATCGGACGGGGCCTCGGTCCTCTCGTCCGGCGGCATGGGTATGGGTGGATATGCCGTGTGCGGGCGGGATTCGGAGCCGACGAGGCCGCGCTGCGCATGCGGCTCGGCCGCCTGGCCGAACAGCGCGGGCGCTACCAGGAGGCGGAGCTCTTCTACCGCAGGGCGACACTCCTGCGGCCCGAGGACGCCGCGTGCCACCTCAGGCTCGGCCGGATCCTGCTGCGTCAGGGGCGGCTGCCCGAGGCGGAGTCCGCCTACGCGGCGGCCGTCGCCCTGCGGCCGGACAGCTATCCGTGGCTGACCAGGCTGGCCAAACTGCGGGTACGGCAGGCCAAGTGGGCCGAGGCCGTCGAGTGCTACGAGGCGCTCATCTCGCTCAAGCCCACCAGCCCGCGGCTGCATCTGGCGCTGGGGCAGGTGCTCGAGTCCGGCGACGACCCGTTCGCCGCGATAGCCGTCTACCTGCGCGGGCAGGCGGCCTTCGGGGACGACCCCAGGCTGGTGCGCCGGCTGGCCGACGCCTACGACAAGGTGGGCGACTGGCAGTCGGCGGCCGAGACACTACGCCGGATCCAGGACCCGGACAGCGAGGTCCTCCTTCAGCTGGCCCGCTCCCTGGTCCTGCGGTACCGCGTGCCGTTCCGCTGTGTCACCTCGCCCGCGGCCGTCATCCGGCCCGACCAGGGGTTGCACGTGGAGGCGATCGCCGCACAAGCGTCGGGGCTGGGGGTCGAGACGGTAGCCACGCAGGCCGATCCGGGCCTGTTCGCGGAGGCGGTCGCCGCGCTCGAGGCGGCGGCGCAGGAGAAGGCGGGCAGCCCGCGCATCTCCTACCGGCTCGGCCGCCTGTACGAACGCTTCGGCCAGAACGGGGAGGCGGCCCGCGCCTACCGGCAGGCACTGGACGAGCTGGCCACCGTGAAGCGGGCCTGGCGCAACACCGTCGAGTCCGACTGGCGCTTCAGGGAACGGTACGTTTCCGAGGCCGGCGACGACCCGAGACTGCTGCGCTCGGTCACGCCAGGGGGCGAGACCACCCAGGCGGCACCTGCCGGCTACTTCGAGGCCCTCGTCACCGCCACCGGGCTGCGCCTGCACGGCTTCCTGCTCCCCGACACCGGCGACGAGGTGGAACTCCACGTCGACGGCACGCGGGTCAGGAAGATCGAGGTCAACACACGCAACTGGCGGCCGGGCTTCTCCTACGAGATCACGCACTCCGCGCTGGCGGACTTCCCGGAGTCGGCCTCGCTGACCATGCTCGCCGGAGGCCGCCATCTGGTGGCCGGGGGCGGCGCCCGCGCGCTCGTCCTGACCAACCCCGGTGGCGCGGGACGGCTCGACGGGCTGCTGGCCGAGGGCAGGCGCCTGAACAAGAAGGGCACACTCGCCCTTCCTGAAGCCGAGCTCAACGACCGCCAGCTGGTCTACGTCAAGGCCTACGGCGAGCTGCGCGACATGCTGGAGGAACTGCTCGGCAAGCAGCTCTTCCTGCTGTACGGCACGCTGCTCGGCTGCCATCGCGACGGCGCGTTCATCGCGGGCGACGACGACTTCGACGTCGCCTACCTGGCCAACTCCAGGAAACCGGCACGGCTCAAGGCCGAGCTGCGACGGGACGCCCTCACGCTGCTGCGCGCCGGCTGCGACATCGGCACCGCCGCGGGCGGCCGGCTCTTCAAGGTCCGGATGCACGGCATCTGGCTCGACGTGAACCCGATCTGGTTCCGCGACGGGTCGGCCTGGGGGTTCATCAGGCACCGGCTGACACGGGCGGATTTCGAGCCGGTACGGCAAACGGAATTCCTGGGTCACCAGGTTTACGTGCCGAACGACGTGGAGGCGTTCCTGGTGGAGAACTACGGGGAGACGTGGCGCACCCCGCAGCCCGGATTCCGCTACTACAGAAAGCCGGAGGACGTGAAGTACATGCGCCGTTCCTGGCTACGTCCGGCGGAACTGGCCGAATTCGCGCGAGAGGCTGAGGCGGTGGCCCGGGAATTCCCCGGAGCCGGCCGTTTCGTGGGAATTCAGCAGCCCGCGGAAACCGGCTTCGTCAACGACTGACCATCAATCTGGGGGGAAATATGGAGCAAGAAACGACGGTATACGTCGGGATGAGCGCGGACCTCATCCATCCGGGACACATCAACATTTTGCAGAAGGCGGCCGAGCTCGGCGAGGTCACCGTCGGCCTGCTCACCGACGCGGCGATCGCCAGCTACAAGCGCCTGCCGCACATGACCTACGACCAGCGCCGCGCCGTCGTCGAGAACCTCAAGGGCGTGACCCGCGTGGTGGCCCAGGAGACGCTCGACTACGTGCCCAACCTCCAGGCGCTCAGGCCCGACTTCGTCGTCCACGGCGACGACTGGCGCAGCGGCGTACAGAAGGAGACCCGCCGGCGGGTCATCGACGCGCTGGCGAGCTGGGGCGGCCGGCTGATCGAGGTCCCCTACACCCAGGGCATCTCCTCCACCCAGCTGCACGGATCGATCAAGCAGATCGGCACCACCCCCGACGTGCGGCTGTCGCGGCTGCGCAGGCTGCTGGACAGCAAGGACCTGGTGCGCATCCTGGAGGTGCACAGCGGGCTCAGCGGGCTGATCGTCGAGCACGCGAGCGTGGCCGCCGACGGCGGGATGCGCGAGTTCGACGGCATGTGGTCCTCCTCGCTGACCGACTCCACCTTCCGTGGCAAGCCGGACATCGAGGCGGTGGACATCTCCTCCAGGCTGCAGACCGTCAACGAGCTGTTCGAGGTGACCACCAAGCCGCTGGTCTTCGACGGCGACACCGGCGGCAAGCCGGAGCACTTCGGCTTCACTGTCCGCTCGCTTGAGCGGCTCGGCGTCTCCGCGGTCATCATCGAGGACAAGGAGGGGCTGAAGCGCAACTCGCTCTTCGGCACCGACGTGGTCCAGACGCAGTCCGAGCCGGCCGACTTCGCACAGCGGATCAGGATCGGCAAGCAGGCGCAGATCACCGACGACTTCATGGTGATCGCCCGCATCGAGAGCCTCATCCTCGACAAGGGCATGGACGACGCGGTGATGCGGGCGGAGACCTACATCGACGCCGGCGCCGACGGCATCATGATCCACAGCCGCAACAGCGAGCCGGACGAGATCTTCGAGTTCTGCCGCTTCTTCGACAAGCTGCCCAAGCGGGTGCCGCTCGTGGTCGTGCCGACCAGCTATCCGCAGGTCACCGAGGCCGAGCTGGTCGACCACGGCGTCAACATGGTCATCTACGCCAACCACCTGCTCCGCGGCGCCTACCCGCAGATGACCAAGGTCGCCCACACCATCCTGGAGCATGGCAGGGCGCTGGAAGCCGAGCCGCTGCTCGCCTCGGTCAAGGAGACCCTGTCGATCATTCCGGAGAACTGACGATGCTCGATCCCTCCTGGTTCGTCCAGACCTGCCGCGAGCAGGGCGTGTCCCTGTTCACCGGCGTGCCCGACAGCCTGCTCAAGGAGCTGTGCACGACGCTCGACCGTGAGGTCGGCCGCGGGCAGCACGTGATCGCTGCCAACGAGGGCGCCGCGGTGGGCATCGCGATCGGCCACCACCTGCGCACGGCCACCCCGGCGCTGGTCTACCTGCAGAACTCCGGCTTCGGCAACCTGGTCAACCCGCTGCTGTCACTGGCCGACCCCGACGTGTACCGCGTCCCCATGGTCGTCCTGGTCGGCTGGCGCGGTCAGCCCGGTGTCAAGGACGAGCCCCAGCACGTCAAGCAGGGCAGGGTCATGGCAGGCCTGCTCGACTCCATCCAGGTGCCGTGGGCCGTACTGCCCAAGGACCCCGCCGAGGCCTCCCAGATCCTCAAGGAGGCGCTGGCCTGCGACGGCCCGTACGTCCTGCTGGTGGAGAAGGACACCTTCACCAAGGCCGTACGGCCGGCCACCCAGGACCGCGGCACGCTCGCCTCCCGCGAGGAGGCCCTGACGGCGCTGGCCGCGGCGGTCGGCCGCGAGGCGGCCATCGTGTCCACCACGGGCATGCTCAGCCGGGAGCTGTTCGAGTACCGCGAGCGGCAGGGCGGCCACGGCCAGGACTTCCTGACCGTGGGCGGCATGGGGCACGCCTCCTCGATCGCCCTGGGAGTGGCCATGAGCGCCCCCGAGCGCGAGGTGTGGTGCTTCGACGGGGACGGGGCGCTGCTGATGCACCTGGGCAGCCTCGCGGTGATCGCCGACCAGGCGCCGGGCCACTACTTCCACGTGGTGTTCAACAACGGGGTCCACGACAGCGTCGGCGGCCAGCCGACCTCGATCGGCAGGGTCGACGTGGTGGCCGCGGCCATGGCGCTGGGATACCGGCAGGCCGTGTCCACCGACGACGTGGAGGAGATACCGGACCTGGTCTCCGGCCTGCGCGAGTCGGGCGGCCCGGCGCTGCTCGAGCTGCGGGTCCGGCCGGGCAACCGGCCCGATCTGGGCAGGCCGACCAGGACCCCCGAGCAGAACAAGCAGGCGTTCATGGCCGCCCTGCGAGGTGGGCGGGGGTGAGCGGCGCCGTCCGCTACGGCTCCGGAGCCATCCATCGGCTCCCCGAGCTCGTGCGGTCGTGGGGTGGGCGGCGGGTCCTGCTGGTGTGCGGCGCGGGCTCCTTCGAGGCGTCCGGCGCCGTCGGCGTGCTCGCCACGCTCACCCAGGTCGCCCAGGTCCGCAGGTGGAGCGGGTTCCGCCCCAACACCGACGCGGCGGACCTGGTCGAGGGGCTGGCCATCGCGGCCGACCTGGACCCCGACGTCATCGTGGGCGTCGGGGGCGGGTCCACGCTGGACATGGCCAAGCTGCTGTGCGCCTTCCCCGGCGTCACGGACGGCGACAAGCTCGCCCACGCCATCCGCGCGGGCCTGCCGGCGCCCGTGCGGGACTGCCGGCTCGTGCTCGCGCCCACCACCAGTGGTTCGGGCAGCGAGGCGACGCACTTCGCGGTCGTCTACCTCGGCTCGGAGAAGTACTCGGTGGGCGGCCAGGCCATGCGCCCCGACGCCGTGCTGCTCGACCCGGACCTCACCCTGAGCGGCACCGCCTACCAGCGGGCCGCCTCGGGGCTCGACGCGGTCGCGCAGGCCGTCGAGAGCCTGTGGGCGGCCGGCGCCACCGATGAGAGCCGCCGCTACGCCCGGCGGGCACTGCGGGTGCTCATGCCCGCCATCGAGGACTTCGTCCGCGCGCCCGCGGCGGGATCCGCGCGGGCCATGACCGTCGGCAGCCATCTGGCGGGCCGGGCCATCGACATCTCCAAGACCACGGCGGCCCATGCCCTGTCCTATGCGATCACCAAGAGATACGACGTGAGCCACGGGCACGCGGTGGCCCTCACGCTCGGCGCGTTCATCGGCACCCACGGCGAGGCGGACGAGGGGCGTCTCCAGCCGGGAGTGACGATGGGCACGCACACCGCGGCACTGTCCGCGATTCTCGACGCGCTCGGGGCCACCAGCCCCGTCCAGGCCGGACGGCGCTGGACGGAGCTGGGCGGCCGGCTCGGACTGCCGATGCGGCTGGCCGAGATCGGCGTCGAGACACCCGACCAACTGGGGCGAATCGCCTCGGCGGTAAACGCGCAGCGAATGGGCAACAATCCGGTCCGGTTCACCACTGAGGAACTCACGGACCTCATGCGCCGCGCCTTCTAACACACAGCTGGGTCAAGAAGCGGCATGGACATGCTCTAGGGGTAGCAGACAGTGGTCGCTGAAGCACCCAGGGTGGCCATTCTTAATTTCTAGGCACCAGCCACGGGGGTAGAACCACATGAACGATCGGCCCTTGTTCGTCATCGGCTGTCCGCGTTCCGGTACCACGATGCTGCAGCTCATGCTGCACTCGCACCCGCGGATCGCGGTGGCGCCGGAGACCAGGTTCCTCGAACCGGCCTACTACAAGCGCCGCAGGTTCGGGGACATGCGCGACCCGCGCAACCGCGAGTCGCTCGCCGAGTGGATCGCCGACGACAAGACCACCAAGTTCAGGGAGCTTGGCCTCGACCGCGCCGAGTTCGTACGGCAGGCCACGCAGAGCCCTGCCTCTCTCGGATCCGTGATCGGGACCGCGTTCCGGATGTACGCCGACCGGTTCGACAAGAGCCGCTGGGGCGACAAGCGTCCCAGCTACGTACGCAAGACGCACATCCTGCGCAGGCTGTTTCCCGACGCCCAGTTCATCCACCTGATCAGGGACGGCCGCGACTGTGTGGCCTCGCTGAAGGAGATGCCCTGGTACAACCTGGACACCTTCCACGCCGTCTCCGCCTGGGCCGAGGCCATGGACGCCGGTGCGGAACTGCGCAGGTCGCTGTCCGCGGACACCTACTACGAGCTGTACTACGAGCACCTGACCGACGACCCGGCGACCGAGATGAAGAAGCTGTGCCACTTCCTCGGCGAGGACTTCGACCCGGCCTCGGTCTCACCGGAGGAGGCGGCGAAGGTCGCGGTCCCCAAGCACAAGGTGTGGCACACCAACACCCACGGCGAGGTCACCCGGTCCCGCGTGGGCACCTGGACCACCAGGCTGCAGCCTTGGGAGATCTCGCTGTGCGAGAGCGCCCTCGGTGACCGGCTCAAGGATCGCGGCTACGAGCTCACCGGCGCGCCCCAGGCGGCCGCGCAGCACCTGGCCGCCTTCCGCGCCACGCTGCGCAAGCGCTCGAAGAACCGGCGCAGCAAGCTCATGAACGACCGGCTCAACCGGCTGCGCGAGCCGGGTCCCGTGCCCGCACTGCTGACCGACGGTCAGCGGGCCGCCGCCGGGCTTTCGCCGCTGCGCGGCAAGTCCGCCGAGGTGTGGGTGGGCTGAGGTGACCCGGTACACGCTGGCTGACGTGCACGAGACGCGGAAGACCCGCGACGCGTGGTGGACGGTCTACCTGGTCGATCCGATCGCCTGTCCGGTCGCGCTCGTGGTGGCCAACCGGACCCGGTTGACGCCCAACGCGCTCACGGTGATCTCGCTGGCGCTCGGTCTCGCGAGCGCGGCCTGCCTGGCAGTACAGGAGCTTGCCGCGGGGGCGCTCCTGTTCTACCTGAGCTTCATGATCGACTGCGTGGACGGGAAGATCGCCAGGCTGAAGGGCACGGGGACGCCCTTCGGCCTCTGGCTGGACTACATGGGCGACCGGATCCGGGTGGTGTTCTGCGCCGCGGGCCTGGCCTACGGCCAGTACGTGGCCACGGGCGACATCACCTACATCGTGGTCGGCTCGGCGATAGCCGTCATGGATCTGTTCCGCTATGTGAACGCGCCGCAGATGAAGCGCGTGCGCGAGGTGATCAGGGAGGCCAAGGCGGCCGTGGGCGACATGGTGCCCGCGCCGCGGTCGCCGGGGGCGTCGCGGTCGAGCTTCATGAAGCGGCTCAACAGGTACCTGGCCCGGCACCGGGTGCGGGCGCACCTGTTCAGCGGGATCGAGTTCCACGCCTCGGTGTTCGTCGTCGCGCCGCTGATCGGCGTGCCCGCGCTGGTGCCGGTCTCGACCGTGGCCAGCGTCCTGCTGCTCGCCAACGAGATCTACGTGATCTACCGGCTCTGGGTCTTCACGCGCAGGCACAGCGCGCTCGTCCAGAAGCACCGCGAGCACGTTCTCGTCTGATTCGGGGGATGGAATGTCTGACCGGCCAGTGTTCGTCATCGGCTGCCCGCGCTCAGGGACCACGATGCTGCAGCTCATGCTGCACTCGCACCCGCGCATGGCGGTGCCGCCGGAGACGAGGTTCCTGGTGCCCGCCTACGAGCGGCGGCGATCCTTCGGCGACCTGCGCGAGCCGGCCGCGCGCGAGGCGCTGGCCCGTTGGATCGCCACCGACATGAGCACCAAGTTCCGCGAGCTCAAGATCGACAAGCAGGAGTTCGTACGGCAGGCCGTCCAGGGCCCCGGCACCCTGGGCTCGGTGATCGGCACCGCGTTCCGCATGTACGCCGACCGGTTCTGCGCGCCGCGCTGGGGCGACAAGCGTCCCAGCTACGTCAAGCAGGTCGACATGCTGCTCCGGCTCTTCCCCGACGCCCAGTTCGTCCACCTGATCAGGGACGGCCGCGACTGCGTGGCCTCGCTGAAGGAGATGCCCTGGTACTCGCTGGACTCCTACCACGCGGTCGCCACCTGGGCCGAGTCGATCGACGCCGGGGTCAGGCTGCGCGAGTCGATGCCGGACGGCACCTACTATGAGCTGCGCTACGAGGAGCTCACTGCCGACCCGGCGACGGAGCTGGCCAGGCTCTGCCACTTCCTGGAGGAGGAGTTCGAGCCGGCGATGATCTCACCGCGCCAGGCGGCCGGTGTGGCGCTGCCCGCGCGCAAGGTCTGGCACCGCAACACCCACGGCGACGTCACCCGTTCCCGCGTGGGCAGCTGGGCGTCCCGGCTTGAGGAGTGGGAGATCGCGCTCTGCGAGCACGTGCTCGGCGACCGGCTCCGGTCGCTGGGCTACGAGCTCACCGGTGCTCCGCGGGTCCGCATGGACCACCTGGTCACCTACCAGCGCACCGCGCACAAGCGCAGGGCCGGCCAGGTGCGCAAGGCCATGCGAGACCGCGTCGAGCGGCTGCGCGAGCCGGGCCCGCTGGCCGCCAGGCTCACCTCGGGCCAGCAGGCGCTGGCGGGCGTGCCGCGCCAGCGCACGGCCTCGCTGGAGCGGCTCAGCGCGTGAGGCGGTCGAGCCGGGCCGCGGGGGCGTCCGGGCTCAGCGCATGACGTGATCGAACAGGGACTCCCAGCGGTCCAGCACGAGCTCGAGACGGAAGGCCTCGGCCGTTTCCCGAGCGGCGGCGCCCAGGCGCCGCCGCTCCCGCATGGAGTCCATCAGCAGCGCCAGCTCCAGCGCGAAGGCGTCCACGTCGCCCGGCGGGATCAGCCGCGGACCGACGGAGCGGATCCCGCCCGACACGTCGAAGGCCACCGCGGGCACCCCGTGCGCGGCCGCCTCGAGCAGCACGATGGGCAGCCCCTCGTGCTCGCTGCTGATCGCCAGCACCGCCGCGCTCAGGTACTCGGCCGGCATCTGGGTGGCGGGCACGCGGCCGCGGAAGACCACCCGGTCGTCGACCCCCTCGCGGAACGCGTGCCCGCGCAGCCGTTCCAGCTCGGGCCCGTCGCCGATCAGGTGCAGCTCCCACGGGCGGGGCGCGCCGGTCCTGGCGAAGGCGCTGATCAGCCGGTCGAACCGCTTGACGCCGTGCAGCCGGCCGACGCCCAGGACCCGCGGCGTCGACAGCGGCGACACCTGCGCGGGCCAGCCGGCCAGCGGGTTCGGCAGCGCCCTGGTGTTGGGCAGCAGCGCCTGCTCGGCGAACTGCCAGGCGTCGTCGTCGCTGAGGAAGACGGCCTGCTCGAGCTCCAGGTAGTGCTTCTTGATCGAGCCGAGGTGCCAGCAGCCGCGGGCGTGCTCGTAGGAGCCGTGGTACTGCCCGATCGGGCGCAGCGACCCCGGCAGCACCGGTGCCAGCCTGGTCACCACGCCCGGCGAGGTCAGCACCGCGAAGCCGGGCTCCATCGGGCCGAGCAGCCTGGCCAGCCTCCGGTCGGCGAGGCGGCGGGCCACCCCGCCCTGCGAGCCCATCGGGGATCTGCTGATCACGTGGTGCCGGTAGCGCGGCTCGTCGACGTAGCGGAACGGGGTCGCCGCCCTGTGCAGCCCGACCACGTGCACGTCGTGCCCGCGACCCGCCAGTCCCTGTGCCAGCGTGTGGGTGACCTGCTGGATGCCGCCGAGCGTGTCGGCGTCCATGCACGCGAAGACCACGCTCATCGGGCACCCCACAGCAGTGAGCGGTCGGGGGCCGGCACGGCCACCGGCACGGTGAAGAAGTCCCGCACGATCCGCGCCGAGGCGTTGCCGCGCTCCTCGGCGCACCACAGCCGGCGGAAGGCGGCGTATCTGCCGGCGTGCCTTCGATGGACGGCCGGCAGGTCGCGCAGGCAGGCGACCAGGTCCTCGGTCGTGGTCAGGCACGGGCCCGGGGCGACGGAGGGCAGGTCGTGGTAGACGCCGCGCTCGCCGAGCCGGTAGTCGTCCCAGTCGTCGACGAAGAACAGCATCGGCTTGCCGGTGACCGCGTAGTCGCACATCACGGAGGAGTAGTCCGTCAGCAGCGCGTCCGACACCAGGATGAGATCGTTGATCTCGGGGTAGGCGCCCGCGGGGCGGACGAAGTGGCGGACCTGTTCCGGCACGCGGAAGCGCTCCACCGGGTGCGTGCGAAGGATCAGCACCCACTCGCCCGCCAGCTCCTCGGCCAGCAGGTCCAGATCTACCCGTACCGATTTACCAGTATTTTTCGCCCCATCGCGGTATGTGGGGGCGTAGAGGAGGACCTTGTGGCCGGGCGGGATCTCCAGCCGCTCCCGGACGCCGTCGGGGAGGGCGCCCCTGATCAGCGCGTCGCACCGGGGCGTGCCGTACCGGATGACGGCGCCGGTGTGGCCCAGGTTGGGCACGAAGACGCGGGAGAACTCGGCGCTCGGCGAGACGAGCGCGTCCCAGCGGGCGACGGCGGCCCGCCACTGCTCGCGCGGCCGGTCGAAGTCCGCCCGCAGGTCCGGCGCGTCGAAGCCGATCGACTTGATGCCCTGCCCGTGCCAGGTCTGCAGGTAGCGGGTGCCGCGCGGCTTGGGGTAGTCCAGCGGGAAGCCGTGGCTGTCGACCCAGAACCCGGCCCTGGCCATCGTCCAGAGGTAGCGCCAGCTGCCGCGGCGCACCAGCGGGACGTCGCCGGGGAAGTTGGCGCGGTGCTTGGCCACCGACCAGACCACCTCGATGGGCAGGTCCTGGCGGCGCAGTTCCTCGTAGATGGCGCGCGGGCTGCCGGTGCAGCCCTTGCCGCAGTCGGACTCGAACAGCGCCAGGTCCTTGCGCCGCGGGACCAGCTTGATCAGCAGCTTGTAGGCCCGCAGCTTCATCGCAGGCGTGCTGACCCTGCGCAGCACCGCGCGCCTGACCCGATGCGCCAGGCTCGGCGCGGCCTCGGGCGCGCGCACCCGCAGGAACGCCGCGTTGCCCTCGGGCGTGAACGTGCAGCCGGGTAGCTCGACCGGCTTCATGTTCGGGTCGACGAGCAGCCGGTCGGTGGTGGTGTGCCCGTCGGAGGGCCGGGTGAAGGCGATGCGCGGCTCGCCCTTGGCGTCGGGGGTGAAGGTGATCTCGCTGACGTACCCGCCGTCGCCGGACGGCTTCGGCTCGATCGGGATCCGCTGGTCGCCCAGCTCCAGGAACGCCTTCCACGCCAGCGGCAGCGCGCCGAACGGGTCGTAGGTGTGCACGATCATCGTGACGCCGGTGCCGTCCGAGGTGATCTCGTTCACCTCGTGCCGCAGCCTGGCGGCGCTGAAGGGCAGCTCGGCCAGGCGCAGCGCGGTGATGTCCATGGCGGGCTCCAGCGTGGTGCCCCAGTAGGTGCGCCCGTCCTGCTGCAGCGCGGCGCGCGGCGGGGCCTTGGAGCCCGACAGCGAGCGGGCCGCCACCAGCAGATCGTCGACGCGGTCCTCGATGATCAGCCGGCAGCACACACGCACCATCGGCTCGGCCCGGTCGTAGACCTCCTGCGGGATCTCCTTCAGGTAGGGCCTGACGACCGCGGCGAACTCCTTGGCCCACACCCGCTCGCGGCGCGGCAGCGGGTTGAGGTAGACGCGCAGGTCCTGGCGCAGGAAGCGGTCCTGGCGCGCGGGCACCAGGTCGGCCATGCCGTGGTCGGTGAGGATCTTGTCGCTCAGGCGGGCCGCCGCGACGCGGTGCCGTACGTTGTCCATCTGTTTGATGCTCAGCGAGATCGAGGAGTCGCCGGGGGCGCGGTGCCAGAGGTAGACCACCCATGGCACGATCGCGAAGCGGCGCGCGACCGCGTACAGCTCGGCGGCGAAGACGTGGTCCTCGTAGTGCAGGTCCTCGGGGAAGCGCAGCACGTGCTCGCGCAGGAAGGCCACGTCGTAGAGCTTGTTGGTGCTGAAACCGTCCAGGAACAGCTCCGGCTCGAACCTGATCCCGTCCACGACCCGCCGCCGCGCGAACAGCGACGGGTAGTAGCGCTCCTGCCGCCCGCTGGGCTCGTACAGCCGCGAGATCTGCCCTGACACGAACTGCGCCCCGGTCCGCCTGATCTCCTCCACCAGGCTCTTGCAGGCGTGCCTGGGCAGCTCGTCGTCGCTGTCGAGGAACATGACGTACGGCGAGACCGCCGCGTCGAGGCCGTCGTTGCGGGGCGCGCCGCACCCGCCGGAGTTGGACCTGCGCCGCAGGTACCGCACCCGGGGGTCGGAGCGCACCAGCTCGGCGGCCACGCGCGGGGTGTCGTCGGTGCTCGAGTCGTCGGCGATGACCACCTCGAGATCACGCAGCGACTGGTTCAGCACCGATCTCACGGCCCTGGGAAGGCGTTCGGCGTCGTTGTAGGTGATCACGACAACGGTGCAGTCCGGCATGCCATCTCCCCCGAGAAGTCGAACCGACTTGGGTTGAGGCATTCCCCGTGGTTAGGGCGAAGTGTCCGGACTTGATGGTCTTTTTGCTGAAAATCACCGCAGAATGCGACGAATCAACCACGCTACGAGAAGGACCATCGCAATCGCTCCGGCGATCGGCGCCAGCCGCTTCAGCAGCGGCGCACCCGCGATCTCCAGCAGGTCCAGCGCCTCCTCGTCGGGCGTGCGCGAGGTCCGCAGCGTACCGGACGGCCGGGCGTCCTCGTCGGGTACCGCGGCCAGATGCCGCTCCTCGGCGCGTTCCTCCCGCTCCTCGGGTACGGCCTGCGGCTCGGGAGCCGGCTCGGTGAGCAGGTCGGCGAGGTTGGCCGCGAACCTGTCGATCAGCTTCGAGCCCACCTCGGCCATCACACCGCGGCCGAACTGCGCTGGTCTACCCGTGACGTTGAACTCCGTTTCGACCATGACCGCGGTCTCGGAGTCCGCGGCCGGCGTCAGCGTGGCCTTGACCGTGGCGGCGGCGGTGCCGGAGCCGCGGGCCTCCTTGCCCGACGCCTTGATCGTGAGCGTGTGGGCGTCCTTGTCGACGTCCTCGAAGGCGGCCGTACCCCGGTACGTCACCGTGATCGGACCCACCTTGACCTTCATCCTGCCGGTGAACTCTTCGCCCTCGAAGGTGTCGAGCGTGGCCCCCGGCAGGCACGGCGCCACCCTTTCGACATCGAGCAACACCGCCCAGGCCTGCTCGATCGGGACGGGAACCGTGAACTCGTGCTCGAACCGCATCGCCATCGATCCGCTCCTTCTCCCGCACTGATTGCGACACTACGTCGGCACGGGGGCGCCCTGGAAGGGGCGCCCCCTGGGACCGTCAGGGAGCCCCGGCGGCGGTGCGGATCGCGCGATGCGTCAGCACCTTGGCCAGGTGCCTGCGGTAGTCGGGCTGCGCGTGCAGGTCGGACGGCGGCGAGGTGTCGGCGGCCGCCTCCTCGCACGCCTGCCGGAGCTGGTCACCCAGCTCCGCACCCTGCAGGGCCGTCTCCACCGCGCGGGCGCGCACCGGGGCCGGGCCCATGTTGGTCAGCGCGATCCTGGCCTCCTGGATCGCGCCGTCGGAGCGCTTGACGGCGGCGGCCACCCCGACGATGGCCCAAGCCTGCGCGGTTCTGTGGAACTTCTCGTAGTGGTATCCCCAGCCAGGGCCGAGCTTGGGGATCTTCACGCCGACCAGGACCTCGCCGGGCCGCAACGAGGTCTCCAGGTAGTCGACGAAGAAGTCGGCCGCGGGGATCTCCCGCTCGCCCTCCGCCGACCTGGCCACGAGCACCCCGTCCAGCGCCAGGACCACCGCGGGCAGGTCGCCCGCCGGGTCCGCGTGGGCCAGGGAGCCGCCGAACGTGCCGCGGTGCCGTACGGCGGGGTCCGCGACCGTGGCGGCGGCCAGCGCCACCAGCGGGCAGCCGGCGTTGACCACGCCGGAGTGCAGCACCTCGTCGTGGGTGGTCATCGCCCCGATGAAGACGTGGTCGCCGCGGTCGTGCACGCCCGACAGCTCGGGCAGGCGGCCCACGTCGACCAGCGTCGAGGGATAGGCCAGGCGCAGGCGCAGCAGCGGCAGCAGCGACTGGCCGCCCGCCAGGACCTTGGCGTCCTCGTCGGCGGCCAGCGCCTGGCAGGCCTCGCCCAGCGAGCCGGGGCGCAGATAGTCGAACTGTGCGGGAATCATTGGAGGGCCCTCCAGATCCTCTCGGGCGTGCAGGGCATCTGGATGTCGTGGATGCCGCGCGGCCGCAGGGCGTCCACGATGGCGTTCACGACGGCCGGGGTCGAGGCGATCGTGCCGGCCTCGCCGACGCCCTTGACGCCCAGCGGATTGCTGGTGGCGGGCGTCTCCGTCCTGTCGGTGGTGAAGGTCGGCAGGTCCGCCGCCGACGGCACCAGGTAGTCGGCCATCGTCGTGGTGAGCAGGTTGCCCTCGGCGTCGTAGACGGCCTCCTCGAACAGCGCCTGCGCGATGCCCTGGGCGATGCCGCCGTGCACCTGGCCCTCGACGATCAGCGGGTTGACCACCTTGCCGATGTCGTCGACCGCCACGTACGAGCGGATCTTCGCCATGCCCGTCTCGGTGTCCACCTCGATCGCGCACAGGTGCGTCCCGTGCGGGAAGGAGTAGTTCTCCGGGTCGAACGTGGCGTCGGAGTCCAGCCGCGCCTCCGCCCCGTCGGGCAGGTCGTGCGCGGTGAAGGCCGCGTAGGCCAGCTCCTGGATGGTCTTCTGCGACTCGGTGCCCCGCACCTTGAACGCGCCCGCCTCGAACTCCAGGTCGTCCGGCGAGCACTCGAGCATGTGCGCGGCCAGCTTGCGCGCCTTGTCCTTGACCTTCTCGCAGGCCTTGAGCACGGCGATGCCGCCGATCACCAGCGAGCGCGAGCCGTAGGTGTCCATGCCCTTGTGCGCGATCGCCGTGTCGCCGTGCAGCACGGTCACGTCATCGAACGGCACGCCGAGCGCGTCGGCCGTGATCTGGCTCCAGGCCGTCACGTGGCCCTGCCCGTGCGGCGAGGTGCCGGTGATGACCTCGACCTTGCCGGTGGGCAGCATGCGCACCGAGCCGTGCTCCCAGCCGCCGGCGCCGTAGTTGGCCATGCCCAGCCACCTGGACGGGGCCAGCCCGCACATCTCGGTGAAGGTGCTGACGCCGATGCCCAGCTGGACGGGGTCGCCCCTGTCACGCCTGTCGGCCTGCTCGGCCCGCAGCTTGTCGTAGCCGAACAGCGCCATCGCCCGGTCCGTGGCCGCCTCGTAGTTGCCCGAGTCGTAGGTGAGACCGGAGATCGTGGTGTAAGGGAACTCCTCGTGCTTGATCCAGTTGCGCCGCCTGACCTCGAGCGGGTCGAGCTTGAGCTCGGCGGCCAGCTCGTCCATGATCCGCTCGATGGCGAACGTGGCCTCCGGCCTGCCCGCGCCCCGGTAGGCGTCGGTCGGCATCTTCGTGGTGAACACGCCCGTGCAGGAGAACTCGTAGGCGTCCATTTTGTAGATCGCGTTGAACATCTGCGCGCCCAGCAGCGGCACGCCCGGCGTGACCAGCATCAGGTAGGCGCCCATGTCGGCCAGCAGCTCCACCTGCAGGCCGCGGACGCGCCCGTCGGCCTCGGCGGCCAGCCTGATGTGCTGGATCTGGTCGCGGCCGTGGTGCACGGTCAGGTTGCCCTCGGAGCGCGACTCCGTCCACTTGATCGGCCTGCCCAGCTTCCTGGTCAGCAGCAGGCAGAGCACTTCCTCCGCGGTGACCTGCAGCTTCGAGCCGAACCCGCCCCCGACGTCCGGAGCGATGACGCGGATCTTGTGCTCGGGGATGCCGGTCACGACCGCCAGCATGACCCGCAGCACGTGCGGGATCTGCGTCGACGACCAGACCGTGAAGGAGTCGCCGTCGGTCGAGGCGAGGACCGCTCGCGGCTCCATCGCGGTCGGGATGAGACGCTGCTGGATGTAGGTCCTGTCCACGACGACCGGCGCGTCCCTGAAGGCGGCGTCGATGTCACCCGAGGTGATCTTGGCGGTGAACGCCTGGTTGCCCGCCTCGTGGACCTTCGGGCTGCTCTCGGTGAGCGCGTCGTTCATGTCCAGGACGGGCGGCAGCGGCTCGTAGTCGACCTCGATCGCCTCGAGCGCGTCCGCCGCGCGGTACCGGTCGGTGGCCACCACGCAGGCCACGGCCTCGCCGACGTAGCGCACCTCCGAGGTCGCCATCGGCAGGTGCTCGGGAATGACCACGTCCTCGCTGACGGGCCAGGCGCACGGCAGGCTGCCCTGCTCGCCGGCGAAATCCTGTCCGCTGAAGGCCGCCACCACGCCCGGCAGCTCGCGCGCGCCTGAGACGTCGACCCTGGTGATCCTGGCGTGCGCCATCGGGCTGCGCAGGAACATCACGTGCAGCATCCCCGGCAGCTGCAGGTTGTCCGTCCACTGCGTACGCCCGGTCAGCAGCCTGGCGTCCTCCTTGCGTTTCCTGGCCCTGCCGACCTCGGGTCCGATGTCCGTGGTCATGAGGTCTTCACCGCCTGGCTCATTTCCTGCGCGCCCCGCCGCACCGCGCGGACGATGTTGCAGTATCCGGTGCACCTGCAGAGATTGCCCTCGAGCCCCTCCCTGATGGCTTCCTCGGACGGGTCGGGGTTCTCACGGAGCAGGTCGATCGAGGCCATGACCATGCCCGGCGTGCAGTAGCCGCACTGCAGGGCGTGTTCCTCGTGGAAAGCCTTCTGCATCGGGTGCATCGACCCGTTGACGCCCAGGCCTTCGATGGTGACGACGTCGCTGCCGTCAGCCTGTACGGCCAGCACCGAGCAGCTCTTGACGCTCTTGCCGTCGAGCATCACGGTGCAGGCGCCGCAGTTGCTGGTGTCGCAACCGACAGGAGTGCCGGTCTTACCCAGGCGCTCTCTCAGCAGGTGGACGAGGAGGAGCCGCGGCTCAACGTCCTCCTCGTACTTGACTCCGTCGACGGTGACGGCGATCCGGGGCATACGTCCTCCCTCAGAGCAGGGGAAATGCGGACAAGTGCCAAGCTACGCCGGTGTTTAGCCCGGTCAAGGGCTACTTACCCCGAATCACTCGCGCCACGATCGCGACCAGCCCCGAGAATCCCAACCCGACCACCACCAACGAGACCAGGACCAGCGGATCCGTGATCGAGCGCGTCACTATCAGGATGCCGAGCACGACGAAGAGAGTTCCGCTCAGCAACGCCATCCAGTCGGTGCGGTGGACCCGGCGCGGCCTGTCGAGATCACGCGCCACGACGCACCTCCATGTCGCCGACCCCGCCCTTGAGGTTCAGCACGATCGTGGAGACCGCGCCCTTCGGCGTCGTCTCGGGCTCGAGCGTCTTGTCGAACTTCACCTTCACGCCGCCGCGCAGCGACTGGTCCACCTTGATGTCGCCGACCCGGTTGGAGGCGTGCACCTCCACCCGCATGTCGGGCGGGACGATCACGGTGAGCTCGCCGATCGACACCGACGCGTTGACGGTGGCCAGCGCGCCGGGACTCACCGCGAGCTCCGTCAGGTCCAGCCTGCCGTCACCCACTCCGACGTCGAAGAGCTTGCTCGTCTCCGCCACGCTCCGCGGCGTCCACATCGACTCGCCCATCGTTCTCGGCAACCCGCCGAACATCAGTCCGATCGCGATGACCAGCGCGACCGTGGTGCCCAGCGCGACCAGGCCCGCGCCCCTGCCCCACCACGCGGCGACCAGGAGTCCCGCGCCGATGGTGATGAGCACCGCGCCGCCGACGAGGGTCGGGTGAACGCCCGAGGCCGACTTGGCTTGGACCGCCACGACGATCCCTCCCACGATGATGGCCAACAAGAATGTGATCGCCCCGATGAACGACCTGGCGCGCCGCGGCTTGGGCGGCGGCGGGACCGGCCTGCCGTACAGGGCCGGGTCGTAGGGCGAGGTGTATCCGGCCCGCTTGCGCGGGTCCAGCGGCTGGTAGGGGCCGTGCGGCGAGAAGGGCTCGCCGTAGGGCAGGCCCGTGCTCCTGTCGGACGGGGCCTGCGCGGCGTAGAGCGGCGGCGGGGTCTTGTTGACCCGCGTCCTCGGCAGTGGCTCGTCCACCCGCGTCCGCGGCACGTCCTCGACGGGCACGTCCCCGGCCTGCCGATCTTCCGCGTGCTCGACGCCTTCGGCGCGCGGCACGTCTTCCGCGTGCTCCGCCCGCCTTGTGTCCTCGGCCCGGTCCGGGGTCTCCGCGAACGCGGCGCCTTCCGCGAACGCGGCGTGCTCCGCCTGTTCCACGGGGATCTGCTCCGTGACGGGCAGTGTCTCGGTGGAGCGGGCCTCCGCGGCGGGCCACTGGTCGGGCGTGGCGGGGCCCTGGGGGGATTCGCCGCGCAGGGTGCGCTCGACCTCCGCGGCCCTGGCGGCCTTGGCCCGCTCGATGGCCTCGGCGGCCTGGGCCAGGCGCTGGGACCTGACGGCGTCCGTCATCCGCTCACCGGGCGCGGGTGCGGGCATGACGGGTCCTGACGGCGGGGCGAAGGAGGGAGTCGGCGGCGCGGGCGGCGCCGGCGCGGGCTCGGCGCTCTGCCGGCGGCTCAGCCGCTCCGGCATCGACCGGGCCAGCGCCAGCAGGTCGACCCCGTTGGTGTGGGCGGCGAGCAGCGAGACCACCAGGAGCAGCCCCACCACCAGCGTGCCCGTGCCCAGCCACACCGTGGCCAGGTTGATCGCGAGCCCGAACGCCAGCACCGCGGTCAGCAGCGCCATCACGGTGTCGGCGTCGAAGTCGCGCCTTGTCCACTGCTCGACGATGCCGGGCCCGCCCCGGGGCTCCTTCATCAGCAGGAACGCGGCTATGTAGAGGAACAGGCCGATGCCCGATCCGAAAAGCAGGACCGCGAAGCCCACGCGGAACACCACGGGGTCGATGCCCGTGTGCCGGCCCAGGCCGGCGCAGACTCCCATGAGGAACCTGCCCTCGCTGCTGCGGCACAGCGTGCTGCGTGGTTTCGGTGGTGCTTCGGTCATGGCACCATCGTGTCCCACCCCGCGACGGGTCGCATCCGGGAGGTCCCTGACCCGACCCGGGGGTTGTTCCCTGATGTCCTGGTCATCGCGGACATGTGACGATGTGAGTGCTATGGCTGACCAGAACACACTCGCGGAGCCCGGCGCCGACGCGCCGCCCTACCGCCGCATGATGCGCCCCATGGAGGGCCGCCTTCTCGGCGGCGTGGCCCAGGGGCTCGCGGCGCAGCTCAAGTTGGACCCCGTCGTGGTCCGGCTGACGTTCGTGCTGCTCAGCGTCGTGGACGGGGTCGGCATCGTGGCCTACGCGGTGCTCTGGATGATCACGCCGCGGCAGCCGTACGAAGGAAACCAAGCCCCTGGCCGCGACTGGAGCCAGCTGGCGGCCTTCAGCGCGATCGGCGTGGCGCTGGCCGCCTTCGGCTGGCTGACCGGCGCCTCGCAGGGCGGGATCGGCATGCTGCCGTTCGCCGTGGGCGGGATCGGCGCGCTGATCCTGTGGCAGCAGGCCGACCCTGAACGGCGCAAGAGCTGGGTGAGCGGGGCCACCAAGAGCATCCGCAAGAACCGCATCAGGACCTTGGCCGGCGTGCTGCTCGTGGTGATCGGCGCCGTCGGCTTCCTGGCCACGCAGGGCGAGCTGTTGAAGGCCCGCCCCGGGCTGCTGTTCACCGTGGTGGTGGTCGGCGGCCTCGCGGTGATCGCCACGCCGTGGCTTGCGGGGCTGTGGAAGGAACTGCAGTACGAGCGGCGCGAGCGCATCAGGCAGGAGGAGCGGGCCGAGGTCGCGGCGATGGTGCACGACTCGGTGCTGCACACGCTCACGCTGATCCAGCGCGTCGCCCACGACCCGCGCGAGGTCACCAGGCTGGCCCGCGCCCAGGAGCGCGACCTGCGCAACTGGCTCTACCAGCCCGCCCAGGACGCCGACGCCACGCTCGCGGCGGCCGTGCGCAGGATCGCCGCCGAGGAGGAGGACGCGCACGGCGTGCCCATCGAGGTCGTCTGCGTGGGCGACCTGGAGCTCGACCCGCAGGGCAAGCTGGGCGCCATGCTCAAGGCCGCCAGGCAGGCCATGGTCAACGCCGCCAAATACTCTGAAAGTCCGTCCATCTCCGTCTACGCGGAGGTGGAAGGCCAGGAGGCCACTATCTTCGTGAAGGACCGGGGCAAGGGCTTCGATCTGGAAGCGGTGCCGCTGGACAGGATGGGCATCCGAGAGTCCATCATCGGAAGGATGGAACGTCACGGCGGCACGGCCAGGGTCCGCACCGAGCCCGGCGAGGGCACGGAGGTGATGTTGACGATGAAGGTGGAGAAGCAATGACGCGGGTTCTGATCGTCGACGATCACCGGCTGTTCCGCTCCGGGGTGCGCGCGGAGCTCGGCGAGTCGATCCAGGTCATCGGGGAGGCTGAGGACGTCGAGTCCGCGGTGAAGGCGATCACGGAGCTGCAGCCCGACGTGGTCCTGCTCGACGTGCACATGCCGGGCGGCGGCGGCCAGGAGGTGCTGCGCCGCGTCCTGGGCAGCGGCTCCCAGGTGCGCTTCCTGGCGCTGTCGGTCTCCGACGCCGCCGAGGACGTGATCGGCGTGATCAGGGGTGGCGCGCGCGGCTACGTCACCAAGAACATCAGCGGCAAGGAGCTGACCGACGCGATCCGGCGGGTCGCCGACGGCGACGCCGTCTTCTCGCCGCGGCTGGCCGGGTTCGTGCTCGACGCCTTCGCCTCCTCCGAGGCGCCGTCGATCGACCCTGAGCTCGACTCGCTGACGCAGCGTGAGCGGGAGGTGCTGCGGCTGATCGCCCGCGGCTACGCCTACAAGGAGATCGCCAAGGAGCTGTTCATCTCCGTCAAGACGGTCGAGACCCACGTGTCGTCGGTGCTGCGCAAGCTGCAGCTGTCCAACAGGCACGAGCTGTCGCGCTGGGCCACCGCCCGCCGCCTGGTGTGATCACGGGGTCGTCACGAACACGCCGCCGTCGGTGATGCCGGAGATCGTGACCTTCCCCGCCGGGTCCGCGGCCGCGTAAAGGTTTGGCTCGCCGAACGGGTCCACGCCGTCGTCGCGGGCCGAGCCGAGTTGTGCCGCGCCCAGCTGCCTGCCCCGGCGGTCGAGCCGCACCGTCAGGATGTCGGCCCCGCCGGCCGCCACGCCGATCCTGCCGCGCGTGTACCCGACGATCTCCACCTCGCCGCTGGGCAGCGGCGCCACCGCCGCGCCCTCGTCGGCGGCGGGGGTGGCGACCGTGGCGGTCCAGGCCTGCCTGCCCTGCGCGGTGAAGGCCCTGGCGATCAGGTCGCCGCCGCTCGCGCCGGTGACCACGACCTGCCCAGCCGAGGTGACCGCGACGCTGCTCAGCCGGTCGTCCGCGTCGCCGCCGACCGCCGTCACCCAGCGCCTGGCGCCGTCCTGGTCGTAGGCGGCGACCCAGCCGTCGAGCCCGCCCAGCGCCGTCGTGCCCGGCAGCGCCGCCGACGCGGTGCCGGCCACGTACACGCCGGTGTCGCTCACCGCCACGCCGTACACCTTGTCCTCGCCGGTGCCGCCGAGCTGACGCGTCCACACGAGTGCGCCGTTGGCGTCCAGCCTGGCCAGGATGGCGTCCTTGTCGCCGGCGTTCGTCCCGTCGAGGGCGCCCTTGGTGTAGCCGGTCACGTAGGCGCCGCCGTCCGGGGCCGCCGCCAGGCCGTAGACGCGGTCGGCCGTGCCCTGGGTTCCGAACTGGGTGATCCAGCGGGTCGTGCCGTTGGCGTCGAGGTTGGCCACGAACGCGTCGTCCGTGGTGTTGCCCGGGTGCTTGCCGTCCAGGTCGCCCTTGGTGTATCCGGCGGCCAGCACTCCGCCGTCGGGCAGGGCGGCCACGCCGTAGAGCCGCTCGTCCGACGGGGTGCCGAGCTGGGCGGTCCAGTTCTGGGCGACCACGACCGCGTCCAGCTTCCCGTGGTACGGCTGGCCGTTGACGGACCCGTTCGCGGCAATCCCCGCCACGCCCGTGGCGGTCACCCCGCCGGCCCAGGTGGCCGGGTACTTCGTGCTGCCGAGCCCGGTGGGCGGCACCGTGCTGAGCGTCGGGCCGAGCGCGGTCATGGCCTGCTCGAACGCCGGGCTCCACACCGACCAGTCGTGCCCGCCTTCCAGGATCCGCAGCTGGGCCGCGACACCGGGCACGCGCCTGGCCGCGTTGTAGAGCGTGGCGGACTCGAAGTCCAGATCGTGGTGGGCGTCGGCGGGGTCGGGGTTGGCGTACTCGTCGTCGCCCACGGCCACGAACAGGCTCACAGGGAGGTCGGGGTTGAGCTGCTTGAGCAGGTTCGGGTAGTTCAGCCGCTGGTAGACCTCGTCGGAGAACTTGCTGTCGCCCTGGCCGAAGGCGCCGTAGTCGCGGGTGGAGGAGTCGGCGGGCGGCAGCGGCGTGTAGACCGCGGGGCTGAGCACGATCGCGGCGGAGAACAGGTCCTGGTGCGCCAGCGCGTACCGCAGGGCCCCGGCGCCGCCCATCGAGTAGCCGCCCACCAGGCGGGCGTTCCTGATCGGCGCGGTGCGGTAGGTGGCGTCCACGTGCTGGACGAGGTCGCGGGTGAGGGCGGTCTCGACCGGGCGGCCCGTCGTGTAGGCGGAGTCCACGTACCAGTTGCCGCGCTCGCTCCACGGGGCGTCCGGCATGACCGCGATCAGCGGCGGGATCTGCTTGGTCGCGATCATCCCGTCCAGCGTGTCCTTGACCCTGGTCCACGCCTCCATCGAGTCGCCACGGCCGTGGAGCAGGTAGAGGACCGGGTAGCGGGCGTCGCCGTCGGCGTAGCCGTACGGGAGGTAGAGGTTGTAGCGGATCGGCTCGCCGAGCGCCTGCGAGGGGGCCTGCGCGGTGGTGAGGGTGCCCTTCCTGGTGACCGTCGCCTGGCCGGGCAGGGCGAACAGCAGCAGGAAGAGTATGGCGAGCACGCCAGTCCACGACCGCATGAGGCACTCCTGTAAACGTTTACAGTAATACGGACATCGCGCCGATTTTGGGATCAGGTATACGGCTGCGTCAAGGGCTGTCCTTGGTCGCTTTCTCGTGCGACATTTCGAGGTATGGGCAGGGACGTGCCAGCCGTCGTGTTCAGCAGGGACGATCGCCGCAAGTACCGCGAGAAGGTGCGGCAATGTCTGGACGTCTTCGCCCAGATGCTCCGCGAGTCCCGCTTCGACTTCGACACGCCGCTGGCCGGGCTGGAGATCGAGCTCAACATCGTCGACGAGCGCGGCGAGGCCGCCATGCGCAACGCCGAGGTGCTCGCCGCGATCGAGGAGCCCGACTGGGCGACCGAGCTGGGCCAGTTCAACATCGAGATCAACGTCCAGCCGCAGGACCTGCGCGGCGACGGCGCCCTCCGGCTGGAGGACGACGTGCGCGCCCGGCTCAATCACGCCGAGTCGCGCGCCCGGTCCCAGGGCGGCCACCTGATGCTCGTCGGCATCCTGCCGACACTGCGCGAGGACGACGTCCACGAGGGCACGCTCTCGGCCAACCCGCGCTACCGGCTGCTCAACGAGCAGATCTTCGCCGCCAGGGGAGAGGACCTGCACCTGTGCATCGAGGGCGTCGAACGCCTCGACACACACGCCGACAGCATCACCCCGGAGGCCGCCTGCACGAGCGTCCAGCTGCACCTGCAGGTCAGCCCCGAGGCGTTCGCCGCGCACTGGAACGCCGCCCAGGCCATCGCCGGACCGCAGGTGGCGCTGGCGGCCAACTCGCCCTACCTGTTCGGCAAGGAACTGCACCGCGAGACCAGGATCTCGCTCTTCGAGCAGGCCACCGACACGCGGCCGCTTGAGCTCAAGGAGCAGGGCGTCCGCCCGCGCGTGTGGTTCGGCGAACGCTGGATCACCAGCGTCTTCGACCTCTTCGAGGAGAATGTCCGCTACTTCCCCGCGCTGCTGCCGCTGACCGAGGACGAGGACCCGCGGGCCCTGCTCAACGAGGGCCGCATCCCAGAACTGCCCGAGCTGACCCTGCACAACGGCACCGTCTACCGCTGGAACCGGCCCGTCTACGCGGTCGTGAACGGCACGCCGCACCTGCGCGTGGAGAACCGGGTGCTGCCCGCCGGGCCGACCGTGCTCGACATCGCGGCCAACGCCGCCTTCTACTACGGGCTCATGCGCGTCCTGCCCAACGCCGAGCGACCCATCTGGAGCCGGATGTCGTTCGCGGCCGCCGAGGACAACCTCAACAACGCCGCCAGGAACGGGCTCGACGCCCGCCTCTACTGGCCGGGCGTGGGCGAGGTGCCCGCGGCCGAGCTCGTGCTGCGCCGCCTGCTGCCCCTCGCCGCGGAAGGGCTCAGCCTGTGGGGTGTCGACACCGCCGTCGCCGACCGCCTGCTCGGCGTCATCGAGGGCCGCTGCCTCACCGGGCGCACCGGGGCGACCTGGCAGACGGACCGCGTGCACGCGCAGGGCGGCGACAGGCACGAGGCGCTGCGCGCCATGACGCTCGACTACATCGAGCGGATGCACACCAACGAGCCCGTACATACCTGGGACAACTGACATGTCAGCCGAGAGGATGATGCGCGGGGGGCCGTTACGCGTCTAGCGTGTGGTTCATGCCACTGGGAGAGATCAGCTGGCTGCGGCAGGGCGCCTGCAGGTCCAGCGATCCCGAACTGTTCTTTCCGCTCGCGCCCACGCCGGCGCAGGAGGAGCGGGCCAAGGCGATCTGCGCCTCCTGCCAGGTGCTCGAACAATGCCGCTCCTACGCCCTGCGGGCGGGGGAGTCCGAAGGCATCTGGGGCGGCCTCACCCCCGAGGAACGCCGCCGCACCCGCTTCCCCGCGGGGTGGCGCACCCAGGCCACCGCATAGCCTGCAGGGGTGCTCCTGCGTTCGCTCGCCGTGCTGGCCGCGGCCAACGTGATGAACAATCGGGTCGCGCCCCGGCTGGCGCCGCTGACCTCCGCCGTGGCGACGGCAGCGCTGGTGGCGATGGCACGCCGTACCGGGGTGTCGTGGCAGGAGCTGGGCTTCGAGCACGGCCGGCGCGGCGCCGTCGCCGGGGGAGCGCTGGCCGCCGCCGTGGCCGCCGGCTACACCGCGGGCATCGCCCTCCCGCGCACCCGCCCGCTCTTCCACGACGAGCGCGCGCTCTCCCTGTCGCGCGCCCGCGCCCTGGAGGAGGCCCTGCTGCAGGTCCCCGTCGGCACGGTGCTGCTTGAGGAGGTGGGCTTCCGCGGAGCGCTGTACGGCATGCTCCGCCGCACCCGTGGCACGGCCACCGCCACCGCCGTCTCGTCGGCCCTCTTCGGGCTCTGGCACATCCTGCCCGCCATCGACATGGCCCGCGCCAACCCCGCCCTCGGCGCCCTCACGGCCGGCGAATCCCCCAGCCACCTCGACACGGCCCGCGTCGTGGCGGGCAGCGTCGTCTCCACGGCCGTCGCGGGCGTCCTGTTCTGCGAACTCCGCCGCCGAGCCGGCCTCCTCGCCCCCACCCTCCTCCACATCTCGACCAACTCCCTCGGCTACCTGTTTGCGCGCCTTGCCCCCGACTCTTGACCCGTTCTTGTAGGGACTTCTTGTACGGCAAGCCGCCCCATCCGCCGCCCGCCGCACTTCGGTTGCCGGCCCCAGCCCGGCGCTTCTGGCGAGTCGGTGTCGCGTGCCCGCCGTCACGCCCCTACGTACTCGTGGCACCCCGGCTGCGGCTCCCCGCCGCACAGGGCGCCGACCTCCATCGCCCCACATCCCGCCGCCTCGGCGCCTGAAACCCCCGAAACCCCGACCGTGGAAACGCCGAGACCCGGGGGCTTGGGACCTGTCTGGGTGGGCTCCTTGGCAGCCATGGCGTAACCCTGCGGGCGTACGGCGGGAACGGGGGGGTCGCTTAGAGCTTCTCCAGGGGCGCGTAGGCGAGGAGGAGCGTCTTCTCGCCGCCCGAGCCGAAGTCGATCTTGACCTTGGTCTTGTCGCCGACGCCGTCCACCGTGACGACCGTCCCGAGGCCGAAGGCGTCGTGCGAGACGCGGTCGCCGGGGGTCAGCGTGGGCACCGTACGGCCGCCCTTCTTGGGGGCCGGAGCCTGCGCCGGCTCGCGCCGGGTGGCGGCCGACCAGGCGGACTTCTCCGGGTCAGTGCGCCAGTCGATCAGCTTGGCCGGCACCTCGCTCACGAAGCGGGAGGCGGGGTTGAACGAGGGCGCCCCCCACGAGCTGCGTACGGCCGCCCGCGTGATGTACAGGCGCTTCTGCGCGCGGGTGATGCCCACGTAGGCCAGGCGGCGCTCCTCCTCCAGCTCCTTCGGCTCGCCGAGCGACCTGATGTGCGGGAAGACGCCGTCCTCCATCGCCGTCAGGAAGACCACGGGGAACTCCAGCCCCTTGGCCGTGTGCAGCGTCATCAGCGTGACCACGCCCTGGCCGCCGTCGGCGTCGGGGATCTGGTCGGCGTCGGCCACCAGCGAGACCTGCTCGAGGAACTCCACCAGAGTCCCCTCAGGGTTGGCCTCCTCGAACTCGGCGGCCACCGAGATCAGCTCGTTGAGGTTTTCCAGCCTGGACTCGTCCTGCGGGTCTTCCGAGGCCTCGAGCTCGGCCCGGTAGCCGGTGGCGACCAGGATCTCCTCGGCCAGCGCGGACGGTGGCATGCCCTCCGCCTTGGCGATCAGCTCCTCGATCAGCGCCACGAACTCCCGCACGGCGTTCAGCGAGCGCGTGGCCATGCCGTACGCCTCGTCGGCCCTGCGCAGCGCGTCCCAGAAGGTGATGCCCTCGCGCGAGGACAGCGCCTCGACCATCGCCTCCGCGCGGTCGCCGATGCCGCGCTTGGGCACGTTGAGTATGCGCCGCATGGACACCACGTCGGCCGGGTTGGCCAGCACGCGCAGGTAGGCAAGCAGGTCCTTGACCTCCTTGCGCTCGTAGAAGCGCACGCCCCCGACCACCTTGTACGGCAGGCCGGTGCGGATGAAGATCTCCTCGAAGACGCGGGAGGCGGCGTTGGTGCGGTAGAAGACGGCCACGTCGCCTGGCTTGACGTCCTCCTCGTCGCTGAGCCTGTCGACCTCCTGGGCGACGAAGACCGCCTCGTCGTGCTCGTTGTCGGCCACGTAGCCCACGATCTTGGGGCCCTCGCCCTGGTCGGACCAGAGGTTCTTGGGTTTGCGGCCCTCGTTGCGGGAGATGACGGCGTTGGCGGCGTTGAGGATGTTCTGCGTCGAGCGGTAGTTCTGCTCGAGCAGGATCGTGCGGGCGTCGGGGTAGTCGCGCTCGAACTCCAGGATGTTGCGGATCGTCGCGCCGCGGAAGGCGTAGATCGACTGGTCGGCGTCACCCACGACGCACAGCTCGGACATGTCGGACCCGGAGCGGACCAGCTCGCCGTCGACGGTGCGCAGGTCAGGATGGCCGACCAGCTCCCTGATCAGGATGTACTGCGCGTGGTTGGTGTCCTGGTACTCGTCGACGAGCACGTGGCGGAAGCGCATCCGGTAGTGCTCGGCCACCTCGGGGAAGAGCTGGAAGAGCACCACCGTGTTCATGATGATGTCGTCGAAGTCCATCGCGCCGGCCTCGGTCAGCTTCAGCTGGTAGGCCTTGTACGCCTCGGCGAGCACCTTCTCCAGGTGGGAGCCCGCCTTGTCGAGCGCCGTCTCGTAGTCGACCAGCTCGTTCTTGAAGTTGCTGACCTGGGCGGAGAAGGACCTGGGCGGGTAGCGCTTGGGATCGAGATCCATCTCCCTGCAGACCATCGCCATCAGGCGCTGCGAGTCGGCCTGGTCGTAGATCGAGAAGCTGGAGGGGAAGCCGAGCCGCTTGGCCTCCCTGCGCAGGATGCGCATGCAGGCGCTGTGGAACGTCATCACCCACATCGCCTTCGAGCGCGCCCCGACCAGGCGGTCGATGCGCTCCTTCATCTCCTTGGCGGCCTTGTTGGTGAAGGTGATCGCCAGGATCTCGCCCGGATGGACCTTCCGCTCGGCCAGCAGGTAGGCGATGCGATGGGTGAGCACCCGCGTCTTCCCTGAACCCGCCCCCGCCACGATCAGCAGCGGGCTGCCGTGATGGATCACGGCCTCGCGCTGCTGCGGGTTGAGGCCGTCGAGCAAGGGGTGGTCGATCGAGACTTGGGTCGGCACGCACCTAGGTTAAGCCGCCCCACCGACAATCGCGGCCCTGTCTTCCCTCCCGGAGTACTTTCCTGCCGTACGGCGGGCCGTTTCCCCACGTCCCAGGGCCCTTGGCGCCTCATGTCCGGCGGCCCTCGACGCACAAGATCACGCGGGCGGGAAATGTGGTGGAATGGGATGCTCTGTGCGCCGGTTCTCCCAGAGGAGAAGCACTGGAGGAGAAAAGCATGCTCGCCGACAACGAGATCAACAGGGTGCTCACTGTGACCGCCCACCCTGACGACGTGGACTTCGGGGCCGCGGGATCAGTGGCACAGTTCGTCGACAGGGGCGTCGAGGTCACCTACCTGGTGGTCACGGACGGTGACGCGGGCGGCAACGAGCGCACCCTGGACAACTCGGGCATGGCCGAGTTGCGCCGCGTCGAGCAGACGGCGGCGGCCAAGGCCGTGGGCGTGACGGACCTCCGCTTCCTCGGCTACCCCGACGGCCGCGTGGAGTCCACACTCGACCTGCGACGCGACATCGCCCGCGTGATCCGCCAGGTACGCCCCGACGTGGTCATCACCCACCACCCCGACCGCAACTACCAGTTCGTCGCCCCCAGCCACCCCGACCATCGCGCCGTCGGCGGGGCCACGCTGGACGCCGTCTACCCCGACGCCAGGAACCCCTACGCCTTCCCCGAACTCGTCAAGGACGAGGGCCTGGACGCCTGGACCGTGCGCGAGGTCTGGCTCACGGGCGGCATGACCCCCAACCACTGGATCGACATCACCGACGTCATCGACCGCAAGCTCGCGGCCCTGCAGTCGCACGTCAGCCAGGTCGCCCACGTGGAGGGGTTCACCGACTTCGTCAAGACCCGCTTCGCCTCCTGGGCCGAACGCGCCGGCTTCCCCGAGGGCCACTACGCCGAGGGCTTCCAGATCGTCCCCACCGCGTGACCCTCTCCCTTTGATCGAGTACGGCGGGCGTTGATCCAGTACGGCGAGCCACCGCTCCCAGCCGCCCGCCGTACTCCGGCCGAGAACCCACGCCCGGCGCTTCCGGCGAGTCGATGCCACTCACCCGCCGTCACGCCGCTACGTTCTCCCGGCACCACGGTCCCCTGGCCCGCCGCCTTCGACGCCTCGTTACCCGGGCACCACAGCCCTGGACCCGCCACCCGGGACACGCCCCGGTATGCGGGCACCACGGTCGGTCTGACCCGCCGTACATCACGGATTCGTATGGCTAGGGCACGGATCCCGGTGGCACGACCCACAGCGACGGCTGCCCCGTGACCTCGGAGATGACGTCGAAGTCCCGGTCGTAGTGCAGCACCGTGGCTCCATGCACTTCCGCACACGCCGCGATCAGCAGATCCGCCGGGCTGACGCCCCGATGCTGGCTCCCTTTGACGAGCTCGCACTGCACCGCGGTCGCCCGCTCCAGCACCTGGTCGTCCACGGGCAGTTGGATGCACTGCCGCTGCGCACGGACGATGCGCTGGTAGTGAGGGAAGTCGCGGGCGCTGTAGCACACCTCGAGATCGATCACCGGGCAGGTGGCGATGACCTGCGCGACGAAGAGCGGGTGGAGTGCCCTGGCCACGGTGTCGCTGGTGCGGATGCGCGCCAGCGCGCTCTTGTCGAGGAGGTACATCACGCCGGTCGCGGCCACGCCCGATTCATGATCTCCGGATCCAGCAGATCCGGGCTGCCCTCCGTCCGCCAGAACTCGAACGCCTCGATCGCGCCCGCCCTTTCGTCCTCCCTGTCGAGGATCGCCTGCAGGGCTGTGTGCACCGTTTCCTTCATCGTCGTCGTGCCCAGTTTCTGCTGCACGGCCTCGAGGAGCTCCTTGTCGATGTCGATCACTGTACGCATGGCACACCACCTCCGTACCTCCAGAGTATATCAACTTTCGTGATCTTGATATACGCCTTGAGAAGACGCAGGCGAGACCGTAGAACGACGTCAAGAGCCCCCGCACGGCGCGTTCACGGCCGAGGTGGAGGATCGTCACTCCGGGTTGAAGGATCTTCACGATCAGAAGTACTCATGTACGGCGAGCCGCTCCCACCGGCCGCCGCCGCACTCCGGCTCAGGACCCGCGCCCGGCGCTTCCGGCGGTTCCGCGCGCTCCTCGGTTCCTGGGGGTTTGTCCCGCTTCCAGGTTCCGTGGGGTTTGTCCCGCTTCCGGCTTTCGGGGGGTTCGGCGCGCTTCCGGGTTCCGAGGGGTTTCAGGCGCCGGGGCGGTGGGATGTGGCGCGGTGGGGGCGGCGCCTTGTGCGGCGGGAACCACAGGCCGGGGGAGGCGGGTTGCGAAGGGGCGTAACGGCGACCAGCCATGCATCACCGGAGGAGCGTCTCCCTGGACAGAGCCCGGCCGGAGTACGGCGGGTGGGGGTAGCGGTGGCCCGCCGTACTCACAGGAAGCCTGTAGTCAGGAAAAACGCGTAGCCGAACGCACAGGAGGTCTGTAGTCAGGGAAAGCGCGTGGCCCTACCCGCAGAAGGCCGGTCATCAGGGGAATGTCGCGTCAGCTGTTCTTCCACTGGGACCAGGAGAGCTGCCAGAAGCCCCAGCCGTTGCGCCAGTCGAGCTTGCGCTTCGTGCCGGTGATCTTGACGACGTCACCGCGCTGTGCGATGCCGTAGTACCACTTGGCCCCGGCGGGGGTGGCGCGGACGCAGCCGTGGCTCTGGTTGGAGTGGCCGAGGTACTGGTAGTAGCCGGCGCTCTGGTGGAAGTACTCGCCGCTGTCGGAGATGCGGACCGCCCAGGGGATCTCCTCCTTGTAGTACCGGGGGTCCTTGGGGTCCGTGACGCCCATCCAGGCCGAGGTCATGGTCTCGACCCGCTTCTTGCCCATGGCCAGGTGGACGCCTGTGGTGGTGAGGTAGACGTCCACGCCGTTCTTGATCATGCCGCCGCGGCCCGCGCTGATCGGGATGGTCTTGGCGAGCTTGCCGTCGCGGTAGGCCTTGGCCAGGTGGGTGTGGGTGTTGACGTTGATGATGTTGGCCGTGCCGACGGCGAACGTGCGGCTCTGGTCCTTGGCGGCGGCGTTGCCGGGGATCTGGCTGAGGTGCGCGGTGAACTGCACCTTCTGGTGCGGGCGCCAGTACGTCTTGGTGCGGTAGACGACCTTGCGCGGGGTGATCCAGCGCCAGGCGCCCTCGACCGCCTTCTCCGGCACGACCTCGAGCGCGGCGACGGCGGCGTCCCTGTCCTTCACGTCGCGGTCGAACGTGACGATGATCGGGAAGCCGATCCCGACCTTCTCCTCGTCCGCGCCCATGGGAGTGATGTCGGCGATGTCGAGCTTCGGCTTGCCGGTCGCGGAGGCCGTGGGCGTGGGCGTCGGCGTGGGGTCGGCGGCGACGCGGTGGACCGCGGCCGCCTGGGCGATCCGCACGGGGGCCGTGGGCGCCGCGGTCGAGCAGGCGGCGAGGGTGGCCATGGCCAGGGCCACCCCGGCCAGCGTCCGGGGGAGGGGGATCAAGGGGTACTCCTGGGGCTTATGAGGTCACGCTTCCCTAATACAGACAACGGGAACGCGCCAACCGTCGAAGCCGCCGAGTAACGATCTCGCAACTAACCGAAGATCGCCTTGGGATCGCCGGTGTACCAGGCGTTGTCGATGCGCACGCGCCGCATGACCCAGCGGTCGCCGTCCCTGAGCAGGTCCACGTCGTAGAAGTTCTTCAGCAGCGCGAACGTGCCGTGGTCGGCGCTGAGCAGGTGCTGGGCCTCGACGAGCGCGGTGAGCGTGGCGGTGTCGCCGTCGATGCGCACGCGCGGGTTCGTGACCTGGTGCGTCGTGTCGACGCGGCCTTCGAACAAGGTGAGGATCGTGTCCACGATCGTGTCGCGGCCGACCATGACGGGGCTCGGCGCGCCCCACTTGGCGGAGGCGGGGCCGAAGTCCAGTTCGGCGTCCTCGGCGAAGGCCGAGGCGAACAGATCCCTGTCGCGCAGGTCCTGACCGAGGCCGAAACGGTAGAGCGCGTCGACGATCTCCACGCGGTCGAGCAGATGCTGATTGACGTCCATGACCACGAGGTTCCAGCTCGGGCGGACCAGGAACAACGCGTCATCGCGCAACCATCGTTAAATCAGGCTTATAGGCTGGCGGAATGCGTGTGCTGATCTCGGGTGGGGCCGGTTACATCGGGAGCACGGTCGCGTCGGCGTGCATGGACGCGGGCATCGAGCCCGTGATCCTGGACAGCCTGGTGACGGGGCGTGAGGAGTTCGCCGAGGGGAGGCGCTTCTACCGGGGCGACATCTCCGACGGCACCCTCATCGACACGATATTTCGGGAAAATCCGGATATCGGGGCGGTCGTGCACTGTGCCGCGCTGATCGTGGTCCCGGATTCCGTGGCCGATCCGGTCGGCTACTACCGGGCCAACGTCACCAAGAGCCTGGAGTTCACCGACCACCTCCTCCGCAACGGCTGCCGACGGATGATCTTCAGCTCGTCCGCCTCGATCTACCAGACCGGCGACGACTTCACCGTCGACGAGGACTCCCCGCTCGACCCGCAGAGCCCCTACGCCAGGACCAAGGCGGTCTGCGAGGGCATGTTCGCGGACATCTCGGCCACCCAGCCGATCAAGATCCTTTCGCTGCGCTACTTCAACCCGGTCGGCGCCGACCCGCAGATGCGCACCGGGCTCCAGCTGCGCCGGCCCAGCCACGCGCTGGGCAAGATGATCGAGGCACACGAGTACGGCACGCCCTTCCAGATCACGGGCACCGACTACCCCACCCGCGACGGGTCGGGGATCCGCGACTACATCCACGTCTGGGACCTGGCCCTGGCGCACGTGGCCGCGCTCGAACGCTTCGACGACCTGGGCGGCACCGCGGTGATCAACCTCGGCACCGGCGAGGGGACCACCGTGCGGGAGCTGGTCGACGCCTTCAACCGGGTCGCCGACCGGCCGATCGAGGTCGTGGAGACCCAGCGCAGGCCGGGCGACGCGGCGGGCGCCTACACCCGCAGCGACCGGGCCAAGCGCCTGCTGGGCTGGGAGGCGGGCTTCACCGTCGAGCAGGGCATCGGCCACTCGCTCCAGTGGGCCTCGATCAGGGACTCGCGCCTCACGTAGCGAAGAGGCGGTCCTTGACCGCGGGCAGCGCGTTGAGCGAGCCCTTCACCGCCGCGAGCCCCGACTCGGTCGCCGCCTCGTCGCGCGCACCGAGTCCTCCACCGCGGGTCAACATGACCGACCATCGCTGCACGGAGATCCTCTGGCGTACCGGACGGGCGAACCCCGGCCGTCTGGCGGGCATGTCGGCGGTGGCCATGGTCCTTTGCTCGGCAGGACCGGGCGGGTCTGATCGTGCGTGAGTCCGACACACGGGACCGTCGCAGGACCGTGGTCGGGCTGGTCGAGGGCGCGACGTGCTCGCCGAGCCTTCGGGGTGGTCGGGCGCTACGGCGAGCGGTCATCGATGTCCTGGAGGGCGAGGCGAGGAGGTTGCGGCGTGGCTGGGCCCGCAGTATTGTTCGTATGCGAAATGTTCGTATACGAAGAGAATCATGGACGCGGCTGAGGCAGCAGAGGCGGTAGGGCGGCTCTACCCGGCGGTCTACCGGCGCTTCAAGGCGACCAAGCGCCCGGTGCCCGGCGGCTCAGGGCTGACCACCCGCATGTACGCCGTCCTCAGTCACCTACGGGCCGCCGGCCCGCTGACGCTCGGCGAGCTGGCCGAGCACCTGCAACTGTCCAAGGCCGCCACGACCGAGCTGGTCAACCGCGTCGAAGAGCGCGGCCTCGTGGCCAGGATCAGGGACGAGCGTGACCGGCGACGCGTGTTCGTCTGGGTCACCGAAGAGGGGAGTACGGCTGCCGCCGCGGCATCGCCCCGGGTGCTGGAGGGGGATCTGCTGACGCTGGCCGTACAGCGGATGACGCCGCAGGAGCGCGAGGGGCTCGTGACCGGGCTGCGCGCCCTGCTCAGGGAGGAGTAGCGGTGAACTGCGAGAGCTGCGGAATGCCCATGGACACGGCCGAGGACCACGCGCCCGGCCATCCCGACAGCACCTGGTGCCGCCTGTGCAGCAAGCCCGACGGCTCGCTGCAGGACTTCGACGAGCGCTTCGAGCGCATGGTCCAGTGGCAGACCCAGCGCACAGGCCAGCCCCGCGCCGAGGCCGAGGAGGCGACGCGGGCCTACATGCGTGGGATGCCCGCCTGGCGCGACCATCCGAAGCTGGCGCTGTGAGGATCCTCGGGATCGACAACGTGCTGATCGGCGTCGGGGATCTCGTGCGGGCCAAACAGTTCTACGGCGGGCTGCTCGGGCTCCCGGAGAAGTTCTCGACGGACGAGCTCGCCCTCTACGCGATCGGGGACGAGAGGCCCGGCCTCCTCCTCCGCGTCCAGGACGTCCGGCCCGGCACGACCCGCGTCTGGCTGGAGGTCCCCGACGCTCGAACGGCCGCCGCCGGACTCGGCGGCGAGCCGTTCGAGATCTTCACGGGCTGGACGGTCGAACTCTCCGACCCATGGGGAAACATCATCGGCCTGACCGACTACACCAAGCGCCCAGACCTGGCCAGGCGGTTCTAGCCGAAGATCTTGCCGACGTCGCCGAGGATCTGCGGCGCCTCAGGAGCCTTCGAGTCGTCGCCGTTGGCGTCCTTGGGCTTGGTGGCGACCTGGTCGGCCGGCGGAGCCTGGATGACGACCTTGCCGCCCCAGCCGGTGAAGCGGGTGTCGACGCTGAACTGCGTCTTGCCGAAGCCACCGCCCGTGAACAGGGCGGTGGCGGGGTAGGAGGAGACGAGCCTGGTCGGCAAGCCCTTGGCGTCCACCGCCAGCTTCCAGGTGATCACGGACTTGAGCTGCTTGGCGTTCTGCTTCTGCAGCTCGAAGGCGGACCGCGCGTAGGGCGAGACCTTCCTGAGGTCGGCGAACGAGATCGAGCCCGAGTACCCGCCGCCGGTCGCCTTCGCGCCCTTGAGCAGGGTCTTGAGCGTGGTGGGCTCCGTGACGTTCAGCACCTGGCCGAAGGGGGCGAAGGCGCCACCGGGCAGGGAGACAGGGAGCTTGAGCCACGACTTGTCCTCAGGAACCATGAGGCCCCAGAAGCTGCCCGAGACGTAGGACTTGCGCCCGACCGTGACCACGTGCTCAGGCGTGGCCAGAGCCTTGGCCTCCTCGTCGTCGCCGAACAGGTCGGCGGGCAGGTTGTACTTGCTGGTGATGTCCGACGCGTTCACACCGGACTTACCGAACCCGTAGCTGCCGTTGCGCCGGACGAGAATTCCGCGCCGCTCGCCCTGGACCACCATGCCGCGGTCGACGAACGTGACGCCCTTGCCAGGGACGAACTGTTGCTTCACCGCGGCAACAGGGTCCTTGGTCGCCGCCTGCGCGGGGGTGGCGGCGATGGCGGTTGCGGCCGTGGCTAACGCCAGGCCGGCGAGGATTTTCTTCATGTGGTATTCCCTCGATTTGTATGCGAGCGAGGGGATCTTGCCAACCCAAGATCACGACAGCGTCTCGGGTCGAGAATCATTTATCACAATAAGTGTGAATATTTTGTGCAGGTGGGGCCCGTGGGACATAAAACGGACCCCACCTTGTGTATTACTGGTCGACCTTGCCCTCGTCGTCCGGCGGGACGATCACGATGTTGTGATCCACCGTGGGGGGCCGATAGTTCTTCTTGGTCAGGGCCTTGAAGTCCACGACCTCACTCGGATCCGGCGCCGTGATGGCGACGTCCGTGCCCCAGTCGGTGTAACGCGTCTCGGAGCTGACGGACATCGACAGCTTCTTGGTCACGGGCATCGTCCACGACGAGGCCACCCGCTTGACGAGCTTGTTCGAGTCCAGTGTGATGCGCCAGGAGACGACCACCTTGGACAGCTTGCCCTTGGGCTTCATGAGCGTCTGGTTGCGGAACATCGGGGAGACCTTGTACAGGTCCGCGAACGTGATCGTGCCGCGGTACTGGTCACCCTTGCGCTTGGCCGTCGCCAGCAGCGTCTTCAGCGTGGCGGGCTCGAAGACGTCGATCAGCTGATCCCCGGCGACCGCGCTGTACGGCGGCACGCCCGAAACGCTGACCCAGGTCTTGTCGTCCGGCAGCAGCGTGGAGAACAGGCCGCCGTTGACGTAGAGCTTGTTCCCCGAGCCGATCATGTAGAGCCGCTCGGTCAGCATGTCGACCGCGTCGGCCGTGTCCTCGTTGGTCTTTCCGACCTTCTCCAGGTCCTTGCGCAGCGCGGGAGTCATCACCGGAGTCCGGGTGTTCTCCACGGCCGCGACGCCCTTGGCGTCGAACCCGATGCGGCCTTCGCGGACGGCCCCCACGTACTCCTCGCGCCCGATCCAGGTCCGCGTCTTCTCGCTGATCTTCACCCCGTGCCCGGCGACGAACTGTTTCTTCAGTGCGTCGACCGGGTTCGCCGGCTTGGCTTCGGCCATCGCGGGAGCGGCCAGGGCGGCCGCCATCGCGGAGGCCGCCACACCGGCGGCGATCCATCGCCTCATTTGTGTGAATGCCCTTCTTTATGACGTCTCGTGAGATGGTGCACTAGTGAGATCACCGTCACATCACGGCACATCTGCGACCCGGTGACCTGGGCAGGTCGTGCATGGGGCTAGGCTTCACTGGCGGAAACGCCCGGCACGCACGGGATAGTGGCCCGGGCCGTCGAACATCAGTCGAACACAACAAGGACGGACCCTCGTGGACCTGTTCGAACATCAGGCGAAGGAGCTCTTCGCGGACTACGGCATCCCGGTGCCACGTGGCATCGTCGCCGACAACGTGGAGGCAGTGCGCGCGGCGGCCGAGCAGCTGACCGGCCGTGTCGTCGTCAAGGCCCAGGTGAAGACCGGTGGCCGCGGCAAGGCCGGAGGCGTGAAGGTGGCCGACGACGCCGCCGACGCCGTGCAGAAGGCCACCGCGATCCTGGGTATGGACATCAAGGGCCACACGGTCCACAAGGTGCTCGTGGAGGAGGCCAGCGCGATCGCGGAGGAGTACTACTTCTCCTTCCTGCTTGACCGCGCGAACCGTACCTTCCTCGCGATCTGCTCCGCCGCGGGCGGCATGGACATCGAAGAGGTCGCGCACAGCGCCCCCGAGAAGGTCGCGAAGGTGCCCGTCTCCGCGCTGACGGGTGTCGACCGCGCCAAGGCCCGCGAGATCGCGCAGGCCGGCGGCCTGCCGGAGAAGGCGCTCGACGGCGCCGCCGAGCTCGTCGAGAAGCTCTGGCACTGCTTCGTCGACGAGGACGCCACGCTGGTCGAGGTCAACCCGATGATCCTGTCGGCCGACGGCCAGGTGAAGGCGCTCGACGGCAAGGTCACCCTCGACGACAACGCCACGTTCCGTCAGAGTGACCACGCCAAGTTCGAGGACAAGGCGGCCGAGGACCCGCTCGAGGCCAAGGCCAAGGAGAAGGACCTCAACTACGTCAAGCTCGACGGCAACGTCGGCATCATCGGCAACGGCGCCGGCCTGGTCATGTCGACCCTCGACGTGGTCGCCTACGCCGGCGAGGCCTTCCCCGGCAAGCCGTCCCCCGCCAACTTCCTGGACATCGGCGGCGGCGCCAGCGCCGAGGTCATGGCCGCCGGCCTGGAGATCATCCTCTCCGACCCGTCGGTGAAGTCGATCTTCGTGAACGTCTTCGGCGGCATCACCTCCTGCGACGCGGTCGCCAACGGCATCGTCTCCGCCTTCGAACTGCTGCAGGGCCGCGGCGAGGCGGTGACCCACCCGCTGGTGGTCCGCCTCGACGGCAACAACGCGCTCCTCGGGCGGCAGATCCTGCAGGACGCCAAGCTCCCGCGCGTTGAGCTGGTAGACACGATGGACGAAGCGGCCAAGCGCGCCGCCGAGCTCGCGGCTGGGGTGTGAACGACATGGCTATCTGGCTCACGGAAAACAGCAAGATCATCGTCCAGGGCATGACCGGTAGCGAGGGCACCAAGCACGCCAAGCGCATGCTCGCCTCCGGCGCCCGGGTCGTGGGCGGCGTCAACGCCCGCAAGGCCGGCACCACCCACCTCGACCTGCCCGTGTTCGGCACGGTCAAGGAGGCCATGGAGCAGACCGGCGCCGACGTGTCGGTCGTCTTCGTGCCCCCGGCCTTCACCAAGGACGCGGTCAAGGAGGCCGTCGACGCCGAGATCCCGCTCTGCGTCGTCATCACCGAGGGCATTCCGGTCCACGACTCGACCGAGTTCTGGGCCTACGCCGTCGCCAAGGGCAACAAGACCCGCATCATCGGCCCGAACTGCCCGGGCATCGCCTCGCCCGGCGCCTCCAACGCCGGCATCATCCCCGCCGACATCACCACCGCCGGTCGCATCGGCCTGGTGTCCAAGTCCGGCACGCTGACCTACCAGCTCATGTACGAGCTGCGCGACTTCGGCTTCTCCACCGCGGTCGGCATCGGCGGCGACCCGGTCATCGGCACCACGCACATCGACGCCCTGCAGGCCTTCCAGGAGGACCCGGGCACCGACGCGATCGTCATGATCGGCGAGATCGGCGGCGACGCCGAGGAGCGTGCCGCCGCCTACATCGAGCAGCACGTCACCAAGCCGGTCGTCGCCTACGTCGCGGGCTTCACCGCCCCCGAGGGCAAGACGATGGGCCACGCCGGCGCCATCGTCTCCGGCTCGGCCGGCACCGCCCAGGCCAAGAAGGAGGCCCTGGAGAAGGTCGGCGTCCGCGTCGGCAAGACCCCCTCCGAGACCGCCCGCCTCATGCGCGAGATCATGCAGTCCCGCTGAATCTCCCGGCAAAGCCCCGCGCAAGCTCGCCGCGCGGGGCTTTCCCATTGCCTGGCCCGTACGGCAGGCCGCCCCACCGCCACCCGCCGCACTTCGGCCGGGCTCTGTCCAGGGGGACGCTCCTCCGGCGATGCGTGGCCGGCCGCCGCTACGACGCACGGAACCCGCCTGGACGGTTTCGAACCCACGGCGCCTTCCTGGTGCAGGGGGCAACCCACGGCGGTTTCCCGCGCCGGGGTCGGCGAGGAGAGGTACGGCGGTTGTCCGGCGCCTGTACGGCGAGCAGGGGGGACCGTGGTGCCCGCATCACGGAGCGCCGTGACGGCGAGCAAGCGTCATCGACTCGCCGGAAGCGCCGGACGCGGGTCCTCAGCCGGAGTGCGGCGGGCGGCCGGGTTCGGGGGCTTGCCGTACAACAGACGGTTGTAGGGCTTGCCGTACAACGGACGGTTGCGGGGGCTTGCCGTACAACGGACGGATGCGGGGGCTTGCCGTACAGCAGACGGGTTCGGGGGCTTGCCGTACAACAGAAAAGCAGCCGATTTCATGGAGATATGGCCCCGTGCGGCGCGGCAAGGCTTCAAGAGAAGGAAAAGTTGAGAAAATCAAACCTGTGACGGCGCTTCTCGACCAGCTGCGGACGGCCCCCAAGTCGGTCCTCAGCAAGATCCCCGGGGTCACAGGAGACGACGACGAGTCCAGGCGTCCGCTCCCGGTGTCCGGCATGCTCGCCGCGGCGGCGACGCTGGGCGTCGGGCTGGCCGCGCTGACCACGCTCACCCTGGTCGGGTGGATCGCCGCGCCCAAGGGCACGCTCGGCTCCGGGCTTCCCGGGGTGTTCAGGACGGCGGCGCAGGTGTGGCTGGCCGCCCACCACGCGGGCTTCGCGATCCCCGGCGGGCGCGTCGGGCTGCTGCCGCTCGGGCTGACCGTGCTGCCGGCCGTCCTGCTCTACCGCGCGGGCCGGTGGATGGCGCGCGACGCCGACCTGCGGTTGCGGCTGCCCGCCAGGCTGCCCAAGAACAGCCCGCGCGAGAAGGCCAGCGCCAGGCGGCGCGCCCAGTTGGTGCTCGTGGTGCAGGCGGGGGTGTCGCTGGCGGCGCCGTACGCGCTGCTGGCCGGGCTGATCGCGCTCGTGGCGCGCAACGAGATCACCCAGCCGTTCATCGGCGAGGCGCTGCTGAGCCATTTCGTGCTGGCGTTCCTGGCCGGCGCGCTGGCGACCGCGCGCACGATCGGGCCGTGGGGGGCGATGCTGCGCCTGCTGCCCGAGCGGGTGCGCGCCGTGACCGTCGGCACCGCGGTGGCGACCGCGATCCTGCTCGCCACGGGGCTGCTGCTGGTGCTCGCGGCGCTCGTGGTGAACTTCGGCCAGGTCAGGGACCTGACCAGCGTGCTGTCGCCCGGGTTCGTGGGCGGGCTGCTGCTTCTGCTGATCCAGGTGCTCTACCTGCTCAACGCGGTCGTGTGGGGATCGGCGTACATCGCGGGACCCGGGTTCGCCGTCGGCTCGGGGACGTTGGTCGCGCCCACCGGGGTGCAGCTCGGCACCGTACCGAGCCTGCCGATGCTGGGGGCGCTGCCCGACAGCGGCTCCGTGCCCGGCTGGGTGATGGCCGTCATCGCGCTGCCGTTCCTGGCCGGGGCCGTGGCGGGCGTCATGGTGGCGCGGATCTCGCCGTCGCCGTCCTACGAGGCCGCGCCCCTGTGGGGCCTGGTCACCGGGGTGACCACCGGCCTGGCGAGCGGGGTGCTCGCCGCGCTGTCCGGCGGCCCGATCGGCGCCGGACGCCTGGCCGCCATCGGCCCGTCGCCCTGGGAGGTGGCCGTGTCGGTGGCGCTCGAGGTGGGCGTCGCCGCCGGCATCTCCGCCGGGGTCACCAACCTGCTGCTCCTCAACCGCCGCGCCCGCGCCCCGCTCGACAAGGCCGCCGCTCCGGTCCGCGCCGCCGGGGCGGCCATCGCGCGTGCCGCCAGCAAGGTGGGCCTGGCCGAATCGGACGCCAAGCCGCTGCCCGGCCACTGGATGGACGCCACCGAAGCCGACACCCAGCCCATCCCGGTCATCCGCGACGACTGGCAGGACGAGCACGCCTCGGCCGCCTCCCTCGACACCGACCCGGAAACCCGGCCGGAGCCCCGCGAACCACGCAAGGACATCGTCGACGAATCCGACGACCGCGGCGGCCACGTCATCTACGTCGACCCGTACGCCTGGGACCGCGACCGCGACTAGCCCTCGCCTCTCGCCCGCGCTCTTCTTGCAGGGCGCTCTTCTCGTACCGCGGGCTTCTTGTACGGCGGGCTCCTTGTACCGCGGGCTTCTGGTACAACGCTCCTCTTGTACGGCAAGCCACCGCCACCGGCCGCCCGCCGTACTGCGGCCGAGGACCCGCGCCCGGCGCTCCCGGCGAGTCGAGGCCGCTCACCCGCCGTCACGACCACCTGTGACCTGCGATTGCCTATGCGTGGGAGATGACGACCTTGCCGAAGGCCTCGTCGAGGGGGAAGGCGCGGTCGACGACGTGGCGCAGGCGGTTGGCGGTGATGGCCTGACTCATCGCCAGGAACCGTGCCCGGCTCCCGACGGCGAGAGCTCGCACGGTCGCTCCAGAGGCGAACAGCACACGGGCCGCTGGTTCCGCTGCTGCACCGGTGCTGAGTTAAGGACACGGAGGACGGAACGGAGTGTCCGAGGCGTACTTGTGCCACTCCGTTTCCGTCATCGGGTCTCCAGCGCTCGCGCAGATCCGCGTCGCGATCCGGCTCACGTCGGTGTCCCAGAGCCGGACCGCGCCGCTCGCCGAGGCCAGCGTGCGGCCGTCGGAGGCGAACGCGAGGATCCAGTTCGCCGCCCCCGTCGTGTGCAGAACCACCCGCGTGGATGGTGTGCCAGTTTTGCCGAGGTCCCAGATCCAGGTCTCGCCCGCGCCCGTCCCGGCCGCGAGCGTGCGCCCGTCCGACCCGTACGCCAGGGCGAACACCCGGCCGTCCGGGCCGGTGAGGGGCTTGCCGGTCAGCCGGGGATGCCGGGGGTCGCGCAGGTCCCACAGCCGGATCGCACCCGACGCGTTGCCGCTCGCGAGCGCGCCCCCGCCCGGGTTGAACGCCACCGAGTACACGTCGTCGCCCGGCACGGTCGGAAGCGGCCGCAACGCGACCGGCGCGCGCGGATCGCTGACGTCCCACAGTGCCACCACCCCGGCCTGGGTGGCGGCGGCGAGCGTATGACCGTCCGGACTGAACGCGATCATAAAGATGAACCCGGCGGCCGGCGTCAGCGCGGGCAACCGCCTCGGCGCGCGTGGCTCGGTCACGTCCCAGAGCTGGACCGTGCCGTCGTCGCCCGCCGCCGCGAGCAGTCGCCCTCCGGGGCCGAACTGGACGCTCTCGATAAGCGCAGTCGCCCCGGTCAGCGGCTCGCCGAGCCGTACCGGATGGTGGGGATCGGTGATGTCCCACAGCACGACGACGTTTCCGGTGCGGGTCCCGGCGGCCAGGAGCCCCCCGTCCGGCCGCAGCGCCACGTTGCCGCCCATCCGGTCATACCCGAGAGGCGCGGCCAGCGGGGGGCCGATCGGTGCCGGGCGTTGATGGTCGGTGACGTCCCACAGCCGGACGACCTCGCCAGAGGCGGCGAGTATGTTGCCGCCCAGCCGGAACGCGACCGTGGTGATCGGGTGCGAGCCACTCGGGATCTGCGGCCCCGGCAGCGTCCACAGCCGTACGACGCTGTCGGCGCTGTTGGTGACCAGTGTCCGGTCGTCACGGTAGGCGACAGCGGTGACCGGCTCGGGATGCGCCAGCGTCTGCGTGACCTCGCCGGTTGTCAGATCCCACAGCCGGGTCGTGTTGTCGGCGCTGCCCACTGCCATCGTGTCGCCGTTGAACGCGATTGCATTCACCCACGCGCCGACCCCGCCGGTCAGCGGCTTGCCGACCGCGGCCGCCGCGCTCGTGGTCTCCCATCGGCGTACAGAACCGTCGTTGCATCCGGCGGCGAGCAGCGTGCCGCCGGGCCGGAACGCGACGACGTTCACCCTGGTGGGCACCCGGATCAGGGGAAGCGCACGGTCAGAGCGCCAGAGTTGGACCGCGCCCTCGGTGCCGACGTGCAGTCCCGCCGCCAGGACCCCGCCATCCGCCCGAAACGCCAGCGACCGTACGGAACCATCCGCCACGACGGGCAGCGCCGCGAGCGGCGTATGACGCGCGAGATCGGTGACATCCCACCGGTAGACCAACGCCCCTCCGGCGGCCAGCGTCCGCCCATCGGGGCTGAACGCGAGCGCGAACACGGTGTCTGCCGGACCCGTGAGCGGCGTGCCGATTGGTGTCGGCGACAACGGGTTGGCGACGTTCCAGAGGCGTACCGAATGATCGACACCGGCCGTGGCCAGCGTCCGGCCGTCGGGGCTGAACGCCGCCGCGTACACCGCGTCGGTGTGCCCACGCAGCGGCGCCCCGACCCGTCGCGGCCGGGCCGGGTCGGCCAGCGACCACAGCAGCACGCTCGGGTCCCGCCCGTCCGCGCCCGCCGCGGCCATCAGATCGCCGCGCGGCGAGACCACCAACGCCTGCAGGACCCCGCCTGGCCGTACCGCCCGGGTGACCGACGGCGTCCCTGAGATCTCCATGAGCCCCGAACGGGCCTCCACCGTCGGCGAGATCCGGTAGGCGGCGACCGCGAGCTGCGCGGCCAGCGCCGGATCGCTGTCGCGCAACCGGTTGGCCGTGACCGCGAGCTGCCGCGACACCGCGATGTCCCTGGTCTGGTCGGCCTCGGCGCGCTGCACCTGCGAGTACACGGCGAGCCCGACCGTGAACAGCGTTAGCGCGACTAGCGCGGCCAGCAGCCGGTGCAGCCGCCGGGTGCGCCAGCGTTCGGTCGCGGCCTGTGCCTCCACCTGTTCGACGCTGGCGTCGAGGAACTCGCGTTCCAGCGGGTTGAGGTCGTCGCGATGCTCGGCCGCCCACTCGCGTGCTGCGTCCAACCGGCCGCCCCGATAGAGCGCGCCGGGTTCGCGGTTGCCCGCCTGCCACGCCTGCGCGGCTTCGGTGAGCTGCCGGTGGGCGCGCAGCCCCGCCCGGTCGCTGTCGATCCACGAGCGCAGCCGCGGCCAAGCAGCGAGTAGCGCCTCGTGGCTGATCTGCACGGTGTCGGCGTCGACCGTCAGCAGCCGCCGCCCGACGAAACAGTCCAGCACGTGATCAAGGTCGTCGGACGGCAGCTCGGACATCTCGACCCGGCGGCGGGTGTCGGCCGTGTCGGCGCCGATGTGGATCAGCCGGATGAACAGCCGCCGGGCCACCTCCCGCTGCTCCTCGGTGAGGTCGGCGTAGACGTCTTCGGCGGTCCGGGCGACGGCGCTGTCGAGCCCGCCGCTCGCCCGGTAGTCCTCGACGGTCAGTACCCGGCCCCGGCGGTGCTCCCAAGTTGTCAGCAGCGTGTGCGACAGCAGCGGAAGCGCGCCCTCGCTGACGTCGCGTATCACGAGCTCGACCAGCCCGTCCTCGATGTCGAGCTGGGCGCGCCGGGCCGGTCCCTCGATGACCGACCGCAGTTCGGCCTCGGTCATCGGCCCGACCACGACCTGGTTGGCTTGCAACGCCGACGCCAGCCGGGGGTCGCGTAGCGCGCGCGGGTAGAAGTCGGCGCGCATGCCGAGCACAACCGTGCCGGGGTGGGCACGGAGCGCTTCGATGAACGCCGACCGTTCCGCTTCGTCGGAGCAGGCGGTGAAGACCTCCTCGAACTGGTCGACGATCACGACGTCGGCCGGGGAGGACCGCGCTAGCTCGCGCATCGGGTGCGCGCCCGGGCACAGCAGCGCCCACGGCATCTTCAGCCGGGCGATGAGCCCGGCGCGCAGCAGCGACGACTTGCCCGAGCCCGACGGCCCTACGGCGACGATCATCGTGCCGGGAGTCCCGTCGATGCGACCGAGCAGCTCGCGGGTCAGCGCGTCACGGCCGAAGAACCAGTCGGCATGCTCAGGCTGGAAACACTCCAGTCCCCGGTACGGCACGGCCTCCGAACCAGCCCGGCGGCCCGGCAACCGCCGCACGCGAAGCAGCGCGCGCATCCATCGTTCGCGGGCGGCGGGATCGCGTACCCCGCACGCGATGAGCACGTTCTCGAACTGCGCCGTCTGGGCGGCCAGCGGCAGGTTCGCGCCGCGGAACCACCCGCCGAGCGTGCCGAATGGGACGCCGACCGCCTTGCCGAGGTCTCTGATCGTCTTTCCGGCCTGATGGCGAAGCAGCGTGAGCTCCCGCGCGAGGTGTTCGCGTGTGACGACCCGGTCCGGGTCTGCATCCTCTGTCACGGGAGCCGATCCTGCCGGACTTTGTGCGACTTTGTGCGGCTATTCGGCGGGAGCCTAGTCCGGTCTGCGACGACGCCCTTAACTGGGCACGGTCCCCTCAATTCGCACAAGGATTCGCACAGGGAGAGGGTCGTTTTGTTACGACAAAGAACGTTGGCGGCGGTGCTGATGACCGTCCTTATGAGCCTCGGGATCGTGGTCGCCGAGGCGCCGCCCAGCATGGCCGCCGTCGGCTGCACCTACGCCGGCTGTACCGGCAAGGACCCCAGCGCCATGAACTGCGGTTCGACGAGCAACGCCGACTACCAATGGGTGTCCGGCGGTAGCTACCGATCTTACAGCTGGTATCTGCGCTACTCCGGCAACTGTCACGCGTACTGGACGCGGATGGTGAAAGGTGACTGCGCCACGATCCAGAACGCGGACTACTACATGCGGATCGAATCTGAGCTAGCGACGCCGTACGGCTGGTATCGGTCGCACGTGCAGTCGAAGAAGCACGTCAAGGGCTGCGATGGCACCGACTGGACCCGGATGATCGCCTGGGAGGCGAACTCCCGCTATCGCATGTGCGTGGCAACGATCTGGCCCCCGACCTCCACCGACCTGGTCTCCACCATCGCCGACAGCGACTGGTCGTGCTGGGACTGGAATTACTCCTGACCTTCGAGGGGCGCTCACCGGGCGCCCCTTTCCCGTGATTGGAGTTGTCGTGCTCAGGACGTTCGTCGTCGCAGCCCTCGTCGCGGCCGTGGCCCTTCCCTCCGGTACGGCTATCGCCGCCGAACGAGATCCCGGCCCCGCCGGGCTGTTACCCAGCGACTGGAAGACCTCCTCCGACATGGCCTGGACGACGTCCGGCGACTCGACCGGGTTTCACCTGCTGACCGCCGACTCCAAATCCGGTTACACCTGGCGCACGGTGGCCTCGCTCGCCGAGCCCGGGTTCGACACCGACCGGTGGATCGGCAACGTGTGCCTCACTGGCTCGGGCAAACGCGCGGTCGTCGTCTACGCGCCACGGCAGTTCACCAACAGCTCTGACCTGTTCCAGCGGGGCGGGTTCGCTGCGTTCGTCGACCTCGGGTCGGGGGCGGTGACCAAGCTGCCGTTCACGGTGTCGCTGGCCTACCACAACCCGGGCTGCGGGTCCGGTGAGACGGTCGCGTTCGGCGCGCAGCGGGCTGGCCGGACCCGCCTCTACCTTGCGGACGCTGTCTCAGGCAGCGTGCTTCGCCGTCACGAGCTGGCCGGGCAGGTCACGTCGGCTGTGCCGTACGGGAAGGAAATCATCGCGGCGAGCGGCGCGGGGTTGATACGCGTCGACACGGTGGGCGGCGCGCACACGCTCGCCACCACGTACGGCACGCCATACGATGTGCGACCGGAGAGCGGGGGCGCGGTCGCCTACGTCGAGGCGCACGGCGAGATCGGCGTGGTCAAGGAGGTCGCGGGCGGGTCCGTGCGCGAGGTCGCGCACGGACCGGTCGCCGACGTGGGTCTCGCGGCCGGAACCGGCGGGAAGGTATTCCTCGTTGGCAAGCCCGAGGTCACCTCCCTGCCGAAGGCGATGACCCGCGTAGACGCGCCCGTCTCCTCGGACGTCTCGACAACCGGCGCGGTCGCGGTGTCCCACGAGGAGAAACAGGGCGCCACGAGCCGCGGGCTTGTTGAGCCGCTCCAGCTCCGGGTCGACGTCCCCAGCACCCAGAGTAGCGCCGAGGTCACGGTGACTCCTCTGGCGGTGCCGTACTCCGGACCGTACGCGAGCGTGCCGAGCGACCCCGACGCGACCTGCGCGGTGCCGCGCAACGACACCGCGACCCAGGTCTACCAGCCTTCGTGGAAGCAGGTCGAATGGGCCGCCGACCTCGCCGTGCAGCACGCGCTGACCGTCAACCGGCAGGCGGGATGGAAGAACTCCGGGCTGCCCGCGTGGACGCCGCAGGGCATGTTCCCGCCGCCGGGCATCGTTACCGGCACCGGCAGGATCCCCCCGCCGATCATGCTGGGCGTGATCGCGCAGGAGTCGAACATGTGGCAGGCGTCCGGGCACGCGCTCGAAGGCGAGTACGGCAATCCGCTGGTTGGCAACTTCTACGGCCGCGCGGTGACCGCCGACACCGGCGGCGGCGACCCGTGGGCGATCGACTGGTCCAAATCCGACTGCGGGTACGGCGTCGCCCAGATCACCGACGGCATGCGCAAGACCGACACCTCGCGAACCGCCAACCAGAAGCGCGCGATCGCGCTCGACTACGCGTCGAACATCGCCGCGGGCGTCAAAATGCTGGAGGAGAAATACAATCTGACGTGGAATTCGGGGATTCGCGTCAACAGCGGAAACCCGCGCTGGATCGAGAACTGGTTCGCCGCCCTCTGGGCGTACAACACGGGCCTGCAACCGCGGGACTCGTCGTTCGGCAACACCACCGGGTGCACGCCGTCGCCGACGTGCACGGACAGCGCCGGAAACTGGGGGCTCGGCTGGGCCAACAACCCGATGAACCCCGACTATCCGGCCAACCGGCTGCCTTTCCTTGAGAACTCGCAGGACGACGCCCGCCACCCGCAGGACTGGCCCTACCCGGAGAAGGTGATGGGCTGGGCGGCGTACCCGATCGTCAAATCCGACCCGTGGACGAACGAATACGAGGCCGGTTACAGCCAGGCGTGGTGGACCGACGCGTACTTCCGCACGATGATCAAACCCCCCCGGTCGTTGTTCTGCGTGCCGTCGGTCAACCACTGCGACCCGGGCGTTTCCAACGCCTGCCTGCTGATGGACCTCCACTGCTGGTGGAACGGCCAGGCTACCTACAAACCGAGCTGTATCGGCCACCTGCCGAACGATCCCGTTACCGAATACACCTCGTGTGGCCAGGGTGACCCGGCCTACCTGCCGGGCGCGGCCGAGCCCGGCGACTGGGAGAAGTGGTACGACCCGGACTGCGTGAAACCCGCGCTGCCGACGACCGCCTTCTACATAGACGACGTCGCCACCTCCGTGCCGTCGCTGCGGCAGACCTACAAACAGAACGTATCCTGCAACCCGAAGCCGTTTACGAACTCGGGGACGTTCGCGCTCGACTTCGCGCAGGACGCCACCGGAAAATATCGGTCGAAGATCGACTTCCACCAGATCGGCGGCGGGTTCGGCGGCCACTTCTGGTTCGCGCACACCTATCAGGCAGCCGATTTCCGGGTGACCGGCACGTGGCAGCTGAACCAGTCGCTGAACTCATGGGCCCGGGTCCTCGCCTACATTCCCGACCACGGCTCCGACACCCAGCAGGCGCACTACACAATCGACACCGGTGACGGCACGTTCGCGCACGACCGCATCATCAACGCGAAGTCGTACTGGAAGGACCAGAAGGGCCGCTGGGTCTCGCTCGGCGTGTTCCAGTTCGCTGGGGTGCCGAAGGTGTCGCTCAGCAACATCACCTACGACGGCAACGGAAGCCACGACATCGCCTTCGACGCGATCGCCATTCAGCCGCTGGCCGCCAAACCGAAGAACTTCGTCGTCTCCATGGGCGACTCGTACGCCTCCGGGGAAGGCGCGAGCACCGATCTGACCACAGGTTCGGACTATTCGTACGAGACGAACTCTGACGGGAGCGACGGCAGCCGGCGCAACGCCTGCCACCGCTCGCTGTACTCCTGGACCAGCTGGGGGATCCTCAAGGACAACGTCAACACTTATGTGCGAGACCGTGCCGCGTCCTACGACAAGGATCTCGACTACCAGGCCGTGGCCTGCTCTGGCGCGCAGACCGAACACCTACTGCCCTACCAGGGTGACAAGAACGCGTGGAACGAAGGGGGGACCGGCAAGTTCGGCGAGGTGTCCCAGCTCGAAACGGGATTCCTCGACAGCAATACCACGCTCGTCACGCTCTCGATCGGCGGCAACGACGCCAAATGGGGTGACGCGTTCCGCTACTGCCTCTCACCGACCGAGCTCGACTGCCACCGCAGCACCCGTCCCGGTGACTCCGCCCCGTTCGAGTACGTGATGCTTGACAACATCACCACCAAGGTCATCCCATCGATCAAGACCGTGCTGCGTAATATCCACACCAAGGCGCCGAACGCGAAGATCGTGCTGATGGGGTACCCGAGGCTGGTCTCCGCCAACGCGTCCTGCCTGCGCAGCGGGTTCGTCACCGGGATCATGGGCCAGTTCGCGTTCGGCGTGACTCCCACCGAGTCGGACTTCCTCACCTACGCGGCCGACTTCCTCGCCGACTCCGAACGGTTCGCCGCCGACGATCTGCGTACCAACGAGGGCATCCAGGTGTTCTTCGCGAATGCGATCCCGTACTTCGACAACCAGGGCATCTGCGGCAATCCGCAGAAGATCCACGACCTCGTCACGTCGCTCACCCCCGGCGAACCGCGCAAGTGTGGCGACTCAGTGCTGTGCTATGCGGTCGAGAACCCGTGGTGGGAGATCGGCATGTCCCAGCAGTCCTTCCACCCGAGCCGCAGCGGCGCCTACACCTACTCGACCGCCTTCAACGACCTGCTCCGCACGATAGATCAGTAACTCCTGCCGACGGCCCCCACGATGCCTGGCCGGGCAAGGTCCATCGGACCTCGGCCCGCCAGGCGTCGACGGGGACTCTCACCACAAGCTCGCGTGACCTGATAGCCAGTCGGTCGCCCCCTCCAGAGTCGACCGTGATGCCATGAGGGCTCTCGTGGCGGCACAGTAATGAACCCCTCGGCCCGCGACTTCTCTGGGCTCAGTTAGGAGCTCGCCTCGTCCGCCGTTCTGGCCGGGGCCATGGCGGGCGTCATGGTGGCACGGATCTCGCCGTCGCCGTGCGGCGCCTCTTCTGTACGGCAAGCCACCGCCACCGGCCGCCCGCCGTACTTCGGCTGAGGACCCGCGCCCGGCGCTCCCGGCGAGTCGGCGCCGCTACCTCACCGCCACGCCACCCCCAACCACGTCCCACGGCCCCCACCCGCACCCGCGTCCCACGACCCCCCAACCGCACCCGCGTCCCACGCCCCCCAACCGCGCTCGTGTCCCACAGGCCCCTCCCGGACCGACGTCCCGCAGGGCCCCGCCCCACACTCTTGTCCCGCAGGCTCGCTTGTGTCCCGCAGGCCCCAAGCCGCACCCGCATCCTGCAGGCCCCCACCCGCGCTCGTGTCCCGCAGGCCCCAACCCACACCCGCATCCCGCAGGCTCCCACTCGTGCCCACGTCTGAAGGCCCACCAATGCCTGCGTCCCTCGTGCCCATGGCCCGCGTCATGGGTTGCTCGCCCGTAACCTGCGCACCCGGGCTGTAACCCACGTCCCGCGCCACGCGGGCCCGCGCGCCTCGTGATCCACGTTCCACGAACCTCGCGCCTCGTGACCCGCATCCCCCGTAACACGCGTCCTCGTGTCCTGGGACCGTGTGTTCCGGGGTCGGTCGAGGTGGCCGTGGGCGGCCACCCGTGACCGAATCCCGGGGTTGTCACGTGTGAGAGATGACGACCTTGCCGAAGGGCTGGCCGGAGGCGTAGTAGCGGTAGGCCTCCGGAGCCTCGTCGAAGGGGAAGACGCGGTCGATGACGGGGCGCAGGAGGTTGGCGGCGATGGCCTCGTTCATCTCGCGGAACTGCGCCCGGCTCCCCACGGCGACAGCCCGTACGGTCGCCCCGGAGGCGAACAGCACGCGAGCGTCGATCGGAGCAGCGGCCGTCTCGGAGACGAAGCCGACGAGCGCGACGTGCCCCGAGAGCCGTACGGCCTTGATCGACTGCTCCACCTGACCGGCCACGTCCACCACCCGGTGGGCGCCGAGACCGTCGGTCAGCCGCCGTACCTCGGCCGGCCAGTCGGGGTTGGCGCGGTAGTCGATGACCTCGTCGGCGCCAAGCTTGGCCAGGCGCTCAGACTTGGCGGGGCCGCTGGTGGTGGCGATCACCCGGGCACCGCGGGCCTTGGCGAACTGCAGCGCGAACAGCGACACCCCACCCGAGCCCTGCGTCACGACGGTATCGCCAGGACGCAGGCCCTCCAGGGCGTTCCAGGCGGTGACGGCGACGCAGGGGAGCGTGGCGGCCTCCTCGTAGCTGAGGTGGTCGGGGATCGGCACGATCGCCTCCTCCTCGACCAGCGCGAGCTCGGTCAGCATGCCGTCAAGCGAGCCGCCGCGCTGCGCCAGGTGCTCGGCGCCGAACGGGCCGTCCTGCCAACTGGGGAAAAGCGTCGCGGTGACCCGGTCGCCCACCTTGGCCGAGGTCACACCGGGGCCCACCGCGACGACCTCGCCCGCGCCGTCCGAGACGGGGACCACGTCGGGCTTGACCGGCAGGACGTAGGTGCCGCGGGCCACCAGCAGCTCGCGGAAGCTCAGCGAGGTGGCCTTAACGGCGACCAGCACCTGCCCAGGGCCGGGAACGGGGTCAGCGTGCTCCCTGATGGTCAGGCCTTCGATCCCCGCACCGCTGTCGAGATGGTAACTACGCACGGAAGCACTCCTAGATAGAACGTTCGGTCTATCGAGACCATATCGACCGGTTGATCTACCTGTCAACGGGTGGCATGCTGACGACCATGAGCACACCCGGACCCAGGGAACGCCTCCTGGAGGCCGCCCGCGAGTTGACCTACAGCCAGGGCATGGGCGTCGGCGTCGACGCGCTGCTCAAGTCCGCCAGCGTCGCGCGACGCTCGCTGTACGAGCACTTCGGTGGCAAGGACGGGCTGCTGACCGAGGTCCTACGGCGCACCACCGCCGAGGACGAGGAGAGCTACCACCGCACGATGGCCGCCGCCGGCGACGATCCGCGGGCGCGCCTGCTCGCCATCTTCGACCAGCTGACCGACGTCGTGGCCGGCCCCGACTTCCGCGGCTGCCGTTACCTGGCCGCCGACCTCGCCCTCGCGGACCCCGACCACCCCGCACACGCCATCACCCGCCAGTACCGCACCGACATCCACGACCTCCTGGAAGCCGAACTCGTCCGCCTCGGCCACCCCACCCCCGCCCAAGCAGCAGACCAACTCCACCTCCTCATAGAAGGCACCCTCGCCACAGCCACCACCCGCCCCACAACCAACCCGGCCCAAGCAGCCAAATCCCTAGCCGAACACATCATCAACACCCCCTAAAACCACCCCCCGGTACGGTCGCCTGCCCCCGTCACCGCCCCCGTCACTCGTCACGGTCACCCGCCCTCAGTACGGTCGCCCGACCCTCGTCACGGTCACCCGCCCTCAGTACGGTCGCCCGACCCTCGTCACGGTCACCCGCCCTCAGTACGGTCGCCCGCCCCCGTCATCCGCCTCTTACGAGGCTGTCCGTCCTTCTGCTGCGCTCGCCCTCTGCGGGTGCCGTACTCCGGGGTGCTTGCCGCTGACGGGGTAGCCGTACCGCTGTGGCGCTCGCCCTGGCGGGCGTCTTCGTCTCTATGGGTGGTTGTTGTGGGTGGGTTCCAGGGGGAGGCCGGATTGGCGCCAGGCGGTGATTCCGCCGGGCATGACCATGACGTTGTTGACATCCTCCACCCGCCTGAAGGAGGGGGATTTCAACCCATCTCTACGCTGACAGGAGGACGGGTTGAGGTTCACGGTTCGCAGGCCCGGCAACCCGGTCGCCTCCCCGCGCATCCACCGCATGCCCTGCGGCGGCCAATCGGATGTTTCTGGCCGCGTTCACGTCAGCGTTGCAGGCGTATCCGCAG
>NZ_JAHDTI010000021.1 GCF_018531495.1 Nonomuraea sediminis
AGGTCGCCCTGTCCAAACTCGTCAACTCGCTCAAGGGGGTTTCGGCTCGGATGCTTCGTAAGGAATACAGCGCACACGTAGGCAAATACCTCTGGGGCGGACATTTCTGGTCTGGTTCCTACTTCGCCGGGTCGGTCGGCGGGGCGCCGCTCACCGTGCTCGAGCAGTACATCGAGCAGCAGAAACGACCTGTGTGAGTGAAACTGCTGCCGACAAACCTGAAAGGTCAGGGCACGCTCGCGCCCTAGCGGGCACTCCCATGTGGGCCTTCACCTCCGGCGTAACGCCGGAGCACTGGCCCACATTCTGGTAGATCCGCCCGGGGGCGCTGGCCGCGACCCGATCCAGGTAGTCGATGGAGCTCATGCCGAGCAGCCAAGCAGACGGACGTGCGCTCGACGCGGAGGCGATGTCAAGATCCGGTGCACGGCTCTCCATTTCCGCTTCGGCGGCGCCGTACCGGATGAGGTGCGTGAGCTGCCGTCATCTAGGCGCTGAGCGCCAGCATCGCCAGCACCAGCAGGGAGCCGCCGAGGACCACGACGTGCCTGACGTTCTGCAGCCCGGGCATCACCCAGGTCGGGAACCCGCGCTCGGCGGCCTTCAGGAACGCGCGCACGTCGATCCGCGCCAGCACCGGGTCGTTCTTCCGCCTGAACGCCGTCTCGACAGATTTCACCGCGGTCAGGTTGCTGTAGATGATCAGCAGGTTCCCCAGCAGGACGATCGGCTGGAACACCCACGACAGCGTCACCCCGAGCCCGGCACCCGCCAGGTTGAGCACGGCCAGCGTCACCATCACCACCGCGACCGTGGCAGGGACGGCGGTCTCGTGCCCGCCGGCATCGAACCGGATCTTGTTCTCCTCGAGCACGGTGACCGGGATCCCCTGCCGCCGCAGCTCACCCTCGGCCGCCGCCTTGGCCTGAGGCCCGTAGCGATGCCGTACCACCGGGATGCTCACGAAGGCCAGCGCGATCAGAATCTGCAGGACAGCGGCGAAGCTCATCATCGGGATCTCCTGTTAGGGGTGCTCGTCGTTCATCGACGAGAAGACGATCCCGTGACCGACTGACACGCCCCTGACCCGCCGCTGTCACGCCCTGACACCGGGCTGATCCGTACTCCATACTGTCTGAACCGCTCTCGCCCGAGTGGGACGGGTGAGCCTTTCCGGCAGGCGGCACGATGGGTGAGCCTTTCCGGCAGGCGGCACGATGATGCCCAAGCCGACGCCGTCTGCGAGGTCCTGCTGGACGGCGGGACCTTGGGCTGGACGGCGGGACCTCGGGAGGTCAGCCGAGGAGGAGGGCGGAGCCGATGTGGCGGCAGTCCCAGTCGCGTTCGGCGCCGAACTGGATGATCAGGCTCACCGCGTCGACGGTGAAGTCGCACCGGGTCAGGCGGTGTCCGAGGGCCTCGACGATGAGGGCGGCCGGTTGGTCGGCTGTCGAGTAGGCGATGGTCGTGTGGGGTGACCAGAGGGCTTCGGCGTGGGCCTCGCGGCCGAGCACCTTCCTGGCGGCCGCCTGTGTCGCTTCCCTGATCGGGTTGAGATCAGTCGGCTCGAGTTCGAGCAGGATTTCCTCCGGGCTGTAGATGATCCGCTCCATGGCCACCTGGATCGGGGGTGTCCCGGCCAGCGACTCGGAGGCGGCGCCGAGCATGTCGTAGGCCTCGTCCAGGGAGATGTCGTAGGTGCTGCCCAGGGTGAGCACGGTCGCGTGCAGCCACCTCAGCGGCGTGAGATGCAGCCCCGGGAAGGGGAGGAGGCGTTCCTGAGCATCCCGCACGGCGGCTCGAACCCGGGGATCGCGGCCCGTCAGCACCTGCCAGTACAGAATTCCCTGGCCCGGATACGGCTCCACCCTGTCGTGCCATCGATCGACCAGACGGGCGGGATACCTGCTCATCGACCCTCCACGGCGGCTCGTCTGAGGCATGGGCAGGATGGGCCTCAGGCGCACGATACCTGGGAGAACGTCCCCACGTCTGGTTTATGAGCAACAGAGGGTGTTCGACGGCTTACCTTCTGCACATGACGGGCTGTCCTACGGCGGCGCTCCGCTGCGCGGCCGGGTCGTCAGGCCATTCGGGTACCGGGACGCTGCGAAGTTCTGGGGGCGAGCCGCGATCCTGCGGTGGTCATATCCTCCGATCATGAGATGACTTGTCCCTGACGTGGGTTGGATACGTGAGCCTCGCGACCGAGTTGTTCATGTGGCCGGGACTATAAAGCTTGCTGACCGTGATCGATGATGCACGCCCACGGCTCATCAGCGGACCTTGATGCGCAGTTCGGCCAACAACGCCACGGTGCGCCGACCTGTAGAGCTAGCAGGTTTGAGCAGAGGGTCTGCAGAACCCGGAGGGCGACTCCGTCTCTGGGTGGGTGTCAGGTGGGTAGTGGGCCGGGCGGGTCCGGGGTGGGGCCTTCAGAAAAACAGTCCTCGCTTTAGCGAGGGCCTATGCGCGCCGGAGGCGCGAAACCCTGAATCAGCAGAGCCCGAGCCGGAGGCGAGGTCGGCGCGGGTGCAGGGGCGCGCCCCTGCCAGGGGGTCGTGGGGGGTTTGGCCCCCCACTGAGGTCAGCCCGAAGCCGGATCCGCGAAGCGGCAACGCGAAGGGCCTTGTCTTTAGGGGGTCCAGGTTGAGGTGGTTTCTGTGCGTTTTCTCCAGAGTTTTTCGGCGTTTCCGCCGGGTTCCCAGCGGGACACGAAATCCAGGAGGTCCTGGCAGCGGGTGAGCATGGCGGCGTGCCGTACCTCCCATGAGGGCTGGGGCGCGCCGTAGGCCGTGTAGAAGGCGGGAAGGTGGGGGATGTCCGTCGGGTGGTGGGTGCGGATGATCCATTCGCACCAGGCGAGGTCCTCGACGGGATCCCCGGGGTGGGCCCATTCCCAGTCGAGGATGGCGACCGGTTCGAGGGGATCGGGGGAGAAGAGAAGGTTCTGCGGGCCGTAGTCGCCGTGGACTATCCCCAGGGTGTGGATGCGCGCCAGCAGACCGCCGCAGGCGGCGAGGACCTCGGCGGCGTGGCCGGCGTCCAGGAGGTCCTGGCCGTGCAGGCCGGGCACGAAGCGGGTGGTCAGGCTGGTCGCGGTGACCTGGTGCAGGGCCGGCACGGGCAGGCGGCCGCGCAGGCGGCGAAGGTAGCGGGACTCCGTGCGGAGTCGGCGGGCGGCGTCAGGGCCCTGGTAACACTTGACGACGAGGGCGCCGTCGCCGAACGTGCTGTTGGTGTAACCGTGCCTCACAGCGTCTGATTCTGGCCTACCTAGCGGCTCCGGTAGACGATGTAGGGACGGAAGAGATACCCGATGGGCGCCGACAGCGCGTGGACCAGGCGCGTGAACGGGAAGACGGCGAAAAGAACCATGCCCGCCAGCACGTGGATCTTGAAGACGGTGGTGGCGGCCGCCATCGCCTCGGCGTCCGGCTGGAGCGTGAAGATCCCGCGGAACCAGGGCGAGACCGTCTCGCGGTAGTCGGCCTGCTCAGGCAGCACGCCCGAGACCGTGGCCGCCAGCCCGGCCAGGATCGCCAGCCCGAGCAGCACGAACATGAGCTTGTCGTTGCGGGTCGTGGCCAGGAACACGGGCCCGGTGACGCGCCGCCGGTAGATCAGCAGCGCCAGCCCGGCCACCGTGCACAGCCCGGCGATCCCGCCGAAGACCAGGGCAGCCAGATGGTAGGCATGAGCCGGGACGAACTGGATCCAGGACGCCGGGATCAGCAGCCCGATCGCGTGGCCGACGATGACGACGAGCAGCCCGTAGTGGAACAGCGGGCTGGCCACCCGCAGCAGCCGCCCCTCGTACAGCTGCGACGAGCGCGTCGTCCAGCCGAACCTGTCGTAGCGGTGGCGCCAGATCAGCCCGCCGACCAGGATCACCAGCGTCACGTACGGCGCCACGATCCACAGCGCGCTCTCTCCCCAGCTCATCGGTAGGTCCCCACCGACTCGGCGGGCGGGCCGCTGCGTGCCAGCCGTACGGAAAGGTCCCGCTCGGCCGCCGTCAGCGGCGGCAGGGTGGCGCACACGACCTCGACCACCAGCGAGTACGGCGAGCCCTCCTGGCGCAGCGCCGCCAGCAGCGTCTCGAGCTGCACCCGGTAGGAGCGCAGCACGTCGGTGCCCGACGGGGTGAGCGCGGCGAACTCCAGCATGACCGGCAGGAAGTCGGGCAGCTCGTCCTCGAGCAGCTCCCACCCGGCGGCCCGGTAGTGGGCCTTGAGCACGGCCAGCGACTGGCCGCGCCGCCTGGTGTCGCCGTCGGTGTAGTAGGTCAGGTACAGGCAGCAACGCCGCTTGAGGTCGAAGGTGTCGACGTAGTGGGCGGCGAGCTCGCCCGGCCCGAGAGCCTCGATGCGCGCGATGAATCGGCTGAAGTGCGGCAGCAGGGCGGGGCGGAGCAGCGGCAGCCGCGCCCAGAAGCGCTCGTCGGGATAGGCCAGCAGGTGCGAGGCGCCCTGCCAGGTAACGGCCGGATTCACGATGGTTCCCCCTTCCGGGGCGGGAAGAGCCCGGCAGGTGTGCCCCTGCCGTCCCAGTTGAGGAGGTTCACCCGCTCGTGGGTGACCTTGTCGCCGGTCTGGCGCTGTTTGAGCCCGTGGAACGACTCGATCGACACCGGCACCGGCCTGCCCGAGGTCTCGCCGAAGGGCCCCTGCATGCCGGGGCCGCCGTCGTAGTCGAGGCTGCAGCCGGCCTCCTCGACGTCGCCGGGGGTGTTGCCGTAGGCGGTGGGGATGACGTACCGCTCGTCGTACTTGGCCAGGGCGAGCAGCCGGTACATGTCGTGGATGTCGTCCTCGTTGAGCCCGGTCTCCGCCAGTTCCGGCTCCTCGCCGAGGTTGACGGCCCGCATGTAGGAGCGCATCGCGGCCAGCCGGCGCAGCGCGGCGACCACGGGCACGGTGTCGCCCGCGGTGAACAGCCCGGCCAGGTACTCCACCGGGATCCGCATCGACTCGACGGCGGCGAAGAGGTTGCCCGCGTCCTCGCCGTCGTGCCCGGTGGCGGCCAGCGCGTCCACGACGGGGGACAGCGGCGGGACGTACCAGACCATGGGCAGCGTCCGGTACTCGGGATGCAGCGGCAGCGCGATCCGGTAGCGCATGATCAGGTCCCGCACCGGCGACCTGCGGGCCGCCTCGATCCAGTCGTCGGGCAGCCCGGAAGCGGCCACCGCGGGGTCGTCGGGGTCGACGAACACCGACAGCTGCGCCTCGTACAGGTCCTGCTCGGAGGCCACGGAGGCGGCCTCGGTGACCCTGTCGGCGTCGTAGAGCATGACGCCGAGGTAGCGCAGCCGGCCCACGCACGTCTCCGAGCAGACCGTCGGCAGCCCGACCTCGACCCGCGGGTAGCAGAACGTGCACTTCTCGGCCTTGCCGGTGCGGTGGTTGAAGTAGATCTTCTTGTACGGGCAGCCGGTGACGCACATCCGCCAGCCGCGGCAGCGGTCCTGATCGACCAGGACGATGCCGTCGTCCGTGCGCTTGTAGAGGGCGCCCGACGGGCAGGAGGCCACGCACGACGGGTTGAGGCAGTGCTCGCAGATGCGCGGCAGGTAGAACATGAACGCCTGCTCGAAGTCCAGCTTCACCTTCTCCGACATCCTGCTCAGCACGGGGTCGGGTGACGGGTCGCCGCCGAGGTCGTCGTCCCAGTTGGCGCTCCACGTGATCGTGGTCGGCTCGCCGCTGATGAGCGACCGGGGCCGCGCGACGGGGATGTCGGGGCCAAGCGCGGCGCCGAACAGGTTCTCGTAGTCGTAGGTCCAGGGCTCGTAGTAGTCCTGGATGGAGGGCATCAGCGGGTTGGCGAAGATGCCGAGGAGCTTGCGCATCCGCCCGCCGGCCCGCAGCCGGAGCCTGCCCTTGGCGTCGACCTCCCAGCCGCCGCGCCAGCGTTCCTGGTCCTCGTAGCGGCGCGGGTATCCCTGGCCGGGGCGAGTCTCGACGTTGTTGAACCAGGTGTATTCGACGCCCGCCCTGTTGGTCCAGGTCTGCTTGCAGGTGACCGAGCAGGTGTGGCAGCCGATGCATTTGTCCAGGTTCATCACCATGGCGATCTGGGCCATCACGCGCATCTAGTAGCTCACCTCCTGCGAGCGGCGCCGGATCACGGTGATCTCGTCGCGCTGGTTGCCGGTGGGGCCGAGGTAGTTGAAGGCGTACGAGAGCTGGGCGTACCCGCCGATCATGTGCGTCGGCTTGATCATCACGCGGGTCAGGGCGTTGTGTATCCCGCCGCGTCTTCCCGAGGTTTCGGACTTGGGGACGTCGATCAGTCGATCTTGCGCGTGGTGCATGTAGACGGTCCCCGACGGCATGCGATGGGAGACGATCGCGCGCGCGACCACGACCCCGTTGCGGTTCACCGCCTCCACCCAGTCGTTGTCGGCGACCCCGATCTTGGCGGCGTCCTCGCGGGACATCCAGATCGTCGGCCCTCCTCGCGACAGCGACAGCATGAGCAGGTTGTCCTGGTACTCGGAGTGGATCGACCACTTGGAGTGCGGCGTCAGGTAGCGCACCACCAGCTCCCCCTCCGGTCGGTCGCCGAACAGAGAGAAGATGTCCAGCGGCGGCCGGTAGACGGGCAGGGCCTCGCCGTACTCGTGCATCCAGTCGTGGTCGAGGAAGAAGTGCATGCGCCCGGTCAGCGTGTGCCACGGCTTGTGGTGCTCGACGTTGATGGTGAAGGGCGAGTAGCGCCGGTCGTGCGACTCCTTGCCGGACCACTCCGGGCTCGAGGCGACATGGGTGGGTCTGGCCTGCGTGTCGGCGTAGACGATGCGGTGGTCGCCGTGCATGAGCTCGTCCATGTCCGTCCCTGTCCGCTCGGCCAGCTGGCGGAAGCCCTGCACGGCCAGCCGCCCGTTGCTCACGCCCGACAGCGCCAGGATCGCCTCGCACGCGTTGGAGTCGGTGTCGAGCAGCGGCCGCCCCTTGGCCACGCCGTGCGCCTCGACCCCGCAGCGCTCCGCCAGCCAGGCCACCTCCTTGTCGGGCAGGAACGTCACGCCCTTGACCGGCAGCCCCGCCTTCTCGGCCAGCGGCCCGAGCGCGGCCATCTTGGCCGCGACCGCGCCGTAGTCGCGCTCGACCACGACCAGGTTGGGCTCGGCCTGCTCGGGCGCGCGCCCGCCGGGCTGGGCGATCTCTCCCGGCGTGTCGTGCTGGTACGGCACGGCCACCACGTCGCGGCGCACCCCCAGGTGCTCGGCGGCCAGCTCGCTGAAGGCCCGCGCGATGGCGTGGAAGGCGTCGAAGTCGGTCTTGGTCTGCCAGGGCGGCGAGATCGCCGGGTTGAAGGCGTGCACGAACGGGTGCATGTCGGTCGAGGACAGGTCGTGCTTCTCGTACCAGGTGGCGGCGGGCAGCACGATGTCGGAGAACATCGTCGACGAGGTCATCCTGAAGTCCAGCGTGAGCAGCAGGTCCACCTTGCCCCGCGGCGCCCGCTCGTCGGCGTGCGGCAGGTTGGACTGGGCGCCGAGCAGGTGGTGCAGGAAGTACTCGTTGCCCTTGGCGCTGGAGCCGAGCAGGTTCGAGCGCCACAGCGTGACGACGCGCGGCCAGTTGCGCGGGTCGTCGGGATCGTCGGCGGCCCACTTCAGGCGTCCCGCCCGCAGCTCCTCGCGGGTGTGCGCGACGGGGTCGTCGGCCTCGCCCAGCTCCAGCGGGTTGCGGTCGAAGGCGGGCGCCATCGGCATCCAGCCGTTGCGTACGGCCTGCGCCACCAGGTCGGCCGTGTGCCTGCCGCGGAACAGGCCGGGTCCCAGCGGCGAGCTCAGCTCCCCTGCGTCGAAGCGGTCGTAACGCCACTGGTCGGTGTGCAGGTACCAGAACGGCGTGCCGGGCGTCTGCCGCGGCGGCCGCGCCCAGTCCAGCGCGCCGGCCAGCTGCGCCCATCCGGTCTGCGGCCTGCACTTCTCCTGGCCGACGTAGTGTGCCCACCCGCCGCCGTTGCGCCCCTGGCAGCCGGTGAGCATCAGCAGCGACAGGAACGCCCGGTAGATCGTGTCCCCGTGGAACCACTGCGTGGTCCCCGCCCCGAGCACGATCATGCACCGGCCGCGCGTCTGCTCCGCGGTCCTGGCGAACTCGCGCACGATCCGCTCGGCCCGCCGCGCCGGCACCCCCGTGATCGGCTCCTGCCAGGCAGGCGTGTACGGCGCGGCCGCGTCGTCGTAGCCGGTCGGCCACGTGCCCGGCAGCCCGTCGCGGTGGACGCCGTACTGGGCCAGGAGCAGGTCGAAGACGGTGGTGACCAGGTGGCCGCCCACCCGCGTGACCGGGACGCCGCGCGTCAGCGGGTCGCCGCCGTCGAAGCGGGGCAGCAGCACCTCCACCGACTCGCCGCCGGGCACCGTGAGCAGCGGCTCGGTGCCGAGCTCCAGGTTCCAGCGCCCCTTGCCGGATTCGGTCCACCGGAAGCCCACCGACCCGTTCGGCACCACCGGCGTCCCGTCGGCATCCAGGAAGACCGTCTTCCACTCGGCGGCCTCCTCGTCGGAACCCAGGTCGGCCGCGGTCAGGAACTTGCCGGGCACGTGGGCGCCGTCGTGCTCGGCCAGCCGTACCAGGAAGGGAAGGTCGGTGAACCTGCGGACGTAGTCCTGGAAGTAGGGCACCTGGCGCTCGACGAAGAACTCGCGCAGCAGCACGTGACCCATCGCCATGGCCAGCGCGCCGTCGGTGCCCGGGTTGATCGCCAGCCACTCGTCGGCGAACTTGGCGGCGTCGCTGTAGTCGGGCGCCACCACGACCACCTTCTGGCCGCGGTAGCGGGCCTCGGCCATCCAGTGCGCGTCCGGGGTGCGCGTGACCGGCACGTTGGCGCCCCACAGCATCAGGTAGGCCGCGTCCCACCAGTCGGCGGACTCGGGCACGTCGGTCTGGTCGCCGAAGACCTGAGGAGAGGCCACCGGCAGGTCGGCGTACCAGTCGTAGAACGACAGCATGGTCCCGCCGATCAGCGACACGAACCGGGACCCGATCGCGTGCGACACCATTGACATGGCCGGGATCGGGGAGAACCCGGCGATCCTGTCGGGCCCGTAGACCTTGATCGTGTGTACGTGGGCGGCCGCGATCATCTCGGTCGCCAAGTCCCAAGAAATCCGGACAAGTCCTCCGCGTCCGCGGGCTTCCTGATATTTCCGGCGGAGCTCGGGATCGGTCGTGATCGACGCCCACGCCTCGACGGGGTCGTGCCCTGCCTTCCTGGCCGCGCCGTACATCTCGACCAGGACGCCGCGGGCGTAGGGGTAGCGGATGCGCGTCGGCGAGTAGGTGTACCAGGAGAAGGCCGCGCCGCGCGGGCAGCCGCGCGGCTCGTACTCGGGCCGGTCGGGGCCGACGCTCGGGTAGTCGGTCTGCTGCGTCTCCCAGGTGATGATGCCGTCCTTGACGAACACCTTCCACGAGCACGAGCCCGTGCAGTTCACGCCGTGTGTGGAGCGGACCACCTTGTCGTGGCTCCACCGGTCGCGGTAGAAGTCGTCGCCCTCGCGCCCGCCCCGCTTGGTGATCGTCCGCAGGTCGACGCTGGTGGCCGCGCGCCGGAAGAACCGCCCGGTCTTCAGCAGCAGGCTCTCGGGGTCGGCCACCGGTCCTCCTTCGGTCAGGGCCACTTTTCTGCGACGGTATGAGCCGTTCCTTTGGAGAAATAGGGGCTTTAGTCCCTTATCGCCGGAATGGCTTCCATGTGACGATCCCCCTGATCGGCGCCAAAAACACATTGAGCTACGATCTGTTACACAGAGTAGGGGGTGCGTGGTGGTCGAACTGCGCAGGGGTCAGGTGCCGAACCTGGCGCTGGCCACGACGGCCTTCGCGGTGACCTTCTGGGCGTGGAACCTGATCGGGCCGCTGTCGGGCAGCTACAGCAAGCTGCTCCACCTGTCGCCGACGCAGACCTCGGCGCTGGTGGCCATCCCGGTGCTGGTCGGATCGCTCGGGCGCATCCCGGTGGGCGTGCTGGCCGACAAGTTCGGCGGCCGGCTGATGTTCACCGTCATCTGCTTCGTGTCGATCGTGCCCGTGCTGTTCGTCGGCCTGTCCAGCTCGTACGGCGCGCTGCTGTTCTGGGGGTTCCTGCTGGGCATCCCCGGCACGTCGTTCGCGATCGGCATCCCCTTCGTCAACGCCTGGTACGAACCCGCCAGGCGCGGCCTGGCCACCGGCGTGTTCGGCGCGGGGATGGGCGGCACCGCCCTGTCGGCGTTCTTCACGCCCCGGCTGGTCGAGGCGTTCGGGCGCACCACCACGCACCTGATCATGGCGGCGGCGCTTGCCGCGATGGGCGTGATCATGTGGCTGTGCTCGAGGAACTCGCCCGCCTGGACGCCGTCGACCGAACCCGCGCTGCCGCGGCTGCGCGACGCCATGAAGATCAAGGCGACCTGGCAGTGCGCGTTCCTGTACGCGGTGGCCTTCGGCGGGTTCGTGGCCTTCTCCACCTACCTGCCGACGTTGCTGCAGAACGTCTACGACTTCGCCCAGACCGAGGCCGGCCTGCGCACCGCCGGGTTCTCGATCGCCGCCGTGGTCGCCAGGCCGCTCGGCGGCATCCTGTCTGACCGGTCCACACCCGTCAGGATCCTGCTCGTCGCCTTCACCGGGACCCTCGTGATGGCGGTCGTGCTGGCGTTCAAACCGCCGCTCGAGGTCCCCGCCGGGGTGAGCTTCGTGTTCATGGCCTTCTTCCTCGGGCTGGGCACCGGCGGCGTGTTCGCGCTGGTGGCCAGGCTGGTCGAGCCGTCCAGAGTCGGTACGGTCACCGGCCTGGTGGGCGCCGCGGGCGGGCTCGGCGGATACTTCCCGCCGCTGGTGATGGGCGCCGTCTACACCGCCACCGGCGCCTACACCGTCGGCTACCTGCTGCTCGCGCTCACCGCGCTGATCGCCCTGTTCTATACCGTCCGGGCGTTCGGGTCGCTTCCCAAGCAGGCCCCGCGCATCCGGCCCACGGCGGAGTCGTAGCGGCGGGGACGCGTCACCGACTCGCCGCAAGCGCCGCTCGCGGGCCCTTGGCCGAAGTATGGCGGGCGGCGGTGGTGCGGCCTGCCGTACAAGATCATTGTGGAAAATGGTTTGCTGGGCCGAGCGGCCGTTTGTCAACCTTGACGGGCTATGCGCTCCCTTCCTGAAGCCGATCCCGGCATGCCCGACATTCGCAGCCCGCTGCGCTACCTGTGGTGGAACGCGCGCAGTCAGGCGCCCAGCTTGTTGCTGGGCATCTGCTTCGCGACCCTCTGGTGGCTGGTGCAGGCTCTGGTTCCGGCTGTCCTGGGCAAGGGAGTGGACGCCGTCACCGCCAAGGACACGGGGGCGCTGGTCACCTGGAGCGCGATCCTGCTGGGGCTCGGCCTCATGCAGGCCTTCACCGGGATCATGCGGCACCGGATGGCCGTCTACAACTGGCTGGCCGCCGCCTACCGCACGGTCCAGGTGACCACCCGGCAGGCGGCCAGGCTCGGCGCGACCCTGCCCAAGCAACTGTCGACCGGCGAGGTCGTCAGCGTCGGAAACTCCGACATCGCGCACATCGGCGGCTCGATGGACATCCTGCTGCGCGGCACCGGCTCGATCGTGGCGATCATCACGGTCACCGTGATCCTGATCTCCACCTCGCTGCCGCTCGGCCTGATGGTGCTGTTCGGCGTGCCGATCATGGCGGTCGCGGTCGGTCCGCTGCTCAAGCCGCTGCACCGGCGGCAGAAGCGGCAGCGCGACCTGACCGGTGACCTGTCGACCAGGTCCGCCGACATCGTGGCCGGGCTGCGCGTGCTGCGCGGCATCGGCGGCGAGCAGGTCTTCGGCGAGCGCTACCGCGAGGAGTCCCAGCGGGTGCGCCACGCGGGCGTCGGCGTGGCCAGGGTCGAATCGCTGCTCGAGGGCGCCCAGATCCTGCTGCCCGGCCTGCTGATCGCCGCCGTCACCGGCATCGGCGCCTCCTTCGCCGTCGGCGGCCAGATCACCGCCGGCCAGCTGGTGGCCTTCTACGGCTACGCGGTCTTCCTGATCGGCCCGATGCGCACGCTCACCGAGATGGCCGACCGGCTGACCAAGGGCCACGTGGCCGCCCGCCGTGTGGTCCGCATCCTGTCGATCCAGCCGGAGGTGGGCGGCGGCACCGCCACCAGCCAGGGCGGCGTGCTGCGCGACAGCTTCAGCGGCGTCACCGTCCAGCCTGGCGAGCTGACCGCCCTGGCGGCCGGCGCGCCGGAGGACGCCATCGCCATCGCCGACCGGCTCGGCCGCTACGCCGACGGCGACGTCACCTTCGGCGGCGTCGACCTGGCCACGCTGCCGATCGAGGAGATCCGCACGCGCATCCTGGTCGCCGACAACGGCGCCCGGCTGTTCACCGGCCGCCTGCGCGACGAGCTCGACGTGCGCGGCACCGCCACCGACGAGCAGGTACGGCAGGCCCTGCACGCCGCCTGCGCCGACGACATCGTCGAGGCCCTGCCCGAGGGGCTCGACGCGCAGGTCGCCGAGTCGGGCAGGGAGTTCTCCGGCGGGCAGCAGCAGCGCCTGCGCCTGGCCCGCGCGCTGCTGGCCGACCCGGAGGTGCTCATCCTGGTCGAGCCGACCAGCGCCGTCGACGCGCACAGCGAGGCCCGCATCGCCGAGCGCCTGGCCAAGGCGCGCGCCGGCCGCACCACGCTGATCTGCACGACCAGCCCGCTGGTGCTCGACCGCACCGACCAGGTCGCCTACGTGGAGGACGGCAGGGTGCTCGCCGAGGGCGCGCACCGCGACCTGCTGGTTTCCTCGCCCGAATACGCCGCGACTGTCACGAGGGGGGAAGACTGATGGCCCGCGAGATCCTGCCGGTCGCCGACCAGAAGCAGGTCCGCGCCTACGCCAGGCGGCTGACGCTGAAGTACCCGCGACAGCTGGCCTTCGCCCTGGCCCTGCACGGGCTGGCCGCGGTGGCGGGGCTGTTCGTGCCCTGGCAGCTGGGCAGGCTGGTCCAGCAGGTCCAGGACGGCGCCGACGTCAACGTCTGGTTCGTCGCGCTGGCCATCGGCGGCTTCCTGTTCCTGCAGGCGGCCCTGATCCGCTACGCCGTGCTGGCCTCGGCCAAGCTCGGTGAGAAGGTGCTCGCCGAGCTCCGCGAGGAGTTCGTCGACCGGGTGCTGGGGCTGCCGCTGTCCACGGTCGAGCGGGCCGGCTCCGGCGACCTGCTCACGCGGACCTCCCGCGACGTCGACTCGCTGTCACGCTCGGTACGGCACGCCGTACCGGAGACCCTGATCGCGCTGGTCGCCTTCGTGATCACTGTGGGCGCGCTGGTGCTGGTGAGCCCGCTGCTGATGCTGCCCATGCTGGTGGCCACGCCGATCCTGTGGATCTCCACCCGCTGGTACCTCAACCGGGCCCGCGACGGCTACCTGCGGGAGAACGCGGCCTACGCCGACATGACCGAGGGCCTGGCCGAGACCGTCGAGGGCGCCCGCGCCGTCGAGGCGCTCGGCCTGCAGGACCGGCGCAGCCGGCGCACCGACGGCGACATCCGCGGCTCGTACGCGGCCGAGCGCTACACGCTGGGCCTGCGGACCGTGTGGTTCCCCTCGGTCGAGCTCGGCTACGTCATCCCGGTCGTGTCGACGCTGCTGGTGGGCGGGCTGTTCTACGCCGGCGACTGGGTGACGCTGGCCCAGGTCACCGCCGCCACGCTGTACGCGCAGCAGCTGATCGACCCGCTCGACCGGTTCCTGATGTGGATCGACGAGCTGCAGGTCGGCGGCGCGGCCATGGCCAGGCTGCTGGGGGTGTCCAACGTCGGCGACGACCGCGAGGCCACCGGCTCCGCGCCCTCGGGCGAGCTGCTCGAGGCGCGGGCGGTGCGCTACGCCTATCGGGAGGGCCGCGACGTGCTGCACGGCGTGTCGCTCACGGTCAAGCCGGGCGAGCGGCTGGCCATGGTCGGGCCGTCGGGCGCGGGCAAGTCCACGCTCGGGCGGCTGCTGGCCGGCATCCACGGCCCGCGCACCGGCGCGGTGACGGTCGGCGGGGTGCCGCTGGTGGAGCTGCCCCTGGACGATCTGCGCGGCCACGTCGCGCTGGTCACCCAGGAGCACCACGTGTTCAAGGGCACGCTGCGCGACAACCTGCTGATCGCCCGGCCGTCCGCCGACGACGAGGCCGTACGGCAGGCCCTGGCGGCCGTCGACGCGCTCGACTGGGTGCTGGCCATGCCCGACGGGCTCGACACGATGGTCGGCTCCGGCGGGCAGGACGTCTCACCGGCGCACGCCCAGCAGCTCGCGCTGGCCCGGCTGGTGCTGGCCGACCCGCACACGCTCGTCCTGGACGAGGCCACCTCGCTCATCGACCCGCGCGCGGCCCGCAACCTGGAGCGTTCCCTGGCGGCCGTGCTCGACGGGCGCACCGTGATCGCCATCGCCCACCGCCTCTACACCGCTCACGACGCCGACCGCGTCGCGGTGGTCGAGGACGGGCGCATCAGCGAGCTCGGCGCGCACGACGAACTGGTGGCCGCGGGCGGCTCCTACGCCGCGCTGTGGCGGAGCTGGCACGGCGCGCCTAACAAGCCGTCCCTCGCGGGGGAAGCACCGCCTCGGTGAGGTAGCGGTCGATGTGGGCCCGGGCACACGTGTTGGACAGATAGAGCGTGTGCCCCGGGCCTTCGTGGCGGACCGTGACGCTGCCCGGCACCTGGCTCAACACCCGCTCCACGGCGTCCGACTCGCCCCAGTTTCCCGCCCCCAGCAGCGGCGGCAGGCCCTTGGGCAGCGGCTTGGGCGGGTTGGTGACCGGGACCGGCCAGCCCACGCAGCCCAGCGTGGCCTCCGCGATCGTCCCGGCCGTGCCCGTGTCAGGGGCGATCCTGCGCAGCCGCTTCACCAGCGTCTCGAGTTCCGCGCGATCGGCGGGCCGCGGCCAGTCGAGGCATTCCGTGACGCCGGTCGACTGGTCGGGGTAGCGCATCCCGTGCTCGGGCACGAAGGCGGAGGCGTCCCCGCGGTCGGCCGCGGAGATCGCCTTGGCCAGCGCGGGCCACGCGCCGGGTCCCTGGCGGGCGATCCCCAGGGCGAGACCCTGCAGATCGCGCGCGTTGTAGGCGACGTCCTTGGCGCGGACGGGGTTCCTGTCGGCCTTGGCGAGCAGGGTGCGCCAGGTGTGCCTGGCGTCGCGGCAGTCGTGGGCGGCGCACCAGGTGAAGAAGCGGTCCATCGCCTTCTGGCCCGCCCCGGCCAGCTCGTCCAGTTCGGCGTTCCAGTCGGGGGCGCTGTGGGACCAGGTGCCGTCGAGCGCGATCGTGCGGACCTTGTCGGGGAAGAGGCGGGCGTAGTCCTGGCCGTAGAAGCCGGCGTAGGAGGCGCCGTAGAAGTTGAGCTTCTGCTCGCCGAGCGCCTTCCTGATCGCCTCCATGTCCCTGGCCTGGTCGGCGGAGCTCATGTGGGCGAAGAAGTCGGGGTCGTTCTGGCGGCAGGCCTCGGCGTAGCCGCGGTTGGCGTCGGACATGCGCCCCCACTCGGCGTCGTCGCGCGGGAAGGCGGGCATGGGCAGGCGCGTCCACGTGCACGGCAGGCCGGTGCCGAGGCCACCGAACTGCTTGCCGTAGCCGCGGGTGTCCCAGGTGACCACGTTCATCCGCTTGCGCAGGCCGGCCCAGGTGTCGGGGATGCCCTGGGTGATGGCGATGCCGGGCCCGCCTGGCCCGCCGTACGCCACCAGGACGGAGCCCTCGGGGGTGCCGGTGGCCTTGAGCCGGCCCAGCTTCAGGGTGATCCTGCGGCCGTCGGGCTTGTCCCAGTCGAGGGGGACCTGCAGGTCGGCGCACTCCATGCCGATCTTGTCGCCCGGGCACTGAGCCCAGTCCAGGGCCGAGTACGCCGTGGGGGTGGGCGACAGGAGAAGGGCGAGCGCCACTGTCGTCGTTGTGAACATGGCGTTCACGGTCGCCGAAGGGGCTCGCCACCCGCATCGGACCATGGTCGGGATCTGCCTGCCGCGGGTCAGACCTGGGGATGTCAGCCCGCTGTGGACATGGCTGAGCCCCGGTCCCGGCTGTCGCCGGGACCGGGGCTCGTCTTCAATGGGACTTGCGCAGGTGAGCGGCCACCAGCGAGACCCAGATCATGGCGAGGGTGACGCCGATGGCCAGGGTCAGCGAACCCATCCGGCCGCCGCTGATCGCCCAGCCGGCGCCGGCGATCACGGCCACGCCCGCCAGCCGGGAGGCGATGGCCGCGGCGCGGGCGCCGATGCGGCTGAAGTACCGGCCCAGGACGAATCCGGTCGCCGCCAGCGCGATGAACGACAGCGAGCCCGAGACCATGTGCATGATCGAGTGCCAGCTCATCGTGGTGGGCACGCCTGCCGGGGTGCCGACGGGGAAGCCGTCTCCCGGGTCCATCACGAAGACGCCGGAGGCGAGCATTCCCAGGCCGTAGCCCATCACCAGGCGCGGTGCCCAGGTGCCGCCGGGCCGGCCGTGCAGGGCGCGGCGCAGGCCGAACGAGCCGGTGATGTACAGCGTGCCCACGAGCAGGAAGTCGGTGATCTGGATCCAGCCGGGCGAGCCGGTGGACAGCTGGCTCAGCGGGTGGCGGGTGATGTCGTAACCCTCGCGGGTGAGGGTCTGGACCAGGTTCATGACCGTCCAGATAGGCGCCGCGGCGGCCGCGGCGGTCAGCAGGGTCCGGGTCGAGATGCGGGTGGCGCTGAGGGTGGTGGCGGTCATTGCCCTGTCCTTTCGTCGTCTTCTCATCCATGCGACGATCCGGAGATATGACAGGGAATGCATCTCGTCTCTAAGGTGGAGGCATGCGATTCCTGCTGACGAGCGTGAGCGAGAAGCGGACCGACGAGGCGCTGCACATCGAGATGGGCAAGTTCATCCAGGAGCTCACCCAGGCGGGGGTGCTGATCGCCACCGGGGGCATGGAGCTGGGCGGCAGCGTGCTCAAGTCCGCCGGGGGCGAGTTCTCCGTGATCGACGGGCCGTTCGCCGAGGCCAAGGAGATGGCCGGCGGGTTCGCGCTGATCGAGGTGGGCTCGAGGGAGGAGGCGCTGGAGCTCTCCCGGCGCTTCTTCGCGGTCATCGGCGACGGTGAGGGCAGGATGCAGCAGATCTACGGATGACCGCCGGCGTCCACGCGGCGGTCAATGCGGTCTGGCGGCAGGAGTCCGCGCGGATCATCGCCGGGCTGACCCGCATGGTCCACGACGTGGGCCTGGCCGAGGAGCTCGCCCAGGACGCGCTGGTCACCGCGCTGGAACGCTGGCCCGAGCGGGGCGTCCCCGACAACCCGGGCGCGTGGCTCATGACCGCGGCCAAGCGCCGCGCCCTCGACCACCTGCGCCGCGACCAGCGCCAGTACCGCACCCACGCGCAGCTCGCCCACGCCCTGGAGCAGGAGGACCAGACCTCGGCGGCACGGCAGGCCGCGCTCGACGACGACGTGCTGCGGCTGATGTTCATCTCCAGCCATCCCGTGCTGCCGACCGAGGAACGGGCAGCGCTGACGCTGCGGCTGCTCGGCGGCTTGACGGCGCAGGAGATCGGCCGCGCCTTCCTCGTGCCGGAGCGGGGCGTGGCCCAGCGCATCGCCACCGCCAAGCGCACCCTTGCGGAGCGGCGGATCCCCTTCGAGCTGCCGCCCGGCGACGAGCTGGCCGGCCGGCTGGCCTCCGTGCTCGAGGTCATCTACCTGATCTTCAACGAGGGATACTCGGCGACGGCCGGAGACGACCTGATGCGTCCCGCGCTCGCCCTGGAGGCGCTGCGCCTCGGCCGCCTGCTGGCCGGCCTGGCGCCCGGCGAGGCCGAGGTGCACGGGCTGGTGGCGCTGATGGAGATCCAGCAGTCGCGCTCCGCCGCCCGCACCGGCTCGTCGGGCGAGCCCGTCCAGCTGCACGAGCAGGACCGCTCCCGCTGGGACCGGGAGCTGATCGACCGCGGTTTCGCCTCGATGCTGCGGGCGCGCGAGGCCGGCGGCCCGCTCGGGCCGTACGTGCTGCAGGCCGCCATCGCCGTCTCCCACGCCCAGGCGCCCAGCGCCCAGGAGACCGACTGGGCGCAGATTGCCGTGCTCTACGCGGTGCTGGCGCGGCTGGTGCCGTCCCCGGTGGTCCAGCTCAACCGGGCGGTCGCGGTGGGCATGGCGGAAGGGCCGCGGGCGGGCCTGGCGCTGCTCGGCGAGCTGCTGTCGGATCCGGCGCTGAAGGACTACCACCCGCTGTCGGTGGTCCACGGTGACCTGCTGGCCAGGTTCGGACGGCACGCCGAGGCGGGAGCCGCCTTCGAACGTGCCGCCGCCCTCACCCGCAACGCCGCGGAGCGCGCCTTCCTGCTCAGGCGGGCAGCCACCCAGCACACCCGGTCCTCGCAGGCCACGGCGGAGCTGACGCTGGGGCAGGCCGTGGACGCGTTTCTGGCCCGTGACGATCTGGACGCGGGGACGATCAGGTCCTACGGGCAGACGCTGCGCCGCCTGCGCCTGGACCTGGGCGCGGGCACCCGGCTGGCCGAGGTGGACGCGGCGCGGGTGGCCAGGGTGTTCGCCGTCGCCTGGGGTTCGGTCGCGCCCAGGACGTGGAACCGGCACCGCGCCGCCGTACGGTCCTTCTCCGCGTGGGCGGCGGCCGGGGACCTGGCGGCCGAGCTGGGCAGGCGGCACGAGAGCCGCCGGCGGCGCCCGGCCGTCGACGCGGTGAGGCTGGAGGCGCTCTGGCGCCACCCGTCGGTGCGGGAGCGGGCGCTGTGGCGGCTGCTGTACGAGTCGGGCGCCTCGGCCAGGACCGCGCTGGCGCTCAACGTCGAGGACCTCGACCTGCCCGCCATGCGCACCAGGAGCGGGCCCGTCACGATCACCTGGGAGTACGGCACGGCCGCCCTGCTGCCCGAGCTGGTGGCGGGCCGGACCCGTGGCCCGCTCTTCCTGGCCGACAGGAGACCGGCCCCGGCCCGCATGCCGGGCAGGCAGGACCTGTGCCCGCACACGGGACGGCGCCGGCTGTCGTACGAGCGGGCCGAGTACCTGTTCAAGCAGGCCTCGGGCGGCTACACCCTGCACCAGCTCTCACCGGCGCAGGATGCGCGGGCCGCCGGCTGACGGGTCAGCCGCCCAGCGACTTCTTGAGGAACTCGACCTGGAGCAGCAGCAGGTTCTCCGCCACGACCTCCTGCGGCGTCATGTGGGTCACGCCCGACAGCGGGAGCACGATGTGCGAGCGCCCGGCCGCCAGCAGCGCCGACGACAGGCGCAGCGTGTGCGCGGCCACCACGTTGTCGTCGGCCAGCCCGTGGATCAGCAGCAGCGGCCGCTCCAGCTTGGCCGCGTCGCCGAACAGCGACGAGCGGTCGTAGACCTCCGGCTGCTCGTCCGGGTGCCCCAGGTAGCGCTCGGTGTAGCAGGTGTCGTACAGCCGCCAGTCGGTCACCGGCGCCCCGGCCACCGCCGCGTGGAAGACGTCAGGCCTGCGCAGCACCGCCAGCGCGGCCAGGAAGCCGCCGAACGACCAGCCGCGGATGCCCACCCGCGACAGGTCCAGGTCGTCCGGGTACTGCTCGGCCACCCCGCGCAGCGCGTCGACCTGGTCCTCCAGCGCCGGGGTCGCCAGGTCGTCGAGCACCTCCCGCTCCCAGGCGGGGCCGCGGCCCGGCGTGCCGCGGCCGTCGGCGACGATCACGGCGAAGCCCTGCTCGGCGAACCACTGGCTCTCCAGGTAACCGCCGTGGCGGGCCAGGACCCGCTGGGCGTGCGGCCCGCCGTACGGGTCCATCAGGACGGGCAGCTTGCGCGAGCCGGGCTCGTGCCAGGACGGCAGCACCACCGCGGTGGCCAGTTCGCGACGGCCGGAACGGCCGAGCGAGACGCGCAGGTCCAGGCCGGGACGCTCGGCCACGGACGGGATCGGCAGCGCCATGCCGTCGCGCAGCACGACCGTGGTGGACACGCCCTCGGCGTCGAGCGTCTGCTCGGTCAGCACGCCGACACCGCCGGACATCCGCCCCGAGAACACCCCGGAACGGGTGGAGACGGGCAGCAGCGAGTGGCCGTCCCAGGTCCACAGCTGGATCTCGGTCGGGTCGCCGCTGGCGCGGAACAGCACGCTGTCGTGGTCGACGTCGAGCACGTCCCGCACCTGCAGCGTGGGCGGGGTGACGGCGCGGTCGCCGACGAACAGCCGGTTGCCGCCCTCGTGCGCGGCCACCCACACCAGCGACCCGTCGTCCAGGTGGGCCGGCACGCCGCCGACCACGTCCACCCAGGCCGGGTCGGAGTCCTCGCGCACCAGCGTGGACGCGCCGGTGGCCGGGTCGACGGTGAACAGCCGCAGCGACTTCTGGTCGCGCGACATGGTCACGATCGACAGCGCGTGGGAGTCCCAGGACGCGGTCGTCAGGTATTCCTGCTCGTACGGCACGGCCACCCGCGACCCGTCGAGCCCGATCACGAACAGCTCGGTGACGGCGTTGGGCGTGCCCGCGGCCGGGTAGCGCTGCTCGGCGGCGGGCTTGGAGGGGTTGGCGGGGTCGGCGATGTACCAGGTGCGGACCGGCGCCTCGTCGGCCCGCTCGACCAGCAGCGCGTCGCTGTCGGGCGACCACCAGTAGCCGCGCATGCGGTCCATCTCCTCGGCGGCGATGAACTCGGCCAGGCCGTAGGTGACGGTGTCGGACTCGGGCGCGGCCAGCGCGCGGTCGTCGCCGGTGGCCAGGTCCTGGACGCGCAGCGCGCCCTGGCTGACGTAGGCGACGGTGCGGCCGTCGGGCGACAGTCGCGGGTCGATGACGCCGCCCGGCGTCTCCAGCTTCTGGGTGTCGCCGGTCGCCAGGACGGTGACGTAGAGCTCGCCCGACAGGGCGAAGACGGCTTTGGCGACCTCCTTGTCGGCGGCGTAGCCCACCACGCCGCCCGCCGACTCCCTGCTCCGCTCGCGCCTGGCGCGCTCCTCGGGCGGCAGGTTCTCCTCGTCGGCGTTCAGCGTGCGCGGGTCGACGACCAGCCGCTCGACATGGTCGCGCGTGTCGAGCTCCCACAGGCACGTCACGGGATCGGTGCCGGACTTGGTACGCAGGAAGACGACCCGACCCCCGTCGGGGGAGATCGTGAACCCGCGAGGCACCCCGAGGGTGAAGCGGCGGGTCCGGGCGGACAGGCGCGGGAAGCTCTCACTCATGGTCCCAATCCTGCCAGTACGCTCGTGCCATGACTGACCGACGGCTGCTGCTCGTGCACGCCCATCCGGACGACGAGTCGATCGGCACCGGCGCCACCATGGCCATGTACGCGGCGCAGGGCGCGCACGTCACGCTGGTGACCTGCACGCTGGGCGAGGAGGGCGAGATCATCCCCGCCGAGCTCGCGGATCTGGGGCCTGACGAGCTCGGTCGGCACCGGATCGGCGAGCTGGCCGCGGCCTGCAAGGCGCTCGGCGTCGAGGACCACCGCTTCCTGGGCGGCGCGGGCCGCTACCGCGACTCCGGCATGATGGGCGCGGCCTCCAACGACCGTCCCGACGCCTTCTGGCAGGCCGACGTGGAGAAGGCGGCGGGCCTGCTGGCCGAGGTGATCCGCGAGGTGCGGCCGCAGGTCATGGTCAGCTACGACGACAACGGCTTCTACGGCCACCCCGACCACATCCAGGCGCACCGGGTCGCCAGACTGGCCTTCGAGCTGGCCGGCGGCACGCCCTGGCAGGTCGCGAAGTTCTACCACACCGCCCAGGCCAGGTCGGTGATCAGGCGCTCCACCGAGGCGCTGCGCGAGGCGGGCACGGGCTTCCTCGTCGAGGACGACCTGGGGTTCGGCAGCCCAGACGACGCGATCACCACCGAGATCGACGCCCGCCCGTGGGTGGCCAACAAGCTCGACGCGATGCGGGCGCACGCCACCCAGATCACGGTGCGCGACCCGTGGTTCGCGCTGTCCAACAACATCGGCCAGGAGGCGCTGGGCGTCGAGCACTTCGTGCTGGCCGCCGGGAGGCCGGGGCCCGCCCTGCCGGGCGCCCCGCCGGAGGCCGGCGGGCTCGGCGAGCCGTACACCCGCGAGAACGATCTGTTCGCCGGAATCCACTAACCTCTGCGGCATGGAACAACGCAGCCATGCCGAGGCGGCGCTCAAAGGGGCGGCCTACGGCATGCTGTTCGTGCTCGGGCTGGCCATGGGCCTGGTGGGCGGCTTCACCCAGGCCTTCAAGGTGGGCGTGGTGCCCGTGGCCGCCATCATCTGGGTGATCGTGCTGTTCTGCGTCTGCCTGGCCGCCGGACGGGTGATGCGGGCCAGGCTGGCCGCCGCGCTGCCGGCGCTGGGCTGGCTGCTGGTGTCGATGCCGCTGTCGTTCCAGCTCGCCCCCGGTGACCTGGTCATCGAGGGGTGGTCGGGAATCATCTACCTGTACGGCGGGATGGCCGCGGTCGTGGTGGCCTTCTACCTGTCGCCCCCGTCGCGTCGCGACGGGTCCTGGCTACTGCGTGGGCAGCTTCCGAAGAGTCCGACATAGGGTCATAAAGTAGCGATCGTGCACTCTTTTGGGCAGGCCGTCGACCGGGCAACGTATCGCAAAGTCGTCGGCCGGTTCGCCACCGGTGTCGCGATCGTCACCACCGCCCTCGACGGTGTCGACCATGCCATGACCGTGAACTCCTTCACCTCGGTCTCGCTCGACCCGCTGCTCGTGCTCTTCTGCGCCGAGAAGGTCGCCCGCTTCCATGACGCCGTGCTGGCCTCGGGGACCTGGGGCGTGTCGATCCTGCCCGCCTCCCTGGAGGACGCCTCCCGCTTCTTCGCCCACCGCGGCCGCCCGCTGGACGGGCAGCTTGAGCGCTGGCCGCACCACCGCGGCGCCTCGGGCGCCGCGCTCTTCGACGAGGCCATCGCCACCCTGGAGTGCGCCACCACGGCCGTCCACCCGGGCGGCGACCACTCGATCGTGGTCGGGCAGGTGCTGGCGATGGGCATCCCGCACGACGGCTCGCCGCTGATCTACCACGATGGGCAGTACAAATCTTTGTAGTCGACTGCATTTTTGGAGTGCAGTTAGACTTTGCGTGTGAGTGAAGGACTGCGGGAGCGGAAGAAGCGCCAGACCCGGGAGCGGATCTCCCGGGTGGCCACCGCCCTGTTCGTGGAGCGCGGCTTCGACCAGGTGACGATCGCCGAGGTGGCCGAGGCCGCCGAGGTGTCGGTCAACACCGTCTACAACTACTTCGACACCAAGGAGGACCTTGTCCTGCCGCCGGACGAGGCCTCGCCCGACCGGCTGGCCGCGATCGTGCGCGCGCGGGCCGCCGGGGTGCCGGCCGTCCGGGCCGTGCTCGACCACCTGCGCGAGGAGGTGCGGCGGCGCGACCGCCGGGTGGGGCTGACCGAGGGGTTCGGGCGGGTGCTCGAGATGATGCGGGCCGCGCCGACGCTCACCGCCCGGCTGGGCGAGCTGGCCGAGCAGATGACCGACGCGCTGACGGCGGAACTGGCCGCCGAGACGGGGGCCGCCCCCGGCGACCCGCTGCCCCGGGTCGTGGCCTGGCACCTGGGCGGCGTGCACTCCCTCGTCTACACCGAGATCGGCAGGCGCGTCACGGCCGGCGAACCGCCCGACGCGATCGCCGCGTCGGTGCTCGCGCTTCTCGACACCGTCGAGCAGCTGCTGGGCGAGCGGATTCTCCGTTACGCCATCAGAGAGGACAAGCCTTGTTCAGAGTGATCGTTTCCGGCGTCTTCGAGTCGATGCCCGAGGCGGGCAAGCAGGCCGTGCTGGCCGTGGAGGGGGTCGCCTTCACCGAGGAGGGCACCTTCACCCACGACGGGACGCTGTCGTCGTTCACGTTCCGCTGCCAGGTCGAGGGCGAGGACGCGCAGGAGGCCACCGGGCGCGCGATCGCGGCACTGGAGAAGTACGGCGTGGAGTACCGGGTTCTGCGCACCGCGGTGACGGACATGCGCGACATCAAGATCCGGCGCAAGCGGAAGGGCTGACACGACGCGGCCGCCCCCGGGAACACGGGGGGCGGCCTGCGGTGCGGCTACTGGGCCGACGGGGTGGGGGAGTCGGTGGGGGTCTGGGTCGGGGTTTCAGACGGGGTTTCAGCAGGGGTGGGGCACGTCGGGATCTCCGTGTCGGAGACGGTCGGCGTGGCCGTGGGCGAGTCGGTGACCGTCGGGGTCGAGGTCGGGGTGTCCGAAGGCGTTTCCACGACCGTGGACGGCGTTCCCGATGGTGTTCCCGATGGTGTTCCCGACGGCGTTCCTGACGGGGTTCCTGACGGGGCTTCCGTCGGGGGCAGGCTCGGGGTCGAGGTGCCGGGCTGGCAGGTCACGTAGACCGTGACCGTCGCGGCGGGAGCCGGGGCCGAGTCCGAGGAGCTCTGCGAGGGTTCGGCCGTGACCGTGATCTGCTGGGTGACGGTGGCCTGCTCGGTGACCGTGGCCTGGTCGCTGACCGTGACGGTGGCGGCGGGCGCCGCGCTGCCGGTGACCGTGGTCGTGGCGCTTGGCGTGGCGGTGACCGTACGGGTGGGCCAGGGGAGCACCTTGATCTTGACCGTGGGCTTGCCCGTGAGCTTGTACGCGCCCTTGCCGATCTTCTTGGCCGCCGTGCCCGCGCCCGTCGTGATGGGGAGCTCCGCGGTGGAGGTCTTGCAGGACTTCGAGGTCCTGCACGCCTTCTGCTTCACGGTGAAGCGGGCCGCGCCGCCGTATTTGATGGACACATCCAGATAGGACACGCCCTTCTTCTTGACGACCCTTGTCTTCAGGGTGTACTTCCCGACCGTGGGGGTTGGGCTGGGAGTCGTGGTGTTGGGTAACGCCACCCGGATCCCGAGAGGGGTGTCGGTGGAGGGAAGTGGATCGCTGAATGCGGTCTGGGTGATGGCGAGGCCGCCCGCAGCCGCCATGGCCACGGTGCCGAGCAGCGCGCCAACGGTGATAAGTCGCATGATCCTGCTCTTGTGGGAGATTTCAGGACGTGGATCATTATCCCGGCTTGTCAAGATTGGTCAAGGTTGAGACGCATGGAACGTCGATACCGGTTCCGCCGGGTGGTGAACTACATCAACCTCGCCACCCCCTTCGGGCTGCTCATCTCCGTCATCGGCGGAGCCACCAGGACGCCAGGCCCGAACGGCCTGGTTTTCGCCTTCGGCTACCGCTACCGCTTCCCGATCGCCGGGGCTTTTACCGTCGGCAACGTCATCCTGACCAAAGAGCAATCGCTCGACGACCGGCTGGTGCTGCACGAAGGGCGCCACTCCACGCAGTGGGCCTGGTGCGCGGGCCTGCCGATGCTCCCGCTCTACCTGCTGTCCATGCTCGTGTCGATCATGCTCTGCGGGCACCAGGCCTCTTACAACGTCTTCGAGCGCCTGGCGGGCCTCGACGACGGAGGCTACCCGCACCAGCCGCTGTGGTGGAAGAGATCACGACCTGATCCTGCGCAGGGCCAGCGCACCGATGCCGAGCCCTGACACGGCGCCGGCGGCCAGGATCGAGGCGATCGACGGGCTCACCGGCTCGATGCCGGCCACGGCCAGCGCGGAGACGATCCCGGCGATCGCCGCGTAGGTCCAGGTGGCCAGCCGTACCAGGCGCAGCCGTACGGCCTCGTCGAGGGGGAGTGCGGCCAGCGCGGGCAGCAGCAGGACCCCGTGCATGAAGACCGCGTGCGCGGGCTTGACCGAGGTGGCGACCGTGTATGCCAGGTCCTGGTCGCCCGAGAACACCTCGACCATGCCGCGGGCGATCATGACGCCGCCGAACACCATGGCCGCGAGCAGCGTGCCGAACCCGGCGCGCACGGCCAGGTTCATGCTGGGCGCGACGTCAGGATTGCGGCGGAACGCGGCTACGGTCATCACGATGCCCACGGCGATCAGCACCCCGCCGCCGACCGCCAGCGAGCGGGCGATCAGCGAGTCGACCGGGGTGGACATGTTGAAGTGCGAGGGCACGCCCCGCCACGCCTGCACGGTGATCATCAAGACCTCGTACACGGACGCCACGGCGAACGCGCCGACCAGGAGCCCGCGCCGGCGCGTCCTGACGTACCGGGCCACCCACGTCATCGTCAGCACGCTCAGGCCGAACGAGATCCCGAACGTGAACGGCTTGCGGAACGACACCGGCCCGTCCCACGGACCGCCCTCGACCACCAGCACGCCCAGGTGGAACAGCCCGGCGAGCAGGAGCAGGACACCGATCGCATACCAGAAGCGAGTCATGCCGCGATGGTGTCGCGGCACGCGCCTCGCGGAATCGGGCACGCGTCTCGTGTCCGGATACCCCTACGGATGTAGCCGGAGCGTGTGGACGGGCTCCGACTGCATCGGCAGGAGGTCCCCCTTCGTCCACAGCGGGGCCTGGTCCCAGTAGTTGTCGTGGAAAGCGTGCCCGGAGGCGCCCGTCAGGTTGATCCACTGCGACTTCGACAGGTCGCTCAGATCCACGACCATGCGCATCGACGGGACAGCGGTGACCTCGTAGCCCTTCTGGGCGTTCCAGCCGGTGGCGTCCACGGCGTCCTTGCTGCCCGGCACGCCGAACGGGCCACGGTTGAACAGCGCCTCGATCGGGGCGATGCCCGAGGTGCCGAGCGAGCCGTTGGTCAGCGTCAGCTGGTGCACGTCGCCCCAGTGCCACGCCTTGACGTCGGTGCCGAGACGGTCGGCCAGCTCCTGGTAGCCGGAGGCCAGCGCCTGCCGCAGGATGTCGTCGCGGGTCTCCTTGACCTGCTCGGTCGTCGTGTCGTCCCAGAACGGGTCGTCCGGGGTGTCGAGCAGCCTGCCGACCACCTCGTACCAGCGGTCGCCACCGCCGGGCCGCGCTCCGGCCGGCAGGTCGTCGTCGAAGGTCAGCTTGAGCAGGTGGCGCCAGACCGCGTTGAAGTACGCCGCGGGGGCCGAGTCCTGGTCCTGCGCGCCGTCCCAGCCCTTCAGCAGGTCCCTGGCCTGCGCGGCGGGGCCCGCCACGTCGATCTTCAGCAGCTCGGGAACCAGGGTCTGGGCGAAGCCGTTGCGGGTGTCGCGCTGGACGGCGGTCATGGTCGCCGCGTCGATCTTGCCCTTGTCGGTCTCCTGCTTGAGCCGGTCCAGGATGCGCTGGGAGCGGTAGCCGTACGCCCAGTCCCAGGTCAGCAGCGGCTCGTAGCGGCGGGGGTCGATGACGGCGTTGTTGGCGGTGACGATGTAGCCCGCGTCGGGGTCGCGCACGCTGGGCAGCTCGTCGTAGGGGATCGTGGACACCCAGTCGTACTCGCCGGTCCAGCCGGGCACGGGCCAGGTGCCGTCGCCCTTGGCACGGACCGGGATCCGGCCGGGCGCCTGGTAGCCGATCGTGCCGTCCGTGTCCGCATATATCAGGTTCTGGGCGGGGACCTCGAACGACGCGGCGGCCTGCCTGAACTCCTGCCAGCTCGTGGCCTTGTTCATCTCGAAGATGGCGTCGGCGGTCCTGCCCGGGGTCAGCGCGGTCCACTGCAGCGCCACCGCGTTGGCGCCGTCGGACGGCTTGACGTCGCCGATCACGTCGTTGATCAGCGGGCCGTGCCGCGTGGTGCGCACCGTGATCGTGACCGGGTCGCCGCCGGCCACCTTGATCGTCTCCTGGCGCGTGGTCAGCTTGGGCCACTGGTCCTTGTAGCGGTACGTGTCGCCCTTGACCTGCTCCAGGAACAGGTCCGCCACGTCGGGGCCGAGGTTGGTGAAGCCCCAGGCGATCTTGTCGGTGTGGCCGATGACCACGCCCGGCAGGCCGGAGAAGGTGAACCCGGTGACATCGAAGGGGCAGGCGTCCGAGAGCCGGCGGCAGTGCAGCCCGGCCTGGTACCAGACCGACGGCATCGCGGGGGACAGGTGCGGGTCGTTGGCCAGCAGCGGCTTGCCGCTCTTGGTGTGCTCGCCCGACACCACCCACGAGTTGGAGCCGATGCCCTCGCCGCTGCCCAGCGTGCTCGGGATCCGGTCGAGCGTGCCGGCCGCCGACTGGAAGAGCGCCGGGGTGCCGGTGGGGGCGGGGCGGGCCGAGGCCTCGAAGCGGCCGTGCCTGATCGCGCCCTGCGTGACGATCGGGGCGTGCTCGTCGAAGGGGTAGCCGGGGTAGAGCTGCTCGACGCGCTGCCTGGGCAGCTTGGTGGCGGCCAGCGCGCGGTCGATCTCCTCGTCCATGTTGGAGCGCAGGTCCCAGGCCATGGCCTTGAGCCAGGAGATCGAGTCGAGCGCGGTCCACGGCTCGGGGGCGTAGGAGCTGTTCTGCAGCTTGAGAATCGAGTACTCCAGGCTCCTGGACGAGGCGTCGGGGTTGGCCGACAGCCAGGCGTTGACGCCCTTGGCGTAGGCGTCCAGGTAGCGGCGGGTGGGCTCGGCCAGTTGCGGCAGCTCCTGCTCGGCCACGCGGCGCCAGCCCATGGTGCGGATGGCCTTGTCGTCGTCGATCGTGGACTTGCCGAACATCTCCGACAGGCGGCCCGCGGTGACGTGGCGGCGGAAGTCCATCTCCCAGAAGCGGTCCTGGGCGTGTACGTAGCCCTGGGCCATGAACAGGTCCTCGGCCGTGTCGGCATAGATCTGCGGGATCCCCCACCGATCCCGCTTTATGTCGACATTTCCGCTCAAACCGGGCAGGCGGAGGGTGCCGTCCACCTGCGGGAACGACCTGCGCACGGTGTACACCAGCACCCCGGCGAGCACCAACGCCAGAACCAGGAGAACGGTCAACACCCGGGCGAGCCACCGCAGCGGCCACGGCATCCACGCGTAGGGTCTCAACCTCATGGGCACCAAGTTTGGCACTGGCTTGAACGCCTCGTGACCAAAGATCACCCACTTCCTCCCGTACGCCCAGCCCAGCCGCCACCAGCCCAGATTTCTACCCCACAGCCCCCGAAACCAGGGCAACCCGCATGCAACCCCACATCACCTACGTTGTCTGTCGCGTGCGCCATCCTCACCCCCGCTCGGATGGCGTGCGCCCGGGCGGACGGCCCCTACCACCCCGTCCGCCCCTCCCTCCACCCAAACCACGCACTCCCACCCACCGAGCCCGCCCGCACCGTGTGCGCGTGTCGCGTCACCCTCACTGCGCCGGGGCGCCCCGCGCTGTGTTGCGTCTGTGGTGGGTGGGGGTTAGCGGGTGCGGAGGTGGGAGAGGGTGCGGTGGAGTTCGTCGTGGAGGGCTTGGGCGGCTGTGTCGGGGGCGCCGGTGATGACGGCGTTGACGAGAGTGGTGTGGGCCTCGTCGCCGTGGTCGGCTTCCATGGTGCGGACGTCGAGCAGGTCGACCAGGTCGATGAGGCCCTGGCGCATCGCGGGGACGAATTCGGCGAACAGGTCCGTCAGCACTGGGTTGTGTGCTGCCGCGACCACCGCGGCGTGCAGGGCCACGTCGGCGTCGACGAAGGCCACGCCGGAAGAGGTCGTCCACGGGCCGCCGGGGCGGGGGGCGAGGTCCCGGCGGCGGGCCAGGGCGGCTCGGAGGGCGTCGGCGTCGGCGGGGGTGCGGCGGCGGGCGGCCAGGCGGGCAGCCTCGACCTCCACGAGCATGCGTACCTCATAGACGTCGGCGATCGCGGCCCTGCGCAGGCGGGAGGCCCAGTCTTCCACCGGTGAGGCGGCGATCACGAACACGCCCGAACCCTGGCGGGCCTGCACCAGCCCTCCGCCCGCCAGCGCGCGCAGGGCCTCGCGGACGGTGGAGCGGCCCACGCCGAGCGTCTTGGCGAGCGCGGTCTCGGCGGGCAGTTTGGTGCCGACCGGCCAGGCGCCGCCGGTGATCTGTTCGCGCAGCGTGCGGGTCGCCTGTTCGACCAGCGGGCTGGGCTGGAGTTCGCCGAGGGCCACGATCCGGGAACCTCTCAGGTTGTCTGAGGAGCTGAGGTGTGCCACTATACCCGGCATGACGCTGCGGGCTCTCCTTCTCGGCTGCCGCGGCGGGGCCTGACCAGACCGGCACCCCGCCGCGGGTGCCGTGCTGCCGGTCACCCGACTTCCGCGACCGGTGAATGCGTGTGGTGCCTTCCCGGTCGGATGACCTCTGTGACCGGTGACGGCCGGTTGCTTATCACCGTGGCCGGAGAGCGCGTGAGCTCTGCTGCCGGTCGAGAGAAGGAATCATGACCGGGTTTCCCACTCTGAACACGCCCAGCGGTCCCGTGCCCGACGGTGCGCCCGCCTGGAATCCGCAGCGGCGCAGCGGCATGCCGTACGAGAAGTACCGTCCCTTCCACGAGCGGGTGGTGGTGCCGGCGCTGGATGATCGGCGCTGGCCGTACAAGGTCATCGAGCGGGCGCCGCTGTGGGTGCCCGTGGATCTGCGCGACGGCAACCAGGCGCTGGCCGAGCCGATGGACACGCCGCGCAAGCGGCGGATGTTCGACCTGCTGGTGGCGATGGGGTTCAAGGAGATCGAGGTCGGCTACCCGTCGGCCAGCCAGACCGACTACGACTTCGTCCGGCATCTGGCGACGCGGACGGACATTCCCGATGACGTGACGGTGGTGGTGTTCACGCCTGCGCGGGCCGAGCTGATCGAGCGGACGTTCGCCTCGATCGAGGGGCTGCCGCGGGCGGTGGTGCACCTGTACACGGCCACCGCGCCGATCTGGCGCGACGTGGTGCTCGGGCGCGGCCGTGCCGAGATCAAGGCCATGATCATGGAGGCGGCCACGCTGATGGCGCGGCTGGGTCCGTCGGTGCGGTTCCAGTTCTCGCCTGAGGTGTTCAACCTGACCGAGCCGGACTACATCCTGGAGATCTGCGACGCGCTGACCGCCCTGTGGGACGCCTCGCCGGACCGGCCGATGATCCACAACCTGCCGGCCACCGTGGAGATCGCCACGCCGAACGTGTACGCCGACCAGATCGAGTACATGCACCGCAACCTGGCCAGGCGTGACTCGGTGATCCTGTCGGTGCACCCGCACAACGACCGCGGCACCGGCGTGGCCTGCGCCGAGCTGGCGATGCTCGCCGGGGCGCAGCGGGTGGAGGGCTGCCTGTTCGGCAACGGCGAGCGCACGGGGAACGTCGACCTGGTCACGCTGGCGCTCAACCTGCACGCCCAGGGCGTCGACCCGATGATCGACTTCTCGGACATCGACGTCATCAGGGACACGGTCGCGGAGTGCAACCGCCTGCCCGTCCACATCCGGCATCCGTACGCCGGGGACCTGGTCTACACCGCCTTCTCCGGCACCCACCAGGACGCGATCAGCAAGGGCTTCGCCGCACGCACGGGCCCGCTGTGGGAGGTCCCGTACCTGCCGATCGACCCCGCCGACGTGGGACGCTCGTACGAGGCGGTGATCCGGGTCAACAGCCAGTCCGGCAAGGGAGGCATCGCCCACCTCCTCCAGACCCACTACGGCCTGTCGCTGCCGCGGCGGATGCGGGCGGAGTTCTCCGCGATCGTCCAGCAGGCCACGGACGCCTCGGGCAAGGAGTACGGCGCCGCCGACCTCCACTCCCTGTTCACCGCCACCTACCTGGTGCCCGGCGCGGCCTCGGTACCGGCGGACACGGAGGTCGTCGCGCGCGAGCACGACGACCACCTCGCCTACGCCGAGATCCGCACCCCCGAGGGCACCTTCTGGGGTGCGGGCCCCACCCCGGACGCCGCCGTCCTCTCCGCGGTCACCCGATCGCGGCGCTGACGGTCAGTAGCCTCGCGGGAAGTCCACGTTGGCCACGCCGTGCGGCAGGGCGACGGCGGAGTCGTTGCCCATGTCGTGCCACATCTTCCAGCCGTAGAACACGCCGAGCACGGCATACCAAGCGGCGAAGGTGATGCCGATCTTGGTCGCGAACCTCTCCTTTATGAGGAGCGCACCGGGGTAGAAGCGGGCGGCGATGCTCAGCCCCATGAGGATGAGGATTTCCTCAGTGGCGGCGTAGAGGAGGGACTTGTAGAGCTTGTTCAGGGCGTAGACCGCCTTGCGCAGCGCGTCGAACTTGGCCACGGCCCGGTCGGTGAGCTGGATGCCCGCAGTGACGAAGTCGCGCAGCTTCAGATCGGCCGCATCGTGTGCAGGGCTGTCCCATGCCCTGGCCAGTTCATCCCGTTTCATGGGATCGCCTGCGCCGAAGACCCCGGACATCCACGCGGCGAGCGTGTGCCACTCGCTCACGCACTGGTCGATCTCGAAGTCGGACCTGACCGCGATGGCGGCGAAAATGGCGATCGGGACCAGGATCTGCGGCGAGAGCAACCTGGCGCCGCTGAGCCTGGTCTTGATCATCTCGCTATACCTTCCCGCTGTGCTCCCTCCATACAGCTCAGCCAGGTAGGCGCCGACTCGTACGGCCCCGACCGCGGCCGCACCACCCATGCCGATTTCCATCAGCCGATACCGCTGTTCGTCGGACAAGTCGGACTGCGGGATGCTGTGGCCGAGCCAGTTCTCGGAGTAGTCCTTCGCGATCAGCTTCTTGGGGATCACGCTGTAGTCCGTGTGCACATCGCGCGAGTCACGCGCGGTGCGCGCCACCAGCGCCTGGATGGCGGCGTCATTCGCGCCCAGGTAACTGCCGTTGGTCTTCCCCAGGTTGCCGACGAGCCAGTCCGCCGACTCCGCGCCATGTCCCAGCCGCTCGGCGTAGTTGTCCACGCCCATGTTGTGCCGGATCGCGGCGGGCATGCCGATCAGTCCGAGCGCGGCGAGCGGAAGCCGCACCAGGTCCATCGTCCCACCGGTCCGAAGGGTGTTGAGCTCGTCGCGGACCAAATCGGTGTTGAGACCGGCCTTGCGGAGGCCGTCATGCTCGACGGAAATGGAGGAATCGGCCATCGGTGACGCTCCCTCAGACAGCGGCAAATGTAGTAGACCAGTGTTTACCAAGCCGCCCTGCTGGACGATCGATACCGAACGGATCTACACATACCTGTTATGGATCTTGAGGGCGACAGTCAGGGCCTCGAGGTCGGGGGTGTCGTCGGTGGCCCAGGAGACGTAGCCGTCCGGGCGGATCAGGAGGGCCGCCGGGAGGCCGGGGACGGGCTTGGCACGGGTGGCGTCCAGGTCGGGAGGGAGGACGCCCGCCAGGTCCAGGAGGACCGCCTGACCCGAGCGGAACAGGGACGACAGGCGGACGTCACCCAGGTCGAGGTCCGGGACCCGGTGGCCGACCAGCGGGTGGTCGCCCGGCAGGTCGTAGGACAGGGCCAGGCCCGACATGAGCCCGGCCAGGTGCCGGTTGGCGTCAGGAAGGCGCATCAGGTCCATGAAGATGTCGCGCAGCGCCCGGACGTCCTCGTCGATCCGCGGGCTCGCCAGGACCCGCTGCGCCGCCGTGTGGTGCAGGACCTGGGCGCCCACGGGCTGACGCTCGGCGTGGTAGGTGTCGAGCAGCGAGTCCGGCGCGCGCTCCTGGAGCACGGCGGCCAGCTTCCAGCCCAGGTTGAAGGCGTCCTGCACGCCGAGGTTCAGCCCCTGGCCGCCGAGCGGCGGGTGGATGTGCGCCGCGTCACCGGCGAAGAACACCTGGCCCACCCGGTAGGACTCCACCTGCCGGGTCGCGTCGGAGAAACGGGACGCGTTCTCGATCTCCGCTAGCACCGTTTCGTCGCCGTAGACGACGCGAAGCGCGCCGGCGATCTCCTCGAAGGCCACCGGCGTCTCCCGCGAGACCTCCGTGGGCTCCCCGCCGGTGAACCGGTAGCGGTCGCCGCCCAGGGGAACCAGCATCACCCAGTGCCCATCCACCTCCCGCACGAGGTCGCTGATGTGCCCGATCTTGGACGGCACCAGGTCCGACACCGACGACATCCGGATGTCGGCCAGGATCGCCGTGTAGGTCCCTGGCCGTCCGGGGAACGGCGCGTCGAGCAGCTTCCTGACCGTGGAGTGCCCGCCGTCGCAGGCCACCAGATAGCGAGCGCGGATCCGCTGGTCGCCTGCGGTCACCACCACGCCGTCGCCCTGTTCCACGGCCGTCACGGGCGCGTCGCGCACGACCTCGACCCCCAGACCGGTGGCGCGCTCCTCGAGGACCTCCTCCACCTCCCACTGCGGGATCGCGATCGGGTGCGGGTGCCGGGTGTCCCACGGCGTGCAGTTGAGCTGCACGGGCAGCAGCGCGAAGTGCCCGCCGACCGGCTCGCGCGCCAGCGTCCTGCGCTCGATCGGCTCGAGCAGGCCGCGCAGCTCGAGCAGCTCGGCGGTGCGGGGCTGGATCGCGCCGCCCTTGGTCTGCTCGATCCGCCGCGGCAGGCGCTCCACCACCAGCGTCTCGACCCCGGCCAGGGCCAGCTCGCAGGCCAGCATCAGCCCCGTGGGTCCCGCTCCGGCGATGACGACCTCTGTCTCACGCAAAGCTCCTCCAAGTGCAAATGTAGACCGAGTGCAGTTATCATGATGCCATGACCGGGCTACGCGAACGCAAGAAGCGGCGAACACACGAGGCCATCTCCGAGGCGGCCATCGCGCTGTTCCTCGAGCACGGCTTCGACCAGGTCTCGATCACCCAGGTGGCCGAGGCGGCCGAGGTCTCCAGGCGCACGCTGTTCGCCTACTTCCCGGCCAAGGAGGACCTCGTGGTGCACCGCTTCGCCGACCACGAGACCGAGCCCGCCCGCGTGATCCGCGCCCGCCCGCCGGGCACCGCCCCGATCGAGGCGCTCCGCGACAACTTCCTCGACGGCCTGCGCAGGCGTGACCCGATCACCGGGCTCAACGACATCCCGGAGATCCTCGCTCTGTCCGGCATGATCCTGCGGACCCCCGCCCTGGTGGCCAGGATGACCCGCTTCCAGCAGGGCGCCGAGCGGGCGCTGGCCGAGGCGCTCCAGGAGACCGCGGGCACCCCGGCGCTCGCCGCGCGCGTGGCGGCCACCCAGGTGGTGGCGGTGGAGTGGCTGCTTGCCCTGGACAACGCCCGCCGGCTCACCGAGGGTCAGACCGCGGACGACCGGTTCGAGAAGGCGACGGAGGAGGCGGAGCAGGCCTTCGCGCTCCTCACCGAGGGCCTGGCAGGGATCTAGCGGCCGATCTGCGCCGGCAGGTCGAGCGCGAGCACGTGGTCGACCTGCAGGAACGACTCGAACTTGGCCCCCGGGGGCACCGCGGGATCCTCCGCGAGCACGGCCAGCTCCCGCAGCGCGCCGGGCGTGTCCAGATCGTCGTCGAAGCGATCGAGGACCCGCGCCACGTGCGAGGTCGCAGGCGGCGCGCTCGGCGACTCCGCCCACGTCGCCACCTGCGAACGCCATCCGAGCAGCGCCGCCTCCGCCTCGCCGAGCGCCTGCGCGGTCAGCTTCATGGGCTGCCGGTAGTGGCCCTGCAGCAGGGCCAGCCGTACGGCGAGCGGATCGAGACCCGGCACGTCGGGAAGGTCGGGCATGGGCGCGACCTCGACCCGGCGCCCCGGGCCGACCTCCAGGTCGAAGTCCGCGGTGCCGTCCAGATGCTCGGGCGGACGCAGGTTCAGCTCACCGGCGTAGGAAGGCAGGCCGGCCCACCAGGCGACCGTGCGGACCCGGTGACGCTCGAGCACGCGCCTGATCACGTCCGACAGCACGAGCGTGCGCAGGTCGCCCTCGCAGTAGACGCGCATCGCCCGCTTGGCGGCGAGTTCCTCGACACGTCCGGTCCGCGGGTCGTACAGGCGCAGCATCCTCCGAGCCTAGCTGCCCAGGAACCCCAGGATGTCGCGGTCGCCACGCTCGCGCAGCCGGCCGAGCACCTCCTCGCGCCCTGCCAGGTCGGGCAGCCCGATCCTGGCGCCGATCAGGCGCAGCCCCTCCAGCTCCGACGTCACGGGAGCGGTGTAGCCGATCAGGTAGAGCGCCCGGTTCAGCGGCGGCATCGACGGCGGCGCCGCCGGCAGGTGGCGGGTGAGCAGCTCGCCGCCGTCCGACACGGTCAGGAACACGTGGTCGCCCTCGCCGGCCTTGAAGTCGGCCAGCACGTTGCGGATGGAGCCCATCGTCGGCTGGTTGTGCCAGGAGATCACCACGTCGCCCGACGGCGTGGCGGCCGTGAGCTGCCCGCCGGGCGCCATGCCCAGATAGGCGGCGAACCCGGTCGGCAGCGGCGAACCCGAGCCGCGCAGGTGTTCGGCGTTGACGTCCACCCGGTGCCACCAGCGCCCGTCGCGGCTGCGGAAGCTGCGCCGCGTCTCCGAGACGTCCTTGCGCGGCTGGTACGGCTCGACGTCCCCGGACCCGGCCACCCGGATCCACCCGCGCTGCGTCCGCTCGAACCCGGGCCCGCCCGAGTAGGCGCGCACGGAGCTCTCGCTGACGTCGTACCTGGAGGTCAGGTTCGTCACGATCGTGCTGACCGAGGCCTCGCCCCCGGCCCGCTCGATCTCCCTGGCGATCATCTCCCTGATGCCCAGGTACTCCTCGCCGCCCCAGCGCGCCAGTCCGTACTTGTTGCGGTCGACCCGCATGAAGCGCTCGTCGGCGGTCAGCTGGTTGCGGATGCCGACCAGGCTGTAGTCCTCGCCGATGCGCTCCTGGATCTCCTCGGGCGACAGCGGCCGCCCGGCCACCGCCAGCACCGCCTCGGCCTTCTCGTTGATGCTGCGCGGCCACGGCACCACGTGCTGCTCGAGCACCCGAAGCTGCGGCACCGCCAGGATCCACCGCTCGGCCACGTCCTCGCGCACGCCGAGCTGGGTGACCATGGTCACCGCCTCGCCCAGCGGGCGCGGCCCGTCGGCGAACAGCTGCCTGGTCTTCTCCCGCAGCTCGTCCGCCCCGCCCGCGACCAGCCAGCCGTCGGCCTGCTCGTAGCCGGTCAGCAGCGTCCGGACGAACCGCCACACGGGGATCCCCAGCGTGCGCAGCTCGCCGCGGTGCCACGGCACCGCCGCCGCCAGATCGTCGGCCGGTACGGCGGAGCCGAGCCGTCCCCGCAGCCACGAAACGTGCGCCACCAGCGCGGCCGCCTCGGGGCTGCCCAGCCAGGCCTCCACGTGGTCGCGCAGGTCGCGCTCGATCTGCCTGATCCGCTCACGGGTGACCGAGAAGCGCTGGGCCAGCTCGTCCAGCGTGGCCCGCTGCCCCGCGTAGAGCCGGTCCCTGGCGATGGCCCGCTGCCGGTCGTCGAGCGCCGCGAACACGTCCTCGATCGGCTCGGGCAGCGGCTTGTCCACCTTGGGCACGACCGGCTGCGGCGTGGGCTCGAGCAGCCGGTCGAACACGCCGCCGAACAGCTTCTGCACGACGTCCTTGCCCAGCATCTCGGGCGTCCGTTCGGCCTCGGCGGGGTCGGAGAAGCGCACCAGCGGCAGGATGTCGCCGAGCAGCAGGTGACCCCAGCAGGCCAGGGCCAGTTCGGCCAGGTGGCCCGCCACGGTCTGGGTCCCGGCGATGGCGCACGCGCGGTCGAGCGGAATCGCCGCCCACCATGCCTCCGGCAGCTGGGGCTCTTCCACGATCGGCGCGATCTGACCAGGTGGGGTCCAGCGCAGGGGTGGCGCGAGGTCGCTCAGGCTGAGGTTCATAGGGGTCCAACCGGCAAGGGGAGATATCCGCAGTTCAGACTATGTGATCAGAGGGACAGAAATGGGCTGCCCCGTCCGGAGTGAGAGATGTAGAGCAGGGTACGGGCCCGTGTGCACGCCACGAACAGCATGCTGCGCTCCCGTTGTAAGGCTCGGGCACGGGCCGCGGGGTCGGCGGGCGGAGGTTCCGGAACGACACCCTCCGTCACTCCGAAGACCGCGACACGCTCGAATTCGAGGCCTTTGAGCCCCTGGAACGTCGCCACCCGCACCGCACGCTCGCCCAGCGCCCGCTTGGCCGCGCTCACCAGCGCCCTGGTGCGGGCCGTGACCGCGATCTGCTCCGCGGGCACGCCCTCCTCCAGCCAGGCGTCCACGGTGTGCGCGAGCCCGGCCAGCTCGGCCTCCGGTGTGTCGTACGCCCTGATCACCGGCCGTTCCCCGTTGTGGGTGGCGCGGAAGCCGTACAGGGCGGCATAGCCCTTGACCAAGCCATCCGCCGGACCCCCACCGCGCAGTCGGACACCGAAGGAAAGGATCTCCTGGGGCAGGCGGTACGAAACCTTGAGCGTGTGCTGGACCGCGGGGATCCCGACCGCGCCCAGCGCGATCCGGGTGTCGGTCACGCGCTGGTGCGGGTCGCCGACGATGAACATGTCGTCGGCCGCGCGCGGCACCGCCGCCCGCAGCAGCCGCCACTGCGCTGGGCTGATGTCCTGCGCCTCGTCCACCACGATGTGACGGTACGGCTTGCGCGCCGGATCCACGTCGTCGAGCAGGTCCCCGGTGGTCCTGGACAGCAGCCGCAGCGCCTCGTCGGTGAGTTCGGCCAGCGTGCGCGCGCCGGGGCCGACCAGGGCGGGACGCTTGCCCTCCGCGTCGGCCACGATGCGCATGGCCAGCCGTTCAGGGTTGCCGACCTCGATCCGCTTGCGCGCCACCTCGTCCTGGACGAGCAGGTCCAGCCTGGCCGCCAGGTCCTCACCGAGCCCCTGCGAGAACGTCACGAGCAGCACGGGACCTGCGCCGCGCTCGGCCAGGTGGGCGGCGCGGTGCAGGGCCACCAGTGTCTTGCCGGTGCCGGCCCCGCCCACCACCAGCACCGGATGGTCGTAGCGCGGGGCGCGGGCCAGCCGGTGCTGCGGCGGGTGCAGGAACGTGCACCAGTCGGGCGCCTGGAGCACCCTGTCGAGCTGGATCTTGTCGGCGACGAAGACCGCCCGGTCAGGGCTGCGGCGCATCGCGGCGTGGAAGTCGTCCGGGTCGATCGGGCCGGGCTCCTCGGCCACGGCGCGGCAGCCGTCGAGCTCCTGCCAGGCCTCCGTCAGGGTGCCGCCGCGGGCCAGCACGGCCAGCGGCAGGTGCTGGGTGGGCGGCAGCAGCGGCTCGAGCGCCTCGACGTCCGCCTCGGTGGTGATGAGCCTGACCAGCGGGAGCGCCCGCACGTCGATGCCGAGCGCGAGCAGGTCGCCGTCGCAGATCGGGTCGAACAGCCGCGCCGCGCCCGCGGAACGCCGTAGTGCCGGCTCGACCATCTCCAGCGTCTCGGCGTCCCATTCCTCGATCACGCCGATCACCGGGTTGACGCCGAAGCGGTGCCGCCTGGCGTCCGACCAGGCCTCCGGGTCCGGCAGCACGTTCCGCAGCCAGTAGACGTCCCGCTGGCGCACCACGATCGCGCGGTGCCCCTCGGTCAGCCGCAGCGTGGCGACCCTGGCGTCGCGGGCGCCCCTGACCCGCTCGGGGTGCGGGGCGCCGGCGGCGTTGAGCAGGAAGCGGCGAAGTGCGACCACGACGTCCCTGCGCACCGGGTGATCCAGTGCGCTGAGCTCCCTGGGGAAGTCGGGGCCGATCGCCAGCCGCGGCATGGCTCAGTCCAAGAGTTGGAGCAGGTCGCGGTCACCGCGTTCGCGGAGCCTGGTCAGCAGATCCGGTAGCCCGACAGGTCCTGTCATGCCGATCCTGGTGGCGATCACCCGGGCCGCCTGGTCCCTGGTGCCGCCCGGAGCGGTGTAGCCGACCAGGCGCAGCGCCTTGGTGATCTTCTCGGCGCCCGCCGCGGCGACCGGCAGGTGCCTGGCGCGCAGCACCCCCTCGTCCGACAGCGTCAGGAACAGGTGGCCGCCCTCCTTGGCGCCCACGTCGGCCAGCAGCCGCTCCACGTTCTCGAGCACGGGCCTGCCGTGCCAGGTCATCGTCAGCTCGCCCGCCGCGCTGCGGACCGTGCGGGACTCGCCCGGCGACAGGCCCAGGTAGGCGGCGAAACCGGTCGGCAGCGCGCACTCGCCGCCGGTCAGCTGCTCGCCGGTGACGTCCACCCGCAGCCACCAGCGGCCATCCGGCTGGCGGAAGCAGCGCCTGGTGTGGGCGACGTCCTTCAGCGGCTGGTACGGCTTGGGCGGCTCCTCCGCCACCCCGTTGGCCGGCGCCTGGACCGAGGGGGTGAACGCGTGGAACTGCGGCTCCGCCTCGTGCGGCTTCTCGACCTGCGGCGCCTGGGGTGGCGGGGTTCGCTTGGGCAGGGGCTGGGCCGCCTCCTGGGCCTGGCGCTGCTCGGGCATCGTGGCCAGGACGAACTGCCAGGCGGGCACGTCCAGGGCGCGGATCACCCTGCGGTGCCAGTCCGCGGCGCGGATCAGCCGCTCCTTGGGCGCGGCCGGGCCGATCGTCCTGCGCAGCTCGTCCAGATGCGCGCGGTACGGCGCGGCCTCGCCGCTGGCCAGCCACTGGTCGAGCTTGGCGCGCAGCTGGATCTCGGTCTCGTCGATCTCGGCGGGCGGGACGGCGAACAGCTTGGCCAGCTGGTCCACGGCCGACGGCTCGTCGGTGAACACCCGGTTCTGCGCGACCGCCCAGCTCTTGTCGTCCAGCCCCGCGAACGCGGCCTCGATCAGATCCGCCAGCTCGACAGACTCGGATGCCTCTTCCTGCGCGCCCGGCTCCTCTTCGAGCTCGGCAGCGGGGGCAGCCAGAGGCTCGTCATCAGCCTCCGCGCCCTCGGCCTCGGCCTCGGCAGGCTCCGCCTCGTCGGCCTGCGCCTCAGCGGACTCGGCGACGTCGGCAAGCTCGTCCTCGGCAGGCTCGTCGGCCTCGGCGTGCCCCTGGGGACGCTCGTCGGCTGCAGCATGCGCCTCGGCGAGCTCGTCGTCCTCGGCATGCCCCTCGGCAGGCTCGTCGTCCTCGGCGTGCTCGTCGGCCTCGGCCCGCGCTTCGGCGAGTTCGTCGTCCTCGGCCTGCCCCTCGGCAGGCTCGTCAGCTTCGACGTGCCCCTCGGCTTCGGCATGTGCCTCCGCGGGCTCGTCGGCTTCGGCGGGCTCGTCGGTCTCGGCGGGTTCCTCGGACGCCTGCTCCTCGGCGAGTGCGGCGGGTTCCTCGACAGGCGCATCGTGAGCGGCGGGAGCCTCGGCGGCATCCGGGGATGCGGCGGGCTCCTCGGCGGCTTCCTCGATCGCGGCGGGCTCGGCCGGTGCGGCGGGCTCCTCGATCACCGGGGCCTGGACGGACTCCTCGGCCACCGGAGCTTCCGCGGGGTGGACGGCCTCGGAGGACGCCGGAGGCTCGGTGTGGCGCGCCGGGGCGGGGGACGCCAGCCGTACCAGGATCGTGGCGAAGAGCGTCGTGAGGACCGGGCGCGCCTGGATGAAGGGCTGGTCGGCGAGCTCGCGGCTGGTGAGGGCGAGCAGGCCGGGCCAGGAGCCCGCACGGTCGAGCGCGATCGCCACGTGGGGCTCGTCGGCCTCGTCCGGGTCCAGCACGTGCAGCGCGGGCAGCACGTCGCCCACGGCGGCCGCGGGCCAGTGCTCCAGGGCGATCTCCGTGAGCAGCTCGCCGAGGGATTCAGGGCCGATGGCTGCGAGCACCCGCGGCATGGGCAGGCTGCGCCACCAGGCGTCCGGCAGGTCCGGCTGCCCGGTGAGCAACGTGATCGTGGACGCGTCGCTCCACCGCAATGGTGGTACGAGGTCGCTCAGGCAGAAGTTCATCCCGTTCCGTTCACCAGCCCCTCACTCCGCCGTATCGGCGCAGCCATCCCACGGAACAGACCATAGTCTGGCAAAAAGGCCCTACGCACCATGGACTACGCATCAGCGCCGAACGGCGGCGAAGCGTAGGCGAACGTAGTCGGCCATCCATCCGCTCTCGCGCCGCAGCGCGGGCGCCGCCAGCTCGTTGACCCGCCTGAGCAGCGGATCCACGATGTCGGGCGGGAGCCCGTCAAGCACCGAGGCCGCGTACATGCGCACCCAGTCGGCCGCCCCGCCGGGGCACTCGTCGAGCGGCGTGGTCCTGTCGAAGTATTCGAGCAACCTGACCACGAAGCCCTCGCGCTCCAGGCGCTGGGCGTACTCGGCAGGGGTGGGAAAGTACCACGGCAGGTCCGGCTCACGCAGGCCGTACTCCCGCCATGCGGTGAGCATCGCGGCGGTCAGCTCCGCGCAGTTGCCCGCCCCGCCCATCTCGGCCACGAAGCGGCCGCCGGGGGCGAGCGCCTCGCGCACGTTGGCGATCACGGTGCCGGGGTCGCGGCTCATCCAGTGCAGGGCCGCGTTGGAGAAGACGGCGTCGTAGGCCTGGACCACAGTGAAGTCGTGGCCGTCGCCGACGATGAAGTCGATGCCCGGGTGCTGCGCCAGGGCCTTCTCGATCATGGCGGGGGAGCCGTCGATGCCGAGCACCTCGGCTCCCCGCAGGGCGATCTCGGCGGTCATCACGCCGGTGCCGCAGCCGAGGTCGAGCACGCGCTCGCCCGGCTGCGGATCGAGCAGGTCCACCAGCGGACGACCGTTGGCGGAGACGTATCCGAAGCTGTTACTGCGAAGACGCTCCAGACTCGGTGTGTCGTATCGCAAGACGATCAGCTCACATTCGTCAGACATCGGGCCCCCGTGGCCGTGCTGTCCGCTCACTTTAGAGCCTGATTGTCTCTACGACATATCAAGTCACATCCGCATCATCGCCATTCGTGCTTGATGTATGCCTTTGCGGCATCTTGCTGCGGGATCGTCAGCAGCACCGGAGCCCCAGGTGCGGCGGGGAGTCTGGCCGCCTGCTCGGTGTCGAGAGTGCCGCGCATCATCATGGCCTCGCCGCGCGCGGGGCGGGCGTAGCCCTTCTGCAGCAGGTTCTGACCCTCGTCGGAGAACAGGAACTCCTGCCAGAGCCGGGCGGCCGCCGGGTGCGTGGCGTTCTTGTTGATCGCCTGCACGTAGTAGGCGCCGAGCGGCGCGTCGCGCGGGATCGTGACCTTCCACGCCTCGGCGTCCTTGGCGGCCCTGGCGGCGTTGAGGTGGTCCCAGTCCACGATCACGTTGGCCTTGTCCGCGGTCGTCAGCCGGCCCGCCTGCTTGATCTTCTCGAACAGGTTGACGCCCTGCTCCACGCGCGGGGTGCCGGACTGCAGCGAGGCCGCCATGACCCCGTCGAAGGCGGCCGCCGAGCGCAGCGGGTCGCCGTCGAGCGCCACCGTGTAGCCGGGTTTGACCAGGTCGGCGAAGGACGTGGGCGCCTGCACCCTGCGCGGGTCGTACCCGATCGACATGTAGCCGCCGTAGCCCGCGTACCAGGCGCCCTTCGGGTCCTTGACGTGGTCGGGCAGGTCCTGCCAGCCCAGCACCTTGTACGGGGCGAACTTGCCGGCGTTGGCGACGGCCACGTCCAGGGTCAGGTCGAACACGTCGGGCTTGAGCTCGCCGGCGGCCTCGATCTCGCGGCTGCTGTTGGCGCCGGGCTCGAGTTCGTTGACCTTGACGCCGTACCTGTCGGCGAAGGTGTCGATGATCTCGCCGTAGTTCACCCAGTCACGGGGAATGCCGATGACGTTGAGCGAACCCTCCTTCTTGGCCTCCTCGGCCAGCCGCTCCATCGTGCCGAAGCCGACCTTCATGGAGGCGGCGTGCGCGTTGACGGGCGGTGGAGGCTTCTGTGTGGTGGTCGACGCGCCGCAACCGGCGCTGACGAGGATCGCTGCAAGAGCTGCTGCGCTGGTACGTACGGTCACAGACTGAATACTTACCGCTACCCACCCTGGGGTCGAGGAGGCACCACGCGGGCGGCGACCAGCATCTCTTCAAGGATTTCCACGACCGTGCCGTCCTGTTTGCGAACGCGCAACACTCCGGCGTCCCACGATTCGAGAATTCCCACCGCGTCGCTGAACCCGCCGGGGACCCGCCTGCGCGTGGTGATCCGTGCGCCTATGTCGGCAGATGTGATCCTGATCACCAGGCGTGCGGGCACGAGTTTGCCACCCTCCGTTTCGGCCAGTTGGCAAGCACGGCAATACTAGGTGACAGCAAACCGCGGTCGGAGTCGTGCCATGGTGCGGAGAAGAAGGAGCTCGAGGTGACCTACGTCATCGCGCAGCCTTGCGTGGACGTCCTGGACAAGGCGTGCATCGAGGAGTGCCCCGTCGATTGCATCTACGAGGGCGAGCGCATGCTTTACATCCACCCCGACGAGTGCGTGGACTGCGGCGCGTGCGAGCCTGTGTGCCCCGTCGAGGCGATTTTCTACGAGGATGACCTTCCCGAGCAGTGGAAGGACTACTACAAGGCGAACGTGGACTTCTTCGAGGACCTCGGTTCGCCCGGTGGCGCCTCGAAGGTCGGCAAGATCGACAAGGACCACCCCCTCATCGCCGCTCTGCCGCCGCAGGCCGAGGGCGAGTAGTCAGTTCCCGGGGGTTCGGTACGGCCGGCCGTACCGGACCCATGTCTGGAGAGCCGTGAACAAGCTTCCCGATTTCCCGTGGGACCGGCTGGAGCCGTACAAGGAACGCGCTCTGGCGCATCCCGACGGGATCGTCGATCTGTCGATCGGCACGCCGGTCGATCCGGTGCCCAGGGTGATCCAGGATGCCCTGATCCAGGGCGCCGACAGCCCCGGCTACCCGCTGACGCACGGCACTCCCGCGCTGCGTGAGGCGGCGGCGGGGTGGCTGGCGCGCCGCCACGGCGTCACGGTCGAGCCGCGGGACGTGCTGCCGCTGATCGGCTCGAAGGAGTTCATCGCCGCGCTGCCCGGCTACCTGGGCGCACAGCGGGTGGTGTTCCCCGAGCTCGCCTACCCCACCTATGACGTAGGGGCCAGGTTGGCGGGGGCCTCCGCAGTCGCCTCGGACGGGCTGCTCGCGCTCGGGCCGGAGAAGGTGGACCTGGTCTGGGTGAACTCGCCCAGCAACCCCACCGGACGGGTGCTGCCCGTCGAACACCTGCGCAAGGTGGTCGCCTGGGCGCGCGAGCGCGGCGCGATCGTGGCCTCCGACGAGTGCTACATCGAGCTGGGCTGGGAGGAACAGCCGGTCTCGATCCTGCACCCGTCGGTGTGCGAGGGCTCCCACGAGGGGCTGCTCGCGGTCCACTCGCTGTCCAAGCGCTCCAACCTGGCCGGATACAGGGCCGGGTTCGTCACGGGCGATCCCGCGCTGGTCAAGCGGCTGCTGGAGACCCGCAAGCACGCGGGGATGCTGATGCCGCAGCCGGTGCAGTCCGCGATGACGGTCGCGCTGGGCGACGACGCGCACGCCGAGGCGCAGCGGGAGCTGTACTCGGCCAGGCGGGCGGTCCTGCGGCCCGCGCTGGAGCGGGCGGGGTGGCGCATCGATCACTCGGTGGCCGGGCTGTACCTGTGGGCGTCGAACGGGGAGAACGCCTGGGATCAGGTAAGCAAGCTCTCCGAAATCGGGATTTTGGTCGCGCCGGGCGAATTCTACGGACCAGCAGGTGAGCGACACGTCCGCGTGGCGCTGACCGCGTCCGACGAACGCATCGGTGCGGCGGTGGGCCGCCTCCAGTAGGATCGCGCCTCATAAGTTGATAAAGGGCGTTAGCCGAGGCAGACCGCGAGTGGAGCGAGCTGATCGATGAGCATGACCTCCATGGTCGTACTCGGGCTGAGCATCGCCACCGTCCTCCTGCTGCTTGGGGCCTTCGTGGCCACCATGCGCCAGGACAGGAAGGGCCGCACGACCGCGCCGCCTGCCGAGGTCGCTCCCGTCGAGACCCCGCTCGCGGCGCCCGTGAGTGTGCCCGGCCATGTCGGCTCGGACTACGACGATCCCCGGACCATCAAGGTCGGCGATCGGATCGAAGTGCACGGCTCGCCCTCGCGCGTCCGCGGCGCCGTCTTCGTGTCCTGGCAGGGGCAGGAGTGGACGGAGTACGTCCTGGAGGAGGGCGTCGCCCGCACGCGCTGGCTCTCGGTGGAGGTACGGCAGGGCCTCGCCTCCGGCGATCCGCCCCACCTGGAGGTCCTCGTCTGGACCGACGTCCCGACGCAGGGCATGGTGCCGGCCAAGAGCATGCTCATCATGGAGGGCATGGAGTTCTTCCCCATCGAGCGCGGCACGGCCGCCTTCCGCACGGAGGGCGACAGCGGCTACCCGGAGCGGGGCCTGCTGGACTTCGCCGACTACCGCGCCTCTGACGGCCGCCTGCTCTCCTTCGAACGCGTCCAGGGCGCCTCCTGGACCGCCAGCTACGCCGAGCCCCTGCCCCCCGGCTCCATCACCATCGTCAGCCGCGCCCCCAACTGAGGTCAGGAGAGTTCGACCGCGTTGGCGGTGGGTTTGGTGGTGGGCCGCCAGCCGTCGTCGTCCGTGGCGGCGGCCGCGGCGGACCAGGCGTTGCCGCCGTAGGCGACGCGCTGCAGGCCGTACTTCTGGGCGTGCGCGACCGACCAGGAGGCGATCAGCCAGCCGCGGCGCTCGGTGACGGTGTCGGTGCTGCCGAGCGCGCGGGTGAGCTGGCGGCGGGCCTCGTCGGTGCGCGGCTGCGGCTTGGGCGTCTGCGCCTTGGGCGGCGGGTAGCTGCAGTGCAGGGCCTTGGGGACGCGGCCGGTGAAGGCCGAGGCCAGCAGCTTGGCGTCCTCCTCGTGCACGGCGTAGGCGTAGCCGCCGGCCGAGCGCTGCACCGCCTGGGCGGCGTCCGCGAGCGGGATCTTGCGGTAGTTCTTGACCTTCACCAGCGCGGCGAAGAATTTGTTCGAGGCGTAGACCGGGTCCATCAGCTGCTTCTTGGTGCCCCACCCCTGCGAGGCGCGCTGCTGGAAGATGCCCACCGAGTCGCGGTCACCGTACTTGAGGTTGAACAGCTTGGATTCCTGCAGCGAGGTGGCCAGCGCGATCACCACGGCCCGCTCGGGCAACCTGCGGCGCGCCGCGACGGCGGCGATCGTGGCCGACATCTGCGCCTGCTCGGGGTCGAGCCCCAGCTCGCCCTTGTCGGTCTTGACCATGCAGTGAGCCTCGGCGACCACCAGCGGAGCGGTCTTTTTGAGCAGGTTGTACAGGCCCACGGAGATTCCCACCGCGAGCACGACGACGATGACCGCGATGGCGATGACTCCGCGGGAGAAGCGCAGGCGCACCCTGAAAAACTACCCGGCCAGATAGGCTCCGTGGCCATGAGTCTGCAGTCACCCTTGCCCGCCGCGATAGACGAGCTGTGGGCGCGCCGCGACACGCTGTCACCGGAGGACGCCGAGGCCCGCAGCCTCGTCGTGGGCGCCATCGACCAGCTCGACACCGGCAGGGCCAGGGTCGCCCGGATCTCCGGCGACGAGGTGACCGTGGACGAGCGGGCCAAGAGGGCGATCCTGCTCAGCTTCAAGGTGCTGGGCATGGCCCGGTCGCAGGTGGGTGACTTCCAGCATCTCGACAGGCATCCGCTGAAGACCACCTTCGAGGGAGTGCGGGTGGTGCCGGGGGCGATCGCCCGCTGGGGCGCCTACCTGGCCCCGGGCGTGGTGCTCATGCCGTCTTTCACCAACATCGGGGCCTACGTCGACCAGAACACCATGGTGGACACCTGGGCCACGGTCGGCTCCTGCGCCCAGATCGGCAAGAACGTACACCTGTCCGGAGGAGTCGGCATCGGCGGCGTGCTCGAGCCGCCGAACGCGGTCCCGGTGGTGATCGAGGACGACGCGCTGATCGGCAGTCGCGCGATGATCGTCGAGGGCGCCCGGGTGGGCCGCGGCGCGGTCGTCGGCGCGGGCACGATCCTGTCGGCGTCGATCCCGGTCATCGACGTCGAGAGCGGCGAGGAGCTCGGCCGCGGCCGCATCCCCGACTGGTGCGTGGCGGTCAGCGGCACGCGCCAGAAGCGGTTCCCCGGTGGCACGTTCGGCCTGCCGTGCGTGCTGGTGCTCAAGCGCCTCGAGCCGGGCCAGCGACACGACAAGGCGGCACTCAACGAGGTGCTGCGCGAGCACGGGGTGAACGCCTGATGTTGGACCTCACGCAGGACGTCGGTGACCTGACCGCCGCCATCGTGGACGTCGAGTCGGTCAGCGGCGACGAGAAGGCGCTGGCCGACCTGGTCGAGGAGGCGCTGCGGGCGCTGCCCCACCTGACCGTCGACCGTTCCGGCGACACGGTCGTGGCCCGCACCTTCCTCGGGTACGGCGAGCGGGTCCTGATCGCGGGCCATCTCGACACCGTGCCCGTGGCGGCCAACCTGCCCAGCCGGGTCGAGGGCGACCTGCTCTACGGCTGCGGCACCACCGACATGAAGGCAGGCGTGGCCGTCGCGCTCAAGCTCGCCGCGACCGTGACGAACCCCGCCAGGGACGTGACCTACGTCTTCTACGACTGCGAGGAGGTCGAGGCCGAGCGCAACGGCCTCAACCGGGTCGCCCGCGACCACGCCGACTGGCTGGCCGCCGACTTCGCCGTGCTGATGGAGCCCACCGACGGCGTCATCGAGGGCGGCTGCCAGGGCACGCTGCGCGTCGACGTCACGGTCAGGGGCAAGCGTGCCCACAGCGCCAGGTCCTGGTTCGGGGTCAACGCCATCCACGGCGTCGAGCCGGTGCTGGCCAGGCTGAACTCCTACGAGGCCAGGCTGCCCGTGGTCGACGGCCTGCAGTACCACGAGGGGCTCAACGCGGTCGGCATCAGGGGCGGTGTCGCAGGCAACGTCATCCCCGACGCGTGCGTGGTGTCGGTGAACTACCGCTTCGCCCCCGACCTGACGATCGAGCAGGCGCAGGACCACGTGCGCGAGGTGTTCGACGGGTTCGAGCTGGACTTCACCGACGCCGCGCCCGGCGCCAGGCCCGGGCTCACCCATCCGGTGGCGGCCGCCTTCATCGCCGCGGTCGGCGGCACGCCCCGCGCCAAGCTCGGCTGGACCGATGTCGCCCGCTTCTCCGCGCTCGGCGTGCCCGCCGTCAACTACGGTCCTGGTGACCCGAATCTGGCGCACCAGCAGGGGGAGTACGTGTCGCTGCCGCTGATCGCGGAAAGCGAGCGGGCCATGCTCGACTGGCTCCGCACATGAAAGTGGCTCTCCTCGCCGGCCATTTGGCGGGGAGAGCCACTTTCAGTCCCGAGCAGCACCCTCGCCGATTAGACGTAGGCTCCTCGAAATCCGGTTCCCTGTTTCTTTCAAGATTTTTTAGAGAAGCTGAAATGGCCTCTGACCAGGGACTCCTCCATCGGGATGGGCTCGGAGGGGAGCTCGGACGCCGGGAGACGCCCAATTCGCGCAAGACGGGCTAGCGTGCTCCCTATGAAACAGACACGTCCGGAACGCCGCCAAGGACAGGCCGTGGTCCGTGGCAATCTGGTGCCCTCCTCCACGCACGACCAGCGCCTGCTCGACCGGCAGGGGCCCGCCGACTGGGTGCACATGGACCCGTGGCGGGTGCTGCGCATCCAGGCGGAGTTCGTCGAGGGTTTCGGCGCGCTGGCCGAGCTGCCTCCGGCCGTGACCGTGTTCGGCTCGGCGCGCACGCCGGACGACTCGTCCGAGTACGAGCTCGGCGTGCGGCTGGGCCGGGCGCTGGCCGACGCCGGATACGCGGTGATCACCGGGGGCGGGCCGGGCGTCATGGAGGCGGCCAACCGCGGCGCCACGGAGGCCGAGGGCATCTCGGTCGGGCTCGGCATCGAGCTGCCGTTCGAGCAGCGCATGAACGACTACGTGGACCTCGGGATCGAGTTCCGTTACTTCTTCGTCCGCAAGACGATGTTCGTCAAGTACTCCTGCGGCTTCATCGCGCTGCCCGGCGGGTTCGGCACGCTCGACGAGCTGTTCGAGGCGCTCACGCTGGTGCAGACGCGCAAGGTGACCTCCTTCCCCGTGGTGCTGATGGGCAGCGACTACTGGGGCGGGCTGCTGGAGTGGATCAAGCATTCGCTGCTGGGCGGCGGCAAGATCTCGCCCCAGGACCTCGACCTCATCCACCTCACCGACGACGTCGACGAGGCCGTGCGCATCGTGGCCGACGCCGACCTGGCGCGCTCCAGGCAGCGCGAGGAGGAACTGGCGGCGGTCGCGAGCCAGCCCGCCGAACCCCAGTAGAGGGCCCCGAATAAGCTCGCTCCGTGAATATCTGCGTCTTTTGCTCCTCCAGTCAGAAGATCGACCAGAAGTACGTGGACCTGGCGGCCGAGGTCGGCACCGAGCTCGCCACGCGCGGGCACACGCTGGTGAGCGGCGGTGCCACGGTCTCCTGCATGGGGGCTGTGACCAGGTCCACGCGGGCGGCGGGCGGGCGCACCGTGGGAGTCATCCCGCAGGCGCTGGTGGACATCGAGATCGCCGACACCGAATCGGACGAGCTGATCGTCACCGCCGACATGCGCGAGCGCAAGGGCATCATGGACGCCCGCGCCGACGCCTTCCTGGTGCTGCCGGGCGGCATCGGGACGCTCGAGGAACTGTTCGAGATCTGGACGACCCGCGTGCTCGGCCTGCACGACCGGCCGCTGGTCATCCTGGACCCGTGGGGGCTGTTCGAGCCGCTGCGCCAGCTCGTCGACAACCTGTACGAGGCGGGATTCACCCGGGCCAACATCTTCGACGCGGTGTCGTGGACGACCTCGGTGGAGGAGGCCTTCGAGCACCTGGAGGGGCGGGCCAAGCCGGTGCGGCCGAGCGTGGAGGAGCTAGGCGAGTCCGCGGCGGGTTAGCGCAGGGGGCCGGTTGCCCGCCAGGGAGTCGGTCATCTCCAGGGCCTGCCGTACCTCGTCCATGTATTCCGTGACGAATACCCGCGCTCCATGCCAGAAGTAGACGGCCGCCGCGGCGAGCGCGGCGTCGAGCGGGGACGGCAACGTGACCAGCACGGTCACGCCCGCGGCGGACAGTTCGGCGGCCTCCGCGGGGGTCCGGGCCTGCGTCCACGCGGGATCCCAGGGCGCGCCTGGGGTGACAAGTGCGGGCATCATGCCCCGATGGTATGAGTACGATGCCAATGTGCTGGTCGTCGTACTCGCCATCGCCGCGCTCGCCATTCTGGCCTGCGTCGTCTTGGTCTCCCTCGGTAGGGGCGGTGAGCTGACCGAGTTCCCGCCGGACGTGCCGCCGCTCGATCTGCCCGAGCCGGGGCAGCTGACGGCGGTGGACTTCATGGCGCTGCAGCTGCCGGTCAACCTGGTCGGGTATCACACGCAGAGCGTCGATGAGACCCTGCGGCGGGCCGCCAGCGCCATCAGCGCCCGCGACACCAGGATCGCGGTGCTCGAGCAGCGCGTGTCGGAGCTGCTGTCGAGCCGCCTGCACGCCCGCCAGGAGGTCTACGCGGCGCCGGGCAACGGACCGCGCACCGAGCACGAGCCGGAGGCGCCCGTCCGCCCCGCGCTGCCGGAGGAGGGCGACCAGGTCTACGCCCCACCGTCGTTCGGCAGGAACGACCAGCCCGAGGTACGGCAGGCCGCGACGCACCCCTACGAGGCGCTGACGTCCAAGCCGGGACCGGCCGAGGAGCCGGAGAGCCCGCCCGCCGTGGAGCCCGTCGAGGCACGTCAGGACGAGGCACGTCAGGACGAGGCCGACCAGGCCGAGGTCTTTGAGGGAGAGGCCTTCGAGGGCGAGGTCCGCAAGGCCGAGGACCTCGAGGGTGAGCCCGAGCACGTCGAGGCCGATGAACCGCAAGGGGAGCAGGTGCGCGTCGAGGAGCCGGCGGCGCGGGACGAGGACGAGGAAGCCGTGCGGGTCTCGTGGGGCAAGGACGAGGGCGAGCGCCAGTGACCGAGCTCATCCGCTGCGAGTGGGGAAACTCCACTCCGCTGTACACGGCCTACCACGACGAGGAGTGGGGCCGCCCGGTCCACGGCGACGACAAGGTCTTCGAGCGCGTCACGCTCGAGGCGTTCCAGTCGGGCCTGTCGTGGATCACGATCCTGCGCAAGCGGGAGAACTTCCGCAAGGCCTTCGACGGCTTCGAGATCCCCAAGGTCGCCGCCTACACCGAGCATGACGTGGAGCGCCTGCTGGCCGACGCCGGCATCGTCCGCAACCGGGCCAAGGTGGAGGCCGCGATCGCCAACGCCAGGGCCGCGCTCGACCTGCCGGGCGGGCTGTCGGAGCTGGTCTGGGGGTACGCGGATCCTGCCGCGCCCGTGCCGAAGACGATGGCCGACGTGCCCGCCGTCACGCCCGGGTCCAAGGCGCTGGCCAAGGAGCTGAAGAAGCACGGGTTCCGCTTCGTCGGCCCGACGACGGCCTACGCGCTGATGCAGGCGATCGGGCTGGTCAACGACCACATCGAGGGCTGCATCGCCCGTCAGCCCTGAGCCCGCCGAGCCCAGGCCGCAGCTGTAGCGCGCCTCTGCACACCCCCAAGGACATGCGGGGCTTCAAGTGCGCCCACCCTCCGCAGGACGGCGACCGGGCCTTCCAGGACGGCCTGGAAGGCGCTGAGGACGCCGTGGAGCGGCAAGCAGGGCTTCGTGCACCTGGTGGGGGACCTCACTTCCCCTGGAAGGTGGGCCGCTGTTTGGCGAGGAAGGCCTGCGTGGCGTCCTGGTGGTCCTGGGTGGCCACGCAGGCGTCCTGCAGGTCGGCCTCCAGGGCCAGCGACTCGGCCAGGGAATGCGTGGCGGCGAAGGCCAGGGCCTGCTTGGTGGCCGCGTAGGCCCTGGTGGGTCCGGCGGCCAGCCGTACGGCCAGCTCGTGCGCGGTCTTCAGCACGTCGTCGGCGGGCACCACGCGCGTGACCAGGCCGAGCTCGAAGGCACGGGCCGCGTCCAGCGGCTCGCCGAGCAGCAGGTGCTCGGCGGCGCGGCCGGGGCCGACCAGGCGCTGCAGCGTCCAGGACATGCCCGAGTCGGGCGCCAGCCCGATCCCGGTGAAGGCGGCGGCGAACTTGGCCTTCTCCGAGGCGACCCGCAGGTCGCAGGCGAAGGCCAGGGCGGCGCCCGCGCCGGCGGCCACGCCGTTGACCGCGGCCACGACCGGCTTGGGCATCGTGGTGATCAGCTCGACGATCGGGTTGTAGTGCTCGCGCACCGTGTTGGCCAGGCCGCGGCCCGCCTCGAGGTTGTCGGCGTGCTCGCGCAGGTCCTGCCCGGCGCAGAATGCCCTGCCCGACCCGGTCAGCAGCACCGCCCTGACCGATTCGTCGGCCGCGGCGTCGCGCAGCGCGCCCAGCAGGGCGGTCTTGAGCTCGGCGGTGAGTGAGTTCATCGCGTCGGGTCGGTCGAGCGCGATGGTGGCGACGGCGTCGGTCACGTCATAGCGGATCAAAGAGTGCTCCCTCGGTCATGTCAGCTGTCTGTCGACGAAGGCGGCCGCCGCCGGCAGCAGGCGGGCCGCCTCCTGCTCGAAGTAGATCCTCGCCTTCTCACCCGGCCACCCGGCGGGCAGGAGCTCGGCGGGCAGGCCGGGATCGCGGAACAGGAAGTTGCGCCACCCGTGCACCAGTCTGCTCCTGGTGGCGAACACCTGATCACCTGGGGCGTTCTCCGGCAGCGCCGCGACCAGTGTCACGGCCTCGGAAAGCCACTGCTCGTAGGCCGCGCCGATGGCCTCCAGATCCCAGGCCCTGGCCAGCAGCTCCCGCGGATCGCCCTCCAGCGCCGCGTCGAACCTGTCGGCCTCGATGCCCTCCGCCTCGAGCAGGTGGTCCAGCTCGATCGACGAGCGCGGCCCGATCCACGTCGTCTCCGACAGCGAGGCGTAGCCGAGGAAGGTCAGGTCGGCTCTGATCCGCTCCCTGCGCGGGCGCTCCTTGACCGGTGCGAAGACGATCAGGTGCCAGCGGCCGCGCCAGGTGATCGTCCCGGCTCGGTAAATTCTCAGCGCTGCCTCATCCAGGCGTCTGACGCACTTCGGGGTCAGTCCGTAGCCCGGCCCGGGCGGTAGTCTCACCGGCCGCAACCACCCCTGACGCACCATCCGCGACACTGCTGTCCGCACTGCGGGAGGCGCGATTTCCAGGGGTTTCATGAGCCTGACGAGGGCGGCCACGGACGCCTGACCACCGCGTGTGCGCAGGTGGTCTCCATAGAGGTCGAACAAGCCAGCACGCGCATGCACGAAGTCCAGTTTGGACGCCTTCGACCACCTCGACAACGCATTCTGGGAGGAGATCGTTACCCATGAGGGCTCGCGATGCGGGAGAATAGGACATCACAGAAGACGTGAATGCGCCGGTCGCCTCCGTGGGCGGCCGGAAATCGCGGGCCGCGGGAGCCCAAGGCAGGAAGGGATGCACGCATGGCGGCGATGAAGCCGCGGACCGGCGATGGTCCGCTCGAGGTCACCAAGGAAGGGCGCGGCATTGTCATGCGGGTCCCCCTGGAGGGTGGCGGCCGGCTCGTCGTGGAGATTTCCGCCGACGAGGCCAAGGCACTCGGCGAGGCGTTGAAGAACGTCGTCGGCTGAGAGCTCCCCGGATTAGATGACGGCCCTGGCGTGCGAGAACTCGCGCCGGGGCCGATTACGTTTGGAGATATTCCGTGCCCATTGAGACCACTGCCGCGGTGGTCGCCGAGGTCCCCCACGACGCCGAGCTGCTGGCCGTGCCGTACTCCTCGGACCTCATCCCCGCCCTTCCCTTCGACCTGCCGGTCCCCGTCGCCGGGCTGCTCGCCCACCACGAGGCCAAGGGCGAGCCGGGCGAGATCGTCGAAGTGCCGGTGACCCGCGGTGACGCGGTCGGCAGGGTGCTGCTCTACGGCGTGGGCGACGCCTCACAGAAGGCGCTGCGCAAGGCCGCCGCCGGCCTCACCCGCAAGGCCAAGGGCCGCGCGTCGCTCGCCGTGGTCGTGCCCGACGGCGACGTGGCGGCCTTCGCCGAGGCCGCCCTGCTCGCGGCCTACACCTTCAAGATCGGCGCCCCCGGCAAGACCCCTGTCGGCACGCTCACCCTCGTCACGTCCGACGAGCAGGCCGTACGGCGAGGCCGCCGCATCGCCGAGGCCGTCGCGCTCGCCCGCGACCTGGCCAACATGCCCGCCTCGGTCAAGAATCCCGCCTGGCTGGCCGAGCGCGCCGCCGAACAGGGCGTTCCCGTGCGCGTGTGGGACGAGGAGCAGCTGCAGGCCGGCGGCTTCGGCGGCATCCTGGCCGTCGGGCGCGGCTCGGCCAGCCCGCCCCGGCTGATCCAGCTGTCCTACACGCCCGACTCCTACGACAAGCACGTCGTGCTGGTGGGCAAGGGCATCACGTTCGACTCGGGCGGCCTGTCGCTCAAGCCGACCGACAACATGAAGACCCAGAAGACGGACATGGCGGGCGGCGCCGTCGTCATCGCCGTGATCGGCGCGCTGGCCTCGCTGGGTGCCCGGGTCCGGGTGACCGGTCTGATCGCCTCGGCCGAGAACATGCCCTCCGGCACCGCGCAGCGGCCCAGCGACGTCATCACCCACTACGGCGGCCGCACGGTCGAGGTGCTCAACACCGACGCGGAAGGCCGCCTGGTGCTCGCGGACGCCCTGGCCTACGCCGACTCCGAGCTCGACCCCGACGCGGTGGTGGACATCGCCACGCTCACGGGCGCGATCTCGGTGGCTCTCGGGCGCAACATCGGCGCCGTGTACTCCTCCGACGACGAGCTGGCCGAGGCGCTGGTGTCGGCCGGGCGGTCCAGTGACGACCGGCTGTGGCGGATGCCGCTCATCGACGACTACGCGCCCGCGCTGGAGTCGTCGATCGCGGACCTGGCCAACGTGGAGTCGGGGTCGCGCTTTGGCGCGGGCTCGATCACCGCGGCGCTGTTCCTGCGGGAGTTCGCCGGCAAGCGGCCGTGGGCGCACCTGGACATCGCGGGCGTCGGGCGGAGCACCGTGGACGAGGGCATCCTCACCAAGGGGGCCACCGGGTTCGGGGTCCGGGTGCTCCTCGACTGGCTCACTAATTCCTGAAATTTCGGGGTTTTAGGCGGCTCGCCGTACGTCTCAGTCAGAGAGCTTGACGGCGGCGAGCAGCCCATCGCCCAGCGGCATCATCACCGCGCGCAGCCGGTCGTCGGCCTGCACCAGCTTGCCCAGCTCGCGGATCGCCACCGTGTCGGGGTCGCGCTGGGCCGGGTCGGCGACGCGGTCGTGCCAGAGGGCGTTGTCGAAGGCCACCACGCCGCCCACGCGCAGCAGGCGGACCGCCTCTGCCAGGTAGTCGGCGTACTCCTGCTTGGCGCCGTCGGCGAAGACCATGTCGTAGCCGCCGTCGGACAGGCGGGGGAGCACGTCCAGGGCGCGACCTGTGATCAACCTCACCCGGCCGCCGGAGAAACCCGCCTCCGCGAAGGCCTGACGGGCCAGTCGCTGGTGCTCGGGTTCCACGTCGACGCTGGTCAGCGTGCCGTCACCGCGCATGCCGCGCAGCAGCCAGAGGCCCGAGACACCGCAGCCGGTGCCGACCTCCACCACCGACTTGGCGTTGAGCGCCGTGGAGAGGAAGCAGAGCGCTGCCCCGCCCCCGGGAAGGATGGGCACCGCCCCCATCTCCAGGCCGCGCTGCCGCGCCGCGTGCAGGATCTCATCCTCGTGATGGAACTGCTCCGCATAGGCCAGAGTGGCCTCCACCGGGCTGGTCATCGGCCACCTCCCCCCACTTTCGTGCGATTGTTCACCGATCGCAGCCTAGGGGAGACACGCCGGTACGGGAACTCAAGTCGCGCCTTAGGCGTTGCAGGTTTAAACGGGCTTTGCCGGTCCGGAAGGTAGTCAGTACGCACGAGGGGACGAAAGCAGGCACTATGGCTGTAGCGGTGGTCCCAGAGAGAGGAGCCTTGGTGGACGAAAGCGACCACCAGGTGTCCGAGTGGACTCCCCCCACCTGGGAGGAGGTCGTGCGGACGCACTCCGCGCGCGTCTATCGGCTCGCCTACCGGTTGACCGGCAATGTCCATGACGCCGAGGACCTCACCCAAGAGGTCTTCGTCCGGGTCTTCAGGTCCCTGTCCAGCTACACCCCCGGCACGTTCGAGGGCTGGCTGCACAGGATCACCACGAACCTGTTCCTCGACATGGCGCGCCGCAAGCAGCGCATCAGGTTCGAGGGGCTCGCCGACGACGCGGCCGAGAGGCTGCGCGGGCGCGAGCCGTCACCGGCGCAGGCGTTCGACGACGCGCATCTCGAGCCGGACATCCAAGCCGCGCTCGACTCGCTCGCGCCCGAGTTCAGGGCGGCGATCGTGCTGTGTGACATCGAGGGCCTGTCCTATGAGGAGATCGCGGCCACGCTCGGCGTCAAGCTGGGTACGGTCCGAAGCCGTATTCACCGTGGCCGGGCGCAGTTGCGTGAGGCACTCGAGCATCGAGCGCCGCGCAGCTCTCAACTCCCCCCGCCAGTAAACCCGTCGGGGATCCGTGGGGAGGAAGTCTGAATATGTCGCATCTTGGAGAGCGTGTATCCGCACTCGTGGACGGCGAGCTCAGCCACGCCGAACGTGAGCGGGCCCTTGCCCACCTGACCTTCTGCGGCGACTGTCGGCGTGAGGTGGAGTCGATGCGGGCGCTGAAGTCGCGCCTGCGGTCGCTCGACGGTCCGGCGATGCCGGCCGACCTCACGATGTCGTTGCTGCGCATGGCAGAGCCTGGCGGGCCGTTGCCGCCTCGGGAGCGGCCTTTCCCTACCCGCACGTTCGGAGGGGTGCCGCTGCCTGGGCCGCACAGTATCGCCCCTTTGGACAACCGCCCCCGCACCGCTGGTGGGGCCACCGGCCCCGGTCGGGGGAGTAGGCGCCGCACGACGTACGTGGCGGTTGGCGTGGTCTCTGCCGCCGTGGCGCTCGGCACTTTCTTCGCGGTCGGCGGCGTCGGGCAGAACACGCCTCCGCCGGTCCAGTTGTTCGAGCGGCCTGTCACCACCCCTACCGCTACTCCGTAGCTGGGATACTTGGTAGGACGCAGCCAGCCGCGCTGGGGGCATACGATCGTGGTTTGTTGCTTTACGACTCTCGTATGCCGTGCGGACCAGGGTTGCGGTGTCCGAGCTAGGAGTGGTGATCGACAGTGACCGACGAGACGCGCCGTAGCACGCCGTCGGAGCGGCCGGACTTCCTGCCCGCGGGCGAGGGGGAGACGGCCTCGTTCGAGAACCCCTCCACGGGCTGGGGCGACCCGTCCGGCCGGCCACAGCCCTTCTTCCCTCAGGAGACCCTGTCGTTCGGCGTGCCCCAGGGGCCTCCTGCCGCCGCGTTCGGCGCGCAGGCCCCCGGCGGCGGCAACCCGCCGCCTCCGGCCGGGGCGATGGGGATGGGCGCCGGTTGGGCGCCGCCTCCCGGGCAGGGGTACGGCTCCAGCCCGGCACCCAAGCGCGGCGGGCCCAGCATCGGCCTGCTCGTCGCCCTCGCCGTGGTGATCGCGCTGGTCGCCTCCGCGCTCGGCAGCATCGGCACCTACCTGCTGACCAGGACCAGCGTCGGCAGCAACCCCTCCTACAGCCTCGGCCCGCCGCCGAGCGGCGTCATCAACCGCCCGCCCGACTCCGTGGCGGGCGTGGCCAACCGGGTCCTGCCGAGCGTGGTCTCGCTCGAGGTCAGCGGCTCGTCGGCCGACGGCGCCACCGGCTCGGGGTTCCTGGTCAAGGACGGCTACGTGGTCACCAACAACCACGTGGTCGCCCTGGCCGCCAAGGGCGGCGAGATCAAGATCATGTTCTACAACCGCAAGACCACCACGGGCCGCATCGTCGGCCGTGACCCGGGCTCCGACCTGGCCGTGGTCAAGCCTGAGGAGACGTTCGGCACCCCCGAGATCACGCTCGGCAACTCCGACCAGGTGGTCGTCGGCGACCCGGTCATCGCGATCGGCTCGCCGCTCGGACTGACGGGCACGGTCACCACCGGCATCGTCAGCTCGCTCAACCGCCCGGTCATCGCCGGCGACGAGAGCGGCACCAGCAACGAGGAGCCCGCCTACATCTCGGCCATCCAGACCGACGCCGCCATCAACCCCGGCAACTCCGGTGGCCCGCTGGTGAACGCCAGGGGCGAGGTCGTCGGTGTCAACTCGGCCATCGCCACGCTGAGCCGGTCGACCACCAGCCAGAGCGGCAGCATCGGCCTCGGCTTCGCGATCCCGGTCAACCAGGCCCGCCGCGTCGCCCAGGAACTCGTCACGACGGGCCACGCCAAGCGCCCCAAGATCGGCGTCACGCTGGACAAGGACTACCGCGGCGCGGGCGTCAAGATCGCCACCGGCAACCAGGGCGGCCGCCCGCCGGTCGACGCCAACGGCCCCGCGGCCAAGGCGGGCCTCAAGGCGGGCGACATCATCCTCGAGGTCGACGGCCTGCGCCTGCAGGACGGCAACGAGCTCATCGCCCTGATCCGCAGCAAGGCGCCCGGCTCCAAGATCACCATCCGCTACCAGCGCGCCGGCCAGGACCACACCGCCACCCTCACCGTCATGGGCGAAGACGAGCCCACCCCCACCCCGTCCTGACCGCTCTCGCCGCGCCGTTTGATCCTCGCCGCCGTACGACGCCCGGCCCCGCCGTCGTGCGGTTGATTCTCGCTGCTGTACGGCGGGCCGCCGCCACCGGCCGCCCGCCGCACTCCGGCTGACGACCCGCGCCCGGCGCTTCCGGCGAGTCGAGCACACAACCCGCCGCAACGCCGCCCCCAACCCGCCTACCGCGGCCCTCCACTCCGCCGCACGACAGCGCCGGGTCCCGCCGCCCCACATCTCGCCGACCCGGCGCTTGAGGGACCGCCGTGGTGGGCTCCGTCCTCGCACGTCCCTTGCTGCGCCGCGCAAGCGTCGGACGCTCCCGCACGCCTCCTCATCGCCCCTGGCGCGACCACCAGCGCCGTACGAGAGCGCCGGGCTCCGTCGCCCCCTAGTGGGGGAGTTGGGCGGCTAGGCCGTCGAGGAGCCAGGTTACGCCGAGGGTGAAGTCGGCTTCGTTGGTGTGCTTGGGGTCTTGCTGGCGTTTGGCGGTGTAGAGGGTGCGCAGGCGGGGGTGGTCGCGAACGGCGCGTTCCGCGGTGGGCCAGAGGCGGTCGTTGAGTTCCCGCTCGTCCATGCCGAAGCGGGCCAGCGTCGTGAGGAAGGCCGCGTCGGCGGAGCTGGCGCCGAGGATGAAGGCGACCAGGACGCTCATGGCGTGGTCCGCGAGCTCGAGCGTGAAGCCCGCCGACTCGAACAACGCCAGGAGATCCTCGGACAGGCGGACCATGTTGGGGCCGAAGTAGATCAGTCCGACCGCGCCGATGACAGAGGCCACCCAGGGATGGCGCAGGATCGTGGCGCGCAGGCTCGCCGCGAACGTGGTGGCGGCCTCGCGCCAGCCGTCGGGGCCCTCGGCGGCGGGGACCGTGACCTCGCCGAAGACCTCGTCCACGACCAGCTCGATCAGCTCGTCCTTGTTGGCCACGTGCGTGTAGAGCGAGGTGGCGCCGGCGTTGAGGCGGGTGCCGAGCTTGCGCATGCTCAGCGCGTCGACGCCCTCCTCGTCGAGCAGCTGGATGGCCTCCGCCACGATCTGGCGCTGGCTCAGCGCGGGCTGCTCGCGCCGCGTGCGTGGCGGGCGGGCCCACACCGAGGGAATCGGATCTGACACGGCATCAGGATAACGCCCAACCGTACATCGTGCGACTTGCCGCACAGTGTGCGGCGACCGTACACTGTGCGGAGTTACGTACACCGTGCGAGGCAAGGGAGTGTCCATGAATCCGCGGCGCTGGTGGATCCTCGGGGTCCTCTGCCTGACGCTGCTCGTCCTGAGCGTCGACAGCATGATCCTCAACCTGGCGATCCCATCGCTGATGCGGGACCTGAACGCGGACCCGGCCGACGTCCAGTGGGTGCTCGACGCCTACATCCTGGTGTTCGCCGGCGGCCTGATCACCGCGGGCAGCCTGTCCGACCGGTACGGTCGCCGGCGCCTGCTCGTGCTCGGGCTCGCGGTGCTGGGCGGGGCGTCGTTACTGGCCGCGTTCGCCTCGCTGCCGTGGCAGGTGGTGGCCTGCCGCGCGGTGATGGGGCTGGGGGCGGCGCTGGCGATGCCGAGCACGCTGTCGATCCTCATCACCGTCTTCGAGGAGGAGGAACGCAGGAAGGCGATGGCGGCCTGGAGCGCGGTGGGCATGCTCGGCGTCGTGGCAGGGCCCACGCTGGGCGGTCTGCTGCTGCAGCACTACTGGTGGGGCGCGGCGTTCCTGGTCAACGTGCCGCTGTCGATCGCGGCGATCGTGGCGGCGCTCGTCCTCATCCCCGAGTCGCACGCGCAGGCACGGCCCGCCGACCCGATCGGCGTGGTGCTGTCCATCGGCGGGATGACCGCGCTGGTGTGGGTGATCATCTCGCTGCCGCACGAGGGCTGGTCGGCGAGTCTGATCGTCTGGCTGGTCGTGGCGGCCGTGGCGCTCACCCTGTTCGCCGTGTGGGAGTCGAAGACGCCGCACCCGATGCTGCCGCTGTCGATGTTCCGCGACCGCGACTTCACCGGGGCGAGCCTGTCGGTGGTGCTGCTGATGTTCGCCACGGGGGCGCTGGAGCTGGGGCTGACGCAGTACCTGCAGTTCGTGCTGTCCTACGGGCCGATGAAGGCCGGGCTCGCGCTGGTGCCGATGGCCGTGGCCGCGGCCGGGTTCAACGTCGTGGGCGCCACCCTGGGCAAGCGGCTCAGCGACAAGACGCTGCTGGTGGCGGGGCTGCTGGTGATCGGCGCCGCGTTCGGCATCCTGGCCACGGTCGGCCCCGGCGACGGCTACCCGCCGGTCGCGCTCGCGCTCGTGGTCATCGGGATCGGGTCGGGGCTCGGCGGTCCCGCGGCGTACACGATGCTGATGGGGGCCATCCCGCGCGAGCACGCCGGGGTGGGCTCGGCGGTGAACGACACGATCCAGCAGGCGGGCCTGGCCGTCGGCGTGGCCGTCCTGGGCAGCGTGCTGTCTGCCGCCTACTCGGGCGCGCTGCCCGCGACCGTGCCCGAGGAGGCGAGGACCTCGATCGCGCACACGCTGGAGCTGGCCGCCACCAGGGGCTCGGCGGAGCTGGCTGACGCGGCCAGGGAGGCGTTCGTGTCGGCGATGTCGGTGGTGTCGATCGCCGGATTGCTGTTGTCGATCGCGGGTACCATCTTCGCCCTGGTCGTGGTGCGCGGCCGGACTCCGGCGGCCGATCGCCCAAAAGTGGACATAATTGGGTGAACCCTGGAGTCCGACCTGTGCCGTGGAAGGCATAGTCTGTGAGTGGTGCGATCGGACTGCAGTAGGAGCTCAGGTGTTCAATCTCGGGTGGTTGGAGATTGGAGCGCTGATCGTCATCGGCCTCCTCGTCTTCGGTCCCGACAAACTGCCTCAGGTCGCCTCTCAGGCAGGTAGGACGCTGCGCAACCTGCGGCGCATGGCCAACAACGCGCGCGACGACCTGCGGGCGGGGCTGGGTCCCGAGTTCCAGGACTTCGACCCGGCCGACCTCAACCCGCGCAACTTCGTGCGCAAGCACCTGCTCGACGAGGCCGAGGACACCTGGAACTCCCAGCCTGGGTCGCCCTCGCTCGAGCCCGCCATGGTCTCCCACATCGACGACCAGGTCGACGAACTCGGCTACGGCGAACTCCCCCCGTACGACGCCGAGGCCACGTAGGCCTTCTCTGCGAAGACGTTTCCCGTACGGGCTCTTTCCGCCTGTACGGCAGGCCGCCGCCCCCGGCCGCCCGCCGTACTCCGGCTGAGGGCCCGCGACCGGCGCTTCCGGCGAGTCGGTGCCATGTCCCGCCGTCACGGCGCTTCGTTCTCGTGGCACGCTCGGTCGCGGCTTCCCCGCCGCACAGGGCGCCGCCCCTCACCGCCCCACACCCCGCCGCCCCGGCGCCTGAAAGCCCCTGGACGCACCTGAGCCCCCACGGGACCCGCTCGGCCGGACTCCCCGGGATCCGCCTGGGCGGGCTTCTTGGGGCGTCCAGCGCGTGTGCGGCGGAGCAGGAGGCCGCGGTAGGCGGGTTACGGGCGTCGTAACGGCGCTCAGCCACCTATCGCCGGAGGAGCGTCTCCCTGGACAGAGGCCGGCCCTGTGCGGCGGGTGGCGTGAGCGGTGGCCCGCCGTACAGGGCCAAGCCTTACAAGACCAGGAAAGCGTCAGGAGGCGCGCGTCGGGGAGAGGTTGAGGTGGAGGCCCTTGAGGCTGCTGGAGCGCTTGCCGAGACCGTTGGCGATCTTGATGAGCTCGGCCGCCGCGGGCGTGTCGGGGTCGGTGAGGACCAGGGGCTTGCCCTCGTCGCCGCCCTCGCGCAGCCGCAGGTCGAACGGCACCTGGCCGAGCAGCGGCACCCGGGACCCGAGTGTCCGGGAGAGCGCGTCCGCGACCGTCTGGCCGCCGCCCTCGCCGAAGACCGGGATCCGCTCGTCGCAGTGCGGGCACGGGAGCCAGGCCATGTTCTCGATGACGCCGGCGATCTGCTGGTGCGTCTGGGCCGCGATCGAGCCCGCCCGCTCGGCCACCTCGGCGGCGGCCATCTGCGGGGTGGTGACGACCAGGAGCTCGGCCGTGGGCAGGCGCTGCGCGACCGAGATCGCGATGTCGCCGGTGCCGGGCGGCAGGTCGAGCAGGAGGACGTCGAGGTCGCCCCAGAACACGTCGCTGAGGAACTGGTAGAGCGCGCGGTCGAGCATCGGCCCGCGCCACACGACGGGGGAGTTGCCCTCGGGCTTGAACATGCCGACCGAGATGACCTTGATGTCGTGCGCCACCGGCGGCAGGATCATGTCCTCGACCTTGGTGGGGCGCTCGGAGGCGGCGAGCATGCGGGGGACGCTGTGGCCGTAGATGTCGGCGTCCACGATGCCGACCTTGAGGCCGTTGGCGGCCATGGCGGCGGCCAGGTTGACCGTGACGGACGACTTGCCGACGCCGCCCTTGCCGCTGGCCACCGCGATCACGCGGGTCAGCGAACCGGGCTGGTTGAAGGGGATCTCCTTCTCCGGGCCGCGGTCGCCGCGCAGCTTGGTCTGCAGGGCCTTGCGCTGCTCGGTGCTCATCACGTCGAGCTCGATCTCGACGCCCGACACGCCCTCCACTCCGGAGACCGCGTTGGTGACGTCACGGCGGATGGTGTCCTTCAGCGGGCATCCGGCGACCGTGAGGAAGACGCCGACGCGGACCGTCCCGTCAGGGGCGATGTCGATGCTCTTGACCATGTCGAGGTCGGTGATCGGGCGGCGGATCTCGGGGTCGATCACGGTCGCGAGGGCGGCCGTCACCTGGTCCTGGGTTGGTGCCATCGAAGTCTCGGCAGTCCTTAGTCGGGTATGTGAGACAGCTTCGCGAGCTGTTTAGGTGTCTGTGCAACGTTCTAAGGTTACTGCGTGACTGTTCTGCGCGACGAGGGCCTCACCACCGAGGAGCTGACTGTCTGGCGAATGCTGCAGCGCGCCCAGGTGCGGATCACCCGTCACCTGGAGGCGGAGCTCCTGCTCGCCCACGACCTCCCCCTGGCCAGCTACGACGTGCTCACGCAGCTGGCGGACGCGCCGGGGCGGCGGCTGCGGATGAACGACCTGGCCGACCGGGTGCTCCTGTCGCGCAGCGGGCTGACCAGGCTCATCGACCGGTTGCAGCGCGACGGGCTGGTCTCGCGGGAGGCCTGCGAGAGCGACGCCCGCGGCCTGTTCGCGGTCCTGACCGACACGGGAACGGTACGGCTGGCCGAGGCGACCCCCACCTACCTGCGCGGAATCAGGTCCCAGTTCCTCGATCTGCTCGGCCCGCAGGGGATCCGTCAGGTCCACGATCTGGCGGTCCGGCTGGATCTGCCCTGAGGTCCTCGGCCAGACGCTGGAGTTCGGAGCGGAGGAAGTCGCGGGTGGCCACCTCGTTCAGTGCGATCCTGAGCCCGGCGATCTCCCTGGTCAGATACTCGATCTCGGCCTGATTGAGCTCGGCGGCCTCCCTGTCCTGCTCGTACTGGATGCGGTCGCGGTCGCCCTGGCGGTTCTGCGCCAGCAGGATCAGCGGCGCGGCGTAGGAGGCCTGCAGCGACAGCATCAGCGTCAGGAAGATGAACGGGTACGGGTCGAACTTCAGGTTCGGCGGGGCGAAGATATTCCAGCCCACCCAGACGCCCACGAAGGCCGTCATGTAGACGATGAACCGCCCGGTGCCGAGGAACCTGGCGATCTGCTCCGACAGCCGGCCGAAGGCTTCGGGGTCGTAGTGCGGCCGGAGGCTGCGGCGCAGCGCCCTGGGCTGGTCCAGGCGTTCAGTCGTCGTCACTGGGATCCCCCTCGCGCCAGTCCTCGGGCAGCAGGTGGTCGAGCACGTCGTCGACCGTCACCGCGCCCACCAGGCGGCCGAGCTCGTCCACCACGGGCGCCGCCACCAGGTTGTAGTTGGCCAGGTAGAACGTCACCTGGGGCAGGGCCAGGTCCGGCCTGATCGGGTCGATCGACGGGTCGATCACGGCGCCGAGCAGCGTGGACGGCGGCTCGCGCAGCAGCCGCTGGAAGTGGGTGACGCCCAGGTAGGCCCCGGTGGGCGTCTCGGTCGGCATGCGCGTGATGTAGACCTGCGCGGCCACGGCGGGGGTGAGGTCGCTCTGCCTGATCTGCGCCAGGGCCTCGGCGACCGTGGCGCTCGGCGGCATGATCACCGGTTCGCTGGTCATCATGCCGCCCGCGGTCAGTTCCGGGTAGACGAGCAGCCGGCGCACGGGCGCCGCCTCCTGCGGTTCCATCAGCGACAGCAGGTGCTGCGCGTCGGCGGCGGGCAGGTCCTGCAGCAGGTCGGCCGCGTCGTCGGGACCCATCTCCTCCAGCACGTCGGCGGCGCGCTCGGGCTGCAGGGTGCCGAGGATGCCGATCTGGTCGGCCGGCGGCAGCTCCTCGAGCACGTCGGCCAGCCGGTCGTCGTCCAGCGCGGCCGCGATCTCGATGCGCCGCTTGCCCGGCAGTTCGTGCAGGGCGCTGGCCAGGTCGGCGGCGCGCATGGTCTCGAAGGCGGCGATGAGCCCGGCGGCGCCCTGATCCTTCTGGAGGATGTCGAACCCGGTGACCTCGCCCCAGCCGACGATCCTGGGCTCGCGCCGCCGCCTGCCCTTGTAGACGGCCACCTGGGTGACCTGCCAGGTCGACGTCCTGATCTCTTCGATGGCCACGTCGTAGACCGTCATCGGCTGGCCGTCCACGGTGACCTGCAGGTCGAACATCTGCCCGATGACGAGCGTCTCGGTGGCCCGCTGCTCGAAGCGGCGCATGTTCAGCCTGCCGGTGAAGACCACGGCGCCCGCCTCGATCCCGCGTACGCGGGTGATGGGCAGGAAGACCCTGCGGCGCGGCTGCACCTCCACGACCATGCCGTGGACGGCGGGCGGCTGGCCGTTGCGCAGGCCGACCACGACGTCCCTGATCCGGCCGATCTGGTCGCCCGCCGGATCGAAGACCGGGGTCCCGGCCAGGCGGGCCACGAAGATCTTCACGTCAGAAGGCTAACAGCCTGGGCGGATTGCGCCTTTGGTGCCTGGCATGTCAGTATCTAAAGGAGCAAACGGTAATTACTGCAAGGTGGTAGCAATGAGGCTCGGGGGGCTCGCGCTGGCCTTCGTGTCGGCGTGTTGTTTCGGGTTCTCGGGACCCATGGCCAAATATCTGATCGCGGCTGGGCTGGCGCCGATCGAGGCGGTCTGGGCGCGGATGGCGGGGGCGGGAATCCTGCTGCTGATCCTGCTGGCCGTCTTCAAGCCGCGGGCCCTGCGGATCCCCAGGTCGCGGCTGCCCTTCTTCGCCGCCTACGCCATCATCGCGGTGGCCGCGGTCCAGTCGCTGTACTTCGTGGCCATCACTCGGCTGCCCGTGGGCATCGCCCTGCTGCTGGAGTTCATGGCCCCGGTCATGGTCGTCGTCTGGGTGCGCTTCGTGCGCCGGGTACGGCTGGCCAGGGCCGCGTTCGTGGGCGCCGTGGTCGCCGTCGTCGGGCTGGCCATCGTGGTCGAGGCCTGGCAGGGGCTGCGGATCGACGCGCTCGGCCTGATGCTGGGGCTGCTGGCAGGGGCGTGCTGCGCCGGATACTTCCTGATGAGCGACAGCTTCGGCGACGATGTCGACCCGCTCGGCCTGATCGCCTGGGGCATGACCGGGGCGGCCGCGGCGCTGATCCCCTTCTCCAAGCCGTGGAACATCCCGTGGAGCAGGTTCACCGAGTTCGCCACCCCCGAGGGCGGCCACACGCTGCCGGTGCTCGGCGCCTACCTGTGGATGGTGGTCGTGGCCACGCTGGTGGCCTACATCCTCGGCGTGAACGCGGTGCGCCGCCTGTCGGCCGCGGTGGGCGCGACGGTCGCCTCGCTCGAGGTCATCGCCGGCGCCGTGGTCGCCTGGGGACTGGTCGGCGAGACGCTGGGCGGCTACCAGATCGTGGGCGGCCTCATCGTGCTGGCGGGCGCGCTGGTCGCGCAGACCGCCACGTCGAGGTCGCAGCCGCCGGTGCCCGCCCCCGAGCCGGTCACGCTGAATCTGGAACGGTCAGCCTGAACACGGTCGCCTCGGCGGCCCAGCGCTCCACCAGCCCCTCGGGGGCGTTGAGCCGCTCCTTGGCCAGGGCGGCGATCGCCTCCGGGTCGGTGGACCTCTCCACCCGGGCGTCGAACTCGACCAGCCTCGCGCCGTTGTCCTTGCTGCGCAGCGTGACGTGGACGGTGTCGAGGTCCTCCAGACCGGGCAGTTGCTGCTCGCCCTCGCCGGAGACCAGGTAGATCGCGCCCTCGTGCCAGGTGTGCCAGGCCAGGCGCGGCCGGTCCAGGGTGAGCCAGAGGATGCTGGACTTCTTGGCTCCCTCTTCGATGACGGTCACGCTCCGACTGTAGCCCCGATCGGCGGTACGGCCAGGCCGTACGAGATCCGGATGGGGGGCATAGACGGGGGCCCTCTGGCAGGCGTTCGAGGCGGGCCATTACCGTGTGCGCATGCGCTCACGTCGTTCCGTGCTGGCGGTGCCAGGCAGCAGCCCGCGCTTCCTCGAGAAGGCCCAGACGCTCCCCGTGGACGAGGTGTTCCTCGACCTGGAGGACGCGGTCGCGCCGCTGGCCAAACAGGAGGCGCGCAAGAACATCGTGGGCGCGCTGCGCGAGGGCGACTGGACGGGCAAGACCCGCGTGGTGCGCGTCAACGACCTGACGACGCAGTGGACCTACCGCGACGTGATCGAGGTCGTCGAGGGCGCGGGGGAGTTCCTCGACGCGATCATCCTGCCCAAGGTGCAGGACTCGACCGAGGTCGTCTGGCTCGACACGCTGCTCACCCAGATCGAGAAGACGATGGGCATGGAGGTCGGGCGGATCGGCATCGAGGCGCAGATCGAGAACGCCCGCGGCCTGGTCAACGTCGACACCATCGCCGGCTCCTCCAAGCGGCTGGAGGCGCTGGTCTTCGGTCCTGCCGACTTCATGGCCTCGATCAACATGCGCACGCTCGTCGTCGGGGAGCAGCCGCCCGGCTACACCGAGGGCGACGCCTACCACTACATCCTCATGCGGCTGCTGATGGCCGCCAGGATGCACGATCTGCAGGTGATCGACGGGCCGTACCTGCAGATCAAGGACGTGGAGGGCTACCGGCGGGTGGCGCGGCGGGCGGCCGCGCTCGGGTTCGACGGCAAGTGGGTGCTGCATCCGCTGCAGGTCGAGGCGGCCAACGAGGTGTTCTCGCCGTCGCAGGAGGACTACGACAGGGCCGAGCTGATCCTGGAGGCCTACGAGTACTACACGACGGTCGAGAAGCGCGGCGCGGCCATGCTGGGCGACGAGATGATCGACGAGGCCTCCCGCAAGATGGCCCTGGTCGTGGCCGCCAAGGGCCGCGCCGCGGGGATGCGGCGGACGCAGCGCTTCACACCTTGATCCCGATCGTGGTGAAGAACCAGAACGCCGAGGTCAGCCAGAGCCCGACCAGCGCGGTGAACACCAGCCCGCCGAGCACGGGCAGCGACCAGCCGGGCAGGCCGCGCTTGGGCAGCGCCAGCATCTTCGCGGTGAAGACGCCGTAGAAGAAGCAGCCGAGCAGCGAGTGGGCCATGACCCTGGGCACGTCGTACTGCAGGCCGAGCGCGTACAGGCAGTGGAAGGCGACCGGCACGGTCAGCAGGAACGCCAGCCGTCCCGACCAGCGGTGCACCCAGGCCGGGATCTTGATCCCGATCTTGCCCCACATGCTGAGCGCAGAGACCACCTGCACCACGGCCAGGACCAGGGCCCCTGTGGTCAGCCAGACCTTCATCGGCAGCGCGCCGGAGAACCCCGCGGGGCCCACCGCGAACCCGGTCGGCGTGTGGAGCTTGCCGTACACCCCGAGCGCGACCATGACCAGCCCGCCGACCAGCAGCGGGAGCAGCAGCACGGCGGCCGAGCGCCGCGGCGTGGTGGTGGCGGTGGTCATTGCATCTCCTGGATGAAGCCGTCGACGTCCTTGGGGTAGACCGTGGTCTGACCGAGCGTGACCGGATCGGTCGGCCGCTCGTCGTTGACGTTGGTGATCTGGATCTGCTTGTCGCCCTCGAAGGCGGCGCCCACCTGGTAGAAGCCGCCGCGCGGCTTGGCCAGCACGATCCATCCGGCGCGCAGCTTGGCGCCGCGGACGAACGCCGTGGCCCGGTACAGGCCGGACGGCTTGACCACGGTCGCGGCGGAGAAGTCCCACCGGTGGCCGCTGACCGCCAGCCAGCCCTTCGCCTTGCCGCCGCCCAGCGTGGCCTTGGCCTTGGCGTCGCCGAACCCGGCCAGGGCGACCTTGCCGTCGGCCTCGGTGCCCTTGAACCAGGCCTCGGTCTTACCGTCGCAGAAGTAGCCGATGGCCTTGCCGTTGCGCACGGAGACGGCGATCAGGCCGCCGTTCCCCTTCACGTATCCGGCGTAGTCGGCCTTCTCGATCGTCTTCGGCTTCGCCTTCGTGGGCGCCGGCGGGGCCGCCGACGTGGTGGTATCCGTCGTGGCGTACTCGTTGGTGTTGCTCGTCGGTGTCGCGACGACGCTGGCGACACCGAGCCCCGCGGCGAGCACTGCTCCCGCCGCCAGGGTGATGACAGGTCCCAGCCTTGACATGGCCTGCTCCCAGGTTCGAATGGCTTACGCCAGGAATATCCACCTCCTGGGGCGGGCCGTCTGTGAACAAATGCTCACCCGCCAGCCAGAATGTAAAGATGCACCCGTACGGCCAGCCGCCCTCTCCCTACCCGCACCCACGGCCCCCGTGGTTCATGCCTACCCCGCCAGGGCTGCGTTATGACCATCTGGCCAGGAACGCGGCCAGGCAGCCGTGGCAGCCGGTCGTCGGCACGATCGCGGTGGGGATCGCGTTCTTCGTCGTCGGGCTGGTCGTGCTGGTGGCCGGGGTCACCTTGGCGGCCTTCACGGGGCTGCCGCGCCCGATCGGCGACAACGGCCAGTTCACCGGCGACCCGGTGTACTCCATGGTCCTCCTGCTGCTGTCGATCGCGGCCGTGCTGCCCCTGGTGTTCGGCGCCGCCGCGCTGATCCAGCGGCGCAGACCCGGCACGCTGTCGTCGGTGGCGGGCAGGCTGCGATGGTCGTGGCTGGCGCAGTGCATGGTCGTCGCGGTGGTGGCGCTGGCGCTCGGTCAGGGCGCCCAGTACCTGGCGCTGTCCGCGGCCGGGCTGAACACCTCGGACATGCTCGGGTGGGCGGGCTGGGCCGGGTTCCTGCCCGCCCTCATCGTGATCGTGCTGCTGGTGCCGTTCCAGGCGGCCACCGAGGAGTACCTGTTCCGCGGGTGGTTCATCCAGGCGTTCGGCACCTACGTCCGCAACCCGGTGTGGTCGATCCTGCTGGGGTCGCTGCTGTTCGCCTCGCTGCACGGATACACGTGGGCGGGGTTGCTCGACGTGTTCAGCTTCGGCGTGGTCATGGGGTGGCTGGCCGTGCGGACCGGCGGGCTCGAGGCGCCGATCGCGATGCACGTGAGCAACAACATGCTGGCCTTCGGGCTGAGTGCGGCGGCCGGCGATCTGAACAAGGCGCTGCAGCAGGGGGAGGTGCCCTGGCAGTCGCTGGCGGGGACCGTGGTGCAGCTCGGGGCGTTCACATTCGGCGTGCTCTACCTCTCCAAAAAGCGGTCAATCAGCACCGTTTCTAAATAAATCACTCTGTGGTGTGGTGAATCTCACTAGAGAGGTCTCGCCATTCCGGCTCGGGCGTGTTGCTCTGGATCCTGTGGGGTCGAGGATTCCGGAGGTGATCATCGTGGCGTGGCGGGGTAGGGATACCCGCGTGCATCAGATTTTTCTCGAAAAATGCGCTTAAAACAGGACAGGCTGCCTGGAACGGTCCGTTAGTCCCCGACCAGTTCGACTAGGAGGTACGAGGCGTGGCCCCCGGCCCCAGCGACCCGCCACGGCGACCGCAGGACGGCGACCCGGACACGCCCGAGGAGCCGCGGATCAGCCACTCCCCGCCGGGACCCAGCGATGACAGCAGGCGGGGCATGCCCCTGGCCTCACCGTGGGGGATGCCGCCGTTCGCGGCGCCCACGCCCGAGGACGAGGAGCCGCCCGATCCGCCCAGGGGACGCCGGCCCTACAGCTCTCCCACGGCCGAGCCCGAGTCGCCGCCGCGCCGACGCCGGGTGGTGAACCGGCCCGACAAGCTCGTCGCCGGAGGCCCGCCGCGCGAGCCCGCTCCCGAGCCGCCCACAGAAGAGCGGCATCGCCCGCCCTACCGCGAGCCTCCGTACCATCTGCCGGAGCCTGTCCCCGTGGAGCCGGAACACCTCCCCGGCGAGGACGCTCCCCGCGAAGGCGAGGTCGCGGGGGACACCACCGAGGACCAGCACCCGGCACCCGACGTCTCCTACGACGACGTCTCCTACGACGAGGACTCCTACGACGAGGACGTCGCACCCGTTCACGACGAGGCCGCACCCGATCACGACGAGGTCGAGGCCAGCGGTGAGGACGAGGCCGTGCGGCGGGTCGGCCGTCCCCCTGGAGGCCGTCCCACCCGGCCCGACCTGCTCGTGGCGTCGGGACCGCCGCGCCCCACGGGCTCCAGCGGCCGCCACCACCGCGGCCCGTTACCAGCAGCCCTGCGCCGGTCGCTGCCCAAGCGGCGGCGCCGCGTGATGATGCCGATCGCCCTCCTGGCGGTGCTCGCCCTGGTGATCACGGCCGGGGTGATCGTGTGGCGCGACCAGACGACGCAGGAGACCGGCCTGCGCCTGGCCGCCGGCGTCGGCCGCGCCGCCGACGACCTGTTCACCGTCCCCTCCGCGGGCGACGGCTCCAACCAGAAGCTGATGGACCTGGCCTCGGTCGGCAAGGCCGTGGTCGCCGTGGGCAGCGACACCACCAGCCCGACGCCGCGCCCGCTGTTCCTGTTCTCGCCCGACGGCGGCCGCTCCTGGCAGCTCGGCCAGGTCACCGGCGAGTCCGGCACCTCAACCGTGCAGCGCGTGGTCGGCGGCAACGGGCTGTGGCTGGCCAGCGGCGGCGACGAGGTCGGCGGCGCGCGCGGGCTGTGGACCAGCGCCGACGGCTTCAGCTGGACCGCGGTCGAGCAGAGCGGCCTGACCGCGTTCCGTGGCGGCGACCTGGTCTACGACATCGCCAGGACCGGTTCGGGGTTCGTCGCGGTCGGCCGTACGACGCTGGAGGACGGCAGCGCGGGGCCCGCGGCCTGGCAGTCGGCCGACGGGCGGGCCTGGGAGCGCGTCGACACGCGCGGACTGGACGTGCGGGAGCTCAGGTCCGTGGTGGCCAGGGGCGACACCGTGGTGGCGCTGGCCCAGCCCGCGCAGGGCTCCGGGTCCCGCGTCGTGCGCTCCGTCGACGGGGGGCGGGGCTGGCAGGCGACGCCGTTCCTGCTTCCCGAGGCGGAGCCGCGGACGGGGACGCTGGCCGTGCTGCCCAAACAGTTCGTGCTCGTGCCGGTCCGCTCCCGCACCAGTGCGGGGGACGTACGGGTCTACTGCTCGCAGAGCGGCACGCAGTGGGCGCAGTGCGGCTCCATCCACGGGCTGAGCGGCCAGAGCCCGGGCATCGACGAGATGATCTCCTACCGCGGCGGGATCGCGGCCGTCGCCCAGGCCAACCTCGGCAAGTACGCGGTGCTGACCAGCGGCGACGGGCGAGGCTGGGCCAAGCGGGCCGAGCTGGGCAACCTGTCGGGCGCCACGCTGCGCGGCTTCGCGATCGCCGACTCCGGCACGCTGTTCGCCGGCGGAGACCAGGCGGCGGCCGACGTCGACAACCAGATCGTGCTCATGACAGCCCCGCCGCGCGGCGCCGCCTCGCGCGTGCCGCTCAACCGCGTCGACGGGCTGACCAGGATCGCCCGCGAGACGGCGCGCCTGGCCAACCACGCGGGCCGCTACGTCGCGGTCGGCTCGGCCTCCGGCGACGCCGCGATCTGGACCAGCCTCAACTGGAAGGGCTGGACCTCGATGAGCCTCGGCGGCCCGCGCCAGCAGTCGCTCTCGGACGTCGTGTACGGCAGGCGGGGCTGGCTCGCGGTCGGCAGCACCCAGACGGACGTGTCGGTCACCGAGCCGCTCCTGGTGGGCTCCTCCGACGGACGCACCTGGAAGCAACTGGCCGCCACCGGCGACCTCGCCCGCGACCAGGGCCACCCCTACCTCGACCTGCACGCCGCGGCCGCGGGCCAGAAGGGGTACGTGCTGGCGGGCGAGTCGAGGGACGCCTCGGGCACGGCCGCCGCGGCCCTGTGGTTCACCCCCGACCTGCGCAAGTTCACCAAGTCCAAGAAGCTGCCGCAGGGCGGCTCGGGAGTGCGCGTCCACGCGGTGGCCGCCACCTCCACCGGCTACGTCGCGGTCGGCGGCTCAGGGACGGGTGAGCAGGAGAGCAGCGTCGTGTGGACCTCGGAGGACGGCGTCAACTGGACCCCGCGCAAGCGGGTCTCCCCGCCGGACGCCAGCGCGGCCGGGCTGCGCCAGATCACGGCCTACGGCGACCGGCTGGTCGCCATCGGCGTCGGCAACACCGACCGCCCCTTCTCGGCGGTCTCGGAGGACGACGGCAAGACCTGGACCACGGCCTGGATGGACGAGTCGTCGGCGGTCACGGACCTGGCGGCGACCTCGGACGGCCTCGTCGCGGTCGGCTGGCACGGCCGCCCGGGCGAAGCGGACAGCGCCGCCTGGACCTCCACGGACGGCCAGACCTGGACCCGCCACGACCTCACCACGGATCGGCTCGCGGGGCAGGGCATGCAGTGGCTGGCCGCCGTCACCATCGCCGGCCGCGACGTCGTCGCCCTGGGCCGCTCCACCACCTACAACGCCGACCACCTAACCCTCTGGACGTCGACTCTTACGCCTTGACCCCCTTTGCAGGATCATGGCCCGATGAAGCGCCAACGTGGGCACGAACTCTGCGTCGAGATCGGCAGGAGAGTGATGTCCCAGGCCCCGGAAGGGTGGCAGGACGTCGAGCTCGACCGCCTCCAGCTCGGCACCTCGCACATCACCACGATCACGTTCCTGATGGCGGACGGCACCCGACAGGCGGGGCACATCGACGGACTCGACGACCTCTATCTGGGGCTCAAGGCCGCCGATTACGATCCTGGCGAGGGGACATGGTTCCGCCACAAGCTGCAGTACAGCCTCCATGGCAGCTCCTACAACGCAACGTCGCACACCTTCATGCGCGATTCACCTTTCGACGAGGGCCGTGACCTGCCTTCCGCCGCGTATGCGGAGGAGCTGTCCAGGTTTCCGCGCAGGAGCAAATTCGTGCCGCCGTGGATGCTCGCGCGCTGGCCCGACGACCTCCCGGTACCCTTCGCGGCCGAGCCGAGCCTGTCCTTCATGGCGGCCCGCATGGTCGGGCGGGATGACGGGCCGGAGGTGGTCACGTTCGGGCTGGCGGAAGAGGAAGACGGGACCGGCCGGGCGCTGATCTTCATGATGTCCGTGGACGAACCGGACGACGATTACTGCATCGTGCGCGAGGACCAGGCAGGCACCACCTACGGCGGTGTGACCGAATGCGGGCTCTCCTCCAGGCGCCTGAGGCTGTGTTTCACGGAGGAGGCCGCTGAGGAGCTCGACGTGGCGCCCGTGGTTCACATCGACCTGGTGGTTGATGACGAGGGGCTCGAGCTGGTGCGGCGTAGTTTGCGGGAGATCTTGATGTCGGGGCCGGTGGATCAGCGCCCGCGCGTTCTGAAGCTGTGAGCGGAGGCGCGGATGCGGTCCGTGAGGCCGGAGGCGGTGGCCAGGTTGAGGAGGATCGTCAGGGTCAGGCCCACGAGAGCCCACCTCAGTGACGACCGCAGGTCGGCGTCGGACGTGGGGCGGGGGGAGAGGCGGCCGGTGGGGTCGTAGGCGACCTGGATACTGGCGCCCTTGCCGGCCGTGGCGTGGGTGGTGGTCATCGTCGTGATCGACGGGGCGGCGCAGCGGAGGGTGTGGTCGTAGTAGGTCGTGCTGCTGGAGCTGCTGGTGCCGTCGGCGTGGGTGGTCGTGGAGTACACCGTGCGGGTGTTGACCTTGAGGATGGTGCAGGCCGTGACGGCGCCGCGATCCTGCAGGACCCAGGCCTCGTAGGCCGTGCGAGCCTGGAAGGTCGCCGTGCTGAGGGCGAGGAAGACCAGGATGCCGACCAGGCAGCCGTCGTGGACGGACACGTTGCCGAAGATCAGCAGGAAGGCGCCCAGCGTGATCAGGATGCTGAGCACGCTGCCGACCCAGTTGTCGAGGAAGGGCGGGGGAGTGGCCGAGATGGCGGCGGCGCCCACGGCCACCGCGACGGGCAGAAGTGGGTAGCCGATCGATACGAGCGGCCACATGGCCACCCGCCGCACCCCGCTCAGTCGCTTCACCACCGCCACCAAGATCCCCCATGTGACGCAGTGCGGTCAACCCATCACGCATACTCGGCACATGACACCGCAGGAAGATTTCGACCGGATCGGGACAGAGATGGCCGACCTGGGCGTGGTGATCGCCAAGGTCTTCGGCAAGCCGTCCTACAAGGCCGCCAACGGCAAGGCGTTCGCCTGCCTGTTCCAGGAGGGGCTGGCGTGCCGGCTGGTCCAGGGGAGCGCCGAGCACGCCGAGGCGCTGGCCCTGGAGGGCGCCACGCTGTTCGACCCGTCGGAGCGGCACCGGCCGATGAAGGACTGGGTGTCGGTGCCGCACGCGCACGCCGGCCGCTGGCAGGACTACGCCGAGACGGCCCGCGAGCGCGTCATGCGGTGAAGAACTCCAGCAGTTCCGGCGCGAGCGCCTGAGGGTCCACGTTGTGGGTCTGGCCCTCCAGCACCCGGTGGGTGGCGTTGGGGACCGCCGCGGTGACGGCCAGCGCCGCGTTGGCCATCCAGGCCGGGCCGGCGCCGCCCGACAGCACCAGCGTGGGCTGCCGGATCGTCGCCAGCCGCGCCGCGGGCAGTGCGTTGCCCGGGCCGAGCACGGCCGCCTCGTAGGCGAGCGTGTGCGCCACCGCCTCCGACTCCTTCCAGTACGGCTGGCCCCGCATCCCGGCGACCACCTCCGCGGGTACCTCGGCCGCCTCCGTCATGAACACCTCGACCGCGTCTCCGCGGCGGCCCTGCCGTACCAGGGAGGCCAGGCGGTCGGCGAAGTCGTTGCCGATCGGGGGCGCGGAGGGGTCGACGTGGTAGGGCGGCTCCCAGACGGCCACCTTCGTGATGGCGGGCAGGCGCGCTGCCGCCTCGAGGACGAGGGCCCCGCCCGAGGAGCCGCCGAAGACCATCGCGGTGCCGGGGATGAGCGCGGCCACGTCCTCGATCTCGCGCTCGACGGCGTAGGGCGGGGTGTCGCCGCTGTCGCCGCGCCCGCGGCGGTCGTAGTTGACGACGGTGAACCAGGGCGCCAGGGCCGACGCCACGCCGCGGAGCGTGGCGTGGCGCCGGTCGGTGAAGGCGCCGTGCACCAGGACGACCATGGGGCCGGAGCCCGTCGTGTCACTGGCGATGCGGGTGCCGTCCGCCGAGATCGTCATGGCTGGATCAGGCACAGCGCGGCCCAGTGGTGGCCGTCGAGGTCGCGGAAGCCGCGCAGGTAGCGGCCGTCGGCGTTGGTGGGCTCGCCGACCGGGGCGGCCCCTGCGGCCAGGGCCTTGTCGAGCAGGGCGTCGACCTCCTGCGGGTTCTCCAGGCCGAGGACCAGGATGGCCTGGGTGCTCTCGCGTGGATCGCCGACCTGCTTCTCGGCGAACGTGGCGAAGGTGGGCTCGGCGATCAGCATGACCTGGGTCGTGTCGCTGATGATCACCGAGGCCATGTCCTCGGTCGCGCCGAAGTGGTCGAAACCGAGGTCGGTGAAGAACTGCTTCGAGCGGTTCACGTCCTTGACCGGGATGTTCACAAACATGACGGGCATCTCTGGGTTCCTCTCTCATTCGTGCTGATGTGCCATCAGTCTGCGTTCGGAGAGGGTGCCGAGTCTTGGATGTGCGTGCCGGGTCGATTGACTATGCGCGCATGCGCCGGTATTCGGCGGGCGGCATGCCGTACGTCTGCTTGAAGAGCCTGCTGAAGTGGGCGGCGTCGGGCAGGCCCCAGCGGGCGGCGACCGCGCTGACCGGCAGCGTGCGCAGGAGGGCGTCGGCCAGATCGGCGCGGCAGCGTTCCAGGCGACGGTGCCTGATCCAGGCGGCGACCGTGGTGTTCTGCGACTCGAACAGCCGGTGCAGGTAGCGCAGCGAGACGTGGTGGGCGGCGGCGATCATGCCGGGGTCGAGGTCGAAGTCGCCCAGACGCTGCTCGATGAAGTCGTGGACGCGCATGAGCAGCGCGCGCTGCTGTGTCTCCGGCGGTAGCACGGCGGTCTGGTCGGCGCGCTCGGCGATGGCGGTGGTGATCAGGTTCAGCACCACCGACGACAGCCTGGCCGCGCTGGCCGGCTGGTAGGTCTCCAGGTCGAGTGCCACCCGCCGCAGCAGCGGCCCGGCCAGCGCCGCGGCGCCCTCGTCGGGGGCGAACGGCACCGCGGTGAGCGCGCGGACGGGATCGCGCAGCAGCGTGAGCGACTCGTGCGGCAGGCTGAAGACCGCGAGCTCCACCGCCGAGTCGTAGGCCACGTCGTAGGGCTGGGTGAAGTCGTAGACGGCGAACTCGCCGGCCCGCAGCCGTGACGAGCGCTCGCGCTGCGTGAGCACGAGGCTGCCCGACATGACCAGCACCACCCGGTACAGCTCAGGGTTGTCGCGGCGGATCAGCCCGGGGGTGCGGTGCATGCTGTGCGGGGTGGAGGTCATGGCGTGCGCCACGGTCACGGTGTCGAGTCGCCCGGCCTCGATCTGGCCCCTCAGTGGCGCGTCTGGGTCGATCCGCAGGTCGAGGGGGCCGAGGGTGTCGCAGACGATCCCGCGCCAGGCGTCGTGGCGGCGGTTCTCGGGAACGTCGGAGGCCCGGATGAGGATGGCCATGACAGGCGCATCATACGGTCAAGCCTTCGAGTTCCTCCAGGCCGTTGAGCGCCTCGACGATCTTCCGCTCCTCGAAGGAGAAGTGGGATTCCATGATGGCCGCCAGGCCGTCCAGCTCGCTGTCCCTGGCCTGCGGATCGTCGATCACGGCCTCGATCCTGAGCAGGATGTCGGTGATGAGTCCGTGGTCGCGGCTGAGATCCTCGAGCACCGGGCGGAGCTCGGGGTGCCGCTCGGCCAGGGTGGGGAAGACGCTCTCGTCCTCGCCCGAGTGGTGACGGGTCAGCGCCGAGCAGAAGGCCAGGCAGTGCGACCGCAGATCCTTCGGCCCCTCGGAGCCGGAGCGGAGCCGGGCGAGCTCCGTGCGGAGCAGGTCGTGCATCTCGATGAGTTGGGTACCGAACGCCTTCATGCGCTCATGTGAGGTTTCCAAGGATTTCCCATGGTCCGACGCCTCCATGCCCGCGGTGGTCTTGTTGCCGGGTGCACGCGACGCTGAGGCGGGATTTCACCATCAATCGGGCAAACCGTCAAGCGTGCCCCACGAGGTCAGCGTCGGCAGGAGGCCCTCCGTCAGCGGCATCCCGCGCATCTCGGCCATGGTGCACCAGCGGGCGTCGGCGGCGTCGTCGCCGGGCGTCAGGGTGCCGCCGGTGACCGTGGCCAGGTAGTCGCGGATCAGGTAGTCGCCGCGGACCACCGTGCCGGCCAGGGGGCCGACCTCGACCACCAGGCCGGTCTCCTCCAGCACCTCACGCTCGACCGCTGCCACATCCGACTCGCCGGGTTCGACCCGGCCGCCCGGGATCGACCACAGGCCCTCGCCGGGTGGATGGCCCCGCCGTACCAGGAGCAGCCGGTGGTCCAGCAGGATGACCGCGCCGACACAATTTACGAGCACATGACCAAGATTACGACGCGATAACGGGGCGCGCTCTTGACGGAACCATGGTGCAGGAAGCACCGTGGGTAGCTGTGAGAGCGGCTCCAACCTGCCCACGGTGCTTTGGCCCGCTTCACGGGCCCAGTGTGTGGTCCAGCGCCTGGCGGTGTGACGCGCACGGTGACGTCCTGCCCTACCAGCCGCCCTGGCCGCCGTCCTCCTCGGCGATCGAGAACCTGCGCAAGACCTCCGTCGTGCCCGTCTGGCTGCCCTGGCCGCTGCCCGCGGGCTGGCTGGTGACGGGGTTCGGCGAGGTCGGCGACGGGCGTAGCGGGGCCAGGGCCAGCGTGGTGGCGCTGTCGGGTCCCGCGCTCGCGCAGGGGCCCGCCGACCTGCTGATCATCGCGGAGGAACCCGGCGTCGGGCTGGGTGCCGCCTTCGCCGGGCTGGACGGGCCCGACCCCGGGCAGGGGTTCGACGCGGGACCGCCCAACGCGAAGATCGACGTGCTCGGCCACCCGACCGCGCTGTGGTGCGTGGGCGGGGTCGAGGATCGCGCGGTCTACGCGGGCGAGGCGCTGGGCAACTGGCTGTGGACGATCGCCTGGCCGGCGGACGCGGGCTGCGTGATCGCGTTGCTGCAGCTCAACCTGCGCGACCTGCGCGACCAGGACCAGGACCTCGATCTGCCGTTCGGGGCCTTCTCTCCTAGACTGGACGACTGAGACGCCTCCCCCCACGCAGGGGGAGTGGTGTTCGACATCCGGTTCTTCGTCGAGGCGTTCGTGACGATGTTCGTCATCATGGACCCGCCCGGCGTCATCCCGCTGTTCCTGGCCTACACCGGTGGCCGCACCCAGCAGCAGCGCAGGCGCATCGCCTGGCAGGCCGCCGTCACCGCCTTCTGCCTGATCGTGATCTTCGCCGTGTTCGGCCAGGCCATCCTGAGCTATCTGCACGTCGAGGTGGCCGCCATGCAGATCGCGGGCGGCCTGCTGCTCCTGCTCGTCGCGCTGGAGCTGCTGCGCGGCCAGACCGAGCCGCGGGCCGACTCGGTGCCCTCCAGCGTCAACGTGGCGCTGGTGCCCCTGGGCACGCCGCTGCTCGCCGGGCCAGGCGCGATCGTGGCGACCATCGTCTTCGCCCAGCAGGTCGGCAGCCACAGCGGCGGCATCCTCGCGCTCGGGCTGGCGATCGCCGCGGTGCACCTGATCCTGTGGCTGTTCATGCGCTTCTCGGTCAGCATCATCCGGGTCATCAAGGAGAACGGCGTGGAGCTCGTCACCCGCATCGCGGGTCTGCTGCTTTCCGCGCTGGCAGTGCAACTCATCATCAACGCGATTCGCTCTCTCTCCCAGACGGGCTAGGCTTCGGAATCGTGACAGCGCGTATCGAGCGAGTGGTGACCGAGGGCGTCGTCGACATCGACGGCGTCGAGCACAAGGTCGAGAACAATACCTGGATCGTGGGCGACGACGACGAGGTCATCGTCATCGACCCCGCCCGCGACGCCGAGAAGATCATGGAGCAGGTCGGCGACCGCGAGGTGCTCGCGGTCATCTGTACGGCCGGCCTGCCCGACCACGTGGGTGCCGCCATCGAGGTGGCCAGCCGCGACGAGGCGATCGTCGCCCTGCACCCCAAGGACAAGCCCCTGTGGCGGGAGACCTGGTCGGAGACCTGGCCCGACATCGACATGGAGGACGACGGCATCTTCGGTGTCGCCGACGTCCAGCTCGACGTCATGGAGACGCCCGGCGTCACCCCTGGTGGGGTGTCGCTCTACTGCGAGGCGCTCGAGGCGGTCTTCACCGGCAAGACGCTGCAGGCCGACGGCCCCGGCAAGCTGGGCGGTGAGTACCCCGGCCTGGCCGACCAGCTCACCGCGATCGGCGGCAGGCTGTTCACGCTGCCTGGCGCCACCCGGGTGCTGGCCGTCCACGGTGACGAGGTGACGATCGGCGACCTGGAGCCGCACTTCGACGACTGGGTGTCGGGGTCGCTGACCCGCGAGGACAAGCCGGAGGGCCCGCTGACCGACGCCTCGGGCATCGCCGGGATCAAGATCGAGCCGAGCGACGACTAGGTGTACGACCAGCTCCCGCTGGACGGGATGCCGCGGCGGCTCTACTCCTGCACGCCGTCGCGGTTGAACAGCTGGCTCGACTGCCGGCGCCGCTACCGGTTCACCTACCTCGACCGGCCGCAGCCGCCCAAGGGCGCGCCGTGGGCGCACAACAGCGTGGGCGCCAGCGTGCACAACGCGCTGGCGGGCTGGTGGCGCGAGCCGTACGAGAAGCGCACGCCGGCGATGGCGGGCATCCTGCTGACCAACGGGTGGATCACCGAGGGGTTCAGGGACGCCGAGCAGTCGGGGCAGTGGCTGGCGCGCGCCCGCGAGCTGGTCTCCGGCTACGTCGCGACGCTGGATCCCAGCGACGACCCGGTCGGCGTGGAGCGCACGGTCGCCACCCGCACCAAGGTCATCGCCGTGTCCGGGCGCATCGACCGGCTCGACCGGCGCGGTGATGAGCTGGTCGTGGTCGACTACAAGACAGGGCGGCGCCCGCTCACCCAGGACGACGCGCGCTCCTCGCTCGCGCTGGCCATCTACGCGATCGCGGCGTCCCGGATGATGCGCACGCCCTGTCACGCCGTCGAGCTGCACCACCTGCCCACCGGCGAGATCGTGGAGTGGCGGCACACCGACGAGTCGCTCGGCCGCCACCTGCGCCGCGCCGAGGACGTGGCCGTCGAGGCCGCCGCCGCCGACGAGCGCTACCGCGAGGCGGCGCCCGGCGGCCCGCCCGAGCTCGACGAGGTGTTCGCGCCGAACCCTGGCCCGTTCTGCTCCTGGTGCGACTTCCGCCGGCACTGCCCGGAAGGGCGGCAGGCGGCGCCCGATCGCCGATCATGGGACGGGCTGGCCGACTAGAGTCGGGCATATGCCCGTCCTTCAGCGCATCCCGGCCACGGTGGCGCTGGGGGCGTTGTTCAACCCGCTGAACTCCTCGATGATCGCGGTCGCGCTGGTGCCGATCGCGGCAGAGTTCCACGTCGGGATCGTCGCCGTGACCTGGCTGGCCGCGGGGTTCTACCTCACGGCCGTGCTCGCGCCGCCCGTGATGGGCATGCTGGCCGACAGGATCGGCCCGAAGGCGGTCTTCATCGGCGGGCTCGCCCTGATCGGCGTGACCGGCGCGCTGGCGGCCCTGGCGCCCGGGTTCGGGTGGCTGGTGGCGATGCGGCTGCTGCAGGCGTTCGGCACGTGTGCCACGTTTCCCGCGGGGATGGCGATCGTGCGGGCGGCCATCCCCGGGCCCGACGGCAGGCCGCCGCCGAGGCTGATCGCGGTCATCTCGATGGTGCTGACCTCGAGCGCCGCCGCCGGGCCCGTGCTCGGCGGGCTGCTGGTCACGATCTGGGGATGGCGCGCGGTCTTCCTGGTGAACGTGCCGCTGTCGCTGCTGGCCATGACGCTGGGCTGGAAGTGGCTGCCGCGCGTGGCGGCGGACGGGCGGCGCGAGCGTCGCCTGCCCAGGCCGAAGGCCGCGCTGCTCGGCACCTGCGGGCAGAACGCGCTCGTCAACGTCGTCTTCTACCTGGCCTTCATCGGGGTGCCGCTGTGGGCGCAGCACGTGGCGGGCGTGTCCGCCGGCGTGGCGGGGCTGCTGGTGCTGCCGATGGCGGCGCTGGCCGTACTGGCGATGCCGGCCGCCGTCGCGGTCGCCGCCAGGTCCGGGCTGCGGATCGTGCTGGTCGTGGCCGCGCTGCTGATGGCGGGCGGGTCGGCGGCGATGTTCGCGGTGGGTCCCGTGGGCATCGTGCTCGTGGCCACCGCGCTGCTCGGGCTGGGGGCGGCCTTCAACCAGTTCGGGCTCAACTCGCTGGTCTACGTGCACTCCGACCGGCGCGACACCGGATCTGCGGTGGGGCTGTTCCAGGCGTCGCGGTTCGTCGGCGCGGGGGTGGCCGCGCCGGTGACGGGGCTGCTCTTCGGGGCGGGAGTGACGGATGGTGGCTGGGCGATGGCCGCCATCTCCGTGGTCGTCCTGGCCGCCAGCTTCGTGCTGCCGGTAAAGACATCGGATGAAGAGTCCCCAATGAGTGGCTAGGGTCCACTAGAGAGCGAAGTTTCCGGAAATAGATCGGATCTAAGGATTGACGACTGCCCCTGCCGGCAGTCATATCGTCAGTAACTCGTTGTTCTGACGGAAGGCAGGTGCATCGCGCATGGCTCAGCCCAAGGACCCGGGCAGGAAGCAGCCCCCCAGGACCCACGCCAAGAAGGTCAGGACCCGCGGTGAGGCCACGACCTGGCACAAGCCCGACTACCAGGTCGTCGAGGCGTCGATGGAGATGTCCGCGTACTTCCTCGCCACGCGGTAAGCCGGCGTCGTGCGCCTGCAGGTGCTCGGCACCGCCGCGGGCGGCGGCGTCCCCCAGTGGAACTGCGCGTGCCCCGGCTGCACCGGGGCGCGTGCCAACCCGGGGTGGCGCCGGCGTCACGCCAGCATCGCCGTACAGCGCGAGGACGGCTGCGTCCTCGTCAACGCCACGCCCGACGTCGCCGACCAGATCGCGGAGTGCGCCTGGTTCGCGCCCGGCCGCGGGATCGCGCCGCGCGTGGTGCTCACCGACGCCGAGCTCGACCACACCATCGGCCTGCTGCGATTGCGCGAGGCCGCCGCGCTCGAGGTCTTCTCCACCCCGGAGGTACGGCGGGCCCTGCATCCCTTCGCCACCCTCCTCCGCCCCTACACCACGCTGACCTGGCACGACCTCGACGACGCGATCCCGCTGTCGGACAAGCGACCCCGCTACGCCCGCCAGGACCCGCCCGCCCCCGGTTGGGTCTCGGCCGCCCGCTTCCGCGAAGGCTCCCGCAGCGTGGTGTACGCGCCCGCGATGGGCGTCTGGAGCCCACTGATCGAGGACGCCGACTGCGTGATCGTGGACGGCACCTTCTGGGACGACGAGGAGCCGCGCCGTACCGGGATCTCCACCAGGACGGCCACCGAGATGGGCCACCTGCCGATCGAGGCCACCATGAAGCGCCTGGCCCGGCTGCCCGGCCGCTGCCTCTACACCCACCTCAACAACACCAACCCCCTCGTCGACCCGGCCGCCGAGCAGCACCAGGTGCTGGCCGAGCTGGGTCTCGAGGTGGCCGCGGACGGGATGGTGATCGAGCTGTGACCCCCTTCGAGGCCGAGTTGCGTGCCGTACCGCAGCGGCACTACCACCACCTGCACCCGTTCAACCTGCGCATGCACGCGGGCGAGCTGGGCAAGGAGGAGCTGCGGACCTGGGTACTCAACCGCTTCCACTACCAGCGGCACATCCCGGTCAAGGACGCGCACATCCTCGCCAAGCTGGAGACGCCCGAACTGCGCAGGATGTGGCTGCGCCGCATCCAGGACCACGACGGCACCCAGCCCGGCGAGGGCGGCATCGAGCGCTGGCTGCGGCTGGGCGAGGCCGCGGGCATCGACAGGGAGCGCCTGCTGTCGGGCGAGGAGGTGCTGCCCGGGGTGCGGATGGCGGTCGACGGCTACGTCAACCTGTGCCGCAACGGCTCGGTCCTCGAGGCGGTCGCCGCCTCGCTGACCGAGCTGTTCGCCCCCGACCTCATGCGCACCCGCATCGCCGCCTTCGACAAGCACTATCCGTGGATCGACCCCGAGGGCCTGCGCTACTTCCAGATCCGCGTCGGGCAGGGGCGCCAGGACAGCGGCGAGGCTCTGGCGCTGGTCCTTGACTGGGCGCGCGACCGTGCCGACCAGCGGCGGGCCGTCGAGGCTCTGCGCTTCAAGTGCGAGGTGCTCTGGGCGCTGCTCGACGCCGTGGCGGGAGCGCGCCGATGACCTGGCGGCCCGCCCTCGCGCCCTCCGCGATGCTGCGCCACGACCCGGTACGGCAGGCGGAGCTGCTCATCGTGCCGGAGCGGATCGTCGTGCTGAACGAGGAGGCCGCGGCCATCGTCGCCCTGTGCGACGGCACGCGGACCGCGCAGGAGATCGTGGCCGAGTTCCCCGGCGAGGTCGCCGGCGACGTGGTGGAGTTCCTCGACAGGGTGCGCGGCGAGGGGTGGCTGCGGTGAAACCGCCCTGGGCCATGCTGGCCGAGCTCACCCACGGCTGCCCGCTGCGCTGCCCCTACTGCTCCAACCCCACCGAGCTGGTGGCCAGAGCCGGCGAGCTCGGCACCGGCGAGTGGCGCGAGGTCTTCCGCCAGGCGGGCGAGCTTGGCGTCGTGCACGCTCACCTGTCGGGCGGCGAGCCGCTGCTGCGGCGGGACCTGGCGGAGATCGTCGAGGCCGTCACGGCGGCCGGTATCTACAGCCAGCTCGTCACCAGCGGCCTCAGCCTGACCGCCAGGCGCCTGGACACGCTGGCCGAGGCCGGGCTGCGCAGCGTCCAGCTGTCCGTACAGGCCGCCTCGCCTGAAGTCTCGGACAAGATCGCCGGGGTCAGGTCGTTCGAGGCCAAGCGGAAGGCGGCGGCCGTGATCGTGGCGGCCGGGCTGCCGCTCGGGCTCAACGTCGTGCTCCACCAGCACAACCTGGACGCCGTCGAGGACGTCATCGAGCTGGGCATCGCCTGGGGTGCCGAGCGGATCGAACTGGCCAACACCCAGTTCTACGGGTGGGGGCTGGCCAACAGGGACGCGCTGCTGCCCACGCGCGAGCAGCTGGCCCGCGCCGAGGCATCAGTCACGAAATTTCGAGAGAAAACGGATGTCGAGCTCATCTGGGTGATCCCCGATTACTTCGACGGGATCCCCAAGCCGTGCATGGGCGGCTGGGGCGCGATCTCGCTCACCGTGGCGCCCGACGGCCGCGTGCTGCCCTGCCCGGCCGCCTACGACCTGCCGCTGGAGCTGCCCAGCGTCAAGGAGCACTCGCTGGCCTGGATCTGGGCGCAATCGCCTGCCTTCAACGCCTACCGCGGCACCGGCTGGATGCCCGAGCCCTGCTCCAGCTGCCCGCGCAAGAGCCTGGACTTCGGCGGCTGCCGGTGCCAGGCCTACGCGCTGACCGGGGACGCCGGCCGTACCGATCCCGCCTGCCGGCTGTCGCCGGACCACGGGCTGCTCACGCGGCTGAGCGGTGGTGGGGAGTTCGTCTATCGCCACCAGGCCAGCGGCGCGGGTCGGTGAGCCCCTTGAGCCCCTTGCTCACGTCGTAGCCCGCCGCGCCGAGGCGTTGGCGTGCGCGGGCCAGCATGTCCCTGGTCGAGGGCATGAACGCGCGGTCGTGGACCGGCTCGGGCAGCGAGTTCATGGTCAGCCGGAAGGCCTTGAGCGCCGCGGTCACCGTGGCCTTGGGCACTTCGGGCAGCACGCCGTACATCCGCCTGGCCCAGTCGGGCAGGGTGTAGTAGCACAGCGCGCCGAAGGGGAAGTAGGCCGGTTTGCCCGGCGACAGCAGGCGCAGCTCCTGCGGCAGGCGCGGCCACAGCAGGAACCTGACGGTCGCCGCGGCCTCCGGCGTGACCTGGAGGCTGGGCCGCGCCTGCTTGAAGTAGGCGTCCATCTCGGCCAGCGACCCGGGCACGTCCTCCAGGTGCAGGCCCACGTAGGTGGCGCTCTTGCGCTGCTCGCGCAGGTAGCGGTCGGCCTGGCGCTCGGTGATGCCGAGCCCGCCCCGCCTGGCCACCTCCAGGTAGGAGGAGACCTCCGCGCAGTGGACCCACAGCAGCAACTCGGGGTCGTCCACGCGGTAGGTGCGGCCCTCGCTCTGGATGCGCAGCTGCCGGTGGATGCCGCGCACGCGCCGGCCGATCTCGTCGGCGTCTTCAGGGCTGCCGAACGTGACGCGCCCCACGAAGTCCGCGGTACGGCGCAGCCGCCCGAACGGGTCCTCCTGGAAGTTGGAGTTCTGCCAGACGCCACGCATCGCCAGCGGGTGGAGGGCCTGCAGCATCAGGCCCCTGACGCCGCCGATCCACATGGCGCGGTCGAGGTGCACCTGCCAGGTGACGCTCTGCGGGGGCTGGACGACGATCTCTTCGATGGTCGGCATAGTAAGTAGATAATTACACGCTATTGGGCCGGATGTCCAAGGAGCGCTTCTCCGCCGCGTTCCAGAACCTGACCAGCGTCTGCGCCGTGGTCTCCGGCGCCTCGACCGCGGGGGAGTGGACCGCGCCCGGCACCACCATGACCTCCGCGCCCAGCCGGTTGGCCATCTCGCTCTGCACCACCGGCGGCCAGCCGTCGTCGTGCTCGCCGAACAGCACCAGCGTGGGCACCTCGATCTGGCGCAGCTCGTCGGTGCGGTCGTGCATCGTCAGCACCTGCTCGGCCATCGTGGCCAGGCCCGTCGCTGAGTTGGCGAGCAGCCGCTTGCGCAGGAACGCCACGATGTCGTCGGGCACGCCGTTGGCCAGCGCCTCCGGCTCGAACCTGGTGTGCCACAGGTGCTCCAGGCCCAGCCGGGGGAGCTCCTGCACGATCTTGACGCCGTTCTCGGCGCGCGGGCCGACGATCGCGGCCGGGCCCGAGCTCATCAGCGTGAACGAGGCGAACTTGGTGCGCCCGTCGATGACCGCCTCGCGCGCCACCAGCCCGCCGAAGGAGTGGCCGACCAGGTGCGCCGCCTCGCCGCCGCCGACCAGCTGGGCCAGCAGGTCCACATCGGCGCCCAGCGCCGCGCAGGTGTAGGCCTCGGGATCGTCGGGACCCGGCGTCTCGTACTGGCCGCGCAGGTCGATCGCCAGCACCCGGCGGCCGGACTGGGCCAGGGTCTGCAGCACCGCGATGAAGTCTTCCTTGCTGCCGGTCAGGCCCGGCACCAGGATCGCCGGCAGGCGCTCCACCACGCCGCTGACCGGCAGCGCCTCCAGGGCCGCGAACGTGCCCTGGGGCGTCTCCAGCCTGCGGGGGGCGACGCCAGGAGGCAGGTTCAGGAATTGCGGCGTACTCACGTGGGGCAACAATACCCAGAGGTCAGAGCCTCGACACCGGCGAACACAGTACGCTGGTGCAGTTCTGGGAAGATGCGCGCTTATGACCGAGCTTGACATCCGTCCCGCCACATCGTGGCCCGACGTGGAAGCCGTCTTCGGTCCGCAGGGGGCGCACGGCGGCTGCTGGTGCCTGTGGTTCCGCGCCACGGGCGCGCACTTCCGCGAGCTCAAGGGAGAAGGCGCCCGAGACCGGCTGCGCGCGCTCGTCGACGCCCCCGGCCCCGCGCCAGGAGTGCTCGCCTTCCTCGACGGCGCCCCGGTCGGCTGGTGCGCGGTCGCGCCCCGTGAGGATCACCTACGGCTGGCCAAGTCGCCCGCCATGAAGCCGCTCGACGCCGCCGAACCCGGGGTATGGGCCGTGACCTGTTTCTACGTGACCCGTTCTGGACGCGGGAAGGGCATTCCCGTGGCGCTGCTTTCGGGGGCCGTGGACTACGCGGCCTCGTGCGGGGCCAGGGCGGTCGAGGGCTATCCGATCGACACCGACCGCAAGCTGATGGCCGCCGAGCTCTACCACGGCTGGCGCGCGCTCTTCGACGCGGCCGGGTTCCGCGAGGTGGCCCGGCGCACGCCGACCAGGCCCGTCATGCGAAGGGACCTGCGGGCATGAAGAAGGGCGCGCGCCGGTCGACGGCGCGCGCCCTTCTTCATCGAGCTAGGCCCGGCGGCGAGCGCCGCCGCCGCCTCCACCGCCACCGCCACTGGGACGGGGACGGCGGCGCTGCTGCTGCCGTTCGCTGGCGGCGGAGGGGGCGATGTCGTCCTCGTCCGTGGCCAGGTCGGGCGACTGGAAGATCACCGTGAACGCGTTCGGCGGGACGATGCGCTCCGGCTCCCTGCGCACCACCGGCGGCGGCGTGACCAGGAAGCTCGGCTCCTGCTCGACCTCGTGGTCGGAGTAGTCCACCGGCTGCGGCTCGGCCGCCCTGACCCGCGTCTTCGCCGCGGGCTTGGTCTCGACGACCGCGGGCTCGGGGGCGAGCTCGGGCTGCTCGACGACCGGGGCCGCGGTGCGGCGGGTACGGCGCGCCCGGGGCGCCTCGGCCTCGGGGGCGAGGACGTCGGTCGTGGCCAGGGCGCTCTCGATGGCGTCCGTCGCGGCGCCGCGACGGGTCCGGCGGGCGCGGGCGGTCGCCGCGGGCGCGGCGGCTGCCTCGATCTCGTCGGCGGTGATGATGGCGGGGGTCTCCTCACTGCTGCTCATCTGCTCGACCTCCGGCGTCTCGACGGAATCGGCGGGCTGGCCGCCACGGGTGCGGCGGCGCTGGCGAGGCGCGCGGGGCGGACGCTCTCGCTCCTCGCGGCGGCCCCGGGTGCGGGACCGGCCGGTCTCGCCCAGGTCCTCGATCTGTTCGGCCGACAGGCCCGCCCGGGAGCGGCTGGCGTGCGGCAGCACGCCCTTGGTGCCCTCGGCGATGCCCAGCTCGGTGTAGACGTGCGGCGAGGAGGAGTAGGTCTCCTCCGGCTCGGCGAACTCGAGCCCGAGCATCTGGTTGATCATCTTCCAGCGCGTCAGCTGCTCCCACTCGACGAAGGTGACCGAGATGCCCGTCTTGCCCGCCCGGCCGGTGCGGCCGATGCGGTGGACGTAGGTCTTGTCCTCGGTGGGTGCGTCGTAGTTGACCACGTGGGTGACGTCGTCGATGTCGATGCCGCGGGCCGCGACGTCGGTGGCGACGAGCACGTCGATCTTGCCGTTGCGGAACGCGCGCAGCGCCTGCTCCCGCTGGCCCTGGCCGAGGTCGCCGTGGACGGCCGCGACCGCGAAGCCGCGGGTGTCGAGCTGCTCGGCGACCATGTCACAGGCCCGCTTGGTCTCGCAGAAGACCATCGTGAGACCGCGGCCCTGGGCCTGCAGGATGCGGGCCAGGAGCTCGATCTTGTCCATGCGGTGCACACGCCAGACGAACTGGCGCACCTGCGGGGTGATCTCGGCCTCGTCCACGTCGCTGTTCTCTGCGCGCACGTGCGTGGGCCGGTTGAGGTACTTCCTGGACAGCGCGACGATCTCGCCCGGCATCGTGGCCGAGAACAGCATCGTCTGCCGCTCTTCGGGGATGAGCTTGAAGATGCGCTCGATGTCGGGCAGGAAGCCCAGGTCGAGCATGCGGTCGGCCTCGTCGAGCACCAGCGAGGTGATCTGCGACAGGTCGAGGTGCTTCTGCTTGACCAGGTCGAGCAGGCGTCCGGGGGTGCCGACGATCACGTCGACGCCGGCCTTGAGCGACTCGATCTGCGGCTCGTAGGCGCGCCCGCCGTAGACGGTCAGGACGCGGGAGCCGAGCTTGCCCGCGGCGGTGACCAGGTCCTCGGAGACCTGGACGGCGAGCTCGCGGGTCGGGACGATGACCAGTCCGCGCGGCTTCTTGCGGTTCTTGCGCGGCTTGCCGATGCTCTGCAGCATCGCGATGCCGAACGCGTAGGTCTTGCCGGTGCCCGTGCGCGCCTGGCCGATCAGGTCCTGGCCGCTCAGCGCGAGCGGGAGTGCCATCTCCTGGATGGGGAACGGTGTGACGATGCCCTCGGTCTCGAGGGCATCAGCGATCTCTGGTGTGACTCCGAGGTCTCGGAAAGTCGTCAGCGTGGCCTGCCTCAGTCTCAAATGAAGGCGGACCTGCCGGGACCAGCGTCGAAACCGGGGTCAGCCCTCTCCAGTCATTAGCGACCGCGGCCCGGGGAGCGGGGACATCGGGAGGAATCCCCCGAAATAACACAGTGCGGTCGCACTTTCACAGAGCAGTGTACTCGATAGCACAACGCCAGCCGAGTTTCGCGTTGTTCCCGAAGTACGCTGCCAATCATGGATGAGTCCCCTGGTGTCGTCGATCTCCTCGGTGTTCTGGCCTATGCGGAACTGAGCGCGTTCCTGCAGATGGCCGGTGACGCGTCCCGGTTCGCACCCACGGTCGGTGACCGGGCTGCCCTCGGCGAGCTGGCCGTGGCCGAGTACGCGCACTTCAGGCTGCTGCGCGACAGGTTGTCCGCAATGGGCGCCGACCCGGAGGCGGCGATGTCCCCGTTCGTCGAGGCGTTCGACGCCTGGCACACCCAGACCGCGCCGGCCGACTGGTTGCAGGCGCTCGTCAAGGCCTACGTCGGGGTCGGCATCGCGCTCGACTTCTACCGCGAGGCCGCCAGGCATATCGACCCGTCGCTCGGCGACCTGGTCGACGAGGTGCTGGCCGAAGAGGACCGCTCGGAGTTCGTGGTCGAGCGGGTCAGGGCCGCGATCGAGGCGGATCCCGCGGCGGGAGGGAAGCTCGCGCTGTGGGCGCGACGGCTGGTCGGCGAAGGCCTGAGCCAGGCCCAGCGGGTGGCGGCTGCCCGCCCCGAGCTGGCCACGCTGCTGGTGGAGAAGGCCGCCAACGACCAGGCGGAGATCTCCCGGCTGTTCGCCCGGCTGACGGAGGAGCACGGCAAGCGCATGGCCGCCCTCGGCATCTGAAGCGTTAGTTGACACTTACGAAAGTCGCCACTAACGTTAGTGGCGACGAAAGGAGCATGCCATGGGTCGTCCAGTAGTGTTCTTCGACATCGCCACCACCGACGCGGCGCAGCTTTTCGGCTTCTACAAGGAGCTGTTCGACTGGAAGATCGATGCCGACAACCCCATGGGGTACGGCATGGCCGACACGGGAGGCCTGCCGGGCGGCATCGGCACGGCGCAGGAGGGCGCCGCGAAGGGAGTCAGCATCGTGGTCGACGTCGACGACGTGCCCGCCTACCTCGCCAGGGCCGAGGCGCTCGGCGGGAAGACCGTGGTCCCGCCGTACGACATCGAGGGGACCGGCACGCTGGCCGAGTGCACCGACCCGCAGGGCAATCGGATAGGACTGTGGAAGAGATAGACCCCGACTCGATCGACAACGCCATCAAGGCCATCTCGGAGCCGCGGCGCAGGGCCATCCTCAAGCTGGTGGCCCACCAGGAGCTGCCCGCGGGACGGATCGCCGAGCACTTCGAGGTGACCAGGCCCGCCATCTCCCAGCACCTTCAGGTGCTGAAGGAAGCGGGTCTGGTCATCGAGCGGCGCGAGGGGACGAAACGGTTGTACCGTGCCAGGCATGAGGGCCTCGCGCCGCTACGGCAGTTCCTTGACGAGATGTGGGCCGAATCACTGGACTTCGCGCGCCGTATTGCGGAGGGTGAGCGCGGACTGTCCGACCACCGAGCAGAAGCGGGATGACGTCGCCCGTCCCCGGCGCGCCCGGGGCTGCACCATCCGTGGTTGAGCCGATCCGCCGCTCGGTGACGGTCCGCAGCGATCGCGACCACGTCTTCGACGCCTTCGTGCGGGAGATCGGCCAGTGGTGGCCCACCCACCCGCTGTCCATCGGCGGCGGCGAGCGCGTCGTCAAGGTGCTCGTCGAGGAGCGCCTGGACGGGCGCGTCTACGAGGTGTGGGACGACCTACGAGGAGGGGTACAGCGGAGGCTGGGCCATGGTGCTCGACAGGTTCGCCGGGCATTGCGAGCATAAGCCTCACACCCGGTAGCAGGACGCCGTGCCAGGGGTACGGCGCGGCTCGCCGTACCCCCTCGCGGAGGGCGACCTAGAGGGTGCCGCCGAAGCCGACCGGCCTGTTCTCGTCTTCGCCGATCTCGATGAAGCCGAGGGATGCCGTGGGGACGATCACGCGCCGGCCCTTGGTGTCGCTCAGGGCGAAGACGCCGCTGTCGACGGCGAGCGCCTGCCTGACTGCCTCCTCGACCTGCTCGGGGCTCAGGTCGGTCTCGATGATGAGCTCTCGGTGCACGGACCGTACGCCGATCTTGACTTCCATGCTGTTCCCTTTCGACGGGCTCGATCCCATGGTCGCCCCTGAACAGCGCAAACGAGTGGATGATCGCGCCAAGCGAACGGGGTTACGCCGTACGCGGAAAACCGCTGATGCCGCGCCAGGCGAGTCTGGCCATGAGCTGCTCGGCGGCGTCCTTGGGGATCGAGTCGTGCTGGGTGACCCAGTAGCGGGCGCTGACCTCGGCCATCCCGACCAGTCCGACACCCAGCAGGTGGGCCTCGTCGCTGGTGCAGCCGGTGTCCTCCTGGATCACCGCGCTGACCATCTCGGCGCACTCGCGCAACGCGCGCTCCACCCGCTGGCGGACCGGCGCCACGTTGCGCAGATCGGACTCGAAGACGAGGCGGAAGGCCTCGCCCTGGCTGGAGACGAAGTCGAAGAAGGCGCTGAAGGTGGCCTGCACCCGCAGCTTGTTCTCGTGGGTGGAGGCCAGTGCCTCGCGGCAGCGGTTGACCATGTCGTCGACGTGCAGGTCGAGCAGCGCGAGGTAGAGCTCAAGTTTGCCGGGGAAGTGCTGGTACAGCACCGGCTTGCTGACGCCTGCACGGTCGGCGATCTCGTCCATGGCGGCGGCGTGGTAGCCGTTCTCCACGAACACTTCCTGCGCCGCGCTCAGCAGTTGCCTGCGGCGGGCTAGACGGGGCAGCCTGGTGCCCCGGGGCTTGGCGTCCGGGGTGGCGGTCATGCCCCCTCCTTCGTCGGGCTCGTACGGGCTCGGTTGGGACATCCTATGGGTGGGTCGCCGTCACCTCACCGGTAGTCGTCGTCATCGTCGAGGCTGACGACCCGGTCCTGGTCAGCGGCGTCTGCGGGATCGACGTCGAGCGGGAACTCCCGCCGGAGGGCGCCGTCCTGCTCACGCAGCTGACGGGCCTGTTCGGCGGCGTCGGCCTCGGATGCCTCGATGGGCATCTCCTGCTCGTCGAAGTCGAAGGGGCGCTCGTCCCCGCGTACGTCCATCTCCGACATCTCAGTCCCCCTCCACGTGTGGACGGCTCCAGCCTACGCCTGACTGAAAAGGTCGCCGTGCTTGTCCACTCTGGCCAGCACGTCGGGTGCGGTGAAGACGAGGTCTTCTGGAGTCCTGCACGCTTCCACCTCTTCCCACAGCAGCGGCGTCGACACCGTGGGACGGTGCCTGGCACGCAGCGAGTAGGGCGCCACGGTGGTTTTGGCCGGGTTGTTCTGGCTCCAGTCGATGAACACCTTGCCCGGCCTGGCCGACTTCGTCATCACGCTGACCACGTGCCGCGGGTGGTCCTTGGCCAAGCGCTGGGCCAGCTCCTTGGCGTACACGGAGGGCTCCTGCCCGCCGTCCCAGCGCGTGTACAGCTGCATGCCCTTGTTGCCGCTCGTCTTGGGCACGGCCGTCAGGCCGTCGTCCTCGAGCAGGCCGCGCAGCAGCTGCGCCACCTGGCAGCACTCCACGATCGTGGCGGGCGCGCCGGGGTCCAGGTCGAACACGAGCAGGTCGGGCGGCTCGGCCTGGCCGTCGTCGGAGACCCGCCACTGCGGCACGTGCAGCTCGAGCGCGGCCAGGTTGGCGTAGTACACCAGCGAGGGCAGGTCCTCCACCACGGCGAAGTCGATGGTGTCCCGGTTCTTGCCGCTGCCGGGCACGGGCAGCCGCACGCGCCTGACCCAGGCGGGCGTGTGGCCGGGCGCGTTCTTCTCGAAGAAGTACGCGCCGTCCACCCCGTTGGGGTAGCGCTTGACCGTCAGCGGCCTGCCCTTCAGATGCGGCAGCAGCACCGGGGCGATGCGCGAGTAGTAGTCGATGACCTCGGCCTTGGTGAAGCCGACCTCGGGGTAGAGCACCTTGCCGAGATTGCTGAGCGTCAGCTCGCGCCCGTCCACCTTCACCGGGACCTTCACAGCCGCACCTCCGCCGGGATCTTGTCGGGCCGCAGACCGCGCCAGACGGGATGGCGCAGGCGCAGTTCGTCCGTCCACATCGTGTAGGCCACCTCCCCGACCAGGTCGGGTCTAACCCAATGGTTACGCCAGGGCACGTCGTTGGCGAAGGGGCTGCGCGCGATCTCCATCGGGCGCAGCACCGCGTACAGCTCTTCCAGCGTCACCTCGGTGAACCCGGTCCCGACGTGGCCCACGTACGTCAGGCCCGCCTCGGTGAACACGCCCATGATCAGCGAGCCGATCCCGCCCGCGCGCCTGCCCTTGCCCGCCTTCCAGCCGCCGACGACGATCTCCCTGGTGCTCAGGTTCTTCACCTTGATCCACCACGGCGACCGCACGCCGGGGCGGTAGGGGGAGTCGAGCCGCTTGGCGACCACCCCCTCGAGGCCCTGCTCATGGGTCGCGCTGAGCAGGTCGGACTCTCCAGGGAAGTACGGCGGGGCCCCGATGTCGAGCTCGTCGAGCAGGCTCCTGCGATCGCGGTAGGACAGGTCGAACAGGGGAGTGCCGTCGAGGTAGAGCAGGTCGAAGGGGAAGTAGGTGACCGGGTAGAGCTCCAGCATGCCGGGCTCGGGGTCGGTCAGGTGCATCCTGCGCTGCAGGCGTTCGAAACTGGGCCTGCCCCGCTGGTCGAGTGCGACGACCTCGCCATCCAGCACCGCATTCTTCACCCCGAACCCCGAAATTTCGGGATAACGGCGGGTGTATTCGGTTCCGTGGCGTCCTGTCACCCTGAGGCCGTTGTCGATGTGGACCAAAGCCCTGATGCCATCCCACTTGACCTCGAGTCCGTAACGATCACGATCTATGGGTAGTTCCCCAGGTACGGCCAGCATTGGCTCTACCGGGTATGGCATTGGTTGGCCCATGAGGGGTATGTGCCCAATTGGTGTGCCGACGACAGCAGAGGAGTCCCCATGCGCAGCATCTGGAAGGGTGCGATCTCCTTTGGGTTGGTCACCATCCCCGTCAAGCTGTACTCGGCCACCGAGCAGAAGGACGTCACCTTCCACCAGGTCCACCGCGAGGACGGCGGCAGGATCCGCTACAAGCGCGTGTGCACGCTGGACGGCGAGGAGGTCCCCTACAGCGACATCGCCAAGGGCTACGAACTGGCCACCGGCGAGATCGTCGTGCTCACCGACGAGGACTTCGAGGACCTGCCGCTGAGCACGTCCCGCCGGATCGACGTGCTCCAGTTCACCCCCGCCGAGGAGATCGACCCGATCTACTTCGCCAAGTCCTACTTCCTGGAGCCCGACGGGCAGGGGGCCAAGCCGTACGTCCTGCTCCGCAACGCCCTGGAGTCCTCCGGGCAGGTGGCCGTGGTCAAGGTGGCGCTGCGGCAGCGCGAGTCGCTGGCCACGCTGCGGGTGCGTGACGGGGTGTTCGTGCTGGAGACGATGCTCTGGCCCGACGAGATCCGCGTGCCCGACTTCGCCTTCCTGGAGGAGGACATCGAGGTCAGGCCGCAGGAACTGCAGATGGCCGAGTCGCTCATCCAGACGATGGAGGGGGAGTTCGACCCGACCGAGTACCACGACGCCTACCGCGAGGCGCTGCAGCAGGTGATCGAGGCCAAGGTGGAGGGCAGGGAGGTCATCGCGCCTCCCGGTGGCGAGGAGGAGGCGGGTCCCGCCGTCGACCTCATGGCCGCCCTGCGCGCCAGCGTCGAGGCCGCCAAACGCGAACGCTCCGGCGAACCCCCCAAGGCCGAAAAGAAACCCGCCAAAGAATCCAAACGCAAACCCCGCAAAACCGCCTAAACCCCACGGTGTGGCGCTTTCGTGCGCTGCCACCCGACACTCCCGTAGTGCGGTGCGGTGCGGCGCGCACCCCCGCACACCGGCGCTCACGAGCGCGCCCGCCCGCCCCGGGCAGCGCGCCCGCGGCACGCTTTCACGTGTCCGAGTGCGCCCACGCAACCTCGCGCTTCCGGCGGTGCGTCACCACGCACTCCCCGCGCGCCGCGCGTCCACGCGACGTCGCGCTTTCGTAGGCGCGGCGCCCTCGCCGCACGACCCGCGCGAGTCGACCCGCGCCGCGCGAGACGACGCGCCTTCACGTGAGCGTGTTCGCTCACGCGGCGGCGCGTCACCACGCATCCCCGGCGGGTCGTGCGGCGGCGGGCTCCCTCGTGACCGTGCGGCTCGATACGGCCGCGCGTGAGTGTATGGGTGGCGTCTCGCAACGCGTTCCCCGTAGGGCGTGCGTCTCACGTGGGTGGGCCGCATGTGAGTGCGTGATGCGGTCCGGGGCTAGTGGGTGGGGGTGTTGAGGCGTTCGGTGAGGAAGGATTCCCAGGTTCGGGGGGCTGTGGTGGTGCCGGTCAGGGAGAGGTTCTCGCCTGCGCGGTAGGCCTTGCCGATTTTGCCGGGGACCCGGATGGGGAGGGTGGGGCGGCGCTTGCCGAGGGCGTGGAGGTAGCCACGGGCCAGGTCCGCCAGGCCGTACACCGTGGGGCCCGCGATGTCGGGGACGAGGCCGGCGGGGGTGCCGAGGGCGAGTTCGACGAGGCGTTCCGCGACGTCGCGAGCGTCGACAGGCTGGAAGCGGATGCCGCCGGGCGACGGGATGAACGGCATCCTGGCCATCGCGCGGACCGCGTTGAGTGCGAAGTCGTGGAACTGCGCGGCCCGCAGGATCGTCCAGGGGATCCCGGAGTCGGCGACGGCCCGCTCGGCGCCGTGCTTGGCGCGGAAGTAGCCGATCGGCATGCGGTCCGCGCCGATGACCGAGATGTACACCAGGTGCCGCACCCCGGCGGCCGAGGCGGCGCGCACCAGGTTGGCGGTCGCCACGTCGTCGCCCTTGGCGCCGCCCGCCAGGTGCAGCACGATGTCGGCGCCCGCGACCGCGGGCTCGATGCCCTCGCCCTTCAGCAGGTCGACGGCGAAGTAGCGGACGCCGTCGCGCGGCTCGCGGGCGGAGCGGCTCAGCACCCGCACCTCGTTGCCGGCCTCGCGCAGCAGGGGGACGACGAGGCGTCCGAGAGTGCCCGTGCCACCGGTGACCAGGATCGTCGCGCTCATGACTTGCTCCAGTTCGTAGCGTGCTTCTACTGCCCTGACGCCTCCCGGACTGGGTTTGTGACAGCGTGCCGGTGGGCGGCCATACCCGGTCGGGTATGGCCGCTTTCCCGAACGTCAAGCCGCACATAAGAAAAGGGAGTGGCAGGGGGCTTCGTGGGTGAAGCCCCCTGCCACTATTGGCTGTCCGGTCTATTTACCAGAAGAAGTTCCTGGTGCGGACACAGCCACGCTCACGGTGGATGTGCCAGCCGCTCCAGACGCGGAAGCGTCCGTGAACCTCGTTCTCGTAGTGGCCCCTCTTGACGCCTCCCGCAGGGCCGAGGAAGACGCAGCGCCCTCCGCGCCCGTTCCAGACATCCATCGCCGAGCCGCTGCTGACGGCGCTGGCGTGGGCGGTGGTGACGGTTCCGAGGCCGACGATGCCGCTCGCCAGCGCGGTGCTGAGAGCCGCGGCCGCGAGCGTTCTGTTGAGATTGAACATGATGTGCTTCCCCTTGACGGTCTCTTGCACTTCAGGCGCTTGTGCCGGAATTGTCGGCGAAGGGCCTGGGATTGCTCTTTCGCCTAGAGCCTTCCTGGTTGTCAGAATTGCCGACCATTCATGATCATAAACGGCATTCAGCAGGCTTTTGCTGTCCACTAACCCGCTGATTGCATTTATTGGGGTGCTATTTGAGCATTTAGCAGTATTTATCCGTAAATGTCCGCAATTCGCGGTGCCGGAAAAGCGGCGAAAACACGACAACGCCGCGGAACCTTCGAGGTTCCGCGGCGACGGGGTCGCTAAGGCGAGGCGGGTGCTACCACTTCCAGTCGCGCAACCGCGGCCAGTGGAGGTGGTGGTGCCGGAAGAAGCGGTGGCAACCGGTGAGGTGCTGGCCCTTCCAGGTGTTCACGTGTGGTCGTGGTCGCTCTGGCGCCAGGCGGCGCTCGCCCCGACTTGAACAGTTGGGGCGAGCCGGCGCCCTCAGTGACGCGAACGGATCATCCTGTCTGGCCCTACTTCTTGGTGCCCATGCTGGTGGTGGTCTTGGTCGTGGAGGTCTTGGCCTTCTTCTTGGCCTTGAAGAAGTTGACCCGGACCCTGGCCCTGCAGTGCTTGAAGGCGGGGAAGTGCGGCCAGATCTTCCCCGGGTGCGCCTTGGGCCAGTGGGGCCACCTGGGCGGATGGGGCTTCGCGGCGTCGGCGCTGGCTGAGGTCGTGTTCACGGCTTCTGTCATAGCCAGGCCGCCGGCGGCCATGGCGACAGTGAGAATGCCCGTGGCGAGCGCGGTTCTGAGCTTGGACATTTGTGCTTCCCCCTTGAGCGGTTCTGCAGCACTTCGGGTGAGCTGCCCTCGATGACGCAATCGGGGTCATCTTGCCTGGCCTTATTGCCGGGAGTTTGTGGCGATAAACGGCAATTCGCCCCTTTTAGTATCTATTTATCCACTCCATGCTGATCTTTGTGGATATGTGCGGATTTGTCCGAAAGGTCGGGGCGGATATCGTGGAGAGATGGAGCAGCCGATTCCCCACTGGCCCGGGCGGATGGTCGGTCCCGTTCACGTCCGGTCCACCCCTGAAGGCCCCGCAGACCAGGCGGTCTTCGTGCACGGCCTGGCCGGCGCGGCCACCAACTGGACCGACCTGATGGACGAGCTCAAGGACGAGGTCACCGGCCACGCCGTCGACCTGCCGGGCAACGGGCGCTCGCCCGCGCCGCAGGACGGCGACTACTCCGTCGCCGCGCACGCAAGAGCCGTGATCGGGCTGCTCGAGGAGACCGGACCCGCGCACCTGTTCGGCAACTCGCTGGGCGGCGCCGTGTCCGTGGCGGTCGCGGCCACCAGGCCCGACCTGGTGCGCTCGCTGACGCTCATCTCGCCGGCGCTGCCGGACCTGCTGCCGAGGTACGGCCCGGCCCGGGTGGCGGCCGCGGCCGCGCCACGCCTGGGGGAGTGGGTGTCGGCCAAGCTCCGCCTCATCCCGGCCGAGCAGCGGGTCAACGCCTCGTACTCGATGATCTTCGCCGACACCACCCGCGTCCATCCCGACCGGCTCCGCGAGGCGGTGGAGGAGCTGCGCCGCAGGGACGGCCTGCCGTACGCGGGAGCGGCGATGATCGGATCGGCCAGGGGGATCGTCACCGAGTACTTCCGGCGCGGCGAGCGGAACCTGTGGCGGCTGGCGGCCAAGGTCGAGGCGCCCACGCTGATCATCCACGGCAGGCACGACAGGCTCGTCCGTCCCGCCATGGCCGCGAAGGCCGGCCGTACGTTCAGGCAGGTCAGGCTCGTGTGGCTGCCGAACGCCGGGCACGTGGCGATGATGGAGCAGCCGCGCGTGGTGGCCGCCGAGGCCCGCCGTCTGATCAGTGAGACGCGATTGGGGAATGCCCCACTGGCCAGCTAGGTTGCATCTTGCAAAGACCCCTGAAATGGGAGCGTAGAACCGTGTCCTTGCCACCCCTGGTCGAGCCGGCCGACGAGCTGACCGTCGACGAAGTGCGCCGTTACTCGCGCCATCTGATCATCCCCGACGTGGGGATGGCCGGGCAGAAACGGCTCAAGAACGCCAAGGTGCTCGTGGTCGGCGCCGGTGGCCTGGGCTCGCCCGCGCTGATGTACCTGGCCGCGGCGGGCATCGGCACGCTGGGCATCATCGACTTCGACGTGGTCGACGAGTCGAACCTGCAGCGCCAGATCATCCACGGCCAGTCCGACGTGGGCCGGCTGAAGGCTGAGAGCGCCGCCGCCTCGGTCCGCGAGATCAACCCGCTGGTCGAGGTCATCATCCACAACACGGCGCTGACGACAGAGAACGTGATGGAGATCTTCTCCGGTTACGACCTGATCGTCGACGGCACCGACAACTTCGCCACCCGCTACATGGTCAACGACGCGGCCGTGCTGCTCGGCAAGCCGTACGTGTGGGGGTCGATCTACCGCTTCGACGGGCAGGCCAGCGTGTTCTGGGCCGAGCACGGCCCCTGCTACCGCTGCCTCTACCCCGAGCCCCCGCCTCCCGGCATGGTCCCCAGCTGCGCCGAGGGCGGCGTGCTCGGCGTGCTGTGCGCCTCGATCGGCTCCATCCAGGTCAACGAGGCCATCAAGGTGCTGACCGGCATCGGTGACCCGCTGGTCGGGCGGCTGATGATCTACGACGCCCTGGAGATGAAGTACCGCGACGTCAAGGTCCGCAAGGACCCCGAGTGCGTGCTGTGCGGCAAGAACCCGACCGTCACCGAGCTGCTCGAGGACTACGAGGCGTTCTGCGGCACGATCTCCGACGAGGCCGCCCAGGCCGCCACCGGCTCCACGATCACCGCGCAGGAGCTCAAGGCCATGCAGGACAACGACGAGAACATCTTCCTCGTCGACGTCCGCGAGCCCAACGAGTACGAGATCGTCTCGATCCCCGGCGCCACGCTGATCCCCAAGGGCGAGTTCCTCAACGGTTCCGCGCTGGAGAAGCTGCCCCAGGACAAGCGCATCGTCCTGCACTGCAAGTCGGGCGCGCGCTCGGCCGAGGCGCTGGCGGTCGTCAAGTCGGCCGGCTTCTCCGACGCCGTCCACGTCGGCGGCGGCGTGCTCAGCTGGGTCAAGACGGTGGATCCGAGCCTGCCCACCTACTGACGCGCATTAGTGTCGGTGTGTGGACGATGCCCGCGCCTGGCCCGCCCTCGCGGCGGCCTCCGTGCTCACCGTGCTGTGCGCGGTGGTCGCGGGGGTCTCGGCCAGTGCGGCGGGCTCGGAGCTGACCAGGGGCCCCAGCACCGCTGAACTGCACGCGGCGGCCAAACGCGAGGTCGCCGCGCGCTGGCGCACCTGGGCGGCCGGCCGGATCTTCCCCGCCAGCCTGCCCTACTCGGCCGAGCAGGGCGGCCAGGAGCGGGCCAGCCGCATCGGCATCTCGCCGCGCACCGACTGCGCGGCCGCGGTCGACGCCAAGGCCGCCAAGGCGCTGCGCAAGGCCGGCTGCCGTGCGGTACTGCGGGCCACCTACATCGACGCCCTGCAGGGCGTCCTCGTCACCGTGGGCGTCGTGGCGCTGCCCGACGAGCTGGACGCCGTCCGGGCCAAGAGCGCCTTCCCCGAGTCGGGCGGTCCCGTACCCGGCCTGCGCCCGCTCCCCTTCAGCGGCACGGTCGCCGACCGCTTCACCGACCCCGTACGGCAGGCAGGAACGGTACGGCAGGCCGGCCCCTACCTCGTGCTGACCACCGCCGGCCAGGTCGACGGCAGACCCGCCCGCGCGGTGGGCGAGCAGCGTCCGACCATCTTCGCCTTCGCCGGGGAGATCTCCGAGCGCGTCCTGGCGGACCTGAGCACGCCACGGATGCCCGACTGCACCGCCGAGGAGTGGCGATGCTGAGGCGGGTCGCCGCCCTGGCGCTCGGCCTGGCGGTCACCACCGCCGCGGCAGCGCCCGCGCATGCCGACGACGTGCGCGGCGGGCAGCAGCCGGTCATCAAGACGCTCGCGCTCAACCAGGCGTGGCGGCTCAGCAAGGGCTCGGGCGTGCTGGTGGCCGTGCTCGACTCCGGCGTCGACCCGCGGCACCGCGATCTGGCCGGGTCGGTGACCGTGGGCAAGGACTTCACCGCGGGCGCCAACCCGCCGGGCGTGGCGCCGCGCCGCCTGCACGGGACGTACATGGCCTCGCTCATCGCGGGTCACGGCCACGGGTCAGGCGGGCGGCTGGGCATCATCGGGGTGGCGCCGCAGGCCAGGCTGCTGTCGGTGCGGGTGATCCTGGAGGACGAGGAGCCGGGCTTCCGCGAGTTCAACTCGGCCGAGCGCTTCGAGAACGTGGTGGCCAGGGGCATCAGGTACGCCGTCGACCACGGCGCCGGCGTGATCAACATGTCGATCTCCAAGGAACTGGCCACCAAGGAGGAGCGGGCGGCGATCCGCTACGCGATCTCCAAGGGCGTGGTGCTGGTGGCAGCCGCGGGCAACGACGGCGCCCGCAAGCCGGAAGCGGGCGGCTACGCCCCCTACTCCTACCCGGCCGCCTTCCCCGGCGTGGTCTCGGTGGGCGCGACCGACCGGCGGCTCAGGCGGGCCTCGTTCTCCAACTGGAACTCCTCGGTCCTGGTGGCCGCGCCCGGCGTCGACATCATGGGCGCGGGGCCCGGCGACGCCTACTGGGTGGGCCGCGGCACCTCGCAGGCGACCGCGCTGGTGTCGGGGGTCGCCGCCCTCATCAAGTCGAGGTATCCGGGCATGTCGCCGGCGCTGGTGGCCCAGGCGCTGACCGCGAGCGCCACCGACCGCCCGCCGGGCGGCTACGACATCGGCACCGGCTTCGGCGTGGTCAACGCCGCCAAGGCCCTGGCCGAGGCGGGCCGGCTGGCCAAGCACACCGAGACCGCGCAGGGTCCGCAGACGCAGGATCCCGGCAAGCCGATGGCGGGCGGCGCGGCCGTGCCGATCCCCGTGATCGTCCGTGACAGGGAGCGCGTGACGGTCTACGGAGCGACCGCCGCGGCCGCGGCCGTGGGCGCGCTGGCCTCCCTGACCCTCATGTTCGTGCTGGTCAGGCGCACGCGAAGGGGGCGGGGATGACAAGACGCATGATCTCCCTCCTTAGGGGGACGAACTAGACACGAAGCCGAACCCGGGAACGAGGCGGTGGTGAAGGGACGTAGGTCGACATCAGGGCTGCCGCGCGCCGGGGGAGATGCCGCGCCGAGCAGCAACCCGCTCGGTGCCCCCGCCGGCCGCCGGTCGCGCGTGCGCTCATGGCCCGCCGCAGGACCGGGCCGCGCCAGGGCCGCCGCCAAGGAGCGGGCCGAACTCGCCGAGCTGCGCGAGGGCGTCCGGATGCGCGGCATCTTCCTGGTGATCGTCGGCGCGATCGTGACCGTCTCCGCCGTCGTCGTGCTCCTGGGTACCGTGGGGCTGCTCGGCGAGACCAGGTCCCGCCCGTTGACCGCCGCCGAGCAGAACCGCTACCAGCAGGAGGAGATCGCCCGCCGCTGGCAGGCCTGGCCGGCTGAGGAGGTCTTCCCCGACGAGCTGAAGTACCTGGGCCTGGACCGCGCGCAGCAGTACGCCAGGCGGGTCGGCATCGCACCGCAAACCGAGTGCGCGGGCGCCATGGACCCCTCCGTGGCAGGCATCCTGGCCGACCACGGCTGCGTCACGGTGCTGCGCGCCACCTACGTCGACCAGACCGAGACGTTCGTCATCACGGTCGGCGTCGCCGTGCTGAAGGACGAGGAGTCCAGGCTGTCGGCGACAGACCAGCTCTCCCAGGACGACCGCGTGGGCGTGCTGCCCGTCTCCTTCCCCGGCACCGTGACCGAGCGCTTCGGCACCGACCAGCGCCAGCGCAACGGCTGGGTGGGCGCGGGCCCCTACATCGTCTTCTCCACCGCCGGGTACGCCGACGGCCGCACCCGCGCCGCCGTATCGCCGGAGGAGCTCCTGCACAGCGAGCTGTGGCCGGCCGCCAAGTCGATCGGCAACCAGATCGCCTACTTCCTGGCGGATCCCCCCAAGGCCCCGCCCTGCACCCAGGGGAACGTGTGCTGACCGCCGTCGTCAGAGCGCTGACCGCCGCCGCCCTCGCGCTGTACGGCCCGGCCACCGCGCCACCCGTCAGGCAGCAACAGCAGTGGGTGCTCGACGCGCTCAACGTCGAGCAGGCCTGGGGCCTGACCAAGGGCAAGGGCGTCACCGTGGCCGTCGTCGACAGCGGCGTAGATCCCCAGGTCAAGGAGCTGAAGGGCCGGGTCACGCTCGGACCCGACATGACCTCGGCGACGCTGGAGCGCGACGTGACGCCGGGCGCCCACGGCACCGCCATGGCCGGGCTGATCGCCGCCTCAGGAGCCGACGGCGGCCTGATCGGCGTCGCCCCCGAGGCGAAGATCCTGTCGCTGCCCATCGTCGAGGACGAGGGACCGGAACCGGGACCCGACGTCGTCCCGCCCAACGAGGACTCCCTGACCGCGCTGGACAGCCCGCTCGGCCGCGCGCTGCGCTACGCCGCCAACCACGGCGCCCAGGTCGTCAGCATGTCGATCGGGACGTACGGCGTGCTCAAGTCCGAGCGCGAGGCCGTCTCCTACGCGCTGGGCAAGGGCGTGGTGCTGGTGGCGGCCGTGGGCAACGACGGCGAGACCAACTACGCCAAGCAGAACGGCAGCTCCTTCTGGAGCTTCCCCGCCGGATACCCCGGGGTCATCGGCGTGGGCGCGGTGGACAAGCAGGGCAACAGGGCCGCCTTCAGCACCGACAACCTGTCCGTGCTGGTGTCCGCGCCTGGCGTCGGCGTGCCGGTGGTGACGCGCAAGGGCTACCAGCAGGCCGACGGCACCAGCGCCGCGGCCGCGCTGGTCGCGGGCGTCGTGGCGCTGATCAAGTCGCGGTACCCGAGCCTGCCGCCCGAGCAGGTCGCCCAGGCGCTGACCGCCGGCGCCCGGGGCAGGCCGGCGACCGGATACGACGACAAGATCGGATTCGGCGTGGTGGACGCGGCCGCCGCGCTCAACGCCGCCCAGCGGCTGACGGGCGAGCAGCGCGAGGTCGCGGTGCCCCCGGGCAAGCATTTCGGCGCCGGCGAGGACTCGCCGGGACCGGCCCGTCCGGGGCCCGATCCGTGGCGGTTGTGGCTGTACGGCGGGGGCGTTCTCCTGGCCTTGGTCACGTTCTGTGGCGCGATCATCGTGCTGAATCAGCGCAAGGAGTAAACATCCGCTATGGTCCCGCGTCATGGGATACGAGCTGCGCGTGGTTCGTGAATCGCCACTCGCCTTCGCCGAGGTCGCGAAGGCGATCGCGCGGGCCGGGTTCGAGCTGCGCGGATCGGACGAGATCGTGGCCGGCGACCACAGGATCGGCACGTGGCGCGGGCAGGTCGTGGGCGCGCCCGACTCCGACTGGCACCTGGCCCAGCTCCTGCGGCTGGCGGCGACGGTCGGCGGCAAGCTGATGGGCGAGGACGGCGAGGCCTACGTCGTGCGCGACGGCGTGATCGAAGTGATCGCCGACGGCGTCGCCATGGAGGTCGGCAAGTTCGACCAGATCGTCGAGGCGGGACCGGAGTCGTGGTAGACGCGTTCGCCGAACGCGTCCTCGACGTGGTCGAGCGCATCCCGCCCGGCAAGGTGATGTCCTACGGCGACATCGCGGAATTCCTCGGCGAGGGTGGCCCCCGCCAGGTCGGCAAGGTCATGTCCACCTGGGGCGGCGGCGTGCCGTGGTGGCGCGTGGTGCACTCCGACGGCACCTGTGCCGCCCCTGATCACCTGGTGCGATGCCTGGCTCACTGGCGCGAGGAGGGCACCCCGCTGCGCGGCGAGCGGGTGATCATGCGCGAGGCCCGCTGGGACGGACGTCCAGCGAACTTTCAGTAATCGTCCCGACCTGCACTGGTATGCCCAGATGGGACCCGACACCGGTGACTCCCATTACCATGGGCAGAACAGTGATGGCGGTCCGAAAGGCGGTGCCTCCCCGATGGCCACCGGCGTCACAGCCTCGAGCCCGGGCGGCGACACCGCCGCCGATCGCATCAAGGCTGTCCAGGACCTCTGTGACCGGGGTGAACCGCTCGAGACGATCATGGCAGCGGTCGCCGTCGAAGACGCCTCCGAGGTGCTCAGCGGGCCTCTCGGCGCGCGGATGGACCAGGCCGTCAAGCGCGGTCCCGCCCGGCGGCGCGAGCTGGTGGAGCTGCTGCGCCCCTTTCTCGCCAAGGTCGACCCGAAGGTCAAGCGTGACCTGCCCGTCGCCCGCCGGCTGCTGTGCCACCTGATCGAGCACCGGCCTGTCGAGGAGCTCGTCGACGGCGAGACCCTGGTCACCGTCGTCACAGCCGCGGCCGAGCCGTCCAAGCGCATCCGCAAGGGCCTGCGCTGGTACGCCGACCTGCCCCTCCGTGACGAGCTGCCGCCCGACCTCTACCGGCTGCGCCGCTCCGACCTGGTGCCCGTCACGCACATCGACGACATCGTCTGGGAGAACGGCAGGCTGCGCGTCTCCGGGTTCGCCTATCTGGCCGGGCTGTCGGTCCGCAGCCGCCGGTTCAATTGGGCCACCGTGGTGCTGCGCGGGCCGCGCTGGCTGCCGCCCGTGCGGCTGCGCACCCGGCGGGTGCTGGCGCCCGAGGCCACGCACGGGGCGCGCGAGCCCGGCTGCAACTACGACTGGTCGGGTTTCACCGCCGAGCTGAACCCGTGGGCGCTGCGCTGGCGCGGTGCCGTGCGCGGGATCGTGTCGGGGGTGCGGCGGCGGTTGCGGCATCGGCCGGCCGTACGCGACACGACGACCTGGCGCGCTGAGATCGTGTTCTGGAGCCGCGGCGCCAGGGCGACCGGCCTGCTGCGCGGCGCCGCCGTGGGCCGCACGGAGCGGCCGTCCGGGCTGCGGGTCAAGCCCGGCTGGTGGGTGCGGCCCGTGTGGACCTCCGACCGGGCGCTGCAGGTCGTGCTGCAGCCGAACAGGGCCGAGCTGACCGGCGTCTCCGTCGACGGCGAGCGGCTCGAACTGAAGGTCCTCCTGCCGGGGCGGAGCGTGACCAAGGGCCACGCCAGGCTCGGCGGCCACCGCATCGCGGCCGACTTCACGCCGGGGCCCGAGGGCACGACCGTGAGCGTCGGGCTGCCCGTGCCCGCGCTGCTGCAGGAGAAGGACGGACGGCGGCTCTGGGTCGAGCCCAAGGGCGACCCCGCCGCGTCGGTCATGCTCGCCGACCTGGTCGAGACGCGCACGCCGGTGGGCGACCGCGAGATCACCGTGCTCGGCGACCGGCGCGACCGCGTGCTCGTCTCCGCCCACCGGATCAGGCCGGTGATCACCTCCGCCGTCTGGGAGGACTCGGCGCTGGTCCTGCGCGGACGCTACCCCGACGCGGCCGGTCCCCGCGCGGTGACGCTGCGCCACCGTTCCGGCCTGGCCTATACGGTGCCCATGGAGCGCTCCGGTTCGGCGTGGGAGATCCGCCTCGAGCCGGGGGCGATGGACCGGTTCGGCGAGCGCGTGCCGCTGTCGTCCGGCACCTGGAACCTGTCGCTGCGCCACCCGTCGGGCGAGATCGTGCCGGTCCGGATGGACCACGGCGCGCTGACCGGGCTGGACGAGGCGCCGCGCACGATCGGCGGCCACACCTTCCGCATGCTGTCCACGCGCTTCGACGTCCCCGTCGTCATGGTCGAGGAGGTACGGCCGGCCGACGAGAAGGGCGTGGCGGGCACCCACGTGCTGCGGCGGGTCTTCTACCCGGCGCAGCGCTCGGAGCCGCTGACCGACGCGACAGTCTACGCCGTCAACGACGGCCGCCTGTACGCCGACAGCGTGCGCGCCGTCTTCGAGGAGCGGGTGCGGCGCGGCGACGACCGCGAGCACATCTGGATCGTCAAGGACGGCGCCTTCGAGCCGCCGCCGGGCGCCAGGGCCGTGCGCGCCGGGAGCAGGGAGCACCACGAGGCGCTGGCCCGCTCGCGCTACATCGTCACGAACGCCTTCCTGCCCGCCTGGTTCCGCTCCCGCGAGGACCAGGTCGTGGTGCAGACCTGGCACGGCACGCCGGCCAAGAAGGTGGGCAACGACCTGCCGCACATGAGCCGCGACCCGCGCCCGCCGGTGTGGCACCGGCAGGTGGCCGAGGTGCGCGGCTGGGACGTGCTGCTGTCGCAGTCGCCGTGGGCCACGCCGATCCTGCGGGAGGCGTTCGGGTACAAGGGCGAGGTGCTGGAGAGCGGGCTGCCGCGCAACGACGTGCTCGGCTCGCCCGACCGTGACCGGCTCGCCGCCGAGGTGCGCCGGCGGCTCGGGCTGGCCGAGGGGAAGCGGGTCGTGCTGTACGCGCCCACGTGGCGTGACTACGACCGCAAGAACGCGATGGTCAAGCTGGATCTGGCCAAGGCCAGGCAGGCGCTGGGCGCCGACCACGAGCTGCTGGTCAGGGCACACCCCATGCAGGCCATGCCCGCCGTCCCCGACATCGCCCACGACGTCACGACTTATCCCGATATCGCGGACCTGCTGTTGATCGCGGACGTGCTGGTGACGGACTATTCCTCCGTCATGTTCGACTTCGTGGTCACCGGGCGGCCGATCGTGTTCTACGCCTACGACCTGGCCAAGTACTCGGCCAGGCGCGGGCTCTACCTGGACCTGGCCGGGCAGGCGCCCGGCCCGGTCCTGTCGACCTCGTCCGAGGTGGTCGAGGCCCTGCGCGACATCGACACGGTCGCGGCCGCTCACGCCGACCGCTACGACGCCTTCCGCGCCACCTTCGCCCCCCGCGACGACGGCAAGGCCACCGCCCGCGTGGTGGACCACCTCTTCTCCTAGCCGAGGAAGTCGTCGATCAGGTCGGCGATCATGCCCGCGCCGCGGGAGTTCTGGTGGATCAGGTCCGTGGTGAGCTCCAGGCGGCGGCCGCGTGCGATGGCGTCGAAGGAGCGGCGCAGCAGGAAGTGCTGCATCGCCGCCCGCGCCTGGATGCTCCGGCCGTCCCTGTAGGTGACCTTCGGGGTGTGCCCGGCCTCGCGGAGGTGGGCGAGCTGGCGCTCGTTGAGCGGGAGGTAGGTGACGCCCACTTCCTTGGCGACCTCTCGGACCACCTCGGCGTACTCGATCGAGCGGCGCACCGAGGGGGAGTCGGGGTCCTCACCGAGGGTCGGGGGTGACAGGAGCGCGATCCTGGCGTGGGTCTCCTCCAGCAGGCGCCGGGCGATGGCGGTGAGGTTCTCCCGGTACCAGGCGATGGTGGGGCGGACCGGGAGCTGCTTCATCCGGGTGAACATCTGGACGTTCCGCTCGGTCATGCTCGCGTTGATGTCATTGCTGCCGAGCAGCACCGTGACCGCGTCGGGGTCCTCGGCCACCACCGCGTCCAGGCGCCGCAGGCCGTTGTAGGCCAGGTCGCCGTTGACCCCCTGGTTGACGAACAGGTCTTTCGGCCTGCGGCGGCCGAGCTCTGCCACGTAGTCCGCGCTGACCTGGGCGCGGGTGTTGCTGTCGCCCAGGCAGACGACGCGAAGCGCTGGTGAGTAAGTGTTCACTCACCAATACTACATCTAGCAGAAGGCGGTCCCGAAGGTGGCGAACAACTCCTTGTCCGACTTCGGGGTTCCCGTGACGTACAGGGTGGCCGCGCGGCCGGAGCGGTCACGGCCGCTGAGGACGCGGACGCCGGGCAGGCCGCCGTCGTGCATCCAGACGGGTCCGCAGGCCAGGCGGTAGGAGTAGACGCCGAGGCCGTAGCGGGAGCCGGGCGGGTCGTAGGCGGGCACGGCGCCGGCCATCATCGTCTTGATGGTGGCGGTGGGCAGCTTCTGCCAGAAGCGGTTCAGGTCGTCGGGGGTGGAGACCAGGCCGCCGGAGGCGCCGAAGAGGTAGCCGGGCTCCAGCGTGGTGTCCACGACCTGGCCCTTGTGCTTGGGGTCGAAGGGGTTCACGCCGTAGGTGTGGGTGTGCTCGCCGCGGATGCCCATCTCGCCCTGGCGCGGCCAGTAGCTGTGCGTCATGGGCTTCAGCACGTCCTCGCGGGTGACCGTACGGAAGTCCTTGCCCGTGACCTTCTCGATCAGCATGCCGGCGACCAGGTAGTTGGTGTTGGAGTAGAACCACTTCTGGCCGGGCTCGCCGACCGGCTTGGCGTCCAGGGCCAGGCGGAGGAAGTCGGCCTCGCCGCCGGGCTTGGCCGGGTTGATCAGCGTCCAGTACTCCGGCAGGCCGCTGGTCTGGCCCAGGATCTGCCGCACGGTGATCGGCCGGCCGTCGAGCAGGCCGGGCGCGTACTTCTCCACCGGCGCGTCCAGTTCGATCTTGCCCTGCTGGACCAGGCGCATCACCTCGGCCGCGATGATCGGCTTGGTCACGCTGGCGATGCGGAAATGGGCGTCGGCGCCGACCATCGGCTTGCCGGTGCCGCGCTCGGCGGTGCCCGACGTCCAGGTCCGCACGCGGCCGTCGGGCTCGCGCACCGACAGCACCGCGCCCGCCATCCCGCCCTGCGTGGTCAACCGGTCGAGCCCTGCCTGCACGGTCTGCTTGGCGTTGTCAGCAGGCTTGGGTTCGGCCGCGGCCAGGGCGGGGGAGGCGGCACCGAGAAGGACGATCGCGGCGGCGGCCGCGGCAAGGAGTCGCTTTGTCATGCCTCAATCCTCGGGAAGAGGCGAGGCAAGATCAGTCACGTCGGCAGGCATCACGAGGGTGGGGCCAGCACTACCGCCAGCGCGTCCCGAACCAGGTGCGCGTATGAGGCCCCGCCGAGTCCCCGGGGCGTGGCCAAGGGGTGGCGTTGCGGTGGGGAAGGATCCTCGACTCGCCGGAAGCGCCGGGCGCGGGTCCTCAGCCGGAGTGCGGAGGGCGTCCGGTGGGGGCGGCTCGCCGTACAGGAGTCTCGAAAAGGCTCTTGAAAGCACGGCGCGGCGGACGGCGGCGAGAAACCTGTACCGCTAGCTTGGCGAGAACGGTCAAGTCGGCACGATCTACCCCTGTGGTCTGGTGGAATCTAGTGTTGTGAGTGGTCAGACCTGGCGGCTGGTGCGACGTGGGGGCGGGGGACCCGTTGCGGCCCCTGTGCTCGATGAATACCAGCGTGCCGTGGTCGAACACCAGAGCGGACCGCTGCTCGTCCTCGCAGGTCCCGGCACCGGCAAGACGACCACCATCGTCGAGAGCGTGGTCGAGCGCATCGAACGGCGCGGCGTCGACCCCGAGCGGGTCCTGATCCTCACCTTCAGCAGGAAGGCCGCCGGGGAGCTGCGCGAGCGCGTGACCGCCCGGCTGCGGCGCACCACGCGGACACCGTTGGCGCTGACGTTCCACTCCTACGCCTACGCGCTGCTGCGCCGCGAGGCCGTGCTGGCCGGCGAGCTGCCGCCGCGGCTGCTGACCGGCCCCGAGCAGTTGCTGGAGATCCGCCGGCTGCTCCACGGCGAGCTGGAGGATGGCGCGCTCGACTGGCCGCTGGCCCTGCGCGAGCCGCTGAAGACGCGCGGGTTCGCCGAGGAAGTGCGCGACTTCCTGTCCCGCGCGGCCGAGCGGGGCATCGAGGGCCGGCGGCTGGTCGAGCTGGGTCTCGAGTACGGCAGGCCCGACTGGGTGGCCGCCGGGCGCTTCTCGAGGCGGTACCAGGATCGTTTCGACCTCGACCCGGAGCCGTCGCTCGACTACGCCGAGCTGATCCGCGCCGCCGCGGGGCTGCTGGCGGATCCGGAGGTGCAGCGGCGGGAGCGGGCCTCGGTCGACGTGGTGTTCGTGGACGAGTACCAGGACACGGACCCGGCCCAGGAGTCGCTGCTCTGGCAGCTGGCCGGGGACGGGCGTGACCTGGTCGCGGTGGGGGATCCCGATCAGTCGATCTACGGGTTCCGCGGGGCCGATGTGCGGGGGATCCAGAAATTTCCTGAACGGTTCCGTACGCTCGACGGGCGTGACGCGCCGGTGCTGGCACTGCGGGTGTGCCGACGTAGCGGGTCCGGGCTGCTCGAGGCGTCCCGGCGGGTGGCCTCGCGGCTGCCCGCCGCTCCCGGGGCCGCGGCGCATCGGGATCTGCTGCCGCTGGCCGAGGCGGAGTCGGGTCAGGTGCGGGTGCTGCTGGCCGACAGCGTGAGCCAGGAGGCGGCCGTGGTGGCCGACACGCTGCGGCGGGCTCACCTGATCGACGGGGTGCCCTGGCATCGGATGGCGGTGCTGGTGCGGTCGGCCAAGCGGCAGGTGCCGTTGCTGCGGCGGGCGCTGGTCAGTGCCGGGGTGCCGACGATGGTGGCCGGGGATGAGGTGCCGATCGCGCAGGAGCCCGGGGTGCGGCCGTTGCTGACGGTGTTGCGGGTGGCGCTCGATCCTGCGGCGCTGGACGAAGGGGTGGCGGAGGAGCTGCTCACCGGGCCGCTGGGTGGGACGGACATGATCGGGGTCCGGCGGTTGCGGCGCGCCCTCAAGATCGCCGAAAACGAGGCCGCCTCGGTGGCCGCCCGGAACGAGGACCCCGACGGCGTTGCGCCGCACGCGTTGCGCCGGTCCGCGCCTGACGTGGTTCTCGCCGACCCGGCGCTGGGGGGTGGCGGGGCGCCGGACGCGTTGGGCGGGTCCGCGCCTGACGTGGTTTCCGCCGACCTGGCGCTGGGGGGTGGCGGGGCGCCGGACGCGTTGCGCGGGTCCTCGGAGGACGGGGTTCTCGCCGATCCGGCGCTGGGTGGGGGCGTGGCTTCCGGGGAGTCCCAGGCTTCCGGGGATTCCGTGGTGGGCGTGGAGTCCGAGGGCGCCGGGGGCTCGGCGGATGTCGCAGGCTCGGCGGGGTTTGAGGGTGTTGCGGGCTCTGCCCAGGGGGACGCGGGCCTGGGGGACGCGGGCGCAGGGGAGGAGGGGCCTGCCGTACCTGGGCGGACTTCGGGGGAGTTGTTGGTGGCGGCCGTGCGGGATCCGCGGGGGTTGGCGCTGGTTGAGGGGCATGTGGCGGTGCCCGCTGAGCGGGTGGGGAAGTTGCTGGCGGCGGCGCGGGAGGCCCTGGATGGCCAGGGGACCGCTGAGGACGTGTTGTGGGCCGTGTGGCATGCCAGCGGTCTGGCCGAGCGGTGGACCGAGCTGAGCCTGTCGGGCGGTGCCCGCGGCGCGCAGGCTGACCGGGATCTGGACGCCGTGGTGGCGCTGTTCGACCACGCGGCGCGGTTCGTCGACAGGATGCCGAAAGCCGGGCCCGAGGTGTTCCTGGACGACCTGGCCTCGCAGGAGATCCCGGGCGACACACTGGCCGAGCGGGCGCCCGACGGCGACGCCGTACGGGTGCTGACCGCCCACCGGTCCAAGGGACTGGAGTGGGACGTCGTGGTCGTGGCGGGCGTGCAGGAGGGCACCTGGCCGGACCTGCGGCTGCGCGGCTCGATGCTGGGCGCCGACGACCTGGTCGAGGTGGCCGAGGGAGCCAGGCCCAACTCCGCGTCACTGGCCTCGAAGCTGCTGGCCGAGGAGCGCAGGCTGTTCTACGTGGCCGCCACCCGCGCCAGGAAGCGCCTGGTGGTGACCGCCGTGGGCGGCGAGGACACCGACGAGCGGCCGTCCAGGTTCCTGAGCGAGCTGATGCCGGGCGCGGTGGAGAACGCCACCGTGGACGACAGGGCGAGGTGGCTGAGCATGCCCGCCCTGGTGGCCGACCTGCGCAGCGCGGTCACCGATCCCACCAAGCCGGCGAAAGTCCGGCAGAAGGCCGCGCAGCAGCTGGCGAAGCTGGCCGCCGCCGGCGTCCAGGGCGCGCACCCCAACGACTGGTACGCCCTGACCCCGATCTCCGACGACCGCCCGCTGAGCTGGCCCGACGACACGGTCAGGATCTCCCCGAGCGCCGTGGAGAGCTTCACCAAGTGCGGCCTGCGCTGGCTGCTCGAGACGGCCGTGGGCGCCGCGGGCACGAGCACCGCGCAGGGTCTGGGCAACGTGATCCACGCGCTGGCCGTGCTCGCCGCCACCGACCTGCCCAGCGAGGACCTGCTCGGCAGGCGCCTGGACGAGGTCTGGGGCGAGCTCGAGTTCGGCGGCGCCTGGTACAACCGCAAGCAGCGCCAGGTGGCCGAGCAGATGATCGCCAAGTTCCTGCGCTGGCACAAGGAGAACCCGCGCGAGCTGGTCGCGCTAGAAGAGTCTTTTGTCGCGAAATTTCGGGACGACGTGGAGATCAAGGGCCGCGTGGACCGCGTCGAGCGGGACTCGGAGAACAGAGCCGTGATCATCGACCTCAAGACCGGCTCGAGCAAGCCCAAGCCCGGCGACCTCGACCGCCACCCCCAGCTGGGCGTCTACCAGCTGGCCGCGCTGCTCGGCGCGTTCGCCAGGCACGGCATGACCGAGCCGGGCGGAGCCGCCCTGGTCCAGGTCGGCAAGGCGGCGGGCAAGAACGACGCGCTCGAGCAGAAGCAGGGCGCGCTGGCCGACGACGCCGACCCGAAGTGGGCCGAGAACCTGGTCGACACCGTGGCGACCGGCATGTCGGGCCCGTTCTTCCAGGCCAAGGTGAACGACGGCTGCCGTACCTGCGCCGCCAAGGCCTCCTGCCCCGTCAACGACAACGGGGGTCAGGTGTGCTGAACCCGGTCGAACTCGCCGAGAAGCTCGGCATCCTCCCGCCCACCAGGGAGCAGGCAGCCGTCATCGAGGCCCCGCTCGAGCCCATGGTCGTCATGGCGGGTGCCGGGTCGGGCAAGAGCGAGACGATGGCGGGCCGGGTGGTCTGGCTGGTGGCCAACGGCCTGGTCAGGCCGGAGAACGTGCTCGGACTGACGTTCACCCGCAAGGCCGCGGCCGAGCTGGCCACCCGCGTCCGCGAGCGGCTGAACGGCCTGGCCGAGGCGGGCCTGGTCGAGCCCGAGCTGCTCGACAACGAGCCGACCGTCTCGACCTACCACGCCTACGCCGCCCGCCTGGTCACCGACCACGCGCTGCGCGAGGCGCTCGAGCCCACCATGCGCCTGGTCACCCCGGCCGTCTCCTGGCAGCTGGCCTCCCGGGTGGTGGCCATGTACGACGGGCCGATGGACAAGATCGAGCTCGGCCCGCCGTCCGTCACGGCGGCCGTGCTGGAGCTGGCGGGCGAGCTCTCCGAGCATCTGCGCGCGGCGGGCGACGTGCGGAGGGTGGGTGAGTGGCTGGACCGGAAACTCCAGGAAGTGCCGGGGAGGACCATCGCCGCCCAGCGCAAACCCCTCACGGTCCATGACGCGAGGGAACAGCTCCTCCCGCTGGTCGAGGCCTACGAGCGGCACAAGCGGTCCCGCGAGGTCATCGACTACGGCGACCAGATGTCGCTGGCCGCCAGGATCGCCGCCAACCACAAGGAAGTGGGCGAGATCGAGCGCTCCCGCTTCAGCGTGGTCCTGCTGGACGAGTACCAGGACACCAGCCACGCCCAGCTCGTCCTGCTCAGAAGCCTGTACGGCACGGGCCATCCGGTGACCGCCGTGGGCGACCCCTGCCAGTCCATCTACGGCTGGCGCGGCGCCTCAGCGGGCAACCTGCGACGCTTCGCCCAGGATTTCCGTACCAACACCGGGGATCCCGCACCCGTACGGCAGCTGTCGGTCAGCTTCCGCAACGGCGACCGGGTCCTGGACGTGGCCGCCAGGGTGCAGCTGCCGCTGCGGATGGAGGCGCGCGAGGTCCCGGTGCTGGTCCCCGGCGACAACAGGAAGGACAGGGGCCGTGTCACCTGCGCCTTCCACGAGACCGCGGAGGACGAGGCCGCCTGGATCGCCGACGGCATCGCCAAGATCCTCGGCCAGGAGGTCGCGCCCGACGGCCTGCCATGGGGGGACAAGGAGCGCAAGAAGACGCTCGCCGTACAGCCGCAGGACATCGCGATCCTGGCGCGCAAGCGGTCGCAGTTCCCCGCCCTGCGCAGGGCGCTGGAGGATCGCGACATCCCGGTCGAGGTGGTCGGCCTGGGCGGCCTGCTGACGGTGCCCGAGGTCAACGACATCGTGGCCACGCTGCGGGCGCTGTACGACGCCACCGCGGGAGACGCGCTCGCGCGGCTGCTGGCCGGGCCGCGCTGGCGGATCGGCCCCGCCGACCTGCGGGTGCTCGGGGAGTTCGCGCGCGAGCTGAACCGCGAGACGCGCGACAGCCGCAGGGAGAACGACCCGCTCGACCAGGTGGTGGCCGACCTGGCGGAGGAGCGCGGCAGCCTGGTCGACGCGCTGGACGAGCTGCCCGACAGGGAGGAGTGGCTGGACGCCTTCTCGCCGCTGGCCAGGACCCGGATGGTGGCGCTGGCGCTCGAGCTGCGCCAGCTGCGCGCGCACACCGGGCAGCCGCTGCCCGACCTGATCACCGAGGTGGAGCGCAAGCTGGGCCTGGACATCGAGGTCGCCGCGCGCGCGGGTACGGCAGGCGCCTTCGCCGCCCGGGCGGACCTGGACGCGTTCCTGGACGCCGCCTCCCGCTTCGCCGGCGACGCCGAGGATCCGACGCTCGGGGCGTTCCTGGCCTACCTGGAGGCGGCCGAGAGCGAGGAGTTCGGCCTGGAGGCGGGCCGCGTCGGCGAGAGCAACAGCGTCAAGCTGATGACCGTGCACGCCTCCAAGGGCCTGGAGTGGCCGGTCGTGGTCGTGCCCGGGTTGTCGCAGCTGGTCAGCTCGAAGGGCACGATCACGACAGGCAGCATCTTCCCGGCCACGCCGGTCACCAACAGCCGGTGGACGGACAACCCGCGCAAGCTGCCCTATCCGCTGCGCGGCGACGTCGCCGACCTGCCCAGGCTGACCGGGCTGACCAAGGACGAGCTGGCCGCCTTCGACGAGCAGTGCCGCGACCGCGACCTGATGGAGGAGCGGCGCCTGGCCTACGTGGCCGTCACCCGCGCCCACTACCACCTGATCGCCTCCGGCTACCGCTGGGGCAGCGCCACCAGGCCGCTCGACCCGTCGGACTTCCTGCTGGAGATCCGCGACACCGCCGACAAGATCGCCGCGTGGGCGCCGGAGCTCGCGGAGGGCGCCACCAACCCGCTGCTGGCCGAGCCCGCCGAGGCCGCCTGGCCCGTCACCCCCGAGGGCCTGCGCTACGAGGCGGTGCTGGACGGCGCCCACCTGGTGGAGAGCGCCCTGGCAGGACTGCTCGAACCCGCCGAGGACGAGCCGGTGCGCGGCTACGACGAGGAGCGCATCCGCTCCTGGGAGCGCGACACCGACTTGCTGCTGCGCGAGCGGGAGCAGAACCGCCGCGAGGGTCGGACCACGGTCGAGCTGCCGTCGAAGCTGACCGTGTCGTCGCTGGTCACGCTGGCGACCGACCCCCGCGAGCTGGCCCGCAGGATCCGCCGCCCCGTCCCGATCAAGCCGGCCCCGCTGGCCAGGCGCGGGACGTCGTTCCACAAGTGGCTGGAGTCGCGCTGGCAGCAGCAGCGCCTGATCGACGACTTCGAGCTGGACCCGCTGTTCGAGGAGCCGGAGGAGGCCGACGTACGGCTGGCCGAGCTGCAGGCCAGCTTCGAGGAGAGCGAGTGGGCCGGCCGCAAGCCGCTGGACCTGGAGGTCCCGTTCGAGACGATGATCGCCGACCGGCTGGTGCGCGGCCGCATGGACGCCGTCTTCCAGCTGCCCGACGGCTCCTACGAGGTGGTCGACTGGAAGACCGGTGCGAAGCCCACGGGCAGACGCGCCCGGGGCGCCTCGGTCCAGCTGGCCGCCTACCGGCTGGCCTGGTCGCATCTGGCGGGGGTCCCGGTCGAGCAGGTCGGCGCCGCCTTCCACTACGTGCGCTCGAACGAGACCGTCCGGCCGGTGGACCTGCTCGACGAGGCGGGCCTGGTCGAGCTCATCGAGTCGGTGCCGACCCGTTCACGTAGCGGAACGCCGGCTTCGGGTGCATGAGGAAGTCGTGGTGGGAGATGTTCCACGCGTAGGCACCGGCCATCCCGAACACCACCGTGTCGCCCACCCGCAGTGAGGTCACGATATTTCGTGCGAAAACGTCCTTCGGGGTGCAGAGCTGGCCCACGATCGTGACCGGCTCGTCCTCCAGCGCGGGCCCGCCGCCGGTGGGCAGGACGGTGAAGGGCTGGTCGTGGCCCTTGGTCACCGGGGTCCGCAGGTGGTGGGTGCCGCCGAGCACGATCGCGTACGCCTGGCCGCGGACCCGCTTCACGTCCACGACCCGGGTCACGTAGGACCCGCAGTACGCGGTCATCGCCCTGCCCGGCTCGATCCGCACGGTCTGACCGGTACGGCGCAGCAGCGGGACCCGCCTGCCGTACTCCTCCCAGTCGAACGTGGTGTCCGGGTCGGCGTAGGAGACCGCCATGCCGCCGCCCAGGTTGACCTCGCCGTGCGCGGTGTCCAGCAGGATCCCCGCCAGGCGGATCAGCGCGGGGGCGTCGAGCCCGCTGGCCAGGTGGGCGTGCAGGCCGCGCAGCCGTACCCGGTCGGTGAACAGGGGCAGGCACTCCTCGACGCCCGCCTCGTCCATGCCGAACGGGCCGCTCATCGTCAGCGCCGCCCCCTCCACCGGCAGGTCGGGGTTCACCCGGAGCAGCACGTCGGCCTCCCGCCCGGTGGCGATCAGCCTGCGCAGCTCGTACGGCGACTCGACGTGGATCCGGTGTGCGGGCAGTCGCAGCTCGTCATCGGTCTTGCCGGGGCCGCCGAGCGCGAGGGGTTTGCCGGGGAAGAGGGCACGGACGTGGGCATGCTCCCCGCCTGAGGAGACCTCGAAGCCGTCCACGTGGGGTTCGATGACGCGCAGCAGCTCGGGGTCCGGATTGGCCTTGACCGCGTAGTAGAGCTCCAGGTCGCGCACCGCCCGCCTCACCCGTCTGACGTGGGCGTCCAGCGCGGGCAGGTCGTAGACGTAGGCGGGGAGCGGCAGCCCTTCGGGGACGATCATGCGAGCGGGTTGGCGATCGGCACGTACCCGGCGGCGCGGTCGGCGGCGCGGGCCCAGCGCACGGACAGGTTCGCCTTGGCGGGCAGCGGCGCGCCCGCCAGCAGGTCCGACAGCGGCAGCGGCCGGCCGAGCGCCTCGGCGTGCCGGTCGAGGACGCCGCGGGCGATCAGCCACAGCTCGCGCAGCACGCCGTCGTCGGGCGCCAGCGTGGCGGCGATCTCGGTGAGATGGTTGACCAGCAGGCAGTACACCACCCTGGCCCAGCCGCGCTCGGCGTCGTAGGTCAGCGCCTCGGCCACCCTGGGCGGCAGCCCCGACAGGTCGTGGCGCCCGGCGACGAGCTTGGTGCCCTCCAGGTCGCGGAAGACCGCCTCGACGGGCATGCCCTCGTAGTCCAGGCCGACCAGCACGTTCTGCAGGTGCGGCTCGAGCACGACGCCGTGGGTGAGGTACAGCTCGAGCACCGGCAGCGCCACGGCCTCCACGTAGGCGGCCCACCAGCGGGCCGGGTCCACGGCCGGCCGCTCGACGGCTCCGGCCAGGACGGGGGTGACGCCCGGTGAGCAGACCGACCACGGGCCGGCCCGCACGATCACGCCCAGGCCCTCCAGATGCCCGGCCGCGGACCGGTAGCCGGGCTCGGGCAGCCAGCGGGTGCCGGGGAAGCGCGCTGTCACCTCGGCGAACGCGGGGCCGAGCCGCCTGGTCAGCTCGACGGCTCCGGCCAGCTCGTACCAGGAGTTCTTGCGCACGCAGTTGGTGATGCGCACGTCGAGGCTGAACTTCAGGCAGGCCCCGGCGTCGGGGGAGTAGACGGTCCTGACCGACGAGGTGGGCACGACCATCGGCCCTGGCCCCAGGTCGACCAGGTCGCCGCCGAACGCGGGCGCCAGCAGGTCCAGCTGCCACGGGTGCGCGGGCAGCAGCCGGTATCCGGGTGGCGCCTGGCCGAGCAGGTCGAGCACCGAGGTGTCGCCCTCCTCGGCCACCGCGTCCGCCCGCACGCCGAGCAGCCGCAGCGGGAACTCGGCGTGCGTCTCCGGCGCGTACCGCAGCCAGGTCCCGTCGCCGCCGCGCGCCTTCGGGCTGGGGTGGAACGGGTGACCGTAGACCAGCGCCTGCTCCGAGGCAAGCCACGGGTCCTGCGGTGGGGTGGCCGCGGGGCGCGCCTCCAGGATCGCGGCCAGGGCGTCCCTGCTGGCGGCCACCTGCGCGGCGAACTCGGCGTTGCCGTCCCCCAGGTCGGCGGCGGCCAGCCGTACCAGGTCCGTGACCGACAGCGGAGCCCAGCAGCCGTGCACGAGCCGCTCGGGCGGCGCGTCGAAGCGCAGCGCCGCGCCGCCGCGCGCGCGGACGCGCAGCAGCTCGCCGCCGACCCGCAGCAGCAGATAAGGCGGTGCGGGCCAGACGTGGCCGCGCGGCCCGGCCACCTCGCGGATGCAGCAGCGCAGCAGGGCGGCCAGCGTCGCCTCCTCCGCCAGCGCGGCAGGAGAGTCGAGGACCAGGCTGTTCACGTCAAGCTCTCCTCAGGTAGTTGGGGCCGCTGGTGCCGTAGTACTTGTTGACGTCGCGGGCGCCGGTGCGCTCCTTGGGCACCAGGGTCCCCGCGGTGATCATGGACTTGCCGGTGAGCCGGGCCGCGTCCAGCGTCCTGGCACGCAGCAGCCTGGCCATCGGGTCGTCGCCGTACTCGTCGAGCGCGGCGCCGAGCGTGTCACGCAGCAGGGCTGCCGCCCGATCGTGCGGCAGCAGCCGAAAGGCCACCGCCGCCGCGGCCAGGTGCAGCGTGATCGTCACGAACACGTCGGCCAGCGCGTGCGGGTCGTCGGTCAGCATCCGCTGGTCGGCGAAGGCGGGCACCTCGATCCCGGCCGCGCGCAGCCTGGCGGGCGAGGCCAGCAGGCCGTCGTTGTCCTTGACCAGCAGCTTCAAGCCGTCGGCCAGGACCAGCGACAGGTTCTGCTGGTGCGCCTCGAGCGCGACGCCGTAGCGGACGAAGAGCCGGACGTTCCACACGAACAGGATGCGCAGGTAGGCGGGCAGCAGTCGCCGATCGGACAGCCCGGCCACCGGCACGAGCTCGCCCTCGGGCAGCCGGCGGATCATCCAGGCCAGGTACTCGTGGCCGGAGTGCGCGTAGGTCTGCTCGTCGGCGATCAGCACGTCGGGATCGGCCAGGTCGCGCAGCAGCAGCTCGGCCCTGGCGCCGTCCTCCAGCGTGCCCGGCTTGATCGAGCGCCTGTTGCGGACGCCGAGCGTGCTGATCGGCAGCGGCAGCTTGAGATGCGTGCGCGGATCGAGCTCCACGGTCCGCATCGACAGCGTCGGCCGCACGCTCACGCGCGGTTCGTCCGTGACGACGACCCCGTCGATCTTCAGCGCCTCGGGCACGGTCAGCGGGTGGACGGGAAACGCCTCGGCGAACCCGGGCACCTGGGCCCAGCGCAGTTGGAAGGACGGATAGAACTCCGGCGCGTAGGCCGGAAGATCCTCTACCGGCATCCCCACGCGTGCCCGGGACGTCGGATAGATCGGGTGGTCGTGGAAGGCGGCCAGCGCCTCCGGCGACGGGTTCCTGGCCAGCACCTCGTCCCTGTGGCGGTCGTGCAGCTCCAGCGCGGCCAGCGCCGTGCCGCACTCCAGGGTGAACGCCTCCACCTCGTCGCCGGGATCGGCCACCGCGCGCACGGTGTCGAGCACCTCGCCCAGGCGCAGCCGCTCGAAGGAGGCCACCACGAAGTCCTGGAACAGCACTCCCGGCACGAGCCTGACCATCCGCCCGCCGGCCAGCGTCACCGACACGCCCTCCCGGTCGCGCGTGACCCGCGCCGACAGCCGCCCGTAGTCCTCGCGCAGCAGCGCGTTCAGCACCCGGGCGGCCAGATACCCCTCACGCCCGCTCACCCGACGATCCACGGGCGCGCGGCCAGGAAGGACTCCACCGCGCCATCCACCCGCGCCCGGTCGGGGCCGACCGCCCGCACCACGCCGAGGTAGTCACGGTTGGTGTGCGTCAGCTCGACCACGTCGCCCACGGACCGCAGCGGCCTGTGCCACAGCCGGACGCCCTCGACGTCGAGCTCCACGCTGTCCGGCGCCGCCAGGATCGTGCCCGCCCGGTCGGCGACCAGGCTCACCGCGCTCCCGTATCCCGATATTTCCGGAATCGTGGGCACCCGTTCCCCGAGGTGCACTCGCAGGATCCACTCGAACAGCGGCACCCCGAGCAGCTCGGCAAGCAGGAAGTCGCAGTGGTCCCCGATCACCCGGTAGTTCACCTCGATGATCCGCGGCCCGTCCTTGGTCTCCACGAACTCGGTGTGACACGCCCCGAACCCGGCCCCCAGCGCCCCCAGCGCCCGCAGCACGTGCTCGAAGGGTCCGTCGGGCGCCCAGTCGAGCCGCTCCTCCACGAAGTACGGCGGCGCCCCCAGCGTGGTGCGGAACCCGCCGAGGACCCGCGTCCCGTCCGCGTCGCCCAGCGTCTCCAGGGTCCGCAGCGGCCCCTCCAGGTACTCCTCCACGACCAGCGCCTCGCCCGGCCGCCGCCTCCTGATCAGCTCGACCGCCCGCGCCAGGTCCCGCTCGACCAGCATCACGTCCTCGCTGGCCACCCCCTCGCGCGGCTTGACCACCACCGGGTACGGCACGCGTTCCGGCACCGGGTCGCCGGGGGCCAGCCGTACCGAATGGACCTGCTCGATGCCTGCCAGGGCGAGCTCGCGGCGCGTGAGCGCCTTGTTCTTGGTCGCGACACAGGCGCGCCAGTCCTTGCCAGGCAGGCCGAAGTAGGCGGCGGCCAGCGCCGTCTCGGCCTGGATGTGGTCGGAGTTGGAGAAGATCGCGTCGGGCCTGCCCAGGTGGGCGATCGCGTCGATCACGGCGCGCGGGTCGCGCACGTCGCAGGCCACCGCGTCCGGGTGCTGCTCGGGCCGGTCGGTGAGGATGGTCACCTGGCAGCCCAGCGCGCGGGCGGCGGGCAGGAACCCGTGGGTCACCGAGTCGGTCGGCTTGAGCGCGGTCAGGTAGAGCCGCAACGGCGTGACACCTCCGAGACTAGGTAAGGCTTACCTAACTCGCCAGATCCTAGCCCTTGGTCGATCACCTCGTCGCCGGTACTGCGTAACCGGTCGCTAACGCCGGGGTCATAGGATGACATGGGACTGGGAAGGATGGGGCCTGTGGAGACGAGCGCGGAAGACCAACTCATCGGACCGCTGCTTCTCGCACGAGGCACCATCGACAGGTCCTCCGCGCTGCGTGGCGACGCCGCCTGGCTCGAACAGGCCTGGCACGATCCAGCCAGCCGGGTGCTGGTGATCGACGACGGGCGCACACTCGTGCGGCGCCAGGGCGACGAGGTCCACGCCGTCCTGTTCCCCACCGCCGAGGCCCCCGAGGGCGAGCGCTACCTGCTCGGCGTCGAGGACGCGGTGGCCTACTTCGCGGTCGCCGCGCCGCTGCCCGGCGTGCCGAGCCCGGAGGCCAACGGCCGCGTCACGATCCCGCTCAGCCTGCGCGACACGCCGGAGGGCGAGATTGTCGCGGCCGGGCTGCGCCAGGTGGGCGGCCTGCTCGGCGACCGCGACGCCGGGCTGCTCGTCTACGCGGTGGCGCTCGAGGCCTGGCACTCCTCCCACGAGTACTGCCCGCGCTGCGGCACCCGCACCAGGGTCGTGGCGGGCGGCCACATCAGGGTCTGTCCGCGCGACGAGAGCCAGCACTTCCCGCGTGTCGACCCCGCGGTGATCATGATGGTGCGCGACGCCGACGACCGCTGCCTGCTGGCCCGCGGCCCGCAGTGGCCCGAGGGCAGGCTGTCGGTGCTGGCCGGGTTCGTCGAGCCGGGGGAGTCGCTCGAGCACGCGGTCGTGCGCGAGGTGGCCGAGGAGGTCGGCGTCACCGTCGTCCACCCGCGCTACCTGGGCAGCCAGCCCTGGCCGTTCCCGCGCAGCCTCATGCTCGGCTTCTTCGCCGACGCCGTCTCGACCACGCTGACCCCGGACGCCGAGGAGATCGCCGAGGCCAGATGGTTCACCCGCGACGAACTCCTGCAAGCGATCCAGTCAGGCGAGGTACGGCTCCCGCCCCCGGTCTCCATCGCCCGCCGCCTCATCGAAACCTGGTACGGCGGCCCCTTGTCAGGCGATTGGTAGACCTGCTTCAGGCCTGGGACGCCGTCGAGATTCGGATCGACGACAAGCTCAAAGCCTACGAACGGCGTGTTTGTCGACGCCATCCGTATCGCTCTCGGGAGCGCCGTCACGGAGCTCAGGACTGAGCTGCAGGCCATGTGCGAGGAGACCACGACCCGCCTCGGTCCTGCGTGATGGGGTCAGGGCCGACATCACCAGGCTGGAGCGGAAGATCGGCGGCCAGACACATGCGAGGACCTGAGGGTTGTTCACCACTCAGGTCCTCGTAAGCCGTGTCAGGCGGCGCTTTCCAGGAGGGCCTTGACCTCCATCGCCGACGGGTTGGTCCGTACGACCCGCCCGTTGGGGGTATCGATGACCACGGTCGGGACGGTCTGGTTGCCGTTGTTGACGCTCATCACGAATGCGGCAGCTTCGGGGTCACGCTCGATGTCGATCACATCGAAGCTGATGCCTTCCCGGGCCAGCTGCGACTTCAGCCGCTTGCAGGGGCCGCACCAGGTCGTGCTGTAAATCGTGAGCGCCATGTCAGGGAATCCCTCCAAGGTCAGGAGAACAGGCGCTCCGTGCAACACGGCGGCGCCCGTGGTCATTCCTAACCCACGCGATCGGCGATCCACTTTTGCACGCGCTCGGCCACGCCAGGCTCCCTGTACAGGGCGGTGCTGTGCGAGACGCCGGGCGCCGTGACAATCGTCACAGGCACGCCGACCTGTCCCAGCATCTCCTTGAGCATGCGGCTCTGGGTGGGCGGGACGAACTCGTCCTGCGAGTGCACCGACAGCATCGGCGCGTCCTTGCGGCTGGCGTGCCAGGCCACCTCCATGCTGGCCCACACCCGCGAGCACTTGCCCTTCGGCTCGCACCCGCCGGCCAGCTTGATCGCGGCGGTACGGAGCTTGCGCTTCTCGGGATCGGTGGCGCTGGCCCCGTCGGCGTAGGCCTGCAGCGGCGAGATGACCGGCGAGAGCCCGACGACGCCCTTGAGTCCGGGCTGGCCGTCGCCGTAGGTGCCCACGGCGGCCGCCAGGTGCCCGCCCGCGGAGAAGCCCACCACCACGTAGTTGTCGGGGTCGAAGGACCAGCGCTCGGCGTGCTTGCGGGCCAGCGCGATGGCCGCCAGCGCGTCGGTGCGCTGCGCGGGCCAGGCGGCCTCGCCGGACAGCCGGTAGTTGACGTTGAAGACCGTGTAGCCGAGGTCGGCATAGCTGCGGGCGATGTCGGTCATGTACCTCTTGTCGCCGCCAGCCCACCAGCCGCCGTGGATGACGAAGACGCCGGGGTGCTTGGACCCGTCGGCCGTCCACCAGACGTCGAGGTCCTGGCGGCGGCTCGAACCGTACGACACGGTCTCGCCCTCGAGCCCGCCGAGCCCGAGTGGGACGGGCGTGGGCTCCTTGGCGGCCTGCGCTGCCGCGGGCGTGAGCGCGATACAAGCGAGCACGAGAGCGCTCACGGAAACCGCAGTGCGCACGGCTCCCCTTTCCCCAAGCATGTTGTCGGGGCCCATTGTGGAGGAGATGACCGGCACTTTGCACCTCGTTGGTGGTGAACAATGGCACCTTCCATGGCCACCGGCTGGGAGGATGAACGGGTGAACACCGATGTCCTGGACGGGCTCGACCCGGAGCAGCGCGAGGTGGCCGAGGCCGTGCGCGGGCCCGTCTGCGTGCTCGCCGGCGCCGGCACGGGCAAGACCAGGGCGATCACCCACCGGATCGCGCACGCCGTACGCTCGGGCGCGGTCGAGGCCTCCAGCGTGCTGGCAGTGACATTCACCACACGGGCCGCGGGGGAGTTGCGCCAGCGGCTGCGGGCGCTCGGCGCGCCCGCCGTACAGGCCCGCACGTTCCACGCGGCGGCGCTGCGGCAGCTCACCTACTTCTGGCCGCGGGTCATCGGCGGCGAGGCGCCCTCGGTGATCGAGTCGAAGCTGCCGGTCCTCGGCGAGGCCTATCGCCAGGTCCGGAAAAATCCGGACCGGTCCGAGATGCGGGACGTGGCCGCCGAGATCGAATGGGCCAAGGTCACCCAGATCGGCCCGGAAGACTACGTGACGGCCGCGGCCAAGTCGTCCAGGACCCCGCCGATCCCGGCCGAGGACGTCGGCCGGCTCTACGAGGCCTATGAGCGGATCCGGCGCGAGCGCCACCTGATCGACTTCGAGACCATCCTGGAGCTCACCGCCGCGGTGATGACCGAGCACCAGGAGGTCGCCGCCCAGATCCGCCAGCAGTACCGCTACTTCGTCGTCGACGAGTACCAGGACGTCAACCCGCTGCAGAAGCTGCTGCTCGACACCTGGCTCGGCGGTCGTGACGACCTGTGCGTGGTCGGCGACCCCAACCAGACGATCTACTCCTTCACCGGCGCCTCGCCGCGCTACCTGACCGGCTTCTCGGTCGAGTACCCGAACGCCGCCGTGATCAAGCTGGTGCGCGACTACCGCTCGACCCCGCAGGTGGTCGACCTGGCCAACCTGGTCATCGCCAAGTCCCGCTCGCCGCACCGGCTCGAGCTCATCGCCCAGCGGCCCGAAGGGCCCCGACCGGTCTTCACCGACTACGACGACGAGCCCGCGGAGGCCGCCGGTGCCGCCAGGCAGATAAGGAAACTGCTCGACAAGGGGGTGGACTCCCGCGAGATCGCCATCCTCTTCCGCACCAACTCGCAGTCGGAGGCCTACGAGGAGGCCCTGACCAAGGCCGGAATCCCGTACGTGGTGCGCGGCGCCGAGCGCTTCTTCGAGCGTCCCGAGGTACGGCAGGCCGTCGTCCTGCTGCGTGGCGCCGCCAGGTCCTCCTCCGGCACCCCGCTGGCCGCCGAGGTGCACGACATCCTGGGCGGGGTCGGCCTCACCGCCACGCCTCCCGGCGGCGGCAAGGCCAGGGAGAAGTGGGAGTCGCTGAAGGCGCTGGCCGACCTGGCGGAGGACATGGCCGCCGAGGGTGCGGACCTGTCGGGATATGTCACCGAGCTCGAGCGCCGGGCCGCCGAACAGCACGCGCCGCCCGTCGAGGGCGTCACGCTGGCCAGCCTGCACGCCGCCAAGGGCCTGGAGTGGGACGCGGTGTTCCTCGTCGGCCTCACCGACGGCATGGTCCCGATCATCTACGCCGAGACGCCCGAGCAGCAGGAGGAGGAGCGCCGGCTGCTCTACGTCGGCATCACCCGTGCCCGCGAGCACCTGATGCTGTCGTGGGCGCTCTCGCGCGCCCCCGGCGGGCGCAAGTCGCGCCGCCCGTCCCGTTTCCTGGACGGGCTCACCGGTCGTCCCGCGCCCCGCCCGCGCACGCCCGTCGCGGAGCGCAGCCAGGTCGCCGCCCCGGTCAGCTGCCGGATCTGCGCCAAGACGCTGGTGCGCGCCGCCGAGCAGAAGCTGGGCCGCTGCGCCACCTGCCCGGCCGACTACGACGAGGCGCTGCTGGAGAGCCTGAAGTCGTGGCGGACTGCGACGGCCAAGGAGGCCAAGGTCCCGCCGTACGTGGTCTTCACCGACGTCACGCTGCAGGCCATCGCCGAGCGCATGCCCACCACCGAGCAGGAGCTGCTGTCGATCGCCGGCATCGGCCGCGTCAAGCTCGACAAGTACGGCGAGGCCGTACTGGCCTTGTGCCGCGACGTTCAGTCGTAATAGCTTTAGTTACGATGAGCTCGAACAGCCGGTTCACCGTGGCCATCCATGCCCTCGCGTGGATGGCGCTGGTGCAGCCCAAACGCGATGACGGGGTGATGACCTCGGAGGAGATCGCGAACAGCGTCAACACCAACCCGGTCGTCATCCGCCGCATCCTGGGCCGGTTGCGCGAGTCCGGCCTGGTCGTCTCGCAGCGCGGCCAGGGCGCGGGCTGGCGCCTGGCCCGTGACCCGGCGGCGATCGACCTGGCGGCGGTGTACGACGCGGTCGAGGACGCCCCGCTCTTCTACCTGCACGCCGCTCCGCCCAACCAGTCCTGCCCCGTCGGCCGTGGCATCCAGCCGGTGCTGAGGCAGACCTACGGCAAGGCCGCCACGGCCCTGCGTGCGGAACTGGCCGCCACCTCGATCGCCGACGTGCTGGAGGACACGCTCATCTGACATCTCCGGACCTGCGCCGCTCGGCCGGCCGCGCACTCGTCCTTCTTTCGTTTTCTGTAACCACATACGTCCTGACCGCGCGCTCTTCTGTAGCCGCATACGTCCCAAGCGCGCGCTCGTCCTCCTTCCGCTTTCTGCAACCGCACACGTCCTAACCGCGCGTTCTTGTGTAGCCCCATACGCCCCAACCGCGCCGCTCTTCTGTAACCGCATGCGTCCTAACCGCGCACTTTGATGTAACCAACATAGTTACGACAGGAGAATCCTGTGTACCGACCCTTGGTCGTGCTGGCCCTCGGCGTGTTCGCCGTGGGTACCGACAGTTTCGTCATCGCCGGGATCCTGCCCGAGATGGCCGCCTCGCTCGGCGTCAGCGTGACGGTCGCCGGGCAGTTGATCACCGCCTACGCCCTGGCGTACGCGATCCTGTCGCCCGTCATGGCCGCGCTCACCGGCAGCTGGCCGCGCAAGCGGGTGCTGTTGCTCGGCCTGACCGTCTTCACCCTGGGCAACCTGGCCACCGCGTTCCTGCCGGCCTTCGGGCTCGTGCTGGCCGGGCGGATCGTGGCCGGGCTGGGCGCCGCCCTGATCAGCCCGACCGCCACCGGGACCGGCGCCGCGCTGGCCCCACCGGAGAAGCGCGGGCGCGCCATCGCCGTCGTGATGACCGGCCTCAGCGCGGCCACCGCCCTCGGCGCGCCCCTCGGCACCGCCGTCGCCGGCCTGACGGGCACCTGGCGGGCGACACTTCTGCTGATCGTGGCCCTCAGCGTGCTCGGCATGATCGGAGTCGCCTGGCTGCTGCCCGCCGTACCCGGGTCCGAGCCCATCGGACTGCGGCAGCGCCTGGCCCCCGTGACCGACGCCCGCATCGCGCTCACCCTGCTGACCAACCTGCTGCTCTACACCGGCCTGTTCACCGTGTACTCCTACATCAGCCTCGGCTTCGCCCGCGCCACCCACGGCGGCGGCACCACCCTCGCCCTGCTGCTGTTCATCTGGGGCACGTCCGCCACCGCGGGGACGCTCCTCTCCGGCCCGCTGACCGACCGCCTCGGCAACCGCCGCATCATCAACACCGCCATCGTCGTGGCCGCGCTCGACTTCGTCCTGCTGCCCTGGACCAGCGGGAACCTCATCACAGCCGCCCTCGCCCTGGTGATCTGGGGCCTGTCCGGGTGGGGCGCCCTCGCCCCGCAGACCCACCGCCTCCTCTCGGTACGGCCGGCCGCCGCCCCCATGCTCACGGGCCTCGCCTCGTCCGCGGTCTACGTCGGCGTATCAGCGGCCGGCGCGATCGGCGCCCTCGGCATCTCCTGGGTGGGCCCCTACCTCCTCGGCCCCTTCGGCGCGATCCTGATCACCTTGTCCCTCGCAACAGCCGAATCCGCCAACACCTTGATCCGCCACCAAACCCCCACCCCCAGCCCAACCCCGATCCACAGCTAACCCCTAGGCCATGACCTAACCCCCTGGGCCATGACCACCCCACACCTGATCCTCACCCACCACCCATGCCCACACCCCGCACGTCCTGCTCAGATCCACGCGCAACCCACCCCCGCATCCACCCCCCCAAGACCCCGCGCCCCCGCACCTTCGCCCCATCCGCCTTCGCCCCACCCGCCCCGCGCCCCTGGCGCCTCCCGCATCCCCGCCCCTGCCTTCGTGCCCCCGCCTTCGCGCGTCCAGCTCCGGCCTACGCGTAACCCACCCATCCACCACTCAAGGCGCGCGTCCGGTTGCGTTCCCGCGCCTTCGCCCCACCCGCCCCGCGCCCCCGCGCCTCCGGCCTCCGCGCCTCCCGCCTCCGCGTGTCCAGCTCCGGCCTATAGGTAGACCACCCATCCACCGTCCGAGGCTCGCGTCCCCGCGGCCCCCGCGTCGGCACCCCCTTCGGGTCCCGCGTCCCCGCGCCCGGATACGCGTAACCCACCCAGCAGCCCTGGGCCCAGCGCCTCGGTACACCCTTTCGCTTTCGATGCCGGATCCCTTTCGCCTTGAGCACCCGGACCACCCGGCGCCTCCGGGAAGCGGGGTTCAGGGTTCCGTAGGGTCGTAACGGCGGCCGGCCACGTCCTGCTAGCCGTGGCGTCTCCCTGGACAGAGCCCAGCCCCGTGCGGCGGGTGGCGGTTGGGGGCTTGTCGTACAAGAAGGACAGCGGACCTGCTGAACGAGAAGGGACCGCGGCCTGCTGAACGAGAAGGGACGGCGGCCTGCCGTGCGAGAAGGGACCGCGGACTGTCGTGCGAGATAGGCAAGCGGCCCCCACGCGAGAAGGACAGGGCGAAAAGAACCCGGTTGTGTAGGGACGGGGGCGCTGCGCCACACTTGGGTCTGTGAATGAGGCGTTGAAGGAGTTGCTTGACCTGCTCGACCTGGAGCAGATCGAGCTCGACATCTTCCGCGGGCGGAGCCCCGAGGAGCGGATCCAGCGGGTCTTCGGCGGCCAGGTGGCCGCGCAGGCCCTGGTCGCGGCGGGGCGGACCGTGCCGTCCGACCGGCACGTGCACTCGCTGCACGCCTACTTCATCCGCCCCGGCGACCCGTCCATCCCGATCGTCTACAACGTCGAGCGGGTGCGTGACGGCAGGTCCTTCACCACGCGGCGGGTCGTGGCGATCCAGCACGGCAAGGCGATCTTCACGATGTCCGCCTCGTTCCACGTGGTCGAGGAGGGCGTCGAGCATCAGGCCGCGCGGATGCCGGAGGTGCCCGACCCCGCGACGTTGCCGACGTTCCAGGACAAGATGTTCGAGCTGGTGGGTGACGCGCCCGAGTACCGCGACTGGCTGTCGAAGCCGCGGCCGGTCGACGCCCGCTACGCCTCGCCGTTGACCTGGGAGGCCTATCGCGACCCCGCGCTGCGCAGCGCGGAGACGAACGTGTGGTTCCGCTACGACGCCGAGCTGCCCGACGATCCGCTGCTGCACATCGTGCTGGCTGCCTACGCCTCCGACTTCACGCTGGTGGACACGATACTGCTGGCGCACGGGATGGCCTGGGGCGCTTCTGACGTCATGGGCGCCTCGCTCGACCACGCCATGTGGTTCCACCGGCCTTTCAGGGCCGACGAGTGGCTGCTCTATGCTCAGGAGTCCCCCTGGTCCATGGGAGCGCGCGGCCTGGCTCGCGGCCAGATGTTCACCGCGTCCGGTGACCTCGTCGTCTCCGTCGTCCAGGAGGCCATGATCCGCACGAAGAAGTCACAAAATCGCAGGTAGAAAATATGTTGCCCCTTGCGGGCTTCCCGGTTTAGGGTCATGGTCAAGCGAGTCGGACACTACTGTCCGACGATCAAGAGAGCGGAGGTGAGTCCAGGTGATCAGCATCAACATGTCGGCCACTCAGTGGCTCGCTTCCGCATGCCGTGACACCGTGAGGCTCGCCGATGGGCCCGCCAAGTTGCGGCAGCAGAAGTCTGCCCTGAGCCGGGAGCCGTTCTACGCCCACGCACGCCCGGGCGTTCCAGTCTTCCGCGCAGGCGCTGAAGTGCCGACCCAGCAGATCACCAAGGGTGGACTGTGTGGTCCGCAGCCCTGGAGGGATGCTCCGGTCATAACCTGACCGGCAGAGCAGCAGCCCCCAGGCCGCGGATCCACAGAATCGGATCCGCGGCCTCTTTGTTTGTCCGTGTTCCCCGACCACCTCGAGGTGCCAGACCACGACCGACCAAAAGGAGACCCTGATGGGGGCGAATTCGATCATGGACCTGATCGACGAAGCCAAGATCCCCTGTCGTACCGACCCCGACCTCTGGTTCGCGGAGTCGCCCGAGGACGTCGAGTTCGCGAAGGCGCTCTGCAACGGCTGCCCCATCCAGAAGGCCTGCCTGGCCCGCGCGCTCGAGCGCGAGGAGCCGTGGGGCGTCTGGGGTGGCGAGCTGATCCTCAGGGGGACGATCGTTCCCCGCAAGCGGCCCCGCGGTCGTCCGCGGAAGCACCCGGTCGCTGCCTGACAATCCAGACCTACTCGCAGAAAGCAGACAAACCAATGAGCCTCATTCCTACCGGGAACCTGACGATGCCTCATATCTACCAAGATCTGGTAAACGACCGAATACAAACCCTCCATCGGGAGGCCGCGGAGCACCGGCTCGCCGCCCGCATCCAGCGCGTACAGCGCGCGCGGCGGAGCGTAGAGCGAGCCAACGCCAAACTCCGCCGGGCCCTGACCCAGGAGGCCTAACCCACGAGCCCCCGCCCTAACCGGGGACTCCCAAAGCCGGGCGCACCCAGCGCCCGGCTTTTCTCTTCCCCATCGCCCGCTCCCGCGGCGTCGGGCCCGCCGCTCCTTCCCCAGGCACGGCTCGTCACTGCCTCCCGGCTTCCGCATGCGAGTTTCCAACCGGGACACGACCTCGCCTATGCCAGGCACGGCCCGCCTCTAGACCCTTAGGTCTGCCCCTGCCCACGGAGTTTCGGGCGAGGGTCGCGCTCTCGTCGAGTTAGGGGACGGGGACGGGTTCGGCGTTGGGGTCGGTGTCGTCGGCGAAGCCGGGGACCCAGCGGAGGACCTCGTCGCGGAAGCGGGCGGTGGTGCCGAGCTGGCACAGGACACCGACGCCGGCCGCGTGGACGCGGTGGATGAGGACGTAGGAGACCGGCAGGTTGAGCTGGCGGACCACGTTCGTGGGGCGGAAGTCGGCGACGCTGGCGGCCTGCGCCTGCAGCCACTCGCGGCTGAAGGTGAACTCCTCGACCGCCGTGGGCTCGACGTAGGGAGCCAGGAAGGCGCCCAAGGCGTCGACGTCCACGTCGATGTTGGGCAGGATGAAGCCCTCCTGACGCAGCCCGGCCACCGCGTTCTCCATGTCACCCTGGTTGAAGATCCTGGTGAGCTTCCCGAACGCTTTCGGATAGCCGTCGGGGAGGCGGTTGACCGCGCCGAAGTCGAGTACGCCGAGTCGGCCGTCGTCCAGCACGCGGAAGTTGCCCGGGTGGGGATCGGCGTGGAGCATGCCGACCCGGGCGGGCGAACAGAACAGAAACCGGACGAACAGCAGCCCGGCGTGGTCGCGCTGCTCCTTGGTGCCGTCGGTGATGATGCGGGACAGCGGCGTGCCGTCCATCCACTCGGTGACGAGCACCATCTCGTTGGCGGCGATCACGTCGGGCACGTAAAAGTCGGGATCGCCGTGGAACTCCTGGGCGAAGGCGTGCTGCGCCTCGGCCTCGTGCAGGTAGTCGAGCTCCTCCGCGATCCGCTCGCGCAGCTCTGCCAGCACGGCCTTGATGTCGAGCCCCGGCAGCATCACGCCGAAGAGCTTGCTCAGCCGCGCCATCTGCGCGAAGTCGCCCAGCAGCGCCTTGCCCGCGCCGGGGTACTGGATCTTGACCGCCACGTCGCGACCGTCGTGCCACACCGCGCGGTGCACCTGCCCGATCGAGGCCGCCGCGGTCGGTTTGTCGTTGAAGGAGCGGAAATTCTCCCGCCAGTCGTCGCCCAGCTGCTCGGTCAGGACCTTGTGTACGGTGGCCGCCGGCAACGGCGGGGCGGCCTCCTGCAGCTTCGTGAGCGTGGCCCGGTAGGGTCCGGCGATCTCCGGCGGCAGCGCGGCCTCGAAGATGGACAGCGCCTGGCCGAGCTTCATCGCGCCGCCCTTGAGCTCGCCGAGCACCTTGAAGATCTGCTCGGCGGTCCGCTGCTGGAACTCCTGGGCGACGAGCTCGGCGGACTTGCCCCCGATCCGCTTGCCAAGCCCGAGCGCGGCGCGGCCGGCGAATCCGAGCGGAAGGGCGGCCAGCTTCGCGGAGCGCGTCACGGCGCGACGTGGAAGATCGCTCACATCCAAGCGCGGAACCTCGTCCGCTTCCCCCCTTCGAAAACGCGTTAGGCACATGAGCCTGCCTTGACCATTCTTAGCGAATCAAAGTCGTTTCGCATACAACGACATTGCTCGTACATTGCCCATGACCGGCGTTTCCACTGCCAATCAGGCAAGACGTCCAGTGTGCCGTTGGTCACAACCGGAGGCTTCCCGTCGAGGAAAGCAAGCGCATGGCCCGTCGCGCACGCGGCCACGGCGGTGGCCAGCGCCGAACCACAGGCGATCTCGCCCGCCGGGTATCCGCCGAGCCGCGCGGTCACCAGCGGCCAGTCGGGATCGCGGTCGCGCCGGGTCAGATCGAGGCAGTGCAGGCATGCCGTCAGCCCCGGCAACACCAGCGGGCCCACCGAACCATACCCTTCGAAAGCGGATGCCAGGAGATGCGGGATCCCGAGCGTGATCAGCTCGTTCACCAGCACACTGTCGAGCGGCCCCACCGGCGCCAGGATCACCAGATCGGGCCGCTGCGACCCATCCCCCAGGTACGCCCCACCCGCCCGCACCTCAACCCCCTCAACCACACTCGAAACCCCAGCCGCCCCTCTCCGCTGCTTCCGTTTACCACCGGATCTATCCGCCTGCCCACCGTCGCCCACCCCAGCCCTCTGCGCCACACCCCCATCACCGGAGGACCCCACCGGTGCCTGCGCGCGCCCCAGGCCGGGGGAACTCACCGCCGCACGCTGGGTGTGCGGATCGCCGGAGGGATCCGGCGTCAGCCGTATTCGCCCGTCGCCTGGGGGGCGCGCTGTCTGTGGTGTGGGCTGGTCGCGGAGAGGTCCTGGTCGTCGGGAGCCGGCTCCGCGCTCCAGCGAGTTCCCGGGTCGTGTCATGCGGGTGTCCTGGGCGGCTGCCTGTGGCGGGCGTTGGACGGGGGAGGGGGCTCCTGGTGGGGCGAGTTCTTCGCGTGTTGAGGTCCCGGACGTGGGGATTTCCTCGTCAGAAGTGTCGGTGACGTGGGGGCAGCGGACGGTGCGGAGTGCGGCGGCGACGGCGCCATCCTGCCGGGTCAGGCCGAGCTCGGCCCAGGTCAGCCCGCCGGGCATCAGGTCCTGCGGCCGGACGGGAGCGGGGTCGAATACCCGTACGTCGCCGATCCCGGAGGCTGCGAGCAGGGTTACCACCTGTGCCCCTACCCGGCCTGCCCCGTAGACCCGGACCCGGGCCCGTCTCCTGAGCGTCAGCATTCCGAGCCCGCCCGCCGGTCCGTCGGAGGTCAGGTCGAGGGCGTCCAGGTCGGGTTGGAAGCGATCGCGCTCGGCCAGTGGCAGGGCGGCGAGCGAGCCGAGGGGAGTGGCCGCGTCGTGCACCACGCCGCGTCTCGTCAGCTCCTCGAGGAGGCCTCGTGCGGTGGCCTCGTCAAGACCCGCCGCGGCGGCGTCGCGCAGGACCTGCGGGAGCTCGCGAGTGCCGTCGAGCCCGTCGACCCAGCGCCGGGCGGCGGGCGTGAGGTCGGTCAGCACGACCGCGCGACGCGGGTGCACGCCGAACTGTAGAGTCCTCTCGCCACGAGGGATGCGGCGCAGGGCGGGTTTCACACGGGGCCTCATGGCGGGCAAGATTTCCACGCGAGTTCAAGATCGTGAGCCGGGTTTTCCCGGCCTGTGGATAACTTCGCGCGAAAGCCGGGGCTGTGGACGGCCGAGGTGGCGGCCCGCCGTACAAGGGTTAAGGTCTGCGGCATGAGCGAGCTCCTGGTCACCTCCCGGCCCGACGGCATCGTCGTCATCACCCTCAACCGCCCGGATCTGCGCAATGCCATGACCGACGCCATGACCGCGGAATGGCGTGACACGATGGCCGCCCTGTCGCAGGACAGGAACGTGCGCTGCGTGATCGTCACCGGCGCGGGCAGCGCGTTCTCCTCCGGCGGCGACCTGTCGTGGATCGAGGAGCGCGGGCTGGAGGACGTGCCCGCCCTCCGCGAGCGCATGCTGACCTTCTACAGGACGTGGCTGTCGATCACCAGGCTCGAGGTGCCGACGATCGCCGCCGTCAACGGCCCGGCCGTCGGCGCGGGGCTGTGCGTGGCGCTGGCCTGCGACCTCGTCTACGCCGCCTTCGACGCCAAGCTCCGGGCACCGTTCACCGCGCTGGGGCTGCATCCGGGGATGGCCGCGACGTACCTGATCCCGAGCCGGGCAGGGGTGGGTCTGGCGCGTGAACTGCTCCTCACAGGGCGCACAATCCTGGGTGACGAAGCGGCAGATAAAGGACTGGTAAACCAATCTTTCCCAAAGAATGACCTTTTGGCGGAGGTTGACGCCATCGCAGCCTCCATCGCGAAGAATGCACCAGTTGCCACGAGGCTCACGAAGGTCGCTCTGAACCAGGAGCACCACGACGTGGAAGCCGCGCTGCGCTGGGAATCTCTCGCCCAACCTGTGACGATGACCTCGGCGGACATGCTCGAGGGCCTGCGTGCGCATCGGGAAAGGCGGCTGCCCAAATTCACCGGCTCTTAATCATCTGACCAGCGAAAACGGCGTCCACCCCCTGTGGAATTTCGTCAGCGTCGGCTAACGTGCATATGTGCCCCCCGAGACAGTCGAGGTCCGTCGAAGTTCTCGTCGCCGGCGTACGGTCTCCGCTTACCGCGACGGCGACAAGACAATCGTGCTCCTGCCCGCCTGGCTGAGCGGAGAAGACGCGGATGAATGGGTGAGCCGGATGCTCGATCGCCTCGCGGCCAAGGAGCGTCGCAGGAGACCCACCGACGAAGGCCTTCTCGAAAGAGCAAGAGAGCTCTCAGCCAAGTATCTGGACGGCAAACCCGAACCCGACAGCGTCCGCTGGGTGGACAACCAGCAACATCGATGGGGCTCGTGCACGCCGGAGAACGGCACGATCAGGATCTCGACCCGCCTCAAGGGCCTGCCGGAATGGGTGATCAACTACGTGATCATCCATGAGCTCGTACACCTGATCGTGCCGAGCCACGGCCCGAAGTTCTGGGCGCTCGTAGAACAGTATCCCAAGGCGGAGCGGGCGCGCGGCTTCCTCGAAGGTTTCTCCGCCGCCGCCCACACGGCCCCGGAGGAGTGTTGACCCGTATCGCCGCGGTCCTGGTACGGCAGGCCATGGCGCAGGCCGCTCCGGCGGGCACCGATCCGCGCGCGTTCCTCGAGGCCATCGCGGAGGACACCTACGAGATGGTCGCCGACCTCGAGCTCGTCACCCCTGTGCTGGTGACCAGCGTCCCGGGGCTCGACGATCTCGTCTGGCCGGGCACGGAGATCATCGCGATCGCGGAGGACGAGCCGCTGAAGAGCGTCATGGGCCGCCTCAAGGGCGACCAGGCCGTCGTGATCAACGCCGACGCGCCCGATCTGCCGCCGCTGCTGGTCGGCAAGCTGTTCCGCGAGCTCGGGCGGGCGCAGATCACGGTCTGTCCCAGCGAGTACGGCGGGGCCGTCGCGCTGGCGTGCGGACTCCCGATGCCCGCCTGGGCCGACCCCGATCTCAACGATCCCGACATCGTGGCCACCCTCAGAGCCCAGGCCCCCGGCCACCGCATGGTCGCCACCGGCCCCGGCTGGCACCGCCTGCGCACCACCGAGGACGTAGCCCGCCTCGACCACGGCCTCGAGGGCTGGGAGAACACCCGAGCCCTCCTCACCACCCACTGAGCCCACCGGAGCGGTCACTCCAACCGCGCCCGCGGGTAGAGCGGTGCGGGTGATGTGCCCGGGGTGATGGTGTGCAATGGCGTGCCGTGCCTGCGGCAATGGGGTGCCGTGCCTGCGATAGAGCTGTGCGGGTGGGGGTGGTGTGCCTGCGATAGGTGTGCCGTGGGTGGGGCGACGTGCCCGGGTGATGGTGTGCGGGGGCGCTGCATGCCTGCGGTAGAGGTGCCCGGCTGGGCTTGGCATACCGGAAAGGCGAGGGCAGAACGCGGCGGGTGCCGTGAGGGGGTGGTGCCCGGGAGGTGGTTCTTGCGGGGGTGGCAGAGGCCCGCCGTACGGAGGGTTAGGGGACGGTGAGGGCGGCGAAGACGGCGCGGTGGTCCGTCAGGGGGACGTCGAGGACGCTGACCTCCTGGACCCCGACCCGCTGGTCCACCAGCACGTGGTCGATCGTGATGATCGGCGGGATCCGCTTGTTGGCCGGCCACGTGGGAATCAGCCCTGCCCCCACCTCGTCCGCGGCGTCCTTGTACCCGCGCCCCACCAGCTGCCGCATCGACGCGTGATCAAGAGAGGCGTTGAAGTCCCCGGCCAGCACCCGGATGGTGTCGGACGAGGCCGAGGGCAGCGCCTGCAGCGCCTCGGTCCAGTTCACCACCTGGGGCCCGAGCGGCGGATACGGGTGCACGTCGACGAACTCGATCGGCTTCCCGCCGGGCAGCGACACCATCGCCGCCGGCATCTTGTGCCCCACCGGCGGCACGAGGTCAGGCAGCGCCTCCACCGGATGCTTGGAGAACAGCCCGCTGCCCCCGGCGTCCCACTCGGCCTCGAGCACCCGGTGCGGCATCAGATCCTTCAAGCCCGCCGTGTCCAGATTGTCCACGGCACCGGGCGTCAGCTCCTGCGTACTGAGCACGTCGGGGTCGTAGCGCCGCACCAGGTCGACGATCGTCTGCGCGTCCGCCCGCCCGAAGAGCATGTTGATCGTCAGCACCCGAAAGGGCCGCCCGGCCGCGGCGTCCGCGCTGCCGAGCGCCCGGGGCAGCACGCTGAACCCGAGCGCCGTCGAGGTGAGCAGCGCCACCACGGTGGCCGCCTTCTTCCGCCCGGCCGCCGCGATCAGCAGGGGGAGCAGGGAGCCGGCCGCGGCGTACGGCGTGGCGGTCATCAGCTGCGTGGCCACCGACCCCCGCTCGAGCCCCGCCAGCCGGGCCACGGCCCAGGCCGCGAACGGCGTCACCGCCAGCCACGTCAGCGTGGCCCCGGTGAACTTCCTGCGCTTGCGCGCGGGTGTCATGATGGCGCCGCCGACGGGCCGCTCGGCCGAGATGTCCACATGCCCCCCTTGGAACGACGCAATGGACTCTAGCCAAGCAATCGTGAATCCGGGATAAGCGCGTCCCGGCCACGCTGAGCGAGCCGCCGTGTCGCCTCGTCGGACAGCGCGGGAATCTCGTCCACGGGAAACCAGCGAAGGTCCAGCGACTCCGAGCTCATCACCTCGGACGCGCCGGGAGGCGCGACGGCCGCGTACTCCACGTCGAGGTGCCAGCACTGTGGCGGATGACACCACACAGAATGCCGATCAAGCGCCAAAGGCCCAGAAAGCAGGCGCAATCCCGAAATTCCGGACTCCTCGGATGCTTCACGAAGAGCCGCCTCAGCGAGCGAAGAATCCGACACCTCGCAGTGCCCGCCCATCGGCAGCCACATCCCCGCCTTGGGATGCAGCGTGAGCAGCACCTGCGACCCGTCGTGCGAGAGCACCGCCGTGGTCGCCGTCAGGTGCCCAGGCACGCACGAACGCAGCATCGCGTCCTCGTGCGCCCGCAGGAACTCCAGGAACTCCAGCCGCAGCGCGGCCTCGGAAGCGGTCGGCGCCGTCCACGCGGACAGGACGGCCACCGCGTCGTCGCGCAGGCTCAATCGTCGGATTCCGGCTTCTGGTCCAGCTGCGAGATGTCCCAGGCCGCCTCACCGCGCACGAACGCCTCAGGATCGTCGAGGTCCTCGGCCGTCGGCATCAGGTCAGGGTGACCCCACACGCCGTCGCGCCCGTCGACCCCGCGGCCGTCCTTCAGCGCGTCCCACAGCGCCGCCGCCTCGCGCAGCCGGCGGGGACGCAGTTCCAGGCCGACCAGGGTCCCGAAGGTCAGCTCCGCGGGACCGCCGGTGGCGCGGCGCCGCCGTACCGTCTCGGACAGAGCGTTCACCGAGGGCAGCTTGCCCTCGGCGGCGTCGTCGACGACCGTCGCGACCCAGCCCTCGACCAGGGCGAGCAGCGTCTCCAGGCGAGCCAGCGCGGCCTTCTGCCGCTCCGTCTCCTCCGGCTTGAGCAGCGCGCCTCCGCCGCTCAGCGCCTCCTGCAGCGCCTCCGGGTTGTTGATGTCGAGCTCGCGGATCTGCTCCTCGAGCGCGGAGGTGTCCACGGTGATGCCCTTGGCGTACTCCTCGACCGCGCCGAGCAGGCTGGAACGCAGCCACGGCACGTGCTGGAAGAGGCGGTGGTGTGCCGCCTCGCGAAGCGCCAGGTACAGGCGGATCTCGTCGGCGGGCAGCTCGAGGCCGTCGCTGAAGGAGGCGATGCCGCCCGGCAGCAGCGCCGCCCTGTCCGACAGGGGGAGGCCGATGTCGGTCGTGCCGATCACCTCGCGCGCCAGCGAGCCGAGCGCCTGCCCGATCTGCTGGCCGACCATCATGCCGCCCATCTGCTTCATCATGCCCATCAGCGGCCCGGCCATCTGCTGGGCCTCCGACGGCAGGCCCGCGCCGCCGAGCGCGCCGCCCATGGTCTCGACCATGCGCTCGGCGATCGGCTCGCACAGCTGCCGCCACACCGGGACCGTGTTCTCGATCCACTCCGACCGGCTCCAGGCCTGCGGATTCGACACGCCGCTCGGCAGCGCCGTCGCCTCGTTCAGCCACAGGTCCGCCAGGTTGAGCGCGTCCACGATCTGCCGGCGTTCGCCCTCCATCACGCTGGGATCGCCGTCGGCGACCACGGCGTGCCGGGCGATGTTCTTGGCCATGTCCCAGTTGACAGGGCCGGAACCCTGAGGGGCCGACAGCATGTCGGCGAACTGGCGCATCGCCTGAGCCATCTGCTCAGGGTTGCCGAACATGGCGAACGGGTTCTCGTTTGGGTCGTTTTCGCGACCTGGCTGGTCAGTCACCGCTCTACCTCGTGCAGGATGGAGGAGTCCACATCCGCCACGTTAGTCGTCCTACAGCGGATCAGTGCAAAGTGAGGACCTGGTGCCTACCTCGAAACGCCCGCGCCAACCCGTAGTAGCCGTTACGGGGGCGGCCTCCGGCATAGGCCGCGAGCTGCTCTCCAGGCTCGCATCCTCCCCGGATTTCCGCAGGGTGGTGGCCATCGACGAGCAGCGCGGCGATGTTCAGGAAGCCACCTGGCGGGTCATCGACGTGCGGGATCCGCTCTTGGCGAACCGGATCTCCGACATCGACGTCCTCGTCCACCTCGCGGGCGACTACGCCATCGACTCCGACCCGGCGGACCGGCGTGCCTACAACCTGCGCGCCGCCCAGACCGTGCTGACCGCCAGCGCCGCCGCCCGGGTGCGGCGTGTCGTGCTCGTCACCAGCGCGATGGTGTACGGCGCGGCCCCGGACAACGACGTCCCGCTCCCCGAGGACGCGGCCGTGGCGGCCGAGCCCGACACCGGCATCGTGGGCGACCACCTGGAGATCGAGGCGCTGGTCCGCAGGTCGCTGCGCAGCCACCCAGGCCTCGAGATCACCGTGCTGCGCCCCGCGGCCGTCGTCGGCCCCGGCGTCGACACCGTCATCACCCGCCACTTCGAGTCGCCCCGCCTGCTGACCGTCAAGGGCTGCACGCCGCGCTGGCAGTTCTGCCACATCGACGACCTGGTGTCCGCGCTCGAACTGGCCGCGCGCGGCGGTATCAGCGGCGTCGTCGCCGTCGGCTCCGACGGCTGGCTGGAGCAGGAGCAGGTCGAGGAGCTGTCGGGCATCCGCCGCTTCGAGCTGCCCGCGGGCCTGACCTTCGGTACGGCGCAGCGGCTCCACCGGCTGGGCATCACCCCCGCCCCGGCGACCGACCTGCACTACGTCGTGTATCCGTGGGTGGTCGACTGCGTGGCGCTGCGCGAGGCGGGTTGGAAGCCGGTGTGGACCAACGAGGCCGCCCTGGAGCAACTGCTCGAGCTGCGGGAGAACCGCACCACCGTGGTCGGCAGGCGGCTGCCGGTCAAGGAGGCCACCCTCACCGCGGCCGGCGCCACAGTGGCCGTCATCGGCACCGCGGCCATAGTGCGTCAGGTACGCAAGAAGAGACGCGGCTAAGCTGCTTACGTGGACGTCATCCGGTTGTTGGCCATCCGAGACACCTCGCTCTCCGTGGACGAGGTGTTCGCCGCCGTGGGCGACCACGCGGCGGGAGGCACCACGCTCTTCGTGGGCACGGTGCGCGAGCAGGACCACGGCAAGCCGGTCACCGGGCTGTCGTACTCCGCCCACCCCAGCGCGCTCGACGAGCTGCGCAAGGTGGCGGAGAAGGTGGCCGCCGACTTCCCTGTCACCGCGCTCGCGGCCGTCCACCGGATCGGCGACCTGGAGCTCGGCGACATCGCGGTGATCGTCGCCGTGGCCGGGCCACACCGCGACGAGGCGTTCCGCGCCTCGCGGCGGCTGATCGACGACCTCAAGGCCGAGGTCCCGATCTGGAAACATCAAGTCTTCGCCGACGGGTCGACCGAATGGGTCGGTGCCTGCGAATAAGCTCATCCACATGTCACGACGTGCCTTGACCCTGCTGGTGGCGGGCTTCCTGGTGCTCACACTGGGAGTAGTCGGCGCCTTCCTGCCCGTGCCGTACGTCGTGCTGAGCCCCGGCCCGACGGAGAACACCATCGGCCAGGTCGACAAGAAGGACGTCGTCTCCATCACCGGGCACCAGACCTACCCCACGTCGGGGGCGCTGAGCCTGGTCACCGTCGCCTACCAGGGCGGCCCGAGCGCGCGCATCGACCTGCTCACCGCGCTGCGCGGCTGGATCGACCCGACCGTCGCCGTCGTGCCCGAGGAGACGATCTTCCCGCCCTCCTCCTCCGCCAAGCAGGTCGAGGAGGAGAACACGGTCGAGATGGCCAACTCGCAGGACTACGCCACGGCCGCCGCGCTCAACGAGCTGAAGATCGCCTACCGCACCGTCGTGACCGTGCTGTCCACCGAGAAGGGCAAGCCCGCCGACGGCAAGCTGCAGAAGGGCGACGAGATCCTGGCGGTCGACGGCAAGCCCGTCACCAGCGTCGACACCGTCAGCCAGGCGGTCAGGGCGCACAAGCCCGGCGACAACGTGACCTTCAGCGTCAGCCGCGGCTCCGGCCAGAAGCTCGACGTCACCGTGCAGACCGTGCAGGGCGCCAAGGGCAAGCCCATCGTCGGCGTCGTCATGCAGGCCAGGTACAAGTTCCCGTTCACCGTCGACATCAACGTCGGCGACGTGGGCGGTCCGAGCGCGGGCCTGATGTTCGCGCTCGGCATCTACGACAAGCTCACGCCCGGCCAGCTCACCGGGGGGAAGGACATCGCCGGCACCGGCACCATCGACCCCTCGGGCGAGGTGGGGCCGATCGGCGGCATCGCGCAGAAGATGGTCGGCGCCCGCAAGTCAGGCGCCACGGTGTTCCTCACCCCGGCCGACAACTGCTCCGAAGCGGTCAAGGCCGTGCCCGACGGGCTGCGCCTGGTGAAGATCCAGACCATGCACGAAGCCGTCCAGGCACTCGACTCACTGCGGGCCGGCCAGGGCAACCTGCCCTCCTGCTCGGCGAGCTGAAACTTCACGGGCTCGCCGAGCGTTAGCCGTACTACTGGCCCTGCGGTGTAGGTTTCCAGCTACGGACCGTTTGTTTTAGTTACCACGACGAGGGGTTGGCCTTGAGCTTCCGGACCCCAGGAGCAGGCCGGGCGATGCGGTTGCCTCGCCGCCCGCGACTGCTGCTCCCGGTCGCGATCGCCCTCGTGGCGATCGTGGCGCTGTTCTTCCTGTTCTCCGGCATTTACACCGACTATTTGTGGTTCGACGCGATCAAGTACACGTCGGTGTTCTCCGGGGTGCTGCTCACGCAGATCGTGCTGTTCCTGGTGGGCGCGCTGCTCATGGTCGGTATCGCGGGCGGCAACATGCTGCTCGCCTTCCGGATGAGACCCATGTTCGGGCCCGCCATGTTCGGTGGGGGGAGCGGCGCCGACCGCTACCGGATGGCTCTCGACCCCCACCGCAAGCTGATCTTCATCGTCGGCATGGGCATGCTCGCGCTGTTCTCGGGCTCGTCCTTCGCCGGTCAGTGGCAGACGTGGCTGGAGTTCGTCAACGGGGTCGACTTCGGCAAGAAGGACCAGTTGTTCGGCATGGACATCTCGTTCTTCATGTTCGACTACCCGTTCATCCGGATGATCCTGAACTTCCTGTTCACCGCGATCATCATCTCGATCATCCTCGCGGCGATCACCCACTACCTGTACGGCGGCTTCCGCCTGCAGTCGCCCGGAGTGCACGCCTCGCGCGCCGCCCGGGCCCACCTGTCGGTGCTGCTGGGAGTGTTCGTCCTGCTCAAGGCGGTCGCGTACTGGATCGACCGGTTCGGGCTGGTCTTCTCCGACCGCGGCTTCGTCGACGGCGCCTCCTACACCGACGTCAACGCGGTCCTGCCCGCCAAGACGATCCTCGCGATCATCGCGCTGATCTGCGCCGTGCTCTTCTTCGCCGGCGTGATACGGCCGGGCGGCATGCTGCCCGGCGTCTCCTTCGGCCTGCTCGTGCTCTCGGCCATCCTCATCGGCGGCGTCTACCCGGCGCTCGTCGACCAGTTCCAGGTCAAGCCGAACCAGCAGCTCAAGGAGAAGGAGTACATCGCCCGCAACATCGAGGCCACCCGCGACGCCTACGACATCAAGGACACCCAGGTCATCGACTACAAGGCCGAGGCCGACCCGACCAAGGTCAAGACCGACGGCGACGCCTCGGTCTCCGGCGTCCGCCTGCTGGACCCCGCCCTGGTGGCCGGGACGTACGAGCAGACCCAGCGCATCCGCGGCTTCTACGGCTTCGCCGACCAGTTGGACGTCGACCGCTACCCGGACGCCACCGGCAAGCCGGTCGACCACGTGGTGGGCGTGCGCGAGCTCATCGCACCGCCCACCGACCAGGACAACTGGATCAACCGGGCGCTGATCTACACCCACGGCTACGGATTCGTCGCCGCGCCTGGCAACGAGGTCAACTCCAGCGGGCTGCCCGACTACGACGCCAAGGACATGCCGGTCACCGGCTCCCTGGCCAACTCCACCAAGTTGTCGGAGGCCCGCGTCTACTACGGCGAGAACCCGGCCTCGTCCGAGTACGTGATCGCCGGCGGCAACCCGAAGAACCCGCAGGAGCTCGACTACCCGGAGACCGGCGGCACCGGCCAGAAGAACACCACCTACACCGGCAAGGGCGGCGTGCCCGTCGGCTCGTTCATCAACCGGCTCGTCTTCTCCGCCAAGTACGGCGAGAAGAACATCCTGCTTTCCGGCGACATCAACGACAACTCCAAGATCCTGTACGTGCGCAACCCGCGCGACCGGGTCGAGAAGGTCGCCCCGTTCCTCACCCTCGACGGCAACCCCTACCCGGCCATCGTCAACGGGCGCATCACCTGGATCGTCGACGGCTACACCACCTCGAACGAGTACCCGTACTCGCAGAGCGAGAGCCTGGCCGACATGACCCGCGACAGGAACACCGACCGCCGGGTGGTCGCCCAGCAGCCGACCGACAAGATCAACTACATCCGCAACTCGGTCAAGGCCACCGTCGACGCCTACGACGGCACGGTCACCCTCTACGCCTGGGAGCCCGGCGACCCGGTCCTCAAGACGTGGAGCAACGCCTTCCCCGGCATCATCAGGCCCTCCTCGGAGATGAGCCCGGACCTGAAGGCGCACGTGCGCTACCCGGAAGACCTGTTCAAGGTGCAGCGCTTCACCCTGTCGCGCTACCACATCACCGACTCCTCGGCCTTCTACAGCGGCCAGGACTTCTGGAACGTCCCCAGCGACCCGTCCCAGGGCGACAAGGACACCAAGCAGCCGCCGTACTACCTGACCACCACGATGCCGAACAGCAACCCCGCCTTCTCGCTGACGACCACGTTCGTCCCGAAGCAGGGTCCCAACCTGGCGGCGTTCATGGCGGTCGACTCGGTCGCCGGGCCTGACTACGGCAAGATGCGCATCCTCCGGATGCCGTCCAACACGCCCGTCCCCGGCCCCGGCCAGGTCCAGAACTCCTTCCAGAGCACGCTCGCCGGCCAGCTCAACACGATGGGCATCGGAGCCTCCCAGCTCCGTTACGGCAACCTGCTCACCCTGCCGTACGCCAACGGCCTGATCTACATCGAGCCCGTCTACGCCCAGACCGCGGTGGGCAGCGGCCAGGAGCCCTACCCCATCCTGCAGCGCGTCCTCGTGTCGTTCGGCAACAAGATCGGTCTGGGCCGCAACCTCGGCGAGGCTCTCGCTCAGGTCTTCGGCGAAGGCCAGCAGACCAATCCCACCAACCCCAACCAGACCCAGCCCAACCAGCAGCCGACCACGGCGCTGCAGACGGCCATCAACGACGCGCAGAAGGCCTACGACGACGCGCAGAAGGCCCTGTCGGCCTCGCCTCCTGACTGGCAGGCGTACGGCGAGGCCCAGAAGCGTCTCGACGCCGCCCTCAAGGCCCTGGAATCCGCCGGCGCCACCAAGCCCACTCCCACCCCGACCCCAACCCCCTCGTCCTCCCCGTCAGGATCGCCTACTCCGGCGGGAGGCTCGTAGGTCATTCGATTTGCATGGTCCCCGCGGTCCCTATAGTCTTTAGACACACACCGACGCGGGGTGGAGCAGTTCGGTAGCTCGCTGGGCTCATAACCCAGAGGTCGCAGGTTCAAATCCTGCCCCCGCTACCACGTCAGAAGGCCCGGAGAATCTTCTCCGGGCCTTCTGCCTTTCCGGCCCTGCGCATGCAGGGGCTTCCCCTCGCCGAAGGCTCGGGTTGTCTTCCCCGAGCAGTAGCCATCGACTGCCCAGGCATTGGCTTGGCCCGTGACGTGCAGGCACGGCTAGGAGAAACGCCCTCCGGGAGATCATCCCGGCATGTACGGTAACCAGGGCCCCAGCCGCGGCTACCGCTCCAAGCGGGCGTGATCCAGGACACCGGCGCAATCACCGCTGCTGCGGACCCTGCGAATTCACGCGTCACAACGGGCGCAGGTGCTCGATCGTGACGTGGTGCTGCTCGGTCAGCCGCTGGGCGATCAACGAGCGGTGGCAGGCCTCGGGGTCGCGCTCGACACAGAGCAGCGCTGCGGTCCCACTGCTCGGCAGCTCCGACACGATCGGCGTCAGGTCGGCGCGGTCGAGGATCTCGGTGGTGTAGCGGCGGGTGTACTCGGCAGCGAGTTCGCGGCGCGAGCGCTTGCCGACCCCTTGGCGGTCATCCTCGGCGTACTGGAGCCGGCGCAGCTCGGTGGTCGGGGCGAGCTCGGGGTGGTGCTCGTAGGCGATCCCAGCATGAGCGAGGGCCGCCTGCAGCCGGCCCGAGTTCGCCCAGGCGTACTCGGGTCCGCGGACACCGCGGCGCTGGCGTACGTCGAGCAGCAGCCGAACGTCCGCCTGCCGCAGTCGTTGCAGGAAGGACTCGCCGTCGAAACCGTAGACGCCGATTGTCACCATCCTGAGCACCGGAAATCACCCACCTGCCTACAGCCTTGCCGGAGGCGAGATCGCTCACGCGACGGCGGTTCCCTCAAGCTCGACCATCAGGTCGGGTATCGCCAGCCGTGTCACCCCGAGCATCGTGGTGGACGGTGCCACCCCGGCGGCGCCCAACCGCCCCGCCAGCACGCCGTAGTGCTCGAAGAGCCGATCGACGTCGGTGGTGTAGACGTTGAGCCGGACGAGGTTCGCCAGCGACATGTCGGCCTCGCCGAGCACGGCCTCCAGGTTGTCGAGGCTCAGCGCCAACTGCGCCGCCATGTCATCGGCATGCTGGGGCTTGCCGTCGCCGCTCATCGCGGTCTGCCCGGAGCAGTACAGGGTCCGGGTGTGCCCGGAGACGATCTCACCCTGGTTGTACCCCAGCTCCACCGACCACGCCCACGGGTTGACCGCCGTTCGCTCCATTGCCACATCAGCTCCATTCGATTCTTACGGACGTCCATCGGCTCGGTAGCCACCGTCCTCTTCGTCGTGGTGATCAGCCTCCCGGCAAATCACGACATCCTGTGTCGTGTATTCGTCTAGGGTTTTCGTATGCGCGCCGACCGGTTGGTCTCGCTGGTGCTGCTGCTGCGCCGGCACGGTCGGCTGTCCGCGACCGCGCTGGCCCGCGAGCTGGAGGTATCCACCCGCACCGTGCTGCGCGACATCGAGGCGCTGTCCGCAGCCGGCGTCCCGGTCTACGCCGAACGCGGCCGGCACGGCGGGTTCGCGTTGTTGCCCGGTTTCCGGACCGAGCTCACCGGACTGAACCCCGACGAGGCCCTTGCCCTGCTGGTCGCCGGATCGCGGCGCGGCGCGCAGGCATTCGGCCTCGGCTCGGCGCTCGCATCGGCGATGCTCAAGGTGGTCGACGCGCTACCCGAAAGCTATCGGGACACCGCGGCCGGCGCGGCCGAGCGATTGCTCATCGACCCGCAGACCGACCTCCTCTCGCGCCGGCTCGTCGCCGAGGAGGTGCCCGACTCCATAGCGGCCGAGGTCCTGCGCGCGGTGTTCGCCGGACACAAGCTGCGGATCCACTACGCGGCCGTGGGCCAGGCCCCGAAGTGGCGCACGGTGGACCCGATCGGCCTGGTCACCGTACGCGATCAGGGCTACCTGTTGGCCACGAGGTCTGGCGCGGACCGCACCTACCGGATGTCCCGGGTCTTGGCCGCCGAAGAACTCGCCGAACCCGCACAGCGTCCAGACCGGGTCGATCTGGACCGGACCTGGCAGGAACGCAGCACGCAGTTCCGGACCGGCGGCGACCAGGTCACCGTGCTGGTACGGGTGGCCCCGGCGCGGCGGGAGGACCTGGTCGGCACCGCGCTGGCCGTACTCGCCGAAGAAGCCGACCCAGACGGCTGGCTGCGGCTGGAGCTGACCTTCCAAGATCCGAGACACGCCGAATGGGCGCTGTGGCAACTCGCCACGAACGCGGAAGCCCTGGCCCCGCAGTGGCTGCGCGACTCCCTACGCAACCGCGCCGCCGCGATCGCCACCCGCTACGGAGTGCCATCCTGAGAGTTGTCGCGTTCCGCGGGCCGCCGCCGCGATTCGAACCGCTCCGTGCCAAGCGCGCCGAACGACGCGCGTGCAACGCGCGGCGCTGCCTTGTGGCACCCCGCCTAAACTCGCGAAGGTGTAGGACATGTTGGCGCGCCCGATCCGGTCACTCAGGCCCTTCGGGTCCACACCGGTGGGCGTGGGGAGCACAGGTTCACCACCTTCCAGTCACGGCCGGCCAGTGCAGTGCCCCCGCCGCGCAGGGTCCACCCGTACCAGCACGTGACTGTGTGCAACATGCGAGACCTGATGAGAACGTCAAAGGCTCCGCAGCAGGTCGATAAGCCTCCAGAGACGCTCGGCTGTCCCGCCGATGCTCCAGCCGGAGCATTGGCGACCTGGCGGTCCGTATCCAGGTCGGCCTGAACGTACTGCTTCATCGCGAACGCCACGTCGGCATGGCCGAGCGCCTTCGAACCGATCTTCGCGCCACGACCGGCGATGGCGTGCCGCGCGGCCACGCCGACCGCCGTACCAGCCATATCCAGTGAACTCGCCAGCCCAGGGTCACGCCGCCGCACGGATGCAGCCCTACGATGGCTGGCCTCCGTAGGTGGTCGGGGGCGATCATCAATCCGGTGAGCCCGTTGACAGGAGCGCCACTGCAAGCGCACGTAGCTCCTTCGATGTGTCACTCGATACCAGCGGAAAGGACGAGATCTTGGTGCTCCCCGCGGATGGTCATGTACACAGCGAGTGGTCCTGGGATGCGCCGGACGGTTCAATGGAGCAGACATGCGCGCGAGCGGTGGACATGGGCCTCCCAGCAGTTGTGTTCACCGAGCACGTGGACTTCACAGCCTGGATGGTCATTGCCGGCGAACTCGACGATCACGAACATCTCAAGCAGTTCGTCACGCCACACGGAACGCTGGCTCCGCCGAAATTCAATCTTGATGGGTACCTGGAATGCCTCCAGCGCTGCCGTGATCAGTTCCCGAGCCTTCGTATCATCAGCGGGGTCGAACTGGGCGAACCGCATTGGCACGGCGATGAGGCCGCGAGCCTGCTCGACGCAGGACAGTTCGACCGGGTGCTTGGTTCGCTGCATTGCCTGCCACTCGGCCAGCAGTTCGCCGAGCCTCCCAACCTGTACCGACATCGACCAGCCGCCGAGGTCATACGGGAATATCTGGCCGAGATACCCCGCCTGATCAAGAGCTCGGATGCGTTCGGCGTACTCGCCCACATCGACTACCCGATCCGCTACTGGCCGGCGCCTGCCGGGCCGTTCGATCCGAACGCATTCCAGGAAGAGTTCCGCCATGCCCTGCGAACGGTCGCTGACAGCGGCCGGGCCCTGGAAGTGAACACCCGTGGGCCACTCCACCCCGAGATCGTGCGCTGGTGGCACGCCGAAGGAGGAGAAGCGGTCTCCTTCGGCAGCGACGCCCACAGCCCGACAGGGATCGCTCACCGCTTCACCGAGGCGACGGCCATGGTCGAGGCCCAAGGCTTCCGGCCCGGACGTCACCCCTATGACTTCTGGACGCGTTCAGGCTGACCGTTGAAACATGAGGTGCGGTGGCCAGCATCACGACCGGAGGGCAATGTGGGGGTCTTGTACGACTACTACCGGGCGACCAGCAGACAAGCCGCTGTCGTGAAGCCCGAGAAATCTCGCGTGGTCAACCCGGCGTGGGATGTGGTGGACGCCAAAGGGATCGATCCGGTAGTCATTCTGGGGCAGCTCATCGCCTTCATCAGGGACGTTCCCTACGACATGGACCTGGTCAGGCCGATCGGTGTCTACCCACCGCCAGAGAGCGCCCCTAGGACCGAGGAGGAGTGGGAAGCCCTCCCAGAAGACTCGCTATACCTCGACGGGCCGGACATCGACGAACTCCCGGCACATGTACGTGACAGCCTTGCAAGCGTCCCTGACGACCGCTTGGACGAACTCGTCGAACAGTGGGGACGGATCGAAGAGTTCTCCACGCACCCCGCCGACGACGGCTACCTCCTGGAGGTACTCACCGGGCTCAGGGCTCTGGCCCAGCGAGCCCAGAAGGAAGACGAGTTGATCTATTGCTGGATAAGCCTCTAGACCGCCGCCTGTCGAGCGTTGTCGCTGGTGAGATGGAGATCCTGCTAACGGCGAGCGTGCCAGCCCGCACGAGCAGAACGAGACGAGATACAGGCGGGATGGGTGGGATGGTGGGAGTTAGTCTCGCCTTGTGGAGTCTCGATCACCGTTGATCACACATGTGTCCTGGGGCCGGATGGTTGTCGAGGGCCTGGGTGAAGGCAAGGACTTCAAGCTCTACCCCGGCGGCGGGAGGCCCTGGGATTGGGGCGAAACCGGCACGAGGCACAAGCCCGGCATTCAGCCCGCGGATGTGCAGGAACTGCTCGACCACGGCAGCCAAGTGATCATCCTCTCCCGAGGCATGCAGTTGGTCTTGGAGACCTGCCCCGAGACGCTGGATCTCCTGAAAGCCCACGGCGTCGACGTGTACGTGGAGGAGACAACCACGGCCGTTCACCACTACAACACCCTGGCCGAAACCACCTCAGTCGGAGGCCTGTTCCACTCCACCTGCTGATCCAGCGGGGTCAGGCCTGGGAGGTGCTGGTGATGCGGGTGCCTATGTTGGTGCCTTGGCAGATGGAGCGCATGGCGCCTCTGGCTCTTACGTCGAAGACGTGCATGACGAGGTTTTGTTCGTTGGCCAGGACGAAGGCGCTTTCGTCCATGATGCGGATTCCGGCCGACAGCGCTTCCCGGTAGGTGAGGGTGTTGAAGCGTTCGGCGGACGGGTTGAGCTTGGGGTCGCTGTCGTAGACGGCGTCGACGCCGTGCTTGGCCACGAGGAGCGCGTCCGCCTCGAGTTCCAGGGCGCGCTGGACGGCGGGGTAGTCGGTGGTGACGTACGGCTGGCCGATCCCGCCGGCGAGCAGCACGATCAGCCCGTGATCGAGGTGCCGGTCGGCGCGCAGCCGGATGAACGGCTCGGCCACGCTGTGCATGGGCATCGCGGTCATCACGCGGACGTCGGCGTCCGTGCGCGCGGTCAGCACTCCGCGGAGCATCAGCGCGTTCATGACCGTGCCGAGCATGCCGATGTTGTCGGCCTCCGCCCGGCCGATGCCCCAGCCGTCGGCCATGCGTCCGCGGAAGTAGTTGCCGCCGCCGATCACCACGGCGATCTGAACGCCGAGTTCGTGCACAGAGAGGATCTCGTCGGCCAGCTGGGCCAGGCTCTTGGGATCGGTGCCCCAGCCCGTGTCTCCGGCGAGGGCCTCGCCGCTGAGCTTGACCACGACCCGTGAGTAACGCCGCACGTCCGGTCCCTTCGCGGTCGCGCGCCCGGCGACCCGGTCAAGAATACTGAGACGGGATGATACGGATGTGGAGTGACACTCCTCTACGCGATCGTGTGCGCAGCCGACCCGGCCAGGGACGTCGGCCGCCTCGTCACCCTGGCCCAGGAGACGGGCTGGACGGTCCAGGTGGTCGCCACCCCGTCGGCCCTCGCCTTCATCGACGAGACGGAGCTGGAGCACCAGACGGGCCGCCCCGTCCGCAGCAGGCACCGCCACCCCTCCGAACCCAGGCCCCCAAGAGCCGACGCCATCATCGTGGCCCCCGCGACGTTCAACACGATCAACAAGTTCGCCAACGGCATCTCCGACACCTACGCCCTCGGCCTGCTGGCCGAAGCTCCCGGCCTGGGCATCCCCGTGGTGATGCTGCCCTACGTCAACGCCGCCCTGGCCTCCCGCCGCCCCTTCAAGGACAGCCTCACCCGCCTCCGCGAGGAAGGCATCCACATCCACACCCCCGACGCGGACCTGGACCCCTACCCCTGGTCGCTACCCCTCGACATCCTGAACGGCAGGCCAGGGCGTTAGCGCCTGGCCCTCCAAGCGAGCAGTCCCAGGCCAAGGAGCCCGCAGGCGATCGAGGCTGCCGCGAAGCCGAGCGCGAGCCATTCTGGCGAATTCGTCACTGATCACGACCGCGAGGCAGACGAGCCCAAAGTGCAGGAGCCCGCAGGTCGGACGAGCGTAGGCGCGCGGCGTGACGGCTCGGCCAAGGCGTCACAGGGCCAGGAGCAGCGAGAAGACGGCCAGGTCCTGAGCGGGCCTCCGGCGAAGGTCGCCACCGGGTGGAACGGATTGATCGCTCGTGCGAGGATTCTCCTTGCCTCGGCCGCCGGTTGGAAGGCGTCATGCGACGATCATTCGCTGGTCCGTTATCGATCGCAGCTCTGGCGATCTGTGTCGTCGCGATGGCCTGTGTCGCGCTCGTGGCGGTACTCGGCGACGGGCCTGCGAATCGCCCGGCGAACTCCTCCCCGGTGACCAGTAGCGCGAACGACGACGAGGACGCCAAGAGACTTCCCGCAGGTTCGGCGACGTCGCTCGTGATCGACAAGGAGACCCGGGACCTGCTCGCCCGCGCCGGGCACCCGGAAGCGGCCTCCGGGACCCTCTACTACGGACTCGTAGCCGGGGACTCGGATGACACCGACCGCTTCTTCGCCGTCGCGATGCTGGACCGGCAGTACTTCTGGACCAAGCAGGGACGCGACGGCTGGCGCTATCAGGGGGACTTCGACGGCCGAGTCTGTCATCCACCGGTGCCGCCCGAGCTCTACGCGCAGTGGGGCATGAGCTTCTCGACCCCCGGCGGACCCTCGTGCGCGGGCGGCTGACGCCGAATGCCAAGCAGATCAGCGGAAGGGAGAAATGCGGATGGTCAGCGGGGTTGGGCTGGCGGAGGCCATTGAGGTTGTCCGGGCGGAGCTGTCCGCGGCGATGACGGAGGGGGAGGGGAAGCGGCTGCAGTTCGATGTGGGGACCGTCGACCTGGAGTTCTCCGTGCAGGTGCGGCGGGAGGCCGAGGGGAAGGCGGGGATCAAGGTGTGGGTCGTCGAGGCAGGGGCGTCGGGCGGGGTGTCCAGGGAGGCGACGCACACGGTGAAGGTTTCGCTGACTCCCGTCGACACCAAGACCGGCGGGGCGCCGCGGGTCAGGGACGAGGTCACCGCTCCGCCGCCTCGCGGTTGAGGGGCAAGCGGGCCAGGACTCCTTCCATGCCCGATTCGACCAAGGACGGGTCGGAGGTCGTGAGGCCGTGCAGGACCTCGTGCCACGGTCCGAGGCGGTGCCAGGCCAGCGCCCTGGCCCGCAGTTCGGGGGTCATGCCGTAGGCGGAGGCCAGCGCCCGCGAGAAGGCGTACGGCGTGCCGTACAGAGCCCAGGCGAGGTCGATCGCCGGATCCCCGAGGTGGACGTCGGTGAAGTCGATGACGCCGGAGAGGCGACCGTCCGTGGCGAGGACGTGTTCCGGGCCGAGATCGCCGTGCACGACGGCGTATGCGGGGAACCCTGCGATGAGCGACAGCAGCGCCCGGCCGGCCGCCTGCCGCGAGGAGGGCAGCAGAGGCAGCACCCTTGAGGCGAAGGGCGGCAGGTCCGGCCGCGCGGGCAGTCCGGGAGCAGCCGAGGCGTCCACCGCGTGCAGCGCGCGCAGGAACTCGCCGAGCTGACGGGCCTGCGACGGGCTGGGCGACGACATGGGCACGCCGGGCACGACGGCGTGCCGTACCGCGACAGGGGAGTGCGAGACCACGACGGGCACGGGTACCGCGAGCGGAACCTGGGGCGCCAGCCACGGCATCAGGCGGGTCTCCATGAGGAGCAGCGGCCCGACCGAGGGACGGCGGGGACGCCGTTCGATCCAGCGGCCGTCGACCAGCCGGGTCATGCTGTCCCATCCCTGTTCGATCACGCGGCGAGCTTAATCGCCAAAATGCGACAAACCGAGATCAAACCGTACTTGTCTGGGTGGACGGTCGCCGACAGGGTCGAACGCATGAGCAAGTTACCTCGCACGCTGGCCGCCCTCGCGCTGACCCTGGCGGCCGGGCTGGTCGCGGCCGCTCCCGCTGACGCCGCGACGGGGTTCACCCCCGGCGCCCCCGGCGCCGGCGACCCGTACTTCCCCGACATGGGCAACGGCGGCTACGACGTGGCGCACTACGACATCGCGCTGAAGTACGACCCCGCCACCAAGTCCATCAACGCCACCACCAAGATCCTCGCCTCCGCGACGCAGAACCTGTCGCGGTTCAACTTCGACTTCCTCGGCCCGCTGCAGATCTCCGCCGTGACCGTCAACGGCCGCCCGGCCACCTACCAGCGGACCGGCGCCCAGGAGCTGGAGATCACCCCGTCCAGGGGGCTCCCCAACGGCCTGCCGTTCGTCACGGAGGTCACCTACTCGGGTGCCCCGCAGACGATCGACGACCCGGCGCTGGGGATCTCGGGCTGGGTGAACACCAGCGACGGCGGCCTCATGCTGAACCAGCCGATCGGCGCCGCGACGGTCTACCCGGTCAACGACAGCCCGCAGGACAAGGCCACCTACACCTTCACGATCACCGCGCCCGAGGGCCTCACCTCGCTGGCCAACGGCGACCCGTCCGGCACCTGGACCAAGAACGGCTGGACGACCGCCCGCTGGGTGATGCGCCAGCCCATGGCCAGCGAGCTCACCGTGATCGCGATCGGCAAGTTCACCGTGACGGATGGCGTCACCCCCGGCGGTGTCCGCAACATCACGGCGATCGACACCACGCTGGACACCGCGCCCGGCCAGGACGCCGACTTCCAGAACAGGACCGCGGCGGTCACCGACTGGGAGGCCTCGGTCTACGGCCGTTACCCGTTCGGCTCCACAGGCGGCATCGTGGACGACGCGCACGTCGCCTACTCGCTCGAGACGCAGGGCCGCCCGGTCTACGACAGGTACGGCAGGCCGGGCAAGAACCCGAGCGACGGGCTGCTCGCCCACGAGCTGGGTCACCAATGGTTCGGCGACAGCGTCACGCCGAAGCGGTGGGCCGACATCTGGCTGAACGAGGGTTTCGCGACCTACTCCGAGTGGCTCTACGCCGAGCACACCGGCGGCCAGAGCGTCCAGGCCAGCTTCGACGAGACGTACGCGACCGACGCCGGCGACGACCTGTGGCTGGGCAAGGTCGCCGACCCCGGGCGCGACCACATCTTCGACGGGCTGGTCTACGACCGCGGCGCCATGACCCTGCACATGATCCGCAAGACCATCGGTGACGACAAGTTCTTCACCGTGCTCAAGGTCTGGCCCACCGTCAACCGGTACGGCAACGCCTCCACCGAGGACTTCACCGCCTTCGTGAAGCGGATCGCCGGCCACGCCAACGCCGCGCAGCTCGACGCGCTGTTCGCGACGTGGCTCTACTCCGAGGGCAAGCCCGCCCTATGACGCCTTCGGGCTCGGGCCAGGCCCGAGCCCGAAGACTTCCGCCACGTGCCATGCCCCGTCGGCGAAGCGCACCAGCGTGACCTCGCTGACGGACATCTCGAAGGGCAGCCGCCGCTCCAGGTCGGCCTCGATCACGTCGAACGTCTCCGCGGGCTGGTCCTGGGCGACCGTGAGGTGCGGGACCGGGTCTCCGTAACGCCCGCCGTACGGCTGGGCCTGGGGCCAGCGGCCCGTCACGGCCGAGGTCAGCGCGCGGAAGGACGCCGACGGGGCGGGGTCGAGGTACAGCAGCCCGGGAAGCCGCCCGAGGCGGGAGAAGGTCGCGGTGAAGGGCGGATGGGCGGCGAACAGCTCGGCCAGGTCCGCGGCGGGGATGCCGGGCAGGAACGGGTACATGACCGTGACGTGGGCGGGAATGCCCGGCCGGTCGTAGCGTAGCCGCCAGGAACCCACGATCGGGTCGGCCTCCGGGACCAGGACCACCAGTGCGCTGACAGACACATTTCCCCCTTGACGCGCCAATCGCGCGGCCGTACTAATTATGGATCCCATCAAAAGTAAAGCGAGGGCGCCATGGTTACCCGCTTGTTAGCCGCGCTCACCCTGGTCACGACGCTCTTCAACCATCCAAGCATCGACGGCACGACGGACGGGTCCCTCCAGGACTCCCTCATGCAGCTCGTGGACCAGGCCGCGGCGGGCTCGACGCTGCGGGTGGCGACCTACGTGCTGGAGGTGCCCGAGTTCGAGCAGAAGCTGGAGGCCGCCTACCGCAGGGGCGTCGACGTGAAGGTCGTCGCGGAGGGCTCCGATCACGACCCGCTGCTCGACACGCTCGCCGCCGCGCTCGGCCCAGGACGGGTCACCCTCTGCCAGCTGGGGTGCCTCGGGCCGGACCGAGACATCATGCACGAGAAGTTCTTCGTCTTCAGCCGCCTGACCGACGGCCGCACGGACGTGGTGGTGCAGACCTCGCAGAACGTCTCCACCGAGTACGGCCTGCACCAGAACATGATCATCACCGACGGCGACGCGGGACTGGCCAACGGCTACCGGGGCGTCTTCGACCGGCTGGCGAGCCAGGTCCAGGGCACGTGGCGGGCCCCCTTCACCTCCGACAGCGGCAAGATCACGGTCTGGATGTCGCCCCGGGACACCACCTATGACCAGAACACCTACGGCAACAGCGACCTCGTAGCCGCGCAGCTATCCAATGTGACATGTCCGGCATCGATACGGATCGTCCAGTCGCAGTTCGCCACCGACCGGCCCAACGTCATCAGCGTGCTGAAGACCAAGAAGCAGCAGGGCTGCCAGGTCGAGGTGATCACCGCCGAGGGCGCCGGCCCCGCCGCGATCGGCAAGCAGCTGGCCCAGTCGGGGATCGGCGTGTTCACCTTCCGCCCCGGCGGCTGCCACTACCCGGTCCGCGGCACCTGCGCGGTGGATTCCATCCACTCCAAGTACATCCTGGCCGGCAACATCGTCTACACCGGCTCGCAGAACCTCGTCGCCGGCTCGCTCCTCTACGCCGACGACGCCTTCGTCAAGGTCGACGACCCCGCCGTCTACCAGGCGTTCGACGCCGACTACAAGCAGCTGAAGGACGAGACGGTCAAGCTGCACCCGGCCACCTACCCGAACGCCGGCCAGACCATGGTCGCCGACGGCCCCGACGACCAGCGCGAACCCAGGGCCGCCGCGAGCAGCACCGGCTACACGGCCGTCACCTGGGAGGACGCGAGCACCGCCGAGGTCTACGCCAGGATCTACCGCAACGGCCAGCCGGTCACCGGCTCCGTCAAGGTCTCGATGGGCGGCGTCGGCTGCTCCACCGGCTTCAACCACGTCCGCCCTGACGTGGGCGTCGACGACGCGGGCAACGCGTACGTGGCCTGGGCCGAGGACGGGGACTGCCGCGGCGAGCACAACATCGCCGTCCGCCGCCTCGCCCCTGCCGGCACGCTCAGCTCGACGATCTGGGCCAACGACCCGCAGTGGGCGGGCGACCAGACCAGGCCCACGATCGCGGTACGGGGCACCGGCGCCTTCACCGTCGCCTGGGAGGACACCCCGAGCGGGAGCATCCGCGCCGCCGGATACGCCTCCTTCGGCACCCGGTCCTTCGGTCCCGTCGCCGTGACGGGCGCGGTCGGCGCCACCCACCCCGACGCCGCCGTCGACGGCACCGGCGCCACCACGCTGGTGTGGGAGCAGTACACCGACATCTACATGGGCAAGCTCTCCGCCACCGGCACGGTCACCCTGCGCGACAACTCGATCGACCCGCGCGTCCCCGTCAACACCAACACCGCCGCCCAGCATCTCGCCCCCTCCGTCGCCGTCACGCCGACCGGCGACTCGATCGTCGCCTGGAGCGACAACCTCAACGGCATCTGGCGGGTACGCCTGCGCGGCCTGGCCCCGTCGATGGCCGCCCGCTGGAGCGAGCGCGCCGCCGCCCAGGGCCTCTACGCGCCTGGCCAGACGCCGGACGAAGCCAAGGAATACCCGCCGATGTGCGACACCCGCACGAGCGGCTGCGCCGTCCAGGGCACGCCCTTCGTCGGGCTCGACAGCAGCGGCAGGGCGATCGTGAGCTGGACCGAGTCCGACTGGTGGGCCTCCGACCGCGGCTACGAGGTGTACGCCAGGGGGCTCAACGCCGACGGGAGCACCACCGGCCGCTTCCCGGTGGAGCGGATGAACCCGATGACGGTCGGCGACCAGGCCACCGCACCCGTCGCCGTCGCGCCGGACGGATCGTTCACCCTCTTCTACGCCGACGACTTCGACGCCAACGGCTACAGCGACATCGTGGCCCGCCCCGGCTTCACCAACACCACCTACTAACCGAGCCCCTCGTCGTTGATCAGCCACCGGCCGGTCTCGGCGTCGTGGATCATGAGGTAGTCCCACGGATGGACGCCGTCGGGAAAACTTATGTCGCCGCCTTCGTGGTAGAACTCGGTGGCGACCGCGATGGCGTCCACCATCCGATCACCGGAAACCGTCTCGTCCTTCCTGGTGCCCAGGATCTTGATGTCGGAGACCTTGTCCGTGTCGCGCAGCCACATGTCGGTCATGGATTGATGGCGCGACGTCGACAGCGAGCGGGCCGTCGAGGCGTCGTGCGCATCCAGCGCCCTGAGGTAGACCATCGCCACCACCTCGGGAGACGCGCTCGGCGGCGGTAGCGCCACGTGGTAGCGAGTTTGCGAGCAGGAGACCGCGACCAGGCATAACAGTGCGAGGGGGACGCGCATGGCACCTGATAGTACCCTTAGCGAAAAACCGGTTTAGCGACAAGGGGCGGGATGACGTTGAAGCGGCCGACGATCGCCGACATCGCGCGGCAGGCCGGGGTCACCAAGAGCGCGGTGTCCTTCGCGCTGAACGGCAGGCACGGCGTGTCCGAGCAGACCAGGCGCCGCATCCTGGAGATCGCCGACGAGCTCGGCTGGCAGCGCAGCAGCGCCGCGAGCGCGCTCAGCCACGGGCGCGCGGGGGCGGTGGGCCTGGTCCTCGACCGCCCCGCCCAGACGCTGGGCGCCGAGCCGTACTTCATGCAGTTCATCTCCGGGCTGGAGAGCGAGCTGTCGGCCGCGGGCGTGCCGTTGCTGCTGCACATGACCGCCGACCTGGACGACCAGATGGAGGCGCACCGCCGCTGGTGGGCCGAGCGGCGGGTGGACGGGGTGATCCTGGTCGACCTGAGGGTGGATGACCCTCGCCCGGCCAGGATCGCCGAGCTGGGCATGCCGGCCGTGGTCTCGGGCGGGCCCGACTGGCTGGGCGGGCTGCCGGGGGTCTGGCACGACGAGGCCGCGGGGATGCGCGAGGTGATGGACTACCTGCACGCCCTCGGGCACCGGCACGTCGCCAGGGTGGCCGGCCTGCCGTACCTGCAGCACACCGACATTAGAAGCCGGATATTTCGGGAAAAGGGTGGGCAGGTCATCGTGCACACCGACTACACCGGCGAGGAGGGCGCCAAGGCCACCAGGAAGCTGCTCACCGGCGAGGACAGGCCGACCGCCATCGTCTACGACAACGACATCATGGCCGTCGCGGGCCTGGCGGTGGCGGGTGAGCTCGGCGTCGACGTGCCGGGCGAGCTGTCGCTGGTGGCCTGGGACGACTCGCCGTTCACCCGCCTGGCGCGCCCGGCGCTCACGGCCGTCGGCGTCGACACCTTCGACCGCGGTGTGCGCGCGGCCCGCTGCCTGCTCGACGTCATCGCCGGCAGGAAACCGGACACCGGAGACATCCCGGTACCCGAACTGATCCCACGAGGGAGCACTGAACCGGTTTAGTCTGACGTTGACCCTTTACCGGTTTATCGACTAGTTTCGACACTCCCGCGCAGTTGAGGAGTGTGCCCGGTGAAGTCACCCGCCGTCGCGTCGATCGCACTGCTCGCCGTCACGGCCGCCGCCTGCGGTTCAGGCGGTGACGGCGCCACGAGCGGGACAGCCAGAACACTGACGTACTGGGCCAGCAACCAGGCGGCCAGTATCGAGCTGGACAGGAAGGTGCTCCAGCCGGAGCTGGACAAGTTCGAGCAGCAGACGGGCATCAAGGTCAACCTCGAGGTCATCCCCTGGTCCGACCTGCAGAACCGGATACTCAACGCGGCCGCCAGCGGCCAGGGCCCCGACGTGGTCAACATCGGCAACACCTGGTCGGCCTCGCTGCAGGCCACCGGCGCGTTCGTCGGCTTCGACGACGGCACGCTGGCCAAGGTCGGCGGCAAGGACAGGTTCCTGGCCAGCAGGTCGGGATCTACGCGTTCATGACCGCGTGGGGCGAGGTGTTGTTCGCCTCGGTGCTGACCGACAAGAACACCCGGACCCTGGCCGTCGGGCTGCAGGCCTACGCCAACCAGAGCAACGTGTTCTGGAACCAGGTCATGGCGGCGTCCCTGGTCGTGAGCGTGCCCGTCGTGCTCGGGTTTCTGGGCTTGCAGCGCTATCTCGTCGCGGGGCTCACCGCCGGCGCGGTCAAATCATAAGGATCACTATTTTGAAGCGAAATTTCCGGAAACTGCCGGGTGCCTGCTGGCTGGGCGCCAACTTCTGGTCGCGCAACGGCGGCCCGCTCATGTGGCGCGAGCCGTACGATCCGGCGATCGTGCGCGCGGAGCTGCGCACGCTGCGCGAGCACGGGCTGAACACCACCCGGTCGTTCTTCTACTGGCCGGACTTCATGCCCGCGCCGGACCGCATCGACGAGGACTGTGTCGCGAGATACCAGGACTTCCTGGACGCGCATCAGGAGCTCGGCATGGGGACGATCCCGACGTTCATCGTGGGCCACATGTCGGGGGAGAACTGGGACCCGGCCTGGCGCGAGGGCCGCGACCTGTACGGCGACGTGTGGCTGGTCGGCCGCCAGGCCTGGTTCGCCGAGCGCCTCACGCGCAGGTTCCACGCCCATCCCGCCGTCGCCGGCTGGCTGATCACCAACGAGATGCCGATCTACGGAGGTACGGCGGAGCGTCGCGTGATCTCGGCGTGGGCGCAGCTCATGGTCCAGGCGGTCCGCGCGGGAGGCGGGACCCAGCCGGTCTCGGTCGGCGACGGGGCCTGGGGCGCCGAGGTGACGGGCGAGCACAACGGGTTCTCCACGCGGGACCTGGCGGCCTTCACCGACTTCGTCGGCCCGCACGTCTACCGGATGGAGGACGACGTCGTCCGCCAGCACTACGCGGCGGCGTTCGTCTGCGAGCTGACCGGCGGGTTCGACAGGCCGGTCGTGCTGGAGGAGTTCGGGGTCACCTCGGACTACGTGGCCGACGACCACGCCGCGCACTACTACCGGCAGGCGCTGTACAACTCGCTGCTGGCCGGCGCGACCGGATGGCTGGCCTGGAACAACACCGACTTCGACCTGACAGAGCAGGACCCCTACCGGCACCATCCCTTCGAGCTGCACTTCGGGCTGACCACCGTGGACGGGACGCCGAAGCCGCAGCTCACCGAGATGGGGCAGTTCGCCCGAACGCTGCGGGACATCGACGTCGAGCGCTGCGAGCGCGTCCGCGGCGACGCCGTACTGGTCGTGCCCGAGGTGATGGAGGGCGACGTGCCCTTCACCTACCCGGAGGAGCGCACGCACATGTTCACCACGCTCCGCCAGGCCTACGTCGCCGCCCGCGCCGCGGACCTGCCGATCGGCCTCACCAGGGAGCGCGACGGCATCGCCGGGGGAGCCCGGCTCTACCTGGTCCCGTCCACCAAGCAGCTCACCGCGCCCGGCTGGCGCACGCTGGAGACCCTGGCCGAGCAGGGCGCCGTCGTTTACGTCTCCTACTCCCCAGGCACGCCCGGCATCCAGCGCGGCCCGTGGTACTCCCACATGAACGCCATGTTCGGCGTCGAGCACCGCCTGCGTTACGGGCTCAACGACCCCGTCGAGGACGACGTGGTCGAGTTCACCTTCCTGGCCGGGCTCGGCTCCATCGACGAGGGGACCACGCTCGCCTTCAACGCCGCGGGCAACGAGCACAGCCGCGCCTACCTGCCGGTCCGCCCGGCCGACGCCGAGGTGGTCGCCGTCGACCAGCACGGCAGGCCCGCCCTGCTGCGCCGCCGCGCGGGCGCCGGATGGCTGATCCTGGGAACCTTCCCCATCGAGCACATGGCCGCGCTCACCCCGCGCGTCAACCCTGAGCCGACCTACCGCCTCTACGACGCGCTGGCCCAACTGGCCGGAGTCTCCAGGCCGGTGACGGTCGACGACCCGCGCGTCTCGGTCGACCTGCTCGAGCACGAGAACGGCACGCGGTACGCCTTCCTGGTCAGCCAGTCCGAGGAGCAGCTCACGGTCAAGCCCGCCGGCCTCGACGAGGCGATCACCCTGCCGCCCTACGGCGTGCGGGTGGTCTCGGTGTAGGTCAGCAGGTAGCGCCAGAACAGCAGCCGCCGGATCCGCGCCCCCGGCAGCAACCTGGCCGCCTCCCGCCGGACCTCCGGCAGCGGCAGCGTCGCCTGAGTCACCGGCGCCTTCAGCTCCGGACCCTTCCGCCCGCTCAGCGCCAGCCGGAAGGCGGCGTTGACCGGGACGGCCAGCAGGCTGACCGCGTAGTCGGCTCGGGTGCTCTCCGGATAGCACCCGAGCACGGCCAGGACCCCGCCGGGATTGAGCGCCTGCCGCAGCCGCGAGACCGTGTCGAAGGGCATGTGGTGCAGGCTCGCCAGGCACGAGATGAAGTCGTAGCGGCCGAGCTCGACCGACGTGGCATCGCCGTTGATGAACCGCACGCCGTCACCGCGCGCCGCCCGGATGACCCCGGGGTCGGGATCCACCGCGTCCACGGCCAGCCCCTTGGCGGCCAACGCCCGCGCGAACCTCCCCGTGCCGCACCCCACGTCCAGCGCCGTCGCCGCCCCCGGGGGCACGTGCCGCAGCAGCAGCCGGTGGTAATGGTCGTTGTGGTCGAAGCTCATGCGCTCTGACCGTACAGATGCACCGACTGGCCACGGTAGTCAAGATCCCGCAGGTGCCGGTGCCCGATACGCTCGGCCACCGAGATCGAGCGCACGTTGCCCGGCTTGATCAGCGAGATGACCTCTTGCGCCGCCAGTTCCTCGAAGCAGTACCGCACCGCCGCCCTGCCCGCCTCGGTCGCGTACCCCTTGCCCCAGTGCGCCCTGGCCAGGCACCACCCGACCCCCAGCCCGGGAAAGCCGTACGGCTGCCAGGGTCCCGCCCGGCCGACGAACGCGCCGGTCGCCTTCTCCACCAGCGCCCAGTGCGAGTAGCCGCGGATCTCCCGGTGGCCGATGAACGTAGCCAGGCTCCGCCACGCGTCGGCGGGCGAGGTCCCGACCGTTTCCGCCAGCCCGCCGGCCACCTCGGGATCCGACAGCATGGCCGCGTAGTCGTCGAAGTCGTCACCGGTCAGCGGGCGCAGGATCAGCCGCTCGGTCTCCAGCATGATCGCCAGTATCGTTCACCCGGCCAGCCGCCGCAGCCGCTCCTTCTCCTCGGCGGTGATGTTCGGATCGCTCAGCCGCTGCTTGACCGCCTCGCCCAGCCACGGCCGGTGGTCGGTACGGCTGCCGCGCAGGATCGCTCCGATCAGCAGCCGCCGCCCGAGCCTGGCCACCAGATTGGGCGCCTCGGCCGTGCGCAGCAGCGCGACCGTGGTCGCCAGGTCGAAGGCCGGCTCCCCGGCCCTCGCGTTGCACCAGTCGATCACGCTCGGCCCGTCGGGCGTCATCACCACGTTCAGCGGATGCAGGTCCAGGTGGAGCATCCGATCACCCGGGACAAGCGACTGCCGCAGCCAGCCCGGCGCGGGGATCGCGCCCAGCCGGTCGTGCAGCGAGCCGAGCAGCCGCCCCAGCGGCCCGACCCGCCACGGCGCCCTGGTCAGCACGTCGACCATGGTCGGCCCGTGCAGGCGTTCCATCACCAGGTCCCGCTCGGTGGCGTCGTAGACCTCCGGCACCGGGTAGCCGCGCTCCCTGACGTAACCCATGATCCGCGCCTCGTCCGCGGCCGAGGTGTTCTCGTGATAGCGCCGTAGCACCCGGGTCCTGGACAGCGCGAACACCTCGGCGGTGCGGCCCCGGCCGATCAGCTCCATCGCTTGAACTCCCCTTCGGCAACTGATTACCTGATTACATGACTGATAATGGAGTGCCGACCCTTGCCGAGTGGGCCGGGGGCACCGAGGCGTTGGAGCGGTTGACCGAGGTCTTCTACCGGCAGGTCCTCAAGGACGACCTGATCGGCCCGCTGTTCGCGGGGATGGACCCCAATCATCCCAAATATGTGGCGATGTGGCTGGCCGAAGTGTTCCGTGGGCCCGAGCATTACAGCGCCGAGCGCGGCGGATATCCGCACATGCTCGGCCAGCACCTGGGCAAGGCCATCACCGAGCCGCAGCGCCGCAGGTGGGTGAGCCTGTTGATGGACGCGGCCGACGAGGCGGAGCTGCCCGACGACCCCGAGTTCCGCTCGGCGTTCCTGGCCTACGTCGAGTGGGGCACCCGGCTGGCCCGCCACAACTCCCAGCCCGGCGCCACACCGCCGTCCAGGGCGCCCATGCCGCACTGGGGCTGGGGCGAGGCTCCGCCGTACCAGCCGTAACCTGGACGTATGACCAGGGGCACGTTGCGCATCTACCTCGGCGCCGCCCCTGGTGTGGGCAAGACGTACGCCATGCTCGGCGAGGGCCGCAGGGCCCAGGAGCGCGGCAGGGACGTGGTCGTGGGATTCGTCGAGACCCACGGCCGCGCCCGCACCGCCGACCTGCTCGACGGCATGGAGATCCTGCCGCGCAGGACGATGCTCCACCGCGGCGGCACGTTCACCGAGCTCGACGTGGACGAGGTGCTGGCCCGCAAGCCCAAGCTCGCCCTGATCGACGAGCTCGCCCACACCAACGTCCCCGGCTCCGCCAACCCCAAGCGCTGGCAGGACATCGAGGAGATCCTCGAGGCCGGCATCGACGTCATCACCACCGTCAACATCCAGCACCTCGAGTCGCTCAACGACGTGGTCGAGCAGATCACCGGCGTCCCGCAGCGCGAACGCGTCCCCGACGAGGTCGTACGGCGGGCCGACCAGATCGAGCTGGTCGACATGTCGCCCGAGGCGCTGCGCCGCCGGATGGCCCACGGCAACGTCTACCCGCCCGAGCGAGTCGACGCCGCGCTGTCGAACTACTTCCGCGTCGGCAACCTCACCGCGCTGCGCGAGCTCGCGCTGCTCTGGCTGGCCGGCAAGGTCGACGACCAGCTCGACCGCTACCGCGCCGACCACGGCATCGAGGGCACCTGGGAGGCGCGCGAGCGGGTGGTGGTCGCCCTGACGGGCGGCCCGGAGGGCGACACGCTGGTACGGCGGGCCGCCCGCATCGCCGCCCGCAGCAAGGGCGCCGACCTGCTGGCCGTCCACGTCACCAGATCCGACGGCCTGGCCAACGGCGGGAGCCCGGCGAGCCTGGCCAGGCAGCGGGCCCTGGTCGAGTCGCTCGGCGGCACCTACCACCAGGTCGTGGGCGACGACATCCCGCGGTCGTTGCTCGAGTTCGCCAAGGGCGTCAACGCCACCCAGCTCGTGCTCGGCGCCTCCCGGCGCGGCCGCATGGCCCAGCTGATCTCGCGCGGCGTGGGCGTGACCACCACCGCGCTGTCCGGGCCCATCGACGTGCACATGGTCACCCACGAACAGGTCAGCAAGGGACGCCGCCCGGTTCGCTCGCCCGCGGCGCTCACCCTCAGGCGGCGCGCGTGGGGGTGGGGGCTCGCGCTGGTCGCCGTGCCGCTGCTGACCGCCGCCCTCCTGCCCGCACAGCAACACCTCAGCCTGCCGAGCGAGATCCTGCTGTTCCTGCTCATGGTCGTGGCCGTGGCGCTGGTGGGCGGCATGTGGCCGGCGCTGACCGCCGCCGTGCTCGGGTTCGGGCTGCTGAACTGGTTCTTCACGCCGCCGCTGCACACGCTGACCGTCGCCGATCCCGAGAACCTGCTGGCGCTGGTCATCTTCGTCCTGGTGGCGGCCATGGTCAGCACCGTCGTCGACAAGGCGGCCAGCCGCAGCAGGGAGGCGGCGCGAGCCAGGGCCGACGCCGAGGTGCTCGCCACGCTGGCCGGGCACGTGCTGCGCGGCGAGGCGGCGCTGACCTCGCTGCTGGCCCGGCTGCGCGAGGTGTACGGGCTGACCTCGGTCACGCTGCTCGAGCGCGACGGCGACTCCTGGCGGATGGTCGCCACGGCGGGCGGGCCGCCGTGCACGTCTCCCGGCGTGGCCGACACGGACGTGGCCATCGACGAGGACCTGGTGCTCGCCGTACGGGGAAGACTGCTGGACGCGGCCGACCGGCAGGTGCTCGAGGCGTTCGCGGCCGAGGCAGCGGTGGCGCTGCGCCAGCAGCGGCTGCGGGAGGAGGCCGAGCGGGCCAAGCCGCTGGCCGAGGCGGACAAGATGCGCACTGCCCTGCTCGCCGCCGTCAGCCACGACCTGCGCACGCCGCTCGCCTCGGCCAAGGCGGCCGTCGAGTCGCTGCGCAACACCTCGATCGCCTGGTCTCCCACGGATCGTGCCGAGCTGCTGGCCACGGCCGACGAGTCGCTGGTGAAGCTGAATCGGCTGGTCGCGAACCTGCTGGACATGAGCCGGCTCCAGGCGGGGGTGCTGGGAGTCTCCCTGGAGCCGGTGGCTCTGGAGGAGGTCGTCCCGCGCGCCGTCGACGATCTGGGGGAGCTGCGCGACCGCGTTGAGGGGGACATTTCAGTAGACCTCCCCGAGGTGGAGGCCGATCCGGCGTTGCTGGAACGGGTCCTGGTCAACCTCATGGCCAACGCCGTCCGCTACAGCCCGCCCGGGTCGCCCGTGCTGGTCACCGCCTCGCAGCTCGGGGACAGCGTCGAGATCCGCGTCGTCGACCGGGGGCCAGGGATCCCTCCTGAGGCGCATGAGAGGGTGTTCATGCCGTTCCAGCGGCTGGGCGACCGTGACAACCACACGGGGGTGGGTCTCGGGCTCGCGCTCTCGCGCGGGCTCACCGAGGCCATGGGCGGCACGCTGACGCTGGAGGAGACGCCGGGAGGGGGCCTGACCATGATCGTCTCGCTGCGGAGCGCGCGGTGACGCGGGTCCTCGTCGTCGACGACGAGCCGCAGATCCTGCGTGCGCTGCGCATCAACCTGGCCGCCCGGCATTACGAGGTGGCGGTTGCGCCCGACGGCAACTCCGCGCTGCGCCAGGCCGCCGACTGGCACCCCGATCTGATCGTGCTCGACCTCGGACTGCCCGACCTGGACGGCGTCGACGTCATCCACGGGCTGCGCGGCTGGACCGCGGTCCCGATCATCGTGCTGTCGGGACGGGCCGGCAGCGACGACAAGGTGGGCGCGCTCGACGCCGGCGCCGACGACTACGTCACCAAGCCCTTCGGCATCGACGAACTGCTGGCCCGCATCCGCGCGGTCACCCGCCGTATGTCCACCGCCGACGAGCCCGTCACGGTGCGGATCGGCGACAACACGGTCGACCTGTCCAACAAGACGATCTCCGGCGGCGTCCACCTGACGCCCACGGAATGGCACTTCCTCGAGCTGCTCGTGCGCAACCCCGGCAAGCTCATCAGCCAGCGCCAGGTGCTCACCGAGGTGTGGGGAGACGCCTACCTCAAGGAGACGCACTACCTGCGCCAGTACATGGCCCAGCTGCGGCGCAAACTCGAACGCGACCCCGCCCACCCCGAGCACCTGCTTACGGAACCGGGCATGGGCTACCGCTTCCAGCCCTAGCCCTCTTCCTCCTCCTGCTCCTCGAAGTAGGACTCCTCGACCAGGGGATCCTTGTACGCGTCGGTCTCGCGCCAGTCTTCCTCGTGCATCCAGTGGAAGATGTCGCGCGGGGCCTCGTCGTCTATCTCGTCGATGCGGTGGCGCTGGGGGAGCATGTCTCTGTACATGGCGACCTGTGAGGTCTGCGGGTCATCCCCCATGTCCCGGCTTATCTCGTAAATCGGCTCACTCATCTTGACGTCACGCCTTTGACCATGATGGCGGCCTTCTGCACGGCCCACCCGGCCAGGAGGAGACCGAAGGCCACCTGCGCGATGCGCGCCCAGAGCACGGAGGTGTCGTCGGCGAACAACACGACGCCTATCCACGTCAGGCCGAAGACCCCGACGAGCACGATGGCCGCCCAGTTCAACCCCCGTTGCCACATACGCGCAGTCTTACAGCCACGACTCAAAGCGCAGGTATACGTACGGTCATCCGCCGACATCTCCCCCCAAAGCCCCCACCCCGCCGGGCTTCCCGCGTCAGAGCACCGCCATCGCGTCGCTCACTCCTGGGCCACAAGCCCCGCGTTCTGGCGCTCGAGTGCCTTGACCAGACCGTCGCGCCAGCTCTCTGCCATGGACTCCGAGAGGGGATCAGGGAAGATCTCCTCCTCACCCTTCTCCACCCCGTCGAGTACGGCTCGCGCGACCGACTCCGGAGACGCCTTCGGGACGACGATGCCGCGCGCCATGTCGGTGTCCACGGGGCCGGCCATGACGGCGTGAACCGACACGCCCTCCGCGGCCAGCAGGGCGCGCATGGACTGCGACAGGGAGAACGCGGCCGCCTTCGAGACCGAGTAGGCGGGAAGCACCGGCACCGCCGCGAACGCCGCGATCGACGAGATGTTGACGATGGCCCCCCGGGAGCGGGTCAACAACGGCAGGAAGGCCCGCGTCACGGCGAAGGTGCCGAAAAGGTTGACCGCGAGGTGCCGTTCCAGCGCGGCAGGATCGCTGAGGTCGTCGTGAACCCCCAGTCCTGCGTTGTTGACCAGGACGTCGAGAGACTCCATCCCCTCGACCGCAGCCCGGATCTGCGCCGCGTCGGTCACGTCCAGGGGCAGGGGCGTGACACGATCGTCGGCGTGCGTCAGGGGTTGGCGCGTACCGGCGTACACCCGTTTCGCACCTCTCCGCAGGGCCTCCTCCACCAGCGCCTGCCCGATCCCGCGATTGGCACCGGTCACCAGAACTGCTCTGTCTGCGATTCGCATGAACCCTCCTTGAGTCATCGACCATGCAGACACCCCGATGCCGGCGAACTGGGCGACCACCGACCGCCCAGTTCGTCCCTCCGCCAGTGTCCATACTGGAAATGCGACGAGGAGGCGGGGGCAGTGGCCATCGACCTGATCACCAGGGCACGGGCGGGGGACGGCGAGGCGTTCCGCGAGCTGACCGAGCCGCATCGGCGGGAGCTCCAGGTGTACTGCTACCGGATGCTCGGATCCTTCCAGGACGCCGAGGACGTCCTCCAGGACACGCTGGTGGCCGCCTGGCAGGGCCTCGGCGGCTTCGAGGGGCGCGCCTCGCTGCGTACCTGGCTCTACCGGATCGCCACCAACCGATGCCTCAACGCGCTTCGCTCGGCCGGCCGACGCCCCGCCGCGGAGTGGGGCATCCCCGAGGTCGAACCGCCCGAGCCTTCCCGGCTCGGCGAGATCGTCTGGCTCGAGCCCTTCCCCGACACGCTCCTCGAGGGCGGGATCGACGTGCCGCTCGGCCCCGAGGCCCGCTACGAACGGACCGAGGCCATCTCCCTCGCGTTCGTGACCGCGCTGCAGGTGCTGCCGGGCAGCCAGGTCGCCGTGCTCATCCTGCGCGACGTGCTCGGCTACCACGCGGCCGAAGTGGCCGACATGCTCGGCACGACCGTCGAGTCGGTCAACAGCGCACTCAAACGGGCCCGCACCGGGCTGCAGCGCCGCCTGCCGGCGGGCGGCGAACCGCCTCCCGCCGCCGATTCACCCGCCGAGCAGGCGCTCGTGGCGAGGTTCGTCCGCGCGTACGAGTCCGGCGACATCGACGCGCTGATCGCCCTGCTCACCGACGACGTCCGCGTCTCCATGCCGCCGGTGCCTCTCGAATACCTCGGCCGCGACGCCGCAGCCCGCTTCTACGCGAGTGTCATGCCCCCGGGCAGGACCTATGACCTCGTGCCCACCCGGGCCAACGGCCAGCCGGCGTTCGGTACCTACCTGCGCGCGCCCGACGGCACCCGCCGCGGGGCCGGCCTGCTCGTCCTCACCCTGGCCGGCGACCGGGTCAGCGCCGTCGTCCGCTTCGACAACGGCGTGCTGCCCTGGTTCGGGCTGCCGCGCTCGCTGCCCGGCTGACGGCCTCATGGGTGGTACGGCATGCCGTACCGGATCGTCCGGGGTCAGCGGGGGAGGCGGCGGCCGGTGCCGACGCAGCGGCGCAGGCGCATGCCGCTGGGACGGATCGGGGCGTTCTGCTCGAGGCAGGCGACGAGGGCGGCGGCGGTGCGCGCGTCGGAGAGGATGCGCTGGACCGCCTCGCCGTCCTCGGGGAGCTGGCCGCGCTCGGCGAGCTCGTGCTTGACGAACTCGAGCGGGTTCGGCGCGCCGACCGTGTCGGCGGCGACCGTGGCGCGGGCGGCGGTCAGCAGGCGCAGGTAGTGGGTCCGCAGGACAGCCTCGCGCATCCGGGCGTGTTCGAGGTCGTCGATCAGAGTCCGGGCGATGCGAAGCAGGTCACCGGCGCTGGTCGCCTCGTCGTTGAGGAAGGCGCGGATGTCGTCGAACTCCGAGCGTGTCATTGCGGACACCTCCAAAGGGCGCAGTGTGCTCGTAGGTACTTCGTACCGGGGGGCGATTGCGGATGACTTGATGTCGGCTTGCTTGGGCTTGAGCGGTAGGTGAGAGACGTGAGGTTTGAGGATTCGGTGGGGAGGGAAGGACAAGGGGATTACGTGTGTGGCACCGAGTGGGCCTCGAGTGCTGATACAGTTGCTCTCGCGGGAACGCCCTGGTGTCCTTGGACGCCCGCATCCCACCTCCTCTGGTCTGTCCGGCGGGCTTCATGCTGTCCGGGTTGCTGGGGAGTGGGTGGGGGTCGCAGCAATTTGACACAAATTGAAGCGGCTGAAACACTAAAGACACAACGAAATGAACGCCTCTCGCGGTTCCGGGGAGTACGCGTCCGTTTCTTGAGAACTCAACAGTGTGTTAAAAGCCAGTGCATGATTTTCATGCAACACCTCGTCTAATTTGGCGAAGTATTGCTGGGTTTCAAACATCTTTTGGAGAGTTTGATC
>NZ_JAHDTI010000001.1 GCF_018531495.1 Nonomuraea sediminis
CTCCCGCCCTCACACCACCTCACCCCGCTTCCGCCCGCGAGCCCCCGCACCCCGCCCGCTCCTGGCACGCGGATCCCGCACACCCTCCTGCATCCGCGCCCTCACCTGCGGCCACCTGGGTCTTGCGCCTCGTGGGCGGGCCCGCCGTCGCTCAGCGGCGGCGGGGTGCGTCGCTCAGCGGTGGCGGACGGTGCGGCGCGATCCCTGGGTTGGGCAGGCGAAGGCCCCGGGTCGTGTGGGACCCGGGGCCGGGGGGATGGTCAGCGTTCGCTGTCGAGGTGGGCCATCTGGGGCTCGGCGTAGCGGGCGCCGGCGACCGCGTCCCGCGGGACGGCGGCCTCGATCGCGGCCAGGTCGGCGGCGGCCAGCCGTACGTCCAGGGCCCCGAGCGACTCGGCCAGCCGCTCGCGGCGGCGCGCCCCCACCAGCGGGACGATGTCGTCGCCCTGCGCCAGCACCCAGGCGATGGCCAGCTGCGCGACCGTCGCGCCCGTGCGTTCGGCGATGCCGCGCAGGGTCTCGACGAGGGCGAGGTTGTGCTCGAGGTTCGCCCCGGTGAAGCGCGGGCTCGCAGCCCTGAAGTCGCCGGCCGCCAGCGCCCTGTCGCCCGACCAGTGCCCGCTCAGCAGCCCCCGCGACAGCACGCCGTACGCGGTGATGCCGATCCCGAGCTCCCGGCAGGTCGGCAGGATCTCACCCTCGATCCCCCTGGACAGCAGCGAGTACTCGATCTGCAGATCAGAGATGGGGTGTACGGCATGCGCACGCCGGATCGTGTCGGCTCCGGCCTCGGACAGACCGATGTGGCGTACGTGCCCCTTCTTCACCTCCTCGGCGATCGCCCCGATGGTCTCCTCGATCGGTACGGCGGGGTCGACCCGGGCGATCCGGTAGACGTCCACGTGATCGGTGCGCAGCCGCCGCAGCGTGTACGCCAAGGAGGTGTGCACGGCCTGCGGGCGACCGTCGTAGCCGAGCCACGTGCCGTCGTAGTCGCGCTGCGCCCCGAACTTGACGCTGATCTGCACGCCGTCGCGGTCGCGCCCGCGCAGGGCGTCGTGGATGAGCAGCTCGTTGTGGCCCATCCCGTAGAAGTCACCGGTGTCGAGCAGCGTGATGCCCGCGTCGAGCGCCGCATGGATCGTCGCGATCGACTCGCCTTCATCGGCGGGCCCATACAGATCCGACATCCCCATACAACCAAGCCCAAGATCGGACACGCGCGGCCCGTTGGTTCCCAGAGTTCTCATGCACCCAAGTATCGCCTATCGAATGACAGATTTCAATTTCTGTCATCCCAACTCTGCCTAAAGCCGCCGACACCTGGCAGTGCGCGCCATGCCTCCTCACCTTCCGCGCACTCCTCGAACCCGCCAGGAAGTCGCCCCCTTGACACGCAGGGAAGGGGGCGCCCCGGTCCCGCTCAAGCTCGGCCACCTCTTCGCGCGCCGGGAAGGGCACCCTGGTCGCACTCAGCCCTGGCCAACTTCTTGACGTGCCGGGAAGGGGCACCCTGGTCGCGCTCGGCCTTGGCCAGCTCTTCACGTGCCGGGAAGGAGCCTCTTTCGGGGCGAGACACCGCGATGCCCAGATCTTCGGGAAGCCCTCGGTTCGTCGGCGTAGCCCGTTGCCGTCAGAGCGGGTCGGCGACCAGCCCGCACTGCAGTGGTCGCCTGGCGATTCCGGGTGCCGCCTTCGGTGAAGGGATGGGCGTGGATGGTGGGAGTGATGGGCGTGCGTGTCAGCAGAGGCTGACACGCACGCGCGCTGTCAACCTATCTTGACAGCCTGCTTGAGGAAGACGACTCCGTCGATCAGGTCGAGCTGGGCCGGGTCCAGCGGGAAGTACGCGAAATCGTGGGAGATGCGCGGGGCGGGTTTCGTGACGGCCTTGGCCAGGCGGCGGGCGTCGATGAGCGAGTGGTCCCACGGGAGCGTGGACAGGATGCCCTCGACGGAGTCCGGGGGCGGGGTGTTGTCGCCGGCCGTGCCGAGGGCCGAGGCCAGGAAGGCGTACCGGTCGCCCAGGTGCGCTTCGGCGATCGCCCCCGCGCTCCACCACTCCAGTTGCTGGTCGCCGAACGACATGAAGGTCTTGTTCCGCTGCAGGTGGAGGTTGCTGGCGAAGACCAGGGCCGGGCCGTTCTCGGCGACGGCACGCAGGTTGGCCGCCATCATCGCGTCCCGCAGCGCCGACAGCCGGGTCCACCGTGCCGGGGAAGCGTCGGCCATCCAGTAGTGGTAGCGCAGCAGGCCGGTGGCGGTGCGCGCGTACAGTGCCGCCCGCTCCCTGTCCTCCGCGCTCAGCTGCGGCATTTGCGTGTCGAGCAGCGCCACCAGGTCGTCGGCGATCAGTCGCAGCCGCTGGGCGTCGGCGGACTGGCCGATCGACTGGGACGGATCCATGGCCGAGGCCTCGTTCGCCCACCGGTCGTCGGGGCCCAGCAGCGTGTCGAGGGTTTCCCTGGTGACCACGGTGCCGGGGAGCGGGCCGTCGAGGAGGTCGTAGAGGCCGGTGAGCGCCTGGCGCGGGCTCGCCGCCCAATACTCCAGAGGACCGTCGAACCCGAAGAACCGGAGCTTTTCGTCGTGTTCCTCGTTGTAGGCCCGCATCCAGCGCACGAGCTCGCGGTTGGCGGGGAACGAGCCGAAGTTGTGGCTGAAGCCGCGTTCCATGACGTCATCGAGCGTGCCCGCGCCCGTCGCGATGTAGTCGTCGACCACGAGGCCCATGAGGCAGTCGCTCTCGATGGCGAACGATCGGTAGCCCTCGTGCTCGACCAGATGCCGGAAGATCTCGTTGCGCAGCTCGCCCAGTTCCCCCACGAAGTGCCTGGCCTCGCCCAGGCCGAGCACCAGGGGCTTGGCGGGAAGCGACCGGAGGAATGCCGAGACGCCCGCGCCATCGAGCAGCCGGGCCGTGTCCTTGATATCCATACCTTCAACGGTATCGTTGAAGCCTCCATGTAAACTTTTCGCCGAATTCCCGGCCTTCTTGGCACTGAACCTTCAATCGATGGTGCACCTATGAGGCCAGTGGTCGCGAGCACGGCCGGGCCCCTGAACGCGCCCTCACGGCTATCGCACCTACACACCGCTACACACGCAAGCCCTGCGCGCGTTACTCCAGGTCCGTCGAGGCCGCGCCGGCGAGAGGCATCGTTCCATCGAGGCTTGAGGCTTTCTCGTCCACCGTCCACGGCAGGCGGCGGAAAAGTCTCCGGGGACCGTTCAACGACAGCCTTGAAGGCATGAGTTCTGACGACCACGAACAGCCCCCCATCGAGACATTCGTCCCGCCGCTGCGCCGCGGACCGGCCGCCCGGCCACGGCCCAGCGGCTCCGAACCCGCTCAACGACGCGTGGGGGTGAGCGCGTGAGCCTCACCTCGACCTCCGCCCCGCCTGCGTGGCGGGAGTTGCTGGGCCGGGAGCATCTCGGCGCGGCGATCGTGCTGGCCGGCGGAGTGCTCGTCGGCGCGATCAACATCTACCTGGCGGCGAGCCTGCTGCCGACCGCGGTGGCCGAGCTCGGCGGCGCGAGTTTCTACGCCTGGAACATGACGATCTACCTCGTCGCCATGGTGATCGCGACGATGCTCACTGGCCGGCTCCTGTCCCGATGGGGGAACGTCGGCGCCTACCTCCTCGGCTTCGCCACGTTCACCGCGGGCTCGCTGGCCTGCGCGGTGAGCCCGGCGATGGCGGTGCTCCTGGCTTCCAGGGGCGTCCAGGGACTGGGTGCCGGGCTGCTGTCCGGGCTGGGGTTCGCCGTCATCCGAGCGGCGCTGCCGGCCCGGCTCTGGACACGCGGCACCGCGCTGATGTCGGCGATGTACGGCGTCGGCAACTTCGCCGGCCCGGCGATCGGCGGCCTGTTCGCCCAGGTCGGCTCGTGGCGGCTGGCGTTCGGGGCGATGGCGCTGATCGGGGCCGTGTGCGGCGCGATCGTGCCTCGGGCGCTGCCGCGCAGCGAACGCGGCACCAGGCGGGTGCCGATCCCGGCCGTGTCGCTGCTGCTGTTGACGGCCGCGGCCGGCGCGGTGAGCGTGGCGGGGGTCGTGGCCGGCACGCCGTCGAAGGCCGCCGGTATCGGGGTGGCGCTGCTGCTGATGGCCGGGTTCGTCGTCCACGAGCGGCGCGGCGAGCTGCGGGTCTTCCCGCGTACGACCTATCAGAGGGGGTCGTCGTTGAAGTGGGTCTACCTGACGCTCGGGCTGCTGGCCTTCGGCGTCGCGGCCGAGTCGTTCCTGCCTCTGTTCGGCCAGCGGCTGGCCGGGCTGCCGCCCCTGGTGGCGGGGTTCTTCGCCGCGGCCATCTCGCTCGGCTGGTCGGTGACCCAGATCGGCAGCTCGTCGGTGACCGGGCACCGGGCCGTGCGGCGGCTGCGCGTGCTCGGCCCGGTGCTGCTGGCCGCGGGCCTTGTCGTTCAGGGGCTGCTGCAGCGCGAGGACACGCCGATGTGGCTGGTGCTCGTGTGGGTGCCGGTGCTGTTCGTCGCCGGGGCGGGAATCGGTCTCGCCTACCCGCACCTGTCCGTGGCCGCCATGTCCAGCACCCAGGATCCGGAGGAAGGCGGACGGGCGGCGGCGGCGATCGCCACCGTGACGAGCCTGTCGATCGCGTTCGGCACGGCGGTGGCCGGGGTCCTGGTCAACCTGGGCGGCGCCTCGATGCTCGACGCGGCCAGGAACGTGCTGTTCGGGCTCGCGGTCATCTGCGCGACCGGCGCCCTCAGCGCCCATGCCGCCAATCGATGACGCCGCTGGATCTCGCTGAAGAGAAAACCGGCGCCCAGCGTGGACCACCGGGCACTAGCCGAAGACGGCCGCCGCCTGGTTCACCTCGATCAGCCCGAGATCGGCCACCGTCGTGACGAGGTGTTCGAGCAGCGTGCGCGAGGCGCTGTCGTAGCCGGGAAGGGCGAGCCAGCCGCTCTCGGCGGACACCGCGTACGCGTTGGCGATACGGTCCTCCGAGACGCCGGTGGCGAGGTCGCCGCAGCGCCCTGACTCGGTGGTGCAGGAGCCGCCGACGGGGTTGCCGAGCGCCAGGAGGAGCTGCCAGCCGCCCCACTCCTCGAAGACCCGCACGCCGAGGAGGTCACCGGCGACGTCGGTGAAGACGGTGGACGGCAGCGCGTCGTTCGTGGCCAGGGCGTTGAGAAGGTTGCGCAGGGCGCCCCAGACGACGGAGGTGCGTGCGTCGGCGGTGCTGTCGGGGCTGATCGCCGACGCACCGTCGGCCATCGTCGCGTAGGCGTCGTGCAGTTGGCCGTGCAGGCTGAGCTGTCCGGCTAGGCGAGCGAGCGCGGCGAGGGTGCCGACGGTGCCGCGCGGGACGACGCACCAGTCCTCGGCGGCTGGATAGCGGGCCATGGTGACCCTGGTGACGCCGGCGATCTTGGGGTCGTCGGCGCGAAGCGCCAGGTAGATCGGCAGCTCGATGGAATCGGACCAGGCGGGTGCCACCTCCTCGTGGGAGATCGACACCTGGGCGACGACGCCGGCGCCGGGATTCCAGGTGGAGGAGTCGAATTCGGCGCGGGTGCGGTTCGTCTCCATGACCATGACCTGATCGCCCGAGGCGTCGAGGAAGCGCAGGAGATACTGGCGGAAGCCGTCGACCGGCTCCCAGGTGAAGACGACCGTGGTGCCGTCGTCCGCCACGGTGAGGTTGGCCGGGATGTTCGACGCCACGGGTGGCGTCACCTCGTACGTCACGGGGCCACCCCACTCGCCGGGCAGTTCGGCGGCGCGCAGCGCGCGGATGCGCACCTCGTAGGTCGCGGCCTGCATCGGGAGGACCTCGACGCGGGCCTCGGTGGCGTCGGCGGCGAGCTGCTGATCGATGACGGCCGTCCCGTCGTCGGCACGCGTGACGAGAACCCGGTAGCCGTCCGGCGTGGACGCGCCGTCCGGTTGCAGCCAGGTGATCACGAGGTACGGCGCCTCGTACGCGATGATCGGATGCGGTGGGGCGGTCCTGGTCAGGCTCGCCTCGACCCACGCGCCGACCTCGTTGCCGCGTACGCCGCGGACGCGGCAGACATACCGGCCGTACGCGCTGAGCGCGTCGGGGCCCGCGGCGACGGACGCGCTCAGCGCGAAGTCGGCGTAGGCGGAGCCGATGACGTGGCCGTCGGGCGCCACGACCTGGAAGGTGTATCCCGCGGCGTAGCGCGAGGGGCCCCAGGCGGCGGTGAAGCGGGTGCCGTCGTAGGCGAACCGGCTGATCACGGGCGCTTCCGGCGCCGGGTTCTGCTGCGTGCCGCCACCGGACGAGCCGGAACCGGAGCCGCTGGACGAGCCCCCGCCTGACGAGCCACCACCGGAGGAGCCTGAAGAACCGCCGCCGGAGCTGTGGTGGCTGAGCGCGGCGCTCACAGCCGCGGTGAGCGCCGCGCCCGTCACCATCGCCGCGCCTCCGGCGGCCACGACGGCGTCGAACGCCGCCTCCGCGGCCGCGCTGACGGCGGCGTCGACCAGTCCCTGGCAGGCCAGCTGGAGTCCCGCTTTCGCGGCCTGCTCGGCGGCGACGACGCCGAGCATGATCGAGATCGCCTCGGAGTCGGCCAGCAGGTCGCGCACGATCGCCTCGCCCAGCGCCGTCACGCCGTGAGCGAGCGCCTCGGGCAGGTCGGCCCAGGTCGTGACGATCGGTATCGGAACCGGCAGCGGCCGCAGCGAAACGGACAGGAACGGGTTGCCGGCGACGGACAGCTCGTAGGACCCGGTCAGCTCGAAGAGCAGGTTCGTGCCGTCCAGCCGTACCGTGGGACGCAGGCGCCACCTGGTCTGGAACACCTCGTTCAGCACCACGTCGGCGAGCGCGCCGCACCCCTTGGACAGGTCCGACAGCGACCGGATGACCTCCATGAAGTCGACCAGGTCGCGGACCCAGTCGAACCCCGGCCAGTCGTCGATCCTGAACTCGGCCGAGTCGTCCCCGTGGTCGACGTAGACGAACGAGCAGCGCAGCGTGCCGAAAGGATCGAGCCTGCCGGGCGCCTGCAGGGTCCCGCGGTAGGTCGTCGGCCCGTCCGTCGCGCTCTGCACGGACACCGACGCGTCGATGAACGGCTGGCCGAGGAAGCTGACGCCGGTCGTGAGCCGGAACAGGTTGTCCACGGTCCTGATGGTGACGACGGGCGGCCCGGTGAGCTGGACCACGACCAGGTCGAGGGGTTCCCGCAGGGCGATCTGCGCTTCGACGCCGCTGTAGTGCCCGTTCACCTTCACGATGGACACGAGCGTGTCGAGCGTGATCGAGGTGATCAGCGTCAGCCGTACGCTCGCGCCGATCGTGAAGCCCGCCGGGATCGGCGTCCCCGCGTAGGTCGTCTCGGCCGCGGCGTAGCTGATCCGGCTGCCGCGGAGCACCGTCACCTCGAGGAAGTCGCTGGGCCAGCTCCCTCCGGGAACGCACTGCGCGATGAAGGCGCCGATGGGCAGGTCGTCGTCGAGCGTGGCGTGGAACAGCGCCGACTGCCCGTCCACGAGCGCGATCGCCGCGGTCGTCCGGACGCCGCCGATCGTGACGTGGCCGCGCAGCGCGTAGAACGACGTCGTGGTGGGCGACCACGTGTAGGCGACGGCCAGTTCGAGGCCGGAGACGACGATGCCGGGCAGCTCGAACGGGTTGCTGATCGTGTCGCCGGAGGGGCCGACGGTCGAGGTGAGGCCGGTGTCGGTGATGGCGAGGTGGATGTCGAAGCGGTAATCCGCGTCGAAGATCCCGGTGAGCGCGGCGGTCGCGTCGAGTGTCAGCGTGTTCGCCAGCGCCGGTGTGTAGGCCAGCCGTACGCCGGTGAAAGCGATCGTGCCCGCGACCACGATGTCCGGCAGGAGCGCGCCGAACGTGCTGCGCGTGCCGACGCGGTCCACCAGCGCGTACAGCCGTACGGCGTCGCCGGTCGTGGAGCCGATCTTCAGGATGTTGGCCGGGAGGCCGAAGGAGAAGTCGAGATCGGCGAACGCGTACACGCCCGCCGTGAGCGCCGTCTGCGGATCGTCACCGCTCGGGTACGGCGACGCCGTCCCCGATCCCACCGCCTGGAGGGCGGACTGGACGACGGTCGCGACGTCGCCCAGCGTCTGCCCGGCCGGGAGGTCGCAGACGACGGCGAACGCCTGCCGCACGCGCAGCACGTCGTCGACGACCCGCAGCGCGGGGAACAGGTCGCCGAAGCGGAATCCGTCGGCGAGTGTCAGCGACACCGCGTAGGCCCACCGCCCGCCCACCTGCGCGCAGTAGGCCAGCGCCTGCGCCGTCGCCGCCGTGCCGTACCCGACGGCTCCGGCGAGCAGGAAGCGCTCGCCGGTCAGGTCCAGCCAGAACGCGGCCTCGGTGAAGCGGCCGAGCGCGAGGTCGGCGGGCACGACGGCGTCCCAGGTCCCAGGTCCGATGCTGGTGACGGCGGGGAGGTTGACCGTGCCCGCGGTCGAGGCCTGCCCGGTGATGATCGTGGGGGTGCCGGCCTGGCCGAGCGCGACGGTGACCTCGGCGATGATCCCGGCGAAGGTGAACACGCCGGTGATGGCCGCGGTGAGGGGTTCGTCCTCGCCCTCGACGTCAATGCGCCCGCCGATGGCCAGGATGTCGAGGGACACGGCGCCGAAGCCGATGGTCCAGTCGGTGAGCATGAGGCCGGCGAAGTGGAGTTCGCCGAGGTCGGGGACGGCGGTGACCTCCGCGGAGGCGATGGTGATCGAGGACGGCAGGCCGTGGGCGAGGGCGTCGGCGGGCAACGCGAACCCGGCCGATGCCGACAGGGTGGTGAGCGCGCCGATGAGGTCGATGGTCAGGCCGTCCACCAGGTCGCCGGTGAAGGTCCACGGCGCGCCGCCGCCCGGGGTGGAGGCGGTGACGCCGATCCGGACACCGCCGATGGTGAGGATGCCGTTGACGTCGGCGACGACGTTGGCGGCCGACACCGGCTCGGTGAGCGCCAGGTCGGCGCCGACCTCGGTGAGCGACAGCATGCCGGGGACGACGGTCCACAGGTCCTCGGCGTAGAAGCTGAAGCCGAACCCGCGGTAGCTTCCGTCCTCGTCGAACTCGGCCCACACGTCGGCCAGGTCGAAGCCCTGCGCCAGCGGCAGCCGGTCGGGCAGCCCGCCCCCGGCGGCGCCTCCGGGGTTCAGCCAGGCGTCGAGCTGCGCCAGCCCGGGGACGTGGACGACCTCCGCGTAGGCGGCGCGCACCAGCCAGCCCTCGCCGGCGTCCTTGATCAGGCTCGCGTCGGTGCGGAGGCCGACGATGACGACGGTCCCCAGGATGCGTCCCGACACGCCCGCGCCGCTGTCGAACCGTAGGTACGCGTCGAAGTCCTCCAGCACGAGCCCGTCGGGGACGACCACCCACGGCGCGGCCGAGGCGATGCCGACCACGAGCCTGGCGAGCTTCAGGTCGCCGGGGTCGAAGGCGAGCTCCAGACCGGTGATGTCGAGGTCGCCGAGCGTGGCCAGGCCCGGCGGCAGGGCGGGGGCCGCGCCGAGCGTGGCCAGCAGGTCGGCCAGGCTCGGCAGGTGGATCCGGCTGCCCGGCTCGAGTTCCGCCGTCCACAGCGCGCCGCGTCGGACCGGCGCGGACAGGCTCACGCTCATGTCGGTGCCGGCGACGCCGATCGTGCCTTCGATCTCGGCGACGGGCGACCAGTCCAGGTCCGCGGCCAGCCGTACGTGGACGGTCCAGTCGCGCAGGCTGAACGGCCCGGCGTTCCAGGTCCTGGTCTGGCCGATCGTGAAGGCGACGGCGAGGAGCTCGACGGCTTCGGGGTCGATGACGAGCGAGGCGTCGAGGATGCCGATGCCGGGGTCGAGGCTCATCGGGAGGATCGCGGCGACGTGCGTCATGTCGGTGCCGGCGGCGGCGGTGATCGCGTCGGGAGTGATGGCGCTGGTGATCGCGACGGTCCAGGGCTGGTCGGCGTAGGCGCCCGCGGTGACCTCGTAGCGCGACTCGCCGAGCCGGACCGTTCCGTGGACCACGACGGACCCGCCGGGGTCGTAGCCGGTCAGGTTGTGCAGCTCGGCGGTGACGTGGAAGCCGGACAGCGTCACCCCCGGCGCCAGGGTGACGCTCCCGTCGCCGAAGTCCACCGTCACGGTGGTCACGGACGGCGTGCCGCGTGGTGACAGGCCGATCGACAGGTCCCTGACCTGGACGCCGAGCAGGTCGAGCAGCGGCTGCGGCAATCGGCCCGCGACGCCGGTGAGGCCACAGGCGTCCAGCACCTGCGCGGCGCTGCCGGGCGGCACCTCCGCGACGCGTAAGGCCGCCTTCTCGCTGACCAACGTCGGCAGGTCCAGGGTCCCGGTGACGGCCGTCTCGCCGAACTGGAGCGTTCCGGTGATCGTGACGCCGCGTTCGGTCATCGTGACCTGGCCGCCGGTCATGGTCAGCGGCGGGAGGCCGACGCGTTCGATCATGAGCGGGCCGGCCGCGCTCTCCCCCGCCCAGGTGAACGTCCCGTCGGCGTTCACCGGACCGCCGACGCGCACGCCCGGCGCGTTGTCCGGGTCCGGCCACAGGTCGGGCGGCACCGGCAGTTCCGCCGTGAACGTCGTGCCCGCCCCGGTGTCCACGGTGAAGACCTGCTCGCGCAGGCCGAGGTAGTCGTAGTCTTCCGGCAGGTCGGGCCAAGTGTCCGCGAGCAGGTAGCCGTCGGGTGGCGTGGCCGTCCACAACGCTTCGACCTGCCCGTCCGCGACCGTGAAGACCACGAAGGCCGCGGTGTCCACGTCGCCGGTGACCGCCTGCGACCTGCCTCCGAGCGTCAGCGCCGTCGCGGTGAGCACGGACTCGTCCTGGGCTGTCATCGTGAACGGGGCGATCGCCGTGTCCCTGCCGACGACGTCCGCGCCGAACACGTAGGTGTATCCGCCCTTGTCGTCGGGCGCCCTGGCCGCCTCCAGGCGGGTACGCAGCGCCGCGAGGATCTCGGCCGTGTCGTAGGGGACGGTGAAGCGCACCGGGTCGCTCGGCACGCCGACCGGGGTGACGACCGCCGTGTAGGTGGCGCCGTGCACCGGGGTGAAGTCGCACACGCGCGGCGAGACGTCCACGTCCGCCTGGTCGACGAACCTGCCATCGGCGTCCCGGACCACGACGCGGTACTGGAAGGCGCCGGTGACCCCGGTCCACGACACCACGAGCCGCCCGTCGACATACTCGACTGTAACGACCGGCCCGCCGTCGCTCATGGGCTCTCCTCCGGTGTGTATTCGTCGACCTCGTCGACGGTGGCGTTCTTCGCGTCGGACGGCAGGTAGCGCAGCGTCCGGTAGGCGGGATAGCCGTCGCGGCGCACGGCCGCCATCGTGAAGTAGGAGGTGTCGACCTTCATGTCCTTGGTCTCCGGCTTCGTGACCAGGTCGGTCATCCTCTGGCCGATGTCGTCCATCGACAGCGTCACGGTCTCCGCGGGCGTGCGCACCGCGGTGAGCTCGAGCGCTCGGCGGGCCGGGTCGTACTGCATCAGCGCGCCCCATCGGAAGGCCGCGATGGCCGTCAGATGGCTTCCCCGCGTCTCCTTCACCGGCTTCCCGCACAGGATCGTGGTGTAGGCGATCTCGATGGCGAACTCCTCGAACTCCAACGCGTACAGCGGACGGTCGTAGCCGCCGTTGCCCCTGCCGGGCGGCGCCTTCAGCACCAGGTCCTTGGCCTGCTTGGTGGCGATCTGGTAGGCGGCGATCCGGCCGAACAGGTCGGCGACGAGCCTGCTCCTGGTGGACTCGACGTCGAAGGGCGAGATGCGGTAGACGGGGATGTCGTACGACATGCTTTGCCACAGCGCGGGCGGCACGACGTAGGTCGGGCGGAAGTCCTCGGAGTCGGGCAGCTCGATCAGCACGTAACCGCCGATCGCGCGCACGACGAACTGGCCGGGCGGGATCGAGTCGGTCTCGGCCTCACCGGGGACCGGCATCTCGACGTCGTCGTCTCCGGCGGGCTCGGTTTCGGTGAGTAACTCCCTGATGACGGTCTTGTACGGCTCCTCGCCGACCACGCTGGTCACGCTCGCGTACGGCTCGTCGTCGCCGATCATCAGCTTGAGGTCGTCGGGGGTGAGCAGCTCCCCGCAGACGTCGGCGACGATCGTGGCGTACCGGGACTCGTTGTCCGGCGGTGTCTCGGGGCCGGGCGGCGGCGTCGTGGACTTGGGCGAGGCCTTCTTGCGCAGCAGGGACCCGTTCGGCTGGGGGTGCTGGTAGAAGTCGTTGACGGCGAGGAACAGGTCGCGCAGCGAGCCGTTGAAGGCATAGAACGGGTCCATCGCCCCGATGGCCCGCAGGTCGGCCGGTCCCATCATGTCGACGAAGCGGAGGGTCTTGTCGTTCACGACGTACGGCCGGCGATCGGCCAGCCGCGGGTCGAACACCCACGGCGGGATCGGCACCCCGCGGAAGAGTATCTCGGCAAGCTGCACGTACCCGACATGCAGGTATTCCTTGAGGCCCCGCGGCGCGAACGCCGGATCGTAGACGGCCCGCATCACGGGCACGTCGAACGCGTCGTCGAAGGCGACCCAGTGCGGGCCGACGCGCTTCAGCCAGGTGCCGAGCCGGGTCGAGTCCGTTCCCGCGCGGGTCAGGCCGGTGGCGTACCAGGCGTCGTCCTTCTTCTCCGGCGTCAGAGTCATGCCCGGGGCCTCCTACGGGTCGAGCGTGTGCACGTAAGGACCGATCAGGTACGCGCCCTTTTCCCGCGGCGAGTTCTTGGGTTCTCCGGCGCGGGCCTTGGTGTTCGTCGTCTTTTCTGTGGTCTTCGCGCCGTTCCCGAACACCTGGACGCGCAGGGCGGTGCTCTTCGTGGCCTTGCGGACGTCGACGATCGAGCCGTCGATCGGGCGCAGCACGATGTCGCCGATCTGCTTGGTGGCGGCGGCGGGCACCATCGAGAACGTCTTTTTGACGAACTTCTTCTTTTTGCCGTCTTTCTTCGTCACCGTGTACGTGTCGGTGATCTCAGTGACGTAGATCGCGTCGACCTTGTTCTTCGCGGTGCCGCCGCCGCGCTTGTCCCACGTGGGGTTGGTGGCCTTGTCGCACCGGAACATCACCGCGGGCGTCGGGTGCCCGTGGTGCTTGGCCCGCGGCCCCGTGGACATGAGCACGATCCGGGGCCGCACCGTGGCCAGGAAGTAGGTGTCCACGCTGGAAGCGCTGGCGTGGTGGCTGGCCTTCATCACCGTGCAGTGGCCGGCGTTCGGGAACCAGTCCTTGTCCTTGGCCCAGCTCGCCTTCGCCTCGAGCGACTTCTCCATGGCCGGGCCGAGGATTTTCTCGACGTCGCCGTGTGTGCCGGAGCCCGGTGTGCTCTTCTTGGGCATCTTGGCCTTCCCGGTGTTGCCGCCGCCCTCCATCCCGTCGCCGGCGATGTCGCCTCCATGGAAGTACCGGAAGGACCCGTATTCCAGGACGAAGCAGAGCGACCTGTCGTTCTCGTCCCACAGCTTCTTGCCGTCCTTCTTTTTCTTCACCTTGGACGGGACGGGTTGGAGCGTTCCCTTGTCCTTGCCGGTCTTCTCGTAGACGGCGGCCCCCGCGGCCAGCATCGTGATCGTGATGGGGATCGGCTCGCCCTTGTACGAGACGCCGTCGCCGAACTCGATGACGAGGGGTTTCTTCGTCGTGGTTTTCGCCGCGAGCAGGACCTGGTGCTTGGTCGCCTTGAGGACCTGCATCCCGCCCTCGGCGATCTCCACCACCTTCGAATCGGCGCCCACCGCCAAGTCGAAGGCCTGCCAGAACAGCGGCATGTTCTTGGTGCGTGGGGTCCTGGGGTGCTTGCGCGGGCTGCAGTAGATGTACTTGGGCGGGTATCTCACTTTCCACTTGGTCTTGATGATGTCCTTCAGGTCGACCCCGCCGGCAGGCGGCTCGACGAACACCGTGCGCAGTCCTTGGTCGTGGTCGTCGTGGAAGTGGCTGACCATCACCGAGAAGTTCTCGACGACCTCCCCCTTGTTGCCGGGGTCCACCACGCCGTACTCCTCGAGCGCGATCACGATGGCGTCGCCGACGAAGTCGTCACCGCCGTCCACCAGCAGGCAGTTCTTCACGGTGCCCAGCAGGCTGACATCGTTGGCGACGGCGAACGGCATCCAGTCGATGGGGTCCGCGGGAACACCGGTGAGGGCGGGGGTGACGGCGTCGATCTTCTCCTTGACCTTGTCGACATCCCTCAGGATGATCATCACGGAGTCGCCGTGGCTGACGTTGAGCATGTGGATCTCAAGGCAGGCGCTGTCGGGCACGGGCATCTCGTCTCCGCAGATCAGCCCCGATTTACGTCACCGCGCACTTCGACCATACGTGGGCATATCACCCGAGTCGACGTCCGGATGCGGCCACCCAAGTCCTACCGGCACCATTATGCGGTGTCCCATTCTGGCCACGGTGGCGGGCTGGCCCGGCACTGGGAACGGGGAGATGATTCCCGCGAGGAATCCAATTCGTCTCGTTCGAGCTTGTCGAAACTCGGCTGCGTGCCCCTCTTTTCTTTCCAGAGGAATGGGGCTTGTTTGACGCCCGTAACAAAGCGCCGCATCGGCGTCGGCTCCGCGACATTTCGTCGAGTGGAGAGAAGTCTCCCGCCGGAAAGGTGATGACTTTACGTGTCCGATGAAACGCAGCCCCGCCTGGACGAGGTGTGGGTGGCCTGGACCGATGACCGGAAGCTGTGGGCAACCGCGCGGGGTGGGCCGGAGGCGGCGAACTTGCAGGCGCAGTGGCCGGACGGCAACTGGGGGAGCATCGGCGACTTCCGTCCCGATCTCACGGTGACCAACCCCGACGTGCCTGCGGATCGCATGTGGGACCGGAACACGATGCGCCTGCGAGCCCACAAGTACGGCCAGGTCTCCGCGATGTGGGAGGTCACCGTGCGCCCGGCGCTGGCCGTGACCGCGATCTGGACCGCCCAAGGCGGGCTGCAGGTCTCGGCACGGGGCGGGCCGCAGGGGGCGAACCTGCAGGCGCAGTGGCCGGACGGCAACTGGGCGAGCATCGGCGACTTCCGCGCTGACGGCACCGTGACCAACCCCGACGTGCCCGCGAACTACATGTGGGACCAGACCACCCTGCGCCTGCGCATCTCCAAGAGCGGCCTCACCTTCCCCGCCTACACGCAGGTCACCGTACGTCCTCCGCTGACCGGGCTCTCGGCGGTCCGGACCTCCGACGGCAAGCTGCAGGTCTCGGCGCAGGGCGGGCCGCAGGGGGCGAACCTGCAGGCACAGTGGCCCAACGGCAACTGGGCGAGCATCGGCGACTTCCGCGCCGACGGCACCCTGACCAACCCCGACGTGCCCGCGAACTACATGTGGGACCAGACCACTCTCCGCCTGCGGGTCTACCACAACGGACGGGCCTTCGACCCGGTCGAGGCGACCGTCGACTTCCCGCAGCCGCGCGTCCTGGCCATCGGGCCCTCGGTCACCGCCGCCGACGAAGAGGCGCGACTGCAGCACTGCCTCCAGTTCGCCGACTACCAGCCCACCGGCTACTACGCACCGGCCGGCCAGGAGATCACCATCACGGTGTACGGCAACGCGCCAGGGATGCAGGCGCTCATCGGCACGCAGGGCCTGGCCGACCGGAAGGACACCAGCCGGCAAAGCCCCAGCATGCGCGTGACCGCCCTCCGGCCCGGCGCCAACAGGATCACCGACCCGTACGGCGGCATCGTCCACCTCCGCTACACCACCGCCTCCGGCGACGGCGACGCCGTGTGGCTGACCCTGAGTGGCGCCACCCAGCCCATCCCCTACTTCGTCAAGGGGAAGACGACCACCGCCCAGTGGTCCACCATGCTGGCCAAGACATCGGCGCCGGAAGTGGAGATGGTCAGCGACTTCGTCGTCATCACCGCCCTGCTGCCCACCGCCCGGTCCTTCAAGGACACCGACCCCGGCGCAACCCTCGCCGCGCACGAGGAGATCCTCGCCATCCAGGAGAGCATCAGCGGCCTGGACGGCACCTCTGCCCTCCATGCCCGCCCGCGCCTGCGACTGTACGCGGTCGAAACGAGCAGCAACGTCCCCCCGCACGCGACGACGGGATACATCGGGCTGCCTCACGAGTCCACACCCGGGTACTTCACGAAAGCCCTGCTGACCGAGGCGGCCGCAATTCGTGGGTCATGCTGCATGAGTACGGTCACCACTTCCAGCAGGAGACCACCTACGGAGGCACCGAGGGGATCACCGAGATATCGGTCAACCTCTATGCTCTCGCCGTCGGCCGGAAATACACGAACGAATACGCGAACGAATTCCCGAAACGCTGGACAGCCACGCAGGCATATCTGGCCCGCCCCCGCGCGGAGAAACAATTCGATGCCAACCAGGTCGACGCCCAGGCAGTCTTCGAGCAGTTAAGGCGCGGCCTCGGCGAGGACTTCCTGCGCACCTGGCACAAATATGTCCGGGCCGAGCGTGCAAGCACGATGGACAACCCCGAACGCAAGAAATGGTTCGTGGTCTCGGCCTCTTTCGCCGCTCAACTCGACCTCGGCGACTTCTTCGCCGACTGGGGCCTGCTCAAGGAGACCGAGAAGGACATCTGGGACGCCGTGCACGGGCTGGGCCTGCCCAAGCCTGCCACGGACATGACCAAGCTCGAGCCCTACAAGTAAGAAGCCAGGAACACCGGTTTCGGCGGCGCTGTGCCTTGAACGTAAGACACAGATCCCTGATCAACGTTCCGTATGGCCGCGACTGTGACCATACGGAACGTTGAACACGTGGCGGCGCACTGTCGCACCGTGGGCTTGGCATTGTCCCGTCCGACGCTCCGCCACCCGCGCCAGCACGTCAGTCTCTGCTGGGACGGGAATAACCCCTGAGGCGGGTAGGGCTGTGGTTCGGCATGAGCGTGATTCTTGTGACGGGTGCGACCGGAAACGCCGGGCGTCAGGTCGTGCGCCATCTTCTGGACCAGGGCGTCGCGGTGCGTGGGCTGGCGCGCGATCCTGGTCGGGCTGCGGATGGCGGGCCTGCGGGGGCGTTGCAGGTTGTGGCGGGGGATCTGGCGAGGGCGGAGTCCTTGGCGGGGGCTCTGGGTGGGGTTGAGACGGTGTTCCTGGTGTGGCCGTTTCTGACCACGGAGGGGGCGCCTGCCGTACTGGATCTGCTCAAGAGACATGTACGGCGGGTCGTCTACTTGTCGTCCTCGGGGGTGCGGGACGGGGCCCGGCGGCAGACCGATCCGATCAACCAGTTGCATGCCGACATGGAGGCTCTGATCGAGGGGTCCAGGTTGGAGTGGACGGTGCTGCGGTCGAACACGATCGCGACCAATGCGCTGGGGTGGGCCGAGCAGATCCGGACCACCGGGGTGGTGCGGGGGCCCGACATCGCGGCCACGGCCGTGATCCATGAGGGGGACATCGGGGCCGTGGCCGCGCGGGTTCTGACGTCTCCTGGGCATGAGGGTGCGCGTCACGTGCTGACGGGACCGGAGGTCGTCAGCAGGGCGGAGCAAGTCCAGGCGATCGGCGACGCGATCGGACGGGTGCTCCGCTTCGAGCCTGTCGCATTGGACGTCGCCCGCGAACGCATGCTCGCCGACGGCCGCCCTCCCGCGCTCGTCGAAGCCCTCCTCGCCAGCGCCGAGTCCCGCCCCGAATCCCGCCTGGTCACCACCACGGTCGAGCACCTCACAGGCACACCCCCTCGCCCCTTCACCACCTGGGCCCACGACAACGCCCACGCCTTCCGCTGACCCATCGCGCCGCCCTGTCTTCCCGCCCGCCCTACCGCAGGGACGGGCGCCCGCCCCTCGTACGGACGCACCCGCCTGCCATGCCGCCTGGCCTCACGCCACGCCCGCCCTTCGTGCGCACGCATCCGCCTGCCGTGCCGCCCGACCTTTCGCCACGCCCGCACAACGCTCTCCTGTACGACCGTCTCCACCACGGCGGCAAGACTTCCTGGGCGCACGCCTCAGGGAACCCCGCGCCAAACCTCCATGGCGCACGCCTCCGCTATGCCTGCCGTCCGTGTGGCCGCGCGAGACCCTGCGCAGGCGCCCTCCGGGATGCCCCGCGCGGGAGCTGGGGCGATGGAGCCCGTGTGCCTACAGGACCGGGGGCGGGCCAGGGGTGCGGTGGAGGCGGCGTTGGGTACGGGGTGGTGATCGGCGCAGCAGGAGCGGCGGCGGGTCGTGCTGCTTGACGACGCCCTGATCACCAGTGTGACCGCCGACGAATGGCCAACTCACAAGGTTTGACTGACAGAATTGGTCATATGACAGAGGGCACGCTGACCGCCGACCACATCCTCGCCGCCGCCGAGGACGTGCTGAGGCGGTACGGCCCGGCCAAGGCGACCGTCGTGGACGTGGCCAGGGCACTGGGCGTCAGCCACGGCAGCGTCTACCGGCACTTCCCCAGCAAGGCGGCGCTGCGGGAGGCCGTCACCCAGCGCTGGCTCGACCAGTCGCAGACCGCCCTCGACGCCGTCATGAACGCGGGCGGCCCGGCGGAGGCTCGGCTGCAGGACTGGCTGACGGTCCTGTTCGGCAGCAAGCGCAAGAAGGCGCTCGACGATCCCGAGCTGTTCGCGACGTACATGGTGCTCGTGGCCGAGGCCAGCCAGGTCATCGAACGCCACGTCGCCGACCTCGTCGGGCAGATCCGCGCCATCCTCGTGGACGGCGTGGCGCGGGGCGAGTTCGTCGTGCAGGACCTCGAGCTCACGACCCGCGCGGTCTTCGACGCCACCAACCGCTTTCACGACCCGGCGTACGCCTCGGAGTGGTCGCAGCCTGGCATCGAGGACAACTTCGACGCCCTCTGGCACCTCCTCCTCCACGGCCTCAGATCCAACTGACGCTCCTCGGAGGCGCCGAGTTCGCCCGAGTGAGGCTGACCAGTAACCCAGGCATTTCGCGGGCAGCCTCCTGGTACCGCCGGGGACCTCACCATGCGATTCCGGCGCGGCGAGGAGGCCTCACGGTGCTCGCCAACATGGCCCTGGTCAACCGGGCAGGACTACGAGATGGGCGAGGAGATCCCTGGGCTTGTGATGGTCACGATGGACTCCCCCGCGTCTGCCGCCGCCGTGTGCTTCACGCTCCAGGTGGTGCTCAACGCCGACCTGTCACCGACAGGTCGGCGGTGGAGCGCTAGAGGGCGGCGCGGATGGCGGATTGGGCGGTGTCGCGGAGGTGGGCGTGGATGGCGGCGTTCGTCTCGCGGTCCGTGCGGACCTCCACCACGCGCGGCCCCTGCCCCCGCAGCGCCTTGGGCAGCTCGCTCACGTCCGTCACCAGCGTGTACGGCGTGCCCGTCGCGGCGGCCACGTACCCCAGGTCCACCCCGTGCGGCGTGCCGAAGACCCGCTCGAACGGGTCACGCAGGGACGCCTGCGGCAGCAGGGAGAAGATCCCGCCCCCGTCGTTGTTGACCACCACCAGGCACAGGTCGGGACGCGGTTCGCGAGGGCCGAGGATCAGCCCGTTCTGGTCGTGCAGGAACGACAGGTCGCCGATCAGCGCGAACGAGGGCCCGTTGTGCGCCAGCGCCGCCCCCATCGCCGTCGACACGACCCCGTCGATCCCGGAGGCGCCCCGGTTGGCGAGCAGCCGGATCCCGCGCCGCGGCCGCATCGCCTGGTCCAGGTCGCGGATCGGCATGGAGGACCCGCAGAACAGCAGCGCCCCGTTGGGCAGCGCGTCGACCAGGTCGCGCGCCAGCCGCGGCTCGCTCAGCCCGGAGGCGTCGAGCACCTCGTCGATGGCCGCGCGCGCCGCCGCGTCGGCGGTGCGCCAGGCGTGCAGCCAGCCGTCGTCGCCGGAGGCCACCGGGATCTCCACCGCCTGCGCCACCTGCGTGGCCGACCGGGTGGGATCGGGCCAGCGGGCCAGGTCGGTGGCCACCACGATGTGCTCGTCGGCCCGCTTCAGCCACGAAAGCAGCGGCCGCGACAGCCCGGGGCGGCCGAGCGTGACCACGACCTCGGGCCGGTGGGCGTCGGCGAACTCGGGCGTGCCGAGCAGGTAGTGGTAGGTGGAGATGGCGTGGTCACCGTAGCGGCCGCCGCCGTTGGGCTCCGAGAGCACCGGCCATCCGGCCATCCCCGCGGCGGCGACGTAGCGGCGCACGTTGGCGGCGCCGTCGCCGACGACCAGCACGCCCCGCCGGGTGGGCGGCAGGTGCAGCGCCACGGGCGGCGGCGCGACCCGGGCGCGCACCCACGGACCGTCGGCATCCAGAGGTTCGCACCAGGTGGTGTCGCCATCTGGGATCAGCGGCTCGCGGAAGGCCAGGTTGAGGTGCACGGGCCCGGGATCCGACGGCCCGAGGGCGCGCTGGTAGGCCCGGCACGCCAGCGAACGCCAGTACGCCACCTGGCCGGGCCGCTCCTCGGGCACTCCCAGCTCGGCGAACCACCGTACGGCCGGGCCGTACAGCTTGAGCTGGTCGATCGTCTGGTTGGCGCCGGTGCCGCGCAGCTCGGGCGGCCGGTCGGCGGTCAGCACGAGCAGCGGCACGCCAGACTCGCTCGCCTCGATGACCGCGGGGTGGAAGTTGGCGGTGGCGGTGCCGGACGAGCAGATCAGCGCGACCGGCCGCTCGGCCCGCTTGGCCAGCCCGAGCGCCAGGTAGGCGGCCGAACGCTCGTCGATGCGCACGTGCAGCCGCACCCGGGAGTCGGCGTGCAGCGCGAGCGCGAGCGGGGCCGAACGCGAGCCGGGCGACACCACCACGTCGGTGAGACCACAGCGCACCAACTCGTCGACCAGCACGGTGGCCAGCGCGGTAGCGGGATTCACAGCGAGGCCTCCTGCATCCGGCGAAGCCACGAGGGAGATTCAATCTCAAACGACGAAATATCCGACAAGTCCTGAATAGGTCGCGCAGGTACGGCGAGCCGCCCGGAATCCGGCACCAGCGACTCCCCCACCACATCCCCCGTCAGCAGCGACATCGTCCCCAGCCCGCACGCGTACGGCAGCGACGGCAACGCCCCCGCCAGCGCCAGCCCCGCGGCCAGCCCCACCGACGTCTCGACCGCGCTGGAGACCACGGCCGGCAGCCCGCACGCCTCGACCACCCGCATCGCGTTGCGTACCCCGCCCAGCGGCTGCACCTTCACCACGGCGATGTCGGCCGCCTCGGCCGCGCGCACGCGCAGCGGATCCTCGGCCCGCCTGATCGACTCGTCGGCCGCGATCGGCACGTCGCACAGCAGCCGCACCTGCGCCAGCTCCTCCAGCGTGGCGCACGGCTGCTCGGCGTACTCCAGATCGAAACGGTCCAATTCCTTCAGCCGCCGCACGGCCTCCTCGACGTTCCACGCCCCGTTGGCGTCCACGCGCAGCTTCCCACCGGGCCCGAGCGCGTCCCGCACGGCCTCCACGCGCGCCACGTCCTCGGCGAAGCCCTGGCCGCGCTCGGCGACCTTGACCTTGGCGGTCTCGCAGCCGGCCTGCCGTACCAGGGCGAAGGCCTGCTCGGGCCCCACGGCCGGGACGGTGGCGTTGACAGGGACGAAGGAACGCACAGGGGCGGGCCAGCCCTCGAAGGCGGCCTCGTGGGCGGCGGCCAGCCAGCGCGCGCACTCGCGCGGGCCGTACTCGGGGAACGGCGAGAACTCGCCCCACCCGGCGGGACCGCGCAGCAGTACCCCTTCTCTGATGGTCTGTCCCCTGAACCGGGTGCGCATCGGAATGCGGAAGACCACGGGAGAATGCGTCACGACCCTCCCCGCACTCATGTCCGAACTGTCGCCACTAACCTTACGAGCATGAGGAGGAACCCGTCGCATCCGGATCGCCCGTTGCACGCCCTTGTCCGGCGGCCCGGCCCGGAGCTTTTCGCCGCGATCCGTGACGCGCTCACCGGCGACGGCCCGGCGGTCCTCCCCCTCCATCCCGACCACGCGGACGCGGCGCTGGCGGCGCTGCGCCCGACGCATGTCGACGGCGTTCGGCAGGCTGACGGGATCGGCGTCCCCGCCGACGTCGCCGTCGTGATCGCGACCAGCGGCAGCACCGGCAAGCCCAAGGGGGTGCAGCTGTCGGCCACCGCGCTGCGCGCCTCGGCGGCGGCCTCGCTGCGCCGTCTGGAGGCCTCCAAGGGCGAGCGGTGGCTGTGCTGCCTGCCGCCCTCGCACGTATCAGGGCTGCAGGTGCTGGTCAGGGCGATGCTGAGCGAGACCGACCCGATCATCCACGAGCGCTTCGACGCGGCGGACGTGCTGGCCTCCGGCGCGGAGCACGTCTCGATGGTGCCCACGCAGCTGCACCGGCTCGTCGAGCTTGGCGCCGATCTGTCGGTGTTCCGCACGATCCTGCTCGGCGGGGCGGCTCCCCGGCCGGGGCTGGTCGGGGAGGCTCGCGACCTCGGCGCCCGGGTGGTGACCTCGTACGGCATGAGCGAGACCAGCGGAGGGTGCGTCTACGACGGCCAGCCCCTTTACAATGTAGATCTCAAAATCGCGGAGGACGGGCGGATCATGATCTCCGGACCCGTCCTGTTCTCCGGGTACCGCTTCGCGTCCGCGCCGCTGGAGGGCGGCTGGTTCACCACTTCCGACCTGGGCGAACTGTCCGGCGGCCGGTTGCGGGTGCTCGGGCGGGTCGACGACGTCATCAACACCGGCGGCGAGAAGGTGGTCGCCGCCACGGTGGCCGCCGTCCTGTCCCGCCACCCGGAGGTCGCCGACGTCGCCGTCATCGGCCGCCCCGACCCAGAATGGGGCGAACTCGTCACCGCGATCATCGTCCCCGCCGACGCGACGCGCCCGCCGACGCTCGCCCACCTGCGCGCCTACTGCCACGACCGCCTCCCACCGCACGCCGCCCCCCGCGCCCTGCGCCTCCTGCCCAGCCTCCCCCTCCTCCCGAACGGCAAGCCCGACTACGCCACCCTCCGCACCACCCTCTGACCCGAGCCGTACGGCAAGCCCCAACCTCCCCGGCGGACCCGCCCACAGCACCCGCCGGACCCGCGACACCCACCGCCCTATGGCCCCACCGACGGCCACCACCCATGGGCGTGCTCCTACGGCCCTCCCGCGTCGGGGTCGAGGTCGGAGCGACACGCGTCAAGGAACCCGGGACACGCCCGCCGCCCACCGCACGCCGCACGCCCCCGCGCCGCGCCGCGCCGCGCCGACGACGGCAACCCCCAGGCGCCGGGTCGGCGAGAAGGTGTACGGCGGAGCCCGGCGCCCAGTACGGCGAGCGACGCGGTGAACCCAGGTACGGCGGCCAAGGGACGACCCCGGGGACCACGGTTCCGTGCGCCGTAGCGGCGGGTACCACGCATCGCCGGAGGAGCGTCTCCCTGGACGGGGCCAAGCCGAAGTGCGGCGAGTGGCGGTGGGGGCGGCCCGCCGTAACCCTTGATCAGAAAGGGGGGCGGCGCGTCGTAACCCCTGGTCAGAAGGCCAGGTGCGGGCGGACTCGGGACAGCGCCTGGCGGGTGCTGGGCTCGGCGGCCAGGGCCGCCATGAGCAGGAGCCGGGCCTTGGGAGCGGTGAGCGAGCCGGCGAACACGGCACCGGCCTCGGCCAGCCCCGCCCCGCCCCCCGCCCCGTAGACGGGCAAGGCGGGACCCTGCCGGCAGCGCGAGGTCACCAGCACGATCATGCCGTGGTCGAGGCACGCACGGATCTCCTCCAGCACCCCCGGCGTGGGATTACCCGTCCCCAGGGCCTCCACCACCAGCCCGCGGGCCCCCGCGGCGCGGCAGGCCGCGATCTGGACGCCGTCGGCGCCCAGGTACACGGGCACGACGTCGACCCGGGCGTCGAGGGCGGCGAGCTCGCTCAGGTCGAACCCGGCAGGCCGTACGGGGCGGGCGGCGAGGTGGACCCGCTCGCCGTACACGTGTCCGATGGGCCCGTGGCCGGGTGAGGCGAAGGCGTCCAGCGCGAGAGTGTGCGTCTTGGTCGCGTGCCGGGCGGCGTGGATGGCCTGGGCCATGGTGATGACGGCGCCGAGCCCGTGGCCGAGGGCGGCCACCCGGATGGCGTCGGAGAGGTTGCGCGGCCCGTCGCCGTCGGGCGTGGCGGCGTGGCGCTGGGCTCCGGTCAGGACCACCGTCCGGTCGGGGCCCAGGACGAGGTCGAGGAAGTAGGCGGTCTCCTCCATGGTGTCGGTGCCGTGGGTGACGACCACCCCGTCCAGGCTGGGGTCCGTGGCGCGTTCGGCGATGCGGAGCAGGTCGGTGAGCGTGAGGTTGAAGCTGTGGGTGAGCATGAGCTCCTCGACCTCGACGGTCACCCCGGGCCCGGCGGCGCCGACCAGGTCGCGGCCGGGGACGGCCACGCTGACGGTCCCGCCGGGGTCAGGACGGGAGGCGATGGTGCCTCCCGTCGTGATGACGCGAACGCGGCTCGTCATCGCGAGGCCACCGGCAGGTCCGCGGGAACCCGGCTGCGCGCGCCCCGCGTCAGCAGGTAGTACAGCCCTCCCGCCACCAGGCCGCCCGACAGCCAGGAGAAGTCGGTGTTGTCCAGGGCGCGCGCGATGGGCCCCTGAGTGGCGGGGACCAGCCCGTACTCCCAGCTCCATGCGGCGACCAGACCCAGGCCCAGGCTGACCAGGGCCTTGCGGCTCACGGGGCCGTCCGGCGAGGCGTCGTCGCGGTAGAGGGAGGACACGTCGACCCTGCCTCTTCTGACCACGAAGAAGTCGACCAGCACGATGGCCGCCCACGGGCTGATCCACACCAGGATCGAGACCATCCAGTTGTCGAAGGCGTGGGCGAAGCTGTCCGCCTGGACGAACACCACGAGCACCGCCGAGGCCGCGACACCGGCGATCAGCGTCAGCTTCCAGCGCGCGATCCGGATGCCGACGGACAGGGCGGCCAGGGAGCAGGAGTACAGGTTGAGGATGTTGGTCGCGACGGGCCCGTGCATGATCAGCAGGAGGACGGGGACGGCCATCACCCCGAAGGTGTTCGTCACCAGGCTGGACGGGTCGTCGCCGCCGCCCGCGCTGCTCAGGTAGGCGCCGAGCGCGGCCAGCCACACCGTGGGCACGTACATGCCGAGCGCGGTCGACCAGAACACCGCCTTGCCGGACGATCGGACCCGGACGAAGCGGCTGTAGTCGGCGGAGTAGGGCAGCCAGCTGATGCCCCAGCCGATGCCGATCGCGGTGAGCAACTGGGTGACGGCGGTGAACTTCGACCCGTGCATCGTGGCAGTGGCCGTCCAGGACGGGTCGGCCTGCGTCACGGCCAGGACGGTCATGATCGCCATGAGCAGGACGGTGATCGGGACCGTGTACTTCTCGAAGGTGCGGATGGCGTAGAAGCCGTACAGCGCGAGGAACAGCTGGACGGCCATGATGATCGCCGCCACGAGGTACTTCAGGCCGGTCCCGCCGTGCACGCCCATCCGGGCGAGGATGGCCAGGACCAGGTCGAGCACGACCCAGGTGTTGACGCCGACCCAGCCCATGGTCAGCAGCCCCTGGACGACCCCGGGGACGATCGCTCCCCTGCGGCCGAAGGCGCCGCGGCCGAGCACCATCTGGCCGACCCCGGTCCTGTGCCCCATCAGGTTGAACAGGCCGAACACGGCACAGCCGACCAGGTTGCCGACCGCGACCACGGTGATGGTCTCAAGCAGGCTGAGTCCCAGCGTCACGCCGAGAGCGCCGAGCACCCAGTTGATCGGGGCGATGTTGGCCCCCGTCCAGATCCAGAACTGCTGCCACGGCGTCGAGTCGCGTGCGCCGGGCGGAATGGGTTCGACGCCGTGGCTGTCGAAGCGGACCGCATCGTTGGTGGACATTGGCTTCCTCCTCCGTGATGCGGACCACACAAGCACCTGCCGGTTTCGCTGAGGAGTGGAGGAACCTCTAGAGATTCGCCGGATCGGTGTCTATATTCACAGGGTGTTCACTCTGGAGTCCCTGGTGCGCAACGACTCGCTGGAGCTCAGGGTCCTCGTCGCAGGACCGCCGGGCGCGCTGGGCGAGCCCGTGGCGTGGGTGCACAATACCGAGCTGCCCGACCCGTCGGTCTACGTCAGGGAGCGGGAGCTCGTCCTGACCAACGGGCTGTGGGCGGCCCAGGTGACGGCGGCCGCGTTCGTGGCGAACGTCAAACGGGCCGACGCCGCCGGCATCGTGTTCGGGCTGCGAGCCGAGACGCCGCGGACGCCGCCGGAGCTGATCGAGGCATGCCGGGCGGCCGACGTGCCGCTGCTGGAGATCTCCACCGCGGTGCCGTTCACCGCGATCTCCGAGGCGGTCGCCGCCATGTACACCGACGAGCGCCAGCGGACCCTCGTCGGCATGGTGCGCAGGGGCGACGCCCTGGCCACGGCGATCTCGAGGGGCGCGGGGGCCTCGGGGGTGCTCAGCGTGCTCAGGAGCGACCACGACCTGCCTCTGGCGGTCGTCGACAGGATGGCACGGCTGCTCGCGGCGTCCGGCGCCGAACTCGACGCCGACCAGTTGCACGCCGTGGCCGCCGGGCTGTCGCGCCGTCCCCCGGCGCTGGAGCTGGACCTCGGCGAGGTCGGGCGGGCGGCGCTGTTCCCCGTGGGGGCGGTCGGCGACATCGACGCGGCGCTCATCTGCCTGCGGCCGCTGTCCACCCTCGACCGCGGCGAGCGGGACGCGCTTGAGCAGGCCGCCAGGTTCCTCAGCCTCGAGGTGGCCAAGCAGCAGGCGGTGCAGGCCATCGAGATGCGCTTCGCCAGCGAGCTGCTGGAAATGGTGCTGTCGGGCGGGCGGCGCGCCGCGGAGGTGCCCGGCAGGCTGCGCGCGTTCGGCGTGGACCCCACGGGCCCGCTGACCGTCTGCGCCGTCGCCTTCGCCGCGGGCGAGGCGGCCACCGTGCACGGCCTGGCCGAGGTGATCGGCGAGTTCTTCGCCGCCGAGGGGATCCCGGTGGTCGTCGCGAGCGGCAGCCAGGACGTCGTGGCCGTCCTGCCCTGGCGCCGCCCGGAGGTCGAGGTGCCACCGTTGGCGGAACGGCTGGTGAAGGCCGTGGAGAGGCGGTTTCCCGGGCTGCGCCCCGTCGTGGGGGTCGGCGGGATGGCACCGCACTCCGGGGAACTGCGCCGCCCGCTCGTGCAGTCGCGGGAGGCGTGCCGGGTGCTGCGCCGCACGCGCAGCCGGACGCTCAACGGGCCGGCGGTGCGCAGCTTCCTCGAACTGGGCACGCACCGGCTGCTGCTCGGCCTGCTGGACACCGAGACCCTGCACGGCTTCTCCCGCGACCTGCTGGCCCCGCTGCGCGAGCACGACGCCCGGCGCGACGGCGACCTGGAGCCGACCCTGCGGGCGTTCCTCGATCATGACGGGCAGTGGGCGGCGACGGCCTCGGCGCTGCACGTCCACGTCAACACCCTGCGCAACCGGCTCGCCAAGATCGCCGATCTGACCGGCAGGGACGTGGGGCACACCGAGGACCGGGTGGACCTGTTCCTGGCCCTGACCATCGACGCCATGGACTAGGTGGGATACACCTCCGGGTCCACCACGGGCGGCCGGGGCGTGCGGGTGGGCAGGCCCGGATCCGCCGCCGCGGCCTCGGCCACCTCCCTGCCGCGGGCGAAGCGGACGTCACCGCACTCGAGCGCGTACTCGATGAACCGGCGCAGAGCCAGGGCCCTGCCGGGACGACCGGACAGGAACGGATGGATGCACAGGTTGAACAGGCACCTGTAGTGCCGCATCCCGTCCAGCTCGGCCCGCCACAGCTCGAGAACCTTCGCCGGGGACTCGATGACCGAGCCGATGTGCGGGGCGGGCAGGTAGGCGTACTGCTCCCAGTCGTCGAGCGACCAGTGCACCGGCAGTTCGACGATCTCCCCTGAGCCGGTGGCGACCCGGTAGGGCCGGTCGTCGCCCATCAGGGACGAGTCGTAGCGCAGGCCGTGCTCGGCGACGAGGTCGGCGGTCTGCCAGGTGGCCTCCCACAGCGCCGCGCGGTGCCCGAGGATCTCGATCCCCTGGTTGGCGAAGACCGCCAGGGCGCGCTCGAAGTCCGCCCGCTCCTCCTGCGGGGTCATCGACGTGGGCGCCCGGTGACTGTAGGAGTGGTGGGCCACCTCGTGTCCGCGCTCGACGATCGAGGCGGCCAGGCCGGGCCGGTGCTCGGCCACCCAGCCGGGCACGAAGAACGTGGCGGGCACGTCCAGCTCCTCCAGCAGATCCAGGACGCGGGGCACGCCCACCTCCGGGCCGTAGGCCTGGTGCGACATCGTGCTCGCGTGCCGGGCGTAGTCGCGCCCGGCCGCGAGGATCGGCGTCTCCGCGTCGACGTCGAAGGTCAGCATCACCACCGCTGACGCCTCGCCGTTCCACGTGCTGCTCATGGCCCTCCCCTTCAGACCGCCACCTGCCGCCACTGGCGGGCGTTGCTCAGCGTCGCCATGGGTTGCAGCATCATATGGTCGAAGGCCTCGAGCGGCAGTCCGCGGGTCAGGCGTCGGGGCAGGTCGGGGTTGGCCAGCGCGCCCCTGCCGATGGACACGACGTCGGCGTGGCCGTCGTCCAGCACCTGCGCGGCCTGGCCGAGGTCGTGCATGCCGCCGTTGGCGATCACCGGCAGCCCGGTCACCCTCCTGGCCAGGCCCGTGATCGTGACGTCGCCGTCCAGCCGCGCCGTCTCGATCCAGTCCCTGCCCTCGCTCGCGATGTGCAGGTACGTCGCGCCCGCGTCGGCCAGCGCGGAGAAGGTGATCTCCGCGTCGTGGACTCCTCCCGCCCAGCGGTGGGTGAAGTCGTTGACCTTCCCCTGGGACAGCCGGATCCCGACGCAGAACTCGGGCCCCACCTCGGCCCGGATGGCGGCCACCACGTCCGCGGCGAAGCGCACCCGGTTGGCGACCGGGCCGCCGTAGGAGTCGTCGCGCCGGTTGGTGTAGTCGGTGAGGAACTGGTCCACCAGGTAGCCGTTGGCGCCGTGCACCTCCACCCCGTCGAAGCCGGCCGCGCGCGCCCGCACCGCCGACGCCACGAACCCGCTTACCGCTTCGTCGATGTCGGCCTGGCTCATCGCCCTGGGCGTCGGCCACTTGCCGTGCCCGCCGTACTCGGGCATCATCTCGCCGCGCGGCGGCACGGCGGACGGGGCCAGCCTGTCGTCCCGGTAGCGGTTGCCCTGCGACAGCGCGCCCCCGTGCATGAGCTGCAGCACCATGGCCGACCCGGCGGCGTGGACGCGGCCGGTGATCTCCCGCCAGGCGGCCACGTGCGCGTCGGAGACGATTCCCGGCTGGTTGGTGTAGCCCTGGCTGTGGAGCGCGTCGGTGTAGGTGCCCTCGGTGATGACCAGGGCGAACTCTCCCCTGGCGTAGGCCTGGTAGTAGTCGGCCATCTCGGCGGTCGGCGTGCCGTCGGGCGCGGCCGAGACCCTGGTCATGGGCGAGACGGCGAACCGGTTGGCCAGCTCGAGCTTGCCGAGGCGCTCCGGCCGGAGCGCCGGGTGAATCGTGGACATGACTTACTCCCTGTCATCAAGTGCGGAAAGGACCTCGATCGCCAGCGGGGTGGGGCCGTCGCCGCTGATCCCCACGACGTCCTGCGGGCAGGCGGAGACCACGAACACGCAGTCCATGGCCGCCTCGAAGGTGATCGCGTCGCCTGGACGGCTGGCGGCGCTCAGCCAGCTCAGCCGCCCGTCGCCGGCCACCGGGATCCGCATGAACACGTTGACCGGCTGCGGCGTGACGGGCACGGCGAGGCCGAGCTCGTCCAGGCTGCCGCGCAGGTTGTCGGCGCAGGAACGGTGGAACCCCTCCACGCCCAGCGTCGTGTAGCGCTGCGGGTCGCACGCGGCGATCAGCATGTCGTGCCCGCCCGGAGAGGTGTCGGAGACGAGAGTGAGGATCGGCCTGCGCCGGTCGGTGACGAAGTGCTCGCCGACCGCCGGGAAGAGGCGGCTGGTCCAGGCACGGGTGTGCGAGGCGCTGAGGTGCTCGGTCACGTCGCCGGCGGCGAAGGCGAACACGTCGCCGACCTGGGCCCCCTCGACGTCGACGACGCGCACGCGCTGCCCCGCCTCCACCCGTACGGCCCGCCCCTCACCGGCGGGCACGATGACTCTCGCTACGGATTCCATGGCAGGCAGCAAACCATCGGGCACCCGACCGTCGCCATAGAGCTTCATCCAGAGAATCAATCGATGGGTGGATGAACATCCATCACGGCCCGGAAGTGCGAGAAGGCGAACCAATGCAGCAGCAGGAGCCATAACGCCAGCGTCTGGGCAGGAACCTGATGTCACCCGGATGCGTCATATTGGGGACAGCAAGGAGGGAGCCTTCATGAACCAGACCCGCAAGATGTGGGCATCCGCGGCGGTGATCGGCGTCGTCGTCGTCGGCGGCACCACGGTCGCGGCGGCCGCCACGGCGGGCAGGCTCGAGAAGGGACAGGAGACCAGAGCCGTGGTGGACGACCGCCAGCCGCAGCAGGTCCCGCCGGCGCTGCCCGAGACCGTGGCGCCCAGGACCGAGGCGCCGCAGACCGACCCGCCCACGATCGCCAAGCAGGACGACGACAAGGTCGTCTCGCACGAGGTGAACCAGGACCCGCAGAAGGTCATCCAGTACTGGACCGACAAGCGGATGGAGAACGCCCAGCCCATGCCGATGCCCGAGGTGCGTCAGGGCAACTAGGTACCGCAGGGGCGCCTCGCCGCTTTGGGCGATCCGCCCCTTTTTCATGTCCGCGGGAACAAATGGCCGCGATTGACGTTATTGATACTGGTGCGCTGAGCGGCCGCAGCCGCCCCACCACAACCTGCCTTGATTGCTTCGACTCCGTTTGGAGGAGGTGTCCTCATGCCCCGAACCGCCGTGGCCACTCCACCGGCGACCCTCGATCAACTGCTCGCCCGAGGGCGATCGCAGGGTCACCTTTCCCTGGCGGAGCTCCGTGACGCGTTCGCCGAGGCCGGGATCAGCCCGGCCGACGGCCGATCCATTCTGCGTGAGCTGACCGAGGCCGGCGTGAGCCTGGCCGCGGAGAACGAGCCCGCCCTGGGCAAGAAGGCCCCGGCCCAGCGCAAGAAGGCGGCCACCGCCACGAAGACTACCGCCAAGCGAGCGGCGAAGCCAAAGAAGGAGCCGGAGCCCGAGGTCAAGGCCGAGGACGAGGAGCCGGAGGCGCTCGTGCTCGAGGACGCGGAAGACCTCGAGGACGAGCCGCTCGACCTGGACGACAACCAGTCGGTCATGGGCGACTCCGTCCACACCTACCTGAAGTCGATCGGGCGCCGCACGCTGCTGACCGCCGCCCAGGAGGTCGACCTGGCCCGCAGGATCGAGGCCGGCCTGTACGCCGAGTACAAGCTGGAGACCGAGACCGACCCTGCCGTGCGCGAGGGCCTGGAGCTGGTGGTCCAGGACGGCAAGGAAGCCAAGGACCACATGCTGGAGGCCAACCTCCGGCTGGTGGTGTCGGTGGCCAAGAAGTACACCGACCGCGGCATGTCGCTGCTCGACGTGGTCCAGGAAGGCAACCTGGGCCTGATCAGGGCGGTCGAGAAGTTCGACTACACCAAGGGTTTCAAGTTCTCCACCTACGCGATGTGGTGGATCAGGCAGGCCATCCAGCGCGGCTTCGCCGACTCGGCCCGCACGATCCGGCTTCCCGTGCACGTGCTGGAGATGCTGTCCAAGCTGTCGCGGATCGAGCGTGACATGCACCAGCGGCTGGGCCGCGAGCCCACGCCGGAGGAGCTGGCGCACGAGCTGGACAAGACGCCGGACCAGATCGAGGAGCTGCTGCGCACCAGCCGCCAGCCGATCTCGCTGAACGCCACGATCGGCGAGGACGGCGAGACCACGATCGGCGACCTCATCGAGGACGTCGACTCGCCGGAGGCCTCGGAGATCGTCGACCGCCAGCTGCTGGGCGACCAGCTGCGCGGCGTGCTCGAGAACCTCTCGCCGCGGGAGTCGAAGATCATGGCGCTGCGCTTCGGCCTGGTGGACGGCAAGCCGCACACGCTCGACGAGATCGGCAAGCACCTCGGCCTGACCCGCGAGCGCATCAGGCAGCTGGAGAAGGAGTCGCTGTCGAAGCTGCGCCACCCCAGCAACACCCGCCCGCTGCTGGACTGGGCGAGCTAGACCGCAGGACCGGCATCCCGCGAGGGAGGCGGTGTGCCGGTCGGACAAAAAGTACGGCGAGCCGGTTTCGAACCGGCTCGCCGTACTGCTGTCTATCGGGCCGCGGGCACCGGGCGCGGGACGCGCGGGATCCCCCACATGCGGTTCTCCTCGCGCAGCGTGCGCAGGTTGTCGACCTCCTTGGTCCAGGCCGCGCCCTCAGGCGTCGCCTTGGCCTTGCGGCGGGCGATGCGGTCGTCGTAGGCCTTCACGCCGAACGTGGCCCGCTGACCGGACTCGGCCGCGCGCAGCGCCTCGGTGAGGGCCTTGTCGAAGACCAGCCCCGCGGCCCGCAGCTCCAGCTCGTCGGCGTCGCCCGCGCGCAGCTCGCTCAGCACCTGCTCGGCCTCGCGAGCCTTGTCGAGCAGCGCGGGGAAGCCCTTGGAGATCTCCAGGTCCGCGTGGTAGCGGACCTCGGCCTCGCGGCTCACCCGCGGACGGAAAAACGCCATCGACACTCTGCCTTTCACTCGTCGCCAGGGCTAAGCGTACGACACGCGCGGGATGGCACCGTCCCCAGGCCCTTTACATAGTAGATTCGCAATCATGCCAGCCAAGCGACCCCCCGTGCCCCTGTCCAGGGAACGCATCATCGAGGCCGCGCTGCACATCGCCGACAGCCAGGGCCTGCGCCGCCTGACCATGCGCAGGCTCGGCGACGCGCTGCAGGTGGAGGCGATGGCCATCTACCACCACCTGCCCCGCGGCAAGGAGGCGCTGATGGACGCGCTGGCCGAGCACGTCACCGCGGTCCACGCCGAGCAGGCGGCCACCTGGCAGGACACGGCCAAGGCCTGGGCGCGCGCCGCCCGCGAGCGGCTCAGGGACCATCCGGGCGTGCTGGCGCTGGCGCTGACCAAACCGCCGAAGGGCGGCACGGCCATCGCGATCGGCGAGCAGACCGAGCAGCTGGCCGACGGCGGCCTGGACGGCGCGGCGGAAGCCGTGCGGGCGCTGCGCGCCTTCGTCTTCGGCAGCGTCGCGGTCGAGGTGCAGCAGTCGGGCTGGGCCGATCCGGAGGTGGACACGTGGACCAGACGCGACGCGCGCGCGGATACGGACTTCGAGCGGGGCCTGGAAGCTTTGCTCAAGGGCTTGCAAACCTAGTGGGCGTGTCGAGCTTGGACCGTTATCCTGCATAAGGCACTCTGTGTCGTGAGTCACACGCCTCAGGCATCCTCCTCTAACAGTCCTAATGGGCTATGTCGGAACGTGTGACATACGTCGCACACTTGCTGAAACGACAACCCGAGCGCACTTACTAGATATCGGAGGCACGCCGATGTGCCCGCACGACCCGGTCTGTCCGTCTGCGGAGGCCCCTGACCGCGAGGCTGCACGTACCCTCGCCAGCCACCCTGAGCAGGGGTGGAGCCTTCTCTGCAACGGCGTCGTCCTCTTCGAGGACACCGGGGAGCTCCTTCCCAGCGGCACGGTGATCGCACCGCACCGCCCCGACCCCCTGGTCGGCGCGGCCTGAGCAGGCCGGAATCGGGGGCTTCCTCACGGCGCGTAGTGGAAGATCCACTCCGCCACCACCTCGCCCACCCGGGCGGGATCCTTTTTCAGGTCATGGCCTTCCCCTGGCATGATCACGAGCCGCGCCGCGTCCGCGGGATCAGGCACGCCGAACGGGTCACGATCCCCGTTCACCACCAGCACGTCCACGCCGGCGCCGCGCAGCTCGTCGGCCCTGGACCGTTCCGGCTTGCCCGGCGGGTGCAGCGGAAACGCCAGCGCGACCACGGCCTCGGCACCGACCCGCTCGGCCGTACGGCAGGCCACCCGAGCCCCGTTGCTCCGCCCGCCCTGCACCAGAGGCAGGTCCGGCCAGCGCGAACGCAGCTCTGACAGCACGGCCGCCCACGCCTCGTCCTGCCGGTCGGGTGAGCCGGGCGCGCGGGCCCCGGCGATCCTGAACGCCTGCATGACCCTGGCCACCACGGCCCCGCCCTCGAGCGCCGCGTCGCGCACGGCGAGCAGGTCAGGCGCGTCGACCCCGCCGGCCGAGCCGTGGGTCAGCACGAGCAGCAGGCGGGCCCGCTCCGGCTCGTCCACCTCGACCACGGCGGGACCCCGCGGCGTCATGACCTCCATGGCAGCACCGTACCTGGGGAGGAGTCACGCATAGACCTCAGGTCGGATGACGGCGTGCGGATTCGCCGCGACCATTAACCTCATGGCAGACATGCGCCCCCTACGGGAGGATCTTCAGGCGACGCTCGACGCCCGCCGCGATCTGGGGCCCGAGTACGAAGCCGCGCTCGTCGAGTCGTTCGTCGAGCGCCTGGACGCCACGATCGCCGCGCGGGTGCACAGCGAGCTGCACGGCCAGGCCCCCAGCCCCTACGCCCCCTACTCCTCTCCCCCGCCTCCCCCGAGGGCCAGGACCGGCTCTGGCCACATGGTGCTGCTGGCGCTGGGTTCGATGGCCCTGGGCGTGCCGCTGGTCGGGATCGCCGCGGTGAACGCCGGTTTCATCGGCATGCTGGTGACGCTGGTGGCGATCGTGCTCATCAACGTGGCGGGCGCGTCGGCGATCCGGCACCGGTGACTTGACTCTGACGCACACGTCAACCCCGACGATCGGGACATGCGTGAGATCCGCCTGGCCGAGCAGGCCCTTGAACCCCCTGCCATGAAGCACTTCCGCCTGGAGAGCCTCCCCACGCCCAGCCCGGGTCCCGGGCAGGTGCTGGTGCGCAACTCCTGGATGATCGTCACCGCGGCCATGCGGACGCTGATGGGCGCCACCCACGTCCCGCTGCCGATGTACCGCCCCGGCCAGGCCCTGCACGGGCCCGCGCTCGGCCAGGTGGTCGAGTCCGCTTTCGAGGCCCTGCCTCCCGGTTCCTGGGTGCGCCACGACCACGGCTGGCGCGACCACGTGGTGGCCGAGCCCGAAGGGCTGCGCCGCGTCGAGCCCGTCACGGGCCCCGAGCAGGCGGTGGCCGAGCTCGGCCAGTCGCTGACGGCCTACGCCGGCCTGCGCACCGCTCCGGTCCGGCAGGGCGACACGGTCCTGGTCACCGGCGCGGGCGGCGCCATCGGCGGGGTCGCCGTCCAGCTGGCCCGCCTGCTCGGCGCGTCCCGAGTGATCGGCACATCCGGTACGGCGGGCAAGGTCACCGGCGCCGACGCCGTGGTCACCCGCGACGACCTGGCCGCGCTGCGGGAGGCCGCGCCGGACGGGCTCGACGTGGTGTTCGACACCGTGGGCGGCCGGCAGCTGGCCGCGGCCGCCGAGCTGGCCAGGCCCGGGGCCAGGATCGCGCTGTGCGGGGCGCTGGACCACCAGCTCGGCGGCGAACCGGCCGCCGTGGGGATCGACGTCATGGCGATGATCTCCCGGCGGGTCATGCTGCGCGGCTTCACCGCCTCCGACCATCAGGACCTGGCCGCCGAGTGGCCGCGGGTCAGGGACGCGTGGCTGGCCGACGGCTCGCTCCGCCTGCCGTACACCCTGGTCGAGGGGCTGGAGAACGCGCCGGGCGCGCTGCTCGACCTGATCGCGGGACGGCACGCGGGCACCGTGGTCGTGCGCGTGTGAACATGGGAGGCATGCGGATCTCCGAGGCGGCCCGCGCGGCGGGCACCACCCCGCGGGCCCTGCGCTGGTACGAGCAGCACGGGCTGCTGTTCCCGCCGCGGTCAGGCGACGGCGGCTACCGCGACTACGACGAGCGGGCGCTGCGCCGCGTCAGGCACATCCAGGAGCTGCTGTCGCTGGGCTTCACGCTGACGGACGTGAGCGACTTCGCCGACCTGCTCGACCAGGAGGTGCCCGGCTCGTTCGCCGATCCGGTCAGCCCTGTCTGCGTGCGGGCCGTCGACCGGGCGCGCGAACGGCTCAAGGTGCTCGACGAGCGCATCGCGGCGGCCACGGAACTGCGCGAACGGCTGGCGGCCAGGCTGGGAGTCGATCCCTTGTAGGATCGCGGATCATGCAACGCATGACTGGTTTGTTGATCGGCGCCGTTTTCGGGGCGATTTTCGTTTTTGTCAATGCTCATGCCCCGCTGGGCGCCACTGCCGGGATTGCGCTTCGGGTGCTGGCCGGGATCGCGCTGGCCGCCGTGATCGGCCTGTGGTTCCGGGCGGCCAGGCCAGGGGCCGCCGCGCCGCCTTCCGACGACGTCCCCTCCGCGCCGTTCTTCGGGGTCGGCTACCGGTGGGTGGTGGCCGGTGAGGTCGTGCTGCTGTTCGGCGGCATGTGGCTGATGCGGGCGATCGGGGTGCCCGAGCAGGTGAACGTGGCGTGGATCGCGTTCGTGGTCGGCGTCCACTTCGTGGCGCTCGCCCCGGTCTGGCGCCAGCGCAGCATCCTGGTCCCCGGCGTCACCCTCACCGTCCTCGGGGTGGCGGGCTTCATCATGGCCGCCGCCTCGGCTCTCACCTGGATCCCCTTCGTCAGCGGCGTCGTCTCCGGCGTCGTCCTGCTCGCCGGCTCGCTCACGTTCGCCTGGCAGGCGCGGGCCTGAGGAAGCCCGCCACCACCCTGCGCACCTTGTCCGGCGCCTCGTCGTCGCCGAGGCGCAGAGCGGTGTTGGCGGCGCGCAGCACCGCGTCGATCTGGAACGCGGCCAGCTCGGCGTCCAGGTCGGCGATCTCTTCCAGCTCCGCGGCGTGGCGCAGTTCGGCGGCGATGCGGGCCGTCCAGTCATGCTGGTGGCGCAGCAGCGCGTCGCGGACCTGCCCCGGCCTGCTGTCGAACTCGGCCAGGTTGGCCACCCAGAAGCACCCGCCGGGAAACAGCGGCGTCTCCACGTAGGCGATCCAGCGCTCCACCAGCGCGCGCAGCCGCGCGGCGCCGCGGGGGGCCTCGAGCGCCGGACGGATGACCGCCCCGGAGAACGCCTCCCCCGCCGACTCCACCGCGGCCAGTTGCAGGTTCTCCTTCGTCACGAACAGTGTCTGCACGCCGCTCTTGCTCAGCCCCAGGTCGGTGGCCAGGCGGCCGAGGCTCAGCCCGGTCAGCCCCTCCAGCGAGGCCACGTCGACGGCGTGGCGGGCGATGGCCTGCCTGCTCTGCGCCCCTCTGAGGAGACGGCGGTCCACTGGTTGTCGCACGCGATCCATCCTGCCACATTCTCTGTTGCATTAAACATACGACCGGTCGTATGTTCTCGGCGTGACTGATTTCCTTGCAGAGCGATCTGATCCTTTCTGCCTGCCTCCTGAGGCCGCAGCCCGGCTGCTGGCGGGCGCGCCCTGGCGCCGCTTCGCCTCGATGGGCGACAGCCTCGCGGCCGGCGTTGGCGACCCGAGCCCCGGTTACGCGCCCCAGGGGTGGACCGATCGGCTGGCCGACGTCCTGCGCCGCGTGCATCCCGGCCTGGCCTACCTCAACGCCGCCCGCACCGGCGCCACCGTCGAGGACACGCTGGCCGGGCAGCTCGACCGGGTCCGCGCCTTCGGGCCCGACCTGCTGCACGTCTCGTGCGGCGCCATCGTGGCCGACATGTGGGACCACCCGGTCAACTCGCGGGCGGACCTGCTGAGCGCCGACGGCGTGCACTTCTCCTGCGCCGGCCAGGCCGTGCTGGCGGCGGAGCTGGTCAAGGCCCTCGCCCAGGTGCCGGCATGACGGGGCGGCGGGCGGTGGCGGTCGTGCTGGCCGGCACGTTCATGGCGGTGCTCGACTCGTTCATCGTGCTGGTGGCGGCCCCGGCGATCCGGGCCGACCTCGGCGCGTCCGGCGGCGAGCTGCAGTGGGTCCTGGCCGGCTACCAGCTCACCTACGCGGTGTTCCTCACCACCGGAGGCCGCCTGGGCGACCTGCACGGGCGCAGGCGCGTCTTCCAGCTGGGCATGGGGCTGTTCACGCTGGCCTCGATCGCGTGCGCGCTGTCCGGCTCGGCGCTCGCGCTCGTGGTGTCCCGGCTGGCGCAGGGGCTGGGTGCGGCGCTGATGGTGCCGCAGGTCGTGGCCGTGATCACGGTGCTGGTTCCCGAACGGGAACGCCACCGGGCCTTCGGCGTGCTCGGCCTGGTGATGGGGCTGGCCACCATCGGCGGGCAGCTGGTCGGCGGCCTGCTCATCGGGGCGGACCTGTTCGGCTCCGGCTGGCGGCCCGTGTTCTGGATCAACGTTCCGATCGGGCTGGTTACCCTGCTGCTCGCCGCCCGGTACGTGCCGGAGTCGCGGGCGGCGCGTGCCCGCCGGATCGACGTCGCCGGGGTGGCCCTGCTGTCGGCCGCGCTGTTCCTGCTCGTCTACCCGCTCATCCAAGGTCAGGACGCGGGATGGCCCTGGTGGGCGTGGGCCTGCCTCGGCGCGAGCGTGCCGGCGTTCTGCGCGTTCGCGGCCGTCGAGCGGGCGCTCGCGCGCCGGGGCGGCGATCCGCTGCTGCGCCTCGGGCTGTTCGCCACGCGCTCGTTCTCGGTGGGGCTCGTCCTGGTGCTCGCGGTCTACGCGGTGATCACCTCGTACTACCTGGTGCTGTCCATCTCGCTGCAGGAGGGGCTGGGCATGTCGGCGCTCGGCGCGGGCCTGGTCTACACGCCTGCCGCGGTGATGTTCTTCTCCTTCAGCCTGCCGGCCGGCCGCCTGGTGCCCAGGTACGGCAGGCGGGTGCTGGCGGTCGGTGCCGTGGTGCTCGCGGCCGGATACGCCTCGACCGCGGCGGTCCTGCTGGCCGGCCTGCCGTTCACGCCCGGGGTGGTCATCCCGACGCTCATGCTGCAGAGCGTCGGGGGCGGCCTGCTCATCACGCCGTCGCTCAACGCCGTCCTCGCCCGCGTCAACCCTGACGACGCCGGGACCGCCTCGGGCGTCCTGTCCACCGCCCAGCAGGTGGGTGGCGCCCTCGGCGTCGCCATCATCGGCGTCGTCTTCTTCAACGCCTACGACCCCGCCACCGGCAACGCCACCACGGCGGCCCACGGCCTGGCGATGGCCTCCCTGTTCACCCTCACCACCGCCCTCATCGCCACCGCCCTGGTCCACGCCCTCCCCACCACCCCCAGACCCCGCCCAGCCACCAAGCAGCAGTCGCGGGTCTAGCCAACGCACGGCGGGCCAGAAGAACCACGACACCCGGCGGCACCCACGCGCCGGGGTCGGCGAGGAGATGTGCGGCGGTCGTCCGGCGCGAGGTACGGCGGGCCAGGGAGACCGTGGCGCCTGCCTGCCGAAGCGTCGTGACGGCGGGCAAGGGGCACCGACTCGCCGGAAGCGCCGGGCGCGGGCCCTCAGCCGCAGTACGGCGGGCGGCCGGTGGCGGTGGCCTCGCCGTACAGAAGAACTGCCGTACAGGAGAACGGCCGTAGCGAAAGAGCTCGCCGTAAGGGGCAACTCGCCGCGTCAGGGGACGGTCAGCGCGCGTGGCGGAGGCGGACCTCGTCGGCGACGGAGGGGTCCGGGTGGTTGAGGCCGTAGGACCAGACGTGGTCGGCGTCGTCCGCGCGGCCGCGCAGGGGAAGGGTGCGGGCGAGCAGTTCGATCGCCAGCGCCGTCGTGCCGGGATCGCCACCCTCCTCGACCGCGGTGGCGAGTTCGGCGCAGGCCAGCTCCAGGTGCGCGATGCCGAGCTGGACCCGCAGGCGCGGCGCCTCCGGGCCGGGTGCCGTCTCCAGCGCCGTGAGCAGCACGTCGGCGGCCGCGGCGGGGTCGCCCTGGTCGAGCAGCAGCTCGGCCAGGTGCTGGGCGGCGCGGGCGGCAAGCTCCGGGTCGTCGCCGGCGATGACCTCGGCGAGCTCGCGTTCCGCCTCGTCGGCGTCGTCTGCCTGCATGGCGAGCCTGGCCAGGGCGAGATGGGCCAGCGGCAGGTAGGCGGCGGTGCCGACGCCGAGCACGGCCTGCCAGGCGGCCCTGGCCTGATCGGCGCGGCCTTCGCGTTCGAAGCCGCGCGCCAGGTGGCAGGCGGCCTGGGCGGCGTATTCGGGGTGGCCGGTGGCCAGCGCGGTGCGCGCGGCGGCCCTGGCGCCCTCCAGGTCTCCCCGCTCCTCGAGCACGACGGCCAGACCCACCGCGGCCTGTGCCCTGTCGGGCCCGTCGGGGTCGGCGGCCAGCTCGGTCAGTATGGCCGCCGCACCCTCGAGGTCGCCCTGCTCGGCCAGGTGGCGGGCGGTGTCGAGGGGCGGAGACTCCAGCTCTGAGGACGTCATCGGCCCGACTCTAACGACTTCCCGCGATCATGTCTGCCGACTTGGCCGTGAAGGACTGGGCGGTTTGTCGCGGGTCCACAACCGGCGCACCGTCCTGATCATCACGAGGCCGAACGCGGCCTGGAACGTCGCCTGGCTGAGCACCAAATGCCCCGAGTCGGACAGCACGTACACGCCGGACACGACACCGCTGAGGAACTGCAGCGACACCAGCACGACCGCGAAGAGTTCGCCCGTGTCCCACACGACCAGCCGGATGGCCAGGATCAGCTGGAACAGGAACAGCCCCGCGCCGAAGGAGCGGTGCACCCAGTGCACCCCCTCCCCCAGCGTGTAGGGGGTGAGCAGGACGCCGACCAGCAGCAGCGCGAAGGAATCCCCGGCGAGGCGGACGAACCCGGGGGCGGGCAGCACGGGCGCCGCCGCCCGCAGCCCCCGCCGGGTGAACAGACCGGCGCCCACCAGGCCGATCGCGTAGGGCACGATCGTGCGCCAGTGGACGCCGAAGTCACTCATCCCGCAGTTGCCGGTCACGCACGTGGGCATGGCGACCATGCACACCAGCAGTCCGCCTAACAGGCAGACCTGACCCTTGATCAGGTCGCCCACCACGTCGTCGCGCGCCAACCCGGGAGACCTCCCTGCAGAGTCAGCCCGTCGTCACAACCACGGTACTGGTCAGTCTTCGTAGGCCTCCAGGGGAGGACATGCGCAGACCAGGTTGCGGTCGCCGTAGGCCTGGTCGATGCGGCGGACCGGAACCCAGTACTTGCCATCGCGCAGCGACGCCACCGGGTAGGCGGCCTCGGTGCGGGTGTAGGGGTGGGTCCACTCGTCCGCGGTGACCGCATCGGCCGTGTGCGGGGCGTTGCGCAGCGGGTTGTCCGTCCGGTCGTAGTCGCCCGACCCGACCTTGGTGATCTCGCCCCTGATGGCGATCATCGCGTCGGCGAACCGGTCGAGCTCGTCCAGGTCCTCGCTCTCGGTCGGCTCGATCATCAGCGTGCCCGCCACAGGGAAGGACATCGTGGGCGCGTGGAAGCCGTAGTCGATGAGGCGCTTGGCCACGTCGTCCACGGTGACGCCGGTCTCCTTGGTGATCTGGCGCAGGTCGATGATGCACTCGTGGGCGACGAGCCCGCCGCGGCCGGTGTAGAGGACCGGGTAGTGCGGGGCGAGCTTGCGGGCCAGGTAGTTGGCCGACAGGATCGCCTGCTCGGTGGCGGCGGTCAGCCCGTCGCCGCCCATCATCCTGACGTAGGCCCACGAGATCGGCAGGATCCCCGCGGACCCGTACGGCGCGGCCGAGACGGGACCGGTGCCCCGCCCGGGCAGGAACTGGGCCAGGTGACCGCGGACCGCGACAGGCCCGACGCCGGGCCCGCCGCCGCCGTGCGGGATGCAGAAGGTCTTGTGCAGGTTCAGGTGGGAGACGTCGGCGCCGAACTCACCCGGCTTGGCCAGGCCGACCAGCGCGTTGAGGTTGGCGCCGTCGACGTAGACCTGGCCGCCGGCCTCGTGCACCTTGGCGCAGATCTCGGTGATGGCCTCCTCGTAGACGCCGTGCGTCGACGGGTAGGTCACCATGATCGCGGCGAGCGTGTCGCGGTGCTTGGAGATCTTGGCGTCCAGGTCGGCGAGGTCCACGTTGCCCTCGTCGTCGCAGGCCACGACCACGACCCGGAGGCCGGCCATGACGGCGCTGGCGGCGTTGGTGCCGTGCGCGCTGGACGGGATGAGGCAGATGTCGCGCTCGGCCTGGCCGTTGGCCTGGTGGAAGGCGCGGATGGCCAGCAGCCCGGCGAACTCGCCCTGCGAGCCGGCGTTGGGCTGGATGGAGACCTCGTCGTAGCCGGTGACCTCGGCCAGCCAGCCCTCCAGCGTCCTGATCAGCTCGCGGTAGCCCGCGGTCTGCTCCTCAGGCGCGAACGGGTGGATCGCGGCGAACTCCGGCCAGGTGATGGGCTCCATCTCCGTGGTGGCGTTCAGCTTCATCGTGCAGGAGCCGAGCGGGATCATCGACCGGTCGAGCGCGATGTCCTTGTCCTGGAGCTTGCGCAGGTAGCGCAGCATCGCGGTCTCGGAGTGGTGGGTGTGGAAGACCGGGTGGGTCAGGAAGTCCGACTCGCGGGCCAGCGTGGCGGGCAGCGCGTCCTGCCCGGCCAGGTCGGTCAGGGCGACGGCCACGCCGAAGGCGGCGGCGACCTGCTCCAGGTGGGCGAGCTCGGTCTTCTCGTCGCAGGAGACCGACACGTGGTCGGCGTCGACCTGCCACAGGTTGACGCCGCGCTCGGCGGCCCTGGCCACGACCTCGGCGGCCCTGCCGGGCACGCGGGCCAGCACGGTGTCGAAGAACTCGCCGTGCACGACCTCGACGTTGCCCGCGCGCAGCGCCGCGGCCAGCGTCACGGCCATCCGGTGAGTACGGCGGGCGATGCGGCGCAGCCCGTCGGGCCCGTGGTAGACGGCGTACATGCCGGCGATGTTGGCCAGCAGGACCTGGGCGGTGCAGATGTTGCTGGTGGCCTTCTCGCGGCGGATGTGCTGCTCGCGGGTCTGCAGGGCCAGCCGGTAGGCGGGCGAGCCGTCGGCGTCGACGGAGACGCCGACCAGGCGGCCGGGCAGCTGGCGCTGCAGGCCCTCGCGTACCGACATGTAGGCGGCGTGCGGCCCGCCGAAGCCGAACGGCACGCCGAAGCGCTGGGAGGAGCCGATCGCGATGTCGGCGCCCAGTTCGCCGGGCGCGGCGAGCACGGTCAGCGCGAGCAGGTCGGCGGCGGCCACGACCAGCGCGCCGGCGGCGTGCGCCCGCTCGGCGATGCCGCGGAAGTCCCTGACCCGGCCGGAGGCGCCCGGGTACTGCACGAGCACGGCGAAGCACTCGGGCAGCTCGCCCTCCAGGTCGGAGTAGACCAGCTCGATGCCCAGCGGCTCGGCGCGGGTGGCCAGCACGGCCTTGGTCTGCGGCAGGGCGTCGGCGTCCACGACGAAGACGTCGCTCTTGGACTTGCCGGCCCGGTGCGCCAGCGTCATCGCCTCGGCGGCAGCCGTAGCCTCGTCGAGCAGGGAGGCGCCGGCGACGTCCAGGCCCGTGAGGTCGGAGACGACGGTCTGGAAGTTGAGCAGCGCCTCCAGGCGGCCCTGCGAGATCTCCGGCTGGTAGGGCGTGTAGGCGGTGTACCAGCCCGGGTTCTCCAGCAGGTTGCGGCGGATGACCGCGGGGGTGATCGTGTCGAAGTAGCCAAGGCCGATCATGGAGGTCATGACCTTGTTGCGGCTCGCCAGGGCGCGCAGCTCGGTGATCGCCTCGGTCTCGCTGGCGGCCGCGGGCAACCTGAGCCGGTCCTTGGCTCTGATGGCCTCGGGCACGGCCACCGCCACCAGGTCCGCGACGGTCTCGAAGCCGACGGCCTCGAGCATGCGCTGCTGCTCGTCGGCGTTGGGGCCGATGTGCCTTGTGGCGAACGGCGGGGCTGACAGATCGGTCATGATGACTCCCGAGTGGAGACCGGCGCGCGGACGGTTCTCCCCCTCTGTCATCGGGACCTGAGAGCTTCACCCACGTAAAGGGCTTGCACCGTCGGTGTGACACGTCTGGCGGACGCGCCCGCTTTCCAGAGTTGCCTCGCCCGAGCGGTACGGGATGCCTGAGAGATTCCGGGGAGGGTTGCTCCTTCGGCGCCCCGGACGCGGCCGGGGACTCTCCCGCACGGGGTCGTCAGCCGTTATGTTCCTAGATTACTACGATGGACCGCCTTCACCGGCCCATCGCAGGTCGTGGCGTTTTGTACCTCTAGCCTATGCGCCGCGCGCGACGGCGGCGAGCGAGTTCGTCAGCGGGGTGGTCGGCCGGGACGTCGTCCTCGACCGCCGCCCGTTCCCCCGGCAGCTCCGCGAGGGATCCCTCGACCTCGCGCCAGACCCTGCCGAGCGCGATGCCGAACACGCCCTGGCCGCCCTGGAGCAGGTCGATCACCTCGTCGGCCGAGGTGCACTCGTAGACGCTGACGCCGTCGCTCATGAGCGTGATCTGCGCGAGGTCGGCCACGCCGCGATCGCGCAGATGCTGGACGGCGGTGCGGATCTGCTGGAGCGAGACTCCTGTGTCGAGCAGGCGCTTGACCACCTTGAGCACCAGGATGTCCCTGAAGCTGTACAGGCGTTGCGAGCCGGAGCCCTGGGCGGCTCTTATCGTGGGCTCGACCAGGCCCGTGCGCGCCCAGTAGTCCAGCTGCCTGTAGGTGATGCCGGCCGCCGCGCAGGCCGTCGGGCCGCGGTATCCGATGTCATCGGGCAGTGACGCGGGCTGCTCGTCGAAGAGCAGGCCCTGCTCCCCGGCACGCTGCCGCGCACTCTCACGCCGCACCGGATCTTCCTGGCCGGCCGTCTTTCCCTCGCCGCTGCTGACCGCCACGCGGACCTCCGGCTTTCTCTCATCCCGCGGCCTGATCTGGGGGTTCGTAACGCGCGACCACGGGTTTCACTTGCACCGTAGGACCGTGACCATGCTCAGTCAACGATCCCGCCCGGCGCGTCGTGAAGCGTAAATGCAATGAAATACCTACCCCGCCCTGCCAAAGTCTTCTGGAGTGATCGTGTCAAGGAACTCCTTGAACTTCTCCACCTCTTCCTCCTGGTCGTCAGGGATGACCACTCCGGCCTCCTGGACGACCTCCTCGCTGGCGAAGATGCGCGCACCGGTGCGCAGTGCGAGCGCGATGGAGTCCGACGGCCTGGCACTGACCTCGACCCCGTTGGAGAAGACCAGGTCGGCGAAGAAGATGCCGTCGCGTAGGGCGACGATGTTGACAGCGCGCAGGCCGACGCCGAGCGCGCTGAGGACGTCTCTGAACAAGTCATGCGTCAGGGGCCTCGGAGGTGGCTCCTCGGCCTGAGCGAGCGCGATCGCGGTCGCCTCGGTCATGCCGATCCAGATGGGCAGGAACCGCTCCCCGTGTGCCTCCTTAAGCAGAACGATTGGCTGATTTGTGGGCATTTCTACGCGAACACCCACGACCTCCATCTGCAACACGGGCTGCTCCGTATTCGACTGGCCATGTGACCCGGCTCTTCTGCATTTCAACGTAACACCGCGCGGGGCCCTCACGCCTCATCGGCCCAGAACGCTCCTGACGCCCGTCCGCACCAGCGCGGCGTGCAGGTCGAGCAGCAGGCTCGACAGCTCCCTGGCCACCTCGTCGGCCTCGCCGATGGCGCCGGGGGCGCGACGTTTCAGAATCGGGGCCACGGTCTGCTCGACCAGGCCTGTCTCGCGCTCGGCGGCGGCCTTGACAGCGCGCAGATGGCGCGGGTGCAGGCCGAAGTGGGCCAGGGCGCCGACGCTGCGGGCGATCTTGAGCGCCTCCTCGTCGTAGCGGCGGGCCCTGTCCGAGAGCAGGCCGTAGTCCTCCAGCTCGGTGAGCGTCTCCTCCTCGATGCCGGCCGCCTCGAGCAGCTCCTCGCGGCTGAGGCGGATCTCCTTGGCCTGCTGTACGGCGTGCGGACGGCCGAAGGACTCGGCCATCTTGTCCTTGATCACCCGCAGCGGCAGGTAGTGGTCACGCTGCTCGGTCAGGATGAAGCGCAACTGCTCGACGTGCAGGTGGGTGAACTTGCGGTAGCCGGACGGGCTGCGCTCGGGCTCGATGAGCCCCTCACCCTCGAGAAAGCGGATCTTGGAGATGGTGACGTCGGGGAACTCGCCTTGGAGCAGGGCGAGCACCTCCCCGATGCTCATGTGCGAGCGCGCCGCCTGAGCACTCATGCCTGGGCGTGGCTCCGCTGCAGGAACAGGAGGCGGAACTTGCCGATCTGCACCTCGTCGCCGGAGTGCAGCCCAACCTCCTCGATGCGCTCCCTGTTGACGTAGGTGCCGTTGAGGCTGCCCACGTCGCGCACGGAGAACACGCCGCCGGGGTGACGGTAGAACTCCACGTGGCGCCGGGAGACGGTGATGTCGTCCAGGAAGATGTCGCTCTCCGGGTGGCGCCCGGTGGTCGTCAGGTCCTTGTCGAGCCGGAACCTGCTGCCCTGGTTGGGGCCCCTGGTCACGGTCAGCAACGCCGCGCCTGGCGGCAGCTGCTCGACCAGCGCACGCTCCGCCAGGAGCATGTCCCCTGTCTCAGCCTCGTATGCCTCGATTCCCGCGACGGAGATCGTCGACGTCGTGTCCCCCGCGACCTCGGGCCTGGTCAGCGGTGAACCACACCGGGAACAGAAACGGGCATCCTCGGGGTTGGCGTGCCCGCACTGCGTGCAGTAGACGCTCGGCATCGATCGGCTCGGCCTCCTACCGCGAAGACGCGGCAACGGTGCTCGGGGCGCGCCTCGCTTCGCTCTTCAAGTTTGCGAATGCCGCAACTTACGCTGATCAGCGAGAAAGGTCAAGGCGGGGCACCGCGCGACTGGTTTGGACGGTGACAAAGTTACCGCCGCTCCAGTCCCGGGTCCATCCGCACCGCTCTCTCTCCGCATTGATCTTATTCACGTTCCAGCCGTCTTTCATCCCCTCATCCGCCACAGTCTCCCGGCCGCGCCGACTACTCACCGTCACACTTCCCCCCTGCGCCCCTCCTGGCGCTCGCCCACCCCCAACCCAAGACCCACCCCTCCCAAGCGCCCCCAGCACCCCTACAGCCTCCCCTGCGCCCTTCTCACGTCCACGCCAGGCCTTGCGACGTACGGCGAGCCGCCCCACCGCCAGTCGCCGCACTTCGGCTGAGATCTGTCCAGGGAGACGCCACGCCAGCAGGACGTGGCGGGCCACCGTAACGCCTCCAGTGATCGTGGCACCCAGGCCTCCGGTCCCCCGCCGTACCGGGCGCCGCCTTCCACCGTCCCCCTCCCCACCGACCCGGCGCCTGAAAGGCCGCACCGCGGGCACCAAGACGCCCTTCCTCTCCCGGGCCCCGCCCCCGTCCGGCGCCTCGTACGGCGGGCAAGGGAACCGTGGTGCCTGGGTCACGAAGGGCCGTGGCGGCGGGCAACCGTCATCGACTCGCCGGAAGCGCCGGTCGCGGGCCCTCGGCCGCAGTACGGCGGGCGGCCGTGGGCGGCGGCCCGCCGTACAACATCATGGCCAGATCGTGGCCAGAACAGGAGTCAACGGCCGGTCGCTCTTTCGACGATGCGCGCCCAGCGTTCGAGGAGGGATTGGGCGGAGTCGACGTCCTGGGCCTCGGCCCACAGGGCGGTGACGGGGTCGCTGGCGGCGGGCAGGATGAGGACCCAGCTGCCGTCCTGGGCGGCGACGCGGACGCCGTCGGTGGTGTCGACGCGGTGGCCCTCGGCTTCCGCGGCCTCGATGACCGAGCGCATGACCGCGCCCTTGGCCGCCCACGGGGTGGGGACGGTGCGTTTGAGCAGTTTGGCCTCGGGGATGCGGGCGTCGATCTGGCTGAGCGACAGCCGGGTGCGCGCCACCAGGCCGAGCAGCCGCATGAAGGCCGCGAGCCCGTCGATGCCGGCGCTGAACTCGGGCACGATGAAGCCGCCCGCGCCGTCGCCCGCGAAGACCATGTCGTCGCCCTCGGCGGCGGAAGTGAGGGCGTCCAGTGCCGTGGAGGTCCATTCGACCTGCACGCCGTGGAAGCGGCAGACCTGCTCGGCGACCCGCGTGGTGGTGACGGGCAGCGCGACGCGGCCGCGGCGGCGTTCGGCGGCGACCAGGTCGAGGACGACGAGCAGGGCGCGTTCCTCGCCGATGAGCTGGCCCATCTCGTCCACCAGCGCGATGCGTTCGCCGACGGGGTCGAAGCGGACTCCGAAGGCGGCCCGCGAGGAGCTGACGAGCTCCGACAGGCGCTGCAGGTCGCGGCGGCGCTCGGCGAGGGTCTCGGTGGGCGAGATGTCGTCCAGGCGGGCGTTGACGGTGAGCACCTCGATGCCGACGCGGCCGAGCAGGGTGGGCAGCACCAGCGAGGAGGTGCCGCCCGCGCAGTCGACGACGACCTTCATGTCCCGCACGCCCGTCATGTCGATGCGGCGCAGCAGTTCGTGGGCGTAGTCCTCGACGACGCGGGAGGGGTAGGTGAGCTCGGCGATCTCGCCGGGGAAGGCGCGGCGGAACTCCTGGCGGGAGAAGACCCGCTCGAGCTTGCGCTGCGCGGTGGGCGGCAGGTCGGCGCCGCGGGCGTCCATGACGATGATGTCGACGCTCTGCGGGTCGCCGGCGGTGGTGCGCAGCGCGATGCCGCCGGAGGACGACTCGCGGGAGGTGTGGAAGCGGGCCACGGGCAGCGGCGCGGCCTCCAGGTCGAGCACGTTGATGGCGCTGGCGGTCAGCGCGCTGATCACGGCCCGCTTGAGCGCCCGCGCGGCCAGCGAGGAGTCGCGGGAGGTGACGACGCTCTCGCCCTTCTTCAGCGTGGTGGCGTAGGCGCTGGCCAGCCGTACACACAGTTCGGGGGTGATCTCCACGTTGACCAGGCCGCTGACGCCGCGCGGGCCGAACAGGCTGCGCTGGCCGCGCGACTCCCAGATGACGCTGGTGTTGACGACAGCGCCGGCCTCGACGGTCTTGAACGGGTAGACGCGCACGCCGCTGGAGACGTAGGCCTCGGCCTCGATGACGCACTCGTCGCCGATGATCGCGTCCTCCTCGATGCGGGCGCCGGTCATCACGTCGGTGCTCTTGCCGATCACGCAGCCGCGCAGGTTCGTGCCGGGCCCGAGGTAGACGTTGTCGTGGATGACGGCTCGGTGCAGGAAGGCGCCCTCGCGTACGACGGCGTTGTTGCCGAGCACGGTGTACTCGCGCAGCTCGGCGCCCGCCTCGACCTTGGCGTAGTCGCCGATGAGCAGCGGGCCCTTGAGCACGGCGTCGGGGTCGACGGTGGCCGACTCGGCGACCCAGATGCCCGGGGAGCGTTCGAAGCCGCCGATGTCCACGCGGACGCGTCCGGACAGGGCGTCGGCCTGGGCCTTGAGGTAGCTCTCGTGGGTGCCGACGTCCTCCCAGTAGCCGTCGGCGACGTAGCCGTAGAGCGGGGCGCCGCGGGCCAGCAGTCTGGGGAAGACGTCGTGGGCCCAGTCGACGACCTCGCCGGCGGCCACCTCGTCCAGGATCTCGGGTTCCATGACGTAGATGCCGGTGTTCACCGTGTCGGAGAAGACCTGGCCCCAGGTCGGCTTCTCCAGGAAACGCTGCACCCGGCCGAGCTCGTCGACGATGACGATCCCGAACTCCAGCGGGTTCGACACCCGCTTCAGCCCGACGGTGACCAGCGCCGAGTTCTCCCGGTGGAAGCGGATCATCGCCGATAAGTCGACATCGGTCAGGGCGTCGCCGGAGATGACCAGGAACCGGTCGTCCCTGAGGCGGTCGGCGGCGTTCTTGACGCTGCCGGCGGTGCCGAGCGGCAGGTCCTCGGTGGCGTACTGCAGGCTCATGCCCAGCTCGTCGCCGTCGCCGAAGTAGTTGCGCACCAGCGCGGCCAGGAACTGCACGGTGACCACGGTCTCGGTGATGCCGTGCCGTTTGAGCAGCCGCAGCACGTGTTCCATGATCGGACGGTTGACCACGGGAAGCAGGGGCTTGGGCTGGTTGGCGGTCATCGGGCGCAGCCGAGTCCCCTCCCCGCCCGCCATGACGACCGCCTTCACCCGATCACTCCTTCTTGGCGTCCGCTACGAGCTGCCGCACCTGTACGACATACAACAACCCTGCCCACCAGTACAGGCCAGTCCCCCACAGCGCGAAAGCCCAGCCCGCAACCCTGGAGATATCGGCATACCACCCCGTATGGGATGCAAGGAAGAGGAGCGGAAAGGCATACATAAGGCAGAACATGGCTGCCTTGCCCAGGAAATGCACCTGGAGTGCCTTGTAGCCGTGTTTGCGGAGTACGGGGGCGAAACTCACGACGAAGAGTTCGCGACCCAGGATCACCGCGACCAGCCACCACGGGATGACGTCCCGCAGCAGCAGCCCGACGATCGTGGAGAACACGTAGAGCTTGTCGGCGGCCGGGTCGATCAGCCGGCCCAGGCGGCTGGTCTGGTTGAACGCCCGCGCGATCTTGCCGTCCAGCCAGTCGGTGAACCCGGCGACCGCCAGCAGCGCGATCGCCCACCCGTCAGCCTTCGGCCCCAGAATCAGCCAGAGGAAGACAGGGACACCGAGGAGGCGCAGGAAGCTCAGCAGGTTCGGAACCGTCCAGATCCGGTCCTCGGCGGAAGTTTCGCTCACGCAGCAGACCCTACTGCGTGGATCGCGCCCGACTTTCTCCCACCCAACAGGAATTTCTCCAGCCCAGAGCTCCCTCTTCTCCGGGGGAACCGTGACGGCGGGAAGCGTCATCGACTCGCCGCACGCGCCGCGCACGGGTCCTCAGCCGAAGTACGGCGGGCGGCCGGTGGGGGTGGCTCGCCGTACAGGACAAGATCCGCCGAGGGCAGTGTCAGGAGCGGGCGGCGGTGAGGAAGGCCTGGATCAGGGGGGTGCTCTTGATGCCGGGGGAGGTTTCGACGCCGCTGGAGACGTCGACCCCCCAGGGGGCGGCGGCCGCGATGGCGGTGCGGACGTTGGCAGGGGTGAGGCCGCCCGCCAGGAGCCAGTGGCCGGTGGGGCGGCCGTGGATGGCCGCCCAGTCCCACGCCTGGCCGGAGCCCGCGTGGGGCGCGTCGACCAGCAGCAGGTCCTCGTCGAAGGCGCCGCAGCGCAGGTCGGCCGAGGAGTCGACGGCCCTGATGAGCGTCCTGGACAGGTCCTTGAGCGCGGTGAAGTGGGAGTGCGGGTGCTTGGGCCCGTGCAGCTGGATGGCGCGCACGCCGGAGGCGAGCACCGCCTCGCGCACCGCCTCGGGCTCCTCACCGCGGAAGACGCCCACGGTGAGCACGTGGCCGGGCACCAGGGCGGCGAGCTCGGCCGCCCGCGCAGGCGTGATCTGGCGGGGGCTGCGGGTCATGACCAGCCCGATGGCGTCGGCGCCCGCCTCGACGGCCGCCTCGACGTGCTCGGGCTCGCTGAGCCCGCAGATCTTCACGAACACCCTCACAGGCTAGCGGCGCCGAGCGGCTCCGGGCGACCAGGACCAGATGACCATGGCGCCGATCAGGCCGAACAGCAGCACGCCGTTGGGCAGGTGGGCGCCGAGCCAGAGCCAGGTGACGTGCTGCAGCCCGCCCACGATGAACAGGGCGACGCTGGCCAGGGCGGGCCATCCGGCGCCGCGTCCCGGCCGCCAGACCAGGATGGCCAGGACGATCTGGATGAGGGCGACCAGGTGGACGACCAGCCCGGCCATGACGTGGGCATCGGCGAGCGCCCCGTTGGTGGCCACGGCCTGGCCCGCGAAGGAGGCGGCGACCAGCAGCGCGGCGGCCTGGGCGATGATGACCAGGCGCAGGCTGTAGAGCAGGCCGGGCGTGACGCGCCTGACCGCCGGCGGGGCGAGGGTTTCCTGCATCGGTGTGATCCTTTCCTGAGTGGGAGAAGGACCACAGGATGTCCGTCAGGAGATCAACGGGTCGTCACCCTGCCGGTGGACTCGAAAGTCCGCCCCGGGGCGGACGCACCGGGCGGAAGGCGGCGTCCACGAGCCCTGAGCGGTGGGCGACGACGGCGGCCTGGATCCGGTTGCGCAGCCCGAGCTTGTCCATCGCGGCCGCGATGTGGGTCTTGACCGTGGTCACGCCCACGTGCAGTTCCTCGGCGATCTCGGCGTTGGACAGGCCGGTGCCGACCAGCGCGAGCACCTCCAGTTCCCGTTCGGTGAGCCCGGCGGGCGGCGGCGCGGCGGCCTGCTCCTCGGCGGCCAGGAAGCGCTCAAGGACGCGCCGCAGCACCGACGGGGCCAGCAGCTGCTCGCCCGAGGCGGCCCGGCGGACGGCGTCGACCATGCGTTCCGGCTCGTCGTCCTTGACCAGGAAGCCGACGGCTCCGGCGCGCAGCGCGGCGTAGACGTTGGAGTCCTCGGCGAAGGTGGTGAGCACGACGATCCTGGTGGCGGGGCGGGCGGCCAGCACCCGTTTGATCGACTCCAGGCCGTCGACCCTGGGCATGCGCAGATCCATGAGGATGACGTCGGGCAGGTGCCGTTCCGCCAGCCGTACGGCTTCCGCGCCGTCGTCGGCCTCGGCGACCACCTCCATGTCGCCCGCCGCCTGCAGCAGCATCTTCACGCCCGCCCTGACCAGCGCCTGGTCGTCGGCGATGAGCACGCGGATCATGCCGAGCCCCTGGCGGCGGGCAGGCTGGCGGCCAGCAGCCAGCCGCCGTCCTCGTCGGGTCCGGCGCGCAGCGTGCCGCCGAGGGCTTTGACCCGTTCGCGCATCCCGGCCAGTCCCTGCCCGGAGGAGGGCAGGCGGTCCATGACGGTGGGCGGGCGGCCGTTGCGGATCTCGATGGCCAGCCCGTCGTCGGCGGTGGCCACGCTGACCCGGACCTTGGTGCCGGGGCCGGCGTGTTTGAGCACGTTGGTGAGGCCTTCCTGAACGATGCGGGCCGCCGAGGCGCGAGCCACGAGGGGCGCGCCGTCGGAGGCGGGGTCGAGTTCCAGGTCTACCAGAAGCCCGGCGGCGGACATGCGTTCGGCGGCCTCGCGCACCACGTCGGCGGGGTCGGCCAGCAGGTCGGGCTGCCTGTCGGGGTCGCGCAGCAGGTCGAGCAGGCCGCGCAGGTCTTCAAGCACCTGGTGGCCGGTGTCGCGGATGTCCGACAGGGCGTCGGCGACGGGCCCGTCGGGGGCGGCGTAGCGGGCGGCGCTGGCGCGCAGCACCATGGCGCCGACGTGGTGGGCGACGATGTCGTGCACCTCGCGGGCGATGCGCTCGCGCTCGGCCAGTTGGTCGGCGCGCACCTGGGCGACGGCCAGGCGGGCCGACTGGGAGGAGCGCAGCCGTTCCGCGGCGGCCGCGGCCTGCCTGGCGCCCAGGTAGCGGCCGATGGCGATGGGCGTGGCCACCAGCGCCATCAGCACGGCGGTGCGGAACGGCGTGACCTCGGTGCCCGGTTCGACGACCGCGACGGCGGCCAGCAGGCATCCGGCGAAGTAGGCGGCCGCGGTCCAGATCCACGAGGCCACCCGCATGGCGAACACGCCCAGCGCGATCAGGGTGAGGATCAGGCAGGTGTTGGCCACCTCCTGCAGGTAGGTGTCGGCGGCGAACAGCAGCGCGCCCTGGAACAGGAACACCATGCCGGGCAGCCGCCTGGCCACCCCGAGCGAGAGCCCGCCGAACACGGCGAACATGCCGACCACCCAGACGGGCAGCGAGCTGCTGTGCCAGGTGGTCCAGGTGCTCAGCACGGTGTCGGCCACACCGCCGCCGGCCAGCAGGATGTCGGGCGTGATGTCGCCCTCCTCCAGCCGCCCGGCGGGTCCGCGCAGGTAGGCGCCGACAACGGCGGGGAAGCCGGGCACCAGGACGGAGTAGATCCAGGAGTTGGCGGTGAAGGCCAGGCCGGGGTCGGCCATGTTGAACGCGGTGGCGGCGACCGCGGCCACCAGCGCGATCGGGATCGCCCGCCAGCCGGAGCGGTGCGCCACCACGCCGACCGCCACGCACAGCAGGATCTGGGCGGTGTTGGAGGTGAACGCGCCGATCTGGTCGGTGAAGACCAGGAAAGCCGACAGGTAGAGGCTGATCGGCAGCGGCCACTTCCTGACCAGGCCCATGGGCGCGCCGACCAGGATCGCGAAGGGCAGCACCATCACCTCGGGCAGGCCCTGCGCCAGGCCCGCCTTGCCAGACAGCAGCAGGTCGAGCCCTATTCCCGAGACCGCCAACAGGATGTCGAGCGGCATTCCACGCCAACGCATGGGCACACGGTATCCGCCAAGTACCAGCCGGCCGATCCTCCCGGCGGAGGAGTCCGCCTCCTCCAAGTGGCCGCAACAACGTCCCGACGGCGGAGGGGAGCAATGGGTGACGCACCGTAGTGTCGTGTCATGTCCAATGACACCGCGTTGTTCCTCGGCCAGTTTTTGCGAGCCCCCACCACCATCGGTGCGGTGGCGCCAAGCTCCCGGCGCCTGGCTGAGGCGGTATGCGCGCCGGTTCCCGAGCGGGGCGAGCCGACCGTGGTGGAGCTGGGTCCCGGCACGGGGCCGTTCACCGCGGAGATCCAGCGCCGGCTGTCCGGCCGCGGGCACCACCTGGCGGTCGAGGTGAACAAGCCGATGGCCGACCTGCTTGCCGCCCGTTTCCCGACGGTGGACGTGGTCAACGCCGACGCGGCGAAGTTGTGCTCTTTGCTTGGCGAGCGCGGGCTCGGGCAGGCGGACGTGGTGGTCAGCGGGCTGCCGTGGGCGGCCTTCCCCGATTCGGCGCAGCGGGAGCTGCTCGGCGCGGTGATCTCGTGCATGGGCCCCGCGGCGGTCTTCACCACGTTCTCCTACATCCACGCCATCCCGCTCAGCTCGGCGCGCCGCTTCCGCGCGCTGCTGGCCGAGCGGTTCGAGGAGGTCGTGCCCGGGCGCACGGTGTGGCGCAACGTTCCCCCGGCGTTCGTCTTCAACGCCCGCAGGCCCCGTGCGTGAATCTTGTCGGCGGGAACAGAACTTGATTCTATAGCGTGATGGATTTCACGCTTCCCGAGAGCGCGCTTGCCGTGCAGCGCGGTGTCGCCGACATCTGCTCGCGCTACGACCTGGACTACTGGCAGCGGTGCGAGGCCGACAGGCGCTGGCCCGAGGAGGTGTGGGCGGAGCTGGCCAAGGGCGGCTGGCTGGGCCTGGCGGTGCCCGAGGAGTACGGCGGCGCCGGGCAGGGGCTGCTGGAGCTGGCCGTGGCCACCGAGACGCTGGCCGCCTCGGGCGCGGCGGGCGGCTCGGCCTTCACCTACGTGCTCACGCCGGGCTTCGGCGCGCTCACCCTGGCCAGGCACGGTACGGCGGAGCAGCGCCAGCGCCTGCTGCCGGGGCTGGCCACGGGCGAGGTCGAGACCTGCTTCGCGCTGACCGAGCCGGACGCCGGCTCGAACTCCCTGGCGATCACCACCAGCGCCCGCCGCGACGGCGACGGCTTCGTCATCAACGGCCAGAAGATCTGGATCACCGGGGTGCAGCGGGCGACCTGGATGCTGCTGGTGACGCGGACGATCCCGGCCGCCGAGGCCAAGCCGCGCACGAACGGCCTGACCGTCTTCCTGGTGAACGTGCCCGAGGCGGTGGCCGCGGGCACCCTGTCCTACCGCCCGATCCCCAAGCTGGGCGCCAACACCACGCCGTCGAACATGGTGTTCGTCGACGACCTGCGGGTGCCGGCCTCCAGCGTGGTCGGCGAGGTGGACCAGGGCGCGGCCGTGCTGTGGGACATCCTGAACCCCGAGCGCATCCTGCTGGCCGCCTCGGCGCTCGGCGGGGCGGAGGTCGGGCTGCGGGTGGCGGTGGACTACGCCAAGCAGCGGGAGGTCTTCGGCCGCCCGATCGGCGCGAACCAGGCCATCGCGTTCCCGCTGGCGCAGGTCAAGGCCAAGATCGAGCTGGCCAGGCTGATGCTGTACAAGGCGGCGTGGGCCTTCGACCGGCACGAGCCGTGCGCGACGGAGGCCAACATCGCCAAGCTGACGGCCTCGCAGGCGGCCTGGGAGGCGGCGGACGCGGCGTTCCAGACGCACGGCGGGATGGCCTACTCGCTGGAGTTTCCGGTGGCCAGGCTGCTGACCGACGCCCGTATTGGCAAGGTCGCGCCGGTGACGGAGGAACTGCTCCTCAACTACCTGGCCACGCAGGTGCTCGGGCTGCCGCGCTCGTTCTAGCGGAACGTGGGCGGGCGCTTCTCGCGCACCGCCCGCACGCCCTCTTTCACGTCGGGGCCGGTGAAGCCGAGGAACTCCATGGCCAGCGAGGCGTCGAAGGTCGGGCCCGCCAGGCGGAGCCAGTTGTTGAGCGAGTACTTGGTCAGCCGGATCGCCTCCTGGGAGCCGTCGGCCAGCCTCCGCGCGATCTCCAGGGCTTTCTCGTGCACCTGCGCGTCGTCGACGCACAGGCTCACCAGCCCCATCCGCTCGGCCTCCTCGCCGGTGACCGGCTCGCACAGCAGCAGGTGGTACTTGGCCTTGGCCAGCCCGCACAGCATCGGCCAGATGATCGCCGCGTGGTCGCCCGCGGCCACGCCGAGCCGGGTGTGGCCGTCGATGATGCGGGCGGTGCGCCCGGCGACGGAGATGTCGGCCAGCAGCGCCACCGCCAGCCCGGCGCCGACGGCGGGACCCTGGATGGCGGACACGACCGGCTTGGAGCAGTTGAGCACGTTGTAGACGATGTCGCGGGCCTCGGCGAAGATCCGCAGGCGGGTGGCGTGGTCGTCGATCATCTCCTCGATCATCGACAGGTCGCCGCCGGCGGAGAACGCCTCGCCCTCTCCCCTGACCACGACCGCCCTGACCGAATCGTCGCGGTCGATGTCGCGCCAGATCTCGGCCAGTTCGCGGTGGCCCGTCATGTCGACGGCGTTGAGCCTGCGCGGCTCGCTGATCGTGATCCGCAGCACGCCCTCGGCGGGGGTGTCGGTCTTGAGCTTCTGGTAGCTCACAGCGCCTCCCGCAGCCTGTCGGCGACGTAGTCACGGGCCTCCATGGCCTGGTCGAACATGCCGGGCAGGCCGAAGAAGCCGTGCACGGCACCGTCGAACCTGCGCACCTCGACCGGGACCCCGGCCTGGGCGAGCCGCGTGCCGTACAGCTCGGCCTCGTCGCGCAGCACGTCGCACTCGGCCGTCACGATCGTGGCGGGGGGCAGGCCCGCGCAGTCGGCCAGCCGCAGCGGCGCCAGGCGCGGGTCGGCCGGGTCGGTCTTGTCCGCGTACTGATCGATGAACCAGGCCATCTCCGCGGCGGCCAGGCCGTAGCCGTCGGCGAACTCCCGGTAGGACGGGGTGGTCATGGCCACGTCCATCACCGGGTAGATCAGCGTCTGGTGGGCCAGGGTCAGTCCGGCGTCGCGGGCCTGCCAGGCGGCCACGGCGGCCAGGTTGCCGCCGGCGCTGTCGCCGACGACGGCCACGCCGCCGTTGCTCTGGTAGAAGGCGGGCCGCGCGAACAGGTCCCTGACCACGGTCCACGCGTCGTCGGCCGCCGCGGGGAAGGGATGTTCGGGAGCCAGCCGGTAGTCGACGGAGACCACCACGGCGCCGGCGCGGATGGCCAGGTCGCGGGCCACGGCGTCGTTGCGTTTGACGCTGCCGAAGACCCAGCCGCCGCCGTGGAAGTAGACGATTACCGGCAGCGCGTCGTCGCCGCGGTCGGCCCGGTAGATGCGGATCGGCACACCCTCGGCGGTCTCGTCCCTGACGAAGGGCAGCTGGGTGTGCGCGCCGCGTTTGAGCGCGAACGCGTCCTGCCCGCGCATCTCGTTGATCTTCTCCAGGTCGAGCGTGGCCAGGTCGACGCCTAGGTCCGTGGGGTACTGCGCGACGTACTCCCGCGCCTGGGGGTGCAGCGGCATGATCGCAGCCTAGCGGGCTGCCTCCACGAGCGCATCGAACAGCTTGCTGTCCGTGCCGCCTTCCTTACCCCGCTCCGGATGCCACTGGACGCCCACGCCGAAGCGGTGGCCCTGCAGCTCGATGCCCTCCACGATCTGGTCCTCCGCCCAGGCCACGGCCAGCAGGCCGTTGCCGAGCCTGCGCACCGACTGGGTGTGCGGGGACACCACCTCGATCTTGTCGCCGACGGCCTTGCCCAGCTTGCTGGAGACGCTCACCTGGATGACGTGCGGGGTGTGCGGCTCGCCGTGCCTGTCGTTGTCGAGGACCTCGGGCAGCCACGGGATCAGCGTGCCGCCCTGGGCGACGTTCAGCACGTGCATGCCCCTGGCGATGCCCAGGATCGGCACGTCCGCCTGCACGGCGGCCCTGGCCAGCGCGAGCTCGAAGCGGTCGCGGTGGGCCTGCGCCTCCTCGACCCGCTCGTCCCGCTCGGCGCCGTAGGTGTCGGCGCCGAGCGGCACGCCGCCGGCCAGCACGACGCCCCGCAGGCCGCGCACGTAGTCGTCGATCGCGTGCAGGTTGAGCGGTGGCAGCACGATCGGCGCGCCGCCCGCCCGCTCGATCGCCTTGGCGTAGGCCGGGGGTGACAGCACCGCCTCCCTGACCCACGAGCCCCAGCGGGCGGCTTCGAAGTAGGCGGTGATTCCGATCAGGGGTCGAGACATTTGGATCTCCAGGGCACGCGATGGGCTTCAGCCACTCAGCCCATCATGGCGCACACCATTTCGGTTATGTCACCTCTCCCGGAGATCCCGTTCTTTCACTTCCTCCCCCGTCGAAACGGTTCTTGTGCGGTACGGCGGGCCACACGGGCTTGCCGTACCCGAAACCCTCAGGACAGCCGGACCGGCAGCACGGCGGCGCTGTTGGAGAAAAGCGACGGCACAGGGGCGAGGCTGGACACGGGCGCTGCGAGCGACAAGTCCGGATATCTGGTGAAGAGCCCCGACAGCGCGATCGTGGCCTCCTGCCTGGCCAGGGACGCTCCCAGGCACACGTGAGGCCCGCCGCCGAAGGCCAGGTGCCGTTCCTGCGACCGGGTGATGTCGAAGCGGTCGGCCGTCTCCCCGTACCGGCCGCCGTCGCGCCCGGCCGCGCTGTAGGGCGCGAGGATGGCCTCGCCCGCCGGGATCGTCACCCCCGCGACCGTGATGTCCTCCAGCGGGTAGCGGGCCATGAAGTTGCCGATCGGCGCGTCCCAGCGCAGCGTCTCCTCCACCACCGCGTCCCATGAGCGCCCCGCGACCGCCAGGGCGAGCTGGTCGGGGTGGGTGAGCAGCGCGCGGACGGCGTTGACGATCAGGCTGAGCGTGGTCTCGTGGCCGGCGGCCAGCATCAGCCAGAGCGTGCCGGCCAGTTCCTCGTCGGTGAGCCGGTCGGGGTCGTCCTGCTGGGCGGCGATGAGGGCGCTGGTCAGGTCGTCGCCCGGGTGCGCGTGGCGCAGCGCGACCAGGCGGCCGAGCAGCAGGTAGATGTCGCGCTGGGTGGCCAGCACCTCCTCGGCGCTGGTGGTCGAGCGGAAGATGCTGTCGACCAGGTGGCGCAGCTCGTCCCGCTCGTCCTCGGGCACGCCGACCAGCTCGCAGATGACCCGCATCGGCACCGGGTAGGCGAAGTGCTGCCGCAGGTCCACGGCGCCGTCGGCGGCGGCGTGGCCCGGCAGCTCGTCGAGCAGGCCCGCGACGATCTCCTCGATGCGCGGGCGCAGCCCCTGGACGCGGCGCGGGGTGAGCGTCTGGGTGACGAACTTGCGCAGCCGGTGGTGCTCGCGGCCGTCGGCGGTGACCATGTTGGTGACCTTGACCATGCCGACCAGCGGCCAGTCGTCGGGGATCTCGCCGCTCTTGATGGCGTTCCAGTTGCGCCAGTCCTTGCTGACGCGCCGGTCGGCGAGCAGCTCGGCCAGCAGGTCGTGGTGGGTGACGGCCCAGGCGTGCACGTCGCCGGGGAGAACGACGCGCACGACCGGGCCGAGTTCGCGGAGTTCGGCGGCCTCGCCGTGATGGTCGGACCCGGTGGGGTCCAGGGTGACGACCGGGATCATGAGCGGCCTCCTGGGGTGGCGCTGAAGTGGACCGGCAGTGACGCGGGGCAGCGGGTCCACGGTGAGGGATGCGGGGTCAGCTCCCCGGCGACCACCGCGAGGCGGACGTCGGGCAGCAGGTGCAGGGCCGTCTCCACCGCGGTGCGGGTGATGAGGCGGGCGGGCACGGGGGCGGGGCAGACGTGCGGCCCGGCGCTCCAGGCCAGGTGGGCGCGGTTGCCCAGCTCGATCGTCTGGTCGCCGGTGTGCACGCGGGGGTCGGCGTTGGCCGCCGACAGGCCGAGGATGAGGGCGTCGCCGCGGCGGATGCGCTGGCCGCCGAGCTCGGTGTCGCGCAGCGCGTAGCGGGCGGGCATGTTCGTCATCGGCGGGTCGCGCCACAGCACCTCGTCCAGGGCGTCGTCCACGCCGAGCCGCCCGCCGCGCAGCCGACCGGCGAAGCGCGGGTCGGTGAGCATGAGGCGCAGCGTCTGGGAGATCCAGGTGGTCGTCGTCTCCTGCGCGGCGGAGATCATCACGACCATCGACTGGAGCACCTCAGCGTCGCCGTTGAGGTCGGGGTGGGCCAGGAAGCGGGTGGTCAGGTCGTCGGCGGGCAGGCTCTTCCTGGCGTGCATGACGCCGCCGAGGATCTCCTCGAACCTGCGGTTGCCCTCCTGGGAGTCCTCGGCGCTGCCGAACAGGGCGCGCAGCGCGGCGAGCAGCTCGTGGCCCTGTTCGACGTCCAGCCCGAACAGGTCGGCGATGGCCAGCATCGGGATGACCGCGGCGTACTCGGCCACCAGGTCAGCGCTGCCGCGCTCGGCGAAGCGGGCGATCAGCTGACCGCACATGGACTCCACGGACTTGCGCATGCGGCGCTGGTCGATGGCGCCGACCCCGTCGTCCAGGGGGCGGCGCAGCCGCCGGTGCTCGGCCCCGTCGGCGCCGATCACGTTGGGCCGCCAGAACATCATCGGCCCGAGCCCGGAGTCGGGCGGGACGACGCCCTCCTGGAAGAGCCGCCAGTTGCGGGCGTCGCGGGAGTAGAGCTTCTCCTGCCTGGCGATGGTCAGCAGCTCGTGGTAGCCCATGACGAGCCAGGCGCCCACGCCCGGCTCCAGCTCCACCCAGGCGACCTCGCCCCACTCCCTGCGCAGCCTGCGGAAGACGGCGTGCGGGTCCTGGCAGGTGGTGGTGGCCGACAGCGGGATCATGCGTTCACCTTCTGCGCGTGCTCGACCAGGGTGATCAGTGCCTCGACCGAGGAGGTGCGGCTCCTGGCGTCGCAGTCCACGACGGGCGTGTCAGGAGGCAGGTCGAGCGCCTCGCGCAGCGCCTGCGGGCTGTGCCTGCGCGAGTCGGGGAAGTGGTTGACGGCGATCGCGAACGGCAGGTCGCCGCGCAGCTCGAGCTGGTCGAGCACCTCGAAGCTGCCTTCGAGGCGGCGGGTGTCGACGATCACGAGCGCGCCCACGGCTCCGCGTGACAGGCCGGACCACAGGTCCCAGAAGCGGCGCTGGCCCGGCGTGCCGAACAGGTAGAGCGCGATGCGGCGGCCGAGCGTGATGCGGCCGAAGTCCATGGCCACCGTCGTGGTCTTCTTGCCGTCCAGGCCCGCCAGATCGTCGACGCCGACGCTGGCCTCGGTCATCGTCTCCTCGGTGCGCAGCGGCTCGATCTCGCTGACCGAGCCGATCATCGTGGTCTTGCCGACGCCGAAGTCGCCGACGACGAGGATCTTCACGGCGTGCTCCACCGTCTCGGGCAGGTAACGGTCAGCGGAGCTTGCGGAGACCATCCAGCACCTCCTGCAGGGTTTCCAGGTTCGGCCTTCCGGCCTCGGGGATGCGCGAGCGGGCGGTCAGGTGACCGGAGTCGACCAGGTCGGAGGCCAGGATGCCGACGACGCTCAGCGGCAGCTCCAGGTGGGCGGCCGCCTCGGCCAGCGACAGCAGCCGCGCGCACATGCGCAGCAGCGCCCGCTCCTGGCGGCTGGCCGAGACGGGCAGCGACCTGGCCGGATCCGCGGCGACCAGCAGCGTGTCGAGCCCGATCGTGTTGCGGGTCGGGCGCGACCTGCCCTGGGTGAGCACGTAGGGCCGGACGGCGCTGTCCTGGTAGTCGGTCATGGTCTGGCCGGAGTGCTGAAGTTCCTCTCGCCGAGCTTGTTGACCTGGGCCTGCATCTGCTGGGCGATGAGCCGGGGATCGACCACCGGGTCGGTGATGACCACCAGGTGCGAGCCCGTCCCCGCCGCGCGGGCGAACAGGAACCCGCCCTCGAAGCCGACCATGAGCTCCCTGACCGCCCTGCCGCCGCTGCCGAACTCGCGCCCCACGCTCTGGGCCAGCGACTGCAGCCCCGAGCAGGCGGCCGACAGCCGGTCGGCGACGTCCCTGTCGGTGCCGGCGGAGCGGGCCTTGAGCAGGCCGTCCGAGCTGAGCACGACCACATGCCTGACCCCCGGCACCCAGACGACCTCGTCGATCATCCAGTCCTGATCCTGCTGCTGCATGCGTTCCCCCTTCATCACTAGTCCTCCGGCTGACCTGGAGGCTCCTCGTCCTGGTCGAAGAAGGCCGCCATCCACGCGCCCGCCTGCTCAGGGCTGGGCTGCGCGGCAGGCGGCGCCGCCTCGGGCGCGTCGGCCCGTTCCCCTCGGCGGGAGCGCCTGCGCGGCAGCTCTCCCCCGCCGCCCAGCAGGTCCCCGTCGGGCGGGATCACGTCGATCGGGCCGGTCTCGTGCACCTCGATCTCGCGTACGGCCGGCGGCTCGCTCTCGTGGGGCCGGACCGCCGCCGGGTCCGTCTCGGGCGTCCCTGCTCCTCGCGCGTCCGCTTCGGCGGGCCGCACCTCGAGGGGGTCCACGTCGGCGCGCCGCACGCCGAGCGGGTCCGCGTCCGCGGGCCGTACCTCGAGGGGGTCCACGTCCGCGCGCCGCACTCCGAGCGGGTCCACGTCGGCGCGCCCCACGCCGAGCGGGTGCTGTTCGGCCTGCCGTACGGCGGGCGGCGGCGGGAGACGGGGTGGCTCGGGCGCGCGGGCCAGCGGCGAGGTGAGCGGCTCGAGCGTCTCGACGATCTCGGAGGGCACCAGCACGACCGCGCGCACTCCGCCGTAGGGCGAGGGCAGCAGGTCGGCGAGGAAGCCGTGGCGGCGTACGTAGTGGCCGATGACGGCCAGGCCGGTCTGCGGGATCTCGCCGACCTCGCCCACGTCGACCGGGCGGCGACCCGAGACGACCTCGCGGGCCTGCTCCAGGTGGTGCTCGTCCATGCCGACGCCGCCGTCGTCGATCTCGATGACCGCGCCGCGCTGGACGTTGCGGACCGCGACCAGCACCTTGGTCGAGGGCGGCGAGGACTGGGTGGCGTTGGCGAGCAGCTCGGCCACCAGGTGGATGAGCGGCTCGACGACCTGCGAGGCGGCCGCGGTGTCGGGGTCGCCGGACACCTCGATGCGCTTGTAGGCGACGATGCGGGAGGCGGCGGCGCGTACGACGTCGACCAGGGCCAGCGGGCGGGGCCACTGCTGTCCCGGCCACTCGCCGCACAGCACGGCCAGGCTCTGGGCGTGGCGTCCCTGCTGGGCGGCCGCGTGGTCGACCTGCATGCTGGACTCCAGCACGTCCGGATTGTGCGGATGGCGGTCGGCCATCAGCGACACCGTCTCCTGGATGCGGTGCGCCGAGGTCTGCACCCGCCGCGCCAGCGCCAGGACGGCCAGCCGCAGCGACTCCTGGTGGTCCCGCTCGCGTTCGGCGGTCCTGGTCACCGTGTCGAGCACGTCCTCCAGCGCGGCGGCCGCCTTCTCGTCCAGGGCGTTGCTCTGGTACGGCGCGGGCGCGGGCTGCCCGCCGAGCACGGCGGGGATCCGCACCTGCACCAGTTGCCCGATCGCCTCCTCCAGCGCGGCCGAGCGGGCGGCCAGGTGGTTGGTCCACTGGGTGTTGCGCTGCTGGAGGTGGTGCTGGAACTCCTTCTCGCGGCGCTGCATGGTGCTCTCACGCTGGGTCATCGTGCGCTGGAGCTCCCGCTGCGCCTGCCGCAGCATGCTCACCGCCACTGCTGTGAGCAGCGCGAACACGCCGGCACCCAGGGATGTCCAGACGAGGGCGGGCCTGCCGCCGGCCAGCACGGCACCCACCGAGCAGGCGGCGGCCAGCAGCGGCAGGGCCAGCGTCGCAGGCCAGAGCCACGGCGCGGGAGGGGGAGAAGCCATGATCACCTTTTGCGGAACGGCGGCGAGACGGCGGTCGGACGGTGGCGGCGCGCGATCTCACGGGGACTCTCGGTGGCGATACCGCGGTTGCGCACGCCAACCAAGATCCGATTATTCCGACTCGACCCGATCAGTCAATCGACTCCACGCGATCTGTCAGATATGTAACAAAGGTAGGCTTTGCCGCCTTTATCCACTTTTACGCTGATATCCCACTACCAGCCGCGCGATGTAGGCGGCCGCGAGGAGGGCCAGGGCGCCGCCGAGGAGCATCACCGTCGAGGGGGACGTGGCGTCCACCACGATGCCGCCCAGGAGCGCCCCGGCCGAGAGGGTCGCCTGGAAGGATGAGGTGAACAGGACCGTCGCCGCCTCGGGCGCGTCCGGAGCCGCCAGCGCGAAGAAGGTCTGCGAGCACACGGGCACCGCCCCGTACCCGAGCCCCCACACCACCAGCAGCACTCCCGCCCCGAGGGGTGACCCGCCGAGCAGGGGCAGCGCCAAGGTGGCCGCGGCGACCAGGCAGGCGGCCGCCGCGAAGACGCCCCGCGGCCGGCGCCCGGCCCACGAGCCCGCCGCGAAGTTCCCTGCGACGCCCGCCGCGCCGTACACCAGCAGCAGCCCGGTGACCAGCCCCGGCCCCGCGTCGGTGACCGTCTGCAGCAGCGGCCGGACGTAGGTGTAGGCCGCGAAGTGCGCGAGCACGATGAGGAAGGTCGCGACCAGCGCCCGCAGCGTCCCCTGACGCCCGAGCAGGCCGGCCGCGCGAGGGGCCGTGAGGGCGGGCAGCGGCGGCAGCCACACGGCGAGCGCCACGACGACGCCCACCGTCAGCACGCCCATGACCGCGAAGACCGCGCGCCACCCGGCCAGCTGCCCGAGGAGCGTCCCCACGGGCACCCCGAGCACGGATCCGAGCGGCACCGCCGAGAAGATCACCGCGGTGGCCGTACCGGCCTGCGAGGGCGTCGCGAGCCTGCCGCCGAGCCCCGAGCCGAGCGCCCAGAACCCGCCGATCACGAGTCCGACCAGCACCCGCGAGACGATGACGAGCCAGTACCCGGGCGCAACCGCCGCCAGCAGGTCGGCCAGCGCCAGCACGGCCATCAGCCCGCACAGCACCACCCGCCGGTCGGTACGGCCGGCCGCGGCGGCGACGGCCGGTGCGGCGACCGCGGCGAGCACCCCCGGCATGGTCATCATCAGCCCCGCGGTGCCGTCGGAGATGCCGAAGCTCGCCCCGATCGGGGTCAGCAGCCCGATGGGCAGGATCTCGGTGGTGACGATCGAGAAGATCCCCAGCATGACGGACACGACCGCGGGCCAGCGCGTGGTGGTGAGCATGCGCCCCACTCCAGCAGCAGGCACCCTGCGGTCGCTGGCGGGTTCAGGACCTCACCAGGCTCAGTCCGCGATCCCGACCGCCTGGCGGATCGTCTCGGGCCGCTCCAGGGCCCGCAGCATGCAGTGCGCCACGTCCGCCCGCGAGATGTAGCGCCCGCGCGGGACGTTCCGCCCGACCTCGGTCCGGTAGGACCCGGTCATGGGCTTGTCGGTGAGCTGGACGGGGCGTACCGAGGTCCAGTCGAGGCCGCTGCCGCGCAGCACGTTCTCCATCCGGGCCAGGTCGGTGTAGGTCCTGCGGAGGAACAGCTTCAGCAGCGGATACATCACCCGGCCGAGGATCACGCCGTCGCCCGGGTCGGGCGCGGCGGCGGGGAGCCCCGGTCCCGGCATGGTGGCGACGGGCGCCGCGCTGACCGCGACCAGCCGGCGTACCCCGGCCGTGCGCATGGCCTGCACGATGGCCCTGGTGCCCACCCAGGTGGTGCCCGCCTCGGAGTTGCGCGGCGGACCGAGCGCCGACAGGACCGCGTCGGCTCCCTGTACGGCGGGCAGCAACGAGGCGGAGGTGGCGTCCGCGAGATCGGCGACCACGACGCGGGCCCGCGTGGCTGGCAGCCTGCCCGGGTCGCGCACCACGGCCGTGACGTCGTGGCCGGCCGCCAGCGCCTGCTCGAGGATGTGGCGGCCCACCCTGCCCGTGGCCGCGAAGACGGTGAGTTTCACACTGTGCTCCGTTTCAGTCGTCACCTGTGTGACGGATCACGGCCGACGAGTGTGACAACAGCCATTCTTCTGTCGAATGCGATTTACTTTCACTTTCGCCCCCGAAAACAGCGCACCATTGAATGCAGAAAATAACGTTACCGTCACGGATAGTTGTGGTTCGCACCGTATTGGGGTGAAACGGTTGTGACGTCCGAGGGGCGGTGTAACACTCAATTTCGGAGCGATCGGATGAGCCGGGGCCCGCCGAACGTTCTTAACCCGGAACCGTCAGGGAGGTGGAACGACACGATCGGAATTCGATTCCGGTCAATAGGTGGGGACTGGTATATGTCGCTGAACCCGCGCCTGGTCAAGGAGAGTTTCTCTGTCGTCGAGCCGGTGGCGGACAAGGCGGCCGCGTACTTCTACGGCCGCCTGTTCGCCGAGAATCCGCACCTGCGGGGAATGTTCCCGCCGGCCATGGACGTGCAACGCGACCGGCTCTTCAGCGCGCTGACCCGCATCGTCTGGAGCCTGGACAGCCCGGACAGCCTGGCCGGATTCCTGGCCCAGCTGGGCCGCGACCACCGTAAGTACGGTGTGATCACCGAGCACTACACGGCGGTCGGCTCCGCGCTGCTGGCCACGATCCGGCACTTCGCCCGCGACATCTGGACCGACGAGATCGAGGCCGCGTGGGTGGCCGCCTACACCGTGGCGGCCGACCTGATGGTCGAGAGCGCGGAGGCGGACGCGGGCGTCTCGCCCGCCTGGTGGCTGGCTGAGGTCGTCGACCACGAGCGCAGAGCCAGGGACATCGCGGTGCTCACGCTGCGGCCCACGCAACGCCTGCCGTACACGGCCGGGCAGTACGTCAACGTGCAGACCGCCAGGTGGCCGCGGGTGTGGCGGACCTTCTCGATCGCCAACGCGCCGCGGACGGACAACACGATCCGGCTGCACGTGCGCTCAATCCAGGGCGGGTGGGTGTCCACCACGCTGATCAGGGACACCCGCATCGGCGACACGGTCATGCTCGGCCCGCCCGTCGGCACGATGTCGGCGCCCGAGCGCAGCGCGCGGGACATTCTGTGCGTGGCGGGCGGCACCGGGCTGGCGCCGCTGAAGGCGATCATCGAGCACGTGATCGCCTCCGGGCGGCGGCCCAACATCCACCTGCTGGTCGGTGCCCGCAGCGCGGCCGAGCTGTACGACCTGCCCGACCTGATCAGGATGGAGTCGTCTTTCCCGTGGCTGCGGGTGCTACCCGTGGTCTCCGGCGACCCCTGCTACGACGGGATGCGCGGCCACCTTCCCGACGTGGTCGAGCGCTTCCATTCCTGGGCCGAGCACGAGGTGTTCGTCTGCGGGCCGCCCGCCATGGTCAACGAGACCGTGCGCCGCCTGCAACTGGGCGGCGTACCGCTGACCCGCATCCACCGCGACATCGTCCACTGACCCTTCCGGAAGGCACGTTTCAGCGGAAGGCGGCGGCGGTTTGCTCGTCGGCCGGCCAGAACGTCTCGATGGCCAGTTCGGAGACCGTGACGTCGAGCGGGGTGCCGAACGTGGCGATCGTGGTGAACATCGACAGCACCTGGTCGCCGTTCCTGATCCGCAGCGGCAGCAGGATGTCCCCCGGGCCCGGCACGTGCGCCACGTTGAGCTGGACGCCCGGGTAGGTGTAGCCCGCCAGCTCGTCGTGCAGTTCGGCCAGCTGCCCGTCGCCCGACGCGTCGGCCTGGCGGCGCAGCTGGGCCAGCAGGTAGGCGCGCACCTCCGCAAGATTGAGCAGCTTGCCGCCCAGCGCCTGCGGATGCAGCGACAGCCGCATCACGTTGACCGGCTCCTGCAGCAGCTCCTCCGGCACGCCGTCCATGAACATGGCGACCGCGCTGTTTGCCGCCACCAGGTTCCACCCCGCGTCCACGACCAGCGCCGGGTACGGCTCGTGTCCGGCCAGGATCTTGTCCAGGGCCTGCCGTACCACCTCCATCTCCGGCGCGCGCACCTCGCGCTCGCGGAAGACCGGGGCGAACCCGGCCGCCACCAGCAGCCTGTTGCGGTGCCGCAGCGGCACGTCCAGTTCCTCGGACAGTTTCATCACCATCTCGCGGCTCGGCCGGGCGCGCCCGGTCTCCAGGAAACTGATGTGGCGGGCCGACACCTCCGCCTCGATCGCGAGGTCCAGCTGGCTGACCCTCCGCCGCTGACGCCACGATCGCAGCAAGTCACCAAATGTCTCTTCCTGTATAGCTAGCGCTCCCATGTCCGAAACGCTATCGATCGCAGGGAAGCGTGGCGATTACCCCCCAGGTAAAGCGCGACCAGAACGACCTTCGGCGCAATTCGCACAGACCCCGGCGGTGTCCGCAATGGCGTGACACGATGGCCAAGAGGCGAACATGGGAGCGATGGGAGCGTGAAATGAGCGAAGCGCTGCTCGCGATCGGCACCCGCAAGGGCCTGTTCCTGGCCCGTTCGACGGACGGCGGCCCGTTCGAGGTCGAACCGATCCAGTTCTCCACGGTCGCGGTGCCCTCCGTGGCCATCGACACCCGCGAGACGACGCCCCGGCTGCTGGCCGGGATCGAATACGGACACTTCGGGCCATCAGTAATGTACTCCGACGACCTCGGCAAGACCTGGCAGGAGGCCTCCAAGCCGCCCATCGCCTTCCCCGAGAGCACGGGCGCGACGCTGGCCAAGGTCTGGCAGCTGCTGCCCTCGCCGTCCGAGCCCGGGGTGGTCTGGGCCGGGGTCGAGCCGGGCGCGCTGTTCCGCTCCGAGGACAGGGGCGTCACCTACCAGCTGGTCCAGGGGCTGTGGGACCACCCGCACCGGGATAAGTGGCAACCCGGCGGCGGCGGGCTGTGCCTGCACACGATCATCAACCACCCGAGCGACCCCGCGATCATGGCCGTGGCGGTCTCCGCCGCCGGCTTCTACCGCAGCACCGACGGCGGCGGCAGCTGGGAGGCGTCCAACCACAACATCAGGGCGCCGTTCCTACCCGAGGGTCAGCAGTACCCCGAGTTCGGCCAGTGCGTGCACAAGGTCGGCATCGACCCGGCCCGTCCCGAGCGGCTGTACCTGCAGCACCACTTCGGCGTCTACCGCAGCGACGACTTCGGCGGTTCCTGGCGCGACATCGGCTCGTCGCTGCCGTCGGACTTCGGCTTCCCGATCGTGGTCCACCCCACGCGGCCCGACACGGTGTACGTGCTGCCGCTGCAGGCCGACATCGACCGCACCCCCGTCGACCACCACTACCGGGTCTTCCGCAGCCAGGACGCCGGCTCGACCTGGGAGCCGCTCTCCGAAGGACTGCCCTGCGAGCCGGTGCACGCCAGCGTGCTGCGGGACGCGATGACCGCCTCACCCGCCGGGATCTTCTTCGGCACGCGCGACGGCGAGGTGTACTGCTCACGCGACGACGGCGAGACCTGGACGCGGGTGGCAGGGCACCTGCCCGACGTCCTGACCGTGCGCGCGACGGTGCTGTAGTTCCATGGCCAAACCCGTGACGCTGGTCGTGTTCGTCCTGCCCAGCTCGCTCCGGCACTGGGTCAGCGGCGAGACGGAGGTCAAGGTCTTCGCCGTCGGAGCCGACCACGAGACGCCGCCCACCCTCGGCTCGGCCCTGGACACGCTCCGGCGTACCCATCCCCGCCTCGAGGAACGCCTGCGCGACGACTACGGCCGCATCAGGCGCCACATCAACATGATCATCTGCGGCGAGAACGCCCGCGGCCTCGGCAGCCTCGACTGCGCCCTCCCCCCGGCCGCCGAGGTCTACGTCCTGCCCGCCCTCGCCTGACACCACGAAGCGCTGGGCGAGCGGCGGACGAAAAGCCACTCGCCCAGGCGAGGAAGGGGGTCAGACCTTGCGCCAGCCGGGGATCCAGGCGCCGTCCTCGACCACGTAGTCGCCGAAGAGGGCGGGGGCCTCCTTGCGCATGAGTTCGCCGATGCGCTGGAACAGCAGGCGGATCTCCTCCTCCGCCCCGGCGGCCGTCCGGGCCTCGATCGTGTGGCGCAGCGTGCGGACGTTGGCCGTCCACACCAGCCCCGTCGCCAGCCCCTCGGGAGCGAAGCGCCGCATGAAGGACGTGCGGTGCTTCTTCTCCGCGAACGGCACGCCTTCCTCATCGAGCCCGAAGTGGTCGGCCATCCACATCTGGAACTGCTCCAGCTGCTCCAGCATCGACGTGGCCCGCTTCATCAGCTCGGGGTCCTCCTGCGCCCACTCGGGGAACCAGAACGGCAGCTCCGTGAGCCGGACGAAACGCAGCGACTCCTGGGAGATGGCCACGCCCGGGCGGTGCCGTACCAGCTCGTGGGTGAGCACCCGGCTCACGTTGTGCAGCACGAAGCTGAAGGAGACGTGCTCGAGCACCGAGCCGTGCGCGCTGGCCAGGATGTTGCGCAGGTAGTCGTCCTGGTCGGTGCGGATCTTGACCACGTTGGGGTTGAGGCCGGGCTCGAAGGAGCGGTAGCACAGGCGGCCCGCGAACTCGGCCAGGTTCTGCGCGTCGAGCTCGCCCCTGTCGAGTCGCTCGAGCCAGCTCTCACCGCCGACCTCGCCCAGGTATCGGGCCAGCTCGTCGTAGTCCAGCTCGGGACGGGCGACGATGAAGACCTCGGGTTCGACGGTGCGCATGGCGAGCCCCCGCTCGGTTCGGCGATGTGACGGCCCAAGCAAACCAGCTCCCGTCCCCCAACGCGAGCCGCCCCGCAAACCCCCGCGGGGGTGCCGGAGGTCGGGGGGTGGGATGGTTGGGTGAGGTGGGGATCGTATCGTTGACTGTTGACGGAGTTTCGGATTCGGAGGGGCCGCTTGTGATCCCGATCGCCCGCGTTTCGCTCGGTGAGAGGGTGGCGCACTCGCTGCGGCTGCTGATCATCGGCGGTGAGCTCGCGAGCGGCACGCATCTGGTCGAGGAGGCGCTCGCGGAGCGGTTCGGCGTCAGCCGGGGGCCGATCCGCGACGCGCTGCGGGTGCTTGAGGCCGAGGGGTTGCTGGAGTCGCGGCGCCGCGGAGTCTATGTCACGGGGTTGACCGACGCCGACGTGGACGAGCTCTACTCGTTGCGCGAGTCGATGGAGTCGCTGGCTGTACGGCTGGCCATGCGCAGAGCGTCCGACGGGGACTGGGCGGAGGCCGCCGAGGCGCTGGCGAGCATGCGGCGCGCCGCCGAGCGGCGTGACGTGGACGCGTTCTCCCAGGCGGACCTGGAATTCCACTCCGCCTTCTACCGGCTGTCCGGCCATCGGCGGCTCGGCGCGGTGTGGGAGCAGTACCGGCCCACGTTCGCGGTGATCCTGGACGTCACCAACGCCCGCGACCGCGAACTCCTGCCCGCCGCCGCAGCCCATGCCGACCTGCTGACCCTGGCCCGCTCCGGCGACGAGGACGCCGCCGTGACCGCCCTGTCGGCCCACCTCCTCGGCGCCCGCCACCGCCTGCGCCAAGCCCTCCACCGATAGCCGCACCAGGCGCGCTGCCGAGCGTCTCGCCGGCAAGCTCACCATGCCCAAGTCCGCCCTCCAGCCCCGCCTGCCGTACCTCGAGGACTTCACGCAGGGCCAGATGCGCGCGATCGGCGCGGCGGGGCCGGCCATCACGATGATCGTGGCGGGTGTCGTTCACCTTCGACGCAAGGAGAATTTCGCGATTAACCTAGTACTGCTGGCGATGGCGGTCATCGTCGCGGTCGGACGGTTCTGACGCTGGGGGACGCTTGCTGGAGGGGCTCCACGAGGACGAGCAGCGCGCCTGGCAGGGATTGCTGGCGGTCTTGCTCGTCGGCATGCCGCAGGTGGAGCGCACCTTCCGTGCGCACGGGCTGGTCCACATCGAGTACGGCCTGCTCAACATGCTCGCGGCACGCCCGATGCGGCTGAGCGACCTGGCGATGATCAGCAACGTGTCGATCAGCCGCCTCAGCCACCGCATGAGCAAGCTGGTCGACCGCGACTACGCGCTGATCAGGCCGGACGAGAACGACGGCAGGGCCAGCGTGGCCGAGATCACCGACCAGGGCAGGGACGTGATCGCCGCGATCGCCCCCGAGCACACCAGGGCGCTGCGCGAGGTTCTCTTCGACCACCTGACGCCCGAGCAGACGGCCGCCCTGGCCGACGCCATGCAGATCGTCGGCACCAAACTCGGCGCCTGCATGCACGGCCCCGAGGGACCGCACCGGCCTACGTGATGTCGCGCCGCAGCGTGGTGACCGAGGCCACGGCGGCGAACACCAGCGCGTACCCAAGCAGGACGGCCGCGCCGCCCCAGGCGGGCAGCAGGTATCCGGGGTCGTAGCCGAGGCTCACCCCGCTGCTGGTGACCGCGTTGGCAGCACCGCCGGGGGTCCACCGGCCGACCGGGTGCAGCGCGGGTATCGCCCCGACCAGCGACTCGACCAGGAACACCCACCCGACCGCGGCCAGGACGGCGCCCACCTGGTTCCTGACCAGCGCCCCGATCCCGATGCCGAACAGGGTGTAGAGCACGAACACGCCGAGCACCCCCACGGCGATGCGCGCCACCCGCCCCGACAGCACGAGCGAGCCCCCGGTCAGCGCCTCGGTGACGACCAGGGCGATCGCCGTCAGCAGCAGGACGGCGAGCCCGAAGGCCACCCCGACCACGCCTCCCGCCAGCAGCTTGGCCGCCACGACCCGTTCGCGCCGCGGCGTGGTGAGGAAGGTGCCGGTGATGGTCTGGTAGCGGTACTCGGCGGTCACCATGACGACACCGATGATCATCGCGAAGAGCGTCGTGGCCGCGCCGAGCCCCCAGACCACCTCCTGGAACTGCGCGGTCGTCCTGCCGGGCAGCAGCGGCGGAGCCCCGGGCGCGACGGGCTGGTCGGCGAGGCCGATGGTCAGCCCGAGCTGCAGCGCCGCGTACAGCAGGTTGGAGCCGAGCATCACCCACCACAGCCTGGTGGTGGTCAGCTTGAGCAGTTCGGCCCTGACGAGCGCCATCACGCCTCCCCGGTCAGCTCGAGGAACACCCGCTGCAGGTCGGATCGCTCCTTGGCGAGCTCGGAGACGACGATCCCGGCCTCGAGCGCGATCCGCCCGATCCCCTCGCCGTCCAGCCCGCGTACCCGGAGCACGCCGTCGGCCTGCTCGACGGTGCCGCCGCCGCGTTCGAGCGCGGGCACGAGCCCGCCGGGGTCCGGGGTGCGGACTCGCATGGCGTTGCCGGCGACCACGTCGGCGAGGCTGCCCTGCCGTACCAGCCGGCCCTTGGCGATGATGACGACGTTGTCGACGACCTGCTCGACCTCGGCGAGCACGTGGCTGGAGATCAGGACGGCGGCGCCGCGCTCGTGCGCGAGGTGGCTGAGGAAGCCGCGCAGCCACTGGATCCCCGCGGGGTCGAGGCCGTTGGCGGGCTCGTCGAGGATGAACACGCTGGGGTGGCCGAGCAGCGCGCCGGCCAGGGCCAGGCGCTGGCGCATGCCGAGCGAGAACGTCAGCACCCGCCTGTCGGCCACGTCGGCGAGTCCGACCTGCTCGAGTGCAGCGGTGACCCGCTCGGCGGGTAATCGGGCCGCCCGGCACAGCACGCGCAGGTGGTTGCGGGCGGTGCGGCCGGGGTGGAAGTTCGTGGCCTCGAGCACGGCGCCCACCTCGGCCAGGGGCCTGGCCAGGTCGCGGTAGCGGCGACCGTTGACCCGCGCGGTGCCCGAGTCGGCCGTGACCAGGCCGAGCAGGCTGCGCAGCGTGGTGGTCTTGCCGGCTCCGTTGGGTCCGAGGTAGCCGGTGATGGTGCCGGCCTCGACCGTGAAGGAGACGCCGTCGACGGCGCGCACCGGCCCGAACGACTTCGACAGGTTCTGGATCTCGATCGCGGACATCGCCGTGATTATGACCCAGGTCGCCGTCAGAGGCGATAGACCCTGCGGGCATTGGCGGAACCGATCATGTGGACGACGCGGGCGGCGTCGGCGGCGCTCCACTCCCCCGCGTCGATGCGCGACTTGAGCGCCATGGCCAGGGACCTGCGATAGTAGAGCGCGCCCAGGTGGCAGGTCTCGGCCACGCCGTAGCAGTCGGAGCTGAACATCTGCTTGTGGAAGGGCGCCAGTTCGAGCAGCTCGTCCATCACGCGGGGCGAACCGGCCGCGGTGTGTGTCATGGCCAGCCCGACGTCCACGTAGACGTGCGGGTAGATCCCCGCCAGGTAGGCGGCCTGGCGGTGGAACGGGTAGCCGTGCAGCAGGATCACCGGCACGCCCAGCGGCTGCAGGGCCCTGATGAAACCGGTCATCAGCGACGGGTTGGCGCGGTGCAGGTCCAGGTCGGAGTCGCCGAACCCGGTGTGGAACTGCAGCGGCAGCCCGCGCTGGTGGGCCACGTCGACCGCGGTCCACAGCAGGTGGCGCAGCAGGATCGGGTCGTCGAGCCGCTCCTTGGGGTCCGACAGGCGCCGGTTGGCGGCGGCGATCACCGAGCCGCGGCTGGGCCTGGACGGGTCGAAGTCCAGCCCGCACCGGTAGCCGATGATCGTCTTCATCCCGACGGCGCGCGCGGCGCGGGCGGCCAGCTCCTCGGCCAGGCTGTCCATGTAGTCGACCGCGACGTCGGCCAGCTCGGCCACGTCCTGCTCGACCTGCTCGATCCTGATGATCTCGTCGGCCGCGGCCCCGCCGTGCCTGCCCATCTCGGCGGCCGTCAGCAGCTCCGGCCGCTCCAGCCCGGTGTCGACCAGGAAGGCCACCACGCCGGCGGCCTGCAGCAGCCGCCGGTTGACCTCGCCCGCGCCCAGCTCGGCCCGCCGCGCCAGGTAGACCGCCGGCGCGGCGTGCGGCTCCAGGTCGAGCACCGGCGCGCACCAGCGGCGGATGGCCGCACCGAGCGGGGTGTCGAAGTGCGTGGTGCCGGGCGGGGCCGGGCTGTCACTCTCGGTGATCTGCAGCTCGAACTGCGCCCTGGACAGCTCGTCCCGCCGCACGCCGTGGCAGTGGTGGTCCACGAGCGGCGCGGCGAGGGCGTCACGCAGCGCATCGGGCAGGTCTGCGGGGAGCATGCCCGCGACTCTAGGGGCTCTCCCCACCCGGCACACGCTGTTTCGCGTCAGCGCTTGGTCAAGCGCAGCACGTTCGCGATGACCTTCGCCCCGGCGCCGCCCTCCGTCGTCAGGATCGACTCGGGGTGGAACTGCACGGCGAAGCGGCGCTTGCCCGTGTCCTCGATGGCCATGACGTTGCCGTCGGGCGTCGTCGCGGTGGCGGCGAAGCCGACCACGCCGGGCACCTTGGCGTGCAGCGAGTGGTAGCGCGCCGCGGTGAACTCCTCGGGCAGCCCGTCGAGCAGGGCGCTCTCCCCCTGGCGGGTCACCTGGCCGCGCTTGCCGTGCTCGGGGTAGTCCAGCAGCTCCAGCTTGCCGCCCGCGTGCTCGACCATCGCCTGCAGGCCCAGGCACACGCCGAAGACGGGCAGGTCACGGGCGTAGAGCTGGTCGATCAGGGCGGACATGCCGAAGTCCGACGGCCAGCCGGGCCCGGGCGACAGCACGGCCAGGTCGGGCGCGATCTCGTCGAGCATCGCCGCGGGGAAGCCGTGGCGCAGCGTGACCACGTCGGCGCCCTGCTGGCGGAAGTAGTCGGCCAGGGTGTTGACGAAGGAGTCCTCGTGGTCGACGAGCAGCACCTTCATGCCCAGGCCTGGCTGCTCGCGCACGGGCACGGCCGGCGCGGGGGCGGTCTTGTTGACCGCGGCGAGCGCGCCGAGCAGGGCGCTGGCCTTCAGTTCGGTCTCGCGCTCCTCGGCGTCGGGGTCGGAGTCGAACAGCAGGGTGGCGCCGGCCCGCACGGTTGCCACGCCGTCCTTGATCTGCGCGGTGCGCAAGGTCAGGCCGGTGTTCATGGAGCCGTCGAAGCCGATGAAGCCGATGGCCCCGCCGTACCACCTGCGCGTGGTGGCCTCGTGGTCCTCGATGAACTGCATCGCCCACGTCTTGGGGGCGCCGGTGACGGTGACGGCCCACATGTGGGTGAGGAAGGCGTCCAGCGCGTCGAACTCGGGACGCAGCCGCCCCTCGATGTGGTCGACGGTGTGGATCAGGCGGGAGTAGAGCTCGATCTGGCGGCGGCCGATGACCTGGACGGTGCCGGGGACGCAGATGCGCGACTTGTCGTTGCGGTCCACGTCGGTGCACATGGTCAGCTCGGACTCCTCCTTCACGCTGGACAGCAGCGTGCGGATGGCCTCGGCGTCCTCGACGGGGTTGCTGCCGCGGGCGATCGTGCCGGAGATGGGGCAGGTCTCCACGCGATCGCCGCTGACCCGGACGTACATCTCGGGCGAGGCGCCGACGAGGTGCTCGCCCTCGCCCAGGCTGATGATGAACTCGTACGGGGCCGGGTTGCTGTGGCGCAGCGAGCGGTAGAAGGCGGACGGGTCGGTGCAGGCGGAGTGGAACACCTGACCGGGCACGACCTCGAACAGGTCGCCGCGCTTGAACTTCTCCTTCGCCTTCGCGACGACGTCCGCGTAAGCCCCCTTTTCCGGATTTTTCGGGATCTCAGGGTTCACGGCGGGCCGGACGTTCTCGCCGGCGCGGTCGAGCCCGCGGGTGGTGACACCGTCGACGGTGAACTCGTAGCGGTACTCCAGGCTGGTCTCGCGCTGCCGGTCGATCACCACGAGCCTGTCGGGCAGGTGCAGCACCAGGTCGCGCTGGTCGCCGGGGCGGACGAGTTCCTGCCTGATCGGCTCGAACTGGAAGGCCAGGTCGTAGCCGAAGGCGCCGTACAGGCCCAGGTGCGGGTCGTCGCCGCGGAAGGCGGCGATGACCTCGCGGATCGCGGTGAACACGGTCGGCCTGCGGCTGCGCATCTCCTCGGGCAGCAGGTCGGCCGACTCGGGCACGTACACCTCGACGTGCACGGCCGTGGGCTCGGTCACCGGCTTGCCGGCGGCCAGCAGGCAGGAGGCCACGGCGGGCAGCACGACCTTGCCCCGCTCGTTCAGCGCCCGGGCCGAGATCGTGCGGCCCTTGGCGACCAGTTCGAGACAGGGGTCGACGTATCCGAACGCCCATCGGCTGTAGCGGCCGGGGTAGTCCATCCCGGAGGAGAACGCGCCGCCGCGCCGCTCCCCGAGCGCGGTCACGATCTCCTCGAGCGCGGCCTCCGGCACCTCGCGCGTCTCGCGCTCGACGGCGATGCCCCCGGCGGTGGTATATCCGCTCGTCTCCACTTGCTGCCCCTCATGTTGAAAGATGAGCCCCGGGGCAGACACACAGAAGGCCGCCTACCGGGGCGGCCGTCGTCTGAGAATGCGAAACTCGCGCCGCCTACGAGCGGCGCCACCACTGAGTCAAGTTTCGCATGCCGACAAGCGTAACCGGACACCTGAAGATCGCGCAACGAACTCGCCGACGCTGCGGCCAAGATGTACGGCAGGCCGACGCGACGCCACCCGCCGCCCCCTGCTCACGTCCGTGCGAGAACGGCGAGCAGCCGCACGGGGCGGCCCGCCGTGACGAGGTGGTCTCCGAGGGAGCGGGTCGGTGGGATAGTTGACTGACGGTCCGATTATCGAGCGCAGGGGGACGGATGCCGCGGCCGAGTGTTGAGGCGGAGCGCAAGGAGCAGATCCTGCGGGCCGCGTGCGAGGTCATCGCCGAGGTCGGCCTGCGGTCGCTGCGGGTCTCGGACGTGGCCCGCCGGGCGGGCACCAGCAACGGGACCGTGCACTACTACTTCGCGAACAAGCGCGACGTGGTGCACGCCGCCTTCGAGTACAACTTCCAGCGTTCCATCGAGCGGCGCAAGCCCATCTTCGAGGCCGAGGACGATCCGCGCGACCGGCTGATGGCCTTCGTGCGCTCCTACCTGCCGGAGGGCGAGGAGACCGTGCGCGCCTGGCGGGTCTGGATGGAGCTGTGGAGCGAGGCCTTCCGCGAGCCCGAGCTGCAGGAGCTCAACGAGCGTGTCTACGGCGAGTGGCGCAGGATCGTGGCCGGGGTGATCCGCGACGGCCAGACCCAGGGACTGCTGCGGGCGGGCGACGCCGTCGACTACGCCAACCGGCTGATCGGCATGATCGACGGGCTGGCGATCCAGGTACTGGTGGGCTCGAAGAACATGACGGTGGAGCGGATGAGCGCCGTCTGCCAGGCGTTCCTGCTCGATCTGCGGAAGGTGTAGCGGACCGGCTGTTGACAGACGCGAGTGGCGTGGGCCACAGTCCTTCATTAATAACTGGCTCGCCAGTCAACTATTGGAGGCGGCATGGCGCGCAAGGTGCTCATCGTCGCGGTGGCGGGCGCGCTCGCGCTCACGGCCTGCGGTGGCGGCAGGGCGGCGTCGGGCGGCGCCAAGCAGCTCACCGTGGTCATGTGGGGCGGCGACGACCAGAAGAGGGCGGTCGCCGCCTACGTCGAGCCGTGGGCCAAGGCGCAGGGCGTGACGGTCAAGCAGGACTCCCCCACCGACTACGCCAAGTTCCGCGCCCAGGTGGAGTCGAAGCAGGTCAGCTGGGGCGTGGTCGAGGTGGAGCCGAACTTCGCCGAGAACGCGTGCAAGAACGGCTGGGCGGTCAAGCTCGACAAGGTCGACACCTCGCCGGTGAAGAAGGAGCTCGTCGGGCCGTGCGCGGTGCCGACGCTGGAGTACGCCTTCACGATCGGCTACAACACCAAGGCCTTCCCCACGACCCATCCGAAGACCTGGGCGGAGTTCTTCGACACCAGGAAGTTCCCCGGCAAGCGCGGCTTCTGGAAGTACGCCACGGGCGCCATGTTCGAGGCGGCGCTGCTGGCCGACGGGGTGCCCGCGGACAAGCTCTACCCCCTGGACCTGGACAGGGCCTTCAGGAAGCTCGACACGATCAAGAAGGACATCGTCTGGTACGAGACCGGCGAGGAGCAGCAGCAGCTGATCTCCAGCGGCGAGGTGTCGGCGATCCAGGCGTGGAACGGGCGGATCTTCGCTGCCCAGCAGGAGGGCCAGCCGGTGGCCAACGAGTGGAACCAGCACCTGCTGTCCTACGACCAGCTCGTCATCCCTGCCGGGTCGAAGAGCGCGGAGCTGGCGCAACAGTGGCTCGACCACTACCTCAAGGACACCAAGGGGCAGGCGGCCTACGCCGACTTCACCGGGTACGCGCCGGTCAACGCCAAGGCCCTCGACCTGATCAAGCCCGAGGTGCGCAAGGAACTGCCCAACGCGCACGAGTCGCAGCGGGCGGCGATCATGAACTACTCGTACTGGGCGGAGAACTACGACAAGGTCACCGCCCGGATGAACGAGTGGATGGCGAAGTGACCGCTGTCCCCCAGCAGGCGCCGGGCGGCTCCGCCCGGCATCTCAGGAAGCTGGTCGACGGCTGGGGCGCGCTGGTCCTGCCGGTGACCGCGTTCCTGCTGGCGGTGTTCGTCTACCCGCTGGCCGGGATGCTCGCCCGCAGCCTCAGCGACCCCGCGCCGGGACTCGGCAACTACGCCGCCTTCTTCGACTCGCCCGTCTACACGCGGGTCCTGGTCAACACCTTCACCACCTCGGCCCTCGTCACGCTGGTGACGCTGCTGCTCGGGTTCCCCTACGCGTACCTGATGACGCTGGCCAGGCCGTTCTGGCGGGGCGTGCTGATGGCCGCGGTGCTGGTGCCGTTCTGGACGAGCCTGCTGGTGCGGACGTTCGCCTGGGTGCTGATCCTGCGCGACACCGGCGTGCTGAACGACCTGATCCCTGGCCCGCCGGTGCCGCTGCTGCGGAACCTGCCCGGCGTGCTGATCGGCATGGTGCAGGTGATGCTGCCGTTCGCGGTGCTGCCGATCTACGCCACGATGCGCTCCATCGACCGGCGGCTGCTGCAGGCCGCCGAGGGGCTGGGGGCGCGGCCCGCGTTCGCCTTCTGGCGGGTCTACGCGCCGCTGACGGCGCCCGGCGTGGCCGCCGCGACACTGCTGGTGTTCGTGTCGTCGCTGGGGTTCTACGTGACGCCGGCGCTGCTCGGCGGGCCGAAGAACGTGATGATCGGTGAGCTGATCGTGCAGCAGCTGTCCGGGGTGCTGCGCTGGGGGTTCGCCTCGGCGCTCGCGGTGATCCTGCTGGTGGTCACGGGCGCGCTGCTGCTGCTCGCCTCCCGGCTGGTGGACCTGCGGAGGTTGCTGCGATGAGGAAGCTGCTGTGGGCCCTGGCCGGGCTGACGGCCGTGTACCTGGTGCTGCCGGTGTTCATCGTGATCCCGACCTCCTTCTCCGACAGCGCGTTCCTCGAGTTCCCGCCGAAGGCGTGGTCGCTGCGCTGGTACGAGAACTTCTTCACCGACGACACCTGGCTCGACAGCGCGGTCGACTCGCTGCAGATCGCCTTCCAGGTGACGCTGGTGTCGCTGGTGCTGGGCACGGCGGCCGCGCTCGGCATGGTGCGCGGCCGGTACCCGCTGCGGTCACTGGTGTCGGGGCTGGTGATGGCGCCGATCCTGGTCCCTTACGTGATCGTCGGGCTGGCGGTCTACGCGGTGTTCCTGCGGGCGGGGCTCACGCAGACGCCTGTCGGGTTCATCCTGGTCCACGCGACGCTGGCCGTGCCGTACGTGATCATCACGGTGTCGTCGGCGCTGATGTCGTTCGACCGGCGGCTGGAGCAGGCGGCGATGAATCTCGGCGCGGGGCCCGTGACCACGTTCGCGCGAGTGACGCTGCCGCTGATCGCGCCGAGCCTGGCCAGCGGGGCGCTGTTCGCGTTCGTCACGTCCTTCGACGAGGTCGTCACCAGCGTGTTCCTGTCGGGTCCCGACCTGACGACGCTGCCGGTGCGGATGTGGTCGGGCGTGCGGGTGCAGATCGACCCGACCGTGGCGGCAGTGTCGAGCATGCTGCTGATGATCACGCTGGCGCTGTTCGGCGCCGCCGGGCTCACCCGGCTGATCCTGCGGAGGAAGGCATGACAGGGACCGTTGACGTGCGCGGCGTGTCCAAGATGTACGGCGAGGCGGTCGCGCTGGCCGACGTGTCGCTGCACGTGCGGGCCGGGGAGTTCATGACGCTGCTCGGCAGCAGCGGCTCGGGCAAGTCGACGCTGCTGAACGTGGTGGCCGGGTTCACCGAGCCGACCTCCGGCTCGGTGGAGGTGGACGGGGCGGACATCACCTCCGCGCCGCCGTACAGGCGTGATCTGGGCATGGTGTTCCAGCACTACGCGCTGTTCCCGCACATGTCGGTGTTCGAGAACGTGGCGTTCCCGCTGCGGCGGCGGCGCGTGCGCGGCAAGGAGCTGGCCGAGCGGGTGGCGGCGGCGCTGGACACGGTCGAGCTGGGCGCGCTGCGTGACCGGCGGCCCGGGCAGCTGTCGGGCGGGCAGCAGCAGCGGGTGGCGCTGGCGCGGGCGATCGTGTTCCAGCCGCGGGTGCTGCTGATGGACGAGCCGCTCGGCGCGCTGGACAAGCGGCTGCGCGAGCAGCTGCAGCTGGAGATCAAGCGCCTGCACAGGGAGCTGGGGATCACGTTCGTGTTCGTCACGCACGACCAGGAGGAGGCGCTGACCATGTCGGACCGCATCGCGCTGCTGCGCGACGGCCGCGTGGTCCAGGTCGGCACGCCCGCCGACCTGTACGAGCGGCCCGCCTCGCGGTACGTGGCGGAGTTCCTCGGCGAGTCGAACCTGCTGCCCGGCGACGTGCTGGTCAGGCCGCAGGACGTCGAGCTGAGCCCGCCGGGCACCGCGCTGCCCGCCGAGCACGAGGCGGTGGACGGCAAGATCCGCGAGGTCATCTACCTGGGCAGCGGCCTGCGGGTGGAGGTGGAGCTGCGTGACGGGACCCGGCTGATCGCCCGCACCGGGTCGCGCCTGGACCCGCCGCCGGTGGCCGACGACCCGATCGTGGCGCACTGGAGTCCCCGGGTCCGCGTCACCATCCCTTCTGAGCAGCAGTGAGGAGCCCGTATGCGTGCCATCCGTGACGGCCTGGAGCTCGACGCCGAGCAACGCGAGTTCGTCGAGCTGGCCAGGGAGTTCGCCCGGCGCGAGATCCGGCCGCGGGCGCGGGAGGTGGACGACGCCGACCACGAGTCACCGCTGGACCTGTGGTCGCGGGCGGCCAAGCTGGGGCTGACGTCGTTCATGCTGCCCGCCGAGCACGGCGGTGGCGGGGTGTCCTCGCTGGTCACGCAGGTCCTGGTGACCGAGGAGCTGTGCCACGGCGACATCGGCATCGGCAACCTGCTGACCTCCAACGGCTTCTTCGCCGGGCCCGTCGAGGCGCTCGGCACTCCGGAGCAGCGGGAGCGGTGGCTGGCGCCGCTGTGCACGGAGGACCCGCCGCTGACGGCGCTGGCCGTGACCGAGCCCGGCGTGGGCTCCGACGCGGCCTCGCTGACGACGCGGGCGGTACGCGACGGCTCAGGGTACGTGCTGACCGGGCAGAAGACGTGGATCTCGAACGCGCCCTACGCCCGGTGGATCGTGGTGTTCGCGACGGTCGACCCGGCGCTGGGCTCGCGGGGCGTGACGGCGTTCGTGGTGGAACGTGACACGCCGGGGCTGCGGATCGGGCGGGCGCTGCCGAAGATGGGGCAGCGGGCGATCGTCAGCGCCGAGGTGTTCCTCGACGGCGTGCGGGTGGAGGCCGACCAGCGGCTGGGCGAGGAGGGGCAGGGCTTCTACGGCCTGATGCGCACGTTCGACGCCTCCCGGATCCTCATCGCGGCCGCGTGTACCGGGTTATCACGCGCGGCGCTTGATGCGGCCGTCGACTACGCCAAGCAGCGTGAACAGTTCGGCAAGCCGATCATCCAGCACCAGGCGGTGGCCTTCCGCCTGGCCGACATGGCGGCCAGGACCGACGCCTCTCACCTGCTGGCGATGCGCGCCGCCCGGCTCTACGACCAGGGCGACCCGGCCACCGAGGAGGCCTCGATCGCGAAGCTGACCGCCTCGGAGAACGCCATGTGGTGCACCTGGGCCGCGCTGCAGACCCACGGCGGCTGGGGCTACTCGCGGGAGTTCCTGCTGGAGAAGTGGATGCGCGACGCCAAGCTGGAGGAGATCGAGGAGGGCACCTCCGACATCCAGCGCCTGATCATCTCCCGGTCGCTGGCCCGATGAGCGAGCTGTTCGATCCGGCTTCCGTGGCGGTCGTCGGCGCCTCCGCCAACCCGGCCAAGTGGGGATACTGGCTGGCCAGGGGCGCGCTGCGCGGTTCGCACCGGCGCAAGGTGCACCTGGTCAACCGCTCGGGCGCGGTCGTGGACGGCGTGCCGTCGGTCCCGTCGCTCGACCTGCTGCCCGAGGCGCCGGAGCTGGCCGTGCTGTGCGTGCCGGCGCCCGCGCTCGACGGGGTGGTGTCGCAGGCGCTCGACCTGGGGGTGCGCGCCTTCGTGGCGATCACCGCGGGGCTGGAGCGGGAGCGCGAGCAGGAGCTGGCCGCCCGGGTCCGCGCCGCCGGCGCCCGCCTGGTCGGGCCGAACTCGCTGGGCGTCTACGACTCGACCACCGCGCTCGAGCTGGCCTGGGGGACGTTCACGCCCGGCTCGCTCGGGATCGTGTCGCAGTCGGGACAGCTCGGGCTGGAGCTGGCCGGGCTGGCCGCGCAGGCGGGCATGGGCGTCTCGCGCTTCGTCTCGGTCGGCGACCAGGTGGACGTGACGGCCGCCGAGGTGCTGGCCGGGCTCGCCGGCCACGACGCCACGGCCGCCGTGCTGCTGTACCTGGAGAGCTTCCACGACGGCCGCGCGCTGGTCGAGACGCTGGTACGGCTGCGCGAAGCCGGCAAGCCGGCGGTGGTGCTCACCGTGGGCGCCAGCCGGGCGGGCCGGGAGGCGGCCCGCTCGCACACCGGCGCGCTCACAGCGGGCACCGAGGTGGTCGAGGCGGCCTGCCGGGCTGCGGGCGCGGTGCTCGTCCAGACCCCGGCGCAGGCGGTGGACGTGGCGCAGTTCCTCGTGCACGCCCCCGCGCACCGGGTCGAGACGGTCGCGGTGGTGGGCGACAGCGGCGGCCAGGGAGCACTCGCCGCCGACGTGCTGACCCGCCACGGGCTGCACCTCCCGGCCGCCCCGATCGACCTGGCCGGAGCCGGGGAGCGGGACATGGCCGCCTACGCCCAGGTGATCGAACCGCTGCTGGCCTCCGGCGAGGTGGACGCGGTGGTGCTGACCGGCTACTTCGCCTCCTACGGCGCCGACACGCCCTCGCTGGCCGCGGCCGAGCTGGAGGTGGTGGCGGCGCTCGGCGACCTGGTGCGCCGCCACGGCCGCCCGGTCGTGGTGCACAGCATGACGCGCGACTCGGCCGCCGTCCGCGCCCTGCGCGAGCGCGGGATCCCGGTGTACGCCACGATCGACCAGGTCGGCTGGGCGCTGGCCCGCCGCTCCCCCGCGGCTCCCGCCCGCGCCGCGACGCCGGGCGCCCCGTCCCCCGGTCGCGGCTGGGGGTATCTCGAGGCCAGGGCCCTGCTGTCCGGGTACGGCGTGCCGTACGGCAGAGCCGTGGGCGTGAAGTCGGACGGCGAGGTGGCCGCCGCGGTGCGTGGGATGCGGGGACCGTACGTGGTCAAGGCCGGCTGGCTGGAGCACAAGACCGAGGTTGGCGGTGTCGCCGTGGGTGCGACCGACCCGGCCGCCGCGGTCAGGGAGATGCGGGAGCGGCTGGGCGAGGGCGAGTACGTCGTCGAGGAGCTGGACGGCCGCGACGGCGTGGTGGAGCTCGTCGTCGGCGGCAGGCGCGATCCGTCCTTCGGGCCCGTGGTGGCCGTCGGGATCGGGGGGACGGCGAGCGAGGTGTACGCGGACGTGACGGTGGAGCTGGCGCCGGTGGACCCGGGCACGGCGGAGGCGATGCTGCGCAGGCTGCGCGGCTTCCCGCTGCTGGACGGCTGGCGCGGCGCGCGCGGGGCCGACCTGCGGGCCGCCGCCGAGGCGGTCGCGGCGGTGTCACGGCTCGTCGCCGAGCGGGACGACGTGGCAGAGTGCGAGGTCAACCCGCTCCGGGTGGGCCCTGACGGCGCGCTGGCGGTGGATGCGCTGGTGGTCGCGAGACAGGAGGGGCGATGAGTCTGCTGGAGATCACCTGGACCGACCCGGTGACCGCGCGGCGCGGCTACGTCGTGATCGACCGGCTGGTGCGCGGCGTGGCCAGCGGCGGGCTGCGCATGCGCGAGGGCTGCACGCTGGCCGAGGTGCGCGGCCTGGCCAGGGGCATGTCGCTGAAGGAGGCCCTGGTCTACACGCCGGGCGACAGGTACGTGCCGCTCGGCGGCGCCAAGGGCGGCGTCGACGTGGATCCGCGCGATCCCGAGGCGCCCGCGGTCCTGCGCAGGTTCATGGCCGCGGTGCTGCCGGTGCTGCGCGAGCAGTGGAACACCGGTGAGGACTTCGGCCTGCGCCAGGAGCAGCTCGACGAGGTGGCCGCCGAGCTCGGGCTGGCCTCCACGGTCGAGCCCGCCTTCGGGCTGGTGGAGGACGAGCAGGCCGCCCGCGAACGGCTCAGGGCCGCGATGGCGCAGGTGGTGGACGGTGTCGCGCTGGCCGACCTGGTGGGCGGATACGGCGTGGCCAGGGCCGCGCTGGAGATCGCCCCGGAGGTCGGGACGGCCGTGGTGCAGGGGTTCGGCTCGATCGGCGGGGCCGCCGCCCGCTACCTGGCCCAGGCGGGCGTGAAGGTGGTGGCGGTGGCCGACCGCGAAGGGCTGATGGTGCGCGAGGACGGCCTGGACGTCGAGCGGATGCTGGCCGCCCGCGACGCCCGCGGCGTGGTCGACAGGTCGCGCCTCGACCCGGGCACCCGGCTCGAGGACCGGGAACGGTGGCTGGACGTGCCCGCCGACCTGCTGGTCCCGGCCGCCATGTCCTACGTGATCGGCCCGGACGACGCCGCCAGGGTCGGGGCGCGGGTGGTCGTCGAGGGCGCCAACCTGCCCACGCTGCCCGAGGCGGAGGCCGCCCTGCTGGCCAGAGGCGTCACGCTGGTGCCCGACTTCCTGGCCAACGTCATGACCAACGCCTGGTGGTGGTGGGTCGTCTTCGGCGACATCGACCCCACCCCCGAGGCCGCCTTCGCCAAGATCACCGCCACGATGCGGCGGCTGGTCACCTCCGTCAGGGACGCCCCCGACCTACGTAAGGCCGCGCGACTGCTGGCCGAAGCCAACCTGGTGATCTAGTTTGGGCAATCATGAAGCTGCCCTTCGCGTGGCGCTCCGTCACGTTGATCGCGGTACTGCTGTTAGCCGTCCTGCTCGTGCTCAGCGCCGGGTACGGCTACCACAGGGACGAGCTCTACTTCCGGGTCCTGGCGGACCATCCGGCCTGGGGATACGTGGACCAGCCGCCCTTCACGCCGATGGTGGCCAAGCTGTCGCTCGCGCTGTTCGGCGACACCGTCACCGCCCTGCGGATCTTCCCTGCGCTGGCATCGGCCGTCCTGGTCGTGCTGGCCGCGCTGATCACGCGCGAGCTGGGCGGGACCGGCGCGGCGCAGATCCTGTCGGCGCTGGGCACGGCGATGGCCGCCTACCCGCTGGTGGCCGGGCACATCCTGCTGACGCTCAGCTTCGACATGCCGCTGTGGGCGGCGGCGATCCTGTTCATGCTCAGGGCGCTGCTGCGCGACCAGCCGCGCTGGTGGCTCGCCGCGGGCCTGGCGGTCGGGGTGGCCACCTACAACAAGCAGCTCATCGTGATGCTGCTGATCGGGCTGCTCGGCGGGTTGCTGATCGCCGGGCCGCGGCGGGTGCTGGCCAGTCCCTGGTTGTGGGCGGGCGCGGCGATCGCGGCGGTGCTGACCGTACCGAACGTGCTGTACCAGGTCACCCATGACTGGCCGCAGCTGAAGATGGCGGCGGCGCTCAGCGAGGACAAGGGCGCTGATTTCCGCACGTTCTTCGTGCCGTTCCAGTTCATCCTGTTCGGGGTGGTCGCGGCGATCATCGGGATCTTCGGGTGGCTGCGGCTGTGGCGCGATCGCCGGGTGCGGGCGCTGGCCGTCGCCTACCCGGTGACGGCCGTGGTGACGGTGGCCAGCGGCGGGCGCTACGACTACACGGCCGGGCTGATCCTGCTGCTGTTCGCCGCGGGCTGCGTCGGCGCGGCCGCCCGTCCGCGGCTGGCGTCCGTGGCGCTGGTGGTCAACGGGCTGGGCAACGCGGTGGTCGCCCTGCCGCTCATCCCCGTGGCGCAGCTGGCCGCGACGCCCGTGCCCGCGATCAACGAGACGGCGCGCGAGCAGGTCGGCTGGCCGAGCTTCGCCGCCACCGTCGCCGGGGTGCTGCACGCGCTGCCGCCCGCCGACCAGGCCAAGGCCGCGATCCTGGTCGGCAACTACGGCGAGTACGGCATGCTCGACAAGGCCGGGCTCCCCCGCGTCTACAGCGGGCACAACCAGCTCTACGAGTACGGCCCGCCGCCCGAGACCGCCGACGTGGCCGTCGTCATGAACGTCGACCGCGGCGCGGCGCTGGCCCAGTTCGACACCTGCGAGCTCAAGGCACGCGTGGACAACGGGGTCGACGTCGACAACGAGGAGCAGGGCCTGGAGGTCTACCTCTGCCGGGGGCACAAGCAGCCGTGGGCGACCGCCTGGCCCCGCTGGCAGCACTTCAGCTGAGCGGCGTGAGCTCCGGCCGCTTGGCCTGGACGCCGTCGCCGGAGGAGGTGCCGTGCAGCCGCCTGCTGATCCACGGCCACAGCGCGTCCTTGGCCCAGCGCAGGTCCTGCCTGCGGGCGTCGCTCCACACCGGCGGCCTGCGGGCCGGGTACGGCTCGCGCCAGTCCTGCTCGACGGGCACGCCGAGCACCTCGGCCGCGCACAGCGCCACCCGGCGGTGCCCGTCGGGGCTGAGGTGCAGCCGGTCGGCGAACCAGGCGCGCGGGTCGCGGAAGATCGTCATCGGCCACAGGTCCACGAGCACCGCGTCGTGGCGCCGGGCGATGTCGTGGATGTGCAGGTTGTACAGCTCGATCTTGTGTGCCGCCAGCCGCATCACCGGCACGTGCCTGAGGTCGAACCCGGTGAACAGCAGCACCCGGGCGCCCGCCTCGGTCAGCGTCCGCACCGCCTGGTCCAGCCTGCGCGCCACGATCGCGGGCCCGCTGCCGGGCCGCAGGATGTCGTTGCCTCCCGCGCACAGTGACACCAGATCCGGCTTCAGCTCGACCGCCCGCGGTACCTGCTCCGAGGCGATCTCGTCGATCAGCTTGCCGCGCACCGCGAGATTGGCGTATCGGAGGCCGGGCTGATCGGCCTGGATGTGCTCGGCGAGCCGGTCGGCCCACCCCCTGAAGCCGACGTCGGCCGGGTCCTCGAGTCCCTCCGTGAAACTGTCCCCTAGGGCGACATACGACGTGATTCGTCCCATGACCGGATAGTTTGCCATAAAAGTGTTTTGCTTTACTGGTCAGTATGCGGGTGCGGGTGGACAGGGACCTGGCGGTCCCGGTGGGCGACGGGGTGCGGTTGCTGGCGGATCACTACGCCCCGGTGGGCGTGCAGGGGGCTCCGGTCATCCTGATCCGCTCGCCGTACGGCAGGCGCGGGCTGTTCGGGTGGGTGTACGGGCGGGGCTTCGCCAGGCGCGGGTTCCAGGTGCTGATCCAGAGCTGCCGGGGCGGGTTCGGGTCGGGCGGGTCGCTGGATCCGCTGGGCGACGAGCGCGACGACGGGCTGGCCACGGTGGCCTGGATGCGCGAGCAGAGCTGGTACGGCGGGTCGTTCGCGATGTTCGGCCCCTCCTACCTCGGCTACACGCAGTGGGCGATCGCGGCCGAGGCGGGCCAGGAGCTGAAGGCGATGGCCACGCAGATCACCGCCTCCCAGTTCCGCGACGCGGCCTACGTGGGCGGGGCGTTCGCGCTTGAGTCGGCGCTGAGCTGGACCACGCTGACCGACGGGCTGTCACGCCGCTTCGGCGGCACGGCGCCGCTGATCGCGCCGCGGCTGACCCGCAAGGCGGTGCTGTCGGGCCGGCCGGTGGCCGAGATGGACCTGGTCACCGCCGGCCGGCCGCTGCGCTTCTACCAGGATCTGATCGATCACCACGCCGAGCCGGCCGACTGGTGGGACCGGCGCGACTTCTCGCCGCGGGTGGGCGAGGTGAGCGCGGCCGTGACCATGCTGGGCGGCTGGTACGACGTCTTCCTGCCCTGGCAGCTGAAGGACTACGTGGCGATGCGGGCGGCCGGGCGGCAGCCGTACCTGACGATCGGGCCGTGGTACCACGTGGACGCCCGGCACGGGCGGCCGTCCATGCGCGAGTCGCTGGCCTGGTTCCGCGCGCACCTGCTCGGCGACGACTCGGGGCTGCGGGCCGACCCGGTGCGGCTGTACGTGACGGGCGCCGGGGAGTGGCGGGACTACCCGGACTGGCCGGTGCCGGGGATGTCGCCCGAGCGGTGGCACCTGCACGACGGGTTCGGGCTGGGCCTGGCGGAGCCGAAGCTGTCGGAGCCCGACTCCTTCAGGTACCACCCCGGCCATCCCACGCCGGTGATCGGCGGGCCGGTGCTGCTGGCCGACTCGCGGCCGCGCGACCAGCGGCGGCTGGAGGCCCGCAGGGACGTGCTGGTCTACAGTTCGCCAGCGCTGGAGTCGGACGTGGAGATGATCGGCCCGGTGAGCGCGGAGATCTTCGTGCGGTCCAGCCGCCCCTACCTGGACGTGGTCGTGCGGGTGTGCGACGTGCATCCCGACGGGCGCTCGTTCAACGTGTGCGAGGGCGTGCGCCGGCTGACGCCTTCGCCGGAGTCGGGAGACGTCAGGAAGGTGGAGGTGGATCTGTGGCCGATCGGGCACCGGTTCGGGCGCGACCACCGGATCCGGGTGCACGTGGCGGCCGGGGCGTATCCCACGATCGCCCGCAACCCGGGCACCGGTGACCCTCTCGGCAACGGCGGTCCGATGGTGACCAACGACGTCGAGGTCTTCCACTCCCCCGAGCATCCCTCCGCCGTGGTGCTGCCGCGATGCGCGCCGCCCGTTTGATGTCGCTGCTCCTGCTGCTGCAGGGGCGCGGCGGGATGACGGCGGCCGAACTGGCCAAGGAGCTGGAGGTCTCCGAGCGGACGGTGCACCGCGACGTGCTCGCGCTGTCGGAGGCGGGTATCCCCGTCTACGCCGACCGCGGGCGCGGCGGCGGGTACCGGCTGCTGGACGGCTACCGGACGCGGCTGACCGGGCTGGACCGGGCCGAGGCCGAGGCGCTGTTCCTGTCAGGCGTGCCGGGGGCGCTGCGCGAGATGGGGTTGCAGGAGGTCGCGGCCACGGCCAGGCTCAAGGCCGCCGCGGCCCTGTCACCCGGCCTGCGCGACGCGCCCGCGACCGCCGCGCAGCGCTTCCACCTGGACGCGCCCGGCTGGTTCGCCGGGGAGAAGCCGCCTCCCGACGCGCTGGCGCCGCTGGCCCGCGCGGTGTGGAACGACCGCAGGGTCGCCACCGTCTACAAGGACCGGCTGCGCGTGCTCGACCCCTACGGCCTGGTGCTGAAGGCGGGCGCCTGGTACCTCGCGGCTCTGGCGCCGAGCGCGCGGGCCGGGGGCGGAGGTTTCCTGATCTTCCGGGTCGACCGCTTCGCCTCGGCCGAGGTGCTGGAGGAGTCCTTCGACCGGGACCTCGACTTCTACCTGGCGGCGTTCTGGGCCGAGCAGTCGGCGGGCTTCTCCCGCTCCCTGCTCAGGACCCGGATCACGCTGCGCCTCACCGAACGCGGCGTGCGCCTGCTCCGCTTTGTCGCCGACCCCGCCGCCCTCGACGACGCGCTGGCCTCACTCCAGCCTGACGGCACGGTCCAGCTCGGCGTCGAGGGCGTCAACGTCGCCTTCTCCCAGGTCCTCCGCTTCGGCCCGGAGGCCGAGGTGCTCGACCCGCCGGAACTGCGGGAGATGATCCGCGACGCCGCGGCACGCATGTCCGCGCTGTACGGCTAGCGGTACTCCTCCGGGTCGACGTCCTTGCCCGGCTCGCGGACCTCGGTGATGTAGCCCCAGACGTCGGGCCGGCTGCCGTCCACGTCGGTGAAGCCGTAGACCTTGGCCAGGGCGCCGCTGTCGACCGACTTGCCGTTCCAGCGCTGCTTGTCCGCGTCCTGGGCCACGGCGGCGACCGCGCGGCCGACGTAGGCGGGGGTCTCCGACACCGCCCAGCTGGGCTCGTGGACGATGCCGTCGCGCCAGGTCTCCTCGGTGACGCGGAAGTTCTCCAGCATCGCCTCCGACCGCAGGAAGCCGGGCGTGATCGCCACCGCCGTGCAGCCGTGCTTGGCCAGGTCCTGCGCCTGCCCGAAGGCCAGCCGGTTCACCGAGACCTTGGCCAGGTCGTAGAAGGGCGAGACGCGGTAGCGGGTGGCGTTGTAGTCGGTGGTGCCGTCGGTCACCTCGACCACCAGCCCGCCCGGGTTGCGGATCAGCAGCTTCAGCGCGTGGTGGCTGGTGATCATGTGCGTGTCGATCGCGAGCCGCAGCAGCCGCAGCCCGTTGTCCAGGTCGTGCTCCCAGATCGGGGTGTCCCACTGGAAGAGGTGGTCGCCGCCCCAGATGTCGTTGACCAGGACGTCGAGCCGTCCCTGTTCCTTGTCGATCCGCTCGACCAGGGCCTTGACCTGGCCGGAGTCCAGGTGGTCGACCTGGACGGGGATGCCCTTCCCGCCCGCGGCCGTCACCAGGTCGGCGGTCTCCTCGATCGTCTCCGACCTGTTCATCTCCGAGCGCCGCTCGCGCGTCGACCGTCCGGTGCAGTACACCGTTGCGCCGATCGCGCCCAGCTGGACCGCGATGCCCCGTCCCGTGCCGCGGGTCGCGCCCGCCACCAAAGCAATCATGAGCATGATGCTTTCCCGGAAAGAGGACATCTCATGTCATGTTTTTCGCGGGAAGCCTGTGATAAGTAGTTGGTTACTATGAACAGCGAATTCGAGCTCCGCGGCGTCAACCACCTCGCGCTGGTCTGCTCGGACATGAAGCAGACCGTGGACTTCTACTCCGGCGTCCTCGGGATGCCGCTGATCAAGACGATCGAGCTGCCGATGGGCTGGGGGCAGCACTTCTTCTTCGACTGCGGGGGCGGCAACGCGCTGGCGTTCTTCTGGTTCCCCGACGCTCCCGAGGCGGTCCCCGGGGTGTCGGCGCCGAAGAACCTGCCCGACAGGGGCGAGCTGCTGTCGGCGGTGGGCTCGATGAACCACATCGCCTTCGACGTGCCGCCGGAGAAGATCGAGGAGTACCGCGACAAGCTGATCGCCAAGGGCGTGGACGTGGGCGTGCTGCTCAACCACGACGACAGCGAGTTCGGCGTGGCGCCGAAGCTGCACGACGGGGTGTTCGTGCGCTCGATCTACTTCAAGGATCCCGACGGGATCCTGATCGAGTTCGCCTGCTGGCTGCGCGAGCTCGACCGTCCCGAGGACGTGCGGCACGAACCCAGGACCGCCGCCGATCGGACGGTCTGATGCCGCGGCTGCGCCAGGTCCCCCGCGAGGAGGTGACCGATCCGCTGACCGCGTTCTTCTACGACCAGTTTCTGACCGCCGACGGGACCACGAAGACCGGCTCGCCCGGCGACTGGTGGCGGGTCTTCGCGCTCGATCCGAAGATCTTCCGGCACTGCGTCCAGGGCTTCCAGCTCTACCGCGAGTCGTCCCTCGACCCGGTGCTGCGCGAGCTCGGTCAGACCCGGGCGGGCTGGGCGCGGCAGTCGCAGTTCGTCTTCTCCCAGCACTGCAAGCAGCTGCGGGCCCTCGGCGTGTCCGAGGAGAAGATCGAGGCGGTCGCGCACTGGCAGGTCAGCGACCGGTTCGACGAACTGGAGCGCGCCGTGCTCGCCTACACCGACGGCCTGGTGCTGGACGGCGGGCGGGTGCACGACGAGGTGTTCGCGGTGCTCGAACGGCACCTGACGGACGAGCACCTTCTCGAGCTGACCTACGTCACCTGCCTCTACGAGATGCACGCCACGATGGTGCGCGCGCTGCGGCTGGAGTTCGACGACCGGCCCGACCCGATCGTGGAGGTCCCCGCTCCCGAGGGGTACGGCACGCGCGACATCGCCGACGAGTTGACCGTTCGTCGCGAGTAGCCGACCACTCGGCGATCGGTGACCCGAACGCGATATTCGCGTCCTTAGAGTGCGGGCACTGTGACGCTCCCATAAGGAGACCGCCGTGCCCGATGATAAGCGCGACCGCAGCCCCTGGTACTGGCTGCTGCTCGTCCCCATCGTCATCCCCCTCCTTCCGTTCCTGTACAACTCCGACTCTCCTCGCCTGCTCGGCTTCCCGCTGTTCTACTGGCTCCAGATCGCCTTCATCGCGCTCGGGGTCGGCACGACCGCGCTGGTCTACCAGATGACCAAGAGGCGGCCATGAGCGAGCACATCACCGAGATCGTCATCTTCACCGTGCTGTTCCTCGTCGTCAGCGGCATGGGCTTCGTGGCGGCCCGCTGGCGCAGGCCGGGCACGCTGGCCAGCCTCGACGAGTGGGGCCTGGGCGGGCGCAACTTCGGCTCCTGGATCACCTGGTTCCTCATCGGCGGCGATCTGTACACCGCCTACACATTCGTGGCGGTGCCCGCGCTGCTGTTCGGCGCGGGAGCGGCGGGCTTCTTCGCCGTGCCGTACACGGTGATCACCTACCCGCTGGTCTTCCTCATCATGATCAGGCTGTGGTCGGTGTCGCACGTGCACAACCTGGTCACGCCGGCCGACTTCGTCCGGGTGCGCTTCGGCTCGCCGACGCTGGCGCTGCTGGTGGCGATCACCGGCATCGTGGCCACGATGCCCTACATCGCGCTGCAGCTGGTCGGCATCTCCTCCGTGCTGAAGGCGATGGGCTTCACCGGCGGCGGCCTGGCGGCCGACCTGCCGCTGATCATCGCGTTCGTGATCCTGGCGGCCTACACCTACCAGTCGGGGCTGCGGGCACCCGCGCTGATCGCGTTCGTCAAGGACGTGCTCATCTACCTGGTGATCGTGGTCGCGATCATCTACATCCCGGCCAGGCTGGGCGGCTGGGGCAGCATCTTCGACGCGGCGGCGGCGAAGTTCGCCAAGACCCCGAACCCTGCCGACGGCACCCTGCTCGGCCCCAACAACCAGCTGCAGTACGTGACCCTGGCGCTGGGCTCGGCGCTGGCGCTGTTCATGTATCCGCACAGCGTCACCGGCGTGCTGGCCTCGCGCAACCGCAACGTGATCAAGCGGAACATGTCGGCGCTGCCCGCCTACAGCCTGCTGCTCGCGCTCATCGCGCTGCTCGGCTACATGGCCATCGCGGCCAAGGTGGTGCCGCTGCCGGGCACGAACGGGCTGCCCGACGGCAACACGGCGGTGCCGCTGCTGTTCGACAAGATGTTCCCCGACTGGTTCACCGGCATCGCCTACGCCGCCGTCGGCATCGGCGCGCTGGTCCCCGCGGCGATCATGTCGATCGCGGCGGCGAACCTGTTCACCCGCAACATCTACCGCGAGTACATCAACCGTGACGCCACCGAGGCGCAGGAGGCGGGCGTCAGCAAGGTCACCTCGCTGGTCGTCAAGGTGGGCGCGGTGCTGTTCGTCCTGGCCATCGACCCGCAGTTCTCCATCGACCTGCAGCTCATCGGCGGTGTGATCATCCTGCAGACGCTGCCGTCGGTGGCGATCGGGCTGTTCACCCGCTGGTTCCACCGCGGCGGTCTGATCGCCGGGTGGGTTGCGGGCATGGGCTCGGGCCTGTGGATGCTGTACACGGTCGAGAACCCGGCCACCAAGCACCCGCACTTCGGCGGGTCGGCGTTCTCGCTGTCCAAGCTGGGCCTCGACACCAAGATGACGATCTACGCCGGGTTCCTGGCCCTGCTCGTCAACCTGGTCGTGGCGATTCTCGGCACGATCATCGCCAAGGCCGTCAAGGCGCCCGACGGGCCGGACGCCACGCAGCCCGGCCACTTCACCGCCGACGAGGGCGACCCACGGGTCAAGGATCTCGACCTGACCGCGTCAACATGATTTACTCCAAACCGTAATACTGCTGTCATCGGGGTTATAACCCCGGCAAAGCTAATCTCCATGACAGAGACCAGCCGAAAGTGGCTGGTCTCTGTCATATGGAGGTTATTCATGACGACCCGGGACCCCGGGCAGCCACGTAGCGACCGCAGCCCGTGGAACTGGCTGCTGATCGTGCCGATCGTGCTCCCGCTGTGCACGTTCCTGTTCAACGCCGACCAGCCACGCCTGGCGGGCTTCCCGCTGTTCTACTGGCTGCAGATCGCCTTCATCGCGGTCGGCGTGGCCGCCACGACGATCGTGTACAGGATGACCAAATGAGCGTGAACGTCACCGAGGTCGTCGTCTTCGGCGCGCTGTTCCTGCTGGTCAGCGTGATGGGGTTCGTGGCCGCGCGCTGGCGGCGGCCTTCCAACATCGAGAGCCTGCACGAGTGGGGCCTGGGCGGCCGTAATTTCGGCTCCTGGATCACCTGGTTCCTGGTCGGCGGTGACCTGTACACGGCCTACACGTTCGTGGCCGTGCCCGCGCTGGTGTTCGCCTCCGGCGCGATCGGGTTCTACGCCCTGCCGTACACGGTGGTGGTGTATCCGCTGGTGTTCCTGGTGCTGGCGCGGATGTGGTCGGTGTCGCACGTGCACGGCTTCGTCACGCCGGCCGACTTCGTCCGGGCCAGGTTCGGCTCGCCGACGCTGGCGCTGCTGATCGCGATCACCGGGCTGGTGGCCACGATGCCGTACATCGCGCTGCAGCTGGTGGGCATCGAGTCGGTGCTGAAGGCGATGGGGATCACCGGGCACCTGCCGATCGTCATCGCGTTCGCGATCCTGGCGGCCTACACCTACCAGTCGGGGCTGCGGGCGCCGGCGCTGATCGCGTTCGTCAAGGACTCGCTGATCTACATCGTGATCCTGGCGGCCGTCATCTACATCCCGGCCAAGCTGGGCGGCTGGAGCTCGATCTTCGACGCCGCGGCGGCCAAGTTCGCCAAGACCCCGGCGCCGGCCGACGGGATCCTGCTCAACGCCAACAACCAGCTGCAGTACATCACCCTGGCGCTGGGCTCGGCGATGGCGCTGTTCCTGTACCCGCACAGCCTGACCGGCGTGCTGGCCTCCAAGAACCGCGGCGTCATCAAGCGGAACATGGCGGCGCTGCCCGCCTACAGCTTCCTGCTCGGCCTGATCGCGCTGCTGGGCTACATGGCCATCGCGGCCAAGACGCCCATGGTGGGCACGGACAAGAACACGATCGTCCCGATGCTGTTCCACCAGATGTTCCCCGACTGGTTCGCGGGCGTGGCCTACGCCGCGGTGGGCATCGGCGCGCTGGTGCCCGCGGCGATCATGTCGATCGCGGCGGCGAACCTGTTCACCCGCAACATCTACCGCGAGTACATCCGCAAGGACGCCACCGACGCCCAGGAGGCCAAGGTCTCCAAGCTGGTGTCGCTGGTGGTCAAGGTGGGCGCGGTGCTGTGCATCCTCCTGCTCGACCCGCAGTTCTCGATCGACCTGCAGCTGATCGGCGGCGTGATCATCCTGCAGACGCTGCCGTCGGTGGCGCTCGGCCTGTACACGCGGTGGTTCCACAAGGGCGGCCTGATCGCCGGTTGGGCGTTCGGCCTGGCGGCGGGGACCTGGATGCTGTACCAGATCCCGAACCCGGCCAACGGCAAGCTGCACTTCGGCGGCTCGGCGTTCCCCCTCGGCAACCTGGGCTTCGACACCAAGATGACGATCTACGCCGGGTTCCTGGCGCTGATCGTCAACCTGGTCGTGGCGGTGCTCGGCACGCTGCTGTTCAAGGCGCTGAAGGTGGCCGACGGCCAGGACGCCACCACGAGTGGCGACTACGTCGCCGACGAGGGCGACCCCGGGGTCAAGGACCTGGACCTGGCCGGCTCCCACTAGCGGGGTCCGGCTCCACGAGGCCCGCCTCCGTCCACGGGGGCGGGCCTCGGCGTCTGTCGCCGCGCTCCCTGCCCTCCTACGATGGCGGCCATGGAGCGCGCGAGGGTGGCGGAGGTCCTGCGGCAGGTCGCGCAGTGGCAGCTGACGGAGGGGCGCTGGGTCCGGGTCGACAGGGCGCTGTCCGCCGTCGAACAGACGCTGAGCTCTGGCGCCGAGGACGCGATCGCGCCCGCCGTACACGATCTGGAGCTGGCGGGGCCGCTGCGGATCAGGACCAGGGTGGGCGACCCGCCGCGGGTGCCCGCGCCGCCCGAGACCAGGGAGCGGTTGAACAAGCTCGTCCTCGAGCTGGCGGAGCAGCCCGCCGAGGACCGCGACGCTGATGGATGACCGCGCCCTGGTCGTCCACCTGTACGTGGCCGCGCGGCGGGAGGGCGTCGCGGAGCGGCTCGGCGAGCTGTGGCGGCGGCTCGGCGACGAGCTGGGGCTCACCTGGTCGATCCCGGAGATCGCGCCGTACGAGCTGCGCCTGGACGCCCGGGGCGGCGGTGAGGCACTGGCGGCCCGCCAGACGAGGTCGCGCGCCGAGGGCGTCTTCCAGGCGGTCGTGCGGCGCAGGCACGACCTGCTGGTGCTGTCGGTGGCGCTGGCGCCGTCCGGCGGGCAGGACGGCTGGGCGGAGCTGGAGCAGCGGTGGGCGCGGGTGGCCAGTGACACGGCGGAGTGGGCGCTCGGCGAGGCCCGGCTGCTCACCGGGGTGCTCCCCGAGCCGGAGCGCGGGCTCGTCATGGGCGGGCACACGGCGGTCTGGGAGGACGCGGGACCCGACGGCGGGTTCCTGCGCAGGATCCACGCGGTGGCCGTCGCGGGCAGGCAGGACGAGTCCGATGCCTGGCTGTGGTCGCGCGGGGACGAACGGCTGCCGCCGTTCGCGGTGCACCTGTCGCACGCGGCCAAGGTCCGCCACCAGTCGCGGTTACGGGAGGACAGCCCCTACGACGAGTTGCTCGAGCGGGCGGAGGAGTTGCTGCGGGCGCGCGCCGCCGCGGGTCCGGCGGATCCGGCCGACGGGCTCGCCGAGCTGCGCCGCCGGCTCGCCGGGCTGCTGGCGGGGCCCGGCGGGCTGACCCAGATGGCGACGCGGCTGCGGGAGATGGAGCGCACGGCGCGGATCGCGGCTTCGAACATGCGCCTGACGGCGGCTGACGTGGCGGAGGGCCCCGGGCTGGTGGCGCGGGACGTGGCGCTGGCCGACTGGCTGGCGGAGCAGCTGTGCGACGACGTGCTCTACCTGGACGCGGCCCGGGAGCGGGCACGTGACGGGCTGACCGAGGCGACGATGGCGGCCGAGGAGGCGGTGCAGGACCGGCGCGAGCGGCTGCAGCGCCGCCAGGAGGCGGCCCAGCGGCGGCGTGAACGGATCGATCTGCTGCAGACGGCCGTGCTGGGGTCGGTGCTGATGGTGCTGGCGGCGATCCAGGCGTTCGGCTACCGGGTGCCGCTGCCCGCGCCCATCACGCCCGCGGTGATCGGGTTGCTGGGGTCGCTGGCGCTGCTGCTGGCGACGGTGACGCTGTGGTCGGCGCGTGACGAGGGCCGCCTCGCCGGGGTGGCGCTGCGGGTGTTCGCCGGGCTGGCGGTGGCCTGGGTGGGCTGCTCGGTGGCGGTCCAGCTGCTGTCCGGTACGGCGGCGCCGCCCTGGCTGACGGTGACGCTCGCCATACCGTCAGCGGCGGCGGGCCGGTACTGGGCGACGGTCTCCTCGCGGTCCTTCTCGTCGCCCGAGCGTTCCCACCTTTCCGCCAGTGCGCGCGCCAGGTGGTAGCGCGTCACCGACTGCAGGGGGTCGCCCTCCGCGACGCCTTCCACCGCGTCCCGCTGCAGCCGGATCGCCCTGTCGAGCTGCCTGCCCTTGCCCGTGAGGGTGTACTGAACGGTCAGCGTCAGGCCGAGCTGGCCGGCGGCCCTCGACCTGGCGGGGTCGCCGGGCGGCAGCTCCTTGATCGCCTCCTGCAGCAGCGTGATCGCCTCGTCGAGTCGCTCCGTCTCCTCCAGCCGGCGCCGGGTGGCGAACTCCTCCACGGGCGGCTCACCCGTCGCCCCGTCGAGCAGCCAGCTCATGACCGCCAGGCGCTCCTGGTCCGTCAGCTCGATCTCGTCCGAGCCGAAGGACCGCTGGATCAGGGCGATGGCCAGCCCGGAGCCCGCCCGGTGGACCACCGCGGTCCCCGGCGGCGCCGTCCGCTTGGCCTCGCGCATGACCTCGACGGCCTCGTCCAGCGCCGCGAGGGTGCCGACGCCGAGCAGCGCCCTGCCGAGGTTGATCAGAATCAGGTGCCGCTGGAAGTGCTCGCGGGGCGACAGCTCGAGCGCCTCGCGGAACAGGGTGATCGACTCGTCGAGCGCGCTGCGCTGCTCGGTCCTGTTGTGGCGCATGAACAGCCCGGTGGCCAGCGAGGACAGCCACGCGCCGCGATGCGGGTGCGCGGGCGGGGCCAGCGCGACGCACTCGCGCATGACCGCGAGCGAATCGTCCAGGTCGGCGAGGGAGCCGGTCGCCTCATGCCTGCGGAACAGGGCGTTGCCCAGGTTGGCCAGGTAGAGCGGGCGATACTGGTCGTCCCGCGGGGTGATGGCGACGGCCGCGCGATGCCTGTCGATCGCCTCGTCCAGTTCGGGCAGGCCGCCCCATCTCTCGTGCGCGCCGAACAGCGCCGAGGCCAGGCCCGTCAACGCCCTGGCCCGCTCCTGCCGCTCCTCCGGGATCTGCTCCAGCGCCCGCCGGTAGACGGCGATGGCGTCCTTCAGCACGTCGTCGCCGCCGACCAGGGTGTGCTTCAGCACCAGCCCGTTGCCGAGGTTGGTCAGGTAGAGACCGCGATCCGGGTGGGTGGGCGGCGCGGCGTCGACGGCCTGCCTCAGCACGTCGACCATCTCGTCGACGCCGTCGAGGTCCTTGGTCCACTCGATGCGCTGGCCGAGCATCCGGCCGAGATTGGTGAGCAGCCCCGCCCTGTCCGCTTTCCCCGAGGCGGCGGACAGTGCGTCGCGCATCATGGCGATGGCGCCGTCGACCTCCTCAAGCTTGCCCGACTGTATGGCCTGGGCCACGACGGCGCTGCCCAGGTCGCTGAGGACGGCGCCGCGCAGCTCGACCCCGGTGTCGCCGCGCTGCTGCATATCTCTCATGACCTGGCGCAGCATCGCGAGCTGCTCGGCGTCGAAGGGGGGCAGGTCGCCGTACAGCTGCACGCCCGCGATCAGGTGGATCTCCCTGCGCATGGGCTCGGGCACGCCGGACAGGCCCGCGCGCACGGTCTCGATCGCCCGCCGGAGCTCCTCTTCGACGCCGGGCTCGTCGCGCACCAGCTGGAGGGCGGCCACCAGTTTGGCGACGCGGAACAACCGGTAGTGGTCGCCCGCGGTGGTCGCCGCCACGACCGTACGTAACGTGGCCGCGTGTTCGCGCAGGTCGGCGATGTCGCCGTCACGGATGTAACGGAGCTTGTAGCCATCCGCCCGGTTGCTGAGGGCGAGGGTGGCGTTCGCGTCGTCGCCCGACAGCATCTCCGCCGCCTGCCCGAGCAGCTCGATCCCCTCGTCGAGGTGCTCGGAGGGGCCGCCTGCGCGGAAGTCGTTCAGGCGGGCGATGCCCGCGCTGATCCTGACCCGGCCCGCCGCCGGGTGGCTCGGCGGGGCCGTGCCCAGCGCCCTGCTCAGGAGGGTCAGCGCCTCCTCCAGGTAGGGACGGTGGCCCGTGAGGTCGAAGCTCTGCGACAGCGTGTCGCTCAGGTCCGCGAGGCGTTCCGGGTACTGCTGATCGTCCTCCGACGTCAGCGCGACGGCTTTGCGCATGGCGGCCGTCGCCTTCTCCATCTCCTTCAGTTCGCCCGTCTGGCTGAATCTGGCGATGTGCAGCATGGCCGATCGCGTCAGGACGTCGGCTCTGAACCCGCGCAAGTTCATGAGCACATCGTGCGCCTCCCGGCTTGCAGGACGCCTGAGTACTCCCCTACTCGACATAGCCGGGATTGGCGACCTCCAGCTTGGCCCTGACGCTCTGGCGGAGCACGTCGACCAGGGCCGAGTCGTCGAATCTGCCATCCCTGATGGCGGCGGCCAGTTCGGCGTCGTCGGCCACGCCCAGCTCCGCCAGCCGTACCCGGTGGTCGCGGGCCTGGCCAGGGCCGAGCTCGATCTCCCGCTCGACCATGCCGAGCACGTTGATCGCCACGCGGGTGTGGAAGCGGACCCGGCCCTCGACCGCGGGCAGCACGTCGGCGGTGAGGAAGTCGCGGACCGCGGCGACGAGCTGGGCGGCCGTGGGGACGTCGTGCGGCGACATAAGGGACCCCTTATCCGTTGACCGGGCAACGATTTTCCGCTGAGATCCTTTCATGAGCTTCGCCGTGCCCGACAGCGTCCGCCCGGTCCGGGATGCCGTCTACCAGTTCATGACCGAACGGGTGGAGCCCGCGGAACCGGCCCTGCACGCCGGCGACGTGGCGACCCTGGACGAGCTGCGGCGGGAGGCCAGGAAGGAGGGCCTGTGGGCGCTCGGCCACCCGAGGGAGCTGGGTGGCGGCGGCCTGCCGTTCCTCGACTACGTCTACGTCAACGAGGTCCAGGGGCGCAGCGAGTTCGGCCAGATCGCGCTGGGCACGTACACGCTGCAGGACTCGCTGATGCTGCACGAGAACGCCTCCCCCGAGCAGCGCGAGCGGTACCTGGAGCCGCTGGTGCGCGGCGACATCTCGCCGAGCTTCGCGATGACCGAGCCGGAGATCTCCTCCAGCGACCCCACCCAGATCAGGACCGCGGCGGTCCTCGACGGGGACGAATGGGTGATCAACGGGCACAAGTGGTTCACCACGGGCGCCTCCCGGGCCGCCTACACCACCGTGATGTGCCGCACCGAACAGGACGCCCCGCCGCACCTGGCGTTCTCGATGATCCTGGTGCCGACCGACACGCCGGGTTACACCATCGTGCGCGAGACGCCGGTGCTCGGCCTGGACGGCGCGCACTGCGAGGTCCGCTACGAGGACGTGCGGGTGCCCGCCTCGAACCTGCTCGGCGAGCGCGGCCACGGCTTCGTCATCGCGCAGAAGCGGCTCGGGCCCGGGCGCATCTTCCACTGCATGCGCTGGCTCGGCCAGGCGCAGCGCGCCTTCGACCTGATGTGCCGCCGCCTGCACGAGCGGACCGCGTTCGGCGAGCCGCTGGCCAGGAAACAGCTCATGCGGCAGCACGTGTTCGACTCCTACACCGAGATCCAGGCCGCTCGGCTGCTCACGCTCAACGCCGCCGAGGCGATCGACGCCGGGTCCGAGGCGCGGGTCGAGATCGGGGCGATCAAGGTGGTGGGCGCGCGCATGCTGCACAACGTGATCGACCGCGCGATCCAGGTGTACGGCGCGGCGGGCCTGACCCCCGACACGCCGCTCGACCGGATGTACCGGCACGCCCGCGCGGGCCGGATCTACGACGGGCCCGACGAGGTGCACATCGACTCCGTGGGCCGCCGCGTCCTGGGCGCCTACTCCGCCGGCGGCAACTGGGAGTTCGGCCTGCGATGACGGTCGAGGAGATCGTACGGCAGGCCCTCGGCCCCGCCACCGAGGTCACGTCCAAGGTCCGGCTGCCCGGCGGCGCCTCGCGCGAGACGTGGTCGGTGGACGCTGTCGCGGACGGCGTCGTCCACGAGCTCGTCCTGCGGCTCGACTCGCCGGGCGCGGCGCTGGAGGCGGGCAGCGGGCTGGCCGCCGAGGCGCGGCTGATGCGGGCGGCGGAGCAGGCGGGCGTTCCCGTGCCGCGGATCGTGGCGGCGGCCGAGCCGTACATCCTCATGCAGCGCGTGGCCGGGGAGACGATCCCGCGCAAGATCCTGCGCGACGAGGCCTACCGGCAGGCCCGGCCGCGGCTGGCGGCGCAGTGCGGGCGGGCGCTGGCCGCGATCCACCGGATGCCGCTGGACGCGGTCGCGCAGGACGCGCCCCAGGACCCCCTGGCCCAGTGGCGGGACGTGCTGGACGCGCTTGGCGAGCCGCACCCGGTGTTCGAGTGGGCCTTCCGCAGGCTCGCGCGCACCAGGCCCGCGACGGCCCGGACGACCGTCGTGCACGGCGACTTCCGCAACGGCAACCTCATCGTCGGGCCCGACGGCGTCAGGGCCGTGCTCGACTGGGAGCTCGCCCACGCGGGAGACCCCATCGAGGACCTCGGCTGGCTGTGCGTGAAGGCCTGGCGCTTCGGCGAGCAGCCGCCCGTGGGCGGGTTCGGCGGCTACGACGAGCTGGTCGAGGCCTACGAGAAGGCCGGCGGGCAGCCCGTCGACCGCGACGCGCTGCGCTGGTGGGAGACGTTCGGCGTGCTCAAGTGGGGGATCATCTGCGTCATGCAGACCATGCGGCACCTGCGCGGCGGCGCCCGCTCGGTGGAGCTGGCCGCGATCGGACGGCGCGTGTGCGAGAACGAGTGGGACCTGCTCGGCCTGCTTGAGTAGGGGGTTACTCCGGCCGCGCGACTTCGACTGGAACGTCAGCGGCACCAACCCATCGGCACCGTCGGCGCGATCATCGCGTTGGTCTGGGTACGGCCCGCCGTACGGGATCCATGGCGGCGACGATGACGTCGACCAGGCCCTCGACCACCTCGCCCCGGTCGACCTCGGGGTGGTCGAGCCACCAGTCGCCGGTCGTCTGGACCATGCCGACGAAGGCGTGGCCGAGCACCTGCGCGCGCACCGGGTCGGGCACCACCCGCTCGGCCGCGAACACCGCGCCCAGCTCCTCGCCCAGGCTGCGGACCAGGGATGTCATGTGCGAGCGGATCCGGGTGTCCTCGGCGCTGGCCCGGTGGAACAGGAACCGGTACAGGTTCAGGTTGGCGGAGATCAGGTCGAGGTAGACCGCGATCGTCAGCCGGGCGCGCACGCGCAGGTCGGCGCCCGGCTCGCTGAAGGCAGGCCGCAGCTGCGCGATGACCGTGCGCACGTGGCGGTCGGCCAGCGCCTGGTACAGGCCGCTCTTGTCGCCGAAGTGGCGGTAGAGGATGGGCTTGGTGATGCCCGCCTCGGCCGCGATCGCCGCCATCGACACCTCTGGCCCGTCGCGCATGATCGCCCGGTCGGCTGCGTCAAGCAGCGACCTGCGACGATCGGGATCGCGTCCGCTCACCCGCCAAGAATAGTGCGCAGCCGCCCCGGCAGCAGTGCGGAGAACACCAGTACGAAGCCGATCACCCCGTACAGGCCGCCCACGCCCGCCAGCGTGCCGGCGGGCTCGCCCGGCAGCGCCCCTACCTGCGGTAACCGGGCGGCCAGGCCCGCGGCGTAGTCGGGCACGAGGGTGAACAGCGCGCCCGCCATGGCCAGCGGCAGCCCGCACGCCAGCGCGGCCACGGGCGACAGCGACACCACGGTGACGATCGCGGCGGCGCCCGCCAGGCACGCCAGCCCGGCCGTGCCGGGATCGAAGGCCGTGTAGGCCACGCGCAGGGCTCGGGCGCCCGCCTCGGTCAGGTAGTACACCAGCGGCAGCGCAACCAGGCCGGCGGCGGTTCCGATCAGATGGCGCACCCCGTCATCATCCCCCGGAGTTACCGTCGAGGCATGACGATCACACCGAACAGCGGCACAGGACCGGGATCCATCACCCCCGACGGCTCCCCCGTCGAGTTCTACACGCTGCTCAAGCCGGAGGGCGAGGCCGAGCTGATCGCCCAGGTGGTGCCGATCGGCGGCACCGTCCTGGAGATCGGCGCGGGAGTCGGCCGCGTCACCCACCGGCTGGTGGAACTGGGCTTCGAGGTGGTCGCCGTGGACGAGTCCGCCGAGATGCTGGCGCACATCCAAGGCGCGCGGACCGTGCACGCCCGCGCCCAGGACCTGCGGCTCGATCGCCGCTTCGACGCGGTCACGCTGGCCTCCCAGCTGGTCAACACCGACGCGGCCGGCGACCTGCTGGCCGCCGCCGCGCGCCATCTCAAGCCGGGCGGCGCGCTGCTGATCCAGTGGATGCCCGCGGAGCGGCACGACGCGTGGCGGCCGGGCCAGGGCCGCACCAAGGACGGCCTCACGATCGAACTGGCCGACGTGCGGGAGGTCTCGCCGGGGCTCTTCCACGCCACCATGCGTTACCGGCACGGCGAGGACGAGTGGACCCAGTCGTTCTCCTCCAGGCGGCTCACCGACGAGCAGCTCGAGGCGGAGCTGGCCGAGGCCGGGCTGCGGCTGGTGCGCTTCCTCAACGAGGAGCGCACCTGGGTACTGGCCGTACTGTAGGCGTGTGATGGCCGGTATCGACTTCTTGCTCGGGATCCAGGACGGCACGGTGCCGCTGTCCAACCACATGCGCCACCTCGGGTTGCGGCTCAGCCTCGTCACGCCTGGCCGGGTGGAGCTCACCTGGGAGCCGGGCCCCGCCCTGCTCAACCGCTCCGGCGTCGTCCACGGCGGCTACATCGCCGGGGCGCTGGACGACGCCTGCAGCATGGCCGGTGGCAGCGCCGCCGACCGGCCCACGCTGCACCTGACGATGAACCTCAACGTCGACTACATCCGCCCGCTGCGCCCCGGCACGATCTACACGGTCACGGGGACTCTCACCCACCGCGGCAACACCCGCCTCCTGGCCCACGCCACGATCACCTCCCCCGACACCACCCTCCACGCCCAAGCCACCGCATCTCTTACTCCGAGCCGCTCTCCTGCTGTTTAGGTTTCCTGCTCTTGTACGGCGGGCCGGCTCTCTGGAGTCTCCTGTACGGCGAGCCGACCCGGCGCCTGGGCGGACCCGGCGGGCTTCCACGACGGGGACGGCGGCACGTGATGCGGCGGGCTTCCACGACGGGCGCGCGTTCGCGGGCGCGGCGGGCTTTCGCACCGGGGGCGGTGGCGGCGGCTCGCCGGACATGCGACGGAGCCGCACAGGTGCAAGCTAGGCTGAGCTCCTTCAGCACGAGGGTGGAGGGGGCGCCGGGTGGATCGGCTGGCCGCGCTGCGGGGGACGACCCCGCCAAGACCACACGATGCCCGGGCGATCGCGGCGCTGGCCGCCAACCCCGGCTGCACCCGGCGGGCGCTCATGGACGGGGCGGGCATCGACAAGTCGTCCACGGCCCGGCACCTGGGCTTCGCGCCGCCCTTCGGCCAGTCGCCTTTCGCGATCGCGCGAAGCAACGCCTTCGAGGCACAGGTCAGGGGCTCGCTGGCGGAGCTGCTCGGATCCGTGCTCGGACTCGCCGACGTCGCCTACGAGGACCTGCGCGGCGCCTGCCCGCCCAGCGCGCACGACCAGGACGACCCGCCCACGCTCTACGACCACCCCGGCCTGACGCTGCCGATCGCCGGGGAGTCGACGGCTCTGGAGCCGTCGGTGCCGGTGCTGTCGTACGGCGGGCGGTGCCACGTCGTGGTGGTCAAGTCGTTCGCGGTGATCGACGGGCAGGCCGACCCCGCCGCCGTGGCGGCCGCGGCCAGGCAGGGCGCCGTCTACGCGCTCGCGTTGCAGGCCTGCGACCTGCGGGTGGCCGACGACATGGTGCTCGTCTGCCCGGAGAACTTCGCCAACCGCCCCGTCGCGACGCTCGTGGACGTGCGGCGGCAGCTCGCGGTGCTGCGGCGTCAGCTCGGCCGTATGGCGTCCCTCGACTCGCTGGCCGCCACGCTCCCGCCGGAGGTCACCTTCGACCTGCGGCCCGACGCCTCCGGCGAGCCCACCCGCCCGGCCGCGGACCTGGCGGCGGACCTCGGTCACGCCCCTGCCCGCTACGCGCCCGAGTGCCTGTCGACGTGCGACCTGTGCTACTTCTGCCGCGACGAGGCCCGCCAGGCCGGGGCCTCGGACCAGCTCGGCAGGCCCGTGCGCGACGCGCTCGGCGGCGTGGCCACGGTCGGTGAGGCCCTCGCGCTCGCCGACGGCACCCTGGACCCGGCGCCTGGCCAGGAGGAGATCGCCCGCCTGCTGCGCGAGGCCGCCCGCCTGCGCACGGAGTGCCTCACGTGAGCGTGCTGGCGGCGCTGGCGCGGTTGCGGGCCATGGCGGCGGGGATCGGGCAGCCGCTGGTGACCGTACGGCACTGTCATGTGGCGGCGCGGCCGCTGGTGTTCGTGCCGCTGAAGCTGTCCGGCGAGGCCGCCGCGCCGCTCGGCGCCATGGTGGGCACCGACAGGGACGACCCGCGGCTGCTCGTCGTGCCGCAGCCGCGCAACCGGGACCACCGGTTCGGGTGGGCCGCCGAGCTGGCCGAGATCGTCGTGCCGTACGTCGAGGGGTTCGCGAAGGACACCGAGACCGTCGAGCGGAAGAACGCCGACCCGTACGAGCGGGCGCTGGACGCGCCGCAGCTGGTGCTGCCGAACCGGGCGGGCGTCGCGTTCACCGCGCTGCTCGGCCGCTCGACGCGCTTCCGCAGGCCCGACGGGCCCTACCCGGTGGATCCGCGGGTGCCGGTGCTGGGCAGGTGGCTGACATACTTCGCCGAGCGGGCCGCCTACCCGGGCTCGTCGCTCACGCTGGCCGTGACCGAGGAGCTGTCACGCCACTGGGCGACCGGCCAGAGCGCGCTCGAGGACGCCAACCTGGCCGCGCTGCTCGCCTGGATCACCACCGGCCCCGACCCCGGCGCCGAGGACCCGGCGATCTGGCCGCCCGCGGGACCGGCCACCGACCCCGGGTTCGACGCCCGCGTGCTGGCCCCGGCGATCGACGGCCAGGACGAGGCCAGGATCGCCGCCGCGCTCAGCACCCAGCTCGAGCCCACCTGGCGCCTGGTCTGGCAGGCGCTCGACCTGCTGCGGGACCTGACGCCCGGCGCGAGCGTGGCGCAGCGCTGGGAGCACGACCGCGCCTCGTTCAGCGGCATGGCCGCCCAGCTGGCCGAGGGCGCTCCCCCGCAGGCCCGGCGCGACGGCGCGGTCGCCGCCGCCGCCCGGCTGGCCCGCATGGAGCGCGCCCAGGCCGGCTACGACGTCCAGCGCGCCTACGACGACCCGCTCGTCATGGCCGAGTACCGGCTGTCCGGCGAGGCGTTCGCGGGCGAGGTGGTCTCCTGCGACCCGGCCAACGCCGAGGGCCGCAAGCTGCGCCCGCTGGTCGTGATCAAAACCGACGATCCGGTACGGCTGGCGCCGGGCGCCTCCCTCGGCACACCGCAGCGGCGCGGCCAGGGAGCCCAGCTCGTCTCGGCCGAGGACGGCCTGGTGACCGTGAAGATCGTGAAGGGCATGGGCCGCGGCAAGACGGCGGCACCCGGCTCCGTTCCTGAGGCCGGCGAGCGGGTCTGCTACACGAGCCTGACCGACGACTTCCAGGGCTCCCCCGCGCTGCCGGAGGCCGAGCTCACCCCGTGGACCCACGGCGGTCCCCCGCCGGCGTACGAGCCCAGCGACGCGGACGCCAGGGAGGACTGGTCGTGACGCCCGAAGAGGTGATCCAGGCGGTCCTGGACGACCTGCCGCGGCATCGCGGGGTGGTGGTCGACTCCCCTCCGGGCGCGGGCAAGTCGACGCTGGTCGTGCGGGCGGCCGCGCACCTGGCAGCGACCGGCGAGCCACTGATGATCGTGGCGCAGACGAACGAGCAGGTCGACGACCTGGTCGTGCGGATCGTGGACAAGCACCCCCACCTCACCGTGGGACGGCTGTCGGCGAGCGGGTACGAGGCGCCGCAGCGGCTGCTCGACCTGCCGGGCGTGACGATCGGCAGCCGCGTGCAGGACCTGGGCGAGCAGGACGTCGTCATCGCCACGTCCGACAAGTGGGCCTGGGTGGCCGATCGCCGCTGGCCGTGGGCGATCGTGGACGAGGCCTACCAGATGCGCTCGGACAAGCTGCTGCGCATCGCCGGCCTGTTCGAGCGGGCCCTGTTCGTCGGCGATCCCGGCCAGCTCGACCCGTTCTCGATCGTGGAGGGCGGGCGCTGGTCGGGGCTGTCGTGGGATCCGCTGCAGAGCGCCGTCTCGGTGCTGCTGCGGCACAACCCCGACCTGCCGGTGCACCGGCTGCCGGTGTCATGGCGGCTGCCCGCCTCCGCGGCCCCGGTCGTCTCGCGCGCCTTCTACCCGTTCACCGGCTTCCGCTCGGGGACCGGGCCCGGCGATCGGAGCCTGGAACTGGCCGGGGCGGGCGACGGGAGCGTGCACGACCGGGCGCTCGAGGAGGCGGCGCGTTCCGGGTGGGCGCTGCTAGAACTGCCCGAACGGCACACGGTCCGCACCGACGCGGAAGCCGTGCAGGCCGTGGCGCTGCTCGGTGAGAGGCTGCTGCGGCGCGGCGCCGTGGCGACTTCGGAGCAGGGCGAGCGGCCCGTCACCGCGGACCGGATCGCGGTGGGCGCGGCGCACCGCGACCAGGTGGCGGCGATCCGCGCGGCCGGGCTGCCGCCCGAGATCACCGTGGACACGGCCAACCGGCTGCAGGGCCGGGAGTACGACGTGACGATCGTGCTCCACCCGCTCTCGGGCCGCAGGGACGCCACGGCCTTCCACTTGGAGTCGGGGCGGCTGTGCGTGCTGGCGTCCCGGCACCGGCACGCCTGCGTGGTGGTCGCCAGAGCCGGCATCGCCGAACTCCTCGACGCCCACCCCTCGGCCGAGCCGGTGTCGCTCGGGGTGCCGATCAAGTTCCCCGACGGCTGGGAGGCCAACCAGTCCATCCTCGCCCACCTGTCGGCCCACCGCGTCTAGAGGCGGCGGCGCCAGACGTCGATCACCAGGACCGGGCGCATCCCCGCCGAGGTGTACAGGCCGAGGGCCGGGGTGGTGTTGTTGGAGTCGACGTGCAGGATCGTGCCCTTCCTGCCGCGGGCCGCGTCCTGGGCGAAGGCGTGGCGCAGCAGGAAGCGGCCGAGCCCGTGCCCGCGGAACTCCGGCCGTACGGCGAGCGTGGCCACGTAGCCGCAGTTCTCGTCGGGCAGGAACATGTTCGTGCACTGCACCATCGCCGCCGGCTCGCCGTCGACGCGGGCCAGGGTGAGCTGGGACCAGTCGTTGACGCTCTGCGCCTGCCTGCGCTCGTACCAGTGGTCGTAGTCGACCTTCACGAACCCGAAGTGCTCGGCGAAGCCCTCCTGGTGCACGGCGTGCGCCTCGCGCCTGACCTCGTCGGTCTCGCCCGTGTGCAGGCTCACCCCCGGCGGTGGCGCGGGTGCCTCGACCGGGCCGTCGAAGTCGACGCGCATCCGGTGGAAGTTGGTGGCGGCCTCGAACCCGTGCTCGGCGGCGGTGGCCCGCTTGCCGTCGTCGTCGCGGTAGATGCCGATGTCGGCCGTGGCGTGCGCGTGTCCCGCCTCGGCGGCCAGCTCCTTGGCGCGTTCCAGCGCCAGCCGCCACAGCTCGTCCTTCACCCCGTCGACGCCCGGCCGGACGATGACCTCGACGTCGACGTTCTCGCTGTCACCCTTGCGGAAGGCCCAGGCCCAGCCCACCAGCCGGCCGTCCGGTTCGTGCCAGAGCCAGGCGTCCTTGTCCAGGTCGAATCCCGGCTCGACCAGCTCGTCCGCCACGTCCTGCGGGGTCATGTCGGGCGCGCCGATGACCGAGGTGTCATAGGCCGAGATGAGCTCGTAGATGGCGGCGGCGTCCTCGGCCCGCGGCCGGCTGATCCCTTGATGCATGCCAGGCATTCTGCACGCCCACCGCCCTCCGAAGCACCGCATTTTTCGCGTCCCGCCTTCTTCGTGACGGCGGGTCATGCGCATCGCCGGAGGAGCGTCTCCCTGGACGGGGCCCGGCCGGAGTGCGGCGGGTGGCGGTGGGCGTGGCTTCGCCGTACAAGAGCCCTGAGGTTCTTGTACGGCGAGCAACGTCAGGTGGCGGCGACGGCTTCCTTGGAGGCGTCGACCGTGGCGGCGCCGCGCAGCGGGATCTCCTTGATGAACACCGCCAGCACCGGCACGACCACCGCGAACAGGATCGCCCAGCCGAACACCCCCGAGATGGAGGTGGCCAGCGACTCCAGGATGCCGGTGCGGACCTGCGGCTGCAGGTGCGCCAGCGCGGCCGGGTCGAGGCGGCCGCCACTCTTGGTCATCTGCGCGGCGGCCTGCGGGCCGAATCTGTCGGTCATCTCCGACAGCAGGTGGTTGTTGAAGATCGCCCCGAACAGCGAGACGCCGAACGAGCCGCCGATGGAGCGGAAGAACGTGCTCGCGCTGCTGGCCACGCCGAGGTCGCGCTGCTCGACGCTGTTCTGCGCGATCAGCATCGTGGTCTGCATGAGGAAGCCCATGCCCAGGCCGAGCACGGCGATGAAGACGCCGGTCTGCCAGCTGGGCGTGTTGACGTCCATCATCGACAGCAGCCACATGGCCACCGCCATGCCGACGCCGCCGATCACCGGGAAGATCTTGTACTTGCCCGTCGAGGTGATCACCTTGCCGACGAACAGCGAGACCACCATGGCCGAGGCCATCATCGGCAGCAGGAGCAGGCCGGAGTTCGTGGCCGAGGCGCCCTGCACGGTCTGCTGGAACAGCGGCAGGAAGTTCATCGCGCCGAACATCGCGAAGCCGAGCAGGAAGCCGACCGCGGAGATCAGGGTGAAGTTGCGGTTGCGGAACAGCTGCAGCGGCATGATCGGCTCTTCGGCGGAACGCTCGAAGTAGATGAACGCGGCCAGGAACACCACGGCGACCGCGACCAGCGTCAGGATCTGCCAGGAGCCCCAGGCGTACTCGTTGCCGCCCCAGGTGGTGATCAGGACCATCGCGGTGATGCTGACCGACAGCAGGATCGCGCCCACCCAGTCGATGCGCACCTTGTTGGTGAGTTTGGGCAGCTTGAGCTGGAGTGCGATCAGGGCCAGGGCGACGAAGCCGACGGGCAGGTTCACGTAGAAGGCCCAGCGCCAGTTGAGGTTGTCGGTGATGAAACCGCCCACCAGCGGGCCGGCGATCATCGCCAGCGACATGACGCCGGCCATGATGCCCTGGTACTGCCCGCGCTCGCGGGGCGGGACCAGGTCGCCGATGATGGCCATGACGTTGACCATCAGGCCGCCGGCGCCCAGGCCCTGCAGCGCACGGAAGCCGATCAGCTCGGCCATGCCGTCGGCGGGGCCGCCGAGCATGCTGGAGCCGGCCATGCCGCAGAGCATGGAGCCGACCATGAAGATCACGATGGATGTGATGAAGATCGTCTTACGGCCGTAGAGGTCGCCGATCTTGCCCCAGATGGGCGTGGAGACGGTCGTGCCCAGCACATAGGCGGTGACGACCCAGGACAGATGGGTGAGGCCACCCAGTTCGCCCACGATCCGGGGCATCGCCGTACCGACGATCATGTTGTCGAGCATCGCCAGAACCATGGCGAGCATCAGCCCCGGAAGGACGACCATGACCTCCCGTCGTCGTCCAGCAACCTCTGCCACCGACACACCCCCTGAGTTCGATCTTGCTTACTTGCCGACCGGCAAGCTTAGAATAAGCTAGATTCTGTACTTGCCGGCCGTCAAGTCGAAAAGGTGCACATTGCGGGAAGACACCCGGACTCGGATCCAGGAGATCGCCCTCAGGCTGTTCATCGAACAGGGTTATGAGGCGACCTCCTTGCGCGAGATCGCCGAGGAGCTCGGCGTGACGAAGGCCGCACTCTATTACCACTTCAAGACAAAGGACGACATCGTCGCCAGCCTGGTGGAGCAGCGGCAGCAGCAGCTCGAGGAGTTGCTGGCCTGGCTGAAGACCCAGCCCAAGACGCCGGAGACCCGTCGCGAGCTCGTGCACCGCTACGCCGACACCATGCTGGGCTCCAGCCACCACAAGGTCGCCCACTTCCTCGAGCGCAACCAGACGGCCCTGCGCGACCATCCCACGCTGACGCGCATCCGCGAGGTCATGCTGGAGATGGTCCGTGAGCTGAGCTCCGGCGACGACGCGCTGGAGGTACGGCTGGCGCGGACGATGGCACTGTTCTCGCTGCACGCCAGCAAGTGGTTCACCCTGGACGAGGGGCTCGACGAGCGCGAGGTCAACGAGGCCGCGGTGAAGGTCGCCCTGCGCTTCATCGAGCCCTGATTGAAGCCTCCCGTCGCGGGCAGGTGCTCTCCATGGAGGCCACGATCGCTCTGCGACTGCCCAGGGACGCGGCCAGCGTGCCGCTGGTACGGCGGGTGCTCGACGGCACCCTGCGCTCGCTGGACGTCGACCCCCGGATCCGCGACGACATCGAACTGATGCTGACCGAGGCGTGCTCGAACGTGATCAAGCACGCCGGCACCAGTGACGAGTACGTGGTGAGCGCGGCCCTCCACGACGACCTGTGCGTGATCAGGGTGGTGGATGCCGGGGGCGGCTTCGACCCGTACGCGATGCGCAGAGCCGGACTCGGCGCCGAGCACGGCCGCGGGCTGCAGATCATGCGGGCGCTGGCCGACGACGTGCGCTTCGACCATCGCAGGGAGCACGGGGTCGTGGTGTGCCTGGAGAAGCGGCTGCGCCCCTAGCCGGACCCGTTGACAATGCGCCGCTTACTTATATGATTCAGATACTGAATCGTTCTTTGAAGAAACGGAACCCTCATGCTCGACTCGCGCACCGTCCAGATCGTCCTCGGCGACCTCCAGTCCGGCATCGCCGAGGCCAGCCGTACCAACCCGCCGGCGGCGCTGCGGCGCTCGGTGGGCGTGCTGGCCACCGTCGCGGGCGTGCTGGAGATCCCGATCACGGTCTCCCTCGCGCCCGGTTCAGGGGTGATCGAGGAGATCCCGGCCGACGTGCCCGTCCTGGTCCGCACGGGGCCCTGCGTCTGGGACGACGAGGCCGCCCGCAAGGTCATCACGGCGGCCGAGCGGCCCGTCATCGCCCTGGCGGGCGTCACGTCGGAGATCGTCGTGCTCAGGACCGCGATCGACGCGCTGGCGGCGGGATACGCGGTGCACGTGCTGGTCGACGCCTGCGGCGGGCTCACGGACCGCACCGAGGCGGCCGCCTTCCGGCAGATCGAGGCGGCGGGCGGCATCGTCACCTCGGTGGCCGGCTTCGCGTCCGACATGGTCAGGAACTTCACCACGCCGAAGGGGCGGGAGATCATCACCGCTCTGCACGGGTTGGCCGCCTGAATCTTTCCATTGACAACATCGCGCCCGTCCTGCAATCTAGTCACCGGAAAGATTGGAGGACGGAATGGTTCCGCTCATCGCTCTCATCGGTGGTTTCATCGCACTACGGCTCGTCGGTGTGGCAGGAGTCGAGGCGCTCGACGGGTGGCAGCCGGCACTGCGCGGCGGACTGGCCCTGATGTTCGTCACGACAGGCGTTCCGCACTTCCTGCCCAGCTGGCGGCGCGACATGGCCGCGATGATCCCGCCGGCGTTCCCCCGCCCTGAACTCCTCGTGATGATCACTGGAACGCTCGAGCTGGCGGGCGCCGCAGGTCTCCTGATCCCGTCCTTGGCCCCGATCGCGGCGATCTGCCTGGCCCTGCTGATGCTCGCCATGTTCCCCGCGAACATCTCAGCCGCCCGCCGCGGCCTCACCCTCGGCGGACGCCCCGTCACGCCCATCCCCCAGCGAACGGCCCTGCAGATCCTGTTCATCGCCGCCGCCGTCGCCGCCGCCCTGTGAAGCGGTCGTACCTCGTGGCCGCCGGCCTTCCGCGCGCGGAGGACCGGCGGCCACGCTTTCATTCCTCCGGATGCAACACGCGCCTGAGGAAGGAACGCGTCCTTTCGTGCTTGGGAGCCCCGATCACCTGCGCCGGAGGGCCTTCCTCGACGATGACGCCGCCGTCCATGAAGACGACGCGGTCGGCCACCTCGCGGGCGAACCCCATCTCGTGGGTCACCACGAGCATGGTCATGCCCTCCTCCGCCAGCTTGCGCATGACCGCGAGGACATCGCCGACCAGCTCGGGGTCGAGCGCCGAGGTGGGCTCGTCGAACAGCATCAGCTCGGGGTTCATCGCCAGCGCCCTGGCGATGGCGACCCGCTGCTGCTGGCCGCCGGACAGCTGGCCCGGGTAGGCATCGCTCTTGGCCCCCACCCCGACCTTGTCGAGGTTGTCCCTGGCGATGGTCTCCGCCTCGGTCTTGCTCCGCCCCAGCACCCGCCGCTGCGCGATCATCACGTTCTGCAGCGCAGTCAGATGCGGGAAGAGGTTGAACTGCTGGAACACCATGCCGACTTTCCGCCGGGCGGCGTCGATGTCGGCGTCCGGGTCTGTCAGCTCGGAGCCGTTGACGAAGACCTTTCCCTTGGTCGGGGTCTCCAGCAGGTTCACGCAGCGAAGCAGCGTCGACTTGCCCGAGCCCGACGGGCCGATGACGCACACCACCTGCCCGGGCTCGACGGTGAAGTCGATGCCCTTGAGCACCTCGTTGTCGCCGAAGTACTTGTGAAGATCGGCGATCTGTACGGCGTGCGTCACCGTTTCCTCCCCTGGCGCGCTTCGAGGCGGCGCACCACGACACCGAGCGGGATCGTGATCAGCAGGTAGGTCGCCCCCGCCACGATCAGCGGCGTGCTGTTGGCCTGGTCGATCGTGGCGTCGGAGCCGAACTTGGTGAGCTCCGTGGTCGCCGCGGTCACCCCGAGGGTGAACACCAGCGAGGAATCCTTGAACAGCAGGATCAGCTCGTTGGTCAGGGGCGGGATCACGATCCTGATCGCCTGCGGCAGGATGATCGACACCATCGCGCGCCCGGGCTTCATCCCCAGCGAGCGGGCGGCCTCCATCTGTCCCTTGGGCACCGCCTGGATTCCCGCACGGAACGACTCGGCCATGTAGGCCGCCGCGACGAGCCCGAGCGCGAGCGCCACCGTCCCGTACACGTCTCCCGGCAGCTTGAAGCCGGGGAAGGCGATCGGCAGGCCGAACCCGAGCAGCAGGAAGATGATCAGCGCGGGCAGCCCGCGGAAGATCTCGATGTAGACCAGGGCCACGACCCTGTAGGGAGTCACGGACGACAGGCGCATGAGCGCCAGCACCAGGCCCAGGACGAAGCCGATGACGTAGCCGGAGATGGTGAAGATCAGCGTGTTCTTCAGCGCCACGGTGAACAGGTCGGGGAACATCCCCGCCGCCACCTTGCCGTTGAGGAAGTTCAGCGCGATCTTGTGCCAATCGGCCAGCAGGATGACGCCGAGGAGGACTACGACAAAAACGGCGTACTGGATGCTCAGGCTGATCCGGCGCCGTTGCCGGGGGCTGAGGCCCCCGGCCCGTGTCGACGTGGTCGCCATGATCAGGAAGTGGGGGACGGGGTCGAGACCGGCGCCTGGCTCATCCACTTCTGGTAGTCGGCCGCCCAGGTGCCGTCCTTGACCGCCTCGGCCAGGGCGTCGTTGATGACCTTGAGCAGCGCGGTGTTGCCCTTCTTGGTGGCGAAGCCGTACTGCGCGTGGGTCGGGACCTGACCCGCCAGCTCGAAGGCCGAGGACACAGCGGGCTTCTTCATCCACTCCAGGACCACGGGCAGGTCCTGCACGACCACGTCGACCTGGCCGGACTGCAGCGCGAGCAGCTCCTTGCCGGAGTCCTTGAACTCCTTGGCCTCGATGCCGGCCTTCTTGGCCAGCTCGAGGCTGGTGGTGCCCGCCTGGACGCCGACCGAGAGGTTCTTGGCCTTGGCGTCCTCCAGCGACGTGACCCCCGCGCCCTTCTTGGTGACCAGGCCGAGGACCTCGTCGAAGTACGGGGCGGAGAAGTCAAGGTGCTGCTTGCGGTCCTCGGTGATCGTCATACCGGCGGCGGCCACATCGCACTTGCCGGCGTTGAGCGCCGCGCCGCCCTTGATGGAGTCGAAGTCGATGTCGACGATCTCCTGGGTCACGCCGAGCTTCTTCGCGGCCAGATCGATCATGTCGACGTCGAAGCCCACGACCTTGCCGCTGGCGTCCTTGGACTGGAACGGCGGGTAAGGAAGGTTCGTGCAGGTCGTCAACTTGCCCGGGGAGACCAGCTGGACCCCTCCCGCCGCCGAGGAACTCGCGGCCGCGGAAGGACCGCCGCTGCTGTTGTCGCCGGTGGAGCTGCTGCCACAGGCGGACAACGCGAGTGCGGCGCTCAAGGCGAGCGCGCCGGTGGCGTATCCGCGGCGGCTCATGAACCGGATGGCCATGGTGGCCTCCTCGAAAGTGATATGCGACGAACATTGAGTTCCGTGAAGTGTAGAGGTGCGCTTGCCGCGCTCCTTCCTCACCCACTTAACAATGCGTCATCAGAACGGCGGCACAGCGGACTCGAACCCTCACGCCCCTGCCCAAGCCGCTCGCCACCCCCACCAGGCACAGCTCGCGCCTGCCTGATCCCCACCCCCTCTACCGCGACGACCCGCGGGCCCTGCAAATCCTGTCCATCGCCCTGTGAACCACCTCTGCCAGGAGAGGAGGCGCCTGTAGTCAGCGCGCGTCGAGCACCGCGAGGTCGCGCACCATGTAGCGGCGATGCTCGCACTCCTCCTCCATCACCACGCGCAGGCAACTGCCGACCGAGCGCGCTTCCTCGGGATAGCCGGGCGCGGGTGCGCGCGTGCACATCCGTGCGAGCTCGGTGTCGGTGAGGCCGTCGACGATCCCGCGCACCACAGCCACGCGGCCGGCCCGCGCCTCCATCACTGCCGCGTACGACGGGCTCGAGGTCCATGCCGAGCCTCGCCGCGTCCGCGGGCGGATAACCGGTGTGGGTGAGGCCGAGCCGGTGGAAGGGCATCGGCTCGTCGAGGATCGTCCAGCTTGCCCAGGCGTCGGTGGCGAAGAGCAGGTGACGAAGCGTCTCGACGAAGGACCACTCGCCGTCGACCCGTTCATGACGAGCCGTGGCAGTCTCTCCGCGCGGGCGACCGTTTCCAGCCAGAGCCGTTCGATTGTGTCCCACATCGCGCGGAAGTCGTCGGCTGTCCTCATCGCTCGCAGCTGTACGCGCTCGAGATGTCGCCGGTCGAGCTGGGCCTCCACGAAGGGGGTGACATCCACATCATTGACGAGAAAGTTACGCACATCTCCGGACACACTGACGTCCACAAGCAAGGAGTCGACAATCTTGATCCGGCGCATGTCGCAGTCGCGAAATGTCGCGGCCGCGAAGCCGGCGCTCGTGAAGCTCGCACCACGGAACGCGTCGGTATTGCCGTACTGCGCTGTCATCGCGCCATTGTGCCCGATCTCCGATGCCGCCCTCCACACGATCCGAGAGCCGCTCTCACCCCCACCACGAACAGCCGCCCTACGAACGCAAATTCACCTGGCGAACCAACTCCGCGACCAACCTGCCTTGCTCCATCCACGACTTGTAGCGACGGCCTCAGTCAGCAAAGACGCGGTCGCTCGCGCTCGGCGTGTGGTCGGAGGCGGATCCGGCCACATCGACAGCCCCTGGGAACGCGCACTCGACGAGCTTGCCGACTGTTATCACAGAGATCAAGGCGGCGGCACCACACGTTCGCGTTGCTCTCCCCCACGCGAACGTGCGACTTCGGAGGCGATCTCGCGCGGGAGGTACCGCTGCCATAGCCTTGTCCTGACTTGATCACTGAAGGGTGCAATGTGCGCATATTCATCGCCGCCATCGCCGCGATCCCGCTCTTGGCTGGTTGCGCAGTCTCGATCAGCGGCGGCGAACATGCTTCGAGTTCGGAACGGGCACCCCATGGCCTGATTGACCCGCCCGCAGTCACGCGGCCCCTCACGGATCTTGCGCGAGGCGTCAAAGGAAAGGTGCTGCTTCATCATGTCGACGGGGAGGGCCAGAACACCGGCTGGAGCACGAAGCTCAAGATGGGAACCTCGTTTCGCCTCTCCATGGACTGCGTTGAAGCAAGTGGGGTGATGACTGTGCTGATAGATCAGTCTCGATTGCCTCACCAATGTTCTACCGGTCCTGGGAACATACGGGTCGGCATGATCCCTGACGAACTGGCTGTCCGTACCATCAAGGTCAAGGTGCCCAAGGGCGCCAAGTGGGCCATTCTCATTTCGAAGCCGCCCCAGAGCTAGCGGCATCTTCTTCGAGCAAGCGCGCACAGGTCGACGGCAGCAGCCCTCAGACTCGCCTGTCGATGAAGACGCCGAGCGTGGCGCAAGCCGCGATCACTCACGGGCAACCGACCTGTCCTGACCGGCACGCCCGTTCCCCCCAGCTCAGGCCAACAGACCCAGCAACCGGTTCCCAAGGTCCCCTATCAGCACCTGAGACGCGACTGAAATCCTGGCAGCTCAGGCGGCCAGGAGGGGTTCAACTGGCCCCTCGGGCACGGACGCCTGCTGGTCCTCCTCTCCGCAAGATGCTGCGCGTCATGGGCCGCTAATGTCGCCCTGGACATCTCCATCGGAAAGAGACCATTCCTTCGTGAACCTGGGCATCATCGGGCAGGCAGCTGGGCTGTTCGCTGTCACCAACATTGACGACCTCCTGGTCCTGGCGCTGTTCTTCGCCCAGGGCGCCGGGCACCGCGGTGCCGCCGGGCGCGTCGTGGTCGGTCAGTATCTCGGGTTCCTCGCCATCGTGGCCGTAGCCGCCGCGGCCGCCTTGGGAGTCACCTTCCTGCCCGAGCCGATCATCGCTTATCTCGGTCTCCTTCCGCTTGCTCTGGGCCTGAAGGCCGCCTGGCAGTCATGGAAGACCCGGCGGGCCGGGTTGGAGGACGACGAGCCGGTCCAGGTACGGCCGAACGGACCCAGAGCGCTGGAGGTGGCGGCGGTCACCTTCGCCAACGGCGGGGACAACATCGGCGTGTACGTGCCCGTCTTCGCCACCGCGGGCGTCGCCTCGATGAGCGTGCACATCGTCGTCTTCCTCGCCCTGGTCGCCCTCTGGTGCGCCGCCGGGCGGTTCTTCGCCACCCGCCCGCTCATCGCCAAAGCTCTCAGCCGATGGGGGCACGCCCTGCTGCCGCTGGTCCTGATCGGGATCGGCTTGCTCATCCTCATCGAGGGCGGGGCCTTCGGCCTGTGACGCCCCGGCCCAGCGGCCCTGACGGCTCAGACTCTGCCCGAGGTCAGGCCTCTGCTTGACCGAGGCAGTAGCGGGCGACGACGTCCGGCGAGGTGGGTCGAAGCGCGCCGCGGAGTCCGGAGGAATTTCTCCCGCACCCGAACTGTTCCACAGCCTGACTGTTTAATGTTCAACCAGCCTGGAGGAGGGGCCATGCCCGCCATCACCGCAAACACGCTGACCCTGCCCCGCGTCATCACGCCCGATCCGGTCGCGACCGTCCAGCGCCCGGTCCGGTCGGTGACCACCGCGCCCAGCGACTTCGAGGGCGAGGGCTTCCCTGTACGGCGAGCCTTCGCCGGCGTCTCCCTCGCCGACCTGGACCCGTTCATCCACATGGACCAGATGGGCGAGGTGGAGTACGCACCCGGCGAGCCCAAGGGCACGCCCTGGCACCCGCACCGCGGCTTCGAGACCGTCACCTACATCATCGACGGGATCTTCGACCACCAGGACTCCAACGGCGGCGGCGGCACGATCACCAACGGCGACACCCAGTGGATGACCGCCGGCTCCGGGCTGCTGCACATCGAGAAGCCGCCGGAGCACCTGGTGGTGTCCGGCGGGCTGTTCCACGGGATCCAGCTGTGGGTCAACCTGCCGCGCGCGCACAAGTTCCACCCGCCGCGCTACCAGGACATCCGCGGCGGCGAGGCCAGGCTGCTCGCCTCGGCCGACGGCGGCGCGCTGCTGCGGGTCATCGCCGGCGAGCTGGACGGCCACCAGGGACCCGGGATCACCTTCACCCCGATCACCATGGTGCACGCCACGCTCAGCCCCGGCGCGACGCTGGACCTGCCGTGGAACCCCGGCTTCAACGCGCTGGCCTACGTGCTGGCCGGACAGGGCTCGGCCGGTACCGGGCACGCCCCGATCCGCAAGGGCCAGCTGGCCACCTTCGGACCCGGCGGCGCGCTCACGCTGGCCGCCGACCCGCGCCAGCCCCAGGCCGAGCCCAACCTGGAGGTGCTGCTGCTCGGCGGGCAGCCGATCCGCGAGCCCGTCGCGCACTACGGCCCCTTCGTGATGAACACCCGCGCCGAGATCCTGCAGGCGATGGAGGACTACCAGGCCGGCCGCCTGGGCGTCGTCCCCGCCGCCCGGATGCCGCACACTGACGGAAAGGAGCGGCCATGACCGCCACCCTGGCCGAGGAGTACACCCGCGGCCGGATGTACTTCGAACTCAAGGACTACATCGGCGCCGCCCGCATCCTGGCGCCGGTGGTCGCCGCGGAGCCGGGCAACGTGGCGGCCCGGCTGCTGCTGGCCCGCGCCTACTACCACTCCGCCCAACTACGCGGAGCCGAGACGGAACTGCGTGCCGTCATCGAGCGCGCTCCCACCGAGGAGTACGCCCACCTGCTGCTGGGCCGTACCCTCCAGAGAGCCAACCGGCACGCGGAGGCCGAGACCTACCTCCGGCTGCACGCCGCCATGACCGGATGATCGATGGCCCCCTCACCTGCGTCGGCAGCTTCAACGACGCAGGTCAGGGGGCCTGATCCGTGATGCGGTCATCCGGCGGATACCCTGCCACCGCGTGGAGCGGCGATCATTGTCTCCATGACGGCTGATGAGGTGACAAAGGACGGGATGGCGCGGGTACTGGCGGACGGCAGCACGCTGCCGCTGCTGGGGCTCGGCGTCTGGCAGGTGCCCGATGGTCCGGAATGTGTCAACGCGGTTCGCTGGGCTCTCGAGGCCGGATATCGCCACATCGACACGGCTCAGGCGTACCGGAACGAGGCGAGCGTGGGGAAGGCGCTCAAGGAGAGCGGGCTCGACCGCGACGAGGTGTTCATCACGACCAAGTTCCTCCCCCGTGGCGGGGACCCGGTCCGCGCCGCGGAGGAGAGCCTGCGCCGGCTCGGCGTCGACCAGGTCGACCTGTACCTCATCCACTGGCCGGCAGGCGGTCCCACCTGGGCGTGGCCGGGCATGGAACGGGCTGCTGAGCTGGGGTACGCCCGCTCGATCGGGGTCTCGAACTTCGACGAGGCCGAACTGGCGAGCGTGACGGCGATCGCCGGCGTGCTGCCGGCGGTCAACCAGGTCGACTTCAGCCCCTTCGCTTACCGGCGAGCGCTGCTGGAGGCCTGCCGGCGCAGCAACATCGCTCTGGAGGGGTACAGCCCCCTGGGCACCGGGCGCCACCTTGCGGACGCCGCCGTCACCGCTGTCGCAGCCGACACAGGACGGTCGCCCGCGCAGGTGCTGCTCCGCTGGTTCGTGCAACAGGGGATCCCGGTGATCTCCAAGTCGGTCCGCCGGGAAAGGATCGAGGAGAACCTGCAGATCTTCGACTTCGAGTTGTCCGGCGAGGAGCTGTCGCGGCTCGACGCCCTCGACCGGACCGGTGGCACCGGGAGAGCTCTCGAACATCCGTGGTGGTGAGAGGCGTGCACCGGCCTATCCGTGGGTCCGCGTCGCGTCCGGCGGGTCGATCAGGTCGCGGAGCTGGTTGCGGTTGGCGATTCCGAGCTTGGGATAGGAGCGGTACAGGTGTGACGTGACCGTGCGGGGCGACAGGAACAAGAGATCGGCGATCTCCGCGTTGGTCAGGCCTCTGGCGGCGAGGGTCACGATCTCGCGCTGCTGCGCGGTGAGCCGGGCGGGCACCCCAGGAGACGCCGACGGGGCCCGCACGCTGATACCGCAGGCGCGTGGTTCGCCCTCGGCACGCCGTACCCAGGGCTTCGCGCGCCCAGGAGAGCGAACGTGTCGAGGGCCGACCCCAGCACGGGCTTGGCGTCGCGTGCCGCGGAGGCGGCGAAGTCGGCGATGGCGAGATAGGAGACGAACAGCGCCTGGCCGGCCAGGCGCTGTGCTTCATGGTGCGGCGCGCGGGGCGGAGGGTATCCGCGTGATTGCCGGGAGGTGCAGCCGGCATGCGGATGCCCAGGGAGTCGCCGGCTCCACCGGCACGACGCCGAACACCGTGGAGCAGGTTGCGCACGACGCCATCGCCTTCGTCACCGCCATGGACCTCGGCCAGGTCGATCTGCTGGGGTTCTCCATCGGCAACCCGGAAACCGCTCCCCAGGAATACCTGGACGTCTTCTTCGCCCGATCCGCATCGAGCCTGCAGGTCGGCAAGGAAGCGCTGGGCCGCATGTACGCCAGAACCGAGGATCGGGACACCCCGACGACCTGGGCGACCTGTGAAGCGCAGTACGACGCGGTCTGCACGTGGGGGATCCCCGATCACGGGCTGCTCCAGCGGCTCAGCTGCCTGACGATGCCGGTGTTCGTGACGAACGGCGCACCACGCGGGTTTCGCCGCCGACGTCGAGGCCTTCCTCAGCGACCTGCCCGGGTGATCCTTACTCGCCGGCAGCGGGCTAGACACCAGGTACGGCCAAGCCGAGCAGGTCGCCCTGGCCTGCCGACTGGAGGCGTTCGAAGGCGAGGCGGACGGCCACCGAGCCCTCACCGATGGCGGCTGCCACCCGCTTGACGGAACCGCTGCGCACGTCACCGACGGCGAAGATGCCGGGCCTGCTCGTCTCCAGATACAGCGGGGGCTGGCCCTCGCGCTCCAGCCGGGCAGCCGGGATATCACTCCCGGTCAGGAGGAATCCGTTCCTGTCCGTGGCCAGCTGGCCCGCCAGCCAGTCGGTTCCCGGTTTCGCGCCGATGAAGACGAACAGCCCGGCCACGGCCAGCTCTTCCGCGTCCGGCTTGCCCTCGCGGCGGAGCCGTACCGCCTCGAGCCGGTTCGTTCCGGTCAGGGCCGTGACCTGGGTGAAAGGCCAGACGACGATGCGCGGGTGGCGCTCGATCCTGTCGACCAGATACCGCGACATCGTGGCGTCCAGCGCGTCCCGGCGAATGATCACGTGCACCTCGGCGCACGAGCGGCTGAGAAAGAGCGCGGCCTGGCCCGCGGAGTTGCCGCCACCGACGATCGCGACCGGCCCGCTCTCGCAGGCCTGGGCCTCCGCCTGGGTCGCCGCGTAGTAGACCCCGACGCCTTCGAACTCCTGCAGGCGGTCCAGGGGAAGCCGGTTGTACCGCGCTCCTGTCGCGATGATGACCGATCTGGCGCTGATGACCTCGCCGTCATCGAAGGTGACCTGGTGCGCGCCGTCCTGGAACGACAGCGAGGTGGCTTTCGCGGCCTGCTTGATCCGGACGCCGAACTTCTGCGCCTGCAGCGTCCCCCGGGTCGCGAGCTCCTCCCCGGACACGCCCGCGGGGAAGCCGAGGTAGTTCTCGATCCGTGTCGAGGTTCCCGCCTGGCCGCCGAGCGCGGTGTCCTCCGCCAGGGTGGTCGCCATGCCCTCGGACGCGCCGAAGACCGAGGCGGCGAGCCCGGCCGGGCCCCCGCCCACGACGAGCAGGTCGCATACGCCCGGCGGATACGCACCGGTGTCGCCCGAGATTGCCAGGGCGTCGAGCAGCGCGCGGCTTCCGGGGTTCCTCAGCACCGGTCCGCCGGGCACGATGATGATCGGCAGGTCGGCGATCGGGACATCCAGGCCTTGCAGGATCTGCTCGGCCTCCGGCGACTCCTCCAGATCCAGCCAGTTCCAGACCAGCCGGTTTCGCGCCAGAACCTCCAGCAGCCGCCGCGTGTCATGGTCGAAGCGCGATCCGATCAGGGTCAGGCCGGTGCTGCGGGTCATCAGGATGGAGTGACGGAGCAGGAAGGTCCGCAGGATGAGGTCGCTCAGGCCCGGCTCTTGCGCCATGATCCGGCGCAGTTGCGCCACCGGAACCGCGAGGATCCGACCCGTGGAGGTGGCGACCGCGCTGAGGAAGGCACGCTGCCCGGTGAGCATGCCGATCTCGCCGAGGAACTCCGACGGGCCGTAGCCGGCGACCACGGCCTCCCCTGGCTCGCCGTACCCCTGCACGATGTCGGCCGTGCCCGCGAGCAGCACGATCAGGTCGTAGGTCTCGTCGCCGTCGGCGAACAGCACGTCACCTGCGGCTACGTCGCGTTCGCTGCCGTACCCGCGCAGCACGTCGAGCTGGGACGGGTCCAGGACAGGGGAACGCCCCACCAGCGAGATCAGGCGATCGTCGGTGGCCATCGGAACCTCCTGGCAGACAGATATCCATGCTGGTGCGGTCGCGGGGACGGGGGTATCGGCAACCTGACTGCAGTCAACCTCCCGATGGACGAGCATGGTGCGTGATCAACCCACCCTCAAGCCGATCCCGAGCGCGGTGCCGGGTTTCGAGGCGGCGGTTGGCCCCGCGACCTGACCACCGTCCACCTCGACTCTGATCAGCGATGATGACGGCGCCCTGCTGGTCGACTGTCTCGCCAGGCCGGTCGCCCTCGCCGAGTCCATTCCCGCGATGGAGGAGCAGATCTCGCCGGGATACCTGCAGATCTGGGGAAGGTTCTTCCCCGGCCAGCTGACCGGCAAGCCCGTCGCGCCGGCGCCGCTGGCGGGCACCACCGTTCCCATCGCGAACGTCTTGTTGAACTACTAGCGCAGCCACTTCGCGTTGCCGCGGTGCCGGGTCGGCTCAGGTTCAACACCCTTCAGCAGCGCCAGGCGCACCCTTGACGGGCACGCCGTTCGTAGATGTTGCAGTCCGCACCGATCCCGGCGAACGAGCCGCCGAAATGCATGAAATGCGTCCACGCCGGCCTGTCCTCGGCTTGGATCCGGAGAGGCATGGTGTTGTCCGTTCTGGACACGCGGGTCCTGTCTAGGCCCGCCAGTCGATCTGGCGTGGCCCTAATAGTCGGCGCCCGAGAATCTGCCGCTCATCGCCAGCACCCCCTACATGTCCGCATCCCGGCGAGCCTTCTCACGCTCGGCCATTTCCCGCCCGTGCTCGACGATCGCCATCGCGACCGCGCCCAGCATGAACCCGACGCCGGCGATCACGAAGATGAGCTGCGTCTGCCGAGTGGCCTCATTGTCGCCACCAATGAATGCGCGATAGGCCGTGAGAGCAAGGAGCACAGTCCCGACGAGGAGGAAGATCCGGCGCCCGATCATGGTTGGCGAGCATACGGGAGAGGGCTCGGAATGCGGGAGCTCCGACCCGGGATAGATCTCCGGGGCCGGGTCCTCAGTGCGGACCCGGCACTTGAACCGCAAGAAGAGCTGGTACAGCTCCCACCTGGTCAGAGCCGTCCCACCGAGCACGTGATCAGCGTGACCGCAGGGCCTTCTCCAGTGGCGTGGACGGCAGGTCAGTTCTGGTCCGGCCGTCGAGCGTCGGGCGCCACATGGGTGACCCGAGAGCGCCGATGACGGCCAGGTCGACGATGACGCCGAACGAACGAGGTCATGCCAGCGGAGACGATGGGTCTTGGCCGCTTGGGCCTGCTGAACGTCAGCGGTCTAAGCCCAGGGGCGGGGGAAGGTGGCGCCGTCCAGGCGGGCGCCTGCGGTGAGGGCGAGAGGGTCGGTCACGATGTGTTCGTTGCCGTTGTAGTGGGTTGCCTCGTCCATGTAGATGGTGACGTGCGCGAGGCGGGCCTGGGCGGTGCGGTTGGGTAGGGCCATGTGGCCGGTGTAGCCGCTGTGGAAGGTGCAGTCGCCGGCGCGGAGCGGCACAGTGACCCGGGGGATCCAGCGCAGGGACGGGTCCATCGCGAAGAGGTCTTCCTCGTGGTGGAGGTCTTGTGGGCGTAGGCCGGTGCGATCCTGGGTGCCGGGCAGGAAGGTCATGCAGCCCCGCTCCGGCGGTACGTCGACCAGCGCTATCCACGCCGACAGCGGGAGCCGGTCGCCCGCATGCGGCCAGTACGGACGGTCCTGGTGGAATTCCGTGGCGGCGTTGTTGTGCGGCTCCTTGACCAGCATCTGGTCGTGCCAGAGCCGCAGCGAGAACCCGGCGAGCTGTTCGGCGATCCGGCCCAGCCGCGGATCGAACGTGAGCTCTCGCAGCGTCTGGTCGCGTTGCCAGACGTTGACCAGCTGGCTGAAGACGCCCTGCTTCTCCAGGCTCTCCGCGCGATGCGCCTCCAGGAACGCCTCGGCGCTCGTTCGGAAGCGCTCGACCTCCTCGGGCTCGAGGACGCCGCGTACTCGGACGAAACCGTATTCGCGGTACGCCGCCACAAGCTCTTCCGGCACTCGGCCGTCGGTGCCGACGTCGCTGCCGTACTGCCCGGTCGTGGTCGTTGCCATCATTGACCTCCATGGTTCCTGCGGTTGGGATACCGCAAGCGTCGTCGAGGCGTACCGCTCTGGGCTAGGCCGATCCCGGCGAGTAGTCGTACGATTCCGACATGCCTGCCACGCTGCACGAACATGCGCTGTTCGCCGGGGGCCCGGTCCTGGCAGGTGTCCACCGCTTGGATCTGGACGTCGAGTCGCACGCGCACGACTTCCTCGAGATCGCGGTGATCGGAAGCGGGTACGGCCGGCACGTGACCAGCCAGGGCGAGCACCCCCTGCGGCGCGGGCAGGTCATCGTGCTCCGTCCCGGCGCCTGGCACGGGTTCCTGGACTGCACGGACCTGACCGTCGCCAACTGCTGCCTGTCCGCCCAAGCCCTACGGGGCGAACTGGCGGCGCTGTACGACATCCCGATGCTGCGCCGGATTCTGTGGACCGATCCGGTGGCATCCGGCACGTACGGCGTGGCGGTGACGACCGTCGACCCGGCCGCCGCCGAGGAGGCCATCGCGGAGATCAGCCTCCTTGAACAGGACCTCAGTGCCAATCAGGGCCGGCCGGGCCGTGTGCTGGGCCGGCTGATCACCGTGCTCGGCGTCCTGGCCGACGGCCGTGACCCCGAACCGAAGACGCTCGAGCCGGCCATCCACCCCGCTGTCGCCGCCACCGTCGCCCGGCTCGAGGCGGCACCCGGCCATCCGTGGCGGCTGGACGATCTCGCCCGGGCGGTCAACCTGGATCCCGACTATCTGGGCCGGCTGTTCGGACGGTACGTCGGGTTGACGCCGCTGGGCTTCCTGGCCCGGCTGCGAGCCGAGCGGGCCGCCACGCTACTGGCACACTCGGCCTTGCCGGCTGCTCGGGTCGGCGCCGCCGTCGGCTGGGACGACCCGACATACTTCGCCCGCCGCTTCCGAACGCTGGTGGGGCTGACGCCCACCGAGTACCGACGACGTAGCCGATCGGCCACCCATACTCAGCTCAGTACCCCCACCGAGCCGAAGAGTTCCTGAGGCGCTCTGCAGGCTACGGGAAGCATGCGAAGACAGATGACCTATGCCGGCTCAGATACGCGCCAGGCCACAGGCTGCGCGCCGAGCACGGCGGGATGACTCGCAGGGCGCCTGGACGTTGATGCCCCGGGCGACGACCGGGTCGGCTGAGCATGCCCCAAGGGCCCGGGTCCGGACCGTGGTGGGTGACGGCCAGCGGGAATGAGATATCGAGTCCAGAAATTTGGATCTTTCGTGAACTTTGGCGTCGGACTCATCGTCATTCCTATGGAAAACACCACAGACAGGGGGCATTGTGAGGAAACTGCTGTTCATTACCGCCATTAGCGGACTGGCGTTCGCCGCCATGGGATCGGCCGCCGCGTCAGCTACCGTTCGCGCCGACAATCCCGGGGCGCATGTCGCCAACCGTCACGGGGACTTGCTGGCCGAGGCCCAATTGTCCGCCCACAACAGAATCATCATCTGCGACCGCAGCACGGACCATCGATACGCGATGGCCAAGGTGCGGTACGAGGGCCACACGTACCAGTACGTCAATTACTACAAGGACCAGGACTGCATCCAGCAGAAGACCGTGGCCATGCCGCACGGCACGGTCGAGCTCTGGGCCTGCGTGAGCAAGCCGTACAAGGTGAAATTCTCCTACTGCGGACCCAAGGAGACGATAGTCAGGCCGTGACATTGATGGAGGTGCCGATTAGTTTCGGCACCCTCGCATTACTTTCGCCGATGCGGCGCATTGTCGCGAACGTATGGTACTCGCGCAGATTAAGACTCTCTTTTTATCCATCCTGAGCCCCTCAAGGGATGCCCATGGGAGAAACTGAGCCCTATCCGGCATGGTGGCGAGAGCCGCTTAAGCTACCTATTCTGGCCGGTCCGGCGGATCCAAAAGTGCCGCGCTACGGGAAATCGGCATCTGCACAAACGAGACGGTTCTCATACGCAGGGCAGCGCTCGCATACGGGTTCGACCGGCGGAGACTCCCAGCTCGCGTATCTCGAGCTGGGAGTCTCCGTTTCGTGCAGCCGGGCTCAGATGTTGACGATGGTGAAGGACGTGCTCAACGAGCTGTTCTCGAACAGGCTCGCCACGACCGAGTACTGCCCCTTGGTCCCGTTGGCGGTGAATTCGCCGGCGACGGCGATGCCGTCGGCGTTGGTGACCGCCTGGTAGGTGGCTTTGCCACCGGGAAAGGTGCCGGTGGCGCCGGTGCCCGGCGCCCTGAAGGTCACGCTCGCGTTGGGGTACGGCCCCCCTTGCTCGTCGGTCACGGTCACGCTGAGGTTCTCCGCGAGGCGCGTGTTCACCACGACGTTCTGCGGCGCGCTGCCGCCGTTGGGCGTGAGTGCCTTCGCCTGCAGTTTCCTGTTGCCGAGCTGGAAGATCGCCGGGCTGAGTCCAGGAACGCCGGTGACGGTCGCGGTCACGGTGTAGTCGCCCACCGTGCCGTTGGCGGTGAACGCGGCCGCGGTCACCGTGCCGTCGGCGCCGGTGGATCCGGCCCAGGAAGTGGTGCCGTCCGCGAAGGTGCCCGAGGCGCCACTGTCCGGTGCGGTGAAGATCACCCACGCGTTCGGGACGACCGCGCCGGCCGCGTTCTTCACCGTGACCGTCAGCCCGTGCGCGAACGTCGTCCCGATGTTGGCGGTCTGCGGCGTGCTGGCGGCCGCCGGAGTGATGCCGGCGACGTCGGTCTGGGTACAGGCCAGGTTGAAGGCGACAGCGGCCGTGCTCACGCCCGGCACCTGAGCCTCCACCCTGAACGAACCGGCCGTGCTGCCGGCGATCAAGTCGGTGGCCACCGCCAGGCCTCTGCTGTCGCTGACCGCCCGGCACGTGGTGGTGCCGTCGGCGAACTTGGCCGACGGTTCCGTGCTCGGCGCGGTGAACACGACGACGGCCTGCGGCAGCGCCTGGCCGGCGGCGTCGGTGACCTGCACGGCCAGCGCGGTCAGATAGCGCGTTCCGGTCGGGGCGGTCTGGTTGTCCCCGGAGTACTTGGCCACTGCTTGGACGGGGCTCGCTTGCGCCGCCGGCACGGACACCTTCTGCGGAGCGGAGTACAGGGGAGGACCGTAGGCGTCGTGGCATTGGACTGTGACGGTCGTCGTGCCGGTGCCGACGGCCGTCGGGTTGCCTTGGATGTAGCCGGTGTCCTCATCGAGCTTGAGTCCCTCGGGCAGTTTCCCGTCGATGACCTGCCAGCCAGAGATCCACTTGTCGCCCTGTTTGTTGCCCTTTTCCACCGGTATCTTCACGTTGTAGTCCATGCCCACCTGGGGTACTGGCTGTGTCGGGAGCGTGGGGATGTAGGGCTTGTTGGCGTTCGCATCCCCGGCCCCGATCGCCGTCGCCCAGAAGCTGGCGAGGTTGGTGAGGGCGTCGACCGCGGTCACGCCGTTGTTGAGCAGGGGCCCGGTGGCCGGGTACTTTCGGCTCAGCCAGCGGACCGACTGGGCCATGAGCGGAACGGGTGTCAGGACGCTCGCGGCCCACGTCACCGGCGGGGCGTCAGAATGCACGTTCCCCATGACGTACAGGATCAGGAGGACAAGTCCGAATCCGGTGGTCGCCAGCGGTCCGACGCTGAAGTGCTCCATGTTCTTGAAGGAACCGCCGCCGGTGAGGACCGTCGCGACACACGGCGCGGAAAAGACACACCAGACCAGCCACGGCGCGGCGGTGATCTCGCTGAAGTCCTTGAAGGTGGTGGCCCCGTAGATGCCGGGGTATCCCATGGCTACATATCCGAGCACGGTCGAGAAGGCGTTCCCGAAGGCGTTCACCTTGCTCTCCGGCAGCGGTTCACCCGTCGGCGCCCACGGCAGGTCCGTCATGACGCCGCCGAGCGTGCAGAGGATGCCTGACAGGAAGTTGCCCATCATCTGGGCCGCCATGAGGCCGTCGGAGTTCTTCGGCGGGTCCTGGACCACGAAGGCCGCGTGGTCGGGGTGCCAGGGCGGCGGGGGGATGACGGGGAACACGCCGCCGGGGAAGGGCACCTTGTCGACGCCGTTGAGGAGCTTGTAGAACACGGTGCCCATGAACGCGCCGATGAGCAGGAAGAGGTCGCCGTAGGTCAGGTCCTCGATCTTCTCCTTCGGGACCCCCGCGCGCTCCTGCACCCACTTGTAGATGTTGCTGAGGAACCCGGCGTTCTCGATCCGGGCGAACAGCGCTTCCTCGATCGTCTTGTACACGCTGACGGCGAGGGTCAGGAAGGCGCGGACGACCAGGGCGACGGCTTCGAGCAACGCGATGACGAGGTTCTCGATGGCGTCGAGCAGCAGGACCACGGGTGTGCGGCCGGGGTCGTTCTGATCCGGCGCGAAGACCCCTTCCAGAAGTTCCTTGATGTCATCCACCGCGCGGCCCAGCGCGTCGCCGACGCCGGACAGCTCCCACTTCGTGAGGAAGTCGTTCCAGGCGTCGCCCATCACGGATAGCGCGGTGGTGTTGTTGACCGTGAAGGAGCCCGGATGCCGGATCTGCTGTCCGTGCATCTGGTTGATCAGCCAGTTGCCCTGCGGGTCGCTCTGCGCCTTGTCGGCTTCCACTGCCTTGCCGGAGGCGTCCACGGCGGGCGGGATCTTGTTCTGGGCGTCGCCGATCCGGCTGTCGGCGAAGTAGGCCTTGGCTTGGGCGAAAGCCGTACGGACTTTTTGCTCCTGCTCCTTGAACCAGTCGTCGGAGATGTCGCTGAAGTGCGTGACGGTGGTCGACGCGTATCCCAGCGTGGTGAGGAGCCCGGACTTGAGGGCCTTCTTCGTCTCCCAGATGTCCTTGAAGGCGAACAGGGACTTGAGCCAGTCGATGACGCGCGTGGCGGCGTCGGCGATCATCTGGAAGACGGCTTCCACGGCTCGCGCGGCCTGCCCGATCGAGTTGATGATGATCTCGCCGAGGGAGACGATCGCATCCCCGATCCAGATCGCAATCTTGATGACGGACTTCTTCACGTCGACGACGACCTCGGCGACCCGGGCGGCGCCGGTCTTGATGCCCTCCCAGACGTCGGTGGCCCACTGGGCGAAGTCGTCCCAGAAGCCGCCGTAGGCAGGATGGCCGATGCGGTGGTCGTGGTAGGCCGCGATCTCGACCTCGCTGCGGAAGGCCTGGAATTGAGGCCGGTCCGGGTCCCAGTTCTGGAAGACGTAGCCGACGACCGGCTGGGCCTGCTCGGAACCGGAGAAGGCGGCCGCCGTGGGGGTGCCCGCGGCCATGGAGTACACGGTCGAGCAGTGATCGACGACTGTCTGCGGCTGAAGGTCGCGCGACCACCTGTTGCTCGGGACCAGCGGCTCGGTGTGACTGTCGTCCCCCACTGCCTGCGCCGTTCGCAGCGCCTCGGCGTCGAAGGTGCCCTTCTGGGAAGGCAGCGAGCCGGTGCCGGCGAGGTAGCCGTTGACCGCGGCGGCGAAGTCGATCCCGAAACCGGCGGAAAGGCCGTCGGTGGTGAGGGTCAGGATCGGGGAGCTGAGGCTGCGGGCGTCGACGGACACCGACAGCCTGCCCGCCCCGTTGGTGACGGCAGCGATCGGGCGCCCTGGGCCGACCTGGTAGGACACCGTACCGACGTGGACCTCGGCCAGCGAGTCGGCGGTGATGGTGACGGTGCGGCCGGGAATCGGCGCGCCCGCGGCGTCGAACAGCGTCACGTCGGCCACGTAACGGGAGACGATGATCGGAGGATCCTGCGACGCTTTCGCGAGGGCGCGGCGCACCTTGTCGACGGCCCACTGGGAGGTGGTGATGTCCTGGGTGCACAGGCAGTACGCCTCGGCGGGTGACGCTCCGCTGACCTTGATCAGCTGAGATGGCTTGTAGTCCGGGTAGGGATCGACTCGGTATTCCGCGACGCCCGCGTGCACACCGACGACGACCGGAGCCGCAAGGCTCGGGGACCGGTACACCGGAGGGAACAGGTCGCCCGCCGACTTCATGATGGTGACCCAACCCCGGGCCGTCCTCGGCCCGGGGGCGTAGACGATCAGGTGGTCGGCCCGGCCGCTGGAGGTGCAGTCGAAGGACATGACGCGGCGGCCCGAGAACCCGAAAAAGCCGCCGATGGTGCTCGAGGTGTAGACGGAGGCGTACGCCGGCGGCTGGTTCGGGACGGCCGGCTGCTTGCGGAGGATCCAGACGGTGTTGTCCCTGTAACCGACCAGGTGATCTGGCTTGTCCGCGCCGTAATTGAACGGCGCCAGCCGGTCGTCGGCGTCGGCCAGGCGAAAGCCGCCGATCCCGTTGGCGGACGTCAGGAGGGCCTGGTAGTCGCGGCTGTTCGGTTTGCGCTGCAGCAGGAAGAGGCTCCCGACACCGGGCCGGTAGGCCATCAGGTGGTCGCACTTGCCGCTGCCGTCGAAGTCGAACGCGATGAGCTGATCGCGGGAGTCGGCCATGTCGTAGCCGCCGATGCCATCGCCGGAGCCGGCCGTGCGGCTCTGGTACACGGTGTCGAAGAAGTCGCCGGCGCCCTTCTGCACGATCCACACGGTGCGGCCACCAGGCCGGTAGATCGCCAGATTGTCGAGCCGGCCCGAGCTGTCGTAGTCGACCGCGACGATTCGGTCGGCGGTGCTCTTCAGGTCGGCATTGCCGATGCCGGTGTTGCTCGAGTAGGCCGTGTCGAATCTCGCCTGGGCGGCGTTGGCCTTCAGAACCGTGACCTTGCCCGTCCCAGGCCGGTAAACGGCGACGTGGTCGAGCTTGCCGGTGTGCCGGTAGTCGAAGGGGCACATCAGGTCGCCGGTGCCCAGCGGGTAGGGGAAGTTCTGCAGGGTGGAGGAGAGGACTTCCTTGAAGCCGTCGGCAGTCCTCTTCATCACCCACACCTTGGCCTGGCCGTCCACCGGACGGTACGCCACGAGGTGATCGGCCTTGCCTGAGCCCTCGTAGTCGAACGCGAACAGCTGATCGGCGGTGTTCAAGCAGTCCCAGCCGTCGATCCCGGGGCCCAGGGGCCGCTCCGGCAGCGCCTGGGTCCACACCGGATGGACTGCCTGATGCCCGTAGAGCCAGTCGGCCTGGTGCAGGACGTTCAACGAACCGGCCGCGTCCTGGCCGAAGATGTGCAGCTTCCCGTCAGCGTCCTGCCATGCTCTGGCGGACTCGAAACTCACCGTGGCCACGTGCTGGGGCAGTCTGCCGCCGTAACCGGTCACCAGGCTGCTGTCGCCGGCATCGAGGAAGACGTATCCGATGTCGCCCTGCGGGGCGTACTGCGGCAGGTTCGGCACGTTGTAGGTACCGCAGAACTGTTTGACCGTGCTGCTCACCGTCTCGTTCGTGACGCCGGCGCCCTCGGCGGTCGAGAGGCGACGCAGGACGCTGCCGTCCATGACGTAGTACACGTACGACTTGCGGCGCACGTCGTCATGCTGAATCACCGGCACGAACCCGCCGCCGACCAAGCGTCCTGACTGCGCCGCGATCGAGCACGACCCGGACAGGACCCACGGGTAGTAGGCGCTGACGAAGGCCTTCGGCGAGGCGGACAGGGAGCTGATGTACAGGCCGTTGTGCAGCGCCGCTCCCATCACCAGCGGCCCGGCGTCCGGCGAGTACGACACCGCCAGCGCCTGCGGTGCCACATTCGGCGCTACCGTCCACGGCGTCGCGGTGGCCTGGCGCACCGTCCACCCGCACTCCACCGTCCCGTTCGGCCCGGCACCGGTCGCCACCAGCACGAACGACTGCACGTCACCGCCACCCACCGGGGCGGCGAACGCCCACACATCCCCGGTGGGATGCACCGCGACGACCACTTCGCTGAACGTCCCCGTCGCGGCGGACACCTCCGCCTGGTCCCAGCCCGTGTCGGAGCCCTCCGTCCGTTCCAGGTAGGTGAGCTTGCCGTCCTTGTTGATGACCAGCGCCTCCTCCCGCGCCTGCTTGAAGGGATTCGCGAACAGTGCCTCCTGGTTGTAGGCGCCCGTTCCCACTGACACGGCGTCGGCCGGAACAGCGTCCTGCATCAGCTGGACACCGACTTTGAAGGACTTCGGCATCTGGGTGTTGGCGGAGGTCGACGAGGACATGGCGGACTCCTTCACAGCTGTGAGACGGCAGGCGGGCTTGGACGATGGCCTGCCGAGTTTCATCTGCCCAGCGCGAGATGCCGGTTACCGTATATTTTGGCATAGTTACTGTGCGCTATGAAGGGTCGGGCTTGGTCGTGGATCGCGTGACATGAGGCGACGTCGTTCCTCACTCGGTCGTCCCCCAGCCACGCCGGGCGCGAGCGTACGCGGAGATCGATCTTGCTGTTCTTTGACCAGCTGCGGCGAAGCCGATCTGGTACGGCGGGCCCTGCGGCTCAGCGCGTCCGTGAATCCACCCGCAACCTGGCTCGTTCATCAGCAGGCGGGAGCAGTGGCCGGTAGAGGCGGGCTCGCGCCATCTGCACAATGGTCGCCATGGATGAGAACATCACTGACGAGAACATCGCGGACGAGAACATAGCGAACGAAGCGTGGTGGAAGCGGAAGGCCGCCGCACATGCGGAATGGTGGCGGAAGCGGTCGGCAGCGCACGAGGAGGAGACCCTCCGGCAGAACAACGTGATGTACGGCGGCTTGATCGGTATCGGAGCCGTCTTGGTGCAGCCGTTCCTGACCTCGGGAGCGGCTTCCCTGGATCTGTCCGCCACGATCTGCGTGATCGCCTTCTCCTTGGCGATCCCGCTCTTGTCAGCTCTCATCATGTTGAACCGGCACGAAACCTATCGTCGGCGCATGACGAGTTCCGGTCTCGTGCTGATAGCGCAGCAGGTTTCGCTCGGGCTCGGGTTCGTCGGGGTGGTCGCCGCTTTCTGGCACATCATGCCGATCGCCGGGATCGCGATCCTGGTTGGCGCGATCTTGGGTCTCGCCGTTCATTCCGCGGGTTATGTGCAGGTGGAGGAAGAAGACGCCCAAGCCACGCCGGGTACGGAGCAACCGCCCCAATGGTAAATCCACGGCCGGACAACCTACGGGACCAGAGCCCGACGCCACCGTCCCTGCGGACGCCGGCCATGGAGAACCGCGCGCTCGGCCGGACCAGCGCAGGCACGCTGGTGCGGTGCCGTTCGCGCGGCGGCGACCAACCCCCTGAACGCAACGCCCGCACAGCTGGGCGGGTTCGGACGAACGCCGATCAGGAAGCCGGGAGCTTCGTACCGTCGCAGCCGTGGTCGATTCGGCCGGTGTTGAAGTAGCGCACCACGTCGACAGCGCACTCCGGGACGCGTGTGGCCGACCCGTGCACGTCGTCGTCGACCGTGTAGACCTTGCCGCCGACGGCACGCCACGTCTGCAGCGTCCACTCGTACGCGGACATGAACTCGTGGCGGTGACCGGCCAGGACCAGCGGCCCGCTACCGCGCTTCACCCGGGTCTCCTGCACGGGCAGCGGCCAGCCCGCGCACCCGGCGCCGAAACCGAACGCGGGGCCGGTCACCGGATAGCGCTCGAGCCGCTGCTGGTAGTCGGCCCACGCGGAGGAGAACCCTTGCCGGCTGCTGTCCTCGTTGCACATGACCGCCCGGTTCATCGTCATGTTGGCCCACTCGGGCGTGCCCGCCGCGGGCCGGCCCGGTTCGGCGCCGAAGATCTCCTTGACAGTGGGCGGCGCGGTGCCGCCGGTCGCGTTCAGCAGCTCGGCCAGCGCCTTGCCCGCCCGCGGCCAGTCGGGCGAGCTCCTGCGGGCCAGATCGGCGACGGCCATCCCGTCGACGGGCATCCTCAGGTCGGTGAACGTCCTGGGGTTCTCCTCGTAGTCGCGACGCAGCCGCAGAACCGCTTCGCGCACCTGCTCCGCGGTGGCGCCCAAGCCGTACGTCTTGTCGTTTCGCGCCAGCCACGCCGCCATCCGGCCGAAGTTACGCTCGGCGGCGGCAGCGTTGCCCGCCACGTGTTCGTCGAGGCGGGTCCAGGGCGGCGCCACGCTGTCCAGGAAGACGCGTCCCGTGTGGCCGGGGAAGGTGCTGCGGTACAGCACGCCCAGCCAGGTGCCCCAGGACACGCCGAGCAGGTTGAGCCTGAGCTCGCCCAGCGCGGCCCGGACCAGGTCCAGGTCCTTGGCCACGTTGGCGGTGGTGAGCTGCCGGAGGAAGGCAGGATCGGAGCGCCCGCAGGAGCCGTTGTCGGCCACCTGGGCGTCATACATCCGATGAGCCGCCTCCTCGGTCAGGGTGCCCGGCTGCCCGCCCGGAGGGCGCGGCGGATTCTCGCAGTCGACCTTGGTGCTGTAGTTCACGCCTCGGGGATCGAAGCCGATGATGTCGTACCGGTCGTTGAGCCGCGCGCTCTCCTGGTTCCTGAGCATGACCCTGAGGACGGGGTCCAGGTATCCGTAGTTGCCCGGACCGCCGGGGAGGACGGTGATGGCGCCGAGCCGGTGCTTCCTGTCGACGGCGCCGAGCCGGGTGATCGCGATGCTGATCTTCCGGCCGCCGGGGTGGCTGTGGTCGAGTGGGACGTTGACGGTTCCGCATTCCAAGCGCTTCATCTGGGCGCGGAACGCCGGTATCTGCTCCGCCGGCAGGCCCATTCCCCGGATCGCCTCGTCGGAGTAGGACGGACAGGGTTTCCAGTTCACGGCGGAAGCGGCAGCGTTCGCGGCGGACGGATCCGCCGCCGGCCCTGCCCAGGCGAGGCACGCCATGGCCGCGGCGGCGGTCATTCGCAGGCGCGGGCCCCCCGCCCGCAGTGGGCTCCGGACGTCAGCCGCTTGTGCATGATTCACAACAATGATCCTTTTCTGTGGAACGCACGGGCAAGGCCGGCGCGTCGAGATTCGAGGACCTTTGTAGAGCGGCAAGTGCTAGATCCTGATAAGCGCCCGGGATTGCACAGTGTCATCAGACGAGCGTGATCAGTTACGCTCTGGCGACTGCCGATAACAGCCGCGAGTCCGCAGTCTGAGGGTCAGCGCCGCTTCGAGAAAGGTGTCGAGGTGCTCGACGATCCCATGACAGGCCTGCCCACCGTGGCGGACGTGCTGGAGCTGCCCGTCCTCCGGCTCGGGCAGCCGGCCGTCATGGCCGCCGACGGACAGCTGTCGCGGCAGGTGCGCTGGGTGCACGTCAGCGAGCTTCCCGACATCGCGACGCTGCTGCAGGGCGGCGAACTGATCCTGACCACCGGCATCGTGCTGCCGCAGTCGGAGCAGGCGCTGCGCTCCTACGCGGACGGCCTGGCCGACGCGGGCGTCGCCGGGCTGGTGATCGAGCTGGGCAGGCGGTTCGCCGAGCTCCCGCCGGCGCTCGTGCGGGCGTGCGCGCGCCGGGACCTCCCGCTCGTCGCCCTGCGCAGCGAGGTGCGGTTCGTGAAGGTCACCGAGGCGGTGCACTCGCTGATCGTCGACGCCCGCGTCACCGCGCTGCGCTCGGCGGAGGAGGCCGCGGACCTGTTCACCGCCCTCTGCGTGCGGGGCGCGGGGGCCGCGGACATCGTGCGGGCGGTGTCCCGGCTGACCGGGTGCCCCGTCGTGCTGGAGAACCTGGCCCGCCAGGTGCTGGCCTGCTCCCCGGCGGACGCGCCTGTCGAGGAGCTGCTCGCGGGCTGGGAGGCCCGCTCCCGGGCGGCGGAGGCCCACTGGGTGGTCACGCCGGTCGAGGCGCGCGGCCGGCCCTGGGGCCGCCTGGTGCTCGTCCCCGACGGGGAGACCGGCCCCGCCGTGGACGCCATCATGCGCCGGGCGGCCACCGCGCTCGAGCTGAGCAGGATGACCGACCCGGTCTCGCCGGAGCGGCAGGCGCACCGGTCGCTCCTGACCGACATCGTCGGCCGCCGCTACACGAGCGTCTCGGAGATGGAGGTGCGCGCCACCGCTCTGGGCGTGCCGGTGGCCCGCCGTACCTTGGTCGCTGTGGTCGTACGGCCTGCCGACGAGGACCCGAGCACGGTCGCGGACGCCGTGCGGGCCACCGGCATGAGAGCCCTGGTGGCACCGGTGAAGGAGGGGCTGTTGGGCGTGCTGCTCAGCCTGGACTCCCCCGGTGACCGTCACCGGGCCCTGACCCGGCTGTCCGAGCAGATCCTGGCACAGGTCCCGGACGCGGTGACCGCCGCCGGTCCCGGCGTGCGCGGCCTGGCCGAGGTGTCACGCACGTTCGCCGAGGCCGAGCACGTGGCGGACGCGGTAGGCGGCGAGAAGGGCGGCAAGCTGTACTACGAACTGGCCGACGTCCAGCTTCGCGGCCTGCTCCACGCGCTTCGCGACGACAGCCGCCTGCAGGACTACGTCGAGCGGACGCTCGGCGCGCTGCTCAGCTACGACGCGCGCCACGACGCCGGCCTGCTCGACGCGTTGCGCGCCTTCCTGTCGGACGGGAAGCGCAACAAGTCGGCCGCGGCGGACGCCGCGCATCTGTCCAGGCAGGTCTTCTACCAGCGGCTGGCAGCGATCGAACGGGTCCTGGGCGTGGACCTGTCCGACGCGCGGACCTGCACCTCCCTGCACACGGCGATCATGGCGCTCGACGTGCTACGAGGCTAGGCGGACCAGGGTGCGTCCCTGGTTCCCGCCGGCCAGGACGCGGTCCAGCGCCGGGCCCAGCCCCTCGAGGCCGACCTCCTGGGTGGCGATTGTGTCGAGGCCCTTCGGGCGCAGGTCTTCCGACAGCCTGCGCCACAGGTCGCGCCGGAGCTCGATGGGGCAGCGGACGGAGTCCACCCCCAGCAGCGCGACGCCGCGCAGGATGAACGGGAACACCGTCGTGCCGAGCTTCGGGCCGCCGGTGTTGCCGCTGGCCGCGACGGCCGCGCCGTACCGGAGGGTGGCCAGCACGGCGGCGAGCGTCTCCCCGCCGACGCAGTCGACCGCGCCCGCCCAGCGCTCCTGCTCCAGCGGCCTGCCCGCGGCGCCGATCCGGTCGGCCACCTCGGCCGCCCCCAGCCCGCGCAGCCAGCCGGCCGCCGCGGACTTCCCGGTCGAGGCGACCACCTCGTAGCCGCGAGCGGCCAGGATCCCGACGGCCACGCTGCCCACGCCGCCGGTCGCGCCCGTCACCAGGACGGGCCCGTCCTGCGGCCGGAGCCCGCGTGCCTCCAGCTGGTGCACGCTGAGCGCGGCGGTGAAGCCCGCCGTACCGAGGCTCATCGCCTCGCGGTCGGTGAGCCCGGACGGCAGCGGCACCACCCACTGCGCAGGCACTCGCGCGTAGGCGGAGTATCCGCCGTGGTGGGCGACTCCCAGGTCGTACCCGTGCACCAGGACCGGAGTGCCAGGCGCGTAGCCGCCTCCCTCCACGACGGTTCCGGCCAGGTCGATCCCGGGGACGAGCGGGCTGATCCGAGCCACCTTCCCGTCCGCCACGGTGGCCAGGCCATCCTTGTAGTTGACCCCCGACCAGGTGACGCGGATGGTCACGTCTCCCTCGCCGAGGTCGTCAAGGCCGAGGCGGCGTATCTCGCGAACGCCCTGTTCCACGACGTAGGCGTCGAATCTTTCAGGCATGTACGGCAGTCTTCCCCCCGTGTCCGCGGGTGGCCACGGACAAGGTGTACGGCTCTGGCCGCATCCCCGGACAGGTTGCCCCTGCCGTCCGCGGGCCCGGCGGGCGCACAGTCGACGACATGGACCTCAGCTCCCTGCTCCGGCCGCGCTCCATCGCGGTGGTGGGCGCCTCCCCCAGGACGTTCGTGGGGCGCGTCGCGCTGGACAACTGCCGTGCCCTCGGGTTCGGCGGCGTCCTCACCCCGGTCAACGGCCGGTATGACGAGATCGCCGGGCTGCGCGCCGTCTCGGCCGTGGCCGAGCTGCCCGCGCCGCCGGACGTCGTGGTCGTGCAGGTCGCGACCGAGCGCGTCCTCGGCGTGGTCGAGGAGTCCGTCGCGGCCGGGGCGCGCAACTTCGTGATCCCCGGCGGCGGCTTCACCGACTCGGGCGCGGCCGCGAAACGGCTGGAGGCGGGCCTCGCGCCGCTGGCCGCCCAGCACGGCATCCGGGTCGTCGGCCCGAACTGCATGGGCGTGGTCGATCTGGTCACGGGAGCCGCGCCGTACGTCGGCACCGTCCCCGAGCATGTACGGCGCGGCCGGGTCGCGGTCCTGGCACAGAGCGGCGCCGTCGTCGAGGCGGTCGTCAACTCCGGCGGCCGGGTGCCGATCTCCACCGCGGTCTCCACCGGGTCGGAGTCCGCCACCGGCATGGCCGAATACCTGCGCTTCTTCGCCGGGGACCCGGCCACCGGCGCGGTCATCGCGCTGGTGGAGGGGTTCACCGACCCGACGGGGTTCCTGGCGGCGGCCCGGCGCCTGGCCGAGGCGGGCAAGCAGCTCGCGGTCTGCGTGGTCGGCCGCACCGAGACCTCCCGCGCCGGGGTAGCCGCGCACTCGGGCAAGCTGGCCGCGCCGTACCGGGTCGCCACGGCCGCGCTGCGCCAGGCGGGTGCGGTGATCGCCGAGGATCTGGACGAGCTGCTGACCTTCGGCGAGATCCTCGGCACCGGGCGGCGGCCCGGAGGCAGGCGGGTCCACATCGTGACGAACTCCGGCGGCGAGGGCAACCTGCTGGCCGATCTGGCCGAGGACGCGGGACTGGAGCTGCCCCCGATGAGCACGTCGGCCGCCGCCGCCCTGTGCGAGCGGTGGCCCGACTTCCACGTGGCCAACCCGCTGGACCCGTGGGGCGTGGACGACTATCCCGAGGTCTACCCGGACGCGCTGCGCGCCGCCGCCCACGAGCCGGGCGACGTCCTCGTCGTCTCGATCGACCAGCAGGCCTGGTGCGGCCAGTACGAGAAGCGGCTCGGCCGCGACCTGGCCGGATACCTGGCCGACGCGGCGGCGGAGACCGGCAGGATGCCCGTCTTCCTCAGCCCGGCCAGCCAGGACCCCGACCCCGCCCTCGCCGACCTGTGCCGGGCCCGCCGGGTTCCGCTGCTGCGCGGCGCCCGGCCGGCCCTGACCGCCCTCGGCCGGCTGGCCGCCGCCGCGCCCGACCCGCTCGCCGTTCCCGGCCCGGCCCGCCGCCACCATCGGCTGGCCGAGGGCACCCCGCTCACCGAGGAGGTGGCGCTGGACGTGCTGTCGTCGTACGGCGTGCGGGTGCCGAAGCGGATCCCGGCGGACACGCCGGAGGAGGCCGCGGACGCCGCCCGCGAGATCGGCGGCACCGCGGTGGTGAAGGCCGTGGCCCCCGGGCTCCTGCACAAGAGCGACCTCGGCCTGGTCCAGGTGGGCCTCACCGGGCCGGACGCCGTGCGGGAGGCAGGAGCGGCGATCCTCGCCAAAGCGGGTCCCGGCGCGACGCTGCTGGTCATGGAGCAGGTCGGCGGAACGCTCGACGTGCTGCTCGGATACGCCCGCGACCCGCAGTTCGGCCCCACCCTCCTGATCGGCCTCGGAGGGGTGTGGGCCGAGGAACTCGACGACGTCGCCGTGCACGTCGGCCCGCTCGACCGCGAGGCCGCGCTCCGGCTGCTGGCCCGCAGCACGGTGGGCCGGATGCTCACGCGGGCGCGCGGCGGCGCGCTCCCTGCGGACGGCGTCATCGACACCCTCCTGGCGCTCGCCGAACTCGGATCCGCGCACCCGGAGATCACCACGATCGACGTCAACCCACTGATCATCGGCCAGGCCGGCTCATGGGCCGTCGACGCCGCCATCGAAACCGTCCCGAAAAGGTAGGAAGTCATGTCCGAAGAGATCACCGCCACCCTGCGCGTCCGCATCGGCCAGGAGGAGGCGCACTACGGGGGCAACCTGGTCGAGGGCGCCCGGATCCTCAAGCTGTTCGGCGACGTGATCACCGAGATCGCGATCATCACGGACGGGGACGAGGGGCTGTTCGCCGGCTATGCGAACATCGAGTTCCTCGCCCCGGTCTATGCCGGTGACTTCATCGAGGCCACCGGGCGGGTCACCCGCGTCGGGAACACGAGCAGGACCGTGGCGTTCGAGGCGCGCAAGGTGGTCGCCTCACGCTACGACCTGGCCCCGAGCGCCGCCGACGTCCTCCCTGAGCCCGTCGTGGTCGTCAGGGCCACCGGGACGACGGTCATCCCCAAGGCCCATTCCCGGACCTGACCGTAGCCAGGCCTTCAGAGGATGTCGAGGCGGCGGAGGATGACGCCTTCGCGGAGGGCCCAGGGGCAGATCTCCAGGCGGTCCACTTCGAACAGGTCCATGGCCGCGTCGGCGACGAGCGCTCCCGCGGCCAGCTGGGTGGCGCGGCCTTCGGAGACGCCGGACAGCTGGGCGCGTTCGGCGGAGCTCATGGTGGTGAGTTTGGCCGCCCACTCGGCCATGGATTCGCGGGTGAGCGAGCGGGACACGTAGAGCCCGTCGCTCGAGGGGGCCGCCCCGGCGATGCGGGCCAGCTGCTTGAAGGTCTTGGAGGTGGCCACGGCTCGGTCGGGCTCGCCGTACCTGACGACGTCGCCGACCGTGCGGGCGATCTCGGCGCGGACGTGCTTGCGCAGCTTACGGAGCTCGTCGGCGGACGGCGGGTCGGCGGTGAACCAGCCGCGGGTCAGCCGTCCCGCGCCGAGCGGCATGGAGACGGCCACGTCGGGCTCCTCGTCGACCCCGGCGGCGATCTCCAGCGAGCCACCCCCTATGTCGAAGGCCAGCAGCCGCCCCGACGACCAGCCGAACCAGCGGCGCACGGCCAGGAACGTCAGGCGGGCCTCGTCACGCCCCGAGAGGACCTGCAGGTTGAGCCCGCAGCGCTGCTCGACCCTGGCCAGAACCTCCTCGCCGTTGACGGCCTCGCGAACGGCCGAGGTGGCGAAGGCGAGGAAGTCCTCCACGCCCTTGTCCTCGGCGATGCGCTGCGCTTCCTCGGTGAAGTCGCCCAGCCGCTCCACGGCCTCGTCCGTCAGTCGGTTGTCGGCGTTGATCAACTCGTTGAGGCGCAGTTCTTCCTTGTGGGAGTACGCCGGAATCGGCCGAGCGCCGCGGTGGGCGTCGACGACCAGTAAATGGACGGTGTTCGAACCGATGTCCAGCACGCCGAGTCGCATACTGATGACGCTACCGGTACGCGGCCGGTACGGCGAAGCAGGCTACCCTTCCTCGGGTGGGTAGCGCGTGTTGCGGGCCGAGCAGAGCTGCGCAGGCTCCGCCGTACCAGGTCAGGGTCGAGCCGCGGCACCAGCCGCGCGGCATGGTGCCCGTCCCGGGCGGCAGGTTCCTGATGGGCGGCGACGACCCCGACGGGCGGCCCGAGGACGGTGAGGGCCCGGTCCGCGAGGTACGGCTGGCGCCGTTCCGGATCGATCCGGCGTGCGTGTCGAACGCCCAGTTCGCCACGTTCGTGAAGGAGACCGGCTACGTCACCGAGGCGGAGTCGATCGGCTGGTCGTTCGTGTTCCGCCAGTTCGCCAGGCACGGGATCATGGACGCGACCGTCCCGCAGGCGCCCTGGTGGGTGGGCGTGGAGGGCGCGACGTGGCGTTCGCCCGAGGGGCCGGGCTCGTCGATCTCCGCCAGGCAGAACCACCCGGTGGTGCACGTGTCGTGGCACGACGCGGCCGCCTACGCCACGTGGGCGGGCAAGCGGCTGCCGACCGAGGCCGAGTGGGAGATGGCGGCCCGCGGCGGCCTGGAGCGCAAGCGGTACCCGTGGGGCGACGAGCTGGCGCCGAACGGCAGGCAGCGGTGCAACATCTGGCAGGGCCACTTCCCCACCGCGCCGAGCAGGGACACGATGCCGGTGAAGTCTTTCCAGCCCAACGGCTACGGCCTGTACAACGTCTCGGGAAATGTCTGGGAGTGGACGGCCGACTGGTGGGGCACCTCCTGGCCGCCTCACGCCGAGGACCCGGTGGGCCCGGAGACGGGAACGGCCAAGGTCATGAGGGGCGGCTCGTACATGTGCCATGATTCCTACTGCAACCGCTATCGGGTGGCCGCGAGGACGGCGAACACGCCGGACTCGTCGACCGGGCACACGGGGTTCCGCTGTGCGGCCATACTCTGATCGCATGTCTCGAACCCTGCGACTGCTGATCACCGGTGGCGGCACCGGCGGTCACACCTACCCGGCTCTGACCACCCTGTCCGCGGTCCAGCGGCGCCAGTTGCCGCTCGACGTGTTGTGGGTGGGCACGGCGAACGGGTTGGAGGCCCGCATCACCGCCGAGCACGGCATCCCGTTCAAGGCGATCACCACGGGCAAGCTGCGCCGCCGGCCGAACATCAAGGAGCTGGGCACCAACATCGCCGACGTGTTCCGCATCCCGGTGGGCGTGGCGCAGGCGGTGGGCCACGCGGCCCGCTACCTGCCGGACGTGGTGCTGTCGACGGGCGGGTACGTGGCTGTGCCGATCGGGGTGGCGGCCAAGCTGATCCGCCGACCGCTGGTGATGCACGAGCAGACGACCGTGGTGGGGCTGGCCAACCGGATCCTGTCGCGGCTGGCGACCAGGATCGCGCTGTCGCACGAGTCGTCGCTCGAGTACCTGCCCGCCTCTGCGCGGGCCAAGGCCGTGGTGACCGGCAACCCGATCAGGCCCGAGCTGCTGCACGGCGACAAGGCGGCCGCCTACGACCTTTTCGGGCTGACCTTCGAGGTGCCGCTGATCTATGTGACGGGCGGCGCGCAGGGCAGCAAGCAGATCAACACGTTGATCGCGGAGGTGCTGCCGCGGCTGCTGCCGCACGCGCAGATCGTGCACCAGTGCGGCCCCGCCTGGATCGACCAGATGCGGGCGGTCGCGGTGCCGCGCGAGCTGGCCGACCGCTACCACCCGGTCCCCTACGTCGGGCCCGAGCTGGCCGACCTGTTCGCGGCGGCGGACGTGGTGATCTCACGCAGCGGCGCGGGCACGGTCTCGGAGCTGACGGCGATCGGCAAGCCGTCGGTGCTGATCCCGCTGATCCCGACGGGCGGCGACGAGCAGCGCAAGAACGCGGGCTACCTGGCCTCCTCGGGCGCCGCCCGGGCCCTCCTCGAGCCCAACCCGACTGCGGACCAGCTCCTGGCCGAGCTCATGCCCCTGCTGGCGGACCCGGCGCTCCGCGCCGCCATGGCGGAGGCGGCCTCCAAGCTCGGCCGCCTGGACGCCGCTGACGCGCTCTGCGACCTGCTGCTGTCCGCCGCCCAGCCGGCGGCCTAACCCCCGAGCCGCTCCAGCGCCCGCCGCGCGGTGTCCAGGGCCTGCTCCAGCCGCCAGGCCTCGCCCGCCAGCTCGTCGATCTCGGGCACCGCCAGGCGGCCCACTCCGGCCTCGGCCACGAGCTCCTGGTACTGGTGCCAGTTCCCCTGCAGTTCCTCGACGTGGAGCCGGGCCTGGTAGGCCCGCTCCGCCTCGCCCACGCTCCACGCGTACCGCTCGAGCGCCTCGATCCTGGCGACGATCGCGGCCCGGCTGGCGTCGAGGGCCCGCGCCATCTGCTCGGGCACGGCGACCAGGTCGGGCCGCTGGCGCGAGCGCGGCCCACCGGACGTGGCGTGTCCTTGAGTCGGTCGCCGTGAAGGCGAACCAGAAGAGCAAGCCGACGGACGAGAAGAGCGCCGCCACGACGAGCAGCTCAGGGCTCACCGATCCATAGACCGTCAGCGCGAACCAGACCACGATGTTGACCACGAGCGTGACGGCCGGCGGTTTCATGGAGGGCGGCCTCTTCGGCATCCAGCCCTGGCGCAACCGCACGATCAGGTCGGGGTAGGCGTGGATGAGGCGGGCGTCCGGCTCGGGGACGGAAGGGTCGACGATCATGATTCGCCGGGGAGGTGTCTGAAGGCTTCGTGGGCGGAGGTGATGCTGCGGCGCAGGGCCTGCTCGAGCTGGTCGGCCTCCTGCGCCAACCGGCTGATCTCCGGTACGGCGAAGCTGTCCGCGCCCGATTCCGCGACGAGCTCCTCGTATTCGCCCAGGCGGCCGCGTAACTCCTCGATCTGGTGGTGGGCGCGGTAGGCGCCTTCCGCCTCGGCGACGTTGGCCGCGTAGCGTTCGAGCGCCTCCACCCGGGCGACGACCGCGTTCTCGCTGCTGTCCAGGGCGCGGGCCAGGGGTTCCGCGACGGCGGCCACCTCGGGGGTGACGCCCTCGGAGACCGTCTGCCTGTGCTTGGCCCGCAGGGCCGACAGCTTGGCGAGCAGCCGGGCGATCTCCCACTCCTGGGCGGGCAGCATGACCGCGTTGCGCACGCCGTCCAGCAGCCCTTCGACGTTGACGGCGGAGTAGGTGATCGCCCTGATCGCGGCCTGGCCGCGGGCGAGCAGGCGCTGCGAGGCCTCGTCCAGGTCCTCCGGCAGCACGTACCGTCCCTCGTACCAGCGGGCCCTGTTCAAGGCCTCCCGCTCGTCGCGCACGTCGTCGTCCTCGACGATGTCGGCGCCGACGAAGGCCATGATGAGCAGCGGAACGCCGATCAGGGCGATGATCAGGGCACCCGTGCCGTTGCTCACGGCGCCGGATCCCATCAGCATGATGACGAGGGTCAGCACGCCGAGCACGACCACGGTCACGCGGCCGAGGCGGCTCATCCGCCGGGGCGGCGGGTCGGCGACCCAGCCCCGGCGCATTCTGGCCAGCAGGTGCGGGTTGTCGTGAAGTAATGAAGCGTCCTCGGGTGGTACCCCCGGATCGACCACCATCTCCGCCATGCATCCTGATCTTAGTCGCGCAGGTGGCGAAAAGCCTCGTGTGCCGACTTCACGCTGTCGCGCAGCGCCTGTTCAAGGCGGTCGGCGTCCTCGCCCAGCCTGCCGAGCTCCGGCACCGCCGACCCGTCGGCGCCCGACTCGGCCAGCAGTTCCTCGTAGCGGGGCAGCTTGGCGCTGAAGCGTTCGATCTGGTTGCGCGCCCGGTAGGCGCGTTCGGCCTCGCCGACATGCCCCGCGTAACGTTCCAGCGCCTCGACGCGGGCGGTGACCGCCTCCTGGCTGGTCGCCAGCACGGCGGCCAGGGGCTCGGCGACGGCGGCCACCTCGGGGGTGATGCCCTCGGCGACGACCTCCTCGTGCTCGGCGCGCAGCGCCGACAGCTTGGCAAGCAGCCGGGCGATCTCCCACTCCTGGGCGGGCAGCATGACCGCGTTGCGGATGCCGTCGAGCAGGCCCTCGGCGTTGACCGAAGAGTCGGTGACGGCCTCGATGGCGGCTTGCGCCCGTCCCAGCAGCGTCCTGCCCTGCTCGTCGAGGTCCTCGCGGATCACGTAGTGGCCCTCGTGCTCGCGGGCACTCTCGTAGAGGTCGAGCTCGGCGGTCATGATCCGCTCGAGCTCGGCGTCCCTGCGCGGGATCAGCACCACTCCCATGATCAGCAGCGCGGCGACCGACATCGCCACCACGAAGGCCGAGTAGGCGCGGTCGCCGAACAGGCCGAGCCCGATGAGCACGGCCGCCAGGGCGCCCACGGTGAAGACGGCGCGTAAGGCGATACCGATCACGGGGGCGGGGCGCTTGTAGTCGGGCGCCCAGCCCGTGCGCATCCGGGAAAGGATCTTGCGATTCTGACGCAACAGCTCCGCGATTTGCTCCGGCACGGCCGGATCTACGACCACCTTCGCATGACGCCCGGGCACACTTGCGATCCTAAGTGGCGCTCTGTCCGGTGTCAGCCTTCGAGATAGCGGAACGCCTCCTGCGCCGAGGTGACGCTGCGCCGCAGGACGCGCTCGAGGTCGTCGGCGTCCTGCGCGAGCCGTTCCAGCTCCGGTACGGCCAGCGCGTCGGCGCCCGACTCGGCCAGGAGCTCCTCGTAGCGCGGCAGCCGGGCGCGCAGTTCCTCGATCTGGCCGCGGGCGTGGTAGGCGCGCTCGGCCTCGGCGACGTGGTCGGCGTAGCGCTCCAGCGCCTCGACGCGGGCGGTGACCGCCTCCTGGCTGGTGGTCAGGGCCCCTTCCAGGTGTTCGACGACAGCGGCCACCTCGGGCGCGATGCCGCGCCCGAGCAGCTCGACGTGCTCGGCGCGCAGCGCCGACAGCTTGGCGAGCAGCCGGGCGATCTCCCATTCCTGCTCGGGCAGGAGGATGGCGTTGCGCGGGCCGTCGAGCAGTCCTTCCGCGTTGACGTGGGAGTGCAGCACGACCGTGCTGGCCTGCTGCGCGCGCCGCAGCAGCGCGGCCGCCTCCTCGTCGAAGTCCTCGGGCAGCAGGTAGCGGCCGTCGTTCAGGCGGGCCTTCTCCAGCAGCTCGCGCTCGCGCGGCCGTTCGTCGGGTGACACCTCGTTGATCGAGGCGATGCGGATCAGCACCACGAAGACGAACGCGCCTAACAGCACGAACCCGAGGGGCCGTACCGGGGACGCCAGGAGCACGGCCATGAGCGCGATGACGACGGGTGTGGCGGCCAGCAGCGCGACGCCCGACGGGCTCCTGCGCCGCTGCTCGGGTAAGGCGGGCGGCGGCACCCAGCCGGCCCTGATCCTGGACAGCAGGTGGGGGTTCGCGCGCAGCAGCCCGGCGATCTCCGGGGCGACTCCCGGATCGACCACCACTCCCACGCTCTGCCCTGGCACCCTGGCGCCCCCAACGCTCGTGATGCTCGCATGCTACGGAACATTTCGCCCGTGTGTGCGGGTGTGGAGCGCCAATGCGGCGGCGATGCAGGCGAAGGGGATGGCCGGAGTGACGTAGCGCTGGTCGAAGTCGAGGACGGCGACGGGCCCGACGAGCAGGGCGACCGAGATCGCCCACGGCAGCAGCGCCCGCCTTTCGCGCCAGGCTCCGCCCACCCCGCCGGCCAGCAGGACCAGCTCGAGCACCGGGGCGTGCAGGAGCCACGGGTAGGTGTAGGCGGACAGGACCGTGCCGTAGGGCTCGACGGAGGTCAGCCCGTGGATGTCCGGGTCGTACTCGGCCTTCACCTTGTCGATCAGCGGTTGCCCGGTCGGCAGCGTCGAGGAGCCGTGCGGGAACGACAGGCCGGCCGAGACGCGCGCGGGGTGCGCCACCGGGGTCCAGGAGAAGGCCAGCGAGGTGTCGGCGGCCACGTCCCGCAGGTAGTCCAGCGGCTGGGCGAGGACGGCCGCGACGGCGAACCGCTTGGCCAGGTCGTTGGCGGCGTAGCGGCCGCCTGGCATCAGGTTGACGGGGGCGCGCGGGTCCCACACGTACTCCGAGGCGGCGTCGAGCCTGGTGCCGTTGGGGCACAGCCTGGCCAGGTCAGGGGGCGGCTGGATCACCCGGCAGTCGGCGAACGTCATCGTCCTGGCCCACAACGACACCCCGTCGGCGCCCGTCAGCGCGAAGCGTCCGTAGACCGCCTGGAACCAGCAGGCGTAGGCCACCAGCGGCAGCGCCCCGGCGGCGACGGCCGCGGCCACGGGGCGCCATCCGGCCCGCCGTACCAGTAGGTAGCCGACCACCAGCACCAGCAGCGGGGCGGCGGCCGTGCGCGTCAGCCCGGCCAGGGCGACGAGCAGCGCGCTGAGCGCGGCCGCCCTGGCCGTGACCCGCTCGTGCCACATGAGCACGGCGAGCGCGGCCAGCAGCAGGGCGTAGACCTGCAGGTCGGACAGGATGGCGTGCTCCTGGCGCAGGAAGGCGGGGTCGAACAGCACCGGCAAGCACGCCAGGGTCGCGCCCCACGCGGGTACGGCGTGGCGGCGCAGCAGCAGGTAGATCAGCACGGCCACGCCGAGCCCGAGCGCGTGCTGGATCCCGGCGATCACCTGGACGCTGTGGAAGGGCCGCAGCAGCCACAGGAACCAGGAGTAGCCGGCCGGGTGGAACTGCTCGCCGGGCCGCGGGTGGCCAGCCATGTCGAGGTACTCGAACGAGTCGTACCAGTAGACCTGCGCGCCGTCGTAGGCGAGCATGACGAGCACCCGCAGCGCCACGGCCGGCGCGAGGACGAGCAGGAACAGCCGGTGGCGGGGCCCGGAGACGGGCGCGTCCGCGACGATGGCCGGCGGGCTCAGAACGGTCATGGAGCGGCAGTTCAGCGGGTGACCGCTAACCTGAACGTCACCACATCTGGTTATGCCCGCGTTATGCGGATTACGGGAAGATGCCGGGCATTTCGAGCTTTAGGGGGCGTGGGTGCGGGTTCTGGTCGCCGAAGACGAGCGCATGCTCGCCGACTCGATCGCCGAGGGGCTGCGCGGTGAGGCGCTGGCGGTCGACGTGGCCTACGACGGCGAGGAGGCGCTGCAGCGGCTGGGCGTCAACGAGTACGACGTGCTGATCCTGGACAGGGACCTGCCGCAGGTGCACGGCGACGAGGTCTGCAGGACCGTGGTCGACAGCGGCTGGCTGGTGCGGGTGCTGATGCTGACCGCCGCCTCCGACGTGCGCTCGCGGGTGGCGGGGCTGTCGCTGGGGGCCGACGACTACCTGCCCAAGCCGTTCGCGTTCGAGGAGCTGGTGGCGCGGGTGCACGCGCTGGGCCGCCGGGCCCGTCCCGCGGACCGGCCGATGCTGGAGCGGGCGGGGATCCGGCTCGACTGGGCGCACCGGCAGGTGTTCCGCGACGGGGTGTACGTGCCGCTGGCCCGCAAGGAGTTCGGCGTGCTTGCCGAGCTGCTGCGGGCGCAGGGGGCGGTGGTCTCGGCGGAGGAGTTACTCGAGCGGGTGTGGGACGAGCACATCGACCCGTTCACCAACACGGTGCGCACGACGATGATGAAGCTGCGCAAGAAGCTGGGCGAACCACAGGTCATCGAGACCGTTCCCGGATCGGGGTACCGCATTCCATGAGCATCCGGTTGCGTTTCGCCCTGGCCTGCGCCGGGGTGTTCTTCGTCCTCGCCGCGCTGGTGCTCGTCGGGATCTACGTGGTGGTACGGCAGAGCCTGGAGTACCGCGCCGGGCTGCTCACGCCGAGCAGCATCACGGTGAACAGGCCCTGGGGGGTCAACGGTTTCGGGCGGTTCGACGACTACTACGAGGTGGCCAGGCTGCGGGCCATGCAGGTGCGGGAGGTCTACCAGGCCGACACGCTGTCCAACGTCCGGACCGTGGGCGCGCTGGCGGTGCTCGGTGGCACGGCGGCGGCCTTCGGCATCGGGTGGCGGGCGGCGGGGTGGGTGCTGCGCCCGCTGAGCAACGTGACCTCCTCGGCCCGCCGTATCGCGCAGCACCAGGACCTGAGCGAGCGGATCGGTTACGAGGGGCCGCGCGACGAACTCAAGGAGCTCACCGAGATCTACGACACGATGCTCGGCAGGCTGGCCCGCTCCTTCGACGGGCAGCGCAGGTTCGTGGCCAACGCCTCGCACGAGCTGCGCACCCCGCTGACGATCAACAGGACGCTCGTGGACGTCGCGGTGCGCAGGCCCGACGCCACCGAGGACGTGCGGCGGCTCGGCGAGTCGCTGCTGCTGGTCAACGCGCGCCACGAGCGGCTGATCGACGGGCTGCTGGCGCTGACGGAGGGCGAGCAGGCGGTGCTGGACCGCCGGCCGTTCGACCTGCAGGACGTGGCCGAGCACGTGCTCGACCAGGCGGCGGGCGAGGCGGCCGAGCGGGAGGTGGCGATCCACCGGCTGCTCGACCCCGCGCCGACGGCGGGCGAGGCGGTGCTGGTCGAGCGGCTCGTGCAGAACCTGGTGGAGAACGCGATCCGGCACAACCACCCCAAGGGCGAGGTGTGGGTGACGACCCGCCGCCGCGGCGGGATCGTGGAGCTGGTGGTGGCCAACTCCGGGCTGCAGGTGGCACCGTACGAGATCGAGACGATCTTCGAGCCGTTCCGCCGGCTGCACGGCGACCGGCTGCGTTCCGACCGGGGCAGCGGGCTGGGCCTGTCGATCGTGCGGGTCATCACCGAGGCGCACGGCGGCACCGTGATCGCCAGCCCGCGCGAGGAGGGCGGTCTGACGATCACGGTGGAGCTGCCGTCGCAGGAGCCGTGATCAGTCGTCGACGCCGCGCGCGTTCAGCGCCTCGCCGAGCGCGTCCGCGTGGCGCAGCGCGCTGACCAGCAGCGGCACGGCGAACGCGCGCACGCTGCGCTCCACTCCCCTGGCCCGCTGCGCCTCGCGCACCCGTACGGCCAGCTCGGTCATCACGGGGACGCTGCGCAGCGTGAGCGACAGCAGCAGCGATACCCGGGGCGGCACGCCGCGGCGGTCCAGCCAGGCGAGCAGCTCGGAGGTGGGCGTGGTGAGCGTGACGAGCCCCGCCAGCGCGACCGCGAGCACGACCCGCAGCGTGGAGGAGATCGCGGTCGGCAGGTCGGCGAACAGCAGCTGGCTGCAGAACAGCAGGACCGCGAACCAGCGCAGCGGCCGGATCTGCCCCCATGCCGCCTTGAGTCCGGCCCCGGAGAGCCAGTAGAGCAACGCGACGAACACCGACGCCTCCGCCAGCGCATACGGCGAGCGCAGCAGCACCAGGACCGTGCACCCGACGGCCAGTCCGAGCAGCTTGAAGCCGACGCTCACGACATGAGCCTGCGGTAGAAGCCGATCGCGGCGCCGGGCTCGTCGTCGGCGACGATCTTGCCCTCGTCCAGCACGAGCACCCGGTCGAAGCCCTCGAGCAGCTCCAGGTCGTGGCTGACGACCACGACCTGCTGGTCCAGGTCGCGCACGAGGTCGGCGACGCGGCGGGAGTGGCGCAGGTCGAGCAGGGTGGTGGGCTCGTCCATGACCAGGATGTCGGGTTCGAGCACCATCACCGAGCAGAGCGCGAGCAGCTGCTTCTGCCCGCCGGACAGCTGGTGGGCGGGGTGGGCGGCGTGCTCGCCCAGGCCGTACCGCTCGAGCATCTCGCGCACGCGGGCGTCGACCTGCGCGCGGGTCAGGCCCTTGCGGCGCAGGGAGAAGGCCACGTCCTCGGCCACGGTCGGCATGACGATCTGCGCGTCGGGGTCGGTGAACAGGAAGCCGACGCGCCGCCTGATCTTGGCGCCGTCGCGGCGGGTGTCGAGGCCGAGCACGGTCACGGTGCCCGAGGTCGGCCTGGCCAGGCCGTTGAGCAGGCGGGCGAGGGTGCTCTTGCCCGACCCGTTGGCGCCGACGACGCCGACGTGCCTCTCGGCCAGCGTGAGCGTGATGCCGCGCAGCACGTCCCGCTCGCCCAGCCGGACGTGGACGTCGGCCAACTCGATCACTCACACCACCTCGAACAGGGCGGCGACTCCCAGGCCGCCGCCGACCGCGGCCGCTGCCAGGCCCAGTGTCCCCCGCGGCGCGCCCGAACGTACCAGGCGGCTGAACAACCTGGTGACGGCCACCGCGCCGGAGGCGCCCCAGGGGTGGCCGAGCGCCAGCGCTCCGCCGCCCGCGCAGACGCGGTCGCGTTCGACGCCGACGGCGTCGATGACGGCCAGCACCTGAGCGGCGAAGGCCTCCACGATCTCCACGGCCGCGACGTCCCCGATCGCAGCGCCCGACTTTTCCAGACATTTCCTGATTGCTGGCACGGGGCCCCAGCCGGGCAGCTCGGGGTCGCAGCCGACCACGGCGCCGGTGACGAGCCGCAGGCCCGGCCTGCCCGCGCGGAGCCGCTCGGGCACGACGGCCACGGCCGCGGCGCCGTCGCTGATGGGCGAGGAGTTGCCCGCGGTCACGGTCCCGCCGGCCACGAACGCGGCGGGCAGCCGGGCCAGCGTCGCCGGCTTCAGCGGGCGCGGCCGCTGGTCGGTCACGCGTCCGTCGATGGGCACGATCTCCTGCTCGAAGTCGGTGGCCAGGGCCCTGGCGTGGCTCTCGCAGGCGTAGGCGTCCTGCCGCTCCCTGCTGATCGAGCTCGCCGCCGCCAGCGCCTCGGCTGCGGGCCCCATGTCCGGGTCCGGCCGGCCCTCGGGCACGAAGGGGGCTCGCTGGTACGGCTCGGCCGCCCCCACCCGGGTCCGCAGCGGAGCCGTCGAGGCGCTCTCCACGCCCCCGGCGATCACCACGTCCACCGCGCCGCTGCCGATCGCCTGGGCGGCGACCAGGACGGCGGCCAGCCCGCTGCCGCACTGCCGATCCACGGTCAGCCCGGGAACCTCGTGGCCGAGCCCCGCCGCCAGCGCCGAGACGCGCGCCAGGTTCCCGCCCGGGCCCATGCAGTTCCCCAGCACGACGTCGTCCACCGGCAGCCCGCCCAGCTCGCCGGCCACGGCCGCGATCACGGGCGCGGCCAGCCGCTCGGTGGTCAGCTTCTTGAAGGCGTGCCCGGCCGTCCCGATCGGCGTCCGGCGCGCCGCCACCACCACCGGTGTCGTTTCCGTCATGTCAGAGCCGCTTCAACTGGTCGAGGATCTCGGCGATGAGCGCGCGGGCGGGCTTGCCCGTCGGGGTGCGCGGCAGCGCCTCCGCGCTGTACCAGCGGCGGGGCCGCTGCACCGGGTCGAGCCCGCCACGCGCCACGGCCTCGAGGGCCGCGCGGGAGGCGGGGCCTTCGACGACAGCGGTGACGACCGAGCCGAGCTCCGGGTGCGGCGAGCCGAGCACGACCACGTCGCCCACGCCGGGCACCCGCCTGAGCACGGCCTCGACGTCCTCGGGCACAACGGTCGCGCCGCCGGTCTGGATCGCGCCGTCACCCCTGCCGCGCAGTCGCAGCCTACCGCCGGGCCGGTACGGCTCGGCCAGGTCGCCGACCGTCGTCCAGCCGCGGGCGTCGCGGCGCATGGGGCCCTCGGCTCCGGCGAGGTAGCCGTGGGCCAGCCACGGCGAGCGCACCCACAGCTCGCCGTCCCTGACCTCGACCTCCACCTCGGGAAAAGGACGCAGCCCCGTGCCGTCGGCGTCGACCGCGACGAACGACAGCTCGGTCGCGCCGTAGTAGGCGACCACGTGCAGCCCGGGCGGGCGGTCGCGCAGCGCCGCGCCGCCGACCACGGCCACGCGCAGCCGGTTGTCGTGCTCGAGCACGGCGGGCAGCTGGTGCGGCACCAGGTGCGCCACCGTGGCGTCGCGCAGGTAGGCGGCCAGGTCGCCGCCGGGCCAGCGCCCCGGCACGACCGCGGTCGCCCCGGCGGCCAGCGTGTGCACGGCCGCGAAGCAGTAAAGGGAGGAGACCGGCGAGCCCGGCACGAGCACGACGTCGTCGGGCCCGATCCCGGTGAGCGCGTCGAGATGGCGGAACGATCCGCTCCAGGACTCCGCGCTCCGCAGGACCGCCCGCGGCCTGCCGGTGCTGCCGGAGGTGAAGCACGCCCAGCCGCCGCCGGAGTTCGTGAGCGTGGCGGGGATGCCGGACAGGACCGCGGCGCGGCGTTCGGCGGACCAGGTGGGGTCGCAGATGAGGGGGGTGGCGCCCGCGAGGTCGGCGGCCAGCGCGGTGGCGAGGAGGTGGACGGGGTCGGGCAGGGACAGCGGGACCAGGTCACCGGGGTGGTGACCGTGGTCCCGCTGGATCATCGCGGCGAGCTCGCCGTAGCTGACCTCGCCCGACGGGCCCCGCAGTGCCGGGTGGCGGGGTCGCTCGGCGGCATGCCGTACCACGTGTGCGGCGAGCGGCATGCTCAGTGGGTCTCCGCCCGCACGCGCTCCTGGTGGACGGCGGGGATGGCGTCGGGGTAGGCCCGCTGCGTGCCCCGGGCGATCAGCGAGGCGAGCACCGCCTTGATCGCGTCGCCGGGCAGGAAGACCATGCTGAGCAGGGCCGCCTTGCTCAGCGACATGCCGGTGATGGCGGCCTGGACGGGGATGCCGAAGGCGTAGATCACCAGGACGCCGCCCACCAGGCAGGCGGTGAGCAGGCGGATGATGCCGGGATGGGTGCCACCGCGCTCCACGATCCAGCCGGTGACGGCGGCGCCGGGGATCCAGCCGATGAGGAACCCGGCCGACGGCCCGGCGAACACGGCGAGCCCGCCGCGGCCGCCGGCGAGCAGGGGCAGCCCGGCGGCCACGAGGATGAGCAGCACGGCGACCGCGAGCGCGGAGCGCCAGGTGCCCAGGATGGCGCCGGCCAGCATCACCCCGAAGGTCTGCAGGGTGATGGGGACGGAGTTGCCGAAGACGTTCAGTGCTCCGGGCAGGCCGAGCACGGCGATCACGGCGGCGAAGACCGCCACCCGGGCAAGATCGCCCATCGTGGTTCGATTCATGAGGACGATCCCACACCACCCGGGTCACGTTCACGCATGTAGGAATCCCACAACATTCCTCCGCGGGTGTCGAACCCGCGCACCAATCGCCCCCGGTCAGAGCGACCGGGTGATCTCGTCGAGCGCGGCGGGATCCTCGATCGTGGAGGGCGTGGTGTAGGGGCGGCCGGCGGCGATGTCGCGCATGGTGCCGCGCAGGATCTTGCCCGAGCGGGTCTTCGGCAGCTTCCCGACCACCACGGCGCGGCGGAAGGCGGCGACGGGCCCGATCCTGTCGCGGATCAGGGCGGTCAGCTCGCGCTCGATCTCGGCCGGGTCGCGGTCCGCGCCGGCCTTCAGCACCACGAACCCGACGGGCAGCTGCCCCTTCAGCTCGTCGGCCACGCCGATGACCGCGCACTCGGCCACGTCCGGGTGGGAGGCGATGACCTCCTCCATCGCGCCGGTCGACAGCCGGTGGCCGGCCACGTTGATGACGTCGTCGATGCGGCCCATGACGTACAGGTAGCCGTCCGCGTCGAGGTAGCCGCCGTCGCCGGTGAGGTAGTGGCCGGGGAAGCGCGACAGGTACGCCTCGGCGAAGCGCTCGTCGTCGCGGTAGAGCGTCGGCAGCGTGCCGGGCGGCAGCGGCAGGCGCAGCGTGACGGCGCCCTCGACGCCCGCCGGGCACAGGTTGCCGTCAGGGTCCAGGATGCGCACGTCGTAGCCGGGCACGGGCTTGGTGGGCGAGCCCGGCTTGATCGGCAGGGGTTCGATGCCGACGCAGTTGGCGGCGATGGGCCAGCCGGTCTCGGTCTGCCACCAGTGGTCGATCACCGGGATGCCGAGCAGGTCGCAGGCCCAGTGGTAGGTGTCGGGGTCGAGCCGCTCGCCCGCCAGGAACAGGTAGCGCAGGCCCGACAGGTCCCACTTGCCGGTGAACGCGCCGGAGGGGTCCTCCTTCTTGATGGCCCTGATCGCGGTCGGCGCGGTGAACAGGGTGCGCACGCCGTGGATGGCCACGACCCGCCAGAACGCGCCGGGGTCCGGGGTGCCGACGGGCTTGCCCTCGTACAGCACCGTCGTGCAGCCGGCCAGCAGCGGGCCGTAGACGATGTAGGAGTGGCCGACGACCCAGCCCACGTCGGAGGCCGCCCAGTACACCTCGCCGGGCGCGGCGCCGTAGACGTTGGACATGCTCCAGTGCAGCGCGACCGCGTGGCCGCCGTTGTCGCGGACGACGCCCTTGGGCAGGCCGGTCGTGCCGGAGGTGTAGAGGATGTACAACGGGTCGGTCGCGGCCACGCTCACGCAGTCGGCGGGGTCGGCCTGGGCCAGGGTGGCGGCCCAGTCGAGGTCCCTGCCCTGGACGAGGTCGGCGGGCGCCTGGTCGCGCTGCAGGATCACGCAGTGGCCCGGCTGGTGGGTGGCCTGGGCGAGGGCGGCGTCGAGCAGTGGCTTGTAGGGCACGACCCGGGTGGGCTCGATCCCGCACGAGGCCGACAGCACCACCTTGGGCTTGGCGTGGTCGATCCGGACGGCCAGCTCGTTGGCGGCGAACCCGCCGAACACCACCGAGTGCACGGCGCCGATCCGGGCGCAGGCCAGCATGGCGATGACGGCCTCGGGCACCATCGGCATGTACACCACCACGGTGTCGCCGGCCTCGACGCCGAGCCCGCGCAGCATCCCCGCGGCCCGCCGTACCTGCTCGAGGAGTTCTGCGTAGGTGTAGGTGCGCTCGGTGCCGGTGACGGGGCTGTCGTAGATCAGCGCGGCCTGGTCGCCGCGGCCCGCGGCGACGTGCCGGTCGAGAGCGTTGTGGCAGGTGTTCAGCCGCCCGTCGGGGAACCACCGGTTCCCCTGCGAGACGACGGTGGGCGGCTGATCCCAGTCGATGCCGCGAGCCGCCTCCGCCCAGAAACGCTCGGGATCTTCGATGCTCGCCCGGTAGACCGCGTCAAAACCACCCATCCAACGATCAGACCAGGTCAGGGCCGATACATCAAGCAGGAACTCACCCCACGTGCACCTGGGGCCTGCGCTGCAGGTCGGGTTCGGCCTTGCGGAGCACCTCGCGGGTCAGCGGCGGCACGTCGCCGCCGCCGAACAGCAGGTAGCGCAGCAGCGCCCCGATCGGGTTGCCCTCCGCCCAGTGGAAGTAGACGTGCGGGCGCCGCCCGGTGGTGTCGCGCAGGTGCAGCAGGATGGCGGCGATCGTGTTCGGGACCGCGGCGCTCCGCACGGTCAGGACGCGGTAGCCGTGGCGTTCCTCGCCGTGCACGTTGATCTCGGACTCGAAGTCGGAGGTGTCGCCGAGCGTGACCTCCAGGAAGATCATCGGCTCGGTGCCTGGCAGGTGGTGGTACTCGCGGGTCTCGCGGTCCTTCTCGCGGTACTCGGCCTCGTCGCGGGCGTCCGGCTCGTTGGCGATGATGCGCAGCTCGCCCTCCGGCAGCGAGTCGATCAGCCGCTTGGCCTCCTCGTCGAGGTCGATGGTGGTCACGCGCAGCTCGGTCGAGCGGGTGGCGCGGGAGATCAGCGAGGTGACGATGATGGCCACGACGAAGAACAGCGCGATCGACAGGCCGTCGGGCCGCTCGAACACGTTGGCCGCGAACGTGTAGGCCAGGATCAGCGAGATCAGCCCGAACAGCGCCGCGGCCAGCCGGCGGCCGCGGCGGGCGACGGAGATCGTGACGGCCACGGCCGCCGACAGGATGAGGGCCAGGACGCCGGTGGCGTAGGCGCCGCCCTGCGACTCGACGTTCGCGCCGAACATGATCGTGATGACGAACGAGATCGCGGTGAACACCAGCACCAGCGGTCGCACCGCGCGGGCCCAGTCGGGGGCCATGCCGTACCTGGGCAGGTAGCGCGGCACGATGTTGAGCAGCCCGGTCAGCGCCGAGGCGCCGGCGAACCAGAGGATCGCGATCGTCGAGATGTCGTAGGCGGTGCCGAACCAGTCGCCCAGGTACTCGTGGGCCACGTAGGCCAGCGCCCGCCCCGCGGCCTTGCCGCCGGGCTGGAACTCGGCGGGCGGGATGAGCACGGCGGTGGCGAAGCCGCTGAAGACCAGGAACACGCTCATGATCAGCGCGGCGGTGGTCAGCAGGCGCCTGGCGCCCCGGATGCGGCGTTCCAGGTCGCCCTCGATCTGCGGCATCACCGCGACGCCCGTCTCGAAGCCGGACATGCCCAGCGCCAGCTTCGGCAGCGCGACCGCCGACAGCGCGATCATCGCCAGCGGGCTGCCGTGCCCGGCGGCGACCAGCGCGTCCTGCCAGTTGGCCACCAGCGACGGCGCCGACAGCACCTCGACGACCGCGGTGGCCACCACGACCACGTTGAGCACCAGGTAAACGGCCACCAGCGCGATGGCGAGCCCGATCGCCTCACTGAAGCCGCGCAGGAAGATCGCGCCGAGGGCGGCGATGAGCAGCAGCGTGATCGGCACCTGCTGCCCGTCGAGCGCGTCGGGCACGAACGGGTTCTCCAGGATGTGCGCCGTGGCGTCGGAGGCCGACAGCGTGATCGTGAAGATGAACGCGGTGGCCACGAAGCCGAGCAGCACGAGCACCAGCAGCTTGCCCCACCAGTGCGGCAGCAGCCGCTCCAGCATCGCGATCGAGCCCATCCCGTTGGGGCTCTCCGCGGCGACGGCGCGGTAGGTGGGCAGCGCGCCGAACAGCGTCAGCGCCACCAGCATGAGCGTGGCGATCGGCGACAGGGCACCGGCGGCCAGCGCGGCGATGCCCGGCTGGTAGCCCAGCGTGGAGAAGTAGTCGACGCCGGTCAGGCACATGACCTGCCACCAGGCGTGGCGCTTGCCCGGATGCTCGTCGTGCATGCCCGAGGTGGGCTGCAGACCGTGCAGCAGCCAGCTCCGTATTGACACCCATTTACCCTTTCTTGACGCCCCCAGACCCTATAGGGCGCAGCCAGGGAAATGGCGGGACATTTCAGGGTGTGTCCGGGTACGGTGATCAGGCGGGGTGGTTCCTGGGCGTGCTTGCTTCTCTCCTTTGACAATGACCTCAGCGCGCCCGCTCTCCATCCCGCGAGGCCGTGCGGGCGATCCCGTGCGGCCTCCGTGCTGCCTGGGAGGAGGCGCCCGTGAACGAGGCCGTACGACCTGATGAGCGGGCCGGGGCCCGCGGGAGTGCGGGTGACGACGTGATCTTGCAGGTGGTGACGGGGTCGCGGGCTTACGGGCTGGATACTCCCGAGTCCGACACGGACCGGCGGGGCGTGTTCGTGGTGCCGACGCCGGAGTTCTGGCGCCTGGACAAGCCGCCCACGCATCGGGACGGGCCGCTGCCCGAGCAGTTCTCGTGGGAGGTGGAGCGCTTCTGCGTGCTGGCGCTCGAGGCCAACCCGACGGTGCTCGAGTGCCTGTGGTCGCCGCTGGTCGAGCTGGTCACGCCCGCCGGGGAGCGGCTGCTCGGGCTGCGGGACGCGTTCGTGTCGGAGCGGGCCAGGCGGACCTTCGTGGAGTACGCGCGGGCGCAGTTCAAGCGGCTCGATCCGGAGCGGCCGCGGTGGAAGCAGGCCATGCACATGATCCGGCTGCTGCTGAGCGGCCTCCACCTGCTCGAGCACGGCTCCCCGCTGGTCCGGGTGGGCGAGCACAGGGAACGGCTGCTGGCGATCCGGCGCGGGGAGGTGCCCTGGGCCGAGGTGGAGGCGTGGCGTGCCCGGCTCGCGGCGCGGGCGGAGACCGCGCCCAGCGTGCTGCCGGCCGTACCTGATCGGAAGGCGGTCGAGGAGTTCCTCATGGACGTGCGGCGGGAGAACCTGTGAACCTGCCCGGCTGGCTGGAAGAGGTGGCGGCGTCGCAGCCGCACCCGCTGGCGTTCGCGACCGTCAGCGGGGCGCACCTGTACGGGTTCCCGTCGGTGGACTCCGACGTGGACCTGCGCGGCGTGCACCGGCTGCCGCTGGAGGAGGTCGTCGGGCTGCGCACCGGGCCGGAGACGCTGGAGCGGACCTGGACGCGCGACGGCGTGGAGGTGGACCTGGTCACGCACGACCTGGCCAAGTTCTGCCGGCTGCTGCTCAACCGCAACGGCTACGTGCTCGAGCAGTTGCTGTCGCCGCTGGTGGTGGCCTCCTCGCCGGTGCACGAGGAGCTGGTGGCGCTGGCGCCGCGGTGCTTGACGCGGCACCACGCGCACCACTACCTGGGGTTCGCGCGGACGCAATGGCGGCTGCACGCGCAGTCGGGCGAGCTCAAGCCGCTGCTGTACACCTTCCGGGTGCTGGCCACGGGCACGCACCTGATGCGGACCGGGGAGGTGGTGGCCGACCTCACGCGGCTCTACTCCTACGGCCCGCCGTACCTGCCCGAGCTGGTGGCGGCCAAGCGGGAGGCCGAGCACGGCGCGGCGCCGTCGGTCGCCTCGGCCGAGCAGGACGTGGCCCGCATGACGGCCGCCCTGGAATCGGCCAGGGACGGCTCGTCCCTCCCCGAGGCCGCCACCGCCCAGGACGCCCTGCACGCCCTGGTGGTCCGCATCAGGCTGAACAGCTGACCTCAGCTCGTGGAGATCACCAGGCGGACGGCGAAGTTGCGGTAACCGGCACGCTCGAACGCCCTGGCCATCGGCACGTTCCCGGTGTCGGTGTCGGCCACGATCCGCTGGACGCCCCGCTCGGCGTGCCGGCGGGTGATCTCACCGAGCAGGTCGTCGATGTAGCCGTGGCCGCGCTGCTCGGGCACCACGCCCACGTACCCGACGACGGGTCCGCCGTTGTTGGCCGACGGGATGGCCAGCCCAACCAGTTCGCCGTCCGGCGTGTAGGCCAGGCGCCACCACGACCGGTCGCCCGGCATCTCCCGGTAGCCGGCCACGTCCTCGCGGGCCTGCGCCTCGGGGTCCATCCGGCCGAGCGCCTCCTGGGTGTGGTGGTCGAGGGTGCCGACCGCCACCCGCAGGAAGGCGTCGACGAACACCTCGTCGTCCGGCTCGGCGCGGAACACCACCCGGCCCGAGGGCTCGGGCACGGGACCGCCGGCGGTCCATTCGTAGCGCAGCCGTTCGAGCTCGCGCGTCATCCCCGCCCGCGCGAGGGCCTCGCGCCGCCAGCCGACGGCCGCGACCGCGCGCGGGTCGTCATGCCAGCCGTTCTGCAGGAAGACGTGGTAATCGGGCGCGTCGCCGAAGGCCTCGTGCGCCCTGGCCAGCAGCTCGGCGGCCAGCCCTGCCCGGTCCTCGACGGACGGGTGGACGTACAGGCAGTCCAGGGCGAGCGGCTTGTCCGAGCCGGGGAAGGCCCACCAGACGGCGCGGGCCAGGATCTTGTCACCGTCCTCGGCGACCCAGATCCGGTCGTGCCGGTATTGGCCGTCCTCGAGGAAGGCGAGCAGGCGATCGGGGTGGGACCAGCTGACGGGCTCGTCGATCACGCAGCCAAGCAGGCGGTCGAGATCTGCCTCGACCGTGAAGCGGAAAAGCACAGTTCCTCCGAAGAGTAGAAGCGAGAAGACACCGCATTCCTCCTTTCTTCTGACTTTTCGTGACACCGGGGACCTTAGCATCGGCAAAGATGGGAACGTGGATGACGTCCTGCCCCTCCAGCCCCCCGTGCGCCTCCCTCCGGAGTCCGAGCTCGCCGAGAAGGTCCCCGAGGGCTCGCTCGACGCCTGGGCCGAGGAGAGCCGCCGCCTCCTGGATCCCGACGGACCGGCCTTCATGGGGCTGGTGCGCCTGTTCCTGGCCCGCGAGCCGCTCGTCCTCGACGACGCCGATCTGCTCGAGGAGCTGGGGCTGGCGGTACGGCTCGGCCGGCCGTACGAGCTGACGCCCTTGGGATTGTGGACGGCTCGGCTGCTGATCTCGGAGCTGAGCGGGCAGGACATCCCGGTGCTCGGCACGCTCGCCAAGGTCGACGCGGCCGGGCTGCTGCGCGGGCTGCGCTCCTATCCCGAGCGGGAGCGCGACGAGGAGCTGGCGGGATGGCTGGCCGGGCGCGACGAGCAGGCCGCCGCGGCCGAGCTGGCCAGGGTGATCCCCGAGGCCAGCCCGCTGAGCAGGGCCGTCGGCGTGGAGCTGCTGTCGGCCTCGTTCGGCGAGTACGGCGAGCAGGAGCTGGCCGAGCTGATCTACGAGCCGCGCGTCGGAGCCGTGGTCGCCGCCAGGCTCGGCAGGGAAGACAGGCGGCCCGCGCCGGAGGAGATCGCCTGGGTGCTGGTGGACATGGCGGCGGCGCTGCTGGAGTTCGGTGGGGAGATCTCGCAGGTGACCGAGTCGGTGACCGGGGATCAGTCGGGCACGATCTCGCTGCTGGCGCTGTGCGACCATCCCAACACCGCGGCGGTGCTGCGCGTCTTCATCGAGCACCACCCCGACCCCGGCGTGGCCGCGGCCGCCCGCAAGGCGCTGCGACGGCTGCATGGTTTGTCCCGATAGAGTCGGTCGGGATGACTGACCACACGATCACCCCGCGCACCGGCACGCTCCTCGGCGACGGCTACGACTGCACCTGCGGCACGCTGCTCGCCGACCGCGTCAACGCCGAGCTGCACGCCTCCGAGCACCAGCTGTGCACCTCGTGCCTCGGTTCGGCGGTCGAGGAGCCGGCGGCCGGGTTCACCCGCGCCTGCACGGCGTGCGCGGGGACGGGGCGGCGGCGCGAGCAGATCACCTGGCAGCTCGCCCACGCCGAGGCCGCCGAGGTGATCACCCTGCCGATGGTCCGCGGGGTCGTGTCGGGATGGGAGGGCCCTTTCCACCTCTCGCAGATCGCCGACGCCATCAGGGACGGCCTCGCCCTCCCCGCCGGCCGCCTCCCGGTCGGCCCCCGGGTCCGCGACCTCCTCCTCCGGATGCAGCAGTCAGGCGAGATCCACATGATCTCCGCCCCCGACGAGCTCCTGGACGGCACGGACGTCGTCCTTTACCGCGACCCCCAATGGCAACGCACCCGCCCCCTCGCCCTTTGACCCCCACCCGCGTCTAGCGGGGGAGGCGGCAGATGAGTTCGCCGTGGAGGATGGAGATCCAGCCGTCCGGGGCCGCGGCCCAGTCGCGCCAGCCGTTCGCGATGCGCTCGAGGTCCCCCCGGGTGGCCAGCCCCGTGGCGACCGCCTGCTCGCCCAGGGCCGAGCGGAGGATGCGGTCGGCCCACATCCCGCCCCACCACGCGCGGTCCTCAGGCGTCGCGAAGCACCACGTCGACGACGAGGGCGTGATGTCCTCGAACCCGGCCTCCCTGGCCCACGACAGCAGCCGCCGCCCCGCGTCGGGCTCGCCGCCGTTGGCGCGGGCGACCTTGCGGTAGAGGTCCAGCCACTCGTCCAGTTCGGGCAGCAGCGGCCACCAGGTGAAGCCCGCGTAGTCGCTGTCACGGACCGCCACGTAGCCGCCGGGCTTGGTCACCCGCCCCATCTCGCGCAGCGCCCGCACCGGATCACCCACGTGCTGCAGCACCTGGTGGGCGTGGGTGACGCAGAACGAGTCGTCGGCGAAGGGCAGCTCGTGCACGTCGGCCACCGCGTAGTCCACGTCCGCCCGATCCCCGATCGCGGCCTTGGCCAGCTCCAGCGCCTCGGCCGTCACCTCGGAGGCCGTCACGTGCCCCACCCGGTCGGCCAGGTCGGCGGTGATGGTGCCCGGCCCCGAGCCGACGTCCAGCACGGCCATGTGCGGCTTCAGGTGCGGCAGCAGGTAGGCGGCCGAGTTCTCGGCGGTGCGCCAGCGGTGCGAGCGCAGCACCGACTCGTGGTGGCCATGGGTGTATACGGCAGTCATCGCAATCTCCCTCGTCGACTACCGCGACCCTATCTCTTGTCTCGCTATACAAGAAGATTCGTCTCGCATCGTGAACATCATAGACTTGATCGCACCACTCTCGGGAAGGGCGCTCGACATGGCACAGGCACGGCCGATCGTGTACGTGGGGGACCCGGTGCTCAGCACCCCGTGCGAGCCCGTGACCCGCTTCGACGACGAGCTCGCGGCCCTGGTGGACGACATGTTCGCGAGCATGTACGCGGCCCAGGGCGTGGGCCTGGCCGCCAACCAGGTCGGTGTCCCGCTGCGCGTCTTCGTCTACGACTGCCCCGACGCCGACGACGTCTCCCACAAGGGCGTCGTCGTCAACCCCACCCTCGAACTGCCGGGTCTGCGCGATCGCCACCTGGACCCCGGCGACGAGGGCTGCCTGTCGATCCCCGGCCAGTTCGCCCCGGTCCCCCGCCCCGACCAGGCCACGGTCCACGGCCACGACGCGACGGGCGCCCCCGTCACGATCACTGGGACGGGCCTCCTGGCCCGCTGCCTCCAGCACGAGACGGACCATCTCGAAGGCCGCCTCTTCATCGACCGTCTCCCCGCAAAACGCCGCAAACAACTCCTGGCCGCCCACGCCACCTCCCTCGCCCAGCCCCTCTGACCAAGGGTCACCGCGCCGCCGTGATCTCCTGAGCCGAGGCGCGACCTCTGCCCAGGCACGTGAGGATGTTCGCCACGGCGATCCCCGTCATGCACCCCAGCGCCCATCGATACCCGCTGATCAGGTCGGCGACGCCGGCAGGCGCGACCTGCGACAGCGTCCCCGCGAAGACGGTGTCGTGCAGGACTGCGGGGAGCGGGATCGTGATGATCGACAGCACCATCGCGGTCCCCACCACTCCTCCGGTGTTCTGGAGCATGAGCCGCATCGCGTTGACGATGCCGAGCCGGCCGGAGGGGATCCCGTCGAGCAGGACGGTGGTGTTGGACGGCAGGAACATGCCCGACCCCACGCCCATGAGCATCAGAGGCGCCGCCATCACGGCGTAGGGGATGTCCGGGGAGATCAGGCACAGCATGCCGGCCAGGCCCGCGGTGGTCAGCGAGGCTCCCACGAGCGCCACCGTCCGCGGCCTGAGCCGCCGTTGCAGGAACCCCGACGCCACCGACGCGATCATGGCGGCGATCGACAGCGGCAGGACCTTCAGCGCCGCGGACACCGGATCCTCACCGCGGACCGTCTGGAAGAACAGCGACACGAGGAACACCACGGCGATCCGGGCCGCCGCGTTGAGGAACGAGGCCAGCGTGCCGAGGGTGAACGGCAGGTCGCGGAACAGCCGGACGTCGACGACCGGGTGCCGCGCCCTGGTCTCGCGCAGCACGAACAGGGGCAGCGTCAGCACGAAGGCGGCCAGCCCGCCGGCCACCAGCGGGTTTCCCCAGCCGAGCCTGGTCACCTCCGACAACGACAGCAGCAGCCCGCCCAGGCAGGCCAGGACCAGGAGGCTGCCGGGCAGATCGAGGCCGCGGTCCGCCGAGGCCGGCCGTCCTCTGGGAAGCACGAGCGCTCCCCACGCCAGGCAGAACAAGCCGATAGGCACGTTGAACCAGAACACCCACCGCCAGCCGAGGTGCTCCGCGAAGAACCCGCCCACCGTCGGGCCGACGAGCTGCGCGATGGAGAAGGAGGCCGTGTAGACGCCCATGCCCTCGCCCAGACGCGAGCGTGGGAAGGCGTCGGTCACCAGGGCGGCGCTGTTGGTGAGCAGCATGGCGGTGCCCGCCGCCTGCAGTACCCGGAGCACGACGATGAGCCACGCGTTCGGCGCGAGCCCTGCCAGCAGGCTGGCGCCGGTGTAGGTGGCCAGGCCGAGCAGGTACATGGCCCGGCGGCCGAACATGTCGGCGAGCCGCCCGCACACGACCATGAGAACGGTGGTGGTGAGCTGGAAGGCGAGCAGGATCCAGCCCGCGGCGTCGGCGCCCGCACCGGTCTGCCGTACGACCTGGGGAAGCGCGACGTTGAGCGCGCTCCCGCCGAGCGCCGTGAGCACGCTGGCCATGCTCACGACCGAGAGGATGCGCCAGGCGCGCCGCAGCCGCTCCCGCTGGTCACAGTGCTCGTCCGCCGCGACGGTCATCGGTCGACCGGCATGATCGCGTCCCACTCTCTCGGCTAATTTTGGATTTCAATACTAGAATCCTAATCTAGATCCGGGTCCGGGAGGAGCGGCATGTCCGAGGAGGCGCGCTTACGCTACGCATGGCGGGTGCTGTCCGTGGTCAGCCTGGCGAGCATCCTCATCGCGCTGGGCAGCAGCTCGCTGAACGTGGCGCTGCCCGAGGTGGTCAGGCACTTCCACGCGAGCGCGGCCGCCGCCGGCTGGATGCTGCTGTCGTTCATGCTGGCCAGCACCGTGCTCATGGTCGTCTTCGGCCGTCTGGCGGACATGTACGGCCGGCGGGCCATGTACCTGCTCGGGCTGGCCACCTACACCGTTGCCAGCCTGCTGCTCGGCTTCTCCCCCGGCGAGTGGTACGTCGTCGGGCTGCGGGTGTTCCAGGCAGCGGGGGGCGCGATGCTGCTGGCCAACAGCGCCGCCCTGCTCACCGACGCCTTCCCGCGCCGCCAGCTCGGCCGCGGCATGGGCATCTACATCGCCTCCTTCTCCGTCGCCCAGCTCGTCGGCCCCACCCTGGGCGGGTTCCTCACGCACCGGTTCGGCTGGCAGTGGGTGTTCTGGTACAACGTGCCGGTGGGGCTGGCCTGCCTCGCCTGGGGCGCGTTCACGCTGCGCCGTACGGAAAGGTCCACCGGGGACAAGGGGATCGACCTGCCGGGCAACCTGCTGGTCCTGGTGTCCCTGGGCGGGCTGCTGTTCGGGCTGTCCCAGGTCGGCGACCGCGGCTGGACCGACCCGCTGGTACTCGGCGGGATCGTGGTGTTCGCCGGTCTGCTCCCGGTGTTCGTCCTCGTCGAGCGGCGCAGCCGCCATCCCGTGGTCGACGTGGGGTTGTTCGCCGACAGGGTGTTCGCCCTGGACCTGCTGGCCGCGTTCCTGAGCACCGTGGCGAGGATGGCGGTCGTCCTGCTGGTCGCCCTGTTCTACCAGGCGGTCCGCGGCGAGGATCCGGTGTCGGCCGGGCTCAGGATCCTCCCGCTGTCGGTCACCATGATGGTCGTCTCGGCCTGCGCGGGACCGCTCCAGGCCCGGTTCGACGCGCGCGTGGTCGCTCTCGCCGGCAACGTCGTCGGTACGGCGGGCCTGGTCGTGCTCCTCGCGTGCGTCTCCGCCGGCGGCGGGTACGCGCCGATCCTGGCGGCCCTGGTGCTGCTGGGCGCGGGCGGCGGGATGTTCATGCCCGCCACCGCCACCGCGGTGCTGGACGAGCTGCCCGCCCACCGGGTCGGCATCGTCAACGCGATGCGCCTCATGGTGCAGAACAGCGGCGTGGTGGTGAGCAACGCCCTGGCCCTGTCCCTGATCACGATCCCGCTGCCGGCCCCGCTGAGACCGGAGGTGTTCGCCGGCACCCTGTCGCGCACGGCGCCCGCGGCGGTCGACCAGTTGGTCGCCGGGTATCGGCTCTCGCTGGCCGTGATGACGGCTATCTCCCTGCTCGCCGTCCTCGCCTCGTACGGCGGGCGCAGGAGGACCGCGGGCACCGACCGCCGTACGAAAGCGAAGGCGCTCACCGGCTCCACGCCTCAGCGGCCGCTCTCCGTGCCTGTTGAAGTAGATTGGCCCGATGGTCACCGTTGAGGACGTGCGCCGGCTGGCGTCGACGCTCCCCCGCTCCTCCGAGCACCTGATCAGGGACCGGATCAAGTTCCGCGTGGGCAGCATCGTGTACGTGGCCTTCTCCCGCGACGAGACCGTCATGGGCTTCGGCTTCCCCAAGGAGGAGCGGGCCGCGCTGGTGGCCGCCGAGCCGGAGAAGTTCATGCTGCCCAGCGAGTCCGACATGCGTTACAACTGGGTGCACGTCTGGATGGCGGCCATCGACGAGGCCGAGATGCGCGAGCTCGTCATCGAGGCCTGGCGCATGTGCGTGCCGAAGAAGGTCTACAACGCCTACACGACGCTGCGGTAGAGGTCGCGGGTCAGCGCGGTGATCCTGGCGACCGACGAGCTCCACGAGGCGCCCGCCGGGTGGGCCGTGAGCACGGCCATGATCAGCCGGTCGTCCTTGCCGAGCAGCCCCGTGGTGTGCAGGACGGGCCGCCCGTAGTCGGGCACGCCGGGCAGCGCCCCGCCCGAGTTCGCGGACTTCTTGACGCACTTGACCGCCGGCACGTCGCCGAAGCCCGACCAGCCCTGCTTGACCGCCCACGGCGCGCGCACCGCGCTCGGGATGCCGAAGGTCTGGTCGAAGCCGTCGCTACCGCACGGCGTGGACGCGCGCAGGTGCCCCAGGATCGTGTCGCGGACCCGGCCGTCGGCGGTGTCGAGCAGGTAGCGGTAGGTCCTGACCACGTCGTACGCGCTCAAGGAGGTGTAGCCCCAGAAGCCCGGCTTGCTGGCCGGCGGCGGGGCCGTGTCGGCGAGCCCGAGCTTGCGGGCCACGCGCTTGATGATGGCGCCCTTGCCGTCCCTGTCCCAGAACGTGCTGGCCGCGTCGTCGTCGCTGGAGCGCAGCATCACCTTCAGCAGCGCCGCGTCCCCCGCGGGCACGCCGGCGTGGCTCTCCAGGTAGTCGATCGCGATCATGATCTTCACGACGGAGGCCGAGCGGAACTTCCTGTGCGCGTTCCTGGTCGCCACGATCTTGCCGGCCTTGCGGTCGAAGACCACCCACCCGGCCGTCGTGCCGAACGGCACCTTCGGGGCGGCAGCCGTACCGCTGCTGATGATGGAGGCCGACGCGGGCGCCGCTGGTCCCGCGACACATCCGGCTGCAAGGGGTACGGCTGCCGCCACGGCGGCCCAGGGCTTGATTCGCATCCGCCATAACTACCAGATTCGGAAATGTCACTCTTGACCGACCAACGAAAGCGGGTATAAACAAAGCAGAACCAACATCGAAACGGCGGTGAACCAACATCATGTACGCCGAGGAGCGGCAGCAGGAGATCCTCCGCAGGGCGCGCGCGTCCGGGCGGGTCGACGTGGTGTCGCTGGCCGACGAGCTCGACGTGACGACCGAGACGATCCGCCGCGACCTGACGGCGCTCGAGAGGGCGGGCGTGCTGCGCCGGGTGCACGGCGGCGCGATCCCGGTGGAGCGGCTCGGGTTCGAGCCCGCGCTGTCGGCCCGCGACGAGGTGATGACCGCGGAGAAGGAGCGCATCGCCAAGGCCGCGCTGGCCGAGCTGCCCGAGGACGGCTCGGTGATCATCGACGCGGGCACCACCACCGGGCGGCTGGTGCAGATCCTGCCGCCCGACAGGGAGCTCACGGTCGTGGTCAACTCGCCGCCGCTGGCGACCGTGCTGGCCGCGCGGGCCAACCTGCACGTGATCATGCTGGGCGGCCGGGTCCGCGGGCGCACGCTGGCCACAGTCGACGACTGGGCGCTGCAGCCGCTCGCGCACCTGCACGTGGACGTGGCGTTCATGGCCACCAACGGCTGCTCGACCGCCAACGGCCTGACCACCCCCGACCCGGCGGAGGCGGCGATCAAGCGGGCGATGGTGAAGGCGGCGCAGCGGTGCGTGCTGCTGGCCGACCACACCAAGTTCACCAACACCTACCTGGCCGGCTTCGCCTCGCTGCAGGAGATCGACGTCGTCATCACCGACACGGGGCTGGACCTGTCGGTCGCCGCCGAGCTGTCGGCGGCGGGGCCCGAGGTGGTGCGCGCATGATCCTGACGCTGACCCTCAATCCCAGCCTCGACCGCACGATCGAGATCGCCTACCTGGACCGCGGCACGGTCATCAGGGCCGCGGCGGCGCGCCTCGATCCGGGCGGCAAGGGGGTCAACGTCTCGCGCGCCCTGCTGGCCAACGGGATCGCCGGCCGCGCGGTCGTCCCCTTCGGCGGTGACGAGGGGCGGCAGCTCGTCCACCTGCTCGAGCTGGCGGGCCTGGACATGATCACGGTGCCGGTCGCCGGCCGTACCCGCTCGAACGTCACGCTCGCGGAGCCGGACGGCACCACCACCAAGATCAACGAACCTGGCATGGCCCTGTCGCTGGACGAGCTCGACACCATCGCGGAGGCCGTCCTCATCGCCGCCCACCCGCCGGCACCCGGTCAGCCGGGCGCCGCGGACTGGGTGGTGGCCTCGGGGAGCCTGCCGCCCGAGGTCCCGGCCGACGTGTACGCGCGGCTGTGCCGGAGGTTCGCCGAGGCGGGCATCAACGTGGCGGTCGACACCAGCGGGCCCGCCCTGGCCTGCGCGCTGGCGGCCGGGCCCGCCCTGGTCAAGCCCAACCTGGACGAGCTCGCCGACGCGACGGGCATGGCGCTGCGGTGCGTCGGCGACGTGGCCGCGGCCGCGGGGAAACTGCGCGCCGCCGGGGCGCGGGCCGTGCTCGCCAGCCTCGGCGCCGACGGTGCCATGCTCGTCTCCGACGAAGGCCTGTGGTACGGCCGGGCCCCTGTCGACGAGCCCCGCAGCTCGGTGGGGGCGGGAGACGCCATGCTGGCGGGCTTCCTGGCCGGTGGCGCCCGCGGCCCCGGAGCCCTGGCGGAGGCCCTGGCCTGGGGCGCGGCCGCGGTCTCCCTGCCCGGCAGCCGGGTGCCCTCCCCCGCCGACATCGACAGAACCCGGGTCCACGTGGGTCCACCCGACCCTGCCCGTCCCCTGTACACGACTCCCCATGCCCCACCCGGCGACGAGGCCGCGGCCCAGTAGAGGGCGCCGACCTGTCATCGCTCATCCCCCCGAAGGAGCACGTCCCATGGCCGACACCTACACCCCTCCGGTTGTCGGGACCGGAATCAAGGCCTCCATCCAGCGCCTGGGCGGTCATCTGGCCGGGATGATCATGCCGAACATCGGCGCGTTCATCGCCTGGGGCCTGATCACCGCCCTGTTCATCCCCACGGGCTGGGTCCCGAACGAGATGTTCGCCAAGCTCGTCGGCCCGATCATCACGATGCTGCTGCCCATCCTCATCGGCTACACCGGCGGCCGGATGGTGCACGGCCAGCGAGGCGCGGTCGTCGGCGCCGTGGCCACGATGGGTGTGGTCGTGGGTGCGGACATCCCGATGTTCCTCGGCGCGATGGTCATCGGCCCGCTCGCGGCCTTCGTCCTGAAGTACGTGGACAGGTTCACCGAGGAGCGGACCAAGGCCGGCTTCGAGATGCTGGTCGACAACTTCACCGCCGGCATCGTGGGTGGCGCGATGGCGCTGCTGGGCGCCTGGGGCATCGGCCCGATCGTCCGGGTCGTGACCACGACGGCGGGCGACGCGGTCGAGTGGCTGATCACCCGTGACCTGCTGCCCATCGCCAGCGTCCTCATCGAGCCCGCCAAGGTGCTGTTCCTCAACAACGCCATCAACCACGGCGTGCTCGGCCCGCTGGGCGTGGTGCAGGCCAAGGAGGCGGGCAAGTCGATCCTGTTCATGCTGGAGTCGAACCCGGGTCCCGGCCTCGGGCTGCTGCTGGCCTACCTGTTCTTCGGCCCGCGCCAGCTGCGTCCCAGCACGCCCGCCGCGATCATCATCCACTTCTTCGGCGGCATCCACGAGATCTACTTCCCGTACGTGCTGATGAAGCCCCGCCTGATCCTGGCCACCATCCTGGGCGGCGCGGCGGGCGTGTTCACCTTCCTGGTCACCGGCGCGGGCCTGGTCGCCACGCCGTCGCCGGGCAGCATCTTCGCCTACATCGCCGTCACCCCGAAGGGCGGCTGGTTCGGCGTGATCCTCGGGATCCTGGTCGCGGCCGGCGTCTCGTTCCTGGTCGCGGCGGTCCTGCTCGGCTTCGGGCGCGGCGAGAAGCCAGAGGAGACCCAGGACCAGCCCGAGACGCCCGCCGTGGACGAAGCCGCCGATGCCGAGACCGAGGCCGGCGACAAGGCCGACGCCACCAGAACGCAAGGAGCCTGATCACGTGACCACCATCGACACCAAGGACATCCGCAAGATCATCGTCGCCTGCGACGCGGGCATGGGCAGCAGCGTCATGCTGGCGAGCACGCTGCGCAAGCAGCTCATGGGCACCGGCGTCGAGGTCGAGCACACCCCGGTCAACGACATCCCCGCCGACGCCGACGTGGTGCTGTGCCACGTCGGCCTGGCGGCCAGGGCCCGCGCCGGCGCGCCCGGCAAGGTGCTGCTCTCGTTCCAGATCTTCCTGGGCGACCCGGTGGTCACCAACCTGGTCTCCACCATCAAGAAGGGCGGCACGGTCAGTGCATGAGGTTCTCGACAGGAGCGCCGTGCGCATGAACGCCACGGCCTCCAACCGCGACGACGCGATCCGGCAGTGCGGCCGCGTCCTGGTCGACGTGGGCGCGGTGGCCGAGCCGTACATCGAGGCCATGCTCCAACGCGAGCGGTCGATCTCCACCTACGTCGGCGAGGGTTTCGCGATCCCGCACGGCTACAAGGACGGGGTGCTGCGCGACGCGATCTGCTTCGTGCGCTTCCCCGGCGGGGTCGACTGGGACGGCGAGCAGGTGACCGTGTGCGTCGGCATCGCGGCAGGCGGCGGCGGGCACGTCAAGCTGCTGTCGGAGCTGGCCGAGATCCTGCTCGACCCGGACCGCGCCCGCGCGCTGCGCGAGGCGTCCGACGTCGATACGGTGCTGAAGGAGCTGCGGTGAAGGTCGCGCGATTCCATGCCCCCGGCGACATCCGCGTCGAGGACGCCCCCGAGCCCGAGGCCGGGCCGGGCGAGCTGAAGATCAGGGTGCGCAACTGCTCCACCTGCGGCACCGACGCCAAGATCTTCAAGTACGGTCACCACCACATCCGCCCGCCGAGGGTGATGGGGCACGAGATCGCCGGCGATGTCGTCGGGACCGGCGAGCGCGTCCAGGTGATCGCGGCGATCCCGTGCGGCACCTGCCAGGACTGCCTGCGCGGCCGCATGACGGTCTGCCCGAACCAGGAGTCGATGGGCTACCACTACGACGGCGGCTTCGCCGAGTACATGGTCGTCCCCGCCAAGGTGCTGGCGGTCAACGGCGTCAACCGCATCCCCGACGGCGTCGGATACGCCGAGGCGTCCGTGGCCGAGCCGCTGGCCTGCGTGCTCAACGGCCAGCAGCTCGCGCGCGTCGGCCCCGGCGACGAGGTGGTGGTGATGGGCGCGGGCCCGATCGGCTGCCTGCACGTACGGCTGGCGCGCGCCAGGGGCGCCGCCCGGGTGGCGCTCGTGGACGTCAACGCCGAACGGCTGGCGATGGCCGCCAAGCTCGTCGAGCCCGACGCCGTGATCGACGCCGACCCGGTGGAGTCGGTGCTCGAGCTGACCGGCGGCAGGGGCGCGGACGTGGTGATCACGGCGGCGGCCTCCGGCGCGGCGCAGGAGCAGGCGCTGCGGATGGCGGCCAGGCAGGGCCGCATCAGCTTCTTCGGCGGGCTGCCCAAGGACGACCCGATCATCCGCTGCGATTCGAACCTGGTGCACTACCGGGAGCTGACGATCGTGGGCGCCAACGGTTCCAGCCCCGCACACAACGCCGAGGCGCTCGCGCTGATCGCCTCGGGCGCGGTCCCGGTGGCCGACCTGATCACGCACCGGCTGCCGCTCGACGGCGTGCTGGACGCGATCGACCTGGTCAGCAGGGGCGCGGCCATCAAGGTCACGATCGAACCCTGAGGAGGTAGCCATGGCTAGCCGTACGGTGGTGATCGCCTCGGCCAGCGGGCTGCACGCCCGCCCCGCCAAGCTGTTCGTGCAGGCGGCGACGCGCCTGGGCGTGCCGGTGCGGATCCGGCTCGGCGAGAAGGCGGTGCCCGCGAGCAGCATGCTCGGCGTGCTCTCGCTCGGCGCGGTGCACGGCACCGAGGTGACGCTGGAATCCGACGCGCCCGGCGGCGACGAGGCCGTCGCCGAGCTGGCCGCGATGCTGGCCCGCGACCTGGACGCCGTCGATGGGTGACCGGCTCAAGGGTCTCGGGGTGAGCCCGGGGCTGGCGGCGGGTCCCGCCTACCGGCTGGCGGATCCGCCGCGGCTGCCCGCGCCGCGCCCGGTGACAGAACCCGCCGCCGAGGCGGCCGCCGTGGCCAAGGCCCTGCAGGCGGTGGCCGCCGACCTCAACCGGCGGGCCGCCGTGGGCGGCCAGGCCGGGGAGATCCTCGAGGCACTGGCAATGATCGCCGAGGATCCGATGCTGCTCGAGGGCGCCGAGCAGCGCACCGCGCAGGGCCTGGACGCCCCGCACGCGCTGGAGGCCGCCTTCGGCGAGCACCGGGAGGCGCTGGCCGCGCTCGGCGGCTACCTGGCCGAGCGGGCCGCCGACCTCGACGACCTCAAGCACCGCGCGATCGCCGCCGTGCTCGGCCTGCCCATGCCCGGTCTGCCCGAGCCCGGTCACCCGCACGTGCTGGTGGCGCGCGACCTGTCCCCCGCCGACACGGCCGCGCTCACCGCGGACGTGGTGGCGCTCGTCACCGAGCGCGGCGGGCCGACGAGTCACACGGCGATCCTGGCCCGTGGGCGCGGCCTGCCCGCCGTGGTCGCCTGCCCGGGCGCGGTCTCGCTGACGGACGGCACGCTCGTCTCGGTCGACGGCGCCACCGGCGAGGTCGTCACCGGCATCACCGCTTCGGAGGTTTCCCGGGTGCGCGAGCGCGCCGGCGCCGAGCGGGCCCGGCTGGCCGCGAGCCACGGTCCGGGCAGGACGGCCGACGGGCATCCTGTGCGGCTGCTGCTCAACATCGGCTCCGCCGCCGACCTGCGGCCGGGCGCCGAGGGTGTGGGGTTGTTCCGCACCGAGTTCCTCTTCCTCGACCGCGCCGACCTGCCCACGTTCGACGAGCAGGTCGCCGCCTACGCCGCCGTGCTGGCCGAGGTGCCCGACGCGGTCATCCGCACGCTCGACGCGGGCACCGACAAGCCGCTGCCCTTCCTCGGCCTGCCCGCCGAGGACAACCCCGCGCTCGGGGTGCGCGGCTTCCGCGTCGATCGCATACGGCCCGCCGTACTGGACACCCAGTTGGAGGCGATCGCGGAGGCCGCCCGCGCGACGGGAGCCGAGCCCCGGGTGATGGCCCCCATGATCACCACCCGGGCGGAGGCGGCGGCGTTCGCCGCGCGGGCGACGGCCCGCGGCATCGGGCACGTCGGCGTGATGATCGAGGTGCCGGCGGCGGCGTTGCAGGCGGGCGAGATCCTGCGCGAGGTCTCCTTCCTCAGCATCGGCACCAACGACCTCGCGCAGTACACCTTCGCCGCCGACCGCCAGCACCCCGACCTGGCCGACCTGCTCGACCCGTGGCAGCCCGCGCTGCTGCGCCTGATCGGCGAGTGCGCGCGGGCGGGCCAGGCGGCGGGCAAGCCGGTGGGCGTGTGCGGCGAAGCCGGCGCCGACGCGCGGCTGGCGCCGGTGCTGGCGGGGCTCGGCGTGACCAGCCTGTCGATGGCGGCCGTCATGGTGCCCGCGGTGCGCGAGGCGCTGGCCGGGCACACGCTGCAACAGTGCCGCGACCAGGCCGCCTCGCTGGTCCCCGTGGGCTGAGGATCACTCCGACGCGCCGGCGCCCGCCGGCGCCAGGGCCCGCAGGACGAGCTGGTCGTCGCTGACGTCGACCTCGACGGTGCCGCCCTTGTCCACCTCGCCGGTGAGGACCATGGTGGACAGGCGGTTGTCGAGTTCCCGCTGGACCGTGCGGCGCAGCGGGCGGGCGCCGAACTCGGGCTGGTAGCCGCGCTCGGCCAGCCAGTCCTTGGCGGCGTCCGTCACCTCGAGCGAGATGCCCTGACCGCGCAGCCGCTGACGCGTCTTGTCCAGCAGCAGGTCGACGATCTGGCGCAGCTGCTCGCGCTCCAGCCGTTTGAAGATGATCGTCTCGTCGATCCGGTTGAGCAGCTCGGGCCGCAGCGAGTGGCGCAGCAGGTCCATCAGCCTGTCCCGCAGCTCCGGCGTGTCGCCCTTGGCGTCCAGGATCATCTGGGCGCCGATGTTGCTGGTCATGATGACGATCGTGTGGGTGAAGTCGACCGTGCGGCCCTGACCGTCGGTCAGGCGGCCGTCGTCCAGCATCTGCAGCAGGATGTTCATCACGTCCGGGTGGGCCTTCTCGATCTCGTCGAGCAGGACCACGCTGTACGGGCGGCGGCGTACGGCCTCGGTGAGCTGGCCCGCCTCCTCGTATCCGACGTATCCGGGCGGCGCGCCGATCATCCGCGACACGGTGTGCCGCTCCTGGAACTCGCTCATGTCGATGCGGATCATGTGATCCTCGCCGCCGAACAGGGTCGCCGCCAGCGCTCGGGCCAGCTCGGTCTTGCCGACACCCGTCGGGCCGAGGAACAGGAAGCTGCCCACGGGGCGGTTCGGGTCGGCTAGGCCTGCCCTGGCCCGCCGTACGGCCTCCGCGATGGCCGTGACGGCCTCGTCCTGGCCGATCACCCGCTCGTGCAGCTGCTGCTCCAGGCGCATGAGGCGGTCGCGCTCCTGCTCGGTGAGCTGCGTGACCGGGATACCGGTGCGGCGCGAGACGACCTCGGCGATGTCCTCGACCATGACCAGCGGCACTTCCTCGTGGCCGTGGCGGGCCGCCTCGAGCTCGGGCCTGAGCTTGTCGATCTCGGCGGTGATCTCCTTGGCCCGGTCGAAGTCGTCGTCGGAGACCGCCTGGTCCTTGTCGCGGCGCAGCGCCTCCAGGCGTTCCTCCAGCTCCCGCACTTCGGCGCCAGGGGTGCGCGACCGCAGCCGTACCCTGGCCATGGCCTGGTCCATCAGGTCGATCGCCTTGTCGGGCAGGAAGCGGTCGCTGATGTAGCGGTCCGACAGGTTCGCGGCGGCGTCCAGCGCCTCGTCGGTGATGCGGACCTGGTGGTGCGCCTCGTAGGCGTCGCGCAGCCCGGTCAGGATCTCGATCGTCTGGTCGACCGTGGGCTCGGCGATCAGGATCGGCTGGAAGCGGCGCTCGAGCGCGGCGTCCTTCTCGATGTTCTTGCGGTACTCGTCGATCGTGGTGGCCGCGATCACGTGCAGCTCGCCGCGCGCCAGCGCGGGCTTGAGGATGTTGGCGGCGTCCATGCCGCCCTCGGCCGAGCCCGCGCCGACCAGGGTGTGCACCTCGTCGATGAAGACGATGGTCTCCTCGGAGTGCGCGACCACCTCGTCGATGACCTTCTTGATGCGCTCCTCGAACTCGCCTCGGTACTTCGACCCGGCCACCATGCCGGTCAGGTCGAGGGCGATCACCCTGCGGTCCTTCAGCGTGTCGGGCACCTCGCCGTTGACGATGCGCTGCGCGATGCCCTCGACGATCGCGGTCTTGCCGACGCCGGGCTCGCCGATGAGCACCGGGTTGTTCTTGGTACGCCGCGACAGCACCTCGATGGCCTGCTCGATCTCGTCCTCCCGGCCGACGACCGGGTCGATCTTGCCCTGGCGGGCCTGCTCGGTGATGTCCCTGCCGTACTCGTCGAGCGCGGGCGTGTCGCTCGTGCCCTGCCCCTGCCCCTGCTCCTGCGCACCCATGCCGGCCTGGCGCCTGCGGACGAGCAGGATCGCATCCTGCAGGTCGTCGGCCGTCACGCCCTGCTCCTCCAGGAGCCTGGCCGCGGTCGAGTCGGGGTTGGCTGCCAGCGCGAGCAGCAGATGCTCGGGGCCGATGTACGAAGAACCCAGCGCTCTCGAGATGCGCTGGGCGTCCAGGATGGCCCGCTTGGCGGCCGGGCTGAGCGTGGTGGGCGGCTCGGTGGCGGTGCCCTCCGCAGCGCTCTGGTCGATCCGGTCGCGCAGCCTGCCCAGGTCGACGCCCGCGGCCTGCAGCATGGCCTTCGTCTGGTCGTTATCGGCCAGGGCGTCGAGCAGGTCGAGCGCGTCCAGGTCGGGGGCGCCGCGCCGGCCCGCGATGTCCAGCGCGCTGGACAGGACCTCCTTGGCGGAGGCGCTGAGCAACTTGCCCACGTCCACGCGTTGCACACTGGGGCGGGTCGGCGGCCATGCGTCCATGTCGCCGAATACGCGGCCGGTGAGCTCTTCGAATCCTCGGAACGGGTCTCGCCCAAAGAAAGACCCAAATGGTGGCATATCGGTCATTGCTCCTCCTCCAGGGTGCCCATTGCCCGATAACCCGCCCAACAAGCCCCACAAACCGCAAAACCCCTCCAACCAGGCGGGCACGCTGTAGCGAGAGCCCATGGCCCGGCGATAGCCGGGTACCAGCTCTCTCCCGACCCGGTTGGTGACTTCGATGGCTGCCGACGTGGAGCGACCGTGTGCCGTGCGGGAGATCCCGGAGCCGTGTGCCTGAGTTTCGCGTGGTCAGGTCAGGTGCGTTCGAGGTGGCGGCGGAGGTTGGTGAGGTGGACGCGCCAGCCGGCGCGGTGGTCGGATGCGAGGGCGTTCCCGTCGGGCATGAGGTCCCGACCGGACTCCCGGATACGGACCAGGGTGACGCCGCCCTGGGGGTGGAGCGAGATGTGCACCTCGGTCGGCACGGGCTGGCCCTCGTCGGCCCAGGTGAAGCGAATCAGACGCACCTCGTCCACCTCCATCACCTGGCCGAGGGTCACCATCGGCTCGCCGTGCTCATCGCTCCAGCGTTCCTCGAGCTTGCCTCCGGGGACCAGGTCGAGGTCGATGTAGTCCCACCACTCGGCCCGCTCCCCCGGATCCGCGAGCGCCCGCCACACCACACCCACCGGCACAGCGATGACGACCGACTCGTCAACCATCATCGCCCCCATCCTGCTGGGTGGGTGAGCTGACGTTCGGGTCTTGCCGGGTGGGTGGGGTTGGGGGTGGGGGTTGAGGGGTGGGTGGGGTTGGGGTTGGGGGGTGGGTGGGGTCAGGGGGCATCGGCGGTGCCTCCCGGGGTCAGCAGGCGGCGGAGTGTGGTGGGGGTGTGGCCTACGTGGTGGCGGATCGTGCGGGTCAGGTGGGCCTGGTCAGCGAAGCCCAGGTCGGCGGCCAGCACAGCCAGGCTGGGCTCGCCCTCTTCCAGGCGGTCGAGTGCGGCGCCGACCCGGACGCGGTTGCGGTAGTGGGTCAGGGAGACGCCGAGCTCCCGGGTGAAGGCGCGGCTCAGCTGGTACGGCGAGACGTCCAGATATTCGGCCAGCGGAAGCAGCCCTTCGGCGGCCGAATGCCCCGAGGCGATGGCCTCTCTGGCGGCGTCCACGATCGGCTTGCCGGACGAGCACTCAGGCCGGCTCTCCACCGCGGCGGCCACCAACGAGACGAGCGACTCGGTGAGTGCATACGCGACATCGCCCGTACGGCCGGCCACCAGCACCCGCCGATGCGCCAGATCGACCCGCGCATCCACGTAGAACGTTGACGGCAACACTCGCCTCCCGGTCGCCGCCAGTTGCCTCGCAGGGCGCGTCGACCGTGCGGCATCCCTTGACAGCGAACCGGTTGCCCGCGTCGGCGCCGCCGGGTCGAGATCACGCTGGGCACCCGAGGAGGAACGTGGCGAACTAGCGGGATCGACCCGGGCTCCGGTGTCGCGCAGAACACTCGCGTCAGCGGGTGCGGTGGCAGCGGGATCACGCGGTGGACGTGCGGGATCGCGCCTGATCGCGGCGTCGCGCAGGGAGCCCGTCGGAGTGGGCGAGGCGTTGGCCGGATGGTGCCGGGAACTGGCGGAGGGTGGCGCCGCGCTCGTTGGGGCGGGTGGGGCGTTCACGGCAGCTGCGGGGGTGCGTCGAGCGGTGGTGGGCATGGAAGGGGGGTTTACGGCGGCCGCGGGGGCGCGTCGAGGGGTGGTGGGGGTGGGTGAGGGCAGTGCTGGGGTGGGTGGGGAGCTGAAGGTTGGGATGGGGAGGGAGGGTAGGAGGGTGTGCCAGAGGGTGGGAGTTAGGGCTATTGAGGTGCAGAGGTCGCCGCCGGTGGGGTGGGCGAAGTGTTCTTCCTCGCCGGGGATGCCTAGGTAGGCGATGGTGGGGTCCAGGTCGGCGGGGAGGCCGTTGGCCATGCGGCGGAAGCGGCCGCGGCGCACCAGGACCATGCGGTAGGCGGAGCTCACCTCCGTGGGGGACCACGAGCGGTGGTCGTCGACGCAGGTTACGGCGTCGATGGTGAATCCGGCTCCAGTGCCGAGGCGAACGGCTGAACGCATGTGCGAAAGGGTACGCCTGAGGTGTCATGACCCCGTGGCTGAAGCCAGGGGCTTGCAGCTCCTCGCCGTATCTGGCGGATACGGGTCAGGCCGCGTTCGGCTGCATGACGGCAGCCCAGCCCGCGACACCGCGCATGGCGATGTTGCGGGCCGCGTTGACGTCGGCGTGCTCAGCAAAGCCGCACGACATGCAGACGAAGGTTTCCTGGTCAGGCCGGTTGCGCTTGTCCACGTGCCCACACGCCGAACACTCTTGGGAGGTGTACGCCGGATCCACGCGTACCAGGGCGACACCGGCACGGGCCGCCTTATAGGCGATGAAGCTTCCGAGCTGGTGGAAGCTCCACGAGTGCAGCGTGACCCGCTGGGGCTTGCGCAGCCGTACCCGTTCACGGATCCCACTCAGGTCTTCGAGTGCGATACCGCGTCCGGTGCGTGCAGCCTCGGTCACGATGCTTTTCGAGATGCGGTGGTTGATGTCCCGCGCGAACCTCGCCTCAGCGCGACGGCGCCGCTTCAACAACCGCTTCGCGGACTTGGTCCGCTTGGCCTGCAACTTGCGGCGCAGTTGCCGGTTGCGGTGCCGTACCGCGTTCAGAGCCTTGCCCGCGTGCTTGACCCCATCGCTGGTGGTGGCGATGTTCGCGATCCCAAGGTCCACGCCGATGAAGGCGTCCGGGTCGGTGACGTCGGTGTCGGGGGCGTCGCAGGTGGCAATCAGCAGCCACAAGCCGTCACGGTGGACCAGGTCAGACTCGCCCCTGCGGTACGCCGCCAGGAGCCGGGCCTGCTCATCGGAGCAACCGAACCGAATGCCCTTCGTGCGTCCGTGGGTGGTCCAGAGGGACACCGTCCGGGCCGGGATCTGCCAGGACAGGCAGCGGTCATCGAACGGCTGAGCAGCATCACACCGGAACCCGATCGGTCTCATGAGCGCCTCACGCAGCTTGGCCTTCACCTGGGCGCGGACGGTGGTGTAGGCGTCGGCCACCTTCTTGATCACGTGCTGGGCGGGCTGCGCCGACAGCCCCATCTCCTTCAGAGCGCTGTAGGTGTGTCTGCGCAGGTCGTAGTTCCGGAACGTGTTGATCTCCCACGCGATACGGGACACCACGTTCGCCGCTTCGTTGCACAGACGCAACGTGTCCGCCAGCGCCGCCTCCTGGGCGGGCGTGGGAAACAGGCGCACCTGCACAACGAACTTCACGTCGTGAAGTTTACCCAAGATCGAACAGGCGGGCAGCCCAAACGCCATTCCCCCAGGACTGGAGTCCGGGGACTCTTGGCGAAGGAATCCTGACAATCCGCGTGGGCGTCGATGAGGTGGCCCGCTGCCGGTGCGAAGGAGACCATGGTCACGAGGTGGGCGTCCATGCGCGTACGGAGATGCGGATGAGACCGCGTTGCCGAGCGCGTAGCGACAGAGGGCGGAGGTGGGGCCATCGGGTGCGTTGGGACCGAGCGCGGAGGCCATGCCGACGCGTGTGGGCGGATCAGGTACGAAGGCCGGGCAAATGTGGCTCGACGCCCTCTTAACGCCATGCATTCACGGTCTCACGGAAAGTAATCTCGTGAGTCCAGAAACCCATAATCTCCTTAGATCAAAGGTTGAGGATATGCTGCTGGACAGTCGGCCATTCCATCCCAAGAGCTTCTTTGGCAAGCTGAAGCGAAGACAATTTGGGGTTGCCCTGTTCGATCTCCCTAAGCGCAACTCGGATGGCAATCCCAGCCCTCCATCGCAACCTTTTGGACTCAGAGTTCGCAGCGGAAGATTCATATTCATTGGTAGCCTCCAGCCAATCTCGACCGAGGCGAAGCGTGCGGTCCATGACCTCTGCGTGGAGCGCTTCCTCGGGAACACGCCCTGAACCGTAAGCGCTACGAGCCTCTGAAATTTCCGGCCATTCAAAGCCGAATTTCGTGGCAAGTAGGTCAATAATCCAGAAGAGAAGTGCAGACTTCTTGCTGTGCGGCCACACATCCGAAGAATTCGGAATTGTTGGTTGCGAAGCGGTGGCACCACGGTGTACCGAATCGCTGACCGGAACGTCGACGTAGACGACTTCGTGGGTTGAATTTAGCCACTCTTCGGTTATGCGGAGTCCTGATCGAGCTTCCAGGATTGCCAGCGCCGCTGCCTTTTGCGCGAGAACGCCAGCAGGACTGTCCTCGGAAAATTGGTGGATGAATTGCAGTTCTCGACTAAGTGCTTCCGGATTGGTTCCGTCAGCGAGCTCGCGCGAGAAACCTTCAGGGAAAGACGCGACAATATCCCCATCCTCGGCATACGTAATGGCCTCCCAAGTTTTGCCACCCCACTCGATTCCCAGCGCCGACGCACCGCTGCTCAGAACGCGGCAGTAGTCTCTCAGAGAGGTGGATTCAGAGGATAGGTTGAGGATCGAGATCGTCCCATCTCCCGCGGATCGATGGACAAAGAATGCCGCTATCGGACAGTGCAGCGTTATTGGAAGTTCGTATCCGTCTTCTTGGCGAACCTCGGGCGGAGTCCCACCTGCGAGAACTTCGTGGATATCGTCGATCTTAATCGATTGATGAGCGTTTGGCGTGACAGAGATCCACCACATTCGATCGGATAGCCACTGAACAGAGCTGGAACGCAGCAAGGGCAGATAGTAATCAATTGCAGCAAGATCGTACATGATGCCTGATACTACTCCTCGATAAGTCGATTGGGAAGATGGTTCATGTCGAGCCGGCCCGGGAGCGCTAAAACTTCCATTCTGGGCACCCGAGCCAGCTCAACCAGGGTGTGCTTATCGCGTGACGCTAGAGAGCGTCGCCCGATGCTCTACCGTCTGCGATCATCCCAATCTTGGTATTCCTTGGAGGGATTGCCGCAGAGTTGCTCGATCGGCCGCAGGTCGATCTTGGTTTTGAATCGGACGAAAAACGGATCGCCATGCAGGATCCGGTCTCGAAGATAGAATCTCTTGTCGAGCGCGTCACCGGCCTTTTTGTTGTCGTCATTCGGAATGGGGCAGACCGAAAACTTGTCGGGATTGGCCGGCTTGTCGCCGTCCCAGAGCGAGGACCATTCCCATCGCTCATAGGTGGAGGCGAAGGGGTATTCATCGCATTGACGGGTTTGGTTCTGCGTGTAGTTTACTCCCCAGATCTCTATGCACTTCGGTCGCGTATACTTTCTACGGTAGGTGTCGGCGAGGTCGCCTGACAGTCTGTGGAGCCATGCCCTGCTCTTATCCTCGCCGCCGCATCCCTGGATGATGGTCTTCCCTGCCCCTCCTCCGGGGCCGACGTAGCCGAGAGGCTTCTCGTAGGTGTCGTTGGGATCGTTGCAGGCCTTCCAGTAATGCTCGTATGCAGCGTCATAGCCTGAACCGGTGCTGAATACGATCGAGGGGATTGCGCTGTCGAAGATGCAGCCACCATCGCCTGCGATGTAGCTAGCGCTGTCGCACCGAACAATGGTGCGATCCTCGAGAGGTTTCCCTGAAACCGAATAATAGCCTTGAATACCCGGCCAGTTCGGCCAGTTCACATACGTTCGGAAGCCGTCGATTGTTACGGCTTCCACGTTTGCCCTATCTTCGGTCTTGGCGGGAGTTCCGTTGTCGTGCTCTTCCCAGACAAGTGTCCGCGTCGGATCCGCTTTCTCCTTGGGGCAGCGCAGTCGGAACCGTGCAGTGCTGCCGTCCCAGCTATTTATCGACATGGTGCGATAATTGAGGTTTGGACTACCCCCGAATTCGGTCACGTGCTGGCATCGGGTGCCCACTGGATTCACGCCGATCGTCATTTGGCGCGAACCGATGCCTATGTTATAGATGTCGTCGAGTTTCTTGTCCAAGTAGTAGACGTCAATCACGATGTCTCGCGATGTGGCACCCTTTGCTTCATCCGCGCCCAGACTGCCCTTGCCGTGGAAGGTGTGGGCAATGGTCATCACCTTTCCCTTGGCCTGGCAGAAGGTGATGCGGCAGTTGGGGGTGGAGCTGTCTATCGCCGAAACGTCGCCGATGGAGCACCAGGCATAGTGGTTCTTGATCCAGCCCTGCGGACGACCCGCTTTGGCGATTTCCTTCTTGCAGTCGTCGGGGGTAATGCGATCGAATTCATAAATCGGAATCGGGTCGTCTGCGGCTGGCGCGCTCTGGACGACGGCGTTGTCGAGTTTACGCTGGACTGGGCGAGTCTCAGTAGGTGTGGCTGCAGCGATGCTCACGCTGATGGTGTGCCAACCAGTCCAGGCGCCGTTGGCACCGGAAGCGGTCGCGCGGGCGCGCCATCTCACCGAATGGCCGTCTCCCAGCCGCCCACTGGGGACCTGCAGCGTCACCCGGGAGTCGGCGCGCTTGGCGGTGGCCTGACCTGACCAGACCAGTTGCTTGCCCTCAGTGGTCTCGTCCGTCTTGACGAACTTGCCGGGCTTGCTGGCCTTGGCGGGGAGGCGAGAAATTTCCACCTCGACTTTCGCCTCGTCGTGGCGCCCAGCGGGCAGCCAGGTGGTCAGGCGGGGGGTGAGGGTGGAGACGGTGGTGACGCCGTCCACGGTGCGGCTGTCGTCGACCGTCAGCTTCGCGATCCCCGCGGGGTCCGAGGTACCCAGGCTGAGCTCTTGTGGCGTTCTGCTCGCCGCAGCGCCGATCGGCGTGTTCATGTCGGCCTGGATCTCGGCTTCGCTCTGGACACGGTTGTAGATCCGTACCTCGTCGATGAGTCCGGTGTAGAACTCATCCCAGAAGGCGTTGCCTCCCATCCGGAGAGCACCTCCGTCATCCACGATGTCGCCGGTCAGCGCCGCCCGCGACACTAGCGTGCCGTTGACGTACAAGCACGCGAAGGCACCGTCATAGGTGACCGCCAGGTGGCTCCACTGGTCCAGCGGCAGCGGGTCCTCACCGACGAGCCCGCCACCTTCGGAAGTGGTTTTGAACCAGCCCGCCGGCGAGTTGTACTCGGATGAAGCATAGATACCGTAGACGCCGCCCTCGGCATGCTCCTTCATCAGCACCGTCCGCCACAGGCTGTCCAGCGTGGAGGGCCGCACCCACGCCGACAGCGAGAGCTTGTTCGTCAAGCGCAACGAAGCAGCGTGCTCCACCGTCAACCAGCTGGAGGTGCCGTTGAACGACAGCGCCTTCCCGTACTTGCCCGTGGTCCAGGTGGTATCCCGGGCGACTCCGGTATTGCTCTGGCCGGAGGAGTCGCCCACGGTTGTGCCCACGCCCTCGTCCATGCCGTAGGCCGCAACCAGCCCGGACGGTGGTTTCGTGCCGGTGGTGAACGACCACGTGTACGGCTCGGCGATAGCGTTGCCTGCGAGGTCCTTGGCTCCGGACACCACGGCAGTGTACGCGGCGTTCTCCGCCAGCGACTGCGCGGGAGTGAACGTCAGCACCCGCTGGGCAGCGTCCATCGCGGAGGATCCGGCTACCGCCGTACCTGAGGAGTTCTTCAGCGTGAACTGAGCGTCGGTTACCGCTTCACTGAACGTCGCAGTCACCGGCGTCGTAACTGGAATACCCGTCGCACCGGCTACCGGACTGACCGCAGAAACAGTCGGCGGGGTTGTGTCGGGGTCTGGTGTCGCGGAGCCGACGGGAGTGTTCATATCGGCTTGGATCTCCGGGATGCTCAGGGCCCGGTTGTAGACGCGCACCTCATCGATCAGACCACTGAAGTACTCACCCCACACCTGATTGCCGCCAATCCGCAACGGGCTGCCGTCGTCGACAAGAGCGCCGTTGAGCGCGATCTCGGCTACCTGCTGACCGTTGACGAACAGCCGCAGGGCAGCGCCGTCGTAGGTCGCTGCCAAGTGGCTCCAGGTGTTGATCGGCAAGGGTAAGGTGCCGTTGACGACCGCCGGCTCCGCGGGAGACGTCTTCGCCCAACTGGAGGGAACCGTCCCGTTGGAGGCGTAGAGCAGGTAGGAGACGGCGTCGGCTGCTTGGAGTTCCTTGCCGACAACACTTCTCCAGCCATTCACCGTCGTAGGGTTGACCCAGGCCGACAGCGTCATCCTGCTCTCCAAGCGCAGCGAGGCGGCATCCTGGGCGGTCACCCAGCTGGAGGTGCCGTTGAACGACAGCGCCTTACCGTACTTTCCGTTCTGCCACGAGGTGGCAGTGGCCGTTCCGGTGTTGTTGTGGCCGGAGGAGTCGCTCACGCTCGTCCCGACACCTTCGTCCATGCCGTACGCCGCTACGAGCCCGGTCGGTGGTTTCGCACCAGTAGTGAACGACCAGCTGTACGGCGCGGTCAAGGCGTTGCCCGCGAGGTCCTTTGCGCTGGACACCTCGGCGGTGTAGGTGGAGGTCTCAGCAATCGGCTGCGCAGGAGTGAAGGTGAGCACTCGATCGGTGTTATCCATCACCGAGGTTCCAGCAATCGCGGATCCGCCGGAGTCCTTCAGCGTGAACTGGGCGTCCGTGACCACTTCGCTGAATGTCACTGTAATCGGCGTGGTGATTGGAACATCAGTCGCCTCGGCCACCGGACTCACCGAAGACACCGCCGGTGGCGTGCCATCAGTCGTAAACGACCAGGAGTAGGGGGTCATCGCGTTACCCGCTAAATCCTCGACCCCACTTAGCTGGGCAGCGTAAACCGACCCTGGCGTCAGGGGTTCAGTTGGGGTAAATCCGATGAAATCCGCACCCTGGCCGGTTATTCTAGTTCCGGGAACAGCGTTTCCAGCGGCATCATTGAGAGTTATCTCAGCCTTCGATACGTCCTCGCTGAAAACAGCCCAGACATCAAGCTTGATGGCCGTGTTGGTTGCGTCCCTGGCGGGCGATGTTGTCACGACGCTCGGCGGAGTTGCATCAGGCTGTGGTTCCTCGACAGGCGCAGGACCATTCAGAAGATCGTCTGCCGAGGTGGAGATGTCCTGGCTGGAACGGAGCTTAAGCTCCGAGGCCTTCTCCCACGAAACATCTTCAGGGCTTGGAAGAGCAGTTGCAGAGCGTCCCTTCGCCGGATCGGCCGCAAAGGCGCGGATCTCGTCCGCCGTCGCCGGATGGGGCTCTCCAGGATAAAGCCAATATCCAATGTTTGGCACCGACGGCGGAGGCGGTTCAAAGTCCACGGTAAGGATCGGTGGGTGGAGCTGTCCCTTGCAGGCCTCAAGTGGGGTGGTCCTGCAACCGCCTGCTTCGTCGGTGCGGTAGCGGCGCCAGTTGGTGAGGTCCGATTCGTTGCCGGCGGTGAGCTGGACACCGTAGTTGGGGGCGCCGTCCGACCATGCCTGGACGATCTCGTCGATCGAGTAGATCAGGTCCCATTCCTTGCCCGCCCAGCTCGCGGCTCCGCTGGTGCAGTTAGGGCTATAGGCGCCGTACTCGGTGATCTGACCCGTTGTGGTGACCGACGGCTGGCTGTTCCACGTCATGGTCGCCTCGTCCCAGGCCGAGGTGACACGTCGGGTGGTAACGCCGGAGCCGACGGAGTCCCCGCAGTCGTTGGACAGGTGGTTCCAGAGGATCAGGTCGGCGTTCTGTACCTTCATGCCTCGGAACTCGGCGGGCATGTCGAGAAACTTGATGTAGCTGCGCCAGCGCACGGTTCCACTGTTGGACTTGCCGACCAGGATCCGGTCCAGGGGGAAGTTGTCCCAGCTGTCTTGGTAGTCGGCGTCGTTGACGAAGGTGTCCCAGCCCTGTTTGGGCAGGCCGCCTGCGCCGGTATGGGTCTCCCACCAGTCGTCTGCCACTGCCGCCATGGTCACGGGATAGGTGACCGCAGGATCGGCCAGGAACGCGGCGTCCGGAGTGAACACCAGTGTCTTACCGTCACCATCGAGACTGACGGCGGCCTTACCGACCTTGCCCGCATCGATCGGGCCGTAGGCGTCGGCAGCCTTGGCGTCCTGCAAGAGCGTTGGCCGCACCTCGGTCAGCGTCTTGCCGTCCTTGCCCACGATGATGGGCTGCGCTTGCGCGTTCTTGCTGAAGGAGAGTCCGGCGGGCAGTGCCACCGGCATTTTGAAGGCGACCGGGCCGGTAGGCCGTTCGGTGAGGACGACCTGCTGCCGAAAACCGGTCGCCGTTGCGGTCACCAGGAGATCGCGGCCCTTGCCGTAGGCGGCTGGGTAGTGCGCTGTGCTGCCCTTCAACGTGGGCTTGGGCAGCGCTGCTGGCGTGGTGATCTTCGCTGTGTCGGCGCCTGCTGTTGCTTGGCTCTTGAGCAGGGTTCTGTCCTGCCCGGCGGACAGGGTGAGGGTTCCGTTGATCGCCTTGGGTTTGATCGCGCCAGCCTCTTCGACAAGGGTAGTGTCGATCGGGGTGAAGCCCTTGCCATCGGCGTCCTTGACCCGGACTGGCTGGTTGTGCAGCTCCATCCGGAGCGTCTTGCCGTCGGGGTTGGCGTAGAGGGTAAGCGCCTCGGTGTTGCGATCGGGGATCTCCACCCGCTTGCCGGTCTTGACGGCTTCCTTCTTTGCCGTCTCGATGGCCTTGTCGCCGATTGGTAGGTCGGAAACCTGTGCGATTTCCTTCCTGATCGACGTTGTCGATGGTTCCAGCGTGGGTTCTTCTGCCCAGGAAGGGCTAGCGGACAGGCTTGCCGCCAGAGTGATCGCGGCGGCGGCGGATAAGATCCGCAGCATGCGCCTTCGGCCTCGTCGTGGCGTCGGGGGTAAGGCGCGGCCGTACCCCGTGAAGTTGTTCACCCAGTTGCTCCTGCAGACACACGGAGGCGACTCGCCACATAACATGACGAGTCGCCTATTTCTGACATTTCGGTCAGAAGCTATCAGCAAAGATCAGGTAAAAGAAGATCTACATAGCTCTCACAGGTGATCTTCAGGTTCCCAGCTCAGACCCCCTATGCCGGTTGAGGATCTCGTGAGCGCGCAGGCTGGAGCACCGGTCACTCGCCGTGCGCCTTTCAATGCAACGGGCTCTCCATGGTTTCTGTCGTCAAGTGGTTCCGGTGGCCCTGGGTTGCGGATCGCCCCGGATGCGCTGCTCATGCTGTGCGAAGGTCACCACCGCGGCTGTGCCGTGAAGGCAGCCCGGGACAGTGTCGTACGGAGCGAACGTCAACAGCGCGGCGATCCTGCTGTCGTTCTTCGGCAACGCGCCGATCGAGCGGACCGCGCACGTGATGGAGGCGCTGCTGGGCGCCAAGGTGTCGAGCGGGTTCGTGGCCCGCGCGCATGAACGCTTCGACGAACGCCTGGTCGCGGCTGGGTTCGATGAGGCGATGCGGGCGGCACTGCGCGCCGAAGACGTGCTGTGCGGCGATGAAAGCCCGGTCAACGTGCTGTGCAAGGACCGGGACGAGGTGAGCGGCGAGCCCAAGGCGGGGCAGCCGCACGCGGTGGTCATCCGCACCCCCGATGCGCGGCTGGTGTGGCTGGCGCCGATCGGCGCGCGGACCAAGGACGCGTTGAAGGGCCTGGATGTACTGTCTGGCTGGCGGGGCGTGTTCGTCCGCGACGATTACAAGGGCTGGCAGCAGTTCGACGCCGACCTCGGCGGGGTCCAGCAGTGCGTTCAGCATCTGCTGCGTCACTTGCAGGAGGTCGCCGACCTGCATCCCACCTGGCAGAAGTGGGCCACCGACGTGCAGCAGGTGCTACGCGAGGCCAACCAGGCGGTCCTCGCGGCACTGGCCGACGGCCGCAACCAGCTCGACCCGGATCTGCTCGCCGACCTGCGCGAGCGTTACGACCAGGCGGTGAACTGGGGTGAGATCACCAACCGGCACCGCGACTGGCACGAGGGCAATCATCCCGGCTATGTCCTGGCCCGGCGGCTCGCGGACAAGGCCGAGCAGGTCTGGACCTTCACCAGAAATCTGGCCGCGCCCTGGACGAACAATGCCAGTGAGCAGACCCTCAAGGGTCCTAAACGGCATCAAGCGGTCTCCGGCTACTGGCACACCATGGCCACGCTCGGCCGTTATCTTCGCGTGCACTCCTACCTGACGACCGCCAAGGGCCACGGCATCCGCGCCCTCGACGCCATCCACGCCACCCTTGTTGGACGGCCTTGGCTACCCACACCGGTCACCGCCTGACAGCTTTCCGCCCGTGAATGGACACGAAGAAGGGGGTAAGAAAACGACCCCAATACCACTAACTTCGCTGCCGCGCCGAAAGAACGCACGCGCGCAACCATCGCCTGGACCATTCGACGAGTAACTTCTATTGGAGTTTCGTCAGTGCCCGGTAATGCGCTTTGCTTCTTCCCGAGGGGTGAGCATCCATCTCGGCAGGGCGGAGGGTGAGCTGACCGGGGGTGCAAGGATGTTCAAGACCGGGGGGCGGGTGGGTGAAGAGGGTGGAGGCATGACTGTTACCTCCATCTCCACAGTGATTTTCGATTCGGGCGATCCGGCGGCGCTGGCGGAGTTCTATGCCAAGGCGACCGGTTGGCAGGTGGCCGACAGCGGGGACGACTGGGCGAGTGTGGAGGGCGGGCCCGTGGGGCTGGCCTTCCAGCGGGTGGACGGATACCAGGGGCCGGGGTGGCCGAACGCCGGTAAGCACGTGCATCTCGACCTGAAGGTGGATGATCTCGCGTCCGCCGAGAAGGAGCTGGTCGCGTTGGGGGCCACCCGGCCTGAGTTCCAGCCGGGGAACGGCGGCTGGGTCGTTCTGCTGGATCCCGAGGGCCATCCGTTCTGCATCGCCGCGTAGTCCGCCCAGGCCCCGCCCGCCGTTCGTGCGGACGGGGCCGAACGGGAGCTGTTCGGCTGGATCTCCTCGGGGAGGCTCCGCCGTTCGTACGGGCTGGGCCGGAAGAGCCGCTCAGGCGAGGGAGCCGAAGAACTTCCTGATGTCCTGCGCCAGCTCGTCGGGCGCCTGGAGGGCGGCGTAGTGGCCGCCCGTGCGGTATTCGGACCAGTGGACCACGTTGTGCGCCTTCTCCGCGTAGCGCCTGACGGTGCTGTCCCCGGCGAAGACCGCGACGCCCGTCGGCGTCGTGCCGGGCGCCGACGGGCGCTCCCAGGCGGCGGCGCTCTCCCGGTAGAGGCGGCCCGACGAGCCCGCCGTGTCCGTGAACCAGTAGATCGATACGTTGGTGAGCACGTCGTCCCAGGGAACGCCGCCGACGTCGCGGCCCCAGGACTCGAAGCAGTCCAGGTTCCAGGCGAGCTGCCCGGCCGGTGAATCGGCCAGCCCGTAGGCCAGGGTCTGCGGCCGGGTCGACTGGATGGCGGCATATCCGGAGATCTCCTGCCAGCGCTCCACCCCTCGAGCCCGCTCCACCTCCTCGGGAGTGAGCCCCGCCATGTCGTCGTCGGCGAACGTGGTGAGCGCGTTGACGTGCACCCCTGCCACATGATCAGGATCCAGCCTCGCCACGGCGGGCGAGATCAGGGACCCGAAGTCGCCGCCCTGCACGCCGTACCGCGAATATCCGAGCGAGGCCATCAGCGACACCCAGGCGGCGGCCACCCGCGCGACGCTCCACCCGGCGACCCGGGTCGGACCGGAGAAGCCGAACCCGGGGATCGACGGGATCACCAGGTGGAAGTCGCGGCTCAGCTCCGCGGCGAGGTGCGAGAAGTCGGCGAAGGAACTGGGCCATCCGTGGGTGAGCAGCAACGGCAGCGCGTCGGATCGGGCCGAGCGGACGTGCGCGAAATGCACCCGCTGCCCGTCTATCTCCGTCACGAACTGCGGCAGCCGGTTCAGCCGCTCCTCGTGTTCACGCCAGGAGTAGCCGGAAAGCCAGTACGAGGCCAGCTCCCGCACGGCGGAGACGGGCACGCCGTACGACCAGCCGACGGACTCCAGCTCCGCGGGCCAGCGAGTACGGCGCAGCCGTTCGTGCAGGTCGTCGAGCTGGGACTGGGGGATGTCGATCCGAAAGGCTTCCATGACGAGCACGTTAGGAGGCATCGCGGCCAGGATCGGGCCACAATGGGCGACGTGTTGGATACCTCGGCGCGGCTGCTGCGCCTGCTGTCGCTGTTGCAGTCCAGGCGCGAGTGGGCCAGCGCCGACCTGGCGGAACGGCTGAACGTGGCGGTCAGGACCGTCAGGCGCGACGTCGAGCGGCTGCGCAGCCTGGGCTACCCGGTGCACTCCTCCCCCGGCGTGGCCGGCGGCTACCGGCTCGGCGCGGGGGCCAGCCTGCCGCCGCTGCTGCTCGACGACGAGGAGGCCGTGGCGGTGGCGGTGGGCCTGCGCACCGCGGCGGGCGGCACGGTGACCGGGATAGAGGAGACGTCGCTGCGCGCGCTGGCCAAGCTGGAGCAGGTGCTGCCCGCCCGCCTGCGCCACCGCGTCAACGCCCTGCAGACCCACACCCTGCCGGTCACCAGGGAGGGCCCGACGGTCGACCCGGAGACGCTCACGAGCATCGCCGCCGCCTGCCGCGACAGGGAGCAGCTCCGCTTCGACTACACCGACCACCACGGCGAGTCGAGCGTACGGCGGGCCGAGCCGTACAACCTGGTCAGCAAGGGACGCCGCTGGTACCTCGTGGGCTGGGACAGCGACAGGAGCGACTGGCGCACCTACCGGGCCGACAGGATCCACCTCAGAACCCCCAACGGCCCCCGCTTCCCGCCAAGAGACCTCCCCGCCACGGATATCGCTAAGTGGGTAGAAATCCGGATCGGCCGGGATATGTGGCCCATCGAGGCAAGGATCCGCATCAAGGCGCCGGCCGGCGCCATCGAAGGCCGTAGCTCCGGCGTCGTCACGCCGGTCGACGAGAACACCTGCGACCTCCTCCTGCGCGGCGACGACCTCGGCCTGATCGGCGTCGTCGTCTGCTTCCTCGACGTCGACTTCGAGGTGCTCGAGCCGCCCGAGCTGAAGGACCACCTACGACGCCTGGCCCGACGCCTGCTCTAGAATCTCGTTCTGTGACGACACCGTTCTTCAGCGCCAAGGGCGGCGACCTGGTCCCCGCCCCGATCGCGCGCAGCCCCTGGTCGCCCGACATGCTGCACGGCCGCCTGCTCGGCGGCCTGGCCGCCCGCGCCGTCGAGGCGGAACACCTGGACGGCGACCTGCACCCGGCCAGGCTCACCGTGGACCTGTTCCGCAACAGCCCGCTGCTGCCGGTGTCGGTGACGACCACCAGGATCAGGGACGGCCGCCGCATCCGGGTCGTCGACGTCGCCATCAGCACCGAGCAGGGCCCGATCGGCCGCGCGAGCGCGGTGCTGCTGAGGAAGGCCGAGCAGCCGGACGGCGAGCGGATGGTGACCCCGCCCTGGGACGAGAAGCCGCCCGCCGAGCCCGCCTCGTTCCCGGCCGTGAACTGGGAGCCGCCGTTCGACCTGTGGCGGCTGACGGACTGGGAGACCGCCGGACCCAAGCGGGTCTGGACCAGGGAGACGCACCCGCTGGTCGGCGAGGAGCCGGTGACGCCGTTCGTGCGGGCCGCGCTGGCGGCCGACTTCGCCAGCCCGCTCAGCAACTCGGGCACCGCGGGCGTGGCCTTCATCAACGCCGACTACACGCTGACGCTGGCCAGGCTGCCGGAGGGCGAGCACATCGGGATCGAGTCCACCGGCCACCTGAGCACGGCGGGCATCGCGACGGGCCAGTGCACCCTGCACGACGAGGCGGGCCCGATCGGCTACTGCGTGGTCACCGCGGTGGCCAACCGGGCCCTCGGCTCCTAGGCCGGGTGCTCGGCGCGGTCGCCCGACCAGTCGGTGTGGAAGGCGCCCTCGCGGTCGACCCGGTGGTAGGTGTGCGCGCCGAAGTAGTCGCGCAGCCCCTGCACCAGCGCGGCCGGCAGCCGGTCGCGGCGCAGCCCGTCGTAGTAGGCCAGCGCCGAGGAGAAGCCGGGGGTCGGCACCCCGATCCGCACGGCCGTGGTCACCACGCGCCGCCACGCCTCCTGGGCCGCGTTCAGCGCCGCCGCGAAGGTGGGCGCGGTCAGCAGCGTCGGCAGGTCCGGGTCGGCGTCGTAGGCCTCACGGATCCGGTCGAGGAAGCGGGCCCTGATGATGCAGCCACCGCGCCAGATCGTGGCCATCGCCCCGAGGTCGATGTCCCAGCCGTACTCCTTGGAGGCGGCCGCCATCTGGTCGAAGCCCTGCGCGTAGGCCACGATCTTCGAGGCGTACAGGGCGTGCCGTACGTCCTCGATCAGCTCGCGCCCGCCCACGCCCGACAGCTCGGGGCCCTCGAGCGAGCGGGCGGCGGCGCGCTGCTCGGGGTGGCCCGACAGGGCGCGGGCGAAGGTGGCCTCGGCGATGCCGGTCACGGGCACGCCCAGGTCGAGCGCGCTCTGCACGGTCCAGCGGCCGGTGCCCTTCTGCTCGGCCTGGTCGACCACCACGTCCACGAACGGCTTGCCGGTGGCCGCGTCCACCTGGTCGAGCACCTCGGCGGTGATCTCGATCAGGTACGACTCCAGCTCGCCCTGGTTCCACTCGCGGAACACCTCGGCCAGCTCGGCCGGGGTGGCGCCGAGCGCCTGGCGCAGCAGGTCATAGGACTCGGCGATGAGCTGCATGTCGGAGTACTCGATGCCGTTGTGCACCATCTTCACGAAGTGCCCGGCCCCGTCGGGGCCCACGTGCACGGCGCACGGCACGCCGTCCACCTTGGCCGAGATGTCCTGCAGGATCGGGCCGAGCGCCTCCCAGGACTCCACCGAACCGCCGGGCATGATGCTGGGCCCGTGCAGCGCGCCCTCCTCGCCGCCGGAGATGCCGGTGCCGACGAAGTGGATGCCGCGCTCCTTCAGCGCCGCCTCCCGCCTGCGGGTGTCGGCGAAGTGCGCGTTGCCGCCGTCGACGATCATGTCGCCCGGCTCCATCACCGCGGCCAGCTCCTCGATCACGGCGTCCGTGGGAGCACCCGCCTTGACCATGATGATCGCCCGCCGCGGCCGCTTGAGCGAGGCCACGAAGCCGGCCACGTCCTCCGACGGCACGAACGTCCCCTCGCCGCCGAACTCCTTGACCAGGGCCTGCGTACGGCTCGCCGAACGGTTGTGCACGGCCACCGCGTACCCGTGCCCGGCCAGGTTCCTGGCCAGGTTGCGGCCCATCGTGGCCAGGCCGGTGACGCCGATGTCTGCCAAGTCCATCGAAAGCTCCTCTGTCGTGGATACGCTCGGATCCAGCCTGGTGGTTCGGCCCGATATTCCCACGGGTCACCCGGCCAGCCGCACCCCGAGCTCATCAAGTCTGCTCAGCATGTCTGCCGGATCCGCGTAGACCCGGAAGGCGCCCGAGCGTTCGAGCTCGTCGCGGCCGTAGCCGCCCGACAGCAGCCCGATCCCGAGCGCGCCCGCGCGGCGGGCGGCCAGCAGGTCCCAGACGCTGTCTCCCACCACCATCGCATGGGCGGGATCGATGCCGAGCAGCGACGCCCCCGCCAGGAACAGGTCGGGGTCGGGCTTGGCCCTGCGCACCATGTCCCTGGTGACCATCGGCGTGTCCGCGGGCAGGCCGAGCATGCCCAGCGCGAGGCGCGCCGTACGGGCGTAGCCGCTGGTGGCGATCGCCCAGGGCACGCCGCGCGCGGTCAGCTCGGTCAGCAGCTCCACGGCGCCGGGCAGCGGCCTGACCGAGTCGACCTGCTCGGCGTAGGCGTCGGCGTGCGTGGTCTGCAGCTCGTCGATCTGCTCGGCGGTCAGCTTCAATCCCGTCTCGCGCAGCAGCGCGGTCACGAACAGGCCGCCGCTCATGCCGATGCGCCGGTGGATGCGCCACACCGACAGGTCGATGCCCATCGCGGAAAGCGCCTGACGCCAGGCGATCACGTGCTGGTAGACGCTGTCGATCAGGGTGCCGTCCAGGTCGAACAGGAACGAGGGCGAGGGTGCCTCAGGAAAGTCGTACATGGCCCCATGACACCATGGTGAGCATGAAGATCGTCATAGCGGGCGGGCACGGGAAGATCGCGCTGCGGCTCGAGCGGCTGCTCGGCGCAGACGCGGTCGGCCTGGTGCGCAACCCCGCGCACGTCGCCGACGTCGAGGCCGCCGGCGCCCTGGCCGTGGTGCTCGACCTGGAGAGCGCCACCGTCGACGAGGTCGCCAAGGTACTGGAGGGCGCTGACGCGGCCGTCTTCGCGGCAGGCGCGGGCCCGGGCAGCGGCGTGGCGCGCAAGGACACGGTCGACAGGGCCGCCTCGGTGCTGCTGGCCGACGCGGCCGAGCGGGCGGGCGTGCGGCGCTTCGTGCAGATCTCCTCGATGGGCGCTGGCAGGCCGCCCGCGCCCGGCTCCGACGAGGTGTGGGCCGCCTACCTCACCGCCAAGACCGAGGCGGAGGACGACCTGCGCCGCCGCGACCTGGACTGGACGATCCTGCGGCCCGGCGGCCTGACCGACGCCCCCGGCAACGGCCGGGTACGGCTGGCGCCCCAGGTGCCGCGCGGCACGGTGCCGCGCGACGACGTGGCGGCCGTGATCGTCGCCCTGCTGGCCGAGCCCCGCACCGCGGGCCTGACGCTCGAGCTGGTGTCGGGCGACGCCCCGATCAGTTCTGCAGTGGCGTCAGCTCTCGGTTGAACCCGTCGAGGAACTCGCGCAGCCCGGGTTCCCGTCCGGCCGGCCGTACGACGAACTTGGTGAGACCGGCGGCCACGTAGCGCTCGACCTGGGCCCGCGCGGCTGCCCAACCCGCGGGCACGAGCGCGGCCGGGTCGGCGTCCGGGCGGCGGCGCCTGATCGAGGCGAGCAGGTCGTCGGAAACGTCGCCGAGGGCGACCGCGATCGAGAGGCCGAAATGGTCGGGCTCGATCTCGCGCCCGGCCTCGGCGGCGTGGCGCTGGATCTCCTCACGCGCGGCGCCCGCTTCCGCGGGGGTGAGCAGGCTGCCCAGCCAGCCGTCGGAGAGCCTGCCCGCCCTGCGCAGCGCGGCCGGGGCGCTGCCGCCCACCCACAGGTCGAGCGGCTTGGCGGGCAGCGGGCCGACGGTGGCGTCGGTGACGCGGTAGTGGTCGCCCTTGAAGGTGACCCGCTCCTGGCGCAGCAGCTGCCTGAGCAGGCTCAGTCCCTCGTCGAAGACCTCGCCGCGCGGACCGTCGACGGGGAAGGCGTCGCGCTCGCGCGGCCGGGCCGGGGACACGCCGAAGGCGGGCAGCACCCGGCGGGGATGGAGCAGGGCCAGCGAAGCCAGTTGCTTGGCCACCAGGACGGGGTGGCGGCCGGGCAGGATCGCCACGCCGAAACCCACCTTCAGCGCGCGGGTGCGTGACAGGGCGTGGCCCATGCCGATGAACGGGTCGATCGAGGCGTCGTAGACGCGTTCGGAGATCCAGAGGGAGTCGATGCCGAGCTCCTCGGCCAGGTCGACGGTCTGCGTGAAGTCGGCTGCGGGGGGCGGCGCGATTCCGAGGCGAATCTTCATACTGGAATGGTGAGTCAGCTTCCCGGTCGTGAACAACCGAGCTTGCAGCTCATCCCCGTCGATGGCATCGACGGTTCAGGCCGCGTCGTCGGCAGCGTGACTCACTGCCCAGCCTGCGACACCACGCGCAGCGATGTTGCGGGCCGCGTTGACGTCGGCATGCTCGGCGAAGCCACACGACGTGCATTTGAAGACAGCCTGGGCTGGTCGGTTGCGCTTGTCCACGTGGTGGCAGACCGAGCACTCCTGGGAGGAGTAGGCAGGGTTCACGTGCACGAGGGCGACTCCGGCCCGGGCCGCCTTGTACGTGATGAAGCTCCCCAGTTGGTGGAAACTCCACGAGTGCAGGGTGACCCGCTGGGGCTTGCGGAGCCGTACCCGGTCACGGATGCCCTGGAGGTCTTCCAGGGCGACCCCGCGGCCGGTGCGTTCAGCCTCGGTCACGATGCGCTTGGCGATTACGTGGTTGGTGTCGGCGGCGAATTTGGCCTCCTTGCGGCGGCGTCGCTTCAACAGCCGTTTCGCGGACTTGGTGGCCTTGGCCTGGAGACGGCGGCGCAATCCCCGCTGCCGATGCCGGTGCGCGTTCAGGCCTTTGCCCGAGCGCCGGATGCCGTCACTGGTGGTGGCGATATTGGCGATGCCAAGATCCACGCCGAGGAATCCGGCGGTCGGCACGGCTACCGGCCGGTCCGGCAGATCGCAGGTCGCGAGCAGGAACCACATGCCATCCCTGCAAATCAGATCGGACTCGCCTTTTCGATGCGCAGCGAGGGTCTTCAGCTGCTCAGGTGAGCATGTGAACGCCACATCCTTGACCCGGCCAGCGACCGTCCAAATCGAGACCGTCCCCGCCTCGAGTTGCCAGGACAGGCACCGGTCATCGTAGGTCTGGGCCGCGTCAGCACGGAAGACGACCGGCTTGCCGTTAGCCCGAGCCAGGCGCGGTCTCGCCTTCAGGTTCGCCTTCACCGTGGTGTAGGCGTCGGCGACCTTCTTGATCACGTGCTGGGCGGCCTGCGCACCCAGCCCGTACCGCTGCTTGATGTCCTGGTAGGTGTGCCCGCGCAGGTCGTACTCGCGTGTCGCCCCAGCCGTGAAAGCAATCCGTGAGACATCGTTTGCGGCCTGGTTGACCGCGTGGAGGGTCGCCTCCAGCGCCGCCGTCTGCTCGGGGGTCGGCAGGAGCCTCACCTGCACCACCAGCTTCACAATCGAACACAGTACCCAATAGTCCATGTCGCCGCGATAGGAACCGCACCGGATATCCGCCGTGGACCCGCTTTCGCCCGGAGCTTGCACGTCCACTTGGTCTTCACCCCAAAGGACCAGCGGGTCTTCATCGCCGCGCTCCTGAGTCGTCCCTGGCCTGGCATCGAAGATTCCGGACTTGGGCGGTGAGAGTCCCGGAGTCCGGCGCCACGGCTACAGAGGCGGACATCATGGGGCATATCCGAGGTTCGATAGGGTGCGGGGATGGGTGATCTTGGGGAGGACCCGCGGCCTGCTCGGGGGGCCGTGCGGGAGGTGTTCGGGGTCGATCGGGTGGCGAAGTTGGACTACTCGCCCGAGCTGGACGGCGCGGCCGATCCCGGGGAGATCGTGTGGGCCTGGGTGCCGTACGAGGAGGACCCCGACCGGGGCAAGGACCGGCCGCTGCTCGTGGTGGGCAGGGCGGGCGGCGAGCTGCTCGGCGTGATGCTGTCCAGCCACGGCGACCACGGCCCCGAGTGGCTCGAGCTGGGCGCCTGGGGACGCGACGGCAAGGTGTCGTACGCGCGCCTCGACCGGGTGTTCCTGCTGTCTGAGGAGGGCATCCGGCGCGAGGGCGCCGTGCTGGACGCCGGCCGCTTCACCCGGGTGGCCGCCGCGCTCCAGGAGCTCCACGGCTGGCGCGTCGCATGACCCCGGAATGACGACCATGCGGGTCGTCGTGATCGGGAGCGGGATCGTCGGGGCGGCCGCCGCCTACGAGCTGAGCCGCCGCGGCGCCGAGGTCGTCGTGCTGGACGCGGGAAGCCCCGGGCAGGCGACGGCCGCCGGCGCGGGCATCGTGTGCCCGTGGGTGGACCATCCGGACGACGAGCCCTGGTACGAGCTGGCCCGCGCTGGCGCCGTGCACTACCGCGAGCTGGAGGAGACCCTCGGCCTCGGCTACGCCCGGGTGGGCGCGCTGCTGGTGGCCGAGGACCCGGCCGAGCTGGACGACGTCCGCGAGCTGCTGCACCGCCGCCGCCCCGGCGCGCCGGAGATGGGCGACGTCGCGGACGTGCGGGATCCGTCGGGGCTCTTCCCGCCGCTGGATCCCGCACTGCACGCCGTACTCGTGCCGGGGGCGGCGCGGGTGGACGGGCGGGCCGTACGCGATGCCCTGCTGCGTGCGGCGGGAGCCGAGGTCCTGCACAGGACGGCCGTCCTGACGGAGTCCGGTGAGGTCGCGGGGATGGACGCGGACCAGGTGGTGGTGGCCGCAGGGGCGTGGAGCGGGCGGGTGTGCGCGCCGCTGGGGGTGGACTTGCCGGTCCTGCCGCGGCGGGGGCAGATCGTGCACGTGACGGTCGACGGGGCCGACACCTCGGGGTGGCCGATCGTGCTGCCGCGGCGGGGGCCGTACCTGCTGGGGTTCCCCAGCTCGCGGGTGGTCGTGGGGGCGACCGTGGAGGACGCCGGGTTCGATCCGCGGGTGACGATGGGCGGCCTGGACGAGGTGCTGTCCGCGGGGTTGCGGCTGGCGCCGGGGCTGGCCGCGGCGACCGTGGCCGAGACGCGGGTGGGGCTGCGGCCGGTACTGGCCAACGGGCGTCCGCTGATCGCCAGATTGACCGATCGGGTGGTGGTCGCGACGGGGCTGGGCGCCTACGGGCTCACGGCCGGGCCGTTCGCGGGGCTGGTGGCGGCGGCGCTGGCGCTCGGCGAGCCGCCGCCCATCGACGTCACCCCGTACGGGGTCTGAACCTGTCTCGATAAGCGCATCGCGGACGTGTAGGCTCATCCTGAGTTAGTCAACTAACACAGGATGGGCTTTGGGGCGATGAGTCTTTTGTCGGTCGCGGACGCGACGTTTCTCGAGGAGCCGCACGCGGGGGTGTTCACCACGATCCGGCCGGACGGGTCGCCGCACGTGGCGCCGGTCCGCTTCACCTGGGATGACGACCAGGACGTGGCCAGGGTCATGACCAGGTCGGCCACCCGCAAGGTCCGCAACCTGCTGGCGGTGCCGGAGTCCCGGGTGGCGATCTGCCAGGTGTGGGGGCCGCGGTGGGTGACGCTCGAGGGCGTCGCCACGGTTTCCGACGATCCGGATCGCGTGGCCGAGGGGGCTCGCAGGTACGCCGCCCGTTACGGCATGCTGCCGCCCGAGCCGCCCGGCCGGGTCGTCATCGAGATCGCCGTCGACCGGGTGATGACGCTGCCGTGGTGAGAAGGAGGCCTAATCCAGCACGGTGCGGACGTCGGCGAGTTTCACGCGGCGCCCGCGCTCGAACTCCGCCTCGAACGCGGCATCGCCCAGGGCCTCCCGCGCGCCCGCCGTGATGCGGTCGAGCTCGACCTGGCTGCTCGGCCCGGCGGGCGTCCCGAGCGAGGCCATGGCTTCGGTGACGACCCCGAGCAGCCGGGCTGCCACCGCCGGCGATCCTGTGGCGGCCAGCGCGCCGGCCAGCCCGGCGACCGCGAAGGCGCCGGTGCGCGGGTCGCCGATCCGCTCGGCCAGGGCCAGCGCCTCCAGATGGAGTTCCCTGGCGGCGTCGGCCCGGCCCTGCGCCTCCTTCATGAAGCCCAGCTCGATGAGCGTGTCGGGCAGGTGCAGTGCGGGCTCCACGTCAGGATCGCGCGGCACGCCGTCAAGCAGCCGCGTCAGGTGCTCCTCGGCCAGTTCGAAACGCCCCGCGCGGCGCGCGGAGAATCCCAGCCCCATCCCCGTGAACACCAGCCCCTCGCGGAACCCCTGCTCCACGGCCCGGTCCATGCCGCGACCGCACAGCTCGATCGCCCGGTCGTAGTCTCCCGACTCCATGGCGATCCAGCCGCGCCAGGCCAGGAACCGCACCGACTCCGGCCACAGCCGCAGTTCCTCTGCCATGCGCAGCCCCTCGGTGAAGAGCCGGTCCGCCGTGGCGTGGTCGCCCTGCATCTCGGCCAGCCCGCCCAGCCAGCCGATGTGCTTGAGCTGGCCCCAGCGGTCACCCAGCGTGCGGAACAGCTGCCTGCCGCGCGTCGCGTCGCGTTCGAGGGCCGCCGCGTCGCGCCTGGTGAAGGCGTCCATGGCGCGCATGTTCAGCGCCCACGCCTCACCCCAGGTGTCGCCGCGCTCGATCAGCGTCGGCAGCGCGCGGCTGACCAGCTCCTGCACGGAGGCCAGGTCCGGCATCGCCTGGGCGGCGAACAGCAGCGCCCGCGGGTCGTCGTGGCCGTCGAGCACGGCGGCCCGGTCGGCCTGCTCCCCCAGCATCAGCGCGAACCCGGTCCGCCACGCCGCCGCCCGCGGATCGTCGGGGAAACGGTCGAGCGTCTCGCGCGCCTCGACCAGCCTGCCGCGCAGGAACCAGTACCAGACCAGCGCGTTGGCCAGCCGGGCCGAACCGCGCGCCGCGCGCAGGTTCGCGGCCTCGGCGTCGAGCCTGTCCAGCCACTCGCGCTGCTCCCCGCCGCGCAGCAGCGGGTCGGCGCGTTCCGCGAGCGCGGTGTAGTAGCCGGCATGCCGTACGGCCAGCTCCTCCTGCTCGCCCGCCTGGGCCAGGCGTTCGCGCGAGTACTCGGCGACGGACTCAAGCAGCCGGTAGCGGATGCCGAGCGGCGTGTCGACGGTGGCCACCAGCGAGCGGTCGACGAGGCGGACCAGCAGGTCGAGCACGTCGTCGGGGTCCACGTCGCCGCCCGAGCAGACCTCCTCGGCGGCCTCAAGCGTGCAGCCGCCCGCGTGCACCGACAGGCGGCGCAGCACGATCCGCTCCGGCTCGGTGAGCAGGTTCCAGCTCCAGTCGATCATCGTGGTGAGCGTGGTGCCGCGGTGTCCCATGGCCAGCAGCCTGAACCGGTCCTCCAGCCGCTCGGCCAGCTTGTGCACGCCGAGCGCGCGCACCTTGGTGGCGGCCAGCTCGATCGCCAGCGGGATCCCGTCCAGCCGCCTGACCAGCCGGGCGACCGCGTCCACGTTGCCCTCGTCGAGGGTGAATCCCGAGGCGCGGGCGGTGAACAGCCTGACCGCGCCGGAGTCCGCCACGGCCCGCGGCTCGGCCCCGTCGGGTACGGCGAGCGGCGGCACGCCCCACACGGCCTCGCCTGGCAGGCCCAGGGGCTCCCTGCTGGTGGCCAGCACCCGCAGCCCGGGCGCGGCGCGCAGCAGCCGCCCGACCAGCTCGGCCACCGGCTCCACCAGGTGCTCGCAGTTGTCGAGGACCAGCAGCAGCTTCCTGGCGCGCAGAGCCTCGGCCAGGTCGGTGTCCTGCCGGATGTCCAGCGCCTCCTCCACGGCCTCGAGCGGCGAGTCGACGGGCGCCAGCTCCACCAGCCACACCCCGTCCGGGTACGCCTCGACCAGCCGGCCTGCCGCCTCGACCGCCAGCCGGGTCTTGCCCACGCCGCCCGGACCTGTCAGCGTGACCAGCCGCCGCTCCCCCAGCAGCGCGCCCACCTCGGTCACCGCCGCGTCCCTGCCGATCAGGTCGCTGAGCTGGGCGGGCAGGTTCGTGCGCGGCCGTTCGCGGGCCGGGTTCAGCGCGGGGTCCTGCTCCAGGATGGCCTGGTGCAGCGCGGCCAGCTCGGGGCCGGGGTCCAGGCCGAGCTCGTCGGCCAGCCGCTCGCGCAGCTCGCCGTAGCTGGCCAGGGCCTCGCTCTGCCGTCCCGACCGGTACAGGGCCTTGAGGTGTACGGCGCGCAGCCGCTCCCTGAGCGGGTGCCCGGCCACCAGGTCGCCGAGCTCGCCCACCAGCGCACCGTGCTCACCCAGCTCGAGCCGCGCCTCGACGTGCTGCTCGAGCGCGCTGAGCCGCTGCTCCTCCAGCCGGACGACGGTGGCCTGGGTGAACTCCTCGTCGGCGAAGTCGGCGAAGGCAGGGCCCCGCCACAGCGACAGCGCGTCGGCCAGCAGCGCGGCCGCGGTCCTGGTGTCACCCGCGGCCTCGGCGCGGGCGACCAGCGCGGCGAAGCGGCCGGCGTCGACCGCGTCGGGCTCGACCTGCAGCAGGTAGCCGGGAGAGCGTGAGACCACCAGGTCGCGGGCACCTGGCTCGGCATCCTCGAGCGCCTTGCGCAGCTGCGACACGCGCACCTGCACCGCGGCCGACGGATTGCCCGGTACGTCCTGGCCCCACAGGTCGTCCACGAGCCGGTCGACCGACACGGGCCTGCCCGCGTGCACCAGCAGATCGGCCAGCAGGGCCCGGACCTTCAACCCGGGGATCGTCACCCGCTCGCCGCCCGCGGTCCACACCTCCAGCGGTCCCAGCACTCCGAAACGCATGCAGCCGACCTTAAGGCCACGAGAAGGAGACCTGAAGCGCCCGAGCGCATCGTGAAGCCATGAACACGAACACGACCCCCAAGGCGGGACGCAAGGAATGGATCGGGCTGGCCGTCCTGGCGCTGCCCACGCTGCTGCTGTCGCTGGATGTGAGCGTGCTGTACCTGGCGCTGCCGCACCTGAGCTCCGGGCTCGGCGCCACCGCTCCCCAGCAGCTGTGGATCATGGACATCTACTCCTTCATGCTGGCCGGCTTCCTGGTGACGATGGGCACGCTGGGCGACAGGATCGGGCGGCGCAAGCTGCTGCTGATCGGCGGTGCGGCCTTCGGCGTCGCCTCCGTAGTGGCGGCCTACTCCACCAGCGCCGAGATGCTGATCGCGGCCAGGGCGCTGCTCGGGATCGCCGGCGCCACGCTGATGCCGTCGTCGATGGCGCTCATCCGCAACATGTTCCGCGACCCCCGGCAGATGGGCGCCGCGATGAGCGTGTGGTTCGCCTGCTTCATGGGCGGCATGGCGCTCGGCCCGCTGGTGGGCGGCGTGCTGCTCGAGCACTTCTGGTGGGGCGCGGCGTTCCTGCTCGGCGTGCCGTTCATGGCGCTGCTGCTGGTGGCCGGTCCGATGCTGCTGCCCGAGTACAAGGCGCCCGGCTCCGAGCGGCTCGACCTGGCCAGCGTCGCCCTGTCGCTCGGCGCGATCCTGCCGGTGATCTACGGGCTGAAGGAGATCGCCAGGAACGGCTGGCACCCGCTGTCCGTGGCCGCCGTGGTGGTCGGCGCCGCCTTCGCGGTCGTGTTCGTCCGCCGCCAGCGCCGCCTGGCCGACCCGCTGCTCGACCTGCGGCTGTTCCTCAACCGGGCCTTCAGCACCACGCTCGGCGTCATGCTGCTGGGCGGCGTGGTGATGGCGGGCACCTCGCTGGTCAGCACCCTGTACCTGCAGTCGGTCGCCGGCCTGTCCCCGCTGCACGCCGGGCTCTGGCTGATCCCGCAGAACATCGTGATGATCGCCGCGATCGTGGCCGCGCCCAAGATCGGTCAGCGGGTCAGCCCCGCGTACGTGATGGCGGCCGGGCTGGCCGTGGCCGCGCTCGCGCTGATCGTCCAGACGCAGGCGCCCTCCGCGGGCGGCGTGATCGTGGTGGTGGCCGGGCTGGTGCTGGCCTCCGGCGGCATCGCACTGCCGATGGGGCTGGGCAACGGCATCGTCATCGGCTCCGCCCCGCCCGAGCGGGCCGGGTCGGCCGCCTCGATCCTGGAGACCTCCGGCGAGTTCGGCGTCGCCCTCGGCGTGGCGCTGCTGGGCAGCCTGGCCAGCGCGGTCTACCGGGCGGTGCTGCCGGAAGGCGCCCCGGACCAGGTCCGCGAGGGCATCAGTACGGCGGGCGGCGCGCCGGCCGCGCTGGACGCCTTCACCACCAGCCTGCACACGGTGGCCGGGGTCGGCGCGGCGGTCTTCGCGGCCCTGGCGCTGCTCACCGTGGCGGTGCTGCGCAAGCCCCAGGCCGCGTGAGGCCCCCGCTGACCACATCCTCGAAGGCGCCGGACCCCTGGGTTCGGCGCCTTCGACTCATAATTCGCTTTTCACCAAAGTGGGAAGGGGTGAGACTGAAGATCCCTTGACCTCCACGGGCAGAGAGGACGCGCGATGACCACGATCACGACGGGCAGGATCCGCGGTCTGGAAGAGGACGGCGTCGCCGTCTTCAAAGGCATCCCCTACGCCAGGAGCCCGTTCGGGGCGCTCCGGCTGGCCGCGCCGGTGCCCGCCGAGCCGTGGGACGGCGTGCGCGACGCCCTCGCCTTCGGCCCGCGGCCGCCGCAGCCGCCGCTGTTCGCCGGGATGCCGGCGTGGGACCCGGCCGACGGGCTCGACTGCCTGACGGTCAACGTCTGGACGCCCGACGCGGGCGGCTCGGGGCTGCCGGTGATGGTGTGGATCTACGGCGGCGGCTACGTGACGGGCTCGGCCGACATGCCCGAGTACGACGGCACCCGGCTGGCCCGGGAGTGCGTGGTCGTGGTCACCTTCAACCACCGGGTCGGCTTCGAGGGCTACGGGCACGTGGACGGCGCCCCGGACAACCGGGCGCTGCTCGACCAGGTGCTGGCGCTGCAGTGGGTGCGGGACAACATCGCCGCGTTCGGCGGCGACCCGGGCAACGTCACGATCTTCGGGGAGTCGGCGGGGGCCGGCGCGGTGGCGTGCCTGCTGGCGATGCCGTCGGCGGCCGGGCTGTTCCGGCGGGCGATCGCGCAGAGCGTGCCGGGGATGTTCTTCACGCCGAGGTACGCCGCCAAGGTGACGCGGGCGCTGCTCGGGCTGGCGGGGGCCGGCACGCCGTACGAGGTGGCGCCCGAGGCGGCGGCGGAGGCGGCGGGGCAGCTGGCCTCCGGCGAGATGCGGGGCGATCCCGAGCGGTGGGGGACGATCGCGTTCGCGCCGACCCCGTTCGCGCCCGTGGTGGACGGGGAGGTGCTGCCGGACACGCCGTGGAACGCGCTGGCCGACGGGGCGGGTAGCGACGTGGAGCTGATCACCGGCTACAACAGGGACGAGTACCTGCTGTTCCAGCTGATGAGCGGCGGGCGGACCGGCGAGCTGGGCGCGGCGTTGAAGACGCTCGCCCCGGCGGACGCGGACGTCGTCTACCGGACGGCGCACCCGCAGGCGTCCGACGCGGAGCTGCTGGTGATGCTGATGTCGGACTGGATGTTCAGGATGCCGAGCGCGCTGCTGGCCGACGCGCACACCGGGCCCACCTTCGCCTACGAGCTGACCTGGGCGCCGCAGCCGGAGCTCGGCGCCTGCCACGGGCTGGACGTGCCGCTGACCTTCGGCACTGTCCACGGGCAGCTGGCCGCGCTGACCATCGGGGGTTCGCCGCACGCGGAGGACCTGTCGCGGCAGTTCCGTACCGCCTGGACCCGCTTCGCCGCCACGGGAGACCCCGGCTGGCCCGCCTACGACCCGGTGACCGCCACGACCCACCTGTTCGACGTCGAGCCACGCGACGTGCCCGACCCCGAGGCGGCCTCCCGTGCCCTGTGGTCCGAGCCCGGCTTCCCCCCGGTCGACGGCTAGAGGCCCCGGTCGGTGCCGACGCCGCGCAGCAGGGTGTCGACGACGAGGGTGGCGGCGGCGTCCGGGTCGGCGGCGCGGGAATGGGCGGCCTCGTGGATGAGGGCGTAGTAGACGCGGCGGGCCCAGTCCAGGTCGGCGTCCGCGCGCAGCAGGCCCGCGTCGCGGGCGCGGCGGAAGAGGCGGTCACACTGCTCCTCGACGTCCGCGTGCACCCGGGCCACCTCCGGGTCCTGGTGGCTCATCGCGAAGCCCCAGTGGGCCTTGACGCGTAGCACGTTCGCCGTGACCTGGTAGAGCGCCACCAGCGGCGGCGTCGAGTCGGGGTGCGCGGCGGCGACGGCCTCGGCGAAGCGGCCCGCCGCCCAGGCGGCCATGGCCGACACCAGCGCCTCGCGGGAGGCGAAGCGGCGGTGCACCGTGGTGCGGGCCACCCCGGCCGCCTCGGCGATCTGCTCCATGCTGGCCGCCGGGCTCTTGCTGAGCACGCGCTCGGCCGCCTCGAGGATCGCCTGGATGGTCCGTGAGGTGTCCGATCTGAGCGCACGCTGAGTCACACGGTCAGGCTACTGCATGGTGCCCGTTCGAGTACGACTTGCATCATCAATGTTGCAAGTCGTAGAGTCACAGCATCGATGAAGATGCATGTGGAAGGAATGACCATGGACATGCGACTCAGCGGCAAGTCCGCACTCGTCACGGGCGCCAGCCGGGGGCTGGGGCTGGCGATCGTCAGGGCGCTGACGGCCGAGGGCATGCGCGTCACGGGTGCCGCCCGGACGATCTCGCCCGAGCTCGAGGCGACCGGCGCCACGGCGATCGCCGCGGACCTGTCGACCGCCTCCGGTGTCGCCGCCGCGCTTGACGGGGTCGGCGACCTCGACCTGCTGGTCAACAACGTGGGCGGTGGCGACGGCGGCGAGGGCCAGTTGGGCGGCTTCCTCGGCTTCGACGACGAGCAGTGGCGCCAGGCCTACGACCTGAACTTCCTCAGCGCCGTCCGCGTCACCCGCGGCGCGCTGCCCGGCCTGGTGCGCACGCGCGGTGCTGTGATCAACATCTCCTCCAACGGCGCCCGCATGCCGCACGCGGGGCCGGTCACCTACACCACGGCCAAGGCCGCGCTCACCGCGTTCGGCAAGGCCCTGGCCGAGGAGTTCGGCCCGCAGGGAGTGCGCGTCAACACCATCTCTCCCGGCCTCGCGCGCACCGCGATGTGGGAGGCCGCCGACTCCTACGGCGCGGCCCTGGCGGGAGCCATGGGGATGGACCACGATCAACTGCTGGCGGGGCTGCCGTCGAGCGTCGGGATGACCACCGGTAGATTCGTCGAGCCTGAGGAGGTCGCCGCGCTGGTGACGTATCTGGCCTCGCCGCATGCCGCCAGCGTCAACGGTGCGGACTACCTCATCGACGGCGGATCCATCAAAACCGTTTAGAATCTATCGCGATATATCTGTCCAAGAGGGCGGGCGGGGGCGCCTCTCGGGAACAGCCGGGGATCGCGGCAGGTTCGGACAGAGGGTGGAGTGAGTACCCCAGGGGAGTGTGGCTGATGGCAGGAATGCGGAAGATCCTCGTGGGCGGAGCGGCGCTGGCCGCCGCCGGGTGGGCGCTGCGCCAGGTCCCGGCGGAGCTGGGGACGCGCCCGTTGCAGTCGGGGCCCGACCGGGCGGCCAGGATCCGCCGGTCACCGCAGTTCAGTAACGGCACGTTCGTCAACACCATGCCGGACGCGAGCACCGCCGTGCCGACCGCCCCGCCGGTCGGCATGCTGCGCGAGCTGTCCAAGGACAGGGAACAGCGCCGCCCCAACGGGCTGATCCCGCTACGGGTGCCGCCGACCGACGACCCGGTCGGGCTGCGCGCCGTCTGGTACGGCCACGCCTCCACGCTGGTCGAGCTCGACGGGCGCAAGGTGCTGTTCGACCCGGTGTGGAGCAAGCGTCCCTCACCCTCCCAGCTGGTCGGCCCCAAGCGGCACCACCCGGTGCCGATCGAGCTGAACGAGCTGCCGCAGGTCGACGCCATCGCGATCTCGCACGACCACTACGACCACCTGGACATGGCGACCGTGAAGTGGCTGACCGCCACCCAGAAGGCGCCGTTCCTGGTCCCGCTCGGCATCGGGGCGCACCTGGAGCGGTGGGGCGTGCCGCTGTTCCGGATCATCGAGCTCGACTGGGAGGAGGAGGCCGAGGTCGCGGGCCTGCGTTTCGTCTCGACCGCGGCCCGGCACTTCTCCGGCCGCTCCCTGACCCGCAACGACACGCTGTGGGGGTCGTGGGTGATCGCTGGGCCGACCAAGCGGGTGTTCTACGCGGGTGACTCCGGCTACTTCGAGGGCTACAAGGGGATCGGGTCGGCGCACGGGCCGTTCGACCTGACGCTGATGCCGATCGGCGCCTACAGCCCCGCCTGGCCCGACATCCACATGAACCCGGAGGAGGCGGTCAACGCCCACCTCGACCTCGGCGGCTCACTCATGCTGCCGGTGCACTGGGCGACGTTCACGCTGGCGCTGCACCCGTGGGCGGAGCCGGTGCGGCGGCTGTGGCGCGAGGCCAAGGCCCGCGACGTCAAGATCGCCGTCCCCCGCCCCGGCCAGGCCATCGACACGACCGACACTCCCGCCGTCGACGCCTGGTGGGAACTGCTCGCCTGACAATTTCCAGCTGTTGTACGGCGGGCCGCCGCCACCGGCCGCCCGCCGTACTTCGCCCGAGGACCCGCATCCGGCGCCCCTGGCGAGTCGATGCCACTCCCCCGCCGCAACGCCGCCCGCAACCCGGGCACCGCGGACCCTCGCGCGCCCGTAGGTCACTCATCCTCGCCCGCCGTACTGGCGAAGTAGTGGCCCTTGGACAGGTCCTCGAGGAGCGCCGGGTGGAACGGTTGCCAGCCGAGCAGTTCGCGGGTCAGGGCGCTGGAGGCCGGCTGGTCGACCGCGAGGATCGGTCCCAGGAAGCCGAAATCCCCGACTGGAGCGGAAGCCGCAGGGACGTTCAGGTGGCGGGCGATCACCTCGGCGATGTCGCGGATCCGGACGCCTTCGTCAGCGACCGCGTGCAGCACCGATCCGGCCGGCGCCTGCTCCACGGCCAGGCGGAACAGGCGCGCGGCGTCCTGCACGTGCACCGCGGGCCAGCGATTGAACCCGTCGCCGACGTAGCCGGAGACGCTCTTGTCGCGGGCGATGCCGATCAGGCGGGCGATGAAGCCGGGGTCACCTGCGCCGTGCACCGTCCGTGGCAGCCGGACGACGGACGAACGGACGCCGTATCCGGCCAGGTCGACAGCCGCCTGGGCATTCGCGGCCCGGCCGGCCGTGGGCGAGCCGGGAGCAGGCGCGTCGCGCTCGGTGGCCACCCGGCCATCCGCGAGCGCGGGCGTTCCTGAGGCGATCACCAGAGCCTTGCCTGTGCCCTCGAGCGCGGCGCCCATCGCCTCGATGGCGCGCGCGTCGGCGCTGATCGAATCCGCGAATCGCGTGAAGTCGTGAATGAACGCGAGGTGGATGACCGCGTCGCAGCCGGTGGCCCCGGCGCGCAGGGCGTCGAGGTCGTCGAGGTCGCCGCGCAGCACCTGCGCTCCGGCGGCCGTGATGGCGGCGGCCGAGGAGTCCGACCTGGCGAGCCCGACGACCTGATGGCCCGCACCGAGGAGTTCGGGAACCACGGCCGAGCCGATCCAGCCGGACGCACCCGTGACGAATATCCGCATGAGACCTCCTGATGTCAGTGACTGTCATCACTGTAACGCCGATGACAGTCACTGTCATCACGTAAGGTTGTGCCATGGGCCGATGGGAGCCGAACGCACGCGGCAGGCTGGCGCAAGCGGCGCTGGGTCTTTACGCCGAGCAGGGCTTCGACCAGACCACCGTGGCGCAGATCGCCGCACGGGCCGGATTGACCGAGCGGACGTTCTTCCGGCACTTCGCCGACAAGCGCGAGGTCCTGTTCTACGGCACCGAGATCATGCGGGAGCAGCTGGTACGCGCCGTCGCGGACGCGCCGGCCTCCGCGACGCCGATGGAAGCGGTGAGCGCGGCACTCGAAACCATGGGCGCCCTCCTGCAGGAGAACCCCGAACGGGTCCGGATGCGCGATGCCGTCGTGTCCGCCCATGCGGACCTGCGTGAACGCGAGCTGATCAAGCTCGCCGGGCTCGCCGCGGCGATGACCGACGCCCTCGGCGACCGCGGCATCCCCGCGCCCGCCGCGAGCCTGGCCGCAGAGACGGGAATCGCCGTGTTCAAGGTCGCCTTCGCCCACTGGATCAACGAACCGGGACAACAGGACCTACTGGCGATCCTCCGCACCTCGATGGAGGAACTGAGAACCGTCCTCGCACAACGCGCACCCGCCTGACCATCCATCGATCGCTTCGCGTTCATGCCGAGGCGTCGAAGAGGGCTCCGAGCTCTGGTACGGGCGGGTTGGGGTTGGCCTCGGCCAGGTAGGGGAAGACCCGCGCCGCGGGAACGGCGGCGGCGTCCACGCCGTCGCTGACCCGGGTGCCGTTCCAGCCCCCGACGATCACCGAGTAAAGGGTGTCGATGACGTCGTCGTTGAGCCATCGGCCGCTGCAGGTCTCGTAACCCTGGCCGGTGAGCGCGCCACGCTCGACGTCCAGGTAGCCGTGTTCGCGCCCGTCCGCCGTCGGCTCGCCGGATTGCAGCGGTTCGTGACAGTGCGCGGCGGCGAGTACTTCTTCCTGCCGAGCATGACCGCGATCGCGTGGCTGGCCTCCCTCCCCTGAGGGGGTCAGTCGAGCGTGCCGACCTGTTTCACGGATCTGAGCCGCCGGCGTTCCTCCGGCGTCGAACCGCCCCACACGCCTTCCGCCTGGCCGGTCGTCACGGCCCACTCCAGGCAGGCAGGCCGTACGGCACAGCCCGCGCAGACCGCTTTCGCGTCCGCGACGATGGCGAGGTTGCCCTCTTCCCAGCCCGGCGGGAAGAAGATGTCGGGGTCGGACCTCCGGCACGCGGCCCGGTCCATCCAGTCGATAGTCAACATGCCCTCAATTGCGTGCAGCCTATGCGGGCGGCACATCACTCGTCCTTACCAAAGAGAAGGAGAGCCGACGGACTCGCCCTCGGCTCTCCTCGGAAGTGGTTACCACCACCACCCTCCGCCGCAGCCGCCGCCGCAGCCGCCGCCGCAGCCGCCGCCCCACCAGCGGCGACGTCGCCACCAGCGCCGACGGCCCCAGCCCCAGCCGCCCCAGTCGTTCCAGGCACGGAAGCCTCCGCGTGCCATGATTTCCTCCTCATGTGCAGCCCCCATCGCGGGGGGCACCTACATGCGGACAAATACGACATTAATCCGCAAACCTCGGCACATCATTAGATGTGTTGAGTGTTGGTGAGACTTTGGGGTGGACTTCGATCTATCGGCATTTACCCAAGTCAACGCATGGAACGTGGCCACGGCTCGCAAAGGGGCAAACACCGGCGGTGCCGACTCGTTCTCATGCAGTGAGACTCCGCGGCGTCCGCGTTCCGACCAGCCCCGATGCCTTGGTGAGCTCGCCACTTCGGTGCTGCGGCGGTGGCCGTACAGTCGTGGGATGAGCAACCTGGAGCGGGACCCGCAGGAGCTGCGGTGCGGGCAGGTGGGCGGCGCCGACGTCGAGCTGCTCGAGGCTCGGGAGGTGCCGCTGGGCGGGCCGCGTGCGATGAAGGTGCGCAGGGCGCTGCCCGGGGTGCACCGGCGCATGATCGGCGCGTGGTGCTTCGTCGACACCTACGGGCCCGAGGTGGCCACGATGCGGGTGCCGCCGCATCCGCACACGGGGCTGCAGACGGTCAGCTGGCTGGTGGCGGGCGAGGTGCTGCACCGCGACAGCCTGGGCAGCCTGCAGACCATCCGCCCGGGGCAGCTCAACCTGATGACGGCGGGGCGGGGCATCTCGCACTCGGAGGAGTCACGCGAGGGAGTGCTGCACGGCGTGCAGCTGTGGGTGGCGCTGCCGGGCGAGCACCGGCACGTGGAGCCGGGCTTCGAGCACCACGCCGACCTGCCCGAGGTGACCGGACCGGGGTACACGGCGACCGTGGTCATGGGGACGTTCGCCGGGGCGAGATCGCCGGCGGCGGCCTACAGCCCGCTGGTCGGCGCGCAGCTCGCGGTGGAGGGGACGGCGGAGGTGCCGCTGGATCCCGCCTTCGAGCACGGGGTGCTGTCACTGGACGATCCGCAGGCTCCGCTGCGGTACCTGCCGCCGGGACGGACGTCGGTCACCGTGGAAGGCGGGCGCGTGCTGCTGATCGGCGGTGAGCCGTTCGCCGAGGAGATCGTCATGTGGTGGAACTTCGTCGGGCGCGGGCACGACGAGATCGTCGCCTTCCGCAAGGAGTGGATGGAGGGCGAGGGCTTCGGCTCCGTCGAGGGCTTCGACGGAGACCCGCTGCCCGCGCCCATCCTGCCGACCTCGAGGCTCAAGCCGCGCGGCCGGGTCCGCTAGCCCTTGGTGGCGTAGTAGATCAGGTCGACGTTGTCGGCGTTGACGGGCACGTCGGCCAGCAGGCGGACCATGGTGCCCGACATGTCGAGCACGCGCAGTTGCTGCCGCGAGCCCTTCGCGTCGGGCTTGGCCCAGCACATCACGTGCTCCTCGTCGAACCACTCGGGCGGATACTCGCACTGGGACTCCAAGCGCTTCAGCTCGGCGCCGGTGCGGGTGTCGAAGACGCAGGTGGTGGCGCTGTTGTCGAAGCCGGGGCAGTCGGTGGCGAACTTGCCGCCCGACGGGGAGAACAGCCGCTTGGCCAGCCCGGCGCCCACGTTCGGCACCCGGCGCACGCTCGTGCCCTGCTCGTCGAAGAAGCGCAGCGCCTGCGTCTTGCTGTCGGAGCCCATCACGATCACGCCGCTCTGTCGGTCGTCGAAGCCGTAGCTGATCCCGCGCAGCGCCCCCTCGCGCAGCGTGACGGGCTTGAAGTCGCGCGCGGTCACGTCGACGATGCCGAACCCGGTGGACTGCCAGACGCCGTCCTTGCCCGAGTCGCCGATGTTGACCAGGATGCGACGGCTGTCACGGGACCACACCTGGAGGCTGGCGTTCTGCGGCTTGTGCGTGGTCCTGATGGATAACTTCTCGCCCGACACCTGATCGGTGATCTCCACCGCGTCGTAGCCGTCCTCGAAATGCTTCGTGCGCAGCGCCTGGTATCTGCCGTCGGGCGACAGCAGGATCTGCTCCACGTCGGAGCGGCGCTTGAAGGGGCCCGTCAGGGAGTCGCGCGGGTAGTCGGTCCATTCCTTGGTCTTCGGGTCGTAGATCGAGTACCCGGTCAGGCGGACCGGGTCCGACGGGTGCTCGTAGATCGTGCCGGTGGTGCCGGGCAGCTTCGTCGACGACAGGCCGGACGTGGGCACCGGCGAAGGCGTCGGGCTCGTGGCCGGCCGCGAGGCGGAGGGCGAGGCGGCCGTGGGCCTGGGTTCGGGCAGGTTGCGCAGCGCCACCCCGACCACGACGACCGTGGCGACGATGGCCAGGCCCGCGGCGATCCCGGCGACCACGAAGCCGCGGTTGCCGCGGCGCGGCGGCATCGGCGCGGGCATGCCGTACGGGCCCGGTGGCGGCGGTTGGAAGCTGGGCGGCGCCCACTGCGGCTGCGGCGGGACGTTGCCGCTGACCAGGGCGGCCGCCTGCCGCAGTTCGGCGGGGTTGGAGTTCGGCTGCTCGAGCAGGCGCAGGATCACCTGCTCGGCGGTGGGCCGGCGGGCCGGGTCCTTGGACAGGCTCGCGGCCACCAGGTCGCGCAGCGGTCCGGTGAGGCTGCGCAGGTCGGGCTCGGTGTAGAGCACGCGGTGGATGGTCGCGGGCACGGACTCGGCGGAGAACGGGCCGACCCCGCTGGCGGCGTAGACCATCGTGCTCGCCCAGGCGAACATGTCCGCGGCAGGGCCGACCGGGTGGGCCAGGATCTGCTCGGGTGCCATGAACGCGGGCGTGCCCACCGGCATGGAGGTGATCGTGGAGGTGGCGTCGAGCGCCTTGGCGATGCCGAAGTCGATCACGCGCGGGCCCTCGGCGGCGAGCAGCACGTTGTTCGGGCTGAAGTCGCGGTGCACGATCCCGGCCTGGTGGATGGCGGCCAGCGCGGTGACCGAGCCGATGGCCAGCCGGTGCAGTGCCGACTCCGTGCGCGGCCCCTCCTCGGTGACCGCGCGGTGCAGAGACCTGCCGTCCACGAACTCGCTGATGATGTACGGTCGCCTGTCGTGTACCCCCGTGGCCAGCACCTTGGCCGTGCAGAACGGGGCCACCCGCTGTGCGGCGGCCGCCTCCCTGGCGAAACGTTCCGCGGCCGTGGCGTCCGCGGCTAGGTGTGGGCGTAACCACTTGATCGCGACCTGCTGCCCCCTGTCGGCCGCTCCGAGATAAACCACGCCCTGGCCGCCCTCGCCCAACCGCCCTTTCAGCTCATACCCCCCGATGGCGGCTGGATCGTTCTCGCTGAGTGCGGCAATCAACGGCATAACAGAATTATGCCGATCATTGCTTGCAGATCGCTTGCCTATTCCATGGCCTGGCCGTTGGTCTTGACGGCGTACCACTCGGCGCCGAACTCGTTCTTCTCCTGGCCGGTGGTGTCACCCGGCTTCTTGTCGTCGGCGTAGGTGTAGACCGGGTGGCCGCCGTAGGTCACCTGCATGGTGCCGTCCTTGCGGGCGACCATGGACACCTGGTCGACCTTGGCCCCTTCGGTGGCCGTGGGCTTGCCCTGCGTGATGTAGGGCTTCCACTCCCCGGTGCACGGGCCGTAGCACGCCGGCGTGCCGTCCTCCTCCTTCTCGAAGTGGTACAGGGTCATGCCCTTGCCGGTGACGATGACCTCTCCGAGCTTGGTCTTGGCCGCCTTGACCGTCTGCGCCGCGGCCTGGTTCGCCACATAGGTGGATGGCGTCGGACTGGCCGCCGCCTGCTTGTTCCCCGCCACGTACGGGGTCGGACTGGGCGCCGCTTTAGCCACGTACCCGGTCGGGGTCGGGCTGGGCGCCGCCTGCTGGGTGGTGGTGCCCGTGCTGCCACACCCTGCGACCAGCAGGAAGGCGGGCACCAAGAGTGCTTTTCTCATATCCAGGGCACGAAGATGACCTTGGCCTGGTTCAGCGGCCCGTCCAGTCGAGCTCGTCGAGGAAGCGCACCAGAGCCGCGTTGACCTCGTCCGGCCGTTCCTGCTGGATCCAGTGGCCCGCGCCCTCGAGCAGCACGGTCCCCCGCAGGTCGGGCACCCAGTGGCCGAGCGACTCCACCCGCTCCTTGCGCATCGCGGGATCGAGGGTGCCGCCGATGAACAGGGCGGGCACGCGGACCAGCGCGCCGTCGTAGGGGGCCATCAGCTCCCAGTTGCGGTCGAGGTTGCGGTACCAGTTGAGCGCGCCGGTGAAGCCGGTCCGCGTGAACTCGGCGGCGTAGTGGTCCAGGTCGGCCTGGGTGAGCCAGTCAGGCGGGCCGCCCGGCTCCGGCAGGCGCTCGACGAGGCCGCGGCCGTCGTCGGCGCCGGCCAGCCCGTCGCTGAGCCCGCCCATCATCCTGCGCATCGTGGTGGCGGGGTCGCGCCCCAGGTCGGCGTCGGCCACCCCGGGCTCCTGGAAGTAGAGCACGTAGAACCAGGTGCCCGCGAACGCTTCCTCGATCGCGGCCCGCGAGCGCATCACCCCGCGCGGCTGGAAGGGCACGCTCAGCGCGGCCACCCCCATCACACGTTCGGGCGCCCGCAGCGCCAGCGACCAGACGACCAGCGCGCCCCAGTCGTGGCCCACGAACGCGGCCCGCTCGATCCCGCGCTCGTCGAGCAGGCGCAGCAGGTCGTCGGTCAGGTGGGCGATGTCGTAGTCCTCCACCGCGGGCGGGATCGGGCTGCGCCCGTAGCCGCGCTGGTCGGGGGCCATCACGTGGTAGCCAGCCGCGGCCAGGACGGGCAGCTGGTGGCGCCAGGAGTACGACAGCTCGGGGAAGCCGTGGCACAGCACGACGGGCCAGCCCGCCCCCTGTTCCTCAACGTGCACGCTTCTTCTCCTCCTCGTGGCGCTGCATGGCCGACATGACCGCGGCCCCCGCGGCGCCGATGAACTCACCCCGGTTGGCGGCCGCCCAGTCGCGACTGGCGGTCAGCGTGGTCGACGTGTTCTGGAATTCCGGCATGACGTAGCGGGCGAACAGCTCGTACGACCGCAGGGTGGCCGCGGTGTCCGCCCAGTCATGTCCCATCAGCAGATATGTCCCGAAGCCCCCGGACTTATCCAGCAGGCGCCGGATCTGCGCGATGGCGTCGTCCGGCGTGCCGATCACCGCGAGCCCGGTGCCGTTCATCACCTCCACCAGGCTTTCCGCGTCGTCCACGCCCTCCGGGGCCAGCGGCAGCGCGGCCACCCTGCGGAAGTAGTCGACCCACTGGGGCAGCCCGAAGGCCACCTCCTCGGCCGCCCGCTCGCGGGTCTCGGCCAGGTGCATGGGCCCGACCAGCCGCCACCCGTCACGCGAGACGGCCGTGCCGTACTCCGCGGAGCGCTCCTCCATGATCCCCCAGTGGTAGCCGAGCGCGTCGAACCCGCCCAGACTGGTCGCGCCCAGCGACAGCAGCGAGCAGCCGAACCGGCCCGCGGCGCGCGGCCCCGCCGGGGAGACCTGGGCGGCGACGGCCACCTCGAAGTGCGGCCGCTGGAAGGTCCGCAGCTGCAGCCGGGCGTCGACCAGGCGGAACCAGTCGGTCTCGTAGGTGACCGGCTCGTCGCTGCGCAGCAGCATGAGGATGGCCTCCAGCGCCTCCTCCATCATGTCGCGCTGCCGCGCCACGTCGATCCCCATCATGTAGGCGTCGCTCGGCAGCGCGCCGGGCCCGGCGCCGAACATGACGCGCCCCCGGGTGAGGTGGTCGAGCAGCACCATCCGGTCGGCCAGGATCAGCGGGTGGTGGTAGGGCAGCGAGGACACGCCGGTGCCCAGCCGCAGGTGCCGGGTCCGCTCGGCGGCGGTGGCGATGAACACCTCGGGCGAGGCGATGATCTCGTATCCGGCCGAGTGGTGCTCGCCGAACCACGCCTCGTCGAAGCCCAGCCGGTCGAGGTGGACGATCAGGTCCAGATCGCGTTCCAGGGCGAGCGTGGGATTCTGCCCGACGGGATGGAAGGGGGCCAGGAAGATGCCGAACCGCATGCCGTACTCCTAGGGCTTGACCATGATCTTCACGTGCTCGCCGGGACTGCGCAGCGTCTCGAACGCCTCGGCCACCCCGTCGAGTCCCACCGCCCGCGTCACCAGCCCGCCCGGCGCGTCCCGCAGGAGCGTGGCGGCGAACTCCTCCTGCGTGTACCCGATCGAGAAGCGCACGTCGAGCTCCTTGACGACCGCGGGGAACGGCTCGAACGCGTCCTCGCTCATGCACACGCCCACCACCACGATCCGCGCGCGCGGCGGCGCCCCCTCGACGATCTCCCGCAGCATCCCCGGCACGCCCACGCACTCGAAGATCACCGCGTTCCTGGACGCCACCCCGAACAGCTCGTTCGCGCCGCGCTCGATGATGGTCGCGGGCACGCCCAGCTCACCCCACCGCGTGTACGGCGAGCCCGCCGCGGGATCCACCACGACGTCGGCGCCGAGCCGCTCGGCCAGCGCGCGCCGCGCGGGCGAGAAGTCGGCGGCGACCATGGGCCCGTGCCCGCGTGCCTTGAGCGCCGCGATCACCGCCAGCCCGACGGGCCCGCACCCGACCACCAGGCACACGTCGTCCTGGCCGGGCGCGGCCCTGACCACGGCGTGCTCCCCCACCGCCAGCGGCTCGGTCAGCGCGGCCTGCTCGGCCTGCCTGCCCTCGGGCACCGCGAGCAGCCCGGCCTCCTGCAGCACCATCAGCTCGCCGAACCCGCCGGGGAAGCGCTGGGAGTAGCCGACGTTCTCCGGCCCCTCGGGCCCGAGCACGAGCGGCACCGCGCACACCATGGTGCCGAGCGGCAGGCTCCTGGCCGTGTCGGGCCCGTAGCCGACCAGCTCGGCGCTGAACTCGTGGCCGAAGACGACCTGCCGGCGCGGATCCAGCCCGCCGGGCGCCCCCACCCTGGCCATATGGGCGGCGAATCCGGCCAGGTCCTGGGCGGCGTGCAGGTCGGATCCGCAGATCCCGCACGCCAGCGTCCTGACCAGCACCTGCCCGGGCCCGGGAGCCGGGTCCTCCACTTCGGTGACCACGATCCGGTCGCCGCGCACCACCGCCGCCCGCATCCCGCCTCCTGCTTCTCACCCGGACCGAACGATATTCTGGTTACCGGCCTATCATCTGGCGGGCAACGGGGCAATCTTCGGCATCCCGCGAAGGCTTAGATCCTTCTGAACCCGCGTGGGCGCCCCGCCGTGTCTGTTGCGTAGCGCACCCTCGCAAACCAAGGAGGCCTGATGTTAATCAGGCGGAAAACATCCCTCGTCACCTTGTGCGCCGCGGCCCTCGTCCTGAGCGTGTCCTCCGCTCTCCCCGCCCAGTCCTCGGCGGCGGCCGCCCATCGCCAGACCCGGTTCGAAGAGGTCGACCTGGTGTCCGACCAGCCGGGCAAGGCCCAGATCACCGACCCCAACCTGGTCAATCCGTGGGGCATGAGCATGGGCAAGTTCCTGTGGGTCTCCGACGCCGACAAGGACGTGTCCACCGTCTACTCCGGCGGCGGAACCGCTGGAGCGATCCACAAAGAGAGCCTGGAGGTCAAGGTGGACGGCGGGCCGACCGGGCAGGTGTTCAACCCCGGGCGCGGCTTCACGGTCTCCACCAAGAGCGGCTCGGGCCCGGCGATGTTCCTGTTCGCCACCGAGAGCGGGACGATCCGCGGCTGGAACCCGCAGGCCGACCCGACCACCGCGCTGCTCGGCGCGACGGTCAAGGGGGCCAGCTTCAAGGGCCTGACCATGGTGTGGATCCACGGCAGGCCGTTCCTGCTGGCGGCCGACTTCCTCAACGGCCGGATCGACGTCTTCAACTCCCACTTCAAGCTGCTGCCGACCTTCCGCGCCTTCCGCGACCGCGGGCTGCCGCGCGGGTACGCCCCGTTCAACGTGGCGGCGGTCGGCGGCACCGTGTTCGTCGCCTACGCCAAGCACAAGCCGGGCGACGGGGACGAGATCGCGGGGCCCGGCAAGGGGTTCGTCAGCCAGTTCACCGCGAACGGGCACCTCCTGCGGCGTTTCGCCAGCAGGGGTCCGCTCAACGCGCCGTGGGCTCTCACGGTGGCGCCGCGCTCCTTCGGCACGTACGCCGGCGACCTGCTGGTCGGGAACTTCGGTGACGGCCGGATCAACGCCTACGACCGGTTCAGCGGCCGCTTCATGGGCCCGCTGCGCCACCCCGACGGCTCGGCGATCTCGATCGAGGGCCTGTGGGGCCTCGTGCCCGGCACCTCGGCCAACGGCGGCAGGAACGCCCTGTGGTTCGCCGCCGGCGTCGACGACGAGAAGCACGGATTGGTCGGCCTGATCCGCCCGGCCTACTGATCCGCCCAGTCTGTACGGCGGGCCACGGCTCGCCGTACATCCCGGCCTCGGCGGCCGCCGCGGTTCTCCCCGACTCCCCGCTCCGCGGCGGCCGCCGTGGCCTTGCCGTACCGGGGGAAGGCCTTTAGTAGACGGAGATGTGCGGATGGTCGAAGTGGTTGGCGGTGACGCCGCCGCGGTTGGACATGGTGCGCCAGTAGCCGCGTTTCACGTGCCAGATGCGCTGGCGGTAGATGATGTACATGATGCCGAGCCGCTTGGCGTTCTTGATCGCCCAGTTGGCGATGGCGTAGCCGCGGGCGACCTCCGCGGCCGACGGCATCGAGCCGCCGCGGCTGAGCATGAAGTCGCAGGCCCGGCCGAGCGGGTGCTCGCCGCCGTCCTGGATCGTGCGGTAGCAGCCGATGCCGAAGTCGTCGCCGAAGCGCTCCTCGACCAGGTCCCTGACCAGGCGCATCCGGGGCGTGATGTTGTCCGGCCCGTCGGGTAGCTGGGGCACCCAGGTGCCGTCCGAGCGCCTGACGCCCGGCGCGTGGTAGAGCTGGTCGAGCTTGTCCTTGATCTTGTCGATCAGTTTCTCCGCCTGCTTCTTGCGGGTGCCGAGGTCCGCCACCAGCGCCGCCAGCTCCTTGGCGCGGGCCGCCGCCTCCGCCTCGGCCCGCTGGAAGCCGTCGCGAACCGCGGCGAAGCCGCTCAGGCGGGCGTTCTGGGACTCGACCAGGTGCTGGGCCAGCGCCAGGCGGTTGAGCAGCCCACTGGGGTCGTCGCTGGACGCCATCATGGCGAGGAGGTTGGTGCCCCCGCCGGTGTACTGGGCGACGGCCATCTCCCTGAGCGCCACCGACTCGCGGTCGTAGACCTCCTGGGCGGCCTTCAGCTTCTCGGCCGCCGCTTTCTCGGACTTGTCCGCCTTCAGCAGTTCGATCCGGCGGTTGTAGTAGTCCTTGATCAGCGTGTCCGACTGCTTCTGCAGGTCGGACAGCTCCTTCTTGAGCTGCTTGACCGTGGGCTTGGGCGCGGCGAGTCCCGCCGTGGAGGTCTGCACGACCAGAAGGAGAGCGCCGATCAACGCGAGCAAGAGGTCCCTGCGGGACGGCACACTTCTCCTTCGCCCGGACGGCAGGGCGAAACCCGGTCAGGGCCGGGGGTGCCCTCTTTCCCGATGGACGATAGTAGGGGATGCCGCGACCGGACGGGCAATCAGGTCATTTCGGTATCGCGCTCGTGCCTGGTCCTGCGGACGGCGAACCGCCTGCCGAGCAGCACCGAGCCCGGCACGACCACGAACCCGAGCAGGCCGGTGCCCACGCCGAGACCCACGTCGGCGTCCAGCAGGCCGTCGCCCTTGCCGCTGAGCACCGGCACGTCCAGCGACACCTTGACCGACACCGACAGCAGCGGCTTGGGCCTGGTGGCCGTACCTGGGTCCGGCGGGCTCGACGTGGGAGGTTGCTGGGTCCTCGTCGGTTGCTGGGTCGGCGGCCGGGTGGGCTCCTGGGTTCTGGTGGGCTGCCGGGTGGGCTCGCGGGTCCGCGTCGGCGTGGGCTGCTGCGTGCGGGTGGGCTCCCGCGTCCTGGTGGGCTGGGGTTCCTGGGTTCTGGAGGGTTCGGGGGCCTTCGTGATCGACGGTCCCGGGGTGAAGACGGGCCCGGCGGTGGCGGGCTCGGTGATCGTGGGCGGCGTCAGGCTCGGCTCGGGCGTGGCGGGCTCCGCCGTGGTGGTCTCGAACGGCGGGGAGGCCTGCGCTGTCCTGGTCGGGGGCGGGAAGGCGCTGACGTTCTTCTCCTCGGGACCGCTGTTCCAGACGGAGAACGCCGAGATCACCGCCACCGCGGTCGCGACCACGAGCCCGCCGGTCACCAGCAGCTTGCCGGGCGGCGAGAGCGTGCTGCTGAACAGGCTTGTGCTGCCCTCCGCGGCCGACAGGGCCAGCGGCAGGAGCGCCGTGAACGGCAGCGTCAGCGCTCCGAGCCCGGCGCGTCCGCGCTCCTCCCAGTCGCTCCCGTAGGCCGCGGCCGCGGTCGCCTCCAGCTCTGCCAGGAACGCCTCGGCGGACACGGGACGGTCGGCCGGATCCTTGGCCAGCCCGTGCTCGACCAGCGCCCTGATCGGCCCGGCCACGTTCTCGATCGGCGGCGGCACGTTCTGGTGCTGGTAGGCCAGCGCGGCGATGTTGTCGCCGAGGAAGGGCCGGTGGCCGGTCAGGCACTCGAAGAACACCACGCTGGCGGCGTAGACGTCGGTCGCGGGGCTGGCGGGGGCCTCCTCCCACTGCTCGGGCGCCATGTAGGAGGGGGTGCCGACCAGCGGCACGCTCTCGCCCGAGTGCACGGCCACGCCGAAGTCGACGAGCTTGCTGTCGCCGTCCTGGGAGACGATCACGTTCTCCGGCTTGAAGTCGCGGTGCACCACGCCGTGCCTGTGCGCCTCGGCCAGCGCCAGCAGCGCACCCTTCAGTACGGCCAGCGCCGCCTCGGGCCCGGTGCCGCCCTCGTGCTCGAGCAGGCGGCGCAGCGTGACGCCGTCGACCAGCTCCATCACGATGACGGCGTCGCCGTCCCCCTCGACGTACTCCAGCAGCCTCGCGGTGTGCGGGCTGTCGAGCTCCTTGATCACCAGTGCCTCGGCGCGGAACCGCTCGACGAAGTCCTCGTCCTGGAGCAGTCGCTCCGAGATGTGCTTGATCGCGACCGGTAATCCGTCCGAATCGCGCACGGCCAGCATGACGCGCCCTGTCCCGCCGTGCCCCAGCTCCCGTACTTCGGTGTAGCCGGGAACCTGCATCAGGGTAACCCCCCTGTCCAGACAAAGATCCTTGTGTCGGGACGTTAACCCCTGGTAACACCCGCTGTCGAGGCCTGCCTCCAGCTCCGGATTTACTATTCCGTATAGTTCGGCGCGTGCTGCTGACGGAACATTTGCGACATTGGCTGGGCGCGTGGCCGCCCTCGGGCGAGCTCGACGTGATCGGGTCGCCGCGGCGGTCCGAGCCGGGCTGGGACGGGCGGATCCACCCGGCGATCGGGGTGGGCTCGCCGGACGGCGGCGTGCTCTCGGTGGCGCCCGAGCACGTCGAGCGCGTGGCCGCCGCGTCCCCGTCCGAGGTGCCCGCCCTGGTGGGGTATCCGCGGCGGGGTTGGTTCACGGCGGTCTATCGCTGGAGTACGGCTCCCGCCGCGCTGCCCGACGCGGGCGTCTGGGTTCCCGCCTCCTTCCCCGGCGTACCGGAGTGGCTGCGTCTCTTCGGCGGGGAGGTGCTGGTGGCCGTGGATCCCGGCACGGGAGAGCACCTGGCCGGGGTGGGGGTCAAGCGCCACGACGCCTACGGCCACGAGCTGTCGGTCGTGACGGCTCCGGCGGCGCGGGGGCGCGGGCTCGCCCGGCGCCTGGTCGCGCAGGCGGCCCGGCGGGTGCTCGACGAAGGGGCGGTGCCCACCTACATGCACGCCACGTCCAACGCGGCCTCCGCGGCGGTCGCGGATGCGGCCGGCTTTCCCGCGCAGGGGTGGACGGCCTTCGGGGTCACGGAGTTGCCCTAGTACCCCTAGGGGGTATATACCTATCTTCGCTTGACGATGACGAAGTGAGGAACCCCCATGTCGACGCACTCCCACGGTGACCATTCAGCCCACGCCGACCACGCGGGACACGACGCGCACGCCGGCCACGGCGAGCACAGCGCGCATGCCGGGCATGGCGAGCACGGTGCGCATGCCGGACATGGTGCTCATGGCGGGCACGGTGGCGGGACGTCCTGGAAGATGGCGGCGCAGGCCACGTTGCACTGCCTGACGGGATGCGCCATCGGCGAGATTCTGGGCATGGTGATCGGCACGGCCCTCGGCTGGTCGAACCTGCCGACGGTGGTGCTGGCGATCGCCCTGGCCTTCGTGTCCGGGTACGCCCTGACGATGCGCGGCGTGCTCAAGGCGGGCCTGACGTTCAGCCAGGCGCTGCGGGTGGCCCTGGCCGCGGACACGGTGTCGATCATCGTCATGGAGATCGTGGACAACGGCGTCATGGTGGTCGTCCCCGGCGCCATGGACGCGGGCCTCGGCCAGGCGCTCTTCTGGCTGGCGCTGGCCCTGTCCCTGGTGATCGCCTTCCTGGTGACCACCCCCATCAACAAGTGGATCATCGGCAAGGGCAAGGGCCACGCCGTCGTCCACGCCTACCACTAGGAGTCAGGCGGCGAGCAGGCGCCTGACGGACCGGGCGGCGGTACGGCCGGCGCGGTTGGCGCCGATGGTGCTGGCCGAAGGGCCGTAGCCGACCAGGTGGAGGCGGGGCTCGGCGACCACCCGGGTGCCGTCGACCTTGATGCCGCCGCCCGGCTCCCGCAGGTGGAGCGGGGCGAGGTGGTCCAGGGCCGAGCGGAACCCGGTGGCCCAGACGAGCGTGTCGGCCCCCAGGTGGCGGCCGTCGGGCCAGGTCACGCCGTCCGGGGTGACGCGGGAGAACATGGGCAGGCGTTCGAGCGCCCCCTTCTCCATGGCCTCGCGGACGACGGGCGTGTAGCCGAGGCCCGTGACGCTGACCACGCTCTGCGGCGGGAGCCCGGCCCTGACGCGCGCCTCGACGAGGGCCACGGCCTGCCTGCGGGCGTCCTCACCGAAGTCGTCGTCGCGCCAGACGGGCGGGCGGCGAGTCACCCAGGTGGTGCTCGCGGCCACGCCCGCCAGCTCGGACAGCACGTGCATGGCCGACGCGCCGCCGCCGACGATCACCACGTGGCGCCCGGCGAACTCCCCAGGGCCGCGGTAGCTCGCGTAGTGGAGCTGCCTGCCCTGGAAGTCCGCGGCGCCCGGGTAGTACGGCCAGTACGGCCGCGTCCAGGTGCCGGTGGCGTTGACCACGGCCCGCGCGGCCCACTCCCCCACGTCGGCCGTGACGATCAGGCGGTCGTCCTGGCCCCGGGTGACGGCGGTGACCTTGACGGGCCGTAGGACGGGCAGGGCGACGCGGCGCTCGTAGTCGCCGTAGTACTCGGGCACCACGCTGGCCGCCGGACGCCGCCCGTCGACCTCGGCCTCGCGGTGGACGCCCGGCAGGTCGAAGATGCCGTGCACCTTGTCCATGGTCAGCGACGGCGACCGGTGCCGCCACGCCCCGCCGGGACCCTCGGCGGCGTCGAGCACGCGCAGGTCGAAGCCGAAGCGCTGCAGGAAGTAGGCGCTGGACAGGCCCGCCTGCCCAGCGCCGATGACGACGACCTCGATCTCCTCCACGGATCGTGTCAACCACCGGGGAACCCGAACTCATCCCGGCGGGGGCCGCCTCCCCGCCCGAGTGGTGCCCAGGGCGGGGAGGCGGGGTCAGGAGAGGGTGACGCGGTCGAGGTTGGGCCCGCCGTTCGCCGTGGTGGCGGTGGCGCGGATCGTGTTGGCGCCCGCGTTCAGCGGTACGGTCACCGTCTGCGTGGCCCAGGTGTCCCAGTTGGCGGTGGGCGGGAAGGCCAGCGTGGACGACACCACGGTCCCGTTCACGGTCACGGACATCGGCCGGTCCACCGTGGTGCCGTTGGCGAAGCGCAGCGTCAGCGTCGCATCCCCGGCGGAGGCGGCGTTCACGGAGAACTCCACATAGGAGCCGAGCACGTTGTCGTAGTTCACGAACCCCGTGCCGGTGAACCCGGCGTGGTTGGACTCCACCACGCCCTGCGAGATCGTGGCGTTCTCCGCCTGGTAGTCCGTCCCGACCGGCGTGATCGCCCCCAGGTCCAGGTAGTCCACGTTCGGGCCGCCGTTGGCCGTGGTGGCCGTCAGCTTGATCGTGTTGGCCCCGGCGCTGACCGGCACGCTGAACGTGTCGCTCACCCAGGTGTCCCAGTTGGCCGTGCCGGGGTAGTCCCGGGTGGCGACCACCGAGCCGTTGACGACCACCGACATCGGCCGGTTCACCGTCGTCCCGTTGGCGTACCGCACGGTAACGGCGGCGTTGCCCGCGGAGGCGGCGTTCACGGCGAACTCCACGGACGAGCCGACCACGTTGTCGTAGTTCACGAACCCGGACCCGGAGTACCCGAGGTGGTTGGACTCCACCACACCCTGCGAGATCGTGGCGTTCTCCGCCTCGGAGTGGGGCGTGGCGGCGCTGGGGTGCGCCCTGATCAGCCGGGTCTCACCGGGCCTGAGCGTGGCGCTGTAGGAGGAGTCGACCGTGCCCTCCGAGGCTCCCGACCACAGGTTCGTCACCGCGGCGGAACCCGAGAACCCCACCTGGGACCAGGTGACACTGACCGCGGAGTTGCCCGACGTGCCGGTGTTGAACAGGGCCACCACGTAGTCGCCATTCGCCTCCCGTTTACGCCACACCTGGTTGACACCAGAGTTCACCACCCGCTGGGCGGCCACGCCGTCCTGGTCGACGGCGATGATCCGGTCGTTGGTGAGCATCGCCAGGTCGGTCGCGTTCAGGTTCGTCAGGTCGGTGCCGAGCAGCAGCGGCGCGGCCGCCATCGCCCACAGCGTCAGGTGCGAGCGCCGCTGGTCGGCGGTGAGCCCGGCCTGGTCGCCGTTGCCGATCTCGATCGAGTCCAGGTCGTTCCACCCGCCGGGCCCCGCGTACTGCTGCCAGTTGGCCGCGGAGGTGAACCGGGAGGAGACGTGCGACCAGTCGGTGAGCGGGAAGCCGCTGCCGTTGGGACCAGGGCCGCAGTAGCACTCGACGTCGCCCTGGGTGCGCCAGCTGTTGGCCAGCCGCTTCCAGGTGGTGGCCTGCGCGATGGGCAGGTTGTTCGACAGCGCGAAGTTGATCGGCCTGCCGGTCTGCCGCAGCGCCTTGTCCCAGGCCTCGACGTCGGCCACGGTGGTGGCGTCCACGCCGTCGATCTTGAGGTAGTCGACGCCGTAGGAGGCCATGAGGTTGGCCCAGGAGTTGATGAAGGCCTGCGCGCCCGGCGAGGAGTACTTCAGCCGGTACATGTTCTTGCAGTTGTAGTTCTTGTGCGTCTGCGTGGTGTCGGCGATGTCGGCCGCGTGGTACGACGTCCCCTCGACGGGCGTGTTCTTCAGCACGGCGTTCTTGGCGATGCCCGGCGTGACGTAGAAGCCGAACTTCAGCCCCTTGGCGTGCACGTAGTCGGCCAGCGCCTTGATCCCGCCGGGGAACTTGGCCGTGTCGACCGCCCACCGGCCGAAGGAGTCCACGACGAAGCCGTTGGAGTCGCACTTCTGGTAGAAGTCGTCCAGGTTGACGTAGACGTAGCCGTGGTCGACCAGGCCGCTGCTGACCAGCGCGTCGGCCTGCGCCTTCATCTTGGTCTCGTCGGGCCAGCGGCGCACGAAGCTCCAGCTGCTCCACCCCATGGCGGGCCTGATCGACTGCCCGTTGTCGGACGCGCGCGCCGGTGCGGGCAGCACCAGCAGCGCCACAGCGGCCAGGGCCGCGCATAACTTCCTCAATGTCGCTCCTAGCCGACCGTGATCTTGTCGAGGTTGGGGCCGCCATTGGCGGTGGTGCCGGTCGCCCTGATCGTGTTGGCGCCCGCGTTCAGCGGTACGGTCACCGTCTGCGTGGCCCACGTGTCCCAGTTGGCGGTCGGCCCGAAGGACAGCCCGGAGGAGACGGCGGTGCCGTTGACGGCGACGTCCATCGGCCGGTCCACCGTGGTGCCGTTGGAGTAGCGCAGGGTCAGCGCGGCGTTCCCGGCGGAGGCGGCGTTCACCGTGAACTCCACGTACGAGCCGGCCACGTTGTCGTAGTTCACGAACCCCGTGCCGGTGAACCCGGTGTGGTTGGACTCGACCACGCCCTGCGAGATCGTGGCGTCCTCGGCCTGGTAGTCGGTGCCCGCCGAGGTGGGCGGGTCCACCTCCACGTAGTCCAGGTTCGGGTTGCCGTTAGCGGTGGTGGCGCTGACGCGCAGCGTGTTGGCCCCGGCGGTGACGGGCACGGTGAACGTGTCGGTCGCCCACGTGTCCCACGTGCCCGTGGTGGTGTAACTGCGCGAGCCGTACACCGTGGTGCCGTTGACCGCGATGGCGGCGGGGCGGTCGGTGGTGGTGCCGTTGGAGTAGCGGAGCCTGACCGTGGAGGTGCCGGCCGCGGGCGAGGTGAACGACCACTGCGTGTACGAGCCGGCCACGTTGTCGCCGTTGACGTAGCCGGTGCCCGAGAAGCCGGTGTGGGTGTTCTCGAAGACGCCCTGCGAGATCGTGGCGTCCTCCGCCTCGTAGCGTCCCGGCGGCGGGGTCGTGCCGCCGCCGACGTAGGCGCCGGTCCAGGCCTCGTCGACGCGCCAGCGGGAGATGCCGTGGTGGCCGGTCTTGGTCAGGCGGACGTAGCGCGTGTTGGCGGTCGGGATGTCGATGAACTGGACGCCGCGGGCGTTCGGCACGGTGCCCGTCTTGACGGCGCTCCCCCAGTTCGTCCCGTCGTTGCTGACGAAGACCTGATAGGTCGAGATCCGGGCGGATCCGGACGAGGGGTAGACCGTCGAGTCCTCGCGCTGGTTGAACCCGACGTACTGCACCTTCTTCGAAGATCCCAGGTCGAAGGTCAGCGAGGCGGGCTCGGCGGCGTTGCTGTCCCAGTAGGTGAGGTAGTCGCCGTCACCGGCCGCCGCGGCGGCGTGCCCACTGGTGGAGGACGAGGCCGACATCGTGGCGGTGTAGATGCCCTGGCGGCCCGAGGAGGTCACCTTGAACACCGTGTCGTACTGGTCCCACGAGGAGATCCCGCTGAGCGTCAGCACGCCGTTGGCCTGGGTGAAGGTGACCGGCGCGCCGGTGCGCAGGTTGGTCACGGCGGTGACGGCGTAGCCGTTGTCGCGCAGCGAGAGCGTGCTGCCCGACGGCGGTGTGATCACGTGGACGTAGTGCCGGTTCGGGTCGGTCTTGCTGATGGTGGTCACGCCGTGGGCGCCGTTGTTCCAGAAGCCCGGCTTGAGCCCGCCGTACATGTAGCCGCCGCCCTCGGTGCCGCCGAGGGACTCCCAGATCGTGTCCAGGTAGCCGTTGGCGAAGTTGTTGAAGTTGACCTGCTGGGTGGGGAACTTGCCGTTGACCATGGCGGTCTCGGCCATCAGCGCTTTCACCGACGACCCGGCGTTGGTGATCAGCCGGCCGAGCGTGAGCTTGTAGTCCACGGTGGAGTCGCTGCCGCCGTACCACCAGGGGCCGGAGGAGGGCAGCTTGAAGTCGGCCTCGATGAGCCGCGGCGCGGCCGTGTAGACCGCCTGCGGGTAGTCGTAGGACGGCGTCATGCCGGTCTTCTGCTCGTTGCTGATCATGTCCATGATCGGCGTGTCTTCGTTGTTGTTCGACAGCGTCATGTCCGGCCGCTGCTGGTAGATCTGCGAGTAGAGGTTGTGGCTCTCCCAGTAGGCGTTGTCGTTGTCGATCCAGAAGCCGGCCAGCTTCGGGTAGCGCTGCATCTGCTCGAAGAACTGCAGGTAGCTGAACTCGCCGAACCCGTCGCGAGTGGTCAGGTCCACGCTGTGGCCCACGTAGCTGGAGAAGGCCGAGGAGTTGAGCCAGTCGCCGGAGCTGAGGCCCTCGTTGTGCCACTGCGGGTCGTCGGTCATGTAGTTGATGACCTTCAGCCCCTGCGCGTCCGCGGCGTCGATGAGCTCGCCGAGGAAGTCGCGCTTGGTGGCGCAGCTGCCGGGGATCTTCGACGGGTACGGCCGGGCGTAGCCGAGCCGTGAGTGGAACGTCGCCAGCACGATGTACTGGGTGTGCAGCTTCTTGGCCTCGTTCACCCAGTAGGAGGCGCTCCACCCGCCGTTGGTGACGTCGTTCTCCCACTGGGTGCAGCTGGTGTGCTGCGGCGAGGTGCGCTCGCCCCAGTGCAGGAACAGCCCGGCGATGGAGTTGCGCAGGAAGGCCTGGCGCGGATGCTGGAGGTCGGCCCTGGCGGGGATGGCGACCAGCAGCCCCGCGACCAACCCGACGAAGGCCAGTAAAGCCCGAAATCTCATTGCACGACCTCCATGTAGTCGAGGTTGGGGCACCCGTTGGAGGTGGTGCCGGTGACCCGGATCGTGTTGGTCCCCGCGACCAGGTTCGCCGTGATGCTCTTGGAGGCCCACGTGTCCCAGGTGCCGGTCGAGGGGAAGGAGAGCCCGGAGGCCACGACCGTCCCGTTGACCGAGACGTCCATGGGCCGGCTGGCCGTGGTGCCGTTGGCGTAACGGATCGTCAGCGTGGCGGGGCCTGCGGCGCCGGAGGCGGCGAACTGCACGTAGCACCCGGCCACGTTGTCGGTGTTGACGTAGCCGCTGCCCGAGAAGCCCGGGTGGGTGTTCTCGAAGACGCCCTTGGAGATGGTCGCCTGCTCCGCCTCGTACCTGGTCGCGGTGGCCTGGACCTGCTTGTAGGCGCGCATGTTCGTCAGCAGCAGGTAGCAGTCCTGCAGCGAGCCCGACGTGTCGCCCAGGGAGCGGTAGATGCCCCACTTCGGGCGGACGCGGTCGTCGATGAACGTGTCACCGGACTTGGTGCCGTCCACCAGCGTCGTGCCGCCGGAGCGCAGAATCCAGCGCACCGAACCCGAGTCGCCGATCTTGATCTGGTACTCGGCGTCGATCCACTTGTTCTGCAGCGGTTCCAGCGGGGTGCTGCCGACCAGGATGTCCTGTTGGAAGATCTTGTGCTCGATGGTCTGCACGCCGTTGACCCTGCGCAGCGAGGTGACGGTGATCGGCAGGGTGCCGGTGCCTGGCATCTTGGTCTGGCTGATGTGGGTGAAGGTCGTGGTGGCCTTCAGCGTGCTCGGGATGTACATCGAGTACGTCACCCGCCACGTCTCACCGTTCAGCCACTGCAGGTATCCGGACGGGGTGCGGTTGCCGGTCACCTCCTGGCGCTGCCGATCGGTCATCGTGTCGCGGTCGACCGTGTGCATGTTGAAGCGGAAGTTGTTCCCCTCGGGGAAGATGTGCGGCTGGCCGGCGGGGTGGGAGTTCGCCCTGTCGTCCTCCACGGTCTCGAAGGCGTTGAGCCCGTCGACGGAGGCCTCCGGCGCCCACATGAGCTTCCACGCGGTGGCCGCCGCGGCCGGGCGGGCAGGCAGGTAGGGGGCCAGCAGTGCGGCGCCGACCAGGGTTCCCAGCTGCCGTCGTGACAGTTCCATGACGTCCTATCCGATAGTGATCTTGTCGAGGTTGGGTCCCCCGCTCGCGGTCGTGCCCGTCGCCCTGATCGTGTTGGCCCCCGCGGCGAGCTGGGCGGTGATGGACAGCGTCTGCCAGGTGTCCCACGAACCGGTGCCGGTGAAGGTGCGGTTGACGGTCGTGCCGTTGACCGCGATGTCCATCGGCCGGTTGGTGGTGGTGCCGTTGGCGTAGCGGAAGGTGATCGTGTACGGCCCTGCCGCCGCGGCCGTCACGCTGAACTCGGCGTAGGACCCGGCGACATTGTCGAAGTTGACGAACCCGGTGCCGGTGTAGCCGAGGTGGTTGGACTCCACGGCGCCCTGCGAGATCCGCGCGTTCTCCGCCTGGTACTCGGTGCCGCCCGGCAGCCCCCAGCCCGGGCCCGGCTTGGTGATCGGCACCGGCGCGATCACCAGCGGCGGCTGCGCGCCGGTGTGCACGAGCACCTCGCGGTCCTTGGCCAGCGCGATCTGGACGACGCCGTCGCCCAGGTCGGTGACGGCCGCCGGGGTGCCGTCGTCGAGCACCGCTGTGACCGTGCCCGTCATCCCGTGCTTGAGCTTGAGCGGAGCCCCGGCCAGCGAGCGGACGCGGACGAAGCGGGTCACGCCGGCCTGCCGTACGGCCGAGACGAGGAAGGCGCCCTGGGTGCGGAAGTCGTGCAGCGCGGCGTCGGGCCAGCTCGTGGGGACGGCGGGGAAGATCCGGACGATGCCGCCCCACGACTGGCAGAGCAGGTCGTGGATGGACTGCGAGGCCGACAGCGGCGTCTCGATGACCGGGCCGGCCTCGGTGTAGTGGGTGTTGGCCCGGCACGGGAACGACGTGGCCGGGTCGAAGAACTTCATCAGGTACGACAGCGCCGTGTCGCCGCGGCCCATCATGGCGTACATCGACGCGGCGCCGGTGTAGCTGTAGCCGCGGTGGGCGCCGGTGAGCGCGTGCCAGCGCACGATCGACTTCTCGATCAGGGGGCGGTTGCCCGGCTGGTCCCAGTTCACGAGATACAGCGGATAGATCATCAGGAGGTGGGAGTAGTGCCGGTGCGACTGCGCGTACGGCGTGCTCGCGCCGATCATGTAGCCGTTGGTGTCGGTCGGGTACGGCGTGAGCGTGCTCAGCACCCGCTGCCAGGTCGGCCTGAGTGGGTCGTCGATCCCCGAGTCGAGCAGCGCCTGGCAGCCCCAGCGGATGAGCGCCAGGTCGTAGTTGGTGTCCTGCGGCGGCACCACCGGGTACTCCGGCGACAGCGTGGAGGGCAGGTGCAGCTTGCCGTCCGAGCCCGTGGCCAGGAAGTGCAGGTAGTAGTTGATCGCCCGTTTCAGCAGCGGGAACAGGACGTCGCGCATGAGCGCCTCGTCCATCGTGTGCCGGTAGGACAGCCAGACGTTGTGCAGCGCCCAGGTCAGGTCGCCGACCTCGGCCCCGCTGCCCGGCGTGCCCACGCTCCTGTTGGCGAACATGTCGGAGCTGCGCCCCACGCCCGAGGAGTCGGCGCGGTAGGCGCTGCCCACGTTCGCGGTCAGCTGCGCCCGGTTGGCGTCCAGCGTGCTGGTGACCGAGTCGAGCTCCAGGTGGTTGGAGCCGTGGATCAGCCAGTACTCCAGCTGCACGTTGAGGTTCCACCACACGCCCGGCCACGGCGTCGGCTCCAGCCACGGCCCGGTGGTGGCCATCACCGGCGCGCCCGCCCGGGTCGCGCAGGCCACCTTGTACAGCTGGATCCAGTGGAAGGACTGCAGCCGCTGGTCGGGGATGGACACGAAGCTCTTGCGGTAGAAGGCGTGCCACCACGTCTGATGGTCGGCCCGCAGGGCGTCGTACGGCTTGGCGTTCTGCACCTTGGCCAGCGAGGTCGCCGCGGCGGCCGTGGTGGAGGGGAAGCTGTGGGCGACGCTCAGCGTGATCACGTCGCCGCTCTGGCGGTAGGCGGTCGCCGTCTGGCCGCCGCCCACCAGGGCCTGCAGGACCTGCTTGACGTCGCCGGTCGTCTTGGTGGTCCAGGCCGGGTTGTGCGTGTAGCCCGACGGCGGGGCCTCGGAGGCCTCGCGCGGGCTGTTGGCCGCCTCCGGGTGGAACGTCCAGCGGACCTGCTCCGAACCGGAGGCGGTCGCCTTGGCCACGAACAGCTCGTCGTGGATGAACGCCGTGAACGTGATCTTCCCGGACGTGGTGGTGATGGTCCCGGCCAGCTCGGCGTCCCACAGGCTCAGCCGCCAGTCGACGCCGACGATGCTGCCCACCGGGTCGAGCGTGAGATGGCCGACGGGCAGGCGGCACGTGCCGAACCCGCTGCCGTACTGCGGCCGGTGGTCCTGGACCCGGCCGTGCTGCGTGGTGAAGCGGACCTGGTTGGCCCCCGGCTCCTGGTAGACCATGCTGCCGAGCAGGCCGTCGCCGAGGAACGGGCCCTCGTGCCAGACCCCGGGCAACACAGTCCACCCTAGATCCTGATTTTTCAGGAACTCGGCCCATTGGTCGTCGGTGGACATCCGGTTGTCCAGCGTCCACCCTGCCTCGGCCCCCGCCCGCTGCGCGGAGCCGAGCGCGGCCACGGCCAGCCCGCCGAAGGCCGAACCCAGGACGACCCTGCGTGACACCGTCATCAGATCACCTTTCCTGCCGTGCATCGAGAAACGCGGATGTGCCCGGCGGCCGCGCTGGAGGAGACGCGGCCGCCGGGAGGGGGCAGGCGGTTACTGGATGTTGGAACGGCGGATCACGTCGGGGTTTCCGTTGCCGTTGTTGTCGGAGTTCGTGGAGCCGAACCAGATGGCGCTGGCTCCCGGCACCTTGGTCACCGCGCGGAGCCGGCCGTACGTGCTGTTGAAGTAGGAGTTGACGGACGAGACGTTCTCGCCGTTGAGCACGATCCGCCACAGGCGCTGGCCGCGCAGCGCGGCCATGAACAGGGCGCCGTTGACGTAGTCGATGCCGCTGGGCGAGGCGACCGAGACGTCCCACTGGTACTTCGGGTTCGTCATGCCGGAGGTCGAGCAGTTGCCCTCGCAGGTGGGCCAGCCGTAGTTCTTGCCCGGCTGGATCAGGTTGAGCTCGTCGAAGGCCGAGTTGCCCAGCTCCGACTCCCACATCCGGCCGGCGGAGTCCCAGGTGATGCCCTGCGGGTTGCGGTGGCCGTAGCTCCACACGCGGGTCCCGAACGGGTTGCCGGGGGCGGCCGCGCCGGTCTTGGTGATGCGCAGGATCTTGCCGTTGAGCGAGCTCAGGTTCGGTGCGTTGCTGCTCTGCTGCGCGTCACCGGTGGTGACGTACAGGTAGTGGTCGGGGCCGAAGCGGATGCGGCCGCCGTTGTGGTAGCGGTTCTTGTTGATCCCGGTCAGGATCGCCGAGTAGCCGCTGAGCGAGGTGCCGTTGTAGTTCATCGTGGCGACGCGGTTGCCCTCGGAGGCGGTGTGCATGAAGAACACCTGCTGGTCCGTGGTGCCGTTCCAGGTGGGCGAGAACTGCACGCCCATCAGGCCGCCCTCGCCGTCGGTGGTGACGACGTTGGGCACGGTGCCGACCTGCGTCTTCGTCCCGGTCGGCGAGACCTTGAAGACCTTGAACGTGTCGCGCTCGGTCACCAGCGCCTGCGAGGCGTCGGGTGCCCACGCGATGTCCCACGGCACGTCCCAGCTGCCGGCCACGGTGGTCGGCGACTGCGGCACGGTCCCGCACGACGGGGTGGTGAAGGAATTCGACGGGTCGCTCGGGGCCGAGTTCTGGCTGATGGTGTCCACCGCCACCACATCGAGGGTGTAGGTGGTGTTGCACTCGAGCGGCACCGACGCGGTCGTGCCGGGCACGCTGGCCAGCACGGTCCCGGTGGCGTGGTTGCGCACCTTGTAGGAGGCCACGCCGTGGTCGTCGGTGGAGGCGGTCCACGTCGCGGTCGCGCCGGTGGCGGTGACGTTGGAGATCGCCGGCGTGCCCGGCTTGGTGGGCGGCGTGTCACCCGTGGGCGCCTTGGTGTGGCAGACGACCTCAGGGCTGCTCAGCGAGACGTTGCCGGCCGCGTCGCGGGCGAACACCGAGATGGTGTACGTGCTGCTCGCGTTCAGCCCCGTGACCGTGTACGGCGGGGCGGGGGCGGTGGCGATCTGCTGGCCCAGGTTGTAGATGTCGTAGGCCACCACGCCCACGTTGTCGGTGGACGGCGGCCAGTCCAGCGGGATCGTGGTGTCGGTGTTGTTGTTGTCGTCGCACGTCGGCTGGCCGGGCGCGGTCGGCTTCTCGGTGTCGGAGCTGGTGCCGGTGGTCACGTCCAGCCGGTCCGCGTTCGGGCCGCCGTTGGCGGTGGTCGCCGTGGCGCGGACGATGTTGTTGCCCACGCTGAGGTTGGCGGTGAGCGAGACCGTGGCCCAGGTGTCCCAGTTCGTGGTGACCGGGAAGGACTTGTTGGTCGTGGCGCCGTTGACCGTGATGTCCATCGGCCTGTCGGCCGTGGTGCCGTTGGCGTAGCGGAAGGCCAGCGTGGCGCTGCCCGCCACGGGGGCGGAGACGTTCCACTCGATGTAGCTGCCGACCGTGTTCACGTAGTCCACGAAGCCCGTGCCGGTGTAGCCGGTGTGGTTGGTGGCCACGACGCCCTGCGAGATCGTGGCGTTCTCGGCCTGGTACTGCGTGGTGACCGTGGAGGAGACCTCGACGTCGACGAAGTCCAGGTTCGGGTTGCCGTTCGCGGTCGTCGCGGTGATGCGGATCTTGTTGCTGCCGGCGTTGACCGGGGCGGTCAGGGTGGAGGTGACCCAGGTGTCCCAGTTCGTGGTGGACGGGAAGCTCCGGGCGGCGGACACCACATTGCCGTTGACCGCGACGTCGCCGGGCCGGTCGACGGTGGTGCCGTTGGAGTAGCGGATGGCGATGGTGGCGGTGCCCGCGGTGGCGGCGTTGACCGTCCACTCCGTGTAGGACCCGGCCACGTTGTCGCCGTTGACGAAGCCGGTGCCGCTGAAGCCCGTGTGGTTGGACTCCACGACACCCTGGGAGATCGTCGCGTTCTCGGCCTCGTAGCGCGTGGGCGCGGCCGACGCGGGGCCGGTCAGGACGGTTAACATCCCGGCCGCTAGCGCGAGAACGCCGATGAGGGCGCGTAACTTCATGGGTGCTCCTGGCTGGGGGGTATCACTCGGCGAGAGATTGGAGCTTTCCACCGTGTTCCCACAAATTGACACATCCGTCAACGCTTGGAACGCTCCAATTCTTAGGAAGGTTTCCTAACCTCACTTTCTAAATACATCCGATGTAAGTGGGATCTGGACTCCCGACGGCGAAGGATGCAACCCTAGGCGAGGCGAAAGGTTGGATCTGTCCTCCTGTCCGGAGGCATCACTTACGGTCAAGTCCTAAGAGGAGAAGCCCGTGTCCCCCAGATTCCGACATGTCGCCGCCTTGGCGGTGGGAGTGCTGCTCGTCCAGCCGGTGCCCGCCTCGGCCGCCACCACCCTGTACGAGGCGGAGAACGCCACGATCGCCCAGGGTGTCGTGGAGTCCAACCACGCGGGCTTCACCGGCACCGGCTTCGTCAACTACGACAACGTGACCGGCTCGTCGGTGACGTGGAGCATTCCGTCGTCGCAGGCCCAGTCCGTCACGCTGGTGCTGCGCTACGCCAACGGGACCACGACCGACCGGCCGATGGACATCACGGTCAACGGCACGACCGTCAACCGGTCCTTCCCCGGCACCGGGAACTGGGACACCTGGCGCACCCTGAGCCTGCCGGTCCCGCTGGTGTCCGGATCGAACACCGTCACCGCCACCGCGACCACCGCCAACGGCGGCCCCAACGTCGACTCGCTGACCGTCGACACGGGCGGCAGCGGGGGCACCGACTGGTCCAAGGCCCTGGTCGAGTCGACCATGGCCCGCTACACGCCCGCCACGCTGGGCAGCTGGGGATACCAGCGCGGGCTGTACCTGTGGGGGCAGTACCTGGTCTGGCAACGCACCGGTGACCCGCGCTACCTGCAGTACATCAAGGACTGGGCCGACCGCTTCGTCGACTCCTCGGGCAACATCTCGCAGAGCTTCAACAACCTCGACAGCATGCAGTCGGGCAACGTGCTGCTGGCCCTGTACAAGGAGACGGGACAGGCCAAGTACCGCACGGCCGCCGCGAAGATCCGCACCCGGCTCAACACCTACCCGCGCACCTCCGACGGCGGCTGGTGGCACTCCACCTCCGACTCGCGCCAGGGCCAGCTGTGGGCCGACGGCACCTACATGGCCGACCCGTTCGTGGCCAGGTACGGGGCCTGGGTCCAGGCCGACACCTTCACCAGGACCGAGCCCGCCAAGCAGCTCAAGGTGTACTACAGCCACCTGCACAGGACCTCGGGCACGGCGGCCGGGCTGCTCTACCACGCCTACGACGAGCCGGGCGGGCTGACGGCCTCCTGGGTGAAGCCGTCGCTCGGCAACACCAACGGGATCTCCTGGTGCCGGGCGATCGGCTGGTTCGGCATGGCCACGCTCGACATCCTCGACCTCATCCCGGCCGACCACCCCGACCGGCAGGCGCTGATCGACATGCTGCGCGAGCTCGTCCCCGCCTACGCCCGCTGGCAGGACCCGGCCACGGGCCGCTGGTTCCAGGTGGTGACCGAGCCGACCAACTCCGCCAACTGGACCGAGACCTCGTGCTCGGCGATGTACACCTACACGATCTCCCGCTCGGTGGAGCGCGGCTACGTCGACCCGTCCTACCGCGTCTACGCCGACCGCGGCTACCAGGGGGTGCTCGCCCGGATCTCGCTCGGCTCCGACGGCCGCACCAACATCACCGACATCAGCGAGGGCACCAACGTCGACGACACGCTGAGCTACTACTTCAACCGCGCCCGCAACACCAACGACTTCCACGGCCTGGGCGCGTTCCTCATCATGAACGAGCAGATGATGCGGGTAGGCCCCGGCAACTGACCTCTCCCGTACGGCAGGCCACCCCACCCGCCGCCCGCCGCACTCCGGCTGAGGACCCGCGACCGGCGCTCACGGCGAGTCGCTGACACTGACCCCGCCGCCACGGCGCCCGGAACCCTGGCATCAGGACTCCGGGCGCCGTGGCACGTTCACGACCCCGAACCCTGGCCTCAGGCTCCGGGCGCCGCGTTCGCGGGTCCGTTACTTGGCGCCGAAGGCGATGGCGCCGGTCGTGGCCACCAGCGTGCTGACGACCACCATGATCAGCACGGTCGCCAGCGGCGTGCTCCTCCTGTGCGGCGGCGGGGCCGCGTGCTGGAGCCACACGTGCGAGGGCCGCGGCGTCGGCGACTTCACCGTGGGCGTGGGTGCGGAAGCGATGACCGCCCGCTTGCCCGGCGTCGGCGTCGGCGCGGGGGTCGGCGTGGGTGTCGGCGTAGGCCTGGGCGTCCGGCTGACCGTGGGGGTCGGGGTCGGCGTCGGCGTGGGCGTGGGCTCCGGTTCGGGGGTCGCCACCGCGGGCGGCTCGCCGCAGGCGCCGATCGCGACCACGACCACACCCGACACGTCCACGCAGACCCCCACCCCGGACCCTGCCACGACCATGTCACCCCCCACCTCGGCGCTCACGCCCTCGGGCCCCACCGAGGCGCTCGGCCCACCATGTCCCAGCCCCGCGGAAACGCCCGGATTCCCCTGAACCGCAGCGTCCGGCTTCGCGTGAACCGCTTCCACCGAAGCGCCCGGACTCGGGTGAGGCGCCGCGTCCACGGTGGCGATCTTGCCGGCCGTACCGGACGGCGGGGTGGGGGCCAGGGCGGAGGCCGTGGTGGGGACGGCGACGAGGAGGGTGAGGAACAGGAAGGCGAACAGGAGCGGCGTGCGTGGCCCGGCCACGGTCAGACGCCCCCGGAGATCCGGGCGAACTCCTGCAGCGCCGAGCGGAACGCGTCAGGCCCCACCGCCAGCGGCCCGCCGAAGACGTGCGAGATGTCCCACGTCAGGTAGACCCCGAAGCCCAGCATGGCCGCCATCGCCACCAGCGGCAGGATGGCCAGCCCCCGCGGCCTGGCACCGGCCAGGAACGGGAAGACGATGATGACCAGGCCGGTCAGGATCGTGAGCAGCAGCAGGCCGTCGGGCGGCGTGGTCGCCGCGTCCGCGCCGCGCTGCGCCCTGTCGGCCGACAGCTCGCGCAGGTGGTCGAGCACCTCGCCCTGCGTCTCGCGCTGATCGTCGCTGACGGTCTTGAGCTGGGCCACCTGGCTGCGCATCGCGTCGAGCCGCTCGTTGCCTGCCGGGTCGAGCCGCCCGCGCTCGAGGTAGGGCCACTCGTCGTCGACGACGAACCCGATGTAGTCACGCAGCCCCTGGCGCACCTGCTCCCCTGCCGTGCCGGGCAGGTCGCCGGCGGACCAGTAGGCGTCCACGGCCGCCTGGCTCTCGGCGTGCGTGTTCTGCCTGGCGGCGTCGGCGGTGGTCCACGGCACGATGATGGCGATGGCGAACACCAGCAGGAACAGCGCCGACAGCATCGCCCCCGCGTGGCCCGCCGTCGGGCCCCCGGGATCGCTGTCCTCGCTCCCCCGCTTCAACGTCCTGAACAGGATGGCGGTGACTGCCACCACGCCCACTGCCGCCGCCATCGCGAGGGCGTACGCAACCATGAAGCTCTCCCCAGGCTTGGTTGACTGTGAGTGATTTATGTATCACGCAGAGCAGTCATCTCGCCTGCCGAACAAACAGATGCGCCCGCTGCCCCTGTTGTCCCAGATGTGGACAGATCTTCCTCTCAGGAACGGCCTGCCGCGCGATCCGTCCAGCCGACGAGCCCGATGCCGGAAATATCAGCACCATGGCCGCCGTGAATCTCAATGGCCGCAAATTCGTGATGGTGAGCTCGACGGCGAGCGATGTGGATCCCGACGGTCCCACCGAGTTCCTCTACTGGGAGGAGGACGGTCTCATCTGGGGGAGCTACACCGGCGACACCGTCACCGTCGGCCGCTTCGTCGGCACCAGGGACGACGACCAGATCACGATCTCCTACGTGCACGCCCTCAAGGAAGGCGGGCGGGCAGGCGGCCAGAGCAGCAGCCGCATCGAGAGGGAGGCCGACGGCCGCCTGCGCCTGGTGGAGGAGTTCCAGTTCGACGGGGACGACACGCAGCATGTCAGTGTCTGCGTGGAGGCGCTCGCCTAGTCCTTCTGCAGGGCGCCGCGACCTTCGGCGGCGCCCACGAAACGCATCTTGCCGAGCGGCACCTCGCCCCCGCCGTCCTGGCCTGCCCGCCGTGCCGGGCGCGCGGGGCGCCTGTCGGAGGGCAGCACGTAGGGGCGGTGCAGCACCTCGTCCAGGATGAAGACCGTCTCGGTGGCCTTGACCGCGGGGATGTTGGCCAGGCGGTCGGTGACCATGGTGTGCACCTCGGCCACGTCCGCGACCCTGACCTGGATCATCGCGTCGTGCTGGCCGGTCGTGATCGCGCAGTACTCGACCTCGGGCATCCTGGCCAGTTCGGCCCTGAACTGCTTCCACATCTGCTGCCGCACGGTCACGAAGATCAGTGCGGTGATGCCGAGCCCGGTGCGCCCGTGGTCGATCTCGGCGGTGAAGCGTTTGATCACTCCGTCCGCGCGCAGCGCCTCGAAGCGGGTGTAGGCGTTGGCGCGGGAGATGCCCACCCTTTCGGCCAGCGCGGCGATCGAGATCCTGCCGTTCTCGCGCAGGACCTCGAGGATCTTCATATGGATGGCGTCCAGCTCGAGACCGATGCCGATCCGTCCAGTTTGACCGCCGCCGCCGTTACCATTCCTAGAAATTTCACTCATCATTACCTCCCGCCCCTTTATATCCGTCTTACCGAGTGCACAGGACCTGGACACTCTGCCGGACAATCCCGGACAACCTTTGGCCAATCGTCCATCTGGAGGACAATCATGGCGACCCGCTCGCAGACGGCGGCTGTGCTGCTCGCCGGTGCACTCGCCCTGGCCGCCTGCGGCAGCGGCGGCGGATCCAAGACCCCCGCCTCCGCGGGCGGTGGCGGCAAGACCCTGGTCATCGACACGTCCTTCGACCTGAAGACCGCCGACCCCGGCCGCACCTATGAGCCGACCGGCCTGTTCGTGGACAAGGCCGCCTACGAGACGCTCCTGACCTTCCAGGGCGCCGACGTGACCAAGCCCGTGCCGCAGCTGGCCGAGTCCTACGAACTGTCCGGCGACGGCAAGACGCTGACGCTCAAGCTGAAGAAGGGCGCGACGTTCTCCGACGGCTCGCCGATCACCGCGGACGACGTGGTGTTCTCGCTCACCCGGGTGCGCGACATGAAGGGCACCCCGTCGTTCCTGCTCGACGGCGTTGACGTGGCCAAGACCGACGACTCCACGGTCACCCTGACCTCGAAGACGGCCAACCCGGCCCTGCCGTACATCCTGCCGAACCCCGCGCTGGGGATCGTCAACAGCAAGGTCGTCAAGGAGCACGGCGGCACGACCGACGCGCAGGACAAGGCCGAGCAGTACCTCAACTCCGCCTCGGCGGGCTCGGGCCCGTACACGATCGACTCGTTCAACGTCAGCAGCCAGGTCGTGCTCAAGGCGAACCCCAAGTACTACGGCACCAAGCCGACCTACGAGAAGGTCGTCATCCGCAACGTCGAGGCCGCCACGCAGAAGCTGAACGTCCAGCGCGGCGACAGCCAGGTGGCGCTCAACCTGTCGGGCGACCAGATCAAGGGGATGCCGGCCAACCTGACGGTCAAGAAGACCGCCTCGGCCAACGTCATCTTCCTGCTGGCCAACCAGGACTCGGCCATCAGCAAGACCACGCCGAACGCCAAGTTCGTCGAGGCCGTCCGCAAGGGCGTCGACTACGCGGGCCTGCTCGAGCTGGCCGGTGAGGGCGCGACGCAGTCGCCCGGCGTGATCCCGTCGCAGCTGCTCGGCGCGCTGCCCGCCGACCAGGCGGCCAAGCGCGACGTCGAGGGCGCCAAGAAGGCCCTGGCGGAGAGCGGCGTGTCGAACCCGACGGTCAAGCTGGAGTACCCCAGCGAGCTGACCGTCAACGGCCTGTCGTTCCAGCCGCTGGCCGAGCGGATCCAGGCCAACCTCAAGGAGGTCGGCATCACGGTGGACCTGGCGCCCGCCCCGATCACCACGGCGCTGGACAACTACCGCAACGGCAAGGAGGAGCTGGGCCTGTGGTACTGGGGTCCTGACTACCCGGACCCGAGCGACTACCTGGCCTTCCTGCCCGGCAAGACCGTCGGCAAGCGGGCCGGCTGGAAGGAAGGCGCGGCCAAGGACATCGAGGCCGCCGGTGAGAAGGCCGCGACGGCGATCGGCGACGACGCCCGCAAGCAGGCCTACGCCGACGTGCAGACCAAGCTGAACGCCTCCGGCCCGTTCATCCCGCTGATCCAGCCGAGCCAGAACATCGTGACGGCCTCCTCGGTCACGGGCCTGGAGTACCACCCGGTCTGGACCGTCGACATCGCCTCTCTGGGCGCGCAGTAGTGAAGCACCCCCTGGCACGATTCCTGGTCAGGAGGATCCTCATCGCGATCCTCCTGGCCTGGGGCATCACGCTGGTGACGTTCGTGCTCACCAACCTGGTCCCCGGCGACCCGGTGGCCGCCAACCTGGGCCAGCGCGCCCTGGGCGACCCGGCGATCGTGGCCCAGTGGAGGAGCGAGCACGGCCTGGACAAGCCGCTGTGGCAGCAGTACCTGCTGCACCTGCAGGGGCTGACCCACGGCGACCTGGGCATGAGCCAGCAGAGCCACCGGCCGGTCAGCCAGGACCTGGCCGAGTTCGTCCCGGCCACGCTGGAGCTGGCGGGCGCGGCGATCGTCATCTCGCTGATCCTCGGCGTGGCCTTCGGCGTGATCGCCGCCCTGCGCAGGGACCGCCTGTCGGACCACGCGCTGCGGCTGCTGAGCCTGATCGGGATCTCGGTGCCGACGTTCTGGCTGGCGCTGGTGGCCTTCTACGTCTTCTTCTACCGGCTGCAGATCACGCCGGGCAGCGGCAGGGTGGACCCTGCGCTCGGCGCTCCCCCCACCGTGACCGGGCTGACCACGGTCGACGCGCTGCTTGCCGGGCAGTGGGACGTGTTCGCCTCCGCGGTCGGCCACCTGATCACCCCGGCGCTGGTGCTCGCGCTGTACACGATCGGCCTGCTCACCCGCTTCACCAGGAGCGCGGTGCTGGAGGTGCTGGGTCAGGACTACGTGCGGGCGGCCAGGGCCAAGGGCCTGCCGCCGCGGGTGATCCTGTTCCGTTACGTGCTGCGCTCGGCGCTGGTGCCCATCATCACGGTCGCGGGCCTGGCCTTCGGTTCGCTGCTGTCGGGCACCGTGCTGGTCGAGGCGATCTTCGCCTGGCCGGGCGTCGGCCAGTACGCCTACAAGAGCGCCACCACGCTGGACCTGCCCGCCGTGATGGGCGTCGGCCTGGTGGTCGGCGTGGTCTACCTGGTGATCAACCTGATCGTGGACGTGCTCTACGGCGTGATCGACCCGCGGGTGAGGTTGCAATGACGGACGACACTCTCGCCAGGAAGGGCCTGACGCGGTGGCTGCCCGAGGCCTGGCGCCAGCCGCTGGCCATCGCGGGCACGCTCATCGCGCTGGCCTGGCTGGTGATCGCGATCGCGGCGCCCGCCCTGGCCCCGCACGATCCGCTCGCCCAGGACCTGCCGCGCCTGGCCCCGCCCGGCCCTGGCCACTGGTTCGGCACGGACCAGCTCGGCCGCGACATCCTGTCCAGGATCATGTACGGCGCACGGGTCTCGATCCCGCTCACGCTGCTCCTGGTGGTCCTGTCGGTGCTGGTCGGCGGGCTGCTCGGAGCCGCCGCCGGATATTTCGGCAAATGGGTGGGCGAAACCATCATGCGCGTGGCGGACCTGGTGTTCGCCTTCCCCACGGTCATCCTGGCGATGGTGGTGGCCGCGGCGCTCGGCGCGAGCCTGACCAACGCGGTGCTCGCCGTACTCGTGGTGGCCTGGCCCGCCTACGCCCGCGTCACGCGCGGGCTGGTGCTGGGCGTGCGGGAGCGGGAGTTCGTGCTGAGCGGCCGCCTGCTCGGCTTCTCGGCCTGGCGATCGCTGCGCGTGGACGTGCTGCCCAACGTGACCGGCCCGATCCTGGTGCTGGCCACGCTCGACATCGGCACCGCGCTGCTGCTGCTGTCCGGCCTGTCGTTCCTCGGCCTGGGCGCCAAGCCGCCGTCCCCCGAGTGGGGCGCGATGGTGGCCTCCGGCGTCGAGGTGTTCGACAGCTGGTGGGTGGCCACGTTCCCGGGCCTGGCGATCCTGACCGTGGTGCTGGCGTTCAACTTCCTGGGTGACACGCTGCGCGACGCGCTCGACCCGCGGACGGCCCGGGCCATCAAGGAGCGTGCCCTCTGATGCTGAACATCACCGATCTGAAGGTCACGATCCGCGGCAGGGAGATCCTGCGCGGCATCGACCTGGCCGTCGAGCCCGGCACCGTGCACGGGCTGGCCGGGGAGAGCGGGTCGGGCAAGACCATGACCGGCCTGGCCGTCCTGGGACTGCTGCCGCACGGCGCACGGACGACGGGACGCATCGCGCTCGGCGAGCGCGACCTGCTCGCGCTGTCGCCCAAAGAGCTGAACAAGGTGCGCGGCGGCGAGGTGGCGATGGTCTTCCAGGACCCGGCCACCAGCCTGCACCCGATGCTGTCGATCGGGAAGCAGCTGACCGAGCACATGCGCCACCACCTGGGCCTGGGCAAGGCCGAGGCGAAAGCGCGGGCCGTCGAGCTGCTCGGCAAGGTGCGCATCCCTGGCGCCGAGGAGGCCTTCGCGCGCTATCCGCACCAGTTCTCCGGCGGCATGCGGCAGCGCATCGCGATCGCCATCGCGCTGGCCTGCTCGCCGAAGGTGCTCATCGCCGACGAGCCGACCACGGCGCTGGACGTGACCGTGCAGGCGGGCATCCTGCGGCTGCTGCGGAGCCTGTGCGACGAGCTGGGGCTGGCGATCGTGCTGGTCACGCACGACCTGGGCGTGATGTCGGCGGTCGCCGACCAGGTCAGCGTGATGAAGGACGGCCTGGTGGTGGAGACGGGCCCGCGCGCCCAGGTGCTCACGAGCCCGGCCCACGCCTACACCCGCGCCCTGCTCGACTCCCTGCCCGAGTCGCAGACGACCCAGGAGGGTTCCTGATGAGCGAGCGAAGCGAGCGACACATGAAACACAGCTCTCCTTGGAGGCTCATGAGAGCGGCGGAGCCGGTCTCATGAGTCTCCTCACGATCGACGAGTTGGCCGTCGAGCACCGCTCCCCCGGGCGGCCCGTCGTCCGGGCCGTGGCGGGCGCCAGCCTGACCGTGCGGGCGGGCGAGGTGGTCGGCCTGGTGGGCGAGTCGGGCTGCGGCAAGTCCACGCTCGCCCGCGCCGTCTGCGGGCTGAACCCGATCACCGAGGGCTCGATCACCTTTGAAGGGCAGCCGGTGACCCCGCTCGGCCTGCGCCGCAGGAGGCTGACGGGCATCCAGATGGTCTTCCAGGACCCGTACGCCTCGCTCAACCCACGCAGGAAGGTCGGCGACCAGATCGCCGACGGGCTGCGCGTGTCCGGCGACCGGGCCAGGCCCGCGGACCTGCTGGAGCGGGTGGGCCTGCCGCGCGAGTTCGCCGACCGGCATCCGCACGAGTTCTCCGGCGGCCAGCGCCAGCGCATCGCGATCGCCCGCGCGCTGGCGGCCAAGCCCCGGCTGCTGATCGGCGACGAGCCCATCTCCGCGCTGGACGCCTCGGCGCAGGCGCAGGTCGCCACGCTGATGCGGGACCTGGCGGTGGACTCGGGCGCGGGCCTGCTGTTCATCAGCCACGACCTGTCGGTGGTGCGGCTGATCGCCGACAGGATTGCCGTGATGTACCTGGGCAAGATCGTCGAGGTGGGCGACACGGCCGAGGTGTGGGACGACCCCAAGCACCCCTACACGCAGGCGTTGCTGGGGGCCATCCCGAAGCCCGACGGCGCGGGCACCCTGCCCGCCGAGCTGGCGGGCGACGTGCCCGATCCGGCGAATCCGCCGGGCGGGTGCAGGTTCCATCCGCGCTGCCCGCTCGTCATGGACAGGTGCAGGGACTCCGAGCCCGAGTTCGGGCCTGTCGCCTGCTGGCTGCACGAGCCGAAGTGATGCTGCCGGAGGATCTCACGCGGGTACGCGCCCGCATGCGGGAGGCCGGGATCGACGCCCTGGTGCTGCGTCCCTCCCCCGATTTCCGCTACCTGGGCGGCCGCGGCGAGGGCTTCCTGGTGCTGACGCTCGAGGCGGGCCCCGCCGAGACCGGCGATCCGGCCGCGCTCGTCCCGGCGGGCGCGCGCCGGGTGGGCGTCGATCCCGAGATGCGGGTGCGGGAGCTGTTCGGGTTGATGATCGACGCCGAGCTCGTGCCCGCGGCAGCCGTACTGGCGCCGATGCGGCTGCGCAAGCACCCGCACGAGCTGACGGCGATCGAGCGCGCGGCCGCGGCGGCGGAGGCGGTGCTCGAGCAGGCGCGTCAGCTGGACTGGTTCGGGGCGACCGAGCGGGCGATGGCGCTCAGGCTGCGGCGGCTGCTGCTGGAGAGCGGCTGCGAGGAGGTGCTGTCGCTGCGGGTCGCGGCGGGCGAGCACACCGCGCTGGCCGCGCACTCCCCGTCCGAACGGGTGATCAACCCGGGCGACGCGCTGCTGGTGTCGCTGTGCGGGCAGTGGGACGGCTACTGCGCCGAGGTCGGGCGGGTGTTCGCGGTGGCCGAGCCGCCCGAGGACTTCGAGGCCATGTACTCGGTGGTGCAGTCCGCGCACCACGCGGCCCTGGGCCGGATACGGCACGGCGTAGCGGCGGCAGAGGTGGCGGCCACCGTCCGCGAGGTGATCGACGGCAGCGGTTATGGGCGGTTCGCGGCCGAGCACGCCGGGCGCGGGGTCGGGCTCGGTCCGGACGAGGGGCCGCGCCTGGACCCCAGGGCCGAGGGGGACCTGGAGTCCGGGATGACGGTGTGCCTGGAGCCGGCGATCTACGTGCCCGACCTGTTCGGGGCGCGGATCGCCGACGTGGTGGCGTGCACGCCGTCGGGCCCGCTGCTGCTCACGTCCGGCCCGCCCGAGCTGCGGATCCTCGACCGCTAGGCAGGCCAGCGGGATTCCGGATATGGCGGGCCGTGCGGGGAACGATGGCTGACGCGGGGTGAGGAGCGCGGCCGTCGGGGGGTGTCGTGGGCCAGTTCGTGCTGCTGATGCTCGTGCTGCTCGGCGCGCTGATCACGGTGCCGCTCGGCGAGCGTTTCGGCGTGCCCTCCCCGGTGCTGATGACACTGCTCGGGATGGTGCTGGCGCTGCTGCCGTTCGTGCCGAACGTGCAGATCTCACCTGAGCTGGTGCTGCCCCTGCTGCTGCCGCCGCTGCTGTACGCGGCGGCGCAGCGCAGCTCGTGGCGGCAGTTCGCGGCCAACTGGCAGCCGATCTCGCTGCTGGCCGTGGCGCTGGTGTGCGTGACGACCGTGGCGGTGGCCGTGGTGGCGCACTCGATCGTGCCCGGCCTGACGCTGGCCGCCGCGACGGCGCTCGGCGCGCTGATCGCGCCGCCCGACCCGGTGGCGGCCACCTCCGTGGCGGGCTCGCTCGGCCTGCCGCGCCGCATGGTGTCGCTGCTGGAGGGCGAGGGCCTGTTCAACGACGTGACGGCGATCGTGCTGTACCACGTGGCGGTCGCGGCCGTCGTGTCCGGCACGTTCTCCTGGCCTGAGGCGATCGGCACGTTCGTGCTGTCGGCGGTCGTGGCCGTGGCCGTCGGGTTCGCCGTGGGGTGGGCGGCGGACAAGCTCATGGCGTTGCTCGGCGACGCCACGCTGCAGATCGGGCTGTCGCTGCTGGTGCCGTTCGTCAGCTACGTCGCCGCCGACCAGTTGCACGGCTCGGGCGTGCTCGCCGTCCTGACGACCGCGTTCTACCTGGGCGAGCGCACCTGGGACGCCGACGACGTGTACGGGCGCTTCGCCGGGCGCGCGTTCTGGGAGGTCGTCGACACCATGGTGACCGGGGTGGCGTTCGGGCTGATCGGGCTCGAGCTGCACACCGTCCTCGACACGCTGACCTCGCGGATCGGCCGGCTGCTGTGGTGGAGCGCCGCCGTGGTGGCCGTGGTGGTCGTCGTACGGCTGGCGTGGCTGCTGCCGTCGGCGTGGCTGACCAGGAAGGTGCGCGGCGCGCTGCACCCGGAGCAGGAGATCCCGCTGGGGTGGCGCGAGACCGTGGTCATGTGGTGGGCGGGGATGCGCGGCGTCGCCTCGGTGGCGCTGGCCCTGGCCATCCCGTTCCGCACCGCCGACGGCGCGCCCTTCCCCGGCAGGGACGCCATCATCGCGATCGCGTTCGCGGTGATCCTGGTGACGCTGGTGGTGCAGGGGCTGACGTTGCCGTGGCTGGTGCGCAGGCTCGGCGTGATGGCGGACACCGCCGCGGAGCGGGAGCTGGAGAGGGACCTGGCGATCCGCGCGGCCAGGGCTGCGCGCGCCCGGCTGCGCGAGATCAACGAGACGGAGGGGCTGCCCGACGAGGTGGTCGAGCTGCTCGGCCGCCGCCTGGTGGAGCTCGGGATCCGCCTCAGCCCGGAGATCGCCGACGAGGAGCGGCGCGAGGCCTTCGAGCAGCGTACCGAGCGGATCAGGACGATCAGGCGGGTTCAGGAGGAGATGATGTCGGCGGCCCGCCACGCGGTCCTCGAGGCCAGGCGCGACCCGCACGCCGATCCGGAGGTGGTCTCCCGGGTCCTGCGCGAGCTCGACGTCCGCAGCCTGCGCTAGTCAGGTGCCGCGTGTGGGCGGCGGCGGGGGACGATGAGGATGGCCAGCAGGCCGAGGACGGCGATGCCGAGCATCGCCAGGAAGACGTTGTGCACCGCCGCCGCGAGCGCGGCGCGGACGTGGTCGCCCGAGCCGCCGTTGAGCGCCCTGGCCGCCTCGTCGACGGAGGCGCCCCCGCCCAGCCGGGAGGCCAGCGTGCCGTTGGCCACCGCGCTGAGCACGGCGGCGCCGAACGCCCCGCCGGCGATGCGGAAGAACACCACGCTTCCCGTGACCACGCCCCGCCGCTCGTAGCCGACCTCCTCCTGCGCCCCCACCAGCATCGACACCGACACGAGCCCGAGCCCGCACCCGTTGACGAAGGAACACAGCCCGGCGTACACCAGCGGCGACGAGGCCGTCATCAGCGAGAACATGGCCGCCGACACCCCGACGAGCACGATGCCCGCCAGCGCTGTGTCGCGGAAGCCGTAGCGCATGTAGAGCCGGTTGGAGAACGCCGCCGTGATCGGCCAGCCGATGGACTGCACCGCCAGCGCGAACCCGGCGGCGATCGCGCCCGCCCCCAGCACGCCCTGCGCGAACGTCGGCAGGTAGACCGTCGGCCCCACCAGGACCATCCCGACGACCGCGCTGCCCAGGAAGGAGCCGAGCAGTGCCCGGTTGCGCCACATCCACGGCGGCAGCAGCGGCTCGGCGGCCCGCCGTTCCCACCAGCCGAAGCCGGCCAGCAGCAGCACGCCGAGCGCGACGGGCCACGGCGAGGAGGTCTGCAGGCCGAGCATCACCGCGACCACGCCGCCGCTGAGCAGCGCGATGCCCAGCAGGTCGAGCCGGCGCGGGCGGCGCTCGACGATCTCGCGCAGCCACACCACGATGATCAGGCAGGCGACGCCGCCGACGGGCAGGTTCAGCAGGAAGATCCACCGCCACAGCCCGAACTCGGACAGGATCCCGCCGAGCGCTGGCCCGACCAGCGCGGACACGCCCCACACCGACGACAGCAGGCCGCTGATCCTGCCGCGTTCCTCCAGCGGGTACAGGTCGGCCGCGAGTACCTGGGTGATCGACTGGATGGCGCCCGCGCCGACGCCCTGCACGGCCCTGGCCACGATCAGCACCGGCATCGACCAGGCCACGCCGCCGAGCAACGAGCCCACCAGGAAGATCGACATGCCGGTCAGCAGCATCGGCTTGCGGCCGAACAGGTCGGCCAGCCTGCCGTACACGGGCGTGCTGACGGCCTGCGTGAGCAGGTAGGCGGCGATCACCCAGGGGAACAGGGAGAACGACCCGAGGTCCCGCACGATCGACGGCACGGCCGTGGCGACGATCGTCTGGTCGATCGCGGCCAGCGCCATGCTCGCCATCAGGCCCGCCGCCACCGCGCCCCGCCGCGTCGTATCGCCCATGTCCGGCAGGGTATCCACCGGGTCCGGCGTTGTTCCACGCACCAAGCTCGGCCACAGTCTTGGTGTGGCCGCACGAATCCCGGAGACCTCACGGTGGAATACCGTCGCGGTGACAACCACTGGAATCGGAGGGCCGGCACGTTGCTCGCTATCAGGGAACTTCACGACATTGTGGAGTTCGAGCAGGTCTACGCGCTGTTCAGCGACATCTGGCACTTCGAGCCGGGCAGCCAGCCGGTCACGGTGGAGCTGATGCGGGCGCTGTCGCACGCCGGCAACTACGTGGCGGGCGCCTACGAGGACGGCCGGCTGGTCGGCGGCTCGGTGGGCTTCTTCGCCGCGGACCGCTGCCTGCACTCCCACGTCACGGGCGCCACCATCGGCCGTGGCATCGGCTTCGCGCTCAAGCAGCACCAGCGCGGCTGGGCCGCCGAGCGCGGCCTTGACCGCATCACCTGGACCTACGACCCGCTGGTGCGCCGCAACGCGCACTTCAACCTGGCCAAGCTGGGCGCCCGCCCGGTCGAGTACCTGCCCTCCTTCTACGGCGTGATGGACGACGCGATCAACCAGGGCGACGACTCCGACCGCCTGCTCGCCGAATGGTCGGTACGGCAGGAGCCGCAGTCCTGCCCGCCTTCCGTGGACGCCGTGGTCGCCCTGGCCGACGAGGGAGGCAGGCCGGTGGCGGGCTCCGTGGACGCCGCGACGGTGCTCGTGGCGGTCCCCGCCGACGTGGAGGGGTTGCGCCGCTCAGACCCGGGAACGGCAAAGGCATGGCGGCACGCCGTACGTGACGTGCTGGGCGGCCTGCTGGCCGAGGGCCGGGTGGTGACCGGCTTCTATGACAAGTCGTACTACGTAGTGGAGAAAGCGTGAAGATCACAGGAGTTGAGCTGCGGCGTATCGCGATGCCGCTGGTCGCACCGTTCCGCACCTCGTTCGGCACCGAGACGGCCCGCGACGTGCTGCTGGTCCGGGTCGTGACGCCGGACTCGGAGGGCTGGGGCGAGTGCGTGGCGATGTCCGAGCCGCTCTACTCCTCCGAGTACGTCGACGGCGCGGCGGAGGTGATCCGCCGCTTCCTGCTGCCCGCGCTGCCGCGCGAGGTCGACGCCTACGGTGTGGGCAGGGCGCTGGAGCCGATCAAGGGCCACCGGATGGCCAAGGCGGCCGTGGAGACGGCCGTGCTGGACGCCCAGCTTCGGGCGGCGGGCGAGTCGTTCGGCCGGTTCCTGGGCGCGGCGCGCGACCGGGTGCCGTGCGGGGTGTCGGTGGGCATCATGGACTCCATCCCGCAACTGCTCGACGCCGTCGAGGGCTATCTCGACGAGGGATACGTGCGGATCAAGCTGAAGATCGAGCCGGGCTGGGACGTGGAGCCTGTCCGCGCGGTGCGCGAGCGCTTCGGCGACCAGATGCTGCTCCAGGTGGACGCGAACGCCGCCTACACGCTGGTGGACGCCCCGCAGCTGGCCAAGCTCGACGACTTCGGCCTGTTGCTGATCGAGCAGCCGCTGGCCAACGACGACCTGGTCCAGCACGCCCAGCTGGCCAAGCTGGTGCGCACGCCGATCTGCCTGGACGAGTCGATCGAGTCGGCCGAGCACGCCGCGGCGGCCATCTCGCTGGGCGCCTGCTCGATCATCAACATCAAGCCTGGCCGGATCGGCGGCTACCTGGAGGCCCGCCGGATCCACGACCTGTGCCGGGCGCACGGGGTGGCGGTGTGGTGCGGCGGCATGCTGGAGACGGGTCTCGGCCGCGCGGCCAACGTGGCGCTGGCGGCGCTGCCCGGCTTCACGCTGCCGGGTGACACCTCCGGGTCGCGCCGCTACTACGAGACGGACATCACCGAGCCGTTCGAGCTGTCCGACGGCCACCTGGCGGTGCCGACCGGCCCTGGGCTCGGCGTCGAGCCGCTGCCGTCGGTGCTGGAGGAGGTCACCACCTCCACCGAGTGGATCCCGATCGACTGACCCCGCCTACACGGTCAGCGGCCAGGCGCCCCACGGCTGGGACCAGTCGTAGGTGAGCGTCTGGCCGCCGCACCGCCACCGCCTGGGCGCGGTGGTGGTCAGCCAGTCCAGCGGCTCGACCTCCTGGCCGCCGTCGAGCGCCAGCCGTACGGCCCGCGACAGGTCGGCGTCGGCGGCGTCGGTGCGCGCGGCGGGGTCGACGGAGACGAACAGCGCGGTGCCCGAGCGGGCGACCAGGTCGAGGAACTGCCTGTTCAGCGACCAGTCGGTGGCCGGCGTGCAGGGCACGCAGTCGGCGTCGACGGCGAACAGCCGGCCGTGCTGGGGCAGGCGGAAGGCGAGCGTGTTGACGCCCATGCGGCGAGTTCGCTCCCACTGCCTGCCCGAGGTGTCGTCGCCGGTGCGCTGCACCTGGACCAGCCCTGCCGCCAGGTGGCCGATCGTGTTGCACCCGATCACCAGGGCGTCCCCCGCGGCCTCGGCGATCGTGCGGTACAGCTCCACGACCTGCTCGGCGCTGGTCCTGGTCCTGTCGGGAAACACGGTCTCGCCGGTCGCCAGCGTGGCCGGGGTGTCGGCGGCGAAGCGGCCGAACAGGTCGTAGCTGCTGAAGTCATGCTTGATCAGCTCGTAGCCCCAGGAGCGGAAGCGGGCGATGTCCTCGGCCACCGTCGCCGGCTGCGACAGCGGGCGGAACCACAGCCCCGGGCGGGCGCCGGCCGCCTTGATCTCGCCGGCGGTCTCGGCCATGTCGAAGAATCCGGTGTCCCAGGGCCCGTGATGGTGGGTCCAGCCGTCGTCGACCACGCAGTACGGCAGCACCTCGTGCCCGTCGGCGTACTCGGCGATCGTGCGCGCGTCGCGCACCACCGCCTCCCTGCCGAACCCCTCGCCGTAGGCGTAGTACCAGTTGTTGCAGCCCACGACCGGCTCGCGCGGCAGCAGCGGGTCGGGGCTCATCGCCGCGCACAGCTCCGCCAGCATCGCGTACGGCCGGGCCGCCCCGTCCACGCCCACCAGGGTCGCCGCCGCCAGCTCCCTGTCGCCGAGGAGGACCGGCTGCCCGCCGCTGCGGACGTCGAGCCAGAGCGTGACGCCGTCGCCAGCCACGGTCCACGAGCACATGGCGCCGGGCCGGGTCCGCACGCCCATCCCCCACGTCCTGCCGCCCGAGGTGGCCAGCCAGTACCAGGGCAGGGTCCGCTCGGGCTGCGGGTGGCGCCACTGCAGCTCGCCGTACGACCGTTCCCACGCGTCGCCGAGCACGAGGGTGTCGTCGGGGATGGGGCGCCGCCAGCGCAGCGCGACGAACGACAGCCCGTCACCGCTGACGGTGACCTTGCCCGACTCCACCGAGACGACGCAGCCGGGCGCCTCCCACCCGCCGTCCCCTCGGCGGCACGCGGTGTGCGGGCGGTCGGTCACCACGTAGACGGAGTCGGGCGTCACCTGACGCACCCGACGTATCTGAGCCGGCAGAGCACGATCCGCGTCACCTGCTTCCTGGTTCGCTACCTCCAGCATCGCATCCGGCTCCCGGACCGCGTCGGAGGCGTGACCGGCGTGGTGGTGCCCGCCACAGCCTGCGGGCACCACCGGCTAGGGACGTGGCAGGCGTGGCACCGCCTCGAGCAGGGTGCGCGTGTAGTCGTGGGACGGCTCGCCCACGACCTGCTCGGTGGGGCCGAGCTCGACCACCCTGCCCTCGTGCATGACCGCCACCACGTCCGAGACGTAGCGCACGACGGCCAGGTTGTGCGAGATGAACAGCATCGACAGGCCCAGGTCGTCGCGCAGGCGACGGATCAGGTTGAGCACCGAGCCCTGTACCGACACGTCCAGCGCGCTGGTGATCTCGTCGGCCACCAGCAGGTCGGGGCGGGCGCCCAGGGCCCTGGCGATGGCCACGCGCTGCCGCTGGCCGCCGGACAGCTCCCTCGGGTACCGCTCGGCGACGTCGGCGGGCAGGGACACCAGGCCCAGGAGCCTGGCGACCTCCTCCTTCACCGCGGAGCGCCGCCCGCCGGCGAAGCGCACGCCCTCGGCCACGGAGTCGCCGACCGACATCCGGGGGTCGAGCGAGGCGTACGGGTCCTGGAAGACCATCTGGATGCGGTCGGCGCCGGTGACCGTGCCCTGGTGCGGGATCAGGCCGCTGACGGCGCGGGCCACCGACGACTTGCCGGAGCCGGATTCGCCGACCAGGCCCACGATGCCGCCTGGCGGGATCTCCAGCGTGACGTCGTCGACCGCAGTGAAGGCGCCGTAGCGGACGGTCAGGTGAGAAATGAGCATTCAGACCTCCCAGCAGGCGACCTGGTGCGCCGGGCCGTGGACGACGAGGGGCGGGCGCTCGGCCGAGCAGCGGGCGGCGGCCAGCTCGCACCGGTCGGCGAACGCGCACCCGGTGCCGACCTGCGAGGGGGCCGGCTGGCGGCCCGGGATGCTGGCCAGCGGCCTGCTCCTGTCGGTGTCCATGTCGGGCAGCGAGTCGATGAGCGCCCGCGTGTACGGGTGCGCGGCGCCGACGGCCAGCCTGGCCACGGGCAGCTCCTCCACGACGCGGCCCGCGTACATGACCACGACCCGGTCGCACAGCTCGCCGACGACCGCGATGTCGTGCGAGATGAACAGCGCGGCCGCGCCGCTCTCGTCGACGACCTCGCGCAGCAGGCGCAGGATCTGCCGCTGCACGGTCACGTCCAGCGCCGTGGTCGGCTCGTCGGCGATGATCAGCTTGGGCTCGCCCATCAGGCCCATCGCGATCACCGCGCGCTGCCGCATGCCGCCCGACAGCTCGTGCGGATGCCTCCTGGCCTGTTTGTCCGGCTCGGGCAGGTGCACGTGCCCGAGCCGATCGACGGCCCGCGCGTGCGCCTCCGTACGGCCGGCCCCCAGGTGGACGGTGGCCACCTCGGCCAGCTGACCGCCCACCTTGAGCGCCGGGTTGAGCGAGGCCATCGGGTCCTGGAACACCATGGCCAGCGTGGTCCCGAGCTCCTTGCCTGACATCCCGGCGACATCCTTGCCGTCCAGGCGGAGCCTGGCGTGGGTGACCGTACCCGGATGCGGCACGAGCCCACCGATGGCGGCCGCGGTGAGGCTCTTGCCGCTGCCCGACTCGCCCACGATCCCGACGATCTCGCCGGGAGCGACGCTCAGCGACAGCCCGCGCACCGGCGTCACCCCGCCGGGGAAGGACACGGTCAGCTCCCGCACCTCCAGCACCGCGCCGGGATCGGGTTCGCTCGCGGCCTCCTCCCCCACGGCCTCGGGCTTCTCCGCCCGTACGGCGGGCCGCCCCGCCGCCTTGGCCAGCGCGTCGCCGAGCAGGTTGAACCCGATCCCGGCCAGCGCCACGGCCAGCGCGGGCCCCAGCGCCACCTCCGGCGTGACGTAGATCCGGGAGAACCCGTCGAACAGCAGCCGCCCCCAGTCGAAGTCCGGCGGCTGCACCCCCAGCCCGAGGAACGACATCCCGGCCAGGCCGAGCAGCGCGAACCCGAGCGACTGGGTGAGGTTGAGTATCAGCGGCTCGGCGATGTTCGGGAGCACGTGCCTGGTCAGGACCCACCGCCGGGGCACGCCCAGCATGCGGGCGGCCGAGACGTAGTCGGCCCCGGCGACGGAGGCGGCCAGCGTCTGGGTGAGCCGGGCGAACGCGGGCGCCGAGGCCACCCCGATGCCGAGCACGGCGCCCTTGGCACCGAGCCCGGTCACCACGGCGGTGAACATGGCCAGCAGCAGCCCCGGGAAGGCCACCAGGGCGTTGACCAGCCCGGTCACGAACCTGGCGCCGCGGCGGGGCAGCACCGACGGCAGCGCGCCGAGCACGACTCCCACGCTCGCGCCGATGAGGGAGGAGATCAGCGCGAGCGTGAGCGAGAAGCGCCCGGCCACCAGCATCCGGGCCAGCAGGTCGCGGCCCAGGTTGTCGGTGCCGAGCGGATGGGCGGACGAGGCGCCCTGCAGGATGGCCGAGGCGTCGATCCGCTCGGCCGTCTCGCCCCAGATGGGCGGTCCGATGATCGCCAGCACGACCATGAGCGCCACGATCACGGCGCCCGCGACGCCGGAGGGGGTGCGCGGGAGCCGCAGGCGTGCCCGGCGCGGCCGGACGAGCGGCTGTGCCGTACCCGTCAGGTCCGCCGTCTGAGCGCTGGACATCAGGACTCCTTGATCTTGGAGGTCGGGTCGAGCACGCCCAGCATCAGGTCGACGGCGAAGTTCACGACCAGCACGATGCCGCCGTAGACCAGGATCACGGCCTGGGCCACCGGGTAGTCCTTCTGCGTGATCGCCTCGGTGATCTTCAGGCCGAGCCCGGGCCAGGCGAAGACGTACTCCACCAGCACGCTGCCCGCGATCAGCGCCGTGAGCAGCAGTCCGCCCATGGTGAGCGTGGCGGTGAGGGTGTTGGGCAGCACGTGCCTGAAGTAGAGCCTGGCCGCGGGCAGGCGCTTGGCGCGGGCCAGGCGGATGTAGTCCGAGCCCAGCTCCTTCAGCGTCTCCACCCTGGCGATGCGGGCGATCATCGCGATCGGCCCGAGGGCCAGCGCCACCACGGGTAGCACGAAGGAGTCCGGGCCCGTCTTGCCCGCGGGCGGGAGCAGGTGCAGCCCGATGGCGAACACGGTGACCAGCGCGATCGAGTACAGGAACTCGGGCACGGCCACGGCGGTGCCGGTGACCGAGTTGAAAGTGATCTCGGTGCCGCGGTTGCGGCCGTTCTCGGTGCGGATGGCGGCCCACATGCCCAGCGGCACGGCCACCAGCAGCGACACGACGGTGGCCAGGACGGCCAGCATCAGCGTGTTGGGCAGCCGGGCCATGATCACGTCACCCACCGGCTCGCCGCTGATGAACGACGTGCCGAGATTGCCGGTGAAGACGTGGCCGACGTAGGTGAAGAACTGCTCGATCAGCGGCCGGTCCAGGCCGAGGGCGGCCATGCGGGCCTGGACCAGCTCCACCGGGGCGGCGGGCCCCAGTGAGGCCCGCACGGGGTCGCCGGGAATCAGGTGGATCATCGCGAACGAGGCCACGAGCAGCACGGCCATCGACACGACGAACCTGATCAGATGCCTCACTCAGCCTCCCTGGGTGAGCCGGATCGAGGCCGGGTAGAACAGCCCGGCCATCGTGTCGAACGTGGCGCCCTTGGAGGCGGTGAGAACCGTGTTCTCCACCACGGGGACCAGGTCGACGTTGTCGAACAGGGCCGACTCCGACTCCAGCCAGAGCTTGCACCCGGCCTCCCCCGGCATCCCGGTGGCCTTGGCCACGAGCTCCTCGTAGCGGGTGTTGGCCAGGTGGGCGAAGTTGCCGCCCTTGGGGGCGGACGGGCCGGACAGGAAGCCGACGAGCTGGGTGGGCAGGGTCACGCCGATGGGCAGCCAGATGACGTCCCAGTCCTGGGTGGCGTTGAGCTCCTCGGCCAGCTTGGTGTCGATGACGCCGTTCAGCTTGGTCTCCACGCCGATCTTCTTCCAGGCGTTGGCGACGTACTCGGCGGCGGCCTGGATGCCGGGGCCGCGGGTCGTCACGTACACGTAGCGCATCGAGAGCCGCTTGCCGTTCTTGACGCGGACGCCGTCGGGGCCGGCCTTCCAGCCCGCGGCGTCCAGCGCGGCGGTCGCCGCGGCGACGTCGTAGCCGGGCACGTGACCCGTGACGGTGTCACCCGGGCAGGGGCGCGGGTAGAGCACCAGCCCGGAGGCGGGCTTGCCGGTGCCGCTGGTGGAGACGTTGCCCAGCTCGGTCAGGTTGATGGCCTGGGTGAGCGCCTTGCGCACGGCCGGGTCGTGGGTGGGCCTGTCCTCGCCCTGGTGGTAGAAGAACTGGCCGTTGCCGTTCGGGACGATCTTCTTGCCGATGCCGGGAGTGGCCTCCAGCCGCGCCCGGTCGGGGCCGTTGACGTCCATGCCGTTGATGGTCCCGGCGATCAGCAGGTTGGCGGCCGTCTGCTCGTTGGGGACGACCTTCAGCACCACCCTGTCGGGCAGCTCCTTGGCCGTGGCGCCGCCGGGGCCCCAGGCGTACTCGCGGCGGACCTTGAAGGTGTAGTGGTCGCCGGGCACCGACTCGCTCAGCACCCACGGTCCGCTGCCTGAGGTGGCGTGCGCGATCAGCGAACGGTCCTTGACCGCCTTGCCGCAGACGATGTACAGCAGGCGGGCGCTCTCCAGGATGAAGCTGAACGGCTTGGACGTCGACAGCGTCACGGTCCCCGCGGCGTCGTCCGCCTTGGCCTTCATGTCGGCCGGCACGAGCACGCCGTTGACGGGGGACTTGGTGGCGGGGTCGGTCATGTGGTTGACGTTCTCGGCCACGTCAGCCGCCATGAGCGGCGAGCCGTCGGAGCACGTGACGTCCTTGCGCATGGTGAAGGTCACCTGGTCGGGCTTGACGTCCCACTTCTCCGCCAGCGCCGGGATGATCTTGCCGTCCTGGGAGCTGCTGACCAGCGTGTCGTAGGAGAAGGACAGTACCTCGTTGGTGACGGAGAGCACGCCCATGGCGGGATCGAGTACCCCGGGGTCGGCGGTGATGGCGTAGGTGAACGTGCCGCCCGCGACCGGTTTGCCCGGTCCGCTCGCCGTGCCGCCGCCGCAGGCCGCGGCGAACAGGGCCAGTGCGGCGAGCGCTGCTGTTTTTCTCATTCGGGGACTCCAGACGCGCGTGGGGGGAGATGCCCCACCTTCGCCCCTAGCAGGAGCCGGTTCTTCGTGCCGCTTCACGAAATGCGCGGGCGGCCTCGTTCTAGCGGCCGAAGATCCGCATCTGGAGCATCACGGTGAGCCGGGCGTCGGGATCCGACAGGTCGAGCCCGCTGATCTCCACCAGCCGCTTGAGCCGGTACCGGAAGGTGTTGGCGTGCACGTGCACCTTGGCGGAGGCCACGTTGACGTCGCCGAAGGCGTCCAGGTAGGCCCGCAGCGTGGCGACCAGCTCGCTGCCGTGCTCGGCGTCGTGGGCAAGCAGCCGCTCGTAGGGACCGGTGGGCGACTGTTCCTCGGCCGCGGCCACGTCGGAGACCTGCAGCAGCAGCGACTCGAAGTGGACCGTGGTGTAGCCGGCGACCTGCCCGCTGCTCTCACGGGCGCGCAGCACGCGCAGCGCCCTGTCGGCGTCGGCGCGCGAGCGCGCCACCTGCGACAGGTTGGCGGCCAGGCGGCCGACCCCGATGTTGGCGGCGTGCCGCGGCCCGACGCGCGCCAGGAAGCTCTCGGCGACGCGTACGGCACGCGCCTCCTCCTCGCCGCCGGCGTGCAGCGGCAGCACGGCGTAGGCCACCGAGCCGACGAGCGCGGCGGCGGCCTTGGGGTGGATGGCGCCCACGTGCAGGGACAGCGCGTCGCAGAAGCGCTGTCTGTCGCTCTCGCCGCGGGCGGGGTCGGCGGCGGAGACGTCGGTGAGCTGGGCGGCCAGCACGCACAGGCGTTCGGTGGCGATGCCCAGCCTGCCCGCCGCCTCGTGCGCGTCGGCGCCGCCCGCCAGCACGGTCGACAGCAGGTCGGCGCGCAGCCGCCGCTGGGTGTCCGCGCCGGCGCGCTCGCGCAGCAGCTGCAGGGCGACGATCTTGGCGGCGTCGGTCAGGGCCCGCTGCCGCTGCTCGCTGAGGGGCTCGCGCACGGCGGCCCAGATGGAGCCGAGGATCTCGTCGCCGGTGCGCACGGCCACCGCGACGCGGTCGAGGCTGCCGTCGGTCATCTCGATGTAGATGGGCTCGCGGCTCTGGTAGAGCTGCTTGAAGGAGCCCCTCTCGTCCAGCATGCGCTGGTAGCGCTCGGGCACCTGGCGGCCGAGCACGGTCTCGACGCGGCCGGGGTCGGCCTCGTCCTGCCTGCCGGAGAAGGCCAGCACCCGGGAGGAGCGGTCCTCGATGGTGACGGGCGCGTCGAGCAGCGCGCAGACCGCGTTGGCCAGCGCGAACAGGTCGCCCTGCGGGCCGTCCCCGGGTTCGGCCAGGTCACCCTCGGCCAGCAGCGACCGGATCAGCGCCGCCACCTGGGACCAGGAGGCGGCGCGGGTGAGCCCGAGCACGGCCACGCCGGTCTCCAGGACCTTGGCGCGGACCTGCTCGTCGACGTCCACGGGCAGCTTGACGACGATCCCGGCCGCCTCGGGCGCCAGGTCGATCAGCGAGCAGATCTCGGGAGCGCCGTGGACCCCCACGGCGAGCAGGATCCCGCCAGGCGGGACCAGCAGCTCGTCGAGGGGGTCGAAGATGTGCACCCCGGTGACCTCGATGTCGAGGTCACCGGGCGAGGCAGCCACGTCGAGCACCGTGTTGCCGAGGTCGAGCAGGATCCGTCCGAGACTGGCGCGTGGACGGTCGTGCATGCGCTCACGATAGTCGACGTAGAGGGACATCAGCCGCGCAGGTGGTCGACGGCGAGCCGGGCGGCCTTGCCGATCGCCGCGTCGGCCGCCGGGTTGCGGAAGCTCAGGTCGTCGCCGTGGAGGAACACCGCCACCGCATACCTCGACTTATCCGGATATTCCACGACACCGACCTCGTTGCGGACGCCCCAGAGCGTGCCCGTCTTGCCGGAGACCTTGACCTCGTCGGGGAAGCCGGAGGACAGCCGGTGCGGCCAGACCTGGTTGCCCATGATCTTCCGTACCTCGGCGCAGGCCTCCGCGGGACCGGCCTCGTCGCGCCAGATGAGCCCGAGCAGCGTGGTCAGCTCGCGCGGCGTGCCGGCGGTGGTGCGGGCGGGGTCCCGCACCGCCAGGGCGCGGATCCGCTCGGGCGTGGCCGTCGCCAGCGCCGCCGTGAGCGCCTCCTCCAGCTCGATCCCGCCCTTCTCGGCCGCCTCGGAGCCGACCAGTTCCTCGGCCACCGTCTTGAACAGCTCGGCGCAGCCGCCGATGAGGTGGGTCCGCCAGAGTCCCAGCTCCTTCAGCGTGCCGTTGACCCGGTCCAGGCCGACCCTGCGCAGCAGCACGTCGGTGGCGGCGTTGTCGGACATCGTCATCATGAAGTGGGCCAGGTCGCGCAGCGTGAGCGAGACGTCGTCGAGGCAGCCGGAGGTGCCGATCCCGCCGTCCTTGTCGGCGGCGGTCACGGTCAGCCGTTCGGTGCGCTCGAGCTGACCGGCGGCGGCCTGCCTGGCGTACTCCAGCACGATCGGGATCTTGAACACCGAGGCGAGCACGACGGGCTCGTCAGGGTCGAGTCCCGTCTCCGCCCCGCCGTCGAGGTCGACGGCGTGCACGAAGCCGCGCACGCCCGCCTCGTCGAACACCTCACGCACGCGGCACCGCCCTGCCGTTGTGCAGGTAGGCGGCGCGGCCGTCGCGCACGATGAACGTGGCCGTCTCGTACAGGCCGTCCTCAGCCTCGGCGGCGATGAAGGAGTCGCCGCTGAGATGCACGAACCTGGTCGTCTTGTGCTCGGCGCCCATGCTCGCCATGAACTCGCCGGGGATGAGCGTGATGTCCAGCCCGCCGTCGGCGGCGGCCACCTCGTAGCCCAGCTGCGGCCCCTGGTAGCGACCCTCGTACGGCGCGGCGTCGACGGCCCGCGGCTGCGCGGGCGGCTTCGGCAGCTCGGGCACGGCGGCGCCGGTGAGCTCCCTGATGACGGGATGCGCCAGCTCGACGAGGAGGCCGAGGGCGGAGCCGCCGTTGACGTTCATCGCCAGCACGAAGTCGGCGCCGGGCACGATGACCCAGAACGTGCTCTGCCCCGGGGTGCCGCCGTCGTGGCCGTAGGCGCCCCATTCGAGCAGTTCGACGCCGAGCCCCCACTGCGCGGCCAGCAGCCCGTTCACGCCGGGCACGTCGACCTGCGGGGTGAGCATGGCGGCCACGCTCTCCTGCGACAGGACCCTGGTGCCGTCCTCGGCGGCGCCGCCCGCGGCCAGCATCCGCCCGAACCTGACCAGCTCGCGCGGCGCCAGGCACATCGTGGAGCCGGCGGGCGCGTTGGAGCGCGGCATCTGCCACTTCGGGTAGACGACGTTGTCCGGCCCGATGTGCCCGGCCGAGGCGCGCAGGAGCACCGCCTCCTCGCCGAACAGCGCGGCCTGGGTGACGCCGAGCGGCTCCATCAGCCGCTCGCGCATGGCCTGCTCCCAGGTGGTGCCGCGCAGCGTGGCCACCAGCGCGCCGAGCACCACGTAGCCGGCGTTGCAGTAGGAGAACAGGGCACCGGGCTCGTGCACGATCCCGGCGTCCTTCAGGTAGGCGACGAACTTGTCCAGGCAGTCGTCGCCGCGCCCGGTGTCCTCGAACAGGTCGCCGTCGAAGCCGCCGGTGTGCGTCAGCAGGTGCCGCACCGTGATCGCCCCGCGGACGGGGAAGCCGGGCAGGTAGTCGGTGACGAGCTTGTCCAACTCGACCAGGCCCTCGTCGACCAGCTGCATGACCAGCGCGGCCGTCCACACCTTGGTGGTCGAGCCGACCTGGAAGACGCTGTCGGGCGTGGCCTCCACGCCGGTGTTCCTGTTGAGCACGCCGGTTGCGGCCTCGTGCAGCTCGCCGCGTGACCACACCGCGATGGCCGCGCCGGGCACGTTGTGCGCGCGCGCCGCTTCGTCGAGACGCTTCTGCAGGTCCATCTCAGCTCACCTTCGGGGTTGCGCGCGCGCCCATGTGCACGTAAGGCGTGCCGTCCGCGAGTTCGTAGAAAACGGCCGAGACCCACTGCGGGTCGCCGTCCTCGCGGCCGACGAAGGTGTTCTCGTCGACCGGGATGGTCTTCAGCTCGATCGGGGGTGTCATCTCCGCCAGCGCTCCCATGGCCTCCATGCGGCACCACAGCGCGCCCTCGCGCACGGACATCGTCATCCTCGCCCCGACGCGCTCGTACACGCCGGCGTGGCGCTCCAGGTCGACCTCGACCGGGGTCTCGGGCGGGCCGAGCACGGGCGGCACCTCGATCCCGTCGAGCTCGGCGAACAGTTCGGTGGCCACCGCGTGGGTGAACGCGCCGCTGTGGCCGCCGTTGGCCGACACCGCCACGACGGTGCCGGTGTCGGGCACCACCCAGAGCATGGCGTGCTGGCCGATGGTGTTGCCGCCGTGGGAGATGATCCGGTGGCCGCTCCACTCGTCCAGGATCCAGCCGACGCCCCAGTGGCTGCCCAGCGTGTAGGGGTTGGGGACGGCGACCTGCGGCTCCCACATGGCCTGGGGGTCCTTCAGCAGGCCGCCCTCCAGGTGGGCGCGGCCGAAGGCGACCACGTCGGCGGGCCGGGCGCAGATGAGGCCGGCCGGTCCTGCCGAACGCATGAGCCCCCAGACGGGCGCGGTCTTGCCGCCCTCCACGTGGCCCATCGCGGCCCGGTAGCGCAGCACGTCCTCCGGCAACGTCACCGTGTGGGTCAGGCCGAGCGGCTCGACGATCTGCTCGCGGAGCACGTCGTCCCAGCTCTTGCCGTACACCTTCTCCAGGATGCGGCCGGCGACGATGAAGCCGGAGTTGCAGTAGGACTGGGTGGCGCCGATGGGGTGGTTCTGCTTGAGGTCGGCACAGGCGGCGACGTACTTCTCCACGCAGTCGTCGCCGCGGCCGGTGTCGAGGAACAGGTCGCCGTCGATGCCGCTGGTGTGCGACAGCAGGTGCCTGACGGTGACGGTCTTGGTGACCTCGGGATCGGCGACCTTGAACTCGGGCAGCAGCTCGACGACGGGGGTGTCGAGCGTCAGCGTGCCCCGCTCGGCCAGCTGGACCAGCATGGTCGCGGTCCAGACCTTGCTGACCGACCCGATCTGGAACAGCGAGTCGGTGGTCGCCTCGACCCCGGTGTCGGCGTTCAGGGTTCCGGCGGCGAACTCGTGCAGCTCGCCCTGGTGCAGGTAGGCCAGCGCGGCCCCCGGTACCTCGTACTGCGCGATCAGCTCGGCGAGCCGCTGACCCATTGTTCCAGCCACGCGAGGATCCTCTCGTTGTAGTGATGACGGTGTGAGGGGCGGCCGTTCAGGATGAACAGGTGCGAGCCGCCCGGGTAGCGCACGAGCCTGACCGGCACCTGCCGTTCGCGCAGGGCCTCGAACCACTGCTCGGCCTGCCCGACCGGGCACCGGTCGTCGTTCTCTCCGTGCAGGATCAGGGTCGGGGTGGTGACCTGATCCACGAAGGTGATCGGCGACTGCGCCTGCAGGTCGCCCGCGCACTCGTGCTTCTTCATGAAGTAGCCCAGGTCGGACGTGCCGACCATGCTGTGCAGGTCGCTGACGATGCCGCCGGGGATGGCCGCCTTGAAGCGCCCGGTGTGCGAGGTCAGCCAGCAGGTCATGTAGCCGCCGTAGCTGTAGCCGGTGATGGCCAGCCGGTCGGGGTCGGCGATGCCCTCGGCCACGAGCCGGTCGAGGGGCGCCAGGAAGTCGTCCTGGTCGGAGATGCCCCAGGCGCCCTTGGTGGCGGTGTAGAAGGCCTCGCCGTAGCCGTCGCTGGCGCGCGGGTTGATCATCAGAACGGTCCAGCCGCGCGCGGCGAGCACCTGGTGGTACAGGTGCACGCCGTCGAAGACGGGCGCCCAGGCGTTGTGCGGGCCGCCGTGCACGTCCAGCAGCAGCGGACCCGGCTCGGTGAGGTTCTCGTCGCGCAGGATGAACCCCTCGACCTGGGTGCCGTCAGGCGCGGTGAAGGTACGGCGGCGCGGCACGAACAGCTCCACGTCCGGAAGCGCGTAGGAGGTGAGCGCCAGCCCGTCGAGGTACACCTCGCCCGCGCTCTCCGGCGTGGCCGCGACGTAGGCGATGCGGCCCGCAGCCACGCTGGCGCCGGCCACGACGCGCTCGCCGCCGACGATCTTCTCGGCCTGGCCGGAGGCGACGCCGGGCAGCCGGTACAGGTGCGAGCAGCCGCCGTCTCGGGCGGCGAAGACCAGGTCGCCGCCGAGCAGCTGGGGCGTGGCGCCCGGGTAGCCGGGGGCGCCCATCATGACGTTGCGGTCGAGCCCGGTCTCCAGCTCGGCCAGCCGGTCCCCCTCCAGCGTGAACAGCCGCGTGTGGCCCTCGGGGCCGCCCTTCAGCCCCGCGATCACCAGGCGGTCGCCGAGCCACCAGGCGCCGATGCAGATCACTTCGGGACCGGTCAGCCGCTTCGGCTCGCTGCCCGTCGCCTCGACCGCGTACACCTCGCCGCCGATGACCAGGTCGCGGTCGGAATCCAGAGAGGCGGTGAAGGCAAGCTGGCGGCCGTCGGGCGACCAGGTGGGCTGGCCGGCGTGGAAGTCGCCCTCGGTCAGCTGGAGCGTCTCGCCCCCGCCGACGGGGACCACGAAGAGGTGCGTGGTGATCTCGCGCAGCAGTCCGGCGCCGTCGGCCTTGTACTCCAGGGTGTCGACGACCACGGGCGCGTTCGGGTCCACGGTGCCGTGCGGCCCGCCGTAGGCGATCCTCGTGCCGTCCGGCGACCAGACGGGGATGCCCGCGCCCAGCTTGGCCTGCGTGAGCTGTACCGGCTCGCCCCCGTCCATGGGCAGCAGGTGGATCTGCGGCGCGCCGTCGACGGGACGCAGGAAGGCGAGCGTGCCGCCGTCGGGCGACCAGCGCGGAGCGATGCCCTTGGCCAGGCGGCGGGGCTCGGCGCCTGGGGCGGCGAGCCAGATCTCGGTCACAGGCTCGTCGGAGTCCCGGTCGGCGGTGGTGAGCGTGTAGGCGACGGCGCCGCCGTCCGGCCGCAGCTGGGGATCCCCCGGTACGGCGAGGCGGTACAGGTCGTCGAGGGCTAGGGGTGGCATGTCCGAACCGTAGGCCAGCCGCGCGGGGCGTTCTTCGGCCGGTTCGACGAACAACCCCCCAGCCTTCGTGCGGGGCCACTAACCGCCGGGAATAATCCGTTGCTCCCCGGTGCTCAGATGCATCACTATGACGCTCATGTTCCTGCACGCATGCCACGCAACGCCCGCAGCCGCGGGCGCGCCGGCGCGTGCCTTCGACGGCCTGGAGCTCTGACCTCCGCCTGTAAGTCCTGATGAGTGACCCGGCGGGCGGAGGTAGTCGACCCGGACGGGTCACCGCCAAGAAGGACTCTTCGGAGGAAGGAACCATGGCCAAGCAGGCCTACATCCGTAACAAGCCGCATCTCAACATCGGCACGATGGGCCACGTCGACCACGGCAAGACCACGCTGACCGCCGCGATCACCAAGGTGCTGGGGGAGCGCGGCCAGGCCACGTACACGCCGTTCGAGCGGATCGACCGGACCCCGGAGGAGCACTCCAGGGGCATCACGATCAACATCTCGCACGTCGAGTATGAGACCGCCACCAGGCACTACGCCCACGTCGACATGCCGGGCCACGCCGACTACGTGAAGAACATGATCACGGGGGCGGCGCAGCTCGACGGCGCCATCCTGGTCGTGTCCGCGCAGGACGGGATCATGCCGCAGACCCGCGAGCACGTGCTGCTCGCCAAGCGGGTCGGGGTCGAGCACCTGGTCGTCGCGGTCAACAAGGCCGACGGCGCCGACCCGGAGCTGACGGACCTGGTCGAGCTGGAGCTGCAGGAGATGCTGTCGGAGCACGGCTTCGACGACGTGCCGATGGTCCGGGTGTCCGGGCTGCGGGCGCTGGAGGGCGACCCGCGGTGGGTGGCCTCGATCGACGCGCTGCTGCAGGCCGTCGACGACCACATCCCGGTGCCGGTCAGGTACGTGGACGCGCCGTTCCTGATGCCGGTGGAGAACGTGCTCACGGTCACCGGCCGCGGCACGGTCGTCACCGGCGCCATCGAGCGCGGCACGGTCCGCCTCGGCGACACGGTCGAGGTCGTCGGGTTCGGCGAGCCGTACACCGCGGTCGTGACCGGCGTCGAGACGTTCGGCAAGACCATGGAGCGCGGCGAGGCCGGCGACAACGCGGCCGTGCTGCTGCGCGGCGTCCGCCGCGAGCAGGTGCGGCGTGGCATGGTGCTGGCCAGGCCGGGCAGCCAGGCGGCCCGCACGTCGTTCACGGCGCGGCTCTACCTGCTCACGCCCGAGGAGGGCGGCCGCAGGAAGCCGATCGGTGACGGCTACCGGCCGCAGTTCTACCTGCGCACGACCGACGTGCCGGGCACGATCGCGCTGGACGGCGCGGCCGTGCCGGGTGACACGGTCGACGTGTCGGTCGAGCTGGGCAAGGCCGTCGCGGTCGAGCCCGGGCTGGGCTTCGCGATCCGCGAGGGCGGCCTGACGGTCGGCGCCGGCACGGTGCTGTCCGTCTGAAGCGGGGCGCCCGCCGTTACGTCCGCACTCGCGCGGAGCGTACGGCGGGCGCCTTCGGCTTTCCCGCCCTGGCGAGGTGCAGGAGGCTGTCCGGGTCCTTGGCGTCCAGGCGGTCGGCGAGCGCCCGCCTGGTCCCGGCGCAGTCGATGATCTGGCTGAGCGGGTGCGTGGTGTACCCGAGTCCCGACAGGGTGAGCCACGTCCGCATCAGCGCCCTGCCCTGCTCCAGCTGATCGCCGGGGTCTCCGACGAGCACGAGCACGTCGCCGTCGTAGTCGAGCAGCCCGCGCCCGGCACCGGCCAGCAGCTTGGGCAGCCCGAGCCGCCGGAGCGCCGGGTACAGGGCCAGCGAGGCCCGCAACCCCAGCGCTTCGCCGGCGCCCAGGGAGAGGGCCTGGTCAGTGAGCCCGTCCAGCAGGTAGCGGGGATGGCGCGGGGTCAGGCGCAGCCACTCGCGCAGCTCCCGCGTGACCTCCGGGTCGCCGAACTGGTGCAGGTCGGCCGCGAACAGCAGACCCGCCAGCTCGCGGCACGGCACTCTGACCAGGTTCGCGTGCTCGGCCAGTCGGTCCATGACCTCGGCGGGCAGCCGCCCCGCCTCGTAGGCGCCGCGGTTGGCGCCGCGTGCCCGCACGTCGGTGGTGGTGAACGGGGTCCGGTACGGCTCGGCCGTACCGTGCAGGAAGCCTGCCCTGAGCGGGCCGGGGTCGGAGCGGAAGCCGACGCGCAGGCCCGCCGAGGCGCAGACGATCAGGCAGGTCTCGACGAAGGCGCCCAGGCCGAGGCGCAGGTCGCGGCCCGTGGGGTCGCTGACGGGAAGCGCGCGGGCGGGATCCCAGCCGATCTCGACCTCGTGCTTGTGGTAGCGCAGGAGCCAGGGCTGGGTGTTGTGCGCGCTGGGCGCGCGCCAGAAGTCGGGCTCCAGGTCCCGCAGCTCCTTCACGCCAGGTCCTTCTCGTAGAAGGTGTAGCCGTGCAGCGCGCGGCCGCCCATCGTCCGGTACTGGGCGGCGGAGCCGGGGTTGGTGTGCTCGACGTAGGTGCTGCGCAGCGCCTGGTAGCCGCCCTTCCTGAGGCCTTCGTGGAGCTCCCTCGACAGCAGGTTCATGTAGCCCTTGCCCTGCTCGGCGGGGATGGTGCCCTTGATGATGAGCACCGCTTCGCGGCGGTGGCGGGAGCGGGAGGCCAGCAGCCGGAGCTGGTTGCCGACGTGCAGGTTTCCACGAATTTTCGCCACGAACTCGGAAATGTCGGGCAGGCACAGGACGAAGGCGATCGGGCGCCCGGCCTTGGTGAGGTAGAGCAACAGGTCCTCGTCGAGCAGGTAGGCCAGGCCGTCGGTCTGCTGGGCCAGCTGCTCGGCGGAGATCTCGGTGTAGTAGCCGAGCCCGGCGAAGCTGGCGTTGAGCATCTCCCGCAGGATCGGCAGCTGCTTGCCGATCCTGCGCTTGTCGCCGCGGTGGATCTCGAGGTCCTCGGCGGCGATGCGGGCGTCGTCGAAGCGGAAGACGGGCTCGGCGGGGACCGGGCAGATCCACGTGTCGGACTCGAAGCGGCGGCGGAAGCCGTACTTGTCGTACTCCTGCGGGTAGTAGGGGTGGTTCCACGCGCTGTCGATGAAGCCGCGCTCGCCGAAGCCGGAGGTGATCACGCCGCCCGCCTGGTTGGGCAGCAGCGAGACGGGGCCGAAGACGGCGTCCTTGCCGGCGGCCTCGGCGCAGATCGCGTCGAACAGGGCCTCGCCCGCGCCCTCGGCGAACTCGGTCAGGCCGAACAGCTGCAGGCGCCTGCCGAGCTTGGTGTCGAAGGCGTCCGAGGTGTGCAGCGTGGTCCTGCCGACGACCCGGTCGCCGTCCCTGAGCAGGCACAGCCGTACGCCCTGGCGCTGCCAGGCACGGATCGTGGCGTGCAGCGGGGGGACGAAGCGGGCGTCGTAGAGCTCGTCGGTGAAGCGGAGGAAGGCGCGCAGGTCGGCGCGGCCCTCGACTGGGGTGAGCCTCATCCGCGCTTCACCCGCGGCCCCTCGCCCTCTTCGGTGGTCAGCGGGGTGAACGTCTCGATGTGCGCCATCGGGCCGCCCTCGGCCCTCCAGATCCCGTTGGAGTAACCCTCGGCCTCCGCCACATAGAGCCTGATATATCCCCCGGTGGCGTTTTTATCGCCATCCGTCACCCATTGCATGAGCTTCCGGTGGTGCCGGGATCGCGCGAAGCGCAGCAGCGAGTCGCGGTCCTCGAAGAAGGCCAGCGTGCCGAGGGTGAAAGGGAACTCCCAGTACACCTTGTGCCAGCAGTAGCCCTTCATCCGCTTCATGTCCCTGACCATGCGGAACCAGGTCATCGTCAGCGTGACGATCGACAGCACCCCCCGGTATCGGGTGGCCCCGACGAACATGGCCGTGGCCCGCCCCTGCGGCGGCGCCTTGCTGAAGTCCGTGGTCCTCATGAGTCCTTCACACGGGAACAATAACGACCAAAGCGGCACCACCGCTCCCCGCCTTTCTCGAAACACTCGCCGTCCGGGCGCAGGACACCGCCCCACATCCCCGCGCACCCAGACGTGGGTGAGCGCGCCGTGGCGCCGTTGGTGCAGGGTGTACGGCCCGCCCGCCAACTCGGTCGTGGCGGTCGACGGTGCCGTGGCTGATGCCGAACAGCGACGACCAGCGCAGGTTGCGCACCGCCGGCTTCCCAGGGACGAGCCGGTCGACGACCGCCTGGATCCGTGCCGTGGCAGCGTAGTTCGGCCGCCATCGTCAACCCGACCGGTCCCGCGCCGACGGCCAAGGCCGTGCCCAGCAGTCCCGTCGCGTCCATCTCGCTCCCGCGAGCAGCTCATTCCATCGAACGCCCTGCCGTCGGCCGGGCTGACGGGGCCACCAGGGGTTGTTTCCACGCCCATTACCAACGCACCCCCGTACAAGCACGGCGTGCAGGGAATCGCCTATCTGGCACAGAGTGCTGCGAGCGATACCGAGAGTGAGGGACCTGATGGCCGAGGCCTACTTTGCGTTCAAGGACGTCAGCGGCGAGGAGTTCATCTTCAAGCTGACCGACCCCGACAGAATCGAGGAGGCCCGCAAGATCCTGCGCGGCGAAGAGACTGAGAAGATCCACGTGATGGGCAGGATCATCAAACGGCCCGCTCCCTACAACCCCAGGTGGAGCTACCACCTGGACCCCGGCACCATCCAGTTCTTCGCGATGGCCATCGAGGTCTGCGACGCCACCATCCCCTACACCGAGGAGCACCTGGACGAGGCGTGCGGCGCGTTCCTCCCCGGTTGCCACTGGTGTCCGTGGAGCTCGGAGCTCGTCCGCGAGGTCACGGCCACGGATGAACTGCCGACCAAGAAGCTGGCCGGGGGCTGACCGGGACTCAAGGTTCGCCTCCGGAATCGACGCCGCCCGCGGTGCCCCGGGCACCGCGGGCGACCTGTACCTGTTCAAGGGCGACGAGTATGTGCCCTACGCGACCTCGGGAGCCTTCGGGCGCAAGGCGATCACAGCGACCTGGGCGGTCGGCGGGGACTGCTTCCGCACCGGAGTCGAGACGCCTGTCGCGTCCCCGATACCCGGCTTACCAGGTCTTGCCAGCCTGCTCCCGAATAGTGCGGTTGATCCGGTTGAAGAAGTTGGTCAGCGCGATCTCCAGGATGATCGAGGACAGCTGCGTCTCGTCGAAGTGAGCCGCGGCGACGTCCCAGATCTCGTCGGTCACGCCCGGCGCGCCGTCCTGGATCCGGGTGGCGGCCTCGGTCAGCGCGAGCGCCGCCCGCTCCGCCTCGGTGAAGAACGGCGTCTCCCGCCACGTGACCACGTTGTGCAGCCGCTCATCGGTCTCTCCGTGCCTCTTGGCCGACGCGACCCCGGCGAAAACGCACGGGCTGCAGCCGTTGATCTGGCTGGCCCTCAGGTGGACCAGCTCGAGCAGGCGCGGGTCGGCGCCGCCGGCGTGAATCGCCGTGTAGAGGTGCTGGATCGCGGTGGTCACGTCGGGGTTCGCCTTGCTCTTCATACGTGCTTCCATGGTTCTTGCCCCTTCATCGGTTACCTGCGCCCATCCGGGCTCGTCATCACCCATGACGAGGCAGTTCCGAGGAAGGTAACAACATGTACGACAGCAGCCCGGCGGACCCGGTGGCCGAGGCGTTCGAGGCGCAGCGCGACCGGCTGCGCGCGGTCGCCTACCGCATGCTCGGATCGCACGCCGACGCCGAGGACGCGGTCCAGGAGGCGTGGCTGCGGCTCTCCCGCCAGGACACGGCCACCATCCACAACCTCGCCGGTTGGCTGACCACGGTGGTCGGCCGGATCAGCCTCGACGTCCTGCGATCGCGCCAGGCCCGCCCTGAGGCGTCCTACGACGACCGGCTGCCCGAGCTCGTCGTGACGGTCGACGACGGCCCCGCGCCGGAGGACGACGTGGCGCTCGCCGACTCGGTCGGGCTCGCGCTCCTCGTCGTCCTGGAATCGCTCAGGCCGAGCGAGCGGCTGGCGTTCGTGCTGCACGACCTGTTCGCGGTGCCGTTCGACGAGATCGCACAGATCCTCGGCAAGTCCACCGACGCCACCAAGATGCTCGCCAGCCGCGCCCGCAGGAAGGTGCAGGCGACCGAGCGGCCGGCGACCGTCGGACGGGAGCAGCGCCAGGTCGTCCAGGCCTACCTGGCGGCGGCACGTCACGGCGACTTCGAGGGGTTGCTGCGCGTGCTCGACCCCGAGGTGAAGCTGACCGTCGACACCCCCGGCGGTGTGGTCGTCGTCCTCGGCGCCACCGAGGTCGCCGCCGGCGCGCGCCGCCGTTTGGGCGCCGGCGCGGCCGTGCGAGGCCTGGAGGTGCTCGTCAACGGCCTTCCCGGGATCGTCTCGTGGCGCGAGGACGGCACCCCGCTCTCGGTCATCGCGTTCACTGTCGTCGACGGCCGGATCGCCGGCATCGCGGCCGTGATCGACCCGGCCAGGCTCGCATCGATGGACCTGCCGCATCCGGCGTGATTCACTGCCGAGGCGGTCTCACCCGCCGCACCGTCTCGGGTGTGACCCCGCATACAGCAAGGTCACAAGGCTGCATCACCCGGGTGGAGGATCACTACTCCCGGAACGGGATCACCGGATGTTTCGGCCTGGGCCGGCGTTACCTTTCGAGTCACGCGGTCTACACGGACCTGCGCGACAGGGGACCGTGTACGCCCGCCGGCCGCACAGTACGCGACGGCACTCCGGAACTTGCCCCAGAGCTCCGTCCGGCCTCAGACCGGATCGCACCGCGCCTCCAGAGCGTGGCCGAACCGGCGAGGGCGTGGCCGGGTTGCGAGGGCGTGACCGTGCTGCTGATGCGACCCTCCTCGCTACCGCCGCGTCGGCTGCCGCCATGCTCACGCATGTGCTGGTCATGCCGCGCGCGTGGCGGGTGATGCGAGCGTGTGTGGCGGGTGGTGCCAGCGCGTGCGGCGTCGTGCCCGCGCGGATGCCGCTCGCGTGAGCGGTGGCCAGGCCGCGCGCGCGGGTCGTGCTGTGCACGCGCGGGTCGTGCTGCGCACGTGGCGGTGGTGATGGTGCGGGTGCTGCTTGTGTGAGCGGTGGCCAGGGCGCGCGTGCGGGTCGTGCTGCGGACGCGGTGGTGCTGCGCACGCGGGTCGTGCTGCGCACGTCGCGGCGGTGCGAGCGCGCGTGGTGGTGCCTGTGTGGTGGTTCGGGAGGTGGGTCTACTCGGACAGGTGGCGTTCGATCGCGTCCACCTTGGAGTGGAGCCCGTCGGTAACCCCGGGCGGACGTCGGCCTTGAGGACGAGGCTGACGCGAGGGGCTACCTCCGCCACCGCGGCGACCGCGCGCCGTACCACGTCCATCACCTCGTCCCATTCACCCTTGACCGTGGTGAACATAGCGTCGGTCCGGTTAGGAAGCCCGCTGTCACGCACGACCTTGACGGCGCGAGCGACCGGCTCGGAGACCCCTTCCCCAACGCCGAGCGGCGTGATGGAGAACGCGACTAGCGCGATTCTCCCTCCAAGAAGGCCACAAGGAGCCGCTCAAGCTCCGACTGATCCGCGGAGGAGAGCCCGGCGAAGATGTCCGAGCTCACCTGCTCCTGCAGATCTCCGATCGTAGCCAGCGCCTCCCGCCCGGCAGCGGTCAACTCCAGGCGTAGCGCCCGCCGGTCGGACGGGTCGGGACGGCGGCGCGCCAAGCCTTCCGATTCCAGTGCGTCGACCAGCGCGGTCACGGCGCGCTGGCTGACGCCCAGAGCCTGAGCCGCTTCGACCATGCGCATTCCGGGCGTCTCGCTCACCAGCGTGAGCAGCCGGACCCGGGAAGGCGAGAGCCCGTGGGCGGCGAAGCGAGCGAGGCCCTGCTGAGCGAAGCGGCGGGAGGCGGCTTGGATGAGTTCGCCGAGCCGTTTCGGATTGGCCATGTACACCCCGCCAGAAATAGTGAACTATGTAAGTATGAACCATGTAAGGACTATCCTAGTGGCAGGGGCCACGGGGAACCAGGGCGGAGCGGTGGTCGATGCCCTGATCGACGGTGGCGGCTGGCACGTCAGGGGCCTGACCAGGAACGCGAGTTCGGAAGCCGCGAAGGCCCTGGCCAGGCGAGGCGTCGAGGTGGTCGAGGGGGAACTCACCGACCGTGCCGCGGTGAAGCGCGCGCTCCACGGCGCGTACGGCGTCTTCTCGGTGCAGCAACGCGGCAAGCAGGAGATACAGCAGGGCGTCACGCTGGCCGAGGCCGCCGAGGAAGCGGGCGTATCCCACTTCGTCTACACCAGCGCCGGGGGAGTGGAGCGCGTTCGCGGCATCCCGCACTTCGACACCAAATGGGAGATCGAGCGGCACGTCAGGCGCATGCCGTACACGATCTTGAGACCCACCACGTTCATGGAGGCGTTCACGAGCACGGGGGCCAGCATCGGCATCGGGATGATGGCCGCAGTGCTGAAGCGCGAGAAGAAGCTGCAGATGATCGCGGTGGCCGACATCGGGAGCTTCGCGCGGCTGGCGTTCGAGAACCCGGACACCTACCTGGGGCAGGAGCTGGAACTGGCCGGTGACGAGCTGACGATCCCCGAGGTGGCGGCCACGGTGGGCAAACGCTACTGGAGGCTGCCGCCGCCGGTGCTGCACGTGTTCGGCAAGGAGAGCCGGATGATCTTCTGGTTCGGGGAGTCCGGCTTCCGCGCCGACATCCCCGCGCTACGCAAGCTGCATCCGGGACTGCTCACGCTGCGGCGGTGGAGCCGCGGATGACCGCGGCTCCACCGAGATCTGCGCTGGTAGTGGCAATGTCGGGCTGTTGCTTGATGGCGGTGGCGCCACTCTGACCAGCGCGTCAGGGTCTGCGCTGTCGCGCGCGGCCACTGCGCGATCTTCGGTTGTCTTCACGAACTCCGCATGATCATGCAGTGGCCGTTCCCATGCGACCTCGACACCGAAGATCGCGAAGCGTCGGTGGAGTACTAGGCACCCATGGGCCCTTAGCCTCGTATCGACTGAGGATCTCAAACAAGATAGGTGTTCTTCATCTTGGTGAGCGCGGCGAACGGGCCCTGGCCCGGGTCGAAGATCTTGACGCGCAGGTCGGCGGTCGTCGGGTCCTCCTTCAGCGACTCGGCGAAGTCGCGTGAGACCCGCGCCAGGTGGGCGACCACCCCCTTGCGGCAGATCTCGGCCAGCGCCTCGCGGTCGGGCTCGGCGCCCTCGCGCAGCTCGATGTTGATGACCGGCCGGTACTCCAGGCCGGGCAGCTCCTCCAGCGACAGGCAGAACCTGGCGATGGACGCGGCGTACGGGTTGCCCTCATACAGGCCGTACTCGACGTCCTGCGGGTAGAGGTTGGCGCCCATGTAGGAGATCGTCGAGTCCTTGCGCCCGAACAGGAACAGCAGCGGCAGGTTCATCCGCTCGTCGGTCCACCCCGACGCGTAGTCGTCGCCGAGCACCTGCCTGACCTCGGCCAGCGGGTGCAGTTGAGCCTCGTCGCCGACGTTGTAGCGCAGCTTGGGCTGCAGGCAGCTCTTGGTGTTGATGGTGCACAGCAGCTCGCCGGCGGCGTTGATCTCCAGGAACGTCTCCAGCGGGTTGTAGTGGAAGATCATCGGCAGCCGCTGCTCCCCCGGCCCGAGCAGCCGCTCGCGCAGGTCCTGGTCGGTGGCCAGCCGCTTGCGCAGCCACACCGTGAAGCCGCTCTCGGCGCCCATCCCGATCGTCAGGTCGCTGGCGCCGTAGCCCGACCTGACCTCCTCGAAGCGCTCCTCCAGGTAGTCGCGCAGCGCCTCGGTCATGCCCTCGCCGCCCACCTGGCCGCTGATGCGGTACTCGGCCCAGGGGAATCCGCTCTGGTCGAGCCGGTCACGCAGGTGCTTGAGGAAGGGCGGGTAGGCGCAGACGACGTAGTTGTAGCCGGGCCCGAAGTGCTCGAGCGTGTCGGCGATCTTGTCCAGGTCCGGGCCGGTGTTCTTGACCATGGCGATCATGGCCATCGCCGCGCCCGTGGTGGTGCCCGTCGCCCAGGCGCCCATCGAGTAGGCGTTGATCACGAACAGCCGCTTGCCGGGGAAGACCAGCTCGATGTACCCGGCCGCGTTGCGGTAGATCCCCTTCAGCTCGCGCGGCCCGCGCACCCAGTTGTACGGCTTGCCGCTCGACCCCGACGACTCGTCCACCATCACGCCGGGACGGTGCAGCCGGCCCTCCTGGCAGCGGCTCTCCTCGTCGTAGACGGCGGCGTAGTTCTGCTTGGTCGTCTCGGGGAAGTCGGCCAGCCGCCGCGCGCCCGCGGCCCCGTTCCCCCGCAGGAAGTCACGGTAGGCGGGCACGTCCACGGCCGCGAACTTGCAGGCCACCAGCGCGTGCCTGGCCGCGACCCGGTCCAGGACCGGATGGTAGGTCCTGGCCACGAACCGCCAGATCACCGGGTGCAGCGCGCCCAGCCGGTAGGCGCCGGTCAGCAGCCACGAGTAGGCCTGCAGCCGGATCCGGCGCCAGTGTTCCCTGGCGGTGAGCGGTCCGAGTCGGGGGCTCAAGCGGGTCATAGACGCGAAACATATCGAACACTGATAAATACGCGCTCTACGTACGCTTGCCCGCCACCCAGGTCTGCTCGCAGCGGGTGCCGTCGTCGAACGGGTGGCCGTCGCAGATCGCCAGGTCGGCCACCTCGCCGGGCGCGATGCCGCCCGCCCCCGGCGCCCCGATGGACGCGGCGGCGCGGGTGGTGGCCGCCGCGACGGCCTGGCCGTACCCGATCGACTGCTCGGGCTGGAACGTCCGGCGGGCCGCGACGCGCAGGTTGACCAGCGGGTCGAGGGCCCCGCAGGGGTGGTCTGAGCTGATCACCGGCGGGATCCCCGCGTCGGTCAGCAGGCGGGCCCCGGCGACGGCCAGGTGCCGGTCGAGCCCGGTGGTGGCGAACTGCCCGCCGAACCTGGTCACGAACCCGGGCTGGACGGCGGCGTACGCGCCGGAGGCGGCGATCAGGTCGGCGGTCCTGCGGTCGAGGCCGGTGAGGTGGTCGAGGGTGGCCCTGGCGCCGGTCTTCGTGACCGCCCTGGCGGCCTGCTCGGCGGCCAGGTTGCCCAGGGCGTGGATCCGCAGCGCGATCCCTTCCTCCGCGTAGGCGGCGAGCACCCTGACCAGGGCGTCGTCGGTGAAGCGCAGGTAGGGCAGCTCGACGCCGCCCCTGGTGAAGGCCATCTTCCTGCGCATGCCCTCGCGGATCGGGCCGAACGCCCTGCGGCGCAGCGCCTCGGCCACGGTGCCGCCGACCATGCCGGGAAGCGCGGCCGCTGGAACCCGGAGCGCGCACCGGTCCGCGCCGTCGAGGAAGATCTTGACCTCCCTGACGGCCTCGCCGTACGGGCCCTCCGGGGCCTCACGAGAGGGGGCGTCGAAGATGCCGGTCTCGGGGCCGGTCGCCCAGGACAGGCGCAGGGGGGTGGCGGCGGCCAGGCGGCGCATGCGGTCGTGCGCGGACGGCGGGACGTAGGGGTCGTGGGCGTGCGTGATGCCCAGCGCGAGGTGCCTGCGCGCCTCGGCGAGCAGCGCCTCCTCCGGGTCGGCGGCCTCCGCCAGGTCGGCCAGAGCCTGCCGGAGCACGCGGCCGTAGGCGGCCTCCCACACCTCGCCCGTCTTGGTGAGGTCGCCGGGCTCGCCCACGGCCAGGTGCAGGGCGGGGCTTGAGACGGCGCCCCTGTGCAGGTCGACGCCGCTGACGAGGACCTTCCTGCCGGGTGCGGCCTCGTCCAGTTCGGCCGCCGTGGGCAGGCGGCCCTCGGGCCAGGCGTGCAGGGAGGCGTTCCAGAACAGCAGCCACGGGGCGTGCGGCGCGGCCTCGGCGGCGGTCCGAACGGCGTGCAGCGCGTCGCGGAGGCCGGTCCACGCGGCGGCGTCTCCTCCGCTCGGCTGCCAGGCGGCCACGGTCAGGTGGGTGTGCGTGTCGACGAACCCCGGCAGCACGTGCCGCCCCGGCAGCTCGACCACTACGTCGGCGGCCGGGGGCTCGTCCTGCCCGGTGGCGGCGATCCGCTCACCGTCGAGCAGCACCCATCCGGGCTCGGGCTCGCATCCGGCCCCGCCCCAGACGGTCACCCCGGTGATCAGCGTTCGCCCCATGGTCCGCACACCCTAGTCCAGGACGTGCGGGATGATCTCCTCCAGCAGCTTGACCAGCGTCTCCTCCAGGAAGACGTGGGCCTGGTGCCGGGTGAGCCTGCCGCGCCTGAGCCACTCGGCCGACGTGGCCTCGGCCATGCCGGAGAAGCCGCGCAGCATCCCGCGCACCTCAGGGTGGGTGCGCGAGACCGGGCCGAGGCCGACCACCTCGATGATGTGGTCGACCACCCGCTCGCGGGCCGCGTCCACGATCGCCTCGAGCTCCGGGTCGCCCTGCGTCGACAGGGCGGTCAGCCATGTCTCCTGGTTGCGTTCCAGCAGTTCCAGCCAGCCGTTGACGCTCTCGCACACCCGGTCGCGGACGCTGGCGCCCTCGACGTACTCGGGCACGGGCACCGGGGGGACGCTCAGCAGGTCCGCCACCGCGGCCAGGTAGAGCTCGCGCTTGGTGCCGAAGTAGTGGTTGAGCAGCCCCCGGCTGACCCCCGCCGCGGCGGCGATCTCGGTGTTGGACACCGACTCGTACGGGCGCTCGCGGAACAGCGTCTGCGCGCGGTCGAGGATCTGCTGGCGGCGGTCGTCGGGGTCCATGCGTCCCATGGATGGATTATCACACCGTCAGCGTCTATTGGCGGAGCGCCAATAACGTGTTACGAATCTCTGCAACAGCCACCTCACGCCTTGGAGGCACGATGAGTGAGGGCACGCGCAGGGACTTCCTGAAGATCACAGCGGCGGCCGCGACGGTCGGCGTGCTGGGCGCCGCGAGCTCCGCACCGGGGAAGAGGGTGGCCGTCCTGGGCGGCGGTGTGGCTGGGCTCTCGGCCGCGCACGAGCTGGTCGAGCGGGGCTTCGACGTCACCGTCTACGAGCGCAAGGCGCTGGGCGGGAAGGCGCGCAGCATCACCGCGCCGGGGAACTTACCCGGCGAGCACGGGTTCCGTTTCTTCCCCGGCTTCTACTTCGACCTCACCGACACGATGCGGCGCACGCCGTACCCGGGCAACGCCGACGGCTGCTGGGGCAATCTGACGCGCGCCACCTCCTACCTGATGGCGCGGCAGGGGCGGCCGGACCTGACCGCGCCGTTCCCGTTCCCGCTGCCGCCCAACCCGCGCATCTACGACCTGGCCAGCCTCGTCTCGACGGTCATCTCGGGGCTGCAGACGCTGTTCAAGCTGTCCTTCAGCGAGGCGGAGTTCTTCGCGCAGAAGATCGGCGTCTACGCCACCAGCTGCGACGAGCGCCGATTAGGGCAGTGGGACCGGCTCACCTGGGCCGACTTCGTCAGGTCCGGCTGGTTCTCCGACGAGTACAACAAGTTCGTGGCCGACGGCACGATCCGCAACCTGGCGGCCACCAAGTCCAAGGACGCCAGCACCCACTCGATCGGCCTGGTCGGCGAGGCCACCCTGTGGAGCGCGCTGGGCCTGGGCAACGAGCCGGGCGGCTCGGTCGACCGGGTGCTCGACGGGGCGACCAGCGAGATGTGGATCGACCCGTGGGTCTCCCACCTGGGCTCCAGGGGCGTGAAGTTCAACGTGGGCTGGGCGGTCGACGGGCTGAACCTGGTCAACGGGAAGATCGCCTCGGCCGCGTCGGCGGGCAGGACGATCGACGCCGACTGGTTCGTCGTCTCGATGCCGTCGGAGCGGGCCGCCAAGCTGATGAGCCCGGCCCTGGTGGCCGCCGACGCCCGGCTGGGCAACATCGCCAGGCTCCGCCAGGACTGGATGAACGGGCTCATGTTCTACCTCAAGCAGGAGTTCCCGCTCACCCCGGGCCACGTCAACTACGTCGACTCGGCCTGGGCGGTCACCTCGATCAGCCAGGCCCAGTTCTGGAAGCGAGACTTCTCCACCTACGGCGACGGCACCGTCAAGGACTGCCTGTCCACGATCATCTCCGACTGGTTCACCCCCGGCACCTTCAACGGCAGGAAGGCCGTCGACTGCACCCCGCAGGAGATCGCCGCCGAGGCCTGGGCGGAGATCAAGGCCCACCTCAACGACACCGGCACCCGGCTGACCGACGACATGCTGCACTCCTGGTTCCTCGACCCGGCCATCCAGAGCGGCACCAACGACGAGCCGCTGTTCATCCAGCACCCCGGCTCGTGGGCGCTGCGGCCGGACTCCAGGACGGGGATCCAGAACCTGTTCCTGGCCGGCGACTGGGTCCGCACGCCCATCAACGTGACCACGATGGAGGGCGCCAACCAGGGCGCCCGCCTGGCGGTCAACGCGCTGCTCGACGCGGCGGGCTCGAGCGCGCCGCGCTGCTCGGTGCACCAGCTCTACCGCTCGCCGCTGTTCGACCTGGACAAGGCCGAGGACAGGGTGCGCTACCGGCTCGGCCTGCCCAACAAGTGGGACGTCCGCGACACCCGATGGCCATGACGGACACCGACGTCGTGATCGTCGGGGCCCGCTGCGCGGGGTCGGCCGCCGCCATCGCCCTGGCCAAGGCGGGGCTGCGGGTGACGGCGGTCGACTCCGCGCGCTTCCCCTCCACGACGATCTCCACGCACCTGCTGTGGCCGGGCGGGCTGGCCGAGCTCGCCCGGCTGGGCGCCCTGTCCCGCGTCGAGGCGCTGGGCGCGCCCCGCCTGCCCACGGCCTCGGTCGAGATCCCCGGCATCCGCGCGCTCGGCGGCTACAGCGCCGTCGACGGTATCGGCTACGCGATGTGCGTACGGCGCGCGGGCCTGGACCTGGCGCTGGTCGAGACCGCCAGGGAGGCGGGCGCCGAGATCCGCGAAGGGCACCGGGTGACCGGGCTGCTGCGCGAGGGCGGGCGCGTCACCGGCGTCGAGGTCGCCGCCCGCGGCGGGCGGGCCTACCGGTTGCGCGCCCCGGTCGTCATCGGGGCCGACGGGCGCAGGTCCACGGTCGCCAGGCTGGCAGGGGCGGCCGAGCCGTACCTGAGCAGGCGGGACGGCAGGGCCTGCTACTACGCCTACTACGACGACCCGCACGAGGAGCTGCGGCCGATCGCGGCGCAGTGGCGGCAGGAAGCCGAGCTGGGCACGGCCTTCCCGTGCGACGGCGGGCTCACGCTGGTGCTGCTCATGCCGCCGGACGCCCGCCGCGCCGACTTCGCGGCCGATCCCGAGCGCGAGTACGAGCGGACGATCGCCGAAGGGCTGCCCGACCTGGCCAAGCGCCTGGCCGGGTGCACCCGGGCGTCCAGGGTGTTCGGCGCATCCGGGCTGGAGTCGTACTTCCGGCCGTCCACCGGTCCCGGCTGGGCGCTGGCGGGCGACGCGGGCCACTTCAAGGACCCCGTCACCGCGCAGGGCATCCGCGACGCCCTGCGGTTCGGCCGCCTGCTCGGCGAGGCCGTCGCCGCCGGGACTCCGCTGCGCGACTGGGAGCGGCGGCGCGACAGGGAGTGCCTGGAGACGTTCTACTGGACCGACCGGATGGGCCGCGCCGACCCTGTCGGCCCGCTCGACGTCGAGATGCACCGGGCGCTGCGGGACGATCCCGCGCTGATGACCCGCTTCCTGGACGTCTACTCGCGGATCGTACGGCCGGCCGAGGCGCTGACCACGGCCAGGCTGGCCGCGTGGACGTGGCGCGCGCTGCGCGGGCGCGGCACCGACAGGGCCGGGCTGCTGCGGTTCGTCGCCAGGTCGGCGTGGGAGATGCGGCAGGAGCGCCGGGATACGGTCGCAAGATTGACCGGTGACGGGCCGAACCGTTACCCGTAGGCTCTCGAGCGATGGATCTCCACGCTTACACCCCCGGCACCGGGCGGCTCGAACCCCGGGCTGCCCTCCACTCCGACGCGGCCGCGCTCGACCTCAACGGTCTGTGGCGGTTCCGCCTGTCGGCCACGGCGCACGTGTCCGACGCCTTCGCCGATCCGGCCTTCGACGATTCCGGCTGGGACGAGCTGCCCGTCCCTTCGCACTGGGTGCTGCACGGGTACGGCGCGCCCGCCTACACCAACGTGGCCTTCCCGTTCCCCGTCGATCCGCCGTTCGTGCCCGACGAGAACCCGACAGGCGACTACCGGCGCCTCTTCGAGCTGCCGTCGGGCTGGAGCGGGGGCCGGCTGCGGTTCGAAGGGGTCGACTGCGCGGCCACGGTGTGGCTGAACGGGCACGAGCTGGGCTCGACGACCGGGAGCAGGCTGCCGGTGGAGTTCGACGCCGGGCCGTGGCTGCGGCCGGGGTCGAACCTGCTCGCCGTACGGGTGCACCAGTGGTCGGCGGCCAGCTACCTGGAAGACCAGGACATGTGGTGGATGCCGGGCATCTTCCGCGAGGTGACGCTGACGAAGTCGTCGGCGGACGTCTTCGTGCACGCCTCCTACGCCGACGGGCTCGGCACGCTGAGCTTCGAGGGCGGCGGGCTGCTGTCGTGCGAGGAGCTCGGGATCGTGGATCTCGCTCCGGGCGAGCCGGTCACGGTGCCGGTGTCGCCCTGGTCGGCGGACTCGCCGCGGCTGTACTCGGCGGTCGTGAAATTTCCGGATGAGGTGGTTTCCGTCCGGATCGGGTTCCGGACGATCTCCATCGAGGACGGGGTGCTGCTGGCCAACGGGCGTCCGCTGAAGCTGCTCGGCGTGAACAGGCACGAGTTCCACCCGGAGCACGGCAGGGCCGTGCCGTACGAGACCATGCGCGAGGACGTGCTGCTGATGAAGCGGCACAACGTCAACGCGGTCAGGACCAGCCACTACCCGCCGCACCCCGCCTTCCTCGACCTGTGCGACGAGCTGGGGCTGTGGGTGATCGACGAGTGCGACCTGGAGACGCACGGGTTCGGGGACATCGACTGGCGCGGCAACCCGACCGACGACCCGCGCTACGCTCCGGCGCTGCTCGACCGGATGCGGCGGATGGTCGAGCGGGACAAGAACCACCCGTCGGTGTTCATGTGGTCGCTGGGCAACGAGTCGGGCGTCGGGCGGAACCTGGCCGTGATGGCCGACTGGGCGCGGCAGCGGGACCCCTCGCGGCCGCTGCACTACGAGGGCGACTGGTCGTGCGCGCACACCGACGTGTACTCGCGGATGTACGCCTCACACGAGGAGGTCGCGGCCATCGGGCAGCGGGCGGAGGAGCCCCTGGACGACCCCGAGCTGGACGCGCGACGGCGGGCGATGCCGTTCCTGCAGTGCGAGTACGCGCACGCGATGGGCAACGGACCCGGCGGCCTGGTGGAGTACCAGGAGCTCTTCGACCGGTATCCGCGGCTGGCCGGCGGGTTCATCTGGGAGTGGATCGACCACGGGCTGCGGCATCCCACGCTCGAGTACGCCTACGGCGGCGACTACGGCGAGCCGCTGCACGACGGGAACTTCGTCGTGGACGGGCTGGTGTTCCCCGACAGGACGCCCTCGCCCGGCCTGCTGGACCTCAAGCAGGTCTTCTCCCCGCTGCGCTTCTCCTTCGGCGACGGGTTCGTCGAGGTCGCCAACCTGTACGGCTTCCGCGACCTGTCCCACCTGCGCTTCGAGGGCGTGATCGAGGTCGACGGCGAGCCCGTGTCGGCGTTCCCTCTGGAGGTGCCCGCGTCAGGGGGCACGGCGAAGCTGCCCGCTTCGGCGGACGGCCCGGCCGGCGGCGAGACGTGGCTGACGGTCAGGGCGGTGCTCGCGGCCGACGAGCCGTGGGCCGCCGCCGGGCACGAGGTCGGCTGGGGCCAGGTCCGCCTCTCCCGGTCCGACGCGTCCCCGGTCACCGCGCCTGCTTCGGGAGGCTCTTCGGCTCGTGCGGAGGCGCGCGAGGGTGAGATCGTCCTCGGCGGCGGCGTGTTCGACGGGCGGAGCGGCCGGCTGACGCGGCTGTTCGGGCTCGACGTGGACGGTCCGCGACTGGAGCTGTGGCGGGCGGCCACCGACAACGACCGGTCGGCCGGGCTGGAGTGGCGCTGGCACCTGCTCGGCCTGCACCGCCTCACGCACAGGACCGACGCCGTCGAGCAGGTGGGCGAGGAACTGGTGGTGCGGACCCGCGTCGCGGCCGCCGCCACCGACCGCGGCATGCGGGTCGTCTACCGATGGTCGGCCGCGGACGGCGGGCTCGACCTCACCGCCGACATCACTCCCGAAGGCGACTGGAACGACCCGATCGCGCGCCTCGGCCTGACTCTGGCGCTGCCCTCGACGATCACCGAGGTGACCTGGTTCGGCCGCGGCCCCGGCGAGTCCTACCCCGACACGGGAGCCGCCACCAGGGTGGGCCGCTGGACCAGCACCGTTGACGACCTGCAAACGCCCTACGTCTATCCGCAGGAGAACGGTCATCGCTCCGATGTCCGCTGGGCGACCCTCACCGGGCCCGGCGGCGGTCTGCGCGTCTCCGGCCTGTTCGGGCTGACGGCCCGCCGCTGGACCACCGCCCAGCTCCGCGCCGCCAGACACCGCCCCGACCTGGTGCCGGGAGACCACGTCCACATCAACCTCGACCTGGCACACCACGGCATCGGCACGGCCTCCTGCGGTCCCGCCACGCTCCCCCAGTACGAACTGCGCGCCGCGCCCGCCACCCTCCACCTCCGCTTCACCGCGTCCCCCTGATGGTCAAGATGCATGCCGACGAGGCCGACATCGACGGGGACCTCGTGCGGCGGCTGGTGCACGGGCAGTTCCCGCGGTGGGCGGGGCTGCCCGTGGAGCGGGTGGCCTCGGGCGGCACCGTCAACGCGATCTACCGGCTCGGCGAGGGGCTTGCCGTACGGCTGCCGCTCACCGAGGGCGGCGTCGCGGCGCTCGAGCACGAGCAGCGGTGGCTGCCGAGGCTGGCCTCGGCGCTGCCGGTGCCGATTCCCGCGGTGGTGGCGATGGGCGAGCCCGCGCACGGGTATCCGTGGCCGTGGGCGGTCCACCGGTGGATCGAGGGGACGCCGCCCGTCGAGGGACGGGCGGACGACGGGCTCGCGGCGGATCTGGCGGCGTTCGTGCACGCCATGCGCAAGGCCGAGGTCGAGGAGGGGCCGCTCGCCTACCGGGGCGGGCCGCTGGCGGGGGTCGACCGCGGAACGCGGGCGGCGATCGAGGAACTGCGTCAGACCGACGAGCCGTTCGACCTCGAGGCGGCGACCGTCGCGTGGGAGGAGTCGCTCGCGGCGGCGCCCTGGACCGGGGCCCACCGCTGGGTGCACTCGGATCTCATGCCCAGCAACCTGCTCGCCCGCGACGGGCGGCTCACGGCGGTGCTCGACTTCGCGACCGCCGGGGTCGGGGATCCGGCCTGTGACCTCATCCCCGCCTGGAACCTGCTGACCGCGGCCGGTCGGCGGGTCTTCCGTGACGCGCTGGACGTCGACGAGGCGACCTGGCTGCGGGGGCGCGGCTGGGCATTGTCGATGGCGCTCATCCAGCTTCCCTACTACCGGCGCACCAACCCGATCATCTCGGCCAACGCCCGGTACACCATCCACGAGATCACGGCCTCGCCGTACAGGACATAGAGCCCTGTACGGCGAGCCGGGACGACGCTACGGCGTCAGCGTGATCGTGGTCTTGTGGTCCACGCCGCTGACGCTGGTGGTGAGTTCGACGGTGCTCGCGCGCAGGGCCGTGAAGGTGCCCGTGGCCGGGTCGAAGGTGGCCAGGTCACCGGGGCGGGCATGCGCGCCGACACGCAGGCCGGGCGAGCCCGTCCACTGCACCGACACCGGATAGGCGGCGGGGACCACGCGGGTGTCCTGCTTCAGTTCCGCTGTGATCTTCGCCGTGGCGCCGACCTTGACGGAGGCGGGGGCGGCGACGGCCAGGTCGTCGACGTGCGGGCGGACCTGGGCGGCCAGCCAGTCGGGGGCGTCGACGAACCAGTTGCGGCGCACGTGCTCGGCCTCCTGCGGGGTGACCGGGTCGACGCCCCACAGGGACCAGCCGGTGAAGCCGCCGTCCTCGGGAGCCGTGGCCGGGTTCTTGCCGGAGTTGCCGTTGATGAAGTACGGCACGGCGTCCACGTGACTGGCGTTGAACGTGCCGACGTGGGCGCCGATGTAGGCCGCGCCCTTGCCGGTCGTGCGCTGGAAGTCGGCCAGCCAGCCCTCCACCAGCGCGGCCTCCTTGCGGTCGCCGAGCTGGCTGCCCTTGCCGGGCGTCGGGTCCCTGGGCGGGACGTGGAACAGCACCACGACCGAGCCGATCGAGGGGTCCGCCGCCGCCTTGTCCAGCTCGGAGCGCAGCATGGCGACCTGGTCGAAGCCGCCGCCGCGCAGGTTGAGCCGGGAGGTGTCCAGCGTGACGAAGCGGGTCCCGTTGTGGTCGAAGACCCCGTTGGTCGCGCCGAAGACCGCCTTGAAGTTGTCGATCTTCCCGCCCATCACCTCATGGTTGCCCGGGATGTAGACGTACTTCAGCTCGTTGCCGAGCTCCTCGTCGAGGATCCGCTTGGCCAGCGCGAAGTCGTCCGGCGAGGCCTCGTCCACGAAGTCGCCGTTGATCAGCAGGAAGTCCGGCCTGGCCGCCTTGATCTCCTTGAGCGTACGGCGGGCGTTGCGCACGATGTCGCTGTCCGGCTGCCGCGCCACGAACTGGGCGTCGGACATCACCGCGAAGCGCCACGGCATCGAGGCGACCGACGGCTTGACCACCGGGTCCACCACCTTGGCGGCGGGCGGCACGGTGACGGACGGCGGGACCTTGGCCACCAGCCCGTCGATGGCGATCTCGTTGGTGTACTTGGCGTCCGCCCTGGTCTCGGCCACGTAGAAGCGGCGCAGCTTGAGCGGGTAGTTCACGCCCGGCGGGACGGCGAACTCGACGTACTTCCAGCCGGTCCAGGTCAGGTACGGCCCGCGCAGGATCTGCGACTGCCCCTGGGAGTCGTAGAACTCCAGGCTGGGCCACTCCCCCTTACCGGTGGAGTTGATCCACAGGCCGAACGCCTGCGGCTGCCCGGGGACCGTGAGCTGCTGCGGCGGGCTGGCGTAGGCCGCACGGGTGGCGGTCGACTGGGTGAAATCGTAGGACAGCTTCAGCCCGCCGCCGCTCTGCCCGGCCGTGGCCGACAGCGACCCGGTGGCGCGCGCCGCGGCGAACGTCCACGAGGCGGCGTCCTCGAAGTCGGCGACCGGCTTGTCCTCGAACCCGACGGTCACCGGCAGCGCCGTCGTGTTCTTGCCGACCTTGGCGGTGATCAGGCCCGACCCGCTCGCAGCCTTGGCCTTGACGGTGAAGAATCCCTGGTCGGCGGGCGTCACCTCGAAGAGGTCGTGATCGTAGTCCAGGCTGAGGTCGGCGGGCTCGATGGGCGCGGTGTTGCCGTTGCGGTCGTACCCGACGACGCCGAACGTGCCCGTGGCGCCCTGCCCCGCGAGCCCGACCCGGTCGGAGGTCATGCCGAGCCGCTCGAGCGGCTGGAGGACGGTCAGCCCGATCGTGCCCTTGGCCGATCCGCGGAAGGCGGTGACGGTCGTCTCGCCCGGCACCAGGGCGTGGAACCTGCCGTCCCGCACCACGCCGTGCACGGCCGGGTTGGCGCGCCAGATGGGCGCTCCCGACGCCGGGCCGTACGTCTCGTCGTAGCCGGCGGCGTTCAACCGCCGGGTGAGCCCGGGGAAGACCCGGTCGGGACGCCCGCCCGTGACGGGGCCGACACCTGGGGCCTTGGCGGGGTCGGAGGCGGTCTCCACCCAGAAGCCCTTGAGGCTGCCGCTGCCCTCGGGCGCGTACAGCGCCAGGCCGTTGGGCACGGGGCGCTCGCCGCCGTCGGAGGGACTGTTCTCCACCCGCACGTCGGCCGAGCCGGGCTCGCGCGCCAGCATCGTGGAGGAGCCGCCGCCGTCCAGGTTGAGCGCGTTGGCGGCGCCCAGCTCGACCATCATCGCGGCCAGCTCGTCGAGCGTGACGCCGCGGCTGTCGACCTGGCGGCCGTCCACGGTCAGCAGGATCATCTTGCGGCCGTCGGCGGAGAAGCCGACCGCGGTGCGCGGGTGGGCGGCCGGGTCGCCGGAGTTCTGGATCTTGCCGTCCTTGACCAGCACGTAGCTGCCGCTGACGGCCGTCCGCACGTCCTTGCCGTCGGAGGCCTTGGGCTGGAAGGCGACGTCGACCTTGTCACCGGGCTTGAGCGCGGCCAGCGCCGTGGCGCCTGCGTCGCGGCCGAGCAGGATCGACGTTGCCGCCGGGATCGGGCCGGTGCCCGGGGCCTGCCGTACCTCCTTGACGACGCCGTCGGCCAGCTCGACCTCGGTGACGGCGGAGGCGCCCTCGACCGTGCGCGAGCGCTGGTAGGAGCCCCACAGCGGGGTGAACAGGCCGATCCCGTCGCGCTGGATGACCTGGTTGAACTGCGTCAGCTTCAGCGGGGCGCCACCGGCGGGCGTGGCGGTGCCGTCGAAGTTCATGGTGACGACGCGGCCGATGCCGTCGCCGGTGAAGGCGACGGCGTTCGTCCAGCCCTGGGAGTTGGACTGCATCAGCTTGCCGTCCTGGACGCCCGTGCCGAGCGGCGCGCCTGAACGGTTGATGTCGAAAAAGTCGCCGTTGACCGCGGCGACCGCGTGGGCGCGCCTGGCGGGGCCCGACAGCGGCTCGTCCTTGGTCACCTCGCCCGACGACAGGTAGCCGGCCGTGGCGCTGCCGAGGTCGGCGCTGACCGCGTCGGCGCGCAGCCAGCCCGCGGCGTCGTAGCGGTCGAAGGAGGTGAGCGTGACGCCGGGCGCGACGGGCCGGGTCTTCTTGGCGGTCTCCAGCTGCTGGCCCGCGGGCGCGGCCAGCAGGACGGACGGCGGCGGATACGAGGACGCCTTGGGCGCGTCCTCGGCGGGAGGGGTGGGATCTGCCTGGGCGGGCGCGACTAACAGGCCGAGGGCGAGCGAAGCCCCGGCCATGATTCGGAGGGTCTGCACGCCCCGAACTCAATCGCCCGTGGATATTACTTTCAAGACCTTGGAGTGAACTAAAAGAAAATTTCAGATCTAGCATGGTCCCGTGGATCTCTACCGGGACCCGTATCCCCTGTATGCCGAAGCCCGCGCGAGACCTGCGCTGACGTTCGTGCCCGAGCTGGACGCCTGGCTGGTCGGCCGCCACGACGACGTGCGGGAGGTGCTGTCGCGGCCCGACGTGTTCTCCTCGGCGGGGGCGCTGCGGCCCGACTACCTGCCCGGCCCGGCGGCGCTGTCGGAGATGGCCAAGGGGCTGGGCGGCGTGCAGGCGGTGCTGACCGCCGACGGCGAGGCCCACCGCCGGCTGCGGCGGCCGCTCACCAGGGGGTTGTCGCCCTCGCGGGTGCAGGCGGCGCTCCCCTACGTCCGGCAGCGGGCGGCAGAGCTGCTCGACGGATTCGCCGGGCCTGGCGTGGAGTGGATGGCGGCCTACGCCCGGCCACTGCCCGCGAGCGTGATCGGGCACCTGTTCGGGCTCGACCCCGCCGACCTGCCGGGGGCGATCCTGGGCGGGCAGCGGGCCGAGGAGCTGCTGTTCTCGCGGCTGAGCGAGCAGGATCAGGTGTCGGCCGCCAGGCAGGTCGTGGCGCTGCAGCTGCTGCTGGACGCAGAAGCCCGCGACCGGGTGGCCTCCCCGCGCGACGACCTGGTCACCGAGATGGTGCGCGGCCTGGCGCCCGAGGCCGCCGAGCTCACGCTGGACCAGCGCAGGGAGATCGTGTCGAACCTGCAGAACCTGCTCCTGGCCGGCCACCTGACCACGACCGCGCTGCTCGGCACGTGCCTGCTGCACCTGCTGCGCGACCGCGCCCAGTGGGAGCTGCTGTGCGCGCGGCCCGAGCTGATCCCGGCCGCGGTCGAGGAGGCGGCCCGCTTCGACGCTCCCGTCCAGGGCTTCAGGCGTACGGTGACCGCGCCGGTAACGCTGGCGGGCACGGCTCTGGAGACGGGCGACACGGTGTTCGTGGCCTACGGCTCGGCCGGGCGGGACACGGGTGCCGCGTTCGACGTCACGCGGTCGCATGATCGCCACCTGAGCTTCGGCCACGGCGTGCACGGCTGTCCCGGGTCCCTGCTGGCCAGGGAGCAGGTGCGGATCACGCTGGAGCTGCTCGTCGAGCGGATGCCCGGGCTCAGGCTCGCCTCGGACGAGGTCACGATGGCGCCGACGCTGATCCACCGGGCTCCCGAGGAGCTCCACCTCGCGTGGTGATCCTCCTGGCGGGCCGTAGGGGGATGTCCGGCCCGCCAGGAGGTGGCACTGACTCAGGTGTGGGCGTCGGAGTTGCCCGCGAGCTTCACACTGGCCAGGTCGTGCGCCTGGATGGCGGTCTCCACGGCCGCGACCGTGGAGCTGGAGGTCACGCCCGGCAGCGTCGCCGTGTCGAGCGCGTAGAGGGTGAACTCGTACTTGTGCGAGGTCCCGCCCGGGCAGGGGCCGAAGTACTGCAGCGACTTGTTGCCGCTGCTCATCGCCTTCTGCTTGGCCGGCGACTGGTTCGGCACGTCGTAGCCGAGGCCGAGGCCCTCAGGCAGGCTCGACTTGGCGGCCGGGACGTCCCAGATCACCCAGTGCTTGTTGGAGTTGGCCGTGTCGATCAGCGTGATCGCGTAGCTCTTGGCCGCCGCCGGGGCTCCGGCCCAGGCCAGCGGGGGTGAGATGTCGTTGCCCGACACCCCGTCCTGCTGGCAGGTGTACTTGACCGGGATCGTGCCGTTGGCGGCGAAGGCCGTGCTCGTGAGCGAGAAGGGCGCTCCCGCGAACTTCAGCCGCACGATCACGTTGTCGAGCACCGACGGCGTGCCGCCGTTCTTGTCGTTGTTGGTGGAGGTCAGCCACAGGCCGCCGTCGGGGGTCTTGACCACCGTGCGCAGGCGTCCCCAGCGGCCGTTGAAGAACGCCCGCGGCGTGTCCGTGGTGTTGCCGGTGATCTTCATGACCCACAGCCGCTGGCCGCGCACCGCAGCCATGTAGATCCAGTCGTTGACGATCTCCAGCCCGCTCGGCGAGGCGGAGGCCACGTCCCACTGCTGGACCGGGTTGACGTAGCGGGAGTCGCTGCACTTGCCCTCGCAGTTCGGCCAGCCGTAGTTCTTGCCCGGCTGGATGAGGTTGAGCTCGTCCCAGGTGGAGTTGCCGAACTCCGACTCCCACAGCCTGCCCTGGGAGTCCCAGGCGATGCCCTGCGGGTTGCGGTGGCCCAGGCTGTAGACGCGCGGCGCGCTCGGGAACGGGTTGCCGGGCGCTCCCGCACCGGTCGGGGTGACGCGTAGGATCTTGCCGTTGAGCGAGTTGAGGTTCTGCGACAGCGTGTCGTTCTCGGCGTTGCCGGTGGTGATGTACAGCATGCCGTCAGGGCCGAACTTGATCCGGCCACCGTCGTGGTAGTGGCTCTTGGCGATGCCGGTGACGATCGGCTCGCGGGCGCCGATGGCCCCGTTCTCGTACTTGAAGCGCACCACCCGGTTGTCGCTCGCGGCCGTGTGGAAGGCGTAGACGTAGTGGTCGGTGGCGAAGTTCGGCGACGCGGCCAGGCCGAGCAGGCCGCCCTCGCCGCCCGTGGTCACCGCCTCGGTGATCTTGCCGACCACGGTCCTGGTGCCGTCGGGGGTGACGCGGACGACCTCGAACCGGTCCCGCTCGGCGACCAGCGCGCTGCCGTCGGGCAGGAACGTGATGCCCCACGGCAGGTCCATCTTGGTGTTGATGTCCTTGTCGTAGATGGGGTCGCCGCCAATCGCGGTGGAACTCGTCTTCACCTGGATGGCGGGGCTGCGCGGCGAGAGGTTGTTGTTGGCGTCGAACGCCTCCACCGCGAAGGAGTACGTGGTGTCGGCCGTCAGCCCGTCGGCGGTCGCCGTCAGGTCGGGCACCGTCGCGAACTTCACGCCGTCCTTGTAGACGTTGTAACCGGTGACGCCGATGTTGTCGGTGGCCGCGTCCCAGGCCAGGGTGACGCTGGTCGAGCCGGCGCTGACCGCGCGCAGGTTGCCGGGCACGGTCGGCGGCGTCGCGTCGTCGCTCGGCGGGGTGGTGATGACCACGACGTTGCTGACGTCGGAGGAGTTGCCCGCCGCGTCGACCGCGTGCACGTTCAGGTCGTAGCGGGTGTTGGGCGTCAGGCCCGTCAGCGTGGCCGAGGTGATCGAGCCGGAGACGGTCTTGAGCACGTTGCCGCCGTTGTAGATCTGGTAGAAGGCCACGCCCACGTTGTCCGTCGACGGGTCCCAGGCCAGGTCCACCTGGTACGGCTTGACGTCGCCGACCACGTGCAGGTTCGCCGGCGGGGTCGGGTTCTCCGTGTCGGTGGGCGTGGGCGCGGTCAGCTTGTCCAGGTTCGGGCCGCCGTTGGCGGTCGTGGCGGTCAGCCTGACCTTGTTGGCGCCCGCGACCAGGGCGGCGGGGACGCTCTTGTCCTTCCACGTGTCCCAGTTGCCCGTGCCGGGGAACGAGGCGCCGGGCGTGGTGACGGTGCCGTTGACCGCGACGTCCACCGGGCGGTCGGTGGTGGTGCCGTTGGCGTACCTGAGGGTCAGGTCGTAGTTGCCGGCCGTGGGCGCGTTGACGGTGAACTCCACGTAGGAGCCGACCGTGTTGACGTAGTCGACGAAGCCCGTGCCGGTGTACCCGGTGTGGTTGGTGGCCACGGTGGCCTGGTTGAGCGTGGCGTTCTCCGCCTGGTACTCGGTGGTCGGGCCGGCCACGTCCACGTCGAGGTAGTCGAGGTTGGGGTTGCCACCCGCGCCCGAGGCGGTCAGGCGGACCTTGTTGGCGCCCGCGTTGACCTGTGCGGTCACGGTAGCGGTGTCCCAGGTGTCCCAGTTGGTCGTGGGGTTGAAGGCCTTGGCCGCGGCGACCACGGTGCCGTTGACCGAGACATCGGAGGGGCGGTTGGCGGTGGTGCCGTTGGCGTAGCGGATGGAGATCGTCGCTGTGCCCGCGGCGGCGGCGTTCACCGTGAACTCGGTGTAGCTTCCGGCGACGTTGTCGCCGTTGACGAAACCGGTGCCGGAGAATCCCGTGTGATTGGATTCCACGACACCCTGGGAAATCGTCGCGTTCTCCGCCTCGTATCGGGGCGGAGCGGCGGCCTGTGCGGGTAACGCCCCCACCAGGCCAAGCATTAATCCGACGGCTAGAAGACGCATGGATCCTCCGGGGGGTGGTCGTTAGGAAGGTTTCCTAACCCACAAAGGATGGGATCACTCGTCACAAGCGCCTGTCAATACATCCCATCACTGGTGTTCCGCCCGCCGTCGGCGCAAACTGGACAGAACAGGCGAGACGGCGCGGAGCAGTGGAGCACCCGTGGACAATCACCTCGATCACATGCCGATCCTCTCCCGCGGCAGGCACCGCAATCCCAAGCGCGGCGCGTGCTTCATGGAGTTGGCGTCCTATCTGGCCGGAGAGCGGTGGAGCGACCATCCGGGGTGCACGCACCCGTTGCTGGCCGCCCTCGCCCGCCTGGTCAACGACAACACGAGCGATGAAAGCCGCAGCAAGCTCGTCCATCTGGTCCCGTCGATCATCGGGCTGACCAGCGACGACCTGCGGGTCGACGCGCAGATCGCGCTGCGCTGCGCGACGGCCGCGCTGCCCGTGGCCGCGGCCGAGCGGCAGCTCGCCCTGGCCGTGTCGGTACTGGCCGCCGAGGAGATGATGGCCAGGCTGGACGGGGCGCCCTCCGGGCGGATGAGCGAGCTCAGCGTCCGCGCGATGGCCCAGGTGCCGCACGCGGCCCAGCAGGCCCACAAGTTCAGCAGGGCGGCGAGGATCACCGAGAAGGGCTTCCGCAGGTACGCGGCGCCCAACGCGGTGCAGCTGGCGGTGGTGGGCATCGTCCAGGCGTGCATCCCCGACCCCGACGCGCTGCTGCGCGGGCTGCTCGAGGACGCGATCACCGACTGCCAGGCGATGATCAAGAAGCCGGTGGAGTTTTCGCCAACAGATTCGGCACAAGCTGTCATATAAACGCTTCATCGCAGGTCAGGGAAGCCTCCCCTTCGTTGCGGATCAACGGGCCATGTGCCTTAATTCCGTGACGAGTCGCTAAATTGCGGAGGTTTTCATGACTGCCGAGCTGGCCCCGCCGTACACCGCCGAGAAGCATCACAGCCACCGGGACGTCACCGGGGGCTGGCTCCGCCCGGCGGTGTTCGGCGCGATGGACGGCCTGGTGTCCAACTTCGCGTTGATCGCGGGTGTGGTGGGCGCCGCGGGGGCGGGTCGCGGTGCGGTCCTCGCCGGGTTCGCGGGGCTGGTGGCCGGGGCGTGCTCGATGGCCGCGGGTGAGTACACCTCGGTCAAGTCGCAGACCGAGCTGATGCGGGCCGAGATCGCGGTCGAACGGCGTGAGCTGGCGCGCAACCCCGAGGGCGAGCAGGCCGAGCTGGCGGCGCTCTACCGGGCCCGCGGCCTGGACGCCGAACTCGCCGACCGGGTGGCGGCCGGACTGTCGGCCAACCCCGAGCAGGCGCTGCGCGTGCACGTACGCGAGGAACTCGGCGTCGACCCCGACGACCTGCCCTCGCCCTACGTGGCGGCGGCCTCGTCCTTCTGCGCCTTCGCGGCCGGGGCGCTGGTGCCTCTGGCGCCGTTCCTCTTTGGAGCGTCCGGAATGATGGTCGCCCTGATCCTCAGCGTCGTGGCCCTGTTCATCTCGGGCGCGGCGGTCGCCCGCATGACGGCCCGCCCCTGGTGGCTCGGCGGCCTCCGCCAGCTCACCCTCGGCGTCGCCGCCGCCGCAATCACCTACGCCCTCGGCCACCTCCTCGGCGTAGCCGTCTCCTGACCCCCTGTACGGCCAACCCCACCCGCCCTCACCCGCCAGCCGCCTTCAGGCCCGGTCCTACGCCCACGCCCACGCCCCAGACCGGACCCGCAAAGCACCGCGTCAGCCCTTGCCTCTCGGTCTTAGACCGCCGGGCACGCCCTAACCTCCACGCGGGGCTCAGCCAGGGGATCCCGGCCTTCGGGGAGCGGCGGGTTGTGTCGTGCGGGGCCGCGGGAAATGTCGGTGGGGGTGGTTACGGTGTGGGGCATGGACGGGATCGAGCGGGTGCTTCTCGATGCCGACGTGGATGCGCTGGGCCCGCTGTTGCGTGCCGACCCGGCGGCGGCCACCTCGGCAGTGGACGGGCACGCGCCGTTGCTGGTGCTGCTGCGACGGTCCACGGGAGCGCGGCCGGCCGTACAGGAGTGTGCGCGGCTGCTGCTCGAGGCGGGGGCCGACCCGGGGAGCCACACGGTCGAGCGGGACGGCGAGGGGGCGCAGACCGCGCTGTTCGACGCGGTCGAGCGGGGCGATCTGGCGCTGGTGCGCTTGCTGGTCGAGTACGGCGCGCCACCCGACGAGGACGCGTTCTACCATGCGTGCGAGCAGGGCGACACGGCCTTCCTCGATGCCCTCCACCATCCGGGGTTCGAGCGCATGGTGGCGCACAAGCTGGACTTCGAGGACGCGGCCGGGCTCCGGTGGTTCCTCGACCACGGTGTCGACGTCGACGCCACGCGGGCGCTGCACCACGCCATCGCCCGGGGCCGCGGCACGACCATCCTGACGATGCTCCTCGACGCCGGCGCCGACGTGAACCTGCCCTGGGACCGCTGGGACGTCGGCCGTCTGCCGCTCGCGCTGGCCGCCCGCTGCGGCCACCTGGCGGCCTACGACCTGCTCGCCTCCCGGGGCGCCCGCGCCGACCTGGACCCCGTGGACGCGGCCGTGCTTGCCGTGGCCAGGGGCGAGTCGGTCCGCCTGCCCACGGCGCCGCCTCCTGCCCTGGGTCTTCCCGACAGGACGGATTTCGGGTGGATCCTCGGCCAGTTCGCCGTCCTCGGCCGGACGGACGTCCTGCGAGCCCTCCTCGACGCCGGCTGGCCCGTCGACACCCGCGGCTGGAGCGACTTCACCCCGCTCGACCAGGCGGCCATGCACGGCCGGGCCGACACGGTCCGCCTCCTGATCGCCCGCGGGGCCGACCTTGAAGACCGCGCCTTCGACGACCACGGCCCCACACCCCTCGACTGCGCCCTCTGGGCCCTGCGCAACAACCGCGCCGACGACGGCGACTACGCCTCCACAGTCCGCGCCCTCCGCGACGCCGGCGCCCCCACCACCATCACCCCACCCACCGGCGACCCCACCATCGATCCCCTCCTCCCCACTCCCTGACCCCAACCACCCCTTCCCCACCCGACCTGATGGCCGCACTGCGCACCCGTGCGTCCCCATGAGTCGGACCGTGAGCTCGGGTGGCACGCCGTAGTGGCCGGGCCTGGTGCGCGTTCAGACGAGTGGGAGCGCACCAGGGACGTGGTCTCGTTGAGGCGTGCCGGGTTGCGGCGCCTGGCGGCCCGGTGGTGCGTCGCCGGGCAGGTCCATCACCACGTCAGAGGGCCTACGCCTGGCGGAGGGTCAGCGGCGGCGCTTGAGGTGGCGTTTGAGGACGGCACGGACCGTCAGCAGGAGGACGACGGCGACGATCTGGCTGCCGATGACGATGCGGTTGACGTCCACGACCGGCTGCCACCGCACGTCGCCGTCCTTGATCACGAACACTCCGGCGGGTGCCGCGCCGAGGCCGAACCCGACCCCGCCTCCCTCTTCCTCACCCGACCCCTTGCCCCCGCCGCTGCCCTGGATGACCTTGGCGACGGGGATGACGGTGACGTCCCCCTGGTGGATGGGCTCGCCGAAGACGCGGCCGACGGTGGCCGCGTCCTTCGACTTCTCCACGATCTGCATGATGTCCATCTCCACACTCTTCCCATCAGACCCGCCGCAGCACCACCATCTCGCTGCGGTAGTCCTCCCCGGTGTGGAACCAGGTGGGCAGGGCGAGGCCGTGGTTCATCAGCGTGGCGCCGTGGACCCGGGTGTCGTCGAAGCAGTAGACCGCCGAGGGGTCGAGCCCGGCCAGCCGTACCCGCCGGGGCGGCTGCTTGGTGAGCCCGTAGGGGTGGTAGGCGAGCACGACGACCTGCGAGTCCAGGACGTACTGCACGGCCGAGGCGGTGACCCCTGGCTGCCCGAAGAGCCGGTGGAGCCGCCCGTGCTGAACGGTCTGGCGGACCTCCTTGTAGGCGGCGATCAGCGAGCGGGCCTCGGTGAGCTCTTCGGTGGACCAGGACCGCAGGTCGCCGCCTAGGCCGAGCGTGCCGGCCATCGCCACGTGGAAGCGGTAGCGCAGCGGCACGGACCGCTGGGTGACTGCGTTGGGGCTGTCGGTGACCCAGCACGACATGACGCTCGCCGGATACAGGTAGGAGAAGCCCTGCTGGATGGGCTGCCGGTCGCGGGCGTCGGTGTTGTCGGAGGTCCACACCTGGTCGGTGCGGCGCAGGATGCCGAAGTCGGCGCGCCCGCCGCCGCCGGAGCAGGATTCGATCCGCAGCCGCGGGTGGCGGCTGCGCAGTTCGTCCATGACGGCGTAGACGCCGCGGGTGTGGTCGATCCACAGCAGGTCGCCGGGGCCCGCCTGGGTGAAGCTGCGGTTCATGTCCCACTTGAGGTAGGCCAGGCCGTACTCGCGCACGAGCCGGTCGAGCCAGTCCAGTGCCCAGGCGCGCACGTCGTCGCGGGCGAAGTTGAGGACGAGCTGGTTGCGCATGGTGTCGCGGCGCCGCGCGGGGTAGTGCAGGACCCAGTCGGGGTTCTTGCGGTAGAGGTCGCTGTCGGGGTTGACCATCTCGGGCTCGACCCAGAGCCCGGCCTGCATGCCCAGCTCCCGGACCCCGTCGAAGAGCCGGCCGAGCCCGTCGGGGAAGCGGTCGGGGTCGGGGTGCCAGTCGCCCAGACCGCGGGTGTCGTCGGTGCGCCCGGCGAACCAGCCGTCGTCCACCACGAACAGCTCCACGCCCAGGTCGGCGGCCCGCCGGGCGAGGCCGAGCTGGCCCTCCTCGGTGACGTCGAACCCGGTGGCCTCCCAGGAGTTGTACAGCACCGGCCGCACCTCGCCGGGCGTGGGCAGCACGTGCGCCCTGGCGTAGGCGTGCCAGGCCGCGCTGGCCTCGCCGTACCCGCCGTCGGTGAACAGGCCGAGCGCGGGCGGCGTGCGCAGCGTCCGGCCGGGGGCCAGCGGCCAGATGAGGCCCTCGTGGCCGAACCCGGCGCTGACGGCGATGTCGCCTTCCGGGCGGCGCTGGGTGGTCATCCGCCATGATCCGCTCCAGGCCAGGGCGACCGTCCAGACGCGGCCGCGGTCCTCACCCGCGTCGCCGATCATGATCCACGGGTTGGCCTTGTGCGAGGTGGTGCCGGTGCGGCTGCCGAACGTGGTCTCCCCCACGGGCAGTTCGCCGCGCTGGAGCTGCGTCTCGTGGGCCCAGCCGCCCGCGGCCCCCAGGAACACGGCCCCCGCCTGCTCGGGGATCACCCAGCTGCCGGAGTCGAGCCGTTGCAGCCGCACGGGAGCCGTGGACTCGTTGGTCACGCTCACCCAGCGTTCGAGCACGTCGGTGTCGTCGCGCAGGCGCAGGTGCAGCCCGACGCGCAGCCCGTGGGCGCGGTCGCGCAGGACGAGCTCCAGCGAGTTCTCCCCGCTGACGGCCTCGTCGAAGTCCAGCTCGACCGAGCGGACGCCGCCCTCGTAGACGGCCTGCAGCGCGGGCACGCCCCAGCGCCGCCCGCCGTCGACGGGCAGCAGCTCGGCGATGTCGTCAGGGTCGAGGAACCCGGTCTTGATCCACCCGGGCGTCTCGGAGACGACCTCGGACAGGGCCTCGGCGGGCAGGCGCGGCCCCCAGTACCACTGCACGACCCGGCCCTCCTCGAGGACCCCGAACACATACGCGGATTCTTCCGTCAACGCCGCCCAGGTCTGGTCGCGGCCGGATACGGGGATGATGGGCATGCCTGTGATCGTCAATGCTGACAAATCATCCCGTCAATGGCTCACAGATCACGCAGCACCCGCAGTGGCGGTCTGCGTGCCACCCGTACGGCCAGCACCCCGGCACCCACCAGCGCGAGCACCGCGATCCCCGCCAGCACCCCCAGGTAAGCCCACGGGACCGCCAGGTGGCTGGGCGGCGGGTCGAACACCCCGCCGAGCACCGTGACCAGCATGCGCGACAGCCCCCACCCGGTCAGCGCGCCGAACGCGGCCGTGCCCAGCCCGACGAGCGCCACCTCGGTCCACACGAACCCGCCCAGCTGCCGCCCCCGTGCCCCGAGCACGGCGGCCAGAGCCAGGGTCCGCCGCCGCTCGGCGAACCCGAGCGCGAGCAGCAGCCCGGTGGCGGCCACGGCGAGCAGCAGCGCGCACGACAGCTCGATCCCGGTGAGCCCGGTCAGGTCGACCGCGGTGAGGCTGGAGCCGATCACCCGCCGGGTGGTGTCCAGGTCGCTGAGGTGCGCCTGGGGTCCGAGGGCGCTGCGCAGCCGGGCGGCCACCTCGTGCGGCGCGGTCCCGTCGGTGGTGACCAGGTAGGTGTCGACGGTGCCCGACCCGGTCTTGGAGGCGATGTAGGAGGCGTTGGCCACCAGGAACCCCTCGTGCGGCGCGGTGGGGAACTCCTCCACGACCCCGGCGAAGCGGAAGGAGATGGGCGGCCCGTCGCCGATCCGCAGCCGCAGTTCCTCCCCCATGTGCAGCTGGTAGTCCTCCACGGTGGCCTTGCTGACCAGGATCGCGTCGGGGCTGGCGGCCAGGCGTCCGATCACCTCGCGGGCGTCGTCACCGTCGAAGTAGTCGTCGTCGAGCCGGGTGGTGTCGAGCAGCGTGCTCGGGCGCACGCCGTACAGGTCCGTCAGGTCGGCGCCGACGTAGGCGACGCGGTGCTGCAGCGGCTCGACGGCGCGCACGCCCTGGATGGAGCGGATCGAGCTCTCGTCGGCGCCGGGCGCATGGCTGACGGTGACGTCGGCGCCGTTGGTCAGCTTGGCGTCGGCCAGCGCCTGCTGACGGTAGGTGGCGGCGAAGGTGGCCGTGGAGACCGCGAACACCACGGCCAGCGCGGCGATCGCGACGGTCCTGCCCACGGCGGACCGCTGCCGCGCGATCGTCGCGGCGACGGTGCCCGCCAGGCCGCCGGAGACCGGCCTGGCGAGCCCGCGCAGCAGGGGTCGCGAGCCCGCCAGGCGGCTGGTGAGCCGCCAGATGAGCAGCCCCGCCCCCGCCCACAGCAGCGCGGGCCCGGCGAAGGCCCAGTAGTCGATCGACACGCGCGGCGCGCCCTGGGCCGCGATCACGAGCCGGTACCCGGAGCTTCCCGTGGCCACGAACACCGCCGCCGCCCCGGCCAGCAGCCACAGGTCGAGCCCGTACCGCAGCCAGCGGGGCGCCGCCTGCCCGCCGACGCTCGCGCGCGCGGCCACGACGGTGACGCCCCTGGCATCCCGTACGGCGGGCAGCACCATCGCCACCACCCCGCTCCCCGCCGCGACGGCACCGGCCGCCACCGCCCACGCCGCCGGCAGCCCCGCGCCGACGACGTAGCGGTCGAGCAGCGCCGCGGGCACGAGCCCGCCCGCCGCCCCCACGGTGCCGACGGCCAGCGCCTCGGCCAGCGCCAGGCGGACCAGGTGGCCGAGCCCGGCGCCGCGGGCTCGCAGCAGCGCCTGCTCGGCCCGCCGCCGCTGCCGCCCGGCGGCCGCGATGGAGGCGGTCAGCAGCAGGGCCAGCGCCGCTCCCGGCAGGCCGAGGAACAGGAACAGGGCCCGGGCGTACTCGGCGTCCTCGCGGGCCGAGCCGAGCGCGGCGCCCAGGTTGTCGCCGACGAGCGCGCCGCCCGCGGTCCGCGCCTCGAAGGCGCGCGCACGGTCGGTGACCTGCTCGTAGGCGGTGGCGGGATCGGGGTCGAGGTCGTGGGCCAGCCGTACGTGGAACTGCCAGCGCACGTCGGAGCCGAACAGCTGGGTGAAGCGCTGCCCGGGCAGCAGCAGGACGTCGGCGGGCGGCTGCCGGTCCGGCGCGCCGACGGTCTGCAGGAGCGTGGTGGCCTCGGGCAGCTCGACCACGCCGTCGATCTTCACGGTGACGTCGGGGTGGTCGGCGCGGCGCAGCGTGACGGAGTCGCCCGGCTTGGCGCGCAGGTCGGCGGCGGTCGGCTGGGCGAGCAGCACGCCGCTGGCGACCCCGGCGAGGAGGCGCAGTTCCCCGGGGAAGGCGGTGGCGTAGTCGGGGGGCATGCCGAGCACCTGTCCTGCGCCGGTCTCGGCGGCGTCCGACTCGAACCCGGTGACGGTGGCGTAGCCGACGGGCCTGGCGGTGATGATGCCGGTGTCCTGCTGGACGGCCTGGGTGACGGCGGAGGGGTCGCCGTCCCTGGTGACCTCGATCTGCCAGTCGACGGGGACCCGCTGGATGGTGCGGGTGGTCATCGTCGACTGGGCGGCGGACAGGAACGCGCCGAGCGAGGCGAGCAGCCCGGCGGTCAGCGCGATGCCGGCGGCGGTGGCGAGCATCCGCCACGGTCGCCGCAGGACCAGGCCGCGCAGCCAGATCAGCATGGCCGGTCCTGCGGGGTGGCGACGCGCAGGGTGCCGTCGCGCATCTCCCAGCGGCCGGGCAGCCGGGCGGCGATCGCCTCGTCGTGCGTGGCGACCACCACGGCCACGCCGGTGCGCGCCAGTTCGGCCAGCAGGTCGGCGATCTGGAGGGCGCGCTCGGAGTCCACCCTGCCGGTGGGCTCGTCGGCCAGCACCAGGTCGGGGCGTTCGGCCAGCACGCGGGCCAGCGCGACCCGCTGGGCCTGACCGCCGGACAGCTCCTGGGGCAGGCGCCAGGCCAGTTCGGACACGCCCACGGACTCCAGCGCGCGCATCCCCTCCCGCCTTGCCTCCTGCTCGCCGCGGCCGGCGATCAGCAGGGGCAGCGCCACGTTCTCCAGCGCGTCGAGCGAGGGGACCAGGCTGTCGCCCTGGAACACCATGCCCGCGCGTGCCTCGGCCCGCCGTACCTCGCCGGCGGTGGGCTCATCGAGCCCGGCCAGCAGGTGCAGCAGTGTGGTCTTGCCCGAGCCGGAGGGGCCGGTGACGGCGATGGCGTCGCCGGCGGCCACGGCGCAGCTGATGTCGTGCAGGGCGACGACGGAGCGGCGTCCGCGGCCGTAGACGCGGGCCACGTCCACGCAGCGGACCAGCTCGCTCACCGGACGCGCCCGTCGAGGAGCGACACCATACGATCGGCGAACCTGCGTACTGCGGCGCTGTGCGAGGCGATCACCACGGCCGTGCTGTCGCCCGCCAGCTCTCGCACCAGTCGCAGCACGTCGGCCTCCCTGCCGCGGTCGAGCTCGCCCGTCGGCTCGTCGGCCAGCAGCACCGAGGGCTTGTTGGCCAGCGCCACCGCCAGTCCGGCGCGGGCCGCCTCACCGCCGGACAGCATGGCCGGGCTAGCGAGCGCGCGGTCGGCCAGCCCGACCCGTTCGAGCAGTTCGTCGCGCCAGTGCCTCGACTCCGTCCGGGCCCGCGCGTTCCGGGCGGGGTCGAAACGCTGGGCGAGATCGATGTTGCCGCGCACCGACAGGTGCTCCACGAGGTTGCCCGACTGCAGGACCACGCCGATGTGCCGGGCGCGCAGCGCGGCCCGCTCCCGCTCGGGACGGTGGCTGATGCGCGTGCCCGCCACCCACACCGCGCCGCCGTCGGGCTCGTCCAGCCCTGCCAGGCACGAGATCAGCGTGGACTTGCCTGCTCCCGACGGCCCGGTGACGGCGACGATCTCGCCGGGTTCGACCTCGATCGAGACGCCCCGCAGGGCCTTGACCTCCTCATCGCCCGACCGATGAAAGCGGTAGAGCTCATCGGCGAACAGCAGCATGCGGGAAGCCTAGGCCCGGGCCGGTCAGCGTCGGCTGAGCGCTGTGTTAGCGCGGTGTTTACCTTTCCGGTACGGCTCGGCCAGCACCTGCAGCCGGTCGAGCAGCAGCACCGCCAGCGCGCTCCCCACGCCGATCAGGACGAGCGTGGCCCAGGGCAGCCAGGCTACGCCCCAGGAGCCGGCGCTGTCCCAGATGACGCCGGTGACCAGGCTGCCCGCGGTGATGCCGAGCCCGGAGACGGTGGCGTAGACGCCGTAGTGGGTGGCCACGAGGCGGCCGCGCGCCAGCCGTACGATCACGTCCATCTCGAAGGGCAGGATGAGCATCGTGCCGAGCGCCAGCAGCGCGGCGGTGGCCAGCATGGGCAGCGTGGCCAGGTGCTCGGCCAGCTCCTCGTAGCCCAGGTCGGGTGCCGTGGGGGTGGAGAAGGCCACCATCGGCACGAACGCCAGCCCGAGCACGGCCACGCCGATCGCCATGGCCCTGGGCGGCGTCCAGCGCTCCGCGGCCCAGGTGCTGACCCGCTTCTGCAAGGTGATCACCAGCAGGGCGGACAGGGCGAACATCTCGCTCATCCCGATGTTCTGCTCGGGGCCGAGCGCGCGCTCCATCACCAGCGGCAGCGCCAGGTAGACCTGGAAGGCGAGCACGGCGGAGCCGACCATGGCCAGCGAGAAGCACAGGAACGCCTTGTTGCGCAGCACCGGACCCCACCGCACGGGCTTGGCCTTGCGCCGCTGGTTCCCGCGCGGGAGCCAGATCGCCTGCACCACGGTGAGCGCGGCGAACACGGCCGCCGCGACCATCGCGATGCCGGGGAACGGCAGCCACGACAGTCCCAGCCCGGCCAGCGGCCCCAGCAGCAGTCCCGCCTGCCCGGCGATGTTGAAGCGGGCGAACGCCTCCACGCGCCCCTCCCCCGCCGCCTGCGACACCAGCGTGCGCACCCCGGGGTCGAAGAGCGCGCCGGCGAACCCGGTCGCCGCCGCGGCCAGCACCAGCGCGGGCACCCCTGTGGCCGTCCCCAGCAGGGCGAACCCGAGGGTCCGCAGCGCGCACCCGGCGATGACGGCCGTGCGGCAACCGAGCCGGTCGGACAGGTACCCTCCCACCAGCGACAGACCTCGCTGGCTGGCGTTGCGCACCCCGAGCACGACGCCGAGCACCCACGCGGCCATGCCCAGGCCGTGGCTGAGATGGCCGGCGAGGTAGGGCATGAGCAGGTTGAAGCCCAGCTTGATCGCGAACTGGGACGAAAGCAGAAGACGCATAGTGACCGAAAGACTACGCAGCGTTACATCAGCGGGAGGTTAGCGGGTGGCTCACTTCGTTCTGACAGGCTGGGCGCATGACGCGTGAGCCCGGAGGAACCCCGCTGCGGCGCCGGGTCCTGGTGGCGATGGTCGGCGTGGCGTCACTGGCCGTCGCGCTGTTCGCGGTGCCGCTCGCGCTCTCGCTCGGCACGCTCTACCGCGACGAGACCGCGGTGTCGCTGGGCCGCGACGCCGCCTGGATCGCCGCCAACGTGCCCGACGAGCCGCTGGGCAACTCCTCGATGGCGCTGCCCTCGGGCGTGCCGCACGGGCTGACGGTCGGCGTCTACAGCTCCGAGGGCAAGCTGCTGTTCGGGCACGGGCCCGCCTCGTCCAAGGTGGTGCGGAACTCCGTCGACGGGCGGCCGCACGAGGCCGTCGAGGAAGGCTACCTGGCCGTCTCCGCCCCGGTGCCGACCGACGAGCGGGTCAAGGGCGTGGTGCGGGTGGCCACGCCGTACGACATGATCGAGCGGCGCGTGCACAAGTCGTGGATGCTGATGGGCGGGCTGGCGATCGTCGTGGTCGGGCTGGCGGCGGCGTTCGCGCTGAGCCAGGCGGCGCGGCTGGCGCGGCCGCTGGAGCGGCTGACGCGGGCCGCCGAGGCGCTGGGCGCGGGCGACTTCTCCATCCGCGCGCCGCACTCGGGGGTGCGCGAGGCGGACGTGGCCGGGCAGGCGCTGGCCGCGACGGCGCGCCGGCTGGGCGACGTGCTGGCACGCGAGCGGGCCTTCTCCGTCGACGTCTCCCACCAGCTGCGCACCCGGCTCACCGCCACGCTGCTCGGCCTGGAGTCGGCCCTCACCCGCCCGGACGCCGACCTGCGCGCCGCGATCGAGACCGCGCTGGGGCGGGGCGAGCAGCTGCGCACGACGGTGGAGGACCTGGTACGGCTGACGCGCGACGGCGGCCACGGCGACGCCGCCCCGCTCGACGTGGTGGCGCTGCTCAACGACATCCGCGACGACCGGCACGGCGAGGCGGTCACCGTCAACGTGCCGATCGGGCTGCCGCACGTGGCGGCCTCGGCGGCGGCCGTGCGGCAGGTGGTGCAGGTGCTGCTGGACAACGCGACCGAGCACGGCGCGGGCGAGATCACCGTGGACGCCGCCGACCTGGGCGACGCCGTGGCGATCGAGGTGTCCGACCGCGGCCCCGGCATCCCCGAGGGGGTGGACCCGTTCGTGCGCAGGCCGGACGCGCGCGAGGGGCACGGCATCGGGCTGGCGCTGGCCAGGTCGCTGGCCGAGGCCGAGGGCGGCAGGCTGGTGCTGCGGGAGTCGTCACCGCCGGTCTTCAGCCTGCTGCTGCCGGTCAGTCAAGCTCGTAGCGGTAGCCGCGGCCACGCAGCGTCGTGATGCGCTGCGGGTCCTCGCCGTGCTCGGCGAGCTTGCGGCGCAGCGCGAACACGTGCACGTCGAGAGTCTTGGTGGGGCCGAACCAGTTGGCGTCCCACACCTCGTCCATCAGCTCCTCGCGGGTGATCACCTCGCCCGCCCGGCCGGCCAGCACCGCCAGCAGGTCGAACTCCTTGGGCCGCAGCGCCAGCTCGTGCCCGGCCACGAACGCCCGCCTGCCCGGCAGGTCGAGCGTCAGCTTGCCCACCGAGACGGTGCGCTCCTCGCCGGGCGGGGCCTGGCGGCGCAGGTGGGCGCGGAGCCTGGCCAGCAGCTCGGTCAGCCGGAACGGCTTCATCAGGTAGTCGTCGGCGCCCGCGTCGAGCGCGACCACGACCTCGAACTCCTGGGTGCGCGCGGTCAGCACCACGATCACGGTGTGCGGCAGCACCACGCGGAGCCTGCGGCACAGGGCGACGCCGTCCACGTCGGGCAGGCCCAGGTCGAGCAGGATCAGGTCGGGCGGGTCGAGCTCGGCCTGGTCCACGGCGGCGGCGCCGGTCGTGGCCAGCGCCGTTCGGTAGCCGCTGCCGGTCAGCGCCTGCGCCAGCTCGGGTCCGATCTCCGGATCATCCTCAACGACCAGGACGTGCGTCATGGGCCGATGTTATCCGCGCTAGGAGATCGTCCCACTGTCCTCCGACGACTCGCAGGTCGTAGCGGGTCGCGGTGCGCAGGGCGGCCGCGCCGAGCTTGACCCGCAGGTCCCGGTTCCCGATCAGCGCGCAGACGGCCTCGGCCAGGGCTTCGACGTCGCGGGGCGGGACGAGCACGCCGTCCACCCCGTCCGTGATCATCTCCTGCGGCCCGCTGGGGCAGGCGAACGAGACCACCGGCAGGCCCTTGCTCATCGCCTCGATGATCACCATGGGCAGCGCTTCCGAGCGGGAGCTCAGCACGAACATCCCGGCCTCGGCCAGTTCCTCGCCGACGCGGCCTGTGCGGCCCATGAGGAACGCGCCGTCCTCCAGGCCGAGCTCCGTGACCTGCCTGCGCAGCCTGCCCAGCTGCGGGCCCGAGCCGAAGACGCGCAGCGTCCAGTCCGGGTGGCGCTGCCTGACCAACTGCCACGCCCGCAGCAGCAGGTCGTAGCCCTTGATCTTGTCCAGCCTGCCGAGCGCGACGGCCACCTTGCTGTCGGGCGAGGCCAGGCCGCCGCCCAGCGGGGTGAGCGCGTTGGGGATGCGGAACACCGTGGCGCCTGGGACGGCCCGGGCGAAGCGGTCCTCGTCGTCGCGGGTGAGCACGACCACGGCGGACAGCCTGCCGTACCTGCGTTTGATCACCTTGCGCAGCGGGGCGGCGTAGGAGGCGAAGTGGCGGTGCTCCTGGCCGATGGTGACGACGCCGGGCGGGGCGAAGGCGGCCATGAGGTTGAGCGACGGCCTGGTCGTGACGAGCACGCCGCCGCGCAGCGAGCGCAGGTAGCGAAGCAGGACCAGGTCGGTCCAGAGGGAGCTGAGGCGGTGGACGTGCTCCGACCCCGGCACCAGGACGCTCCTGCGGCGCGACAGCAGCCGGTAGAGCCCGCCCGGCGGGTCGAGCCTGTCCTCCAGGTAAGTGATCCGCACGCCCGGAGGGAGGGGGAAGAACGGCTCCGCCCGGGTGCGGACGACGCTGACGATCTCCACCTGCCGGGTCATGGCCAGGTATCCGGCCAGGTTGTAGACGCTGCGGATGGTGCCGCCCATGCCGTTGGCGTGGAAGAGGATGAAGCGCACGGTCCCGGCGTCCGGCGGTGGCGCCCTCCTGGCGCGCCGGCGGTTGGCCAGGTTCAGCAGCCACAGCAACATGCGCTTCACGCCTTCCTTACTACTACATGATTGGTAGTAGGTGCGGTGTGGGTGCACGATGGTCCGGTGATGACACGCTCACCCGGCCGCCGCGACCGGGGAGACCTGGAGGCCGAGGTGCTGGCGGTGCTGACGGCCGCCGGGTCGGCGATGACGCCGCGCGAGGTCGCGGCCGGGCTGGCGGGGCCGCTGGCGTACACGACGGTCATGACGGTGCTGACGCGGCTGCACGAGAAGGGGGCCGTCACGCGCGAACGGGCGGGACGCGCCTACGCCTACTCCTTCCAGCGCGATGAGGACTCGCGACTGGCCGCGCAGATGCGGCGGCTGCTTGACGGAGGCACTTCCAGGGAGCGGGTGCTGTCGCACTTCGTGGGCGAGTTGTCGGCGGAGGAGGAGTCTCTGCTCCAGCGGCTGCTGCGCGAGGCGGGCGGGCAGTGACGTGCGCGTCGACGTCTACCTGCCGCTGATCACCTCGCTGCTGCTCGGGCTGGCCGCGCCGCGGCTGGCCCGGTGGCTGCCGCCCGCCACGGCGGCGCGGGCGCTGCTGGTGGCCGGGCTGACCGCGGCGATGAGCACGGTGTACGCGCTCGTGCTGCTGGCCTGGACGCTCGCGGCGGAGATCCCGCTGGTGGCCTGGCTGGGCGGGTGGTCGTTCCTGGCCTGGGCGCGGCTCGATCCCGTCGCCCCGCCGGTGGCGGCGCTCGCGGTGGCGGCGCTGATGGTCTGCGGCGTACGGCTGGCCGCGGCGGTACGGCGGTACCGGCTTTCGCGTGCGGACGTGGCGCTGCTGGGGCGGGAGCTGGCGGGTTCCCCGGCGGGGCCGCTGGTCGTGGTGCCCTCGGACTCGCCTGAGGCGTTCGCGCTGCCGTACGGGCGGGGCCTGGTGGTCGTGTCGACCGGCATGTTCGCGGCGCTGTCGCCGGCCGAGCGCGGGGCGCTGCTCGCGCACGAGCAGGCTCATCTGGCGCACGCCCACCACGTGTACCGGACGCTGGCGGGCTTCGCAGCGGCGGTGAACCCGCTGCTGGTGTCGCTGCCGGGGGCGGTCCGCTTCGCCACCGAGCGGTGGGCCGACGAGGACGCGGCCGCTATCACGGCCGACCGCGCGCTGGCGGCCCGCGCCCTGGCCCGCGCCGCCCTCGCGACCCTGGCCTCACCGCCCCGGGCGGGGCTCGGCTACCACTCGTGCGACGTCTCCGACCGCGTCAGCTCGCTCCTGCGGCCCACCCCGCGGCACCGCCCGCTTCTGGTCGCGACCCTCGCGACGCTCATCACGATCACGCTCTGGGCCCCGGTCGACGCCAACGCCGACTCCGACACCCTGCTCGCCCACGCCTGCACCACCTCCTGCGACGGCTGAGTCAGCGGACCGTCAGGGACAGCGTCGCCGTGTGGGTGAGAGGGGACGACGTGCCGGTGACGCGGATCGTGAAGGTGCCTCGCGGGGTGGAGGACGTGGTCCTGATGGTGATGCGGCTCGTGGCCGGCACCGGGATCGGGTTGGTGGTGAAGGACGCGGTGGAGGCCGCCGGGAGTCCGGTGGCGGTGAGGGTCACCGTGCCGGGGTAGGCGCCGGAGGTCGTGATCGTCGCGGTGGCCGAGCCGCCGCGGCTGACCGACAGCGTGGCGGGGGCGGCCGAGATCGCGTAGTCGGACGGGGTGACGACCAGGGTGACCTGGTAGGCGTGGCTGAGCGGGCCCGAGGCGGCGCCGAGGGTGAGCGGGTAGGAGCCGGGGGCGACGCAGGCGGGGGTGGCGACGGTGAGCTGGGTGGTGCCCGAGCCGGTGACCGTGGCGGGGGTCCAGGTGGCCGAGGCGCCGGCTGGCAGCCCGGTGACCGTGGGGGTGACGGTGCCGGTGAAGCCGTTCATGGCGCCGATCGTGGCCGTGTAGGGGGCCGAGGCGCCGACGAGGGCCGTGCGGGTGGCGGGGGCCGCCGAGAAGGTGAAGTCGGGGGCCGAGGCGAGCCACTGGTAGGCGGCCAGCGCGTCCAGCCTGCCGTACCCGGTGCCCGGGTCGACGCCGGCGGGGGCCAGGTCGGTGGCGCCGTGTTCGAGCGCGGCCGACTGGCGGCCGGGGTCGAGGTCCGGGTAGGCGCCGAGCAGGAGCGCCAGTGTGCCGGCGACGTGCGGGGCGGCCACCGAGGTGCCGGTGACCGTGGCGTAGCCGCCGTACAGGTCCGTGGTGGTCACGTCGACGCCGGGCGCCACCAGATGGGGCGCCGTCGCGCCCGCGCAGGCGGAGGGGCCGCGGCCGCTGTCGGCGGCCAGGACGTCGGCGCCGTCGGCTGCGCCGACGGCGAGCGCCTCGGGCAGGTTGGCGGGCGAATAGACCGAGCCGGGCGACGGGCCGAAGTTGCCGGCGGCGAACACCGGCTGGATCCCGGCGGCCCGCAGCGCGCGCAGGTCCGGCTGGAAGTCGGTCAGGCAGCCGCCGGAGGCGCCGGTCCACGAGGCGTTCACCACGTCGGGTGCGTCGGCGGTGGCGGGGTCGCCGTCGGGGTCGAGCAGCCACTGCATGGCCAGGTGGATGCCGCTGGTGGTGGCGGTGCCCCGGTCGTTGAAGATCTTGGCGGCCATCCAGGAGGCTTCCGGCGCCACGCCGTAACCGTTCGCGCCGGCCATGACGCCCATCACCTGCGTGCCGTGGCCGCTGACGTCGGTCGGGACGGTGGGGTGCTCGCCGTTGGGGTCGTACCAGCCGCGGTTGCGGCCGGCCAGGTCGGGATGGGTGGCGTCGACGCCGGTGTCGAGTTCGGCCACGGTGACGCCATGGCCGCGCAGGCCGAGGCTCCACAGGTCGGGGGCGCGGACGTGGGCGAGGTTGGGCTGGGCGGGAGCCGTCGCCGGGGCCAGGGCGGGCGCGGTGTAGGCGGTGTCGGGCAGGACCTGCTTCACCTCGGGGCGGGCCGCCAGCTCGGCGATGACGGCGGGGGTGGCGGTGACGGCGACCGCGTTGACGATCCACAACGGCTGCACCCGCTGGGCGCGCGCCCGGGCGCGGGCCAGTAATCCCCGCTGGGTGTCGCCGGCCTTGGCGCGCAGGGCGCGGACGATCGCCGCGCCGCGCAGGTGCCTGGTCGGGCCCTTGACCGTGCCGGGATCGGCCTGGTCGCGCAGGACGAGGATGACCTGCTGGGGTGACTGGGTGACGGGCGCGGGCGTCCCGCCCAGGGCGAGCACCAGCGCGAGGATCAGGTGGTTCATGGGTGGCTCCAGGTGACCGGGACGTCGAGGCGGGCGCCGCCCCGGTAGGCGGTGACGGTGGCGGTGCCCGTGCCGGGGCAGGTGCCGAGGTAGCGGCCGGGTCCGATGGGACGCAGCCCGTTGCCGCCGATCGTCACCCGATCGACGGGCGCGGGCGGCGGGCGCCGCGAGCTGGCGACGGTCACGGCGCACGCGCCGCCCGCCGACACCGACACGGTCACCAGCAGGTCGCCCGCGAAGGCCTCCCCCGCGGCCGCGACGGCCGGCGGCGGCGCGGGCTGTGGCCAGGCCGCCAGCAGGAGTACGGCTGCCGCCAAGGCGATGAGCCTGCGCCGGGTCGCGTCATGGCCGGGTGGGGGAACCGGTGGCGCGGCCCGGCGCAGGGAGCGAGCGGCCACCCCGATGCCGCAGACCAGGGCGATGACGAGCAGCACGCGCAGCAGCCCGGCCAGATCGCCGGGCTCGTTCACGGCGGTGTCGAACACCGAGCCGGCGATCGAGGCCGATCCGACGGTGAACAGCACGATCCCCTCGGTGGTGTGCCCGTCGCGCCCGGTGAAGACCCGCCAGGCCACGCCGTACACCCCGGCGCCGAGGCGGGGCAGCGGCAGCCGTACCGTGGCGCCGTCGAAGGCGGCCCGGTCGGCGAGGACCCTGCCGTTGCCGTCCACGAGCCTGGCCAGGCTGAAGCGGGGCGTGACCGGCTCGTTGAACCGCAGCGTGGCCGTGCCTGGCGCGCCGGACAGCGCCGCGCCGTTGGCGGGATCGGAGGACACCAGCACCCCGTGCGCCGAGGCGGGAGCGGCCCACAGGGCGACGAGCAGCAGGGCGAGCAGGACCGCCCTAGACGACCACGACATGTTCCACCTGCGCGTCGCCGAGCAGCACGGTCACGCGGCTGCCGCTGTGCACCCAGTTGCCGGAGTTCTCGAAGACCAGGTAGTAGGTGATGGCCGCCTTGAGGTCGCCGCTGTGCGCGTGGTTCATGTAGAGCTTGCTGACGACCAGGCCCGACGCCTCGTCGATGATCACCGGCGGGGTGGCGGGGTCGTGCACCGAGGCGGCCTTGGCCGGGTCGGTCACCTGGAAGCGCAGGTCTAGCAGCCCGCCCGCGCCGCTCACCGACAGCCGCACCAGCCGCACCCCGACCCGGGCGGGCAACTGGCCGGCGGCCACGACGGGCCGCCGGACCGCGGGGGTGGCGCTGGCGGGCCACAGCCACCAGGCCACCCCGGCGACCAGGGCCAGCGCGAGCGCCAGCCCGGCCGGCAGCCGCGTCCGGGCGGTCATGGCACCTGCAGGAAGGTGAGCATGCCCATGTGCAGCTGCCGGTTGTAGATCGGGAACCGGGTGCCCGAGGCGGGGACGGTGACCAGCGCGTCCTCGGTGGCGCCGGCCGGGATCGTGTCGGTGGTGACGTCGACGGGGTCGGCCAGCGGCTGCGCGTCGCGGGCCAGGACGCGCTCGTAGGCGCCGAGCAGCCGCATCGTGGTGTTGTCGTATCCGGCGTTCACGTACCGCAGCAGCACCTTGGTGCCCGCGGCCACGCCGTGGACCGGGTCGGTGTCCGGGTACGCCTTCCCATTGATAAGCCAATATTTCGGGTTATAGGTGTACAGATCGGCGGTCGTCGGGGCCGCGTTGAACGCGGGATCGATCGCCGAGAGCACCAGCACGGCGTCCCTGTCGTAGGAGGGCGTGGCGGGGCGGACGACCAGCGCGCCGTACAGGCCCATCGCCAGCTGCCGCTCGGTCCCCTGGTACAGGTACGTCCCCGCGGTCGAGGCGGTGAAGGCGGCGGTGGCCGTACCGCCCACCGGCGCCTGGACGGCGGCGGTCAGGCCGGGGATCTCCAGCGACACGGGCACGGACAGGCTGTTGTGCACCACGAGCGTCACCGCGTCGCCCTGGTCGACCGAGAGCACGGGCCCCGGCACCGAGGCCGCGCCTGGACAGACGGAGAAGCCCCAGACGGGCGCGGTGACCGAGCCGGGCAGCGTGAGCGTGCCCGGCTTGGCGCACAGGTCGATGGTGACGGCGGCCGCCTGGGCGGGCGCCCCGATGACCAGGCCGGCGGCGATCAGGATGAGCACCAGGATTGCGCGCATGTGGGTCCTCATGGTGCGTCGTAGGTGAGCTTGAGCAGGTTGGCCGAGGTGAAGAAGCCGGCGGGACCGGTCGTCTGCACCCGGATGCGGACCTGGCCCTGCGAGCTGATGGCGTCGGCGGGCACGCTCCTGGTGACGGTGACGTCGGACGTGCCGATCGCGGTGGCCGCGCCGAGCGCCACCCAGGAGCTGGTGGACCACCGGTAGTAGGACAGCTGGGTGGCCAGGCCGGAGACCGAGTTGTGGCCCGTGTAGGTGGCGACCAGGTTGGCCGAGCCTCTGGGGACCGCGGCGAAGCCGCCGTACCAGTCGGTGCTCGTGCCCGCCGCGTTGACCTGGTAGTAGCTGGAGTCGGCGGCGGCCAGGGCGGCGGCGTTGCCGGACCGCAGGGTCCCGGCGAGGATCGTCGCCGATCCGGCCACCGACGAGCATCCGGCGGGCGGATCGACCCGCAGGAGGGTGGCCATGCCGCCGAAGCTGGCGTCGTAGTTGGCGAACTCGTTGAGCGCGTGGCTGTGCCACGGGAAGTACCACTCGCCGCAGACGTTCTGCGAGGCGGTGCCCGTCGGCAGCGTGCCCTTGGCACCCAGGTACGCGCTCCCGCTGTACCAGGTGTTGCCGTCGACGAAGGTCAGGTTGCGGTAGTCGGGGTTGGCCACCGAGGGCGGGAACGGGTTCGTCCCCGAGCTCCACGAGTCCTGGTCGGTCCACGAGAACAGGTAGTCCAGCGTCTGGCCGGAGGCGATGGTCTCGGCGAAGTGCTCGGTGGAGACCGCCAGCTTCCTGCCGTCCTGGGCGATCTGCCGCAGGTGGTTGCCGTGCGGGTGGTAGGGGTGGTTGAGCGTGCCCACGTTGATCATGCGGATGAGCACGGGCAGCGGGTTGCCGGTGGCGTTGTACGGCTTGACCCGCACGAGCGCGCCGTAGGGCTGGTTGGGCAGCCAGCTCACCCCGTTGTCCTGGATCGTGTCGGGGAACTGGCGGCCGTTGACGGCGAAGTAGCGGTTGCGCAGCGTGTCGAAGTCGTAGGTGCCGCCGGTCTCGACCGCGTGGTGCAGGTCGGGGTCGATGTCGCTCAGCAGGATCAGGTACTCGCCGGAGAAGCGGGTGGCGAGGTCGTAGGCATAGTCGGGGTGGCCGGCCGGCCGTACCACCAGCGCGCCGTACAGCCCCATCGCGACCTGCTTGGAGGGGTCGGTGCCGCTCTCGTAGACGTACGTCCCGGGCTGCGAGGCCGTGAAGGTGTAGGTGGCGTCGCCGCCGGGAGCGGCCTCCTTGGCCAGGAGCCCGGCGCTGCCCGTGCCGCCCACGTCCGACTGCCCAGGCAAGACGATCGAGACCGGGTCGGGCAGCGCGTTGTGCAGGTTGATCGTGACCGTGTCGCCCTGGTTGACGCAGAGCACCGGGCCGGGGCTCTGGAAGTTCGGCGCGCCGTAGCTCCACATCAGCACGCTGTTGCCGTCGGGGGTCTCGATGTAGCCGCTGGAGGCCGTCAGGTTGAACGTGGGCCCGTTGGCGCAGACCATCCCCTGCCGCGGGACCGGCGCCGCCTGCACGCTCAGCGGCGCCGCGACCAGCAGGAGGGCCGCGAGGATCTTAAGCATAGGTCTCCCCCACCGTGGTCTGCGCCGGCAGCGGCGAGCCCTGATAGACGCGCACCTGCGTGGCCATCCCGCCCAGGCCCGGCGCGCCGTGGTTGGACAGCCGCCGGAAGTCCCTGTTCTTGAACCAGTAGGTGTTGTACGAGCCGCGCGCGTCCGTCGAGACCGGCTTGGCCGCGTCGAACGGCGGCGCCACGAAGATGACGTCGCGCGCCTCGCCCGGCCCGAGGTAGAGCGTGCTGGTGACGTACGGCGTGGCGAGCGGCGTGGCGTCCTGCCCGACCACCTTCAGCGCGATCCCCGGCAGTTGCATGGCGTGCTGCTGGTAGCCGAGGTTGGCCAGCCGCAGCAGCGCCCGGTCGCCCGGGTTGACCTGGATCAGCGACGAGTGCGGCTGCAAGGGCAGCGACGGGTCGTCGTTGGGCAGGATCGTCTGCGGGTAGACGCGGCCGTTCAGCGTGAAGTACTGCGGCTGGTAGTCAGTGAAGATGAACTCCTGGATCTGCTCGTCGGCGTCGTGCTGGCGTTCCTCGATCTCGTTGAGCAGGATCGCGAAGTGCCTGTCGTAGGCCGTCGAGCCGTTGCCGTCCTGGTAGGCGTAGCTGGAGGAGCGGTGCAGCGGGTCGAGGGCGCCGTTGCCGTCCTGGGCGGGCCGCACGTAGACGATGCCGGTCATGCCCATCTGGACGTGCTCGACGTCCTCGAAGTGGCAGTGGTACATGTACGTGCCCGCGTTGTGCGGCCGGAAGAAGTAGGTGAACTGCCGCGAGATCGGCACCGACACCGACACCTCGGGCACCCCGTCGAACAGCGCGGTCGGGGTGCGGAAGCCGTGCCAGTGCACGGTGTGGGAGTCGGTGAGGTCGGGCCTGCCGACCAGGCCCAGGTTGGTCAGCGTGAGGTAGAGGTCGCTGTCCTGCCTGCCCTCCATGAAGGGCGCCGTGTGCTGGGCCTTGCCCTTGTAGGCGCTCTCCAGATCGGAGACCGGCATGTTCGCCGGCACCGGCAGGAAGCCGAAGATGTACAGCGGCGCCCTGCCGGGGAGCGTGATGTGCCCGTCGGTCGCGGCCAGCGAGACGCTGCTTGACGAGGCGTTCGCCTGCGCCGACCGCGTTCCGAGCAGCAGGGCCAGCCCGCCGAGGGTGAACAGATCCCGTCGTCTCATCACTACAGCACCTCGTCCGCGCCGAGATCGTAGGGCGTGGGAGCGGGCGTCACCGGTCTGACCTGCCCGTCGATGTCGTTGGTCGGCGCGGCGACGCCGGAGTCCGTGGTCGGTCCCTTGTTGATCGCGGGCGAGCCCGCGTTCAGGTGGTAGTTGCCCGTCAGGCCCACCGGCGGGTCCTGCCCGATGATCGTGACCGCGGCCATCTGCGGGTCCAGCCGCGACCCCGCCACTGCCAGCTCCAGCGTGAACGGCTGGACGAAGGAGGGCGTGGCGCCGAAGACGTTGCCCGGCGCCGCGGGCAGCGGGTGGGTGTTGCCGTCGGAGCCGAGCACGGCGTTGGCGGTGATCATCGAGTAGCGCGGCGTGAAGGTGTCCGCGGCGTTGGTGGTGCCGTGCACCTCCAGGTCGATGAAGCCCCGGTTGACCAGCGTCGCTCCCGGGCCAGGCCGGCTCAGCGTGAACGCCTGGTTGTTGGAGAAGATGTTGTTGTAGAAGGCCACCGGGTTGGAGAAGTCCGGCGACCCGGCCGGCAGCGTCGCCTGGAAGAGCGGGTCGTTGGCCTCGGCCGCCAGCCCCGCCGAGTGCGGCGTGTCGTCGCACGTCTCGCAGGAGGCGGTGGAGACGTTGTTGGCCACGGTGTTGTTGACGATCGCCACGTTGGAGGAGTCGTCCAGCATCACCGCGCCGCCCAGGTCGGCCGCGCCGTTGTCGACGATCATGTTGTTGCGGATGTTGACCCTGGCGGTGTGGGCGTTCTCCACGAACACGCCGCCGCCGTCGTCGCCGGAGTAGTTGCTCTGGATGAGGTTGCGGTCGATATCGACGTTGCCCGACCCGTCGCCGAGCGTGCCCGGCGTGCGCGGCATCTCCTGCGCGATCGTGATGCCCGCGCCCGAGTCGACCGAGTCGTTGTAGTAGACCTGGTTGTCGTGGATGTTCCCGCCGGGTGACAGCCCCCAGTGGGAGATGCCCGCGCCGTACTCGACGCCGAAGTTGCCGCAGATGATGCTCCGTCCCACCTCGTAGCCGTCGGAGCCGCGGAAGATCCCGATCGCGCCGCTGCGGGTCAGCCCGCCGCTGCCCAGCACCCGGTCGTAGAGGATCTTCACGCCGGTGTTGTGGCTGTTGTAGTACGGCTGGCCGAGGCCGATCCCGCCGGCGAAGATGCCGCCGTCGCTCTCCAGGATGTCGTTGGTGATCTGCAGGTTGGCCGCGTAGGACTGCAGCTGGATGCCGCCCGCGCCCTGGCCGTGGCCGGTCGTGATGCCCAGGCCGTCGATCCGCGCCGCGTTGAACGCTCCGCTCGGGTAGGCCGTGGTGGTCTTGGCCGCGACCGTGATCCCGGCTCCCTCGAGCACCGGGTGGCCGGCGTCCACGCCCGCCAGCGACCCGGCCGCCGACAGGGCGGCGGTCCAGGTGGCCTTGTTGTCGTGGAAGAAGCGGCCGTCGACCGTGGTGCCCTGGATGTTGAAGCGCGGGTCGTCGGGTGCGCGCTGCTGCAGCTCGCGGGCGCCGACGATGCCGCCGGGGCCGAGTCCCTGCAGGAACACCGGCTTCCACATGAGCACGTTCTCGTGGTAGACGCCCGGCTGCAGGATCAGCAGGCTGCCGGGGGCGGCGCCGTTGACCGCCGTCTGGATGGCGCCCGGGGTGGTGGGCGGTCCGACGTTCACGACGGGCGGCTGGTAGGTGAAGCCGCCCACGCTGCCGCGCACGTGGAAGGTCAGGCCGTTGACCGAGGTCCCGCCTGCCGCGGTCCTGATCTGCAGTTGCTTGGGTCCCGGGCGGATCTGCGTGCCGAGCTGGCCGACCGTGGGCACGCTGATCACGATCTGCCTGTCGGACCAGCTGACGATGCCGCCGTTGGCCGTGGTGAGCGTCCTGTTCTGGGCGCCGCCCGCCGGGTCGACCAGCGTCACGCTGCCGGCTGCCGTGCCGAAGAAATCGCCCTGGATGGTGATCTGCCTGGCGGCCGCCGAGTCGCCCGCGCTGGTGTACGGCTTGGACACCTGCAGCAGTTCGGGGGTGTTGAGCGGCAGTTCGCAGGCCGTGCCCGAGATCGGGTCGAGCGGGGTGTCGAGCTGGTCGGTCTGGCCCGGCCAGACGTCCCAGGCGAAGGAGGCGGTCAGGTAGTTGGGGTTGTAGTTCGGGTTCGGGTGCGCCTTGTCACCCGGGTCGTTGACCACCACCACGTACATGCCCGGGCAGGGGCCCTGCGGGATGGGGCAGTTGAAGGTCTGGGTCGACGGGAGCAGGGCCTCGTAGGCGCCGTTCTCGCTGGTGTTCACCGTGGTGATGAGGCGCCAGTTGTAGTCGCGGATGCCGATCGGGAGGTTGCCGATCGCGCGCGGCTCGCCGTACCAGATGGACTTGGGGTCGCGGTCGAAGTAGATGTCGTCGGAGACCAGGCCGACGATGCGGCCGGGCTCGGCCACGTCGATGCCGTTCTTCCAGTTGGTCATCAGGAAGAAGTCGGCGTTGGCGTTCTGCTTGTTCTGCAGCACGACCAGGCGCTTGTCGCACAGCGGCTTGGACGGGCTGGGCGTCACGCCGTAGTACGGGCTGCGCGGGGTCAGCGTGGACTGGTCGATCTGGTGCGCGTCGCCGGTGCACGGTGGCGGCGGGATCGCCGGCGGGAACTGGTCGCCGAGATCGACGTTGACGTCCTCCTCGGCCACCGGGCGGAACAGGCATCCGTTCCCGCCGGAGCCGCTGACGTACTTGTTGGTCGCGGTGTTGCACGGCCTGGCGTCCGTGGCGTCCTTCGGCATGATCACGTGCGTGATGTAGGTGCCGGCGACCAGCGGGACCGGCGAGCCGCCGCCGGCGCAGACGCTGTCACCGTCGGCGTCGAAGTGGTCCCAGCCGTTGGGGCAGTAGTCGGCGAAGGCGTAACCGCCGTCGAAGGCGGCGTCCTTGGTCTCGTTGCCGGTGGCGGGCACCTCGACGCACTTGGGACCGATGAGCGGGTTGAGCTGGGCGCTGATGTCGTTGCCGTTCTTGTCCAGGACGTCGCAGTTCGTCGAGGCCTGCCAGTGGTCGGTCACGTACTCGTTCAGCACCGGGTCGTCGGCCGTGTTGGGCTGGCCGTCGGGGCCCAGGCCCTCCAGGCGGACCGTCACGTCGGGGATGGCCGCCTCGTAGTCCTCGTGCGCCTGCATGCGGGCGTCGAACTCGTTGCGGGTGGTGGCGTAGTAGGTGATGCCGACGATCTGGCCCGGCTCGTTGCCGTACTGGTACTTGCCCCAGTCGACCTCGCTGCGGTGGCCCTCGACGATCAGCTGGTTGGTCAGCAGGCCGCCGCCGACGTCGGTCGGCACGTGGGTGGAGACCGCCTGGTCGTACTCGGAGTGAACCGCGGCGCCGGTGGTGCCGAAGCGGGAGAAGCCGACCTCGCCGATGAACCACTTGCCGAGCGGGCCTCCCTCGGAGTTGGTGTACTCGTAGCGGCCCTGCGCGTCGGTGAAGGTGGAGTCCTTGATGGAGCCGTCCCGCCAGCGGTTGTCGACGTCGGTGTTGGGGATCGCGGGCTCGCAGGTCTGCTCGTCGTTGATGTCGGCGCAGTCGCGGACGCCGTTCTTGGCGCTGCCCGCGGGCAGCGGCGTGCCGTTGGCGGCGATGCCGTTGTCCTGGTAGACGTGGCCCGACAGCCAGCCGAACCAGCGCGAGACGCCCACGTCGCCGAGCGCCACCTGTTGACCGGCGGCCACGTCGACGGGCAGGAAGCGGATGATGTAGCTCAGCTGCTCGTCCCAGATCGACAGCGTGTAGGAGCCGGGCGGCACGTTCGGGATGTGGAAGTTGCCGTCCGCGTCGCCCTGGCCGACGTAGAGCGTGGTGTCGGTGGCGCTGCTCGACAGCGCCACGTACGGGTTCTCGACCGGCTCGGCCGTCTGCAGCTCCTCGAACGGCGGGAAGGCCTTCCAGTTCTTGGCCGTCCCGCTGATCGAGCCCGTGCCGGGGCTGGCGAAGTCGGTGGCGGTGCAGACGAAACCGAACCAGTAGCCGGTGCGCCGGTCGGGCGGCTCCCACAGCGCCTCACCCGGCGCACCGGTGCCATCGGACCCCTCCTCGACGCCCGCCTGCAGGCCGAGCCCGCCGTCGATGGTGGTGGTCTGCGTCCACTTGCCCGTCCCGCCGGGCCCGCAGCTGTCGGGCGGCGTGACGTAGATGAAGTACGTTGCGGGACCCATGTTGTCGATCTGCACGAACCCGTCCGAGGCGGTCCGGCAGTCGCCGCCGCACAGCGGGTTGTTGTGGTAGTCGACCGAGACCTGCGAGTTGGTCTGCTCCTCCAGCGTCACCTGGAAGTTCTCCAGGCCCTGCTCGCCGGTGTCGGGCGCGCCGTTGGTCCACTGGCTGTCGTTGAAGACGAACACCCGGATCTTGCCCAGCGGCAGCGGGTGCGCCGCGCTGGCCTCCTGCATGTCGATCCGGATCGTTCCAGCGTCGCGGGGAAGCGTGACGTGTTTGCCCCACATCTTGTGGTCGGCCGACCTGACCGAGATCAGGTACCTGCCGTCCGGCAGCGTGAGCGAGGCCCTGTTCTGGTCGCCCTCCGCGACGACCGGGCTGTTGCTCTCGGTCGGCGCCACGCCCGTGCGCATCGCCGGGACCGGGTCGTTCGGCAGGCGCGTGTTGTCGACGTTGACCAGGTACTGGAACGTCGTCAGCGCCGAGCCTGTGCCCAGGTCGTGCGGCTGGATGGTGATCGAGCTGGTCTGGGCCCGGGCAGGCGACGCCAGCGCGAGCGGCGGCAGCAGTGCGGCCAGGACGGTGAGGACCACCGCCCAGGGGGCGTACTTCTTCCTACGGCGACGCATCCTCGACCTCCACCGGGGGCGATGCTCCTGCCCCGGATGATGCGGTCGGGTTGATCGTCGCGGCCACGCTTCATGACGTGGCTGTCATCTGGTTGTCATCTTTCCTTATGTGGATCTTATCCACCGTGACAGGGATGCTCAGGGTCACCGTGGTGCCCAGGCCCGGGCTGCCGCTCACCCGGAGCGTGCCGCCCCACGTCTCGATAACGGCGCGGGCGATGGCCAGCCCGAGACCGCTGCCCGTCGCGGTGCGGTGCGGGAAGGGCTCCTTGGCCTTGGTGAGCGCCCTGGCCTGCTCGCCGGTCATGCCGACACCGGTGTCCGCCACCTCGATGACCCACGCGTCCCCGGAGAGGTATCCCGTCACCGCGATCCTGTCGCCCGGGGAGGTGAACTTGACCGCGTTCTCCAGCAGGCAGTCCAGCGCCGTCTCCAGGCGTTCCGGGTTGACGGGCATCGAGCCGATCGTCGAGCGCACCGCCCACTCCCTGGGCGCGGCGGGCTCCCACCTGCGCACGATCCGGACGAGCTGGGCGTCGACGTCCCTGACCTCCAGCTCGTAGGCGGCGTCCACCTGCATGAGCGTGACCAGGCGCTGGCTGATGCGGGCCATCTTGTCCAGCTCCTCGATGACGATCGCCAGGTCCTCCCCGTCGTCGGCCGCCTTCAGCGCCAGCTCGGCGTAGCCGCGGGCGATCGTGATCGGGGTGCGCAGCTCGTGCGAGGCCAGCCGGACGAACAGCTGCTGGCGTTCGGCGCGGCGCTGCTCGGCCTCGGCCATCCGCGCCACCTGCGCCAGCGCCCGCTGCCTGCGGTGCACGTGCCAGGCCATGACCCCGAAGATGGCCGACATCAGCGGCACCTCGGTGGTCTCCTCCCAGCCGATCTCGCCGAGCTCGGCGTGGTGCGCCAGCACGTACCCGGTGCTGGTCGCGACCGCGACGAGCGCGAGCACCATCGCGTACGGTCGCCACACGGTGAACCCGTAGATGAGGGACAGCCCTATCCAGACCAGGTGGAACGGAATGGTCTCGGCGCCGGGGAAGGCGTACATCAGGGCGATGTTCACCACCGCGCTGACCGCCCACCCCGCGATGAGCCAGCGGCTAATCCTCGATAAAGCGGTATCCGACATTGCGGACCGTCTCCACACGATCGGGATTGTCTAATTTGGCGCGCAGCCGCCGCACGCACACGTCCACGACGTTACTGCCCGGGTCGAAGGTCATCCCCCAGACGTCGGCCAGCAGTTCGGCGCGGCTGCACGCCTGGCCCGCCTGTGACATCAGGTGCTGCAGCAGCAGGAACTCGCGGAAGGGCAGTTCGATCTGCCTGTCGCCCACCGTCGCCCGGCGCAGCCGCAGGTCCAGCTTGACCGGGCCGGACGTCAGCCAGCGCTTGGCCGCGCCCGGCGCCTGGGCCCGCATCCGGGTGTGGACCCTGGCGATGAGCTCGGCCACGGCGAAGGGCTTGCCCAGGAAGTCGGCGGCGCCCGCCTCCAGGCAGGCCACCCTGACGCTCACGTCCGACATCGCCGACAGGACCAGCACGCGCTGCTCGGGCCTGGCCTCCACCAGGCGCTCGAGCACGCGGCTGCCGTCCAGGCCGGGCAGCATCAGATCCAGCACGACCAGGTCGAAGTCGCGGGCCAGCGCGGTGCTCAACCCGTCGGGACCCGTCATCGCGGTGTCCACGCTGTGGCCGTCGTCGCGCAGGGCGCGAGCCACCAATCTGGCGATCCTGTCGTCGTCCTCGACGACCAACACCCGTCCCACCGTGGAGCCCCCTTCCCACCCTGAGCAGAGGATCACACAGGGGTTCACGTAAGTCACCCCCTTGCGCGGATGACCAACATGTCATGTTTCGACTGCATCACGGGCCCCATTGCTTATCACGACTTGTCGGTAATCTCCGAAGTCCCGTGATCACATTCCCGGAGGGATCCCCGATGAGCATGCGCCGCCATTTCGCGGGCGCCCTGGTAGCCGTGGCCGCTTTATCATCCTTGGCCCTGACGGGCCCCACGGCCAACGCCGCGCCCGTCCGCCTGCTACCGGTGAGCGCCAAGGTCGCCGCCGAGGCCAAGAAGGGTATGTCGCGCGTGATCGTCGGCGTCAAGCCCGCCCTCGACGCCAAGACCCTGATGGGGGCCTCCTCGGCCAAGGCGCGCTCGGGGAACGGCATCACCCTGGTCCGCACGATCGCCACGCCCACCCCGATGATGGCGCTGAACGTCACGAACGCGGGCCTGCGGCGACTGCGCAAGACCGGCGGCGTGCTCTGGATCCGCGAGGACCGCAGGAGCAAGGCCGTCCTCGACTCCAGCACCCACGTGATCGGCGCCGACAAGGCCCACGCGGCCGGGCAGACGGGCACGGGGCAGACGGTGGCCGTCATCGACACCGGCGTGGACACCACGCACCCCTTCCTGGCCGGCAGGATCGTGGCCGAGCGGTGCTTCTCCCACCCGCAGGCGCCGGGTGAGACGCCGCTGTGCCCCAACGGCACGACCGACCAGGAGGGCGCGGGCGCCTCCGACGTGAAGACCGGCAACTGCGTGGCGGGGGCGACCAACCTGTGCACGCACGGCACCCACGTGGCCGGCATCGCGGCGGGCAAGAAGGCCGCGGGCTCCCCCGCCGACGGTGTGGCTCCTGGCGCGAGCATCATCTCCGTCCAGGTCTTCACCCGCGGCAACGACCTGGACGCCTGCCCCGGTGGCGCCCCCTGCGTCTACACCTACGACAGCGACCAGCTCGCGGCGCTGGCCTGGGTGGACGCGCAGGCTGCCGTCCACCACGTGGCGGCCGCCAACCTGAGCATCGGCCTGCCCGGCAGCGCGTATGACACGCCGTGCGACAGCTTCCCCGACGACCCGAACCCGCCGGTCGCCAACCCCTTCAAGGGGGCCGTGGACCTGCTGCGCGCCAGTGGCGTGGCCACGGTGTTCGCCGCAGGCAACGACGGCAACGCGGCCGGGGTGAACTACCCGGGCTGCGTCTCCACCGGTGTCACCGTGGGTGCCACCAACGACGCGGACGCGATCGCCTCCTTCTCCAACCGGGGCAAGGTGCTCGACTTCTTCGCCCCCGGCGTGGACGTCAAGTCGTCGGTCCCCGGCGGCGGGTACGAGTCCATGAACGGCACCTCGATGGCCGCCCCGCACGTGACGGGCGCGTTCGCGGTGCTCAAGGCCGCCTACCCGGGCAAGAGCGTCGACTTCCTGGAGGCCAGGCTGCGCGACACGGGCAAGCAGATCACGTTCGGCTCGCTGACCAGGCCGCGCATCGACCTGTTCGCCGCGCTGCCGCCGGTCTCGACGCCGACGCCCACGCCCACGCCGACCACGTCCGGCACGCCCACGCCCACGCACTCGCCCACCAAGCTGCACGACCAGGTCTACACCGGCGACACCACCGTGTCGGACACCGGTACGGCGGCCACGGAGTGCAAGCGCGGCCACGCCAAGAAGCCGCGTACCGCGGCGCAGTGGGCGGCGAGCATGAAGTCCGGCAGGTCCGGCGCGGTGCTCGCCTGCTACCTCAAGATCGCCGGTACGGCGAGCAAGGTCTTCGACGAGAAGGTGGCCGCGAGCACCCCCGCCCAGGCCTACCCCCTGCTCGCGGCAGGCAAGCTCGACGGGCAGCTCCTGGCCGCCTGGCTCAACTACGCCTCCGGCGCCAGGAACCTGTCGACCAAGGTCACGTCGTCGACGACCTTCGCCAAGGCCGTCAAGATCGTGGAAGGTGACCGGCTCAACCCCAAGACCCCCGCGGCCAAGCTGGCCAAGGACGCGGCCTACCTGGCCGGGCACGTCAACAAGTAAGGCGTCGGGCCGGGCGTGACACCCCCTCACCGCCCGGCCCGCACGGGGCGCGCGCCTGCGAACCGCCTCCGCAGGCGCGCGCCCTTTCCATTCCGAACATGATTGCTGTGCTCCAGGTCGCGTTTCGAACAGAAATGTTGTTCAATATGTGACATGGGGAGCACCGAGCGGCTGCGGCTGATCAGGGACGCCGTTCGCGAGGCGGGGCAGCTTGGCGTGGGAGAGCTGGCCGAGCTGACCGGCGCCTCGGAGATGACCATCCGGCGCGACCTGGAGATCCTGGCCGATCAGGGCGTCCTCGAGCGGTATCGGGGCGGGGCGCGCAGCGTGCTGCTGCGCGGGCAGGAGCCGCCGTTCGCGTGGCGGGCGGGCGAGGGCACGGACGCCAAGCGCAGGATCGCCGCGGAGGTCGCCGCGCTGATCGCCGACGGCGAGTCGGTCGTGATCGACAGCGGCACCACGTGCCTGGAGGTCGCCCGCGCCCTCCACGACCGGCGGCTGACCGTGATGCCGCTCTCGCTGCACGCCGTCAACGCCCTGACCGGCGGCCCGCAGCTCACGCTCCTGGTCCCGGGCGGCCAGCCGCGGCCCGGCGAGCTGGCGCTGACGGGACCGCTGACCGAGGCGTCGCTGGCCGTGCTGCGCTTCGACACCGCCGTCCTCGGCTGCTGCGGGCTGACCGCCGCCGACGGCATGACCGCCCACGACCTGGCCGACAGCGCGATCAAGCGCGCGGCGATCGCCTCGGCCCGCCGCGTCATCGCGGCCGCCGACGCCGCCAAGTTCTCCCGTACGGCTCTCGCCTTCGTCGCCCCCATCTCCGCCCTGCACGCCGTCGTCACCGACCAGGCGGCCCCCGACTCCGAGGTGGACGCCCTGCGGGCGGCCGGGGTCACCGTACGAAAGGTATGACCGCATGACCGACGCGATCCTCTTCGACCTGTTCGGCGTCATCGCCCGCAACCAGTCACCCGAGGGCAAGGACCACCTGTGCCGTACGTCCGGCGTCACGGACGGCTTCTGGGGCGCCTACTGGTCGCTCCGCCCGCCGTACGACCGCGGCCAGGTGACCGGGCGCGCGTACTGGCAGCAGGTGGGCGAGGCGCTCGGCACGCGCTTCTCCCCCGCCCGCGTGGACGCCCTCATCGCCGCCGACATCGCGAGCTGGGACGACGTCGACGACCGCATGGTCGCCCTGATCGAGAAACTCGCCGCCTCCGGCCACCGCCTGGCCCTGCTGTCGAACATCCCCGAAGACCTGGCGGCCCACTACGAGACCCGGCACGCCTGGCTGCGCCACTTCGACCCCCGCGCCTTCTCCTGCCGCATCGGCCACGCCAAGCCCTCCCACGCCACCTACCTCTGGTGCCGCGACGCCCTCGCCATCCCCGCCGACCGCATCCTCTTCATCGACGACCGCCAGGAAAACCTCGACGCCGCCCAGTCACTCGGCCTGCGAACCCACCTGTTCACCTCCCCGGACCACCTAGAGCAGGCCCTCGGTCTTCGACACCGAGTAGCGGGCGGCAGAGGGTACGTCGAAGACGTCAAGCCGCCGAGCTCTGGGAGACCGGCGTGACGCGGGCGAACATGCTGCGGCCGTTCCACGTGGGGAACGCTCGTACGAGCCACGAGGGGCCGTGGAGCTGGATGCGGCGGTCGCGGGTGGCTTCGGCCCAGGTGAGCCGGCCGGCATGCCATTTGACGAAGGCCTCGGCCTCCGCCGTGATGTAGAGATCCTCGTCGAGGCCCGGGTACACCTTGCAGATCTCGGTTTCTCCGCGCTCGATCAGCAGCCAGAACCGCTCGCGGTGCCGGCGGTCGGTGAAGTCGAAGCGGATGACGACGCGGCGTTGCGGGAGCCGGTCCCGGCGGAGCGCGTTGCACATCGACCACAGAGCCACAAAGGGATCCAGGTGCTCGGGGGCGATCTCGAGCCAGGCCGCACCCCACTCTCCGAGCGACACGCAGACCTTGAAGAGGTCATGACCCGCGGGCGTGAGCGCGTAGTGGCGTCCGCGGCCTTCGGACTTGAGCGCGGACTCGACGATGCCGAACCGTTCGAGCTGCTTGAGCCGCTGCGAGAGCAGGGTGCGGGAGAGCCCGGGCGCACCCTCCAGGATCTCGCTGAAGCTTCCGCAGCCCAGGTGCAGGTTTCGGATGATCAGTGGCGTCCAGCGCTCGGCGAAGATCTCGGCTCCGCGGGCGATGGGGCAGTACTGGCCGTACGTCCGCATGACACCAGTGTCGCGCGCCCGATTTCGGATGTGAAGTCCAGATTCCTGACTTCACGACCGGAGTGCACGGTGGTGCGATGGGACCGTCGAGAGAGGAGGACAGCGCCTGTTGAGCAAGTCGGCCGGTTGAGCAAGAAGGAGGCAACCGCGATGAAGATAGACGGATTCCGGGGCCAGCTGATCACCGCTGACCACGCCGAATACGACACCGCCCGAACCGTGTGGAACGGCGCCGTCGACCGGCGTCCCCGGCTGATCGCCCGGTGCGGCGGGACGGCCGACGTGGCCGCGGCCGTGCGCTTCGCCCGCTGCCACGACCTGGAGATCGCCGTACGGGGCGGGGGCCACAACGTGGCCGGCACCGCCGTGTGCGATGACGGGATCGTCATCGACCTCTCGGCGATGCGGGCTGTGTGGGCCGACCCCGCCGGACGGACGGCCCGGGTGCAAGGTGGTGCTCTGTGGGGCGACGTCGACCACGAGACGCAGGCCCACGGTCTGGCCACCACCGGCGGCATCGTGGGCCACACCGGGGTCGCCGGGCTCACCCTCGGCGGCGGCATCGGCTTCCTCATGCGCAAACACGGGCTCACCATCGACAACCTGCTCGCCGCCGAGGTGGTCACCGCCGAGGGCGAAATCCTCCGGGCGTCCGCCGACGAACACCCTGACCTGTTCTGGGCGCTGCGCGGCGGCGGCGGCAACTTCGGAGTCGTCGCCTCGTTCCGGTTCGCACTGCACCCCGTCGGCCCGACCGTGATGGCCGGACCCCTCTTCTGGGCGGCCGGCGACACCGTAGACGTGCTGCGCTTCTACCGGGATTTCATCTCCGAAGCGCCCGACGAGCTCGGCACCGTCATCAGGCTCGGCACCGTCCCTCCGCTGCCGGTCATCCCCGAGGACCTGCACTGGCGACCGGCCATCGCCGTGGCCTGCTGTTACGCGGGTGCCGTCGAGGACGGCGAGCGCGCGGTGCGGGCCCTGCGCCGGTTCGGATCTCCGCTCGTGGACCTGCTCGCACCCATGCCGTACGCCGTCTTCCAGGGCGGCTTCGACGACACGGTCCTGCACGGATGGCACTACTACTGGAAGGCCACCGACCTCACCGGCCTCTCCGACGACGCCATCGCCGTCATCGCCGATCACGCCTACGCCGCCACCTCGGCCCGGTCGTACTCGGCGATGTTCCACCTGGGTGGCGCCGTCGCCCGGATCCCACGCGATGCCACCGCCTACGCCGCTCGCGACGTGGCCCACAACATCATCATCGATGCCGTGTGGCTCCCTGACGAGTCCGGCGATCACGCGGCGACCGAGAGCGCATGGGCCCGAGGATTCCTGAAGGCCCTTCAACCGCACCGCGCCGGCAGCGTCTACGTGAACCTCCTCGATTCCGACGACACCGCCCGCGTCCGGGAGGCCTACGGCGACCACACCTACCAGCGACTCGCCGAGATCAAGGCGAAATACGACCCCGACAACACCTTCCACCACAACAAGAACATCCGCCCCAGCTGAGCTGGGCTCGGCAGGGGGTGCTACCGAGCCCAGAGGCAGGCGGGCTAGTCGAAAGTGGTGGAGATTTCGTGCCAGCCGCCGGGGGCGATCTTTTCGGCTGCGGTGGGGCCCCAGGTGCCGCGGGTGTAGGGCAGGGGGCGGTCCGGGAGGTCGAGGATGGGGGCGACGATGCGCCAGGATTCCTCGACGAGGTCGTAGCGGACGAATCTGCGGGGATCCCCGCTGACCGCGTCGGTGAGGATGCGCTGGTAGGCCGCCTCCATCGGCCCGAGGATCTTGGTGAAGTCGACGCTGACCGGCACCGGGCGGGCACGGTCCTTGCCCGGTTCCTTGGCCAGCAGGTCGAAGGTCACCCCGGCGTCAGGCTGGAGCCGGAAGCGGATCAGGTTGTGCGCCGGCACCGCCTTCTCGTGACCCTTGAAGTACGTGACCGGCGGCTTGTGCAGCTCGGCGACGATCTCCAGGTCCGTGGTCGGCAGGTTCTTGCCCGAGCGGATGCAGAAGGGCACCCCCGCCCACCGCCAGTTGTCGACGTAGGCCCGCAGCGCCACGTAGGTCTCCGTGGTCGAGCCGGGTTTGACGCCCTCGGTGTCCAGGTAGCCCTCGTACTGCCCGCGCACGACGTCACCGGGCTCGATCTGCTTGACGGCCCGCAGCACCCGCCACTTCTCGTCGATCTGGGCGCGGGCCTCCATGGAGGGCGGCGCGTCCATCGCCAGGTAGGCCAGGATCTGCAGCAGGTGGTTCTGCACCACGTCCCGCACGGTGCCGTTGGCGTCGTAGAAGGCGCCCCTGTCGGCGACGTCGAAGTCCTCGGCCATGGTGATCTGGACGCTGCGCACGAAGTGCCGGTTCCAGATGGGTTCGATCATCGTGTTGGAGAAGCGGAAGACCAGCAGGTCCTCCACGGGCTCCTTGCCGAGGAAGTGGTCGACGCGCCGCAGGTGCTCCTCGTCGAAGTACCGCAGCAGCGAGGCGTTGAGCTCCCTGGCCGAGGCCAGATCGTGGCCGAAGGGCTTCTCGACCACGAGCCTGGCGTCCTGGTTGAGCCCGACCGACGCCAGCCCCGAGGCGACGACGGCGAACAGGGACGGCGGGACCGCCAGGTAGTGCACGAGCGGTCCGTGTCCCGAAGCCTCGTCGCGCAGCCGCTCGAAGGTGCCGGGGTCCTGGTAGTCGCCCGCCACGAGCCGCAGGTTGGCGGCCAGCTTGTCGAAGGCCTCGTCGTGCACGTCCCCGCACGCCGTGCGGACCTTTTCGATGAGGCCGGGCAGGTCGAGGTCGGTCTTGGCGACGCCGATGATCGGCAGGTCGAGCACCCCGTCGGCGGTCAGCCGGTAGAGCGCAGGCAGCACCAGCTTGTGGGCCAGGTCGCCCGTGATCCCGAACAGGACCAGCGCCCCCGCGTGTCCCATGATCAGACCCGCCTTCCCCGCAGTTCACGATATTTCCGGACCAGCTGCTCGGTGGACGCGTCAGGGAAGGACGTGGGCGGCGCCTCGGAGGTCAGCGCGGGAGCCAGGTCCAGCGCCATCTTCTTGCCCAGCTCGACCCCCCACTGGTCGAAGGAGTCGATCCCCCAGATCGTCCCCTCCACGAACACCGCGTGCTCGTAGAGCGCGACGAGCTCTCCCAGCGTACGGGGCGTCAGCTTGGGCGCCAAGATCGTCGAGGTGGGCCGGTTGCCCGGCATGACCTTGTGCGGCACGACCGCGGCCGCGGTGCCCTCGGCCTCGATCTCGGCGGCGGTCTTGCCGAAGGCCAGCGCGGAGGTCTGCGCGAACAGGTTCGCCGTCAGCAGGTCCTGCATGCCCTCGCGGTCCTCGAAGGGCTCGGCAAACCCGATGAAGTCGGCGGGCACGAGCCGCGTGCCCTGGTGCAGCAGCTGGTAGAAGGCGTGCTGGCCATTGGTGCCCGGCTCGCCCCAGAAGATCTCGCCGGTGTCGGTGGTCACGGGCCGGCCGTCGGCCCGCACGGACTTGCCGTTGGACTCCATCGTCAGCTGCTGCAGGTAGGCGGGGAAGCGGTGCAGCCGCTGGCTGTAGGGCAGCACGGCCCTGGTCTGCGCCCCGAAGAAGTCGTTGTACCAGATGCCGAGCATGCCCATCAGCACCGGCAGGTTCGAGGCGAAGGGCGTGGTGCGGAAGTGCTCGTCGATCGCGTGGAAGCCGTCGAGCATCTCGCGGAACCGCTCGGGCCCGATCGCGATCATCAGGGAGAGCCCGATGGCGCCGTCGTAGGAGTAGCGGCCGCCCACCCAGTCCCAGAAGCCGAACATGTTGGCGGTGTCGATGCCGAACTCGGCCACTTTCTCGGCATTGGTCGACACGGCCACGAAGTGCTTGGAGACCGCCTGCTCGCCCAGCGCGGCCACCAGCCACTCGCGCGCCACCCGGGCGTTGGTGAGCGTCTCCAGCGTGGTGAAGGTCTTGGAGCTGACCACGACGAGCGTCGTGGCCGGGTTGAGATCGGCCAGGTTGCCGATGATGTCGGCCGGGTCGATGTTGGAGACGAAGCGCGCCTCGATCCCCGCGTCGGCGTAGTCGCGCAGCGCCTCGTAGGCCATCGCGGGCCCCAGGTCGGAGCCGCCGATGCCGATGTTGACCACGGTCCTGATCGGGTGCCCCGTCGCGCCGCGCCACTCCGTCGCGCGCACCCGCGTCGCGAAGTCGCTCATCTTGTCCAGTACGGCATGCACGTCCGCGACCACGTCCTGCCCGTCGACCACGAGCTTGGCGTCGGCGGGCATGCGCAGCGCGACGTGGAGCACCGCCCGGTTCTCGCTGACGTTGATGTGCTCGCCGGTGAACATCGCCTCGATGCGATCGCGCAGCCCTGCCCGCTCGGCCAGCCGTACCAGCAGGTCGAGCGTCTCGGCGGTGGCCCGGTGCTTGGAGTAGTCGAGGTAGAGGTCGCCGCCGGTGGCGGCCATCCGGGTCGCCCGGTCCGGGTCCTCGGCGAACAGCTCCCGCAGCGTTCTCCCCGCCAGCTCTTCGTGGTGCTTGGCCAGAGCCGCCCATTCCTGGCTCTGGGTGATGTCGCCGCTCACGTTTCCTCCTCGGGCCGTCAAACCGATCACAATCATCCCGTAACCGAGTACCCGTTCACGTTGTTTCCGTGCGCGGCGCAGCAGACTCTTTGCGCACTCCAGGGTCCCCCTCAACTACTCATATCAGGACATAAATGGATAGTCGGGCGTAAATCACCTATATGGAGGTCGCGATGTGGCGCTCGATCCATGTCGACGGCCTCGGCTACCAGGAGACGGCCGGCGGGACGTGCGAGACTCGCGGCGAGCTCGGCTGGGCGTTCGGGCCCTGCCTGCAGCCCCAATAATTCGATGTCCTCGCGATCTGGTGATCCCTACCATGATTGCGGAGGACAATCATGGACACCCCCACCATCCTCGCCCATTTACCGCTGGACAGGCACGACGAGCGGCCCGCGGCGGTGACCGCGACGAATCGCGGCGACATCGCGGCGACGCTGGTGCACCGGCTGCGCGGCGGGCCCGCGGCCGAGCTGGACCCAGCGCTGGCGGGCTACGTGCGCGCGGCGACCGCCGGGCTGCCGCGGCTGGCCGCCCGGGTGGCGCTGGTCCTCGACTGCTCGGCCTCGATGCGCGGGTACGGCGAGCGGGAGTGGGCCGTGCTCTCCCAGGCGGTCGCGCTGCGCCTGGTGCTGGCCGAGGTCTGCGAGCGGCTGGACGTGATCGAGGTGGGCGGCCGCGAGGACGCGCCCGTCGGCGCGACGGACCTGGCCCTCGGCCTGCTCGACGCGGCCGAGCTCGAGCCCGGCCTGGTGGTGATCGTGACCGACGGCTACGAGAACACCTGGCCGGGAGACCTGGCCAGGGTCGCGGCGTCGCTGGCCGGCCCGCCGGTGCTGCTGTGCCACGCGGCCTACTCCCACAGCGACGACCTGGCGCTGCGCGACCCCGCACCGGGGCTGCCCAGCCGCGCCTTCTGGCACGAGCAGGACTTCGAGCACCTGCTGCCGTGGCTGTTCGCGCACTCCCCGGCGGGCAAGGCCTGGATCCGCGATCTGGTCCTGAGCGCCCCCGACGTCCAGGAAGGAGGACGGACATGACCCAGCTCGACCGCATCACCCAGCTGGACCTGGCCGGGCACCGGCTCGGCGAGCCGCAGCGGGCGGGCGCGCTCACCATGGTGCCCGTCACCGGGCCGGAGCGGGCGGGCATCGCGGCGCCCCGCTCCGGGCTGAAGCTGAGCCGCGTGCGCGGCTACGGCGACGTGGAGCTGCACAACGCCGGCGACGGCGTGGCGATCGTGCCGCTGCACCTGGGCTACATCCAGGACGCCGCGCAGAACCACGCGCTGTGCCGCTCCGCGCTCATGCCCGCGGGGCAGCGGCGGCGCTTCCGCGACGCCTGCTGCGTGCAGGCCTCCCAGGGCGGCTACCTGCAGGGCCGCGACCAGTGGTTCTTCGTGCTGCCGCTGGAGCTGAGGGCCCGCGCTCTCGAGCTGCGCGGCCAGGAAGGCTACAGCAAGCTGTGGGAGGACATCACGCGGCTCAACCACCGCTGCGGCCTGCCTGCGCGGGGCCACCTGGAGCAGATCCTGTCGCGCAAGCGGCCGACGCTGACGCAGTTCCGCGGGCGCCTGGAGCCGGTTCCCGGCCAGGTGGGCGCGCTGTTCTTCGTCGGCGACCGCTTCGCCGGGCTGGAGCTGGCGCCCGACCGCCGCTACTTCGCCGAGATGTGGATGGCCCTGGTCTGCTTCGCGTACGGCGTGGCCGCCTGGCAGGCCGAGCCCGCCAGGCAGGAGGCGGAGCCGTACCCGGTGTCGAGCCCGGCCGAGGTCCGGCGGGCGCTCGAGCGCGACAGGGACGAGCGCAGGGCCGAGGTCGGGCGCTGGCTGGCGGCGGTGCCCGAGGGCGGGCTCGAGGTCCAGGAGGAGGAGCGCTACCTGGACCTGCGGCTGTCCACGGTCACCGGTGACCACCTGGCGGGTCAGGTGGTCACCGAGCGCGGGCGGCCGATATATGCCTCGCTTTTCGCCAGGCGGTGGTGATCTAATAAGGCTTGCGGGAACTGCGCTGGGCGCGGTGGGCAAAAACCCTCATTCCATGTAAGGGATGTCGTCGCTATGGACGACACTGGTGCCCCCCGACGCGCCGGCCGCCTGTCCCGCACGGATCCTGTCCCAGGCCGCGCGCACGTGCCTGAGCTCGGTGTAGGTGCCGCCGATGGCCATGCGCAGCCACACCCGGTCGCCGATCTTGGTGTGGGTGAGGTAGAGGGCGCCGCTCGCGTTGAGCCGTTCCATCAGCTCCAGCGGGTCGCCCTGCCTGGGGCGGAAGCAGACCAGGCCGAACGGGTGCGCCTCGCGGACCTCGAAGGCCGGGTCCTGCGCCACCCAGGCGGCGAACCGCTGCGCCAGGTCGACGTGGTTGCGGATGTGGGCCTGCAGGCCCTGCCTGCCGTACCAGCGGATGACGGTCCAGAGCTTGAGCGCGCGGAAGCGGCGGCCGAGCGGCACCTGCCAGTCGCGGTAGTCGATCACGGCGCCCGAGCCGCTGGCCCTGTTGCGCAGGTATTCGGGCTGGATCGACAGGGCCTCGATCATCGGGGCGGGGTCGGCCAGCCAGAGCACGTCGCAGTCGAAGTTGGTCAGCAGCCACTTGTGCGGATTGGTGCAGTAGGAGTCGGCGTACTCGGCCACGCCGTCGTTGATCCAGGCGAACTCGGAGCAGACGGCGGCCACGCCCGCGTAGGCGGCGTCGACATGCAGCCAGGCGCCGTGCCGGCGGCACAGCCGCCCGATGGCCGCGACCGGGTCGACGGCGGTGGTGGAGGTGGTGCCGACCGTGGCGCACACCATCGCGGGCGTCAGCCCCTCCGCCAGATCCTCGGCCATCAGGCGCTGCAGGTCGGCGGGGTCCATGGCCAGCGTGGCCGGGTCCACGGCCACCGTGCGGACCGCGCCGGCGTCGAGTCCGGCGATCCTGACCGCCTTGACCAGCGAGGAGTGGGTCTCGGACGTCAGGTAAACGCGGGCCCTGTCGCGGCCCGACCTCTGCAGCGCGGCCAGCAGAGCGATCAGGCTGGCGCTCGAGGCGGAGTCCTGGATGACGCCGTGGAAGCCGCCGGGCAGGCCGAGCAGCCGGGCCAGCCAGCCGACGACCACGGTCTCGAGTTCGGTGCAGGCGGGGCTGGTCGCCCAGAGCATGCCCTGCACGCCGAGGCCGCCTGACAGCAGGTCGCCGAGGATGGCGGGGCCGCTGGCGTTGGAGGGGAAGTAGGCGAAGAAGCCGGGGTGCTGCCAGTGGGTGATGCCCGGCAGGATGATCCGGTCGAGGTCGGCCAGCACGTCGGCGAACGGCTCGCCCCGCTCGGGCGGGGTCTCGGGCAGGGCCCGGGTGACGTCGCCCGGGCTCACCTGCGACAGGACCGGATATTTCTCGATGTTGGCGAGGTAGTCCGCGATCCAGTCGACGGCCTGCTTGCCGTACTCGCGGAACTCTTCCGGGGTCAATGCGCGCTCCCGGGGACGTCCAGGGTGGGGTTGCGGTCGAAGAAGCCCACCGGCCGCAGCGTGAACCCGGTGTACTCGACCGGCATGACCGGCCAGTCCTCGGGTCGCGGGAAGTGCGTGAGGCCGAAGGTGTGCCACAGCACGATGTCCTCGCCGTCGATGCCGCGGTCGCCCGCCGTCCACGCGGGCAGCCCCGCCCCGCCGGGATGCTGGTTGGGCAGGTCGCCGGCCGGGAAGCGCTCGTCGTCGGCGTGCCGGGTGACCCACAGGTGGTGGGCGGCGAAGCCGGCCCTGGAGGCGATCGAGGAGGACGGGTCGGCCAGCAGCGCCGGCAGGCCCTCAGGCACGAGCGCGTAGCCGACCGGCTGCCCGAGGCGGTTGGTCACCTCGGGGTTGACCACCCGCCACACCCGCGCCACGCTCCTGTCGGCGTCGCGTCTGGCCTGCAGCTCGCTGCTCAGCCGGGTGGCCTTCCTGGTGAAGGCGTTGCCGTACGGGTTGCCGTCGCCGGGGGGCACGCGGACCGCGTCCAGCTCGTCCACCGCGTTGCGCTGCCCGTCGACCGCCATGTCCAGGCGCGCGGAGAACAGGTGCTGGTGGTACGGCGCGCCCAGCCCCGGAGCCACCTCGGCGGCGTACGGCCTGCCCGCCTCCCGGTAGCCGGAGGTGGACAGCACCCCGGTGGCCTTGACCTCGCAGGCGATCGTGCCGTCGAGGTAGAAGTACCAGTAGAAGCCGTAGTCGTAGTTGCCGGCCGTGGTGAAGTACGACACGACCAGGCGGCGCTGCCTGCGGGTCTCGCTGACCCCCGTGTAGAGGTCGGAGTGCTTCCACAGCACGCCGAAGTCCTCCTCGTGCAGGCAGATCGCGTTCTCGATGGTGTGCGGCTCGCCCTGCTCGTCGGCGACCACGACGTCGGTGTAGTGGATCTCGCCCAGGCAGTCGCAGCCGTGGTGCAGGGGGTTGGCGAACGCGGCGAACAGGTACTCGCCCGCGTCGAAGTAGTTCTGCCAGAACCGGTCGGGCGACGGGTCGGCGTAGGGCACGACCATCTCGGCGATCGAGGCCCGGTGGATCACCGATCGGTCGCGGTCCTGGTCGGGGTCGCGGAAGGAGATCTGGTGCAGGGTCAGGCCCTCGCGCACGTTGAAGCCGATGCGCAGCGTCCAGTTCTCCCAGCGCACGACGCCGTCCTCGACGGTGAAGCCGGGGCCGTCGGGCTGGGTGATCTCGATGGGGCGCAGCGTGGTGCGCCGTCGCGGGTGCTCGTGGTAGTTGCCGTGTTCCTGCGGTACCGGCACGACCCCCTCGTCGATCACGGTGAGCACGCTGCGGCCGGTCAGGTCGACGTAGGCGACCAGCCCATCGACCGGGTGGGCCCACGGGTGGTCGCCGTCGTGCTCCTGGTGGAAGCCGAAGCTGCGGATGATCCGCCGCCCGGTCTCGTCGGGGAAGCCGTAGTTGCCCGCCGACAGCGGCAAGGCGCGCACGGTGTCGGTGGTCAGGCCGCGCCTGGCCAGGGCCTTGGCCCAGGCCTCGTCGGCGTCCACGATCTCCTGCACGACCGCGAACTCCGAGACCATGATGGGCGGCTGGCCCGACACGGCCGGGTCGAGCCGCTCGGCGTGCTCGACGACGCCCCTGGTGACCGAGACGACGGCCTGGGAGGAGGAGCCGTCCTTCGTGTCGAGCAGCACGACCCTGACGCGCCGGTCCACCGGCTCACCGGCGAGCAACTCGGCCTTGGCGGGTTCCTCGGGCCCGAGATAGGCGAAGCGTACGTCTGGCCCTAGGTGTCCGGCCGCCTCGAGAACGGCGCGGGCCGTGCTGATCTCGTCGGCGGAAAGCAACGCTAACGGATGAGACGTCATCTCCCCATCATGATCCGGGGCTAGGGCACGAGCCACCCCAGAACCGGGGTCGACTGCAGGAACACCAGCACGCACAGCACGAGCAGCAGCACGGCGCTCCAGCCGATCACCCGGCGGAAGAGCGTGCCCTCCTCGCCCACCAGGCCGACGGCGGCCGTGCCGATGGCCAGGTTCTGCGGGGAGATCATCTTGCCCATGACGCCGCCCGAGCTGTTGGCCGCGCCGAACAGCTCCGGTGGGATGTTGAGCTGACCTGCGGCCGTCGTCTGCAGCTTGGCCATCAGCGCGTTGGCGCCCGCGTCCGTGCCCGTGATCGCCACGCCGAACCAGCCGACGATCGGCGACAGGAACGCGAAGAACGCCCCGGCGCCGGCCAGCAGCAGGCCCAGGGTCTGGATCTGGCCCGAGTACTGCATGACGAAGGCCAGCGCGAACACCGCCAGGATCGTCACGATCGCCCAGCCGAACTGCCGGATCGTGGCGGCGTAGGCCTTGACCGGGTTCGTCCAGAGGGTCAGCGCGGTCAGCAGGCCCGCCACGAACAGCAGCGTGCCCGGGTGGGAGGCCCACGGCAGGTCGTAGGTGACCACGACCGGCTTGCCGGCCGGGTTCACCAGGTGCAGGCCGGGCCAGACCGGCTTGACCAGCGCCTTGTCCAGGACGGCCTTGATCGCGGGGATCTGCGCCAGCGAGAACAGCACGATCACGTACACGTAGGGCAGGAAGGCCACGACCTTGTCACGGGTGGAGTCGCCGCCGGGCCTGCCGTGGGTGCGCACGAAGACCGGGTCGTCGACCGAGCCGCCGGCGATGGTGGGCACCGCGCCGACCGTCTCGACCGGCTTCCACACCTTGCCGAAGGCGACCAGCACCACGGCCGAGACCAGCGCGGCGGCGATGTCGGTGAGCTTGTAGTTGAACTGCGAGAACAGGATCTGGGTGGCGCCGAAGCTGACGCCCGCGACCAGCGCGGCAGGCCAGGCCTGGCGCAGCCCGCGCCGCCCGTCGGCCACGAACACCAGCACGAACGGGATGATCAGCGCGATGAAGGCCACCTGGCGCCCGGCCATCGCGCCGAACGGCTCGGGCGGCAGGCCGGTGACGCTGCCCAGGATCGTGATCGGGTTGCCCATCCCGCCGAAGGCGACGGGCGCGGTGTTGGCGATGAGCGCGAGGACCGCCGCCCTGATCGGCTCGAAGCCGATGGCGATCAGCATGACCGCGCAGATGGCGATCGGCGAGCCGCCCCCGGCCAGGGCCTCGAGCAGCGCGCCGAAGGAGAAGGCGATGACGATGGCGGAGATCCGCTTGTCGTCGCTGATGCCGGCGAAGGCCCGGCGCAGGACGGCGAAGTGGCCGCTCCGCTCGGTCATCTTGTAGATCCAGATGGCGTTGAAGGTGATCCACAGGATCAGCAGCACCGCCCTGGCGGCTCCGAACAGGGCCGAGTCCAGCGCCTGCCCGATCGGCATGGAGTAGGCGAAGGGCAGCATCGCGATCAGCAGGCCGACCACCAGGCCCGACAGGCCCGCCCAGTGCGCCTTCCACTTGAAGACGCCGAGCAGCACCAGCACGGTCAGCAGCGGCAGCGCCGCGAGCAGGGCCGACAGGCCTAAGGATCCGGTGGGATTGAAGTTCTGGTGATACACCGCGGGCCTCCCGGTGTTCCATTGGATAGAACGGCGTTCCGTGTTTAGGATCGTAGGACGCGGAACGACCGGAGGGAAGAGATGGAAGTACGGCATGCCACGGCGCCCGACCAGATCCGCCACTTCGACACTGCGGAACTCCGGAAGAGGTACCTGGTGGAGGGCCTGTTCGGGCCCGAGGTGGACGGCGTCTACACCCACCAGGACCGCATGGTCGTGGCCGGGGTCAAGCCGGTCACCAGATCACGACTTGCCGCCTTTGATCCCTTAAGAAGCCGATATTTCCTGGAAAGGCGGGAGCTGGGGGTTATCAACATCGGCGACCCGGGCGTGGTCACGGTGGACGGCACGCCGTACGAGATGGACCGGAAGGACTGCCTGTACGTGGGGATGGGCACCGAGGACGTCACGTTCGAGGGCGGCACGTTCTACCTGGTCTCCGCGCCCGCGCACGAGCGCCACCCCACCACGCACGCCCGGCTGAAGGACGTCGAGCCGGTCAGGCTGGGCGCCCAGGAGGGCTCGAACGACCGGACGATCTACAAGTACGTCCACCTGGACGGCATCCACAGCTGCCAGCTCGTCATGGGGGTGACGGTGCTGGAGCCGGGCAGCATGTGGAACACGATGCCGTGCCACACCCACGACCGCCGCACCGAGGTCTACCTGTACTTCGACCTGCCGCCGCAGGAGCGGGTGATCCACCTGATGGGGCGTCCCGACGAGACGCGCAATCTGGTGGTGGCCAACGAGCAGGCGGTGATCTCGCCGAGCTGGTCGGTGCACTGCGGGTTCGGCACCCGCAGCTACGCCTTCGTGTGGGCGATGGCCGGCGAGAACCAGGCCTTCGACGACATGGACCAGGTCTCGATCGGCGAGATGCGGTGATGTTCTCGCTGGAGGGCCGGACCGCGCTGGTGACAGGTGCGCGGGCGGGCATCGGCCGGGCGATCGCGGTCGGCCTCGCGAGGGCAGGGGCCGACCTGATCCTGCACGGACACCACGACGACCTCGACGACACCGAACGGGAGGTCAAGGCACACGGCCGCGCGGTGAGCAGGCTGGTGCTCGACCTGTCGCGGACCGACGAGATCGCCGCGGCCGTGGCCGGCCTGGAGGCCGACATCCTGGTCAACAACGCGGGCACGATCGCGCGCGGCTCGACCAGCCTGGCGGACTGGCGACGCGTGCTGGCGGTCAACCTGGACGCCGTCTACATGCTCAGCCAGGGCCTGCTTGAGCGGGGGGCGACCAAGGTGATCTCGATCGCGTCGCTGCTGTCGTTCCAGGGCGGCGTCAACGTGACCTCCTACGCCGCCGCCAAGCACGCGGTCGCCGGGCTGACCAAGGCGCTGTCGAACGAGTGGGCGCCGCGCGGCGCCCAGGTCAACGCCATCGCGCCCGGCTACATCCGCACCGACGTGACCAGGGCGCTGCAGGAGGACCGGGTGCGCGAGCGGGAGATCACCGCCAGGATCCCGGCCGGCCGCTGGGGCGCGCCCGAGGACCTGGCGGGCGCGGCGGTGTTCCTGGCCTCGCCCGCCTCCGACTACGTCACCGGGCACGTCCTGGTCGTGGACGGCGGGTGGCTGGCGCGCTAACTATGATGAGCCGGTGACCAGCAGCGCCATCGACAAGGCCCTGTGGGTGCTCGAAGCACTCGCGGAGCACGAGAGCGTCACCAAGATCTCCCAGGTGACCGGCCTGCCGAAGTCGACCACGCACCGCATCCTGCAGTCGCTGGCCGAGCACGGCTTCGCCCGGCCCGACGGCAGCGGCGGCTACCTGCCGGGCCCGAAGATCCTGACGCTGGCGGGCCGCATGCTGGCCCGCTTCGATCCGGTACGGCAGGCCTCGCCGGTGCTGCAACGCCTGCACGACCAGACGGGCTACACCGTGCACCTCGCGGTGCTCAACGGCGACGAGGCGGTGTACGCGGCCAAGCTGGAGGGCCGCAAGCCGTACCAGATGCCCTCGCGCGTGGGCATGTCGCTGTGGCTGCACTCCAGCGCGATCGGCAAGGCGATGCTGGCCGCCATGTCGGAAGAGGAGGTGGCGGGCATCGCCTCACGCACCGGGCTGACCAGGCGCACGCCCGGCACCATCACCACGCAGGCCGCCCTCCGCCGCCACCTGGCGGTGGTCAGGGAGCACGGCTTCGCCATCGACGACGAGGAGAACGAGGCGGGCATCAGGTGCGTGGGCGCCGCCGTGTTCGACCACACCGGGCACGTCGTGGCCGGGGTGAGCATCTCGACGCTGACCCACGAGCTGTCGGTGGCCGACGCCGAGGAACTGGGCCCGCTGGTGGCGGGCACGGCCCGTGAGGTGTCACTGACCCTGGGCGCCCCGGTCGAGCTGCTGGCTCGCTAGGCGGAGCCGGCCCAGCTGTCCGGGATGCTCATGCCAGCAGCCCTTTCGCCAGCGCGGTGATCGTGGTGTCGACCACCTGCTCGTAGTCGTCGCCGTACCTGTCGCGGTTGAGCACGAGCAGGCCCGCCGTACGCAGGACGCCGATCAGGGTCTGCGGCGGCACGTCGGCGGTGAACACGCCCGCCCGCTGCCCCGCGGCCAGGTAGTCCGTCAGCGGCGTGACCAGGTGCGGGGTGACGCGGGCGATCTCCTCGGGGCCGACGCGCCTGGTCACCGCCTCCAGCTCGTCCGGCCGTTCCATGAGCCTTCTGTAGAAGGGGTCGGTGCCGAGCAGCTCGACCATCCCGCGCATGATCCCGACCAGGGCGTCCACGCCCGGCGGCCGGTCGAGCGCGGCGGTCAGGCGCGCGCCGAGCATGGGCGCGCGCGCCACCATGACCTCGGCGTAGAGCGCCTCCTTGGACTCGAAGAAGGCGTAGAAGCTGCCCTTCGCGATGCCGGAGGGGGCGACCAGCTCGTCGAGCGAGGTCTTCTTCAGCCCCTGGGTGGCGAACAGCTTCTCGCCGGTCGCCAGCAGCTCGTCCCTGATGCGGGCACGTTCCTCCGCGCTGAATGCCACGGCCATGCCCGTGCCCCTATGACTTGATTGGATATTCAGTCATAACTTAGCACGAGCGTGCTGTGGCGCTTGGGGATCACCACCTGACCCGCGGGCGCCGATCCTCGGTGGACGTCGATGCGCAGTCCGTCGGTCATCGGCTGTCCCGCCTCGTCCCAGGCTCTGACGTGCGCGGCCAGCTCCTCCGCCAGCCGTTCGCCCCCGGGCCCGTATCCCCGCGCGGTCAGCCCGGCGCCCAGGACGGCCAGCCCATCGCTCGCCGCGATCCCGGCGGTCATGCGGAAGCCCCGCGACTCGATCGGCGGGTCGACGAGGGTGACCCGCGTGCCGTGTTCGGACAGCGTGCACCAGCGCGGTTCGTGTACGGCCAGCCACAGGCCCAGCCCGATCGAGTAGGCGAGCCGTGACGCGCTCACGCCCGTCTCGATCTCGGCGACCTTCTTCCTCAGCGCTCCGGGCACGTCACCGATCACGTCGTCCCGCGCCTCGGGCACGAACAGGGTCAGCCCGTTGTCCTCCAGCACGACGGTCTCCTCGGGGCCCTTCGCCGAGCCGCGCATCCGCATGAAGCCGCACGGCGCCACCGAGACGCTCCGCCAGTGGCCTGCGGCCCTTTCGAACGCCGCCGAGACCTGCACGCCGCGCAGGTCGAGCGGCACCACGATGCGGCCGCCCGGGGCCAGTTGCTCCAGCCAGGCCGGGGCCAGTTCCCAGACGCCGACCGTGGCGATCACCCGGTCGTAGGGTGCCGCCTCGGCGAAGCCGCCCGCACCGTCGGCGCACTCCACCCTGACGTGCGGGTACCCGGCCGTCTCCAGGTGCCCTCTGGCCCGCTCGACCAGGTCCTCGTCGATGTCGAGGCTGACCACCCGCTCCGCCAGGTGGCTGAGCAGCGCGGCGTTGTAGCCGGTGCCCGCCCCGATCTCCAGCACGCGGTGTCCCGGCCGGGCGCCGAGCTGGCCGAGCATCGTCGCCATGATCGCGGGCTGGGAGGAGGAGCTGATCGGCCTGCCGCGCTCGTCGCGCTTGGTCACGATGGCCTCGTCCCGGTAGGCCTCCTCGGGTTCGTGCCCGGGCAGGAACAGGTGCCGGGGGACCGCCAGGAACGCCTCGGCGACCTCGGGGCTCACCGCCTGCCGCGCTCGCAGGATCGCCACCAGGGCCTCGCGAAGTGCCGCATGGTCCGCCATGACCTCCACGCTACGCACGTGACAGTGCCGTTCGCGGTCTTGACTGGGTCGGGAACGGCATGCTCACCCTGGAAGATGTGCTGACGGAGCTCTGCCGGGTGGTCCCGATCGCGTCCTTCCACACCGGCGACCCGTTGGCCGACGATCTGCGCCGCTACAAGGACGATCCGTCGCCCGCCGTGCGCCGCGAGCGCGCCGCGGCGCTCGCCGCGATCCTCTCGCGCTTCCTCGAACGGCACGGGGGCTGCCTCGGCGGGCCGTTCACGCTGGTCACCACTGTGCCGAGCGCCAGGGACGGTCCCGCGCCCCTGGTGCACCCGCTGGTGGGCGTGGTCACCCGCGTGGCCGCGCTCGCCCCGCTCTACCGTCCCGCGCTGCGCGACGACTTCACCGCCTGGGAGCTCGTCCGCGGCCACTCGGTCCTGCTGGTGGACGACACCTTCGTCACGGGCGTCCACCTCCGGCGAGCCGCCGCGGCCCTGCTCGCCGCCGGAGCCCGCGAGGTGGTCGCGCTCGTGATCGGACGCAAAGTCTCGTACGAGACCCCCGCAACGTTCGCCTTGGACCGCTGCTGCCTCTGCAACCCAGCGTAAAAAATCGCGGCTCAAGGATTGGGTCAGGGAAAGCGGGGAAGGGCTGACGACTCCTGAACGCCGAAACGGGAGGAGGAGCCGTAGTGCTCACCCTGACCGCCAACGCCGCCCAGGCGATCCGTGATCTGACCGAGGGCTCGCCCGAGCCCTCGCAGAGCGGGATCCGCATATCCGCACAGGGCGAGGGCACCAATTCGCTGACCTTGACGATCGCCCCCCGGCCCGAACCGGCCGACGAGGTGATCGAGGCAGAGGGCGCCCGGGTGTACCTGGATCCTGTGGCCGCATCCGTACTGGAGGACAAGTCGCTCGACGCGGGCGCCGACGACCAGGGGGGCGTCTCCTTCCTGGTGACCGAACAGACCTGACCGACTTCGAGTGGTCCGGTACGGCACGCCGTACCGGACCCTCCTGCTGTCAGGCGAAGAACTTGTGCAGGTAGCGCAGCGCCTGCTCGCGGTGGAAGCCGCTGCCGCCCTCGTGCTCGTTCCACGGGTAGACGGCGATCTCCTTGGGGCCCTGCCAGTGGTTGTAGGCGGCGAAGACCGTCGACGGCGGGCAGACGGCGTCCATGAGCGCCACCGAGTAGAGCGCCGCCGCCGTGCCGCGGGCGGCGAAGTTGACGCCGTCGAAGTACGACAGCGTGCGGAAGACGCGCTCCTCGGCCGCTCTGTTGCCGGCCAGGTAGCGGACGAGCTCCTGGTAGGGGTCCTTGTCGGTGATCTCGACGGCCCGGCGGAAGTGGGTCAGGAACGGCACGTCGACGAGCGCGGCCTTGACCGCCGGGTGGAGCGCGGCGACCGCCTGGGCGATGCCGCCGCCCTGGCTGCCGCCGTGGACCACGATCCGCTCGGGATCCACCAGCGGGTGGGTGGCCACCACGTCGATCGCGCGGACGGCGTCGGTGAAGACGCGGCGGTAGTAGTACTCGTTCTCGTCCAGGATGCCGCGCGTCATCATGCCGGCCGTCTGCGCCGACGAGCCGCCGTGCGGGTCGCCCGTGGCGCCCGGGCTGCTGTAGCTGCCGCCGCCCTGGCCGCGGGTCTCCACCACCATGAAGGCGTACCCGGCCGACGGCCACACCAGGTGATCGTGCGGGAAGCCGCGGCCGCCGCTGTAACCGATGTACTGCACCACGATCGGCAGCGGTCCCTGAGCACCGCGCGGCGCGATGAACCAGCCGTTGATCCTGTCACCGCCCCACCCCGCGAACGAGGTGTCGTACACGTCCACCGCAGGCAGCGGCAGGTCGAAAGGGGTGTAGACCGGGGCGGCGTCGAACGCGCGGGCCTCGGCCAGCGTCCTGCTCCAGAAGTCGTCGAAGTCGGCGGGCTCGTCGCGGTCGGGACGGTAGGCGCGAAGCTGATCAAGCGGCAGGTCGAACAGGGGCACAGGACGCTCCAAGTGATCGTGGGTCCCGATATTTCATAGCAACGATCCGCGGCAAGCGCTATCCCCGTTCATCTGCCGGAACACGCCTCCGACCTTTCTCAAATCACTACATGTCAATAATTGGGCCCCTTAACAGACTTGACGGGAATTGTCGGGAGTGGTCCCATCTCCAGTTGTTAGGAATGCTTCCTAACAAAGTCCGGCAGAAGGGCCCCCGCCGTGCTTCGCTTACGCCGCACCCCCTTAGTCCTGACCCTGCTCTCCGTCGTCTCCCTCGTCACCAGCGCCTTCTTCGCGTTACCCGCGCAGGCGGCCACGATCCGCTACGAGGCCGAGAACGCCACGATCGTCCAGGGCGTGGTCGAGTCCAACCACACCGGCTTCTCCGGCACCGGCTTCGTCAACAGCACCAACACCACCGGCGTCTACACGGAATGGACGATCAACGCCCCCGTGGCGGGCACCGCGCAGATCGCCATCCGCTACGCCAACGGCACCACCAGCGCCCGCACCGCCGACGTCTCGGTCAACGGCACCGTCGTGTCGGCCAACCGGTCGTTCGGGACCACCGCGAACTGGGACACCTGGGCCACCTCCACGCTCACCGCCACGCTGAACGCCGGTGACAACAAGATCCGCGTCACCGCCACCAACGCGGGCGGCAACGCCAACCTCGACTACCTCGAGGCCACCACGGCCGACGCGCCCGCCACCGAGTACCAGGCCGAGGCGGCGACGCTGAACCAGGCGATGGTCGCCACCAACCACACCGGCTACACAGGGACCGGCTTCGTCGACTACGTCAACACCGTCGGCGGCTACATCGAGTGGCAGGTCAACGTGGCCGACGCGGGCACCCACACGCTGACCCTCCGCTACGCCAACGGCACCACGGTCACCAGGCCGATGGACATCTCGGTCAACGGCACCGTGGTCACCAGCGCCAGCTACGCCGGCACCGGCACCTGGGACACCTGGGCCGACGGCAACGTCACCGTCAACCTGAACGCCGGCGTCAACACCATCCGCGCCACCGCCACCAGCGCCAACGGCGGCCCGAACGTGGACAGGCTCTCCGTCAGCGGCTCCGGCGGCCCCGACGGGCAGGCGCCCACCATCCCCAGCGGCGTCAGGGTGACCGGCACCAGCGCCTCCAGCATCTCCCTCGCCTGGACCGACTCCACCGACAACGTGGGCGTGACCGGCTACAAGGTGTACGAGGGCAGCACGGTCGTGGCGACCTCGCCGACCGCCAGCGCCACGATCAGCGGCCTGGCCGCGAACTCCACCCACACCTACACGGTCACGGCCTTCGACGCGGCGGGCAACGAGTCCGGCCACAGCTCCTCGGTGAGCGGCACGACCGGCAGCGGCACCGGCGGCCCGACGGCCGACCAGCTGCTGGCCAAGGTCACCACGTGCAGCCAGATCTCCAACGGCAAGTACAAGACCGACTCCGACGTCAGCACGGCCACGGTGCCCGTGTGCAACAAGACCGGCGCGGTCTTCTGGAAGGCCGACATGGACATCGACTGCGACGGCATCCGCACCACGCAGTGCAACGAGCAGACCGACTGCTGCTTCCAGCCCGACACGTTCTGCCACACCACGACCGACTCGCCGCTCAACGCGGCGCAGCTGCCGTACGTGGTGGTGCCGAGCACCAGCAGCATCTGGAACTACACCACCAAGGGCATCGGCTGCGGGACGGTCGTGGCGGTGATCTACAACGGGCAGGTCGAATATGCCGTGATGGGTGACACCGGGCCGAGCGGGATCATCGGCGAGGCGTCCTACAAGACGGCCGCCGACCTCGGCATCAACCCGGACCCGAGCAACGGCGGCACGGACACGGGCGTCACCTACATCGTCTTCACCGGCTCCGGCACCAAGGTGTCGACCATCGAGAACCACAGCCAGGCCGTCAGCCTGGGGCAGTCGCTGGCCCAGCAGTTCCTCAACAACAACTGACCGCACCATCTCCCCCGCGCCCGGCCACACCCCGGGCGCGGGGGGCACCTCTCCGCCTGTCCTGCACGACAGGCCCCTTTGCAGGCCGCTTCTCGTACGGCAGGCCGCTTCTTGTACGGCAGGCCGCTTCTTGTACGGCGGGCCGCCCCACCGGCCGCCCACCGCACTCCGGTCGACGGCCCGCGCCCGGCGCTTCCGGCGAGTCGATGACACTTGCTCACCGCCACGACTCCACCCTTGGCCGGGCACAGGGTCCCGCCCCCTCGCCGCAGACGGGCGCCGCCCCCGCCGCACTACACCTCACCGCCACGACTCCGCCCTAGGCCGGGCACCAGGATCCCGCGCCTCCCTCGCCGCAGACGGGCGCCGCCCCCGCCGCACAACGCCTCACCGCCCCGGCGACCGAAGCGGGATCCCGTTTCGGGTGTTCACTACCGGTGATCGGGGTGGCTCGCTCGGGGTCGGGTGGGGTGGGAGTGGGGAAATTGGGGTCCGGGGGGCGGTGGAGGCGGTAGTTTCGGCACGGTGCAGGCTGTTCGTCCCCTTGCGGCGCGCGCGTTACGGATGTCGGGTCGCGTCCTGGCCGGCGTATGCGTGCTGGCCCTGTCGCCCGTGCTGGGCCTGGCGGCGCTGGCCGGCATGTCGACCGTGACGCAGGACCCGAAGGTCTTCACGATCACCGGGCTGGCCGCGTTCGGCGCGGTGTTCTTCCTCGGCCTGCTGCTGTGCGTGCCACGGCCCAGGTCCGGGTGGGGGCGGTGGCTGCGGGCGCTCGCCGTACTCGGGATCGAGGCGTGGGCCGTGTGGCACGTCAGCGAGGCGACGCTGAACCCCGTCGCGTTCACGCCGCCGCCCGCAGTGGCCGGCCAGCGGGAGTGGCGCCTGGACACGGGCTCGCGGCTGGCCTACGTGCGGATCGCGCCCAAGCGGGTGACGCGCCCCGACCCGGTCGTCGTGGTGGACGGCGTGACGGCCGCGGCCACGCTCGGCCTGCCCCTGACGCGCGAGGGGTTCCAGGTGTACGGCTACGACCGCCTCGGCTCCGGCCGTTCCGAGCGCCTGGCCGACCCCCGCCGCTACGGCCTGACCAGGGACGTCTCGGATCTGGAGTCGGTACGGCAGGCCATCGGCGCCAAGCGGATGCTGCTGATCGCCCACGGGGACGGGGCCCGCCTCGCCACCGCCTACCTGGCCGCCCACCCGGACCAGGTGGCCCGCGTCGTCCTGGACTCCCCCGCGCCGCTGGGCGGCGGCCCCGCCACGGCGCTGTCGGCCCTCCAGCCGGGCACGGCGGAGCTGGCCAGGCCCAGGGAACTGGCCGTCTACACGCTGATGCGCCTCGACCCGGTCGCCGCGCACGCCTTCGCCGGTGACGCGGAGGTCGACGCCCGCCTCGACGACCGCCTCCGCCACGAGGTGCCTGGCCCCGGCTGCCCGGCCCCCACCCCTTCGGGCCCCGGCGGCTACGCGAGCCTCACCAGCCGCTCCCCCGGCCAGGTGCGCGACCTCCTCTCGGAGGTGACCACCCCGGTCCTGATCGTCAAACGCCGCTGCGACAAGGAGAGCTGGTCGGCCGCCCTCGAATACCGCCACGACCTACCAGGCTCGACCCTCGCCTACGCCCCCGACACGGGCACGGTCCGCACCTTCCTCCTGGGCACCCCCGTCCACGACACCACCCCCCAAACCCCACCTCCCGACTTCCTCGGCCCCCGCTGATCCGGAGGCCCGCAGCTCTTGCCGCCTCACGCGCCGGCGCGGGCGAGGCCCTTCGCCCAGCCGCTGGTCGTCCAGGTGTCGCCGGTGGGGGTGATCGCGAAGGCTTCCAGCCCGTCGAGCTCCTCCACCCAGTCCCTGGCCTGGTGGCCCATGGCGAAGGCCGCCGTGGCGTAGGCGTCGACGGTCGCCAGGCGGGGACCGACCAGGGTGATGGATGCCAGTTCCGTGGCTGGCCTGCCCGTGTGCGGGTCGACGATGTGGGCGCCGCGTTCCGCCGTGCCGGAGGTGGCCACGGCCAGGTCGCCGCCGGTCACGACCGCGGCGACCGTGTGGGGGCGCAGCGGGTCGGCGATGCCGATGCGCCAGTGCCCGGCGCCGACCTGGAGGTCGCCTCCGCCGTTGACGCAGTGTTCCGGCAGGCCCGCCGCGCGCAGCAGCGCGGCGGCGCGCTCGACGGCCCAGCCCTTGACCAGGCCGGTGGGGTCGAGCCGGCCGTACGGAGTGAGCGTGAAATAGCCGAGGGTGTCGCGCTCGACCTGGGTGCACAGGGTGAGCACCTCGGTCACCTCGGCGGGGCAGCGGGTCTGGTCTCCCGCGGCCAGGCGGCTGATGACGCTGTCCGGGCGGTAGGTGGAGAAGACCGCGTCGACCTGGTGGAGCCAGTCGACCGCTTCGGCCACCGCCTCCCAGGCCTCCGGACCGGCGTGCCGTACGTCGAAGGACACGACCGTGCCCATCACGCGCTCGGCGTGGCGCATCACAGGCCTGCCTGGTCGATCGCGCTCTGGAGGGAGCGCATGTAGCCGTCGCTGGTGTAGGTGGCGCCCGACACGCTGTCGATGTGGGCGCTCTGGGCGGAGAGCGCCTCGCTCTGGAGGATCGGGAGGGCCCTGTTGCTGATCTCGATGTCGCGCGGGTTCTCGTCCGGTGACTTGAGGACCCGGATGTCGGCGATCTTCCCGTCCGCGACGCGGATCTTCACCTGGACGGGACCCCACCGGGTGTCGGCGGCGTCTCCTGTGTAGTCGTGGGCCGTCTTCGCGGAAGCGCTGGGGGTGGAGCGGGAGGAGGGCGTGGAGCTGGCGGCGGCGGGCGGCTGGGCCGCCGTGGTGACCGCATGCGGTTTGAACGACAGCAGCAGGACCAGACCCACGGCCGTGACGACGATGGCGAGCGCGATCCGAAGCATCGGAACCCCCTAGAACTCGAACGACTCGTGGTGGATGCGGCCGGCCGGCACCCCTGCCGCCTTCAAGGCGTCGATCGCGGCGTCCGCCATCGAGGGCGGCCCGCAGACGTAGGCGTCGTGCTCGGGCAGACCGGGCACGAGCCGTGACAGGGTGGCCGGATCGAACAGATCGGCGGGGCGCGGGCCTGCCGACACGAACAGGCGGGCGCCGCGGGCCGCCGCGATGGCCTCCAGTTCCGCGCGCAGCACCGGCTCGCGCGCCCGGTAGAGCAGCGTGACCTCGCCGGGCAGCGTCTCGAACAGGGCGCGCAGCGGGGTGATGCCGACGCCACCGGCGATCAGCAGGGTCCGGTCGCGCCTGCGGCGGCGGGCCGTGAGCGCGCCGTACGGGCCTTCCGCGAACACCGGCGTGCCCGGCCGCAGCCGCGTCAGCGCGGCGCTGTGGTCGCCCAGGGCCTTCACCGTGATGCGCAGCGATCCGTCACTGGCCGGTGCCGACAGCGAGTACGGGTTGGCCGACCACCACGTCCGCCGCGTCAGGAACCGCCAGCGGAAGAACTGGCCCGGCTCGGCCCGCAGCCGGCCGAGGTCGCGGCCGGTGATCCGGACGGACACCACCCCTGGCGCCTCCCGGACGACCTCGGCCACCCGCAGCCGGTGCCGCCACGACAGCACCACCGGGGCCAGGAAGCGGTACCACAGCAGCAGCGCGGCCACCCCGAGGTAGAGCGCGTACCAGGCGACCTGGGCCGCGCGATCGCCGGTGAACTCGGCGCCCGTGCTCAACTGGTGCCCGAAGGCCAGCCATGCGGCCAGGTAGGTGTAGAAGTGCAGCAGGTACCACGTCTCGTAGCGCAGGCGCCGCCGCGCCGCCCGCGCCGACACGATGCCGGTGCCGGTCAGCAGCAGCACCGCCACGGTCGCCTTGAGAACATCGGGAAACGTCAACGCCATCGTGACCGACTCGCCGACCACGCCTTTCCCGTCGGCCAGCGCGTACCCCCAGATGGTGGCCAGCGTGTGGGTCACGGCCAGGCCGATCACGTACCGGCCGCCCATGGCGTGCCAGCGGGTCAGCGTGTCGGTGCCCACTCCGCGCTCCAGCGCCGGGACGCGGGCCATCAACGCCAGCAGGACGGCCAGGCCGTACCCGGCGAGCAGGCCGGTGATCCGTCCGGCGTTGGTCAGCCAGCCGGACGGCCCGGCCACGGCGGCCGTGTCGTGCCACCACAGCGCCAGCACGGCGGCGGCGCCCAGGCCGATCACGGCGAGCAGGGTGTTCCTCACAGGCGTCACCGTGCCAGGCGTTTCTCTGCTTTCCCTATGAACGGGGGCACTTTTAGGCGATTCTCAGAAGCCGCCCATAGTCTGAATGGCGATGGTGGAACTGCTGCGACCCGATGGCGCCCCGATCAGGATCCTCGTCGTGGACGACGAGCCCGACCTGGTCGAGGTCCTGGACGGCGTGCTGCGCCAGGAGGGCTGGCACGTGGCCACCGCCGGGTGCGGCGCGGACGCGCTGCGGGCGGCGATCGAGTTCGGGCCGGACGCGGTGGTCCTGGACGTCATGCTGCCCGACATGGACGGCCTGCAGGTCATGCGCAGGCTGCGCGAGCGCGCCCCCGAGCTGTGCGTGCTGTTCCTGACCGCACGCGACGCCGTCGAGGACCGGGTGGCCGGGATCACCGCGGGCGGCGACGACTACGTCACCAAGCCGTTCAGCCTGGAGGAGGTGGTGGCCAGGCTGCGCGGGCTGCTGCGCAGGGCCGGCATGGCCCGTCCAGGCAACGGCGACCGGCTGGTGGTCGCGGACCTGGTGATGGACGAGGACGCCAGGGAGGTCACCAGGGCGGGCACGCTCGTCGACCTGACGCCCACCGAGTTCGAGCTGCTCAGGCTGCTCATGCTGAACCCGCGCCGGGTGCTCAGCAAGTCCAGGATCTTGGACGAGGTGTGGTCCTACGACTTCGGCGGCCAGGCGCACGTGGTCGAGCTGTACATCAGCTACCTCCGCAAGAAGATCGACGCCGGCCGCCCGCCGCTGATCCACACCGTGCGCGGCGTCGGCTACGTGCTCAAGCCGCCACCGCCATGAGGCACACGCTGCGCTGGCGGCTCGTCGCCGGTGTGCTCGCGCTGCTGGCCGCGGCCTGCCTGGCGGTGGGCGTGGCCTCTTCGCTGTTCACGCAGCACCTGCTGGTGGCGCGGGTCGACGCCCAGCTGGTCAGCGCGGGCGTCCGCTTCGCCACCAGTCTCGAACACGAGGAGCCGGGAGAGCTCGGGGACACGCGCGGCCAGATCCCGGGCACGTTCGGCGCCAGGCTGCTGAACGGCCGGGTCACGAAGGCCGGCGTGGTGACAGGCAATGCCGGTCTCGGCTCCACGCTCAGCGCCGCGGATCAGGCGCTGCTCGCCTCCCTGCGCGCCGACGGCAACCCTCGTTCGATCGAGCTGTCGTCGCTGGACGAGTACCGGGTCAGGGCCATGCCGGGCAAGGACGGCGACGTGCTGATCACCGGGCTGCCGCTTGAAGAGGTGGAGCGGACGCTGCGCCGGCTGCAGCTGGTCGAGCTGGCCCTGTTCGGCGGGGCGCTGCTGGTCACAGGCGTGGCCGGCTTTTTCTGGGTACGGCTGGCGCTGCGCCCCCTGGACCGCGTGGCGGCCACCGCCCGCAGCGTCAGCGAGCTGCCGCTGGCCAGCGGTGAGGTGACGCTGGCCGAGCGGGTTCCCGACGCCGACCCGCGGTCCGAGATCGGCCAGGTCGCCGCGGCCTTCAACCGGATGCTCGGCCACGTCGAGGACGCGCTGGCTCAGCGGCACCGGGGTGAGCAGCGCCTGCGCTCGTTCGCGGCCGACGCCAGCCACGAACTGCGCTCTCCGCTGGCCGCCATCCTCGGGCACGCGCAGCTCGCGCTGCGCCGCGACGACCTGTCCGCCGACGTACGGCACGCCCTGGGTCGCATCCGCTCGGAGTCGGGGCGGATGACGGAGCTGGTGGAGGACCTCCTGCTGCTGGCCAGGCTCGACGCAGGCAGGCCGCTGGCGCGCGAGGAGGTGGACCTGACCCGGCTGGCCGTCGAGGCGGCCGGGGACGCCCAGGTCGCCGGGCCGTCCCACGTGTGGCGGCTGGACCTGCCCGAGTCCCCCGTGACGGTGTGCGGTGATCCCGGCAGGCTGCGGCAGGTGGTGGTGAACCTGCTGGCCAACGCCCGTGTCCACACACCGCCGGGCACGACGGTCACGCTGGCCGTGGCGCGCGCGGACGGGCGGGCGGAGGTCCGCGTCACCGACACCGGGCCGGGAATCGCGCCGGACGTCGACGTCTTCGAGCGCTTCTCCCGGACCGACCGCGGCAGGTCCCGCGCGTCCGGCGGGACCGGGCTCGGACTGGCGATCGTGCGGGCCGTGGTCTCGGCCCACCAGGGGACGGTGGACGTGGACAGCCGCCCTGGCCACACCTGTTTCCGGGTCCGCCTGCCCGCCTAACCGGCGATCTTCTTCTGGAACGCTCTGAGGGCGGCGGCGCCGACCGCCTTGTCCTGGTCCCCGGTGCCGCCGCTCACCCCTACGGCACCCACCACCTGGCCGTCGTGCACGATCGGGAAGCCGCCCACGAAGATGGCGAACTTGCCGGGATGCATGTGGCTGATCCCGAAGGCCTCGTTCCCGGGGAGCGCCGGGCCGTCGGGCGGTTCGTTGAAGCGGTGGGTGTCGCGCTGGTGCCCAGCGGCGGTGAACGCCTTCGCCATCGCGATCTCCACGCCCGTCAGGCGGGCGCCGGTCATCCGGTGCAGGGCGATGGGATGCGCGCCGTCGTCGGCGATGCAGATCGTCTGCAGGACGCCGATCCTGGTGGCCTCCCGCTCGGCGGCCTCCAGCATCACCAGCGCGTCTTCGAGGGTCAAACGGTGCACGAGATGCATGTGTCACTCCAGGCTGGGTCGCGCAATCGACCCGGACAAATGGCCTATTGCGTAGGAAATCCAGGGAAAGCAGACTGGGGTGGGCTCCTTCCCGCTGCAGGCCGGCACCGTCAGTCTCCGAGGGACCCCGACCTCGGGCAATGGACAGAATGCCGAACCAGCGGGACAGGAATTGGGCACATGGCACAAGAGCACCATGACGGCATCGACTGCAACGGACGCGTCCCTCTCAGCACCCTGCTCGCGGAACCGCTGCTGCGTGGGCGGCTCATCGGCGGCCAGGCCGGGCTCGGCGGCACCGCCTCCTGGTGCCTGCCGCTGTCGGAGGTCGGCCCGCAGGACGGGCTCGACGGCGTGGTCGTCCACCTCCCGGCGGCCGTACTGTCCCCCGAGCTGATCACCGGGCTGGCCAGGCGGGAGGCGACCGCGCTGTTCGCCCATCCGGCCGGCGACGGGCCCGATCCCGACCTGTCGGCGGCTGGTTCCGCCGCCGACGCCGCGGGACTGCCGCTGCTGCTGCTCGGCCCCACCGCCGGCTACCGGGCCGTGGGGCGGCTGGTCGGGCAGAAGGCGCTCGCGCAGGCCTCGCACGTGCTCGAATACAGCAGCCGCGTGCACAGGGCGCTCGCGGAGGTGCTGGCCCGCGGCTCCGGCATCCCCGCCATGGCCAGGGCCATCGCGGGGCTGTCGCACGGTCCCGTGCTGGTCCTGGACGCCGACGGCGAGACACAGGCCTACGCGGGCTTCGACGGGCCTGCCCTCGACCCCGGCGCGATCGCCGAGGAACTGGCCGAGCGGCTGCCCGAACTCGGCCATGACGGCGTGGCCGAGCTCGACCTGACCCCTGAGGGGCCGCTGGTGCTGATCGCGCCGATCGTCGTGGGCGGAGACCTGTACGGCAGGCTCGTGCTGGTCGAGTCCGGGTCGCCACCCGACGAGCACGACCTGGCGCAGCACCGGGTGGTGGCCGAGCACGGCGCGACGCTGACGGGCTCGGAGATGCTGCGGCAGCGGTCGGTGCGGGCGGCCGAGGAGCGGGCCAGGGGCGACTTCCTGGAGTCGCTGGTGCACGGGCGGTTCGCCGATCCCCACGAGCTGGAGGCCAGGGCGCGGCACCACGGCTTCGACGTGGCGGGACGCTATGCCGTACATGTCGTGACAGCGCCGGCGCTGGTGCCGACGGGGCGCAGCGACCAGCGCAGGGCGGCCACCATCACGCGCGTCGCGCAGGGCGTCGAGCCGTCGGCCAACCGGTGGACCCTGGCGGCGGCCGTGGCCACGTTCGTGGTCGTGATCCGGCAGATCCCCGAGGGCGACCCGCTGTCCGAGCAGCAGGCGGTCACACACTTCGCGCAGCAGCTGCACCGCACGCTCGGGCCCCGGCTCGGCGACGACCTGCGGGTGACGTCGGGGCGTCCCGGCGACGGGGCGGCCGGGGTGGCGGCCAGCTACTACGAGGCGCGGGTGGCGATGGGGCTGGCCAGGCACACGGGCGCCGCGGCCGTGTGCGGGTACGACGACCTGCGGATCTACGCGGCGCTCAAGTCGGTGGCGGCCAGCGCGGAAGGGCAGGCGTTCGCGCGGGAGATCCTGGAGTCGCTGCGCCGGGTGCACAGCCAGACGGGGGACCTGGAGCAGGTGGTGATCGCCTACATCAAGTCGGCGGGCAACCTCAACGCCGCGGCCCGCACGCTCAAGCTGCACCGCAACACGATGCTCTACAAACTGGACCGCGCCTCACGGGCGCTGCGCATGGACATCCGCTCGGCGGACACCCAGTTCATGGTGTGGCTCGCCCACCACATCGATACCCTCGCCGCCGTGACCGGCGCCCTGACCGAAGAATTCACCCCACCCACCGCATAGCCCGTTGTCAGAGGTACGGCGGGCCGCCGCCACCGGCCGCCCGCCGTCATGGGCTCGCGGCCCGCGCCCGGCGCTTCCGGCGAGTCGATGCCACCTTCCCGCCGTCACGCCGCCCGGAACGCAGGTCCCACGGTCCCGTGCGCCGGGCGACGAGGAGGGGTGCGGCCCGCCGTACCTCAGGAAGACCCGCTGTGCCTCAGGGAGGTCGGGAAGGGGTCATCGGTGGGTTGGGCGGGCGCGGGGGCGGTCGTTGGTGGGGTTCGGGGGGAGGAGGACGAGGATCTCGCCGTTGTCCTCCTTGACCGGGTAGGTGCGGATCGGGCGGGTGGCCGGGGGTTGGATGGGCTCGCCCGTGTCGTAGTCGAAGACGCTGCCGTGGCAGGAGCAGCGCAGCCCGTCCTCCGTGGCGTGCCCGGACGACAGGAGGCAGTCGAGGTGGGTGCAGTAGTTGGACATGGCGTACACGCGCCCGCCCCACCGCGCCACCGCGAGCTCGACCTCCCCCACGAAGAAGCGCCGCACGATGCCGTCGGGCACCTGTCCCGACCGGGCCACCCGCTGGTAGTCCATGAGATTCCTCCTCACAACAGGTCGGTCAGGTCGACGTCCTCGTCGGCCAGCACCCGAGGGTCCGGTACGGCTGCCGCCGCGATGAGCTGCCGGGCGACCGCGATCTCGCCGCCCCGTTCCATCCCGAAGGCCGCCTCGAGGCGGCCTCCGCGAAGATAGAAGGCGACGAAGTCGTAGGTGTCGGGAGAGCCGCGCACGACCAGCTGGTCCCACTCCTCGCAGTGCCCGGTGTACTGCAGGTTGCGGTCGAACTGGTCCGACCAGAACCAGTGCGGCGCGCTGTACGGCGTGGCCCGCCCGAGCAGGTTCTTGGCCACCGCCGTCCCGTGCGCGCTCGCGTGGTCGAAGTGCTCCACCCGGACCTTCCGGCCGTAGAGCGGGTGGTGGTGACGGGCCACGTCGCCCGCCGCGTACACCCCTTCGACGCTGGTCAGCCCATACGGGTCGACCAGCACGCCGTCGTCGACGTCGAACCCGGCGAGCAGTTCGGTGTTGGGCCTCACGCCGACCCCCACGACCACGACGTCGCACTCGAAGACCTGGCCGTCGCCCGTGGTGACCCTGGCCCCGTCCGCGGTCTCGGCGTACCCGGTGACGGACACGCCGGTCCGCAGGTCGACGCCCGAGTCCCGCTGCAGCGCGCCGCACACCTGCCCCAGCCGGGCGCCCACGATTCGTTGCAGCGGGCTGCCCAGTCCTTCGAGCACGGTGACGGAGGCTCCCCTGCCGAGGGCCGTCGAGGCCACCTCCGAGCCGATGAACCCGGCCCCCACCACGACCACCCGCGCCCCGGGCACCAGGTCGGCCCGCAGCCGGTCGGCGTCGGCCACGGTGCGCAGGTAGCGGACCCGCTCCCCCGCCACGCCGGGCAGCGCGCGGGGGCGGGCCCCGGTGGTGATCACGAGCGCGTCGGCGGTCAGCACGGCGCTGCCGTCCAGCTCGACCTCGCGGCCCTTGACGGCGGCGGCGCGCGTGCCGAGCCGCAGCTCCACGTCGTTGGCCGCGCACCACTCCGCGCCGAGCAGCGCGAGCTCGTCCAGCCCCGCCTCGCCTGCCAGGTACTCCTTCGACAGGGGCGGCCGCTGGTACGGCGGGGCCGTCTCGTCGCCGACGACGATCAGGCCGCCGTCGTAGCCGAGGCGGCGCAGCGTCCTGGCGGTGACGGCGCCGCTCTGCCCGGCTCCCACGATGATCACGGACCGGATCACACGCTTCCCTCCCCCGAAACGGCGACCGCGGGCGCGGGAACCGCGGAGACCTTGCTGACGCGCGGGCGGGGATCGACGTAGATCACGTCGCCCTCGACCAGGACCGCGTAGGTGGGCTGGCACTCGGTCTGCCCCTCCGCCTGCCCGGTGACGGGGTCGAAGGACCACTGGTGCCCTGGGCAGATGACCCGGCCGTGGAGGATCGTCCCGTTGCTGAGCTGACGCTGCTTGTGCACGCACACGTCGCGCAGGGCGTAGACGGTCCCCTCGATCAGGAACAGCGCGACCTGCTGCCCGCCCACCTCGACGAGTTTGCGCCTGCGCCTGGTCAGCTCGCGCAGGGAGGCGGCCTCGACCCAGCTCATGACGACTTGACGTAGTAGTCGTAGAGGCTCTGGGTGTAGGAGAAGCGCATCTCGGCGCCCCACCGGCACATCTTCAGGCACCGCTGCTGCAATTCAGGGGTGTCGGCGTGGTCGAGCACGATCTGATATCCGCGCTCCCCGTGCACCTCGTCGGAGGTGATGTGCAGGTCGAAGAACTCGATCTCGTCCTCGGTGAATCCGTACACCTCGCGCAGCGGCACGATCTGCCTGCGGTAAATGCTCGGCACCTGCGATTCGAGGCCGACGACGAGCGCGGCGGTGGCGACCACGAAATGCTCGCGCATGGAGACCGCGTAGCACCACGACTGGAGTCCCCGGGTGATGGGATTCATGTTGTCGGGGTTCTCGACGCGTTCCCTGGTGGTGCCGCACGCCTCGGCGAATTTGATGAGCAGGTCGGTGTGCCTGATGTCGGCGAGTTCCTCCTCGTACATGTTCTGGAGTGTGAAGTCCTTGGCGCCGGTGAACTCGTCGGGCGTGTTGGCGTAGACGTAGGCGAGGTAGTCGGCGAAGGGCCCCACGTAGTGGTAGTGGTTCTCGGCCCAGCGGGCGAAGTGCTCCCGCTTGAGCCGGCCGTCGGCCCAGGCCTTGCTGAAGGAGGCGTTCTTGGCCTCGCGGCCCTTGATGGCGTCCTGCAGCGCCTGGCGGAACTCGTCCCTCGACAACAGCATGTCCGGCTCCTATTCCGAGAGGTAGACGGTCTTCTGGTGGGTGTAGAAGTGCATGAGCGCGGGCCCGGCCTGTTCCTTGAACGGCTGCTCGATCCCGCCGAAGGGCGCGTTCATCGCCATTCCCGTGGTCGGCTGGTTGACCTTCACCAGGCCGCTGCGGCTCCGCCTGGCGAACTCCAGCGCCCGCCCGAGGTCGCGGGTGACGATCCCGGCGGCCAGCCCGTAGTCGGTGCCGTTGGCCAGCGCGATCGCCTCGTCGAGGTCCGCGGCCCGCTGGAAGGCCAGCACCGGGCCGAAGATCTCCTCCCGCGCCAGCCGCATCCCCGGCGTGACCTCCGCGAAGATCGCGGGCGTGACGAAGAACCCCTTGCCGTCGCGGCGCCGCCCACCTGAGACCAGCCGCGCGCCCTCCTCCTGGCCGGCGCGGACGTACTCCAGGGTCTTGCGGAGCTGGAAATCGGCCGCGAGCGGGCCCATCTCGTGCTCCTCCGCGAGCTTGACCACGCGCTCGAGCAGCGGGTCGTGCACCGGCGGCGGCGCGATCACCCGGCTGGTGCCGGTGCACGCCTGTCCCGACAGCCCGAAGGCGCCCTTCACGATCAGGCGGGCGGCCCTGTCCAGGTCGGCGTCGGGCAGGACCACCACCGGGTTCTTGCCGCCCATCTCCAGCTGCGCCCGCCGCTCCGGCCCCACCCTGCGATGGATGTCGCGTCCCGCCGCGGTGGAGCCGGTGAACGTCACCGCGCCGACGCGCGGGTCGTCGGCGAGCGCGGCGCCCGGCTCGGCTCCGCCGTGCACGAGCGCGAGCGCCACGGGTGGCACTCCGGCGGCGAGCAGCGCCTCGACCAGGCGCTGCGCCATCAGCGGCGTCACCGGCGACGGCTTGAACACCACGCCGTTGCCCGCGGCCAGCGCCGGTCCGAGCTTGCGGGAGGGGATGTTGAGCGGGAAGTTCCATGGCGTGATCGCGGCCACCACGCCCACGGGCTCGCGCCAGGTGTAGACGAGCGTGGCGTCGGCCTGGTAGGTCTCGCCGCCGACGCGGTGCGCCTCGGCGGCGTAGAAGCGCAGGTTGAGCGGGGTTCGCGAGGTCTCCATGGCGGCCTCGGCGGGCGTCTTGCCCTCTTCCCTGACCAGTTCGGCGGTCAGGTCGGCCCGCCGTACCTCCAGCAGTTCGGCCGCCCTGACCAGCACGCGCGCCCGCTCGTCGGCGGGGGCGGCGGCCCAGGCGCCCGCTCCCTCGGCGACCGCGCCGAGGGCCGCGGCCACGTCCGCGCGGCCCGACTGCGGGAACTCGCCGATGACGTCGTCGGGGTCGGCCGGGTTGCGACTGGCGAAGGTCTCGCCGGACAGCGCGGGCACCCACTGCCCTCCGATGAGGTTCACGTTTCCTCCTGTACGGCTGCCGCCACGATCTCGACCTCGACCGGCGCCCCACCCGGCAGCGCGCGAACACGGTATTCGCCTTGAGGTCGTCGCACGGGGCCAGTCTCGGCGCCGACGCAGGAACCCGGATATGGGAAATGTGCCGCACCTGGCGCGGAGAACATGGGCGCTGTGCACATTCGCTGGAAAGGCGACGCGGGTTACTGGCAGGCTGCACAAACGACCCGCCGCCTAATGTGCAGTTTTCTCATTGTTCACCGAACGTGGACCGAGCAGATTCTGTGCATCTCCGCCCGTCAAGAAAGGGAGGTGCCATGAACCTGGGTGCCGCTCACTGGATCTATCTGGCCGGAATAGTAGTGATCATCGCGGTCATGATCATGCGGAAGAACATCGTCATCCCCGCGGTGGCGGCCACGTTCTTCACCGCCTGGGCGTTCACGGGCGACCTCGTCAAGGGGCTGCAGTCGATCTTCGGGGCGAGCCTGACGGCGGCGGCCGAGCTGTTCAACATCTTCCTCATCATCGCGCTGGTGACGGCGCTGCTCGGGGCGCTGAAGGCGATCGGGGCAGACCAGCGGATGATCGAGCCGTTCCGCACGGTGATGCGCAACGGTCACGCGGCGTTCTGGGTGATCGCCGGCGTGACGTACGTCATCAGCCTGTTCTTCTGGCCGACTCCCGCGGTGCCGCTCATCGGGGCGATCCTGCTGCCGGTGGCGATCAGGGCCGGGCTGCCGCCGCTGGCCGCGGGCCTGTCGGTGGCGATCGCGGGCCAGGGGATGGCGCTGTCCAGCGACTACGTCATGCAGGTCGCGCCGGGCCTGTCGGCCAAGGCGGCGGGGGTGGGGACGACCGTGGTGGCCGACCGGGCGATGGTGCTGTCGCTGATCGTCGGGGTCATCGCGCTGGTGCTCGGGTACCTCATGACCCGCCGCACCATCCAGGCGCCCAGCGTCGACCACCTGCTGGCCTGGGAGGGTACGGCGAGCTCGGGCCTGGCCGCGGCTCCGCGCACCACCGGCACCCGCAAGGGCCGCACAGCGGCGCAGGCCGCCACGGCCGAGGGCGGGACCGGTTCCGTGGACGGCGGGCAGGGCGTGGCGACCGCGGTCGCCACGGACGAGGACGACGAGCCGATGGAAGCGGGCGGGACCCGGCGGGCCGTGGCGCGGTCGAAGGCGTTCGCGGTGATCGTGCCGGTGACGTTCGCGGCCCTGGTGGCGTACATGCTGCTCGGCAAGTTCACCGACCTGGTGCCCGACACCATCGGCGGGCAGGCGGCGGCGCTGGTGGGCGGGGTGGTGGCGGTGCTGCTGCTGTTCGCCACGCTGGTGACCGACGGGCGGCGGAGCCTGGAGACGTGCGCCGAGCACGTGGTGGACGGGCTGGTGTTCTCGGTGAAGGCGATGGGCATCGTGCTGCCGATCGCGGGCTTCTTCTTCATCGGCAACGCCGACTTCGCCGCCAGGATCATGGGGCTCGAGGAGGGCGCCAAGGCGCCGAACTTCCTGTTCGACCTGGTGAGCGCCGCCCAGCAGGGCATCCCGCACAACTCGTTCCTGATGGCGTTCGGGATCCTGATCGTGGGCGTGATCACCGGGCTCGACGGTTCCGGGTTCGCCGGGCTGCCGCTGACCGGGTCGCTGTCCGGGGCGCTCGGACCGGCGGTCGGCATGGACCCGGCCACGCTGGCGGCGGTCGGGCAGATGGGCTGCGTGTGGTCGGGCGGCGGCGTGCTGATCGCGTGGTCGTCGCTGATCGCGGTGGCCGGGTTCGCCCGGGTGCCGGTGCTCGACCTGGCCAGGAAGGCGTTCGTCCCGGTGATCGCGGGCCTGGTCGCCGCGACGCTGTTCGCGGTGATCGTCTTCTAGCGGAGCTCCAGGATCCGCTTGCCGCTCAGGGCCCACACCCGCCCGCCGCCGTCGGCGAGCGCGGTGATGGGCCTCGGCGGCGTGTTGCGCAGCCACCGCCCGCCCGTCTGCCGCAGCAGGTTCCCGTTGGCCGCCCAGATCCGGCCGTCATGCCGGACGAGGGAGGTGATGGGCGCCGACCTGAGCGCGACGGGCGCCCACCTGGCACCGTCCCACCGGTAGAGCAGCGGGGTTTCCGTGTTGTTCGCGCCGGCGGCCCAGACCTCGGTCGGCGACATCGCCAGCACCGTGGTCAGCTCGTGGGTGCCGTCGCCGGCGACGGGCGGCACCGGCACGCGGGTCCAGGCCCGGCCGTCGAAGTGGACGGCGGCGGGCTGCGTGGATCCGTCCCCTTCGTAGCCGACCGCCCAGATGTCGTTCTCGGCCAGGGCGTCGGCGGCCTCCACCTCGATCGGCACGTCGAAGCGCCGCTTTCCGGCCCCCTCGAACAGGTAGGCGTGCTTCGGGGTGAACGCCCACGCCTTGTCCGCGCCCACGGCGACGGCCTCGGTGGCGCCGCGCAGCCCCAGGAAGCGCCACCGGTGGCCGTCGTAGCGCAGCAGCCCGTCGTCGCCGTTCTCGTAGTCCTGCGCGACGACCCACACGTTGTCCGGGCCGGCGGCGTCGACCTTGACCAGGTCGAGCCAGGCGCCCTTCTTCGGCAGGACCTGGCGCCGCCAGGCGAGGCCGTCCCAGCGCACCAGCACCGAGTAGTGCCCGTCGGTGCCCCACTGGTTCTCGCCCACCGCCCAGGCGTGCCGGGCGTCGGTGGCGGCGATGTCCTGGAAGCGGGTGCCGTGGTCGAGGTCGAGCCAGGGGTGGGGCGGCTCGGTGTAGGCCACCTGCCACGACAGCAGCAGCGACAGCGCCAGCGCGATCATCGCTTCACACTAGTGGCGCAGTGGCCGGCGTTCACCCCCGCCACCCGCCAGTCGGCCCCGGGGAAGGGCGACATGAAGTGGGTCAGCAGGTCCACCGCGTAGCCGGGCACCTGGCCGCCGGGGTCGAGCAGGGAGACCATCTGCGGCCCGTCCGCCCCGCGCAGCGAGATCGAGTTCGTGCCCTGGCCGGCCGCGTACCCCGGCTTGGCGTCCACGGTCAGGCAGGCCAGCTGGATCCCGGCCGCGCGGATCGCCTGCTTGCTGCCGATGCGCCGCATCCGCTGGTCGTAACGGCGCAGCGACAGCGAGGTGACGGGCCCGAGCCGCATCGAGTCGCGGAAGAGATCCTCGCCCAGCTTGCGCGACAGCTTCACGTCGAGCCGGACGTCGGGCCGCAGGTCCACGCCGTTCGCGCCGATGTCGATCCGGTCGTAGTTCCCCTCGAAGCCGGGCGCGACGAAGCCGAGCGCGGGCGGCGCCTTCATGCCGAACGGGACCTTGCCCGGCCGGATCTTCAGCCAGGACAGCTTCCGCACGGCGAACGACACGTCCTCGACCTTGCTCGGCCCGAGCCCGAAGTCGCCGCCGACCTGGTAGGACAGGAATCCGCTCGTGTAGGGGACGTCCTTGCTGACGGCGATCCGCTGCCGCGGCACGCCGTCCACGCGCAGCCCGGCGTGCAGCTCGACCCTCCCGGTCGGCACCGGCTTGGACACCAGGTCGATGGACTGGTCGGGGTTGAGCCTGACCGTGGTGTCGGCCGCCAGGTCCTTGACCGCGAGCGACACGTCGCCCAGCCGTCCCGACCTGTCGATCAGCCCGCCGTCGACGCCCAGGTACCCGTCGAGCGTGTTGACCCCGCCCGGCGCGTGGTAGGTGACGGCGGGCACGCGCAGCGCGCCGCCGGTGGCGTCGGCGTCCACGCCGAACGTGGCGGGCACGTCGGTGAAGCGCGCCTCGCCGCTGCCCTGCCCGTCCACGGTCAGCTTGGCGTCCAGCCGCTTGACCGCCGCCGAGTTGGTCACCCTGATCCTGGTCTGCGGCCCGTAGGTTCCCTGGACGGCGACCGCCGCGGGAACCGGGTTGATCGACACGCGCCCGCGCAGGGCGCCCGCGTCGGCCTGCAGGTCGAGCGACCCGAGCGTGGCGGCCGGCTGGATCTGGTAGCCGGCGTTGACGGCGTTGCCCGCCACGTCGAACGGCCCGAGCGACAGCTTGGTGATCGTGGCGGGCAGGCCGGTGAGCGTGGCCTTGGCCTTGATCGGCACCGGCGCCAGGACGGAGCTGGCCAGGTACACGCCTAGCCTTCGCTGCTTGGGCCGGAACCCGGCGAAGGTGAACGTCTTCTTGGCCACGTCCACCGTGACCTGGTCGGGCAGCCCGCTCACGTCGAGGTAGCCCTGGATGCCGAAGCAGCCGCGGCCCGCCGTACAGAACGGGCCCTGATCGGCGCAGCCGGGGCAGGCGCCGTCGATCAGCGAGATGCCTCCCGCGACGGCGGGGGCGGGCTGCATCCTGGCGAGCGCGGCGCTCTTGCCGAGCCAGGCGCGGCCCTTCAGGTCCAGGTTCGGGCCCGAGTAGGTGAAGGCGCCGTTGGCGGCGCCGACGGCCAGCTTGCCGGGGACGGGGCCGAGCCGGCCGAGCACGCCGAAGCGCAGGTCACCCTGGGTGAGGTCGGCGTCGAGCGCGAGCGTCTGCCTGGCGGCGCCGAAGTCGGCGGTGAAGCCCTGCTCGGCAGGGGCGAACTCGACCGACTTCAGGCCCTTGACCTGCACGCTGGCGTCCAGGTCACCGGAGGCCTGGTCGTAGTGGGCGGCCAGGTGCGGGCCCGCGGGGGCCTTGGCGCCGTCGTGGTTGGTGAAGGCCACCGACGCCGACCCGAGCGGGCCGGACAGGCCGCGGAAGCGGTAGCCGGAGGCGCCCCACGAGGCGTCGAAGCGGGCGGGCACGCCGGTCACGTGCGCGGCCGCGCGCAGGTAGCGGCCCTGGTACTTGGCTCTGGCCAGCGCGTCGACCGAGTCGACCGGCGCGGAGGAGTCCCAGGTCAGCGTCTTGGCGGTGGTGTCGGCGACCAGTTCGAGGTGCTTGGTGACGCCCTCGACGGTCGCCTTGAGGTCCTCGCCCTGCGGCGTGGTCACGTAGTCCTTGTTGGCGTAGATCCCGACCTGGCGCAGCTTGGAGGAGGTGTCCACGGTCACGGTCGAGCGGGCGCCCAGCTCCCACGCGGCCTTGACGTCGTCGTGCACGCCGAGCACGGTGCCGTCGATGGTGGGGCCGGTCTTGAGGTTGGCGTAGGCGGCGCGCAGCTTGGAGATCACGCCGCTGGCCTGGTAGATGGCCTTCCTGGCCGCGGGGTCGAGGGTGACGTCGACCTTGGCGGGGGTGTTGGAGATCTCCAGCCTGGCCAGGTGGGTGCCGTCGATGCTGGCCGCGCCGAGGAACGACCTGCCGTTCGAATCGACCTCCAGGTGGGCGTGCGGGGCGGCGCCGTACGTCACGTCGAAGCCGGACAGGCCCGACAGCAGGCCTGAGACGCCGACCGCGTCACCGTTCTTGATCATGGTGACGTGGCCGCCGCGGGGGCTGGAGATGGCGCCCTCGTTGCGCTGCAGGATGACCGCGAAGCGGCCGATGGCCGAGCTGGTGGTGTGCGTGACCCGGTGCGCCGCCAGGTCGTTGACCAGGCGGACCTTGGCCGGCAGGTCGCTCAGCTCGGCGCGCAGGACGGTCTTGTCCGCGGCGCGGTCGAAGTAGAGGATCCTGGCCGTCCCCGCGCCCGACCGGTCGGAGTCGACGGTCAGCACCTGCTTGCCCCCGGACGTGCCGTACTTGGCGGTGAAGGTCGCCGGCACGTGCTCGAGCGAGACGCTGGCGACCCGGGCGAGCTCGCCGTCGCGGTAGACGTAGTTGTGCAGCTGCGCCTGCTTGATCGAGGAGTGGCCCTCGAAGCGGATCCGGGCCGAGCCGTCCTTGCCCCGGTCCAGCTCGACGCGCGCCTTGGTGGGCATCCGGTCGAGTACCGCCTGGGTGAACTGCCGGGAGCTGACCGCGAGCGCGTCCAGCCGGGAGGGCGCCGAGCTGATCACGTCGAGCCTGGGACGGTCGAGATCGGCGGAGACCGTGAACTTCTCGGCGGCAGGCGACTGGCGCAGGCTCATCACGGTCTTGCCGATCAGCCCGGCGATCACGGCCGCCGACGCGGCCGGGCCGGTCCGTTTGACGCTCGCCTTGACCTTCTTGCCGGCCAGGTCGACCGTGAACGACCCCCAGTCCATCTCCGACAGGCCGGCGCCGCGGTTGAGCCCGTCGAATCCGACGGCCACCTTGCCGTCGTACTCGGCCCAGACCTGCGCCTTCAGCGCGGCGTCGCTGCCCGGCAGCCGCCTGACCGCGAAGCCGAGCCCCACCTCGCCGTCGGCAGGGCTGGCGGTGGGCACCAGGTCGGCGGCCACGTCCGCGTCGCCGTCGCCGGTGACGTCGGCGATGACGGGCACGGCCACCGGCTGCGTGATCGAGCAGGAGACCTGCTGGTCGGCGTTCTGCACGCACAGCCGGTAGGTCAGCGGCCCCGCGGCCTTGCCCAGCGCCTCGAACGACTTGACCACCGAGGCCAGCGGCTTGCCCAGCGTCAGCGGCTCCGCCTGGGCGGTGTCCGGCAGCAGCCGGTCCAGCTTCTGCCGCCTGGCGTCCGCTTCCTTGGCGATCTGGTCGATCAGCTGCGGTCCTGCCGGGATCGTCACCTCCGGCGCCTGCGGCCCGACCTTCTCCTCCCCCGAAGGTCTGGCCGCCAGTGACGCCTCCAGCGGCACGTTCACCGCCGCGGGCGCGGGCTGCTGTACGGCGGGCGCGGCGGTGATCGCCGGTTGCCCCGGTTCCGCAGCCTGCGCGGCAGCGGGCACCGCCACAAGGGCCGTGCTGGTCAAAAAGGCGGATATGGACACGCGACCTAGGGCGTGCCATGAAAACCGCAACATGGAGCGCTCTCCCCCGAAGCGGTCTGAATCATCCCATCAGAAACATAGGGCCCGAGCCGACCATAGTTCTCACAAGCCGTCAACTTGGATCCGACATGGGACCCCCAATGGTCACCGGCTGATACGGGGCCACCATCCGGGGACGGTCCGCACGTACTCTTCGTAATCGGCTCCGAACGTCCTGCGCAGGTGCGGCTCCTCGTACCAGCGCACGAACGAGACCACGGGCACGGCCACGATCACGAAGTAGAGCAGCAGCCGCGGATCGCCGAACAGGAGCGCCTGCCCGATGATCGCCGCGAGGATCGACACGTACATCGGGTTGCGGACGTAGCGGTAGACCCCGCCCACGACCAGCTTCTCCGGCGGGGCCAGCGGCATCGGCGTGCCGAACCCCTCGGCCACGAACCGTACGAACGCACGCACCAGGAACGACAGCCCCGCCAGCGCGAGCAGCCCACCGGCGATCCGCAGCGGCACCATCGCCCATCCGGCCAGCGGGTCCTGGAACTCCCAGTGCGTGATCAGCCACGGGACGAGCACGGCCACCGTCCCTGGCGCGGCGGCGAAGAAGAGGGTGGAGCCGATGGCCGCGGGGGTTCTGCGCATGACGCCTCCCGAAGGAATTCATCTAGCGATGAGTTTAATCCTTCAGGTGGCGAGGAGCCAGTCGGCGATGGCGAGGGTGGCCATGGACAGGGCGGTGCCGACGAGAACGACCCAGCGGGTCACCGCCTCGGCCTGGCCGTACTCGCGGGCGAAGATGTAGACGTTCTGCGCCGTGGGCAGGGCCGCGCAGACGACCAGCGGGCGCAGGTCCGCCGCGGGCAGCCCGACGAGGACCCCGAGCCCGTAGGCCACCAGCGGCTGCCCCGCCAGCTTGAGCGCCGACAACGTGAAGATCTCGCTACGGCCGGCGATGGCGGGACCGCGGACGTTGAGCGACAGGCCGAGCGCCACCAGGGCCGTCGGGACGGCGGCGGCGCCCAGCAGGGCGAGCGGATCGGCCACCACCGGCGGCGGTCTCCAGCCCGCGATCGAGCAGGCCGCCCCGGCGGCGAGCCCGAGGATGACCGGGTTGCGCAGCGGCAGCGTGACCAGTCGCCGCAGCCGCAGCCCCGAGTCCAGGGACGCCAGCACCACCGGCGTGACCACGAGGACCTGGAAGAGCAGCACGCCGGTCAGGAACGAGGCGTTGCCCAGCACGTGCAGCGCGACGGGGATGCCGAGGTTGGCGGAGTTGACGTAGCCGCCGGTCATCCCGCCCAGCAGGGACTCGCCGGGTTTGCGGTCGAAGAGGCGGCGGCTGATCACGTATCCGGCGACCATCGTGATCACCGTGCTGGCGGCGAACACGGCGATGCCGGGCCCGCTGACCGCTAACCGGGTCCTGCTCAGCGTAGTGAAGAGCGCGGCGGGCATCGCGATGTGGAACACGAACCCGCCGAGCACGCGGTCGGCGTCCTCCCCGATCAACCGGTAGCGGCCGGCCACGTAGCCGATCAGGGTGAGCGCCCAGATGGGGATGAACGCCGTGAACACCCCACTAGCTATATCTCACGCCCTTGCGCGCCCTTGCCCGGGCTGCTTGTAGCGTGGCCGCGTGGCGACTCTCCTGCGTACGGCGCGGCTGTCACTTCGGGACTTCACCGCGGCGGACGCCGACGAGCTGGTGACGTTGCACAACGATCCCGGGGTGATGCGCTACCTCAACGGCGGCCGTCCCACGCCACGCGAGGTCGTGGTGAACGAGACGCTCCCGCATTTCATCCAGGAAGGCCACTACGCCGCGGAGGTGTCGGGGCGCTTCGTCGGCTGGTTCCACCTGCTGCCGGACTTCGAGCTGGGCTATCGCCTCCGCACGGACGCCTGGGGCAACGGGTACGCGACGGAGGGCACGCGCGCCCTCATCGACCGCGCCTTCCGCGACCTGGGAGCGGAGCGCGTCTGGGGCCAGACGATGACGGTCAACCTGGCCTCCCGCCGCGTCATGGAGAAATGCGGCCTCCGCTACGTCCGCACCTTCTTCGAGGACTGGCCCGACCAGATCGAGGGCTCGGACCAGGGAGACGTCGAATACGAACTCCTCCGCCCCGACTGGCGCCCCACCCCGTAACCCCTCAGGGGGTGTCGATCGTGGTCAGAGCCGTGTCGATGCCGCTGCGGATGGCCGCCATGTCCCCCAGGCCGGCGCTGACCGCGACCCCGTCGCGCATGACCAGCAGGAAGTCCGCCTTGGCGACCGCGTCGGCCCGCCCGCCCAGCAGCGTCCGCATGTAGCCGCGGAACCAGTCGCGGTAGTCGTCCACGATCCCCCGCACGGGATGCGCCGGGTCCGCGAACTCCGCCGCCGCGTTGAGGAACGGGCACCCGCGGAATCCGGGCCCCCGGCTCAGCTCCTCCAGCCGTTCGAAGATCAACTTGATCCGCTCCACGCCGTCGCCGGGAGCGGCCTCCAGGGCCTTGCGCTGCATCTCGTACTGCTGCGACAGGTAGGCCCCGACCAGGTCGTCCTTGGCCTTGAAGTGGTGGTAGAAGGTGGCCTTCGCCACACCGGCCTCGGCGATGATCCGGTCGATGCCCACGGTGTGGATGCCCTCGGCGTAGAAGAGCCGAGAGGCGGTCTCCAGCAGCCGACGTCGCGCATCACTCACGAGCTTGACTTTACCAGACAGACCTGTCTACCGTGGCCTCAATGAAACAGACAGGTCTGTCTAGGAAGGCTTGAGAACATGACCGCCATCTACACCGCCATCGCCACCTCCACCGGCCGCGACGGTCACTCCGTCACCAACGACGGCAAGCTCGACCTCACGCTGGCCATGCCCAAGGAGCTCGGCGGCGACGGCAACGGCACCAACCCCGAGCAGTTGTTCGCGGTCGGATACTCGGCATGCTTCGCCAGTGCCATGAAGCTCGTCGCCGCCCGCCAGCAGGTCGACGCCTCCGAGGCCTCGGTCACGGCGGAGGTCGGCCTCAACCCGCTCGACGGCGGCCGTTTCGGCCTCTCGGTCGTCCTCCGCGTCGAGTTGCCCGACCACCTCCAGGGCGAGGCGGGCCGCAAGCTCGTCGAGGCCACCCACCAGGTCTGCCCCTACTCCAACGCCACCCGCGGCAACATCCCCGTCGACCTGGTCATCGAGTAACCCGGCCTCCTCGTGGAGTCGTCGGTCAGCCCCTGATGAGCAGGGGCAGCGGGCCCTGGGGGATGAGTTCGCCGATCACCGGTGCGCCAGGGATCTCGCCGGCTATCAGGAGGCCGCCTGAGGTCTGGGCGTCTGCCAGCAGGAGGAGGTCCTCCTCGGGGACGCCGATGGTCTGGGTGTGGTCGGCCACCCAGGCCAGGTTGCGGCGTGATCCGCCGGGCACGTAGCCGTCCTTGACGGCCTCGCGGGCGCCCTCCAGCAGGGGCACGGCAGCCGCGTCGATCACCGCGGTGACGCCGGAGGCGCGCGCCAGTTTGTACAGGTGGCCGAGCAGGCCGAAGCCGGTCACGTCGGTCGCGCACTCGGCTCCCGCCTCGAGGGCGGCCCGGCTCGCGGCCTCGTTCAGCGTGACCATCGTCCTGATCGCCTCGGGGAACACCTCGCCGGTCGCCTTGTGCCGGTTGTTGAGCACGCCGAGGCCGAGCGGCTTGGTCAGCGACAGCGGCAGTCCCGGGCGTCCCGCGCTGTTGCGCAGCAGCCGCGCCGGGTCCGCCAGGCCGGTGACGGCCATGCCGTACTTGGGCTCGACGTCGGTGACGCTGTGGCCGCCCGCCAGGTGACAGCGCGCCTCGCGCGCCACGTCCGCGCCGCCGCGCAGCACCTCACGCGCCAGCTCGTACGGCAAGGCCTCGACGGGCCAGCACAGCAGGTTGAGCGCCACCAGCGGCGTGCCGCCCATCGCGTAGACGTCGGAAAGGGCGTTGGCGGCCGCGATCCTGCCCCAGTCGTAGGGGTCGTCGACGACCGGGGTGAAGAAGTCGGCGGTGCTGATCACCGCGCGGTCGCCGTCGATGCGGACGACCGCGGCGTCGTCACCCGTCTCCAGTCCCACGAGCAGTTCGCCCGCCGCGTCGGCGGGCGGCTCCAGGCCCAGCCCCGCCAGCACCTGCTCCAGCTCGCCCGCGGGGATCTTGCAAGCACACCCGCCACCCTGCGCGTACTGCGTCAAGCGCTTCATGATCACACCTTATGTGATGAAGGATATTTACAGTTTTGCGTCGTTCGCGTTGGATATCGCCATGGTGGAGATCACGCGAAGGTCGTTGCTCGCGAGCGGTGCGGCAAGCGCTTTCCTGGCAGGTGTCCCGTGGGCGGCCGATGAAGCCGCGGCCGATGACCTGGAGCAGCGGGCCATGGCCATGGAGCCGCCGGTGTTCCTGCTGGAGAGCGCCGTGCCTCTGCACTTCTCCGGCGAAGGGCTGTCGATCGGCGACCAGGTGGCCGTGTGCGGGACCCGGTCGCTGCGGTGGGAGCACGCGAGCCGCGCCGTCATCACCGTCGAGGCGCCGCTGAAGTGGGCCGCCGACCCCTACCGGTACGGCGACGACCAGGCCTGGCAGGGGCTCGTCGACGCGTTCTGCGTGTGGGTGCACAACCAGGAGCCGGTCGACGACGTGCTGCGGTTCGAGTTCGGGCGGGGTGAGCGGACGGACCTGTGGTTCGAGTTCCGGCTCGGCTTCACCGGCTGGCGGACGGCGTGGGTGCGCTACGCCTACGACATGCACGGCCGGCCCCGCGAGGACATGGACACCGTGCGGATCATCGCGCCCGCCAGAGCGGGGACGCTCCACCTCGACCAGCTCATGCTCAACGTGCCGCTGCGGCCCGACGCGCCCTGCCGCGACCACCAGTTGCCCGGCATCGCCCCCGAAGGCGACGAGTACGACAACCAGCACTGGCAGGCCCTCCACCGCTTCGACCAGCTCCTCAGCACGAAGCACCCGGACAGGACGCCGCCCACCGCGCAGGAGCTGGCGGACCTCCGAAAGCTCCACACGCGCTACCAGGACGACTACCTGGCCGCCCCCGTCAAGGTGGACGTGCCCGCCCTCACCAGGCAGACCGAGGCGCTGCTCGGCCACCCGGTCCACTCCTACCAGGCGCAGATCTACCCCGTCGAGATCGCCGCCGAGCTCAAGGCCTTCGTCAACCCCGTCACCCTGCGCGCCTGCACCGACCTGATGAAGGCGATCGCGCAGGCCCACCACGCCGGCCCGCAGGACCGCCCCGCCCTCGCCGCCCTCTACCTGAAGATCGTCGGCCACCTGCGCGAGCAGGGCTGGACCAAGGGCAGCTGCCAGGGCACCATCCACCACCTCGGCTACGACGCACGCGGCTACTACGACTCCGTCTACCTCATGGCCGGCGCGCTGCGCGAGGCGGGCCTGTTCGAGCAGGTCCGCGCCGACCTGGAGTGGCTGACCGGCCTCGGCAGGATCTTCCGCGGCTGGGGCTTCCGCATGGCGCACGGCAGCACGATGGACATCTTCAACACCACCTTCCGCGGCATGCTGGCCGCGGTGCTGCTGCGCGACGGCGAGGCCGAGCAGGTCGCCTACCTGCGCGCCCTGCGCGACTGGCTCGACCGGGCGCTGCTGCCCACCGACGGCATCCAGGACGGCGTCAAGGTCGACGGCACCGCCTTCCACCATGTCGGCTTCTTCCCCGACTACGTCCGCGACGGCTTCACGGGCCTGGCCCCGCTGGTCTACGTGATGAGCGGCGGCGTCTTCGCAGTCTCCGCGGAGTCGTACGGCTGGCTGAAGCGCGCGCTGCTGGCCCAGCGGGTCTACGCGGGCAGGCAGCAGTGGCCGATCTCCATCAGCGGGCGCAACCCGAGCGGCCTGACGGCACTGTCGATCGTGCCGTTCCAGTGGCTGGCCAGGATCGACGACGAGGTCGGCGCCGCCTTCCTCCGGTTGCTGCCCGCCGTACCGACCGCCGAGCAGAAGGCGATCGCGGACCAGCTGGCCGCGCGCGGCGTCAAGGCGGAGCCGGCGCCGAACGGGACGTGGGTGCTGAACTACGCGGCGCTGGCCGTGCACCGGCGCGGCGAGTGGCAGGTCAGCGTGCGCGGCCACAACCGCTACCTGTGGAGCACCGAGATCTACGTGGGCGCGAACTGGTACGGCAGGTACAACACCTACGGCCAGATCCAGGTCGTCCACCGCGGCACCAACCTCGACAGCGGCTACGCCCAGCCTGGCTGGGACTGGAACAGGCGCCCGGGCACGACCACGATCCACAAACCGCTCGAACGGCTCAAGGGCGACCTGACCGGGGCGATCGAGGAGATGCTCCTCACCGACGCCCGTTTCTGCGGCGCGCACAGCATCGACGAGCGCAACGGCATGTTCGCCATGGACCTGCATGAGCATCCCAAGTACGACGGGTCGCACCGGGCCCGCAAGTCGGTGTTCCTGTTCGACGACCGGATCGTCGCGATCGGCACCGGCATCACCAACGCGAACGCCGTCGACGAGACCGAGACCACGCTGTTCCAGACGCGCCTGACGGGCCCCACCGTGGTGGACGGGCAGGCGATCACCGCCATGCCCTACCAGGAACGGCTGCGGCCGCGCTGGCTGCTGGACGACAAGGGCATCGGCTACTACGTGGCGCCCGGCCAGGACGTGGCGCTGGCGCGCTCGACGCAGAACTCGCGCAACAACGCCACCGAGGAGCCCACCACCGGTGACTTCGCCACGGCGTGGCTGCCGCACGGCAGGGCGCCCGCGGACGCGCGCTACGAGTACGCCATGGTGGTCGACACGACCGCCGAGCGGATGGCCGCCTTCGCCGAGGAGATGGCGGATCCGGGCCGCGCGCCGTACCGGGTGCTGCGGGCCGACGAGCGGGTGCACGTGGTCAGCGACCGCGCGACCGGGATCACCGGGTACGCGGTGTTCGAGCGGGTGGCGCTGGACGGGCTCGTGCGCGAGGTCGACACGCCGTGCCTGGTGCTCCACCGTTCGGAGGGCGAGGCTCTGGTGCTGGCGGTGTGCGATCCCGACCTGCGCCTCTATGGCGGGATCGACCACGATCAGTACCAGGGAGGGCGCTACGTCGGGCACTACAGCCCGTGGTCACGGCCGTGGCTGGCCGGCCCGAGCCATCCGCACCGGCTGCGCGTCACCCTCGACGGGCGCTGGCGTGCCGACGGGTCGCAGCCGTGCGCGGTGCGGGTGAGCGGCCGGCGGACGGTCGTCGAGTTCGAGACCGTCCACGGCCGCCCCGTCCAGGTGCGGCTCACAGGCTCATGAAGTTGTCGCCGAACGTCCAGCCGCGCGAGCCGTCCCAGTTGACGGACCAGGTCATCAGGCCCTTGAGCGCGCCGCCGAAGCTGTTCCAGCTCTGCTTGACCAGCCCGGTGGACATGTAGCCGCCGCCGGCTCCCGGCTGGGCGGGCAGGCCGGGAACCTGCTTGTCGTAGGGGACCCTGATCGTGGTGCCCTGGATCGTCAGGCCGTCGTTCAGGCAGGTGGTCTGCCTGACGAAGCCCTCGACCGTGCCCGCCTGGTAGGAGTCGCCGGCGCAGCCGTACATGCTGCCGTTGTAGTACTGCATGTTCAGCCACCACAGGCGGCCGTTGTCGGCGTACTTCTTGATGATCGGCAGGTAGGCGCCCCAGATCGAGCCGTAGGTGACGCTGCCGCCGGTGACGTAGGCCGTCTCGGGCGCCATCGTCAGGCCGAACCCGGCGGGCATCTGGGCGAGCACGCCGTCGATGACGCGGATCAGGTTCGCCTGCGACGCCGACAGCGTGCCGATGCTGCCGCTGCCCGTCAGGCCGGTCTCGATGTCGATGTCGATGCCGTCGAAGTTGTACTGCTTGAGTATCGGCACGATCGTGGCGACGAAGCGGTCTGCGACGGCGCTGGAGTTGAGGTCGATGCCGGCGGCGGCGCCGCCGATGGACATCAGGATCGTCGCGCCCGCCGCCTTGGCCTGGCACATCTCCGCCGGGGTGGCCACCTTGACGGTGGCGTCCATCCCGTCCTCCCACAGCGCGGTCCCGTCGGAGCGGATCACGGGGAACGCGGCGTTGATCACGTTGTAGCCGTGGGCGGCGATGCGCGAGTCGGTGATCGGGATCCAGCCGAGCGGCGGGTGCACGCCGTTGGCCGCGCCGTCCCAGTTCTCCCAGTAGCCCTGCAGGACCTTCCCCGCCGGGCGCGGCTTCAAAGGACAGGTGGTCGACGTCGGGGTGGGGGTGGGCGTCACGGTGGGAGTGCTCGTCGGGGGCTGGCCGGGTCCGTCCAGGCCGACGTCGTCGGCGTAGTAGGTGCCCTGGCCGTACCAGCCGTGCAGGTAGATCACGGCGGTGGACTGGTTGGCCGCGGTGGTGAAGGTGAGGCTCAGCTGCGTGTACTGCTGGGAGGAGGTCCACGTCGACGGGCCGCCGTTGACGCCCAGGTAGACGTAGCCGCCCCTGACCCAGGCCGTCAGCGTGTACGGCGTGCCGGGCCGGACGGCCACCTGCTGGGTGCACTGGGCGGTGTCGGAACCCGAGGCGGCCCCGGCCAGCGCCCTGGCGCCGGAGTGCACGGGCGTGGTCACCACGGAACCGGCGGAGCAGGACCACGGCGCCAGGGTTCCGGATTCGAAGCCGGGGTTCTCCAGCAGGTTGGCGGCTTGCGCTTCCGTCTGGGTCAGGACGACCCAGACGGAGGCCAGCAGTAACGCCACGGCGAGCAGGGTTTTCTTCATGACCGGACCACCCTTTCCGCGCCCATTGTCGGAACAGGTCAGGCCTGGTGTCCACGAAGATTCCATACCGACGCGGGTGCCCCCGGCCGGTATGGGCCGTCAGTTCGGCGGGTCGAAGCGGCCGTCCACCGCGGTCCAGCCGCCGTCGACGTACAGGACCGAGCCAGTGACGAAGCTGGCCGCGTCGGAGGCGAGGTAGACCACGGCTCCGGCCATCTCCTCCGCCTGGGCCCACCTGCCGAGCGCGCTCTTGGCCGCGTAGGCCTCGTACCAGGCGGGGTTGTCCTTGATCTGCTTGGTCAGCGGGGTCTCCACGACGCCCGGCGCGACGGCGTTCACCCGCACCCCGCTCGGCCCGAACTCGGCGGCAGCCGTACGCAGCAACTGGACGAGCCCGGCCTTGGTGGCCGAGTAGACCCCCTGACCCGGCTCGGTCACGGACGCCCTGATCGAGGCGAACCCGATGATCGAGCCGCGCCCGCGCGCCACCATCCCGGCGCCGAAGGCCCTGACGACATCGAAGGACGCCTTCAGGTTCAGGTCGACGACGCGCTGGAACTCCTCGGCGGAGTAGTCGAGCAGCCGCTTGCGCACGTTCGTGGCGGCGGTGAACACCAGCACGTCCGGGCTGGTGTCATCGGCCGCCCGCGCCACGGCCGCGGCGTCCAGGACGTCGAGCTCCCTGGCCGTCCCCCCGCACGCCGCGGCGGTCGCCTCGGCCGCGGGCACGTCCCGGTCGGCGCACACGACCTCGGCCCCGTGCGCGGCCAGCGCCAGCGCCGCCTCCCGCCCGATCCCGCTCCCGGCCCCGATCACCACGGCCCGCCGTCCGTCCAGCCGGAACAGTCCCTCGTAAGTCATACCTGCACTCTAACGACTGGTCAGACCAGTACACCAGGTGCACTCGCGCGTTTCGTTCCCCGGGGCGACGGCGGTCGACGCCCCGGGGACCGCGTCCCTAGCTGCAGGTGCGGTAGTTGACGCGGCAGATGCAGAGCGAGCCGCCCTTGGTGTAGTCACAGCAGTCGAAGCGGTACAGCGAGCTGCCCAGGTAGGCGCAGCTGGTCCAGCAGTGCTTGCCGCCACAGCTGTAGGCGCTGCTGCAGCCGCTGGCGCAGCACGTGGTGGCGCTGCAGCAACTGCAGGTGGGGGCGCCGTAGCAGCCGTCGGGCGCGGCCTCGGCCCGGCCGGGGAACCAGGCCTTGGTCGCCACGCCGACGAGCGTGGCCCCGGCGACGGCCAGGAACTTGCTCCTGGTCAGCCGGGTCCTCTGCATCTCCTTCACGATCATGCCTGTGCCTCCTCGGCGAATTCGGGTCTCTGTGCCCACAGCACTTCCAGAGCCTCGGCGCTGTCGGCGCTGCTGCCCTGGCCGACGGCGACGATGAACCCGTCCCGCTGCAGGATGGCCGTCGGCCACATGGCCATCGGCAGGTCCGCGTCCACGGCCTTGGCCCGCTCTCCCTGGATCACAGCGATCTCGGGGGGAAGCAGGGCGACCAGTTCGGCGGTCTGCTGGCCCTCGACGCAGGCCACCACCTGGCGGCCCTGCAGCCTGTCCAGCTCGGCGGCGAGGCCGTGGCAGGTTCCGCAGGTGGCGGACATGAAGACCACCAGCGCGTCGCGGGTCGCGTCGGGGATCAGCCCGACGAGGGAGTCCGGCAGCTTCCTGCCGATGATCAGCTGGCTGGCAGGGTCGATGCCCTTGCCCGTCAGGCGCAGGCGCAGTTCGGCGATGCCACGCAGGCACGCCAGGAACGCCACGGTGAGCGCGACGCACGCCGCGATCACCACCACGGCGAGGACGCGCTCCATCAGGCCTTCCCGATCCGCCGCATGAAGTGGACCGTGAGCGTGCCGTCGTTGCGGTTGTCCAGGCATTCCAGTACGACGGTGTCGCCCGTCCTGACCGGGTCGGACGCGGAGCGCGCGCTCGGCTCCGGTGCCTGGCCCTCGTAGTAGAGCGTGCGGGGGTCCAGCCCGCAGCGGGTGCCGTTGACGGTGATGTGGTCGGCGGCGACCTCCTCGACGCTTCCTGTGACGTTGCGGTGCAGCGCGACCGCCGTGCGCGTGCCGGGGGTGGACTCGTCGAGAACGACGAGGTCCCCGGGACGCAGCGCCCAGCCGTACGGGAGTTCCTCGGCCTTGGCCGCGACGGGCGCGAGGCCCGCCGAGCGGCCGTAACCGCGGACGGTGACGTCCTGCCCCGAGACCGAGGCCAGCACCGCGACCGGCGCGTCCGGTGGAGGCAGCGGAGACCTGTTGGCGAACGCGCCGCCGAACAGGCCGCGCCGGGTCGTGCCCTCTTCCATGTGCCCTTCCTTCCTGTGGGTTACAACAGCCAGACCAGTGCGGGGTAGAGCGCGCCGAGGGCGAGGGCCGCCAGCACGTCGGTGGCCGCGCGGGCGCGGTCGATGCCGCCCTGGAGCGCGACGTCGGCCGCGGCCAGCAGCGCCGAGACACCGACCCTGCTCAGGGCGAAGGCGGCGTAGCCGAGCGCGCCGAGCAGCGGGTCGGCCCCGGCGAAGGCGGCCAGCGGGACCAGGTAGAACAGCCAGAACCCGATGCGGGTGGTGAACCCCAGGCCGAGCGCGAGCCCGTTGTAGGCGGCGGTACGCCAGTCCTGGTAGGCCAGCCACCGCGTGTCGGTCTCGCGGTCGAGCTGCCACGGTACGGCGCGCAGGATCACTCCCGCGGTCATCGCCGCGGCGGCGGCCAGGGCGAGCAGCGCACGCGTCCCGGGTTCGAGTACCGCGCCGAGCAGACCGAGCGCCGCCCCGGTGAGCGCCGCCCCGCCCAGAGCGGACAGCAGGAGGATCGCACCGGCCACGACCGGCGAACGGAAGCACCCGGACACGCGGGCGCGCGTGATCATGACGATCACGTTCGGGCCTCAAGGGAGGGTCTGCTGCGCGAGCCCCACGATCAGCGCCGCCGTGACCAGCAGCGCCCACGGGTCCACCCTGACCGACCACCCGGCGAGCACCCCGGCTCCGACCAGCGGGATCAGGACCGCCCGCCTTATGAGAGCGCTCCCAAAACGGCCGCGCGCAAGGCCGCCCGCCCTCACGCGCGGACCCCCTGGGCCATCCGGCGCAGGTCCTCCAGATCGCCGGGGTGGCGCAGGATGCCCTTGGCCACGACCAGCCCGCCGGACACGGCCACGCCGAACGGCCCCGAGTGCACCCGGTACCGTCCCCTGACGTCGGCGGCCGAGGCGCCGGTGAGCACGCGGGCCTGCGCGGGCAGCATCCCCGCCACGCCGGCGCCCGAGTCCGGCACCGTCCCGTCGCTGACCACGCAGGCGTACTCGGCCGCCTCGCCCGAGCGGCCCACCTCCTGGGCCATCTCGTGGCACGGCGCGCAGTCGCCGAAGAAGAACAGGACCACGTCGTCGGGCCGCAGCCCGGCGAAGCGCGGCGCGGGCGAGCCGATGGCGATGCCGTCGGCGGGCGCGCTGCCCGTCGCGGCGACGCGGTCGGCGAGGATGGCCAGTTCGCGGCGGACCACGAGCAGCCCGATGGACAGCAGAATCAGCCAGGCAAGGGATACGAGAAGTAATCCGCTATTACCCATTTCACCTGCTCTAGTCAAGTCGCGCGGTAAATGGCTTCAGGTGAACCATCGTGGAAATCAGCAAATAGCCGCAGGTCACTGTCGTGCCGAGAAGAAGCCCGGTAATGAGCTGGTCCAATCCCGGCGCCGCGGGAGCCAGCCCGACGAACACCGACACGCCGATCAGGACCACATTGCGCACCACGCTCACCCAGGAGGTCATCTCCCCGGTGCCGAAGCACGCGCATTCGACGCTTTGGCCCGCCAGCAGCGACCGTACGATCACTGCTGTGAAGGCGACCAGGAGCAGCAGCGCGGCGAGCGCCGCACGTGGGACGAGGAGTACGGCGAGGCCGACCAGCACCTCGGCGGCACCGAGGAGCCGTCCGAGCCCGGGCCTCACCCGGCTGACGACGCCGAAGCGGACGAGCGCGATGGCGAGCCCGAACGGTCGTCTGATCTTGGGAACACCACTGGCCACGAAGAGCGCTGCGAGAAGGCCGCAGCCTGCACCGACTAGATCGGCTAAGCCCATGGACGTGATCATAAATGGCCGCCATATTTGGATCAATGGCGAAATCTAGGGTTTCTATGATGGCAGTGGCACTTGTCATGACATTTAGCCAAACTGCCTGTTCAGCGGACAAGTCAGCGGCCACAGACGTTGGAACTCCCGGTCCTGTGGCGACCACGAGCCCGGTCGTGCTGCCGGCCACGCCCAAGGACGGGGTGCCGTGCCTCTCCGGGGACAGCGTGGGCGAGAAGGGCGCCTCGAACGGCGGCGTGCGCGCGGGCCCGCTCGGTTCGGCGCTGCGGCGGCAGAAGGGCGGGGTGGCCAAGTTCTGGGTCGCCCAGGACCCCTACCGGGCCGCGGCGGACGCGCTCATCCGGGTGGAGCACGTGGAGTCCACCACGGTGGCCTACTACGTGCGCGACAAAGCCGCCATCGTCACGCCGCTCAACGATGACGGCTCCTCCGCGCGGGACCCGATCTACCCGGGGTCGATCCTGCTGCCGCCCGACGGGCACGTCCGGATCACGGTCACGATCGGCAAGGCGTCGGCCTGCTTCGAGGTGACGATGTAGCGGGCTTCACGGGCGGATGATCGCCATCCGGGTGACCGTGAGCTCCTCGATGGCGAAGCGGGGGCCTTCGCGGCCGATGCCCGAGTCCTTGACGCCGCCGTAGGGCATGTTGTCGGCGCGGAAGCCGGGCACCTCGTTGACCACGACGCCGCCGGCCTCGATCGTGTCGATCGCGGTGAAGGCGGTGGCCAGGGAACGGGTGAAGACGGAGGCGTGCAGGCCGTACCGGGAACGGTTGACGGTCTCCAGCGCCTGGTCCAGGTCGGCGACGGTGCGGACGCAGACGACGGGGCCGAAGATCTCCTCATCCCACGCGGCCGCCCCGTCGGGCACGTCGGCCAGCACGGTCGGCGCGACGGTCCGCTCGGCCCGGGTGCCACCGGTGACGAGCGTGGCTCCTGCGGCCACGGCGGCCTCGATCCACTCCAGGACGCGGGCGGTGGAGCGCTCGTCGATGAGCGGCGCGACCCGGGTGCCGGGCAGGCGGGGGTCGCCGACGGCGACGTCCTTCATGCGGACGGCGAGCAGCCCGAGGAAGGCGTCCCTGACCGGCTCCTCGACCAGCACCCGCTGCACGGAGATGCACGCCTGACCGGAGGCGTAGTACCCGCCCCTGACGACGGCGTCGGCGGCGGCCTCCAGGTCGGCGTCCGCGGCGACCACGAGCGCGGCGTTCGAGCCCAGCTCGAGCAGCACCTTGGTGGGCGCGGCGTTGCGGGCGATGGCGTGCCCGGCGGCAGCCGAGCCGGTGAAGGAGACCGCGCCGATGCGGCGGTCCTCGACCAGGCGCCGCCCGACCTCGACATCGCCGGTGACGAGCTGGACGGCGGCGGGCGGCAGCGCGCCGCTCTCGCGCAGCAGGTGCACCAGCCAGAGCGTGGCCAGCGGGGTCGACGGCGCGGGCTTGACGATCACCGGGCAGCCCGCGGCGACGGCCGGCGCGATCTTGTGGGCGGCCAGCAGCAGCGGGTAGTTGTAGCCGGTGATGCCGACCACGACCCCGATCGGCCGCCGCGTCCAGAACCCGACCAGCCCCTCCCCCGCGGGCAGCAGGTCGAGCGGCACGGTCTCGCCGTGCAGCCTGGCCACCTCCTCGGCGGCGGTCGCCAGCGTGACGATGGTCCTGGCCACCTCGACCTTGCAGTCGACCAGCGGTTTGCCGGTCTCGAGCACGAGCAGGCGCTCGAACTCCTCGCGCCTGACCTTCAGCTCGTCGTGCGCGGCGAGCAGCGCCTCGCGGCGGGCGTGCGACGGCAGCCTGGCCATCACCCCGGCCACGGCGAGCGCCTCGTCGAGGGCCCTTCCCGCCAGGTCGGCGGTGCCCAGCGGCGCCGCGGCGACCACGGACCCGTCGTAGGGGAAGACCACGTCGGTGGATCCGGCGGTCTCGACCCAGCCGTCACCGACGGGCAGCCCGGACGGCCACCCTTGCTGAAAAGTCATGCGATCTCCCCCTGAGCGCTTGGAAACACTTCGAGATAGGCGGGCGCGTCCTCGCGCCCGGTCGCGGCCAGCACGGCGTGCGCCACGGCGCGGGCGAACACGTCGGCCGCCACGGCCAGCACGTCCTGGAAGGCCTCCCGCTCAGGCGCGGCCAGCGCGCAGGTGGCCAGGCCGAAGATCGTGTCACCGTCCACCATCGTGTGGGCGGGCCTGATGGCCCTGGCCAGGCCGTCGTGCGCGACCCCGGCCAGCTTGCCGCACTGCGCCTTCGACAGCGACACGTCGGTGGCCACCACCCCGATCGTAGTGTTGAACGACCCGGCCTGCGGCGGCGCCCAGGCCGCGTAGTCCTCGGCCGACGGCTCGCTGAGGTGGTCGAACTCCCCCGGCAGCCCGTACCGGGTCCCGGCCAGCCGCCCGCTGCGCGGGTCGAGCACCGACCCGTGCGGGTTGACGACCACGAGCGCCGCCACCGTCACCCCGCCGGGCAGTACGGCGCTGGCCGTGCCGATGCCGCCCGCCAGCCCACCGGCCAGGGCACCCGCCCCCGCACCGATCGACCCGCTGTCGGCGGAAGAGGCTTCCAACGCGGCGTCGTAGGCCGCCGCGCCCAGCGCCGCGTCGGGCACGGCGCGGAAGGAGCCGCCGCGGCCAAGGTCGAAGATGACGGCCGCGGGCACGATCGGGACCACGCCGCCCGCCACGGGGAAGCCGATCCCGGCGTCGGCCAGCCGCCCCATCACGCCGGTCGCGGCGTCGAGCCCGTAGGCGCTGCCCCCGGTGAGCACGACGGCGTGGACCCGCTCGACCAGGTTGCGCGGGTCGAGCAGCTCGGTCTCGCGGGTGCCGGGAGCGGCTCCGCGCACGTCCACCCCCGCCACCATGCCTTCAGGCGGCGGGACGACCACGGTCGTGCCGGTGCGGTAGCCGCCGCCGACCCGGTGGGCGTGCCCCACCCGCAGCCCGGCGACGTCGATCAGCGAGTTGGTGGGCCCGGGCTTCATGCGGACCTCGTCAGGAAGCGGCGGGCGGCCTCGGCGAACACCCGGGTGCACCGGACGATCTCCTCGACCTCCACGAACTCGTCGGCCTGGTGCGCGATCCACTTCCCGCCGGGACCGTAGACCACGGACGGGATGCCGCCCCAGTGCGTCAGCACGGTCCCGTCGGTGGACCCGGGCACCCCTCCGTAGACGGCGGGAGCGCCGGTGACGGCCTCGTGCGCCCCGGCCAGCGCCACGATCAGCGGATCGGACACGGGCACGTCCACCGGCGGCCGGTCCACCAGCACCGTCACCTCCGCGGAGATCCCTTCGTAGCCGGCCAGGTCCAGGACCCGCGCCGCGACCTCGTCGTGCGACACGCCGGTGATCGTCCTGACGTCGATGAAGACGGAGGCCACCGCCGGGATGACGTTGACCTGCTCCTCGGTCCCCGCGCGGGCCACGGTCGGCGTCACGTACACCTCGCCCAGGTGCTCGTGGGCGGGGAAGCGCTTCTGCAGCTCCTCCTGGTAGGTCCGCAGCGCCACCAGCAGCGACCCGACCGCCTGGATCGGGTTGCGCCCGTGCTGCGGCATCGCGCCGTGCGCCATCTTGCCGGTGAAGTCCACCCGCAGCCGCAGCGCCCCCTTGGCGACTGCGCAGATCTCGCCCGCCTCGGGCTCGGCCACGATCGCGCCGTCCACGTCGGCGGCCAGTCCTGACTCGACGAAGTGGTGGGCGCCGATCATCAAGCCCTCCTCGTCGGCCAGCGCGCACACCTTGATCCTGCCGGGGAACGGTCCAGCCAGTTGCAGGGCCCGGGTGGCGTACAGGGTGGCGGCCAGCCCGGACTTCATGTCGGCGCTGCCGCGCCCCCACAGCTTCCCGTCGCGGATCTCCCCGCCGAACGGGTCGACGGTCCACTCCGACAGGTCACCCTCGGTCACCACGTCGGTGTGGCCCTCGAACATCAGCGTCGGCCCCGGCAACCCGCCCTCGACGACGGCCACCACGTTCGGCCGGCCGGGCGCCGCCTCGTAGAAGACCGGCTCCCAGCCCCATGACCGCATCTTCTCGGCGACCAGTTCCGCGGCCGGCTGCTCGTCGCGCCCGCGCGCGGGGTCGTTGGTGCTGGGAATGCGCACCAGGGCCTGGGTGAACTCGACGACTCCCTCGGCATCGACCTCGATCACAGCAATCCTTCCAAAGTCGGTACGGCCTGCAGCAAGGTCCGCGTGTACGGGTGTCGGGGCGAGGCCCACACCTCGTCCACGGGTCCGGTCTCGACGATCTCGCCCTGGTTCATCACCGCCACGGTCTCGCACACGTGCCGGACCACGGACAGGTCGTGGGAGACGAAGACCAGCGTCAGCCCGAGCTCGTCGACCAGGTCGGCGAGCAGGTTCAGTATCTGTCCGCGCACCGACACGTCCAGGGCGCTGACCGGCTCGTCGGCGACCAGCACCTGCGGCTTGGGCGCGAGCGCGCGGGCGATGGCGATGCGCTGGCGCTGCCCGCCGGAGAACTGGTGCGGGTAGCGCTCGGCGGCCGAGGCGGGCAGGCCGACAGCCTCGAGCAGCTCGGCGACCCGCCCGCCGGCGGGCCGGCCGAGCGAGACGAGCGGCTCGGCGACCAGGTCGCGCACCTTCATCCGCGGGTCGAGCGAGCTCATCGGGTCCTGGAAGACGATCTGCAGGTTCTCCCGCAGGAAGCGCAGCCGCCGCTCGGGCAGCCCGGCGATCTCCTGCCCGTCGAACCTGATCGAGCCGCCGGTCGGCCGGTCGAGCCCGCACAGCAGGCGCAGCAGCGTGGACTTGCCCGACCCCGACTCGCCGACGATGCCGAACCGCTCGCCCTTGGCGATGCTCAGCGAGACGCCCTTGAGCGCCCGCACCTCCTCGCCCGGCTTGGTGAGCGAGGTCCGCGGCCTCCTGTACGTCCTGACGAGATCGGTGGCCTCAATCACTGGGGTGCCAGCAGGCGTAGGCATGGCCGCCTCCCGTCAGCTCCGGTTCGGTCTCGCACTCCGGGGCGGAGTGCGGGCAGCGGTTGCGGAAGACGCACCCGTCGGGGAAGTGGCCCGCGGCGGGGACGCTGCCCTTGATCGTGGGCAGGCGGGTGCCGCGCGGCGTCATCCTCGAGGCGGCGAGCAGGCCCTCGGTGTAGCGGTGCCGGGGCTTGGCGAACACCTCGCGGATGGGGCCTGACTCGACGATGCGCCCGCCGTACATGACCAGGACGCGTTCGCAGACGGAGGCGACGACGGCCAGGTCGTGCGTGATGAACAGCAGCGCGGGTGCGACCTCGGCGATCAGGTCGAGCATCTGCTTCTGCACGGTGACGTCGAGCGCGGTGGTGGGCTCGTCGCAGATGAGCAGGTCGGGCTCGTTGGCCAGGGCGATGGCGAGCATGACGCGCTGGCGCTGGCCGCCGGACAGCTGGTGCGGGTAGGAGCGCGCGATCTGCGGCGGGTTGGGGAGCTTGACCCGTTCGAGCAGCTCGACGGCCCGGGCTCCGGCGGCCTCGCGGGCCACGCCGTGCAGGCTCATGACCTCGGCGACCTGGGCGCCGACGCGCATGAGCGGGTTGAGCGCGGTCATCGGCTCCTGGAAGACCATCGAGATCTTCTGCCCGCGCAGCGACTTGACCTGCTTCTCCGGGACGCCGACGAGCGGGGTGCCGGAGATCTCGGCCTTGCCGGACGCCGTGACGCCTTCGGGGAGGAGTCCCATCAGTGACAGCGCCGTCAGCGATTTGCCGGATCCGGACTCGCCGATCAGGCCGACGCGCTCGCCGGGCCCGATGTTCAGGGAGATGTCCGACACCAGGCGGATGCCGTCGGAGCTGACGGTCAGTCCCTCAACGCTCAGCACGGATCCTCCTGAGCTTGGGGTCGAGGTAGTCGCGCAGGCCGTCGCCGAGCAGGTTGAACCCGAGTACGGCCAGCGCGATCGCCAGGCCGGGCCACAGCGCCAGCCGCGGCGTGGAGAACAGCAGCTCCTGCGACTCCTGCAGCATCCGCCCCCAGGACGGGGTCGGCGGCCGGGTGCCGAAGCCGAGGAACGACAGCGCCGCCTCGGCCAGGATCGCGATCGCGAACGACACCGAGGCCTGCACGATCAGCACCGAGCTGATGTTGGGCAGCACGTGCCGTACGGCTATCGCGAGCCGCGAGCGCCCGGCGGCGCGCGCGGCCAGGATGTAGTCGGTGACCATGACCTGCATGGTCGCGGCCCGCCCGATGCGCGCGAACGCCGGCACCGTGGCCACGCCGATCGCGATCATCGCCGTCAGCGTGCCGGCGCCGTAGACGGCGCCCAGCATCACGGCCAGCAGCAGTGCGGGGAAGGCGAACACCAGGTCGTTGATCCGCATGATGAGTTCGGACAGCCAGCCCTGCGGCCGCATCCCGGCGATCATGCCCAGCGGGGTGCCGATCAGCGCGGCGATGCCCACGGCCACGATGCCCACGTACAGGGTGGTGCGGGCGCCCACCATGAGCTGGCTGAGCGTGTCGCGGCCGAACTTGTCGGCCCCGAGCAGGTAGCCGCCGCCCGGCTCGCGCAGCTTCCGCGCGGCGTCGACCAGCGTCGGGTCGTGCGGCGTCCACACGAACGACACCAGCGCGGCGATCACCACGATCCCGACCAGCACTCCCCCGGCGATCAGCCCGGCGTTGACGCGGCCTCTCATCGCAGCCTCGGATCCAGCGCGCGGTAGGCCACGTCGACCACGAAGTTGATCAGCAGCACCGCGACGACGAGCACCATCACCACCCCTTGCACGAGCAGCAGGTCACGGGAGGACACGCCGTTGAGCAGCAGGTCGCCGAGCCCGGGGATGACGAACACCCGCTCGACCACGACCGCGCCGATCAGCAGCGTGGCCAGTTGCAGCCCGAGCACGGTCACCACGGGCACGGAGGCGTTGCGCAGCCCGTGCCGCCACAGCGCGCCCATCCTGCCCCGGCCCTTGGCGCGGGCCGTGCGCACGTAGTCCTCGCGCATCACGTCGAGTACGGCGGAGCGGACGTACCGGGTGAGCACCGCGCCCTGCACCAGCCCGAGCGACAGCCATGGCAGCAGCAGGCTCAGCAGCCACTGCGCCGGATCCTCGGAGAGGGCGACGTAGCCGCCGGACGGCAGTGCCTGGGCCTTCACCGCGAACACGAACACCAGCAGGATGCCGGCCAGGAAGGCGGGGATCGCGATGCCGACCTGGCTGCCCGCGCTGATCGCCGCGCCGAGCGGGTTGCGGTGGTGCACGGCCGCGAACGTGCCCGCCGGGACCGCGATGAGCAGCGCGATCGCCATGCCGCCGAGCACGAGCACGACGGTGACGCCCAGGCGCTCGCTGATCTGCGGCCCGATGGGCGACTGGGTGACGTAGGAGGTGCCGAAGTCGCCGTGCAGCAGCCCGCCGAACCAGTCGAGGAACTGGATCACGGCCGGCCTGTCGGTTCCGAACTGCTTGCGCAGCGCCGCGACCGCCTCGGGCGTCGCGTTGACGCCCAGCGCGACCTCGGCGGGGTCTCCCGGCAGCAGCGCCATGAAGGCGAAGACCACCACACCGGCGACGGCCGTGCTCGCCACGAGCACGGCCAGCCGCTTGAGGAAATACAGGATCACTGCTTGGCGAGCCCGGTGAAGTCGAAGGACTCGGCGATGGCGTTCTTCGGCAGCCCGGTCACGTCCTTCTTGGCGACGATCAGGTTGGGGAACAGGAACAGCCAGTCGGCCGCCGCGTCGTCGGACAGCAGCTTGGCCGCCTGCTTCAGGTCGTCGACCTGCTGCTGCTCGCTGCCCTCGTCGGCCTGGGCGAGGAGCTTGCCGAACTGGGGGTTGTCGTAGTGGAAGTAGTACGACTTGTCGGCGAAGATGCCCATGTCACGGGGTTCGACGTGGTTGATGATGGACATGTCGTAGTCGCCCTGCTTGAACACGACGTCCAGCCAGCGGGCCGGGAACTCCAGCGGCTCGATGTCGGCGTTGATGCCCACCTGCGCGAGCTGCGACTTGACCACCTGGGCGCTGGCCACCGCGTAGGGCAGGTTGGGGATGCGCATCTTGACGTTGTAGGTCTTGCCGCCCAGCAGTTGCTTGGCCTTGGCCTGGTCGTAGGGGTAGTCGCCGGTCCTGTCCTCGTACCAGGGGTCGGTCGGCGGGACCATGGTCCCGATCGGCTGGCCGCGCCCGGCCCACGCCGTGTCGATGAGCGCCTTGTGGTCGATGGCGTAGCGGACGGCCTGCCGTACCTTCTTGTCGCTGAAGGGCGGGCGGGCGTTGTTCAGCGACAGTACGACCTCGCCGTTGGTGGTGCCCTCGACCGTCTGGAAGCGGTTGGGGTCGCTGAACTGCTGCAGCGACTCGGGGGCCTGGACGCTGGAGATGACGTCGATGCCGCCGGTCAGCAGCGCGTTGTTCATCGCCGTGGCGTCCTTGAAGTACTTCAGCGTGATCGGTGACAGCGCCGGCTTGGTGCCCCAGTAGGAGGGGTTGGCCGTCAGCTGGATCGAGTCGCCGCGCTTCCAGCTCCCCAGCGTGTAGGGGCCGGTGCCGATCGGCTTGTTGGCCAGGTCGGAGACGCCGGTGCGGCTGAACATCGCGCCGAGCCTGGTGGCCATGGAGTACAGGAAGCCGTTGCTCGGGTGCTTGAGCGTGACGATCGCGGTCTGGTCGTCGTCCTTGTCGACCTTGTCGATGACATCGAGCTGGGCCTTGATCTTCAGCTTCCAGTCGGTCTTGACCCGGTTGAGGGAGAAGATCACGTCGTCGGCGGTGAACGGCTTGCCGTCGCTGAACGTGACGCCCTTGCGCAGGCTGAAGGTGTAGGTCTTGCGGTCGGGCGAGACCTCCCACTTCTCGGCGAGCAGCGGCTGGATCTTGCCGTCCTGGTCCAGCTTCACCAGACCCTCGTAGACGTTGACCAGCAGCGCCTGCGGGATCGCGGCGCCCTCGGTCGAGGTGAAGTCGAGGTTGGCAGGCTCGGCCACGAATCCGACCGACAGCTGCTGCGCCTTCGAGGTGGCCTGGCCGGTGGAGCCAGTGGAGCCGCCGCCACAGGCGGCCACCCCCATCAGGAGACCGCCTACGGCGATCCACGTTCCGATGCGCCTCATAACTTGCTGCCTCCTGGCTAGTGCACTGGTCCGACCAGTAGGCTAAGCACATTGCCAGTCCGCGACGGCTCAGGTCAAGGGGGCTTTTACCATGGCTGCTCCGCGTTTCGAGCCGGTCCGGACCGTGCGTGCGTACGAGCGCATCGTCGAGCAGGTCGAGGATGCGATCGAGTCCGGCACGCTGTCTCCCGGCCAGCGGCTGCCGAGCGAGCGCGACCTGATGGCGCAGTTCTCGGTGAGCCGCTCCACCGTGCGTGAGGCGCTGCGGGTGCTGCAGGCCAGGGGGCTGGTGCGCTCGCGTCCCGGCGATCCGCACGGTGCTGAGGTGCTGCCCTTCTCCCCCGCCGCGCTGCACAAGTCGATGACCACGCTGGCCAGGGTGGACGAGCTGTCGCTCGGCGAGCTGGTGCAGTTCCGCATGGTGCTCGACTCCTCGGCCAACCTGCTGGCGGCCAGGCTGCGGACCGAGGCCGAGCTGGCGGAGATGGACGCGGCGATCGCCCGCATGCGCGAGGCCGTCGACGTCGGCTACGACGAGTTCAGCGCCGCCGACGTGGCCTTCCACGACGCCGTGGCGCGGGCGAGCGGGAACAAGCTCATCCAGATCTGCACGGACGTGGTCCGTTCGATCGTGCTCGGCCTGGTCGCCGAGAAGATCGCGCAGGCGCCCGACCGGGTGGCGCTGATGCGGGACAGCATCCGCCACCACGAGGAGGTGCTGGCCGCCGTCCGCGCGGGCGACGGCCCGCTGGCCGCCCGGCTGTCACGGCAGACGATGTACGACTACTACGTGGGCTACGTCCCGTCGGAGGAGCGGGACGCGGTGGCGGCCTTGCTTGAGTGACGCCAGGTTCTGTAGACGCCGTACAGAGCTTCGGCGCCGCCGACGACCATGAGGACGACGCCGACCTTCGACGGCGTGAAGATGAAGATCTGCGTGTCGAGGCCGAACAGCCACAGGGCCGTGCCCACGGCGAAGGTGGCCAGGCCGGTCAGGATCGTCTTGGTCGCGGAGGTCATGCGATCACTGTTGCGCACCCGCAGGTCAGGGAGCTTCCTGCGCGTTGACGAAACCGGTGTACATCTTTCGGGTGATCCGGGTGTTATGTTGCGGCCGTGGAGCCGGATGGGCTGGCGGAGGCGTTCCTGCGGGAGCACCGCCGGTACACGAGCCACCAGGTCGCCGAGATGGCCGGGGTGCCGGTCTACCGTGCGCGCAGGTTCTGGCGGGCGCTGGGGTTCGCCAACGTGGCCGACGACGCCGTGGAGTTCACCGACTCCGACGTCGATGCGCTGAGGACGCTGCTCGGCATGGTCAGCGACGGCGTCTACGACGAGGAGCACGTGCTGCTGATGGCCCGCTCGCTGGGCAGGGCCACGGCGCGGCTGGCCGAGTCGCAGGCGCAGCTCGGCGCCGAGGCGCTTGACCTGGCGGGCGTGCCGCTCGCCGAGCGGCCTCGGGTGTGGGCGCGACGCGCCCGGCGGGTGGTGCCCGACCTGGAGCGGCTGCTGGTCTACGCCTGGCGCAGGCAGCTGGCCGTCTCGGCGGGACGCATGGTGGACCAGGAGAAGTCCGCCGTCCAGCTCGCGGTCGGGTTCGCCGATCTGGTCGGGTTCACCCGGCTGAGCAGGCAGATCAGCGAGACGGAGCTGGCCGGGCTGGTCGACAGCTTCGAAGGGCGCTCGGCCGACGTGGTCACCGGGTGCGGCGGGCGGGTGGTCAAGACGCTGGGCGACTCGGTGCTGTTCGTGTCGGGCAAGGCGCACGACGCCGCGGAGATCGGGCTGCGGCTGATCGAGCTGCACGCCAAGGTGCGGGGCATGCCGGAGCTGCGGGTGGGCCTGGCGATGGGGCCGGTGATCGGCCGGATGGGCGACGTGTTCGGCACCACGGTGAACCTGGCCAGTCGGCTGACCGCGCTCGCACTGCCGGGCTCCGTGCTGGCGGATCCCGCGCTGGCCGACGAGCTGGCGGACGACCGCGCCTTCGCGCTGCGGGCGGTGGACCGGCTGACCGTGCGGGGGCTGGGCGAGCTGGCGCCGTTCCGGCTGACCAGGAATCCCTAGCCCTGCCTGTTGTTGCACTGGTACGTGACTCGGCTGTCGATTCTCGATCGTTCGCTCGTCCGCCAGGGGCAGGACCCGGCTTCCGCGCTGCGCGACACCGTGCGCTTCGCCCAGCAGGCCGAGGAACTCGGCTACCACCGGTTCTGGGTCTCCGAGCACCACAGCGTGCCCGGGGTGGCCGGTTCCGCGCCCACGGTCCTGGCCGCGGCCGTCGCCGGAGCCACCGGTGAGATCCGCGTCGGCACCGGCGGGGTGATGCTGCCCAACCACCGGCCGCTGGTGGTGGCCGAGCAGTTCGGTGTGCTCGAATCCCTGCATCCCGGGCGGATCGACATGGGCCTGGGGCGTTCCGTCGGGTTCACCGGCGGCATCCGCGACGCGCTCGGCCACGGCAAGGACGACGCCGACGACTTCGGCGGGCAGCTCGAGGAGCTGCTCGGGTACTTCACCGGCACCCAGCGGGCCCATCCCGGCGTGCACGCGCTGCCCGCCGAGGGGCTCTCGCCTCAGGTGTTCGTGCTGGCCATGGGCGCGGGCGCGGACATTGCGGCGGCACACGGGCTGCCCATGGTGATCGGCCACGGCTCCCGCACCCTCGAGGCGATCACCCGCTACCGATCCTCCTTCCGCCCTTCGGGCTGGGCGGCCCGGCCGTACGTCATCGTGGCGGTCAACGTCGCGGTCGGCGAGACGTCCTCCCAGGCCGCCCTGCTCCAGGTCCCCGAAGCCTGGGCCACCGCACACTCACGCACGCGCGGCTCCTTCCCGCCCCTGCGCCCCGCCGCCGAGATCCTGGCCCTGGACATGACAGACAGGGAACGCGCCCTCTTCGAGGAATCACGCAAAGGCCAGATCCACGGCACGACCGCCCAGGTGTCACTGGCCCTGGACACCCTCCTCGACACCACAGCCGCCGACGAACTCCTCATCACGATGAACACCTACTCCCCCGAAGACCGCCTCGCCTCCTACCGGCGCCTGATCACCCTGTTGTGACCCGGGGAAATCGCGTCGATTCAGACCGGCGTGGGCGGCTCCACAGGAGATGGGCGCGTGGGGCGCCCATCTCGGGGGGAAGGGCCTACATGGGGCCGATGGTGAGGTAGACCTGCGCGATGATCGCGATGGCGGCGGCACCGAAGGCGGCGACGGCGATCATGACGAGCAGGAGGCGGAGCAAGGTCGTCACGACCTTTCTCACCTGGTGCAGGGCGAGGACGAGCGCCCAGAACGCGACTGCGGCGAAGAGGCCGAGGACGCCGCGCGCCGCGCTGACGCCCTCGGGACTGGCCAGCGCCATTGCCAGCCCGGAGTGAAGTACTAATGTGGTCATGGAGGTTCCCGGTGTTCGACGCGCCGATGGTGGCCTTGACGAGTGCGGGCACTCCTGGTGATCGTTGGCCCGATCCGGGAGTGCCTGCCCGTGTGAGGGGGTGCCTGCCCGCGTCTGGTGCGAAAGCTGCGGCGGCCCGCGTGAATGCTTCATACTGAACCTTCACTGAATCTTCAGTTCAACTACACTTCTTTTCTGAAGTAAAGAGTTCCCTGGATTCCGAGCGGAAAACCCGGCACGCAAAGGCTTCCGGCGCTAGAGTGGGCCGACCAGCCCGCACACGACCTGTCGCGCCTGGTCAAAATAGTGCTCGCATCTGAGCATCAGTAGAGGTCTACTTAGATACTGAAGTTCAGATGAAGGGTGTAGACGATGGAGCCGATGGACGACGGAGTCCGGGCTCTGGCGCGACGGCTGCGAGAGCTGCGCACCGGGCACTGGGCCGACGTCAAGATCACCCAACCGATGCTGAGCCAGGCGCTCGGCGGCGCCAAGGGCCCGCTCAGCGTGGCGTTGATCTCCTCGTGGGAGTCCGACGTCCACCCCAAGATCCCGCCCAACGCCCGGCTCGAGGGCTACGCCACGCTGTTCTGCACCGACCGGTCGCTGCACGGCGGCAAGCTCCGCCTGCTGTCCGAGGACGAGCTCACCCCCGACGAGTTGCTGGCCCGCGACCGGCTCAGGGACGAGCTGCTGGCCCTGCGCTCGGCCGCGCTCGGCCAGCCGGTGCGCGAGGCTCCCACCGAGGGGTTCTGGCACTTCCCCGACGGCAAGCCGATCCGGCTGATCTGCGCCCAGCTGCCACCCAAGATGCTGCGCCGCATGCCGTACGTCGATCCTGACGACCCCGACTACGTCGAGCTGTACACCTACGCCGACCTGGACGCGCTGCTCGAGCTGTTCGGGCACATCCGCGCGGTCAATCCCGCAAGCGAGGTGCGCATCCGCAAGGCCGGCGCCGAGCCGCTGGCGGCCGACGACTACACCACCCACCTGGTGCTGATCGGCGGTGTCGACTGGAACGCCGTGACGCGCAGCGTGCTGGAGCAGCTGTCGCTGCCGGTCGAGCAGGTCGTCGACTGGGACAGCGAGAAGGGCCCGTACTTCCTGGCCGGCGACCAGCGCCACTACCCGACGCTGCGCGACGGAAAGCTGCACGAGGACGTCGCGCTCTTCTACCGCGGCGTCAGCCCGTTAAACCGCAAGCGCACGCTGACGATCTGCAACGGCATGTACGGCAGGGGCACCTACGGTGCCGTGCGCGCGCTCACCGACAGTCGCTTCCGCGACCGGAACACGGCCTACCTGCACAGCCGATTCTCCGAGGAGGAGTCCTTCGGCCTGGTCACCCGCGTCCCGGTGTTCGAGGGCGCGGTGATCACCCCCGACTGGACCGACGAGGAATCCCGGCTGTTCGAATGGCCATGACAGAGAACCACCACGGATCGCATCGGCACCTGCTGCTCGCCCACGACGCACCGGAGAGCGACGATCCGATCGACGCGATCATCGTGCCGACGGTACGGCCGGCCGTCTACCTCAGGCACGCCATCTCCCAGGCCAGGAAGCTCGGCTGCCCGCTGATCGCCCTGGCCAGCGGCCGGTACTACCAGCAGGGCTTCCACGACCTGCGCAAGGCCTGCGAACCCGATACAGAGGTGCACGCCCTGATCGTGGGCGACCCCGCGAACCTGGCGCTACCGGCGCTGCGGACCTCGACCGTGCCGCCGCCCTACCTGCGCCGCGGCACCGACACCGCGGCCAAGCGCAACCTCGGGCTGGTGCTGGCCAGGCTGCTCGGCTGGCGGCGGGTGATCTTCCTCGACGACGACATCACCGTGCCCGCCCCCGGCGACCTGAGGAAGGCCGCCGGGCTGCTCAGGACCTACAGCGCCGTCGGGCTGTCGGTGGGCGGGTTCCCTGACAACTCGGTCGCCTGCCACGCCTTCCGTGCGGTCGGCGGGCATCAGGAGACGTTCGTGGGGGGCGGCGCCCTCGCCATCGACGCCGGACATATCTCCTTTTTCCCGGACATCTACAACGAGGACTGGTTCTACCTGCTCGAGGACGACGGGCTCAGGCAGCTCGCGGTGACCGGGGCGGTCAAGCAGTACCCCTACGACCCGTTCCGCACCGTCGAGCGCGCCAAGAGCGAGGAGTTCGGCGACGTCCTGGCCGAGGGCGTCTTCTGGCTGCTCGACGAGGGCAGGAGCCCGCTCGAGGCCGACCTGGAGCACTGGCGGAAGTTCCTGCACAGGCGGGCGATGTTCCTGCGCGACATCCTCGACGGGATCCCCGGATGCGCGGCCGACCGAGGTGAGAGGGAGCGCATGGCCGCCGCGCTGCGGGCCGCGCTGCGCCGCCACGAGCTCATCACGCCGGAGCTGTGCGTCCGCTACCTGCACGCTTGGCGCGCCGACCGCAGGACGTGGCACGACTTCGTCGCCCGCCTGCGCCCCGCCCCGTCCGTCGAGGCCGCGATGGAGCGGCTCACCCTCAAGGGCAGACCCAAGCTGCCCGCCCTCCATCTGGCCGGACGCACGAACTTCTGACAAAGAAGCGGGAGCCGTTGGGCGGGTCCTGACAGACTTGCCGCCTAGAGGTTGTGACACCTCGATTTATCACCCGATCGTGAGTGTTATGCGTCATGTCCGCATTAGGACGGCTTTCGAGCAGGACCTGCCGGCCCTGGTGACCGCGCTCGGCCAGGAGCCGTACTTCGCGCACCAGCTGGCCAGGCAGCGCGCCGGTCACGGCCTGCTGCTCGTGGCCTGGCAGGTGTTCACCCCGGTGGGCGACGTCTACCTGTGGCTCGACGCCGCCGAGGAGCCCGAGCTGCGCGACCGCCTGCCCGGGGTGCCGCTGCTCACCCACCTCGAGGTCGCCCCGGATCACCGCAACCAGCGCATCGGCACCGAGCTGGTCCGCGCCGCCGAGGCCCATCTGCGCGAGCTCGGCCACGACAAGGTCGCGTTGGGCGTCGACCTGGACAATCCCCGCGTGTGCCGCCTCTACCGGCGGCTCGGCTACGCCGAGTGGCCCTACCCGCCGATCCGCACCACGCGCGACGTCTTCCTCCCCGACGGCGGCATCGAGCGGCAGGCCGACGCCTGCCGCATCCTGGTCAAGGACCTGCGGACGATGGGGCTAGGATCACCGAATATCGTTCGGCACACGTGACGGAGGCCCCCATGACGACCCGCCAGCATGCCATCGGGGATCTGTTGCGTCGTACTGCTGGGCGGCGGCCTGGCAAGGTGGCACTGGTGTACGGCGAGCGTCGCCGGAGCTACGCCGAGTTGGACGGCGAGGTCGATCGGATGGCCAACGCGCTGGCCGAGCGGGGCGTGGCCAAGGGCGACAGGTTCGCCCTGTTCAGCCATAACAATGATGATTTCGTGCTGGCCTACTTCGCGCTGGCGCGGCTGGGTGCGATCTCCGTGCCGATCAACTTCATGCTCGGGCCCGACGAGGTCGGCTACATCCTGGATCATTCGGGGGCCACGGGCATTCTTGCCGAGGACGCCCTGGTTCCGGTCGCGAACCAGGCCATCGACGGAAATATCGGTATCAGGGGGGTGATTGGCGAGGCGGACGGCTGGGAGCCCGTCACCGCGTGGCGGAGCGACGTGGAACGCCCCCAGGTGGAGATCGCCGACGACGACCCCATCCAGATCATGTACACCAGCGGCACCGAGTCCCGCCCCAAGGGCGCCACCCTGTCCAGCCGCAGCCTGATCGCCCAGTACGTGACGTGCCTGGTCGACGGCGAGATGGCCCACGACGACGTGGAGGTCCACTCGCTGCCGCTCTACCACTGCGCGCAGCTGCACTGCTTCCTCACGCCCGGCATCTACGTCGGCGCCACGAACATCGTCCTGGACAAGGCCGACCCGGCAGTGATCCTGGAGACGATCGAGCGTGAGAAGGCCACCAAGCTGTTCTGCCCGCCCACGGTCTGGATCGGCCTGCTGCGCCACCCGGACTTCGACAGGCGTGACCTGTCGTCGCTGCGCAAGGGCTACTACGGCGCCTCGATCATGCCGGTCGAGGTGCTCAAGGAGATCGCCGCCAGGCTGCCGCAGACGAGGCTGTTCAACTTCTACGGCCAGACCGAGATGGCCCCCGTCGCGACGATCCTGGGCCCGGACGAGCAGCTGACCAGGCTCGGCTCGGCGGGCCGCCCGGCGCTCAACGTCGAGACGCGCATCGTCGACGACGAGGACAGGCCGGTCGGCCCGGGCGTCGTGGGCGAGATCGTGCACCGCAGCCCGCACGCCATGCTCGGCTACTGGAACGACCCGGACAAGACGGCCGAGGCCTTCCGCGGCGGCTGGTTCCACAGCGGCGACCTGGGCGTCATGGACGCCGACGGCTACCTGTCGGTCGTCGACAGGAAGAAGGACATGATCAAGACCGGCGGCGAGAACGTGGCGAGCCGCGAGGTCGAGGAGGCCATCTACCAGCACCCGGCGGTCGCCGAGGCGGCCGTCTTCGGCGTGCAGGATCCCCGGTGGATCGAGGCGGTCACGGCCGTGGTGGTCCTGCGCGACGGCGCTGCGCTGACCGCCGAGGAGCTGATCTCCTTCCTGCGCGTACGGCTGGCGCCGTTCAAGGTGCCCAAGTCCGTCCGCTTCGTCGGCGCGCTGCCCAAGAACGCCAGCGGCAAGGTGCTCAAGCGGGAGCTGCGCGGCGGTTAGTCCGGCTTGCCGAGCAGGTCGGCGGCCACCTCCCTGATCGCCACCCGGCGGATCTTGCCGGTGGCGGTCTTGGGCAGTTCCTCGACCACCAGCACCTCGCGAGGCCGCTTGAAGGCGGCCAGGCCCTCGCGGCAGAACGCGACCAGCTCGGCGGCGTCCACGGCGTGCCCGGCGGCCGGGACGACGCAGGCGACCGGCTTCTCCAGCCCGTCGGCGTCGGTGTAGGCCACGACCGCGCACTCGGCGACCGACGGATGCTCCAGGAGCCTGGCCTCGACCTCCATCGGCGACACCCAGATGCCGCCCGCCTTGATCATGTCGTTGGAGCGGCCGAGGCAGGTGTAGTAGCCGTCCTCCGAGCGCACGTAGGTGTCGCCGGTGCGCAGCCACTCGCCCTGGAACACCTGGCGGGTGGTGGCCGTGCGGCACCAGTAGCCGGTGGCGATCGACTCGCCGCGCACGTACAGGTGCCCGGGGTCGCCGTCCTTGACTGGCGCGCCGAGGTCGTCGAGGAGTTTGGCCTCGTATCCGGGCACGACGGTTCCCGTGCTGCCCGGCCGTACCTGGCCGGGGCGGTTGGAGATGAAGATGTGCAGCGCCTCGGTCGAGCCGAGGCCGTCGATGACGTCCACGCCGAAGCGGGTGGTGAAGCGGCGGTAGATCTCGGCAGGGAGCGCCTCGCCAGCCGACACGGCCAGCCGTACGGAAGAGAAGGCGTCGGCGGGGGCGGCGGTGGCCAGCAGCGCGGCGAAGAACGTCGGGCCCGCGTAGAACAGCGTGGGCGCTTCGGCGCGGACGCGGGCGAGCACGCCGTCGGGTGTGGGGCGGGCCGGGTCGAGGATCGCGGTGGCGCCGGCCGACAGCGGGAAGAACAGCGAGTTGCCCAGGCCGTAGGCGAAGAACAGGCGCGCGACGGAGAAGCAGCGGTCGTCCTGCCCGATGCCGAGCACCTGGCCGGCGTAGGTCTCGCAGACGTCGCGGATCGAGCCGTGCCGGTGCATGGCCGCCTTCGGCGCACCGGTCGTGCCGGAGGTGTAGAGCCACAGCGCCGGCGAGTCGGGCCAGGTGTCGTACGGCCCGGCCGTGCCGTGGGCCATCAGGTCCGGCCAGGAGGCGGCGGTGATCAGGGTCTCGGCCTCGGGGGCGTACGGCAGGGCGTCGCGGACGACCGGCTCGTACTCCTCCGTGGCGATCACCACCCTGGCCCTGGCGTCCCGGATGAGCGCGCCGAGCTCGGCGGCGTTGTACATGGTCGACACGGGCACCGCGACCGCGCCGATCCGCATCGCGGCCAGGATCGCGATCAGCGTCTCCGGGCGGTCGGACATGACCATGAGGACGCGTTCCTCGGGGCGCACGCCGATCGCCCGCAGCCCCGCGGCGTACGCGGAGACCCGCTCGGCGAGCTCGGCGTAGGTGAGGGATCCCGCGGGCCCTGTGACCGCGAGATGGTCGCCGCGGCCGGCGTCGAGCTGGCGATCGACGAGATAGACGCTGGCGTTGAACGACATCGCCGTCACCCCAATCCTCGGGTAGACAAATCTTCTACACAGAATTGATGGGCCGTCAATGACTTGTAGCATTGATTGCGTGAGTGCGAGATCGCTGCTGCTGACGGTCCTGGGTGAGTACGTGCTCCCGCAGGACGAGCCCGCGTGGACCTCGACGCTCCTGCGGGTGCTCGGCGGGCTGGGCGTGGAGGAGAAGGCGGCCCGCCAGGCCCTCTCACGCACGGCGGCGGACGACTGGCTGGCGGCCGAGCGGTCGGGGCGGCGGGTGCGCTGGGCGCTCACGCCGCGCGGGCGGGAGCTGCTGAGCGAGGGCGCGCAGCGCATCTACGCCTTCGGCCGTGACAGGGAGCCGTGGGACGGCCGCTGGGTCGTGCTGATCACCAGCGTGCCGGAGTCCCGCCGCGAGCTGCGCCACCAGCTGCGCACCCGGCTCACCTGGGCGGGCTTCGGCAGCCCCGCGCCCGGGGTGTGGGTGAGCCCGCACGCCTCCCGCGAGGCGGAGGCCAAGCAGGTCGTGGAGTCACTCGGCCTGGAGGCCTACTCCTTCAACGGCCCCTACGCGGGCATCGGCGCGGAGCGCACCCTGGTCGAGCAGGCCTGGCACCTCGGGGAGCTGGCGGGGCACTACCAGGACTTCATCCAGCGCTTCGCCGGCATGCGCCCGCCCCCGGGTGAGGGGATACTGCTCGCGCAGATCAGGCTCGTCCACGCCTGGCGCCACTTCCCCATGCTCGATCCCCGCCTGCCGCTCGAGCTGCTCCCGCCCGACTGGATCGGCGTCCGCGCCGCCAACGTCTTCCACGACCTCCACGAGTCCTGGCTCACCCCTGCCCGGACCCACTGGATGACCCTCTAGCGCGGCCCGGTCAGCCGGACTTCGGGTGCCAGCCCGCGGGTGGGTCTTCGCCGACCACGCCGTCGACGGCCTCGCGGAGCAGGTCGGCGTGTCCGGTGTGCCGGCCGTACTCCTCGATCAGGTCGCAGACCAGGCGGCGCAGGCTGACGTGCCGCCCGTCGGGGAAGGAGAGGTGGACGAGCTGGTCGAGCCCGCCGGTGGCCAGGGACGCGTCGAGCGTCGCGCGGGAACGTTCGATGGTGGTGTCCCAGAGGGCGTAGAGGTATTCGGGGGTGTCGTCGGCGGCCGAGTTGAAGTCCCAGTCGGGGTCGGCGGCCCAGTCCGCGCCGTCCCACGGCGGGCCGAGCGGCGTCCCGCTGAGTTTGGTGCTGAACATCTGGTCCTCGGCGCATGCGAGGTGCTTGAGCAGGGCGCCCAGCGTCAGCGAGGAGGCGCCGATGCGGGTCCGCAGCCCTGCCTCGTCGAGGTCGTCGGCCTTCCAGCGGAAGGTCGTGCGCAGGCGGTCGAGCGCGCCGACGAGGTGTTCGGCCTCGGTGCCCGCGGCGGGCGGTTCCCACCAGTAGTCGCTGTTGGTCATGGCCGCCACCGTAGACCCCATTCCGGACGTTCCACGTCCGGTATCGGTAGTGCGCTGCCAGCGTGCTGAGAGTGGTTTGTGAGCGGCCGGTTGGAGGGTGAGGGGCGTTCTCATCACCTATCAGCCGGAGGAACGGTCAATGTCCCAACGTGTTTCGTCGACTCCCGCGGTGCGGCTGCGTGTGGTCACGGCTTCGGTGCTGCTCGCGAGTGTGGCCGGGGTGTCCCCGGCTGTCGCGGCCGCGCCGTACGAGGGCGGCGCCGAGGCGCGGCGCGCTCAGATCCAGCAGTTGGCGCGGAAGCTGGTGGAGGCCGGGGCGCCCGGCGTGATCGTGCGGGTCGACGACGGCCGCGGACGGCCGGTCGAGGTCGCCGAGCAGGCCCCATGGACCAGACGGGATCACCTGCTCACGGCGGGGGACGAGTTCCGGATGGGGTCCAACACCAAGACCATGATGGCCACGCTCGTGTTGCAACTGGTCGCCGAGGGCAAGCTCGCCCTGACCGACCCGGTGGCGAAGTGGCTGCCCGGCAAGGTGCCCAACGGCGGGGCGATCACGGTGCGCATGCTGCTGAACCACACCAGCGGCCTGTTCGACTACACCAAGGATCCCGCGATCCGGCCGTCGATCCTCGGCAAGGATCGGCGGCGGTGGACCTCGGCGAAGCTGCTCGCCGTGGGGGTCAGGCACGATCCGCTGTTCGCGCCGGGCACGAAGTGGTCCTACAGCAACACCAACTACGCGGCGATCGGCGCCGTCCTGGAGCGGGTCACCGGGGCGAGCCTGGCCGACCTGGTCCGGGATCGGATCGCCCGGCCGCTCAACCTCGAACACACCTACTTCGCCACGGACCCGACCTGGCGCGGCTCCCATGCCCACGGCTACGAACGGGATGCCGCCCACATGCCTCCGGCTGTGCCGGTCGCGTTCAGGAGCTTCGCCGGGACGCGCCACCACGGACACGTGGACGTCTCCGGCAACGACCCCGGATGGGGCGGGGCGGCCGGGGCGATGGTGTCCACCGCGCGGGACTGGTCCCGGTTCACCACCGCGTTGATGTCCGGCAAGCTGCTGCCCGCCGCCCAGCTGGCACAGCTGCGCACGACCGTGCCGGTGGACCCGAAGCAGCCGGACGGACCCGGCTACGGGCTCGGCATCCAGACCGGTGCTCATCCGTGCGGCACGTTCTGGGGCCACGACGGCGGCATCCCCGGCTACCTCACCACCGGCATCACCGACCGCGCCGGCACCCGCTCGGCGACCGTCCTCATCTCGACCGAGGCCTGGTCCGAGTTCGAGGCCGACCCGAAGATCGCCAAAGCCGCCCAGGCGCTCCAAATGGCCGTGACCTGCACGATGTTCGGCAAGCCCGTGCCGCCCGCTAGCTGACCGGCGCGGCGATGGTCGCGGTGACCAGGGCTTCGGCCTCGGCCCTCGACATCGCCGCACCCGCGGAGTGCGCGGCGGCGAACCCGGCGGCCCCCAGGGCGCCCGTGGCCCGCTGGGTGATCGTTCGCACGTCGTGGTCGCCGCGGTCTTCCCTGCCCCGCAGCACTGAGGCGGCCCCGAGCAGCCGTCCCGCCCGCTCCGGCCGGTCGTGGCACAGCTCGATCGCGGCGGCCGCGAGCGCGATCGCGGCCGCGACCGGCGTGTGCCAGGTCAGCGTCAGGTGCACCGCCGGATGGTCGAGCCGGCGCACCGCCTCGTCGGGGAAACCCTCGGCGACGTCCACCTGGGCGAGCACGCCCAGCAGCAACGCGGTCAGGTGCGGAGTCGACCGGCCGGGTGACGCCTCGGCCAGCCCGGCCAGGGCGTGGTCGCGGGCCGGGCCCGGCCGCCCGGTTCGCCACTCCAGCCGCGCCAGACCGAGACACACCTGGGCTCGCGACTCCGCCGACCCTGCCTGGTCGAGCAGGGCCGTCAACTGCCGCCGCCCGCCGTTCACATCGCCTGCCTCCGCCCGGTTGAGTGCGGCCGCCACCTCGTTCTCCGTCGTGTGCTCGGGCATGCCAAGTTCCTGGAAGTACCGGGTCGCCCGCTCTGCCAACTCGGGCGCGCCGCTCGGTTCGCCAGAGCGCTGCAACGCCGCGTTCAGGGTGCTCAGCGTGATCGCCAGGCCCCACCGGTCGCCGAGTTCCTCGAAACCGGTCAGCGCGAGCGACAGCGGGTGCCTCGCCTCGGCGGCGTGCCCGGCGTTCATGGTCAGCACACCGTGAACCATCAGAGCCAGCGATCGGCTCCACGGATCCGTCCACTCCACGGGTGCGGTTCCTTCATGGCCTGAGCTCACGGCGAGCGCCAGCCGGGCCATCTCCAGAACGGGGTGGGCGCCGGGTTCGACGCACTCCAGCGCCTTCCTGATCTGGTCGAAGGCCGCTTCCGCCTCGTCCGGCCGGCCGATGGTCTCGGTGGTGGCGAGCGCGTGCGCGACGACCACCAGCGCGCGTGCCTGCGGCTGGGTCGAGCCGGGGACCTGGAGCACCCGGCCGAGCAGGTCCAGCGACTCCGGCGGGTGGTCCCGCAGCAGCCAGTACCAGCACAGCGCGGCGCCGAACCGGACCGCGAGGTCGGCGTCGCCGTACTCGACCGCCCAGCGGATCGCGGCCGACAGGTTGTCCCGTTCCGCGGACAGCCGCGCCAGCCAGCGCAGCTGGTCGGACGTGCGCAGGTACGGGTCCGCGGTCTCGGCCAGCTGAAGGAAGAACCTCGCGTGCCGCTCGCGTACGACGTCGACCTCGTCACGCCGGGCCAGCCGCGCGAGGCCGTACTCCCGGATGGTCTCGAGCAGGCGGTAGCGCGGCTCGACCGGGTCGGCAGGCTCCACCGGGTGCAGCAGAGACTTGTCGACCAGTGCCGTCAGCAGCTCCCGGACGTCACCCGACCGGCCGATCGCCTCGGCCGCGTCCTCGGTGAAGCTGCCGGGCACGACCGCCAGCCGTTCCAGCAGCGCTCGCTCGCCGGCGTCGAGCAGGTCCCAGCTCCAGGCCACCGCGGCGCTCAAGGTCCGGTGTCGCGGCAATGCCGTACGGCTGCCGCCGGTGAGCAGCCGGAAGCGGTCGTCGAGCCGTGCCGCGACCGCCTCGACCGGCAGGGCGCGCAACTGCGCCGCGGCCAGCTCGATCGCCAGCGGCAAGCCGTCCAGGCGGCGGCAGATCTCGACCGCCGCGGCCAGCGCGCCCCCTTCCGGAGCGAAGCCCGGACGGACGGCGGCGGCCCGGTCGTGGAAGAGCCGGACCGCCGCGCAGGCGCGGGCCCGATCGGCCGTCGCCCCCGGTTCTGGCAGTTCCAGCGGGAGCACCGGGTGCAGGGTCTCGCCGTCGATCCGCAGGGATTCCCGGCTGGTGGCCAGGACCCGCAGCCTCGGGCAGCGGCCGAGAAGGGTCTCGGCGAGCGTCGCGGCGGCCTCGATCACGTGCTCGCAGTTGTCCAGCACCAGCACCAGGTCGTCGTCGGCGAGGATCTCGACCAGGTGGTCCAGCACCCGGCCCTGGGTGACCGGCCGATCTTCGCGCGCCCGCACCAGGTCGAGCACCGCGCGGGGCACCTCGTCCGCGCTGACCGGGGCCAGCGGGACGAACCACACCCCGCCTGACGGCGTGAGCTGCCGGCCGACGGTGCCGGCCAGCCGGGTCTTGCCCGATCCTCCGGGACCGATCAGGGTGACCAGCCGAGCTCGGCCGAGCAGATCCACCACGCGGCGTACGTCGTCGTCGCGGCCCACGAAGCTGGTGAGCGGGACGTCCAGGTTGCCGTGCGATCGGCGGGACCTGGGGAGTTCACCGCGCAGCACCGCCAGGTGGGCCTCCTGCAGCTGCGGTCCTGGATCGCTGCCGAAACTGTCCGCCAGCAGGCCGCGGATCCGCTGGTAGGCGGCCAGCGCCTCGGCGCCTCGGCCGTTCAGCGCCAGGGCTCGGATCAGCTGGGCGTGCAGCCGCTCGCGCAACGGGTGCGCGGCGGTCAGCGACTCGAGCTCGGCGACCAGGTCGAGGTCGGCGCCCAGCGCGAGATCGGCTTCGACCCGGTCCTCCAGAGCGGCCAACCGGGCCCGCTCCAGCCGTTCGGCCTCGGCCGCGGCGAACGGCGCCTCGCGCACGTCCGCCAAGGCGGGGCCGCGCCACAGGCTCAGGGCCTCGCGCAGGGTGGCGGCGGCCTCGGCGGGCCGCGACTGCGCGTACGCGTGCCGGCCCGCGCGGACCAGCCGCTCGAACCGGACGGCGTCGACCGCGTCCGGCTCGACGGCCAGCCGGTATCCGGCCGGGCCCGAGGCGAGCAGGTCGGCGTCGCCCAGGACGCGCCGCAACCGGGACACCAGCGATTGCAGCGCGTGCACGTGGTCGTCCGGTGCCACCTCGCCCCACAGCGCCTCGACGAGGGTCGCCGGCCGTACGGCATGCCCGGCCTCCAGCACCAGCCGGGCCAGCAACGCCCGCAGCCGCGCGCCCCCGACCCGCGCCGGGCCGGCGGGGGTCTCCAGCGTCAGGGGACCGAGGACGCCGACGCGCACCTGTCCACTCGCATGTGCCATGGCCAGTACTTTGGCAGATATCGCCTCCTGGTCCGGCATCGCTCCACAGGGAAGACACCGTGAGCCGTCAAGAGACGCAGGCGAGAATCGAACTCGCTCCGGCGGCTTTGCAGGCCGCCTTCCGCACCAGCGAACTGCGCCAGGTTCCCTGGCGGTGTGCGCGAGGACGGGGTCGAACCGCCACAGCCGAGGCGTTCGGTTTACAGCCGGGTGGGCTCTCCACGTGCCCAGCTCGCGCATGAGGGTGACCTCCTGGGTTCCAGGGGCCCCGGCCTTCAAGGCTTGCTTCGCAGGCGCCCGCGACCGGATTCGAACCGGCATCCGCCGCCTTGACAAGGCGGAGCTCTCCCGTTGAGCTACACGAGCAGGCAGGGGACCGGCTCGAGGGCCGCTATCGTGGCCTGTCCCCTTGCTCCGGCGGCAGGATTCGAACCTGCGCCTGGCGGATTAACAATCCGCTGCCCTGCCGACTGGGCGACGCCGGAATGATCACTCCCGGGCGCCTGGGCGCGGGAGCCGTACCCCGTACCGGATTCGAACCGGTGATCTCCTGATTGAAAATCAGGCGTCCTTACCATCTAGACCAACGGGGCTGGGATTCGAACCCATGAGGACCGCACGCGGCCCCGCGACCCTTGGCAGGGGTGCCCGATCAGCCGCTCCGGCACCTCTCCGAGACATGCGTGCCGCCCCTGGGATTCGAACCCAGACTGTCCGCGTCCTGAGCACGGCGCCTCCTGCCGTTGGGCTAGAGCGGCAATGTCCTCCTCCGGCGGGCGAGTGCTCGCGTGCCGGTGAGGCAGGAGTGGGTGACGGGACTCGAACCCGTCCTACGAGCGTGGCATGCTCGCGTGCGACCGCTGACACTTCACCCACGAAACTCGCGTACGTCCGGCGGGAGTCGAACCCGCACCCTCCGGCTCCTCGGGCCGGCGCCTCTGCCAGTTGGGCCACGGACGCATCCGTTCTGGTGTCTTCCGCTGTGGAGTTGTCAATGGTGAGCAGACCCGTCCACTCGAAAGTGCGGGTTTCGCATCGAATCTGCATTTCCTCGGTTTTGGAAATGAAAGAAGCCGCCCCGGATATCGTGGACGGCTTCGCGGTGACCCTGGGTTGGGTTATCCGGAGGCCGGCCAGCATGTGAGGTCGCTACCGAGCAGCGCGAGATGCCTACACAGGCACCGCCGCAGCAACGGATTGGCTTCGCGCTTCACGGATATCCTTCCTCACTGACTCGGGCTTGCGTGTCCAATGCCATTGGACCAGACAGGCAGGGTCCGGCGCCAACACATTTTCTGTCTCTTATGACGCCCCACAGTAGCTGCGCTCCGGTGGAATTGCCACCGCATTAATGCGACGTTTCCTAGAAGTGGACGTACTCGTAGTCCAAGGGTCGGCCGTTGATACCGTTGCGCGGAGGCGCGAGCCAGGCGGCGATCTTGCCGGGTTCGTAGACGGGGCGCATCAGGGACCGGACGAAGGTCTTGTCGTCGGGGGTGGGGAGCCAGTCGCCGCGATGGGTTTCCCAGGTGGGCTGGTCGATGACGCGGCCCGATGGGGTGACGTGGTGGCCGGCGAAAGCGCCGACCTGGCGGTTGAAGGCGACGTGCGGCAGGTAGAGCGTGCCGAGGCCGCCGAGGATGCGGTTCCAGCGGTTCACGCCCGTGACGCAGTCGGTGACGTACTCCGCGCGGAGGTCGGCGTTGAGCGCCGTCAGGGCGGGGATCTCGACGTCCACGAGCCGGCCGTGCTCGATCTGCTGGATGGTGGCCGACGACGAGGTCAGGACGTGGTCGTCGGCGCGGCGGGACTCCTGCCAGCGGCCCTTGAGCCCGGCGGTGTAGTAGTTGGCCACGTTCGTGGAGGTCTCGCCGCCGAAGAGGTCCAGGCTCACGCTGTAGTGGAAGTTGATGTACTTCTGGATGACATTCAGCGGGATGGCGCCATATTTCTGGATGTCGTCGGTGTCGTGTTCGCGCATCACCTGCGCCGCCCGCTCCACCACCCGGTCGACCCCGGTGGTGCCCACGAACATGTGGTGGGCCTCCTCCTTCAGCATGAACTCGCAGGTACGGCTGAGCGGATCGAAGGCCGACTCCTTCAGCGTGCCGAGCTGGTACTTGCCGTCCCGGTCGGTGAAGTAGGTGAACATGAAGAACGACAGCCAGTCGGGCGTCTCCTCGTTGAAGGCGCCCAGGATGCGCGGCGAATCCTCGCTGCCCGAGTTGCGCAGCAGCAGCGCCTCCGCCTCGTCCCGGCCGCTGCGCCCGAAGTAGGCGTGCAGCAGGTAGACCATCGCCCACAGGTGCCGCCCCTCCTCGACGTTGACCTGGAAGAGGTTGCGCAGGTCGTACAGGCTGGGCGCGGTCAGGCCGAGCCTGCGCTGCTGCTCGACGCTGGCGGGCTCGGTGTCGCCCTGCACGACGATGAGCCGCTGCAGCTCGGCCCGGAACTCGCCGGGCACCTGCTGCCAGACGGGCTGCCCCTTGTTCTGGCCGAACCCGATGCGCCGGTCGGGGTCGCGCTCGGCCAGGAAGATGCCCCACCGGTATTCGGGCAGCGCCACGTGGTCGAAGTGCGCCCACCCCTCGCGGCCGACGGCCACGGCGGTGCGCAGGTAGACGTCCTGGGTGGGCAGCGCGGGCCCCATCTCGCCCCACCACTGCAGGAAGCGCGGCTGCCACGACTCGAGCGCCCGCTGCAGCCGGCGGTCGTCGGCGAGGTCGACGTTGTTCGGAATGCGCTCGCTGTAGTCGATCGACATGCCGTCACACCCTCGTTCGGTCGTAGTCGGGGCGCCGGCCGGTGCCGTAGCGGCGCAGGGCGCCGTCGGGGCCGGAGGCGTTGGGGCGGTTGAAGATCCAGTTCTGCCAGGCGGCGAGGCGGGCGAAGATCTTGGTCTCCATGGTCTCCGGCCCGGCGAAGCGCAGGTTGGCCTCCAGGCCGGTGAGCGCGTCGGGGCTGAGCGCGGCGCGCTCCTCCAGGGCGATGCGGATCTCGTCGTCCCAGTCGAGGTCGTCGGGGGCGAAGGTGACCAGCCCGAGCTCGAGCGCTTCCTGCGCACCGATGGGCCGCCCGGCCTCCGGTTCGAGCTTGTCCAGGTTGCGCGAGGCGAGCCTGGACAGGCCATTGCCCATCGGGTATTTGCCGAAATTGGCGTCGGTGAGGGTGATCGTGACGTCCGGGTCGTCGAGCATGTACTGCCGGTCGCAGGCCAGCGCCAGCTCCAGCAGCGGCCCGGCGAAGCAGCTGCCCGGCTCGACGAGCGCGATGAGGCTGCGGCTGGTCACGTCCAGCCGTTTGAGCGTCCGCTTGAAGAAGTGCCGCATCTCGCTGTACGGCAGGCGTCCGGAATCCGGGTCGTGCCGCGCGACCAGAGCGGGATCGCCCTGGGTCCTGATCACCCAGGTGCCCAGGGACGGCTCGTTGGTGCGCAGCCGGAGGATCAGGTCGTCCAGCTCACGCGTCATCCGCAGGAACCACGAGTCGGTGTCCACCGCAGGCGCCGGGTGGGGTTCGTCGCGCGGACCGTGCACGGTGATCGTGACGATCCCGTCGCCCGTGGACGCCTCGACGGTGGAGTAGGCGGTGATCGGCGTCAGCCGGATCGCCTCGCCTTCGGGGCGGGTGGAGCGGGAGGCGGCCTGCGTGGCGGCCTGCCGTACGGTCTCGGCGAAGCGGCTGCGCGGGACGGCCTCGTCGGCCAGCCCCCAGGCGACGGCGCGCTGCCCGCGCACGCCCTCGGGGCTGGTGGCGAATGCGTCGGCAAGGTCGCGGCGGACGCGGCGCTTGTCGGTGACGCGGGTGAGCCCGCCGGTGCCGGGCAGCACGCCGAGCAGCGGCACCTCGGGCAGCGACACCGCGGTGGAGCCGTCGTCGACCAGGATGATGCGGTCGCAGGCCAGCGCCAGCTCGTAGCCGCCGCCGGCCGCGGTGCCGTTGACGGCCGCCAGGTAGGTCTGGCCGGAGTGCAGGGTGGCGTCCTCGATGGCGCAGCGCGTCTCGTTGGTGAACTTGCAGAAGTTGACCTTCCAGGCGTGCGAGGACTGGGCCAGCATGCGGATGTTGGCGCCCGCGCAGAACACCCTGTCCAGCCCGCCGGTGAGGACGACCGCGCGCACCTCGGGGTGCTCGAAGCGCAGCCGCTGCACGGCGTCGTGCAGCTCGATGTCGACGCCCAGATCGTAGGAGTTGAGCTTGAGGTCGTAGCCGGGCGCGATCCCGCCGGACTCGTCGACCGCGAGCACGATCGTGGCGACCTCACCGTCGACCTCCAGCCGCAGGTGCCGGTAGCGACCGGGATCGGTATCAAAGGAAACCTCGGCCATGCCTCCAAGTTCAACAGCCCCGTTTCGCGCCGTCAAGCTTTAGTAGACAACCATCTCCCCGTACAGCAGCAGACAACCATCTCTCTGTACAGCAGCAGACAACCCCTTGCTCGTACGGCAAGGCCGCCGCCACCGGCCGCCCTCCGCACTCCGCCTGATGACCCGCGCCCGGCGCTGACGGCGAGTCGATGCCACTCACCCGCCGTCACGCCGCCAGCTAACCGGGCACCCCGGACCACCAGGCGCACCTTCAACCCGGGCCGAGCCCACCACCCAACTCGAGCACACAGCCCCGAACCAAGCACAGCCCCGACTCGAGCCCACAGCCCCAGGTCGAGCACAGCCCGGGCCGAGCACACAGCCTCGGGCCGAGCCCACTGCCCAGGCACGCCGCACTACCCAGGCACGCCGCACTACCCGGGCACGCCGCACCGCCCGGCTCAGCGCGCTCAGACGGGTTGAACGTGGACGGCCGGAGGGGCGTCCTGACTGTATACGAAGCCCTAGCGGGCCATCAGTGATCTGTAGACCATTCGTGCAGGGCGAACGGCTCGCTCATGGCGACCTTCCTGAGGGCCGCCGCGGGGTAGTCGATGGTGTCGGCGGGCAGTTGGTCGAGCGGCCACCAGCCCAGCTCCGCGCACTTGTCCGGCTCGGCGTTGTACGGCTCGCCGGTCCACTTCTCCGCGACGAAGAACAGGCCGACCCGCTCGGGCGCCCGGTGCATCACATGGGCGAAGGTCAGGTCGCCCGACTCGATGATGACGCCCACCTCCTCACGGGCCTCCCTGCAGGCCGCCTCGACCACGGACTCGCCCTCCTCCAGGTGCCCTGAGGGCAGGTGCCACATGCCGTCGCCGTAGCCGGTGCCGGCCCGCCTGCCGAGCAGGACCCGGCCGTCGCGGATGAACAGCACGTGAACGTCCACGATCACGCGGAAGCGCTGCTTGGCGGGGCGGCGGTCGAGCGCCTGGACCCACTTGACGGCCACCGCCGCCACCTGGATCAACTCGGCCCGCAGCCGCTCGGGATCGGCCTCGGCGAAGGCCTCGAGCACCTCCTCGTGCAGGACGTCGCGCCAGGTCAGGTGGCCGGCGTCGTACGCCGCGCCTACGAGTCGCTTGGCCGCGTCGGCGGCGGCCGCCGCGCCGTCGCCTCCCGTGCCGTCGGGGAACTCCTGCACACCCCAGCGCGCATCCTGCGCCGCCCGCTCGGCAGCCACGTCGCCGAGCACCCTCGCCAGTCCATGGTCGGTCATGACCCCCAAGTCTGCCCGCCCCCACCGACAGTCGATCACGCCACCGAAGCCCGCCACCGACAGTCGATCCCCTCACCCGAGCCGCCACTCACCCGCCAACAAAGCGGCTACATCACCCGACCCGCCACCCGCCGCAGGCCGCAGGCCGCCGCGGGGTGCCCGCCACAGGTCGCCCGTCTCTCGCCGCAGGCCGCAGGCCGCCCGCCGCCCGTCTCCCGTTGCCCGCCGCAAGCCGCCCGCCGCCAGCCGCAGGCCGCCCGCTACCCGCCGCGGGTCGCCTGTCTCTCGCCGTAGGCCGCAGGCCGCCCGTCGCCCGTTGCCCGTTGCCGAGAACCTGTCGCATCCCTGAGTCCGGGGCTCACCCGCCGACGCGTCGGTCACGTCACCCGAGGGTGACGGTCGCCGCCGACGGTGCGCAGGACGTGGTCGCGGAACGAGCGGACCACCGGGGTGAGCCGGTCCGCGGTGGGCCAGGTCAGGCCGATCGTGCGGTAGATCGGGGGTGCGAGCGGCACCTCGACCACCCCGGGCGATCGGACGGGGCCGACGTGGGGCAGCAGCGCCACCCCGAACCCGGCGGCCACCAGCCCGCGCACGGTCTCCGACTCCTGGCTCTCGAAGGCGATCCTGGGTTCGAACCCGGCCTCCGCGCACAGGTCGTCGATGATCTGCCGCAGGCCGTAGCCGTGTTCCAGCGTGACCAGGTCCTCGCCCTCCAGCTCGGCCAGCCGTACCCGATCGCGGCCGGCAAGCCGGTGGCCGCGCGGGACGGACAGGCGCAGCTCCTGCTCGGCCAGCGGCGCGGCGGCCAGCGCCGGGTCGCCGTCGGGCGGCGGCGCGACGAGCACCAGGTCGAGCTCGCCGTCGCGCAGCCGTTCGAGCATGTCCTGCCGCGAGCCCTGCACGAGCGTGAAGCGGACGCCGGGGTTGCGCTCGCGGAAGCCGCGGATCAGCGAGGGCACCAGCGCCCGCCCGAGCAGGTGCAGGAACCCCAGCACGACCCGCCCGCTGCCGGGGTCGATCTCCTCGCGCACCTCCCGCACGCCGCCCTCGACCACGGCGAGCGCTCGCGACGCGGACTCGGCCAGTACCTTGCCCGCCCTGGTCAGCCGGACGCCGCGCCCGTCGGGCAGCACCAGCGGCGCGCCGACGACCTCGGCCAGCGCCGCCAGCCTGCGGCTCGCGGTGGGCTGCGGGATGCCGAGCAGCTCGGCCGCGCGGGTGACGTGGCCGGTCTCGCCCACCGCGGCCAGCAGCGCCAGCGCGGGTGCCAGCTTGGCCGTGACCTCGTACTCATACGTCACAGCATGAATTATCGCATATGACCGTATTAGACGTATTTATTAGCTGAGCTTAGCTTTTGGAGAGTGGTTGCCCTAGAAGTCGGTACACGGCGAGTGAGTGTGGCGGTCGCCGCCGCCGGTGTGTCCACCTTTGCCCTGCTGTATGCGCCCCAGCCGGTCCTGCCCCAGCTCGCCGCCTCCTACGGCCTCGATCCCGGTCGTGCGTCACTGGCGGTGGGCGTGGCCACGACGGCGCTGGCGGCGGCCGTGCTGCCGTTGGCGGCGCTGTCGGAGCGGGTGGACCGGCGGCTGGTGATCGTCTGCTCGGTGCTCGGCTCGGCGTTGCTAGGGCTGCTGCTGCCGTTCGCGCCGTCGTATCCGGCGCTGCTGGTGCTGCGGGCGCTGCAGGGCGTGGCGATCGCCGGCTTCCCCGGCGTCGCGGCCGCCTACCTCGCCGACCAGCTCGGCCCGGTACGGCTGGCCTCCGCGGTAGGCGCGATGATCGCCGGGAACTCGGTGGGCGGCATGCTGGGCCGCCTCGGCGTCGGCTTCGCGGCCGGCCCGCTTGGCTGGCGCGGCGCGCTGGTCCTGGTCGCGGCCGTGGCGCTCGCCTTCGCCTCGTTCACCGCCGTCACGCTCCCCGCCACCCATCCCGTACGGCACGCCCAACCGGAACCCGAGCGGCGGGAGGCCGGCGCGCGTGCCTGGGCACGGCTGGCGGCGCCGTACACCGTGGGGGTGCTCTGCATGGGCGCGTTCGTGGCGATCTACAACGCGGCCGGGTTCCGGCTCACCGCCGCCCCGTTCGACCTGACGCCCGCCGCGGCGTCGCTGGTGTTCCTCGCCTACGCCACCGGCACCGCGTCCTCGGCGGCGGCCGGCCGCCTGGTGAGCCGTCTCGGCCGGGCCAGGGCGCTGGTCGCGGCGCTGCTGGTGACCGCGGCGGGCACCGCGCTGACGCTGTCGACCGCGTTGCCCGCGGTGGTGGCGGGCCTGGCCGTGCTGACCGCCGGGTTCTTCGCCGCGCACGCGGTGGCGAACGCGTGGGTCGCGGCCGAGGCTCCGCCGGGAGCACGCGGGCGCGCGGCGGGGCTGTACACGCTGCTGTACTACCTGGGCAGTGGCGCGGGCGGCACGATCGGCACCGCCGTCTACGGCGGTTTCGGCTGGTCCTGGCTGATCGCCCTGACCGCCTCCTGGCTGCTCGCGGGCGTGGTCGCGGTCCTGGCCACCGCCCGGCCATCCCGTCCAGCCAGATGAACGGTCGGTATGTGTACCTCCATACAGCGGCGTGGGGCATTGCCGGGGCCGTGGGGCGGGCATAGGGGTGACTCAGCGGCCGCGCACGTTCGCGGTCCCCTTTCCAGATCGAGTCGCCCCACAGAGAGGTGGATCCCATGGCGACACTTCCCATCTACCGGCTGCGTCAGCAGCCCGTCGACGAGCAGGCGGTCATCGAACTCGCCAAGCGCCTGTTCGGCATCAAGGAGTTCCAGCTGGCCAAGCGCGAACGCACGCTCGCGCTGCGCTCCGGCACGCACCTGGTGGAGGCCGACACGCGCGGCTTCGGGTACTTCGCCGCCGACGAGAGCCGGCTGTGGAACCCGCAGGCCCGCCCATCCCTGCCCAGCGACGAGCAGGCCGTCGAGCAGGCCTGGAAGATCGCGCGCGAGCATCGGCTGCTGCCGGAGTTCGACCAGGACCAGCCGTTCCGTCTGGGGCAGCCGACGGTGGGCGGCACCAGGCTGGCGCTGCAGACCTCGGGGCGCCGCGAGGATCACGCGCTGGACGTGCAGGTCAACTTCCCGATCGAGGTCGGGCTGCGGGGCGACACGCTGCCTCTCGTGGGCGGCGGTGGATCGTTCCATCTGACCTTCGGCGACGGCGGAGAGCTGATCGGCTACCGCGGCGTGTGGCGGCCGGTGGAGAAGCTGGTCGCCGAGTCGGAGATGATCCCGAGGGAGCGGGCGGACGCCGCCTTCCGTGAGCAGACCAAGGGCCTGCGGGTGGTCGACGTCGAGGCGTCGCTGGCCTACGCCAGCGCGGCCGCATTCACCGACCAGGAGTTCCTCTACCCGGTCTACGTCTACCGGGCGATGGCCGAGTTCGGCGACCGGCGGGTCCCGCTCCGCCAGATCACGATCGCGGCCACGGAGTTCGGACCCGCCCCGGCCAAGTTCGAGCCGCAACCGCCGCGCGCCGTACAGCGCATGACGCGCCCCTACGACCAGGTGACCAAGCGGCGCGGCTACGCCACGATGGCGGTCAACCCGTTCGAGTGCGGCACCTCGTGGATCGGCGGGTCGCTGGCCCAGCAGGACGCGCAGGGCTTCGTCGACGGGCTGGCGGCCGACGGCTGGCTGGTCAACTTCAACTGGGGCGAGGCCAACGCCTGGGAGTCCGACTGGCGGCGCAACGACGACATCTGGGTCGACGCGGCCGACTTCGTCTTCTACACCGGGCACGCCAACCAGGACGGCTGGGTGCTGAGCAAGCCGGACGACACGTTCCTCAGCTTCTCCGAGGTCGGCGGCGCGCCCGACCTGTGGGGGCAGCAGGACCTGGAGTGGGCGGTGATCGCCGCCTGCGGGCCGCTGCAGGACGACCTGCTCAGCGCGGGCGGCGGCGACGTGCTGACCCGGTGGCAGGGCGCCTTCGACGGGCTGCACATGCTGCTCGGCTACGGCGCCATCACCTTCTTCACCGCCGACGAGGGCACGAAGCTCACCACGTACGCCAAGCAGGGCACGTCGCTGCTGAGCGCGTGGCTGCGTACCGGGCAGGAGACGCAGCCGAGCACGAACGGAGCCGGGGCGCCCGACGGGCCGACCGTCTGGGTGGGCGCCATGTGGGTGGCGCGCAACGGCGCCGACCCGTCCGGCGACCACCTGTGGGGCCACGGCTCCGTGTCCGCCGACCCGACCTCGCCGACGACGCTCGCGGCGATGTGGACGACCTGTTAGGGCCCTTCGGGGTCGATGGGTCAGGCGATGCACAACCTGGCCGGCGTCGTGTCCAGCGAGGCAGCGACGTCGGCCAGCTGCTCACCTAGGACGGGCGTTGTGCAGGGCGGCGGCCGTGGCGATCTTGTGGGCGCGGGCCGCCTCCTCGATCACGCCGGCGTCGGCCTGCTCCTCGATCAGCTTGAGCAGGTGCTCGTGCTCCTCGACCGACTTGCGCGCCCGCCCGGGCACGTAGGTGAAGGTGGAGCGGCGCATGTGGTCAAGCCTGGCCCACTCCGACTCGAGCAGCGCATTGAGGTGCTCGTCGGGGCAGTGGCGGTAGAGCGAGAAGTGGAACTCCTTGTTCAGCGCGGTGAAGGCGGCCGGGTCGAACTCCTCCAGCGCCTCCTTCATCCGCTCGTTGATCTCGCGCGTCTCCTGGATCTGGGCCGCGTTCATGCGCGGGGCGCAGATCGCCGTGGCGTAGCCCTCCAGCCTGGCCAGCACGTTCAGTGTGTGCTCGACCTGCACCGCGTCGAAGACCGCGACGCGGGCGCCGATGTTGCGCACCACCTCGACCAGCCCGTCGGACTGCAGGCGGCGCACCGCCTCGCGCAGCGGGATCGTGCTCACGCCCGTCTCGCGGGCCAGCTGGTCCATCACGAGCCGGTAGCCGGGGCCGTAGGTGCCGTCGAGGATGCGCGAGCGCAGGAGGTCGTAGCTGATCTCCGCCTTCGAGCCCCCCTTGGCCCGCTTCTCCGTGGTGCTCACATCACCCTCACGATCACGTCGCGGAAACCCGCTCCCGCCGGCCCGACCAGCTCCGCCCCCTCGGCGGAATCGACGATACGCTCGATTCCCCGCGCCATCCCATCATCTTGCCGACCACGAACACGGGCGACACCTTCCCCGGCCACGCAACCCCCGATTTCAGATATGATTTTCTATCGTATCGGATGCCGGGATCGTGAAGTCCACGACCACCTGCCCGGTGCCCGTCGAGCCGAAGTACGGGCAGAGCTGCTCCCCCCGCCCGGTGTAGGAGCGCCAGCCGAGCAGGCCGAAGAGCATGGCCGTGTCGGCCATCGCGCCCTCGCCGGTGCACCGCCGGTTGTAGTCGGGCAGCAGGTCGAGGAACTCGGCGGTGCGGCCCTCGGTCCACATGTCCAGCACGGTCAGGTCGACCTTGCGGTTGAAGTCGCTGCTCACGTCGTTGAGCAGGGTCTCGGCGATCTCGTTGTCGGGGAAGGCGTGCGAGAGGGACCCGCTGGCCAGGAACGCCACCTTCCGCTCGCTGCGCGCGACGGCCCGCATCAGCGCCTCGCCGATGAGCCGGTTCTCCTCGATGGAGGAGTAGATGTTGCACCCGATCGGCAGGATCCGGATGTCGGACTCGGCGTTCATGAAGTACATCGGCACCAGGGTCGCGTACTCCAGGCCGAGGTCGCGGTAGTCGTGCACCATGGCCTTCTGCCCGCCGGCCACGATCTCCTGCCTGACCAGCTCGGCCAGGTCGGGGTCGCCCGGGTAGTCGTACTCCAGGTCGTGGATGAAGTGCGGCAGCTCGTGGCTGGCGAAGGAGCCGTAGTGGCGGCGCCTGCCGTTCAGGTGGAAGCCGATGCTGTTCATCCAGTGGGTGTCGGCGATGAGGAACGTGTCGGCTCCGCGCTCCCGCGCCCTGCTGCCGACCTCGGTGAGCGCCAGCTCGGCCGGCCTGCGGATGCCGAAGTGCCTGCCCGGCTGGATCGACAGCCAGATCGACGGCACGTGTGTGATCTTGGCGGCGAGGACGAGCTCACCCATCAGGCGCCTCCCAGGTGCGTCCAGACGCCCTTGACCTCGGTGTAGGCGTCTATGGCGTACGGTCCCATCTCGCGCCCCCAGCCGCTGGCCCGGTAGCCGCCCCAGGTGGTGGCCGCGTCGGGGACGTGGATCATGTTGATGAAGACGGCTCCGGCCCGGATGCGGGCGGCCAGCCGGTGCGCGGTGGACAGGTCGTCGGTCCAGATCGAGGCGGCCAGGCCGTACTCCAGCCCGTTGGCCCGTCCGGCGAGCTCCTCGGGGTCGTCGTAGGCGAGCACCGGAATGACCGGGCCGAAGACCTCCGGGCGACCAGGCGCCGCCGATGAACAGGTTCGTCATAGGTCCTCCAGGACGAGGTCGGCACACCGCTCGCCGATCATGATCGTGGGGGCGTTGGTGTTGCCCGAGGTGACGGCGGGCATCACGGAGGCGTCGGCCACGCGCAGCCCGTCGATCCCGAGCACCCGGAGCCGGTGGTCGACGACCGTGCCCATGGCGCAGGTCCCCGCCTGGTGGTGGTAGGTCACCAGGGTCCTTTCCACGTACGCGGGGAGGTCCTCGGCGGCCGGGTAGAGCTCCTTGTCCGCCCAGTCGCGCAGCGCGCCCGCCCTGGCGATCTGCCTGCACAGCTCGACCGCGGCCCGCATGCACGCCACGTCGACGGGCTCGCGCAGGTAGGCGGGGTCGATGCGGAGCGGCGCGTCCGGGTCGGCCGAGGTCAGCTCCAGCGCGCCGCGGCTCTCGGGTCTGACGATCCCGGCCATCAGCGTGAAGGCGTCCTGCGGTCCGCTCATCGTCTCGTCGTAGAGCGGGACGTGGAAGAACAGCGGCTGCACATCGGGCGCGGGCAGCCCCGCCCTGCTGCGCCAGAACAGCTGGCTGTGCATCTGCGGCAGTCCAGGTACGGCGGGCGGCACGGGCCGCCGGGCGGCCACGATCACCGGGACGAGCGCGTGGTCGTGCAGGTTGCGCCCCACCTCGGGCAGGTCCTCGGCCACGCCGATGCCGTGCCCGCGCAACCGCTGCGCGGGTCCGAGCCCGCTCAGCATCAGCAGCCGCGGCGACTCCAGCGTCCCCGCCGACACGACCACCTGCCCGGCCCCGACCTGGTACAACGCCCCGTCCCAGACGAACTCCACGCCGACGCACCGGCTGCCGCGCAGCAGCAGCCGCCGCGCCCGCGCTCCCGCCCTGATCTCGACCGGCGTGCCGGGCCCGAGGTAGGCGGCGGCGGTGCTGTGGCGCCTGCCCCGGTGGACGGTGAGCTGGCAGAAACCGGCGCCGTCCTGCCGCTCGCCGTTGCAGTCCTCGTTGTACGGCACGCCGCACTCCACCGCGGCCTCCACGATCGCCGCGTTGACCGGGTGCGGCTCGTAGTCGGCGACCACCCGGACCGGCCCGCCCGTGCCGTGGTAGGCCGACGCGCCGCGGCTGAAGTTCTCCAGCCGTCTGAAATACGGCAGGCACTCCGCGTACGACCATCCGGGCCCCCACCCGTCGAAGTCCGCCGGGGCACCCCTGACGAAGATCATCCCGTTGAGCGAGGACGAGCCGCCCAGCACCCGCCCGCGCGGCCAGCGCAGCCGCCGCCCGCCCAGGTGGGACTGGGGCGCGGTGAGGTAGTCGTAGTCCTCGGCCCCGCCCCACAGCCGGAACACCCCGCCGGGATCGTGGATGTCCGGGTTGGTGTCGGGACCGCCCGCCTCCAGCAGCAGCACCCGCAGGTCCGCGCGTTCGGCCAGCCGCCCGGCCGCCGCGGCGCCGGCCGAGCCCGCGCCGACCACGACGATGTCATAGCTCTCCATGGACGTCTCCCAGGTAGGCCGTGTGCAGCCGGTCGCGCACCTCGTCGGGTGTGCCGCGCAGCGCGACTCGGCCGCGGTCCAGGACGTGGACGTGCTCGGCCAGGTCCAGGGCGAGGCTGGTGAACTGCTCGATCAGCAGCACGCCCACGCCGTCGCGGGCCAGCCCGGCGAGCACCGGCACGAGCCTGGCCACCACGCCGGGCGCCAGCCCGAACGACAGCTCGTCCACCAGCAGGTAGCGGGGCCTGGCCAGCAGCGCCTGGGCCAGGGCCAGCATCTGCTGCTGCCCGCCCGACAGCGTCCCCGCAGGCCGCCCGGCCAGCTCCCGCAGCTCGGGGAACGCCGCGTAAGCGGCCTGGGAGTCCCGGCCGGCGGCGACCCTGAGGTTGTCGGCCACGGTCAGTGAGGCGAGCACCCGGTGGCCTTCCAGCACCGCGGCCACGCCGGACGCCCTGACGCGTTCGGGGCGGAGTCCCGTCAGGTCGTCGTCACCGGCCATGACGCTGCCCGCCGTACACCGGAGCAGGCCCGCGACGGCCAGGACCAGCGTGCTCTTGCCCGCGCCGTTGGCGCCGAGCAGCGCCGTGACCTGACCGGCGGGCACGTCCAGCGAGACGTCGTGCAGGACCTCGCGGCCGCCCCTGGCCACCCGGAGCCCGCGCACCGCCAGCGTCATGGCGCCTCCCCCAGGTAGGCGGCGCGCACGGCCGGGTCGGCGAGCACCTGGGCGGTGGGGCCGAGGGCGACCAGGCGGCCGAAGTCGAGGACGGCGGTCGACGCGCACACCTCGGCGACCAGGCCGACGTCGTGCTCGATGAGCACCACCAGCGCGTCGAACTTCTCGGGCACGGCCTGCAGCAGCGTGGCCAGTTCCCTGGACTCCGCCTCGGACAGGCCGGCGGCGGGCTCGTCGAGCAGGACGATGCGCGGGGTCCCGACCAGGGCGCGGGCGAGTTCGAGCCGCCGCCGTTCGAGCAGGGTGAGCTCCCCCGCTGGCCGTCCCGGATCCTCCAGCCCGCAGAAGCCGAGCAGCCCCTCCTCGCCGCCGCCCAGGTGGTCGGCGGCCAGGCGCAGGTTCGCCGCCGCGCTGAGCTCGGCGACGACCTGCTCCTGCTGGAAGGTACGGCGCAGCCCCCAGCGGGCCCGCCGGTGCGGGGCCAGGCGGAGCAGGTCGGTCCCGCCGGCGGTCACGGTGCCCGAGGCGGGCCGTACGAAGCCGGACAGCACGTTGAACAGCGTGGTCTTGCCCGCGCCGTTGGGCCCGATCAGCCCGCACAGGCCCGCGGAGAAGGTGAGGGTGACCCCGTCGAGCGGCCGGACGCCGCCGAAGCGCACCCGCAGGTCCTCGATCTCCAGCGTCATGGCGCCACCTTGGCGGCCAGGTCCTCCAGCTGTCCGCCGATGCCGCGCGGCGCGGTCACCAGGGCGTGCACGGTGCCCGCGCCGAACACGACCAGCATCAGGTTGCCGTTGACGCCCGCCGCGTCCAGCAGGGCGGGCACGACCTGCCCGACCACGCCCGAGAGCACGACGCCGGTCAGTCCGTAGGCGCCGCCGATGAGCACGACGGCGAACAGCAGCACCGAGTCGGAGGCCTTGAACGAGATCGGGTCGAGCCGCCCGGCGTTGGCGGCGAGCAGCGCTCCCGCGGTGCCGGTGATGAACGCCGCCAGCGCGAACGCCCACACCTTGTACCTGGTCAGCGCCACGCCGACGGCCAGCGCCCCGGCCTCGCCGCCGCGGATGGCGGCCCAGGCGCGTCCCGGCCGCCCCCGCTGGTGCAGCACGACCAGGATGAGCGCGAGCGCCGCGCACACCAGCACGACCCGGAAGAACCCGGCGTCGGAGGAGGCGAGCGAGGGCCGGGGCATGGCCTGCTGCATCCCGCTGCCGGCGATCCGGCCGAGGAAGCCGGGGCCGCCGTCGGGGAAGCCGGTCGCGGAGAACGCCACCTGGAACGCGCCGCCCGCCATCAGCGTGACCAGCGCCAGATCGACGCCGGACAGCCGCAGCGCGGGCAGCCCGTACACGATCCCCACCAGGCAGGTGGCCAGCCCGGCCACCAGCACCACGACGGGGAAGGGCCACCCGGTGGCGAACGCCAGCCGCAGCGCCACCCACCCGCCCACGCCCAGCAGGGCCACCTGGCCGAGGGAGACGAGCCCGAGCCTGCCGTACAGCAGGGCGATGCCCGCGGCGGGGATCACGAAGATCGCGGCGGTGGTGAGCACCCGCACCCAGTAGCCGTCGAGCACCAGCGGCACGACGACCGCCAGCAGGGCGGCGCCGAGCGCGAGCCCGAGCACGACCTTCAGCACCGAGCGCGGGTCGCCCGGCGGCAGCGGCCGCGCGGCGGCGGTCACCGGTCTGGCGGCCGTGCGCACCTCGACCGTGCCGCCGCGCCGCGCCCTGGCGCCCTTGCGCTGCAGCCAGAGGATGGCCGCGACGGCCACTGCGAACGGCGCGACCGAGCGGTAGGGCGCGGTGGCGGCCGACGCACCGCCCAGCGCCTCGACCAGGCCGATGGCCAGCCCGGCGGCGAGCGTGACGGGCAGCGAGCGGAAGCGGCCGACGACGCCCGCCGCCAGCGAGGCGATGACCAGGAACGTCAGCGTGCCCGCCTCCAGCCGGGTGAGCGAGCCGAGCACCAGCCCGGTCAGTCCGGCCGCCGCGCCGCCCGCCACCCAGGTGACGACCTCCACGCGGCGGATCGGCACGCCGAGCAGCGCGCTGATCTCCCTGTCGTCGGCCAGCGCCCGCATCGCCCGGCCGAACGCGGTCCAGCGCAGCAGCGCGCCCGTGCCGGCGGTGAGGGCCACCGCGAGCGCGAGCGCCAGCACCTGGGTGAGGGTGACGCGGGCCGTGCCGAGGTCGAACCCGGCCGTGTCGGTGGGCAGCGTGAGCGTGCGCGGGTCGTCGCTCCACGTCCAGAAGCAGACGCCGAGCAGCATCAGCGCGAACCCGAGCGTGCACACGGCCTTCACCAGGGGGTCGCGGTCGGCCACCAGGGGGCTGATCAGCCCGCCGTACAGGCCCGACAGGACGGCCGACAGCAGGGGCGCGGCGGCCAGGGCGAGCGCGGCGGGCAGGCCGTCCTGCAGCAGTTGCCACGACAGCAGCGCCCCGATCGCGCCGATCGCGCCGTAGGCCAGGTTGAGCACGCCGGTCGCGCGGTAGAGCACGACGAGCCCGACGCCCGACAGCGCGTAGACGGCGCCGAGGGCGAGCCCGCTGATCACGAACGGCAGCATCAGCCCGCCTCGGCCGCCAGGATCGGCTTCAGGTCGGGGTCCTGGGTGGGCGTGCAGTCCTTGGCGGCCTGCCAGCCGTCCCCGGTAATCTTGACGTAGCGGGTGACGTGGTTGGCGTTGTGCCGCTGGGCCTGGCCGAAGTACCAGGGCGCGCAGAGCAGGTCGCTCTTGAAATCCTTGATCCCGGCGATCGCCCTGCCGACGGAGGCCCGGTCGAGCGGGCCCTGCGCCTTGGACAGCGTGTCGACGAAGATCTTGGCGGCCAGGAAGCCGCCCTGCGCGAAGGAGTCCCTGGGCGCCCTGGCGTCGGCGTAGCCGTCCATGACCTGGCGCCACAGCTTGTTGTCCGCGGTGGTCGCGTCGAGCATGGTGAACTCCGAGTTCGACACGAACCCCTCCCAGTAGCCGCCGACCTGGCCGGGGAAGGTGGTGTCGTAGCAGGGCGTCAGGCAGGCGAACCTGACCTTGTCCTTCAGCCCCTGCGCCTGCGCCGCCTTGAGTATCGCGGCGTCGTCGGGCGCGGGGTCCTCCAGGATGATCGCGTCAGGGTTGCCGCGCATGGCCTCGAGCAGTACGGCTGTCGCGTCCTTGATCCCGGGGTCGTGCAGCACGTCGCCCGCCGAGGTCAGGCCCTTGGTGCCGAGGTAGGCGCGCACGCCTTCCTGGGTCCAGTCGCCCACGTTGGGCGTGCGGTTGCTGATCTGGGCCACCCGCTTGGCGCCGAGCACCTCGACCGCGTACTGGGTGGCGGCGATGGCGCTGATCCTGGGGCCCGCGTTGACCGGTGCGATGCGGGGCGACTCGAAGCAGGCGCGGGGCACGCCGACGGCCAGCACGTCGTACAGGCCGTTGTTCTCCCAGATCGGGCCCGACACGCCGCAGGCCACGAAGCTGGACCCGCCGACCAGCGCGACCACGTCCTGGTTCCCGGCCAGCTTGGTGGCCAGTTGCGAGGCCTTCTGCGGGTTGAGCCCGTCGTCCTCGACCAGGTACTTGATCGGCCTGCCGCCGATGCCGCCGCCGGCGTTCACGCAGTCGAAGTAGGCCTGCGCCGCCTTGGTGGCGGAGCTGAAGTCGATGCCGCCGCTGGCGGTCACGATGGCGCCCACCGTGATGGGCGTGCCGGTGGCGGGTTTGCCGGATCCGCAGATCGGTTTCGCCGCGCCCGTCCCTTGCTGTGTCTGGGAGCAGGCCGCGGTGAGCAGCAGGATCGCCACCGCGGGGATGACCAGGCGTCGCATAAGTCAAATCATGTATGATTTAAGATATGCTTGTCTATAGTTCTTAGCCGGAGTTGGTCATGGGTCATCCGCTAGGCCTCTCACCTGGGAAAATCATCGCCACCCACCTGAACTTCCGCGGTCGCGCGGCGGAGCGGGGGCGCGTTCCCGAGGTGCCGTCCTACTTCATGAAGCCCTCCTCGTCGCTGTCGTGGTCGGGGCGGCCCGTAGTACGCCCGGCGGGGTGCACCGCGCTGGGGTTCGAAGGGGAGATCGCGATCGTCATCGGGTCACGGGCCCGGCGCGTCTCCCGCGACGAGGCGCTGTCGTGCGTCGCCGGGTACGCGGCGGCCGACGACTTCGGGCTCGCCGACTTCCGCCACGCCGACCAGGGGTCCAACCTGCGGGCCAAGGGGCAGGACGGGTTCACCCCGATCGGTCCCACGCTGCTTTCCTGCGTGGATCCCTCCCGGATGCGGCTGCGCGCGTGGGTCAACGGCCGGCTGGTCCAGGAGGCGTGCACGGACGAGCTGCTGTTCCCCTTCGACCTGCTGATCGCCGACCTGTCGCGCCACCTGACCCTCGAACCCGGGGACGTCATCCTGTCCGGCACGCCCGCCGGGGCCGCGGTCGTCCAGCCGGGGGACGTGGTGGAGGTCGAGCTGGAGGACTCGGGGCGGCTGCGCAATGCGATCGTGGCCGGCACGGATCCGCCTCTCGAGTACGGCGTGCAGCCCGTGACGCCTGCCGTACCCGATCGTGAAGTGATCGCGAAGCTGATGGAGGCGTCGACGGCGACGCTGTCGTCCCAGCTGCGCAGGCGGGGCATCGACCACCACGTCATCGAGGGCGTGCGGCCCGCCGACCCGTGCCGGCGGATGGCCGGGATCGCGCGGACGCTGCGGTACCTGCCGCTGCGCGAGGACGTGTTCGCCAGGATCGGCGGCGGCATGAACGCGCAGAAGCGCACCGTGGAGGCGCTGCGCCCGGGCGAGGTGCTGGTGATCGAGGCGCGCGGCGACCTCGGCGCGGGCACGCTCGGCGACATCCTGGCGCTGCGCGCGCTGCGCCGCGGCGCGGCGGGCGTGGTGACCGACGGCGGGCTGCGCGACAGCACCCGGATGCCGCTGCCCGTCTACTACGGCGTGCCGCACCCGGCCGTGCTGGGGCGGCGGCACGTGCCGATGGACTCGCAGGTGCCCATCACCTGCGGCGGGGCCCTCGTGATGCCCGGCGACGTGATCGTGGGCGACGCGGAGGGCGTCGTGGTCGTGCCGCCGCACCTGGCCCCCGAGATCGCCGAGGCGGCGATCGAGCAGGAGCGCGAGGAGCGCTTCATCCACGACCGGGTGAGCGAGGGCGCGTCGATCGACGGCCTCTACCCGATGGGGCCGCACTGGCGGCGCCGCTACGAGCAGGAGGGCTGAATGAGGTTCCGTTCCGACCCGGCCACGATCAGGGGGTCCATCGCGCCGGTGGTGACCCCGTTCACCGAGGACGGCGACCTGGATCTGGCGTCGCTGCGCAACCTGGTGCGCTGGCAGCTGGAGCAGGGCTCGCACGGCATCTCGACCGGCGGCTCGACCGGCGAGCCCGGCGCGCAGAGCGTCGCGGAACGTATCGCCGCGATGGCGGCGGTGGCCGAGGAGAACGGCGACCGCGTGCCGTTCCTGCCGGGCACCGGCTCGGCGCGGCTGGAGGAGACGCTGGAGCTGACCGCCGCCGCGGAGCGCCTGGGCGCGGACGCGGCCCTGGTCATCACCCCCTACTACGCGCGGCCGTCGCAGGAGGCGCTGTTCCGCTGGTACGCGCGGGTGGCCACCGAGTTCCCTTCGCTGCCGATCGTGATCTACAACGTGCCCTCGCGCACCGCCGTGGACATCGACCCGGAGACGGTGTCCAGGCTGCGCCGCGCGCACGACAACATCGTCGGCATCAAGGAGACCACGCGGGACTTCGAACACTTCTCGCGGGTGATGTACGCCTGCGGGCGCGACTTCCTCATGTGGTCGGGCATCGAGCTGCTGTGCCTGCCGCTGCTGGCCATCGGCGGCGCGGGCTTCGTCAGCGCCGCGGCTAACCTGGCGCCCGCCGCGGTGGCCGCCATGTACATGGCCTTCGTCGACGGCGACCAGGAGACCGCGCTCGACCTGCACTACTCGCTGCACCCGGTGGCCGAGCTGCTGTTCGTGGAGACGAACCCGGCGCCGGCCAAGTGGGTGCTGCACCGGCACGGCCTGATCGCCTCCTCGCTGGTACGGCCGCCGCTCATCACGCCGACCGAGGCGGCGGTGGCGCGCATCGAGGACCTGCTGGCCCAGTGCAAGGAGATCGCCCGTTGAACCTGGAGCACTACATCGACGGCGCCCACGTCCCGAGCCTGTCGGGAGAGACGTTCGAGTCGCTGGAGCCCGCCACCAACCGGCCCGCGCTGACGGTCGCCTCCGGCGACGCCGAGGACGTCGACGCCGCGGTCCGCGCCGCGTCGAAGGCGTTCACCGACGGGCCGTGGCCGCGCATGACCGGCGAGGAGCGGGCCGCGATCCTGCGCGGCGTCGCGGCGGCCATCGAGACCCGCGACGAGCGCATCGCCGAACTGGAGTGCGCCGACACCGGCCTGCCCATTACGCAGGCCAGAGGCCAGGCGCACCGGGCCGCGCACAACTTCCGCTTCTTCGCCGACGTGATCAGCAACCTCGGCGAGGACGTCTATCGCGTCGGCACCTCGCAGCTCAACTACGTCATCCGCAAACCGATGGGCGTGGCGGGGCTCATCACCCCGTGGAACACCCCGTTCATGCTGGCCACCTGGAAGCTCGCGCCCGCGCTCGCCGCCGGGTGCCCCGTGGTGCTCAAGCCGGCCGAGTGGTCGCCGCTGTCGGCCAGCCTGCTCCCGGAGATCATGGAGGAGGGCGGGCTGCCCGCGGGCGTGTTCAACCTCGTCCACGGCATCGGCGAACGGGCCGGCGCCGCGCTGGTCGCCCACCCCGACGTTCCGGTCATCTCCTTCACCGGCGAGACGTCGACCGGCCAGACGATCATGCGTTCGGCCGCCGGCGGGCTCAAGTCGCTGTCGATGGAGCTGGGCGGCAAGTCGCCGCTGCTCGTCTTCGACGACGCCGACCTCGACAGGGCGCTCGACGCCGCGGTCTTCGGCGTCTTCTCGCTGAACGGCGAGCGGTGCACGGCCAGCTCCCGCATCCTCGTCCAGGACACCGTCTACGCCTCCTTCGTCGAACGCCTGGCGGCGCGCGCCTCGCGCATCCGCATCGGGCCACCGCACGACCCGGCCACGGAGCTCGGCGCGCTGATCCACCCTTCCCATCACGCCCGCGTCATGTCCTACGTGTCGTCGGGTCTGGAGGAGGGCGCCCGCCTCGTCGCCGGCGGCACCCGGCCCCCGCACCTGCCTGAGGGCAACTTCCTCTCGGCCACCGTCTTCGCCGACGTCACCCCGTCGATGCGCGTCTTCCAGGAGGAGATCTTCGGCCCCGTCGTCTGCGTCACGCCCTTCACCACGGAGAAGGAGGCACTGGAACTGGCCAACGCCACCCGCTACGGCCTGGCGGCCTACGTCTGGACCAACGACCTGCTCCGCGCCCACCGGCTCGCGCGGTCCATCGAGGCCGGGATGCTCTGGATCAACTCCCAGAACATCCGCGACCTCCGCACCCCCTTCGGCGGCGTCAAATCCAGCGGCCTCGGCCGAGAGGGCGGCCGCCACAGCATCGACGTCTACACCGAACCCCACGTCATCCACCTCGCCACCACCCCCCTCCCCATCCCCCGCTTCGGCACCTGACCCTCTCCCCCGCCACCACCCGGCAACCCCGGCCAGCGACAGCTCACTCCGCAGGGACACGTCCCTGGCGCACCGACGCGCTCCCCGGGCACGGGACACCCCCAGCGCAGGCCGCCTTCCCAGGCGCCGCGTCGGCGGGAGGGGGTACGGCGAACGTCGGCGCCCTCCTACGGCGGGCCCCACCGCTCCCCCGCCCAGCCGCTGCCCGGGCGCAGGGGCACATCCCCGGTCGCACGGACGCGTTCCCCGGGGCGCAGGACACGCCCAGCCCAGGGCCACCTTCCCGGGCGCCGGGTCGGCGGGAGAGGGTACGGCGAGCGCCGGCGCCCTCGTACGGCGAGCTCCACCGCTCCCCCGCCTGGCCACGGAACCCGCGATCCGCGTTTCCGCGCACCTCGGAACCGCCCACGTGCCCGCCGTACAAGGCGCCGACCTCCGCCGTACACCGTCCCGCCGACCCGGCGCCCGGGTGGTCCCCGCAGGGTGCGGGCGCTCGGATGCAGGGCCTCAGCGCGAAGCGTCGGGCGCGGCGCCTGGGGGTGGGGGCGTCCCGAAGTGTGGGGTCTTGGGGTGCGGGTCGGGTGGAGGAAGGCGACCTGCGGGTGGGGCTAGGCGAAGGGGAGCGTGGGGAGGTCTACGGCGGTGGCGCCGCCGTCGGCTACCAGTACTGAGCCGGTCATGATGGCGCTTTCGTCGGAGGCCAGGAAGAGGCAGATCGCGGCGATCTCCTCGGGGGTGGCGGGGCGGCGGAGGGGGACGTCCTTGGTGACCAGGCGGTAGGCGTCTTCCCGGGTGATGCCGTCGCGGTCGACGAGGAGGTCCATCTGGTCGTCGGCCATGGGGGTGACGACCCAGCCGGGGCACAGGCAGTTCGCTCGGACGCCTGCGGGGCCGTAGTCGCGGGCGATCGAGCGGGTGAGGCCGATGAGGGCGTGCTTGGTGGTGACATATCCGGATACGGCGGGGCCGGCGGCGAGACCGGCTATCGAGGAGACGATGACGATGCTTCCCCGGGCGTCGATCAGTGACGGGAGCGCTTCTCGACAGGTGACGAAGCAGGTGTTGAGGTTGGCGTGCAGGGCCTCCTGCCAGGACTCGTCGCCGGTGTCGGCGACGGCCTCCCCACCGTGACCGCCCGCGTTGGCGACCACGATGTCCAAACGTCCGAAGCGCTCCAGGCAAGCGGTGACCGCGGCCCGCGCCTGCTCGGTGTCAGCCATGTCCGCGGCGAACACCGCGACGCCCGGCTGCTCGGCTCCCACCAGCGAACCGGCACCGCCGGGAGACCGGGCGCCGTCAGGAAGCTCGGTACCCCCGGAAGCGACTGCACCAGGCAGAGGTCCGGATTCCGCAGGCGATCCCGCGCCCGGCAAGGGCTCGGACGCCGCCGACAAACCCTCGCCCGGCAAGGGCCCGGATGCCCCCGACGATGCCGCGCCCGGCGAAGGCCCGGATGCCGCTGACGATCCCCCGCCCGGCAAGAGCCCGGATGCCGCTGACGATCCCCCGCCCGGCAAGAGCCCGGATGCCGCTGACGATCCCGTGCCCGGTGACAGTGGGGGCGTCGGTGGAGGTGTGAGGGTCTTCTCGATTTCGAGGGCCACCTGTTCCAGGGGGCCGGGGCGGCGGCCGGTGAGGAAGACCTGGGCGCCCTCGGCGGCGAAGCGGTGGGCCGTGGCGGCGCCGATGCCCGTGCCCGCGCCGGTGATGAGCGCGACCTTGCCGTGGAGCCTCATCGGCACTCCTCCTTTAGAAATAGAAGATATATGATTTCATAGACGACTTCATGGAGGAAGGTGCACCATGAACGATCGCCCCGCGGGGTGGAAGAACATGGACGACTTCGCCAGGGGCATCGCCACCAACAGGCTGCCCGCCTCTGACGTGCTCGCCGGCACCGAGCTCAAGCTGCGCTTCGACGACGGCACGGCCACCACGCTCAGCTTCGCCACCGGCGCGCAGGTGCACGTCGACGGCGGCCCCGCCGGGTGGTACGAGGCGATAGCCGTACGGGATGACCTGATCTTCGTGGGGCTCGCGCCGCGCGGGCGCGAGCTGACCGTGGTCGTGCTGCACCAGGGGCGCGCGCTCAGGGTCGTGTCGGCGATCGCGCCCGAGCCCACGCCGGGCAGGCCGCGGGTGTCGCAGGAGTTCACGCCGGGAGTGATGGAGGGAGTCCCGGTGAGCGCCGAGCCGCCCGCGCCGACACGGGAGCTGATCGGGCGCAGGGCGCTGTACCGCTACAGCCCCGAGCACCTGTACGAGCACGTGTACCTGAGTTCCGAGCGCTACGCCTGGCAGTGCCTGGTGGGCGAGCAGCGCGGCCACGGCGACGTCGACCTGGCCACCGCGTGGAAGATCGCCGAGGACGTGTACGTGTTCACGTTCCGCGAGTTCCTGATCCCGGTGGCGGCCACGTGGCTCTACGACTGGGCGGCGCTGCGGACGGTCGGGACGTTCTTCGGCCTGACGGGCGACGGCGAGATCAGCGCGGACCCCGGCGGCGCGCACATCATCCCGCTGGGCAAGGTCAGCTACCCGAACGAGGAGCCCATATGAGCAAGAATCTCGACGCGGTCCGTGCCTCATACGCGGCCTCCGACTCCGGCGACGTCAAGGGCATCCTGGCACCGCTCGCCCCCGACGCGCAGTGGACGGAGATGGCCGGTTTCCCGTACGCGGGCACGTACACGGGACCGCAGGAGGTGCTGGACCACGTCTTCGCCCGGCTCGGCAGCGAGTGGGACGGCTACCGGGCCGACCCCGAGGAGTTCGTCGACGGCGGCGACGTGATCGTGGTCATCGGCACCTACAGCGGCACGTACCGGGCGACGGGCAGGCACATGCGCGCACGCTTTACCCACGTGTGGCACCTGGAGGACGGCCTCGCCCGCCGTTTTGAGCAGTTCACCGACACGGCCCTGGTGAGGGAGGCGCTCTAGCACGAGACCCGGCGCATCACCTCGCGGCAGAACGCGCCGACCTTCGCCGGGTCGTCGATGAACTGGGAGGGTTTGATGCAGAAGGTGGTGTATCCCTCGGCCATGCGCTGGGGGATGTGCTCCAGCGCGGCCTCCAGCGGCGCACACGAGTCGCTGTCCGGAAATATCGCGCGAGTTCCTCCGACGAGCTCGATTTCCGCTATCGACCGGCCGTGCGCGGCCAATCCGGACGCCAGGTCCCGGAGGTCCTCTGCGGGGGGATACCCGAGCGGATTGAAGCCGCTCCCCCACCGCGCCAGCCGCCGCAGCAGGTGCGAGCTCATGCCCGCGCCGCCGAACCACAGCACGGGCCCGGTCGGCCGATACGCCTTCGGCTCGAAGTAGACGTCCTCGAACGAATAGAACGCGCCGTCGTAGGAGACCGGCGACGGCCCCCACAGCAGGGACCAGATCTCCAGATGCTCGTCAAGCAGCCGCCCTCGATCGGCGAAGGGCACGCCGAGGGCGGCGTACTCGTCCCTGCTCCAGCTGACCGTGGGCAGCACGATCAGCCGCCCTTCGGAGAGCAGGTCCAGCGTCCCGAGCTCCCGGGCCAGCACCAGCGGATGCCGCAGCGGCGCCAGCACGCCGGTCGCCGCCAGTCGCAGCCGGGAGGTGACCGAGGCGATGGCCGCCAGCAGCGTGAGCGAGTGCGGCCACGGCGTGAACGGATCCTGGTTGCCGGGCAGCGCGTACTCGCGGGGATTGGCCATCCGCCCGGCGGCGCCCGCGTCGGGCCCCAGCACGACGTGCTCACTGATCATCACGGAGTCGAACCCAGCGTCCTCCGCCTCGCGCGCCCAGCGCACCAGCGCCGGGAGCTCGCCGGTCATCGTCCAGTTCTCGGACAGCACGAGCTGCATACGTGGTATCGACACAACAAATTCGTATCCAAACGACCATCGTATGTACAGACCTTGCCGGATGTCGTTTGGAACCGTACGATCGCACGAGAGGCTCGCGCCGTGATCGCTTCCAGGACATCAACCGTCCTGCTCCTCGCCGCGACGGTCACCGCCTGCGGCCGGGCAGCTCGCCATGGTGGTCTCCCGCAACTTCGACCCCGGCCAGTCGCTGGTCGCCTATGCGGTCGCGGTGTTCGCGGGGGCGCAGCACACCGAGGGCGCGCTCATCGGGGGCGCGCTCGGCGTGGCGGTCGCCGAGGTGCTGCGCCGCCTCGGCATCCCTCAGCAGTGGGCCAACGTCGTCTTCGCCGTGGGCGCCATCCAGGCCCTCACCCAGGGCTCCGGCATGAGCGACGCCGAGCGGGTCGCCGAGCTGGACGAGATCCTGCGCCTGGTGCACCTGGCCGGGCTGCAGGCGGGCGTGCACGTGGTCGGCAGCCGGGGCGTCGACGCCGTGGTCGAGGCGCTGACCGCCACCGCCCGCGACCATCCCAGGTCCGACGCCAGGCACTACGTGATCCACGGCCAGTTCGCCTCCGCGCAGGCGCTGGCCAGGCTGGGCGAGCTCGGCTACGGCATCAACCTGCAGCCGGTGCTGCAGCGCGTGGAGGCGGGCACCACCCGCGCCCTGTTCGGCGCCGAAGCCGCCGAGCACGAGTGGCCGGCCCGCTCCGCGGCTGGCGGCGAGGGTGCGTACGGCCTGCAGTTCCGACGCCCCGGTCACCAGCCCCGACTGGCGTCCCGGGGTGGCCGCGCTGCTGGCGCGGACCGGCGAGGGCGTCACGCTGGAGGAAGCGCTGCACACCTACACCACGGCGGGAGCCTGGCAGGACTTCGCCGAGACGTGGAAGGGCACGATCACGCCGGGCAGGGCCGCCGACCTGTTCGTCAGCGCGGCCACGGCTCCCGAGGAGCTCACGGACGCGCCCGTCGAGCTGACCGTGTTCGACGGCCGCGTGGTACACGCGGAGTGAACCGTTCGGTCCCATACGATATGTCCGTGACCGGACACCACACGCTCCAGCAGACCGAGGAGGCCGTCGGCCGGCGGCTCGGCGGGCTGAACATCGACTTCGAGGCCATGTGGGCGGTCTCGCACATCTACCGGGCCTCCTCGGCGATCCGCAACCACCTGGAGCAGACGGTGCTGCGCGACACCGGGCTGACCTGGACCGGGTTCGTGGTGATGTGGGTGGTGTGGGTCTGGGGGGAGAGCGAGACCAGGCACGTGGCCGCCGAGGCGGGCATCTCCAAGGGCACGCTGACCGGCGTGGTGAAGACCCTGGAGTCCTACCGCTACCTGCGCCGCTCCCCGCACCCGACCGACAGGCGGCGGGTCATGCTGTCGCTCACCGCGACCGGTGAGCGGCTGATGCGCGACCTGTTCCCCGACTTCAACCGGCAGGAGGCCTTCGTGGTCAAGGAGCTCGACGGCGAGCAGCGCCGCGAGCTGGCCGTCTCGCTGCGCCGCATCCTGGAGCACCTGGAGAGCGTCGACCGATGAGCTAGCCGGCGGGTGTCCTGCACGGGAGCTCTTTGATGCCGTTGACAAAGTTCGAGCGGACCCGGCTGACCTCGCCGGACAGCTCGATCCCCGGCACCCGCGGCAGCAGTTCCTCGAACAGGACCCGCAGCTCCAGCTTGGCCAGGGAGGCGCCGAGGCAGTAGTGCGGCCCGCCCTTGCCGAAGGCCAGGTGGTCGTTGCGCGGGCGCGTCACGTCGAACCGATAGGGGTCGGGGAAGACGCGCTCGTCCCTGTTGCCCGAGGCGAACCACATGACCACCTTGTCGCCACGCCTGATGGTCCTGCCGTGCATGGCGACGTCGCGGGTGGCGGTGCGGCGGAAGTGGTAGACGGGCGAGGCCCAGCGTAGGAACTCCTCCACCGCCGTCGGCATCAGTGACGGGTCCCTTCGCAGGAGGTCGGCCTGGTCGGGGTGGTCGATGAGGGCCAGCATGGCGTGCGATACGGCGTGCCTGGTCGTCTCGTTGCCCGCCACGACCAGGAGTAGGAAGTAGTTGTCGAAGTCGCGCTCCGCCAGCGGGATCCCGTCGAGCGGGGTCTGGTTGACCAGCTTGCTGACCAGGTCGGTGCCGTCGCCGCCGCGCCGCTGCTTCGCCAGCCGCCTGCCGTACTCGAAGACCTCGAGCGAGGCGGGGCTGCGGAAGGGCAGATCCCGGAATATCTCCGACTCGGCGAGCCGCGAGGGGTCGGTGTTCTCGATGATCTGGTTGCCCCAGTCGATCAGTTGCTGGGTGTCGGGGGCGTCGAGCATCCGGGCCAGCACGTTGATCGGGAAGTCGGCCGCGACCTCGCGCACGAAGTCGAATTTGTCCTTATTTTTCAGCTTATCGACGGTGAGGGCGGCCAGGCCGCGGAGGAAGATCTCGTAACCGGCCACGGCCTTGGGGGTGAAGTCGCGCTGCAGCAGGCGGCGCAGCGCGAGGTGGCGCCGGCCGTCAGTCTCCAGCATCGAGCGCCGGATCTCCGCCTGCCGCGCGTCCACCTCCTCCAGGTTCGTGAACTGCTCCGAGGTGAACGTCTCCGGGTCGCTCGCCACGGCCACGATGTCGGCGTGCCGGGTGACCGACCAGAAGCCGCTGCCGTGATCGCCCTCGTCCTGCCAGTGCAGCGGGTGCTCGGCGCGCAGCGCGTCGAAGGTCCGCCACGGCGTGACGCCGTCCAGGAAGTTCGCGGGGTCGGACAGGTCACAGATGGTAGGCGTACTCACGGAACTCCCAATCGGTGACGTACCTGGAGAAGCGCTGCACCTCATCCCGCTTGTAGGCCACGAACGCCGCGGTGAACTCCTTGCCCAGCACCTCGGTCAGCTCGGTGTCGGCCTCGAAGGCGTCGAGCGCGGCGGGCAGCGACATCGGCAGCACCGCCGCCCTGGCCGGGTCGTAGCCATAGCCGTCGAGAGGCTCCGGCGGCTCGTTCTTGTCCCTGATGCCCAGGTAGACGGCCGCGAGCAGGCCCGCGATGCCGAGGTAGGGATTGGCCGAGGCGTCGCCGAGCCGTACCTCGAGCCGGGTCGCCTCTCCTCGCTCGGGCGGGATGCGCAGCATCGCGCTGCGGTTGTCCAGCCCCCAGTCGTTCAGCCAGGGGGCAAGGCTGTCGGGGCCGAACCGCTTGTAGGAGTTGATCGTGGGGTTGAGCAGCGCAGCCAGCGCGGGCGCGTGCGCGATCACCCCGCCGATGGCGTGCATGGCCTGCTCCGACAGCTGGTACGGCGCGGCCGCGTCGGCGAACGCGTTGGCCCCGTCGGAGCCGGCGCACGACAGGTGGACGTGGAAACCGGAGCCGCCCTCGTCGTTGAAGGGCCTGGCCATGAACGTGGCGTTCAGCCCGTCGGCCCTGGCCAGCTCCTTGACGGCGGTCTTGAGCCGGAACGCGCGGTCGGCGGCGTCCAGCGGCTCGCCGTGGCGCAGGTTGATCTCGAACTGGCCGGGGCTGAACTCGTGGTTGCCCATCGTGACGCCGAGCCATTTCAGCGCCCGCATGGTCCGCAGCAGGTGCCCGGACCTGTCACCCTTGTTGCCGACGATGTAGGCGTTGCCCGGCCCGCCGTCGTAACGGGTGCCGTCGGGCTCCAGCAGGAAGTACTCCAGCTCGGGCCCGACCACCCCGGCCAGCCCCAGCTCGGCCAGCCGGGCGATGGCGGCCTTGAGCACGGCCCTGGGCTCCTCCAGGAACGGCCGCCCGTCGGGCAGGTAGGCCTCGCCCAGGCAGTGCGCGACACCCGGCTCCCACGGAAGCACCTTCACGGTGGCCAGGTCCGGTTTTATCGTGATGTCCGGAAGCCCGCGGTCGAGGCCGCCGGGCACCGGGACCACGTCCGCCTGGGGTGAGGTGTAGTAGGCCGCCTGGCAGAACGACAGCCCGTGCTCGGCCACCTCGGGAAGGGAGTCGAGCAGCACGTCCTTGCCGCGTTCGACGCCGATGAGGTCGGGGTAGCAGATCCTCACGACGTCCACACCCGCCTGCCGCAGGCGCTCGACCGTGTCCGCGCTCACCGGCATCTCCTCTCATTTGGCCACAAACATTACGCAGGCATATAGCCGCGGACAACCCCCTCCGCATATCGTAAGGATCCAAACGAATTGGAGAGGTTGTGCACGGTTTCTTCACCCCGAAGTCGGCGACGGGCCGCGCGTCGCTGATCCCCCCGCCACCGTGGCATTACTCGGGCGACCTGCTCACCGTCGAGTACAGGACCGATCCCGCCAGGGTCGCCGAGCTGCTGCCGCCGCCACTCGGTTTGGCCCCTGACGATCCCGGCGCGGTCGCGATCATCTGGGCCGACTGGCAGTCCTGCTCCGACTCGCGCGAGGAGCTCCTGGACCCGGTGCGGGCGCAGTACAAGGAGTGCTTCGTCGTGGTCCGCTGCTCCTACCGGGACCGCGTGTACTCCAGGTGCGTCTACATCTGGGTGGACAAGGACTTCGCGCTGGTGCGCGGCCTGCACCAGGGCTATCCGAAGAAGCTCGGCTCGATCCACCTGACCCGCCCGCACCCCTACGGCCAGGCCGCGCCCCGCCTGGCCGCGGGCGGCGCGCTGGGCGCCACGCTGGCCGCCGCCGACCGGCGCCTGGCCCAGGCGGTCGTACGGCTGAGCGGCCCGAGCCCGCACAACGGGTTCGTCAACGCCCACCCGATGGCCCACCACCGCTGGCTGCCGTCGATCGTCACCGGCGGGGGGCTGGCGCTGGACGAGCTGATCTCCAGCGGCGCGGAGTCGTTCGAGGGCGGGCAGGCCTGGACGGGCGAGGCCACGCTCGAGCTGTTCGAGGCGCCCACGGAGGAGCTGGCGGCGCTGGCCGTCGAGGAGGTCATCGGCGGCTACTACCGGCAGGTCGGCGTGACGTGGAACGGCGGCGCGCTGCTCGAGTCGGGCACCAGCGGAGCGGAGGGATCATGAACGTCGACCACTGGATAGGCGGCGAGCGCGTGCCCTCCGCCGAACGCTTCGAGGACCACTCCCCCATCGACGGCAGCGTGCTCGCCCACGTGGCCAGGGGCGGCCAGGACGAGGCGGCGCTGGCGGTCAGGGCCGCGGCCGGGGCGTTCCCCGCCTGGGCGCGGACCTCGCGCGATGAACGGGCCCGGCTGCTGCACGCCATCTCCGACGGGGTCGAGCGCCGCACCGAGGAACTGGCCATGGTGGAGACCACCGACAACGGCGCGCTGCTGCGCTCGCACCTGCGCGGCGTCATGCCGAGGGTGGCGCACAACTTCCGCTTCTTCGCCGACTGGCTGCTCGGGCTGGGCCGCGACGACTTCGACACCCGGGGGCACGCCAACCACGTCAGCTGGGATCCGGCCGGCGTCGCCGTACTGGTCACTCCGTGGAACGCGCCGCTGATGCTGGCGACGTGGAAGATCGCGCCGGCCCTGGCGGCGGGGAACACGGTCGTGCTCAAGCCCGCCGAGTGGAGCCCGCTGACCGCCTCGCTGCTGGCGGACATCACGGCCGAGGCGGGACTGCCGGACGGGGTCTTCAACGTCGTCCAGGGCTACGGCGCCGAGGTCGGCCCGCCGCTGACCGGGCATCCGGAGGTGCGCAGGATCAGCTTCACCGGCTCGGTCGCCACGGCCAGGACCATCGCCGCCTCGGCCGCGCCCAACCTGACGCCGCTGTCGCTCGAGCTGGGCGGCAAGTCGCCGCTGCTGGTGTTCGCCGACAGCGACCTGGACCTGGCCGCCGACCTGGCCGTGGAGCAGTACGACAACGCCGGGCAGGTGTGCCTGGCCGCCGTCCGCCTCCTGGTCGAGGAGTCCGTCGCCGCCGACTTCCTGGAGCGCTTCCTGGCCAGGGCGTCCGCGCTGCGCCAGGGCGACCCGCGCGACCTGGACACCGACCTCGGCCCGCAGATCCATCCCCGCCAGTTCGGCAAGATCGACGGCTTCGTACGGCGTGCCGTCGCGGAAGGCGCCTCCCCCGTGCTCGGCGGCGGCCCCAACCGGGACCTCGGCGGCCTCTACTACCAACCGACGCTGCTGACCGGCGCCAAGCCGGGCAGCGAGATCCTCACCGAGGAGGTCTTCGGTCCTGTGCTGACCCTGCAGACGTTCGCCGACGAGGAGGAGGCGGTCGCGATGGCCAACTCCACCGACTACGGCCTGGCCGCCACCCTGGTCACCGGCTCCCCCGCGCGAGCCCGGCGCGTCTCCGCCCGCCTGGTGGCGGGCACGGTCTGGGTGAACTGCTTCTTCGTCCGCGACCTGCGGGCGCCCTTCGGCGGCGCCCGCAGGTCGGGGGTCGGCCGCGAGGGCGGCGACTGGAGCTTCGACTTCTACTGCGACGTCAAGAACACCGTGAGCGCGCCATGGGCGAGGTAGCCGGGGCGGGCCTGCTGGCCCATGTGCCCACGATCGTGCTGCCCGAGCAGACCCGGCGGGAGCTGAACGAGGGCCGGGAGATCAGCCTGGTCACCGGGCTGCGGCAGCTGCGGGCCGAGGTGTTCGACGACGGCTCCTATGACACGGTGGTCGTGCTGGACTCGCACTGGGCCACGACGGTCGAGTTCGTGGTGGCCGCGCAGCCGCGCAGGGCCGGGCTGTTCACCTCCGACGAGTTGCCGCGCGGGATGTGCCGCATGCCGTACGACTTTCCCGGCGATCCCGGGCTGGCGCGGATGATCGAGGCGCGGGCCGAGCGGCACGGGACCTGGATCACCGCGATCGACGATCCCTACCTGCCGGTCCACTACGCGACGGTCAACCTGTGGACCTACCTGGGCGTGCCGGAACGGCCGTGGCTGTCGATCGGGGTGTGCCAGACGGGCGACGCGGAGGACCACCTGCGGCTGGGGCGGGCGCTCGGGGAGGCGATCCGCGACAGCGACCGGCGGGTGCTGCTGATCGCCTCGGGGGCGATGTCGCACACGTTCTGGCCGCTGCGTCAGCTGCGCGCGCACGAGTCCTCCGACCCCGCGCACGTCCGCACGCCGGAGGCCCGCGCGGCCGACCTGGAGCGGATCGCCTGGCTGGAGGCCGGGGACCACGCCAGGGTGCTGGCCACCATGCCGGAGTTCATGAAATACCGCCCGGAGGCGGGTTTCGGGCACTACCTCATGATGCTGGGGGCGCTGGGCGAGGAGTCGTGCACGGCGCGCGGGCGACTGTTCGGGTCCTACGAGAACTCCGTCGGGACCGGGCAGGCCCACCTGTGGTTCGACCGCCCTGGCGGCGGCTTCCCCGCGCCGAAGGAGACCCATGCCTGAGTACCGCAGGATCCTGCTCGACGGCGCCGTCACCCGGGTGCGGCGCGACGGGGACGTGCTCGTCAGCGGCGACGGACGTACGGTGGCCGCGGACGAGGCCGTGCACCTGCCGCCCTGCGAACCCACCAAGATCATCGCAGTGCACCTGAACCACCGCAGCCGGGTTGCGGAGTTCCAGGCCCGGCTGCCAGCCGCGCCCACGTACTTCCACAAACCCACGTCCTCGCTGAACACCCACGGGGGCGCGGTGGTGCGCCCGGCAGGGTGCTCCTACCTCAACTACGAGGGCGAGGTGGCGATCGTCGTCGGCCGTACGGCCCGCGGCATCACGCCCACGCAGGCGGGCGCGTACATCGCCGGGTACACGATCGCCAACGACTTCGGCCTGCACGACTTCCGCGACACGGACGCCGGGTCGATGCTGCGGGTCAAGGGCTCCGACACGCTGTGCCCGCTGGGCCCCGGCCTGGTCGACGACTGGGACTTCCACGGCAAACGCATCAGGACGTACGTCAACGGGACCGTGGCCCAGGACGGCTCGACGGACGAGATGACCTGGGACATGCACTACCTGGTCGCCGACATCGCCCGCACCATCACTCTCCATCCGGGCGACGTCCTGCTGTCGGGCACCCTCGCCAACTCCCGCCCCGTCCAGCCGGGCGACCTGGTGCAGGTGGAAGTCGAAGGCCTCGGCACCCTCACCAACCACATCGTCGAAGGCCCCACCCCCGTCCCCCCGGACTACGGCGCCCAGCCGACCGCCTCGGAGGAGGTCCTCTCCACCGCCCTCGGCGGCGCCTGGGAACACCGCGGCATCCGCCCACCGCGCCGCTAGGCGATGTCTTTGCGCGCCACGGGGAGGAAGTCCGTCCTTTCCTTACCGGTCATCAACGGAGACTGAAGGTTGTTCATCGGTAATCACATGCGGGAGTGACCCCATGACGCAACCGGCAGCGGAATCGATTCTCGGCTTCTGGAGGTACAGCGGCGGAGGAGTCGTGGGGGTGAGCCGTGGAGCTGACGGCCTCGTCGGGACCATCCACCAGGCGATCACACTTCAGCAGTGCCCGCACAATGTCGGGGAGGTGATGTGGAACATCGACAAGGGAACCCACCTCGGCTGGAAGGTCGCGGGCGACTGCTCCAGCGAGCGCCAACCGCAGAAGGCTCAATGGCAGGTTTCCGGAGAAACGCTTACAGTGCATGTCGAGCACGGCAGCGACAACGTCGGCGACTACGCTTTTCAGCGTCAGCCTTCCCTCCCCATGAATGGGCGGGTCTACTTTTTTCGCGGCAGCGATTACGTCGGGTACGACCTGGAATCGGATGCCGCGGGTCAACTGAAGATCATACCGATCTCGTCCGGCTGGAAGCGGCTTCCTTCCGGCTTCCAGAACGACCTGGACGCGGTGGTCAACTGGGGCAACGGCATCGCCTACTTCTTCAAGGACGACCAATACGTCCGCTACGACATCCGCACAGACACCACCGTCGGACCCCAAAAAACAGCAGACCACTGGACCGCCCTGCCCAACGGCTTCCACAACGACCTGGACGCCGTCGTCAACTGGGGCAACGGCTACGCCTACTTCTTCAAGAACGACCAATATGTCCGCTACGACATCGGTGCGGACTCCGCCGTCGGACCTCAGAAGATATCGGACCACTGGACCGCTCTGCCCAACGGCTTCCACAACGACCTGGACGCCGTCGTCAACTGGGGCAACGGCATCGCCTACTTCTTCAAGAACGACCAATACGTCCGCTACGACATCGGTGCGGACTCCGCCGTCGGACCTCAGAAGATATCGGACCACTGGACCGCTCTGCCCGGCGGTTTTCGAGACGGTCACTTCGATGACGTCGTCAACTGGAACCTGGTCGTTCAGTGGGAGGACATCCCTCGATACCAGCGCATGCTTTATGTGATGGAGAAGTTGGTGCGCCATTACGGGTACCCGGTGAATGGAGCGGCTGGACTCGTCGGAAACTTCGTGATCGAATCTTACGTGATCCCGTCAAACATCGAGGGCGCCAAAGAGCAGTCTCCGATGCGGGCGGCGAACTGGAGTGGCGAAGTAGTCGAACACACGGCTGACGCCATCATGAACCGCAACGAGGCGGCAGGTGTCGGACCGAAGCTTTCAGGAGTCGGCCTTGCGCATTGGTCCGAGCGCGACCGACGCAGGGGACTGTTCACTCACAAGCTCTCGGATACCGCACTGGGCGCCTCCGTGCTCTTCAATATGGACGCGCAGATCGACTACGCCGTACGAGAGCTCGGCAAAAGCTACAAGCCCGTCAATGATTTCCTGAGAAGACCGAATGTTACGGCGAGCGACGCCTGCGACGAAGCCCTGTACGAGTACGAGATACCCGGGGCGATCATCGGTACGGATCACAGGCGGCTGCCTCGCAAAGATCCCCGCGTTCAGGCCGCTTTCAAGAAACGTCGTCCGGAAGCGGAGCGCGCAGCCACTCTTTACCGCACCGCCCATCCCGGCTGACTCGCCGCCAGATGGCCTGGCCTGGGCAGGGCGGCGCGCCTCGCAGCACTGCCGCAGGGGCCTTGGCTGTGCTGCGCCTCGCAGCACAGGCGCAGGGGTTCCGGGTGCGCTTGGCTGTGCCGTACACCGTCACCGCCCGCACCGCGCGGCGGGGCCTGGTGAGCCCCGCCCTACTTGCTGTGCAGGCTGCCCAGCGGGTTGGGGTCTTCCTCCAGCGCGGTGACCGCCGCCTTCCAGCTGGTGTCGTCGGGGTGGAGGGCGCTGCGCAGGAAGGCGGAGGTGAGGTGCTGGATCAGCGCGACGCGTGCGGGACTCTCGTCGGTCGTCTCGGCGACCTCGTAGCCGGGGATGCCGCCGAGCGAGTGCTCGGCCCCGAACAGCGTGAGCAGGCTCTTGTTCGCGGGGCTGTGGGTGTAGGGGTCGGTGAACCAGTCCGGTCCGCGGGTGGACAGGTGGGACAGGTCGTTGTCCCCGGCGACGATGAGAGCCGGGGTGGTCATGGTGTCGAAGGACGGCCGCATGAACGGGAAGTGCTCGGCGGCGAACGGGGTCAGGTCGTCGCCCAGGCCGGTCAGGGCAAGCAGCACACCCGCCTTGACGCGGGGGTCGGACAGGTCCTCGCCGGGATTGCCGTCGGAGTCCAGGACGCGCGCGCCCAGCAGGGTGCTCGCCGTCTGGGCTCCCCAGGAGTGGCCTGCCACCGCGACGCGACCGCGGTCCAGGCGCCCGGCCAGGCCGGGCACGGCGGCTTCCAGGACGTCGAGTCCGTCCAGCACGCGTGTGAGGTCCTCGATACGGATGCGCCAGATCCGCGGCGTCCTGGGGTCGTCGGCAGGCAGGCCGAGCGTACGTGAGTCGAGGTGGGTGGGCTGCAGGACCGCGAAGCCGTGGGCGGCCCAGTAGTCGGCCAGCGGGGCGTAGCCGTTCATCGACCAGCCGAAGCCGTGCGAGAAGACGATGATGGGCAGGTTGTCGCCGGTGGCGGGCGCGGACACCCGGACCTGCAGATCCTGCCCGCGGTCCGGGGCGGACAGCACGACCGGTTGCGCGGATACCACCGTCGCGGGCGAGTCGGCGGACTTCGGCGGGCCGGCAAGGCTCGAGGGGGACATGGATGCACCTTCGTTCGATTCGGTGGGGTGGAACGGCATGGCGACATGGCGCGGCCTGGTGGTCGGGCAGTTGATCTGGCACCATGAACAAGCGGGACGCTGTCCCGTTTGACGATACGGGACATTGTCCCGTTTATCAATGTCGATGGTGGAGGTAAACGTCGCCGTGAACGACAGCGAACCGGGCGCCGGGCGCGCGGGCAGGCCCAGGCGAGCCGACGCCCGGCGCAATGAGGAGACTCTGCTCGACGCGGCCGCCGCGGTCTTCGTCGCGTCGGGCATGGAAGCGCCGATACGCGACATCGCGGCCAAGGCCGGCGTGGGGACCGCCACGATCTACCGTCACTTCCCGACGCGAGCGGACCTCATCATCGCCGTGTACCGGCACCAGGTCGAAGCCTGCGCCGAGGCCGGTCCTGCCCTGCTGGCGACCAGCGCGACCCCGCACGCGGCACTGGAGCGATGGACCAACCTCTTCGTGGACTTCCTGGTCACCAAGCACGGGCTCGCCGCCGCGCTGAGGTCGGACAACGCCCAGTTCGACGCCCTGCACACCTACTTCGTGGACCGTCTCGTGCCTGTATGCGCCCAACTGCTCCAGGCCGCGGCGGCCGCCGGCGAGATCCACGCCGACCTGGAGGCCTACGAGCTCATGCGCGGCATCGGGAATCTCTGCATCGGCGCGGACAGCGACCCCGGCTACGACGCGCGCCGGCTGGTCGCGCTCCTGCTCGCAGGACTGCGCCAACCGCGCTGACCGTGGCGCTCACGACAGAGCCCTCTCAGGCCGCCTCCGCGCCGCGCCTTACGGGCGCGGTCGGCACCCAGGTGGTGACGATCCAGGGTCGCGGGAACCGCCAGCGGGAGACGCGGGGCGAGGACGGTAGCCAGGCGTGCTCCTCGCGCAGCGGCGCGTCCGCCGACGGCGTGCCTCCACTGCCCCGGCCCGTTAGAGGCGGAGCCGGGGCGATGGCGCAGCGGAGCGTCCGCGGACTGCGTCGCCCAGGGCGTCCGGACGGCGGCCCGCCCGCGCTTCAAGGCTTTTCCGACCAGGAGACCCAGGGGTCGCCGGCACGACGTGACTCGGCTCGACGCCCTCCAGCGGGATCGAGGTGAGGTCCGGACAGCGGCCGGCGGATCGCTATATGCCTCTTCAGAGGAAGACGCGAGCGATGTCAAGCCACTTGTCCGCGTCCTCGCCGACTGCCGTGAGGTCGGTCTCGGCTCGGGACCTGCGTTGAGTGACTCGAAGGCAGAAGTCGAGGGCACTGCCCTGAACCCGTTGCATGGCATCTTCTGGGCCCCATGCCCAGGATTGGCCGTCGGGACCAGTCAGCTCGACACGGAACGGCTCTGCCGGAGTAGGCAATTGGGCGGCGTAGAACGACAGCGCTCGTCCTATCACTCCCAACGAGGCCACCTGCTGGAGCCGACCCGTCGGACGGTGTGAGACGCCCACCGCATCGAAAACGTCCTGCCCGTGAGCCCACGTTTCCATCAGTCGAAGCGGCACCATGAGCGCCGCGGTCAACTGCGAGCCGTACCACGGAAACCCCTGGTCCAGCGGAAGGTCACGTAGCTCCGCCGCCACCTCGGCGCGACCGGCGCGCCATTGTTCCAGCAGCACCGATCGCGGTTTGGCTGCCCCCGCGGCGGCGTCGAGATCAGCGTATTGGCTGCCTGCGGCTTCCGCCTGCTTCAGCACAGCGTCGAACGCCTCCGGAGTCCGTATGGCGATGAGAACGTTCGCATCAGCTGCAGCAAGATGAGCGATCTGGTGGGCGATCGTCCACCCCGCTGCAGGCGTAGGCTTCGACCAGTCGGCCTGCGCTGATACCAGCGCGTCGAGCTCATCCCCTTCAGCCACCAAGTCGGGCAGAGCAAGGTCGCGCTCCACACCGGACAGGTCAAGGCCGTAGTCCAACACCGGTGTCACCTCCACACATCGACGGCAACGGGCTTGCCCCGTTTTGGACGGGTAAAGTTGATCTAGTGTGGTCAGGCTACCCGAGGTTGATCTCGGCAAGCCGTACTGGTTCTGGCGTCGCCGACAGGTGGGGAACCGCGGGCAGCCGCCCCATTTCGTCTTACGCACTGGTCGAACTACAGGTCAGCGGCTCGAGCGGCCACCGTTCGATCGGGCCGGCATCGGTTGACAGGGCGACTTAAGCGCCCTCCCTCGTGCATGGTGCGGCCGATGCCGTGGCCACCGAGCTCGGTGTTGGGCTACCGCCCAGATGAACGGCGGGCGGAGCATGTCCCCGGGCGACGCGCTGTACAAGCCGGGCGCTCGCGCCCGGGGGCTCCCCCGCCGGGCCTCGCAATCACCTGTTCTTGCGCAAGGCGTTCTGGACGAAGGCCGTGACGGTCTCGCGGGCCTGCTCCGCCGTCACCTCACCGCGAATGAGAGGGATGCGCTCGGCGCCGATGACCGCCATGATGCTGCGCGCCGCGGCTTCGGACTCGACTGTCCGGAACTCCCCGGAGCTCACGCCGTCGGTGATGATCTCGGCGAGTATCCGCTGCATCGGCGCGACATGGCCGGCGAGCGCGTGATAGGCATCCGGCCCCAGGGCGGCGGTCATCTCGGCGGCGCCCGGGTGCGGATGCGCCAGGAGGCCTTCGAGCTGGAGCCTGATGAAGGCGACGAGCCGCTCCGACGCGCTCGCCTGCGCGGGCAGCTCACGCTCGAACAGGTCGGCGAAGTACTCCGTCACCCGCTCGCTGAAGGCCAGCAGCAGCGCCGCCTTGTCCGGGAAGTAGTTGTACAGGACAGTGCGCGCCACCCCCGCCGCCGCGGCGACGTCGGTCATGGAGATGTCGTCGATGGGCCGGTCGCGCGACAGCTGGGAGATCGCCTCGAAGATGCGTTCCAGCGTCTGGGCACGGTGCTCACTGAGGTTCGCGGCGGAGATTCGGGGCACCTCAGCATCTTCGCACCTGGGCGATCCGGCAGCACCAAGCGAGCCCTGCGGAATGCCGTTCCATTGTTTTTGCGACATCATGTCACTATCTTTATGGCATATCGTCATAAAAGTCGAGGAGGACGCATGGAAGCCCTGTCCAAGCTGCTGTACCAGGGAACGACGGAGGCTCATCGCGCCGCCGAGAACACGCCGTACATGCTCGCTCTCTTCCAAGGCAAGCTGTCCCAGGAGGCCTACCGTCTCTGGCTGGTGCGCTTCCACGCCGTCTACACGGCGCTTGAGAAGGCCACCGAAGCCCTGCGGGACGACCCCAGGGTGGGCGTGCTCCACCTGCCGCAGCTCCACCGGACCGAGGCGATCGAACGAGACCTCGCCCACTTCTACGGCCGCGACTGGCGTCAGGCCTTGGAGACCTCACCGGCCACCGACGCCTACGTCGCACGGCTGAACAGGGTGCGCGACGAGTGGCCGTTGGGCCTGGTCCCCCACCATTGGATCCGCTACGCCGGTTACCTGCACGGCGGCGCCACTCTGGGCAAGATGCTCGCGACCACGTACGGCCTGAGCGAAAGCGAGGGCACCGCGTTCTACGACTTCGCGCAGATCGACGACACCCACGCGTTCGTCGGTGAATACCACGCCAGGATGAACGCGATCCCGGTCGCCGAGGACGACATCCCCACGCTGGTAGCCGAAGGCAACCAGGCTTTCAACGGCAATGCCGCCATCACCGTCGAACTGGGCGAGACTTTCGGCTGAGCGCTCCGGGGGCTGCCCCGACCAGGGCAGCCCTCGTTCACACCGTCCTGATGGCCTGGAGCGGGCAGGCTTCGACGGCCGCCTGGGCGTTGGCCTCCTGCTCCGGCGGGACCTCCTCGACGAGGACCTTGCCGTAGCCCCACTCGTCCATGGCGAACACCTCGGGGGCGAAACGCTTGCAGTAGCCCTTGCCATCGCAGACCGCGGCGTCGATCGCCACTTTCATGGATTCTCCTCAAGTCGAATGCGGAAGTCATGAGGAGCGCACGCGAGGCATCCGGAGTTCACGTGCGTCCACACCCGTTCCCTGTGGTGCCGGAAGAGCGAGCCGACGAGGGCGGAGACCGCGTCGGGCGTGGCGCAGTTGCCCCGCCCCGCCAGGCCTTCTCCCCAACGCTCCAGCCGCTCGACGTCCTCGCCGGCGGCCGCCCCTTCCGTGAGCCGGATCAGGACATCGGCGACACCCGCGCTGCCCTTGACGCATGACCCGCACTGGCCGGCGTTCTCCTCATCGAGGAAACGTGCGATGCCGGCGGCCACCCCGACCGGGCACTCTCCGGCCAGGAGCACGAAGGCGCCACACCCCAGCACGCTTCCCGCATCGGCGAAGGCCGCGTGCGTCAGTGGCAGCGCGAGCGCGGACGCGGGAAGCAGGCCACCGGCGAGCCCGCCCGCCACGACGCCGGTCACCCCTGTCGTGGAGCCCAGATGGAACGCGGCCAGATCGCCGAACGGCGTGCCGTACGGGATCTCGTAGAGGACCGGACCGCGGCCGGCGCCGGAGAGCGTCACCAGGAAGGTGCCCGGTGAGTCCTCGGTCCCGGCCGCGCGATATTCCTCCGGACCGAGATGTACGGCGAGCGCCAGCTGCGCCAGCGTCTCAACGTTGCTGACCAGCGTGGGCCTGCCGTCGAGGCCCGATTCCCACGGGCGGGGCGGCTTGGCCGCCGGGAGCGCAGGACCTCCGCCGACGGCACGGACGACGGCTGTCTCCTCCCCGGCCACGTAGGCGGCCGGCACCCGCACCACGTCGACGGCCTCGGGTGCGAGCTCGCGCAGGCGCGAAACCGCGACCGGATCGCTGAGACAGAGGAACGCGCGCTCGGCCTGGACCGCGCGAGCAGCCAGTTCCAGACCCCTGATCACCAGTTCGGGACGTTCGCGAAGAAGGTACCGGTCCTTGACCGAGGCGGGCTCGCCCTCCTCGCCGTTGCCGATCACGAACCCCGACGTCACCGAGCGGAGCTTCACCGCCAGGGGGAAGCCCGCCCCGCCCCGGCCTCGGATACCCGCCGCCGCCGCGATCTCCACGACCTGCTCACCGGTCGGCTCGGGCCCGCCGGCGAGGGGACCGGCCAGCAGGCGCGGCCGCCCGAGGGATCGCACCGGAACGGGAAAGCTCATGCGACCAGGTACTCGGGCAGCCGCTTGCCGATCTCGACGAGGACCTCGGTGTTGAGCTGGTAGGCCAGCAGGGTCTCGCCGATGATGCGCCTGCGCTGCACCTCGTCCAGGTTCAGGGCGTTGAGCTGCTCCCGGTACTCGATCTTGAACGCCTTGAGGTCAGGGATGCCGGGAAACAGATAGAAGCTGACGCCGCCCTCGTCCTCGAAGCCGTACGCACGCTCGGCGATCTTGCGGATGACCTGGCCGCCGGACAGGTCGCCCAGGTAGCGGGTGTAGTGGTGGGCGATGAACCCTCCCGGCCAGTCGGCGATCTGGTTGATCCGGGCGACATAGGTGAGGGTCGGCCTGGACGGCGCGATCTCCTCGCGCCAGTTCTCGCCGTACAGGGCCTCCAGGTCGCGCTCCAGCGCGGATACCCGCTCCAGCTCAGGACGGATGAACGGCTTGGCCACGGGGTCGTCGGCGAGCGCCCGACCGGCCTCTTCCAGGGCGACATAGGCGTAGTAGTGCTGGGCCACCATCTCGGCGTAACCGGCCCTGGAGACCTGCCCCTTCATCAATGCCTCCAGGTAGGCCGTGTGTTCGGCCCCCTCGTGGTCACTCCAGGTGACCGTCCGCAGCTCGTCGGCGAAGGTCTCTGCCATGTTCCACCCTCCCGGGCATTGCATCGGAATCGAGTTTCACGACACAGTGTCATCAAGCAGCGTACCGTCGTCAACGATTTAACGACACATTGTCACAAAAAGGAGGACGCTGTGGATCTAGTCCGGACCTTCTACCTGGACCCCGTCTCCCGGGAGATCCTGAGCGGCTGGGACAACCGGTACTCGAGCGAGCACGTGGAGGTCCTGCACGTGTGGAACGACCCGGTCAATCAGCGCTGGCCCGCCAAGCTGACGGCTCCCACGACCCGCATCGGGGATGACGTGGTCATCAACACCGACGTCCTGCTCGCCTACCCCTCTCCCCTGCCGCCCTCGGAGTTCCCGGCCAGCTCGGGCGATGCCACCTACCGGGCGATGGAGCTCTTCCAGTTCTTCGCCCGCGCAGCGGACCTCGACGATCCCGCCGTCGGCAACGTGCCGTGCACGCTGTACGCGTACGCCCCCGAGAAGTGGTCAGCCCCCAACGAGACCAGCTGGACCTCCTTCAAGAGGCACGCAATACATCGTTCGGACGATGGCGGCCCACGGTCCGACACCTAGGATTCCATCTCTATATACGGCATTCCGAGTATAGGAACAGCCTTGGAGAGTGGTCCATTTGACCTCCTACCTCCTCCGGCGCCTGATCGCCCTGCTGACCACGGTCTTCGTGGTGGTCTCGCTGGTCTTCATCCTCCTGCGGTTGTCCCCGGGCAGCCCGCTCTACACCCTGCTCGGTTACAGCTACAGCGAGGAGGGACGTGCCGCGGTGGCGGCACGGCTCGGGCTGGACGCCTCCATCCCTGAGCAGTACGTCCGCTACCTGGGCAGGCTGTTCACCGGCGACCTGGGGAACTCGATCTTCTCCGACCAGCCGGTCGGCGCCCTGGTCGGGGAGCGGTTGCCGGTCTCCCTGGAGCTGGGCCTGCTCGCGGCGGGAGTGTGGATGCTGCTGGGAATCCTCGCGGGGGCGATGGCCGCATTACGCCATGGCTCGTTGATCGACGGCTTCGTCCGGGTCATCAGCGTGGTCGCGATGTCCGTGCCCAGCTTCTGGCTCGGGCTGGTCTGTGTGCTGGTGTTCGGGGTCTACGTCGTGGGCGTGTTCCCTGCCGACGGCTATGTCCCGCTCAGCGAGGGGCTGGTCGCCCACCTCAGCAGCCTGGTGCTGCCCGCGTTCGTCCTCGGCCTGCCCGCGTTCGCCGTCGTCGCCCGGACATCGCGGGCCTCGCTGCTGGAGGTGCTCGAGCGCGACTACGTCTCGTTCGCCAGGGCCATCGGCCAGCCCCGGGGCGAGCTCGTCAGGAGGATCGCCCTGCGCAACGCGGCCGTGCCGGTCGTCACGGTCATGGGGCTGATGCTCGGGATGCTGGTCAGCGGGGCCGTCCTGGTGGAGAACGTGTTCGGCGTGCCGGGCATCGGGCAGCTCATGGTCGACTCCTTCCGCCGCCAGGACTATCCCGTCGCCGTCGGCTGCTGCCTGGCTGTGGCCCTGCTGTACCTGGTGACGAACCTGCTGGTGGACCTGGCCCAGCTCGCCATCGACCCCAGAGTGCGTGAGGGGGTCCTGCGGTGAGGCTGACCTGGTTCGGTGCCGGCTGCGCCGCGCTGTTCTGCCTGCTGGCCATCCTTGGGCCGTTGCTGGCCGGCAACCCGAACGCGACCGGAGCAGAGGTGCTGGCCGGCCCTAGCCTGGCCCACCCGTTCGGCACCGATCAGCTCGGCAGAGATCTCCTGGCCCGCACCGTGGACGGGACGCAAGTCTCGCTACTGGTGAGCCTGGCCGCGGTGGCGCTGGGCCTGCTTCTGGCCCTGCCGCTGGGCATCCTGGCCGGGTATCTGCGCGGCTCGTTTCTCGACGACCTGATCATGCGCGGCCTGGAGATCATCCAGGCGCTACCGATGTTCGTCCTGGCCATGTTCGTCATCGGCCTGAGCGGCACCGGCACCGTCCACCTGGGTCAGATCCCCATCACCATGACCACCAAGGTCGTGTTGCTGTTGGGCGTCGCCTTCATTCCCTATTTCGCACGCGTCGCCAGAGCGGCCACGCTCGTCGAAATGGGCCAGGACTACGTGCCCGCGCTCCAGGTCATCGGTGTCCGCCGCACCCGGGTGATCCTGGGCGAGCTGCTCCCCAACATCGCCCCGGCCATGGCCGTCCAGGCCTTCCTGGCCATGGCGCTGGCCATCTTCGCCGAAGGCGGGCTCGGCTTCCTGGGGCTCGGCATCCAGCTCCCCCAGGCCACTCTGGGCAACCTCACCGGCGGCGGTACCGGCTACCTGCCGGCCGGCATCTGGTGGTACTCCGTCCTGCCCGGCGCGGTCATGCTCGCCGGGATCCTCGGCTTCAACCTGATCGGCGACACCCTCTCCGATCGCCTCGGCGGACGCGCACCGAAGGAGACTCGATGACCTCAACCGCCTGGTCCAGGCGTCGCCTGCTGGCCACGCTGGGCGCGCTCCCGCTGGCCGCGTGCTCCTCCACGAACTCAGGCGCGGCCGACGGCAGGCTGCGCATCGGCATCCCCGCCGGCCCCGGCAACCTCAACCCGCTCGACTCCGGCAGCGAGGTCACCCGGTGGATCGCCGAGCCGGTGATGGAGACCCTCTACGACTACGGCGCCGACCTGCGCCCGGTGCCGCTGCTGGCCGCCGAGGCACCCGCGATCGCGCCGGACGGGCTCACCTGGACCATCCGGCTGAAGCCCGGAGTGACCTTCCACAACGGAGATCCCTTCACCGCCCAGCACGTCGTCGCCTCGCTCAACCACGTCGCCGCCTTCGCCAGCGGCAGCGAGTGGGTCGTCTACTTCCTCGGCTACTTCGCCGGCGCGCGCGCCGTCGACCCGAGCACGGTGGAGATCAAGCTCAACAAGCCGTACGGCCTGCTCCGCTCCCACCTGACCAACCTGCCGATCACCCACAGGGACTACGCCGACCGCAAGGACGCGATGATGGGCACCGGCCCCTACCGGCTCGACAAGGTGACGGCCGGGCTCGGCTACGCCATGAGCGCCTACCCCGCCTACCACGGCCCCAAGCCCGCCTACCCGCGGCTGGACTTCCAGATCATCCCCGACGGCTCCACCCGCGCGGTCAACCTGCGCGCCGGCAGCATCGACCTGGCCACCGAACTTCCGGTCGCCTCCCTGCCCCTGCTCCAAGGCCAGTCCCAGGTCATCGTGCATCGTGTGGACGCCCCCATCGACCTTCTCTCCTACGTCAAGGTCGGCGATCCCCCGTTCGACAACGAGAACTTCCGGCACGCGGTGGCCCTGGCCACCGACCGGAAGGCCGTCAACGACAAGGTGTACGGCGGAGCCGCCACCATCGGTCAAGGCCCCATCGGGCCCGCCGAACGCGGTTACGACCCCGGCCTGCGGGTCTTTCGCGCCGCTCCGGACCTGGCGGAGGCCCGCGAACTGCTGAAAGGCGTGGACGACCCCTCCTTCACCCTCACCATCAGCGCCGGGCAGACCATGGAGGACATCGCCCAGATCCTCGTACAGGGCTGGCAGCGCGCCGGTATCGCCGTCAAGCTCGAGGTGCTGCAGGGCGGCCCCTGGGCGCAGCGCTGGATCTCCGGCAAATACCAGATGATCATGAACCGTTACTCCAGCGGGTTCACCAGCGGCGACGCCAACTACCTGACGCTCTCCCCGGCCCTGTCCACGAGCGTCCTGGCCTGCGGTTACCACAACGAGGCCGTGGACGCCGCCATCGAACGCATCTGGGCCACCGACGACCAGGCCGAACGCGATCGGCTCCTCACCAAGGTCAACGCCCGGCTGGCCCAGGACGCGGTGATGTTCCCGCCGGTCTACCCCAAGATGATCGTCGGCCAGCGAACGAGCGTCACCCCGCTCAGCCCGGCCCGGATGCGCATCAGCCGCCTGGGTACCACGTCCCTCCGGCCCCTGCGGGGAACGGGATGAGCGACCTGCTCACCGTCACCGGCCTGCACGTGGACTATCCAGGCGTGCGGGCCGTGCACGATGTCTCCTTCACACTGCGCCGTGGCGAGATCCTCGGCCTGGTGGGCGAGTCGGGCAGCGGCAAGAGCAGCGTGTGCGCGGCTCTCACCCGCGTCCTGCCCGCGGGGGCCCGGATGGCGGCGCGAGCCGTACGGCTCGGCGACCAGGAGTTGACGGGTCTCACCGACCAGGAGATGCGCCGGCTGCGGGCCACCCGCATCGGTGTCATCCCGCAACGACCCATGACCTCGCTCAGCCCGGTCACCCCCGTGCTCCGTCAGCTGCGCTGGCACGCCTCGGACGCCGACCTGCCCGACCTGCTGGCCCGGACAGGGCTGCGCGCCGTACTGGACCGGCCCCGCGACTACCCCCATCGCTTCTCGGGGGGCCAGCTCCAGCGCCTGCTCATCCTCATCGCCGCGCTGGCCAGGCAGCCCGATCTGCTCATCGCCGACGAGCCGACCACCACCCTGGACCCCACCGTCCAGGCCCAGGTGCTCCGGCTGATACTCGATCTGCGCGACCGGCTCGGCCTGGGCATCCTCTACGTCACCCACGACCTGGCCGTGGTGGCGCAGGTCTGCGACCGCGTTGGGGTGATGTACGGCGGGCGCCTGGTGGAAACGGGCAGCGTCGAGCAGATCTTCGCCTCCCCGCGCCATCCCTACACCCAGGCGTTGCTCTCCGCGCTTCCGGGACGCGCGCCCACCGGATCGCGCCTGGGCAGGCTCACCCCCGGCCCCGTCGCCCGGCAAGGCTGCCCGTTCGCGCCGCGCTGTCCCGTCGCGATGGACGTGTGCGCCGAACAGGATCCGCAGCCCGTCCTCGACGTCCGGTGCCACCACACGGAGGACTCGCCATGACGCCGCTCATCGAGCTCGACCACGTCACCCACCGCTACCCCCTGGCCCGGCGCCGGGTCGTGCACGCGGTCGAAGACGTCTCACTCCGGCTGGACGCGGGCCAGACCCTGGCCGTGGTGGGCGAGTCCGGGTGCGGCAAATCGACCCTTGCCCGCCTTGCCGTCGGGCTGCTCACGCCGACCACGGGAAGCGTGCGGATTTCCGGCGAACCGTCCACCCCTGCCCTGAGCCGTACCGCACGCCGCGCGGTGCAGTTCGTGTCCCAGAACCCCTGGTCGGCACTGAACCCGCGCAAGACGATCGGCCATTCGGTCGGCCTGCCGCTCCTCGCTCACAAGCTCTGCGCGACCAAGGGTGAACGTTCCCGACGGGTGGCTGAGCTCCTGGAGCAGGTCGGACTGCCCGCGGACTACGCGCGCCGCCGTCCCGCGGGGATCAGCGGCGGTGAGCTTCAGCGCGTCACCATCGCCCGCGCGCTCGCCGCCCGGCCTCGCGCCATCGTGCTGGACGAACCGACTGCCAGCCTGGACGTCGGCGTGACGGCGACCGTCGTCAATCTGCTCCTCGACCTGCGCGAATCCCTGGATGTGGGCTACCTGCTCATCACTCACGAGCTCGACATCGCCCGCCACCTCGCCACCCGCGTCGCCGTGATGTATCTGGGCAGGATCGTCGAGCACGGCCCGGCGGCGGAGGTCTTCGGCTCTCCGCGTCACCCCTACACCCGCACGCTGCTGGCCGCGGTCCCCGTCCCCGATCCCACACGGAGGCAGCTCATCGCCGTTCCCGGTGAGGTTCCCTCCTCCGTCCATCCCCCGCCCGGCTGTGCCTTCCATCCGCGCTGCCCGCATGCGACCGCCGCCTGCCGGGATGAGGTGCCTGCGCTGGTCGAGCTCGCCGGTCACGCGGGCAGGCACAGCGCCTGCCTGCGTGACCAGGAGATATCCCATGCGGCCGACGTCTGATGGCGGGCCGGTCGTCCCGGCCCGCCCTCGCCGGTCACCGATCAGGCGGTACGGCGGCGCCGGACCAGGACGATCGCCACCACGACCAGCAGCACGACCACGATCCCCACCCCGATGAGCGGCAGCGTGTTCGAGCCGCCGTCATCGGCGGCAGCCGGAGCCACCACAGGCGAGGCGGCGGGCTGCTGGGCAGCCGGAGAGCCCGGCGAGGCCGGGGCCGCCGCGAAGGTGATGGCGAGCTGGGCGAAGTTGTGCGTGTCGCGCGGGTTGGCGGGGTCGTTGGTCATCAACGCGCACGTGGTGGCCGTGCAGTCGGTGGCGCCGAAGGTCGCGACCGGCTTGATCTTGACCTCCAGCTTGCCGTCCCCGTCGGTTGTCGCCCTGGCGAAGTTGCCGGTGTCGCACGCCTTGCCGGGCGGCTGCTTCGTGTCGCAGACCGCCAGGAAGAGCGCGGTCTTGGGGGTGAACCCGGTCCCGGTCACCGTGATCTCGGTTCCGGCGGTCAGGTCGCTGCTCTGACTCGCGGTCAGCTCGGGCTTGGCGTTCGCGGCGGCGGCCGGACCCGCCACCACGGCCAGAGCGGTGACGAGAGCGACGGTCCATCTGCGAAGTGTGCGGGGCATCGATGGCCTCCCTGGGCGAGCCGGTCCCCCGAATCGTTCGGAACACTGTTTCACGACACAGTGTCACAAAACAAGGCGATGCCAAAGGACGCACATGTTCGGGATCCTGATGACCCGCCCTCGTTCGCCGTCTTCGCGGCAGGAGTGGCGCCGTTCGTGGCTAGCTCGGGACGTGTCCCATCTGGGCCGAGAGCTGGGCCGTCGCTTCCACGAGGACCTCTGCCGCCTGCTTCTCCTCACCGCGGAAACGCTCCAGCGGGCCACAGACGCTGATGACCGCGGCAGGCCTCCCATGATGGTCGAAGACGGGCGCGGCGACCGAGGCGGAGCCGGGCTGGCGCTCGGCGCTGGACTTCGCGTAGCCGCGGCGGCGGATCGCCGCCAGATCCTTGCGCAGGACGTCCTCGTGAACGAGGGTGCGTTCAGTCAGGCGTGTGAGCGGGACGGTCCGGAAGTAGTCATCGATCTCCTCGTCGGTGAGATACGCGAGGAACGCCTTGGAGGAGGCGCCGGCGTGCAGCGGGTAGGGCACGCCGAGCGTGACCGACATGATCACCTCGCGGCTGGGGGTCACCTGGTCCACGTACACCCGCATGTAGCCGGTGCGGATCGACAGCGTGGCGGTCTCGGACAAGGTCCGGGACAGCGTGACCAGCGTCGGCGCCGCCAGGCGGCGAACGTCGAGCCGGTCGAGGTAGGCCAGCCCCAGCCGCATCGCCGTCAGGCCGAGCGAGTAACGCCGGGTCTCCTCGTCCAGCTCGACGAGGCCGCGCAGCCGCAGCGAGGCCAGGATGCGATGAACGGCCGCCTTGGACATCTCCAGCTTCTCGGAGATCTCGGTGACACCGAGAGTCCTGGAGTCAGGCTCGGCGAACAGCACGAGCACGTCGGCGGCCCGCTCTACCGTCGCGACCGTCTGACTGGCGCCCTCGGAGGCCCGGCGGCGCAGCGGCTTGGAGGTGTCTATCGGCATGTGCTGTTCCTACTCATCGGCAAACCCCCTGGTACGGGTGTCAGGCAAATCCCACCACGTTTCCCGGGGCGCGCGTTCGATTTACGCTCCGCACCCCTCTCTCTGCAGGGGCGGTATACCGTACAGTCTGGAACATCTTTCCCGAAAATGGAACGACCAGCAACCGAGGCACGATCAGGGTTCAGCGAGCCATCGCGATGTACGCCGAGCGGAGATGCGTCAGGTGGGCGTGCGCGGCCTCGCGCGCCCCGTCCTGATCACGAGCGGACACGTGGCCGAAGATCTCGCGATGGTCCCGGTCGACCTGCGTCCAGAAGTCCGCGGGCGCCTTCTCCCTCAAGAGCCCCTCCTCCAGCACCTGGAAGACGGGCCGGGCGACGATCTCGAGCAACGGATTGCCCGAGGCGCGCAGCAGGACCTGGTGGAAGCCGCGGTTCGGCTCGTACATCTCCTCGACCGCCAGCTCCGCAGGATCGAAGAGGGTGGTCCGCAGCTCTTCCAGGTCCTGTTCCGTACGGCGGAGCGCGGCCAGCCCGGCGGCGGGCACCTCCAGCAGGTCGCGCACCTCGAGGAGGCCGTCGACGGCCTCCTCGGCGTCCACGGCGAGCAGACCGAGGCTGGTCTTGAGATAGGCGCTGATCTGGTCGGGGCTGGGAACGGCGACGAAGCTGCCACCGGACACGCCCCGGGTGGTGACGATCAGGTTCTGGCTGGCCAGGAGACGCAGCGCTTCCCTGACCGTGCTGCGGCTCACCCCGTAACGGGCCGACAGCTCGGGCTCGACGGGGAGACGATCACCGGGGCGGAACTCCCCCGCGATGATGCGACCGCGCAGGTCCGCGGCCAGATGCTGGTAGGCGGGAACGCTCACGCAGCGATCCTATGCGAAAACGTCAGACTTTCCGTTGACGACAGAGGACCTTGCGCGCCATGATTTTGAAATAGCGTTTCTTTATGCGGAACGGAGGCTCGATGCAGCTCTCCATCGCGGGCGGCATCCGCGAGTTCGCGAGGGCGACTCCCGAGGCGATCGCGGTGATCGACGGAGACCGCCGGCTGTCCTACCGTGGCCTGGACGATCGCTCGAGCCGCCTGGCCAACGCCTTGCTGGCCGCGGGGTTACGCCGGGGTGATCGCGTCGCCGTGCTGCTCGGCAACCGGATGGAGTATCCCGAGATCGCGGCGGGCGTGTCCAAGGCCGGACTGGTCATGGTGCCGCTCAACCCGCGCATGACACCGGCCGAGTCGGTCTACGTGCTCGGACACTCCCGGAGCCGGGCCCTGATCATGGATGCCGCGCTCGCGGCCACCGTCGAGGGCGTCGACCTGCCGGACTTCGTCCTGGCAGTCGGGGGCGCGCCATCGTACGAAGCAGCGCTGGCGGCGGCAGGCTCCGCCGATCCGCGGGTGGCGGTCGACGAGCGTGATCCGTTCTGCGTGGCCTACACGGCCGGGACCACCGGCAACCCCAAGGGTGTGATGATCAGCCACCGTTCCCGCGTGCTCACGTTCTACGGTGCGGCGCTGGAGTGGGGCCTCGGCCCTGGGCGCAGGTCGATCGCGGTCGCGCCGATGTACCACGGCGCCGGATTCGCCTTCGGCTACGCGCCGGTGTTCACCGGCGGCACCGTTGCCATGCTGCGTTCCTGGGATCCCGAGCGGTTGCTGGCGATGATCGAGCGCGAGCGGGCCCAGTCGGTCTTCCTCGTCCCCACGCACGCCCACATGCTGCGCGCGGCGGGGCTCGGGACACGCGACCTGTCATCGCTGGACACGCTCTACTTCAACGCCGCCGCGCTGCCCGGCCCGCTGAAGGAATGGGTGATGGAGAGCTTCCCCCAGGCCGGCGTGCATGAGCTGTACGGTTCGACCGAGGCGGGGATCGTGGCGAACTGCCGCCCCGCCGACGCCCGCCGCAAACTCGGCTCGGTCGGCACCCCCTGGTTCATGACGGAGATCAGGATCGTCGGCGGCGAGCTCTTCAGCCGCTCGCCGTACCTGATGAACGGCTATCTCGACGATCCGGCGGCCACCGCGGCCTGCACCACCCCGGACGGCTTCCTCACCAGCGGCGACATCGTCCGGCAGGACGAGGACGGCTACCTCTACATCGTCGACCGCAAGAAGGACATGATCATATCGGGCGGCGTCAACATCGCTCCCCGCGAGGTCGAAGAGGTCATCGCCAGGTTCCCAGGCGTCGCCGAGGCCGCCGTCGTCGGCCTCCCCGACGACCGGTGGGGCGAGACGGTCGCCGCCTTCGTCGTCGCGCTGCCGGGGGCCGCGGTGGACACCGAGGCTCTGGTCAGGCACTGCCGCGCGGCTCTGGCCGGCCCCAAGCTCCCCCGGCACGTCGAGATCGTCCCGACGCTGCCACGCAACGCCGCAGGCAAGATCCTCAAACGCTCGTTGAAGGAGGGGCATGCGTCCCCACGTTGAAGTGATCCACGAGGACGACTACATCTGGCACGCGGCCGAGTTGGCCGGCGGGGAGGGCAGGGCCGGCGAGCGCCGGCTCTCCGTGGACGAGGAGGACGGGTCGTCGTCCCTTCGCATCGACTTCCACACCGACTGGGGCCGAGGACCCGGGGTGCACCATGCGACCACCGAGTTCTACGTGCTCGACGGCACGATGACGTACGGCGGGCGGACCATCGGCAAGGGCGGCTACCTCTACCTGCCGAAAGGCGTCCCGGCGGACTGGGTGAAGTTCAGCGCCGGCACCAGGGTGCTGCACTATCGCGAGTACGGCGACGCGGGGTTCGATCCCGGCGCCCGGCGCTGGGCAGACGCCCGCGAGGACGTCATCGTGATCGACTCCGACGCCATGCCGTGGGACGCCGTCCCGAACCCGGGTCCGATGCCGGGGCTGTACATCAAGTACCTGCACGTCGACCCGGAGACCGGCTTCTACACCAGGCTCGTGCACGCTCAACAGGGCTGGGCCGATCACCGCCTGGCGCACCATCCGTGCTACGAGGAGGCCTACACGGTTCAGGGACTGATGGAGTACAACTTCGGGACCCTGGACCTGGGCACGTACTTCTTCCGCCCGGCCCGGGTCAAGCACGGCCACTTCACCTCGATGGAAGGCGGCGCGACCTGGCTGCTGCGTTCCGACGGGGAGCTGTTCAACTGGTACACCGAGAACGAGTGGGTGCGCTGGGGCGGCGAGGCGATCAACTACGGGCCTGAGGGCGGGCGGATGCGCTGGTCGCAGTCCACCCACGACCTGGGCCGCGGCTCCGCCCGGCGTACCGAGGAGCACCTGGAGATGCTCCAGGCGTCCCTGGACTTCACCCGGTCGCAGGGCGCCACCGACCACGACTACTTCCCGCCGGGCCGGGGCACGGACAAGAGCTTGATCGCCATCGCCAAGGCGCTGGACGCCGCGCGCCTGGGGGGAGGCCACGACGACCACGGCCACTCCCACGACCTCCCGGACCTCGACTGGGGCGCCGATCCGGCCTCCGTGGAGCATCGGGACGAGCGTGACTCGCACAACTGGGGCAAGGGACGCTCCTGGAAGCCCGGCGATCCGATCCCGGCACCGATCGTCTCCAGCCTCCCTGTCCGCAGCCGCTCCCGCGGCCGCTGGGACGGCGACGGCATGTAGACCGCAAGACTTCCCGCGCGGCTCACCCAGCGGTGGAGAGGGCCGGTCCGACGGCCGACATCTGTGCCCCGCCCAGCTGGAGGTTCTCCAACTGGGCGCGGGCCTTGGGTTCTGGCTTACCGGAGATAGGCTCCGCCAGGCTCGCCCACCACCTCGCCGTCGCGGAAGGCGACCCGGCCGCCGACCACCGTGCCGACCGGCCATCCGGTCACTTCCACCCCTTCGAAGGGGCAGTGGTCCTGCCCGGAGAGCAGCAGGTCCGCGGTGACCGTCCGGGTCAGCCCGGGGTCGACCACGGTGAGGTCGGCGTCGAACCCCACCGCCAGGCTCCCCTTGCGGCCCCACAGGTTGTACGCCTTGGCCGGATTGGCCGACGCCACCTCGGCGATCCTGGTGAGGCTGAGCCCCCGCCTCAGATGTCCCTCCGAGAACAGGACCGGATACAGCAGTGCCGTCCCGCCGAACCCCGGCCGGGCGGGCCAGAGGGCATCGCCCTTGTGCTCCTCCAGGCAGCAGGCGTGGTCGGAGGCCACCCAGTCCACCCGGCCGTCCGCGACGCCGGCCCACAGCGCCTCGTTGTGCTCCCGGGTGCGGATCGGAGGGTTGACCTTGCCCCCCAGCCCGCCGCGGGCGTCGAGGTCGTCGCAGTCCAGGCACAGGTGATGCAGGGTGGTCTCGCGCCTGGCGACCGTACGGCAGGCGGCGTCGAGAGCCTGGGCGCTGGACAGGTGAAGGAGGTTGATGTTCACACCGGTGTGCGCGGCGATCGCGGCGGCCTCGGCGATCGCCACCTCCTCCGTCAGCGGGGGCCGCGCCTCGTGGTAGGCCCGCAGGTTCTGCGGTGCGCCACCGCGCTGCACGCGGTCGATGAACACGCGCATCAGCTCCGACTGCTCGCAGTGCAGGCTGAGCGAGATCCGCTCGTCCGGACGCATGCGCTGGACCTCGGCCAGCTTCTCCATGATCAGGAAGAGGTGGCCCAGGTCGTACTCGTCGCCCATGGTGAAGCCGCGCGCGTCCCTGCTGTTGGCCGCCAGGTCGAAGCCCTTGTAGAACATGTAGTACTTGTAGGAGGTGATCCCGTGGTCGGTCACCAGCTGCGGGATCTCCTCGATCTGCTCGACGGTCATGGGCGCCAGATGGAAGCCGTAGTCGGTCCAGGCCCTCCCTTCCACCGCCTCCAGCACCTCGGGGAAGATGGTCTTGTAGGGGCCGGTCCTGTCCAGGTAGTGCTGCCCGGTCCGGAAGTACGACAGCACGCTCGTGGCGCCGCCGACCAGCGAGGAGCGCGTCTCCTCGAAGGCGTCGAGCCCCAGGTCCCGGTAGATGCCGATGTGGAAGTGGGCGTCCACCGCGCCGGGGAGCACCACCTTGCCGGTCGCGTCGAGGATCTCCTCGGCGCCGGCCAGGTCCTGGCCGATCGCCACGATCCTGCCGTCGGAGACGGCCAGGTCGGCGCGGATCTCACCGTGATAGGGGAGCACCAGCACCCCGCCCTTGACGAGCAGGTCGTAACGTGCCATCGGAGGTTCCTTCCTGTCGTGGGTCACCTGCGGCTGAACCCGGTGGCGACGGGCGGGTCCGTCATGATCCGGGTGTCGAGGAAGTCCCACCACTCCTCCTGCGACACCCGCTCCGACTCCCACGCGTCGTCGGCCTTGAGACCGCTCAGGGCCTTGCGGTAGGCGCCCCAGGCGGCCTCGTCATCGAAGGCCGCCCAGTTCTCCAGCGTGTACACGTCGCCGACCACGCTGTAGTACCAGCGCACCTCGTTGACCATGGGCAGGTCGCGGTAGAACCAGCGCTCCCTGTCCTCCAGCCAGGCCCAGAACTCCTTCATGTTCCGGCGCGCCCGCTCGCTGAGCCGCATGCGGTAGACGAGATAGATCATGTGGTTCCCTTCGCGTAACGGTCCCCGCGTGACGTACAGTTTGAAACATCATTCCGCATATGGGAACAGTTTCGGAGTTGTCATGTGGCAATCCATCGCCCGGGCCCGCATGTTCGACCTGGCCCAGCCCATGCGCACGGGCATGCCGCAGTCACCCAACCACCCGCCCTTCCGCATGACCCTGGAGCGCAGACACGGCGACCGGGTCAGGCCTGACGGCGGTTCGGCCGCCAACGAGCTCATCGTCACCGGTGGTCATGTCGGCACGCACGTCGACGCCCTGGCCCACGTCTCCCAGGAGGGACTGCTGTACGGCGGGCGGCCCGCGTCCTCCGTGATGTCGCACGAGGGGTTCAGCGACCTGGGGATCGACGCGTTCGCGCCCTACGCCGGGCGCTGCGTGCTGCTCGACGTGGCCGCCGTGCACGGCGTGGACACCCTGCCCGCCGGCTACGAGATCACCGTCGGGGACCTGGAGCGGGCGGCCGAGGGACTCGAGGTCGGCGAGGGAGACGCGGTGCTGATCGGCACCGGGTGGTCCCGGTTGTGGGAGGACCGGGACGTGTTCGTGGGCCTGCGTGACGGGGTTCCCGGCCCTGGTGAGGCCGCAGGACGGTGGCTGGCCGAGCGGCGACCGCGGGTGGTCGGCGGGGAGAGCATCGCCTTCGAGCACATCGCCGCCGGCCGCGGCCACGCCACGCTGCCGGTTCACCGCATCCTCCTGGTGGACTCGGGGATCAACATCGTCGAGACGATGCGGCTGGCGGAGCTGCTCGACGCCGGGATCCGGGAGTTCCTGCTGGTGCTGAACCCGCTGCCGATCGCGGGCGCCACGGGCGCGCCCGTCCGGCCCCTGGCTTTCGCGGAGGCGTCGTGACCACCCATGTGCAGGAGCTGGCGGCATTCGCGGCGAGCTGCCGCGACGCGGGCATTCCGGGTGCCGTGGCCGAGGACGCGACCAACCGGATCCTCGACGCGATCGGCAACTGCCTGGCCGCCTACGCCGAGCGGGACGGCGACGCCGCTCCGGCCGTCCTGCGCGCCGCGCGTCGCTGGGGCGGGGCGCAGGACGCCACGGCGATCGGCAGCGGCGACCGGCTGCCCGCGCCCTCGGCCGCCCTCGTCAACGGCACGCTCGCGCACTGCCTCGACTTCGACGACACCCATCTGCCGTCCGTCCTGCACCCCAGTGCGTCGGTGGTGCCCGCCGCCCTGGCCGTCGCCGAGTCCGCCGGCTCGACCGGAGCCGCACTCGTCGCGGCGGTGGCGGCGGGGATCGAGGTGACCAACCGCCTGGGCATGGCCTCCTACCTGCCGCAGGCCCGCAACTCCCTCTTCTTCGACAGGGGCCAGCACGCCACGTCGATCTGCGGCACCCTCGGCGCTTCCGTCGCCGCCGCCCTCCTGTACCGCCTGCCGGCAGAGGGCATCGCCGACGCGATGGGCGTCGCGGCCAGCATGGGCGCCGGCCTGCTCGAGGCCAACCGCACCGGGGGCACCGTCAAGCGGGCGCACTGCGGCTGGGCGGCCCACGCGGGAGTGGCCGCCGCCGTACTGGCGGCGGAGGGGCTGACCGGGCCGCCGACCGTGCTGGAGGGCAGGTTCGGCTTCTTCCGGGCGTGGATCGACGGCCGCTACGACGCCGGCGCGCTGCTGTCGGGGCTCGGCGAGCGCTGGGAGCTGCTGCGGACGGTCTACAAGCCCTATCCGGCCAACCATTTCACGCATCCCGCCGTCGACTGCGCTCTGGCGCTGCGCGCCGGGGGGCTCGATCCCGGCGAGGTCTCCGCGATCGAGCTCGGCGTGGCGGCGCCGGTCCTGCGCACGATCGCGGAGCCCGCGGAGGAGAAGGCGCGGCCCCGCTCGCCGTACCACGCGAAGTTCTCGGGTCCTTACGTGCTCGCCTCCGCTCTGCTGGGCGGCGGCGGTCTGGGGCTGTCCCCGGACGACTTCACCGAGCTCGATCCGGTACGGCTGGCTCTGGCCGAGCGGGTGCGATGCGTGGCCGACGAGCGGGCCTCGGAGCTGTTCCCTCGGGCGTTCGCTGCCGTGGTGCGCGTCCGGCTGCGCGGCGGCGGGTTCGCGGAGCATCGGGTGGACTCCTCCCGCGGCGGGCCGGAGCATCCGCTGTCGCGTGAGGAACTGGAGGTCAAGTTCCGCCTCAACGCGCAGCGGGCTCTTCCCGATGAGCGGGTGGACGAGCTGGTGTCCGCGGTACGAGAGCTGGCGGAGGCGGCCACGGTTGCCCGGCTACTCGAAGCATGTTCCGCGTAACGGAACACTATTGACTTTATCGGAACAAAGTTGATCTTATAGGCGCACATCACTCCGAGGAGGTTCGCATGCGCTTACTCCGTTGCGCAGCCGTCGCGCTGGCGGGCACGCTCCTGCTCAGCGTCTCCCCCGCGGCCGCGACGGCCGACGGGCCTGCCCCCACCGATCCAGGCCCGCTCTACGCGCAGGTCAAGGACCCGCAGGCCAGAGTGTACCTGCAGTCCCTGGGCCGCCCCGACGGCAAGGACATGCTCTACCGCATCTCGGGCGCGGTCTACGCGCACGTCCCGGCGGACGCGCTCGCGCCCAGGCTCAGGCACGGCCAGAAACTCTTCGGCTTCGAGGGCTACAACATCAGGCGGCTCTACCGGGAGCCGGGGACGGACAAGGTCTACCTGCTCACCCGTGAGCTCGTCTTCTATACCGACCCGGCCGATCCCACGAGGATCCTGCACGAGTGGACCAGCCCGATCGACGGCAAGACGTATCCGGTCGTGCCTGTCAACAACGACGCCGTCAACCAGGGCCCCTTCCCCATCACACCCGACTTCCGGGTGGCCCCGTTCCAGTCCCTGCACGACGAGTGGCAATGGAGCAGCGACATCCCGCCCCGCACCGACCTGCGCGGGCGCGTGGGTGAGGACTTCGGGCTGCAGAACGGGATCTACGCCTCGTGGGAGATGTTCGACTTCTACGTCGACAAGCGCGAGGCTCGGCGGCGCAGCGCGGGATACGGCATCCCCCGCGGCGCGATGGAGGTCAAGAACAGCTGGACGAGGACGGGGCCGTGGGTACCTTTCATGTGCCTGCCGGAGAAGGACACTCTGGGCGGCCACCTGGTGTACCACGCGCGCAGCTGGACCCTGGACTCCTACGACGAGCTCGAGCCGTGGATCAGGGCGGAGGTCGACAAGAGCTTCCCCCTCTACACCGCGAGCCCGCAGGCGCCCGGACCGAACGAGACCTCGTGGACCTCGTTCTGGAACAAGCAGCTGGGCAAGGGCGCGACCACGTGGTCCCAGTGGTGCGCGGCGAACGGACGATGAACCTCTGGACGTGACTCAGCGGTAAGCCGCGCCCAGGCCCCACAGCAGGACGCGGCCCTGGGGCAGGGGCTCACCCTTCCTGATCAGGTTCCAGCCCCGGTCGCCCGTCGTCAGAGCCTCGCACGGCGCGAAGGGCGTGCCGGCGCCGGTCGTCAGCACCGTGCCGGGGCGGATCGTCAGGCCGCCGTCGGGGATGGTCATCGTCTGGAGGGATGCGCGGACGGCGGCGCCCCGCACGGCGTCACCGTCTGATCCCACCCACGCCGGCGGACCGTCGAACAGAGCCACGGCGAGAGCTCCCGCGGGGGATTCGGAGTCGAACCGGAGCGAGCCCGCGGGGATCCAACCGTAGTCACCACCGCGGTACGTGATGCCCGAGACGTGCAGGGTCCCGTCGAGGACCACGAACTCCTCCCCCGCGAGGTAGTGACCTCGAGCAGGCCGTGTCCAGCCGGGGGGAAAGAGCACGAGGGAGGTCGACCCACCGTCAGGGCGCACGTGCAGCCGGGCCAGCCGCACGGGCGAGGTGGATCCCGGCATGAGGTAGTCGCGGTCCGGCAGGTCGGGGGTGAGGCGGATCACGGCTGGGCCTCCAGCAGCCGCCGGGCCTGCCTGACCACCGCCTCGTCGAGCATGCGTCCCGACTCGTCGAGCACCACACCGGCGTCCGCCGCCTCGAAGCGCTCGACGATCGCCCTGGCTCGGGCGAGCTCGTCGGCGGCCGGTGTGAACACGTCGTTGACCACGGCGACCTGGGCGGGGTGGATGCAGGCCCGGCCGCGGAACCCGAGCCGCTTCAGCGCGAGGGTGCTCGCCCTGAGCCGATCGAGGTCGCGGAAGTCCGTGCTCACGGGACCCAGGGGCGCTTCGATCCACGCGGCCGCACTGGCCAGGACCACCTGAGATCGGGCCCACAGCAGCTCGCGTTCGTCCGGGCCCGGCTCGACGCCCAGGTCGGCGCACAGGTCGGCCTCGCCGAGCTGGAGGCGCACGACCCGGGGTGCCCTGGCGATCTCCGCGGCGGCCAGCACCGCGGCGCCGCTCTCCAGCAGTGGGCACACCTTGATCCACGGCGCCTCCGCGAGCTCCCGGTCCACGAAGGCCAGGTCGGCGGCCCTCTCGGTCTTGGCCACGCACACGCCGGCGACGCCGGGCAACGCCACCGCGCGGAGGTCCGCCCGATTCCCCGGGTTGACCCGCACCCAGATCTCCGGACCGGCGGGAGCCTGCAGGGTTCGCAACCAGTCGGCGACCACCGCGCGGGCGGCGTCCTTGCCGGGGACGGGCACGGCGTCCTCCAGATCCACGATCAGCGCATCGGCGCCGCGCGACAAGGCCTTGGCCAGCTTGCCCGGCTGGTCGCCCGGGACGTAGAGCGCGGACCTCACCAGCCCACCCTGCCCTTGCCGGAGACCAGAGCCCTGGCGATGACCAGGCGCTGTACGTCGTTGGTGCCCTCGCCGATGGCCATCAGCGGCGCGTCGCGGTAGAGCCGCTCCACCGTGAACTCCTGCGAGTAGCCGTACCCGCCGTGGATGCGCATGGCCTCCAGCGACGCCTTGAGCGCGACCTCCGAGGCGAAGTACTTGGCCATGCCCGCTTCCATGTCCACCCGTTTGCCCTTGTTGGCCGACAGGTCGGCCTGCGAGGCGGCCCAGTACGTGAGCAGCCGCGCGGCCTGGATCTCGGTGGCCATGTCCGCGAGCTTGAGCTGGATCGCCTGGAAGTCGGCGATCGGCTGCCCGAAAGCCGTCCGCTCACGCGCGTACCCGAGAGCGGCGTCGTACGCCGCCTGCGCGATGCCCACGGCCCGCGCCGCGACGTTGATCCGCCCGATCTCCAGCCCCGACAGGACCTGCTGCATGCCGCGCCCTTCCACGCCGCCGAGCAGGTTCCCCACCGGAACCCGCACGTGGTCGAGGACGACCTCGCAGGATTCGGTGCCCTTGTAGCCGAGCTTGGGCAGGTCGCGACCGACCGTGAACCCCTCCTCGACCAGCAGCACCGACATGCCCTTGTGCGCGGGCTCGGTGATGGAGGTCTTGACCAGCACGGGCAGCGGCGAGGCGTGCCTGGCGTTGGTGATCCACGTCTTGGTGCCGTTGACCACGTAGTGGTCGCCGTCCCGTACGGCGCGCGTCTGGATCCCCTGCAGGTCCGTGCCCGCGCCGGGCTCGGTCAACGCCAGCCCGGTACGGCGGGCCCCGGTGGCCAGGTCGGGCAGGTAGCGCCGCTTCTGCTCCTCGGTGCCGTGGCGGGCGATCATCCAGGTGGACAGCGAGTGCGAGCCGATCGTGCCCGCCACGCCCATCCAGCCCCTGGCGATCTCCTCGAAGACCAGCGCGAAGGAGACCATGTCCGCGCCCAGCCCGCCGTACTCCTCCGGCACGGTCAGCCCGAACAGGCCCATCTCCTTCATCTTGGCCACGATCTCCGTGGGATACCGGCCCGAGTGCTCCCACTCGGTCGCCACGGGCACGATCTCCTTGTCCACGAACGCGCGCAGCGTCTCGCGGAAGGCCCTCTGCTCCTCGTTCAGCTCAAAGTCCATCTCGTTCCTTCGCGAAGACGGGTAGGCCGTCGCGCCAGGCCAGCCGTACGGGCTCGTCGCAGCTCCAGGTGAGGCCGCCGACCAGGTTGGTGAGCAGCACGGGCCCCTCGGCGAGCCGGACGCGGGCGACGACGTAGGGCGCCTCGTGGTCGGGGAAGGGCGAGCGGTGCACGACGGTGTAGGAGTCCACGATCCCGCGCCCGGAGGCCTCCACCCACGACAGCTCCGTGGATCCGCAGCGGGTGCACAGGGCGCGCGGGTAGTGCTGCGGGTGGCCGCACGCCGTGCAGGACTGCAGCAGCAGGCGCTGCCGGCGCGCGGCCTCCCACCAGGGCTCTTCGATCATCGGTCCGCTCCGAGCAGGACGGTGGCGTGGGTGGAGAAGATGCCGCCCGTTCCGTGCGCGAGCGCGATCTCCGCACCGGCGACCTGGCGCAGGCCGCACTCCCCGCGCAGCTGGCGAACCGCCTCGACCAGCAGGAGCAGGCCGTACATGCCGGGATGGCAGTAGGACAGGCCACCGCCGTTGGTGTTGTACGGCAACGCCCTGGTGCGCACGAACTCGCCCGCCTCGCCGGCGCCGCAGAAACCCAGGCCCTCCAGGGTGAGCAGGACCGTGATGGTGAAGGAGTCGTACAGCTGGGCCACGTCGACGTCGCCCGGTGTCAGCCCGGCCATGGCGAAGGCCCGCCTTCCTGAGGCGATCGAGCCAGGTTTGAGCAGGTCGTCGGCGGCGGCCATGCCGTCGTGGGTGGTGGCCTCGCCGTATCCGAGGACCACCACGGGATCCCGGCGCAGGTCGCGCGCGCGTTCCAGGCCCGTCAGGATCACGGCGCCGCCGCCGTCGGTGACCAGGCAGCAGTCGGCCGCGGTCAGCGGACTGGAGATCATCGGCGCCGCGAGCACGTCCGCGACCGTGAGCGGGTCCCGCCTGAACGCCTTGGGGTTGAGCCGCGCCCACTCGCGAGCGGCCACGGCCACCTCGGCCAGGTCCTCCCGCGTCGCCTTGTACTCGTGCAGGTAGCGCTGGGCGACCATCGCGTAGTACGAGATCGGGTACAGCGGGCCGTACGGGGTCTCGAACCTGGCCTGCGGCGTGTGCTCCTCGATCATCCCGGCGAGTGAGCGGGATCTGGCGCTGCGCTGGTTGGAACCGTAGGAGATGAGCACGGTCCGGCACTGGCCCGCCTCGATCGCCTGCGCGGCCCGCGCGACGTACATCTCGAAGGCCGATCCCCCGGCGAAGGTGGAGTCGGTCCAGGCCGGCTGGATACCGAGATACTCGGCGACCTGGGCGGTCGAGAAGCGGGAGGCGCCCGCGGTGGCCAGGCCGTCCACGTCCTTCAGCGACAGCCCGGCATCCGCCAGGGCGCCGGCGACGGCCTGGGCCTGCAGGTGCAGGATGGACTTGCCCGTGATGCCGAGGTCGGACTCCGCCACCCCGACGATCGCGACGCTCACGGCCGCCTCGTGACGGTCGCCCCGGCCGGGGTGGCGGCGACGCGGCCGTCGTCCACCACCTCCACCTGCTGCTCCACGACCAGGACGCCGTCGTGCTCCTCGACGACCCGGCCGGTGCAGCGCACGGTCTCGCCGGCGAACACCGTGCTCCGGAGGCGGAAGTGCAGCCGTCTGATCCTGGCCGCCGGTCCCAGCCAGTCCTGCAGCTGCTCAGCGAGCAGGGCCCCGAGTACCTGGCCGTCCACGACTGGCCTGGGCAGGCCTTCGGGCGCGTAGTGGAGCCGGTGCCAGTCCCACGTCGCCCCGGCGTACGCGATCATGTCGGGGAGTTCGATGCGCCGTTCCAACGGCGGGATCATCGCACCCATATGAGCGTCTCCTCGTTGACGGCCAGCAGATCGCCGTGCTGGTTGACGTACGTGGCGCGGGAGACGACGAACAGCTTGCCCGCCTTCTCCTCGGCGCTGTCGATGCGCCAGGTCGCCGTGACGACGTCGCCCGGCCGTACCGGCTGGTGGAACTCGTAGGAGTTGCCGCCGCGCACCAGCCGGGCGCCCGGCACCTCGATGGGCCAGCTGTGCCCAGCGTAGCCGTCGGCGTCTCTGGGCAGGCCCGCGTACTGGTTGGTCTCGCAGATCAGCGTGGGAGGGGCGACGATCCCGTCGTAGCCGTGCTCGCGGGCGTAGGCGTCGTCGGTGTAGAGCGGGTTGTCGTCCCCGACCGCGAGCGCGAAGTAGCGGATGGCGGCACGTCCCAGTTCTTCGGGCGCGGTGTAGACGACCTCCCGGCCGATCATCGCCTTGATCTCGTCGGTCAGCATCATGGGAGCACCGCCGTCGGCACCACCTCGATGAGGAACTCGGGACGCAGCAGGGCCGAGCAGACGACCGAGGTGAGGGCGGGCTCGCCGGGGAAGTACTTCCGCCTCAGTTCCGCGGTCTCCGGATACGCCGCCACACCGGCGGGTGTGACGTACTCGACCAGCCGTACCACGTCCTGCCCGGTCAGACCCGCCTCCCTGAGCACGGAGGCGATGGCGGCATAGGTGAACTCCGCCTGCGCGAGCAGGTCACCGTCGAAGATCGCGCGCTGTGTCGCCGGCTCCAGTGCGCCGAAACCGGACATGAACAGTGTGTTCCCGGCCGCCACGCCCGGTGCGTAGGTGAGCGTCTCGTAGCGTCGCCAGCCCGGATTGACGGTCCTGAGCGGCCGGCGGGAGGCGACGGCGTCGAGCGTGACCATGGCGCCCTCGGCCACCGGGTGGTCGACCAGGATGCCGGCGGCTCCCGGATGCACCCCCGCTCCTCCGAGCAGTTCCCTGCGCGGGCGCGCGCAGCGCGGATACTCCGCACGCGTGGCGGTGGCCGTGTAGTCGATCGTCTGCACAAGCGCGTCCAGGCCGATGCCCGCCGCCTTGGCCAGCTCCGCGGCGATCTCCAGGCAGGAGCGGTACTGCTCGCGGAAGCCCGCGCCCAGGTCGGCGGCCACGATGCCGGGCAGGTAGACGATCTCGTCGGCCACAGTGACGACGCCGTGCGGCGTCCGGATGCGCCGGCCGCCCCCCGGGTACGCGGTCAGCTCGACCGCCGCGTGGGCCCCTTGATCAGGCAGGCCGGCAACGGCCACGGCCGAGAACGTGGCGTCCTCGGGCCACGCTCCCGCGGCCTCGGCCCCCGGCGCCACGTACTCCACCGCCTGGACCACGTCGCCGGGCGACAGTCCGAACCCGGCGAGCGTCTCCAGCGCCAGGGCGCGCGCCTCGGACCGCGTGGCTCCTGTCACTGCGGACAGCCGGGTCGTGCCGTGCGCGACAGTAGCGCTCACGCCTGCGTCACCTCCTCCAGGTGGGCGACCAGCGGTCGCAACGTCGGCAGGTCGGGCAGGCGCGAGACGAGGTCGACCACCTGCTCCGTCACTCCGTTCGCCAGGGCCTTCTCCCGGACGAGCCGGTCGAGACCGGGATCGCCAGGGCCGCCCGCGCTGCGCGGCACCTCGGCCGTGCCCAGCCGCCCATCCGCGTAGCGCGCTTTCAGACGCCCAGGCTGGTCGGCGGCCACACCGGGGAACGGCGTCTCCACGTGCCTGATCCGTTCGGCGAGCGCCACCACCTCGGGCCGGTCCACGTCCTGGTAGGTGCGAACGGTGACATCGCCGTCCAGCAGCATCGCCGCGACGCTCCACGGCAGGCTGAACTTCGCCTCGTACGGCGTGCGGGGCCGCGCCTTCCCTTGCCCGCACACGATCGCGGCCGCGTCGGGATGCACCTCGGCGACGATCTCCTCGAACGGCCCGCTGGGAAGCGTCCGCGCGGCGTCGAGCGCGGCGTGCAGGAGCTGGCAGGCCGGGTAGGGCTTGATCGTGATGTGCTCCACTTCCCAGCGATCGCCCAGGCCGGTCACCGGATCGACGCCCGGCCTGCCGAGCAGCGCACCGTAGAGCCCGTACCGGCCTTCGAGCACGGTCGCGGGTCCGGTCGCTCCCGCCCTGGCCAGGCGGGCGGCCAGGATCGCCGCATGCGCTGCCAGCCCCGGATGCAACTGCTTGGTGGAGGCCCCGGTGTTGAGGAACTCCAGCAGGCCACCCGCCTGGCTGCCCGCGATGCCGAGCGCGTGTACGGCCTGGCCGGGCGGCATGCCGTACAGCCTGGTGGCCACGAGCGCGCCGGCGAGCACTCCGCAGGCCGACGTGGCGTGCAGGCCGCGCGCGTGGAACCCGTGCGGCACGGCGGCGCCCAGGCGGCAGATCGCCTCGTAGCCGGCGATCGCGGCGGCCAGCACCTCGGCACCGGACGCGCCGGTCTCCTCGCCCACCGCGAGCGCCACGGGAAGGACTGGCGAGGTCGCGTGCACGAGCCCGCCCGCGTGCGTGTCGTCGAAGTCCAGCGCGTGCATGAGTGCCCCGTTGGCCAGGGCGGCCGCGGCGGCGCCCACCCGCTGGGAGCAGCCGACGACCGTCGCCTCCTCCGGCCCGCCGAGCCCCAGCGCCACCTCCACCGCCGGCCGGCGGCCCGCCAGGCGTGCCGCCGCCGCGCAGCCGAGCCCGTCGAGCACGTGACGCAGGGCGGCGGCCCGCGCTCGCTCAGGAACCTGATCGAGCGTCAGCGCCATCCCCCACTCGGCCAGGCGCGTGGCGGCCGTCATGCGGTCGCCCCGAACGCGCCGGCCGCGGCCAGCTCCGCGACGCGGTCCCGCGAGTAGCCGAGCAGGCCTCGAAGGATCTCCTCACCGTGTTCGCCCCGCTGCGGCGCCCGGCGGTGGGAGGCGGCCCGGGTGCCCACGCGGACCGGGGAGGCGAGCTGGCGGACGGTCCCGTACCGGGGGTGGGAGGTCTCCACCACGAGGCCGCGTGCCGCGGTGTGCTCCTCCGCCAACGCCTGCCGTACGTCGTTGACGGGGCCGCACGGGATCCCGGCGGGATGGAGCTCGGCCAGCCACTCGGCCACCGTGCACCGGCGGAAGAGCTCCACGAGCCGCGGCAGCAGGGTGCCCGCGTGACGGCGGCGATCGGCGAAGCCGGCGTAGCGCGGATCGTCGGCGAACCCGCCCTCGAGCCCGGCGGCATCGGCGTGGCGGTCGAGGATGGCCGCCAGCCGCCGCCAGAACTTCTCCTTCGCGCACCCCACCACCAGCCAGCCGTCGGCCGCCTCGAAGTTCTGGAAGGGCACCAGCGAGGGATGCGCCGAGCCTGCCGTCCGCGCGGGGGTGTAGCCGGTATTGAGCGCCCAGGTCCCCACGTAGGTGAGCATCCCGATCGCGGTGTCGTAGAGAGACAGGTCGCAGTCCATGCCCAATCCGTCGCGGCGGGCGGCGTGCACGCCCGCGAGCAGCGCCAGCGCGGCGACCAGGCCGCCGGAGTAGTCGACCAGCGACAGGCCCGACTTGGCCGGCGGCCCGGACGGCTCGCCGGTCAGCTCCATCCATCCGGCCAGTCCCTGCAGGATGTAGTCGTAGCCGGGCTCGGAGGCCCGCGGCCCGTTCATGCCGAAGCCGGTCAGCGAGCAGCACACCACGCGCGGGTTGACGTGCTTGAGGTCGTCGTAGAGGAGCCGAATCCTGGCCGGCACATCGCCGCGCAGGTTGGAGTAGACCGCGTCGCCGTGCCGTACGAGGTCCTCGAACACCTGCCGGCCGGCGGGGACGGACAGGTCGAGGGAGACGGACTTCTTGTTCCGGTTGAACGTCTCGAAGAACAGCGAGTCCTCGTCCTCGGCATACGGCGGCACGTACCTGCCCACGTCTCCCCCGACCCGCGGATCCTCGATCTTGATGATCTCGGCCCCCAGGTCGGCGAGGTGGACGCTGCCGAACGGGCCGGCTCCGTACTGCTCCAGGCTGATGACGCGGACGTCCTGCAGCGGTCTCATGTCAGCGTCCCGATGAGGTCGATGATGCGGGCCTGGTTGGCCCGGATGTCCTCCGGCGCGTTGCCGTACACCGCGGGGGTGAGCTTGACGGTGGTGGCCAGCCCTCGATAGGCGGCCACACGCTCGGCCACCTGGTCGGGCGTTCCGGTCAGCACGAGCGGCTCGATCATGTGATCGGGTACGGCGGGCCGCTCCCCCGCCCGGAAGGCCGCCACGGCGCTCGCGTGCTCCTCGGCCAGGCCGTGGAAGGCGAAGAAGTCCTTGTAGGTGGCGACGGAGGCGTAGAACGCCAGCGTCCCGGCCGCGCGGCGGCGGGCGGAGACCGGGTCGTCGTCGATCGAGCAGCAGGCGGAGACCACCACGTCGAAGCCGTCGGGCCGGGCGTCCAGGTTGGGCATGACGTGATCGCGCAGGTAGGCGGGCGAGCAGAGCTCGTGCGAGATCCACCCGTCCGCCAGCCGCCCGGCCATCCGGGTGAGCTGGGGGCCGACGGCCGCCAGGTAGATGGGGATCCGGGTGCGCATCGGCCGGTAGGGCCTGCGGAAGCCCCTGATCCGCAGGCGCTGCCAGTCGCCCGAGTACTCCAGCGGCTCGCCCGTGTGCGCCTTGGCGATGATCGTCCTGATCACCTCGACCGCCTCGCGGAGCTGCGCGAGGGGCTTCTCCCAGACAGCGTTGTGCCAGTTCTCGTTGAGCCTGCGCGCGCCCGACCCCAGCCCGAGGATGAATCTGCCGCCGGTGAGCTCATCCAGGTCGAGCGCCTCGAGAGCGGTCACCATCGGGCTTCGGGTGAAGGCCAGGGCGATGGCCGTCCCGACCGCCGCTCCCGGCACCCCCGTGGCCACTGCGGCGGCGGCGACGGTGGCGCTGCGGTGCAGTTCGGGGACCCAGATGACCTCCGCACCCGCATCCCGCGCCGCGCGGGCGGCCGCGGTCAGCTCGGCGAGCGTCTCTCCCCACGGCCCGTAGGTGATCCTCACAGAGGGCCGCCCTTCGCCTGGGGGAAGTAGCCCTTGTCATGCGGTGCGTCCCGCTTGTACACCATGACGGTCCGGCGCCAGGACATGATCTCGTCGCCCTCCTGGTTGAGCCCCCGGGTGCGGCAGCTCACGATGCCCGCGTACGGGCGCGACCGGGATTCGCGCTTGTCCGTGACCACGGATTCCGCGTAGACCGTGTCACCTGCGAAGACGGGGTGGCTGAGCTTGATCTCTTCCCAGCCCAGGTTCATGATCGCGGTCTGGCTCATGTCGATCACCGACAGGCCCAGCACGATCGCCACGGTCAGCCCGGAGTTCACGACGGGCTGGCCGCTCGGGGACGTGGCGGCGAAGTGGGCGTTGAAGTGGTTCTGGTTGGTGTTCATGGTCAGCAACGTGAACCAGGTGTTGTCGGCCTCGCTGATCGTGCGGCCCAGGGGGTGCTGGTAGACCTCGCCGACGGTGAAGTCCTCGTAGTAACGGCCGATCAAGGCGGCTCCTCGCTCTCAGCGTCAGACGCCACCGTAATAGTCTGACGTTTTGCGGTCAACGCTTGCACGGCCGCCTTCGACGCTCTATGTTCCGAAGATCGGAACGTTGTTTCGCATGAGGAGGCGTCGTGACGAGGTCGGCCGAGCAGGCCACCTGCATCGGCGGGGACTGGCTCGCGTGACCGCCTACCGCGCCCTCGCCCTGCAGTTGGCCACCCGGGCCATCACCGCACGCGAGCAGATCGACGACGCGATCGCGCGGGCCGAGAAGCAGGTGCGCGGTGCGCGCGCGTGGCTCGGGCCGGATCTGCGACTGGTGGTGCTGCCCGAATACGTGCTGACCGGCTTCCCGATGGGACACGGCGTGGCCCGGTGGCGTGAGCTGGCCTGCCTGGCACCCGGCGGGCCGGAGTACGCCGCGCTCGGAAGGGTGGCCGCAGAGCATGAGGTCTTCCTGTCGGGCAACGCCTACGAGAGCGACCCGCACTTCCCCGACCTGTACTTCCAGGCCTCCTTCATCATCGACCCGTCCGGCGAGGTGATCCTCCGCTACCGGCGGCTGCACTCCATGTACTCCCCCACCCCCTACGACGTGTGGGGCCGCTACCTGGAGGTGTACGGCATCGACGCGGTCTTCCCGGTGGCCCGCACCGAGCTGGGCAACCTGGCGTGCATCGCCTCGGAGGAGATCCTCTACCCCGAGTTGGCGCGGGCGCTGGCGTTGCGCGGCGCGGAGGTCTTCTGCCACTCCACCTCCGAGGCCTCGGCTCCCGAGCTGACCCCCAAGGCGGTCGGGCGGCGGGCCCGCGCCCTGGAGAACCTCGCCTACGTGGTCAGCGCCAACTCCGGCGGCCTGGACGGGATACCGATCCCGCGCGACTCCACGAACGGCGGCTCGGAGCTGATCGACTTCCAGGGCCGCGTGATGGCGGTCGCGGGGCCCGGGGAGTCGCTGGTGGCCGCCGCCGAGCTGGATCTTGCCGCCCTGCGCAGGGCGCGGTCCCGGCCCGGCATGGCCAACCTGCCCGCGCGCGTCAAGACCATGCTCTGGGCCGAGGAGTACGGCCGGCACGACGGAGAGCGACCCAACGGGCTGGCGGACCGGATCCCCGATCGGGCATGGTTCACCCGGCGGCAACAGGAGGTCATCGATGCGCGTACGCAACCCGCTGACCGGTGAGACCGAGCGGGACCTGCGCCCGCCCGCGGATCTGCCGTCGGTGGCCCGTGAGCTCCGTGCCGGGCAACCCGCGTGGGCGGCGGCGGACCGCACCGAGGGCCTCACGGCGTTCGCCCGTGCCCTCGCCCAGGATTCCGGAGTGGTCGAGGCGTTGGTCGCCGACACGGGCCGGCGCATCGAGTCGGAGCTGGAACACCGGCTGGTGGTGGCCATGATCGAGCGGTGGGCCGCCCAGTCTCCGGGGCTTCTGACGATGCCGCCGGAGCGGGCTTCCGCCGCTGTGCCGTACGTGACTCTGGGCGGGGGCTGGCGACCGTACGAGCTGGTGGGGGTCATCAGCCCGTGGAACTTCCCTCTGCTGCTCTGCCTCATCGACGCCATCCCGGCGCTCGCGGCCGGCTGCGCCGTGCTCGTGAAACCGAGCGAGGTGACACCCCGCTTCATCGAGCCGCTCATGCGGCTGGTTCCCGAGGGCGTGCCGCTCCGGGTGATCGAGGGCGACGGCGAGACGGGCGCGGAGCTGGTCGGGCTGGTCGACGCGGTGGCCTTCACCGGCTCCGTGCCGACCGGGCGAGCGGTCGCCGAGGCCGCGGCCAGAGCGTTCATCCCGGCCTTCCTGGAGCTGGGCGGGAAGGATCCCGCGATCGTGCTGCCCGGAGCGGATCTGGATCGGGCCACGTCGGCGATCTTGTGGGGCGGCACCGCGAACGCGGGCCAGTCGTGCCTGTCGATCGAACGCGTCTACGTGGCGCGCGAACTCCACGACGACTTCGTGACCATGCTCGCCGCCAAGGCCGCCACGACCGGCCTGGTGTGCGAGGGAGGCCCCATCGGCCCGCTGATCGATCCGGCCCAGGCGACGGTGATCGAGCGCCATCTGGACGACGCCGTCGCCAAGGGTGCCACCGTCCACACCGGCGGAGCGATCGAACGGCACGGCGGCGGCCGTTGGTGCCGCCCCACCGTCGTCAGCGGTGTCGACCACGGCATGCTCGTCATGACCGAGGAGACCTTCGGCCCGATCCTGCCCATCATGCCGTTCGATACGGTCGAGGAGGCGATCACCCTGGCCAACGACACCGACTACGGGCTGTCGGCCTCCGTCTTCGGCCCCACGGAGCAGGCGGCCAGATCCGTGGCAGAGCATCTCGACGCCGGAGCGATCAGCGTCAACGACGCCGCCCTCACCGCTGTCATCCAGGAGGGCGAGAAGAACTCTTTCAAGCTCTCCGGGATGGGCGGATCCCGCATGGGCCCCGCCGCCCTGCGCCGCTTCCTGCGGCGCACCTCATACCTCGTCAACCGGTCAGCCGACCCGAACCCCTGGTGGTATTGAAATATGGGCATCAAAGAGGACATGCCGCTGCTGGCCCGCCACGAGGGCGAGTGGTCCGGCACCTACACCGTCGTCTCCCCCGACGGCACCGTCATCGACCACCACGCCTCGCACCTGACGTGCTCCTTCCCTGATGACGGCGGCCACGACTACTACCAGGTCAACCGCTACACCTGGCCCGACGGCCGCACCGAGGAACACCGCTTTCCCGGCACCTACCTCGGCAACGGCCGGATGGGCTTCGACACCGAGCGCATCAAGGGCGAGACCTGGGAGCTGGACGAGCGCGCGATCTACCTGCACTGGTACTACAAGGCGGAGGGGGTCGACGTGCAGCTGTTCGAGCTCATCGTGCTGAGCGACGACGGCAGGCACCGCAACCGTGTCTGGCAGTGGATCAGGGACGGCGTCTGCTTCCAGCGCACCCTCATCAACGAGACCCGAGACGGAGCATGACCGTGATCTCGCGTCCGTAGCGGTATCTCGGTTCGACCCGTCTTCGCCCAGATATGTGCCGCGAAGGCCGTTCGTCTACAATATCCGCTTATGGCAACTGCGGTTGAGACTCGGGCACTGGCGGCCGTCGACGACGCACGGACCGTACGCCTCCTCGAAGAACTGGTCCGCGTCCCCAGTGTGACAGGCACCGACGCCGAATCCGACCTCCAGCACCGATGCGCCGCGTTGCTCACGGAAGCGGACATGGACGTCGACACCTGGCGGCTCGACCTCGACGAACTCCGCGCCGACCCGCGCTTCCCCGGCACCGAGGCGCCGCGGGTGGAGGGTTACGGCGTCGTCGCCACCACGGGCGACGGCGTGCCCGCTCTGGTCCTGCAGGGGCACGTCGACGTCGTCCCCACCGGTGACCTGGCCAAATGGGAGGGCGGCGATCCGTTCGGCGCCAGAATCGTCGGCGACGTGATGCACGGGCGAGGCACCTGCGACATGAAGGCAGGGGTGGCCGCCAACCTCGCGGTGGTCCACGCCCTGCGCGCCGCGGGCATCAGGCTGGCCAGGCCGCTCGCCGTACACACCGTGGTCTCGGAGGAGGACGGCGGGCTCGGCGCGTTCGCCACCATGCTTCGCGGGCACACCGGCGAGGCCGCGGTGATCACCGAACCCACCAGCGGCACGGTCATCACGGCGAACGCGGGCGCGCTCACCTTCCGCCTGGAAGTGGCGGGCCGCGCGGCGCACGGCAGCACCGCGTACGAGGGAGTCAACGCGTTCGAGGTGTTCTGGCCCGTCTACCAGGCCCTTCGCGAGCTGGAAGAGCGCAGGAACCGTGATCGCGACCCGCTGTTCGACGACTACCCGGTCCCCTATCCCATCTCGGTGGGCACGCTGCGGGCCGGTGACTGGGCCAGCAGCGTCCCCGACCTCCTCGTCGCCGAGGGCCGGATGGGCGTACGGCTCGGCGAGGACCCGGACGTGGCGCGCGCCGCGCTGGAGGTAGCGATCGCCCAGGTCGACGACCCCTGGCTCCGCGATCACCCGGTCCGCGTGACCTGGCCGGGAGGGCAGTTCGCCAGCGGCAGCCTGCCGGAAGGCCACGCGCTGATCGGTGAGATCGGCGCCGCGGTGGCCGAGATCACCGGCCGTGGGACTCCCCGGCGCACGGCCGCGCCGTACGGAAGTGATCTGCGGCTGTACTCCGGCATCGGCGGCATACCCACCCTGCACTACGGTCCTGGCGACGTGCGGTTCGCGCACGCGCCGCGCGAGCAGGTCTCGCTGGCCGAGCTGCGTGAGGTCACCCGCGCCCTCGTCCTGCTCGCGGTACGGCGCTGCGGCGTGATCGCGTGAACGTCGTCGAACTGTGCCGCGACCTGATCAGGATCGACACCGCGAACACCGGCGGCGAGGACGGAGCCAACGAGCGGCCGGCCGCGGAGTACGTCGCCGAGCGGCTCACCGATCTGGGCCACATTCCCGAGCTGATCGAATCGGCGCCCGGTAGGGCCAGCGTCGTCGCCAGGGTTCCCGGACGGGACACGACCAGGCCCCCGCTGCTGGTGCACGCCCACCTCGACACCGTTCCCGCCGACCCGGCCGGATGGTCGGTTCATCCGCTGTCCGGCGAGGTGGCGGACGGATTCCTGTGGGGCAGGGGCGCCGTCGACATGAAGCACATGGCGGCGATGACGCTGGCCGCGCTCGACGGCCTGGCGCCGGAGCGCGACCTGGTGCTTGCCTTCGTCGCCGACGAGGAGACGAACGGCACGTATGGTGCCGGCCACCTGGTCACGCGGCGGCCCGACCTGTTCGAAGGCTGCGCGGAGGCCCTCGGCGAGGTCGGCGGGTTCGGCCAGGCCGTGCCCGGCGGCAGCCGCATCTATCCGGTGCAGACCGGGCAGAAGGGAGTCGTCTGGCTCAGGCTGACCGCCTCGGGGCGCGGCGGCCACGGTTCCCTGCTGCACGACGACAATGCCGTCGTACGGCTCGCCACTGCGCTCGCCGCCGTGCGGGCCATCCCACTGCCGGCGTCGGTGACGCCGGTGGTCGCCGAGTTCACGAAGACGGTCGCGGGCCTCGCCGGCGTTGACGCCGCAGTGGACGACGTGCTCGCCGCGCTCGGCCCGCTCGCCCGCATGATCGAACCCGGCCTCCGGCACACGATCAACCCGACCATGCTCACCGGCGCCGACAAGGAGAACACCGTCCCGCCGGTGGCCACCGCCGTCCTCGACTGCCGTAGCCTGCCCGGCCGGGCGCACGAGGTGATCGACCTGGTCAAGGACGCGGTGGCCGGACTGCCCGGCATCACGGTCGACGTGCTCGACCATGACGACGGGATCACCGGGGTGCCCGGCGGGCCGCTGCTCACCGCCATCCAGGAGGCGCTGGCCGCGCATGATCCGTGCGGAGTCGCCGTGCCGTACCTCAATCCGGCCGCCACCGATGCCTACTGGTTCGACCGGCTCGGCATCCGCTCCTACGGGTTCACCCCGCTGCTCGCTCCGGACGGGTTCGATCTGCCCGCGATGTTCCACGGGATCGACGAACGGGTCCCGACTTCGGGCCTGGAGTTCGGCACCCGGGTCCTGGCCACCCTCCTGGGATCGGCGTGACGCCCGTCAGTCCCTGGCCAGCGGCCGCGTGAGGCAGGTGGGACCGCCGTCGCCGAGCGCGATTTCCGAGGCGTCGACGACGACGACCTCGACGCCCTCGGCGCGCAGGGCCTTGACCGTGCGCGGAGCACCGTCGAACATGATCACCTTGCCCGGGGCGACGGCCAGGATGTTGGTACCCAGCTTGTCGTATTCCTCGGCGTCCACCGGGATCCACCGGATGCCGCGCTCCACGAGCGCCTGCAGCAGCGCCACCGGCGCGATCGGCTCGTAGACCACGGCCAGGTCCTCGCGAACCGGGGAGATCACCGACATCAGGTGGAGCACGTGTGCGGGTCCCTTGTCATGCGGGAGGTCAAAGGAGACCAGCTCGGCGCCCTCCTCGGCGAGGATCGCGCGGAGCTGGTCGTGCGCGGCCTGGTTGGTGCGGTAGCCGCGGCCGGCCGCGAGCGTGGTGCGGTCGAGCCAGAACAGGTCGCCGCCGTCGGCGCGCGCGTCGCCGGTCAGTCTGCCCGCGATGGGGAAGCCGAGCTCGATGAGCTCACGCTCCATCAGCTCGGACTCACCGGCCCTGGCGGGTTTGGCCTGCTGGAGAATGACCGCGCCGCGACCGACGACGAAGACGGGGTCGTAGGCGAAGCAGGCGTCCACCAGGCCCTCGGCCGCGGGCAGGACGGTGACCTCGGCTCCAAGGTCGCGCAGCGCGGCGACGAACGCCTCGTGCTGGGCGCGCAGCCGATCGGGGTCGGGGGTGGATCGCCACTCGGCCGCTGCGAAGTCACCGGTGTGCGTAGGGGTTCGTACGGCGACGCGGCGCAGGGGAGCGACCATGGAGTTCACGCCATGCACATTTACCATAAGAGCATATTGTTAGTCGCCGGACGGTCGCGTCAACCCCTGAGCTCGCTCTCGTCGATGCCCAGCTCCACGGCGACCGTACGGATGAGGGCCGCCTCCATGTTGTGCTCCGACATGCCGTACAAGCCGAGCAGCGCCTGTATGGCCAGGCCGTCCACGGTGGCGAGTATCCGTGGCAGGCAGATCTCGATCGGGTCGCGTGGGTGCAGCCGCTTCGCCTGGACACCTGCCGCGATCGTCTCGGCGAACAGCGCGTACCAGATGTTCATCACCGAGTGGACATGCAGCCGCAATCCGGGGTCGCGGGCGCTGGCCGCGTAGAACTCCAGCCACAGACCCCACGCCTGGGAGAACGGCGTCTTGCCGGTGACGCAGAAGGTCAGCAGCTCGCGCAAGCGCGCGACCGGGTCGGACGCGTTGGCCACGTAGCTGCGCCACTCGGCCCTCGCCTGCTCGATCGCCGACTGGAACGTCTCGACGATCAGGCGCTCGCGGTTGCGGAAGTAGTGCTGGATCAGGCCGATCGACACGCCGGCCTCCTCCGCCACGTCGGCGAGCCGGGTTCCCTCGACGCTCTTGCGCGCCACCACGCGGGCCGTGGCAGCGAGGATCTCCGCGCGGCGCGCTTCGACCTCGTCGGCGGTCGCCCGCGACCTGGTCCGGCTCATCGAGATAGGCCTCCTTCTCCGATTTCACCGCGAAGTTACACGAGAGTCTTGACGTCAGATCCTCAATCTCTACAGTAAGCACAACTTGTTGCATACCGGTCAGGAATGTTCATGGGACTTAGACGCGGAGCCCTCGGCGCGGGAATGCTGCTCGCGGCACTCGCCGGATGCGGAATCCAGACCAACCAGTCGGCCGCCCCCTCCGGCCCGGCCGCTGACTCAGCCTCCACCACAGCAGCCGACCCGCAGGTGACCAAGCTCGTCCCCGCTGAGCTCAAGGCCAAGGGCAAGGTGGTCATCGCGACCGACCCCACCTACGCGCCCATGATCTTCAAGGACGACGCGGGAGCCATCGTGGGCCTCGACGCCGAGATCGCCCAGGCCGTGGTCAGCAAGATGGGACTCAAGGTCGAATGGGTCAACGTGCCCTTCGACGGGATCATCGCGGGTGTGAAGGCCAAGAAGTTCGACGTCTCCTGGGCCGCCTTCTCGGTCACGAAGGAGCGGATGAAGGAGGTCGACTTCGTCAGCTACCTGAAGGCCGGCACCCAGATCCTCGTCAAGGCCGACAACCCCAAGGGCATCAAGAGCGAGCAGGACCTGTGCGGGAAGACCGTCTCCGCGCAGAAGGGCACCACCCAGGCGATCCAGATCCTGCCCGACCTCAGCAAGCAGTGCGCGGCCAAGGGCCAGCCGGCCATCGGGCAGCTCATCCTGCCGCAGCAGGACAACGTGAACCAGGCGGTCGCGGTCGGCCGTGCCGACGCGGAACTCGCCGACGGAGCGCTCGTCGCCTACCAGGTCAAGCAGCTCCCCGACAAGTTCGCCACCATGGATGCGCTGATCGACCCGGTGCTCGTGGGCGCGGCGGTGCCGAAGGACGCGGGCACGTTGCGCGACGCGGTCAAGGCGGGACTCGACGCGATCGTCGCCGACGGTTCCTACGGCAAGATCCTCGCCAAGTGGAACCTCACGCCGAGCGCCGTGGACAAGCCGCAGATCAACCCGGAGGACGCCGGTTGATCATGGACACCAACAGCGGGCCCATCGACAGCGCCCTGGCACCCGTACGGCGTAGGCAGCACCCCGCCCAGTGGGCGCTGGTCGCGGCCCTGGTCGTACTGCTGGCCATGCTGGTCAACGCGCTGTTCACCAATCCGAACTTCGCCTGGGGCACGGTCGCCGAGTATCTCTTCGCACCCCGCGTCCTGGCCGGAATCTGGACCACGGTCCAGCTCACGTTCACCTCGATGCTGCTCGGCCTGGTGCTGGGCACCGTGCTCGCCGTACTGCGCCTGTCGTCGAACCGCGTGCTCTCCGGGGTCGCGTGGCTCTTCGTGTGGTTCTTCCGCGGCACCCCGCTGCTGGTCCAGCTCCTGTTCTGGGGGTTCGCCGCGGCGCTGTTCCCCACACTCGGGCTGGGCATACCGTTCGGGCCGGAGTTCATCACCTGGGACACCAACGCGCTGATTCCGTTCTCCGTCGCGGCCATCCTCGGACTCGGGCTCAACTCCGCGGCATATCTCGCCGAGATCGTCCGCGCCGGAATCATCAGCGTCCCGTACGGCCAGTCCGACGCCGCCGCCGCGCTCGGGTTCGGCCGCCTCCGCACCCTGCGCCATGTCGTGCTGCCGCAGGCCATGCGCGTGATCATCCCCCCGCTGGGCAACGAGACGATCAGCATGCTGAAGGTGACCTCGCTGGTGCTGGTCATCGGCGTGCAAGACCTGCTCGGCTCGGTCACCGAGATCTACGCGAAGAACTTCAAGCAGATCCCGCTGCTGATCGTCGCCTGTGTCTGGTATCTCGTCATGACGTCCGTGCTGAGTGTCGGCCAGTACTACATCGAGCGGAAGTACGGGCGCGGCTTCAACGGAAACGACAGGAGCCGATGATGACCGATCCGATTCTCGTCGCGGCCAACGTGCACAAGCGGTTCGGCCACGTGGAGGTGCTCAAGGGCATCGACATGACCGTCATGCCCGGCGAGGTGCGTTGCCTGATCGGCCCCTCGGGCTCCGGCAAGTCGACCTTCCTGCGCTGCGTCAACCACCTGGAAACCCTCGACCTCGGCTACATCGCCGTCGACGGCCGCCCCGTGGGCTACGACGTACGGCAGGGCCGACTGCACGAAGCCGCGCCCCACGTAGTGGCCAGGCGCCGTGCCGAGATCGGCATGGTCTTCCAGCAGTTCAATTTGTTCGGCCACCTCACCGTGCTGGAGAACATCGCACTCGCCCCCATCAAGATCAAGAAAGAGAGTGGGCGGGCGGCTCACGACCACGGCAGGGAGCTCCTGGACCGGGTGGGGCTCGGCGATCGCGCGAACGCCTTCCCCGCCCAGCTCTCCGGCGGACAGCAACAGCGCGTGGCGATCGCCAGAGCCCTGGCCATGCGGCCCAAGCTCATGCTCTTCGACGAGCCCACCTCCGCGCTCGACCCCGAACTCGTCGGCGAGGTGCTCGACGTGATGACGGACCTGGCCAGATCGGGAATGACCATGATCGTGGTGACGCACGAGATCGGGTTCGCCCGCAAGGTCGGTGACGTGCTGACCTTCATGGACGACGGGCATGTCATTGAGGAGGGAGATCCCCATGAGGTCATCTCCGCTCCCACCCACGAGCGCACTCGGTCGTTCCTCTCCAAGGTCCTATAGGTAGCGGGCACCTCCGCGGAGTGAGATCGATATCTCTGGAATGCGTGGCGTGCGGTTCGTCCAGACCCGGGGTGGTCCGGCGAGGATCTTCGCCGGCCAATGGACGTATGTCTCGAGACCTCGGCCCTCGTGATCGTGCGCGAGGTCGAGGACGCGCATCGTCCGGTGCTCGCCCCGCGGGGTGAGCCGGTAGACCTCGGAGTCGGGGCGTCCATCGTTGCGCTCAACGTCGAAGACCACCCACTCCTCCCCTGACAGCCGGAGATCACGTACGTCAGGCGAAGCCATGACCTGGGCGGATGGCATTACCGGCGGGCGCCTTGCAAGAGAACGCTCGTTCTCGTAGGCTGATGGAAAACGAGCGTTCTCCATTGAAGGAGCCATCATGAACAGCAATCCACGTCCACCACTCCCCCCGTTCACCCGGGAGACCGCCATCGAGAAGGTCCGGCTGGCCGAAGACGGCTGGAACTCACGCGACCCCGAGAAGGTCGCTCTCGCCTACACCGTCGACTCCCGCTGGCGAAACCGCGCCGAATTCGCCAACGGCCGCGAAGAGATCGTCGCGTTCCTCACCCGCAAGTGGAAGCGGGAACTGGAATACCGGCTCATCAAGGAGCTCTGGGCCTTCGACGGCAACCGGATCGCCGTGCGTTTCGCCTACGAATGGCACGACGATTCCGGCAACTGGTTCCGCTCCTATGGGAACGAGAACTGGGAGTTCGACCCCGACGGGCTGATGCGCCGGCGCTACGCCTGCATCAACGACCTGCCCATCGACGAGTCGGAGCGCAAGTACCACTGGCCGCTCGGCCGCCGCCCCGACGACCATCCAGGCCTGAGCGATCTCGACCTGTGACCGATCGCGGCATCCGCGCTCGCGCAGCCATGGCCGGGCCACGGCTGCGCAAGCGCCGCAGAGGACGGCCTGCAGCGGCGTGAGGCGCGTGCCGTCGGACAGACCCTCGACGGTACGTCCACACGCTTGTATCGCGAGAAGCAGGCATACGCGTACGCTCTTGCCGTCCAGCAGGCCGCTGCAGGCCCCCGCGCACCGTGTTCGCAACCGAGGTGTGCCGGTCAGGCCCATCTCGTCGCGCAGGAGGTCAGCCGGCGACATGCGCTGGAGCACGGTCCACCAGCAGAGTGTTTCATTGACGAACACCTCGACCGGGGACACCGGCGTCCGGTATGCCCTGCAATGGTGGCCTTGAGACCCTCGTGGCGCTCATCGCGCTGACGCCACGCCTCCGACGGCAGGAGGGTCAGCTGGAGGTGGCGGGGGCGAGTGGTAGCCGAAGGACGAAGCGCGCACCAAGAGGCGAGTCCTCCACGCTGAGAGTTCCGCGGTGAGCCCAGGCGAGGCCGCGGGCGATCGCAAGCCCGAGCCCCGGACCTCCGTAGCGACGGCAGCGGGAGGGCTCCAGCCGGGCGAACACTTCGAAGATGCGTTCCCGGTCGGTCCCGTTGATCCCGTCACCGTCGTCGGCGACGACTAGCTCGGCGGTGTCCCCCTTGCGGCGTACCTCGACATGGACGGTGGTGGTGGCGTGCCGTACGGCGTTGTCCAGCAGGTTGCCGAGCAGACGGCTGATATCGCATCGAACGACGTTCACGATCACTCCGGGGTCGAGCCGGAAAGTCAGCGCACGCCGATCCGGCCGCCGGGAGAGGGCGCCCTCGACCAATTCGGCCAGGTCCATGCGCTCCCATCGCCCGGTATGCGCCTCCGGTCTGGCGAGCACGAGCAGGTCGGCGGTAATCGCCTGCAGCCGCGCGACGTCGTTCAGCGCGCCGTCGAGCAGGCTTTCCAGGTCGGTGTCGTCAGGGTGCAGCCGTGCCTCTTCCAGCCGTGCTCTCAGTCCCGCGATCGGCGTGCACAGTTCGTGTGCGGCGTCGGAGACGAACCGTCGTTGCCAGCCGAGTGCCCCATGAGGCTGGGCTCGCATGATGGCCGCGATGTCCTGCATGACATCCCGCTCGCAACCGCAGTCACGGGCCGGAGCTGCGGGCTGGACGGCGTCGTCGGCCACCGGCTCCGAAGAATGATCCTTGGTCATGGTCCCCCCAGACCGGAGAACGCACGTTCCCGAGCGATCGCGAGAACGTGCGTTCTCGCCAGCTGTGCAGTAGCTTAGAGAACGATGGTTCTCGAAGCAAGTGGGTCAGCCCCGTGAGAGGTCGGCGATGGATACGCAAACAGCCCAGGCGCGCCTGTTGGACGCCGCGGAGGAGCTGTTCTACGGCCGGGGCATCCAGGCGGTCGGCATGGACGACATCCGCTCCGCCTCCGGGGTCTCGCTCAAGCGGCTCTACCAGCTCTACCCCTCCAAGGAGTCGCTGGTGGACGCCTATCTGCGACGTCGTGACGTGCGGTGGCGGCAATCACTGGAAAGCCACGCCGACGCCCAGGCGGCACCACTGGAGCGGATACTGGCGGTGTTCGACTGGCTGTCCGGCTGGTTCGGCGAGGCCGACTTCCGCGGATGCGGCTTCATCAACGCCTATGGGGAACTGGGAGCGACCTCTCCGGCCGTCGCCGAGGTGGCCCGCGCGCACAAGGACGCGTTCCGCCGATATCTCGGCCGGCTGGTGGCGGCCGCGGGCGGTGAGGCCTGGCTGGCCGACCAGCTCACCCTCCTCGCCGAAGGGGCCATGACCACCGCCGCCATCTGCGGATCGTCCGAGCCTGCCCGGCAGGCCAGGGACGCCGCCCGTACCCTGCTGGAGGCGGCCGGCCTCAAGTAACGGCCGTCTCGCCACAGCGGCCGACCCGATGACAGGCCGAAGCTGCAGCCTTCCTTTCTTGGGAGGGCAAGGAAGCTTCTGTCCCTCCGGTGGGGGTGAAGCAAGCGCATGACGGCTGACCGGTTCAGTACGCACCACCTCGAGCTCGGCGACGACGCGGTGACCAAGCGCTACACGGCGTGGGATCGAGGGGAACCCCACCGAGAATGGGCCGCGCTGACCCTCCTCGCCGAACACATGCCCGGCCTCGCTCCCACGCCCGTCCGAGCCGAGCTCGATGCCAGTCCTCCCACGATCGTGATGACCAGGCTGCCCGGCCGTGTCATGCGCGGTGAGCCCTATATATGAACGATCAAAGTTGGCGGGTCCGTGGGCTTGGAAGGGTTCTTGCATTCGGTGGACCTGCGCGCGCCTTCGTTGACGACGTCGAGTTCATTCAGGTGGCGACAGAAACCGCATTACGGGCATCGGGTCGCGTAGAAATCTTGGTTGGAGATTGCGATATGTGACATATTACGCGCGAATCCCCCAACTCCAGGAGGAGCGCGTGCGAAAGTTCTCCGCCCTGCTCGCGGGCGTGGCGTTAGCGCTGGTCTCGCTTCAATGCGCGGCCCACGCCGACCCCGCCACCGGTTCGCCGCCGGCCAAGTCCGGTACGGCGAAGCCGGGCGACGGTCACCACCCGGACGAACCGTACGACCCCATCGCCATCGAGGAACGGGCGGACAGGACCTCCGCGATGCAGGAGGTCCTGGCTGCCCCGAGCCTTGCCAAGGTCAAGGTGGGCAAGCGGTATGTTGAACGTTCACTGGAACGCAAGGACCGTGCCTTCGCGATCCTCGCCGAATTCGGCGACAGGATCGACAACGAAACCCTGCACAACGGTCAGATCCGCTACGGCGGCACCCCCGGCCCGCAGCACAACACGATTCCGCGTCCCAACGCGAACTACGACAACCACACGCTGTGGCGCCGCGACTTCAACCAGGCCTACTACCAGCGGAGCCTCTTCGACGGTGCCGCCGGCGCGAACTCGCTGCGCAACTTCTACCGCCTGCAATCCTCCGGCCGATACGACCTGAACGGCTCGGTCTCCGACTGGGTACGCCTGCCGTACAACGAAGCCCGGTACGGCACGCCGCGCTGTGATCCAGGCCTGGACTGCGACCTACCGCTGTTCGACTTCGCCAAGGATGCGGGCAATGCCTGGTATCAGGCCGAGCTGGCCAAGGGCCGCAGCAGGCAGCAGATCATCGCGGAGCTGAAGTCCTTCGACGTCTGGGACCGCAACGACTACGACAACGACGGGGTCTTCAACGAGCCGGACGGCTATCTCGACCGCGTCCAGATCGTCCACGCGGGCGTGGACGAGACCTGGGGCGGCGGCGCGCAGGGTGCCGACGCGCTGTGGGGGGTCAACCACGACGCCTACTGGAACCTGCGCGGGACCGATGGGCCGGACTTCAACAAGCAGGGCGGCACCCAGATCGGTGACACCGGGATCTGGATCGGCAAGTTCCTGACAGTCGGCGAGAACAGCGGCGTCGGGCTGCTCGCCCACGAGTTCGGCCATGACCTGGGCCTGCCCGACCTGTACGACACGGCGGGCGGCGACAACGGCGTGAAGTTCTGGTCGCTGATGTCGGACGCCTCCTACCTGGCCGAGCGCAACGGGCAGCTCGGCGAGTACCCCGGGGACCTGGACGCCTGGAGCAAGCTGCGGCTGGGCTGGCTGTCCTACGACCGCGCACAGGCGGCCACGGCTTCCACGCACACGTTGGGCGTCAGCTCGTACAACACCAAAGATCCGCAGGCGCTGCTCGTCTCGCTGCCACCCCACATCGAGCGCACCGAGCTGACCGATCCACCGCAAGGGCAATGGCAGTGGTGGAGCGGGCGGGGCAATTACCTCAACAACACCCTCACCCGCGAGATCGACCTGGCCGCCGCCACCTCGACAACGCTGACCGCGAAGACGTGGTTCCGTATCGAGCAGGACTTCGACTACCTGTACGCCGAGGTCTCCACCGACGGCAAAGTGTGGAAGGGCGTCGGTGGCACCCTGGCCGGTCGGCCCATCCCCAGCGTCAACGGCGTGCCGGGGCTGACAGGGCACAGCGACTGGGCCGACCTGACCTATGACCTCAGCCCGTGGGCGGGTCAGAAGGTGCTGTTCCGGCTGCGCTACTTCACCGACACCAACACCGTCGAGAACGGCTTCGTCATCGACTCCATCGCTTTACCGGGGGTCTTCTCCGACGACGCCGAGCAGGGTGACAACGGCTGGTCGGCCGGCGGCTTCAGCCGTACAGGCAAGATCGGCGTCAAGGAACACCCGCGTGCTTACCTGGTGGAGAACCGCCGCTACGTGGGCTATGGGAAGTACCTCGAGACCGGTCCCTACAGCGCCGGGTTCCTCAATGATCCGAGGCGGGCCCAGATCTACGAGCGCTACCCGTACCAGGACGGCGTGCTCGTGTGGCTCTGGGACAGCTACTACTCCGACAACAACACCGGCCAGCACCCCGGCGAGGGCATGACGCTTCCGATCGACGCGCGGGCGATCCCCCTGCTGTGGCGCGACAATGCCAAGGCGAACGGCCGGCTCCAGGTGTTCGACGCCACCTTCGGCCTGGGCAGGACCGACCAGCTCCGCCTGCACAAGGACGGCGCGCTGACGGTCTTCCCCGCCCAGCCGGGCGTGCCCTACTTCGACGACCACACCGGCGTCTACTGGTACAGCACCAACCCGCTGCTGGGCGTCCGGCCGCCGGACACCAACACCCGGATCGAGGTCGTCTCGGAGGCTGAGCGCGGCCTGCGGACCACGGTGCGGGTCGGCCCGTCCACTCCGCTGGCTTAGCTCGTTCGATCGATGGCCGGGCGGCCACGCCCGGCCATCGGTCGTACTGCTACAGCGGAAAGTGGCAGGCCACCTCTCGACCACGATGGACCTGGAGCAAGGGACGCTCCACCGAGCAGATCTCCTGGGCCTGCGGGCACCGGGGATGGAAGAGGCAGCCCGGCGGCGGCGCGGCCGGGGAGGGAGGGTCGCCCTGGAGCACGATCCGTTCCCGTTTCCGCTCGACCTTCGGATCCGGCACCGGTACGGCCGACAGCAGTGCGCGGGTGTAGGGGTGGGCGGGGCTGTCGTAGAGCGCCTGCCGGTCGCCGATCTCGACGATCCGGCCCAGGTACATCACCGCGACCCGATCGCTGACGCGGCGCACCACTGACAGGTCGTGCGCGATGAAGATGTAGGTCAGGCCCAGCTCGCGCTGCAGTTCCTCCAGCAGGTTGACGATCTGCGCCTGGACGGAGACGTCCAACGCCGAGACCGGCTCGTCGGCGATGACCAGCTTGGGCCGGGTGGCCAGGGCACGGGCGATGCCGATCCGCTGGGCCTGGCCCCCGGAGAACTCGTGCGGGTACCGGTCGACGTGCTCGGGAATCAGGCCGACCATGTCGAGCAGCTCGCCCACTTTGGCCCTGACGCCGGAGATCCCCTGGACGACCAGCGGATTGGCGATGATCTGGCCGACGGTCTGGCGGGGGTTCAGCGAAGAGTACGGATCCTGGAAGATCATCTGCAGGTCGCGTCGCAGCGGCCGCAGCTCCCGCTGCCGGGCGTGGGTGATGTCCCGGCCCTGGAAGTGGATCGACCCGCCGGTGGGCTCGAGCAGCCGCACGATCGCGCGCGCGGTGGTGGACTTGCCGCAGCCGGACTCGCCGACGAGGCCGAGTGTCTCGCCTTGCCGTACCGAGAAGGAGACGCCGCTCACCGCTCGCACACTCTTGAAACGCATCTGCAGGTCGCTGACCTCGAGCATCAGGAACTCCCCAGGTGACAGGCGACGAGGTGGGCAGGCGAGGACTCCGCCAAGACAGGCAGGCCGGTCTCGCAGACCGCCATCCGGTGTGGACACCGGGGGTGGAAGGGGCAACCAGGTGGCGGGTCGAGCAAGGAGGGCGGGGACCCGGGAATGGTCCGCATCGGTGTGTCCTGCGAGTCGTCCAGTCTCGGCAGGGAGTCGAGCAGGCCGTGGGTGTAGGGGTGGCACGGCGCGTCGAACAGGGAGTCGGCTGTGGCCTGCTCCACGACTCGCCCGCCGTACATGACCAGGACCTGGTCCGCGACCCTGGCGATCACGCCGAGGTCGTGGGTGACCATGATGACGGCCAGGCCCCTTTCCAGCTGGATCCTCTTGATCAGCTCCAGGATCTGGGCCTGCACGGTCACGTCCAGGGCGGTGGTCGGTTCGTCGGCCACCAGCAGGTCGGGTTCGCAGGCGAGCGCCATCGCGATCATCACACGCTGGCGCATGCCGCCGGAGAACTGGTGCGGGTGATCTCCGGCACGCTCGCGCGGCGCGGGGATTCCGACCTCGCCCAGCGTCTCCACCGCACGACGCTTGGCGACCCGTCGCGAGGCGCCGAAGTGCAGCCGATAGGCCTCGGCGATCTGTTCGCCCACGGTGTAGTACGGGTGCAGCGACGACAGGGGATCCTGGAAGATCATCGCCATCCGATGGCCGCGGAGCCGGCGCAGCGTCTCCTCCGGCGCACCGACCAGCTCCTGCCCGTCGAACCGCACCGATCCCGTCACGGAGGCGCCCAGATGCAGACCCAGCAGCGCCAGGCTGGTCACGGATTTGCCCGAACCGGACTCACCGACGATGCCGAGCGTGTGGCCCCGGTCGAGGCCGAAGCTCACATCCTGGACCGCGCGCAGGTCGCCGAAGGAGACGCCCAGCCCATCGACGTCAAGAAGCATGGCGCACCCTCGGATCCACGACGCCGTAGAGCAGGTCCACGACGAGGTTGGTGAAGACGATGAAGAACGCGGCCAGCAGCGTGGTGCCCATGATCACCGGATAGTCCTGCCCGGTGATGCTGTCCGCGGTGATCTTCCCGATACCCGGCAGCCCGAAGATGGACTCGGTGATGATCGCGCCGCCCATGAGCCCGCCCAGGTCCATGCCGAAGAGGGTGACGATCGGAGTCAGCGCGGCGCGCAGCCCGTGTTTGACCACGACCGTCCGGCGGCGCAGCCCCTTGGCGCGGGCGGTGCGGATGTACGGCTCCGCCATCGTCTCGATCATCGAGGAGCGGCTCTGCCTGGCGTACATCGCGGCCGACAACATCGCCAGCGCGGCCCAGGCCAGCAGCAGGTTCCGCGCCCACGACAGGGGATCTTCAGTGAAGGGGACATAGCTGGGGTACGGCAGGAGCCCCAGCCATCGAACGGATACGAACAGCAGCATCGGGCCGACGAAGTAGATCGGGAGGGCCGCGGTGACCACGGTCGAGCCGACCAGCAGTCGATCGGTGACCGTGTCCTTGCGCAGCGCCGATGTCACGCCCACGGCGAGCCCGCCGACGAGCCAGAGCACGCTCGCGCCGATCGCCAGGGAGAACGTGATCGGCAGGCCCTCCATCAAGACGTCCCAGACCAACTGCCCGGTCTGCCAGGAATAGCCCAGGCAGGGAAAATGGCAGGCGATGGCGTACTGGCCGGTGCCCAGGGAGCGGCCGGCGAAGATGCCGGTCACGTAGTCGGTGAACTGGGTCATCAGCGGCCTGTTCAGCCCCATCTGGCTGCTGATCTCGGCCAGCCGTTCCGCTGTGCAGCTCTTGCCGCAGGCGATGAGCGCGGGGTTGCTGGGCAGGAGAGTGAAGATGACGAAGGTGGTCAGGCAGATCGCCAGCAGCACGGCCGCCGCGGCTGCCAGTCGGCGCAGCAGGTAGAGGATCATGACCGTGCCCCTTTGGGGTCAATGGCGTCACGCAGCCCGTCACCGAGCAGGCTGAACCCCAGGATGACGAGGAAGAGGCAGAGGCTGGGGATCGCGAAGTAGGTGGGGGCCACGTCGTAGTAGGTCACCGCGTCGGCGAGGATCTGACCCCACGAGGGGGTGGGCGGGCGGATGCCGATGCCGAGGTAGGACAGCGCCGCCTCGGCGCTGATCATGCCGGGCACCAGCAGCGTCGCGTAGGCGATGATCGGCCCGGCCACGTTGGGCAGGATCTCGCGGCGCAGGATCCGGCCGACGCCGGAACCGCTGATCCTGGCGGCCTCCACGAACTCGCGCTCCCTGACCGACAGCGTCTGCCCCCGCACGATCCGGGCGATACCGGGCCAGCTGAACAGCCCGATCACCGAGATCAGCATGGCCAGCCGATTGATGTGCGGCGTTACCGACATGATCGCGATCATGAAGATGAGGCCGGGGAACGACATGAGCAGATCCATCAGGCGGCTGATCACCGTGTCCACCCAGCCGCCGAAGAACCCGGCGGTGACGCCGAACAACGCGCCGAGCGTGAGGACCACGGCGGCCCCGGCGAATGCGACCAGCATCGAGACCTGGGTGCCCATCACGACCCGGGAGAACAGATCCCGGCCGCTCACCGGCTCGACGCCGAACCAGTGCTCGGCGCTGAAGGCCTGGCGGGGCAATCCCGCCAGGTTGGGGTCGATCGCGGTGGGGTCAGGTTGGGTGGGGTCCCAGCCGCCGAGCCGTACCAGCAGCGGTGCCGTCAGGGCCAGCAGCACGAAGAAGCAGACGATGCCGAGCCCGGTCATGGCGGATCTGCTGCGGCGCAGCCGGTCGAAGGCCAGCCGCCAGGGCCCCTTGGATGCTGTGATCACTTCGAGAGGTTCGGGTCCTTGAGCCCGATCTCAGCGAAGTCGGGGTTGCCCTCCCAGATCGGGTTGCCCTTGACGCCCGCCACGTTCGAGCCGTACAGGTTGTTCTGTTTCACCAGCGTGATGGGGATGTAGGCGCCGGTGGCCATGACCTGTTCCTCCAATCCCAGCCAGGCCTTGTTGGCGGCGTTCGCGTCGGTCATCGAGTCGATCTCGTCGATCTTCTTGTCGATCGCCGGATCCTTGAGCAGGGCGGCGTTACCGCCGTGGTAGCCCTCGCTGATGAGACGGCTGTCGGTGATCATCGGCAGGAAGGTGGAGCCGGAGGGGTAGTCCGGGCACCAGCCACCGAACTGCAGCTCGGGCATCTTCGCGGGAGTGCCGTTGATGCCGCCCACCGCCGAGACGTCCACGAGGTCGATCTGCAGGTCGAATCCGGCGCGCTTGAGCCCTGCCTGCAGCGCCTCGGCCTTCGCCTTGCCTCCGGTACTCGTGGCCATGCGGATCTTCACCGGGGGCTGCACCCCCGCCTCGGCCAGCAGCGCCTTGGCCTTCTCCACGTCGCCAGTCGGCGGTATGCGCAGGATGTCGCGCTGCACGCCCCCGGTGAGCCCCGGCGGCAGGATGGCGCCGACGACCGTGGCCACCTGCGGGCCACCGTCCGCGGTCTGCAGCGCGGTCTTGTCCACTGCGTACTGCGCGGCCATGCGGACCTTCTGGTTGTCGAAGGGCGGCTTCGAGGTGTTGAGGTAGATCAGGCCGGTGCAGCCGTCGACCATGCTGCTCATCCGCTGCTGCGCCCGCGGGTTGGTCAAGATCTTGGGCAGCACGGACAGGGCCACGTCGGTATAGCCGATCGCCGAGCGGTCCGGCCCCTGGTCGGCGATGAGCCGGGTGTCACGGGCCGCGCCGCCCACGGACATGTTGACCACGATCCGGTCGGGGAGGGCTTTGCGCACGGGGTCCGTGGCGGGGTCCCAGTGCTCGTTGCGCACGAGGACAAGCTCCACCTTCCGCTGGTACTTCTCGATCTTGTATGGACCGGAGGAGAACGGGCGGTCGTCGTACTTGACTCCGGCCTCCTTGGGCTGCGGCACAGGGGCGAACGTGGGCAGGGTGACGGTCTCGGAGAATTCGGCGACCGGACGCTTGAGGTGGAAGATGATCGTCTTGTCGTCGGGCGTCTCGATCGAGTCGAGGTGCTTGCCGGCGAGCGGGCCCTCGTACTTGTCGCTGACCAGGTACTTGCGCGCGTAGTCGGGGCCCCCGGTGAGTTCCGGGGCGAAGGAGCGCTCGACGTTGTACTTGATGTCCTGCGCCTTGACCGGAGTGCCGTCCTCGTACTTCACGCCGTCCTTGAGGGTGAAGGTCCAGATCTTGCCGCCCTCGGACGGCCTGCCCAGGTCGGTGGCGAGGTCGGGGACGACCTCGGAGGTGCCCGCCTTGAAGGTCGTGAGCGTGCGGTAGAGCAGGCGTATCCCGAAGCCCATGTCCCGCATGGTCCAGTTGCGCGCAGGGTCGAGATGGGTGAAGTCGGTGTTGTTGAAGACGGTGAGAGTGCCGCCCTTGACGGGCCCGTCTCCCGTACCGGCCGGGCGGGGCTTTTCGTTGCCGCCGCCGCACGCGGACAGGCTCAGCACCAGGACTGTGGCCAGCGCGAGCAGGCCCTTGTTCCTTGTCACACGTCGCTCCCGAGGTTTGAACCGATGTTGAGCGAACCAAACGAGATCGACAGTAAATGTGTGACATTGCACAGACAAGCAGCGTGACCAAACCGTGTTGAACGTTCATATCGCCAGTACGGTCGCCAGGCGGTCGTAGTCGTCGGTCCGGTTGTAGATGTGCGCCGACAGGCGGAGCAGCCCACCCGGGTCAATCTTGATCTGGCACCCGAGGCGATCGAGGACCTCCTCACAGAGCGCGTCGGCCTGGGCCTTGGTCCCGCCAAGGCCGGCCGCCAGCCGTACCACCCGCATCGGCACATCAGGGTGGCCGGTACGAGCCTGAGAGCACGAGCTTGCGGTCTGCGGAGACCGCGAGCGGGAGGAGTCCGCGGCCTGGGCGGATCCGGGCGAGGCGTCCGCGCACAGGCCCGCCGCGTGCAGGGCCTCGGCCACGACTCGCTGCCCGCAGGCCGCCAGTGCGGCGTTGTGTCCCCGCACTCGTTCGAGCCCGAGCCGCTCCAGCACGTCGAGCCCGTACGGCGCGGCCAGCAAGGCGCGCTGACCTCGGGCGGGCCTCGCCCGGATGACATCGAGAGCCACCTGAACAGGATCATCGGCAGTGCGGAAGCTCAAGCGGCGTGCCCACTCGCGGTCGGCTCGCTCGCGGTGGTGGTGACCCCTGCTCATGTCGTTCGCGGCAGGGACGACCGGCTACCTGAACACGGCGGGCAACTCATTCATCACCGCGTGTATCGGAGATATAACTAAGAGCGAGCGCGCTGCGCCAGGCTCTCGAGATACCGTCGACGCAACCCCTACTCCGCGGAGCCCGTCTCCCCCCGAGCGGGCAAGCCCCGCCCCTCCTGGTCGAGGGGCGGGGCTTCTTCGCTGTATGCGGTTGGCGCCGCTACTCTATTTAACGTTTGAAAGACCCAACAATTTCCGTGCCAATGCTTTGGTTGGCGACTCCTGGATGGAGACGAGTAGGCGGACGGACAGCGCTCAGCCCTTCTCCTCCGTGGACTTGTCGATGAACTCATTGGCCTTTTCCTGGGCCTTGTCGACCTTGTCGGCGTACTTACCTCCGGTTTGTTTGTCGATCATGTCACCGGCCTTGTCGACGGCCTGTTTGACCTGGTCCGGGTGCTTGCCGAGCATATCTTTGATCTTGTCGACGATGGACACGAAATCCCCCGATCGCGGAACTGCGGCACCTCCGGCAAGCGGGGGTACCCACTTAATCCATCTATACCCACACCCTCGCAGTGCTTGCTACCTTGCCGCCGAGGCCGTACCTGCGAACGCGGGGCGCGCGTGCGACAGCCCCCGCATGATCCCGCTCAGCGCGCGTATCGGGTGTACTGCTCGCGGATGACGGGCCGGTAGTCGGGTACCGGTTCGGCCGCGATGGAGAGCGGCCAGCGTGGCCGCGTCCCCGTCAGCGCCCATGCCGCCTGCGTGGCGGCGCCGTCCGCGACGTACTCGCCGGGCAGCGGGACGATCACCGGGGGCTCGAACGTCTGGGCGGCGATCTCCTGCACGGCGGCGTTCTGGGCCGCGCCGCCGATCAGCAGCACGCGGCCGGCCTCGACGCCCTGAAGGCGGAGGGCCTCCAGACCGTCGGCGAGACCGCACAGCATGCCCTCGATCGCCGCGCGTGCCAGCGCCGGCCGGGTCGTCGATCTCAGCGTCAGCCCGAACATGGTGGCCGTGGCATCGGGCAGGTTGGGGGTGCGCTCTCCTTCGAAGTACGGCTGGAGCACGAGCCCGTGCGAGCCCGCAGGAGCTTCGAGCGCGAGCTTGCCGAGCCGGTCGTGATCGACGTCGAGGAGGCCCGCCACGGCATCGAGGACACGGGCCGCGTTCAACGTCGCGACCAGCGGCAGGAACAGGCCGCTCGCGTCCGCGAAGCCAGCGACGACGCCGGTGTCGTCGCAGGTGGGACGGTCGGTCACGGCGAACACGGTGCCACTCGTCCCGATCGACACGACGACGTCGCCGCGGGTGGCGCCGAGGCCGAGCGCCGCTCCGGCGTTGTCGCCCGCGCCGGCGCCGACGACGATCGCGGTTCCGGCGACCGTACCGGCGCGTTCTGACGGCCCGAGGATCCGCGGCACGATCGCCGCGTGCCCGAGCGCCCGCGAGAAGAGTTCCTGGTCGTACTGGCCGGTGGCCGGGTTCCAGTACGCCGTGCCGCTGGCATCTGAGCGGTCGGTGACGAGCTCGCCGAGGTCCGGCCCGAGCTCGCTCGACCCGGCGGGACCGTATCCGCGCAACCGCCAGGTCAGCCAGTCGTGCGGCAGCGCGACGGCGGCGACCTGGGCGGCGTTGCCCGGTTCGTGATCGCGCAACCAGCGCAGCTTGGCGGCGGTGAAGGAGGCCACGGGCACGGTTCCCGTCCTGCGGGCATAGGACTTCGCGCCTACTTCGGTGACGAGGTCACGCGCGGCGGCTGCCGACCTGGTGTCGTTCCAGAGCAGTGCCGGCCGGATGACGTGGCCGCCGGCGTCCAAGGCGATGAGGCCGTGCTGCTGGCCCGCGATGGCGATCGCCGCGACGTCGTCGAGGCCGCCGGCTCGGGCGATGGCCTCCCGCAGCGCTTCCCACCAGTGCGCGGGGTCCACCTCGGTGCCCTGCGGGTGGCCTGACCTGCCGGAGCGGACGAGCTGTCCTGTCGCGGTGTCTCTGATCACGATTTTGCAGTTCTGAGTGGACGAATCGACGCCTGCGACGAGTGTCATTGCCGCGGGTTCCCCAATCGGTGACGGCGCCCCACTCGGGTGAGGCGAACTGGAGCGAGCCGGAGCCTAGAGCCGGAGGTCCGGCTGCTTGCGACGGAGCAGTTGCCTCCCGGCCACCACACCGGCCACCGCCGCCGCGGCGATGCCCAACGCGATGACGAAAACCGTGGTGAGCGACAAGCCGCCCGAGTCCGTCGCGGCGACGGCCCGCACCGGTGCCCCGGCGAGCTGTTGCGGCGCCTCGGCGGCCTGCGACTGCTCAGGTGCGGCGATGTCTCGTGCGATCACGTCCACCGTCTCCTTCGCCTCGGACGGTTCTGCCGCAGTGACCGTGACATGCCACTCGCCGGTCGGCAGCGGCTGGGCGGAGCGGTAGAGATTCTGGCCCTCGGGCGCCGAGACGAGCTTGACCGGTCCGAAGGAACGGCCGTCGCTGGAGGTCGCGGACACCGTCCCGATGACGGTGTCCCTGACAGGATGACGATCCTTCTTCCAGGTGACCACCACGTTGACGCCGTGGCCGCCGTCTCCGGACACCTCCAGGACGATCGGCCCACCGTGCGCGGAAGCCGCAGGCGCGCCAAGCAGCAGACCGAGTACGGCGAGCAGGACAGCCGCTGCGGTGTTCCTCAGAGTCAGTTTCACGAATTGCTCCCCTGGTGTTCGGGATCGGCGGTGAGTGCCCCGCTGCCGGGCGAGACCGGCAGGAACACGTGCTGGTGTCCGTAACCTGCGTCGACGTTCACCGCGTCGAGAGCGGTGGCGCCGACGGACCAGGTGAAGATCGCGTCAGCGCGTTGCCGGATGGCAAGGGCCAATACGGTCTCGCGGGTCGGCCCCGCGAGTGCCTGCGAGCTTGCGTACGTGTCGACGGTGGTGGCGAGCTGCCGTACGGCGGAGGCGAGGCTCGAGCGTGCCACGTTGGTGGCGGTCTCGCCGGAAGGCGGGTCGGCGAAGTCCTTGACGGCCGCGGCGGCCGCCTGCCGCCACTTCGCGACATCGGCCGGGGGGGCCGCGGCAGGCCCGGTGGGCATGGCCCGGTCCAGTCCGTCGAGCACCGGAGTGAGCCGGTCGCGGGTGGTGCGGGCCAGCTCGGTGAGCGCCTTGATCTGTTCCTTGTCCCGCAGGGCGGCCTCCGACCGGAGCCGCTCGACCGTCCGCTCGGTGGAGTCCGGGCGGGTCACCGCGAACACCGAGCCGCCCGCGACGAGGGCGCCGAGCGTGAACGCGGTCGCGAGCGCGAACACCCGTCGCCGGGTCTGCGGCACCACCCGGTTTCGCGCCGGGGATGTCTTGTGTCGGCTGATGGCCGCCACCTCCCGATGGACGTGCGTACTGATCAGAGTGGGGTGGGGCGGGTGCCCCGCGACGTACGTCGCGGGGCACCCGCGAGGGATTCAGCGAGGTGCCAGGTCGCTCATCGTGCGGCCTTCGAGCTGCCGCCGTACTGGGCGATCAGCGCGTCGACGTCACGGATGAGCGCGGCTCGGACCTGGTCGTCCGTGACGAGCGAGGTGTCGCCCGCGACTTCCCTGAACTTCTCCAGTTCCTTGGCGATCTTGGCGTTGTTCTTCTCCTTGACCTCCGCGTCGCGGACGCTCGCGAGCCTGCTGCGGAGCGTGTGCGCGGTCTTGTCGGTGAGCTTCCCTGCTGCCTCGAAGCGGTCGATCAGGTTGCCGACGTCACCCGTCGACGTGACGACGGAGAACGTCACCACCTGCTCGGTCTGGTTGTCGGCCTTGTTGGTGGCGGTGACGGTGAGCGTGTGCTCGCCCAGCGGGAGCGCGTACAGCGCCAGTGCCGTGCCCGGCTCGAACGGCTTGCCGTCCAGCGTGCCGTTCACCGACTTGACGCCGGAGCCCGAGTCGAGGGCTTGCCAGCTGATGCCGAGGTCCTGGCCGTCGCCGTACTTCTCGCCGGCCGCCACGCCGGAGATCAGGACGGTCGGGGCCTTGGTGTCGATCTTGGCGGTTACGGCCTTGACGTCCTCGACGTTGCCCGCCTTGTCGGTCGAGCGGTAGCGCAGCTCGTGCTGCCCCTCGCCCGAGACGGTGACCACGTCCGTGTACGGCGTCCAGGGGCCGCCGTCCAGGGAATACTCGATACCCGCCGCGCCGGACGTCTCGTCCTTCGCGGTGAGGCTCACCGGCACCGCCTGGTTGTGCCATCCCTCGTCGTTCCCCGCGGCGTACTCCGCGGTGGTCGCCGGCGCCGTCGCGTCCACCTTGACCGCGAGGGTCTTGGCGTTCTCGACGTTGCCCGCCTTGTCCGCCGAACGGTAGGCCAGCGTGTGCGAACCGTCGCCGGAGACGACGATCGGGGTGGTGTAGCCGGTCCAGGCGCCGCCGTCGAGCTGGTACTCGGTACGGTCGACCCCGCTGCCGTTCGCCTCGTCGGCGGCCGTCAGCGTGACCGTGGCCGGACCGGTGAACCAGCCGCTCCCCGGCTGCGCCGGGTCCGTCGCGGCGCTCGTCGACGGCGCGGTCTTGTCGCCGGTTCCGGTGCCGCCCTGGGAGAGGTGGAAGTAGGCGAACTTGGCCGTCTTCGACTCCGTCTGGTTGACGCCGAAGGCGAACACGCCGGCCTTCGCACCACTGGCTACCTTGCTGTTCTTCACCGGTGCGGCCATCTCGGTCCACGTGGCGCCGTTGGAGGAGTAGAACCCGTGGAAGGTGTCCGCCTCCTTCTTCAGCCGCAGCCACCACATGCCGCCGGAGAGCGAGGTGACCTGCGGTGTCGGCTGCTGCACGGCCCCGCCGACCTCGCTGCGCAGTTCGAGCCTGCGCTGCACCGCCGAGCCCGGTGCGTTGTCGGTGACGAAGTCGAACTTCACGTAGTCGTCGTCACCGGCGTACACCATGAGCCCGCCCTGCTGATAGGCCTGGTTGAACGCCGACGCGTCGATCTTGGTCTCCAGCGTCCAGTCACCCTCCGGTGCCTTCTGCAGGATGAAGTTCTCCGGCGCGGTGTTGCTCGTCCCGTAGATGTCGCCCTTCGAGGTGTCGATCTCCAGGTTGCCGCCGGTCACCCGTACGGCCGAGGGGCCGGGCCGCACGATGGCGTTCCAGCGGCAGCCGTCGAGCGCCGTGCCGTCGAACTCGTCGTCCGCCCCCGGCGTGGTCGCCTTGTCGTCGGGGGTGATCTGGAACCAGTCGAAGGACGCGTCGATCACCGGGTGGCTGCCGGTGCTGGACAGGGAGAGCAGTCCGATCTTCGGGTTCTGGATCCCGGCGAGCGGCTTCGACTGCGGCATCGCGGTGAACGTGATGCCGTCGGCCGAGTAGGCAGCGGTCAGGTTGGTGCCGTCGCTGACGAACCGGACGTACACGGTGTCGGGATAGGCGTCCCCGAGCGCGGCGGTGTTGCTCTGCGCCACCTCGTTCGGCTGGCCGTTCTCCTCGCGGATGAACTGGAAGATGCGGTTGGCGTGGTCGTTGGTGCCGCGCGCCTCCAGCACCATCTTGGCGTAGTTGTCGTCGTCGCCGTAGAGGACCAGGCCCGCCTGCTGGTACTGGTCACGCGCGTTGAGGGTGACCTTGGCCGTGGCCGTCCAGGCTCCCGACGGCGCCGGCTGCACGACGATGTTCGAGGTGTTGCCGCCTGCTCCGTAGATGTCGGTGTTCGACGTCGGGATCACGAGCTTGCCGTCCGCGACCTTGAGGGTCTGGCTCTCCCTGATGACCGACCAGCGGCCGCGGTCGAGCTCCGTCCCGAGGAAGTCGTCGGAACGGCCGGACAGGCACACCGTGTTCGGCGCGTCCACCTTGACGGGGATCTGCCCCTTGGCCGTCGCGCCCTTGGCGTCGGTCACGGTCACCGTGGCGGTGTAGGTTCCCGGCGCGGCGTAGGTGTAGCTCGCGTTCGCGGTCGTCGGCTCCGGGGCTCCGTTCACCCCGAAGTTCCACTTGTAGGTGAGCGGCGTGTCGCCGTCGGGGTCGGTGGCCGAGGCCGTGAAGTCGACCTTCAACGGAGCGACGCCCGATGTCGGGTTCGCCGAAACGGTCACCTTCGGGCGCTGGTTCGCCGTGACTCCGGTGCCGATGAAATCGACCCAGTTGACGTTGACCAGGTAGGAGTTGTCGGCCGCGTTCGCCGGCTTGCGCACGACGAAGTACAACGGTCCGCTGTCGGTCGGCGGGTTCGTCAGGTTCAGCGTGACGTCCTGGTAGGTCTGCCAGCCGCCGGTGCCCGGCACGTTGACCGAGCCGAGCAGGGTCCCGTTCTCGGGGTTGCCCAGCCGGACCTGCACGGTGCCGCCGGAGGCGCCGGATGCGGCCCGCAGCCGGATGCCGGTGATGCCCGTCAGGTTGACCGGGGCGAACGACCACCAGTCGCCGTCCTGAGTCCACCCGATGTTCAGGTTGCCGCCCGCCGAGTCCTCGGTGGGCTCTGTCTGCACGCCCGCGGCATCCGTACCCTTACCGTCCGCCACCCGGCCGGTCTCGGCGAAGTGCTCGGCCTGCTTGCGCTTGGTCTCCAAGATGACCTGACCACGCCCGGTCAGCGCCTGGGCACCGCCGGAGCCGCCGTTGTCGGTGTAGCTGGCTTCGATGACGTAGAACAGGTTGTCGTCGGTGCCGTGACCGCTGTCCGTGAGCGTCTGCAAGACGCCTTCACAGCCCTTGTGCTGGTCGAGGGGGTGGCCGTGGCTGTCATGGCCGAGGATCGCCTGGATCTGGACCTTGTCGCAGTCGATCGTGCCGTCCTCGGGGTCGGTGACCGTGACCTTGTACTTGACCTGGTCGCCGAACTCGAAGAAGCCGCCGTTCGGCGGCAGGTCGAAGGTGATCTTCGGCCGGGTGTTGCCCGCCACGACCGCCACGCTCGCCGTCGCGGTCTTCTTGTCGGCGTTGGTCACCTTCAGGACCGCGCTGTACTGACCCGCCTTGGTGTAGGTGTACGTGGGGTTGGGGTCGGTCGAGTCGACGGTGCCGTCGTTGTTGAAGTCCCACGCGTAGGTGAGCGCCTTGCCGTCCGGGTCCCGCGTTCCCTCGCTGGAGAACTTCACCTCCAGGGGCACCGGTCCGTCGGTCTTGTCCGCCGAGGCATGGGCGATGGGCGGCCGGCTGCCCTTGACGTACTCGATGCGGTAGATGCCTGAGTCGGCGTTGTCGCCGCCGAACCCGGATCCCCACTCGATCAGGTACAGCGCGCCGTCCGGGCCGAACCTGAAGTGCATGGGCTTCTTGAAGCCCATGGTCTTGAAGACCTGATTGATCTTGACGAGCTTGGTGGTGTCCTCGTTGAGCTGGAAGGAGTACATCTTGCTGCTGTTCCACTCGGCGAAGATCGCCTTGCCGTCCCAGTACGCCGGCCATTTGACGTCGGACTGCAGGTCAGGGTCGTAGCGGTAGACCGGGCCTGCCATCGGCGCGCCGCCGCTGAGCTCGGGGAAGTTCTGCGCGTCGGTCGCGTAGTGATACCAGACCGTCGCCGGGATCGCCGCCGGCAGGTTGGTCAGGCCCGTGTTGTTGGGCGAGTTGTTGACCGGCGCGGCGCAGTTGAACGCCGACCCGGACGTCTTGGTGGCGAAGTCGTAGTCGATGTACGCGCTGTTGTTGCCGATGCAGTACGGCCAGCCGTAGTTGCCCGGCTTGGTGATCAGGTTCCACTCGACCGTGTTCTGCGGGCCCCGCGTCGCGCTCGCGGACCCGGCGTCGGGGCCGTAATCGGCCACCAGGGGGTATCCGGTCTTCGGGTCGAGGCCGATGCGGAAGGGGTTGCGGAATCCCATGCCGTAGATCTCCGGCCTGGTCTTCGCCGTACCCGGCGCGAACAGGTTGCCCTGCGGCACCGTGTAGGTGCCGTTCGCCTCGGGGTGGATCCGCAGCAGCTTGCCACTCAGGTCATTGGTGTCGCCCGCGGTGCGCTGCGCGTCCCAGAACGCGCGGCCGGACTGCTCGTCGATCGGCGCGTAGCCGTCGGAGGCGAACGGGTTGGTGTTGTCGCCCAAGGCCATCCACAGGTCACCGGTCTTGTGATCTATCAGCATGCCGCCACCGTGGTGGCAGCACTCGGCCCGCTGCACCGGCACGTCGAGGATCTTCTTCTCGCTCGACATGTCGAGGGTGTCCCCCGTGACGGTGAACCGGCTCAGCCGGTCGACGTTCTCGCTCGCAGGCGAGTAGAGGAGGTACACCCAGTTCGTGGTGGCGAAGTCGCGGTCCAGCGCCAGCCCGAGCAGCCCGCTCTCGTTGGCGGTGAACACGCTCAGCTTGCCGGCCGACACCGTGCCGCCGGCGGGCTTGATGATCTTTATTTCGCCCATCCGGTCGATGTAGAAGACCCGGCCGTCCTGAGCGACGTCCAGCATCATCGGGTTCGAGGTGTTGTCGTCGAGGGTGACCTTCTCGAAGCTGCCGGTCTGCGAAGCCGAGCAGTCGGCCTTCACCGCGCCCGCGGCGGACTTGATGCCGCCGAGGAGCAGGCTCAGGAACTGCGGCTCGGTGAAGCTCTCCTTGGTGTGGCCGAGGCCCGTGTACCACGAACGGCCGCCGTCGTAGTCCTGGCACCACGTGTTCGGGTGGTCGATCCCCATGGTGCCGCCGGAGTAGGACTTCTCGTTCAGCGACGTCAGCACGTGCACGGTGTCGCGGGGGTCGGCCTGGTAGTCGTACCACTCGTCGGTACGGCTCCACGACGTGGGCAGGTTCGCGGTGGACGGGTGTGCCGGGTCCTCGACCGTGACGGTGGCCTGCTGGATCGCCGGGTGCGACTTGAAGTACGCGCCGACGAGCTTGCCGTACCACGACCAGCTGTACCCGCTGTCGGCGGCCGCGTGGATGCCCACGAAACCGCCGCCTTTCTGGATGTATCGCTGGAAAGCGTCCTTCTGCTCCTGGGCGCCCAGCGGGTCTCCGGTGGTGGACAAGAAGATGACGGCCTGGTATTGCGCCAGGTTCTCGTCGGTGAACTTCGCGGCGTCCTCGGTGGTGTCGACCGCGAAGCCGTTGTCCTGGCCGAGCTTCTGGATGGCGGCGATGCCGTCGGGGATCGAGTCGTGCCGGAATCCGGTGGTCTTGGAGAAGACGAGCACCTTGAAGGAATCGGCAGCAGCGGTGGTGCGCGTCGTCACCGCCTGTGCCGGCGACGATAACAGCGACAGCAACGGCAGGACGAGGCCGAGAGCCATCGTCGCGGCCACGCGTCGTAAGGCGCGAAATCGGTGAACTGCAGGTAATGACATCGAAGTCCTTCCTAACTTGAGGGAGTTAGGCAAGGCGCGCGCCGCCGCGCTGATGCCGGGTGCTGCGGATCGGTGATGCTCCAGGTCCAGGTCGGAAGGTGCCGCCCTCCGACCTACCTGACGTGACACAACTCCTTTCGTCTCCCGGGGCCGTCGCTCACCCGCGTACGCCCATCAGGTGCTCGAGGGCGAGCTGGTTGAGGTGGGTGAAGTGGTAGCCGCGGCGCGCGGCCTCCTCCACGTCGAAGTCGTCGCTCAGCAGGTCGGCCGGCGTCTCGCCGGGCGCGAGCGTGGGCTGTGCCAGGTCGTCCACCCGGGAGGCCCGCAGCGCCTCCTGCACCTCCGGGTCGGCGCGGAAGGCGCGCGCCTTCTCCTTGAGGATCAGGTACGTGCGCATGTTCGCCGCGGCGGAGTCCCAGACGTCCTGCGCGTCCTCGGTGCGCAGAGGTTTGTAGTCGAAGTGGCGCGGGCCGTCGTAGCCACCGTGCTCCAGCAGATCCACCAGGAAGAAGGCGCTCTTCAGATCCCCGTGGCCGAAGATCAGGTCCTGGTCGTATCTCGGACCGTGCTGACCGTTCAGGTCGAGGTGGAACAGCTTGCCGTGCCACAGCGCCTGCGCGGCACCGTGCACATAGTTGAGCCCGGCCATCTGCTCGTGGCCGACCTCGGGATTGAGGCCGACCATCTCGGGGTGCTCCAGCTCGTAGATGAAGGCGAGCGCGTGGCCGATCGTCGGGAGCAGGATGTCGCCTCGGGGCTCGTTCGGCTTGGGCTCGATGGCGAAGCGGATGTCGTAGCCCTGGTCGAGGACGTACCCGCAGAGGATGTCCATGGCCTCCTTGTAGCGGGCCAGGGCCGACCTGATGTCCTTGGCGGCGTCGGACTCGGCGCCCTCGCGGCCGCCCCAGCACACGTACGTCTTCGCGCCGAGCGAGACCGCGAGGTCGAGGTTGCGCAAGACCTTGCGGATGGCGTGACGGCGGATGTCGCGGTCGTTGCTGGTGAACGCGCCGTCCTTGAACACCGGGTGGGTGAACAGGTTCGTCGTGGCCATCGGCACCTTCATGCCGGTCTCGTCGAGCGCCTTGCGGAAGCCCGCGATGGCCTTGTCCCTGTCAGGCTCGACGGCGAGCAGGTCGTCGTCGTGGAAGGTGACGCCGTACGCGCCCAGCTCGGCCAGCCGGTGCACGGTCTCGACGGGGTCGAGCGGAGCACGGGTGGCGTCGCCGAACGGGTCGCGGGCCTCCCAGCCGACCGTCCAGAGGCCGAAGGCGAAGCGGTCGTCAGGGGTGGGTTCGTACATACTGGTCTCCCTCGTGTGCGGATAGGGCGAGTCGCAGGAGCAGGTCCTTGATCTCCACGGCCTCGAAGCGTTCGCGGGCCGCGGATGGGTCGGAGCAGAGCAGGACGGGGGCGTCGCCGGGGTCGGCGGCGAGCAGCCCGTGGGAGCCGCGCACGGCGCGGGCGCCGGCGTCCAGGCCGACGACGCTCATGAGGTAGCGCATGCCGAGTTTCTTGCGCAGGAGCGCCACCCCGGCCCGGCGCTTGGCCGCGGCGGGGGCGGCGGGGTCGAAGAAGAGCTCGGCGGGGTCGTAGCCGGGCTTGCGGTGGATCTCGACGATGCGCGCGAAGTCGGGCGCGCGGGCGTCGTCGAGCCAGTAGTAGTAGGTGAACCAGGCGTCGCGCTCGGCCAGGAGGACCAGCTCGCCGGAGCGGGAGTGGTCGAGACCGTGCGCTGCCTTGCCTGCCGCGTCGAGCACGTCGGCGACGCCCGGCAGGGATGCGCAGAGCGCGGCGACGGCCGGCACGTCGGCGGGGTCACGGACGTAGACGTGCGCCGTCTGATGGTCGGCCACGGCGAACGCGCGCGACGTCCACGGATCCAGGTACTCCATGCCGTCCTGCGTGTGGACCCGCAGGAACCCCTCGGCACGCAGCGTCCGGTTGACGTCGACCGGACGGGACACGTCGGTGATGCCGTATTCCGACAGGACCACCACGGTCCTGCCCTGCTCCGCGGCGGCGTCCAGCAGGGGCGCGAGGACGGTGTCGAGCTCGGCTGCCGCCGCGGCGGAGCGCGGGTCCGACGGGCCGTACCGCTGCAGGTCGTAGTCGAGGTGGGGGACGTAGGCCAGGGTGAGGTCCGGATCGCGGGTGGCCATGACGTGCTCGGTGGCCCGGCAGATCCAGGCCGACGAGGCGATGCCCGCGCCGGGCCCCCAGTAGCTGAACAGGGGGAACGTCCCCAGAGCGGCGGTGAGCTCGTCGTGCAGCTCCGGCGGGTCGGTGTAGCAGTCGGGATCCTTGCGGCCGTCCGCGTGGTAGATCGGCCGGGGCGTGACCGTCCAGTCGACGTCGGCGCCCATGGCGTACCACCAGCACACGTTGGCCACGGTGTAGCCCGGCCGGGCGCGCCGGGCGGCCTGCCACAGCTTCTCGCCGCCGACGAGCGCGTTGTGCTGGCGCCAGAGCAGGACCTCGCCGAGATCGCGGAAGTACCAGCCGTTGCCGACGACGCCGTGCCCGGACGGCGGTAGGCCGGTGAGGAAGGTCGACTGCACCGGGCAGGTGACGGCGGGCAGGACGGTGCCGAGTTCCGCCTGGAAGCCCGCTGAGGCGACGGCACGCAGCCGCGGCATGTGCGCCAGCAGCCTCGGGGTCAGCCCCACCACGTCCAGGACCAGTAGCGATGTCATGCCTTCACTCCCAGATCGCGTAGCTCGGCACGGGCGAAGTCCAGCTCGTCGGCGATGCCGGCGGCGAGTTGTCCGGGGGTGTGCGGGCGCAGTGCGGGCGGCAGCACCTCCCACGTGTAGGTCTCCACGTCGAAGTGGTCGCACAGCGGCCGCGGCCCGCCGACCAGTTCCTTGAGCGCCTCGCGGAGCACGGGGATGGTGGTGGCCAGCGGCGCGACCGGCTCGACGTGCAGCGGCACGTGGTAGTGGACGCGCAACGGCCCGGGGAGGTCCCGGTCGAGCGCCTCGTCGAGGTCGTCGGCGGCCTGCCCACCGGAGGTGCGGGTCTGGTGCAGGAAGCGCGGCTCGACGTACTCGCGCAGTGCGTTCGGGCTGGTGCTCTCCAGGGCGGCCGAGAGCTGGACCTTCACGATCGGCAGGCCGGCCGCGCTGAAGGCGGCCAGGGCGTCGGCGGGGTGTTCCCAGGCGCAGGCCAGGTGGGCGAGATCCAGGCAGACGCCGAGCCGATCGGTGTCGGCGTCGGCCAGCCGGGCGATCGCCTGCTCGGTGGTCTCCACGACGCAGCCTGGTTCGGGCTCGAAGCCCACCCGCACGGTCCGGCCGGTGACCGACTCGACGGCGGCCAGGCCGGCCGCCAGCTCGTCGATCCGGCGCGCGGCCATATCCGCCATGGCGGCGTTCCATGGCTCGCGCCAGCCGAAGGGCAGGGTGGAGACCGACCCCCGTGCCGCGTCGTCGGGCAGCAGGTCTGCCAGGACGCGCGCCAGGTCGAGCGTGTACGACAGCCGGGCGCGGGTCGTCCAGTCGGGATGGTAGACCGCGTGCTTGACCACCGGGTCGTGGAAGGAGCGGTAGGGGAAGCCGTTGAGCGTCACCACCTCCAGACCTCGCGCGGTCAGCTCCCGGCGGAGCCTGCCCCGGAGCGCGGCGTCGGCGGCGAGGGCGGCGGCGACGGGAGCGGCGAGCCAGAGCCCGAGCCCCAGGACGTCCGTGCCGAGCCGGGCGCGGATCGGCGTCGCGTACGTGTCGAACTGGGCGATGACGCCGTCGAGGTCCTCGGCGGGGTGCACGTTGGTGCAGTAGCTGAGGTGGAGCGGCGTTCCCGAGGGGTGGTGCAGCCGCATCATGAGCCTCCGCGTCTGATGGAGCTGCCGGCGAAGGTCGGCTCGGCGGCGCCGGTGACGGCCAGATCGAGGCGGCCGGACTGGCCGTAGAACTCGACCGGGTTGCGCCACAGCACGCGGTCGACGTCGTCCTCGGTGAAACCGGCGGCCAGCATCGCCATGCCGGTCTCCAGCGTGAGGAGCGGGTCGGAGACGCCCCAGTCGGCGGCCGAGTTGATCAGCATCCTGTCCAGGCCGTACCGGCGCAGGATCTCCACCATGCGCGGTGGCGACATCTTGGTCTCCGGGTAGATGGAGAAGCCCATCCAGCAGCCGGAGCCGTGCACGAGGCCGACGGTGACCTCGTTGAGGTGGTCGATGGCGACTCGTCCGGACGCGATGCCGGAGGCCGCTACGACGTCGAGACTGCGCCGGGTTCCGCGGGCCTTGTCACGGTGGGGGGTATGCACGAGGGCCGGCAGGTCGTGCTCGACGGCCAGGGCGAGTTGCCGTTCGAAGGCGTCGTCCTCCTCGGGTGTGATCGAGTCGTAGCCGATCTCGCCGACCGCGACGACGCGGTCCTTGTCCAGGTAGCGCGGGAGCAGGTCCAGGACAGGGCGGCATCGTGGGTCGTTGGCCTCCTTCGGGTTCAGCGCGATGGCGGCGTGGTGGACGACGCCGAACTGCGCGGCCCGGTACGGTTCCCAGCCGACGAGCGAGTCGAAGTAGTCGGTGAACGATCCCGCGTTGGTGCGGGGCTGGCCCGTCCAGAACGCCGGCTCCACGACGGCCTGGACTCCGGCGTCGGCCATGCGGGCGTAGTCGTCGGTGGTGCGCGAGGTCATGTGGATGTGCGGGTCGAAGATGCGCATCGGTCAGGGCTCCTTGCGAGTGAGGCGGTGCAGCAGCGCGACAGCGTCACCGGGTGTGGCTCGGCCGGCCGCGGCACGTTCGTCGGCGAAGGCGGCCAGCATGACGCCCAGCTCGGGGTCGGCCCGCTCATCGAGACCGTCCACGACGGCCAGCGGAACGCCCATGAACACGCACTTGAGCACCGCCTGCCGCCATGCGGCCTGGTCGAGGTGGCGGGCGCACGGGCCGAGCGCGGCGGCTACCAGGCGGGCGTCGTTGGTGCGGATCGCGTCGTGCAGCAGCGGCAGCGCCGCCGTGCCGAGGTCGAGCATGGGCAGCGCCTTGAGCACTGCTCGCTTCTCGTCGGCGTCGCCGTACCGGTAAAGCTCGCAGATCGCGGCGGCGCGGTCCGGGGGAAGCGCGGCCAGCAGCAGCGCTCGTGCGGCCTCATCGGCCGTCCAACCCGGCGCGCCCGGCAGCGGCTCCCGTCCGGCTTGCCGTCCCGCTGCGGGGAAGGACCGCCTGACGGTCTCGGGACGTTCGGCCGCGGCGGCGAGCATGGCTTCCAGCGAGGCCGCCCCCGGCGTCTCGCGCAACGCGGCTCGCAGTCGCTCAGGTGTCGTCACGATCCGCCTCCCCCGGCCTGCTCCGCCGCGCGGAGGAATCCGATCGAGCGGGCGGCCACGTCCGGGGCCGCGTGCGCGTGGCGGGGCAGTTCGACGGCCACCAGGCCCCGGTATCCGGCGTCGGCGAGCGCGCGCAGCACCGGCGGGAAGTCGATCTCGCCCTCGCCGAACTCCAGGTGCTCGTGCGCGCCGCGGCGCATGTCGTCGATCTGGACGTTCACCAGGAAATCCGCGACGGACGTGACACAGGCGGGCACCGGGTCCGGCTCGTTGCAGCGGCAGTGGCCGATGTCCAGGGTGATGCCGAAGCCTTCCGGCTCGCCGAGCGCCTGGTGCAGCGCGCGCCAGCCGGCGATGGTCTCGACGAGCATTCCGGGTTCGGGTTCGAATCCCAGCGGCACGCCGACGCGCCGGGCTGTCTCCAGCACCTGCGCGCATCCGTCCACGAGCCTGCTCCAGGCGAGGGACGGCTCCGTGTGTTCGGGGCGCACTCCGGACCAGAACGACATCGCCTCGGCGCCCAGGTCGGCGGCGATGGCGACGGCCCGGCGCAGGAAGTCCAGCCGCGTGTCCCGGTCGTCGTGGAGAAGGGTCGGGGCGTGCTTACGCCGGGGGTCGAGCAGATAGCGGGCGCCGGTCTCGACGACCACGGCCAGGCCGAGGGTGCGCAGGCGATCGGCGAGCTTCGCCACGCGCGGGACCAGGCCGTCGGCGTAGGGGTCGAGGTGATGGTGATCGAGGGTGAGCGCCACTCCGGCATAGCCGAGCTCGGCGATGACCTCGAGGGCGTCGGGCAGGCGGTGGTTGGTGAAGCCGTTGGTGCCGTAGCCGAATCTGATCATGTCGGTGACAGCTTTCTGATCAGGCGGCGGGCGAGCGGAACCGCCGTGGCCAGGACGAGACCGGTGCGGGTGGCCCCGCTCCGCGCGGCGAGGGCGCCCTGGAGTGCGGGCAGGGCGACGATGCCGGAGGCGACCGCGGCACGGACGCGTCCGGCGGAGGGCTCCGCGAAGGCTCGCGCCTGGGAGACGCCGAACTCGGCGGCGTACCAGGCCGCGAGCACCGTGTGAGCCGCGCGGGCCGACGCGTCGGCGCGTCGGGCTCCGGGACCGGCGGTAGCGGCCGCGAGCGCGAGTGTGCCCGTCAGGGTGGCGGCGGGGAGGCGGCGGTCCGTGCCGGAGACCTCTGCGCGGGACAAGGTGGTCAGGAGGTAGGTGTGGATGGCGATCGTGAGAGCGGATGGGAGCGCGGCGACCATCGAACGGCTGGGCGCGGCCCCGAGCAGTACGTCGAGGCCGCGGCACAAGGCCATCGCCGTCGGCCCCGCGGGGGTGTTCTTGGCGAGGAGGTCGTACGCCCAGACGGCGGCGGCCAGGGGCACGGCGACGGTCAGGGCGCGGCGTCCGCCGACGAGCCCTGCCACGGCGACGCCCGCCGTCGTGAGGCTGGCGGCCACCGCGAGGGCGGCACCTGGAGACACCCGGCCTGAGGGTATGGGCCGTTCAGGGCGTTCGACCTCGTCGAGGCGGCGGTCCGCCCAGTCGTTGGCGGCCATGCCCGCCCAGTACAGGCAGACCGAAGAGCAGGCCAGGCCCAAGGTCCGGCCGTTGAGTGCCTGTCCGGCGGTGGCACCGGCGATCACGTCGCCGGGTACGGACAGCGCGGCCGGCGCCCGGACGAGTTCGAGCAGGTCCCGCAGCGCCGTCACCGCCGCACCCCCGGCGCGCCGTACTGGAGCGTCATCGCGCGGCGCCCGGCGCGTCGAGAGCGGCGACGAGGTCGTGAAGCGCCTGCCATTGGGCGGCCAGGCCATGCGGGACCCGGCCGATGGGGTCCTTGAAGAAGAAGGCCAGTTCGGTGAGCGGGCCGGTCCGCCCGGCACGGTGGGCGGCGGCGGCCAGCCGCGCCAGGTCGAGGACCAGCGGGGCGGCCAGGGCGGAGTCGCATCCGTGCCAGGTGAACTCCATGCGCATGCGGGTGCCGAGGAAGCCCTCGAAGGTGATCAGGTCCCAGGCGGTCTTGAAGTCACCGAGGTCTTCCAGGTAGTCGATGCGGGTGTCACCCTGCGGGGCGTAGCCCAGCGTCTCCGCGAGCACGCGCTGCTTGCTCGCGGCCTTGGCCGCGTTGGCGTCCGGCAGTGAGAGGTTGGCGCCGTCGCCGCCGCCCAGCAGGTTGACCCCTGACCAGGTGCGTACTGTCAGGTTGCGCTGGGCGAACATCGGAGCGAGCACCGACTTGACCAGCGTCTCCCCCGTCTTGCCGTCGTGCCCGGCGTACGGCAGGCCCTGCTCCCGGGCCAGCCGGTCGAGCGCGGGCAGGCGGGCGCCGGTCGATGGGGTGAAGTCGACGTATGGACAGCCGGCGAGCAGGGCGGCGTAGGCGGCCAGCGCGCTCGGCGGCAGGACGGGTTCCGGTCCGGCGAGCGCGGCACGAAGCGCGTCGAGATCGGCGTGGGCGGGGTGGTCTCGTGGAGCGGGCTCCGTGGACGACACGTTGATCACGACGACGCGGTCCAGGCCGTGCCTGAGCCGGAAGCTGTCGAGGTCGGCGCCGAGCGCGCCGGCCGCCTCGGCCTGGGTGGCGGCGGCCGGGAGCGGCCGTACGTCCTGCTCGATCGCGAGCAGCTCGCCGCGTACGGCATCGGCCAGCGCCGCCGGGACGACTCCCGCCTCCCCCAGCGCTTCGGCCTTCTTCTCCAGCCGGACCGAGGAGACGTCATGGCCGCCGAAGACCAGGTCACCGATGTCGGGCCGGACACGGCCGCGCAGTTCGGCCGACTCCAGGACGCACCCGGTCGGCGCGGCCAGGCCGGCCCGTACCGCGAGCGCTCCGATCATGCTGGTGACGGCGACCGAGCCCCGCGCGCCTATCAGCCATACTCCCGTGCTCATCTGATCTCCTTCACGAGGGGGGTGCCCGACGGGCGGCCGCCGGCAGCCGCCCGCGGCGAGTTCATTCGGCGGAGAAGGCGGCGTCGAACGCCGAGGAGGGCGGGGTGATCGCGTTGTAGGCGCGGATGAGCGCCAGCGCGTCCGGCGCGCCGTGCAGCCGGTCCATCCCCGCGTCCTCCCACTCGATGGAGATCGGGCCGTCGTAGCCGATCGCGTTGAGCGCGCGGAAGCAGTCCTCCCACGGCACGTCCCCTCGCCCGGTGGACACGAAGTCCCAGCCCCGGCGCAGATCGGCCCAGGGCAGGTGCGACGAGAGCCGTCCGCGGCGACCGTCGCCCACGCGCACCTTGGCGTCCTTGCAGTCCACGTGATAGATCCGGTCGGCGAAGTCGAGGATGAAGCCGGCCGGGTCGATCTCCTGCCACACCATGTGCGAGGGGTCCCAGTTCAGGCCGAAGGCCGGCCGGTGGCCGATCGCTTCCAGGGTGCGGACCGTGGTGTGGTAGTCGTAGGCGATCTCACTCGGGTGCACCTCGTGGGCGAAGCGGACGCCGACCTCGTCGAAGACGTCCAGGATCGGGTTCCACCGGTCGGCGAAGTCCTGGTATCCGGCCTCGATCATCGACGTCGGGACCGGCGGGAACATCGCCACGGTGTGCCAGATGGAGGATCCGGTGAACCCGACCACGGTGGAGACGCCGAGCTTCGCGGCGGCGCGGGCGGTGTCCTTCATCTCCTCGGCCGCGCGCCCGCGCACGCCCTCGGGCTCGCCGTCGCCCCAGATGCGGGCGGGCAGGATGCCCTTGTGCCGCTCGTCGACGGGGTTGTCGCAGACGGACTGCCCGACCAGATGGTTGGAGATCGTCCACACCTTGAGGTTGTGCTTGGCCAGCAGCTCCAGCTTGCGACCGACGTACGAGTCGTCGGACAGTGCCTTGTCCACCTCGAAGTGGTCGCCCCAGCAGGCGATCTCCAGGCCGTCGTAGCCCCACTCCGAGGCCAGGCGGCACACCTCCTCGAACGGCAGGTCGGCCCACTGGCCAGTGAACAGCGTGATCGGCCTGGTCATGCGTCCTCCGTAGGGGTCAGCCGGCTCCCGTGAGCCGCGCTATCCTCGACCGCCTCCAGCACGCGCTGCACCCGCAGGCCGTCGTCGAAGGACGGCTCGGGGGCGATGCCTGTGGCGATCGCTTCCAGGAAGTCCTTCACCTCGTGCGTGAAGGCGTGCTCGTAGCCGAGGCCGTGACCGGGCGGCCACCACGCGCCGGCGTACGGGTGGTCGGGCTCGGTGACGAGGATGCGCCGGAATCCACCTGTGCCCTCGCAGAACCACAGCTCGTTCATCGACTCGAAGTCGAAGGCCAGACTGCCCAGCGCGCCGTTGACCTCGATGCGGAGCGCGTTCTTGCGGCCGGTGGCGAAGCGGGTGGCCTCGAAGGAGGCCAGTCCGCCGCCCGACATCCGGCCGATGAACAGCGCGGCGTCGTCCACGGTGACCGGTCCCCTGCCGCTGCCGCCTCCGGCGGTCAGCCCCGAGGAGCTGCCGGCCAGGGGGCGTTCCTTGATGAAGGTCTCGGTCAGCGCCGCCACCTCGGTCAGGCGCTCGCCGGTGATGAACTGGGCGGTGTCGATGATGTGCGCGCCGATGTCACCCAGTGCGCCGGAGCCCGCCCTGTCGCTCTGCAACCGCCACACGAGTGGGAACTCCGGGTCGACGATCCAGTCCTGCAGGTACTGGGCACGTACGTGCCTGATCTCGCCGAGCCTGCCCTCCTCGACGTAGCGCCGGGCGAGCGCGATGGCGGGCACCCTGCGGTAGCTGAACGCCGTCATCGCGTGCACGCCGCGCGCGGCTGCCGTACGGGCGGCGGCAGCCATGGCTTCGGCCTCCGCGACGGTGTTGGCCAGCGGCTTCTCGCAGATGACGTGCTTGCCGGCCGCCAACGCGGCGATGGCGATCTCGGCGTGGCTGTCGCCGGGGGTGCAGATGTCGACGATCTGCACGTCGTCCCGCTCGATCAGGCGCTTCCAGTCGGTCTCCGTGGCGGCCCAGCCCAGACGGTCCGCGGCCTGCGCGGTGGCCTCGGCGGACCTGCCGCACAGCGCCGCCATGGCGGGCCGCAGCGGCACGTCGAAGAAGGCCGCGACGTTGCGCCACGCCTGGGAGTGGACGCGCCCCATGAACGCGTACCCGACCATCCCGACCCCGATGCGCGCGCTCATGATTCGAACCCGAGAGGCAGGTACTGTGCGGCATTGTCCTTGGTCACCGTCTCCGAGGCCAGCGTGATGGACTGCGGCACCTGCTTCTCCAGCAGGTCGCTCATGCCCCTGCCCTGGGCGATCAGGCGAGCCAGCTTGATCGCGGACGCGGCCATGGTGGGGCTGTAGGTGACGGTGGCCTTCAGCACGCCGGAGTCGGCCTGGATGTCACGCATCGCGTTGGCCGAGCCGGCTCCGCCCACCATGAAGAACTCGCTGCGCTCGGCCTCCTTGATCGCGGCCAGCACGCCGATGCCCTGGTCGTCGTCGTGGTTCCAGATCGCGTCGATCTTCTTGTGTGCCTGCAGCAGGTTGGTGGCGACCTTGGTGCCCGACTCGACGGTGAACTGGGCGTCCTGCCGGGCGGTCACCTTGTAGCCGTAGGTCTTGAGCGCGTCGTCGAAGCCTTTGCTGCGGTCCTGCGTCAGGGGCAGGGTGGCGATGCCCTGGATCTCCAGGATCACCGGATCGGACACGCCCTTGTCCTTGAGCCGCTTGCCGATGAAGTGTCCGGCCGCGACACCCATGCCGTAGTTGTCGCCACCGATCCAGGTCCGGTACGACAGCTTGTCGGGGAAGACCCGATCGAGGTTGATCACGGGGATGCCGGCGTCGGTGGCCTGGCGGGCGATCTGGTTGAGCTGCTGGCCGTCGTTGGGCAGGATCACCAGCGCGCTCACCTTGGCCGCGATCAGCGACTCGACGGCGCTGATCTGGGCGTTGATGTCGTTGGTCGGCTCCACCGGTTTGAACTCCACGTCGGAGTACTGCTTGGCGGCGTCCTCGGCGTTCTTGGCGATGGCGGCGATCCAGCCGTGGTCGGCGGCCGGAGCCGAGAAGCCGATGACGACCTTCTCGCCGGGCGCGTCGTTACCCGCGGTGGCCGCGGGGGCGGGCGCGGCGGCGCTGCTCGGCGTGCCGGCCGGCTGGTTGCTGGTGCACGCGCTCACCAGGGCGCCGGCACCGATGACGGCGCCGCTGAAGAGGAATCCCCGGCGTGGCACAGAATCGGACATGAGAATTTCTCCTTGCGAGGGGGGTGACGGGTCAGACGGGTGATCGCAGGGAGCGCCGCTGGAGCAGCACGGCCGCCACGATGATCAGGCCCTTGGCGATCAGCTGGTCGCTGGTGTTGAGCCCGTTGAGGATGAACAGATTGGTGATCACGGTGAAGATCAGCAGGCCGAGGATCGAGCCGATGATCGTGCCGCGCCCGCCGGTGAGGAGCGTGCCGCCGATGATCACGGCGGCGATGGCGTCCAGCTCGTACAGGTCGCCGTGGGTGGACGAGCCTGTGGTCGTCCTGGCCATGATGAGCACCGCGGCGATGCCGCAGCACAGGCCTGACAGCGCGTACAGCAGCACCGTGTGGCGCCGGACGTCGATGCCTGCCAGGCGGGCCGCCTCGGGATTGCCGCCGACCGCGTACGTGCGGCGGCCGAACGTGGTCCGGTTGAGCAGCACCCAGCCCAGCACCACCACGATCGCGAAGATGTACACCAGCACGGGGATGCCGAGCAGCCGGGTCGTCGACAGGTCCACGATCGCCTGGTTGCCCTGCTGCACGAGCTGGGTCTTGCGGTCGGACATCCGCTGGGCCAGGCCTCGGGCGGCCACCAGCATCGCCAGCGTGGCGATGAACGGCACCAGCCGCCCGTACGCGATGAGCAGGCCGTTGACCAGCCCGGCCCCGGTGCCCACGAGCACGGCGCAGACGATCATCATGAACGGGCCGTAGGACTGGGTCGCCAGCGTGGTCGCCCAGACTGAGGCCAGTGCCATGACCGCGCCGACCGACAGGTCGATGCCGCCGCCGATGATCACGAAGGTGGCGCCGACCGTGATGACGCCGATCGTGGCGGCCAGGGACAGGATGCTCACCAGGTTGGAGACGGTGGCGAAGGTGTCGGGTGTCGTCGCCAGCCCCACGGCGGACAGCAGCACCAGCGCGATGATCAGTCCCAGGTGGGGAATCGCTGTCAGCCTGGTCCGCAGTGTCCCGGCTGTGCCCGTCTGGGCGGGGACGGTGCTCTGCCCGCTCACCGCGGGCGCCGAAGGCTCGCTCATGCCGGGGCCCCTTCCATGATCATGTCGAGAATGTCGTGTTCGTCGAGGTCACTGGCGTCGCTCTCCTTCACGAGGCGGCCCTTGCTGATGACGAGCACCCGGTCGGCCAGCCCGAGCACCTCGGGCACCTCGCTGGAGACCAGCAGCACTCCGACGCCTTCGTCGGCCAGCCGGCGCACCACGGCGTAGAGCTCGGCCCTGGCGCCCACGTCCACCCCCCTCGTGGGCTCGTCAAGCAGCAGGAGCTTGCGGCCGTTGACCAGCCAGCGGGCCAGCACGGCCTTCTGCTGGTTGCCGCCGGACAAGGTGCCGACCGGCCGGTCGGGGTCCGGAGGCCGGATGTCCAGCGCCCGCACCATGGCTCGGGCGTCCTCGGCCTCGCGGCGCCGGTCCATCCAGCTGAACCTGGAGTAGCGGCCCAGGCTGGCCAGCGAGATGTTGCGCGTGACGCTCTCGCCCAGCAGCAGCGCCTGGGCCTTGCGCTCCTCGGGAGCCAGACCCATGCCCAGCCGCACCGCGCCCGTCGTGCCGCGGCGGCGCGGGACGGGACGGCTCTCCAGGAAAACGCGGCCGGAGAAGCGGCGCGCCCCGTAGACCGCCTCGATGATCTCTGAGCGGCCCGAACCGACCAGGCCCGCCAGCCCCACGATCTCGCCGGCCCGCACCGAGAACGACAGGTCCCGGACCCGGCCGGGCACCGTCAGGCCCTCGACGCGCAGCACCTCCTCCCCCGGTTCGCGCGACACCCGGGGCGGGAATACGTACTCGACGCTACGGCCGGTCATCAGAGAGACCACCTGGGACGTCGACGTCTGCTCGGCCGGAAGCCCCACCGCGACCGTGCGGCCGTCCTTGAGCACCGTGACGCGGTCGCCGATCTCGCGGATCTCCTCCAGCCGGTGCGAGATGTAGATCACCGCCACGCCCTGCGACGTCAGCTCCCTGATGATGCGGAACAGGTTGCCGACCTCATCGTGCGCGAGAGCGGCCGACGGCTCGTCCATCACGATCAGCCGGGTGTCGTGGGAGAGCGCCCGAGCCATGCTCACCACCTGCTTGGCCGCGGGCGAGAGCCGGCCCACCTCGGTGGTCGGGCGGATCTCGCCGTGTCCCAGCCTGGCCAGCAGTTCGCGGGTGGCCCGGTTGGCCTCACGCTGGTGGACGAATCCGAGCCTCGCGGGCTCGTGGCCGAGGAAGATGTTCTCGGCCACGCTGAGCCCGTCCACCAGGTCGAGCTCCTGGTAGATGGTGGAGATGCCGAGCTGGATCGCGGCCGTCGGGCTGGTCAGCCGGACTTCCTTGCCGCCGAAACTGATGCTGCCCTCGTCGGGCTGGTGCGCCCCTGCCAGGGTCTTGATGAGTGTGGACTTGCCCGCGCCGTTCTGGCCGAGCAGGCAGTGCACCTCCCCGGCACGGACGTCGAGGTCGACACCGTCCAGGGCGCGCACACCGGGGAACTGCTTGACGATTCCTCGCATGACGAGGAGGGACGCCGAGTCGGAAGATGACCGCGGCATAGGGGCCTCCTGGGGGTGTGGGGCAGGCCGAGGGGTTGGGCCCCGTCCGTCTGAGCGGCGCCGGCGGCACTGCCGCGACGCACCGAGGTCGGCGTTAACGAATGCCTACGCGGCTCCGGACAGCCGGACAGACGGACGGGACGTTCAGCGGAGGGATCCCGCCTGCCTTCCTGGGCGGGAAGGGCGCGAGGCGTGGCTCCGGGCGGGAGGGTTCAGGCGGGTGCGAGGTCGGGGAGGCGGGATCTCATCGTTGTTCCATCCAGGGTTCACGGCTGAGTGATGGCGATGGTGGTGGGGTCGGTGAGCACGCGTTCGATGACGACACCTGCCGCCCCCCGCGAGGCAGCGCCGAAACCGAGATCGGAGGGGACGAACCTGCAGCGCTGTGTGGCAGCGGCCATGCCGAGGCGCTCCATTTCCGCCTGGGCGACAGGGATGAGCCGGTCGGCGAGCCTGGCGAAATATCCGCCCAGCACGATCACCCGTGGGTTGAACAGGTTGACCAGCAAGGCGGAGCCGCGGCCGAGCCACCGGCCTACTTCGGTGACGGCCGCGTCGACCCGAGGATCCCCGTCGGCCCGCCGCTGCTCGATGTCGGCGAGCCGTTCCTCCGGATCACGGAGGACGTGTTGGCTCGTTCCGTAGGCGTGGTCGGGAGTGGCCATGCGAACCAGCGCGGCGAGCCCCACCTTGGTCTCCCAGCAGCCGATGCGGCCGCAGCCGCACCGGTCGCCTTCGGGGTCGACCACCATGTGGCCCACCTCGCCCGCGAACCCGTCGGCGCCGTTCAGCAGTCTGCCGCCGGAGATCACGCCGCCGCCGACGCCCACCTCACCGGTGAGGTAGACCATGTCGGATGTCCCCGCGGCGACACCGGAGGTGTACTCGGCCAGCGCGGCGAGGTTGGCCTCGTTGTCCACCGCTATGGGTACGGTCCGCGGGATGCCGGCGCGCGACAGCCGCTCAGCCACTGCCACCTCGTGCCAGCCCAGATTCGGGGCGAAGACGACGGTGCCCGTGGTCGTGTCGATCAGACCGGGGACGGCCACCGTGATCCCCGCCAGTACGACCCCGAGCCGGTCGAGGTCGGCCATGGCGCGTTCGACCGCCCGGGTCAGCTCGTCCAGCGAGCGTTCCGGGCCGGATCCCATGGCGTCGAAGCCGATGCGCCGGTCGATGAGCACCCTGCCGGCCAGGTCGGTGACGAAGGCGGCGATGTAGTCGACGTTGACTTCCACGCCCAGAGCGCCCACCCGCGAGCCGTCGAGGACGAGCGCGAGGCCCGGCCGACCGACAGAGCCCGCGTACTGCGGCCCCGCTTCCTTGACGAGTCCGCGCGCTTGCAGCTCGCTCACCAGGCTGGTGACGGTGGTTTTGTTCAAGCCCGTCTCGACGGCGACGGTCGAGCGGGCGCAGGGGCCGTGATCGCTCACGTGCCGCAGGACCAGGGCAAGGTTGGAGCGGCGCACGCTGGCCTGGTCCGCGGGGGTTCCCGCGGATCTGGTGCGACTCGTCGTGTCCGTGCTGCGGTTCACGCCACACTCCAATTAGTTTGGATGGCTGGCCAAATTAAAGGCATCTCCTCCGGATCAAGGCAAGTGAAGCGGATGTAACGTTTCGGAAACGCAAACTGACACCCGTAACGACCTGCGATAAGTGTTGGATTCCAGGGTGCTCATCCGGCAGCTGCGTGCTACAGACTTGACTTAGTTGATCGCCGAGACAAACAAGCCGAAGGTGGATGGTGGCGAGCGAGCAGGACCACGCAGGACTCGCGGGCGGCACCGCCTCGGGTCCTGCCGCGATGCGCCGAGCGAACCTGTCGCTCGTGCTCCGCGAGCTGCGCGCCCACGCGGTGTTGTCACGGGCGGACATCGCGGAGGCGACCGGCCTGCATCGGGCCACCGTCTCGAACCTGGTGGCCGAGCTCCTCGATCGGCAGTTGGTGCGCGAGGTCGGCGTCGAGCGCGTGGGCGCGGTCGGCCGTCCCCGCCGTGCCGTGGCGCTGCACGGTGCGCACCTAGGCGTGCTCGGCATGGAACTCAACGTGGACTACATCGCGGTCCGCGGAACCGACCTCAGCGGCCGTTCCGCCCTGGTGGAGCGCCGCGTCGTCTTCGACGCCATGGCCGGCGGACCGGATCGCGCGCTGCGCCGCCTGGGTATGGTCGCCCGCGAGGCCGTCGAGGCGATGCGCCGGGCCGGAGCGGACCCCGCCGGCATCGCGGTGGCCGTTCCCGGCCTGGTGGACGTGGCGCGCGGCGTCGTGACGTACGCGCCGAACCTGGACTGGCGCGATATCCCGCTGGCGGACCGGCTGTTGTCCGCGCTCGGCGGGGACCGCGTACCGGTGACGGTGGACAACGACGCCAACCTGTCGGCGCTCGCCGAGTACCTGTCAGGTGTCGCGGCGGGCACGCCCGACCTCGTCTATCTCACGGGCGAGGTCGGTGTGGGCGGCGGCATCGTCAGCCACGGCAGGCTCTTGCGCGGCGCCGACGGATTCTCCGGCGAAGTGGGGCACCTGCCCGTCGATCCGTCCGGCGACCGTTGCGGCTGCGGGCGATCCGGCTGCTGGGAGACCAAGGTGGGGCTGGCGGCCCTCGTCCGCGCCGCCATGCCCGAGCAGGCATACGGGCTGTACGGCGTGCCGGTGCCCGATCCCGAGGAACGCGTGACGGAGATCATCCGCGGGCTGGCGGCGGGAGACCCCCAGATGCTGGAGGCGGTCGCGCAGGTCGGACGGTGGCTTGGACTCGGTGGCTCGATCCTGGCGAACCTGTTCAATCCTCGGGTGATCGTCGTCGGCGGATACTTCGCGTCGCTGGCCGCGTGGCTACTCCCTTACGCGCAAGAGGAGCTGGAGCGACTGGTCGTGGCCGGCTCTGCCGCCCGTTGCCGCTTCGTCGCCTCCGAATTCGGCTTCGGCGCCGCTTCACGGGGCGCGGCGATCGTCGCGGTCAACCAGCTGATCGACGATCCCACCCGGCTCCTTGACCCACCGGGACGGCCGCGGAGGCGATGACCTCGGGTGAGGACATCGCATGGTTCTCCCGAACCAGGTACGGCCGAGCCACGGCGAACTCATCGGTCACAGGTCGCGGGCCCGCGCCGTACCTGGAGGCGATCTTCTAGGGCTTTTCTAAGGTTCGCCGACGGCTCGGTGAAGGTCGGCCGGATTGGCTGGCGGCAGCCGACCGGAAACACCGGCCGGGAGAAGGAGAAGCGAGATGAAGCGACGAATGGCCGGCCTGGCCGCGGGGATGGTCGCCGTCCTGGTGCTCGGCGGGTCGGGGGCGCTGGCGGCCTCGCCACAACCAGGCCCCACCGGCAAACCCTGCGCGGAGACCGCGCCGTGCTCGCCCGACGACCTGGCGAAGCTGAAGGAGGAGGCGGCCAGGACGGCCGACCCCGGCAAGGACGGGGTCAGGTGCTCGGCCGACGTGAAGCAGCCCGAATCCCCCGATCCAGGGAAACTGGCCCAGGTGCTGGCCGACACGCTGGGCGTCGGGCTCGACCGGGCGAAAGCCGCCGCGGACGACCTGAGCCGGCTCGCCAAGCAGGGCGGGATAAGTCCTGACTCACCGGAGTTCGCCGCGGTGGCCGCGCGCCTCGGCGTGTCGGCGGAGCGGCTGCACGAGGCGCTGGTCGCGTTCAAGCGAGGGATCGCGACACAGGAAGACAAGCTGAGCCCCAGCAAGACGCCGGGCTCCTGAGCCTCCGGACCGCCAGGCGGGCGCCCAGCCCGCGAGGGACGCCCGTGGCTGGGCGGTGGCCATCCCCGCCCGGCGGTCCGGAACGCAGGAGGGCTGGGCGACGGCGGGACTCGGCGAGGAGAGTGTCATCATGCATGTCCTTGTGGCGGATGACGACGAGGCGGTGCGCCGCTCGCTGGCGCGCGCGCTCACCCGCGAGGGTTATCACGTGAACACGGCCGCCGACGGCCTGCGCGCGCTGGAGGCCGCCGGCGGCGGGCGGCAGGACGCGGTGGTGCTGGACATCATGATGCCGGGGCTGGACGGGCTGGAAGTGTGCCGCCGGCTCCGGGCGGGCGGCGACCGTACGCCGATCCTGATGCTCACGGCCCGCGACCTGGTCGCCGATCGGGTGGCCGGGCTGGACGCCGGGGCCGACGACTACCTGGTCAAGCCGTTCGCGCTGGAGGAGCTGCGGGCCCGCCTGCGCGCCCTGCTGCGGCGCAGCGGCGCGGCGGAGGAGGTGTTGCGCTTCGCCGACCTGGAGCTGGACACCGCGGCCTGCCGGGCCTCCCGCGGCGCGCGGGTCCTCGACCTGACCAGGACCGAGTACACGCTGCTGAAGGTGTTCCTGCGCAACCCGAACCGGGTGCTGAGCCGGGGCGTGATCTTCGACGCGGTCTGGGGCTATGACTTCGGACCCTCCTCGAACGCGCTGTGGGTCTACATCAGCTATCTGCGGGCCAAGCTGGAGGCCGCAGGCGAGCCGCGGTTGATCCAGACCGTGCGCGGGCTCGGATACGTGCTGCGGGTGGAGCCGTGAAGCTGCGTACCAGGGTCGCGCTGGCGGGGGCGGCCGTGGTGGCGGTGGCGCTGCTGGTGGCCTCGCTGGTGCTGTATCCGTCGACGGCGGCCGGGCTGGCCGGCCAGCACGACGGCGAGCTGGTGCTGGCCGCAGGTCAGACACCGTGGCTGCTGAAATCGTTCAAGGCCACCGACGCTCCCCTGCCCACGAGCCCGGTCTCCGTGGGCAACACGTTGCTGCAGTTCGTCCCGCCTCCCGTGGAGCCGGGTCCGACGGAAGGGTTCGTCCCGCTCACCGTCAGGGACGCGGAGGTCGCGTCGGGCAGGAGCACGCCGTACTTCCAGGACGTCAGCTACGACGGGGTGCGCTACCGCGTCTACACGGCTGCGCTGAACCAGGCTGACCAGGCGCTGGTGCGCACCGCGTTCCCGCTCGATCGGGACGACGAGACGCTGAACAGGCTGAAGCTCCTGCTGGCGGCGCTGACGCTGGGCGGCGCGCTGATCGCCGGGATGAGCGCGCGGCTGCTCGCCGGGCGGGTGTTGCGCCCCATCGGCCGCCTCACCGAGGTGGTCGAGCAGGTCACCGTCACCCGTACGCTCACCGCCGTCGACCTGGACGGCGGCGCGCGCGACGAGGTGGGACGGCTGGCCCGTTCCTTCACCACGATGACGGGCGCGCTGCACGAGTCGCTGCTGGCCCAGCGACGCCTGGTCGCCGACGCCTCGCACGAGCTGCGCACCCCGCTGACCAGCCTCCTCACCAATCTGGAGCTGCTGGGGGAAGGGCGCGGCACCGCCGACCCGCAGGCCCCGGCCCTGGTGAACGAAGCTCGCGCGCAGGCCGGGGAGCTGCGGGTGCTGGTCAACGACCTGGTGGAGCTGGCCAGGTTCGGCGACGTCCAGATCCACCTCGAGGACGTCCGCCTCGACCTGGTGGCCGAACGCGTGCTGGCCAGGGCACGGACGCGCGCGCCGCACGTGCGGCTGCGGGCCGAGCTCGCCGAGTGCCTGGTGCGCGCGGACCCGGACGCCGCCGAACGCGCCGCCGCCAATCTCGTCGACAACGCGATCAAGTGGAGCCCGCCGGGCGGCGAGGTGCTGGTTCGAGTGGATCCGGCCGGCACGCTGTCGGTCGCCGACCAGGGGCCCGGCATCGCGCCCGAGGATCTGCCCTTCGTCTTCGACCGCTTCTACCGCGCCGACGCGGCCCGCTCGCTGCCCGGCTCGGGGCTCGGCCTGGCCATCGTGCGGCAGATCGCCGAGGCACACGAGGGCACGGTCCGGGCCGAGCCGCTCCGGCAAGGGGTCCGGCTCGTCCTGTCCTTGCCCGTCGCCCTCTGAGCCCGCGCGGTTACGGGGTCGGCGCCCATGTGTGGCCGCCTTGAGGATGCGGCTGTCAGGAGACCGAGTCAGGCGCTAACATGATCTATCTCCCGTGACGCGACGGATGGGACGTGATGGCACAGCAGGCCAAGCCAGGTCATCTGGTTGGTGGGCGTTATCGTCTGATCAGCTATGTCGGGTCCGGTGGGTTCGGGCGGGTGTGGCGAGCCCGCGACGAGTCGCTACTCGTTGACGTGGCGGTCAAGGAGATGTGGCTCCCGCCGACGGCTTCCGAGGCCGAGCACGCCGAACGGCTGGTGCGGGCCGAGCGGGAGGCTCGCAACGCCGCCAAGCTGCGCCAGCATCCCAACATCGTGTCCGTGCACGATGTGGTCGTCGAGGATGGCAGCCCGTGGATCGTGATGGAGTTCGTCGAGGGGCGTTCCCTGGCCGAGCACGTCGCCGAGCATGGGCCGATGCCCGTGGATCGGGTCGCGGTGATCGCCGGTGCACTCCTGACGGCTCTCGGGGCCGCGCATGCGGCGGATATCGCGCATCGGGATGTGAAACCGGCCAACGTGATGCTTGGCGAGGATGGGCGGGTTCTGCTCACCGACTTCGGGATCGCCGCGCACGACGCCGACACGAGGGTGACCGCCACGGGGGCGCTGGTCGGGTCGCTGGAGTACATGGCTCCCGAGCGGTTCGACGGCATCGGATCCGGCCCTGCCGGGGATCTCTATTCATTAGGGGTCACGCTTTATCAGGCGGTGGAGGGGTTCTCGCCGTTCCATCGGGATACGCCGACCAAGACCTTGACCGCCGTGGTGCTGGGGCAGGCCCCGGCGCCGCAGCGGGCCGGGGCTCTGGGGCCGCTGATCTCTCGGTTGCTGGTCAAGGATCCGGGCGAACGGCCGGCCGTACCGCAAGCGCTGGCCATGCTGAACGGCGTGCCCCAGCAAACCGAGGCCCTCCCTCACCCCGGGCGCGGCTCGACCGCTGTCATGCCCCATCCCGAACCCCATCACGGCGGCCCGAACCCGCCCGCACCCCACCAGCCCCAAATCCCCGCAGTAAGGCCACCGTCACGAAATATCCGACTGATCGCCGCGGCCGCCGGTGCCGTGGTCGTCGCGGTCGCGGTGGTCGCTGTCCTGGTGAACCTCCCAGGAAAGGACGGCGGCGGCACTACGGGCTCGCACACCCCCGCATCCCCCTCTCCGGAGACAGCCGCCAGCAACGGCATCACCATCCAGGCAGGATGCGAGAACCTGAGCCAGGTCGCCAAGGACATGGACAAGGTCGTCACCTCCGACCGCTACGGCAACGGCCCGGCGCCGATCGCCGACCTCCTGGCCAAAGTGCAGGGCCAGTTGAGCGCCGACGTCGCACGAGCCACGATCCCGTCCATCAAGACCGCACTCCAGAAGGAGTACGACGACGTCACAGATGCACTCAACACCTACAAGTCCGGAGACACAGGCGGCTTCAACAAGGCGATGACGGCGGCATCCCTGGACAACCCCCTGAGAGTCTGCATAAAGGCGGCCATCCAATCCCCCGGTTGATCACACCGAGGCGATGAGCCGCAGCTGAGCGCCCAGATCTCGTGACCGCGGTGAGCGACACGGCTACTGGTGCGTGCGGCCGGCGTATGAAGGCCGCACGCACCCGCAACCGGTGATCGCCGATACTCGTCAGAGTGTGCAGAAGGCGATGGCCTGGACCTGTGTTTCATAGGGGGAGTCGTTGCGGACCCAGGCCGTCCAGGAATTGGCGGAGTCAGGGTAGTTGTCGGTGACGGCGCCGACCGGGGTGTTGTGCGGCTGGAGCACGCCCCCGCCGATGAGGCGCCAACCTTGGGGGCAGGGCGCCGTAACCGAGGCGAACTGACCCACTCGAAAGGTGTGCAGTGCGCCGGACACGACCTGGTAGGGCCCGGTGCCCCGCACGCAGACGGCGTACGGCCACACGTCCACATTCTCCACGCCGGTATTGCGCACGTAGTTGGCCCAGACACTTCCGTCTTCGCTCGGCGCCAGAGCGGGAGCGTTGACGGTGTTGGGTACCGGCCAGAAACCGCCGCCCACGGCCTTGCGGCCATCGGTGCAGGTCGCGATGGCGGCGACGTAGACGCCTGGCTCGGCTGTCCGGTGTGGTCCTTCGGTGAAGAGATAGTCGCTGACATTGGAGTCACAGACCGCGTAGACGGTCATGCGCGCATCGCTGCCGGAGAGGTTGCGCACGTTGACGATCCAGCCCGCGTCGCTGCTCGGGGTGTACGGGCCGGTGTGGATGAGCTGAATCCCGCCGGGGCTGGTGTTGGACTCCCCGCCGTTCACCGCCCGCATCCCGGACGGGCAGTAGACCCACTGGCGCCACACCTCGCCCGCCGGTACCGTCATCGGCCCGAACTGGGCGATCTGGCGGCTGGCGGCCGAGACCGCGCCTGGACGGACCGGTCGCGTCGGTGCGGCCTTGGGCTCGACATCCGAAAGCGGCTGCTGGATCTTCGGTACCGCGCCGCGCGGCCCGGGCACCGGGCCGCCGCCACCATTACCAACTGGCCGTGCTGCCACTGCTGCGGAGGGCACGGTGGAGTGTGGGGTGGAGGCCGCTGCGGCACCCTGCAGGGCGGTCAGCAACAGCGGCAGCGCGATCAACACACGCGTCACCGTCACCACACGGGCGGGCACCGGTCGTGAGAAACCCACGCTCATCGACACCTCTCCTTCTACGTCGAGTCTGATCAGAGGCACTTCAGCCGATCCGGGAGAGGACCGCGCGTGCACGCTCATCCAAATACCCGTGCACACGCTGAGTGATCATCGGATACGTAAAGTGATGATGATCTTTGAGATCTCGGCTGACCAGGGCGAGCCCGCGCGTGCCGTACGTCAGACGCGCGGCTCGTGGTGGTGGGACACCGCGATTCGTTTGGAAGCAACCGATCCCTGGCCGGGGTCGGGGCCGCGAAGCTGGTGTGGACGTGAGATGCTCACCTGCGCGCAGGAACGTCGTATGCCGCGACCGACCAGGCACCAGGACGCCTGCCCAGTTCGGCGGCCAGCCGATCGGGCGCTCTCGGGTCGGACAGATCCCTGCAGCCGCGACACGAGCCCCGCCCGCGGGCGACGGGAGCATCGGGCGGGAAAACCCAGAACGTCACCTGGTGATCGCGGCCGAGCCAGCCCGGTTCGTGCGCCTTGTCCGCGAGCATGCTGAGCCCACCCGCCGGACCACACGTGCCGCCGGCGCCGCTGCCTGCCTCCCGGCTGTAGAAGATCGAACCGGGCTGCTGGCAGAACACCACCAGCGCGATCTTCACGCTCGTCGGGCGGAACCGGATGGTCACCTTCGTCGCCGACCGCGGCATCCCCTCCCCCGCCAGCCGATCCAGGCCCTTGTAGACGCGCGGCGCCTGCTCATAGGCAGGAGGTACGGCGGGCGGCGCGGGCTCGGGAGCGCCGGCCAGGTTCGACACCAGCATGACCACGGCCACGACGACCGCCGCGGTGGCCACGGCGGCGCCGGCCGTCCAGCCCCAGCCGCGACGCATGCGGGCCTGCCGTACCGGATGCTCGTGAGCGGCCAGCCGGGCACGAGCCCTGGCCACAACCTCTGACGCGGGCGGCGGCGCGTCCGGCACTGCCTGAGCGATCAGCGCGACCTCATCCATCGTGCGCCTCCTTCAGCGGGTTGACCTCACCCAGCGCCTTGCGCAGTTGCTTGCGCGCCCGGCTGAGCCGAGACGCGACGGTGCCGTAGGGGATCTCCAGGGCGGCGGCGACCTCCAGGTGCGTCAGCCCGCCCAGTGCGACCAGCAGCACCACGTCCCTGTCGCCGCGGTTCAGACCGGCGAGCGCCCTGGCGATCCTGGTGGTGAGCTGTCCGGCCGCGACACGCGCCAGCGTCGTGTCCTCGTGACTTTCCGCCTCGCGCTCCGCTGTCCGGCTGAGCGCCTTCCACCTGCGGATCTCGGTACGGCGATGCCTGGCGATCAGGTTGGTGGCGATGCCGTACAGCCAGGACCTGACCTCGCCCCGCGAGGACTCGTATCCTCCCTTGACGGCAACCAGGAAGACCTCGGCGGCCAGGTCGTCGGCGACGTCCGCGGGGAGCCTGCGGGCGATGTAGCGGTGGATCTCGGCGAAGTGCGCGTCGAAGATCCGATCGAGATCGGTGCGCAGCGGGGTCGGAGCGCTCACGTCGGCTGCCCCGCTGGCATCGGTAATGGGGTCACGCACTGCTCTCCATCCGATCAGGAACTGCGGTCACCCCTGATTGCCCGGTAGTGCGGAATGCTTTCACGGCTGCGAGAGGTGAGCTGTAACAACCGGGCCGTGCAATCGACATATGATCTTTTCACCTGACATGTGCCCGATTGTCGGAAAGGCCTCCATGACCCACCCCCTCAGCCGGCGGTCCGCCCTGCTGGGCACCGCGGCCGTGGCCGGCCTCGCCCTGTGGGACAGACCGGCGGAGGCGGCCGGCACCGCCGCGTTCGACGTAGCGCGTGAGCGGTGGGTGGGCCTGCTGGCCGGCGGGTCGTACAACCCCGCCTACGCCGACAAGACGCAGGCGATCGAGGGCTCGGCCAATGCGGTGCTGCGCAGGATGAAGCCCACCCCCGGCCGCCCGAGCCTGTGGCCCGACCTGCCGCTCGAGAACCCCCGGACGGGCAACTTCAACCGCGCCTACAACCGCATGCGCACATTGGCGCTGGGCTGGGCCACGCCGGGCACCGCCATGCACGGGGACATGCGGGTCGCCGAGACCGCGGTCAGTGCGCTGGACTTCCTGTACGAGCACGCCTATCACGAGGGGCTCGACCGGCGGGGCAGCAACTGGTTCTGGTGGGAGATCGGCGTCCCCCGCTCGCTGACCGACACCTGCGCCCTGCTGTACGACGGCCTGCCCAAGGACCGCCTCGAGCGCTGGCTGCGCCCGTTGCGCCGCTGGTGCCCCGACCCGGAGCGCCGCATCAGCCACCCCGGCGAAGTAGAGACCGGCGCCAACCGGGCGAGCAAGGCCATGGCGGTGGCGATGCGCGGATTGCTCACCCACGACCCACGCCTCGTCAAGCGGGCCAGGGACGCGGTCTCCGACCTGCTGCGGCCGACCAGGGGCCCGGGCGACGGCTTCTACCGTGACGGGTCGTTCATCCAGCACGGCGTGTACCCCTACAACGGCAGCTACGGCGTCGACTACCTGGAGAGCGTGGCCAAGCTGATCGCCATGCTCGCGGGGTCACCGTGGGAGATCACCGGGATCGGGAACGTCTACGACCTCGTGGATCGCTCGTTCGTCCCGTTCGTCTTCGACGGGCTGATGATGGACTGCGTACGCGGCCGGCAGATCTCCGTGCAGGGCCACCGCGACTACCACTCAGGGCAGAAGACGGTCGAGGCCGTTCTCAACCTGCTGGAGGCGGCACCCGAGCGCCATGCCCGGCGCTGGCGACCGCTGGTGAAAGGCTGGCTCACCCGCAACCAGGCCATCCCCTACGACACGCTCGCACCGCTGGCGAGCATCGCGAGGGCCAGGGCCCTGCTGGAGGACCCGTCGGTGCCGGTCGGCCCGAGCACGACGGGCACGTACGTCTTCGCCGACATGGACCGGGTCGTGCACCGCCGTCCCACCTGGGCCTACGCGATCGCGATGAGCTCGGAGCGCATCGGCGCGGCCGAGGCCATGAACCAGGAGAACCTGCACGGCTGGTACACCGGCGACGGCATGACCTACCTCTACACCGCAGACCTCACCCACTGGAACGATGACCTGTGGCCCACGATCGACCCGTACCGGTTACCGGGCACGACGGTCGACACCCGCAGACGCGCCGATCTGACGCACGGCAAGCGTCGCCTGCCACCCACCCCGTGGGCGGGCGGCGTGGCACTCGACGGCGAGTACGGCGTGGCGGCCATGAAGCTGATCGCCGACGGCTCCTCGCTGCGGGCCAAGAAGGCGTGGTTCCTTCTCGATGACGCGGTGATCGCCCTCGGCACCGGCATCACCGCGTCCGACGGCCGCCGCATCGAGACCGTCGTGGAGAACCGCAACACCCACGACAGCCATCCCCCGCTGGCACAGGGCGACGGCTGGGTCCACCTGTCCGGTGTGGCCGGCTACGCGCTGCTCGACGGCGTCGATGTCAAGGTGACCCGCAAGAAGCGCACCGGACGCTGGCGGGACATCGACAAGGGTGCCACCACCGGTGGCGACCAGACCCCCACCACCAGGCACTACACGACGATCCTCATCGACCACGGCGTCGATCCGCGCAGGGCGCGCTACGCCTACGCCGTGCTGCCCGACGCCTCCATCGCGCAGACCGCGGATTACGGCCGGCGGATCGAGATTCTCGCCAACTCCGGAGCGGTGCAGGCCATTTCCCGCGACAACGTGCTCGCCGCCGTCTTCTGGCGCGCGGGGACCGTCAAGACCGCGGATGGACCGCTCGCCGCCGACGGCCCGTGCACGCTGCTGATCAGCCGCGACCACAAGCAGGTACGGCTCGCGGTCTCCGACCCGTCCAGGACCGCCCACGAGGTGAGGATCACGCTGCCCTGGCCGGTGAGATCGGTCAAGGAGAGCCACCGCGGCGTGCGCAAGGCCAAGAACGCGGTCAAGGTGAAGGTCGGTGGCAGCCGCGGGCACGCCCACACCGCGGTGGTGCGCATCTGAAGGCGCTCGAGGCCGAATCTGTCATCTCCGTGCGAACAGCGCGACCAGTTCATCCCGCTGATCGTCGTCCAGGGGGGTGCCGAAGGCCTGCGACAGCTTGTCGACGAGGTTCCGCGCGCCGTCATCCCACTCGAAGCAATAGGTGCCGAAGAGGGTCGGCGGATCCGCGATGTTCACCGGGCTCTGGTCGGGCGGCACGATGCGATAGGTGTTGCCGTCCGTTCCGCTCCCGAGCGGGAACCACCAGATCTGAACGGCTGAGTCCTGCTCGTTGCCGCTGGCGGCTCCCCCCGCGGCGTACTGCCAGTAGCTGCCGGCGGGGATGGGCAGGGTCATCGCGTTCGGGCTGAGGTTCATCTGCAACTGCCAGTTGACGCCGAACTGGCCGACGTTGCCGCCCTGGACCTGGAACCACTGCCCGGCGGTATAGATGCCGCCGTACGCGTAGGAGCTGTAGCCGAGCCAGCACGAGGGGTAGATGTGCACGACGGCGAAACCGTCGGTCAGCGACTGGACGAGGGTGTTCGATATCTGCAGGCCATCCGCCAGTTTGGTGCCGGCGGTGAACATGGCAGTCTGGAGGCCGACGGTCAAGGACGAGGCGACCAGGGCCGGGTTCTGCACGGATACGACCGTCGACAGCGTGGCGGTCAGGGGCTGACCGCCGGTCGTGCTCACGTGGACTTCGAGTGTGAAGACCGTATCGCTGGTCAGTCCCTGTGGGGTCGTCCACGAGTTCGGATCAGTGAGGCGGTCGGCGCTCCGCTGGCCGTCGGTGGCGCTCGAATAGAGGATTTCGATGGCGCTCATGTCAACGACCGAGCAGTTCCACACGAGGGTCACCGTCGCGCCCGAGGCGACCTGCGCCACCGGCACGAGCGCGCCGTCCTGCTCCACCGTGGCGACCAGACCGTTGAGGTAGAACCCGTCCGGAAAGGTGGTGACCGAGGCGGTGGTGAAAGCAGGAGGGTTCTGCTCGGTCATCTCCTTGATGCCGATCGTGGTCGTACCGGTGTTCTCCACGGTCGGAATCTGGTAGATCTCCACCACCACGGACGCGCCGGCGGCCAGCGGCACGCTGGAACCCGACACCGGCCCCAGCACGTACTGGGCCTGACCTTGGGTGATCACGGACCCGGGTCCCGTGACGCTCCAGTTGCCGGTGTCGGAGACCTGGGTCAGGATTCCGGCGGTGCTCGTGGTCAGGTCGGAGCCTGCCGTGCCGACCTGCAGCGTGAACGTGATCGCGTCGACGTTCACCGTGTCACCCGTCTGGTTGGTGATGACGAACTCCAGCGACGCGAGAAGCGGGTCGGAGCCGGGAACGCTCACCGTCAGAGGCGCCGGATCGGTCTGCAGCGCATAGGTCAGCTGCGTTCCCGAGTCGGCCTTCACGTCCACCCAGACATTGGGCTTCGAGATCAATGACATCAGATTTCCTTAAGGGCAGAGGACAGTTGCAGGAGGCCGCGCCGCAATACCGGCGCGACGGTCGGCAGCCGGGCCGTGTGGCCGTTCGGGCCTGTCGTGTAGCTGGTCCAGCCGCTGGTCTCGTCCTCGACCCAGGACCAGGCGCCGTTCTTCTCCTTGGGGGTCGGGATGAGGATGGTGGTCACGCCGTCCGCGGTGGTCGTCTGGTCGGTCAGGCCCCCGTTGACGCGGAAGGTCACGTTCATCGCGGCCAGGGCATCGGTCACGAACCGCGGCGGCAGCGCCAGCTTGACCGTCGGCAGCACGGCCGTGGTGGCGTGGACGGCGGCCCGCGGGTCGACGAGCATGGACACCTGCTTCGCCGTCGTGCCGTCGAAGGGCAGGTAGAGGTAGTTGTCGTCCATGCCGATGGGGGCGAGGTACGCCGAGGACGCCGACCCGGCCTGCTGGACGACGTTGAAGCGTGAATAGTCGTCCTGCGCGAAGTAGCCGATCAGCCCGTCGCCGAGCTGGGCGATGTTGCCGAGCTCGATCGGGAAGTGGTAGCCGGTTATGGCGGGCTGCGCAGGCTCGAAGGTGTATTGCCAGCTCGGGTCCGGGTACGGCGGGCCGTCCAGCTCGAACTGCAGCTGCGCGCGGACCATGGCGAGGGGGCGGCCCATGAGGACGGCGAGGTTCTGGTCGAACACGGCCCCCATCGGCACCGTCGTCCACAGCGTTTCGTCGATGGCCTGCAGGAAGGCGGTGAACGTCGCCGGTCCCTGTTGTGACAGGGCCTTCAGGAAGGGCCCGAAATGCGGGATGGCGTCGGCGATCTCCTCGAGGGTGAGGTAGGGGCTGCCGGGCAGCGGCGTCCAGTAGACCTCCGGCTGGTCCGAGACGTCATAACCGACCGACATCTCCCCCAGGCCCGTGCCTTGGGCGTCATAGGCCATGAGAGACGCGTCCAGGTGATTGGGCAGCACCCAGCCGCACACCGGATCGGCCCCCGGCTCCGCGGGGCCGAATTTCACCGTGTCGTCGGTCGCCGACAACAGGTCGAAGTGGAGGCGAGCCGGCTGGAGCAGGGCCGGCGGCAGCTGGACGTAGGTGGCCGTGCTGTCGACGCACTGGTGGCCGAAGACCTCCGTGATGGACGCCGTGCCCGCCGTGGCGACGAGGTCCTGGGACACCTGCGCGGTCAGTTCGGTCGGGCTGACATACGTGGTGTCGAGCGCCGCGCCGTTCCAGGCCAGCACGGATTGCGGGGCGAAGCCGACCCCGGTCGCGGTGAGCGTGAAGGCCGCCGCCCCCGCCACGACCGACTGCGGATCGAGGGTGCCGATCGCCGGTCCGGCCGAGACGGTGAAGGACGCGGCGGGCGAGGCCACGCCGCCCGACTTCACGGTGATGGCGAAGCTGCCCGGCTCCATGACGAAGTTGGCCGGAACGTAGCAGGTGATCTCGGTGCTGCCGGCGACGGTGGCGGTCAGCGCGATGTCGTTCCAGCTGACGATGCTGTTGGAGCCGAACCCCGACCCGGTGATGGTGATGGCGATCTGCGCGGACGGCGCCGTGCCGGCCTGGATCAGGTTCGGCGACACCTGGGTGATGACCGGGCCCGCGGCTGCGGCGGAGGGCGGCGAGGGAGCCTGGCCGGCCGTGATCGCGAACGGCACGGGAGTGGACGTGCGCACGGGCATCAGGTCGGGAGGAAGGTAGACGCTTTCCGTCGTCCGCTCCTCGGGATCGATCGGCCACAGAGCCTGGCCCCACTCGTCCACCAGCAGCAGGTTCTCGAAGGAGAACTGCCCGGCGCGCCAGGGCTGGAAGCCGCTCGGCGGGATGGCGCCCGACGGTATCGGCGGCAGGGCAGCCGGGTAACCGTCGACGTCGCCGATGAGGTCCGGCAGCGGCGGGTCCGTGGTGGGCGCGGCGGTGCCGGGGCTCAGGAACACCCCGGCCATGCCGAGCCGGAGCTGCTCGTTGAAGCCGTTGAGCGACTGTGACAGCAGGTCCCAGCTGTCGTTGGTCTGGACGAAGTCGAGCAGCGCCTGGAACGCCTCCGTCTCCTGCGGGTCCAGGCCGGGAGTGTTCTGCAGGAAGGCCTGGATGCGCGCCTTCATGTTGACGGTGGCGGTCGTGCTCAGCTGGATGAGCCCGCCAGGGGTGGCCGCCGTCCCGACGCTCTGCGACGTTCCGTTCCAGACGAAGGCGCCGTCCTGGAAGGTCCAGTTCGGCTCGTCCGGCGTGCCGTAGGAGATCGGGTAATAGGTGGCCTGCCAGATCAGCAGCAGCGGGTGCCACGGATTCTGCGTCCAGACCAGTACGCCGCCGGTGGGATAGGCGCCGGTATAGCTCGCCGGGTCTCCCATGGCCGTCTGCACCTCGGCCGGCGTGCTGTCGGGAATGACCGCGCTGATCGCGGCGGCGTTGACCGGGTCGGTGAGGAAGAACTCGTCGACGAGGCTCGCCGCCAGGTCGGTCGTCCACGGGACGCCGCTGACCGCGGAGAGGTCGGGCTGGGCGATGGTCAGGCCCTGGGTCGAGGCGGTGACGGTCGTGTCGTCGTAGGTGAAGGCCGTGACGAGTTGCGAGGAGAAGCGGCAGGACGCCGTCCCGCCGGTGCCGACGATGCCGGAGGCGCCGGCGCCGCTGATCAGCACCACCGGGTCGTTCGGCAGGTGGAAGGGGGCGGCGGACGTCCGCTTCAGTATCCGGCAGTCGGGCAGCTGCTGCTGGGTGCCGTACGCGGCGATCGCGGTCTGCAGCGCGTCCGGTGTGGCGCCGCTCGGCACCAGGGCGGCCAGCTCCTGGACCTTCTGCAGCTGATCCGCCGTCTGCTGGGCGATGCTGTCCTGCACGGACGGATCGATCAGCGCCTGGAGCCCGCTCTGGTCGTCCAGCCCGTGGATGCTGGTGCTGCCGGAGAAGAGCCAGGGCCAGCTGACGTACTTCCACCAGGCCACATAGAGCTGGGCCTGGAGCGCCGCCAGCTGACGCAGGGCGTCGTCGAGCTTTTCCTGGTCGCCACAGAGCGTCGCGAGCCAGGCCGACTCCTTGTCCCGCTCGGTGGAGGAGATGGTCTCGGTGCTGCCGGGAGCGTCCACGATCCTCCAGCCGTAGCCGCCGTGATAGCGCTGGAAGAAACTGGCCTGCAGCTTCTCGGCGAGGAGCGCGGCGCCGTCCGGTTCGTCGAGGACGTCGAGCAGGCCGAGCTGGAACGCCTCCAGGAGGTCGGCGTCGACGGAGACCTCGAGGTGGGCGGCCTGCGCCGCCACCATGGCGGTCAGCGCCTCGGCCGAGGTGTTGCCCACGCTGAGGGACACCGGCGAAGCACCGCCGGGCGCTCCGCCGGCCGGGACCGCGGCGGTCTGCCAGGTGACGCCGCAGGCCGACCCGACGAGGAAGGTCGTCTGGGTGGTCAGGGACGGGTCAGTGCCGGACGGCAGGGTCCAGCCCAGCGCCTGCAGCGCGGTGGCGAAATCCTCGGCGTCCACGCCCGCCAGCGGATCGTCCTGCGGATCGGAGAACCAGCCCAGCACCTGGTAGCTCAGCGTGTCGTCGGACCCGTCGCCCAGCACGTCCACGAAGGAGAAGACGTTGTTGTTCTGCGGCTGGTAGAAGGCGAAGGCGGGGTTGCCGGGCGCCACCGCCGTGAGATGCAGGGTGTCGCCGCTCTCCGTCCAGCCGCCAAGCTCGACGTTGCGGCCGATGCGGATGGCCACCGGCATGTTCTGCTGCTCGGCGACATAGAGCGACGCCTCGCCGGCGACCGTCGTCGGGGACGGCGGCGCGGTCCAGACGTAGTCGCTCTCGACGATCCACGCCGTCGCCTGGCAGCTCGTCGCCGCGCCGTTCATGCGCACGATCAGCCAGCGGTTGGGAACGGGCGGGTACGTGGTGACGCCGCTGACCGGGTCCTGCGCGCCCCGGGTGAGGGCATCCGGCATGCGCCATTTGAGGTAGACGCCGTTGTAGTACTGCGACGACGGCACATTGTGCACGAGGTCGGACGAGGTGAAGTTCGGGTCGTTGCCGCTCATGCTCGCCTGGGCGTTCGCGCACATGTGCAGGGCGCCGTACTCCATCTGCGTCCGCATGAAGGGGTTGCCGCTCAGGCGCACGTGGTCGTTGACCACGAAGGCTTCGACCGTCATGGGTACGAGAAGGGGCTGGGAGCCGCTCATGAGTTCCTCGGGATGAAGGTTTGTGATTCCGGGGCCCGCACGACCTGCAGGGCATAGGCGCCTGAGCCGAATCCGCAGGTCACGGTCAGGGTGAAGTCGCCGGTCCCGGCGACGACGGTGCCGGGTTCGAGCAGGCCGGCGGCGGGCTGCGGCGCGATGACGTCGAATGTCAGGGCGTTCGAGGTCAGCCCGCCCGACACCACGGTGATCGCCGCCTGCCCGGCGGCCGTCAGCAGGGCGGCGGGCACCGTGGCCGTGACCTGCTCGGTGTCGTCGACCTCCGTGGTGAGCACCGTGGTGTCCCAGTAGACCTTCGCGTCGGTGCCGAAGTTGACGCCGTCGATCGTCAGTGTCACCACCGGGCTCTGGGCGAGCGCGAGGGCGACGGCGGGCGAGATCAGGGTGAGGGTGGGCCGGGGGCCGGTGATGGTGAAGGTGGCCGGCTGCGATGACGCCTCGCCCGCCAGGACCGTGACCGACGCGGTGCCCTGGGCGGCGAGCAGGTCCTTGGGGACCGCCGCCACAAGCTGCCTGCCGTCCGTGACGACCCGGGTGGGCAGCGGCGAGCCGTTCCACTGCACGACGCTGCCGCCGTCGAAGCCCGTGCCCTGCACGGTCAGGGCGAAGCCCAGCGCGCCGGCCGGTTGCAGGGCGGGTTCCAGGAGGTCGATGGCCGCTCCGGCGTCCACCACGGTGAAGGTCGCATCGTTCGAGGTGGCCTCGCCCGAGGTGACGGTCACGGTGGCCGTACCGGGATCGGCGAGGTCCGCCTCGGTGACGACGGCTGTCACCTCCAGCGCGCTGACCACATGAGTGGCGAGATCCGTGCCGTTCCACCGCACCTTGGCGTCGGCGCCGAAGCCCCGCCCCCGCACCGTCAGGGTGAGCTGCTCGCTGTCGGCGACGGCCACGTCCGGCGCAAGCTCGTCGATGGCCAGCGCGGCGTCGATGGTGAAGGTCAGGGGCTCCGACGTGGCGCCGCCGCTGGTGACCGTCACGGTGGCGGTTCCGGCTTGGGCGACCCGGTCGGCGGACACGGCGGCCTGGAGTTGCCGGTCGCTGACGAAGGTGGTGGTGAGCGGGGTGCCGTTCCAGTGCACGACGGCGTCGTCGGCGAAGGGCAGGACGCCGGCCGCGCTCTCCAGCAGGCCGGCGAGGGACGCGGCCTGGAGCACGCCGCCGACCGCTCCGTCGGCCGGTGTCCGCTGCGGCGGCGTGACCGGCGTGGCGTTGCTGATCTGCGTGCCGACCGCGGCGGGCAGGGTGAGGCAGCGCGGGTGGATCCCGTCGTCCTCGGCGCCGAAGCGCAGGCCCTGGTACGGCTCGCTCAGCCGGACGGTGTCGGGCACGCCCTGGAACAGCGACAGGCGGACCGCCGGAGCCGGGCAGTCGTCCCGGATGACCGGCAGCGGCGCTCCACCCAGAGTGGGCGCGACCACGAGAGCCGGCCAGCCGGCGACGAGCTGCGAGCGGATCAGCACCCCGGTCACGCCGGTGCCGCCGGCCGCGCCCATCGACAGCCGCGTACGGTGCCGCGCCACGGCGGCCTCCAGCCGCGGCCGGCAGGACGACAGGAGAGCGAGGTCCGCCGAGCCGTGCACCGCCAGGCTGAGCGCGCCGGCGACGGCGGCGTCGATCCAGCCCTGGTCCACGTAGAAGAAGCGGATCGACTCCGCCGGCAGCATGCGGGGATCGGGCACCAGGTGCGAGAACGGCACCGGGCGCAGCAGCGTGAGGTTGGCGAGCCAGCCGGCGATCGCGTCGATCTCCTCCTGGAGGTCGGTCGTCACCGCCTGCGCGGCCTCCGGCAGCGCCAGCACGTCCCGCGGGTGCAGGGTCCTGCGCCGGGGCCGACGGCTTGCGGGGCGGGCAGGGCGGTCGCCGTCGCGTACCGACGCCAGGACGTCCGTCCACGTCCGTCCCAGGCCGGCGCCCATGCGGGAGGAGAAGTACGCCCGCGTCGGCTTCGGCGCGAGATCGACCTGGCGGCCGAGGGCCATGCGCTGCGACAGCCGGCCCAGCGCCGCGCGGGCCGACTGGCGGTAGCCGTTGATCGACCGGGCGAACGCGCTGTCGGCGAGGGCCAGCTGCCGGCCGATGTTCCACGCCGCCGCGTAGCTGAGATCGAACAGCCCTTCTTCCGCGAGATAGATCATCAGGGCGTCGGCGCTGGTGGCCTGGCGCGGATCGACCTGCGGGTCGCCGACCGCCGGCAGGGGTTGCGGGACGGTCGGGCTGAAGGGCCCGCGATACCAGGCGAAGCTGGTCTCGCCGGTTCCTGCGACGAACGTCAGGGGCGCGTAGCCGTTGCCCAGGTGGGAGAGCACCGCCGGATCGACGCCCGAGGAAGAGGCGACCGGCAGGCACAGGGCGGGGGTGGCCTGCTCGCTGTCGATCAGCCCTTGCACGAGCTGGGTGAAGCTCTCTCCGGTCTGCGGCAAGGAGACGAAGGTCCAGCCGGTCAGCGTCACCAGCTGGACGTCCTTGGGGCCGCTGCCGCCCTGCCGCTGCGGGATCGGCGTGCCGTCGGGGCCGAGATAGTCGGCGTACCCCTCCAGCGAGACCAGATGAGCGTAGTAGCGCAGCGGCGTGGCGTTCCCCTGCCGGGTGTCGGCGACCGCCAGCCGGTTCGCCAGCAGGACCGACAGCAGCGCCTCGCCTTCCCGCGCCGACGGCGCCGCCCGGCAGTGCGCCAGGTAGGGCAGCTCGTCGGTCTGAGGTACGACGGCGGTGAAGGCGTCCCCGGTGACCGTGATGGTCTGGCACTGCGACGCCAGGGTGGCCTCTGACAGCCAGCCGTCCGGGAACTGCGGTTTGAGCACGTTCGGGTCGACGGCCGTCAGGTCCTGCACGGTGCAGGTCGCGACCGGATTGTTCGAACCCTGCTGGAGGCGTATCTCGCCGTCGGCGAAGACCAGCAGCGCCAGCCACGCCCGGGGGCACGCCGCATCGGGCAGGTCGTCGCCGGGGACGAGGGCGCGCTCCCAGGGCAGCGCCGGGTCGGTGAGCACGACGAAGGGCAGCGACTGGCCGTAGATGTCCGACGACCCGACCGGCGGGTACACGGTGTGGACGATGCGCTGGTCGATGACGAACTCGGGCGCTTGAACGTCGAAGCCCTGCTGGAGACTGTAGGCAGGCGTCGAGCCCTGGCCGGAGACGGTGTGCTTGACCGCGATCTGGTGCTCGCCGGGCGCCAGCGCCGGGAAGTGACCGTCGAAGAACTGGACCGTGCTCATGTGACCACCAGGGGCTCGGCGGCGAAGAGGCTCCCGGCCGTGCCGGCGAAGGAGGTCATCGCATCGTTGGGCGTGTCAGGGGCGTACTGGAGGTTGCTCAGGCTGGTGAAGATGTCGCCACGCGCCTGCTGGACCGTCGTCGCGGCTATCCCGGAGCTCGCGTCGCAGATCCGGCTGATCGTGTCCCCGGTGTAGACCGGCACGTCGCCCTGCGGTTGCGCCGAACCGCTGAGCGGTAGCTCCGCGCCGGACAGGCCGAGGTCGATCGAGGCGAGGGCCTGTTCGACGCTGACGGGCCCGGCGGTGGCGCCCGACTGCGGCACCTGTACGGCGAGCGCCAGGCCGGTGATCTGGTCCGGTACGAGCTGGTCACCGGCCTGCGGGACCCGCGAGCCGCTCCCGCTGCCCCACAACGAGCTGGGCACGGCCTTGCGCAGCGGCGCGATGTCGAAGGCGGCGGAGACGTCGTTGCCGTCGTTGTCGGTCAGGGTGACGGTCAGGTCGGAGGTGACGCCGGTCCACCCCAGCGGATAGACGTCGAACGAGTCGCCGTTGAAGGCGTGGGTGGAGCCGGCGGCGGCCTGGGTCACCGGGATGGGGGTGGCCACCGTACAGGCGAACGTGCTCCCGCGCACCGGCCAGGCCGCGCCGGCGGATTCGGAGGTGCCCGACGGGATCAGGCCGGCGTCCGGCGTGGCTGACAGGACGTTGGGCGCGTTGGGCAGCATCGTCTCGATGTCGCTCCAGCCGTTGATCTTCGGCCCGGCCTGCTTGCCCTGGCCGAAGGGGACGGTGAAGGAGATGACCGTCCAGTCGACCGTGATCTCGCCGCCGGTCGGCGGTCCCCAAGACTCGAGGTTGCAGCCCAGCTCCACCTTGATGGTCACGGAGGTGATCAGCAGGTTCAGCTTGTACGAGGCCCCGACCGTGATGCCGATGTCGGCGTCGAACCAGAACGGCTTCCAGTTCACGATGATGTCGGCGTGCGCGTCGAACCAGGCTTTGAGGCCGCCCGACTGGTAGGTGGCCTCGAGCCGGCCGCCGGCCATGATGGCCGCCGGGGTGAGGGCGAGATAGGCGTCGCCGCTGATGGTGATGGACGCGTCCATCGCCCAGTGGAAGCCCACCGGCGGTACGGCGGGGTAATAGCTGGGGGGCGAGAATCCGGCGTTGTAGCCGCCCAGCGTCAGCACGAAGTCGCCGGCGTGGGCGTTGTCGCCGTACCAGACGAAGAAGGCGAAACCGCCGGTCAGGACGCACGCCCGATCGAGCAGGAAGGAGCTGCGGGCCAGCACGGCCTGGGCCGAGAACACGCCCTCGTCAGGCGCGAAACGGACGTCGAAGTCCAGTTCGATGTTGGCGTAGCACGGCCCGCTGTTGCTCTCCGCGGACTGCGGGAACGTCGCGCGCGCGTCGCCGATCAGCGAGATGACCAGCTCCTGCCCGACCTCGACGAACAGCATCGCCTGGGAGTGGACGAGGTCGTAGCTGGTGAAGGTGATCCCCGCGGCGAACCACAGCGCCCCGGCCTGGTCGCTCACCCAGGGAGGCGTGGTGCCCATGATGACGCCGAGCACCTTGACGGGCGTCGGGTCCGTCCCGAACAGGCTCGTGTTGGACGCGGTCGAGCCCGGCAGGACCTGGACGAAGGGGAAGGTCTGCACCTCGTCGATGGTCGGCAGGCGCAGGTTGGAGTTGTAGCCGAAGCCCAGCGCCGCGCCGGTGACGTAGAACGCCGGCGGGCCGCCGATGGGGTAGCTCAGGTCGCCGAAGAGGAACATCGACGGGAAGCCCGAAGGGTCGCCGTAGTACCCGAAGGCCTCGAGAGTCAGCGAGCCGGTCGAGACGACGAGCCCGCCTTCGAGGTCGAGGGCCTTGCTGCCCGGCGGGGACAGGTTGACCAGGGTGCCGGCGATCTCCAGCGGCGGCTGACGGTAGGCCACGCCGAGGCCCTGGAGGCAGAAATCCGGGGCGAAACTGGTCAGGGGCGAGCCGATGCCGAGCCCTTGGAGGTTGAGCGTCAGCGGACCGAAGAGCAGCGTCGCGTCCAGCTCGAACCACAGGGCCTGCTCGCTCGACTGGTACAGGACGCCGATGCGATTGATCGACACCGGTCCGAAGCTGCGCTGGACGGTGTACCAGGTGATCTCGTCCGCCGTCGCCGCCTCGGGCACGGGCGCGTACGCCTGCGACTGGCTCGAACCGCCGCCCAGGCTGACGCTGACCGGCGAGGTGTCGCTGCCGATCTGCAAGGCGGCCGAGGCGAGGAAGGTCCCAGGAACGCCCTTGGTCGGCAGGAGCGGGTAGTCCGCACCGAGGCTTTGGATGAGGTTGTTGATGGCGCTGGGGTCGGTGATCGAGTCGCTGGCGATCAGGACCTGGAGGTCGCTGATCGAGACGTTCTCGATGTCGGCCAGTTCCTTGCCGACCAGCGGCAGGTCGGACAGGCTGAAAGTCTGGCCGGTGGCCAGGCAGAAGGCATAGACGCGCGTCTGGCCGTTCTTGAGGGTGACGAAGGCGGCGTCGCCGTAGGTCCGCGACTGCGCGCCGAACGCCAGGCTGTCGTCCGTGAAATCGTAGATCAGCGTGGCGCCGGTCAGCGCCAGGTCGAGGCCGGACGGGATCGTCGGCATGGACGTCCAGCCGAAGGCATTGGCGACGTCGGCGAACCCGAGCGGCTGCCCCCGGTCGGTCCAGCTCGCGGTCATCTTCTTGTCGGTGGCGTCGAGATCGATCTCGACGTCGAAGAACTGCTCACCGATCTGCAGGCCGCCCTGCAGCTGGTAGGACAGCTGCCCGCCGGTCGAGGCGATGACCGCCTGAACGGTGATGTCCAGCGGCCCGGTGTCGAGGCCCAGCGTGAACAGGCCCTGCGCCGTTCCGTACAGCTGCCAGTCATAGTCGCTGCCGGTCTTGCTGAAGGTCATGCCGAAGTCTTCGAACTCGATCTGCTGCAGGCATGACGGCACGTCGACGGCGCCCTCGGAGATCCCGCTCACCAGGTCCTGCAAGTTGACCGAGCCGGTGAAGCCGGCGGCGATGCTGAGGTCACCGGCCGTGTCGGCGGTGATCTCGAACCCGAACACGCCATCGAAGACGTCCGGGTAGTAGACCTCCGCGGTGGCGTTGAAGTTGGCCAGGACGGTGGAGGTGGCGTCGAACGGCGTCAGAACCGAGCAGTTGAGCGTCCATCCCTCCAGCGTGAACTGCCCCAGCGTCCACGTCCCCGTCGTCCCTATCCCGCCGGTGATGTCCATGACCTTGGGCGCCTTGACGTCGAAGGTCGCACCGAGACTGGCCAGGCCGACGCTGGAGAAGACGTCTGTCAGCAGCGAGGGGATCGACTTCGTGTAGTCGACTCCGCCGATCAGATTGACGATCTCGTCGGGCGTGATGGGATTGCCGGTCGCCGCCATGGTGAGGCAGATGTTCGGCGATCCCTCGATCAGCGCGGCCTGGAAGGTGCTGAACGGCTGGCCGTTGACGCTGAGCGTCGAGGCGAAGGCCAGCCAGTAGGCCAGGAACCCGTTCTCGTCGGTCTCGCTGGTCACCAGGACCTGGGGCAGGGACAGCTTGAAGGATGTGTCGGCGGTGATGGGCGCGTCGATGGTGCCGGTCAGCGCCATGGGCGGCGGGTCGCTCGTCGGATCGACCGTCCCGCACAGCACGATGGTGTCGCTGGAGTCGAGGCTGTCCATCAGCTCCAGCAGGAGGGCGGCGGGGCCGTCGAGCCCGAGGAAAGCGGCGACGTTCAGGCCCTTGACGAGGGCGAGAGCGGGCACCTTCGGCTGCCACACATAGCTGGTCGTGGCGGCCGTGGTGACCAGGAACGAGGGCTGGGTGATGGTCATGGTGGTGAACGGCGCGGTCTGCAGCGACGGGAAACTGGTGCTGAACGCCCAGTCCGAGGGCAAGGTGGCGACGATCAGCGCATCGACCGTGCTGTCGCTCTCCAGGGTGAAGACGACCAGCGTCGGAACCGACGTCACCCCCAGGAACGTGGCCGTGCCCGAGACGCTGAGCTGATTCGCGTCAGGCGCAGGAACCTGGCCGGTGAACGCGACGGACAGATCCTGCGTCAGGTTCAGACCGGCCTGGACGGTGGTGTCGAAACCGGTCGCCGGGGTCAGCCCGGCGGCCGTCAGGGTGGCTTCCGCGACGGTGATGGCACCCTTTGCGTCCACCTGGGACTGGAGCACGGACTGCAGATCCAGAAGACTCATTTCCGCGCTCCTAGACGTCGATCATGAGAGGCAGATGGTCGCTGGTGCTGAATCTTCTGCCCAGGTAGTCCCACAATTGGAAAAGGCTCGCGTAGAACGCCGCTCCGGAGCTGCCGGGCTGGACCCCGCCCACGCCCTGCGTAGCAGGCGGAATAGCGGTCAGCATCTTCATCCCCATGGTGCTGGGGAAGTTCAGGCCTCCCGTCAGTTCCGCTGTGACCCCCTGCGGTGGGTTGAATTGGTTGTAGGGCGTGCCGGTCAGCGTATTGACGACGGTGATATTGGCCGCGGCGCCCGCTCCGCCATAAGCCGTGAGAATATTGTCGATCGCGCCGGTGTCGTTGATGCCCCGAAACGAACCTCCCATGTAACCGGCGCGCGGATAAACATTGTGCTGCGGATCGGTAGGCGCGCCGTTGGTGTTGTTGTAGGGCGTCCCCTGGTCGGCCGGCAGCAGATGCGTCATGCAGTACGGCTTGCGGGCCGGGACGACGTTGCCGGCATGTGCCACCCGCGAGTCGAGTTCCATCGTGTAGATGCCGCCCGAGCCTGCGAGCAGGTTCGTGTAGGCGTCGGCGGCAGGGCTGAAGGTGTCGACGTTGAAGTCACCGAGCAGGACGTTGACCTCGCCCGCGTTGACGGCGCTGATCTGGGGGACGTTCGCCAGTTGCTGGACCGCGCCCCGACCCGTGGCCGGAGAGCTGTGGACGCTGAAGAGGTTGATCGTGCGGTTGCCGCCCACGTCGAGGAAGCGCGTGTAGAACGGCCCCCGGCATCCGGCGTTGGGAAACTGCAGGCGGTTGGGCGGCATCGCCGGTGGCAGCGGCGAGGGAACCGGCCGGTTGGTGTTGGCGGCGTAATACTGCCATTCGCCGGCAAGCTGGTTCTCGGCGATCGACTGGTTGATCGCCGGGAAGGCGGTGGTCCGTCCCAGGGCCGGCATCGCGCCGAGCCAGGGGGCGGGATAGGGGATCATGGCGGCGAAGGTCGCCTGGTTGACCGGTTGGCTCTGCCCGACGACAGTGCCCGGCGGGCCGTAGAGCTGGTAGAAGAGGTTCGGGCCGGTGAACTGGACCGTGCCGGCGTTGTAGAAGACTGCGACGGCCTCTCGCTGGCCGAGCTCGCCGAGGTTGAGCAGTGGAACGACGCACCAGTTCGTACCGGCGGCGCCAAGGGTGGCGTCCGCGCGAATCCGGGCCAGCAACCGCAGGACGGCCTGTGCGGCATCGCTGCCCGGGTTGAGCACAATGCCTTCCGCCCCGATTTCGCGTACCCGCGAATAGACCTCGACCACCACGATGATGTCGGGAATGGGGCCGCCGACCGGGCCGCGCATCACCTCGACGATATGGGACTGCCGGGAAGAGGCCGCGCTCGACGTGATCCAGGTTGCCGGGTCGTAGATTTTGGGCAGTGAGAAATTACCGATGTTCCAATAAAGGATGCGGGTCACGATGGCGCCCTCCTGATGATCACAGTACTTCCGCTCGCGCGGGCACCGCCGTGCGCCATTCCCAGCCGCCGGGTCAAAATGTTCTCCGCGCCCCTTTGCCCGTTTATGGGTCCGCCGCCCGGAAATGACGAAGGGCCGGTACGGCAATTGCCGTACCGGCCCTTCGTGCTGTCAACTGATTCTGGACTGCAGCCAGGGTCGCAGGATGGGCAGGGCGTTGGTGGGTTGCATGGCCTGGGTGTGGTCGAGGCCGTCCAGGATCTCGACGTCCCAGCCGAGGGATTCCAGTTCCGCGCGCCGTTCCATCATCGGGCCGGCGATGCGGACGCGGACGTCGCCCCAGCGCTCGCCGTACACGATCTCGTCGGCCGAGCCGGCGAAGCACAGGCGCGGGCAGGTGACCCGAGGCTGTGCGGCCAGGTCGTCGAAGCCGCGCAGGGCCTCGTAGAGGGTGACGAACTGGCGGGTCTGATCCTCGTTCATGGTCACCTCGACGCTGTCCCAGTCGAAGTCGCCCTCGCTCGGACTCTGGGACGGCTCGGCGGGCTTGCCGGCCATCTCGTGGGTGGCCAGGGTGACCTTCAGCATCTCCGCGTACGGCCCGCCCAGCGGCGGGAAGCCGCCCATGACCAGCGCCGACAGCCGGTCGGTGCGGATGGCGAGCTGCAGCCCGCTGAGCGCCAGCCACGAGTAGCCGTAGTAGGCGAAGCGGTCCGCCCCCGCCGCGTCGGCGATGGCCTGGATGTCGGCCGCGATGTTGGCGGGCGTGAGCGTGTCCGGCTTGGGGTTGGCCAGGACGTGTCCCTCGTAGTCGAAGGCAACGACCGTGAAGGCGTCCTTCAGCCCGTCGATGAGGGTGCGGCCGAGCGCCGGGTCCATCCCCCAGGCGCGCAGTTCCTCGGCCTTGGGTCCTTCGGCAGGCGCGGGGTTGACGGGGAGGAGCACGGCGGGGCCGTCGCCGTGCACCTCGAACTCGATCTCGCTTCCATCGTGCAGTCTCGCCACGAGAACTCCTTACGGCATAAACCAATCTTGGTAGGACAATACCTTATGCCATAAGGAGTTCTCTTCCGGTGGGGTCAGTCGGCGATGTAGGTCACCGACCGCACCGCGTACCCGGCGGTCTTGCCGCCTCTGACGTGCATCGTCATCGCGCCGCCCTCGTAGGACCACTGGCACGCCCAGCCGTGCGGCTCCGCCGTACAGCCCTGATAGGTGTACGGCACGCCGTGCGGGTCGAAGCGGGCACGGAAGATCGTCGAGACGGCCGAGGCCGAGGCGACCTCGAGCCCGCGGTTCCTGTCGCCCGCCTTCCAGGCGTCGAACAGCCACAGCGCGGCCTTTCCCGGCTTGGTCAGGTGCCGCGACTCGTACACCTTCGCGACCTTGGACCCGGAGACGATCATGAGGATGCCGTCGAGCCCGCCAGGCACCGTGACGCTGGTGTGCCTGAACCGGCACGCGTTGCCCGAGCAGCCGGCGAACACGTCCGGCGCCCGGTAGGGATAGGCGAAGATCGTCTTGACCGCCGCGGGGCCGGCGACCTTGGCCGCCGCGACCTTGTCTGCGCTCAACCACGCGTGGAAGAGCTTCTTGGCCACCGAGGCCGGGCCGGCCGCCTGGGCCGGTAACGGGAAGAGCAGCATCGCGCAGGCCGCCACGGCGCCTGCCACCCATCGCTTGAGCATGGCTGGAACGTAGCCCGCCTGGACCGTTCCGAATAGACCCTGAATTTCCTACAATTTGTGTGGTGAACATGGATCAGCACGGTCTCGCGCTGAGCGGCGCGAGCCAAGCGATACGGCACTACGACCAGGCGATCGACGAGCTGCTGCACTTCAGGATCGAGGTGGACGCGGAGACCGGCGCGGCGCTCGAGGCGGATCCGGACTTCCCGATGGGCAACGTCCTGTCCGCCTATCTTGGGCTGCTGACCACCGAGTCGGCAGACGCGCACCAGGCCAGGGAGCGCTTCGCCGCCTTCCGCGGCAGGATCGACCACGCGGCCTTGCTGCCGCGCGAGCGGGCGCACGTGGAGGCGGTCCAGGCACTGCTCGACGGCGACTTCCACACCAGCGGCGAACTGCTGCAGCGCATCACCGAGGAACACCCACGTGACGCGCTCGCGCTGGCGGTGGGGCACCAGATCGACTTCTTCACCGGCGACGCGCGCTCGCTGCGCGACAGGATCGGCGGCGCGCTGAACTCCTGGCACGACGACGACCGGCACTACGGCCACGTGCTCGGCATGTACGCCTTCGGGCTGGAAGAGGCAGGACACTACGACAGATCCGAGGACGTCGGGCTGCGCGCCGTCGAACTCAACCAGCGCGATGTGTGGGGCATCCACGCCGTCGTGCACACCTACGAGATGCAGGGCCGCTTCGGTGAGGGCCTGCGGTACATGGACACGCGGGTGGACGACTGGTCGAAGGACACCTTCTTCAACGTCCACAACTGGTGGCACTACTCGCTGTACGCGCTGGAGGCCGCGGACGTGCCGCGGGCGCTGGCGATCTACGACGCGGTGCTCGCGGGCGGGCAGTCGTCGATGGAGCTGCTCGACGCGGCGGCGCTGCTGTGGCGGCTCTACCTCGAGGACGACGTCCAGCACGAGCGCTGGACCGCGCTGGCCTCGATGTGGCCCACGCTGGTGGACGAGCCGTTCTACGCCTTCAACGACATGCACGCCGTGATGTCCTTCGTGGGCGCCGGGCGGATCGCCGACGCCGAGAAGCTCATCGCCACGCGCGAGGCCTACGTCGCCTCGCCGGTTCCCGGCGTGTCCAACGTCGCCATGACGTCGCGCGTGGGGCTGCCGGTGTGCCGGGCTCTGGTCGCGTACGGCAAGCGGGACTACCCGGCCGTGGTCGACCTGCTCTACCCGATCCGGCACCGGGTCAACGAGTTCGGCGGCAGCCACGCACAGCGCGACGCGGTGCAGAAGACGCTGCTCGAGGCGACGCTGCGCTCCGGGCGCCACGACCTGGCGCGGGTGCTGGTCAGCGAGCGGATCAACGTGCGGCCGTGCAGCCCGTTCAACTGGCTCAAGCAGGCCTCCCTGGCCGAGCGCATCGGCGACTCCGCCGCCGCGACGGCCGCCCGTCTGCGCGCGGAGGAGCTGGTACGGCAGGCCTGATTGTCGGACGGGCGAGGTACGCTCGCGACCTATGGGTCAACTTACTTTGATGGTGGTCCACGCCCACCCCGATGACGAGGTCATCAGCACCGGCGGCATCCTGGCCCGCTACACCGAGGAGGGCATCCGCACGGTCCTGGTGACCTGTACGAACGGCGAGCAGGGCGACGGCCCCGGCGGCGTCAAACCGGGTGACACCGGCCATGACGACGCCGCCGTGGCCGAGCGCCGGCTCGGCGAGCTGCGCGAGTCGGTCGCCCACCTCGGCATCAGCGACCTTGAGCTGCTTGGATACCGTGACTCGGGCATGGAGGGCTGGGACACCAACGGCCATCCCGATGCCTTCGCCAACGTGCCCGTCGAGACGGCGGCGGCCAAACTTGCCGAGCTCATCGAGCGGTATCGCCCGCAGGTGGTCGTGACCTATGACGAGACGGGCGGGGGCGGCTACGGGCACCCCGACCACGTGCAGGCTCACCGCATCACCGTCGCGGCCGTCGAGTCCACCGGCATTCCCGACAAGTTCTACTACACGGCGATCCCCCGGTCGGGCATCAAGCAGATGTTCCAGGTGATGAAGGATCAGGGGGTCGAGCTCGACTTCGAGCCCTCGGACGACTTCGGCACTCCTGACGAGCGGGTGACGGCGGTCGTCGACGTCTCGCCGTACGTGGAGCGCAAGGTCAAGGCGCTGCGGGCGCACGAGAGCCAGGGCGAGAACATCTTTCTGCTCCGGATGCCCGACGAGGCGCAACACCTGGTCTTCTCCCGCGAGGCCTTCGAACGCAAGCTCTGCAAGGTGAACGCCCCCGCCCACGAGGAAGACCTCTTCGCCGGCCTCCACCCCTAACCCCTAATCCCCAACCCCACCCACCAAACCCACCGGCGTGCTGGCCCCCACAACCCCAGCACGCCCCAACACCCCAAGCCCACCCCCCACCCGCCGAACCCCAACGCAGCACGCGCCCCGGCACCGCGCACTACAGCCCGCCCGCCGCAGCCCGTGACTTGCGACCCGCGACCCGCGCGCCGCAACCTTGCGACGCGGCCCGCGACCCCGCGCCGCGACCCGCGACCAGCGCGCCGCAACCTTCGCGACGCGACCCGCGCGCTGCGACCTGCAGCCCGCGCCCCGCACGCCGCAACCGGTGACCCGCGACCAGCGCGCCGCCACCCTCATGACCCAGCCCGCGACGCACGCTGCAGCCTGCGGGCCGCGCCCGCACGCCACAACCCGTGACCCGCGACCAGCGCTGCGGGGCTCGTGGCATGGGTCGTGTGTCGCTGCTGCCGAGGTCCCTCTTGTGGGGGAAGGGGTTCACCCAGGGGAGGGAGCCGGTTGGGGGTGGAGGGCCGGGAGAGTCGGGGCATGGGTGTGATTCTGGTGGCGTATGCGGTGATCCATGTGTACTGGGCGGTGGCGGGTGGGCCGCACTTCGCGATCTTCGGGGAGTCGTTCGTGCCGGGCGTGTGGACGCCGGTGGTGCTGTCGGGGCTGGCGCTGGGCGCCTGGCTTCTGGTGGCGCGGCGTCCCGGCAGGGCCGCAGTCGCGTTGGGGTGGGGCGCCGGGGTGGGGATGCTGCTGTACTCGTTCATGTTCGCGCTCGACCTGGCCGGGATGCTGTTCGGCGAGCCGACGGACTGGCCGGGGTTCCTGATCAGGAGCCTGGGAGTCACCGGCGGGCTGCTGCTGGTCCTGCGCACCGCGGCCACGCGGCGCACGCTGGTCGGCGCCTGCCCGGACTGCGGGCGCGTGCACGGCCGCTCGCCGGAGCGGCGTACGGATGCCGTGCCACGGTGGGCCTTCGCCGCCGCCTATCTGGCGCTCGCGGGGAGCCTGGCGCGGATGGGGGCCGAGCTGGTCATGGGGTTGCCGTGGTCTCCCAGCGACCCTTCGTCGCTGCCCTTCCTGATCGCGTACGGCCTGGCCGGGGTCGTCCTGCCACCGGCGCTGGTGCACCGGTGGGGCAGGATCTGGCCGAGCTGGGTGGTGCCGCTGGCGGGGCGGGACGTGCCGCGGTGGCTGGTGGCCGGCCCGGCGATGCTCGTCGGGTTCGGGCTGAGCGGATACTTCGGGCTGGCCGGGATGACGCACGTCGTCATGGGCGACCTCGACCCGGCGCGGCCGCTGTGGTGGACGCTGGCCGTCGTGCCCGGGTACACCGTGTGGGGGCTCGGGCTGGTCGTGGCGGCCGTGCCGTACCTGTCGATCACTCGCAGGCCCTGCCGTCTTCAACGAGGCCTCAACGAATCCTCAACCGTGTCGCTCGCAGGATGAACACATAAGGAGGTGTTCATCATGAAGCAGGCGTGCACCGACTCGCTGACGGAGTACCTGACGCACTGGTCGGCGCGGACCGGGATCGCGGTGGAGACGTGGGCGCTCGCCTCCCTGCCTCGCGGGGACGCGCGCGCCGTGCTGGAGACCGTACGGCTGGCCCTGGAGCACGTGGCACGGGCGGGCGCGACCACCGTGTCGGTCGCCGTCACCCATGGCGGCCGCGGGCTGCGGCTGACGATCAGCGACAACGGCCCCGGCACCGCCGCGACCGAGGGCGTCGCGGCGATGCGGGCGGCCTTCGCCAGGATCGGCGGAACGCTCACCGTGCACGCCTACCCCGGAGAAGGCACGACCGTCAACGGCGTGCGCGGGGTCTAGCCCGCGGCCTTGCGGCTCAGGGACTCCCAGGCCCGGTATTCGGCGGTCCTGGCCTGGTCCATCTGCTGGACCAGGTCGTAGGAGCGGGAGCCGACGATGAGGCGGCTCGGCGGCTCGGGCAGGTCCACGAGCTCCATGATCACGGGCGCGGCGGTGGCGGGGTCGGCGTCCTCGGCCTCCGACCAGGTTTTGGCCAGCTCCTCCCGCAGGGAGGCGTAGGCCGGGTTCTCCTGGGTCACCGTGGTGCCCTGGGTGAACAGGCCGGTCTGGTACCCGCCGGGCTGCACGACGGTGACCTTGATGCCGAAGGGCGCCACCTCCATCGCCAGGGCGTGGCTGAGCGAGTCGAGGGCCGCCTTGCCCGCGCCGTAGAGGCCGACCGAGGCGTACCCTCCCCCGGTGCCCATCGACGTGACCTGCAGGATGTGCCCGTGGCCCTGCTCGCGCAGGTGCGGCACGACGGCCTGCGCCACCCAGATCGCGCCGAACAGGTTGACGTCCAGGTGAGCCCTGATCTGCTCCTCGGTGGCCTCCTCGACCATGCCGAACAGCAGCCCGCCCGCGTTGTTGACCGCGACGTCGACCCGGCCGAACGCCGCGAAGGCCCGCTCCACCCCGGCGAACACCGCCGCCCTGTCGGCCACGTCCATCGGGAAGACGACGAGGCGCTCGGGGTGCTGTGCCACGAGGTCGGCGAGCGGGTCGACGTCGCGGGCGACTCCCACGACCCGCTCCCCCGCGGCCAGCGCCGCCTCTGCGAAGGCGCGACCCAGGCCCCGGGAGGCGCCCGTGATGAACCAGACGCGTGCTTCGGTCATGTCACTCCTTCGATCGAATCGAGACGAGACGGTCCGTCTCGTCCTGCGGTACGTTGCCTGAAATTTCGGGAACTGTCAAGACGGACCGTCTCGTCTCGTTGCTAGGGTGGCCCGCATGAGTGAGAAGCCGAACCCGGCCCGCCGCAGCGAGCGCTCCCGTCAGGCGATCCTGGCGGCCGCCCGCGAGCTGGTCTCCGAGAGCGGGTACGCCAAGGTCAGCATCGAGGCCATCGCGGCCAGGGCGGGCGTGGGCAAGCAGACGATCTACCGGTGGTGGCCGTCGAAGGGCGCGGTGGTGTTCGACGCGATCCTCGACCTCAGCAGGGCGGAGGGCGGCGAGATCGCGCTACCCGACACCGGTGACATCGCGGCGGATCTCAGGACGGTCATGCGAGCCACGGTCGCGGAGTTCGCCGACCCTGCCTTCGAGGCGCCGATCAGGGCGCTCACCGTGGAGATCGCCAACGACCCCGACCTCGCGGCGGCCTACCGGGACCGCCTGGCCCGTCCCGTCGAGGAGGCCAAGAAGGCCCGCCTCCGCTCCGCCCAGGCGGCCGGTCAGATCGCCCAGGACGCCGACCTGGACCTCGCCGTCGAGTTCCTCTACGCCCCGCTCTTCCAGCGCTGGCTCCACCGCTCGGGCCCCCTCACCCCCGAGTACGCCGACGCCCTGGTGACCCTCACCCTCAAAGCCCTCGCCCCCTAGGGCCCTTCCGGTAGGCGCCGGGCGGGACGCCGTCGTCGACGGCGTGTGGGAGACTGCCGCGGGACCCGCGCGCTTCGCAGAACGCCTGACAGTGGAGGACGGACTCATCACCGACATCCAGGCCTGCTTCGACGCCCGTCCCTTCGCCCGCGGATGACCGGCGAGCAGCCCCTGCACGGCGGGAACGTCAGCGCCGGCGTCGTCCGCGTCGGCGACACCGTCCGCCGCCCCGCGGGCCCGTGGACGCCCGCCGTGCACGCCCTGCTGACCCACCTCCACGACGTCGGCTTCCGCGGCGCGCCGCGCCCGCTCGGGATCGACGAGCAGGGGCGCGAGGTGCTGACCTTCGCCCCCGGCGAGGTGGTCTGGCCGGACCGGTTCGCGCTGATGGAGCGGGGATTGGGCCGGGTGGCCCGACTGATCCGCGACTTCCACGACGCCGTGGCGGGGTTCGTCCCGCCGCCGGACGCGCGCTGGCGGGTGCTCATCCCCGCCGACGGCGCCGAGATCATCGCCCACCACGACCTGGCTCCGTGGAACCTGGTGGCGGGCGAGGAGTGGGTGTTCATCGACTGGGACACCGCCGCTCCGGGCACCCGGTTGTGGGACGTGGCCTACGCCCTGCACGGGTTCGTGCCGCTGTCGGCCAGTCCAGCCTGGCAGCGGGAGGACGCACCCGCCCGGGTCCGCGAGTTCGCCGACGCCTACGGGCTCGACGAGCGCCAGCGGCGGGAGCTGGTGCCGCTGCTGGCCCGCCGTACCCGCTCGATGCACGACTTCCTGAGGGATCAGACGACCGAGCCGTGGACCAGGCTCTGGGCGGAGGGGCACGGCGCGGTCTGGGCGGCCGACGCCGACTACATCGAGCGGATCCAGCACCGGCTGCTCACCTGAGCCGGTCCGCCCACGGCGGGTTGGCGCCGGCGACCTCGCAGGTCAGCGCCGCCACGCGGACGGCGAAGGCGGCCGCGTCCGCCGCGGTGTCCAGGTCGAGGCGGTCCAGGCGGCCGCCGAGGTGGCCGAGCTCGTCCAGCCGGTGCAGGAGCCCGGCCGTGAACGCGTCCCCGGCGCCCACCGTGTCGACCACCTTCACCTTCGGAGCGGGCACCGACGCCCGCGCCCTGTCCAGCGAGACCAGCGCGCCGGCGCCGCCCCTGGTCACCACGATCAGCCGGGCACCGGCCTCGTGCCAGATGTCGCAGGCCGCCTCCACCGCCACGCCGGGAAGCAGCACCTCCAGGTCCTCCTGGCTCAGCTTGAGCACGTCGGCCACGGCGCACCACCGGGTGACCGGGTAGTCGGCGGGGTCGGCGAGGCTGGGCCGTACGTTGGGGTCGATCGAGATCGTGGCCCGCGCGGAGACCGTGGCGAGGAACTCCTCGACGGCGGCCGCCCCGGGCGGGCGCACCAGCGCCAGCGAGCCGGTGTGCAGGCACGACGCGCCGTCCAGACGGCCCGGGTCAAGCTCGGCGGGGGTCCACTGCCAGTCGGCCGTGCCCTCGGCGTGGAAGGAGTAGGTGGCCTGGCCGTCCGCGTCGAGCGCGGCGATGGCCAGCGTGCTCGGCTCCGCCGCGGCCACGCAGGCCGACAGGTCCACCCCCGAGGCCGACAGGTGGTCCAGGAAGAGCCGGCCGAACACGTCGCCGGACACCCGGCCGAGGAAGCGGGTCGCGGTGCCCAGCCGGGCCAGCGCCACCGCCGTGTTCGCGGGGCTGCCCCCGGGCAGGACCCGCAGCGCGAGCTCCTCCTCGTGGGGCAGGCGGGTGGCGAAAGCGTCGGCCACGCACTCGCCGAGGACAGCGATCATCAGCTCTCCAGAGTTGCCGATTCGTTACAGGCTGAGGGCATTGACGTTTCCCGCAATCGAGTTCATCATCGCAGCACGGCGGATGTCAACGTTGACATATGTCAACGATGACATCGAATCCCCCCAGATAGGAAGCACCATGATGAAGAAGCTCTCGGCCGGCTTGCTGGCGACCGCGCTCCTGGTCACGGGCTGCGGAGGCGGCGGCAAGTCGGGCACCCCCAAGGTCGGGCTGATCACCAAGACGGAGACGAACCCCTTCTTCGTCAAGATGAAGGAGGGCGCGCAGAAGGCCGCCAAGGACAACGGCCTGGAGCTGATGACCGCCGCGGGCAAGTTCGACGGCGACAACGCCGCCCAGATCACCGCGATCGAGAACATGGTGGCCGCCGGGGTCAAGGGCATCCTCATCACCCCGAGCGACACCAAGGCCATCGTCCCGGCGATCAAGAAGGCCCGCGACGCCGGCGTCCTGGTGATCGCGCTGGACACGCCGACCGACCCGCAGGACGCCACCGACGCGCTGTTCGCCACCGACAACCTCAAGGCCGGCGAGCTGATCGGCCAGTACGCCAAGGCCGCGATGGCCGGCAAGCCCGCCAAGATCGCCACGCTGGACCTGGCGCCGGGCATCACCGTCGGCAAGCTGCGCCACGACGGCTTCCTCAAGGGGTACGGCATCGCCGAGGGCGACCCGCAGATCGTCTGCTCCCAGGACACCCGCGGCGACCAGGCCAAGGGCCAGGAGGCCATGGAGAACTGCCTGCAGAAGGCGCCCGACGTCAACCTCGTCTACACCATCAACGAGCCCGCCGCGCTCGGCGCCTACACCGCGCTCAAGGCCAAGGGCAGGGACAAGGACACGATGATCGTCTCCGTGGACGGCGGCTGCACCGGCACCAAGGCCGTGCAGGGAGGCCAGATCGCGGCCACCTCGCAGCAGTACCCGCTGAAGATGGCCACCGACGGCGTCAAGGCCGTCGCCGACTTCGCCAAGACCGGCAAGAAGGCCTCCGGCTACACCGACACCGGTGTCACGCTGATCACCGACAAGGCCGTGTCCGGGGTCGAGGGCAAGGACACCGCCTTCGGCCTGGCCAACTGCTGGGGCTGACATGGCCGTCGCTGTAGAGGCTCGACTGCCGCGCAAGCTGCTGGCCACGCCCGTCGCGGGACCGCTGGCCGCGCTCGTGCTGGCCTGCGCGTTCTTCGCGGTCAACACCGACCAGTTCCTGTCGGGCGGCAACTTCTCGCTGATCATCCAGCAGGTCATGGTGGTGGGCACGCTGGCCATCGGCCAGACGCTGATCATCCTGACCGCCGGGATCGACCTGTCCAACGGCGCGATCATGGCCTTCGGCGGGATCGTGATGACCAAGCTGGCCGTGGGCGGCGGGCTGCCGCCGGTGCTGGCGATCGTCGCGGGGCTCGCCGTGTGCGCCGCGTTCGGGCTGGCCAACGGGCTACTGGTGACGCGGATCTCGCTGCCGCCGTTCATCGTCACGCTGGGCATGCTGAACGTGGTGTTCGCGCTGACGCACATCTACTCCCAGGACCAGACGGTCACGCAGCTGCCCGCCGTACTGACGTTCCTGGGGCAGACGTTCAGCGTCGGCGGGACGAACGTCACCTACGGGTCGCTGCTCACGATCCTGCTGTTCCTGCTGTTCGCCTACCTGCTGGGACAGACCGCCTGGGGCAAGCACGTCTACGCGCTCGGCAACAGCCAGGAGGTCGCGCGGCTGACCGGGATCAGGACGCAGCGGCTGACGGTCGGCGTCTACACGCTGGCCGGGTTCGTGTACGGCATCGCGGCGCTGCTGCTGGTGTCGCGGACGGGCGTCGGCGACCCGCAGGCCGGGCAGACCGACAACCTGGACAGCATCACCGCGGTCGTGCTCGGCGGCACCTCGCTGTTCGGCGGTCGGGGACTGGTGCTCGGCACGCTGATCGGGGCGCTCATCGTCGGCGTCTTCCGCAACGGGCTGCAGCTGATGGGCGTACCGTCGATCTATCAGACCCTCATCACCGGGATCCTGGTGATCCTCGCCGTCACCATCGACCAGATCTCCCGCAGGAGGAGCCGATGACCACGCCGGTGCTCCAGGCCCGGGGCCTGGTCAAACGCTACGGCCACGTGACCGCGCTCGACGGCGCCGACTTCGACCTGATGCCGGGCGAGGTGCTCGCGGTCATCGGCGACAACGGCGCGGGCAAGTCCAGCCTGATCAAGGCGCTGACCGGCGCCATGCAGCCCGACTCCGGCGAGCTGCTGCTCGACGGCGAGCGGCTGCGCTTCCGCGACCCGCTCGAGGCGCGCAGGCACGGCATCGAGACCGTCTACCAGGACCTGGCGGTGGCGGCCTCGCTGGACATCTCGACCAACATGTTCCTCGGCCGCGAGGTGCGCAGGCCCGGGTTCCTCGGCAGCGTGCTGCGCATGCTGGACAAGAGGCGCATGCGTGAGGAGTCGGCCGAGCACATGGCCGCGCTCAAGATCGGGCTGCCGTCGCTGGCGGTGCCGGTCGAGTCGCTGTCGGGCGGCCAGCGGCAGGGCGTCGCGGTCGCCCGGGCGGTGGCGTGGGCCTCGCGGGTGGTCGTCATGGACGAGCCGACGGCCGCGCTCGGGGTCAAGGAGTCGGGGCAGGTGCTCGACATGATCAGGCGGGTCCGCGACCGGGGGCTGCCGGTGGTGCTGATCAGCCACAACATGCCGCACGTCTTCGAGATCGCGGACCGCATCCACGTCCAGCGCCTCGGCCGCCGGGTGGCCCAGCTCACGCCCGCCGACCACAGCATGGCCGAGGTCGTCGCCATCATGACCGGCGCCCTCACCGTCTCCGACGGCAAGGCGGTCGTCACCGACCGCAACGCGGCCGATGCCATCGGACTGACCTGACGATCTTGTACGGCAAGCCACCGCACTGGGCGTTTTGGTGATCCTGTACGGCAAGCCGCCCCACCGCCAACCACCGCACTCCGGCTGGGCCCTGTCCAGGGAGACGCTCCTCCGGTGATGCGCGTCGCCCGCCATAACGCCCCACGGGACCCGCCTGGGTGGTTTCCCCGGCACCCCCACGGCTCACCCCAGGCGCCGGGTCGGCGAGGAGGGGTACGGCGGAGCCCGGCGCCCAGTACGGCGGGAGGCGGGGGCCCAGTACGGCGGGGACTCGGTACGGCAGAGCCCGGCGCCCGGTAGGGCGGGAGGCGGGGCCGGGGGGCCACGAGCACGGAGGACGTGGCGGCGGGCAAGGGGCACCGACTCGCCAGAAGCGCCGGGCGCGGGCCCTCAGCCGGAGTACGGCGGGCGGCCGGTGGCGGCGGCCTCGCCGTACAAGATGATCGTGAACGTCGGCGGGCGGCCGGCAGTGGCCTCGCCGCACAAGATGATCACGAAGGTCGGGGACGTAAGAAGGTCGGGGTGCGAGACGTAATGGGCGGCGGTGGGAAGATCGTGGACTGTCGTACCGTATGGCGAGGAGGGATGTGAGGTGGGTGTGCGGCGGCCGACGATGACTGATGTGGCGCGTGAGGTCGGGGTGACGGCCAAGACCGTCTCGCGCGTGCTCAACAACGAGGATCCCGTCGCCCCCGAGACGCGCGAGCGCGTCATGGAGGCCGTGCGCAAGCTCGGCTACCAGCCGAACCTCATGGCCAGGAACATGCGCGTCGGCGCCCGCGACGCGGCGATCGGGCTGGTCATCCCCGAGATGGGCAACCCGTTCTTCGGCACCGTGGCGGGCGGGATCGAGAGCGCGATCCGCGCCCGCGGGCTGACGCTGATTGTGGGGTCGTCGAGCGAGACGGCCGAGCTGGAGCAGTCGCTGATCGCCGCGTTCCTGGCCCGGCAGGTGAGCGCGCTGATGGTGGTGCCGTCGGCGGCCAGCGACCACCGCCACCTGCGGAGCGAGCGCCTGGCCGGGCTGCCGATCGTCTTCCTGGACCGGCCGGCCGTCGGGATGACCGCCGACTGCGTGGTGAGCGCCAACCGGGAGGGAGCCAGGGAAGGGGTGCGGCACCTGGTGTCCTTCGGGCACCGGCGGATCGGGTTCATCGGCGACCTGCCGGCGACGCTCTACACGCGGCGCGAACGCTTCCAGGGATACCGCGACGCGCTGGAGGAGGCGGGGATCGGCTTCGACAGGGCGCTGGTGGAGACGGGCCACGACCAGGAGGCGGCCAGGGAGGCGACGCTGCGGCTGCTGGCCCTCCCCGACCCGCCGACCGCCCTGTTCGCCGCCAACAACCTGGCCGCGATGGGCACGGTGCTCGGCCTGGCCGGCGCGGGGCGCAAGGACGTGGCACTGGTGGGCTACGACGACCTGCCGCTGGCGGAGGTCCTGGATCCGCCGCTCACGGTCGTGGCCCAGGACCCGGCCGCGCTGGGGGCCGCGGCGGCGGAGCTGGTGCTCGCGCGCCTGGCCGGCGACCGTTCCAGGGCCCACCGCACGCTCATCCCCACCCGCCTGGTCGTCCGCGGCTCCGGCGAGCTCCCGCCTCCCTGACGCGGCGCGGTCAGGAGACCGGCTGCGGGACGGGCAGGCGGTCGCGCGCGACCCGGACCGCCAAGGCCACCATCCAGACGCTCCACCCGAGGTACCCCGCGAAGTTGACGGCGCCGGGAAACCCGAGCGGAACCAGCAGCCCCGTGGCGATGGCCAGGGCCGACCCGGCCCCGAGGGCGGTGAACCAGCGTGGCGTGCCGGTGAGGGCGCGCAGGACCAGCAGGGTCCACGCCGCGGTGAACAGGTAGCCGAGGGTCTCGCCGACGGCCACCCCCAGGTAGTCGTTGAGCGCCGCGAAGACCGTCTCCGCGGTCCGCGGGTCGGCCGCGTGGGTCCGCGCGAGCGCCGGGACCGCGAACGGCCAGCGCAGCAGCCCGAGCAGCTGCACGAGCCCGGCGATCAGCCCGGCGTGCACCGCCAGCGTGGCGACCGGCCCCGGCGCGAGGCGGCGGCCGAGCAGGACGGCCGCGGGAATGAGCAGGCCTGCCCCGAGCGCGAGCAGCAGGAAGTATCCGCTGATCGCCCCCGCTCCGGCGGCGAAGCGCGCCAGCACCTCCCCCGACGGCCGGCCGAGCACCGCGGGGTAGTCGAAGCTCGCCCCGAGCCCTGCGAAGGCGGCGTTCGCGGCGACGACGCCGCCCGCCAGCGCTGTGACCAGGGCCCATTTCTCCAGACGCATGACACGCCCCTAACTCTGAACGGTGTTTAATATTAAACACTGTACAGTGTTCCCGTGGATTCGAAAAGGGGCCCCAAGCGGTCGGCCGATCCGAGGGCGGTGATCGAGGCGGCCCTCGATCTGGTGGACGGCGGCGGCCTCGCGGCGCTGACCATGCGCGCGCTCGCGGCCAAGGTCGGGCTGACGCCCGGCGCGCTCTACACCTACTTCCCCGATCGCGCGGCGATCGTGGCCGCGCTGGTCGACCGGCTGCTCGCCGAGGCCGACACCGCCGCGCTCCAGGACGCGAACCGCTCCTGGGAGCAGCGCCTGACCGACTTCGCCCTCGGGCTGCGCCGCGTCCTGCTCGAGCATCCGGGGGCCGTGCCCGCGGTGCTCGCGGGCCCGTTCACCGGCCCCGTCGCGCTCGAGGTCGGCGAGCGCATGCTCGAGGCGCTGGCCGAGGCGGGCCTGGACCCCGACGAGGCCGCCCGCGCCTCCTACACCGTGATGATCTACGTGCTCGGCGCGATCGCGCTCGAGGCGGCCGAGATCGACCCCGCGGCCCCGGCCGCCTCCGAGGACGAGCGCGTCGCGGCCAGGCGGGCGGCCTTCGCCGAGCTGGACACCGGCGCCTACCCGCTCACCCACCGGGCCGCGGACACGATCGCCTCCTACACCTCCACCGGCCAGTTCGTCTGGGGACTGCGCCGGGTGCTGAAGGGGCTAGGGGACGGGGATTGACGTGGTCGGCAGGTTGTAGCCACGCAGGCGCAGGTACGGCGGGCGGCCCCCGAGATCGGCGGCGTCGTAGGCGGCCGTGATCGTGGTGGACTCGCCCGGCCAGAGCGTGACGTAGTTGTCGGAGTAGGTGACGGGCACGACCTCCTGACCGCCGTCACCGGCGGTGATCTCGGGGCGGACGAAGAAGGCCAGCGCCGTCGGGCTGGTGTTGGCCAGGGTGATCGTGGCTCCCGTCGAGGTCCGGGACACCGCGGCGGTCACACCGGTGTTCTGCGGCAGCGAGTTCAGGCCCGTCAGGTTCGCGTAGTTCTTCGGGGTGGTCCGGTACCACGATGACTTGTTGCCGAGCGTGTCCGGCGTGGTCGAGTACCAGTAGAGGTTGGAGCTGACCACCGCGCCGGAGGAGTCCTTGAGCTGCAACCGGATGAGATAGGTCGCGGAAAGCCCGGAGATGGCGGGAAGCGTCATCACCTGGGTGCCGGCGTTGGCGTTGGCCGCGACCGGAGCCGACGCGGTGTGCTTGACCGACAGATCAGGCACGTTGTAGACGGTCGCCGTCGCGGTCAGCCCCGGCCGGTCCGTGAGCGTGGAGTTGACCACGTGGACGGCGCGGGTGAAGTAGTCGTAGCTGATGTGCACCGGCTCGGTGGCCTTGCGGGTGCCGAAGTAGCCGCCGCCGGGCTTGAGGTAGTAGTCGTAGAGGTTCCAGTGGACCGACGGCCAGGCGTTGTTCAGCATCCAGAAGATCGCGCCGAACGACTGCACGTGCTGCCTGGCGCTCCACGCCTCGAAGAAGGCCCTGGCGTTCTCGTAGTTCTGCAGCTCCGACTTGCGCGAGTAGTCGGCGGCCGACGCGGCCGTGCCGTACCGCCTGGTGATGCCGTCGGTGAACGGGGTGATGTTGTCGAAGACGCTGCGCGGCTTGCCGGCGTGGTAGTTGAACGCCGTGCCGATCGGCCAGAGGTCGGCCGGGGCGAGGAAGCGCTGCAGCGACTCAAGCGGCGGCGGCGACTCGGTGCCCTCCTCGGCGGTGGTGCCGAACGCGCTGCCCGCGCGCGACGTGTCCCACCACAGCACCGGCGGCTCCCAGACGTAGGGGCCGTCCATCTTGACGCCCGCGTCGGCGTTGGACCAGGTGGCGACGTTGTCCAGGGTGGGGTTCTGCCAGTGCAGCCCGGCGGCGACGTTCTTGTAGGCGGTCAGGTGGGCGGCGGTCGGCGGCTGGTCGCTGCCGTAGGCCCAGACGAAGACCGAGGGGTGGTGGCGCAGGCTGCGCAGCTGGCTGTCGAGCGACTGCTGGGCGACCTGGGTCTGCTCGGCGGTCCACGTGCTGTCGTTCTCCCAGGCGCTGCAGCAGACGAACCCGGGCATGACGAGGATGCCGGCCCTGTCGGCCATGTCGTAGAGCTCCTCGTTGCCGAGCGTGCCCTCGAGCCGGATCGTGTTCAGCCCCATGCCCTTGACGTAGGCGATGTGCGCGGCGTTGGTCTTGGTGTCCCAGCGCTGCATCAGGTCCCAGACGTAGCCGCCGCCGCGCAGCAGGATCGGCCTGCCGTTGATCTTGTAACCGGCGAATGACGTGCCGTTGACCGTGGTGCGGTAGTCGGTGACCTGGCGGATGCCGAAGTCGATGGCCGCGCTGTCGGACGTGCCGGCGTTCAGCGCCAGGTGGTAGAGCTCGGGACTGCCGAACTGGTAGGGCCACCAGAGCACCGGGTTGGTGACGTGAATCGGGGCGAAGGCCACTTCCCGCCGCTCGCCCGCGGCGAGGGTAACGCTCTGGCTGAGGTTGAGGGTTGATTGCCCCGGCTTGGTGATCGTCCCAGTGATCGTTGTGGTGACCGGGGCGTTCGTGGCGTTGACGGCGTCCACGTAGGCGTTGAGGTCGGCCGCTCCCCCGGACAGCGTGGTCCGCACGTACGGGTCGCGCAGCGCGACGGCGCCGGTGGTGTCGACGGACATGGTGTTCCAGATGCCGGCGTTCATGTCCGGCGCCTCGGGGTTCCAGTCCACCGTGCAGATCGACAGGTCCTTGCAGTCGTGCGCGGGCGGCGTCACCTTGATCGCGATGGCGTTCGCGGCGCCGGGCCTGATGAGCGGCGTCACGTTGTACTCGTGCCTGACCAGGGTGCCGACGGCGTTCGCGTCGACCTGGGTGCCGTTGAGCCAGATCTGCGCCCGGTAGCTGATGCCCTTGAAGCGCAGCCAGAACGCCTGCCCGGTCCCGGCGGTGAACTCGCCGCGGTACCACCAGTCCTGGGTGGTCAGGTCGGGCACGCTCTTGAGGTTCTGCCCGAAGTAGACGTCCTGGTAGACGTTGTTCTTGACCAGTACGGCCAGCACCGTGGAGGGCAGCTCGACGGGATACCAGCCGGCCGTGCCGTACCCGACCTGCGAGATCGTGGCGCCGGTGTCGGATAGGCCGGTGGCCGAGCGCAGGGCCCAGCCGGGCGCGGCGGAGGCCTGCACGGGGAAGACGGTGACGGCGATGAACAGGGCTAACGCGGACAGCACTCTCTTGATCATCAGGAACCTGCCGGCCAGGAGATCTGGGTGGAGTGGTAGTAGTTGACCCCCATGACACGCCAGCGCGGCCCCTGCGCGGCGAGCCGTGACTTGAACGCGGTCCAGTCGTGCGTGCTCTGCGGCGACCAGCCCAGCTCGGCCAGGGCGGGCAGCCGCGGGAAGGCCATGTAGTCGATGTCGGCGCCGGTGCGGATCGTCTCGGTCCACAGCGGTGCCTCCACGCCGAGGACCTGCGAGGAGGGCAGGCCGCTCAGGAAGGTGGCCGGGTCCCAGCCGTAGGCGTCGCGCACCTCGATCACGCCCGCCCAGGTCTGCCCGAGCGGCGTCCGCCTGTTGTACTTCATGTCGAGGTAGGCCCGGCTCGCGGGCGACATGATGACCTTGCGCCCGGCGCCCGCCACGGCCGCGTTGCGGGTCGAGGTCCCCCAGTACTGCGCGACCGTCGAGGGCAGCGGGGTGGCGTTGACGATGTCGTGCCAGCCGATCACGGTCTTGCCGTGGGCGAGGGGCTGCACCCTGTTCATGAACGTCTTGTAGTCGGCCGCGGAGGTGGAGCTGGCCTCGTCGCCGCCCAGGTGCAGGTAGGGCCCGGGGGTGATGGCCGCGAGCTCGCCCAGCACCTGGTCGACGAAGGTGTAGGTGATCTCCTTGGAGACGCACAGCGAGCTGAAGCCCACGTCGGTGCCGGTGTAGAGGGGCGGGGCGACGCCGTTGCAGTTCAGGTCGGCGTAGGAGGCCAGCGCGGCGTTGGTGTGCCCGGGCATGTCGATCTCGGGGATGATCGTGACGCTCCTGGCGGCGGCGTAGGCGACGAGCTCCTGGTACTGGGCCTTGGTGTAGTAGCCGCCCGGGTCGCCGCCGACGGCCGTGCTGCCGCCGTAGGTGGCCAGGCGGGGCCAGCTGTCGATCACGATGCGCCAGCCCTGGTCGTCCGACAGGTGCAGGTGCAGGACGTTGATCTTGTAGAGCGCGATCTGGTCGACGTACCGCTCCACCGCGGACAGCGGGAAGAAGTGCCTGGCCACGTCCAGCATCGCGCCCCGGTAGGCGTAGCGCGGCTGGTCCACGATGCGGCCGCCGGGGACCTGCCACGGTCCCGGCTGGACGGTGGGGCTGTCGGCGGTGGGAGGCAGCAGCTGGCGCAGCGTCTGCACGCCGTAGAAGAGCCCGGCCGGCTTGTTGGCGCTGATCGTGATCGCCGCGGCGGTCACGTCGAGCTGGTAGGCCTCGTCACCGCCGGGCGCGCCGGTCAGGCGCAGCGAGATGCCGTCGGCGGGCGGCGCCGAGGCGATCGGCACCGGGTAGCCGGTGGAGCGGCGTAACTGCTGCGCCAGCAGGTCGCCGGTCCCAGGCACGTCGGAGTAGACGCTGGCCGAGGAGGTGATCTGGTAGGTGACCCCGGACGCGGGGACCGAGCTGACAGGCGCGGGCACCACCGCCCCGAAGGACACGACCGCCCTGGCGGGAGCTGAGACCCCACAGGTGACCAGGACGAGGGATACGAGCACGACCCGAATTCGCATGGCGGCCTCCGTGATCAGCTGATATCACCATACGGACGCCTCGGGTGGTAGTAAATAACCTTCCTAACAACTTCCTGGCAGCAACCCCCCGCCGCCCTCGCGCGTCTAGCACTCACCTGTCATTTCGATGAAACGGATGCGCCCTATGCGACGCTTAGCGCGGCTCCTCGTGCCGCTTCTGGCCGTCCCGCTGGTCTCGGGACCGGCCATGGCCGAGGCCAGACCGCTGGCCCGGTACTACTCCCAGCACCTGGCCTGGTCCGCCTGCGGCGGCGGCTTCGAGTGCACCGACCTCAAGGTGCCGCTCGACTACGCCAAACCGAACGGCGAGCAGCTGAAGATCAAGGTGATCCGGCTGAAGGCCTCCGGCAAGGACCGGATCGGTTCGGTCGTGCTGAATCCCGGCGGGCCCGGCGGCTCCGGGGTGGACTACGCGAAGGCCGCCAAGACCGTCGTCTCCCCGCAGATCAGGGCGCGCTTCGACGTCGTCGGCTTCGACCCGCGCGGCGTGGCCGCCTCCTCCCCCGTCCACTGCCTGACGAGCAAGCAGATGGACCGGTACGCGGCGCTGGACGCCACGCCCGACACGCCGGCCGAGGCCAAGGCGCTGCGGGCGGGCGCCAAGGAGTTCGCCGACTCCTGCAAGGCCAGGTCGGGCAAGCTCCTGGCGCACGTGGGCACCGCCGACGCCGCCCGCGACATGGACGTGCTGCGGGCCGCGCTCGGCGACAAGGGCCTGACCTACCTCGGCAAGTCCTACGGCACCTTCCTGGGCGCCACGTACGCGGAGCTGTTCCCCAAGAACGTGCGGACCATGGTGCTCGACGGCGCGCTCGACCCGACGCTGTCCAGCTTCAAGCTGAACGTGGCCCAGGCCAAGGGCTTCGAGGTCGCCTTCGCGGCCTTCGCCGAGGACTGCTTCAAGGCCACGGACTGCCCCTTCGCGGGCACCACCGCGGACGCCGCCTTCGCCGAGACCGCGGCGCTGCTGAAGAAGGCCGACAAGAAGCCGCTGCGCAACAGCCAGGACACGCGGAAGATCAACGAGTCCATCGCCGTGATGGGCGTGCTGACCCCGCTCTACGACCACCAGGCGTGGCCGGTCCTGCGCATCGCGCTCAAGCAGGCCTTCAAGGGCGACGGGACGATTCTGCTGCGCATCTCCGACCTGTACTACGAGCGCAAGGACGACGGCAGCTACTCCAACCAGACCGACGCCAACCTGGCGGTCAACTGCCTGGACCACCCCACGACCAGGAACCCGGCCGTCTACGAGAAGCAGGCCCGCGAGGCCGCGAAGATCGCGCCCCACTTCGGGGCCTACATCGGCGGCGGGGCCAACCCGTGCGTGTACTGGCCGGTCAAGGCGACGGGCAAGGACAGGGCACTGCACGCCAAGGGCGCGCCGCCGATCCTCGTGGTGGGCACCAAGCGCGACCCGGCCACGCCGTACGCGTGGGCGCAGGCGCTGGCCAAGCAGCTGAAGTCGGGCATGCTGCTCAGCTACGACGGCGACGGACACACCGCCTACCGCACGGGCTCGACCTGCGTGGACACGGCGGTCGACGCCTACCTGATCGACAGGAAGGTCCCCGAGACCCGCGACTGCTGACGGCTTCGGGGCCCGTACGACGGTACGGGCCCCGGAACGTCACGAACCATCGAGGAGGCGTTCCACCTCACGGTCGTGCGCCTCGATCTCGGCCCTGGCCGCCTTCGGGCTCCACCTGCCCGCCAGCGGCAGCATGAGCGGGATGAAGACGAGCTGGGCGACCACGCAGATCCAGAACCAGGTCTGCCACTGCCCCGGCGCGATGGCCGCGGCGGCCTTGATCTCGGCCAGCTTCTCCACCAGCGCCGGCGGCGGGTTGGCGCCGGCCTGCTTGGCCGCCGCCAGGTAGGCCGGCGCCTCGACCAGCGTGTTCATGCTGCTGACCACGTACGGCACGAAGAACAGCGAGGCCGTGACCACGATGCGGATGATCCAGCCCCACACGGCCAGTCCGGTGGCGGTCAGCGCGGGGTTGCGCCGCTCGACCGTCTCGGTGAAGGCCGCCATCCACGGCGCGTAGGCGATCGCCAGCCCGGCGGCCAGCACACTGATGATCAGCGCGAGCGTGCCGTAGCCGGTGTCGGGATGGGTGGCCCTGGTCAGGAACACGATCGTCATCGCGACCGCGATCACGGTGCCCACCACCATGAACGGCTTGCGCACCCGCAGCCGGTCGGACAGGATGCCCGCGATCACCAGCGCCACCGCGTCGACCGCCCAGTACCAGGCGTTCAGCCCGTTGGCCTGCGAGGTGGTGAACGCGAAGATCGTGGTCAGGTAGATGGTGAAGAAGCCCACCGCGGTGTAGTAGATCAGCAGAAAAATCGAGATGCCCAGCGCGGGCAGGATGATGTCCCTGCGCATCATCTGCCGCCACGGGTGCGACAGGTCCACGTCGAGCTGCTTGGCCCGGGCCTCGATGATCTTCCTGTCGCGGACGCTGACCATGATCTGGTCGCGCAGGCCCGGCGCGAGCTCGCGCAGCCCGAACAGGGCGACGACGAACATGATCAGGCCGACCACGCCGACGATGTAGAACTGGCTCTCCCAGGTGAGCAGCCTGGGCAGCGTGGCGGTGGCCACCCAGCTCACCACGAGGCTGCCGACGACCGGGCCGAGGGTCCAGAAGCCCATCGCCGAGGCCCGGCCGAGCTGCGGGGAGAAGTCCCTGACCAGTGCGGGGGTGGCGACGAGGATGACGCCCTCGACGATGCCGACCACGACCGACAGGATCGCGAAGACGACGGAGTTCGGCGCCGCGGGCAGCACGAACATCATCACGCCGGTGATCAGCAGGCCGTAGGTGACGAGGTTGGCCCGCCCCCATCGGTCGGCCAGCCCCGCGGCCAGCGAGGCGAACGCGCCGAACAGGTTCGCCACCACCAGCATGTTCACGTAGAACGTGAACGACATCTTGTAGTGCTCCAGGATCAGCGGGGCCACCCCGCCGCCCACGTAGAGCTCGTAGTAGAGGACGACCGTGGCGAGCACGGCCACGGTCAGGTACCAGAGGCGGGGCCCGGTGTCGGGGTAGCTCTGGAGCTGGCGGTTCCACAGCCGGGACGGGTGGGCGTCGGAGATTGTTGCCATCGCTGCTCCTGCCTGGCGAGCCCGCTCCCCCGCAACGGCATAAACAAGCGTTCATATAGTCGTACGTCGGCTCCCAGCGACCGTCAAGTGCGACACTTGGCGCATGGGCTCCCCCGCACGTGACCTGACCGCCGCGGCCGTCGAGCTGTTCTACGAGCAGGGCGCCCAGGCGACCACGGTCCGGGAGATCACCAAGGCGTGCGGGCTGACGGCCGGAGCGCTCTACAACCACTTCACCTCCAAGGAGGAGCTGCTCTTCACCGTCATCATGGGCAGCCACGCCACCCTCGAGCAGCTGGTGGTCGCCGCCCAGGCGGAGGCCGCGGGGCCGCGCGGGCAGTTCGTCGCGATCGTGCGGGTCTACGTGGAGCAGCACGCGCAGCACCGCAAGTCCTCGCGGGTGGCCAACCGCGAGTACGGCCAGCTAGGCAAGGACCGCCGGGCCGAGATCGTGTCCATCAGGCGGCGGCTGCGCGACCGTTTCATCCGTGTCATCGAGGCCGGGGAGCGTTCGGGGGACTTCAGGCTGGACGGGGTCTCGGCCACGATCGTGGCCCGGGCGATTCTGGACATGTGCGTGCACATCAGCGCCTGGTTCCACGAGGGGCAGCCGCTGTCGATCGCCGAGCTCCAGGACCGCTACGTCCGCCTCGCGCTGCGCATGGTGGGCGCGAGTGATGGTCACCGACCAGAATGACGTCATGACTTTTCAGGACATGGTGGGCCGGATCCCGGATTCGCTGGAGGAGCTCGCCCTGGCCGTCACCCGGGACCTGGGCGGCCACCCGGCGGCCGGGCTGGTCCGCGGCTGCCTGACCAACACGTGGGCGACCTCGATGCGGCCCGTGGGCGACGGTGAGGTGTTCGTCATCACCGGCGACATCCCCGCCATGTGGTTACGCGACAGCACCGCCCAGGTCAGGCCGTACCTTGCGGTGGCCGGGCAGGATCCGTCGGTGGCCGACGCGCTGGCCGGGGTGTCGCGGCGGCAGGTGCGCTACGTGCTGACCGACCCGTACGCCAACGCCTTCAACGAAGGCCCGGACGGCGGGCGCGCCTATCCGTTCGACGTGCCGCCGCCTGGGCCGTGGGTGTGGGAGCGCAAGTACGAGGTGGACTCGCTCGCCGCCGTGCTGCAGCTGGCGTACGCGCTGTGGCGGGCGACCGGGCGGACCGATCACCTGGACGACCGCTTCACCGAGGCGGCGTGGGCGATCGTCCGGCTGTGGCGGCTGGAGCAGCGGCACGACGGCTCGCCGTACGCCTTCGAGCGGAACGAGGGGCCGTGGGCGGGCGACAGCCTGTCGGGGACGCCGGTGGGGTGGACGGGGATGACGTGGTCGGGGTTCCGGCCGAGCGACGACCCGTGCAGCTACGGCTACCTGGTGCCGTCGAACGCGCTGGCGAGCGTGAGCCTGCGCGGGCTGGCCGAGATGACCGCGGACGCGGAGCTGGCCCTGGAGAGCCTGGCGCTGGCGGACGAGATCGACGCGGGGATCCGGGCACACGCGGTCGTGGACGGGGTGCTGGCCTACGAGGTGGACGGGCTGGGCGGGGCGCTGCTGGCCGACGACGCGAACCTGCCGAGCCTGCTGTCGCTGCCGTTCACCGGCTGGTGCACCTATGACGACCCGCTCTACCTGGCCACCAGGGAATTGGTCCTGTCCCCCGCCAATCCCTGGTACTTCTCCGGCAAGGCGGCGGCGGGGATCGGCAGCCCGCACACCGAGCCCGGCTACGTCTGGCCGCTCGCCCTGGCGGCCCGCGGCCTGACGGCACCCGGCGAGGCCGAGGAGATGCTCGCGGTGCTGGCGCGCACGACCGGCGGCACGGGCCTCATGCACGAGAGCTTCGACGCCGACGACCCGTCCAGGTTCACCCGCGAGTGGTTCGGCTGGGCCAACGCCATGTTCGCCGAACTCGCGATGACGCTGACCGGCCCCCCCTCACCCCGCTGTTCAGCCGAGGTCGATGAGGCGGCCGTTCTCGCGGGCGGAGGCGGCCGTGCCGATGCCGCCGGGGATGCGGACCAGGACCCTGGTGCGGTCGGCGCGGAACAGGTCGTGGGAGTACTCGAACGGCCTGCCGGAGGAGTCCAGCGCCGTCCTGGTGATGGCCAGGGCGGGCGTGCCCTCCGGCACCTCCAGGACCGCCGCTTCCTCGGGGCCGCAGGCCACCGCCTCGATGCGCTCGATGGCCTCCGCGGGACGCGTGCCGTACCGCGCGTCGAGCAGCTCGTAGAGCGAGCCGCCGAGCGGCAGGTCGAGCAGGCCGGGGAAGAGCGCCGCGGGCAGGCGCGCCCGCTCGAGCGACAGCGGCGCGCCGTCCGCGAGCCGGATGCGGACGATCTCGGCGACCAGGTCGCCCGGCTCGAGCCCGAGCGCGGCGGCGGTGACCTCGGGCGCGGGCACCAGCGCGGCGCTGACCACCCGCGACCCGGCGGTGAAACCCTGCTCGCGCAGCAGCGCGGGCACGCCGACCACGGTGGACAGGTCGCGCTCGACCATCGGGTGGCTGACGAACGTGCCGCCGCCTCTGCCCTGCACCCGCCGCACCGACCCGGACTCCTCCAGCAGCGCGAGCGCCTGTCTGAGAGTGGTACGGCTGACGCCCAGGCGCAGGGCCAGCTCCCGTTCCCCGCCGATCCGGTCACCCGGCTGCAGGGCCCCGGAGGCGATCATGGCCAGCAGGTCGCGGCGGGCCGTGGAGACGTCGCCCACTACATCTGACCCAGGGCGTCCTGCGACTCCGGCAGCACCTGCCCGCCGTCCACGACGAGCGGGTGGCCGGTGATGTAGGCGGCCTCGTCGCCGGCCAGGAACAGGCAGGCGTAGCCGATGTCGTCGACCGTGCCCAGGCGCCTGAGCGGGATGGCGGCCTCCATGCCGCGCAGGTACTCCTCGCCCAGGTCGGCCAGCCCCTCGGTGGCGATGTTGCCGGGCAGGACGGCGTTGACCGTGATGCCCTTGGGCGCCAGCTCCATGGCGGCGGTGCGCATGAAGCCGAGTTGCCCGCTCTTGCTGGCGCCGTAGTGGGTCCAGCCGGGGTAGCCGGTCATCGGGCCCGTGATCGAGGAGGTGAGGATGACGCGGCCGCGGCCGGAGGCGGCCAGCGCGGGCAGGCACGCCTTGACGGTCAGCATGGTGCCCTTGAGGTTGACGCCGAGCACCTCGTCGATGTCGGCCTCGGTCATCTCCTCTAGCCGCCTGTCGGGGAAGATCCCTGCGTTGGCGCAGAGGACGTCGATGCCGCCGTGCCGTTCGATCGCCGTCGCGGCGATGCGCTCGCAGTCCGCCGCGCTGGACACGTCACCGGCGGCGAAGCTCATGCCGTCGGGCAGCTTCTCCGGCGCTTCGGGCCCGCGCCCGGTGATCAGCACCCGGGCCCCGGCGCGCGCGAAGACGGCCGCTATCCCCTTGCCGATGCCTTTGGTGCCGCCGGTGACCACGACCGAGCGTCCCGCCACGGATGTGAACATCTACAGTCCTCCCAGATAACGCTCGGCCAGCTCGCAGCTGCCCAGGGTGTAGCCGGCGCCGAGCGCCCTGGCCTCGTCGACGGCCGAGTGCGAGCCGATCCAGGCCACCAGCAGCAGCCGGCGGAACATCACGAACGTCCACAGCTCCTTCTCGTCCTCGGCGGGCAGCTCGAGCACGCTCCGGTAGCCGCGCACCCACGAGTCGATCATCTCCGGAACCTGCGGGTAATGCTCGATAAAGCTGACAGCGGCTCCGAAGTCGTACATGTACCAGCCGAAACCGCAGTCGTCGAAGTCGATGACGCTGACCCGCGAGCCGTCGGTGAGCAGGTTGGCCAGTCGCAGGTCGGCGTGGATCAGCCCGAACCGATCGGCCGTGTGCCCGTAGCGTTCGAGCCGCTCGTGCAGCACCCTCTCCAGCCGCCCCAGCACCTCGCGTTCCCCGGCGCCGACGCCGATGCCGTCCTGCCAGCGGCCCCAGCGCGCCGCGGGCCCGAAAGCGGCCTCGAAGTCCCAGGTGAAGCGGGTGAACCCGGGCGGGCGCGGCCAGGTCCTGGCGTGACCGTGCATCCGGGCGGTGATCGCGCCCAGCTCGTGGAAGTCCTCGACCAGCCGGTCCTCGGCGGGCTCCGCGCCCGGTAAGAACTCGAACATCACGCAGTTGCGCTCGCCCTCGACCACCAGCGAGCCGTCGCGCGCGGGGATGACGCGGGGCGTGCTGATCCCCGCCTGGTCCCGCAGCGCGTCCAGCCAGGCCAGTTCCGACCTGATGGAGTCGGTCGAGTGGTAGCCGGGCCTGTGCACGCGAAGGATCGTGGCCGAGCCCGTGTCGGGGTCGTCGACCCGGTAGGTGGTGTTCTCCGAGACGTTGATCAGCGTCGCGCGGGCCCGCGGGGACAGGCCGTAGCGCGCGAGCGCCGGACCTACGGCCCGCTGCTCATCCATGTGACCTCCCGTCCAGCCCGTCCAGCGCTTCGGTGATCGCGTCGCGCGCCTTGAGTATGGACCCGGTGGAGCCGCTGAGGTAGAGGCGGCCCGCGGCGCCGATCATCTGCACGTCGACCAGGGTGTTGTCGGGTGCCGCCTTCTCCGCCTCGTTCGCCGCCAGCGCCGCGAACAGCGCCGGCGTCACCTCGTAGACCAGCAGCGTCTCGCCGGGCAGGACCATCGACGCCTGCCGGTTCCTGTTGATGATGACCGCGTGCTGGTCGGTGAGGTCCTCGATCACGTCCTGGTAGAGGATCTTGGGGCGCAGCCGGTCGGTCTCGGCGGCGCCGATGCCCTCCAGCACGGCCGCGCCGGCCCGCCGTACCTCGGCCAGGTCGGAGGAGTGCACCTCGAGCACGCCGAACTGCCGCTCCACGAACAGGATGCCCGGCTCCACGCCGGGGACCGCGCGCAGCGCCAGGTCGATGACGCGCTCGATGGCCAGGCCGGGCGCGACCTCGACGATCACCGCGTGCTGCCCCTCGAAGGGCGGGTAGCCGCGTGCCCGCGTCGGCGTGGCCAGGTAGGCGGCGAACTGCCGCTGCAAGTCCTCGATCAGCAGGTAGACGCGGAGCTCGGTGGTCATTCGTTGGCGACGGGGAAGGCGCGCGCCAGGTCGGCGTGCGGGCGCGGGATGACGTGCACCGACACCAGCTCGCCCACGGCGGAGGCCGTCTCCGCGCCGGCCTCGGTGGCGGCCTTGACCGCGCCGACGTCGCCGATCACGGTGACGGCGACCAGCCCGGCGCCCACCTGCTCACGGCCGACGATGGTGACGTTGGCCGCCTTGACCATGGCGTCGGCGGCGGCCAGCGCGGCCACGTACCCCTTGGTCTCGATCAGGCCGATCGCGTTGTTGGACATGTCTCTCCTACTCGTCGATGGAACCGATGATCAATGCGTCGATGGGTGGATTGTCCGGCAGGTGGGCGGCGGCGACGGATCCCTGGACGATCAGCACCCGCTCGCCGGGGCCGCTGCCGAGGGTGTCGAAGGCGACGAGCCGGGCGCCGCCGTCCAGCTCCACTTCGAGGAAGGCGCCGCTGGGCAGCCCGTCGAGCCGCTTGGTCGCCCAGACGCTGCCGATGACGGTCCCGCGCACCATGGCTAGTCCTCCCTTTCGACCGTGACGCCGGTGGCCCTGATCCTGTCCCTGGCCAGCGGCGTCAACACCGCTCGCGGCCCGAGCACCAGCTTGGCCCCGGCCTTGGCGGCCGCGTTCACGTGCCGCTCGGTGACGGCGCCGCGCTCGATCCGGTGTACGGCCTGCGGCCCGGGAGGCCGGTCCACCTCTCCCGGGGGCCTGAGCCCGGCCTTGATCCCCTGCTCGGCCAGCACCTCGCGCAGTACCTCGCGGATCAGGGCGCGCAGCTCGTCGGGGTTCACGACAGCGCCTCCATGGCCGCCTCGGCCGCCTGCCGTACGTCCGACTCGTTGCCGGACAGGTAGACCCGCCCGGTGGCGCCCATCATGCGGTAGTCGACCACCTTGATCTCGGCGGCCTTCTCGGCCTCGTTCGTGGCCAGGATGGCGTAGGAGGCGGGCTGGCATTCGAGCACGAACAGCGACTCGCCGGTAAGCGCCATCGAGCCGAGCTTGTTGCGGTTGATCAGAAAGGCGTGCTGCCCGTCGAGCCGCGGGATGATCCGCGAGGCCAGCACCTTGGGCTTGGCCGTCTGGTCCGCGGTGGTGCCGAGCGCTTCCAGCACGGCCTCACCGGCGGCGCGCACCTGCGCGGTCTGCCCGTGGAACTCCAGGTAGCCGAACTGCCGCTCGACCACCAGGATCCCGGCGCGCACGTCGGCGTGCTTGATCGCCACATCGGTCAGCGGCTCGATGTCCAGCCCGGGCGCGACCTCGACGACCTGCGCCGCCATGCCCTGCCTGGGCAGCGAGCCGCGGATCCAGGTGCCCAGGTAGCACATGGTCTGCGGCTGCAGCCGGTCGATGAAGATGAACGAGCGCAGCTCCGCCATCAGGCACCCCGCATGGCGGCGAGCTCTTCGAGGATGAGCCGCCTGATCTCGGCCCGCAGCGCCTGGTCCCCGTCACCGGCCGCCGGTCGCGCGGGCGGCCGCGGGTCGCTCGCGGCGTTCGAGGCGTGCGGGTACGGCGGGACGGCTCCGGTGGGCGCGTGCCACGGATCCAGTCCCGAAAAATCGGGAAACGTGGTGTCGGTGCCGGACGCCAGGCGGGTCCAGTTGATTAGGTGGGCGGGGTTGAGGTTCTCCCCCACGGAGGACCCGCCGACGAACCCGGTGCCGATCGTCATCGACGGGGCCAGCCCGGTGGTGATCCCCGCGCTGCCCAGGCTGTTGCCCGCGTTGACGGAGACGCGCAGGACCGGGACGGCCGCGCCGTACTTCATGATCGTGGCGGCGTCGGTGCTGTGGATCGCGGCCGAGTGGCCCGCGCCCGAGATGCGCAGGACGGCCTGCGCCGCCCGGATGCCGCCCTCGGCCGAGGGGACCCGGAGCAGGCCGAGGACGGGCATGAGCTTCTCGCGGGCCAGGGGTTCCTCTGGCACGGCCAGGTCGAAGGGCGCCAGGAGGACCTTGGTGCCCGCGGGGACGCGGAACCCGGCGCGCTCGGCGACGCGGACCGCGCTCTGCCCGATGTTCTCCCGGTCGCCGACGGCCGCGCGCAACCGGTCGAGGCCGTCTGCCACCAGGTGCGCGCCCTCGCGGGACAGCGCGGACAGCAGCGTGTCGTAGGCGGCGTCCTCGACGATGAGGACGGACTCGTTGGTGCAGAGGATGGAGTTGTCGAAGCTCTTGCTCTCCACGATGCGCCGCGCGGCGGCGGGCAGGTCGGCGGTGCGGTCGACCAGGACCGGCACGTTGCCCGGCCCGACGCCGATCGCCGGGTTGCCCGAGCGGTAGGAGGCGTGCACGACCGCGGGACCGCCGGTGGCCACGATCAGGTCGGTGCGCGGGTCGGCCATCAGCGACTCGATGAGCGGGATCGTGGGCTCCTCGACGACCTGGACGATCCCGTCCGGCGCCCCGGCCGCGACGGCGGCCTCGCCGAGCACGCGGGCGGCGTCGGCACAGCACTCCTTGGCCAGCGGGTGCGGGCTGACCACGACCGCGTTGCGCGTCATGAGGGCGAGCAGCACCTTGAAGTAGACCGTGGCGACCGGGTTGGTCGAGGGCGTGAGCGCGAGCACCACGCCGGCCGGCCGCGGCACCGAGACGATCTTCCGCGCGGGGTCGATCGAAGGGGAGACGAAGTCCTGGCCCGCGTAGATCTCGACCAGGCCGGTCGAGCAGGCCAGGTTCTTGACGACCTTGTGCTCGGCCACGCCGAGCCCCGTCTCCTTGACGGCCCGTTCGGCGTAGCGGGCGGCGTTGTCGGCGGCGACCCTGGCCACGGCGGCCACGACCCGGTCGACGGCGGGCTTGTCGTAGGTGGCGTAGGCGCGGGCGGCCCAGCGGGCGCGGTCGAGCATCACGGCCTCGCCTGCGCGATGGCGTGAGCCGTACGGTCGAGCAGCTCGTCCACCAGCGGCGGGCTCAGCAGGATGCCCGGTTTGTACTGCAGGACGCGCGGATCGAGCGTCGAGAAGATCGCCCACACCCCGTTCTCGTACAGGCTGCGCATGACGAACTTGGCCCCCTCCGGATGGTCGAACTCCAGGCCGATGACCACGCCGTTCTGCCGGATCCCGGTGAACCAGCCCGCGTTGTCGGCCTTGATGCGCTCCAGCCCGCTGCCGACGGCGTCGCTGATGTAGTGCACGACCGAGCGGGTCTCCGGCCGGGTGCAGATCTCCAGCGTCTTCATCGCGGCCACGCAGCCGAGTTCGGCGCCGCCGAAGGAGGCCATGTGCGCGAAGCCGTCCTCGGTGAGCCAGCCGGCGCAGCGCTCGCTGACCAGCACGGCCGCGATCGGGTAGATCCCGCCCGACAGGCCCTTGCCGGTGACCAGCAGGTCGGGCTCGATGCCGTGCTTGGTGATGCCCCACAGCTCGCCGGTGCGCATCAGCCCGGTCTGCACCTCGTCGGCGATGTAGAGGGTGCCGTGCGACTCGCACAGCCGTTTGACGGCCTCCAGGTAGCCGGGTTCGGGGAGCGGGAAGCCGTACGTGGCCGGGATCGTCTCCATGATCACGGCGGCCACGTCGCCACCCGACAGGGCCTGCTCCATCGCCTCGAGGGAGTTGAACGGCACGTGGGTGAAGTCCGACGGCTGGTCCGACAGGAAGATCTTGGAGAAGCGGTCGTCGCCCGTGCCCACGGCCAGCCCGGTGTGGCCGTGGTAGGCCTTGATGACCGAGACGATCCTGCGCCTGCCGGTGGCGTGGCGGGCGGTCTTGAGCGCGATGTCGATGGCCTCGCCGCCGCCGCTGGCGTAGATGACCTTCGACAGGCCGGGCGGGGCGGTCTGGATGAGCCGCTCGGCCAGCGCGGTGCGCGCCAGCGAGGGGAAATGGTGGTTGCCGATGTCGAAGCGGTCCATGGCCTGGCGCACGGCCGCCACGACCTCGGCGTTGCGGTGGCCGATGTTGTACGTGCCGCCGTTGAGGTGCACGTCGATCAGGCGCTTGCCGGTGACGTCGTAGAGGTAGTAGTCCTCCCGCCGGTCGATGACCAGCGGGACTCCGGAGTCCTCCCAGAACTGGGTCTTGCCCGGATTCCAGAACTCCTTGGACTTGGCCAGCACCTCGTCCTTGGATTCGAAAGCGAATATCCCGTAGTCGAGCATGCACGCCCCAACGGTCCGCGAATCGGTACAGGATCGACATCTAAAAGGTCCAACCGAAGGCCGTCAAGAGGATGTAACAAACCGTAAATAACAAGCCATTGAAGTTGACTACATAGAGATGTCAGCATTTCGCCCAGTACGTATGGTTCGGGGGCCTGCCCAAGGAGGCTGCTGACCGGTGAGCACCATCCAAGACAAGAGCGAGGTCCAGCGGCTCAAGCCGGGAGCCGTGGGCCTGCTCGCGGTCCTGTTCATGGCCGTGGCGAACGCGGCCCCTATCACCGCCATGACCGGCAACGTCCCCATCGCCGTGGGCTTCGGCGACGGTGTCGGCGTGGCCATGGCCTTCGCCTTCGCGACCGTCGTGCTGAGCATCTTCGCGGTGGGCTACACCGCGATGGCCAGGCACATCACCGCGACGGGCACCTTCTACGGCTTCATCTCCCACGGGCTCGGCCAGCTGTGGGGCATGATCTCCGGACTGATGGCGACCGTCGCCTACATCGTGTTCGAGGCGTCGCTGATCGGCATCTTCGCCTCCTTCGCCAAGAACGCGGTCGAGGGCTTCGGCGGGCCCGCGATCAGCTGGATCTGGTACGCGCTGCTGGCCATCGCCGTGATCAGCGTGCTCGGCTACCGGAACATCGCGCTGTCGGGCCGGGTGCTCGGGGTGTTCCTGGTCTCCGAGGTCACCGTGCTGACGCTGCTCGGCGTGTCGATCCTGATCCAGGGCGGCGGACCCGACGGACTGCTGCCTGAGGCGCTCAACCCCGTGTCCGCCTTCCAGTCCGTGGCCGACGACGCGGCGGCGGGGATCACCGGCAGCGCGGCGATCGGGCTGTTCTTCGCGTTCTGGTCGTGGGTGGGCTTCGAGACGACGGCCGTCTACGGCGAGGAGTCGCGCAACCCGCGCAAGATCGTGCCCAAGGCCACCATGATCGCGGTGATCGGGCTCGGCGTCTTCTACACGATCATCTCCTGGCTGTGCGTGGCCGCCAACGGCAAGGCCCAGGCCATCGCCATCGCCCGCGGCAGCACGGGCAACGCCTTCGACCTGTGGTACGGCATCACCGAGCACTTCCTGGGCGGGTGGGCCAAGAGCCTGTACCTGATCCTGGCGGTGGCCGGGTCGTTCGCCTGCGCGCTGGCCTTCCACAACGCGGCCTCCCGCTACATCTACGCGATGGGCCGTGAGGGCCTGTCGGCCAGGCTCAAGCGCACCATCGGCGCCACCCACGACTCGCACGGCTCGCCGCACATGGCCTCGATCGTGCAGTCGGTGATCACGCTGCTGATCACGGTGGGCTTCTTCTGGCTCCAGGCGCCGACCAAGGCCGCGCCCGACGTGGCCTACTTCCACCTGTACGGGCTGATGGCCATCCTGGGCACGGCGATGCTGCTCATCGTGCAGACGATCTGCTCGATCGCGGTGATCTCCTACTTCCACGTCAAGGGCAACCATCCTGAGACCAAGCACTGGTGGCGGACGCTGATCTCGCCGGTCATCGGGGCGCTCGGCATGGGCTACGTGGTGTTCCTGCTGTTCAGCAACATCGAGTTCGCCGCCGGCGCGGCGGCAAGCAGCCCGGTCTTCACCGCGATCCCCTACCTCATCGTGGGCATCTTCCTGGTGGGGCTGGCGATCGGCCTGACGCTGCGGCTACGCAGCCCCGAGCGGTACGCGATGATCGGCCGCACCATCCTGGAGGAGGCGCACGAGCGATGAAGCCCATCGGCCGGGTCCGGTACATGGACGCCCAGCGCGTCAATCTCGACGGGTTCGCCGTGGAGGATCCGGCACTCGGCCTGGTGGCGTTGCGCTCGCCGTACGATCCGGAACCGAGCCTGACCGTCAGCGGCGGTCAGGTGAGCGAGATGGACGGGGTGCGGGCGGAGGACTTCGACTCCATCGACGCCTTCATCGCCGCGCACGGCCTGGACCTGGCCGTGGCCGAGGAGGCGATGGCGCTGTCCGACGTCGAGCTGGCCAGGATGATGGTCGATCCGTCCGTGCCGCGGGCGGAGGTGGTACGGCTGTGCGGCGGGATCACCCCGGCCAAGATGGCCAGGGTGGTCGCGTTGCTGCGGCCGGCCGAGCTGACCATGGCGATGACCAAGCTGCGGGCCCGGCGTACGCCGTCCAACCAGGCGCACGTGACCAACCGGCTCGACGATCCGCTGCTGCTGGCCGCCGACGCGGCCACGGCGGCGGCGTTCGGTTTCCGCGAGCTGGAGACGACCGTGCCCGTGCTGGGCGACGCCTGGTCGAACGCGGTGGCGGTCAGCATCGGCTCGGCCGCCGGCGCCGCAGGGGTGCTCGTGCAGTGCTCGGTGGAGGAGGCGATGGAGCTGGAGCTGGGCATGCGCGGCTTCGCCTCCTACGCCGAGACGATCTCCATCTACGGCACGGAACGGGTCTTCACCGACGGCGACGACACGCCTTGGTCGAAGGCGTTCCTGGCCTCGGCCTACGCCTCGCGCGGCATGAAGATGCGCGTCACCTCGGGCGCGGGCGCCGAGGTGCTGATGGGCGAGCCGGAGCGGCGCTCCATGCTGTACCTGGAGTCGCGGTGCGTGTCGCTGGCCAGGGCGATGGGCGCGCAGGGCGTGCAGAACGGCGGCATCGACGGCGCCAGCGTGGCCGCCGCCGTGCCGCGCGGGGTGCGCGAGCTGATGGCCGAGAACGTCATGGTGATGGCGCGCGGGCTGGAGTCGTGCTCGGGCAACGACGCGCTGATGTCGGAGTCGGACGTGCGCCGCACCTCGCGCACGCTGCCGATCCTCCTGGCCGGCAGCGACTACGTCTGCTCGGGCTTCGGCTCGATCCAGCGCTACGACAACATGTTCGGCCCCTCGCAGTGGAACGCCGAGGACGTCGACGACTTCCTGGTCATGCAGCGCGACTGGGGCGTCGACGGCGGCCTGCGTACGGCTCCCGCCGATCTGGAGGGCCTGCGGCGGCGGGCGGCGCGAGCCGTACAGGCCGTGTATCGATATTTCGGGCTTTGCGACTACAGCGACGCGCAGGTGGAGGCGGCCGTGGACGCGGCCGGGTCCAAGGACCTCGTGGAGTCCGACGGCGCCACCGTGCTGGCCATTTCCGGAAAAATCCGCTCATCCAGGTTGACGATGGATGATGTCGTGAAGGCGCTGCGGGAGACCGGCTTCGCCGTGGAGGCGGGGCGACTCGACGCGATGCTGCGCGCCCGGCTCGACGGCGACCACCTGCAGACGGCGGCCATCTTCACCGAGGACATGCGGGTGCTGTCGGCCGTCACCGATCCCAACGACTACGCGGGACCCGGCACCGGCTACGAGCCCTCTCCTGTACGGCAGGCCGAGATCGACGCCATCCGGCAGGCCCGCTCGGTGGAGGACCTGCGCGACGAGCAGCTCGCCCACCGCACTTCTGTGCGGGTGCTCGGACCCGCGGGCCCGGGCAAGGATCCGGGCGAGGTGGTGATCGGCCTGTCCCCCGCCACCGGGCGCGACGTCTGGCTGACGCTGTGCGGCATGCCCGTCGTGGACGTGCTGGGCGAGCTGCTGGCGGGGCTGGCCGAGGAGGGCTGCACGGGCCGGGTCGTGCGCTTCAACGACACCATCGACCTGGGCATGATCGGGCTGTCGGCGGCGCGGCTGTCGGGGTCGGGCATCGGGATCGGGCTGCAGGGCAAGGGCACCGCGCTCATCCACCGCAGCGACCTGGCGCCGCTGGCCAACCTGGAGCTGTACTCGATCGCGCCGGCGCTGTCGGCCGCCGACTACCGGCTGCTCGGCGCCAACGCCGCCCGCCACGCCCGCGGCCTGACACCCGCGCCCGCCCGCAACCCCTACACCGACGAGGCCATCGAGGCCCGCTACCACACCAAGGTCGTGTCGCTGATCGCCATCGAACGCGGCCACTGCACCGGAGCGGCGCCGGAGGAGCTGAGCCTGTGAACCGCATCTCACCGCAGACCCTGCGCCACCAGGCCGAGGTGGCCCTGACCCACGGCAACCCGCAACTGGCCGCCAACTTCCGGCGCGCCGCCGAGCTGGCGACCCTGTCGGACGAGGACGTGCTGCGCGTCTACGAGGCGCTGCGGCCCGGCCGTTCCAAGTACGACGAGCTGTCCGATCTGGCCGACTGGCTCGAGGCGAACGGCTGCCCGCTGACCGCGGCCCTGGTCAGGGAGGCGCGCGACCACCCGCCCACGCGCTGATGGTCAACATCCGCCAGGTGGCGGCCGCCGCCGGGGTGTCCATCGCCACGGTCTCCAACGCGCTCAAGGGCACGGGCAGGGTCTCGGACGGCACGCGCGACCGGGTCCGGCGCGTCGCCCACGACCTGGGGTACGGCCAGGCGTCCCGGCACGTGCTGGGGCTGGCGGTGACGACCTTCGGCGACCGGTCGTGGAACTTCGCCGGGGTCGACTACTTCGCCCGGTCCATCAGCACGGCCACGGCCGCCGCGCACGCCCGCGGCTACGCGCTGACCGTGCTGCCCGCCTCGCTGGGGACCGCCTCGTGGCGGTCGCTGCCGGTGGACGGTGTGCTGCTGATCGACAGCCCGCAGGACGATCCGGTGGTGCGCACGCTGCGCGGCAGGGGCCTGCCGATCGCCTTCGACGGGCGGCCTGAGGAGGTGCGGCCGGGCGAGGCCTGGGTGGACAACGACCACGCGGCCGCCAGCCGCAGCGTGCTCGACCAGCTGGCCGCGCAGGGCGCGCGGCGGGTGGCGCTCGTGGCCGGTCGCGGGCGCGACCACTACAACCGGGCGTGGATCGCCAACTACCGGGCCTGGTGCGCCTCGCGGAGCCAGGCCGAACTGCTCGTCAGCGCCTCGCGGCCGGACGCGGCCGAGGCGCTGCTCGGGCTCGCCGAGCCGCCCGACGCGATCTACACCACCTACGACTGGGGGCGGGAGCTGCTGGCCCTGGCCCGCCGGCGCGGGCTGCGGGTTCCCGGGGACCTGATGCTGGCCTGCGTCAGCGAGGATCCGCGTTACGCGGCCACGGATCCGCCGGTGACGACGCTGTCGCTGCTTCCCGGGACCTCGGTCGCGCTCGCGGTCGACGCGCTGGTGGACCTGGTCGAGTGCGTTCCCGTGGCGCCGCAGCCGCCGGTGCCGACGCGGCTGGCCGTACGGGAGTCGACGCTGCGAATATCGTCGTTGATTAACAGTTAAGCAACCGAATCTGCAGTTCTTTATCGGAATTTATGCTGATTTCGGGATACGATCTTCGGGATTGCCTGACTCTCACCCCCCAAGGAGACGGCCATGCCCTCAGGTGGATCTCTCGTGTCCAGGCGGACCTTCATGGCCGCGGGCGGCGCGCTCGCGCTCGGCGCGGTCACCCCGATCCAGGCTCTCGCGGCGCCCCGCCGTAGTCCGCACGACGCGCGCGTCGTCGTGGTCGGCGCCGGGCTCGCGGGCGTGACCTGCGCGTACCGGCTCGCGCGGCGCGGTGTGAACGTGCGGCTGTTCGAGGCGCGCGACCGGGTGGGCGGGCGCTGCTGGTCGGCCAGGGACTTCGCCGGAGGGCAGGTGGCCGAGCACGGCGGCGAGTTCGTCGACACCCGCCACGTCCACCTGCGCAGGCTCGTCAAGGCGCTCGGGCTCAGGCTCGACGACCGCGAAGCCCGCTCCCCCAAGCACGTCAGGGGTGTGCTCGACCTGCACGGCAAGGTTCGCGACCGGGCGAGCGTCTACAAGGACATACCGCTGGTCATCAAGCGGATCACCCGCGACGCCAGGCGGATCGGCGGCTACCGCTACGACCGGGCCTCGCGGGCGGCGCGCGCCTTCGACGAGATGTCGGTGCGCGACTGGCTCGACGCCAACGTGCCCGGCTCGCTGCTGGCCACCGCGCTCGCCGACGGCGTGGCCGGATTCTGGGGCGGCGACGCGGAGGACCTGAGCGCGATCAACCTGATCGAGCAGTTCGTGGCGCCCTACGAGGGGGCCGACGAGCGCTGGCTCATCCACGGCGGCAACGACCAGGTGCCCAACCTGCTCGCGGACAAGCTGCCCGAGGGGTGCCTGCAACTGGAGACGCCGCTGACGGCGGTCCGGCGCTCGGGGAACGGCTACCGGCTCGACTTCGGCTCCTCCGGTGAGGTGGAGGCGGATTTCGTGGTCTTCGCGCTGCCCTTCACCACGCTGCGCAGAGTCGACCTGACCCACGCCGGGCTCAGCGCCCGCAAGCTGGACGCCATCGCCCACCACGGCATGGGCACCAACGCCAAGGTGATGCTGCAGTTCTCCGACAAGTTCGCCACGCACCACCGGTGGAACGGCAGCCTGTCCAGCGACAGGCCGCGCTGGAGCACCTGGGACAGCTCCATCGCCGACGGCGGCGGCGAGAGCCTCCTGACGATCTTCTCCGGCGGTACGGCGGGCGCCTCCTACCCCGCCACCCAGCCGCACGGCCCCGCGCCCGACTCGGTGGTCTCCCGCTCGCTGGCCTGGCTCGACCGCCACATCCCCGGCCTCGCCGACTCCTACAACGGCAACTCGTGGCTGGACTCCTGGGTCGACGACCCGTGGGCGCACGGCTCCTACGCCACGTTCCGCCCCGGCCAGTACACCAGGTACTGGGGCCTTTCCAAGCTCCCCGAGGGCCGCCTGCACTTCGCCGGCGAACACACCAGCACCCACAGCCAGGGCTACCTCAACGGCGGCGTCGAAAGCGGCGAACGCGCCGCCCGGGAGATCCTCACCGCTCTGGGCTGACGCGGCGGGGTAGATCGTCCGGGGCGTGATCGACCGGTACGGTGGGGCGTCATGAGGTTTCCCGACGTGGTGGTCGCTGGTGGGCTCGTGGTCGTTCTCGCGGGATGCGGGGTGGCCGAAGGGACGCAACGGGTCGATGGCGGGCCGGGTGCTTCGGTCGCGGGCTCGCGAAATACCGGTGGGAGCAGCTCGCTGGGTGCTGGTGGGAACGGCTCCGGGGCGGCGGTGCAAGCGCCCGCGCCCGACGTCGAGATTCCGGCTGAGGCGGGGGCGTTGGCCGCGGCCTTGAAGCAGACGACGGCGGCGTTGTACGCCGGGATCGACGCGTGGACCGCCGGGTCCGCGGCCGCGGCGCCGCAGGACGTGGTGCTGTACGCGCTGCACCAGCAGCGGATCTACCGGGCGATGGCCAGGGATCCCAAGCTGGCGAGGGAGACGATCGGCCGCCTGCCCAAGCCGCTGGCCGCCGAGGCGCGCGACGACGTGAAGGCCGTCAGCGGCCTGCTGTCCCTGGCCCGCCCGATCAGCGCCGCCCAGCGGAAGAGGATGCGGCTGGCCGAGGCCGAACCCGCCAAGCGCCTGCGCGGCTACTTCCTGGCCGGGGAGAAGCGGTTCGGCGTCGAGTGGGAGGTCCTGGCCGCGATCATGCTGGTCGAGACGAAGTTCGGCCGCGTGAGATCCGCCAGCTCCAGCGGCGCGCAGGGCCCGATGCAGTTCATGCCCGGCACCTGGAAGCAGTACGGCATGGGCGGAAACGTCCACCGCGCCAAGGACGCCGTCCTCGGCGCGGCCAACTACCTGAAGGCCTCAGGCGCCCCAGGAAACTACCGCCGCGCCATCTGGGCCTACAACCACGACACCCACTACGTCGACGCCGTCCTCGCCCACGCCCGCCAGATCAAACGCGACCCGCGCAGCTTCTACGCCTACTACAACTGGCAGGTCTTCGTCCTCTCCAAGACCGGCGAAATCCGCCTCACCGGCCCCCGCTAGAGGCGGCGCGTCATGGCGGAGCTCATCGCGCACGCGGTCGAGGAGGTCAGTGTCGCCTGGTCCTCTCCGATGGTGGTCGACTCGGCTGTCCTCGACCACGAGGATCATGCGCCGTGGGATGAGGAGTGGTCGCCGTTGGAGCTGGACGGGTGGGCGCGCGTGGGACGCAACGCGGTGGTCCTCGAGAAGTCCGCGAGCGCCACCGCCTGCATCCGGCTCGAGCTGTGGACCGGCGAACCCGCCATGAAACAACCGGCCTGGGGTCACGTGTGGACCGGTGAGATCCACCTCCGGTCAGCGCGGCTCCACATCCGCGATCTCTGGGAGGACTGGTCCAGGGGAGACGCGTTCGACCTCGGACAGGCAGGCGCCACCTGGCCTGTGCGGATCCAGCACAGACGGCTGGTGAACGATCAGGAACCTGCCTTTCCTCGCGACCTCTTCCAGGTGGACCTTTACTTGCTGCAGTTCTGGAAGCGTCCTTGACCTGCGCATCGTGAAAGCTCGCCCACCTGGAGTGCGGCCATGCGGGTGCTAGAGGCGGCCGTGGACGATTTTTCCGCCGACCATGGTGAGGAGGACTTGGGTGCGGGGGATCTGTTCGGCGGGGATCTTCATGATGTTGCGGTCCAGGACGATCAGGTCGGCGAGTTTGCCGACCTCGAGGGAGCCTGTGAGTTCTTCCTGCCTTAGCTGGTAGGCGCCGTTGTAGGTGGCGGCTCGGATGGCGGCGGCGCGGGTGAGTCGCTGATGGGGGGTCATGGCGCCGAGTTTGTGGTAGGGGCTGCCGAGCGCGGCGGTGCGGGTGATGACGGTCTTGATCGCCGTCCACTCGTCCAGCGGGTCGACCGGCCAGTCGCTGCCCAGCGAGACGCGCCCGCCGCTGCGGAAGATGTCGCCCTCGGGCTCGTAGTTGGCCCAGCGCTTCGGCCCGAGGTACGGCTTGACCGATTCGACCGAGTCGGGGGCGGGTTTGGCCCAGTGGAAGCCCATCGCGGCCACCACGTCCAGCTCGGCGAAGCGGGCGATGTCGGCCGGGTCGACGAGTTCGGCGTGCGCGACCGTGGGGCGGGTGCGGGTGTCGCCGTCGGCGCGGATCCCGGCGAAGGCGTCCAGCGCCAGCCGTACCGCTCTGTCGCCGATGGCGTGGATGTGCGGGTCGAAGCCCGCCTCGGCGATCTGGCGGACGACGGCGTCGAGCTTGTCGGCGCTCCAGTACTGCGCGCCGTGCTTGGTGCCGGGCACCCAGTGGTCGTGCTTGTGCACCAGGTACGGCTCGAGCAGCCCGGCGGTCTGGGCGGGATACTGCAGCACGCCGTCCATGAAGAGCTTGACGTTGTGTACGGCGACGCCGGGCCGCACCCTGGCGGCCCCGCCGTGGTAGCGGGAACGCAGCCGGGAGACGCGGGCGACCGGCTCCCGCTCCGAGACGTCGACCACCGGCGCGAGGTGGGCGCGGGCGGTGAGCTCGCCGCGCTGGTGCAGCGTGGTGAAGGCCCGCATGGTCGACTCGGGCGCGGCGGCGTCCATGAAGGTGGTGACGCCCTGGCGGGCGAGCGCGGCGAGCGCGGTCCTGGCGATCTTCAGGTTCTCGGCCGCGGTGGGCGCCGGGATCGCGGCGCTGACCAGGCTCTGGGCGCCGTCCTGCAGGACGCCGGTGGGCTCGCCGTGCGCGTCGCGCTCGATGGTGCCGTCCGGCGGGTTCTTGGTCTTCGCCGTGATCTTGGCTAACGCGAGGGCGCGGCTGTTGACCAGCGTGGTGTGCCCGTCGGTGGACCCCATGACGATGGGCCGCCTGGCGTCGACCGCGTCGAGGTCGGCCTTGGTGAGTTCGGTCCCGGCCGGCCGTACCGCCTGGACGTACCAGTGCGTGACGTTCACCCAGCCGTCGCCCGGGTTCTTGGCCAGGTGGGCGCGGATCTTGTCCTGGATCTGCTTGACCGTGAGGGCGGCGTAGTCCAGGTCGCAGCCGAGCAGGCCCTGGCCGCCGTCCATGGGATGCAGGTGCCCGTCGTGCAGGCCCGGCATGACCATGCGGCCGTGCAGGTCGATCACCTTGGTGCGCTTGCCCACGTGCCGTTTTGCGCCGGCGGCGGTGCCGACGTAGACGATGCGGCCGCCGGTGACGGCGACGGCCTCGTGCACGCTGTCGTCGGCGTCGACGGTGTAGACATAGCCGTTGGTGAGGACCAGGTCGGCGCCGGAGGCGGCCTCGGCCGGCGTGGCCAGCGCGGCGGCAGCCGTCACGGCGGCGCCGGCGGCGAGCACGCCGCGGCGGGACGGGTTATTCTCCACGGGTTCTCTCCCCAGATTGCGAGGGTGGATGGCAGAGCAGCGCGGCAGGACGCAGGAACGCGGCAGGCAGGCCAGGCGCCAGGTGCTTGAGGCGGCGCTGGAGGTGATCGCCGAGCGGCCGGTGGCCGAGATCCAGGTCCAGCAGATCGCCGAGCGGGCCGGGATGAGCCCCGCCCGGGTCCTGTACTACTTCCATTCCAGGGACCAGATCCTGGTCGAGACGTTCCGCTGGAGCGAGCGGGGGCTGTCCGAGCGGCGGGCGGCCGAGTTCGCGACGCTGGCCGACCCGGTGGCAAGGCTCGACCGGTACGTCCGGCTCTACCTGCCTGTGGATCGTCACGACGTCTCCTGGAAGCTCTGGTTGGAGGCCTGGCTGCGTTCGACGTCCGCCAACGAACTGAGCAGGACGGCCGACGAGATCGACGGCGGCTGGATGCGTGACCTGGTCGCGATCATCGCTGACGGCGTGGCGAGCGGGGTCTTCCGCTCCCTGCCCGCCGAGGAGTTCCTGCCTTCGTTCAACGCGTTGCTTGACGGACTGGCGGTGCACGTGCTCATCGGCCGGCTCGACCGGGCGCGGGCCGTACGGACAGCGCTCGACGAGGCAGCCGAGAAGCTCGGCACCAACTAAAACTTGAATCAGATTTAAGTTCACTGTGGCGACCGCGTCAATGCAGAATGCTGGGCATGGACAACTACGTCCGGGTGCGTGGGGCCCGGGTGCACAACCTTCGCGACGTCGACGTCAAACTGCCGAGGGACGCGATCGTCGCGTTCACCGGCGTTTCTGGCTCGGGGAAGTCGTCGCTGGCGTTCGGGACCCTGTACGCCGAGTCGCAGCACCGCTTCCTGGAGTCCGTCGCGCCGTATGCGCGCAGGCTGCTGCAGCAGGCGGGCACGCCGGACGTGGACGAGGTGACGGGGCTGCCCCCGGCCGTGGCGCTCGAGCAGCGGCGTTCGGTGCCGTCGGCGCGCTCGTCGGTCGGGACCGTGACGATGATCTCCAACTCCCTGCGGATGCTGATGTCGCGGGCGGGCGACTACCCGCCGGGCGCCGGGCGGCTGGACTCCGACGCGTTCTCGCCCAACACCGCCGCCGGGGCCTGCCCGAACTGCCACGGGCAGGGCGTGGTCTACGAGGTGACCGAGGACTCCCTGGTGCCCGATCCGTCGCTGACGATCAGGCAGGGGGCGATCGCGTCGTGGCCGGGCGCCTGGCAGGGCAAGAACCTGCGCGACATCCTGGCAGTGCTCGGTTACGACCTGGACCTGCCCTGGCGCGACCTGCCTCAGGCGGATCGCGAGTGGATCCTGTTCACGGACGAGCAGCCGGTCGTCACGGTGCACCCGGAACGGGACCCCGACCGGATCCAGCGGCCCTACCAGGGCAAGTACTCCAGCGCCAAGCGCCTGGTGCTGCACGCCTACGCTGACTCCAAGAGCGAGACCAGCCGGGCCAAGGCCGCGCGCTTCCTGGTGAGCGCGACGTGCCCGGTGTGCGGCGGGCGGCGGCTGCGGCCCGAGGCCCTCGCGGTGCGCTTCGACGGGCGCGACATCGCCGAGCTGGCCGCGATGCCGCTGGTGGAGCTGGCCGGGCTGCTGCGCCCGCACGCGGTGGGCTCGGGTCCCGCCGCGGTGCTGTCGCAGGATCTGGTGGCCCGCATCGACGTGCTGGTCGAGCTGGGCCTGGGCTACCTGAGCGCGAGCCGGTCGAGCCCGACGCTGTCCGGCGGGGAGCTGCAGCGGCTGCGGCTGGGCACACAGCTGCGCTCGGGCCTGTTCGGCGTGGTCTACGTGCTCGACGAGCCGTCCGCGGGCCTGCATCCGGCCGATTCCGAGGCGCTGATCTCGGTGCTGCGGCGGCTGAAGGACTCGGGCAACAGCGTCTTCCTCGTCGAGCACGACCTCGACGTGGTGCGGGAGGCCGACTGGCTGGTGGACGTGGGCCCCGGCGCGGGCGTGCACGGCGGCCGGGTCCTGCACAGCGGGCCGCTCGCGCAGCTGCGCGACGTGCCGGAGTCCGTCACGCGCCGCTACCTGTTCTCCGGTACGGCACGGCCGCCCCGCCGCCCGCGCGCGCCGCGGGGGTGGCTGAAGCTGCGCGGCGTACGGCGCAACAACCTGCGCGGCGTGGACGTCGAGGTGCCGCTGGGCGTGCTCACGGCGGTCACGGGCGTGTCGGGCGCGGGCAAGACCACGCTGCTCGGCGCCATCGGCGACCTGCCGGAGGCGGACCGGGTGGTGCGGGTGGACCAGCAGCCGATCGGGCGGACGCCGCGCTCGAACCTGGCCACCTACACCGGGCTGTTCGACGTGGTGCGCAAGCTGTTCTCGGCCACGCAGGAGGCCCGCGCGCGCGGCTACGACGCCGGGCGCTTCTCCTTCAACGTGCAGGGCGGGCGGTGCGAGACGTGCAAGGGCGAGGGGTACGTGGCGGTGGAGCTGCTGTTCCTGCCCACCACGTACTCGCCGTGTCCCGACTGCCACGGGGCCCGCTACAACCCGGCCACGCTGGAGATCGCCTATCGCGACGCGACGATCGCTCAGGTGCTCGACCTGCCGGTGGACGACGCCGCGGACTTCCTGGCTGACGTGCCCGCGGCGATGCGGCCGCTGCGCGCCCTGCGCGAGGTGGGCCTGGGATACCTGCGGCTCGGCCAGCCCGCGACGGAGCTGTCGGGCGGGGAGGCGCAGCGCGTCAAGCTGGCCTCCGAGCTGCAGCGCACCAGCCGCGGCGCGACCCTCTACCTGCTCGACGAACCCACGGGCGGCCTGCACCCGGCCGATGTCGAGGTCCTGATGCGCCAGCTCGAGGCGCTGGTCGAGGCGGGCAACACGGTCGTGCTGGCCGAGCACGACCTGGCCGTGGTCGCCGCGGCCGACCACGTCATCGACCTGGGCCCCGGCGGCGGCGACGCGGGCGGCACGATCGTCGCCCACGGCCCTCCCGCCCGCATCGCCGCCAACCCGTCGAGCCGCACCGGTTCCTACCTGGCGCCCGTCCTGCGATCTTGATCGCAACGATCCGGTGTCTGCGCTACCGCCCCGGCGGCGGAGCGGGAACGATGAACGGGTGAGCCTGCCTCGTGTCCGCGTCGTCGTCGAAGGGGACCGGGTGGAGGTCCACCACGCCGGCACGCCGCTGGCCGGGCCGTACCCTCTGGGACCCGTCGGCGTGGAGGAGGACCGCGGCGCCGTCGCCTACGGCAGGGCGCTGTTCGACGCGCTGCTGGCTCCCGCGTGGCCGGCCATCACCGCGCTGCCCGAGGTCGGCGCGGCGGGCGGGGTCGAGCTCGCCCTGCTCTGGCCGCCGGAGAGCGACCTGCACCGCCTGCTGTGGGAGGCGATGCACGACGGCCGCTGGCACCTGGCGGCCCGCCCCGACCTGCTGGTGGCCGTCACCCGGGTGATCCCCGGCGGCCCGCCCGTGCCCGGCGGCGAAGCCCGGGCTCCCCGAGTGCTGTTCGCGGTGGGCGCGCCGCTGACGGACGAGGTCATCAGGCCGGGCGCGATGTTCATGGGCCTGCTGCGCGCGCTGGACGCGGAGGGCGTGGCGGTCACCCGCGTCGCCCAGGTCTCGCCGGAGGAGCTGGCCGAGGTGTGCACGAGCTTCCGCCCTGACATCGTCCACCTGGTCGCCCACGGGTCGGCGGACGAGGACGGCCGGTCGGTGCTGCACCTGCGCGGCAGGCGATCGGACGGCTGGGTGGGCGCCGCCGAGCTGGCCGCCGCGCTGACGGCCGGCGGCCAGGTCAGGGCCGTCGTGCTGAGCGCCTGCCACAGCGGGGCCGGATTCCCTGCCGAGCTGGTCGGTGCCGGGATCCCGCTGGTCTCCGCGATGGCGGGAGAGATCAGCGAGCAGGCCTGCCGCCTGTTCGCCCGCCGGCTGGCCGGCGCGCTGCCCGGCGGGGAGCCGGTCGTCGAGGCCTCGGCCAAGGGGCGCAGGGCCGCGCTCCTCAGCGCCTCCCGCGACCACCTGGACTGGGCCAGGCCGGCCCTGTTCCTGTCGGAGGGGCTGGACGTCACCCGGCCGCTGGTCGAGCCGGCCGCCGCGCACCGGCTGGTGCGCCTGGCCGACGAGCTGCGGCTGCGCCGCCAGCCGCTGCACATCGGGCGGGAGCGGATCCTGGACCAGGTGGATCGGCTGTTCACCGACCGGCTCGGGTTCCTGCTCGCCTGCCGTGACGGCACGATCCGCCGGACCGGCGGCACCCGGCTGCTGCGCGAGGCGGGCTTCAGGCTCTTACGCGACGGGCACGTGCCGCTGTTCGTCGGCCCGTTCAGCGGGTCGGCGCCGCAGAGCTGCGGCGAGCTGCTGCGCGAGCTGTACTTCCAGGCGGCCGACGTGTCCGCCACGCTCGGCGGTCCCGCTCCCCCGGTGTACGGCAGGCAGCCCGACGGGTTCGAGGAGGCGTTCGCGTGGATCTCGGAGCTCGGCGAGCGCGATCCCCGTGCCGCCAGGCTCACCCTCGCCAGGGATCTCACGGCGTTCGGCGAGCTGATGGGGACGCTGGGCGACCCGTTCGGCCCGCACACCCGGGTGGTCGTCCTCCTCGACAGCCTGCACGCCTACGGCGACGCGCTCACGGCGCTGCTCGCCATGATCCGGCCCACCGGCCTGGGCACGCCGGAGATGCCCGTCCCCGTGGTGGCCACCGCCTCGTTCACCGAGGACCACGGGCGGCTGCTGAAGTCGTTCAGCGAGCGGGAGGGCGGGGTGCCCGGGTTCGCCTTTCCCGAGCTGGCCGCACTGGGCGACGAGGAGGCGGTGCTCGGCTTCCAGTGGGTGCTGCTGCACCCGTGGCGCAGGGACAGGGAGCCGGAGTACCGGCGTGTCTACGTCGCCCCCCGCAACGTCAGGCCGGAGAAGGTGCGTGAGGGGCTGCGCCTGCTCAAGGGCGACCCGACCGTGGTGGACGACAAGCTGTATCTGGCGGCGCAGCTGATGACGCTGCACGAGCTGTTCGTCACCGACGACGACGAGGCCGCCTACGCCAAGTACGTGGAGCGGTTCGAGTGAGCGGGCTCGAGCAGGAGCTGGCCAGGCGCGGCACCGAGCTGCTCAGGCGCCGGCTGTCCGGGTTCGACCCTGATCTGCTGGCCGCGCTGGCGCTGGTGCCGGAGTGGACGCAGGAGCTGGCGGGCAGCGTTTCCCTGCTGTCCGGTGACGACCTGGACCGGCTGGAGGACGTGGGGCTGATCGAGCGGCGGCGCGTCCTGGCGAGTTCGGGCGGGCGGCAGGAGGCGTTCTGGCTGCGTGCCGCGGTCCGCCCGGAGGCCGCCAGGCTGGTCCGCTCCCGGCTCTCCGCGACGTGCGACCTCCTCGAGGCGAACCTCCCCCCGCTCACGCCGACGATCCAGGCCTGGCTGCGGGCCGCCGCGCTGCGGGCCGAACCCACGGGGCTCGAGCTGGTCGAGGCCGTCGACCGCATGATCAACGACGGGGACCTGGCGGGCGCGTCCCGGCTGGTCACCGCCGCGGAGGTGCTCGGTCAGACGCTCGGCGGGCCGCTGGCCGACGCGGCGCGCAGGGCCGGCTGGCGCGTGGACAGGCTCGCCCGCGCGGCCGACGACCTGGAACAGCTGCGCCACTACCTGCACCGCGGCGAGGCGGAGGAGGCGCTGACCGAGCTGATCACCGGCGAGGCGGAACCGTGGGCGCTCCACCTGCTCGGCGGCGGCGGGACCGGCAAGACCATGCTGGTCCGCTACCTGGCCTCGGGCCGCTTCGCGGAGGACCGCGGGATCGCGCCGTTCCCCGTGGCCAGGGCGGACTTCGACCATCTCGACCCGCGCTATCCGGAGCAGCGGCCCGGCGAGCTGCTGCACGCCCTGGCCGGTGAGCTGCTCGGGTACGGCGCCGACCGGCACGCCTCCCAGTCCTTCCGCGCCTTCGAGGACTCCTCCGTGGCGTTGACCGAGGAGCTGGCGCGCACCGGGCCGTCGCCCAGCCGCGTGGAGCAGCTGTTACGCGCCATGGTCTCGGCCTTCGCCGGCTTCGTCGGCGCGCTGCCCTCGCCCGCCGTCCTGGTGCTCGACACCTGCGAGGAGCTGGCCAAGCTGTATCCGCCCGGCTCCACGGCCCCCGGCATCGAGCACACCTTCCGCCTGCTCGAGCTGATGCACGCCGAGCTGCCGCAGCTCAAGGTGGTGCTCGCGGGGCGCCGCTGGCTGGTGCCGCCGCCGTCGGAGCTGACGGTGGGACCGGTGCTCACCTCGCGCCCGTACGTGCGGGTGCTCAAGCTGGGCGGCTTCGCCCTGCCGGAGGCCGAGCTCTACCTGGACCGGCGCGCCCCCGGCATCCCCGCCCCGCTGCGCGAGGCCGTGCTGGAAAGGGCGAGGCAGCAGGACTCCTACAACCCCTTCGAGCTGGCGGCCTACGCCCACTGGGCGGCGGCGGAGCCGGGCATGGACGCCGCCGCGCTGCTGGGCGCGCCCGGCGATCCGTATGTCGAGAGGCGCATCGTGGGCCGGGTGTCGGCCGCGGCGGTGCGCGCGGCGCTGCCCGTGGCGGCCGAGCTGGGCAGGTTCGACCTGGACCTGCTCAGGCCCGCGCTGACGCGCGCCGGGATCGATCCCATGGCCGCCTTCGACGAGCTGGCCACCCACGACTGGATCAACGTGGTCAGCCTGGGCCCCGACGGCCGCGCCGGCGTGGTCGAGGTGGACGAGCACCTGCGTGACCGGCTGCGGTCCGCCCTGCCGCTGTCTGATCCTGGCGCGCTCGGCCGGGACGCCGCCGCGGTCATCGCATCGACGCCGCTTCCGGACCTGCCGGTCGAGACCGTGGAGGCGGCGGTACGGCTGCTGCCGCCCGCGGAGGCGGCGATGCTGTGGGCGTCGCTGGAGCGGCGGGTACTCGACGGGGGCCACTGGGGATGGGCCGTCCAGGTGTCCGCGCGCGTCGGGGCGGGTGAGGAGGGCAGGCAGGGCGAGAGCATCCTGGCCGCGATCCTGGCCACGCAGGCCGCCGCCGCCACGCGGGCGGGCCGCCCGGCGGCGCGGCTGTGGGAGGCGGTGGCCGCCCACGCGGGCCGCCATCCGGACCCGGTAGCGCGGGAGACGCTCGCGCTGCGGGCCGCACTCTGGGATCAGGACCCGCGCCAGGCCATCCGCGACGCCATGGAGCGCGAGGGTCGGCCGGGCATCGGCTCGGTGGCCGCGATCCTGCACCGACGACCCGTCGCGGTACCAGGTCTGGAGGCGCTCTGGGAGAACCCCGGCCCGTTCAACGCGGCGGCGGCGATCATCTTGGCCTCCCAGGCGGTGACCGCCGACACGCCCGAGGCGGCGACCCGTCACGCCGATCGGGCCCTCGGGCTGGCGGCGCTGGATCCAGGTCCGCCACTGCCGGACTGGGAGCCGCCCGCCGGCCTGCTCGACCACTGCCGCGCCGCCCGGCTGGCCGTGGCCACGCGATGGGGCGAACCACTCGACGCGGTGCCCTGGGAATCGTGGCGCGAGGAATGCCTGGCGCGGGCGGACGGACCGGAGCCGCAGCTGGTGCTGGCCTTCGGCGTGGCCTTCGCGCTGGGGCATCGTGCCGTCGACGCCGACACGCTGACGACGCTCGAAGCCGTGGCCACGCCCGGCCCGCTGGCGGCCGAGCTCGCCACCGCCTGGGCCGTCGCCGGCGACCCGGGGCGCGGTCAGGCGCTGCTCGCGCGCTGCCTGGCCGAGGCCGCGGGTTCGGACCTGCCGCCCGACCTCGTCGAGGAGTGCCGGATCGCCCTGATCAGGCTGGCGACCCGATGCCTGACTGCGGCCTGGGTACCCGACCTGGTGCACATCGAGCGCACCGGCACCTCCGCGGAACGCGAGGCCGCCGGCCTGCTCACCCTGGCGCTCGGCAACGCCCCTCTCGAGGTGGACCCGCCGCCCGAGGCCGAGCCGCCCTCGTGGACCGCCGTCGCAAGGTCCTCCGCCGCTGTCACCGGCGCCCCGGGGACTCGCGGCCGCGCGCTGCTGCTCGAGGCGCTGACGTGCGTCAGAACCTCCCGCGACCGGGCGCTCCCGCTGCTCTCCCAGGCCGCGGCGCTGCTGCGCGAGGCCCAGGACGCCGACGGCGCCGACATGGCCCGCGTGCTCGGGCTCCTCTGCAGGGTACTGACCGGCTCGGCCGACGCCCGCGAGACGACCTCGCTCGCCCCGCCCGACCAGCTCATGAACGGCGTGCGCGCCGTCCCGGGCTCCCGCTGGCCCGCGCTGCTGAAGGCGACCGCCGACGTCCTGGCGGCCAGATCCGACACCGCCGCGCGGCGGGCCGCCTCCCTGGCACTCGGCTCCTCGCAGGAGCAGGGGCTGACCGCCACCCCGCGGGCCCGCTCGGGCGGCTCGTCCCGTATTGGCGCCGGTCCAGCGGCCGCCGTCCTGTATCTCGGCTCGGCCGCAGCCGCCGCGTACGGCTTGGCCACGCTCATAGCGGCGCTGCCCGTCGGCCCTCCCCTGAGCGTGGTCTTCGCCGCGACGCTCGGCGTCGCCGTGCTCACCGGCGCCGCCGCCGTCGCCTTCGGCGCCCTGGGCTCGGACAGCCTCAACGGCATGGCGGGCGCGGCGTGGGGTGCGGGGGTCGGGCTGTCGTGCCTGGCGGCAGCCGTACCGGAGGGCCCGCTCAGAATCGCGGCGTTCTGCGTGGCGATGCTGCCCCCGGTGGTGGCGGTGGCGATCATCGCCCGCGTCCGCGCCCTCGTGCGCCGCCATCCGGCCTACTACACGCTGCGCGTCCGCCCCGAGGGGATCCGCCTGTACGAGCGCGGGTCGGCGGCCACGCTCAACGGCGGGCTCGGCCCGCTGGTGCAGCGCTTCGACAGCGTGTACCGGCAGACGTGGGAGCAGGAGGATCCGGACGCCCCGCCGGCACTCGGGAGCGTCTTCCCCCCGGGCGGCGGGCCAGTCGCGGTCTCGCTGGACATCGGCGAGGAGTTCAGGAACCGGCCATGGGAGCAGCTCGTGACCGCCGGGTTCGCGCCCGCCGTCCGCCCGCGCCTGGTGATCTTCCACAGGGACGGCGAAGGACGCGCCAAACGCCGCCACTGGCGCACCTCCCGCCGAGAGGCCTATCTGGGCCCGCCCCACCTGGCCGAGGGGCGTGAACCTCCACGCGAGCGCGGCACGTACCGGATGATCCACGCCATCGGCCGGCCGCTCGACACCGCCGCAGGCCCGCAGCTGCGTGTCATGGACGAGGCCGCCAAGGCCAAGGGGCAGCGGGTGCGCGAGGGCGAGCGGCTCGTCCGCCTCGAGTTGCAGCAGGCGCTCGGCCTGGTCATCCTCCAGGCCGACCCCGCCGAACGCGCCCGCCCCCTGGCGGAGAGCCGCGAGGCCTTTCTCGACGTGGCGGACATCGTCTTCTTCGGCAAGCCCAAGAGCGTCCTGGTCATCCCCGCGTTACCGGACGACGTCGCGCTCGACGCCGTCGCCACGCTGCGCCGCGAGTATCTGGCCCGTGGCCGCCAGCCGTACCCGACCGAGCTCATCGACCTCGTGCTCCAGCTCAAAGGCCGGCTCCCGCCCGAGGTCGCGCCCGACGTCATGCTGTTCATGAAGGTCATGTAAAACAAACTAGACATGATGTCGGTGATGTTTTACATTACCGGCATGCCCTTCGAAGAGAAGCTCGCGTGGATCATGGCGGTCGTCTCGGCCGTCGCCTACGCGGTCTACCTCGCCCTGATGCTCGCCGCCACCGGCCAGACCCCGATCCCCGAGGTGCCGTACGTGGCCACGATGCTGTGGAGCATCGGCGGAGCGATCCTCGCCTCGATCGTGCTGCGCGTGGTGGCCTCCGCCCTGGCGCCGCAGGACGCCGGCAAGAAGGACCAGCGCGACCGGGAGATCAGCCGGTTCGGCGACCACGTCGGCCAGTCGTTCGTCGTGATAGGCGGCATCGTGGCCACCGTGCTCGCCATGGCCAGGGTGGACCAGTTCTGGATCGCCAACGTGCTCTACCTGGCGTTCGTGCTGTCGGCCATCCTCGGCTCCTTCACCAAGATCGCCGCCTACCGCCGGGGCTTCTGGCCGTGGTGAAGGCGACGAGGGTCACGAACTCGATCCGGACGCTGCGCTTCGCCTGCGGCGAGATGACCCAGGCCGAGCTGGCCGACCGCATCGACGTGACCCGCCAGACCGTCATCGCCATCGAGCAGGGCCGCTACTCGCCGTCCCTGGAGATGGCTTTCAAGATCGCACGCGTCTTCGGCGTCCCGCTCGACGACGTGTTCCAGTACCCCGAGGAGGAATCATGAAGGCGATCGTCCACGACAGGTACGGCACGGCCGACGTGTTACACGTGGCCGAGATCGACCGTCCGGAGCCCCGCCAGGGCGAGGTGCTTATCCGGGTCCGCGCGGCCGGCGTGGACCGGGGCGTGGTGCATCTCGTGAGCGGCCTGCCGTACCTGGTGCGGCTGGGGTTCGGGCTGCGCGGCCCGAGGACCCGTGTCCGCGGCATGGACGTGGCGGGCGTGGTGGAGGCGGTCGGTCCGGGTGTGACCAGGTTCCGGCCGGGCGAGGAGGTGTTCGGCGTCTGCGCGGGCGCCTTCGCCGAGTACGCCAGGGCCAGGCAGGACCGGCTGGTTCCCAAACCCGCCGGGCTCACCTTCGAGCAGGCCGCGGCAGTCCCCGTGTCCGGCACCACGGCCCTGCAGGGAGTTGGAACGCTCCAGGAGGGGCAGCGGGTGCTGGTGCTCGGCGCGGGCGGCGGGGTGGGCACGTTCGCGGTGCAGGTGGCCAAGGCCGCCGGCGGCCGGGTGACCGGCGTGTGCGGCCCCGGCAAGGCGGACCTGGTGCGCTCGCTCGGCGCCGAGCAGGTCGTCGACTACACCACGCAGGAGGTCGAGGGCCGCTACGACGTGGTCCTGGACATCGCGGGCGACCGCCCCCTGTCGCGGCTGCGGCGGCTGCTCGTGCCCGGCGGGCGGCTGGTCATCGTCGGCAGCGAGAAGGGCGGGCGGCTCCTCAGCGGCATGCACCGCCAGTTCGGGGCGATGCTGCTGGCGCCGTTCGTCCGCGACCGGATCCGCATGCTGGTGTCGCTGGTGCGCGAGGACGACCTGCGCCGCCTGGCAGAACTGCTGGAGTCCGGCCAGGTGACGCCGGTCGTCGGGCGGACCTACCCGCTGGACGAGGCCCCCGACGCCGTCCGGTACGTCGCCGGGAGCCACGCCCTGGGCAAGGTCGTGCTCACCGTGTAGCGCGCACCTCGAGCTCCCACAGGGAGTAACCCCACTCGAGCGCCCGCTTCACGCCCTGCAGCCGCAGGTAGCGCGTGGAGTTGGGCTGGTCGATCCAGAGCACGTCCACGCCGCCGTCACCGTCGGCGACCTCGGCCAGCGGCTTCCAGGTGGCGCCGTCGGCCGACGACTCCACCCGGTAGGCCTTGCCGTAGGCGGTCTCCCAGCGCAGCGTCACCTGGCCGACGTCGACCGCGCTGCCCAGGTCCACCTTCAGCCACTCGCCGTCGGTGTAGCCCGACGACCAGCGGGTGCCCGGATCCCCGTCGACGGCCCTGGCCGCCTCGAACGCGGTGCCTCCCTCGACGCTTGAGGCCGTGACCGGCTTGCCGAGCGCCAGGTTGGTCTCGCCGACCGGCCGGTGCGCCTGGACGGTCACGCTGGTCTTGATCCCGGCGAAGGAGACGTCCAGAGTGCCGGAACCGGTGGGAGTGAAGGCGACGGGCAGCGCGAGCACGCCGCCGCGCGGCAGCGTGACCTCCCGGTCCGCCGGCACCTTCCAGCCGTCGGGTCCCTTCACCGCGAGCGTGCCGATGATCGCGGCGGCCCGCTCGCTGCTCAGGCTGACCGTCACGGTCGCCTGCTCGCCCGCGGTGGTGTCGAGCGTGGCCGGATCGGCCGACAGCACGGCGGCGGGGACGTCGGCGTACCTGGGCACGATCTCGGCGATCTTCGGCGCCGCGCTGCCCGCCGTCCAGGCCAGCCTGATCGCGTCGGCCTTGACGTCCTGCGGGTCGAGCTCGGTGTACGGCGGGGCCAGCCGCCCGATCGCCTGCCACTTCCCGTCGACGCGCAATTGGACCTCGGCGTCGCCGGAGCCGACGACGGCCACCTTGTCGATCAGTCTCGGCTTGGACAGCTCGGCCTGCAGCGCGTCCCCGGCCGCGGGGGCGGCCGAGGCGGTCCAGGCGGTGGCCAGGTTGCCGTCGGCGGCGGCGCCCGGGTTGGCGCCGGCCGGGGTACCGCTCACGGTGATCCTGGTGGCGTCGTCGCCGAGCGTGGCGACCTGGAACTCGCGCACGACCAGCCAGTAGTCGTTGCCTCCGGTGGCCCGGTAGCGGACGTAGCGGGCCTTGGTCCCGGCCGGGGCGGTGGCCTTGACCTCGGGAGTGGTGCCGGTGGTCAGCTGGGTCCAGGCGGCTGCGTCGGTGGAGTACTCGAGCACCCCGGCGTGGATGTAGTCGTTGGGGCTGCCCGGCTTGCCCATGAGCACCGCGACGTCGCCGATCACGCGGATCGCACCCAGGTCCACGCTCACCGCGTCGCCCGCCCCTGGTGAGCCGTTGCTCCAGTAGAAGGTGGACGGGTCACGGTCGACCATCCTGTCGGCGGTGTTGTCGGCGTAGGTGCCGAGCGTGGTGGAGGCGGCGGGCCGGTCGTTGACCACGCCGATCCACCGGTCGAGCGCGGCCAGCGCCCGGTCGATGAAGCGGTCGAGGACGCCGTCGCCGATGCGCGGGAACGTCGTGGCGTGCGGCTGGCGCGGGTCGCGGATGGCCTTGGCGGAGGCGATCAGGGTCAGCGCCTGGTCCCTGGCCTTGACCGCGGTCACGCCGTCGTCGCCGCGGACGGCCTCGAGCAGGTCCAGCGCCTTGAGCATGGCCTTGGCCCACAGCCTGGTGGCCTCGAGCCACGACTTGGCCTCCTCGAGGAAGGCCTGGTCCTTGACGCCGCGGGCGATCACGTCCGGCGCCTGGAGGAGCCGCTCGCCGTACTCGCGCAGGGGCTCGATCCTGCCGTCGCGCCAGAAGTCGGCGATCTTGGCGGCCAGGACGGGAGACTGCTTGGTGTGCAGGGTGCCGTCGTAGGTCGACAGGTCGGCGAAGTCGCGCAGCGCCCGCACCACGGCCGGGTCGTGCCCGGCGACCTCGTCGAGCGCGCGCAGCCATGACGCCTGGGCGTCGAAGGCCTTGTCGTTCCAGCCGAAGTCGGCGAAGGAGTAGAGCGCGACCTTGCTGACGGCGGCCTGGTTCATCGGGTTGGAGATGATGCCGGCCAGCTGCTCCGACAGGCCGGGCTCGCGGCCGGCGTAGTCGTTGAGCGGGATCCTGCCCGGGTTGTAGTCGTTGACCGGGTAGTTGTCCCAGACCAGGATCTGGTGGCCGAAGACCTTCCTGGCCTGCGCCGCCTGCGCCTTGGTGATCGCGCCGGGCACGACGCCCAGGCCGGTCCAGTGCACGACGACCTTCTGGTCGAGCATCTCCCTGACGGCCTTCTTGTAGGGCGACTCGGAGGCGTTGTAGTACTCGGTCGGCACCATCTGCAGCGGCGCGACGTCGCCCTTGGCCGTGGCCCAGGCCTGGACGGCGTTGATCAGCTCGCTCTGCGCGCGGCCCGCGCCCGCGCCGCCGGGGTTGCCGTACTTGGCCTTGTCGCCGTCGCAGTTCCACCTGCCGGCGTCGATGTCGTCCATCGGGATGTTGAACGAGCGGCCGCCCAGCTGATAGATCGCCTCGAACTTGGCCAGCAGCTTGGCCAGGTCGCCGGGGTCGGTGTAGCAGATCGACAGGCCGGGCGACAGGGCGAAGGTGAAGCGCACGTGGTTCTCACGCGCCCGGGTGACCAGCTCGCCGAGCTGGGCCAGCTTGTCCGCCGGGTATGGCTCGCGCCACCTGTCGCGGTGGTAGGGATCGTCCTTGGGCGCGTACTCGTAGGTGTTCATCTTGTGCGCGCCCAGGTAGGCGAGGTGGTCCAGGCGGTCCTGGTGCGACCAGGGCGTGCCGTAGAAGCCCTCGATGGAGCCGCGGTAGCGCATGGTGGGCCAGTCGCGCACCTCGATGCCGGGCATCCGGCGGTCCTTGACGAGCTGGCGGAAGGAGAGCGCGGCGTAGTAGGCGCCGTCGGCGTCGACGCCGTCCAGGACGACCGTGTGCCGGCCGGCGGCCAGCACGTAGCCCTCGGGCGGCAGGCCTTCCGCGCCGCGCACGCCGAGCCTGGCCAGCGCCTGGTCGCCGCCGCCGAGGTAGATCGTGGTGGGCGTGTGCGGGTCGGCGCCGTCGGTGGTCTCGACCCGCTTCACGCCGGCGTCGGTGAGGGTCTGGCGGACGACGGCCTCGGCGTACTGGTCGGTGCCACTGGTACGGACCAGCCCCACGACGGGGGTGAGGGGGAAGCCGTCCGATCGCGGCTTGACCTGCTGGGCTACGGGGAAGAGCTGCTGGGTCACGGGGGCTGCCTGCGCCGGGGCGGTGATCAGGGAGGATGCGACGAGGAGGGCGGTGAGGGCGATGGCTAACGGGCGTGCGGACTGCACATGCACTCCTTGGGAAGGCGGCTGCGCAAAACCTTCCGGATGTCCGGAATTTGATCACATAAGATCATTCGCCTGGCGACTGGTCAATACCAGCCGCCTTCCCAGTTTCAACCGGTACGGACCAGTTACCGCTCCTCGCGGAACAGCACGTGCTGGCGCACGATCGGGTCGTACTTGGTGAGGGTCAGCCGGTCGGGGTCGTTCCGCCGGCTCTTGCGGGTGATGTAGGTGTAGCCGGTGCCCGCGGTCGACCGCAGCTTGATCACCGGGCGGAGTTCGTTCCTGGCCATACCGAGTCCTTTCTCGTTCCAGGCTGTGTAAGTCGCCGAGAACGGTTTTCATTCCCGCACCTGGCGTCAGCCACCGAGTTCGCGCTTCCTGCGGAGCAGGGCGGCGCGGCGCAGGTGGGCGCGGATGGTGAGGGTGGTCGCCACGACGAGGAAGGCGCCCCCCACGAGGGCCGCGAGCGGCATCCCCTCACCCCGCGACGCGGCGATCGCGGTCAGCCCGGCCGTGGTGGCGACCGACACCGCCACCGCGGCCCAGCCCGCGACCACGCGGTCCAGGCCGAGGAGCGGCCTGCGGATCAGCGACCATGCGCCGTAACCGGCCCAGAACGCGCAGAGGAGGAGCAGCGCCAGGAAGGCCAGCCGGGTCCGGTCCGGCAGGGCGGGCTCGGTCAGCCACAGGAGCCCCAGCATGCAGGCGCCGGCGAGACCGGAGACGAGGGCGAGCACGTGGCCGACGCGCCCGCGGGATCGGAAGAGCTTGTCGGCCGGCTCGTCGGGACGCGGGGTCATGGGTTCTCCGTGAGGTGGGTGCGAAGCAGGCGGCGCGCCCGGTTGAGGCGCGATTTGACGGTGCCGACGGGCACGGCGCAGATCTCGGCGCAGTCCTCGAGCGACAGGTCCTCCAGGTAGAACAGGATGAGGACCTCCCGCTCGCGGGCGGGCACCTTGGCCAGGCCCTCGACCAGCTCGACGCGGTCCAGGAGGGTGTCGGCGGGGTCGTCCATGACGGGCTCGACGGGTTCCTGGCCCGGCTCGCCGTACGAGGAGCGCAGCGCGTTGACGACCGAGCGGCGCGCGATCGTGAACAGCCAGGGGCGGAACCGTTCGGTGTCGCGCAGCCTGGGCAGGCCGCGCAGCACCGCCAGCCAGATCTCCTGGGTGACGTCGTCGGCCCGCGCGGGGCCGAGCATGCGGCGCGCGTAGCTCCAGATCGGCTGGTGCCAGGCACGGACCAGCTCGGTCAGCGCCTCGCGTTCGCCGAGCTGGCATCGCACCAGTAGTAGTTGATCCACGACAGTACAGTCGCGCCCGGGCCGCCTGGGGTTCACGGAGAGGGGAAAGAGCAGGTCAAGGCCTGCTTCCGAGCGTAGGGGCAGGGAATGTCAGCACACATGTCGCATCATCTCAGTGGACCGAACCTGCGACCGCCGTCGGGTGACGCCCGGCTTGATCTGACGGACGTGTTCGCCTTCCAGTCCAACACCGAACCCAGTCGCACAGTGCTCATCATGGACGTGAACTCCTTCGGGTTCGATCCGTCCGCGGGGCAGTACCTGCACCCTGAGGCCGTCTACCGCCTGTGCGTCGACAACGACGGCGACAACCGTCCCGATGTCACCTTCGACTTCGTCTTCTCGCAACCGCAGGACGGCAGGCAGACCGTCACCGTCTCCAAGGACGGCGAGGTCGTGATCGCTGACGCCGAGGTGAGCTTCGGGGTGGAGCCGAACGTGGTCGAGGCCGGCGGTGTGGTGTTCTCCGCGGGGCTGCGCAGCGACCCGTTCTTCGCCGACCTGGAGGGCATCGGCAACAACTTCACCTGGACGGGCAACGACACGATGGCCGAGAGCAACGTGATCGGCATCGCGCTCGAGGTCCCCGACGACCTGCTGGGCCCGGACCCGCGGATCGGGGTGTGGGGCCGGGTGCTGCTCAGGAAGGACGGCGAGCTGGTCTCCGTCGACAGGGGCGCGCACCCGTCGCTGACGGCGTACTTCAACGCCGAGGACGCCAAGGACGCCTACAACGCCGGCGACCCCGCCGACGACGTGCGCAACTACCGCGAGGCGTGGATCGCGGTGCTGGAGCACACCGGCGGCTACACCGCCGACGAGGCGATGGACGAGCTGGAGACGGTGCTGCCCGACGTGCTGCGCTTCGACCGGTCGCAGCCCGCCAGGTACCCGAACGGCCGGCGGCTGGCCGACGATGTCACCGACGTGCGGCTCCAGATGATCAGCCACGGGAAGATCACCGGCGACGGCATCGGCCACCACATCGACCTGCTCGACGAGTTCCCCTATCTGGGCCCGCCGCACGCGTAGCCGTTCTCCCAGGCCCAGGCGGCGATCTCGACGCGGTTGCGCAGGCCCAGCTTGGCCTGGACGAGCGAGACGTGGCCCTTGACCGTGCTGAGCGAGATGAACAGCTCGGCGGCGATCTCCTGGTTGGTCCGTCCCCTGGCGACGGCCCGGACCACCTCGATCTCCCTGTCCGACAGCCGCCGCTCGGTGCGGCCCGCCGGCCGGGTGAAGCGGCGCAGCAGCCGCAGCGTGATCGACGGTGAGATCAGCGCGTCGCCCACGCTGGCCGCGCGCACCGCCTCGACCAGCACGCCCGGCCCCGCGTCCTTCAGCACGAAGCCGACGGCGCCGCCGCGCAGCGCCTCGTGGACGTACTCGTCCAGGTCGAACGTGGTCACCACGATCACCCGCGTGGAGCCCGCGAGCGCGCGGGTGACCTCCAGCCCGTCAAGCCCGGGCATCTGCACGTCGACCAGGCACACGTCGGGCCGCAGCTCGCGGGCCAGGGCCAGCGCCTGGTCGCCGTCGCCCGCCTCGCCGACGACGCTGATGCCGGGCTGGTCGTCGAGGATCACCCGCAGGCTCGCCCGCACCATCGCCTGATCGTCCGCGACCAGCACCCTGATCGTCACGTTCTGTCCGCCGGACCCGGTACGGCGGGCCGAGCCGGATCCGCCGCGCCGCGGAGCCGCCCGACGAGCCGGTGCGTGGCGGCCAGCGCGTCGGCCCCCGCCGTCTCGATCTCCTCCAGGGCGCCGCCCACCCGCGCGGACCGGCGGGCGAGGATCTGGCTCGCCTGGGCCTGCAGCACGATGCCGCCGACGTGGTGGGCGACCACGTCGTGCAGTTCCCTGGCCAGCCGCAGCCGCTCCTCGCGCCGGATCCGGGCCGCGATCACCCGTCCGCGCAGGTCGGCCACCCGCGGGCACGTCCCGGCCACGACGGCGGCCGACCAGCCCGCCGCGTTGAGCAGCGTCACAGGCGGCCGCTCCGCCCAGGTGAGCGCCACGATCGCCAGCCCGCCACCGGCCACCAGGCACGCGGACCGGGCGGGAAACCGCCACACCGCGAACCCGACGAGCACGGCCAGCCCGAGCGCCATCCCAGGCCCCGGCTCCGCGGGCAACCCCGCCACCCGCGACACGGCCACCGCCGCCGCCGCGACGCCCAGCCCGGCCATCACGGCCCACCTGCGCCCCACCAGGGCGAGCGCGCACACCAGTGCCCCCGCCACGCCTCCGAACACCGCGTACCCGATCCCCCAGCTCACCGCGACCCGGTACGCCCAGAAGGCGAGCACCGCCCCCGCCACCATGCCGAACCCGAACCGCACGCCGTACACGCTAGAACCAGGGCACCGGCCGGCAGAACCGGCCGAAAGTACGATCTCGCCCCTGCTTTCGACCCGTGCCGCGCCCGGGCGGGCCACGCAGGATGAAGCCTCATGCCAAGTGAAACCAGGCGCAGGATCGCCGCGCTCGACGTCGTCCGCGGCTTCGCGCTGTGCGGGATCCTGCTGGCCAATATCAGGCCGATCGCCAACCTCGACGGCGTCATCCTGCAACACGGCGAGCCGGATTCTCCCGCGTGGATCGGGCTGTTCGTCGAGCAGCGGTTCTTCCCGATCTTCGCCACGCTGTTCGGCGTCGGCTTCTCGCTGCTCGTGGGCTCCGCCGCGGACCGCACCACCCGCCCGCGCGTGCTGTTGCTGCGCAGGCTGCTCGTGCTGCTGGCGGTCGGGCTCGCGCACATGTTCCTGCTGTGGCGGGGCGACGTGCTGACCTACTACGCGCTGTCCGGGTTGCTGGTGCTGCTGCCGTCGACGTGGCTGCCGCGCTGGGCGGTCGCGCTGCTGGCCGTGGCGGTCTGCGCGGTCACGATCGCCTTCTCCGGCGGCGGCTACATGCTCTCGCCCGGACTGGTGCTCGCGGGCTCGGCGCTGGTCCGCTACGGCGTCATCGACAGGATCGAGACCTCCACCCGCGGCCCCGCCGTCGTCGGGCTCGTGCTGGCGGCCGCCGCGGTGCCCGCGCTGTGGGCGCAGGAGCGGAGCCAGAGCCCCGCCCTGTTCGCCGTCGCGGGCCTGCTGATCGCCGGCGTGTACTGCTGCGCCCTGCTCCTCCTGCTCAGGACGCGGCTGCGCGCGGCGCTGCAGACGCTGTTCGCCCCGCTCGGCCGGATGGCGCTGACCAACTACCTGTCGGCCACGGCCCTCGTCCTGACGATCGCCCACCTGTACGGCAGGCCACAGGACTGGTCGTGGCCGGCCGTATACCTCATCACCGGCGGGATCCTCGCACTCCAGTGGGCATGGTCCACCCTCTGGCTGCGGCACCACCTCTACGGCCCGCTCGAGTGGTTGTGGCGCTGGGCCACCTGGCTACGCCGTCCGCCTCTGAGCCGGCGATGGGAACGGTCTACGAAGTTGAGTAGGATGTAGGCCGATCACGGAGGGTGGGAGCTGATGCGCACACTGGGGGATCTCGAGTCGGCGATCATGGACCGGATGTGGTCCTACCATCGCCCTGCCTCGGTCAGGGACGTCCTGGAGGATCTACGGCAGAGCCGCGAGATCGCCTACACCACCGTGATGACCGTCATGGACAAGCTGTACAAGAAGGGCCTGCTCAAGCGCGAGCCGCAGGGCAAGGCCTACGTCTACGAGACGGTCGGCACCAAGGAGTCCTACACCGCCCAGCTGATGCGCGAGACGCTGGCCAGCGGCGGCAACCAGGCGGCCACGCTGGTCCACTTCCTGGAGCGGCTGACGCCTGAGGAGGCGGCGGCACTGGAGTCGGCGCTGCAGGTGTTCCCGCCGCGCGGGGGCCGCCCATGACGGTCGCCGCCGTCCTGGCCGCCTACGCCCTGATCGCCGCCATGCTGCTCCCCCGGCTGCTGGTCAGGGCGGCGTGGAGCGAGCGGGCTCCGCGGCTGGCGATCTGCATGTGGCTGGCCGCGGGCCTGTCGGCGGTCGGCTCGGCGGTGCTGGCGGGGCTGAGCGCGGCGATCCCGGGCGACGCGGTCGGGCACGGGCTGGCCCGGCTGTTCGAGGCGTGCAGGATGCTGCTCGGCGACGGGTCGGGCGTCCAGGTGGCCTCGGCGACGTTCCGGCTGGCCGTACTGGCCAGCGGGCTGATCACGGCGCGGGCCGTGTACTGCGTGGCCAGGGTGCTGCTGACCGCGCGCCGCGAACGCGCGCGGCACGCGAGCATGCTGGCCATCCTGGGCCGCCGCGACGGCGAGCTCGACGCGGTGGTGCTGGAGTACGGCGAGCCGGTCGTCTACTGCCTGCCCGGCAGGCAGAACAAGGCCGTGATCACCACGGCGGCGCTGCACGCGCTGCCGCCCGAGCATGTGGCGGCGGTGCTCGCCCACGAGCGCGCGCACCTGCGCGGGCGCCACCACCTGGTCATCGCCCTGACCGAAGGCCTGGCCGGAGCCTTCCCCTGGCTGCCGCTGTTCGCGGTGGCCAGGCGGGAGGTGGCGCGGCTGGTGGAGCTGCGGGCCGACGACGTGGCCGCGGGGCAGCACCCGCGGGTGCACCTGGCCGCCGCGCTGGTGGGGCTGGCCACGGGCCGGGTCCCTGCCTTCGCGCTGGGCGCGGCCGGGGAGAACGCGCTGGTCAGGGTGCGCCGCATGCTGCAGCCCGCGGCGCCGCTCGACCGCCGCGAGCGCGCCGTCGCCGTGGCCGCCACGGCCCTGTTCCTGGCGGGTCCCGCGGTGCTGGCCTTCGCCCCCGGCGTGGCCGCCCTGGTGGCCCACCACTGCCACGCCCTGCTGCCGATCTGACCGCCGGTTCTAGGCGTAGAGGAGTTCCTGGTCGATCACGATGGCCGCGGTCACGCCCTGGGCGGCGGCCAGGACCACCTGCGCGCCGGGGAAGGGCATATCGGGTTTCCTGGCCATGTCGCCGGCGGCGAAGACGCCGCGCACGCTGGTCTGGCCGAAGTCGTCCACCTCGACCGCGCCGTCCTCGAGGAACCGGCAGCCGAGCCGTTCGGCCAGGTCGCTGCGCTGGCGGGTGGGAGGGTGCAGGAACAGCGCGTCCCGCTCGACGGTGTCCCCGCCCTCGAACACGAGCGTGGCCAGGCCCTCCACCCGCTCGATCGGGCCCCTGCGCACCGTGATGCCGCGCCCGGCCAGCATCACCCGCTGCTCGCCCGGCGGATCGCCGACCAGCAGCACGTCCTTGCCGAACCGGGCCAGCTGCACCGCCTGGTGCACGCCCCACCCGTCCACGTCGAGCACGGCCAGCCGCAGCCCGGTGCGCTCCCAGCCGTGGCAGTACGCGCAGTGCAGCACGCCGCTCCCCCACCGCTCGGCCAGCCCGGGGATGCCGGGCAGCACGTCCTCCACCCCGGTGGCCAGCAGCAGCCGCCTGGCCAGGCGCGCGCCGCCGCCCAGGAAGACGCGGAACCCCTCCTGCTCGATCTCCGCCCCGGTGACCAGTCCGGTCACCACGTCGACCGACGGGTACTCCTCCAGGTCGCCCAGCGCCTCGGTCCGCAACTCGGCCGGGGCGATGCCGTCGCGCGAGAGCAGGTTGTGCACGGCGTCGCTGCGGGCGTTGCGGCCGGGGCCGCCGTCGACCAGCAGCACCCGGCGCCTGGCCCGGCCCAGCGTCAGCGCCGCGCTCAACCCCGCGGGCCCGGCGCCGACGACGACGGCTTCGTACATGTACCGATGGTAGCCAAACCGCCACGCACGGTCTGTCCTACACGGGTTAGTAGTCCAGGTCAGTGCGCGTGCACCCCGGCGGGGACGTGCGGCTTGCCCGCGGGGACGAGGGCCAGGCCGATGAGCGCGGCCACGCCCGCGCCGATCGCGCAGGCCACGTAGGCGGCGCCGAACCCGGCCGTGGTGGCGTGCTCGATGCCGGAGGCGGCGACGGTCGACATGATCGCCACGCCGATGGAGCCGCCGACCTCGTGGAAGGTGTTCACCACGCCGGAGGCCAGCCCGGCCTCGTGGTGGGAGACGAACCCGAGCGCGGTCGTGGTGGCCGCCACGAACACCGGCACGACGCCCGCGGCGCCCACGGTCAGCCCGATCACGGTGCCGGCCGTGCCCTGAGCCAGCGCGAGCACGAGCGCGCCCGCCCCGGCCACGAGCAGGCCGCCGACCGCGACGGGCCGCGCGCCGAGCCGCCCGATCAGCCGGCCACCCAGGTGCCCGGCGACGGCGGTGCCCACCGCCATGGGCAGGAACAGCAGCCCGGCCGCCAGCGCCGACAGCCCCTGGACCCGCTGCAGGAGCAGCGAGCCGAGGAAGACGTAGCCGAGCAGCAGCCCGGTGGCGACCAGCATGAGGAACGCGCCGGTCGCGATGGGCCGGCGAGCCAGCAGCCGCACGTCCATCAGCGGCTCGCGGGTGGCCCGCTCGGCCAGCGCGAAGGCCAGGTAGCCGGCGAGCGCGCCGGCCAGCGCCACCAGCGTGGCCGGGCTCGTCCAGCCCGCGTCCCCGGCGTTGACCAGGCCGTAGATGAGCGCGGCGGTCGCCGCGGTGACCAGGACGGCGCCGGGCACGTCGACGCGCCGCCGTACCTCTGGCCTGGCGGCGGGCACCAGGCGGGGCAGCCAGAGCAGGACGACCAGCCCGACGGGCACGTTGACGAAGAAGACCCAGCGCCAGCCGGGACCCGCGGTGAGCAGGCCGCCGAGCAGCGCACCGGCGGCGAAGCCCACGCCGCCCAGCGCGGCCCAGATGCCGAGCGCCCTGTTGCGTTCGGCGCCGTGGAAGGTCCTGGTGAGCGTGGCCAGCGCCGACGGGGACAGCAGCGCCGCGCCCGCGCCCTGGGCGAGGCGGCCGCCGATCAGCAGCGGCCCGGAGGCGGCCAGGCCGGTGGCCAGCGAGGCGAGCGTGAAGACGGCCAGCCCGGCCAGCAGGACGCGCCGCGCGCCGAAGGTGTCGCCGAGCCGCCCGCCGAGCAGCATCAGCCCGCCGAAGCACAGGGTGTAGGCGGTGACGGCCCAGGTGAGCGTGACGCGGTCGAGGTGGAGGTCCGCCCCGATGGTGGGCAGGGCCACGTTGATCACCGTGACGTCCAGGATCAGCATGAACTGCGCCACGCACAACAGCACGAGCGCCGTCCAGCGTCTCGGGTCGGGGGTGTGATCCACGAGAACTCCTTAAGTCGAACATTCATGTACGGATTATCTTATACATCAATGTTCGAGTTAGCGCTCCTTTGCCTCCGCGAGAACCGCCGCTGGCTTTGCGTCGAGCTTGTTGGGGCGACGATGAGCGTTGTGAGGTCGGTTAGGGCCCGGGTGACCCTGGCGGCCATCGTGGTGGCGGCGCTCGCGCTGGGACTCGCGGCCGCCATCCTCGCGGTGACCGTCCCCCGCGCGCTGAGGAGCCAGGTCATCGACGGCGTCGAGCAGGCCGTCCAGTGGCAGGCAGCCGACGCGCGCCTCGGCACCATCCCCGCCGACCTGTCCACCCCGCCCGGCGTCGACTTCCTGCAGATCATCGGTCCCGGCGGCCAGATACTGGGCAACTCGCCGCAGGCCGCGAGGGCGGGCCGCCTCTCGAACCTGGCCACCCCGCAGCCCGACCGCGTCTACTCCACGTACGGCAAGCCGGGGCGGCTGGCGTCCCGCGCCCCCTACTACATCGCCGCGATGACCACCCAGAGCCCGCGCGGCCAGGTCACCGTGTACGCCGCCGAGGACATCGCGGGCGCCGAGCAGGCCATCAGGATCTTCTACCTGCTGCTCGCCTTCGCCTTCCCGGTGCTCCTGCTCATGGTCGCCGGAGGCGCCTGGGCCGCCGTCGGCAACGGGCTGCGCCCGGTGGAGCGGATCCGATCCCGCCTGGCCGACATCACCGCGAGCGACCTGGGCCGCCGCGTGCCGGTGCCCAGGACGGACGACGAGATCGCGGCCCTGGCCACCACGACCAACGACACCCTGTCCCGCATGGAACGCTCGGCCGAGACCCAGCGCAAGTTCGTCAGCGACGCCTCCCACGAGCTGCGCAGCCCGATCGCCGCCCTGTGCACCCAGCTGGACCTGGCCCTGGCCTACCCCGACGAGACCGACTGGCCCGAGGTGTGCCGCAGGGCGCGCGAGGCCGCGCATCGCCTGTCGGACATCATCGAGGAGCTGCTCATGATGGCCCGGCTGGACGCGGGAGCCGTGCCCGACAGGAAGGTCGTGAACCTGAGCGAGCTGGCGGCGGTGCGCGAGGGCAGGCGGGTGCCGCTCATGATGAACCTCGCCGCCGGCACCCGGGTGTACGGCTCGCCCACGCAGCTCGACCGGCTGCTGACGAACCTGCTCGACAACGCCGACCGCCACGCCGCCACCCGCGTCGACCTGTCGGTCGCGGTCGAGGACGGCTCTGTGGTGCTGACGGTCACCGACGACGGCAACGGCATCGCGCCCGAGGACCGCGAGCGGGTCTTCGAGCGTTTCATCAGGCTCAAGGAGGGCCGCGAGCGCGACACGGGCGGCAGCGGGCTCGGCCTGGCGCTGGCCCGCGAGATCGCCGCCGCCCACCACGGCACGCTCGCCATCGCCGACCACTCCCCCGGCGCCCGCTTCGTCGCCCGTTTCCCCCTTGCTCCCCTCCCCTAGATCCCGCGCATAGGAGATCAGAATCGAGGATCTTCCCGGTCTTTACTTCGACCACATATCCCGTGACATGTACTGGAGGTAACGAAACTGCGCACAAGTAGGTGACGGATGAATCCGAACGCGTTACAGGCCAAGGCCCAGCGATGCGGCTGGCGGGTCATCACCGAGCGCGACGCCTCCGGTCCGATGATCACGCTGGTGCGCGACGAGTGGGAACTGTGGGTGGCCTTCTCCGGCACGGCCCCGGAGGCAGCCACGATCCGCATGCCAGGCCGTGGAGAGCATCAGAGAATTCCCTTGCGCGAGATCGGCCAGTGGGTGCGCGGCGATCGCCACCAGATGAGCCGCTTCGCCATCGGCGACCGCGTCACGGTCGTCGGCAGGTCCGGAATCGTCACGGACATCACGCTCGCGCTCATCCACCACGCGGGCAGACCCGGCGCCATCAGGCTCAGGATCGACTACGATCACGGCGGCGTCGGCACACCCTTCAGCGACCAGGTCCACCGACCACACGCCGAACTCCATCGTTAACGCGCAAGGGCCGTGAGACTCCCGTGAAACGCCCGGGAGGCGACACTGGGACCCATGAACGACATGTTCGTGACGTCCCGGGACAGCACACGGCTTGATGTCAAGGTGTACGGGCAGGGCCCGCCGATGGTCCTGGTCCATGGCGCGTCCGTGGACCGCAGGAGCTGGTCGCGTGTCACGCCCAGGCTCGCCGAGCGCTTCACCGTGTACGCCCTGGACCGCCGGGGCCGGCGCGGCAGCACCCGGGAGGGCGGGCCGTACGCGCTGGCCCGCGAGACCGAGGACGTGGCCGCCGTCGCCGAGGCGGCGGGCGGTGACGTCTACGTCGTGGCGCACTCCTACGGCGCCCTCTGCTCGCTGGAAGCCCCGCTGATCACCGGCGCCATCGGCCGGATGCTGTTGTACGAGCCGCCCGCGCCGACGCCGGGCGTGCACGTCGCGCTGCCGGACGTGCTGGCGCGCATGCGCGAAGCCGGCATGGACGAGCGCCTGGAGATCTTCTACCGCGAGGTGATCCTGCTGTCGCAGCGGGAGGTGGACGCCCTCAGGCGTGCCCCCGCCTGGCAGGCCTACCTGGGCGCGGCGCCCGTGCTGTCGCGGGAGGTCGAATCCGTCCAGGCCTACGAGATCTCCGACCGGCCGGCCAAGGTCGACGTGCCGGTCCGGCTGCTGGTGGGCACCCAGAGCCCGCCGTACCTGCGCCCCGCGGCCGAGGCGATGGCGGCCAGGCTGCCGCGCGCCGACCTGGTCACCCTGACCGGCCAGGGGCACATGGCCAACGAGTACGCGCCCCGGCTCTTCACCGACCAGGTGTTCGCCGCCGCCCTGGACGGGCAGGGCGGCGGCGTGTCCGGCTAGGAGATCGTCCAGTGCTGCAGGGCCGAGCCGGTGTCGGCCTGCTGGGTCACCAGGGCGCCGTCCGCGGTGGAGGCGGTGGTGAGCAGCAGGCCGCTCTTCTGCGAGGCGATCGTGTAGCCGCCTGAGACGGGCGCGACCACCCAGCGCTGGTTGCTCGCGCCGGTGCAGGTCCACTGGATCACCGCGGCGCCGGCTGTGACCGAGCCGCCGTTGACGTCCATGCACAGGTTCGACTCGCCGTTGACGATCTGGTACGAGCCGTCGGACTGCTGGGTGAAGACCCACTTCTGGTTCGGCCCGCCGTTCGGCGACCAGGTGACGAACTGCGTGCCGGGGGTCGTGGAGTGGTTGGGGTCGTCGAGCGCCTTGCCGGACGCCACCAGGGTGTGGGTGCCGTTGAGGGTGGCCGGGCCGACGGTCCAGGTGAACGACGCCGAGCCGCCGGCCGTACCCGAGGAGGCGGTGACCCTGACGGTGGCGGTGCCGGTCGCGGTGGGCGTGCCGGTGATGAGGCCGGAGGCGCTGATCGAGAGTCCGGCGGGCAGGCCCGTGGCCGTGAACGTCAGCGGCTTGCCCTGCGAGTCCGCGGCGTTGACCTGGAGCGAGACGGCGGTCCCGACGTTGCCTGTCTGGTTTCCGGGGTTGGCGACGGTGACGGTCTCGGGGCCCTGCGCGGTGGACGGGGTGAACGTCAGCGTCTGCTCGGCCGCGGTACGGCTGCCGCCGACGGCGTTGCCGGTGGTGTTGGTCCAGTGCCGGGTGGGCGTGGTCTCCGCGAGGCGCGCGGAGTCGGACGACATGCCGAGCACCAGGCCGCTGTAGCGGTTGACCAGGCGGTACGCGCCGCCGGACGGGATGATCCACCACTGCTGACCCACGCCCGAGGCCGCGGTCGCCGTGGGCTTGGTGCCCCAGGCGCGGCTGCCGGCGCCGAGCGCCTGCCCGGTGGAGGCGTTGGTGATCCGGTAGGAGCCGTCGCCGTTGCCGGTGAACTGCCACAGCTCCAGCGCCGACCCGGTCGCCGAACCCACCGAGGTGGTGGTCGAGCCGCCCGCGACCTGGGCCAGGATCCGGCCGTTGCCGCTGCCGATCTGATAGGTCCTGGCCGGGTCGACGGGGGACGCCGCCGGCGCGGTCGAGGCGACGGTGACGTTGGCGTACTCACCGGAGGAGGCGGCGCAGGCGATCGAGCAGTAGGAGCGGAAGGTCTTGCCGACGATCGTCCCGGTCGTCCTGGTCGCGCCGTCGACGAACCAGCGGTACCAGGAGCCGGAGGTGTAGCCGCCCGAGTCGCCGATCAGGTACCACTTCTGGGTGGACAGGTCGTCGGTGACGTAGAAGCGCTGCGGCGCGGTGCCCGAGACGACCTCCGGCTCGCCCAGGTACAGGCCCAGGTAGGCGTCGTAGGTGATGTTCATGATGAACAGGTCGGACTTCGGCGGCAGCTTGCCCGCCGACACCTGCTGGTCGACCGTGCCGGTGTTGGCCGGGTTGTAGTCGCCGGCTGGAGGGGTGTACCCGCCGGGGACGAGGTTGCTCTCTAGCCCGCCGGCACCCGGCTGGGAGAACGACCCGTTGTAGAACTTGGTCCACGTCCCGGTCGCCATTTTTCCGGACAAGGGGGCGCGGGCCACGTGCGCGAGCCCGCCGTTGCTGCCGCCCACGCCGCCCTTCGGCACGATCCGCGAGCCGTAGTAGACGTAGAAGTATCCGGAGGCCGTGTCGACGAACAGCCGCGGGTCGCCGTCGCCGTAGTCGTAGGTCTGGTTCGGGAACGCGGCGGTGTCGCCCCGCCTGGTGCTGTACGGCGAGGTGATCGCGTGGCCCTTGATGGTCCACACCTTGCCCTGGTCGGTGGAGACGGCGTAGTCGAGCGAGTCGTAGTGCAGCCCGTCGCCGAACGGCTGCGGCGTGAACTCGTTGTGCACCAGCCCGTACCAGTCACCGGTGTCCGGATCGACCCAGACGCCGACCAGGTCGCAGAAGTTCTTCTGCGTGTACCCGGACCCGGCGGGCGCGCTGGTGGCCTCCACGCCGGTGGGGCTGTTGTTGCAGCGCCAGGTCGTGTCGTTGTTCTTGTCGCTGGTGTTGGCCGGGTTGACCGCGTTGCTGATGGCGCTCGAGCGGGTGGCGCCGTCGAAGTCGGGGCCGGTGTAGAAGTCCCAGTAGCGGGGGTCGTTCTTGCCGTAGAGCGCGGCGGACTGCTGGAAGTAGAACGTGCCGTCCTTGTCGATGTACGGGCTGGCGGGCGTGTCGGTCGGGTAGGCGTAGGCGGCCGTCGATCCGATCGTGATCGTGTACGTGGCCGCGGGCGGCGCCGCCGTCGCGGGCACGGCGCCGACGCCGAGCGTCAGCAACAGGGCGGCCAGCATCTTGGGGGGTCGTAACACGGGCGCTCCTTCCATTCTGGGCTCGCAGCCGGACAGTACGTCTCATTTGACCGGTAAAACAAGAGCTATTGCGCAGTCTCTGGATTACCTATGATGCTGGCCATGGTGACGATGCGGGACGTGGCCGAGCGCGCCGGCGTCACGAAGCAGACGGTGTCCAACGTCGTCACCGGCCGCGTGAAGGTACGGCCCGCCACCGCCGCCCGGGTCCGCGCGGCCATCGCCGAGCTCGGCTACACCCCCAACCTGGTGGCCAGATCGCTGGCGACCGGCACGACGATGACCGTCGGCCTGTTCGTGCCGACGGTGGCCAGCTCCTTCTACTCGGCCGTGGTCGAGGAGGTGGAGAACGTCCTGGACGAGCGCGGCTACCACCTGCTGCTGTGCACGACCCGCCAGGACGGCGAGCGCGCCAGGCGCCACCTGGCGAGCCTGTCGAGCCGCTCGGTCGACGCGCTGCTCATCGCCGGCGACCAGGACCTGATCGACCACCTGCCGCTGCTGGCCGACGCCCCCTTCCCTGTCGCGCTGTGCGCGTGGGAGTCCGACGCGCCCGACACGCTGCCGGTCGTCACGATCGACTACGAGCACGCCGGCTACCTGGCCGGACGCCACCTGCGCGACCTCGGCCACGAACGGGTCGCGGTGCTGGCCAGCCTGCCCGCCCACGCCCACCGCGTCTCGGGCCTGCGGCGCGCCTTCGGCCGCGACGTCCCGGTCTTCGCCGCGCCCGAGCCCACGGCCGAGGGCGGCTTCACCGCCGCCAACGCCGCCCTGGCCGCCGACCCGCGGACCACCGCGATCTTCGCCACCCACGACATCCTCGCCCTGGGCGCGCTGGAGGCCGCCCGCCTGGCCGGCCGCCCGGTCCCGCGCGAGCTGTCGGTGGTCGGCCTGGACGACATCGACGAGGTACGGCATGCCCATCCGGCCCTCACCACCGTGGCGATCCCCAGCAGGGAGATGGCCCGCCAGGCGGTCGGCCTCCTCCTGCGCGCCGTCGACGAGGCCACGCCCCCCGCCGGCACCCTCCAGCTCCTCCGCCCCGCCCTGGTCATCCGCGAGAGCACCGCCCCGGCTCCTTGACGCCCTCGGAGGGAACCCTTACGTTAGCTCGCATCGCCCAGTTGTTAAAACGTTTTAGGAGCGATGTGGAGACCTCTCCCCCCGTCTTCGAACACCACCGCGAGCCGCTCGGCATCGGCGAGCGGGCTCCGCGACTGTCCTGGACCGTCTCCTCCGGCGTCGCCGGCTGGCTGCAGCGCGGCTACGAGCTCGAGCTCAGCGACGGAACCGCCACCGGCCTGGTCGAGTCGGGCGAGTCTGTGCTGGTGCCCTGGCCGGGCGCCGAGCTGTGCTCGCGCGAGCGGCGCGGCGCCCGCGTGCGCGTCCACGGCGCCGACGGCTCGGTGAGCGACTGGAGTCCCTGGTCGTGGGCCGAGGCCGGGCTGCTCGACCCCGCCGACTGGCGGGCCGCCGCGGCAGGTCCGCCGCTCGAGCTGCTCGGCCCGCCCGACGGCCCCGCCCTGCTGCTGCGCCGCGACTTCACCGTCCGCGGCCCCGTCGAGCGGGCCAGGCTGTACGTCACCGCGCTCGGCGTGCACGAGAGCGAGATCAACGGCCGGGTGGTGGGCGACGACGTGCTCGCGCCCGGCTGGACCAGCTACCACCACCGCCTGCGCTACCGCACGCACGACGTCACCGGTCTGCTGCGCGAGGGCGCCAACGCGATCGGCGCCACGCTCGCCGACGGCTGGTACCGCGGCCGGCTCGGCTTCGGCGGCGGCAAGAGCGGCCTGTACGGCGAGCAGACCGCGCTCGTGGCCCAGCTGGAGATCACCTACACCGACGGGAGCACCGACGTGGTGGTGACCGACGGGGAGTGGCGGTGCTCCCCTGGCCCGGTCACCGCGGCGAGCCTGTACGACGGGGAGAAGCACGACGCCCGGTTGCTGCCCGTCGGGTGGTCGGAGCCCGGATTCGACGATGGGTCCTGGGTTCCCGCCGACGCCGTGCCGTACGACCCGGGGGTGCTGCGCGCGCCCACGGGGCCGCCGGTGCGCAGGACGGAGACGCTGAGCCCGGTGGAGGTGCTGACCAGCCCGTCGGGGAAGACGATCCTGGACTTCGGGCAGAACCTCGCGGGCCGGCTGCGCATCCGCGTGCAGGGCCCCGCGGGACGGACGGTGACGCTGCGGCACGCCGAGGTGCTCGAGGACGGCGAGCTCGCGCTGCGCCCGCTGCGCGAGGCCGCCGCCGAGGACCGCTACACCCTGCGCGGCGGCGAGCCGGAGGAGTGGGAGCCGCGCTTCACCACGCACGGCTTCCGCTACGCCCAGGTCGACGGCTGGCCCGGCGAGCTCGACCCGGCCTGCGTCCAGGCCGTCGTGTGCCACACCGACCTGCGGCGCACCGGCGACTTCTCCTGCTCCGACCCGCTGCTGGCACGCCTGCACGACAACGTGGTGTGGAGCATGCGCGGCAACTTCGTCGACGTGCCCACCGACTGCCCGCAGCGCGACGAGCGGCTTGGCTGGACCGGCGACCTGCAGGTGTTCGCCCCGACGGCCGCGTTCCTGTACGACTGCACGGGCGCGCTGGCGACCTGGCTCGCCGACCTGGCCGACGAGCAGGCCGAGCAGGGCACCGTGCCGTTCTACGTGCCGTGGGTGCCGCTGCTCGGCACGCTGCCCACCGCGGCCTGGGGTGACGCGGCGGTGCTCGTGCCGTGGACGCTCTACCAGCGTTCCGGCGACCTGGAGATGCTGCGGCGGCAGTGGCCGAGCATGAAGGCGTGGGTGGACCAGGTCGCGGCGCTGGCGGGCGAGGACCACCTGTGGGACGAGGGGTTCCAGTTCGGCGACTGGCTGGATCCCGCCGCGCCTCCGGACGACCCCGGCAGGGCGCGCACCGATCACGCGCTCGTGGCCACCGCCTACCACGCGCGGTCGGCCTCGGTCCTGGCGTCGGCCGCCGAGCTGCTCGGGCATGACGCCGGGCCGTACACGGCGCTGGCCGGGCAGGTCCGTGCGGCCTTCCGCCGCGAGTTCGTCACGCCGTCGGGACGGCTGGCCTGCGACACGCAGACCGCCTACGCCCTCGCCCTGGCCTTCGACCTGCTCGACGGGCCCGCGCAGCGGGAGCGGGCCGGGCGGCGGCTGGTGGAGCTGGTCGCGCGGGACGATCATCGGATCGGCACCGGGTTCGTGGGCACGCCGCTGGTCTGCGACGCGCTGTGCTCGGTAGGCGCCCACGAGACCGCGTACCGGCTGCTGCTGCAGCGCGAGTGCCCGTCCTGGCTGTATCCGGTGACGATGGGCGCCACCACGGTCTGGGAACGCTGGGACAGCCTGCTGCCGGACGGGTCGGTCAATCCCGGCGAGATGACCTCGTTCAACCACTACGCGCTCGGCGCGGTGGCCGACTTCCTGCACCGCACCGTCGCGGGGCTGGCACCTGCCGCCCCCGGTTACCGGCGGTTGCGCATCGCGCCTCGGCCGGGCGCGGGTCTCACCCACGCCTCGGCCCGGCTCGACACGCCCTACGGTCCCGCGTCGGTCCGCTGGGCCGTCGAGGGCGGCGGGCTTACCGTGTGGGCGACCGTACCTGCCGGGACCGTCGCCGAGGTGGATCTACCGGGGATGGAGCCGGTGGAGGTGAGCTCGGGTACCCACACGTTCGGCCCTATCTGATACGGAGGGGAAGGGTGCGGGGGCCGCGGACCTGGCCGGTGGCCCAGGTGACCGCGGCCGGGTCCGCCAGGGTGAAGTCGGGGACGCGCTGCAGCCAGACCTCCAGCGCGACCCGCAGCTCCATCCGCGCCAGGTGGGAGCCGACGCACCGGTGGATCCCGAGGCCGAAGGCGGCGTGCCGGTTGACCTCGCGGTCGATGACGACCTCGTCCGCCCGCTCGAACTGCGCGGGGTCGCGGTTGGCCGCGGGGAAGGACAGCAGGACCCAGTCGTCGGCCTTCATGTCCACCCCGCGCCAGTGCACGTCATGCCTGACCAGGCGGGCCATCGTGACGGGCGCGTAGGCGCGCAGGAACTCCTCCATCGCGGTGGGCAGTAACTCCGGCTCGGCAACCAGGCGCTCGCGGTCGGCGGGCGTCCTGGCCAGGTGCCACAGCGAGGCGCCGATCGCGCTCCACGTCGTGTCGATGCCCGCGATGAGCAGCAGCGCCATCGTGCCCGCCACGTGCCCGGGGTCGAGCTCGAGGTCCAGCAGGTACGAGGTCAGGTCGTCGCGGGGGTTCTCCGCGTGGTCGCGGATCTGCTCGTCCAGGTACTCGTCGAGCCCGTCGAACTTGGCCAGGCGCTCCTCCGGCGGCAGGTTCACCGATTCGAGGACGTCCTCGACGAACACCCGGAAGCTCGGCCCGTCCTCGGGCGGGAACCCGAGCATGTCCGCGATGACCCGCATCGGGATGTGCTGGGCGTAGTCGCGGGCGGCGTCGACGACGTCCTGCCCCTCCAGCGCGTCGATGAGGGCGTGGCACAGGGCCCTGGTCGCCTCCTCGCGCTTGGCCACGGCGGACCTGGTGAACGCGGGCAGCAGCAGCTTTCGGGCGAAGTGGTGGAACGGCGGGTCGGACGAGATCGGTGGCACCTCGCCCATCGGGGCCAGCTCCAGCGGAGGCCGGTTGTTGCTCACGACGATCCCCCGCGAGGAGAACCCGTCGGTGTCGTAGGCGATGGCCGCCACGTCCTCGTAGCGCGTGGGCAGCCAGCCGCCGCCGAACCGCTCGGTGTGCGCGATCGGGCAGCGCCCGCGCAGCTCGTCCTGGATCGGGTACGGGTCGGCCGCCCACTCCGGCTCGGCATGGGAGAAGTCCGTCGCCCAGTCGGAGACCGGGCCCGTGATCACCTCGCTGGAGCGGTCCTCGGCGGTCATCTCGTGCCTCCTACAGGATCTCGATCGCCCGTTCCGGGCAGTTGGCCACCGCCAGCCGGGCCGCCTGCTCCTGGCCCTCGGCCACGGAGCCGTCGCCGCGCACCTGGCCGTAGCCCTCCTCGTCGTCGCCGAACAGCTCGGGCGCGAGGTCGTAGCAGCGGCCGTGGCCCTGGCATTTACCTGAGTCGATGCGCACCTTCATCGCGGTGCTCCCCTCTGGGGCATATGCCCCATACCGAATTAAAAGATCGTTCATTAACGCCGTCAAGCATGCACCGGCATTGTGCCCTGGGTCACAGTGTGCCGCGTGCGTCGATGGGCCAGATGTCGAGGAGGGTGTCGCCGTCCACGACGTGGAGGAAGTCGTGCAGGTTGACGGTCGGGTCGCAGTGCGAGGTCTGGAGGTCGACGATGTCGCCCACTTCGCAGCCGGCCGCGCCGTCCATCATGCCGAACTCATCGCCGAAGAAGCGGTACGTCGCGCCCGGCCACTGCCCTTCCCGTACCCGCGGCAAGGGGCCGTCGGTCGAGACGCTCTTGAAGCCGGCGTTGATCGAGACGTAGCCGGGCTGGTTCGCGCTGACGACGGAGCTACGCAGGTAGAGGGCGAACCGATAGGGGTTGGGCTCGCCGGGGAACAGCTCCACCGCGTCGTAGTCCACGTCCATCACGCAGTACGACCCGGCCTGGCTCTCGGTGTAGATCTTGCGCTCGGCGTCGATGGCGAACGTGCCGGTGCCGCCGCCGCTGACCACGGCAGGGGCGAGATCGGCTGCCGCGAGCGCCGCCAGGGTCTCCTGCAGCCGGTCCAGCTGGCCGCCGTACGTGCTGCGCCGTTCCCGGTAGTCGAGGATGTGCTGCACCCGGCCCGAGTAGGCCTGGAGTCCCGCGTAACCGAGTTCCTCCGACCGTTCCAGGCGGCGGGCGATCGCCACCGCATCCGCGGGCGAGGCCGCGCCGGTCCTGCCCATGCCGATGTCGAGGTCCACGAGCGCGCGTAGCGGCCTGGCGGTGCGGCCGAGGACGGACTCCCACACGTCCACGTTCTCGATCGTGTCGAAGACCAGCGTGATGTCGGCTCCTTCGTGGTGGAGCGACGCGAGGGCCTCGATGTGCGCCCGCTGCACGATCGGGGTCGTCACCAGGACGCCGGGGATCCGTGCCTCGGCGTACACGATCGCCTCCCGTCCGGTGGTTGCGCACACGCCGACCGCGCCCGCCGCCACCTGTTCGCGGGCCAGGGCGGTGCACTTGTGGGTCTTGCCGTGCGGCCGCAGCGCCATGCCGGCGCCCGCGCACCGCCGGTTCATCTCCGCGAGGTTGGCGCGCAGGGCGGGCAGGTCGATGACGAGCGCGGGCGTGACGAGCCGGAGCGCGCCACCGGGGACACCGATGAGGCGGGCGTTGGGTGACATGAGACCTCTTTAGCACCTGCTTTCCACCTGCGGTAAAGGGGCATGGCTTCGGGGAGTCGTTCGGGGAGGCGCTTCCGCGCCCGGAATCAGAGGTTCAACCCATGACCACCACCCGACCGGCCGACGCCTCGGGCACCTTCGCCCTGGGCGGCGACCTCACCGTCAACCGCCTCGGCTATGGCGCGATGCAGCTCTCCGGCCCTGGCGTCTGGGGCGAGCCCGAGGATCCCGCGGAAGCGATCCGTGTCCTGCGCCGCGCCGTCGAGCTCGGGGTGAACTTCATCGACACCGCCGACTCCTACGGCCCGTTCGTCAGCGAACGGCTGATCCGCGAGGCGCTCCACCCGTACCCGGAGGACCTCGTCATCGCCACCAAGGGCGGCCTGACCCGCCCGAGCCCCAGCGACTGGCGCCCGGTCGGCCGGCCCGAGTACCTGCGCCAGCAGACCGAGCTCAGCCTCCGCAACCTGGGCGTGGACAGGATCGACCTCTACCAGTTGCACCGCATCGACCCCCAGGTTCCCCTCGCCGACCAGCTCGGCGAACTCGCCCTCCTCCAGCGGGAGGGCAAGATCCGGCACATCGGCGTCTCCGAGGTGACGGTCGAGGAGCTCGAGCAGGCCAGGAAGCACGCCGAGATCGTCTCCGTCCAGAATCTGTACAACCTCGCCAACCGCTCGGCCGAGGACGTGCTGAACTACGCCGAAGCCGAGAACATCGGCTTCATCCCGTGGTTCCCCATCGCGACCGGTGAGCTCGCCCGGCCAGGAGGGCCGCTGGACGCCGCCGCCGAGCAGCACGGCGCGGCTCCGGCCCAGCTCGCGCTCGCCTGGCTGCTGCGCCGCTCGCCCGTCATGCTGCCCATCCCCGGCACCTCACGCGTGGCGCACCTGGAGGAGAACCTCGAAGCGGCACGCATCACGCTGACCGACGCCGAGTACGAGGACCTGACCAGAGCCGCGGGGTGATGTCGTGGCGCAGGAAGAACGCCGACACCTCCTGCTCGCGTCCCTCGCGCCATCGCCTGCCGCCATACAGCCGCACCAGTCCTTGGAACACGATCGTCTTGCGGAAGTGCGGACCCGGCCCGCTCTCATCGACCCCGATGCAGCCCTTTGGACACCACCGGTGGTGCTTCCGGTGGCGAGATCGTGGATGTCCCGCCCGCCGTACGACAGGCCCGCAGGTTGGGTACGGGGCCAGAAGATCGCGCTGGCATGTCCGGTGTCGCCCTCGTAGCGGAGCAGCGCGCGCGACCGGCTCGCTCATGCGGGACGCGATCCGCCATCGGCTACCCTCCCACGGCCTGCAGTGGCGCGTTCACAACCTGTACGACAAGGCCCGGGCTCCAGCACCATCCGGGCGCTTCCAGATCATGTGCCACCCAATGTAGATCTTGAATGAGAACGTTTGTCATCCTCTCTCGGAGGCTTCCCGACTTTCACGGAACAGAGACGGAATAGAACAGCCATAGACGTCGGGCAGCCCGGATACACGACCCGTCCCTGCCCGTGGGTCGTCGTCCCACCCACAGAGCAAGGGCCAGCCCCTGCGGTTGTGAACTATTCGTGAAACGTTGCGGCCCTATCCACAGCAGTACGTGACGAGGCGTCGCACGCGAGCTCGTTTCCCATATGACATCTGACTGCGATGCGGCAGTTGTCGCCTTGCCGTACAGTGACCGGCCATGATGAGAGTTGCTTGCTCGAAAAAGCTTCATGTGATAACGGCTGACGATTTTGTGATAAGGACGGCCGGTTACTGGGCCCTGAGAGCCGCCAAGGCGGCCGGCAGTGATGAACATGCGCAGCGATGGCTCGGGTGGCCTTTGGACATGGTGCGAGAATATGAGAGTTCGCATGGCAAACTCCTTGACCGCGAATTGGATGACGAGTCGGAGGCCCCCAGCCCCGGTTGGTTCGCACTGATCAACAGGCATGATCGTCGAATTATGGGCGCCTTGGTGATTGCGGTATCGCAACTGAACCGGGTTGAGATCGGTGGTTATCTGGCACCGCAATATCGGGGGCGTGGATTCGGGGCCCAGCTGTTCACGCTCGGCAGCGTCCTGGCCCACACGCACCTGGGCCTACCAGAAATATATGCGGGCACCGAGACCGGCAACATCGCTTGTCGGCAATCGTTGTTGAAGGCCGGGTTCACGTACACGGACGGTCCCGCTCAGCACACCCTACCGAATGGGCGAATGGTTGACAGCGTATGGTTCAAGAGTGCCGTGGCACGTGAGGCCACGTGCAGGCCTAGGTGGCTCTGGCGGCGATGGGCCCGGGTCAGATGACCAGGTCGGGTTGTTCGGAGACAACCCATGTAGGGTGGGCCCCGAGCTGGTTTGCAGGCCTGGTTCTAATTCGGCGTGAACGTGACCTGCTGAGGAAACTCCAAGGATTACTTCCCACTCTCTGATATTGCCTTGCGGTGCAACATGCTTCGGAAGCACTCCTCAGTGATCGCGTCACTAAGCAGACCGCCAGGGGATTGCGATTCACCATTTGATCTGCGCGAGAACAGCAGCAGCGTCGCGGCCTGCATGGGAGTGGGCGTCGCATCCCATCCCGTCACGCCAACGGTGGCTTTGGTGACTGCGCCAGCGCAAGCGCGCTTGTTGTCTCGGGGCACGCCGCGATCCCAAGTGGCGGACTTTGCCCGCGCGCGGGTCGCTTCGGCGAGGCACTGAGAGCCCTGGTCAGGGCATTGCGCCTGAACGCCGTTGCCGTACTTTGCGGCCGTCCAGGGACATCAGGCCTATCGAACTGGTAGGCCGGTGACCGCGCGGCAGATGATGAGGCGCTGGTCTCGCCGGCACCCTCGAAGATGGTGTAGATCTTGATTCGGTGTGATCGCCACCTGTGCAAGAGTGTCGAATCAGCATCATGATCAGCCCACCTTGGGCACCCCGGATGCCACTCAGTTTGTCATCGACAGCATCTGCGGCTTGCTCAGCCAGTTGGGACGTGTCCCATGGATCGGTCGACGGGGTCCCGGAGCCAGATCCTGATCGAGGCGACATCACCCTCGGCCTGGTCACGCCCGGCCCGCAGCGCGTCCAGAGCTTGGCCCACATTCCCTCCATCGACCAGCGGCGATGCCGGTTGTAGATGATCTTCCCGTTCCCGTAACGGCGCCCTGACCTGGCTGGTCACCACGATCCGCAATGCCCATCTTGCGACATGACGCGACACTGCATATCGTGCCGATGTATCAACTCGATATATCGGGCCGACGGTTTGCCGTAGCCCGACGGGGACGAGGGAGCTGCCATGAGACGGATCGACTACGACACGGAGCAGTACCAGGACTACGCGCGTGGCCGTGCGCTTGCCGAGCAGCAGATGCAGACATGGATCAGTGCCTTCGGAGCGGTGCTGCCCGAGCAGCGTCCGCTGACGGGGCTGGACGTGGGCTCAGGGACCGGCAGGTTCACCCCCGCGCTGGCGCAAGCGTTCGGGCCGGTCACTGGCGTCGAGCCGTCGGTCCGCATGCGCGAGATAGCGCAGGCGCAGTCCCTGCATCCCGATGTGCAGTATCTGGCGGGCTCCGCCGAGGACATCCCCGTGCCGTCCGGCAGCGCCGACTACGCTCTCATGTTCTTGGCCTGGCACCACGTCCAGGACAAGCCGCAGGCGGTCCGGGAGCTGGCCCGGGTGCTCAAGCCCGGCGGGCGGCTGCTACTGCGCGCGAATTTCAGCGATCACCATCCCAGGCCGTGGTGGCTGGAGTACTTCCCCCGCGGCTATGAGGTGGACGCGTCGATATTTCAGCCGCTGCACGAGGTCATCGCGATGTTCACGTCGGCCGGCTGGCGCGTCGCCGGCTTCGGCACGGTTACCGAGCCGTCCTCCGGCACCCGCGGTGACATGCTCGAACGGCTGCGCCTGCGCACCCTTTCGTTCTTCGGTCAGCTCGGCCCCGACGACCTGGAGGCCGGCTTCCGCCGCCTGGAGGAGGCTGTTGCCGCAGATCCCGGCGCACCAGCGCCTGTGTTCTCCGAGCCGCTGCTCACGCTCCAACGGCCCTAGCAACGGCAGGGGGCGCGTTCACGCTGTTCAGGGTTATCGAACCGGCAGGCCGGTAACGGCGCGGCCGATGATCAGGCGCTGGATCTCCGACGTGCCCTCGAAGATGGTGTAGATCTACGATGCAGAAAGGACCGACCTGCAGCTTCACGCCGAAAATCGGCTTCTACCTGCGGAAACTCTTCTCGTCACTTGTCATCGTTTGCCATCGCTAGCCACCCTCAGGCAGAACTGAGACAGAACCAAGGCAAGGAGAGTGCGCCGCCAGAGACGCCAAAGCCCCGTATCACAGAGCGTGATCCGGGGCCCCGCGCGCTCGCCCAAGGTCAGCCGACCCGCTCCGCGTAGAGTGATTCTTCCCAGGCGTTCACGTCTGCGATCTTGTAGCGGACGTACCTGCCGATCCTCATGAAGCGCGGTCCACCACCACGCGAGTTCCACTGGTACACGGTCGAGACGGGAACACCCACCCGTTCTGCGAGGTCCTCTGGAGTCAGATGCTTCGCTGTCACCGATCCCCCTTCACGATCCCGGCCGCCTTTCGCAACACTTGTCGCCGCTTGCCAGCGCGACGCAATTGACGCAATTGTTGCATATTGACGCGCCATACGCGTCATCAAGCTTTCGCGCGTCCGCTGGCGAGGACCGCTAGGCCCGACACCAGCAGCACTGTGCCGCCGACCAGGCCCCACGTAGCGGCTGCGAACGTCCAGACCGCCATGACCGTCAGGACGATGCCGATCACTCCCCCACCAAGGCGCTCCAGTGTCACCAGCGCCGCGCCTACCGCGACGACGACTAGCGGTACCGCCACCGCCAGGTTCACGCTGCGGACCTGCGACAGTGGTGCGGCCGCCCAGACGACCGCCAGCCATGCCGACACCACAGCGATCCGTACCAACTCCCTCATCAGGCCTCCAGCCGCTCCAGGATCTCCTCAGGCAGGGCGAACGCCTCTGCCCCGTCCTTGCTGACCGGCCACACCCGGCCGTCCGCCACAAGCCGTTTGAGCTGGGCGTTGATCTCGCTCGGCGGTGCCGTCACCCGCCGCTTGAGCACGTGGTGCAGCAGCTCCCCGAGCTCCAGCGCCAGGCCGTCCGCTTCAGCGAGGACGTCGATGATCGCGGCCTTCACGTCGCCCGGCGTCGCACGCGGCTCATTCGCGCGGCGGCCGCCGACGCGCGGCTCGCGCCCGGCCTTCTTCGCGTCGATGAACTCGTCGATCCAGCCCATCGTCAGGTCGTCGATCCGGCCGGCCGCCGGTTGGCGAGCGATGTACTTCGGCTTGGCGGTGTACAGCCACCGCATCAGTGCTGCCCGCCGGTCGATCCCGGACAGGTAGGCCAGGCCTTGCGTCAGCGACCCATCCCGGAACGTCATCGGCAGCAGCGACGGGTCGTGCGGGAGGCCCATCTGGTAGGCGGCGCCGGGCGTCTGCGTCCGCAGCGCGCAGGCGTTCTTGCGCAGCTGCGCCCGCAGCGTCACCGACCCGCCCAGCTCGGTCATGTTCGGATCCTGGGCGACCAGGACGATGCCGCCGCCGCCTTTACGCCAGGTCTTCGCGCCGGAGGCGAGCATGCCCACGGCCTTCTTGCCGTGCACGTCATGCTGGAGCAGCTCCGGGGCCTCCTCCAGCACGAAGAAGATTCCGGTCATACCACCGGCGTCGGGGTCACCGGGCACCAGGTGCGTCTTGCCGCGCCGCTCGTCGCCGTCCTCGTCCACCCACGGGATCCGCGCGAGGTGGTGGACGCGGCGGCGCATCACCCAGTGCCACAGCTCCAGCTCGCCCATGCAGTCGTCCTCGCCGAGGGCGCAGCGGTGGGTGTTGCCGTTCCAGTCCGGCATGGAGCCACCCTGCGGGTCGAGCAGCACCGTCGCCAGCTTGTCCGACAGGTGAGCCAGGCTGATCAGTGTCTCCACCGACCGGGACTTGCCCGCCTCCGAGTCGCCGACGATGAAGCCGTGCCGCATGCCGCCCGACTTCGTGAAGAACGCCCAGTGCGCGGGCTGCAGGTCGTAGAAGTAGCCAATGTGGGCGCGGCCGTCCTCGCCGATACGGGGCTGCAGGTCCTCAAACCGGCGCACCGTGGCGAGCGTGTCGTCCTTGAGCAGGGTGAACATGGCGCGGGAGTTGTCGCCGTACGTCGTCGGCTCCAGCACCGCCAGTTGCATCGAGGTTTGGAACGCCGAGGCGACCTTTCCGGCCGCCATCATGATGTCCTTCGTCTCCTTCTCGCCCGGCACTGCCCGGATCTCCGCGCGGTAACCGGCGTCGATTCGCTTCGGTGTCGTCAACGTCATCCCATCGAGGGCCTTGCCCTTGGCAGCCAGCCGCTCCTTGAAGCGGCGCATGATCCGCTCCACTTCCGGGTCGATCTCGACCTGCTCGACGACGACCCCCGGCTCCTCGACTGGCTCGGTCTCGACGCCGGGCAACTGAAGGCGGCGGTGGACCCGCCAGTGCAGCAGCGCGAACACCAGCCAGCCGGCCACACCGACCTCGGCGACCAGCCCCGTAGGGCCGGCCGTCGAGGCGACGATGAGCCAGGCCGCGCCGAACACCGCGGCGGCAACGTTGTGGCGAGCCTGCACCGACTTGCGGACCAGTACGGCGGCCGCGGCCGCCGCGATGAGGGCAGCCACGGCCGGGTGCTTCGACAGGGCGTAGATCATCGTCGATATCGGTAGCGCTATCAGCCACACGAACGGAGCCGCCATCACAACGCGGTATCGCTGGCGGAACACGATCCGCTGCACGGTGCGGGTGACCTCGACGGTCTTCGTGCGGTCCTTGGACATCGTGTGGGGCTCCTTACGCGTGGTCTGTTGACGTACGGCCGGGCTCAACCGCCCGCGTACGCGTCCTTGTTGGCGACGTTGTCCACGCCGCCAACCGCCGCGTGAGCTTCCGCCACGGTGTCCTGAGCAGCGGCGAGGTCAGCGATCTTCTGGTGCTGGGAGGCGAGCTGGTTCGCGGTCTCCTGCGCGGCCATCAGCGCCGCGATGAGCTCGCCGCGGCCCATGTCCTTCGCGAGCAGGCCAGCCACCTGGCCGTCGATCGCGGCCGCGACATGGGTCATGTCGGTGTTGGCGGTCTCGTGGTCGTGCTTGAGCTGGGGGAAGGAGGTGAATTCGGCGTTCACGGTGGCCCTCTCGTCTGGGATGTCGTACATGGTCAGGTCTGCGGGCTTTTGGTCGCGGTCGTCGGCGGCGGCCGACGGTTCGGGCGTCTCCTCGGGCGCTGTCTCCTCGGGCGCTGTCTCCTCGGGTGTGTCCTTCTCGGCCTGCTGAGCTTCCTCCTCGGTCTCCTCAATCAGCTCGGCTTCTTCGATCTCGCGCGTGGCCTGGTAGTCGCGGTATGCCTGACGGGCGCCCTCGGCGGCCTGGCGTCCGATTCGGACAGCACCACCGAGGACCTTGAGCAACCCGTACGTGCCGCCCGCGACCGCTGCCGTGGTGCCGCCGACGACCCCGAAGGCAAGGGAGGTCCACCAGCGGAGGTTGCGCGGTCCCGGCGGGGCGCCGGATGCGGTCGGGCGGGTGAGGTACTCCTGGGCCTGGTCGTAGTGGGTGCGGGCGGCAGTAAACCCCTTGCGGAACTCGATGTCGGCCTGCGCCGCGCCGGCCCGGAGCCCTCCCAGGGTGGCGGCGCGGGCACTGGGGCGCTTCACGAGCGTCGCGGTGATGACCCCGGACAAGATGAGGAGCAGGATCAGGGGGATCACCTGCGGCCTCCCTCGACGTTGGCCGTCATGGTCTGCTGCCAAGCCTTCTTGGCGTCTCGGCCAAGGTCGGCGGTGTTGATGCCGAAGACCGTGATGGCGCTGACGACCAGCAGCGTGGGGATGGCTGGGGCGACGATCGCGGTGGCGCGGCCGACCTTGTTCGACTTGCCCCACACATCCGCAATCCAGATGGCGACACAGACACCGAGCGCCACCGCTGGGACGACGGGGTGCAGGCGCCCGGTCACGGTGCGGATGATGACCTCGAAGAACGTGCCGATCAGGCCGACGCCAGCCACGAGCATCCACCAGGCGGTGAACCGGGGCGCGGTCTTCTTCCAGATGAACACGACTCCGACCGCCAGCAGCAGGGCGGTCGTGGCACCGAGCCCGACGAGCAGATTGTCCACGGTGAGGGGCACCTTTCAGGCGAAGAAGTGGATGACGAGGTAGGCGACGATCGAGGCCGTGGTCAGCTCGGGGAGGTAGATCACCATGGCGGGGATGTAGAACGCCGTGTACAGCAGCGCGCGGACCAGCAGCAGCACCCGCCAGGCCCACACCACGGCGCCGACATCGCGTGGCAGCCACTGCGGCTCCCAGCGTTCGCGTGCGAACGTGATGGGCGAGGCCAGGTAGGCAGGCCGCTCGCGGGCGATCCAATCCGATAGCGGACCCTGCACGAACTCGACGAGCTGGTCGATCCGTGACACCTGGGACCTGGCGGGAAGCTGAGGCTGGTCCTCGCGCAGGGGCACGACCGGGGCGACCTGCTCGGCCGCCTCGGCGGCGGGCCGCGCCTCCTCGGCGGTCCTGTTCGGCTGCTCGGCCTCCGGCTGGTTGGGCGCGGGGTAAGGCGAGCGGATGCTGCGCAAGGTCACCTCCTTTGGCGGTTGACGTCGTCGGCGCTGCCGCGCAGTTCGCGGGCGTAGTGGGTGTAGAGCCGATCCCCCTCGGCCTCGTCGGCGTTGCGCATGTCGGCGAGTTCGGCCGTGAGGTAGCGCACGGCCTCGTGGAACGCTGCCTTCGGGCTCTCTGCGCCCTTGATGTTGGCGTGGAAGCGGATCTTGCGTCCCTCGCGGCGAGTCGGCTTGGTCGGCACGTGACTCCTCCCGATCGTCACGGACGGTTACGGCTGGCGGGGCCGTGATACGATCTCGCGCACGTGCGCGCACGTACACTTGCGCGCGTAGGGTCTCCCCAGTGTGGCGGTTCGCGGCCTTGGTCGGCGCTGGATGTGGCCTCGCGGCTGGTTACGCTCGGTCACAGGGACAGGTTGGCGATCACGGTGTCCCAGTCGATCCGGGCCATCTCCTCGCCGTCCGGTACCAGCTCGTACAGGCTGGCCGTGTGCTTGGCCAGCAGCTCGGCGGGTGTCCGGAACAGGCCCAGCAGCAGGTCCCCCTGCGTGACGCCGAGCAGCATGTTCTTGCGGTCCGAGGACAGCCGGGCCCGCAGCGCGGTGCTGTCGGGCTTCGACAGGCACTCGGCCCGCCCGTTCAGGCCGTCCAGCAGGACCGCTCGGGGCGCGACCACCGTGGCGGGCCAGTCCTCGATCTCTAGGTGGACGAAGTACGGGTCGTCCGCCCGGTAGTTCAGCCACGCGTTGTGGAACTCCTCTGTGGCCTCGTCCCACAGGGGGAGGTAGCAGGCCCGCTCGACCGTCTCGTTCGTCCGGCTGGTCGTCATCACTTCGCTCCCTTGTCGTCGCTGTCGTCGGCGGACGAGCCGTCTTCGTCCGCGTTGTCCGTGTCGGACGGTCCGCCGTCAGGCGCCTTGTTCGTGCGCAGGGACGAACCGTTCCCGTCCGCTCCATTCGCGGCGGACGAGCCGTCCGTCTGCAGCAGCTTCAGCAGCGCGCTAGCGCGTTCGTTGCTGATCGTTCGTCCGTCCGATTTCACGGCGGCGGAAAGCGCGTCGCGGGTGAGCCGCTTCCCCGTCCGCTGATACCTGGCAAAGATCGTCCGCCCGAGCGGCAGCAGGTCGCCGAAGTCGTCCGGGCCTACAGTCCGTCCACCCGTCCGCGCGGCCCGTCCGCCGTTCGTCCGTCCGGACGGACGACGCTCGTCCGTCCGCTTCTTGCCAGACCGTCCGCCCGAACGAGACTTACCGTCCGCGCGGCCAGTCCGCGTGTTCGCGGGTTCCTCGTCCGCCGTCCGTCCGCCGTCCGGCTGGCTCTCGTCCGCCACGTTCGTCCGCGCGCCCTGTGCGTTCTCGTCCGCCTTCCGTCCGCGTAGGAGCCAGGCCCAGCGAGGCCGTCCGTCCACCCACATTCCGCCATCTGTCCGGCCGTTGTCCGCATCGTCCGTCCGGCCGTCGACCGCGTTCTCGTCCGCTGGACGAAGCTCGCCGACGAACAGCGGACGGTACATCGGGAACATCCCGCCGCCGACCTTGTTCACGAACCGCGCGATCGTCTGCTTGGCCGCCAACGCTTCTGGAGCCATGCCATACAGCTCCTCCGACAAGGCGGCGAGTTGCGTCAGCGCTAGCTCCAACTGCGTCCGCTGCGCGGCGACCACCGCGGCCTGAGCGTCGTCCACGGAGCGCCTCGTCATCCGGACGGCGCGACGCGTCCGCACCACCTCGACCGCGATGTGCGGCGACTGCACGCCCTCGCTCACCGCCCACCGGAATGCCGCGAACGTCTCACGGGTGTGCAGCAGCCACCGCAGCACGCTGAACTTCGGCGCCCGCGGGTCGATCAGACCAGCCGACCGCAGGTCCTGGCGGTGCAGGTGCCGCGAGTGCATCGACCACAGCCACGGCGAGGCCAACGAGCACGCCGCGAACAACTCCGGGTAGTCCGGCACGTGCGTGTACGACAGGTACCCGGCGCCCGCGCCGATGCCGTAGGACCACATGCGGGTCACCAAGGCCGCGTCGCCTTCCCGCAGCGCTACGTGTGCGTGCCAGGACACGTACACCGCAACCGACTCGACAATCCCGGCCGCGAGCACGGCCCACAGCGGCGGCAGACCACGCTGCATGAACGCCATCGCCTGGCCAGAGACCGCGACTCCGTTCACGCCCACGTTGGTGATCGACATGACGGCCAGGCGGCTTGCCGTCCGGGTCCGCTCGGCCCAGACCTCACGCCGCTTCCGCCACTTCGCGCGGGTGCGCTCGGCCTCGGCTTCCGACTCCGCGACGATCCGGGTCTGCTCCTGCTCGGCCAGCTCGCCCGCCCGCTCGGAGAGGGCGGCGCGGTGCTCGGCCTCCTCGATCTCGCGCAGGCGTCGCGCCTCGTCGCGCATGCGCTCCTGCTCGATGCGGAGCTGCTCCGCTTCGAGCCGGGCGCGCTCGCGCTCGGGGCTGGGGGCAAGCAGTCTCACGCTGCCACCTCGTAAGTACCGATCCCGAGGATGCGACGCTGCTCGGGGGTGGTGCCGCCGATGATGCCCCAGTTGTCGAACGGCATCGTCCGCGCCCGCATCACGCAGGCGCCGGTCAGGCCGGCGAAGGGGCAGCCGGAGCACAGCGTGCGGGCGTAGTCCTCGTTGCCGGTCTGGCGGTCGTCGAGGGGGTACCAGTCGTCGGGGTCGGTCCCGGGCTGGCGGCACTTGGCGTCGCTGGTCAGCAGGACGGCATCAAGGTCAGGGGTTTCGTCGAATGTGACAGTGTGGCGGTGTGATGCCACGATGTGGCTGGACATCGGGTCTCGGTTCCTTTCGCGAGGGCTGAGAGACCTGGTGTTTGTAAGGGCCCTGCCTGGAAGTGGAGTTCCGGGTGGGGCCCGTAAGGGCTTGTGGCAGGCGGCTTTCCGGTGGAGCGGAGAGCCGCTTTTTTCACAGCCTGTTAAGCTGTGTTTATCAGTAAACAGCGCCAAACGATCAGTGTCAAGCGCGCACCCGAGCACTCCACCGACTACCCGTAATACGATCAACGCCAGCCCGAACAGCGAAGTAGGAGAGGACCCGCCCGTGCCCATCGAGAGGTTCGCCGAGGTCCTGGAAGACCTACGAGCGAAGATCCTCGACGGCACATACCCGATCGATGAAGCCCTCCCCCACACCGAGCGGCTGAAGGCGACCTACAGCGTCAGCGCAGCCGTCATCACCCGGGCTATGAAGGAGTTGAAGACCGAAGGGCTGATCTGGCGCGTCGCCAACAGAGGCATGATCGTCCTGCCGTCGCCCGTCCCCGTGGCCCTGTCGAACGCGACCGCGCCCCACCACGAGCATCAACGATGGGAAGAAGCTTGCCGCAGCGCAGGCGTCACCGGGCGAATCCAAGCGGACCCGCGGACCACGACCGCCCCTGCCGACAATCTGCTCGCCCAGGTCTTCAACATCAACGAGGGCGACCCAATCGTGTGGTGGCGGCGCACAGCCATGGTCAACGAAGACACGGCCGTCTTCCACGACCGCGTCTACTACCCGAGATCCATCCTCGACGAGAGGCCTCCAGGCGCGGTCACCCCCGAAACCGTCAGCATCGCTCTGTCGCGGATCAACCCGAGCACCAGCTACGCCGACATCACCACGAAAGTCCGGCCCTGCAAGGACAAAGAGGCCAGCATGCTGAAGATCAGCGAAGGCATGCCGGTCTACGACATCACTCGGACCATCCGTGATGAGGATGGCCGCACCTACGAGCTGCTGCGCCGCATCGCGAACCCGTTGCGGGTCCGCCTCGTCGAGCACCACCAGGGCCTGTAACTCCCATCGGCGGAAAACCCCTGGGAAACGAAAATGGGCCGCCCACTCCGCAGGGAGTGGGCGGGCCCAATGAAGCGAGTGACGGGCGCATGTCAGCTGCCTTCACCATTCGCCGACCGTCCGTTCTTGTCGGTTTTGCCGCGCTCATCGCCCTGAATACGCCTGCCCCAGTCGTATGCTGCTGTTCGTGACCTCAACCGAGCAAGAAATCACCTTCCGCACCCTCGACGGCCTCAACCTTGCCGGAACACTCGTCACACCAGCCGAGCCGCCCAGTCACGCCGTCGTCCTTGTACACGGAGGCGGGGTGACGCGTGAGGAGGGTGGGTTCTTCACGCGACTGGCAGCCGGGCTGGGCGATTCCGGCTTGGCGTCCCTGCGTTTCGACCTGCGCGGCCATGGAGAGAGCGAGGGCAGGCAAGAAGAACTGACGCTCTCGGCCATCCTCAACGACATCCGCGTAGCGCTGCGGTATGTCAGTGACGCGACCGGCGCGGCAGACCTCAGCCTGCTCGGTACAAGCTTCACCGGCGGGATCACGGCCTACTACGCCGCCAAGTGCTCGGATGAAATCTCCCGCTTAGTGCTGCTCAACCCCCGGTTGAACTACAAAGAGCGCACTATCGACAGCCGTCCTTTCTGGCAGAACGACTATCTGACCGACGAGGCAGCGGCGCAGCTTCGTGCCCAGGGGTACCTGTTCCACTCAGCCACCCTCAAGCACGGACGGGCCATCTACAACGAGGTCTTCTGGCTACGTCCCCACGAAGTGCTTGGCGAGGTGGCCGCGCCGACGCTGCTCGTGCACGGCACCAAGGACACCTTCGTGCCAGTAGAAGCGTCCAGGGCAGCAGTGCCGCAGTTCCGTGCGCCGTGCCAACTGGTCGAGATTGAGGGTGCCCAGCACGGCTTCGCCGTGCACGATGACCCGCAATATCTGAACCCGCAGAGCCAGGAGTGGCAAGCCTTTGTCATTCAGACGGTGGCCGAGTGGCTGACGCAGGAGAAGCACTAAGCACGTAGTGCCTCATCCAGTTCCCTCGGTCCGGGCCGTGCGGCCCACGGCCCGAGGGCACGAACGGCGCGTCCCAGTTCACGTTTGGTACGAAGGGAGCTGGTGGCGTTGGCAAGTTGCACCGACACCAGGCCAACCATAGCGGCCTCATCGGGCTGGCCAGCTAGGGCCAGGGAGAAGGCTCGGCGAGCCAGAAAGTATCCCTGGTCCCGGCGAGATAGCGACTTGCTCTGCAACACCTCCTGGTACAGCCCAGCCGCCCGCGCCGGCTGTCCGGCCTCGATGTAGCAGCTGGCGGTTCGCAGACTCAGGTCGGCACGGCTGTACTTACCGCTTAGCTGCGTGCCGCTGGCCTCGCGGCCGCCCTCGAACTCGTCAAGCCACTGGAGGGCCTCGCCGAGCGCCCGCTCCACCCTGTCCATAGGTTCACCGACCATGGCATAACCGCGGGCTTGCTGTTGCGCGACCTCGGCTCTGACCTTCGCCGGCAACTGCCAACGCTCAAGTCCAGCGGCCTCAGCCAAGGTGAGCACCTTCAACGCATCGCGCCGGTCATAGGCGAGTTGAGACTTGCGCAGCAACACATAGCCCTGCATAGGGCCGTCGTCGGCTTCCTGCGCCCATTCGATCGCCCGGTCGTACCAGTACGTTGCCGTAGGCAAATCCCCTAGATCACGATACAACCAGCCCACGAACTCCGCAGCATCCGCTCCTACGGCCAGCAGTTGCCGTCGAATCTGGGGCCGAACTTCGCGGACGGAGTGCTGCGTGACCGCGATCACGGCCTGCGCTTTGGGCAGAGCCGCTGACGGACCGAGGGTGCCATCATCTGCCTTGCTCGCGTCGAGCTGGACGCGCAGTTCCCCCACTACGGAGCCATCCACATAGCGGCGAGGATCAGCAAGGATCGCCGCGACAGGCGGCAGCGCGTCCATGCTCGCTGCCGGCCAGACAACAGCACGCTGTCTGTCATCGGCCAGGGCCAAGAGGTAACCACCCGCTCCGAGCGCCTCATCGAGTGCCGCTGCGATAGGTGCGGTTGGCGGCCGTCGTCCGCTTTCGAGATCGGCAACATGGGTCTTGCTGCAATGAGCCAGAGCAGCCAGTTCGCGAAAGGACATACCGGCGCCCAGACGTAGGCGCCGTAGCGCCTCACCGAACGTTTCCATGCCCATTCGGCGCTCCCTGTCACGTCCGCAAAGGTGTCCGCAAATTCGCGGACGCCGCTGCGGACAGTCCACCCCTAGACCATGACTCGCGGTATTGACGACGCTACTACGGAGGGCCGCAGCCACCAGCAGCCTTCACCACGAAAAGGGCGGCCCCGGCCTCGGTGCGTGAACACCGCGGAAAACCCGGGGCCTAGATCAGGAATCGAGGTCCTGACCCATGAGAAAGCGTAGAGCCACCACAAACCGATCGCACAGGGATCGGTCCGATATCGCCGCCAGAACCACCGAGGTCTTGAGCAACGAGACAGCCAAGCGGATGGCGGCGCAGTTGCAGGAATCGTGGGCTGGCCGTTGGCAGGTGCTGTGGGAACCCTCGAGCCGCAAATTCCGTGCGTTCCCGGCCTACGACATGAACGTGAACACTCCGGTAGACGGCAGAAGCCTCCGCGAGCTGTGGCGCAACGTCCTCAACGTTGATCAGGAGCTGCTGCTCGCCGTGGCCGAGGCCATTCCGACGCACCCGCCCAAGGTCGTTCATATGCCCCCTGGATTCCTCCAGGAGGTATTCGGGTGATCAGACGAGACGTGTCCCAGCAGGCTGCCCACCGAAAGGTCCGGCAGCAACTCCTCACGTTCCGACGCGGCCTGGAGGAACCGACACCGTGACGCCTCGCCACGCAGTTACACCAGACGAGCACAAGCAGGCAGTATTCGCGGCCACGCATCTCTCGCACCTGCTGGTCACCCGCCACAACATCCCCGCCACCGCGCACGACCTGCCCAGCGGCGTCGTCGTGTCTGTGTTCTACGGGCTCGTCGCCCACGTCGCCCACGTCACCCACGTCGATGCCGTCATCTGGTGGGCCGTCCCCGACATGACAGGCACCCGCAGGCGGCCACTGACGACCTACGCTCACACCACGGAAATCGCCGCCGACCGGCTCGCTGAGCATTACCACCAGCTGCGCTCGGTGCCGCTGGCCGACATGCTGGCCAGCAGACGCATCACCTACATAGCGGCCGCCCTCCTCGAGGAGACTGAGGTCCGTCGTGCGGCTGCACCGATCTGACGCGCACGAGGTAGCCCGAGCGAACCTCATGCCTGGCATCCTGCCGACCCCGGCGTTGCCGCTGTGTCGAGTCCGCGGACCTCGACGAACTGCGCGCACTGATGGCTGATGCCGAACTCGAGCTCTGGCGGGCCTCACACGTCCTTCACCGGCAGCCCACATCCAACGCCGCCGGCGAGGTCCGCCAGACCTAACACCCGTGGCCCGGAGAAGACGACCGGTTTCCTGCCCTGCCCGAGAGGCTGGTGAGGGGGAGGCGGCACGTCTCTCCGGGCCGCGGGATCCACCACGACTACGACGAAAACGGACCCAGCGATAACGCTCGCCACCCAGTTCCTCGCCCCCGGCGCAACGCCGAGCTGATCAGCATGCAACTCCTGAGCACCCTGCTCCGCAGAGCGATCTCACAAAGGAGAACCGCAACGTGACCACCATCTCCGGCGAGACCATCGCCGACCTTTTCACCAGCGCCGTAACACTGGCCATGAAGGGACAGAAAGTCAGCCCGCGCGGAATGGCCACCCGTGAACTCCTGGACGTGCGGTTGCTCCTCATACAGCCCCGTGCCCGGCTTCTGCTCGCGCCGCCTAGCCGGGTGCTGAACACCGCCTTCGCTGTCGCTGAAAGTGTGTGGATTCTGTCAGGGTCTGACGACCCCTGGATCTACGGGTTCAACAGCCGTCTACGACAGTACGCGGAGGACGACGGTATTTTGCGCGGCGCCTACGGACCGCGCATGCGCCGCTGGGACAGCCACATCGACCAGCTCGCCCACGCCCTGGCCACCTTGCGCGGCGACCCCGACTCCCGACGCGCTGTCATCCAGCTCTACGACCCGGCCCGCGACGCTGGCGGGCACCGGGACGTGCCATGCACCCTCGGCTACCGCTTCCATCTGCGCCAGGGACGGTTGCACATGGTGACGACGATGCGCAGCAACGACCTGTGGACTGGCCTGCCGTACGACATGTTCGCCGCCACGATCCTGCATGAGCTGGTGGCTGGCTGGCTCGGTGTCGAGCTCGGAACTTACCGCCACCACGTCGACTCGCTGCACCTGTACGAGCGCGACGTGGAGCAGGCGGAGGCCGTCCGGCCAAGCCCTCCGAGCGAGCCCCTTCCGTCGCTGGCCACGCCGTGGGAAGGATTTGACGAGCTTCTGGCCGCCGTCTGTGTGGGGCGCCCGGTCGGCCACCCCGGCTGGGACGCGATGGCCGCCGTGCTGGACAGTTACCAACAGTGGAAGCGCGACAAGCGCGACCTGGCCGTTAAGGCCGCCCGCGACATCGACGGGCCGCTCGGTGAAGGGTTACGCGCCTGGTACGCCACCCTGCCGAGCCGCTCTAACGCTGCGGCGGTGACCGAATGAGCCCGGTGCTGCGCGGTCCTGGCCGCGCCTCGCACGTCGTGCTGGGGCTGTGCTCCTACACCCACGACTCGGCCGCCGCCCTCCTGGTCGACGGCGCCCTGGTCGGGTTCGTCGAGGAAGAGCGTCTGTCACAGGTGAAGCACACCCGCGCTTACCCCAAGCAGTCCATCGCATGGCTGTTGGAGGAGGCCGGGCTCACGGCCGACCAGGTGAGCGCGGTCGCCTACAACTTCTACGGCCTGCGCTACCTGCCGCCAGCCGTGGGCGCACTGTCCCTGCTGGCCCATCCCGCGAGCAGCGACCGCGCCTTACCCCGAGCGGCCAGCTTCGCCAAGGTCGCCATGCGCACCGTTCGCCGTGTCCGAGAGCTCGGCCAGCGCTTCCCGCGGGCCCGCGTCCGGCCGCTGCTGCATCACGACACCCACCAGATGTACGCCTTTGCCGCGTCCGGCTGGTCGAGCGCGGCAGTCCTGGTCGTGGACAGCCTCGGCGAGGCGCAGACCACCACCATCGCCGCCGGGCGCATGCTCCAGCCTGGCCGACCCGACCTGCAGCCGGTGCTCGCGCTGCATGACCCGGCCTCACTCGGCTACGCCTACGGCGCGGTCACCGAACATCTGGGCTGGCGGCGCGGCGACGAAGAGGGCACCGTGATGGCGCTGGCCGCGTTGGGGGACCCGACCCGCTTCCGCGGCCTGTTCGAGCGGGCGATCCCGATCACCGCGTCCGGGTTCGCGCTGCACCCGGCCTTCTTCGCCCCCCGGGTCCTGTCGTCGGCTTTTGCCCGGCTAACGCCGCGCTTCACCGCGCATACCTGCCCGCGCCGCAAGCCTCAGGAGCCGATCACCCAGGTCCACCAGGACCTGGCCTCCGCCCTGCAAGAGCGCACCGAGCAGGTGATGATGCACCTGGCCAAGCTGGCCAAGGTGCGCACGGGTGAGCGGCGTCTGTGCGTGGGCGGGGGCGTGGCCACCAACTGCGTCGCCATCGGCAAGATCATCGAAGAGGGCGTGTTCGAGGAGGTTTTCGTGCCGCCCGCGCCGGGCGATGCGGGCACAGCTATCGGCGCTGCCGCGCTCGCCCATCTTCAGATGAGTCCGCGGCCGTTGTCGGGCATCGCCGGAGCCTGCTACCTCGGTCCCTCCTTCGACGTCCACCCGTTGGCCCTGACCGCCTGGCCGCAGCTCACCGAACATCCAGTGGACGGCGACGTTGCCGACTTTCTCGCCGCCCAGCTCGCCGAAGGCCGCATCGCCGGCCTGTTCCAGGGCCGTGTCGAGGCAGGCCCGCGCGCCCTGGGTAACCGTTCCATCCTCGCCTCCCCGCTGCGCGCGGGCGTAGTGGCACGGCTGAACGACACGGTGAAGTTCCGTGAGCCGTTCCGCCCGTTCGCACCCATGGTGCTGGCCGAGCGCGCCACCGACTACTTCACCCTCGGCCAGGACGCCCCGTTCATGTCGATGGCCTCGGGCGTGACCGAGCTCGCCCGCAAACAGATCCCCGCGGTCGTGCACGCCAACGGCACAGCACGCATGCAAACCGTCACCAAGGACGGCAACCCGTTCATGCACGCCGTCCTGACCGCGTTCGCCCGCCGTACTGGCGTCCCCGTCCTGATCAACACCTCGCTCAACGTCAAGGGGAAACCAATCTGCGGCACCCCAGCCATGGCGCTGGACTGCCTAGCCCAAAGCGGCCTGGACGCGCTGCTGCTGGAAGGCCGGTGGATCACCTCATGAGGATCGGCTACAGCTTCTGGGGATTCCTAGGGGCGGGCATCACCGACACCCCTGACGGTGGCCGCAGCCACCGCCGCCCCCTCATCGATGCCCTCATCGCCGCCGGTCACGACGTGGTCCTCCTTCAGCCCAACCGCGACCTGATCGAAGCCGGGGACGACCTCGACGGCCGCTACACCTTCGACTCGGGACTGCCCGATATCGACGTGCTGTTCGTCGAGTGGCGATGGGCCATCGCCGAACGCAACACCACCGATTGCGGCACCGCCGGACACACCTGCGACCTGCATCGGCAGGCCGACCTGCTCCGCCATTACACCTACCAGGGCGGCCTGCCCACGATCATCTGGGACAAGGACCGGCAGCTCCCTGCCAACGATGCGCTGCGCCGACGCCGCGGCGTCGTGGTGTGCGAGGCCGCGCTCGCCCCCACGCCAGGGGCCCGCTCACTGCTGTTCCCGCTGGACGATGCGCTCCTGCGGGCGGCCGATCCATCGGCGCTGGCTGCCCAGGCACGGCCCTGCCCGCTCGCCTACGTCGGCAACCAGTACGACCGCGACGAAGCGTTCACCAGGTTCTTCGCCCCGGCGGCGGCTCGCGTGCCCCACCGGGTGGCCGGCAAGTGGTGCGAACCCAGCCGCTGGCCCCACGTCAACTTCATCGGCCGAGTCCCGTTCAACGAGGTCCACCAGATCTACGGCAGCACCCTGGCCACCGTGCTATTGCTGCCCGACCGGTACGCCGCGGCTGGGCAGATGACGCAGCGGATCTTCGAGGCGGTGCTGGCGGGATGCGTGCCGTTGGCCCCGGCCAACATCGCCCACGTGGAGGAGTTCCTGCCACCGCAGCTGATCGTCCAGAGCGCAGAAGACGTGATCCGCTGCCTGCATTGGCTGCACAAGATCGCGGGAAGTGGCGAGCACGCCGACCTGATCGCCACGTGTCTGGGACGGCTTGAGCTGTTCCTGCTCAGCCGTCAGTTCCGCGTTCTCCAAGCGACCCTGACAGAGCTCACCTCCAGCCACGCCGCCGTCCTGACCTGGAGACGACGATGAACCTTTCACCCGCTCACCCGCAAGCAATCGACGCCCCCGCTATCGTGGAGCACCATGCAGCAGATGAACCGGATCGCCATCGTCGGATCCGGAGGCAGCGGCAAATCCCACCTCGCCCGCGACCTGGCCAAGCTGCTGGACGCCCCCGTCACGCACCTGGACGCCGTGTTTTTCGACGACGAGTGGAACCCGCTGCCGCCCGAGAAGTTCGAGGCCGCGCAACGGGAGCTCGTCGCCGAGCCGCAGTGGGTCATCGACGGCAACTACAACTCCTCGCTGCACGTACGGCTGCAAGCCTGCGACACCGTGGTGATGATGGACGTCCCCACCTGGGCGGCACTGTGGGGCATCTTCTCCCGGCAAGCCCGGCACGGTGCTGGCCAGCACACCGCAGGTGTCTACAACCGCATCCACTGGGGCGTGATCACCTACGTGGCCACCTACCGACGGCGGATGCGCCCCAAGGTCCTGGCGAAGATCAACGAGTTCGCCTCCGGCAAGAACGTGGTGTTCCTGACCAGCCGCGCCCAGACGCGCCGCTGGCTGGAAAAGGTGGCCGCCAGCCGCTGAGCGGTCGCCGCGGCCGCGTTGACGGGCGGTGTCCATGACGCCGACCGGCAACGCCTTCACCGAACACGCGGCCGATCTGTACCGCGATGGTTCTAGGCTGGCCGCGCGCACCTCGGCATTGCACCGGGCCAAGACGCACGGGCGGCCCGTCGCCGACGTTATCGCCGAGTTGGCCGCCAACCGGCTAGCCGTCCCGCAGCACGCTGTGGTCGCAGACATTGGCTGCGGACGCGGCACCAGCAGCCGTGTCCTGGCTGAACGACTTGGGCCGCAACTGCTGCTGTGTGTCGACGCCTCAGCGGCGATGCTCTCCGCCGCCCGCGCCCGCATCAGCGCCCGTACTCGCGGCACGCATACCACGGTGGTCTTCCTGCGCGCCGATTTCCACCACATGCCGCTCCCCGATGCGGCCTGCGACCTGGCCGTGGCCGCGTTCTGCCTCTACCACGCGGCCGACCCGCGCCCGGTCATCGACGAGATCGCCCGCACCCTCGCCCCGTGCGGCGCCGCCATCCTGGTCACCAAATCCGCCGACAGCTACCGCGCGCTCGACTGTCTGGTGGCCGATGCAGGACTCGACGTCCACGCCACCGAGCGGCCGAGCCTGTACGCGGCAGCGCACAGCGGCAACCTGGCCGACCTCACCGCGCCCTTCCTCCAGGTCGAGCGTGTTCAGCACGAGGAGCACCGCTTCGCCTTCACCGGCCTGGATCACGTCGCCGACTACCTGGCAACCAGCCCCAAGTACGACCTGCCGCCCGGCCTGGCAGCCGATCCGGCCGCAATCGCCGCGGCGTTACACGCCGTCCTGCCTGATCGGCCGCTGGTGACCACCTCCACCATCACCTACCTGACCGCCACCCGAGGTGCACCGGCATGACCACCTCCGACACGTTCGCCAAGCCGTACCGCACGAGCGAGGACGTCCACCAGGCTGCCGCCCACCACGCCTGGCTCACCGAACACGCCCACCCGCTCCGGCAGCCGCCGATCACGGCCGTCCACGACGACCGCATCGACTTCGCCTTCATCCACGGCCGCCACACTCTCATCGCCGACCTGCTGACCGTCGCCACTGTCCTCGGCCGCGCCCACGCCGCCGCCTGGGCCAGCGACCTGCACCGGGCCCGCCTCACCACACCGCACCCGCTTCCCAGCGGGCACGTCCTGGCCGACTTTGTCACCCCGCGGGTGGCCGCGCTGCGCCGCCGCCACCAAGCCGGGCTGGCCACCACGGAGCAACTGGCCGCCCTCGAACCGCTTCTGGAACCCGTCCCTGGCACCCCGGTCGCGTTCTACAAGGACACCAACCCGCGCAACGTGCTCATCACCGCCGCCGGCGAACCGGTAGCGGTGGACGTGGACGACCTCACCTTGGCTCCGTTTGGCTACGACCTGGCTAAGTTGCTGGTCACCTTGTCCATGACGCACGGCCCGATCCCGGTTGGGTACTTCACTGCTGCCCTGGACTTCTACAACGAGTCGCTCAGCGAGATGAGCCTGGAGCCCGTCTCGCTGACCCAGTTTCTCGGCCATGCCGACCTGCATCACCTGCTCACCCTGCCCTACCTCGGTACGGGCGGCTACCGGCACCCATGGCCAACCGTCCGCCCCGCCCTGGAGGACTCACAATGATCGTCACCGAGCTGACGTTCGCCCGGCACGGTCAGGCCCAGTGCAACGCCGATGGTGTCGTCGGCGGCCCCCGCACCTGCACCGGCTTGACCAACCTCGGCCACGAGCAGATGAAGCTGACCGCCGCACGGCTGGCTGCTGAACACGACGTCACCCCGTTCACCCACGTCTACGCGGGGCCGCGGCTGCGGCTGCGTGAAAGCGGTCGCGTCCTCGCCGACGCCCTCGATCTGCCGCTCATCATCAGCGACCTCCTGGACGGGCCGGTACATGGCGACGCGGACGGCAAACGCTGGCACGAAGTCAAGACCACCTTCCGGGGCGGGCCGCACGCGCACCCCGACCGGCCGTGGGCCCTCGGTTCCGACACCTGGAACGGCTATCTCAAGCGCGCGAGCACGGTACTCGCCGATCTGATCCGCAGCCATCACGGCGCGCGGGTGCTGTTCGCCGCCCATGGTGAAACCGTGCTGGCCGCCCACACCCTCCTGCTGAACCTCCGGCCGGGCCTGGCGGCCGGCTTCACCGTCGACCACGCCTCGATCACGCGCTGGCAGTTGCACAGCAACCGGTTCGACGACAAGCGGTGGATGCTGGACCGCCACAACGACACTGCCCACCTGACTATGGCGGGCACTCGATGAATACAGTCGAAGACGACCTGCTCGCCGCCGCCCGCCGCCAGCTCGGCACCGTCGCACTCGTGCCGAACATCGGCCTGCCGCCACACCTGCGGCTCTTAGCCGCACCCGATGGCCAGCGCTACATGCTCAAGCGCCACAGCACTTCGGAGCGGTTCCGCGCCGAGACCCGCGCCTACACCACGTGGGTGCCGCAGCTGGGCGAACGCGCGCCCCACTTGATCAGCGCCGACCCCGAAACCCTGTCCCTACTGCTGACGGTTCTGCCGGGGCGACGCGCCACACAGCTCCCCGAGGGCTCACCTGCCGAACGACACGCTCACTACGCCGCTGGCCACACTCTCCGGCTGCTCCACCAGGCCCCGCCCGGCCCGCACCCGAGCACAGACGTCGCCGCCTACCTCGCCGAGCGCATGCGCTGGTGGGCAGCCCGCGCCCACCTGGCCACCCTCATCTCCACCTCCGAACTACGCACCCTGCACACCTGGGCAGACACACTGGCCACCACCGCCCTCGACAGCACCATCTGCCACCTGGACTACCAGCCGCGTAACTGGATCCTCAGCTCGACCGGCGCACTGGCCGTCCTGGACTTCGAGCACACCCGCCTCGACGCCCGCATCCGCGACTTCGCACGGCTGGAACACCGCCACTGGGGGCGAGACCCACGGCTGCGCGCGGCGTTCTTCGACGGCTACGGCCACCACCCCAACCCCGCCGAACAAGAACTGCTCAAACGCTTCGGCGCCCTGGAAGCCATCACCGCGCTGGTTCGCGGCCACGAATGCGGCGACCCGGAGCTCCTGGCCCACGGCCGCACCCTCCTCACCCACCTACGCTGATCCGGAGGATCCCATGCACGCGACGGCCCACGCCGACACCCCGCCGCAGCTCCTGCTCCGGCGCGCGGTCGTCACCGGCGCCGCCGGATTCATCGGCTCCCACCTATGCCAGGCCCTGCTCTCCAGAGGCGTCAGCGTCATCGGCGTCGATCGGCGCGACCCTGACCAGCACCACGTCGCTGCCGCCAATCTCGCCGACATTCGCAACGAGCCCGGCTTCATCTTCGTCACCGGCGACCTTCGCACCTGCGCCATCGAACCGCTGCTGCCGGAGTCCGATGTTGTCTTTCACTTGGCGGGGATTCCCGGCGTCCACCCCTCCTGGGGAGCTGACTTCGACGACTACGTCGCCTCCAACATCAGCGCCACCCAGCGCCTCATGCACGCCACCACTCGACTCCGTATCCCCCGCCTAGTGGTCGCTTCCTCCTCCAGCGTCTATGGCGCCACAGACGGCCGTCCCAGCGCGGAAACCGACCACCCTCGCCCCGCCTCACCGTACGCGGTCACCAAACTCGCCGAAGAGCAGCTCTGCCTCGCCCACGCCGCCCGCCCCGGCTGCGCCACTACCGTCGTGGCCTTGCGCTTCTTCACTGTCTACGGGCCCCGCCAGCGTGAGGACATGTTCATCCAGCGCGTGCTCACCGCAGCCACCACCGGCCAATCCGTGCGCATCTACGGAGACGGCAAACAACGCCGCGACTTCACCTACATAGACGACGCCGTCACCGCGACCATCGCAGCAGCCTCCACGCACGCCCACAATGCCGTGATCAACGTCGGAGCCGGGGGCGGAGCATGCCTCCTCGACGTCGTCGAACACGCCCGCGATCTCACACACCGCAAGATCAACATCAGCACAAGGAATGCCCGCAGCGGGGACGTGCCCACTACCTGCGCCGACATGTCCGCGGCTCGTCGTCTGCTGGGCTGGACCCCCAGCATCGACCTGCGTACAGGCATGGCATCTCAGTTGCACTGGCTCGCCTCCCGGCGAAGCGCACTGTCCTCACTGGGATAGGGGAATCAGCCCAGACGTGCCCTCTCCAAACCAGCGACACCACGAGATGATCAGCAACGGACCGGCCGTCGAGCTACCCGACTCTGCCGCAGCTTCCAGATGGGCCAAACGTGTCACGTGACATCGGCGGCACCGAGCGGCAGCTAAGGCGAGCATCCCTGGACTTCATAACGCGCGGAAACGCGGAAAGCGCCCCGCTCCTCCGCGATGGGAGGAGCGGGGCGCGCTCGTGTGCGGCTGCTACCGCTGGTCGGGCGGGAGGTCCGGCCGCGGGGTGTGCCTGGCCTTGAAACCGGCCACGGCCGCCAGTGCGGTCGGCAGCAGCGGCAGGGTGATCGCCTCCATCCAGTCGGGCAGGAACGAGATCATCGACGGGTCGCTGCTGACCGCCTGCAGCACCGCCATACCGGCGACACCGGCCAGGTAGGACGCCAGGGTCATGGCCTTGACCTTGGTCTCGACGGGCGGCTTCGAGTAGGTGATCTGGGGATCTGCGTGCATGCGCCCTCCTTAGGGGCAGCCCGCCACCACGGCGGGGGATTCAACGAATGGGGGAAGGTCAAACGTCAGCTGCGGGGCGGCCACGACCACTGGCCGTGGTCCGGGCCCTCGGACCTCGAGGTCGCCCAGTAGGTCGTGTTGCCGTCGAGGAGCACCTGGAGGTTCACGGTCTTCTCGGCGCCCTCGAAGGTGCGCACGACGATCGCGGGGTAGACCTCGCCGAGCTTGACGGGGGAACGGACGATGCCCTGACCGCCGTAGGACTGCATGTTGTGCAGGTCGATCATGGACACGTCGTGGCCGGACAGCCTGTAGTGGACGATCCGGCCGATGGTCGGCTTGGGGGTCGTCTCGGGAGTGGGGGTGGACACGGGTCCTCCTTCGTCGGGCCGAAAGCGGAAGCGCTATCAGCGGCGAAACATGCTGATCTTGGCCATCGAGACCTTCTCGACGACCGCTGTGGCGACGTCCTCGCGCGGGTTGAGCACCCGCAGACGCAGCTGATTCTTGGTGTCCAGGGAGAACTGGCCGCCAATGTTCTCCTCGACCCTGCCGTTGATGTCGGCGCGGGCCGACAGCCGCCACGCGTCGTTCTCGAACGTCTTGCCGTCCCGGCTGTAGCGCGACCAGGCGATGTCCACCTCTGCACCCGGCGGCAGACCGCGGACCTTCACCAGCCCATCCACGATGCACCAGCGGGAGCCGCTGGCGAGGACCGCGACACCGTCCTCGCTGTGCGCGTTCGGGTCGTCGGTCCACTCGGTGCTCCAGCGCACCGCTACATCGCCACCGGCGGGGACGTCCTGGTCCTCACCGGCACCCAGAGAGATGACCTCGGGCACGTCTTCCTCCTGCTGCTTGTTGGGCGTTCCAGGGCTCTTGATCAGTGCGGCAATGTGCTCCCGGAACGTGGACATGTTGAGAGTGTGAGGGTCGGGCTTTTGCGTGTTGACCTCTTTGTGGCCCATCACCCTGGATGCGGGCAGGCCGAACTCGCGGCACAGCTCGGCGCACAGTGCGTGGTAGGCGTCGATCTGCACACTCGGCCACGGCGTACGCCCGTCGTTCTCCGCTTCGATCCCGATGCTGGCGCCGTTGCGGTGGTGCGGGCTCGTGCTCGGCGCGTTGTGCCAGCACCTACCGGCGGCGACGACCCAGATCCGGCCCGTGTGCTCCAGCCAGACGTGCGACAGCGGCCCGTCAAGCCCTGGGCGGCCGTTGACTACGATGTGCCGGTCACGCCACCCGGCGGTGTGGTGGCACACAATACCCTCGACGGACGGCTGCGGCCCGTGCCCGCGGGTCTTCCACCCGCCCACCTCTGTCACCGGGAAGCCCGTCTTACGGGCGACGTCGGCTAGCTGAGTCAGCCATGGCATGTTAGTTGTCCCCCTTGGAACTGTCGTCTTCGGATGGGGAGTCAGCCCCGAGTGAGCTGGATCAGCGCGATCAATGCGCCGGCCACGGCCACCAGCACGGTCACGATGGCAATAATCTGTCGCGTCCGGTCTGCGAGCTGCGAGCGCGTCACCGCCTCCCGCTCAACGGCGTCCACGCGCGCCTCCAGCGCCGCATGTCGGACTTCCCCAGCCACGCGGTCCTGCTCGACACGCTGCGCCAGTTCAGCGTGCCGGTTGTCCACCTGGTCCAGCCGCTGCAGGATCAGCGCCGTACTACCGTTGGTCCGCTCGAATCCGACCTCGACCAGGCCCCGCAGTTCGGTCAGTGCCAGCGTGAGCCGGTTCAGCTCATCCACCGGCCACCACCCACGGCTTGCGACCCATCCACGTCGCCGGCGGCTTGACCGCGTACGACGGCGTGGCCAGCTGCGTTCGGTTGTCGCGGTGCCAGGCGACCGCCAGCCGGCGAGCCTCGACACGTGCAGGGTCGAGCCTGGTTTTGGTCTTGACTGGCTCCAGCGGATCCTCTGGCACGACCATGTCGAGCCCTACGAATGCGACCACATCCTGCCGCAGCTTGCGGTCCTCGGGCACCATGCGGACACGGTGCGCCTTGACCGCCTCGACCCGCGCGAGTTGGGCAGCAAGGCGATCAGTGTCCGAGACACCCGGTGTCCAGCACGTCGGCAGACCCTGCGTGTCCTTGAGCACTTCTGCCGCGCCCGGTTGGAGACGCGCCATCGCGTCGTCCGGGGACGGAATCCACGGCTCATGCAGCACGATCTCCAGTAGCGTCGTCATGTCGTCGGGATCGATCCCGTACTCCGCGCAGCGCCACTCCCAGGTGGAGTGCGGGATGATGTGTATGTGGGCCACGCCGTCCGGCCGGACCCGGCTGATCCCCCACATCGGCTCCGCCCCGTCGTGGCTCGTCCGCTGGTCGGCGTGCGCTCCGCCCGCCTGCAGCAGGCTGGTGGTGGAGTAGCCGAGTTCGGCGTCCCAGATGGTCCAGGTCTCTGCCACGCGGGCACCCTCTCTATGTTGAAGATCGTTAATGGCGGTGCGACCACCAGTAGAAACCCTTGCCGGACCACACGCCGCCGCCCGCCGACCAGGCGAAGGAGAAGTCGGTCTGAGTGCTGAGATCGAGGCACCAATAGAAGTTGGCTCTCTGCGCGCCGTCCCTGACTACCGCGACTGGCCCCATGTTGCTGGCCATCGTCGGTCCGTAGTGGATGGTCACGCCTCCGCTGTCCGGCGGGACCGTGCCCGAACCGGCGTGTACCGCGTCGTACGGGTCTGCTGTGTTGGTGTCCCACACCCGGCCGCGCAGGTAGAAGCGGCCTGAGCTGTTGGTGTAGATGTACGTCTCCGTACCGGAGAAACCATCGGTGTAGCCGTACCGCCCGTACCCCTCGGCGACGTCGAGCCCGCCGCCGTTGTCGCCCGAGCCGGACGCGTCGCGGATCCGCAACCGGATCAGACCGGCCGCCACCTGGAGCTCCGCCCGCGCGCTTCCGCCTGAGTTTGTACCGCTGGTGATGAACGTCGTTGTCTCGCCCGGATACAGGCCGTCCACCGCGTATAGGCGGGAGTAGTTGGTGTTCCCAGCCGGGTAGAACCGCAGGTCGAGTGTGGAGCTGTCGAGCACGAACCGTTGCCCCGTGGCCGCCGAGCGGACGATGGAGCCGGTGATGGTCTTGCCGGTGATCGCGTCGGCGGCGATCTTCGCTGCGGTGATGGCGTTCGCCTGGATCTTGTCGGCGGCAATGGCGTTCGCCGCGATGTGACCGGCCTGGATCTCCCCGGCCTGGATCTTGTCGGCGGTGATCGCGTTCGCCTGGATGTGGCCCGCCTGGATTTCCAGCGCCTTGATCAACCGGCCGGTGATCGAATCAGCCGTGATCTTCGCGTCACCCGGAATCGTGCCGTCGATGATGTGCTCGGCACCGTCGATGACCTTGCCGATGACGTCGGTGTCCACCAGCGGCTTGGTCGCCACGGTGACATGCGCGGAGGGCGCCGACTCATTGCCCGACCGGTCGATACTCGTGAGCCAGATCTCCCGGCCAGCGTTGTACGGCTGGCCCGGGATCACCTCGGTCCCGGCAGCCGTCAGGTAGCCGACCTTCGCACCCTGATCGCTTACGTTGAGCGGGTCACGCATCCATACGTGGACCCGATCGAAGTCGATCGGCATGGCCTCGCCGAGCGAGCCACGCCCGTTCCACCCCACATGGATCACGCCCAGCCGCGACGCCACAACAGGCGTGGACGGGACTGGGGGCGGCGTCACGTCGCCGGGGACGAGCTTCACCACCTGATCGGAAAAGCCGCCCTTGACCCCAGCCGAGAGCGCCCGAACCTTCCACGCGTACTCCCAGCCAACCACAAGCGGCGAGACCGTCGCCATGGCGTCGCCGCCCGCAGTCTGCGCGACCAGCAGCCACAGCTGCCCCGCCTGGTTACGGCGGGCGTACACCTCGTAGCCGTCGATGTCGAGCGCGACCCCGTTGACGTCGGAGGTGACCGGGCTCCACGTCACCGTGGCCTGCCCGCGCGCGTAACCGTGCTCATCCAGGTAGGCAGCCAGCTCGACGATGAGGCCCTGCGGCGCAGCCGGGGTCCGGTTGTTCGTCTCCGGAGCGGGCTCGCCGCCCGAACCGCCCGACGAGACCCCGCCATCCAGGATCCCGGCAGCCTGCCGGGCCAACCGGATCTCCCTCTCAAGGAACCGGTCGTTGAGCACGACGTTGCCGCCGACCTGGCCGTCCGTGTCCACCGACAAGGTGATCTGCCGCAGCCGAAGCGACTGCATCGCCCCGCCGTCGCCCGGCGCGAGCAGGTAGTCCCCCGGCCGGTAGTGCGCGAACGGCAGCCACCGCGCTACGGCGAACATCAGCCCGCGGGTGACCTGCACCCGCTCGCGGGCGACCCGCTGCAACGCGTTCTGCCCCAGCAGGGTCGCCGTGCCCTGATCCGTCACCCCGCCCTGCGACTGGTAGGTCTCCCAGCGCCCCCACGGCGCGACCGCAGCCGGGTTGGTCACCTCCACCGACAGGCCAGCCTCGCCGCCAATCAGGATGGCCGACGCGGCATCCTCGAGAGTGCCTGTATCGGGCGCCTCGGTGATGTCGCGGCCAAGCCTCAAGTCCACCGGCGACGCACCGGACGCCCGGTCCGTGCCGAGCACTGTGTCCGGGTTGTACACCTGCAAGGTGCGGCCCTGCATCCGCCAGTCGATGACGCCCTGCTCACTCAGGTTGATCAAGACGGTGAGCAAGTCCTTGCCGGGCTCGATCGCCAGCGTCAGCGTCTTGGACCACGGGGCGCCCGCGCTGTCGTGGCTGGTCGAGAAGTCGTACGCCAGGCCGGGCAGCGCGCCGCGCGCCTTCCCCTCCTGGATGAACGTCGCGAGGATCGCGCCCGGCGACACCGCGCTGAACTGCCGCTTGCCGTCCACCATCGCGCCGCTCGGATATAGCACGACCTTCCGCAGCATCCACGACCAGCCAGGCAGGTCATACGATCGTGCCCCCGCCCGGTCCGAGCTGTCCCCGCCACGCTTGATCCGGAGGAACCTCGCGTTCGGCGGCTCAACCCAGCCGCCGCCAGCCACCGCGTACTCCACCGCGACCTCGCAGTGCCCAGCGATGAGCGCCGCATTCAGGCCACCCGCCGCATAGTCCACCTTGAGGCCCGGCACGTCGTTCAGCGGAGCCGCCAACTCGAACCCGCTGTGCTGCGGCAGCACCCCCAGACGCGGCCCGTTCGGGGCGTACGCGACCAGCCGGAGCGCGAAAGGGGTGGGCTTACCCGGGACGATCACCTGCACCGTTGGTCCCCCTCAGTTCGTTGATCTCATCGCGCTGCTGGTCCACGGCCGCCGACAGCACGGCGTTCGCGTAGGTCAGCTCCTCCACCTGCCGCCGCAACACGGCGATGATCCGGACGGGATCCACCACCAGGTCCTGCATCACGTCCCTGCCTGGCGCAACGCCCGCTGCTGCTCCAGCCGGGCCGTCGCAACCTTCACCCGGTCGATCCGCACATGCGAGCGCAGCGGCGCGAGCACGTCAGCCACCTTCCGCGCGGCCGCCATACGGCCCTTCGGAACGGCGGCCGCGACCGTCGCGTGGTCCCGCTTGCACCGCTCGACACGCTCCAGCGCCGCGGCGCGAGCGTCCTCCCCCGATATCTGCCACGGGTTGGTCTCGCGCAGGTTCGGCTCATAGATCGGGTGGACTGCGCGGTGCAGCAGCACGTCGATCGCCTCATCCGCCGAAGTCAGACCGCACGCCACGGCAGTGTGCTCGATCGCCATCTTCGGCAGGAACATCGCGACCGTGACACCATCAGCCGGCCGGGTCAGCGTGATCTCCCACGCCTCGACCTGCCCGGAGTCGTCAGAGGTGTCGATCACCTCCGTGACCTGCCAGTCGTCCGGCACTGCGTCACCTCCAAGCCCAGATGTGGAACGTCCGGTTCGGCGCGGGAGAGCCCGCGGCCGGGTCGTAGAAGAAGAGGTCGCTGTTGGTCCGGGAGAACAGCTGCATCGTGCTCACCTGCTCGGCCGTGAACACGACCTTCGGCGTCGTCGGGAAGGTGTAGCCCAGCACCACCTGGTAGTAGGTGGCGCCCTTCGACAGCGTGACCGACATCATGATCAGACCCGACTCACTCCCGTACTGCCAGGTGCCCCGATGCAGCGTCCCGGACTGGTCGAACAACATGTACTGGTCCTGCTGCGTCGGGTGCATCCACCCGATCGACGCCTGTTGCTCGACTGCCGACACCGCGCCGCCGCGCTGCTCACCGTTCGACGGGTTGAGGATCGCCGCCTGCCAGAAACCAGCTGCATGCGTCAGGCGGCACATCGCGGTGCTCGCCTGGTTGGTGCCCGACTCCATGATCAGAGTCGCCTCGCCCGTGAAGCGGGAACCGTCGCTGTAGATGCGCGACTGGTTGGTCCCGCTACCGGGAATGAACCGGATCTCCGGGTTCGTCGCGCCCGCAGGGTTGACCACGACCCGCGCCCCGGTCACCCCCGACGCGAACTGCCCGACGATGGACACCGCGCCGGTGGCCGCCGAGATGCTGGCGGTCTGCTGACCGGACGCGTTGAACACCACCAGGCCCGAGCTGTTCAGCTCCACACGCGCCCCGGAAGCGTTCCCCGCGACGACCCGCGTGGACAGCGTCAGCACCGACTCCAGCTTCGCGGCCGTGACCTGGTTGGCCCCGATGTGGCCAGCCTGGATCTCTCCCGCCTTGATCTTGTCGGCGGTGACCGCGTTCGCGGCGAGATGGCCCGTTTGGATCTCCAGAGCCTTGATCAGTGCGCCCGTGATGGAGTTGGCCACCACCTTGTCCGAGGCGCTGATCGAGCCGTCCACCAGGTGCGCGCCGTCGATGACCTCGCCGATGATGTCCGTGTCCACCAGTGCGGACGTCGCGATCGTCGCCGAGCTCGACGGAGCTGACTCGTTGCCGCTGCGGTCGATGCTGGTAAAGCGGAACTGCCTGCTCGCTCCGTACGGCTGGCCCGGCACGACGATCGTCCCGGCCGCCACCATCGAGTCGATGACCGACCAGCCCGGCGCAAGCGGGTTCTGCATCCACACCAGCAGCCGCGCGAAGTCAGACGGCATCGGCACGCTGCCCGTGCCGTGCCCGTCCCAAGTCACGTGGATCACGCCCAGCCTCGTCGCAAGTTGCGGCACGGTCGGAACCGGCGGCGGATCAGCGTCGTCTGGGATCGTCACCGCCACCACGGACGAGAACGGGCCCGTCTTGCCGAGATTCACCGCACGCACCTTGAAGGCGTACGACTCCCCCACCACCAGCGGCGAATACGTCGCCGTGGTGTCACCAGCCTCCGTGGAGGCGACGAGGAACCACGGCGCGCCCGTCTGGTTGACCCGCATGAACAGCTCGTAGCCGCCGACGTTCAGCGCGACCCCGCCCACGTCCTGCGTGACTGCGCCCCACGTGACCGTCACCTGGCCGCGGGCGAACCCGTGCTCGTCCAGGTAGGCGATCGGGTTCACGATGAGACCCTGCGGGGCCGCCGGCGTGCGCGGCTCCGGAGCCTCCGGGGCCGGGACCGGCCGAGCACCGGACCCTCCGTCCGCCGTCGAACCACCGACGATGCCCGCCGTACGGCGGGCCAGGCGGATGTCCCTTTCCAAGAAGCGGTCGTTGAGGACCAGCGACCCGCCAACCGCGCCCGCGCCGTTGCGGGCCAACGTCACCTGCCGGACCCGCAGCGGCTCCAGGACGCCCCCGTCCCCGGGCGCGAGCACCCGGTCACCGGGACGGTAATCCTTGAGCGGCAGCCAGCGTGCGCCGTACAAGACGATGCCCCGCGTCCGCTGCACCCGCTCCGAGCCAGCCCGCTCGAGCGCGGAGTCCGCGAGGATCGTTGCGGTGCCCTCGTCGGAGACGCCGCCAGCGCCGATGTACTGCTCCCATGGCCCCCACGGCTGGACGGCGGCGGGGTTCGTAAGCGTCTTGACGAGCCCGTTGTCGCCGACGACCAGCACTGACGATGCGGTGTCTTCCAACGTGCCGTCGTCGGGCGCTTGCGCGATGTCTCGGCCGTACCGCAGGTCTACCGGAGCGGCCCCGGACGCGAGGTCTCGCTGCATCGTCGTGTCGGCGTTGAACACCTGGACGGTGCGGCCGGACACCCGGTAGTCGCACACGCCCTGCTCGGCGAGGTTCTGCAGCGCCGTCAGCGCGTCCATGCCAGGCTGGTAGTAGATCGTGAGGGCCTTGTCCCACACTGCGCCAGCGCTGTCGTGCGTCGGCGTGAAGTCCCAGTTGAGGCCGGGCACCGCGCCGCGTCCCTTGGCCTCGGCGATGAACGTCTGCAGGATTGCCCCAGCGGTCGCCGACAGGAACGCGCGTTTGCCGTCCACCAGCGGCGCAGACCCGGGGTAGAGCACGATCTTGCGGAGCATCCACACGAAGCCCGGCAGCTCGAACCGGGTCAGCCCGGTCGGGTCGGAGCTGTCGCCTCGGCGCTTGATGCGCAGGAACCGCGAGTCGGGCGCCTCGGTCCAGGTGGTGCCGTCCGTGCTCCATTGGACGGCGATCTCGCACGGCTGGTCGAGCAGGTCCGCGCCTACCGCCGTGGTGGTGTAGGCCACCTTCAGGCTCGGCACGTCGTTCATCGGCATGCCGACCTCGACCGACAGCGGGTGCGGGAGCACGCCAAGTCGGCCGCCGAACGGCGAGTAGACCATAAGCCGCAGATCGAAGGTCACGGGACGACCTCCCCATCAGCGACAATGGGAGCTATCGTGATCGCTCCCACCTCACGGCCCCCGATCGACGTCCATGTGACTCCGCGCGGCCGCATCGTCATACTCCCGGCCGTGTGGCCGCCCGAGCTCGACGCCGACGACGCCGATCTCCTCGCGGAGAGGCTGATGGCCGCTGCCACGCAGAGTCGGGCGCGGGTCGGTCACAGGTAGGCGCGCCTCGCTCGGATCTCGATCTTCGAGTTCGCGTCCGTGCTGGTCGCCGATGTGGACACCAGCACCGCGCGGGAGAACGGGTCGCCCACCGCCACGGCGGGCGTCAGGTGCAGCCACCGGAACTGCGAGCCGGGGCCGATCGCGTCGATCTCCCCCGTCACATCCGTCCCGGCGGACAGGTTCCACGTGTCGGTCATCACCTTCGCCGCCTGCATGCGGCCGCAGTCGATCAGCAGGCGCTCCCCCGCCAGTAGACCGCCCGTGCGCAGAACCCACCCGCCCGTGGCGACGTCCCCAATCGACGGTTGTACGGCCGGGCCGGTGAAACGCAGCAGCGCGTCAGTTATCGGCCCGGTCGAACCCGCGAGCGTGGTCACCGCCTGGGCGAGCTGGTTGGACGCGCCCAACCAGGTGGATTCGGACTCATCCCGCCACAGCGCGCCCGGCACTTCGACCACGGCTGTGATCCGGGCGGTCGCGGCCCCGGTGTTGATCTCCGGTTCGGAAGTCGCGGTGATCGTCACGTCGGCGACGCGGACGATCGACCCTGCCTCGTACCGCAGTTTCATCAGCCGGTGCCGCACCCCCAGAAGCGCCGACAGGGCTTCGAGGTTCCGCTCCATCTGCTCGTAGCCGCCGTTCGCCCCCGAAGGGGTCGCTGAGCTGACCTTGAAGGAAAGGCCGAACGTCGTGGCCTCCAAGTCGAGCCCGACGACCGCGATGTCACCATGCCGGCCCGGCACGCTGACCTTCACGGCCCGCGCGCCGGGCAGCGGCCTGCGCTGCGTCCCCTTCTTGAGCCGCCAGCAGCCCGCTGGGTGGTCGAGTGGAACGCCGTCGAGCATGTATGACGGCATGTCAGATCACTCCCATCGCGCCGACGTACTGAAGTCCGCGGTTCACGGTCACCGACGTCGGTTCGGCCTGCGGGTAGTGGTTCGTCACGTTCACCACCGTCCGCGACAAGGCGCCGCCTCCCGCGAGCCCGTCCGGGACGGTCACACCAGGCACTGACAGGTCCGACATCGCCGTCTTCGACGCGAGAGAGGCCACCTTCTTCAGCGAAGAGACGACGAGCCCAGTGCTCTTGTCGAGGCCGATCGACATGCCCTGCATCATGAAGGCGCCGATCTGGGCGAACACCTTCGACGGCGACTTGATGCCGAGGGCGTCTTTGGCGCTCTTGACGATGTTGGCGAAGAAGCCGCGGACGTTGTTGTACAGGGTGCCCGCCATCGACTGGAGTTTGTTCCAGAAGCCGGACACGACGTCCTGGGCGATGCCCGCCATGGCCGGACCTATGTTCGACACGGCGGACTTGATCCGGCCTGGGAGGTCGCGGAACCAGCCCACCAGGGTCGTCCCGATCCACTGGCCGATGGCGTTGACCATGTCGGGGATGATGCTGTGCCCGACCAAGACGTCGTACATCCAGCGGAACACGGCAACCCCGGCCTCGATGATCGGTTTGATCTGCGCGACGATCTGCGCCACCTTCACGCCGAGCTGGGCGAACCCGACTCCGATCTTGGTCAGCCACGGCAGGATGGGAATCAGGGCAGGGATGACCTGCTGAATGACCATGACGGCCAAATCGGTCAAAATCGGAAGCACGGGCAGCATCGCCCTAGCTAGCTCGACAAAGGCAGGAACTAGCCCATTCAGTAGCGAAGGGATCAGCTGCAGGAACGGCGGCAGGACCTGCTGCACGACCGCAGCCGCGATCTGACCGAACGCGGCATAGACGGGCTGCATCAGCGGCCCAAGCTGGGACAAGGCGCCCGAAACGGCCATAAGGGCAGGTTGCAGGGCGCTCGCCAGCGCACTGATCACAGGACCGAGCGCAGCCGAGAGATTACTCAGCGCAATGCCGAGTACCTGGCCGAAGATGCCCGCGAGCTGGGCAACGATCGGCAGCAGCGGAGCGACAGCGGCCAGCGCAGCCGAGAGTCCTTGACCGAGCGCGAGCAGCCCCGCCTGCAGTTCAGGCGACGCGAACGCCTTCGCGAGCATCGACGCGACCATGGTCAGCCCAGGACCGAGCGCAGCCAGAGCCGGCCCGAGCGCGGACACCGCCGCGGCGAGCCCCGGACCCAAGGCGGTCGCGATGTTCGCGATGTGCGGCGCGATCTGGGCGACCGCGCCGCCCAAGGCCGCGAAGATCGGGCCCAGGGCGCTGCCGACCTGGCTCAGGCTCTTGAAGATCGTGACCAAGGCCTGCTGGCCCTGCGCGCTGTTGACGAACTGGTTCACCTGGCCGAGCAACTGGCCGATGATGCCAAGCGCGTTCGACCCGCCGGTCTGCATCGCGGAGAAGACGCCACGCACGATGCCGATGACGTTGGACAGCACGCCGCCGAGCTGCTTGAACACAGCGAGCGCGCCCTGCATCCAGCTCAGAGCCCGTCCGCTCGCGGCCGCGTTCGACAGGAACTCGCCGAACCGCTGCGCCACAGACGCGATCCCAGGTGCGACACCAGACGAGAACTGCGCTCCCACCACGGCGATGTCGCGGAACCCGGCCAGCACCGGCTGGATCGCGGGCTGGATCGCGGCGACCGCCGACCGCAGCGACACGAAGATCGACGTGATCGCGGATGCGGTGGACGACGACGCGGCGAACCGCGCCACCTCCGCACCAGCGAGACCGAACTCCCGCGCGACGCCCTGCATACCGGACTGCAGCGGCCCCGCTACAGCGGCCGCAGCCGCCCGGATATGACCTGCAAGCGGCGCGAAGAAGGCGTCCTGGACGGCGCTCCGAAGCTGATCGATCGTGGGCTTGACCGAGCGCAGCTCACGCGCGGCGGCCTGCGCGGCTGGTGACAGCCCGGCCAGGGACTCCTGGAACTTCTTCGGGTCATCACCGAGCGCCGCCTTGAAGGCGTCGCCAACTCCGAGTAGAGCTACCTTGAGGGTGGCCATCGCGCCGACGCCGAGCGCTACCGCACCCGGCAGAGCAGCGACAATGCCGCCAGCCGGGGCCAGCGCTGCGGCGAAACCAACCGCGCTTTGTGCGGCCGCCGCCATTGAGGCCGCCAGGGTCGCCGCTTTGAGCGCCGCGACGGTGAACTGGGCGCCCATGGACCCGGCCGACTTGGCGAGACCGCCAGCGTCGATGTCGAGCTTCTTCGCGGCGTCCCGCATGAAGGTCATGAATCGGCGGACAGCGGTCGTGCCCCGGTCCTTCACATCGATCGTCGCGAACAACTCGCCAACGTTCAGCGCCATCGGGTTTCACCTCCTGTGATCTGGGGTGGGTGAAGCCAGTGGAAAGCTGGACGATGGCGGACGCTTCACCGCTGCTCGCCCGGGTCAAGGGCGCGGGCCAGTCGCGAGTCACACGTCAGCAGCCCGTGCAGCCGCGTCCGCAGCCATCGCCACGACCTGGCGCGGAGCAGACTTGGCTCGCCGAGGTCGATGCCGAACACCTCGTGCAAGTCGGCCTCGACGAGCGCCCAGCGCGTCAGGATGTCTTGCCACGAGACGGTTCGGCCTTTCGAGACCGAGAGGCCGTCGTCGGGGTCGTAGTAGTCGCGGACCCCCGAGACCGGGTCGATTTCGCCGCCGCTGCTGTCGCCCGACGAGTCGCCCGATTCGGGGCTGGGGCTTCCCCCGCGCCGCCCGAAGCCCAGATCTTGGCCGCGGCTTCCTTACCGGCCGCCACCCACACCAGCGCCGTCGCACCGACGTGCTGGATCTTCGGCCACGACACGCCGTCGTCACGCAGTTCGTCCCAGACGGGCCCGAGGACCCGCTGGTACAGGTCCCGCTCCTCGTCGTCGTTCAGCACGACTTCGGCCAGCTCGTTCAGCTTCGGGTCGTCCACCGCCTGGCCCTGCTCGGCCGCCAGGCCAGCGTGCATGAGCCGCTGGCACAGCAGTCCGACTTCAGCGTCCGGGGCGGGGATGCGGTACAACTTCCCGCCGACCGGAAGCGGCAGGGAGTCGTCGAAGAAGTCGTCGAGGTCCTGGAACGTCGTCGTCACGGCGCCACCGGGTTCGTGATCTCGATGGGCGCACCCTGACCCAGCAGGGTGAAGTCGAACGGCTCCAGGTCCGTGACGCTACCGCCCTTGGTGAACTCGGATACGGTGCAGACGCCCTTGTAGGCGTCCGGCGCGCCGTCCCGGCGGTACCAGCGGACCGGGATGTTGGCGCCGAAGCCGACCTTCCGGGCGGCGTGACGGATCGCTTCTTGACCGGGGTCGGCCGTGAACACTGCGTCGTCGGTCCGCTTGCGACGGCCTTCCGCCTCGATCTGCCAGGTACGGCTCGTGACGACGCTGCTGCCCCAGCCCCCCTCGTCGTCGAAGTCGCCATCGTCCTCGGTGTTGTCGTCGGTGGTCTCCTGGAAGCTGGTGAGACCCTTCACCGGGATCCACGTCGGGTTCTCCATGTCGGGCCCGGTGCCGACGTCGAGCTTCCAGTCCTTCGCAAGCAGGGAACGCAGCCCCATGATCACTCCTTTTATGGGCATCCCAGATAGCCGAAAGCGGAAGCGCTATCGGCAGAAAAGGTCACTAGTCGCGGTGCGGCGACGGCCTATAAACCATCAGGTCAAACGAGTCGGCCCGCTCCCAACGACCGCTGGAATCGCGGCCGAGCGGGGCGATCAGCGTGCGGCGCGCGAGAAGCACGTGCACGCCCGTCGATAGCGTCACGTTGGCCAAGCCATGCACGGCGTCGAACACGCCGTCCGCCAGGTCATCCACGACCCTCGGGTCAGTCTTGGCTCGGAAGCGGGCCTGCATCTGCACGCTGGAGTCCGGCTGCTCCACATCGTCGCCCGCCTGCCCCACGCCGTACACGGCGAGCGCGATGGCCGTGTCGGGCTTAGCCGGGAGACCACCGATCGTCAACGCGATCTGGTTGTCGGCGTAGATGCCGTTCGGGTTCCAGTCAGCAACACCAGCCTCGCCGAGCAGAACCGCGAACCCGGTCAGAAGGTCACGAGTCCAGCTCACTTGAACACCTGCCGCAGCTGTCTGGCGATCATCAGTTTGACCACCTCAGCCTCCTCACGGACCGCGAGCTCCAAGAACTTCGCGGTCCGCCCCGGCTTGTGGTTGTAGTCGAGGTTTTCGTGTTGCACGACGGCATACGGGGTGTCGTAGGAGACGATGCCGCGCAGGTCGGACTCCTTCACAACGGCCGCGCCTGACCGCTCCAGCACGCCTTCGTCGTGCGGGACACGCTGGTTGGACACCGACAGCACATGCTCAGTGGCCAAGCGCAGGCCCCGCGAGGCCGCGCGATGGATCTCGGCGGTGACCTCCTCAGCGTTGACCTTCGCGTTGAACCTGGCCTTGGCCATCAGCGGCACACCACCTCAACGTGGTCCGGCGTCGGCAGCCCGCCGGCGTCGCGGGCGAAACTAGTGATGACGGTGGTCACCCGCCCGTTGACGGTGACTCTGCTCCCCTCCGGGCAGAGCGTGCCCGGAGGGAAGAACACTGTGGTGTCGGACACGACTTCGGCGCCCTGCGCGTCTCTGACCAGCCTGCGCTCATCGTCAACAAGGCAGCGGGACTCGAAAGCTGGCCCGTACACCGGGCCGTACGCCCCGTCCCCCTGGAACGGTTCGATGGTCGCGGTGTGCCGAAGTAGCCACTCGGGCAGCATCACCACACGCTCCCGTCGAGGATGTAGCCGGGCAGCAGTCCGGCCCGTTGCAGGATCGACGAGGCGTCCGGGGAGTACCGCGGGGGCGGCGCATCCCCGGAGTTGCCACGCTCGAGGCGGACCGAGCCGATCGACACCGACTTGAAGGCCGCCGCGACCCCGAACTCGTCGCCCACGGCGATCGTCCACGCGGCCTGCGCGCACGTCGCCAACTTCATCGCGTCGGCGTCCTTGGCTCGCGTCGGCATGCCAGCGTCGTCGGTCGGGTAGATCGAGGCGAACAGCAGCTCGTCGATCCGCTCCGACGCCCGCTCAAGCCGCCGGGCGATGCCGTCGGGCGCGGCCTGGCCGGTATATGCCGTGTAGTCGGCAGCGGTCGCGTATCCCATGGCTATGCCGGGAGTTCGAGCACCGCGACGGACAGCCCGGCTGGGTTGTCGTAGTCGATGTACACCTTGCCGTTGGCCTGCCGGTACACCGCGCGGAACGCCGGGATCAGCACGTCGCCCGTGGTCGGCGGGATGACGTAGGGCCGGTCCACGATGTCCTGGCCGTCCACGGTCGCCGGGATCTGCACCGTCACCGTACGCGCGGCGGCGTTGGTGTTCTTCACCCGCAGCATCCGCCGCTCCGAGTGGACGAACATGTGTCCGTCCACGATGGCCGGTGTCAGCGCGGCGGTGAGGTCCAGGCCCCCGCGGGGGACCGGGACGGCGTTCAGGTCAGTCCTCGCCATTGCTTTCCTCCCCGAACTCCTCGATGAGCGCGGCCTTGCTCAGCGACTTGGCGTCGGCCTCGGGCATGCCACGAGAGACCGCGTGGGCGACCCACGCGGCCTTGTTGTCGTGTTCGGATGGGCGGGCCGGCCCGGCCGGAGCCGGACCGGACTCGTCGTCGGCGGGCGCGGAAGGCCCGCTGATGATCTGCCAGTTGTCCAACATGTCCAGCCAGGGATCGCGGTCGGCGACCTCGACCACCTGGCCGGTGTTGGAGTTGCGGTAGACGAACGTCACGCCGCCACTCCGTGGATCAGGACGGCGCGGTTGGCATCGAGGGTCTTGACGCCGTAGAGGCAGTCCACTGAGACCACGTCCTGCTTGGCCTTGATGTCGTAGTCCATGACGACCCTGACGCCGAAGCCCTTGTACGACTCGACGGCCGCGTTGGCCGCGCCCTGCGGCAGAACCAGCGGCCTCGTGACCAGGCAGAACGCAGTCCGATGGAACGCGACGCCGATCTCCGTGTTCGGCTGGCCGGACGTGGGCGTACCGGTCGGTCCGTGGATGTTCTGCGTCTGGTAGCCGTCGAATCCGAAGACCCTGCGGCCCAGGTTCGCCTCACGCAGACCGTCCGTGTCGCCACGGGTGTCGGCCTGGTGGAACAGCGGGTCCGACAGCCACAGCGCCTCGATCTCCGGGCCGACGACGAGGTGCCTGTCGGCCGCGGGGACGTTGCGCTGGTTGAGCACGCGTCGGGCGTCGATCGCGACCTGCGGCTTGTCGTAGTTGTGGATGCAGGGGCCGGTGACGCCTGTGATGGGCGCACCAGCCTTGCCCACGCGCTGCACGATGTCGTTGCGCAGCGCCAGGATGTCCCGGTCGATCTTCTGGGCGATGGCCTCCATCGCCGGGTTGAGCAGCTGCGTCCCGAAGTCCTCGATCTCGAGGGTCAATTCTTCCGCCGTGACCGCGAAGGACACGTCGGCGAAGTGGTTCAGCGTGATCGGCACGCTGCCCTCGGAGGCGTTCTGGATCTGGATGCCGGTCGCGCGGTTGAACTCGTTCGCCGTGAACACCGCGGGCTTCCTGACGGAAATCGTGTCGCCGACGCGGGAGACAAACTCCTGCTCATAGTCCCTGTGGACGAGCTGGGCCATGACGCAGGTCTCGTACAGGGTCGCCAACGCCTGCTTGGCGATGATCGACGGGGTGAGGAAGGTGTTAGCCATTCGGGCCTTTCAACTCCTTAGAAGTGCCAATAGCGGGACCGCTCTTGGCTGCTAGGACGAGGCGCGCTTCTTACGCCTGGCGCGGAACTCGTCGATGGAGGGCTCGGAATCCACGGGACGTCCACCAGGCCCGCCGGTGAACTCGCCTCCCGAGCGCGCGGGCGGCCCCGCCTGGGTGGCCGCCTTGAACTTGGGGTTGTTCTCCACCGCCGTCTGGATCGTGTCCGTCAGCGACGTGGAGAAGTCGTCGGCGTCCGGGTCCATGTCCCGGACGGCCTTCAGGAACGACCTGCTGTCGAGCAGAGCGTCAGGGTCCGCGCCCACCTTCTGGCTGGCACGGTGGACCGCGAGCTCGATCAGGGCACGACGGTGCCGCTCCTTCTCCGCGTCGCGCTCCTTGGCCGTGGTGTCCCGCTCGGCCGTCAGCGTGTCGATCACCTGTTGCGGGTCCAGCGGCTTCTCCTCCTCAGCCACCAGGCCGAGAGCCTTGGCGATCTGCTGGGCGAAGTCGGTCTTGACCTGCTGGGTGACCTCGTCTGCGGACGGCCCCTGCTGCCCGGTCGCCTCGTCGGCGGCCTTCTGCGCGTCTTTCAGCTTCGACCGGTAGTCGGCCGCCTCCGCGCGGGTGTCCTTGATGAGCTTCTGCGCCCACGAAGGAAGCTGGTCCACGCGCTTGGCGTCGGGATTCACCGCTGTGTCGTCGGCCACCGGCGGCTCGGGCGGCGTGACCTCGGCCTGCGCGGGAGGAGTCTGCTCCTCCTGCTGCGGCTGGCCTTCGCCGTCCTCGGGAGCGCCACCCGCGATCAGGTAGATCGGGGTGACAAGGTCCTTGCGGTAGCCGAGGAACGCGCCCGGCGTTGTCGGCAGGATGTTTTCAGGCATGACGAGATCGCCCTCCTGGAGCGTGTTCGTCGGGACATGGGAAGGACTCGCGCCCGGCGGGTCCGAAGAAGGGCGCCTAAGCGCCTGAGCTAGCGAGGCAGCCTGGCCGCCTTCGTCAGGCCCTTAAGCTGCCGCTGGTAGTTGGCGATCTTGGCGGCGGCCTTCGCGCGGGCTTCGTCGTCGAGCGCGACCGCTGCGCGCCGCTTGTTCTCTCGGATCTTCCGCTCCAGGTAGCGCTGCCGCTGCGCGTCCTCGTACGTGGCCTTCGACCGCACGACCGGTGCCGGCCTCGACACCCCCGGAAGGTAGGCGTTCAGTGAATGCCCGCAGTTCGGGTGGAGCAGCCCCGCCAGCCGGGCCTCCGCGACCGTCCCCGCGACCTGGACAAACACCTGCACGCCGGTCGCCGGGTTCTCCTCGACCCTGGTCCCTGCTGAACCGGACAGGGCCAGCACCTCGCCCTCCCAGCGGGCGCACCGATCGCACGTGTACGGCAGCCGCGACACACTGACCAGACCGATCCCGGCGTCGCGCAGCGTGGACAGGTGTCCGTCCACTGCTGCCCGCGCGGTCGCGGTCCGCATGGCCATCTCGACGTAGCTGGCCATGTTCCACGTTCGGGACGGGTTGGCCGAATCGGTGAACCCTGTGATCCCCTGCGCGGTGAGCCGGTCGAGCGCCCGCTGTGCGGCCTCGCGCCGTGTCTCCGCGCCGACCAGCACCCGGCCGGCCGTCTCGGCGACGACGTTGCGGTAGATGTCGTCCACCGCGCGCAGCGCCCCCTCGTGCACCGACGTGACCAGACTGACCGCCTGCGCGGCCAACTCGGCGACGCCCTGACCGGCGCTGATGCCCCGCTTCGCGCCGAGATTCCTCGCGTCCTGCAGCACCCGCTCCAGCCGCTTACGCAGCTTTGCGTCAGCGACCTGCAGCACCGCGCCACGCACCGCGGCGTCCATGCCTTCGGCCCACGTGTCCAGCACTGCCGCCTGCGCAGCCTTCTTCGCGACCGACTCGAGGCGGCGGACGATCGCCTCGGCTTCCTTGCGGAGCTGGGTCACCTCAGCGAGCCGCTTGGCCGCCCAGTCGTTGCCGTCGTCGTTGTCGAGGTCTTTGCCGACCCGCGCCGCGATTCGCTCCAGCAGCGCCGCCTCAGCGTCGGCGTACATGGCTGCGACCAGCCGCGCCTGCTCCAGCCCGGCCTCAATCGCCCCGGCTGGAGTGATGGCCATCAATCCTCGCCGAGGTCAGGGACGAACGTTTCATCCAAGGCGGCCGGGTCGGGCACGTTCAGCCCGAGCTCGTCGCGGAGCCGTTTCTTCTCGGCCTCCACCTGTACGTCATCCCAGTCGGGGTGGACCCACCGAATCTTGGTGTCCAGTGACACGGCCTGCGCCCGATTCAGCATGTCCAGCGTCCGGCCCATGCTCTCGGGGTCGGGCATGACGCCGTCCGGCCACTCGACCATCGCACGCTCGGCCACGACCTTCGTCCCGAACACGGCGTGATCGACGGCCATCATCGCCTCCGACAACCAGGCCAAGCGCGGCGTCCAGTAGCCGATCTTCCGGCCGCGCGTTGAGTACGACCGGTGCTTCTGCATGTGGATCTCGGTCGCGGTGCGGGCCTGCCCGTCACCGCCCTCACCGAAGCTCTGCACCGAGTACCCGGCGCCCCGCACGATCTGCTCCACCAGGTGCTTCGACGTCTCGGCGTGCTCCTGCACCCGGATCGCGAACTGCGACAACGTGATCATGCTGCCGGGGTTGTTCGGCGACGGCAGCATGCCGCCCAGCGGACTGTAGATCTCCCGGTCGGGATCCCATGCCGCGGCTTGTCCGCGGCCGGTCGTCGTCAGGTACACCTCCGGGACGATGATCCGCGCCTTAGCCAGCCGCAGGTCCCGCATCCAGCTCGTCCACGTCTCATCCAAGGCGTCCATCAGCGGCTCGACGCCCTGGTAGTCGCTTCGGCCGATCGCTGTGCCCCGGATTAGCCTGTGTGGCCTCATGTTCGGGACGTAATCGACGAGCAGGCCCCGCTCGAAGCCGCTGTCGAACCCGCCGTCCTCGTCCACCAGCGCGGCGAACTCCTCGGTGGCGGGGTGCTCCTGCAGCGGCACCTGCATGCCCAAGTGATCCTCGTCGCCCAGGTACAGGCCATGGAAGACGCGGCCCTGCTCGTGCCGCTCCAGGTGCCGCCACACCTCGCCGTTGCGGTCGTCCTCGTGCACAACCTTCCAGAACGTGACCGCCTTCAGCCGCCCGTTGTGGAACTCCGGCACAGCGGCGTCCGGCGGCAACGCATCCACCACCGGATGGTCCGCCATCGTCGTGTCCCAGCCGACCCGCAGATACACCCCGCCGTACGCGGCAGACAGCTCGGCGGCTTCCAGCAGAGAGCCGTAAACCCCGGCCTCGTGCATCACCGAGTCGAGTCGGGTCTGCCCCTTCTTGCCCTTGACCTTGAGAGTCGGCGGCTCCGAGAACAGCAAGTCGGCCGACGTCGCGGCAATGTCAGCGGCCATCGGGACATGAAGCTTCGTCGCCCGCGACTGCGCGGCAGGCGTCGGCGTCCCCCAGAAATAACGGACCAACCGGCCAAAGTAGCCGCCTGCACGGGTGATCGGACGGTCCCAGCCTTTCGGGTCCGTCCCCACCCTCGGCGCTGGCTTGTTGCCGCCGTATACGTCGGCCAGCCGGTCCGGGTCGCCCGCGTACCAGGCCCCATGCGTGTCGTAGAGCCGCATCTCCTGTCGGATCGCTGGCGGCGGCCACTCCTGATTACGCTCGGGAAGCGGCATCGGCCACCCTCCTGTTCACGTTTGTTCGATCTCCGACAGGGCCGCGGCCAATTGCGTCCATCCCTCAGCGATGGAAACCTTGGCCTCGACCATCGCGGGGTTGGGTTCGCAGTCGGCGCGCTCCAGGACGTCGGCGGCCCGCGCTGCTGCCTGCCGCCAGGTGATGGTCTGGTCGCTCATCCGGCGTCCGCCGGCCAGTGCCAGGTGCCGGGGTCGGCCCCGTACCGCACGTTGAACTCGTGGAACCCGCCGACAGCGCCAGGGGTGAACACCCACAGGTGGACGTGCAGCGAGTCGTCCAGCGCGGGTACCGCGCCGATCTTCACGCCTTCCGGGTCCAGCGTCGTCATGTCGGCAGTGACGATCGCGGCCCGCACGGCGTGCAGGCCTCGCTTGCCTCGGTAGCGGACGATGTCGCCGGTGGCTGGGATGCGGAGCATGAGGTGTCTCCTCAGGTGATGGGGACGGACCCGCAGGGGAGCACAGGCCGCTCGACCGCACCGGTCACGCGGACCCACATCAGGTAGGTGCCGTCCGGCAGGACCACCGACGAGCCGGGGCCGATGAGGATGCGCGCCCGCGCGCCCTCCGGGGTGGTGCTGGCCCACTCGGCGGGCTTCCAGTCGCCTTCGGTCGGCTCGGCGCCGAGGTTGGTGAATGCGATCTCCACCTGCTCCGACCCGGATGCGCCCTTGACGGTGGTGTAGATGTAGGGGCGGCTGAGAGACGAGATCGGTTCCATGGCAGGGCCTCCTACGACGTTGTTGTCGGGGGATCGGCAGACCACGAGGTGTGCGGTGAAGAGGCGTGCCATTCCACGACGGGCGGCGATGCTGACCACGCTGTGAACGGGGCGCTGGCACGAAGCGGCGGGATAAGGCGCAGGATCCGTCGCACGGTGCCGGTCTCGACGACCAGGCCCAGGACACGGACGATCGGCGGCTGCGGCCGGACCGGGAGCGTCGAACCGGTCTCGGTCACCGAAGTGACCGGCCGGACCTTGACCCGGCCGAACGAGGCAGCCGTACCGATCTCAAAGACCTGCGTAATGCGTCGCCCGCGGGCGACATGGAGCGTCTGGGACTGGCCGTTCTCAACGACCATGCCCAACACACGTACCTTGGCCGGGGTGATCGGCCGCGCTTGTCCTGTCTCGGCAATCTGGCGGACCGCTGCCCACCCTCGGAACGGAGCCGCGGTGCCGAGCTCGGCGACCAGCCCCACGCCGCGGGCCTTGATCTGGGTGAGCGGCCATGCCGTACCGGTCTCCATCGATCGGCCGAGCGTGCGCGCCTTCGTCCGAACCAGCGCTGCGGGCTGACCGTCCTCGACCACCCGGCCGAGCAACCGGGCCATGATGCGCGTGAGCGGCTGCGCGCTGCTGACCTCAGTCACCTTGCCGAGCACCCGGGTCTTCGTCCGGCCCAACGGCTGGACGAACCCAGCCTCTGTGACCTTGACGACGACTGATCCGGACGCTGTGGACCGGACGACGATGGGGCGTGCGGGGAATCCGCGTCCTGCGCGGGGCATCGTCTACCCCCTCACCACGTTGCTGCCCGGTGCGCCGCACGTGAGGCACCGACTGTGGCGCGAGGCCGCCTGCTCACGGTGGACGGGGCCGGGCCGAGTTTGTCCGGCCCGACAGCCAGCTCGTCCATGTACCAGCGGCCGGCGTCGCCGCTGTCGCGCCAGAGGTGGAACTCGGCTGTGCGCGGCTTTCCGCCCGGCCACGCCGTGATGGGCGAAATGACGTAGTCGTCGTGGGCTGCGGACTCTGGATCAAGGTAGGTCCACATCTCGCTGGTGCCGTTGCCAGCCGAGTCGATGGTGTAGCAGAACTCCAGACGGACCCACTGGTTGACTGGCATCACCGCGTTGCCGGTCACCGCGGCGGTGGTGCCTCCTCCAGTGGCGATGCGGAACTTGAGGGTGCTGTTGCCCATCCACACCTTGGACACGACCCCGGTGGGGCCGAGCAGCGCCATCAGCGGCTTGAACGTGGCCGGGCCGATCGCGCCTGCCCAGTAGAGGTAGACACGCAGGTACAAAGCGTCGCCTACCGTGCCGAGGGCCTGCCAGTCGATGTGGGTGTCTGCGCCTGCGACGCCGTTAGTCGCCACCAACCCTGATCCGCCAAAGGGATTGGCATTGCTGAACTGCGGCGACCCCACGACGTTGGTGAACGGCGAGCCGCTGGCTCCTCCAGAGTTGCCGGTGGTGATCGCTGTGCCGTTGGTGCCACCGTTGAGGTTGTTGGTCCGCGGGCTGGTGAGGTCGGGGACCTGAAAGACGATGTCGTCGATGTAAGCGGCGTCGCTGCCTGTGGAGACGCTGCTGTCCTTGCTGTAGCGGAACACCACTTGCGTGGCACCCGCCAGGTTGAAGACGGCTGATTGTGTCCAGGGCACCGTGCCGTGGGCGGTCAGCTTCACGACGCCGTTGATGAGGAATTCCAGCTTGTCGTGCGTCGGCTCGGAGGAGACCGCGTGCCAGAATTGGATAGTGGTGGCCCCAGGCGGCACGGTGAGCGTCCAGGTCGCCGACTGGCTGTCCGCGATGGGGACGTGGGAGTAGCAGTAGGTGCCGCTGTGAGGGTTGGTGTTGTTGAACCCCCATAGACCGCCCTCATCGGACGGCAGCCCAAGTCCGCTCTCGAAGTCCTCCACCCACAGCATGCCGGAGCCTCCTCTCGTTCCTGCGCGTCAGGCGCGCTCGACCCAGAAGCCCGCAGAGATGCTGACCGGCGCCGCGTACTTGGCGCGCAGCACGAAACCCGTGCCTGGTCCGCAGTCCGGGGTGTCGCCCAGCGGGATGTCATAGTGGACGAGCCCGCCGTTCGGGCTCAGTGGGAACGCGTCAATCACCGTGAGCACGGTCGGCTCGGCCGTCCACGCAGCAGCAGCGAGGAAACCGGCCGCGATGGTGCGGCCGTACAGCTGCTGCGGTGTCACCGAGGTCGAGCCGGCCGCGCCCGGGGCGTTGGTAGCGAAGGTCGCGGCGCACAGCTCGATGTCACCCGGCACCCCGCTGGCGGAGATGCCGTACAGGCCGACCCTGATCTTCTTGAGGTCCAGGCCACACGCGGCCGGGGCGAGGACGCCGACCACGCTCTTGGCCGTGTTCGCAACCAGCGCGACCGGCGCGGGCGTGAGGACGGAGTATCCGGTCTTCGCCATGGTCACACCGCCCGGAAGAAGCCGCTGGGGTCCACCTGCGCGACCACGTTGGAGCCGTCTGGGTTGATCGGGAAGTCATGCGACGTGAGTGGCACGATCGCCGAGTCTGGCGACGCGGCCGCCGGACGGTAGCAGACCAGGATCTTCGACCAGTTACTTCCCGGCTGCACGTTGGCCCACGTCTGCCCGGGGATGGACAGGTCCACCCAGTCGTTGACGTCGTCGGGTACGACCGGGTTCAGGTCGGCCGCGACCAGCACCTTGCGGCTGTAACCCGTGTTGGTGGCCTCGTCGGTGGCTCCGCCGAGCACGTCGGCCAGCGTGTCCTTGTCTTTCAAGACGGCGTCGGTTTCGACGTTCGCAGCGGCCAGGGCCAGCACAATCAGCGCGCTGCCAGCTGGGTCCCCGATCTTGACCCGGTTGTACAGCTCGGTGGTACGGCCCTTGGCGACGTTGAACTGGAAGTCGGGCATGACACTCCTCACTCATGAAAAGAAACGGGGCTGTCTCGGCCTCCGGCGTAGCCCCTCAACTACGCAGGAGACCGAGACGGCCGGTGCTCAACGCACGCGGGTGGGGCGTGCGGAGCGGGCGCACCCCTCAGCCCGCCACAGATCGAGGGGTGCGCGTTCATGGGGTCAGAAGGCTGGTTGCAGCATGGGCAGCCACGCCGCCTGAGTGGTGTGCAGGGCGTACCGGACGGCGTCCAGCGCGTGATCGTCCACCTTCACGGGGGCATCCTCGCCGCGTTCGGCCTTCTTGTCGTCCCACGCGTACGACCCGACCTCGTCCAAGAACCCGGACACCGACCGGTGCACCCGCAGGTGGTCGGCCGCCAGCAGGTTGCTGACGGTGCGGATGCCGTCGTTGACGGAGTTGTCGCCCATCGTCGGGGTGAACCCGTCGCGTAGGAGTTGGGTGATGAAGCTCGCGGCGGACGGGTCCACGACCACCCACTGCGGCCGCACCCCGCTGGTGCCGGGGCCGTAGGTGCCGGGGACGTTGTCCAGCCAGTCGGTGAGCTTCTGCGAGTACTCGGCGTCGGTGAGTTGCCGCCGTTCCTTGCGGGAGTCCCATCGGAACTCGCTGGCGAGGTAGATGCGGCGCTGCCCCTTGTCGTCCGGGGTGGACACGCCGACGAGGATGGCGTCGAACGGGTTGACGGTGCCATAGTCAACGCCCACGCTGAGCCAGCGCTCCATCAGCGGCAGCTCGTCCACGACGTGCCGGTCCGGGTCGTACATGTCGTAGATGGCGCCCTCGGCCATCACCCAGAGCCCTAGGATGAACCTCTTGTACCAAAGGCCCGTGTACTCGGCCTTGAGCGCCCGCACGTAGTCCGAGTCCAACGCCTTGTTGTCGTCCAAGGTGAAGTGCCAGTGCCGCAGGTCCAGCGCGTGCTTGCGGTCGAGGAACTGCCTTTTAAGCCAGTGATTCGGGGCGTCCGGGTTGGTGGTCGCGAATAGCTTCGCGCCCTTCACCGACAGGCGCGCGAGCAGCTGGTCCCAGAACTCGCGCTCGATCAGCGTCGCCTCGTCCACGTACGCCCCGGCACAGGTCATGCCTCGCAGTCGGTTCTCCGACCGAGCGTCGTTCGACGAGATGATCTCGACGCGGCGGCCCAAGATGTTGGCGGTGGGCGCGCCCCTCGTATAGATGATCCGCCTCGCGATCGGGCCGGTAATCGCCGGATCCGTGAGCGGGTCGAACACGTTCCGAGCGATGGTGTCGCTCGTCTTGCCGACGATCACCAGCGAACCACCACGGGGCGCGTTCGCCACGTAGACCAGGAACCGCAACAAACTGGCGATGGTTTTTCCAGAACGGATCGCTCCGCTCCATATATTTAGGCGCGCCGTGGACTCGGCGATGCTGCGCTCCTGCTTGGGCGACAGCGTGAGCGGGCCCGGCATGGTCACAGGTCGTCTCCCGACTCGATCTCGCCGAGGACTTCGACCTCGAGGATCATGTCCGTGTCAGGGTCGGGGGTGGCGTGCTTCTGCTGGAGCTGGATGAGCAGGTTGCCCAACAGCGACGCCATGTCGCCGTCCGCGACGCCGTTGCGGTTGATGAGGTCAAGGCCGAGCAGGCTCGATCGCCTGTTGATGCACTTGAGCGCGGTCTCGCAGGCCTGAACCTCGCCCTTGATGACCTTCGGCCACAAGCTGGCCATGATCCGGTCGAGGCGGTCGATCTCCAATTTGAGCAGCTGCTCGCTGGCCATCTGCTCCTGCTTGGCTGCCCTCTGCAAGGCCCTGTCGATGTCCTTGCTGACGGAGGCCGCGCCCGAGTAGCCCAACCGCTCAGCGATCACGGTGGGGCTGACGCCCGCGATACGCATCTGCACCGCCTGGTAGCGGCGCTGGGAGATCTCGACCTGGCGGGCCTTGCTGACGACCATGAGGGGAACTCCTGATCTAGGTACGCTTCTCGGGTGCAGATGCGGATGCTGACCGTCCGGCAGCCATGGGCGGCGTTGCTCGTCGCGGGCATCAAGGACGTGGAGAACCGGAGCTGGCCCACTCCGTATCGGGGCAGACTCCTCATCCACGCGGGCCTCAAGACCGACGCCGAGGGCTTCGAGCTGATGGAACGGCTGGGGGTCACCCTCGACGGGCCGCTGTTGCATGGCGTGATCGTCGGGTCGGTGGACCTCGTCGATATCCGCGATGACAGCGCCTCGCCGTGGGCCGCACCCGGTGCCCATCACTGGCTGCTCGCTGACGCCCAGCCAGCCGTCAGCCCGATGACCGCTGTCGGCGCGCTCGGTCTACGGCCGGCTCCGGCCGGGTGGGAGAGGGCGTTCGCCGCCTAAGAGCGCGGCGCCACGTACTCGAATGACACGACGCCGAGACGGCGCGGGTCGAGCGTCTGCGCGTGCATCCACTCATGCTTGGAGCGGGTGCCCAGCTTCTTCTGGCCCTGGATCATCCGCCACCGCGGCGACGCGCTCCGATACGCGATCAGCGCCGGGTGACTGGACACCGACCGGTAGCGGAACCCCTCCTCGTACAGGCGCTGCCCCATCCACTCGGAGAACCGGCTGCCGATGCCGAGCCCCTGATAGTCCGGCAAAACCACCAGCCGATGCTCCATCTTGAGGTTCCGCGTGTTGGGATGCTGGAAGTGCCTGTAGGCCAGGAACGCGACCGGCTCGCCGTCGATGAACCCGGCGAACTTCTTGCTGGCGCGGTGGAGCTCCTTGCTCAAATAGTGATGACGTGCGAAGACGGACCAGAGCTGCCCATCGACCGGCCGGATCTCGAGCTGGAGCCGAGGCCGGGGTTGAACCGACCTCCACTCAAACGAGCCGGTGGAGACGTCCAGCACCCAATCCGGCTGCAGCCAGTCCAGCACGTCGTAATGGCAGGTCACCGCGACGAACTGACGGCCGCCGCGCCGTACCGCCTTCTGGATGGTGTGGCTGGCGACCTTCGCGACCTGGCGGTCCACAACGCTGGTGAACTCGTCGACGACGACCAGATCGCCGGACTCGGCCAGGGCCCGCGCGATCGACGCGCGGAACGCCTCCCCGTTGCTCAGGGTTCGGTACGGCCGCAGCCACGCCGGCGGCGATGACAGGCCAACTGAGCCCAGCAGAGCCACGATGTCCTTGATGGACATCCCTTCGGGGAAGTCGTCCACCAGCGACTGGTCATCGGACCAGGAATGGGAGGCGGCGACGAGGTCCGGCCACAGGTGACGTGCCAGGGTCGTCTTGCCAGCCCCAGAGGGGCCGACGATCATGCCGACGCTCCACGGCCCATCCTCGACCGGCAGGTCCACCTGCCACGAATTGCTCAGCCGCTCCTCCACGGGCACATCGAACAGGCCCTGAAGCTGCAGCACTCGGGCAGTCTTGCGGACCGACGCCGACACGGTGACCTCGGCTCGCACAGCACGACCTTTCAAGAGGGGGGCGACAAGGGGTTACATCAGGGCGCGGACGTTCCAGCCCTGACCGGCGAGCTGGTTGAGGAGCTGCACCTGCTGCGCTTCGCTGTCGCAGGTGACCACCACGCCCCAGACCACAGGCCGCGTGTGGGTCTCAGCGTCGCCCGGTTCGGGCAGCTCCTCCTCTGCGCGAGCACCGGACCCGGCCTGATCCGCGCGGCCGCCGCCCGGGGCCGAAGCACCCTCGGGGGTGAGGGCCACCACAGCGTTGTCGGATGCGATCGCCTCGGCCAGGTCGTCGAGGTCCTGCTCCGTCCAGCCGGTGCCGTCGAGATCGTCCAGGCCGCGCAGCAACTCGGCGAGGGCCTGGTCGTCGTACGCTCCGAACTCGGCGGTGCGGTTGTCCGCGAGCATGATCCGCGTGGCGGTGTCGTCGTCCACGTCAATGACCAGGGCGGGCACCTGCTCCAGGCCGTTGGCCTTCGCGCCGCGCCAGCGGTGCTCACCGGCGATGATCCGCATCCGGCTGGCTTGGACAAGGACGGTGCCGTAGAAGCCGTTCTTCGCGATCGACTCGGCGATCACGTCCACGTCGCCCTCGTGGGGATTGTCCGGGTGCGGCTCGAGGTCGCCGACCGGGACCATCCGGTAGGTCTGGGACACGATGGCGGGCACAGCAACCTCCGGAATCAGCTGGATTACGAGTAGGTCACGTGTACACTCGCGTTCAGCGACTCGGCGCATGTGATGCCGATAGCCTTCTCATCGCGAACACATCGACACACGCACTCGCCACGCCACGTCTCAATCGATCCCGTACTGAACGCTGTAACTCATCTTTCTGATCACGTAGCTAACGAACTTAACGATCAAGCGCTTAGCAAACTCAGGATCACAGGATTCAGCGATTTCAGGATCATGCGAGCACGGCCCGTCTCCGCATCCGTGGAGACGGTTGGCCTTGAGGTACTTCAGGCGCCACGCCTGAGAACACCTCTGTCGGTGCAAGGACCTTTCGATGTCTGGTTTCCCTCTATGGCTGCGCGTGATCGTCGCAGCCTTGATCGCGCTGCCTCTGGCGGTGGCAGTGCTGGCGGTCGCTCCAGCTCTAGCTCTCTCCGTCGCCCTCCCAAAGGACCGACGAGATTGGCTGCTCGAAGTGCTTGACCGGTTCGTGGACTGGGCTCAGGCAATCTTCTCGAGCACCGAAAAGAGCGACGAGGGCGACAACGCCTGACGTACCAGGTCCCGCAGGCCCTTCACGCCTGCGGGACCACGTTTTGTCGTTATGTCGATTGACCTGCGGAAACGTCTCAGAACGACGCTAACAAGATCAGCTTCGGGACCTACCCCTAACACTCGGACAGTCCCGATCGCGTCTCAGCGTGCACGTGGGACGCGCGAATCCAGCGTGCTCAGCGTTCCGCATGCGCACTCATGCGACCGATGCGACGAATGAGAGGATTCACCAGACGCGCACCAGCCGGAACTGCTCGACGTCCTCGGCCTGATCCACCGAGAACCGGCACCCGCCGCACACCGTCCGAGCAGTCCACGTGCCCATGTTGATCGCGCCGCAGTGGTGCGTCCACGCCGACTTGTCCAGCGCACTCGATCTCGACCTGGGCACGCCAACCTCCTACTCCAGCATCGCCGCCACCAACTGCGAGGAGTCCCGCTCCAGCCGGTCCCGGCTGTGCACGTAGATCTCCGTCGTAGACACATCCGCGTGGCCCAGGTCTTCCTGGACCTCCCGCATCGTCGCCCCGCCCTCGACGGCCAGCGAGGCGTAGGTGTGCCTGCATGTGTGCGGCGACACCTTCGACTCGATGCCCGCCTGCCGGGCGATGCGCCGCACCAGCTCGAACGCCTTCGACCGGTCCCACGGCCGGCCCGTCGCGGTAGCGAACAGCGGGCCCCGCAGGTCCCGCAGCTCCACCCCTTCGCGGCGCGCCCGCTCAGTCAGGTAGGTGTCCAGCGCGTGAGTGGTCTCAACGGGCAGCTTCCGGATCAGGTCGTTGCCACCCTTGGCCGTGATACGCAGCGTCCGATACCCACGGGCGAACCCCAGGTCGTCGATCTGCGCGTTCACCGCCTCCGAGATGCGCACGCCGACCTGCAGCAGCAGCCGGATCAACGCCGCGGTGCGCAGACGACTCAGCCCGTGATCAGCGTCGGCCGCCCGCACCATCGCCCGCGCCTCGTCCTTGGTCAGGGCGATCGTCTCGGAGTGCTTGCGCGGGATCTTCGGCCGCTTCGTCTTCTTGAAGCGGTTCGCCTCGATCGCGTCGGTCTCGTGCAGGTACTCGTACCAGGACGACACCGACGACAGCACCTGAGCGACCGTCTTCGGCTTCGGCGGCCGCCGCGCCGTCTCCTGGAACCACCGTGAGAACACGTCGCCGTGCGGCTTACGCGCCTCCATCGGATCGAGACCGGTCTCCACACAGAACGCGAACCACCGCCGGATGTTCCGCTCGTACGCCTCGCGCGTGTTCTTCGAGTCGAACGACCACAGCCACGCCCTCGTCAGGTCGAGGATGATCGGCGGAAGGTCGAGCGGGAGCGCGAGGTCGCCGCGCGGCGACTCGACCAGCTCGGCCGTCACCGGTCCTCGTTGGTGTCGCCCGCCGGCCGAAAGACAATGACGCCGATGTAACGGCCGTAGTTCTCCGGGTCCTCTTCAACTACGGCCGACACGACATCGAGGGGCAGCACATCGCCATAGAACCGCGCCGCATCGTCTAAGGCGTGGGCGCGAACCTCCTCGGGCGTGGCGCCCCAGGCGCCCACCCTGAGGTCGATGGGAAAGTCGATAGCGGCCGGATGGAGCCGGTCGCCCCTGTGGTGGCTCATTCGAGCACCTTTCGCGAGGGAAGTGGATCACTCGCGACGGTAGCACACCGAGCGGAACATAACTTGGATTATGTTCCGCTCTCAGCGATCTTGATCACCGTCTATCGCGATCAGATAACACCGCCCCAACGTCGTCGTATGCCGCGCTGCAATGAACGAATGACACCGAAACGCCGTGACTGGATCGCCACGATCGTGTTCGTCGTAGCAGGCGCAGCAAGCTTTTCGCTCACGTTTCTCTCCGGTCAGGGTTTTTGGCCAAGCAGCTTGGTTGGCCTCGCGGCAGGAACTGCAGGAGGCTCGCTAATCAGAAAGCTGTTCACCACAGAGGAACGCCTGAGACAGGCCGAGGAGGACCCCGCCGAGGTACTCCGCCGCCGCATCCAAGAGGTCAACCTAGCGTTCAGCGCAGCGGTCACTCTGAAGGACGACCTGGAGCGCGAACTCCAACGACAGCTCGCCGAACTTGAGGGCATTATCAACCGCAGCGAGGAGCACGAAGTACTGCTCGCTCAAGATGCGGAACGGGCAGAAGCCCTCCGACGTGCGATCACACGCAAGACCAAGCAGGAGATCCGCGCGGAGCGCCGACAACAGTTGCTCTACGTCGCGATCGGCGCGGTCATCTCGTTCCCTATCGGCCTGCTGGTCAACTGGATCAGCTAGAGCGGGCCAACCTCTGGTTGCCGCCCCGCGGCCGCAGAGGCACCCCCGCCTCTTCCAGCAACCGGTGGACGAACCCATACGAACGGCCCGTCGAAACCGACAGCGCCCGGATCGACTCGCCCGAGGAGTACCGGCGCTTCAGGGCAGCCTTCAGCGTCTCCCGCTCCGCGCCCGACACTCGGGCGTGCTTCCGCATCTCCATCACAGCCACCCCTGTTCTGTTCATGCGGCCGATGCCAACCGAACACGCAACGCATCCCGACCCTCCGGCGTCTCAGGCACAGGATCGCCCCGCCAGATACAGCCCTCGATCGTCGCGAGATCCGCGAAGTCGTACACGACCTCCCGGCCAGCCAGGCCCAACACCCGCACGCCATACCGGCGCGCCCACTGCCGGATTGTCACGGCCTCCCGGCCCAGCCGAACAGCAGCGGTCTTCGCCGTCGCAGGGGACACGAACACCCCCAGACAGCAAAAAGCCCCCGGACCGTGATCAGTCCGAGGGCACAAGTCTCTCCGTCGCCCGGAAGTGTTACACACCCCGCGCCCAGACGCAAACCGACAGCGGAACCGCTATCAACACGCCGACTCCTCTTCCACCCGCGCCGACGCCTCACCCTCCGAAACATGCGTGCCACACGCCGCGCACACATAGAAGCCCGCCTTCGCGTCCCAGCGGAACGACCGCTCACCACACCGGCACCGGGCCGGCGTCCACGCAGGAGGCTCATCCCCCGCCAACCGCTCCAACACCAGCCGCCAAGACAACGCGAAGTCCACCAGACCCACCAGGTCCTCCCGCACCAGGACGCTTTCCAGACGACCCGACTCCACCAGCCAGCCCACCGCCCGAGACCGAGCAACCGCCGATCGGACACCCCCCAGACGCGACCCCGCCCCCAGCCACACCCGCGCCCGCCCCTCGAAATCCAGCAGCCCGCCCGTCAGCTTCTCCAGCAGCTCCCCCACCGGCGACATCTCCGGCTTCGGCCGCGACCCCGACACCCGCGACCACTTCGACGGCGGACGGAAACCATCCGCCTCCCTCGCGAGCTGCGCAGCGAATGCGTCCACCTCCAACAACGCCGCCCGAACCGTCGCCGTACACCGGCCGCACACCAGCGGCTCCCCCCGCCGCCACCTCAACTCCGGAACCTCTGGCTCGACAGGAGGCTCCCCAACCTCGCCGCCCCTCACCCACGCATCCACCAGATCCGCATGCTCATCACGCGCCCGCTCAAATCCAGCCCACGCACGCCGCGACCTGCCATTACACGGACCCACACACGCGCCCCGCACCACCGACACACCCGAAGCAAGACCAGACACGGCACCCCCGACCCGTCGCAGAAACCGCCACAACCCTACAAGATCAACTTGTTTCCGCAGGTACCGAAACAAGTACTCCCCCGGCTGGCTCCGGCCGGAGGGGGGCGGGGGTACGCGAAAGCGCCGGTCCGCGTGGGGCGGTCCGGCGCTGTCGGCGCATCGCAAACTACACGGACACCTGTGCGCGTTCGGCCAACCGCTGCGCGCTGTGGGCGTCGCGCTCTACCTCATGCCATTCGCGGCGCTGCGTGTGCGCGCGTAGGGCTTGCAACAGGTAGAGCGCTGCGGCGAGGTACTGCCCCGACTTCTTGGCGCTGTCCTGCTGGGCGCGCACCTCGGCCCCGATGAACTCGGCCGAACTCCAGACGACTCGCACGATGCCGGTGTCGCTGCGATCCACGTTCACCTTGATGTTGACCTCGTACTTCGCCGCGACCGCGAGGCACAGCGCGACCGCGCGCTTGACCTTCCCAAGCTGCTCGCGCTGCTGTGCCTCCCGGCTGGTCAGGTGCAGTGATGGCAGGGTCGCCACGAACGGTGCGACGTCCACCGACGACAGGGTGTAGGCGCTGTACGGGGCATTGCGGGACGGCCCCATCACAACGAACGTGCTTCCCCGGTACGTCTCTTGCTGGCCGTGGTAGACCACCTGGCTACCGGGCGGCAGGTACGCGGCCAGTGCGTCACGCGCTTCCCGCTGGATCCTAAGCGCGCCTCGCCGCAGCATGCCGCCCAGCTCGCACGGTATGGACTGCTGGGCGCACTTGCGGCACGTGGCGGTGTGGTCGTTGACGGCCGCTTGTGCGTTGAGTGCGTAGTCGCGGGCGCGCTCGGCTTGATCGCGGCTGATCATGTCTGGGTCCTCCTGTGGCGGTCGTGGTGTTGGTCGGTGCGGGGGTGGGGCGGGCGCGCCCGTGGTGGCGTCACGGGCGCGCCCGGTGCTGCTAGGCGTCGGCCTTGGCCTCGTCGGCGGCCTGCTCGGCGGCCTTCACGTCCGACTCGGTGGTGAGGGCGGCGATGATCTCCGAGACCTGCTCGAAGCTGAGCCCGCGCTCCTCCATCACCTCGGCATAGGTGTCCTCGGTGTGCGGGGCCTTGAACTTCTCGGCGAACCGCCACACCAGGCGGACGGCGGCGACGTCGGCGGCGCGCTTGGCGGCGGCCTTGCGGCGGGCCTCGATCTCCTTGCGGTACTCCGCCATGCTCGGCAGCTCGGCCAAGAGCTTCTGAACCTGCGTGGCAGACGTGCCGGGGACCTTCCCAAGCTCCTTTAGGGTCGCGTCACCGAAACCCACCTGAGCGGCCACATGCATACCGATCAGCGCGAACGTCGAGAACTTGATCGCGTTCTTGCCGGTGCCACGGGTGGCGATGCACTCGGCGGGCAGGTCGCCCAGCTCGTCACCGATCAGGAAGCGGTCAGCGGTGCTCCCCTCGTTCTCGCTGGCGGCCAGCTCGTCAAGGCGGCCGGTTGCGGCCAGCCCGAGGACAACGAACCCGATCGGGCGAGAGATGCCGAGTCGGGCGAAGGTCTTGGAGTGAACGACGGTCACGGACTCGATCGCGTCGAACAGAGCGGCCGGGTTGGTGTTGACCTGCATTGAACTTGCCTTTCGTGGTGGTGGGTGCCCGCCCGGACAGTCCGGGCGGGCGAGTGGTTAGAGCTGCTGCGTGTCGCCGATAGCGGTAGAGCTATCTGCTTCGCTGACAGCGGTTCCGCTATCGGCTTGCGCGACTCGGCGGCGGCGTCGCTTGATCGCGATGCCGACCGCTACGGCTACGGCGACTGCTGCGGCTGTCCAGGCGAGCCACCACACCAGGGCGGGGGCGTCGCTGGACACGTTGGCCGCGTCGATCTGGCCGGGCTCTGGGCTGTCGGACGGTCCGGGCTCGCCCTTGTCGCCCTTCACTCCTGGCTGTCCGGTCGCTCCGGGCTTGCCGGACGGTCCGGCGTTGCCCTGAGGTCCGGGGGGTCCGGCGGGTCCGGTAGGGCCGGGTTCGCTTGTACCGGCGGGGCCGGTTGGTCCGGGACTCCCATCGGTGCCGGGCTTGCCTGACGGTCCGGGCTCGCCCTTCTCGCCCTTCTCACCTTGAGGGCCGGTCGCTCCGTCCTTGCCGGGTTGGCCGTCTTTGCCGGGGTCACCCTGCGGTCCGGGGTCGCCCTTCGGTCCGGCGGGTCCGGTAACCGTGATGGCCGTGGGGGTCGGGCCGGGGTCGCCCTTGTCACCCCTCGGGCCGGGGTCGCCCTTGTCGCCCTTCGGGCCAGGGCTTCCCTGGATGCCGGGGGGTCCGGCGGGTCCGGTAGGTCCAGGGTCACCGGGGTCACCCTTAGGACCTTGCGGTCCGGCGGGTCCGGTCGGTCCGGGGGGACCGCTGACCGTCACCGTCGCTGTGGGGGCAGGGTCGTCGGTGGCGACCAGTGCCATGGTCGCACCTCCTGCCAGCGTGTTAGCGAGTAGGAGAGCGGCGAGGGCACCAACGGCTGCCCACGCTGCCCGCTCGCTTCGTCGTATCTGCACATGACAAACCGTAGACCGATGTGGACATTGAGGAGACCGATTTGCATAACGGATTTACGACGACTTGATCACGAACAGATCACGGATTACACGCCTGGTCGGGGCATATCCCCAAGCGGAATCGCCCGCATTTTCGAGCGTCCGTTCGCATCAGAAGGCAGCCAGCCAAACCAGAAGACGAACGCGCGTTCGAGCCATTGTCGAGGCGGCTAATCGTCTGCGTTGGCACCAAACCGGCCATTTTGCCGCCCAGCGACCAATCGCCCAGCCCCTGTCCCTTGTTGATCTTTCCAAGTTGACCTAGAACGCTCTGAAATCGACGTAGAGCGTTTCCAATCGTGTGGGGTACTCCGTTGTACCGGATCGCACCTGTTCGCGTCTCTCCGTGGAGCTCAGCGCTTCCTGTGGGGTGCGTCGTGTTACTGGTGGTGCGTCAGATGCGTCTGATCGCGTCTCCGGGCATGCGAAAACCCATCAGCGACGAGGTGGTGGGCTTGGCTCGTTCTGATGGGTTTCCGGCTTGTTTTGGCTGCTCTTGGAGGGGTTTCCGCGTGGTTCCGGCGGTCGGCCTCGCGGAGGTCTGCCGTGTTTGTACTGGTCACGGGCCTGCGGGATGTCGCCTGGTGTGCCAACGTCAGACCGGTAGGGCTTTGGCGTCTGCGGCGCAGCCGATGCAGGGCAGGTCTTGGAAGTGGATGGGGCACCGGCCGGCCACGCGTGCGGGTCTCGCCGTGGTGGTCTGGGTTTGCTGTCGTGTGGTCTGCTGCCAGGCGCGCAGGTCGGCGGCTCCGATGCCTGCGACGTAGATGTGCAGGGGCTTGCGGACGCGGTTTTCGCGGGCGATGACCTGGGAGATGCGTTCGGCTTCGTCCAGGGGGCATCCGATCCGCTTGGTGATCACCCGTGCGGCGCGGCTGGCGGGGTTGTGGTCTTCCTCCTTGTGGATCTTGTCTTCTTCTTCCGGGTGGTGGTCGGCGGTCGCGCTGCGCGCTTCCTCCTCAGCCACGCGCGAAGAAGAAGAGGATTGAAGTTGAGGAGTGGAATGAGGATTGGGGGGAAGTCCAGACTTCCCCCTTTTGGCCCCAAACTTCCCCCTTTCCGGTCCAGATTTCCCCCTTTCACCCTCCGAAAGGGGGAAGCCCTGACTTCCCCCTTTCCGGTCGTCCACAGCGTTGTCCACACCCGAAAAGGGGAAGTCCAGACTTCCTCCTTTCCGGTCGTCGGCAGTTCCCTCCGACCCCGAAAGGGGGAAGTCTGAGGTTCCCGCTTCCAGCTCCAAGTCGAGCGGCCGCGGCGGCTCCCCCGGCAGGTATCCAGGCATCGGCGGGATGTAGAACTCGGTCGCCCGGCGGCGACCACCCCCGACCTTGAGCACGACGAGGAGCCCCGCCTCGACCAGGCGCTCCCGCAGCGCCTTCACCGACCGCACGTCGATCCGCGCCCAGCGCGCGATCTCGTCGCGGGTCAGCCACCCAGTGCGGGTGTGGTCGTTGATCCTGCGGGCGATGGCCATCAACCCCAGCAGATCCCTCGGCGGCGTCTTCTTCGGCGCGTTGATCGCCACCTCGTCGGCCAGCTTGTAACCCATCAGGCCCCTTCACGTGCTGGATTCTTCAGTTGGAGCCACCGAGGGAAGAGGCGCCCCGCCACCGTAAGCGGTACCGCTATCGGCCGTCATCTTGCTCTCGGCGCCCGCCCCGTCGCGTCATAGGTGACCCGCCGGCCGGGATCGGACAGGACGTGGTACGCCTCCCCGATCTCCTGGAACCTCTCCGCCACCGCCGGGTCGGGGTTGACGTCTGGATGCAGCTGCCGGGCCAGCCTCCGGTACGCCCTCTTGATGTCGTCCTGGCTCGCGGTCCTCACGACGCCGAGCAGGTCGTACAGGTGTCCGGCTGGCGGCGTCGCAGGCCTCTGTGGTGGCGGGGGCTGGGTTTGGACGCGTGGCCTGCCAGTGCAGGTGGCGGCGTGCGGCTTCATCCGCTTCGCTGGGGGGACGAGCGGACGGTCCTTGGTGATGCGGTGGGACCGCAGAACCCCGTGGACGTCCTTCCACACGGCGGTGTTGCCTTCCGGATGCGGGTCCGGGTCCACCGCGAGGTCTGCGCTGTTCTCGGTTCGGGTCCACCGGACATACTTGCCGCACGGCAGCTTGTCCTTCGTCCCCATGCATGGCTTGAGGTCAGCTCGGGAGAACACGCTGCCCCTCCGTGTCCGGATCGGGCAGGGTCGCGGTCATGAAGAGGCTCCGCCGTACCGGGCGAACACGGCGTTGATGGCGGCGAGCTCGGCCCGCGCCTGCTCCCCCTCGACCTCGGCCGTGCCGAGCCTGATCTGCAGGTCGTCGCGCTCGGTGCGCACCTTATCCAGCTCGCGCTTCGTCTCGTCCCGTTCGAGGATCGCCTGGTCTCGCTCGGCCTCAGTCCGCTGGATGGCCTGCTCGAACCCGATGAGCGCCCGCAGCGCCGGACCAGCGGGCGCTGGCGGCGCGACAGCGGCGGGGGCCGATGTGACCGTCTTGACGGGCGCGGCCGCGACAGTCCGGGGGCCGGGTTTGGGCGTGGTCTTGGTGACGGTCAGGCCGCCGTTGTTCCACTCGAGCGCGACCCACCACACGGGCGGGGTGGCGCGAGGCCGGTGGCAGCGGGTGTGCTCAGTCCGGTTCAGGTACTGCCGGACTTCCTTCTCATGCAGGGCGTCCCAGTCGGAGCAGGCGGCCTTGATGATGTCGGCGAGGGCACCGCACCACTGGACGCCGACAACGCCGCCGTTGGTCAGCTGCTTGTCTCCCTGCTCGCGGGCCGCCTCGCGCAGCAGCCCCCACAGGGCTTCGGCGTCGGCCGCGATGTCGCGGGGCTTGATCCTGGTGACGTTGGCGGACTCGCCGATCGTCGGCACAGCGGTGTCTCCTTCGGTGGTGGCGGTGACGGGGGTGGTGTTGGTGAGGTAGGCGATCACCTCGGCCTCGCGGGCGTGCAGCATGTCCGCGTACGGCTTGGCCTCGACCGGTCCGGGGGTGTGGAGGAGGCCGCCCGACACGTATGGCTTGATGCCGTTCGCGCGGGCCGCGGACAGGAGCGCTTCGACGCTCCACCAGGTGTCACGGGGCATGGTGTCGGCTTTCTCAGTGGCGAGGTCGGTGGCGGCGACCATGGGTGAAGGCTTCGTAGGGTGGTCGTGCAGCAGGGAGCGAATCTTCGTCCGGTAGTTGTCCAGGCCCCGGCCCATGGCCTGCAGCGGGATCTCGCCTGTGCGGCCGTTGTCGGGGTTGGTGATCAGCCAGCGGCCGTTAGCGAGCTGCATCGTGAAGCCCAGACGTTCCGTCTCGGCCTCAACGAGCTTGCGTACATCGGACTTGCTGGTCATTACGGGTTGCCCCGCCAGTCGGTGAGCGTCATCGGCTGCTGGTCGGTCATCGGCTGTCTCCCTTGTGGGTGCAGGTGGCGACGGTCTCGCCGTGCAGGGCGAGGTGTTCCGCGCAGGGCCAGGTGGGGCAGGCATCGTTCGTGCAGTGGGTCACGGGCCGGGGCGCGCACATCGGACACATACTCAGGACCCCCTTGAGCCACTGCTTGTCGTGAGCGGGGCACGTAATCCACGTCTCGGTCGTGGTCGGCTGGTGGCGGGCGTCGATACGGTCGAACGCGGCGCGAAGATCGGTGCCGTCCCGCTTGTCGAGAGGGGCGTCGCTGACGGACATTTCGGTCCTTCCGATGGCGGCCCAGTTCACGGCCTCGTCGATGATCACGAGAGAGGCGCGCTGCCCCTGCCAGGCTCGGCGCGCCTTCATGCGTTCCTTGATCTGGTCTTGAGTCGGCGGGGTCCAGCCGTGCCAGCCGGCCAAGCGGGTCCACCGCTGGAAGTGGCCGAGCTGCGCGATGCCGCACCAGCGGCACCCGCTCGGCTGCGCGACCACCCGCTCAGCCATGGCTGCGGCGCACCCTGCGCCGATCCCGCCGCGACATGTACAGCTGGATGCCGTAGGAGCCGCCACGGCGGTGGGCGATCCACTCGGCTTCGGTGTAGCCGCCGACCTCGACGCCGACCGTCCGCACGGTCTCGACCAGCTCGGTCATTGACATGGGGAACATGTGGCTCTCCGCGTCGAGCCACATGACGAACCCGGCGGCACGGCCGCGGGCGAACTGGGAGAGTTGCAGGCGCGCGGTGAACGGCTCCGGAGCGCGCCACACCACCTCCCCCTCAGGCACCCACGGCTTGCGCAGGAGGTTGCCGAACTCGTCGAACGGCACCATCGCCTTGTCGTCGTCCAGGTCAGCGGACATCGGTCTTGTCTCCCTTGTTGAGCTGGGCCAGGGCGTGGCGGGCGATGTCCGCGCCATGCAGCCCGGTCGGCGGTGCGGGCGGAGCGGGTGGAGCCGCCGGCGGGGTGTGGGTCCACCTGTTTGCGCGGAGCCACGTGATGAACTCGAATGCGAAGTCGGTCGTGCTGGCCCGGTCTTCGGGTTCGGCGTGGTCGCGGTCGTAGACGCGGTGGGCGAGCGCCCGTATCGCGCTCTCTGTGGCGTCGCTCGTCACGATGCCTGCCTTCCTTCTCGTTTCCTGCGGAGTTGGCGGCGCCGGTAGGAGGTGCGTTCGTCCTCGTCGAGGCCTCCGGAGACGCCGTGCTGGGTCGCGCTGACCTGCACGTGCCACTGCAGGCACTCGTCCGTGACAGGGCACTGGCGGCAGATCGCCTTGGCCTTGTTGACCCGGGTCTCCTTCTGTTTGGTCGTCTCCCGGGTTTCTCCTTCACCTGGCCCGTAGAACAGGGCCAGGTCCTTGCCCTTGCAGGCGGCTCGGCCCTGCCACGCGAGCGGGCCGGCCATCAGCGCCTCCGCTCGGTCAGTCCCAACCTGCGGGCGGCCGCGCTGTACCGTTCGGCTTGGCGGGTCGACACCCGCATGGCGTCGGCGACCTCGTGCAGTGTCTTGCCGTCGTTAAGCAGGTCTGCGCATGTGTGGACCTTCGCGAGGCTCCGCGCCGTGACCGGCATCCAGGCCGGGCCCTGCTCGGGCCGGATGACCCGGTATCCAGCGTTGCCGAGCGCGTCGAGGATGTCGGTGGCGGTGGGCGTGGCCGCCGACAGGACGTCGGAGATGACGTCGGTGGCGGCGATAGCGGTTCCGCTTTCAGCATGCGCGTTCACGCGGACTCCCGCAGCTTGTCTAGGTGGATCTTCGCCCGGAGTAGGGCCCGCTCCAGCGCTTCCCAACTCGTGCCGAGCCGCTCCGCGAGGCGGTCCCGGTCGATCTCCTCGGTGTCGGGGTCGATGGGCGGGTCAGTAGCGAGGATGAATCGGGCGTCTTCGATCAGGGCCTTGCGGTTCCGCATGTTCCGCATTCCGTCGAGGGTGCCCCGCTCCTTGAGTCGGCCGAGGTGGTTGTCGCACAACAGCCGCTCGTCCTTCGACCCGTGGACGCAGGTCGGGTGAGAGCAGCGAACCATCTGCCACGGCTTGGCCTCGGGGTCGTCGATGGCGTCGGCCCACGCCTCCGCCGGGAACCACTCGTTGGTGACCGCCTCCTTACGGCAGCTGCTGACGGCGGACGCTCGCATGTGCTCATACGGGTTGAGCTGGATCAACTCTTCGTACGTCTCCCGGATCAGGCGGGCAGTCCGCAGGAGAACCGTGGTCCTCTCACCGCGCCGGAGGATTTTGAGCCCCACCCAGGCGGCTCCCGCGCGGTCGGACACCTGCCGCACAGACCATCCGGCGACGGCGAGGGCACGCAGCCGCCGCATGGACCCCACTGCGTTCACCATGCAGTTGTCAGGCAGGTCGTCCACGCTCACGGTGAGGAGCGCATCGGAGATTCGCGCCGTGATCCGGCGGGGCGGGGGAAGCTGACGGGACGGGGTACCTTCGGCGATGTGCTGGACGTTCGTGCCGTACACGCCAGCGAGGTCGCCGATGGCGTCGTAGCTGACGAGCCAGATGCGGTGTAGCGCGAGCACGTGCTGGCGTGCCTCGTCGGCATCGACGAGGCCCCGCCAGGTGCCTGCTTTCATCTGCTGGTAGCGAGCTTGCCCGTAGCGGCGCCGGGCTTCGGCGACTGCGCTGCGGGTCACCGGGTCACCTCTGGCCACGTCAGCTTGTCCAGCGCGGCCCGGTGTGTCTTCGGCATGTCGGCCAGCGGGTGGCCGAGGTGGTCGGCGCCCATCGCGGCCAGGGTGGCGGCGTCGGCCATGTCGTGGTTGCCGCGGGTGACGAACATCGGCAGGCGGCGGGCGATCGAATCGACGATCTCGCCCTTGCTGCCGGAGCCCTTGCCGAGCGCGTACGTCTTCAGCGTGGCCTGCGGCACCTCGACGATGGGCACTCCGGCGTCCGCGATGGTGCCCATCACTCGGTAGTACAGGTAGGACCGCTCACCGGCGCCGCCGCGGCCGCCGTCCTGCCGGTTGAACACGAGCTTCTCGACCAGGACGAGGTCGGCCTTCTCGGCGTTGGTGAGCACGATGATTGTGCTGGCCAGGTCGTTGAGGGTTCGGTAGCGCATGCGCAGGGGCAGCTTGGTGATGCCGTCGCGTCCGACCTTTTCGCACCAGCCGAGTCCGGTGGCCATGCCGGTGCTGGTGATGGAAAGGTCGAGGCCGACGATGTGGGGGGAAGTCACGGTCTCCACTCCTTGGGGGTTCTGAGGATCTTGTGCAGGTCGTGGTCAAGGAAGTAGTCGGACCACATGGCGGGGTCCTTTGCGACCTGCTCGGCTGGTCGGGCGGCCCGGTGGTTGCGATTGCTGCGGAGGCGTCGCCGTTCAGCACGCCAGCTGAGTAGGGACAGTGCGACCAACCCGGCGGTGGCCAGCACGCAGAGCCCGCCGATCACCGCCAGGATGTCCTTCACGACGGTCACGCGTCGCCGTCCGTGTGGAGTGCGTCGAGCTGGGCGCGCAGCGACGTCTTCTCGGCTACCGTCGTCATCAGGTCACGTTCGGCCGACTCGGCGCGCTCCTCCTGGATGGTGCGCTCCTCGCTCAGCTTGTACACCAGCTCCGAGGCGGCTTCGTACTGGGCGCGCAGCGCAGTCATCTCGTCCGCCAGGTCGCGCCGGGCAAGTTCGATGCCGACGACCAGGCCGAGCATGATGCCGACGACGAGGCAGACCACGGCGATGACGAGCGCCCACACGCCGCCGAAGATCACCAGGCCGCCGAAGAACGCGGCGGCCACGCCGAACACGAGGTACTTCTGATATGGCTCGGCCTTCGCGGCGAAGATCTCGACCTTCACTTCGCTGCGGCTCATCCCACGCCGCCCTCGAGGGCTGCGTCGATGCGGGCCTGCTGGTCGGCGGGAACGTGCGGCCGTACCGCCGCCGCGATGACACTGGTCGCGGGCCGGCCTGCAAATCCCTGGCCTTCGACCTTCGCCTCCACGGCGAGCAGTCTCTTGATGTCCCCCGGGAGCTCCACGTGGTGCTCAGCCAGGGTGTGCGCGAGGGCCTCGACGGTGGGGATCTCGCATGGTGTCGCGCCGATCCAGAACACCTCGATCTCGTTATCGAACTCGTCGCCGGGCGCGGGCGGGTCGAACGACATCGCGAAGAACGTCGCGAGCGGCCGGTCCCAGCCGACCGAGGTAACGCGGCGGAGCGGTGACCCGGGCGGGTTGGGAATGATGTGACGGCTCATGATGGGGCCTTCCTCAGTGGTTGTCGTCGGCGCGGACCTGGAGGAGGGCCACGCCGTCGTTGGTGTTCTTGGCCAGCTCGAGCGCGGCGTCGTAGCCGGGGAACGCTGTGGAGAGCTGGAGTCGGTTGTGCGCGTCGGCGGCGTCGAACGCGGCGAGCAGCTTCTGGACGAAGGTGCTGCCGGGTGAACCGCCCTGGCCGAGGTGGAACAGGATGTGTGCGGCAATCTCCGGGGTGATGTGCGGGTCGCTGATCACGCGAACTCCCGTGGCGGTGGTGTCAGGCATGGAGGACGAGGAGTCAGGCGGTGGCGTTCTCGCGGGCGTACTGGTCGGCGTCGAGCTTCTGCAGCGCGGCCACGATGTCGCCGCGCCAGCCGACGACAGCGCCGGACAGCTTGTCGGCGATCTGCAGGGCTTCCAGCAGGGCGGCCCGGTCGTTCAGCGCGGCGGGGTAGCGGCGGTTCCCCATCGCGAGGACGGTCTCCTGAGCGGCCAGCTGGTGCTCGATCGTGGCGGGGGTGACGTCGTTGTACTCGACGGTGATGGACTTCATGGGGCACTCCTTGAGGGGCGAACCCGGCGTCGGCAGTGCGTGACGCCGGGCCGAGGTTGGTCAGGCGAAGTAGTCGGGCTTGATCGGGGCGTACGGGTCCTCGACCTCCTCGCCGTGCCAGGCGTTGGCGAGGCGGACGAGGACGACCCACGCGGCGTCGTGGACCGTGCGGGCCAGCGGCGTTCCGAGGCGGGCGGCTTCGGACAGGCTCTGGTGCACGTCGCGGATCCGCTCCAGGCGCTCCCGTAGCTCGTCGAGCTGGTGGCGGGCGTGCTCGTAGTCCTCGCGGACCGTGGGCTCGGGCACGTACTCGACGAGCAGCCCAAACGCCTTGCAGAGCAGGCAGTTGCGGCGGCTCTCACACGCTCCCGCGTGCCGCGCGATCTCCGCGAAGAGGGCGGTGCGCCGCTCGCGCTCGCGCTTGAGCCGCGCGAGTCGGTCAGCGCAGAGCGCCGCCCGCTGATCGTTGGTCAGCGTCATCACTGGCCGCCGTCCGGGGTGATCTCACTGTTGGTGAGCTTCTGGAGGAAGGCGGCGAGGTCGGCGTTGGTGGCCTCGGCGACCGGCTTCTTCATGTGCTGCTCGAACACGGCGGAGAGCTGCTGGTTGTTGCCGCCGAGGTCGGACCAAACATTGACGATGCGTTGCTGCAGGTCCTTGCGGCGGGCGGCGGCCTGCTGCATCAGCAGCTTGACCCCGGCGGCCACCCGCTCGGCGCTGAGCTCCTTCGTCGAGGTGACGGTGACGCCCAGGTGCTCGGTGATCCAGGCGAACCGGGCCTCGTCGTTGCCCTTGGTCGCGCCCTTGCCGGTGTGGATGGTGACGCCGGCCTCGCCGAACCAGACACCGAGGTCGCGCAGCGCCTTGGCGGTGGGCTTCGGCTGGTCCTCGTCTTCGACGATCACCGCGTCCACGATGTCCGTGTCGTCCGCCGCCGCGGTGCTCTGCTCGCGGGGGGCCTCGAGGAGCGCGTCGGCGCGTTCGGACGCCTTGCGCGGTCCGTCCGCGATCGGGCCCGCCGCGGGCTGGCCAAGGTGGTCGGCGAACTCTTGGAGCTGCTGCAGGGTTGCGGCCTTCATGGTCGTGCCCGCGCGGTCGCGGAACGCGGTGTGGAGCTGGCTCGTCGTGCCCGCCCACGCGGTCATGATGTGCTGGCGGATCCGATCCGCTTCGGGGTCGCTCGGCGCCGGCGGCGTGTCCGATCCCTGCTGCGCGTATCCGCCTGGCGGCGGATTCTCGGGAGGTTCCTCCTCGTGCGTGGGTTCGTCAGCCGGGGCAGGCTGACCCAGGGGTGCACCGTCGCCCTGCGGCTGAGTGAAAGTGGCGACGCGGGCCTTGGCCGCGGCCTCGACCTCATCCGCCCGGCCTGCCCAGGCGGGGTCCAGCTTGGCCGTCTTCCAGATGGCCACGACGGCATCGCGGCTCGAGGCCGCCTTGATCATCGCGAGGTAGTCGGTTGCGGGCGCGGCCTCGATCGCCCGCTGTGCACCGCCGCCCCGGGACAGCTCGGCGCGGCGAGCGACCTCGCCCGACATGAGCTCGTCGAACCCGATGCCCTCGATCGTCAGGCCGGGCACCATGTACGTAGTCGGCTTGGGCCGCCTGGTCCGTTCGTCGATGATCGTGCCGTTGCGCTTGGCGATGTAGAGCCAGGCGTCCACGTACGTGCCCGCGTGGGCCAGGAACTCGGCGGCGTTCGGGAGTTCCGCCGCGGCGTTCTTGCCCTTGCTGTCGAGCCGCCATAGGCCGAGGGACGGGACCTCCTTTAGGAAGACGCCGAGTCGCGTGTACGGCTTGCAGGGACGGCTGTCAAAGTCGCTTGTAGCGCCACACAGGCAGGGGCCGACGAACGGCGGCTGCATGGTCACGCCGGTGCAGCGGCGGACACAGACCTTGCTCTCCCACAGCTCCATGTTCTGCGACAGCCCGTTGGGCGGGACGACGACGGGGATGCGGGTCGCGTTAGTGATGACCTCGAACTGCGGACCCTCGGGTGACTGCCACGGCCTGGCCTGACCGCCGTACAACTCGGCCACACCCCGGATCATCTCCTCGGACGGCGACGTGAACCGGAACGTCTCGATCTTGCTCGGGTACTGGCTGCCACTCTGGCTGGTCTTCTTCACGCCGAGACGGATACGGCCGTCCTGCCAATGGCGGCGCTGCAGTACGGAGGGGTCGATGGGCATCAGGCGGCGTCCTTCCTGGTGTTGTTGATGGGCGGCTGCACCGGCTTGCACCCGCGCAGCTCTAGGCCGTGCATGTAGCGGGCCAGCGGCAGCAACCCGCAGAACGCGTCGAACGCGTCCCGGTCAGCGGGCAGCGGGACGAAGCCGTACGTTGTCTCGCGGAGGTTGAGGATCGCCGTGCCGACGAACTCGGGGACCTTGAACTCGTGGCTGGAGTCGTGGAACTCGGTCTCGCCGTACCGGCATTCCGGCGGGCATACCAGGGCGACTTCCGCGTGCCGCAGCGCGGCGAGCTGCATCACGTAGTCGTCGTAGATGGCGCTGGCCGGCTTGGTGAGGCTCGTCTTCAGGTCGATGAGCCACAGCCCGGACGGGGTGGGGATCGGGTCGGCCGGGACTGCGCGGGGCTTGAACTTCGGGATGATCGGCGACGTCGGGCTGTCGAATCGGAGGTTGGCCCAGATGTCGCTTGTTCCGCCGTAGCCGAGGGTGCGGTTCAGCACGGTGCACTCGGCTGCCTTGATGTCGCGGCGGATGTCGAGGCCGAAGTCCGCGAGGAACTGCCGGTAGGAGTTGACGAACGGTTCAGCTTCTTCGTCGGGGATGTACGGGGCGCCGAGGTTGATCGCTTCAGCGATGGCGTGGACGCGGGAGCCGAGGTCGGCCTTCTTGTCCCACTGGAGGCGGTACTGGCTCTTGGCCTCCTTGATGAACTTCTCCATGTCGTAGGGGTCGGCGGCCGCGCGGTTCGCGGCGGGGAGGTTGTCCATCAGCCAGATCGCGGTGTCCCTCGCCGCGGCGGGGGCCAGGGCCTCGATCATGTGCTGGTCGATGGCGTTGGTGACCGAGATCTTCATTCGGTTGGGGTCGTCCGGGTCGCATGCCGGGTCGCAGTAGTAGCGGCCCTTGTTGGTGGGGACGGCGTGGCTTGGGTCGTACTCGTCGCGCTCGTCCTCGCGGATGGTGATGCTCACGCACCACCGCCGATGTGCCCGTCGTAGTCGGCTTGGCCGAACCAGCCGAAGCGGTACTCGTCCTCGATCGTCGGGTCGAGCACCGGACCGCCGAGGTAGCTCGGCTGGCGCCGGGCGGGGAAGGCCTCGTACGGGTGCTGCTGTTCGTCGGTCTTGAGAGCGCCGATGAAGTCGGTCAGCTCCGTCTCGGTAGGGGGTGTGGTGGTCGGTGGGGTCACTGGAGGTCCTCTTCGTATTCGGCGGCCAGGAGCTTTCGGCCGGTCTCCTCGATGCGCTGATAGGCGGCGTCGTAGTCGCCGAGGACGTCGGCGAGCAGAGCGGTCAACGCGCTCTTGGCCGTGTAGTCCCAGTGCTGTGCGGCTCTTGTGGCGATGAGCTGCACCAGGTCGTCGAGAGTCGGCGTTGTGGTGTTGGGCATGCTGATTGCGGTTCCGCTATTGGCGGTCGGCGATGAACTGGGCGTGTACCCGGATGACCTTGGAGCCTGGGCCGGTGGCGACGGTCCTGGTGGTGGCCTTGTAGGCGCCGCCCTCGACGCGACGGAAGCCCCTGTAGCCGTTCTTGACGGCGCTGTACAGGCGTGCTGAGGCGCGCCTGCCCTCCAGGATGTCCGGGTATTCGGCGATCACGGCCCACTTGCCCGGGTGGTCCCGGAGTTCCGCGGCGATGGGGGCGTATTCGTCTTCGCTCTTTACGGGTGTTCTTGGGGCTGGGTCTTCCCAGCGGAGGATGCCTACGGGCATGGCGCTCCGTTCGTTGCAGGCTGCGATTGAGGTTTGGCGGCATGTCAGCGCGGTCCGATTTCGGTCACTCACGCAACTACCGACATAACCGACACTATCGTCTCTTGACGCACCTTGCAACGCTTGACGCGTCAAATGCGTCTGTGCAGCTACCCCACTTCGATCACGCAGAGTAATCACGTATGTTGAGATTTCATAAGTACGTCCTGACGCACTTGTTGATACCGTGTGCGCCAATAGCCATACGACGCTTCAACCGCCACGAAGGGACACGGACGCACCGTGGCCGACATCAGCCAGCCCTCAGCAGCTGTTCAACTCATCAGCGAACGCCGAGAACAGCCAGGACCTCTACGCCGCCGCATCTCCATCCGCGCCGCCGCCAAGCGCGCCACCGAACTGTCCGGCGAGATGTTCTCCGAACCCAACTGGCGCCGCATCGAATCAGGCGAAAAGAACCCGGAGGAGCGCGAGATCGTCTTCATGGCGGCCGCCATCAACGACCTTGCCAACGACGTTGCCATCAGCCCCGACGACCTAGACCAGGCGGGCCGCCCAACGGCGGCCGAGCTCTTTCGCGAATGGATCCGCGAGCGAACCAAGGCCGACCCAGCGCTGGCTGGCATTGACCCGGATCTCACGCCCGACTCCCTGCAGCAGAGGCTCCAGTCGATGCTCGGCGAGATCCGCGCGCTGGCAGGCGTCTCCTCAGCAGAGAAGGCACAGATGGAAAAGGTCCTGCTCGAGCATCTCGACTCCACCCTCAAGGCCTACAGCGCCCAAATGCGCATCTTGCGGCCGAGGTAGCGGTCAGTTCATCCAGTGGCGCGACGCATAGGCGCCGAGCTGGAACAGCGTCGTAACGCCGGCTTTGCGCTTCAACTCGTCGAGGCGGCGATTCACCGTACGTGAGTGGACTTTCAACGCGCTGGCAATGCGATCGACATGTGCGCCTCCCACCAGCAGTTCCACGATGACCATCTCGTCGGCGTCCAAGACGCCGAGGCTGGCGAACCGGCCTGGGTCGGGCTGGATCGGAAGCGCCCGTTCCCATTCGGTCTCGAAGATCTGGACAAGGAAGTCCAGCAGGGTGCCCGAGTGGACGAGGAGCATGTGGCTGACGTCGTGGTCCCGCGGGTAGCTGGGCGTCATTGCCATGCGCCTGTCTCCGATGAGGAGCTTGTGCGGCAGCCGGTCAGCGAGCCGGATCTCGCACCCCTGGTCGAGGGAGTGGTGCAGGCCGTTGATCGCGGACTGGTTTTGGAATACTCGCCACTCACATATGACGCGGCATTTGGCCGGGTGGTTTACAAGATCCGGGCTGGCGCTCGCGCCGGTCTGCTCGGGCGGGTTGAGCACGAGGAACGGGTGGGTGACGAGCTGCATGATCTCGTGCTCGGCCGTGGCGTTCAGTGTCTCGTACCACTGTTGGACCAGCTCGCGGCTGGTCAGCACGGTCACGGGCGCGGCATCGGTGGGCTGGTGGCCGTTGCCATAGAGCTGGTCGAGCTCCTCCACATACGTCTGGACACGTTGGAGTTCCGCCTCCTGCGCGGTGAGGACGCCTTTCATGGCGATCGAGGGTCGCCGGGCCATCAAGGGATTGCCGTGCACGAGGCCCCGCACCGTCAGTTCGTACAGGTCCTCGTGGACCTGGTCGCCGAACTGCTCCTGCAGCAATGGGATGCTACTGGGGCCCGTCGTGAGCAGGTGCCGGTAGAGGCGTTCCTGTTCCGGCGTCAGCCCGGAGATCCGTTGCACGCCTACTTCCTCCTCGGTGGCCCGGCGATGATCATCACCGGAGGCTAGCGGTGATCTTCCCCGACATATTCTCGAACAAACGTGCGTGTTTTTGGCCGAGTGCAAATGCTCGGCGGACAGCGCGTACGCGCTGCCAGCCCGAGATGGCGTGGAACGTGACAGGAGTAGATACGGCCAGGATCCACACCAGCAGTAGCGCCGCTGCGTAGCCATTCAGGCTGTCCTCGCCGATCAGGATGAGAAGAGAAGACGCCGTCGCCACCCAGCTCACGATCGACATGATCGCCATGCTGAGCAGCCACGCGCGCACCTCGCGGCTGATCATGGATTGGTTCCTTGTCCTTTCAGCCGTCGGCGCTACATACCGCCCATGTGTGCGGAATAGTCCGCCGGCACCGGCGCCTTCTGGCATTCCGCGTCGGACTCCGACTCGAAAGACGGAGGAGTGGCGGCAGCGGGGACGATAGGGCTTGCCACGTCTGCGACCTGGCAGACGGGAGCGGGCACATCGTCGGCGTTGGCCGCAGGCGCTCCCGCGCCCACAGCTAGCACCGCCGCGACGATGAGCGCGGCGGCGGACCTGGGCCAGCCCGAGAAGGAGCTCACGTGCATACATCTCCTTATAGAGGGTGCGAACGACGGTTTAGGGGCGTAGTGCGCTGGACAGCAGCACCTGTCCGCCCTACCACTTAGTCGGCGCTCACTGCGGGCATCAACTCTGGACGCACACTCAGGCAGCGAGCGTTTTGTCGTGGTTTACAGCCGAGCGATGATCTTTCCGGCGGACGCGAGCTTTGTCAACTGCGGAATAACACCCTTCACAAGATGTGTACTGTTGGCACACAACAGATAGGGTGAACCGGTGCCCGACCAGGGCAGACCGGGCGTAAGGAGCGGGTAGAAGTGGCATTCTCGGCCGAGCGGCTGGCCATCGCGTTGGACCGCAAGGGCATGTCCGCCCGCAAAGCCGCTCGCGAGCTGGGCCACATCCGGCCAGACCTGCGCATCACGAACGCCTACATCAGCGCCCTCGCGAAGGGGACGCGCACGAACCCATCCTCCGACGTCGCGTCGGCACTGGCTCAGCTGCTCGGCGTGACGGTTGACTGGCTTCTCGGTCAAGACCATCCCCCGCAGATGAGCGAAGAGGACCAGCGGCAACAACAGAAGGTCCGCGAAGGTCTGGCCGAGCTCGGCGTGCAGAACATCGCCGAGCGCATGGTCGGACTCTCGCCCCTGTCGCTGGAGGCCATCGACAAGATGGTCGAGGCAATGCGAGCGGCCGAACACCTCGACAACGATCCAGAGGGGTAGAAGATCCATTCGGTCACCGGGCGCGGGTAGTCTGTTCCGCGCCTGGCCGAAAGGGTTGTGACATTGCCGTCCTCCACGCTGCTGGCTGCTTTATCAGCGGCGCCCATCCCCCAGCCGTTCACCCTGGACGCGTTCATCGCCCAGATGCGTGCCGTACGCCAGCGTCCGCTGCACATGCACGACCTGCCTGCCGAGGCAGCCAGCGCCGTGTCCGGGCTGTGGATCGCGACCCGCAAGGCGGACCACATCTTCATCGCCCCCGGCGCGTCGGGGCTGCTGCGCGTCAACATCGTCTTGCATGAGTTCTCGCACATGCTGCTGGGGCACGGCCGGGTCGGCGGCGATGTGGAGGAGGTCTTGCGCAGACTCCTCGGGCCCTCGGTGATGGGGATGGCGGCTCGTGGCCGCTACGAGACCGTCGAGGAGCGCGACGCCGAAAAGCTGGCGACCCTCATCTTGACGCGCGCTCATACACCGCTCGAGGACGGCGACGAGGGTCTGCGCAAGCTCAAGAGGACATTCGGATACGACTTAGGGAGCCGCGAGTGAGCGTTGTGGACTGGTTAGCTCTGATCCTTCTGTGGGGAGCGTCGATCTCACGCATCCGGCCAGCTCTGCACAGCCATGAGCAACGTATGCTCTGGGGCGCTTTCACGGCCCTGGCATTGTCCCGCGTGTTCTCGGCGGCGCCTTTGGTGGCGTGGATGGACGCCGCCACCTCGACGGAGCTGGCAACGCTGCTGCGGCACCTGACCGGTCTGGCGTCGGCGTCCTGCCTGCTGGCCTACGTGGAGGCGATCACCCGGCACGGCCGACCGTCTCGAGCCCGCTGGATCTGGCCAACTGCTGCGCTGGTGGTCACGGTCCTCACCGCCATGTTCCTGCTGCGGGGCGGCCGCATCTACTGGATGGACGGCGCGTACGCACCCGGCGAAACCGCGATCCAGGGGCGCAGCTACCTCACCGTGTTCGACGGCTGGTTGATGACCTGCTTGGCCGCGGCCGGAGTGCTTTTCGCGGGCTACGCGAGGATGGCGCCGCCGCTGCTGCGAGTTGGGTTGCTGCTGTCCACGGTCGGCATGGCGGCCGGCGTGCTCAACCGGGCGCACGTCATGGTCGTCAACGTGGCCACCCTGATCAACCCGGCAACGAGCTGGCGGGAAATCCCGATCCTGGGCAAGACGACGTTCCTGATCTGCATCGTCGGCATCACGGCAGGTACGTCCATTCCGGCCTGGCGAGCGGGCATGGCGCGACTGCGGGACATGGCCGCGCTGCGCGAGCTGCGGCCGCTGTGGGAAGGGCTCACCGGCCAGTACCCGGATGTGGCGCTCCCCATGGAGGCCACGCTGAAGGAGCGGCTGGTGCGGCGGGTGTTGGAAATTCGCGATTGCATGCTCAACCTGACCTCGGTCGTGGCACCACCCGAAAGTGATGACCCCGGCGAGGTGGCCCAGTGGGTCGCCGACGCGCTGGGAGTTGCCCGCGCTGGGCGCGGGTCTGGAGTACCGTCCGGGACGATCCCGGGCCCTGATTTTGCTGGCGACATGGAGAGGGAGATTCAGTGGTTGCGTCAGGTAGCGACACGGTTCAGGCAACTGAAGGGCGAAAGAAGCGTGTCGCTCGGCTCTTGACGGACTTGTTCGCCCCGATGTGGATCGTGATGAGCCTCCCGCTTGTGGTGGGTGCGGTCACGTCGGGGTGGGCCGGGTTCGGCTGGGGTGTTCTCGCTGCGGCGTTGTGCGGTGGTGTTCCTGCGGTCGTCATCTTCGGCGGCGTGCGTCGGGGCTGGTTCGGCGATTGGCACATCGGAGAGCGTCGCCAGCGGCCCAAGCTGGTGGCCGTCATTGTGGCCCTGGTGGTGTTCGCCCTCACGCTGCTGGTGCTCCTGGGCGCTCCTCGGGTGATGGTGGCGTGCGTGGCCATCATGCTGGCCACGCTCGCCGTGGTGGGACCGATCACCCTCGCGTGGAAGATCTCGTTTCACACCGCCGTGGCTGCGGGGAGCGTGGTAATGCTCGCATGGGTGCTCCCCGGGCCGCCGATCGTGCTCGCGGCTGGCGGGGTGCTGGTGGCGGGGATTGGGTGGGCGCGAGTCGTGATCCGTGACCACACGCCCGCCCAGACGTTTGCAGGCGCCATGGCTGGGGCGGCCGCCACGGCGGTCACGCTGGCCGCATTACTGTGACCTGTCACGAGTCCACACAAATAGCCCATTCGCATAGAACATCAGATTTGTCCGATTCGGCGTCAGCATGCCGGAATACGACAAGCAGCAAACCCGAGCGCGCTTCAAGTCGCACGGCCGGGCCGACTGAACCCAATCGCTGTCAGGAATACGACATGTCACCAAGACGCTGTCCCAAAGAGTAGACAGGACGACCGAAAACGACTTTTATGGACACCCTGGCTTTGGGCACGACATCCCGTACTGACAGATATGCCGCCCTGTCGCAGGCCATCCGAAACGCCAACGGTTGCCGCGCGGGCAGGGCGCCGACGTCGAGCTCTGGCAGAAGTTCCAGGCCGACTCCGGGCTGTGCTTGACCGCGCCAACAGGACCGCTCAAGACAATGGGGGCTAGATCATGACACGGGCGATGGTGGCTATCACGCTGGTCTTCGTCGCAGGAACGGCGGCGTTTGCGGCGTCTCTGGTCCACCTCATCGCTTTCCACAAATTCAACGGCCTCGATGTCGTCTTCATGTCATCGGCCGGGCTGCTTGTCGCCGCCAGCGCGCTCGCAGCTGTACGGCGGCGCCCGGCCATGGGGCCAGCGTCAATCACCGATGCCTATGCGATGGGTTGCGGGTCCAAACGTGTCGAGCACTGAGGAAGCCATGGAGCCGGACAGGTCATAGCCTGGCCGGCTCCATGGCTGTGATTGCTGACGCGAACACAATTCCGCGGGTCACGGAGTATTGGGCCATTTATCGCGAGCCGCGACAAACGTCCCGATCGCGGGCACGGTGTACACCCAGCCCTGCTCGCGCAACAGAGCGACGGCTGCGCGGACCGTCTTTTTCGCCACGCCGTGCTGCTCCATCATCTCCGTCTCGGATGGCAGCACCTCGTCCGTCTCGTAGTTGCCTTTCTTGATGCCCTCGGCGATGGAGGCCGCGACCTGCTCGAACGGCCATGCCTTACGGATCTTTGGGGCGTCCTCGGGTCCGACGTAGGAGCCTTCGGGGCGGACGGTGTAGATGACGCTTTCCTCACGCAGGGCAGCTAGCGCCCTGCGCACCGTCAGCCGTGACGCGCCATGGGTCTCGCCGAGCTCGGCCTCCGTTGGCAGCGCCTGGCCAGGCTTGAGCCGACCGGAGGCGATGTCGTCCTTGATGGCCTTGATGATCGTCTGGTAGATCGGCACCGGGCCGCGGGGGCCTCGTTTGGTCATGGCCGAAGCATACATCTCGGGTACCTTCGTATACGTCCGGGAAATCAATCAGTCATGGCGGGGACTGGCGATCCCCGGAAAATGAAGAAGCCCCGGCGACCACCGGGGCTTCCTCGCGCATTGTGCAGATACGCACGGCAAGGTTACGCCGTGCCGCCTTCGACCGGCGTTGGCCTGTCCAGCGGGGCGCTGCAGTCCGCATGCAGTCGGTATTCGTCGTGGAAGTCGGTCCGAGAGAGGGGCTCGACCGTGGCGGGATCACATCCCGCGAACAGGTCGTAGGTCTTGAAAGCCTCACTGCACTTCAGACAGCACGGGCGGCCGCGATAGACCACGACCGGAGGCGCGAAGCATCCGCCGTGGTCGCATTCGTTGGCGTACTTGACGCAGGTGGCACAGTCGGCCAAGCCGACCCCGTGCAGCTCACAGGTCTGGCGTAGTTCGGCACGGCGAATGCTCGACCAGCGATTGGCGTAAACGACTTCGATCCGCATGATCTTACCTCGCGTCAAGGACGGCGGGTTATACGCAGGGCCGTTGCCTGCCGCTGCGGATCGCGTCGTACACGTCGCGGACGACGCGGGCGTCTCCTGGCCCGGTGTGCTTGGTCGCCGGGTCCTGCTTGACGCCGACGATCTCCCATGAGGGGCTGTCGGTGGCACCCTGCAGCCAGTCCTCAACGTACGGCGCGGCCTCGAGCTCGAATGCCTCCTCCACCTGGCCGTCGTAGGCGGCGAGCCGACCATAGATGTAGCCGATCAGCATGTCCCGGACGTTCAGCATGCGGTGGTGGGCGGTGAGGATCTGCCCGTTGGCCCGCAGGAACTTGGCCAGGAACTTCTGATCGAACGCCGGGTTGTTGGCGATGATCGTGGCGCCGTCCAGGCGACGGGCGAGTTGCGCCGCGATGGCCTCGGCGGTCTCCTTCATGTAGAAGTCGCCCTCGGCTGCGGGGTTGCCGGTGTAGGCCTTGGTCCACCCGCCGCTCTGGGGCTGGTTGGTGGTGGGGGCGAGCCTCTTGCCCATGCCGATGCGCGCGGTCGTGACGCGGGACCGCTCGTAGTACCGGCCGACCTTCAGGGAGTTTGGGTCGGCGAGGCTGAGGTCTGGGCGGACCTGCCACCAGAATTCCTGGTCGGGGGCGGCGGGCTGCTGCAGGTCGCGGGTGATCAGTCCGATCTCCCACAGGTCGCCGCGGCGTTCGTCGAGGGAGGTCGTTTCGAGGTCAAGGATGGCGAGCTTCTGCACTGGTCTCTCTGTTCGTCGGGGGTGGTGCTGCCCCGCCCAGAGTGGGCGGGGCAGTGGATTGCGTTTCCGCTATCAGCGGTAGTAGCCGAGGCCCTTGTCGCCGCCGTGTATGCGGACCTGGTACTCCTCTTCGGGCGTGAGGAGGTGGGCGGGCAGGGTTTCGACGCCGGTCTTGCGGGCCTTCCAGATGCGGTGCCAGCCGTCGATGATGAGGTTCCCGGCGTCGGGGATGGGGGCGACAATCAGGGGCTTGGAGAGGTCCACGGTGGCGGCGTAGTCCTCGTTGATGTGGACCAGGAACAGCGGTCCGGTTTCGTCGGCGCGGACGTAGTCGGGATCGCGGCCCTGGACGATGTCCTCGGCGAGGTTGATGTTCCAGGCATAGGTCCCGAAGTGGAACACCTCGCGCATGCGCTGGCTCTGCTCGACGGGCTGGGTAGTCAACGGATTCCCTTCGAGCCGAGCTAGCGAGTAGCGGAGGGCGTGGGCAAGAGCACCCAGCCTTCGGCGTCGAGTTCCTGGTAGAGGGCCGCCAGGAACTGGGACAGCGGTCCATCGATCCAGGGGATGTAACAGGTGTCGCCGATCTCCAGCGAGTCAACGTCCTGGTAGTCGTCGCCGGGGGCGAAAAAGTCGGCCGGCGCTTCATCCCCGTAGAAGTGGGTCATCCAGACGGGGCCGGGCTCGTCGGGCTGCACGTCGGGAGTGATCTCGTAGTGTTTGATCTCGATCTGCCCGTTGTCAGGGTTGGTGCGGGTGTAGAGCTGGATCTCCATGGCTTTCCCTTCCGGGGTGTGTGGTGTTGCCCGCCTGGCGCGGGTGCTGACGGCGGTACCGCTATCAGCGTGGCGAAGTCAGAAGTTGATCTTGAACTCTGATCAACTCCCCTAAATATAACATACTGTAGACGTCTATATACCTATGAGAGCTGAGCAATAACATTTGATGTACCGATCATCTATGCTGTACGGTCCTACGCGACAAGACGACGGAAACGCCGTACCGTTGGAACCCACGCCACCACAGGAAGCCCACACCGCCATGACACGTAGGTCACCAGAGCAGCCGACAGCGGAACCGCAATCGGCCCGCACAGGCCCCCGCCGGACCCGCAAGCCCCAGTGGACAAGCCTCCATCCCACCATTGCTCATCTGTACACCGACATCGACCAACGCCTCACCGACGGCCTCGAAACCACTGGCATGGGGCTGCAAGAGACGTTCGAGGCGGCCATCAACACCTACTGCGACGCGCTTGAGCCGCCCATCCCGGCCGAGATGCCGGAAGACGCCGATCTCAAGATGCCGCGCGATCCCAACGAGCCGCTGCCCGGCACACCGATCGATCGGCCAACCGCGCCGCCGGCCGTCGTACGGCTTCAGCGCAACACCCGAGCCCGGCTCGTGGCCGCGTGCAAACAGAAGCAGATGGGCGGCAAGGCCGTCATCAACGACGCCATCGAGGCGTACCTCGACGAGCTGGACCTGGAGCAGTAGCCGGGGCTAGTGCTTTGACCGGAGACGTTCACCGTGGTCCACACGTGTCTGGCAGAGTTCTCATAGGGCAAGGCGGGAGTCCACATGAGTGGCTGGGATGATGTGTTAAGTGTCATCGAGGAGAGCGCCAGCCGGCAGCGCCGGGAGGGACGCACCGTATTCTCCTCGATCGTGCCAATTGCCGGCTTCGTCCCGTACGACAAACCTGACGTTGCGGTTCAGGACCTAGTGTCAGAAGCCGTCCACCGGGTTGAAAGGCGCGGCTGGAAGCTGGACCAGGTGAGCGCCTACTCGGTCGCCCCGGCAAGAAACGCATCCCCCTCCAGCGAGGGTTTCTCCCACGCACTTCTGATCTTCCGGGCGGCGGACCACTAGGGTGTGTTTCAAATGTGGTCACAGCCACTCGTTGATGGCGGCGATGGTTACGGTGGCTTCGTAGCGGACGGCGAGCTTGTCGTACCTGGTCGTGACGGCGCGGTGGCGTTTGAGCCGGTTGATGCCGCATTCCACGGCGTGGCGCTCACGGTAGTCGATCTTGCAGAACTTGGGCGGCCTCCCGCCTCGGCTGCCCCGGTTGTTGCGGTGGCGGACCTGATCGGCCTTCTCCGGGATCGTGCACGCGATGCCGCGCCTGCGCAAGTAGTCGCGGTTGGCGCGCGAGCCGTACGCCTTGTCGGCACGGACCCTGTTTGGACGCTTGCGCGGGCGTCCCGGCCCCAGCCGGGGCACACTGATCCGCTCCAGCACGGACTGGAACTGAGGAGAATCCCCGCGTTGACCAGCAGTGATGATCAGCGATAACAGCTTCTGGCCCTGCTCGACAGCCAGATGCAGCTTGGTGGTCAGCCCACCCCGAGAGCGGCCCAGCCCGTGGTCGGCGGGCTCGACATCGACGCCGCCGGGTGGCTCTACCTGCAGATCCCCCTTTTACGCGCACCAGCGGCGTGCTGGTGCGCGCGGGTGATCGTGGAGTCCACGCTCACCTCCCAGGTGATCAGGCCCTTGGCGTCGGCTCTGGCCTGCAGTTCTTTCAAGATCCGCGCCCACGTGCCGTCTCGCTGCCACCGCCGAAACAGCCCGTACACCGTCTCCCACTCGCCGTACCGCTCGGGCACATCCCGCCAAGGCGCCCCGGTCCGGGTCCGCCATCGGATCCCATCGATAAGCTGCCGCTTCGTCCACTTCGGCGGCCGACCCGACTTCTTCCCCACCGGCAGCAACGGCTCCAGGACCGCCCACTGAGCGGCAGTCAAATCACCACGACCCACACCAAGATCATCCCAGATGGATCACTCGGGCGATCCACTGCTCACAACAGGCCCTAACGTTGGTCCATGTCCGAAATGCCATCACGGGTCGAACTGCGCCCGCTCACCCTCTCCGACCAGGACGAGTTCTGCTCGCTCGTGCAGGCCAGCACCGAGCTGCACCTGCCATGGATGCAGCTGCCCGCGACCGCGGAGGAGTTCCAGGTCTGGATGCGCCGCTTCGACGACGGCACCAACCTGGGCTTTCTTATCCGTGTCCGGGAGACCGGCGCAGCCGCCGGCACGGTCAACATCAACTCGATCATCCGGGGCCGCTACCAGGGCGCCTCCCTCGGCTATGCAGCCTTCGGCCCGTCCGCAGGGCAGGGTTACATGACCGACGGGCTCACCGTCACCCTGCAGCACGCCTTCACCGACCTGCGGCTCCACCGACTGGAGGCCAACATTCAGCCAGCGAACAAAGCTTCCCTGGCCCTGGCCCAGCGCCTGGGCTTCCGTTACGAAGGGCTGTCGCCCGCCTACCTCTACATCGACGGGGCCTGGCGCGACCATGAACGCTGGTCCATCACCGCACCAAACCCCTGGAAACCCGATCCCTCCCTTCCAGAGGTATGAGCCACACGGCGCCGCTTATGAAACACGTCCTAGTGCGGCGTTCGCCTGCCAAACCACCGAACCGAGTTGGGAAGGCCGTGAGCTCGTCGTAGGCCCGGCCGGTCTGCAGGCAGCGGAACAGGCAGCCGAGCAGCCGATTGAAAGCGTCGCGCAGTGCGCTGGAGTGCCTGTCACCGTCGTCCCGGCGGCGGTCATAGTGCGCACGAGGGGCGGGTGCTTTCAGGGAGGCAAAGGCCCAGACGTAGCCGGCGGCGGCCAGGCGCTGGTTCTTCACCTTGCGGTAGTGGATGACCAGGCTTTTGCCCGAGGCACAGGTGAAGGGTGCCGATCCGGCGTAGGCCTTGAGCGCGCGGGCGTCGGCGAAGCGGGTGCGGTCGTCGCCGAGCGCGGCGAGCACCCGGGCGCCGGTCAGGTCAGCCAGGCCAGGGAAGCTGGTGATGAGGCGGCGTCAGGGTGCTGCCCGAAGGCTTCGCTGGTGGCGTCGGCGGCCCGCGCCCCCGCAGCGGACCGCCGACGAGCTGGTGTTATTTGTTGACAGCGTCCTTGGCTTCCTTGGCCGGACGGAACCGCATGACCCACTTGCCGGGGACGTTGATCTCATCTCCGGTGTTCGGGTCACGGGCCACGCGGCCCTTGCGGTAGACGCGCTCGAAGACACCGAGCCCTCCGATACGGATCTCTTCACCCGTAGCGACGGTGCCCCTGATGACCTCGATGAACGCCTCAACGCCCCGCTTCGCGGCGGCCTTGGACGGGGCGTCGGCCCGCTTGCCCCACTCCTCGGCCAGGTCTGCCTTGTTCATGCCGTACCCCCGATATGACGGTTTCGCCAATACAGAACGGTAGAGCATGCGACAGACGCAAATGACACGCCAGGCGCGTCAATCGTTCTCGTCCACGCCTTCACCTCCGAGCGGGGTGTCATGCGCGGCCTTGCGCCGTCTGGCCTCATGCGAGGACTCAGCGACCTCGACCAGCCCGCACGGGCAGCGCAGCCACCAGGTGTGCCGGTGACGGACCCGCAGGTGGGCGCCGTTCGACGAAAACGCCTCGTACCGCTCGGTGTGCTTGGTGACCGACACCCGATGCACCGGCTCCACGCCCACCACCCGGTGCGGGATCATGTCCGGCCGCAGCCTGGCCAACATCTTGTACGCCTCAGTCCACTCCATCCGGAGCTGGGCGAGTCGCGCGTCATCCAGCAGAGCGACGTACCCGCACCCCAAAAGGTCCTCCTGCCAGCGGCAGTACTCCTCCAACAGCGGCCGCGGCGGGTCCTCCACATCGGTCCCCGCGAACTCCCGCCGGTGTTCACCGAAGTCCACGAGGTAGCCGAAGAACGCGGGCTTGCTCCGCCGGATCACCTCCACGACGCGGCCAATCACGCCGTACGCGCGCCGCACCTGCACGCGGTCCCCCGGCTCGTACGTCTTCGGCCTCGGCTGCCGGGCCGGCTTGCGGCTAGGCACGGGCCTTCTCCTCGATGAGCTCGCGGGCACGCGCGTACGCGTCGTCGATGGGGATGCCGTAGTCCTGCGCCACGATGAGGTCCACCAGGTCGTTGACGGCGCGGGCGGCGTCCCACGCGGACACGACCTGGACGGCCTGGTCCTCGTCGGACTCGGCGACGAGCGCAGCGAAGCCGATCTCCTTGACCGCCTTGTCGGTGGCGTCCTGGAGCAGGGCGCGCCTGCATTGGTCCAGCGGTTCGCGGCAGTGGAAGCACATGACAGACATCAAGATCCCTTTCAGAGCAGGGTGAGTTGTACAGAGTCGTAAAAGGCAGCGGGGATGCGCGGTGCGGTCGTGACTGTGCGCCCGGACGCGAGGCTGTAGCGACCGTCGTACGGGTCGTGCACCAACCGGCACGCGTCGATCAGTGACGGCGCTTCCTCGAGCAGAAGTTGCCACGTCCAACGCAGGACGGACGGCAGGTGCTTGTCTGGGCCGTTGGCGAGGAGCGTTCCGTCCGCCGAGTCGGCGTCCATCGCCGCCGCGGCGTACCGCAGCCGTTTGAACGAGTTGACCCGCCCGACGTGGACCCACAGCCCGGCCGCGCACGCAGCCCGCGCGAGCACGGCGGCCGCCGGCGATAGCTTCCACGCCGTCGATCCGCCGATGAACAGGCAGTCGAAGTCCTCCCAGCGCCACCAGTCGCAGAACTCGAGGTGGTCCTGGGCGACCAGCGCGACCGGGTATCCCAATCGCCGGATGCGGTCGAGGTACGGGTATGAGTGGCTGATGGTGGCGAACGCGTTGAAGGGGACGTCGGGCGCCGTCGCGAACAGGCATCGGTCGGCGAACTCCACGCGTTCCTCCAGCCAGTCCATGTAAGCCTCGTCGCCGACGTACGAGTTGCCGAAGATGCCGCTGTCGGCGGCCCAGTAGCCCTCTTCAGGGACTCGGTTGCCCGAGGAGGGGGTGAGGATGGCGCCGAGCCGGCGCGCGTGGATGTGCTCTCGGATCCGGTTGGTGCTCGGCGGCGCCAGGTACAGCGGGGCGTGTATCAACAGCAAGCCGCCGCAGGGTCGAACAGGCTGGCCTGCCGAATCCTCTTGCGGCGACGGACTAGACCTGCCTCATACCGGCGGCGCAGTTCCGCGAGCGTGAGCGGGTACTTCACCCCGGCGACGGTCTCGGTGAGGATCGCCACGTCCTTGTCGTGTGTGGCGCGGAACTTCTCTTCCAACTCTTCGGCGTAGGCGTACCGAGCTGGGAAGGTGTCCAGCGTGAGCAGCCACTGCTCGCGCCCGGCCCGGACGCACAGACCGCCGCAGTTGTTGTGCTCGTAGCCCAGCTCGTACAGCCGGGGCACGACGATGCCGAGCGCCCTGCACTCGTCGAGCATCCGGTCCTTGGACCAGTACGGCTCGTCGCACATCGGGAACTCGACTCGCCACGGCGACCAGCCATTCACGGTGCCAGGCAAACGCCGAGTCTCTGCATGATCGAACCCGACGTAGGCGATGGTGTCGGCCGGGTCGCAATGGTCGGTCATCCACTTCCGGCAGGGCACCTGCTTAAGGTGCTTGCTGCACGGCGCGAGCCGGGAGTTGCCGAGCCATTTGACGTCGAAGAACACCTCGAACGGCGTGCGGCCGTCCTGGACGATGGTCGGCGCGACGCCCAGGTGGGCGCTGGCGTCGTCCATGAACCGGTAGAGATCTTCGTCCTCGGTTAGGGTGTCGGCGAACAGCAGCACCAGGTTGTCGGTGCCGTGCTGTGCTGCGACGCGCTTAGCGGCCCAGAACGATCCGATGCCGCCGCTCATCTGGACTACATGGCGGGTGGCCATGACGGTCTCCTTCGATGGTGGGGGTACGGCCCCGCCGCGGCACGGCGGGGTCGATTGCGGAACCGCTATCAGGCGGCAAGGTCGTAGTCGAACCTGGACAGCTCGATGTTGAGAATCGCCTCGATGATGGCGCAGGTCAGGATCTCGGCCATGGGCGGCGGGACCGCGTTGCCGATGAGCTTGACCTTGTCGCGCGCCGTGTCGGCGACGAACTCGTAGTTGTCGGGGAACGACTGCGCCCGCCGGAGCTCATGGATCCGCAGCATCCGGAACAGGATGGACGACACATCGATCTGGCCATCTGAGGTGAGCAGAGCCCACCGGTCGCGGGTCGGCAGGGTCCCCACCGGCTCGTTCACATCCTGCGTACGACCGTTGCCGTAGTACGCCATGAGCAGCGTCTCGGGCACGGGCAGGCCGGGAGGGGCTGTGACCAGCGACTGGTGCCCGGTCGTGGTAACCGTGCGCATGTGCTCGCTCGTCGGGGTGACGTGCTCGCGCCCGTCGCCCTTGCTGCCGTTGTTGCGCATGAGCAGCGACGGCGGCGGCTCCCAGCCGGGAGGGACTCCGAGCCCGTGATGGAAGCCGCCGGCCGTGACCGCGTGTGCGGGGTCCTCGAACGCGGGCCTCGACTTGAACTCGTCACCCCCGCCTCGGAACGGGAACATCAGCGGCAGCATCCCGTCCTGGAAGGCTGGGTCGCTGGCCAGCGCGTGGTTGGAGCCGTCCGAGACGAGGGTCGCCAGCGGGTCCGTGGTCGGGTTGGTGTTCCGAGCGCGGTCCGACCGCATCAGGGACAGGAACGCCGGGAACGCCCCGGGCGGGGCGTCGGGGTCGATCGCGATGGCGTCTTCCAGGCGGGTTGTGCTGGTCCGCTTCGGCAGGCTGGTCGGCCGCGCCTTCTTGCCGTCGCGGCCTTCGCACGGTACGACGAGCGCGTTCGCCTCGCGCGTGGTGAGTGCGGGGATGGGCTCGTCCACTCCCCGCGGCCCGTCGTTCCAGGTGCCGCCCGCGGGGACGGTGAAGGGCTTGATCCAGTGCTCCTGGACTCCGGCGCGGACGCGCGCCATCGTCTTCGGTGCCAAGCCCTCCGGTTTCTTCTTCGTCTTCTTCCTGCTGCCGATCGGCGTCCCGAGGTCGGTCCAGTCGATCGCGTACGCGGCGGGAAGCACCGGCGGTTCGATGATCTGTCCCTGGCACGCCAGTTCGGGGCAGACGTACACGTACTGGCCGTTCTTGATGCCGTAGACGCCCATGTCCACGCCGGGGCGCTTCCACGCCTTGACGGCCTGCACCCATCCGCCGTGGCGGTGGCAGAAGGCGTGCGGGTTGAACCACTTGTCGTAGTTCGGCGTGCGGCCCACGGACTCGTGGATGCCGGACACGAGCATCCGGTCGCGGGACTGCGGGGTGGGCAGCGTGGTGCGTCCCTGCACGTGCGCGGCGTTCACGGCGTGGATCTGGATGATGTAGCCGAGCTTCCGCAGCTCGCGGATCCACCGGTCCCAGTGCGCCCACAGCCGGGCCTGCACGACGTTCTCGACACCGAAGCCCAGCACCGGCTTGCCGTATTTCTCCTGGCAGTGGCGCAGGTAGGTGACTACCTCCTCCATCAGGGCGCGGCTTCTGATGCGGGTCTTCTGGTGCTCGGTCAGGTTGTCCAGGTCGTCGGCCCACAGGGCCATCTGGTTTTCCTTGTCGAAGTACCGCGTCTCACCCGATGCGGTGCTGAACGCGGGGCAAGCCGGGCTCGCCCAGAAGAACGAGGCGTACGGGAACTTCTCGATAGCGTCGGCCGCCTGGACGTCGCCGAGCCAGAAGTCCACGTCGGGGTGGTTCTCGACGTACGTCCACTTCGCGGGCTTCGCGTGGTTGGCTGCGAACTTTAGCTTCGTGCCGGGGACGGCAGCGATTCCGGTTCCGGAGCCGCCACCGCCTGCGAACATCTCGACAACGTCGAGGTCGTCGGGGAACAGCCGGTTCAGCACCCGGACTCCCCGCGGGACGATTCCTCGGCGGCGGCCTGCGCTGCGCAGACCTGCCTGACCGCCTTGGCCAGCTCGCCCTCCGAGGGGAACGGGATGCGGATCATCTCCGGGATCTGGCGGTAGAAGATGAAGCCGGAGGCCATCAGGACCGCCTCGTAGCGGCCGGGTGACGTCCAGAGCACGGACACGGCCCCATGGCTCGAAGCCCGGGGTCGAGCGCCAACGCCGAGTGATTCGGGGCAGGAGGTACTGCAGAGTGGCGGTTCATCAGTGGTGTTGCCTTTCGCAGATAGCGAGGGGTTAGAACGAGAGCGAGAGCTGGGCGGGCCCGTTCAGGCCAGCCAGCCAAGACCGCTCGAAGGACTTGAAGGTCTTGTCGTGCGCCAGCGCAGGCGCGACGACCAGGGCGTGCTCGACGCACGGGTAGTAGAGGTTCCGGGTGCGCAGCCACAGCCGGTGGTGGCGGCCGTCCGTCTCGACCTCGCGGCCGAGCAGGTGGGCGGCCCGGTCAAGGCGGGCCAGCACGTCGGCGCGCGTGCCCTCGACCAGCAGCTCCAGCGACCGGTAGGTCTGGCCGCGCGCCATGGCGTCGCCGGGCTTGGCACCCATGGCGCGGCGTACGTCGTAGACGGCCCACGGCAGCCGGTCGAGACGCCGCTCGAACAGCTCCAGCAGCGGCCCGCTGTCTGGGTTCGAGGCGATCAGGTCGTACAGCTGCTCGCCCGCGAGGAGCCCCTGCCGCGGGTTGATCGCGACGGCGAGGTGCTCCATCGTCAGCCCAAGCAGCGCCTCGTGCGGGTTGGCCAGGTAGCGCGGGATAGTCCGGTCACGGCCCTCTGCCAGGGAAAACGCGAACGGACACTGCACGCACGCCGACTTCGGCCATTTCACGCCGAGCTTGCCGAGGATGTACTGCTCCGCGGCGGCCCGATCCCAGCCCCACTCGATCAGCGGGTAGGACGGGATCCGGGTCGGCAGGCCGAGCGGCATGTCCTGCAGCATCCGGCGAGCCTCGTTCGCCTCGAACCCGACGACGTGCACGAACTCGTCGTCGCCGACGATCTGGGCGATGACCTGGTCGAGGACCCAGCCCTTAAATTTCAGCGAGCATTTGCGCACACCTCCGGACTGGGGGACGGTCGCCACCGACAGCAGCTCGTCCGACAGCCGGTAGGCGCCCGGGGCCGACGTCAGGCACAGGATGGGGTTGGTGGTGTCGTCGAGAGTGACGATGCCGTCCTTCTGGCGCGGGCCGGCACGTGACACCTGCACGGTGCGTACGCCGTGGCGGGCGAGCAGCGGGTAGATGTGCTGCTCGACGAGGTAGGCGGTCTCCACCCACTCATCGCCGGTCTGCGCCGTGACGACGACGAGGTCACGCAGGTCGAACCAGCGCGTGCCGGGCTCGGTGAGCCAGCGCAGCAGGATCGCCGTCGAGTCCACGCCGAGCCCGTACGAAAGGATGATCTTCACGGACGCTCCGGGGATGCCCCGCCCGCCGGGGCGGGGCATTACGTTGGTGGCGGTTCCGCTATCAGGCGGCGATGACCACGACGACCGTGTTGATGCCGGTCGCCGGGGCGAACGAGCCGGCGGGAAGCGGCTCGAACTCGCCACCGCGCTCCTCGACCAGGACGCGGAACTTCTCGGCTGTCCTGGACTGGTGGAAGATGATCCCGGCGCCCATGACGGCGACGAGCCGGCCGCCGGGCTTGAGGAACCGCAGGGCGTGGGTGACGTGCGCGATGTCCTTGCCGCCAGAGAACGGCGGGTTCATCACGATCCGGTCGCATGTCGGCTCGTCCGGCTCCTCCAAGTCGAGGAAGTCCCGGATGTGGATGGAGTTCGCCCCGGGGACGCGCTCGGCCAGAACCTTCGCCAAGCCCTGATCAATCTCGACGCAGTCCACGACCGCGCCACGCTCGACGGCTGCCGCCGCGATGTTGCCGGTTCCCGCCGATGGTTCGAGGACAGTCATGCCGGGCTGGATGTCGGCCAGCTCCATGAGCTTGTCCACCACGGCGGGCGGGGACACGAACGCTTCCCGCCCGGCGCCCACCTGCATGTTGCTGACGGTTTGCGAGGCCGCCTGCAGCTGCTCGGTGTCGACCTTCGGCACCTCGACCTTCGGCCGGTTCGGCGCCTGCTTGACGCGTCGCTTCGGCGCGATGACCGCGGGCCCGTCCTCGCCGTGCGGGCACTCGATGGCGAGGATGTCGGTGAAGGGCACCTTGTCGGGCCAGGAGTAGCCGGAATCGGCGCTCACGGTCTTTCGGTTGACCTTCAGCACGACGCTCCTGCGCCAGTAGACGACCGTGTCGCCCACGTGCACGTTGTGCGGCCCCCACTTGACGTACTCGCCCGCCTCCACCGCGGCGGCGAGCTGCGCCCGGTCGTATTCGAGCTGGTTCTCCAGCTGCGCCTTGCGGGCGAGCTGCATCTCCCGGTAGTCGCCCTGGGCGGGCTCGTGGCTCTCGATGTAGCACGGGTTGCCAGCGTGGTCGAGGTGCCTGCGCTCGTAGCCGTCCAGCGACTTCTGGATCTTGCGCAGCTCGGCCTCAGCCGTCTTGATCCGGCGCGCGGTCACGGCCGGAGTCGCGGAGCGCCGCAGCTGCCTGCCGACCGCGTTCGCGCGCTCGGCCGCGCTCTGCGCCGCGTCGTTCTCGGCGATGCTGGTCCGCATCGCCTGGTCCATCCGCTTCCGGTCGCGTCGCGCGCCCCGCTCGGAGTGGTGACCGACCAGGATGGGCTGGCCAGCCGCGAACCGCTCGCTGATCTGGTGAGCCCGCTCGTGCGCGGCCGACGCCGCACCGGCGTGACGGTCGGCCTTCCGCTCCAGCGCGTCGCGGCGGTCTTCGAGCCGGTCGGCCTTATCTTCCAGGACTTGGGCGCGGTCGCGGAAGTTGTCGTCGATCTCGACCTCGACCTCGAACCCCGCCTTGCGCAGGGCCTCGGCCGCGGCGTTGATCGCCCACCGGTCGGCGACCCGGTCACGCGAGTTGCGGAGCCCGATCATGCGGAGGGAGGGGAAGAACTTGAAGCCGCCGTTCTCGTACTTGCGGATGATGTCGTACACGCCGTCGCCCTTGCGGGTGCCGTAGACGAGCGTGCCGTCCTCGTGGGTGTGCTTGATCCTGATCAAAATTCCTCGCTCAAGGGAGAGCGCAGGGCAGCCACCCGCCGCCCTGCGCGCGGGTAGCTACTGCTGGGGGCCGTGCTCCTCGTCGGCGTCCTTGAGCTGGGCCTGCATCAGCTCCAGGACGAGCTCGCGGGGAGGCTTGCCGCCGGGCCGGGGCGCGAACACCGCGCAGTCCGGCGGGCACAGCGTGGTGCGGTCCTCGGGGCCGGTCGGGGTGGTGCCGCAGCGCGGGCACTTCACGATGGGCCGGGTCTGGGTCACGTCCCACGTGCCGCGCTTCACGTAGTAGCGAGGCCCGCGCTTGGACGACTGCCAGCCCTCCTCGGCCAGCTTCTTCTCCTCGGCCTTCTGCTCCTCGGTCTGCTTGCGGCCGATGTGACGGAACGTGCCGAGTGCCTTCTCCCCCTCGGCGACGCAGCGACCCTGCTCCAGCCAGTAGTCGAAGCCGCCGCAGTGGACGAGCGGCCGCCGCTGCGCGGCCAGCAGCGCGGCGTTTTGCAGCGAATAGCCGCCGTCGTCGCTGGCCGGGTCGAACTTCCACCCGATGCTCGCGGCGATCGAGCGGAACTCCTCCAGCTCAGCCGGGTCGGACAGGCACAGCACGGCGTAGTTGTGCAGCGCGTCGTTCGCGGCGGCCCTGCTCGCCTGCGACTGGGCCTTCATCTCGTCGGTGACGGGACGGCGCTTGCGGCGCTTCTCCGTGGCGGTCGCCATCGTGGCGTTTCTCCTTGTCGTGATGTTGATTGCGGTATTGCTATCAGCGTCTAGGGATAGTTGAGCTCGTAGCCGTCCGGCAGCGACACGCGCCGGGTGCACTGCTGGCACTCGAAGCCGTCGCCCTCGAAGTAGCCGTCGCCAAGGCTCACGCTGATGACGCCCGGCTCGGTAATGGTCATCTCGTTGGACCGCGTGGCCACGTCCAGCTCAACGATGTCGTCGGCGGCGCCGCAGTCGCCGAAGGGGCAGACGAGTTTGCCGTCCTCGACGAGCGCGGTCGGCGCGTCGTTCAGGTCGGGGATCACGGCCTCGCAGCACGCGGAGACGATCGTGCCGTCCGAGTCGCCGCGGGTGATGATGCGCGAGCGCTCACCGCACGTCGGGCACATCCGAGTCTCGGGAAGAAAGGTGATCACACCGTCACCTCTTCCTCGGCCCTGACGTGCGTGGTGTATGGCTCGCCGACGCGACCTCGGTCGTAGTGGACGACCAGCCGGACCTTCGTCTCGTCGTCGGGGATGATGTCCTTCACCGTCCCCGCCTGGTCGCCGACGATGACGCGCTGGCCACGACGGAAGGCCGACATCTCCTCCCGGTTGCCCCGCAGGTAACGGGCCATCAGGCCGAGCGACAGCACCCCAGCCGGGTGGGTCTGGCCGGGGTACTTGACGGCGGCAGCGAACGCCGTGTGCCCCTTGAAGCCGACGTAGATGACCCAGTCGTCGCGGGTCAGGGTCAGCTCGGTGACGCCTTCCTCATAGGTCGGGCTGGTGGCGATGGCCCACCCGCCCAGGTCCGCCTTCGTGGTGATCGCCGGGCGGTAGGTGTTCGGGTTGACGGCAGGCCGGACTCTTCTGGTCATCGTGTTCCCCTCGGTACGGAGTCGGACACGGCACGCGCTGTGTCGTAGATGGGGTCAGGCAGGTCCGCGGGGGCGCCGCAGTGGCACAGGCCGGTGAGGACGACGCCGCCGCGCAGGTCGAGCCACCATCGGTCGGCGGCGGCCGTGAAGTACTGGTCGAGCAGCATCCCGGCGATCGGGTTGCGCGCCCGGCCGCCCGGGTGGGCCAGTCGGGCGACGAGGAGATGCAGGTGCGGGTACTCCTCGACCTCGCAGATCTCGGTGTCGGTGTCGCCCTCGCCGAGGGTGAGCGCGCCGGACAGGTACGGGTGGTCGAGGCGGTCACCCTCGTCGGACAGCAGCAGCGCCAGCCGGTCGCCCTGGTTGAGGTCGGTGGTGAGCAGCAGCCCCATCACGGTGTTCGTCACGCGGGCTCCCCCTCGTGCGGGACGAGGTCAATAACGGCGACCGTCGTGTTGTCGTGGCCGCGGCCCCGCTTGGCCAGGCCGAGCAACTCCGCTGCGACGTACTCGCCGTCAAGATCGGGCGCGGCCAGCTGCGTGAGGTCGTCGAGCATGGCGTTCATGTGGTCGAGCCGACCGGCGAGCGGCAGGTGCGCGGTCAGCCCGTCCGAGGCGAGGATGATCCGGGCATAGTCGTCTGTGTAGGTGTAGAGGTGGTGCGGCCAGCCGCCGTCCGCTTCGTGCGACTCCTCGACGTTGCACGGCGTCATGCAGGGGTGGCACGACGGGGTGGTCAGCGGGACGACCTTGCCGTCCAGCTGCACCGCCCACGCCGGCGAGTCGCCGACCCAGGCGAGGTCCAGCCCGCCGCAGGTGATCGACGCGACGACCGCCGTGGTGATGCCCTCCTGGCCGGGCGGCGCCCCCTCGTTGCGCTGCTGCAGGTAGGTGCGGGCCGCGTGCAGGCCCTCGGCGCCGCTGTTGGTGGAGCCTGCGACGGCGGCCGCGATCTGCGCGCTGATCTGCGCGGCGTCGGCCGCGTCGGAGTCGTCGTCCGCGCCGTCGCACACCGCGACGGCCAGCGCCCAGGAGCCATCGACTACGGCGACGTAGTCGGCTTGGGTGTCGCGGCCGTTCTGGATGCTGTCGTAGAAGACGCGGGCGACGCCCGGCACGTACATGAGGGGCATATGGTTCCCTTTCAGTTGTCCCAGCCCTGCTCGGGCAGGCAGTTGAGGAGGCCGATGATGTGGGTGGCGCCGCTGCATTTCCGGGTGCTGTGGTTCAGCTGCCAGGTGAGGGTGATCCGCAGGGCGCGGCCCTTGTCGGCGGAGACGTCGAGAGTGCCGAAGTACAGGCCACGACTGAGCCGAAGCTGGTAGATGCGGCGGTATGGCTCCTCGGGGATGTTCACGGTGAACCCGTCATCGCGGAGCCGCCGGATGATTCCGGACGCACTGCGGTTGGGCTGCATGGGCATGTGCTGGTCCTTTCTTGCGAGCAGCGCAGGGCCCGCCCCGGGGGCGGCAGCGAGGCGGGGCCGGGCGTGATCGGCTAGTTCCAGTTGATGGAGCAGGAGACGTGGTGCTCCTGTGGGGGCGCGTCCCATCGGGCCGGGCAGTCGCCGCACTGGTCATGGATCTCGAAAGGGAAGACGTCGGTGATGTTCACCGGCTCTTGCTCGGTGTCGTCGTCGTGGCTGTCGGCGGTGGCGCGGTTCACGAATGCTCCCCTTCTGAGCGGTCTGTCTTGGGTGGGTGCGTTACGCTGGGACGCACTGGGTCTTCGTTGTGGCGACGAGGGTCCGGGGCTTTCTGTGGTGTTGGGATGGCCGGGCCTGTGGCGGGCCCGGCCATCGCCGTTCCCGGGGCTACTCGCGCGGCAGGACGCGCAGGGCGCAGTGGTTGACCGCCTCGACCCAAACGCCCACAGGCAGCCGAACCGGCTCGTACTCCACAGGCGAGTAGTCCGACCGGCCGCCGTGGCGGACCAAGAACGTCCAGTCGTCCACGCCGTGCTCCCAGACGATGACGCGGCCGCCCCCTTCGTCCCAATCGGCGTCCATGACCTGCGGCCAGTAATTGCGGTCACCGCTGAAGTGCTCGCCGATCGCGTCGGCGATCTGCTGCGCCAGCTCGTCGCTGATCTCGGTAGGAGTACCGTTCGTCGAGTTCAGCACGTGGATTGCGGTATCGCTTTCACCAACACGGGTGACGAGCATCGCGTCGAACAGCGTCGAGCCTTCCTGCATCGCGTGCTGGATGGCCTCGCTGGCGTGCGCGGGGCCCCAGTCTGCCGACTCCATGATCGCGATGAGCGCCCGCTGGGCGTGCCCGTACGGGCCAGGGTCGCAGGCAAGCTTCTGGTCATCGGCCTGGTTGAGGCGGCGCAGGACGAGCAGCAGGTCTTCGGCGATGCCGCGGGTCGTGGTGTCCATCGTGTGCTCCGTTGCGCTCTCAGTGGCCGGTGTTGGCGCAGACGGGCTTGCCGTCCGTCGTGCGGGAGACGGCAGGGCTGTCACAGGTGCGACAGGTGGCGCGTTCGCGGATCACGTCGAGCGCGGTGTCGATCGCCGCGCACGCGGCCATGAATAGGCGCCGCTTGCAGTCGAGGCCGGCGTTGCCCCGGACGATCTGCTCGAACGCGAGCCGGTCGTCCACGGCGGCGCGGGAGGCGCTGATCAGCAGCAGTTCGACGCCGACGAGGTCGAGGTCGTACTTGGCGGGGTTGGTGGCCTGGGCGGCGGTGAACGTTGCGACGAGCATCGCGTCGAGCAGCGAGCCTCGCTCGTCGAGCTTCTTGCGGCCGGCGAGGTAGTACGGCATCGGGCGGCCGTCGTGGTATTCGATGCCCGGCGGCGTCGTCTCCGGGTGGGCTGGGGCAACCTCGTGCACAGCGTTGTCGGGGTAGCCGTCGCTCTCGCCGATCAGCTTCCAGGCGTGAACGTTGAGCAGGTCGCCCAGCGCGGGGGCGTCGTCGTCGAGGGGGACGCCGGAGTCGAGGATGGCGACGACCTTGGGCAGGGGGAACAGCATTGTCTCGCCGTCCTCGGTGTACTCCTCGGCCTCGGCGATGGCTACCAGGTGGTGTGCCGGGAGGGAAGCCCCGTCGAGGCCGAGCTCGAAGGTGTGGGGTTCGTCGATCGCGACGGCCAGGTAGCGAGTGGTCGCGACTGTCGCGAGCGGCCGGGCGGGCGTCTCGGCTGCGTCGTCTCGCTCTCCGAACTCGAAGACCACGCTCCGGATGACGACCATTTGGCCTTCGGGGGTGAGGTCGTCGTACGTGGCGTCGTCCGGGTACGGCGTGGCGCCGGTGTCCTTCTCGTAGGCGAAGTGAAAGGCCGCGGCCTGGGTGACGGCGGCCAGGTTCTCCTCGAACTCCTCCGGGGCGGAGGGGTTGGTCAGCATCCGGGCGATCGTCGCGAGCATCTGACTGGTGGTTCCGCCCTCGTTGCGGACTTCCTTCACAGCGGCCAGCAGTTCGGTGCGGGTCCGAACGGTGATCGTGTCCATGCTGTTCTCCTCGTGACATGCCGCGGCCCCGCGACCGTGGCGGTCGCGGGGCCAGAGCCGGTTAACTGATTGCGGCACCGCTATCAGCATGTGTCGTTGGATCCATCCAGCCGGGTGGGGCGCCGGTTACGGCGCTCCTTCCGGTGTTTCGGCTGGTCAGCGGCGCTTTTCGTGTGTTACGTCTTCGACGCTAACACATGTGGGGGGTGTACCTATACATATAGGAGACCGATCATCGTTTCTCTCCATAACGATACGATCAACGCGTCAGATGCGTTCTGCGCTCTCTAGAGTGCTTGACGAGTCAGACGCACCAGACCCAAGCGATAGCGCGTCTCCGTCGATCTGACGCGCGTACAGCGCTGCTCTTGGACGTTCACCGCACCCGGCTCCCGCCTTTACCATGTAGATCAGGATTTGTCGTTTTGTCGGGCCGCGCGTTCGGCGCGGCCACGCATCCTCGCCCGCGCCAGCGACACCCGGCGCCGCTCTGCTACCTCATCCACCACCTCTGCCCCCGGCTCCGGAACCCAGGTCTCAACAAGAGACGGCGGCGCCTCGGCAACCTCCTGCGCGACCTTGTCGATCCACTCCCATCTCCATGGATCCACCACCCGCCTCGGCCGCGCCGCCTCCACTTCACGAGCACGCATCGCCCTGGCGGCCGCCGACGACGAGCGCGCCAGCAGTTCCCGCGCCTGCTGGGCCCGGTCGGCGTACGACCCGCTCACGACTTCGACTCCAACCACCGAAGGCGCGCAGCCTCCTGCACCAGCCTCCTGGCGTCCAGCGCAGCTCGAGCCGCACGGTAGGCCGCGGTCGGGCCGCACGCCTCGGCATGGGTGACGGGAGGCAACGGCGCGAGAGCTTCAGCCCGGCTCGGGCGGGCCGCAAGCTGCAGCGGACCGCCAACGCGCTGCGCGTTCGCCGCCTCCCGTCCCGCCCGCCACACGTCCTGCTCTGCGCGCAGCCGAGCGGCCGCGGCCTCGAGCCGCTGCGACTTGCCGGGCAAGGGTCGGCCGTGCTCGTCCAGCCAGGCGTCGAGCCGGTACCGCATCCAGCCGGGCACGTTGCGGATCTCGTCGCGGCTGGTCCACGTGTAGCTCCAGGCCGAGCCGTCCGGTTGGTGGTCGAGGGCGTGTAGCACGTCGTCGGCTTTCCACCCAGCGGCGACGAATGCCCGGGTCAGGTGCCGGATGTACCACGGCGACAGCCGCCGCAGCGTGGTGCTCTCGTCGTGGATCTGCTGCGCGATCTGGAGCGCGTGCTTGCGGGTCCCCGGCGTTGCGGTGGGCTCTTGCGTCGTCGAGGTTCGGTTCCGGCGACGCGAAGGTGATCTTTCCTCGCGCGCGTGCGTAGGACCTTCCTGTACTCCCCTACGGGAAGTACAGGAAGGGGGTTCAGTTGTCGTTTTGTCGGTGTGCGGGCCGGTCTCCTCCAGCTCAGGAGCCGGAACGCACAGCACCCACACCGCCGCCCGGTTCCCTAGGCCGTCGTCGTCGAGCCCGCACCGGTTCCCTCTGCGGTACCGGTTGGTCGTGCCCTCCTCCACGACGCCGAGGAAGCCTCGCTCACGCAGCCACCGAACCCAGCGCTTCACGGTGGACAGCGCCAGGTCGAGATCGTCAGCGATGCGCTGCTCGGTGGGGCGGGTGGTCATCGTTGTCCAGTCGGCCCAGTCGGCCAGCTTGGCCGTCACCGCCGTCAGGTTCCGGTAGGCGTGGCACCGTAACGCGAGCGCGTCGGCGTGCTCCTTGACGGCGCGAAGGAAAGCCTGTTGCGAGGTGGCACAGCGCATCCTCTCGGGGACGGCCGACAGGACCGCCACACGAGATGGGGTTAACGAGGGTTGAGAGACGTTCGGACGCGGCGGGGCCCAGGTGTCGGGGCGCGCCGGGGCGAACGCTTGGCGAGGTGATATCTTCGGCTCCAAGCATTTCGAGCACCCGCCCGATCGGCTCGCCTGGCGACCAACCTTGGAGCCGGTCAGGGGATGCGGTGTCGTTGCTGATGTGGGATAGGCGCTCTTCGCTCTGCGGGGGGCGCCTTTCTTGTTGTCTGGCCGGGCGGCTCCTGAGGGACAGGCGGCTCGGATACGGGCATGGTGGTGCTCCCCCCGGCCCCCGCTGAGGGACCCGCCCCACTGAGGGATAGGGCGGTTGGGCGGTCGCCCGTTCCGGCGGTCTCGTGTGATACAAACAGCAGAATTCGACGCTTCAGACGCGTCAGACACACCATAGCGCGACGGGTGCGTATGCACGAGACGTGTTCACGAAGATCACCAAGCTCGTCATACGGACTCCGGAGAGGGCGGAATCGCCACGGACCCGCTGGCCCGACACCCGGCGAACACCCAAACGGAGTAGCCCGACGCGCGCCCGCCACGACCCCTCAGGAGAAGCACGATGGCCCGCGTCAGAGATCTGTGGTTCACGACGGTCAAGGGACCTGACGGCAAACCCATGCGCAAGAAGACCGCCAAACATCCCGACAACGGCGGGAACCCGAAAGCCAAGCGGTGGCAGGCCGTATGGATCGGGCCCGATGGCAACGAGAAGACAGCGACCAGGCGCGTCAAGGACGAGGCCAAGAAGTACGCACGGAAGATGGAGGAGGACCTGGCGCGGGGCGAGTACATCGACCCGGCAGCCGGCAACGCGACATTCGACACGTACGGACAGCGGTGGATGGCCTCTCGGGCCGGCATCGACCCAGCCTCCCTTATCCGCTACGAGTCGATATACCGGCTCCATATCCAGCCGAAGTTCGGCAAGCGCAAGGTGGGGTCGATCAAGCCGTCAGAGGTGCAAGCATTCCTTGCCGAGCTCTCTGAGCGGTACGAGGCCTCCACTCCGATCACGGCGCTTCTCGTCCTCCAAGGCATCCTCGATCTCGCCGTTGCCGACGAGAAGATCAAGAAGAACCCGGCCAAGGCCGAGATCGTAAAGGCACCAGCGCACGCATACAAGAAGGTGGTCCCGTGGACCGACCTGGCGGTTCTTTCCATCATCGCCGCCCATCCTGAGCACCTGCGAGCCATGCCCGTCCTCGGGGCTGGATGCGGCATGCGGGCAGGCGAGTGGTTCGGCCTGGCGCTCGAAGACGTGGACTTCGATGAGATGACCATCCATGTGCGGCGGCAGATCAAGAAGCTGAACAGCGACTTCGTCTTCGCCCTGCCGAAGAGGGACAAAGAGCGCACGATCCCCCTGTCTCAATGGGTGGCCGACTTTCTGCGCACGCACATCAAGGCTCATGAGCCGCGGCCGTACACCTTGCCCTGGGAGAAGCCCAGCGGGAAGCCGCGTACTCACAACCTGTTGTTTCGCTGGGCCACCGACGACTTACACATCCGGCACCGCAACTACGACGAGACCGTCTGGAAGCCCGCGCTCGTCGCGGCCAGGGTCATCCCCGAGCCAACCAAGGACACACGAGGTCGGCGACGGTACCTCACCACACGGCAGCAGGGCACGCACCAGCTTCGCCACTACTTCGCCAGCGTCACCCTGGCGGGTGGCGTGACGATCAAGGATCTCTCCGAGTACTTGGGACACGTAGACCCGGCGCTTACGCTCCGTGTCTACGCTCACATGCTGCCTTCGTCGCACGACCGGGTCCGCGAGGCCATCGATCGGCAGTTCCGGCACCCCTAAAGCCGCCGAGGCAGAACTGAGACAGAACTGACGTCCGCGCCCCGGCGAGGGGCCAGTCAGGGGTGGTGTGTCGCGACGACGGCCCTGCGGTCACGCCACCCCACTGACGTGCGAATCTCTCACCGCACCGGCAGCCCTGTGACGGCCCGGCCAATGATCAGGCGTTGGATCTCCGAGGTGCCTTCAAAGATGGTGTAGATCTTGGCGTCGCGATGGAAGCGCTCGACCGGGTGCTCGCGTGTGTACCCGGCGCCGCCGAGGATCTGGATGGCCTGCTCGCTGACCCACACCGCCGTCTCGCCCGCGACGAGCTTGGACATCGAGCCCTCCGCCTGCTGGAACTGGCGGCCGTTGCGGGCCATCCAGGCCGCCCGCCAGGTCAGCAGGCGGGCCATGTCCACCCGGGTGGCCATCTCGGCCAGCAGGAACGCGATCGCCTGGTTCTCGCCGATCTTGCGGCCGAACTGCTCGCGCTCGCGCGCGTAGTCCCGCGCGTACTCGTAGGAGGCGCGCGCGATCCCCACCGCCATGGCCGCCACGGACGGGCGGGTGGTCTCGAAGGTGCGCATCGCCGCCTGCTCACCTGTCCGCTCGCCGTTGCGGGTGCGCGCCAGGCGTGCCTCCAGTTTTTCCTTCCCGCCGAGCAGGCAGGATCCGGGTACGCGCACGTTGTCCAGGACGACCTCGGCCGTGTGGGACGCCCGGATGCCGTGCTTCTTGAACTTCTGCCCCATCGACAATCCTGGCGTCCCCGGCGGGATCACGAAGGAGGCCTGCCCGCGGGTGCCCAATGAGGGGTCGACGGAGGCCACCACGACGTGCACGTTGGCGATGCCCCCGTTGGTGGCCCAGGTCTTGACGCCGTTGATGATCCAGTCGTCGCCGTCGGGCACGGCACGGGTGCGGATGGAGCCGATGTCGGACCCGGCTTCCGGCTCGGAGGCGCAGAAGGCGCCCAGTTTGACGTCGTTCTCGGTGCCGAACATCTGCGGCAGCCACTCGCCCATCTGCTCGGGCGTACCGCTCGAGGACAGCGCGGCGGCCGCCAGCCCGGTGCCGACGATCGACAGCGCGATGCCCGCGTCGCCCCAGAACAGCTCCTCGAACGCGACCGGCAGCGCCAGCCCCGAGACCTCGAACCACTGGGTGGCGAAGAAGTCCAGCGAGTAGAGCCCGATCTTGGCGGCCTCCTGGATGACCGGCCAGGGAGTTTCCTCGCGTTCATCCCATTCGGCGCCGGCCGGGCGGATCACGTCGTGGGCGAACTCGTGCACCCAGTCGCGTACCTGCACCACGTCCTCGCCCAGCTCCGGACAGAACCCGCCCATGCTCGCCACACTCCCCGACGCGCCCGTTACCATTGGTAACACCCTACCGATCAGTAAGGTCCAAGCAAAGCCCTCTTCTGGTTCGCGCCAAACGACCACGCAGAGTAATATGACGGCCACCCACCGTTCCTCCCACGGAAGCCCCCATGAACCGCTGGCTCGTCGCACTGCTGGCCGCGCTCGCCGTCGCGGCCGGATTCCTGCTGCTCAAGCCCGCCTCCACCACCCGGGTCACCGCGTACTTCGACCGGGCGGTGGGCCTGTATCCCGGCTCGGACGTGCGGATCCTCGGCGTACGGGTGGGCAGCGTGGCCGGCGTCACGCCGATGGGCGACCGGGTGAAGGTGGAGCTCGCCTATGACGCCTCCAGACGGGTGCCCGCGGACGCCCAGGCGGTGATCGTGGCCCGATCCGTGGTGGCCGACCGGTATGTCCAGCTGGCCCCGCCGTACACCTCGGGCCCTGTTCTCCGCGACGGGGCGACGCTGACCAGCACGCGCTCGCCCGTCGAGATCGACGAGGCGCTGAGCGGCTTCGACGGCCTGACCAGGGCGCTCGGACCGCAGGGCGCGAACGCCGACGGCGCGCTGTCGCGGCTGCTGAAGGTGTCGGCCGGCACGTTCGGCGGCCAGGGCGAGTCGGTGGGCACCACGGTACGCGCCCTGTCCGACGCGACCTCCGCTCTGGCCGGCGACCGGGATGACTTCTCCCAGAACGTCCGGAACCTGGCGGCGATCACGTCCTTGATGGCCCGCGACGACGCCCGGATCCGCCGTTTCATGAAGGACCTGGCCGACGTCTCCGGTCAGCTCGACGACGAGCGCCAAGAGCTGCGCGCCGTACTCCAAGGCCTGTCGGGGACGCTCACGCAGGTGGCCGACTTCGTCGACGACAACCGCGGCGAGATCACCGCGAACACCCGCGACCTCGCCCACATCACCAAACTCCTCGTACGGCACCGCAAGTCCCTCGAAACGTTCCTCCAGACGGCCCCGCTCGGCGTCAACAACGCCAACAACGCCTACGACGCGACCAGCGGCTCGTTCCGCGCCCGCTTCGACCTCAACGGACAGACGGACGACCTGGCGATGTGGCTGTGCTCCCTCGCCTACTCCCTCGGCACACCCCCGTCACGCTGCGAGCCCCTCCTCCGCCCCCTCAACCCCCTCGGCAAATCCCTCAACACCCTCACCCTCGACCCGTCCCCCCTCATCCAGCCCCTCGACCCCACCCTCGGCGGCTTACTCCCCCGCCCCCACAACTGACCTCCTCTCCCCCACAAGCCCGCCGCCCCCACCGCACGAATCTTCCGCCCTCACGACAGGCCACCACCGCACGGGTCTTCCACCTATACGACAGGCCACCACCGCGCCCGGGCCTTCGCCTGTACGGCAAGCCACCCCACCGCCAGTCGCCGCACTTCGGCTGGGCTCTGTCCAGGGAGACGCCACGGCAAGCAGGACGGGGCCGCCCGCCGTTACGATCCTCCGTCACCCCGGACCGGGCACGCTCGCTCCCCAGCCTTCGTCACCCACCGCCCCTCGATCCCGCGAAACGAGACTCCTTCAAGGGAGCTCGCGGACCCACGCGGCAGAACCCTTGGGCTACGCGCGTCGAGACACCCGGCAGGCGATGTCCCGGGATGAAGCGTGGGGGTTGCGTCCACGGCACGTGTACGAGTTTGACCTGGTCACAAGCGTGGCGCGAGCTCATCCGTACGGGCCGTGGAGATCACCCATCAGAAAGCTCCCAGCGGAGACCACCGTGAGATCGCCCATGCCCATCGGGCAGTTCCCTGCGGGGCGTGGCATGCACTCGCTGTTCGGCATAGCAGATGGTGACGCGCAGGCCTACCAGGCGGCACTCGAAGGTTGGCAGGGACGGCGTCGCGAGGACTTGCCTCGTGAGGTGCGGCCGAGCACGCGGGGACGGGCGAGCCCGAAGCAGACGGGCCCGGGTGATCGGGACCGGCTGCCTCGGGCCGGGGAGGAATGGGTTCGGAGGGTGCGCGGGGAGGGACGCGGTCGGGAGGTTAGGGGTGGGAGGGGCGGGTGGAGGCTAGGACGGCTAGGGCGGCGGCGGTCATGGCTGCGGCCAGGCCGTACATCAGGGGGGTGAAGCCGCCGAAGGCGGCGGCGACCTGGGGGCCGGCGCTGCCGCCGACCGCGAGGGCGAAGGAGAAGAGGGCGAGGGCCGTGCCGCGGGCGGGGCCGGCCTGGGAGGAGATGGCCTCGTTGAGGCTCGGGAGGCCGCCGGTGATGCCGGCCACGTAGAGCGCGAGCAGGAGCGCCAGACCGAGCGCCGTCACGTGGGTGAAGCCGATCACGGCCAGGCCGAGGGCGCCGAGCGCGAGGAACGCGGCGGCGCGGGCGGTCGACGGGATGCGTCCGAGCCAGGGCATGAGGAGCGGCACCAGGACGATCGCGGGGAGTCCGGCGGCGCGCAGGCCGAGGAGCGCGCCGGAGGAGGTGGTCACGCCGTAGATCTGCATACCGGTGTAGACGGCGACGAATCCCACCATCAGCACGATCGTCGCGACATAGCGCAGCGCGAGCACGCGGTTGAACACCAGCCCGGGCACCGAACGGTAGACCGACAGCAGCGACCCTGCGCTCTGCCTGGGCAGGTCGGGCAGCATCACGGCGCGCAGCGCGAGGGCCGCGAGCGCGAACCCGGCCGCCGACAGCGCGAACAGCCCGCGCCACCCGATCGCACCCACCAGCAGCTGGGCGGCCACCTGCAGCAGTACGGCGGAGGCCAGGAACGCGCCGGTGATCGCGGAGATGGCGACGACGCGGCGGCGCGGCTCGATGCGCTCGGCCAGGTACGCCATGCCCGCAGGCGGGAACATCGCGACCGCGATGCCCTGGATCATCCGCAGGGCGTAGGCGACCTCCGGCGACGGGCTCAAAGCCACCAACGCGGACGTGATGGCGGCGAGCGGCAATCCGATCATCAACAGCCGCCTGCGCCCGAACCGGTCGGAAAGCGGGCCGAACACCAGGAACCCGATCCCGTATCCCACCCCGAACGCCGTCACCAGCCACGTCAACGCGCCCGCCGACGCGTGCCAGCCGTCGGCCATGTCGTGCAGGAGCGGGATCACGATGTAGAGCTGGCCGCTGACGAGGATCGCGGTGAGCGTGAAGGCCAACATGGTCCGCGCGAAAGGCGCCCGCAATCCCGCAGCCTTCGACGAGCTGGTCTCATCGCCGCGATCAGCCAAATCAGGCGCGACGGCAGCCGCTCGCGGGGTGCTCACCTCACGGCCCCGGGCCTTGCGGTCAGCCACGTTCACGCCGTCGGTCAAGGTGGCGGCATCGCGGCTGGCGCTATCCCTGGCATCACCCAGAACGCCGTTGACGGTCGTGGGTGGGGTGGCGCCGGGTTCGGGGATCGGGGGGTTGGGGGCCGCGGGGCCGCGGTGGGCGGCGTGGCGGGCCGTACGGCGAGAAAACGTAATAGCCATGGCCCGAGACAGTAGCCAACTAAACGGTTGGACGTCAACCAACTAGTTGGATTGCAACCAACCATTTGGTCGTGGCAGAATGTGCACATGGCACCGAAGGTCTCGACCACCGCCACCCGCACCGCGCTCCTGGAGGCGGCCCGCGAGGAGTTCGCCGCGTACGGCATCGCGGGCGCCCGCGTCGACCGCATCGCTGAGCGCGCCGGCGTGAACAAGGAGCGCATCTACGGCCATTTCGGGAGCAAGGAGAAGCTCTTCGACGCCGTGATCACGGAGGCGCTCGACGACCTGACGGCCCAGATCGCGCTCCCGGGCAAGGACCCGGTCGACTACATCACCCGCCTGACCGAGTACTACCAGGAGCACCCTGACACGGTCCGCCTGCTGATGTGGGAGGCGCTCAACTACCGCGGCCAGGACCTGCTGCCCGGCCAGGAGGCCCGGGTGGAGCGCTGCGGCCGCAAGACCGCCTCGCTCGCCGAGGGCCAGGGCGTCGAGCCGACCGTCGACACGGCACGCACGCTCTTCCTGCTCACGGGGCTGGCGCTGCTGCCGTCGATGCTGCCGCAACTCGCCCGCATCATCGTCGGCGACCCGGGCGACTCCCTCGAATTCCGCGCCGCGATGCGCGCCCACATCGCCGACTTCGTCGCCGCCGCGATGACCAGCCCGTCACAAGACTGAACATCTTGTACGGCAAGCCACACCACCCGCTCCCCGCCGACGCCCCACCCGCCCGTCACTCCCACGCCACCCGGGCGCACACCCGAAGACCGTAACGTCGCTTCCGGACCCACCTTCGTGGGTTCCCCGGCGACGTGAACCCACGAATCAGGCCGCACGCGGATGCCGTGGACCCTCACCGCCATGCGAAACCCGCAGCCACACGGATGCGGGAACGCACTCTCACCTCGACTACAACCTGAAGCCCCTACGGTCGATCCCCGCTCCGGGCCACATACAGGTGTGGCACATTCGTGGCCCCGAACAGGAACACGGATGCGAGGGCATGCCCGACGCCCGCAGCCCCGGACGGGGACAGTCGAGGTGTGACGTGCGTACAGGGAAACCGAGGTGAGAGCCCCCGCGCCCTCGGACGGGGGCAACGGATGTGAAAACGTGCGCGACGCCTGCGGGATAGCGGGGTGAGAACCCCGCGGATTGGGACAACGGATATGGGGACGTGATCGACGCCCCACGCGGGACACCGATCGGGCCGCACTCGAGCGCCGCCGCCCGTCCTTGACGTCTGCGACCCTGGGCAGGGGCTGGCTTGCCGTACCGGACTCGATGGCCTGGTTGAAGGCGAGCGGCGGGCCGGGGCTCAGGGCTTGGGGAGGGTGGTTTGGATGGTGGTGAGGCGGTTGGTGTAGTGGGGCCAGGCGAAGCCCGACGACGCGTACTCCAACGTGACCTCCTTGACGAGGGCCGACGCCCCGGTGAGGTCGCCTGAGGCCAGAGCGTGGCCGGCCAGGACGGCGCGGGCCGCGAGCCAGGGCGTGCTGCCCTCGGGCGCGTCAACGAAGATGGCGTCGAGCAGCGGGGTCGCCTCGTCGGGCCGCCCGCGCCGGACCAGGACGTCCGCCAGGTCGATGTGCGCCATCGTGATCCCGGTGCCGTCCGTCACCGCGTATCCGACCGCCGTCCGCAGGTGCGACTCCGCCGTCTCCAGGTCGTCGCCGAGGAGGGCCGCGTGCGCCCTGACGACCTCGTTGAGCGGGAGGATCTGCCGGTCGTCCAGCCGGGTGGCGTAATGGTCGGATTCATCCGCCATCGCCAGCGCCTCGGCCGCCAGCCCCAGCCCGATGAACGCCTGCCCCTGGTTGCTCAGCCCGCGCGCCAGCCCGTGCTCGTCGCCCGCCTCCCGGTCGAGCGTCAGCGCGGACACGTACAGCTCGAGCGCCGAACGGGGATTGCCCGAGTAGAGGTGCAGCGTGCCCAGCGCGTCGGCGAAGGCCGACTGCCGCTGCCCGTGGTCGAGGTCCCTGGCCAGCTTGAGCCCGGCAAGCAACGGCGTGAACGCCTCGCGCAACAGCCCGCGTTCGATGTCGACGATCCCGCGGTAGTAGAGCACGCTCATCGTCGCCGAGTCGTCGCCCACCTCGTCGACCAGCTCGGCCGCCCGGCTCAGCAGGTCGGCGGCCTCGTCGAACCGCCCCACCATCGTGGCGACGAACCCGTGGTCGCTCAGCGCGTTCAACCGCTCGAGCGGGGTGCTGCCAGGGGCGTCGCCCAGGGCCGCGAAGTGCCGTCTCGCCTCGCCGTACCAGCCGCGGATCAGCCACGGGGTGTGCAACGCGAGCGCCAGCCGCAGCCCGTCGGCCGCCCGCGCCGTGCCCGGTGCGCGCTCCAGCGCGTCGAGGAGGTTGGGCCACTCGGCGAACAGCACCGCCACGTCCTCCGCCGCGGCGAAGTCCCCCGGCTCGCCGGCCTGCCGTACGAACTCCAGACACCACGACAGATGGGCGGCTTGTACGGCATCGCCCTCGCCGGCCTCGTCCAACCTCGCCCGCGCGTAATCCCGTACGGTCTCCAGCAGCCGGAACCGCCGCCGCCCCGCACCGCTCTCCACGGTCACCAGACTCCGGTCCGCCAACTCGGCCAGCACCGGCGCCACATCTCCCCGCTCCACCACCACCCTCCCGGTACGGCCGGCCTCCACACCATCGCGCGCCCCATACCCCGACAAGCCCCTGTCCCCCGCAGCTCCGCCATACGCGGGCACGCCGGCATCGCGGGCCGTGAAGCGGCTACCAGCCCCGGGCGCGCCGGGATCGTGGATGGGGTGAGTGCCGTGACCTGGGGCGCCGGGATCGTGGATCACCGGGGCGGTGCTGTGACCTTGCGTGTCGCGATCGTGAGGCGCCACGGAAGCATCGCGGTCCGCCGCGGAGGGTGAAGGCGAGGCGTGCACTGGCGCTGCGGTATCCCCGGTGTCCGTGGCAGGCGTGCCTTGCCCGGGCACACCGCGATCGCGGGCGGGGATGACGTGTTCGGCGGCTTCGAGGGTGAAGCCGCCGGTGAAGACAGCGGTACGGCGGAGCACCGTGCGTTCGCGGTCGTCGAGGAGGTCGTGGCTCCAGTCGAGAGCCGCGCGGAGGCTGGAGTGGCGGCCGCCGCGGACTCGGGTCCCGCCTACCAGGAGGCGGAGGCGGTCGTTGACCCGTTCGGCTAGCTGGCGGACCGTGAGGGTGCGGGTGAGTCCGGCGGCCAGTTCGATGCCGAGCGGGAGGCGGTCGACCGCTTCGCACACGGATGCCACGTCGCGCGGGTCGGCTTCCGTCTGGTCGGGGGCGCAGCGCTGGGCGAACAGGCGGGCGGCGGCCTCGGGGCCGAGGGGGCCGACGTGCACCAGTTCCTCCGCCGGGACCAGCAGCGGACGTTGCGAGGTGACCAGCACGCTGAGCGACTGGGTGCGTCCCATCAGCGCCATCACGAGGTCGGCGACCTGCTCGACCAGGTGCTCGGCGTTGTCCAGCACCAGCAGCGAGCCCTCCAGCTGCTCCGCGACCTCGGGAACGGGATCGTCGCCCGCGCTCGCGCCGACTGCCGCCGCGACGGCCGCGCTCACGGCGCCGTCCCTGTGCAGCGGTGCCAGCTCGACCAGCGTCACCGACCTCCCGGTGTGCGCCACGGCCCTGGCCGCCTCGATCGCCAGCCGGGACTTCCCGCTCCCGGGACCGCCGGTCAGCGTGACGACTCCGGCCCGCGACAGTCGCGCCACGGTGGCGGCTACGTCTCCTTCACGCCCGACGAAGCTCGTCGCCGGAGCCGGCAACACCACTTTGCGTACGCCTGCGGAGGCCTCGGCTTGGGATGCGCCGGGAGCAAGGGTGGCTCCGGGTTCCGCAAGACCCGGGACGGAAGCGCCGAGACCAGCACCGTCGACCTCACCCGGAGCGGGAAGTCCGGGAGCGGAACCCGGCAGCGAGGGAACGGGAGCGCCGGAACCCGCAGGCCAGGAGGCGGGAGCGGGGGTGTCGGGACCTGTGGGCGTAGGGGTGGGAGCAGGTGCGCCGGGACCTGGGGACGACGAGGCAGGAGTCGGGGGCGAGGTGGCGGGAGCGCCTGGGACCGTGGTCGCAGGGGTGTGAGTGGAGGCGCCGGGCCATGGAGGCGAGGGGGCGGAGGCCGGGGACGACGGGGTCGGAGTCGGGGGCGAGGTAGCGGGAGCGCCCGGGGCCGAGATCGCGGAGGCGGGGCCGGAGGCGTCTGGGTTCGATGGTGGAGGGGTGGGAGCGGAGGCGCCGGGGTCCTGGGGTGAGGGGGCGGGGGTCGGGGACGCGGGAGGTGGGGTGACGGGATCCAGGGGCGAAGGGGCGCCGGGAACCGGGGATGGGTCCTGGGGCGAGGGGGCGCCGGGAACCGGGGACGGGTTCTGGGGCGAAGGGGTGGGTGCGCTGGGGCTCTGGGGCGAGGGGGTGGGGGTGGGTTTTGGGTGGGGGGTTAGGGCGGGTGTTGGGTGGGGGCTGAAAGGGGGTGGGGCGGGGGTGAGGAGGGTGGGGTCTTGGCGGAGGAGGCGGAGTTCTGTGGTGGCCGTTTCGGGGGACGGGTCCACGCCGAGTTCCTCCGCGAGCGTTCGGCGGAGGCGGGCCAGGCGGTCGAGGCTGTCGGCTTGGCGGCCTGAGCGGTAGAGGGCCAGGGCGAGCAGGGTGCACACGCGTTCGTGCAGGGGGTGGTCGGCGGACAGGCGTTCGAGTTCGTGGATCACCTCGGTGGCGGCGCCCAGGGCGAGGTCGGCGGTGAGGCGTTCTACCAGGAGGTCCAGGCGCCATGCGTCGAGGCGTTCGCCCTCGGCGGCCGCGTAGGGGATGGTGCGCAGGTCGCCGAGTGCGGGGCCGCGCCAGTGGGCCAGCGCTTCCCTGGCCGCGGCGGCTGCGGTCAGGTGGTCGCCGGAACGGGCGGCGGCGTGGGTGCGTTCCGCCGCGATGCGGGCCGCCTTGAGGTCGACGGGCTCGGCGGCCAGGGCGTATCCACCGGCCCGCCGTACCAGCAACGTGCCCAGACTCTCCCCACGCCTCTCGCTCCCACCCACCGCCCCAGAAGACCGCGTCGCACCAGAAGACCCAGCCGCCCCAGAAGGCCCCGCCGCATCAGAGGAGCCCACCGCGCCAGAAGGGCCAGACGCACCAGAAGACCCCGATGCACCAGAGCCAGCCGCGCCGGAAGAACCCGAAGCGCCAGAGGAGGCAGTCGTACCAGACGAACCCTCGGCGCCAGAAGGCTCGAGCGCACCAGAAGATCCGCCGGCACCAAAAGGCCCTCCGGCACCAGAGGGACCCTCCATACCAGAGGTGCTCTCGGGGCCAGGAGCCCTCGATCCATCAGAAGACCCTTCAGGACCAGAAGACCCCGCCGCACCAAAGAAGCCCGCCGTACCAGAAGACCCCTCTGCGCCAGGCGACCCCAACGCATCAGAAGACCCCGCGGCACCGAAGGAGCCCGCCGTACGGGCTGAAATGCCTGAAGCGGACAGAGTGGCGCGGAGGCGGGAGGACAGGACGCGGAGGCGTTCCGTGGGGCGGGCCAGGTCCGCCGGGCCCCAGAGGTCGGCGGCGAGGCGTTCGTCGGGCACAGGGGTGCCGGAGGCCAGGGCGAGACGCGCCAGCAGCGCCCGCTCCAGCAGGCGTTCGACACGGAGAGGAACCTCCCCGGCACTGACGGAAACCGGTCCGAGCACCAGGACGTCGAGGAGGGGCACCACCCCAGTATCTGTGAAACGCTGGTGAGATGGCGGTGCAAGGGCACCACGACACGCTTGAGACATGACAGTGGACATCGGGAGCCCGGCCGTACGTGGGCAGATTCTGCGCGCGGGCGATCCAGGATACGAGGACGCGCGCGCCCTCTTCAACGGCATGATCGACCGCAGGCCCGCCATGCTGGTGCGGGTCAGCGACGCGGCGGACGTGGCCGAGGCGCTGCGGTTCGCGCGCGAGCACGGGCTCGAGGTGAGCGTGCGCGGCGGCGGGCACGGCGTGGCGGGGCGGGCGCTGGGCGGCGACCTGGTCATCGACCTGTCGGCGCTGCGCGCGGTGACGGTCGACCCTGACAGCAGGACGGCCGTCGTACAGGGCGGCGCCACCTGGGGCGAGGTCGACCATGCCACTCAGGCGCACGGGCTGGCGGTGCCGGGCGGGCGCATCACGCACACGGGCGTCGCGGGGCTGACGCTCGGCGGCGGCGAGGGCTGGCTGTCGGTCAAGCACGGGCTGGCCTGCGACAACCTGCTGGCCGTCGAGCTGGTCACGGCCGACGGCCGCATCCTGCGGGTGGACGACGACATCGAGCCGGAGCTGATGTGGGCGCTGCGCGGCGGCGGGGGCAACTTCGGCGTCGTGGTCTCCTTCACCTTCCGGCTCCACCCGGTCGGGCCGATGGTCTACGGAGGCATGATCGGCTACCGGGTGTCGGACGCGCAGGCCGTACTGGAGCTGCTGGACAGGCTCTACGCGCAAGGGTCGGAGGACTTCGGCGCGGCGGCGGTGTCCATGCACGCGCCACCGGCGCCGTTCGTCCCGGCCGACCTGGTGGGGCAGCACATCCTGGCCGTCGTGCCCACCTGGTTCGGCGACGTGGAGGCGGGCGCGCAGGCCCTCGCGCCGCTGCGCGAGGAGGTGGAACCGCTCATCGACGGGGTCGGGCCGCTGCCGTACGTGGCGCTCCAGGCGATGCTGGACCCCGGCCAGCCGCCGGGGCTGCGGAACAGGTGGGGAGCGGGATTCGCAGAAAAGCTCACGCCCGAGCTGATCGCGGCCGCGCAGGAGCCGCTGCCGGGCCAACTGGCGCACCTCATCATCTTGCCGCTGCCCGAGGCGGTCAGGCGGCTGCCCGAGCTGCCGGGTGCCTTCCCGTCGCGAATGGGCGGCCGGTGGCTGGTGCATCCCGTCGCGACGTGGGCGGATCCCGCCGAGGACGAGCAGAACCGGGCCTGGGTGGCGCGGATGAACGCGGCCGTCAAGTCGACGGGGACCTACCTCAACGTGGAGGCGCCCGACGACGACCGCGTCCGGTGGGCGATGGGCGAGACGCGGTACAGGCGGCTGCAGAAGGTCAAGGCCACCTGGGACCCCGACGACGTCTTCCGCCACTGCGCCCACATCTCCCCCGGGGACGGGTCATGAGATTTCGCCACCTGGCGGTGGTGCTCGTCGCGGCGGTGTGTACGGCGTGCGGCGCGAGCCTGCCGAACGCCTCGCAGCGGGAGCCGCTGCCCGCCGCCGCGAGCGACCCCGCCCTGCCGCAGGCCACGGCGAAGGCCGGATCGGGCGAGCTGTGCAAGGCGATCGAGAAGCTGGACCCCCAGGCCGCGATGGAGCACGTCAAGCAGGGCCCGGCGGGTATGAAGAAGGCCGCGGACACCTTCGACGACCTGGCCACCGTCGCCCCCGCCGACGTCGGCGCCGACCTGCGCCAGATCGCCGACGTGTACCGGAAGCTGGCCGACGGGCAGATGGACCCCGCGGCGGCCGGGGAGAAGGTGGGCCCGCTCTGGCAGGAGTACCTCACCTACGTCACCAAGCACTGCGTAGGAGGCTAGAAAATGGGCGGAATTTCTGTCTAAGATTCCCTATGGCCTCCTTGCTCGGTGAAGAACCGCTGTCTTTGACGCAGGAGCTGGATCTCATCGCGTTTGGGCAGCGGCTTCGCCACCTGCGCAAACAGCGCGGCCTCACCCTGTCCGACCTGGGTGAACGCGTGCACAGGGCGCCGAGCCAGCTGTCGCTGCTGGAGAACGGCAAGCGCGAGCCCAAGCTGTCGCTGCTCAAGTCGCTGGCGACCGCGCTCGGCGTCCCGGTCGAGGAGCTGCTGCGCCGCCAGCCGCCCAACCGCCGCGCGCAGCTCGAGATCGCGCTGGAGGAGGCCCAGCGCGACCCGATCTACAGCGCGCTCGGCCTGGCACGGCTCAAGGTCTCCGCGCGCGTGCCCAACGACGTGCTCGAGCACATCCTCGGCCTGTACGGCGAGCTGCGCGCGCGGCAGGCACGGGGGACGGCGACGCCGGAGGAGGCCAGGGTCGCCAACGCCGAGCTGCGGCGCAGGCAGCGGGAGCTGGGCAACTACTTCCCCGACATCGAGAAGGCGGCGGCCGAGGCGCTGTCGGCGGTCGGCTACCGTACCGGCGCCCTGTCGCAGAGCACGGTGCAGGCGCTGGTCACCCACTTCGGGTACACGGTGCACACCGCGCAGGACCTGCCCAGGTCGGTGCGTTCCATCACCGACCTCCGCAACCGCCGCGTCTACGTCAAGCACGAGCAGCTGGGCATGCACACGCCGCGCACGATCCTGCTGCAGACGCTCGGCCACCTGGCGCTCGGCCACGGCAAGCCGCGCGACTTCGCCGACTTCCTGCGCCAGCGGACCGAGGCCAACTACTTCGCCGCCGCGGTGCTCGTGCCGGAGAAGGCGGCCGCGCTCTACCTGCAGGAGGCCAAGGCCGACAGGGCGCTGTCGGTGGAGGACCTGCGCGACGTGTTCGCCGTCTCCTACGAGATGGCCGCGCACCGCTTCACCAACCTGGCCACCCACCACCTGGATCTGGTCTGCCACTTCGTCCGCAACGACGCGGGCGGCACGATCTACAAGGCGTACGAGAACGACGGGATCGTCTTCCCCGCCGACGAGCAGGGGGCGATCGAGGGTCAGCGGATGTGCCTGCAGTGGTCGGGACGGCAGGTGTTCCTGTCGCCGGACAGGTTCTCGGTCTACTACCAGTACTCGGACTCGCCGACGGGCACGTATTTCTGCGTGGCGCACGTGGATCCGTCGCGGGAGCGGGACTTCGCGATCACGCTGGGCGTGCCGTTCAAGGAGTCGCGCTGGTTCCGCGGCCGGGAGACGACGAACCGCACCAAGTCCAACTGCCCCAACGGCGACTGCTGCCGCCGCCCTCCGGCGGAGCTGGCGGAGCGCTGGGAGGGCTACGCCTGGCCCTCGGCCAGGGCCAACTCCCACGTCCTCGCCGCACTTCCGCCGGGCTCGTTCCCCGGCGTCGACGAGGCGGACGTCTACACCTTCCTCGAACGCCACGCCATCACGGGATAGCCGCATCGGCGTTGATCACGGCTCGGCTGCCCAGCGGCGCCTTCAGCGTCACCGTGCGCGTGTCGATGCGGAGCATCATGTCGCACATGGTGTCAGGAGCGGACATCCGAACCTCGGCCCCGACGACCACCACGTCGCTCTCCTCACGCACGAAGATCCTCCGCACGCTATCGCACGACCCGTGGGTGACCTCAAAGGTCAGCGTGGACCCCGGGCCTGGGCGGTAGCTCCGGAAGGGCATGGCATCTCTCGAGACAGCGATCCTCTCCTCATCCACGGCCGCCTGGTAGACCGTGCCGGGGACACCCTTGACCCAGAGCCGCCAGGCGGGCACGGTCGCGGGGCCGCGGTTCGTCTCCACCCGCATCGTGGTCATGTGGGCCCTGGTCACCTCGTAGATGTCACATTCGGGTGGGCCGCAGATCGGCCTCGGCGCGCTCTGCGCGAGCTCGGTTACCACGTAGCCGGCCGTGAGAAGAGGGACGCGCAGACTGGAGCCGTCGTCCCAGCGGATCTCGCCGTAAGCCGGGCCGCGGGGGTTCCCGGCGCGCAGCCGCCACGTGAGCTCGTCCTCCAGGGCCTTGGCCGTCCTCGGGGACATCGCCGTGGTGTCGCCGACCGGGACGTAGCCGTGCCGCCAGGTCTCGGCCGCGCCGCTGCTGCGCCAGCGGGCGATGGCGGCGTCGGCGCGCTGGGAGAAGGTGGGTTCGGGGATCGCGCTCGCGCTGGCCGTGGCCGCCAGAAGCGTGAGGATGCACGCAAGCACGTGTCTGATCATCGCGCCAGACCCTACCGCGTGCCTGGTCACGTCCGGGTGCTGCGTAAGGTTGGGGCGTGACTGACGGGGTATCGGGGTGGCACGGCATGCCGGCTGAGGTGGAGGCCTGGCTGCGACGCCGTACCTCGGCGACCGCGGACTGGCCGCTGGGCGCGCTGATCGAGGCGAAGGCCGCGACGTCCGTGAGCGTGGTGCTGCCCGCGCGCGACGAGCAGGAGACCGTGGGCGAGATCGTCGAGGCGATCCGCCATGAGCTCGACCGGGTCGTGGACGAGGTCGTGGTGATCGACTCGCGTTCGCGCGACGACACCGCGCAGGTGGCCTCGCGGGCGGGGGCCAAGGTGTTCGCCCAGGACGACATCCTGCCGCACCTGGCGCCGCTGGACGGCAAGGGCGAGGCGCTGTGGAAGTCGCTGGCCGTCACCTCGGGCGACGTGCTGGTCTTCGTCGACGCCGACATCCGCAACTTCCAGACCTCGCTGGTGACCGGCCTGCTCGGGCCGCTGCTGACCGACCCGACCGTCGCGTACGCCAAGGGGTGCTACGACCGCCCGCTGCGCGGGGCCCCCACGGGCGGCGGCCGGGTGACCGAGCTGGTGGCGCGGCCGCTCATCAACCTGCACTGGCCGCAGCTGGCGGGGTTCATCCAGCCACTGGCCGGTGAGTACGCGGGCCGCCGCTCGGCGCTGGAGCGCGTGCCGTTCATCACCGGCTACGGGGTGGAGCTCGGCCTGCTGGTGGACCTGCTCGAGCTGGCGGGGCTGGACGGGCTGGCCCAGGTGGACCTCGGCGCGCGCGAGCACTCGCACCAGTCGACCGAGGCGCTGGGCGGGATGGCGGCCCAGATCATGCTGGCCGCCTGGTCGCGGCTTGAGCGCCAGGGCAAGATCCACGCCTCTCACGAGCCCGCGGTACGGCTGGCCCAGTTCCACCGCACCGATTCCGGTTACGAGGCCTTCACGAGGGACGTCTCGATCGACGAGCGCCCCCCGATGCTCACGATCCGCGCGTAAAACCACAAAGGACCCACCCAGGTGGGTCCCGTTCGTGACGTTACGGTGCTCGCCTGCGCGCCCGAATGGCGTGGAAATGACGGGCGGGCAGGGCGTCGGCGGGGGGTGGGTGGTGCGGCCCGCCGTACAAGATCAGCGGGCCGCATCAGCGACATCAGTCGGCCGCAGCAGCGAGATCAGTGGGCGGCGGCGAACTGCTCTTCCTCGGTTGAGCCCTTGAGGGCCGTGGTGGAGGAGTCGGGGGCGATCGCGGTGCTGACCAGGTCGAAGTAGCCCGTGCCGACCTCGCGCTGGTGGCGGGTGGCGGTGTAGCCGCGCGACTCGGCGGCGAACTCCGCCTCCTGCAGGTCGACGTAGGCCGTCATGCCGTCGTTGGCGTACCCCTGGGCCAGGTCGAACATCGAGTAGTTCAGCGAGTGGAACCCGGCCAGGGTGATGAACTGGAACTTGTACCCCATGTGCCCGAGCTCCTTCTGGAACTTGGCGATCGTGGAGTCGTCCAGGTGCTTCTTCCAGTTGAACGACGGCGAGCAGTTGTAGGCCAGCATCTGGTCGGGGTACTCGGCCTTGATCGCCTCGGCGAACTCGCGGGCGACGTCCAGGTCGGGCGTGCCGGTCTCCATCCACAGCAGGTCGGAGTGGGGCGCGTAGGCCAGGCCGCGCGCGATGCAGGCCTGCACGCCGTTGCGCACCCGGTAGAAGCCCTCGGCGGTACGGTCGCCGGTGGTGAAGCGCTGGTCGCGGGGGTCGACGTCGCTGGTCAGGAGCGTCGCGGCCTGAGCGTCGGTCCGCGCGATGATCAGCGTCGGCACCCCGCACACGTCGGCCGCGAGGCGGGCCGCGTTGAGGGTCTTGATGTGCTGGCCGGTCGGGATGAGCACCTTGCCGCCCAGGTGGCCGCACTTCTTCTCAGAGGCCAGTTGGTCCTCCCAGTGGACGCCCGCGGCACCGGCGGCGATCATGCCCTTCATCAGTTCGAAGGCGTTGAGCACGCCGCCGAACCCGGCCTCGGCGTCGGCCACGATCGGCGCGAGCCAGTTACCCGGGTTGCCCTCGGACCAGGTGATCTGGTCGGCGCGCAGCAGCGCGTTGTTGATGCGGCGCACGACGGCCGGCACGGAGTTGGCCGGGTACAGGCTCTGGTCGGGGTAGGTCTGCCCGCCGAGGTTGGCGTCGGCCGCCACCTGCCAGCCGGACAGGTAGATGGCGCGCAGCCCCGCCCTGACCTGCTGCACGGCCTGGTTGCCCGTCAGCGCGCCGAGCGCGTGCACGTAGTCCTCGCTCTGCAGCAGGTCCCACAGCCGGTTGGCGCCCAGCCGCGCCAGCGTGTGCTCTTCCTGGACCGTGCCGCGCAAGCGGATCACGTCTTCGGCGCTGTAGGTGCGCTCCACGTTCTGCCAGCGGGGGTCGTTGTCCCACTCGTCCTGCAGCTGCTCGGCAGCTCCCTTGAGGCGATCGCTCATTATCCGCTCCTTTGTCGTCCCCTGGGGCTTGTGTCGAGTCTGTGCCCTCGCCTGGCCTGTCGATAAGCCACGATGCGCGAGAAGATTCGCGAATTTTCTCGCCAGGAAATGACTGGCCGGTATTCAGTAGAGAAGAATTTGCAGGTTTTCCCGATGGACTAGACCAATGTCGTGAGACGCCGGTGAGACGCCCGTGGAACGGCCCGCCGACACGCTGAAGCAATGCGAACTCTCACCGCGCCGCTCGCCTGCGGAGCTGCGCTCGTGCTCGGACTTACGGCCTGCAACCCGGTACGGCAGGCCCAGCCTGAACCGCCGACCAGCCAGTCCCCCGCCAAGGCCGCCTTACCGCCGGACAAGACCCCGGACGCCCCCGCGACCACCCCCTCGGCGCAGCAGGCGGAAGGCGTCACCGCGGGTCCCGTCTCCACCGCCTACCCGGTGGAGGGCAGGAACCTCAAGCTGGTCAGAACCGGCGACACCCTGGCGCTGCAGTTCGACTTCTACAACGGCACCCAGGACCCGCTGTCGATCGACAGCTTCGGCCTGGACGCCCGCGAGCAGCTGATGGCCCTGGTCGACCTGCCCAGGGGCACCGCCTACGGCCCGGTCGGCGACTCGGGCGCCGACGCCCGGGTGGCCGCCTCCTCCGACGAGCGGATCGAGCCGGGCGGGTCGGTCACGGTGACCGCCGTGTTCGCGGCCCCGCCGAAGGAGGCCAGGGAGATGCTGGTGCTGCTGGACGGGCTGCTCCCGGTGAAGGTCCCGATCACGGAGGGCGGCCTGGCCGACAGCCCGGCGCTGCACGGCGGCCCGGCGGACAAGCCGCGGACGGGTCCGTTGCTGTGCAAGGCGAGCGGCCCGCAGACGGAGACGTTCAAGCTGCCCAGCGACGTGCTGTTCGCCTTCGGCAGCGCCCAGCTCTCACCGGCGGCCAAGGCGGCGCTGGCCGCGCTGCGCAACCGGGTGGAGGCCGAGTCCGGCTCCGTCACGGTCAACGGCCACACCGACGCCATCGGCGACAACGCCTCCAACCAGCGCCTGTCGCAGCAGCGCGCCGCCGCCGTCGACCAGGCGCTGCGCGCGGGCCTGGGCGGCGAGTTCAGCTACGCCGACAAGGGCCACGGCGAGAGCGAGCCCGTCGCCCCCAACACGCTGCCCGACGGCAGCGACAACCCCGACGGCCGCGCGCAGAACCGCCGCGTCGAGGTCGAGATCAAGAGCGGCACCCAGGTCAAGCAGCGCACCACCGACACCTCGCTCAGCGACGCGGGCCTCGACGTGCAGGTGGCCGGCCTGCGACGGATGTCCGGCTACGTACTGGCCGGCGTCAAGGTCACCAACCCCGGCTCCGAACCCGCCATGATCGACTACGACAACTCGTTCACCCCGCACGAGCTGACCGCCGGGCAGGTGTCGCTGGCGGGCAAGTCCGGCACCTACGACCTGTGCGCGTTCGACCCGCCGACGTACTTCGACTTCATCGGCACGCTCAGCCAGCGCTTCAGCCCCGGCAAGCTCGGCATCATCCCCGCCGGGGCCAGCGTGACGCTGTGGGGCCTGTTCCCCGCCCCGCCCGCCGCCACCACCTCGTTGCAGGTCCAGATCGGCGGGTACGGCGAGCGGCTCCCCGCCGAGATCACCCAGGAAGGGTGAGCCCCGGCCGCAGCACCAGCAGGTAGAACGCGACGATCGCGATGTACAGCACGAACCCCCAGGCGGGAGTGGGCCACTCCGCCCGCTCCCCCGCCCGCGCGGGCCGCTCGTAGGGCCGCCTCGCCCACATCGTCATGAAGCCGACCAGCGCCATCCCCGGGCCCCAGCACCCGAACAGCCCCACCAGCACGATCACCGGGTCGCCGCCGATCCCTGCGGGGATCAGCAGCACGAACCCGATCAGGTAGGGGATCCACAGCCGGCTCACCGTCCGCCGCCGGTCGTCCGCCGTGGTCAGCGGCACCCCGGCGGGCAGCGTGTCCAGCCACATCGTGGCCAGCGGCCGGCAGGCGAAGTACAGCGCGACCATCGACCCTGCCGCGATGACGTACCTGGCCACCACCGGGATGCCGAAGGTGTCGGCGATCACGGCGGTGTCGCCGATGGTCAGGAACGGCATCACCACCACGTAGCCGACCGCCGACACGATCCCGGTCATGGCCAGCCACATCATCAGCATCCCGCCGAAGCCGTGACGCCGCGACGGCCTGCGGTACACGGCGCAGAACAGCAGGCCGACCACGAGGCTGCCGACCGGCCCCGCCGCCGCGATCACCGCGTGCGCGCCGGACGTGGAGCCCTCCACCGTGGAGTTCTCCACGAATTGGCCGATCGTCGGCGGGTAGCCCAGCACCAGCGCCGCCACGGCGTGCGACCCCTCGTGCAGGAAGACCTCGATCAGCTGCGCGATCGCGAAGGTCAGCGCCAGCGGCACCCACGAACGGGTGCCCTGGGAGGTGCTCACAGTGGTGGTCATGCCACGGACGCTAGCCACCCCCGACATCCCAAAATATCCACCGATCGGTGGACGTCACTGTCCGGTCGAGGGCGCGGTAGCCGTGGGCGTCTGCGACACCGTGGGCGTCACCGAGGGCGACTCGCCGGGGCCGTCCTGCGGGATCGTGGTGATCGACGTCGAAGGCTGCGGGCAGTCGTGGCGGGCCGACTTGCCGCGCTGCTTGCCCGCCGGGTTCATGCAGTCGCCCTGGTCGCCGGTGCCCGGCTCGCCCGGCCGGTTGTCGACCACGGGCGGCTGGCCGCCCTGCCGGTCGGGCGTCGGGATCAGGGTGGTGACCATGCCCCTGGTCGGCGACTGGGTGACGAACACCGTGGGCGCGGTGGCGGTCGCGGTGACCGTGCCGTAGGAGGCGGGCAGCGGGCTCGTCGGGCGCAGCGTGGAGTCGACGGTGCCGTGCGGCTGCACCATCGGCGGTACGGCGGGCAGTTGCGAGCTGCCGCCGATCCGCATGCCGTCGCCGGTGCCGGCCGCGATCACGGTCACGGCCGCGATCGACACGGTGGCCAGGGCGGCGAAGCTGGCGTGCGACAGGTGGGCTCCCGCCTTGGCCCTGCGGCGACGGGGCGCGGCGGTCTCCTGCTCGGCGGCGGGTCGCGGCGCCAGCCGTACCCTGCCCGCACCGGCCGGATAGGGGACGGGCGTCCAGATCTCCTCCAGGACGCCCGTCACCGCGTCGCGCAGGTCCCAGGGGTCGCCGACACCCCCGGCGGCCAGCAGCGCGCGTAACAGGTCGGCCGCCTTGGGCCGCTCGGCGGGCGCCTTGGCCAGCGTCGCCTCCACGGCGGGCCGCAGCAGCGCGGGCACGCCCTCGAGCCGCGGCGGCTCCAGCAGGATGCGCCGCGTCAGCACGTCCGCCTCGCCCCCGCCGAAGGGATGCTCGCCCGAGGCGGCGAAGGCGACCAGGCACCCCCAGGAGAAGACATCGGAGGCCGGTACGGCAGCGCCGCCGGTGAGCCGCTCGGGCGCCACCCAGCCGGGGCTGCCCATCACCTGGCCGGCCTGCGTGTGCGCGGCGAGCGTGTCGACGTCGCGGGCGATGCCGAAGTCGATCACGCGCGGCCCGTGCGTCGACAGCAGCACGTTGCCCGGCTTCAGGTCGCGGTGGACGAGCCCCGCCTCGTGCACCGCGACCAGCGCGGCCGCCACGCCCAGGGCCACGCCGTAGGCCAGATCGGGGGTCAGCGGCCCGCGCGCCATCACCACCTGTGACAGCGCGGGACCCGGGATGTACTCGGTGACCAGGTAGGGCCGGTCCTTGTCGGTGCCGTCCTCGATGACCGCGGCCGTGCAGAAGGGCACCACTCGCCGGGAGAAGGACACCTCCTCGGCGAAGCGGGCCCGCAGCGTCGGGTCGTTCAGGTGCACCGCGTGCGGGGTCTTCAGCGCGACCAGCCCGCCCTGCGGGTGCTCGGCCAGGTAGACCACGCCCATGCCGCCTGTGCCCAGGCGGCCGAGCAGGAGGTATCGGCCGATGATGACCGGGTCGCCCACCGTAAGCGGTCGCACGCCTGGAGGCATGTCGCTCGAACCACGCGCCATCCGGTTTTCGCCTCTCCTGTCTGGGACACGGCAAAGCACACTGTGGTCCCAACCGAGAGGCGATTCCGCATGTCTTTCACAAGGGGTATCGCAGGTAAGGCGTTCCTACCCTCCAGGTAAGTAAGAGCTGTGACTCGACGGTCTGAAGTGGCGTTTTACGACGAAGCGAGCTCCGCCGACTCCTCCGCCTCGATCTGTCGGTTCCAGTCCTTCTTGACCGCGCGCCAGCCCTCGTCGTCGACGCCCAGCCGCCAGTAGCCGGAGATCGACAGCCGCTCGGCCGGGACCCGCCGCTCCACCCGCAGCAGGTGCCGCAGCTGCTTGACGAAGGCCGCCTCGCCGTGGACGAAGGCGTGTACGTCCTGGCCAGGGAACTCCAGCTCCCGCACCGCGGCTACCAGCGCCTCGCCCGCCTTCGCGCCGCGCCTGTGTACCCAGGTGATGCGGGCGTCGGCGGCCGTCTCCAGCTTCTGCTCCTCCTCCGACGCCTCCACCTCGACGAACACGTGCGCGAGCGCGCCCGCGGGCAGCGCCTCGAGCGCGGTGGCGATCGCGGGCAGCGCGCTCTCGTCGCCCGCCAGCAGGTGCCAGCCCGCGGCGGGATCGGGCGCGTAGCCACCGCCGGGGCCGAGCATCATCAGCACGTCGCCCGGCTTGGCGTTGGCCGCCCACGGGCCCGCCAGGCCCTCGTCGCCGTGGTAGACGAAGTCCAGCGTGAGCTCGCCCGCGTCGGGGTCCCAGGCGCGCACGGTGTAGGTGCGCAGGCGCGGCCACAGCTCGCGGGGCATCGTCTCGCGCACGTTGCGCACGCTGAACGGCTCCGGGTAGTCGACCCCCTCGTGCGGGAAGACGAGCTTGACGTAGTGGTCGGTGAGCCCCTCGGTGGCGAAATCCTTCAGCCCGTCACCCCCGACCACGACGCGGATCATGTGCGGAGTGATCCGCTCTGTACGCAGCACGATGCCGCGGTGGTGGTCTGTGGGCTTGTCGGCCATCCCGTGCTCCTCCGGCTAGTTAGGCTTGCCTAACTCAACCGTACCGTACCGCGATCAGGCCGCGGCAGCCGTATTCTCGCCCGCGGGCGGTTCGAGCGCGGACAGGAAGCCCGCCATGTGGCGGAAGGCCAGGCGCGCCTCCGGCAGCACGTCGGCCAGGATCGGGAACACGTGCGGCATCCGCGGCCACTCCTCGTAGGTGACCGGCACCCCCGCCTGGCGGGCGCGCAGCGCCACCCTACGTCCCTCGTCCCGCAGCACCTCCGTCGAACCCGTCACGATCATCAGCGGCGGCAGCCCCGTGTAGTCGCCGAGCACCGGCGAGACCAGCGGATCGCGCGCATCCAAGCCGGCGGTCCAGCGCCGGGCCAGCCAGCGGATCCTGCTCTCCGGCAGCATCGGGTCCTGCCACCGGTTCGCGCGGCGCGGCACGTCGGTCAGGTCCGCCCACGGCGACAGGCAGATCGCCGCCGCCGGCACCGGCAGGCCGCGGTCGCGCAGCGCCAGCAGCGTCGCCAGCGTCAGGTGCCCGCCGGCAGAATCCCCGGCTAACAGCACGTCACCCGGCTCGTAGCCGCGATCGAGCAGGCAGCGGTAGGCCTCGACGGCGTCGCTCAGCGAGGCCGACAGCGGGTGCACCGGCCCTTGCCGGTAGTCCAGCGCCAGCACCGGGCGCCGCGCGGTCACCGACAGCCGCCAGGTGATCGGCCGGTGCGTGCGCGGCGAGCAGGCGAAGTAGCCGCCGCCGTGGAAGTACAGCAGCACCTTGCGCTCGTCCAGGCCCTGCCCGGCGCGGATCCACTCGCCGCCGCACGCCGTGAATCTGGCCGGCGCCACGCCCACGTGCGCCGGCAGCGGCAGCGGCCTGGCCAGGCCGCCCAGGCGGGAGGCCCCGTGCAGCGCCAGCGGATGGCGCATCAGCAGGCTCGAGGCGGGCTTCAGCGTGGTACGCATCAGGCCCGTGAGCGCACGGGCCTGCCAGCTGAGGGGGTAGTCGGGGATCACGTCCCTGTCGATCTGCATGGGATCCCTCCGATGAATATCCTTCCCCGTAGAACATCGCTCTACTCGTTACGCGCGGATTTCGGACGTGTGCCACGCTGTCCTTCATGGCCGGATACTCGGGGACTCCCCTGCCGCGCAAGCTGGGCATCAAGGACGACTCCCGCGTACTCGCCGTCGGCATGCCCGCCGGGCTCGACGTCGGCCTCGTCGACGAGCGTCCCGACGGCCTGCCGTACGACGTCATCCTGATCTTCTGCCCCGACGAGGCGACGCTGCGCGCGGAGTTCCCCTCGGCGGCCGGGCGGCTGGTCAAGAACGGCGGGCTGTGGGTGTGCTGGCCCAAACGCTCCAGCGGCGTGCCCACCGACCTGTCGGAGAACCCCATCCGCGACTACGGGCTGTCCATGGGCCTGGTCGACAACAAGGTCGCCGCCGTGGACCAGACCTGGTCGGCGCTGCGTTTCGTTTATCGCGTTGCGGACCGCTGACGACCCGGCGGATAATTCCACCTCCCCATCGATCGGCCCGCGCGAAAGCGTCGTGCCGTCATGCCCTGGAGGTGCGCCCTCATCCCGTTGTACGTCCGGCTCGTCCGGTACGGCTTCCGCAAACACGCCACCTACGTCTGGGCGGCGCTGGCAGGCGCGTTCACCAACAGCGTCTTCGGCATCCTGCGCGCCTACATCCTCATCGCCCTCTGGCAGGCCAGGCCGGGCCTGGCCGGCTACGACGTCACCGACGCCGTCACCTTCTGCTTCCTCACGCAGGCCTTCATCGGGCCGATGCAGCTGTTCGGCGGCGGCCTGACCCTTCCTGAGCGCATCCGCAGCGGCGACATCGCGCTCGACCTCGTCCGTCCAGCCTCGCTGCAACTGTGGTCGCTGGCCGAGGACCTGGGCAGGGCGGGCTACCTGTTCCTGGTGCGCGGCATCCCGCCGACGCTGCTCGGCGCGGTCGTGTTCGGCATCACGCTGCCGCGCGAGCCGGTCGCGTTCCTGGCCGGCTTCACGCTGGGCGTGCTGGTCAGCTTCGGCTGGCGCTACCTGGTGGCGCTGTCGGTCTGCTGGCTCGTCGACGACCGCGCGGTGTCCACGCTGTCGCTGGTGCTGACCACGTTCATGTCCGGGATGATGATCCCTCTGGCGATCTTCCCCGGCTGGGTGGGCGAGACGGCCAGGGCGCTGCCGTGGGCGGCCATGGTCCAAGCGCCATCCGACCTGTATCTCGGCAAGGCTCCCGCCGGGCAGACCCTGGCCTTCCAGCTGTTCTGGGCCGTCGCGCTGCTCGCCCTGGGCGCGCTCGGCACCCGCGCGATCCGCCACAAGGTGGTGATCCAGGGTGGTTAGAAGCTATGTCCTGCTGGCCTGGACCTGGACCCGCGCGGCCTCTGGGTATCCCGTGTCGTTCGTCATGCTGCTGGTGACCGGCTTCGTCATCGCCGGCCTGGACCTCGGCGTCATCCTGGTGATCTTCGCCAACACCACGACGCTGGCCGGCTTCTCCCGCGAGGAGGTCCTGTTCCTGTACGGCACGGCGATGGTCGCCTTCACCGTGGCCGACACGTTCTTCGGCAACCTGGACCGGATCAGCATCCATATCAAGGCGGGCACGCTCGACACGATGCTGATCAGGCCCGTCAGCGCGTGGATCCAGGCGGCCACCGACCGGTTCATGCCCACCCGGGCGAGCCGCGTCCTGCAGGCGCTGCTCGTCCTGGGATATGCCATGTCCGCGCTGCGCCTGGAGGCCGGGCGGCTGTGGATGATCCCGGTGATGATCGGGTGCGGGATCGTCATCTACGCCTCGCTGTGGACGATGGCAGGGGCGGTGCAGTTCGTGCTGACCGACGCGCCCGAGGTGGTCAACGCCTTCACCTACGGCAGCGGGGAGATGTCGCAGTACCCGTTCAGCGTCTACGGGCGCGACCTGGTGCGCGGCGTGACCTACGTGCTGCCGCTCGCCTTCATCAACTGGCAGCCGGCGCTGTACGTGCTGGGGCGCGAGGACCCGTTCGGCACGCCGTACTTCATGCGGTTCCTCGGGCCCGTCGCCGCCCTGCTGCTGGCCGTGCCGGCCGGGGCGGCCTGGCGGTGGGGCATCCGCAAGTACCGATCGACGGGGAGTTAGGGATGATCGAACTCGAAAAGGTGGGACGCTCCTTCAAGGTCAAGGGCGAGCTGGTGCACGCCGTACGAGATCTGAGTTTCAGCGTGGACGCCGGGGAGTTCGTCGGCTACCTCGGGCCGAACGGCGCGGGCAAGTCGACCACGATCAAGATGCTGTGCGGCATCCTCACGCCCTCCTCCGGGCGGGTGCGGGTGGCCGGGCTGGATCCCTCGCGCAAGCGGACCGTGCTGGCCCGGCGCATCGGCGTGGTTTTCGGGCAGCGCACCACGCTGTGGTGGGATCTGCCGCTCAAGGACAGCTTCGAACTGATCCGGCTCCTTTACAAAGTAGATCGCAAGGTGTTCCGCGACCGGCTCGACGAGCTGACGCAGACGCTGGACCTGGGCGGGTTCATGGCGCGGCCGGTGCGCCAGCTCAGCCTGGGCCAGCGCATGCGCGGCGACCTGGCCGCCGCGCTGCTGCACGAGCCCGCCATCCTGGTGCTCGACGAGCCCACGATCGGGCTCGACGTGGTCAGCAAGGCCGCCATCCGCGAGTTCCTGCAGCGGCTCAACGCCGAGAACGGCACCACCGTGCTGCTCACCACGCACGACCTGGGCGACATCGAGCGGCTGTGCCGCCGGGTCATGCTGATCGACCAGGGCCGCCTGGCCTTCGACGGCACGCTGGAGGACCTGATGGCGGGCGAGACCTCACTGGAGGAGGTCATCACCCGCCTCTACACCGCCGGCGCTCAGTAGTAGCTGCCCTCGGGGGTCGCCTCGTACTCCTCGTCCACGTCGTAACGGCTGCGCGCCCAGCGGGACGGGATCAGCACGGGGATGAACATGGCGACCCCGAGCAGCGCGAACACGCCCGTGGTCAGCAGTGTCTTGTCGCCGAACCCGGCGTCCCTGATGATCGCGTTGACCGAGGGCTGGTCGGGGATGAAGGACAGGGCCCTGTTCATGTCCAGGGCGTACACGACGGTCCAGGCGAGCAGGACCAGGGACGGGACGAACGTGGCCAGCGGCGAGACGCGCCCCGCCACCACGAGTCCGACGATCAGGCCGACGGCCGCCATCGCGCCGAGGGCTATCCAGAGCTTCTGACCCCCGGCCGGGCTGGCGGCGGCGCTACCCAGGGCCTGCTGAACGGCCCATCCGCCGCCTCCGAGCAGGGCCGCGGTAGCGACCAGACCGATGATTAATCCAGCAAAGTGCCGCAACGTCATCACCTTCTATGTCAACGAGGTCGGCACGACCCTAGCGACAAATGGCACAAATCGACCAGGCATTGAGCAGCTTGGGCGTCGAAGTCCACCCCACCCCTGCCCCGTGAGACGATGGCCCACACACCCATGCGCGCACGACTACCCTTCCGGCTCACGCGTTCGGCCGCCTTCGCCGCCGTCTGCGTGGGTCTCGGCGCGCTCGCCCACGTGGTCGGCGGCGGTTCGAGCCCCGGTCCCGCGGCCGTCGTGGTGGCGCTTCTCGCGGCATTCGCGCTGGCCCTGGCCGTGTCCGGGCGCGAGCGGTCGACCGCGGCGATCAACGTGGCGCTGGTGGGGGCACAGGTCGTGCTCCACGAGCTCTTCGCGATCACGGGCTCGCTCGAGGCGTCTTCCGGACTCGACGGGCTCAGGGGGGCTCTGCTCGGGCGGTTCTCGCCCGGAGGGATCTCCCAGGTCGCCGACGGGCACGCGCAGGGGCTGAGCGTCGGGCTGGGGATGTGGGTGGCGCACCTGCTGGCCACGCTGGTCACCGGCTGGTGGCTGGCGCGCGGCGAGGCCGCGCTCTGGTCGCTGCTGCGCCGCCTCGGCCGCCGGCTCACGCTGCTGCGGCCGCTGCCCAGGATCCAGCCGGTACGGCGGGCCGTGCCGTACTTCTACCTGCTCGCGGTGCCGATGCGGGCGCCAGTCGAGCACTCCGTCAGCAGGCGTGGTCCTCCGCTCCCCGCCTGATCCTCTGACGCCCCTTTTCTTTCGTTTCTTCGAGTGGAGTTCCACCATGTCCATGCTTCGCCGTGGCGCGACCGTGCTGGCCGCCGCCACCGCCGTCACCTTCGGGCTCGCCGTACCGGCGCTCGCGCACGTCACGATCAATCCGGGCACCGCCGAGCAGGGCGGGTTCACCAAGGTCGCCTTCCGGGTGCCGAACGAGCGGGACGACGCCTCCACCGTCAAGGTGGAGGTCGCCTTCCCGACGGATCACCCGCTGCTGTTCGTCTCGGTCAAGCCCGTGCCCGGGTGGACCGTCAAGGTCGTCGACGGCAAGCTCCCGCAGCCGGTCAAGACCGACGAGGGCACGGTCAACGACGCCGTCACCAAGGTCGTCTGGTCGGGCGGGAAGATCAACGCCGGCGAGTTCCAGGAGTTCGAGGTGTCGATGGGCCAGATGCCCAAGGACACCTCCGAGCTGACGTTCCCCACGACCCAGACGTACTCCGGCGGTGAGGTCGTCAAGTGGGCCGACCCGCCCAAGGCAGACGGCTCCGAGGCCGAGCACCCGATCCCGACCCTCAAGCTCGTCGCCTCCACCGGCGACGACGACCACCACGCGGCGGCGCCGTCCACCGCGGCGGCCGCTCCCACGGTGAAGCAGGTGGCGACCGCATCCTCCACCTCGGACGGCACGGCCCGCGTCCTGGGCGGCGCGGGCGTCGTCGTGGGCGCGATCGGTGTCATCGTCGCCCTGCTGGCCCTGCGCCGCCGCCCCTCCTGACGCCCGCGGGGGTGGGCCGCACCTGGCCCGCCCCCCTGCGTCAGCTCGTGATGTCCTTGCCGGAGAAGCGGGCCCAGGCGATCGAGAAGAACAGCACGATGTAGGAGCCGAACGCCAGCAGCCCCTGCGCGAGGTCGCCCACGGAGATCGGGCTGCGCAGCACCGCGTCGAAGCGGGTGAACCAGGTCGGCAGCAGGTACGGCGTGAGCCCGTCGAGCTGCGGGATCGCCCGCAGCACCTGGCAGACGATGACCAGGACCATGGTGGCCGCGATCGCCCCGATGGACACCTCGGTGAACGTCGACAGCGCCAGCGCGACCGCGGCCAGCGCCGCCATGCCCGCGCCCACGTAGCCGATGGTGATCAGGATCCGCAGCAGCCCGTCGGCGACCGAGATCGTCGTGCCTGACAGCAGCGTCACCTCCCCCACCGGGAACAGCACCAGCCCGGTCAGCAGCGCCGACAGCGCCACGACGGCGGTCACCGCGTAGGCGAACACGACCGCGTTCAGGTACTTCACCACCAGCAGCCGCGTACGGCCGGCCGGCGCGGCCAGCAGGTACCGCAGCGTGCCGCCGCCCGCCTCTCCCGCGATCGAGTCGCCGGCCACCACGCTGACCGCGACCGGCATCAGCAACAGCACCAGGAACGAGAACGACAGGAACGTCAGCATCAGCCCGTTGCCCGCCACGGCGCCGATCAGCCCGCCCATCCGGTCGTCACTGCCGGCGGCGAGGCGCAGGCCGACGCCGAACAGGATCGGCACGCAGGCGAGCACGGCCAGGATGCCCAGGTTGCGCGGCCGGCGGAACGTCAGCCCCAGCTCGGAGCCGAGCAGCCGCCAGAACGCCCACGGCGTGCGCGCGGGCGGCAGCGGCGCGACGGCCCCCTCCTGCGGGTGCCGCTCGGCGGTGCGCAGCGTCTCGACCACGGGCACCAGGCCAGGCGTGCGCCGGGTGTCCACGTCGGCGTGCGCCGTCTCAGCCGTCGACATCGAAGCCCTCCCCCGTCAGTCCGACGAACACGTCCTCCAGGCTCGGCCGCACCACGGACAGCCCGCGCACGGCCACGCCCTCGCCCACCAGGGCGGCGTTGACCCGTTCCGGCGCCTGGGCGCCCAGCTCGGCGGTGACGTCGGCCGTCCCGGCGCGCACGTCCTCGAGCCCGAGCGAGCCGAGCACCCGGGCGGCGTCGGCCACGTCGGGCGTCTCGATCCTGATCCTGACCGTCTGCCCGCCGTTCAGCGAGGCGATCGTGCCCTGCGCGACGAGCTTGCCCGTGCGCATGATCGCCGCGTGCGTGCACATCTGCTCGACCTCGGCCAGCAGGTGCGAGGAGACGAACACGGTGGTGCCGTCGGCGGCGATCTCCTTGACCAGCGCGCGCACCTCGCGGGTGCCCTGCGGGTCGAGCCCGTTGGTCGGCTCGTCCAGGATGAGCAGCTCGCGCGGCCCGAGCAGGGCGGCCGCGATGGCCAGGCGCTGGCGCATGCCGAGCGAGTAGTTGCGGTAGCGCTTGCCCGCGGCGGCCGACAGGCCCACCCGCTCGAGCGCCTCGCCCGCGCGCCTGCGGGCGGTGCCGCCCGGCGCGGTGGGGTCGGCGGCGTCGTAGCGCAGCAGGTTGGCCTCGCCCGACAGGTACGGGTAGAAGGCCGGGCCCTCCACCAGGGCGCCCACCCGGGGCAGCGCCTCGGCCAGCGGCAGCCCGAGCATCGCGTGCTCGCCCGAGGTGGGCGAGATGAGGCCGAGCAGCATGCGGATCGTGGTGGTCTTGCCCGAGCCGTTCGGCCCGAGGAAGCCGTAGACCGATCCGCGCGGCACGACCAGGTCGAGCGCGTCGACCGCGACCTGCCCGCCGTGGAAGCGCTTGGTCAGGCCGCTGGTGACGATCGCGGCATCGGCGGCGGGCGGGGCCGCCCCGAAGGGCGACCCCGCTTCCTGCGTGAGAACACTCACTTGATCCCTGCCGCCTTCTCGATCTCCGCCGGCGTGACCGCGCCGACCAGCAGGCGGCCGTCGTCGGTCAGCAGGGCGGTGACGAGCTTGGTGGTGATCAGCTTGCCCGACCCCCACGATCCGCTCACCGGGGTGGCGGTCTTGAGCACGGTGTCGGCCATGGACCCGAAGTCGGGCGCCTTGCCGTCCCACTTGTCCTCGCCGCCCTTGTCGATGCCGCCCTGGTCCTGCTGCGGCTTGGCGGCCAGCTCGGCGGCCGACACCGGCAGCACCGCGACCGTGGTCCAGCCCTCGCCGACGGACTTGACGGCGCCGCGCGCCTTCTCCGCCTCGGCGTGCTCCTTGCCCAGGTCCTTGCCGGAGATCGTCTTGTCCTCCACCTTGGCGCCGGCGGGCGGGGTGAACCGGAAGTTCTCCTCCGCCGGGGCGCTGAAGGTCACCTGGGTGAAGCCGACCTGGAAGGCGGGCTCCGCCGACCCCTTGGCGTACACCTGGACCTGCAGCGGGACGTACGTCTCGCCGTCGAGGGCGATGCGCACCTCCTGCACCAACGAGCCCTCCTCCTTGGGAGCCAGGACGAGCTGGTAGGCCGGGCGGCCGGCGACCTCGGCGTTGTTGATCACGCGGATCGCGGTGTGCTGGTCGGCGTTGGCCAGCAGCCGCTCGGCCGCCTGCTGCGGCGTCAGGTCGGTCGGCCGCGGCGCCAGGTCCTCGGGCTTCTGCGTGCCGGCGTCGAACTTGAGCTTGGTGGCCGTCTTGGTGCTGCTGTCCCAGTACCAGGTCTGGTCACCGTTGACGATCAGGTTGGACTCGCTCATCTGGGTGGGGAAGGCCACCCTGAGCTTGTTCCGCGCGCCGTACCAGACCTTCACCTCGTGCGAGCCGGACAGCAGGTTCAGCGGCGAGCTGCCGCCCGACTCAGGCAGCGCCGGCAGGCCGAGCGACGCTGTCTGCTGGACGGTGCCCGACATGGGCGGCGGGCCGCCGGCCTTGTGGCTGGCCGCGACCGCGTCGGCCAGCAACTGCTGGGCCGAGCGCTCCGGCAGCTGCGGGTCGCCGCTCACCGCCGCGATGACCGGGCCGGCTCCGATCGCGCCGCCGATCACCGCCGCCACGGCGATCGGGACTCCCCACCTCACGAACGTGCCTCTACGCATGTCACTCCTTAACCGTATGTCGATGACTCCAGAGTGCGTGGGGCATCCTTAGGCGAGCCTGAGACAGTCTGAGATGGCTCTCAGGCTTCTCAGCGTTGTCTCAGGCGGGGCAGTGGAGGATCGCAGGCATGAGAGTACTTGTCGTCGAGGACGAGCGGCGGATGGCGGCCGCGCTGCAGCGCGGGCTGCAGGCCGAGGGCTTCGCCGTGGATCTCGCCCACGACGGCGAGCAGGGCCTGCACCAGGCCAGGCACGGCGAGTACGACGTGGTCGTGCTGGACATCATGCTGCCCAGGCTGTCCGGCTACAACGTGTGCAAGCAGCTGCGCGCGGAGGAGAACTGGGTGCCGATCCTGATGCTGTCGGCCAAGGACGGCGAGTACGACATGGCCGACGGGCTGGACCTGGGCGCCGACGACTACCTGACCAAGCCGTTCTCCTACGTGGTGCTGGTGGCCAGGCTGCGGGCGCTGCTGCGGCGCGACTCGGGGCGCCGGCCCGCGGTGCTGACGGCCGGGGACCTGACGCTCGACCCGGCGCGGCGCAAGGTCGAGCGCGCGGGCGGTCCCGTGGAACTGACTCCGCGGGAGTTCGCGCTGCTGGAGTTCCTCATGCGCAGGCGGGACGAGGTGGTGTCGAAGGCCGAGATCCTCGAGCACGTGTGGGACACCTTCGACACCGACCCGAACGTGGTCGAGGTGTACGTCGGCTACCTGCGCCGCAAGATCGACACCCCGTTCGGCAGGAACGCCCTGCAGACCGTGCGCGGCGCGGGTTACCGGCTGGCCGGCGACGGTGGCTGACTCCCCGCTGACCTGGTGGCGGCGGCAGAGCCTGCGCTTCCGGCTGACCTGCGCGGCCGCCGCCGTGCTCGCGCTGGCGCTGGCCGTGTCGGCGTCGGTGCTGCTCAGCGTGCTGTCCAGGACGCTGATCGACGGGGTGGACGACTCGACCAGGCAGCAGGCGCAGACGGTCAGGGTGCAGGCCGACGCCGGCACGCTGACCACCCCGATCGGCGCCCACGACGGCACGATCGTGCAGGTCATCGACGCCAAGGGCCAGATCACCGACGTCACCTACGGAGCCGACCGGCTGGTGCCGCTGCTCGGGGCGCAGGCACGGGCGGAGCTGCTGCGCACCGGGGAGGCGGCCTACCTGGACGGCCGGCCGTACGCCATCCCGGGGCCGCTGCGCGTGGTGGTGATCAGCGCCGACCACGGCGTGACCGTGCTGGCGGCCAGGCCCATCAGCGAGATCCAGAAGAGCCTGGGCACCGCGGGGCGGGTGCTGTTCGTCGGGACGCCGCTGCTGATCATCCTGCTCGCGGCGGCCAGCTGGCTGATCATCGGCAGGACGCTGCGGCCGATCGCGGCGCTGCGCAGGGGCGCGGCCGACATCACGCACACCGCGCGCTCGCGGCGGCTGCCCGTGCCTGAGGCGCGCGACGAGGTGCATTCGCTGGCGACCACGCTCAACGACATGCTGGCCCGGCTGGAGGAGGCCGAGCAGCGGCAGCGCGCGCTCGTCTCCGACGCGGCGCACGAGCTGCGCAGCCCGCTGGCCAGCATCCGGCTGCAGCTGGAGGTGGCGCTCGGGCATCCACAGGGCCAGGACTGGCAGGAGACGGCCGAGGGCGTGCTGGAGGACGCGATGCGGCTGTCGCGGCTGGCCGAGGACCTGCTCGCGCTGGCCCGCCTGGACGAGCGCGGCGGCGTGCCGGGGCGGCGCGAGCCGGTGCAACTGGACACGGTGGTGCGGCAGACGGTCGAGAGGTACGGCGAGGCCCGCCTGACCGTGTGCGACCCGGTGCTGGTGACCGGGGACGCGCTCGACCTCTCACGGGTCCTGACGAACCTCGTCGACAACGCGATCCGCCACGCCTCCGGCAAGGTCGAGGTGGCGCTGACGGCCGACGGCGTCCTGACGGTGACCGACGACGGGCCCGGCATCCCGCCTGAGGACCGCGAGCGGGTCTTCAACCGTTTCACCCGGCTCGACTCGGGCCGCAGCCGGGACGAGGGCGGGGCCGGGCTCGGGCTGGCGATCGTCAGGGAAACGGTCCGCGCCCACGGCGGCACGGTCCACCTGGAGGACGCCTCCCCCGGCCTCCGCGCGGTGGTACGGCTACCGCCCGTCCGGTAGGCGGCGCTTCCTGCCGCCACCTGTCCATTAGGCGGCTGCTTCCTGCCACCGCCTTTCCGGTAGGCGCCTCTTACCGCCTTTCCGGTAGTAGGCGGGTCACTTCCGCGAGAGCCGTACGGGCGGAGGCGGCGTCGTGGACGCGGAAGACCCTCGCGCCCTGCAGGGCGGAGACGGCCAGGGTGGCGATCGTGCCCGCGTGCCTCTGATCGACAGGGAGCCCGCCGAGCGTCTCGCCCACGAAGTCCTTGTTGGACACCGCCACCAGCACCGGCCACCCGGTGGCGGCCATCTCGTCCAGCCGACGGCTCACCTCGAGCGAGTGGAAGGTGTTCTTGCCGAAGTCGTGCGCCGGGTCGATCAGGATCGCCTCGCGCGCCACCCCCGCGGCGACGGCCCGCTCGGCCAGCTCCGTGGTGTAGGCGATCACGTCGGCCACCACGTCGTCGTAGGCGATCCTGTGCGGCCGGGTCCGCGGCGTGACCCGGCCCGCGTGCGCGCACACCAGCCCGATCCCGTGCCGCGCCGCCACCTCGGCCAGCCCCGGGTCGACCCCGCCCCAGGTGTCGTTCAGCAGATCGGCACCCGCCGCGGCCACGACCTCGCCCACCTCGGCCCGCCAGGTGTCGACGCTGATCACCAGCCCGGGATGCCGCTCGCGCACGGCCGCCACCAGGTCGGCGACCCGCCGGATCTCCTCCTGCGCGTCCACCTCGTCGCCGGGCCCCGCCTTGACGCCCCCGATGTCCACGATGTCGGCTCCACCGGCCACAGCGGTGTCCACGGCCCGCATCGCGGCGTCGAAGCCGTAGGTCCTGCCCTTGTCGTAGAACGAGTCGGGAGTGCGGTTGACCACCGCCATGATCGCGTACTCCCCCGGCGGAAACTCCCGACGCCCCAGGCGCAAAGTGCTCATCACCGGCGACACTACCTCCCCACCCCCAAACCCCAACCACCCAGCACACCTGAGACCGGCAACCCTCAGCGCTCGGCCACGCGACCACGCGACGCACGCGGAGCGCAACGCACGCGGAGCGCAACGCACGCGGTACCGCGAAAGCACGGGCGCGGAACCGCAGTGAGCGCGTGGATCGCCGGAGCGCGGAGAACGCCGCAGGACCGCGAGCCCGGAAGCGCGGGCGCGCGCGCTGCCAGGCGCCGGGTCGGCGGGGAGGTGTACGGCGAAGTGGGCGCCCTGTACGGCGAGCAACAACGTGGGCGCGGGCAGGGTTCGTGGGGCCTCGGGTGCGCACATTGCGCGTGGAGCGGGGAAGCGCGGAGGCGCAAGCGTGGAGGAGCGGGGAAACCCGGAGCGGCGGAGGGTGCGGACGCGAGGAACCCGGGAGACGCGGCAAGAGGCGCGAGCGTGGAAGCGGCGAATGGGGCGCGGAGCCAGGAAGCCATGCTGCGGGGCGCGGACGCGAGAAGCGGAGGCGTGGAGGGTGGGTTTGAAGCGTTCAGGTGGGTAAGGGCGGAGTCGTGGCGGCGGGAAAGGGCACCGACTCGCCGGAAGCGCCGGTCGCGGGTCCTCAGCCGGAGTACGGCGGGCGGCCGGTTGGGCGGCTTGCCGTACAGAATCAGGAAGGCTGTGCCGTACAGAATCAGAAGGCTGTGCCGTACAGATTCAGGAAGGCTGTGCCGTACAGCATCAGGAAGAGCCGTACAGAAGAAGTGCCGTACAGGGGCGAGAAGTCGGGGACCGGGTGGCGCGGGACCCGGTCCGTGGGGGCCGCAACCCCCCGGGGTCAGGCCGCTGAGCCGCGTTCCGCGGTGGCCAGGAAGTCCTGGGCGATGAGCGGGAGGCGGCGGCGGGCGTGGATGACGGCGATGACGCGGCGGACCGCGGGTTCGAGCGAACGGACCACCAGTCCGGCCCGGCTGGCCTGCTCGGCCAGGCCGCGGTACCACAGCAGGGATGCCTGCCCGTTGCGGACCGCGTTGAGCCAGCCGTTGCGCTCGTCGGTTTCCAGGACGACCACGGGGTTGACGGCGTACTTGCCGAACATGGCGTCGAGCTCCCTGCGGCGCAGGCTGCCCCTGGCCGGAAGTGCGAGGCGCATGCCGTCGAGGTGGCGCATCGGCACCGGGTTCGGCAGGTCCAGGCCCGGCGGGGAGATCAGGACGATCTCCTGTCGTTCGAGCGGATGGGTGATCAGGTCGGTGGGCACCGGCAGGTCGGTCAGGCCGAGATCGGCCCGCTGGTCCCTGATGGCGCTGACGACGGCGTCCCTGCCGTCGCAGCGCACGATGTGCACGCGGACTCCCGGATGCTCGGCGGCGTAGGCGGGCAGCAGCCGCCCTGCCAGACCGGGCTCGAGGCTGGGGGTCGAGGCGATGCGGAGTTCCGCCTCGGTGGCGCCGCCGTGGTTGGCCAGGCCCTCGATCTCGTGTACGGCGTCGAGCGCCTCCCTCGCCAGCTTGACCACTCGGCGGCCTTGCGCGGTGACCACCACACCGCGTCCTGAACGGGCGAACAGCGTCATGCCGAGCTCCCGCTCCAGATCCCGGATCGCGCGCGAAAGCGCAGGCTGCGCGATGTAGAGCGACCTGGCCGCGTCAGTCATGGTGCGGTGCTCCGCAGTCGCGACCACGTAGCGGAGCTGCTGCAGATTCATGTCATTGAAGCTAGGACACCGCCTGCCGCGCGGTCCGGGACATAGCGGAGATCACCTCGAATGATTTCGGACTGTAACCGAGTACCGCTACATCCGTGACGGGTGATAAATCAGTATGCTTCTGCCCCAAATTCGGCAAAGGTCCGGAGAGTGATAGTCCAAGTCCACTCATTACGGACAACCGCGTAAAGGGGGATACACGGTGACAGGCAACGGGCAGTACCCACCCCCGCCACAGGGGCCAGGGCAGCCCCAGCGGCCACCGTCGCTGCCCTGGCCTCCGCCGGGGCACCGCCAGCCGCAACCTCAGGGGGGTGGGTACGGCCAGCCGTACCCACAGCAGGCGCCTCCTCAAGGCCCGCCGTACCCGCCGCAGGGACCGCAAGGCCCGCAGTACCCGCCGCAGGGACCGCAAGGGCCGCAGTACCCGCCGCAGGCGCAGCCGTACCCGCAGCCGTTCCAGCAGCAACCCCCGCCACAGCAGTGGGCGACGCCACCACCGCCGCCGCCACCGATGCCGCCGGGCCCGCCGCGCGGGCCGTGGGGGCCGCCGCCGCGCAGGAAGAAGGGGATGGGCGCGGCCGGGATCCTGGGCATCGTGCTGGGCTCGGTAGCCGCGTTATTCGTGCTGATCGTGGTCGCGGGGGCGATCTTCAAGAGCGCGAGCCACCCGATCTACCAGCCGGTGGCGCTGCCGACCGAGAGCTCGTACGACCCGTACCACCCGCCGACCGAGTACTCGACGCCGACGCATTCGACGGCGCCGACGGAGGACTCGACGCCGACGGAGGACTCGACGCCGACGCAGACGCCCACCCAGGACACGAACCCGCCGCAGCAGGTCACCGTGAACCGGACGCTGAAGGGCAACACGCTCTACCGCGCCGGTGGGCTGCCGAAGTCGAGTTGCCCCGCGGGCAACGGCAGCATCTTCAGCCACAGCCAGCTCAAGGCGCTGATCATCAAGACCGGGCAGTGCATGAGCCGTGTGTGGGGCCCGGCGCTCCAGCGCCAGGGCATCCAGTTCCGCGCGCCGAACTACGCGATCACCCCCAAGGGTGGCAGGGGCGCGTGCGGCGACTTCCCCTCGCCGGGGAGCATGGTGCCCTACTACTGCCCGCGCAACAACACGATCTACGCCTCCACCTCGGCGATGGCCAGGGGCAACGGCAACGCCCGCGGCTACGGCGAGATCATCCAGTGGAACGGCGGGATCATCAGCATGATGGCCCACGAGTACGGTCACCACGTGCAGGAGATGGCCGGAATCATGGACTCCTGGTGGGACAAGACGCTGGACTCCTCCAACCAGAGCGCGAAGCTTGCGCTGAGCAGAAGGTTGGAGCTCCAGGCTACGTGTCTCGGTGGCATGTGGATGAGGTCCGTGGCGGACTCCTATCCGGTCAGCCCGGCCAACCGCAGCCGCCTGTTCACGTTCTACGGTCAGGTGGGCGACTACCCCGGATGGCCCCGCGACCACGGGGCTCCCGTCAACAACAACCGGTGGTTCCGGCAGGGGTGGCTGCGCAACCAGGCCTACCAGTGCAACACCTGGGCAGCCGACTCTTCCACGACGTCCTGAGGCCATGTGGCGTTCATCTCAGGTTGGGCACATGTCTCGGATGTCCCTATATGGGGGCTAGAATCCTGGCAATCTTCTGTCCAACGGGGGGCAAAACCACGTTTTGCCAGGTAGGCGTGTGAAGGAGCCGATGGGGTGGACTCAACCAGAAAACGGCGAGCGCCCCGGCGCACGTCCGCTCCGGCCGCCCCACGGTTCGCCAGACCGCTGACGCTCGGCTCCGTCATCGGCTGGACAGCCCTTTCGGTCATCCTGCCCGGCGCCGCGCATCTGCGGGCCGGGCATCGCCGTACCGGGATCGCGCTGGTCGGCGTCTACGCCGTACTGCTCCTGACCGCCCTGGCCTACGGCCTGACCAGGAACATGGACAACCTCACCGCCTTCGCCGGTGAGGGCGCGCAGACGGCGGTCATCGCCGTCGCGTCCGGGCTGGCGCTGGCCTGGTTCGCGCTGATCGTCGTTTCCTACGTGGTGCTGCGGCCCAACCGGCTCCCCCAGCTCGGCCAGATCCTCTCCGGCTTGGCCGTCGGCGTGCTGAGCGTGGCGGTGATGGCGCCGTTCGCCCTGACCGCCAACACGATGCTGACCGTCAAGGACACCATCGACAACATCTTCCCCTCGGGCAACGACGCCGAGGCAGCGCCGGTGCCCACGGACCCGGCCAACCCGTGGGAGAGCAGGGATCGGGTCAACTTCCTGCTGATCGGCGGCGACGCGGCGGGTGACCGTACCGGCGTGCGGACCGACAGCATGACGGTGGCCAGCGTCAACACCAAGACCGGCAACACGGTGCTGCTGAGCCTGCCGCGCAATCTGCAGCACGTGCGCTTCCCGCCGACCTCGCCGCTGCACAAGCAGTTCCCCAACGGCTTCATGGCCGAACTGCCCAACGGCGGCCTGCTCAACGAGGTGTGGCAGTACGCCAACGACAACCCGCAGCTCATGGGCGGCAAGAACAAGGGCCCGCGCGCGCTGATGGACGCCCTCGGCTACACGCTCAACCTGAAGATCGACTACTACGCCCTGATGAACATGTACGGCTTCGCCGACCTCGTCGACGCGATCGGCGGGCTCAAGATCCGCGTCGAGCGCGATATCAAGTGGGGCGGTCACTTCGGTACGGCCGGCACCATCAAGGCCGGTTACCGGCGCCTCGGCGGAGAGGAGGCGCTCTGGTACGGCCGCTCCCGCGTCGAAAGCGATGACTTCTCCCGCATGGCCCGCCAGCGCTGCGTCATCGGCGCCTTCGCCCAGCAGGCGACGCCCGACAAGATCCTGCTGAACTTCTCCAAGATCGCCAAGGCGACGAAGCGGCTCGCCCAGACCAACATCCCCAAGCCGCTCGTCCAGCCACTCGCGGAACTCGCGGTCAAGGTCAAGAACGCCCGCATCACCAGCCTGCAGTTCGTGCCGCCCGAGTTCTACTCGGGGCGCCCAGACTGGGTCAAGATCCGGCGTGCCACGGCCAAGGCCATCCAGGACTCGGGCAGGCCCACCCAGCGCGCCCAGGCGGCCGACGTCACGGCCTCCCCCGGCCAGCCCACGGCCACCCCCACCCGCACCCACCTGGCCCAGCGCCCCTCCGAGACGCCCACCCAGAACGGCAGCAGCAAAACAGCCAAGAGCCTCAGCGAGGTCTGCGGCCTCTGAAGGCTGTTTCACACGGTCCGCACCCCGTGCCGCGCAGACGGACTTGATGCCGCGGAAACGAATCGCGTTGGCTCGCCCGTCGTGCCTATGCTTGTCCCGCCGTCACGGGCAAAGGCGAATGGGAAAGTTCGTTACTAACGCCTCACAGCGTTAACGCTCAGTAAAGAGATGAGCCGGTTCGAGTCCGGTAGCCCGTGACGGACACCCTTGCCAGGCCACGGGCAACGACCCCGCGGGAACCGCGCAGGGGGCACTAGATCGCCCCATAGAGGGCAATACGCGGAGGCAGAACCCGCTCGGCCCGCGTCCTCGGCGGAAGCGGCCCACGGCCCGTCACGCCCTGACCGAGCCGCACCCAAGGCCGCCACGACCCTGCCGGCAGTAACCGCAAGACGTACCCCGAAACGCCACGTCCCCGGGCGCGCCAAAGCCTGGGTCTTACGGGCGGACCGTTTGGATCCTGGTTGTGGCCGTGGCTGTGGCCACGAGCTTTCCGTCGGGGTCCACGAGTTCCCCGGACAGGAAGCACACCTCCTTGCCCCGTTGCACGACCCGCCCCCGCCCCACCAGTCGCCCGGGCCGCGCCGGGCGCAGGAACTGCACCTGCAGGGCCAAGGTGGGCGCGAACTTGTCCGGCGGCAGGGTCGCCACCAGCGCGGGCCCGAGCGTGTCGTCGAGCATCGCGGCGAGGAACCCGCCCTGGATCACCCCCACCGGGTTCGCGAACTGCTCACTCGCCTGGAACGCCACCTCGATGGTCCCCTGGTCGGGGTCGATCTCGACGAGCTCCCACCCTAAGAGCCGCGCCGCGGGCGGCTGCGGGGCCCGCCCTTCGAGCATGTCCCAGAACGGGCCACTCCTCTTGGTCTCCGTTTCCATGCGGGCCATTGAACAAGACCCCACCGACAATTCTCGGAGCTCGGACTGCGCCCCCACTCCATGACAAGCCGATGCCGTCACGCGCCCAGGCCTCCGCGAGCAGGACTCGCGCGGCCGGCGAACACGAGCAGGCGACGCCCAAGAGCCCCACTGATCATCAGCGCTTCGGAGTGCCACGGCCGGCCGCCGAGTTGGCAGCGCTCGATGGGCGTGACAGGTGCCGGGCTCGCCTGGCGCCGGCCGTACTGGATCATGTGGCAAGCCCTGGGGGTCAGTGGGCGGGGCGGAGGGCATCGCCCAGGTACATCGCGGCCAGCATGGTGAACAGGTAGGCCTGCAGGAACTGGATGAACATCTCGAAGGCCGTCAGTAGGCACGTCACCGCCACCCCCAGGACGCCGACGGGGAAGCCGGGCAGTGTGGGGTGGGCGATGGTGAACCAGAAGCCGACCGCGCTGAAGAACGCCAGCAGCATGTGCCCGGCGAACATGTTGGCGAACAGCCGCACCGCGTGGGTGAACGGCGCCGTGACGAAGATGTAGATGAGCTCGATCGGGGCGTAGAGCACCAGCGCCAGCGCCTTGGGCAGCCCGGGAGGGAACATCGCGTTCCTGAAGAACCCGGCGAAGCCCTGGTGTTTGAAGCCGAGGTACAGCTTGATCGCGTACACGACGGCGGCGAGCACGGCGGGGAAGGCGATGTGGGAGGCGACGGGGAACTGGATCAGGGGCACGACGCCCATCAGGTTCCAGGTCAGCGTGAGCAGGAACAGGGTGAGCAGGAACCCCATCCAGCGGTCGGCGTCCGCGCCGAGGAACGGCCGGGCGATCTGGTCGCGGACGAAGACGTAGGCGTACTCCCCCGCGTTCTGCAGGCCGCGGGGCACCAGGCGCGGGCGGGCGAAGGCGGCCCACCCCAGGCCGCAGACGATCACGGCGGCGAGTAAGGCGAGCAGCACGGGCTTGGTGAGCCAGGCGGGCGCGCCGTCCCACAGGGGAGGGAACTCGAACAGGTCCGTGCCGGGGATGGGCATGGGCGGCTCCAGGTAGAAGGGGGAACCGAGTACGCCGTACCCGGTTTCTGCGACCAGCCTACAAAACCGGGTATGTTGTACGCAATGACGAGCGTGTGGATGCGGCCCGAGGAACCCGCGCGGGGGCCGAGGCCGAGCTTCAGCAGGGCGCAGCTGACCGAGGCGGCGATCCGGGTGGCCGACGCCGAGGGGCTGAAGGCGATCTCGATGCGGCGGGTGGCCACCGAGATCGGCTCGGGCACGATGTCCCTGTACCGGTACGTGTCAGGCAAGGACGACCTGATCGACCTGATGCTGGACGCGGTGGCCGTGGAGTACATGCCCGCCGAGGTGAGCGGCGACTGGCGGGCGGATCTGCGCGGGCTCGCCGTACGGACCAGGCAGGTGATGCTGCGGCACCCGTGGATCGCGCCGCTGACCGTGGGCCGCCAGGCGGCGGGGCCGAACCGGATCCGGCTGATGGAGACCGGCCTGCGGATGGTCGACGGGCTCGGGATCTCCATCGACGGGATGCTGACGATCACCGGGACGGTGATGGCGTTCGTCAGCGGGTTCGTCTCGGCCGAGGTGGCCGAGGTGGAGGCGTCGCGGCTGACGGGGATGGACGTCACCGAGTGGATGGCGCGCCAGGCGCCGTTCATCCAGTCGCTGCTCGAGACGGGCGAGTATCCGCTGTTCTCCCGCATGACCCAGGAGGCAGGGCGGCGCTACGTGAGCTGGGACGAACGGTTCGCCTACGGGCTCGATCGCCTCCTGGACGGCGTGGCCGCCCGGCTACCCGGCTGAAAGACGCCGGGGCTTCAGCGCGAAGGCCCCCAGGTACAGGACGGCCGCGACGATGAGCAGGCCGCGGTAGCCGATCACGAGGGCCAGGTACTCCAGGCAGCCGCCCACCATCGCGCCGAGCAGGTTCGCCCCGAACGACGTGGTGGCGTCGGCCGTGTCGGAGAAGCGCTTGGCGAAGACCACGTTGGCGGCGAAGATCGGCAGGAACGCCACGACGACCGCGGCCACGGCCCGCACGGGCAACGGCAGCGACAGCAGCCACGCGTTGGGCACCAGCCAGGCCAGCGCCAGCCCGGCGAGCAGCACGCCGTACATGACGGGCAGCGGCGGCGTGCGGAAGCGGCGCGTCACCTCGACGGCGGCCAGCACCGCGACCAGTACTCCGGCGAAGACGATCGCGTTGACCACCCACGTGGTACCGAACAGCAGCGCGAACCCGGTCACGCTCTTGGTCTCCAGCAGCATGAACGCCACGCCCAGCAGGAACAGGTCGGCGTAGGGACGCATCCGCGCGAAAGGTCCGGCGACCACGCGCACGGCCAGCAGGCTGACGATCAGGATCAGGCCGAGCGTGATCAGGTAGATCGAGGGGATGTTACGGTCCTTGAGGTACAGGAAGGGCCGGTCGTCACCGGTCGGCGCGGGCGTGCCCGCCGCGGCGCCCGCCCACTGCGTTTCGCACCGCTGCGCGGACGGCGAGGCCCCCGCGGTGATGACGGCCTGCTGCCCGGCCTGGCTGACGACGTCGACGCACGGCTTGTGGCCGAAGGCGGCCTGCACGGTCGAGGCGAGCCGGTCCACCAGCCACGGCTCGCGGTAGTAGTTGTACATCGAGAACGCGCCGCCGGGCTTGAGGTGGGCGCGCGCCGCCTTCATGGCCTCCTCGGTGAACAGGTAGCTCTCCAGGCGCAGCGAGCTGGCGCCCGACACCAGCGTCAGCGAGTCGGGCAGCGCGAACAGGATCAGGTCGTACTTCTTGGAGGTCCGCTCCAGGTAGGCGCGCCCGTCGGTGATCGTGGTGGTCACGCGCGGGTCGGCGTAGGGCTTGTCGGGATGCACCGAGCCGCCCAGCTCGCGCAGCTTGGGGTCGATCTCGACCGCGTCGACGTGCTTGGCGCCCTTCAACAGCGCGATCGCCACGTCGGTGCCGCTGCCCGCGCCCACGATCAGCACGTCGTCGAGCGGCGCGCTCGACCGCTCGTACGGCAGGCCGTACTGCCGCTCCCACTGCAGCCGCGCGGCGGCGGGGACGGCCTGCTGGTGCGGGATGCCGTTGACCGAGATGTCCGTGACGGGCACCCCCAGCTGCCGGAACTGCTGGAAGGTGACCTTGTAGTAGGGCGACCAGATCGCGCCCGCGGTGAGCGTCTCCGACAGCAGCAGCGTGACGATGGCCAGCGACGGCACCGTGACCAGGAACAGGTAGTACGCCAGTGGCCTGGGCGTCAGCAGCAACCCGTAGCAGATGGCCACGACGAGCCCCCAGAACACCGGCGGCGCGCTCAGGTACGACAGGGCGGTGAACGCGGCGATGCCGCTGAGGCTGCCGATCAGGTCGTAGCGGTAGGCCTCGAGCCGCGGCAGCTCGGGGAAGCAGCGCCCGACCAGCTCGGCGGGCCCCATCAGCGTCAGCGCGGCCGCCGCGAAGATCACCGGCAGGATCGCCCACGCGGGCGGCCCGGTGGTCGCCAACGACGTCCAGTACAGGACGCCCTCGGTGTTCCTGTCGACGGTCACGGGGAACATCAGCACGACGACCACGAGCCCGAACAGCACCACGGGCGAGTAGTACGGCTGGCGCCGCGACCTGCCCACGCGCAGGAACCCGAGCCCGATGCCCAGGAACGAGCCGAGCAGCACGAAGTTGGTGAAATAGCTCAGGTGGACGATGTTCGACCCGGTCCACCGGATCAAGGCCAGCTCCAGGAAGAGCATGAAGGCGGAGGCCAGGACGAGCCGTGGCCGCACGGCCAGCCAGTGCTCACGGGTGGGCTGCGAAGGGGCCAGCGAGGCCTGCGCCGTCATGGTGATTCACCGTAGTGAACAGACCGAAATCACGGAAGCATGATGGCCGAGATTGAATGTCGCCCGCTTCGCGCATTTTGCGGCATTCCAGCAGGTCAGAAACCCTTCGATGTGCTGGACGCGCCCCCGCCGATGAAGGAATGTTGGTGCGTTCGTTCCCTCCAAACGTTCGGTGGTGCCTCATGCGCGTCCTCATCCAGCTACGCCCCTCTCCAGATCTTGTGGCGGCCGTCGCCGATCCCGGCCAGACGGCCACCACGGCCGACGTCGCCGATTCCCTGCCGGGGGTGGAGCTCGACTCCGCCTTCACGCCGGTGGCCGTCCCCCGCCCGATCCCCGCGGCGGGCGGCGACCCGCTCTCGCTCAACCAGCCGCTCGACTTCTCGCTGGCCGCCGAGGACGCCTCGGTGCTGGTGCGCGGCACGATCTCCGACGACGAGCTGGCCACCAGGGTGACGCTGCTGCCGACCCTGCGGCCCGACGTGGTCGGCGTGTTCGCCGACCCGGTCGTGCAGTCGTCGCTGACCTGCGGCGGCGATCCGCCGCTCGGCGACTGGCACGACGTCGAGCGCCTGCTCAACGTGGCGGGCCTGCACGCCGAGGGCCTGGACGGCGCCGGGGTGCCGCTGGCCGTCTGCGACACCGGGATCAACGCCGCGCACGTGGCCAGGCAACTGGGCAGGGGCGTCACGCTGGACGCCGAGCGCAGCTGGAACCCGGCCGGCGTCAAGGGACGCCCCGGCGAGTTCGAGGTCGACCACGGCAGCATGTGCGCCTTCGACGCGCTGATCGGCGCGCCGCAGGCCTCGCTGATCGACATTCCCGTGCTGCGCTCCACCCGGCCGGGCGGCTCGGCGATGGACGGGCTGCTGTCAGACGCGGTGGCCGCCTTCGCCCACCTGCGGGACGTGCTCGACCTGCAGCCCGCGGGCACCAGGACGCTGGTGGTCAGCAACTCCTGGGGCTCGTTCTCCCCCGAGTGGGACTTCCCCGTCGGGCATCCGGGCAACTACTCCGACAACGCCGCGCACCCGTTCAACCTCATCGTGGCCAGCCTCGACAGGGCCGGCGCCGACGTGCTGTTCGCGGCGGGCAACTGCGGGCGCGAGTGCAAGGACGCCCGCTGCGCCTGGCCGACCAGGCCCATCGGCGGGGCCAACTCCCACCCGCGGGTGCTGTCCATCGGCGGCGTCGACACCAACGGCGAGCGGGTGGGCTACTCCTCGCAGGGGCCGGGCCGGCTGACCGCGCGCAAGCCGGACGTGTGCGGGTACACGCACTTCTCCGGCTCCAAGGCCTTCGGCGACACCGAGCCCGACTCGGGCACCTCGGCGGCCACGCCGGTCGTGGCGGGTCTGGTGGCGGCCATCCGCTCCCACTGGCCCGCCTCGCGGCTGTCGCCCGCCCAGTTGCGCGCGTTGCTGCGCCGTACCGCCGAGGACCGCAGCGACGTGGGTTTCGACTACGACTACGGCTACGGGATCGTGGACCCGGCCGGCATCATCGCCGCGCTGCAGCGAAGGGCCAAGAGCGTAGCGTGAGGGTATGGTCCTCATCACGGTACGGCTTCCGCGGGGCGCCACCCTCGCCGACGCGATCGACCGGCTCGACCTGGCCGAGGAGGACGTCGACACCTCCTACGGCCTGGTCGCGGTCGACCCCGACGAGGGGCTGTACGCGCTGCGGGTGACCGACAGGGCGGGCCGCAAGGCGGGCCCGCCCTTCGCCGATCCCAAGATCGAGCCGTTCGGCCCGCCTAGGCGTTCTCGCGATTGAACACCCGGGTCCCGATCCACAGGCTCGCCACGGCGAACACCGCGGTCACAGCGACGCCGGCGATGACCGTGCCGGTCAGGTAGCGCCCGGCGAACAGGTCGCGCATGGCCTCGAGCACGTAGCGGAACGGGCTGGCGTGCGAGATGGCGTTCAGCCAGGCCGGCGCCATCGACATGGGCAGGAACGAGCCCGACAGCAGCACCAGGGGCACCACGACGGTGGTCATGATCGGCGCGAAGAGCTGGTCGTTCATGGTCAGCGCGACCGCGTAGGACAGCGAGGCGAGGCTGACGCCGAGCACGACCATCAGCACGAGGCTGACCAGCACGCCCAGCGGAGCCGCCCGCAGGCCGAACGCCACCCCGGCGGCGATCAGCAGCACCGTCTGGATGATCAGCGTGACCGCGTTGTTGAGCACGCGGCCGAGCAGCAGCGACAGCCGCCCTGCCGGGGTGACCCGCATCCGCTCGAGCACGCCGGAGCGCTTCTCGAAGACGACGCCGAAGCCGGCCAGGCCGGTGCTCAGCAGCCCGAGCTGGATGATCAGGCCGGGGACGAGCGTCTCCCAGGTGCCGATCGTGGCGAAGATCGGGCCGAACAGCACCAGGAAGAGCAGCGGCTGGACCGCGCCGAAGACGATGCCCACCTTCTGCTGCAGCGTGATGCGGAAGTTGTGGTGGAACAGCACCCAGGTGTCACGCAACGCCTGCCTCCTCGCGCAGGGAGCGGCCGGTGATGTCGAGGAACACGTCGTCGAGCGTGCGCCCGCCGGTCTTGAGCTCGGCGGGGGTGCCCTCGGCCACGATCCGGCCGTGGTCAATGATCAGGAGCCGGTCGCAGAGCGCGTCGGCCTCGTCCAGGTAGTGGGTGGTCAGGAACACGGTCGTGTCCAGCGCCCTGATGTGGTCCCACAGGTTGGCCCTGCTCTGCGGGTCCAGACCGGTCGTGGGCTCGTCCAGGAAGATGAGCGGGGGCCGGTGCAGCAGGCCGAAGGCGATGTCGAAGCGCCGCCGCTGGCCGCCGGACAGTGCGCCGCCCGGTCTGCTCTCCATGCCTGACAGCTCCAGTTTCGCCAGTACCTCGGCGGTCCTGGTCTCCGCCTCGGCGCGGCGCATGCCGTACAGCATCGCCTGCAGGATCAGTTCCTCGCCGACCGGGGTGACCGGGTTGATGCCGCCGCCCTGCGAGACGTAGCCGATGCGGCGGCGCACGCCGCGCGGGTCGGCCAGCAGGTCGTGGCCGGCCACCGTGGCCGTGCCCGACGTGGGGGTGAGCAGCGTGGTCAGCATGCGCATGGTCGTGGTCTTGCCGGCGCCGTTGGGGCCGAGGAACCCGACGATCTCCCCCGCCTCCACGGATATGTCCACGCCTTTGACGGCTTCCACGCCGCCTTTGAAGGTCTTGCTCAGACCCGAAGTCTTGATCATTTCATCGCCTCCAAATTTAGAGTAACTGAAAGTTTGGACTGACTGCAACATTGGTAGCATGGAGGCGTGGAAGAGGGACTGCGGGAGCGGAAGAAGCGGGAAACCCGGCAGCGCATCGCGGACATGGCGATGGGCCTGTTCATGATTCACGGCTTCGACAAGGTGACCGTGGCCGACGTGGCCAGGGCGGCCGACGTGTCGGTGAACACGGTGTTCAACTACTTCGGCACCAAGGAGGACCTGTTCCTCGACCGGCAGTCGGAGGTCGGGTTCCTGCCGAGCGGTGTGGTGCACGGGCGCAGGCCGGGCGAGAGCGTGGTGGCGGCCTTCCGCCGCGACTTCCTGCAGGCCATCGAGGAGCGCGACTGGCGCTACGGCCTCAACGACGGCTCCGACGTCTTCGGGCGCCTGGTGGGCGACAGCCCGTCACTGATGGCGCGGATGCGGGAGCTGGAGCACGAGCGCAACACGAACCTGGCGAACACGCTGGCGGAGGTCACCGACGCCGACCCGGACGACCTGACGCCGCAGCTCGTGGCGGCGCAGATCCTGGAGGCGACGCGGCTGCTGTCCAGGAACGCGGTGCGGCGCAAGCTGGCGGGTGAGAGCTGGAGCGAGATCCTGCCGTGGCTGCGCGAGCAGGCCGAAGCGGTCTTCGACCTGCTGGAGAAGGGGATCGGCGACTACGGTCAGGTGTTGGCGGAGAAGATCGCGAGCCCGCCGAAGAAGACGAACATGAGCACATAGAGGCCCACCACGCCGATCATCAGCCAGGTGGCGACCATGCCGCAGATGCGGCCGGCCTGGATCTGGCCGCGGTTCTCGTAGTAGTAGCCGCTGCCGTCGATCTCGCGCAGCGCCTTGTTGCCCATCGACCAGGCGAAGGGGCCCAGGATCGAGCAGATGACCAGGCTGAGGATGCCCAGCACGAGGATGGTCGTGCCGTTGGGGTGCGTCTGCTGCGGCGGACCGTAGTAGGACGGGCCGTAGTTCGGATACGACATGCTGGCTCGGGACCCCCGTCGGATGCGCGATTTTAGGTGGGTTTTATACCACAGGGCCGAGCCTGCTCGCATTTGACCTAGCGCTTGCTACACTCCCGGCATGCTCGGGTTCCTCAAGCCCTTCTTCCAGTGGTTGGCCGGGACCGACTGGTTCATGCGGGTCGGTCCGCGATTCGTGCCGCAGCTCGACCGGGCGGTGCACCGGATCTTCAAACGGCTGGGCAGCAGCCAGGTGATCCCCACGCTGGTGCTGTTCCACACCGGCGCCCGCAGTGGACTGCCGCGCAGTACGCCGCTGGCCTGCCTGCCGGTCGACGGAGGCTTCCTGGTCGTGGGGAGCAACTTCGGGCTCCCCCAGCACCCGGCCTGGACGGCCAACCTGCTCGCCGCGCCGCAGGCCAGGGTCAGCTACGCGGGGCGCGAGTTCCCCGTCGAGGCCAGGCTGCTGACCGGGGCCGAGCGGGAGGCGGTCTGGCCGGGCCTGCTCGCGCTGTGGCCGGTGTACGCGGCTTACACCCGCAAGTCGGGGCGGGAGCTGCGGGTTTTCCGATTGACCAGCTGTCAATCCGGATAAGCCATGATTGGGGGGCATTTGATCAAGAACTAGTAGGAGTCCCCCAAGTGCGCGACCGTGTCCGCCATGTCATCGAGCATCCGCGCTTCCAGCGGTTCATCGTCGGCCTGATCCTCGTCAACGCCGCCACGCTGGGCCTGGAGACGTTCCCGGCCGTGCTGAGCCGCTTCGGCGCTGAGCTGCACGTGATCGACCACGCGGCCCTGTACATCTTCGTGGCCGAACTGCTGGCCAAGATCTACGTCGAGCGCTGGCGCTTCCTGCGCGACCCGTGGAACATCTTCGACGCCCTGATCATCGGCATCGCCCTGGCACCGGCCACCGGTGAGCTGTCGGTCCTGCGCTCGCTGCGCATCCTGCGCGCCCTGCGCCTGCTGTCGGTCGTCCCCAGCCTGCGCCGCGTGGTCTCCGCCCTGCTGCGCGCCCTGCCGGGGATGAGCTCGATCGTGGTGCTGCTGTCGCTGGTGCTGTACGTGGCCGGCGTGATGGCCACCAAGATGTTCGGCGGGGCCGCGCCCGACTACTTCGGCTCGCTCCAGACCTCGCTGTTCACCCTGTTCCAGACGATGACCGGCGAGGCGTGGCCCGACATCGCGCGCGAGGTGATGTCCGCGCACCCCTCGGCGTGGATCTTCTTCGTGGTCTTCATCCTGATCTGCTCCTTCGTGGTGCTCAACCTGTTCATGGCGGTCGTGGTGAGCGCCATGGAGGAGGAGTCGGCCGAGGAGCGGGCCGAGCTGGAGTCGGACTCGGCCACCTCGACGCAGCTGATCCTGGACGAGCTGGCGGCGCTGCGCCAGGAGGTGGCCGCCCTGCGTCAGGCCTCGGCGGGCGCGGGCGTGGACGCCCTGTAGATCACCCGCCACAGGGCGACCAGGGCTAGCAGTGCCACCACGAGCCACGCCTGGACCAGCCCCGCGATGGCGGCCACGACCGGCGGAGCGACCACCGTGGGCAGCGCCCAGCCCCACAGCCAGCGCCGCTCCGCCCGGTTGGCCACGCCGAGCACGGCCGAGGCCAGGAAGTACAGGGCCAGCCCGCCGCACAGCACCCAGACGATGCCCCCGTGCAGGTGCGCGGACGGGGCCTCGGCGACCACGCCGAGGCCGGCGGCGGTGGCGGTGATCCCGGCGGTCATCACGTAGTGCGCGGGCAGCGCGACGGCGGGTTTGAGCCCCTTCTCGCTGGCGTCGGGCACGGCGCTCAGCCCGTACTGCAGCGTCAGCCACCACAGCGCCACGATCAGCCCGAACCCGCCGAGCGCGGCCAGGCCGAGCTCCTTGACCCAGCTCTTGCCCGAGGCGGCGACCACCACCTGCATGACGGCCTCGCCGAGCACGATGATGACGAACAGGCCCAGCCGCTCCCCCAGGTGCGCCGGGTGCAGGATGGCGGCGGTGGGCACCGTGATCTCCTGGGTCCGCAGCCCGTGCCCCCTCCTGCTCTCCTCCCGCTTGCGCAGCCGCTCGGCCTGCTCCTGCGCCTGCTTCACCACCCTGTCCGGGCTCAGGCTCGCGTGGATGGTGAAGGTGAGGTCCAGTACGACACCCAGCCCCCACAGCACGTACCGCCACGCCACCGGGTCGCCGGGGGCGGGCGGGTCGATCCAGAGCGAGGCCACCCACGGGATCACGCCCACGCCGATGTGCACCGAGGGCCAGGAGATCAGGATATTGCCGGACCCCTGCAGGGAGCGGGCCGCGACGGCGCGGCAGAAGACGTAGGCGGCGATGAACCAGGGGTCGTGGGTGTTGTCACCGGTGCCGGAGCCCAGCGCGTGGCCGACGTCGGGTGCGGCGGCGGCCATGACCGCGATGCCGAACATGCACAGGAGCATGCTGCGCACGCGCGTCTTGTCGCCCCTGACGTTGGCGTAGAGCGACATCGACGTCCAGACGCTCCACACCGCGTAATACAGCAAGGCGAACAGCGCCACGTCGAGCCAGGTCGGATGCTGCAGGCGGTGCGCCAGCTGGGCGACCGCCACCACCGCGACGAGGTCGAAGAAGAGTTCCAGCCAGCTGGCGTGCCGCTCACCCGGGTCAGTCACGGCTAACGAGAATAGAACTCAACCACGAGTTGCTCATCCACGGGGACCGCGATCTGCTCGCGCTCGGGCCTGCCGGTCAGCGTGAAGCGCAGCTCGGCCAGGTCGACCACCAGGTAGGGGGCGGTCCGCTCGTCGGCGTGGACGCCTTCGGCGGCGGCCACGAACGGCTGCATCCTCTTCGATCGCTCGCGCACCGCGACGACCTGCCCCGGCTTGACCAGGTAGCTGGGGATGTCGACCTTGCGGCCGTCGACGGAGATGTGGCCGTGGCTGATGTACTGCCTGGCGGCGTAGATCGAGGGCGCCAGACCGGCCCGCAGCACCAGCGAAGCCAGCCGCGACTCGAGCAGCGTGACCAGCTCCGCGCCGGAGGCGCCCGGCTTGCGGACGGCCAGGTCCCAGTAGCGGCGCAGCTGGCGCTCGGACACGTCGTAGTACCAGCGCAGCTTCTGCTTCTCCATCAGGCGCATGCCGTAGTCGCCGGTGCTGCGGCGGTTGGTCTTGCGGCCGTGCTCGCCCGGCGGGTACGGGCGCTGCTCGAAGTAGCGGACGGCTTTCCTGGTCAGCGGCACGCCCGCGCGACGCGACAGCCGCACCTTCGGACCGGTGTAGCGCACATTCACCTCAATGTGATTAGGTAATCCTTACTTAGGTAAGCCTAACCTAGCATGCCAAGGAGTCACCCATGCTGCCGATCCCCGAGCGGATCCGCACCCTCGCCGCGACCGCGAGCCTCGCCCGGCTGTCCGTGGACGGCGTGCCCTCCCCCGCCCGCGGCGGCGTGGACGGGCGCGGCCGCCCCGTGCTGCTGGTGTGTCCGGGCGAGCCGCTGCACGGGCTGCGCGAGGACGCCGTGGTGTCGGTGAACCTGACGGCGATGCGCCTGCTCGGCGAGGTGGAGCACCCGCGCGGCCTGCTCGAGGTGCAGGGCTGGATCGAGCCGGTGCCCGCGGAGCAGGCGCGCGAGGCGGCCGTCTCGGTCGCCGCCCGCCATGCCGACGAGAGCCTGTTCGACGCACTCGAGCGGTACGGCGAGCCGGACGTGCCCCGCCTGCTCAGGCTCGACGTGGGCCAGGTCGTCTACCTGACGGGGCAAGAGTCCGGCGTGCTGGACGCCGACGACTACCTGGCGGCGGCGCCCGACCCGCTGACGGAGACCGCCGAACGGGTGCTGGCCCACGTCAACGGCTCGCACCGGGCGCAGCTCGCCATCGGCGTGGCCAGACAGCTCGGCGAGCACGTGGGCGAGGCGTGGCTGTGGGAGCTGGACAGGTTCGGCGCGACGGTGCGCGCGGACGAGGCGCTGATCCGCTTCCCCTGGCCCACACCCGCGCACAGCGCCCCCTGCCTGGAGACAGCCCTGCGTGGCCTGCTGTGCACGTGCTGATGAGCGAAGCTGAAGATTCGCTGTGAATCAGCCAAGGGTCCTGTCACTTTGGCCGGATCCGTCCCCACCTGTCACTAGCATCTCCGCCTGTGAACGACCCCCACCCCACGGCTGTCTTCGTCGACCACAGCGGCCGGCGCAGGCGCCTGCTGATGGTGGCAGCCGTGGCCGGCGCCATCCTCCTGCTGGGCATGGCGGCGATCCTGATCGGCGGGGCGTTCTCCAACACCACCCTGGACGTGGTGGGCTGGCCCGGCGGGGGCCCGCAGGGTAAGCCGGTTCCCGGCGCGAGCACGTCGGCGCCCGCCACCCGGACCCCGACCCGCCGCCCCACCTCCTCGCCGGCACCTGAGCCGACGCCCTCGCGGTCCCGGAGCACCACGCCCACACTCACGCCGACGCCGTCCAGGAGTCGCACGCCGACGCGCACGCCCTCCCCGACGCCCACCGCCAGGCGGACCTCGGCCACTCCGACGCCCACGCCCACGCAGACGGCCACCACGGACCCGCCGCCCGGCAGGACCAAGGAGCCTCCGGGCCTGGACCCGACCAAGACGCACGGCCCGAAGAAGTGAGCACGACCGCCACCACGCGGCTCCAGGCTCCGCGCAGGCAGCCGGACCCGCGCGGTCACTGGTTCCTCGTCCTGACCGGCCTGCTGCTGATGACCGGCGCGCTGGTGCTCAACGGTTACGCCACCAACGCGGTCGGAGAGACCCACGCCGCCCCCGCGGCCTCCGCCGACGAGGACCTGGCGGGTGTCGACCGCGGCGGCCCGCTCGTCAACCTCACCGGCAAGGGCTCGCAGAGCGCGCGCGTGCCCGCCAAGACGGTCGCGCTCACCTTCGACGACGGGCCCGACCCCGTCTGGACGCCCAAGCTGCTCGACGTGCTCAAGCGCCACGGCGCCAAGGCCACGTTCTTCGCCGTCGGAGCCCGGGTCGCCGAGAACCCCGACCTGGCGCGGCGCATCGTCGCCGAGGGGCACGAACTGGGCAACCACACCTACGCCCACGCCGACCTCACCGGCGTGTCGGCCTGGCGGCTGCGGCTGGAGGTGTCGCTCACGCAGAAGGTGATCGCGGGCGCCACCGGGTTCCAGACCAGGCTGGTGCGCCTGCCGTACTCCTCCACCCCGGAATCCGTCACGGGCCCGCAGGTGGCCGCGATGCGCGAGCTGGGCAGCGCCGGTTACCTGGTGGCGCTGGCCGACCTGGACACCAAGGACTGGAGCAAGCCGGGCGTCGACAAGATCGTGAAGGCCGGGATCCCGTCGCAGGGGCGCGGCGCGGTGATCATGATGCACGACTCGGGCGGTGACCGCGCGCAGACGGTCGCCGCGCTCGACCGGCTGCTCACCCGGCTCGACCGCGACGGCTACCGCGCCACGACGCTGACGCTGGCGCTCGGGCTCGGCTCGGCCTACCTGCCCGCCGGCGGGTTCGACCGGGTGACGGGGTCGGCGCTGAGCGACGCGCAGCGCGTGTCCGCCGCGTTCACCCTCACGCTGTCGTGGGTGCTGGCGATCGCGGGCGTGCTCACGCTCGCCCGGCTGCTGTTCTTCCTGGTGCTCGCCTGGCTGCACGTACGGCGGGCCAGGCGCGGCAGGCGCCGGGCCGGCGCGGCCCCGCCCTGGCCCGCACCGCCGGCGGTCAGCGTGATCGTCCCCGCCTACAACGAGGAGGTGGGCATCGAGGCGACCATCCGCTCGCTGGTGAACACCGCCTACCGCGGGCCGGTCGAGGTGATCGTCGTGGACGACGGCTCCAGCGACGCCACGGCCGAGCGGGCGACCGGGCTCGGCCTGCCGCAGGTCCGGGTGCTGCGGCAGCCCAACGGCGGCAAGCCGGCCGCGCTCAACACCGGCATCGCGCACGCCTCGCACGAGATCCTGATCATGGTGGACGGCGACACCGTGTTCCAGCCGGACACCATCGGCCATCTGATCGAGCCGCTGCGCGATCCCGGGGTCGGCGCCGTCAGCGGCAACACCAAGGTGGGCAACCGGCGCGGGATGCTCGGCCGCTGGCAGCACATCGAGTACGTGATCGGCTTCAACCTGGACCGGCGCGCCTTCGACCTGCTGGGATGCATGCCGACCGTGCCCGGCGCCATCGGCGCGTTCCGCCGGACGGCGCTGGCCCAGGTGGGCGGGCTGAGCGTGGACACGCTCGCCGAGGACACCGACCTGACGATGGCGATCTGCCGGGCCGGTTGGCGGGTGGTCTACGAGGAGAAGGCGCTGGCCTGGACCGAGGCGCCCACCTCGATCGGCCAGCTGTGGCGCCAGCGCTACCGCTGGTGCTACGGCACGCTGCAGGCCATGTGGAAGCACCGCAGGGCGGCCGTGGAACGCGGCACGTTCGGCCGCCGCGGGCTCGGCTACCTGACGCTGTTCCAGGTGCTGCTGCCGCTGCTGGCGCCGGTCGTGGACGTCATGGCGGTCTACAGCGTGCTGGTCGGCGACCCGCTGCCCGTCGTGGCGGTGTGGGCGGGGTTCGTGCTGGTACAGGCGCTGGCCGGCTGGTACGCGCTGCGGGTCGACAGGGAGCGGGCCTCGGTGCTGTGGGTGCTGCCGCTGCAGCAGTTCGTCTACCGCCAGCTGATGTATTTCGTGGTGATCCAGTCGGTGGTCACCGCGGTGCTCGGCGTGCGGCTGCGCTGGCAGACGATCCGGCGCGAGGGCACATTTTCTTGATCACGATTAGCCCGGTCCGGTGCCATTCGGTGCGCGGCGTCACTATCATCGACGGTCGTGGGACTGACCGAGCAACGCAGACGCATCGTGATGGCGGTCAGCGTGCTGGTCGGCACGCTCATGCTGGCCTTCTCCGCGGTCCTGGTCGGTGAGGCGTTCACCGGCACCTCGCTCAACCTGATCGGGATGCCCGGCGCCGATTCGCCCCGGAGCCACCGCTCGGAGGCGGCCGCGATCGAGTCGAAGTCGGGCTCCTCGCCGCGCACGTCTCCCGCGCGCCGCCAGCCGGCCGTACCGCCTGCCACGATCAGGAATCACACGCGGGCCACCCAGCAGCCCGACCAGCCCCTGCGGACCGTCTCCCCCCGGCCTGCCGCCACGCCCAGCCCGGTGGGGACCACGCCGCGGCCGGTGTCGGCCGCGCCGATCCCGCCCGGGCAGGTGACGTTCCTGCCCGCGCCGCAACGCACCGTCAAGCCGCGCAAGTCCCCCAGCCCGAGCCCGTCGTGGACGCGCCGCCCCAGAACCCCCAAGCCCACGACCAAGCCCCGCGTCCAACACGAAAGCGACGAGTAACCCCAGGCGCCGGCTCTCGCCGTACCCCGGCTCTGCTTGCCCGCCGCACGGGCGCCGACCTTCGCCCTACCGCGGGCCCTGGTTGCTCGCCGTACAGGGCGCCGGTCTTCGCCATACCTCGACTCGCCGACGCGGCGCCTGGCCATGCTCGGGGCCGAGGGAAGCTGCGGCGCCTGCTCGTCCCGGGAGCGTGGAGCGCGGTGCAGGGTGCCGATTTCGCCCTACTGCGGGGTCCTGGTTGCTCGCCGTACAGGGCGCCGGTCTTCGCCGTACCACGGCTCGCCGACGCGGCGCCTGGTTGGGCTCGGGCCGAGGGAGGCTGCGGGGCTCCCGGCGTTCGTTGCGGGAGCACGGGGCGCGGTGCAGGATGCCGACCGCGGGCTCTGGTGTGGGGCTAGACGACCGCGGGGCGGTGGGTGAGGGAATCGTCCACCGCGTCGGGGGAGAGGACGTGGTCGAGGACCATCACCGCGCATCCGGTGATGCCGGCGCCCGAGCCCATGCGTGACGGCTCGATGCGCAGGCGGCGGGTCGCCAGGGCGGTCGAGCGGCGGTAGACGACCTCTCTGATGCTGGACACCAGCGGCCCGAACGCCTCGGCCACGTCGCCGCCGAGCACGACCACCGACGGGTTGAGAATGTTGACGGCCCCGGCGAGCACCTCGCCGATACGCCGCCCGGCCTCGCGCACGATCGCCATCGTGCCCGCGTCGCCCGCGCGCACCAGCTTGGTCACGTCGGCGATGGTCTTGACGTCGCGCCCGGCCTCGCGCAGTTCGCGCAGCAGCGCCGTACCGCTGGCCACCGAGTCGACGCAGTCGATGTTGCCGCAGCGGCACAGCACGCCGCCGCCGTCACGCACGGGGATGTGCCCGATCTCCCCCGCCGCGCCGAGCGCTCCGCGCAGGATCTCGCCACCCGCGATCACGCCGGCGCCGATCCTGGTGGAGACCTTGACGAACATCAGATCGCCCAGCTCCGGATAGACGCCGCGGTGCTCGCCGATGGCCAGCACGTTCACGTCGTTGTCGACCAGCACGGGCACGTCGAAGCGGGCCCGGATCAGCGGCGGGATCACCACGCCCGTCCACGAGGCCATCACCCTGGCGCTCTCGGTGCGTCCCTCGGCGAACTCGACGGTGGCGGGCACGCCCATCCCCACGCCGCGCACCATCGCGTGCGGCCGGTCGCCGAGCAGCTCCTCCCAGGTGTCCATGAGCAGCGGCAGGACGACTTCCGGCCCCTCCTCGACGTCGATGGCGAAGTCGCGCCCGTCGATCTCGCGCCCTGCCAGATCGCAGACCGCCACCCGGGTACGGCTCGCGCCCAGCGCGGCCACCAGCACCACGCCGCCCGCGGCGTTGAACTCGAGCCTGACGGGCGGCCTGCCTCCGGTGGAGGGGGCGTCGGCACGCTCGACGACCAGGCCGCGTTCCAGCAGCTCACCCACCCGCAGCTGGACCGCGGGACGGGACAGGCCGGTCACCCTGCCGAGGTCGACCCGCGTGACGGCCTCACCCGTGCGGATGAGTCGGAGCACGTCGCCGCTGGTGGCCAGGTGCCCGGAGGTACGTCGAGACATCGGCTAAGTGAATCACAAGAGGTTAGGTCATGAAAAGTCGCTACTTTCTTATCTCAAATAGCAAAACTCTGCTTGTGTGGGCACTAAACCCTCGCTAGTGTCCGTTCTGTCCTTGCTTGGTAGATCATCGGAGTTCTCTGCCATGTCCTCCCCCTCCGCGCACGCTGTCGATTTGGTGGTTTTCGGCGGCACAGGCGACCTGTCCATGCGCAAGCTGATCCCCGCCCTGTACCACTGCGACAGGGACGGACGGCTGGCGCCCGAGTCGCGCATCGTGGCCATGTCCCGTGGCGGCCTGACCGACGCCGACTTCCGCGGCAAGGTGGACGCCGAGGTACGCGGCCTGGTGCCCGTTGACGACCCCGAGCTGTGGGACCGCTTTCTCGGCCGGTTGCACCACGTGTCGGTGGACGTGGGAGGTGCGGACAAGTCGGGATGGGCCGCGTTGAACGCTCTGCTCGGCGGGTTCGAGCAGCGTGACAGGGTGTTCTATCTGGCGAGCCCGCCGATGACGTTCGGGCCGTTCTGCCGTGAGCTGGAGGCCGCCGGGCTGGTGACGCCGCGCTCGCGGGTCGTGCTGGAGAAGCCGCTGGGCCGTGACCTGCACAGCGCGCAGCTCATCAACGACGAGGTGGGCGCCATCTTCGACGAGCGGCAGATCTTCCGCATCGACCACTACCTGGGCAAGGAGACCGTGCAGAACCTGCTCGTGCTCCGCTTCGCCAACGCCTTCCTCGAGCCGATCTGGAACTCGCTGTGGATCGACCACGTGCAGATCACCGTGGCCGAGACCGTGGGCACGCCGGGCAGGCGCGGCTACTACGACCAGGCGGGCGCGCTGCGCGACATGGTGCAGAACCACCTGCTGCAGCTGCTGTGCCTGACCGCGATGGAGCCGCCCGCGCGCAACGACAAGGAGGCCATCCGCGACGAGAAGGTCAAGGTGCTGCAGGCGCTGCGGCCGCTCGACGAGGCCTCCGAGGCCGCCCGTTTCACCGTGCGCGGCCAGTACGACGGCTACCTGGACGAGCCGAGCAGCACGCCGCCGACCGCCGCCTCCAAGCGGGTGGAGACGTTCGTGGCGATCAGGGCCGAGGTCAAGAACTGGCGATGGGCCGGGGTGCCGTTCTACCTGCGCACCGGCAAGCGGCTGCCCCGCCGTACGTCGGAGATCGTGGTGCAGTTCAAGGACGTGCCGCACTCCATCTTCCCCGGCGGGTCGCCGAACCGGCTGGTGCTGCGGTTGCAGCCGGAGGAGGGCATCCAGCTGCACATCATGGCCAAGGAGCCGGGCGCGGGCGAGGTGGCGCTGAAGCCGGTGCCGCTCAAGCTCAGCTTCGGCGAGACGTTCACCACGCGGGTTCCCGAGGCCTACGAGCGGCTGCTCAACGACGTGCTGGCCGGCAATCCGACGCTGTTCATGCGCCGTGACGAGGTGGAGGCCGCCTGGCGCTGGATCGATCCGATCCTGGCCGCCTGGGAGTCGTCCGGCGACCTGCCCGAGCCCTACGCCCCCGGCACGGCCGGTCCCGCCGGCGCCCACGAACTGCTCGGCCGCAGCGGTCGCGCCTGGCACGAGGAGGCCTGATGAACAGCGTCATCCAGGAGATCACCGACCGGATCGCCGAGCGCAGCGGCGCCAGCCGTACCGCCTATCTCGCGCGGATCCGCCGCGAGGGCGAGGCGGCGCGCGCCAAGGGCCCGGCCCGCGCGCATCTGGGCTGCGCGAACCTGGCGCACGGCTTCGCGGCCGCGCCGGATGAGGACAAGAACCTGCTCAGGGGTACGGCCAAGCCGGGCGTGGCGATCGTGACCAGCTACAACGACATGCTCAGCGCCCACCAGCCGTACGAGACGTACCCGGCCGAGCTGAAGCGGGCGGTGCGGAAGGCGGGCGGCGTGGCGCAGGTCGCGGGCGGCGTGCCCGCGATGTGCGACGGCATCACGCAGGGCCGTGCCGGCATGGAGCTGTCGCTCTACAGCAGGGACGTGATCGCGATGTCCACGGCGATCGCACTGTCGCACGACATGTTCGACGCCACGCTGCTGCTCGGCGTCTGCGACAAGATCGTGCCCGGCCTGCTGATCGGGGCGCTGCACTTCGGGCACCTTCCGGCGATCTTCGTGCCGGCCGGGCCTATGACCTCGGGCCTGCCGAACAAGGTCAAGGCCCGCACCCGGCAGTCCTTCGCCGAGGGCAAGGTCGGCAGGGAGGAACTGCTCGACGCCGAGGCGAAGTCCTACCACTCCCCCGGCACCTGCACCTTCTACGGCACGGCCAACTCCAACCAGGCGCTGATGGAGGTCATGGGCCTGCACCTGCCCGGCTCGACGTTCGTCAACCCGCACACCGAGCTGCGGCACGCCCTGACCGAGGCGGCCGGGCGGCGGGCGGTGGAGATCACCGCGCACGGCGGCGAGTACACGCCGGTCGGCGAGCTGGTCGACGAGCGGGCCATCGTGAACGCCTGCGTGGCGCTGCTGGCCACCGGCGGGTCGACGAACCACACGATGCACCTGGTCGCCATGGCGGCCGCCGCCGGGATCGTGCTGACCTGGGACGACCTGGCGTGCCTCTCGAAGGTGGTGCCGTCGCTGACCAGGATCTACCCCAACGGCCAGGCCGACGTGAACCACTTCCGCGACGCGGGCGGCATGCAGGTGCTCGTCGGCGACCTGCTCGACGAGGGGCTGCTGCACGCCGACGTGCTGACCGTGGCGGGGCGCGGCCTCGACCACTACCGTGAGGCGCCCTGGCTGGAGGGCGGGGAGCTGGCCTGGCACCGGGTCAACGGCGGCAGCGCCGACCCGGACGTGCTGCGGCCGGTGTCGGACCCGTTCGCCTCCGACGGCGGCATCCACATGGTCTCCGGCAACCTGGGCACCGCGGTGTCGAAGGTGTCGGCGGTCAAGCACGAGCACCTGGTCATCGAGGCGCCGGCCAAGGTGTTCGACGATCAGCTCGAGCTGCTGGCCGCCTTCGAGGCGGGCGCGCTGGACGGTCAGGACTTCGTGGCCGTCATCCGTTACCAGGGGCCCTCGGCCAACGGCATGCCCGAGCTGCACAAGCTCACGCCGCCGCTGGCCGTCCTGCTCGACCGGGGCCAGCGGGTGGCGATCGTCACCGACGGCCGGATGTCGGGCGCGTCGGGCAAGGTGCCCGCGGCCATCCACCTGTCGCCGGAGGCGGCCGACGGCGGGCCGATCGCGCTGGTCCGCGAAGGCGACGTGATCAGGCTCGACTCGGCCGCGGGGACGCTGGAGCTGCTGGTGCCGGCCGAGGAGCTGGCCAGGCGCGCGCCCGGCGGGCGGCCGCTGAACGACGCCGAGTGGGTGGGGACGGGGCGCGAGCTGTTCGCCGCGTTCCGCCGCATGGCCGGGCACGCCGAGCAGGGCGCGGGCATCTTCGGCGTCAGCGGCGCCGAGTCGCCCGACCACGGTCCCGGTCTCGCCTTCGTGGCCCAGGCGGGAACCTCCCACCTGGAGACCGGCACGCCGGCGCACGCGAGTCCCGCCGGGGTCGCCCGATGAACCGGATATATCCGGAAAAGGGCGGTGCGCTGCCCTGGCTCGTCGCCGACATCGGCGGCACCAACGCCCGGTTCGGGCTCGTCACCTCCCCCGGCGCGGCACCCGAGCGGATCGCCGTGCTCGCGGGGGCCGACCACGCCACCCTCCCGGAAGCCGTAGCCGCCTATCTCGCGGATCACGCGGGCGGAGTGCGGCCGGGGGCGGCCTGCGTGGCCGTGGCGGGTCCCATCGAGGGCGAGTCCTACCGGCTGACGAACCTGCCGTGGGAAGGGTCGGTCCGCGACCTCGGCATCCCGTACGCCGTGCTGCTGAACGACTTCGAGGCGCTGGCCGTCTCGCTGCCGCACCTGTCCGGCGACGACCTGGTCTCGCTCGGCGGTCCCGCGCCGGCGCACGGCGTGAAGGCGGTGCTCGGCCCGGGCACCGGGCTGGGCGTGGCGGGGCTGGTGCCGGCCGAGCACGGCTGGACCCCGATCCCCGGCGAGGGCGGCCACGTCACCGTGCCGGTGCTCGAGGCCCGCGAACTGGAGATCGTGCGCGTGCTGCACGCGCAGGGACTGACGCACGTGCAGGCCGAGCACGTGCTGTCGGGCCCCGGCCTGGTGCGGTTGCACCGCGCGCTGGCCGCCGTCAACGGCGTGGCCGCACCCGAGGTGAGCGCTTCGGACATCGTGGCGCGGCTGGACGACTCGCTGTGCGCCGAGACCGTCGAGGTGTTCTGCGCGATACTGGGGAGCTTCGCCGGGAACGTCGCCCTGACGCTGGGCGCCCGCGGGGGCGTCTATCTCGGCGGCGGCGTGCTCCCCCGTATCGTGGACCGCGTGCGCGCCAGCCACTTCCGCGCCCGCTTCGAGTCCACGCCCAACCTCACCGACTACCTGTCGGCCATCGCGACGACGCTGATCGTGGCGCCGCAGCCCGCGCTCACCGGCGCGGCGGCGTGGCTGACCCAGCAGCTGACCCCAGCCCCCACCCACCGGAGGAAGACCTATGAGCCTGCTTGACCTGGCCCCCGTGATCCCTGTCGTGGTGATCGACGACGCGGCCGGCGCCGTGCCGCTGGCCAGGGCGCTCGTCGCGGGCGGCCTGCCGGCGATCGAGGTCACCCTCCGTACGGCCGGCGGCCTGGAGGCCATCGCCCGCATCGCCGCCGAGGTGCCGGACGCCGTGATCGGCGCCGGGACGGTCCGCACGCCCGCGGACGTGGCGGCGTCGGTGGCGGCGGGCGCGAAGTTCCTGGTCTCCCCCGGCACGACCCCGGCGCTGGCCGACGCGATGGCCGCGAGCGGCACGCCGTTCCTGCCCGGCGTGGCGACGGCCTCGGAGGCCATGGCGCTGGCCGAGCGGGGCATCACGGAGCTGAAGTTCTTCCCCGCCGAGGCGGCCGGCGGCCGGCCGTACCTGAAGTCCCTGGCCGGGCCGCTGCCGGAGGTGCGCTTCTGCCCGACGGGCGGGGTGCGGCCCGAGACCGCGGCCGACTACCTGGCGCTGCCGAACGTGGGCTGCGTGGGCGGCACGTGGCTCACCCCGGCCGACGCGCTGGCCTCCGGCGACTGGTCGCGCATCGAGAAGCTGGCGGCCGAGGCCGCCGCCCTCCGCTAGACGAGGGCGACGATCTAGCGGCCCAGGGTCGCGGCGCGGATGCCGCGGCGGAACAGGGCGGGCAGGCACAGCACCGTGCCCAGGCCGCCGATCCAGACCGCGCCGCGCAGCCCGGTCAGCTCGATCGCCAGCGAGGCGAGCAGGCTGCCGAGCGCGATGGCACCCCAGATGAGGAAGCGCTGCACCGAGGCGACCCGGCCGAGCAGCTCGGCCGGCGTCTCGGTGTGCCGCTGCGTGACGGAGGTCGGCCCGAACGCCCCGTCGCCCACGCCGTGCAGGATGCTGCCGGCCACCAGGCCCACGGTGCCGAGCAGCCCGCCGTACGAGCCGAACAGCGGCATGAGCACGATGCCGGACACCGACACCGAGGCGGCCACCACCAGGCCGCGTGCGGTGCCGAAGCGGCGGATCAGGCGGGCCGACAGGATGTTCCCGATCGGGAAGCCGGCCGCGGCGGCGCCCACCACGACGCCGATGCCCAGCGTCGACAGGCCGAGCACGTCGCGGCCGTAGAGCACCAGGCTGGTCTCGATCATGCTGAGGAACAGCACGTACACGGTGCCGCACGTCAGCACCGGCTCGAGCAGCGGGTGGCCGATCGCGAAGCGCAGCCCGGCGGCGATGTCCCTGCGCAGCCAGCCGCGCTCGCGCGCCACGGCGGCGGGCCGCTCCTCCCTGTGCCGGATCGACGTCAGCGACAGCACCGAGACCAGGAAGCTGACCGTGTTCGCCGCGACCGCCCCGGCCAGCCCGATCACCGCGATGACGGGGCCCGCCACGATCGGCCCGACGGCCTTCGCGGTCGACTCCGACAGCGCCAGCCGCGTGTTGCCGCGGTGCAGATCACGCTCGTCGTGGAACAGCGAGGGCAGGTAGGAGGTGTAGGCCACCTGGAAGAACACCACCGCCGACCCGCTCAGCAGCACCAGGCAGAACAGCAGCGGGAACGTCAGCGCGCCCGTCGCGGCGAGCACGAAGATCGAGCCGAACGCGACGATCTGCACACCGTCGCACACGAGCATCGTCGTCCTGCGCGGCAGCCTGTCCACGATCGCGCCGGCGGGCAACCCGAGCGGCAGGAACGGCAGGAACAACGCGAACGGCAGCAGCGCCGCCTGCGCGGGCGACGCCCCGAGCAGCGTCACGGCCAGCAGCGGCAACGCGAGCGTCATGAACTGGTCGCCGAACAGCGAAAGGGACTGCCCGGCCCACAGCAGCGCGAAGTCGCGCCGGACGGTCGGCACGCGGGGAGTCATGGTCACGGTGGTCATGGATCAAGTTTCCGCGCAGGCCAGGATGGCGGGCTGGCGGGAATCGGACGCTGCGGCGCGAGGTCCGATTCCCGCCAGGGCCCTCGAGGCGCGTTCCTCCGTTAGAGTCTTGGGGGAAAAGGGCATGCCGGGCGGAGGATCGGTCGGTTGAGGCGGCGGGATCACGACGTTGAGAGGACGAAGACGTTGGGGCAGCAGGGGCGCTCCGCCGGTTCGCCGCTGACGCCGGACGACCCGCCGGGGATCGGCCAGTACGAGCTGGTCAGCCGGCTCGGCTCGGGCGGCATGGGCACCGTCTACCTGGCGCGCGCCGCCGACGGGGCGAAGGTCGCGGTCAAGGCGATCCGCCGCGACTTCACCGCCGACCCCGTCTACCGGGCGCGGTTCCTCGAAGAGGTGTCCAACGCGCGCAAGGTCGCCTCGTTCTGCACCGCCCGGGTCCTGGACCACGGCGAGGACGCGGGCAGGCTGTTCCTCGTCACCGAGTACATCGACGGCATCTCGCTCGAGGACCAGCTGATCGAGCACGGCCCGCTGCCGCATTCGGTGCTGCACTCGATGGCCGTGGGCGTGGCGGCGGCGCTGACCGCGATCCACGCCGCTGGCCTGGTCCACCGCGACCTCAAGCCGGCCAACGTGATGCTGACGCTGGCGGGGCCGCGGGTGATCGACTTCGGGCTGGCCAGGTCGACGCACGTCAGTGGCGGCCACACGAACGCCGGGATGGTCATGGGCACGCCCGGCTGGATCGCTCCCGAGCAGGTCTTCGAGGGCCGCACCAGCCCCGCGGGCGACGTGTTCGCCTGGGGCTCGCTGGTGGCCTACGCCGGGCTGGGCGGGCACCCGTTCGGCGAGGGCGACGCGTACGTGATGGCGGCCAGGGCGCGCACCGCGCCGCCCGATCTGCGGGGCCTGCCCGCGCCGCTCGACCGGCTGGTGGCCGCGGCCATCCACCCCGATCCCGCGCGCCGGCCGCCGGCCAAGCAGCTGCTGCTCGAGCTCGTGGGCGCCGCCGACGAGCCGGCGGCGCAGCTGGCCGCCACGCGCCACCTGACGAACTCGTGGAACCCGGCCGCGTTCCCGCCTCTCAACACCCAGGTACGGCCGGCCGCCCCGCCGCCCCACCCGAACCAGACCGCCAAGGGCCCGCTGCCCCCGCCACCGAACCAGGCCCCCCAAGGCCCGCCACCGCCGCCGAACCAGGCCCCCCAGGGCCCGCCACCGCCGCCGAGCCAGACCGTCAAGGGGCCGGTTCCCCCGCCGTCCGGCCAGACCGGCCAGGGGCCGCTTCCTCCGCCGCCGAGCCGGACCGTGCAGGGACCGCCGCCCCCGCAGCACCCGAACCAGACCGGTCAGGGGCCGCTGCCGCTGCCGGGCGGTCACACGGGCCGGGTGCCGCTGCCGCCGTTCACCCCGCCGAGGCAGAAGCGCAGCGTGCTGGGCGGCTGCATGACGGCGCTGGTGATCGTGGTGGTGCTGCTGCTGTTACTGGTCGCGCTGGTCATCTGGACCTTCCGTCCGCCCGAGGTCAGCGCGACGGGCCCGGTACAGGACGGCAAGCTGACGTTCACGGTGACGGGCACGAACTGCCTCAAACCCGCCAAGCAGGCCACGCAGCGCTCCTGCCGGATCGCGCTGAAGGTGGGCAATGGCGGCATCGAGGGCCGCGTGCTCTACCCGGGCCAGCAGAAACTCCGCGACGAGGACGACGGCCAGTACGCGGCCACGAAGCTGCTCGACAGGAACGGCACCGAGATCACGCCGATCAGGATCGGGCCGGGCGAGTCGTTCGTCGGCGCGCTCCAGTTCGATCTGCCCAAGACGGCCAAGCCGGCCTCGGTGGAGCTGCACGACTCGGCGCTGAGCACCGGCGCCCAGGTCAAGCTGGACTAGAAGCCCTCAGCCGGGGAGACCCTGCCCTCGAGCGGCGAGCCCTCGCCCAGGTGCCTCACGTTGGCCGTGACGCGGCCGGCCAGCCCGCGCCAGTAGGACGAGCGCGGGTTCGCGGCGTGCGGCGTGATCAGCACGTTCTCCAGGTCCCACAGCGGGTGCCCGGCGGGCAGCGGCTCGGGGTCGGTGACGTCGAGCGCGGCGCCGCCGATGACGCCCTCGCGCACCGCCGTGACCAGGTCGTCGGTCACGACCAGGCCGCCGCGGGCCACGTTGACCAGCCAGGCGTCCGGCCGCATCAGCGCGAACTCGGGCGCGCCCATCATGCCGCGCGTGCCCGGCGTGGCGGGCGCCGACATGACCACGTAGTCGGCCCATGGCAGCACCTTGCGGTAGGCGGCCCTGGGCACGACCCGGTCGGCGCCGTCGACGTGGCCGCTGTCGGTGACCGCCAGGATGTGGCAGCCGAACGGCTGCAGCAGCCGGATCAGCGTCCGTCCGATGCCGCCGCAGCCGACGATCGCCACCGTGGACCCGGCGAACTCCCTGGTCTGGTTCGGCCCCCAGCACTTGGCTCCCGCGAGCCGGTGCAGGTCGCGGGCGGCGGAGAGCATCATGGCCAGCGCGTGTTCGGCGACGGCCATGCCGTACGAGCCGGTGGCGGCGGTGAAGACCGGGTGCTCGGCGATCACTCCGGCGTCGGCCCACTTTTCGATGCCGGCGGCCGGCAACTGAACCCAGCGGATCCGCTCGTGCAGCATCGAGCGGATCTCCTCGGGGTCGTCGTTGCCGAAGTAGACGATGGCCTCCGCCTGCTCCAGCGGGACCACCTCACCCCCGGCCCGCAGGACGGCGTCCATCAGCAAGGGCACAGGTTCAGGTCCGACATGTACAGCAATACTCACAGCAGGGACTCCACCTCGTGGTCGGCGATTGCCAGAAGGGCGCGGACACCCGCGGCCGCCCCTGCGGCGTCCGCGGCGTGGATGGCGTCGGCCACGAACCGGTGCTGGTCGACGGCCGTGAGGGAAAGATGTTGCGGCAGCAGGGAGAGTTCCTCCCTGGATTCGAGCAGTTCCTGGGTGACCTCGGCGAACTGGGCGAACATGCCGTTGCCCGAGGCGGACAGCAGCACCCGGTGGAAGGCGGCGTCGGCGGCCACGTACCCCTTGCGGTCGCCGGCCGTCGCCGCGGTCCCCATGGCCCCCGCGTGCCGGTAGAGGGCCTGTCTGGCCAGATCGTCGGCGTTGGAGGCGGCGAGTATGGCGGCTGACACCTCCACGGCCGCACGCAGCTCCGACAGCTCGCGCAGCTGCTCGGCCCGGTACGGCGAGGCCAGCCGCCACCGGATGATCTGCGGGTCGTACAGGTTCCACGCGCTCAGCGGCAGCACGGTGACGCCGATGCGCGGCCGGCTGGTGACCACCCGCATGGACTCCAGCACGCGCACCGCCTCGCGGGCCACGGTGCGGGAGACGCCGTAGTTCTCCTGGACGTCCTCCAGGCGCAGGACGCCGCCCTCCGGGATCTGCCTGGCGGCCAGGGCGCGGCCGATGCGGTCGACCACCTGCCCGTGCAGGCCCTGCAGTCTCGTCCCGTTCATCGCGCCCTCGCCAGCCGGTCGAGCAGCGCGGTCACCCGCTCGCCCGCCGCGTGAGCTCCGCCCGAGGTCAGGGCCGAGCCCATGCCGCAGGCGACGGCGCCGGCCGCGATCCAGTCGGCCGCGTTGTCGATCGTCACGCCGCCGGTGGGGATCACGGGTGCCTGCGGCAGCGCGGCGCGCACGTCCTTCAGCCATGCCGGGGCGAGGCCGGAGGCGGGGAAGAGCTTCAGCGCGTCGGCGCCCTCCTCCAGGGCGCGCACCATCTCACTCGGCGTCGCGGTGCCGGGGAAGACCGGCACGCCGTACCTGTGACCGGTGCGGATCACCGCGGGGTACAGGCCGGGCGAGACCAGGAAACGGGCGCCCGCCTCGATCGCGGCGCGCGCGGCGGCCTCGTCGAGCACGGTGCCCGCGCCGATCAGCGCCTCGGGCCGTTTCTCGGTGAGCCTGGCGAGCGCGCTCACGGCGCCGGGCGTGCTCAGCGCCACCTCGACGGCGCGCAGCCCGGCGTCGAGCACGGCCTCGGCGGCGGCCACCGCCTCCTCCGGCCGCGCGGCACGGACGATGCCGAACACGCGCTGCGCGGTGACGGCCGCCACGATCTCCCAGCGGTACATCCCTCTCCTATCGGTGAACCATCTCGGCGCCGGCGAACGCCGCCAGCGCCCGCTCGAGCTCTTCGCGGTGCGGCAGCCCGTCGGTGTCGTCGGCGCACTGCACGACCAGCGCCGCCACCGCCGCCGCCTCCCGCAGGCAGTCCTCGTACGGCAGGCCGCGCAGCATCCCCGACAGGAACCCGACGGCGAACCCGTCGCCCGCCCCGACCGGATCGGCCACGGTCACGGGGAACGGCTCCTGCCTGATGCCCTGGCAGGTGGCGGACTTGTCGCGGTGCTTGACCACGAGCAGGGGCCCTGGGCCGGGCTCGCCGACCAGCTCCAGCTCGTCCTCGCCCGCCAGCACCACGTCGGCCATGGCCATCAGCGGCGCGATCCGCTCGCGCCACCGGGTAGGCGTGCCGAGCTTGAGCCGGACATTCGGGTCGAAGCTCACGGTGGCTCCGGCCTCGCGGGCCAGCTCGACCAGGCGCAGCGCGGCCAGGTGGGCGGACTCGGAGAGCATCGCGGTGATGCCGGTGAAGTGCACCAGCCGGGCTCCGGCCACCATCTCGGCCGTCAGCTCGCCGGGGCTCAGCCGCGAGGCGGCCGATCCTGCGCGGTAGTACTGCACGTCGATGCCGCGCGCCGGATGGCTGTCACGCAGCAGCAGCCCGGTCGGCGCGTCCCGGTCGACGACGGCGTGGGAGGTGTCGATGCCGTCGGCCCGCAGCCGAGCCAGCACCGAGCGGCCCGCCGGGTCGGCGCCGACGCGGCCCAGCCAGCGCGTCCGGTGGCCGAGCCTGGACAGCCCGGCGGCCACGTTGGTCTCAGCTCCGGCGACCGATGCGCGGAACGCGCGGGCGCGCTCCAGCGGGACTCCCGGCTCGGAAACCATGAGCAGCATCGCCTCGCCGCAGACCACGACCTCGGGGGGCACAGACATCCTCCTTAATGGTGCTATCAAATGACGATACCGGCATTTAATGGTGCTATCAAATGATGATGCCGCCTCCCGGGACATGGCGGCGGCGCGAGACAGGGTCCCGCGCCGCCGTGCCGTACGAGAAGGTCAGGTGGTGTAGGCCGCCTCGTCGCTGATGTCGATCTTGGAGCGGTCGGGCAGCGCCAGCGTGGCGAGGAAGCCGATGGCCGCACCGATGATCATGAAGATGGAGATGGCCTGCCACCCGAAGCTGTGCAGCAGCCACACCGCGATGAGCGGCGCGGGCCCGCCGGCGACGACCGAGGCGAGCTGGTAGCCGAGCCCGGCCCCGCCGTAACGCAGCCCCGTGGGGAAGCTCTCGGCGATGAGGGAGGCCTGCGGGCCGTACTCCATCGAGTGCTGCACCTGCGTCACCATGATCGTCAGCAGGATGACGATGGCGATTCCGGTGTTGAGCAGCATGTAGTAGGGGAACGCGACCACTGCCAGCAGCGCGGCCCCGATCAGGTAGATCCGCCGGCGGCCGACCCGGTCACTGAGATGACCGAAGTACGGGATGGCGAACAGCTCCACCGCGGCCGCGCAGGAGACCGCCAGGAACGCGAACGTCCTGGACATCCCGATGTCCTCGGCGGTGATGTAGGTGATGACGAACGTGGTGTAGAGGTAGAACGGCATCTGCTCCGAGAACCGCAGCAGGGCGCTGAGGACGACCTCCTTCGGGTGCTTCTTGAGCACCGCGACCACCGGCAGCTTCGCGATCTGCCGGGTTTCCAGCGCCCGGGCGAACATCGGCGTCTCCAGCACCCGCAGCCGGACCCACAGCCCCACGCCGACCAGCACGAGGCTGGCCAGGAACGGGATGCGCCAGCCCCAGTCCGTGAACGAGTCGCCCGCCGCGGCGGCAAGCAGCGACATCATGCCGGTGCCGAGTATCAGCCCGATGGGGACGCCGACCTGCGCCCAGCTGGCCATCAGGCCGCGCCTGCGCTGGTCGCCCCACTCCATCGACAGCAGCACCGAGCCGCTCCACTCGCCGCCGACCGCGATGCCCTGCAGGATGCGCAGGGCGACGAGCAGGATGGGCGCCCAGACCCCGATGGCGGCGGTGCCGGGCAGCAGGCCTATCAGCGCGCTGGAGACACCCATCATGACCAACGTGACGATGAGCGTGGCCTTGCGCCCGATGCGGTCGCCCCAGTGGCCGAAGATCGCCGCACCGATGGGCCTGGCCGCGAAGCCGACGGCGTAGGTCGCGAACGCCGACAGCGTTCCCGCGTAGGGAGAGGACTTGGGGAAGAAGACCTGGGCGAAGACGGTCGCCGCGGCCGTGCCGTAAAGGAAGAAGTCGTACCATTCGATGGCGGTTCCCACGACGCTGGCCGTGGCCGCCTTCCGGATCTGGGAGCGGTGTTCTTCGGCTGTGAGTCCGCTGGTGTCACTCATGTGCGCCTCCCGCTTTGAGGCTTACCCCCGGTAGTGGGGTGTGCACAAGTGCGTTGTCAGATCGTTAGAAGGCCCGCTCGAGCAGGGCTTCCTCGGTGATGGGCGCCTCGTGGGTGCCTGGAACGGTGCAGGCGTGCGCCCCGGCGACGGCGCCTTTCCTGACGCACGACTCCAGCGGCTCGCCGCGCAGCATGCCGTACAGAAAGCCGGAGACGAACGCGTCGCCGGCGCCGTTGGTGTCGGCGATCGGCCCCGGCGCGGGCACGGCGGGGAAGGCGCGCAGCGGCCCCGAGCGGGTGAGCGTGAGGCAGCCGCCGGCGCCGCGGGTGCAGACGACGGTGTGGGCGCGGCCCCTGTCGAGGATGGCGCGCATGGCCGCCTCGGGGTCCCGCAGCGCCGTGGCCGACAGGAAGACCAGGTCGGAGCGGTGGGCGAAGTCCTCGTGGTAGGGATTGACGCCGTCCCAGTCGTGCAGGTCCGTGGAGGTCGGCGTCCCGTCCAGGTCGGCGTAGACGTGGCGGGCGAAGTCGGTGATCGAGACATGGACGTGCCGCGCGGGCACCCGGTAGAGCGCGGGGTCGAGCCGCTCGCCCGGTGTGGCGCGCGGGTCGAACAGCGACGTGCGCCGGCCGTCGGGTCCCACGAGCAGCACGCTGCGCCGGGTCCCGGCCGCCGCGGGGCCGAAGCGGCACTCCACGCCGGACAGGGCCCGCCGTACCAGCTCGCCCTGCGGGTCGTCGCCGACGAGGTCGGCGAAGGCGACCTTCAGCCCGAGCGCGGCGCAGCCGAGCGACACTCCGGCGCCGGTGTTGCCGATCCTGTCGATCACCGGCGGCACCGCGTAGGTGTCGGCGTACGGCAGGGGCAGCTCGGGCACGTAGACGGTGGTGTCGACCCCGGCACCGCCGATGACCAGGACGTCGCGCGTCACCGGTTCACCAGCGGCCCCGACCCGGTGGAACCGCGCACCACCAGCTCCGGCTGGAAGATCAGCTCGACGTGCTTGGCCTGGGTGCCGTTGACCTCTTCGAGCAGCGTCTGGACGGCGGCGGAGGCCATCGCGCCGATCGGCTTGCGCACGGTCGTCAGCGGCGGGTCGGTGAAGGCGATCAGCGGCGAGTCGTCGAACCCGACCACCGACACCTCGCCCGGCACGGCCATCCCCTTCTCGCGGCAGGCCCTGATCGCGCCGAGCGCCATCAGGTCGCTGGCGCACACGATGCCGGTGCACCCGCGCGACAGCAACTGCGCGGCCGCCGCCTGGCCGCCCTCGACGGAGAACAGCGAGTGCGCGATCAGGTCGTCCACGTCGGCCGCGCCGAGCAGCTGCGCCATGGCCTGACGGTAGCCCTCGATCTTCCTGATCACCGGGACGAACCTGCGCGGGCCGAGCGCCAGCCCGATCCGCTCGTGGCCCAGGTCGACCAGGTGCTGCACGGCCAGCCGGGCCGCGAGCCGGTCGTCGGGCGAGATGAACGGCGCGTCGATGTGCTCGCTGTAGCCGTCGACCAGCACGATCGGCAGGCCGCGGTCGACGAGGCGGGTGTAGCGGTCCATCCGCGCGGTGGTGTCGGCGTGCAGCCCTGAGACGAACACGATCCCGCTGACGCCCCTGTCGACCAGCAGCTCGGTGAACTCGTCCTCCGGCGCGCCGCCCGGCAGCTGGGTGCACAGCACCGGCGTGTAGCCGTGCTGGGTCAGCGCCTTCTCGATGGCCTGCGCGAAGGCGGGGAAGATGGGGTTGTCCAGCTCGGGGGTGACCAGGCCCACCAGGCCGTTGCTGCGCTGGCGCAGGCGTGGCGGGCGCTCGTAGCCCATCAGGTCCAGGGCGGTCATCACCGCCTGCCGGGTGCCGGAGGAGACTCCCGGCTTGCCGTTGAGCACCCGGCTTACGGTGGCCTCGCTCACCCCGGCCTGGGCGGCGATGTCGGCGAGGCGAGCGTGACCGTTCATGGCGCTTACTTTACTTTCCACCAGGCCGCAGAATCGGGTGCGCCGGGCGTGTCCGACGCGATCACGAGTTCACCGTCGATCGCGAAGTCCACCGGCTCGCCCGTCAGGTTGACGGCGCAGACATGGTCGCCGCGCGAGAAGAGCAGCGTGCCCGCAGGTGACTCGCGCCAGACCAGGTCGCCCTGGAGCTCGCGCCTGGCGTGCAGCGCCGTCCTGTAGAGCTCCAGCGTGGAGGCGGGGTCGCCGGTCTCGGCCTCGACGCTCAGGTCCGACCAGTCCGACGGGATCGGGAGCCAGGGGTTCCTCCAGCCGAGGTCGCGCGTCCAGGGCAGCGGAACGCGGCAGCCGTCGCGGCCGCTGTCGGGGTCGCGCAGCCGCTGCGGGTCCTGGCACACCTCGGCGGGCAGGTCGAGCACCTCGGGCAGGCCGAGCTCCTCACCCTGGTAGAGGTAGGCCGAGCCGGGCAGCGCCAGCGTCAGCACCGCCGCGGCGCGCGCCCTGGCCAGGCTGCCGTAGCGGGTGACGTGCCGCTTGACGTCGTGGTTGGACAGCACCCAGGTGGTGGGCGCGCCGACGGAGCCGGAGGTGGCCAGCGACTCGTCGATCGCCCTGCGCAGCTCCGCCGCGTCCCACGGCGCGAACAGGTAGTGGAAGTTGAAGGCCTGGTGCAGCTCGTCGGGCCGGATGTAGAGGGCCAGCCGCTCCGGGCTGGGCGCCCACGCCTCGGCCACGCCGATCCGCTCGCCGGGGTAGGAGTCGAGGATGCGCCGCCACGAGCGGTGGATGTCGTGCACGGCGTCGTTGTCGAAGTAGGGGACCTTCTGGCTGCCGACCATCCGCACCTGGTCGGGGTGGCCGATGTCGGGCAGGTCCGCGGGCTTGACCATGCCGTGGGCGACGTCGACGCGGAAGCCGTCCACTCCCAGGTCAAGCCAGAAGCGCAGGATCTGCTCGAACTCCTCGCGCACCGCCGGGTTGTCCCAGTTCAGATCGGGCTGCTCCGGCGCGAACAGGTGCAGGTACCACTGCCCGTCCTCGGTCTGCGTCCAGGCGGACCCGCCGAAGATCGACTCCCAGTCGTTCGGCTCGTCGCGGAAGATGTAGCGGTCGCGCAGGCCTTCCTGGAACCACGGGTGCCGGTCGGAGGTGTGGTTGGGCACGATGTCCACGATCACCCGGATGCCGAGCCCGTGCGCGTCGTCGACCAGCGCCTTGAAGTCGCCCAGCGTGCCGAACAGCGGATCGACGTCGCGGTAGTCGGCCACGTCGTAGCCGAAGTCGGCCATCGGCGAGGGGTAGAAGGGGGTCAGCCAGATCGCGTCCACACCCAGGCTCTTCAGGTACGGCAGGCGATCACGGACCCCGATCAGGTCACCGACGCCGTCACCGTCGCCGTCGGCGAAGCTGCGGACGTACACCTCGTAGATCACGGCGTCACGCCACCAGGCGGTCACATCGGCCCCCATAGGTCATATTTACGGCAAATTTCCGCAAGAGATTACAGCATCGGGCACCCTGCCATATAGCTGGGAAAGCGCTGTTACGTAACCGCTGGTAAGTGGATGGTGCGCCTCCGTACGGTCCGACCGAAAACCAGTCCGAAAACCGACTAGAAGGAGATTCTTCAGGCCAAGGGTGGACATGCGCCGTAAGGGCGCGATGTACTACCTCTTCAATCAGCCCCCGTCACTGGTGACACGCGTGCAAGGTGTGGGCCCATGAGCTCGGTCGTTCTGGACAAAGTGACCAAGGTGTACCCGGGCGACCACCTCGCGGTCGACCAGCTGAGCCTCAAGGCGGGGGACGGCGAGTTCCTGGTGCTGCTCGGGCCCTCAGGTTGCGGAAAGTCCACGCTGCTGCGGATGATCGCCGGGCTGGAGGAGATCACCGAGGGCGACCTGTGGCTCGACGGCCAGCTCGCCAACCACCTGGCTCCCCGCGACCGCGACGTGGCCATGGTTTTCCAGAACGGCGCCCTCTACCCGCACAGGACGGTCCGCGGGAACATCGCCTTTCCTTTAGAGATCGCCAAGTCGGACCCGGCGACGGTGCGCGAGCGGGTGACCGAGCTGTCCAAGGCGCTGCACATCGACGAGACGCTCGAACGCCGGCCGGGCACGCTGTCGGGCGGGCAGCGGCAGCGGGTCGCGATGGGCAGGGCGATCGTGCGGCAGCCCAAGCTGTTCCTCATGGACGAGCCGCTGTCGAACCTGGACGCGGGCATGCGGACCGAGCTGCGGATGGAGATCTCCGCCCTGGTCAGGTCGCTCGGCGTCACCACGATCTACGTCACCCACGACCAGGTCGAGGCGCTGACCCTGGCCGACCGCATCGCCATCCTCAACCGCGGTGTGCTGCAGGACGTCGGCACCCCCGCGCAGATCTACAACGACCCCGCCACCGCCTTCGTCGCCGCGTTCCTCAACTCGCAGCAGCTCAACCTGCTGGCGGCCACGGTTCGCACGCCGCAGAACCAGTACGTGCTGCTCGACTTCGGGCCGCACCGGCTGACGATCCCGTGGAGCGATCCGCGGGCCTACGCCATCTCGCAGCACACGGGCGGGCAGGTCCTGATCGGCATCCGGCCTGACGGCCTGGCTCCGGTGCCGGAGTCCTACGACGGGCCCTCCTTCTTCGGGCGGGTGCGCACGCTGGAGTACCACGGGCACGAGTGGCTCGCCTACGTCGAGTGCGGGGTGCCCTCGGCGCCGGTGCCCGAGCCACCGGACACGCGCGCCCGGCTCAACGGGAACGGCAGCGGCTCCGGCGGGCTCGGTGGCCTGGTGCGCCGCCTGTTCGCCAACCGCGAGGAGCACCAGGAGCAGGAGCACGTCGGGCCGCACGCGGGCAGCGGCATCCACCGCCGCGCCGACCTCATCGTCCGCCTCGGCGGCCGGCCCGCCTGGCGCCCCAACGACGCGGCCCGCGTCGGGGTGGACCTCTCCCGGATCATGATCTTCACCGAGTCGGGCGCCCGCATCGACCCTCCACGCCGCTGACTCTCATCTCTGGATCATCAAGGGCTTGATCCTGTACGGCGAGCCGCGCCACCGCCAGTCACCGCACTTCGGCTGAGGACCTCCAGGGATACGCCCGCTGACCGGGTGTCGGCGGGCCGCCGTCACGACTCCGCCCTGGGCCTTTCCATGCACCCCTTGACCAAGCGGACCACAGTCCGTATCTTTGCATGTGCATCGATAACCGGACCGCAGTCCGAAAGGAAGCATTGATGAGCAAGTTGCTGCATGTTTCAGCCTCGCCACGGGGCGAGGAGTCGATCTCGAGCGCCATCGCGGAGGTCTTCGTCGAGGAGTACCGCCGCACGCACCCGGGGGACGTGGTGGACCGGTTCGACCTGTGGGACGGGTCGCTGCCGGAGTTCGGGCCCGACGCGGCGCGGGCGAAGATGACGGTCTTCGGCGGTGGCACGCCCGAGGGTGCGCAGAAGGCGGCGTGGGACGCGGCCATCGCCACGTTCGAGCGCTTCGACGCCTACGACAGGTACGTGTTCAGCGTGCCGATGTGGAACGCGAGCGTGCCGTACAAGCTCAAGCAGCTCATCGACGTGATCAGCCAGCCGGCCAGGATCTTCGACGTGCATCCGGAGACGGGCTACCGCGCGCTGCTGACGGACAAGCGCGCGGCCGTCGTCTACACCAGCGCGGTGTGGGGTCCCGGGCTCGGCTCGGAGTTCGGCACGAACTTCCAGTCGACGTTCTTCGGCGACTGGCTCCGCTGGGCCGGCATCACCGACGTCCAGGAGGTCCGCCACCACCCCACCCTCACCGGCGACTACGACGAGGCCCGCAAGCAGGCCGACGAGTCCGCCCGCCACATCGCCCGCACCTTCTAGGACCAGCGCGTGCCGTCGGGGGTGTCCTCGACGGTGATGCCGCCGGCGAGCATGGCGGTGCGGAGGGCGTCGGCGAGGTCGTAGGCGCCGTCGCGGCGCAGCCGGTCGCGCAGGGTCAGGAGCGGCTCGACCAGGACCCGGACGCGTTTGGCCGAGGCGAGCTCGCCGAGCTCGCCGATGAGCAGGCGCAGGAGCTGGCGGGCCTCGTCCACGCCGCCCGCGTCCTCCTCGGTGTCGGCGGCCCAGGCGACGAGCGCCGCCTCCAGATCGAGCACCGCCCTGGCGCCCGCGACCGGGTCGGCCTCCTCCGCCGCCCGCCTGAAGCCCTTCTCGCACGAGCCGCAGACCTCGGCCAGCGTCTCCTGCGGAGCCGCGGCGGTGGCCGGGACCCGCGCCGGGGCCGGCCGGGCCGTGGTGGAGCCCCGGGCCAGGCGGCGGACCTCCTCGAGCGAGGTGGCCGTCCCCGCGGGCAGCACGACCTGCGAGCCGCGCACCCGCACCGTGAGCCGGCCCCGCCCGGCCACCTCCACCTCCCGCGTGCGCAGGTCGACCAGGACCGCGGTGTGCTCGTCGACGCCCAGGACGGCGGTGCCGTCAGGCAGCTCCCGCTCCATCTTCGCCAGGCGGCGCTCACCCAGATAGCAGTAGCGCGTGTCGTGGGTGCCGCCCTCGGCGTTGTCGTAGTGCGGGATCAGCACGGCCCGCAGGTCCAGCTCCGCCAGCAGGTCGAGCCCTGGACACCAGTGCGGCTCCGCGCCCACCTTGTAGATCTCGTAGACGGGCACCGTGGCCGCGCCCGCCGTGCACGCCGCGGCCGAGGCCAGCACGGTCACCCCGCGCCCCGCCCGCACGCGCGCCCGCAGGTCACCCGCCACCGGCGTGGCCAGCCACCGCTCGAGCGCGTAGGTCGGGCTGCCCGGCCCGGAGAACACCCAGTCGGCGCCGGCCACCTCGGCACCGACCTCCACCTTCAATCCGACGCTGCGCGCGAAGTACGCGCGCGCCCTGGCCGAGATGTCGTCCGCGTTCTCCTGGAAGGCGTAGGGCGTGTCGAGCAGGATCGCGCGCGGCCCGGGACGCAGCGAGCGCACCGCCCGGCGATGGATCTCCACCATCGTCGGGCTGGTCTCGCCCGAACCCATCAGCACCAGCAGCCCCGGTTGTTCGCGCATCACGGGCGCCTCTTCTCACACACTCTTTCGACTACAGCGACCCGAGCCGAACTCTTCAAGGGGTGGCCGCTTGATGCGAGAAGAATGCTGCTGCGAATCAAAGGCACAAACCTCACCAGCCGATGTGCCCCTTGCCCGACACCAGGGACTTGGCGATGACGAGGCGCTGCACGTCGTTGGTGCCCTCGCCGATGGCCATCAGCGGCGCGTCGCGGTAGAGCCGCTCGACCACGAACTCCTGCGAGTAGCCGTACCCGCCGTGGATCCGCATGGCCTCCAGCGACGCCTTGAGCGCGACCTCGGAGGCGAAGTACTTGGCCATACCGGCCTCCATGTCCACCCGCTTGCCGCCATCGGCCTGCGAGGCGGCCCAGTACGTGAGCAACCGCGCGGCCTGGATCTCGGTCGCCAGGTCGGCGATCTTAAGCTGGATGGCCTGGAAGTCGGCGATCGGCTGCCCGAAGGCGGTCCGCTCACGCGCGTAGGACAGCGCGGCGTCGTAGGCGGCCTGCGCCACCCCGACCGCCCTGGCGGCGATGTTGATCCGCCCGATCTCCAGCCCGCCGAGCACCTGCTGCATGCCGCGCCCCTCGACGCCGCCGAGCAGGTTGGCCGCGGGCACCCGCACGTCCTCGAGCACGACCTCGCACGTCTCGGTGCCCTTGTAGCCGAGCTTGGGCAGGTCGCGGCTGACGCCGAAGCCCTCGTCGATCAGCAGCACCGACATGCCCTTGTGCGCGGGCTCGGTGATCGAGGTCTTGACCAGCACGGGCAGCGGCGAGGCGTGCCTGGCGTTGGTGATCCACGTCTTGGTGCCGTTGACCACGTAGTGGTCGCCGTCCCGTACGGCGCGCGTCTGGATCCCCTGCAGGTCCGTGCCCGCGCCGGGCTCGGTCAACGCCAGCCCGGTACGGCGGGCCCCGGTGGCCAGGTCGGGCAGGTAGCGCCGCTTCTGCTCCTCGGTGCCGTGGCGGGCGATCATCCAGGTGGACAGCGAGTGCGAGCCGATCGTGCCCGCCACGCCCATCCAGCCCCTGGCGATCTCCTCGAAGACCAGCGCGAAGGAGACCATGTCCGCGCCCAGCCCGCCGTACTCCTCCGGCACGGTCAGCCCGAACAGGCCCATCTCCTTCATCTTCTCGACGATCTCCGTGGGATACCGGCCCGAGTGCTCCCACTCGGTCGCCACGGGCACGATCTCCTTGTCCACGAACGCGCGCAGCGTCTCGCGGAAGGCCTTCTGCTCCTCGTTCAGCTCGAAATCCATGGCTATCGCTCCAGGGGTCCGGTCTTGGCGCGCGGGAAGTAGCCCTTGTCGTGCGGGGCGTCGCGCTTGTAGACCATGACGGTCCGCGTCCACGACATGAGCTCGTCGCCCTCCTGGTTCAGCCCGCGGGTGCGGCAGGTGACGATGCCCGCGTACGGCCGCGACTTCGACTCCCGCTTGGCCACCACGATGGACTCCGCGTACAGCGTGTCGCCGACGAAGACCGGATGGGTGAGCCTGATCTCGTCCCAGCCGAGGTTCATGATCGCCGTCTGGCTCACGTCCATGACCGACAGCCCGAGGACGATCGCCACCGACAGGCCGGAGTTCACGATGATCTTCCCGACCGGGGCCTTGGCGGCGAAGTGGGCGTTGAAGTGGTTCTGGTTGGTGTTCATGGTCAGCAACGTGAACCAGGTGTTGTCGGCCTCGCTGATCGTGCGGCCGAGCGGGTGCTGGTAGACGTCGCCGACCACGAAGTCCTCGTAGTAGCGGCCGATCTGGGCTTCGTGCAGCGTCACGGGCGGCTCCTCGCGCATCCAGGTTCCAGAACATTGTTTCAGTCCTGGTCCCGCGCGGCAACGAACCGCGCCCGCGACGCGCGCGCCGTTACGGCGGGCCACCGTCACCGACTCGCCGTCAGCGCCGGTCACAGGCCCTCGGCTGGAGTACGGCGGGCGGCCGGTGGGCGGCCCGCCGTACAAGAGGACCGGCCCGCGTCAGGACGGCGGGGCGAAGGTCGGGGTCAGGGCCGCGACGATGCTGACGATGCGCGAGGCGCGGTCGAGTTCGGCGCGGTGGAAGCCGGGCCCCTCCGAGCGGGCGATCACGAGGTGCAGCCCCTCGCTCTCCACGGGCAGCAGCATCAGGCGCAGGTCGTCCGAGGTGCGGATGGTGGGCCGCATCGGCGGGTCGGGCAGGGTGAAGACGTCGGGCGCCGACAGGCTGGCGTGGCGCACCGCGTCACCGGCGAGGGCGAGCGACCACTCGGCCCCGCAGAGCCCCGGCAGGGCGTCCACCAGCGTGGCGAACCCGCGGCCCGGCTCGGCCACGACGTGCATGAGCAGGTCGTAGTCCGGCGCGGACCCCGGCACCTCCTTGGTCGGCCAGACCCCTTCCACGCGCACGCCCGGCACGGCCGACATCCTGTCGCGCACCTCGGCGGATGTGGCGTTGCCCGGCCACGACACGGTGAAGTCGTCGACGGCCCGGCCGGCTTCGCGTTCGAGCACGGTCACCTGCATGATGTCCGCGCCCAGCGCGCCCAGCGCCCGCGCCACCTGGCCCAGGCCACCCGGCCGGTCCGGCAGCGATACCCTCAGTCGTAGCAGCATGCGTGCCTCCTTCCAGGTGGTCCACAGTGCCCTGGCAACGTTTCGGAAATGTTCCACGGACATTTCCGGCATTTCCCAGGATGAAGATGCCCTTTCGGATTGCCGATAACCCGGCTCACCACTGTGTTCTGCTCAGGGCGACCAGCGGGATCGCGCCGAGCAGGCCGCCGTCGGCACCGAGGGCGGCGGGGACGATGCGGGTGTCGCGGGCGGCCGCGCCGTAGGCGTGGCGCCGCACGGCCCGGCGGGCCGGGTCCAGGAGGCGTTCGCCCTGGCCCTCGGCGACACCGCCGCCCACCACGACCAGCCCCGGATCGTAGGCGTTGACCAGGCCGACCAGGCCGGCGGCGAACGCGGTCCTGGCCCGTTCCATGATCGCGGCGGCGGAGGCGTCGCCCTCGAGTTCCCGCGCCGCGACCGTGGGCGCGGGCACGCCGCCGGCTGCGGCGATCCCCGAGCCGGACGCCAGGGCCTCCAGGCAGCCGTGATTCCCGCAGCCGCACCGCGGCCCGCCAGGGTCGACGGGGAAGTGGCCGAGCTCGCCCGCGTACCCGTGGACGCCGGTGAGCAGCCGCCCGCCGTACACGATCGACGCGCCGATGCCGGTGGAGACGGTCACGTAGGAGAAGTCCTCGGCGCCGCGGGCCGCGCCGAAGGTCCCCTCGCCGAGCGCGGCCACGTTGGTATCGCGTTCGACGACGACCGGCGGCCCGAGCGCGCCGAGCGGTTCCGCGAGCGGCACGGCGGGCAGGTTGGCCGACACCTCGATCGCCCCCGAGGCCCGGTCGAGCGGCCCGGGCGCGGAGACCCCGATGGCCAGCAGCCCGGGCCGCAGCAGGGCCCTGGCCTCGGAGACCACCTCCTCGACCAGCTTGGCCGCGTCCCCGGGCGTGGGGGTCTCGCGGCGGTGATGGACGGTTCCCGCGCCGTCGACGACGGCGGTCCTGACGCGGGTGCCGCCGATGTCGATCGCGAGGACCAGGCCGTCGAGCGGCGGCGCGGGAAGGAACAGGGGCTTGACGTAGCGACGCACGGCGCCAATGCTATGAAGCTCATAAGCTTCTAATCAATACCCCAGGAGATCCCATGCACCGCAGCATCGGTGCGCTGGCCCTGCTGACCTGCCTGGCCGCGTGCGGCACGGCGACGCCGCAGAAGGGCCCCACGACCATCACGGTCTGGGACTACTACGGCAGTTCCACGCCCATCAAGCCGGTCGTCGGGGAGTTCGAGCGCACCCACCCGGGCATCAAGGTCGACTACCAGGCCTACGACTACGAGACGATGCGCCAGAAGTACGCCACCGCGGTCTCCAGCGGCACCGCGCCCGACGTGGCGACGCTGGACATGACGTGGATCCCGGCGTACGCGGCGAAGAAGACACTGGCCGAGCTGCCGGACAAGCCGCTGGACACGCTCTACGGCAAGGGCGCGCTGGAGGCGATGCGCTTCGACGGCCACTTCGTGACCGCGCTGTACGACTTCGACGCCTACGCCCTGTACTACCGCAAGGACCTGATCAAGGATCCGCCGAAGACCTGGAACGATCTCATCAGCACGGCGTCCAGCCTCAGGAAGGGGAAGTTCCAGGTACTCCCGGACACCTTCCACTTCGCCCAGTTCCTCTACCAGGCGGGCGGCGACCTCGTGCAGAACGGCAAGGCGGTCTTCCAGGGCCCGCAGGGCGTCAGGGCGCTGACCCAGCTGCGCGAGCTGCTCAAGCGCGGCGGCGTCTACTGGGGCGACGACCAGGGCGACTCCAGCGGCATCGCGGGCGTGAAGGACGGCAGGATCGCCATGTTCCTCAACGGCCCGTACATGATGGGCGTGCTGAAGGACGGCGCGCCCGACCAGAAGGGCAAGTGGGCCATCGCGCCCGCCCCGATCGACGTCCAGCCCGGCTCCTACCTCGGCGGCACCGGCCTGAGCATCCCCGTCTCCTCCGAGCACAGGGACGCCGCCTGGCAGTTCATCCAGTTCCTGCTCCAGCCGCCGCAGCAGGTCAAGGTCTTCACGCAGGCGGGCGCGGCGCCCGCGACCGAGGCGGCGCTCAAGGACCCGGCCCTGACCATGCCCGACCCGTACTTCGGCGGCCAGCAGACCTTCCCGGTCTTCCAGCAGGCGCTGGGCACCGCCCACCACTACCCCTACGTCAAGCAGTGGACGGACGTCGACAGGGCCGTCCAGGACGCGGTCACCGCCGCGCTGCTCGACAAGAAGTCCCCGCAGCAGGCGCTGTCGGACGCGGCGAAGGAGGTCGACGATCTACTCGTTGACTGAGCCGGCCGTCCGCCCGGCGAGCAAGCACCGCGTGACGCGCAAGAAACGACCCGACCCGACGCCCTACCTGCTCATCGCGCCCGCACTCCTGGCCGCGGCTGCCTTCCTGTACCTGCCGATGATCGTGTCCGCCTACTGGAGCATGACCGACTACAGCGGCGTCACCGCGCCCGTCTTCACCGGGCTGCAGAACTACGCCGAGCTGTTCGGCTCGGCCAGGTTCCGCCAGGCGCTGCTCAACACGGCGGTCTTCACGATCGTCGGCATGGGCGTCGGCCCCGCGCTCGGCCTGGGCGCCGCCCTCCTGCTCAACCAGCGGATCAAGGGGGTCGGCTTCTTCAGGACCGTCTACTTCCTGCCGGTGACCACATCGCTGGTCGTCACCGCCACGGTCTGGAAGATGATCCTCAACGAGGACGGCATCCTCAACACCGCCCTCGGCCTGTTCGGCGTGCCCGGCCACCCCTGGCTGGCGGATCCGTCCACCAGCCTGCTCGGCGTCGCCGCGGCCAGCATCTGGCAGGGCTTCGGCTTCGAGACGGTCGTCTTCCTGGCCGCGCTGCAGTCCATCCCGCGGGACCTGTACGGCGCGGCAGCGGTGGACGGCGCCGGCGCGCTTCGCCGCTTCTGGCACGTCACGCTGCCGGGCCTGCGGCCCACCCTGCTGTTCGTGTACGTGATCGGCGTCATCGGCAGCTTCCAGGCCTTCGACCAGATGTTCGTGATGACCCACGGCGGTCCCGCGGGCTCGACGACCACGCTGGTGTACTACCTGGTCGACCGCTTCAAGGACCTGGAGCTCGGCAAGGCCTCCGCGGTGGCGTACGTGCTGTTCCTCATCCTGGCCGTGCTGTCCTACCTGCAGCTCAGAGGGGAGCGTCGGTGAAGCGCGCGCTCGTGTACGCCACGCTGGCGCTCACCGCGGTGGCGATGGCCTGGCCGTTCCTGTGGATGGTCCGCACCTCGCTGCGCACCCCTGCCGACGTGTGGACGCCCGGCTGGCTGCCGCAGACCTTCGACGCCTACGGGCGGGTGTTCACCGAGCTGCCGTTCGGGCGCTTCCTGCTGAACAGCTCGATCGTGACGGCGGCGGTGGTGCTGCTGAACGTGGTGTTCGACACGGCCGCCGCCTACGCCTTCGCCAAGCTGCGCTTCCGCGGCAGGACCGCGCTGTTCTGGCTGCTGCTGATCACGCTGATGGTGCCCTTCCAGGTGAACCTGGTGCCGCTGTACCGGCTGATGGTGGAGCTGCACGCCACCGACACCTACTTCGGGCTGATCGCGCCGAGCGCCGTGCAGGTGTTCGGGGTGTTCCTGATGCGCCAGTACCTGCAGTCCATCCCGGACGCGGTGCTGGAGTCGGCCCGGCTCGACGGGGCCAGGGAGCTGCAGATCCTTCGCAAGATCGTCTTTCCGGTGGCCAGGCCCGCGATGGCGGCGCTGGCCATCTTCACCTTCCTCGGCGCGTGGAACGACTTCCTGTGGCCGCTGATTGTGACCGATTCGGAGCAGATGCGCACGCTGCCCGTCGGGCTCGCCCTGCTGGCCAGGAAGAACAGCGTGAGCTGGACCGACAGCATGGCCGGGGCCGTGATCACGATCCTGCCCATGGTGGCGTTCTTCGCGGTGCTGCAGCGCCGCTTCGTCGAGGGTCTTACCGCAGGCGCAGTAAAGGACGGCTGATGCACGACATCTTCCTCAACGAGATCCTCGGCCAACCGGCCGCGATCGAGCGCTCGGCGCGGGCGCTGGAGTCCCAGCGCCCGCAGCTGGTACGGCTGGCCGCGCTGGCCTCCGGGGCGCGCCACGTCCTGCTGACGGGCATGGGCGCCTCCCACGACGCGTGCCTGGCGGCGGCCAGCGTGCTCGGCTCGGCCGGGATCCTGGCCACCACGGTCAACACGGCCGAACTGGTCCACTTCCGGCTGCCCGCGCTGTCGGAGGACACGCTGGTGGTGGCGATCAGCCAGTCGGGCCGCAGCGCCGAGCTGGTCCGCCTGACCAGGTCCGGCATCCGCGCCCGCCTGGTCACCATCACCAACGGCGTGGACAACCCGCTGGCGGCCGCAGCCAACGTCGCCCTGGACACGGCGGCGGGTCCCGAGCTCGGCCCGTCCACGATGACGTTCGCGGCCACGTTCCCGACGCTGGGCGCGGTGGTGGGCGCGATCACGGGGGCCGGCTCCCAGGACCCGGCGGCGGCGCGGGTGGCTGCGGACGCGGCGCGGCGGGTCCTGGACAGGCCCGACGAGCTCGCCGCGACCATGGCGGGGTGGGCCGGCGATCGTCAGGGAGCCGTGCTGGTGGGGCGCGGCACCGCCAGGGCGGCCGCCGACCTGGGCGCGCTGGTGCTGAAGGAGGCTGCGGGGTTCGCCGCGGAGTGCCTGGACGCGGCGGAGTTCCGGCACGGGCCGCTGGAGCTGGCAGGCCCCGGGCTCGCGGTGGCCGTGGTGGCCACGGAGCCGGAGACGTTCGCGCTGGACGTGGCGCTGGCGCGGGAGGTGGCCTCGCACGGCGCCGCCGTACTGCTGCTGGCGGGCGAGCCGGTGGAGGCGGGGGTCAGCGTGGTGCCGGTCGGCACGGCGGACAGGCTGCTGATGCCGGGGGTGGCGGCGATCCCGTTCCAGGTGCTGGCCTGGCGGCTGGCGGTCGCGCAGGGCCGCGATCCCGGCCGGTTCACGGTGGGCAACAAGATCACGACGAGGGAGTAGAGGTTGCGTTATCTGCAGATCGACGGGCGTCCGATCATCCCGGTGGGCACCCACGTGGTGCCGCCCGAGGGGCCGGACTGGCCGTGGCGGACCTCGGCGAAGGCGTTCGACGAGGCGTTCGCCCGGATGGCCGCGCTGGGACTGAACATCGCCAGGATCGACCTGATCTGGGCGGCCGTCGAGCCCTCCCCCGGCAGCTACGACGAGGAGCACGCGAAGGTCCTCGACGAGATCCTGGAGTCCGCCGGGCGCCACGGCGTGTACCTGCATCCGACGCTGTTCGTGGGCGGCGAGGTCGGCGACGCGTTCTGGGACGTGCCGTGGCGCGAGGGCCGCAACCCGCACGCCGACGCGGACCTGCGCGCGGCGCAGGAGGCGCACGCCAGGCGCTTCGCCGAGCGGTGGGCGGGCCATCCGGCGATCATCGCGTGGGACCTGACCGACGAGCCGCCGTTCTGGGCCGTGGAGGGCACCACCGACGACGACGCCAGGGCCTGGACGTCGGGCCTGGTCGAGGCGCTGCGCCCGGCGGGACACCCGATCACGGTCGGCACCGCCTCGCAGGAGGTGGACCACGGGCCGTTCCGCGCGGACGTGGTCGCGCCGCTGCTCGACTTCGCCTGCGTCCACCCGTATCCGATCTACTCGCCCGAGCTGTACCCGGACGGGCTGCTCGACCCGCGGATGACCCACGCCGCCGCCTTCGAGGTGGCGCTGGCGGAGGGGGCGGGCAGGCCGGTGATGCTGCACGAGTTCGGCGCCTCCTCCACGCAGTTCGACCCGGCCCGCATCGCCGCCTACGACCGGCTGCTGTGCTGGTCGGCGCTCGGCCGCGGGGCGATCGGGTTCGTGTCGTGGTGCTGGAGCGACTGCGAGCCGGCCGCGTACCGCCGCGTGCCGTACTCGCGGATGCCGCACGAGACCCAGTTCGGCATGGTCACCGCGGGCGGCGAGCTGCGCCCCCGCGGCCAGGTGCTCGCCGACCTGGCCGCCACGCTGCAGGACCTCGACCTGGTACGGCACGCCGCCCACGGCCCGTCACCGCGGGCCGCGATCATGGTCCCGCACGAGTACGTCCACCCCTACGACCCCGCCTCCTACGGCCTGGAGGCCCCGCACGGCCCTTACGTGCCCGCCGAGCTGACCTGGCGCCCGGACCCGAGCGTGAAGCCTCTGGTCCGGGCCTGGCTCAACGCGTTCGTGCTGGCGGCGGGGGCGGGCATGGCCGTCTCGTTCCCCCGGGAGCGCCTGGACGAGGTGTGGCCGTCGGAGCGCCTGGTGATGCTGCCCGCCCCGCTGGCCTCCACCACGACGTCGCTGTGGCACGTGCGCGCCTCCTTCTGGGACGGCGCGCCCGCGTACCTGGCCGGCGGCGGCACGATCTACGCCTCCCTGTCGGCCGACGTCGCCATCCCCGACCTGGACCGGCTCACCGGCTGCGCGATCGCCGACCGCGCCCCCGCCGCCGACACGGTCACCCTCCGCTTCGTCGAGCCGTGGGGTCCGCTGGAGCCGGGCGCCGTCCTCACGCTCCCCGCGGCCGACGACGACCCGACCCTGCGAGGGGTACGGCTGGCCGTCACGGACCCGTCGGCCCGGGTGGTCGCCGTCGACGCGGACGGCGAGCCGGCCCTGGTCGTTTCGCCGGGGCAGGAGGCCGGCCGGGTCGTCCTGTGCGCCTACCCGGTCGAGCTCCTGCTGGCCCGCGTCCCGGACGCCCACCGCCGCCACGCCGGGTGGAAGGCGCTCTACCAGGGCCTGGCCGACCTGGCCGACGCCCGCGAGGAGGCCTGGGCCGAGGGGGTCACCGGTGGCGCGCTGCACGGCCCCGAAGGCGGGGTGCTCGCCCTCACCAACCACTCCCCCGATCCCGTCGAGGCCACCCTCCACCTGCCCGGGGCGGCGAAAGCCGTACATCTCCTCGAACCCCACGGGAGGCGGCCGATCGGCGAGGCGCGCGTCCGAGTGGCGGGGCACGGCGCCGCTCTGGTTGTGTGGGACACGTGAGCGTCTTCAGCGGCGGACCCATCAAGCTCGAACAGGGTCCGATCCCCCTGCACTACCAGGTGTACCAGCACATTCGCGACGCGCTCGACCGCGGGGCGCTCCGCCCGGGCGACCGGCTGCCCGGCGAGCGGGAACTGTGCGACTTCTACAGCTGCAGCCTGATCACCGTGCGGCGGGCGCTGGACGAGCTCACCCGCGACCGCCGCCTGGTGCGTATGCGCGGCCGCGGCACCTACGTCACCGAGGCGCCCGTCGAGCGGAACCTGCAGCTGCTCGGCTCGTTCACCCAGGAGATGCGCGCGGCCGGGATCGAGCCCTCCTCCCGGCTGCTGGCCGCCCGCGAGGAGCCCGCCTCCGGCGTGGTGGCCGCCGCGCTGCGCCTGGAGCCCGGCGCGGCCACCATCTACCTGGAGCGGCTGCGGCTGGCCGACGGCGAACCCCTGGTGGTCGAGGAGGTGCACCTGCCCGCCGCCCGCTTCCCCGGGCTGCTTGAAGAGGACCTGGAGGGCGGCTCGCTGTACGGGCTGCTGGCCGACCGCTACGACACGCGGCTCGACCACGCCGAGGAGACCATCGAGCCGGTGGCGCTCGGCACCCGCGAGGCCGAGCTGCTCGACCAGCGGCGCGGCAGGCCCGCCCTGCTGATCGAGCTGCTCGCCTTCGACCAGCAGGGCAGGCCGGTCGAGCACTGCCGCAGCGTGGTGCGCGGCGACCGGGCCCGCTACCGGGTCGCCGCGCAGGGTTCACGCGCGATCCTGGACCTCAGGTGAGCCGGTCCGTCACGCCGCGGATGGCGGACTGAAGCTGGGAGTCGCCCGGCACCTCCTGGACGAAGTACCACCAGAAGCAGCCGCCGACGCTGCGCGCGTAGCCGAGGGCGGCGGCGTAGTACTGGGCCGCCACCGCGCGCCTGCCGGCCAGTGTGTCGCTCTGGTTGAAGGCCCAGTACGCCTTGGTCGTGTCGGACGACCAGTAGTCGAGCTCCCCGACCGCGATCTTCTGGGCGGGGAACTCGGCCTGCATGGCCCGCATGACCTGGTCGAAGGCCAGCCCCATGGGCGCGTCCTCGACGTAGGTGGACAGGGTGACCACGTCCAGGTCCTGCCGGGTCGAGGCGGACAGGTTGGCCCGCGCCCAGTTGAACGTCGACCACTTCGCCGCGTCCGTGCCCAGCTGCCAGTACAGCGTGAGCACCACCTTGGCCGAGCCCTTGGACCTGATGTAGGCGGCCGCGTCGGCGATCTTGTTCTTGATCCGGTCGTTGGCCGGCACCAGCGTGCCGTTGCAGGTGCCGGAGCTGTCGGTGTAGCCGTCCACCCAGCAGCCGTTGACCTCGTTGGCCACCTCCCACGCCTCGACGCCCGGGTAGGCGTCCACGTAGGCCTTGATCCGCGCCAGGTACTGGGCCCGCGTGTAGCCCGAGGCGAAGGCCGAGTCGATGGGCTGGGCGACGACCTTCAGCCCGGCCGCGTGCGCGGCGTTCACGGCGGCCCGGTAGTGCTCGACGTCGCCGTGGTCCACGCCCGGGTCGAACACGATCCGCACCCAGCCGAACGGGCTGGTCAGCGTGCCGGCCAGCGACGCCCAGCCGGGGTAGGCGGTCACGTTGTCGACGGTCAGCCCCATCCACGGGTCCGTGCCGTGCGCCTTGGCGTAGGCCGGGCCGTACTCGCTCAGCAGCAGGTCGTAGGCCGTGTTCACGGCGCTCAGGGCCCGCTGGCCGTATTTGCCCCTGTCGGCGTCGGTGGTGGCGGCGTCGGCCGAGCCCAGGTTGCTCGCCGCGCTGGCGTAGGCGTTGTCGAAGGCGGCCGAGTGCACGTAGTCGGTCCGTACGGCCAGCGCCGCGTCGAGCCGCCGCTTGGCGTCCTTGGCGGCCTGGTGGTTGAACACGATCGTGCTGCCCGAGGTGAAGCCGCCGCCGCCGTTGTCGACGATGACGGTGGAGTAGCCGCGCGTGGTCGGCCAGTTCACCGCGAAGGCCACCGCCTGCCCCGGGATGTCGAAGCGCCAGCGGGCCGGCGATCCGCTCTTGTACAGCGGGTACTCCGTGACGTCCTGCAGAGTGGCGGGGTCGAGCAGCGCGTCGCTGTCGCTGCCGCCGCTGCCGTGCATCGCGGTCTTCACCTGGGTGGCGGTCAGCTCGGTGCCGTTGCCGGCGGTGTCGTAGAACTTCAGCACCACCGTGCCGCTCGCGGCGTTGGCCGCCAGCGTGTTGGCCTGGGCGGCCACGAGGGCCGCGACCAGGAGGATGAGAGCGAGTAAGGCGCGTCTCATGCGATCATCTCCCTTCGATCGCATCGAAGATTATAAGTTTATGAGAAGGATGCCTAGCCCCCCATGCGGCAGAATCGGCGTCGTGCGATTCTGCGTCCTGGGTCCCCTGGAGGTGCGCTCGTCCGACGGAGAGCTCCTCCCCCTCGGCGGGCCCCGGCCGCGCGCCGTCCTGGCCATGCTGCTGCTCGAGGCCGGGCGGATGGTGCCGGTCGAGCGGCTCATCGACGGCCAGTACGGCCAGGAGCCCCCGGCGGGGGCCGCCAACGCGGTGCAGGCGCAGATCTCCAGGATCCGCCGCAACCTGCCCGCCGACCTGGTCGAGTTCCACGGCACCGGCTACCGGCTGGCGGTCGAGCCGGAGGACGTTGACGTGCACCGCTTCGAGCGGCTTGCCCGCGAGGGGCGGCGGCTGCTGGCCGCCGGGCAGCCCGCCGCGGCGGCGGCCGAGCTGCGCGAGGGGCTGGAGCTGTGGCGCGGCCCCGCGCTGGCCGACGTGGCCGACGTGCCGTTCGCCGCCACCCAGATCACCAGGCTGGAGGAGCTGCGGCTCGACGCCACCGAGGACCTCCTCGAGGCCGAGCTGGCCCTGCCTGACGCCAGTCCCGTCGCCGGGCTCCAGCGCCTGGTCGCCGAACACCCGCTGCGGGAGCGCCCGCGCGGGCTGCTCATGCGCGCCCTGCACGCGGCGGGCCGCTCCTCCGAGGCGCTGGCCGGCTACGAAGAGGCGCGCAAGCTGCTGGCCGAGGAGCTGGGCGCCGACCCGTCACCCGAGCTGCGCGCCGTCCACCTGGCGATCCTCCGCGGCGACCAGCAGCGCGAGCGCGCCGCCCGCCCCGGGCTGCCCACCCAGCTGACCAGCTTCGTCGGCAGGGAGCGCGAGCTGGCCCGCCTCGCCGAGCTCGGCCAGGCACGGCTGATCACCATCACCGGGCCAGGCGGCACCGGCAAGACCCGGCTGGCGCTCGAGTACGCCGCCGCGCGCCACGGCGAGGCCTGCCTCGTCGACCTGTCCCTCGTGGACGACCCCGGGCAGGTGGCGCCGGCCGTGCTCGGCGCGCTCGGGCTGCGCGAGAGCGGGCTCGGCCCGCCCGCGCCCAGCGGCGCGAGCGCCACCGAGCGCCTGCTGGCGGCGCTGGCCGGGCAGGAGCTGCTGCTCGTGCTCGACAACTGCGAGCACGTCATCGACACCGCCGCCACGCTGGCCCGGCGCCTGCTGGCCGCCTGCCCGGGCCTGACCGTGCTGGCCACCAGCAGGGAACCCCTCGGCCTCACCGGCGAGCACCTGCTCCCCCTGCAGCCGCTGCCCCTGCCTGCCGAACCTCCCGGCGAGGCCGGGGCCGCGCTGGCCTTCCCCGCGGTGCGGCTGTTCGCCGATCGGGCCTCGGCCGTGCGGCCGGGGTTCCAGGTCGAGCCGGGCAACCTGGCCGCGGTGCTGCGGATCTGCACGGCGCTCGAGGGGCTGCCGCTGGCGATCGAGCTGGCCGCCGCGCGGGTGCGCACGTTCGCGGTGGAGGAGATCGCCGCCCGGCTGGCCGAGCACGGCCGCTTCCGACTGCTGTCGCGCGGCGACCGCACGGCCGCCGCGCGCCACCGGACGCTGCACGCCGTGGTCGAGTGGAGCTGGGACCTGCTCGACACCGACGAACAGACACTGGCCAGGCGCTTCTCGGCGTTCTCCGGCGGCGCGCGGCTGGCGGCCATCGAGCGGGTGTGCGGGCGGGACGGGGCCGATCTGATCGCCGACCTCGTCGACAAGTCGCTGGTCGAGACCGACGGCGAGCGCTACCAGATGCTCGACACGATCCGGCTGTTCTGCGCCGACCGGCTCGCCGAGTCCGCCGAGCACGACCGGGTACTCGCCGCGCACGCCGCCTACGTCCTCGACCTGGCCGAGGGGACCGAGCCGCACCTGTTCACCGCCGACCAGCTGGACTGGCTGGCGCTGCTCGACGCCGACGAGGCCAATGTCAGGGCCGCGCTGCGCTGGACCGTGCGGCACGACCACGAGACGGCGCTGCGGCTGATCACCACGCTGGCGATGTACTGGTGGCTGAGCGGGCGCCGCGGCCAGGCGGTACGGCCTGCCGTACGGCTGCTCGAGGAGCTGGGCGAGACGGTGCCGGCGGGCATGGAGGAGGAATACCTGGTCACCGTGCTGCACGCGGGACCCGAGGCCGGGGCGCGGTGCTGGGAGCGGGCGAGGGCCATCGTGCGCGAGCGTGACGCGCCGCCGCGCCACCCGTTCTCCGCGGCGCTGTGGGGAATGGTGGCCGGGCCGCCCGAGGAGGGCACCGAGATAGCGGCGCTCGGCTCCGACCCGTGGAGCAGGGCGCTGGAGCGGCTGAGCGTCGGGCTGCTGCGGACGCTGAGCGGGGAGATCGCCGACGCCGAGCCCGAGCTTGCGGCGGCGCTGGCGCAGTTCAGGGACGTGGGCGAGCGATGGGGCACCGCGCAGGCGCTGGACGCGCTCGCATCACTGGCCGGCTGGCGCGGCGAGTGGGAGCGGTCGCGCGCCCTCTGGGACGAGGCGCTTGACCTGCTGGGACAGCTCGGCGCCGACGAGGAGATCGTGGACGTGCTGTGCCGCCAGGCCGACGGGCTGTGGCGGTCGGGCTCGGCGCAGGCCGCGTGGGCGGCCGCGCATCGCGCGCTCGAGCTGGCCCGGCGCACGGGCAGCGCGTTCAGCGTCGCCGTGGCGCAGCTCGCCCTCGCGGAGCTGGCCCGCTGGCAGGCGGACCATGCCCAGGCCGCCGAGCGCTACGACGCCGGGCTGGCCGCGCAGGCGGGCGGCTTCACCACCGGCGGGCTCAGGGCGCGTTGCTTCCTCGGCCACGCCCGGGTGGCGCAGACCCGGGGGGACCTGCGAGAGGCGGAGCTTCGCCTCCGCCAGGCCCTGGAAGAGGCGAGCGGGTCACCGATCACCTCGGACCAGGCCGCGGTCGCCGAGGGGATGGCCGGGCTCGCCCTGCTGGAAGGGGCCGCGGAGCGCGCCGCCCTGCTGCTCGGCATCGGCGTGGCCCTGCGGGGCACCACCGTGGCGGGCGACCCCGACGTGGCCGCGGTGGCCGGGCAGGCCACCGCCGCGATCGGCGCCGAGGCCTTCGCCGCCGCCTACGCTACGGGCTCGGCGATGACCCGCGATGAGGCCCTGACAGTGCTCGGGGCGACTGTCAGCCGGTAGTCCATGGGCTGTCAGCGGGGGCGGCGAACCTTCATGGCATGAAGAACACCAACGTCCTCATCTCCGGCGCCAGCATCGGCGGCCCCGCCCTGGCCTACTGGCTCACCCGCTTCGGCTTCAACGTCACCGTGGTCGAGAAGGCCCCGTCCCTGCGGCCCGGCGGACAGAACGTCGACTTCAAGGGCGGCCCGCACTTCGAGGTCCTGACCAGGATGGGCGTCCTGGACGAGGTCAGGCGGCTGCAGACCGGCGGGATCGACGTGGAGATCATCGACGCCGACGGCCGCAGGCTGACCCTGATGCCGGGCGAGTTCACCGGCGGCGAGCTGGAGATCCAGCGCGGCGACCTGGCCCGCGTCCTGTACGACAGGACCAGGCAGACCTGCGAGTACGTCTTCGGCGACTCGATCACCTCGCTCACCCAGACGCCCGGCGGCGTGCACGTCACCTTCGAACGCGGCGGGCCGCGCACCTTCGACCTGGTCGTCGGCGCCGACGGCATCCACTCCAACGTGCGCCGGCTGGCCTTCGGCCCCGAGTCCGACCACGTCCGCTTCCTCGGCCACTACTACGCGCTGGTGGACATCTCCGCCGGCGACTTCGGCCCTGTCGGCAAGATGTACAACGAGCCCGGCAGGATGGCCTCCCTCGGCGGCCCGAAGGCGCCCGGGTTCTTCGTCTTCCGCTCCGAGCCGCTCGAGTACGACCGCCACGACATGGAGGAGCAGCGCCTGGTGCTGCTGCGCGCCTACGAGGGCCTGAAGTGGCGGGGCCCGGCGATCCTCGAGGCGATCAAGGAGTCCAAGGACGTCTACCTCGACACCGTCAGCCAGGTCAGGGTGGACACCTACGGCAAGGGCCGGGTCGCGCTGCTCGGCGACGCCGCCTACGGCAACACCCTGGCCGGCTTCGGCACCGGGCTGGCCCTGGTCGGGGCGTACGTGCTGGCGGGCGAGCTGGCCCTGGCGGGCGGCGACCACCGAGTGGGCTTCCAGCGCTACCACGACGAGTTCAGCACCTACGCCAAAATCTCCAAGAACGGCAACGCGGGCCCGTTCCTCGCGCCCGCCACGCCGGCCAGGATCCGGATGCGCAACCTGATGTTCAAGAGCAGCTTCGTCTTCGGGGCGATGATGAAGCTCACCGACAAGTTCGCCACCAACATCACACTGAAGGACTACGAATCGCTCCTTTCACGCTAAAGTCGATCATCGCGATGATCGTGAAGGAGCCCCCCATGGCCGACCCGACCGGGATCGACACCACCCGACCCAGCATCGCCAGGGCCTACGACGTGGTCCTGCACGGCAAGGACAACTTCGAGGTCGACCGGGCCTTCGTCGCCGAGATCGTGAAGGTCGTCCCGGAGATCTACGACGTTGCCGCCTACAACAGGCAGATGCTCGGCAGGGGCGTGCGCTACCTGGTCGGCCAGGGCCTGACCCAGTTCCTCGACCTGGGATCCGGCCTGCCCACCGTGGAGAACACCCACCAGGTGGCCCAGCGCGCCGACCCAGGGGCCAGGACCGTGTACGTCGACAACGACCCGATGGTCCTGGCGCACGGCCGGGCCCTGCTGGCCGACAACGACAGGACCGCGGTCCTGGCCTCAGACCTGCGCGACCCGGCCGCCATCCTGGCCGACCCCAAGCTCCAGCGCCTGATCGACCTGGACAGGCCGGTGGCCGTCATGCTGGTCGGCATCCTGCACCACCTGCACGACGACGAGGACCCGCGCGGCATCGTCGAGGCCTACATGGCGGCCGTGCCCTCGGGCAGCCACCTGTTCATCACCCACTTCTGCGACTCGAGCCAGGACGCCCGCGACGCCGAGCGCAAGTTCCTCGCCCTGCTCGGCACCGGCCGCTTCCGCACCCCCGAGGAGATCACCGCCTTCTTCGACGGGTTCGACCTGGTGGAGCCGGGTGTGGTGGCGCTCCCGCGGTGGCGGCCTGAAGAGCCGGTGCCGAGCGAGCTCACGGTCGGTCAGCGCCTGATGTACGGCGGCATCGCCCGCAAGCCCTAACCGTCAGCCCTGCTCCTGCAGGATCCAGCCGTTGCCGTCCAGATCGTTGAAGAAGACGAAGGAGTTCCACCGCTCGCCCCTGCCCTCGGACAGGGTGCCGTCCTTCTCGTAGTGCTTGACCGGGCTGACCTCCACGCCCCGCTCCGCCAGCTCGGCCCTGGCGGCCTCGATGTCGTCCACAACGATCTGCACCCCCTGCACCGATCCGGGCGCCGCGCCGGTGGGGACGCCGATGACGATGGAGCACCCCGACCCGGGCGGGGTCAGCTGCACGAACCGGTTGTCCTGGTTGACCTGGGTGTCGTGGTCGACGTTCCAACCGAGCTTGTCGCTGTAGAACGCCTTGGCCTTGTCGATGTCGGTGACAGGGATCGGGATGACCTCGATCTTCCACTTCATGCCTGTGTCCTTTCTCTCTGACCATGCGTCGAACGACAGGCGGGGCAATCGACAGCGATTCCCATCAATGTTGGTAGGCGCCCGCGTCCGGGGTGGAGGGCAGCGCCTTGGACAGGGACGACTTGGCCCCGCCGTACCAGTCGGGCGACAGGGAGACGCCGCGGCCGATCGCCGGTGAGCCGGAGCGCAGGTGCAGGTCGGACGTGGAGACGAAGCGCGGGTCTGCCTTGACCGACCTGGGGCCGAGCTTGAACTTGAAGCTGCGGGCCTGGTAGACGCTGCCCGCCTCATCGGCGCCCTTGCCGTCCTCGTACCCGGCCTGGCCGCCGACCGAGATGACGTTGTTGCGCAGCTTGAGTATCGAAGGGCCGCACCCGTCGCCGCAGGACCAGCCGATCGTGTCGCGGGCGGGCAGGGAGACCGAGTTCTGCACGGCGATCGTGCCGAGCACCGGGCCGACGACGTGGCCGGAGCCGCGGGTGACCAGGAAGGAGCCGCGTTTCCTGGTGGAGGTGACCACGTTGAAGGCGAACACGTTGCCGGTGGCGGTCCTGCCCTTCTGCGCGCCCAGCTCGGTGAAGGTCTCGTTGTTCCTGGCGATGTTGTGCAGCACCAGGTTGCGGTCGCCGTTGAACACCTCGACCGCGGCGCCGTCGGTGCTGTAGTCGTGGCTGCTCGCGTAGCTGCCGGTGATGGTGTTGCCGGTGACCAGGTTGTCGTCGCCGTTGAGCAGCACGCCGAACGCGCCGGAGTCGTTGTCGGGTGTGTCGTCGTCGACGCTCATCCTGTTGTTGCCGGTGAGCTTGCTGTCACGGATCGTGTTGTGCGTCCCTGACGGCGTGACCCAGACCCCGGCGATGTTCTTGTCGGCCTGGACCTCGCTCAGCACGTTGCCGTCGCCCGCGACCTCGAAGCCGGCCCAGCGGCAGCCGGTGGCGCGCAGCCCGCTGATGCGCCAGTGGGAGCCGTCGACCAGGACGCACTCCCCCGTGATCTTCGCCAGCGGCCCCTTGCCGTAGGCCTGCGCCACGATCGGCCTGGCCGCGGTGCCCTTGGCCGACAGCTTCAGCTCGCCGTCGAAGCTGCTGCCGCGCTTGAAGCTGATCGCGTCGCCGGGCTTCAGATCGGCCGCGTTGACCTTGTCCAGCGACTTCCACGGCGCCGTGGCACTCGTGCCCGAAGCGTTGTCGCTACCCGCTCTGGAGTCGACGTAGTACGTGGTCCCGGCCCGCTGCTGCAAGGGGACGGCCGGCAGAAGCGCGGCCATGACGGCCACGGACAGCAACCTCATGAGAGCACACCACTATCCAGTTTGGAACGAGAGAAAACGGCAGGCGCCAACGGTAGCGTGATCACCCCTGTACCGCCATAGCTCCGTTCAGCCCTTGAATGATATTTGGGCGATACCATCGGTTCCGTGAACCGAGTCCAGTCGACCTACTCCTTCCGCATGGGCGTGCTGGGGGCGATGGCCGAGGCGCGCTTCGCCGCCCGCATCGACGCGCTGGCCCTCAAGCCCAAGCACGTCGGGCTGATGCTGGCGCTGCAGACCGGCGGGCCCGCCGTACAGCTGGACGTCGCCAGGCGGCTCGGCGTGGCGCCCAGCCTGGTCGTGTCGCTGGCCGACCATCTGGAGGCGCTCGGCGCGATCCAGCGCGTGCGCGACCAGGACGACCGGCGCCGGCAGCTGCTGTCGATCACCGAGGAGGGCGGGCGACTGCTCGGCCGGTGCGCGGAACTGGCCGCCGAGCTGGACGAGGAGCTCACCGAGGGGCTCAGCGAGGCCGAGCGGGACGCGCTCGACGGCGCCCTGCGGACGCTCGCCGCGCGGGCAGGGCTGCCCGCCTGACCCAAGGGCTCATTGAGGAAACTTTTCTTTCTCTCGACATCCGGCTGGGATACCGATTAGTAGCCTCGGGACGTGTCACGCATATGGGCGAGGTCCCTCCGTGGACGGGTCACGCTCATTGCGACCGCCGTAGCCGCGTCCGTCCTGATTCCCGTCGGGGTGGGCGGTGTTCTTGTCGCCCGGTCCGTGGTGGCCGGCATGGTGTGGAAACAGACCAGGGACGCCGCCGCCCACGTCACGTCCGAGCTCAGGGACGGCGACCTTCCCTCCGGCCTGATCCCGCTGTCGGACTCCAGCGTGGATCTGCTGCAGGTGGTCAACCCGGGCGGCACGGTGGTCGCCACGAGCGAAGCGGCGCGAGGGCTCCCGCCGCTCAGTGACGTATGGCCGAGTCCGGACGACCGGATCGTCAGCACCACCAACTGCCTGCGTTCCCGGTGCTTCCATCTCACGGCCGTCCGCCTCAACACCGCCGCCGACTCACCTGTCGTCTACGCCGGACGCACGACTCCCGGCATCCTTTCCACTCGCGTACTGGAGGCCATCGTCTTCATCCAGGTCGCCATACTGACCGGCATCGCAGCCTGGGCCACCTGGCTGGTGACCGGCCGCGCGCTGCGTCCCGTCGCCGAGATGCGCTCGGAGCTGGACGAGGTCAACGCCAGCGACCTGAGCCGCCGCGTCACCGAGCCGTCGGGCGAGGACGAGGTGGCTCAGCTGGCCCGCTCGATAAACGGCACGCTGGCCCGGCTGGAACGTTCCGCCGAGCAGCAACGCCAGTTCGCCTCCGACGCCTCGCACGAGCTGCGCACCCCCATCGCCGGGCTGCGCGCCCAGCTGGAGAGCGCCCAGCTCTACCCCGAGGACACCGACATCAACATCCTGGTGGAGAGCGCGCTGCGCGACACCGACAGGCTCGAGGCGATCATCACCGACCTGCTGCTGCTCGCCCGCATCGGCTCGCGCGTGGACGTCGTCAAGGAGCGGGTCGACCTGGGGGGCCTGGTCCGCGAGGAGCTGTCCGGCCGCGACGACAAGCATCCCGTACGGCTGGCCGTGACGGACGGCGTCATCGTGGAGGGCGTCAGGCTCCAGCTGGCCCGCCTGCTCACCAACCTGCTCGACAACGCCGAGCGGCACGCCGAGTCGCTGGTCACCATCGAGGTCGCGCGGGTGGACGGCACCGCGATCCTGGCCGTGGAGAACGACGGCTCGAAGATCGCCCCTCAGGACCGCGACCGGATCTTCGAGCGGTTCACCCGCCTGGACGCCGCCCGCAGCCGCGACGCCGGCGGCACCGGGCTGGGGCTGGCCATCGCCAGGGACGTGGCACTGGCCCACCGCGGCACGATCACGGCGGAGGAATCGACCCTAGGGCCCCGTTTCGTGCTGCGCCTGCCCGCCGTATAGGGAAAAATGAGGGGATGATCCCCCGCGGCGTGGACCCGCACATCCCCAACGCGGCCCGCATGTACGACTACTTCCTCGGCGGCAAGGACAACTTCCAGGCCGACAGGGACTTGGCCGAGCTGGTCTTGAGCGTGCTGCCCGACGCCAGGGAGGGCACCAGGCAGAACCGCAAGCTGATCGGGCGGGTGGTCCGCTACCTGGTGGAGGCGGGCGTCAGGCAGTTCCTCGACCTGGGCTCAGGGCTGCCCGCGGCGGAGAACGTGCACGAGGTGGCGCAGCGGTACGCGCCGGACGCCCGGGTGGTGTACGTGGACGTCGACCCCGTCGTGTGCGCCCACGGCCGCGCCCTGCTGGCCGGGCCCGGCCAGGTGGCGATGGTGGAGGCGGACGCCAGGACGCCCGCGGCCATGCTCGGGCATCCCGCCGTGCGCGAACTGCTCGACTTCTCCCAGCCGGTCGCGGTGCTCATGATGTTCTTCCTGCACCTGGTGCCCGACGAGGACGAACCGCAGAAGTTCGTCGCCGCCTACCGCGAGGCGCTGGCGCCGGGCAGCTACCTGGCGATCTCGCACGTGGGCTCCGACACCGCGCCGGAGCGCACGACCCGCATCACCGACTTCTACCGGCAGGCCAACCAGCCCTTCTGCCCGCGTCCCCGCGCCGAGATCGAGGCCTTCTTCGGCGACTTCGCCTTCATCGCGCCCGGCCTGGCGACGGGGCTCGGACCCGAGGTCGTCTGGCCCTTCGCCGACCGTGACGACATGCTCTTCCTCGACGAGGAGCTGGCCCGCATGGGTTACGCCGGCATCGCCCGCAAGCCCTGACCGGTCAGCGGGGCGGCAGGCTGGCGTGCGGGGTCCAGGAGGCGTCGCCGGCCATGATGCCGGTGATGGCCCAGCGCTCGTGGTCGCGCCAGGCGCCGTCGATGAACAGCAGGTCGGGCGAGACCCCCTCGTAGCGGAAGCCGAGACGCCTGACGAGCTTGATGGAGGCCTGGTTGTCCGGCTGGATCTGCGCCTCCAGCCGGTGCAGCCGCAGCTGCGAGAAGGCGTAGCCGAGCACCAGCCCGACCCCCTCGGCCATGAGCCCCTGCCCGGCCGACGGCGCGAAGGCCGCGTAGCCCAGGGAGCCGTTCTGGAAGCGGCCGCGGATGATGCTGTTGATGTTGACCGATCCCGCGATGGCGCCCGTGTCGCGGCGGCAGACCAGCAGCCCCTGGTTGGTCGTGTGGTCGAAGCGCCGCAGGTAGGTCTGGAACTCCTCGGCCGTGCCCGGCAGCGACATCCACGGATGGTGCAGCGCCGTGCTGGCGTGCACCAGCTCCACGAACTCGTCCTGGTCCGCCGGCCCGATCGCGCGCAGCGTGACCCGCGAACCGTCGTCCACTCCGGCCAGAAAGGCCTCGATCTCCCGTGCCGTCTCAGAATTCACAAAACGGCATGGAACCAGAGACGCGGGTGAGAGTCGAACTCGTTCAGGCCGCGGTCGCGGGCGGGTGGTTACGGCGGTGCCGTGGTGACCATCCTTCGCCGGCCGTGCACCTGTCGGCGACCGCGGCAGTGGATCGGCAGGGACTCGAACCCTGAACTCCTGCTTGCAAGGCAGACATGATTCCTTTTCACCATCGACCCAGGAGAATGCCCGTCGCGGATCCCGGCCGATCGGGTCCCACGGGCTCTGCCTCAGAGACGGCAGCTTCCGAGGTGGCAAAGACAAAGCCGCCCGGAGCGGTGCTCCGGGCGGCTTCGCGATGACGTCATCGGGTCATACGGAAGCTCTCCGGAGCATGCGGCCGCACGCGTGTTCGGCGCTCAGCGGGAAGGCCGGGTTCGGCACGGTCAGCTCCTTTCCTGTAAGAACGTGATCTACGGTAGCCCCGGGATTCCGCGGCCCGCCACGCATTTATCGCGCGGCGGCGGTGACTAGTTCCGGCTTGTCCTCGGGTCCCTCGTCCAGCAGGGTCGCCTCGTCGAAGGGCAGGTCGCCCGCGAGCACCCGGTCGAGGCGTTCGCGGTCCAGCTCGCGGGTCCAGGTCCCGATGAGGACGGTGGCGACCGCGTTGCCCGCGAAGTTGGTCAGCGCCCGCGCCTCGGACATGAAGCGGTCGATCCCGACGATGAACCCGACGCCGTCGACCAGGTCGGGCCGGTGCGACTGCAGCCCGCCGGCGAGCACGGCCAGCCCGGACCCGGTGACGCCGGCGGCGCCCTTGGACGCGATGACCATGAACACGAGCAGCCCGACCTGCTCGCCGATCGCCATCGGCTTGCCGCTCGCCTCGGCGATGAAGAGCGTGGCCATGGTCAGGTAGATGGCGGTGCCGTCCAGGTTGAAGGAGTACCCCGTCGGCACGGTGATCCCGGCCACCGTACGGCTGACGCCCAGGTGCTCCATCTTGGCGATCAGCCGTGGCAGCGCGGCCTCCGACGAGGAGGTCGACAGGATGAGCAGGAACTCGCGGCCCAGGTACCGCAGCAGCGACCAGAGGTTGATCCGGGTCATCGCCCACAGCAGGCCGCCGAGCACGACGCCGACGAACAGCAGGCAGGTGACGTAGAAGCCGATCATGATGATGGCCAGCGACTTGAGCGCGTCCAGCCCGGTGGCGCCGACCACGGCCGCCATGGCGCCGAACGCGCCGACGGGCGCGGCCCACATGACCATGGCCAGGATGCGGAAGACGAGCCGCTGGACGTGCTCGACGGCGCGCAGGATCGGCGCCCCCTTCTCGCCGAGCGCCAGCACGGCGAAGCCGGCCAGCAGCGCCACCACCAGCGTCTGCAGCACCTGCCCCGAGGTGAACGCCGACACCAGCGTGGTCGGGATGATGCCGAGCACGAACGTGGTCGTGTCGGTGGCGCCGCCCTCGGCGGCCGAGGACTCGGCGACCTTCTTGCCGGCGTCGGTCAGGTGGAGCGTGGCGCCCGGCTCCAGCACGTTGCCGACGAGCAGGCCGATGATCAGCGCGACGGTCGACATGACCAAGAAGTAGCCGATGGCCAGTCCGCCGACCTTGCCGACGCGGGCGGCCTTGGTGACCGAGCCGACGCCGAGCACGATCGTGACGAAGATGATCGGGCTGATCATCATCTTGATCAGCGAGACGAAGCCGGTGCCGAGTGGTTTGAGCGCCTTGCCGACATCCGGCCAGATGAAGCCGACGAGGATCCCGAGCAGGACCGCCGCGATGACGGCCAGGTACAGGTAGCGGGTGCGATCACGCATGGGGGGTTCTCCGGGCTGTGCGGGAAGTTCTGGCGCTGCGACTATGCGCCCGGGCGTGACGCAGGTCACCATTGCGTAAGTTTCGTTCACAACCGGACCCGTGAACGCGTGAAGGGAGGGGTCGGATGCGCCGCCTGAGCCTGGCGGGACAGATGCTGGTCCTGCAGTTGCTGGTGGTCGCCGTGGCCGTCGTCGGCGGCGCCGTGCTGGCCCTGGTGCAGGCGCACGAGCTGCTCACCGACGAGGCGGGCGGTACGGCTCGCGCGGTCGCGGTGAGCGTGGCGAACTCCCCCGAGGTGCTGGCCGCGCTCGACGAGCCCGACCCGACCGCCGAGCTGCAGCCCTACGCGGAACGGGTGCGGCTGGCGACCGGCGTGGACTTCATCACGATCATGAAGCCGGACGGCACCCGCTACACGCACCCGAACCCTGCCGAGATCGGCAAGCGGTTCCTCGGCCACACCGAGGCCGCGCTGGCGGGCCGGACGTTCACCGAGACGTACCGGGGCACGCTTGGCCCGTCGCGGCGGGTGGTGACGCCGGTCATGCGGAACGGCGAGGTGCGGGCGCTGGTGAGCGCCGGGATCAGCATCGACCGCATCAGCGCGCGGCTGCGCGGCCAGCTGGCCTGGGGCGCGCTGATCGCGCTGCTCGCGCTGGCGTTGGGCGCCGGGGGCACGTGGCTGGTGACCGTACGGCTGCGCAGGCAGACGCACGGGCTCGGCCCGGTGGAGCTGGGGCGCATCCACGGGCACCACGACGCGGTGCTGCACGCCGTACGGGAGGGTCTGCTGCTGGTCGGCAAGGACGGGACACTGACGCTGTGCAACGACGCGGCCAGGACGCTGCTCGACCTGCCGCCCGACGCGGAAGGGCGGCCCGTGGCGGAGCTGGGACTGCCCGACCACGAGGAGGAGCGCATCCTGCTGATCGGCGAGCGGGTGCTGGCCGTCAACTCGGCGCCCAGCAGGCTCGGTACCGTGGTCACCGTGCGCGACCACACCGAGCTGCAGGCGCTGACCGGGCAGCTGGACGCCGAGCGCGGCTTCGCCGACTCGCTCAGGTCGGTCGCGCACGAGTCGGCCAACCGGCTGCACACGGTGATCACGCTGGTGGAGCTGGGGCGGTCCGGCGAGGCGGTGGCGTTCGGCACCAAGGAGCTGCGCACGGCCCAGCAGCTGACCGACAGGGTGATGGGCGCGGTGCGCGAGCCGGTGCTGGCCGCGCTGCTGCTCGGTAAGAGCGCCGAGGCGGCCGAGCGCGGCGTGGAGCTGGTGATCGGGCACGACACCGAGGTCGACGACGTGGGCGTCGACCCTGGCCAGCTGGTGACCATCGTCGGCAACCTCCTCGACAACGCCATCGACGCCGCGTCCAAGGTCGAGGTGGACATCCAGGTCAAGGCCGAAAATTTGATCATAAAAGTCAGCGACGACGGTCCTGGGCTGACGGGGTCCGACGCCTTCACCAAAGGGTGGACGACCAAGGGCGACGGGCACGGGCTCGGGCTCGCCCTGGTGGGGCAGGCGGTCAGGAAGCTGGGCGGGACGATCGAGGTCGCCGGGTCGGCCTTCACCGTGAAGGTGCCGGTCGGATGATCGACGTGCTGGTCGTCGAGGACGAGGAGATCACGGCCGAGGCCAACCGCATCTACATCGAGCGGGTGCCGGGCTTCCGGGTGGCAGGGGTGGTCCGCTCGGGCGGGGAGGCGCTGCGCTTCCTGCGGCACACGCCCGTCGACCTGATCCTGCTCGACCTGTACCTGCCGGACATGCACGGGCTGGAGGTGTGCAGGGCGGTGCGCGCCGGCGGGCTGATGTGCGACGTGATCGCCGTGACCTCGGCCCGCGACCTGGCCATGGTGCGTTCGGCGGTGTCGCTGGGCGTGGCGCAGTACCTGCTCAAGCCGTTCACCTTCGGCGCGCTGGCCGAGAAGCTCACCCGCTACGCCCGCTTCAGGCAGGAGGCGGGGCAGATCGTGGCGCAGGGCGACGTGGACCGCATGCTGGCGACCCTGCGCGGCAGCTCGGAGCTGCCGAAGGGCATGACGCGGGACACGCTCGACACCGTCGCCGCCCACCTGCGCGACCACCCCGACGGCCTGTCGGCGCAGGCCGTGGCCGACGCCACCGGGGTCTCCCGGGTGACGGCCCGGCGGTACCTGGAACATCTGGTGGACACGGGCGCGGCGGTACGGCTGCCGCGCTACGGCGGGGTCGGACGGCCAGAACTGCTCTACCGGATGCCCACACGCAGTTAAGACGCAGTTAAATTCGGGCCGTTAGCTTCCCAGTGCACGTAACGCACTTGAGGAGTCACATTGCGAGTCCTGGCCGTAGTTCCCGCCCGCGGAGGTTCGGCGGGCGTACCCCTGAAGAACCTCGCACCGGTCGGGGGGATCCCGCTGGTGGCCCGCGCGGTTCGGGCGTGCCTGCGGGCCGAGCTGATCGACCGGGTGGTCGTCTCGACCGACCACGCGGGGATCGCCGAGGTGGCCCGGGAGGCCGGGGCGGAGATCGTGGAGCGGCCCGCGGAGCTGAGCGGCGCGACCGCCTCCAGCGAGTCCGCCGTGCTGCACGCGCTTGCCGCGATGGACGAGGAGCCCGAGGTCGTCGTGCTGGTGCAGTGCACCAGCGCGTTCATCAACCCGGCCGACCTGTCGGCGGCCGTGCGCATGGTCCTGGACGGCGAGGCCGACTCGGTGGTGTCGGGCCTGCCCACGCACGAGTTCCTGTGGACCGCCGCGGGCACCGGGATCAACCACGACCCGGCCGTCCGCCCGCGCCGGCAGGACCGCGAGACCCAGTTCAGGGAGAACGGCGCCTTCTACGTGATGCGCACCGCCGGACTGCGCGAGTCGGGCCACCGCTTCTTCGGCAAGGTCGCCGTCCAGCCCGTGCCCGCCCAGCACGCCATCGAGGTGGACGACCCCGAGGACCTGGAGCTCGTGCGCGCCCTGGCGCCGTTCCTGGACGAGCCCGAGCCCATCGACGTCGACGCCGTCATCACCGACTTCGACGGTGTGCACACCGACGACCGCGCCTACGTCGACTCGGACGGGCGCGAGATGGTGCTGGTCAGCCGCTCCGACGGGATGGGCATCGCGCTGCTGCGCCGCTCCGGCGTGAAGCTGCTCGTCATGTCGACCGAGCACAACCCGGTGGTGGCCGCGCGCGCCCGCAAGCTGGGCGTGCCCGTGCTGCAGGGCCTGGCCGAGAAGCGGACCGTGCTGCGTGACTGGCTGACCATCGAGGGCCTCGACCCGGCGCGGGTGGCCTACGTCGGCAACGACGTCAACGACCTGGGCCCGATGGCCGAGGTGGGCTGGCCGATCGCGGTTCCCGACGCGCACCCCCGGGTCCGGGCGGCCGCGCGCGTGGTGCTGTCCAAGCCCGGCGGCGAGGGAGCCGTACGCGAGCTGTGCGACCGGGTGATCGCGGCGCGGCCCGAGCCGCCCGTGGCCGAGGTCAAGACGCGGCCCAGACTGGGCCCGGTGGAGATCGGCGACGTGCGCGTGGGCGACGGCGAGCCGGTCTACATGATCGGCGAGATCGGCATCAACCACAACGGCGACCTGGACATCGCCCGCAGGCTGATCGACGTGGCGGCCGACGCCGGCTGCCAGGCGGTCAAGTTCCAGAAGCGCACGCCGGAGATCTGCGTGCCGCTGGAGCAGCGCGACCAGATCAGGCAGACGCCGTGGGGCGAGATGACCTACCTGGAGTACAAGAAGCGGACCGAGTTCGGCCGCGACGAGTACCGCCAGATCGCCAAGTACGCCGACGAGCGCGGGCTGCACTGGTTCGCCTCGCCCTGGGACGTCCCCTCGGTGGAGTTCCTTGAGGAGATGGACGTCCTGGTGCACAAGGTGGCCTCGGCCAGCGTCGCCGACCACGAGCTGCTCCGGGCGCTGGCCGCCACCGGCAAGCCGATCATCCTGTCGACCGGCATGTCCACGCTGTCGGAGATCGACGCGGCGGTCGAGATCCTCGGCACCGACAAGCTGATCATGATGCACTCGACCTCCACCTACCCGCTGCCTCCCGAGGAGGCCAACCTCCGCACGATCACCACGCTCAAGGAGCGGTACGGCGTGCCGGTCGGCTACTCCGGGCACGAGCGCGGCCTGCAGATCTCGCTGGCCGCGGTCACGCTGGGCGCGGTCTGCGTCGAGCGGCACATCACGCTGGACAGGACCATGTGGGGCTCCGACCACGCGGCCTCGCTGGAGCCGGCCGGGCTCGAGCACCTGGTGCGCGACATCCGCATCATCGAGCAGGCGCTCGGTGACGGCGTGAAGCGGGTCTTCCCCGGCGAGGAGGCCCCCAAGGCCCGGCTGCGCAGGGTCACGGTGTGATCGCTCTTTCCGTCGTCGTCCCGGTGCGTGACGGGGAGCGCTTCATCGCCGACGCGCTCGGCTCGCTCTGCCGCAACACGCGCCGGGACTTCGAGTTCATCGTGGTGGACGACGGGTCGGTCGACTCGACCGCGGCGATCGTGGAGGACTTCCGCGCCGACCTGCCGGGACTGTCCATGATCCGCAACGCGTCCCCGGTGGGGCTGGCCGACGCCCGCAACGTGGGCCTGTCGGCCGCCACCGGCCGGTACGTGACGTTCATGGACGGCGACGACTGGCTCGCCCCCGGCTACCTGCACGACCTGGTCGCGGCCATCGACGGCCTGGGGTGCGACTTCGTCCGCGCCGACCACGTGCAGGTGGAGGGCCGCAAGCGGGTCGTGCACCGCGCTCCGCTGGCGCGGCGGGGCGTGGTGCTCGACCCACGCGAGGCGATCCTGCCCGCCGGGGTGCGGACCATGGTCGACTACCCCTACGCCTGGGCCGGGGTCTACCGCCGCTCGCTGCGTGACCTGCTGCAGTTCCCCGGCTCGCTGCACACGGCCGAGGACCGGCCGTGGATCTGGCGCCTGCACAGGGAGGCGGCCACGTTCGCCGTGGTGTCGCTGGCCGGGGTGTTCTACCGCAGGCAGGTGGCCGGGTCGCTGACGCAGGTGGGCGACGAGCGGCAACTGCACTTCTTCGACGCGTTCGAGCTGGTCTTCAAGGACGTGGAGCCGGAGTTCCTGCCGAAGGCGGCCAGGAACTTCCTGGCGCTGCTCGCCCACCATCTGGAGATCGCCGACCGGTTCACGCCGCCGCTGCGCGCCCGCTTCACCGAGCGCGGCGCGGCGATGGTGCGGGACATACCGGTGGAGCTGGCGGTGGAGGCGATCTCGCGGATGGCGGTGGAGCGCGAGACCGCGATCCGCGCGCTGGTCCCCGACCTGCCGCCGGGCCCGTCGGTGCGGGTACGCCGCGACAAGGAGGAGCCGTGAGCGGCACGGCGACGACGAGGGGGGCCTCATGACGCAGGTGTTCTACGCCTCGACACTGTTCGGGGCGATGTCGCTGGCGGCCGCGATCGACGCGGGCGAGTTCGGCCCGCCGGAGCGGCGGCTGCTGATCGTGTCGACGAACTCGGCGATCCCCGAGGTGACCGTGCCGCTGGACCGCACGCCCGGCTTCGCGGTGCTGCGGTCCCGCTTCGCCGAGGTGCACTCGTGGAACGACCTGATCGCGCCGCTGCACCCGTCGGACTGGAAGGCGCGGATCATCGAGGTGCCCATGCTGGAGCGCCTGATCCGTTCCCACCTGAAGCTCGACGAGGTCAACGAGCTGGTCCTGGAGTCGATCGCGGTGCCTCCTGCGCGGACGATCGCCGGGCTGGTGCGGGACTGCCCGATCACGGTCTACTCCGACGGGCTGATGAGCTACGGCCCGACACGCGACCCGCTGCCCGCCGAGATCTTCCGCCGCATCACCCGCCTGCTCCACCTGGACCTGGTGCAGGGGCTCAAGCCGTTACTGCTCAGCGAGTACGGCGTGCCCGCCTCGCCGCTTCCCGACCGGGCCTTCCTCGAGGTGGTCGACCAGGTGGCGGCCACGGCGCCCGACATGATGGCCGGGCAGGCGGTGATCCTGGGCCAGTACCTGTCGGCCCTGGAGATCGTCACCCCCGAGGAGGAGGCCGGCCTGCACGAGTCGATGCTGCGCGGCCTGGCGGCCAGGGGGTACGCGACCGTGGTGTTCAAGCCGCATCCCGCGGCCGGGCGCCGCCACGCGCAGTTGCTGCGGGGCGTGGCCGACGAGCTGGGCGTGAAGCTGGTCGTGGCGGGCGAGAGCGTGCCCGCCGAGGTGTGCTTCTCCGCGCTGCGGCCGGACCTCGTGGTGGGCTGCTTCTCGACCGGGCTGGTCACGGCCAGGCGGCTGTTCGGGCTGGAGGTGGCCGCGCTGGGCACGGAGCTGGTGCTCGATCGGCTCGCGCCGTACGAGAACAGCAACCGCGTGCCGGTCACCATCGTGGACGCGATGCTGCCGCGGCTGGCGGCCGACGGGTCGATCAGGCAGCCGCCGCCCGTCGACCTGGCGCGGCTGGTGCACGCCGTCGGCTACTGCATGCAGGCCGAGGCGTACCCGGAGCTGCGGCCGGAGGGGATGGAGCTGGATCCCCGCTACTTCAAGCGCAAGCGGCTGGAGACACTCGGACTGGCGCCCAAGCCGTCCACGATCACCCGCCTGCGCAGGAAGCTCACCTCGACGCGCTGAGCAGCCGGGCAACGCGAACGGCGGCGACCGGAAAGGTCGCCGCCCTTCGCGGGGCCGGGGAGGTCAGCGCCGGACGATGTACCGCGTGATCTTGCGCTTGGCCCGGTAGCCGACGCGCAGGAGCCCTGGCCGCACCTCCACCCGCAGCCGCGCCCTGCGCCGGGCGGCGGCGTGCTCGGGGCCGTCCATGAGCGAACGGGCGGGCACGAGCGGCCCGATGACCAGCGCGGTCAGCAGCGCCACCCAGCTGTCGCGGTCCGCGGGGTGGAAGTAGTTGGCCGCGCACCAGGCCGGCGAGGCCGTCCTGAAGTCGCCCCGCTCCAGGTCGTCGAGCGTGCCGAGCACGCCGCTGCCCTCGAACACCAGGTTGATCATCTCGGCGCTGACGCCGAAGTCCTCCAGGACCAGCAGCGGCACGTCCTGCGCGATGGCCTCCAGCGCGGCCGTGGAGCTGACGGTGACGAAGCCCTCCGCCCTGGAGAGCTGCTCGTGCATCGGCCCGGCCGCGAAGGCCAGCCTGCCCGGCTCCCCCAGCTCGCGCCAGAGCCGCTGGTAGTGGTGGCGCTCGTTGTGCGTCTGCCGCTCGTCCTCCAGGGCGCGCAGCTTGACCACGACCTCCAGGTCGGGCCTGCGCTCGGCCAGCGCCGCCAGCGACAGCAGGATGCGCTCGCGCTCCTCCCGCTCGCGCGGCACCTTCGCCTGCGTGGCGAACACCACCCGTTCCTTGGTCCGGCCGCCGGCGGCGGCGCGCAGGAACGGCAGGCGGGCCATCCCCACCGCCCCGCCTCCCCCGAGCCTGGCCGCGATCTCGCCGAACTCGGCCACCTCCCGCTCGCTGTGCACGACGAACAGGTCGCAGCCGCTGCGGTAGAGCCAGGCCTTCTCGGTGGCGGGCACGGAGATGCCGGGCAGCCCGGTCACGAACACCGGCCGCGGCCGCAGCCCGGCCAGCACGTCGGCGGCCAGCACGTCCACCACGGGTCCCGTGCAGGCCAGGATGATCACTTCGGGTCTGTCGCGTTCCGCCGCCCGCCTGAGCGCGCGCGCCGACAGCACCGGCGGCACGGGCCGCTCGCCCACCGCGGCGGCCAGCTGCGCGGGCGAGGGCGCGATCGGGGTGCGCACGACCGCCAGGTCGGTCACGCACCCGTCGGGCAGATCGTCGAGCAGGCTGGCCACCCACTTCAGATACGAGTCCGAGTCGGCAACGGCCAGCACTCTCACCTGGGCACTCCTGTCAAATGCGATCTCAGGGCCGGGGCGGCCCTGCTGGTCCACCACTCGTCGGGCACGTCCACCGGTTCGACCGCGACGCCGCGCGGCCCGAGCAGGACCCGCAGCGAGGTGATCGCGGTGGACGGCAGGCTCACCACCCGCTGGCCCGCCTCCAGCCCGCGCAGCGTCAGCTCGGCCGGGGCGCCCGCCTCGTGCACGGTGATGCCGGGCCGGTCGCGGATGATCGCCACGTCGCCGGGATCCTCGCGCCGGTGCGGGAAGTAGGCCAGCGGCTCGCTGTCGGCCAGCTCGGCCAGCCAGCGCAGGTAGCTGTCGCGGTGCACCAGGCCGTTGCGGACCAGCGAGGTGCCGAGCACCACGGTCCGCTCGGGCGGCGTCGGCGTACTCTGCGGCTGCGCGCGCAGCCAGCCGAAGTCGTGCTTGACCAGGTTCACCCCGGCCGCCGCGACGCCCTGGGCCAGCTCGGCGGGGACGGGCAGGGCGGTGAAGACCGACACGCGGCTGGCGTGCAGCCGGATCGCCGCGGCCAGGCCGAGCAGCTTGCGCAGCCGTCCCGGCTGGGCGCGCGCCCGCAGCAGCGGCTGGTACGGCCCGGCCGCCAGCAGCTCGAGCAGCCGCAGCGTCGCCAGCCCGTCGTCCACGATCACGATGGGGCCGGGCCCCGAGAGCAGCCAGCGCACCTGCACCCGCCCGGAGAACGCGTCGCCCACCGCCTGCACCTTGCGCGGCATCCGCTCGAGCGGCTCGGCCAGCTCCAGCCCCTTGGGCAGGGCGAGCTTGGCCAGCTCCCTGCGGGTGACCTTGAGCGGGCGCAGCCCGGCGCGCGGCACCACCCTGGTCTCCTGGCCGAGCAGTCCGGCGTGGTGGGCCTCGACGGCGCACAACATCTGCAGCGGCGACTCCACCCAGGCCGACGCCGGCTTGCCCCATTGGTTCATCACGACGGCCCCAAGGTAGCCAGGTCACCTGAAGCCGCAGGGAACGCCGCGTGAACAATGGATCGCATGAACTCGCTCATGCTCAACACCGACGGCGTGCAGATTCCGCAGCTCGGGTTCGGCGTCTGGCAGATTCCCGACCAGGAGGCGGAACACGCGGTGACGACCGCGCTCGAAGCGGGTTACCGGCACATCGACACCGCCCGCATCTACGGCAACGAGGCGGGCGTCGGCCGGGCCATCGCGGCATCGGGCATCCCGCGCAAGAAGCTGTTCGTCACCACCAAGCTCTGGAACACCGACCACGGCAGGGTCGAGCAGGCCTACGACGAGAGCCTGGCCACGCTCGGGCTCGACTACGTCGACCTGTACCTGATCCACTGGCCGGCACCCAAGCAGGACCGATACGTGCAGGCTTGGCGAAGCCTGGAAAAGATCTACCGCGAGGGCCGGGTCAAGGCCATCGGTGTGTCGAACTTCACTCTCGACAACCTGGAGCGGCTGGACCGCGAGGCCGAGCTCACGCCGTCGATCAACCAGATCGAGCTGCACCCGTACTTCCCGCAGAAGCAGTTGCGCGCCTACCACACCGCCAACGGCATCCTCACCGAGGCGTGGAGCCCGCTCGGCCAGGGCCGCGGGCTGCTCGAGGAGCCCGCGCTGACCGTGCTCGGCGACAAGCACGGCAAGTCGCCCGCCCAGATCGTGCTGCGCTGGCACCTCCAGCTCGGCAACGTGGCGATCCCCAAGTCCGCCACGCCCTCGCGGATCCGCGAGAATGTCGACGTCTTCGACTTCCTGCTCGACGACGAGGACATGGCGGCCCTCGGGGCGCTGAGCAAAGGCACACGGCTGGGGCCCGACCCGGCGACCTTCAACTGGATGGGCTGATCTACATGGCGGACTTAGGGTGGGGCATCGCGGCGACCGGCGGCATCGCCAGGACGGTGGCCGAGGTCATCGCGGCCGAGCCGGGGATGCGGATCGCGGCCGTCGCGTCGCGCTCCCTGGAGCGGGCGGCCGCCTTCGCGGCCGAGTTCGGCGGCACGGCGTACGACTCCTATGACGAGCTGTGCGCCGACCCCGCGGTGGAGGCCGTCTACGTGGCCACCCCGCACGCCCAGCACCTGGCGGTGGCCGAGGCCGCGATCGCGCACGGCAAGGCCGTGCTGTGCGAGAAGCCGCTGACCACCTCCGCCGCCGACACCGAGCGCATGGTACGGCTGGCCCGCGAGGCCGGGGTCTTCCTGATGGAGGCCATGTGGATGCGCTTCAACCCGCTGATCCGCCTGGTCAAGGAGTCCGTGACCGACATCAGGTCGGTGCAGGCGTCGTTCGGCTTCGCGCTGCCCTTCGACGCGGCGCACCGGCTCTACGCGCCGGAGCTCGGCGGCGGTGCGCTGCTCGACCTGGGCATCTACCCGTTCGGGCTGGCGCAGCTGCTGCTCGGGCAGCCCGCGTCGGTGCACGTGACCGGTTCACCGGCACCCACGGGGGTGGACGCGGAGGCGGGCGGCGTGCTGATCTACCCGTCCGGCGCCCGGGGGCTCGTGGACGTTTCTTTGCTCGCCGACTACCCGAACACGGCCAGCGTCGTGGGAGCTTCCCTGCGCGCGGAGATCGACGCGCCCTTCTGGGCACCCCGCCGGATCGTGCTCTCAGGGCCCGGCGTGGAGCCGTCCGAGCACCTGCTCGATCCGGCCCAGAACGGCTACGTGGGCGAGGTTCGCGAGGTCCGGGACGCACTGGCCGAGGGACGCACGGAAAGCCCTGTCATGCCGCTTGATGAGAGCCTCGCGATGGCCCGGTTGCTGGACGACGCCCGAGGTCAAGTCTCTAAACTTTACCTTTAGGGATTTGTCATCCTCTTGCCATCTGTATTACTTTTTCCAAGTCCGGGCAACCAATTCGTTGCCACATCACAGGAAACCCTGTGACCGCTGAGTCCGCCAAGTGCGGAGCCGGGGACCCACGTCCTTGGGGTGAATCGGCACCACGGTGCCGTAGGGCAGCTTCCACGCCCGAACCCGTCAGCTAACTCGGTAAGCGGCATGGAAGCAAGGAGAACCCCCACCAGATGGTGAAGCATCGTCTTACTCGTGCCCCCAAGCTTGGCTACGCTCGCGCCGTTCTCGGAGCAGCGGTCCTGACCACCGCCTTCGGCGCCCACGCGGCCGCCCCCGCCAGCGCCTCGGTGAAGTCCCCCGCCGCGTACGTGATCACCGACGAGAAGCACACCACCCAGTCGCACACCCTCAAGGCCAAGGTCACCGCGGCCCAGGTGCTGTCAGTGGCTGCCAAGCAGATCGGCACGAAGGAAAACGCCAACGGTGGTGGGACCAAGTTCCAGAAGTGGTACATGAACTCCCCCCGGGCCATGGAGACCGTCAAGCGTGACGGCGGCAGCAAGCGGGACTACCTCAACGCCGCCTGGTGCGCCATGTTCGTCTCCTGGGTGGGCGAGCAGACCGGCGCCCGTCCCACCGTCGGCTGGGACGCCTACACCGTCACCTACGCCAAGTGGTTCAAGAACAACCACCGCTGGGGCCAGACCCCCAAGCCCGGCGCGGTCGTGTACTACGCCTGGAGCGGCAGCAAGGACCTGGACGACATCGACCACGTCGGCTTCGTCGTCAAGAACAACCACAACGGGACCATCACCACGATCGAGGGCAACACCGGCAACGGTGAGGTCGAGCGCCGCGTCAGGCCCACCTCCCAGGTCGTCGGCTACGGCTACCCCGACTACGCCTCCTGACTTCCCCCGCTTCGAGCCCCCGGCCTGCCCCCAGGCTGGGGGCTTCTGGCTGAAAAGAGCCCCTCGAGGCGTCCTCCCAGGGTGTCCTGCCGATCGAGATCCTGTCGCCCCGTACCAGCGCGGGCTCGCGGTTGCCAGTGGGGGCGGTGAGCTGCTGAGATGGGCCGGTGACCGACGCTCATCGCACGGTTGAGGCCGTCTGGCGGGACGAGGCGGCCAGGCTGATCGCCGGGTTGACCGGGCTCGTGCGGGATCTGGGGCTGGCCGAGGAGCTGGCGCAGGACGCCCTGGTGGCCGCGCTCGAACAGTGGCCGGAGACGGGCGTGCCACGCAACCCGGGCGCGTGGCTGATGACGGTGGCCAAGCGGCGGGCGATCGACCTGATCAGGCGGCAGCAGAACTACGAGCGCAAGCTGGCCGAGATCGGTCACGCCCTCGACGACTCCGAGCACCTGCCCGAGGTCGACGAGATCGAGGACGACCTGCTGCGGCTGGTGTTCACCGCCTGCCATCCGGTGCTGTCGACCGAGGCGCGGGTGGCGCTCACGCTCAAGGTGCTGGGCGGCCTGACCACCGAGGAGATCGCCCGGGCGTTCCTGGTGCCGGAGCCGACGGTGGCCCAGCGGATCGTGCGCGCCAAGCGGACGCTGGCCGACAAGGGCGTGCCGTTCGAGGTGCCGCAGGGCGCGGAGCTGGCGGGCCGGCTCTCGTCGGTCCTCGAGGTCATCTACCTCATCTTCAACGAGGGCTACTCGGCGACCGCCGGCGACGACTGGATGCGGCCCGGGCTGTGCGAGGACGCGCTGCGCCTCGGCCGGGTGCTCGCCGGGCTGATGCCCAAGGAGTCCGAGGTGCACGGGCTGGTGGCGCTGATGGAGATCCAGCAGTCGCGTTCGGCCGCCCGGTCGGGACCGTCGGGCGAGCCCGTGCTGCTGCTCGAGCAGGACCGCACCCGCTGGGACCGCCTGCTCATCGCGCGCGGCCTGGAGTCGCTGGAGCGCGCCGAGGGGCTCGGTGGCGGGCACGGCCCCTACGCGCTGCAGGCCGCCATCGCCGCCTGCCACGCCAGGGCGCTGACGCCCGAGTCGACGGACTGGCCGCGCATCGCCGCCCTCTACGAGGAGCTGGCCCACCTGTCGCCCTCCCCCGTCATCGAGCTGAACCGCGCGGTCGCGCTGTCGATGGCCTACGGCCCGGCCGTGGGGCTCGAGCTGATCGACCAGCTCGTGGACGACCCCTCGCTCAAGGCCTACCACCTGCTGCCGAGCGTCCGCGGCGACCTGCTGTTCAAGCTCGGCCGTCTGGCGGAGGCACGCGCGGAGTTCGAGCGCGCGGGCACGCTCACACGCAACGAGCGCGAGAAGGCACTCCTCGCCGCCCGCGCCGAAGCCTGCGACCCCGCCTGACCCACCGCCCTGGCGCGGATGCGCGGTAACAGCACGAATGAGATGGGAGCGCTCCCAACTACATCTTTGGGGCCTTTCTCCCCAAATCTCCTGTTCGATGGCACGTTCGGTAACGGTTGCGTTGCGGTGGATTGACGTGTCTGGGCGTCGCGGGCACTCTTGCTGGGAGCGCTCCCAACTCCTCCCACCTCCCACCCACGACCCACCCAGAGGGGCAAGGAATCATGACCTACAAGCGCTTTGCCGCGGCTGGAGCCGTGGTCGCCGTGCTTGCCGCCACCGTCTCGTGCGGCAGCGGCTCCACCTCCGCACCCAAGACCTCCGCGGCGGCCGCGCAGCCAGTCACGATCCGGGTGCAGACCTTCGGCGGCGGCAGCAACTTCGGCTACAAGAACGCCATCACCAAGTGGAACGCCGAGCACAAGGACATCCAGATCAAGGAAGAGCACCTGACCGACCAGTTCGAGCAGCAGTACTGGCCGCAGATGATCCAGTGGCTGCAGGCCGGCAACGGCGCCGGCGACGTGGTCGGCATCGACGAGGGCGGCATGGGCCTGGCCAAGGCGCACCCCGAGTGGTGGGCCGACCTGAAGGAGTACGGCCTGGACGCCCGCAAGGCCGACTTCCCCGCCTGGAAGTGGGAGAACGGCGTCAGCGCCGACGGCAAGCTGTTCGGCCTGGGCACCGACATCGGCGGCATGAGCGTGTGCTACCGCACCGACCTGTTCAAGAAGGCGGGCCTGCCCACCGACCGCGAGAAGGTGAGCGCGCTCTGGCCGACCTGGGACGACTTCATCAAGGTCGGCCAGCAGTTCCAGGCGAAGGTCAAGGACAGCAGGTTCGCCGACGGCACCAACACCCTCTACCAGGTGGTGCTCTACCAGGAGGCCGCGAAGAACGGCAACGTCATGTACTTCGACACCTCCAACAACCTGATCGTCGACAAGAACCCCGCGGTCAGGACGGCCTTCGACTTCGCCACGAAGATGAGCAAGCTCGGCCTGACCGCCAAGCTGCGCAACTTCACCGACGAGTGGGCCGCGGGCACGCAGAAGGGCGCCTTCGCCACGCTCGGCTGCCCGTCCTGGATGCTCGGCGTGGTCAGCGGCAACGCCGGTGACGGCGGCAAGGGCAAGTGGGACGTGGCCGCGGTCCCGGGCGGCGGCGGCAACTGGGGCGGCTCGTGGCTGGCCGTACCCAAGCAGACCAAGCACCCGAAGGAGGCCGCGCAGGTCGCCGACTACCTGACCAGCGCGCAGACCGAGGCGAGCATCTTCACCGACTTCGGCAACATGCCCAGCAACGCCAAGGCGCAGCAGGACGCGGCCGTGCAGGGCGCGAAGAACGAGTTCTTCAACGACGCGCCCGTGGGCGACATCTTCGCCAAGTCGGCGGCCTCGCTGCAGCCGGTGTTCCTCGGCGTCAAGCAGGCGCAGGTCAAGAACGCCATCGAGTCGGTGATCCAGGGCATGGACGACGGCTCGGTCGCCTACGACAAGGCCTGGCAGCAGCTCGTGGACGACGCGGTCAAGGCCGCGGGCTGACGGGTACGGCGGACCGCTCCCCATCGTGGGAGCGGTCCCACCCAGTTCCCACCGCGCACCGAAAGGTCTTCCATGAGCCTCGACACCCTTCCCAGGGCCGCACGCCAGCACCGCCCGGCCCCGCGGCACCGCTGGCGGTCGACGCTGGATCTCAGGGCCATGCCGTACGCCCTGGTGTCCCCCTACTTCCTGCTCTTCGCCGCGTTCGGGCTCTTCCCGCTGGCCTTCACGCTGTGGTACTCCCTCTACGACTACGACCTGGCGGGCACGGTCACGTGGGCCGGGCTCGGCAACTACGCCAAGCTGCTGGCCGATGAGGACTTCTGGAATGCCGTGGTCAACACGGTCGGCATGTTCGTCCTGGCCACGGTCCCCCAGCTGCTGCTGGCGCTGCTGCTCGCCAACGCGCTGAACAAGCGGCTCAGGCTGCGCCTGGCGATCCGGATGAGCGTGCTGCTGCCGCTGGTCACCTCGGTGGTCGCGGTCGCGGTGGTGTTCACCCAGCTCTACGCCCGCGACTGGGGGCTGGTGAACTGGATGCTGAGCTGGTTCGGCGTGGAGAGGACGAATTTCAAGGCCGAGCGGATCCCGTCGTGGATCGCGATCGCCACGATGGTCGACTGGCGCTGGACCGGCTACAACGCGATCATCTTCCTGGCCGGGATGCAGACGATCCCGCGCGACCTGTACGAGGCGGCTGCCATCGACGGGGCCTCCAGGCGCAGGCAGTTCTGGCAGATCACGCTGCCGATGCTGCGCCCGACGATGATCTTCGTGGTGCTGAACTCGACGATCGGCGGGCTGACGCTCTTCTCCGAGCCGACCACGTTCTACGGCGGCAACGTCGACGGCGGCTCGCAGGGCCAGTTCCAGACGGTCGCGATGTTCATCGTCAAGCAAGGCTTCCGCGAGTTCGACTACGGCTACGCGGCCGCGGCGGCGTGGCTGCTCTTCCTCCTCATCCTGATCGGCGCGCTGATCAACTTCCTTCTCGTCAGGGGCAGGCGATGAACACCTGGTCTCCCACGCTCATCACCCGGGTCATGCTCGCGGTCGCGGTCGTGCTGTCGGCGTTCCCGCTGTACTGGATGCTGGTGATCGCCTCGCGCGACAACGCCGACGCGGTGGCGGTGCCGCCGCCGCTGCTGCCGGGCGGCAACCTCGGCGAGAACATCCAGGCGGTGCTGAACAACGAGGACGCCCACTTCCTGCTCGGTCTGACGAACTCCTTCGTGGTCGCCTCGATCGTCACGGTCTCCGTGGTGGTCATCTCGACGCTGGCCGGGTTCTCCTTCGCCGCGCTGCGCTTCCGCGGGCGCAACGTGCTGCTGGTGGCGGTCCTGCTGACGATGGCGGTGCCGCTGCAGCAGATGGGCGTGGTGCCGCTCTACCGGCTGATGGTGGCGCTGGGCTGGACGGGCACGCTCAAGGCGGTCATCCTGCCGTTCCTGCTCAACGGGTTCGGCGTGTTCCTGATGACGCAGTACACGCGGCAGGCCGTACCGGCCGAGCTGGTCGAGGCGGCCAGGGTGGACGGCGCGGCGACGCTGCGCATCTGGTGGAACGTGGTGCTGCCGGCGGTGCGGCCGGGCATGGCGGTGCTCGGGATCAACACGTTCATGCTCATGTGGAACGACTTCATGTGGCCGCTGATCGTGCTGACCCCGGACAACCCGACCGTGCAGATCGCGATCACGTCGCTGAACGCGCGGTACTCCACCAACTACACGCTGATCTTCGCGGGGACGGCGCTGTCGATCATCCCGCTCGTCGCGGTTTTCGTCGCATTCGGCCGCCAGATCGTCGGCGGACTCATGGAAGGTGCTGTCAAAGCGTGAGGACACAGTTTCCCGCCGGCTTCGCGTTCGGGGCGGCCACGTCGGCCTACCAGATCGAGGGCGCGGTGGACGAGGACGGCCGGGGGCCGTCCATCTGGGACACGTTCGTCAGGCGACCGGGGCGGGTGGTCGGAGGGCACCACGGGGACGTGGCCATCGACCACTACCACCGCTTCGCCGAGGATGTCGCGATCATGGCGGAGCTGGGGCTGACGGCCTACCGGTTCTCGGTGTCGTGGCCGCGCATCCAGCCTGACGGGTCGGGCGGCATCAACCCGAAGGGGCTCGACTTCTACAAACGCCTGATGGACGAGCTGCTGGCCAGAGACATCCAGCCCTGGCTGACGCTCTATCACTGGGACCTCCCCCAGGCCCTGGAGGACAGGGGCGGCTGGCCGGAGCGCGACACCGCCTACCGCTTCGCCGACTACGCGGCGGCCGTGCACGAGGCGCTGCACGACCGGGTGCACACCTGGGCGACGGTGAACGAGCCGTGGTGCGCGGCGTTCCTGGGCTACGCCTCGGGCGAGCACGCGCCGGGGCGCAGGGAGCCGGGCAACGCCCTCATGGCCGCCCACCACCTCAACCTGGCCCATGGGCTGGCCGTCCAGGCGATCAGACCGTCGCGGGTCGGCGGCTGCGTCAACCTCTACGCCATCACGCCCGCCGGCGACGACCCCAGGGACGTCGCGGCGGCCAGCAAGATCGACGGGCTGCAGAACCGCCTGTTCCTGGACGCCCTCCTCACCGGCCGCTACCCCGACGACATCCCGATGCGTCCCCGCGAAGGGGACATGGAGCTCATCAGCGCGCCCATCGACGTGCTGCTGGTCAACTACTACAGCCGTTACACCGTCTCGGGCACCGCGCCGGGCAGGGCGTCGGCGAGCGCCGCCCCCACCGACGCGGGCTCCCCCTGGGTCGGCGCCGAGGACGTGGCCTTCCTCGACGGCGGCCGGCCGGTCACCGCAATGGGCTGGGAGATCGACGCCGACGGCCTGCGCGAGGTGCTGGCCAGGGTCGCGCGCGACTACCCGCCGATCCCGCTGGTCGTCTCCGAGAACGGCGCCGCCTTCGACGACGTCGTCGAAGGCGGCCGGGTGCGCGACCCCGACCGCATCGCCTACCTGGAGGCGCACCTCGAGGCCTGCCGCCGGGCGATCGACGAGGGAGTCCCGCTTGAGGGCTACTTCGCCTGGTCCCTGATGGACAACTTCGAGTGGGCCTGGGGGTACGGCAAGCGGTTCGGACTGGTACACGTTGACTTCCAGACGCAGCGGCGCCTGCCCAAGGACAGCGCCCGCTGGTATGCGCAGATCATCCGGCAGAATGGGCGCCATGAACCGACCGACTCTTGAGGCCGTGGCCGCCCTGGCAGGGGTGGGCCGGGGGACCGTATCGAGGGTCATCAACGGCTCGCCCAACGTCAGCAGGAAGGCCCGCGAAGCGGTACAGCACGCCATCGAGGAGCTGGGCTACGTCCCCAACAGAGCGGCCAGGGCGCTGGTCACCCGCCGCACCGACACGGTCGCGCTGGTCGTGTCGGAGTCCGAGCTGCGCGTCTTCGACGAGCCGTACTTCGCGGGCACGATCCGCGGCATCGGCTCGGCGCTGTCGGAGACCGGGCTCCAGCTGATCCTGGCCATGGCCCAGTCGCGCGAGGAGCACGCGCGGCTGGAGCACTACCTGACCAGCCAGCACGTCGACGGGGTGCTGCTGCTGTCGCTGCACGGCGCCGACCCGCTGCCGGGCAGGCTGGAGGCGATGGGCGTGCCGACCGTGCTCGGCGGCCGCCCCGTCGGCCTCGACCCCTACAGCTACGTGGACATGGACAACAGGGCCGGCGCCCGGCAGGCGGTGAAGTACCTGGCGGGCCTGGGCCGCACCAGGATCGCCGCGATCGCCGGTCCGCAGGACATGGCCGCCGGTGTCGACCGTCTGGCGGGCTACCGCGACGTGGTGCTGCCCGCCGGCCTGCCGGAGCTGGTGGCCTACGGCGACTTCTCCGAGGACAGCGGGGTCGCCGCGATGCGGGAGCTGCTTGCGGCGCATCCCGGGCTTGACGCGGTGTTCGCCGCCTCCGACCCGATGGCGATGGGCGCGATGCGGGCGCTGCGGGCGGCCGGCCGGACCATCCCCGGCGACGTGGCCGTGGTCGGCTTCGACGACTCCAAGGCGGCCGCGCACACCGAGCCGCCGCTGACCACGGTCCACCAGCCGACCGAGCTGATGGGCCGGCAGATGGCGCAGCTGCTCGTGGCCCGGATCAACGGCGAGGAGCTGCGCCAGCCCGTCGTCATCCTCGACACCCACCTGGTGCGCCGAGAGTCGGCTTGACCAGCGGATATGCTGCACTTGAAAGATCGAAAGGATTCCCCTGTGCCCGAGCTCGTCGGCGGCGGCTACACCGCGCGCATCAGCGAGCGCGGCGCCGCGCTGAGCATGCTCAGGCACGGCGGCCGTGACCTGATCACCACCTGGCCCGATGACGGGCCGATCCCCTTCTTCGCCGGCACGATCCTGGCCCCCTGGCCCAACCGGGTGGCCCGGGCCCGCTACACCTTCGACGGCCTTGCCCACGAGCTGGCCGTCTCCGAGCCGTCGCGCGGCCACGCCCTGCACGGCCTGGTCGCCTCGGCGCGGTGGCGGGTGGTGGAGTGGCTGGCCGCCGAGGACGACCACGCCTTCGTACGGCTGGCCCACACCCTCACCGGCGCTCCCGGCTACCCGTTCCCGCTGGCCCTGCAGGTCACCCACCGGCTCGACCGGCACGGCCTGACCACGACGGTCACCGCCGAGAACGTCGGCGACCGGCCCGCCCCCTACGGCTGCGGCCCGCATCCGTGGCTGCTCGGCGAGCACGTCCAGGTGCCCGCCTCGAAGGTGCTGCTGACCGACGACGACCTGCTCCCCGCCGAGGTGGCCGGCGTCGCTGGCACGCCGTACGACCTGCGTGAAGGCCGTCAGGTGGCGGGGCTGGAGGTCGACCACGCCTTCACCGGGCTGTCGGAAGGGTGGGCGCGGGTGGGCGACGTGCGGATCTCGTGGGATCCGGCGGTGCTGCCGTGGGTGCAGGTGTGCGCGGGGGAGCCGCTCGGCTACCAGGGGGTGGCGGTGGAGCCGATGACGTGCCCGCCGGACGCGTTCAACTCCGGGGTCGATCTGGTGACGCTCAAACCGGGCGGCCGCCACGAGGCCCGCTGGACGATCTCCGTCGCCTGACGACAGAATGCCCTTCCGTGGATAGCAGGACGAAGCGCCGCTTAACGCCCGGGCAGCTGGACAATCTGGCGCGCCGGGCCCTCGGCGTGGGCGCCGGGGTCATCGAGGAGCTGACCGACGGCTTCGCCAACGCCGTGTGGCGGCTGGAGCTGGACGACGGCAGGGCCGTGGTGCTGAAGGTGGCGCCGCCGCCAGAGCTGGAGCAGCTCAGCTACGAGCGCAACCTGCTGCGCATGGAGGCCGCCGCGCTCGAGCTGGCCGGGGCGGCGGGCGTGCCGGTGCCGCGGCTGCTGCGGGCCGGGTTCGACGATCCGATGCTCGGCGGCGACTACCTGGTGCTCGAGGCGCTCGACGGTGTGCCGTGGAACCGCACGCAGCCCGCCGACCAGGACGGGCTGCGCAGGCAGCTGGGCAGGCACCTGGCCGCGCTGCACTCGGTGACCGGCGAGACGTTCGGCTACCCGCACGCCGGGATCACCGGCTCGACCTGGCGGGAGGCCTACCTGGCGATGGTGGGGGCGCTGCTCGACGACACCGAGCGCTATCCCACGCCGCTCCCCCGGCCCGCGGGCGAGATCCGCGCCGTCATCGAGGCCGCCTCCCCCGCGCTCGACGAGGTGAGCGAGCCGCGGCTGGTGCACTTCGACGTGTGGCCGGGCAACGTGTTCCTGGACCTGTCGGGCACGCCCAGGATCCAGGCGGTCATCGACCACGAGCGGGCCTTCTGGGGAGACCCGCTCGCCGAGCTGATCACGCCCACCATCTTCGGCGAGCTGACCGAGGACGATCCACTGCTGGCCGGGTACCGCGAGGTGCGGCCGCTGGAGCTCTCCCCGGTCCGGCTCGACCTCTACCGCGCCTACCTGTACCTGATCCTGCTGGTGGAGAACGGTCCCCGGCAGTATCCGGAGGACGACTACGCCCCCTTGCGCGACCTCGCCACGGCCTCGCTGGTGAAGGCCCTCGACCGACTCTGAAAGGCCCGCTCTTGGCATTCCCCCACGCGGTGGCCGCGATGGCCCTGCTGACCTCGCTCACCCCCGCGACCTCCGCCCAGCTGCCGGCGTGCCCGCAGATCTTCGGGCACGGCGGCTACCCCACCGGCGCGAACGGCTGGCAGCGCGACCAGGTCCGCCAGCCCAACAACCCCACCGCGATCAGGCAGTACCGGGCATGGGGCGCCGCGGGCGTCGAGGCCGACCTGCAGCTGACCAAGGACGGCACCAAGGCCGTCATGTGGCACAACACCTCGACCTGGGGGCTGAGCGGCCCCAAGCGGGACGTCAACGCCATCTGGTGGGCCGCGGGCGCCGACCAGCTCAAGGGCCGCACGATCACCCGAGGGATCTTCAAGGGCGAGTCCGTTTACACCTTCCGCGACTGGCTGACCGCGATGAAGGAGAACGGCATGGTCGCCCTGGTGGAGATCAAACCCGAGACCCGGCAGTCGCTGCTCAGCGCCGACGCCTCGATCAGCTCGCGTGCCTGGTCGGAGGTGCTCGGCCCGGTCAAGGAGCACTACACGGGCCAGGAGTTGATCCTCTACTCGCACGACACGGGCATCGCCGCCGAGCTCAGGCGGCGGGTCCTGGCCGCGGGCCTGCCGTCGAAACTGCTGACCGGCGGGCCCGTCTGGCCCGAGGTGACCAAGTGGGAGGAGCCGCCGCCCTCGTGGACCCTCAACAAGGGCGCGTGGGCGGCGGCTCTCAACGGCGGCGCCAGGCGGATCGCGACCGACTACACGCCGCAGTTCGCCGCATGGCTCAAGGGGAAGTGCCGCTGACCACGGCCGCGTAGTCCTGCTGCTGCTTGTCGGCCTTCTGTACGGCGCAGCCGCCCGTGCTCGCCGTGTTCGGCACGCCGAGGTCGTCGGCTCCGCCGGTGCACGACAGGGCGCCCTTGACCGTGGCGCCCGACAGGATGCCCGGACCCGTGAAGGCGGCCGCCCCGCGGATCTGGGCGCCGACCACGGTGTAGGGGCCGGAGGCGATCAGGGCTCCGTTGAGCGTCGCCTTCAGCAGCTGCACCTCGCCGGCGGCGTTCAGCGCGCCGGTGATCGAGCCGCCGTTGACCACCAGGGTTCCGCCCTTCTTGACCGTCACGGGGCCGTTGACCTGGGCGTTGTCCAGGCAGGTGATCCCGTTGGCCACGGTCAGGGTTCCCGCGTACGCGCCGGTGACGGTCCTGGCGCAGGCGGGCGGGGGCGCGATGGTGGTGACCTTGAACGTGCCCGCCTCACCGTGGTTGCCCGCGGCGTCGGTCGAGCGGTACTCGATCGTGTGGCGGCCTCGGGGCAGCTTGCCGTACACGAGGTGGTCGATCTCGGTGCCGGTCTCGCTGAACGTCCAGGGCAGGGCGGAGGAGGTCGGCCAGCCGAAGTAGTCGAACCAGCCGTCGCCGTCGACCCGCGACTCGGACACGACGTAGCCGGGGCGCTCGTCGGTGCCGGTCAGGCGCATGGTGAACGGGCCGTTGTAGACGTAGGTGTCGCCGGAGCGGGCCAGCGGCTCCGACAGCTCGTACCCGGTCTTGGGAAGTGCGCCGTCGATCGTCCAGGTGAGCGTCTGGCCGCCGAGCGACGCCGTCAGCGTGGTGCCGGTGAGCCCGGACAGGTTCAGGTCGCTGCCGGAGTCGCCGACCTGCTTGCCGTCCAGGCGCCAGGTGACCGCGGGGACGGTCGCGGCCGGATGGGTGGTCTCCACGTAGACGACGTCGTTCTTGCCGACGGGCCTGCTCGTCGGGGTCGAGGAGACGAATCCCGGGGTGAGGCCGTCGGGCGGGGTGGTGATCGAGGTGTCGACCGTCCACGTGCGGGTCCTGGTCATCGCGGCGCGGATCGCGGGGTCCCTGACGAAGTCCGTCGGGTCGGTGACGGTGGCGGACACGGTGTGCGTGCCAGGTGTCAGGCCCAGGGTGCGCAGGTCGAGCGCCTGTTCGTGGCCCGCCTGCTTGCCGTCGACGGTCCAGGCGACGGTGAGGGCGTGATCGACCGGGCGCATCGGCTCCACCCAGAGCACGCGGTCGGCGCCGACCGGTGCGCCGGTGGGCGTGGAGTCCTGCACGACGTCGGTCTTGGCGGTGATACGGCGGGCCATCACCTCGCGGCCGACCTGGTCGTAGTAGTAGCCGAGCGTCTTCATCATCGAGTGCCTGCTCGGGCGCCAGATGCCGGTCTGGTAGTACATGCCGCCCTCGTAGCGGCCGATCGGGCCGCCGGCCTCGCTGGGCTCGCCGAGCCAGCGCCACCACTTCTTCTGCTGGTCGCGCATCTGCTGTTCGGTCAGCAGCGTGTGGTGGGCGCTGGACGGCTCGGGGCCGGTGTAGGCGCCGCCGGGCACGCCGCGCTGGTAGTAGTCGTACTCGTCCTGCAGGCCGCCGAGCGAGTGGCCCAGCTCGTGCGGGCTGATCAGGGCGGACATGGCGTTGCTGCCTGAGGCGGTGGCGTAGGAGCCGCCCGCCCCGCCGTAGGTGCCGCTGTTGGCCAGCGCCAGGATCTGCCGGTTGCCGCTCGTGGTGCCGGTGACCAGGTTGGCGTACTTGGTGGCGGCCGTGTTGTCCATCGTGATGAGGCGCTGGACGCTGCCGGGGTTGCACTGACCCCAGAAGCCCATGCTGAGCGGGGTCGTCTTCTTCGGGCTGGTGAGGTCGGGGTCGCAGCTGATGCCGGACTCGCCGGAGACGATGTCCACCCGGTAGACGTTGATGTAGTTCCGGTAGGTCTTGAACGGCTCGAGAGACCACATCACGTTCAGGTGCCGGTCCACGTCGGCCTGGAACTTGGCCTGTTCGGCCTGGGTGTAGCCGTCTCCCATGATGATCAGGTTGAACCGCTTCGCGGGCGCGCCCGTGACCTGCACCGGCGTGACCGTGGCGGTGCCGGGCTCGGCGGCGGCGGGTGTCTGTAAGAGGCTCGCGACGAGCGTGAGGGCGGCGATACTTCGCATGTCATGCACTATCGGCCGCTTCGCGCCGCTGGTCTCATCTCATCTGGGTATAACTCGGGCGTGATACCTTCGGCGGCGTGCAGCTGGAGCTGAGGCACCTGAGGACGCTGCGGGCCATCGCCGACCAGGGCAGCGTCACCAAGGCCGCCGCCGCGCTCGGCGTTTCCCAGCCCGCGCTCACCGCCCAGCTGCGCCGCATCGAGCGGCTGCTCGGCGGCGCCGTGTTCACCCGCGACCACCGCGGCGTGACGGCGACCGCGTTCGGCGAGTTCGTGCTGGCCAGAGCGCGGGCGGTGCTGGCCGGGGTGGACGATCTGCTGGCGGCGGGGCCCGACGAGCTGGCGGGCAAGGAGATCAGGGCGGGTAGCTTCGAGCATCCCGTCGTGGTGCCGCTGGTCGACCGGCTGGCCGCCGCGCTGCCCGAGGCGCGGATCACACTGCAGACCGAGCACTTCGTCAGGGTGCTGGTGGACATGGTGGCCAACGGGCGGCTCGACGTGGCGCTGGTGGCCGACTACCCGGATCACGAGCTGCGGCCGAACCCGTCTTTCGGCATGGGGGTGGTGGCGGTCGAGCCGGTGTTCGTCGCCGTGCCCGCCTCGCATCCGCTCGCCGTACGGGAGGAGCTGGAGCTGGCCGATCTGGCGCACGAGCCGTGGGTGGTGCCGCCGTCGGACGGGATGGGCTGGCCCGAGCACCTGCTGGAGGCGTGCGAGCGGGCCGGGTTCGCGCCACGGGCGCGCTACCAGCTGGTCGAGGCCGGGGTGCGGCGGGAGCTGATCGGGTCGGGGCACGCCGTGTCGGCCTGCCAGGCGCACTACGAGCCCGGCGAGCGGGTGGCGGTGCTGCCGCTGCGCGGGGATCCGCTGTGGATGCGGCAGGTGCTCATCTGGCGGCACTCGCTCGCGGCCCACGCGCCCGCGCTGCTCGAGGCCGCCCGCGCGGCGCACACCTCGGTGGCCGCGCGCGGCGCCGCCTACGCCGCGTGGCTGGGCTCACGCGGCCGGAAGGTCGGCGAGCATGACGGGCTGGGTGGTCGGCCGCTCTGACCCGCCGGCGGGCTCGACGGTGAGGCCGATCCTGGCGTCGTCGCCCGCGGGGCGCAGGATCAGCACGTCGCCCGCGGCGACCAGCCCGGCGGCCCGGGCTCCCGCGGGGCCCATCAGCCACAGCTCGTAGACCTTCGCGGCGGGCGGCCTGGGCAGGTTCGCGGCGGTGAAGACCATGCCGCCCCGCCTCCTGGACAGCAGGACCGCCGCGGTGCCGCCGCCGGTGACGGGCTGGGTGATCGTCTCGGCGTCCGGGGCCGACAGCAGGGCGAGCATCGTGTCGTCGCGCCTGGCCAGGTCGCTCAGCTCGCGCCTGGCCTGGATGGTCAGGACGCCGAGCGCGACCGCCGCCGCCGCTGACACCGCCGCCAGTCCCGCCAGCACCCTGGTACGGCGGCGCGGTCGCAGCGGGGTGACGCCGGGCTCCGGCGTCACCGGGATCTCGGGGAGCAGGATGACCGTGCCACCGCCGCGGCCGTGCCAGACCGTGGCGTCGCCCGGCTCAGGATCCCCGACCGCCTGCCGTACGTCTCGGGCGGCGGCGAGCACGCGGGCGCGCAGGGCGGGGGGCGGGGCCTGGGCGGTGGCCTGGGCGAGGCGGGCGGCGGTCTCGCGCAGCGCGCGGACCTCGGCCGCACAGGAGGGGCAGCCGGCCAGGTGGCGCTCGAACGCCTTGCCCTCGGCGGCGGGCAGGGCGTGCACGGCATAGGCGCCGGACAGAGCGTGGGGTTCGTCGGTCATCGGACGGCTCCCGGGAGGTGGTTCGGAGCGTCGGGAGCACCCGGATTCGGCGGCGTGTGCTGGGGTATCCGGTGGGTGCTCACGTCTGTACTTCGGCGCGTCGGACTCGCCGGATGATGGCGGGGGCTTTGCTCATCTCCCGGCATGTGCGAGAATCTCATCAGGTGATGAATTATGCGTTGTGTGATCGCGGGCGGTGGGCCCGCAGGCGCCGTGCTGGCGCTGCTGCTGGCCAGGGCCGGCGTCGAGGTGACGTTGCTGGAGAAGCACGCCGACTTCCTGCGGGACTTCCGCGGGGACACGATCCACCCCTCGACGCTGCAGGTGCTCGACGAGATCGGGCTGGCCGAGGAGTTCATGAAGATCCCGCACAGGAAGACCTACCAGATGGATCTGGTGGCCGACCGGGGCAAGGTGACGCTCGCCGACCTGCGGGGGCTGCCAGGGAAGTACAACTACATCGCGTTCGCTCCGCAGTGGGACTTCCTCAACCTGGTCACGTCGGCCGCGGCGCGGTACCCGTCGTTCCACCTGCTGATGGAGGCGGAGGCGTACGACCTGATCCGCGAGGGCGGCGTGGTCAGGGGCCTCCGGTATCGCGACAAGTCGGGAGAGCATGAGATCCGGGCGGATCTGACCGTGGCGGCCGACGGGCGGCACTCCACGTTGCGGGCCGCCGCCGGGCTTGTGCCCCAAGAGCTGGGCGCGCCGATGGACGTGCTGTGGTTCCGGCTGCCGCGCGAGGACTCCGACCCCGGCGAGACGTTCCTGCGGGTGTCGGCCGGGCACCTCATGGTGGCGATCAACCGGGAGACGTACTGGCAGCTGGCCTACGTGATCCCCAAGGGCGGCTACTCGCGGCTGCGGGAGCAGGGCCTGGAGGCCTTCAGGCAGCCGGTGGTGGAACTGCTGCCGTTCCTGGCGGGGCGGATCGACGAGATCAGGTCCTACGACGACGTCAGCATGCTGACGGTCGCGCTCAACCGGCTGCGGCGCTGGCACAGACCCGGCTTCCTGTGCATCGGGGACGCGGCGCACGCCATGTCGCCGGTGTTCGGGGTCGGCATCAACCTCGCCGTCCAGGACGCGGTCGCCACCGCCAACCTGCTGGCCGGCTCGCTGCGGTCGGGCGCGCCGATCCCCGAGTCGACGCTCCACCTGCTGCAGAAGCGCCGCATGACGCCCACGCGGGTGACGCAGTTCGCCCAGCGCGTGGTCCAGAACCGGGTCATCAGCCCCGCACTGGAGAACAAGTTCAAGACCCCCGAGATCCCGCCGAACCTCTCGCGGATCCCCGTCCTCAGCCCCCTGCTCCGCCGTTTCGTGGGCACGGGCATCCGCCCGGAACACGTCACGACCCCAGAGGTACGGCAGGCCTGAACCCGCCCAGGCCGGGCCCGGCGCGACGTGACCGGGCCCAGCCGCAGGAGGCCCTACCCGGCGTAGCCGGCCAGGGCGGGGACGAGGTGGGCGGCGTCCACGGTGCCCAGCCCCGACGCGAGGTCGTATCCGGGCCGGGCCGGGTGCCCGTGCTTGCCGTTCGTCCCGGTGGTGATGTCGACGATCCCGGCGTTGCGCGCGTTGGCCAGGTCGTACAGGGCCGGGTTGAGCGAGCCGAGCCGCTTGCCCGCGTGCTGGGCCGCCAGCGCGACGACACCGGCGAACATGGGCGTCGCCAGGCTCGTGCCGTACACCGGCCACCAGGAGGCGGCCTTGTCGTCGGTGAGGTAGGCCATCGTGCTCCCGTCGCCGGCCGCGCTGAGCGAGATGTCCGGCACGGCGCGCCGCCCGGTGGCCACGGCGGCGACGGTGCGCTGGTAGGCGGGCCGGGTGAAGATGGCCGACAGCCCGCCGCCCGAGGCGCCGCCCTCGTCGCTCCACACGGTGTCGGGCTTGCGCCGCTTGCCGGCGTCGTCGAGGTCGAGCCGGGTCCCGCCGACCGCCGTGACGAGCGGGTCGCTGGCGGGCCAGTCGACGGAACGCACCTGCTTGTCGCCGGTGCCGTCGAACGCGCCGCCGTCTCCGGCCGCCGCGACCACCGTGATGCCCTGGCGGGCCGCGTCGGCCAGCAGGCGGTGTCCCTGCTTGATCCTGGCGGCGTTTTCGCCCTTGGCGCCGCCCTCGGGCAGCCCGAAGCTGATCGACACGACGTCGGCCATGTGCTTGCCGATGATCTGCTTCAGCCCTCTGAGGACGTCGTCGAAGTCGTCGCGCTTGGCGGTGACGTCCACCTGGTAGAGGAGCAGGTCGGCCTCGGGGGCCATGGCGTGCGCGGCCTGCACGTCCATGGTCGCCTCGCGGGCCATGCCCGTCAGTTCCTCGTCCTTCCAGTCGATCTTCGAGGCCTTGCCGTGTGACGGCTTCTGCTCGACGATCTTCAGGTGGGGCTTGGGCAGGCCCAGCTGGGTGCTGGCGGCCTCCAGGTCGGTCCGCAGGTGCGGCGCGCCGAGCGGCGCCAGGATCGCGATGGTCCTGCCCTTGCCGGTGATGCCCTGACGCTGGAGCGCGTCGACGCCGTAGGCGGCGCGCACCTGGTTGAAGGTGTAGCAGGCCGTTTTGGTCTCGGCCTGGCAGGCCTTGCGGTCCATGCCTGCCTGCTGCTTCACGGGCTGCTCGGCGGCCTGCTGGGCGGACTGCTGCTGCCCGCCCGACGAGCACCCGGCCGCCAGGGCCAAGGCCACGACCACCAGCATGTGTTGACGATGTATCACGAGAAACTCTCCCCCCGTACTCAAGGGGGGACTTTCCGCAGCTTAGGCCGTGTGCGCTCGCGATCTCTGCACAAGCGCGGGCGTGTCGCCAAACGCACGTTTCATGACGAGGCGGCCAGGAGGCCGTCGACCACGTGCAGAGCACGCCACGCCTTGGTCATGCCGAAGCGGGCCGAGAAGCGGACGACGGCGCGGACCGCCTCCGGCGAGGCGCCGGCCGACAGAGCCCGCCCGACGTGCGCCCGCAGGCTCTCCTCCAGCGTCTGGAACAGCACGTCCACCGTGATCGTGGCGAACGCCCGCTCCCTGACGGCCAGCAGACTCATCCCCGCCCGCATCCGCGACTGCAGGTCCATGTAGTCGCCGAAGCGGTCGTCGAGCGCGTGCACCTCGTCCCTGATCTGGGCCGGGATTGGGCTGCCCGTCCCGGCGAGGTCGAGGTCGTGCCCCCGGCCGGTCGGCTGCGGCAGGCCGTACTCCTTCTCGATCTCCTCCAGCCTGGCCAGCGCCGCCCGCGCGGCCGGGTAACCGCTGTCGTAGGCGATGAAGCGCAGCAGCTCCCGCAGGTCGTCGGCGCCGACCCCGTGCTCGTGCGCCATCCGCACGTGCTGCTCGTACGGCTGGCCGAGCGTCTGCAGGCAGACGTCGGCGACCAGGCTGAGCAGGACCTTCTCCCGCATCGACAGCTCGGGCTCGCCCTCCCACAGCTGCCGGTCGGTGGCCAGGCTCATCTCCTCGAAGATCGCGTCCACGATCGCACTCCTTAAGTTAACGACTGTAGCGCTACGACTGTAGCGCAACGGCTGTCCCTCTACAATGGGCGTCATGAACGCGACCCGTGGCCGCAACCGGCGTGGCGAGGGCGAGCGGCTGCGGGAGGACATCCTGGCCGCCGCGATCCGGCTGCTCGACGAGCTCGGCGACGACCAGGCGCTGTCCTTGCGGGCCGTGGCGCGCGACATCGGCATCGCCGCCACCTCCGTCTACATCCACTTCGGCGACCGCGACGAGCTCGTGCTGGCCGCGATGGAGCGCTGCCACGACGACCTGCTGAGCGCGGTCGAGCGGGCCGAGGAGGTCTCCGACGACCCGGTGGCCAAGCTGCGCGCCCGCACGCTGCTGCTCGGCCGGTGGGCCTACGAGCACCCCGGCCTGTACAAGGTGATGCACGAGAGCCTGCTCAACCGGAGCGGCACGGCGCCGTTCCGCGAGGAACTGGGCGAGCGGACGGCCGCCGCGATCCAGCGGTGCATGGACGCCGGGCTCGCCGCCGACGGCGACGCCGCCACCGCCTCGCTCGATCTGCGGGCGGCCGTGCACGGCGCGGTGTCGATGCGGCTCAACCGGCCCGACCGTCCGTGGCAGCCGCTGGAGGAGCAGGTCGAGCGCTTCCTGGTCAAGCTCGTGGGCATACCTGACTGATCGTTCCAGATACTTGCTAGAGTGGGCCGCATGGCCAGGACGAGGGAGTTCGACACCGAGGCGGCCGTCGAGGCCGCCATGGGCGTCTTCTGGCGCAAGGGCTACGCGGCGACCTCCATCCACGACCTGGTGGAGGCCACCGGCGTGGGGCGCGGCTCGCTGTATGCCGCCTTCGGCAGCAAACAGGGCCTCTACGAGGCCGCGCTGACCCGCTACGCCGAGCGTTCAGGCGCGGCCAACGCCGCGCGGCTCGATCGCGCGGCGCCGGTCCGCGAGGTCCTGCGCGGTCTGCTGCTGGCCCTGGTGGACGCCACGGTGCTGGATCCGGAGCGGCGCGGCTGCCTGATCACCAACACCGCGACCGAGCGCGTGCCGCATGATCCGGTCGCCGCGCGGGTAGTGGGACAGGCACTGGACCGGCAGGCCGAGTCTGTCACCGCCGTGTTGCGCCGCGCCCGCGACCAGGGCGAGCTGGCGCCGGGCACCGACGTGACCGCGCTGGCCGACCTCGTCGTCACGACCGTGCAGGGCGTGCGCGTCCTTGGCAAGGCCGGCGCCGACAGGCGCCGCCTGGTCGCCGTCGTCGACCTGGCCCTATCTGTACTGCCCGTTAAAGATTAGGAGTTTCGAGATGACCACCGTCGCGCTGCTCGGCACCGGCATCATGGGTGCCGCCATGGGCCGCAACCTGCTCAAGGCCGGCCACGACCTGCGGGTGTGGAACCGCACGATGGAGAAGGCGCGGCCGCTCGAGGCCGACGGCGCCACGCTTGCCGCCGATCCCGCGGAGGCCGTGGCGGGCGCCGACGTCGTGATCACCATGCTGAACGACGGCGACGCGGTCCAGCAGGCCATCGAGGCCGCCGCTCCCGGGTTGCGGGCCGGTCAGGTGTGGGCGCAGATGAGCACGGTCGGCGTGGCCGCCGTCGAACGGCTCGCCGGGTTCGCGCGCGAGCACGGCCTGGTGTTCGTGGACGCGCCCGTGCAGGGCACCCGGCAGCCGGCCGAGGCCGGCACGCTGGTCGTCCTGGCCGGCGGGCCGGCCGATCCGCGGCTCGACCCGGTCTTCTCCGCGGTCGGCAGCAAGACGCTGTGGGTGGGCGACGTGGGCGCGGCCACCCGGCTCAAGCTCACCACGGTCGGCTTCGGCATCGCGCTGACCTCGGTGCTGGCCGAGGTGCTCGGCCTGGCCAAGGGCCTCGGGGTCGACGTCGGGCACTTCCGTGAGGTGATCACCGGCGGCCCGATGGACAGCCCCTACCTCCAGGCCAAGCTCAAGGCCATCAGCGAGGGCGACTTCACGCCGTCCTTCTCGGTCACCAACGCCGAGAAGGACACGCGTCTCATCGCCGAGGCCGCCGAGCAGGCCGGCGTCGCGGTGGACCTGGCCCGCGCCGCCGGCGACCGCTTCCGCCGCGCCGAGGCCCAGGGCCACGGCGAGGAGGACATGGCCGCCTCCTACTTCGCCGGCTTCCCCACGGCCTAGGTGTGAACGGCGGGGCGGGGATGGGAGGCCCGCGGGGCGGCGTGGGAGGTGGAGGTCCACAGGAGGGCTCCCCCGGTGATCGCCGCGATGAGGGTCACCCAGGCCGCCGCCCTTCCCATGCGCATGCCGTACCCCCAGAGCAGCCATGACAGGGACAGCCACCAGTGGCGGCTGGCCTTGCGGCGCATCTCCATCGCGGCGAAAGCGAAGTCGGCCGAGGTGCCCGAGTCGTCGACGTGGGGCCGCAACTCGGCGTAGAGGGTGGCCAGCCGGTCCGCGGTGGCCTGGCGGTCGGCGGCGGCGGCCGAGTCGGCGGCGCTCCAGCCGCGCAGCCCGTGCTCGTCGGCCAGCGCGCGGCGCCGGGAGAACCAGCGCAGCATCGGCCAGCGCAGGCTGAGCCGCACGCCGCGCGGCGTGAGCGCGAACGTGCAGTCGCGCAGCCGGACCCCGGCCGGATGGGCCAGCCCGGCGAAGCGGCAGGCCGACAGGTCGAGGGCGGCCAGTTCCAGGCTGGGCGCCTCGACGTGGCGCAGCGAGCTCACCATGGCGCGCCCGCGCCCCTTGATGGCGGCGTGGCCGCGCAGCACCGCGCCCTCCAGGTCCGCCTGCGAGTCGGCGAGCCTGATCGTGGTCGTCCCGGCCACGTCGATCCTGCGCAGGTCGACGCCGCAGTCCTCCACGGACAGGTCGAGGACGCCGTCCGCGCGGCACCGGGCGGCCGAGAAGCGTCCGGTGCCCGACAGGTAGGCGTCGGCGGCGAAGTGCGCGCCGTCGAACCAGGCGGACCCGGCGACCTTGCGGAAGGAGACCGTGCGCCCGAACCTGGCGCCGCGGAAGACGGCCCCGCCCAGCCTGGCGCCGTCGAAGGTGGCGTAGCCGTCGAAGCGGGACCGCTCGCACGACAGCCCGTGGCCGAACCCGGCCTGGCTGAACAGCGCGTCGCGGGCCATGACCGCCCGGTCCAGCCGCACGTGGCCGTGCACCCGCACCCCGTGGAAGGACAGCTCGCGCCCGAAGCGGGCCCCGGCCAGCGACACGTTCCCCTCGAAGCGGGTGCCGAAGAACGAGGCGAGCCTGTCGAACCTGGCCTCGTCCAGCGTGACGTCACCGGAGAACGTCACCCCCGCTAAGCGGACGTCGCCCGTGAAGCGCACCCGGTCGAGCTTGGCCCGTCCCGGGCGATGACAGGTGGCCTCGAGCACGCGGGCCAGCAGGTCGCTCGTGAGCGTGGTCCCGCGCAGGTCGAGCAGGCGGCCGGGAGACATCTCCGCGAGCTCCCTGTCGAGATCATCGGGCGGCAGGTGTGACAGACAGAGACCGTACGGCTGACGAGCGATTCCTGTGCAGGCAGCCGAATGTGCGCAGGTGACCCAGTCCATGCTGTCGTCATACCCGCAAAGCCGTGCTGTCAAGGTTCGATAATTTAACGCTCTATCCACTTTCTTGGCGAAATATGCAAGCACTAAAACCTCTAAAGTGCCCGTCATGCGCCTTTTATCCGTGACAACAATTACCGCCCTCGTCCTGTCCGCCCTCGCCGCCCCCGCCCACGCGGCCACCGCGACCTCCTGCGACGCCCCGCCCACCCAGCGGATCTCGCAGGTCCAGGGCGGCGGCGAGGCCAGCCCGCTGGCCGGGCAGACCGTCAGGGTCGAGGGCGTGGTCACCGGCGACTTCCAGAAGAGCGACCAGCTGAGCGGATTCTTCCTGCAGGATCCGAAACCCGATTCCGACCCCGGGACCTCGGAGGGGCTGTTCGCCTTCGCCCGCGAGTCGGTCAAGGACGTCAAGGCGGGCGACCGGGTCCTCGTCACGGGGAAGGTGACGGAGTTCAACGGGCTGACCGAGCTGTCGCCCGTCTCCGCGATCGACGTGTGCGGCACCGGGTCCGTGGCGGCCCTGCCGTACAAGGTGCCGGTGGACGAGTCGGTGGAGGGCATGCTGCTGACCTTCCCGCAGCCGCTGACCGTCACCGAGCACTTCAACCTGGGCCGCTTCGGCGAGGTCACGGTCTCGGAGGGCGGCCGGCTGTTCCAGTCGACGGACCGGCCAGGCGTGCCCGCCAAGCAGGGCAGGCTGCTCATCGACGACGGATCGACCAGGGAGAACCCGGCGACGCTGCCGCCGATCGTGCGGACCGGCGACTCCGCCACGGGGATCACCGGCGTGCTCGGCTACGGGTTCGGCAGCTACCGGCTCGAGCCCACCAAGCCGATCGACTACCGGAAGACGAACCCGCGTCCCCTCAAGCCTGCGCCCGTCGGCGGGAACGTCCGGGTGGCCAGCATGAACACGCTGAACTGGTTCACCACGCTCGGCTCGCGCGGCGCGAGCAACGCCGAGGAGCTCAAGCGGCAACTGGCCAAACTGGTGGCGGCGCTCAAGGGCCTGGACGCCGACGCGGTCGCGCTCATGGAGGTCGAGAACAACGGCGGCGCCTCGGTGCAGGCCCTGCTCGACGCGCTCGGCTCCGGCTACACCGCGATCAAGCACCCCTACCCCGGCACGGACGCCATCCAGGTCTCGATCATCTACAAGAAGGATGTCCTGTCGCCCGTGGGCGAGGCCAGGTCGTCGCAGGACCCGGTCTTCAGCCGGCCGCCGCTGATCCAGACGTTCCGCAGGTCGGGGGGCGGCCAGCCGTTCACCATGGTGGTCAACCACTTCAAGTCCAAGGGCAGCTGCCCCGCCGACGGCCCCGACGCCGACCAGGGCGACGGGCAGAGCTGCTGGAACCCCACCCGCGTCAAGCAGGCCCAGGCCGTGCTCGGCCTGATCGCCGACCTGCCCAACCCGCTCGTCCTGGGCGACCTCAACGCCTACGGCGAGGAGGACCCCATCCACACGCTGGAGCACGGCGGCCTGACCAGCCTCACCAAGCGCTTCGTGCCCGCGCCGCAGCGCTACAGCTTCCTGTTCGACGGCCTGGCGGGTGAACTCGACCACGCCCTGGCCGGGCACCAACTCGCCAAGCGGGTGACAGGCACCACGATCTGGCACATCAACTCCGACGAACCCCGCATCCTCGACTACAACACCGAATTCAACCCACCCGCCCTCTACCAGCCCGACGCCTTCCGCGCCTCCGACCACGACCCCCTCCTGCTCGGCCTCAACCTCCCCGGCCACTGACCTCCCCTTCTCTCGTACGGCAAGCCCCAAGGGGCCGGGAGCCCGAGAGCTCCAGGCCCCACCGGGTTTCCCGGCGCCGGGGTCACGAGAGCTCCGGACCCCGCCGGGTTTCCCCGCGCCGGGGTCGGCGAGCCGAGGTACGGCGGTCGTCCGGCGCCTCGTACGACGGCCCAGGAACCACGGTGCCCGGCCAACGAACCGCCAAGACGCCCGCCCGCGTGAACACACAGCACCCCAGGCCGGGAGCCCGGGACTCGCGTGGATTTCCCGCGCCGGGGTCGGCGAGGCGTGGTGCGGCGGAGGGCCGGCGCTTCGTACGGCGAGATAGGGGGCCGTGGTGCCCGGTTGCCGGACGTCGTTACGGCGGGCGAGGATCATCGACTCGCCGGAAGCGCCGGGCACGGGTCCTCAGCCGGAGTACGGCGGGCGGCCGGGGGGCGGCGGCCTGCCGTAGGGCAGAAAGCTCGCCGCACGGCAGAAAGCTCGCCGCAGAGAGAAGGCTCGCCGTACGGCAGAAGCTCGTCGTAGAGGGGGATGGCGTTGTAGGAGAGGAAGCTTCTGGGGGTGGGGGCGTGAGGACGCGGGTGGAGTGGGAACGTGGAATGCTGTGGCGGGGTAGGTGGTTTACACCGTTGCAACTTCAACGACGATATGAGGAGCCACTTGTGGCGACCATCGAAGTAACCGAGAAGAACTTCAACGACATCGCCGACAAGGGGATCGTCCTGCTCGATTTCTGGGCCGAGTGGTGTGGCCCGTGCCGTATGTTCGGGCCGATCTTCGAGAAGGCGTCGGAGACGCATGACGACATCACGTTCGGCAAGATCGACACTGATGCGGAGCAGGCGCTGGCTCAGGGGTTCGACATCAACTCGATCCCGACGCTGATGGCCATCCGCGATGGCATCGTGGTCTACGCCCAGCCGGGGGCGATTCCGGCGCCGGCCCTTGAGGACCTGATCAGCCAGGTGCGGGCGCTCGACATGGACGCGATCCGTTCCGAGCTGGCCGAGGAGCTCAAGCAGGCCGAGGAGCAGAGCAACAACTGACCTCGTCCCGGGCCCCGCATGCGTAGCGGGGCTCTCGACTGTCACGGGGATCGCTGTGGAGCCACGGCAGTTGACCTATTTCGTGGCCGTGGCGGAGGAGTGCGGCTTCGGCAGGGCGGCCGAGCGGCTCCACATCGTGCAGTCGGCAGTGAGCCAGCAGGTCTCGCGGCTCGAACGCGAGCTGGGGGCCCTCCTGTTCGACCGCTCGACGCGGCAGGTCCGGCTCACGGAGGCGGGTGAGCGCCTGCTGCCCGAGGCGCGCAACGTCCTGGCCGCCGCCGACGCGGCCCGCCGGGCCGTCGCGGGACGTATCGAGCCGGACACGCTCCGGCTCGGCACCAGCCGCGCGCCTGGCCAGCGCCTCTACCCGCTGCTCGACCAGCTCGCGGCGATCGCGCCCGACCTGCGCGTGCGCCTCACCAAGGCGCCCGTGTCAGAGCGCCTGGCCGCCGTCCGCTCGGGCGCCCTGGACGCGGCCTGGTCCGCTTCGTCGACGCGGCCCCCGGCCTGGAGATGCTCCCCATCTGGTCAGACCACCTGATCGCTGCCTTTGCGGCTGGCGGGCAGGGAGCGTAATCCGCCCTTCCACGACCTTGTCACGACCGCGCTGGGCAAGGCTGGGGTGGCGCCGCCTGCGGGGCCGGCTTTCACCGGGCTTCAGGACACCCTCATCGACCTGGCCGCCGCCGCGCCGTCGTGGACGCTCTTCTACCCGGTCGGCGAGCTGCCCCCGGTGCGCGGCGTGGCCTATCTCCTGCTCGAGGAGCCTGTCGCGGTCACCTATCTCGCGGTGCCCCCGGGCCCTCCGTCGCCTCGGGTACGCCAGTTGCTGCGGGCTCTGCGGCACCTCCCGGCACTCTCGCCCGCCGCAGCTCCCGGCTCCCCAACGCCACCACCCCCGTCAGAGCCACCAACCCGCCCGCCAGCGTCATCGTCGGCGCCAGTCCGAGCCCGTCGATGAGCACCCCTGTCACCGCGAACGAGAACGCCACGAGCCCCTGCAGGGCGATCGACATCAGGCTCATCACCCGCCCGAGATACTCCCGCTCGGCACTTGCCTGCAACACCGGTATGAAGATCGATCCCAAAGCCCCCGCTACCGACCCGGCCACGACGACCAGCAGCGCGGTACCCACCAGCTGGGTCCCGAACCCGAGCCCCACGTAACAGGCGGCCACCACGAGGCACCCGGTCAGCGCCGGTCCTCCCACCCTGCCGAGGCGCCGGTTGAGCAGCGTCACGGCGAGAGTCCCCGCCAGCGTGCCCACCCCGAGCGCCGACATCAGGACGCCCTGGCCCGAGGCGCCCCACGCGTGCGCTCTGGCCATCACGGGGAAGCCCACGTTCACCGGCCCGCTCAGCGCGAACTCCAGCACGGCGAAGAGCACCAGCGTCACGCGGATCAGCGGCTGCCTTGCCACGTAACTCAGCCCGTCCCAGGTGTCGCGCAGCACGCCCGTGCCCCGCGGTTGCGGTGTGATGTGCACCCGGAGCGTAGCCAGGGTCACCGCCGAGACCGCGAACGAGGCCGCGTCCACCCCGAAGGCGAGTGCGGCCCCGCCGTACCCGACCGCGAAACCCGCGGCGGGCGCGCCGGCGATGAGGGCGACCCTGGTCAGTGAGGTCCTGATTCCCTGCAGCCTGGTCAGCTGACCCTCGGCGACGAGGTGGACGGGCAGGGTGTTGGTGGCGGGCTGGAAGACGGAGTCGACCAGCCCGAACACCAGCGAGAACGACGCGAGCACCACGACGCTCGGCGCGTTGAACTGCGCGTAGACCGCCAGGCCCGCGGCCAGTGCGGTCCTGACGGCGTCGCTGCCGACCATGAGCAGCCGGGGCCCGAGACGGTCCACGAAGGCGCCGCCGAAGAGCATCAGGACGATCTTCGGCAGCGTTCCGACCGTCAGCACCAGGGCGGCGCCGCGGGCACCGGCCGCCATCGTGGCGATGTAGGTGACCGCGACGATGTAGAACTGATCGCCGAGGTTCGACAGGAACTCGCCGCTCAGCCAGCCGATGACCCGTTTGTCACGTAAGCCCACCGGCCGATTGGATCACCCGCGGTAGAGCTCCGCCACCCGGAATGCCAGATCGAGCGACTGTCCGCGGTTGAGGCGCGGGTCGCAGGCCGTCTCGTAGCGCAGCGCCAGGTCGTCCTCGGCGATCTCCCGGCCGCCGCCGACGCACTCGGTGACGTCGTCGCCGGTGAACTCGATGTGGATCCCGCCGGGGTGCGTGCCGAGCGATCGGTGCACCTCGAAGAAGCCCGCCACCTCGTCGAGCACGTCGTCGAGCCGACGCGTCTTGTGACCGCTGGGCGCCTCGAAGGTGTTGCCGTGCATCGGGTCGCACACCCACGCGATCTGCGCGCCCGACGCGGTGACCTCCTTGACCAGCGTCGGCAGGTGCTCGCGGATCTTGGAGGCGCCCATCCGGGTGATGAACGTCAGCCGTCCGGGCTCGTTGTCGGGGTTGAGCTTCTCGACCAGCGCCAGCGCCTCGTCCGTCGTGGTCGTCGGGCCGAGCTTGACGCCGATCGGGTTGCGGATGCGCGAGAAGAACTCGACGTGCGCCCCGTCGAGCTGCCGCGTGCGCTCGCCGATCCACACCATATGGGCCGACACGTCGTACGGCCGGCCGGTGCGGGAGTCGATGCGGGTGAGCGCCCGGTCGTAGTCCAGGATCAGCGCCTCGTGCGAGGAGTAGAACTCCACCGTGTGGAACTCCTCGGGGTCGGCCCCGCAGGCCCGCATGAAGGCGAGCGCCTGGTCGATCTCCCTGGCCAGCTGCTCGTAGCGGCGCCCGGCAGGCGACTCGGCCACGAAGTCCTGGTTCCAGGCGTGGACCTGGCGCAGGTCGGCGTAGCCGCCCTTGGTGAAGGCCCTGGCCAGGTTGAGCGTGACGGCCGAGGAGTGGTAGGCCTTCAGCAGCCGCCACGGGTCGGGCATGCGCGACTCGGCGGTGAAGTCGAACCCGTTGACCATGTCGCCCCGGTAGGCGGGCAGCTCGACGCCCTCGCGGGTCTCGGTGCCCTTGGAGCGCGGCTTGGCGAACTGGCCTGCCAGCCGTCCGATCTTCACCACCGGCACCCGGCCGGCGTAGGTGAGCACGATCGCCATCTGCAGCAGCGTCTTGAGCTTGTTGCGGACGTTGTCGGCGGTCGCCCCGGCGAACGTCTCGGCGCAGTCGCCGCCCTGCAACACGAAGGCCTCGCCCCGGGCCACGGCGGCCAGCTGGTCCTTCAGCTGGTCGCACTCGCCCGCGAAGACGAGAGGGGGCAGGCCGCCGAGTTCGGCGACGACCTTCTCGAGCTCACCCGGGTCGGGCCACGTGGGCTGCTGTGCCGCCGGGAGGGTACGCCAGGAATCGAGGTTGCTCACGGCATACGAGGGTATTCCACCGCGCACCCTGCACCGCCTCCTGTGTCCACGGATTGAGAACGGACTTTTCCCTTGACACGCATGAAATTGACCCAAGGTTCACCGCGACCTGGTCATCAGAGCCTTCGGCGCCTCAACCAGGCCAGCCCGAGCGCGGCGAGCCCGAGCAGGATCGCGGCCGAGTAACCGGCGACCTTCAGCGGATCCGGCCGCACCACCGTGATCGCCTCCGGCGGCCGCCACCGGACCGGCTCGGCCGCCGGTTTCATGGCGGTGAGCCTGCCCGCCTCCTCCAGCGCCCCGGCGGGATTGACCAGCCCGAAGCCCCCCGCGGGATCGTAACGGTGCCCGGCGCCGCGGGCCGAGGCACCGAGCGCGGAGGCGACCAGCGCGGGCCGCAGGCTGGGGAACTTGGACTTGACCAGCGCGGCGGCAGCCCCCACGTGGAGCGAGGCGGCGCTCCCTCCCCACATGGTCCACGACGTGCCCTCGGGGCCGGCGGCGTGGATCTTGGCACCGGGCGCGGAGACGAGCACGGGGTCGGTGCGCTCGCGGCTGCCGAGCGCGACCACGCCCTTGCCGTTGGCGGTGCCGACCTCGATCGCGCCCGGCAGGTCCAGCGAGCGGGGGTAGTCGTCAGGATCGTTGCCGGGCTTGGCCACCCACACGGTGGCCGCCGCCACCACGACGGCGCCGTGCTCGGCCGCGTAGTCCACGGCGTCGGCCGCTTCGGAGTCGTAGCCGTCCGGGCCGTAGTCGGTCCAGATCACGTTCGCGCCGTGGTCGGTGGCCCACCGGACGCCCGCGGCGAAGATCTTGTCGCCGAAGACGTTGTCGCTCCACTTCCTCAGCCCCTTGGCCCCGTCGGGGAAGTCCTCCTCCTCGGGCCGGATCCGTACGGACAGCAGCCGGGCGCCGGGCGCGAGGCGCGACAGCACCGACGCGGCGAGCGTGCCCGAGATCCTGGCCTCTCGTGGCCGCTTGACCAGGTCCTTGCCGCGGTCCAGGTTCCTGAGGCCGGGCCGTACGCCTGCCGACAGGACGGCAACGGTCGTCCCGCGCCCGTCGGTCGTGCGGCGGGCCTCGGCGAAGTCCTCTGACAGTTGCTGGGCGGGCGACACCATCAGGGCGCACAGCCCCGCGGCCACGAAGGTGGTCAGCATTCCACTGGCTCCTTGGCAGGGCACGGCACGTCCAGCCGCGCGGCGAGGTCCTCGACGGCGATGACGGAGCCCGGCATGTCCTCGTACTCGCCCTCCGCGCTCCCCCTGCCGTCGGCGAAGCCGGCGGTGGAGAGCACGAGGTATGAGCCCCGGTGGTCCACCGCGTAGCCCTGGCGCTGGGCGTCGCCGAACCGGTGGGCCAGGGTCCCCGGCACGGTGAGCGCCCGGACGCCGCCGTCGAGCCAGTTCCCGGCGAACCTGGCTTCGGAGGCCGCGGTGGGGTCCCTCATCGACAGCACCACGACGGTGCCGACGACCAGGCCTGAGCTGTCGGCGTAGGTGGCGCGGACGGCGCCGCGGCAGCCGAACTTGCGCGCCAGCGGCAGCTTTTCCGTGTCCAGCACGGCGTCGCACGTGGTCTGCTGGACGGCGCCGAGCCGGGTGGCGTCGTCCAGGACAGCAGGGAAGATCTTGTCAGGCGGCCAGCGCCGCCAGCGATCGGCCTTGGCCGCCTTGGCCGCCGCGGCGAGTTCCGCCCCGGTGGGCGCTCGGGTCATCTCGTGTAACAGTCCGGCGATGCCGGCGCCGGTCGCGGCGAGGCCGAGGAGGACGAGCGCGATGATCATTCGCACGAATCCCGCATCCTAGGCGGGCGATCATGCCGCGTCCAGGTCCTCCAGGATGGCTTCGATGGCGCGGAAATGGCCCGAGCGCCAACCGCCGCCCATGATGCGGCGCGACATCTGCTGCACAGGATCGTCGGGGTCGAAGCCCTCGTGGTCGAGGAAGAGGCGCGTGCCCTTGCCCTCGGCCTCCAGGCGCCAGGTGACGGTCCAGTCGGCCTTCCCGCCGTCGCTCCAGCTGATCTTGAGCAGCCGCTCCGGATCCAGCTCGAGCACCTGGCAGTACACGATCCCGTCGAAGCCCGCGTTGGGCCGCGGATGGGTGGTGAAGGTGAAGCGGTGACCGACCTCGGCCCTGAAGTCGTTGGGCATCAGCCAGCGGGCCAGGAGCTCGGGTTCGGTCAGCGCCCGCCACACCTTGGCGGGCGGGTGCGCCAGGTACTGGTCGAGCCGGATGGCGCGGAGCTCGTCAGTCATCCAGCGAGTCCAGCAGGCTGTCGAGCGAGGAGAGCTTCTCGCGCCAGAAGCGCTCGTAGGGCGTGAGCCAGTCGCGGATCTCCATGAGCGGCGCCGCCTCGAGCCGGTAGTGCCGTTCCCTGCCGTGCCGGGTCTCGGCGACCAGCCCGGCGTCCTTGAGCACCTTGAGGTGCTCGGAGACGCTGGGCCGGCTCATGTCGAAGTGCTCGGCCAGGCGCCCGGCGGGCTGGGCTCCCTCCTCGCGCAGCAGGCGAAGGAGTTCCCTGCGCGCCGGGCTGGCGAGCGCGGTGAACACGTGGTCGGCGGTCACACGGGAGATCCTATGGCTGGGTGACGGCGTACCCGTTGCCGAAGGGGTCGTGGAAGAGCAGCTGGCGGCCCCAGGGCTCGTCGGTGGGCCCCTCGAGGTCCACGCCGTTGTCGCGGAGCCTGGCGGCGAGCCCGTCGATGTCGGAGGTGTACAGCACGGTGCCGCCGAGCGGCTGCTTGCCGGGGAACCAGGAGGCAAGCAGCAACGTGGTCTCGCACCCCTTGGGCGCGACGGTTAGCCAGCGCCCGTGCGGGAACGGGTTGTCGGACCGCACTTCGAACCCGAGCACGTCGCTGTAGAACTCGAGCGCCCGGTCCTGGTCGGAGACGGGCACCGTCAGCGCGGCTATGGAGGAGATGTACATGCCGACCAATATACGTAGGAAAATTCCTACACATCAAGCATCTCAGGGAAAACCCGGATGGATCTCCGAACCCACCCTCCGTAGACTTGTCCCCATGCTGATCGACGACTACATGGCCGATCTCGGGCGAGCTCTGTCAGGACCGGAGGGCCCCAAGCGCGACCTGGTCGTCGAGGCCCGTGACAGCCTGGCCGACGCCGCGGAGGCGCTGGAGGCCGAGGGGCTCGACCGGCTGGAGGCCGAGCGCCGCGCGGTCGCCGACTTCGGCGCCGTGGCAGAGATCGCGCCCGGCTACCAGAGCGAGCTGACCGCCTGCGCGGGGCGGCGCATGGGGCTGCTGCTGTTCATCAGCGTGCCGCTCACCGTGATCATGTGGTCGGTGGTCTGGCGCATCTTCCCCGGCGACCCGGTGGCGTGGGCGCACAAGCCGGGCTGGTACTCACTGGTCTCCCGCCTGATCGACGTCCTGCAACTGGCCACCGGCCTGTACGGCGGGCTGGCGCTGCTGGCGCTGGCCAGGGGCGCCCGCTGGATCCGCAGGCCGCACCTGGTGACGCGGTCGCTGGGGATCCTGGTGTGGGCGATGCTGCCGATCGTCGGAGGGCTGGGCCTCCTGCTGTCGTACGGCCCTGGCGTGCCGCCGAACGCCTCGACCTTCCTGCCCGCGCTGCTGGCGAACCTGGTCACGTCCGCCTTCTGGGGCCTGCAGCTCTACGGCGCGGTGCGCTGCATGCGCATCACCCGGACGGCTTGACCTCCGGCCCGAGCACGCTCCCGATCACCGCGGTGAACTCGGCCCAGGCCGACCGCTCGCCCTCCAGTTGCTTCCTGCCCGAGTCGGTCAGCCGGTAGGTGCGCCGCTTGCGCCCGCCCACCGTGGCCCACTCGCTGGCCAGGAACCCGATCCGCTCCAGCCTGCGCAGCGCGGGATACACCGTGCCCGTCGGCACACTCAGCGCTCCCCCGCTGCGCTCCTGCAACGCCTCGATGATGGCGTAGCCGTGCAGCGGCTCGTGCTCCACCACTGACAGCAGCAGTGCGTCCATGTGCCCGCGGAGCGCATCCGAGTTCATGTGTGCATCTTATAGCCTCCCTACATGTAGGCTACCTACATGTAGACAGGCACACTGAAGACGGAGTGACGCGATGGATGTACTCGATCTGGCGCGGTTGCAGTTCGCGGCGACGGGAAGCCTGCACTTCCTGTTCGTCGTGCTCACGTTGGGGCTGGCGCCGCTGGTGGCGTTGCTGAACACGCGCTGGGTGCTCACGGGCAGCCCCCTGCACGAGGGCATGACGCGGTTCTGGGGACAGATCTACGTCGTCAACTACGCGCTGGGCATCGTCACGGGGCTGGTGATGGAGTTCCAGTTCGGCCTGTCGTGGGCGGGCCTGTCGCACTACGCGGGCGACGTGTTCGGCGCGCCGCTGGCGATGGAGACGCTGGTGGCCTTCTTCCTGGAGTCCACGTTCCTGGGATTGTGGATCTTCGGCTGGGGGCGGCTGCCCAAAAAGCTGCACCTGGCGTGCATCTGGCTGGTGACGCTGACCGCCTACGCCAGCGCCTTCTACATCATGGTCGCCAACTCCTTCCTGCAGAAGCCGGTGGGCGCCGTGCAGGTGGGCGACCGGCTGCAGCTGACCGACTTCGGCGCGCTGCTGACGAACTCGACGCTGGTGGCCTCCTTCCCGCACGTCATCGGGGCCGCGATCTTCACCGGCGGCATGGTGATGGTGGGCGCCAGCGCCTACCAGTTGCGCCGCCGTACCGAGGAGAAGGTCTTCTTCACCAAGTCGATGCGGACGGGCGTGGTCACCGCGGCGATTGGCATTTTCGTGGCCGTCGTCGCCGGATACGCCCAGTTCGTCGGGCTGCAGGAGGGCAAGTTCAAGGAAGGCTCGATGGGCGGGATGCCGCTGGCCATCATGCTGCTCGCGGGCGACCTGCTGATGCTCCTCGTGCTGTTCGTCATGCTGCCGCTGGTGTACTTCCTGCCGCGCTGGCGGTGGACGCACCCGCTGCTGATCGGGCTGACGCCGGTGCCGTTCCTGGTGTCGACCCTCGGCTGGCTGGCCAGGGAGCTCGGGCGGCAGCCGTGGATGGTGTGGAAGAAGCTCAGCGTGGCGGACGCGATGACGCCCGGGTTGACGCCGGGCATGGTCACGGTCTCGCTGGTCGGCTTCGTGGGCGTGCTCGGGCTGCTCGCGGTCGTCGACTACCTGCTCATCGCGCGGCTGGTACGGCGCGGCCCTTCGAATCTGTCACTGGGCACCGCCGTGGAAGAACCGGCGCTGAGCTACTAGGAGGTTCACGATGGAAGCGGTGTGGTTCGTCCTGTTCGCGGTGCTGCTCGGCGGCTACTTCGCGCTCGAGGGGTTCGACCTGGGGGTGGGGCTGCTGCTGCCGTTCCTGGGCGAGTCGAAGGCCGACAAGGACCGCATGGTCGCCTCGATCGCGCCGTTCGTGCTGGCCAACGAGGTGTGGCTGGTCGCGACGGCGGGCGCGCTGCTCGGCGTCTACCCGATGCTCGAGGGTGAGATGCTGTTCGGCCTCTACCCGGTCGTGGTGGGGATGCTGGTCGGCTGGATCCTGCGCGATGCCGGGCTGTGGTTCCGCCGCAGGATCGACGCGCCCGGCTGGCAGCGGTTCTGGACCTCGATGATCACGCTCGGCTCGCTGGGGCTGGCCTTCGGCTGGGGCGTGGCGCTGTACGGCGTGGCCACCGGGTTCGCCGCCTGGCCCGTCGCGTTGATGAGCGGGCTGGTCACGACCGGGCTGTTCGCCTTCCACGGGTGGACGTTCCTCGGCTGGCGGCTGCCCGGGTTCCTCGGCCTGGGAGCCGACCGGTCAGGCAGGGCCCTGGTGGTCTCCGGGTTGCTGGCGGCGGCTCCCGCGCTGGTGGTGCTCGGCGCCGCCGCGCCGTACCTGGTGGGGCACAGCGCACCGGCGGAGACGCTGAATGTGCTCAGTGTCATGGCGTTGCCGTTCGCGCCCATCGTGCTCATCGCGCAAGTATGGGTGTGGCGCACCTTCGCCAAGGGCGCCGTAAGGACACCGTCGTTCTTCTGAGGGCACGTGCATAAAGATCTTCTGCGGCTCATGCGAGCCGAGCAGTCGGTGCGACGCCACCTGATGGTGACGCTGGCAGCGGCCGTACTCGCGGGCCTGCTGGTCCTGGTGCAGGCGGAACTGCTGGCCGGGGTGCTGTCGGGCAGGTTCACCACCGTGGCGCTGGCTGGGCTGGCGGCCGTGGTGGGCGTGCGGGCACTGCTGGCCTGGACACAGGGCGCGTTCGCGGGGCGCACCGCCACCGGCGTGAAGTCGGCGCTGCGCGGACGGCTGCTCGGCAGGCTCGGCGAGCTGGGCCCCGCCCGCCTGGCCGGCCACCGCTCCGGCGAGCTGGTCACGCTCGCCGGGCGCGGCCTGGACCGGCTCGATCCCTACCTGACCGGCTACCTGCCCTCGATCGCGGTGGCCGCGGTGGTGCCGCTGGCGGTGCTGATCAGGCTGTTCGCCGCGGACCTGACCAGCGCGCTGATCGTGCTGGTCACGCTGCCGCTGATCCCGATCTTCGGCGCGCTGGTCGGCATGACCACCAAGACCGTGACGGAGCGGCAGTTCCACGCGCTGTCGCGGCTGGGCGGCCACTTCCTCGACGTGGTGCGCGGGCTGCCCACGCTGCGCGCCTTCGGCCGGGCCCGCTACCAGGCCGAGGTGATCAGGCAGGTCGCAGACGCGCACCGCTCGGCCACGATGCGGACGCTGCGGGTGGCGTTCCTGTCGTCGCTGGTGCTCGAGCTGTGCGCGTCGCTGTCGCTGGCGCTGGTGGCGGTCCCGATCGGGCTGCGGCTGCTCGGCGGCTCGCTCGACCTGACCACCGGGCTGCTGGTGCTGCTGCTCGCCCCGGAGGCCTACCTGCCGCTGCGCATGATGGGCACCCGCTTCCACGCCTCGATGGAGGGCGTGGCCGCGGCCGACGCCGCCTTCGCCGTCCTGGACGCCTCCGCGCCGGACCAGGAGGGGACACTGCCGAGCCCCACGGGCACGCCGGAGATCCGGCTGGAGAACGTGACCGTCCAGTACCCCGACCGCGACGCCCCCGCCCTGGAGGACGTCTCGCTGACGATCTCGCCGGGCGAGCGGGTGGCGCTGGTGGGCGAGAGCGGCGGCGGCAAGAGCACGCTCCTGCATCTGATCCTCGGCTTCGTCATACCGACGCGGGGCCGGGTGCTGGTCGACGGCGTCGACCTGGCCACGCTCGACCTGGACTCCTGGCGGGCCCGGCTGGCGTTCGTCCCGCAACGGCCGCACCTGTTCACCACGTCCGTCCTGGACAACATCCGCCTCGGCGCCCCCTCCGCCTCCCTGGAGTCGGTACGGCAGGCCGCCGCGGCCGCCCACGCCGCCGGCTTCGTCGAGGCCCTGCCCGGCGGCTACGACACCGTGGTCGGCGAGCGCGGCGCGAACCTGTCGGCGGGACAGCGCCAGCGCATCGCCCTGGCCAGGGCCTTCTGCCGCCCCGACACCTCGGTGCTGCTGCTCGACGAGCCCACCGCCCGCCTGGACGGCCGCAGCGAGGCGGCCGTCGTCGCGGCCACCAAGGCGCTGGCCCAGGACCGCACCGCGGTGATCGTGGCCCACCGGCCCGCCATGATCGACCTGGCGGACCGGGTGATCCGCATCCATGAGGGCCGCGTGGTCTCCGGGACGACCGCGGGGAGGACGGCATGAAGGGCCTGCTGAAGGGGATGGGCCGGCGGCTGGTGTGGGCCGTGCTGGCCGGGGCCGCCGCCGATCTGGCTGGGCTCGGCCTCATCGCGGCGGCGGCGTGGCTGATCACGCGCGCCGCCGAGCAGCCGCCGCTGGCCGCGCTCAGCGTGGCGATCGTGGCGACCAGGGCGTTCGCCACGAGCAAGGGCGTCTTCCGCTACGCCGAACGCCTCACCGGGCACGACGTCGCGCTGCGCGCCCAGGCGGGCACCCGCGAACGCCTCTACCAGGCGCTCATCCCGCCCAGGCAGCCCCGCCAGGGCGGCGCCGACCTGCTCAGCCGGATGGTCGACGACACCGAGGCGGCCCAGGACCTGCTGGTGCGGTGCCTGCTGCCCGCCTCGGCCGCGCTGATCGCGGGGCTGGCCGCCGTCGGCGTCGCGCTGTCGGTGCTGCCGGTCGCCGCGCTGGTGCTGCTGGCCGGGCTGGCCCTGGCCGGGCTGCTGCTGCCCGCGCTCACCGCGGCCGCCGCGCGCCGCTGGGCCTCCAGGATCGCGCCCGCCCGCGCCGCGCTGGCGGCCCGCGTGGCCGACCTGGTGCACGGCTCGGCCGACCTGGCCGCCTACAACGCCACCGACCGCGCCCGGGCCCAGGCCATGGACGCCGACGCCGAGCTGGCCGCGCTGGAGAAGCGCCAGGCCCGCGTGCACGCGCTCGCCCTGGGCGGCGGGACCCTGCTCCAGGGCCTGACGGTGGCCGCGATCGTGCTGCTCGCCCAGTCCACGGGCGCGGACACCGTGGCCACGGCCGTGCTGGCGCTGACCGCCCTGGTTTCCTTCGAGCCGGTGCTGCCGCTGGCCGCCGCCGGCGAGCGGCTGGCCGGGATCACCGCCGCGCTGCGCCGCCTGCGCGAGATCGGCTCCGCCCCCGCCGCGATCACCGAGCCGGCCTCCCCGGCGCCGGTCCCCGCCGCGCCGCTCACGGTCGAGGTCCAGGACCTGGTCGTACGGCACGCCGAGACGCTCGCCGTGGACGGGGTGTCGCTCACGCTGACGCCGGGCAGGCGGGTGGCGATCGTCGGGCCGAGCGGGGCGGGCAAGAGCACGATCCTGGCCGCGCTGATGCGCCTCGTCGAGCCCGAGTCCGGAAATATCCGGATCAATGGGGTCGATGCTCGCGCGCTGGACTCCGACGACATCCGGACGCTGATGACCGGGCTCACGCAGGACCCGTACATCTTCCAGACCACGCTCAGGGACAACCTGCGCCTGGCCGGTCCCGGGTCCGGCGACGGCGAGCTGGCGGCAGCCGTACGGGATGCCCGGCTTGACCGGTGGGTCGAGCGGACGGGATGGGACGCGCAGCTGGGCGAGGACGGCAGGACCGTGTCCGGCGGGCAGTTGCAGCGGCTGGCGCTGGCCCGCGCGCTGCTGTACGACCCGCCGGTGCTGCTGCTCGACGAGCCCGCCGAGGCGCTGGACGAGCAGACCGCCGACGCGCTGATGGCCGACCTGCTCGACGTGACGCACGACCGCACGACGCTGCTGGTCACGCACCGGCTCAAGGGGCTCGAGCAGGTCGACGAGATCATCGTGCTCGAGGACGGGCGGGTCATCCAGCGCGGGCGGCACGACGAGCTCGTGGCCGTCCCCGGCTACTACCGCGACCTGTGGGAATCCGAGGTCCTGACCCGGCGGTGACAGCCTGGTATCTCCCGGCTTGAGTTTGCGATGCAGGCAGGTTTATATTGCAAACCAGTTTGAGGAGGTTGTCGTGAACGATCAGCTGCCGTCGACTCCGGCGGAGATGATGCGGCTCATCGAGCAGCAGCAGGCAGAAGCCGTGCGGCGGCTGTCGCCCGACCCGCTGCTGACGTACGTGCCGTGGGGCGTGGCCTGGCTGGTCGGCTTCGGCGCGTTCTTCCTGACCTACGGCCTCGACGGGCACGCACTGGTCCCGATCGGCTGGCAGCTCTCGCTCACGGTGCTGATGGGCCTGCAGGTCGTGGCGCTGGCCGTGATGATCCTGGCCATCCGCCGCTCGGCGGGCCGCATCCGTGGCGAGTCCTCCAAGAGCTGGGCGATGTGGGGCTCGATCTGGATGGCGGGCTTCCTCGTCGTCGGCTTCGTCGACATGCGCCTGGGCCCGATGCTCTCCGACACCCAGATGGCCCAGATCTCCACCGCGCTGGCCATGCTGGTCACCGGGATGCTCTACATGGCGGGCGGCGCGCTCGGCCGCGAGTGGCCGATGTTCCTGCTCGGCTGCTGGGTCATGCTGGTCGACGGGGTGGCCGTCAACTTCGCGCCGGGCGTGCAGGCGCTGCTGCTGTCGCTCCTGACGGGCGGCGGCACGATCGTGGCGGGCAGCCTGATGCGGTGGCGGGCGTGATCCCGGAGCTCGACCCGGTCATTCACGCGCAGGCCAGGCTGCGCGTCGTGGCCACGCTCAACACGCTCGCCGAAGGCGACAGCCTGGCCTTTCCCGGGCTGAAGGACGTGCTCGGGATGACCGCGGGAAACCTCTCGGTGCACCTGACCAAGCTGGAAGAGGCCGGCTACATCGAGATCACCAAGACGCACAAGGGCCGCACCCCCGTCACCTACATCGCTCTCACCCGCCGCGGACGGCTGGCCTTCGAGGAGTACACGCTGGCCATCCGCGCCCTGCTCGACACCGCTGGAGGTACCCCTTGACCACATTGGCCAGGACCGTCGAGGTCAGCCGCCGCTACGGCGACGTGCTCGCGCTCGACCGGGTCTCGCTCGACATCCGCGCGGGCGAGCTGGTCGGCTTACTCGGCCCCAACGGGGCGGGCAAGTCCACGTTGATCAACCTGTTCGTCGGCCTGCGCAAGCCCACGTCCGGGCAGGTCGAGCTGCTCGGCGGCGCGCCGTCGGACCCCGCGGTACGGCGGGGCATCGGCGTGACGCCCCAGGAGACCGGGCTGCCCGAGGCGCTGCGCGTGGGCGAGGTGGTGGACTTCGTGGCCGCCCACTTCTCCGGCGCCGGCCGTACGCCGGAGGCCAAGGCCGCGCTGCTGGCCAGGTTCGGGCTGGAAGACCTGGTGAAGCGGCAGATCGGCGGGCTGTCAGGCGGGCAGAAGCGGCGGCTGGCGGTGGCACTGGCCTTCACGGGCGAGCCCAGGATCGTCTTCCTCGACGAGCCCACCACCGGCCTGGACGTCGAGGCCCGCCGGGCGCTGTGGGACGGGATCAGGGCCTTCCACGCCGACGGCGGCACCGTGGTGCTGACCAGCCACTACCTGGAGGAGATCGAGGCGCTCGCGCAGCGGGTGGTGGTCGTGGGGCACGGCCGGCTGCTGGTGGACGACACCATGCAGGCCGTGCGCGACATGGCGGGGGTGCGCAAGGTCACGCTGAGCGCCGACAGCCTGCCTCCGCTGCCCGGCGTGCTCGGCTCCACCCGCGAGGACGGGCGCTTCCACCTGGTCACCGGCGACTCCGACCGGCTGGTGGTCGACCTGGTGCGCAGCGGCGTGCCGTTCACCGGGCTGGAGATCCAGCCGACCACGCTCGAGGACGCCTTCCTCGCCATCACCGCCAAGGAGACCGCCGATGTCTAGCCTGATCCTCAGCCACACCCGCTACCAGTTCCTGGAGCAGCTCAGGGTGCCGATCGGGATCGTGGCGAGCGCGTTCTTCCCCGCGGCGGCGATGCTGGCGTTCGTGGTGCCCTTCGCGGCCGACGATCCGCTCGCCTCGACGCTGGCCACCGGGTCGATGATGGCCTTCGGCGCGATGTCGTCGTCGCTGATCGGGCTGGGCATCTCGGTGGCGCAGGACCGCCTGCAGCCGTGGGACGCCTACCTGCGGACGCTGCCCGCCGGCCCGTTCCCGCGCTTCGCCGGGCGGATCCTGACGACGATGGCGATCTCGCTGCTGTCGGTCATCCCGGTGCTGGTGATCGCCGGGGTGCTGACCTCGGCGCGGATCACCGTGCTCGGGCTGGTGGCCGGGGTGGTGGCGCTGCTGGCGGGGTCGGTGCCGTTCATGCTGCTCGGGCTGCTGGTGGGCTACCTGCTGCCGCCCAAGGCCGCCATCGCGGTCTCGCAGATCCTGTTCTTCCCCATCGCGATCCTGGGCGGGCTGCTCGGCAACCCGATGCAGATGCCGTCGCTGATCGCCGCCGTGTCGCCGTACGTGCCCAGCCGCGGCATGGTCGAGCTGATCTGGTCGGTCACCACCGACCACCCGGTCAAGGCGCTGCCCATCGTGATGCTGGGAGTGTGGACCGTGGTCGCCGGGGCGGCCGCCGCCTGGGCCTATCGCCGTGACGAGGGCCGCCGCTTCTCGTGAGACCGCTTACGGGGGGTGCGTCGCCGAGTCCGCAGCGATCTCGACGACGCACCCGTCCATGAGGGGGTCCAGTTATTTCTTCTCTTCGAGGGTGACGGTCACCTCGTTGGGCTTGCCGTCCCTCATATATGTGATCTTGACCTGTTGGCCCGGTTTGAAACCTCTGACCTGGCCAACAACGGTATCGCCACCGTCAACCGTCTTGTCGCCAATCTTGGTAATCAGGTCGCCTTGTTTGAGGCCCGCCTTGTCGGCGGGGCTTCCCGAGGTGACCTGACGGATCAGCGCTCCCGGCACGTCGCCCGTGGCGTCGGTGACGCTGACGCCGAGGAAGGCGTGGGTGGCCTTGCCGTCCTTGACCAGCTGGTCGGCGACCTGCTTGGCCGTGTTGACGGGGATGGCGAAGCCGACGCCGATGTTGCCGGTGCTGCCCTGCGTGGCGATCGCGGTGTTGATCCCGACGAGCTGCCCGGCGGCGTTGACCAGGGCGCCGCCGGAGTTGCCCGGGTTGATGGCGGCGTCGGTCTGGATGGCGTCGCCGATCGTGGTCGGCTGCGACGGTTCCTGCTGCTGTTGCTGGGACTGCCCCCAGCCCGGCGGCACCTGCTGCTGCTGCTCGTCGTCTCCCTCCCTGAGGGTGCGGTTGAGCGCGCTGACGATGCCGGCGGTGACCGACCCGTCCAGGCCGAGCGGGCTGCCGATGGCCAGCACCGCGTCACCGACCTTGAGGTTGTCGCTGTTGCCCAGCGGGAGCGGGGTCAGGTCGGAGACGTCCTGCGCCCTGATGACGGCCAGGTCCGTGGCCGGGTCGGTGCCGACGACCTTCGCCTTGGCGGTCTTGCCGTCGCTGAACTTGACCGTGATGGGGCTGCCGTTGGCCGCCGAGGCCACGACGTGGTTGTTGGTCAGGATCAGGCCGTCCGGGGACAGCACCACACCCGAGCCGCCCACGTTGGCCAGCTGGATCGCCACGACCGACGGCTGCACCTTGGCCGCCACCTGGGCCACGGTGTACTGGTTCGACGCCGACTTGAACACCGGGCTCGGCGCCGCGGCCACCACGGGCTCGCTGCGGAAGGAGTTGGCGACGACGGCCCCTGCGACGCCGCCGCCGAATGCCACGGCCGCCAGCGCGAGCCCGGCGACCGCCTTCTGCGTGCCCGTGAAGCCCGGCTTCCTCGGCGGCGCGGGAGGCGGCGGCGCGGGCACGTCCATGATCACCGTTTCCCGCCGGGGGAAGCCCCCGGCGGAGGGCGGCGTGGCACCGAACTGGCTCCAGCCGCCCGTCCCCTGCTCGTGAGGCTCGTTCGCGTTCATCTCATCTCCTCAAGTCCCGATGACCCAAGGGTGTCAAGAGCCGCGTAAGTGCAGGTTAAACCGTTGATCGGAGGAGTCTGAGAGCCCTGACGCGGTTCTTATCGTGCCTGGTCGAGGGCAGCATCCGGGGCGCAAATCGCCTCCAAGAATTTTGGCGGCGAGTCGCACACAGGTGATGGAACGAATAATCAGCCCTCCCCGGCTTAAGCGAAAACCGGTCCATCGCCACGACACGAGGAGCCGAGCATGCCCGACAACGTCATCGACTTCGTCTCGCGCGAACGCCGCCGCCCCGCCAAACGCAAGCAGCCCACCGTGCCGCGTGGCACACCCATGAGGGCCCTGATCCCCTCGTGGGAGCTGGCCCTGCGCGCCGCGAACAAGGCCCCTACCACGATCGAGGCGTACCTGCGGGTCGCGTACCGCTTCGCGGGCTTCCTCGAGGACCAGGCCGCCGTGGACGACGCGGAGCGCGTCGCTGCCGACGAGGTGCGCGCGTTCCTGGTGCATGAGCGGGAGCGGGCCGGCCTGCCGACAGCGGCGGCCGCCCACTCGTACCTCGGTGTGTGGTTCTCCTGGATCATCGCCGAGGACGAGCGGAGCACCTTCTCCCCCGTGCTCAAGGCCGACCGGCCGCGCGTGCCGCGCAAGGCCCGCAAGTACCTCACTCTCGAGGAGATCGGGCGGCTCCTGGAGGTGTGCAAGGGGCGCGACTTCGCGTCTCGCCGCGACACGGCGATCATCCTCACGCTGATCGACAACGGTATGCGGGTGAGCGGGATCGCCGGTCTCCGCCTTGACGATGTAGATCTGCGAGGCAAGCGGCTGTGCATCACGGAGAAGGGCGGAGACGAGCACTGGGCGCCCATCGGCAACACGACGGCTCAGAGCTCGGCGAGTTCAGCATCGGCCCGGCGCCGGCCCCGCCCGGCCTGGGCAACCTCGACGCCCGCCCGTACCTCGCTTACGCCCGCGCCCGCCTGGTCGACGAGCACGACGACCTCGGCGAGCCCGGCCCATGGCACGACTGGGCCGAACCCCGCATCCACGGCATGTACGAGCAGGTGGCCCGAGCGTTGGCCATGCTCTACACCGGCCAGCTGGTCAGGGTGGTCTGCCCCTGGTGCGGCGGCCGTACGCCCGAGACACCCGCCGGCGGCACACACACCTGGCGCGTGGTCGACCTTCCCGGCGGCCAGATCGCCATCGTCTGCCACGGCATCTGTGAGCCGCCCCAGCGCGAGGTGGGCACGTGGTGGGCGGGCAACCCTGCTGGCCGATATCGGAATGGGCACGGTTGGCGAGACACGTGCGCGCTGCAGAGACGGACCGAGGACATGCCAGGACGATTACCTCATGAACCTCGTGTCGTTAGCTGCAACTGCGGAACCGGACGCGTTCGCCAGGATCCTTGGAGCCGCAGGCATCCTGATCGCAGCAGGAAGCTTTTTCGTCGCATGGCTCGCGTTCAAGCGAGGCGGATACAAGATCAAAGTGTCTGCGACAGCTACGACCGAGACGCTCGAAGACTATCCCCATGGTTCACGCCGAATGACGTACGTCAACGTGATCGTGAGCAACCACCGCGCCGGAGAAGTCCAGGTCGTACGATTCCACGGTGATGACGGCCTCAACCCGCCGCGCGAGATCGGCCTGATCGGCGACACCCAGCACACGCTCAAGGGGATTTCGCAAGCCAAGTGGCGCACCCACGGGGTCGAATCTCCGGCCCATCCCGCCCATGGCGGGCGTTGCCGCATCGGCGTAGAGCTGGCGAATGGCCGGATCGTCTGGAGCAACTGGATGACGATGGGCTCTGAAGCCACCAAGCAGGTGCTGACTTCCAGGTACTGATGTGGCTTGACACCAAGCCTGTGGATAACTCATGATCGAGGCGTCTTCGGCGTGCGCGAAAACGGGCCGGTGTAGTACGACTGCTCCGGTTCCGGCGGTCGCGGCGTTCGATCCCGCCACACCCGAGGCAGCCCACCACCTCGGCAGTGCTCATCGAGCGAGTCCCACAGCGTCTTGACCGCCGCAGCCAAGATCATCAGCTCCGCAACTTCCTCATCATCGCCCTGGCGAGCATCGTCGAGCAGATCCAGACGTCGGCACAATTCTGCGATCTCCGTGTCGAGGCGGCCGTAGTTGGCATCGGGCATGTTGAAGGCCATGTTCGAACGTAACTCGGCATGGGACCTGCTCGCTTGAGAACTAGGCAGGAGGTGCACGTGGCCTCCACCCCCCTCACCGACGACGAGCGCCAGCAGATCCGCGACCTCCACGCCGCGGGCCACGGCTGCAACCAGATCGCGAGAGAGCTCGGCCGCGACCGCTCCACCATCAGCCGAGCCGCCGCCGACATGAGCCTGAGCTTCGACCGCAAGCAGACCCGGCAAGCCACGCAGGCCCGCGTCGACGACGCCCGCGCACGCCGCAGCAAGCTCGCCCTCGACCTCCTCGGCGACGCCGAGCGCCTCCGCAAGCAGCTCTGGGAACCCTGCACCATCCACTCGTTCGGCGGGCGCGAGAACGTCTACAGCAGCGAGCTGGTCAACGAGCCGCCATTCCGCGATAAGCGCGACATCCTCGCCAGCGTCGGCCTTGCCGTCGACAAGAGCATGCGCCTCCTCGACTACGACGCGAACAGCGGCGCGAGCGAAGCCCGCAGCATGCTCAGCGCGATCGCCGAGGCGCTCGAGGTGGCCGCCGAGCACCTGCCGCCGGACGAGGGATGAACCTCGACAAGCTCGGCCGCGTCCTGTCGCCCAAGCAGCTGCGCAGCGTCGTCGGCGCCCTGGCCACGCCGCAGATCGCGCTCTGGGCCGGCGCCGTCTCCTCTGGCAAGACCATCGCCTCGCTCCTGGCCTTCCTGATCGCGGTCATGCGCGCCCCCGACCACGGCCTGGTCGTCATCGTCGGCCGCACCCTGCAGACCATCGAGCGCAACATCATCGACCCGCTCCAGTCCAGCGTGCTGTTCGGCTTCCTGGCCGGGCAGGTCCACCACACCACCGGCTCGACGACCGCGGTCATCCTCGGCCGCACCGTCCACCTCATCGGCGCCAGCGACGTCCGCGCTGAAGGCCGCATCCGCGGCTCGACCATCGCGCTCGCCTACGTCGACGAGGCCACGCTGGTGCCGCAGTCGTTCTGGATGATGCTGCTCTCCCGCCTGCGCGTCCCGGGCGCGAAGCTGCTGGCGACGACGAACCCGGACGGGCCGGCGCACTGGTTGCGCACCGACTTCATCCTCCGCGGCGCTGAGGTCGGGGTACGGCACTGGCACTTCACGCTGCACGACAACCCGAGCCTGGAGCGGTCGTACATCGACCTGCTCATGGCCCAGTACGTTGGCCTGTGGCGGCGCCGGTTCATAGACGGCGAGTGGTGCCTGGCGACGGGCGCTATCTACGACATGTGGGACCCGGCCCGGCACATCGTCAGTGTGGTGCCGCCGATCGTCCAGTGGATCAGCGCGGCGGCCGACTATGGCACGACGAACCCGTTCCACGCCGGGCGGCTCGGCCTCGCGGCGGATGGGCGCCTGTACCTGACCCACGAGTGGCGGTACGACAGCAAGCGCCAGTACCGACAGCTGACGGACGTCGAGTACAGCTCCCGATTCCGGGCCTGGCTCGACTCGACTGGGGAGCGCCCACCGTACGTCGTCGTCGACCCGAGCGCGGCAAGCTTCCGGGTTCAGCTGCACCAGGACGGGCTCGCCTCAACGCTCGGGGACAACGAGGTGCTGCCCGGCCTCCGCACCGTGGCCTCGCTGCTGGCCACCGACCGACTGAAGATCGCCGCCACGTGCCCGGAGATCATCGCCGAGTTTCCTGGCTACTCCTGGGATGAGGAGAAGGCCGAGAAGGGCGAGGACGCGCCCGTGAAGGTGGCTGACCACGGCCTGGACATGATCCGGTACGCGGCTCACACGACGCAGTCGATCTGGCGCCACCATCTGCGCGAGCCCGTCCTCGCCACTGCCTAGGTCGGTGCGGGCTAGAGCATCCTCATAAGCTGCACCCCGTTCCACAAGATCGTCAGGAGCGCCGCAGTGACCTGGACGGCTACCCAGAGGCGCCTCCGCCAACGGGCCCGGCGGGCAGCGACCTCGACGGAGACAGGACGACTACGACCCCAGAACCCGTGCATGACGCACACCTTCCGTTGGGCCACGCCGAATTGGCCGTGGCTCATCGTGGTGTGTGTCTCGCCTGCCTATCGGGGATGGACGGTCGCTCACTCGGCAGCTTGATCACATCACAGGACATCGTCGGTCGCAGTTGTGCTCCTGGTGACCGATCCCCTCGTCACCTTCAGCATGGAGGACGCGCAGAGTGTGCGCGTGCCGAGTAACTGGACCGTGGCTGCGCGGCCAGACGGGCATTAAGCGAGCACCGCTCTACGCGCCGGTAACTTGGGGAATCTTTACTTCCCGCAAGCAATCCCCAAGGCCATGAAGTCCGAGGTCGGCCGACACCCACAGCGTCGGCCGACCCGAATTCGGTGGCGGACTACCCGAGCTGCGTGATGCCGTCGACCGAAGCCCTCCGGACGCTCTTGACCACCTGACCGTCGCGGTAGAAGTCGTAGAAGCCGTACCGCGGGTCTACGCGGTCGGCCTGGACCCTCTCCCGGCGACGAGGCGAGCGCCACAGAATTTCAAAACAGTGCATTTTCGAGTTCCTATTCAATTGCGCTAATAGAACGCCTTAATTGTCCCGGGAATTCGTTGAAAATTGATAGTGTGCGGCATCGCCGCAGCTCAGCCTCTCTAGGAGAACCCGATGCCGCTGCCGAGCGGCGGCACCTGGCCGCCCCCAGCAATCGCACCCATCATCCCCAAGCTCGCCGAGTGGAGCGCCTGGTACAGCGGCGACCCCGACGCCCTCGCTGGCGTCTACGGCGGCCAACGCGCCAACGACACCACCGGATTCTTCGCTAGCGAGCGCGGCGGCTGGCGGGCCACCGTCGGACGCAAGCTGGAGCGCTGGTTCTGGGGCACCCGCCCCACCGGAGCCCAGCCCCGCACGAAACTGCACGTGCCGCTGGCGAGCGATATCGCGGCCACCAGCGCGAACCTGCTCTACGGCGAGATGATCTCCATCAAGTCAGACGACAAGACCACCCAAGCCCGCCTGGAACAGCTCATCGAGGACTCAGACCTCCACTCCACCCTCCTGGAGTCCGCCGAGCTCGCCTCAGGCCTCTCCGGCGTCTACCTGCGAGTCTGCTGGGACAAGAAGCTCCGCCCCGAAGGCCCATGGCTCGCCGCCGTCCACGCCGACAGCGCCATCCCCGAGTTCCGCTACGGCGTCCTCACCGCGGTCACGTTCTGGCGCGTCCTAGCCGACGACGGCGACATCGTCGTCCGCCACCTCGAGCGGCACGAGCCGGGCGTGATCCTGCACGGCCTGTACGAAGGCACCTGTGACGACCTCGGCCACCAGATCCCGCTCACCGAGCACGAGGCCACCGCCTACCTCGCCGAAGTGGTGACGGAGCAGGGCGCGATCGAGACCCGCATCCCGATGCTGACCGCCTCCTACATCCCGAACATCAGACCCAATCGGATCTGGCGCAACGTCCCCGCCGCGGCCTATCTCGGCCGCAGCGACCTCCAGGGCATCGAGCCCATGCTCGACGGCCTCGACGAGGTTTACTCCTCCTGGCGCAGGGACATCCGCCTGGCCAAGGCGAGACTGATCGTCCCGACCTCGTACCTGCAGAGCCAGGGCCGCGGCCAGGGCGCCGCGTTCGACGTCGAGCAGGAGCTGTACGAGAGCCTCAACGTGCTCGGCGGCGACGACAAGATGGAGATCTCGCCGCAGCAGTTCCTCATCCGGCACGAAGAGCACCGCGCCACCGCCGCCGACTGGCTGGAGCAGGCCGTGCGCGGCGCCGGCTACTCGGTGCAGACCTTCGGCGGAGAGGGCGACGCCGCCGTCACCGCCACCGAGGTCGTCGCCCGGCAGGAGCGCTCCTACACGACCCGGTCGAAGAAGATCGGCTACAACAAGCGCGGCGTCGGCGACGCCGTGACCGCGTTGCTCGCCATCGATGACGTCATCTTCGGCTCCGGCGTCGTCCCCGAGCGGCCGTCTCTGGAATGGCCCGACGGGGTCGCCACCGACCCGAAGGCGCTGGCTGAGACGCTCAATCTGCTCGCGCAGGCCGAGGCGGTCTCCACCGAGATCAAGGTCAGGCTCCTCCATCCGGACTGGGATGACCCCGAGGTGCAGGAGGAAGTCGACCGGATCACCGAATCGCAGCAGGCCATGGTTCCCGATCTGTCGACGGCCTTCCAGCAGGATCCTGGCCAGCAGACCGGGCCGCCGCAGCAGGATAGACCGCCTGAGGGGGCGTGATGGCCGCGCCCACCGTCGACGACCTCGTCGCCACCCTCGTCGAGCTGTACCAGCGCGCCGAACTCCGGCTGGCCCGCGACATCGCCACCTCGCTCAAGGCCGGGATCGACTCGCCACGTTGGGCCTCCGAGAAGCTCATCGCGCTCACCGCGCTGCGTATGCAAGCCCAGCGGATCCTCGCCAAGTTGGCCATCGACTCAGACGACGCTGTACGGCAGGCCATCGCCCTCGCCGTACAGCGCGGCGGACGGCGGGCCGACGAAGAGCCCGGCCGCCTCGGCGACACCCCCGCGCGCGGCCAGGGCGCCCGGCTGGTACGGCAGGCGCTCCCCGGCAACCCGGCCCTGGTACGGCTGGCACGCGAGCTGGCGCTGACCCTGCGTTCCACACATGTGCAGATCCTGCGCTGGCAGCTCGACGCCTACCGCAAGGTGATCGCCGAGGCTGCACTCCCCGACGTGCTCCTCGGCCTCCAAACCAGGCGGCAGGCCGCCCAACACGCGTGGGAGCGGCTGCTTGACCGCGGCATCGCCGGGTTCGTCGACCGCGGCGGGCGCCGGTGGGAGCTCGCCTCCTACGTGGAGATGGCGGCACGCACCGGTACCATGGCCGCTGCGGTCCAGACTCACGCCGACCGGCTCATCGAGGCTGGCGACGACCTGGTCATCGTGTCCGATAGCCCGCGCGAGTGCCCGAAGTGCCGCCCGTGGGAGCGCAAGGTGCTCTCCCTCTCCGGCAAGAACCGCGGCGATGTCCAGGTCGAGCACGCGACCCGCGACGGCGAGATGGTCACCGTCCACGTGGCCGGATCTCTGGTTGAGGCGCGCGCGGCCGGGCTCATGCACCCCAACTGCACACACTCCGTGAGCCGCTGGACGCCCGGCATCACCAAGGTCGGCAACGCGAACTCGAACCCGGAAGGGTATGAGGCCAAGCAGAGGCAACGCGCCATCGAGCGGCATATCCGCCGGTGGAAGCGCCGCGAGCAGGCGGCGATCGACCCGGCCGCCGAGAAGGTCGCCCGCGCGAAGGTCCGCGAATGGCAGGCCGCGTTGCGTCAGCACATCGACGAGCACGGGCTGAAGCGTCTGCCGTACCGCGAGCAGATCGGCCGCGCCCGCTAGCGGCACCACACCTTGACCGCCTTGATCACCTGCCGAGCCTGTGCCTGGTCGATCGTGGCGTTGCCGCCGGACAACTCCTGCACGACGTACTGCTCGAGCGTCAGCTTGCCGCCATCGGCCCCGTCCAGGATCCGGCCACAGATGTTCTCGGCACGACGGATCGCCCGCTCGGTGTTCACCACCAGGCCCGGATCGATCGCCTTCAGCTTGGCGAGGTAGACGCGCTCCTGCGCCTCCGACGGCGTGCGCGACGCGACGCTCGGCTGCGCTCGCGGGCTCGGCGTCGACTGCGGCAGCGAGGCGGCCAGCTTGGCGAACACCTGCGCCATGACAACCAGGCCGACGAGCAGCACGACGACGAAGATGGCCAACCTGCCCGCGTGCTCATCGATCAGCTCGAACACCACCTGCGACTCGCCGGCGCCGAGCGCGGACGCGAAGTCGGCCTCTCTCCCCAGTGCGCTGCGGGCGCGTTGGCCGGGCGGCAGCTGCAGGATGGTCGACCAGCCGCCGTCCTCGGTGAGCACGGGCGCGGCCAGGCGCATGCCTTCGGCGCGGCCGAGCTTGGCGTCGATCGCTGCGCGCACCACCACGCTCTCCTGCGGGGTGCCGCCCTTCCGGCCGGGAATCTTGAACGGGATCGGCCGCGCCGCGATCCGCTTGTGCACCTCGACCACGGTGCCGAGCCCGGCGACGGCGGCGAGCGCCACGAGCGGCGTCGTGGTGCTCCACCAAGCGGTGCCCGCCGCGGTCGAGCCGAGGTAGGCCAGGCCGAGCATCCACGCCTGTCGGCGGCGGCGGGTGCGGACGCTCTCGCGGAAGATGTGGTCGTCGGTGCCTGCGTAGTCGTCGGCGCGGATCCACCGCCAGGCGGTGGTCGCGAGTCGTGCGGTCCCGGCCGCGGGGGCGGTGGTGGAGCGGGCGACGAACTTGATGGTGCGCCTGCCGTACTTGCCTTGGCGCAGGAGGTGGACCACGCGCCGGGTACGGCTGGGCTTGACCCAGAACTCGGGCGGTGTCTGGGGGCGCTCGAAGGTGTCGCTCACGGAGTCACCGCTAGCGCCTCGCGCCGGTCGACGAGTGCGGACAGGTACGCCTGCACCTGGGCGGCACGGTCCTGGCCGATCCGAAGCTCCTTCTTCAGCTGCCGGATCGACGGAATCTCTCCTTGCGCGAGCATCGCCCGGTAGTGGTGACCTGCGGAAGTACACACTTCGTCGACCTCGGGTACAGGGTCGAGTACGCGCACCTCTCCAAGCGGCGGGAGGGGCGGGATGCCGCCGCTGACGCGGTGCGTCCAGGCGATCAGATCCTCGACTGCGCGGGCCGCCTCGGCATCGTCCGGGCCCGGCTGCGCCGGCTCGGATACGTCCACGGGTACGGCCGGTGCGGGGTCGGGTACGGCTGGCGCGTGCAGATCACGGCTGATCATGTGGGAGAGGCCGGCGCCCATCCCGAGCACCAGGACGGGCAGCGCGGACACCGCGGTGGTCACTTCCCAGGGGGCGAGAGCCTGCTGGAAGACCTCCAGCAGGTGGTAGGCGACCTGGCCGAGCATGCCGAGCACCAGCGACCCGATCGCGGACCACTTGGCGAAGCGGCGGGTGCCGTCGCTGATCCGCGGAGACCGGTTGAGCCAGGCGCCGAGCGCGTAGGCGGCGTACGTCTCGACACCGATCGGCAGGGTGACCGCGGTGTTGATTTCCAGTGAGTCGAGGATGCCGGGCAGCGGCTTGACGAGTCCGAATCCGGTGCGTTCGCCGAGGCCGACCCAGCCAGACCAGGTGGCGACGCCGGCGGGGAGGGCGAGAAGGATGAGCGGCCAGCGTGCTGGCGCACGGCCGGAAGCGATCGTAAGGTCTTGCATGGCGAGGACTCCTAGTCAGATTAGGCGTCTGAGCTGGAAGAACCCCACCGGCGCTCCAACGCCGGTGGGGGCCTTCTGTTGTCTGGGGCCTCCGCCCAACCCGGAATGAGCGGAGGCCTACCCGCGGCGCCCTCGACTGCGCGTAAGGGTGCGCGGGCGTGGATGCCCGGCCGCCGCGGAGCTATGGGTGTGGCCAACGCGGCGACCGGGCGGCTCAGGGGTCAGGCGGGCGTGTGCTCTCCGAACGTCGAGCGGTAACCGGCGACCGGCTTCCCGGGGCATTCGATCGGCAGCGCGACGCCCTTGGCGGGCGGCTCTCCGAGAGGGGTGGACCAGTGCCCGCCCACGAGACCGTTGACCCTGACGATCTCGTATCCGCAGTGCGCGCAGATCTCCGCGCTGTTCGCGTCGTCGACGATAGTCACGCGGCGCTCCAGGTTCTGGCGATGCCGAGCGCGGTGGCCCAGATGTGGGCGGCGCGCCAGCTGGCGGCGACGGTGGAGCGGCCGGCCACGATGTAGGTCACGCGCACACGGCCGTCGTCGAGCTCCTGTGTGGAGCAATCGGGGATGTATTGGGGGACCGTGAGGGTCGTCGTAGGCTTTGCCACGGGTCGCACTCCGATGCGATCAAGGGCCCGGAGTCCAGGCGTTCGCGCGCCTGCCGGGCCCGCTCTATTGCAGGGCCTTTCGATCGGATGCTACGCCTCTTCATCATGGTTCACCATGGTGAACCTTGGTGATGTGTGGGTATCCGCAGGTCAACAGGGATGCCTACTGTTCGACTGTGATGATCGAATGGCGTCTGAATGCACCGAAGTGGGAGCAGGTCGCGGACGTCCTGAAGGCCAGGATCGCCGACGGCACGTACCCGGTGGATTCGCCGCTGCCGTCCGAACACCAGTTGGTCGCCGAGTTCGACATCGCCCGCGGCACGGCCCGCAAGGTGCTGGTGCGGTTGCGCGAGGAGGGTGTGGCGTACTCGGTGCGCGGGATCGGGACGTTCGTCAAGGCACCGAAGGACGAGGACTGAGCAGCGGCTTGACGTGCGGTGACACGCCCCTAACCAAGATCGGTTAGGGGCGGCTTAATTGTTCCGCTTTCAGGTGGGGCCGTTCCTGCTTACACTCCTGAGTGCACACTGGTTGCTGCCCACTAAGTGCAGGCTAAGGCGCTGATCAGAGCTTCCTGAGAGCTCTCACGGGATTCTTATCGGTGCTGCTCAGGGACACGGCGCCCGAGGCCGCCGCACCAAGAAATTCACGAGGTTTTGCCAGGCCAGTACTCTTCACGCAGGAGGCGCTTGTAGAGCTTGCCCGTCGGGTGGCGCGGGAGTTCCTCGCGGAAGTCGACCGACTTGGGGCACTTGTAGTGGGCCAGGTGGGCTCGGCAGTGGGCGATGAGCTCCGCCTCCAGGGCCGGGCCCGCCTCCTTCAGGTCGGCGGGCTGGACGACGGCCTTGACCTGCTCGCCCATCTCCTCGTCCGGCACGCCGAACACGGCCACGTCGGCGACCTTGGGGTGCAGGGCGAGCAGGTTCTCCGCCTCCTGCGGGTAGATGTTCACCCCGCCGGAGATGATCATGTAGGAGCGGCGGTCGGTGAGGTAGAGGAAGCCGTCGGCGTCGAGGTGGCCGATGTCGCCGAGCGTGGTCCAGCCGCGTCCCTGCGGATCCTGGACCGACCTGGTCTTCTCGGGGTCGCCGTGGTACTCGAAGCGGGCGCTGTCGGCGAAGTAGACCGTGCCGTCCTCCCCGGTCGGCAGGTCGTTGCCGTCCTCGTCGCACACGTGCACGGTGCCGAGCAGCGACCGGCCGACCGTGCCCTTGTGCGCGAGCCAGTCCTGGGAGTTGGTGTAGAGGAAGCCGTTGCCCTCGGTGCCCGCGTAGTACTCGTGGATGATCGGCCCCCACCACTCGATCATCGCCTCCTTGGCGGGGATCGGGCAGGGCGCGGCCGCGTGGATGGCACATCGCAGCGACGAGACGTCGTACTTGGCGCGGGTCTCCTCGGGCAGTTTGAGCATCTTGATGAACATCGTGGGCACGAGCTGCGAGTGCGTGACCCGGTAGCGCTCGACCGCCTCCAGGTAGCGCTCGGGATCGAAGCGTTCCATCACCACGACGGTGCAGCCCAGCCGCTGGAACTGCATGCTGTAGCGCAGCGGCGCGGCGTGGTAGAGCGGCGCGGGCGAGAGGTAGACGCTGTCGCCGGTGGGCGCGAACAGCCCCTGAATCAGCCTCAGCAGGACGCTTGGCTCCTCCAGCGGCCGGCCGCCGAGGGCGGGCTTGACGCCTTTGGGGCGACCGGTGGTGCCGGAGGAGTAGAGCATGTCGCCGCCCTGGACCTCGTCCTCGATCGGCGTGACCGGCATCCCGGCCACCGCCTCCTCGTAGGACTCGAAGCCCGGCGTGACGCCGTCGAGCATCAGCTTGCGCTCCACCCGGGGGCCGATCGCCTCGATCGACGGCGAGAGCGCGGCGGAGGTGACGAAGATCCTGGCCTCGCAGTTGTCGACGATGTAGGCCAGTTCGTCGGTCTGCAGGCGGGAGCTGATCGCGGTGTAGTACAGGCCTGCCCGGTGCGCGGCCCAGGCCACGGCCAGGAACAGCGGATGGTTCTCCAGCATGAACGCCACGTGGTCGCCGGGCCGCAGCCCGGCCGCGCGGAACAGGTGGGCCAGCCGGTTCGACTCCTCATCCAGCCGGCGGTAGGTGACGACCTGCCCGGAGCCCGCCAGGATCACAGCGGGCTTGTCGGGGGTGACTGCTGCGATGGCTCCCGGATGCATGAACCGAACACTATTCGGTTATCTGCCGGCCCGAAAGGCCTCCGGGTACGGCGAAGCCGCGGCCCCCCTCCGAGGCCGCGGCTTTGCGCGGGTCAGGCGTGATACACGTCCATCCAGCCCGAGTGGTACCCGGTCGGGTGGAACTTGTTCCCCCGGCTCACGTCCACCCAGATGTGGGCGGCGTTCTTACCGGAGAAGGAGTAGTCCTGCGGGTACGACGAGCAGTTGTAGAAGCTCTTGAAGTAGGAGGAGCCGTCGTAGTTCACGACCTTGAACGTCTCCCACGCGCACTTGTTGTAACCCCACCACTTGTAGTCGGTGAGAGTGCTGTCGACGGTGTAGAAGTAGTTGTACTTCCACACCCACACGTGCTTCTTGATCTTCTTGACCACGATCTTGCAGTGCTGATTGCCGTGGCTGTCGAACCAGCAGACCTTCTTCTTCACGAAGAACGTCTTCCAGTACCAGTACTTGTAGGCCTGCTTGTCCACGGTGACGTGGCCCTCGGCACTGGCCTTGTGGTTACTGGAGTAGTACGGCCCCCAGTCGGCCTCGTAGAAGTGGGACGAGGTCGTGGAAGCGGGCGCCGCGTTCGCGGCCACCGGGGCGCCGACCGCCATTGCTGTGACGGCTGCGACACCGATGAGGATTCGTGAAACGAATCGCACTTTGGGGCCTCCTCGGGAGAGGTGGAGTTGTCCCCGTATTCGTACGCCTCGCGAATTGCTGCCCGCTTACAAAGCACTTGATAAGGTCGTTTTCCAGATTTATCCCACTATTCTGCGGGAATCACTGAACCCTCATACTTCGTCTTGATGAACTCCTTGACCTTCGGGTCCTGGAGCAGCTTGCCCAGGGTCACGATGTTCGGGTCCTTCTCGTGCCCCGCCTGCACCACGAGCCCGTTGGCGTACGGGTTGCCCTCGCTCTTCTCCAGCAGCAGCGCCTGGGAGGCGGGCTTGAGCCCGGCCTCGATGGCGTAGTTGCCGTTGATCACGGCGGCGTCCACGTCGTCGAGGGCGCGCGGCACCTGGGCGGCCTCCAGCGGCTTGAACTCCAGCTTCTTCGGGTTGCCCGTCACGTCGCGCTCGGTGGCGGCGGTGCCGGCGCCCTCCTTGAGGGTGATGATCCCGTTGTCGGCCAGCAGCTTCAGCGAGCGGCCGAGGTTGGTGGCGTCGTTGGGCACGGCCACGGTGGCGCCGTTCGGCAGCGCGGCCACGCTGGTGATCTTCTTGGAGTACAGGCCGAGCGGCTCCAGGTGCACCGGGGTCACGAAGCTGAGCTTGGTGCCCTTGGAGGCGTTGAAGTCGTCAAGGTAGGGCTTGTGCTGGAAGAAGTTGGCGTCCAGCTGACCCTCGTTGAGCTGCACGTTCGGCTGCACGTAGTCGGTGAACTCCACGACCTCCAGCTTCAGCCCTGCCGCGGGGGCCAGGTTCTGCTTGACGAAGTTCAGGATCTCCGCGTGCGGCACCGGGCTGGCGCCCACCTTCAGCACGGCGTCCGCGGGTTTCTCCGGCGAAGCGCTGTTCGTCGCGGACTGCGACGTTCCGCATGCGGCGAGCAACAGCGACAGGCCGATAGCGCCCACAAGGCTACGAAGCTTCATGATTTTTCCTTACTTGTGTGATAGCCGCCGGGCGACCAGGTCGCCCAGGCTCTGGATGAGCTGCACGATCACGATGAGCAGCACAACGGTGACGATCATGACCAGCGTCTCGAAACGCTGGTAGCCGTAGCGGACGGCCAGGTCCCCCAGCCCGCCGCCGCCGACGGTCCCCGCCATCGCGGAGTACCCGATCAGCGCCACGACGGTCACGGTCAGCCCGGCCACCAGCCCCGGCAGGGCCTCGGGCAGCAGCACCTTCCGCACGATCGCGGTACGGCCTGCGCCCATGGCCTGGGCCGCCTGGACCACGTCGGTGCCGACCTCCCGCAGCGCGGTCTCCACCAGGCGGGCGAAGAACGGCACGGCGCCCACGGTCAGCGGCACGACCACGGCGGCGGTGCCGATGGTGGTCCCGACGACGAGCCGGGTGAACGGGATGATCGCGATCATCAGCACGATGAACGGCAGGGATCTGCCGACGTTGACGATCATGCCGAGGACGGACTTGACCGCGGGTGCGGGCGCCAGGCCGCCCCGGTCGAGCACGACCAGGGCGACGCCGAGCGGCAACCCGAAGATCACGGTGAACAGGGTGGACCAGCCGACCATCACCGCGGTCTCGCCCGCCCCCTCGATGAGCAGGGGCCAGATCTCGTCCCAGGTCATGCGCCCTCCCTCGAGGCCTGCCGTACGGGGTGAGAAGTCATGCGGCGACCTCCACCAGCAGGCCGCGGCTGCGGAAGTGGTCGAGTGCGGCGGGGACGTCGCCGGTGAGGGCGACGCGCAGGCGGCCGACGGATCCGGCGGGGAGCTCCTCGATGGCGCCGCCGAGGATGCTCAGCTCCACGTCGAACTTCCTGACCACCTCGGACACGACCGGCTGTTGCGGGTCTCCGGTGAAGGTGAGGGTGACCGAGCCCGAGGGGGCGGGTTCGGGGAGCGGGAAGATCTCGCGGGTCAGCCGCGAGCCGGGGGCGCGGATCAGGTCGGCGATCGTCCCCGACTCCTCGATGCGGCCGCCCGCCATGATGGCCACCGAGTCGCAGACGGCCTTGACGACGCTCATCTCGTGGGTGATGAGCAGGATCGTCAGGCCGAGCTCGGTGTTGAGGCGCTTGAGCAGGGCCAGGATCGACTGGGTGGTGGCCGGGTCGAGGGCGGAGGTGGCCTCGTCCGACAGCAGCACCGACGGGTTGCCGGCCAGGGCGCGGGCGATGCCGACGCGCTGCTTCTGGCCGCCGGACAGCTGGTGCGGGTGGTCCTTGCCGCGTCCCGCCAGGCCGACGACGTCGAGCAGCTCGGCGACGCGGCGCTCGCGCTCGGCCCTTGGCACGCCCATGACCTCGAGCGGGAAGGCCACGTTGCCCGCGACCGTGCGGGAGGACAGCAGCGCGAAGTGCTGGTGGATCATGCCGATGCGCTGGCGGGCGCGGTTGAGCTCGCGGCCGCCCAGCGCGGTCAGGTCCTGTCCTGCCACGGTCACCGTGCCTGCGTCGGGCCGCTCGAGCAGGTTGACGCAGCGCAGGAGCGTGCTCTTGCCCGCGCCGCTCTGGCCGAGCACGCCGTAGATCTCACCCTCGCGCACGTGCAGGTCGACGCCGTCGAGCGCGACGGTATCGCCGTACAGCTTGCGCAGGCCTGAAGCCTGGATCACCGAAAAATCCCCACGAAGTAGCTGTTAAACAGAAATTTCGAGCTTTGGTGGGGTGTGTTAGTGCGTGCCGGGGTGGAAGGGCAGGTGTGACAGCCTGCGCAGCACGAAGCTGGGAACGATCATGGTCTACCTATCGACGATGGGCGGGCGGATTGCTCAGCGGGCTCGACAGCCCGTGGCGCGCATTCGTCGACACATCTCGTTCACGTGCGTGCTAACGATCCCTTTACCCACCGATATTCCCGGGAATTGGTGTGAGCTGAGTCACGCCAGGTGCCAGGCGTGCGGCGGCACCTCGATCCCGTCGATCACCTGGGCTTCGTCGTCGAGGTTGAGCAGCAGCCGCACGTCGGCGGTGGTGAGCGAGGCGGTCCTGTTGGTGAGGTGGTCGACCTTCGTGCGTGCCCTGACGACGCCGGGGTGGCGGCGCCGGTTGCCGATGAGGCGCTGGTGCAGCCGGAAGACAGGCCCCCGTTCGCCGGGGGTTTCCGGGAAGGCGGGCCTGATCGCGTCGTCGCCGCCCTCGCGTTCCTCCTTGAGCCCGGTGAGGCCCTCCTCGTCGCCGTAGTACACGCTCGGGATGCCGGCCACGGTGAACAGGATCGCCAGCGCGTGCCCGAGGTGGCGGGGGTCCTCCAGGCGGGTGGCCAGCCTGGAGACGTCGTGGTTGCCGGCGAAGGTCTGCGGCACGAAGGTCTCGAGCATCCCGTTGTGCCGGTCGAGCGCCCAGGCCAGCTCGAACAGGTTCCTGTCGTTGAGCGAGCTCCAGATGGCCTTCCACAGCTCGTACTGCGTGACGGAGTCGAGGCCCGAGCGCTCGACGTATCCGGCGTAGTCGCCGTGGATCATCTCCCCGACGAACCAGCTCTCCGGGTGCCGGTCCCTGACCTGCGGCAGCACCCCCGCCCAGAAATCCGCGGGTACGGCATAGGCCGCGTCGAGCCGCCAGCCCGCCGCTCCCCTGCCGAGCCAGTGGTCCATCACCCCCGCGACGTACTCCTGTACGGCGGGCCGCCCGTGATCCAGCACCACCAGCCGGTCATGCCCCTCGAAGGCGCGGTCCGTCAGGAACTCCCGCGGCCCGGCGAAGGAGCGGCCGACGTGGTTGAACACGCCGTCGAGCACGATCCTGAGCCCCCGCTCGCGGGCCTGCTCGACCAGGGAGTCGAAGTCCTTCTCGTCCCCGAGGCGGGGGTCGATGCGGAAGTGGTCGACGGTGTCGTACCCGTGGGTCTCGGCGGCGAAGATCGGCCCCAGCATGAGGCCGGAGCAGCCGAGCTCGACGGCGTAGTCCAGCCACGGCTCCAGCCGCCGCAGCCGGTGCACGACGCGCTGCTCGGCCTGCTTCGGGGCGCCGGTGAAGCCCAGGGGGTAGACGTGCCACCAGATCGCGTGGTCAGTCCACGACGGCATGTGCTCTCCTTCTGATCGTCCAGGGGAGATACCCGATCGCGAGCGCCACCGCGCATCCGATGACGGTGTCGGCGAGCCGGTATCCGATGGTGGCGAGCGTGATGCCCGCGCCGCCCTGCATCAGCAGCAGCACCAGCGGGGTCATGACCATCGCGTACAGCGTGTAGTTCCGCTCCTTGAGCAGCGGCCTGACGCCCGCGAGCACGGCCACGACGGGCACCAGCGTCCAGGCGGGCGGCACCCACAGCAGCATCGCCGATCCGGCCGCCACTCCGACCGCGGTCCCCGCCGCGCGCTCGACCGGCCGCCGCAGCGCGCCGTCGGTGTATCTGCCGACCACGATGACCACGGTGACGGTGATCCAGGCCGGGCTCGGCTGCGGCCACAGGACGGCGGCCACTTCGGCCGCGGCCAGGCAGAGGGCCAGCCGTACCGGGTACTGCCATCCGGCCCACGTCCCCAGCCGCCCCCACCACAGCCGCACGATCCCCCGCCACCGGCGCAATCCGGCCCGCGGGCCCAGTACCTCGGGCTTCGGGGAGCCGTCATCCCTGTTCCCGGCGAGCAGGCCGGTGAGAGCCGCCCAGGCGGCTCCCCCGCCGACCAGCACCGCGACACCCAGCGGGTGGCCGCCGAGGCCGGTGGCGATCACCATGAGCGTCACGAAGCGGACGCTCAGCTCCGCCGCCGGCCTACTCATCCCGCCGAGCAGCACGACGAGCCCCACGACGGCGACCACGGCCCAGCCGTGCCCCGCGAGCGCGGCCCCGAGCCCGCCCGCCAGTGCCGCGCAGGCCACCCGCCCCACCGCGTTCCCCACCCCGGTCCGCGCCGATCCCACGGTCATGGCGCCGATCGCGGCCAGGGTGCCCAGCGCGGGGTGGCCCACCAGGACGCCCCAGGCGACGGGCGCGCCCATACCGAGGGCCGCCACGCCCATGCTGCGCGCCTCCCGTAGAACAGCCATGACATCAGATCGTACGCCATGCGTAGTTAATTCCGCCTGAACAGCAGGAGATAGGGGCGAAGTCAGTAAGTGCTAGCGTAGTAAATGTGAACGACGAGCAGACGGCCGTAGCCCTGCGCAGAGCGGCCACCGCCCTGGGCAGACGCCTCAGGGAGGAGCGCGCCGCCGAAGGCCCGGGCAGGCTGGGCCTGGCCCTGCTCGGCCACCTGCACAGGCGGGGCGCGATGACGGCGGGCGAGCTGGCCGCCGCCGAGCACCTGCAGCCCCAGTCGGTGACCCGGGTCCTCGCCTCGCTCGACGCCCACGGGCTGATCCGCCGCTCCCGCAACCCCGACGACCGGCGGCAGCACCACATCGTCATCACCGACCAGGGCTCGGCGGTGCTGCTGGAGCAGGTGGCCGACTCCGACCGGTGGCTGGCCCGCCGGATGGCCGAGTCGCTCACTCCCGCGGAGCGGCAGATCCTCCAGATCGCCGCCGACCTGCTCGGAAAGCTCCTCGACCGGCCGGGTCCGCCGGGAGGGTGAGGCCCGGTCGGCCACGCGGGGGACGCGGCGGGCGCGACTGGAGGCCTACCTTCCAGGCTGACGCAAGAAAAGCCCGTTCGTGTGAGGACCCCTGCCATGCTCGACAACCCGGTCACCCCTCGGCCGACCCTGCTCCGCTCCCCCGCCAGGTTCCGGCGGATCGCCACCGGAACGCTGCTCATCCTGGCCCCGCTGCTGGCGCTGGTCGCCGTCGTGGTCGACCCCGGCACGTGGGGCGACGACCGCGAGACCGTCAGCTACGGGGCGAACCCGGCGATGGCCCAGCTCGAGTCGGTGCTCTATCACTGGAGCTGGCTGCTCACGGCGCTCGCCGTGATCGGCATGCTCCGCCTGCTGTCCCGCAAGTGGGTGGTGTTCGGCCACGTGGTCGGGGCGCTGACCGTGCTGGGCGCGATCAACCTGTCGGCGATGATGCTGACCGACCCGGTGGAGTGGTGGTTCGGGCAGCACTATCCGCCCGCGGAGGCCGAGCGGCTCACCGAGGAGATGCTCAGGCTGCCAGGGACCACGTTCGGTTACCAGGTCCCGTGGATGTTCTTCGCGGTGTTCGGGGTGCCGCTGCTGGTGGTGGCGGTGTGGCGGGCGGGGTTCGCGCACTGGTGGGTGCCGCTCGCCGCGGTTGTCGCCTACCTGGGATTCATGTTCGTCCCCTACGGCCCGGCCAGCGTGGCGCTCATGGTGCTGGCGGTGCTGGCCCTGGGCACGATCGGGCTGCGCGTGCTGCGGATGCCCGAGCTGGAGTGGGAGTCGCTCCCCACCGGGTCCAGATGAGCCACGTGCCATGACCGGGTGAAGAAGTGAGCGCACCCTACCCTGCCGTCAAGGCACCCACGACCCCTATGATCTCGCCTGAAATGGGGCGGAAATTCATCCTGGGAGTGACGGCTGCCGCCGGCCCGCTGATGGGCCTGGCGGCGGCCGTCTTCCTGCTGCGGACACCTTGGGGCGTGATCCACGCCTTCTCCTGGACCCTGGCCGTGGGCGGTGTGGTCCTCCCCGTGGTGGGGTTGCTGCTGCTGGCGGCCAGGCCGCGCCTGGTGACCGGCCCGCTGCTGCTGGTGTCCGGGCTGAGCTTCGCGGCCTGCACGCTGGCCACCGCCCTGCCGGTCGCCGGGTGGCCGGCCTCCTGGCTGTGGGTTCCCGGGTACGTGCTGCTGTGCGGGCCGCTGCTGCTGACGTTCCCCGACGGGCGGGGCCCGCGGCGGGTGATCGCGGCCGTGCTGGGCTTCGGCGCCCTGCTCACGACGGCCGTGGTGATCACGCCGGGCCGTTTCCCGCCGGAGTCCGTCACCTCCCTCGGGGACATCGCTCGCCTGGGCCTGCTCGTGCCGCCCGTCGTGGGGCTTGCGGGGATCGTCGCCAGGGCCTGGCGCTCCGACCGGACGGTCAGGCGGCAGATCGCCTGGCTCTGCTATCCGCTGCTGGTCGGCGGCATGATCGCCGCCCTGGCCCCCGAGCCCGTCGGCTCCATCGCCGGGATCGCCACCGCGGTGGCCGCGCCCGTCGCGCTCGCGGTCGGCATCCTGCGCTACCGGCTGCACGCCATCGACGTGATCATCAACCGCACGCTGGTCTACACGGTGCTGGCCGCGGTCATCGGGGCGGTCTACTTCGGGCTGATCGCCCTGGCTCGGCTCGCCGGGGTCGGGCTCGGCTCGGGCGAGGGCCTGGTGGCCGCGCTCGCCGCGGGCGCGCTGTTCCATCCGGTACGGCGGCGCCTCCAACTGGTCGCGGACCGCCTGTTCAAGGTGGAGCGCGACCCGTACCGGCTGGTGGACGCGGTCAGCCAGACCGTGCAGACGGCCGGCGGGCCCGCCGAGGCGCTGGCCTCGGGCGCGGCCGCGATCAGGCAGGCGCTGCGGGTGCCGGGCGTCAGGGTCGAGGTCGACGGCGCCGACGCGGTCACCGACGGCGTCCTCGAGGGCGATCCGGTGGTGACGCCGCTTGTGTGGCACGGCCGCGCCGTCGGGCGCCTGCTGGTGTCCGGGTCCCCGCGGCGCGCGGCGGCCGGGCTGCCCGACATGCTGGCCAGGCACCTGGCCGAGGTGGCGCACGCCGTACAGCTCACGCAGGAGCTGCGGCGGTCGCGCGAGAAGCTGCTGGCCGCGCGCGAGTTGGAACGTGCCCGCCTGCTGCGCGTCCTCGGCGACGGGCTCGGCACGACGCTGGGGACCCTGGCCACCGAGGTCGGCACCACCCGCGCCCGGCTCGTGGAATCCGCCGCCTCGCGGGCGGACGGCGAGCTGGAGCGGGTCGACGGGGTCCTGCGGCGGGTGCGCGAGGAGCTCGCCGGGGCGGTCACCGACGTCCGCGACCTGGTGTACGGGCTCCATCCGCCCGCTCCCGGCGACCGGCAGGCACCGCCCTCGCGGCCCGCACGGCCGACACCCGAACCGGAGGAACCCGAGGAGGAGGAGCAGGGGCGGCCGTGGGTGCGGCGGCTGGTGGTGGGGATCGCGTGGGCCGGAGGCGTGCTGGCGCCGCTGGCCGTGCTCGCCGCCACCTGGATGGCCTGGAAGACGAACTGGCCGGGCGGGCTGCAGCCGCTCGACCCGCTGGGCACGCTGTTCCCCGCGGGGGGCGCGTTCGTCATCACCTTCCGCAGGCGCCTGCTGGTCCCCTGGCTCATGTGGAGCGTGGGCGTGACCTGGTCCTTCTACGAACTGGTCTACACGCTGTCGCACTGGATGTACCACGAGACACCGGGCAACCCACTCCTCCCCTACCTCAGCTGGGTCTCGATCTTCGGCTGGGTCTACCCGTTCATGACCTTCAGCGGGATCATGCCGCTGCTCTTCCCTGACGGCCGGCTGCCCTCGCGTCGCTGGCGGTTCGTCCTGTACGGCCTGCTGGCCGTGATCGTGGTCCATACGACCGAGATGGCGCTGATGCCCAACTCGCAGCTCGAGACCGAGCTCCCCCTGGCCAACCCGTTCGGCGTCGAGGCGCTGGGCGGCTTCCCGTGGTGGATGGAGCAGAACCTCGGCTGGGTGTACCTCCCGCTGTGCCTGGCGGCCATCGGCTCGGTCGGCATCAGGTACTGGAAGGGCGACAGCGTCACCAGGCGGCAGATCGCCTGGTACGTCGCCACCATGGTCGGCTACGCGGTCGTCTGGGTGCTCAGGCAGCCCCTCGACTTCGGCACGACCGCGGTCTTCGTGCATCTGATGATCACCGCGGGCGTCCCCATCTCCGTGGTCGCGGCCGTGCTGCGGCACCGCTTCTACGGCATCAGCGTGATCCTCAACCGCGCCCTGGTCTACGGCGCGCTCGCCACCCTCCTGACCATCCTGTACGCCGCCCTCATCTGGGCCGGAGACCGGCTGGCGGGCGAGCTCGGCCCGGGTGCCGGGCTGGTGGCCGCCCTGTCGGTCGGCGCGCTCTTCCATCCCGTGCGGCTGCGCCTGCAGCGGTCCGTCGACCAGTTGCTCGGCGTCGAACGCGACCCCCATCGCGCCGCCGACAAGCTGAGCAGGAGCGTGCAGCAGGCGGACGAGCCCTCCGAGGCGCTGGCCACCGCCACGTCCCTGCTGCGCTGGGCCGTCGGCGCGCGCGGGGCGGGCGTGGAGGTGGACGGCGAGCTGTACGCCGACGGGCGGCTCGGCCGTACCCCCGAGGTGGTCACGCTGGCCTGGCAGGGCGAGCCGGTGGGCAGGCTGCTGCTGAGCAGGTCCCGGCTGGCCGGCGCCAGGCGGGAGCCGCTGGAGGTGATGGCCAGGCACCTGGCCGAACTGGCGCACGCCGTCCATCTGGCGGCGGACCTGCGGCGCTCGCGCGAGCGCATCGCGGCGGCGCGCGAGGAGGAGCGGCGGCGCCTGGGCAGGGAGCTGCACGACGGGCTCGGCCCCGCGCTGACCAGCGTCACCATGACGCTCGACGCGGCCCGCCGGTCGCTGCCCGGCGACCCGGGGCGGGCGGCCGAGCTGCTCACCCTGGTGTACGACGGGATGGGCGCGACGCTGGTGTCGGTGCGGGAACTGGTGGACGGGCTGCGCCCGCCCGCGCTGGACAACCTGGGGCTGGCGGGCTCGCTCATCGAGTTCGCCAAGGCGCCGGGGCCGCGGGTGGAGGTCCAGGTGAGCGAGCGGCTGGGCGAGCTGCCCGCCGCCGTCGAGCTGGCCGCCTACCGGATCGTCCAGGAGGCGCTCACCAACGTCAGGCGGCACGCGGCGGCCGACTCCGCCCGCGTGCACCTGAGCAGGACCGCCGACGCGCTGCACATCTCGATCCACGACGACGGCGCGGGCCTGCCCGCCGCCCCGAGAACCGGCGTCGGCCTCACCTCGATGCGGGAACGCGCCACGGAGGTGGGCGGCTGGTGCGACATCGCCTCCCGCACCCGCGGAGGCACCAAGGTCACGGCCCGCCTTCCCCTGTGACCCGGCTCTCCCGCGCTGTCGCCGTACGAGAAAGACCCCGCCGCGCAGGACGCGGCGGGGTCTTCTCTGTGGACGCTCAGGCGGCGACGGTGGTCGGCACCTGGGCGGGTGAGAGGGCGATATCGAGGACTTCCTTGACGTCGCTGACCGCGTGGATGGTCAGCTCGTTGCGGACCTCCTCGGGCACGTCGTCCAGGTCGGGCTCGTTGCGGGCGGGGATGAGCACCGTGGTGATGCCCGCCCGGTGCGCCGCCAGGAGCTTCTGCTTGACGCCGCCGATCGGCAGGACGCGGCCGGTGAGGGAGATCTCACCGGTCATCGCCACGTCGCCGCGGACCTGCCGGCCCGACAGCAGCGAGGCCAGCGCGGTCGTGAGCGTCACACCGGCCGAGGGACCGTCCTTGGGCACGGCTCCCGCGGGGAAGTGGACGTGCACCGACCGGTCCTTCAGCGCGGTGACCGGCAGCTCCAGCTCCGCGCCGTGCGAGCGCAGGTAGGACAGCGCGATCCGCGCCGACTCCTTCATGACGTCGCCGAGCTGGCCCGTCAGGGTCAGTCCTGTCTCGCCGGTCTCCGGGTCGGCCAGGGACGCCTCGACGTAGAGGACGTCGCCGCCCGCTCCCGTGACGGCCAGGCCGGTGGCCACGCCGGGCACCGAGGTGCGCTGCTTGGACTCCGGCAGCGACGACTCCGGCACGAACCGGGGCCTGCCCAGGTAGTCCACCAGCGACTCGGCGGTCACCGTGACCGGGGTCTCGTCCTTGGCCGCGACCTTGCGGATCACCCGGCCGACCGCCCGCTCCAGCGAGCGGACCCCGGCCTCGCGGGTGTACTCGGCCGCCAGGCGGCGCAGCGCGTCGTCCTCGAAGGCGATCTCCGCGGGCTCGAAGCCGGCCTGCTTGAGCTGCTTGGGCAGCAGGTGGTCGCGGGCGATCGACAGCTTCTCGTCCTCGGTGTAGCCGTCGAGCGTCACGACCTCCATCCGGTCGAGCAGCGGCCCGGGGATGGCCTCGAGCACGTTGGCGGTCGCCAGGAACAGCACGTCCGACAGGTCCAGCTCGACCTCGAGGTAGTGGTCGCGGAACGTGTGGTTCTGCGCCGGGTCGAGCACCTCGAGCAGGGCGGCCGTCGGGTCGCCGCGGTAGTCGGCGCCGACCTTGTCGACCTCGTCGAGCAGCACGACCGGGTTCATCGAACCCGCCTCGCGGATCGCGCGGACGACGCGGCCGGGCAGCGCGCCGACGTAGGTGCGCCGGTGGCCGCGGATCTCGGCCTCGTCGCGGACGCCGCCCAGGGCGACGCGGACGAACTTGCGGCCCATCGCGCGCGCCACGGATTCGCCGAGCGAGGTCTTGCCCACGCCGGGAGGTCCGGCCAGGGCGAGTACGGCGCCGCTGCGCCTGCCCCCGACCACGCCGAGACCCTTGTCCTGGCGGCGCTTGCGCACGGCCAGGTGCTCGATGATGCGGTCCTTGACGTCGTCGAGGCCGGTGTGGTCGGCGTCCAGCACCGCGCGGGCGCCGGTGATGTCGTAGTTGTCCTCGGTCCTGGTGTTCCAGGGGATGTCCAGGACGGTGTCGAGCCAGGTGCGGATCCAGCCGGTCTCGGGGGACTGGTCGGAGGTCCGCTCCAGCTTGTCGACCTCCTTCAGCGCCGCCTCGCGCACCTTTACGGGCAGGTCGGCGGCCTCCACGCGGGCCCGGTAGTCCTCTTCCTCGGTCTCGGCGGAGTCGCCCTTGAGCTCCCTGAGCTCCTTCTGGACGGCGGCGAGCTGCTGGCGCAGCAGGAACTCCCGCTGCTGCTTCTCCATGCCCTCCTGGACGTCCTTGCGGATCGTCTCGGCCACGTCCAGCTCGGCCAGGTGGTCGCGCGACCACTCGACCAGCTTGGCCAGCCGGTCGGCGGGGTCGGCCGCCTCGAGCAGCTCGACCTTCTGCGCCGTGGTCAGCCACGGGGTGTAGCCGGAGCTGTCGGCCAGGACGGACGGGTCGTCGATCTGGTTGACCTGGTCCACGACCTGCCACGCGCCGCGCTTCTGCAGGATCGTGGTGGCCAGCGACTTGTACTCCTTGGCCAGTTCCTGCGCGCGCTCGCCGGACTGCACCGGGTCGATCGTGTGGACCTCCACCCACAGCGCCGCGCCGGGGCCGGTCGTGCCGGTGCCCACCTTGGCCCTGTTGACGCCGCGGACCACGGCGGCGGGCTCCCCGCCGGGAAGCCTTCCGACCTGCTCCACCACTGCCTGCACGCCGATGGCGCCGTACCGTCCGTCGATGCGGGGAACGAGCAGGACTCGTGGCTTGTTACGCCCAGTGGCCTGTGCCGCGTCTATGGCCGCCCGCACCTCAGAGTCGGACAGATCCAACGGAACGACCATGCCGGGCAGCACGACCTCGTCGTCCAGCGGCAGGACCGGGAGGATCAAGCTCTCACTCATGCGAACTCCAAAGGGTTGAGTTATACGGACTCAAGTCATTGGAGTCCAACATTGTTCCCAAGCTTGCCGATGTTCGCTCACGGCGATCGTAATCATGTAAGCGATACCCCTGGGTTAGCTCCCGGGGGTGACGTCCCGCAGGTCGATCGGCCATAGGGTGGACAGGTGATCGCGGCAGTGGTGAGGCCATTCCGGCTCGCCCTGTTCGAGGGCGAGGCCGATCCGCCTCCTGCTCGTTCCCGCGTCCACGTCGGCACGCTCCAGGTCCTCGACCTGGTGCTGGCGGTGATCCTCTATGCAGTCGTCGCCACCCATTCCTCCGCCGACGCCAACGACACCCTGACGAACATGATCGCGATCGCGATCGCGCTGCCGATCGTGCTGCGCGGCCGCTGGCCGCTCGGAGCCTGGCGGACGAGCCTGGCCCTGCTCCCCCTCATCGCCATGGCCGCCGGTCTGGGCAGCTCAGCCTCCTTCGCGCTGTGGCCTGCCGCCATCATGTACGGGCTGGTCATGTACGCCGTGGGGGTGCGGTGCGACCGGCGGGTCACGATCGCCGCGGGCGCCGTCACCATGGTGGGCATCCTGGCCGCCGCCCCGTCCAGCGCGCTGATCGGGGCGACTGTGGTGGCGGTGGCGGGGCTGTTCAGCCACGGCGTCCGCGCCATCCGCGAGGAAACCCCCATCCCCGCCCCGTCGCAGCCGGTCCTGTGGACGTGGCCGGGCAAGCTGAAGCGCAGGCTGGCGGCGGCGATCCTGCCTTTCAGGCTGGCCCTGTTCGAGGGCGACGCCGACCCGCCACCTCCGCGCGGACGGTGGCTGCGGGTCCCGCTGCCGAGCTGGGCCCCCGCCAGATCCTTCGACCTGGTGCAGGCGCTGGACCTGGTGGCGATGTGGGTGCTGTTCGGCACGACGCTCAGCGAAGCGCTGATATGGAACGAGGGCCCCCCGTTCCAGCTCCCGTTCCGGCTGCCACTGGGCCTGGTCTACTTCGCCGCCGCGGCCGTCTCGCTGCCACTCGGGTTGCGCAACCGCTGGCCACTGGCCGCCTGGCGGACCGCGCTGGTGATGACGCCGCTGGCCCTGTACGTGCTCGGGAAGCTCGGCGGCGGGCCGTACATCGCGCAGATGTCGATCATGTACCTGCTCGTGACGTACGCGGCCGCGGTCCGGAGCGACCGGAAGATCACGATCGCCATCTGGTTCATCACGTTCGCGGTCACCTGGATCGTCGATCCGAACTCCATGCCGATCACCATGGTCGTGGTCAGCATCGCCCTGCTGTTCGGCTACAACGTGCGCGCCCGCCGCCTGGCCGCCGCCCGCCTGAGCGAGGAGGAGCTGAAGACCCACCAGGCCGAGGAGGCGCAGGCCGTACTGGAGGAGCGCGCCAGGATCGCGCGCGAGCTGCACGACATCGTGGCGCACCACATGTCGGTGATCGCGATCCACGCGGAGGCGGTGCCGCTGAAGGCGGCCGGCGACCCGGCGCAGCTCGAGGCGGGGCTGGCCGAGATCAGAGGCCTCTCGCTCGACGCGATCGCGCAGCTGCGGCAGGTGCTCGGCGTGCTGCGCGACGAGGAAGGCCGCGTCGACACCGCGCCCCAGCCCGGGCTGGACCGCATCGAGGAACTGGTGGCCAACGCGCGCGCCACGGGGCTGAAGGTGCGCGTCGAGCAGCCGGACTCGGACGGCGTGCCGCCCGCGGTCGGGCTGTCGGCCTACCGGATCGTGCAGGAGTCGCTGAGCAACGCCATGCGGCACGCGCCCGGCGCGACGGTGACCGTCCGGATCGCCCGCGAGCAGGGAGAGATAAGGCTGAGCGTCGCCAACGGCCCTGGCACGCGTCCCGGCGGGCCCGCGGGGGCCGGGCAGGGCGTGGTGGGCATGCGGGAGCGGGCGGTGCTGCTCGGCGGCACACTTGAGGCGGCGCCGAGGCGGGACGGCGGCTTCGAGGTCCTGGCCGTCCTGCCGGTCGCCGACGAGATGGAGGACAAGTGACGATCCGGGTGGTGATCGCCGACGACCAGGGGATGGTCAGGACCGGCTTCACCGTGTTCCTGGCCAGCCAGGGGGACATCGAGGTGGTCGGCGAGGCGGCCGACGGCGCCGAAGCCGTCGCGCGCGCCCGCGAGCTCAAGCCGGACGTGATCCTCATGGACGTGCGGATGCCCGTCATGGACGGGCTGGAGGCCACCCGGCAGATCACCGCCTCCCCCGACCTGTCGGCCAAGGTGCTGATCCTGACGACCTTCGACCTGGACGACTACGTCTACCAGGCGCTCCGGGCGGGGGCCAGCGGCTTCCTGCTCAAGGACGCCTCGGCCGCGCAGCTCGCCGAGGCCGTCAGGATCGTGGCCGCCGGCGACGCCCTGCTGTCCCCCGGCGTGACCAAGCGCCTGATCCACGAGTTCGCCCGCCTCGGCGCGCCGCGCGCGCCCACGACCCGGCGCCTGGCCGACCTCACCGAGCGCGAGACGGAGGTGCTCTCGCTGGTCGCGCAGGCGCTGTCCAACCAGGAGATCGCCGGCAAGCTGGTGGTGGCAGAGCAGACGGTCAAGACGCACGTCGGGCGCGTGCTGATGAAGCTGGGGCTGCGCGACCGGGCCCAGGCGATCGTCTACGCCTACGAGACGGGCCTGGTGCGCCCCGGGGAATAGAGTCGACGGGTGGACCCCGTCGAGCTCTTCCACCGCGTCGCGGCGACCGTGCCGGCGTACCAGGAGTTTCTCGCCGAGCACGGCATCAAGCCCTCCGAGATCACGACATTTCAGGACTTCAAGCGGCTGCCCTTCACCACGAAGGACAACTACACGCGCCGCCACCCGCTCCCCCGGCTGTGCCGTGACGGCGTGATCGGCGACGTGATCGCCGTGTCGTCGGGGTCGACGGGCGTGCCGTCCTACTGGCCGCGCTCCGCGGCCGACGAGCGGGTGATCGCCGACCGCTTCGAGGAGGTGTTCCGCGACGCCTTCCGCGCCCGCGAGCGCACCACGCTGGCCGTCGTCTGCTTCGCGCTCGGCACCTGGGTGGGCGGGCTGTTCACCCTGAACTGCCTGCGCCACCTGGCCGAACGCGGCTACCCGATCACCGCCGTCGCGCCCGGCAGCGACCGGCGCGAGATCGCGCGGGTCCTGCCCGACCTGGCGCCGCACTTCGACCAGGTGGTGCTGCTCGGCTACCCGCCCTTCCTGAAGGACGTGATCGACTCCTGCGCCCTGCCGTGGGCGGAGTGGGACGTCAAACTCGTCACCGCGGGCGAGGTCTTCAGCGAGGAGTGGCGGACGCTGATGGCCGAGCGCACCGGCATGGCCGACCCCGTCCACGGCACGGCCTCGCTGTACGGCACGGCCGACGCGGGCGTGCTGGGCAACGAGACGCCGCTGTCGATCGAGATCCGCCGGTTCCTGGCGGGCAGGCCCGGCACGGCGCGCGAGCTGTTCGGCGAATCCCGGCTGCCGACCCTGGTGCAGTACGACCCGGACGTGCGCTTCTTCGAGGAGCACCAGGGCACGCTGCTGTTCTCGGGCGACAACGGAGTCCCGCTGGTCCGCTACCACATCGCCGACGAGGGCGGCCTGATCGAGCACGGCCGGATGCTGGAGTTCGTGCGCGGGCACGGCTTCGAGCCGGAGGCGACCGGCCCCGAGCGGCCCTTCGCCTACGTCTTCGGCCGCAGCCACTTCACCGTGTCCTACTACGGCGCCAACATCTACCCGGAGAACATCGCGATCGGCCTGGAGCAGCCCGAGGTGGCGTCCGCGGTGACCGGCAAGTTCGTGCTGGAGGTGCTGGAGGACGCCGAGCGCGCCAGGCACCTGACCGTCACGGTCGAGCTGCGGCCCGGCCTGGCGGGCGACGAGGACGACCCGCCCCCGGGCGTCCCGTCCGACGGCGAGCTCGCCGACATCGTCGCCCGCGTGATCATGCTCCAGCTCCAGCGGCTCAACAGCGAGTTCGCCGCCTACGTGCCGGTCGAGCGGCAGCTCCCCGTCGTCAGGCTGCGCGCCGCGGGCGACCCCGGCTACTTCCCGCCCGGCGCCAAGCACCGCTACACGCGATCATCCTAGGGAGCTACCCGCAGAGATCACTCCTGCTGGTGACGCCGGATACGGGGCGCCGTTCGTAGCGTCGCCGCCATGCTCAGGAACTTCGTCGTGGCGGCGGCCACGCTAGCGTGCCTGACCGCGTCCGTCCCCCAGCCGCACGGCGAGCGGCTGGTGCGGGTGTACGGGGATCTGGCCACCGCGGACCACGTGGCGATCTACGTGCCCGGGTCCGACACCACCGTCGCGACCTTCGACGACAGCTTCCGCCGTCCCGGCGGCGCCGCCCGCGCGCTGCTGGCCGAGGCGGCGCGGCTGGATCCCTCGGCGCGGGTCGCGGTGGTGGCGTGGCTGGGCTACGACAGCCCGCGGATGCTGAGCCTGGACGCCGCGACCGACGTCGCTGCCGCCGGCGGAGTCGCCGCGCTGCGCAGGACCGTGGCGGACCTGCGCGCGCGCACCTCGGCCCCGATCACCCTGCTGTGCCACAGCTACGGCTCGGTCGTGTGCGCCGAGGCGGCGCCCGGGCTGCCGGTCAGCCAGGTGGCGGTGTTCGGCAGCCCCGGTCTGGGGGTGACCGGCCGTACCGGGTTCTGGGTGGGGCGGGGGGCGCGGGACCTGATCAAGTACGTCCCGCACGTCAAGCTCGGGGCCCTCGGCTTCGGCGCGGACCCGATGGAGACGGAGTCGCGGATCTTCGACGCGGGGTCCGGCGGGCACAGCGACTACTTCAGGCCGGGCGGCGTGTCGCTGCGCAACCTGACGCTGATCACGCTGGGCAGGACCGGCGAGGTGACCCGTGGCTGAGCTCGGCTTCGCCCAGCGGATCGAGGCGGCCACGCCGGCCGGGCGTGACCGCGGCATCGACGCGCTGCGCGCGGTGGCCATCGGGTGCATCGTGCTGGGCCACTGGCTGGGCACGGCGTGGGAGCTGAACCCGTACCTGGTGATCTCCAGCCCGCTCGCCTACCTGCCCGGACTGGCGCCCGCCACCTGGGTCTTCCAACTGCTCTCGGTGTTCTTCCTGGTCGGCGGCTATGTGGCCGCGCGGAAGGCCCGCCCGCTGACGGCCCGGCTGCGCAGGCTGCTGCTGCCCGTCGTGCCGCTGCTGCTGGCCTGGGCGGTGCTGGCCGTGCTCCTGGTCGAGCTGAACGGCCAGCCGCTGCGGACCGTGCGGGTCGTGGCGATGCCCGCGCTCGGCCCCCTGTGGTTCCTCGCGGTCTACACGGCGCTCACCGTGGCGACGCCGCTGCTGGTCAGGGCCCGGTACGGGCTGGTGATCGCAGCCGTGTGCGCGGTGGCCGCGGCCGACGCGGGCAGGTTCTGGCTCGGCGGGCCGCAGTGGCTGGGCTGGGTCAACGTGGTGGCCGCGTGGGCCGTGCCGTACCAGCTGGGGGTGATCTGGGGGCGCGGCGGGCTGCGCGGGCGCGGGACGGCGCTCGCGCTGCTGGCGGGAGGCTTCTGCGCGGCGGTGGCGCTGGTCGTGTGGGCCGGCTATCCGGCGAGCATGGTCGGCGTGACAGGGGCGCCGCTGTCGAACCTGTCGCCGCCCACGCTGGCCGCGACCTGCTTCGCCGTCGGCCAGGTGGGGCTGGCGCTGCTGCTGAAGGATCCGCTGGCCCGGCTGATGCGGCGGCCGCGGCTGTGGGCGGCCACAACGCTGGTCAACCTGGAGGCCATGTGGATCTTCCTGTGGCACCAGACGGCGCTGGTGCTGGTCGTGGTGGTGGCCTTCCAGCAGTTCGGCAGGCCGGACTCGGCCGGATGGATTCTGCAGCGGCTGGCATTGATTCCGGTCTTCGCGGGCACGCTAGGTTTGATGACATGGTGTCGCCATCGGTTTGACGGGAGGACCCCGCGTTTGTGACACTGTGTCATGAAAGGGGTGTGCGGTGACGTCGTTCTCTGAGATCTTGAAGAGTGCCACCTGGGGCGATCACGAGTCGGCCGAGTCCGAGAGCTATCTCACGGAGCTGATGGCCGGCCGATTGGCGCCGCAGGAGTACGGGGAGATGGTGGCCCAGCACTACTTCGCCTACATCGCCCTCGACGGGGCGGCGCGGGGGCTGGCCGGCCACCCGGTGGCGGGCCGGTTCGTCTTCCCCGAGCTGTACCGGGAGGAGGCGCTCGAGCGGGACCTGCACGCCGTCTACGGGCCGTCGTGGCGCGACAGGATCGCCCCCTCGCCCGCCACCCGGACGCTGGTGGCCAGGATCGAGCAGGTGGCGAACTGGCCAGGCGGCTACATCGCCCACCACTACACCCGCTACATGGGCGACCTGTCGGGCGGGCAGTTCATCCGGCAGGAGCTGCAGAAGATCTACGGCTACACCAAGGGCGGCGGCGGCATCGACTTCTACGTCTTCGACGAGGTCGGCAGCCTGCCCCGCTTCAAGAACGAGTACCGCGCCCGCCTGGACGCCCTCGACCTGGACGAGCGCGAGCGGCAGCGGATCATCCGCGAGGTGCACCTGGCCTACCAGCTCAACACCGAGGTGCTGGCCGAGCTACTGGACGTGGTCAAGGCCGCGGCGTAGCCGCTGCGGCTCGTCACAGGCCAGCAGGTCGAGCAGGAGCCCGCGCAGCAGCGCCAGCGTGCGCGTCGCCCGGGCCTCCGCGACGTCGGGGGCCGCGGCGGGCTGCGCCTCGCGCAGCAGCCGCAGCCAGTCGCGCACCGACTGGTGGGCGAAGTCCTGCCAGGGTCCGGGATCGGCCGACAGCGAGGCCACGTACGCCTCGAAGAACAGCCTGACCGTGCCGCGCCGCTCGTCGGCCGAGATGTGCTCCCACAGCCGCTCGACCACCTCGTCGAAGGGCGCCCCGCGCAGCGAGTCGAGCAGCGTGAGCTGGTCCCGCCGCCCGCGCGCCAGGATCTCCCGCACCAGCTCGTCCTTGGAGCCGAACAGGTACAGCAGCACCCGCGGGCTGGTGCCCGTGGCCCTGGCCAGCGGGCGCAGCGACATGCCCGCCAGGCCGTGCTCGAGCACGTAGGTGTAGGCCGCGTCGAGCAGCTCCGATCGACGGGTCATGGTCACGGATCCGTATCCCTCCGGTCACAGAGACGAACGCCAGGAGGGTATACCGAACCGCCCTGGTCAGGGGTGCGGGACGGCGAGTCGAGATAGATGACGACCTTGTGAAATAGCATGGGGCCTATGCCCCGGATCTCCGCCGCCACGATCGGCGAGCACCGTGCCCAGACCCAGGACAAAATCCTGCAGGCCGTCGCGCGGTTGTCGCGCGTGCAGGGGATCGACGGCATCTCGATGACCGACGTGGCCAACGAGGCGGGCATCACCCGCACCGTCCTGTACAACTACTACCCGGACAAGGCCGCGCTGCTGCTGGCCTTCACCGAGCGGGTCACGCGCTACTTCATCGACAGCTACGAGCGTGACCTGCCGGAGGGCGCCTCTCCCGCCGAGCGGCTGCGCGCGTTCGTCCGCCTGCAGCTGGCCGGGCTGCTCGCGCATCCGCACCCCGGCGCCGCCGACCTCAGCGCGGCCCTGGGGCCCGATGCCTACCAGCAGCTGGCCGAACACGTGGCGCCGATGCAGCGGATCCTGGTGGAGATCCTCGACAGCGGCGTCGAGTCGGGCGACTTCCGGGTGGCGGAGGTGGCGGCGACCGCCAGGATGATCCTCGCGGTCATCGGCGCGGAGCGGCTGCCGCTCATCAGCGGCGCCGTGACCGTCGAGTCCGCCACCGAACTGGTGTCCGGATTCGTCCTGCGCGCACTGGGCAGCGCCTGACAGGATTGCCCCCATGGACAACGGCCACATCGTGCTCAAATCCGCCCAGGGGCGATGGATCCTCGGGGCGACCGTGCTCGGCTCGGGGCTCGCCTTGCTCGACAGCACGGTGGTCAACGTCGCTCTCCCCTTTCTCGGCAAGGATCTGCACGCCGGCATGGCCGGCCTGCAGTGGACGATCAACGCCTACACCCTCACCCTCGCCGGGCTGATCCTGCTGGGCGGCTCGCTGGGCGACCGGTACGGCAGGCGCAAGATCTTCCTGATCGGCACGGTCTGGTTCGCGCTCGCCTCGGCGATGTGCGGCCTGTCGCCGAACATCGAGTTCCTGGTGGCGGCCCGCGCGCTGCAGGGCATCGGCGGGGCGCTGCTCACGCCGGGTTCGCTGGCGATCATCCAGGCGTCCTTCGCCAAGGCCGACCGGCCGCGCGCCGTCGGCGCCTGGTCCGGGCTTGGCGGCGTGTCCGCCGCCATCGGGCCGCTGCTCGGCGGCTGGATGGTGCAGACGGCGGGCTGGCGGTGGGCGTTCCTGATCAACCTGCCGTTCGCGGCGATCGTGGTGCTCGTCACGCTGCGGCACGTGCCGGAGACCAGGGACGAGCAGGCGGCGGGCAAGTTCGACGTGCTCGGATCGGTGCTGGCCGCGCTGGCGCTGGCCGGGGTCACCTACGGCCTGACCGAGAAGGGCGCCGCCGTCCCGCTGGTCGCCGGCCTGGCGCTCGGCGCGCTGTTCGTCGTGGTCGAGATCCGCAGGTCGCCGGACGCGCTGGTGCCCGTCGGGCTCTTCCGCAACCACGTCTTCGCCGCGGTGAACGTCGTCACCCTGATCATGTACGCGGCCATGGGCGTGGTGTTCTTCCTGCTGGTGGTGCAGCTGCAGGTGGTCTCGGGCTTCAGCCCGACCCAGGCGGGCCTGTCGATGCTGCCGACCACGATCCTGATGCTGCTGCTGTCGGCCAGGGCGGGCGAGATCGCCAAGCGGATCGGGCCGCGCCTGCCGATGACGGGCGGGATCCTGGTGGCCGGGGTCGGCTTCATCTGGATGAGCACGATCGGCCCGAGCGCCAACTACCTGCTGCAGGTCCTGCCGGCCGTGACGATCTTCGGCCTGGGCCTGTCGTTCGCGGTGGCCCCGCTCACGGCCACCGTCCTGGCCACGGCCGACGAGCGCTACGCCGGTACGGCCAGCGGCGTGAACAACGCGGTGGCCCGCACCGGCAGCCTGCTGGCCGTGGCCGCGATCCCGCCGCTGGTGGGCCTGGTGGGCAACGCGTTCCAGGACCCGGCCCAGTTCAACGCCGGGTTCCACAGCGCGATGGTGATCAGCGCGGCGATGATGGGCGTGGCGTCACTGATCACGTTCTTCACGATCAGGACGAACGTCCTCGACCCTCAGAACGTGAACGCCTGACTGCGGACGCTGTTGTCGAAGTTCGACAGCAGCAGCTCGGGCTCGCCCACCGAGCGGATGCCGGGCAGGCGGGTCAGCAGCTCGCGGAACATGGTCCGCATCTCCTGCCTGGCCAGGTTGGCGCCCAGGCAGAAGTGCGGGCCCGGCCCGCCGAAGCCGACGTGCGGCTTGGTCTCGCGGGTGATGTCGAAGCTGTCGGGATCGGGGAAGACGCTCTCGTCGCGGTTGGCCGAGCCGTAGAAGAGCACGACCTTGTCGCCCTGCTTCAGCTCCAGCCCGCGCAGCGAGTAGTCCTGGGTCAGGGTCCTGCGGAACTGCATGATCGGGGAGACGAAGCGGACCATCTCCTCGATGGCGTTGTTGATCCGGCCGTCGAAGTCCTCCATCAGCAGCTCGCGCTGGGCCGGGTTCTCCGTCAGCAGCCTGATGCCGTGCGCCATCGTGTTGCGGGCGGTCTCGTTGCCCGCCACCAGCAGCAGCGCGAAGAACGAGCCGAGCTCCTTGTCGGTGAGCTTCTCGCCGTCGGGGTTGGCGTTGACCAGGAGCGAGACCAGGTCGCCCGTGGGGTCGGCGATCCGCTCGTGGCCCAGCCTGATGACCATGCGCTGCAGGGCGAGCAGGGCGAGCATGTTCTGCCCGGCCATCTGCACGCTGCGGGCCAGGCTCGGCCGCACGCCGGTGTAGGCGGTGGAGATGTCGACGTGCTGGTGGACCTTCTCCCGCAGCTCCTCCGGGATGCCCATCATGTCGCAGATGACGTGGATGGGCAGGCGGGCGGCCACCTGCGAGACGAAGTCGCGCGGGCCCTGGGCCACGACGTCGTCGACGATCGCGGCGCATGCCTTCTCGATGTCGTCCTGCAGCCCGGCCAGCAGCTTCGGGCTGAACGAGCGGGTGACGATGCGGCGCAGCTTGGCGTGGCGCGGGTCGTCCATGTTGACCATCGACTCGCCGAACACCTGCTTCACCCAGCCGGGCGGCTCGGGGTTGGTGACGGCGGGCTCGCTGGAGAACACCTTGGCGTTACGGCTGGCCTCCACGACGTCGGCGTGCCGGACGAGCGCGTAGAAGCCCTTGCCGGAGCGCAGCAGCGGCACCTTCTTCTCGGGGAAGAACACCGGATGCTCCAGCTGGCGGAGCCGGGCGAACGCCTCGTGTCGTTCCTTGAGGGGTTTGCGCCAGAAGTCAAGGTCCGCGAGGTCGATGTCCACCCGTCTATCCTGGCACGTTCCCGCGGTGTTAAGGCCGGGTTGGGATGCGTTGGACATGACTGAAGCATGAACGCTCTGCTGGCCGCCTGCCTGGTCATCCCGCTGGCCGCCAACCCCTCGCACGCCGCCGCCCGCTCCTGTGGCGGCTTCCCCTCCGACTTCGACGGCGACGGGCGCGCGGACCTCGCGGTGGCCGCCCCCTACGACAACGAGCGGGCCGGATCGGTGACCGTCATGTACGGCGACGGACGCTCGGACAAGCTGGCGCAGGGCTCTCGCGGAGACTCGTTCGGCTCGGCGCTCGCGGTGGGCGACTTCGACGGCGACGGCTGCGCCGACCTGGCGGTGGGCGTTTCCGAAGAGGTCGCGGGTAAGCGGCAGCCGGGGGCCGACGGGCACGGTGCGGTGCGGATCTACCACGGTTCCGTGGGCGGGCTGCATGCCGGTGAGCGGCTGGCGCTGCCCGGTGTCCACGGCGACCGGTTCGGCGCGGCGCTGGCCGCCGGGGATTTCGACGGCGACCATCGGGACGAGCTGGCCGTGGGCGCGCCGGGTCTCGCCACCGGCGGAGGGGTCACGATCTATTGGCTCAAGGGGCGCAAGCCGTACACGATCACTCAGAAGACCGGCTGGGTGGGACAGCGCGCGAACGTCACCGACCAGTGGGGGGCGACGCTGGCGACCGGCGACTTCGACGGCGACGGGGTCGACGAGCTCGCGGTCGGCGCGCCCACCGACACCGTCACGCTGGACGGGCAGGGCTCGGTCACGCTGCTCGACCCGCATCGCCGGGAGGCCAGGCAGCTGACACAGAGCACGCCCGGCATCACGGGCAAGTCCGAGAAGTGGGACTCCTTCGGGGCGGCGCTGGCCGGCGGCGACTTCAACGGCGACGGCCGCGCCGACCTGGCCGTCGGCGTGCCCGGCGAGGGGCTCAGCGCCAACCAGCGGGAGATGGACTACGGCGACGGCACGGTCGACGTGCTGTACGGCACCGCGCACGGGCTGAGCGCCTCCCGCAGCGAGGCGTGGTCGCAGCGTTCGCTGGAGGGCGTGCCGCGCTACTACGACCGGTTCGGCGCGGCGCTGGCGGCGGCGGACCTCAACGGCGACGGGTTCGACGAGCTGGCCGTGGGCGTGCCCGGGGAGCGCGGCGTGCAGGTGCTGGCGGGGTCGAAGTCGGGCGGCCTGACCCATAAGGGCAACCTGCTGATCAAGGGCAAGGGGCGGGACTTCGGCGCCACGCTGGGCACGCTGCCCGCCACCGGCGGGCGTTACCGGCTGCTGTCCAAGCAACCCTCTTCCTACGGCCTGGTCGTGGCCTCACCGGACAACGGGACGGTCTCCTACCTGCCGCTGCGGCAGTCGTCCCGGCTGCGTCCCGGCAAGCTGCGGCCGCTGGGCACCGGGTTCGGGCTGTTCGGCTACGCGCTCAGCTGATGCGCTCGGGCTTGATCACGAAGATCACGCGTTGCTGGTCACGCCCGCCGTACCAGGGGTAGGGCTTGCCCAGGTACTTGTGGGACAGCCGCTCGATGTGGTCGGCCGCGCCCTCGGTGGTGATCTCGACCACCACGCCGCGCACCTGGAAGTAGCGTGAGGGCCTGCCCGGGTCGGAGATCGCCAGCGCCACGCGCGGGTCCCGTTCCAGGTTGCGGGTCTTGACGTGGGTGCGGACGCTGTTGATCAGCACGTGCTCGCCGTCGGTGTCGACCCACGTCTGGGTCACCTGGGGCGAACCGTCCGGCATCGACGTGGCCAGGAAGCATAGGCTGGGCCGGCGCAGCAGCTCGAGCTGCTCTTCATTGAGTATCACAACGGTTCCCACCTTACTCAGGAGTGTCGCCATGGCCGGAGTCAGGGACGATTTCCTCGCCACGGCCCGCGCGGCCGCGCTCCTGCTGCGCGATCCCGCTGTCCTGGCCGCGTGGGACGAGCCGAGCGCGCTGCCGGAGTTCAGCGTGCGCGGGCTGGCCGGACACCTCGCTTACCAGGTCCTGGCCGTCTCCCAGGCGCTCGCGGAACCTGCGCCCACCGAGCCGGTCGTGCCGCTGCTCGAGCACTACGCGCGGGTGGCGTGGATCGGCGCGGACCTCTCCGCCGACATCAACGTCCGCATCCGCGACGGCGGCGAGGCCCTCGCGTCCGACGGCCCATCCTCTCTTCTCGCGCGGGTGGACTCGGCCCTGTCGTCCCTCGAGCACGACCTGGCCGCCGCGGGCGGGCCCGTCCGGATCCCGCTGTGGGGACCATGGGCTCTCACCCTGGACGACCTGCTGATCACCCGCATGATGGAACTCGTGGTCCACACCGACGACCTCGCGGTCTCCGTCGACATCCCCACCCCTCCGGTGCCGCCGTCGGCCATGGAAACCGTCCTCGACCTCCTGACCCGCCTGGCCGTACGCCGCCACGGCCCCACCAACGTCCTACGCGCCCTCACCCGCACCGAACGCGCCCCCACTACGATCACCGCCTTCTGACTTCGCCGAGAGCGGTGTGCGGTCGGCGGGGCCAGTGCGCAACCCCGCAGTGCGGGGGCAGCTGGCGGGCGGCGGTGTCCTGGGAGCGGGGTTGTGCGGTGTGCGGTCGGCAGGGACGGTGCCCTACTCGCGGCGCGGGGGTCAGCGGTCGAGCAGCGGTGTCCTGGCAGCAGCGTTGCGCGGTGTGGGTCGGTAGGGACGGTGCCCAGCCTGCAGTGCGGGGGTCAGCAGGCGAGCGGCGGTGTCCTGGCAGCGGGGTTGTACGGACGGCGGTGTGCGGAGCGCGGTGTGCGAGGCTGGTGGGCGTGATGTTCGAATCGCTTACCACTGCGCACCTGGCTGACGCGTGCATCCGCGCGCAGGTGCCCGTCCGTACCCTCTCGCTGCGGGCCGTGACGCCGGGCGATCGGGTGGCGGGCCGGGTACGGCCTGCCAGGCATGTCGGCAGCGTCGACGTCTTCCTGGAGGCCTACGAGCTGGCCGAACCGGGCGACGTCCTGGTGGTCGACAACGGCGGGCGACTGGACGAGGCCTGCGTAGGCGACCTGGCGGTCCTGGAGGCCAAGGGCGCAGGCTTGTCCGGCGTGGTGATCTGGGGCCTGCACCGCGACACGGCCGACATTCGCGCCATCGGCCTGCCGGTCTTCAGCCTCGGCTCGATCCCCACGGGCCCCCTGAGCGTCGGCGACCGCCCCAAGGACGCCCTGGAATCAGCCACCGTAGGCCCCTGGACCGTCACAGCCGACGACCTCGTGGTAGCCGACGACGACGGCGTAGTCTTCCTCCCTGCCTCCCGCGCCGCCGAACTACGCACTCTGGCCGAATCGATCCGCGACACAGAACGCCGCCAAGCAACCCGCATCCAGTCGGGCGAGTCCCTACGCAGCCAGGTCCGCTTCACCGACTTCCTAACAGCCAGAAACCACAACCCATCCCTCACCTTCCGCCAACACCTCCGCACCATCGGCGGCGCCATCGAGGAATAACCTCCCGACTCCCCTGCATGCGCCTTCGCCACCCCATCCCCGGCACGGCGCACGGGCCGGGGCCCCAAGCGCCCACCCCTCACCCGCCTCGCCACACACCCCACCCCCGGCCCCCTCACCACCCACCACGCCAGCCCTCCGGCAACCCACCACCCCGAGTCCTGGGGTGCCCGCCGTACAAGGCGCCGACCCTCGCCGCACCACGTCCCGCCGACGCGGCGCCTGTGCCGGGCGCCGTACGCGCACGCCCGTGCCCGCCGCACCGTGCCCACCACGACGTGCCCGCCGCGACGGGCCCGTCGCGGCGTCTCCGCCGCCGGACCCCCGCCGCGCCGTGGCCGGGTCCCTCGGGTGCTCGCCGTGCGAGGGGGCGGGCTCGCCGTACCGCCTCTCAGGGAGTTAGGGGTGGGTCAGACTCCGGCAAGGGAGGTGCTCACCTGTCAGGGGGTGGGGAGGGTTATGCGGAAGAGGGCGCCTTGGCCGGGGGTGGCGGTGGCGGTGATGGTGCCGGAGTGGGCTTCTATGAGGGTGGCGGCGATCGAGAGGCCGAGGCCTGAGCCGCCGGGGCTGCGGGCGGGGTCGGCGCGGTAGAAGCGTTCGAAGACGCGTTCCGCGACCTCGGCCGGGAAGCCGGGGCCCTCGTCGGCGACCTCCACGACGGCTTGGCCGTCGAAGACGCCTACGCCGACCGTGAAGGGGGTGCCGGGTGGGGTGTGGGTGAGGGCGTTGGTGACGAGGTTGTTGAGGACCTGGGCCAGGCGCGGCTCGTCGCCCGTGACCAGGACGGGTCCCTCGCCGCCGTCGAGGCGTAGCAGGTCGATCGTGCGGTCGGGGGCCAGGGTCTGCGCGTCGATGACCGCGCTCGCGGCCAGGCTCAGCAGGTCCACGGGCCGCGGATCGAGCGGGCGGCGCTGGTCGAGGCGGGCGAGCTGGAGCATGTCCTCCACCAGCAGGCCCATCCGCGCCGCCTGGTCCTCGATGCGCTGCAGCAGCCGTACCGCCTCTGCCAGGTCCTGCTCGCCGCTCAGCCGGTAGAGCTCGGCGAAGCCGCGGATGGAGGTGAGCGGGGTACGCAGTTCGTGCGAGGCGTCGGCCATGAAGCGGCGCATCAGCTCCTCCGACCGCCGCGCCTGGGTGGCCGACTCGCGCGCCGAGACGGCCGCCGCCTCGCGTTCGCTGACGGCCTCCTCGATGCGGCCCAGCATGTGGTTGAGGGTACGGCCGAGCCGCCCCACCTCCGTGGTCGCCGGCCACAGCGGGACCCGGCGGGTCAGGTCGCCGTGGGAGATGTGGCGGGCGGTGCGTTCGATGGTGGCCAGGGGGCGCAGGCTCCGCCGTACCAGCCAGAAGCAGGCGAAGCCCAGGACGGCCAGCGTCGCGCCGCCGCCCACCACCACGATGAGGGCGAGCTGGGAGACCGTGGCGTCGACCTCTCCGAGGCTGACCGCGATGACCCGGGTGCCCTCGGGCACGAAGAAGGCGATGACCCGCCAGGCGGGGCCGCTCGGGGAGTCGACCGTGAAGGGACGCTCGGCGCGGCTGGTCACGTCAGCGGCGGTCAGCCTGGGCAGGCGGGGGGTGCTGTCCTCGGTGGACTCGGCGTCGGTCCTGATGAGGGAGCCGTCGGCGGCCAGGACCGAGGAGTGGAACAGGCCGGGGAACCTGCGTGGCTTGGGATCGGGGCGGAGTTCGAGCTTGGGCGGGCGTGGTGAGTGCCACGGGATCGTGGCGGCGTGCAGTTGCCGGTCGACCCGCTCGACCAGGTATCCGCGCAGCAGCCGCACGGCGAACAGGCCGGTCAGTGTGATGGCCAGCGTCACCAGCAGCAGGGTCGCCGTCACCAGGCGCAGCCAGATGGGGGCCCGGGCCAGATACCTCCGCACCCTGGCCAGCCGCTTCCTGACGCCCGCGAGTCCCCTCCGCCCGGCGGCCCCGCGTGTTTCCTTCCCGCCGGATGACGCCGCGGACCCACCGGAGAGCACCGGTCCGCCCGAAGCCGCGGGACCGCCCGTGACCGCAGGAGCGCCCGATTCGGTGGCCGACTCCCCAGGCGCCGACGTGGACGCGTCCGAGAACGCGGTAGGCGTACGCGAGGGCGCGGACGGGCTGGGGCGTGGGGTGGGCGTGTCAGAGGGCGGGGTGGGGTGGGGGCGCGCGTTGGGGGGCCGCGGCGTGAGGTGGGGCGCGGCGGCGGGTGGGTGGGTGTTCGGTTGTGGGGCGGCGGGGTTGGGGGCCGCGGGGTGGGTGGGGTTGGTGGTCATTCGCGTGGGGGACGGAGGATGTAGCCGACGCCGCGGAGCGTGTGGAGGATGCGGGCATCCTCGGTGTCGATCTTGCGGCGCAGGTAGGACACGTACGATTCGACTAGTCCGACGTCCGTCCGGTCGTCCGCGTTCCACACATGGTCGAGGATCTGCGTTTTGGACAGCACCCGGCCCGCGTTGAGCATGAAGTAGTGCAGCAGGCGGAACTCCGTGGGCGACAGCCTGACCTGCGTCCCGGCCCGCCAGACTTCGTGGGTCTCCTCGTCGAGCTCCAGGTCGGCCAGGCGGAGCCGGTTGGGCGGCGGCGCGCCGCGGCGGGTCCTGCGGAGCACGGCGCGGATCCTGGCGATGACCTCCTCCAGGCTGAACGGCTTGGTCACGTAGTCCTCGCCGAGCCCGAGCCCGGCGATGCGGTCCTCGGGCGTGTCCTTGGCGGTCACGAAGAGCACGGGCACGCGACGCCCGCCCGAGCGGAGCCGTCCCGCCACCGCCAGGCCGTCCAGGTCGGGCAGCATCACGTCGAGCATGACCAGGTCGGGCGCGCTCTGCTCGGCCACCCGCAGCGCCTGCCTGCCGTCGGCGGCCGTCAGCACCTCGAACCCGGCCATGCGCAGGCTCGCGGAGAACAGCTCCCTGATGTTGGGCTCGTCGTCCACGACCAGCAGCCTGGCCTCAGGTACGGTCACCTCCCGCCTCCCCCCTGGCTGATGGACACGGCCGAGACGGACCCATCGGCCGCCTTCTGCCCGCGGACCACGATCGTGCCGCCGGTCTTCAGGTCGGACAGCTTGCCGGGCCGGGCGATCTCGACCGTGGTCGCGCCGGTGGTGGTGACCTTGACCGTGGAGCCGTCCATGGTCCTCAGGTATACCTGTTCGCCGGATATCTTCTCGACCGTTCCCACAGTGGCCCCGCCGAAGCCCTGCCGCCCGCCGAAGGACTGCCCACCAGGAGACTGCCCGCCGTACCCGGAAAAGCCGGAAAAGCCGGAACGCTGACCAGAGGGCAGAGCGGACGAGCCGAAAGCCTTCTGCGCCTGGATCCCGATCAGCACCCCGGCCACCAGCACCACCGCCGCGGCCAGGGCGAGCGTCAGCCTGGACGGCCCGCGGCGCGGCGGCGCGACGGGCAGGTCGTCGGGGAAGGGCGAGGCGTCCAGCTGAGCCATGAAAACTCTCCTTACTCGTGGCGCAGGGCCTGGATGGGCCGGAGCTTGGCGGCTCGGTTGGCGGGGTAGCTGCCGAAGAACAGCCCGATGGCCACCGAAACGCCCAGCGCAAGCGCCACGGACGAGGGAACGAGCACCGGTTGGATGCCCGCGACGGTGAAGCGGGTGCCGACGAAGGCGACCAGTACCCCTGACAGCCCGCCGACCAGGCTCAGCAGTGTGGCTTCGAGCAGGAACTGGCCGAGTATGGCGCCGCGCGGCGCCCCGATGGCCTTGCGGATGCCGATCTCCCGGGTCCGCTCGGTGACGGTGACGAGCATGATGTTGGTGATCCCGATGCCGCCCACCAGCAGCGAGATGGCGGCGACCGCGGCGAGCAGCACGGTGAAGGTCCCGGTGGCGGCGCTGACGGTCTCCTGCAGCGTGGCCTGGTTGAGGATGCGGTAGTCGGCGGTCGAGGTGGCGGTGATCCCGTGCCGCTGGTCGAGGATCGCGGTGACCTCCGACTGCGCGGCGGTGGTCGTGCCGGACCCGGTGGCCTGCACGACGATCGAGTTCAGCGAGGTGAACCCCGTCAGGCTCTGCTGTACGGCCGGCAGCGGCGCGATGGCGACGTCGTCGGCGTCCTGCATGCCGGTGGACCCGGCCTCCTTCAGCACACCGACGACCGTGAACGGCACGCCGGAGATCGTGACCTGCCTGCCGACCGGGTCGAGCGCGCCGAACAGGTCCTCGACCACGGTCTGCCCGAGCACGACGACCTTGCGGGCGGCCGTCACGTCGTCGTTGAAGAAGTACGTGCCGCGGGTGACGGGCTTGTTGGTGGCCTCGAAGTAGCTGGGGTAGGTGCCGACGAGCTGGGCGATGGTGTGCGAGGAGCCCTGGTAGGCGGCGGTGGCGGAGGAGGCCCCGACCACGGGCGAGACGGTCTTGACCGACGGCGCCAGCGTCCTGTCGGTCATCGTCTTGGCGTCGGCCAGGGTCAGCTGCCTGGCCTGGGAGCGGGGCCCGTTGTTCTCGCCGCCGCGCCCGTTGAAGGTGGGTGAGATCGTCAGCGTGTTGGCGCCGAGGCGCTGGATGTTGCGCTGGATGTTGCGCTGGATGCTCTGCGACGAGCCCTCGCCGACGGCCACCAGCATGATGACCGCGGCCACGCCGATGAGGATGCCGAGCGTGGTCAGGGCGCTGCGCAGCTTGTTGGCGGCCAGGCCGCGCAGCGCGAAGCGCAGGACGTCGATCGGGTTCATCGGCCCGCCTCCGCCGGCCGCGGCGGCGGCCCGTCCACCGGCGCGCGCCTGCGGTCCTCGACGATCTCGCCGTCGACCAGCCGGATGACGCGCTTGGCGTGCGCGGCCACGTCGTTCTCGTGGGTGATCAGCACGATGGTGCGTCCCGAGTCGCTCAGCCTGTCCATGATCTCCAGTACGTCGGCGGTCGAGGCGGTGTCGAGGTTGCCGGTGGGCTCGTCGGCCAGCAGCAGGGCGGGCGCGGTCACCAGCGCCCTGGCCAGGGCGACGCGCTGCTGCTGGCCGCCGGACAGCTGGTTGGGCTCGTGGTGGGTCCTGTCGCTGAGGCCCACCTGCTCCAGCGCCTCCAGTGCCCGCTTGCGGCGCTCGGCCATGCCCAGCCCGCCGTACACGAGCGGGAGCTCCACGTTGGCGAGGGCGGTCATGCGCGGGATGAGGTTGAAGGACTGGAAGACGAACCCGACGCGACGGTTGCGCAGCACCGCGAGCTGGTGCTCGTCGAGGCTGCCGGCGTCGGCGCCGTCGATCAGGTAGCGGCCGGAGGTGGGCACGTCGAGGCAGCCGAGGATGTTCATCAGCGTCGACTTGCCCGAGCCGGAGGCGCCCATGATGGCGACGTAGTCGCCGCGCTCGACGTCCATGTCGACGCCGCGCAGGGCCTGGACCTTGGCGTCGCCCTCGCCGTACTCCTTGACGAGGTCGCGCACGCGCAGGACGGGAGCGCTCATCGGCCGCCTCCCGGGCCGGGCCCGCCGCCGCCGGGGAAGAACCGGAACCCGTTGCCGCCGGTGGTCGAGGTGGCGGGCGGGACGAGCTGGTCGCCTTCCTGCACGCCGGACTTGATCTCGGTCAGCGACGTGCCCTTGACGCCCACCTCCACCGGGGTCCGCACCTGCTGGCCGCCCCGCAGCAGAGTGACCGTAGTCTGGCCGCCGGCGGTGGAGACCGCGGTGGAGGGGACTGCGATGACGTTCTCCGCCCTGCCTGTCTCCACCTCGACGGTGGCGGTCTGGCCGAGCCGTACCCGGGCGGGCACCTTGGTGAAGGAGATCGTCACCGGGTACTGGACGACGTTGTCGCTCGTGGCGGCCGTCGGGTCGATCTGGGTGATCTTTCCGGTGGCGGTGACGCCCGGCAGCGCGTCGAAGGTGACGGTGGCCTGTTCGCCGACCTTGAGCCCGGCCACGTCGGACTCGGTGAAGGAGCCGACGAGCTGCAGCTTGCCGGTGTCGGCCAGGTCGATGAAGCCACCGGAGGCCGTCTGCGTCGAAGCCTGAGCGGTCTGTCCTGACTGGCTGGACTGCGCGGATGAGGATCCGCCGACGCTGCCGTTGACCGCGGTGACCGTGCCGCTGAAGGGCGCCCGCAGCACCGTGCCCTGCACCGCGCGTTCGGCCTCCCGGTAGCCGTTGCGGGCCTTGACGTAGGCCGCGTGCAGCTGGGCGGTGGAGGTCCCGTCGTCCTGCGCGCTCTGGTAGGAGGCCTGGGCCGCCGACAGGCTGTCCCTGGCCGCGTCGTCGTCCACCTTGGCCAGGATGTCGCCCTTGGACACGGTGTCCCCGGCCTTGACGTAGATCTTCTCGACGGTGCCCGAGGTGGCGAAGTTCAGCGAGCGGCTGCGGGAGCTCTCGATCGCGCCCGAGGCCGACACTGCGGCCACGACCGCGCCGCGGGTGGCGGTCACGGTTCGCACGCTCGTCCGGCCGGCCGCGCCTCCCGTGCCGAGCTGGGCGTAGGCGAGCGCGAGGCCGCCCAGCAGGAGCACGCCGAGCGCCCCGTTGGTCATCAGCGCTCTGCGCCTGGTCGACACCTTCACAGCCGGTGACCCTGGCACACCAGACTGGTGCGCAGCCGGGAGTCGGCTGAAGGTTCGCTGACAGCCCCGCCCGCCCCCGGCCGCCCACAGGTAACTCTGAGTTCGCTCGCAGCCCGCCTCGATCCCTGCCCGGCATGCTGGTCGCCCATGAAGCTGATTACGGGCGGGCTCGCGCTGGCGGTCCTGGCGGCCGGGTCGGGCCTGGCGTTCGCGATGCGTGACGACTCGCCGCCGCCCGTCCAGGTACGGCTGGCCACCGCGCAGCGCGGCACGGTCACCTCCACGGTCACCGCCGCGGGGAACACGGCCGACGGTTCCCGCCGCGACCTGGCCTTCGGCACGCCCGGCACGGTCACCAAGGTCTACGTCAAGGTGGGCGCGCACGTGCGCAAGGGCCAGGTGCTCGCCCGCACCGACAGCCGCGCCGCCCGCGAGTCCTACACGGCCGCGGAGGCCGACGTCAGCGCCGCCCGTGAGGCGCTCGACAACGCCTGCTCCAGTACGGCGGGCGGCGCCCTCGGCCCCTCCTCCCCGCCCCAGACAGAGCACCCGACGCAGCCCCCGACCCTGGCTCCCACCGACGAGCCGGAGCCGCAACCCACGGTCACCGTCACCGTGACCGCCACGGAAACCGTCACCGTCACGGCCACCCCGAAGCCGTCCGCGACGGGAAGGCCCACGCCGACGGGGAAGCCCACCCCCAAGCCCTCAGGAACGGCGAAGCCGGCCGTCCGTCCCTCAGGCAAGCCGTCCACCCGCCCGTCAGGCAAGCCGAGCGCCCGCCCGTCAGGGCAGCAACCCACCGGATGCGCGAAGGGCGCCCTCACGCCGGACCAGGCCCAGGCCAACCTCGACCGCGCCGAGTCCGCCCGGGAGCAGGCCGCCGACCAGGTGCGCGGCGCCAAGATCGTGGCCCCCGCGTCAGGCACCGTCCTGTCGCTGGCCGCAGGGGCGGGCGACGCCTCGGGCAGCGGCACCTTCGTCAGCCTCGGCGACCTCAACGAACTCCAGGTCGAGGCCATGGTCACCGAGTCGGACGTGAACCGGCTCAAGCTCGGCCAGCACGCCCAGGTCACCCTGGCCACCAGCCCGTCGGACGCCCGTCGCGCCACGGTCACCCGCATCGCGCCGACGGCCACGGTCTCCGACCAGCTCGTCCGCTACTCGGTGACGCTCTCCTTCGACGCGCCGCCGAAGGGCCTGATGCTGGGCCAGACGGCCGCGGTGTCGATCACCACGGGCACCGCCGAGGACGCGGTCTACGTCCCCGCCCAGGCGGTCCACCCTCGCCAGGACGGCAGCTCGGAGGTCACCGTGCGGGCCGCGGGGCGGGACACGGCCAGGGCGGTGCGCACCGGGGTCCGCTCGGACCAGTACGTGCAGATCACCGACGGGCTCGCCGACGGCGACCAGGTGGTGCTGCGGAGCGGCACGTCAGGGGAGTTCCCCGACGGCTCCTGGCCGGATTGAGCGGATCTTCAGCGACTTCACAGGCGGCTCTCAGGCTTGCTCGGCCGGGATCACGACGGTCCTGGCGGTCTTGGCGGGCGCGCCGCGGCGCGAGATGTAGTCCAGGGTCCTGAAGTCCACGGAGATCTCGGACGCGGTGAGCCTGCCGTACAGGTAGCCGCGCCGCTGGTCGATGAAGGAGATGTGCGGGTTCTCCGCCAGCGCCTCGGCGATCCACGTCTTGTCCCGGTAGCCGTCGCCGTCGCTGGCGATGGAGGTGGTGACCAGTTCCTTGGCCACGACGGGCGAGTCGGGGTCGTCGAAGTCGGTCTTCAGGTCGGCCAGGTGGTGCATGTGCGCGTCGCCGGTCAGCACGACCGGGTTGGAGGTGGCCGCCAGGTGCCCGAGCACCCTGGTCCGCTCGGCGGCGTAGCCGTCCCACGAGTCGAGGTTGACCTCGCGGCCCGGCCCCACCTTGTAGTCGCGCTGCGCCATGAGGATCTGCTGGCCGAGCAGGTTCCACCGGGCGTCGGAGCCGCGCAGCCCCTCCTCCAGCCAGCGCCACTGGTCGGCGCCGAGCAGCGTCCGCCTGGCTGACAGCCGGTCGTCGCAGCCGGCCCGCACGCCGTCCATGCAGGCCTGGTCGTCGCGGAACTGCCGGGTGTCGAGCAGGTGGAAGCGCGCCAGCGTCCCCCACGAGATCCGCCTGTTCACCCTGAGCACCGCCCCCTGCAGCGCGGTACGGCGCAGCGGCATGTTCTCGTAGTAGGCGCGGAACGCCTCGGCCCTGCGCCGCTTGAAGTCGGGGGCGAAGGTGCTGGAGATGCCGCTCGCCCAGTTGTTCTCCACCTCGTGGTCGTCGAAGACGACCACCCAGGGCGCGACCGCGTGGGCGTGCTGCAGGTCGTGGTCGCTCTTGTACTGCGCGTGCCGCAGCCGGTAGTCGGCCAGCGTCGCGCACTTGCCCGGCGTGTGGGTGCGCACCCGCCCGGCCAGCGCCGTGTAGCCGCTCGGCCCGTACTCGTACATGTAGTCGCCGAGGAAGACGACCAGGTCGGGCTCCTGCTCGGCCAGGCGCCGGTAGGCGGTGTAGTAGCCGTGCTCGTAGTGCGCGCACGCCGCCACGGCGAACGCCAGCGGCGAGGCCCCGCTCGGCGCGGTCCTGGTACGGGCGGCGGGCGAGAGCCGTCCTTCGGTCTTGAAGCGGTAGAAGTAGTCGCGCCCCGGCTGGAGCCCCGCCACCTCGACGTGCACGCTGTGCGCGTCGGCCGCCCTGGCGGTGGCCGTGCCGGACTTGACGATCGTGGCGAAGCGCTCGTCGGCGGCGACCTGCCAGTCGACGTCGAGGTCGCGCCCGGGCATGCCGCCGCGGCCGTCGCCGGCCAGCGGCTGGAGGGCCAGGCGGGTCCACAGCACGAACCCGTCGGTGGACGGGTCGCCCGAGGCGACGCCGAGCGTGAACGGGTCCGCGCTCAGCGCCCTGGTCTTGGGGGTCGGCAGGAGGAGAAGGGACGCGGCTGCGAGGAAGGATCTGCGGTCCACGCTCCAGGTATGTCCGTCTCCGCTGACACGGCCATGACCCCTGAGTCAAAGGTGGATGAACAACGCCAGTCGGGTCATCTGACGTCAGTCGTCCTGCTGCTCGATCCACTCCCTCGCCACGCGCTCGTCCTCGGCCAGCTCCTCGAGATCCCCGGCGGCCGCGTCGCCCGCGGCGGCCAGCGCGGCTCTGGCCCGGTCGTAGGCCGCCATGATCTCCTGGCTGTCGTCGGTCGCGTAATAGACCGACTTGGCGTGCCTGGCCAGCGCCCGCCCGGCGGCGAGCGGGTCGCCCTCGGCGTCGAACAGCCGCGCGGCGCGGTCGAAGGCCTCGGCCGCCTCCTGGTCGCGGTCCAGGTCGCTGAGCAGCTCGGCCGCCTCGAGCAGGTCGGCGCCCCGCGCCAGCCCGGTGTAGGCGGCGACGGCGCCGTCGTGGTCGCCGAGCTCGCGCAGCGCCCGCGCCAGAGTACGGCGGGCCCTGGCGACCGCGTCGGTCTCGGAGGCGTCGAGCAGCGCCAGCGCCTCCTCGGCGGTCTCGGCCGCCTCGTGCTCGCGCCCGTCGTCCAGGTAGGCCTGGCAGAGGTCGGCCCTGGCCAGGGCGGCCTTGCGCAGGTCTCCCCTGGCCGTGAACCCGGCCACGGCGTCGGCCAGGTCGTCCACGCCGCCGGCCCGTCGCCAGCTGGCGTCGGGGTCGCCGCCAGGGTCGCGGCGGGCGTGCGGCACCAGCGGCAGGTACTCCACCAGCGGCTCGGCGGCCAGCGTCCGCTCCAGCCTGGCGGTGTTCACGGTGCCGCCGTTGCGGGCGTCGAACCTGGCGGCGATCGCGCGCGCCCCGGCCTCCAGCTCGGCGCGCAGCTCCCGCACGGGCACGTCGCGCTCGGCCCGCCGTACGGTCAGGTCCGCGTAGCCCGTCTCCTCCAGGCGGCGCAGCACCAGCGCGGCGCCCGACATGAAGCGCCGCGCCGCCGCCGGCGAGGGCGCGCGCTCGAGCAGCGGCAGCTCGCGCCGCAGGATCTCCAGGCCGCGCGCGTGGTTGCCGGTCAGCGCGAGGAACTCCAGATGGTCGCCGAAGTCGTCGAGGTAGCCGGGCTTGCCCTGCACGATCCGGTAGGCCCTGCGGTGCGCGGCCGCGGCCTCCTCCAGGCGGCCCGCGCGGACGTAGGGCAGGAGCAGCGTGCACAGCACGCCCTGCGGCTGGGAGCTGCAGGTGATCTCCCCCGCCAGGACGGGCCCCGCGGCTTCGACGGCCTCGGCGTCCCTGCCCAGGCCCGACAGCACGTACGCGCGCCCGCTCAGGTCGCACGCCTCGCAGTCGGACAGGTCGTCGCGCGGCGTCGTCTCCCAGCGGCGCAGCCACGCCCGGGTCTCGTCCTCCTCGCCCAGGTGCCAGGCGATCAGGCAGCGCTGGGCGTGCACGGCGTGCAGGGTGCCGCCCGCGATCCGGTAGCGGCGTTCCATGTCGTCGAGCGCGTCCATGGCGCGTGACAGCGGGATCTCGGGGAACTTCCGCATGTCGTTCATGATCCACTTGAACTGCCAGAGCAGCCGCCAGGCCTGCCACTCGCCGAACGAGCCGGGATTCGCGTCGTAGGCGGCCACGTTGCGCGAGAACGTGGCGAACGACTTGGCCGGCTCACCGCCGTGCTGGTAGGCGGCCGTCAGGTCGAACCTCGCCTCGACGATCAGCTCGGCGTCGCGCCCGGCCTCCGCATCCTTCAGCGCCCGCTCCACCAGGATCGTCCTGGCCTCGCCGTACGGCATGCCGCCCGCCCGCGCGAGCAGCGCCTTGACGTCCTCAGCCACGCTCCTCACCCCCGACGGCCCAGTCGAGCAGGCCCAGGAAGGACCTGTTGAGCGCCGCGGAGTCGGCGGGACGCAGCGGATGATGCCCGTGCAGCAGCGCCATCCCGTACAGCGCCTGCACGGCCGTGGCGGCCAGCGACAGTTCCGGCAGTCCTGTGACCCGGCGAACCAGCGGGTTGCGGTGGTTCAGCACCAGGCGGGGCCGGTCGGCGGCCATCGTGCGCTCGAGCGCGCCGAGCACGTCGGCCCACAGCTCGTCGCCGGCGTCCCTGGCCTCGCGCAGCTCCGCGTGGTGCTCGGCGGCACGGCTGGTCAGGTAGAGGGCGGGCAGCGAGGCGGGATCGAAGTCGCGCAGCACGACCTCGCACCCGAGCGGGTCGAGCGCCTTGGCCGCCGCCTCGAGGAACGGCCGGGCGGCCAGCTCCTCGCGCGGGTCCACCGGGCCCAGGTGGGTGGCCAGGTCGGCCGGGTCGAGGGGTTCGAGCCGGGCGTCGGGGTCGATCCTGGCCAGGCGCTGGAGGATCTCGCTGTCGTAGACGTAGCCGCCGTTGACCAGGCCGACGCCCTGCGCGCCCGACACTGCGGCGAGCTGGCGGAACTCGTCGACGCTCGCGGTGTAGCGGCCGCCGGGGTGGCGGGTGCGGAACTGGGCCAGCGTCATCGGGCCCGCGCTGGTCTCGAACTCCAGCCAGCGGTCCACCAGCCTGAGCATGTCGTCGTCGTGCAGGGCCAGCGCCTTGACGCCCAGGTGGTGCAGGCGCAGGAAGTCGCGCAGGCCGTCGGGGTCGGTCTCGGCCAGCCGTACCAGCCACAGCCGCAGCGCGCGGCCCAGCTCCTCGCGGGTGTGGTCGAGCAGGTCGTCCTCGTAGAGCGCCTCGCGGCTGGCGGTGGGGCGCAGCTCGGCGGCGTCGACCACGCAGCGGGCGAAGAACGCCCAGTCGGGCAGCAGCCCGTCGGCTCGCTCGGTGAGCAGCATGCGCTTGAGGTAGACGCGGTGGGCGCCGCGCACGGCCGGGTTGGCGGGGCTCGGCAGGATGAACGCGACGCCCGTCAGGCCCGCCTCCTTGACGTGGAGGTCCACCAGGTCGAGCGGGCGGAAGCCGAACAGCCGCTCGCCGTGGTCGAGCAGGGCGTCCCGCCTGGCGTCGGGCGTGGCGTGCCGCTCCGCCCACGGCAGCGCCTCCAGGGTGGTGCGGCGGCCGTTCACCGTGACGTCGATGGGCAGCAGGGAGCCGTACAGCTCGGCCAACTCGGTGACCGTCCGCGCGGTCACCCACTCGCCGGCGTCCTGCCTGGCCCGCAGGGTGACCGTGGTGCCCGGCTCGTCGCGCTCTGTCTTTGTGACCTGGTAGCGGCCATCGGAGCGGCCGGTCCACAGGACGGCGGGGCCGCCCTTGGCCGAGCGGGTCTCCACCTGGATCTCGTCGGCCACCAGGAATCCGGACAGCAGGCCGATGCCGAACTGGCCGAGGAACTCGTGCCGGGCGAAACCGAGCTCGTCGCGCTTGGAGGAGCGCCCGATCGTGGCCAGCAGCGTGTGCACCTCGTCCTCGGTCAGGCCGATCCCGGTGTCGCGCACCTCGACCTCGCCGTCGCCGACGCGGATCTGCACCCTGGCCTCGGCGCCGGGCTCCTCAGCACGTCTGGCCGTGATCGCGTCGGCCGCGTTCTGCAGGAGTTCTCGGACGTAGACGCGGGGGCTCGAGTACAGGTGCCTGCTCAGCAGGTCTACGACGCCTCGTAGGTCGACTTGGAACGCATTCTCCACCCGCGTCACCATAAATCACATAACCGACACTCTGCCCCTGATTTCCCCGCACCACGCCCTGCCCCGCCACCGTGCCACGCCCTGCCCTGGCTACCGTGCCACGCCCTCCCCTGGCCACCGTGCCACGCCTATCGGGCGCCGTAGCGGCGGGTGAGCATCCCCGACTCGCCAGTAGCGCCGGTCGCGGGCCCTCAGCCGGAGTACGGCGGGCGGCCGGTGGAGCGGCCCGCCGTACAAGCGCCTAAAAAGGAGGCCTAAAGAGAAAGCGCCGCGCGGAGGGAGGGCGCGTCGGTGAAGTGGTGGGCGGTGAGGCCGGCGCGCTCGGCGCCCTCGACGTTGTCCTTGCGGTCGTCGATGAAGACGATGTCGGCGGGGGCGGCGCCGAGGCCCTCGGCCAGGGCGGCGTAGATCTCGGGGTCGGGCTTCACCAGGCCCATGCGGGCGCTGTAGAAGCGGTGGCCGATGGCGGCGATCCAGGGCAGGCGGTCGAGGCCGTCGGCGATGCAGGCGGGGGCGTTGGACAGCAGGGCCACGCCCGAGCCCCCGGTGAGCAGCGCGTCGAGGATCGCGACCGTGCCCTCGTCGGGGTGCGACCAGCTGGCGACGTCCAGCTCGACGAGCCTGGCCACCTCGGCCGCCGTCGCGGGCCGGCCGAGCACGGCGCTCCAGTACGTCTCGGGCGTCAGCGTGGCGCGGTCGAAGTCGAGGCGGTGGTCCCAGTAGCCGCGCTTGAACGTCTCCGGGTCGGCGCCGACTGCTTCGGCCATCGCGTCTGCGTCGGACTCCGGCTGCGGCAGCGACAGGACGCCGCCGTAGTCGAACACGGTCCACCTCATGCAGGCTCCCCTTCGAATCTGTAGGCTCCGGCCTCGATCCGCCGGATGAGGCCCCGGGTCCAGTCGGCACCCGCGTCGGCCGAGTGGACCCAGAGGTTCATGATCTCATCGATGTGGTCGGCGGGCTCGGGCCCCTGGTAGTAGCGGGCGACGGCGGCGTGCCAGGCCTCCAGTCCCTGCACGCGGCGTCGCAGCAGGTCGAGTACCTCGTCACGTGACAGGTCGACGATGAAGCCGAGCGCCGCCGACAGCACGTCCAGCTGGGTGTCGAAGGTGGACAGCGCCGTGCGGAGCAGGGCGAAGTACTCCTCCTCCCCCTTGCCGGTCAGCTCGTACTCGGTGCGCGGCGGGCCGGTCGTCGAGGGCGCCGTGTCGTGGGCCAGCAGGAGTCCCTGCTTGGCCAGTTGCTTGAGCGCGTGGTAGATCGAGCCGGGTTTGGCGTTGGACCACTCGTGCGCGCCCCACGACTCCAGGTCGCTCCGCACCTGGTAGCCATGGGTCCGGCCGTGCCGGCGCACCGCGCCGAGGACCAGGAGCCGGATCGCCGACATGCCCTTCACCGTATCGGTAGTCAAGTTTGACTAGTAGGCTCGGGGCATGGCTGAGAAGTTGTCCGCGATGCTGCCGTGCCCCTCGATCCGCGAGATCGTCGACTTCTACGAGGCGCTCGGCTTCTCACTCACCTACCTGCAGGAGCGTCCCTACGGCTACGCCGTCGTCGCGCTCGGGGAGATCGAGCTGCACTTCTTCCCGATCAAGGGCTTCGACCCCGCGGCCTCCTACGGCGCGTGCTACATCATGACCACCGACGTCGACGACCTCTACCGGCGCTTCCGCGAGGGGCTCAAGCAGGCGCTCGGCCGGGTGCCGACGCGCGGGATCCCCCGGATCGGCCCGCTCAAGAACACCGCTTACGACGTCCGGCAGTTCATCATGGCCGACCCCGGCGGCAACAGCATCCGGGTCGGCCAGCCGATCCCGTCCGCGCCGCCGCCCACGGATCCCGTGGCGCGGGCGCTCAGGCTCGCCTCGCTCCTGGGCGACTCCAAGGAGGACTACCCGGCGGCGGCCCGCATCCTCGACCGCCTCCTCACCGGCGACGCCCTCCCGGCGGCGGACCGGGTCCGCGCCCTCATCCTCCGCGCCGCCATGGCCATGCACCTCGCCGACCCCACCCTCGCCACCCACCTCCTCAACGAAGCCACCCAGATCCCCCTGGACACTCCCACCCGCCAATCCCTGACCGACGACCTGACCCGCGCCCAAGACCTCCGCACAACCCTCAGAGACCTCCCCTCATGAGCAACGACCAGCCCTCACCACCACCCACACCCCGGCCGAGAACCCGCACCCCGGATCGGAGGGCTAGGCGAGGAAGGGCTGGAGGTAGGGGGTGAGGGCGGGGCAGCCGAGGTACTTCTCGGCGGTGTGGAAGTCGATCCAGTCGAGGTTGACGAGTTCCTCGACGTCGATGCCGTCGAAGCTGTCCCGTAGGTCCGGGGGGATGGCGGCGATGTCGTCCTTGTCGGCGATGTTGACCCAGCGGCCCACGCCCTTGGGACGCTCCCCGCGGCCGTTGATGGGCGCCGGCAGGAGGCGTTCGAAGACGACGTTGCGCATGCCGAGCGGGCTGCCGAGGGTGATGAGGAGGTCGACCTGGAGATCCGGGTTCGCCCACAGGGTCTCGTAGGTGACGACGCTGCCGAGTGAGTGCGCGATGAGGACCTTGGGCTGGTTCCGCCGGATCACGTCGGCCACGATCGCCTGGGCCTTCTCGCGCTTGGCCGGGTTGGTCAGGTAGGCGGCCACCTCGGGCGCGAACAGCTTGGCGAACGAGGCCGACCTGCTGTCGAGCTTGGCCAGCAGCCAGCCGGTGAACGCCTTGAGCGACCGCGTCAGATCCTCGCCGAGCCCCAGGTGCTTGGCCCAGTCGATGAGGACCTGGTGGGTGGGCGCGTCCATGGCCGCGAACCCCAGTGGGTGCCCGCCGGCGGGCCCGTCGTGCAGGACGTGGGCGTAGTAGGCGACCTCGCTGAAGTAGTCCTCGGTCTCGCCGCCCTGGGAGACGTGCAGGTAGCGGTCCCATTTCTGGCGCATCGCCTCGGCCGCGCCGCCGACCGACTGGCCCGCCTCCATGAAGTACTTGTACTTGCCGATCCCATGCACGCCGACGATGCCCGCCATTACGGCCTCCCCACCTTGATCCGTAATTTCACGCGATAGTGACATACGCCACTTGCATCCGGACGTCAACCCGCCTGCGGGGCTTTAGGCTTGCCTAAAGGTTTAGATAGAGCTAAAGTCAAGGCATCGAGAGCTGACCGGCGAGAGCGAGCCCGCTATGGCCTTCCGTCGCAACACCCCGGACGTCGACACGGGCAGGCCAGGAGGCCTCACCGCGGAAGTGGTCGACGAGATCACCTGGTACATGCGGGAGCACAAGATCACACGCGCGGATCTGGCGGCGTCCATGCACGTGTCTCCGGGCCGGGTCAGCCAAATCCTCTCGGGCGACGAAAACCTCACCCTCAAGACACTCAGCGCCGTCATCGACGCCCTCGGCGCCCGCCTCGACCTCACCCTCACCGACCTCGAGCCCCCAGACCTGACCTAGCTTCGCCCACCGCACGCCAAGCCCCCTTCCTCACACCCAAAGGCCTTTCCCTGCTACGGCGAGCTTCGTGCGCCCACACAGGCCTTTCCCTGCTACGGCGAGCTTCGTGCGCCCACGCAGGCCTTGCGCTGTTACGGCAAGCCGCCCCACCGGCCGCCCGCCGCACTTCGGCTGAGGACCCGCGACCGGCGCTTCCGGCGAGTCGGTGACAGTCACCCGCCGCCACGACGCTTCCTTCACCGGGCACCGTGGCTCCACCGGCCCCACCGTCCATGGCGCCGAACCCCACTTGCACACCACCTCACCGCCCCGGCGCCTGCAAGGCGACCCGCGGGCTCTCTACTCCCCGAGCTCACCGCGTCCCGAGACGGGTCCCGTGGTGCGTTGGGTGATCGTGGTGTCGTGGCCGGCCGGGGCGTGCCGTGGTTGGGCTGGGGACCGTGGTGCCTGGGCTTCGGGCGTCGTTGCGGTGGGTGAGGTGGCCCGACTCGCCGGAAGCGCCGGGCGCGGGCCCTCAGCCGAAGTGCGGCGGGCGGCCGGTGGGGCGGCTTGCCGTAACAGCGCAAGGCCTGCGTGGGCGCACGAAGCTCGCCGTACGGAAGAAGATCCCGCGACACAGGACAGGGCTATGGGCGGCGGCTCGCCGTACAGGAGACCTCGAGACAAGGCCGTACAGAAGGCCCCGACACAAAAGCCCTACAGATCGCGGCGCAAGAGAGACGCAAGGCAGTGGCTACGGGTGGGGGCGGTCGGTGGTGAGGGTGGCGCGGGCTGGGGGCGCGAAGACGGGCAGGGAGCGGTAGCCGGCGCGGAAGGCGATCGCGAGCAGGCGGAGGAGTTCGTTCTCCGCGTCGTGGCGGAGGATGCCGTGCATGCGTGTCAGGTCGTTGAGGTAGCGCTCGTAGCGGGGCGTCTTGGTGTGGCGGGAGCCGCGCAGGGCCGTGACGACCTTGGATCTGGGTGCGCCGTCCTCGATGAGGGCGGCGACGTCGAGGCGGCGTTCGATGGCGTCGAGCCGGGCGTGGATGCGGGCACGGCGGCGTTCCTCGGGCGTGAGGCGCTCCCTGATCCGCTCGTGGTAGCGGAAGGCGGCGAGGCTGAGTTCGTAGACGCTCCAGGAGTCGTCGACCCGCCGCTCGCACCACACCAGCTGGTCCTCGGCCATCGCCTGGTCCAGCCGGGCCAGCAGCGTCACCAGCCAGAACGTGGCCGCCTCCCTGGCCAGCGACCGCCGGTCCTCCTCGCGCTCCCGTACCTGGCTCAGCCAGAGTCCGCTGGGCGCGATCGCCCCCAGGGCCGTGGACAGGTACTGGTTGAGCAGGAACCCGCTGGCCAGCGCCACGGCGGCCGACGCGCACCCCGTCAGCAGGACCACCGATAAGGCCAGCCAGCGCGCCTGGGGGCCGAAAGGCCGCCCGCGCGCCTGGCACCGCAGCAACAGGAACGCCACCGCCGACAGGATCGCCAGCCCCGCGGTCAACCCGATCTGCCCCGGACTGACCTGCATGGAATCCGCCTCTCCCCCAGGGTGTTGCCTCCATAGTCGCAGCGGCAACGGATGTTGAAAATCCCGTTGCCGTCGGCATATGTCCCTCAGATACGGTGAAAACCCACCACAAAGGAGTTCATGCCATGCCCGGCCCGCTGATCGTCAACGACTCGGTCGTCATCCCCGACGCCGAGCTCATCTGGCGTTTCTCGCGTTCGTCGGGCCCCGGCGGCCAGGGGGTCAACACCACCGACAGCCGGGTCGAGCTCACCTTCGACGTGGCGGCCACGACCGCGCTGCCCGACGAACTCAAGGCCCGCGCGCTGTCGCGCCTGCCAGGCCCCACGATCACGATCGCCGCCTCGGAGTACCGTTCGCAGCTGCGCAACCGCGAGGCCGCCCTGCAGCGCCTGGCCCAGCGCCTGCGCGAGGCCATCGTCCCGCCGCCCAAGCACCGCCGCGCCACCAAGCCCACGCGCGGCTCGGTCGAACGCCGCATCGCCACCAAGAAGCAGCGCTCCGACCTCAAACGCCTCCGCCGCTCCCCGTAGACGCCACTGAAGGCGCGCCCCTCCGCAAAGGCCACGCCGTACGGCTAACGCCGCGCCTGTCCCACAAAGGCCATGCCGTACGGCCGCCGCCGCGCCTATCCCGCCGCCTCCGTAGTGGCCACGTAGTACGACCACGGCTGTCCCACAAAGGCCATGCCGTACGGCCACCGCCGCACCGCCTCCGTAGTGGCCATGCCGTACGGCTGCCGCCACCCCCGCCCACCCCCCGCCGCCGTGCGCGGGCGCCTGTCCTTCACGCCACTCCGGTGATGACGCGTCCCGCCGTTACGCCGTCACCGAAACCACCCCCCGGGACCGCCGGGCACTCGTGGCACCGCAATACAATCCACAACTGTGTTGTATTGAAAGCCCGAGAGAAAGGTGCCGAAGTGGCGACCGATGACGAGGAACGACCCAGGGTGGCCGTGTGCCTGGCGGGCTCATTAGACGGCCGCATCTGGCATCCCGACCAGCAGGTGCTGGGCAGCCGCCGTGACCGCCTGGTCCTCGAGCGGCTGCGCTCCCAGGCCGACCTGCTGCTCTACGGCGCGGGGACCGCCCGCGCCGACCGCAGGGAGATCCGTTTCACGTATCCGGGACTACGGGCGGAGGTGCCCCCGATCGCCGTCGTGGCCACGCGGGCGGACTTCGACTGGGAGAATCCGTTCTGGTCCACCAAATCCCGAAAAATCCTGGTATTGCCGAAGAAGGCCGAGGTCCCGCCCGGCATCGAGGTGCTCGAGGTGGACGACACCCAGGACCTGGCAGGCGTGATCGAGCGCCTCGGTTTCCGCCGAGTGCTGTGCGAGGGCGGCGGGCGCCTGTTCGCCTCGCTCGCCCGCCAGAACCTGGTGGACGAGCTCTTCTACACCGTCACCCCGTGGCTGCTCGGCGGCGACGCCACCCCCGCGGCCGCGTCCGGCCTCGCGCCCCACCGCTACACCCTGGTCGAGGCGAACGTCGCCGACCAGGAGATCTTTCTCCGCTACCGCAGCCCCAACGGCCGTGCCTGGCCGATCGAGGAGGACCTCCGACCATGACCGTTACCACCCAGCCCTATACCGACGACTTCTACGACGTGCCCGCCCAGCAGCCCGCCGTCGGCATCGCGCTCGACCGGGTGGGCGTGCACGGCCAGCGCGCCAGGATCAACGCGGCCGACGACCTGTTCGGCGGCCCGTTCGACCTGCTCTGTGACGTGAACGCCGAGGTCAGCCTGGGTTCCGACCAGCGGGGCATCCACATGTCCCGCATCGAGCGCGCCATCGCCGGGGCGCCGACCGGCCTGTCGCTGCCCGCCGCCGCGCTGGCCATCGCCCGCGAGGTGCGCGACGGCCAGGCGCAGGACTCGGCCCGCGTCACGCTCGCGGCCACGGTCCCGCTGTCCACGCGCACGCCGGTCACCGGCCAGCTCTCCCCCGACACGGCCGACGTCTCGGCGCTGGCCGTCGCGGGCCCGAACCCGTACGTCGAGCTGGCCCTGTCGGCGACCAACATCACCGCCTGCCCCTGCATGCAGGGCTACGCCCTCACCGAACTCGTCACCGAACTGGGCCTCTCCCCCGACGACGGCCGCGCACTGCTCGGCCGCATCCCGATCGCCACCCACAGCCAGAAGGGCAAGGTACGGCTGGCCGTCCGCGCCCCCGCCCCGGAGCAGCTACCCGACTACGCCCTCCTCTACCGAACGCTGTCCGAAGCCACAGCGCTGACGCAGGAACTACTGAAGCGCCCCGACGAATACGAACTGGTCAGGCGCTCCCACCTACGCCCCCAGTTCGTCGAGGACGTAGTCCGCACGACCACCCTCACCCTGGCCCGCGCCCTGTCGAACTCCCCCGCCGACGACATCGAACTCAACATCTCAGCAGAAAGCCACGAATCCATCCACGGCCACAACATCCACGCCACCCTCCACCTCCCCCTCTCCACAGCCCTCACCCACCTCAGCCCCTCGTCCTAGAGCCAGCGAGACGGCATCCGCCCCGGGTCGGCGAACAAGGCGCAAGGCAAACATCCAGCGCCCGTACGGCGGACCAGGACAACCAAGACCACGGCACGGGAGACCACTTCCCGCGCCGGGGGACGGCGAGGACACATGCGGCGGTCGTCTCGCGCCCCGTACGGCGACCCAGGACGACGCCAACCCCGGCACGGACGCTACCCGCGCCGGGGACGGCGAAGAGACGTGCGGCGGTCGTCCGGCCCCCCGTACGGCGGGCCAGGAGGATCACTGTCACGGCACGGGAACCACCTCCCGCGCCGGGGTCGGCGAAGAGCCGTACGACGGTCGTCCGGCGCCCCGTACGGCGGGCCAAGACGACCGGTGTTGCGATGCGGGAGCCCGCCCCCACGCCGAAGGACGGCGAGGAGGGCGGCGGGCGTCCGGCGTCCTGTACGGCGGGCCGTGGGGGCCGGGGTGCCTGGGGTGCGAAGCGCCGTGACGGCGAGAAAGGGGCATCGACTCGCCGGGAGCGCCGGGCGCGGGTCCTCGGCCGGAGTACGGCGGGCGGCTGGTTGCGGCGGCCTCGCCGTACCGGCAATCGCTCAAACTCGCCGTACCGGCGATCCCTCAAGGGCGCGCGTAGGCGGCGATGGTGACGCCCGTGGGCGTGGTTGAGGACTCGGTCAGGCGTAGGGACGTGTACGGAGCACCGTCGGGGAACAGGCGGCGCCCCTGCCCGAGCACCAGCGGGTGGATCATGAAGAGGTATTCGTCCACGAGGTCGTGCCGCATCAGCGTGCGGACCAGGTCGCCGCTCCCGAACACGATCAGCGTCCCGTCGAGCTTGCCGACCGCCTCGGTCACGTCGCCGCGCAGCAGCGTGGAGTTGGCCCATGGCAGCGGCTCGGCCAGGGTGGTCGAGGCGACGTACTTGGTGACGCGGGTGAGCGCCTCGCTGAACGGGTTGCTCTGCTGCGCAGGCCAGAAGGCGGCGAAGTCCCCGTAGGTCCGCCGCCCGGCGAGCAGCGACCATGATCGGCCCATCCGGCGGCCCATGGCCTGCTGCATGGCCGGGTCGTTGCGCTCGGCCGCCCATCCGCCGTGCGGGAAACCGTCGCGCGGGTCCTCGTCGGGCCGTCCCGGGCTCTGCATGACTCCGTCGAGCGTCAGGTGCTCGATCACCACGATCCTGTTCATGCCTCCTACACGAATGTCCTTCTTCCACATCGACACGCCGCCCCGAAAACGTCAGTGGTCTGTGGTGAGGTGGGCGGTATGACGGGCGTGGTGGTGATCGGGGCGGGTGTCAGTGGGCTGACGACGGCGATCTGTCTGGCCGAGGCCGGGGCCGAGGTGCGGGTGTGGGCCGAGCGGCCGCCGCTCGAGACGACGTCGGCGCTGGCCGGCGCGATGTGGGGGCCGTCGTTCCAGCAGCCGGTGGACAAGACGCCGGCCTGGACCGAGCAGTCGCTGCGCGACTTCACCGCGCTGGCGGGGGTGCGGGGCAGCGGCGTGCGGATGGCGCCGGTGCTGACCGTCGGGGAGCTCCCCCCGGTCGACCAGTTGCCGCCGCAGGCGACGATGATCCCCGGCCTGCGGTCCTGTACGGCGGGCGAGCTGCCGGACGGCTACCCGGCGGGCTTCCGCGCCACGATGCCGGTGATCGACATGCCCGTCTACCTGCGTTACCTGACAGGCAGGCTGGCGGAGGCCGGCGTGGAGATCGAGATGCGGCGGGCGTCCGCGCTGTCCGAGGCGGGACCCGTCGTGGTCAACTGCGCGGGGCTGGGCGCCAGGGAGCTGGCGGGCGACGACAGCGTCCGCCCGATGCTCGGGCAGCTGGTCGCCGTGGCGAACCCGGGGCTCGACGAGGTGTTCCTCGAGCTGGCCGCGGCCCGGGAGACCACCCAGTACGTGCCGCACCACGACCGTGTGGTGTGCGGCGGCATCGCGGTGCCCGACGTGTGGGACACCACCCCCGACCCCGGCGTGACCGAGCGCATCCTGGAGCGCTGCGGCCGGGTCGAGCCCCGGCTGCGCGAGGCGAAGGTGCTCGATGTCTGGGTGGGCCTGCGTCCCGACCGGCCCGCCGTGAGGGTGGAGGCCGAGGGCGGCGTGGTGCACAACTACGGCCACGGCGGCAACGGCGTCAGCCTGTCGTGGGGCTGCGCCAGGGAAGCGGCGGCGCTGACCCTGCAAGGATGATCACATGCGATACACCCGCGTAGGTTCCTCCGGGTTGTCGGTGTCGCGGATCGGGCTGGGCATGATGAGCTACGGCGACCCGACCGCCCAGCCCTGGTACCTGGACGAGGAGGCCGCTGAACCGATCGTGCGCAAGGCGGTCGAGTCGGGCGTCACGTTCTTCGACACCGCCGACATGTACTCCGACGGCGCCGGCGAGCGCGTCACGGGACGCCTGCTGGCCCGGCTGTTCCGCCGCCGCGACGACTACGTCCTGGCGACCAAGCTCTACTACCCGACCGGCGCGGGCCCCAACGACCGGGCCTGTCGCGCAAGCACGTGATGGACGCCGTCGACGCCTCGCTGCGCCGCCTCGGCACCGACCACATCGACCTCTACCAGGTGCACCGCTGGGACGACGGCACGCCGATCGAGGAGACGATGACCGCGCTGCACGACGTCGTGCGCGCGGGCAAGGTCCGCTATCTCGGCGCGTCCCTGATGTACGGCTGGCAGCTCGCGAAGGCGCAGTTCACCGGCCCGATCGGGTTCGTGGCGATGCAGACGCGTTACAACCTGCTCTACCGGGAGGAGGAGCGGGAGGTCGTGCCGTTCTGCGCCGACCAGGGCATCGGCGTGCTCCCCTACAGCCCGCTGGCGCGCGGGCGGCTGGCGGGCGTGCGCGACACGGCCCGCGCCCGGCACGAGTCCCCGGCCGAGGCGGGACCCGGGGGCGCGGACATCCTGCGCGCCCTGGACAAGGTCTCCTCCGAGCGGGGCGAGCCGCATGCCCGGGTCGCGCTGGCCTGGCTGCTCGCCCGCCCCGTGGTGAACGCCCCCATCATCGGCGCCACCAAGCTGTCGCACCTGGACGACGCGGTCGCCGCCGTCGACCTGCGCCTCTCGGAGGAGGAGATCGCCGCCCTGGCCGCGCCGTACCAACCTCGCACCCCGTTCGGCTACACCTGAGAAAGACCACCCCCGAGAAAGGCGACGCCCTGAGAAAGGCGACGCCTTGGGGAAGGCCACCCCTGGGGAAGACCACCCCCTGGGGCGGGGCACCGCCTTGAGGGCGGGCATGGCCTGGGGCTGGGGCTATGTTCTGGGGCGGCGGAAGACGACGACCAGGACGCGTAGCGCCAGAATGGCGGCGATGACCAGCAGGTTGTAACCGATCAGCTGGTAGAGGGTGGTGCCCGCGGTGGTCAGGACGGGACCGCCCTCGATGCTGAGCAGGAGCACGCCCATCAGGCCGGACGTCGCCCCCAGCACCGTCAGCAGCACCTGGTGCACCAGGCCGGTGAGATAGCCGCGGTCCCGCTCGTCGGCCAGGAGGCGGACGTTCATGGAGAAGCGGCCGTGCTCGGCCGCGCTGGCGATGCGCTCGACCCGGCGCGGCAGGCGGCGCAGCATCGGCAGCAGCGCCGCCACCTCCTGCGACACCGCCTCCTTGACCCCGCCGGCGGCGGTGAGCTGCTCGGTCAGCGCCCGCTCGCCGAACGCGCGGGCCTCGCCGATCAGGTTGAAGCCGGGCGAGAGGGACACCAGCGTGCCCTCCAGCGTGGCCAGCGCCCGGAAGACGGCCGCGACCTCGGGCGGGATCGACAGGCCGTACTCCGACACGATCCTGAACAGGTCGGTGAACATCTGCACGCTGTCGGTGCCCGGCGCCAGGTGCCTGGCCATGAACTGCCCGAGCGCCCGCTCGAGCGCGGCCTCGTCGATCTCCTCGGGCCTGGGCACGACCTCGAGCAGGGCGTCGGTCACAGCAAGCGGGTCCTGGCGGTTCATCGCCAGCAGGAAGCGCTGCAGCGCCGAGCGGACCGAGGCGTCCAGGCGCCCGACCGAGCCGAAGTCGAGCAGCCCGAGCGTGCCGTCCTGGAGCAGCAGCAGGTTGCCGGGGTGCGGGTCGGCGTGGAAGACGCCCTCGAGCAGGATCTGCCGCAGCAGGCAGTCGAGCAGGTCGCGGGCCAGGCCGGGCCCCTGCTCGCGGGTGGCGTTGATGACCGCCCGGCCCGACAGGCGGGTCATCACGAGCACGCGCTCGGTGCACAGGGCGGGGACCGGCGAGGGGTAGGTGACGGCGCCCGCGCCCGAGGCGGAGACGGCGGCCATGTTGCCCGCCTCGACCCGGAAGTCCAGCTCCTCCCTGATCGCCACCGCGAAGCCCTCGGCCAGGTCGCGCATGCCCAGCGTGCTGCCCCAGCGGGTGCGCGACTCCAGGGTGGCCGCCAGGCGGCGCACGATGTCGAGGTCCTTGGCCACGACCCGGCCGATGCCGGGCCGCTGGACCTTGACGACGACCTCCTCGCCCGAGTGCAGGCGAGCCGTGTGGACCTGCGCGATCGAGGCGGCGGCCAGCGGCGTGCGGTCGACGGAGGCGAAGGCGTCGGCGCCCAGCTCCTGCCGCAGCACCGCCTCGATCTCCTGCCACGGCACGGGCGCCACCTGGTCCTGCAGCTTGCCGAGCTCCTCCACGAACTCCTGCGGCAGCAGGTCGCGCCGGGTGGACAGCACCTGGCCGAGCTTGACGAAGGTCACGCCGCCGTCGTCCAGCGCCTCACGCAGGGATACGGCCAGCCGTACCTTGCCCGAGCGGTCGTCGACCCGGTCGCCGCGCCCGCGCAGGTAGGGGCCGAGGCCGTGGCGGAAGGCGATCCTGGTGATCTGCGAGTAGCGCCTGGCCCGGGAGATCCGGCCGCGCAGCGACCGGAGGAACTCCACGGGCCCCGGGATGGAGCCGGGCGGGATCAGGGCCTCGGCGATCACCAGGACGATCATCGGGATCAGCACGACGCACATGACCCCGAGCAGCAGCACCCACACCGCGCCGACGCCCGGCGCCTGATCGGTATCCGGCTTGCCGAACAGCGAGAAGATCGGCGTCAGCACCGGCTGGGCGATCGAGAACGCCAGCAGCGCGGCGAGGAAGGTCCTGACCGCGCCGAAGCGCACCCCGAGCAGGCGCTGCGCCACGACGGCCAGCGCGATGATCGTGAGGAGTGCGAAGAAAGAGACGATCAGACCCATGAGTCCCGATCATCCCATGCGGGCGCGGCGCTCTTCCCTTCGAGCGACGAAACGGGCGGCCGTCGTCTCGGTCCTCTCCAGGAACGCGGCCAGCTCCTCGCGGGCCTGCTCGCCCTCGGCGTCCAGACCGGTCTTGTCGAACACCGACCACTGCCGCAGCACCGGCATGAGCACGTCGTCCAGGTGCAGGCGCAGGTCATAGATGCCCTCGTTGGCGATGATCATGGCCTTGCGGGTGAAGCCCTCGATGGTGGAGCCCGGCATCTGGAAGGTGGTGACGACGTCGGTGACGGCCCGCATGGTCTGATTGGGGTCCAGCTCGAAGGCCGCGTTCAGCAGGTTGCGGTAGAAGAGCATGTGCAGGTTCTCGTCGGCGGCGATCCTGGCCAGCAGCCGCTCGCAGCCCTCCTCGCCGGAGGCCTTGCCGGTGTTGCGGTGCGCGATGCGGGTGGCCAGCTCCTGGAAGGAGACGTAGGCCAGCTGCCCCAGCATCGTGGTGTACTCGGTCTGGAAGCCGCCCTCCATGTGGACCATGCGGGCGCGCTCGAGGGCGACGGGGTCCACCGCGCGGGTCACGGTGAGGTAGTCGCGGATGGCCACGCCGTGCCGGTTCTCCTCCGCCGTCCAGCGGTGCACCCAGGTGCCCCAGGCGCCGTCGCGGCCGAAGGTGGTGGCGATCTCGTGGTGGTAGCTGGGCAGGTTGTCCTCGGTCAGCAGGTTCACGATCAGTGAGATCCTGGCGGCCTCGGGCAGCTTGGAGTCGCCCTCTTCCCAGGCCCTGCCGCCGTAGGGGCCGTCGAAGTCGCGGCCCTCGCTCCACGGGATGTACTCGTGCGGGAACCACTCCTTGGCCACTTTGTGATGGCGGTCGAGCTCTCCGGCCACGACCGGCTCGAGCTCGTGCAGCAGTTCCGTCTGAGTCATCGCCATGAAGATCGTCTCCCTATGTGGTTACGGGACCGTAGGTAAGGGTACCCTACGGACATTATGCGACCCAGTGTCCGAGGTGTCCTACTTGATCGTGACGAGCAGCTGATCATCTTCAGACGCCTCGTCCCCGACCGCGAGATCTACTGGTCGATCCCCGGCGGCCACGTCGAGCCCGGTGACGACTCGCTGGAGCATACTTTGCGCCGCGAGCTGCTCGAGGAACTCGGCGCGACCGTCACGGGCGTGACCCCGCTGACCTCGCTCAGCTACCCCTGGAAGGACGAGGTTAAAACCCAGCACGTGTACGGCTGCCGCCTGGCCACGCTGGATCCGTCGCTGCGCCACGGTCCGGAGTTCGAGGATCCCTCGCGCGGCGTCTACGAGGTCGTCCGCGTCCCGCTGGATCCGGTGGAGATCACCTCGCGCCACCTGATCCCCGAGCCGGTCGCGGCCTACCTGGCGGAGAACATCACGTCGTTACCCCGGCTGATCCGCACCTAGACCGACTTGTCCTCGATCTCCCACAGGTGGTCGATGACGTGCCAGGCGGTACGGCGCAGCGCGTACGGGACCGGCCAGCCCGTCTCCCCGGGCGGGCGCAGGAACGCCCCCACGAGCTCGGCCCGCATGACGTCGCGGTCGGCGACCGACTTGTACGGCTTGTGGCGGACGCCGAGCTTGCGGGCGTAGGCGCGCTCCGCCTCCGTGACATGGTCGACGACCTTGTCGCGGTCGCGCCCGCCGCCGCGCGGCCCCTTGCGCAGCTCGGCCGGGGCCGTAGCGGCGACCTCGTCGAACAGCTCCCAGGCCGCGCGCAGCAAGGCGACCTGCCGCTCGGCGGCCTGCGGCGACAGCGGCTCGCGGTCGAGCTCCGGGACCGCGAAGGGGGCGCCGAAGTCGGTCATCTGGCTGCCGGGCACGCGCTCCACCACGACCGGGTCTCCCGGCGCGAAGCCGACCCCCGCGCGGGCGGCGATCAGCGCGTAGCGGGGCACGTAGTCCATGAACGTGTCCAGCGCCAGTTCCTCGGACTTGCCGATCCTGCACCAGCCGGGCCAGTCGGCCGAGCAGGCGAACACTTTCTTGGGTCCGAGCTCCAGGTACACGCGGTTCATGCGGCTCAGCCTGCCAGCCATACCTGTCAGGGTGTGTCAGATCAGGTCGATGAGGTCGGCCACCGACTCCACCACCAGCGACGGCCGGTAGGGGAAGCGGTCGATCTGGTCACGCTGGGTGACGCCCGACAGCACCAGGATCGTGTAGAGGCCGGCCTCCATGCCGGAGACGATGTCGGTGTCCATCCGGTCGCCGATCATCGCGGTCGTCTCGCTGTGGCCCTCGATGGCGTTGAGCGCGGAGCGCATCATGCGCGGGTTCGGCTTGCCGACGAAGTACGGCTCCACCCCGGACGCCTTGGTGATCATGGCGGCGACGGCGCCGCAGGCAGGCAGGGAGCCCTCGGTCGAGGGGCCCACCGGGTCGGGGTTGGTGGCGATGAAGCGGGCGCCGCCCTCGATGAGGCGGATGGCGCGGGTGATCTGGGTGAAGCTGTAGGTCCTGGTCTCGCCGAGCACGACGTAGTCAGGGTCGAGGTCGGTCAGGATGTAGCCGACCTCGTGCAGCGCGGTCGTCAGCCCGGCCTCGCCGATCACGTACGCCGAGCCGCCGGGCCGCTGGTCGTCCAGGAACTGGGCGGTGGCCAGGGCGGAGGTCCAGATCGACTCGGGCGGGACCTCCAGGCCCGCCTGGCCGAGCCGCACCGACAGGTCGCGCGGCGTGTAGATCGAGTTGTTGGTCAGCACGCGGAACTTCTTGTCCGAATCGCTCAGCCGCTTGATGAACTCCTCGGCGCCGGGAACCGGCCGCCCCTCGTGCACCAGGACGCCGTCCATGTCGGACAGCCATGAGTCGATCCGCTTACGCTCGGTCACCCGCCCATGGTAGCGAGCCACACATATCGACATTGGTACCGGCATATGAAGAATGTTCTCCATGTCGTTCACTGAATCCGCGCAGGACCTGCGCGACGAGCTCGTCCAGCTGCGCCACTCGCTGCACACCACGCCGGAACTCGGGCTCCAGCTCCCGATGACCCAGGAGAAGGTGCTCGCGGCGCTGGACGGGCTCCCGCTGGAGATCACCACGGGCACGGCGCTGAGCTCGGTCACGGCGGTGCTCCGTGGCGGCGGGAACGGCCCCGCCGTACTCCTGCGTGGCGACATGGACGCACTGCCGGTCACCGAACGTAACGATCTGCCCTTCATCTCCCGGCACGAGGGGCAGATGCACGCCTGCGGGCACGACCTGCACACCACGATGCTGGTCGGCGCGGCCAAGCTGCTCAGCGCCCGGCGCGAGGAGCTGGCCGGGGACGTGGTGTTCATGTTCCAGCCGGGCGAGGAGGGCCATGAGGGCGCCAAGGTCATGATCGAGGAGGGTGTGCTCGACGCGGCAGGCGAGCGGGTCGTCGCGGCGTACGGCATGCACGTGGTGTCCTCGATGCTGCCGCCGAGCCTGTTCGCCAGCCGGCCTGGGCCGGTCATGGCGGCGGCCGACGTGTTCGAGGTGACGGTGAAGGGCCGCGGCGGCCACGGCTCGAGCCCGCACCGGGCGCTTGACCCGATCCAGGCGGGCTGCGAGATGGTGGGCGCGCTGCAGACGATGGTGACCAGGACGTTCGACGTGTTCGACCCCGTCGTGGTGACGGTCGGCAGCTTCCACGGCGGCACCGCCGACAACGTCATCCCCGACGAGGCCCGCTTCGAGGCGACCGTGCGCACCTTCTCCAAGGAGAACCGGGCGCTGGTCAAGCGGCGGCTGGTGGAGGTCGTGGAGGGCATCGCGGCCGCGCACGGGCTGAGCGTGGATGCCTCGTTCGGCATGGGCTACCCGGTCACGGTCAACAATCCGGGTGAGGCCGACTTCGTGGCCGGCACGGCCGACGAGCTGTTCGGTCCCGGCCGGTTCCTCGTCACGCCGAACCCGGTGATGGGCTCGGAGGACTTCTCCTACGTGCTGGAGAACGTGCCGGGGGCCTTCGTGTTCCTGGGCGCGTGCCCGCCTGACAGGGATCCGGCGACGGCCCCCTACAACCACTCCCCGGAAGCCAGGTTCGACGACGCCGTACTGCCCGACGGCGCCGCCCTCTACGCCGCGCTGGCGGCGGGCAGGCTGGGCAGGGGCTGAGTAGCCCCTACTCATGACGGTGGCCCCGGCCTCCGCCGACCATCGGGGCATGGCATTCGCAGACGAGTACGCCTCGAGGCTGGCGGACGCCGGGATCAGCGTGGACCCGGGGTCACTGCCCGACGAGGAGACGGTGAGGCAGTCGCTCGACGCCTGCTTCACCTGGTTCTTCGCACTGAATCCCGCGCTGCGGGAGGGGTTCGACGAGGGCACGGTGGAGTTCGCGCTGTGCCACGTGCTCGCCGAGCCTGAGTTGAACGTCGCGCCGGCCCTGGCGGGCCTGTTCGAGGCGTTCGATCAGGTCTCCGGCAAGTCGCTGTCGGAGCTGCTGCAGATCGCGAACGACGCGATCCCGTCCGGAGTGGGGTGAGGACATGGCCGTCCAGGAATTCGGCGAGTGCTACGCCGAGCGCGTCGGCACCACCGTCGACTCGATCATCGACGACCTCAACCGGGCGGGCGCCGAGGACATCAAGCGCTTCCTGACCTGGTGGCGCAGCCTCAGCGACGCCGACCGCGCGCTGGCAGGAATCCTGGCCAGCATCGCGACGGCGGTGCTGCTGAAGGTGCTGACCAAGGCCGTCTCGCAGGTGCTCGGGATGTGCATCCTGGGCCTGCTCGGGGGCGCCTCCTGGGTCCTGCTGATCAAGTCGGCGGTGGAGTGCGAGCCCAGGCTGGACGTCTAGCTCTTGGCGAAACGCTCCAGCGCCTCACCGTCCAGGCGGCACGGGACCCACTCGGGCAGCTCGCGGGCGCCGATGGCGCGGTAGAAGTCGCGCGAGGGCGAGTTCCAGTCCAGCACCTGCCACTCGAAGCGGCCGTAGCCGCGCTCGACCGCGAGCGCGGCAAGCGCCTTCAGCAGGTCCCTGCCGAAGCCTGAGCCGCGGTGCTCGGGCCGCACGAACAGGTCCTCCAGGAACAGCGTGCGCAGCCCGGTCCAGGTGGAGAACGTGACGTACCAGAAGGCGAACCCCGCCACGCGCCCGTCCTCGACCTCGGCCAGGTGGCAGCCGGCCACCGCCTGCGGCCCGAACAGCGCCCCTGCCAGCTGATCCTCGGTGACCCGCACCTGGTGCGCCTCGCGCTCGTAGGCGGCCAGGTCGGTGATCAGGCCGCGGATCGCGGGCACGTCATCGGGCGTTGCGGGACGAATCATGCCTACCAGGACACCCGGCTCGCCCGGCTGGCGTCAAACTGGAGACATGATCGATCGTGTCGCCATTGACGGACGGCCCGCCGGCGCCGCCGACCTGGGCCTGGCCGTCTCGGCCCGCTGGGGCCACTTCACCGCCATGCAGGTACGGCAGGGCCGCGTACGAGCCCTGGACCTGCACCTGGCCCGCCTGGAGGCCGCCAACCTGGAACTGTTCGGCGAGCCCCTGGACACCGGGCTGGTGCTGGAGTCCATCAGGCAGGTGCTGGTGCCCGACGCCAGCGTCCGCGTCTACGTGGTGGACCGGGGCGGCCTGCACATCGTGGCCACCGCGCAGCCACCGCGCGGCTGGCCGGACGGGCCGCTGACCACCTCGACCTACGGCTACCAGCGTTTCGTCCCGCACATCAAGCACGCCAGCGGCTTCGCGCAGAGCTACATCGCCCGCCGGTTCCCCGCCGCCGACGAGGTGCTCCTCACCGCCCAGGACGGGCGCATCTCGGAGGGCACGATCTCCAACCTGGGCTGCTTCGACGGCGAGCGGATCGTCTGGCCCGACGCGCCGATGCTGCGCGGGATCACCATGCAGATCCTGGAGCGTAGCCCGCTGGAGTTCGTCCGCCGGCCGCTGACCGCCGCCGACCTGCCAGGCTTCCCCGCGGTCTTCTTGACCAATTCCTGGGGCGTGGTCGCGGTGGGCCGGGTTGACGATCTCGCGCTGAAGGTGGACGAAGGAGCCATGGGACGAGTGATCGAGGCGTTCGAGAGCACACCGTGGGATCCGATCTGATGCGCGCCTGGGCCGTCTCCGGCGACGACAGGCTGCTGGAACCGCTCGAGCGCCCGGTGCCGGAGCCGGACCCCGGCGAGGTGCTCATCCGGGTGGAGGCGTGCGCGGTCTGCCGCACCGACCTGCACCTGGCCGAGGGCGACCTGCCCGCGAGGAAGCCGCTGACGACTCCCGGCCACGAGGTGGTCGGGCGGGTGGTCTCCGGCCCGCGGCGGGGCGAACGCGTGGGCGTGGCCTGGCTCAGGTCCACCTGCGGCAGGTGCCGCTACTGCCTGCGCGGCGACGAGAACCTCTGCCCGTACTCCACCTACACCGGCTGGGACGCCGACGGCGGGTACGCCGAGTACCTGACCGCCAGGCCCGACTACGTCTACCCGCTGCCGGAGGACGTGCCGGCCGAACGGCTGGCGCCGCTGCTGTGCGCGGGCATCATCGGCTACCGTGCGCTGCTGCGCTGCGACCTGCCGGAGGGCGGCAGGCTGGGCATCTACGGCTTCGGCGCCTCGGCACACCTGACCGCGCAGGCGGCCATCGCCCAGGGCGCCACCGTGCACGTGGTGACCCGGGCGGCCGCGGCGCGCACGCTGGCCCTGGAGCTGGGCGCCGCCTCGGCCACCGCGGACGAGCCGCCCGAGCCGCTGGACGCCGCGATCCTCTTCGCCCCCGTCGGCACCCTGGTACCTCCGGCGCTGGAGGCGCTGGACCGCGGGGGGACGCTGGCGGTGGCCGGGATCCACCTGACCGACATCCCGGTGCTGAACTACGAGCGGCACCTGTTCCAGGAGCGGACGCTGCGCAGCGTGACCGCCAACACGCGGGCCGACGGGCGCGCCTACCTGCGCCAGGCGATCGCCCATCCGCCCGAGGTGACCACGACGCCCTATCCGTTCGAGGCCGCGGACCGCGCGCTGGCCGACCTGGCCGGCGACCGCGTCCGTGGCGCCGCCGTACTGCTGCTGTCGTGACATGCCCGGACGTCCATGAAGGAAAGTTACATTCACCTCACAACATCTGGAGATTATTGACGCAACCGTTGCGTGACCATAGGGTCCGGGTCATCCCCAGGAACTAACCCCCGGAGCCGTACAAGATGAAGCGACTAGCAGCGGTAGTGGCGTTGCTGGGCATGGCCACCGCAACGGCGGCGTGCAGCGGTGGATCCACCGGCAAGTCCCCCTCTGGCGGCGGTGGCGGGCTCTTCACCGCGATCGACGTGAACCGCCCTGGCATCGACGCCAGCGCACCGGCGAACCCGTACAACCCCAAGGGCAACTCGTTCTTCGGTTACAACGGCTGGAAACTCGCCTGGTACAAGAACGACCTGACCAACCCGAACGTGTTCAACCCGGGTGCGGCGGCCAGCTGGGACATCGCTCCGGACAACTCCTCGGTCACCATCCACCTGCAGCCGGGCGGCAAGTGGTCCGACGGCAAGCCGGTCACCGCCGAGGACGTCAAGATGTCCATCGGCATCGCCTACACCCAGGGCAGCACCGCCTTCTCGATCACGCCTGGCGCCGCCGGCGTGGCCGCCGACGTGCAGGTGGTCGACGACCACACGGTCAAGGTCACCCAGGACATGAAGAACCCGAGCGTGAAGTTCGCCAGGGGCGTGCTCGACATCTGGGTCCTGCCGCAGCACGTCTGGAGCAGCCAGCTGCCCGCCGACTTCTGGGACAAGCTGAAGGCCGCCCGCGGCACCGGCGCCGACGCCGACAAGGCGCGCGAGGAGGTCCAGGGCCTGGCCGAGAAGATCATCGCCTTCAACCCCGGCAAGGACGTCACCGCCGGCCCGTTCGTCCTCGAGCGGGTCAACCCGGGCGAGGCACTGCTGGTGAAGAACAAGAACTTCTACAACGCCGCGAACGTGGCGCCCGACCAGGTCAAGATGCTCAACTACTCGGGCAACGAGCAGATCTGGAACTACCTGATCGCCGGCAAGCTCGACCACGTGGGCTTCACCGCGGCCCCGGCCGACGTGATGAACCGCATCAAGCAGGCGCCCGGCAGCAACATCATCAAGGGCTTCTCCCCGGTGTCGGTGGGCATGGCGTTCAACCAGTCCAAGAAGCCCTACGACAACGTGCACGTACGGCGCGGCCTGGCCTACCTGATCGACCGCGACCAGGTCACCAAGGTGGCCTCGCCCGAGGGCGGCACCCCGGCCGCCACGACCTCCGGCATCCACCAGAAGCCGGCCCAGGCCTGGCTGGACGGCGAGCTGTCCAAGCTGAACCCCTACCAGCACGACCAGGCCAAGGCCGAGGAGGAGTTCAAGGCGGCCGGCCTGCAGAAGAAGGACGGCAAGTGGGCACTTGCCGACGGCACGCCGTGGAAGGTCTCGATGACCGCGCCCAACGGCTTCTCCGACTGGATCTCCGCCCAGGACAACATCAAGAGCCAGCTCATCGCCGGCGGCGTCGACGCCGAGGTCAAGACCGTCGCCGACTACCCGCTCTACCTGCAGGAGCTCTCGGCAGGCAAGTACGACGTCGGCTTCTGGCTGATCGCGCTCGGCCCCGCGCCGTACGACATCTTCGCCCGCCTGTACGGAGTCTCCAACGGCTGGACGAACGTGGCAGGCAAGATCGCGCACAGTGCGCCCGGCAAGGGCGGCAACTGGATGGGCGGCCCGGAGACGATCGACGTCGACGGCGTCGGCAAGATCAACCCCGGTGAGCTCGCCGGCAAGCTGAACAGCGTCTCCGCCGAGGAGGCCAAGCCGGTCATGCTGCAGCTGGCCAAGGCCGCCAACCAGGACCTGCCGGTCATCCAGCTCTGGGACTACATCAACACCCAGTTCACCAACACCAGCCGCTGGACCGGGTGGCCCGAGCAGGACAGCGACATCCTCCGCACCCCTGCGGGCGTCTGGATCGCGCTCGGGATGATCAAGAAGAAGCAGTAGTTCATGACGGTTCTCATCAGGCGCCTCGCGGGCCACCTGGCCCGCGGGGTCGTCATGATCCTCGTAGTGGCGACGATCAGCTTCTTCATCGTGCGGAACATCCCCGGTGACCCGATCGCCGCCCACTACCAGAAGCTGGTCGAGACGGGCATGTCGCCGGAGGCGGCCAAGCAGGCCACCGCCGTCATGTACGGGTTCCTGCCCGACGGCAGCATCTGGGAGCAGTACCGCGACTTCATCGGCGGCCTGTTCAGGCTGGATCTCGGCGTGTCGGTCACCCACCCGGGCCAGCCGGTCACCGCGGTGCTGGCCGAGGCCACCAAGTGGACCGTTCTACCGGTGCTGGCGGGAACGCTGCTGAGCTTCCTGGTCGGCATCATCATGGGCGTCTACGCCGCGATCAAGCGCACCGGCAAGCTGGGCGACGCGCTGGCCATCTCCGGCTCGCTGCTGCACGGCATCCCGCAGTACGTCATCGCGCTGGTGCTGAGCGCCATCTTCGCCACGCTGATCCCGATCCTGCCCGCCGACGGCCCGGTCGACATCCTGTACGAGCCGGGCTTCAACGCCGGGTACATCGGCTCGCTGATCCAGCACGCGATCCTGCCGGTCTGCACCTACGCGCTGTCGGCCTACGGCGGCTGGATCCTGGCCATGAAGTCCAGCGTCGTCACCGTGCTCGGCGACGACTTCATCCTGGCCGCCGAGCTGCGCGGGATGAAGCGGTCGATCGTCTTCCGCTACGTGGCGCGCAACGCGATCCTGCCGCTGTTCACGATCCTGGCGCTCTCGCTCGGGCTGCTGCTTGGCGGCGCGGTGTTCATCGAGCGGATCTTCAACTACCCGGGCCTGGGCCAGCTGCTCATCGACAGCATGAGCGACCGCGACTACGCCCTGATGGGCGGCGCGTTCCTGCTGATCACGGTGGCCATCATCGTGGCCAACATCCTGGCCGACCTGTTCTACTCGGTCATCGACCCGCGGGTCCGCTCCAGCGAGGAGGTCAGCTCATGAGCGTTCTGTTGGAGAGCTCGGCGACGGCCTCGACGCTGCGGCGCAACTTCTGGGCCGGCGTGTGGCGGGTGATGAGGCGCAAGCCCAGCCGCATGGTGGGCGTGGTCATCCTGGTCGGCTTCGTGTTCATGGCCGTGTTCGGGCCGATGTTCTACCCCGACCACCTGCCCGGCGATCCCAACCAGATCACCAGGCCGCCCAGCGCGGAACACTGGCTCGGCACCGACGACCAGGGGCGTGACGTCATCGCCCTGGTCATCACCGGCTCCCGGTACGTGCTGACCGCCGCGCTGGTGACCGCGGTCATCACGGTCGTGCTCGGCACCGCGATCGGGCTGTTCTCCGGCTTCAAGCGCGGCCGATGGGACACCGTGCTCATGCGGCTGACCGACATGAAGCTGACCATCCCCGGCCTGCCGCTGCTGCTGGTGCTGTCCACGGTGTGGAAGTTCGGCAGCGCGCTCACCATGGGCCTGGTGCTTGGCCTGCTCAGCTGGGGCGGCGTGGCACGAGCCGTACGGTCGCAGACGCTGTCGCTGCGCGAGCGCGGCTTCATCGAGGCGGCGCGCGGGCTGGGGCTGTCCACGAACCACATCGTGGGCAAGGAGCTGCTGCCGAGCATGGCGCCCTACATCGCGATGAACATGCTCATCGCGGTAACCGGCGGCGTCTACTCCCAGGTCGGCCTGTTCTTCCTCGGCGTGCTGCCCTATGAGGCCAACAACTGGGGCCAGATGCTCAACACCGCGGTCTTCCGCTCCGGCGCGCTGACCACCCCGCAGGGGCTGGGCTTCCTGCTCGGCCCGCTGCTGGCGATCCTGCTGCTCACGCTCGGCATCGTGCTCGTGGTCGACGCCATGGACGAGATCTTCAACCCCAGGCTGCGTGAGGAATAAGAGTGACCGAACAAGCACCGGGAGTGCGGATCAGTGGCCTGACGGTCACCTACAACGACCTGCCCGCCGTCCGCGACGTCAGCCTGACGCTGGAGCCCGGCTCGATCACCGGCATCGTCGGCGAGTCGGGTTCCGGCAAGTCCACGCTCGCGCTGTCGCTGCTGAACGCCGTGCAGCCGCCCGGCAGGATCGCGGCGGGCAGCGTGGAGATCGACGGGCTCGGCGACGTGGTCGGGTTCCGGGGCGAGCAGCTGCGCAAGGCCAGGGGCGCCAAGATCGGGTACGTCTTCCAGGCGGCGCAGAACTCCCTCAACCCGCTCAAGACCGTCGGCAAGCAGCTGCTCGACCTGGGCCGCTCGCACGGCGTGGAGGACCTGCGCGGCCTGGTCAGGGAGGCCAAGGAGCTGCTGGCCAGGATGGGCCTGGACGGCGCCCGCGTCCTGGACTCCCACCAGCACGAGCTGTCGGGCGGCATGCGCCAGCGCGTCGGCATCATGCTCGCGCTCGTTCTCAACGCCCACCTGGTCGTGCTGGACGAGCCGACGACCGCACTCGACATGATCACACAGGCCAACATCCTGAAGATCGTCCGTGAGGTGCACGCCGAGCGCGGCCTGACCACGCTGGTCATCACCCACGACATCGGCGTCGTCGCCGAGGTCGCCGACAGGCTCGCGGTCATGTACGGCGGGCGGCTGGTGGAGCAGGGACCCACCCGCGACGTGCTGGCCAAGCCCAGCCACCCCTACACCGCGGGCCTGATCCGCGCCATCCCGCGCCTGGTCGGCGACCTGGACGAGGCCAGGGCGCTGCCCGGCAGGCCGCCCACGCTGGCCACCGTGCCCAAGCAGGGCTGCGTGTTCAGGGAGCGCTGCGCGCTGCGGATGGACGTGTGCGACACCGTCGACCCCGACGCCGTCGCGCACGGGCCGCGGATCGTGGCCTGCCATGCGGTGACCGTGAAGGAGCACGCGTGATTACCGGCGAAGGCATCGTCAAGACGTTCAAGCAGCGCGGCAAGGTGCTCGGCGCACGCGAGGTGCGGGCGCTGCGCGGCGTCGACTTCGCCATCCCCAAGGGCGGCGCGGCCTCGTTCATCGGCGAGTCCGGGTGCGGCAAGACCACGCTCGGCCGGATCATCGCCGGGCTGGAGACCTACGACGGCGGCGAGATCACCATCGACGGCACCGCGATGTCGCCGCTGAAGCCCAAGCGGCGCCAGCCGCACTTCCGCAAGATCCAGATGATCCACCAGGACCCGTACTCGGCGCTGAACCCGACGCGGACCATCCATCAGACGCTGCACGCGCCGCTGAAGCTGCGCGCCGGGCAGACGGGGCGGGACGCCCGCTGGATGGAGGAGCGGGCCGCCGAGGTGCTTTCGCTGGTCGGGCTGGACCCCGGCACGGTGCTGTCGCGGTATCCGCACCAGCTGTCGGGCGGCATGCGCCAGCGCGTGGTGATCGCCCGCGCGCTGACCGTCGACCCGGAGATGCTCGTCGCCGACGAGGCGGTCTCCATGATCGACGTCTCGCTCCGGCTCGGCATCCTGGGGCTGCTGAAGGACCTGCGCGAGCGGCTCGGCGTGAGCGTGCTGTTCATCACCCACGACGTGGCCACCGCCCGCTACATCGGCGGCGACGGCGAGCTGTACGTCATCTACCGCGGCCAGGTCGTCGAACGCGGGCCCGTCGACACGGTGATCGCCGACCCGGTGCACCCCTACACGCAGTCGCTGCTGTCGGCCATCCCGGTGCTGCACGGGCTGGAGCGGCCCGGCTCGCAGCCGGTCACGCCGGTCGAGGCGCTCGACGCCGACCAGGAGCCCACCGGGTGCCTGTTCGCCAGCCGCTGCCCCTTCAGCACCGAGCGGTGCGTGTTGGAGGCGCCGGCCCTGGGGATCTCCGACGGGTACCCGCAGGAGCACGCCTGCTTCTACCCCGAGCGGCGCGACGTGATCGCCCGTCCGATGAGCGAGGTGTGATGGAGGCCGCCGACATCGCACGGGCGGCGCTGGTGTTCGACGCCGACTCCGCCGCCGCCCTCCCCCGCCGGCTGGGCGCGCCCCCGGACGGGCGGCGGTGGACCTCCGTGGTCACCGACGCCGGGCTGGTGTTCGCCTCGGTGTCCGGGCGCGACCCCGGGGTCGGGCACATCGACCTGCTCGCCGTACATCCCGATCAGCAGGGCAAGGGGCACGGGCGGGAGCTGGTGCGCGCGGCCGAGGAGTGGCTGCGCGCGCAGCCGGTCAACGAGGTGCGCTTCGCCGGCAATCCGCCGTGCTACGCCTGGCCGGGGATCGACGTGCGCTACACCGCCGCCGCCTGCCTGGCCGAGAGCCTGGGCTACGAGCGCTACCACGTCGCCTGGAACATGACGGCCGACCTGAGCGCGGACCTGTCCGTCGAGGACGACCTGGTACGGCTGGCCGCGCAGGGCGTGACGGTGGGCAGCGGGGAACGCGAGCGGGTGGCCGAGTTCGCCCGCGAGCACTGGAACGACAACTGGGCCTGGGAGGCCGCCAACGCGGCCGGGCTGCACCACGCCGAGCGGGACGGGAAGATCCTGGCCTTCGCCGCGTGGGGCGCGCGCCCGGCGTGGTTCGGGCCGATGGGCACCGCGCCCGAGGCCCGCGGGCTGGGCCTGGGCGGCGTGCTGCTCAAGCGCTGCCTGGCCGAGCAGCGCGCCGCCGGGCAGTCCCACGCCCAGATCGGCTGGGTCGGGCCGCTGCGGTTCTACTCGCGCGCCGTGGGCGCGCGAGCCGAACGCGTCTTCTGGCTCTACCGTCGCGAACTGGCGTGATGTCAGTAGAGGAGCGGTCCATCGGGGTGGGAGGGCGCCGGGCACAGGTCCCGTGGGTCCTGCCCGGCGTCCAGGCTTCGGGTGAGCGTGTCCGAGCCCCACAGGTGGTCCATGAACAGCTCGGGCCCCCACCAGGCCAGCTCGCCCGGGTAGAGCGTGCGGGCCACGTGCAGCATGGACAGCCCGGTGTGCACCGGCCTGAAGGCGGACCTGTCCGTCACGTGCAGCTGCACCCCGCGGACCGGCACGCCGGCGTGCTTGTGGAAGGTGGGCGTGAACCACGTCTCCCTGAAGCGCACCCCGGGCAGGCCCAGCTCGTTGAGCGCGGGCGCGAAGCGCTCGTCCACGTACGGGGCGCCGATCAGCTCGAACGGGCGGGTGGTGCCGCGGCCCTCGGAGAAGTTCGTCCCCTCGAACAGCCCGGTGCCCGGGTAGACGGTGGCGGTGTCGACGGTCGGCATGTTGACCGACGGCATCACCCAGGGCAGCCCGGTCTCCGCATACGTCATGTGCCGCAGCCAGCCGCGCATCTCGATCACCTCGGCGCCCAGCCCGAAGGCCAGCGCCAGCTCGCCGGGGGTCCTGCCGTGCCTGATGGGCAGCGGGAAGCGACCCACGAAGCTGGCGAAGGCGGGATCGAGCAGGGGGCCTTCGGCCACCTCGCCGCCCAGCGGGTTGGGCCGGTCGAGCACGACGAAGCGGACGCCGAGCCTGGCGGCCGAGGCCATCAGGTCGTACATGGTCCACACGTAGGTGTAGAAGCGGGCGCCCACGTCGGCGATGTCGAACACCAGCGTGTCCACCCCGGAGGCGGCCACCACCTCGTCCAGGGCCTCGCCCTCGACCTTGTGGGTGTCGTGGACGGGCAGCCCGGTCCCCGGGTCGACGCCGTCCGGCTCACTGCCCGCGGCCTGGGCGGTGCCGCGCATCCCGTGCTCGGGCCCGAACAGCGCGGTCAGCGGCACGCCCGCCGCCAGCAACGCCCGCGTGGTGGGGGTCAGGTCGCGCAGCACGCCCGTGGGGTTGGTGATCAGTCCAAGGCGGCGGCCACCGGCCAGTCCGGGATCCGCGGCCAGCCGTTCGGCTCCGGTTCTCACATATGACACTCGGGTATTGTCTGAAAGATATTTACAAAAGAGAAGCAGAGGGTGGAAATTAGCGTCATGATTGATCCGCTACGCGAGCCGTCCACCGAGCAGAGCGACCCCCGCTACAGCCAGATCGACCGGCTGCCGACCGAGCAGATCGCCCGCTTGATGAACGAGGCCGACGCCGCGGTGCCCGCCGCGGTCGCGGTGGTCGTGCCGGCCATCTCCGCGGCCGTCGACGCGATCGTCGCGCGCATGGCCTCGGGCGGGCGCCTGCTCTACGTCGGCGCCGGCACGTCAGGACGGCTCGCGGTGCTCGACGCCTCGGAGTGCCCGCCCACGTTCGGCACCGACCCGTCGCTGGTGCAGGGCATCATCGCGGGCGGGCTCGACGCGCTGACCCGCTCGGTCGAGGGCGCGGAGGACGACGCGGAGGCGGGCGCCGCGGCCATCGCGGAGCTGGCGGTCGGCCGGCTCGACAGCGTGGTGGGCATCTCCGCCAGCGGACGGGCCCCTTTCGTGCTGGGCGCGCTCGCCGAGGCGACCCGGCGTGACGCGCTGACCGTTGGCCTGTCGTGCAACGAGGAGGCGCCGCTGTCGGCCGCCGCCGAGCACGGCATCGAGGTCGTGGTGGGACCCGAGGTGGTGACCGGCTCGACGAGGCTGAAAGCGGGCACCGCGCAGAAGCTGGTGCTCAACATGATCTCGACCATCTCCATGATCAAACTTGGCCGGACCTATGGCAACAAAATGATCGAGATGTCGGCCATGAACTCCAAGCTGGCCGAACGGGCCGTGCGCATGGTCGCCGACATCACCGGCACCGACGCCGACACGGCCCGCAAGGCGCTGGACGAGGCCGACGGGCAGGCGAAGGTGGCGGTCGTGATGATCGAGCACGGGGTGGCGGCCGACGCCGCGCGCGCCCTGCTCGAGTCGCACGGCGAACGGCTCGGCGAGACGCTGGAGCAGGTGCAGGGTGGCTGACCGGCTGGCGGAGATCCTGGCCGACGCCGTGCCGCGGGTCGCCCCGGCCGCCGTCGCGCTGATCGCCGTGGACGGCGCCGTGGTGGCCTCGCACGCCGCCGGCGAGCTGGTCCGCTACACCGGCACCGACTTCACCCTGGCCGCGCAGCGGCCGCCCGCCGGGCGCGACTCCGTCTTCGACCTGGCCTCCATCAGCAAGCTCTTCACCACGGCGGCCATCCTGTCCCTCGTCGAGGACGGCGTCCTGGCCCTGGACACGCCCGTCGCCGAGTGGCTGCCGGGCCGCGACCCGCGCATCACGCTGCGCCGCCTGCTCACCCACACCGCGGGGCTGCAGCCCACCCGCCGCATCGACCTGGAATTGCCCGACGCCGACCCGGCCACCCGGATGGCCGCCATCGTCGACACGCCCGTCACGGGGCCGGTCGGCGGGCCGTACCTCTACACCGACGTCGGCATGGTCACCGCGGGACGCGTCGCCGAGATCGCCGCGGGCCTGCCTTTGGACGAGCTGGTGCGCGCGCGGGTCACCGCGCCGCTCGGCCTGGACGACACCGGCTACCGGCCCGGCGCCTCGCCGCGGGTGGCGGCCACCGAGTGGAAGCCCGAGCGCGGCGGCATCGTGCGCGGCGACGTGCACGACGAGACCGCCTACGGCCTGGGCGGGGTGGCCGGGCACGCGGGGCTGTTCTCCACCGCGGACGACGTGCTGCGCTTCGGCGAGACGGTGCGGCTGGGCGGCGGGCCGATCCTGCGCCCCGCGACGGTCGCCGAGATGCTGCGCGACCAGGGCGCCGAAGGCGCGGCCTTCCGGCACGGGCTGGGCGTGCGCCTCGGTGATCCGGCCATCGTGGGGCCGCTGACCGATGCGTTCGGGCACTCCGGATTCACCGGCACCTCCCTGGTCGTCACCGCCCGCACCACGGTCGTCCTGCTCACCAACGCCGTCCACCCGATCCGCGGCCGCGACGGGATCCGCTCCCTGCGCCACGCGGTCGCCGCCGAGGCCGCGCGTCTCTCCTGAGGTACGGCGAGCCCCCGCCACCGGCCGCCCGCCGTACTCCGGCTGAGGGCCCGCGACCGGCGCTCGCGGCGAGTCGGGGATCCTTGCCCGCCGTCACGGCGATGCGTGATCCGGGCACCACGGTTCTCCTGGCCGGCGTGTGCCGGTGACGCGGCTAGGGTGGCCGGTGTGGAGTCGGTGATCGTGAAGGAGCAGGCATGACGTACGCGAAGGACATCGGTGAGGTCTCCGCCGCCTTCCACCCCGTGTCGAAGGTCCGCTCGCTCACCAGCAAGGCGGGCACCGTGATGCGCTTCGTGGCGCCAGGCTCGGCCACCGAGGGCCGCTACGGCCTGTTCGAGTGGAACATGCCCGCCCAGGCAGGCGGCGCGGGCCCGCACTTCCACAAGACCTTCTCCGAGGCCTTCTACGTGATCTCCGGCACCGTCGGCCTCTATGACGGCGCCTCCTGGGTGGACGCCACCCCGGGCGACTTCCTGTACGTCCCCGAAGGCGGCGTGCACGGGTTCCGCAACGACCACGACGAGCCGGCCAAGATGCTGATCCTGTTCTCCCCCGGCGCGCCCAGGGAGAAGTACTTCGAGGAGCTCGTCGAGGTGTCGCTGTCAGGCCGCACGCTGTCGGAGGAGGAGTGGCGCGAGCTCTGGGCGCGCCACGATCAGTTCCCCGCCTGAAGGTTGCGGTTGAAGCGGAACAGGTTGGCCGGGTCGTGGGTGGCCTTCAGCTCGAGCAGCCGGTCGCGGGTCTCCGGCGCGTAACCGGAGCGCGGGTCGGCCACGCCCTGCCCGTAGACGAAGGTCATGGCCTGGCCCAGCGTCCACGGCGCGAGCGCCTGCCGGATCTCGGCCTGCCTGGCGACGTCCAGCGTGATCACCCGCACCGCGTACCCGGCGTCCCTGTGGTCGACGGCGATCTCGCCCTTGCCGCGCTCGCGCAGCTCGCCGCCCAGGTGGCGGATGTCCAGCACGCACGGCTCGGCCAGCGGCAGCAGCGTCTCCAGCGCCTCGGGGGTGAGCTCGCCGAGCAGCGCGTTGGTCGCCGCGTAAGGGTGCGGGAAGTCGGGGTCGCTGTGGATGGTGTGGCTCTCGGCGTACGGCATGGCCCGCAGGTCGTCCCTGACCCGCTCGCCGACGGCACGCAGCGGCGCCACCAGGCGCTCCCCCTCCTCGGCGGGGCCCGCGTAGGCGATGCGGACGGAGGCCACGTAGCGTCCCCGCAGCGGCTCGGGCACCTGCGGGATGTCGGGGAAGCGCATGACCGTCACCGAGGAGGTCAGCTCGTAGGGCACCCCGGCGGCCGTCCAGGCCCGCCACGCCTCCACCGCCCGGTGCACGAGCGGCTCGCCGAAGACCAGCTGCCCGCCGTACACGTGCGTGATCGGGAACAGCTCCACCTCGAGCGCGGTCACCACTCCGAAGTTGCCGCCCGTGCCCAGCACGGCGCCGAACAGCTCGTCACCCGGCTCGAGCCGCCGCAGCCGCCCGTCGGCCGTCACGATCTCAATCGCGAGCACGTGCTCGGCCGCGTAGCCAACCCGCCGCGCCAGCAACCCGAACCCGCCTCCCAGCGTGTATCCCACCACGCCTACCGACGGTGACGACCCGTTCAACGGCGCGAGCCCGTGCGCGGTGGCCGCCTCGATCAGGGCGCCCGCCCGCACGCCTGCGGCCACCCTGGCCGTCCTGGCCTCCGGGTCGACGCTCACCTCGGTCATCCTGCGGGTGCTGATCAGCACGCCGCCGTCGGCCGCGGCCGACAGGCCGTGCCCGGTGGCCTGCACCGCCACCGGCGATCCCGTGGCGGCGGCGTACTCGACCGCCAGCCGTACGTCCTCGGCGGAGGCGGCGCCCACGACCAGGGCGGGCCTGTGCGCGTAGGCGGCCTGGAACCCGGAGACCTCCTCGTCGTAGCCGGCGTCGCCGGGACGGAAGATCGGACCCTCGAAAGCTGGAATCTGAGTCATAGATCCCAGCATGCCCAGAAGGCGACCCATAAGTCCAAGACCTAGTTCGTCCACGAGCCAGAAGCGACGCTTATGGAGCGAGCGCCTCCAGAGCCTCCTCCGCGCGGCGCATGGCCTCCTTGCCGTCCATCGTGACGATCTCGGGGTCGAAGTTGAGGTCGTGGAAGACGTCGGTCACGCCCTGCTCGGCCAGGGCCTCGACGTCCGCCCTGATCTCCTTGTAGGAGCCGGTCAGCGGGGGCCTGTCCGGGTCGCCCGCCGGTCGTACGCGGGTGACGCCGCGGCAGACGAAGCGGAAGCCCGAGGGGTCACGCCCGGCCTCCCGGGCCGCCTCCTTTACAATGTAGATTCTTTCGGCGATGCCGGTCAGGTCCTCGCGGCTGGCGCTCACCCAGCCGTCGCCGATCCGCCCCGCCCGCCGCAGCGCGCGCTCGTCCATGCCGCCGAGCAGGATCGGCGGGGGCGAGTCCGGCCTGGGGTCCTGGTGGGAGGGCGGGATCTGGTAGAAGTCGCCCTGGTGCTCGACCACGTCCTGGCTCCAGCACTCGCGCAGCACCTCGACGAACTCCTCGGCGCGGCGCCCCCTGCGCTCGAACCCCACGCCCGCCGCCTCGAACTCCTCCGGCAGCCAGCCGAGCCCCACCCCGGCCGTCAGCCTGCCGCCGGAGACGATCTGCAGCGAGGCCAGCTGCTTGGCCAGCACGACCGGCTGCACGAAGGCGTTGACCACGGCGAGGCCGAGCCTGATCGTGCCGGTGATGCCGGCCACGTACGACAGCGTCACCAGCGGATCGTGGACGCTGCGGTAGGTCGGGCCCATCGGGTGGCCGACCGGGTAGAGCACCCGCTGGAAGGTCCAGAGTTCCGAATAGCCGAGTTCCTCGGCCCGCACGGCGACCCGGCGCATGTTCTCCGGCGTGGCCCACGGCCCTGACTGCGGTACGGCGAAGCCCACTCTCATGGCCCCTAGTCTGTACCAGTGACACTCCAGGACGAGCTGGCGGGGGTTGCCGCCGCCCACGGCGGTTCCGGGCCTCCCGCCTTACACCCCACCAGGACCGACGTGCTGGTGGTGCGCAGGGGCGAGGTCGTGGTCAAAGCCCACTCGGTGCGCGACGACCCGGTCGCGCTCGGCGTCCGGCTGCGGGCCGCCGCCTCGGCGGCGCTGCACGGGCTGATGCTGGCGCCGCTGCGCCAGGAGGTGCTCACGGTCCAGGGCCGCGCCGTCACCGTGTGGCCGGCCGGCACACCCGTCTCGCACGACGACCCAGGCTCGGCTCCCTGGGAGGAGGGCGCGCGCCTGCTCGCCATGCTGCACGCCGTACCGCTGACCCCGCTGCCCGAGCTGCCCGCAGCGGGAGGTCCCGCGCGGGCGGCGCGCGCGGTGCGGCGCATGACCGGCGACGGCGCCGTCGAGCGGCTGGTACGGCGGGCCTTCACCGACCTGCCGCAACCCGGAGCGGCACCGGGGCTGCTGACCCACGGCGACTGGCACCTGGGCCAGCTCGTCCACCGCGACAGGTGGCTGCTGATCGACGTGGACGACCTGGGCGTCGGCGACCCCGCCTGGGATCTGGCCAGGCCGGCCGCCTGGTACGCGGCGGGCCTGCTCGAGCCGGAGGTGTGGGAACGCTTCCTGGGCGCCTACCTGGCCTCGGGAGGGCCGGCGCTGGGGGCGGGCGACCCGTGGGCGCGGTTGGACGTGCCCGCCAGGGCGCTGACCGTCCAGCTGGCCGCGGTGGCCGTGGTCAACGCGGAGCGTGAGGGCCGGGAACTGGACGAGGTGGAGCATTCGTTGGTCGAAGCGTGCGACAGAATCGTCAGAACCTGACGATGAACCCTTACCGCTAGGAGACCGAGCAGATGCAGTGCCCCAAGTGCCGCGGCAACATGCGCACCTACGAGCGCAACGGCGTCCACATCGAGCAGTGCGACAACTGCCGCGGGATCTTCCTTGACTACGGCGAGCTGGAGACGCTCTCGTCGATGGAGTCGCAGTGGCACGGCGGCCCGCCGCCCGCGCCGCGCGGACCGTCCTGGGGCGCGCCGCACCACGGCGGCCACCACGGTGGCCACTACGGCCGTCACCACCAGCGCAGCTGGATCGGGATGCTGTTCTCGAGCTGATGTCCCAGGCGAGGGCCCGCGCCGCGGGCCCTCGGCTCACTTGGGGAAGGAGTCGGGGTCGACGTCGTCGGTCTTGGCGTTGCCCCCGGTGATGGCGTGCAGCGTGACCGTCCAGTCGTGCCAGCGGATCTGCGTGGCCGTGTAGGTGGTCTTGAACTTCACCGACTCCTGGAAGCGCTCGTAGCTGCACCGCCGGGTGAAGGAGCGCGCCTTGCCGTCCCAGTCGACGCCGTGCGTGAAGAAGATCTTGTACGTGCCGTCGCGCACGCCCCTGACCTTGAACTTGGACCTCTTGCGCACGTAGACGGTGAAGGCCTTGCTGCCGCCGCGTATCAGCGTGACGACCGCGTCCCTGGTGGCGCCGTTGTCGATCTCCAGGAAGCTGCGGCCGGTCAGGCTGTCGCGCTTGATGAACGCGCCGTTGCTCAGCCGCCTGTTCTGCTTGGCGCCCGCTTTCACGGTCACCACGTCGGCCGGGTAGTCCCCCGCGCCCTGCAGCGCCTGCCCGGCGGTGTCGAGCGTCTTCAGCGGGGCGCCGAGGTCGCTGAGCACGGCCGCGGAGGTGCACAGGTCGCGCCCGCTCACCTTGCCCGCGGTGGAGCCGAGCTCGCTGGCCAGGTCGCGCAGGCCCGCCACGTAGCTGTCGTGCTGGGCGCGGATCTCGGCCGGCGGCGTCACGGCCGACAGCGCGTCGGCGGCCTCGTTCAGCGCCGTCTCGGCACGTTCCACGTTCTGGTTGAGCGACTTGGGGGTGCGCGCGCCGGCCATCGCGTTGATCGCGGCGAGCACGGTCTTGCGCCTGCTGTCGAGCTCGCCGCGGTACGCCTCGGCGGTCAGCGGGCTGGCGCTCGGGCTGGCCGCGGGCTCGCTTCCCGCCGGTGCCGAGGCCGCCGGGCTCGCGCCCGCGCCGGCGATGCCGCTGGCGGTCGGCTCGCCGCCGACCGGGCCGAGCTGCGGAGAGGTGCAGCCGGCGAGCGTCAGCGTCGCCAGGGCGAGGGTGCAGGAGATCAACCGGGGGGCAGCCACCTGCCACACTATCGCCCGGTTGATCCCCACACGTCAATCATGATTCGGACACTCCGGCCTCCCTGTTCTGTTCGAGCCGGCGGGTGATCCCCAGCGTCTCCAGGAACGGCAGGTCGTGGCTGACCACGATCAGCGCGCCCCGGTAGGCCGACAGCGCCTGCGACAACTGGCGGACACTGGCCATGTCCAGGTTGTTGGTCGGCTCGTCGAGCAGGAGCAGCTGCGGAGGCGGCTCGGCCGACAGCAGCGCGGCCAGCGTGGCGCGGAACCGCTCCCCGCCCGACAGCGTCGCCACCGGCCGCAGCGCGCGGTCACCGCGGAACAGGAACTGCGCCAGGAGCCCGCGGACCTCGGTGACCGTGGCGCCCGGAGCGTGCGCGAGCACGTTGTCGACCACGCTCAGCGAGTCGTCAAGCAGGTCCAGCCGCTGCGGCAGGTACCTGACGGGCACGTTGGCGCCGTGCTCCAGGATCCGCCGCAGCAGCGTGGTCTTGCCCGAGCCGTTGCGCCCGAGCAGCGCGATCCGCTCGGGGCCCTGGATGACCAGGCGCTCCAGCGGGTGCGTCCCCGCCTCGGGTTCGCCGGCCGCACCGGGATCGAGGGGCAGGTCCAGGACCACGCGGCCGGCCGGGACCGCGGTGCCGGGCAGCTCGATGCGGATCTCCGCGTCGTCGCGCACGGCCTGCTCGGCCTCGGTCAGCCTGTCACGGGCCTCCCCCAGCTTCTCGATGTGCATGTTGCGGTGCTTGCCCGCCGCGACCTGGGCCTGCCGTTTCCGCTCCTGCATGATGATCTTCGGCTCGCGCTTGTCGGCGTACATCTTCTTGCCGTAGCGCTGCCTCCTGTCCAGCTTGGTCCTGGCCTCTACCAGTTCGCGTTGCTGGCGTTTGACGTCGGCCTCCGCCACGCGGACCATGCGCTCGGCGGCCTCCTGCTCGGCGGCCAGTTGCTCCTCGTAGGCCTCGAGGTTGCCGCCGTACATGCGGACCGTGCCCTCGCGCAGGTCGGCGACCTGGTCGACGAGCTCGAGCAGCGCCCGGTCGTGGCTGACGATCACCATCACCCCCGGCCAGGCCTGCACCGCGGCGTACAGCCTGCGGCGCGCGTCCAGGTCGAGGTTGTTGGTGGGCTCGTCGAGCAGCAGCACGTCGGGCCTGGCCAGCAGCTTGGCGACCAGCCCCACCAGCACCACCTCCCCGCCCGACAGCGTGGCGACGGTCCTGTCGAGGCCGACGTGATCGAGCCCGAGCCGGTCGAGCTCGGCCCGCGCCCGCTCCTCGACGTCCCAGTCGTCGCCGATGACCGTGAAGTGCTCCTCGGCGACGTCGCCGCTCTCGACGGCGTGCAGCGCCCGCCGCTTGTCGCTGATGCCCAGCAGGTCGCAGACCGTGTGGGCGGCGGCGAGCGGCAGGTTCTGTGGCAGGTGGCCGACCTCGCCCGCGACGCTCACGGACCCCGACTGGCGCCTGAGCTCGCCGGCGATGATCCGCAGCAGCGTGGACTTGCCCGACCCGTTCGTCCCGATCAGCCCGGTACGGCCGGCCGGGAAGGCGGCGTCGAGGTCCTTGAGCACAGGGGTGCCGTCGGCCCAGGCGAACGAGACATCGTCTACGACGATAGAAAAAGACATAAGGCGGTCTCCCATCACAAAAATCGAAATTTCGTGACTTAGCGGGAAACACCGCACGACGCACGCGAAGCGTGAGGCATGTACCGAGGTCCGAGTGCGCCGATGTCACAAAGACGGCGCGGTGCCCGCGACCTCAGTTCCTCACGTCAACTGCCCCCAGGGCTCGGCGATACGACGTCGAAAACGGTACTCGACCCAAGATTATCCGGCAACCCCTCGCGCTCGATGCGCCGCCACGTTGACCCGGTTGGCGCAGTTCAGCGAGCAGAACCGGCGCCTGCCGTTGCGCGAGGTGTCCACGTACACGGTCTCGCATCCGGGCCGGTCGCAGCGGCCGAGCCGCTTGCCGTCGGAGAAGGAGATGGCCATGGCCAGCCCGCCCGCCGTGGTGTCCTTGGCCCTGGCCACGATGTCGGCGTCGATGGAGAAGAAGTGCAGGTGGGGTTCCTTGCCGTCGTGGGCGCTGACGTAGGGCTTGGAGGCGGTGACGTCGAGCAGGTCGTTGATCAGCTGGATCTGCCTGTCCTGGTCGAGTTCGCCGAAGACGGGATCCAGCCGGCGGGCCCAGTCACGCAGCACCTCGGCCTGGGCGGGGGTGCAGGCCGGGCGGAGCATGCCGTTGGCCGACAGCACGGGCTCCAGGCTCTCGGGGCTGAAGTCGGTCAGGTTGACCAGCGCCGCCGCGAGGGCCGCCCCGTTGCCGCCGTAAGCGTTGAAATGCACAAGGCCATTACATCAGGCTTGAGTCATGCACTCCAGACCTCCTCACGAGACCACCCTCGTCTCCTCGCATCCCACCTCCGACGGCCTGGTGTCCTACCTGCGCTGCGAGTGCGGGGCGTGGGAGGTGCGCACGTCCACGATGGTCGTGAGCACCTCCCCGCGCCCTAGCGCAGCTTCGCGATGACCTCGTTGGCGGCCCGCTCGCCCTCCACGGCTCCGCCGTTCATGTAGCCCTGGAAGTCGTAGGAGGTGTGCTCGCCCGCGATGTGCACGTTGCCCTGGGCGACGCCCTCGTAGCCGGCGTAGCGGTGCAGGTAGCCGACGGGCCAGTAGGAGTAGGCGCCCAGCGAGTAGGGGTTCTTGTGCCAGGCCGACAGCTGGGCGCGGCCGTTCCACTGGGCCTTGGTGCCGGGGAAGACCTTCTCGACGCCGGTGAGGACGTTGCCCACCAGGGTGCGGACGTAGGGGTCGGAGTCGGTGGAGAACGGCCCCGCCGGGTTGAGCGCCTTGGCCAGGCTGCCGCCGCCGTACTGGAGGAGGATGCCGGTCGACCCCGGCTGGCACTTGGTGGTGTCCCACACCTGCTGCCAGGACTCGTCGGTGAAGCTGTCACCGGCCGAGATGCCGGGCCAGGGACCGGTGCCGACCCAAGGGCGAGTGTTGAACTGCATGTTGAGCTTGGTGCAGTAGCCCATCCGCGCGTCGCGCAGCAGGTTCGTCATCCGGGCGTCGAAGCCCGCCCTGGACAGGTCGAGCCCCTGCAGGATCGGCAGCGGCACGGTCAGGATCGTGTGGTCTGCCGTGACGGTCTTGGTGGTGCCGCCGTTGTCGAAGGTCAGCGTCTGCGTCCCGTCCGCGTTGGCCCGTACGGCCAGCAGCTTCCAGCCCATCTGGATGCTCCCGGACGGCATCGTGGCGGCGATGGCGTTGGGCACCTGGTCGTTGCCGCCGACGACGTGGTAGCGCTCGTTCGACAGCCCCCAGACGTTGAAGTGGCCGGGGTTGGGCTGGAAGCCGAGCAGGAGCACGAGCGCCAGCGACGACTGATCCACGCTGTCGGCCCCGTACTCGACGTTGTAGGCCACGTCGAGGAACTGGCCCAGGGGCGAGGTGTGGCCGCCCGGCACCCGGGACTCGATCCAGTCGTAGAGGGACAGGTTGTCCAGCGCGATGCCCTCGGGGGTGGCGCTGTTCCACATGACGTCGCCGGCGCCGACCAGGTCGGCGTGGAGCTGCTGGTAGATGTCCTTGAAGTCGGCATCGGCCTGGTCACGCGGGTAGTACTTCCCGTCGATCCGGAGGATCTCCTCCGCGCCGCTGGGCCCGGAGTGCACGAAGTCCACGACGGGCAGGTTGAACCGGCGGCACAGCTCCAGCATCTTCTTGTGACCGGTGTCGATCAGCTCGCCGCCGATCTCGGACGTCTGGCCGTTCAGCCAGATCGACCGCTGCGAGTACATCCGGCCGCCCACCCGCGACGGGTTGGCCTCGTAGACGGTCGGGTTGCCGCCCGCGTCGCGCAGCGTGAGCGCCGCCGTCAGCCCGGCGATCCCGCCGCCCACGATGGCGATCCTGGCGGGCTTGATGGGCTTGGCCACCACGTCGGCGCGGGCCGGACGCGGGAGTGCGGCGGCGGCCGTGACGCCGAGGCCGAGCAGCGCGGCCCGCTTGAACAGCTCGCGGCGGCCGAGGCCGGTGGGGTCGGCGCGCAGGCCGCGCAGCTCCGCGACCGGCATGCCGAGCTTGGCGGCGTCGTGGTGCTCGGCGGCGAGGCGCTGCAGGGCGCGCAGTGAAGAGGTACGTGGCATGGGGGGTGCCCTTTCCTGCTCGATTTTCCCAACAGCTTGAAGATCGGCGGCAGGCATCGGAAGTCGGCAGGGCGTAACCGATCGGGACCATCGACTGACACTGTGCGTTCGCCTATGGTCGGCAGATCACCCCCTTCAGGAGGTCAGGATGTCGAGCATCCCCGCCCTGCTGCGCGACCGGATCGCGGCCACCCCGGACGCGGACGCGTACCGATTCCCCGACGGAGAGCAGTGGAGGTCGCTGTCCTGGCGGGAGGTGGGCGAGCGGGTGCGGCCGCTGGCGCTGGGACTGGCCGCGCTGGGCGCGGGCCCCGGCAGGCGGGTGTCGATCCTGAGCTCGACGCGGCTGGAGTGGGTCCTGGCCGACCTGGCGGTGCTGGCGACGGGCGCCGCCACGACCACGATCTATCCGTCGAACACCGCGGCCGAGTGCGCGTTCGTCATCAACGACTCCGGCAGCACGATCGTGGTGGCCGAGAACGACGACCAGGTCGCCAAGCTCCGCTCGGTGCGCGAGGAACTGCCCGGCGTCACGCACGTCGTGGTGATCGACGGTACGGCGGGCGACGACGGCTGGGTGGTGCCGCTGTCAGGCGTCACCGGCGAGGGCGACTACGACGCCATGATCGACAAGCTCGGCCCCGAGGACCTGGCCACGCTCATCTACACCTCCGGCACGACCGGCCGGCCCAAGGGTGTGGAGCTGACCCACGACAACTGGCTGTACGTGGCGGGCGCGGTGCGCGAGCTGGACCTGATCTCCGGCTCCGACCTGCACTTCCTGTGGCTGCCGCTGTCGCACTCCTTCGGCAAGCTGCTCGAGGTCGTGATGATCGACATCGGGGTGCCGACGGCGATCGACGGGCGGCTCGACCGGATCGCCGCCAACCTGGGCGAGCTTCGGCCCACGTTCATGGCGGCCGCGCCGCGCATCTTCGAGAAGATCCACAACACGGTGGTGGCGACCGTGCGCGGCGACGGCGGCCTCAAGTTGCGCATCTTCACCTGGGCGCGGGCCACGGGCCTGCGGGTCAGCCGGGCCAGGCAGCTCGGCGCGCGGATCCCGCTGACGACCCGGCTGGAGTACGCGCTGGCCGACCGGCTCGTCTTCGCCAAGCTCAGGGCCCGCTTCGGCGGGCGGCTGCGCTACCTCATCTCCGGCGCGGCGCCGCTCTCGCGCGACGTGGGCGAGTTCTTCGACGCGGCCGGGCTGACGATCCTCGAGGGGTACGGCCTGACCGAGTCGTCGGCGGGCAGCTGCATCAACCGGCCCGGCTCGGTACGGCTGGGCACGGTCGGCCCGCCGCTGCCCGGCACCCAGGTCCGCATCGCCGAGGACGGCGAGATCCTGCTGGGCGGCCGCGGCATCATGCGCGGCTACCACGGCCTGCCGCGGGAGACCGCCGAGGCGCTCGAGGACGGCTGGCTGCTCACCGGCGACATCGGCGAACTCGACTCCGAGGGCCGGGTGCGCATCACCGACAGGAAGAAGGAGCTCATCAAGACCTCGGGCGGCAAGTACGTGGCGCCCAGCTACCTGGAGGGCAGGATCAAGGCGGCCTGCCCGTACCTGTCGCACGTGTTCGTCCACGGCGACCTGCGCAACTACTGCACGGCGCTGGTGACGCTGGACATGGAGGTGGCCGGGCCGTGGGCGCGAGCCGAGGGGCTGCCCGACGACGCCGAGGCGCTGCGCGAGCACCCGCGCATGCGCGAGGAGGTCCAGCGGGCCGTCGACCAGGTCAACGCCGACCAGGCGAGCTACGCCACGATCAAGAAGTTCGCCATCCTGGCCGACGACTTCACCGTCGAGTCGGGCGAGCTCACCGCCAGCCTCAAGATCAAGCGCAAGTCCGTCGAATCCCGCCACGCCGCCGTCCTCGACGCCTTCTACACCTGACAGCCAGGCTGTACGGCGGGCCAGGAGAACCGTGGTGCCCGGATCACGCATCGCCGTGACAGCGAGCAAGCGTCCCCGACTCGCCGGAAGCGCCGCCCGCGGGCCCTCAGCCGAAGTACGGCGGGCGGCCGGTGGCGGCCGCCCGCCGTACAAGATCAGAGAATCCGCTTGGCGCCGGGGATCGAGCGGGCCAGGTAGGCCAGGCCCCAGCAGAGCGGCAGCGCGATGAGCGACAGGATCGCGAACTTGACCACCGCGATCGTGTGCAGGTCACGCAGCCCGACCGCGACGCCCACCAGCACCAGCGGATGGAGGATGTAGACGGTGTAGGCCTGCCCGGACAGGAAGGCGCCGAAGCGCCCCTGGTGGTTGAAGCGCTCGCGGAACAGCACCACCAGCCCGATGACGATCGCCGTGGCGAACGTCGACTCCCACGTGGCCTCGACCAGGTCGGCGAGCATCCCGCTTGTCACCGACTTCAGCGGCAGCAGCACGGCGGTGTTCGCGCCCGCCGCCGCGAACCCGATCCAGCCCGCCCGCGGCGACAGCGTCGCGTACCAGCCGCGCCTGACGGCCAGCACGCCCACCGCGAACATCGCGGCATACTGCGGCAGGTAGTCCGGCGTGGGCAGCCCGAGCACCGGGATCATGGTCCCGGTCGGCACCAGGAACCGCCACAGCCAGGTGGCCACCGACAGCCCGAACGCGAACAGCACGATCGTGCGCCCCCGCAGCACGCTCGCCCGCTCCCCCACCGGCTCGGCCGTCCTCACCCGCCGGTTGAGCACGTACAGCGCGGCGAAAACGATCAGCACCTCGACGAACCACATCGGCCCCGGATCCCACGAGCCGATGTAGAACTGCCAGTACGGCAGGTCGGACATCCGCCCGTAGATCGGCATCAACGCGAACGGCCGCAACACCAGCAGATAGACCAGCAGCGGGATGCCCAGCCTGGTCAGCCGGTCGCGCATGAAGGCGCGCCCGCCCTTGCGGTCGTAGGAGCCGGGCGTGAAGAACCCGGAGATCAGGAAGAAGAACCCCATGAAGAACGCCTGGTCGAAGACGACCAGCACGTCCAGCAGCCCGCCCGAGGGGTCCTTGGGCGGCTCGTTGTAGTACCAGACGGGGATGTTGCCATAGGTGATCGCGGCGTGGTGCAGCACCACGAGCGCCGTTAACACGATCCGCAGGTTGTCGACCGCGTACAGCCTGGTCGTGGCCGCAGCGCGGGTCTCGGTCTTCACTTCTTCACAGCCCTTTCGAACAGATCGGCCAGCTCGTTGGCGTGCGCGTCGAGGTCGTGCTCGGGGTAGGCCACCCAGTAGGCGAACATGCTGTCGATGGCCGAGGAGTGCGTGACGGCCATGACCCGGGTGTCGAACTCGCGGAACTCCCCGTTCTGCTGGCCGAGGCGGTAGATGCTCTCCATCGCCTCGTAGACCGCCTCGTTGGCCTTGACCCCGTAGCGCGGCTGGCCGTCGGCGGTGCGCAGGTTGTAGAAGATCTCGCCGAGTGCCTTCAGCTGTGTGCGGTGCCCGCGCATGTGCTCGGCGACCGACAGGATGTGCCCCCTGAGCAGCCCGGTAGCGGACTCGACGCCCTCGATCTTGGCCATGACGTACTCGGCGATGGCGTGGTAGGTCCGCTCGACGACCTCCTCCATCAGCTCGTCCTTGCCGGCGAAGTGGTAGGAGATGACGCCCTTGCTGATGCCCGCGTGCTTGGCGATCTGGGCCAGGGAGGCCCGGGCGAACCCCAGCTCGGCGATCACCTCGACGGCCGAGGCGACGATCTGCGCCCGCCTGGCCTCCTCGATGAACGAGCGGTCCTTCTGGCCGCTCGACTTATTTTCTGACCGCATGGCCAAAATTTAGCACATGCGGTTAAGCGACGCGCGCGGGGTGAGTCGTCAGACCCTGATCCAGCCCGCCCTGCCGTACCAGGTGCCGCCCGCGGCCAGGTGCCCGGCGATGATCCGCTCCAGGCTGGTACGGCGGGGCAGCTCGGGGTCGTGGGCCTGCCCGCCGTACACGAAGGCGAGCATGTCGCTCTCGTCGAAGCGCTGCAGCAGCCGGAAGCGGCGCTGGAAGGAGAGGATGTTGGAGCCGGCCGGCAGGTGGTCGGCGAACTGGTCGTCGAGCAGCCAGGAGTGGCAGGTGAAGACCTGCGGCTTCTCCTCGGGGAAGTGCCGCGGGAAGAAGCTCCTGGCCTGCTCGAACGACTCGTCGCACGCCCGCGGCGTCATCGGCCCGAGGAAGTCGGGGATGTGCACGGCCAGCGACGGCTCGCCGGGCAGGCCGGGGCCGCCCTCCGCCCTGATCGCCTGGCCGGTGGTCTCGCCGAGCCTGGCCCTGGCGAACTGCAGCCTGCCCAGCTGGTAGAGGCTGCCGACGGCGTGCTGCTGGAACCACCACGGCGCGTGCAGCCCGCCGGCGCCGTGCCGCTTGCGGTGCACGGCCATGTTCCGCCCCAGGTCGGCGAGCGTCGCGTCGGACACCTGCGCGGAGATCCCGCGCTCGCGGTGGAATTGCCTGGTGTACGGCAGGGCCGCCAGGTAGACGTGGACGTAGAAGTAGCGGCCTGCCTGCGGCAGTTCGGGGAACATGGGCGGCCTGTCGACGCGGCCCATGGCCTCCACCAACGAGTGCACGCAGCGTTCGAGCAGCCACCAGTGCGGCGTGCCCGGCTCGGGGCGGCCGGCGATCACGGGGCCGATGTCCTCGTGCGGGACGGTCAGCCGGAGCAGTTCGCCTGCCATGGCCGTGGGTTCGGGCAGCCTGATGTCCAGGCCGCCGAGGGATTCGAGGTGGTCGAGCCAGTGGGGGTGGGAGAGCCTGAGCGCCGAAAGGTCCACGGGATCAGCGTAACCGGGCCCGGTAGACGGCCCTGGCCTGATCGAGGAGGGCCAGGTGGTCGGCGAGCCGGTCGCGGGAGTCCAGGCGGGCGTGCCGTTCGATCAGGTCCTGCAGCAGGTCGAGCCACTCCAGGCACCAGCGCACGTCCTGCGGCCTGGCCACCCGCCTGCCGCCGACGTCCACGAGCACGGGACTGGTCAGTGCGTGGCCGATGGCGGTCTGGGTGCGCGGGTGCGGCTCGCACAGCGCCTCGGCCAGCACGTAGGTGGGCTCGGAGGCCTCCAGCCTGACGGTCACCGACAGCGCCTCGCCCGGCCCGGTGGCCAGGCATTCGGCGCCCGCGATGACGCCCGAGGCGGTCCTGACGCGCACGGCCCGCACCTCGGGCCCGATCGCCGAGGCGGTCACGGTCAGCCGCTGTCCCGGGCGAGCGTCGACGACGTGCCCGGGGCCGTGCCCGTCGACCGACAGCTCCAGCCACGGGCCGGTGGTGGCGAACGTGCGGCCCGCCCTGACCGCCTCGGCGAAGGACGCCGCGGTCAGCGCGCCGTCCACCCGGGCGTAGACGCGGGCCCAGCCGGGCGGGCTTGACTGCCGGTCGGCCCTGGTGAAGGAGAGCATCGTGTCGGTGCCCGCGGTGACGGCCAGCCGGTTGCCCGCGCCGATCAGGCGGCGATAGACGGCCGCGCTTGCGGCGATGTCGGCGTGGGTGAGCACGTCCATGCTGTCGACCAGGCCGAGCGCGGCGTCGGCGACCAGCTCGCGGGCGGCGCAGGCGCGCGGGACGGGCCCGATGACCGCCGACGGCGGGTCCTGCTCGCCGATCGCCAGGCTGAAGGGGTGGCTGTAGCCGACGAGCGCGCCCAGCTCGCGCAGTTCCCGCAGCCCTTCCGCGTTGGGCGGCCAGTCGGCCTGGCCGTCGAACCCGGTGTGGAAGCGGCCCGGCACCTTGTCGGGAGCGAAGGCGGAGACGTGGCCGAGCAGGTCGTTGCGGTACTCCACGCCCATCCGCGCCACATGGGTGGCGTCGGACCAGGGCAGGTCGCGGCCCACCCAGTGCTCGAGCGCCGCCAGGTCGTGGACGCGGGCGCCGGACACGTTGCCGGCCAGCAGGTTGAGCACGTGCAGGTCCTCGCCGTGCTGGGCGGCGGCCGCCGCGGAGGGCGCGGCCACGGTGTCGCCCGCCCAGTTCAGGTGGACGTGCAGGTCGCCGCCGTACCAGCCGCGGGCGGCGGCGTCGTAGATCCGCCGCGGGGTGAGCTCGACGGTGGTGGGCGGCCGGACGGTCGCGGTGGCCTCGCCGTACTCCATGCCCCTGGTGACCGTGACGGTCAGCGGCTCGTCGGGGACCTCCAGCTCCAGGTCGTCGCCGTGGAAGTACGGCCGGCCGCGGAAGTCGTGGCGGTGCGGCACGCCCGCGGGGAACCAGCCCTGGCCGTCCTGGCTTGTCACGCTCCACCGGCAGGGGAACCCGGCCCGCACCCTGAGCCTGGCCGGGCGGGCGGTCCTGTGCAGGCCACCCAGCCGCACCCGGGCGCCGTCGACGGTGACCTGGCTGCCCGGACCGACCTCGACCAGCCAGGCGCCGCCTGCGCGCAGCTCCCTCGCCGTGCCGTCGACCTCGACCTCGACGGGGCTGTCGCGGCGCACGTCGATGAGCAGGGGGACGCGCTCGCCGGGATCCCTTCCCTGGAGCACGGTGTGCGTCCCGCCGGCGAGCTCGACCCCGCCGCCGGTGATCCGCAGGGCCGCCGCGTGCGCGGGCAGCGCGCCGTCGAGCGTGTCGCGCAGCACCTCGTCGTAGTCGGCCTCGGCCAGCAGGGCGCCGAGCTCGTCCGGCGGCCGGCCGGGGTGGCGCCGGGCCAGCGCGCGGAAGGCCACGACCCAGAAGCGGCCGGACAGCTCGGGTGGCAGCACCCGGCGCGTACCGAACAGCTTGACGTAGAAGTTCTCCGGCTCGCCCCTCGTGATGCCGTGCCGGTCCAGCAGGTCCTGGTACTCCCGTAACGCCCCCGCCACCGTCTCAGGCAGCATCGGATCCTGTGTCATGCGCGCCATGCTTACATGGATCATGCCGGGTCTGCCGAAGGCCGGATGGGCATCTTTCCCCTGTGGGGGAGGTATTTCCGCCCGAGTGCGTCAGCGGGGTTGTTTGAAGGCCTCCAGGAGGCGGTCGGCGGCCAGGGCGGGGGTGAGGGTGCCCTCCTGGACCTCGCGTTCCACGTCGGCGGTGATGGCGGCGACCGCGGGTGAGGCGTGCAGCTCCGACAGCAGGCGGTTGCGGACCAGGGTCCAGGTCCACTGGACCTGCTGGCCACGGCGCTTGGCGGCCAGGTCGAGGCCGTCCTGGTGGGCCAGGACGTGCCGCCACAGCTCGTCGAGGCCGGCGCCCGTCAGTCCGCTGCAGGTCAGGACCGGGGGCGGCACGCTGTCGGAGCGGAGCATGCGCAGCGCCCCCGCCAGTTCCCTGGCCGCCTTGCGGGCGGCGGGCTCGTGCTCGCCGTCGGCCTTGTTGACGGCGATGACGTCCGCCAGCTCCAGGACGCCCTTCTTGATGCCCTGAAGCTGGTCTCCCGTGCGGGCCAGGCTGAGCACCAGGAACGTGTCGACCATGTCGGCGACCGCGGTCTCGGACTGCCCGACGCCGACGGTCTCCACCAGCACCACGTCGAACCCGGCCGCCTCGACCACGACCATGGCCTCCCTGGTGGCCTTGGTGACGCCGCCGAGCGTGCCGGAGGTGGGCGAGGGGCGGATGAAGGCGTGCGGGTCGGTGGCCAGGCGCATCATGCGGGTCTTGTCCCCCAGGATGCTGCCGCCCGTCCGTGTCGAGGAGGGGTCGACGGCCAGCACCGCCACCCGGTGGCCGTCGCCGGTCAGCATGGTGCCGAGCGCGTCGATGAACGTGGACTTGCCCACGCCGGGCACGCCCGAGATGCCGACCCGCCTGGCGTTGCCCGACAGCGGGGTCAGCTCGACGAGCAGGCGCTGGGCCAGCGCGATGTGATCGGGCCTGGTCGACTCGACCAGGGTGATCGCGCGGGCGATCCACGTCCGGGATCCGGACTTCACGCCGTGGACGTAGTCCTCAAGCGAGCGCGTCATTCCCCGCCTTTCTCCCGCTTGTCAGCCTAACTTCCGACAAATCCTTACTTTTGCCGCTAGGGTGCGGAAGGTCTGATCACACCTGTCACAGGAGTCCCTCCCCTCATGCCCCACGTCGAACCCCTTCGCGAGGGCGATCCGGCAGCGGTGGGACCCTACCGGCTCATGGGCCGGCTGGGCGCGGGCGGGCAGGGGATCGTCTACCTCGCGCAGGGCCGCAACGGCGTGCCCGTCGCGGTCAAGGTGCTGCGTGACGGGCTGGCCGACGACCGCTTCGCCAAGGAGATCGCCGCCGCGCGGCGGGTGGAGCCGTTCTGCATCGCCCAGGTGCTCGACGCGTCGCTGGGCGGCCGGCCGTACATCGTGACCGAGTACGTGGAAGGGCCGTCGCTGCAGCAGGCGGGGCGGCACGGCGGCGCGGAGCTGCAGCGGCTGGCGGTGGCGACGGCGACCGCGCTGGCCGCGATCCACCAGGCGGGCGTGGTGCACCGCGACTTCAAGCCGGCGAACGTGCTGCTCGGCCCCGGCGGGCCGCGGGTGATCGACTTCGGGATCGCGCGGGCGGCGGACGCGGGGCTGACGGCGACAAGCAGCATCGTGGGCACGCCCGCGTACATGGCGCCCGAGCAGCTGGCGGGCGCGGCGGTGGGTCCGGCGGCGGACGTGTTCGCGTGGGCGTCGGTGATCGTGTTCGCGGCGAACGGGACGCCGCCCTTCGGCGACGACTCGCTGCCGGCGGTGATCAACCGGATCCTGCACAACGAGCCGATGCTGGGCGACCTGCCGCAGCCGCTGCGCTCGATCGTGCTCGGGTGCCTGGCCAAGGATCCCGCGCGGCGGCCGCCGATGCAGGAGGTGCTGCTGCAGCTGCTCGGCGGGCAGGCGCCGGCCAGGCCGGGGCCGACCACGGTGCCGACCAAGGTGCGCGGGGGCACCAGGACGGCCGTCATCGCCGGGTTCTCCGGGGTGTCGGCGCTGGCGCTGGCGGGCGCGATCGTCTGGCTGACGCCCACGGTCGCCGCGCCGCACTCGGGCAACCCGTCGGTCGCGAACACCTCCACAGGCGTCGCCATCTCGCAGCACTCCCCCACCGACGGCAGCACGCCCCGGCATCGTCCCAGGCGGACCAGGACCCCTCGATCGACCCCGTCCACGTCTCCGTCCACGTCGCACACCGCGACGCCCACGAAGTCCTCGACCCCGACGGCCAGCCCCAAGTCCAGCTCGTCCGGTGGCGGGTCCCTGCGGATCGTGTGGGTGCACGTCCAGGGCGCCCGCAAGGCCAACACGCAGGACTGCGAGATCGGCGAGTCGCTCACGTCCGGCCTGGTCGAGGGCACCAAGCTGCACACGCTCTTCCGTTACTCGTGGATCATCGACGGCCGCGTGAAGGAGAGCTCGGAGGCCTACATCGCCGACTCCTACACCCAGAACCTCACCGGCCCCAACATCAAGACCACCGGCGTGCACACGGTGACCCTGCGCCTGACCTCGCCCAGGACGATCAGCAAGCAGGTGACGGTCAAGATCTGCCCTGTCGGCACCGAGTGATGGCGCCGCTCCAGCCCGATGACCCGCCCGGCGTCGGCCCCTACCGGCTGCTCGGCCGGCTCGGCGTGGGCGGCCAGGGCGTGGTCTACCTGGGTGAGGCCCCGGACGGGCGGCGGGTCGCGGTCAAGGTGCTGCGTGACGGGCTGGCCGGGGACGGGCGCTTCGCCAAGGAGATCGACGCGGCCAGGCGGGTGGAGCCGTTCTGCATCGCGCAGGTGCTCGACGCCTCGCTGGGCGGCATGCCGTACATCGTGACCGAGTACGTCGAGGGGCCGTCGCTGCAGGAGGCCGGGCGGCACGGCGGGGCAGACCTGCAGCGGCTGGCGGTGGCGACGGCGACCGCGCTGGCGGCCATCCACCGGGCGGGCGTGGTGCACCGCGACTTCAAGCCCGGCAACGTGCTGCTCGGCAGGGACGGGGCGCGCGTCATCGACTTCGGCATCGCCCGCGCCGCCGACGCCTCGCTCACGGTGACCAGCAGCATCGTCGGCACGCCCGCCTACATGGCGCCCGAGCAGCTGGCGGGTGTGGCGGTGGGTCCCGGGGTGGACGTGTTCGCCTGGGGATCGGTGATGGTCTTCGCCGCCACCGGGACGCCGCCGTTCGGCAACGACTCGCTGCCCGCGGTGATCCGGCGCATCCTGCACGACGAGCCGATGCTGGGCGACCTGCCGCAGCCGCTGCGCGCGATCGTGCTCGCGTGCCTGGCCAAGGACCCGGCCGCGCGGCCCGCCATGCAGGACGTCCTGTTCCAGCTCATCGGCGCCCAGCCCCCGCCCAGGGGTACGGCGGTCCGCTCCCGTACCCGCCGCCCCGCACGGGCGCTGCTGGTGGGCGCGGGCGCGGTCGGGCTGTCGGCGGCCCTGGTGGCGGGGGCGGTGGCCTGGGGCTCCTCGGGCGACGGCCACGTGACCGCGGGCCAGTTCTCGTCATCCCCGGGGTCGGCCGCCCCGCCCACGTCCCCCACGGGCAGTCCGACCAGGACGCCCGGCGGCAAGCCGCACAGCACGCAGGGCAGCAAGCCCCACGGCTCTCCCACCATCAAGCCCACCGCTACCGCGAGCGGCAAGCCCACCGCCACCGCGAGCAGCAGGCCCCGGACCACCCCCACCTCCCACCGGCCCACCGCCACACCCACCCCGACGAAGTCGACGGCCAAGCCGAGCACCTCCCCCACCCGCGCGACCGGCACCTTCCGCGTGGCGTCGATCAGCCTGAACGGCGCGCAGGGCACCGGGAAGTCGTGCTGGACCTCCAGCGTCTACCCCGAGGTCGTGATCACCGGCCCGTCGGGCAGGCAGGTCGAGTACACCTACCGGTGGATCATCGACGGCGAGGACTCGGGACGCACCACCGGCTGGCTGAGCGGCGGCAGGGGCAAGGTCGAGCACGGCGTCGGCAGCGCCTTCGAGGAGGGCAGGCACACGGTCGTCTTCCGGCTGGTGTCACCGTCGGCCTCGTCGCGCAGCGTCAGCTTCACCGTGTGCCCGCCCTACACGCACTAGCCCTCGCCGAGTACGGCAAGCCGCCCTTCGGGGGCTAGTGGTGGCGGAGTTGGGTGATGAGGTCGAGGGCCGCGTCGGCGATGACCGTGCCGGGCGGGAAGATCGCGGCGGCGCCGGCGGCTCGGAGCTCGTCGAAGTCGCCCGGCGGGATCACGCCGCCCACGACGATCATGATGTCGGCGGCGTCCAGGTCCGCGAGCGCCCGCCGCAGATCAGGCACGAGCGTGAGGTGCCCGGCCGCCAGCGACGAGACGCCGACGATGTGCACGTCGGCCTCGACGGCCTGACGGGCGACCTCCTCGGGCGTCTGGAACAGCGGGCCGACGTCCACGTCGAACCCGAGGTCGGCGAAGGCGGTCGCGATGACCTTCTGGCCCCGGTCGTGGCCGTCCTGGCCCATCTTGGCGACCAGGATGCGCGGCCGCCGCCCCTCGGCGCGCTCGAAGTCGGCGCACGCCTGCCGCGCCCGCTCGATGTTGGCGGACGGGCCTGCTTCGTCGCGGTACACCCCGGAGATGGTACGCACCTGCCCGGCATGCCTGCCGTACACCTTCTCCAGCGCCTCGGAGATCTCGCCCACGGTGGCCTTGGCCCTGGCGGCGTCGACCGACAGCTTGAGCAGGTTGTGCTCCAGGCCGGGCGCCGGGTTGTCGGCGGCCTTGGTGAGCGCGTCGAGCGCCCTGGCGACGGCGTCGGGATCGCGTTCGGCGCGCAGCCTGCGCAGCTTGTCGGCCTGCTGGGCGCGGACGGCGGAGTTGTCCACCTTGAGCAGTTCGGTGGCCATGTCCGCCTCGGCGCGGTACTTGTTGACGCCGATCACCGGCTGCCTGCCGGAGTCGATCCTGGCCTGGGCGCGCGCGGCGGCCTCCTCGATGCGCAGCTTGGGCAGCCCGGCGTCGATCGCGGCGGCCATCCCGCCGGCGGCCTCGACCTCCTGGATGTGCGCCCAGGCCCGCGCGGCCAGCTCGTGGGTGAGCCGTTCGACGTAGTACGAGCCGCCCCACGGGTCGGCCGGCGCGGTCGTGCCCGACTCCTGCTGCAGCAGCAGCTGGGTGTTGCGGGCGATGCGGGCGGAGAAGTCGGTGGGCAGCGCGAGCGCCTCGTCCAGGGCGTTGGTGTGCAGCGACTGGGTGTGGCCCTGGGTGGCGGCCATGGCCTCGACGCAGGTGCGGGCCACGTTGTTGAAGACGTCCTGGGCGGTCAGGGACCAGCCGGAGGTCTGCGAGTGCGTCCGCAACGACAGCGATTTCGGGTTCTTCGCCCCGAAGCCGGAAACGAGCTCGGCCCACAGCAGCCGGGCGGCGCGGAGCTTGGCGACCTCCATGAAGAAGTTCATGCCGATGCACCAGAAGAACGACAGCCGCGGCGCGAACCGGTCGACGTCCATGCCCGCGGCGACGCCCGCCCGCAGGTACTCCACGCCGTCGGCCAGCGTGTAGGCCAGCTCCAGGTCGCAGGTCGCCCCGGCCTCCTGGATGTGGTAGCCGGAGATGCTGATCGAGTTGAACTTCGGCATCTTCTCGCTGGTGTAGGCGAAGATGTCCGAGATGATGCGCATGGAGGGCGCGGGGGGATAGATGTAGGTGTTGCGGACCATGAACTCCTTGAGGATGTCGTTCTGGATCGTCCCCTGGAGCTGTTCCGGCTTCACCCCCTGCTCCTCGGCGGCCACGATGTACAGCGCGAGGATCGGCAGCACGGCGCCGTTCATCGTCATCGACACCGACATCCGGTCGAGCGGGATCCCGTCGAACAGCTGCCGCATGTCGTAGATCGAGTCGATGGCCACGCCCGCCATGCCCACGTCGCCCGCCACGCGCGGGTGGTCGGAGTCGTAGCCCCGGTGGGTGGCCAGGTCGAAGGCCACCGACAGCCCCTTCTGCCCGGCGGCCAGGTTGCGCCGGTAGAAGGCGTTGGAGTCCTCGGCGGTGGAGAAGCCGGCGTACTGCCTGATCGTCCACGGCTGGGTCACGTACATGCTGGGGTACGGCCCGCGCAGGAACGGCGCGATCCCCGGGTAGGTGTCCAGGAAGTCCAGCCCGCGCAGGTCGCCGGTCGTGTACACCGGCTTGACCCCGATCCCCTCGGGCGTGTCCCAGATCTCGCCCCCGGGCAGGGCGTGCTCGCCCGCGGGCCCGTCGAGCGGGATCTCGGTGAAGTCCGGGATCATCGGGCCACCTCCAGGTCGTCGAGGGTCGTGCGCAGGACGCCGAGCGCGTCGCACCCGGTGAACAGGTGGCCGTCGACGCCCTCGTAGTCACCCTTCCCCGCCAGCCACACCCTTCTCGCCCCGGCGCGCCTGAGCGCGGCGGCCACGGCCTCGGCGTGCTCGCCGTACAGCCTGTCGCTCGAGCACAGGCACGCGACCGTGGTGCCGCTGACGGCGAAGGCGGTGGCGATCTGCTCGGGGTCGGTGGACACGCCGGCCGTCTCGGTGGCCAGCCCGCCGGTGGCGAAGAGGTTGGCGGCGAACGCGGCCCTGGCCGTGTGCTCGGCCAGCGGCCCGATCGTCGCCAGGAACACCTTGGGCCGCTCGAGCTGCGCGTCCGCCAGGTCTCTGAGCCGCTCGTACGGCTCGGCGTAGCGGTACCCGGCCGGCAGGGACCGCACGGGCCCCTCGGCGAGGTCGGGGAACTCGCTCACGCCGGTGATGGGGAAGCGCCGGTGGGCGATGTCGTCGTGGCGGCGGGCCCTGGTGGCGGCGATGCGCTCGGCGGCCAGCGCGGCCGGGTCGGCGGCGGCCTCCAGCTCCTGGAACCAGGCCCAGGCCCGCTCGGCCAGGTCGGCGGTGCGCCGCTCGACGTACCAGGAGCCGCCCGCGGGGTCGGCGACGTGGCCGACGCCCGCCTCCTCCAGCAGCAGCGCCTGCGTGTTGCGCGCGATCCGCCGGGAGAAGGCCTCGGGCGGGCGCAGGCAGGCGTCGTAGGGCTGCGTGGTGACCGCGTCGGCCCCGCCGACCCCGGCGGCGAAGGCGGCGACCGTGGTGCGCAGCATGTTCACCCACGGGTCGCGCGCGGTCATCATGGCCGAGCTGGTGACCGCGTGCTGCGCCTGGGCCGCGGCGTCCGGCGCCCCGCAGGCGGCGGCGACCCTGGCCCACATCCGGCGGGCGGCCCGCAGCTTCGCGATGGTGGCGAACTGGTCGTCGGTGGCCGCGTAACGGAACTCCAGCTGCCCGAGCGCCTGCTCGAGGCTCATCCCGGCGGCCGTGAGCACCCGCAACTGGGCGACGCCCGCGGCCATGGAGCAGCCCAGCTCCTGCGCGTCGCTCGCGCCCGCGTCATGGTGGGGCAGCGCGTCCACGGTGATCGCCCTGAGCCCCGGATGGTCCGCGGCGCAGATCAGCGCCAGCTCGACGGCGACCTCGTCGGCGGCCGGGTCGCCGGAGATCGCGGCGCCCAGGTTGCCCCGCGGGCTCAGATCCCGGGACGCGGCCAGGCCGAACAGGGCGTTGGCCGCCTGGCCGGTCAACGGACCCGCGTCGAGGACGATGGGCGCGAGGTCCAGGTAGACGTCCTTCAGCACCTGGCGCAGCGCGGAAACCGGGATCGCGTCGGGGCCCACCACCAGCCACAGCGAGGTGACCCCGTTCTCCAGGTCGGCGAGCACGGCCTCGGCGTCGGCCACCGCGTGCCGCTGCCTGACGTCCCAGCCCGTGCCCGCGCGCACCACGCGCGGGGCGGCGGGCAGGTCGGAACGGTCGTAGAGGGGCGCGATGACGAGGCCGTCGTAGGTGGTGCGGGACAGGTCCGCCTCGGGCACCCCGACCAGCGCCCGCCACTCCTCGCGGCTCGTGGGGGGAAACTCCGCAGCCAGTTCCATGTCTGGGATAGTAAGCGGAGTCCGTACAGAACAATCCTTCGGGGGTTAGGGGAGCGGAGCCTCCCAGGCCAGCCGCCAGGTCTGCGGTCCGACGACGCCGTCGTCGGGGATGCCCTGGTTGCGTTGGAAGCGGCGGCACACGTCGCGCGAGTCGGGCCCGTAGGCGCCGTCGACGGCGATGTTCCAGCCGCGCTTGTGCATCTGCCGCTGCCAGGTCTGGACGTCCTCGCCGGTCATGACCGGCGGGTACTTCAGCAGCCGCCCGGGGAACGGCGGCGCGGTGGGCGGAGGGTGCGGGGTGCCGCCGTTCGGGCGGGGCGCGCCCTTCTTGATCCACGCGTAGAGCGGGTCGCCGGGGCAGTCGGTCTGGAAGCCGTCGCGGTGTCCCTTGATCTCGCGACCGGCGTTGCCCCTGTCGCGGCAGTACTGGATCGCGTCGAGGATCCCGCTGAGCACGCCGTCGGGAGGCTGGACGAGCCCGGCGTTCCCGACGAGCCCGAGGACCGCGTAGTGGCCCGCGTTCAGCCCCGCGCCATTCGCCGCAGGCAAATGGTGCAATCCCCGGCCTTCAAAGACTTTTTCGTGCGGGCAGGCGATAAACGAATAACCAATGTCTATCCATCCATTGCCGTCCATGTGGAAGTTCTGAATGGATTGGACGAGCTCGACGCAGCCCTTGTGCTCGCGCACGATCCCCGGGTCGACCTTGCCACCGGTGTAATGAACCTTCACGCCCTTGGTGGAATCGAGCTGGGTGTAGTCGCCACGCGGGTCGCGGGCGTGCCAGTCGCGCCTTAACACGAGGTCGATGGCCACGATGATCTCCGGGGATCGGTGAATTGTGCCGACCGGAGCGTAACGCGCGCCACACGGACGAGTCCGTGGAATCCCGATAATCGGTCTAGGGCCGGATCACTCGCGATTCCGTGACGATCGCGGTAATCAGATCGTGCGGTGTCACGTCGAAGGCCGGGTTCAACGCCTGAGTGCCCTCGGGGGCCAGCCGTACACCTCGGATCGCGATGATCTCCTCGGTTCCGCGGTCCTCGATCTCGATGTAGTCGCCCGACGGCGTGGCGGCGTCGATCGTGCTCTCGGGGGCCACCACGTAGAAGGGCACGCCGGCCCGTTCGGCGCCGAGCGCCAGCGCGTACGAGCCGATCTTGTTGGCGGTGTCGCCGTTGGCGGCGATCCTGTCGGCGCCGATGAGCACCGCGTCCACGCCGCCCCTGGCCAGCAGGTACGGCCCGGCCGAGTCGGCGACCAGCCGGTGCGGCGCGCCCATCCGGCCCAGCTCCCAGGTGGTGAGCCGGGCCCCCTGCAGCAGCGGGCGCGTCTCGAGCGCGTACACCTCGGCCAGGCGGCCCTGCTCGTGCAGGGTCTGGACGACGCCGAGCGCGGTGCCGCGCTCGACGGCGGCCAGGCCGCCGGTGTTGCAGACCGTCATGATGCGCAGCCGCTCGCCCTCGATCAGGCCGGCGCCGCGCTCGCCCATCGCCCTGCAGGCGGCGATGTCCTCGTCGCGGATGCGCAGCGCGGTGGCCAGCGGGTCGGCGGCGGCGCTCGCCTGGTCCACGCCCCAGGCGAGGTTGACCGCGGTGGGCCTGGCGGCGCGCAGCCGGGCGACCGCCTCCTGGTCGCCGCGGGCCAGGGCCACGCCGAGCGCCCCTGCCACGCCCAGGGCGGGGGCGCCGCGCACGGCCAGCCGTCTGATGGCCTCGACCAGCTCGTCGACGGTCTCGACGCGGAGCAGGACGTACTCGTCGGGCAGCCGGGTCTGGTCGACGAGCTCGATGGCGCCGTCCACCCAGTCGATGGTCCTCACCCGACCATTGTCGGCTAAAGAAACTGTCCGCTAAAGAAACGGTCCGGTCTTCGATCCCGCGGCGGCGGCGACCCGCGCGGGCGGCCCTTCGGCCACGAGCTCGCCTCCGGCGGCGCCGCCCGCGGGGCCGAGCTCGACCACCCAGTCGGCGGCGCGGATCACGTCCGGCTCGTGCTCGATGGCGATCACGGTGTTGCCCGCGTCGACCAGCCGCTGCAGGACGCCGAGCAGCCTGGCGGTGTCGGCGGCGTGCAGCCCGGTGGTGGGCTCGTCGAGCAGGTAGAGGGTGCGGCCGGTGGCGCGGCGGCCCAGTTCCTTGGCGAGCTTGACGCGCTGGGCCTCGCCGCCGGACAGCGTGGTGGCGGGCTGGCCGAGGGTCAGGTAGCCGAGCCCGACGTCGGCCATGCGGCGCAGCCGCGACGCGACCGCGGGCACGTCCTCGAACAGGGCCAGGGCCTCCTCGACGGTCTGGTCGAGCACCTGGGCGATGTCGTGGCCGCGGTACTCGACCGCCAGCACCTCCCGCTTGAAGCGCCTGCCGTGGCAGGCCGGGCAGCGTACCTCGACGGCCGGCAGGAAGTGCATCTGTACGGCCAGCACCCCCGCCCCCTGGCACCGCTCGCACCGCCCTCCGGCCACGTTGAAGGAGAAGTGGGCGGGCGTGAGCGTGGCCGACGCGGCGGCGAAGACCTCCCTGATCGGGGTGAAGGCGTCGCAGTAGGTGGCGGCGTTGGAGCGGGGAAGCCGGCTGATCGCCTGCTGGTCGATGGTGACGACCTTGTCCAGGTGCTCCCAGCCGTCGATGCCGTCGTGCTCGGCGGGCGGCTGGGCGGCGCCGTGGAAGCGCTGCCTGGCGGCCCGGTCGAGGATGTCGAGCAGCAGCGACGACTTGCCCGACCCGGACGGTCCCGCCACGGCCACGAGCACGCCGAGCGGCAGCCGTACCGTCAGGTTCTTGAGGTTGTGCGCGCGGGCGCCGCGGATGACCAGGTGCCTGCCGTCGCCGAGGCGGCCGCGCGAGGCGGGCATGGGCAGCCGTCCTGCCAGGTAGTCGCCGGTGAGCGAGCCGCCGGTCCCGGCCACCCGGTCGGGCGGGCCGGCGGCCACGACGCTGCCGCCGTGCCGTCCTGCTCCCGGGCCGATGTCGACGAGGTGGTCGGCGGCGCGCAGCACGGCCAGGTCGTGCTCGATGACGAGCACGGTGTTGCCCAGGTCGCGCAGCCTGCGCAGCACGTCGATCAGGCGGCGGGTGTCGGAGGGGTGCAGGCCGATGGTGGGCTCGTCGAGGACGTAGAGCACGCCGGTCAGGCCGGAGCCGAGCAGGGCGGCCAGCCGCAGGCGCTGGGTCTCGCCGGCCGACAGGCTGGGCGTGGCCCGCTCCAGCGTCAGGTAGCCGACTCCGACGTCGACCAGGCGGCGCACCCGCTCGCTCAGGTCGGCCACGATCGGCTCGGTCAGCGCGTCGAGCGGCAGCCCGTCGATCCAGGCGGCGAGCCGGTCGAGCGGCATCCTGGCGGCCTCGACGATGCCGATGCCCGCCACGGTGACGGCGCGGCTCTCGGGGCGCAGCCGGGTGCCGCCGCAGTCGGGGCAGGTCCTGTTGACCAGCAGGCGCTCGGTCTTCTCCCGGTAGCCGGCGTCCTCGATGCGGTCGGCGTAGCGGCGCAGCACGTTGGTGGCCACGCCCTCGAAGCGGCCGTCGGAGACGCGGGCGGGCGGCTCGGTCCCGGCGAAGCGCGGCGCCTCGACGCCGTGCAGCAGCAGGTCGCGCTGGGCCTCGCCGAGGTCGCCGACCGGCAGGTCGGGGTCGAAGTCGAAGCCGTAGTGCTTGGCTGCGGCGCGCAGCACCGGGATGTTGCGCTCGGTCAGCACCGGGTGCCAGCCGAGCACCGCGCCGCCCGCCACGCTCTTGCCGAGGTCGACCAGGCGGTCAGTGTCGGCCTGGAACACGGTGCCGATGCCGGTGCAGGTTGGGCAGGCGCCCGCGGGCTTGTTGAAGGAGAAGTTCCCCATGACCAGCTCGGGCACGGGGGTGCCGCAGTGCGGGCAGGGCACCGACTGGCCCTCCTCCTCGTCCCAGGCCTGCTCGCCGCCCACGTCGTGAAGCGGGGCGAGGTCCTGGCCGCAGCCGGGGCAGGGGCGGTGGCCGAGCCGGGCCCACAGCACCCGCAGGTAGGTGAACACCTCGGTGACGGTGCCGACGGTCGAGCGCGGGCTGCGGTTGGTCAGGTGCTGGTCGACGCTGATCGACGCGCACAGGCCGGTGATCGAGTCGACCTCGGGCTTGCTGGCTCCCCAGGTGACCATGCCGACCGATTCCAGGTACTGCCGCTGGCCCTCCCTGTGCAGCGTGTCGAGGGCCAGGGTGGACTTGCCCGAACCGGACAGGCCGGTCAGGACGACGAGTTTGTTCTTGGGTACGGCGAGCGTGACGTTCTTGAGGTTGTGCAGGCGGGCGCCCTTGATGAGAATCTCGTCAGCCATGGCTTCAAGTATTTCATTGAAGTTCCCATTGAGACTTCGGCGCGCATATCGCGCAAACGATCGGCTAAACCCTCAACAAGAGGTGATGGCGGTCTGCTCGGTCGCCCTCGCGAGACAGGTGCGATTGGGAGTGCGCCTCGCCCCTCGGAAGCGCGCCGCGCCTCAGGTGTGTGCCGCGCGCTCGGGAGTGCGCCGCGCCCCGGGGGTGTCCCGTCTCAGGAGCGTGCCGCGCGCCGGGGAGTTTCCCGCGCCGGGGTCGGCGAGGAGGTGGACGCCGTCGTCCGGCGCGTTGTACGGCGGGGCGGGGAGACCGTGGCGCCCGGGAAACGCGAGGCGGCCAGGGTGGCGGCGCCAGGGACCGTGGTGCCTGGTTACCGGATCGCCGTGACGGCGGGCAAGGATCCCCGACTCGCCGTAAGCGCCGGTCGCGGGCCCTCAGCCGAGGTACGGCGGGCGGCCGGTGGCGGCGGCCCGCCGTACAAGATCACCGCGAAGATCGGCCCCAAGCCAAGGTACGGCGGGCGGTGGCGGCCCGCCGTACAGCAGAAGAGACGGTCACCCCTCGGAGAGGACGATGACGGAGTCGCGGTCGGTGAGGGTGATCTTGGCGGATTTGGGTGGGTTGAGGACGATCCCATAGCGGGGCGGCGTGTTCATGCCCGCCGCGTTCCGATACCCGATCGCCGTCTCCCCGCGCCGGCGGGCCGACTCGACGACCGTGGCGAAGGTGACCGGCGTGCCGGTCTTGACGTAGTCGGAGGCCGGCCGCGGGTAGATCTCCGAGCCGCTGGAGTCGAAGAGGTAGCCGAAGACGTCGGCCAGGTGCCGGTTCTCCGCCAGCTGGGCCAGCAGCAGCCCGATGACCGTGTCGCTGATCACGATGTCGTCCGCCTCGGTGACCTCGGCGAGCGTGCGGTTGTTCTCGTCGTGCATCTCGCTGACGATCGAGTAGTGCTCGCCGAGCGTGCTCTGCATGTCGCGCAGCTGCAGCAGCGTCATGAGCGTGCGCGTGTCGGCGTGGTCCGGCCTGAACCGGTCGTCCGACAGCACGATGACGTGCTGGAACAGCCCGAGCCCCAGCGACTCCAGCTCGTGGCGGTCGGTGGTGTCGCACTCCTTGACGTTCACCGTGAGGTTGCGCAGCCCGCCCAGGTTCATCCCGGCCTTGGGGTGGTCGGCGGCGACCTCGAGTACGGAACCCTGCGCCACGTACCCGTCGAGGTAGCGGATGATCTGCTCGGCGCGGCCGTTCCAGTTGAGCAGCAGCGTACGCTCCGGCGTGAGGTTGGCACGTTCCGTGTCGACCATCGCGGACTCGTCAAGCGACGGCTTGCCCGTCGCCAGGCCGATCGCGGAGTCGTCCTGGGCGATCACGACGACCTGGTCCGCCGCCTCGATCACGGTGTCGGCCGGCGGGTTGAGCGCGACGCCCGACGGGCGGCGCAGCCCGAGCACGGTGGCGGTCTGGTAGGCGTGCAGCGCCTGGCCGTAGGTGCGCCCGGCCAGCTCGGCGCCGGGGCGCAGGTAGATCTCGCCGCCGTCGAAGTTCAGCAGGTCCATGCAGACCACCGACATGCCCGACTGGCGCGAGGACTGCACGATCAGCCGGGAGGCGGTGTCGTCGGAGTCGACCAGGTGCACCTCCTTGCCGCCGGCCAGCCTGGCGGCGGCCAGGTTGCGGCTGGAGGCCAGCGCGGCCACCACCGGCGGGTGCGGTCCCGTCCGCTTGTTCAGCGCCAGCAGGATCTTGATGACGTGCGCGTCGGGGTCCTCGCCCTCCGGCGACAGCACGACCACCGAACGGGCCGTGGCCAGGTTCATCAGGCCCAGGTCGCGCGGCTCCGTCGGCCGTCCGGTCCTGCACACCAGCCGGGTCGCGCCCAGGTCTCCGACGCGCTCGCGCAGGTCCTCCTCCATGGCCAGCTTGTCGTGCTCGGCCAGGATCGCGATGACCGAGCCCTTCTGGCTGGCGTGCGCCTTGGCCAGTTCGGTGACGATCGTGAAGACCTGGTCCGACCAGCCGAGCACGACCGTGTGCCCCGACTCGACGATGCGCGAGCGGCCCCTGCGCAGCCGGTCGACGCGCAGCTTCAGCCCGTTGGACAGCAGGCCGACGAGCATGCTCACGATGAAGATGCCGCCGAGCGACCCGACGAACATGACCGCCATGTACGCCAGCGAGCCCTTGTCGCTGGCCACCTTGGCCGGGCTGAGCGCGTGCATGAGCGCGATCCAGAGGACCTTGCCCGGCCCGTCGATCCCGTCCGGCTCGCCGGGAGCCAGCCACAGCGTGAGCCCGGCGACCACGGCGATGAGGGCGATCGACACCAGCGCCAGCCAGCCGATCAGCGAGGCGGTCCCCCGAGACATGGTGTTGTCGAACCAGTACCGGACCCGCTCACGGAACGTCACCCTCGACACCCCGAAACCTCCACTTGAACCCCATTTGCCCCAGCGCACAAAGATACTTGGCGATCAGCCAACGCTGTAACGTATCCGCCATGGTGACCCCCTTGACGCCGGATGATCCGGTAGAGCTGGGTTCCTACCGGCTGGCCGGCAGGCTCGGCGAGGGTGGCCAGGGGGTCGTCTATCTGGGCTTCGACGCCATCGGCGAGCGGGTCGCGGTCAAACTCCTCAGCACGGGCGACCCGCAGACGCGGGCGCGCCTGGCCCGCGAGCTGTCCGCGCTGGAGAGCATCGCCTCGTTCTGTACGGCACGCGTCCTGGACGCCGCCACGCAGGGGCAGCGCCCGTACGTGGTGAGCGAGTTCGTCGACGGCCCCTCGCTGTCCGACCGGGTCCGCGAGCGGGGCCCGCTGCGCGGCGGCGAACTGGAGAGGCTGGCGGTCGGGACGGCCACCGCGCTGGCGGCCATCCACGCGGCAGGGGTGGTGCACCGCGACTTCAAGCCCGCCAACGTACTGCTCGGCCCGGATGGGCCGCGGGTGGTGGACTTCGGCATCGCCCGCGCGGAGGACGCGGCGACGCACACCTCGGGGCTCATCGGCACGCCCACGTACCTGTCGCCCGAGCAGATCGGCGGCTCGCCCGCCACGGCCACGTCGGACGTGTTCGCCTGGGGCGCCACGATCGTCTACGCGGCCACCGGCGCCAGCCCGTTCGGCGCGGACACGGTGCCGGCGGTGCTCCACCGGGTCCTGCACTTCGACCCCGACCTGTCGGCGCTCCCGCCGCGCCTGCGCGCCATCATCGCCTCGACCCTGTCCAAGGACCCCACCCGCCGCCCCACGGCCCGCGACCTCATGGTCTCCCTGGTCAACCCCACCACCCCACCCCACCAGCCACCGCCCGACCCCCATCCGTTCGACGGCACGCATCCCCGCGCGATAGCCACCACCGGCCTCCCACGCCGCCGCACCCTCCTCTTCGGCACGGTGGCCGCCGCCTTAGCCCTGGCAGCAGGCGGCGCCACCCTCTGGTGGGCCAACCGCTCCCCCGCGACCGGCACCACCACGACCACGCTGTCCCCGGCGCCCAAACCCTCGACATCGAAACCCCAGGACACCGAACCCTCGGACCACCCCACTCAGGCTCCGCAACCGAACGCGAAGATCCCCGCCGCGTTCGCAGGCACCTGGAAGGGCACCGCCAGCGGCAAGATCCTTGACCGTGAGTTCAACAACGACCCGGTGACCCTCACGCTGCACGCCGGAAAGCCCACCGGCACCTGGGAGTCGCCGGGCGAGGACCCCGGTTGCAGCAAGGGCACGCTCACGCTCACGCGCGTGACAGCGGCCAAGCTGACCTTCACTCTCGGTGGCCTCGGCGGCAGCTGCTCGATCATCGATGAAGCGGGCGCGATCGGCGGAATCGTGGTCACCGTGGCGAAGAAGGCCCCCGACACGGTGGCCTACTCACTCACGTTCTCGATGCTGGGTGACAGCAAGGGCGACCTCAACCGGGCCGGCTCGTAAATCGTCTGCCCGCCCCAGGCCGTTGCCAGGGGCAGGCGGCGAACAACTGCATGTACGAGCGCGCTCCTCCTGCCGAAACAACGCTTCGGGAGCCTAAATGCCACATGCCGCCGTGGCATGCTTAACTGCCACGTTCAGATCACGCAGAATGGTGTAACAGGTACCAGGATCGCCATTTTGGCGAGCCCGGCACGCGGCCTTCGATCCCGAGCCAACGGAGTACCCGTAGTGCTTCAGTACAAATACGCAGTACTCGTAGGCAGTAGCCGCGGACGCCGGAGCAGGCGCGGACGCGGTGTACAGGATCGGGCCTGCCAGAGTGGCCGCCAGTACGCCGGCGAGCTTGGTACGGAACCTCAAGGAGTCTCCTAAGATCGCTGACACATGTCGGCTTTGACCATAATCGTGGCGCTTGAGGCTGACAAGACTCTTTGTTTCATTGACTCTTTATCAGGACATCGGAGCTGATGGCGTCCATCACATTGAGGCGCCAGTCAGGAAATCCGTCGAAGCCTTCTCTCCGGCAAGACAAGCAGGCGTTGCGAAGCAGCGAAACAGGCGTCTTTTCACACGCCCGCTGTTCCGAACGCAAAGCATGATCTGACAGCTCGAACTAGCAGAGCTGACCGTCGCGGGCGACGATGCGGCCTGACTTGACGACCAGGGAGCGGGTGGGGCGCAGGCAGACCGCTTCGGCGGGGGTGCGGGTGTCGAGGGCGACGAAGTCGGCGGGGGCGCCGGGGGTGAAGCCGGCTCGGCGGCCGGCGAGCTTGGCGCCGCCGTACGTGGTGATCTCGAGGGCGTGCTCGAGCTCCTCGTCCCGCACGAACCGGGAGCGCTGCGCCAGGAAGAGGGCGCGCTCCAGCATGTCGCCCGTGCCGTAGGGGCTCCACAGGTCGCGGACGCCGTCGTTGCCGGCCCCGACGGGGACTCCGGCCTCGCGCAGCCGTACCAGGGGAAGGGGCGCGGCGGAGGCGGGGGCGACGGTGGCGAGGGAGACGCCCGCCGAGGACAGGCCGTCGATGAGGCGGTCCTGCTCGGCCAGGGGGAGCTCGCCGAGGGCGTAACCGTGGGAGATCGTGACCTTGCCCGCCAGGCCGAGCGCCTTCGTGCGCTCGATGATGAGGTCGTACTGCCAGCCGCCGAGGGGGCCGCCGTCGTGCAGGTGGATGTCGACGCCCGCGCCGTGCTTGTCGGCCAGGCCGAAGACGAGGTCGAGGTGGCGTACCGGGTCGCCGTCGAGGCCCGCGGGGTCGATGCCGCCGACCAGTTCGACGCCTTCGGCGAGGGCGGCGTCCATGAGCTCGGCGGTGCCGGGGCTGATCAGCACGCCGGTCTGGGGGAAGGCGACGAGTTCGGCCGTGATGCGCCCGTCCATGCCCGCCAGGGCCTCGCGCAGGGCTTCGACGCCCTTGAGCCCGACGGCGGGGTCGATGTCGACGTGCGACCTGACGTGCGTGGTGCCGTCGGCGACCATCCGCTCGAGCAGGGCCGTCATGTAGCCGGCGCTGGGGATGCCCAGCTCGGCGCGGCGCTCGACGCCGTTGCGGATCTTGCCGGCGAGGCCGGGAGGCGCGTCGTGCGGCACCCACGGGCCGCCCCACAGGGTCTTGTCCACGTGCGCGTGCGCGTCGACGAACCCGGGTACGAGCAGCTTGCCCCGCAGGTCCTCGACGGGCGCGCCGCCGGGGTGGAGTCCCGGCCCGGTGGCGGCCACGACGCCGTCGCGGATGAGCAGGTCGGTGGCGGTGGCGGAACCCCACAGGCGGGCGTCGCGGAGCAGCAGGTCGGTCATGACTTAACGGTATACCATTGTGATTCGGGCAAATGGTTCGACAGGCACGCACGTTGACCAGGATCATTGACGGCATGTCTGTGATCAGGGAGGTGCCCTTCCCCAGCCAGGACTCGCCTGACCTGCCGATGAACATCTGGATCGACGACGCCGACACCACGCTCGACGTCATCGACGCGCTCGCGCTTTCGCCGTTCGCGACCGGCGTGCAGCCGTGGGCCAGGCAGGCCAGCCTCGAGCGCGTCCGTCCCGACGCCCCGCTGCGTCCCGCGCACGGCCGCGTCGTGCGCACCGCGCAGGTGGAGGAGGGCTCGGAGTCCCGGCTGATCTGCGGTGACGGCTGGACCCTGCGCGTCCTGCGGCACCGCAACCGCACCGCCCTGGTCGCGGTCACGGCGGTCAGCGAGGAGCTGGCCCGCTCGGTGCTCAAGGAGTCCGTGGACGGCGCCGAGGAGCCCGAGCCGGAGGCCGACCACGTCGAGATGGGCTTCTGGTGGCGCGGCGCGCACGGCGGCACCCGCTCGGACAAGCCGATCACCGCCCAGCCGTGGGAGGAGATCAGCGGCAACTACTCGGGCAAGGTCCGCACCCAGATCGACCGCCTCATGAAGGTGACGCCCGCCGAGATCAGCGGCCGCCTCATCCTGCTGCACGGCGCCCCGGGGACGGGCAAGACGACGCTCCTGCGCTCACTGGCCAAGCAGTGGAGCTCCTGGTGCCAGGTCGACTGCGTGCTGGACCCCGAGCGGCTCTTCGACGAGCCCGGCTACCTCATGGAGGTGGCGGTCGGCTACGACTGCGACGAGGAGGAGGAGCAGCGCTGGCGCCTGCTGGTGCTGGAGGACTGCGACGAGCTCATCCGCGCCGGCGCCAAGGCGGCCGCGGGCCAGGGCCTGTCGCGCCTGCTCAACCTCACGGACGGCCTGCTCGGGCAGGGCCGCGACGTGCTCGTCGCGATCACCACCAACGAGGACCTGGCGCACCTGCACCCCGCTGTCGTACGGCCGGGCCGCTGCCTCACCCAGCTGGAGATCGGCCCGCTCACGCGCGACGAGGCGGTCTCCTGGCTCGGCACCACGGAAGGCGTGGGCCCCTCGGGCGCCACGCTCGCCGAGCTGTACGCGACCCGGGCGGGCCGCACCGTCTCTCCGATGGTGTCCACCGAGTCGACCGGGCTCTACCTGTGACGAGGGGTTACGTAAACCGTCCGATGTGAGGGTGTGCGGCGGGCACCAGAATGGGTCCGGTGCTGACCGTCGATCTGGCGCGCGTGGCGTTCGCGCGTTTCTCCGTCTCCGGGCAGGCGTGGACCGGAGATGAACGCCGGATCGGATTCGCCGCCACGCAACTGGTGGCCTCGTGGACCGCGCACACCCCGCCGGGCACCTGGGTCGAGGTGGAGCTGCAGGCCAGGAGCGCCGCGGGGACGCTGACCAAGTGGTACGTGATGGGGCGCTGGTCCAGCGACGACGCGTTGCGCACGTCCGTGCCCGGGCAGGGCGACGACGACGGGGACGTGGCCGTCGACTCGTTCGTGGCGCGCCGGCCCGTGGTGGCCTACCGGGTGCGCGTCACGGCATACGGGCAGGGCGCGCGGGTGAACGAGCTGGCCGTGATGGCCTCCGCCGTCCCGCAGCGGCCCGCCGTTCCGAGCCGGGCGGGTACGGCGTGCGGGGTCGAGCTCGCCGTGCCGGCCAGGTCGCAGCACGCGCACGACGGCAGCCACACCGAGTGGGACGGCGGCGGCGCGAACTGGTGCAGCCCCGCCTCGGTGGCGATGGTGCTGGAGTACTGGGACCGCTCCCCCGGCCCGGCCGAGCTGGCGTGGATCCCGGCCGGCGACCCGCATCCCGGGCTGGTGCACGCGGCGCGCGGCACCTACGACCCCAGCTACCAGGGCACGGGCAACTGGCCCTTCAACGTGGCCTACGCGGGTCTGTCCGGCCTGACCGGGTTCGTGACCAGGCTGAGGTCGGCGGCCGAGATGGAGCGCCTGGTCGCCGCGGGAGTCCCGGTGATCGCGTCGCTGTCGTTCAAGGAGCACGAGCTGCCCGGCGCCGGGTACTCCACCGGCGGCCACATCCTGGTCGTCACCGGGTTCACCGCGGAGGGCGACGTCATCGTCAACGACCCGGCCGCGCCGGTGGACGCCGACGTGCGCAGGGTGTATCCGCGGGCGGCCTTCGAGCACGTGTGGCTGCGGGCCTCCGGCAGCGGCGGTGTCGTCTACGTGCTGCATCCGCCAGGGCACCCGCTCCCCCCGTCCGACGGCAATTGGTGAGAGGTTCATGAGTATTCGTCCGATCGATGTGGCCAGGACCGACGGCGGCCCCCAGTGGGTGGAGGCGGTGGTCACACCCTCGGGAGTAGAGGTGTGGTGGGATGAGCCGCGCCCGCACGAGGGCGGCCGCCGCTGCGTGGTCCGCCGCCTGCCGGGCGGCGCCCGCGCCGACGTCCTGCCCGAGGGCTGGAACGCGCGCAACAGGCTCGTCGAGTACGGCGGGCGTTCCTGGCGCCCGCTCCCCGGCGGTGGCCTGGTCTTCACCGACTGGCAGGACCAGCTCGTCCACCGCCTGGACCCGGGAGAAGAGCCCGTGGCGATCACGCCGGAGGGCAGGGCCAGGTACGGCGACCTGTATCTGCCGCCCGGCCGCGCGGAGGTGTGGGCGGTCAGGGAGCTCGACGACGTCAGGGACCTGGTCGCGATCCCGCTGCACGGCGGCCGGGTGCGGGTGATCGCCAAGGCCCAGCACTTTCTGATGAACCCGCGTATGTCCCCGGAAGGCGGCCACGTCTCCTGGATCGGCTGGGACCACCCCAACATGCCGTGGGACGGCACGGAGCTCTGCGTGGCCGCGCTGGACGGCGACGGGACGGCCGGGCCGTACCAGGTGATCGCGGGCGGCCCGGAGGAGTCCGTGGTGCAGGCCGAGTGGCGCGACGAGGACACCCTGTACGCCATCACCGACCCGCAGGGCTGGTGGAACCTGCACCGCGTCGCCCGCGACGGCTCCGGGGCGCGCAACCTCGCCCCGATGGACGCCGAGTTCGGCGGCGCCCCGTGGAAGCCGGGCAACACCTGGTTCGCGGTCACGCGCCAGGGCCTGGTGGCCACCTACGGCCCGCCGCACGATCGCCGCCTCGGCCTGATCGACCCGGACCACGGGACGATCAGGGACCTGGGCGGCGCCGCCACCCACTGGGGCCCGACGGTCTCGGCGGTGGACGGCACGGCGGTGGGGGTGGCGGCCACGCCGTACTCCCCCATGGAGGTGACGGCGATCGACCTGGCCACCGGCGAGCACGCGCCGATGTCGGCGCCCAAGCCCGTCCCCGACCGGGCGCTGCTGCCCGAGCCGCGGCCGATCGTCGTGGAGGGCGTGCACGCCCACGTCTACCGGCCCGAGCGCTCCCCCGCCCCCTACGTGATCTTCGTGCACGGCGGGCCGACCGGGAACCACCCGGTCATGCTGGACCTGGAGATCGCCTACTTCACCAGCCGCGGGCTGGGCGTCGCCGTGGTCAACTACGGCGGCTCGACCGGGTACGGCAGGGCCTACCGGGAGCGGCTGCGCCACCAGTGGGGCGTGGTGGACGTGCACGACTGCGCCAGGGTGGCGCGCGGCCTGGTCGAGCGCGGCCTGGCCGAGGCCGCCAGGATCGCGGTCAGGGGCGGCAGCGCGGGCGGCTGGACCACGGTGGCGGCGCTGGTGCACAGCGACGTGTTCGCCGGCGGCGTGGCCCACTACGCGATCACCGACCCGGAGAACTGGGCCGCCGAGACCCACGACTTCGAGTCGCGCTACCTGGACGGCCTGGTCGGGCCGCTGCCGGAGACCCGCGCCCGCTACGCCGAGCGTTCGCCGCTGCTGCACGCCGGCCGCGCGTCGGGGCCGTGCCTGATGCTGCACGGCCTGGAGGACGCGATCGTGGACGTCGGGCAGGCCGAGCGGTTCGTCGCGGAACTGGACAGGCACGGCAAAGAGTGGGCATTACTCACGTTTCCCGGCGAGCAGCACGGCTGGCGCAGGGAGGAGACTATCGTCGCCGTGCTGGAGGCCGAGCTGGCCTTCTACGGATTGATCTTCGGGTTCGAGACGCCCGAGGTGCCACCGCTCAAGCTCGAGGGGAAGCCGTGAAGAGCGTTGCCGAGATCTGCTCGGATCTGATCAGGTTCGACACCACCAACCCGGGTTCGGGCGAGCGGCCCGCCGCCGAGTACGTGGCCACGCTGCTGGCCGACGCGGGGCTCGAGCCGGAGGTGTTCGAGTCGGCGCCCAGGCGCACCACGGTCGTGGCCAGGATGGAGGGCGAGTCGAAGGACGCGCTGCTGATCCACGGCCACCTGGACGTGGTGCCCGCCGACCCGGCCGAGTGGGAGCTGCACCCGTTCTCCGGCGAGATCGTCGACGACTGCGTCTACGGCCGGGGCGCGGTCGACATGAAGGGCTCGTGCGCGATGACGCTGGCCACCGTGCTCGGCATGCGGGCGGGCGGGGTACGCCCGAAGCGGGACCTGGTGCTGGCGTTCCTGGCCGACGAGGAGGCGACCGGCGACTACGGCTCGCGCCACGCGGTCACCGAGCACCGCGAGCTGTTCGACGGCGTCACCCAGGCCATCTCCGAATCCGGCGGCTTCTCGGTGCAGTCGGGAGACGTCCGGGTCTATCCGGTGGCGGTGGGCGAGCGCGGCACGGCCTGGATGAAGCTGACCGCGCACGGCGTGGCGGGCCACGGGTCCCGCCCCGCCGTCGACAACCCGGTCGCGACGCTGGTGCACGCCCTGTCCAGGATCGCGAGCCACCGGTGGCCGGTACGGCTGACGCCGTCGGTGGCCGCGCTGCTCGACAGCCTGTCGGAGATCACCGGGCAGCCGATCGACCTGGACCGGCTCGACGCGGAGGCGCAGCGGCTCGGCTCGCTGGGCAGCCTGTTCCGCGGGCAGATCCGCAACTCGGCCAACCCGACGATGCTGGAGGCCGGTTACAAGGTGAACGTGGTGCCCTCCACCGCCGAGGCCCACGTCGACGGCCGGTACCTGCCGGGGCTGCAGGAGGAGTTCCTGGCCACGATCGACGAGCTGCTCGGCCCCAAGATCACGCGGGAGTTCGTGAACCTGGAGGACGCGCCGGCCGCGCCGTACCCGTCGGTGTTCTTCGACGAGCTGGCCGCCTCGCTGGTGGCCGAGGACCCGCTGGCCAGGCCGGTGCCGTACGTGATGAGCGGCGGCACGGACGCCAAGTCGTTCGCCAGGATCGGAATCGAGGGGTACGGCTTCGCGCCGCTGATGCTCCGGCCGGACCTGGACTACTTCGGCATGTTCCACGGCAAGGACGAGCGGGTGCCGGTGGAGGGCCTGGAGTTCGGCACCCGGGTGCTCACCCGCCTGCTCACCTGAGCCCGCGCAGCGCCCTGGCCTGCTCGGGGCGCAGGTCCAGCTCGCGGGCCAGCGCCAGGGCCGCGCGGTGCTGCTCGGCCGCGCCGTCGGGGTCTCCCGCGGCCCGCAGGGTCTCGGCCAGGCCGTTGAGCACGACGGCCTCGCCGGTCCTGTAGCCGATCTCGCGGTGCAGGCTCAGGGCCCGCCGGTGGTGGCCGAGCGCCTCGTCGTGGTGGCCGCGGCGCCGCTGGACGGCCGCCAGCCCGTCGAGGGCGTCGCCGATGCCGCCGCGGTCGTCCAGCTCGCGGTACAGCTCGAGCGCCTGGGCGTGGCGGGCGGCGGCCTCGTCGGGCCGGTCGAGCCGTTCGGCGGCCAGGCCGAGGCCGACCAGCGCGCCCGCGGTGCCGATCCGGTCGCCGAGCTCGCGGTAGAGGTCGAGGGCGCGCACGAAGTCGGCGTGGGCGTCCTCGTGCTCGCGGCCGCCCGCCTGCTCGTCGCCGCGGCGCAGGCGGACGTGGCCGAGACCCTGCAGCGCCCTGGCCTGGCCGTACCGCTCGCCGATCTGGCCGCTGAGCTCGAGCGCGCGCTCGAACTCCTCCGCCGAGTGGTCGTAGTCGGCGTGCCGCCACCGCACCCAGCCCAGGTCGATGAGCGTGCGCGCCTCGGCGGAGCGGTCGCCGCGGGTGCGGGCTGCCTCCAGCGCCCCGGCGTACAGCGCCAGGGCGTCGGCGTGGGCGCGGTCGTAGAGGTGGCGGTGGAGCGCGGTCACGTCGTGGCCGGTGTCGCCGGGCAGCTCGTGGTCGGTGGCGTGGACGGCCACCGCGATGAGATTGGCCCGCTCGGCCTCCTGCCAGCTCTCCCCGCGGGCGGTGACGCCGCGCAGGTAGTGGCCGAACAGCCGGGCCAGGGCCTGCTCGCGCTCGCCCTCGTCCTCCTCGGCGGCGGCGGTCTCGCGGGCGTGCTCGCGCAGCAGGTCGTGGAAGGTGTAGCGGCCCGGTTCGTGCTGCAGCATGACGTGCGTGTCGAGCAGTCCCTCCAGCAGGTCCTCCGCCTGGTCCTGTGAGAGATCGGCCAGCGCCGCGGCGGCCTCGGCGTCGACGTCGGGCCCGGGGTGCAGGCCGAGCAGCCGGAACATGCGCCGCTGCGCGGGCTCCAGGTGCTCGTAGGACAGCGCGAACGCGGCCGCGACGCCCTTGTCTGAGGTGGACAGTTCCGACAGTCGGCGCCGGTGGTCGCGCAGCCGGTCGGCCAGGTAGGCGACGGTCCAGCGGGGCCGGTGCTGCAGTCTGGCGGCGGCGATGCGCACGGCCAGCGGCAGGAACCCGCACAGCCGCAGCACCTCCAGCACGGCCTCCGGCTCGGCCGCGGCACGCTCGCCCACGATGTCGCCGAACAGGGCGCGGGCGTCGCCGTCGGGCAGGACGTCGACCGACAGGGCGTGCGCGCCGTCCAGGCCGGTCAGCCTCCTGCGGCTGGTGACCAGGACCAGCGCGGTGGAGGCGCCGGGTAGCAGCGGCCTGACCTGGTCGGCGTCGGCGGCGTTGTCCAGCACGACCAGGACGCGGCGGCCTGCCAGCTCGGCCCGCCACAGCGCGGCCCGTTCCTCGGTCGTGGGCGGGAGCCGGTCGGCGGGCACGCCGAGCTGCCGAAGCAGGGTCTCCAGCGCGCCGCCCGGGTCGAGCGGCGACTGCCCGGCGGTGTGGGCGCGCAGGTCGACGAAGAGCTGGGCGTCGGGGTAGCGGGCGGCGAGCCGGTGCGCGGCGTGGACGGCGAGCGTGGTCTTGCCGCTGCCCGCCATGCCGTCGACGGTCCACAGGGTCACGCCGTCGCCGGCGGGCGCGATGCCGGCGAGCTCGCCGGAGCGCCCGGTGAAGTCAGGGGTGTCGTAGGGCAGGTGGTTCGCGCTCCTGGCCGCGGGGGGCGCGTCCATGACGGGGTCGTCGCGCAGGATGCCCTCTTCCAGCGCGGTGAACGCGCGGCTGGGGTCGAGCCCCTGCTCCTCGGCGAGCGTCGCCCTGAAGGTCCTGGCGACCGCGAGCGCGTCGGTCTGGCGGCCCGAGCGGTGCAGGGCGAGCATGAGCTGGCCGTTCAGCTTCTCGCGCAGCGGGTGGGCGGCGACCTGGGCGAACAGCTCGTCGACGAGCTCGGCGTGGTGGCCGAGGTCCAGCTCGAGGTCGGTCAGGCGCTCCACGGCGGCCAGGCGCCGCTCCTCCAGGCGGGCCCTGGCCGACTCGACGTAGTCGGCGTGCACGTCGGCCAGCGCCTGGCCGCGCCACAGCCCGAGCGCGGCGCGGATCCGCCGGGCGGCCTCCTGCTTGTCGTCCACCTTCTGGGCGGCGGCCACCTCGGCGGTGAACTCGGACAGGTCGAGCCGTTCGGCCGCGATGACGTATCCGGCGCTGCGGGTCTGCAGCAGCTCGGCCGCGCCCGCCTGGCGCAGCACCCGGCGGATCACCGCGATCGTGGCCTGGATCTGGGCGCGGGCGGTGTCGGGCGGCGTCAGGCCCCACATGGCGTCGGCGAGCTGGTCGGCGCTGATCACCGTGGGCGCGTTCAGCAGCAGGTAGGCCAGCACCGCCCGGTGCCGGGGCGCCACGGCGGGTAACGGCCGCCCGTCCGCCGTGATCTCAACGGGCCCCAGGACGGCGAACCGGACGCCCAACTCTGCTCCCTCGACGTATGGCGATCGCATGGCGAATGTATCAACCCGCAGCCGGACGATCGTCGCATGGAAGCACTGATGAACCAGGTGCACGGCACTGTCGCGCCCGGATACGAGACGGTTCTGGAAAAGTTCGCCGCGGTGGAGCCGGGCGCGCAGCTGGCCGCCTACGTGGGCGGCCGGCAGGTGGTGGACCTGTGGTCGGGCGAGGGCGTCGGCGGCGACTCGCTGACCGGGCTGTACTCCTCCACCAAGGCGGCCGCCTACCTGGTGGTGGCGCTGCTGGTGCGGGAGGGCGCGCTCGACCTGGACCGTGCGGTGTCCGCGTACTGGCCGGAGTTCGCCGCCGCGGGGAAGTCCGCGATCACGCTGCGCGAGCTGATCAGCCACCGGTCGGGGCTGGTCAACGTGGACGGCGGGTTCACCGTCGCGGAGCTGGCAGACGATGAGCTGGTAGCCGGGCGGATGGCCGCCCAGCGGCCCCTGTGGCGGCCCGGCACGGCCTACGGCTACGGCGGCTTCGTCATCGGCGCCATGCTGGGCGAGGTGGTGCGCCGGGTCACCGGGCGCTCGATCCAGCGGCTGTTCGAGGAGCGCGTACGGTCACCGTACGAGCTGGACCTCTACCTGGGGCTGCCCCAGGAGCTGGAGCCGCGCTTCCTCCAGGTGCTGCCGTGGATCGCCACGCCCGAGCAGGAGGCCGCCTTCCAGGCGTACGCGCCGGGGCCCGACAGCGTGGCGGGCATGGGCTACAACCTGAACGCGACGCCGCCGTTCAACCCGCTCGACTTCCCCAACCACCGCGTCGTGCGGGCAGGCGGCCAGGCCTCGGCCGGTGGGGTGGGCAGCGCGCGCGGACTGGCGGGCATGTATCAGGCGATCCTGGACGGGCTGCTGGATCCGGGCACCGTCGCCGAGTTCGCCACGATCCACTCCACCGGCGGCGACCTGGTGGGCGGGCCCGGGGTGAGCTACGCGCTCGGGTTCCAGGCCAAGGGGCTGGAGTACCGGTGCCTGAGCGCGTACGCGTTCGGGCACAGCGGGTCGGCAGGGTCGGACGGTTTCGCCGATCCGCGCCGGGGCATCGCCTACGGCTACACCAGGCGGCGGGCGGCCTTCGGCTACCAGGCGCCGGAGAACCAGCGCCTGGCGGCCGCGATCGCCGAGGCGGCCGCCCGCGCCTAGCGGGTCAGGACTCGCGCAGCACCCGGTCGAGCACGGCGGCGAAGCCCTCGGGCTCGCCGCCGAAGCCGCCGTGGTCGCCGGGGAAGACGGCCGGCTCGCTGCCCAGCCTCTCGGCCAGCGCGACGCCGGTGTTGTAGGCGAGCTGCCCGGCCGAGGTGGTGCCGATGCCGACGACCACCCGGGGCGTGCCGGAGCGCAGCGTTTCCACGTCGGGCTCGTAGTGGGCCAGCGACATGCCGTGGCTGAAGAAGTAGTCCATGTTGCCCATCATGCGGTTCATGCCCTCCTGGACCTCGGGGGGCAGCTCGCCCTGCGGCGGCTCGTAGTCCTCCATGCCGATGAGCTTGTTGAAGATGGCCCCGGCCGCCATCCAGCCGGTGGTCCTGCTGGTCTCCTGGACCTGCTGCATGCCCTGGAGGATCTCCTCGGCGTCGGGCAGCAGGCGCACGCAGGGCGGCTCGTGGGCCACCAGGGTCCGTACGTGCTCGGGGTACAGCGCGGTCAGCGCGAGCGCGATCTGGGCGCCGCCGCTGCTGCCGAGCACGTGCACGGGCCCGCCGCCGATGGCCTCGATGAGCCGGCGGGCGTCGTCGGCGTGCTGCGGCACGTCCTGGTCCTGGGGCGGGCCGTCGAGCGTGCTGCGGGAGTTGCCCCGCGGATCGTAGACGACGGTCGTGTAGCGGTCTTTCAGGTAGGGCACCAGCATGTCGAAGGCGCCGGTGTCGGACGGGCCGCCGGGGATGATCAGCAGCAGCGGGCCATCGCCCTGCACCTCGTAGTAGATCTGCGCGCCGGGGACCTTGATGGTGTCGCTCTTCTTCGCCATTGTTCGCCCTTTTCCGGGATGGGATGTCGTCTCTTCGTTGCCCCCGATCCTGCTACCGACAAACTTTTTTGTCAAGCTTCCCATCCGCTCCAGCGGGTCACGGTGATCGCGAGGAAGGGGCCGGGCGGCGGCCGGTCGCGGTACTGCGGGTACTTGCGGACCAGCGCCTCGACGCCGTCCGGCGGCGTGGCGAGCACCTCGGCGAGGCCGTCGGCGCGGACCCACCACAGCCGGGTCCAGTCCTCGTCGTAGTGGTCGGCCAGCAGCGCCACGCGGGGGTTCTCGCGGATGTTGCGCAGGCGGCGCAGCGCCCTGGTGGTCTTGGGCTTGTCGTCGACCGCCGACACGACCAGGTCGCCGACCACCGCGAACGTCACCGGCACCAGGTGCGGCTGCCCGTCCGCGCCGGTGGTGGCCAGGTGCGCCACGCGCGCCCGGCCGAAGAGGCTCCTGGCCCGGTCAGGGTCCATCGCCGGGCCGCAGGCTTTCGACGCCTCGGTTGACGACCAGTCCCAGCGCCGCCGCCAGGCCGGTGACCAGGAGGGTGATCCAGGTGGGCACGGCGTGGTAGGCGAGCAGCGTGCCCGCCATGGCCAGGATCAGCACGCCGAGCAGGGTGCCCGCGATGCCGCCTCGCCTGCCGTACAGGCTGACGCCGCCCAGCAGGACGGCGGCCAGCGCCGCCGCGGTGGTGGCCCAGTCGGCGGTGGGGACGGAGATCTGCAGGCGCATCAGCTGGGCGAGCCCGCCGAGCCCGGCCAGCAGGCTGGAGCCGGTCAGGCCGATCAGCGCGCCGATGCCGGGGCGAAGGCCGGCCCAGCGGCCCTGGTCGCCCTCGCGGCGGGAGGCGGACAGGGTGTCGCGTACGGGCTGGACCAGCCAGAGCAGCCCGCCGCCGACCGACACGACCGCGAACAGCGCGAACCACGTGTAGGACGGCACCGATGGCGGGAAGGTCCAGGTGCGCGGACCCTCCTGGGTGAGCCCGAGCAGCAGCCCCTGGCACATGACCGCGGTCACGATGGAGGCCGCCCAGGCGGGCACCGAGACGACCGCGACGAACAGGGCGAGGACGATGCCGAGCACCAGCGCCACGAGGATCGCGATGGTCAGCGCGACGGGCTGCGGCCAGCCGTAGCCGCCGCCCAGGTAGGCGGCGACGGCGCCGGTGAGGGCGGCGAGCGGGCCGACGGCCAGGTTCGGCGTGGCGGTGCGCAGCGACAGCGCCAGCCCGGTGGCGATCAGCCCGGCCGGCGCGGCCTGCGCGAGCACGACCGAGAACCCGGCACCGGTGGCCACCACCGCGACGGCGAGCGCGACGGCACAGAGCGCCAGCACGCCTTCCCAGATGAGATGAACGCCCAAACGCACGCGATCAAGCCTAGTCGGGCATGTCGAAGACTTCCCGGACTTCCACCACAGCTTCCTGGCCCGGTTTGATTGCCAGCTCGACCGGGACGCGCCGAGCCCACTCCACGGCCTCGGCCAGGGAGGCGGCCCTGATCAGGTAGTAGCCGGCGATGAGCTCCTTGGACTCGGCGAACGGCCCGTCGATCACCCGCTTGGCGCCGCCGGACGCGATCACGCGGGCGGCGCTCGCGGCGGTGGGCTGCAGTCCCTCTGCGGCGATGAGCGCCCCGGCGTCCTCCAGCTCCTTGCTGAAGCGGTGCATCGCCGCCACGACGTCCGAGTCGCGGGCCGCCACCTCGTCGGGTTGCGGATCGCCTTTGAGGATCAGCATGTAGCGCATGCCACAGGAACCTAGCTGAACTTGGTCCTCGGGCGCTCCTGCAGCACCTCGTCGACGTAGATGTCGACCTTCTCGTTGTAGAAGGACACGAGCCCGGCGATCTTCTGGCTCTCCGGCAGCGGGGTGCGGTAGGACCAGGCCAGGTCGGCGTGGCCGTTGACCGACCAGTACTCCGCGGTCCCCTTGTACGGGCAGTGCGTCGCGGTGGCGGTGGACTCGAGCACGTCGAACGTGATGTCGGTCTTGGGCAGGTAGTAGCGGGCGGGCAGCCCCGTCTCGAACAGGATCCTCGGCCTGACGGAGTCGGCAACGGTCACGCCGTCCACCTCCACGCGCACCCGCCGGGAGCTGGGCAGGATGTCGACCCTGGTGTAGGGGTCGCGCGGGTGGAAGAAGACCTCCTCGTCCTCCTCGAACCAGGCGTCCATGCTGTCCCAGTCGAAGCGGACGTGGCCGCGGATCTCCTCCAGCGGCGACTCGGGGTAGGCCAGCGCCGCCTCGGCGGCCTGCTTGCCGCCCGCGGTGACCGTGTAGACGACGGCCTCGCCGCGGCTAGGCGAGTGCTTGCCGGTGCCGGTCTCCTTCAGCGCGCCCTGGTCGACGTCCTCCAGGGGGATGTAGTACGCGGGGTAGTAGGGGATCTCCCAGACCAGCAGGGCCCGGGTGGTGTCGGCGACCACGCGGCCGCCCAGGTAGGTTCTGACGCGCTTGCCCGTGCGCTCGACGCGCACCCGGCCGCGGTTCGCAGCATCCATGCACGCCGCAACCAGGAGGCGTGCCCGGCTATTCCAGCCCGAACGCGGCCAAAGTACCCCAGGTCGCCGCTACGCCCACGAGCGCGCCCGCCAGGACCTGCGGCCACGTGTGGTGGGCCAGCCGTACCCTGGCCCAGCAGATCAGCCCCACCACCAGCACCCCCGCCGCGACGACGGGTACGGCGGGCAGCACGTGCGCGACGACCACCACCGTGCCGGAGGAGACGGCGGCGTGGAAGGAGATCTTCCAGCGCAGCGTGATCGGCACGGTCACGGCCAGCGCCACCAGCATCGCGGTGACGGTGGCCACCAGCAGCCGGGGCGCGCCCAGCGTCACCAGCAGCACGAGCGCGGCCACCACGGCGGCGACTGCGGCCAGGAGCGGCCCCGTGCGCCGGGCGCGCTCCACGATGTGGTGGGAGTCCAGGCGTCCGGAGCGGACGCCCGCGGCGATCACCACGGCGGGCACGCCGCCGCACAGCAGCGAGGCCATCAGCCCCCACGCGGCGCCATTCCAGCCCTGGCCCAGCAGCCCCACCACCGGCGGCATCGCGATCACCAGCACCTGCGGCGCCAGCAGGTCGGTGACCCTGCGCGCCAGGGCATCCCCAGTCATGGGTCGAATGGTATAAAAACCGAGTGGCCGAGATCCCCTTGCTGCAGGCGTTCGCCGAGGTCGGCTACCAGGTCGCGGGCGGCGGGGGACACGGCGCGATGGCGGCGCTGCGGCGGGTGGTGCCGGTGGACGCCTACGAGTTCGTCGCCTACGACCCGGCCACCGGCCGGCACCAGAGCGTGTTATCCGACGGCCACCGGCGCATCGACGGCGACGCGGCGCAGGAGTACGCGGGGCTGGCCGCCTACCGGCGGGCGATGGCCACCCGGTCGCCGGTGCTGATGCCGCAGCCGGGCACCGAGCGGTACTTCCGCCGCCACCTGGAGCCCTACGGCTGGCGCTGCGGGCTGACCGCGCCGCTGTTCCTGGCCGAGGGGCGCTACACCGGGCTGCTGCACCTGGCCTCGCGCGACCGTTTCCGCGACGGCGCGGCGGACCTGGTTGGGGCGGCCGCGCCGATGCTGGCGCACGTCACGGACCTGACCAGGTGCGTGATCGACCCGGTCGGCGTGCCGCCGGGCTTCCGCGCGGCGGCCTTCGACCGGCTGGGCACCACGCGCGACCTGCCGGGCGTGCCGGGGTCGCCGGACCTGGCGGGCGAGCCCGCGATGGCGGCCTACGCGCGGGAGTTCATCGACTCGCGGGAGCTGAGCAGGCGCGGGCTGTGGCTCGATCGGCGCGGATGCTGGCACGAGGTGCACCTGACCAGGGCGGGAGTCGGGTTCCACGGGAAGCTGCAAGGAACGGTGGTGGCCGAGCGGGTGTGCGGCCTGCCGTACGAGCTGACCGGGCGCGAGGTCGACGTGCTGACACGGGTGGCGGCCGGCGACTCCAACCCGCAGATCGCGGCGGCGCTGGTGCTGAGCGTCAGGACCGTGACCACGCACCTGGAGCACATCTTCGCCAAGCTCGGCTGCGACAGCCGTACCCGCCTGACCACCAAGGCGCTGGCCGAGGGCCTGTGCCGCCTGGACGTCTAGCTCGTCGTGCAAACGAGGGCGGGCACGGCGACAGGAACCAGCTCGAACCAGACCGTGGTGGTGCCGTTCTCGCGGGTGTAGCCCCAGCGGTGGCTCAGCGCCTCGATCAGCGGCAGCCCCCGCCCGCTCGTGGCCTGCAACCCGGTCGTACGGCAGGCGCACGGCGGCCCGTCCGATCCCCCGTCCTCCACGCAGACCCGCACCAGCGTCCCCGAGGCGTGCACGCTCACCGTGAACGAGCCGCCGTCGCCGGACTGGGAGTGCAGGATCGCGTTCGTGGCCAGCTCGCTCGTCAGCAGCACGCAGTCGTCGTACAGCGGATGATCACGGCCGAGCACGGCGGCCACCACTCCCCTTGCCTTCGACACCTGCGCGGGGACCCCCGGGAGCCGGACGACGAGATCGTTGCGGGATTCCGACACGATGACCTCCCCCGATTGGCGAACGTTATGAGACGCGCCACACCGAGGCCGCGGACTATCGCGAAAAGGTAGGAATGCCCTTTCCCATGGTCACGTGCGCGACCGCTGCCGGGGGTCGAGTACGCTGCGATCGACGCGTCGACAAGGAGGGGTGCCTGCCGGATGAGCAGCCTGGAGGCCGTCTGGGTGCGGCCGTACGACCAGCCGGGGGCGGCGATCGTGACCGGGGTGTTCGACATCCTGCACGTGGGGCACGTCCGCTTCCTCGACGCGGTCGCCGAGCGGGGCTTGCCCCTGATCGTCGGCGTCGAGGACGACTCGCGGGTGCGGGCGTGGAAGGGGCCGAGCAGGCCGGTCAACACCGCCGCCGAGCGGGCCGAGGTGCTGGCGGCGCTGCGCGCCGTGCAGGGCGTGTTCATCGTGACCGGGCCGCCCGAGGCGCACGGGCCCGAGGACTACATCGACCTGCTCGTGCCGATGGGTCCCGGCGCGCTGGCGCACACCGCCGGCGATCCGCACGCGGGAGGCCGGTGCGCGGCCGCCGCGCTGCTCGGCGCCGAGTGCTGGGAGCTCGAGGCGATTCCCGGCCGGTCCACCACGCGGATCGTGAATTCGATACGCTACTGAGCATGCAGCGCGCTTACGTCACGACGACGCCGGACACCGTCCCGGCGCGCTGAATCCTGTTGCCCCGGGCGAACGCCCGGGGTCTGGTCGTTCGCCCTTTTCCGTAAAGGATGATCATGAACGACCATCGCAGACTCGGCCGCGAGCTCGACCTGTTCGACACCGACCCGCTGATCGGCTCCGGCCTGCCATACCTGTTGCCCGACGGCGCGGCCGTCCGCAAGGCCGTCGAGGACTACGTCTTCGAGCTGGAGCGGCGCCACGGATACCGGCACGTCAGCTCGCCCGTCCTCGGCAAACGCGAGCTGTACGAGCGATCGGGCCACTGGTCGCACTACAGCCAGGACATGTTCCCGCCGATGGAGGTGGGCGGCGAGCAGTTCGTGCTGCGGCCCAGCCTGTGCCCGCACCACGCGCTGATCTTCGCCGCGCGTCAACGCAGCCACCGCGACCTGCCGCTACGCCTGGCCGAGCTGGGCGGCCAGTACCGCGCGGAACTGTCGGGGGTGCTCGGCGGGCTGGTCAGGGTCAGGTCCATGCAGCTCAACGACGGGCACGTGTTCTGCCCGCTGGACCGGGCGGCCGAGGAGATCTCCGCGGCGCTCGACCTCATCCAGGCCGCGCACGCCCAGCTCGGCGTGCGCGCCTCGCGTTACCGCCTGTCGCTGGGCGGCGACGGCGCCAAGTACGTCGACGACCCGGCGCTGTGGGCCCGCGCGGAGGCCGTCCTGCGCGACGTGCTCGCCCAGCGCGGCCAGCCCTACGACGAGGAGAAGGGCGAGGGCGCCTTCTACGGCCCGAAGATCGACGTCCAGCTCGTCGACCCGTCTGGCCGGGAGTCGTCCATCGCGACCGTGCAGGTGGACTTCTTCCAGCCGGGCCGCTTCGACCTGAGCTACGTCGGCCCCGACCAGCGCGACCACCGTCCCGTGATGGTGCACCGCAGCGTGATCGGCAGCGTCGAGAGGATGCTGTCGCACCTCATCGAGGTGCACGGCGGCGCGTTCCCCGCGTGGCTGGCACCCGTGCAGGCGGTGGTGCTGCCGGTCTCCGACGCCGAGCTGCCCGCGGCCCGGGATCTGGTACGGCGGGCCGTCGAGGCCGGGCTGCGGGCCGAGCTGGCCGAACCGGACCGCGGCAGCCTGGGGGCCAGGATCCGCGCGCACCGGCTGGTGCCGTACCAGCTGGTCGTGGGCGCGCGGGAGGCGGCGGCGGGGTCGGCGGCGGTGCGGCTGCGCGACGGCTCGCAGGCCGGCGAGCTGCCGGTGGGCGAGCTGGTCGCGTTCCTGCGCGCTAGAGCCACTCCTTCTTTTTGAACACGGCGTACAGCCCGACGGAGGTGAGCGCCACGACGACGGTGGACATCCAGAACCCCCACGGCTGTCCCTCGCCGGGATAGGGCACGTTCTGGCCGTAGAAGCCGGTGATGGCGGTGGGGACCGCGATGATCGCCGCCCAGCCGGTCAGCCGCTTCATGATCTCGTTGAGCCGGAAGCCCTGCTGTGACAGGCGGGTCTCGCGCAGGTTGGCCAGCAGGTCGCGCAGCGAGTCGACCCACTCGGTGGTGCGCAGCACGTGGTCGTTGACGTCCTCGAAATAGGGGGTCAGCGCCTCGTCGGCCACCACCACGTCCTGGTCGCGGCGCAGCAGCCTGCTGACGACCTCGCGCATCGGCATCGTGATCTTGCGCAGCCGGACCATGTTCTTGCGCAGCGTGAACATGGTCCGCTGCATCTCCCTGGCGTTGGTGGGCACCTCGTCGAACAGCGCCTCCTCCAGATCCTCGGCGTGCGTGTCGAGGTCCTGGACGTAGTCGAACTGGCCGTCCACCACGTAGTCGAGCAGGCCGTGCAGCAGGAACGCCACGCCGTGCACGGCCAGGTGGGGGCTGGCGTCCCAGCGCCTGACGACCTGCTCGATGTCGAAACGGTCGCTCTCCCGTACGGTGACCAGCGCGTTAGCCGTGACGAAGGCGTCCACCTCGACGGGATCGAGGCTGTCGTCCTCGACGTGCACGCCGTAGACGACGAGGAACAGGTGGTTGTCGTAGACGTCGAGCTTGGGGCGCTGGTGGTGGGACAGGACGGCGTCGACGGCCAGCTCGTGCAGGCCGAGCTCCTCGCCGATCACCTTCAGGTCCTCGGCCGTGGGCGAGCAGAGGTCGAACCAGACGACGCAGCCGGGCTCGGCCAGGTGATCGGAGACCTCCTCGACCGGGAAGCCCTCCTTGTCCAGGACACCATTCCTGTAGAGACGCGTATGCACCTACAGGAGTGTGGCAAAGCGGCGGGCGTTGCGCACGGCCGCTCCCCCGAAATCGTTGTTGAAGTACACGTACGCCTCGTGCCATCCCGCCTCGCTCAGCCGCTTCGCCCACGTCCTCAGCGCGGCGTCGCCGTACTCGGGGTAGGGGGTGGCGCGGCCCTCGTGCAGGCGGAGGTAGCCCCAGCGGGCGGTGCGCCAGAGTGGGCTCAGCGGGCGGCCGCCGCGGTCGGCCCAGCACAGGGCGGCGCCGTGGTCGCGCAGGACGCCCTCGACGTCGGCGGTCCACCAGGAGGGGTGGCGCGGCTCGACGGCCACGCGCACGTCGTCGGGGAAGCAGGCCAGGCAGCGGGCCAGCTTGTCAGGGTCGGCCTTGAGGGTGGGCGGGAGCTGCAGCAGGATCGGGCCGAGCTTGTCCTTCAGCCCGGAGGCGGCCTCCATCAGGCGCCTGACCGGCTCCTGCGGGTCGGCCAGGCGCTTGATGTGGGTGAGGTAGCGGCTGGCCTTGACCGCCATCACGAAGCCGTCGGGGGTGCGATCGCGCCAGCCGGCGAAGTTCTCCTCGGTGGGCAGGCGGTAGAAGGCGTTGTTGCTCTCCACGGTGGGGAACGTCTCGGCGTAGGTCTCCAGCCACAGCCGCTGCGGCACCCCTTCGGGATACAGGACGCCGCGCCAGTCCCTGTACTGCCAGCCGGACGTGCCCACGAGCGTTCCCATGTCGAGGGACCTACCCGTGGGGTCTCGACCGAATCAGCAGGTCAGGCCTTCGTGGACCCGGCGGTCAGGCCGGTGACCAGGTGCCGCTGCACGAGCAGGAACACCGCCGAGGCCGGCAGCGCGATGAGCACCGAGGCGGCGGTCATCAGCCCCCACTCGGTCTTGAACTGGGCCACGAACGTCTGCAACCCGACGGCCAGCGTGTACTTCTCGTCGCCCGTCATGAAGGCGGTGGCGTAGGCCACCTCGCCCCAGGCGGTGACGAAGGAGTAGAACGCCGTCACCGCCAGTCCCGGCTTGGCCAGCGGCAGGATCAGCCTGGTGAACGCCCCGAAGGGGGTGAGCCCGTCGACCATCCCCGCCTGGTCGATCTCGTAGGGAACGGTGTCGAAGTAGCCCTTCATCATCCACGCGCAGAACGGCACCGCCACGGTCAGGTAGCAGACGGTCAGCCCGGCGAACTGGTTGATCAGCCCCAGCCTGGCCAGCAGGTTGTACAGCGGCACGATGAGGATCGCCACCGGGAACATCTGCGTCACCAGCAGCATCCACAGGAACGGCCGCTGCCCGGGGAAGCGGAAGCGCGAGGCGGCGTAGCCCGCCGAGGCCGCCAGGATCACCCCGATCACCATCGTCAGCAGCGACACCAGCAGCGAGTTGCCCGCCCAGCGCAGGAACGGGCTGCGCGTCAGCAGGTCGGTGTAGTTGGACAGCGTCGGATCGTGGAAGAGTTCGATCTCGGTGGAGGTCCACGCCCCGCGCGGCTTCAGCGACGTCAGCACGAGCCACAGCAGCGGGAACACCGAGATCAGACTCGCCGCGATCAGCGTGGCGTGCAGCGCGACCGACCGTACCCGGCTTCTCACCAGACCTCCCCTTGCTTGCGCAACGACCGGCTGTAGACCACGGCCATCAGCACCAGGATCAGCAGGATCAGCACGCCCCAGGTCGCCGAGCCCGAATAGTCGCGCAACCCCTCGAAGGCCTGCCGGTAGGCGTAGGTCACCAGGATCTCGGTCGAGTCACCCGGACCGCCCCTGGTCACCAGGAAGATCACGGCGAACATGTTGAACGTCCAGATCGTGCCGAGCAGGATCACCGTGTTGCTGACGCTGCGCAGCCCGGGCAGCGTGATGTTGACGAAGCGCTGCCAGGCGTTCGCGCCGTCCACCTCGGCGGCCTCGTGCAGTTCCTTCGGGATCGACTGCAGGCCGCCGAGCATGGCCAGCATCATGAACGGCACGCCCAGCCAGACGTTGACCCCGATCACCGCGATCTTGGCGGTCAGGGGCTCGTCCAGCCAGCCGATCCTGGGCAGGCCGAGGCCGTCGAGCATGGCGTTGAAGACGCCGTAACGGCTGTTGTACAGGTAGCGCCAGGCGAAGGCGGACACGAACGGCGGCACCGCCCACGGCAGGATGAGCAGCACCCGGTACAGCCCGCGCAGGCGCATCGGCCGGTTCAGCAGCATCGCCAGGCCCAGCCCGATGCCGTAGTGCAACCCCACGCAGGCCACGGTCCACACGATCGTCCAGCCGAGGCGGCCGCCGAACAGCCCGCTGGTGAGCGTGTCGACGTAGTTGTCCAGGCCGACGAAGTGGAAGCGGTCCGGGATCACGTTGGCGCCGATGGTCCTGCCCACGTTGGACTCGCGGGCGTCGGTGAAGGACAGGTAGACGCCGCGCACCAGCGGATAGCCGACGAGGACCCCCGTCACGATCACGACGGGGGACACCATCGCCCAGGCGTACCAGTGCCTCTTCACTAGCTCCAGCCCTGCAGGAGCTTGCGGTACTCGTCGGCGACGCCCTTCAGCGCGTCGGGCGCCTGTGCCTGCCCTGACATGATCTTGGCGTAGGCCTGGTCGAGCGGGGTGAACAGCTGGCCTCCCTCCGGGATCCACGGCCGCTCGTGCGCTCCCTCGACCACGGGCTTGAACTGGCCGACCATCGTGTTGGCCGTCACCTGCGGGTCGGTGTAGGCCGACGTGCGGGCGGGCAGCAGCCCGAGCTTCCCGGCGATCTTCGCCTGGCTCTCGGCGGAGGCCATGAAGCGGACGAACTCATACGAGGCGTCCAGCGACTTCGAGCCCGCGTAGACCGCGTACCCGTGCCCGCCCACCGGAGCGCCGGACTTGCCGGAGCCGCCGGTCGGGACCGTGGCCACGCCCAGGTTCTCCTTGTCCTTGAACGCCTTGCCCGTCAGGTCGTCGGCCACCGACCAGGGACCGTTGAAGATCATCGCGACCTTCCCGTCCTTGAAGGCGGTCTGCACGTTGGCGTAGCTGTCCTGGATGGTGGGCTTGGCCGCGGCGCCCGACTTGACCAGGTCCTGCACGCGGGCCACGGCCGCCTGCGCCTGCGGGGAGTCCACGGTCACCTTCTTGCCCGCCACGTCGAGCAGGTCGCCGCCCTCGCCGTAGATGAACGGCAGCAGGAAGTAGCCCTGGACGTTGACGCCGAAGCCGTCCGCGCCCGCCTTCTGCTTGACGTCGAGGGCGACCTGCTTGAGCTCGTCCATCGTGGTGGGCGGCTGGTCGTGGCCGGCCTTCTTCAGCAGGTCCTTGTTGTACAGCAGCGCCAGCGAGTCGGTCACCTGCGGCACCGCGTAGGTCTTGCCGTCGAACTTGACGCTGGCCGCCGGGACCGGCAGGAAGTCCTCGGGCTTGTCCAGCGCGCGCGTGCCGTCGAGCGCCTGCAGGTAGCCCAGCGAGGCGAACTCCGGCGTCCAGGCCACCTCGGACCTGATCACGTCGGGCGCGCCCGCGCCCGACTGGGCGGCGGTCTTGAACTTGTTCTGCGCCTCGCCGAAGGGGACGTTGACGTAGTTGACCTTGATCTTCGGATGCTGGGTCTGGAAGGCGGCGATGAGATCCTGGAACGCCGGGGCCTCGTTCGTCGCGTCGGAGGTGTCCCACCAGGTGACTTCTCCGGAAATGTCGGTTGGACTCTTGGGCGGCGGGCTCGCCGTCTGGTTACCCGCGCTTCCGCCGCACCCTGAGAGCGCCAGCGTGAGGGCCGCGACGATCGCCGCAGCCGGTAAGACTCGCCGCATGTCTTACTCCTAGATCTGGGGAACGGAGGGACAGTACGTCGAAGCGCGGGCCCATTGAAAGAGTCTTGCAGGAATTTCTGAAATTTCGTTACAAAGACCGATCCAGGGCGTTCTCCAGCCACGCGGCCGCGGCCAGCACCCTGGTCTCGTCCAGGCCCACGACCTGAAGGCCCGCGGGCAGCGGCCCCTCGACCGGCATCGGCAGGCTGACGGCCGGGAGCCCGGTCAGGCTGGCGAACCTGGTGTTGCGCAGGAGTGCCGGCCGTACGCCCGGCTCCCCGAGCAGGGGCGCCAGGATCGGCACGGTCGGCATCACCACGGCGTCGACGTCTTTCAGCGCCTCCTCGGCCGCCCTGACGATCTGCCTCCTGCGTTCCAGCGCCCGCACGTACCGCCATCCCGGCACCTGTCTCGCCGCTTCGAGCAATGCGCGGGTCTCGGCCTGATAGTCATCCGCTTTCTCCGGAAATATCCCTGCATGTACGGCTGCCGCCTCGGGGCCTTGCAAGTCCGTCAGCGCCTCCTCCGCGTCGGGCAGCCACACCTTCTCCGTCACGAACCCCGTCGCCCTCGCGAACGCCTCCGCCACCTCCGGCGCGCACTCCTGACTCCGCGCCGGTACGGCCAGCCGCGGCGTGATCGGCCCGCGCCCGCCCACCAGCCGCCCGAGCACCCGCACGGCGTAGGCCGCGTCCTCGACGTTGCCCGCCAGCACGCCGACGTGGTCGAGGCTGGGCGCGAGCGGGAACACCCCCCGGGTGGGCAGCGTGCCGAAGGCGGGCTTGACGCCCACCACGCCGCACAGCGCCGCCGGGATCCGCACCGACCCCGCCGTGTCAGTGCCAATGGCCAGCGGCACGACCCCGGCCGCCACGGCCGCCGCGGAACCGGAGCTGGACCCGCCGGCCATCCTGGTGCGGTCGCGCGGATTCCTGCACGGGCCGCGCCGGTTCGCCGCGCCGGTGCAGCCGTAGGCGAACTCGTGGGTATAGGTCAGCCCGATCACCACCGCGCCGGCCGCCCTGAGCCGTGCCACCATCTCGGCGTCGGCCTCCCCGACCCGGTCGGCGAAGACGTCCGAGCCGCAGGTGAACGGCAGCCCTTCGACCTCGATGAGCTCCTTGACCAGCACGGGGACGCCCGCCAGCGGCCCGCTCCGTACCTGCCTGGCCGCCCTGAGCGCGCCTTCGGGATCCAGGTGCACCACCGCCCCCAGGTCGGCCGCCCGTTCGGCTCTCGCCAGGGCGTTCTCGGCCAGCTCCACGGGGTCGATGTCACCGGCCCGCACGCCGCGGGCGATATCTTGCAGTCGCATGAGCGTAGGGGAACACAAATCCCTTAGAAGCGCATATATCTCTTAAGAGGATTGCCCGGAGATCGCGACCGGCCGGACACTGCGCGCGCGGTGCTACCCCTCACGCAGGCCACCCCCCACCTGCGGGCGCCGCGACGGAGGTCGAGTATGCACACCGGCAAACTCGCCACGGCTCTGGTGCTGACCCTCGCGGCAGCCGTACCCCAGGACGTCCAGAGCCTCGACGGCAGCGGCAACAACCAGGCCAACCCCACCTGGGGAAAGACAGGAACCCCCTACGCGCGGATCGCGGCGCCACGCTACGCCGACGGCAGCGGCGCACCCGTCACCGGGCCCAACGCCCGCCTGATCAGCAACCGGATCTTCAACGACACCAATCAGAACATCTTCTCCGAGCGGCGGGTGAGCCAGTGGGGCTTCACCTGGGGCCAGTTCCTCGACCACACCTTCGGGTTACGCGACGGCGCCGGCGAGACCGCCGACATCCCCTTCGACTCCCACGATCCGCTGGAGAGCTTCACCAACACGCTCGGCCACATCCCCTTCGCCCGTTCCAAGGGCGTCGGCTCTCCGCGGCAGCAGATCAACACCGTCAGCTCCTACCTCGACGCGTTCGCCGTCTACGGCGGCACGCAGGACCGGCTGTCGTGGCTGCGCGACGGCGCCAAACTGCTGATGCCGGGCGGCTACCTGCCGCGCAGGGACAGCCGCGGCGATCCCGCGTCCGCGCCCCCGATGGACGTGGACGGGCGGCTGCGGGCGCAGCCGAACAGGGCGGCGGTCGCCGGTGACGTGCGCGCGAACGAGAGCCTGGCGCTGACCGCGACGCACACGCTGTTCGCCCGCGAGCACAACAGGATCGTCTCGCTGCTGCCGGGCAGCCTCACGCAGGAGCAGAAGTTCCAGATCGCGCGGCGCGTGGTCATCGCCGAGCAGCAGTACATCACCTACAACGAGTTCCTGCCCTCGCTCGGCGTCCGGCTGCCCCCGTACTTCGGCTACCGGCCGAACGTGAACGCGAGCCTGGGCAACGAGTTCGCCACGGTCGGCTACCGGGCGCACAGCATGATCCACGGCGAGGTCGAGGTGAAGACCGAGGCCGCCCGCTACAGCTCGGCCCAGCTGGACGCCTTCCGCGCGCAGGGCATCGAGGTGGAGCCCGACGGCGACGAGGTGGAGCTGACGATCCCGCTGAACGTCGGGTTCTTCAATCCCGACCTGGTCCCGTCCGTCCAGCTGGGGCCGCTGCTGAAGGGGATCGGCGCCGAGTCGGAGTACAAGAACGACGAGCAGATCGACAACCAGCTGCGCAGCGTGCTCTTCCAGATCCCCGTCTCCGGCAACCCCGACTGCCTGGACGGGCCGACACTCCCGCAGTGCTTCAAGGGCGTGCTCGACCTGGGCGCCGTCGACATCGAGCGCGGCCGCGACCACGGCATGCCCAGCTACAACCAGCTGCGCTCCGCCCTCGGCCTGTCCACCAGGAGCAGTTTCGCCGCCGTCACCGGCGAGGGCACCGAGACCTTCCCCTCTGATCCGCTGCTGACCCCCGGCAACGAGATCAACGACCCGAACAGCCTCGACTTCGTGCGGCTCTTCGACATCAACGGCAAGGAGGTCGCGCTCACCGATCCCAACGCCAACAACGTCGCCACCCGCGGCGTCCGGCGCACCCCGCTGGCCGCCCGGCTCAAGGCCGTCTTCGGCGGCGTCGACCAGCTGGACGCCTTCACCGGGATGCTGTCCGAGTCGCACCGGCCCGGCACCGAGTTCGGCGAGCTGCAACTGGCCCTGTGGCAGAAGCAGTTCCAGGACCTGCGCGACGGCGACCGCTTCTTCTACGGCAACGACCCCGGGCTCAGCACGATCCTGCGGCAGTACGGCATCGACTACCGGCGTACCCTCGCCCAGGTCATCGCCGCCAACACCGACATCCCGCTGTCGCAGCTGAACCCCAACGTGTTCTTCGCGCCCGGCACCCCCGCGCCTTCCTGCAAGGTCGCGTACTCGGTCGACAGCCAGGTGGGCGGCGTCTTCGCGGGCTCGGTGGTCATCACCAACACCGGCTCCACGCCGATCGACGGCTGGACGCTCGAGTGGAACTACGCCAACGGCCAGCGGATCTTCCTGCTCTGGGACGGCATCGCCACCCAGGGCGCGGCCAACGTGCCTGTCACCAACGAGTACTACAACCGCGTCATCCCCGCGGGGCGCAGCGCCTCGTTCGGCTTCCTGGCGACCTCGAGCGGCTCCGTCAACGCGCCGCCGACCGCCTTCACGCTGAACAACCAGCCGTGCGCCCTGACCTCGTGACGCAAGAATCCTTTAATGGACAAGTAATGTAATAGTTAGGATAATCGGGCCATGACCGGCATCCGCGTGGCGGTGCGATCCTTGGATCGGCTGTATCGGGAGGCGCTCGCCACGCTGCTGGCCGGTCAGGAGGGCATGGTCGTCATCGGCGCCACCGGCGACCTGGCCGAGTTCTCGCGGCTGTGCCGGCTGTGCCCGCCGGACGTCGCGCTCATCGACTTATCCTGCGCCTCCTCCGGCCTGGGTGAGCTCGCCGAGGTACTGCCGCTCCTGGAGGACGTGGGGATCGTCCTCACCTACGAGCGGCTGTCGGAGGAGGCGGTAGCGACGATCACCCGGGCGGGCCTGACCAGGCTCGTACCCCACTCGCGGGGCCTGACCGCGGTGATCGTCGCGGTCCGCGAGGGCCGCGGCGAGTCCCGGCCCCGGCGCCCGCGCCCACCCGGGCTGACCGAGCGGGACCTGGAGGTCGTCGCGCTGATGAGCGCCGGGTACTGCGTGACGGAGATGGCCGCGGCGCTCGGCATCTCGCCCGCCACGGTGCAGAACCACAAGCGGCGCATCTTCACCAAGATGAGCGTCGGGAGCCAGGCGCACGCGGTCTCGCTCGCCGCCCGTTGCGGCATCCTGTGGTCGCAACGCCGCACGGTGGCCGACAGGTCGGGCCTCACGCCCCGGGAGATCGACATCCTGCGCTCGATCGCCCGCGGCCACTCGGTCAGGCAGACGGCGGCGGCCCTCGGCATCAAGAGCAAGACGGTGGAGGCCACCCAGGGCCCCCTGTTCCGCAAACTCTCGGTCCACAACCGCGCCGAAGCCCTGGCCGTCGCCTACGACCTCGGCCTGGTCCACGACGCCTGACCCCGCGCTCCCCTCCCCCTTCAGTGGGTCAGGTCGTCAGCGCCACGGGTCGGGGGTGGCGAGCCGTGGGAATCCGGCGACTTTCAATCCTCGCGGCCCTCGCCGCGGTAGGCGGCCTGGGACTGTTCCATCTTGCGCTTGACCGGCGGCAGATGGTTGATCGTCCGCATCGCCGTACGCATGCCTGCCAGCGCCAGCCGGCCGATGACCGGCCTGTGGACGGGGCCGTCAGCGCTCATCTGCTTGCGCGACTCGCGGACGGCGTCGAAACCGTACTCGCGCATCCGGTCCTCGTAACCGCCGACCGCCTCAAGGAGCGTGGCCTCGCCGTCGCGGACGCCCGCCAGGTTGCGCGCCAGCAGGCGGGCATCGCGTAGTGCGGTGTTCGCGCCCACGCCACGGCCCGGGGTCATGGTGTGGATGGCGTCGCCGATCAGGGTGACGTTGCCGGCCGGCCACGGGCCGGGCGGGACCGAGGTGCGGATGTTGATCGGGAAGCAGCTGCCGGGGTCGGCCAGCTCGAACAGCCTGCGCAGGTTGGGATGCCATCCCGCGGTCCGCTCCAGCACGAGCCTCTGCAGGTCGGGGCCCTTGAGGTCGAGCACGTCCGCCGGCAGCCGGCGAGCGGCCGCGGCCCAGCCCCACATGATGTAGTCGCGCGTGTTGTCGAAGGTGAGGCCGGGCCAGCCGGAGATGAGCCGGGCGTCGGTCGCGCCGATGCCTTCCCTGGGCCGTCCCCGCTCGTCCCACGGGAACTCCATGACGTGGTAGACGCAGAAGTAGCCCTTGGGCGCGAACACCATGGACACGCCGTGCAACATCTTCGGCGTGACCAGCTCGCGGGTCTCCGCCGTCAGCGCGATCTTGCCGGTGATGCCGACCAGCCCTGAATCCTCCAGTACGGCGTGCGGCAGGTACTGCCGGCGCACGCGCGAGTTCGTCCCGTCGGCGCCCACCAGCAGATCACCGGTGGCCTGGGTGCCGTCCTCGAAGAACGCGGTGACGGTGCCGTCGGCGTCGCGCTCGTACCCGCGGAAGACCTTGTCGAAGTGGACGACGTCCTCCAGCCCGGTGAGCAGCACCTGGCGAAGCGTCATCCGCGACACCGACTTCTCGCTGTCGACGGGGTCGTCGCCGGGCGGGCGGCCGTCGCCGAACGACAGCACTTCCCTCAGATTCTCGGTGAGTATGTTCGAGTAGCGCGGCGGCCGCGCGCAGGTCGCCAGGAACGTCTCGTACAGCTCGGGCGGCAGGCAGTCGTGCAGCGCGCGGCTGCCATCGGGGCTGATGCCGACGCGGTAACCCTGCAGCCCGTCGGCGCGGGTGCGGTCGCGCTCGTAGACCGCGACCTCGATGCCCGCCTGCTTGAGCCCGTGTGCCAGGCACAGCCCGCCGGTGCCTGCGCCGATGACGATGACCTTGATCGTGGGCATGGTTCAGTCCTCCGGGATCTCGAGATGGTCGGAGGCGAAGGCGCGCAGGCGCTCCTCGCTCCAGGTCAGGCGGCCGGCGCGCAGGTCGTCGAGAACTCCGGCGACCCAGCGCAGCTCGGTCTCCGTGGCGGCACGCAGGTACTCGGTCTCCAGCAGCGAGACCCGGGGCACGCCCGCCTCCCCGAGCGCCGCCTCCAGTTGGGCCAGCCGTACCTGGAGGAGGTCGTGGCGCTCGCGCAGGAAGGCCAGCGTCTGCTCCGGGGTCAGTATCGGCAGGATCGACAGCGCGGCGGGGAACTCGGGGAACTCGTTGCGTGGCGTCGTCAGCATCTCGCCCATCCACCGCTGGAGCGCCTCGCGGCCCTGTTCGGTGAGCGCGTAGACGGTGCGCTCGGGGTACTGCTGGTCGCGCTCGGTCTGGTGGACGGTGATCAGGCCCGCGTCGTGCAGCCGGTTGATCGTCTTGTACAGCGTGGTCCGCTGACCGACGTTGATCACCTCGTCCTTGCCCCACTGCTTGATCAGGGACTGCATGCCGTACGGATGTAGCGGCTGGTAGGCGAGAAGGCCGAGGACGGCCATCGCCAGCGGTGATCGGCGTGTGGTCATAGTGAAAAGATAACTAGTGTTCTGGACACTATGCAAGCCGGACGGTGGGTGGGTCTGCGGTGGATGGGGGTTTTCGGTAGCGTCGGGGGATGCGGCTTCATGTGGGGGGTGCGATGTGGACGCACGCGGCGTGGCCGGTGGCGGCGGAGCCCGCGGCCTCGCGACTGCGCGCGTACGCGGGCTGGTGTGACGCCGTCGAGGGCAACACGACCTTCTACGCCACGCCCTCCAGGAGCACCGTCGAGTCCTGGGCGAGCCAGACCGACCCGGACTTCCGCTTCGTCGTCAAGCTTCCCAAGGTCATCACCCACGAGCGCCGGCTGAACGGCATCGACGAGGACGTACGAGCCTTCCTCCACGCGATCGAGCCCCTCGGGCCCCGAGCGCACGCCCTCTGGATCCAGCTCCCACCCGCCTTCGCGCCCACCGACGTGGCCGCCCTGGCGGCCTTCCTCCGCCGCCTCCCCCGCACCTACCGCTACGCCGTCGAGGTCCGCCACCGCGCCTTCTTCGAGGACGACCGCTCGATCTCCCTCCTGGAACGAGCCCTGGAAACCGTCGAGGCCGAATGGATCCCCTTCGACACCACAGTCCTGTTCGCATCCCGCCCCACCAGCGACGCCGAACGCGACGCCTGGACCAAGAAGCCCCGAGTCCCCCGCCGCACCCGCGCCCTCACCGCCCACCCCATCATCCGCTACCTGGGCAGAGACGACCGCGAAACCACCATCGACGGCTGGCGCCCCTGGATCACCACGGTCACCGACTGGCTACGAGAAGGCCGCTCCCCCACCGTCTTCATCCACACCCCCGACAACGCCCAGGCCCTCGACCTGGCCCGCCTCTTCCATACCCAGGTCCGCACCACCCTCCCCACCCTCACTCCCCTGCCGGACCCCCCACCCACCGAACCCCTCACCCTTTTCTGACCTGAACCCTCTCGCCACGGAATCGGCCCCTCGCCTAGAGTTCCCGGCGTGATCATCAAGCCTTCCCTCCTGGCCACGGGGCTCGTGGCCGGGGCGCTCCTCATGCCTCCACCCGCGGCCTCGGCCACATCTCCGTCCCCGGATCAGCTCAAGGCGGCGCTGCTCACGCCGGAGGATCTGGGTTCCGACTTCACCCGCACCACCCTGTCGCCGCTGAGTCCGCTCGACTCCTCGGACGCTCACACGAAGTCCTGCACCAGAGCGGTCAAGAGCATCGCCCCGCTCCATCGGACCAAGATCGCGGCAAGGTTCGAGCGCGCGGACGGCTGGGAGTGGATCAGCGAGTACCTCGTGAGCGGCACTCGAGGCAAGATCTCCAGACTGGAACGCTCGGCCAAGGCCCTGACCCGCGACTGCCCGGGCGTCAGGTTCGTCACGAAGGACACCAAGGACACGATCCGCAAGCTTTCTGTCGGAAGGCTCGGCGACGCCATGTACGCGATCAGGTACCGCAGCGGGTTCCCGGACAGCGACCTGGACAAGGACTCGATGGTCGCGACCGACATCGTGATCATCAGAGTACGGAACACCATGATCACGCTGGCCCACACGGGCAACGTCAACGCCTTCGACCCCGCTGCCACCAAAACCGCCGCCGAAGCGGCAACCCGCCGCCTCCAGAGCACCCTCGAGCAGACCACGGGCTGAGCCCCGAGCCGGGCTCACCCGCTCAACAGGCCGGCGTACGGCGGGCAGCCATGAGCGCCTACACCACGATCACCGCCAACCGCGACGGCATCCCCACCACGTTCGGCGGCAGGAACTAGGTCGAGCCATGGCTGTGGCACCAGGTCGACGGGCCCGCCGTCCTGGCCATCCGCCTCTGGCTGTCCTGGACGAACAACTTCCTCAGCCCCGACATCTCCTGGTGACATCTATTTCGGCGGTAATTGTCAGTCTGTCGTTTTAAGGTCTCTCTTGAAATCGCGATGACGCGGCTGGGAGGGGCATGGCCGACCACGACGGAGCACCATTCGATCCTCGACTGGATTTGTACCGCTACGCGATCGCCGATAAGTGTGCCGACGAGTACATCGCCTTGATGCGCCTGTTCACCGAGACGCTGCTCACGGATCTGTCCGCCCAGGAGGCCGCGGCTCTGCTGGCCGACAGGGGATTCGAACTGTCATCGGACAATGTCGAACTCCGCTGTCGCCAGCTGGAGAAGTGGGGAAATCTCGTGCGATCGGTGCGCGATGCCCGGGTGGCCACCGTGGCCGAGTGGGTGCGGTCGCGGTCCCGCTACCAGGTCTCCAAGCTGGGTGGGCGCGTCCACCGGCAGGTCGAGGAGATTCTCCGGGCAACCGACGGCGCGCGGGAGGTCGCCCGTGAACTCCTGGGCGGAACGGTGGAGATTCTCGACCGCATCATCGGCAGGCTCGAATCCGGCGACCCGATCGACGCCGATGCCATGGCCGCCGATGTCACCACCGTCTTCAATAACCAGCGCTTCTTCACCGACAGCGTCCGCGATTTCTATGCGTATCTGCATCAGGTGCTGTCGCGATACGACCTGGTCGGCGCGGAATACGGCGAATTCAAATCTCTGCTTTTGGACTACGTCGATCTCATAACGGCGGATGTCTCCCGGCACGCCCCCGCGGTCGCCGACCGGGTCGCGCGCATCATCCCGCGCCTCGACCGCATTCTCCAGGCGTTCACCCAGCTGCCCGCACTGACCAGTCAGGACGGCAGTCCGGCGGAACGGTCGCCGGGCCGTACGCACGCTGAATGGGAGGAGCTGGCGGCCTGGTACGGCGCGCGGGATGGGCGCTCGGGTCCTGTCCAGCTGCGCGCCGCCGCGGAACAGGCTCTGGGGCAGCTGATCGCGAACGCCAAGCGGATGCTGGCCGCCTCGAGCACGGGCGTGTCCCGGCGGGCCGATCTGCTGCGGCTGGCCCGCTGGTTCGCCGAGGCGGACACGAAGGCGGCGCACCGCATCTTCGCCGCGGCGTTCGGCGCCTACCCCGCACGGCATCTCCTCATGGGCCCGGACGAACCGGACGCGCACGTGACGGCCGCGACGTCGTGGTGGGAGGCCGCTCCCGTGCACGTCCCCGTCTCGCTTCGCGAGCGCGGCGATCGTGCCGCCCGGGGTCGGACGTCCCGTGTTCCCGACCCCGGGCTCGAGCACGAGCTCATGCGCCGCCAGGCCGAGCAGGCACACGCCCGCTCCCTCACCGCGGCGACGGAGTTGATCGCCGTCGGCGACCTGCGTCATGCTCACATCTCACCGGCCGCCAGGAACCTCCTGCTCGATCAGCTGGCCCAGCTGTTCGCCACCGGCTATGACGGGACGACTCCCCGGAGCGCGCAGAACTCCGACCTCGGCTTCGCCCTCCATGCCTGCCCCAGCAGCGGCTCGCTGACCGTCATTCACAGCGAAGACGGCGATCTGACAGTGCACGACGTGATGCTCAAGGTCACCGAATGGCCGCAGGCAGGTTCGGCCGTGCGGGAGGTCCGGAGATGACCACCGCGGCCCTGGCCGCCGAGGAACGCCGGACCGCGGCGCGTGCCCTGCTCAGCATGCCGATTCTCACCGCACACCGCCATCCTGACGAGTTCACGCTGGTCCGCCGCCATGCCTCGGCGCTGAAGTCCACGTTCGCGACGCTTCTCGGCTACACACTCGTTGTCGAATCCCGCTTCGCCCGCCTGGTGAAGGCGCCGCTGGCGCCGCACGCGCCGGTCCGTCCCGTGCGGCGCCCGTCAGGCAGCGAGTTCAGCCCCAGGACCTACACCCATCTTGCTCTGGTGTGCGCGGGCCTGCTGGCTCCTGACGTCGGCGCGCAGATCCTCATGTCGCAACTGGTCGAACAAGTACGGGCAGATGCCGTCACCGCGGGTATCACGCTCGACGACACCCTGGCAGAGCGACGCAGTCTCGTCGCCGCGATCGAGTTCCTCATCGACGCGGGAGTGATCATAGAGACGGACGGCACCGTTGTGGGATGGGGAGAACGAAAGGACGAGGCACTGATCACCGTCACCAGGGGGCTCCTCCCGTACCTGGTGACCAAGCCGCTCCACGCTTTGGAGAGCCCCGAGCAGCTGTGGGCGACCGTACCGGAAGACCCGGAGCAACCCAGACGGACACTCCGCCGCAAACTCGTCGAGAATCCCCTGATCCACCGCGTCGATCTGAGCGACGCCGAGCGGGACGTCCTCAGCCGCGAGCGCACGGAGCTGACGCGGATGCTGGATGAGGCCTTCGGGCTGAGCCTCGAAGTCCGGGCCGAAGGCGCGCTCGTCTACGATCCCGACGAATCTCTGTCCGACCTCGAGTTTCCCGGATCGGGCAGCGTACGGCAGGCGGCGCTCCTCCTCACCGACGCCCTCATCACCCGCATCAGCCCGAAAGCCGGCACGCACGTCGATCTCGAGGGGCGCCGAGTACCCGGTGTGCCGGCACCCTGGCCGTTGGTCGACGAGGCTCTGCGGGCCCTCACCAAGGAGCACGCGAAGGCGTGGCGAACCGATGCCCAGGATGATCTCCCGCGCCTGCGGGCCGATGTGGTCGCCGTGCTGGAAGCCATGGGCCTGGGGACCGAGACGCCCGCCGGGCTGGTGCTGCATCCGGCCGCTGCGCGCTACCGCCCGCAGGTCCGGCTCGCATCCCCGGTCACGCGTGCGAGGCGGCGCCTCGACGAACCGCAAGCCGCAGCGACAGAGCCGCTGTTCCCCCTCGACGAGGAGCCCACGTGACGGCCGGATCGATCGACCAGACGGCGCCCAAGCATCACCCCGACCGGCTGAGGCTGAACCGGGCCGGGATCGTCAACGTCTGGTACTACTACAACACGGAGTTCGCGATGACGGGCGGCCGGCTCGTCCTGCGGGGCACCAACGGATCGGGCAAGTCCCGTGCCCTGGAGATGCTGCTGCCCTTCCTTCTGGACGCCGATCGGCGCCGGATGGACGCGACAGGCTCGGGCCGGGTCCGGCTGGAAGAGCTGATGCGCAGCGGCGGCGAGGACCAGCCCAACCGGCTCGGCTACCTGTGGCTGGAACTGGTTCGCCACGCACCCGAACCCGAACACCTGACGCTCGGCGCGCTCATCCGCTTCGCGCACTCCACCGGCGAAGCCAAGGTCTGGTACTTCACCACCCCGCTACGCGTCGGACACGAGCTCATCCTGCTCGGCGATGATCGAACGCCGCTGTCCAGGGAAGGGCTCGCGGAGGTGATCGGCGCAGACCGCATGACCACCTCGCCGGAGGTCCACCGGGATCGGGTCCGCGGCACGGTCTTCGGGCTCGCAGGTGAGACCGGCGGTGACCGATTCGGCGGCCTTCTTCAACTGCTGCGCACGCTTCGTGCGCCGGACATGGGCAACCGCATCGACGAAGGCAAGCTGCCGCAGATCCTTTCCGACGCGCTTCCCCCGCTCGGCGAGACCGCGATACTCCAGGCGGGTGAGAAGCTCGACGGGCTCACCGAGACCCGAGCGGCGCAGCAGCGGCTGGCCGCCGCTCACCGGCAGGTGGCGGACTTCCTGGCGGTCTATCGGCGATACGCGGCCGGTGTCCTGCGTGCCGCGGCGGGCGACGCCCGCGACGCCGCGCACGCCAACAGCCAGGCTGCTCAGGACGAGGTGAAGGCCAGACAGGACCTCGATGACCTGGTCACTCAGCAGGGGAACCTGAAGCGCAAGCTCGAGGAGCTCGACGACCTCGCGAGCGAACTGTCGAACACCATCATCGGCATCCGGGAGTCCAAGGAGTACGCCGCCGTCCGTGACCTCGACGACCGCGAGAAGAAGCTCGATGCCCTGGGCAGAGCAGCCGGATCTGCCATCGGGCTCGCAGCCCACACGCGCGACGCGGAAACGGGCAAGGCGACCGACGCCGACAGGCGCGGCGACGAGGTCGTCGCGGCCGCGAGGACCGCGTCCCGGGTCCTGACTGAGGCTCGCGCGATCCTGCTGGCGGCGGGCATCCATCCGACGCTGCCGGACGCGATCAGCGCCGAGCCCGTTCAGCAGCCCGCGGTGGTGGATGTCGTCCGCACCGATCTGCTGAGAGACCCGGAGTCCGTGGTACGGCCCGCCCCTTGCCGGATCGTGGTGGCTCCGTCCGATCTGGAGACCGCTGTCACGCAGGTGACCCGTGTGGAGAAGGCCGCCAAGGAGTACGCGGCGCACGCGGAGACGCGGCGGCAGCAGGCACGTGTCGTGGACAGAAAACGGGCCGAGGTCAACTCGGCCGACAAAGCCGCCGAGGACGCGGGTCAGCTGGCCGAAGACGAACGATCGGCGATGGCCGCAGCGCAGGCCGAGCGCGACGAGGCCGCGCTCGCGCTCGCGCGTTCCTGGCGGACGTGGGTCGCGAGCGGATCGACGCGGAGCCTGCTGCCCGACGTGGACTGGGCCGGGACGGCGGCAGGACCGCTCCTCGCCGACGTGGCCGCTCTCCTCGGCGAGGACGCACTCGTCTTGCTGCCGGAGCTGGACGAGGCCGCCCGCGAGGCCGCCCTCACCGCGCAGAACCGTTTCGCCAGGCTCCTGAGCGAACTCGAGGCAGCGGAAGGGATCGATCGCGAGAAGCGCGACAAATTGGCCGCGGAAGCAGACGGACTCCGCGACCAGCGCGACCCCGACCCGCCGGCCCCGCCCTGGGTGCGTCAGGGGCACGCCGGCCGACCCCCGCTGTGGCAGATGATCGACTTCGCGCCGCATCTCGATGCGGTGCAGCGTGCCGGCCTCGAGTCGGCCATGCTCGCCTCGGGCTTGCTGACCGCCACGCTGGCATCGGACGGTGGGCTGGCCGTGCAAGAGGGCGATCTCCTGGTCAGCCCTGTCGGCCCCGTCGCCGAGACGCCGCTCGGCGCGGTGCTGGTTCCTGATACGGCTTCCGTGACGACCGCACAGCGGATATCGGCGGTCCTGGCCCGGATCGCCTTCGGCGCCGGTGACCACCCGATCTGGGTGGATGCTCAGGGGAACTGGCGCAACGGGCCGCTCAGCGGACGGCATGTGGCCCCGGCGGCCCGCCACATCGGAGCCGCGGCACGTGCCGCGGCTCGAGCGGCGCGGCTGGCGGAGATCGAGCAGCTCCTCGCCGAACTCGAGCAGACCTCGACCGCTCGAGAAGCGGAGCGGGGAAGACTCCGGGACGATCAGGAGGCGCTGAATCTGCACCTGAGGAGGGCACCGAGGAGCCAGCCGCTCCAGACCTCGCACGCTCTGGTCGTCGAGGCTGCCAAACGTGTCGCGACCGCGGAGGAGAACCACCGGAGACTGGCCGCATCGGCGCGCGAGCTCCGCGACGCATGGACCACGATGCTGCGAGCTCACCGCAGCGCGTGCCAGAACTTCGGCCTGCCGCACGAAGCGGAGGCACTCGAGGCCGTTCAGAAACGAGCCGAGGAAGGGGCCGGAGCCTGCGACCGCGCCGCGGAACGCCTCCGCGAGCTACGCGAAAGGATCGCCCGGCATGACGCGGTCGTCGCGGAGTGCGAAGGCAAACGTGAGGGCCGGCGCGAAGCCGAGAACGCCGCCGACAGTGCCTGGCGCGACTGGCATCTCGAGGCCGCCGAGCTGGCCGCGATCCGAGATCACCTCGGTGCGAGTGCCGAACGAATCCGTGCCGAACTCGAGGCCGCGGAACGGGAGTACAACCAGTGCGACCGCCAGCAGAAAGGCCTGCGCAGAGCGGTTTCCCAGATCGATGAGAAGAAGGGGGCTGCCTCGGCCCAGGTCGCGTCCGCCCAGGACAAGGCCCTCAGCACGCGGGTCACGCTGACGCAGGCCGCTGGACGGCTGACGACGACACTTCGGCTGCCGGGGGTCTTCGACGCGGTCACCGACACGCCGCCGTCCGCGGCCGATCCGCGGGAGATCGACTCATCGACGGTCCTGGCCTTCGCCGACGCCGTCATCGCCGCCGTGGGCCCGGCGGGCGCTCCCGTGGACGAAACCACCCTGGTGCGCGCCCAGCAAGTCCTCGAGCGCGAACTCGCGGGCGGCTTCGACGTCATTCCCAGCGTGCAGGACGGAGTCCGGTTGCTCGCGATCGCCGACGGAGCGGGGCAGCACACGCTCCGGCAAGCCGCGGACGACCTGCGGCGCAGGCACGAGGAAGGGCAGATCGCGCTCAGCGAGCACGAGCACCTGGTGTTCACCGAATTCGTCCTCGGCGGTGTCGCCGAAGAGCTGCGCAATCGCCTCACCCAGGCCAACGACCTCATCAAGGCGATGAACGCCAGCCTGGCCGGCATCCGTACCAGCCATGGCATCGGCGTCAGGCTGCGCTGGAACCTCGTCGACACGGCGGGGGCCGACATCGCCCGCATCCGCACGCTGGTGGCCACCGCGGGGGAGGTCCGCACACCGGAACAGTCGGCCGAGCTGATCGAGCTCATGAACGCCAGAGTCAACCAGGAGTTCACCACCGATGAGACCGCGGGCTACGCCGCCCACCTGAAGGCCGCGCTGGACTACCGGGCCTGGCACGAGGTCGAGGTCGTGATCACCGGGCCGGAACCCGGCCGTGAACGGCGGATCAGCCGGCGGGCCAAGCTCAGCCAGGGCGAGACGCGCTTCGTCTCGTATGTGACCTTGTTCGCCGCGGCGGACGCCTATCTGTCGAGCCTGCCGGACACGGCACGCGCGCTGCGGCTCATCCTGCTCGACGACGCCTTCGCCAAGGTCGACGAGCAGACCATCGCCGAGCTGATGGGTCTGCTCGTCAAGCTCGATCTCGACTTCGTGATGACCGGGCACGCGCTCTGGGGGTGCTATCCCCAGGTACCCCGGCTGGACTGCTACGAGATCATGCGAGGCGACGGCACCGCCGCCGGCGCAGCTCACACGCATTGGGACGGGCGCAACCGCCACCTGCGGGCCGCCACATGAATGCGATCCCGGACGATCTTCACCGTTATCTGGCGCATCCGGGGCTTGAACCGTTGTGGGAGGCCGTGCGCAGGAAGCTGGAGCGCGATCGCCTGGCCGTGCGCGGCCATGTCTCCATCGCCCTGGACGAGAACGGGGCGAGCAGGCTGTCCGGGCTGCTTGCCGAGCCGATCTCGGCAGGCCGTGTCAGGGTGTCCCTGGCGGCGCTCGACCATGCCCTTCGCTCCTCCGCCGCGGCTGCCGGGCTGGTTTCGGTCACAGCTCAGGTGACGGGCCACGCAATGGTGGACCGGGTGGCGGCGCGCGACGCGGCACGCGCCACGTGGGCGGAGGTCTGGACCCGGGTCGATCAGATGCTCGAGAAAGCCGGCCTCGCGACCTGCGGGTGGGCCCAGGAGTACGTGGCAGGACTTCGGCGCTCCGGTCTGCTGACACGGGCGGGGCCGGATTCGGCGATGGCCGCCGTCGACCAGGCCGGGACTGTGCTCGCCACCGTTGCCGCGGTCGAGCCGACCGGCGACCGCTGGCCGGAACCGCGATGGGAGCTGGCGGAGCTGGCCGCACGCTGCCTGGGGGACGCGCATGGCCTGGACGAGGGCCGGCTCGCCGGCCTGCTCGTGTTGCGGGCCGTTGCGGCCGCGCACGGCGTCCCCGCTCCTGAGTCCGCCGCGGCGCGGCGTGACCTGTGGGCTCGCGTCGGTGTGCTGCCGGATCTCGTCTCGGGAACGGTCCTGGTCTGGGAACTGCGCCCGCCTGGTGGCGACGCCTGGTCGGCGATGATGCGGAGCAGGGCCGACCTGGGGCTCGTCACCCACCTGACGATGCAGGAGTTGCGGCTGGCCGACGTCCCGCCTGCAGGTCCCGGCGACCTGGTGCACGTCTGCGAGAACCCTCAGGTGCTGCAGGCCGCGGCCCGAGCAGGCGTTCCCCGTTCCCTGATCTGCCTGTCAGGTAACCCTGCGGGAGCGGGGACGACGTTGATCCGAAGGCTGTGCGCCGGGTCCGCGGTGGTGCGATATCACGGGGACTTCGATTGGCCGGGAGTGGCCATCGCACGCCGCGTGTACGCCATGGGGGCGGTGCCGTGGCGCATGGCGGCCTCGGACTACGAGGAGGCCGTCATGGCGGGACCGCGGGTGCCGCGGCTGGCCGGGGAACCGGGGACGACGCCGTGGGATCCGGGGCTGGCAGCGGCGATGGCGCATCATGACATCGCGGTTCACGAGGAGACGGTCCTCCCCGTCCTGCTCAGCGATCTTCAAACTCCCGGTTGACAAGCTGACGCCCCCGGGCTCGGCAGGGAGCCCGGGGGCGTCGGGTGGGCGGTGCGTTCGGGGTGCAGGAAGGTCCCCGAAGGCGCCGGCCGTACAGGAGAAGCGTCAGCCCATGTGCGGGTAGCGGTGGTCCGTGGGCGGGACGAAGGTCTCCTTGATGGTGCGGGCGTTGACCCAGCGGATCAGGTTGAAGATCGAGCCCGCCTTGTCGTTGGTGCCGGAGGCGCGGGCACCGCCGAAGGGCTGCTGGCCGACCACCGCACCGGTGGGCTTGTCGTTGACGTAGAAGTTGCCGGCCGCGAAGCGCAGCCGCTCGGAGGCCGAGGCGATGGCGTAGCGGTCCTGCGCGATGATCGAACCGGTCAGCGCGTAGGGCGCGATGCCCTCCATCTGGTCGAGCACGCGGTCGAAGTCGGCGTCGTCGTAGACGTGGACGCCGAGGATCGGGCCGAAGTACTCCTTGACGAAGATCTCGTCGGTCGGGTCGGCGCACTCCAGGATGGTCGGCTTCACGAAGTAGCCGGTGGTGTCGTCGTAGGACCCGGTCAGGACGTTGATGTCCGCCGCGGCGCGGGCCCGGTCGATGGCGGCCTTGTGCTTGGCGAAGGCCCGGTCGTCGATGACGGCGCCCATGAACGTCGACAGGTTGGCGGCCACGTCGCCCACGGTCAGCGACTCGGAGGCGGCGACGAAGTCGTCGCGCATCCTGGACCAGACCGAGCGCGGCACGTAGGCCCGCGAGGCGGCCGAGCACTTCTGGCCCTGGTACTCGAAGGCGCCGCGGACCAGCGCGGTCGCCAGCACCGCCGGGTCGGCCGACGGGTGGGCGAGCACGAAGTCCTTGCCGCCGGTCTCGCCGACGAGGCGCGGGTAGCCGTGGTAGCCGGTGATGTTGGCCCCGATGGTCGACCACAGGTGCTGGAAGGTCGCGGTGGACCCGGTGAAGTGGATCCCGGCCAGCGCCGGGTGGGTCAGCGCGACCTCGGACACGGCCTGGCCGTTGCCGGTGACCATGTTGATGACGCCCGGCGGGAGCCCGGCCTCCTCGAGCAGCCGCATCGTGAAGTGCGCCGCGAACTGCTGCGTAGGCGAGGGCTTCCAGACCACCACGTTGCCCATCAGCGCCGCGGCGGTCGGCAGGTTGCCGGCGATCGCGGTGAAGTTGAACGGCGTGATCGCCAGGACGAAGCCCTCCAGCGGCCGGTACTCCATCCGGTTCCACACGCCGGGCGAGGAGATCGGCTGGTCGGCGTAGAGCTGGCGGGCGAAGGCCACGTTGAAGCGCAGGAAGTCGATCAGCTCGCAGGCCGAGTCGATCTCGGCCTGCTGCACCGACTTGGACTGCCCGAGCATGGTCGCGGCGTTCAGCGTGGCGCGCCACGGCCCGGCCAGCAGGTCGGCCGCCTTGAGGAAGATCGCCGCGCGCTCGTCGAAGGACAGCGCCCGCCAGGCGGGGGCCGCCTCCAGCGCCGTGGAGATGGCGTCCTGCACGTCCTGAGCCGTAGCGTCGTTGGTACGGCCCAGGACGGAGGCCTTGTTGTGCGGCTGCACGACGTTGATCGGCACGCCGCCGCCCATGCGCTGCTCGCCAGCGATGGTCATCGTCAGGTCGATCGTGGTCCCGGCCAGCTCCTTGACCCGGTTCTCCAGCGCGGTGCGCTCGGCGCTGCCCGGCGCGTAGCCGTAGATCCGCTCGTTGCCCGGCACGGGAACGTTGCTGATGGCATCCATGTGTTACTTACCCCCAAGGGCGCGAAGGAAGAAGGCGACGTTGGCCGGGCGCTCGGCGAGGCGGCGCATGAAGTAGCCGTACCAGTCGTCGCCGTAGGGAACGTAGACGCGGACCGTGTGCCCGGCACCTGCCAGGGCCTCCTGCCGGTCGGTCCTGATCCCGTAGAGCATCTGGTATTCGTAGTCGCCGACGGTGCGGCCGAAGCGGTCGGCGAGGAGTTCGGTGATGGAGATCAGCCGGTCGTCGTGCGTCGCCACCATGGGGTATCCCTTCCCCGCCATGAGGATCCGCAGGCATCGCACGTAGGCCTTGTCCACCTCGCCCTTGCCCTGGTGGGCGACGGAGGCGGGCTCGCGGTAGGCGCCCTTGACCAGGCGGACCCGGGAACCCTCGAGGGCCAGGTCGCGGCAATCCTGCTCGCTCCTGAACAGGTAGGCCTGGATGGCCACGCCCGTCGAGGGGAAGTCCTCACGCAGCTTGCGCAGGATCTCCAGGGTCGAGTCGACCGTGGTGTGGTCCTCCATGTCGAGCGTGACGGTCGAGCCGTTCAGTGCGGCGGCTTCGCAGATCTGACGGGCGTGTTCGAGCGCCATCCCGTCGTCGAGCGCCTGCCCCACGGCCGACAGCTTCACCGACACCTCACCACGCGTGCCGAGCTCGAGCGGCCGCAGCGCCTCGAGAAGCTCGACGTAGGCGTGTGCGGTGCCCGCGGCGGCGCGAGCGTCGCGGACCTCCTCGCCCAGGTGGTCGACGGTGACGGTCAGCCCGGCGTCGACGAGCCGCTCGATGGCGTCGCGCGCTTCAGCGGCGCTCTCCCCGGCGACGAACCGGTCCACCACCTTGCGTGTGAGCGGGAATCCTGACACGGAGCGGCGTACGAGCCTGCTCCTGGATGCCGCGAGTAGCAGTTGACCGAGCATGAATCCAGCGTAAATCCGCTGTTCACGGGGCAGCCATCGACGTAAGTAACGCGGGTTGTGGCAGGCTGTCATACACATGTACAACACGGCCGATCTACAGGAAACCGTCGACGAGATAGCCCGCGTCCTGGGGGCGTCCGCGACGCTGGAGGACCGTTCGTTCCGGCTGCTGGCCTACGGCGCGCAGCACGGCGACATCGACACGGTCCGCCAGGAGTCCATCCTGCGCAGGCGCGCCTCACGGCAGGTGCGCGACTACTTCGAGGGCTTCGGCATCGCCACCGCCGACGGCCCCGTCAGGATCCCCGCCTCGCCCGAGGTCAGGGCCCGCGTGTGCTGGCCGCTGCGGCACCGCGAGGTGACCTACGGCTATCTGTGGCTGCTCGACTCGGGCGAGCTCTCCGACGCCGTGCTGCACAGGGCCGCGCCGCTGGTGGCCAGGGCGGCCGCCCAGCTCGCCCAGGAGGCGCGCAGCCGCCAGGACCTCGGCCGTGACCTGCTCGCGCTGCTGTCCGCCGACCCGGAGGAGCGGTCGGCCGCCTCGATCGAGCTGCGCGGGCCCATCGCCGCGATAGCCGTACGCGAGTCGTCCGAGCGCGTGGCCGAGCTGTGGACGCTGCCGCGCGGCGTGCTGGCTCGCGCGGGCTCGCCGGTCGCGGTGCTCGCCCCGGCGCACCTGGCGGGCGAGGTCGCGCAGACCCTGCAGGCGGCGTACGGCACGGCCGCCGGGCTGGGCGCCTCCCGCCCCGACCCGTCGGAGGCGTGGCAGAGCTGGCGCGAGGCCCGCCAGGCGCTGCGGATCGCCGAGCACTTCCCGCGCTTCGCGCCGATCGCCCGCTGGGAGGACCTGGGCGTGCACCGGCTGCTGGCCAGGCTGGGCCAGGCCGACCTGCGCGAGCTGGCGGCGGAGGCGGTCGCGCTGGACGACGAGCTCGCCCGCACCGTCGAGATCTACCTCGACCACGGCGGCCACGCCCAGAAGGCCGCGGCCGAGCTGGGCATCCACCGCCAGACCCTGTACTACCGGCTGGGCAAGGCCGAGCGGCTGCTCCACCGCGACCTGTCAGAGGGCGACGACCGGCTGGTCGTCCACCTGGCGCTGAAGGCCGCTCACCTGGCCCTGTAGATCTTCACCCAGTCGACGTACATGGAGACCGTGGCGGGGGTGGAGGCGTCGCGGCACCTGGGCTCGCACACCACGTCGTTCTGCAGCGCCAGCCCCATCCTGCTGCCCTGCGGCACGTTCGGCCCGCGGTAGTCCCACACCTTCGCGCCGTCCAGCCAGAACGTGAGCCGCCCCGGCAGCCAGTCGACCGCCACCGTGTGCCAGCGGGTGAAGTCGGTCCGCAGCTGGTGCTGGGAGCGGGAGCGGCCGCTGTGCACGAAGATGCCGCCGCCCTGCCGGCGCGGGTCGACGATCTCGGCGAAGTCGATCTCGGCGTAGCCGGAGCCCTCGCTCTGCGCGGTGGGCCACAGCAGCGCCACCGGCGTGTACCCGGCGCCCGCCTCGGAGCGGAACCTGACCTCCCACCGGCCGTACTCCTGTGCCAGCTTGCTGGCGATCCCGCCGGACAGGTCCCGCCCGCCGTACATGCCGCCCTTGAGGCGCAGCACCCCGTTCAACACGGTCGAGGCCCGGCCGGTGCGGGGGTTGGTCTGCGCGGTGGGCGAGTGGTAGATCATCCACTTGCCCGTGTCGACCGAGGTGCCGTCGAAGTTCTCCACCAGGACCGGGGATCCCCAGTCCTGCGCCTGTGCCTGCGCCGTCTGCGGGAGGCCTGCCACCGTCACCAGCGCGGCCGCCGCCAGGATCGAACTGCGTCTGGACATGCCGCCTATGGAAGCAAAGATTTCACTCTCGTAACAGAGATATGGAATTTTCGCATCTGTCAGCCCAGGTAAGGCAGCGCCGCCGCGTCGCCCGGCCCGCGCCGCTCGGCCAGGCGCTCGGCGACCCTGGCGCGGTGCGCGGCGTCCTTGTGGCCGTCGTACTTGAACTTGCCGCGGACCTCCTCGATCGCCAGGCGCAGGCCGCGGATGCCCGTCAGCAGCCGCGGCATCGCCGACGGGTCGCCCTGGCCGGGGTCCAGGTCCGCGAGCTGGCCGCGCAGCACGTCCAGCTTCTCCTCGGCCTCGGTGAGGATCTCGGCCCGGCACAGCAGCTGGACCGCCGAGTAGTACGTGGTGGGCACGCCCAGCTCGGGATCGGTGCCCGGCTCCGCCCGCCACGACCCGGGGATGTAGGACCACGGGCCGGCCACCGACAGCACCACCTTGGGGTTCTCCTCGATGGCCGCCCAGACCGGGTTGGGCCGGGCCAGGTGCAGCACGACCGTTTCGTCGTCGGCCAGCAGGAACTGCGTCGGCACCACGACCGGCACGTCGCGCCCGCGGCCCGCGGCGATGAGCTGCCCGAACTGGTTGGCCCGGACAAAGGCCAGCGACTGCTCCTCGGTGCCCGCATCCCAGGGGTGAATCAGCATGCCGATAACCCTATCCACGCCATGCTTTATCCCGATTTGTACGGCTTGGCGCATGATCGGGTCGCGGGTTGTACGGTCCCGTCAGGCGCGGGCCGACTCGTAGACCCGCAGCAGCTCCTGGCCGACCCGCTCCCACGAGTAGCGCGAGCGGGCGCGGTCGGCGCCTGCGTAGCCGAGCGCGGTGCGCAGCGTCTGGTCCGACAGCAGCCTGCGCGCCTGCTTGGCCACCAGGTCGGGCCGGTCGGGCGGGACGAGCAGCCCGGTCACGCCGTCGACGACGGAGTCGAGGTGCGCGCCCACGGCCGAGGCGATCACCGGGACGCCGCAGGCCATGCCCTCCATCGCCACGACGCCGGAGGTCGCCTGCCTGGGCACCGTGATCAGGCAGTCGGCGCTGCGCATGAGCTTGGGCACGGAGGCCGGCCGTACCCGGCCGAGGAACGTGATGCGGTCGGCCACGCCCAGTTGCCGGGCCAGCGAGCGCAATCCGGCAGCGTCCCTGTCCTGCTCCAGTTCGCCGAGCTCGGGGCCGCCGGCCAGCACCAGCTCGGCGCCGGGCAGCGTGGGCAGCGCGCGGACGGCGGTGTGCGCGCCGCGCTCGGGAGACAGCGGGCCGACGTGCAGCAGCCGGTGCCGCGCGTCGCGCGGGGCTGCGGCGCCCTGGCGCTGGAACCTGCAGGTGTCGACACCGCAGGGCACGACGACGATGTTGGCGCGGGGCACGCCCATCCTGATGAGCACGGCCTCCTGGTCGCCCGAACCGGCGATGACCGCGTCGGCGCGCCGGCCGAGCGCCCGCTCCACCTTGAGGCGGCCCGCGTCGAAACGGTAGAAGGTCTGCGTGATGGGCACGTCGAGGCCCTCGGCGCCGGCGATCGAGACGAGCCCGGCGCTCCACGAATGGGCGTGGATGATGTCCGGGCGCTCCCTGCTCCAGCGCTCGCGCAGGTACTCGCCGACCTCGCGCAGATCACCCATGTCGAGCTGGTCGACGGTGACGCCGTGCGCGACTCGCGTCCTGGGCCTGCGCTCGGAGCCGCCGTTGTAGACGGTGACCTGGTGCTCGCGGCCGAGTTCGCGGGCCGCGGCGAGAACATGGTGACGCTGGCTGCCTGAGACGGGGGCGACGATGGCGATATTCATGGCACACCTCAGCGTGGAAGCTGTTCAAGGTGTGCCTGCGTCTTAGGCACAAGAGCTACCCGTTACTTTACCCACCCTGTGCCTGGCCGCAAACCTTTCCTGGTCAGACCGCCCGCAGCGCCAGGATGACGATCTCGTCCCACACCTCGCCGCCGGAGAAGGCCTGCCGGTCCGCCTCCACCGCCTTGATCACGGTCGCCGGGGGCTGCCCCGCGAAGCGGCCGAGCACGTCCGCCAGCCGGTCCTCGCCGTACAGCTCGCCCGCGGTGTTGCGGGAGGAGATCAGGCCTTCGGAGTAGAGCACCAGCGTCTGGCCGCGCGCCAGCGTGACCTCCTCCACCTCGGTGGCCGCCTCGGCGCCCAGGCCGAGCGGCACGCCGCCGCCCTTGGCGAAGCGGACGCCGCCGCCCTCCGGATACACCAGCGCCGCCGGGTGGTGCCCGGCCGCGGACAGGCTGATCTCGCGACCCCGCACGAAACCGGCGAGCGCCATCACGAACATGCCGCTGTCCTGCGCGAACAGCGCCTCGTTCACCTTGCGCATCACCTCGTCGGGATCGGACTCCCAGACGCTCAGCACCCGCAGCCCGCCCCTGACCAGCGCGCTCACCGAGGCCGCCGCCTCGCCCTTGCCCACCGCCCCGCCCACGGCGAACCCCCAGCCGCCGGCCACGGGGAACACGTCGTAGAACTCGGCGCCCACCGACGAGCCCGGACGGTAGATCGCGGCTGCCTCGAATCCCGGCACGTCGGGCAGGTCGCGGGGCACCACGCTGGCCGACAGCGCGTCGGCGGCCCGCGAGCGGCTCTGGAAGCTGTCCTGGGCGCGCAACGCCAGCCCCAGCGCCGTGCCCACCTCCTGCATCACGCCGAGGTCGGCCAGCGCGTACGGCTCCTTGTCGTGCGCCCGTACCAGCGTCAGCACGCCCTGGCCGGTGCCGATCGGCACCGACAGCAGCGAGCCCGCCTCCATCGCCGTCAGCAGCGGCCCTTCGGCGGCCGAGCCGAGCAGCGTCTCGTCCTCGACCATCTCGTGCACCACGCCGGAACCGCGCTCGAGCACCTCCGCCACCAGCGGCGCCGCCCCCGGGTCCGCCGCCTCCACCTGCCTGGCCAGCTCGCCCAGCGGCTGGTCCCTGGGCGCCACCACGATCGCGCGGCGCGCCTGGCGGTCGCGCACCACGTCGGCGACGACCCAGTCGGCCCAGTCGGCGGCCAGCAGCCTGGTGGCCCGCGGCAGCGCCATCTGCTTCTGCAGCCCCTCGTCGTCGAGCAGCAGCGCGATCATCCTGGCCAGCAGGTCCTGCCGCCTGGCCGCCGCCACCAGCAGTTCGCCGTCGGCCAGCCCCAGCCGTTCCCTGCCGGGCCGGGGCGGCTGCACCTCGATCGGCAGCGCCACGGCGGCCACCATGTGCCGCGCCTCGCCCGGCATGGTCAGCCTGGTCAGCGCGAGCTGGACCGTGTGCGCCCTGCCCTGGTGGGCCAGGCGCGTCTCCAGCGCCGACGGCTGCCCGGTCTGCAGCACTGACGTCAGGTGGGACCGGAATGCCGCCCGCCGCGACACGTCCACGAGCAGCGGGAACGAGCGGCCCACCAGGTAGCCCTCGGGGCTGCCGAGCAGGCGCGAGGTCTCGGGGTTGATCCGCCTGACCATGCCGCCGCCGTCGAGCAGCACCACCGGCACGGGGAACGCGCGGAACACCTGGCGCAGCAGCTTCAGCTCGCGCTGCGGCCCGTCAAGCCTGCCCCGCGGCTTGGCCTTGGCCAGCTCGGTGCGGGCCTCGGCCAGCAGTTCCACCGCCGTGTCGAGCTCGGCGAGCGCCGCCTCGAGTGTCGGCTCGAGGTCGGCGGGATAGGCCGACCTGGCCTCGCGCAACGAGGCCACGCGCGCGCCCAGCGCATCCAGCGCCTGCTCGAGATCCATTCTTCGACGCTACGCCATCGCGGATAAACCCATCCAGACAGGGAAGGGGCCTGTTGCCATGGAATCCACGTCTCTGATCACGGCCTCGCTGGCCCGCGACCTGGCCAAGCTCGGACGGCTCGGCGAGGACACCTCGACCGAGACCCTGCTGCGCGATCTGACCACCGCGCTGGCCTGGGGCGTGCCAGGCTGCTCAGGCGGTTCGGCCGAGCACTGGCGGGACGAGCGGGTCCTGGTCTCCGGCTCGCACAGCGAGCTCATCATGCTGGTCGAAGGCGAGCGCGAGCTCGGCGCCGGCCCTTCGATCGAGGCGCGCGCCCACGCCTGCCGCGTCATCGTGGCAGATCTGCTGCGCGACGCGCGCTGGCCCCTCTACGCCCGCCTGGCCACCTGCTGCGGCGTCCGCTCCGCCCTGATCGTGCCCGTCCCGCTGGCCCAGTCCATGGTGGTGGTGGGGCTCTACTCCGTACGGCCCGCCGCGTTCGCGCCGCCGTACTCGCATGCCCTGGCCGACATGCTCACCCAGCAGGTGGGCGTGGCGATGGCCAATCTGTGGGACTTCGACGAGGTGCGCACCGGCGCGGCGCAGATGCAGGAGGCGCTGGCCGGGCGGTCGGTCATCGACCAGGCCAAGGGCATCATCATGCAGACCAGCGGGTGCACCGCCGAGGCCGCCTTCGAAGAGCTGCGCAGGATCTCGCAGCACCACCAGGTCAAGGTGGCCGACCTGGCCAGGCTCCTGGTCGAGGAGCACCAGCGCAAGTCGCGCGGCTAGCCGAGCGCCTGCAGCGCGTCGTCGAGCGTGTCGTACAGCGGCAGCCGATCGGCGAGCCCGGTGATCCACATCACCTTGGACCTGGCGTAGTCCACCCCGATCAGGGCGAAACGGTTGTCGCTCGCGAGGCTGGTCTGCCAGGTGTGCACGATCAGGCCGAGCGCCCTGGAGTCCATGAAAGTCACACCCGACAGGTCGAGGATGAGATCGGCGCCCGCCGAGGCGAGGAAGTCGGCGAACTGCTCGCGGGTCGTGGCGTCGAGCACGCCGTCCACGCGCACCACGGTGATCCCGTCCGTGGCCGACGAACTCAGGGTGAGCGGCATTGTCACGTGGCAACCCTACTGTCACCGGCCCAGGGTGGAATACATCGCCGGAGAGGGGGGATACTGGCAGTGAAGTCCAGCAGAGGGCTTCCGGCTCTGAACCTGAGCAAGGTGTGCCTCTGCCTGGGCTTTTGTCGTTTAAGGCGGAGGTCACCTGCCCATCCATAAGGGAGCAGCGATGACTGTCCTAGTCGAGGAGATGACCGCCGAAGACCTGCTCGCCGAGATCAACGCCGAGCACACGTCGGAAGACCAGATGGAACGGCTGCGCGAGCGCATCGTCGAGCTGCACAGGCCGCTCGCCGTCGAGATCGCCCGGCGCTACCGCTACCGCGGCGAACCCATGGAGGACCTCCTCCAGGCCGCCTACGTGGGCCTGATGAAGGCGGTCAACGGCTTCGACGCCTCACTCGGTCATGCCTTCCGCGGCTACGCCGTGGTCACCATGACCGGCGAGGTCAAGCGGCACTTCCGTGACCGGACCTGGGCCATCAGGGTCCCCAGGCTCTTCCAGGAACGCCGTTCCGAGCTCAACCGGCTCGTCGGCGACCTGAGCCAGGACCTGGGCCGCTCGCCCACCGTGGCCGAACTGGCCGCGCGGATGAACATCAGCGAGGAGGACGTCCTGCTCACGCTCGACGCCTCCGCCGCCTACAGCACGCTCTCGCTGGACGCGCCGCTCGGCTCCACCGACGACGCCACGTCACTGGGCGATGTCATCCCCGAGGACGACGACACGCTGACCACCATGGTCGACAGCGAGTCGGTCAAGCCGCTCATCGACGCGCTCCCGCAGCGTGAGAAGCGCATCCTGCTGTTGCGGTTCTTCGGGAACCTGACGCAGGCCGAGATCGCCGCCGAGTTCGGCATCTCTCAGATGCACGTCTCCCGGATCCTGCGCAAGGTGCTCGACCACCTGCGCGGCGAACTGGTCGGGTGAGTGGGCACGAGGCCTTCACGGCGGGCCGCGCCGGCCCGCCGTTCGGCATGCCCATCACCTTCCGGCTGCCGGACCTGCCGCTGGTGCGGCACCTCGCCCAGGACTACGCGCGACGGCTCGGGCTGGACGAGGAGACCGTGGGCGACCTGGTCATCGCCGTCAACGAGGTGGCCACGAACGCCGTCACCCACGGCTCCCAGGCCGGGCGGCTGCGCACCTGGCTGGACGGCACCGACCTGGTCATCGAGATCCACGACGACGGGACGTGGAAGCCAGGCCCCAAACCGGGGGCCGTCGGCGGGATGGGACTGTGGGTGGCCAGGCGGCTGTCCGCGCACCTGACGGTCCGGGCCGGCGCCGCGGGCAGCACCGTGGTGATGCGCTTCCCCGCCAGGACGCACTGAGCCCGGACCCTTCCGGTTGCTTACTGGTCGGCGACACTCAGCAGGTGTCGAAGTAGCGCTGCTTGACGATGCTCTCTCTAACGCGGTTGCGGCCGCTCTCGGCTGAGCTCGAGTCGGCGGATGTGCCGGTTACCGTGAAATAGACCGGGGATATCTGGTTTGGGCTGTAGTTGGTCTGTGCCGGGGTGTAGGAAACCTCGACCATGGTGGTCCAGTCGCCGCTTCTGCCCAGAACGGCGTTGGGCGTGGTGTAGATGGCGACAAAACTGTTGTTCTCCAGCGCCCTCTTGGCGAACGAGCGGGCATCCTTGGGGCACATGTTCTTGGCGAAGTAGCCCGCGTGCCAGGCCAGCGTGGCGCTGTTCGTGGTCGTCGAGGTGGTAGCGGTGGCGATATTGGTCGCGGCACTTGCCGAGACGACCGCAGTGATCGCCGCGAAAACCAGCGTCAGGTGGGACCTTTGGCGGATGTTCATCGGTTGCTCCGTCCCTTCGGCCAGCGTGATCTGACAGCCTTATTTGATTTGATGAGCCAAGGATGAATACGTCCGATCCGGTAGGCGTGAGAGGCGTATCGCTACGCAATCAATTACGCTCATGGCCGCCTGAGGCGGTCAATGACGAAAGAGTAAAACGGCAACCAATGCTGAGCAAGTCTGCGGCTCGGCAATTATTGAGCCTGGAATTGTTTACCCGTTGCCCGGCTGCAAGCTTTTGGCTATCAATTCTGTTGGACATCCTTTGTGGTCGAGCCGTTCAGGGTGATGCAAAATCGCTTGCATAGCATCGTCGCTACCGTTCGAATGGCTCAAGCCTTTGACAGTGCTTCAAAGAGATCGTTCATATTGACTTTTGCCTCACGCGGATTGTCCAGCATCTCAATCGGGATATCACCGTCGACCTCTGCACGGACCCGCCACACGGCGAATCAGCAGGCGTCTGCCGTGAAACGTCAGCCGGGCGTTGGCGTGACACACCAAGACCTCCGAGCGTTGGTGAAGCGGCAAGCTCCACTACGCCCGGAGGTCTTCATGATCAACGCACTATCGCCAGGCTTCATCAAGATCTTGGCCAGGTACGGCTAGCGCCTGGCCCTGCTCCGCCAGCCGGAGCCGCGGAAGCTGGCCGTACCGATGCCCGCCTGGTGTAGCGCGAGCAGCGTCAGTCCGAGCAGCACCAGCGTCATGCCGCTGATGCCGCCGGGGATGCGGACGTTGACCAGGTCGAGCAGGAAGCCAAGACCGAAGATGATCGCCGCGACCACTGCGAGCATGGCAGCTCACCTCGTCCCTGACAGCGTCATGAGGCGCTCCAGGACGCCACGGTAGTCCTGCAGGGCCTGTCGCATCTGCTCGGTGTCGCCGTCCCGCCAGCTCTCGCGCAGCCTGCTGGTGCGGGCGTGCAGCGAGCTGGTCAGCGACTCCACGACCTCCTCGACCAGGCCGTCGGCCTGCTGGACGGCTTCGGTCGGGTTGTCGACGAAGGCCGACTGCACGTCCCGCCAGCGCTGCTGCAGCACCTCGGGGTCCTGCTCGATCAGCTGCGCCTCACCCGTCATCCCCTCGTGCTCTCCCATGTACGGCATGCCCGTCGTGTCCCGGTCGGCTTCCGCGTACGGCATGTCCGGGTCGGCTTCGGCGTACGGGTCGGCGTCGTCCTCAGGTTTTGCCTGCGGTGTGCCGAGCGGCTCCGGGTCCGGGTCCATCCGGGGTCTGGCCTCGGGGCCGGAGTGCATGCCTGATTCGGGCTCGTGGTCCGGGTCCCTCCGGGGCCGCGCCTCCGGACCGTTGTCCAGGACGTCGCCCGGCTGGTCGTAGTCGTCCGTCCGCTGGGGCGGGACCTCGTACTCTTCCCTGCGCATATGTTCGTCACCGTCCTTGGGTGGTCTCTTGGAGCAGCTCGTCGAACAGCACGCGGTAGTGCACCATCGCCTGGCGGAGATCCTCGGTGGAGGCCTCCTTCCTGGCGGCGTGCCCGCTGATCTCGTGAGCCTTCCTGTAGTGGTCGAGCGTCTCCGCGTGCCCGACCGACAGGTCGGACAGTTTCTGCTCGAAGTTCTCCGTCGGGTATCCGCGCTCGGACATGACGGCCGTGACCAGCTGGTCGGCCTCGGTCACCGCGAACCCGGGCGCGTCGACGAAGCGCTCCTGCACCTCGCTCCAGCGCTGCGCGTAGCCGTCGCGTGACTCCTCGGCCAGCGGACGGATGTCCAGCTCGGAGTGGCGTTGCTCGCGGGCGAGGAGCTCCTGCTCCGCCTCCCGCCTGTTGTCGTGCTCGGCGATCAGCCGGTCGTATTCGGGGCCGAAACGTGAGCGCAGCTGGTCGCGCCGCCGCTGCCTGATGACGAGGGCCGCCACCAGCGCCACGGCGACCAGCGCGATCACGACGACGGCCACCCAGATCAGGGTGGTCATATCGGTTCGCCTCCCGGTCGTTTCCCTGAACCGGGCGACTGCCCTCAGAAAGCCGGAACTAACGCTCTTCGAGCCCTCGTTCGGCCGCGTCCAGCACGGCTGCGATGTGAGAGCCCGATGGTGCCGCCGGGACCTCGACGAATCCCCCGGCCGGGTCGTAGTCGACGTCCAGCCCCGCCTCGACCAGCCGCCGCGCCCACCGCAGCGCCGTGTTCAACCGCTCGGCCGCCGGCGCCTTCCCCTGCGCCGCGGCGGACAGGTTCCGCAGGTTCGTGGCGGGCCCCGACTGGGAGTGCGCCCGCGTCAGCTTCCACGGCAGGGCGGCGCTGTGGTCCAGCATCGGCTTGGCCAGCCCCGCGGCACGCTTGGCCTGCAGCACACCCGACTCGCTCACGCCGAAATGCGCGGCCAGCTCCTGCACGCTCATGCCCCTGGCCACCAGCCGGACCAGCTCGTCCCGATCGATGGTCGCCCTGCGCCCCACCGCCACCTCCGCTCGCTCCCGCCGTTGTACGCGGGTGGTTCCGATGTGCGCTAAGGTTATGACGTCCCGCCCCGCAGGGGGCGCCGGACACGACCGGGACGTAGCGCAGCTTGGTAGCGCACTTGACTGGGGGTCAAGGGGTCGCAGGTTCAAATCCTGTCGTCCCGACCAGGTTTTCACTGGTCGAGCAGGGTGTCGCCCATCAGGGTGGCACCCTTTCGCATTGCTGAGTGACCAACTGGGTGACCATCACTTGAAGATCTTGCCCATCGCCGCAGCTCCGTCGACGATCTGCTTGCGTTAGACGGTCTCACGCGAGGATTCAGGCCGCGCCGGCCTCGTGAAGCTCCCTGAGGACGGTGGGTTACGGCCGTGCGAGGCCAAGCTCGCGGTGGCGAGGTGCCAGCACATCCCGCTTAACATGCATGGATGAGGTTTTCGCCAGGCGCACTGTTCGAAGTCGAGGCCACCGTGTCCGCCTGGCGGCAAGGCGACGCCCGGCTGACGCTGACCATGCGGGAGATCCTCGACGGAATCTCCCGACCGACGTGCTGAGCGCGGCAGGGCTGAGCGTCGAGGAGGAGGCCGCCTACCGGCTTCTGGTCAGGACCGCCGGGGTCGAGCCCGCCGAGCTGGCAGAAGAGCTCGGCGTCGAGAGCGAGGCGGCGCGACGGGCGCTCGGTTCCCTGCTCGCCAAAGGCCTGGCACGCGCCATACCGGGAGAGCCCGACAGGTTCACCGCCGTCGCACCCGACGTCGCGCTCGCGGCCCTGCTGCACAGGCGGCAGGAGGAGGTGGACCGGGCCAGGCAGGCCGTGGAGCAGCTCACAGGGGAATACCTGGCCCATTCGCGGCGCCGCGAGGCCGCCCAGCTGATCGAGGTGATCACCAGCAGGACGGCGCTGCGCGAGCAGTTGCGCCTGCTGCAGGACAACGCCCGCCACGAGGTCGTCAGCCTCTGCCGGGCTGGGCACGTGGCGATGACCTCGCAGGAGAACACCGAGGAACTGGCCGCGCTGCGACGTGGGGTGGGCTACCGCGTCCTGTACGAACGCGCCCTGCTCGAGGAGCCTGGCATGCTGATCAACCTCGCCGACGGGATCAAGCTGGGCGAGCAGGCGCGTGCCCTGCCCGCCCTGCCCGTGCGGATGATCATCGCGGACGGCGAGCTGGGCGTGCTCCCGCTGATCCAGCACACCGGTGGGCTGACCCAGCTCACCGCGGCGCTGATCAGGCCCAGCAGCCTGCTGGACGCGCTCAAGGCTCTGTTCGAGAGCCTCTGGGAGCGGGCCACCCCCGTCAGTCTCACCACGCCAGGCAGCCCGCTCGACTCCGACCACCTCTACCTGCTGTCGCTGCTGGTGGCGGGTGTGCCTGACAAGTCGATCGCCACGCAACTGAAGGTGTCGCACAGGACCGTCCAGCGCCGGATCACCCACCTGATGGAGCAGGCGGGCGCCCAGACCAGGATGCAGCTGGCCTGGCACGCCGCCCGCGAGAACTGGCTGTGACGGTCAGTACGCCCTGATCACCGTCTGCGTGACCTGGTTGCCGCCGGAGTCGGTGGCGGTGACGCGAAGTGACGGATGCGGGCGGAGGACGACCGCGTTGTAGCGGCCGTGGCCGAGCGGGAGAACCGCCTGCCTGTGCCAGGTCGCGCCGTCGTCATAGGACAGCTCCAGCCGCAGGTCCTTGGCGGTCAACCCGCTCACGCCCTGCTGGTGCCGTACGGCCAGGCCGAGCAGGCCGGGCCGCACGTCGTAGTCGACCTGCAGCAGCGGCAGCACCTGCTGGCCCTGCTTCGACCTGAACGTCCAGGCTGTCTCTGTCGCGATCGCCCGCGTCCATTCCTCGGAGGTCCGCTTGGTGGACAGTTCGAGGCGGTATTCGGCCTCCTGCGGCACGGCGGGGAAGGCGCCCCAGGCGGCGTCGCGTTCCTCGACGAGCTTGCCGTCCCTCAGGAACCTGGCCGAGGTGCTGTCGTTGTCGACCCCTGCGCGGGAGACGTGGCCGGAGGCGTCGACGAACTCGGGGACGCGGATCTCCAGGGTGTCGCCCTTGCGGATCGAGGGGGCCAGCCAGTCGGGGATGGCGGGCCGTACAACGGGCGCGTGCCAGCTCTCGCTGACCTGCTGACCGGGCTGGTAGGTGCGGGGCGGCTCGGTCAGCCCGTCCCGCAACTGGTTCATGTCGTCCCAGATGAACTGGTGGTTGACGATGTGCTGCCAGAAGGAGCCGTCCGCGCTGACGTACTCGGCCCGTCGCAACGGCGTCTTCACGATCCGCTGCGTCTCCATCTGGTTGCCCAGGGAGTAGGCCTGCCAGGGCCGCCAGCCGAACCGCTGCTCCTTGGCCCACTCGAAACCGCCCGTGTCCTGATATTTCGTATCCACGCGTGCGGTGTTGCGGTTGCTCACCTCGTGCACGATCTTGTCCGGGATGTGCCCGCTGGAGACCTGCATGACGTCATAGAGGTACGGCGAGGCCATCGTCCCGCTGATGTCCAGCAGGGCGTGCCCCTTCCTGACCTGTTCGAGCAGCCGTTGCCCGTGATCGTTGGTGATCAGCATGACCGGGATGGGCAGCGACACGTTCTTCGGGTTCCATCCACGCGCGAGCGCGTCGTCGGGACTCATCACGATGATCGCGGCGACCGCTCCCGCCTTCACCGCCGCCTCAGCGGCGTCTTCCCAGGTAACCGACGGGTCGCTCATCACGGCGACCTTGCCCCGAGCGCCGTCCGCCCCCTCTGCGAGCTGCCACAGGTGACGGCCCTCCAGGCCGGGCGAGCCGCCCAGAAAGCCCATCGGGTACGAGGTGGCCGCCACCCGCGCGGAGATCTTCGGCGCGACCAGTTGCCAGCGGGAGGCGAACTCGAACGTGCCCTCGCTGACCGGCTGGGTCGGCGAGACGTTGAGCCCCTCGACGACGTCGAAGTCCATGACGCCCTGGGAGATCTTGCGCGAGCCGAAGGCGCGGTAGGTGAAGTAGGTGAAGATGCCCACCTGCTCCGCCGGCTCGCTCACCTTGACGGTGACGGGGCTGGTCTTGCGGTAGTCGAGGACCACTTCCAGGTCGCGGTCGACCTTGAGCTCAGGAATGACGACGAGCCCGTCGCGCGGGTGCATGCGGCCCCACCCCCCGCTCGCGAGGTTGATCGCCTGTGTCATGTACGTGCCCTCGGAGACCTCGACGGTCAGACCCTGCTCGGGCACCCAGGTGAAGACGTCGTCCTGCTGCGAGGCGCCGAACATCGACAGGGTGTCGGTGCCGGTGGGCTTGCCGGCCGCGTCCACGGCGGTGAAGTGGACGCTGTGCTGGGGCCCCTTCCAGGTGAGTGCGAGGGTGGTGTGCACGCTCTCGGACCCCGCGGTCGCGGTGACAAGCCCGCCGTACCTGCCGAAGGGCAGCTTGGCCAGGTCCACGCGGACCTGGACGTCAGCGGTGCCACCGGCCGCGACGGTGACGCTCTGCGCGCTGAGCACGGCGCTGTCGAGGGTGCTGGAGAGCGCAAGCGTGACCGGCGCCGCCGTGCCGTTGGTGTAAGTGATCGTGCCCTCGGCTGTGCCTGTGCCCTCACCCTTCTGGTGCTTGCCGAGGTTGACCACGCCCGTGGCCGTCACGCCCTGCCGTACTGCCCGCGCCACATCGAGCCTGCCCGCGCCCGCGTCGTCGACCTGCTGGCCGGCGATCAGCTTGGCCGAGTCCACCAGGGCGTCCTTGATCTGCCCCGCCTTCCACTCCGGATGGCGTTGCTTGAGGATCGCGGCGGCCCCCGCCACGTGCGGGGTGGCCATGGAGGTGCCCGACGCGGCCGTGTAGTTCTCGTCGACGGGCTGGCCCATGCTGGTGCCCTTCGCCCTGGCCGCGACGATGCCCACGCCCGGCGCCGTGAGGTCCGGCTTGGGCGCGTCGTCCAGACGCGGACCCCTGCTGGAGAAGGCCGCGAGGGCGTCGTTGCGGTCCACGGCGCCGACGGTAAGCGCGGAGGTCGCCGCTCCCGGGCTGCCCACGGAGTAGGACGTGCCGTTGTTGCCCGCCGCGACCACGAAGAGCGCACCGGTCCGCTCGGTGAGATTGTCGACGGCAAGGCTGAGCGGGTCTGTGCCGTCGGTGACGTCACCGCCGAGGCTCATGTTGATCACCGACGCGCCCTCGGCGGCGGCCCACTCCATGCCCTCGATGACGCCGGACATGGTGCCGGACCCGTCGTCGCCGAGCACCTTGCCGATGATCAGCTCGGCGCCCGGGGCAACGCCCTTCTTACCGTCCCCGCCCGCGATGGTGGCGGCCACGTGGGTGCCGTGCCCGTAGGCGTCGTTCACGTCCGGGTCGCCGGTGAACACCTTGGTCTCCTTGACCCGGCCCACGAGATCCTGGTGGGTCGCGTCGACTCCGGTGTCGAGTACGGCGACCTTGACGCCCTTGCCGTCGTAGCCGGCCTGCCATGCCTCAGGCGCGCCCACCTGCGGCACGCTGTGATCGAGCGAGGCCTTGACCTTGGCGTCGAGCCAGATCTTCGACACGCCCTGGGCCAGGCTCACCCGCTCCGCGTCCAGGGACTTCCACAGCTGGCCGATCGTGCGCTTGTCCGCCGAGACGGCGCGCCCGTTGATGCTCTCCAGCGGAGTGGTGGTCCTGGTGGACATGCCGTCGTAGACGAACAGCAGTGGCAGCTTGTCCGTCGTCGCGTCGTCGTAGCCCTGCTCGATCAGGTCGGTGACGGAGAACAGGCTCGGGTCCAGCCGCTTGGCCGCCAGGTAGGGCACCATGTCGGTCGGAACGACCCGCAGCTCGCCGTTCTCCTCGGTGGTCTGGAAGCCCATCCGGTCACGGCCGGGCCCTGGCTTCACCTCTACCGTGTGCCTGCCCTGCTCCGCCTCCCTGACGGTCACCACGTCGCCGGTGATCAAGGTGACGCGGTGGACATCAGAAGCGGCGGGCTGCGCCGCCGCCGGTAACGGGGAACTCAGCAGGGCGGCGGCGGATACTCCCACCGCCGCCACATGTGCGGACCAGTGCATGGGGGGTGAACCTCTCGTATCAACAACTAGTGATCACGAGAGTGGGCGATGGCGGACCTTGCTCGCCAGCACTCAGACCTGCCGTTTATCTGCCATGTCGCTAATGCGACAGCGTGGTCGTCATTCCGCCCCTCCCCCCGAGAGTGAGGTGATAGGGGCAGAGTTCGCCGTGGCAGGGGCGATTCGTGAGGCGCCGGTAGATCAGCCAGAGTACGATCGCCGCCAGAAGGTGGGCGGGCACCTCGACCAGGAGTTTGAACACGCCCATGGCCACCGCCTGGCCCTCGTGGTACAGCCGCAACTGGTTCGTGAGCAGTGATGCTTCCAAGGCGAACCAGATCGAGTTGACGATCGTGAAAGCCCGCAGGCGGACCGGGCACCGTCGCCAGGCGAGGCCCCGGCCGGTGATCAGCCCGGCCACCAGCCCGGCCGGGGGGAGCCTGAGCAGCATCAGGATCGGCGTCGCCACGGCGATCACGGTGCGGGCGACGATCAGCGGCAGGAAGTAGTCGGCCGCTTCCCCGGACAGCGTGGCCAGGGCTCCCGCGAGGGCGGCGAGGGAGAAGCCGCCGAGTGCCGGCCAGATACTGCGGGCCTGCCTGAGCCGGTAGAGGGCGACCAGCGCCGCCAGGAAGAGGGCGATGCACAGCGAGAGCAGCAGCTTGCCGGTCGTCGCGTACGACACGGTGAAACCCAGCGCCGGTGCCGCCGTCTCCGCCGTGTGGAGCCCTGCCTTGCGCAGCATGTCGGGGTGGTTCATCGGATTCCCATCCAGGTCCGGCCTCCTTCGAAACTCGCCATCGCGGTCGAGTCACTCCGAACGCTTGCGTGATTCGTTGGCGGCCCAGGTGAACACGCCCTTGGCCATCAAAGAGGCCTCGGACCGCGCACGCGCCGCGAACACCTCGGCCCGGATCCGGTGCAGGCCGGCGTCATCGGGGGCGGCCTGGACGGCCATCTCGGCCAGGTGCCCGGCGAGCCGCCGGTCTCCCGCCTCGAGCGCGCGCAGTGCCGCCTCGCCCACCTTCCCCGCGCCGCCGGCCAGTTCGGCCACCGCGCCGGCCAGCACGGCGTCCGGGGCAGGCTTGAGGTTGGCCGGGTTGCCGTCATACCAGCCGCCGTACAGCCGCCAGATGTTGCGCACGATGAACTCGGGCTCGTCGTAGTGCGGTCGCAGGTACGGCCGGCCGGCCAGGTGGGCCGGCGGCTTGACCTCCTGGACGACGGCGTCGAGCCTGGCCCCCTCGTTGAGCATGGCGAGCGTCTGCTCGATCAGGCTCTCCAGCCATTCGGCCGTCTCGATCAGCGCCTGCTCGATCCGGTCGGCGCCGAAGACGGGCGCGCCATGGCTGGGAAGCATGATCTCGGCGTTCAGCGCCGCCATCCTGCGCAGCGCGATCGCCCACTCGCGCGGGTAACGCTGCACCTTCTGCGGATTGCCGCAATTGGGGGTGAGCCAGATGAACAGGTCGCCGGGCAGCAGCACCCGCTGCTCAGGCACGAATCCGATGCTGGCGTCGTCGGTCTCGCCCTTGCCGTGGAAGAGCTCGAAGGGTCCGGCGGTCAGCGTGGAGCGGTATTCCACGTCCGGGTAACGGAACTCCGACGGCCAGCTGAGCTCATCCAGCTGGAACTGCCTGCGGTTGATCACCGCGTTGTAGCCGCGAGTCATCAGATAGCGGTCGAACCGCGCGGCCACGGCCTCGTGAGCGGCCACCACCGGCCGGGGGCGTCCGGCCGCGTCGGCCTCGGCGTCGAACGGGCCCACACCGGAGACGTGGTCGATGTGCCCGTGGGAGTAGACCACGGTCGTCACCGGATCGGCCGTCCACTTCCGTACATCCTGGTGAAGTCTCACCGTGTCGAAGTGGTTGCCCGTGTCGAACAGGGCCGCCTCGCCCTCGCCCCTGACGACGATCGTGTGGCCGAACCCGGTGCGGAAGCCCACGCCGTCCGCCACCTCGATGACGCCGCTCCCGGGCAATCCGACCTGCACGATGCTGTCGGTGACCGCCCCGGACCATACCTGGTCGGCGTATTTCACGATGTCCATCGGACGGCTCCTTCGTCGAGATCCGCGGGTGAGCCCACTGTGGCCGGCCAGATCAGGTGCACACAATCACCTCTGATCCCACCGCCGGCCCTCGCGGATTGTGAGATGTCACAATCACGAGATGGACGACGACCCGGCGCTCAGCGCCGCCAGGATCGCGGCCCGCTGCGAACCCGGAGTGAACCGGCTGACCCGGCAGATCGTCGCGGAGCAGGCGACCGCCATCCCCGGCCTCGCGATCCTGCCTGCGAGGCTGCGGGATGTGGAGATGGCGGCCAGCATCCGGCATGGGCTCCGCCTGTTCCTGCGCTTCGCCCAGGGCGGCGCCGCTGCCGATCGCGACCTGCGGCTGTTCCGCGAGCGGGCGGCGCAGCGGATGACCGAGGGCGTGCCGCTCGCCACCTTGCTCAGCGCCTACCTGCTGGCCTACCGGTCGATGTGGCGCACGCTGTGCGCGGCGGCGCTGCCCGGCGAGGAGTACGGCCTGCGCCTGCTCGGCGAGCTGATGTTCCAGACGCTCGAGCGGGTCACGAACGCGGTCAGCGAGGCCTATCTCGGCCAGGCCGCACTGGCTGAACGCGGCGAGGCGCTGCGGGCGGTGGCCAGGACCCTGCTGAGCGGTCAGTCCGCCGACGACGTGGCGGCCAGGCACGGGGTGCCCCTCGAACCCGGATATCGCGTGCTGCATCTGGCGATCGGCCCGGACGGGCTCTCTCCCGTGGAGGTACGGCGCCGCCTGCACACCGCCCAGGCGGAGCTCGACCGCCACGCCGGAGAACCGGTCATGACCTGGTTCGGCCCGGAGGGCGGCCACGCCCTGCTGCCCCTGCGGCTACCCCCTCCCAACGACCGGCTGCCCCGCCATCTCGCTGAGGCCGATGTCTGCGTCCACATCGGCCTGAGTGTCGCCGAGCGGCGCGAAGACGTCGCGGCCGCGGCCGGGCAGGCCACCAGGATCGCCGAGGTCGCCAGGGCGGCCGGCCGTCCCGAGGGCCTCTACGAGCTGAGCGACGTCCTGCTGGACTATCATCTGAGCGCGCCGGGCGCGAGCGGCGCGGAGCTGGCCGGGCTCCTGGACGTGCTCGACCCGTCGTTGCTGGAGACGTTGGAGGCCTACTTCGCCGCCGACTTCGATCGCCGCGCCACCGCGCGGGCGCTGAACGTGCACCCCAACACCGTCGACAACCGGCTGGCCAGGGCGAGTGCCCTGCTCGGCGCCGACCTGCGCGCCTCCCACGGCATTCTCCTGGTCGGCACCGCACTCACCACCCGCCGCCTCGCCGGCTGACTCGTCAGGTGGCGAGCACGCTTGGGGAGGCCGTCCCTTTATTGAGTGGGCACGTGCAGCGTCGTCCTGCGAGTATCGGCGGATGCTCACACTCGCTGATGATCTTGGACATCTTTCCTACGTCGTCGCCGGCGACGGACCGCCCGTCGTACTCGTGCACGCAGGCGTCGCCGACCACCGTATGTGGGACGCGGTCGTGCCCGACCTGGCAGAACGGCACACCGTCATTCGGTATGACCTGCGCGGCTTCGGGCAATCCGCACCACCGACCGGCCCGTTCAGCGAGACTGACGATCTACGCCGTCTGCTGGACCACCTCGGCTACGAACGTGTCCGGCTCGTGGGCTCGTCCTGGGGCGGCCGCGTGGCCGTGGACTTCAGCCTCACCCACCCGGGCCGGGTGCACTCTCTTGCGCTGCTCGCCCCGCCATGGCCGGGATACCACTGGTCCGCGGAAATGGTCGCGTACGACGAGGCGGAAACGGCGGCCCTGGCCTCGGGCGACGTGGACGCCGCCGTCCGCATCAACCTGGACATGTGGCTGCGCGGGCCGGCTCGAAGGTGGGAGGACGTCGCCGCTGGGCTGGCCGACCGACTCCGCGGCCCGATGCGAACGTCGCTGGTGAACCAGGGCATCGTCGCGGAGTATTCCCAGGGCGCCGCGGCGGGCGACATCGCCGCCATCTCCGTCCCCACACTGGTCGGAATCGGCAAGCTCGACGTCGCCGACTTCCAGGACATCGGACGGCGCTACGCCTCCGAGATCCCCGATGCCACCCTGGTCGAGTTCGCCACCGCTGCTCACCTCATCGCAATGGACGCGCCCGCCGAACTCACCGCGCTACTCGGCCCGTTTCTCGCCCGCTAGTGCTGTGACCTGAGCCGCTTCGGCAACGGGCCGCCCTCCCGGTCAGTCGGATCGAACGTCACCGCCCACCCGACGCCCTCGTGGCTCCCTGCCGAGCCCGGGGGCGTCCGCGTCCTCCCCACGAACGAGGTGACCCGCCGCAAGCCCAGGACCACGCGCGGCGGGAAGCCGGTGGCGGTCATCGCCGACATCGACGGGGTGATCGTCCACGACCTCGCCACGGGCAGGAAAGTCGACCAGGCCCCGATCCGGGTCTACGCCAGGGCCCGCATGTCGGCGGACGGTCCGGTCGTGGCCGCCATCTCGCGGGAAGGCGAGGCCATGCTCTGGGATCTGTCCGGGAAGGGCGGACTCAGGACACTGGAGGAGAGCGAGTACGTCGACGCTGTCGCCGTCGGCCGCGGCCTGGCGGCCACCGCTTCGGGCGATCGGATCCAGCTGTCGGACCCGGCCACCGGTGAGCGGTACGGCAAGCCGATCACGAGCCCGACCGAGGTGGACGCCATGGCCATCGGCCAGGTCGGCGACAGGACCATCCTGTTCACCAGGGGCCGCTACCAGCCCGAGTACGGCTACGTCCGCCTGTGGGACGTGGCCACCGGCAAGCCGTACGGCAAGGCGCTGGCCCTCAGGACCACCGCGATGGCGCTCGCGCGGGTGAAGTCCACGGCGTCTCGGTGGTGACCGCGAAGGGCCGGCCGATCGTCGTCTCCGCCGGCGCGGACGGCAGCGTGCGCTCCTGGGACCTGTCCTGACCACCCGCACTCGCCCGGACCCGCTGTTCAGCTGAGGATGGCCACCTGACGAAAGTCAGGGTGCGAGCTAGACGATAGTGCGCTGTGCCGTACCTGTGTGGACTTCTACCGTTTGGCTCCCGGTAAGCGGAGACCTCGGAAGGAACCCACTGAAGATGCGGAAGGTTGCGGCGATGGCCAGCCTGGCTGGTGTGCTGCTGGCGACGGGGATGACGGCGGCGCAGGCTTCGGCGGCGACGCCGCGGACCAGGGACCTGAGTCCGAGCGTGATCGACGGCTACCTGCGTGACTATGTCGAACGGACCCATCTGCCCGGCGCCATGATCGCCGTCACCAAGGGCGACCAAGTCGTTCATGTCGCGGGTTATGGCCACACGGCCGGCGGTGAGACGATCACGAAGGGCACTCCGATGCCGCTCGCCTCGCTCTCCAAGTCGTTCACGGCCGTCGCGGTGCTTCGTCTCGCCGATCAGCGCAAGATCAGCTTGGATGCTCCCGTACGGACCTATCTCCCCGAATTCACCATGGCCGACCCGCGCGCCGCGAAGATCACCGTGCGCCAGTTGCTCCAGCAGACCTCGGGGATGAGCGACCAGAGCTTCCCGGAGTTGACGCTCCCCGCACCGGACACGCTCAAGGACGCCGTCGGGATGCTGCGAACCGCCCGGCTGTCCACCGAGCCCGGCACCAGGATGGCCTACCACAACCCCAACTACGCCGTCGCGGCGCGACTCGTCGAGGTGGTGGCAGGAGTGCCGTTCGCCGACTACATGGCCGCCGCCGTGTTCCGGCCGCTCGGCATGACGCACACCACGACCGTGAACACCACCGGGGATCTCCCCGGCCAGGGTGCGGGTTACATCCGAGCCTACGGCCAGGTCATCGAGCGCCCCCATCCGAAATGGTTCCTCAATGGCTCCTTCGGAGTTGTCAGCACCGCCGAGGATCTGGCCAAATGGCTGATCGCACAGAACGGCGCCGGCCGTACCCTGCCCGAAAAGATCTTGAAGACCGCCCAGACCCCGTCCGGCGTGGCCGGCAGCGGGTACGGCATGGGCTGGTACGCGGGGAAGACCGAGGGCGGGGCGCCCCAGCTTCAGCACACCGGCTGGCTGCTCACCCACAACTCCGCGCAGACACTCCTGCCCGAGAGCAAGTACGGCATCGCCGTCGTCACCAACACAGGGATGATCTCCGGCGACGACGCGCTCCTCATCACCAACGGCCTGATCGACATCGTTGAGGGCCGCCCCGACGCGGGAGCGGCGCCCTTCACCATGACCGCGGACCTCTGGCTGGCCGGCCTGACCGTGCTCAACCTCGGACTCGGTGTCCTGGGGGTCTGCCGTGCCCGCCGTTGGGCCCGCCGACGCGAGGGCCGCGCTGCCTGGCGGGTGATCGTGAGGCTGATTCCGTACGCGGTGCCGATCGTGTTCTTTTTCGGCCTCGCGGACCTGAGCGAGCTCGTGATGCACAGGGTGGGCACGCTGGAGCTGATCACCTACGTGTGGCTCGCGCTGTATGTCTGGGCTGCCACAGGCGCGCTCGCCGCTGCCGTCGTCGTGGTCTCTCGTTTCATCCACGTCGTTCGAGGCCTCTCGTGGACGCACCGGCGGGTCACATCCGGACCGGGGGAAACGATCACGTCCCGCGCGTGAAGGGTGCTTTCGCCCTTGAGCTCCTCAGGGTCGCCGACGCCTGCTCGCCATGACCGCGACCTGCCAGACCGGTCCGATGTCATGCCGTGTCCGTGTTGATGCACAACGCTGCTGGTCACCGCAGTGCGCGGAGCACACACTTTCGATCATGGGGACGGTTGTCGGGGACAGACGACGGGCATGGGGGGATGGCATCCTCGTCATCCTGACCTTCGCGTGGCCTCTCGCATCGGTGTGGTTGATCCAGGCGCTCATCGCCCAAGGGCTCGGAGCAGCCCTCGGCGGACCGGTCGACGAGCGGCAGACCGCGGCCTACGTAAGGACACTTGCGATCGTCGTGGTGGCGGGGCCGGCGCTGGCGACCCTCACGGCCATCATCATCCGCCGCCGCGTGGCCGTATGGATCTATGGACTGATCGCCACGTGCTCGATCCTTGCGGTCCTGACTCTCGTCAGCATGGACGCCTACTACGCCAACCGGCACCGACCGCCCGAGCCGCTCCCGTCCGGCTACTGCGCCGCCTACAGCGGCGGCACCAACCACTGCCCCGGAGGGTGATCGACGACAGGACAGGGGCCCTCCGACTCGTACCGGTCGCCGAGATCCCGCTCAGCGGCACATCGCGTCGATGAGATCCGAGAAATGCGGGAACTCTGCTCGTGCGGCAGCCACGATCTGGGTGGGGGAACGGCGGCGGCCGGGTGCGTGTCGCTCGGCGATGGCGGTGAAGGCCTCGTTCGGCTCTACGGAGGAGTCGGGGTCGTCGAAGGCCTCGGCAGGGCCCAGACCGGCGGCGAACAGCCAGAGGAGGTCACCGAGATCGCGGGCGATCACACCACGCTCACCCTCGGACCCGATGTAGACGACGGGCTGGTCAGTGATCGCCGCATCGGGCCGTACCAGCCAGAACCCGGTGTAGTCACCCGCCCCGGTCGTGCCGAAGAAGCGGAACTCGCTGCCGTCGACCTCTTGGTTGCCGGTCCACAGGCGGAACCACCATGCCGTCCTGCCGGGCTCCTCGAACTGCGCGTAGGGCTCGAAGTCGCAGCCGCGGGCTTCGTCGGCGTCCTCGTCCCATTCCCACTCGAAGCCGACCTCAGCCACCTCCGCCAGGGCAGCGGGCAATGCGAGATCCTCAGACGTGTTCGCCACCCCCGAAAGATTAGACGATCACTGGAGACGTGGTGCCAACGCGTCGGCCGGGATTCGACCGACCTCCGCGGGATGGCGGAGGTCGGTCTTGGCGGTCAGCCGTCGCGCTCGGACGACGGCAGGAAGCCGCCGGGCACCTCGACCGGGGTGAGGATCCTGACCTCACCCGGGTAGGGGGTGTCCCAGTTGTGCGCCTGGTACCAGGTGAAGTGGTCCATGAGCGCGGGGCTGGCGTAGTCGGGGATCGCGTTCTTCCCGGTGAAGCGCTGGTCCTTCTGCCAGGCGGTCCACTTGTCGATGGCGTCCTGCTTGTCGGAGGACACCGTCGAGGCCGTGGTGGTCGCCGAGGCCGTGGCGTTCCCGCCCGGGTTGTCGTTGCCACAGGCCGGCGGGGTGGCCAGGCCGTCGGTGAGCGGCACCTGGTTGGGCACCACGGAGTACGGGGTGAAGTCGGGCTTGTGGGTGAAGGCCCGGCTCATCGGAGTGGCGGCGCTGTCCTTCTGGTTCATCGGCTGGATCCCGAGGATCTGCTCGATGGTGCGGATCATGGTGATCTGCGTGTAGTAGTGGCTGTCCACCTTGCCGTGCTGGGCCCAGGGGCTGATGATCTGCACGGGCCCGCGCGCGCCGTCGACGTGGTCGACGCCGTTCTGCGTGTCGTCCTCGATCACGAAGATCGCGGAGTCCTTCCAGTACGGGCTGTGCGAGATGGTGTCGACGATCTTGCCGACGGCCAGGTCGTTGTCGGCGACACCTGCCACCGAGTTCGGCGGCCCGCCGGTGTGGTCGCTGGAGAGCCAGAACATGTTGAGGTTGGCGGGGCCGTTGGCCTGGAAGTCGCGCTTCCAGATCTCGTACCGGTAGATGTCGGGGATGTTCAGGTCGTACTTCGGATACGCGTGCACCGTGATCGCGTTGAGCGACGGGATCGGCGACTGGGTGTCGGTCTTCATGGCGGTGTCCTGGCCGGTGGTCGCCATGTTCTTGGCGTCGCAGTAGAACTGCTGCCACGTCGCGCCGGGAGGAACGGTCTCGAACATGGTGAACTCGCCGAAGTTGCGGGCAGTCTTGCCCGCGGCCTGGGCGCCGGTCCACAGGAAGCCGGTCCGCTGGTGACCCAGCGCGTCGTCCTCTGTGTCGTAGCTGCGCTGGTACAACCCGGCGCTGGACTCGGTGTACTCCGGGTTGTCGGCCTGCATCAGCCAGTTGTGGCCCTCGGCGGAGTTGGTGCCGATGTCGTAGGTGTTGTCGTAGAGGCCGAACTGGCGGGCCAGGGCGTGCTGGTTCGGCGTGACCTTCTGGCCGAACTGCGCCAGCGACGGGTCGCCGTTGCCGCGCGGGTCGTCGCCGAACACCTGGTCGTAGGTGCGGTTCTCCTTGACCAGCAGGAAGACGTGCTTGATGGTCGAGGGGTCGCCCAGGCGCTTGGGGACGGGTACGGCGTGCTGCTTGTTTCCCTCGGCCTGCTTGACGTCGTGCCTGCCCCAGCCGTTCTGGGTGAAGACCGTGGCCGTGGACCTGGCGATCACCTGGTCGGCCGGCAGCTTGAAGCGGAGCAGCGAGCCGGTGGAGTCGTGGGTGTTGTGGCCGGTGGCCGGGGTGGTGCCCGGTCCCTTGTCGATGGTGCGGGTCGGGCCGCGCTCGCCGATGCCGCGGAGGTTGGTGACGATCACGTCGTCGCCGACGGTGGTCACCTCCTCCGGGTAGTAGTCCGTCGGGAGCAGGCCGATGTAGCTGACCGGCTCCTGCGGGCTGGTGTAGCGGTAGACGGCGACCGCGTTGGCCCGGCCGAGCGTGACCAGCAGGTGACCGTCCTTGGTCAGGGTCACGCCGTTGGGGGCGTAGCCGACCTTGGACTGCGGCCACGGCTGGGTGGCGATCGTCTGGACGACCTTGTCACTGGCGGTGTCGATGACCGAGACCTGGTCGTCGAAGGTGTTGGTGACGAACAGGGCACCGCCGGCGGCGTGCAGCGCGGTCGGGTGGAGGCCCACGTCGATGGAGGCGACCGCGGCGGCCGGGTCGGCGACGTTGATCACGCTCACGGTGCCGGTGGTCGTCGCTCCGGTGACCGGGTTGGCCGGCACCTGCGTGCCGTAGGAGTTCATGGTCGTCTCGCCGGGGTTGGCCGGCCGGCCGCCCTCGTTGCTGACGTACAGCTTGTCGCCGACCAGTGCCAGGCCGCGCGGCGCGGTGCCCACCGTCCAGCTCCGCTGGATCGCGCCGCTCGCCGCGTCCATGGCCACGACGCGGTTCTGGCCGTTGACGGCGGCGTACACGGTCTTACCGTCAGCAGAGAAGATCGCCTGGGCGGGCAGCGCCCGCTTGGCGCCCTGCGCGGCGATGGTGATGAACGTCGGCGCGCCGAGGGTCCCGTCGGCGTTGACCGGGAAGCGGTTGAAGCCGTTGATCTGCGGCAGCCACAGGGTCTTGCCGTCCGGGGAGTAGGCGGGGCCCTCCTGGCCGACGTTGTCGTTGGAGATGCGCACTCCGGCGGTGGCAGCGGTGCCCGCCTGCTGCAGCACCTTGTAGCTCTGCAGGTCGACGATGGTCAGCGCGATCGAGCGGTCGTTGGTGAGCGCCGCGAGGAAGCGGCCGTCCGGGCTGATGGTCGAGGCGAGCAGCTTGCCGTTCTCCACGAGCAGCCGGCTGCCGATCGACGCGATGGTCTGGTCGCTGGCGAGTTGCAGGCCGTTCTTGTACGTGGATCCGACCTGCTGGGAGTCGAACACCTCGGTGGAGGCGTAGGCGATGCCGCCGCCGGTGACGGCGAGGGCCACGGTGCCCGCGACCGCCATGCGGACTCGGCGGCCGGAGCGCCACGCTAATAAACGTCGGGAGTTCTTGGTGATGCGATTGCGCGTGACGTGCACGGATCATCCGCCCTTCAGCGTGCTCGTAGCAGGTCGAGGTTCACGTCGAACTGCCACAGGGGGTTGGGCGCGTCCCCGGCTGGGGTGCGTACCTGGAAATAGCCGTTGACCTCCTTGGGGCCGTCGCCGTCGGCGATGTAGCGGCCGTCAGAGGTGATGTCGAGCTGGTAGATGGCGCTGCCGAGGGCGGTGGCGCCGGGCAGATGCCAGGAGACCACGCACCGCCAGTCGTTGCCCGCGTCCTCGTCCAGGACCCGCGAGCCGCCCTTGTCACAGGAGGCCGACGCCTGCAGCTGCGCCTCGGTGACGTCGGGGCGGTGCAGCTCGCGCGTCTGCAGCCGGTAGAGGTGGGCGAATGCCGTGGCGAGCGAGTCCTGCACCTTCGTCTTCTCGATCCCCGAGCCCGTGGCCGGGGTCGCCACGGCGATCACGCCGTAGGCGACCACGACCAGCGCGGCCACCGGCAGGACCCCCGCCAGGATGTTCCTGGCCGACCCGTCGTAGGTCAGGTCGGTGAAGTCGCGGCGCAGGAACAGCCGGTAGGCGAGCGCGGTGGCGGTGACCGTCCAGGCCAGGCTCACCAGCAGGCCGATGAGGAGGGGTCCTGTCTGCGCCGGGGAGGTGAAGAGCCCGCGCCAGGCCAGGAAGCCCTCGCTCGGCAGGGCCAGCCGTACGGCCGCCGGCAAGGGAAGCAGTTGCGCGAGCTGGAGCACCAAGGCCAGCAGCGCGGGCACCAGCAGGCCCATCGGGGAACGTCCCAGGACGATCGAGCCGAGGAGTCCGACCGCGGCGAAGGCGAGCGTGGGCGCCAGCGCGCAGGCCCAGGCGAGCAGGACCGTGCTTGCCGCGTCCGCCGGGAGGATGAGGTGGCCGTCCAGGCCGACAAGCTGCCCGTTGCCGACCGCGGCCAGGCCGCCGGCGATGCCCGAGGCGGTCAGCCCGGCCACCAGCAGCAGGATCACGGTGAGGCTGGCCAGGCTCTTGGCCACGAAGATCCGGCGCGGGGAGCGTACCGCCACCAGCAGGTGGCGCCACGTGCCGAGCCGGTCCTCCACCGCGAAGACGTCGCCGGCGACCAGCGAGGTCAGCAGCGGGAGCGCCCAGGTGCAGGAGAAGTCCAGCACGACCAGGGATCCGGCCCAGCCGGTCGCGTTCATCCAGCGGCCGAAGACCGTGTCGGTGGGGAGCGAGCTCTGCAGGCTCACCACGGCCGCGAAGGCCGCCGGGCCGAGCCAGCAGACCGCGAGCAGCAGGCGGATCCGCCACTGGGACAGGAGTTTGACCAGTTCGAACCGGTAGCCGTTCAGGACGGGCGCGGGGCGGGCAGCGGCCCGGGGTTCGGCTAAGGCCGCGGTCATCGCGACTCCTCCTGACCGGTTTGTTGGGATAAGTCCGCAGGCTGTTCCGTCAGAGACAGGAAGGCGGCCTCAAGCGGCGGCACCACCGGTCCCAGTTCGCGGAGCGCCACCCCGGCCCCTACCAGCCGGACGACCAGCTCGTCCAGGGCGGGTGCCGGTCCATGCACGACGAGCTCGGCGTCCGTCCGGCGGCCGTCAGGGCCGGGCACCACGCGGAGCCCGGGCGTCTCCCCCGCCAGCCGCTTGGCGGCCTCGGGGTCGGTGGTGACCAGCCGGTAGTCCAGATCGCCGCTCTCCGCGGCCAGCTTGCTCACCGGCCCGGAGAACACGGCCCGCCCGGTGGCGAGGATCGTCACCTCCGAGCACAGCGCGGCCAGGTCGTCCATCCGGTGGCTGGACAGGACCACCGCGGCCCCGTCCGCGGCCAGCTCGGTGATGACACGGTGCACGTGCCGCTTGCCGGCGGGGTCGAGGCCGTTGGCCGGTTCGTCCAGGACGAGCAGCCTCGGCCGGGTGAGCAGCGCGGCGGCCAGCCCGAGTCGCTGGCGCATGCCCAGCGAGAAGCCGCGGACCCGGTCGTCGGCGACGTCGGTGAGCCCTACCTGCTCCAGCGCCTCGCCCACGTCGACGGTGCTCACCGCGTCGTGGCGGCGCAGCGAGGCCAGGGCCGCGAGGTTCTGGCGGGCGGTGAGCGAGGGGTACAGCCCGGGTCCGTCCACGAAGCCCGCGACGCCGTCGGGTACGGCCGGCGTCCGCCCGACCGGCGTGCCCAGGATCTCCAGGCTGCCGTTGTCGGCGACCGCCAGGCCCAGCAGCAGCCCCAGGAGCGTGGTCTTTCCCGCGCCATTGGGCCCGACCAGCCCGTGGACCTGCCCGCCCGCCACGTCCAGGTCGACGCCCTCCAGTGCCAGTACCTCACTGAAGGCCTTGGTGATCCCACGTGCCCGGACTGCGGGGGGAATCTCCATGTCGGTCTCCCTGCGCTTGATCCTCAGCCTCAAGAAACGTAAAGATCGCAGTTAACCTGAGTTTGACATCCAGCTAAACGTTGGGCAAAAACACCAGATCAACGCTTTTAGGTCAGCCGGGCAGCGCGATGAGCGAGATCATTGACAGGGCCGGCGATGCTCAGCAGCGGCTGTGACCGGCGGCCGGCTCATGAGGTCAGGGCCACCAGCCTCTGACGACCTCGACGCCCTCGCTCTCGAGCGCGTCGTGCCACACCGGGTCACGCAGCAGCCGCGTCTCCCAGATCCGCACGATGCCGTCCGGTCCGGTGATCGCGTCCGCACGAGACGGGTGAAGGAACAGCTCGCTCGTGCCCTCGGGGAGAGCCGCGAGCCGGCGGAGGTAATCCTCACGCAGGTGCTCGTAGGCACCGAGGTCGTGCGCGCCGCGCCGGTTGGTCGCGATCGTCTGCGGGATGGCCACGCCGAGTTCGTCGGCCAGGGCGACAGCCTGCTCGTGCGCCGCCGCGAGTGGCGCTGGGAGTGGCCCGCCGAAGTACGGCCGCGCGTCGCGGGGCAGCCGGAAGGCGAGGCGGTGGCGGGCACACCACTGGAGCGCCTCCGCGAGCCACGATCTGCCGTGCAGGCCGTACAGGGTGCCGGAATGGGAGTCGGCCGCCGCAGGCATGAGGCCGTGCTCGTGCATCCACCGCAGTTGCGCGTCAGCCTCGCGCATGACGTCCGCGGTCTCGCCGCGGGCTCCGAGAACGAACGGATCGTCACTGAGCGTCCCGTCCGGATCGACGAGGCTCGCCGTACCGTCGAGAGGGCGCCAGCGCGGGAGCCCGCGCTCGCTCGTGAGCGTCACGTGCAGCCGCGGGACGACGCCGAGCGCCATGACCTGCTTCGCGGCCCGCTCCGCGGCCGGTGAGACGCAGATGAGCGTCGTCGCGCTGACGTGTCGCTCGGCGAGCAGGGCGAGGATGACCTCCGTCGATCCGGGTTCCCTGCCGAGATCGTCGGCTGTGATCACGAGGCGACGGGTCATCGGGGTCCCTCCGCCGGCTCCGGCTCGGCCGCCTCGGGCGGTGTTTCGATCGGGACCGAGATCAGTCGTGCCGCGACCGCGCCGATCGTCGTGAGCACGAACGGGTAGGCGCATAAGTACATCCGGAACGCGAGTCCTGGGTCGGCTCCGGGATCGTTGCCCGAGTTGTAGCCGAAGAAGACGCCCAGCGAGGTGAGCGCGAGTCCGGTCACGATCCCGTTGAGCCGGGTGAAGAAGCCGAACGCGGACAGGAAGAGCCCTTCGCGATGCTCCCCGTTACGCGCCGCGTCGGCGTCGAGCACCCGGGCGACGATGAGGTCGTTCGTCGCGAGCATCCCCGACCACCCGACCCCGACGAGCACCCCCGCGGCGATCGCGGTGATGAGGTCGGTGGCGAAGAACAGGGCCGCGAAGCTGACCGCGAGGAGCGGGAAGGCGAGCCGCCAGGCCCACAGGGCACCGCGGCGGGCGACCACGCGCGTCCACACCGCGAGGCCGCCCGCCGAGATGAGGATGACGATCCCCTGCAGGTAGAGGGCGTTCCCGACGGGGAGCCCGAGCGAGTAGCGGACGTACAACTGGATGCCCGCGAGCACGAGCGCCATGGCTATCCCGTAGCAGGCGCCGGTGAGCCCGACCGTCCAGAACATCGGGTTGCGCACGATCGACCACACGCTCGGCAGCAGCGGCGGCCGCTCGCGCGTGGAGTAGCGGGGGTTCTCGCGCGCGCTGAGCGCCATGAACACGATCACGACGAGCGCGACCGCGCCATAGATGATCGCCGTGACCTGGAAGCCGTGGGTGGACTTCTCGGTGCCGAACACCTGCGTCGTGAGCAACGGGGTGACCGCGAGCGAGATCACCAGCGCCACCAGTTGGAAGCCCTGGCGCAGGCTGTTGGCGACGGCGCGGTCGCGTTCCCGCGGGTACAGCTCGGGGAGCAGCGCGCCGTAGTTGGCGTTGAGCATCGAGTCGAACGCCTCGCACAGGATCGCGAACACCGCGAACCACAGCACGAGGCTCATCCCCCGCAGAGAGGCCGGCGCGGAGAAGAACGCGATCATGCAGGCCGTGAGCATCGGCGCGCCGACGAGCAGCCACGGCCGGCGTCGCCCGAACCGGGTCCTGGTCCGGTCGGACAGATGACCGAGCAGCGGGTTGTCGAGCGCGTCGATGACCGCGTAGATCACCATGACCACGCCGTAGGCGCGGACGTCGAGCCCGAGGATGTCGACGTAGAAGAGGATCATCGATCCCTTGATCATGTTGATCGGGATGGAGGTGCCGAACATCCCGACGGCGTAGCGCCACGCTGGGGTCCGCCCCTGGGCGGAGGCCGTGCCGGCCTGGGACACGCGATCACCGTCCTTTCCGGTCCTGGTGATGCTGGTCCGCGATCCAGGACACGTCAAGAGATCTTGGGAGAGTCAACCCAGAGGTATATGTCTGCCAGACGCATTAGGCTGACCGCATGGCGGAAGACGATCAGCTGCCCGACCTGACCCCCACGGCGTGGGCGATCCTGGGGTTCCTGTCGCTGAAGGCGCAGACCGGCTACGAGATCCTGCGCGCGGCCAAGCGCTCGATGGAGGCGTTCTGGGGCATCAGCAACGGCCAGCTCTATCCCCAGTTGCACCACCTGGCCGAGCAGGGCCTGATCAGGCCCGCGGGCGAGGCCGAGGGGCCGCGCTCGCGACAGCGCTGGGAGATCACCGACGCCGGGCGGGCGGCGCTGCGTGCCTGGCTGGAGTCGCTGTCTGCGCCCGTGCAGATCCGCGACGAGAACCTGGTCAAGCTCTTCTTCGCCGGCGCGGCCAGCCCCGACCTGGTCGGCCGCCTGCTCGAGGAGCGCAAGCGGATCTTCACGCAGTTCGAGAAGGTGATCGACGCGGTGCTGCCGGGCGACCGGCTGCCCGAGGCCGAGGAGGCCGCCACGCTCGGCGCTCCCGAGCTGCTCTTCCGGTACGGCAAGCACTTCACCAAGACCACGATGCGCTGGATCGACCAGGAGGAGGCCAGGATGCTGGAGGCGCTGCGGCCGGACGGCGACCGGGACGAGAACTCCTGAGCATGGACGTCGACCTCCTCGCCCCGCTCATGCTCGCGCTCAACGCTGGTCGGCTTCGTGCTCGCGCTGCGCTCGCTGGCCCTGGTCTTCAGGCCCGGGTGAGCCTTTCTTTCCGCTAGAATCCGTAAGAACTATGACCAATCCGCGGACCGCCGACCCCATGCTGATGCGCCGCCTCAACGAGGTGGCGACCATGCGCGTCCTGCTCGGCCGGGGCGAGCTGACCATGAGCCGCATCCTCGAGCTCACCGGGCTGTCCCGCTCCACCGGCGAGGCCGTGCTCGAGACGCTCATCGCCGACGGCTGGGTCCGCGAGGTGCCCCCCGAGCAGCGTCAGGGCGTCCTGGGCAGGCCGGCCCGCACGTTCAGGTTCCTGGCCGAGGCCCGCCAGGTCATGGCGGTCGAGATCGGCGCCCACCACGTCGCGGCCATGGTCGCCGACCTGGACGGCACCGTGCGCGAGACCCGCCGCCGGCGCACCACGCGCTCGGCCTCCCGCGCCGAGCGGCTCGAGGCGGTCAGGACCGTGATCGGCACTCCCCCGCCGGGGCTGCTCGCGGTGGCCGTCGGCACGCCCGGCCTGGTCGGCGACGACGGCGCCATCCGGCTGTGCCGCGTGCTGCCGGAGTGGACGGGCCTGTCGCCGGCCGCCGAGCTGGGCGAGCTGTTCGACTGCCCGATCGCGGTGGAGAACGACGTCAACCTCTCCGCGCTGGCCGAGCGCTGGACCGGCGCCGCGGCCGGCGTGGACGACCTGGTCTGGGCGAGCCTCGGCCGTAGCACGGCGGCGGCGGTCGTGCTGCGCGGGCGGCTGCACCGCGGGGCCACGGGCGCGGCGGGCGAGCTGGGGTGGGTGCCCGAGCTGGGCTGGGCGCAGGTGCGCGACCATCCGCTCAGCTTCGCCGGGCTGACCGGGACGTCCCATGGCGAGCTGGCCGCCCGGCTCATCGACACGGCCAGGGCCGGGGACGCGGAGGCGCTGGCGGAGTTCGACCGCTTCGCCTCGCTCGCGGCGCCCGGGCTGAGCGCGATCGTGCTGGCCTACGACCCGCGCGCCCTCGTCCTTGGCGGGGCTCCCGCGGCGGCGCCCGACCTGTTCGTGCCCGCGCTGTCGCGGCACCTGGCGCCGCGCTGCCTCAGCATGCCGGAGCTGCACGCCTCGGCGCTCGGCGAGGAGGCCGCGATCACCGGCGCCCTCCGCCTCGCCCTCGACCGCGCCGAGGCCCGCCTCTACTCCACTGAGGAACGCCTCCTCCCCCGCTAGCCATACACCCTCTCTCTCCGGTACGGCGGGCCTCCGCGGCACGGCGGGCCTTTGCAGTACGGCGAGCCTCCGCGGCACGGCGGGCCTTTGCAGTACGGCGAGCCACCGCGCTTCGGGATGCCTCAAGCGCCCGTCTTGCGTGGCTTGTCGGGGTTTTCTCGTGGGTGGGGCTGGCTTGTGGCGGCGCTTCGTGTGATCGGGCTGTCTGGGAGAGCCGGGTTGGCTACCATGTCCCAATCTTTGGCGACCTGGCCTGTGAACAGGAGTGGTGGGGAGAGTCGTGAGCGAAGAGCGTGCGCCGGAGCCGAGCGTCCTGGCCGTGCACGCGCACCCCGACGACGAGGCGCTGTGGACCGGCGGTCTGCTGGCCACGCACGCCCGTGCCTCGGTGGTCACCTGCACCTGGGCGGCGGGCACCGAGCGCGTGGAGGAACTGGAGCGTTCCCTGGAGATCCTGGGCGCGGGCGAGCCCCGGCTGCTGGGTTACGCCGACATGAAGCCCGAGTCCGCCCCCGGGCGGCCGCGCTTCCGCGACGTGCCGTTCGACATGCTGGTCGAGCGGGTCGTCGAGCACATCCGCGACGTGAAGCCGGACATCGTGGCCACCTACGACGCCTACGGCGGCTACGGTCACCCCGACCACATCCTGGTCCACCGGGTCACGCTCGCCGCGGTGGAGGCCGCGGGCCACGACCAGCTCTACCGCTCCGCGGGCCCTGCCTGGCGCCCGTCGGCGCTCTACCTGGCGACGCTGCCCCGCACGTTCGTCGAGAGGATCTGGCAGGACGTCTTCGGCACCTCCCCGGACGGCCAGATACTCCCAGGCGTGCCCGACGCCCGCATCGGGGTGACGCTGGACATCCGGGAGGTGGGCGAGCGCAAGTGGGCGGCCGTCCAGGCGCACCGGTCGGAGATCGAGCGCGGCGGCAGCATGACGATGATCACCTCCCTGCCGGAGCATCTCAGGAACAACCTGCTCACCACCGAGTGGTATCTGCGCCGCAACTAGCAGAACAATATTCGGTACGCTGGGTGCGTGACGGATGTCTTCGATGACCTGGCTGCCGAGTACCGGCAGCTGGATGCCGTGCTGGAGAAGCTGACCGACGAGCAGTGGGGCGCGCCCTCCGCCGCGAAGGGCTGGAGCGTGGCCGACGTCGTGCTCCACCTCGCCCAGAGCGAGGAGGTGATCGCCGCCCCCACAGGCGCCGCCGCAGGCGCCCCCGCCGGCGCGCCCTTCCTGCCCGCCGACTCGCCGACCAGCATGGACGAGCTGGCCGAGCAGATGGTGGCGGCCGAGCGGGGCCTGCCCCCGGCGGACCTGCTGGCACGCTGGCGCGAGGCCGCCATGGCCACCCCGGACACGCTGCGCGACCACCCGCCGGGCACCCGGCTGCCGTGGGTGCGGACGTCGCTGTCGCCGCGCACGCTGGCGACCACCCGCCTGGCCGAGCACTGGGCGCACGCCCTGGACATCACGGTGCCGCTGGGTATCGCCTACCCCGACACGGACCGGCTACGGCACATCGCCTGGCTGGCCCACCGCACGCTGCCGTACGCGTTCGCCCTCGCCGGGCTGCCCGACGTGCCGGTCTTCTGCGACCTTGACGCGCCCGGCGGCGGGCGCTGGACCCTCGGCGACCCTGGCTCGGCCGCCCGGATCACCGGCCCCGCCGCCGAGTTCTGCCGCGTCGGCGCGCGGCGGCTCGCCCCGGAGGACAGCTCGCTCGTCGCCGAGGGCCCCGGCGCCGCCGACGTCCTGCGGGTGGTGCGCAACTACGCCGCCTGAGTTTTGCCATCCCACGATGGCAAAAGTCACGGCAGCGGGAGCGACGTGATCGCACTGATCATGTCGGCCGCCCTGGTCACCGCCTCCTCAGGGAGGCGGCGGCGGGACAGCACGTCCTCGCACATCGCCTGCAGGCGGGCAGAGACCAGCGCGTAGACGGGGCTGGGCGGGCGCAGGACCGAGTGCTCGAGGCGTTCTCCCGTCTCGGCGTGGAAGGGTGAGACCTCGGCGATCCTGCGCAGCGCCGAGAGCCTGGGAGGCAGCTGGCCTGTCTCGAGGCAGTGCCGTACCAGCTGGTCGGGGGCCAGGACGGCCTGCAGCATGCGCATCGCCAGGTGCGGGTGGCGGGCCTGGCGCGGGATGGCGTAGGCCATCCCGCCGCACAGGACCGCCGCGCGGCCGTGCGGGCCGCGCGGCATGGGCGCGAAGCCGAACTCCTCGCCGATGTGGTCGATCGGCTCGCCCGCCCATCCGGCCAGGTCGCTGGCCCCGACGCACAGGTCGGCCTCCCCGCGCGCGAGCAGCTCGACCGCGCGGTCGGAGCCGAAGCCGGTCACCTCGGGCAGGATGACGCCGTCGTCGAGCAGCGTGCGCAGGAAGCGCATCGTGCCCACGGCCGCGGGGCTGTCGAGCACGACGCTGTCCTGCGACATCACGGTGGCGCCGTTGGAGGCCAGGAAGGCCGCGAGCGCGTAGGTGGTGGTCTCGGCGGCGCGCAGCCCGCCGGGCATGACCAGCACGTGGCGGCCCGGCGGCCGGTCGAAGGCCAGGCGCTTGCCGAGCTCGTGCAGCTCCTCCCAGGTGCGCGGCGGCACGGGGACCCGGTCGCGGCGGTACCAGAGCCCGGCCACGTCGGAGGGCGCCTGGACGGCCATGACGGCGTCGCCGAAGCGGTGGGCCTTGGCGAAGGACGGCAGGAAGTCGGCGTCGTGCTCGTGCGAGACCCAGTCGGGATCCAGCTCGTTCAGCGGCCACAGGAACCCGGCGAACTCCGCGACCCACACCGAGTCGAGCACGACCAGGTCGGGCCCCTCCCCCGCGGCGATCGAGGACAGGAAGACCTCGTGCAGCTCGCCCAGCGACGGCCTGACCACCTCGAGCGACAGGCTGTCGCCGGCGGCCTCGCGCATCACCGCCGCCCACGTCTCGTCGGCGCCCAGCACCCGCAGCGTGGGCCTGGCCTGCTCGAACGCCGGGTTGACGAAGGTGCCGCGGCGCCGGTGGCGGACGATGACGCCCTCCTCGGCCAGCTCGGCCAGTGCCCGCGTCACGGGGGTGCGGCTCAGGCCGTACCGCTCGCACAGCTCGTGCTCGGTGGGCAGGCGCCCGTCGAGCCCGTAGACCCCAGCGGCGATCTCTTCCCGCAGCCGAGCCTTCAGTTGCCGGTAGAGCGGAGTGGGCTCCATCGGGCTCCTTTCCGGTTGCCTCTTGATCCTAGAAGCATTTTGTCATTATTGTCACGGCACCTCCAGAGAGGAGCCCCCATGCGACTCAGCCGAGCGCTCACCGCCGCGCTTGTCCTCTCCCTCGCCGCCTGCAGCAGCGGCGGCAAGACCGGCGGAACAGGCCCGAGCAGCAGCACAGGAAACGCAGGCACGACGCAGAAGCCCATGGTGATCGACGTCGGTTTCGGCGGCACCACGATCACCCGTAACTTCAGCCCGTTCAACATCCAGGCCACCCAGGGCATGAACGGGTACATCTACGAAAACCTGTGGACGTTCAACATCCTCAAGGGTGGCGAGTTCGTCCCCTGGCTGGCAACCAAGTACGACTGGTCCGCGGACGGCAAGAAGATCACGATTCACCTGGACCCGCGGGCGAACTGGAGCGACGGCACCAAGCTGACCAGCAAGGACGTCGTCTTCACGATGCAGTACGCCAAGGAGCACAAGAGCCAGACCAACGCGGGCTTCGAGTGGAAGACGGTCGGCGCCCCCGACGACCAGACGGTGGAGATCACCTTCGACGCGCCCGCGTTCACGCGGATCGACCAGATCGGCGGGATCCGGCCGGTGCAGGAGAAGGTGTTCAAGGACAAGAACCCGGATGAGTTCACCAACCCCGACCCGGTCGGGACGGGCCCGTACAAGCTCACCCAGTTCACGCCCCAGCAGCTGACCTTCACGGCCCGCGACGACTACTGGAAGCAGCCGGTGCCGGTCAAGACGCTGAAGATGCCGATCATCGGCGGCACCGGCGCGCTGCCCCGCCTGCTGTCCGGCGAGATCGCCTGGAGCGGCGGCTCGATACCAAATGTGATGAAAAGCTACGTGGAGAAGGACCAGAACAACCACGCCTGGTACCCCACCTACGGCGCGCTGGTCCTGCACCTCAACGTGGAGAAGAAGCCGTTCGACAACGTGCACGTGCGTAAGGCCATCTCGCTGGCGCTCAACCGGCAGGAGATCGCCGACGCCGGCAACCCCGGCCTGTTCCACCCGATCAACCTGACCGGCCTGGACCAGGACACGCAGAAGGACTGGATCGCCCCCGAGTACGCCGCCCTGGTCCAGAAGGGCGCCGACGGGGAGGCGGCCAAGCAGGAGCTGGCCAAGGCGGGGCTCAAGCCGCAGGACGTCTCCTTCGACCTGCTGGAGAACGCCGAGTGGCAGGACGCCATCCAGCGCGACAAGATCATCGCCCAGCAGCTCGGCGACCTCGGCATGAAGGTCACCGTACGCCCGCTGCCCGGCGCGCAGCTGACCACGATGAAGCAGAAGGGCGACTTCGAGGCGATCACCGGCGGCACCGTCTACGCCGGGCAGACGCCGTACACGTTCTACCGCTCGATCCTGGCCAGCGAGAAGATCGGCACCGAGTACAACTGGAGCCGGATCAAGAACACCGAGGTCGACGGCCTGATCGAGAAGATGGCCTCGACCGGGGACCAGGCGCAGATCAAGCAGTACGTGTACCAGATCGAGAAGTTCATGATCGATGAGATGCCGCTGATCCCGATCGCCAACATCGGCGCCTCGACCGAGTACAGCACCAAGGACTGGACGGGCTGGCCTGACGCCGCCAACCCGTACACGATCTCCGCGCCGTGGTCGGGCCCGCCCGACAACGTCTACACGCTGCTGTCGCTCAAGCCAGTCACGAAGTAGCGCATGTCACGCTTCCTCGTCCGCCGGGTCGCCTTCTACCTCGTCACCGGGTGGATCGCGATCACGCTCAACTTCCTGCTCCCCCGGCTGATGCCGGGCGACCCGGCGGAGGCCCTGATCTCGCAGATGTCGCGCACGATGCCGCTCACGCCCGAGCAGGCAGCCGCCATCCGCCAGATGTTCGGCGGCACCCAGCGCCCGCTCTGGGACCAGTACCTGGAGTACCTGGGCAGGCTGGCCCGCCTCGACTTCGGCGTGTCCACCTCGTTCTACCCGCAGCCGGTCTCCGAGGTGGTGGGCGGCGCGATCTGGTGGACGCTGATCCTCATCGGCACCACGACCGTGCTGGCGTTCCTCGTCGGCACCGGGCTCGGCATCGTCGTGGGCGGCAGGCCGGGCTCGCGGCTTGACTCGATCCTGACGCCGGTCTCGACGTTCCTGGGGTCGCTGCCGTACTTCTGGGTGGCGCTGCTGGCCGTCCTGGTGTTCAGCATGCGGCTGAAATGGTTCCCGATCAGCGGCGGCTGGGACGCCGACATCCCTGTCGGGTTCACGCCGGAGTTCATCGGCAGCGCCGTGCAGTTCGCGGTGCTGCCCGCGTGCACGATCCTGATCTCGTCGTTCAGCGGGTGGCTGTTCGGCATGCGGAACATGATGATCACGACGGCGGCCGAGGACTACGTGCTGCTCGGCACCGCCAAGGGGCTCAGGCCGCGCCGCGTGCTGTTCTCCTACGCCGCGCGCAACGCGATCCTGCCCAGCGTGGCCGGGTTCGCCACCTCGGTCGGCGCGGTGGTCGGCGGGTCGCTGCTCACCGAGGTCGTCTTCGTCTACCCGGGCGTCGGCACGCTGATGTTCAAGGCCGTCAGCAGCCTGGACTACCCCCTGATGCAGGCGCTGTTCCTGGTGATCTCGCTGTCGGTGCTGGCCGCCAACTTCATCGCGGACTCGGTGTACGGCCTGCTGGATCCCCGGGCCAGGGAGGTGCGATGAGGCGCAACCGCAAGGTCGTCGCGGGCGTGGTGATCATCGCCTTCTTCGTGCTGATGGCCGTGGCCGGGCCGTTCCTGGTGGAGGCGTTCGGCCTGTCGGCGACGCGGATGGACACCGCCAACCCGCTGCTCGCGCCGTCGGCGCGGCATCCGCTGGGCACCACGATGATGGGCGAGGACGTGCTGGCCCAGCTCGTGGTGGGCACCCGCACCTCGCTGCTGGTCGGCCTGGTCGCCGGCACGATCGCGGTGACGCTGTCGGTGCTGGTCGGCGTCACGGGCGCCTACCTGGGCGGCAAGGCGGACGCGGTGCTGACCACGCTCACCAACGTGTTCCTGGTCATGCCGGGGCTGCCGCTGCTGATCATCGTGGCCAGCTACGTGCGCGGGCGCGGCGGCTGGCTGCTGGTGGCGCTCATCATCGGGCTGACGGCCTGGCCGTGGGGCGCCAGGCAGAAGCGCGCGCAGACGCTGTCGCTGCGCAGCCGCGACTTCGTGATGGCGGCCGAGCTGAGCGGCGAGAGCAAGTGGCGGATCATCGCCTTCGAGCTGATCCCCAACCTGCTGCCGCTGATCTCGACCGGCTACCTGGGCGCGGTGATCGCCTCGATCTTCGCCGACGCCGGGCTGTCGTTCATCGGCCTGGGCAACATCAACATCACCAGCTGGGGCTCGATGCTGTACTGGAGCAACAACCAGCAGGCGCTGGTCCAGGGCGCGTGGTGGTGGTTCGTGCCGCCCGGCGCCTGCATCGCGCTGCTCGGTACCGCCGCCGGGCTGATCAACTTCGGCATCGACGAACTCACCAACCCGCGGCTGAGGGTGGCGAAATGATCCTTGACGTCTCCGGACTGCGCGTGGAGTACCCCGGCGGGCTCGCCGCCGTCGACGGCGTGTCGTTCACACTCGATCGCGGCGAGATCCTCGGCGTGGCCGGCGAGAGCGGCTGCGGCAAGTCCACGCTCATCACCGCGCTGCTGCGCCTGACCAGGCCGCCCGCCAGGATCACGGCGGGCTCGATCCGCTACCGCGACACGGACCTGGTGGGGTTGTCAGAGGAGGAACTGCGGAAGCTGCGCTGGGAGCGCCTGGCCATCGTGCTGCAGAGCGCGATGAACGCGCTCAACCCCGTGCACCGGCTGGCCGCCCAGTTCGTCGACGTGATCCGCGAGCACCGCGGCGGCAGCCGTGCGCAGGCGCTCGAGCGGGCCGCGCAGCTGCTCGGGCTGGTCGGCATCCCCGCCGACCGGCTGCGGGCCTACCCGCACGAGATGTCCGGCGGGATGCGGCAGCGCGCCACGATCGCACTGGCGCTGGCCTGCGAGCCGGACCTGGTGGTCATGGACGAGCCGACGACCGCGGTCGACGTGGTCATGCAGCGGCAGATCCTCCGCCAGATCCTGCGGCTGCGCGCCGAACTCGGCTTCGCCGTCGTGTTCGTCACGCACGACCTCGGCCTGCTCATCGAGCTCGCCGACAGGATCGCGATCATGTACGGCGGGCGGTTCGTCGAGGTGGCGCCCGCCAAGGAGATCTACCACTCGCCCCGCCACCCCTACACGCGTGGGCTGCGCGACTCGTTCCCGCCGCTCCACGGGCCGCGGCGCGAGCTGCACGGCATCCCCGGCTCTCCCCCGGACCTGCGGCGGCCGCCGCCCGGGTGCGCGTTCGCGCCGCGCTGCCCCGCGGCCTTCGAGACCTGCTCGTCGCACGCGCCCGCCCTGACCGATCTCGGCGGCAGGCAGGTGGCCTGCTTCCTGCACCACGGAGTGTCCGCATGACCGAACCAGTGCTCGAGGCGGTCGGCGTCAGCATGCGCTTCCCCGCCGGCCGTGGCCGCGCCGTACACGCCGTGGAGGAGGCCAGCCTGGCGCTGCACGCGGGACGGACCGTGGCGCTGGTCGGCGAGAGCGGCAGCGGCAAGACCACGCTGGCCAGGATCCTGGCCCGCTACTACCCGCCCACCTCGGGCGAGGTGATCCTGCGCGGCTCCCCCGGCAGCTCCTACAAGCGGCAGGTGCAGCTGGTCTTCCAGGATCCGTTCGCCTCGCTGAACCCGGTCCACCGGGTCGGCTACATCCTGGGGCGGGTGCTCCGCATCCACGGCCACGCGCGCGGCAGGGCCGCGCTGCGCGGGCAGGCGGCCGAGCTGCTCGACCGGGTGAACCTGCCCGAGGAGGTGCTGGACAAGTTCCCGCACGAGCTGTCGGGCGGGCAGCGGCAGCGGGTGGTGATCGCCAGGGCGCTGGCCGTACGGCCGCGCGTCCTGCTCGGCGACGAGCCGGTGTCGATGCTGGACGTCTCGATCCGGCTGGACATCCTCAACCTGCTCGCCCGGCTGCGGGACGAGGACGGGCTGGCGATGCTGTACATCACGCACGACATCGCGGGCGCGCGCTACTTCGCCGACGAGATCCGGGTGATGTACGCGGGCCAGATGATCGAGGGCGGTCCCGCCGAGGCGGTGACCTCCGATCCGCGGCACCCCTACACGCGGCTGCTGCTCGCCTCGGCCCCGGATCCCGACCGCACGGACTCCTTCGGCGAGGACGAGCCGGGCGAGCCGCCCAGCCTGATCGATCCGCCGGGCGGGTGCCGGTTCCATCCGCGGTGCCCGGTGGCGATGGAGGTGTGCTCGCGACGCTTCCCGCCGCGCAGCGGGGGCGAGCACTGGACGCACTGCTGGCTGTACGCGGAGGAGGACGCATGAGGGAACTGGTCGCACGCTGCCTGATGGCCGGGATTCCCGGTACGTCGCTTCCGCCGGGGCTGCTCGACCACTGCGCCGGTCTCATCCTGTTCACCAGGAATGTCGCGAGCGGTGATCAGGTGCGGGAGCTGACGTCGGCCGCGCGGGCCGCCCGGCCGGACGTGCTGATCGCGATCGACGCCGAGGGCGGGCCGGGAGGGCATCTCGCTGCCCTGGGCGCTCCCGAGGGCCTGGGCAACCGGGCGCTCGGCCGCGCGGACGACGTCTCCCTCACCCGGCGGGCCGGGGCCGAGATCGGGGCGGAGCTGGCCGGGCTCGGCATCAACGTGGACCTCGCGCCCTGCGCCGACCTGGACTCGCGCGCCGACAACCCGATCATCGGGGCGCGCTCGTTCGGGGCCGATCCCGCGCTGGTGGCGCGGCACGTGCTCGCGTTCGTCTCCGGACTGGAGAGCCAGGGGGTCGCGGCCTGCGCCAAGCACTTCCCCGGGCACGGCGGCACCTCCGCCGACTCGCACCTGGAGCTGCCGGTGGCCGCGCTGACGCCCGAGGACCTGGTGCCGTTCAGGGCGGCCGCCGGCGCCGGGGTGCCGATGATGATGAGCGCCCACGTCACCTACCCGGCCCTCGACGCCGCTCCTGCCACGCTCAGCCCCGCGGTGCTCACCCGGCTCCTGCGGGACGACGTCGGGTTCGGCGGGGTGCTGGTGACGGACGCGCTGGAGATGCGGGCGATCAGCGACCGGCACGGGTTCGCCGAGGCCGCGGTGCTCGCGCTGGCGGCCGGGGCGGACCTGGTTCTCATCGCCGTCGGCGACGCCGACATCGCCGGGGTGAACGACGCGGTCGTGGCCGCCGTGGAGTCGGGGCGGCTGCCGCGGTCCCGGCTGGAGGAGGCCGCCGCCCGCGTCAGCGCCCTGGCCCGGCGTTACCCCTGATCGCCCCGCGTTGGGCTTGCCGTACTTCACGAAAGGTTGTCTTCATGCGTTTTGGCGTGAACTACACGCCGTCTCGGGGATGGTTCCATCACTGGCTCGACCTGGATCCGGCGTCCGTGCGGAAGGACTTCGACCAGATCAGCGCCCTGGGGCTGGATCACGTCCGGATATTTCCGTTGTGGCCGCTGTTGCAGCCGCACAGGGGGCTGATCCGGCGAGCGGCGGTCGACGACGTCCTGCGCGTCGTGGACGTGGCCGGGGAGGCCGGGCTCGACGTGCAGGTGGACCTGCTGCAGGGGCATCTGTCCAGCTTCGACTTCTATCCGGTGTGGGTGCGGACCTGGCACGAGCGGAACATCTTCACCGATCCCGACGTGGTGGCCGCCCAGGCGGAGCTGGTGCGCACGGTGGCGGCGGCGCTGGCCGACCGGCCCAACCTGCTCGGGCTCACGCTGGGCAACGAGCCCAACAACCTGGTCGCGCACAACCCGGTCACCGCCGACGAGGTGGACGCCTGGCTCGACACCCTGCTGGCGGCCTGCGCGGAGGCTGATCCCGGGCACCCCCACGTGCACTCCGCCTACGACGCCACCTGGTACACCGACGACCATCCGTTCACTCCGCGGGCCAGCGCCACGAAGGGGGCGCTGACCACCGTGCATCCGTGGGTGTTCTCCGGCGACTGCGCGCGGCGCTACGGGCCGCTGTCGGTGGAGACCACGCAGCTGGCGGCGTACGTCGTGGAGCTGGCCAAGGCCTACGCCGACGACCCTGGGCGCCAGGTGTGGGTGCAGGAGATCGGCGCCCCCGAGCCCCACATCCCGGCCGGGGACGCGGCGGCCTTCGCCACGCGGGCGCTCCGCGCGCTCCTGGCCAGGCCGGGGCTGTGGGGCGTGACGTGGTGGTGCTCCCACGACGTGGACCGCGGGCTCATGGACTTCCCCGAGCTCGAGTACACGCTCGGCCTGCTGACCAACGACGGCCGCCCCAAACCCGTCGCCCACGCCTACACCGCCGCCGCGCGCGAGGAGCGTGCCGTGGGCCTGGGCGGGGACGCGCTGGTCTTCGGGGGGGTCCGGTCGGAATCGGCGCCGGGCGGTAGCTTCTTCGAAGCCTGGATGGCGCGGGCGGCGGCCGCGGGGCACGGGCCCGCGATCGTGCTGGCCTCGCGGGTGGACGACGCGGCGCACCTGGCCGGGCGCGGCATCACGAACGTTCTGGAGCTCTCATGACCATGCAGCCCTGGTTCCCCGACGCCAAGCTCGGGATCTTCGTCCACTGGGGGATCTACGCCGTCGACGGGATCGCCGAGTCGTGGTCGTTCTACAACGGGCAGATCAGCCACGAGGACTACATGAAGCAGATCCCGGGCTTCACCGCCTCGGCCTTCGACGCCTCCGCCTGGGCCTCCCTGTTCGCCGAGGCGGGGGCGCGCTACGCCGTACTGACGGCCAAGCACCACGACGGGTTCGCGCTGTGGCCGACGGCGCTGTCGTCGCTACGGACCGAGCGGGACCTGGTGGGCGAGTACACGGCGGCGATGCGGGCGCAGGGGCTGCGGGCAGGGCTGTACTTCTCGCATCTGGACTGGTCGCATCCCGACTACGCGAGCGTGGGATCGGGTGACAACCGCTTCGCGTATCCGCCGCCAGGGCAGGAGGATCCTGAGCGGTGGGAGCGCTTCCTGGCCTTCCATCGAGGGCAGCTGGCGGAGCTGCAGGAGCGTTATGCGCCCGACCTGTTGTGGTTCGACGGCGACTGGGAGCGTTCGGCGGCCTTGTGGCGGATGGACGCGCTGCGGGAGGAGCTGCAGGGCCGCCAGCCGTCCGTGGTGATAAATGGCCGCATGCAGGGCTTCGGGGACTATGCCACTCCGGAGCAGGGCGTGCCCATCGATCCGCCCGCCGGGCCGTGGGAGCTGTGCCTGACGATCAACGACTCGTGGGGGTGGCAGGAGAGCGACACCAACCACAAGTCGGTCAGGCAGCTCGTCCGCGTCTTCGCCGAGACGATCGGCGGCGGGGGCAACCTCCTGCTCGACGTCGGGCCGCGCGCCGACGGCAGCATCACCCCCGAGCAGCAGGTACGGCTGCGCGGCCTGGGATCCTGGATCCGCGCCCACGCTCCGGCCGTCTACGGCACGCTCCGCGGGCTGCCGCCCGGCCACTTCAACGGCGCCACCACGCTGTCTGCCGACCGGCGCCGCCTCTACCTGTTCGTCTTCGACCGCCCCAACGAGTACGTCGTCCTGCGCGGCGTGCGCAGCACGGTCACCGGCGTGCGGACGCTCGCGGGCAGGCCCCTTCACCACACCCGCTTCGGCGGCCTCGGGGAGGTGCCCGGCTGGGAGTACATCTACGTCGAGGACTCCGACCTGGACCCCCTCTGCACGGTCCTCGAGGTCGCCCTCGACTCCCCCCTCGAAACCTACCGAACCCACACCCGCGACTGACCTCCCCCGCCGCCGGAGGGACCCTTCCGCCGCCCCGGGGCCACTCCGCCCCACCCTCCCCGGGGTCACTCCACTTCACCCTCCCGGGGTCACTCCACCCCACCTTGCAACCACCACCCGCATCCCTGGGGGTTATTGGTCGGTGACGCCGACTGGGAAGCAGTCGAAGTGGATGACCACGTGTTCCGTGCTCGCGGGGGCGGAGCGTTTGTCGGAGACGGCGCGGTAGTGCTCGAGGATCTCGAAGACGTCGTCGCGCAGCTGCGTCGTCTCCTCGAGCGTGAGGCGTAGCGAGCGGCGGCCCAGGCTGCTGGCCAGCACCCACTCCTCGGGCGCGGTCGTGGACTCCTCCCGCCAGCGGCGCAGCTCGGCGCCCCGCTGCCGGAGCAGGTCGTCGAGCAGGAACTCGAACGCGGTCGAGGCCTCGGGATCGTCCTGCGGCGCGGGGCCGTAGGAGAAGCCGCCGGGGACGAGCCGCCAGTACTTCTCCTTGCCCTTGCCGAGCTCGGGAGCCACCTCGATCATGCCGTGCCTGGCCAGCTCGCGCAGGTGGTAGCTGGTCGCGCCGGTGTTCTGCCCGACCATGCCGGCGAGCTTGGTGGCGGTGGACGGGCCGTGCTCGTCCAACAGCTCGTACAGGCGCAGCCGCAGCGGGTGGGCGAACGACTTCAGCGCGCCCTGATCCAGAGTTCGCGCGGAAAAGGTCTTGCCTGCCATAGTGTGCACACCTATCTTTGCAAAGAAATCTATGCACAGATTCCCTTACACACTATCGGAGCTCTGATGACCCCGCCATCGCCCCGCCCGCACTCCCCGGCCCCCAAGCGTGACCGGTCGTCGACGAACCCCCCAGTCGGCGAACGCGACGGAGCGTCGAAGCGCCAGGAGCCCGCGTTCGACAGGAGGGGGCTTTCGTTTCTGTTGGGGTCGACGGGGGTGTCGAACCTGGCCGATGGGGTGCTCAAGGTGGGGGCGCCGCTGCTGGCCGTGAGCCTGACGCGCTCCCCTGTCGAGGTGTCGGTCATCGGGACGGCGACCACGCTGCCGTGGCTGCTCCTGGCCCTGCCGGCCGGCGCCGTCGCCGACCGCATGGACAGGCGGCGGGTCATGGTCGTGGCCAACGTCCTGCGCACCGGTGTGCTGCTGGGAATCGCCACGATCCTGCTGCTCGGCGTGCGGAACCTGTGGGTGCTGGCCGCGGCGGTGCTGCTCGCGGGCGTGGCGGAGGTGTTCGCCGACACGTGCGCGCAGGCGGTGCTGCCGATGACGGTGCCACGTGACCGGCTCGCCTGGGCGAACGGCCGCATCGTCGGCCTGCAGACCGTCGGCAACGACTTCCTCGGCGCGCCGCTCGCGGGCCTGCTCGTCGCCGCACTCCCCGCCGCGATCCTCGGCGCCCCGGCCATCCTGTACGGCGCCGCCGCCCTCCTCCTGGCGGGCATGCCGGGCCGCTACCGCTCCGCCCAGGGCAGGACCGCGGGCTCGGGCTCGGGCTCAGGCTCGGGCTGGAGGAAGGAGATCGGGGAGGCGATGCGGTTCCTGTGGGGGCACCGCTTCCTCAGGACGCTGGCGGTCTCGGCGGGGCTGCTGAACCTGTCCAGCGCCGCCTACTTCGCCGTGTTCGTGCTGTGGGCCGTGGGCGACGGGTCCGCGATCGGCATCCCGTCCAGCAGGTACGGCCTGGTGATGTCCGCGCTGGCCGCCGGAGCGCTGGTGGGGTCGCTGGTCTCCGCGAGGGTGACCGTACTGCTCGGCGAGGGCAGGACGCTCGTGGGTACGTGGCTGGCCAATGCCCTGCTGCTGCTCGTGCCGGTGATCGCGCCGGTGGAGTGGGCGCTGTACCCGACCGCGGTGTTGCTGGGCGTGTTCGGGGCGGCGGCCAACGTCCTGGTGATCTCCACCCGCCAGCGTCTGATCCCCGACGCGCTGCTCGGCCGGGTGAACTCCGTCTACCGCCTGATCGGCATGGGCGGCATGCCGCTGGGCGCGGCGCTCGGCGGGCTCGTGGGCGAGCTGGGGCTACAGATCGTCTTCTACGGGTCTGTCGGGGTCAGCTTGATCGCCGTGGGACTGGTCTGGCGCGCATTGACAGATCAAATTTCCGGGCCTCTGACCAGCGCACCCACAATTTCAGGCATATCCAGATCACGTTAAGTGCCCTATCCCCTGCACTGAGATGACATGATTTACCCCGAGCAATGAGGGGATGGCATGCGGGAGATCGGCGGACGGTACCTCCTGAACGAGGAGGCCGGTCGTGGGGGTATGGGCGTCGTGTGGCGGGCGTTCGATCAGCTGCTTCACCGTCAGGTGGCACTCAAGGAGCTGACTCTGTCCGGTGAGGCCGAGATGGTGCGCAGGCGGGTGCTCAGGGAGGCCAGGATGGCCGCCGGACTGACGCATCCCAACATCGTCACGGTGCACGACCTCATAGAGGAGAGCGGCAAGCTCTGGATCATCATGGAGTACCTGGAGGGGCTCTCCCTGCACCAGTTGCTCTCGCAGGTCGGCACGCTCCCCGCGCAGTCGGTCGCCGCGATCGGCCAGCACCTGCTCGCCGCGCTGCGCACCGCCCACAAGGCCGGCGTGTTACATCGCGACATCAAGCCGGCCAACGTGATGCTGACCGGTGACCGGGTGGTGCTCACCGACTTCGGCATCGCCACCGCCGAGGGCGACATCCGCATGACCACCTCGCGCAGGCTGCGCGGCACCCCGGCGTTCATGGCCCCGGAGAGGCTGTACGGCGGGCCTGCCAGCAAGGAGGCCGACATGTGGTCCTTCGGGGCCACCCTGTACAGCGCGGTCGAGGGGCAGCCGCCGTACCCGGGCCAGGACGCGGCGACCGTGCTCGGCATGGCGCGCAGCGGCACCTTCCCGACGCCGCGCCGGGCAGGCATCCTGCGCCCGCTCATCGAAGGCCTGCTCCACCACGACCCGGTGCGGCGCTACACGCCGGAGCAGACCGCCGGCCTGCTCGCCGGGATGCGGGCCAGCAACTACCCGGCCGCCATCTGAGGCCTTCAGGTTCCTTCAGCTCGGTTTCAGGCGCACCTGGCGAGCCTGTCGGGGGCACAGTCCCTGACTCTCGAGGAGCCCTGCGATGAAGAACCCCATGCTCGCCGCCCTGGTCGCGGCGGCGGCGCTGCTGTCCACGGCCACGCCCGCGTACGCCGAGCCCACGCCGTGGCCGGCCCCCACCCATGCCGAGCCGGCGATCCTCGGGGTTTCGGTGAGCCCGAACCCGGTGGTGCTGCGACCGGGCGAGTCCAGGACCGTCACGGTCACGGTGAACGGCAGGGACCTGCGCGAGGTGCGGATCTCGATCGGATCCGGCAGGTACGCGCCGCTGAGCGGCGGCTGGAGCGCGTCCACCACGGTCGGCTGGGACGACCCCGAGGGCACCTGGCCCGTGCACGTGTCGGCGACGGGCGCCGACGGCAGGCAGTACACGGCGGACTCCTCGTTCACCGTGCGCCACGAGGGCTACCGGAACCCGGGCCCGCGGGCGACGCGGATCGCCGGTTTCGACGCGAGCCCCGAACCCGTGCGCAAGGGCCGCAAGCTGACGCTCACCGGCGAGCTGCAGGTCGCGCAGTGCTACGGCGACAGCGACCACGTCTGGGACGGCTCGGGCAGGACCCGCGGCGACGACGACTACTGCCGGGACGACTCCTGGAACGACTGGCAACGCCTGGGCGGCCGGGAGATCGGCGTCTACTTCCTGCCGAAGGGCTCGCACCGCTGGCAGTACGTCGACACGATCGAGACCGACGACGACGGCTCCTTCGCCACCCAGGTCCGCGCCTACCGGTCCGGCACCTGGGGCGTCCGCTCCGGCGCCACCGGCGGCCTGGGCTCGTCCGAGGCCTACGACTACGTGCGCGTCAAGCGCTGACGCGCCGGGCCACCATGGCGATCACGGCCACGGCCAGGGCGGCCACCGCGAGGCCGCCGAAGGTGAGCCACGGCGCGAGCTCCCGCCCCAGCTCGTAGCCGACCGGCATGCTTCCGAAGACCGCGGCCGCCACCACAGCGGCCGCGAGCAGCGGGGACGAGCCGCGCGCGGCCGTGGCCGCCAGCAGCGCGGCCAGGCCAAGCACGACCAGCCCGATGACGGACCTGGAAGGGCTGGAGGCCGGGCCTTCAGCGAGGCCGCTCGGGCTCACCCTGGACATCAGCTCGTGGCCCACGGTGCCGTCGATGCGCTCCCCGAGCTGCAGGAGGGCGGCCACCCCCGCGAGCACGGCCACGGAGGCGGCGGCCTGGGCGCGCGCGACGGCACGCGCGGGCCCCAGGAGCGCGAGCAGCGAGGCGGGAACCGCCACGGCGGCCACCGGAACGATCAGCGCCCCCGGCGGTTCGAAGCCGGGGAGCGCCACGGCCACCACTTTGATCACCAGGTAGGCCGCGGCGGCGGCCACGGCCGGATGCCGATGCCAGGCGGCCACGACGACCGCCCCGCACGCGAGCACCGCGGTCCACGGCGCCCGCGACCCGGCCGGGATCAGCAGCGCACATCCCAGGACCGCGGCGCCGGCCACCAGAGCGCCGCCGCTCCCGCGCGCCCACCCCCGCACCGCCCGACCTGCCAGGGCCGGGAGAGCGCAGCAGAGGAGCGCCAGGACCACGACCACGGGCGGCCACGGCACATCGGTGACGGGCACCGCGCACACCACCGCGGCGATCGAGGCCACCCCCGCGAAGGTCACCAACGGCCCGCCGGGGAAGTCGGCGAAGGCGGCGGGCACGTAGGCCAGGGTCGGCACGCGCCGCCGCCACCGCAGCAGGACCACGGCCGCCAAGGCCGCACCACCCAGGACCCAGCAGGGCGCCAGGATCCACGGGACGTCGTCGGCATAGTGGTGGACGAGCACGAGCCACACCGGCGGCCCGGCGAAACAGGTGGCGGCCACGGCCGCGGCGATCCGATCCCTTCGCAGCAGGGCGACCACCACGAGCGCCACGGCCAGCGCGGTGCCCGCCCACACGGCGAATCCCTCCCACGCCGCGGGCACCAGCGTCAGTCCCGTGTCCACCGGATCCTGGGGCCGCGCCCCGGCCAACGCCGCCAGGGGGAGCGCCGCGAGCGTCAGAGGCCCGCCGTACAGGAAGGACAAGGAGGTGGCGGCCAGCAGCCGCGCGGTGCCCGACCACCACGCCAGGGCCAGCCCGGCCGCCAGGCACGCCACCAGCGGCCAGGTGGGGGACGCCTCGCCCATGGCCAGGGCGCCCGCGATCAGGACCGGCACGGCGAACCCGAGGGCGGCCCGCGTGAACAGCGCCGGGAGCAGCAGCGGGACGGCCAGCAGGAGGAACTCCCAGACCGACCGCGCGTGCGGGGCCACGAGCATGGCCGACATCGATCTCGAGCCGAGCAGCCCGGCGAGCAACCTGCCGATCACGACGAGCAGCACGGCCATCAGCAGGCCCAGCACGACCTGGGCGGTGTCCCGGCCGACGACGCGCACGACAGCGGAGTCGGGCCAGGTGTCGATCGTGTTCCGCGCCCGCACCAGCAGCACGACGACGCCGACCCCGAGCCAGATCGCGCCGAACACGACCCAGCCAGGCCTCATGAACGCGCCGGTGGTGACCGCCGCCGCGGCCACCAGGAGCAGCACGCGTCCCATCCGGTCCGAGGCGAAACGGAACGCGCGGTCGAGGGCCGCGCCTCGTGCGGCACGGCGTTCCGCGGCCAGCTCCCGTTCCTCGGCGTAGGCGGCGACGAGGTAGTCCATCACGTGGGCGTGGCGGAACTCGTAGACGGCGCCCGTCTGGCGCAGCACGCCCCGCCGGTAGGCGTCGTCCAGGAAGGCGGGCACCGCCCACGGCAGCCGCCCGGACAGCGGCAGCCAGAGCCTGGCCAGCACCAGCCACCTCCCCCACGGGCTGCACACGACAACGGCCGCGACCACCACCAGGACGCCAAGAACCGCGCTGTCCCAGAACGGCCCGCTGTTCACAACCGCGTCGATCACGCCGAACTCGAGCCCGAAGATCACCGAGCCCATCGCCATCACCATCAGCGTGCCCTTGCGGTGGGCGGCGAGCACCGACAGCGGCGTGGCCGTGGCCCCTCGTACCAGCACGCGGTCGAGGTCCGCCGAGGCCAGCCCGAGTCCGAGGAACGCGGCGAACCCGAAGGCCAGCCACGACCGGCTCAGCAGCCCGAACCCGGCGCCGAAGGCCACCGCCAGCACGTTCCTGCGCGTGCGGTCCGGCACGCGCGCCGCCAGGTCCCACCAGGCCACCACCCGGCCGTGGCAGGCCAGGTAGCCCAGCCACGAGCGCGCCCGCCGGTATCCCCACCGGGCTCCCCTGGTGCCGTAGACGGCCGGCAGGAACGCGCCGAACAGGTGCCTGCGCACGTCCTCGGCCGTGGCGAAGCCCTCGAGCTCGGCGGGGTCGCGGTCGCGGCCGTCGCTGTAGACGGTCCTGGCCAGCGTCACCAGCAGCGGCGTGTCGAGGGCGGCGGCCAGCGGCCCGTCCGGGCGGGCGCGCATCCGCTCGAGCACCGGCTCCCACGCCCCGGCCTTCCCGGTCCTGGGCAGGTATCCGGCCAGGTCCTCCATGTCGAGGGCGGCGAGCTCGATGCCGGCCGCCCAGCTGACCGGCCTGGCCTCGGCCACGGCCGCCAGGTACTCCTCGGGCCGCGTGGTCAGCAGCAGCGGCGTCGTGGTCTCGTTCAGCGCCTCGAGCGCCGGTAGCCGCCGTTCCTCGGCCAGCTCGTCGAACCCGTCGAGCACCGGCAGCACCGTCCCGCCCGCCACCAGCTCGGTCGCCTGCCCCGCCAGCCGCGGGTAGTCGCGTGCCAGCTGCCCGGCCATCCAGTCCTCCAACGGCTGCTCGACCGGGTCCCACTGCGCGATGCCGAACAGGACCGGGACCCGCCCGCCCGGCTCGCGGCCGTCCAGCAGGTCGAGCACCAGCCGCAGCGCCAGGATCGTCTTGCCGGCGCCCGCCTTGCCGAACACCACCAGCCGCCCCGACGGGATCCCGCCGTAGACGGCCGCGACCTCCTCCAGCCGCCCCGCCAGCTCCAGCGCCGGCGCCCGGTGGCCGGGCAGCGTCCGTGTCACGTTCAGCGGGTGGTCGACCAGCTGCGCGCCGGCGGGCCGCCACGTGATCTGCAGCGGGAACGGGTCGTGCACCCGCCGCTGGATCTCCTCCCTGCGCCACTGCGTCCCCACCGCTCGGGCCAGCGCCTCGGCCGCGTCCTCCCGCCGCGCCGCCGGCCTCCTGCCGACGGTCTCGGCCAGCAGCACGAGTACGGCCAGCACCCCCACGCCGGCCCAGACCCATCCCCGTAACCAGGGCTCGATCTGGACCGACCCGGTGGCAAGGTTGCCGGCGAGCCCGAGCAGGATCGCCGGCAACGCCAGCACGGTCGCCAACGCCGGCCGCCGTCGCACCGCCCCTCCCCCCGGTCGCTCACCGGTTGGATCGCCCGGCCCCGCCGCTCCTGTTACACCCCTCTCACCGAGACACGCCTACGGCCGGCCGTAGCGTGAGCGTGACGAGGAGGCCCACGGCGGCGAAGGCCACCCCCGCGGCGAAGCCGGCCGGGAAGCCGCCCACCACGATGGCGCTGGTGACGACGGCGGTGCCGATCGCGCCGCCGAGCTGGAAGGCGGCCGTGTTGATGCCGGAGGCCACGCCCGCCTCCGACTCCCGCACGCCCGACAGCGCCGCCGACGCCAGCGCCACCGTCCCGCCGCCGAGGCCAGGGCCGAACAGCAGCAGCCCGGGGAAGATGTCGGCGAAGTAGCCGCCGCCCGGCGACGCCCCGGTCAGCAGCAGCGCACCGGCCCCCAGCAGCACCATGCAGGCGGAGGCGACCACGGCCAGGCTGGTCCTGCGCAGCGCCGCCTGCGCGATCGCGGCGCCCGCCACGGCGCCCAGGGTGAGGACGGCCGTGCCGTACCCGAAGACCAGCGGCGAGAAGCGCAGCACGTCCTGCGCGTATCCGGAGACGGTGACGGACGTACCCCACGCGGTCATGCCCACCAGCAGCATCGCGAGGTTGCCGCCGACGAACAGCCGGGAGCGGAAGATCCGCAGCGGCACGAGCGGGGCGGCGGCCCGCCGTTCGGCCAGCACGAACACCGCCATCAGCAGGACGGCACCACCCGCCATACCCGCGGACCAGCCGTCGGCGGGCGCCCGCACGATCGCGGCGATCAGCAGCATCAGGGACGCGGTGACGGTGACCGCGCCGACGGGGTCGTAGCGGCGCTCGCGCACGGCCTCACGGCTCTCCACCAGCAGGACGGGTCCGAGCGCCAGCAGCACGGCGGCCACGGGCACGTTCAGGTAGAAGATCCACTCCCATCCGGGTCCGCCGGTCAGCGCCCCGCCGATCAGCAGCGCCGCGGTCGCGCCGAGCCCGCCGGTGCCCGACCACACGGCCAGCGCCCGGTCACGCGGGGCCCCTTCGGGGAACATCGTCATCAGGATGGACAGCGCCGTCGGCGCCATCAGCGCCGCGGACATCCCCTGCACCACCCGCGCGGCCACCAGCACCCAGCCGGCCCACGCCAGCCCGCACACCAGCGAGGACACCAGGAACAGCGTGGTGCCTGCCATGAACATCCTGCGCCGCCCCAGCAGGTCGGCCAGCCGCCCGCCGAGCAGCAGCAGCCCGCCGAAGGTCAGCAGGTAGGCGCTCAGCACCCACTGCCCGGGGCCCGGGTCGAGCCCGAGGTCCCGCTCGATCGACGGCAGGGCCAGGATCACGATCTGGGCGTCCAGGACGACCATGAAGTTCGCGGTGCACAGCAGCGCGAGCGCAGGCCAGGGGGAACGTACCTTCGTACGCGTCGTCGTCATGCGTGGTTAGACCAGGCGCGCCCCCGAAACTCGTCGCTCCACGCCGACGGGGCGGGTCAGGAGGACTTGGCGCGGGCTTCGGCTTCGGCCTGGTCCAGGGCGGCGGCCTCCTCTGGGGTCGGGGCGGTGCCGCCGAGGTGGGCGGGTTGCCACCAGACGCCCGGCGGGATCTCGGGGTAGGTGCGCTGCGCCCTGTCGACGAGGGCGGACATGCTGGAGTGGAGGTCGGCGACGTGCTGGTTGACGTCCTCGCCGCGCTTGGGGTGGAACGGCTCGCCGACCAGGATGGTGATGGGCACGTGGCGCAGCCCGAGCTGCTTGGGGCGGCCCTTGGTCCAGATGCGCTGGCTGCCCCACAGCGCGACGGGGATGACCGGCGTCTTGGTGGCCATCGCCATGCGGATCGCGCCGTTCTTGATGTCCTTGACGGTGAACGACCGGCTGATCGTGGCCTCGGCGAAGACGCCGACGACCTCGCCCGCCTTCAGCATGCGCAGCGCCGTGGCGTAGGAGCCGGCGCCCGCGCCCCGGTCGACCGGGATGTGGTGCATGCCCCGCATCAGCGGCCCTGAGATGCGGTGGGTGAAGACGGCCTCCTTGGCCATGAAGCGGACCAGGCGCTTGGAGGGCACCGCGGCGAAACCGGCGAAGATGAAGTCGAGGTAGCTGATGTGGTTGCTGACCAGGACCGCGCCCCCGCTGGTCGGGATGTTGGAGGTGCCCTCCAGGTGGAAGCGGTAATCCAGCACGCGGAAGAGGGTCCGCGCGGCGGCGATCACCGGCGGGTACACGATCTCAGCCATGCCCGAACCGTAGCGCAGGTGACACCGTGGTCGGGAGCGCGAGCATGCCCCTGACGTTGCCGTGGGCGGTCCTGACAATGCCGGAGGGGTCGATGGTGTAGTCGGGATCGACCATGGCGGTCAGCTCTTCCAGCGCGATCCGCGCCTCCAGCCGGGCCAGCGGCCCGCCCAGGCAGTAGTGCCGCCCCGCCCCGAAACTCAGCGTCCGCGACGTGTCCCGCGACAGGTCGTAGGTGTCGGGAGAGTCGAACACCGCCGCGTCCCGGTTGGCGGACCCGATCAGCAGCCACATCTTCGCCCCGGCGGGGACCCGCTCGCCGTACAGGGTGACGGAGGAGGTCAGGCGGCGCGCGAGGCCGTGCGCGGGGGTGTCGTAGCGCAGCGTCTCCTCCACCCAGGGCAGGATCGCCCCGCCGAAGGCGGCGGCGCGCTGGTCGGGGTTGCGCCAGGCCCAGTACCAGGCGGCGCCGAGCAGGTGCGTGGTCGTCTCCGCGCCCGCGCCGATCAGCAGGAACAGGAACGGGATGATCTCCTCGTCGCTCAGCCCGTCGTCGGCGACGAGCACCGAGACGAGGTCGTCGCGGGGCGCCCTGCGGCGTTCGGCGACGATCGAGGCGTAGTACTCGCCCAGTGACAGGATGTTCGTCAGCCCGTCCTCGGTCATGCGCCCTGAGGGGTCGTGGCTGAGCACGCTGTCGGAGCGGCGGCGGATCTCGGCCCTGTCGGACGGCGGCACTCCCATGAGCTCGGAGATCACGTCCAGCGGCAGCCTGGCGGAGAACTCGCGGGCGAAGTCGAACGTCCCCTTCTCCACCGCCCTGGTGAGGTGCTCGCGCGCGATCCGCCTGATCATCGGCTCGAGCGCGGCGACCCGGCGCGGCGTGAAGCCGCGCGAGATGATCGCGCGCATGCGCGTGTGGTCGGGCGGGTCCATCGCGACGAACGACAGGTATGTGCGCGCCCGCGGGCTCCACGCGCCGGGGTCGAGCATGGGGCCGTGGTCGCTGGAGTACAGGGCGGCGTCCGGCAGCGCGGCGGCCACGTCGGCGTGCCGTGACAGCGCCCAGAAGTCCAGGTCGGGGTTGTGGTAAAGGGGCGCCTCGCGCCGCATCCTGGCGTAGACGGGGTAGGGATCCTCGTTGACGGCGGGATCGTAGGGACTGTAGGCAAGCTTCACACAACGAGAATGGATCCGATGAAGAAGCTCATCAACACCGCAGAGACCGTGGTCGAGGATGCGCTGAAGGGCTTGGCCGCGGCCCACCCCTCCCTCAGAGTGCGCGATCAGGTGGTCTACCGGGCCTCCGGCCCTGTTTCCGGGAAGGTCGGGCTGGTCTCGGGGGGCGGCTCGGGTCACGAGCCGCTGCACGCCGGTTTCGTCGGGTACGGCATGCTCGACGCGGCCTGCCCGGGCGAGATCTTCACCTCCCCGGTTCCCGACCAGATCATCGCGGCCACCGAGGCGGTCGGCGGCGGCGCCGGGGTGCTGCACGTGGTCAAGAACTACACCGGCGACGTGCTCAACTTCGAGATGGCCGCCGAGCTGTGCGAGGGCGTCGAGGTGGCCAGCGTGCTGGTCGACGACGACGTGGCGGTCGAGGACTCGCTCTACACGGCGGGCCGCAGGGGCACGGGCGCGACCCTGTTCGTGGAGAAGATCGCCGGGGCGCTGGCCGAGCAGGGCGCGCCGCTGGCCGAGGTGGCGGGCGTGGCCACCGAGGTGAACGCGCGCAGCCGCTCCTTCGGCATCGCGCTGACCTCGGGCACCACCCCCGCCGCCGGCAAGCCCACCTTCGACCTGCCGGACGACCAGGTGGAGCTGGGCATCGGCATCCACGGCGAGCCGGGACGCAGCCGCGTGCCCGCCGCACCGGCCCGCGACCTGGCCGCGGTGGCGATGGACGCCGTCCACGGCGACCAGCCGCTGGCCGGAGACCTGCTGGTGCTGGTCAACGGCATGGGCGGCACGCCGCTCATCGAGCTGTACGTGGTGTTCGCCGAGGTGGAGGCCTACATCAGGGGCAAGGGGGCGCGGATCGCCCGCTCGCTCGTCGGCAACTACGTGACGAGCCTGGACATGCAGGGCTTCTCGGTCACGGTCTGCCGGCTGGACGACGCGCTCACCCGGCTGTGGGACGCGCCGGTCGAGACGCCCGGGCTGCGCTGGGGGCGCTGATGGAGACCGCGTTCGCCCTTGCCTGGGTCGAGGAGATCGCCCAGCGGGTCGCCGCCGCCCGCGACCGTCTCACCGAGCTCGACGCCGCCATCGGCGACGCCGACCACGGCGCCAACCTCGACAGGGGCTTCTCCGAAGTACGGCGGGCCCTGGCGGAATCCGTGCCCGCCACGCCCGCCGAGGCCCTGACCGCCACGGGCGCCACCCTGATCAGGAAGGTGGGCGGCGCCTCGGGCCCGCTGTACGGCTCGTTCTTCCGCTCGATGGGCAAGGCCCTGCAGGAAGGCGCGGACTTCGCCGAGGCCTTCGCCGCGGGCGTGGTCGCGGTGGAACGGCTCGGCAAGGCCGCCGCAGGGGACAAGACGATGATCGACGCCCTGGCTCCCGCCTCGAAGGCGCTGGCGGCAGCCGCGGGCGAAGGCGTGGAGCCCACGGAGGCGTTCGAGCGGGCGGCACGCGCGGCGGCCGACGGGGCCAGGGCCACGATCCCGCTCAGAGCCCGCCGGGGACGCGCCAGCTACCTCGGCGAGCGCAGCATCGGTCACGAGGACCCGGGCGCCGCCTCCTCGGCCCTGATCGTGGCCGCGCTCGGGAAGGCCGCGCCGGCGTGGTAGGGCTGGTGCTGATCTCGCACAGCGCGGGCCTGGCGGCCGAGGCCGCGGCGCTGGCCCGCGGCATCGCCGGGAGCGAGGTGCCGGTGGCCGCGGCGGGCGGCACGGAGGACGGCGGGCTGGGCACCAGCGTCGATCTGATCGAGCGGGCCGTGGCCGCGGTCGACCAGGGCGACGGCGTGCTGCTCATCCCCGACCTGGGCAGCTCGGTGCTGACGGCGCGGCTGCTTGAACAGCCGGGCGCGGTGGTGCTGGCCGACGTGCCGTTCGTGGAGGGCGCGATCGCGGCGGCGGTGACGGCGGGCGCGGGCGCCGGGCTGGCCGAGGTGCTGGCCGCGGCCGAGGAGGCCCGCGCCTACCGCAAGCTTCAATGACCCTTGAAGGCCTCCTCCAGCCACCACGACCCGCGGTCCCTGGTGACCTTGGCGTGCACGAGCAGGGCCCGGTCGCGCGGGCCTGACACCCACGCGGCCACGCCGGCCAGGTCGCCGGGCTCGGTCACGGTGATGGCGGCCAGGCCGTACCCGCGGGCGATGGAGGCGAAGTCGGTCGGCGGGAACGTCACCGTCTCCATGGGCTGCCCGGTGAAGTGGTGGACCTCGGCGCCGTAGGCCTCGTCGTCGTAGACGACGATCACCATCGGCAGGCCGAGCCTGGCCACGGTCTCCAGCTCCGAGATGCCCATCAGCGCGCCGCCGTCGCCGAGCGCGGCCACGGGCATCCGGTCGGGCCGCGCAAGCGCCGCGCCGATCGCGGTGGCCAGGCCGAGCCCGATCGACTGGAAGGCCTGGGTGAAGCAGAATCCCTGCTCGTCGGGGACGTCCATGAAGGCGGCCGGATATCCCATGAAGTTTCCCGAGTCGATGCTGAGGATGCGCTCCGCCGGGAGCGCGTCGTCCAGCCCGATGGTCAGGGTCCGCGGGTCGATGCGTCCTTCATGGCTGTCGTCCTGGTACGGCACGGCCCGCCACCGCCCCTCGGCGGCGATCCGCTTGGCCACCTCGGGCGAGCGGTAGCCGGGTCCCTGCTCGAGCAGCCCGGTGACGCGCAGCTCGTCCAGGATCCCGGCCGCCTGGCGGGCGACCACGGCGGTGTCGCCGGTCACGCCCAGCCGGATCGGACGGTGCGCGCCCAGGGCGTCCTGGTCCAGGTCGACCTGGACCAGCCGGGTCTCCGGGCCGATCAGCGTGCCGTGCCGGGTGGTCCACATGTTCAGCGCGCAGCCCCACCCGACGAGCACGTCGGCGGCGGTGATCAGCTCGGCGGCCAGCGGCGTGGCGAACCCGCCGCTCACGTCCAGGTCCCACGGGCTGCCGCGGAACAGCCCGCGCGCCACGGCGGAGGTGGCCAGCAGCGCCCCCGCCCGGTCGGCCAGCTCCTCCAGCTCCCGCCGCGCGTGCCTGGCGCCGCGCCCCGCGATGAACACCGGCCGCTCCGCCCCGGCCAGCAGCCTGGCCAGCTCGGCGATCCCGTCCGTCGCGGAAGGACCCGGCGCCCGTTCCTCGGCCGCCCTGGTCAGGTCGGAGATCTCCGCGTCGCCGGGCGTGTCCTGCGCCTGTACGGCCAGCGGCAGGTTGAGCAGCACCGCGCGCCGCTCCCGCCAGGCGGTGCCGAAGGCGTCGACGGTGTCCCGCACCGCCGACTCGGCCGTCCGCACCCGCATGGGCACCGCGCCGACGGCCCTGGCCAGGGCGTCCTGGTCGATGTGGAAGTTGGACAGCGGCTCGGTGACCTCCCCGGCCAGCACGATGAGCGGGGTCCGGCTCTTGGCGGCCTCGGTGAGGCCGGTCATCGCGTTCGTCAGCCCCGGACCCTGGTGGACCGAGACGACACCCACCCGGCCGCTCATCCGGGCGTAGGCGTCGGCCATGGTCGTCGCGCCGCCCTCGTGCCTGGCCGCGACGAACCGCACGCCGTACCGGCGCAGCGCGTTGGTGACGTGGAAGTTGCCGCTGCCGACCACGCCGAAGGCGGTGTCGACGCCCAGCGAGGCCAGCGCCCGCCCGACCGCCTCGGCGACGATCATCGCTCGACCAGAGCCAGCACCCGGACGGGCGAACCGGAGCCTCCCAGGATGGGCAGCGGCGGCGCGATCACCACCGCGCCCGTGATCGGCAGGCGGTCGAGGTTGCGCAGCTGGGTCAGGCCGTACTTGCCCGCGCCGAGCAGGAAGGAGTGGCAGGGGAAGGCCGGGTCGAAGGAGTGCGCGGCGCCCGCGTCGGTGCCGACGGTCTCCACGCCCACGCCCAGGATCGGCGTCTCCTCTGCCAGCCGGCGCGCGCACTCGACCGAGATACCCGGGGTGTGCGGTCCTGTCTCGTTGGCGTTGATGAAGGAGGCCTGGTCGGCGGCCCTGGCGTCCCAGCCGGTGCGGTACAGCAGCCAGCCGCCCTCGGGCAGCGGCCCGTTGGCCTGCTCCCACTCGCGCACGTGGGAGATCTGCAGCAGGAAGTCGGGGTCCTTGGAGGCCTCGGCGGAGAAGTCGAGCACCACGGCGGGGGCGAGCAGGCTGCTCGCGGGCACCTGGGAGACGTCCTGGCCGTCGCGTCCCGTCACCCAGTGGATCGGGGCGTCGAAGTGCGTGCCAGAGTGTTCGCCCGTATGGATATCGTTCCAGTACCAGGCGGGACCGCGGTCGTCGTAGCGGCTGATCTCCTCCAGTCGGAAGGGAATCGTGTTGCCGAACGGCTCGGGCAACTGGAGGATCGGCGTGTCCTGCGACAGGGGCGCGGTGAGGTCGACCACCTCGACGGCGCCGCTGCGCATGCTCTCCATCAGGCTCCGCAAGACCGACATGGCATCCTCCTCGATGTGGGCTGCCTGAATCGTACGGCTCAGCCCTTCAGCCCGCTGAAACTCATGGTGGCCACGAAGTGCCGCTGCGCCAGCACGAACGCCAGCACCAGCGGCAGCACGGCGACCACGTTGCCCGCCATCAGCGCCGACCATTCGGTGTGCCTGGCGCCCGCGAAGGTGGCCAGGCCGAGCTGCAGCGTGTAGCTGTCCTCTGAGGAGATCGCGATCAGCGGCCAGATGAGGTCGTTCCACGCCCCGAGCAGGGTGAAGACGACCAGGGTCGCCAGCGCGGGCCTGGCCAGCGGCAGCACGACGCGGAAGAAGACGCCGAGCCGGCCGCAGCCGTCGATGGTGGCGGCCTCCTCCAGCTCCTTGGGCAGCGACAGGAAGAACTGCCGCATCAGGAACACGCCGAAGGCGGAGGCCAGCCACGGCACGAACGCGGCGCCCAGCGTGTCGATCAGCCCCAGGTTCCTGAACAGCAGGAACGTCGGGATCATCAGCACCTGGGTGGGGATCATGATGGTGGCCATGACCGCGATGAAGGCGACACCGCGCCCGCGGAACGTCAGCCGGGCGAAGCCGTACCCGGCCAGCGAGCACAGCACCAGGTGCCCGAGCACGGCGGCGCCGGCCACGATGACCGTGTTGCCCAGCCAGCGCGGGTAGTCGTCCTCGGTGAAGATGCGGGCGAACCCGGCCAGGGTGAAGTGCTCGGGCCACAGCCTGGGCGGGTAGCGGTTGATGTCGGCGTCCGGCATGAACGCGGTGAGCGCCATCCACACCAGCGGCGCGGCGAACAGCAGCGCGATCGGCATCAGGAACAGGTGGGCCAGCCAGCGCCGCTTCACTTCGATCCCCTCCACAGCGTCAGCCCCGACACGGCCAGCGTGACGGCGAACAGGGCGTAGGCGACGGCCGCGCCGTACCCGGAATGGAAGAGCTGGAAGGCCTGCCGGTACAGGTAGAACACGATGACCGTGGTGGAGTCGAGCGGCTGGCCCTTGGTCGTGGTGTAGACGAGGTCGAACAGCTGCAGCGCGGTGACGACCTGCCAGATGGTCAGGAAGACCGTGGCGGGCCGCAGCTGGGGCAGCACGACGTGGCGCAGCACGTGCCTGCCGGTGCCGCCGTCGACCCTGGCGGCCTCGACCAGCTCGCGCGGGATGTCCTGGAGCGCGGCCAGGTAGACCACGGCGGGCATGCCGACCCCGCCCCACAGCGAGATGACGACCAGCGTGATCATCGCCTGGTCCGGGTCCTGCAGGAACCCCATGCCGGGCAGCCCGATCGCCTTGAGCCCGGCGTTGACGATGCCGAAGTCGGGGTCGAAGACGAAGTTGGCCAGGATGCCGGTGGCCGCGGCGGAGACCACGTAGGGCACGAAGATGCAGGTCCGGTAGAACCCGATGAGGCGGATCCGCAGGTTGAGCGCCAACGCCAGCGCCAGGCCGAGTATCACCGAGCCGGGCACGAACAGCACCGTGTACACCAGCGTGTGCAGGGTGGCCTTGCCCAGTTCGGCGTCGCCGAACATGTCCCGGTAGTTCTGCAGGCCGACGTACTCGCCGCCGGTGATGAGGTCCCCGTCCCGCAGCGACAGCAGCAGCGCCCACACCGCGGGGAACAGCCCCAGCCCCACGATCACCAGGGAGGCAGGCAGCACGAACCCCCACCCGGTCAGCTCGGGGACCCACCGCCGCCTGCGGATCCCCCTGACGCCGGAGCCGACCGTGACCCGCGCCAGGGCGGTCATCGCGCCCGCCCCAGGACCGTGTCGGCGTCGGCGGCGGCCTTCGTCAGCGCCTGCGCGGCGGGCGTGCTGCCCTGCAGCGCCTCGGCGATGGCGTTGCCCACCTTCTCGGAGAACTCCGGGTAGGAGGGCAGCTGCGGCCGGGCCTGTTTGGCGTTGTCGAGGTTCGCGGTGAAGACGTCCACGGACGGGAACTTCTTGGTGAAGGCCTGGTAGGCGGGCAGCGCCAGCGTGGCCTTGCGCAGCGGCAGGTTGCCCAGCTCGAGCGTCCACCTGGCGTCCTGCTCCGGCCTGGTGAGCCAGGTCAGGAAGTCGGCCGCGGCCTTGGCCCGCCGGGAGCCGTTGTTGAACACGACCCAGTTGTCGGGGCCCGCGATCGTCTCGTGGTTGCCGTTGTAGCCGGGCAGCACCTGCACGCCGTAGTCGACCTTGTGGTCGATGATGTCGAGCAGGGCCCACGGCCCGGCGATGACCATGGCCACCTTGCCGCTCTGGAACAGCGGCAGGAACTTCTCGCCGTTCTGGTCGAGGTAGACCGACTTGTCCTGGTGGGCCATCTGGGCCCACAGGTCGAGCGCCTGGGCGGTCTGCGGGGTGTTGAACGCCGACTTCTTGCCGTCGGGGGTGACGATGGCGCCGCCCTGTTGCCACAGCATGGGCCAGAAGCGCCACACCGTGTCCTCCGAGCCGGTCACCGGGTAGGCCGTGCCGTACACGCCGCCGCGGGTCAGTGTGCGGGCGGCGGCGCGGAAGTCGTCCCAGGTCCAGTTCTGGTCCGGGTACTTCACGCCGGCGGCGTCGAAGAGCTTCTTGTTGTAGATGACGGCGAGGTTGTCGACGACGGCGGGCACGCCGACGACCTTGCCGCCCACTTCCGAGACCGCCCGCTCGGACGGCCAGAAGTCGTCCCAGCCGAACGAGGGCGCCTTCACCGTGGAGGTGAGGTCGTAGACCTGCGGGTTCTTGGCCAGGTGCGGCATCCAGGTGCCGTACATGTAGGCGATGTCGGGCGCCTTGCCGCCGGCCAGGGCGGCCTGCACCTTCTGCAGCATGTCGTCCACGTTCGTGGTGCCGACCGCGGGCACGACCTTCACCCCTGGATGGGTCTTGTTGTAGTCGGCCGCCAGCTGCTCGACGACCTTGGCCTGGGATTCGACCTGGCCGTGCCACCAGGTCAACTCCACCGGGCCGTCCGCCTTCTCGGCGGAGCCGCACCCGGCCAGCAGGACGGACACCAGTATCAGCGCGGACAATCGTTTCATCGGACACCTCGCAACGGCTCGGGCAGCAGGTCGCCGTGCGCGGCCGTCAGTTCCTCGCACAGCTGCCAGATCTGCTCCACGGTGAGGGTGGCGGCGGCGTTCGGGTCGGCCATCACGGCGTGCCGCACGTGCTCGGGCCTTCCCTCGAGCGCCGCCCTGACGGTCAGCTCGTTGACGTTGACGTAGGCGCGGTTGAGCGCGGCGCACTGGGCGGGCAGGTCGCCGACGGCGACCGGCCGCACGCCGAGCGCGTCGGCCACGCACGGCACCTCGACCACGCAGCCCTCCGGCAGGTTGCCGATCAGGCCGCGGTTGACGACGTTGCCGTAGACGACCCGGCGCGTGCCGGTGGCGAGGCTGTGGATGATCTGCGGGGCGTACTCCATCGTGCCCTCCACCGGGATCGGCCTGCCGGCCCGCAGCGCGTCCCTGGTCGCCTGGTAGCGGCGCACGTTGTCCTCGCTGATCTCCAGGTAGGCGCCGACGGGGATGCGCAGCCGCTCGATCTCGGCCGGGTCGTGCAGGTACCACGGCACGTACTCGGCGGAGTGCTCGCTGGTCTCCGTCGGGTAGTAGCCCAGCCGCCGGTACATGTCGACCCGCACCCGCCGCAGCAGCCCCGGGTCGCGTTCGACGGCCTCGTCCAGGCGCGGGTAGAGGTCCTCGCCGCCGGCCTGCAGGCGCAGCATCCACGACTGGTGGTTGACGCCCGCCGCCAGGTAGGACACCTCGTCGTACGGCACGCCGACCAGCTCGGCCAGGTCGTGCGCCGTCCAGTAGATGGAGTGGCACAGCCCGACGACGTTGCGGACCGGGGTGGCCGCGTTGAGGTACCAGACGTTCATGGCCATCGGGTTGGTGTAGTTGAGCAGCCAGGCGTCGGGGCACACGTCCGCGATGTCGCGCCCGATGGCGTCCAGGACGGGGAAGGTGCGCAGCGCGCGGAAGATCCCGCCGACGCCGATCGTGTCGCCGATGGTCTGCCGCAGGCCGTGGCGGGCGGGGATCGCGAAGTCGACGCGGGTGGCGTCGATCATGCCGACCTGGATCATGTTGATCACGAAGTCGGCGCCCTCGAGCGACCTGCGCCGGTCGAGGTGTGCCTCGATCTTCACGTCCCGCCCTTGGGCGATCTGTCTCGCGGCGCCCCGCGCGGTCTCCAGCCGCTCGGGGTGGATGTCGTGCAGGGAGACCTCCAGCTCGTCGAGCATCCCGACCAGGTCGGCCAGCAGGCCCTGGGTGAACTCGACGCTGCCCGCGCCCAGGAAGGTGACCTTCACAGCTCCTCCCAGGCGGGCTGGGCGGCCGTGCCGCCGGCCGCGCGGGTGGACAGGCCGCCGCAGCGCACCGCCACCCGCAGGCACTCGGCCAGGGGCAGCCCGCGCAGCCGCGCCGCGACGAACCCGGCGTTGAAGCTGTCGCCGGCCCCCACGGCGTCGACGGCCTGCACCGGGATCGGGCCCTGCCGGACGACGTCCCCGCCGTCCCAGGCCAGGGCTCCGCGCTCGCCGTCCTTGACGACGACGAGCGTGCCCGTCTTGCCGAGCAGCGCGGCCGCCTCCTCGAGGGAGCCGCCGGTCCGCGACAGCGCCCGCGCTTCGGCCGCGTTGGGCAGGAAGACGTCGGTGACGCGCAGCACCTCGGTCAGGTCGGGCCACTGCCCCGCCGGGTCGTCGTTGGTGTCCAGCGAGGTCGTCGCCCCCGCCCGCTTTACGTCGGCGAACAGCTCCGGCAGCCCGGCCGCCAGCCGCGGCTGCAGGAAGTACGACGACACGTGCACGTGCCGCGCCAGCCCGCGCGGCACGTCGCCGGCGCCCAGGTACGGCAGGCAGCCGGGAGCCGTGAGGATGGCCCGGTCGGGCCCGTCGGCCAGCACGACGGTCATCGCCGTGGGCTCGGGCCCGATCGTGCAGCGGGAGACGTCCACGCCGCGCGAGATCAGCTCCTCCAGCACGAACCGCCCGGCGGCGTCGTCGCCCACCAGCCCGGCGAAGGCGGTGCGCAGGCCGAGGCGGGCGGCGCCGCACGCGGTGATCGCCCCGGAGCCGCCCAGCACCAGGGCCCCGGAGGAGACGAGGTGTTCCCGCTGGCCGTACGCCAACCCCCTGGGCGCCCCCGAGAGCACCACGTCGGGGTTGGCGTCGCCGACGACCAGCAGGTCGAACTCAGACCCCACGGCAGGGGACGCGGTAGGCGTCGAGCTCGAGCTTCTTCTTCAGCGAGTTGAAGCTCTGCGCGTTGGACTTGGCGCAGAACTTCGAGGTGGCCAGGCTGTACTCGACCTGGAACACGGCCTTGCCCGCGCTGACGAACTGGTCGTAGCCGTAGTCGCCGTTCTGCGCGGTGGTGCACTCCTTGTACTGCCAGCACTGCTCGTTGAGCGCGAAGTCGTAGTAGGGCAGCAGCTGGGGGATCTGCTGCGGGTCGTTCTTCAGCGCGATCGACATGCCCCGCCGGTGTGCCTCGTTGGCGAGCCAGGCGTTGTAGGCGAGCTGGTCGGCGGCCTTGAGCGGGAAGCCGGTGTCGTTGGTGTAGCCGTCGACGTTGTCCGGCTCGACCGCGTCGAATCCGGCCGCCTTGCACATGTCCAGGCGGGCCTTCATGATGTCGCCGAGCTTGCCGGTGTACTGCCTGATGTCCAGCCACTTCTCACCCGGCCAGCCGTCCAGGGGCTTGCCGAGCACGCTCGAGGGGAACTGGCCGGCGTCGGGCCGCCAGTCCTCGAACGAGCCGGCGCTGATGTAGCAGACGACCTTGCGGCCGGGCTTGTCGGCCTTGAGCGCCTTGACGATCGCGCCGTCCTTGGCGGCGAAGCCGTCGATGTCGTACATCTGCACGTCGGGGAACGGCTTGCCGGGCAGCGACGACAGCTGCCACTGCCAGCTGGTGTTCAGCGCCGGCTTCCAGCAGCCGTCACAGGCGGCGGGGGCGGGCAGGGCGCGGGCCTGGGCAGGGGTGGAGACGAGAGCAGTGGAGACGAGAGCGGTGGCGGCGAGAACGGTCGCCGCGAGTACCGGGGGACGCATGGTCACTCCTCGCGAACAGGGTTCGGGATTTGTGGCGACATGCGCGCTGTTCCGCACTCTCCTGTGATGCGTCCTCGCCACGGACGCCGGAGTGGCGTGGCCCATACCCGTAGGACTCGCGCCAGCACGCGGTCTGCGTGCCTCCTCTCTTCTTGCGGCATAGGATTGCGCGTTCCTGTGCGAAATTCAAGAGTTTCGCGCACGGACCTCTCAGGATCTTGTCCAGTCGGCGCAACCCATGGTCTGGAAGCCCTTGTCCGTCGGCAGGATCGTCACCGTGGCGGGCCCCTTGGGCATGTCGGCCGCGATGACGTCGGCCGGGTTCGGCGAGGTGCTCCTGAGCCTGGCCCAGAAGCACGCCGGCTGGCCCGGCGCGGGTCCCGCGGTGCGGTAGGTGCCCGGCTGGATGTCCCTGCCCACGACGAGCGTGCGTCCGGCCGACAGGGACAGCCCCGTCGCGGGAGGCGTCCCGGCCCCGGTCGGCACGGTCCCCGTCGGCACGGTCTGGGTGGGGGGCGTGATGAGGCCCGGCGGTGAGGTCCCGGAGAGCGGCGGAGTGGTGGCGGGAGTGGAGGCCTGCGGCGGCGCGGTGCCCTCCACGGTCACGGTGACCGTGGGGGCATGGGTGGGGGCGGTGGGTCCCTGGTCGAGTCCCATGCCGATGAACAGCCCGAAGAGCAGGCCGACGATCCCGGCCAGCCCGGACGCGAGCAGGATCAGCGTCGGACTGCTCGTCGCCCGGGGGAACTCCGGCGGTGGTGGCCCGTACATCACGGGCTCAAGGGTGCCACCCGTGTCAACGGTGCAGGTAGTCCACCAGGGACGCCTTCTCCGTCTCCAGTTCCTCGATCGCGCTCTTGACCACGTCGCCGATGCTCACGATGCCGACCAGCCGGCCGTCCTCCACCACGGGCATGTGCCGGAACCGGTGGGTGGTCATGGTCCGGCGCAGTTCCTCCACGTTGTCGTGCGGTCCGACGGTGCGGACCTCCGAGGTCATGATCGTGGAGACCGGCTGGTCCAGGATGCCGGCGCCCCTGTCGTGCAGGCGGCGCACGACGTCGCGCTCCGACACGATGCCGGTGATCGTCGCTCCGTCGACGGACACGACCACGGCTCCGATGTTGTGCTCTGCGAGCTTGGCCAGCAGTTCCCTGACGGTGGAATCCGGGGTCACAGTCGTGACGGCGTTACCCTTGTTGCGCAGGATCGTCCCGATGAGCATGTGCACCACCTCGGCTCTCAGTTAGCTAGGGACATTCCCCCGAGCGAGCCCCGGTTAAGCGCCCTTCTCTCCTACTCTTCAGGCAAGCAAGGCCGTAGGGACGCCGTCAAGGACTGTCGTAGGCTGCATGCCGGACACCATCCCTTTAATATGTGAAATACCACCCACTCACCCTGTCCGCGCGAGGGATCCCGACATGAGCGAGCAGCTGAACACCGGAAGCCACGACCTGCCCATCACCGAGGAGCTGGCCGCGTTCATGCGGACAGGCTGGGCCGACACCCGGCGCACCGACCTGTCGCCGCTGCCGATCGCGCCGTGGGCGGCCAAGCGCCGGGCGGCGCTGGCCTCGCGCTTCCCCGGCGAGCGGCTGGTGATCCCGGCGGGCGGGCTCAAGGTCCGCAGCAACGACAGCGACTACCGCTTCCGCCCGCACAGCGCCTACTCCTATCTGACCGGGGCGGGCGAGCCCGGCGACGTGCTGGTGATCGAGCCGTCGGGCGAGGCCGTGCTGTACCTGCGGCCGCGCTCGCCGCGCGAGGAGGGGCAGGAGTTCTACCGCGACCGCCGCTTCGGCGAGTTCTGGGTGGGGCGCAGGCCGGACCTGGCCGAGGCGGCACAGCTGTACGGGCTGGAGTGCGCGCACATCGACGAGCTCGACCCGCGCGGCAGGTCGCTGGACGACCCCGAGGTGGAGTCGTTCCTGTCGGAGATGCGCCTGGTCAAGGACGAGTGGGAGCTCGGCGAGCTGCAGGGGGCGGTGGACGCCACGGTCCGCGGGTTCGAGGACGTGACGCGCGCGATCCCTCAGGCGCTGGGGCACCGGCGCGGCGAGCGCTACCTGGAGGGCGTGTTCGGGCTGCGCTCGCGGCTCGAGGGCGACGCGGTCGGCTACGACAGCATCGTGGCCTCCGGCGCGCACGCCTGCGTGCTGCACTGGATCCGCAACGACGGACGGCTGAACAGGGACGAGCTGCTGCTGCTCGACGCGGGGGTGGAGGCCGAGACGCTCTACACGGCCGACGTCACCAGGACGCTGCCGCTGTCGGGCCGCTTCTCGCCCGTGCAGCGGCAGGTCTACGAGCTGGTGTACGAGGCGCAGGAGGCGGCCATCGCCACGCTGCGGCCCGGCGTCCGCTTCCGCGAGTTCCACCAGGCGGCGATGCGGGTGATCACGGCGGGGCTGGTCGAGTGGGGGCTGCTGAAGGGGTCGATCGACTCGCTCATGGAGTCGGGCCTGTACCGGCGCTACACGGTCTGCTCCAGCGGCCACATGCTGGGCATGGACGTGCACGACTGCGCCAAGGCGCGCGCCTCGCAGTACCTGGACGGCGTGCTGGAGGAGGGCCAGGTGCTGACCGTCGAGCCGGGCCTGTACCTGCAGTCCGACGACCTGACGCTGCCGGAGGAGTTCCGCGGCATCGGCGTGCGCATCGAGGATGACCTGGTCATCACGGCCGACGGCGCCAGGATGATGTCGGCGGGCCTGCCCCGCCACCCGGACGAGGTCGAGTCCTGGATGGCGGGACTGCTCGGCTAGCGGTCGCCGGGTTCGGCGGGGACCGGGTCGCCGACGCGGACTGGCGCGACCGGGCGCAGGACGCGGCGGCGGCGCTCCGGGAGGGAGTCCAGCCACGCCTCGTCGTAGACGTAGCCGTAGCGGCTGGCCGCCCAGATGGGGCCGTAGCGGTAGATGAGCACGCGGCGCTCGCCCGGGTTGGTCCTGGTCGAGCCGCCGTGCATCAGCCCGTCCACGAACAGCAGCGCGTCCCCGGCGTTCAGGTGGACGGGCACGGCGCCGGGGAGGTCGTCCATGCGGTCTCCCCGCGCGTAGTCGCCCGCCAGCGGGTGCGGGAGGTTCGACTTGTGCGAGCCGGGGACCACCATGGTCGCGCCGTCCCCCGCGCCGATCGCGGTCAGCGCGAGGATCACGTTGACCTGCCCGCAGCGGAACGCGCCGTGCGAGAGGCCGTAGCGCCCGCGCAGCGCGGTGCGGTAGCCGCCGGAGTGCACCGGGTGGTGCCCGCCCGACTCCCTGATGGAGGCGATGCTCTCGTCGATGAACACGCCGGGCAGGTAGCTGTCCTCCTCCCCGGCGAAGTGCCTGACCAGCGGGAACCAGCTCGGGTGGTCGATCAGCTCGGCGAACGGCTCGCCCGCGGCCACGGCTTGGTGCAGCTCGTAGCCGGTGTCGCCGGTGTAGTCCTTGCGCTGCGCTCCCCGGTACCACTGGCCGCGCGCCAGGTCGCGGGGGAAGGCGTCGAATTCGGCGTTGAGCCGGGCCAGCAGGTCCCGGCCGACGGCCTGCCGCAGGATCAGGTAGCCGTTGAGGTCGAACATGAAGTCGTCGAGATCGCTCATGCCCACGAGTCTCACGGCGCTCCCCCTGCCCCGGCATCCCGCGCGAGGGGCCGCCATGTCGCCGATCCTCAAGGTCTCTATCGTCGTGGGCGTGCCCCATGTCGCCATGCACGGACTGCTCGCCGGCCGCGGCGGCGCCGACCCGATGCCGCGCCCGCACCTGCACCCCGAGCTGGAGCTGAACCTCGTCCTGTCCGGCACGGTCAGCTACGCGATGCCCTTGGGCACGCTCACGCTGCCCCGGCGCCGCCTGGTCGTGTTCTGGGGCGGGTACCCGCACCGCCTGCTCGCCGACGGCGGGGCAGACTTCCTGTGGGCCACGATGCCGCTGAGCACCGTGATCGGCGAGCACGCCCTGCGCGCCGCCCTGGACCGCCTCGTCCGCGGCGAGCTGCTGTACGGCAGGCCGTCCGAGGCCCCGCACGACCGGTTCCTGCTGTCCCGGTGGATCGAGAACCTGTCGGGAACCCCCGATCCCACGGTGTCCGAGGTGTGCAGGTTCGAGATGTACGCCAGGCTGGCCCGGCTGGCGCACGAGGCCGGCCCCGCCGCGGGTGCGACGCCGATGCCGGCCCGCGCGGCCGAGCAGCTGCTCGTCGTGGCCGCCACGCGCTACACCGAGGATCTGTCCGTGGCGGAGATCGCGCGGGCCGCCGGGGTCCATCCGGTCTACGCGGCGCACACCTTCAAGCAGGTCTTCGGGATGCCGCTGTGGGAGTACGTCACCCGGCTGCGCGTGGCGCACGCCCGGCGGCTGCTGGCCGGCACCGGCTGGGGCGTCGACCGCATCGCCCACGCCAGCGGCTTCCAGACCCGCTCGGCCTTCTACCGCGCCTTCCGCAAGGAGCACGACGCGCCTCCCACGTCCTACCGCCTCGGACCGCCTGCGGCGGAGTAGCAGCGTCAGCCCAGGACGGCGGGCGGCTTGCCGTACCTGTCAGAAAACCGCACATCTCATAGTGATTACGTTTCGTGGTTGCGTGACAACAGGTGACCTGCGTCTCATACCTTTTCCTCAAATTCCATCCGAAGCATCGACTTACTGGACAACCCGTCAGTAAGGTATCGAATCCGTAGTCGGCCGGTTCCATGAGGTGGTCATGACGGCAACAAGCACGCGGGCGGGGTGCTGATGGCCCTGTCCGGATACGTCGGCCGCAAGGCCGGGTCCGTGCTGGGCCAGGTGGGTGACCTGTTCGTCATCGTCCTTGAGGGATTGCGCCGCAGCTGGGATGTCAGGAGCTGGTTCTGGGAGTTCGTCGACCAGTGCTGGTTCCTGGCGCGCGTCACCAGCGTCCCCGTGCTGCTGGTCTCGCTCCCGCTGGGCGCGACCGTGGCGCTGCAGGTGGGCGAGCTGGCCTGGCAGCTGGGCGCGGCCTCGGCGACCGGCAGCGCGGTGTTCGTGGGACTGATCCGCGAGGTGGCGCCGCTGGCCTCGGCGGTGCTGATCGCCGGCGCCGGCGGCAGCGCGATGACCTCCGACGTGGGCGCCAGGCACATCCGCGACGAGCTGGCCGCCATGGAGGTGATGTCGGTCAACCCGATCCACCGCCTGGTGACGCCGCGTATGTGGGCCGCCAGCACGATCGCCGTGTGCCTGTGCCCGCTGGTCATCCTGTCGGGCGCCGCGGGCGGCTACTTCTTCAACGTGGTCGTGCAGGGCGTCACGCCCGGCGCGTACTTCGACGGCGCGCTGTCGCTGGTGGTGGCCTCCGACCTGTACGTCACGCTGCTCAAGGCGTGGATCTTCGGCTTCATCGCCGCGGCCGTGGCCTGCTACAAGGGCATGACCTGCGAGACCAGCCCCGTCGGGGTGGGCCGCGCGGTCAACCAGGCGACGGTGATCACGTTCATGCTGGTCTTCGCCTTCAACTACGTGATCTCCGCCGTGTACTTCCTCGCCTATCCGCCCAGGTCGCTGTGATGGTCACGCGTACGGCAGGCCTCAGGATCGCCGGCTCGGGCCGGGAGCTGGCGGAGCGGTTCGCCAGGCTCGCCAACTGGCCCCTGTTCGTGTGGAAGGTGCTGTTCTACTCCGTCCGCGACATCGTGCTCAGGCTGAAGTACACCAAGGTCGTGCTCCGGCAGGTCAGCGACGTGGTGATCGGCGTCGGCGCCACGATCATCGGCGGCGGCATGATCTTCGTGGTGTTCACGATGGCCTTCGTCGTGGGCGCCACGGTGGGCCTGCAGGGCTACCAGGGGCTGCAGGCCATCGGCGCGGAGTCGTTCATGGGCCTGGTCGGCAGTTTCGCCAACGTCCGCGAGATCACCCCGATCATCGCGGCCACCGCGCTGGCGGCCCAGGTGGGCTCGGCCTTCACCGCGGAGCTCGGCGCGATGCGGATCTCGGAGGAGATCGACGCGCTCGAGGTGATGGGCATCAACGCCTTCACCTACCTGATCTGCACCCGGGTGGTGGCCGCGCTGCTGGCGCTGATGCCGATCTACCTGATCGCGCTGTTCGCCAGCTTCTTCGCCACCCGGCTGATGAGCACGGTGCTGTTCGGGCTGGCGCCCGGCGTCTACGACTACTACTTCTACCTGTACTTACCTGTGACGGACATCATCTACAGCGTCGCCAAGGTGGGCGTGTTCGCCTTCGCCGTCATCGTCATCCACTGCTACCACGGCTTCTACGCCTCCGGCGGGCCGGTGGGCGTCGGGGTTGCCGCGGGCCGCGCGATCCGGCAGTCGATCGTCACGATCGTCCTGCTCAACCTGCTCCTGTCGTACCTGTTCTGGGGTGGCGGCGGCAGCGTGAAGCTGACGGGGTGAGCCGATGGGTCGTTTCGAGCTCCCCCTGCTCACCCGGGTCGCCATCTCGCTGGTCGTGCTGCTGGTGTTCGCCGGTGCCACGTTCTTCATCGTCCGCAGCGCGCAGGAGTTGCGCGGCACCAGCATCGCCGCGGTGTTCGGCCGGGCGGGGCAGGGCATGGACACGCACTCCCCCGTCAAGATCCGCGGCATCACCGTCGGCAACGTGTCGAAGGTGTCGCTGGACGGCAAGGGCAAGGCCGTGGTCACCATGCTGGTGCAGCCCGGCGTGAAGGTGCCGCAGTCGACCGTCGCCTCCATCGAGCCGACCTCGGTGTTCGGCCCCAAGTTCATCGATCTCAAGCTCGGCTCCGGCGAGTCGACCGGCCCGTTCCTGGGGAACGGCGCGGTCATCACCAGCACCGAGGACCCGCTCGACCTGTCCGACACGCTCGGCGACGCCTACCGCGGGCTGAACGCGGTCGACCCGCGCGAGGTCACCGTCATCGTGCACACCCTGGCCCAGGGCCTGGACGGCAAGGGTGGCCAGCTGCGCGAGCTGATCGACGACGCCGGCACCGTGATCGGCGTCGCGCACCGGCAGCGCCAGCGGGCCAGGCAGTTCCTGCACGACGCGGCCGCCCTGTCCACCGCGCTGCAGGACAAGGGCGACGACATCGTCTCGATCTCCTCCGACGTCAACGTCATCACCCCCGACCTGCTCAAGCGGGCCGACAAGGTGCGGGCGCTGCTGGCCTACCTCACCTCGATCGCCGACCAGGGCACTGTGGGGCTGCAGCACCACCGGCAGGACCTGCGGGCCGGCGTGCACTCCGGCGAGCGGGTGGCCGCGCTCATCTACGCCCAGCTCGGCCTGGCCGGCGACGGCGTGCGCGGCTACAACAAGCTGGTCACCCTGCTCAACAAGCTCATCGAGGCCAAGGGCCCGGGTGACACCCGCCAGCTGCAAATCGAGGCGTTCGTCGCCACGGACGTGTGCGAGCTGATCGTCGGCTCGTGCGGGCCGACCACGGGGAGGGACTGACCGTGGCCGTCTCCAGGGTACGCAGGATCCGCCGGTGGACGCTCGTCCGCTTCGTGATCTTCCTCGCCGCCACGCTCGGCCTGGTCGCGCTGATCATCGTGCAGATCGCCCGCATCAACACCGGCGGCGGGTACGAGCTCATCGCGACCTTCGACGACGTGTCGGGCCTGCACGAGGGCGACCAGGTCAAGATCGCCGGAGCGCCGGTCGGCCAGGTGAACACCATCAAGGTGGTCAACGGCCGCGCCGAGGTCACCATGCAGGTGCAGGACGCGGTGAAGGTGCCCTCCGACACCGAGGCCGCCATCCGCTGGCGCAACGCGGTGGGCCTGCGCGTGGTCTACCTCATCCCCGGCACCGCCCAGGACAGGCTGGGCCCGGGCGCCCGCATCGCGCGTACCTCCTCGGTGGTCGACATCGGCCAGCTCGTCAGCGACCTCGGCCCGCTGACCAGGAGCCTGGACCCCGACCAGATCAACCAGCTGCTGACGGCCGCCGCCAAGGCCCTGCACGGCAACGACAAGAACATCCCGAGGCTGCTCGACAACGTCAACGACATCACCGGCACGATCAACGAGCGCAAGCAGACGATCCAGAAGCTGCTGAAGGACTACGGGACGGTGACAGGCGTGGTCGCCGCCCGCGACAAGCAGATCGAGCAGCTCGTCGACAACCTGGTCACGCTGTCGGAGGCGTTCAACGCCAACCGCAAGCTCATCGACGACTCGATCGTCGAGCTCACCACCACCTTCCACACCTCCAACGAGGTGATCGGCAAGAACGCCGACGAGCTCGGCGCGCTGGTCGAGCGGCTGGCGGGGCTGACCGGTGGCATCCGCAGGCACGTGGACGAGATCCAGAAGGTGGTCGACGCGTTCCCGCCGTCGCTGGCCCGCGGCTACACCACCGTCAACCGCGGCCACTACTTCGTCACCGCGGTGCCCTGCGTGGCGCTGGGCGAGGCGCCGTGCCCGTACCCGATGAGCACGCCGCCGCCGCTGCGCGGCAACACCAGGGTCCAGAGCACGAAGGACCTGCAGAAGCTCATGGTGGGTGAGTGATGGCGCTGAAGTCCTTCCGCGACCGCAACAAGATCGTCGTCGGCCTGGTGTCGATGGCGGTGCTCGCCACGGTCCTGGTGGGCACGTTCCTGGTCGGCAACCTGGGCCTGCTGGAGGGCGGCTACTACATGTCGGGCACGTTCGTCGACTCGGGCGGCCTGCGCACCGGCAACGACGTCCGGGTGGCAGGGGTGAAGGTCGGCAAGGTCACCGAGGTGCGCCCCGACTACGACCACGGCCAAGTCATCGTCATCTGGAAGGTCGACTCCGACGTACGGCTCGGCCGCCAGACGAGGGCGGACATCTCCCTGTCCAACCTGCTCGGCGGCCGCTACGTCAAGCTGACCGGGCCCGTGTCCGCCCCTTACGTCGACCAGTTGCCCGAGAGCCGGCGGCGGATCCCTGTCGAGCGGACCGGGGTGCCCACGCTCATCAACGACGCCATCAACGACGCCACCCACCTGGTGCAGAAGCTGGACAAGAAGCAGATCGACAACCTGCTCACCGAGCTCGGCAAGATCGACACCAGCAAGCGCGGGCGCATCACCAAGCTGCTGAAGAACATCGGCGACCTGTCCGACACCATCAGCAAGAGCGAACCCGACCTGCAGCGTCTCCTCGACAACGGCTCCAAGATCATGAAGACGCTGGAGAAGAAGGACAAGCAGATCGGCCGGCTCATCGACGCGATCTCGGCGATGCTCAACGAGCTCAAGCTCCGCCGCAACGAGCTGCGCCAGTTGCTCGGCGACGGCAGCGACCTGGTGCAGAGCACCACCCGGCTGATCAACGAGCACGAGAAGTCGCTGGTGCAGGTGCTGGACGACAACCGGGCCATCACCACCCGGCTCAGCACCGGGACCAAGCAGCTGAACTCGCTGCTCGGATGGGCGGGCCCGACGTTCTACGGGCTGTCCACCATGGGCGGCGAGGGCCCGTGGCTCGAGGCCATAGCCACGGGCCTCGGCCCCATCAACCCGGAGGTGCTGGCCGCCATCGCCAAGGACAGGAAGAACGACCGATGACCGGGACCCGGCGATTGCTCGCGACGTGCGTGGCGGTCATGCTCCTCGTGGCCACCGGCGGCTGCTCGTTCGTGGGGCGGGAGCCATACCATCTGGTGGCGATCTTCTCCAAGGCGCCGTCGCTGTACGAGCAGGCGCGCGTCAAGGTCATGGGGATGGACGCCGGATACGTGGAACGGATCCGGATCGAGGGCGACAAGGTGCGGGTGGACCTGTCGGTCAACCCGGAGGTGCCGCTGCCGTCCGACGTGAAGGCCGTGGTGGCGCCGCAGAACACCCTCGGCGAACGCAACGTGGTGCTCTACCCGCCGTGGAAGCCGGGCAACCAGAAGCTCGCCAACGGCGCGACGATCCCGCTGGAGCGGACCGACCTGCCGGTGGAGATCGACGACGCGCTCGACGCGTTCACCAAGCTGACCGACGCGCTGGACGCCAAGAAGCTGGGCAAGGTCGCGAGCAACATCGCCGACAGCGTCGACGGCCGCGGCAAGACGATCAACAACGCGATCGCCGACACGGCCAAGCTCACCGACACCCTGTCCAAGCAGGACCAGCAGCTCATCGACCTGGCCAAGGGCCTGAACAGGATCGCCACCAGCCTGAACAACCGCCAGGGCCAGGTGACCGAGGCCATCGACTCCTTCTCCCAGGCCAGCGCCATCCTGGCCGAGGAGCGGCAGCGCATCCGCGGCTTCATCTCCGGCATGGCCACCTTCGTCCAGCGCGGCGACATCATCATCGAGGAGTACTCCGAGCGGCTGCCGCAGGCCGCCAACACGCTGGCCGAGCTGGTGCTGACGGTGCGGGCCAACAGCGAGCACGCGGCCCAGGCGATCAAGGGCGCCGCCGACTTCGCCGACGTGATCGTCTCCTCCTGGGACAAGAAGCAGCACGTGCTGAAGATCAGAGTGGTGCTCAACGCGATGACCAGGGCGTGGCTGACCCCGCTGTTCCAGTCGCTGAACCTGGGCAAGGTGCCGTGCCTGCCCGGCGGCCTGAGCAACTGCCCCTTCCAGAACAAGCAGGGGGCACGATGAAGGCCCGCCTCGTGTCCGGGATCCTGGCGCTGAGCATCACCACGTCCTGCTCGCTCCAGACGCTCGGCTCGACCACCGGCGACCTGACGCTCAACGCCACCTTCGACGACGTGCAGAGCCTGGTGGCCGGGCACAGCGTGCAGATCTCCGACGTGCGGGTGGGCACCGTCACCGGTATCCAGCTGCAGGGCTACCAGGCCAAGGTGACGATGTCGATCGAGTCGGACCACCCGGTGCCGGTCGGCAGCACGGCCACGGTGGCCAAGACCTCGGTGCTCGGCGAGAACTACGTCGAGCTGACGCCGCCGCCGGGCAGGGACCTGTCGAGCGGGCCGTTCCTCACCAGCGGCGCCACGATCACCGAGACGTCCGTGGAGCCCGACATCGAGCAGGTCACCGAGAAGGCGGGCCCGCTCATCGAGGCGCTCGGCGCGCAGGACATCAACGCGCTGCTCGACGCGAGCTCCAAGGCGATCGGCGGCAAGGGCGAGGACCTCAACACGCTCATCAAGCAGACGGCCGAGGTCACCGACGCCTACTCCGCCGCCCGCAAGGACATGGCCACCACCATCGACGCCATCGCCAAGCTGGGCGACCAGCTGGCCAAGGGCGACAAGGAGCTGGACAGGCTGCCGGGCTCGCTGGCCGACGTGACCGCCCGCCTGGCGCACGGCCGTAAGCACATCAAGAAGGCGATCATCGCGCTGACGAACCTGGCCAAGGAGGCCAACCTCACCGTCTACCCGCGGCACGCGGCCAGGCTGCGCAAGCTGCTGCGCGAGATCGACGCGATCGCCGCGGCCATGCTGCGCGGCAAGGAGGACCTCAAGCGGCTGGTGTCCGGCATCCAGGAGTTCCTGGACTCGCCGCCCATCACGGTCAACGGGCAGGTGCTCATCTACCTGTGGCTGAAGGGCCTGCTGCTGCCCAAGCACAGCGGTCTGCTGCCGAACAGCCCCAAGCTCGACACCGGCCCGCTGCCCAACCAGCTCAAGGACTTCCGCCTGCTGTGGGAGCCGCCGAAATGAGACCCAGAATCTGGCTGAACCTCGGGTTCTTCGTCGTGCTCGGGATCGTGATGACAGTCTGGGCGTTCAGCACGATCATCAAGCTCGACGCGATCACCAAGCCCTACCGGATCTCGGCCGAGTTCATCTCCTCCCCCGGCCTGATCCGCGGCTTCGACGTCGCCTACCTGGGCGTCCGCGTCGGCAGGATCGGAGACGTACGGCTGGCCCCCGGCAAGATCGTGGTCGGGCTGGACATCGACAAGGAGATCCGCCTGCCCAAGGGCACCACCGCCGAGGTCCGCAGGAAGTCGGCGATCGGCGAGCCCTACGTGGAGCTGTCGCCGCCCAAGACCGGGGCGGGCGGGCAGTCACTGGCCGCGGGTGAGGTGATCCCGCTGACCAAGACGAACGTGCCGCTGGACTACAAGAAGCTCTTCCAGGGCGTGGGGAAGCTGCTCAACGCCGTCCCGCCCAAGGACGCCAAGACCATCACACACGAGCTGTCGGTGGCGCTGGAGGGCCGCGCACCGTCGATCAGGTCGATCATCGACGACGCGCACGACATCACGGGCACGCTGGCCGACAACTCCCAGCTGCTCGACGACCTGTCGGTGCAGCTCACCCAGCTCACCCACACCCTGGCGGGCAGGAAGGATGAGCTGGCCTCGGGCATCACCGACACCGCCACGCTCACGGCGGCGCTGCGCGAGTCGCGGGCCGACCTGAACACCTTCCTGGACCAGGGACCGACCGTGTTCGGGCAGCTCGACCAGGCCATCAAGAAGTCAAGGCCGGGCTTCTCCTGCCTGCTGACGGCGCTGGGGACCCCGCACAAGCCCCTCTTCTCCCCCGAGACGGCGAAGAACGTCAACCACCTGCTGGCCATCGTGCCCACCGCGCTGAGCCTGGCCGACGACATCAAGGACGTGCGGCCCGACGGCAGCGTCTACGGGCGCAGCTCCTTCATCTTCAGCGTCCCCGGCGCGCCCAAGCCCGCCGAGGAGTACGAGAACACGCTCGGCCAGCCGCGCATGGAGAAGCTGCGCTCGTGCCCGCCGCACGCCCCGGTGGACAAGACCGATCCCGCCGCCGTGGACGACGTGGCGCACGACGCGGCCAGGCCGTACCAGGACGATTCGACCGACCAGAACACCCAGCAGCAGGCCAGCGCCAAGCCGGAGCCGAGCAGGAAAGCCGAGGGCTCGCGTCCGACCGCGACCATGGCGGCCAAGGAGGCCGCCTCCCACACGCCGCTGAACACCGTGCCGCTGATTGTCGCGATATTCCTCGCGATCGCGGCATGCGGTGGCATCGTGGGCTGGATCGCGGTGGGCCGGGCCGCTCGCCGCCGTGAGGAGAACGGATGACCACGAAGCAGGATCTCGCCGAGACCGTCGCCGAGGAGGTCGAGACCCCGGCCCCCAGGAGGGTCGTCCGCAAGAAGTGGACGGCCGCCAAGCCCGCCCCGGCAGAGACCCCGGCCGCCGAGCCCGCCCCGGCAGAGACCCCGGCCGCCGAGGACGACCAGGCAGAGCCTAGCGACGAGACCGCGACCGGCACCGACAAGGCGGAAGCCGGGACGGCCGTGCGGGGTGGGCCGCGGAAGTCGTGGGTGTGGATGGTCGGGGCGGCCACCGTCCTGGTGGTGCTCGCGCTGGCCGCCACGACCGCGATCCAGTGGGTGTCCGCCGACCGGGCGCGCGAGTCGCTGGCGCAGCTGGAGACCGACAGGGCGCTGCGCCTGGAGGTGTCCAGGGCCGCCCACTCCTTCGGCCAGACGCTGCTGAGCTACGACTACCAGGACCTGCAGAAGACCAGGACGGCCCTGACCGCCATGGCGACGGGCGACTTCCTGGCCACCTACGACGAGGCGTTCGGCGGGGCGATGGCCCAGGTCATCGTCAAGCTGAAGGCCGTCTCCCAGGCCAACGTGCGCGAGGTCTACCTGGCCGACGCCGACGAGGGCTCCGCGCACGCCATCGTGGTGGTCGACCAGCAGGTCAAGACGTCGGAGGCGATCCGCTCGGTCAAGGACTCGCATCTGAAGATCACCCTGGTCAAGCAGCAGGGCGTGTGGAAGATCCAGGACGTCACGGTGCTCGGCGCGGCCAAGGAGGACCAGTACAACCTGGACGGCAGCAAGCCGACCGACCAGAAGAAGAAGTAACCTCACCCGCATGGGTGAAGCGGTGGCGATGGGCGGCAGGCCGCAGGAGGTCCGCGCGCCCGAGGCGTGGCTGACCGAGGTGGAGCGGGAGCGCGCGGCCCGGTTCAGGTTCGAGGCCGACCGGCTGTCGTTCGTCGCCGCTCACCTGCTGGTACGGCTGTGCGCGGCCGACCTCCTCGGCACCGACCCCGCGGGGCTCACCCTGCTGCAGCACTGCGACGTGCACGGGCCGGGGCACGGCCGGCCGTACCTGGCGGAGGAGCCGCTGATCGGCGTGAGCCTGAGCCACACGCGCGGCTACGTGTGCGCGGCCGCCGGGCCCGGCCGGGTCGGGGTGGACGCCGAGCGCGTGCCTGAGGGGCCGCTGGACGAGGCGCTGGCCGGGCGGGCGCTGACGGCGGGCGAACGGGCCCGGGTGACGGGCAACCGCGAGCTGATCCGCCTGTGGGCGCGCAAGGAGGCGCTGATCAAGCGCGGCGAGCTGACGCTGGACGCGATGGGCGCGCGGGAGCCCGACTGGGACGGGCTCCACCTGGTGGAGTGGGAGGAGCAGCCGGACATCGTGGTGACCGCAATCACTGACGTCCCGATAGGGAGGCGACCCATCCCGCGGATAGGCTGAATGGCATGTTCTACCGCAAACCCCTCGAAGAGCGCATTGCCGACCGGATGGCGACGCGTAGGCCCCTCGAGGAAGGCAAGACGTTCGAGCACGGGCCGGCGAAGTTCGTGTTCGTCTTCCTCATCGTCTTCGTCGTGCTCATGCACGTGGTCGGGCTCGCGATCGTGATGCACTTCAGCTAGCCCGGCGCCGGGTCGGCGTCGGGTCCAGGAACACCTGGGTGATCCCGGGGATGTGCTCGCGCAGCCGCCGGTCGATCTCATCACAGGCGATCTCCACCCCCGCGACGGTGGCCTCGTCGCAGAAGTCGACCTTGGCGGCCACCAGCAGGCTGCCTGGGCCCAGATACATCGTCAGCAGTTCGACGACGTCGTCCACCTCGGGCTGCGCGAGCAGCAGCGCGCGGATCTCCGTCACCCGCTGCGGCGGCGCGGCCTGCCCGATCAGCAGCGAGGCGTTGGCGGCGATGAGGCTGAGCGCGATCGCCAGCAGGAGCAGACCGATCGCGATGGAGGCGCCGCCGTCCCACACGGCCGAGCCGGTCAGCTGCGAGCCGAGCAGCCCGATGGCCGCCAGGATCAGGCCGATCAGGGCGGCGCTGTCCTCGAGCAGGACCGCCTTGAGCGCGGTGTCGGAGGTGCGCATGGCCAGCTGGACCGGGCCGACGCCGTGCCTGCCCGCCTCGGCGCGCAGTTGCGACAGGCCCTTGAGGAAGGAGACCCCCTCCATCACGAACGAGACGGCCAGCACGACGTAGGAGAGCCTGAGGTCCTCCAGCTGCTCGCCGTGGATGATCGTGTGCCAGCCGTGGGTGATGGAGAACCCAGCGCCGCCGACCAGCGTCGCCACGGCCGCGGTCATCGCCCACAGGAATCCCGCGGAGCCGTGCCCGAAGGGGTGGCGGCGGTCGGCGGGTTTGCCCGCTCGCCGTACCGACACGAGCAGGAGCAACTCCGTCACGGTGTCGGCCGCGGAGTGCGCCGCCTCCGATAGCATTGCGGCGGATCCGCTGATGAGGCCCGCCACGAGTTTGGCCAGGGCGATGGCCAGGTTCGCGGCCCCTGCCACCACAACAGTGCCCAGACTCTCACCCATATCGGATCACTCTACGTGCGCTAGATTGGGGATCATGAGCGCGCCTCGCTGGCTATCACCCGCTGAGCAGCGTGCCTGGCGTACCCACCTCGCCCTGCACAAGCTCCTCATGCACCGGCTCGACCGCGAGCTGCAGGAGCATGCCCTGTCGCTCAACGACTACGAGATCCTGGTCAACCTGTCGGAGAGCCCCGATCGGCGGATGCGGATGAGCGATCTGGCCGACGCCACGATCCAGTCGCGCAGCCGCCTGTCGCACCAGATCTCCCGGATGGAGGCCAAGGGCCTGGTGGCCAGGGAAGACTGCCACGACGACCGGCGCGGCACCTTCGCGGTGCTGACCGAGCAGGGCTGGGAGACGATCCGCAGGGTCGCGCCCGACCACGTGGTCAGCGTACGCGAGCACTTCATCGACCGGCTGACCGACGACCAGCTCGAGGCGATCGAGACGGCCTACGAGCCGATCGTGGAGCACCTGAAGAAGTTGCGCTGACACCTAACCGATATCGGCTTCGGCTCACGGCGGTGTCCGGGCGCTCGCTACGATCCGGGCATGCTGCGTAAAGCGCTGATCGTCTTGCTGTTCTCGCTCCTGACGGCCTGCTCGGGCGGGGGCTCGGAGCTCCCCGACGGGCCTGGTCTGATGCAGAAGTCCGCCGAGGCGATGAAGGCGGTCAAGTCGGCCAGCTTCTCCATCGCCACCGACGGCAAGCCCAAGGTGCCCGTGAAGAAGGCCGACGGCAGGCTCACCGCCAAGGGCGACGCCGACGGCACGATCACCATCGACGTGCTGGGCAACCTGCAGGAGATCACCTTCGCCGTGGTGGGCGACACCGTGCACTTCAAGGGCCCGACCGGCGGCTTCCAGAAGATGACCAGGAAGGACCTGGCCCAGCTCTACGACCCGTCGCTGATCCTCGACCCGGCCAAGGGCATCGCGCACCTGCTGTCCACGGCCACCGACCCGCGCGTCGAGGCCGAGGAGAGCGGCGCCTACCGGGTGGCGGCCACGTTCCCCGGACAGGTGATCGGCACGCTGGTGCCGGGCCTCACCCAGGGCGTCAACGGCCAGGTCTGGGTGGACAAGGCCTCGAGCAGGCTGACCAAGGTGAAGCTGCCGCTGCCGGACGGCACGGTGACCGTCACGTTCTCCGACTACGACGCGGCTGTCACGATCACTCCCCCGGCCGGATGAGACGCGCGGCCCTGGGCGTCGGCGGCGCGGTGGTGCTGCTGGCCGCGCTCGACGCGTACGTGGTGGTCACCGTCCTGATCGACATCGCGCAGGAGGTGGGCGTCCCGCTGAACCACCTGGAGCGGGCCACGCCGGTGGTGACCGGGTTCCTGCTGGGCTACATCGCCGCGATGCCGTTACTCGGCCAGCTGTCCGACAGGTACGGCCGGCGTCCCCTGATCCACGCCTGCCTGGCCGCCTTCGCCGCCGGGTCCGTGCTGACGGCGCTGGCCTTCGGCGAGACGACGGTGGTGGCCGGGCGGACCGTCCAGGGCATCGCCGGCGGGGCGCTGCTGCCGATCACGATGGCGCTGATCGGCGACCTGTGGGAGGTGCGTGACCGGCCGGTGGCACTGGGCGCGGTCGGGGCGGCCCAGGAGCTGGGCAGCGCGCTCGGCCCGCTCTACGGCGGGGTGCTCGCGCTCATCCCGGCGTTCTCGGTGCTCGGGGTGGAACTGGGCGGCTGGCACGCCATCTTCTGGCTGAACGTCCCGCTCTCCGCACTGGCGGCGGTGGCCATCCACCGCACGGTCCCGGCCCGTTCGGGTGCCGCCCCGGCGGCGCGGGTCGACACGGTGGGCGGGCTGCTGCTCGCACTGGCGCTCGGGCTGCTGGTCGTCGGCCTCTACAACCCCGACCCGGCCAAGGCGGCGCTGCCGCCGTGGGGCTTGCCGCTGATCGGCGCCGGGGTCGTGGCGGCCGCGGTGTTCGTGTGGTGGGAGGTCAGGGCGCCGGTGCGGCTGCTCGACCTCACCGGCGTGCGCAAGGGCCCGCTGCTGGCGGCGCTGGGCGTCAGCTTCCTGTCGGGCGCCGCGCTGCTGATCACCATGGTGTTCGTCCAGTTCGCCGCGCAGACGCTGCTCGACCTGGAAACACTGCCCGCGGCGCTGGTCCTGGCGCGCTTCCTGCTCGCGCTGCCGATCGGCGCCGTGCTCGGCGGGGCGCTGGCGCGGCGGCTCGGCGACCGGATCGTGGCGGTGGCCGGGCTGCTGGTGGCCACCGCCGGATACGCGCTGATGAGCCGGTGGCCGCTGGACCTGGCCGGCGCCGGGTTCGTGGTGGACGCCGACCTGATCGTGGCCGGGCTCGGGCTCGGCCTGGTCATCGCTCCGATCTCGGCCGCGGTGCTGCGGCTGACGCCGCCCGCGCAGCACGGGGTCGCCTCGGCCGGTGTGGTGGTGGCCAGGATGATGGGCATGCTGATCGGCATCGCCGCGGTCTCGGCGTGGGGCTTCCACCGCTTCCAGGCGCTGACGGCCCACCTGGACACGCCGCTCCCCTTCGGGGTCGACGCGGTCACCTACGCCAGACGGCTGGCCGAGTACACGGCCAAGGTGAACGCCGCCCTGCACGCCGAGTACACCGAGATGTTCCTGGTGACGGCGTTCATCTGCCTGGCCGGGGCGGCGGTGGCGCTCCTGGTGCCGGGGCGCCACCCCCGCCCGTCAGAGTTCGCTCCCGAGCTCTCGTCAGGGTGACAGGCGGTGCAGGTCACGCGGGAAGAGGGTGGCCTGGCGGATGTTGGGCGCGCCGGTCAGGCGGGCGGCCCAGCGTTCCAGACCCAGGGCGAAGCCGCCGTGGGGCGGCATGCCGTACGCGAAGGCCTGCAGGTAGCCCTCGTAGGGGCCCGTCTGACCGCCGAGCGCCCGCACGTAGTCCTCGTGGCGGTGCAGGCGCTGGCCGCCCGTGACCAGCTCCAGGCCGCGGAAGAGCAGGTCGAAGCTGTTGGAGTACTCGGGGCGGCCGGGCTCGGGATGGGTGTAGAAGGGGCGCTTGGCCATCGGGTAGCCGGTCACGAACAGGAACTCCGTGCCGTGCTCGCGCAGCGCCCACTCCGACAGCTCCCGCTCCCGCGCGGGTGACAGGTCGGGCTCGTCGCTGACCTCGGAGAAGTGCACGGCGGGGACCTCCCGCGGCACCTCGGGCAGCAGGCCGGCGGCGGCGGGCACGCGTTCCCTGGTCGACTCGACCATGCCGGCGACGGCCTCGCGCAGCACCGCCATGACGTCGCGGTGGTCGCGGACGAAGCCCAGCTCGGCGTCCAGGCTGGTGTACTGCGCCAGGTGTCGGGCGGTGTCGTGCGGCTCGGCGCGGAAGACAGGGCCGACCTCGTAGACGCGCTCGAACACGCCGACCAGCTGCTGCTTGAAGAACTGCGGCGACTGGGCCAGGTAGGCAGGACGGCCGAAGTAGTCGATGCCGAAGACGTTCGCGCCCGACTCCGTGGCCGACTCGACGATCTTCGGGGTGTGGATCTCGGTGAAGCCCAGCCCGTCGAGCGCCCCGCGGAAGCCGGCGACGCTCGCCGCGGAGATCTCGTGCGCCAGGCGCAGGCTCGGGTGCCTGAGCGCCACGGGCGCGTGGTCGAGGATCGTGGGCAGCGTCGCGGGGACGCCCGGCCTGTAGAGGTCGAACGGCGGGGCCTTCACGGGCTCCGAGAGCACCTCGAGCTCGGGGTCTGACAGCTCGAACCCGCCGGGGGCCTGCGGGTTCGAGGTCACGGTGCCGGTGACCTGGACGACGGTCTCCTCCCCCGGCATTTCCCGATTTTTCGCGACAACCTGGGCGAGGCCAGATCTGTCCCTGATGACGAGGAAGTTCACGGATTTCAGCAGCCGGCGGCGATGGACCCAACCGGCGATCGTCACTCGCTGGCCGGCGTGCTCCGAGAGCTCCGCCGACAGTACACGAGAGATCATTACAGCTCCTCACGGAAGTGCATGACCCCTTGGGAGTGCGGGGGAGAAGGGAACTCCCGGTGCCACCGCACTTTCGCCGCCCGCGATCGTGGCGGCCTCTACGACCCGATGACGGGGGTCAGACCGGCGGGGCATTTCCTCCCCGCGGCTCGGGAGTGTCTTCGTCGCGGACCGCTGGACCGCCTTCCCAGCTTCCGGCGGCTCTCTCCGACCAGCGTTCTCCGCGCCTACTCGTCTCCGTCGGCGCCTGTCCCGCCGATGATATCTCCCCCACCGATCTCCCTCCCACCCCTTTTCCCGCCGCTCTTCCTCAGGACCGTCCATACGGCATCTCCCCTGTCGCTCTTCCTCAGGGGCGTCCGTCCGACATCCCCACCGCTCTTCCTCAGGCGCCTGTACGGGCGTCTCCCCCACCGCTCTTGCCCAGGCGCCTGTACGGGCGTCTCCCCCACCGCTCTTCCTCAGGCGCCCGTACAGCGTCTCTCCCACCGCTCTTCCTCAGGCGCCCGTACAGCGTCTCTCCCACCGCTCTTCCTCGGAGGCGTCTGTACGGCAAGCCGCCCCACCCGCTTCTCGCCGCACCCGCCTCCGTCTGTCGCTTCCACGGCACTCAGGTGATGCGGGCCGGCCACCGTTACGGCCGCATTGTCGGCCGCCCGCGTGGGCGCGGGCGCGCAGGTCACCGGGGACGGGATCGGCCCGCACATCGACCTGCCGGACGAGGATTCCCTACCTGCGTGCGTGCTCCTCAAGGACCGGAGGTCGTGTCGAGCTCGCCTACGCTCCCGTCGTGTCGCCGTCCCGCTCGACCCGCCGACTCGGAACCCGCGGGGGCCGTTCATAGATGAGTAGGGGTTACTCATGTACGGAGGGGCAGGACGGGTTCACGATGGGCGCATGCGAAGAGTTCTCGTCTGGTTCACGATTCTGCAACTCGTCCTGGTGATCCTGCAGTTCTACCTCGCCACGTTCGGCGCGTTCCAGATGCCGCGCCCCACCACCCCCGAAGGCGCGGCCATCGGATGGCACGCGATGAACGGGATCATCGCCATCCCGGCCGCGTCGCTGCTGACCACGATCGTGGCGGCGATCGCCAAGGCGCCCGGCAAGCTGATCGGGCTGTGCGCGGCGCCGCTGGTGCTGGTGGCGATCCAGATCTTCGTGGTGTTCCCGCTGGCCGAGGTGGCCGGGGCAACCGAAGAGCGGACGACCACCGCCAGCCTGTTCGTGTTCGGCTTCCACGCCATCGTGGGGCTCGGGCTGCTCGGGGCGGCCATCGCCGCCTACCGGGGCGCCAAGCAGCACGCGGCCGCGACCGCCCAGGCCGTCGACGCGGTGTGAGCACGGCCGCGCTCCTCGCGCTCGACCGCCTCCTGGCAATCCTCACAGCCGTAACCTGGTTCGCCACCACCGCCTCCCACCTCCCCACCCCACCAAAGAAAAGCGCCACCGCCCCGCAGCACGTCACGTCGCCTGAGGGGAGCGTTGGGGTGGGGAGTGGGCGCCTGGGCACGGGTGGGGTCGCGGGCGCCCGTGGTCACGTTGCCGTGGTCGTCTTCGGGGCGGCGTTGGTGGTGACGGGGTTGCGGGTGGTGGTGGCGGTTGTGCTGGTGGGGCGTGGGTGGTGGTTCGGCGGGGAGAAGGTGCTGATCGCGCTTCCGCTGCTGGTGCCGCCCGCCGTGGGCGCGGGGGTGGCCACGGTGCTGCGCCGGCCCGTCGCGGCGGCCGTCTGCAGGCTGACCGCCTGTTACGCGGCCGTGGCCGGGGTGGTGGTCGTGCTGGCCGTGGGTTATCCGCCCGCGCCGTACCTGTCGGGGGTGCTCGTCGCCGGGGTGGCGCTCGGGGCGGCGGCGACGTGGTCGATGCTGACGAGGAAGGGCCCGCCGGGGCGGGCGTGGCGGATCGCTGGGGTCTCGGTCGCCGCGCTCGCCCTGGCCTGGACCGGCCTGAGCATGTGGAACGCCCGCCCCACGGAGATCCGCCTCGCGACCGGCCCAACGGACCTCACGACCCTCCGACCGGCCGACGCCACCCGACAACCGGCCACCACTCGGCAACCGACCGACGCCGGACCATCGGCCATCACCCGGCAACCGACCGACGCCGGACAACCGACCACCACCCGACAACCGACCGACGCCGGACAACCGGTCATCACCCGGCAACCAGCCGACGCGGGGCGGCCGGACGAGGCGGGGCAGGGGACGGTGCGTGGGAGTGGGCAGAGGCGGTTCACGCTCACCGCGGAGAAGGCCGTGATCACGCTGGCCTCGGGGAAGCGGGTCGAGGCGCTGACGTTCAACGGCAGCTCACCAGGACCGGCGATCCGGGTGCGCCAGGGCGATCTGGTCGAGGTGCGGCTGCGCAACCACCTGACCGACAGGGGCGTCACCCTGCACTGGCACGGCTACCGCGTCCCGAACGCCGACGACGGCGTGCCCGGCCTGACCCAGGACGCGGTCGAGCCAGGCGGCGAGTTCGTCTACCGCTTCCGGGCCGCCGAGCCGGGCAGCTACTGGTACCACACCCACGAGACCCCGAACGAGGGCCTGCGCCAGGGCCTGTTCGGCACGTTCACGGTAGATCCCGCCGCCCCGCAGGGCCTGGACGAGCCCGTAGCCCTGCACACCTACGGCGGCACCCTGACGGTCACCACGGACGGACCCCCTGCCGACGGCCTCGCCAGGCAGGTCGTGGCCCCGGGCACCAAGGTCAGGCTGCGCGTGGTCAACACCGACAACGGCCCGCACACGGTGGGCGTCAGCGGCACGCCGTACACCGTCGAAGCCGTCGACGGGGTGGACGTGACGGGGCCGCCGACCACCGAGCGGGCCCAGCTCGCCGCGGGCGGGCGCTACGACCTGGCCTTCACCATGCCGGACCGCCCCGCGCTGCTGTCGGTGGGTCTGCCGGGCACGGGGCTCCTGCTGACGCCGGGCGGCGGCGCCGCGCCGCCCGAGCCCGCCACGCCGGTGCTCGACATCACCAGGTACGGCTCGCGCGGGCCCGCCGTACCGGCGAGGTTCGACAGGGAGGCCACCTGGGTGCTGGACCGGCTGATCGCGCTGCGCGGCGGGCTGCCGCTGCTGTCGCACACGGTCAACGCCGAGGTGTGGCCGCACATCCCCGCCCAGCCGGTCAGGGAGGGCGAGTGGCTGCGGATCACGGTGGTGAACCGCAGCGGCGACCTGCACCCCATGCACCCGCACGGCCACCACGTGCTGGTGCTGTCCAGGAACGGCATTCCCGCCACCCCGGTGTGGATGGACAGCTTCGACGTGGCGCCGGGCGAGGTGTGGGTGGTGGCGTTGCACGCCGACAACCCGGGCGTGTGGCTGGCGCACTGCCACGAGCTGACGCACGCGGCCGAGGGCATGACGCTGCACCTGGCCTACGAGGGCGTCGGCAGCCGCTATGCCCTCGGCGGGCACAACCACCCGGAGTGAGCTACTTCTTCTCCTTGCGCTTCTCGCGGATCTTCATGGTCACCTCGATGGGCGAGCCGGCGAAGCCGAACTCCTCCCTGATGCGCCGCTCGATGAAGCGCCGGTAGGTGTCCTCCAGCCAGCCCGAGGTGAACAGCACGAACTTGGGCGGCTCGATGGAGGCCTGGGTGGCGAACAGGATCTTCGGCTGCTTGCCCCCGCGCACGGGCGGCGGCGTGGCCTGCACCAGCTCGGTGAGGAAGGCGTTGAGCCGCGAGGTGGGAACCCGGGTGGACCAGGCGTCGAGCGCCTTCTCCAGGGCGGGCACCAGCCGGTCGAGGTGGCGGCCGGTCTTGGCGGAGATGTTGACCCGCAGTGCCCACGGCGTGCGGACGAGCTGCCGGTCGATCTCCTTCTCCAGGTAGTAGCGGCGGTCCTCGTCGACCAGGTCCCACTTGTTGAACGCCACCACCATCGCCCGGCCCGACTCGATCACCAGCGAGATGATGCGCAGGTCCTGCTCGGTGAGCACCTCGCTGGCGTCGATCAGCACGACCGCCACCTCGGTGCGCTCCAGCGCGGCCCTGGTGCGCATGGCGGCGTAGTAGTCGGCGCCCTGCAGCTCACGGTCGCGCCGCCTGATGCCGGCGGTGTCGACGAAGCGCCAGGTCTTGCCGCCCAGCTCGATCAGCTCGTCGACCGGGTCGCGGGTGGTGCCGGCCATCGGGTCGACCAGGACGCGTTCCTCGCCCGCCAGCTTGTTCAGCAGCGAGGACTTGCCCACGTTGGGCTTGCCGAGCAGCGCCACCCGGTGCGGGCCGCGCTCGACCTCGAACGTCTGCCGCGGCGTCTCAGGCAGCGCGTCGAGCACCACGTCGAGCAGGTCGCCGCTGGAGCGCCCGTGCAGGGCGGAGACCGGGTACGGCTCGCCGAGCCCCAGATTCCACAGCGCGGCGGCCTCCAGCTCCATCTGCTGGTTGTCGACCTTGTTGGCGGCCAGGACGATCTTCCTGCCCGACTGGCGCAGCACCGAGCCCACGATCTCGTCGGCGTCGGTCGCGCCGACGGTCGCGTCGACCACGAACAGCACCACGTCGGCCAGCTCGGCCGCGATCTGAGCCTGCTCGGCGATACGCAGGTTCATCCCGGTCGCGTCGGGGTCCCAGCCGCCGGTGTCGACGACGGTGAAGCGGCGCCCGCGCCAGTTCGCGTCGTAGGTGACGCGGTCGCGGGTCACGCCCGGCACGTCCTCCACGACGGCCTCGCGACGGCCGATGATGCGGTTGACGAGCGTGGACTTGCCCACGTTCGGCCGCCCGACGATGGCCACCACCGGCAGCGGCACGGCGTGGTGTTCGATCTCGGAAATTTCGAGGTCGTCGAAATCAGCCTCGACCCAGTCCCCCGTTGTCACTATTTTTCATCCTTTGTGAGTACCGCACGCTCAGGTGCGCTCCTTGATCACGCTCAGCACCTCGGCGATGACCTCGTCCAGCGTGAGGTCGGAGGTGTCGAGCTCGATCGCGCCAGCCGCGACCGAGAGCGGATCCGTCTTCCTTGTCGAGTCCAGGGTGTCACGCCTGGCCATGGCCGCCTTCTGCGCCTCCACGGTGGTGCCCGCGAGCTCCGCCGTACGGCGGGCGGCGCGGGCGTGGGCGCTGGCGGTGAGGTAGAGCTTGACGGGCGCGTCAGGCGCGACCACGGAGCCGATGTCGCGGCCCTCGACCACAATGTCGCCGGAGCCGATGATCTCCTGCTGCATCGCGACCAGCCGCGCGCGCACCTCGGGAACCGCCGCGACCGCGGACACCGCCCCGGTCACCTCGGTCTCCCTGATCGGCCCCGCCACGTCGACGCCGTCGACGTGGATCGCCGGCCCGTCGGGGTCGGTGCCCGACACGATCACGGGCTCGCCGCACCGCGCGGCGATCGCGCCCGGGTCGCCCAGGTCGATCTCGTGCCGGAGCATCCACCAGGTCATCGCCCGGTACATCGCCCCGGTGTCGAGGTAACGCAGGCCGAGCGCTCGCGCGACCCCGCGCGACACACTGGACTTCCCGGACCCCGAAGGTCCGTCCATGGCGACGACCAGCCCGCCCACGGCCTCTCCCTCTTTACGGTTTCCAACCCGAGAAAGGGTATCGCCATTCCGCGGGCGTCATGTCACAACGCCGGGGCGACGATCCGTCCTTGGGGGCATGACTGAGATTCTGGTTCTTGGGGCCGGTTACACCGGCATGGCGGCGGCGATCAGGCTGGCCGCCAGGACACGCGCGCACATCACCCTGGTCAACGCCTCGCCCCGCTTCACCGAGCGGCTGAGGCTGCACCAGACCGCCGCCGGCGAGGGCCTGGCCGACCACGCCATCGAGGACGTGATCGCCGGGACCGGCATCGACTTCGTCCAGGCCCGGGTCACGGGCATCGATCCCGAGCGGCGCGAGGTCACCGTCGACGGCGGCCGGACCTTCGGCTACGACAAGCTCGTCTACGCGCTGGGCACCGTCACGGACCTGGCCGTGCCCGGCGTGGCCGAGCACGCCTTCGTCTACAACTCCTACCAGGAGGCGCGGCGGCTGGCCGTCCGGCTCGACGAGCTCGGCGGCGGCACCGTCGTGGTGGCCGGCGGCGGCCTGACGGGCGTCGAGTCGGCCACCGAGATCGCCGAGGCGCACCCCGGCCTGCACGTCGTGCTGCTGTCGCGGGGCCGCCCCGCCGCGATGATGGGCCGCGCCGCCCGCGACTACCTGATGCGGGCCATGGACCGGCTCGGCATCGAGGTCCGCGAGGGCGGCGGGGTCACCAAGGTGCTGCCCGATGGGGTCGAGCTGAGCGACGGCGAGATCATCCCCTCCGAGGCGACCCTGTGGACCGCGGGGACCAAGGGCCTGCCCCTGGCCGCACAGGCCGGGCTGACCGTGGACGCGCACGGCAGGATCGTGGTGGACCAGACGCTCCGCTCGGTCTCGCACCCCGACGTCTACGCGGTCGGCGACTCGGCCGCGATCGAGCAGTCCTACGGCGTGATGCACGGGACCTGCCAGGGCGGCATCCCCACCGGGCTGGCCGCCGCCGATTCGCTCGTCGCGACGCTGCGCGGCAGGCGGCCGAGGCCGTTCAGGTTCGGGTACTTCCACCAGCCGCTGAGCATCGGCCGCAAGGACGGCGTCATCCAGTTCACCCGTCCCGACGACAGCCCCCGCAGGGCCTACCTGAAGGGCTCGTGGGCGGTCCGCTACAAGGAGACCGTCAGCAGCAGCCCGCTGACCACCTACCGGCTGCTCGCCAAGGGCCTGGTGCCGGTGCGGCTGTACCTGCGGCTCGCCGGAATCGGTTCATGACGGATCGCCAAGAGCCCGGGAGGTTTCTCCCGGGCTCTTGACATGTCCGGGGCCGGGGCGTCCAATAGCGGTAACAGCGTTACCGCACAGAAACGGCGTTACCACATGAGCGTCTACCAGCTCGCCCAGCGGGAGGGGCAGGAGGTGGTCCGGGCCGCCATCCTGGACGCGGCCACCCGCCTGCTGGTCTCCGAGGGCGCGGCCGCGCTGACCGTGCGGCGCATCGCCGCCGAGGTCGGCTGCTCGACCAAGGTCATCTACACGCTCTTCGGCGGCAAGGACGGGCTGGTCGAGGCGCTGTGGCTGGAAGGCTTCGCCCGCTTCGAACGGCGGCTGTCGGCCGAGCTCGACACCGGCGATCCCCGCGAGCGGCTGCTGCGGCTCGGCGGCGTCTACCGCGCCTACGCCCTGGAGGAGTCCGACTACTACCGGGTCATGTTCCTCGGCGCGGTGCCCGGGTTCACGCCCAGCTCCGAGGCGGTCACGGCGGCCAAGCGGACGTTCCAGATCCTGGTCGACTGTGTGGCTGCCTGCCTGGATTGCGGGGCTCTGACCGGCGGCGCCGCGGAGGAGATCGCCGACCTGCTGTGGATGGCCGTCCACGGCGCCTCGAGCCTGGAGATCTCCGGCTACTTCGAGCCGCCCGTGGCCGAGCGGCGCTACCAGCGGTTGCTGCTGTCCGTGATCACTCCGTTCCTACCTGACGAGAGGAACCCGTCATGACCACGCCCTTCAGAGGCGGCTTCGCCCCCGTGTCCGAGGAGGTCACCGCCTTCGACCTGCCCGTCACCGGCGCCGTCCCCGCCGACCTCGACGGCCGCTACCTGCGCAACGGCCCCAACCCGCTGAGCCTCGACGACCCCACCGCGAGCCACCTGTTCCTCGGCGAGGGCATGGTCCACGGCGTACGGCTGCGCGACGGCCGCGCCGAGTGGTACCGCAACCGCTGGGTGCGCAACGCCCCGACCGCCACGCGGCTCGGGGAGGAGCCAAGGCCGGGGCCCGTGCACGGGGGCATGGACTTCGCCGCCAACACCCACATCATCGGCCACGCCGGCAGGACGCTGGCCACGGTCGAGGCGGGGCCCCTGCCGTACGAGCTGTCCTACGAGCTGGACACGATCGGCGCGTGCGACTTCGACGGCGGGCTGCCCGGCGGGTACGCCGCGCACACCCACGTCGACCCTGCCACCGGCGAGCTGCACGCGATCGCCTACACCTGGTTCTGGCAGCACGTCCAGCACATCGTGATCGACGCCTCCGGCAAGGTCGTCTCGACCAGGGACATCCCCACCGGCGAGTCGCCGATGGTGCACGACTTCGCCCTCACCCAGCGGTACGTGGTGATCTACGACCTGCCGGTCGTCTTCAGCATGGCCCACGCCGAGAAGGGCACCCTGCTGCCGTACGCCTGGGACGAGGCGCGTCAGGCGCGGGTGGGGCTGCTGTCGCGCGAGACCGGCGAGGTGCGCTGGGTGGAGGTCGGGCCCTGCTTCGTCTTCCACACGCTCAACGCCTACGACGACGGCCCGGACGTGGTGGTCGACCTGGTCCGCTACCCCAAGCGCTTCGTCGACGCCAGGCTCGACCTGGGCGGCGCGCCGACGCTGGACCGGTGGCGAATCTCCCCCTCCTCGGGCAAGGTCGTCGAGACCCGGCTGGACGACCGGGCGCAGGAGTTCCCGCGCATGGACGAGCGGCTCACCGGCCTGCCGTACCGCTTCGGCTACACGGCCGCGACCCGCGACCTGAACGACCTCGTCTTCCCCGGCGACACCGAGCTTGAGGACCTGCCCGACACGGCCTTCGACAACACGCTCATCAAGCACGACCTGGTCAACGGGACGCAGCAGGCCCGCAGGTTCGGCCGCGGGGCCTACGTGGGCGAGCCGGTGTTCGTGCCCTCGCTGTCGGGCACGGCGGAGGACGACGGCTACCTCCTGTCCTACGTCAACAACCCCGACCGCGGGGCTGCCGACCTCGTCATCCTGTCCTCCCAGGACTTCACGGGCGCTCCGCTCGCCACCGTCCACCTGCCCGCCCGCATCCCGCTCGGCTTCCACGGCAGCTGGATCCCTGACCCGTCTTGACGCTGTACGGCGAGCCGCCGCCCACGGCCGCCCGCCATACTCCGGCTGAGGGCCCGCGACCGGCGCTTGCGGCGAGTCGGTGCCGCTTGCCCGCCGTCACGGCGCTTCGAGACCCAGGCACCACGGTCCCCCTGGCCCGCCGTACATCGCGCCGGACGACCGCCGTACACCTCCTCGCCGACCCCGGCGCGGGAAAGCCCTCAAGCCCTGGCGTGGGAGGGCCCCCGGGGCCCGACACGCGAAAGCCCGGGCGCCCTGCGTGGGTGCCCGGGCCTACCGTGTTCGGCCTTGCCGAATCTCGCGCCGGAGGGACGAGGTCAGGGGACCTGCCAGCCTCGTTCGTGGAGGGCCTGGGTCAGGGTGGTGACCGCCTGGGGCTGGACCGAGAGTTCGGCCAGGCCCAGGGGGAGGCCGGGGGCGTGCTCGAGGCGGACGTCCTCGACGTTGACGCCGACCTCGTCGCACACCTGGAACAGATGGGCGAGCTGGCCGGGGCGGTCGCCGATGACCACCTGGACGACGGCGTAGGCCGCGGCGGGGCCGCCGTGCTTGCCGGGGATGCGGCCGTGGCCGGCGACGCCGCGCTTGAGCAGCTGCGTGAGGTCGGAGGTGGCGGTGCCGTCGCCCTCGGCAAGGGCGCGCAGCGCGGTGGCCGCCTCGGACAGGTCCTGGGCCACCGCCTCGAGCACCTCCGCCACGGGGGCGGCGTTGCCGGACAGGATGCCCAGCCACAGGCCCGGGTCGCTGCCCGCGATCCTGGTGACGTCCCGAACCCCCTGCCCGGCCAGGCCCAGCGCCACGTCGGGCGCCTCGGCCAGGCGGGCGGCCACCGCGGAGGCGGCCACGTGCGGGGCGTGCGAGACGACGGCGACGGCCTGGTCGTGCTCCTCCGCGGGAACCTGGACGGCGTTGGCGCCGCAGAGCTCGACCAGCGCGCCGAGTGCCGCCACGGCCTCGGGGGCGGCCTCGTCCGTGGGGCAGAGCGCCCACGGGCGGCCGAGGAACAAATCGGACCTGGCCGCTCCCGGGCCCGACTTCTCGCGGCCGGCCAGCGGGTGGGAGGCGACGTACGTGCTCATGTCGCAGCCGAGCTGGGTGGCCTTGGCGATGGGCTCGACCTTCACGCTGGCCACGTCGGTGTAGAACCTGGCCGCGCCGGCCTCCTGGAGCGCCAGCAGCTCGGTCGCCACGTGCGCCGGGGGGACCGCGATGACGGCGAGGTCGGCCTGCGGCCCGGCGGGATCCCATTCCTCGCCGGCGCCGAGCTCCCTGGCCAGCCGTACCGCCCCTTGGTCGCGGTCGGCGAGCAGGACGCGCACGTCCTTCTGGCGCAGGGCCAGCGCGATGGAGGTGCCGATGAGGCCGGTGCCGACCACGAGCACACTACGGAGTTCCATGGCCTTTTCCTGAACTGTTGAGCTCTGAAGTTATTGTGCTATGTCCTGGCGGAGCGCGACCGCGCCCCGCAGGTAGACGTGCTGGATCTCCGAGCGCGGACGGTCGGTCTCCACGTGCGCCATCAGCCGCACGACCCGGGGCAGCGCGCCGGGCACGTCGATCTCGGTGCAGCAGATCAGCGGCACCTCGTGGAAGCCGAGCTTGCGCGCGGCCAGTGCGGGGAACTCAGACGTCAGGTCGGGCGTGGCGGTGAACAGCACGCTGATCACGTCGTCGGTCGTCAGCCGGTTGCGCTCCATGATCTCGCTGACCAGCTCGGTCGTACCCTCGATGATCGCGTCGCGGTGGTTCGCGTCCACCTGGATCGCGCCGCGGATCGCCCGCACCATGTGAGTTCCCCTCGATATGGGTGGGAGCCCGCGCGTTCGCACGGGCTCCGCCGATTCTGCCCAGATTACAGCTTTACTGCCGCATAAAGGTCGCCGACTTCCTTCAGCGACAGCGCCCTGACCGTGCCCGGCTTGGTACGGCCCAGCTTGACCGGCCCGAACTCGATCCTGGCCAGGTCGATGACGCGGTGGCCGGCTTCCTCGAGCATGCGCCTGACGACGTGCTTGCGCCCCTCGTGCAGCACGACCTCCACCAGCGCCTGCTGGCCGTGCTCCTGCACGATCGAGAAGTCGTCGGCGCGGGCCAGGCCGTCCTCCAGCTCGATGCCCTGCTTGAGCCTGCGGCCCAGGTCGCGCGGGATCGGGCCCGGGACCTTGGCCCAGTACTTCTTCTGCACGCCGTAGCTGGGGTGCGTCAGCCGGTTGGCCAGCTCGCCGTCGTTGGTGAGCAGCAGCAGGCCCTCGGTCTCGGTGTCGAGCCTGCCCACGTGGAACAGCCTGGGCGCCAGCTCCTGGACGAAGTCGGCCAGGCACGGGCGGCCCTGCGGGTCGTCCATCGTGGACACGACGCCGATCGGCTTGTTCAGCGCGTAGTAGACCAGGTCGGGCGCGGTCGGGATGCGCTTGCCGTCGACGTGGATGACCTGCTTGGCGGGGTCGACCTTGGCGCCGAACCTGCGCACGACCTGGCCGTTCACGGTGACCCGGCCGTCGCCGATCATCTCCTCGCACGCCCTGCGGCTGGCGACGCCCGCCTGGGCCAGCACCTTCTGCAGCCGGACGCCGTCGGGCACCTCGGTGGTGTCGCGCTCGTCGGTGTAGCCCGGCTCGTAGAAGTTGCGGTCACGGATGGGCTGCTTGGCGGTCTTGAACGGGTTCTGCGGCTTCTGGGGGCTACGGTTCCCGCCGATCGTCTGCACGTCGTCGCGCCTGCCGGTACGGCTGGCCCGCACGGAACCCGTGTCCCGGCCGCCCGCCGGACCGTCGGCGCGCTTGCCGTAGCGGGCCCTGGTCGTCTCCGGACCGCGCGCGGGGCGCTCGGACGCGGATCCACGACCGTCACGCTCGAACCCGCGGTCCCGCCCGTAACCACGGTTACCGCGGTCGTCGGTACGGTTCCCCCGGTCGTCGGCCCGGTCCCGGCCGAAGCCACGGTTCCCACGGTCGTCGCGGCCCCCGCCGAAGCCACGGTCTCCGCGGTCGTCGCGACCCTGGCTGAAGCCACGGTTGCCGCGGTCGTCGCCACGGTCCCGGCTGAAGCCACGGTTGCCGCGGTCGTCGCGGCCTCCGCCGAAGCCGCGGTCGTCGCGGCCCGTGCCCCGGTTCTGGGTGTAGCCACGGTCGCGGCTACCGCCGCGGTCGTCGCGGTCCCGGTTGCCGCCGCGGTCGTCGCCACGGTCCCTGCCGAAGCCACGGTCTCCGCGGTCGTTGCGGTCCCTGCTGAACCCGCGGTCGCCGCGGTCGTCGCGGTCACGGCTGTAGCCGCGGTCGGAGGGGCGGTCGCCGCGGGAGCGGTCACGGGGGGCAGGCCCGCCGTACCGGGCGCGCGAACCTCCGCGGGAGTCGTCATCGCGACGCCCACCACGGAAGTCGTCGCGGCTACGGACGTCGTCCCGGTTGCGGGAGTCGTCGTCGCGACGCTCAGCGCGGAACGAGCCGCGGGAATCGTCGCTGCGCGGGCGGAACGAGCCGCGGGAGTCGTCACGACGGTCGGCGCGGAACGAGCCGCGGGAGTCGTCGCTGCGCGGGGCGCGGGGGGAGTCGTCATTGCGGCGGGCGCCGCGGCTGTCGGCGCGGAATGAGCCGCGCGTGTCGTCGGAGCGGAAGGCGGGACGGCCGCCCCGGCTACCGGAGCCGGTGGCGCGTCCGCGACCGCGTCCATCACCGGACGGGGTGCTTCGCCTGTTGATCACTTCGTTATCTCCTCGAGGTTCTCCACGTCGTCAGGGAGGAAAGGAGCGAGCTCGGGAAGCTCGCCCAGGTCCTTCAGTCCCAGACGCTCCAGGAAGTATGAGCTTGTCCGGTAGAGCACTGCCTGGCTCTCCGGGTCGGTGCCGGCCTCCTCGACCAGCCCCCTGGCGACGAGAGTCCGCATGACTCCGTCGCTGTTCACGCCGCGTACCGCGGCCACGCGGGCACGGCTCACCGGTTGCCGGTAAGCCACGACCGCGAGAGTCTCCAGCGCGGCCTGGGTCAGCCGCGTCTGCTGGCCGTCACGGACGAACCGCTCGACCAGGGCCGCGCAGTCGGCACGCGTGTAGTAACGCCAGCCGCCCGCGACCTCCCTCAGATCAAACCCCCGGCCCGCCTCGGTGTATTCCGCCGCCAGCTCACGAAGTGCCGCCGACACCTCATGGGTGGGCCGCTCGAGCACCTGCGCCAGCGTCACCTCGGCGACCGGCTCGTCCACCACCATCAAAATCGCCTCAAGCGCCGCCCGCAGGCCGGGCCCCGCCGCGCCCCCCACGACATCCTCGTCGCCCGCACCGCTCACGTCACCCGCGAGCTCATCCCCCGCCGCCACGGACGGGGCGTCCGCGGGTACCCAAGTCTCGGCCCTCACATCGCTCGCGTCACCCGCGAGCTCGTCGTCCGCCGCCGCGGACGGGGCGTCCTCGGGGGCCCACCGCTCGGGTTCGGAGTTCTCGTCCGTCGCCTCGGCGGGCGCGACCGGAGACTCCTGCTCGGGCGCGCGCCTTGCGCCGGGCACCGCCGCACCCAGACTCGCCGTACCGGCGTCAGGGAAACCGGCCGGCAGCGCCGGATCCTCACCTTCTCCCCCGGTACGGCCGACAGGCTCGAAATCCGCACCCTCGGCAGGCTCGGAACCCGCGCTCTCGGTACGGCCGACAGGCGCGGAAGCCGCGTCCCCGTCATGGTTGGCGGGCTCGGAACCCGCGTCCCCATCGTGGCCAGCGGGCTCGGGATCCACGTCCCCCGGCTCACCGAGACCCGCGATGCGGTCGTCGTGCTCGCCCCGGCGGGCGGCGGGTACGTCAGGAGCGGCGGGCGCGGGATCGGCAGGCTGCGGCGCGTCGGCGGGCAGGGGCTCGGCGGGGTCGGCGGGTGGCGCGGGCTCGGCGGGGTCGGGAGGGCCTGCCGTACCGGCCAGGGAGCCCGGGAGGGTCATCCAGGCGGGCAGGTCCGAGTCGCCGTGCTTACTCATCGGTTCGCTTCTCCGCGCTCTCTTCGTAGTCGTCGCCCACCGAGACGTCGCCCTCGTCCGCCCCCGTCCAGGTGACATGCAGGTCGCCCAGCGGCTCGAGCTGGTCGAACGTGACCGCCGACTCCCGGAAGAGCTCCAGCACGGCCAGGAAGCGGGCGATGATCTCGAAGGTCCCCTCGCAGTCGGCGACCAGGGCGCGGAAGGTCGCCTTGCGCATCCGCCGCAGCCGCTGGACCAGGATAGCCGCCTGTTCGCGTACCGAGGCGAGCGGCTGGTAGATGTGGCCGACCGAGACGGTGGGCGGCAGCTTGGGGGTGAAGGCCCTGGCGGCGATCCTGGCCAGCTCGTCGGGCCCGATGCCGAGCACCAGCTCGGGCAGGAGGTTGGCGAACTGCGGCTCCATGGGCACCGTACGGGGATAGCGCAGGGACTCCTGGGCCATCATCCCCGCGAAGACCTTCGCCACCTCCTTGTAGGCCTTGTACTGCAGCAGGCGGGCGAACAGCAGGTCGCGGGCCTCGAGCAGCGCCAGGTCCTCCTCGTCCTCGACCTCGCCGGAGGGCAGCAGCCGGGCCGCCTTCAGGTCGAGCAGCGTGGCGGCGACCAGCAGGAAGTGGCTGGTCTGGTCAAGGTCCCACTCGGGCCCGCGCGACTTGATGTAGGCGATGAACTCGTCGGTGACCTTGGAGAGCGAGACCTCGGTGATGTCCAGCTTGTGCTTGGAGATGAGCCCGAGCAGCAGGTCGAAGGGACCTTCGAAAACGTCCAGGTGGACCTGGAACCCCTGCTCGGCCGGAGATGTCACCTGGACATTGTCGCAGGCTGCGGCCAGCGCGACAGCACCTCTCTGGCCAGCTCCCGGTAAGCGTTCGCGCCGAGCGAGGACGGGTCGAACGTGGTGATCGGCTCACCGGCGACCGTGGCGTCCGGGAAGCGGACGGTCCTGTTGATCACCGTGTGGAAGACCTTGTCGCCGAACGCCTCGACGACGCGGGCGAGCACCTCGCGGCCGTGCAGCGTGCGGGCGTCGTACATGGTGGCGAGCAGGCCCTCGATCTCGAGGTCCTCGTTGAGCCGCTCCTGCACCTTGGTGATGGTGTCCATGAGCAGGGCGACGCCGCGCAGCGCGAAGAACTCGCACTCCAGCGGCACCATGACACCCGCCGCGCAGGTCAGCGCGTTGATCGTGAGCAGGCCGAGCGAGGGCTGGCAGTCGATCAGGCACACGTCGTAGTGCGGCAGCAGCGGCTTGAGCACCCGGCCGAGCACCTGCTCGCGGGCCACCTCGGTGACGAGCTGGACCTCGGCCGCGGACAGGTCGATGTTGCTCGGCAGCAGGTCGAGGCCATCGACGCCGGTCTCGAGGAGCACGTCCTCGGCGGTGATGTTCCTCTCCATCAGCAGGTTGTAGACCGTCAGGTCGAGCTGGAGCGGGTTGATCCCGAGGCCGACCGACAGGGCGCCCTGCGGGTCGAAATCGACCAGCAGCACCTTCAGCCCGCACTCGACGAGCGCGGCACCGAGGTTGATGGTGGTGGTCGTCTTGCCGACGCCGCCCTTCTGGTTGACCATCGCGACCACCCGGGCCGGTCCGTGCGTCTCGCGGGGCACAGGCTCGGGGAACGTCGGGCGGGGCCGCCTGGTCGGGCCCAGGTTCACGCCGCTGGATGGCGTGTCTGTCTTGGTGTCGCCCCAGGGGTTGTCGGGGGTCCCCGGGGTCGAACCGTTGGTCTTCACAGTCACCAGCTCGAACCTCCCTGACGATCCCGAACCGGACCGTCCGGACGGACACTATGGCGTCGGCACTTAACGCAGCAAGGCGGCACGCCGGAACCGCCGCACGTCGAAAGACTATAGATCACTGCCGGGCGCGGGGGTGCGCCGCGGCGTAGACCTCTCTGAGCTTGTCGACGGTGACCAGGGTGTACACCTGGGTCGTGGTCACCGAGGCGTGGCCCAGCAGTTCCTGCACCACCCTAACGTCGGCGCCGCCGTCGAGGAGGTGAGTTGCGAAGGAATGCCGTAGGACATGCGGGGAAATCCCCTTTAGCCCGGCGCGTTCCGCCGCGGCCTGCAGCACCTCCCAGGCGCCCTGCCGGGTCAGCCGCCCGCCGCGCGCGTTGAGGAAGATCGCGGGGGTGCCGCGCCCGTGCGCGAGCAGGCCGGGACGGGCGCGCACCAGGTAGGCGTCCAGCGCGCCCCTGGCGTACCGGCCGAGGGGGACGACCCGGGTGCGGCCGCCCTTGCCGCGCAGCCGTACCTGGTCGTGCTCGACGTCGTCGACGGCGAGTCCCACCGCCTCGGAGATGCGGGCGCCCGTGCCGTACAGCACCTCGAGCAGGGCGCGGTTGCGGAGGGTCAGCGGCGCGCCGTCGGGGCCCGAGGCGGCGATGAGGCGCTCGACCTCGTCGACCGTGATCGCCTTGGGCAGGCGGCGCAGCTGGCGCGGCGGCCGCACCTCGTGGGCGGGATCGTGCTCGGTCACCCCTTCGCGCAGGGCGAAGCGGTGCAGCCCGCGCACCGCCGAGACGGCCCTGGCGGCGGAGCTGGCCACCAGGGCGGGGTGCTCGCCGTCGCCCTCGCGCAGCGCGGCGAGGAAGCCGAGCACGTCGGACTCCCCCACGTCCGACAGGTCGGCGCGGCCGCGCGAGCGCAGGTGGTCGACGTAGCGGCGCAGGTCGCGCCGGTAGGAGGCGAGTGTGTTGGCAGCCAGGCCGCGCTCCACCGCCAGGTGGGCGAGGTAGCTGGAGAGCACCGCCTCCACGAAACTCACTCCTCAGGTGCGTCGGCGGGCCTCAACCGCGCGAAACCCTCGGCCGAAGCCGCGTATGCGGCGAGGATACCGGCCGCCGTCGGAGAATTGTGGATCATTCCCGCGAGCACGTGTTCGACCGCCTCCTGCAGCGGCATCCAGATCGTCGGCATGTCGGCCTCCTCGTGCTGGCGCACGAAGGTGATCTCCTCCTCGGGGATGGCGCTGAGGCCGCGGGCGAGGAAGATGCGCGAGCGCTCGTCGGAGGCGCCCGGGGTGATGAACAGGTCGAGCAGCGTGTGCCAGGTGTCGGCGCGGTAGCCGGCCTCCTCCTCCAGCTCGCGCGCTGCCAGGTCGACCAGCGGCTCACCCGGGCGGTCGCGCAACCCCGCCGGCAGCTCCCACAGCAGGTGCTTGACCGCGTGCCGGTACTGGCGCAGCAGCAGCACGTATCCCCGCTCGTCGAGCGCGACGACGGTGACCGAGCCCGGGTGTGAGATCAGGTCACGCTCCGCGACGTCGCCGTCCGGCATGCGCACGGCTTCCGTGGTGACCTTCAACAGCCGGGTGCGCAGGCGCTCGGTGGAGGATACGACCTCCCACTTGTCCGCAGTGTCACGTACGTGCATTCGCCCACCGTAACGCAGGCGATCATCCAAATCGTGCGGCGACCTCCCGTGTGACGGTGTCGAGATCCTCCTGGGCATAGCAGGAGATGTACACCTCGCGCAGATCTGGGACCAGCTCGACGTTGTCGGCCAGGGTCTCCAGCATCGGGCCGATCACCTCGATGGTCGCGGCTCCGCCCTGCCCGGTGCCGAGCAGCGGCAGGATCACGCTGCGCAGCCTGCCGTCGCCGAGTCCGGCCAGCCGTTCCTGTTCGCCGCGCTGCGGTGTGCCCGGTGGGGAGAAGACGCCGTCGGCGGCGTTGACGTCGGCCAGCGTGGCGAGCACCGAGCGGACGCACGCCTCGATCTGGTGCGGGTGCTTGTAGGGGATGACCTTGCTCTCGGCGTCGACGGCCTGCACGGCGGCCACGTGCAGGATGGCCCGCGCCTTGTTGACCTTGGCCAGCTCGCTGCCCGGGCCGCCGGCGCTGGTGGCGAAGACCTCCCCCGCCTGGACGGGTCTGCCGCGCTCGCGCAGCTGCCAGTCCAGCTCCTGCTGGATGGTGTCGACGTACAGCCCGGCCTTGATCGTCGCACCGCGCCTGCGCAGCAGCGAGGAGACGGTGTGGCTTTCGAAGAAGCGCGCCATCTGCATGTAGTCGTTCTCGGGGTTGACCAGCGCGTCGACGCCCCGGACCTTGGCGAGGTCGCCGCTTGCCAGGTGCAGCGCCACCCCGGCGGGCAGCGTGAAGCTGGCGGCCCGCTGGTCGTCCCTGGCCCTGGTACGGCGGGGCGGCCTCCTGCCCTGGCGCGCGGCGGTGGCGCGCCCGGCGTGCTGGAGCGCGGGGGCGAGCTCGGCGACCAGGGCGTCCCCGCGCGACAGGGCGAGGTTACGGGTCATGACGTACTGCCGGTCGGCGATGTTGAGCGCCTTGACCTCGGCGACCATCTCCTCGTCGGCGAGGTCGAAGCCGACGGGCACGATCGCCAGGCCGAGCGCCGTGGCAAGGGCGATCTCCCTGCGCACCCACTCCGACTGTGAGGTGCCGGGACCGACCAGCACCAGCAGCACGTCACTGGCCAGGATCTGCCGGTAGATCTCGGTCTCCCAGTGCATCCCGGCCATCAGCCGGGCGTCGTCCATCCACGGCTCGTACTCGGCGTGCTGGGCGAGGATGTAGTGCAGGATCTCGGCCTTGGTGTTGTCCTGCACCAGGCGCACGCCGCCCTCGTCGCGGAAGAGGTTCTTCTTGTAGCAGATGAAGACGCGCATCGGGCCCGTCCTTTGGCCACGGGGGTATGCCGTGATATTGCCAGAGACGGGCCCGGGCGGCCACTGCTCCGCCCCGCCGGGAGCGGCCTACTTGACGGTCTGGGCGACGCGGCTGTCGGCGAAGGCCAGGGCGGCGGAGATGAGGCCCTTGAACATCGGGTTGGCCCGGGTCGGGCGGGAGCGGAACTCCGGGTGCGCCTGGGTGCCGATGAAGAACGGGTGGACCTCGACGGGCAGCTCGGTGTACTCCACCAGGCGGCCGTCGGGCGAGACCCCGGAGAAGACCATGCCGACCTTCTCCAGCTGCTCGCGGTAGGAGTTGTTGACCTCGTAGCGGTGGCGGTGGCGCTCGTCGGCCTTGGCCCGCCCGCCGTACAGCTGCCTGGCCAGGGTGCCCTCGCCGAGCTTGGCGGTGTAGAGGCCCAGGCGCATGGTGCCGCCCATGTCGCGCTCGCCGGCGACGACGTCCTCCTGGTCGGCCATGGTGGAGATGACCGGGTGCTTGGTGTCGGGGTCGAACTCGGCGGAGTTGGCGTCCTCGATGCCGGCCAGGTTGCGGGCGGCCTCGATCACCATGCCCTGCATGCCGAGGCAGATGCCGAGCAGCGGGACCTTGTTCTCGCGGGCGTGGCGGATCGCGCCGATCTTGCCCTCGATGCCGCGCACGCCGAAGCCGCCGGGGACCAGCACGCCGTCGACGCCGTCGAGCTCGCGGGCGGCGCCCTCGGGGGTCTCGCAGTCGTCGCTCTTGACCCAGCGGATGTTGACGCGAGCGTCGTTGGCGAACCCGCCGGCGCGCAGCGCCTCGGTGACCGACAGGTAGGCGTCGGGCAGGTCGATGTACTTGCCGACCAGCGCGACCGTGACCTCCTTGGCGGGCCGGTGCACCCGGCGGAGGAGCTGCTCCCACTCCTTCCAGTCGACGTCCCGGAAGGGCAGCCCCAGCCGCCGTACTACGTAGGCGTCCAGGCCCTCGGAGTGGAGCACCTTGGGAATGTCATAGATCGAGGCGGCATCGATCGCCGAGACCACCGCGTCCTCGTCCACGTCGCACATCAGGGAGATCTTGCGCTTGAGCGAGGTGGTGATGGGCCGGTCGGAGCGGCAGACGATGGCGTCGGGCTGGATACCGATGCTGCGCAGGGCGGCCACGCTGTGCTGGGTGGGCTTGGTCTTCAGCTCGCCGGACGGCCCGATGTAGGGCAGCAGGGAGACGTGCAGGAAGAAGACGTTGTCGCGGCCCACCTCGTGCCTGATCTGGCGGACGGCCTCGAGGAACGGGAGTGACTCGATGTCGCCGACGGTGCCGCCCACCTCGGTGATGATCACGTCCACGTCGGGGCCCGCCATGCCGCGGATGCGATCCTTGATCTCGTTGGTGATGTGCGGGATGACCTGCACCGTGTCGCCCAGGTACTCGCCGCGGCGCTCCTTGGCGATCACGTTGGAGTAGATCTGGCCGGTGGTGACGTTGGCCGAACCGTGCAGGTCGGTGTCGAGGAAGCGCTCGTAGTGGCCGACGTCCAGGTCGGTCTCGGCGCCGTCGTCGGTGACGAAGACCTCGCCGTGCTGGAAGGGGTTCATCGTGCCGGGGTCGACGTTGAGGTAGGGGTCGAGCTTCTGCATGGTGACCCGGAGACCGCGTGCCTTGAGCAGACGGCCGAGACTGGATGCCGTGAGCCCCTTGCCGAGACTGGAGGCGACACCGCCGGTGACGAACAGATGCTTGGTTTGCGATGCGCTGCGCAAAGGGGCTCCCGTGGCTCGAGGTGTGGTCGAACTGTCCACGGGCTCTCAGGATATCAAAGAACGCCCCCGACATGCCCGAACGGCATGACCAAGCGGTAACTTTGGGCGCTATGTCACTAGTGGGCGCGCTGATTCACCGCGCATACGGGTTGGTCCGCAAGGCGGGCGCGATCAGCCCCGCCAACCCCGCCGGTTACAGTTTCCGGCGCCTGGGCGACGGTGTGAGCATCGCGTTCCCGCCCGGGGCGATCTTCGGCGAGCGGTGGATCGAGATCGGCGACCACACGCTGATCGGCGAGCGCGTCTCGCTCTCGTGCGGCATGGGCCCGGGGGTGGATCTCGGCCCCGACTCGATCCTGCGCATCGGCGGCAGCTGCTCGATCGGGCGCGGCAGCCACATCGTCGCCCACCAGTCGATCGACATCGGCGACCACGTCTTCACCGGGCCGTACGTCTACATCACCGACCAGAACCACGTCTACGACGATCCGGACATGCCGATCGGCAGGCAGTGGCCGCGCAACAGCCCGGTCTCGATCGGATCGGGCTCGTGGCTGGGGACGGGCGCGATCATCCTGCCGGGCACGCGGCTGGGCAGGCAGTGCGTGGTGGCGGGCGGCGCGGTGGTGCGCGGCGAGTTCCCCGACCACAGCGTGGTCGCGGGCGTGCCGGCCAAGCTCGTGCGCAGCTACGACCCGGACAAGGGCTGGCACACTCCCGAGGTGGACCTGGACCGAACATCGTTCTAGAGTCGTGTCATGCGGAGCGCCATCTGCGAACGGTTCGGTGTCGAGTTCCCGCTCTTCGCCTTCAGCCACTGCCGCGACGTGGTCGCCGCGGTCACCAACGCGGGCGGTTTCGGCGTCCTGGGCGCCGTGGCCTACACCCCCGAGCAGCTCGACACGGAGCTGACCTGGATCGACGAGCAGGTGAACGGCAGGCCGTACGGGGTCGACGTGCTCGTGCCCGGCAAGATCGAGGCGGCGGCCGTGGCCAAGGATGCCCATATTTCCGACTTCATTCCGGAACGGCATCGCGACTTCGTCGCCCACCTTTTCACGAAATATCAGGTCCGAGGCGATTCGGGCGGGCTGAGCGGCTCCGCCGACGAGTTCGGCAGGCGGGTGACCGCGGCGGGCGCCACCGGCCTGATCGACGCGGCTCTCAAGCACCCCATCGGCCTGATCGCCAGCGCGCTCGGCCCTCCCCCACCCGAGATGGTGTCGCTGGCCCGTGACCGGGGCGTCCCCGTCGCGGCGCTGGTGGGCACGGTCGAGCACGCCAGGCGCCAGGTCGCGGCCGGCGCGGACCTGATCGTCGCGCAGGGCACCGAGGCGGGCGGGCACACCGGCGAGATCTCCACGATGGTGCTGGTGCCGCAGGTGGTGGACGCGGTCGCGCCTGTCCCCGTGCTCGCGGCGGGCGGCATCGCCTCGGGCCGCCAGATGGCCGCGGCGATGGCGCTGGGCGCGGAGGGCGTCTGGTGCGGCTCGGTCTGGCTGACCACCGAGGAGGCGGAGACCGCGCCCGCGGTCAAGCGGAAGATGCTGGCCGCCTCGTCCCTGGACACCACCAGGTCCCGCTCGCGCACGGGCAAGCCCGCCCGCCAGTTGAAGTCCGCCTGGACCGCCGAGTGGGACGAGGGCGGGGAGAGCCCCGGCCCGCTCGGCATGCCGTTGCAGATGCTGGTGGCCGAGGGCGCGATGGCACGCATCAACGCGGCCGCCGAACGCGGCGTGCCCGGCGCGGTCGAGCTGGCCAACTACTTCGTCGGCCAGGTCGTCGGCCAGCTCAACCAGGTCAGGCCCGCCCGCGAGGTGGTCTACGACATGATCAGCGAGTTCTCCGAGGCCCTGGACCGCCTTTCGCGCATCACCGGATGAGCCGGTACGGCCGGCCGCGCCGTACCCTGGCTGGATGGGCAATCCGGCACCCGAGCTGCGTCGCGGAACCGGCGTGCCCGCGCACGTCCAGATAGAGCGCTGGCTGCAGGAGGCGATCTCCGCGGGCGAGATGGCGCCGGGCGACCGCCTGCCGGGCGAGCGGGAGCTGGCGGCGGGGCTGGGCGTGAGCCGGATGACGCTCAGGCAGGCGCTGGCCACGCTGGAGGGCAAGGGCGTGCTGATCAGGGTCCCCGGCAGGAACGGCGGGGCGTTCGTGGCCGAGCCGCGCGAGGAGTTCGATCTGACCGGGCTGGCCGGTTTCACCGAGCAGATGCGCAGGGCCCACCTGAAGGCCGAGGCCACGATCCTGGTGGCGGCCACCGTACGGGCTCCCGCGAAGGCCGCGCGGGCCCTGGAGCTGGCCCAGGGCAGCCTGGTGCACGAGATCGTCCGGATCAGGTCGGCGGGCGGCTCCCCCGTCGCGCTCGAGCACTCCTACTTCCCCGCCGAGCCCCTGCCCGGCCTCCTGGAGGAGGATCTGTCCGGCTCCATCTACGACATACTGAAACATCGGGATCTGTCGCCGCACACGGCCGTCGAATACCTGGATCCCGTCATCGCGACCCCCGACCAGGCAGGGCATCTCGGGATCGAACCCGGCGCCCCGCTGATGCGCATCGAACGCACGGCCCACACCGCGGCGGGAATTCCTGTCGAACACGCGCACGATTTGTTCCGGCCCGATAGAGTCCGTATCTCCGTACAGTGTACGACTCATTGAGGAGGCGCGCGTGGAGCGGGCGGCCGCGGACAGCCATGACGTCATCGAGGTCAGGGGGGCCAGGGAGAACAACCTCAAGGATCTCTCACTGGAGATCCCGAAACGCCGCCTGACGGTCTTCACCGGGGTGTCGGGATCGGGCAAGTCGTCGCTGGTCTTCGGCACCATCGCGGCCGAGTCGCAGCGGCTGATCAACGAGACCTACACCGCGTTCCTGCAGTCGTTCATGCCGAGCATCGGCAGGCCCGACGTGGACGCCCTGCACAATCTGAGCGCCGCGATCGTGGTGGACCAGGAGCGGATGGGCGCCAACTCCCGCTCGACGGTCGGCACAGCCACCGACACGCTCACGATGCTGCGGATCATCTTCAGCCGGATCGGCACGCCGCACGTCGGCACCTCGGGGGCGTTCAGCTTCAACCTGGCCGAGGGCATGTGCCCGGTGTGCGAGGGGCTGGGCCGGGTCTCGGACATCGACGTCGGCGAGCTGGCCGACAGGAACCTGTCGCTCAACGAGGGCGCGATCACGGTCCCCAACTTCGGCGTCGACTCCTGGTACTGGCGGGTGATGGCCGAGTCGGGGCTGTACGACCCGGACGTGAAGCTGAAGGACTTCACCCCGCAGCAGTGGGACGACTTCCTCAACAAGCCCAACACCAAGATCAAGATCGGCTCCCACAACATCAACTACGAGGGCCTGCTGGTCAAGGTCCGCCGCCTGTACGTGGACAAGGACCGCGAGAGCAACCAGGCGCACATCAAGGCGTTCCTGGAGCGGGCGGTGAAGTTCGCGCCGTGCCACGAGTGCGGCGGGGCCCGGCTGAACCAGGCGGCGCTGTCGTCCAGGATCGACGGCCGCAACATCGCCGAGTGCGCGGCCATGCAGCTCAGCGACCTGGCCGAGTTCATCAGGGCCATCTCCGACGCCGGTGTCGCGCCACTGGTGGCCACGCTCGGCCACACGCTCGACTCGCTGGTGGAGATCGGGCTCGGCTACCTGAGCCTGGACCGGGAGTCGGGCACGCTGTCGGGCGGCGAGGCGCAGCGCGTCAAAATGGTCCGCCACCTCGGCTCCAGCCTGAGCGACGTCACCTACGTCTTCGACGAGCCCACGGTCGGCCTGCACCCGCACGACATCGAGCGGATGAACAACCTGCTGCTGCGCCTGCGCGACAAGGGCAACACGATCCTGGTCGTGGAGCACAAGCCGGAGACGATCCAGATCGCCGACCACGTCGTGGACCTCGGCCCTGGCGCGGGCTCGAACGGCGGCCAGCTCTGCTACAGCGGCGACGTCGCGGGCCTGCGCGCCTCGGACACGCTCACCGGCCGCCACCTCGACCACCGCGCCAGGCTGCGCCCGCAGGTACGGCAGGCCACCGGCCACCTGCCGATCCGCGGCGCGGGCCTGCACAACCTGAAGGACGTCAGCGTGGACGTCCCGCTGGGCGTGCTGACGGTCGTGACCGGGGTGGCCGGGTCGGGCAAGAGCTCGCTCATCCACGGCTCGCTGTCGGGCAGGAACGGCGTCGCGGTCGTCGACCAGTCGGCCATCCGCGGCTCCCGCCGCAGCAACCCGGCCACCTACACCGGCCTGCTCGACCCGATCAGGACCGCCTTCGCCAAGGCCAACGGCGTCAAGGCGGCCCTGTTCAGCGCCAACTCCGAGGGCGCCTGCCCACACTGCAAGGGCATCGGCCTGATCTACACCGACCTGGCGATGATGGCCGGGGTCGCCTCGGTGTGCGAGGAGTGCGAAGGCAAGCGCTTCACGCCTGAGGTGCTGACCTACAAGCTCAACGGCAGGGACATCAGCGAGGTGCTGGACATGCCGGTCGCCGAGGCGGCCGCGTTCTTCCCGCACCCGATCCTGGACCGGCTGACCGATGTCGGGCTGTCCTACCTGGGGCTGGGCCAGCCGCTGACCACGCTGTCGGGCGGCGAGCGGCAGCGGCTCAAGCTGGCCATCCAGATGGCGGAGAAGGCCACCACCTACGTGCTGGACGAGCCCACGACCGGCCTGCACCTGGCCGACGTGGACCAGCTGCTGGCGCTGCTCGACCGGCTGGTCGACGCGGGCGACTCGGTGATCGTCATCGAGCACCACCAGGCCGTGATGGCGCACGCCGACTGGATCATCGACCTGGGCCCGGGCGCCGGATCCGACGGCGGGCAGGTCGTCTTCACGGGCACGCCGCACGCCCTGATCGCGGAGGCCGACACGCTGACCGCCCGCCACCTGCGCACCTACGTCGGCGGATGAGAGGTCAGGCGCCGACCGCGTAGACCGCCGTCCCGGGTTCCAGACTGTGTCTGGCGCCGTCGCGGAACGTGGCGGTGAAGGCGCGCTCGCCCAGGTGGCGGCGCGCCTGCTCGGTGCAGCGCTCGTGCCAGAACGCCTGGGGCGACAGTCCCGCCGGGGACACCTCGATCGCCTGCCACAGCGCGTGGGCCGCGCCGAGCAGCCAGGCGGCCCGCTGGTGATCCTCGCGAGCGCAGGCGGCCCACGCCAGCACCTCCAGGCACTGCGCCAGGCACCAGCGGTCGCCGACCTCCCTGGTGAACTCGGCGGCCTCGCTCACCAGTTCCTCGGCCCTGCGCCAGTCGCCCTGGTTCCATGCGGTGATGCCGAGCGAGAGCTGGGCGTAGCCGCGTGACACCACCGCGTGATGCGCCTCGCACAGCGCGAGGAACTCTTCGGCGGACGCGGCGGCCCGCACGGGGTCCTGCGCGGCTCCGAACATGGCCGCGTAGTAGAGGCTGAAGGCCGCGCCGTCGAGGTCGCCGGCGGCGCGATGGAGGGCGAGCGACTCCTCCAGGAGGGCGAGGCCACGCTCGGGGTCCCCGGTGGAGAACGCGGCGACGCCCGCGGTTCTGACGGCGAACGGCAGGACGCTCTCGTTGCCCGGCCGGCGCGCCAAGGTGCGGCATTCCTCGATCCTCGGCAGCGCGGCCTCCAGGTCGCCCTGGCGCAGGGCGAACATGCAGTCCACCCAGAGCGCCATCCCCCGGGCGGTGCCTGCCGGCACCAGGTCCAGGCCGCGCTCCAGCCAGTACCTGCCCTCGGTGAAGGAACCGGCCAGGAGCCAGTAGCCCCACAGGGCCGTGGCGGTCTCCAGTCCCTTGGTCGCGGTGCCCGGGGCGCTGAAGCACAGCTCGAGCGCCGCGCGCAGGTTGGGCACTTCCGCAAGGATGACCCGGACATGGTCGAGCTGGTTCGGTCCGATCTCGTCGATCCGGTTGCTCCTGGCCAGATCGAGGTAGTGGTCGAGGTAGCGTGCGCGCAGTGCCCGCGCCTCCTCCCGCTCCAGGCGCTCTGCCCCGTAGGCGCGGATGCTCTCCAGCATGCGGTACCTGAGCCCGGCCTCCCACGGCTCGCCGGCCAGCACCGACTTGTCGACCAGCCCGGCCAGCAGGTCGACCACGTCGGCGAGTTCGATCCCGTCGCCGGCGCACACCGCCTCGGCGGTGTCGAGATCGGTGCCGCCGGGAAAGATCGACAGCCTGGCCCACAGCCGTTGTTCGGCCTCCGAACAGAGCTCGAAGCTCCAGTCCATGGTCGCGCGCAACGTCCGGTGGCGTGACAGGCCGGAGGGACTCCCGCTGATCGGCACGTCGAAGCGCTCGTCCAGCTCGCCGACGACCTGCTCGAGCGGGCGGGTGCGCAGCCGTGCCGCGGCCAGCTCGATCGCCAGCGGGATCCCCTCCAGGCGCTGGGCCAGCCGCACCACGCAGGTGGCGTTGCCCGCGTCGAGCGAGAAGCCGGGCAGCGCGGTGGCCGCGCGCTCCAGGAACAACCGCACGGCGTCGTGCCGCGCGATGTCGCGGCGCGGCCCGCCGGCCTCGGGCACGGACAGCGGGGGTACGGCCAGCACCTGCTCGCCGGGCACCCCCAGGGTCTGCCGGCTGGTCGCCAGGATCCGCAGCCGGGGGGCGCCGCGCAGCAGCCGGTCGGCCAGGACGGCGCAGTCCTCGAGCAGGTGCTCGCAGTTGTCCAGCACGATCAGCATCCGCTTGTCCGACAGGAAGACCACCAGCGCGGCCAGCGGGTCGGACCCCGCGTTCCGCAGGCCGAGCGCCGTGGCCACGGCCGTCGCGAGCAGGTGGCCGGATTCCAGGCCGGCCAGCTCGATCACCTCGACGCCGTCCGGGTACTTGTGCGCGAGCGCTTCGGCGACCCTGCGCGCCAGCCGCGTCTTGCCGACGCCGCCCGTGCCGGTCAGCGTCAGCAGCCGCGCGCCGTACAGCATCCGCCTGACCTGCGCGGCCTCGTGCCTGCGCCCTACGAACGGGGCCTCGTCCGCGTGCCGGTCCGCGCGGCTCACGGCGTGTCCCCGGACGGGCCGCGGTCGTCGGCGGACCGCTCCTGCTCGCTGACCCACGCGGCGATCTGGACCCGCGAGTTGAATCCGAGCTTGGACAGGATGTGCTCGACGTGTCCCTCGGCGGTGCGCTGGGCGATCACGAGCTTGGCGGCGATCGCCTTGTTGCTCATGCCCTCGGCCACCAGCCGGGCGATCTCCATCTCCCTGCGGGTCAGCGGTGACGGCCGCCGCGACGGCTCGCCCTCCGGCGGCTCCTCCCGCATCGCGTACTCCACCACCTCGTCGGGTGTGAGCTCCATGCCCTTGCGCCAGACGGTATCGAACTTCCTGGCGCCGAGCAGGTCCCTGGCGGTCTTCTCACAGGCCTGGTGCGCCGACGCGAGGTAGCCGAACAGGGGCCCCCCGAAGGAGCGCCACATCTCCTTCAGCGCGCTCAGCAGCAGGGTCGCCCGCTCGCCGTCTCCGTCATCGCAGTACATCCACGACAGGGCCTCGACGCACAGGGCGAGGCCCAGCCGGTCGTCGAAGGGTTCCTTGAGCCGCAACGCCTGGCGTTCGAGCTCGACCGCCCGCTGCGTGTCGCCCTGCTTCCACACCTCGACCCCGTAGGCCCACAGCGCGTAGGAACGGAACCAGTTCTCCTGGCGCGGTTCGCAGATCGCCAGGACCTCCTCGAACGCCTCCATCGCCTGCTCGCGGAAGCCGAGCAGCGAGCGCACCGTGGCGACGTAGATCAACGAGTTGGCCACGCCCATCTGGTCGTCCGCCGCGCGCCCCAGCTCCAGCGCGTCGCTCAGTGACGACAGCGCCTCGGCGAAATCCTGCCGCAGCAGCGCGCTGAGGCCGGCGACGTAGGACACGCCACCCCGGATCGCCGGGTCGCCGAACCGGGAGGCCAGTTCCCTGCTCTCCTCCAGCAGCGCCGCGGCCACCGCGAAGTCGCTCTGCAGGACGGCGAGCCGCGCCTGCAGGCACAGCGCCGCGGCGCGCGCCGGGGCCGCCCCGGTGTCTGCGGCCAGCAGGCGCTCGAGCCAGCTCCTGCCCTCGTGCGGGGAGTTGGCCGCGATCCAGTAGAAGCGCAGCGCCGCGGCCAGGGCCAGGCCGGATTCCGCCTGTCCCGGCACGGCCAGGCAGTAGTCGAGCGCGGTGCGGAGGTTGTCGTGCTCGGTGCGCAGCCGTGCGTACCAGGCGACCTGGTCAGGGCCGAACCAGTCCCGCTGCGCGTGCAGGACCAGCTCCTGGTACCAGTCGCGGTGCCGGCGCCGCAGCCTGCCCTCCTGGCCGGACTCGCGCAACCGGTCCCTGCCGTACTGGCGGATCGTCTCCAGCAGCCGGAAGCGCACCGTCGAGCCCTGCTCCTCCCTGATCAGGATGGACTTGTCCACCAGGCCGATCACCAGGTCGACGATCTCGTCCCTGTCGATGCCGTCGCCGGAGCACACCTGCTCGGCCGCCTCAAGATCCAGGCTCCCCGCGAACACCGACAGGCGGGCCCACAGCGTCTGCTCCTGCTCGGCGCACAGGACGTAGCTCCAGTCGATCAGCGCCCGCAACGTGCGCTGGCGGGGCAGCACCACCCGCGATCCCGCGCTGAGTATCCCGAAGCGGTCCTCCAGCCTGGAGACCAGCTGCTGCACGGAGACCACGCGCAGCCGCGCGGCCGCGAGCTCGATGGCCAGGGGCATGCCGTCCAGGGCCCGGCAGATCCGGGTCACGGCGTCCCTGTTGCCGTTGGTGACGCTGAAGCCGGGCAGCACGCTGCCGGCCCGCTCGGCGAACAGCCGCACCGCGTCCGACTGCTCCAACGGCACGTCGGCGTCCGGCAGCGGCAGCGGAGGCACCACCATCGCCTGCTCGCCCGCGACGCCCAGCGCCTGCCTGCTGGTCGCCAGGATGCGCAGCTCGGGCGCGGCGCGCTCCAGGGCGTCGACCACGACGGCGCAGTCGTGCAGCAGGTGCTCGCAGTTGTCCAGCACCAGCAGCAGCTGCTTGTCGCGGACGTGTTCCGTGAGGATCTGCAGCAGGGGCCTGGTGGTCAGATCCGTGATCCCCAGCGCGTCGCACACCGCCTCGGTCAGCAGCTCGGGGCCGTCCAGCGCGGCGAGCTCCACCAGGCACACGCCGTCGCGGAAGGCCCGCCGTACGTCTGCCGCGACGCGCAGGGCCAGGCGGGTCTTGCCGACGCCGCCCACACCGATCAGCGTCACCAGCCTGGAACCTGCCAGTAGACGCTTGACCTCGGCTATCTCATGCCGCCGGCCCACGAAGCTGGTCAGCTCGACCGGTAGCCCGCGAACCTGCGGCCCCTTCGACGCCACCCGCATGTACGCTCCACCCGCTCGGGCCCTCGGGGACCTGAGCCGACAGAACCCAGATTACGCCTGGGCCGTATCCGCTTGTATTCGGGTGTAGACCTGCGCATACCCTGAAGGATGACGGTTCGGCACCGAGCCGCCGGTGGCCGGCCCGGCGAGATGACATGACTGCGACGACCAGCAGCGCCTCTCGCCGGCAGCAGATAGTCAGGCTGCCGGCCGAGGTGACCAGCTTCGTAGGGCGTCGGCACGAGGTGGCCGAGGTCAAACGTCGCCTGTCCATGTCGCGTGCGGTGACGCTGACGGGTGCCGGCGGCGTCGGCAAGACGCGGCTCGCGCTGCACGTCGCTCTGGAGGTGGCGCGCGACTTCCGGGGCGGCGTCTGGTTCGTGGAGCTGGCCGCGGTGGAGAACCCGGACGTGCTCCCCCAGATCCTGATCGAGGCCCTGGAGATCCGCGACCACAGCCGCAGTTCACCCGTGGACGTGCTCGCGGAGTACCTGCGGGACAGGCGGGCTCTGATCATCCTGGACAACTGCGAGCACCTGGTGCACGAGTGCGCGGTGCTGGCCGAGACGCTGCTGCGCCGCGCGCCCGAGCTGCGGATCCTGTCCACGAGCCGGGAGGCGCTCAGCTTCGCGGGCGAGCAGACGCTGGCGGTTCCGACGCTTCCGCTGCCCGACCTCGACGGCGCGAACGTGCCGGCCGAGGAGCTGGCCCAGGGTGACGCGGTCTGCCTGTTCGCCGAGCGGGCCAGGGCGGTCCTGCCCACGTTCGCCATCACCGAGGACAACAAGAACGTGGTCGTCGGCATCTGCCGGCGGCTGGACGGGCTGCCCCTCGGCATCGAGCTGGCCGCGGTCAGGCTGCGGGCGCTGTCGGTGCACCAGCTGTACGAGCGGCTGGACGACAGGTTCCGGTTGCTGACCGCCGGGTCGCGGGCCGTGCTGCCGCGCCACCAGACGCTCCGCGCGCTGATCGACTGGAGTCACGCCCTGTGCTCGGAGAAGGAGCAGCTGATGTGGGCCCGCGTGTCGGTGTTCGCGGGCGGGCTGGACCTGGAGGGGGCCGAGGCGGTCTGCTCCTTCGGCGGCATCGAGCGCGAGGAGGTCATCGAGCTGGTGAGCGGCCTGGTGGACAAGTCGGTCCTGATCCGGGAGGAGCACGGGTCGCGAGCGCGCTACCGGATGCTGGAGATCATCCGCCAGTACGGCCTGGAGAGGCTCGCCGACAGCGGCGAGGCGGCTCAGGTGCAGCAGCGGCACCGCGACTACTACAAGGCGCTGGCCGCCGAGGGACGGGAGCAGCTGTTCGGGCCTTCGCAGGTGGCCTGGTTCGCCAGGTTGCAACTGGAGCACGCCAACCTGCACGTCGCCCTCGAGCGGTTCTTCGACACGCCCTCGGACGCCGCCGCCGGCCTCGACATGGTCGCCGACCTCCTCTACCACTGGATCAGCGGCTTCTACCTGCGCGACGGCCGCCTGTGGCTGGATCGAGGGCTCGCCGCCACCCCGGAGCCGAGCGAGGTACGCGCGCGGGCGCTGTGGGCCAACGCCTGGCTGACCATCATCCAGGCCGACACCGCCTCGGCCACCAGGATGCTGGAGGAGAGCCGGTCCATCGGGGAGAAGCTGGGGCTCTCGCCGGTCCTCGCCTACGTGGCGCTCTTCTGCGGGATGATCGCCATGTACGGCGGCGACTCGGACGCGGCCATCGCGCACTACCAGGAGGCCCTGGAGCGGCACCGGGCCAACGACGACCCCGTGGGCACGGCGCTGGCGCTCATCCGGCTGTCGATGGCCCACTCCTTCCGCGGCGACTCGCCGACCGCCGTCGCGCTGGGCGAGGAGTGCCTGGCCGTGTGCGACGCCCACGAGGAGGGCTGGCACAAGGCGTACATGATGATGGCGCTCGGCCTTGAGGTCTGGCGCCAGGGCGACACCGAGCGCGCGACCAAGCTCGAGACGCAGAGCCTGACCTTCAATCGCGCGCTCGACGATCCGCTGGGGGTCGGCGTCAACCTGGAGGTGCTGGCCTGGATCGCCGCCACCGACAAGCAGTACCGGCGGGCGGCGGAGCTGCTCGGCATCCTGGAGACCATCTGGCACGCGATCGGGGCGCCGCTCTCCGGGTACGGGCACCTGGCGCGATACCACGACGAATGTGTGGCCATGACCGTCAAGGCGCTGGGCGACGCGGCGTTCGCCGCCGCGTTCAAGCGGGGCGCCCGGCTCTCCTACGGCGACGCGCTCGCCTACGCGCTCCAGGAGGACAAGCGCGTGGACGAGCGGTCTGCGACGCCGCTGACCCCGCGGGAGACGGAGATCGCCCAACTCGTGGCCCAGGGGTTGACCAACAAGGAGATCGCCGCCTCCCTGGTCATCTCGCAGCGCACCGCGGAGGGGCATATAGAGCACATACTTAGCAAGCTCGGCTATCGCTCCCGGGCCCAGATCGCCGTCTGGGTGAAGGAGCAGGACCGTCCTGACTAGTACGGCTTAGTACGGCAGGGGCCGTCCCGACGGAGTTCGCAGGTCAGGAGTGTCGGAGCCGGTCGGCCTGCGGGTCTTGCGGATCCGGATTCTTCTCACGCTCACGATTCCGTTCATGCTGTCACCGGAGTGGGAAGCTCGAACCACACGATCTTCCCCTCGGCTGTTCGGGCAGTACCCCAGCAGCAGGCCAGACCGGCCAGCAGCAGGTGCTCGCGCCCCACGCGGAGCCGGAGCCGTACCGGATCGGCCTGCTCGACCTCGCAGCGCAGCAACCCGTCCTCGGCGGTGAGCATGAGCCGGATCCTGTCGCGGCTGTGCCGTACAGCGTTGGTCACCAGCTCAGTGACGAGCAACTCGGCCGCGGACACGCAGTCGTGCAGGCCCCAGAGCGCCAGCCGGCTACGGGTGATGCGCTGTGCCATGATCACCGCGGCGGCCCCGGATGCGAGCACCCAGGACGCCGTCCGGCCCGACCCATCGTCGTCCGCGTCGTCGAACAGGCCGTCGGCCGGCTCCACGAGCTGGGTGGGCGGCGTGAGTCTCATGCCGTCCTCCCTGCGAGCACGGGCTCGGCGGAGCGGCTGGTGCCGTCGGGAAGCAACTCGCCGGCGTCGTCGAAGAGGACGACACCGTTGCAGAGCAGCCCCCATCCCTGTTCCGGATGGAACGCCACCAGGCGTGCGGAGTCGTGGTCGGGAGCGTCCGCGGGCGGACACTGTGGCCGGTGCTGGCACATGGCCCTTCACCCTTCTCGGTTGGTGAGCTCATGTCTAGGCCTCAGCTTGCCCCGGGGGCACCCACCAGCGAGACGGGATAAATCCCCATATAGGTACCCCTTACGTAGTGCGTAGGTACCTAGGGATGTCACAACGGGTTCTTGACCACTGTCCCAGGGATCCAGGCGCCGAAAACGTCGACCTCGACGCGGGTGCCGGGGTCCGCCTCCAGGTAGGCGTAGGCGATCGACCTGCGCGCGGTGTATCCGTAGCCGCCCGAGGTGACCCGGCCCACCACCTGGCCGTCCACCCGGACGGCCTCGTTGCCCAGGGCGACCGCCCGCGGGTCGTCGAGCGTGAGGCAGCGCAGGCGGCGCGCCGGGGCGGGGTCCAGGGCGTCCCTGCCGAGGAACTCCTTGTCCGGCTTGACGCAGAAGCCCAGCCCCGCCTCGTAGGGCGTGGTCTCGGGCCCGATGTCGGCGCCCCAGACCCGGTAGCCCTTCTCCAGGCGCAGGCTGTCGATCGCCTTGTACCCGCCCGCCACCAGGCCGTGGGGCTCGCCGCCCGCCCACAGGGTCTGCCACAGGGCTATGCCGTACTCGCTGGAGCAGTACAGCTCCCAGCCGTGCTCGCCGACGAACGTCACCCGCATGGCCAGCACCGGCACGTCGCCCACGGTGATCTCGCGGGAGGTCATGAAGGCGAAGTCCAGCGGATCGGGCGTCAGCGCGGACAGGATGTCGTGCGCCCGCGGCCCCCACAGGGCGAAGCAGGCGTACTGGCCCGTCACGTCGGCGATCCGCACGTCCGCGCCGCGCAGTCGGGCCTGCTTGCGCAGCCAGCCCAGGTCGTGCGAGCCGAACGCGGTGCCGGTGATGATCAGGAACTCGTGCTCGCCGCGGCGGGTGACCGTGAAGTCGCACTCGATGCCGCCGCGCCGGTTGAGGGCCTGGGTGTAGGTGACGGCGCCCACGTCGCGGGCCACCCGGTTGTCGCACACCCACTCCAGCAGCGAGGCCGCGTCAGGGCCGGTGACCTCGATCTTGGCGAAGGACGTCTCGTCGAACAGGCCTGCCGTCCGCCTGGTGGCCCGGTGCTCGGCGCCGATCGCGGGCGACCAGTGGCGCCCCGCCCAGCCTCCCGGCCGCTCGTCCTCGCCCTGGGCGCCGTTGGTCTCGTAGTAGTTGACCCGTTCCCACCCGGACTTCTCGCCGAAGCTGGCGCCGTGGCGGGTGTGCCAGCCGTACACCGGGGAGAGCCGCAGCGGGCGGCCCGCCGAGCGCTCGTGGCCGGGGTAGCGGATGTCGTAGTAGGTCTCGTAGTTCTCGATCGAGCGCTTCAGCGTGAACGACGGCGAGCGGTACTGGCGGCCGAAGCGGCGGATGTCCATGTGCCAGACGTCCAGCGACGGCTCGCCCTCGACGATCCACTCGGCCATCACCATGCCGATGCCGCCGGCGCCCGCGATGCCGTGCGCGCAGAAGCCGGCCGCCACGTACAGGCCGCCGACCTCGGTCTCGCCCAGGCAGAACTCGTTGTCGGGGGTGAACGCCTCCGGGCCGTTGATCATCTTGCGGATGCCGACCTCGGCCATCGCCGGGACCCGGATCAGCGAGTTCTCGGAGATCTCCGCGAACCTGTCCCAGTCCTCGGGCAGCAGCCGCCCGTTGAAGTCGGCCGGGATCGCGTCGTAGCGGTCGAAATCGGTGGTCCACGGCGCGCAGTGACGCTCGTAGCCGCCCATGACCAGGCCCTGGACCTCCTGCCGGTAGTACACGAGCAGGTCGGGGTCGCGCAGGGTGGGCAGCTTGCCGTACTCGTGGAAACCCTCGGTCACCACGTACTGGTGCGACATCGGCACGATCGGGATCCGCACCCCGGCCATCCGCCCGATCTCGGCGGCGAACATGCCGCCGCAGTTGACCACGATCTCGCAGTCGATCTCGCCCTGGTCGGTCCGCACCCGGGTGACCCGGCCGTCGCGCACGTCGATGCCCACCACCCGGGTGCCGGTCATGAACCTGGCGCCGCCCTTGCGGGCCGCGGCGGCCAGCGCGTAGCACAGCTGCGAGGGGTCGATCTGGCCGTCGGTGGGCAGGTAGGCGGCGCCGACCACGCCGGCGGGGTCCATCAGCGGGAACAGCTCGACCGCCTCGGCCACCGAGATCTCCTCCAGCGGCAGCCCGAAGGTGCGGGCCCAGCCGATCTGGCGGCGGATCTCCTCCATCCGCTCCGGCGTGGAGGCCAGCTTGATGCCGCCGCACTCGGTCCAGCCGGCGTCCAGTTTGCGGTAGAGGTCGACGGAGTGCTGGTTCATCCTGGTCAGCGTCGGGTCGGCGCGCAGCTGGCCGACCAGGCCCGCAGAATGGAAGGTGGAGCCGCTGGTCAGCTCGTCGCGCTCGAGCACGAGCACGTCGTGCTCGCCGAGCTCCGTCAGGTGGTAGGCGACGCTGGCACCGCCCACGCCGCCACCGATGATCACGATGCGCGCCGAATCGCTCATGGGGGTGAGGCTAACCCGACACGCCAAAAAGGTCTAGACCGTTTACGGCCCGCCGCCCGTGCTCTACGATCCCCGGTCAAGCACGCGTCCCTTTGGAGCCGCCCATGCACGTGCCCGAGGTCCTCGACCGGATCCCGCTGCTGTCCGGCTCGCCCAGAGCCGTCGAGGAGCTGCCCGGCGGGCTGACGAACCGGAACTACAAGGTGACCGTGCCCGGCGGCGTCTTCGTGGCGCGCGTGTCGGCCAGCGAGACGTCGCTGCTGGCGATCGACAGGGACGCCGAGCACCACAACACCATGGCCGCCGCCGAGGCGGGCGTAGGCGCGCCGGTGCACGCCTACCTGCCGGAGGAGGGCGTGCTCGTGGTGGGCTTCCTCCCCGGGCGGACCTTCACCGTGGACGACCTGCGCGACTCGGCCAACCTGCCCCGGGTGGCCGAGGCGTGCCGGCGGCTGCACGCGGGGCCCAGGTTCCGCGGGACGTTCGACATGTTCGAGCTCCAGCGCCACTACCTCACCATCGTCCAGTCACGAAACTTCCGCCTCCCCGCCAAATATCTGGACTTCATGGAAGATGTTGGAAAAATCAGGAAAGCGTTGGCGGTGCGGGACGAGGGGACCGTCCCCTGCAACAACGACCTGCTGCCCGGCAACTTCATCGACGACGGCGAGCGGCTCTGGCTGATCGACTACGAGTACTCGGGCAACGGCGACGCCTGCTTCGAGCTCGGCAACATCTGGAGCGAGTCGAACCTCACGCTCGACCAGCTCGAGGAGCTCGTCACGGCCTACTACGGCCGCCGCCTGCGCAACAGGATCGCCCGGGCGCGGCTGCTCGGCCTGATGTCCAAGTACGGCTGGACGCTGTGGGCCTCCATCCAGGACGGCGCCAACCAGGATCTCGACTTCGACTTCTGGTCGTGGGGGATGGAGAAGTACGAGCGGGCGGTGACCGAGTTCACCGGTTCTGGCCTGCCGTACCTCCTGGAGGAGGCGGTGCGGGCAGACTGAAGGTATGTTCGCCGCTCTGACCGGGCTGGGCCTGTCGACCGCCGCCGGGCTCAACGCCTACATCCCGCTGCTGATCGTGGGTGTGCTGGCCAACCTCACCGACAAGGTCAAGCTGCCCGACGGCTACGCCTGGCTGTCCAACTGGGGCGTGCTGGCCGTGATCGCGGTGCTGCTGGTCGCGGAGATGGTGCTGGACAAGGTCCCCGCCGTCGACTCGGTCAACGACACGATCCAGACCGTGGTACGGCCGGCCGCGGGCGGCGTGGTCTTCAGCGCCACGAACGCGGCGGCCGCGTTCGAGCACTCCACCTGGATGACGCAGAACCCGTGGGCGGGCTGGCTGCTGGGCATCGTGGTGGCGCTGCTGGTGCACGCGCTCAAGGCCACCGCCCGGCCGGTGATCAACGTGAGCACGGCCGGGGTGGGCGCGCCCGTGGTCAGCACGGTCGAGGACGTGGGCTCGGCCGGCGTCAGCCTGATCGCGATCTTCCTGCCGCTGCTGATCATCGTCGTACTGATCGTGCTCGCGGTGTTCGCCTGGTGGGTGCTGAGAAAGGCGCGCCGCTTCCGCGCGTCCAGAAGGGCTAGCCGCGCACCCAGGCCTCCAGGACGTTGACGAACTCGCCAGGGCGTTCCTCGTGCAGCCGGTGGCTGGAACCCTCCCAGCACACCACCTTCGACCCCGGGTCCTTCAGCAGGCCCGCCTCCCAGGCCGCCTGCGCCGGGTCGAACCAGATCGACAGCACCGGGCACCGCCTGCGGGCCAGGTACTCCTCCGAGGCGGGCCTGGTGCCGATCGAGCCCGGCAGCGTGAACATGCCCTCGAAGGCCTGCGCCAGCACGTGCGGCGCCATGCCGTACAGCCTGCGCTGGTGCCAGCGCCTGATCACGGCGGGGGTGGCAGCGTTGGTGCACCACTGGTCGATCTGGACGGCCACCGCGTGCGGATGCTCGCCCCGCAGCCCGGCGACCATCCGCGGGAATCCCCGCGCGACCTGCGCGGACACGCCGTAGCCCGGGTCCACGGCGACGAGCCTGGCCACCCGGTCCGGGTGCTCGACGGCCAGGATGGACACGACCTGCCCGCCCATCGAGTGGCCGACCGCGACCACGGCCGGGATGCGCAGGTGATCGAGCAGCTCGCGCAGGTCCTCGGCCATCCTGCGCGGCGTGTTGTCGGCCTCGGGCACCGAAGAGTAGCCGTGCCCGCGCAGGTCCACGGCCACGACCCGGTGCCCGGCGGCCAGCGCGTCCAGGTGCCACGACCACTGGTGGGAGTCGGCTCCCCAGCCGTGCACCAGCAGCAGCGGGGGGCCTTCGCCCGCGCCGTCGTCGGTGTAGAAGAGCCTGACGTCGCCGCCGACGCTCGCGTACGGCACCTCAGCCCAGGTTCCTGATCAGGGCGGAGCACGCCAGGTCGGTCGCCTGTTTCGTGGCGGGCAGCAGGTTCCCGGCGAGCGTGAAGAAGCTGTGGAACATCCCGTCGAAGCGGACGGTCTCCGCCTGGGTGCCCGCCTTCCGCAGGAGCCTGCCGTACTCCTCGCCCTCGTCCCTGAGCGGGTCGTGCTCGGCGGTGATCACCAGCGCGGGCGGCAGGTCCCCCAGGTCCGCGTGGATCGGCGAACTGTACGGCTCGGCCCTGCGGGAGCGGTCGGGCTGGTAGCTGTCCCAGAACCAGGCCATGTGATCGGCGGTCAGGAAGTACCCGGTGGCGTTCTCCCTGCAGGAGGCCGAGTCCTGCGCCGCGTCGGTGGCCGGGTAGATCAGTAACTGGAAGCGGATGGGCGGTCCCGCCAGGTCGCGGGCCTTCAGGCAGGTGACGGCCGCCAGGTTGCCGCCCGCGCTGTCTCCCGCCACGGCCAGCCTGGCGGGGTCGGCGCCCAGTTCGGCAGCATGCTCGTGCACCCACACGGTGGCGGCGTAGGCGTCCTCGACCGCGGCCGGGTAGGGGTGCTCGGGGGCCAGCCGGTAGTCGACGGACACCACCACGGCCCCTGCGCCCCCGCACAGCGTCCGGCACACCCAGTCGTGGGTGTCCAGCGTGCAGATGCTCCACCCGCCGCCGTGGAAGAACACCACCACGGGCAGCGGGCCCTGCCCGCCGTCGGGCCGGTAGACCCTGATCGGGATGTCGCCCGCCATCCGGTCCTCGACGCTCCGTACGGCAGGCGGCTCGGCGTCCAGTTTCGGGGCCTGCGCCAGGATCCGGCGCGCCTCGGCGGCGTCGAACACCTCGGTGCCCAGCTTCGGGAAGAACTCGCTCATCGCGTCGATGATCGCCCTGGTCATCGCGTCAACCGCCATCGCGCATCCCATCCGCTCCGCTCACGGCCCTGGCGGCGAGCAGCGGGAGCTCACCGCAGGTCCAGCCGCCGTCGATGGCCAGTTCGGCGCCCGAGACGTAGGAGGCCGCGTCCGACAGCAGGAACGCGATCGCCTCGGCCACCTCGGGCGGCTCGCCCCACCGGCCCGCGGGCGCCAGCGGGAAGCCGCCGTCGCCCGACACCGCGCCGAAGGGCTGGGTCATCGGCGTGACGATCATCCCGGGATGCACGGAGTTGACCCGGATCCGCGAGGCGCCGAACTCCTGGGCAGCGATCTTGGTGAGCCCGCGGACGCCCCACTTGGACGCCCCGTACCCGCCGGTGCCCGGCAGGGCCGTCAGCCCCGCCACGGACGACAGGTTGACGATCGAGCCGCCGCCGCCCGACCGCATCGGACCGAGCACGGCCTTCATCCCGAGGAAGACGCCGACCAGGTTCACCTTGAGCACGCGCTCGAACTGCTCGAGCGTGTGCTCCTCGATCAGCTGCGCGGTGGCGATCCCGGCGTTGTTGACCAGCCCGTCGATGCGCCCGAACTCCGCCGTCACCTCGCCGGTGACGCCCGCCCAGGCCTCCTCGCTGGTCACGTCGTGGGCGATGAAGCGGCCCTCGACGTCCTTGGCGGTGGCTTCGCCCTCCTCGACCAGGACGTCCGTCACCACCACCCGGGCTCCTGCGGCGGCGCAGCGGCGGGCGGTCGCGGCGCCCATCCCCCTGGCCCCGCCGGTGATGATCACTACCTTGCCCTCGAGCATGTGTGCACTGAATCACGTTCGGATGCCGTGTATCAAGAGCTTGCTTGGTTGACCGGGAGTTATGCTGCAAGAGATACGAGGAGGTGTCGGCGATCTCAACCGTGGTTTTCATCGTGCTCGCGCTGCTGGCCGTCATGCTGACCGTGGCGGGCGTCGGCATCTACTTCCTGGTCAAGCTGGGCACCAAGGCGACGACCAAGGCCAGGCAGACCGCGACCCGGATCACCACGCATGTCAACGCGATGGGCCAGGGTGAGGCCGCCGAGGCCGAGCGCCTGCGGCTCGACCTGCAGCGCGAGATCACCCTCACCCGCCAGGCCGTGGACCAGGCCCGCCGCCACGGCTGGGACCTGGGCGACCTACCCCACCTGCTGGGCGAGCTGACAGAGCAGGCCGGCATCCACGACGGCCAGCTCGCGATCTACGCCCAGCAGCTGCGCATGTCGCACTACGCCGACCATGCCACGCTGCAGCGGCTGCGCGAGCACCAGGCCAAGCTCACCTCGATGTGCGCCGGCATCCGCGCCGACCTGCTCGGCAGCCAGGTGCAGTACGCCTCGAGCGGCATCGACGACCTGAGGGCGCGCACGGAGCTGGAGATCGAGTCCCGCCGCCGCACCCCCGATCCGCTGGACGAGATCGACGAGCTCTACCGCAAGACCATGCAGGAGCGCGGCGAGCAGTCCTAGATCCACTCCTCGATGGAACCGGCCTTAATTCGGTTGCGGGCCCGGCGGCCCGCTCGGCATACTCGTCGGCGTTGATCGCCGAGACCCGGGAGGAGGCTGAGACCGTGATGATCCCTGTTTCGCGTGCCCTCAGACGCCTTCCCACCGGCGACGCAACGGCCTGATCATGGCGGCCGGTGGGCCCTTCCGACCTGGAGAAATCCCACCGTGCCCAAGCACAACGGCCGCCGCCGCGGCAGGAACGCCCTCGACGCCGACGACCTGGAGTGGGAGTCGCACGTCCCGGACGACGCCCTCGACACCGCCCTCGACGACGGCCCGCCCGCGGGCGACCGCTGGTCCACCTGGGACCAGAGCACCCCGACCGAGCGCGGCCCAAGCCCGCACCCGTCCTGGCTGGTCACCGAACTGGCCGCGGTCGACACCGAATTCGGCATCCTCAAGACCGGCAAGGAAGCCGACGTCCACCTGATCTCGCGGGGCATGCCCGGCACCGACCGGGTCTGCCTGCTGGCCGCCAAGCGCTACCGCTCGGCCGAGAACCGGCTCTTCCACCGCGACGCCGGCTACCTGGAAGGGCGCCGCATGCGCGACTCGCGCATGTCACGCGCCATGGCCGGCAGGACCGCCTTCGGCAAGCAGGTCATCGCCGCGCAGTGGGCCAACGCCGAGTTCGTGGCGCTGTGCCGGCTGTGGGAGCTGGGGCTGCCTGTGCCGTACCCGGTGCAGATCGTGGGCACCGAGGTCCTGCAGGAGTTCGTCGGCACGCCCGACGGACAGGCCGCGCCCCGCCTGGCCGCCGTCGCCGACGGCCTGCCCGCGCTGTGGGAGCAGCTGCTCGAGGCGATGCTCACGCTGGCCAGGTCGGGGCTGGCGCACGGCGACCTGTCGCCGTACAACCTGCTCGTCCACGACGGGCGGCTGGTCGTCATCGACCTGCCGCAGATCGTGGACGTGATCGCGCATCCGGCGGGCGCCGGGTTCCTCGACCGCGACGCCCGCAACGTGGCCACCTGGTTCGCCAAGAAGGGCGTGCCGGTGGACCCGGACGAGGTCTCCGACCTGGTCCTGCGGGAGGCGTTCGGCTAGGAGACGCCCGCCTCCTTCATGTCGCGCAGCTCCCGCTTGAGCTCCTTGATCTCGTCGCGCAGCCGGGCGGCCACCTCGAACTGCAGGTCGGCCGCTGACTGGTGCATCTGCTCGGTCAGCGACTCGATGAGGGACTCCATCTGCGCCCGCGGCATCTCCCCCGCGATCGCCTTGGCGTGCTGGCCCGCCTGCTTGGCCGCGAAGCCGGGCACCGGGGCCTTGCCGCGCGACTGGGAGCGGCCGCCGCCCAGGAGCTTGTCGGTGTCGGCGTCCTCACGGTTCAGCGAGTCGAGGATGTCGGCGATCTTCTTGCGCAGCGGCTGCGGGTCGATGCCGTTGGCCTGGTTGTAGGCGATCTGCTTGGCGCGGCGGCGGTTGGTCTCGTCGATGGCCCGCTCCATCGACGGGGTCACCTTGTCGGCGTACATGTGCACCTGGCCGGACACGTTACGCGCGGCGCGGCCGATCGTCTGGATCAGCGAGGTCTCCGAGCGGAGGAAGCCCTCCTTGTCGGCGTCGAGGATCGCCACCAGCGACACCTCGGGCAGGTCGAGACCCTCACGCAGCAGGTTGATGCCGACCAGCACGTCGAACTCGCCGGTGCGCAGCTCGCGCAGCAGCTCGATGCGGCGCAGCGTGTCGACCTCGGAGTGCAGGTAGCGCACCCGGATGCCGAGCTCGAGCAGGTAGTCGGTGAGGTCTTCCGACATCTTCTTGGTCAGCGTGGTGACCAGGACCCGCTCGTCGCGGTCGGCGCGCTCGCGGATCTCGTGCACCAGGTCGTCGATCTGGCCCTTGGTGGGCTTGATGACGACCTCGGGGTCGACCAGGCCGGTCGGGCGGATGACCTGCTCGACCACGTCGCCCTTGACCCGGCCCAGCTCGTAGGCGCCGGGCGTGGCCGACAGGTAGACCGTCTGGCCGATCCGGTCCAGGAACTCCTCCCACTTCAGCGGCCGGTTGTCCAGCGCCGACGGCAGGCGGAACCCGTGGTCGACCAGCGTGCGCTTGCGGGAGGCGTCGCCCTCGTACATGGCGCCGATCTGCGGCACCGTCTGGTGCGACTCGTCGAGCACCAGCAGGAAGTCTTCGGGGAAGTAGTCGAGCAGCGTGTTGGGGGCGCTGCCCGCGGCTCGGCCGTCCATGTGGCGCGAGTAGTTCTCGATGCCGGAGCAGGTGCCGATCTGCCGCATCATCTCCAGGTCGTAGGTGGTGCGCATGCGCAGCCGCTGCGCCTCGAGCAGCTTGCCCTGCTGCTCCAGCTCGGCCAGCCGGGCCGACAGCTCCTCCTCGATGCCGCGCACGGCGACGGCCATCCGCTCCTCACCGGCGATGTAGTGGGAGGCGGGGAAGATGTAGAGCTCCTCGTCGTCGGTCAGCACCTCGCCGGTCAGCGGGTGCATCGTCGACAACTTCTCGATCTCGTCGCCGAACATCTCGATCCGTACGGCGAGCTCCTCGTACTTCGGGATGATCTCGATCGTGTCGCCCCGCACCCGGAACGTGCCGCGGGTGAAGGACAGGTCGTTGCGCGTGTACTGCATGTCGACCAGGCGGCGCAGCAGCTGGTCGCGCTCGACCTCCATGCCGACGCGCAGGCGCGCCATCCGGTCGACGTACTCCTGCGGGGTGCCCAGGCCGTAGATGCACGACACGGACGCGACCACGATCGTGTCACGCCTGGTCAGCAGCGAGTTGGTGGCCGAGTGGCGGAGCCGCTCGACCTCGTCGTTGATCGAGGAGTCCTTCTCGATGTAGGTGTCGCTCTGCGGGACGTACGCCTCGGGCTGGTAGTAGTCGTAGTACGAGACGAAATACTCGACCGCGTTGTTGGGCAGCATCTCGCGCAGTTCGTTGGCGAACTGCGCGGCCAGCGTCTTGTTGGGCTGCATGACAAGCGCGGGGCGCTGCAGCCGCTCGACCAGCCAGGCGATCGTGGCGGTCTTGCCCGTGCCGGTCGCACCCAGCAGGACGTTGTCCTTCGCGCCCGCCTTGACCCGGCGCTCCAGCTCCGCGATCGCCGTCGGCTGGTCGCCGGAGGGAGTCATCTCGGTGACGACCTCGAAGGGCGCCACCCTGCGCTGCAAATCAGTAACCGGCCTCACGTGTCCAACTGTAGGTGCTCCCACCGACAGTTCTCCGCGTACGCGGAGCCTGCCGTTCCGACATCGGTTTGTAAGCGATCAGTAAGGCGCAGCCGATAACTTCGGAAACCTTCGGAAATCTTCGGTATTCGGTGAGAGAGGTGCGATGTCGCGACCGAGAGACGCGCTCATCCAGGCGGGACAGGGGATAGCGCAGGCGGTGGCCCAGGGCGGTGACCTCAGGCAGGCGGTGGGAGACGCGGTCGGCCAGGTGGCCCAGCAGGCGCCGAGCTTCGCGCTGAACCCGCACGACTTCGCCGCGGCCCGCGACGGCGCCTCCGTGGGCACGCAGATCGAGGCCAGGTCGGTCTCGCTCGGCGAGGCGGGCGAGATCGTCAACCGCAGCTTCTCCGAGAACGGCATGCACGTCATCTCGCCGGTGGTGATCCCGAAGAGCGGCACGGCCAAGGTCGTGGTCCCGCTCGGCATCCTGGTGGTGCTCGGCCTGATCGGCGCGCTGGGCAACGTCATCCCGGACACGGGCCTGGTCTTCGGCCCGCACTACTGGGTGGTGCTGGTGCTGGCGGCGGGCTTCCTGTGGTGGCGGCGCAGCGTGGTGATGGTGCCCGAGGGGTGCAAGGCGCTGATCACCAAGTTCGGCAAGCTGGTGCAGATCGCCGAGCCCGGCCGGGTGACGCTGTTCAACCCGTGGAAGCGGGTCAGCTACATCGTCAACACCACGCGGGAGTACCCGTTCAACGCGCCGATCCGCGAGGCGCCGACCCAGCAGGGCGTCAAGGCGAGCGTCGACCTGTTCCTGCAGTTCAGGATCGAGAACCCGGCCGAGTTCATCTTCGTGCTCGGCTCGGTCAGCGGCTTCCAGTCCAAGCTGCAGAACTCCGTCAGCGAGGTCACCCGCTCGCTCATCTACGGCCAGCGCGCCGAGGACATCTACGACCTGGTGGGCGAGAGCACGCAGGGCATCCTGGAGAGCCTGAACGAGCAGTTCCTGCCGGCCGTGCGCCTCACCGACGTCAACATCACCCACGCCGAGCCCTCCAGCCAGGAGTACCGGATGGACCTGGCGGCGCCGGAGATGGTGCGGGTGGCCAAGGAGGCCTACACCTACGAGTACGAGCTGCAGCTGCGCAAGGAGCAGAACGAGGGCGACCTGGTCAAGGAGCTGGCGGGCCTGCAGGAGACGCTGAGCGCCATCCAGGCGGAGATCGCCTCCTACCAGGCGCGCATGGACACCGCGCTGGAGCGCGCGGAACACCAGGCCAAGGCGCAGGCCAGGCAGCGCCTGGTCGAGGCGGAGTCCACCGCCAACGCCAACGCCGCGCTGCTCGAGGCCCAGGCGCTGGACATCAGGGCGCTCAGCGCGGCCGAGGCGCCGGAGATCCTCGAATACCGCTTCCAGCAGGACCTGCTCGACAAGCTCGAGTCGGTGTCGTCGCGGCTGCCCCAGGTGGTGCAGGTCGGCGACCATACCGACATCGACTACCTGGCGCTGGCCCAGCAGCTGGTCGGCGGGAAGGGCGCGGCGCTGTTCTCGCCCGACGACATGGCCGCCATCCGGGGACGACTGGCGGAGATCGCCGAACGCGTGGACGCACGCCAGGACGAGATCGCCGCGCTGCTGCGGAAGGCGACGCGCGAGGTCACCGAGCCGCAGGAGCTGGCGGCCGCCACGACGGAGGGTGAGGTCTGATGAGCCGCGAGTTCTCCAAGATCAAGGAGTCGCTTGCCTCCTGGTCCGACATCCGCCAGCTGCTGCGCGGCGGCGAGCAGGGCCAGCTGGTGCCCGTGGTGATCCCCAAGGACAAGCGCGGCTTCGCCTGGATGACGCTGATCTTCCTGGCGCTCTACTTCGCCGGGATGGGCGTCAGGTTCCCGCTGGCGTTCGCCGCGGCCGCCGCCTGCCTGATGCTCGGCCTGGTCTGGATGTGGCGCAAGGCCATCATCGAGATCGAGGAGGGCACCAAGGGGGTGCGCAGCCGCTGGGGCGCGATCACCGGGACGCTGGACCCAGGCCGCCACTACCTGTGGCTGCCGTGGGACCGGGTGGACGCGGTCGTCGACACCTCCACCGAGATCCCGTACTCGGCGCCCATCGTGGCCTGCCCGACGGCCGAGAACGTGCCGCTGAAGTCGATCGAGTTCTTCCTGAAGTTCCGCATCGTCGACCCGGTGGCCTTCGTCAGGACGATCGGCGCGGGCAACTTCGACCTCGTGCTCGCCTCGGCCGTGCAGGACGCGATCAGGCAGCGCAGCCGCCGCGTCAACACCGAGCGGGCCTACGACCTGCGCGGCTCCGACGTGGGCGACATGCAGGAGGCGCTCAACCGGCAGCTCGGCCGCTACGGCGTGCGCGTCACCGGCGCGAACATCCCCGATGTGCAGCTGCCCGACCAGTACCAGCAGCACCTGGCGACCAGGGAGAAGGTGGCCAAGGAGCTGTCGGCCTACGAGCGCGAGTGGGAGCTGACCCGCAAGCGCCGCATCGACACGCTGATGATGGAGATCGAGCGGGCCAAGAAGACCCGCGACGCCCGGGTGGTCGAGGTCAAGGCCGCGCACAACACGGCGCGCAAGGACGTGGCCAGGATGCTGGAGGAGCAGGAGACCGAGGCTCAGCGCGTCACCTGGGAGATCGAGGCGCGTGGCCGCGCCGAGCTGACGGCGGCCGAGAACGAGGCCAAGGCGCTGCGCAGGCTGGCCGACTCCTACCGCGACAACCGCGCGGTGCTGCAGTACGAGCTGGCGCGCCGCCGCCTGGACGTCGGCGCCAAGCTGGCCGAGAGCGCGCCGCAGCCGCTGGTGGTCCGCACGCCGGAGGGCGGGCAGGACTCGGCGCTGTCCACGCTGCTGGTCGCCCAGTTGCTGCCCCGGCTGTCGAACTCCAACGGCAAGCACAGCGATCAGTAGTCCCACGCCGGTCGCTGACGCGGCGGATACAGGAAACCCCCGGTTCACCTCTCACTGAGACGCTGTGCCGCGCTCGAACGCGTTCAACTTCTCGGAAAAAAGGTGCACCATGTCGCAAGGACCCTCCCGTCGTCAGTTTCTAGCTCTGGGGGCGGGGGTAGCGGCAGGGTCCCTGCTGCCGCCCTCCGTGCACCGAGCGATGGCGTTGCCGGTCCCGCAAGGAGGCCTGTCGGCGGTCAAGCACGTGGTCTTCCTCATGCAGGAGAACCGCTCCTTCGACCACTACTTCGGCACCATGCGCGGCGTGCGCGGCTTCGGCGACCGCAACGCGATCACCCAGCGCAACGGCAAGCCGGTCTTCGAGCAGAGCGGCGTGCTGCCCTTCCCGGTCCGCGAGGCGGCCGGCCACGTGGGCAAGGACCTGCAGTGGATCTCGGCGCTGGCGCACGGCTGGAACGACGGCCAGCAGGCGGCGGCCAAGGGCTGGCACGACGGCTGGATCAAGGCCAAGAGCCCGGCGACCATGACGTACTACACGCGGCCCGACATCCCCCTGCAGTACGAGCTGGCCGACACCTTCACCGTCTGCGACCACTACCACTGCTCGGTGCTGTCCTCCACCAGCCCGAACCGCAACTACCACGTCTCCGGCCACACCGGCTACGAGCCCGGCACCACCAAGCGGGCGATCGACAACGCCGCCTACGCCGAGGACACCCACCAGGGCTACACCTGGGCCAACGCCGGCGAGATCCTGGAGTCCGCGGGCCACTCCTGGCAGGTCTACCAGGAGTGGGACAACTTCGAGGACAACAACATCGAGTTCTTCGCCCGCTTCCGCCAGATCGCCCGCAAGGCCCTCCAGGGCGACTACAAGAGCCTGGACTCCTTCTACTACGCCCTGTCGCAGGCTCCCGACCCCCAGCGGATGCTGCAGCGGCTGGAGGAGGGCGTGGCCAAGCTGACCAGCGAGGAGCGGTCGCTGTACGACCGGGCGCTGCGCCGCGTGCCCAGCGGCGAGCTGGTCAAGCGCTTCCGCGCCGACATCGAGGCCGGCACGCTCCCCCAGGTCAGCTACATCGTCCCGTCGTCTGTCGACTCCGAGCACCCCGCCGACTCCTCCCCCATCCAGAGCGCCCGCATCACCTACGACCTGCTCGACGCGATCGCCTCGCATCCGGAGACCTGGCAGTCGACCGTCCTGTTCATCACCTACGACGAGAACGACGGCTTCTTCGACCATGTGCCGCCGCCGCTGCCGCCCGCCGAGCAGCGCGACGACTGGTACGACGGCAAGCCCATCGGGCTGGGCATGCGCGTGCCGATGACGGTCGTCTCCCCCTGGACCAGGGGCGGCTACACCTGCTCGCAGGTCTTCGACCACACCTCCACGGTCCGCTTCCTGGAGACGTGGCTCGGGGTGACGTTCCCCGACATCACCCCGTGGCGCCGCGCGGTCTCCGGTGACCTGACCTCCGCCTTCGACTTCTCCGGTACGGCGGAGCCGCCCACCCCCGCCGCGCCGGGCGCCGTGCCGCCCTTCACCGGCCGGTGGAGGCCCGCGCCCCCCGCCGAGCAGAAGATGCCGGTCCAGGAGGAGGGCACCAAGCCCGCGCGGGCCCTGCCGTACCAGCCGAACGCGTGGGCGAGGCTGCTCGGCCGCACGCTGGAGCTGACGCTGGCCAACAGCGGCGCCGACAGCGCGCACCTGACGCTGTACCCCTACGAGGGTGAGCTCGAGCTGCCGCTGCACCTGGACGTCAAGGGCGTGACCACGCGGAACGTGCAGGTCAACGGCGATGCCTACCGGCTGGCGCTGGTGGGGCCGAACGGGTTCCGCCGCGAGTTCGGCGGGACGCTGTCGGGGCCGGCGGCGCGGGTGCAGGTCTCGTCCGGCATCGACATCGACCCGCGCAAGCTGCGGCTGGAGATCACCAATCTGGGTGACACCCGGGTGAAGCTGGGGGTGCGGTCGCTGGCCTACGGCGACAAGGAGCAGGCGGTGCCGCTGGCGCCGGGGCAGTACAAGCAGGTGGTGATCCCCCTGGAGGAATCACAGGGCTGGTACGACGTGGCGGTCTCCTGCGAGCAGGACCCCGCGTTCAACCGGCGCTTCATGGGCCACGTCGAGAACGGCAGGCCCAGCGTCACCGGCCTGTAGCCGGGCGGCGGGACATGGTCAGCAGACGGGCGGCGCGGCGGCGCGCGCGGCGCCGCCCGTCCTCGTCCTCGTCGGGGGTCAGGGGTGCGATCAGTTCCGCGAACCAGGGATGCATCGTGATCACGCGGCCATCGCGTAGGTCCGGTAGGCGGAGCTGACGGCGTCCAGCGCCCAGCGCATCCGGGTGGCGTAGGACTCGGGGTGGTCGCCCGCCTCCTGCGCCACGTAGGCGGCGCACGTGGTGTGGTCGTCGCCGCAGGCGCACAGCCGGGCCTCGATGGCCGAGCGGATCTGCAGCGGCGACAGGGTCTGCGACGGCTGCAGCGCGGAGGTGAAGAGAACCTGCGCCAGTTCGGTCGTCGTCAGCGTCTGGTACGTCATGTCCGGCTCCTTCGTCCGTCCGTCTGCCTTTATAGACAACGACGTAACCGGAAACTCATCGGCGCTTCCACGTCGAATTACTCAGATCCCCGAAGAACGCACCAGACGCAGCACCGCGTCCAGCCCGGCCGGGTGCGCGGCCACGAAGCTGCGGTCCTCGGGGGTGCCGTCGATCCGCTCCTCGAACGGCCCGCCGTCCAGCGCGCGGATCTCCAGCCCCGCCTCCTGCGCGATCAGCGCGCCGGCCGGCAGGTCGACCGCCTCGGCCCGGTAGCCGACCACCGCGTCGATGTCGCCGCGGGCCAGCATCACCCACGACAGCAGCGGCGCCCACAGCTGCAGCACCCTGCGGGCGCCCAGCTCCAGCGCCGACTTCAGGGCCAGCACCGCGCCGTCGTCCCTGGCCACGCCGTACCCCTGCGTCCAGGCCAGCAGCGGCCCGTGCCGCGAGTCACGGTAGGGCGGCGCCAGCCGCACCCCTCCGCGGCCGCGGGCGCCGCGGCCGCGGATCGCCGACCAGGTCTGGGCGGTGACCGGGTCGTGCACGACGCCGAGCACGGGCAGGCCCGCCTGGCACAGCGCCAGTCCCACCACGTAGGCCGGCAGGCCGATGGCCACGTTGTTGGTGCCGTCGAGCGGGTCGACCAGCCACGTCCACTGGCCGCCCGAGGCGCCGAGCAGGCCTGACTCCTCGGCGACGACCGCGTGCGTGGGATAGGCGGTCAGTATCCGCTCCACGATGAGCTTCTCCGAGGCCAGGTCCAGGTCGGTGACCACGTCGCCGGCGTGGCCCTTGGGCCTGGTTCCCACCCTGCCCCTGGTGCCTTGGAGCAGCAGGTCGCCGGCGGCCTCGGCGGCCTCCACGGCCACCGCACGAGCACGGTCCAGGTCCATCGGCACCCCTCAGGTCAGGTGGGCGGCTATCAGGCGTACGGCTTGCGCGGTCTCGTCGGGGTCGAGCGCCTGCCTGGCCACGTGGTGGTCGCCGGCGGCCAGCGGGCCGAGCGACAGGTCGCGGCTGCCCGGCCTGCCCCGGCCGAGCGCGATCGTGGCGGCCTCCCCGCCCTCGGGGATGACGCTGCTGTGGAAGCGGTCGGCGGCCAGCGTGTAGGTGTCGCCGGGGCCGAACACCTCCACCAGGCCCGTCTCGTGCCGGACGGTGCGGCCCGTGGGCGTGATGCGGTCGCCGTCGGCGGCGCTGACCACCTCGAACACCCGGTGGGTCGCGCCGGCGGCGGCGTCGGTGACGACCGCGTGCACGTTGCGCACCTGCCCGTACAGCACGTGGCTGACCAGGTCCCAGCTGTGGCAGTGGATCTGCGACGTGGTGGCCTCGGCGTGCGCGAGCGCGCCCGACCACAGGTGAAGGCAGACGCCCTCGTCGCCGCTGCGCTCCAGCGGCAGGCAGACGAAACCCAGCGGGTGGCGCACGGCCTTGACGGGGCCTTTCAGCGCCTTCAGCGCCCAGTCTCGGCCCCTGCCGGCGACGACCTGCCGGTGCACGGCTTGATAGCTCATGGCGCGTACGGATCCTTGGCCCGCAAGGCCTTGCGGGTGATCTCGACGACATCGGGATAGGTGTAGGACTTGGGCAGCGGCAGCTCGATCCGCTCGAACAGCTCGCGCACCTCCTCCTCGGTGGGCTCGTCGCTGAGCGGCACTTCCTTGTACCTCTCCAGCGGCACGCGGCGGGCCTGCTCGAGGCTCAGCCGCAGCTCGGTGTCGCAGTTCTCGTAGTAGAACGTGTCGGCCAGCGCCGTCATGGCCCGGTTGGGGTCCTCGACCGTCATGATCAGGCGGGTGCTCGAGATGTCCCAGCGGAAGGTCGTCATCGTCCTGGACAGGCCGACGCCGATGTCGAGCAGGCCGTAGCGCTGGCGGTGCCAGAAGGCGGCCAGCACGGTGGCGTAGGACTCCATCCTGGCCCTGTCCGTGGTCCACACCTGGCCGGTGCCGTCGGGCGTGTCGGCCAGCGACCTGCGGTAGTGGGCGTACGACTCGCAGACCTCGCGGTTGGACGGGTCGATGATCTCGATCCTGACCGTGAGGTGCCGTTTGTCGCGCTTGGCCGCCGCCACGCACTCCGGCAGCGTCACGGCCCGCAGGTAGGTGCCGGTGCCGCCCTTGAAGCTCCACCGGGTGGCGTCCTTGCGCGCGTCGGTGTGCGCCTGGGCGATCTCCTGGGCGCTGCCGAGGACCCGGACCAGCTGGAGCGAGTCCAGGGCCTTGCGGGTGCCGCTGACCAGGGTCTCGATCTGTTCCAGCCGCGCCAGCCGTACCGGCAGCTGCGACAGGGCGCCTGAGGTGATGGCCTCCTCGACGGGGGCCTGGCGGGCGCGGTCGCGCAGCAGCGCGGTGGCCACCAGCGCCATGACCAGCAGGCTGCCCGCGTTGACGAGCTGGTCCTGCACCTCGCGGTCCACGTTGGGGATCAGGCCCACCGCGCCGACCACGACGGCGAGCAGCAGGGCGATCGCGCCGTCGGCGTTCTGCCCCGCCCATGGGGCCACTCGCTTCAACGCCGTGACTAGCCGTGCCATCGCCTCGCCCCGCATCTCGACGATCACTGTGTCCCCACCGTCATGGTAACGAGCACGTCATGCGACTGCCAGTGGACGGTAAGGGGCAAACCCCCTCCTTAGGTATGACCTAAGAATCGGCCTAAATACCAATGGGCGGCCTGTTCATCAACGCTTACCCTGAAGGTCACGGGGGTGGGAGTTGAAGGGGATACGTGCGCTTTCAGCGAGCCTTGGTGCGGTCGCGCTGGCGATGACGCTCGTGGTCTTCATGGTGTGCCCGGTGCCTCCGGGACAGGCGACCACGCTGGCCGACACGCCGGTACTCGGCGAGCGGTTCATTCAGGTCGTCGCGCATCCGGACGACGACCTGCTGTTCATGAGCCCCGACCTGTACGGCGCCGTGCGGGCGGGCGGACCCACCGCCACGGTCTACCTGACCGCCGGCGAGGGCATGGCGGGCCTGGACGACCACCACGACCCGCACCAGTACGCCCGCGAGCGCGTGGACGGCCTGCACGCCGCCTACGCCTACGTGGCCGGCGCGCGCGACGCCTGGACCACCACCACGGTGACCGCCGGCCGGATGCGGGTCCAGGTGGACTCCCTGGCCGACCGCCCCGAGATCCGCCTGGTCTTCGCCGGCCTTCCCGACGGCGGCGACCCGCGCGCCGACGGCGGCCGCGACGCGCTGATCCGCATCTGGTCGGGCGGCGCCTGCGTCCGCCCGTTCGCCTCCCCCGCCCCCTGCGCCGACCGCCCCGAAGTGGTGAGCATGCTCCGCGCCCTGCTGCGCCGCTTCCACTGCACGATCCTGCGGACCCTCGACCCTTACCCGCCGCACGCCCGCCTCGGCGACCACCCGGACCACGTCGCCTCGGCCCGCCTGGCGAACGAGGCCGCGGGCGGCCTCCCCGTCACGGTCGTGGCCTACCGCGGCTACCCGATGACGGGCTGGTCGCCGAACGTCGCCTTCCACATGCGCCAGTTCAAACGTGAGGTCTTCCGCCGCTACCGCGACCACGACTACCGAATCCGGTACGGCTGGCGGTACTGGGCGTGGCTGGAACGCATGTACCGCATCGCCCCCTGAGCCGGTTACCTGTCACCGGGCCGGGGCTCCTCGCGCGTGAGCAGCCCGGCGAGCGCGGCGCGGTCGTTGACGCCGGTCCGCTCGTACACCGCGACCAGGGTGTTCGCGACCGTGCGGCGCGACACGAACAGCCGCTCGGCGATCTCCTTGTTGGTCAGGCCCTGCACGGCGAGCAGGGCGATCTCGCGCTGCCGCGGGGTGAGCGTGACGGGTTCGAGGCCGGCGAGCGCGGGTGTGCGGGCTCCCTGGCAGCGGCCCGCCAGCCGCAGGGCCCTCGTCTCGGCCGCCCGCGCCTCCCGCGTCCGCCCCGCCTTCCGGTGGAGGCGGGCCGCCTGCGCCGACGCCTCGGCCGCGTAGAGGATCAGGCCGAGCTCCTCGAAGTCCGTGGACACCGCGTCCAGTTCCGCCGGCTTGCGCGCCGTCGCCTACCGGACGAACACGGCCGGCAGCGCGCCTTCCACGGGCAGCGCGGCCAGCCGCTCGGCGACCAGGTCACCCCGGACGCAGTCTCCCCCGCAACGCGGTGGACGGCGGCCCGCCAACGCGGCCCCCGGGTCTCGGGTGATCTGGGATGGTCTCGGGTGTTCTCGGGTGTTCTCGGGTGGGAAACCCGCGGGATGGCCGCCATCTGGCACTCGCATCAGACGATCTTCGCCGGGCAGGAGCGGATACTGCCGATCGTGGTATGTTCAGCGTCGCTGTGTGCATGCTGCGACCCGAGGAGGTGAGACCGATCAACGCTGTGACAGGTCGGGGCTCCCTCTATCGCAAGGCCTAGGGAGCGCCCGCAGAAGGCATCCCGAAAGGCTTGAAACGCCATGCGCTTCACCTCCCAGACGTCGTCCGCCGGCGTCACCGAACAGCTGTTCACCCTCACCTCCACCTTCGGCGAGATCCCCGGCGTGCTGTGGACACCGGACGCCGCCACCGGCACCCGCCCCCTGATCCTGATGGGACACGGCGGCGGCCAGCACAAGCAGGCCCCCGGCATGGTGGCACGCGCCCACCGCTTCGCGGCCGAGTGCGGCTTCGCCGTGGCGGCCGTCGACGCTCCTGGCCACGGCGACCGTACGAAAACCGAGGAACACAACCGGATCATCACCGAACTGCGCACCCGCGCGCAGTCCGGAGGGGACGTGACTCCCCTGGTCGCCGCCTTCCACACACTCCTCACCGACCAGACCGTCCCGGAATGGCGGGCGGTCCTTGACGCCCTCCAGCAACTCGACCACGTCGGGCCCGGTCCGGTCGGCTACTGGGGACTGTCGATGGGCTGCGGGCTTGGCGTTCCGTTCATCGCCGCGGAGCCCCGCATCCGCGCGGCGGTACTGGGCCTGAACGGCGCGGAAACCTCGGCCGAGGCCGCCGCCCAGATCACTGTCCCTGTGGAGTTCCTCGTGCAGTGGGACGACGAGATGGTGCCGCGGGCGGCGAGCCTGGCCCTGTTCGACGTCATCGCCTCACCGGAGAAGACACTGCACGCCAACCCCGGCAAGCACGGGGATGTGCCGATGTTCGAACTGGACAGCTCACTGCGCTTCTTCACCCGACACCTGACCTGACACCCGCGCGCCGTCCGCGCTGATCGGGCTCTCCGCCCGATCAGCGCGCCCAGCTCAGCGGGCGGTTCGGGAGATCAGCGATGACGAAGGCCGCACCCTGCCGCGGATCGCGCAACGCGGGACCGCGCGGCTGACGCCCTGGCGTCGACATCTCCCGCCCGGAGGGTCTCGGGCGGGAGTCCCACTCGGCAGGCGCCACTAGTCACCTGGCCGGGTCCGGGCGAGATCTCGCACCCAGACGCCAAAGCGGCTGAGCGAAGCGAGGGTCCCCACGGTCTCCAACCGTGCCTGCCGTCCACCCTCGGGGTGGGCATCAGGCGCTTTCCCACCCAGGCGGGTATCGGGCGGGAGACCGCGCCGCAGGCGCCAAGAAAACGCCCGAGCGAAGCGAGGACCACCATGGTGCCCGGCCGTGCCCGCCGACCGCCTCGGGGTGGGCATCAGGTGCTCTCCCACCCAGGCGGGTATCGGGCGGGAGACCGCGCCGGAGGCGCCATGAGCGCTGTCCTCGCGTTAGCGAGGGCCTTTGCGCGCCAAAGGCGCGGAACCCTCAATCAGTACAGCCCGAGCCGGAGGCGAGGTCGGCGCGGGTGCAGGGGCGCGCCCCTGCCAGGGGGTCGTGGGGGGCTTGGCCCCCCACTGAGAACAGCCCGCAGCTGATGGCGCGATAGCGCTGCCAGAAGCAAGGACCATGCCCTCAAAAGCCTGGAACATGCCCCTAGGTGGTGGCGGTGAGGGCCCAGGTGGTGGTGAGGAGGGCTATGACGGCCAGGCCGGCTCCTGTGGCGAGGAAGCGGCGCATCGGGACCTTGACGTCGTGGCGGCGGCAGGATTCGAACCAGAGGAGGGTCGCGAGGGAGGCCCACGGGGTGATGACGGGGCCGACGTTGGTGCCGATGAGGACCGCGAGAAGGCCGTCGCGGGTGGCGACGACGGGTTCGAGGGCCTTGTAGGCAGGCAGGTTGTTGATGGTGTTGGCCAGGCCGGCTCCGACGGCGGCGTTGCGGTAGGGGTCCTGGTGGGTGCCGAGCATCCACGTCATGAGGTCGGCCAGGCCGTACCGGCTGAGCGTGGGGACCACGAGGAAGAGGCCCGTGACGAAGATCAGCAACTGCCAGGGGATGAGGCCGAGTGTGAGCCGGCGCCGGTCGCGGACGAAGAAGGCGATGACCACCAGCAGCGCCGCCACCGCGGCGGCGATGCCGACCTGGATCTTGAGCAGCAGCGCGACGATGAACAGCAGGCAGGCGACGGCGGCCGTCCAGAACAGGACGGGGTCGGCGATGGGCTCGAGCAGGGGCGGGGTGTAGCGGGCCTCCCTGCGCCTGCCGCGCCGCCAGTAGTAGACCCACAGGAAGGCCATCGTCACCGCGATGGAGACGAGCTGTGGCGCCCACATGCGGGCGGCGAACTGCTGGGCGTCGAGGTCGATCTTGCCCATGGCCAGCAGGTTCGTGAGGTTGGAGACCGGCAGCAGGAGGCTGGCGGTGTTGGCCAGCCAGATGGTGGTCATGGCCAGGGGCAGCGCGTCGATCCTGGCCTTTGGCGCCAGCGCGAGCATGACGGGCGTGAGCAACACCGCAGTCGTGTCGAGATTGAGAAATATCGTGACAAAGGAGGCGAATGCGGTGCTGAGGAAGAACAAAGCCGTGTAGTTGCCGCGCCCGAACACCGCCATCCTGGCCGCGATGGCGTCGAAGACCTGCGCCTCCTTGGTCAACTCGGCCAGCACGATGATGCCGACGAGGAAGACCAGCAGCGGCCCGATGTCGTCGAGGCTCCCGAGAGCGTCCTGCAGCGGCAGTAACCCGGACGCCACGAAGATCAGACCGAGTGCCAGCAGACCGATCCTGATCCAGTCGAGCACGGAAAGACGCCGCAACACCTGACGATGATCGCACACTCGCTGCGAAACGCCGATTCCCCGGGAGATACTGGGCAGATGGCGCGTGACGGCAGGCCGACCGAGATCTTCGTCAGCTATTCCCCGGCCGACACGGCTTGGGCCACCTGGATCGCCTGGGAGTTGGAGGCGGCGGGTTACAGGACGATGATCCAGGCGTGGGACTTCGTCCCCGGCACCAACTTCATCGACTTCATGGACCGGGGCGTGAGCGAGGCCGCGCTGGTCGTGGCGGTGCTGTCGCGCAACTACCTGACCTCCCGCTACGGCCGCATGGAGTGGCAGGCGGCGTTGCGCGCGGATCCGGACAACCCCTCCAACAAGCTGGTGACGGTCCGGCTGGAGGACGTCCAGGTCGAGGGCTTATTGTCCACGATCACCTGGGTGGACCTGCTGGGCGTGACCGATCCAGGCCAGGCCAGGGCGCTGCTGCTCGGCCGGATCAGGGAGGCCATGGCCGGCCGCGCCAAACCCGACCATGCACCGATATTTCCGACTAATGCGACTACGCCGCCGATTCCCACCCTGCCGGCTCCCGAGGAGCGGTCGAGGGCCCGCCGTACCCCGGTGACGGCGCCGAAGTTCCCGCCCGCGACCGCCAAGTCCCACGAGAAGCGCGAGTCGCTGAGCGTGCTGCACATCGGCGGCCCCCGCTTCGGCCGGGCGCTGCCGGATCCCGGCGAGCCGTTCACCCCCGAGGACATCCAGGCCAGGATCTGGGCGGACCTGACAGGCCTGTACGACAGGGGGATGCCGCGCCCCGACCTCATGCTGGTCAGCGGGGACCTCACCGAATCGGGCAGCCTGGGGCAGTTCGGCCAGGCCACCCGCTTCCTGACCGACCTGCGGCACCTGATCGGCCTGGAACCGCACCGGCTGCTCGTCGTGCCGGGCCCGCGCGACGTGACCAAGGCGGCGGCCAGCGCGTACTTCCTGACCTGCGAGGCCGACGACGTCAGCCCGCAGCCGCCGTACTGGCCCAAGTGGCGCCACTTCGCCGGCCTGTTCGACGAGCTCTACCAGGGCCTGGACGACCGGGTGTTCGACGCCGGGCAGCCGTGGTCGCTGTTCGAGGTGCCCGACCTGAAGGTCGTGGTGGCCGGACTGAACTCCACCATGGCCATGAGCCACCTGGAGAAGGACGCCTACGCCCTGCTCGGCGAGGCGCAGGCGGCCTGGTTCTCCGAGCGGCTGCGCCCGTACGAGGAGTCGGAGTGGCTGCGCCTGGGAGCCATCGGCCACCCTCCCGCGCTGCTGCACGACACGCACACCTACGAGCGCCTCGTCTCCCACCGCCTCAACCTGCTCTTCCACGGGTATGGCGAGCCGAACCAGGGCGCCGTGGCCGCCCCCCGCCCCGGACACCACCAGGTGGTCGAGATCGGCCCCCGGGGCATGCGCGTCTGGCGCCCGGAATCGCCGCAACCCGAGCGGACCACGACGGCCTGGCGCGCGGCCCGGGCGCCGTTCCACGAGATCGAGGCCAGACCGGCCCCTGAGCCTGAACCGGACAGGCAGGAGCCGGGCCCCACCGACCTGCTGCTCGACCGCATCACCGAGGTGTGCGAGGCCAGGCACGAACGCGCCAAGATCCGCCGCTTCCCCGCGCATCTGGTCGTCACCCACCCCGAGGACGGCTTCGTGCGCCAGCTGATGATCGGCGCGCACGTGGGCGAGGTCACCGCCGACAACTCCGCGGACTTCGTACGGCAGGCCCACGCCACCGAGCTGTCCGCCGAACTGGTCTACCAGGGGCCGCCGCCCCTGCGGGCGCTGCGCGACGACCTGATGCGCCGGGGCGTGCGGCTGCGCAGCTTCACCGAGTTCCAGGGCCTGCTGGACCTGTCCGGTTACGTGGCCGAGCAGACGACCAGGCTCACCGCCGACCGCCGCTACCCGACCGACCTGTACGTGCCGCAGCGCTACCGGGACATGGACCGGCCAGGACACCAGGTCAAGCAGGGGCTCACGGACGAGCTCCTCAGGCTGCTGGCCGCCGACCACGGCCGGTTCCTGCTGCTGCTCGGCGACTTCGGCCACGGCAAGACGTTCGCGCTGCGGGAACTGGCCAGGCGCATCCCGCTCGAGCTCCCCCATCTGACGCCGATCCTGATCGAGCTGCGCGCGCTGGACAAGGCGCACTCGGTGGACGGGCTGGTGGCCGCCCACCTGGCCAACCACGGCGAGGAGTTCATCGACCTGAAGGCCTTCCGCTACCTGCTGCGGCAGGGGCGGATCGTGCTGCTGTTCGACGGGTTCGACGAGCTGGTCACCCGGCTGACCTACGACAGGGCCGCCGACCACCTGGCCACGCTGCTGGCCGCCGCCGAGGACAAGGCCAAGATCGTGGTGGCCAGCCGCACGCAGCACTTCAAGTCGCACACGCAGGTGCTCACCTCGCTCGGCGAGATGGTGGGCGTGCTGCCGCAGCGGCGGGTGCTGTCGGTGGAGAACTTCACCCAGGACCAGATCCGCTCCTACCTGGACAACCGCTTCGACGACCACGACGAGGCCTCGGCGCGCATGGCGCTGATGGAGGGCATCAAGGACCTGCTTGCGCTGGCGCGCAACCCGCGCATGCTCAGCTTCATCGCCGACCTGGACGCGGACCGGCTGCGCACGGTGGCGGGCGCGCGCGACGCGATCAGCCCCGCGCTGCTGTACGAGGAGATCCTCAGCTCGTGGCTGGCCTTCGAGGAGCAGCGCACCCAGGTGCCGGGCTCGCCCGCCACGCTCACCGTCGGGGAACTGTGGCGGGTGGTGACGGCGCTGGCGCTGCGGCTGTGGGAGACGGGCGAGGCGTTCCTCGGGCTGGCCGAGCTGACCGAGATCGCCGCCACGCTCACCGACCTGGCCGACGGGCAGCTCACCGGGGCGCAGACGGCGCACGCGATGGGCACGGGCAGCCTGATGGTGCGCACCGAGGAGGGCATGTTCGGGTTCATCCACGCCTCGGTGATGGAGTGGTTGATCGCCCGGCACATCGCGGCCACCATGGACGACCCGGTGACGCTGACACGCAGGCCGCTGTCGGCGCTGACCGTGGAGTTCCTGTGCGACCTGGCCGACATGCGGGCGCTGCGGGCGTGGGTGGACAGCCCTCCCGCCGACGACATCGCCAGGGCGAACGCGGTCAAGCTCGCCGCCCGGCTGCGCACCCCGGCGCGGGCCGACCTGCGCGGGGCCAACCTGAGGGGCGAGGACCTGTCGGCCAGGGACCTGCGGGAGGTGGATCTGACCGGCGCCGACCTGAGCGAGGCCACGCTGGTCGGCACGGACCTGTCGCGGGCCAGGCTGCGCGGTGCCAGGCTGGTCGGCGCCCGCATGGACGAGGCCAAGCTGATGGGCGCCGACCTGACGGGCGCCGACCTGTCAGGCGCCCACCTGGCCAGGGCCGACCTGAGCGACATCGCCGCCGACGGCGCCCGCTGGCACCGGGCCGCGCTCATCAACGTCAACGGCACGCTCCCCCACCTGCCCGGCGCGGCGGTCGTGCCGGGCCAGCCGATCGACGTGCAGCTCGCCCCGGCCGCGATCGGCGTGCCGTACGGCTATCACATGCAGACCAGCCGGCTGCCCGAGCCCGTCGCCTACAGCCCGGACGGCGCGACGCTGGCCATCGGCAACGAGGACGGCGGCGTCCTGCTGTGCGTCGACGGGTTGCCCGCGCGCACGCTGCAGGGCCACCGTGGCCGCGTCTACGCGGTCTCCTTCGCCGGTGACCTGCTGGCCACCGGCGCCAGCGACGGGCGCGTGCTGCTCTGGGACGCGCTGACCGGCGCGCTGCTGCGCGAGCTGACCGGCCACGCCGACGGGGTCTGGCCGGTACGGCTCAGCCCCCGCGGCGACCTGGTCGCGGCGGGCGGCGCCGACGGCGTGGTCCGGGTGTGGGAGACCGCCACCGGCTCGCCGAAGCAGATCCTGTCCGGTCACCAGGCGCCCGTCTACACCGCCACCTTCGGCCGGGCGGGCCTGGTCACGGGCGACGCGGCGGGCGTGGTCCGCGTCTGGGACCTGGAGTCGGGGCAGGTCGTGCGCACGCTGGAGGGGCACGGCGGCTCGGTCTACCGGGCCATCCACAGCGCCGACGGCTCGATGCTGGTCACCGGCGACGAGGCGGGCACGGTCCGCGTCTGGGACGCCGCCTCCGGCACGCTGCGCCACACGCTGACCGGGCATCCCGGCAGCATCTACAGCCTGGCCTTCGCCCCGTCGGCGACCCTGCTGGTCAGCGGCGACACGGCCGGTGTCGTACGGCTGTGGAATCCGGTGACGGGCGAGTCGCACGGCGTGCACACCACCCACGCGGGGGCGATCTACCGGGTGGCGTTCAGCCCCGACAGCGGGATCGTGGCGAGCGCCGACGCCAAGGGCATGGTCCGGCTGCAGGAGGTGGGCGGCGCCCACCGGGTCGAGCTGACCGGGCACCGCAGCTCGGTGTGGCCGTTCGCGTTCCGTCCCGACGGCAGGCAGCTGGCCACCAGCAGCAACGACGGCACGGTCCGCCTGTGGGACACCGCCACCGGGCAGTGCCAGAAGGTGCTGCGCGGCCACGGCAGGCGCATCGTCTCGGCCAGGTTCAGCGCCGACGGTTCGATGCTGGCCACCAGCGGCAACGACGGCGTGGTGCGCATCTGGGACCCGAACACCGGGCGGCGGCTGCGGGAGTTCACCGGCAGCGCCGACCGGCTGATCTCGGCCTCCTTCTCCCCCGCAGGGCCGGTGCTGGCCACCTCGAGCAACGACGGCGGCGTGCACTTCTGGAACGCCACCACCGGCGACTACGAGCGCGAGCTGAACGCCGAGACCGACCACGTCTGGGCCGAGGCCTTCAGCCCTGACGGCGACCTGCTGGCCACGGCCAACGACGACGACAGCGTCCGGGTCTGGTACCGGCCGACCAGCCGCCTGGTCAGCAACCTGGCCGACCACCGGGGACGGGTGCGCTCGATCGCGTTCAGCCCCGACGGCCGCTACGTGGCCACCGGGTGCGACGACCGGCTCGTCCGCGTCTGGCAGGTCGAGACCGGCGACCGGGTGATGACGCTGCAGGGGCACACCGACCGCGTCTACTCGGTGGTGTTCTCCCCCGACGGCCGCTACCTGGCAAGCGCCGGCAACGACGGGCTGGCCAAGATCTGGGAGCTGTCGAGCGGCACGGCGCTGCACACGCTCGCCGGGCACGCGGGACGGCTGTGGAGCTGCGACTTCGACCCGTCGGGCGCCCGGTTGGCCACCGGCGGCGACGACCTGGCCATCCGCGTGTGGGACACGGGCTCGGGCGCGCTGCTGCAGACGCTGCACGGGCACGCCAGGCGGGTCTGGTCGGTGGCCTTCAGCCCGGCCGGTGACCTGCTAGCCAGCGCCGGCGACGACGGCGTGGTCATCCTGTGGCACGCGGGCGAGCGTCACATCACGCTGCTCGGCCTGCCCGAGGGCTGGGCGGCGCTGTCACCCGACGGGCGGTACAAGGTCCAGGGGGAGGTGGCGGGGCAGTTCTGGCACGTGATCGGCACGTCCAGGTTCGAGCTCGGCGAGCTGGACCCGCACCTGCCCGCCGTACGGCAGCTACCGCTTGAGTCGCTGTTCTAGGTCCTGCCAGACCTCCTCGACGCGGGCGTCGAGCTCCTCGAGCGAGCCTTCGTTGGCGATGACGACGTCGGCGACGGCCAGCCGGTCGGCGCGGCTCGCCTGGGCGGCGATGCGGGCCTTGACGTCGGCCTCGGACATGCCGCGGATGCCGGTCAGGCGGGCAAGGCGCACCTCGTCGGCCGCGTCGACCACGATGACGACGTCGTACAGGGGGGCGAGCTTGTTCTCGGCCAGCAGCGGCACGTCGTAGACGAGGATCGACTCGTCGGGCGCCTGGCTCTGCAGCGCCGCGACCCGCTCGCCGACCAGCGGGTGGACGATGGCGTTGAGCGCGGCCAGCCGTTCCGAGTCGCCGAAGACGATCGTGCCGAGCTGCTCCCTGTCGAGGGTGCCGTCGGGGCGCAGCACGCCCTCGCCGAAGGCGGCCACGACGCGGGCCAGGCCCTCGGTGCCCGGCTCCACCACCTCACGGGCGATCTTGTCCGCGTCGATCACGACGGCGCCCCTGGCGGCCAGGCGCTTGGACACCTCGCTCTTGCCCGATCCGATACCGCCGGTGAGCCCGATCTTCAGCACCGGGCCAGCTTATCGCCGCATGTGCACCAGAGTGAGATGGTCGTCCATCCGTTCCCGGTGTGTCTCCCGGTATCCCAGTCTCCGGTAGAGGCGGAGGTTGCCTTCGGACAGGTGCCCGGTGAACAGGTCGAACGCGGTCGCCTCCGGCACCTGCTCGTGCAGCGCGGTCAGCAGCGCGGTGCCGATCCCCGCACCCTGCCGGTCGGGCGCGACGACGAGCCTCCCGACCAGGCACGTCGTGCCGGCCAGTTGCCCGCGCACGGCGCCGACGATCCGCCCGGCCTCGGTGGCCTTGAGCACGGTCGCGTTGTCGATGGCCTTGCGAACCTGCTCGGCCGACTCCACCAGCGGCGCGATGAACGGGTCGCCGTAGAGCTGGGCCTCGCTCACGTACGCCGCCCGCTGCAGGGTGAGGATCTCCCCCGCGTCCGCCGTCACCGCCCGTTCGATCTCCATCGGGGCAGTCTATGGTTAGCTCGGCCCATGCGAAGCGCTCGATACCTTGATTGCCTGCGGGCCGACGCGGCGCTGCTGCGCGCGGCCGCCGCCGCGGATCTGACCGCGGCCGTGCCGAGCTGTCCCGGCTGGACGGCGACCGACCTGGTGAACCATGTGGCCACGGTCTATCTGCACAAGGCGGAGACGATCCGCCAGGGCGCCTGGCCCTCCCCCTGGCCGCCGGACCTGTCCGGTGAGGAGCCGCTGGCGGTCCTGGACCGCTTCCTGGCGGACCTGCTGGGCGAGCTCACCGCCCACGATCCCGGCACCAAGGCGCTGACGTGGTACGACCCGGACCAGTCGGTCGGCTTCTGGATCCGGCGGATGGCGCACGAGACGGTCATCCATCGCGTCGACGCCGAACTCGCCCGCGGAGCCGGCGTTTCCGGCATTCCTGATGATCTCGCCGTCGACGGGATCGACGAGGTGCTGGTGACCTTCCTCGCCTTCGCCTCGACCGGCTGGCCGGAGGACTTCGGCGACGCCCTCCCGGCCCTGTCCGGCCGCGCGATCGCCCTCTCCGCGGGCGACCGGCACTGGGTCGTACGGCCGGCCGCCACGGGAGCCGAGGTCACCTCCGCCGCGGGGCCCGCCGACGTCACCATCACGGGTTCTCCCCAGGACCTCCTGCTGTGGCTCTGGCGCCGCGGCCCCGCCGACGGCCTGCGCGTCGAGGGTGACGCCGCGCTGGCCGAGGGGCTGTACGGGCTCATGCGGGACGCGACCCAGTAACCCGCCAGGCGGGTCGCCGGGCGTCGTCACGGCGCCCGGCCAGGTCCTGCTGGAGTGGCGTCTCCCTGGACGGGGCCCGGCCCCGTGCGGCGGGTGGCGGTGGGGTGGCCTGCCGTACAGGAAGCAAAAAAGAGGCCCCGCACCGGAGTGCGGGGCCTCTTCAGGCGTTGCTCAGATCAGCTCTGACCGCCGGCGAGCTTCTCGCGCAGAGCCGCGAGAGCCTCGTCAGAGGCGAGCGCGCCGCTGGCCGGAGCCGACGACGAGGTGGACGGCGCCTGGGTCTCACCCGAGTAGGACGAGGGAGCTTCCTCGCCCGCCTCGGCCTCGGCCTTGCGGGCCTCCTCGATCTGCTTCTTGTGCGCCTCGAAGCGGGTCTGCGCCTCGGCGTACTGGCGCTCCCACTCCTCACGCTGCTTGTCGAAGCCCTCGAGCCACTCGCCCGTCTCCGGGTCGAAGCCCTCGGGGTAGATGTAGTTGCCCTGGTCGTCGTAGGTGGCGGCCATGCCGTACAGCGTCGGGTCGAACTCGACCTCGGTGCCGACACCCTCGTTGGCCTGCTTCAGCGACAGGCTGATGCGACGGCGGTCGAGGTCGATGTCGATGATCTTCACGAAGATCTCGTCGCCGACCTGGACGACCTGCTCCGGGATCTCCACGTGGCGCTCGGCCAGCTCGGAGATGTGGACCAGGCCCTCGATGCCCTCTTCGACCCGGACGAACGCGCCGAACGGCACCAGCTTGGTGACCCGGCCGGGGACGACCTGGCCGATCTGGTGGGTGCGGGCGAACTGCTGCCACGGGTCTTCCTGCGTGGCCTTGAGCGAGAGGCTGACGCGCTCGCGCTCCATGTCCACGTCGAGAACCTCGACGGTGACCTCCTGGCCGACCTCGACGACCTCGGACGGGTGATCGATGTGCTTCCAGGACAGCTCGGACACGTGGACCAGACCGTCGACGCCACCCAGGTCCACGAAGGCACCGAAGTTGACGATCGAGGACACGACGCCCTTGCGGACCTGGCCCTTCTGCAGGGTGTTGAGGAAGGTCTGGCGGACCTCGGACTGCGTCTGCTCAAGCCAGGCACGGCGGGACAGGACCACGTTGTTGCGGTTCTTGTCCAGCTCGATGATCTTGGCCTCGAGCTCGCGGCCGACGTACGGCTGCAGGTCGCGGACACGGCGCATCTCGACCAGGGACGCCGGCAGGAAGCCGCGCAGGCCGATGTCGAGGATGAGACCACCCTTGACGACCTCGATGACGGTACCGGTGACGATCCCGTCCTCGTCCTTGATCTTCTCGATCGTGCCCCAGGCGCGCTCGTACTGGGCGCGCTTCTTGGACAGGATCAGGCGACCCTCCTTGTCCTCCTTCTGGAGAACCAGGGCCTCGACATGCTCGCCGACTTCGACGACATCCGCCGGATCCACGTCGTGCTTGATCGAGAGCTCACGCGAAGGGATGACGCCCTCGGTCTTGTAGCCGATATCGAGAAGGACCTCGTCCCGATCGACCTTGACGACGGTGCCCTCGACAATGTCGCCGTCGTTGAAGTACTTGATGGTCTCGTCGATCGCTGCGAGGAAGGCTTCCTCGGACCCGATGTCGTTGACCGCTACCTGCGGGGTGCTCGAGGTGGCCTCGGTGCTGCTCGTCATGTGTGGAATTGCTCCGAACGCGGACAGATGTCGATGTGGCGAACGCGCGGCAGGCCCTCTTCCGCATCAAGCCGAGGAATTACGACATCGACGTGACCGAGCGCGAGCCCGCTCCGTCTGAGGCGCGCGCGAGCCCACAGCGCAGCGATCAGCATATGAGACCTGGCGGGCGTGGTCAATCCGGGCGGCGTAAACGCCGCGGCTAATAGGCGTTGACCTGGGGTCTCCGCTTTGGATCGATATTACCTCGAAGTTTGGCGGGCACGGATATCCGGTTCGGGTCCCCGTCGGAGACATACCGCCAGCCAGGGTGCTTGTTCAGCCACTCCAGCCAGTGCTGGGAGCACCATTTGCGGCACTCGCCCTTCATGCCGTTGCTCTGGATCCGCTGGATCGCCAGCGGATCGAAGGCCTTCGCGAAGGGCGAAACCGAGGGCTCGGCCCCCGCAAGGAAAACCCCGGCAAAGCTGTAGGAGGTTCCGTCCCAAGTGCCGCTGCGCGCGATCTTGCGCGGGTGCGGCATCGCCCCGTACGGCAGGGCCAGGGTCTCGGCCGGGGGCGCCCCGAGCTTCTTCAGCAGCCGTGCGAGCCTGACGATCTGCTCGCGCACCTTCTTCTTCGAGATCACGGCCAGGTCGGCGTGCGACCAGGTGTGGTTGGCCACCTCGAAGCCGTGGTTCACCAGCCACTGCACGGCCGTGGCCTGCTGGTTCTGATCCTGCAGCCCGAACGGCGTCCGGTTGATCCAGAACGTGGCCACGGGCCGGAAGGAGGGGTACTCGGCGGCCACCCGCAGGATGATGTCGACGGCGGTGTCCTTGACGGGCGCGCCGTTCGCGTCCAGCCCGAAATGACTGGGCTGCCCGTCGTCGAAGGTGAGCACCACGGGGTAGCGCCCCGCGGGCACCGGCATGGTGCCGGTGGCGAACTCCCTGGCTGTGACGGGCACGTAGCCCTGTTTGGCCAGCGTCTCCAGCTCCTGCTTGAGCTGCGCGGGGGTCCGGTCGATGGAGGCCTGGCGCTTCTTGATGATCCGGTGGTACATCAGCACCGGCACCAGCCCCGCCTCGTTGGCCCTGATCTGCCTGGCGAACTCCGGGGTCGCCTCCACCCCCGGCGGCGTCGTGCTGACGGGCTGCGGCGAGGCCGCGGCATGCGGCGTACCGGGTAACGGGGTCCGCGCCGCGGCCAGCGGCACGGACCCCGGCCGGCCGGCCGAAGGCAACAGGATCAGCCCGACGACTGCCACGATCATCACCGCGATGTTCGCGATGCCGATGATCCGCGCGAGTGACGCTGAAGAAGGCACACAACTCCCGGCAGCTCGGCGAAAGTACGTCTCAGGATATGTCCGGCTGCCCCGCCGTACGCGGGATATACGCGCCCTATCGCGGGTTCTGGAAGACCACTTCCGGGTCGTGCTTGGTCGGGCCGTCGAGCACGGGCTGCTTCCTCCCCTTGAGTTGCAGGTCGAGGAAGGCCCCGACGTAGGTGCGGGTGATCTCCATGGCTCGCTCGGCGGCGGCCTGGCTCGCGCCTGGCAGGCCGAGCTGCGCCTGCAGGACGGGCAGGTCCTCGAAGCTGGCGTGGTCGGTGTTCTTGACGGTGAGCCAGCGCTTCCAGCCGTGCAGGCTCTTCCAGTCGCGGTCCCAGGTCTCGTCCTTGCCCGGACTGTGCTCGGACTCGGTGCCGAGCAGCAGGAAGGCTTGCTTCGTCGGGGTGACGGGCGCGTAGAACGTGCCGTCCATGTTCACCCCTGCCCGCACGCGGCGGTCGGCCACCATGGTGGTGGCCGCGGCGTTGCCGCCGATGGAGTGTCCCACCATGCCGATCCGCTTGAGGTCGACCATCCGGGCGTTTCGCCAGGAGGCCAGCTCGTCGATGACGAACGAGACGTCCTTGGCCCTGCTTCGTGCGATGGCCGGAGGTCCGCCCGCAGGAGGCTTCTCGCAGATCACGCAGGCGACCGTCCGGCCGTCGGGGAAGCTCGTGCCCGCCGACTCGTAGGGGTGCTCGACCTGCGCGACCACGTATCCGCGGCTGGCCAGGTCCTCCGCGAGCCCCGTCAGCGTGGCGCGCGGCAGCGTCAGGCCAGGTGAGAGCACCACCAGCGGGAACCTGCCCGCGGCCGGGCGAGCGCCCTGACGGGCGTAGGTGCGCACGTTCTTCACCACCTCGGCGGGGATGTTCGCCTGCGGCGCCTTGAGCTGCAGGAGCAGCTTGGCCTCTTCCACCGTCATGTACGGCGCGGCGGTGCCCGTGCCCTTCTTCGCCGGGTAGTACATCGACACCATCAGCTCACGCGCCGCCGCGGTCGCCACCCACGGGTCCCTGCGGCTCTTGTCGACGAGGTACAGCGTGTCGCGCCCCACCGCACGCGACCCCGTCGGCCTGGGCAGCTCGGGCTGTACGGCGGGCGTTCGCACGGCGGGCTTCGGTACGGCGGGGGCGGGTGCCGTGGCCGCCAGCAGTCCCGCGGCGAGCAGCGCGGGGATCGAACGAATATCCATGGGATTACCTCTCTCGAAACGGCTCAGACGTCGCGGTGGCGGACGGCGAGCAGGGCGATGAGCGCCGCGGCGAGCGGCCACAGCGCGAAGACCAGCCACGATCCGGTGACCGTGGGCAGGGCGGGGCTGTCGCGGGGATCCGTCAGCGACAGGCACGTCCGCCAGACGTAGAAGGGGAACAGTCCGTACAGGTCGTTGACCCACTGGTGGACGTTGGGCTTGAAGGACATCGGCAGGACCACCAGCAGGGCGCAGACCGCAACGACCGTCCCCGCGGTGTGCCGTAGCAGCGCCCCGAGGCCCATGCCGACGAGCGCGGACACGGGTGCGAGCAGCGCGTTCGCCGCGATGACGCGCGGCACTCCCGGGTCGCCGAGTGACAGCCCCATCCCGCGGCCCGCCATGATGGCCTGGCTCACCTCGAAGGTGGCCACGGCGACGAGCGCGCCCACGGTGAGCATGACGCCCGCCACGACCACGACCTTGGCCGCCACCACGCGATGGCGGGCGGGGACGGCGATGAGCGTGGTGCGGATCAGGCCGCTGGCGTACTCGCCGACGACGGCCAGCGCGCCGAGGCTGCCCGCACCGATCACGAGGAGGACCGCGCCGAAGCCGTTGAGCGCCAGGGTCATCGGGTCGAAGTGGGCCTTCTCCATCGGAGTGAAGCTCGGCCAGGCGTTGTAGCTGTCGACGGCGCGCTGGACGGATATTCCGATCATGACGAGCACGCCGAGCCCGATCACCCACCGGGTGGAGCGCAGCGACCAGAGTTTGATCCACTCGGCGGCGACCAGGTCACGCAGGCGCCCGGTCAACCGCGCTCACCCGCCAGGTACTCCACCCGGTCGCCGGTGAGCTCCATGAACGCCTCCTCGAGCGAGGCCGTCCTGGTGGTGAGCTCGTGCAGCATGATCCGCCGCTCGAACGCCAGTTCCCCGATGCGGGCCGCGCTCAACCCGGTCACCGCGAGGCCGCCGTCGTCGTCGCGCCACACCGAGCCGCCCGCCAGGGTCAGCACGGCCGCCAGCTCGCCGGGGTCCGGCGTGCGCACGACGACCCGGGTGCCGGTGCCTCGCGCCGCGAACTCGGCGAGGCTCGCCTCGGCGATCAGCTCGCCCCTGCCGATGACGACGAGCCGGTCGGCGGTGTTCTCCATCTCGCTCATCAGGTGGCTGGAGACGAGCACCGTCCGTCCCTCCCCCGCCAGGCGGCGGAACAGGCCGCGCACCCAGCGCACCCCCTCCGGGTCGAGCCCGTTGATCGGCTCGTCGAACAGCAGCACGGGCGGATCGCCCAGCAGCGCGGTCGCGATGCCGAGCCGCTGCCGCATCCCGAGCGAGAACCCGCCGATGCGCCGCCGCGCCGCACCGGCGAGTCCCACCTCGCTCAGGACCTCGCCGACGCGGCGGCGTGGCAGCCCGTTGCTGCGGGCCAGCGCGTGCAGGTGCGCCTGCGCGGTGCGTCCGCCGTGCACGTCGCCCGCGTCCAGCAGCGCTCCGACGTGCCGCAGCCCGGTCCGGTGGCGGGTGAACGGCCGGCCGTCGACGGTGGCGGTGCCCGACGTGGGCCTGTTCAGACCGAGGATCATGCGCAGCGTGGTGCTCTTGCCTGCTCCGTTCGGGCCGAGGAAGCCGGTGACGTGCCCGGGACGCACCGTGAACGTCAGCCCGTTCACGGCCGGCACGTCGCCGTAGCGCTTGGTCAATCCGTTGACTTCGATCACGCCGTGAACGTTCTCGCAGGCCAGACGCGGCGCACATCTGGCCACGGGCTCGTTCGCACTGGCCTGTGGGCATAGGCCTGAGGGCCGATGCCCGCCGTCAGGCCTGCTGGCTACCATCGGTCCCGTGCACGACGACCCGCCCCGGCCTCCCCTGCTGCAACGGATACCCCAGGCCGCGTGGACCGTGCTCACCTGGTGCGCGGTGGCCGCGTTCGCGCTGATGCTCTACAGCGCGCTGGTGGAGGGCATGCTGCCGGAGCGCGTGCGCAGGGTGTTCGCCGGTGAGGGCGCGATGCCGCGCATTCTGGGTGGCTGGCTGCTGGCGGACCTGTCCGTCGCCCTGGCGCTCCCCCTCGGCTGGGCACGGCGGCATCCGCCGGTCGTGCTCGCGGTGATGCTGGCCGAGCTGGCAGCCGCCGTAGCGCTGCTGGCGCCCGCTGTGCGGACCTGGCCGCTGTTCCTGGTGACGGACGCCCTGGTCATGCTCGTCACGGCCACCGCCTCCCGCCGTGCGGGGATGGCGGCCGCGGCGGCGACGTTCGCCGTACAGCAGGCCGCGTGGCAGCTCGACCTGTGGAGCGGCGGCGACTCGCAGCGCGCGTTCGCGCCGGGCTTCCTCGCGCTGACGGCGCTGATCGCGCTGAGCGTGCTGGTCGCGTGGATGACCGGCGCCTCGGTCCGCCAGCGCCGCGCGTACGGCGAGGCCCTGCGGACCCAGGCCGTCACGGCGGAGCGGCTCCGCATCGCACGCGAGCTGCACGACATGGTCGCCCACAGCATCGGCATCATCGCCATCCAGGCGGGCGCGGGACGCCGGGTCATCGACACCCAACCGGCGCAGGCCCGCGACGCGCTGGCCGCCATCGAGACCACCAGCCGCGAGACGCTCGGCGGCCTGCGCCGCATGCTCGCCGTCCTGCGCCGCCCCGACGCGGACCCCGCCCCGCCGGTCGGCCTTTCCGATGTCGTACGGCTGGCCGACACGACCGCCGCCGCGGGCGTCAAGGTGGACGTCCGCTGGCTCGGCGACCGGCGGCCCCTGCCCGCGTCCGTCGACCAGTCGGCGTTCCGCATCGTTCAGGAGTCCGTGACGAACGTGGTCCGCCACGCGCGAACCGGCCGCTGCCGCGTGACGATCGACTACGGAGAAACTGACCTGAACCTCGACATCACCAACGACGCCCTGCCGGGCGCCCTTCCCGCCGGCGAGGCAGGAACCGGGCACGGCATCCCCGGCATGCGCGAGCGGGCCGCCCTGCTCAACGGCGACCTGACCGCCGGCCCGCGCCCGGAGGGCGGCTTCCGGGTCGTCGCCCGCCTGCCCATTCCCGCGGAGCCCCGATGACCATCCGCGTCGTCCTGGCCGACGACCAGCCCCTGATACGCGCGGGCCTGCGCATGGTCATCGCCGACACCCACGACGTCGAGGTCGTGGGCGAGGCGGGTACCGGCGCCGAGGCGGTCCACCTGGCCAGGGACCTGCGCCCGGACGTGGTGGTCATGGACATCCGCATGCCCGGCATGGACGGCATCGAGGCCACCCAGCTGATCACCTCAGGCACTCCGGAGACCCGGGTCGTCATCCTGACCACGTTCGACGACGACGACAACGTCTACGCCTCGCTGCGCGCGGGCGCGAGCGGCTTCCTGGTCAAGGACATGGCGCTGGACGACATCCTCACGGCCGTCCACGTGGTCGCCGCCGGCGACGCCCTGATCGCCCCCGGCGTCACCCGCCGCCTCATCGAACACTTCGCCACCCGCCCGGTTCCCCGCACGCGAACGCTCGACGGCGTCACGGCCCGCGAACGCGAAGTCCTCATGCTGGTGAGCCGCGGCCTGTCGAACGCGGAGATCGCCGCCCACCTCCACATCAGCCCCGGCACGGCCAAGGCCCACGTGGCCAGCCTCCTCACCAAGCTGAACGCCCGAGACCGCGTCCAGCTCGTCATCACCGCCTACGAATCCCACCTCGTCACCCCACCCCCATGACCACCAGCCTCAAGGCCACTCGTGCCGCCCACCCCTCGCCCGTCCCGCGCACTCCGGCCTGGCAACCCCACAAGCGCCTCCCGCCAAGGCAAGTCTCGAGCGCGCCATCATCGCCCACGAGCCCAACTGGCGACCCGCTGAGGTGAACATGAAGCCCACCCGCATACGACCGGCTGCTCCGCGCTCCATGGGAGAGGGAAGGGAACAGGGCATGACCACAGAGCCGCAGGACTCCATCTCCGCCGGTGTTCCGCTGCTTGAAGGGAACCTGCGGGCTATTCGTGCCGCGCTGGTCGTCCCGGAGGATCTCGAAGCTTTGACGCCGGGCTGAAGGCTGTGCTTGACGAGGTAAGGGGGAGCCTGGATCTTGGAGCGCTCAACGCCTTCGTGCACCGCTGGTGGATCTCCGCGTGTGACACCGCGCAGGATCCCGAAGGACGCCGCCAGATGCACGTCCGGGCCGACCAAGCTCTGGCAGGCGAACCTCTTGCTCAAGGGAGGCCGTGGCGAGAGATCCTTGCCGCTCGTGGGATCGATGTCTAGGTGCCTCAGCGCGCGCCGCGCAGACGAGGTGCCATGCCCACCCGCCTCGAGCACTGTCGCCCCATCGCCTCCCGCCTCGGGGTGGGCGTCAGGCGGGTGGTGGTCCAGGTGGGGTTCGGGTGGGCCTTCAAGGAGGCACAGTCCGAGCTTTGGCTCGGGCCTTTGGGGGGTGCGGGGGCAGAGCCCCCGCCTTTGGTCGAACAGCCCGAGCCGGAGGCGAGGACCATGCCCCTAGTGGCCGGCGTCCTCCCAGGTGCGGCCGGAGCCTACGGAGACCTCCAGGGGGACGCGGAGGTGGTAGGCGGCGTTCATCTGGTCGCGGACGAGGTGGGTGAGGGCGTCGAGCTCGCCGGGCACCACTTCGAAGACGAGTTCGTCGTGGACCTGGAGGAGCATGCGCGAGCGGAGCCCCTCCTCGCCGATGGCCTGCCGTACGTTGAGCATGGCGACCTTGATGATGTCGGCGGCCGAGCCCTGTATGGGCGCGTTGAGGGCCATGCGCTCGGCCATCTCGCGGCGCTGGCGGTTGTCGCTGGTCAGGTCCGGCAGGTAGCGGCGGCGGCCCATGATGGTCTCGGTGTAGCCGTCGGTGCGGGCCTGGGCGACGATGGCCTGCAGGAAGTCGCGCACGCCGCCGAACTCCTGGAAGTACTCCTCCTTCAGCGCGCGCGCCTCGGCGACCGGGATGTTGAGCTGCCCGGACAGGCCGAAGTCGGACAGGCCGTAGGCCAGGCCGTAGTTCATGGCCTTGATGCGGGCGCGCAGCTCGCTGTCGATCTGCTCGGGCGGCAGGTCGAAGACGCGCGAGGCGGTGGCGGCGTGGAAGTCGTGGCCGGACTCGAAGGCGGCGATGAGCGACTCGTCGCCCGACAGGTGGGCCATGATGCGCAGCTCGATCTGGCTGTAGTCGGCCGTCAGCAGCGTCTCGTAGCCCTCGCCGACGGTGAAGCCCTGCCGGATGCGGCGGCCCTCGGCGGTGCGGATCGGGATGTTCTGCAGGTTGGGCTTCTCCGACGACAACCGGCCGGTGGCGGCGATGATCTGGTTGAAGGTGGTGTGGATCCGCCCGTCGTCGGCGATCTCCTTGATCAGGCCCTCGACCGTGGTGCGCAGCTTGGTCTGGTCGCGGTGGCGCAGCATGATCACGGGCAGCTCGTGGTCGGTCTGCGTGGCCAGCCAGGCGAGCTGGTCGGCGTCGGTGCTGTAGCCGGTCTTGATGCGCTTGGTCTTGGGCAGGTTGAGCCGGGTGAACAGGATCTCCTGCAGCTGCTTGGGCGAGCCCAGGTTGAACTGCTCGCCGACGGCCCGGTGGGCCTCCTCGACCGCGTGCTTGACGGCGGCGCCGAACTCGGCCTCGAGCGAGGCGAAGTATTCCGGGTCGACGGCGATGCCCGCCCGCTCCATCTCGGCCAGCACGCTCAGCAGCGGCAGCTCCACGTCGGCCATCAGCTGGGTGCCGCCGCGCCCGGACAGGAACTCCTCCAGCGAGCCGGCCAGCTCGAGCACCGCGTGGGCGCGCAGCGCCAGGTCCTTGGCGGGGGCGAGCTCGTCGTCGCCGAACAGCGCGCCCTGCCCGTCGGACTCTTCCTCGGCCCGCAGGTCGCGGTTGAGGTAGCGGCGGGCCAGGTCTTCGAGCGCGAACGTGCGCTGGCCGGGCATGGCCAGGTAGGCGGCCAGCGCGGTGTCGACGCTGAGCCCGTTGAGCTGCATGCCCTGCGCCCACAGCGCCAGGATCGGCCCCTTGGCGTCGTGGACGGCTTTGGGCTTGGCGTCGTCGGCGAACCACTCCCGCAGCGCCGCCTCGTCGGCCTCGGTCAGCTTGGTGGGGTCGATGAAGGCGGCCGTGCCGTCGGGGGCGGCGATGGCGATCGCGTCGACGCGCCCGGTGCCGCTGCCGTAGACGCCCTTGAAGGCGAGTCCGGCGCGGCCCTCGGGCAGCGCCGACAGCCAGCCGGCCACCCGGTCGGGGCCGAGGACGACGGTCTCCACCTCGAAGCCCTGCTCGGGCTCCTGCTCGCCGGTGCCGAGGACCTTGAACAGCCGCTCGCGCAGCTCGCCGCGGATCTGCAGCGAGTCGAGCAGCTTGTTGATCTCCTCGCGGTCCCACGCGCCCTGCGTGAGGTCGCCCAGCTCGGCCTCGAGCGGGACGTCGCGCAGCAGCTCGGTCAGCCGCCGGTTCATCAGCACCTGGGCCACGTGCTCGCGCAGCTTGTCGCCGACCTTGCCCTTGACCTCGTCGACCCGGTCGATCAGCGTGGTCAGCGAGCCGAACTCGCGCACCCACTTGGCGGCCGTCTTCTCCCCCACGCCGGGGATGCTGAGCAGGTTGTCGCTGGGGTCACCGCGCAGCGCCGCGAAGTCGGGATACTGCTGCGGCGTCAGCTCGTACTTCTCGAAGACCGCCTCAGGGGTGAAGCGCGTCATGTCGCTGATGCCGCGACGTGTCATGAGTACGGTGACCCGCTCGTTGACCAGCTGGAGCGCGTCGCGGTCACCGGTGACGATCAGGACGTCCATGCCCTCGGCGGCGGCGCGGGTGGCCAGCGTGGCGATCAGGTCGTCGGCCTCGAACCCGGCCTTGGACATCCGCGGGATGCGCAGCGTGTCGAGCAGCTCGAAGATCAGCTGCATCTGGCCGCGGAAGTCCTCCGGGGTCTCGCTGCGGTTGGCCTTGTACTCCGAGTACTCCTCGTGCCGGAACGTGGGCTCCGACCGGTCGAAGGCCACCGCCACGTGGGTCGGCTGCTCGTCGCGGAGGATGTTGGTCAGCATGGACGTGAACCCGTAGACCGCCTCGGTGTGCTGGCCGTCGGTGGTCATCAGGTTGGCGTCCTTGAGCGCGTAGAACGCTCGATACGCCAGGCTGTGCCCGTCAAGCAGCAGCAGGCTCGGTCGGGTGGGGGTCACTTCACTCTTCGGCACACCCGAAGCCTAGTCTCCATCTGCGACAGAAAACCTGAGCTCGGAAGACTGGAGACAAGCCCTTGACGCAGACACCGCAGACCGGCCCCCTCGACTTCGCCGCTCTCGGCGCGGTGCACGAGGGCACGCTCCCCCACCGGATGGGCATCGAGTTCGTCGAGGCCGGCGCCGAGCGGGTCGTGGGCCGCATGCCGGTCGAGGGCAACACCCAGCCGTACGGCCTGCTGCACGGCGGCGCGTCGGCGGTGCTGGCCGAGACCCTGGGCTCGGTGGGCGCCGCCATCCACGCGGGACCCGATCGGATCGCGGTCGGCATCGAGCTCAACGCCACCCACCACCGCTCGGCGACCTCCGGCTACGTCACGGGCGTCGCGACCAGATTGCACGGCGGCAGAACGCTGGCCACCTACGACATCGAGATCACCGATGACCAGGGACGACGGGTGTGCACCTCCCGCCTCACCTGTATGCTGCGGGATCGCTGAACGCCACGCGAGTTCCGTCCTCCCTTTGCACACCGACCCCGTGGGTCGCTACGGTTGTCCCCAGCAGAGCCCGCGGGGGAGGCTGAGTAGATAACGTGTAAGGCCGGGGAAGCCTTACATGGCCCCAAAGGTCATCCCCCGGGCTCGTCTCTCCCCCCACTTCACCATGGGCGAAAAGCGTCGCGCGCGACCACCCCGCCGACTCGCCGCCACTCCTCAAGCATTACGAGCAGATCGTTATTGCTTCGTTGTCAGGACCTGCCAGGCGTCTACCTCGATTTAGCCCCTGACCTGGCGTATTTTTTCCTCACGCAAGCGACACGCCCACGTCACTAATTGGTGACGAACGATACTGAAACGGGCGTTCCCGGAATAAGCTCCCGCCACAGCATCCCAGTTGTGCCTGCGATGCCCGCGTGTCGAGATGGAGGGGTCACAACCCCGCCTTGACCTAATTGAGGGAGCACCATTGCGCAGAGCCGTGATCGCGTTCACGGCCTTCCTGGGTGGACTCATCTTCCTGCTCGCTGCCCCCGCCCAAGCGGCGGTCGACGATCAGGGCCTGAGAGGGACACTCAAACTCCAAGGCCAGCCAGTGAACGGCGTGAAAATCGTCGTGACCACCGAAGACGGCAAACCCGTCAAGGAGGTTACAAGTAACGCCCAAGGCACATGGGAAGTGAAGGTCGACAAACCGGGCAAGTACAAGGTCACCCTGGATGTCAAGACCCTCCCCGCGAATGCCCAGGTAAGGGCCAACAACAACGTCCGCACGCCGACGGTATTCAGCGGGAACATGTCGACCGTCCTGTTCGTGCTCGAGCCCAAGGGCACCACGGCCGCCCAGGAGCAAGGCGGTGAAGGCAGTCCCTTCTGGGACACCGCGGCGCAGCTCACCTTCGAGGGCATCAACCTCGGCCTGATCATCGCGCTTGCCGCCCTCGGCCTCTCGCTCATCTACGGCACGACCGGCCTGACCAACTTCGCCCACGGCGAGCTCGTCACGCTGGGCGCCATCGTGGCCTACGCCTTCAACGTGGGCATGGGGATCCACATCATCCCCGCGGCGGTGCTGGCCGTCATCGTCTGCGGCGGGCTCGGCTACGCGCAAGATCGCTTCTTCTGGGGCCAGCTGCGCAAGCGGGGCACCGGCACCATCGCCATGATGATCATCTCGATCGGCGTCGCGCTCTTCCTGCGCTACACCTACCTGATCTTGTTCGGCGGGCAGAACGAGGCCTACGCGCAGTACACCGCGCAGCCGGGCATCCAGATCGGCCCGATCTCCGCAGCGCCGAAGAACTTCGTCGCCATCGGCATCGAGCTCGCGGTCCTCATCATCGTGGGCGTCGCGCTGCTGCGCACCCGCACCGGCAAGGCCGCCCGTGCGGTGGCCGACAACCCGGCGCTGGCCGCCTCCTCCGGCATCAACGTCGACCGCATCATCCGTATCATCTGGACGGTCGGCGCGGCCATCGCCGCGCTCGCGGGCGTCATGCTGGGAGTCTCGCAGAACCTGAAGTACACGATGGGCCAGGACATCCTGCTGCTCATCTTCGCGGGCGTCACGCTCGGCGGGCTCGGCACCGCCTTCGGCGCGCTGGTCGGCTCCCTCGTGGTCGGCCTGTTCATCCAGCTCTCGACCCTCTGGGTGCCGCCGGAGCTGAAGAGCGTCGGCGCGCTCGCCGTACTGATCATCGTGCTCCTCGTCAGGCCGCAGGGCATCCTCGGCCGCCGCGAGCGGATCGGCTGAGGGGGCTCACATGGACTGGCTCACCATCATCACCACCACCGTCAAGGCCGCCATCGGCGTCGAGACCGTGCTGTACGGACTGGCCGCGATCGGCATCAACGTCCAGTTCGGCTACACGGGCCTGCTCAACTTCGGCCAGGCCGCCTTCATGGGCGTCGCCGGGTACGGCCTGGCCGTCACGGTCACCGTGGTCGGCCTGCCGTTCTGGGTCGGGATCCTGGTCGGACTGGCCGCCGCGGTGCTGCTCGCCATCATCCTGGGCATCCCGACGCTGCGCCTGCGCGCCGACTACCTGGCGATCGTCACGATCGCGGCGGCCGAGATCGTCCGGCTCATCTTCCGTTCCGTGGCGTTCAAGAGCGTCTTCGGCGGCTCGGACGGCCAGCGCGGCTTCTCCGACGGCTTCTACGCGCTCAACCCCTTCCCCGAGGGGAACAATTACGGCATCGGGGTCATCACCTTCAACAACCGGGTCCTGTGGGTGCTGGTCGTCGGGTGGGCCCTGGTCGCCCTCACGAGCTTCCTGGTCTACCTGCTCATGAAGAGCCCGTGGGGCCGCGTGCTGAAGGCCATCAGGGAGGACGAGGACGCGGTCCGCAGCCTGGGCAAGAACGTCTTCTCCTACAAGATGCAGTCGCTGATCCTGGGCGGCGTGATCGGCTGCCTCGGCGGCTTCATCTACGGCCTGGCCTACGCCTCGGTACAGCCGGACATCTTCGGCACCGAGACGACCTTCTTCGCCTACACCATCGTGATCCTGGGCGGCGCCGCCCGCGTCATGGGCCCCATCGTCGGGTCGATGATCTTCTGGGTGCTCCTCGTCCTGGTCAACGGTGTGCTGAGCGAAGCGGTCCAGGCGGGGTACATCCCCTTCATGACCAGCATCCAGGTCGGCCCCGTCCGCTACATGCTCGTCGGGCTAGGCCTGATCCTGTTGCTCATCTTCCGGCCACAGGGCATCTTCGGCGACAAGAGGGAGATAGCAATCGATGCGCGCTGAAACGACGACCGATCGCAAGGCCGCCGCGCTGGCCGTCTTCAAGGACCTCGCGCGCGACCCCGGGGTGCCCAAGCCCGACCCGATCCTGGTGGTCGACAACGTGGTGCGGCGCTTCGGCGGTCTGACGGCCGTCGAGGTCGAGCACGTGGAGATCCAGCGCGGCTCGATCACCGCGCTCATCGGCCCCAACGGCGCCGGCAAGACGACGTTCTTCAACCAGCTGACCGGCTTCGACACCGCCGACTCCGGCTCGTGGACGTTCAACGGCCGCGGCATGAACGGCGTGCCCGCGCACAAGGTGGCGCGCATGGGCATGGTGCGCACCTTCCAGCTGACCAAGGCGCTGTCCCGGCTGACCGTACTGGAGAACATGCGCCTGGGCGCCCAGCAGCAGCGGGGGGAGAACTTCTGGCGGGCGCTGATCCCGAGCTTCTGGCGCAACCAGGAGGACTCGATCACCGAGCAGGCCGAGGAGCTGCTCGAGCGGTTCAAGCTCGACGCCAAGCGCGACGACTTCGCCGGCTCGCTGTCCGGCGGTCAGCGCAAGCTCCTCGAGATGGCCCGCGCGCTCATGGTGAAGCCGGAGCTCGTCATGCTCGACGAGCCGATGGCCGGCGTGAACCCGGCGCTCACCCAGTCACTGCTCGGCCACGTCAAGGACCTGCGCGAGCAGGGCATGACGGTGCTGTTCGTCGAGCACGACATGGACATGGTCCGCGACATCAGCGACTGGGTCATCGTGATGGCGCAGGGCGCGGTCATCGCGGAGGGCCCGCCGGACTCGATCATGTCCGACCCGCGCGTCATCGACGCCTACCTGGGCGCGCACCACGACGCCCCGCTGTCGGAGAGCGAGCTGGAGGCGCAGCTGCACGAGGCCGAGGCGGCGCTCGAGGCCGAGATCGAGGAGGAGACGCAGAAGTGAACGCCGTCCCCGAGTCCAAGCAGGCCGTCACCGACCGCAGCGCCCACCTCAAGGGCGCCGAGAACGCGGTGCTGCGCTGCGACGAGCTCATCGCCGGCTACCTGCCCGGCGTCAACATCCTCAACGGCTCCGACCTCTACGTGGGCGACGGCGAGCTGATCGGCATCATCGGCCCCAACGGCGCCGGCAAGTCGACGCTGCTCAAGGCCATGTTCGGGCTGGTCAACATCCGTTCGGGCACGGTCGTCCTCAAGGGTGAGAACATCACGAACATGAAGGCGCACTCGCTGGTCTCCCGCGGCGTGGGTTACGTGCCGCAGACCAACAACGTCTTCCCCAGCCTCACCATCGAGGAGAACCTCGAGATGGGCGCCTTCCAGGTGCCCGGCAAGTTCAAGGAGCGCTTCGACTTCGTCGCCGAGCTGTTCCCCGCGCTGAAGGAGCGGCGCAAGCAGCGCGCCGGCTCGCTGTCGGGCGGTGAGCGGCAGATGGTGGCGATGGCCAGGGCGCTGATGACCGAGCCGTCGGTGCTGCTGCTCGACGAGCCGTCCGCGGGCCTGTCGCCCAAGCTGCAGGACCTGGTGTTCATCCAGGCCCAGCAGATCAACAAGGCCGGCGTGACGGTCATCATGGTGGAACAGAACGCGCGGCGCTGCCTGCAGATCTGCCACCGCGGCTACGTGCTCGACCAGGGCCGCAACGCCTACACGGGCACCGGGCGCCAGCTCGCCAACGACCCCAAGGTCATCGAGCTGTACCTGGGCACGCTCGCCAAGGCGTAAAGATCTCGATCAGGAGAAGGGGCTCCCCTGGGGCCCCTTCTCTTCGTTTAATGGCTGGGTGAGACGTATAGCGGCAGTTGCCATCCTGCTCCCCATCCTCGTGGGCTGCCAGCACGCCCCGGCCGCCCAAGCCGAGAAGTACAGCACCGGCGGTGACCCCGACGACAGCCCATGCGCTCGCGTGGTCTCCGCGATCGGCTACGTCGGGCTGATGCTCAACCCGCGCGGCCAGGAGGACAGCCAGAAGATCGAGGACGCGCTCCTCGGACGCTTCGGCGAGCTGCGCGGGATCACGCTCCAGTTCGGTCCGCGGCTGCCGGAGTCGTTGCAGCCCGCCGTACAGACCATCAAGACCACCACGGCGGGGCTGGCGCGGGCGGACGTGCCACGGCCGCGGCAGATCGCGCTCATCAAGCAGTACAGGCCCGCCGCCGACCAGATCGTGGCGGACTGCAAATAGCGGAAGGGCCCGGTCACAAGACCGGGCCCTTCGCGTGAGAACCGGTTAGCCGGCGATGTTGCCGGTGCGGTACTCGAGCGCCTTGGTGGCGTACTTGTTGTCGGGGCCGTACTGGTAGATGCCGATCGTGGCGACCGCGGGGTCACCAGCGTCGTTGAACTCGACAGGACCGCTCACGCCGTCGTAGTCGATGTCCTTGCCGGCCTTCAGCAGCTCGTCGCAGGACTTGAAGTCCTTGCACTTCTCGCCGCCCTTGCTGACGTCGGACAGCTTGGCCGCGACGTCCACGCCCGCGTCGCTCTTGGCGGCCTCGGTCGCCAGCGCGATCAGGTTCATCGCGTCGTAGGACTCGGGCGCGTAGCTGAAGTCCTCAAGCTTGGGGTTGACCGCGAGCAGCTTCTTGCGGAAGTCGTCGGGCGCGTTCGCACCGGGGATGGTGCCCTTGACGCCCTTGAGGGTGCCCTTGGGCATCTTCAGGTAGTTGGTGTTGGAGGTGTTGCCGTCGACCATGTACCACTTGTGGGTGTCACTGGTGAGGCCCTGCTTGACCAGCTCCTGGATGACCTTGGCGGTCTCCTCGAACCCGATCAGCACGATCGCCTTGGGGTTCTTGGCCTTGAGCTTGGCCACGTCCGCGGAGAAGTCGGCCGCCTTCGGGTCGTAGTCGACCCGCTCGACCACCTGCCCGCCGCCGTCCTGGACGGTCTTGGAGACGTTGTCCGCCAGGCCGGTGCCGTAGGAGTCCTGCATCGCCAGGATGCCGACCGTGTCACTGCCGTCGGCGACGATCAGGTCACCGAGGACCCGGCCCTGCAGCTTGTCCGGCGGCGAGGTACGGAAGTACAGGCCGTGGTCGTTGATCGTGGTGAACTTGTCGGAGGTGTTGGCGGGCGAGAAGTGGATGACGCCCGCGCCGGTGATCTTGTCGATGACCGATTCCGACACCGACGAGGAAGCGGCGCCGATGATGGCGTCGGCCTTCTGCGTCAGCAGCTTGTCCACCGACTGCGAGGCGATGTTCGTGGTGGTGTCACCGGAGTCGGTGTCGTACTTGACGACCGGCTTGCCGAGCACGCCCCCGGCCTCGTTGATCTCCTTGACCGCCAGGTCCACACCGGCGAACTCGGGCGGGCCGAGGAAGGCGAGCGAGCCGGTCTGCGGCAGCAATGTGCCAATGGTCAACACGCCGTCGCCCTTGGCCGCGGGTGCGGCTGCTGAGGACGGCGCCGCCGATCCGGTCTGCTGCGTGGCGGTGTTGCTGCCACCGCCGCAGGCCGTCAGGGCAAGGCTGGCAACCGCTGCGACAGCCAGCACGCGCCCCGCGGGAGCAATGCGGATCATGAAGTGTCTCCTCCATCTCCAGGCCGGGATCCCATCAGCCATGCCGACGTTCCCGATCGAATGACGGAAACGTACAAAACCCCAGGCTGCTCCAACAGATGCCCTGCTGAACTGTCGGCACTTGGATGCTGAGTCGTAATCACTCCTCAACTTACGACGGGCGCTGACCACGCCTAATGTGCCTAGAGTGAAGCGTATTTCGGCCTTCCTGGCCCTCGCCGTCCTGCTCGCCGGCTGCGCCTCTCCTGAACCCGCGACGACCCCGCCCAAAGGCGTGTCGGTCTCGCTGGCGCAATGGCGTTCCGACGAACCGGTCCATGCCCTTGAGATCGCCGTCCGCAATACATCCGACAATCCGGTCTATTTCTCCGACGTTCAGCTCGTGACGCCCTCTTTCAAAACGCTCCCGCCGCAAAGGGCCGACGGCCTCATTCGGCATACCGACCGCACTGACCTTCGCATTCAGTACGGCGCGGCCAACTGCCTGCCCAAGGGACTTCCCACCGTGCAACCCGCCACGGTCGTGGCGCACGTGCGCGAGGGATCGTCGCAGGAGCTGCGGAAGGTGGTCTTCCAGGTGCCGCATCCCGACCCGCTGCTGACGCAGCTGCTGCGCGACGAGTGCTCGGCCTACCTCATCAAGGAGGCCGCCGACATCGAGTTCGGCGACGACTGGCACCAGGTCGGCAAGGTGATGACGGGGACGCTGACGCTCACCAGGAAGGGCGAGGGGGTCGTGGCGATCGACGACGTGGGCGGGACCACTCACTACATCGCCACGCCGGTGCCGAAGACCAAACCGCTGGCCGTACTGCAGGCAGGGGCGCAGCAGCAGACGATGCCGCTGCAGCTGACCCCCGGACGGTGCGACCCGCACGCCTTCGCCGAGGCCAAGAAGGCCTTCCAGTTCCCTGTGCGGGCCACCGTGGACGGGGGCCAGGAGCGGGTGCTCATCGTGGTGCCGCCCAAGCCGCTGCAGGATCGCCTGTGGAGCTACGCGCTCAAGACGTGCGGCCTGGGCGGCGGCTGAGGGCTAGCCCTCGATGTTGCCCTTGCGGTACTCCAGGGCCTTGGTGGCGTCGTACTTGTTGTCCGCGCCGTACTCGTAGACGCCGATCGTGGCGATCGCCGGGTCACCGGCGTCGTTGAACTCGATCGGGCCGCTGATGCCGTCGTAGTCGACGTCCTTGCCGGCCTTCAGCAGCTCGTCGCAGGACTTGAAGTCCGCGCACTTCTCGCCGCCCTTGCTGACCGTGACCAGGTGCTTGGCGATCTGCGCCGGGTCGTCGGTCTTGGCCTCCTGCGCGGCCAGCGCGATGAGGTTGGCCGCGTCGTAGGACTCGGCGGCGTAGGTGTAGTTGGTCAGCTTCGGGTCGATGGCCAGCAGCTTCTTCTGGAACTCGGTGGGGGCCGCCGCGCCGGGGATGGTGCCCTTGACGCCCTTGAGGGTGCCCTTGGGCATCTTCAGGTAGTTCGTGTTCGACATGTTGCCGTCGACCATGTACCACTTGTACTTGTCCGCCGTCAGGCTCTGCTTGACGAGCTCCTGCACGACCTTGGCCGACTCCTCGAACCCGATCAGCACGATGGCCTTGGGGTTCTTGGCCTTGATCTTGGCCACGTCGGCCGAGAAGTCGGCCGCCTTCGGGTCGTAGTCGACGCGTTCGACGATCTGGGCGCCGGCGGCCTCGGCCGTCTTGGTGACCTGGTCGGCCAGGCCCGAGCCGTAGGAGTCCTGCATGGCCAGGATGCCGATCGTGTCGTTGCCGTCGGCGGCGATCAGGTCACCGAGCACGCGGCCCTGCAGGCGGTCCGGCGGGGCCGTGCGGAAGTACAGGCCGTGGTCGTTGATCGTGGTGAACTTGTCGGAGGTGTTGGCCGGCGAGAACTGCACCAGGCCCGCGCCCGTCACCTTGTCGATGATCGACTCCGACACCGAGGAGGAGGCGGCGCCGATGATGGCGTCGGCCTTCTGCGCGATCAGCTTGTCCACCGACTGCGAGGCGATGTTCGTGGTGGTGTCGCCGGAGTCGGTGTGGATCTTGTTGACCGGCTTGCCGAGCACGCCACCGGCCTCGTTGATCTCCTTGATGGCCTGGTCGATGCCGGCGAACTCGGGCGGGCCGAGGAAGGCCAGCGAGCCCGTCTGCGGCAGCACGTCGCCAATCGTCAGCGTGCCGTCCCCCTTGGCCGCCGAGGCGGGTGCCGAGGAGGCGGGCTCGCTCTTTTGAGCGGCGGTGTCGCCGCCGCCTCCGCCACAGGCCGTCAACGCCAGACCGGCGACCGCCGCGACGGCCAGCAGGCGCCCGGCAGGAGCAATGCGGTTCATGAGAACTCCCCGATAAGTGCGATTTCCGAAGCTCAGCATGCCTGCAGGAACGTTCCGATCGGGGTTACGGCGCGGCTTTTATGCTGATTCGTAATGTCCTGACCGCCTGAGGTCATGGACTGTCACGGGGGAGTTACGGCCCCGATCCCTTTGCGGGATCGGGGCCCGAACGGTCATCCGGCGATGTCGCCCTTGCGATATTCGAGGGCCTTGGCGGCGTCGTACTTGTTGTCCGCGCCGTACTGATAGATGCCGATCGTGGCGACCGTCGGGTCACCGGCGTCGTTGAACTCGACCGGGCCGCTCACCCCGTCGTAGTCGATGTCCTTGCCCGCTTTCAGCAGTTCGTCGCAGGCCTTGTAGCTGGTGCACTTCTCGCCGCCCTTGCTGACCTCGGCCAGCTTGGCCGCGATGTCCACGCCCGCGTCGCTCTTGGCCGCCTCGGCAGCCAGCGAGATCAGGATCGCCGCGTCGTAGGACTCGGCCGCGTAGGTGTAGTTGGTCAGCTTCGGATCCACCGTCAGCAGCCGCTTCTGGAACGCCGTGGGCGGCGCGGCGCCGGGGATCGTGCCCTTGACCCCGGTGAGCGTGCCCTTGGGGTCCTTGGCGTAGTTGGTGTTCGACATGTTGCCGTCGACCATGTACCACTTGTGCTTGTCGGCCGTCAGGCCCTGCTTGACCAGCTCCTGGACCACCTTGGCTGTCTCCTCGAAGCCGATCAGCACGATCGCCTTCGGGTTCTTCTCCTTGATCTTGGCCACGTCGGCGGAGAAGTCGGCCTCCTTCGGGTCGTAGTCGGTGCGGGCGACCACCTGCCCGCCGTTCGCCTCCGCGGTCTTGGTGACCTGGTCGGCCAGGCCGCTGCCGTAGGAGTCCTGCATGGCCAGGATGCCGATGGTGTCGTTGCCGTCGGCCACCACCAGATCCCCCAGGACCCGCCCCTGCAGCTTGTCCGGCGGAGCCGTGCGGAAGTACAGTCCGTTGTCCTTGATCGTGGTGAAGTCGTCGGAGGTGTTGGCCGGCGAGAACTGGATGACCCCCGACCTCGTGATCTTGTCGATGATGGCCTTGGACACCGTCGAGGAGGCGGCGCCGATGATGGCGTCCGTCTTCTGCGCCAGCAGCTTGTCGACCGACTGCGAGGCGATGTTGGTGGTGGTGTCACCGGAGTCGGTGTCGATGGAGACCACCGGTTTGCCGAGCGCCCCGCCGGCGTCGTTGATCTCCTTGATGGCCAGATGGATCCCGGCGAACTCGGGCGGGCCGAGGAACGCCAGCGAACCCGTCTGCGGCAGCACGTCGCCGATCGTCAGCGTGCCGTCGCCCTTGCCCGCCGCCGACTGCTGCGTGGATGCCGAGGCGGTGGCGTTGGGGGCGCCGGACTTGTTCGGGGTGGAACAGGCCGCCAGCGCGAGGCTCGCCGCTGTGGCGACGGCCAGCGCGCGGGAAATACGGATCATCGAAAGTGTCTCCCTTCGGTCCGCCCACAGGATGGGGCGGTATCCGCCAGGGGAGAGATTCCGACGCCGGTTGGATGCCCAGTCGTGACCGTACGGCGCTTTTTCGTGCCCTCAGTTGCGCTCGGCGGTGTCGTCTATAACGATCTGGGCAACCTCTCGCATGCTCAGCCGGCGGTCCATGGACGCCTTCTGGATCCAGCGGAACGCCTGCGGCTCGCTCCAGCCGTGGTCGCTCATGAGCTTGCCCTTGGCCCGTTCGACCAGCTTGCGCGTCTCCAGCCGGTCGGAAAGGTCGGAGACCTCCTTGGCGAGCGCCACCATCTCCTCGTGCCGGCTGACCGCCATCTCGATCGCGGGCACCAGATCACTCTTGGTGAACGGCTTGACCAGGTAGGCCATCGCGCCCGCGTCCCTGGCCCGCTCGACCAGGTCACGCTGGGAGAAGGCGGTCAGGATCAGGCACGGCGCGATCCGGTCGGCCACGATCCGCTCGGCCGCCGAGATGCCGTCGAGCACGGGCATCTTGACGTCCAGGATGATCAGGTCCGGCCTCAGCTCGGTGGCCAGTTGGATCGCCTGCTCGCCGTCTCCGGCCTCGCCCGCGACGACGTAGCCCTCCTCCTGGAGCATCTCTTTGAGGTCCAGGCGGATAAGCGCCTCGTCTTCCGCGATCACCACTCGCCGCTGCGTAGTCACGAGCAGAAGGGTACCGAGGTCCGATACATTAGATCCACGTCGCCCCGATAGACCAACCGGCAGAGTCGATGGCCTCAAAATCCATTCAGTGTGGGTTCGAATCCCACTCGGGGCACCCCCACCCTCCACACGGGCATCCGCTTCCCGCGGATGCCCGCGTCGGTGGACCATCCCGCTGTCGAGCGTGATCTTGGTCTGTACGACCCCGGCGGCCGGGTCGTAGGTGATCGCGAGCTGGAAAACCCCGAAGAGCTCCCGCTGAAGATCTTCTGGAAGTTGGTCAAACCTTGCTGGGAGCATCGGCATCCGGTCCAGCAGATCTGCCTGCTGGTTCTCCACCGCTCGCCACCTGCCTGGACTGCTGCCGTATGCGCCTGATCAGACGGGGGGCAGCAGTCCTCTGGTCTCCTCGATGACCTAGGGTGATTAGGTGTAAGTAGTTAGGCGTGCGTTTCGGGGGAGGCGCCTGATGCCGAGGACACCAGCTGACCTGGTTCAGCACTACCAGGCATCGGCGCGCGCACACCAGCAACTGCGGCGGCACTTCGTGAACCCCGTAATCGGAGCAGCCGCAGCGGCGTTCGTCCTGGCAGGGTGCGGCCATGGCCCCGCGCCGGCCTTGCTCGCCGCCACGACCACGGCTGACGCCACCTCCGTCGTCACGGCGCCTCCTGACGGAGGGCTTCCGCCCTGGCCGGTCCCGGCCGATCCCGCCCTCGGAGTCAAGGCCGCGGGCCTGAGCATGGGGCCTGAGCAGGGCATGGCCGAGCACTACCACGCTCACCTGAGGTCGACCGCTCCCCTGCTCAGCACGACCCGGGCCTCGCGTCCGGGCATGCAGTAGGCCACCGGCACGGCGCTGGGCAGAACGTAGGCGTCGTGGGCGGGCGAGTAGTCGGCGGTCAGGTCGACGAGCAGGCGCTGGCGCCGCCGCTCGGCCAGAGTGCCGACGATGGTACGGGCCGTGGTGGCGAGCAGCCACGCGACGAGACCCACGGACCACAGGAGCGCGACGCTCATCCCGGCCTGCCACTCTCCGCCGAGGAGCCGGTGGCTCAGCGTGTGGGCGCCGTGCGGGAACGCCGTGGCCAGCGGCCAGACCGCGGCCACCAGACCGATACCGGCGCCACCCAGACCCGCCGCCGCGCCCTCGCCCATACATGCGCAGGACGCGATCTAAAAGACAGGGACGATGAGCCTGGCGGTGATTGGCCGACCTGCCGGCCACCACGCGAAGCGGCGGCTCTCAGCTATCGAGTGGTCAGCTCCGTCAAGTCAACGGCATTCACGAGCGCCTGGAGTTCGGGCTCGGCGTGGAGATCGAGCGGGTACAACTCTTTGGCTGCCCCCTTCTGCTTGATCAGCAGGTTGCCGGCTGTGTCGTTAACGATGGCAGCCGCATCCGCGGCGTCCCAGCGGATGCCGTCAAAGGACCTCCGCTCGAATCTTCCGGCAAGCATGCACTCCAGCCGAACTCGACCATAGGCGTCGATCCGGTCGGTCCGCAGCACGACCGCCCGTGCAGAGCCGAGACCGGGGGCTACAGCAAACGTCTCGCGCAGCGTCACCAGTAGGTAGCCACACAACGTTAGCGCGTAATAGCTGGCGCGCTCCGTCTTGGTGAGCTTCTTCAGGGAGAGGTTCCCGGCTGCAGTGCGTGCCGGTATGCGCTCAGGAACGAAGTCCAGCCCCGGAGCCAAGATCACAATGGAGACCTCGGAACCCGTCAGCGCCACAGGCACCGCGGGCGCTTCATTGTCCTCGAACGCATCCGCAAGGACCGCCAAGACCATCGCTGGATCGTTTCCACACAACCGCTGCCATTGCTGGTTGAGCTCCCACTGGTGTCGGTCACGCTCAGCATTGGCCTGCATCCACCAACGGTGCATGTCGGCCTCCGCGTAGTGCCGCGCACGCTGCTTGGCTTCAGCACGTGCCTTACGTTGAAAAAGGCCGATACCAGCCAGCGTTTCCTGCTCTCGAGGCGCCAGAAACGTGGCCAGAATCGGCTGTGGAACGGGCGGCGCGACAGGCGGCTGCGCGGGAGGAAACTCAGCCCGGTGCAGGTTGAGGATCTCCATAAATGCGTTGGCCAGCCGTCCTGCCTCAACGGCCTTCTCTGTTTGCGCGGCCGCGTGCCGAGCCTGGGCGACCTGTCGCTGCCTACTAGCGGCCGAAGAACGGTATGCGCTGGAGGAGCGACGCCGCTTGCGCCCGAGGCTCGTATAGAAGCCGACGGGGCCGACCGAGGAGGACAGCCCGGTGCGACCCGCTCCCACGTGCATGCGTGCGAAGCCAGGTCCGATTCCGGCCCGAAGGCCCCGGCTGCTGACCTTGAGCCGCACCCCTGGCATGAGTTTGAACGAGAAGCCCACGTTCACGTTCCTTTGCATCACGCCCGCTTACAGGCACCCCATCACTTCCACGCCTACTTCGGAACGGTGCGCGCGTCTGTTACTGACAGAGTGCATGGCGGCCAGTCATCCGACCGGTGCCAACCCGGCGGCGCCCGCATGCTTGACGCAGCAAACGCAGGGGCAATGCCCCGTACCCGCCCAAGGGTTAAGCACCCTCGAGCGTCGCGCTGGGCCCGAGCTTCTCGTGGCCCACCCGTCCTGGACCCCGACGGCAACGGCGTCCACCTCTACAGCCCGCTGCCCACGAGCTGACCGATCAGGTCAGGTGCCAGGGACTCATCGAATCCGTCGCCGGGCCGGCGGCGGCCACACGCAGCGCGTAGGTCGCCCGACCAGCGCCCGGCACCCTGCCCAGATAGGTGTGGCCGGTCAGGTGACACCACGCAGGTAGGTCGAGCGGCGCCGCCGGGTCGGAGGCGATGAGGTGGATCACCGCCCCAGGCCCCGCCGCCTCGACATGGTCACGCAGCTCGATCAGCAGTTGGACGCAGAGCCGGTCGCCGCCGTCCACCACCAGCGGGGTCATGCGACGGGGAGGTGGGCCAGGCGCCATTCGAGCATGCCGTCCTCCAGCCGTACGGCGTCGCGACCGTGCGACAGCAGCGTCCTGACCGCCTCGTGGGAGAAGACGCAGTAGGCGCCCCGGCAGTAGGCCACGATGGTGCCGTCCTCGGGCAGGTCGGCCAGGTGGTCGAGCAGTTCGTCGACAGGGATCGACAGCGCGCCGGGGATGTGCCCGGCGGCGTACTCCTCGCGCGGCCGTACGTCGATCACCGTGACGTCGCCGTCCTGGATCCGGCGCAGCAGTTGGTCCCGCGTGAGCTCCTGGGTGTCGGCCGGGCCGAGGTAGGCCTCACGCGCCCGGTCCACCTCGGCCAGATGTGTGGCGGCGACCTGGCGGAAGGTCGCCCACAGCGCGGCGACGTCATCGCCCGCCAGCCGGTAGAAGACCTTCGTGCCCTCCTTGCGGGTGGCGACCAGGCCTGACTGCCTGAGGACCTGCAGCTGGTTGGAGGCGGTCGTCAAGCCGAGTCCAGCCGCTGCGGCCAGCACCTCCACCGATCGTTCGCCCTGCGCCAGCAGCTCGATCAACTCCAGCCGCTTGGCGCTGCCGAGAGCCTTGCCCACCTGAGCGAACGCATCGAAGAGCGCGGTTTTGTGCTCCATTGACAGTCCTCCATATATTCATGGAATAGTGTAGCAGGAGGAGGCACTCATGGTGATCCCTGTGCGCGACGAGGGCTTGGGCAACACGTCGTACCTGGTCGACCTGGGCGACGGCCGCGCGCTCGCAGTCGACGCGTCCCGAGACTTGCGCGCCCTGAAGGCCACGGCGGTACGGCGGGGCCTGCGGATCGCGTTCGCCGCCGACACCCACCTGCACGCCGACTTCCTGTCCGGGGCGGTGCAGCTGGCGGCCGACGACGGGGCGCGGGTGCTGGCATCCGCGCCCGGCCGGCGCGCCTTCGATCATCGGGGACTGCGTGACGGCGACGAGGTGGATCTGGGCGGGCTGACCATGCGCGCGTGGGCGACGCCGGGGCACACGGGCGAGCACCTGGCGTTCCTGCTGCTCGACGGGAACGCGATCCAGGGCGTGTTCACCGGCGGGTCACTGATCGTCGGCGGCGCCGCCAGGACCGACCTGATCAGCCCGGAGCGGACCGAGCCGCTGGCCCGCGCCCAGTACCACTCGCTGCGCCGCCTGGCCGAGCTGCCGGACGCCACCGCGGTGTGGCCGACGCATGGCGCGGGCTCGTTCTGCTCGGCCGTGCCCGGGGCCGATCATCTGTCCACGATCGGCGCGGAGAAGACTGCCAACCCGCTGCTGCGCGTGGCCGACGAGGACGCTTTCGTCAAGCAGTTGCTGGGCGGGCTGGGCAGCTTCCCTCCCTACTTCCTGCGCCTGGCAGAGCTGAACCGGCGCGGTCCTGCCTTGGTCGGCGACCCCGCGCCGTCTCAGGTGCCGTTCTCGGAGGGGATGCTCGTGATTGATGTGCGGCCTATCGAGGACTTCGCCCAGGCGCACATTCCCGGCGCGATCTCCATCCCGCTACGCGACCAGTTCGCCACCTGGCTGGGCTGGGTGATCGAGCCTGACACGCCGTTCGCCCTGGTCCGCAACCCGGACCAGGACCCGGACGAGATCGTCTGGCAGGCGCGGAAGATCGGCCACGACGGCCTCCTCGGCGAGCTCGAGCCGTGGGACGGGCCCACCGAGAGCATCCCGCTGGTCGAGCCCGACCAGGTGCGCGGGCGGGTGCTGGATGTGCGCCAGGACTCCGAGTTCACGGCCGGGCATGTGCCCGGGGCCGTGCACGTCGAGCTGGGCGAGCTGGCTCGCCGTACCCTCTCGGATGAGCCGACGGTGGTGATGTGCGGGCACGGCGAGCGCGCCATGACCGGCGCCAGCCTGCTTGCCCGCGCCGGCCACAGGCAGGTCAGCGTGCTGGACGGCGGCCTGCAGGACTTCTCATGACCATCAAGCTGGGCCTGCGGGCGAACCTGGCCCAGTTCACCCTCCTGGTCGCGGTGAACGCGCTGGTCGGCGGCATGCTCGGCCAGGAGCGCGTAGTGGTGCCGCTGCTGGCCGAGCAGACCTTCGGCCTGACCGCGGCCACCGGAGCGATGACCTTCATCCTCACCTTCGGCCTGGTCAAGGCTGCCACCAACTTCTTCGCCGGAACGCTGTCCGACTGCTACGGCCGCAAACCCGTGCTGGTCGCGGGCTGGCTGGCCGGGCTGCCGGTGCCGCTGCTGCTGATCTGGGCGCCGAGCTGGGGCTGGGTGATCGCCGCCAACGTGCTCCTCGGCGTCAACCAGGGCCTGACCTGGTCCACCACCGTCATCATGAAGATCGACCTGGCCGGGCCAGCGCGGCGCGGCCTTGCGATGGGCCTCAACGAGGCCGCCGGGTATCTCGCCGTCTCTGCCACCTCCCTGGCGACCGGCTACCTGGCCGAGCAGTACGGCCTGCGCCCCGCGCCGTTCCTGCTCGGCCTCGCCTACGCCGCCCTCGGCCTGGGCTTGTCGACCCTGGTGGTGAAGGAGACCCGCGGCTACGTCCACCACGAGGCAGGCACTACGCAGAGTCCCCTCACCACCGGCCAGATCTTCGTCCTGACCAGCTTCAAGGAGCGGGCTCTGTCGGCGGTGAGCCAGGCCGGGCTGGTCAACAATCTCAACGACGGGCTCGCCTGGGGGCTGCTGCCGATCATGTTCGCCGCGCGCGGGCTGTCGATCGGCCAGATCGGGTTCCTGTCAGCGCTGTACCTGGCGGTCTGGGGGTTCGGGCAGCTGGCCACCGGGGCGCTGTCGGACCGCTGGGGACGCAAGTGGCTGATCGCCTCGGGCATGCTCGCCCAGGGCGTGGCCCTGGCGGTCATCGCAGCAGCGTCAGGGTTCGCCGTCTGGTCCGCCGCGCTCGTGCTGCTCGGTGTCGGGACCGCGATGGTCTACCCCACCCTGCTGGCCGCCATCGGCGACGTCGCCCATCCCTCCTGGCGCGCCCGCTCCGTCGGCGTGTACCGGCTCTGGCGCGACGGCGGCTTCGCGGCTGGTGCCCTCGTGGCCGGGGGCGTCGCCGACCTGTTCGGCATCCCCGCGGCAATCTGGACCGTCGCCGCGCTCACCGCCGCCTCCGGGCTGGTCGTCGCGGTCCGGATGTATGAGACGAGAAGGCCATGATCTATCTGGACCACAACGCCACCACCCCCGTGGACCCCGCGTGGTCGAGGCGGCCCTGCCGTACCTCACCGAACACTTCGGCAACCCCTCCAGCACCCACCACTACGGACGCCGGCCGCGCGAGGCCGTCGCCCGCGCCCGCCAGCAGGTCGCGGCGCTCATCGGCGCCAGGCCGGAGGAGATCGTCTTCACCAGCGGCGGCTCCGAATCCGACACCCTGGCCATCCGCGGCATCAAGGCCGACCACGTCATCACTCAGCCCACCGAACACCCGGCGATCCTGGAGGCCTGCCAAGGCCTCGACACCACCCTGCTGCCCTCGACCAGCTCGGCCGTGTCGACCCGGCCGACCTCGACGCGACGCCCACCGGCCGGACGACGCTGGTGTTGATCGCCCACGCCAACAGCGAGACCGGCACCATCCAGCCCATCACCGAGCTGGCCGCGACCGCGCACCGCCACGGCGCGCTCTTCTACACCGACGCCGCCCAGACCGTCGGGAAGATCCCCGTCGACGTCCAAGACCTCGGCGTCGACCTGCTGACCGTGGTCGGCCACAAGATGTACGCCCCCAAGGGCATCGGCGCCCTCTACATCCGCACCGGCATCCCGCTCCGCCCGGTCATCTTCGGCGGCGGGCAAGAACGCGGCCTGCGGTCCGGCACCGAGAACGTCGCCTTCATCGTCGCCCTCGGCGCCGCCGCCCAACTCGCCCAGGAGGATCTCGTCGCGACAGCCGTACGGCTGGCTCACCTGCGCGACCTCCTCCACCACGAGCTCGACGCGGCGTTGCCGGGCCGGGTCCACCTCAACGGCGACCCGGACCACCGGCTGCCGGGCACGCTCAACGTCAGCATCTCCAGCGTCGACTCCCGCGCGCTGCTGGCCGCGATCCCCGATCTGGCCGCTTCCACCGGCTCGGCCTGCCACGACGGGCCATCGCCGGTGCTGGCCGCGATGGGGCTGTCCGCACGGTCGGCGGTACGGCTCTCGCTCGGCCGCTCCACCAGCGAGGAGGAGGTCAAGCAGGCAGCACGTCTGCTCGCCGATCAGGTCCTGGCCACTCCCAGCATGTGTAAGGAGTAGGGCGTCCTGGTTTCGGGAAACAGGAACCTGTCCAGCTTGTCGACGGTGAATGCGGCTACAAGGTACGCGAGGACGGCCAGGCCGCTATCAGGGTTCACAGGCCGAACTTAATCGACTATCGTCGATTGTCGATGGATGAGAAGCCGCTGGCCCGGGCCGAAGCCGAGGAGTACGCGAGCTGGTTCAAGGCGCTCGCCGACGCCACCCGTATTCAGATCGTGTCCCTGCTGGCCAGAGCCCGAAGGCCGATGACCGTCGGGGAGATCGTGACCGCCTCCGGCGTGGGCCAGTCGACCGTGTCGCACCACCTGAAGATCCTGGCCGAGGCGCGGTTCGTCCTGCTGGACAGGCAGGGCACCTCGAGCCTGTACCGGATCAACGAGAACTGCGTGAGCTGCTTCCCCACCGCCGCCGACGTGGTGATGGGCAAGCCCGTACCCGACCCTCCGGTCTGTGACTAAGAAGGAAGCCCGCGATGGCACATGACGAGGTCGTCGACCGCTACTCCGGACTCGCCCGCGCCGCCCTGTCGGGCGAGAAGATCGTCGACTGCGACCCCGGCGAGTTCGACCAGGGCTGCTTCGGCGCCGCCGCCTATGACGACACCACCGGCCTCCCGCAAGGTGCCCTGAACGCCAGCCTGGGCTGCGGCAACCCCGTAGCCGTCGCCGAACTGCGCGAAGGGGAGACCGTGCTGGACCTCGGCTCGGGCGGCGGCATCGACGTGCTGCTGTCCGCGCGCAGGGTCGGCCCGTACGGCAAGGCCTACGGGATCGACGCCAGCCAGGACATGATCGACCTCGCCCGGCGCCACGCAGAAGGCGTGCCCAACGTGGAGTTCCTGCACGGCACCATCGAACACATCCCCCTCGACGACCAGGCCGTGAACGTCGTGATCTCCAACTGCGTGGTCAACCTGTCCGACGACAAGCCCGCCGTGCTGGCCGAGGCATTCAGAGTGCTGCGCCCGGGCGGCAGGCTCGGCATCAGCGACGTAGTCACCGTCTCTCCCCTTGATCCGGTACAGCGAGCCGCCGCCGAGCAGCGGGTGGGATGCGTGGCTGGGTCGCTTGAGGTCGAGGAGTACCGGGAGTTGCTGCACCGCACCGGATTCATCGGCGGGAAAATCACCCTCACCGCGGATCACGGCGACGGAGTCCACTCGGCCATCGTCCAGGCCGCCAAGCCCGCCATCGGCCCCGGCCTGGAGATCCGCCCCATGCGCGATGCGGACGCCGATCAGGTGCTGGCCATCTACCAGGCAGGACTCGACACCGGCCAGGCCAGCTTCGAGACCGTGGCACCGAGCTGGGAGGGCTTCGCCGCGAGCAGGATCCTGCGCTACGTGGCCGTCGACACCGAAACCGATCAGGTGGTCGGCTGGGTCGCTGCCACCCGGGTCTCCTCCCGACCCGTCTACAGCGGCGTGGTCGAGCACAGCGTGTACGTCCACCCCGGCTGCCAGGCGCACGGCATCGGGCGCGCCCTCATGACCGCCTTCATCGGCGCAGCCGAGGACGCCGGGATCTGGACCATCCAGTCGGGCGTCTTCCCGGAGAATGCCGCCAGCCTCTCGCTCCATCAGGCGCTCGGCTTCCGTATCGTCGGCACCCGCGAACGCATCGGACAGCACCACGGCACCTGGCGTGACGTCCTGCTCATCGAACGCCGCAGTTAAGAGTTCACCAAGGCGTCACCCTGCGGATATTCATCGATGCCAATATCGACGCCCATGGAAGTGACGCTGCTGGACTGCTGTGCGCCCCTGGCGCGTGAACCACTGACGGAGGAGAAGGCGACAAACCTCGCCCGAACCTTCAAGGCGCTGGGGGACCCGATCCGGCTGCGCATCATGTCGATCGTGGCCAGCCACGAAGGCGGCGAAGCCTGCGTGTGCGACCTGACCGCAAGCTTCTCCCTGGCTCAGCCGACGATCTCCCATCACCTCAAGGTGCTCAAGGACGTCGGCCTGCTCACCAGCGAGCGGCGCGCCTCCTGGGTGTACTACCGCATCGTGCCCGAGCGACTCGCCGAGCTGTCGGCCCTGCTCACCGCCCCCGAGCAGGTGGCAAGGTGAGGCGCCGTCTGCTGGCCGAGTTCCTCGGCACCGCGCTACTGGTGACGGTCGTGGTGGGCTCGGGCATCATGGCGCAGACGCTGTCGCCCAACGACGTGGGCCTGCAGCTGCTGCAGAACTCCACTGCCACCGTGTTCGGCCTCGGCGTGCTCATCCTCGTGCTCGGCCCGGTCTCCGGCGCCCACTTCAACCCGGTGGTGTCGCTGGCCGACTGGTGGGAGGGACGCCGCGGCGGCCACGGCCTCACCGCGGGCGAACTCGGCGGCTACATCATCGCCCAGGTGCTGGGCGGCATCATCGGCGCGATCCTGGCCAACCTGATGTTCGCCAAGCCCGCGATCACCTGGTCCACCACCGAGCGCTCCAGCCCACACTTGTGGCTGGGCGAGGTGGTCGCCACCGCGGGCCTGGTCCTGGTGATCTTCTGTCTGGTCCGGTCGAGCCGTACGGCTGCCGCCCCCGCCGCCGTGGGCGCCTACATCGGCGCCGCGTACTGGTTCACCTCCTCCACCAGCTTCGCCAACCCCGTGGTCACCATCGGGCGTGCGTTCAGCGACACCTTCGCCGGCATCGCGCCCGCCTCGGTGCCCGGCTTCGTGGCCGCCCAGCTGGTCGGCGGCGTCATCGGCATGCTGCTGGTGCACGGCCTGTTCGGCAACCCGCGAGCGGAGACACCGGAACCCGTGGTGCCGCGCTCGACCTCTTGACGCCGCGCCATTGGCTCAATAATTATTGAGTCAATGGACGCTGACTCGTTGGAAGCACGCGCCCGGGTGCACGCGGCACTCGGCGACCCCGGCCGCCTGGCCATCGTCGACCGGCTCCTGCTCGGCGACGCCTCCCCCGGCGACCTCGGGCGCGAGCTCGGCCTGCCCACCAACCTGCTGGCCCACCACGTCAAGCTCCTCCAAGAAGCCGGCATCGTCGAACGGCACCGCTCCGAGGGCGACCGCCGCCGCACCTACCTGCACCTGATCCCGGGATCGCTGGCAAGTCTCACACCGCTCCTGGCCGTGCCCGCACCTCGCATCGTGTTCGTCTGCACGCACAACTCCGCGCGCTCACAACTGGCCGCCGCCCTGTGGCGTCGAGCCAGTACGGTGCCCGTCACCTCGGCGGGCACGCATCCCGCCCCTCACGTCCACACCCGCGCCATCAGCATCGCTCGACGGCACGGCCTGGACCTCGGCAAAGCCGCTACCCGCCACATCGACCAGACGCTGCGGCCAGACGACCTGGTCGTGACCGTCTGCGACACCGCCCACGAGGAGCTCACCGAGGTCGAGCGCCTCCACTGGTCCGTCCCCGACCCGGTCCGCACCGGGACCGACGACGACTTCGAGCGGGCCTACGCCGACCTCGCCGCCCGTGTCCACCGCCTCGCGCCCGCCGTACACCCCCCGCAGGAGTGAGCCATGTCCCACACCTATCCACACCCAGACCTGTCCGTCGACCAGCAGCACGCCCTGTTCACCGCCGCCCGCCGCCTGGCCGACGAATTCACCGGCGTCTTCGGCGCCGAGACCATCCAACGCTTCCTGCACACCAGCTACGACCAGTTCGCCGTCCACGGCACGATCCCCAACTACCTGCCGCTACTGGCCGAGCGCTTCGCCCGCCAGCGCCTGCACGCCCTGGCCCGCGTCGAAGGCCGGCACGACGGCCGGCCCGTCGTACTGTTCCTGTGCGTGCACAACGCCGGACGCTCCCAGATGGCACTCGGCTTCTTCCAGCACCTGGCCGGCGAGCGCGCGGTGGCCTGGTCAGGCGGCTCGGAATTCGCCGCCGAGATCAACCCGGCCGCCGTGGCCGCCATGGCCGAACGCGGCATCGACATCTCCCGCGAGTACCCCAAACCCTGGACCGAGGAGATCGTCCGCGCCGCCGACGTCGTGATCACCATGGGCTGCGGCGATGCCTGCCCGATCTACCCCGGCAAACGCTACGAGGACTGGGAGCTCGACGACCCCGCGGGCCAGGCGGTGGACGGCGTTCGCCCCATCCGCGATGAGATCGAACGCCGCGTCCGCAACCTCCTCGAACAGCTCAGCATCCCGACCGCATGAAAGGAACCCGCTCTTGAGCGACCGCCCCAGCGTCCTGTTCGTCTGCGTCCACAACGCCGGACGCTCCCAGATGGCCGCCGGATGGCTCACCCATCTCGCCGGAGACCGCATCGAAGTCCGCTCCGCCGGATCCGCGCCGGCCGACCAGATCAATCCGGTCGCCGTGGAGGCCATGCGCGAGGTCGGCATCGACGTCACCACCGAGCAGCCCAAGCTCCTCACCGTTGACGCCGTGGAGGCGTCGGACGTGGTCATCACCATGGGCTGCGGCGACGCTTGCCCCATCTTCCCCGGCAAACGCTACGAGGACTGGAAACTCGACGACCCCGCCGGCCAATCCCTGCCCGCCGTCCGCCCCATCCGCGACGAGATCCGAACACGCGTGGAGGAGCTGATCGCCGAGCTGACATGACGTGGTTCTGTCAGCTCTACCTGCCATGCTGGCCGGGTGCTCGTAACTCCTCTGCCGGGCGCGGATCGAAGGAACGTCCGCCAAGCACTTCGTGAGGCATATGCGCTCGCGGTCAGCGGGCGCGCTGCTGGTGGTACCACCTACGACCAGTGCGTCCACTACTTGCAGTGGTCCATGGAAGCTGTGACGCTTCTACGCAACCAAGTCAGTGCGGAAGATCTTGACCGCCTCGTGATGACGAGGCGGTACTGGTCCTTGCAGCAGGGGATCGCTTCTGCGGATCTGACTAAGGAGCGAGGGGCGTCCCTCGCAGCCCTGGTCGATCTTGAACTTGAGGAGCGCGAAGCCGATCTCAAGGGCGCGCTCGACGCTTTCGAACAACAGGTGCATCGCTGGTCGCGTGCAGGCCGCTTCGTTGTCGCGGACACCAGCTTCTACATCCAGCATCCGCAGAAGCTCGAAGAGCTGAACCTCGGTTCTGTCGTGAAGGTGTGGGGGGACGAGCCGGTTCATCTCCTGTTTCCCATGGTCGTCATCGACGAACTCGACAACCTGAAGCAGCAGGGCAAGAACCATACGCGTTGGCGCGCGCAGTACACCCTGGCGGTCATCGACCGACTGCTCAACTCCCCCAACGACATCGGTGTGCTGCGCGAGCGAGACGCGCACGCTACCGATGATGAGGGCAGGCAGATCAGCCCGGTCACCGTCGAGGTCGTCTTCGATCCTCCATCTCATCGTCGCCTGCCGATCAACGACGATGAGATCGTGGACAGGGCCGTAGCCATCGAGGCCCTGGCTGGTCGGCAGATCACGCTGATCACGTACGACACCGGCCAGGCCACACGCGCTCGCCAGGCCGGACTCAACGTCGTCAAGCTGCAGCAGAAGCTCGAACCGAACGAACCACCGCGCACCTAGCCGCTACTCGATCACGAGGTTGGCTCGGGTCAGGCCGGTCGGGGCCAGCCAGGTGCCGACGAGGTTGGCGGCGATCAGCGTACGGTTCTCCGGATCCCACAGCAGGATCGACCTGGCCTGGATCAGGGCCATCAAGGCGGTCGTCGATGCCGGGCTGGGTGAGATCGTGTGGCGCTGGTCGTCCTCGGTGACGATCATGAGCTCGAAGCGGCCGTCGTCACCGTCCTCTCCGGCTACCCAGTTCGCGTTGACTACCTTGACGGGGCGGGTCTGGTCACTGGCTCCTGGCATGGCGCAACATCCTCACGGTGGTGACGACGAGCCGGACGGCCGCCAGCAGGGTTTCCGATTCGACCCGGTCGGGGGTTTCAGCCGGGGTCTGGTAGCCCGGGATGCCCATGCCGATGCCGATGGCGGCCAGTCCGGCTGCGGCGTAGCGGCGGTTGTCGGAGGCGACCGGTGCGCCGCGCAGCGGCACGCCGACCTGCTTTCCAGCCTGATCGAGTACGGCGAGCAGCGCGTGGGCCGGTCCGCCGGCTTCCACTGAGGCCGTGGGGCCGAGCTTGGCGGCGCCGTCAACGTTGATCACGACAGTGTCGGCGGGCACGTGGGATGCGTGGTGGGCGGAGCCGAGCGCGCCGGCTTCCTCGGCGTCCAGCAGAGCGACGCTGACGCCGAGCAGGCGAGCCGCCTCCAGGACGACGGCCACGCCGGAAGCGTTGTCGGCAGCTCCAGGTAGCTGGATCTCTGGATCGTCCCCGACGCCGTCATAGTGCGCGGTCAACAAGATGCCAGCGTCGGGGAAGCTGCCATGGAGGTTGCGCCCGGTCGCCTCGACAGTCCGCATCGGTACCGAGGCTGTGACCGTTCTGCCCGCGAGCTCCGCGTGCAGGTCCGAGCGAGCGCTCAGGATGGGGATCCGCCTGGGTGAGGGGCCGGTGATCATCTTGGGCATCCAGCCGTCCGCATCGGTGCCTCGGGGAAGGATCACCCCAGCGGTCTGCTCGGCCTCCGCCCTGTCGAGGATGCTGACCGAGGTTGCGAGCACCCACCGATTCCGCAGGGACGGGGCGTCCTCCTGGGCCCCGAGGGCGGTGCGGGGCTCGGCCAGCTCGCCGGATGCGACGTGTTCGGCGAAGTCCCGGCGGTGCTCCAGCGGGCGTCCGATGTGCATGATCGGGGTCTCGTACACCTCCCGGACACCGGCTGCGCGGAAGTGGTCCTCCCGGACGTCGGCTCCGAGCCCGCGTAGCTGGTCGGCGAGCCAGTCCCCGGCCAGCCGCGCGCCCGGGGTGCCGACCCGCCGACCGGCGAACTCGTCCGATGCGAGGGCGTCGATCGTGGCCCGCATCCGGTCGAGGGAGATCTTTGTCTCCAGGGTGGTCATCCGCAGCACCGGCTGGCGCCGGCGGCGACCTCGGCTTCGGTGGGCACGGGGCCACAGCACTCGGCCGCCGCCTCTGCCGTGGTCCCGCAACAGACCACCTCGCCGGTGGGCTCTGTCGCTGCCTCTGCAGCCGGTGCGCCGCAGCAGCCGCTCGCGTTGGGCGGGTTGAAGGCCTCGGTCGGGTCGCTGACGAATCCTCCGGTGGTCATGCGTCCTCCTGGATTAGATGGATGTCTAAGCAGGATGGCACCTTGATTAGAGAATCGTCAATATAGAAGTTCATCTAATTAGCGAGTTGCTTGACCATGTCTCGAGCCGTACGGCCGGCGCCGATAAGGGTGGCGGAGGCAGGGCCGGTCCAGTCGCCATAGCCGAGCAGGTGGAGGCGGGGTTCGCCGAGTGCGCGGGTGCCGTCGGTGGGGATGAGGCCGTCGCGGGTGCGGAGTTTCAGCGGCGCGAGGTGACTCAGGGCGGGGCGGAAGCCGGTGCACCAGATGATGGTGTCGCACTCCAGGGTGCTGCCGTCCTTCCACGTCACGCCGGTGGGAGTGAGGCGGGCGAACATGGGTTCGGCCTTGAGGACGCCGCGGTCGCGGGCCTCGCGCACGGGTGGGACGGCGACGATGTCGCCCAGGTCGCTGATGCCTGCACCGCCCTGGGTGCGGCGGGCGGCAAGCGCGAACAGGGCCCGGCCGTCCACGTCGTCCGGCAGCAGCCGGGGCGGGCGCAGGGTGACCCAGGTGGTGGTGGCGACCAGGGAGAGTTCGGCGAGGATCTGGGCGGCGGAGTTGCCGCCGCCGACGATGACGACCCGCTGACCGGCGTACGGCTCGGGCCCGCGATAGTCGGCGGCGTGCAGCTGGCGTCCGGCGAAGGTGCCCGGGTAGTGCGGGATGAAGGGGCGACGCCAGGTGCCGGTGGCGCTGATGACGGTGCTGGCCTGCCGGGTGCCGGTGTCGGTCTCGACCACCAGGCCGTCTGGTGCTCGCCGTACGGCGTGCACAGTCGTGGACCGGATCACCGGGAGGTCGTAGCGGCGTTCGTAGTCGGTGAGGTAGGCGACCGTGTCGGTGGCGGTGGGGTAGCCGCCGTCGGCGGGAATGGGCATCATCCGGCCGGGCAGCGAGCTGTACTGGGCGGGCGAGAACAGGCGCAGCGATGGCCAGGCGTGCTGCCAGGCGCCGCCGGGCTGGTCCTGGGCGTCCAGGATGGTGAAGTCGAGGCCGGCGCGGCGCAGGTAGTACCCGGCTGCCAGGCCTGCCTGGCCGGCGCCGATGACGACGATGCTCAAACGGTGGCGAGCGGGGTGAACAGCTCTCCCAGCCGGGCCACGGTTTCGGGGATGATGCGGTAGTAGACCCAGGTGCCGCGGCGTTCGCCGTCGATGAGGCCGGCCGTACGGAGCACCTTGAGGTGGTGGGAGATCGTGGGGGCGGTCAGGTCGAAGGCATCGGTCAGGTCGCAGACGCAGGCCTCGCCGCCCGCGTGGGAGCCGATCATCGACAGCAGGCGCAGCCTGACCGGGTCAGCGACGGCCTTCAGCAGAGTGGCCAGTTCGGCGGCGTCTTGTTCGCCGATGGGTTCGCGGGCGATAGGGGCGCAGCACACGACGGGGAGAGAGGTGGTGGTCACGACGGCGCCTCCTGGTTCGACATCTGTCGAAATGATACGCGGTGGTAGGCGACCAGTGCGAATGCGGCGATCACGCTGGCGATGGCGACCGCGGTCATGACCCAGGTGTAGCCGATGGCCCGGGCCAGGGCGACGGCGCCGAGGGGTGCGAGGGCCTTGTCGGCGACGGAGAAGACGGCGATACGGCCGGAGATGGAGGCGTAGGCGGCGGTGCCGTACTGCTTGACCAGCAGTTGCGGCAGCGTGATGGAGGCGATCCCGAAGCCGAGCCCGAACCCCAGGACGCAGGCGATCGCGCCCGGGACGGTCCTGCCTGCGAGCGGTAGCAGCAGGACGGCGACGCCTTGGAGCGCGAAGATCGTGGCGGCGATGAGCGCGACGGGCAGGCGGGTCTGCAGGCCGGTGGTGACCAGGCGTCCAGTGACGGACAGGACGCCGAGCAGCCCGGCGAGCGTGGCGGCCAGGACCGGTGCGTGGCCGAGGTGGATGAGGTAAGTGACGAGCAGGACCGCCATGACCGACACGGCGCCGCCGTTTGCGGTGAAGGCGATCACCAGCAGCCAGAACGGCCGGCGGCGGACGGCCTCCTTGACGATCTCGGCGCGGTCCTCGGTGACCTTGCGGGCAGTCGAGGTGCGGCGCACGACGAGCCCATGCAGCGGGATCGCGGTTACGGCGTAGATCAGGGCGAGCGCGACCAGGGCCAGGCGCCAGCCGTAGGTGGCCACCAGCAGGCCGGTCAGTGGGATGAAGATGGACGAGGCGAACCCGGCGACGATGGTGACCGCCAGGAGCGCGTTGCCGCGGGCCTTGCTGTCGAACCAGGAGAGGACGACGGCGAAGGCGGCCTCGTACAGGACCATCGAGCAGGCGATGCCGATGGCGGCGAAGACGGCGTAGAGCTGGAGCAGGTTGTGCACTTGTGACCAGGCCAGGACCGCGACGGCGCCGAGCATCGAACCCGCGGTCATGAGGCCGCGTCCGCCGTGAGTGTCCAGCCGGCGTCCGACCAGCGGGGCGCACAGGGCCGCGATGAGGACGGACAGGGTGAGAGCGGTGGCGATCTGGGTGTGGGAGGCGCGCAGGTCGCGGGCCATGGGGGTGAGGAAGACGGAGAAGGCGTAGTAGAGCACGCCGTATCCGATGGTTTGGGTGATGGCCAGCGCGGCAACGATCCGCCAGCCGTGCCGGGAACGCGGGTGACCGTCGCCTCTGGTGTCAGGGGCGGCGGTCCCAGCGGTCGAGCTCACGCCGGCTCGCCGGTACAGCCGACGAGCGTCCGGCCTTGAGCGGTGGTTGCCCACATGCCGTTGGTCTCGTTGATGAAGCCCTGGGACTCCAGGCGCCAGGCCAGCATTCCTGCCATGCGGGCGATCGCCTTCGCATAGCCGGGATTGCTACTGGTACGGCGGGCCGCGACCAGATACCGGCTGAGGTTCTGGCTGTCGATGGCGGGGTGGTCGCAGATGATCTGCAGCGCCTCGCGTTGAGCGGCGGTGGGGTAACCATCTGACATGTCGATCTCCCTGGTCAGCCGCAGCAGCTGCCGCCGCCCTCGGTGACGGACACCAGCGGAAGCGAGGTGGACAGCAGGCCGCCGCTGATACCGGTGGCCAGGCCGACGCGCTGTTCCTGGGCTTCAGCCAGGTTCGAGGAGCAGACGCCGGTCTCGGGGAGGTCGAGCTGGACGTCGCGGGCGGCTTCCCAGTCCCCGGCCAGGGCGGCGACGACCGAGCGGATCTGCTCGTAGCCGGTGGCCATGAGGAAGGTGGGGGCGCGGCCGTAGCTCTTGACGCCAACGGCGTAGTAGCCGGGCTCGGGGTGTGCCAGCTCGTCCACGCCGTGGGGCGGGACGGTGCCGCAGGAGTGCTGGTTGGGGTCGATCAGTGGAGCCAGCGCTCGGGTCGAGCCCAGGATCGGGTCCAGGTCCAGGCGCAGCTCGCTCGCGATCGAGTGGTCGGGACGGTAGCCGGTGGCGGCGACGATCCGGTCGGCCGTGACCCGCTGCTCGTGACCGGACGGATCGCGGCTGATCACGGTGCCGTCGGGGGTGACGGTGTGGGCGTAGAAGCCGGTCAGCAGCCGGATGCGGCCGGATTCGACGAGGGCGTGCAGGCGGGTGCCGAGCGCGCCGCGTGCGGGGAGCGCGTCCGCTTCGCCGCCGCCGTAGGTACGGGTGGCGCTTCCTGCCCGGATCGCCCACGTGATGGGGGTGTTCTCCAGCTGGGCCAGGCCGAGCAGGGTGGTAGCCGCAGAGTGACCGGCGCCGACGACCAGAACGTGCTTGCCCTCGTACCGTTCGCGGTCGGCGCCGAGCACGTCGGGTAGGGCGTGGTCGACTTCGACGAGGTCTTCGCCGTGGGCGGGCAGGCCGCTGGCGCCCAGCACGTTGGGGCTGGTGTAGGTGCCGGAGGCGTCGATGATCGCGCGGGCCTGTAGCTCTTCACCAGTGTCGAGACGGACGAGGAAGGGCACGCTCTCGCGACCGTTGGTGCGGACCCGGTCGTAGCCGAGGCGGCTGATGGCGGTGACGCCGGCGCCAAGCCGTAGGCGGTCGTCGAACGCCTTGCCGAGCGGGGCCAGGTAGTTCTCGATGAGCTCTTCGCCGGTCGGCAGCCACTCGCCATCGGGCGCCTCCCACCCGGTGGCGGCCAGCACGCGGCGGGCGGCGGCGTCGATGTTGTACTTCCACGGGCTGAAGACGCGGACGTGCCCCCACTGCGCGACCGCGGCGGCGACCCGGGTTCCGGCTTCGAGGACCAGGAAGTCAATGCCGCGTTCGGCCAGGTGCGCCGCGGCAGCCAGCCCGACGGGGCCCGCGCCGATCACCACGACCGGAAGGGCGCTGGAGTCGCCGCTCAGGGAGACCTGCTCAAGCTCAAGGGATGTGGTGGTGCTGCAGCATCCGTCGCTCATGACGGCGCCTCCTGTTTAGAAGCTTGTCGAAGTAGTAGGCAGCATGCACCCCTGATTAGAGGATTGTCAAATCAGCATGATGGGCAACAGGACTGCAGCGCGGCTCGCAGATCGGTCAGCGCCTGGTCGATGCCCTGCGGGTTGACCCGGTAGTAGACGGTCTTCCACTCCCGGCGGGCCAGCAGCACACCGCTGTCGCGCAGGGTCGCCAGGTGGGTCGAGGTCGCCGACTGGGCCAGCCCGAGGCGCTCGGCGACCTGGTTCACCGTCAACTCCATCTCGCCGCTGAACAGGAACATGATCTGTTGGCGGGTCTCGCTGGCCAGCGCCTTGAGAAGGCCCCGCGCCGCTTCGGTCAACTCCATGACCGCATCCTATCTCATATTGTCATTTCGCGATTTGACGATACGATATGGCGACATGGACACGATCGTCATCGGCGGCGGCCAGTCCGGCCTCACCGCCGCCCGCGCCCTCAAGACCGCAGGACTCGACCCCATCGTGCTGGAAGCAGGCGACCAGCCCACCGGCTCCTGGTCCCGCTACTACGACAGCCTCACCCTCTTCTCCCCTGCCCGCTACAGCGCCATCCCCGGCCACCCGTTCCCCGGCGATCCCGACGGATATCCGCATCGTGACGAGGTCGTCGACTACCTGCAGCGCTTCGCCGACAGCCTCGACATCGAGATCCGCACCAACACCCGCGTCACCCGGGTCGAGCCGGGGTTCGTCGTGCACACCGCCGACGGCCAGCAAATCCCCGCCGCGGGAGTCGTAGCCGCCACCGGCTCCTTCGGCAACCCCTACGTGCCCGACCTACCCGGGCACTTCACCGGCCGCAAGCTGCACGTCGCCGACTACCGCAACCCCAAGCAGCACCAGGGCGAACGCGTCGTCGTCGTCGGCGCGGGCAACTCCGCCGTCCAGGTCGGCTACGAACTCGCCGAGGTGGCCACCGTGACCCTGGCCACCCGCTACCCGGTCCAACTCGTGCCGCAGATGATCGGTGGCAAGGACATCCACTACTGGCACACCACCACCGGCTTCGACACCCTCCCACCCGCCTGGCCGGCCCGCATCGCCCAGCACACCCTCGTCCTGGACACCGGCGACTACGCCGCTGCCCTGCAAGACGGCCGGATGGATCGCCGCGAGATGTTCACCGCCTTCGACGACGACGCGATCATCTGGTCCGACGGCACGCGGGAGAAGGTCGACACCGTCATCTTCGCCACCGGCTACCGGCCCGACCTCGGCTACCTGGCCCCGCTCGGCCCCGTCGAGCACGTCGGCGGCATCTCCACCTCACACCCCGGCCTGGCACACGTCGGGCTGGAGTTCCAGCGCTCCTTCGCCTCCAACACCTTGCGCGGCGTCACCGCCGACGCCGACCACATCGCCGCACCACTGGCTGCCTGGGCTGGCGGCGCGCTCGCTGCTTACGGGCTCTAGGACCGCAGGACCGTCGGAAGTCCCTGGGCGGTCAGTGCCATGCGGAACAGGCTCGCGGCCACCCCGATGATGAGCGGCCACGCCAAGTGAGAGCTCAGCGCGAAGGCCACCATGAGTCCGTCCAGGACCATCGTGCCGACCGACGCCCCCACAATCGCCCTGCGCGCTCGGCGGTAGGCGCGCTTCTCGCGGATCGTCAGGAGCAGAGTGGCCACCACGGCCAGCAGCACGGCGCCGTACAGGACGCGGCCTCCCAGGGGCGGCGCCCAGGTCCACACCCGGGAGCCGATCAGTACCGAACCCCAGACCAGCCCGACGAGCGGCCCGATCGTCACCAGCAAGAGCGCGGTCTTACGTGAGGGCGAGTCGCGGATGAAGGCGGCGGTGATGGTGTCGGCGTCGCCGAACTCGGCGATAGCCGTGCGAGCCGCCTGATCGGGATTCCCGGTTCTGGCCAGGTGAATCGCGTAGGTCTCCTCGAGGCCGTCGGCGAGTTCGTCGACCGCGGGGGCGGGCAGCCGCTCGGCCAGGATCGTCAGCTGATCGGCGATCAGCTGGTGGCCGGCCATGGTCCCAGTGCCGCGCTGACGGCGCTCGCGAAGTCGCGCCATCCGGCTCGCTCGCTGTTCAGTGCCTCGCGGCCGCGTGCGGTCAGTTCATAGGTACGGCGGCGCCGCCCGTCGACCACCGACCAGCTCCCGGCGATCAGCCCGGCCCGCTCCAATCGGTGCAACGCCGGGTACACAGTGCCGGTGGGCAGGTCGATGCGGCCCTGGGTGGAGTCCCGCAGGGCCTCCTTCACGGCGTAACCGTGGCGCGGGCCATCCTCAAGCGCGGCCAGCAGCAGCCCGTCCAGGTGGCCTTTGAGCGTTTCCGCCCTCATAGGTAGTAACGCTACATCGGGGCTTCCTGGCGGGCAATCGCCGGAGTAGCGTTGCTATATATAGCGTTGCTACCTATGGAGGTGGCATGGACCTCCTCGGCCTGCCCATCCCATCCACCGGGCCACTCTTCCTGACCGCGCTTGCCATCCACATCACCACCGGCCTGACCTGCGTCATCTGCGGCGCGTTGGCTGCCCTGTCTCGCAAGGGTTCGCGGCGACATCGTGCCGCCGGACGGGTCTATGTCTGGGCGATGTGCGCGGTCTTCGCGAGCCTGACCACGATGGCGGTCATCCGCTGGCCGTACGACATCCACCTACTCGTGATCGGTGCCGTCGCACTAGCCGCTGCCCTGGCCGGGTACCTGAACCGGCACCGCAGCCGCCGTGTGCACGGCGCCGGGATGGGCGCCTCCTACATCGCGCTGCTGACCGGCTTCTACGTCGACAACGGGCCGAACCTGCCCGGTTGGGACCTGCTCCCCACCTGGGCCTTCTGGGTCTTGCCCAGCCTGATCGGCATCCCCATCCTGCTGCGGGCTCTCCAGCGGACGAAGGTGACCTCATGATCATCAACTTGCGGGACGCGGCAGACCTGGACCGGGCCGTGATCGGGACCAAGGCGGCCAACCTGGCGCTGCTCGCCGCGGACGGCTTCGCCGTACCGGACGGATTCGTCATTCCCGCCGACGAGAGGATCGGAGAGCTCGCCAGGGTGACCGGCACCTTCGCGGTGCGGTCGTCGGCCGTGTCGGAGGACCTGGCCGAGGCGTCCTACGCCGGTCTGTACGAGACGTACCTGAACGTACCGGCCGACGAGTTGATAGACGCCGTACGGCGGTGCCGCGCCTCCGCCGCAGCCGAGCGAGTGGCCGCCTACGGAGCCTCCAGCGGCGTTGCCGTGTTGGTGCAGCGCATGGTCGACGCCGAGGCGGCTGGGGTGGCGTTCACCGCCAACCCGGTCACCGGCGCGCGTGACGAAGTAGTGATCACTGCGGTTCGTGGGCTGGGCGAGGCCCTGGTGTCCGGCCGAGTGGTCGGCGCGGAGTGGATCGTGCGCGGCGGCCAGGCCTCAGGGCATGAGGTGCTGACTCCTGAGCACGCCATGGCAGTCGCCGAGCTGGCGCTGAGGGTGCGAGAGCAGTTCGGCGACGAGCAGGACATCGAGTGGGCGATCGAGGACGGACAGCTCTACCTGCTGCAAGCCCGGCCGATGACCGCCCTGCCCGAGCCGGTCGCATGGCAGCCGCCGGGACCCGGGCTGTGGGTGCGGAACTTCCGGATCGGCGAATGGCTGCCCGACCCGGTCACCCCGCTGTTCGCCGAGTGGCTGCTCGAACTGCTCGACCAGGGCTTCCGCGAGGGGATACGCGAAACCACGGGCAGCGAGGCGCACTTCCCCTATGCCATCGTCAACGGCTGGTACTACACCCGCCCCATCCCGTCACTGAAGCACCTGCCCAACCTGACCTTCATGGTCAACGCACTGATCCGGACGGGACGAGACCCGGCCGGTGCCGACCGTGCCCTGCTCGGCGACATGTACCAACGCTGGCACGACGAGCTGTTGCCCGCCTACCGCGCTGCGTCTGGAGTCGATGAGATCGGCCGGATGGCCGGACGGCACCTGTGGTACCTGGCCGTGGTCGGCGGCGCCGCCTGGAAGATGGAGGCCTGCCTGGCCCGCTTCATGCGCCGTCACCATCTCGGTGATCCCGCACCTCTGCTGCGCGGCCTGCCGCACACCGACCTCAGCCTCGCACCGCACGCCGTCTACAGCCTCGACTGGTACCACCCCACCGCCACCACCCAGCCCGCCCCGCCACCCCGGCAGAACCTCGTCGACGAACGGCTCGCAGCCGAACGCGCCTGCCTCGACAGGCTCAAGCCCGGCCTGCGCCCTCGCTTCACCGCGATGCTGCGCACAGCGCAGCGCTATGCGGTGATCCGCGAAGAGCAGGCCGGCCTCCTCACCCTCGGTTGGCCCCGCCTCCGCGCAGCGATCCTGGCGATCGGCCGGCGCCTGACCGATGACGACCTCCTCGAGACGCCTGCGGATGTGTTCTTCCTGACCCAGGAGGAACTGTCCACCGGCGGACCCGCGGGCAAACGCCGACGAGTCTGGGAACGGCAGCGCCGCCTGGTCGCCCCGCTGTCCCTCGGCTCCCCGCCGCCCCTCATCGGCCGCCACCTCGCCCGGACGCTCGGTGTGGCTCGCCGTACCGGGTCCGAACTGTACGGCCAGCCCGCCAGCGCCGGACGCGCAACCGGACCGGCCCGCATCGTGCTCGACCCCGGCGATTTCGCCAAGGTCAAGCCCGGAGACGTGCTCGTCGCCCGCACCACCGCACCCGCCTGGACACCACTCTTCAGCCGGGTCGTCGCCGTGATCACCGACGGCGGATCGGCCGCCGCGCACGCCTCGCTGATCGCCCGCGAGTACGGCATCCCCGCCGTCGTCGCCACCGGCGACGCCACAGTACGGCTGCGCGACGGGCAGCCCGTAGCCGTGGACGGCTCGCAGGGCGTTGTCCAGACCGGGCTTGCATCCGGTACCGAGGTACAGGCTTAACGTCGAAGCATGGACCTCCAACCTTGGGTACCGCCGCAGGCGTGCACGCTGCCGACCGAGGAGCAGCCGCTGCGAGTTGCCGAGTTCGATGCCTTGTTCTCGCAGGCCGTCCTGTCAGTGACCCGGCCGCGGCCGGAACTGCTGCGGCTGGGCCTGACCCGCGATCCCGAGACCGCGGCGCGATCGGCCGAGCTGGCGACCAGGGAGAACCAGTGCTGCTCCTTCTTCACCTTCACGCTGACCATCTCTGACGAGCTGACCCTGGACGTGGCCGTACCCTCCGAGCACGTCCCGGTGCTGGACGCGCTGGCCGCCCGCGCGGAGGCATCCGCATGACCGTGTTGCGCAGCAGCCAGCTCGCCCAGGCAGCGGGGGTGAACCCGCAGACCTTGCGCTACTACGAACGGCGCGGCCTGCTGCCAAAACCGGACCGGACGCTCGGCGGCCATCGCCAGTACCCGGCCGAGACCGTGACGCTGCTGCGAGCGATCAAAGCCGCGCAAAGGCTGGGCTTCAGCCTGGACGAGGTGGCCGATCTGCTGGGTCACCATCATGGCAACCTCCAGGAGCAGGCCAGGGTCAAGCTGGCGGAGGTCGAGGAAAGAATCATCGACCTGCAGGCCACCGCGGGCACGCTACGGACAGCGATCCACGCCGGATGTGACGATCTGGTCGCGTGCGCAAAGGAACCACGCTGCCCGCTGCCGCTCAGCTGACGGTCAGGTGCGAGGCGCATACATGATGACCGCGACCCCGATCAAGCAGATGACCGCGCCGATGATGTCGAAGCGGTCCGGGCGGAAGCCGTCGACCAGGATGCCCCAGGCCAGCGACCCGGCGACGAAGATGCCACCGTAAGCGGCCAGGATACGGCCGAAGTGCGGATCGGGCTGGAAGGTCGCGACGAACCCGTAAAGCCCGAGCGCCACGATGCCCGCGCCGATCCACAGAACACCGCGCTGCTCACGCCAGCCCTGCCAGACCAGCCACGCACCGCCGATCTCGGCGACCGCCGCCAGCACGAACAGGGCAATGGAACGCAACACGACCATGACGACGACCCTACGGCCAGGTCAGCCGATGAGGCGCGTCACGGGCGGCCAGTTCGTGCTGCGAGATGACGATCTGTCATAGTCCGCGGCCTGCAGCCGTCGTGACGCTTATGGCCTAAGCGTCGCCGCTGCCCAGCCGAGTTCGGTCATAGCTCGCCGTACCATCTCGAAATCCTTGGCGATGGGCTCGACCTGGCCCTGCGGGTTGTGTGCCAGCCGGTCGGGGTCACAGTGTTCCTCCGTTGCAGCGAGGCCTGTTGATGCGACGGTAGGAACTCCCCTCTGGGGTGAGGGTCAAGCCGTTACCGGAGGCGCTGTTCTGGTAGGCGGCCTCGAAGGCGTCCAGGCGGCGCAGGGTTTCCTGCAGGTCGGCGGGCGTGCAGGCGTTCCCGCGATGACTGGAGCCGGTCGGCCAGTCGTGGTCCGAAGGGCTGGCCGGAATGCGCCACGTCGCGGATCTCGGCGATGGTCAGTTCATGCGCGGCATCCGGATACCGGTGAGCACGGTCTCGATGCCAGCGTCGGACAAGATCTCGTCCATGAGGGCCGGGAACTTGGCATCCCGGTCTCGGATCAGGTAGCGCGCCCGGCAGCCCGCCCCTTCCAGATCCCTCACAAGATTCCTGATCGCCTGGATGACCCAGCTCCCGTTCGGATGCGCGGTGGTGCCCAGCACGCGGATCCGCCTGCTGGCGTGCTCAATGACCGCCAGGCTGTACCGGCGCTGCCCGTTCAAAGTGATGGCCTCGATGAAATCGCAGGCCAGCATGGCGTCGACCCGCGAGCGCAGGAATTCGCCACGTGGTGGTGGACGCCCGCTCAGGCGCCGGATCAAGCCCTTCCTGCTTGAGGATCTCCCAGACCGTGGGCGGGCGACCTCGCCTGTTCGGCCGGCAGGTACGCGCGTGACGCCGTTTCATCAGATCGCGGTGCCAGCGCAAGACGGTATCCGGCCAGACGAGCAGCCGTAGCCGGCGCAGGACCTCACGTGGCAACGATGTCAGGAGCGCGGCGAAGAAGGTCCGGTCCTCGAGCGCGAACCTCGCCCTGGCATCGGCGCCGAGTTGCCGTTCAATCACGGTGATCTGATGGCGCAGGGCGAGTATCTCGACGTCCTTTTCCCGATCGCCCATGGGTAGCAGCCGCAGCGCGGCGAAAGCGTTCGTAGCGGTGAGATAGGCCAGTCGAAGGAGCACGGTCGATCATCGTGCCGCATGTGTCTGCCTCTGCTGAGGGCCGGAGCTCGCGCACGCCATCCCAAGCTCGCAGCCCGTGAGCTGGGCGGACGCAATTTTCGACAGGCGCAGAGCGTTGTTGCCCGTTGGCGCCGACACCGCCGCCCGCCGTTACCGCACCTGACCGCCGCAGACGGAGATCGCCGAGCAACGGAAGTAGTAGCCCCACTAGGTGCCGGTGACGGGCTGGGGAGTAGGTGATGGAGGCCCGCCCACCGGGGTAGATCGGGAACTTACCTGTTAGCGGTCACTCGTTCTGTCCATGAAACGTCACTCAGGGCGAGCATGAGACTGACGATCGTGGCGGACCGAATCTCTGTGTAGATGCTCACGCTGTCGCCGTGCTGCTCGCCGTGGAGACGTGCCCCCTGGCCTCCGCCGACCGATTGCATTGATGATTGTCGCGGTTCCGGTGTGGTCAACGGGTTATGGACTGGGGTTCCGGGACGGGGTTTGCCCACGTCGTCTGCGGCGTCCGGGAACGTACACCTTCCCGGACAGCACAAAGGCATGGGTGGACATCGTCCAGCGACCACTGTCTGGGGGCCCCGCTGCGCGTCGTGCCCGATCCAATCACAGATCCAGGGCGAATCGCCGCTTTGGACATACGCCGAAGAGACCGGCTCGGCGGAGTCCTCCACGAGTACTCATGTGCCGCGCGACCTGCATGGATGGAATTTCGGCAGGTGCAGAGTTCGGCCGCCCTCGCGCCTTACCAACTTCCTAGACGCCGTGGCCAACTAAAGCCCTGACAGCGCCAGGCTATTCCTCGGAGTACCATTGAAAGCTTGTGGATACGGCGATTGAGCCACTGTGGTGCCCGAACGGAAATCCGCCGGCAGCCTGCGTGAAGACCTCAAAGATGATATTCGCCTCTGTGATCCTCACATTCTGTACATACGCGAGACCGCGGGATACGGTGTACTCCTGATCAACGCTGGCCGGGATAATTTTGGCCGAATCGGGCGCCCCGAACTGCTCAGGCCTGAACTCTATGAGCGTGGTCGTGTCGGTATTGACGCCCGAATTGTCTTGATTGTAGACTATCGGTCCAACCGTTGCGGTCCGATAAGGCATAATCGTCCTCCATTTTGTGATCACCCATAAATGGACACCTTGATCGATGCTTGTCAATCTTTCCGTTATAGCATCTGAATTACTTGCCTGCACTCGGGAATGCTTGGCGCTTCGATTCCCGGCTTACATAGGCGGGACCTTGGATATCTTGCGCCGCACCCATTTTACCTTTCTGGAAGCCCAACAATACCTCCATGAAGCAGTGCGTCAAGAGAGGCGGCATGCGTGTCCGAATGTGGCCACGACACAACTTTTCGGTTTCCGCATTCGGGACTTTGGGATGCCGACAATGATTCCCCGACAATGATTCCGGTGACGCCTCTGAATACTGCGCGACGCCGTGGGGATCGCTTCAGTCGGCTGATGACCACTTGGCAAAGGCACGCGATTGGTGTCACTGGCCTGACTACAGAGGTTGAAGAGGTTGAAAGGTCAGGGTTCATAGTGGATCACTGGTGAGGGTCAGGCCGGTGTGAGTGACGAAGGCGTCCAGCAGGCTGGATCGGAACTACATCCGCTTGAGCCGGGTGCGGCCCTGCCCATCTGACGCAGCGCGGAATTCACTGCACTGTGTTGCTGGCCCAGATGGGTGTTCCGTCCGGGCGGTAGATGACCAGATTCCCGTCGTCCTGCATGACCAGGTGGCTGCCTGGGTTTCCGTCTGTGTTGCTGGCCCAGACCGGCTGGGCGCTCGCGTTGTAGACGACAAGGTTTCCGTCGTCCTGCATGATGCACACCCCGACGCCGCCGGGCTTGGGGCGCGTATCCCACAGTGCCAGCACCTCGGGGTCGCGGTAGAGCACGAGGTTGGCGTCGTCCTGGTACGTCAGGCGAAATCGCCCGCTGGCCGACCCGATGGAGGCGTTCGAGGTCAGTACCTCACCCGGCTGCATGTCGTCACCGGCGGCTGGCGGGCCTGTCGGTAGCGATGGCCAACGGCGGGTCACTTCGTTGACGGTGTATTCCAGGATGTAGTCCTGCGGCAGCGCGGGCATGTGGCCGTGGCTGAACCAGTACCGCACGTAGCTCGTCTCGTTCATCCACTTGGCCAGCCAGTACGAGGTCTCCTGACCCGCGGCGAAGAACGGCTGGTTGGTGAAGGGGTTGATCAAGGTGAATTGCAGGCGGGCGCTGAGTTCAGGTGCGGGCCACCACAGGTCGTTGTCGGTCAGGCTCGCCAGGTGGCTGAGAACGAAAGCTTCGAGAGGTGCGGGCAGGAAGGGTAGGGAGGTGGGGCGGAGCTTTCCAGGGATGCGCCGGTAGATGCCCACCTCCGCGCCGATGCCGCCGGGGAAGCTGGGGATGCCGAGGAACTTCTGGCACCATCCCTTCCATAGTTGGATCACCACTGGCTGGCCGTCGATGACGGTCTCGACGATGGTCGAGGCGTACCCGGGCCACTGCAGGGCCAGGAAGCACGGCAGGGCGGCGCAGAGTTCCTTCCACCGCTCTGACGTCTCGACATAGGAGTAGCCGTCGACGATCTGGATCGTTGGGGTGCTGAAATCCTGGACGCTGTCCGACGCCCACAGCGCATTCCCCGCGCCGTCATAGATCACGAGGTTGCCGTCATCCTGGAGAACCAGCCGGGCGCCAGGGTGGCCGTCGGTACCGGCAGCCCACAACGGCACTCCCTGAGGGTCGTAGAGCACCAGGTTGCCATCGCCCTGCATGATCGCCATAGCCGCCGGTTGGCCTGCGGTGTCGGACGCCCACAGCGGCTGTCCGACCTGGGCGCGGTAGAGCACCAGGTTGCCATCGCCTTGGAGGATGAGCCGGAGCCAGCCGTTGTTCGACTCCAGCGTCTCGTTGATCTTCAGGCTCTGGTCGGGTAACAGATGGTCCATCGGGCCTTCTTCCGTAGAAACCGAGAATGCGCTCAACGGCATGGGTACGCAATCGCTCCGGCGTTGACAGCGCGGGGGTCACCGTTGACCATCGATCGGTATGGGCCTGGATGCGGTTCCGCTCGACCTTGGCTCGCTTCCGGCCGTACTGGCCGGGCCTATTGTGCGACGGCTGACTCGCACGCAAGTGTCGGTGTGGGTGGCCCTGTCGCGCCCGGACGATGTCACGCTGCACGTGCAGGGGCAGCCGGATGTGACCGTGACGCCGGTTCAGGTGGGCGTTCATCTCTGGCTGGCGGTGCTCACCTCGATGGGTGACTTCACCGCCGGATCGATCTTCCCCTACTCGCTGTCGTCACCAGGCTGGACGGCCACACCGAACTGGGCTGATTTCGGCATCGGCGCACCGCTGCCCTCCTTCCCAGGGCTTCCCACGGCGCTGACAGATCTGGCGGTGCTGCACACGTCGTGCCGCAAGTTCCATGGGAACGCCCGGGACGGTTTGACACTCGCACCGGATCTGATCGCCGCGTCGCCTCGGCCGAACCTGCTGCTGCTCACCGGAGACCAGATCTACGCCGACGACGTGCCCGCGGTGCTGGCGCCGCGCATCCGGCGGATCGCGGCCGATCTGGTCGGGCGGGACGAGAGTGCGGTGTTCGGGCCGCTGCCGAAGATCGGCGGGCGGCAGGCGCCGGGTGAGGCGTTCGGGCTCACGTCGTCGGACGCGTCAGACCATCTGTGGGCCTTCGGCGAATACCTGGCCGTCCATCTGCTGGCGTGGTCGGATGTGCTGTGGCCTGCAGCGCTGCCGCCGTGGTCCGCCGTCGATCCGGCGGTGGATCTGGATCCTGCGTTGGGCATGACCGAAGCCGATTGGAACGTTCTATCGAGCAAGGTGACGACGTTCCGGCAGGGACTGCCCGCCGTACGCCGGACGCTGGCGAACGTGCCCACGCTGATGGTCCTGGACGACCACGAGGTGACCGACGACTGGAACCTGAACTTCCGGTGGGCTGCCAAGGTCTACGCCGACCCGCGCGGTCGTCGCCTTGTCGCCAATGCGCTGCTCGCCTACAACCTGTGCCAGCACTGGGGCAACGTGCCTGACCGGTTCGCCGCGGCGGGGACGCCGGAAGCGCAGGTGCTGGCCGATCTCCAGCCGGACCTGGCCAGGCTGGGCGTCCCGGTCGGGCCGCCCGCAGCGCCGCCGAGCGCGTTACGCGATCCCTCGCCCACGTCGATCCGGTACGACATGACGCTGGGCCCGGCCGAGGGTCTGCCGATACGGCTGACGTTGCTCGACGAGCGCACCATGCGGGAGTTCCCCGATGACAGGGGACCCGCCGCGCGGATCTCGCACACGGCGCTGGCCGCCATGCTCCCAAGTGGGACGCCGGGACCGACGATCGTGGTCGCGCCCTCCCCCGCGTTCGGCACGCATGTGGTCGAGCACGTCATCCAGCCAGCGGCGAACCTGTTCCCCGGCGGCGCGGTGTTCGCCGACTACGAGTCGTGGCCGGGGGTCACCGCGAACTACGCGGACTTCCTGGCCCGGCTGGCCGCGCTCGGTCCGGTGGTGGCCTTGTCGGGTGACGTGCACTACGGCGCCGCGGCCGGCTTCGACTACGACGCCGCCCGGGCGGGAGCGGGGCTCACCTGCAGCGGGGCCAAGAACGCCGACTCGATGACACTGGCGCTGCATCTGGCCGGGGACTTCGCCATGAAGGTGGGCCTGGAGCGGGCGAGGTCGTTCTCCGGGTTCCGCGATCTCACCCCGGCGCAGCGGGCCTCGCTGGCCGCGCCGCCTGCGGCAGGGACGAGCCTGCCGTACGACGATGTGGCGGACATCGCGGTCGGACGGGTGCTGCGCGCGGGTCAGGAGAGCCCGGCCGTGCTGGCCGCGCAGGTAGCCACGGCGTACGGGCTCGGTCCCGCGGACTTCCGTTACACCATCACCCCGGTGGACGACGAGCGCATGCCGGACTCAGGACCGCTGCTGACCGACATGCTTGCGGCTCCGGCGCCGTGGACGGGCTGGGACCCCGCCAAGTCGGTGCAGATGCTCCACGCGCTCCGCGCCGGCGACCTGCACCGCATCGGGCACATGTTCAGCGGGCTTCCGCAGGTCGCGCTCGTCTGGTTCACCGGCGGCCCGCTCACCGTCCACCAGCGGCTGTACGGCGCGGCCGGCGAAACAGGCACCGCCCAGCAGGTCACCGAGGTGATGGTGAGGCTCGCATGACGGATTCGCTGTTCACGGACCTCACCGATCTCGTGGTCGAGGCGGTGGAGTCGGCCCTGGCGGGGCGCACCAAGACGCTGGCGGCCTGGACGCCGCCCGATCCGGCGCAGGTCCGTTCCCGGCTGGCGGACCTGGCGGCCCGGGCGGCTCAGACGGGTTCCGCAGGGGATCCCGGGGCTTGGGTCAGCGCGGTGAACGCGTGGTGGCAGGGCCTGGACGACCTGGCCTCCGCGGCGGGCGTGAGCCGTGACGCGCTTGTCGTGCGCGTGCTGCAGGAACGGCTGCCGCGGCTGGCCGCGTTCCTCATGGTGACCGGGGTGATCGGTAAGGACACGATCGACCGCGACCGAGTACGGCAGATGCTCACCGATCCGACGGTGCTGGTCAACGAGCAACTGTGGGACGCACTCGGCGGCAGCGACACGCTGCCCGCGGTGATCGTCGGACTGCTGGTGATGTTCCCGCAGACGATCATCGCCTTGGCTCGAGGCGACCTGCACGTCCTGGCTCCGGATCCGCCGGGCACGTCGGCTCCTGGTCAGTGGCGTGACTATCGGGCCACCACGCGGACGTGGCTGTCGATCACGGTCCCGATCGGCGATCCAGCCTCGGCCAATCCCCACCCGGCCAGCGCGTACGACTGGGTCGGCGGCATCCTGCCGGACTTGTCGGCGACGCTGGCCTTCCGAGGCAGCCGCCGCGCTCGTGGAGACGGATCTCGCGGCACCGACTTCGAGGCCTGGCTGGCGTTGGCGGTCGACCAGGACCGCTGGCAGTACAACCTGGGCAAGGGCTGGTACGTGCGGGTGGAGCCAGGGATCACGGCTGGATTCGGCCACGATGCCGGGAACCAATCCGGCCAGGGGACCTGGCATGGGGCGTTCCGGCCGTTCTCCACCACGCACCGGCCGGAGGGTCCCACGGATCCTGTCGAGGTGTCGATCGGTCGGGAGCTGCCAGGCGGGGCCCCCGACATCGCGTTCGGCCCGCCGTACGACACGCGGTTCGTCATCAAGGACCTGGGCGCGTACCTGAGGCTGCGGGAGGCGCACCCGATCTTCGAGATCGGCGTGTTCGTCAAGGAGCTGTCGGCGGTGCTGACCAACCGGTGGTTCCGGACGTTCGGCGCGACCGACAACACCTTCGGTGAGGGCCTTCGGGCAGAGCTCGATCTCGAGGCCGCCTACGCCGAGGGCACCGGGTTCCGGCTGAATCTGGGGGCGGGATTCGACGTCCTGATCCAGCTGGACAAGACGGTGCTGGGCGATCGGGATCCGGCCAAACGCGCCTTCGACCTGACCCTGCACAGCATCCGGCTGACCGTGCCGCTGCGGGCGACGGCCGACGACTTCGACATCCGCCTGGAGGCCCGCTTCCATGTATCCCTGCGGATCGGCCCGGTCACGGTGGTCGTCGACGGCGCGGGCGGCTGGGTCGGCTACTGGAACGAACCCGGCGAGGGCAAGCACTATCTGGGTCTGCTCCCACCGACGGGAGTCGGTCTGCAGATCGCGGCCGGCCCGTTCACCGGCGGCGGTTTCCTCGACTTCACCGGTGGGCCGAACGACATGTACGCGGGGCTGGTCTACGTCAAGATCGGCGCTTTCGAGATCACCGCGTTCGGCATCCACGAACTGACCACGGGAACGCCGCGGCGCACCTCGTTCATCATGGTGCTCGGCATCCGCTTCTCCCCTGGCATCCAGCTCGGCTTCGGCTTCGAGATCTCCGGGTTCGGCGGCCTGGTCGGCATCAACAGGCGGGCCGACACCGACGCGCTGCGCGAGCGGCTCACCTCCGGCGCGGCGGGCAACGTGCTGTTCGCCGAGGACCCGATCCGCAACGCGCCGGCGATCCTCGGCGATCTGGGCGCGCTGTTCCCTCCGCATGCAGGGACGTACGTCTTCGGGCCGACGGTCCAGATCTCCTGGCTGAACATCGCGGGCAACAAGCTCGTCCGCTTCGATCTCGGGATCTTCTTCGAGTTCCCGGGCCCCTCGAAGATCATCATCTTGGGCTCGGTGCGAGCCGAGATTCCCGGCGCGGCCGAGCTGTTGCATCTACGGCTCGATCTGGTCGGGATCCTCGACTTCGTGCACCGGACCATCGAGTTCGACGCGACCCTGATCAACTCGAAGGCGCTGGGCGTCTTCGTCGTGACCGGCGACGCCGCCTTCCGCTCCTCCTACGGCGACCCCGCGTACGTGATGCTGACCCTCGGTGGGTTCCACCCGCGCTACAAGCCGGAACCGGCCATCTTCCCGGAGCTGACGCGGGTGGCGCTGACCTTGAAGCAGCCGTCGAACTCGCTGTTCCTCCGCTTCGAGGCCTACCTGGCGGTGACCACCAACACCTTCCAGGTGGGCGGCAAGCTGGAGGTCGGGATCAAGGCGGGACCGCTGAACGCGATCGGGTTCGTCGCCCTCGACGCGCTGATCCAGTTCACGCCGTTCTACTTCGACGTGGAGATCTCCGCCGGGTTCCGGATCCGATGGAACGCGATCACGCTGGCCGGCGTGGTGATCAGCGGGCGGATCACCGGACCCGGGCCGGTGACCGTATCCGGCAGCTTCTGCTTCGAGCTGCTGTTTTTCGACATCTGCTGGAGCGACTCGTTCACGATCGGCGATTCCGGCGACCCACCGCCCCCGCCGGTGGGCAGCGTCTCGCAGGCGCTGCGGCAGGAGCTGACCCAGCCGGACAACCTGGCCGCGCGTGGTGGCGACGATCCGCACGCGGTCCAGAAGGTGCGCGGCGCACCGGCCCGCCCGGTCGTCTCACCGCTCGGCACGCTGGAGTGGACCCAGAAGCGGGTGCCGTTCGACCTGCTCATCGAGCGCTTCGAGGGCCGTCCCCTGGCCGCTCGGCAGTCGCTGGTGCTGGAATGCCCGCAGGCGCAGGGCACCGTACGCGACCGGTTCGCGCCCGGCTCGTTCTGCACGCTCACGCAGTCGGATGCGCTGAACCGGTCCGCGTTCGAGAACCTGGACGCCGGGATCGTCCTCGGCTTCGCCCAGCAGTCGGCGGCAGGGGTCGCACACCAACGCACGATCGTCGAGATGCGGCTGCCCAAGCCGGACACCTTCGCCGGGGCGATCTTCGCCTTCCCCAAAGTGGTGCTCGCGGGGACACGTGAACGGCAGGCCCCCTCGGACGTCCGGACGAAGGCGGCCGCCGTCTCGGTCCGCGACGAGACCTTCGAGGTACGCGACGCGACAGGGACCGTGCAGGCCGCCAGGCGTAGCGCGGCCGACGCGCACCAGCGGGCGAAGGTGTACGGCGGCACCGCGACGGCCACCGGCGACGTCGTGGATATCGGAGGGATCTGATGGCCGACCTGAGGTTCCTCGGCTGGCGGCGGTCCGGCGTGTACGCGCGGGTCGCCGGCGACACGCTGACCGGCGGCCGGCTCACCGGATCGGCCGAGCTGACCATCCGCAACACCGAGCAGGCGGGCGACCAGGTCACCGAGACCGTCCGCTTCGACATCATGGGGCCGGGCGACGTACCGGAGGTGCGCAACGGGTTCGCCTGGCATGAGGCGCCCGCGCCGGGCGCGGCCGACGCCGAGACGACCAAGTGCGTGCAGGTGGAGCTGGCCGCCGACGACCTGCCCTGGCGCTACACGCCGCAGCGGGCGGTGGGAGAGGTGCTGCGGCCGTGGCTGGCGCTGGTCGTCGGCACCGCCGGCGAGGTGGCCATCCAGCCCGGCGGCCAGGTCACGTTGTCGGGGGTGGTGCTCACATCGCATCCGCTGGGCCCGTCGGCCCGGTGGGCGCACGTGCAGGAGGACGCTGACGGGCATCCGCCGGTGGCGCGGCTGCTGTCGGCACGGCCGCTGGAGGCGCTGACGTCCTACACCGCGGTCGTGGTCCCGGCGTTCACACCCGACGGGCAGCCGTCGTGGGGGCCGACGACGGCGTCCGTGACGCTTCCCGTGCACCATGCGTGGACGTTCCACACCGGTGACGGCGGCGACTTCCCATCGCTGGCCAGGAAGCTCCACCCGGTCGCCCCACCAGACCTGGGCCGGGCGCCGCTGACGTACCAGCCGCTACCCGGTGCGCAGCCGATGGCGGTGCGCGGCGCGCTCGCGCCCGTGGGCAGCGCCGATGCGGCCGTGCCGCAGCCGATCGCCGACGACGTCGCCCTGCTGACCACCGCTCCGGTCGACCCGCGCCGCCCGGTCATCTCCGTCCCCGCGTACGGCTCCGCGTGGGTCACCACCCCGTCGACGTGGGCCGGCCAGTTCCACACCGACCCGCGACACCGCGGTGTCGCCGGACTCGGCCTACGGATGGGGATCGAGGAGCAGGACAAGCTGGCCGACGCGGCCGCCACGCAGGCGGGAGCGCTGCGGGCGGCCGCACAGCGCATCCGCGACCTCACCGCCGGGCTGGAGGCGGCCCGGTCGCTGTGGAACCGGCGGCTGCCGCAAGACCCGATCCGGCGGCTGGCGATATTCGGACCGGCACTGCGCGGGATGATGACGGCGACCGGCAGCGTCCGTGATCGGGTGACCGCGCCAGGGCGGCCGCTGCCGCCGGCGATCTTCGCAACCGCAACACGGCGCGCGCTTCGCGGCCACGACCCGGCGAAATACCTGGCCAAGGCCAACACCTGTCCTCCTCCCCCGCCGCTCAACCCCCACGGCCTGCCGTACATCAAGCTCCGCCCGGCAGACGTCAGCGCCGATCGGTTCAAGGACCTCTTCCGCCAGTTCGACCGCCGCCCCTACAACCAGGACCTTGTCACGCGCTTCGACCGCCAGGTCTCGGCGGCGATCGAACGACTCGGCCGGGACGGTGCGCCCGCCCTGGTGCTGGTCGAAATCCTCGACCCGGTGTCCGGCCGACGGCACTCCGCTGAAGAGCTGCGATCGCTGCTCGACCGGTTGGACAGCGCAGGAGACAGCCGCGAGCTCGCCGATCTCGGTAAGGCCGTCGGTGGCACGCGGCCGCCCGAGCGGCCCTGCGCTCCCGTCGACCTGCAAGGGTTGGCCACCGCGGTAGGGGCGGCGATCGACCCGACAGGCAGGCCGTTCGTGGTGGACCGGGTGCTCGGCACCATCGACGGCCTGGACGATCAGCCGCTGACTCCGCCGGAGCTCTGTCCCGACCTGGACATCCCTGCCTGGAAGATGCTGCGTGATCACGCGCCCGACTGGCTGCTGCCCGGCGCGGGGACGCTGGACGAGCACGCGGTGACCGGGATGGCGACCAATCCGGCGTTCGTGGCCGCCTTCCTGCTGGGGCTCAATACCCAGACTCTGGGCGAGCTGCGGTTCCGCAACATTCCCGTGATGAGCGGGTGCACGCCGCTGCGGCAGTTCTGGTCGCGGGCCGACCCTGCGGCCGACAGCTACGTCGACGACATCCAGGGGATCGCGAACTGGCCCGCGAACGGGCCACTCGACGATCCGCTACTGCAACCGGTGAAGGCGCGCGGCACCGACCTCGTGGTCGTGTTTCGCACGCCGTTGTTCCGCCGTTATCCGGCGACGATCGTCTACCTGGCCCCTGCCGCCATGAGCGGCGGTCAGCCCGACTGGGAGGCAGAACCAGACTTCGCCAACCGGCTGTGGCCCATCTTCCAGGGCGCGGTCACCCCGGAGATCGTGTTCTTCGGCTTCGCCCTGGATCCGGCCGCCGGGAAACGGCACTGGGTCGTGCTCGAGGAGCCGCCGCCGGGCTTCCGCTTCTTCAACGTGGTCCAGCCGGAGTGGGACGCCGCCCGCAGGTCGAGCTTCACGGGGGCGACGGACGGGGGCGGCTTCGCGGCGGCGGCGTTCGCCGACCCGTTCCGGGTGATGATCCGCGGTTCGTCCCTGATCCCGGGAGGCGCCCCGTGACGGTTGTCGGTGTTCTGCTGCCGCTGCGGCTGGAGACCCGTTTCTTCCCCGTACCGGGCGGATGGCAGCTGTGGCTGCGGATCGTCCCCGATGCGGCCAGCCTGGACCGGCATGATCCGCTCGCCACGGTCCAGGAGGTCGACTCCGTACGGGAGCTGTGGCGGGCCACCGGCGGCACCATGCTCGCCGAGCACTGGGACCGGTTCGCCGGGGTGCACGGAGCCGCCCGGGCGGCCTATCTCGTGCAGACCTTTCCCCCGATGACCAGACCCGACGGCACGATCGACGTGAACGCGCCCGCCACGTACCGGGAAGGCCCCAGGTTCAGCGTGCTCAGAGGCCTGCCCGCCCGGCTCGAGGTGTGGCTGGCCCGGGGCGGGCACCCGCCCACACTCGCGGCGAGGACGGCCGTCGATCCGACGCGGCTGTCACTCGAGGTCCCGCGGCCGGGAGAGGAACGCTGGTGGAACTCCTGGCGGGAGGCCCTCCTCGCCGGCCTCGGCACCATCGTGGACCTCGGTCCCACGGCCGACGACATCGACGTCCTGTACGTCGTCGGGCTGGACGGCGGTGACCCCGGCGACCTGTTCGCCGCCCACCGGGCCGCGGGCAACCTCGGCACACTGGCGATGGGCACGGCGACCAACAGCGTCGACGGGCAACCGGCCGCGGATCTGGCCCGCGATCCGGACACCTGGCGGCGCATCGCGACAGGCGAGGACCCGAGCGGACCCGCCGGACAGCGGGTCAGCACCGCCCTCACCGGCGCTTTCGACCGGCTCGGGCCGCTGCCGGGAAGCCCGGACGTCCCGAGCGAGATCGGCCTTGCCCTGGTCCGTGCCCTCTACCCCGCAACAGCGGGCCACGCGATCAAGGACATCGCCGGGCTCGGCGGAGTGGCCATGCCCATCGGACCGTGGGTAGGCAGCTACGTCTTCCCCGAGGGACCGTTGCCCTCGATCCGGATCGGCGACCAGCCATATGGGCTGCTGCCGGTGACCTCTCTCAACGCGTGGGTGCCCGCGCCAGGGGACCCGCCCGTCGAAGCCGGGCTCGCCCCCGTGCTCGCCCGGCTCAGGAACGACCTCGCAGCCTCGGCCGAAGCGAAGGGAACGGCATTCGGGGCGGACACCGATCGGGTGCTCGATCTGATCGCCCGCACCCCACGCTCGACCGGATACGCCTGGCGGTACTTCCTGCCGCTGGAGGTGCTGCGCGCCCTGCTCGCCATGTACGGCTCGCCCACGACGTCCGCCGAGCTGATGGCGCTGTGGACCACGTCCGCCAAGCCGTACCTGGCGCTCGGCGCGAGGCCGGTACGCGCCTACGGCACGCTTGGCTGGCCCCAGGATCTGGAACTCGCCCTGGTCATGCCGACCAACCTGACCGCGAGCTGGCGGTTCCCCAAGATCATCGAACGCCTGCTGGCGGCCCCGATCCGGCTCCTGGCCGACGAGCGGAACGTGCGCGAGCTGTTCGGCGCCATACCGGACAGCCTGCTGGTGCGGCTGCTCATCCACGCGCTGCTGGTCAGCGCCGCCGAAGTGGCTCGAGCAGCGCTCGGCGGTGCCTCGATCCGCCTGGAGCCGCTGTCCGCGCCTGACACGCAGCAATCCGAGCTGGTCCGGTGGGCTCTGCAGTTCCAGAACGGCATGCTCGGCGGCGATCCGGCCAGCGAGGTCTTCCTGGGAGTACGGGAAGGCATCAAGGCGCTGGCCGGCTTCGAGATTCCCGTACTGGAACGGGCCCTGCGGGCGACGCTGGACACCGCCTCGCACCGGGTGGACCCGTGGATCACCGGGCTCGCCTGGCGACGGCTCGACTCCCTTGCCGGCGCGCAGCGGGTGCTGGGCGTTTACGGCTGGGTCGACCGGCCGCGCCCCGGTCCGCACCAGCCCGGCGAGGTCCTGCACGCCCCCTCATACGCGCAGGCGGTCACCGCGGCCATTCTGCGCGACCGGGCACGCTCGGACCCCGAGGCGGACCGCTGGCACATGGATCTGACCTCAGATCGGGTACGGCTGGCCGCGTCGATCGGGGCGGAGGTCGCCCTCGGCGCCCACCTTTCGGAGGTCATCGGGCGGCTGGTCGAGCGGGAGGCGGGCGCGCAAACCGTCGTGGAGCAGCTGCGCAAGGACTTCCCCATCCGTACCGAGCACGCGGGCCGGCGTGTCTGCGACGGCCTTGCCGTCCTGCACGACCTCAACGGGCTCGACCCGGTCCTGGCGGCTCGGTTGGCGCCGCTGCGTGAGGCCCTCGACGCCTACGGGGATCTGCTCGTCGCCGAGGCCGTCTTCCATGTGGTGTCCGGACGTGGCGAGGTGGCCGGCGCGGCGATGGACGCCGCGGCCGGGCTCGCCACCCCGCCGACCCTGCAGGCGATCAGGACACCGCGGGGCGGGCGGGCGGTTTCCACATCAGTGGTCGCGGTGCTGCCCGACGCGCCCGACCCGGGTCCGACGTCCAGCCCGGGAGAGGTCGCCGACCCGGCCGTCGCCGCCTTCCTGGCCGGGCCGGCCGACCCCGACGGGCCCGACTGGACCTGGCAGACCAGTGCCGGTCCCGTCACGCTCACCGGCCTCGGCCTGTCCCCCGTCGACACGATCGCGCTGTCCGGCGCCGACCTGCTGTCCCTGGCGGGAGGCGGCACCGACCCACCCGCGCGGGAACGAGTGCGGCGCATGGCCGACCTGCTGGGCCGCCAGCCCGCCGTACCTGTCGATCTGGCCTCCGGGAGCGACAGCGCGGCAGCCGTACACACCGACCTGCTCGACCGCTACACCCGCGTGCGGGCACTGGCAGGTTCACTGCAAACAGAACTGCAGACGGCAACCTCCGACGCCGCCCGGCAGACCGCGCTGCGGCACGCCGTGCGGTGGGGCATCACCCCGCTGACCGACGACTCCCCCACCCTCGCCACCCAGGTGCAGCGGGCCGCGGGAGCGCTGGCCACCCGGGTGGCGGCCGCCCCGGCGGACGGCTCTGCGCTGTCGGTGGCCGAACTTGCCCGGGCCATCGCGGAACTGGTCTCGCCGGAAGGGCGTATGCCGGTGCTGTCCCGCCTCGACCTGCCGCCGCTCACCGCCGATCCCCAGGAGATCGAGCCCGGCTGGCTGGAGGTCGTCGCCGCCGTGCGTGCACCTCTTGCCCGCCTCGAAGCCCATCAGTGGCTGGAGCGCGCCGCCGGCCGTACCCCGTTCAGCGCCTGGACGTCACGGCCGGGAGACGTGTGGCAGCGGACCGCGCCGGACGTCCCAGGACTGGCAGGTCCGTCCAAGCTGGTCGCCGCCTTCGGACCGCCGGGAGTGGTCGGCGCGGGACCGCGGGCGGTCGGGTTGATCGACTCGTGGAGCGAGGTCATCCCCGCCACGGACCACGCCACGACGGCGGCCGTCTACCACGACGCCCCCGGGTCACGGGCCCCGCAGGCCGTGCTCATCGCCGTACCGCCCGATCTGAACGCTCCCCTCGACACAGCCGCGCTGGTCCGGATCGTCGCGGAGACCCGGCTGCTCGCGCACGCCCGCGCCGCCGGGCCGGACGACCTCGACCCACTGTCGGGAGGGCTGCCCCTGATGATGCTGCCGTCTTCAGTCCGACTCACACCGTAGGGGCTCGCATGCGCTTCGACCTGTATGGACGACTGGAGCCCATCCGTCCTGACGGCTCGCTCGACGAGGGGTTCCGCGCCGAGGTGGCCGACCCTGCCTGGTTCCTCGGGCAGCAGTGGCTCATGGGCGAGCACCAGGGTGAGGACGCGGCGTCGCCGGTCATGGTGACGCACACGACCAGCCACACGGCCATCGACCCCCTCGACGGGGAGGACCCGGGCGTCACACCCGCGGAGGTCATCGTCGAGGCCGGGCCGGGCGACTGGTGGACTCCCGGACGCAGGCTACGGCTCGGCGCGGCCGCCGCACCCTTCCTGGCAGGCCGCTCCGACCTGCGGTTCGGGGTGCTCCCGCCGCCGTATGACGGGCTGGCGGATGCCTACGACGGCTGGGCCGTCTTCCGTCTGGCCAGGGCCGAGGTCCCCGCGTCCGTGTTCGCCGAGGTACCCGCCGAGGCCACCGACATGTGGGACTACGCCGAACTCGTGCACACCGCGACGTTCACCGCCGGAGGATCGGCTCTCGAGATCCCCCGCCACGACGGCGGCGATGTGGACTGGTATTCGGTTCACACCTCGGGGCCGATCACCACGCCCGCGCCGCGGCAGACGTCGGTGATCCCGTCGCGGCTGACCTACCCTGGCGCGCCACATCCCCGCTGGTGGCAGATCGAGGACGCGCACGTCGACATCGGCGGGGTGCCTCCCGACCGCAGCCACTTCGCCACCATGCTCCTCACCGACCTGGTCATCTCGCACGCCGACGACTGGTTCACCTTCCCCATCGACTGCGCGGCCGGGTCTGTCGTGACGCTGCACTCGGTCGAAGTGCGCGACGCCTTCGACCAGGTGTCCGTGCTGAACGTGCCCGCCGACTGGACGCTGTACGCGGTCACCGGCCTGGCGCCGTCATCGCTGCTCGTGTGGCCGACGGTGACGCTGCCATTGCGCGGGTCCTCGCTCGACGACGTGGTGGTGGGTGTCGATGAGGACGCGAACCTGCTGTGGGCGGTCGAACAGCGCGCCGACGGGCGTGAACTGGCACCACCGCCTCCGCCAGTCCCGCCGGATCAGCCGGTCACCGGCACCCTGCGGGCGGACGCACGCAACGAGTACGGTTACCGGCCGAGCACTCGGCTCCCGCGCTACTGGCATCCCTACGAGATCCATGAGATCGACGGACGACGCCGCTACGTCCAGGCTCGGCTGGCCGACCTCGAACTCCGCCCTCCCGGCCTGCTCCCCCAGCCGGTCAGCCCGCTGCTCACCGACCCCGCCGCACCTACGAACGGGCCGGCCCACCAGATCGAGCCCGCCACGATACCCACAACCGGCCTGCGATTGGACCGCCGCTACGTCCTGGGGCGCCGCACCACAGGAGAACCGATCCTGTGGCGACAACGGTCGCGGATACCGCTACTGACACCCCCGGTTAGTGCACTACGCTTCGACGTCCTGGAGGAGCAGTCCCGCCCAATCTGACCTTGGCCACGGCAGGGCCCGGGCGGAACAACCATGCGTTCATTGGACCAACTGGATACGGATGGGTGTTGACTCCAGCAACATCGCGAGTTCGGCGGGTACTCTGGTGCCCGAGGCCTGACCTTCCACCTTTACCTGGGACTCGTTCCGCGAGACCAGGTGGCATACCAGGCTCGTTCGCGACGCAAGCCGGTCGCGCAAGCGGCCAGACCGCGGATGAGCTGGCCGGGTGCCGGTATAGCGCTTGTTGCTCTCCGGCCGGGTCTTCTCCAGCGTGAGCAGGCCCCATCCCTTCTCCGGGAGATAGCAGTCCTTCTTGCGCAGGCCCGACGCCTCGCCAGGGCGTAGGCCGCCGAAGTACATGCCCGCGAACAGCGCCGAGCCGGGGACCTCGACCGGATGCTACGCCAGCGCTACCGCCGCGAGACCCTCGCCCAGGAGTTCCACGAACGCTTCGTCACCGCCCGCATAGCGCTCACCGGCCGCCGTCCCGACCTCGACTGAAGTTCTCACTCATGACGCAAACCCCGGAACGCAACTCGCTCCAAACTCTCCAGCCGAACGCCAGCCCCGGTGTAAACAGCTTGGATGAGCTCGACCAAATGGAGCGCTGAGGCCGAAAACTGTGTCCGCATGGTCGTCACACCACGCTACGACGGGCTTGGGATCTGCTACAGGTCCCGTGAAATGCACGAGGCTGACGTACCACAGGTTGCGCACAAACTGATCGCGCATACGAAACTCCAGGTCTTGGACGCCCCGGCGTTCCAGCCCGAGAGCTAAGCGCTGTTGCAACCTGACCATGGAGTCATCAACGGGATATCCGCACACAAGAACTCCCCCAGCGTGCGGACTGACTCCTCTCACCGTCACGTTGATCGACGGCAATCCTTCGGCGGCCTCTTCGAGGGCCTCGCGATAGAGCAACCGGAGCGGATCATCGGCTGGGATGGCGCTCCTGTAGTTCTCCAGGGACCTAAGGGTGAAGTGCAACGCATGGCGATCGTGGACCCAATGCCCTTGCCCAACAGCAGCTCCCACCTCCCGCGCCAGGTCGGCAAGCTCCTGACTCACCCCTGGCTCAGGGCGGAGAACGGCTGCAGCACCCCAGCGGGATCCACCCTCTGCCATAGGTTGCTCGTGCTTCGTTCGGCCAGCGAGGAGCGCCTTGCGACCGCGGTCAAAGAACTCCGCAAAGTCGGACATCCGGCCAGTATGCCAGTGCGCAACTCAGGCCAGATTCGCACCAGCAGCCACGTCCAGAGGCCGAAATTGATCTCATAAGGATCAAGGCGACGAACGGCGGCGGGACTCAGGGCCGCCCGCCGCACACAGCACCCGCCGCGCCAAGCCGCACCGCCGGCCTGGGACGCGCCGTCGCCCACACGGGCACATGGCCACAACCGCCTGAGGAAATTCCTCAGGTCTCGACGTTCTCGGTTCTAAGCACGTCGTAGCCGACGAAGCTGAACATACGCCGTCCCGAGATCAGGGGGCGGGACTGACCCGTGAAGCGGTGCACACCGACGCCGAAGCCGGCATCCGGCTCCGACAGCCACTCGCGATTGAAGCCGCGCTCCTCAAACCAGCGACAGATCCACGGCACTCGATCAGGAGCCGCGCGGTGCCGAGTCCAGATAACCGTGCCGCCGGTCTTGCACAACTGGCCACAAGTGTCGATCGTGCGCTCGATGTCCTCGTCCGTAATGTTGCCGAACAACCCACAGACGAGCACGATGTCGGCAGGAACCATACCTCGGTAGTGGTCAGTGAGCGCGGCATCAGCTGTGACCACTTCGACCTGTCCGAGTCCCGCCGCTTTGATCGCATCCTCGGCGATGGCGGTGTTGCCCGAGTCCAGCTCGACCAGACGCGCCCGAACATCGTCACGACGGGGGTGATCGGTCAGCATTTCCAGTACGTCGCGGCCCTGGCCCGAGCAGAGACTGACGAGTTGCAGAGGGCCGGACGGGCAGCTGTCTAGCGCCAGCCGTATCCGCTCCTGGACGACTTGCAGCCGCCGCGCCAACCGTGAACCTGGGACGTCGTAGTCATCGTGCCAACCCTGCCAATCCATGAACGAACCCTACGAGGGCACCTGACCCAAAGGCTCACCCCTTTTGCCTCCGGCGGGGGCCTCAGGCTCCGAGATGATCGCGACACGGGCAGGGTGGTCACGGGGCTGGAGTAGAAGCCTGATCGTCCCGTCGCCGCCGCCGACCGCATACGGCATGGGCGTGACGCGCTGCAGGTGTCGGCGCCGCCTACCTCACCTTCACCCCGCTGGCCATCGGCGCGCGAACGGAGGTCGCGGCCTGCATCGAGCTGGCGGACGGCAACCGGAAGCTTCGCCGCATGGTCCCGCCTCTCCAGCAGGTCGAGGGCGTCGAGCAGAGTTTTAGAGAAGACCGCCGCATCCAGGCGGCCGCTGCGGCCGTCGGTTCTGGGCGGCGACATCGGCGCGCCATACCACAACCGATCGACCCGAACCCCGGGCGCTGACCCGCCGCCTTGACCGCTCGCCGACCGTTCGTTGTTGTCAGCTTTGCCGCACGTTGTGCCACCCCATCGTCATCGCTACATAGCGTCGATGGTGTGCGACATGCGACCAGGAGCGTTGGGGCCGCCATGCTGGTGGCCCTCGCCTTGGCCGCGTGCGGCGCCGACCGAGAGTCGGCCTCGAAGACACCGAGAGAAACCCCGACGAGCACCGCGGTCATCGCCTCGGGCTCGTCGGCGCAGCTCGGCGCGATGAATGCGTGGCGTACGTTCTTCCGCGAGATCGCCCCTGATGCTGTGATCACCTACCGGCCCGTCGGCTCGGGCTCGGGCGTGCGTGAATTCATCCAGGGCATGACCGCGTTCGCCGGCTCCGACGTCGTGATGACGTCGCAGCAGCACGCACAAGCCGACAGGCGTTGCGGCAGCCCCGCGCTCCACCTGCCGATGGTCGTGGGCCCCATCGCGGTGATCTACAACCTGGAGATAGCCGACCTCAAGCTGTCACCCGCCACCATCACCGGCATCTTCAGCGGGAAGATCACCAAGTGGAACGACCGGGCGATCGCCGCCGACAACCCCCGAACCTCCCTGCCCCGCGCGGACATCCTGGCCATCCATCGCGCCGACGAATCCGGCACGAGCGAGAACCTCACCAAATACCTCAAGGCTGCGGGCGGCTGGCCGTACCCGCCCTCGACGAAGTGGCCGATCTCCGGCGGTCAGGGCGTCGAGGGGTCAGCCGCCATGACCGAGGCGGTAAGGACGACAGCGGGCGCGATTGGGTACGTGGAGTACGGCTACGCCAGCGGCCACGAGTTGTGGACCGCCAGGGTGAAGAACGCCACAGGCGAGTCCGTCCCGATCACGCCGGACAGCGCAAGCAAGGCGCTCGTCGGCGCCAAGATCGTCGGCAGAAACGGCGACCTGGCATTGAAACTGGACTACACGACCACGCGGCCAGGCACGTACCCGATCATCCTGGTCACCTACGAGATCGCGTGTTCCAAGGGCTCGCCGCCGCTGGTCCGGCGCTTTCTCCGCTACGCCGCGAGCAATGCGGGCCAGACGAATCTGACCCCGCTCGGGTATGCACCGCTGCCACCCGACCTGCTCGTCAAGGTGCGCACCTCGATCGAGGCCATGAGCTGAGGCTGTCCCGGGTTCGACGGCTATCCGTGCCTGGCCTGCCCCGGCGCGACGCAATGCCCTGTCTTGTCTAGTGCCGCGCCAGGCAACGTTCGCCCTCTAGTTGTACTGACCGGAGACGTAATTGATGGAGTTCAGCCCTGTGCATTACGATACGGGGCGTGACGTATCGAAATACTGGTGAGGGGGCGGCGCGCGGCCGTCCCCGTGATGCGGCTCTGGATCAGCGGATCACTGCTGTCGTACTGGAGGTGCTGGCGGAGTCCGGGTACGAGGGGGTGTCCTTCGAGGAGGTCGCCCGACGGTGCCAGACATCCAAGGCGAGCCTGTATCGACGTTGGGGGTCCAAGCGGGAGATGGTGATCGCTGCGATCAAGGCTGGGCCCGCACAGCGCGAGGCCGGCGAGCCGATCGACACGGGCACCCTGCGCGGGGACGTGTTGAGCCTGTGCCGGCGCCTGGACCAGACCATGCGCGCTGCGGACAGTCAGACCGCGATGCTGCTCTTGCAGGCGGGTCTGGAGGACCCGGACCTGTGCGAGGCCATCGAGAACGCCGTCGGCCCGACAGGAGCTCGGTTGCCGCGACAGGTCATCGACGCCGCGATCGCACGCGGCGAGTTGCCCGACGGCGCGGACCCTTTCGCCTTCGAGGAGGTGGTCGGTGCCGCCCTCCTGCTGCGACGGGTCAACGACCTCGCAGTCGACGAGGAGTACCTGTCCGCACTCGTTGACACCATCGTCATCCCAGCCCTGAAGGCATCGTCCGGGCGGGCCCCCCTGCCCGCCGGGATCTTCTCCGGCCACCCGGCCCCCACCGCCCATGAGACCGCCGCGCCTGACGCGAAGGAGAACGCATGACCAGCCGACTGACGATCAACGGCTTCGACTACCAGGCCATCCCCGGCACCAACGGCGTCAACCTCAACGTCGCCGTCGGTGGGAGCGGGCCGGCCGTGGTCCTCCTGCATGGGTTCCCGCAGACCCACTACATGTGGCGCCACGTCGCGGCGAAACTCGCTGACGACCACACGGTTATCGTCCCTGACCTGCGCGGATACGGCGACAGCGACAAGCCGGACGGGAGTGACCCCGCCACGTACTCCAAGCGCACGATGGCTCAGGACATCGTGACGGTCGCGTCCGCCCTCGGCGTGGACCACTTCGGGCTCGTCGGGCACGACCGCGGTGCACTGGTCGCCGTCCGCGCAGGCTTGGACCACCCCGCCGTCGTGGACTACCTGGGGATCCTCGACGTCCTGCCCACCCTCGACACGTGGGCCGTTCTGCAGGGAGTCGACGCCAAGGTCGCCTGGCACCTGTACCTGATGGCTCAGCCCATCGGGCTTCCCGAGAAGATGATCCGCGCAGTCGCTCCGGAGTTCTTCGGCTCCTTCCTGGACGCATGGGACCCCAGCGGCACGACTTTCACCCATGAGGAGCGCGCCTACTACATCGACAGCTCGGTCGCCGCGATCGACTCCATCGTGGCCGACTACCGGGCCACCGCGAGCATCGATATCGAGATGGATCGAGCCAACCGTGAGCGTGGCGCGCAGCTCGCGATGCCGGTTGGCGTCATCTCGCAGGACTGGGGCTCCCAGCTTGGCTTCGACGCCGCATCGCTGTGGCGGGCCTGGGCGCCGGACCTGACCTACCAGCCGACCGCATCCGGGCACTTCATGGCCGAAGAGAACCCCGACGAGATCGCCACCTTCATCACCACCCTTGCGACGCGCCCGAGCGCGCGGAACCACTGATCGCACCCGCATCACCGCACCGAGGGGTCCGCCACCATCGGCGGGCCCCTCGACCTATCGACTGGACGCCATGCCCCACCCAAACGCAGCCCTGACCCCACGCCACCGCTTGAAGATGGGCTCGCCTCGTCGTCGAGGACGGTTGGCCCGTCGGTGAGGTCGCCGCTCGGTTCCAGGTGTCATGGCCGACCGTGAAGCGGTGGATCGACCGCTACCTGGCCGGCGCCCATGCATGACCGCTCGTCCCGGCCGAAGTGGTCGCCGAACAAGACGTCCAAGGCTGTGTCGAAGCGGTCCGTGAGCTTGCGAATGCGGTTGCGGGAAGGGCCCGTTCAGCTCGCCGCGCGGCTCGGGATCGCGCCATCGACCGTGCACTGCATCCTCACCGCGGCGCGGCTCAACCGTGTGGGTGCCAAGAACTCGGCTACCCTATGCGACCTGCGCGTATTCGTGGATCAACCCACCGAGATGGTCACGTCGTATGACCTCGATATCGCCCTCGACCGGCTCGGGAAGGGCTCGTAGCGGGGCGGCCTGGCCCAGGGAGCGATGCGGGCGATGCTCATTGAAGTGCGTCTCGTAGATGGCCACCACGCGTCGTAAGTGGCGGGCGTTGACGATGAGGATCCGATCGAGGAGTTCTCGGCGCAAGCCGCCGATCCAGCGTTCGGCGAACGCGTTCGCCCGCGGAGCCCGAGGCGGCGTCTTGAGGATACCGATGCCCTCGGCCGTGAAGACTTCGTCGAACAACGCGGTGAACTTCGTGTGCCGATCACGGATGAGGAACCTGAACCTCCCCGCCCTGTCCCCCAGCTCAATCATCAAGTTCCTGGCCTGCTGCGCGACCCAGAGCCCAGTCGGATGCCTGGTCACGCCGAGGACGTGCACCCGGCGGGTCCTGAGCTCCATGACGACCAGGCAATACAGGCGTTGGACCAACACGGTGTCGCAATGGAAGAAGTCGCACGCCAAGATCCCCGCAGCTTGAGCACGCAGGAACTCTGCGCCTGCCGAAAACTACATCCATGCACGTCAAGCAGGCTGCGCATCACATTCGAGACCAACTGCAAGGAGCCCTCACTCGCGGGCGGAAATCGATGGCCGAAGCTGCTCGGCGGCTGCTCGTACGCGTTCGATCTGCGTAGACCACTTGGGCCTCATGGCGAAGGCATGGCCCTAGGCAGCAGTCCCGAGAGGGACAAATAGCACAGAGTGTCGATGGTCAAGCGCGCATGGTTGCTCGGTGATTGCTCGCGTGAACGCGATACGGCGCGGCACGCATCGGCACTGACCGGCATTGGCTCCCTGTCCCCCCGTCACCATGAGGGCCCGGCGCCACACCACGGTTGGGCACCGGGTCCGAGATCGGCTTGGCTGGTCCCGCTGGCTGCTTCTACGCTCCGATCATGGCGGATATCAGCCTCATCGATGCGTGGGGTCTCTGGCTGGACGGGAAGTCCACGCTCGGGTACAGCCTTTTCGGGATCCCCATGGTGTGGATCGGCCGCGCGGGCAAAATCGTCTCGTTCCTGAGCGCGCTGGCCGTGGTGCTGGAAATCGTGGGTGTTGAGCGATTACCGCTGCTCGCCGATCTCATCTCCGATCTTGATGATCGGCCCGGAGAAACGCCGATGATCGCCTACATCATGGCCTACGGGTTCATCGGAGTCCTTGCAGGCACCGGATTTGCGGTCTGGCGCATCATTGGTGTGCCGTTCGACAAGCCCGTGCCAGGCGGCGGCCTGATCCTGGGGTTCGGGTTCATCGTGGTACCGCTGATTCTTGGCTTCGGCCCTCGAGCGATGGCATGGTTGCTGGGCATGCCGTGGTTCCCCACTGCGGTCCGGGTCCTATCGTTCTTGACCCTCGCCATTGGCTTCCACTTCGACCTGCTCGCTTCCTAGTTCCCCGCATGGGAATGCACCGGGCGCTGGGCAGCGGCCGAGGCCACGCCTACGCTCCGGTCATGGCGGACCTCAGTCTCATCCAGGCCTGGCAGATGTGGTTGGACAACGTCCAGGTGAGCCAGGACACGCTGTACGGCTGGTCGATCCTGGCGCTTGGCCGCATGGGCAAGGTCGTGGCGTTCTTGTCCGGGTTGACGGTCGTCCTCGACATCATCGGCCCGGAACGTCTGCGGCGCTTCGGCGCGAGGACCGCCGACTCAGATCCAGTGATATCCAGATGGCTGTGGGTGCTAGCGGTCGGAGTGTTCGTTGTCTCCATCCCCGTGTTCAACTTGATTCCGACGCTGATCGAGTGGGGCGTCTTATCGGACAGCCGGCGACTCCACGACCTGATGGTGGCGTTGGCCGTCTTCTTCGTCATCGTCATGATCGTTGCCGGGTACAGCAAGGTGGCGATAGTGGGATTCGCCTGGGTCTTAGCAAGGCCGATGTTCGAACGCATCTTGCGCTGGCTGTCGGTAGCGGGCCTGATTATCGGCTTCCACTTCGACCTGCTCGCGTCGTAGCCACAACGGATCCGCCTACCTGCGGTCCTTCCGCATGCCGAGGGGGTGGCCGTGTCCGATGTCCGGGCCGGAAGCGGACCCTTTCCCCGGACCACAGATCGGCCCGCGCCGAACCGCGGCTGAGCTCCGAGCTCGCGACACGGGCCGCATCCGCGCGGTCCTTCCGCATGCCGAGGGCCGGCCGCTTCTACGCTTCGATCATGGGGGACATCAGCTATCTCCAAGCGTGGCAGATGTGGCTGGACGGCAAGTCCACGCTCGGCAGCACCCTGTGGGGCGTGCCGATGATCTGGTGGGGCCGCGCAGGCAAGATCCTTACGTTTCTGTCAGGTGCCGTGGTCATCATCGACCTGGTCGGGGTGGAACGGCTCTCCCGGTACGGCGATCGCCTAGTACGGCTCATGGCCGCCCACGGCTCCCTACCCTTCATCGCTGGGCTTTTCGCCGGGGTAATCGCAGGGTGGCTCACCGTCGCGGCCACTGCGTCAATGGGAACTGACTCCCAACTGCGCTCCTGGCTCGTGATAGTGGTCGGCGGCGCAGCAGGCGGGTTCACGACCATGATCGGCTTCGCACTCCAGCATCGTAGATTCGCCTCGATGGCGAGGTGGGTATCCCTGGGGCTGCTTCTGATCGGCTTCCACTTCGACCTGCTCGCTTCGTAGCCCCCCAGCAGGCCCTGCCACTATGCGGGCCCTTCGCATGCCGAGGAGGTGGCCGTGTCCGACGTCCGGCCCCCGGGACTTCTAGGGTCAGCCTAAGATCATGTGCCAGATCGCATAGCCAAAGCCGTACAGGATCGCCAGGCCGAACGCGAGCCCGATCAGCGCCGGCAGAATCGCCAAGAACATCACCGACAACGTCACCGCCAGATAGAGGATCGTATTCACGACCCGCCATACGACGCACAAGATGCCGAATACGACTCGGAAGAACGTCCCGATAACTCCCGTGAATCCATGACCCCACAGTGGCTTACCCCAGCCTGTAGCCACAGCATCGGCCCACCGCCCCAGCAACCGACCCAGCCCCTCCAGGTCCTTGTCGCTGGCGCTGGAGGCCCGAGTAGATCCTGCCGCACGAACAGGGCCGACGCCCACGCTCCCGAGCACGCGCCCCCCGCTGGAGGCGCCCACACGGACGGGGCCGAGACGAACCGAGAACCACATCGCGGACCTCCGGGGGAATGACGAATTCTTGGTGAGTACGACGAATGACGGACGCTCTTTGTTTGGCAATATTCAAAATGATTCACGGGATAAAATTCACGAAATATGAAGAATTATGCAAAGCGGCCATTTCGGTCGTGAAGCATGATCGCCAAGCTGCCCACCCCCTCCCCAGGGGCGCGAGCCGTTACCTACGCTGAACCCATGAGCCACTTGACGTAAGGAGCGCTTGACATGGGTTGGTCACCAGCGCAGAAGGAGGACGCCGCTCGCCAGGCCGCTGAGGTGATACACCTGCGCCGGCGCGGGGAGACGTTCGAGGCGATTGGCGAGCAGCTCGGCGTTACCCGGCAGCGTGCTCATCAGATCTACTCCAAGGCGCTGAAGGAGATCCCGGCGCAGGAGGTGGCCGAGTATCGGGCCGAGCAAGCCGAGCGGCTGGACGAGATGCTGAGGGCCGCGTACGCGGTGCTGGAGCGCGAGCACGTCACGGTGTCGCAGGGCAAGGTCGTGCGGATGGGCCGCCCGTTCATCAACGACGACGGGTATGCGGACGTCGATGAGAACCGCGGCGAGGTCGTCAAGGATGACGGGCCGATCCTGATGGCGATCAAGACGATTCTGCAGATCGAGGAGCGGCGGGCGAAGCTATTCGGCCTGGACACTCCAGTCAAGCAGCTGGTGGGCGGCGAGGTCGAGGTGACATACAACTTCGAGGGCGTGGACCTAGTGTGATGCGCCTGAAATTAGGCGGATAAGTATCTATCCTGAAACAATGGGAAACCGTGGGCCGTCTGCAGTAGAGATCGAATTAACAGACATCGATCGCGCCCGGCTGGTCGGCATGACAGCGGAGCCGTCTGGGCTGGGTAGCAGGGCGCGGATTGTGTTGGCTTGCGCTGAGCCTGCGGTCAGCAACGCACAGGTGGCGCGTGATCTCGGGCTGACGGTGACAACCGTACGCCGGTGGCGGGCGGCCTTTGCGCGTGGCGGGATCGATGCCCTGCTCGACAGTCCTCGGACCGGGCGACCGAAAGCCGAATTGACGGTGAGTGACTCCGAACGTGCGGCTCTACAACGATGGGCACAGCGGGCGAAGTCAGCGCAGGTCCTGGCGATGCGCGCGAAGATCGTGCTGGGTTGCGCCGATGGCAAGGCCAACCTGCAAATCGCTGCCGAACTACGGGTGCACCCCGACACGGTGTCCAAGTGGCGCTCGCGGTTCTTGCGGTTTCGGCTGGATGGGCTGATCGACGAGCAGCGGCCAGGCCGACCTCCTTCCATCACGCTGGACCAGATCGAACAGGTCGTCGTGGCGACACTGGAGGAAACGCCCAAGGGCGCCACCCACTGGACGAGGGCCTCGATGGCCAAGCGCAGCGGCCTGTCCAAGTCGACCATCGGGCGGATCTGGCGCGACTTCGAACTCAAACCGCACCGAACCGACACCTTCAAACTGTCCACCGATCCGCTGCTGGTGGAGAAGGTCGTCGATGTTGTCGGGCTCTACCACAACCCGCCCGAGCGCGCGGTGGTGCTGTGTGTGGATGAGAAGTCCCAGATCCAGGCCCTCGACCGCTCCCAGCCGGTACTGCCGATGATGCCCGGCATGCCCGAACGGCGCACCCACGACTACCTCCGCAACGGCATCACCAGCCTGTTCGCCGAGTTCAAAAAGTTCCTGGCCACCATCGACAAGAGCGTGCCGACCGAGCTGGACATCCACCTGATCTGCGACAACTACGGCACCCACAAAACTCCGGCGATCAAGGCCTGGCTGGCTCGCCATCCCCGCTTCCACATGCACTTCACCCCGACCGGCTCTTCCTGGATCAACCAGGTCGAGCGCTGGTTCGGCTATCTGACTGACCAGCTGATCCGCCGCGGGGTCCACAAAAGCGTTCAGGCGCTGGAGAAGGACATCCGCGCCTGGCTGGCTCAGTGGAACGCCGATCCCAAGCCGTTCGTGTGGACCAAGACCGCCGAAGAGATCCTCGAATCCCTCGCTAAATATTGCCGACGAATTTCAGGCGCATCACACTAGGCGACCTTCGGTGAGGTGCGTGGTGGGAAGCTAGTTAGCTCTGCGTTTGCTACATCCACGAATCGCTCATGAGCCTTCGTGTGGGCTGTCAGCGCTGCCATGAAGGCTTGATTCCATTCGTTAGGGTCAGGAGTGGGATCGAGGCTGGCGTAGGCAAGGACCGCTTGGGTCAGATCCGTACTCGCCTGACGGACTGCAGTCGATCCCGCAAGGATCTGCACAATGGCCTTCTGGCGAGCCATGCGCATTGGGGCTTCCGGCCCAAACTGTCCCGTGAGCTGGTCACTGTAGGGCTGGTTGGCCAAGCCTTGGGCCATCCGCTGACGGTCCAGCGCTTCCTGCGTCAGCCTGCTTCCGGCGTCACTCGCGGCGGCCAGGAAGGCGGCGTAGATCTCTCTCCGTGCCTCGGGATCTGAGCGCTGCGCTTCACCGACATCGACGGCCACCGCTTCACCAGCTTTGTCACCGGCACCCGCCCGGGTGGCGGCCGAGGCCAGCTGGCCGACCTGGAACTGCGCCACCGCCGCCGCGCCCGCTGCGAAGACCGCATCCGCGCCGCCAAAGACACCGGCCTGCGCAACCTGCCCCTGCACTCCTTCGCCGCCAACCAGATCTGGCTCGAACTCATCGCCCTGGCCTGCGAACTGATCGCCTGGGCCCAGATGCTCGCCTTCGACCCCACGCAGCCGGCCCGCCGGTGGGAACCCAAACGTCTGCGGCTACGGATCTTCTCCGCCGCCGCGCGCCTGGTCACGGGCGGACGACGGCTCCGGCTTCGGCTGGCGCACCGCTGGCGATGGGGTGAATTGATCGCCACCGCGATCACCCGGCCACAGACCCTGCCCGCGCCCTGATCTCAGCTTCCCCATCCCGACGACCAGAGAATGGAGACATTCGGGCCCGTGGAACCCCGCCCACCCGACGCGACAGTCGGGTGGGCGGCTGACCAATCACCGAGAACGATAGGTAGCCGAGCCGCTACGAACCCCGATCACCGTCACGAAAGATCGAGGCTAACCGGGCGTTTCGAGGTGCCCGACAATAACCCCACCGACGTCATCGCGTCGGAATGGCAGTGGCTGCTCAAGGACGCCCGCGACGCAGACTGGCCCCAGTACCAGGCGCTCATCGAGGCCGCCTACGACCAACCGAAGCTACGCAGCCTTTACCCCTTCACCAGCCACTGGGCACTGAGCTTCTCTGCCACACCCGACTACCCGTTCTCTCCGAGCTTCGTCTCGGTCGACTCCCCCCGAGGAGACGGTGGCTACACCATCAGGGAATGGGGGAACGGCCCGGCTCTGACCCAGGTCCCCACCCCCACCGAAGCGATCTCCATCGCCGTAGACCGCATCCCTGCCGAGTTCTTGCAGATGTCTTCTGACATCGCTGCAGAGGACTCCTGAAATCGACAGCCGTTGTCAGTTTCCGAAGTCGCGTGCACGCGCGACCTGGGGAAATAGTGTCGCACGCAGGGGAGTACGGACATTTGCGCAGTCCGTAATCGTGTGCACGACCCAACGGCTTCGTACGTACTCCTATGCACGAACAGTGACGCTTGTCGACGATCTTGGGTCCCCGCAGTCCTGCTGGCGGGACGTGAACGAACTGACCGGCGCCCAATGGGCCGTTCCACTTCCATGGAAGTGGAACGGTTGAGGCGCGATCTCGCCGGGCCCGGTGAATTCGGACACCGGCGGACACGATTCGTTCCGGAAGTCGTTCCGCAAGAGACGTTCCAGAAGCCCCGTACGGAGACGAATTCCGCTATGGTCCGAGGATGGGATCCGGCAGCGATCACCCCCACGGCGGACTCGAACTCGGATACGCCCACGTGTCGACCACCAAGCAGTCCCTGGAACGGCAATTCGACGCCCTGGCCGCCGCCGGGATTCCAGACGATCGGATCTACGTCGACAAGAAGACCGGCACCACCATCGACCGCGACGGCCTCAACCGGCTGCTCGCCTACGCCCGACCCGGCGACACCGTCGTCGTGCACACTCTGGATCGGCCGCATCCTGCGCGAGGTCCTCAACCTCGTCCTCGACCTGTCGGAGAAGAAGATCGGGGTACGATCGCTGGCCGACCCGTTGCCGATCAACACCGCCGACGAGGGCATGGCCCGTATCGCGTTCCTCCTGCTGGCACTGTTCGCTGAGATGGAACGCACCTTCACCGCTGAGCGCGCCGCCCATGCCCGCGCCGTCGCCGAGGCCAACTATGGGCAGATCGGACGGCCCCTCGCCCACCCCGAAGACAAGATCGAGTATGCGCGGCTGCTGAAGGCCCAGGGCGACTCCCTCGGCGTCATCGCCTCCAGGACCGGCATCCCCAAGACGTCGCTGCACAGCTACCTCACAGCCGCCAAGGCGGCCGGATGAGCCAGGAGGCGGAGCGACCATCGCGAGCGCGTCGGATCCTGTGCGGCATGACGGACAGCCCCGTTACAAGGCTCGGATGAAGCTCGGGCAAGAGCTCGCGGGCCGGTATCGGCTGGCCGAACGGCTGGGCCGCGGGGCGATGGGCGAGGTGTGGCGAGCGACTGACCTGCGTCTGGAACGCGAGGTCGCGGTGAAGGTGATGCTGGCGAACTGGACCGGCGAAGCCGTGGACACTGCGCTGACGCGGTTCCGGCGTGAGGGCAAGGCCGCTGCCCGCCTCAACCACCCCAAGATCGCCACTGTCCACGACACCGGTGTACACGATGGTCAGCTCTTCCTGGTGCTGGAGTTGCTCAAGGGCCCGGACCTGGCCGCGCTGCTGCGCGGCCATCCCGGCGGGCTGCCGATCGCGATGGTGCTGGAGTACGGCGCGCAGGCCGCCGAGGGCCTGGCGGCCGCCCACACGGCCAGGGTGATCCACCGCGACATCAAACCGTCTAACCTCATGCTCGCCGGCAACGGGACACTGAAGATCTGCGATTTCGGGATCGCCCGGCTGGGAGGCGCGACCGCTGGCCTGTCAGCGACCGGCGCCGGGATCGGCACCCTCGCCTACATGCCACCTGAACAACTGCTCGGCGAGCCCGTCACCGGTGCCGCCGACGTCTACGCCCTGGGCGCCACCCTGTTCCACCTGCTCACCGGCCATCTGCTGTTCCCCGCCGACGACCTGCGCGCCATCACGGGCCAGATCCTGCACAAGAACCCGCCACCACCCAGCAGCCTGCGGCCCGCCATCCCCCAAGCCCTCGACACCTACCTGCTCACCCTCCTGGCCAAAGACCCCTCCGCCAGGCCCGCCGCCGACACCGTCGCCGCCAGACTCCGCGCCCTCACCACCGACGAGCCGAGAGCCGACGTGCTCCTCGCCGACGCCGAAAATCTGGCCCGTGCTGTTCCCGACATGATTGCCGGTACCCCCCACGTGCAGGCCGGGATTTTGGCGGAGATCGCCAGAGTGGTGGGCGTGCGGGATCCCGTCAGGGCCAGAGAATTGATCGCTGAGGCCGAACAACTGGCGCACAGCACCCGCTTCGGGGAGCGCAAGTTCGAGATCGGCGAGCTGCAACGGATCCAGATCAAGGCCCTGGCCAAGGTCGCCCGGGCGGCGCTCGAGTGGAACCCCGCCAGGGCCGGGCAGGTGATCGTCGACGCCGAACGCCTGGCCCGCGCCATCCCCTCCATACGTGAACAAGGCGCAGCGATGAGGGGCCTCGCCAGACTGATTGAGGAGCGGGAGCCCTACGAGGCATTTCTGCTGACTTCCGGCTACGAAACCACGGTCCGGCTTATCCGCGACTTCCACACGGACGCCGACGAGCGGCGCGAGCTCGCCGGGCTGCTGGCAGTGCACAACCCCTCCTTCGCCGTTTCGGAAGCCCGCACCATCAGAGACCCCTACCTGCAGGCCGAAGCGCTGGTGGAAATCGCCAAGGTGGTGAATAGGCGCGACCCTGCCCAAGCGAAGGCGCTGCTGTCAGACGCCCTCACTCTGGCCCGCACCATCAGCGACCCCTACCAGCAGATCGAGACGCTATGCAGGATCGCCACCGCGGCTGCGGAACGCGACCCGGCCCAAGCGAAGGCGCTCCTGTCGGACGCCCTCCGTCTGGCCCCCATCCCCTATAGGTCCGCCGATCCAAGCCGGGAGCTATGCACGATCGCCAAAGCGCTGGCCGCACTGGATCCTGCCGCCGCCGAACGCCTGGCCCGTACCATCAGCAACCCCTACCTCCAGGCCGAAGCGCTGGTGGAGATCGCCAAGGTCCTCATAGAGCAGCGCACTCGTTAACACCCACGGCATTGCACGGGAGTTCGGGAATCCGCGCACACGACTTCGGAAATCGACAGCCGTGATCGTGTACCGCTCGAATATTGGGTTACGTGGCCTGAGCTGCGGTTAAGCGACGTGACGGTACTCGCTGATCATGCCTGTGACGACGGGTTTTCGGCGGATGAACCGCATGTCGTTGAGTTCAGTCACATCCCGGGCGGGCTGCGTTGCGGCGTCCGGAGGGCATTGTTGCCGGGACTGGTGCGGCCGGTGTCTGTTGTAGTGGATCAGGTATTCGTTGAGCACGAGGGCCAGGTGGCGCTCGCTGAGGATCAGGATCCGGTCCAGGAGTTCGCGGCGGAGGGTGCCGATGACCCGCTCTGCGCCTGCCGAAAACTACATCTATGCACGTCAAGCAGGCTTTGCCTCGCATCCGCGATCGACTGCGATTCATCCTGCTTCGCGGACGCGAATCGCCGGGCGATGGCCACTCGTACGCGTCGAGCCGGTGCCCCTCGAGGTGCAGCAGCGCGCCCGTGACACCTATCGGCACCCGTCCACCCACACCCGCACGCGGCACCGCCCTCGGCATGCCCGCTGCGCTAGTCATCCGCGTTTCCTTCTGAGAAGGCATCCGAAAAGCGAAGTTCATGATTGATTGCCGGTTACGCGTCTCGCCAGGTTGGGGTGATCCGCCGGGTGAGGTAGTCGATCGATGCGATGCGGATCATGGCTGCGGCGTGGTCGGCACTGCAACCGCCAGGGTGTCGGCTCAATCCCCTCAGCCTGACGGCGCGCCGGTGCCATCATGGTCGCCATGTCTTCACAGACCTTGCAGCGGCTCGCAGAGCGGGACGGCATCCGCATCTACAGCGCCCAGTCAATGCCCGGAGGGTGGAACGTCCACCTGACCTACCCCACTTCGAAGTTCGAAGAACTCGGGGCAGCCCCGAACGATCCGATTTGCATTCCCGCGTGGCCCTGCCTGGCACGCCACTCGCCCAGTGTAGGAGACGTGCTGGCGGAATGGTTCGCCACGATCGCCGGTCAGGGCCCGGAAAGGCCACCGCGCGAGGTGGTGGCCGCGCTGAACAAGGACATCCAACTCCTGCTGGGCGACAAGTACAACGAGTACAAACGCGCATCCCGGCACGCGTAGGCCGGTCACGAAGCGCAGCGGGACCAGGCACCGGTATCCCCCCGGGCGGCAGCACAACATGGGTAAAGGGCGGTTCACCACCGGGTGTGCGGACGTAGGCCACATGCACGATGTTGATGCCGTTGTCGATGCCACCCGCGCAGCCCATGTGCTGACGTTTGAACCCGGCGGTGGCGGTGCCCTTCTTCTCTTGGCCGGACTCATCCAGCACTCCCACGGTCAGGCTGCCGGGCCGGGCGGCGGTGTCCAAACGGGCGATGGCGAAGCGGCGGATGGCGCTCATCGCGCCCGGTGTGTCCCAACTCGCGCGATTCAACAGCCGCCCCGCACACCATCTCCCTGGACGTGAACCTCTGCTGAGGCCGGAGTTCGCGCACGCCATCCGACGCTCACAGCCCGTGAGCTGGGCGGGCGAAATTTTCGGTAGGCGCAATGTCCAACGGTGAGATCACGGCCCACCTGCACATCAGCACCGGCACCGGCACCGGCACCGCCAAGGCTCACGTGGCGAGCCTGCTCTCCAAGCTCGGCGCCCGCGACCGCATCCAGCTCGTCATCATCGCCTACGAGGCCCGCCTGGTGGCCCCATCCCGGTGACAGAACACGCCTGGACCAGGACACCGCGTTCGAAGTCACACACAAGCGCAATCCCCCCAACCTGGAATTCCCAGTTGGACGGCCAGAGGACACCACGGCGCAGTCGCATGCCCACGCTCTCCCCGTTTGAGAGGGTGTGCGAGCCAAGCTCAACGACAGGAACAGAAATGCCGTTGAGTCGCGAAATCCCAGATCAGTGCACGAATCACCGGTATCCGCCGGAAGTCGACTGGCGCCGGGTCCGGCCCGCCGATGGTCTCGCCGCGTGGCCGGCCCGCTCCGGACACTGCGAAAAGTTCATGAGCCACCCCGTTGACAGGTTGCGCATTTCGGATTGATGATCCCCGGGACCGAGCATAATATTGCACTTCCGGCAGAGAGTACCTAAGCGTGCGCACACGATCCTTAGTCCTCGGCGTGCTTCCAGCCGCCACCGCACTCCCTCTGATGCTGTTACCGCCCGCGCAAGCCGCCACGGACGACTCCCCCAAGGTGAGCCAGAGCCAGGGTGCGGTGACCATCTCCGTACCGGCCACGCAGTCCTCCCCCGGCTACACCATCGACCTCGCCACCGACGTGCTGACCCTGACCACCAGACGCGCGGGAAAGACTGTGCTGGACAGCCCCGGAGGTGACGCCGGTGGCCTGCGGTTCAGGTCCGGCGGACAGTGGCAGCACGCCACCAGGGTCACCGGCTGGACGTGGCGGGACGGCGCTCTCATCGTCACCTCCGACAGCACTCTCCAGGGTGCCACCGTCCAGGCGCGGCTGACGCCCAAGGCCGACCGCTACCAGCTGAGCTGGGTGGTACAGGGCGGTAGCTCGGACCGGCTCGGGCTCGCCTACGATCTGAAATCCGCAGGTCACTGGTACGGCCACGGCGAGACAGAGACTCCGCAAGGCGGCCCCTACACCGACCAGCCTTGGCCGCTCAGCAGCGGGACGGTCAAGCACGCGGCCTTCGGCCCCGCGTCCTACGAGATGCTCGACCCGTTCTGGTACACCTCCAGCGGGGCGGGTTTATGGGTCGACACCGGTGCCACCATGGACGTGTCGCTCAACGCGGGAGAAGGCCAGTTCGTCGTCGAATCTCCCAACCGCTACCAGGCCACGGTGTTCGTCGAGGCCAACCCTCGAGAGGTCTACCGCGACTACATCGGCATCGTCGGCAAGCCCCGCCAGAGCGATGCCACCTACGAGCAGTACGCCAAGCCGCTGTGGAACTCGTGGGCGCAGTTCTACACCAAGGTCAACCAGGAGAAACTGCTCGACTACGCCACCGACCTCCACGACAGCGGCCTGGGCGGCCACGCCATCCAGCTCGACGACAAGTGGGAGTCCAAGTACGGGAACCTGACCTTCGACGCCACGGCCTACCCCGACCCCAAGGGGATGTCCGACAAGATCCACGCCATGGGGTTCGACTTCGGCGTCTGGGTCACTCTGTGGATCAACCTCGACTCCGACAACTACCAGTACGCGGTCGACCACGACTACCTGCTCAAGGACGCGGGCGACAGCACCAAGCCGTGCACGGTGACCTGGTGGAACGGCACCGCGGGCATCGTCGACCTGGGCAACCCCGAGGCCAAGGCCTGGTATCAGGGCAAGCTCAAGGCGCTCATGGACGCCTACGACATCGACGGGCTGAAGTTCGACACCCGCTTCTTCGACGAGAAGTGCTCGCCACGTGGTGATCTCCAGGCCACGGACTACCAGAAGCTGGGCGCCCAGCTCGCCGACGAGTACGACCTGCAGGGCGCCGGGATCCGGGTGCACTGGGACCAGACGGCGCACAGTTCTGGTTTTGTGACCCGTCAGGTGGACAAGGGCACCGGCTGGAGTTCCCTGCGAGCCTCGGTATCCCAGAACCTGGCGATCTCCACCATCGGCTACCCGTTCGTCGAGTCCGACATGATCGGTGGCTCGGGCAGCCAGCCCCCGCCCACCAAGGAGGTACTGGTGCGCTGGGCGCAATCCGCCTCACTGATGCCGCTGATGTACGCCTCGACCTCGCCCGTGGACACCAACGACGTCACGACCGGCAAACAGGTCCGCTACGACAAGGAGACCGTGGACCTCTACCGGCAGGCCATCAGGACGCACGAGCGGCTCGCGCCCTACATCTGGGACCAGGTGCAGGAGACCCTCAAGAGCGGCGATCCCGTCATGCGCCCGCTGTTCTTCGACTTCCCGCAGGACGAGGGCGGATACACCGTCCCTGACGAGTGGATGCTCGGCCCCGCCGTACTGGCCGCACCTCAGCTGTCCACCGGCGGCACCCGCGACGTCTACCTGCCCTCCGGCCACTGGTACGACGTCAACCAGGGCACGACGATCAAGGGTCCCGCCACGCTCAAGGGCTACGCGGCGTCGCTCGGCGTGACCCCGGCCTTCGTCAACCTCCGGGCCGCCGGCGCCGACAAGGCGATCGCCGCGCTGAAGCGCGATGACGTGCCGGCCGTGTCCGTCCAGGTCGGCGCGGCGGATGTGGTGGCCAGCCCCGGTCAGCCGTGCGAGGTCAGCACCACGGTGACCAACTGGAGCGACACCACGCTCACGAACGTCACGGCAGGTCTGGAGGTGCCGGCCGGATGGAAGGCCGAGGTGACCGACGCGGCCACCGCAGGGTCGCTCAAGCCCCGCCAGACGCTGACCACCACCTGGAAGGTGACTCCCGCCGCGGACGCCCGCTGGGGCGGCTACCCCGTCACCGGTACGGCACAGCAGGTCTCCGAGATCGTTCAGGTACAGGTCAAACCGGCCCCCGGCAGCGTGCAGGCCCCCTACAAGACCACCGCCACGACCGCAGGCGCCAAGTTCGCGCAGAGCGGCGATCAGTTCGCCATCTGGGCGGACGGACAGGACCTGTCCGGGTGGAAGGACGAGAAGGGTGTCATCTACCTCGACGACGCGGTGAGCGAGAGGTCCACCGTGCAGGCCACGGTGGTCTCCCAGACCAGCGTCTCGCCCGCGGGCAAGGCCGGCATCGCTGTCGCAAACGATATGACAGCGCAGGACAAAGGTGGCTACGCGGTGCTCGTCATGACCCAGAACTACGGCCTGGAGTTCATGACCGACAGCAACGGCGACGGCAAGCTCGACACCTGGGCGGGCGGCGGCCCCAGCTTCCACCCGGCCCAGCTGAGGCTCACCCGTGACGGCACCACCTATACCGCGCAAGTCAGCAAGGACGGCGAGACCTGGACCCAGGTCGGCACCGCCGTAGTGCCCTCGGCCACCGGCCAGGGGGACGCGGGGCTGATTGGCAGCGCTGTCAACGCCAACTACCCCGGCACCACGATCGAGGCCTTCTTCACCGGATTCTCCGCCGAAAGCCAGGAGCGCTGAACATGGCTCGCATCCCCTCATTCGTCGCGGGCATGATCGCCGGCGCCCTCGTCGCGGCGAGCACCGCCGCGGTAGCCGTCACCAGTGGCGCTGACCAGGACACCACCCCGTGGTTGACCGTCAAGGTCGCCGATGCCATGGGCACGAGGGACACCATCACCTGGGTACCCACCGGGTCCTTCGCCTCCTCATCACAGCAGCGGGTGCCCCGCTATCCGATGACCGCCATCCAGGGAAAGGACACCAGGGACCTGAAGCTCGCCGGGGTGCGCAACGAACAGGTTTCCGCACAGCTGGCGATCGCTTCCGGACATCGCCTCACCGATGTGGAGGCCGTGGTCGGCGACCTGACCGGCCCCGGCGGCGGGAAGCTGTCGGCGAAGGTGCGGTTCGTCACCTACGTGCCCGTGCAGCGCTCCAAGAGCGAGGTCGACTGGTCGGCCACCATCGACCAGGTCAGCTCCGCCAAGGAGATCTCCGGCGACCGCAATCCGGATGTGGTGGGCGACGCCCTCGACGAGCGGAGCTCCATCGACGTGCCCGCCTACGCCGCCCAGCCGATCTGGTTCACCTTCCGCATTCCCAAGGACGCCAAGCCGGGCACGTACTCGGGGACGGTGACCGTTCGGGCCGACGGCAGTAGCCAGGCCAGCTACCCGCTGACCATCGAGGTCGCCGACGTCGCCGTGCCCGACCCCGCCGGCTACCGCTTCTTCCTGGACGTGTGGGCGCAGCCCGAGACCATCGCCCAGGCCCACGGGGTCAAGCTCTGGTCCGACCGGCACTGGAGCCTCATCGAGGCCTACAACAAGGATCTGGCAGACCGAGGCCAGAAGGTCATCAACACCACCATCGTGGACAACCCCTGGCATCACCAGTGGTCGCTGGGCACCCGGCAGTCGCAGACGGCCATGCCGTACTCCAGCATGGTGGGCTGGGCCTGGGACGGCGAGAAGTTCACCTTCGACTTCTCCCGCTGGGACCGCTACGTCGAGACCGCGCGCAGAGACGGGCTGGGGCCCGACATCGGCGCCTACTCGATGCTGGCCTTCCAGGATCGCGAGCACCTCACCTACACCGACACCCGCACAGGCAAGACCGTCAACGAGTACGTCGACCTGGGCGGCGAGCGCTGGCGCCTGGCGTGGGGCACGTTCCTGCGCGCCTTCGAGCAGCACGTGACAGCCACGGGGTTGCTGGAGCATACCTGGCTGTCCTTCGACGAGCGCCCGAGCGACATGATGAAGGTCGTCAAGGACTTCGTGCACGAGGTCGCCCCGGCCTTCGACAACCGCATCTCGGTCGCCGGATCGATCAACACCGAGGCGATCGCGTCCAACCTCTCCGTCGACTGGGGCGGCATCGACCAGATGACCCCGGAGAAGGCGGAGGAACGGCGCAAGGCCGGCAAGACCACGACCTTCTATGTGTACGGTTGGCCGCCGCACCCCAACACCTTCTCGTACTCGCCCGCCGTCGAGGCGCGGATGCTTCCGTGGATCGCCGCCCAGCGGCACCTGGACGGCTTCCTGCGCTGGTCCTACAACAGCTGGACCAGCCACCCCTTCGAACAGCCGGTCCACATCTTCACCCAGGGCGACGAGTACCTCGTCTACCCCGGCCTGAACGGGCCGATGTCGTCCATCCGCTGGGAGCAGCTGAAAGACGGCATCGAGGACTACGAACTCGTCGCGCAGCTGCGCGAGAAGTCCGGAGACAGCGACACCCTGACTCAGGCCCTGGCCATCGCGACCAGAAACCTCGACGGCCGCGGCAAGGACGTCACCGACATCGGGACCGCGCGCGCGGCCGTGGTCAAGGGGCTGACCTCATGACTGAAGGAACGTTCATGACCGAACTCACCCGCAGGCGGATGCTGACCGGGATGGCCGTGCTGGGCGGTGCGATGCTGGCGGCCCCCGCGCAGCACGCCCGCGCGGCAACGGCTGACCAGGGCTTCGACACCACCGCCGCCGCGGACGCGCTGCGGCGGCTCGTGCCCGACCACCACCAGCAGATCACCCTGCGGGCCGTCGGCGGCCAGGATCGCTTCAAGGTCACCGGCCGCACCGGGCAGATCACCCTGGAGGGCACCAGCAACGCGGTGCTGCTCACGGCCTTCAACGCCTACCTCCACAAGGTCGCCCTGGCGGACATCTCCTGGAATGGCGAGCAGGTCAACCTGCCCAAGCAGCTGCCCGCCCCCGCCAAGGAGATCACCGGAGCGGCGAACGTCCCGCACAGGTTCGCCCTCAACGACACCAACGACGGCTACACCAGCCCGTATCGGAGCTGGGAGGCCTGGGAACGCGAACTCGACGTGCTCGCCCTGCACGGCATCAACAACGTCCTCGTCTACATCGGCGGCGACGCCGTCTATTACGACACGTTCCGCGAGTTCGGCTACTCCGACGAGGAACTGCGAGCCTGGATCCCTGCTCCCGCCCACCAGCCGTGGTGGTTGCTGCAGAACATGTCACACTTCGGCGGCCCCGTGTCGAGGCAGCTCATCGAGCAACGCGCCGCCCTCGCCAAGAAGATCATCAGCCGAGTGCGAGAGCTGGGCATGACACCGGTCTTACCCGGCTATTTCGGCACCGTGCCTGACGACTTCGTCCGCCGCAATCCGGGCGCGTCCGTCGTCCCGCAGGGCAGTTGGGGATCCTTCGCCCGCCCCGACTGGCTCGATCCGCGCACGGACGCCTTCACCGACGTCGCCGCGGCGTTCTACAGCAAGCAGCGGGATCGCTTCGGCGACAGCACGATGTACAAGATGGACCTGCTCCATGAGGGCGGCAACCCCGGCGACGTGCCGGTCAGCGAAGCCGCCAGAGCCGTCGAGACGGCTCTGGCGGCGGCCCGCCCCGGGGCGATCTGGGTGATGCTGGGCTGGCAGACCAACCCGCGCAAGGAGATCCTCGATGGGGTCCACAAGAGCAGGATGCTCATCGTCGACGGTCTGTCCGACCGCTATCCCACGGTCACCGACAGGGAAAGCGACTGGGGCGGCACTCCGTACACGTTCGGCAGCATCTGGAACTTCGGCGGCCACACCGCGATGGGCGCCAACGCTCCCGACTGGGTGAGTCTCTACCCGCAGTGGCGCGGCAAGAAGGGCAGCGCGCTGGCGGGGATCGCGGCGATGCCGGAGGGCGCCGACAACAACGCTCCCGCGCTGGCGTTGCTCACCGAGCTGGCCTGGACGTCCGACACCATCGACCTGGACGAGTGGTTCGCCTCGTATGCGACCTCCCGGTACGGCGGCGCGGACCCTCACGCCACGGCGGCCTGGCGGACGATCCGTGCCACCGCGTACGGCACGAGCCGCGCGGACGGGTGGAGCGAGGCGCCCGACGGGCTCTTCGGAGCCCGGCCGAGCCTGGGCGCGGACAAGGCGGCGGCGTGGAGTCCAGCGGCAGACCGCTACGACACCACCGCCTTCGACGCGGCGCTGACCTCGTTGCTGCAGGTCGCGCCGAAGCTGCGGGACAGCTCGGCCTACCGGTACGACCTGCTCGACGTGACCCGCCAGGTACTGTCCAACCGCAGCCGGGTGTTGCTGCCGCAGATCAAGGCGGCATACGAGGTCGGGGATTCGGCCTTGTTCACCACGCTCAGCCGGACCTGGCTCGGCTGGATGACGCTGCTGGACGACGTACTGGCCACCTCCGACCAGCACCTGCTTGGCCGATGGTTGGCCGACGCCCGATCCTGGGGCTCCGCTGCGGAGGAGAAGGACCAGCTGGAGTACGACGCGCGATCGCTCATCACCACCTGGGGCGGCCGTCAGGCCAGTGAGGAAGGGCTGCACGACTACGCCAACCGGGAATGGTCCGGCCTGGTCACAGGCCTGTATCTGACCCGGTGGAAGACCTTCTTCAGCGCGCTCTCCGCAGGCCGCCGGCCTGCCGACATCGACTGGTTCGAGGTGGAGGACCGGTGGGAGCACCAGCACGACACCTACCCCACCAGCGTCAGAGGCGACATCCAGCAACTGGCGAAGCAGGTGCGCGACACGCTGGCCGCCGACCCGTACCAGGTCGCGCTTACCGCCTCCGGCGACAGGGGGGCGGTCGCGCAAGGCCGCCCCGTCACCGTCACCGTGTCCTTCACCAACCGCAACGGGTTCGCCGCGGCCACGAATGTGACGCTGTCCGTCACCCCTCCGAAGGGCCTCGTCACGAAGCCGGAAGGCGTGGTGACCGCCGCGTCGGTCGCCTCTGGAGAGACCTTCCGGGCCCGCTTCACCGTCACGCTCACCGGGCCGGCCGACACTGTCGTGGCACAGATACCCGTGGGCGCCTCGTACCAGATGGGCGGCACACCCGGGTCGGCCGTCGCGGCGCTCCGCCTGCTGGCCGGGACCGGGGTGACGGAGCCGTACCGGAGCGCGAGCTTCAACGACGCGGTCTTCGGCCAGGCAGAGGCAAGCCTGGGCATCGAGGGCGGCGGCGCCGACCTGTGGGGCGGCACCAACGAGTTCGGCACGATCTATCGGGCCGGAGCGTACGGCGTGGCCTCTGTCGCCACGGTGAAGGTCACCCTGCAGGACAACACCGGCGGCTGGGCCCGCGCTGGACTGATCACCCGCAACAGCCTGCCGGAGCAAGGCGGAGGCGGATATGTCAACCTCGCGGTGACCCCGTCCAACGGATGCGTACTGGCCTGGGACGCCGACGGGAACGGCACGTTCGACTCGATCAGCCTCGCCGACTCGTACACCGCCCCGGTGTATCTGCGGCTGACACGCTCGGATGCCACCTATACCGGCGAGTGCAGCCCAGACGGCATCACCTGGACCACGGTCGGCAAAGCCACCCCGGGCGGCCCTGCGGCCAACCAGGACGTCGGCGTCTTCATGACGGCCGCGAACGGCTGGACCGGAACCCGTGGTGTCGCCGAGTTCCAGGACTTCACCGTTTCCTGATCGCCGCTGTCGCCCCCGCCGACGCCCGCACCCCCGGCCGAACCCTGGACCTGGGGTGCGGCGTCGGCGGCCGCGCCCCACCTAGAGGCGGGCGCAGCTCCTCGTCCGGCCAGCCCGGGTCGCCTGGATCATGTTTCGTGATCTTGTCCACGGTGTACGCCGTCACCCGGCGCCTGCTTGTGGGTGCCAAGAACTCGGCCACCCTATGCGACCTGTACGTATTCGTGGATCAGCTCACCGAGACGGTCACGTCGAATGACCTTGATATCGTCCTCGACCGGGTCGGGAAGGGCTCGCAGCGGAGCGGTCTGGCCCAGGGAGCGATGTGGGCGATGCTCATTGAAGTGAGTCTCATAGGTAGCCAGCACTTCTCTGCACCTGTCAAGTCGAACTTGCCCGTGTCGCGGTTGTCGCAGTTGTGCGACGATCACACGATGTTGCGCAGCCTTGAGATCGGCGCGGTCCTGTCCGAGATCGACCAAGCTCACCGGGATCGCTTGTTCTGGAAGCCAAAGATCGCTTTGAGCCTGGACTGCTTCGTCTGTGAGCGGGTCGGCCGAACGACCTTTCTGGAGTGGGGTGCTGAGCGGGCCGTCTGCATGAGTGGAAGGAACGAGCAGCATTTCACCGCAGCACGGATCGCGGCGTTCGACGTCACGAGCCAGGACGACCGGTTGATGTTGAGGTCCGTGGTGGACTTCTGGTGGGCGCCGTTCAAGGACGCCAAGCGAGGTGGGCCGTCGAAGCCCGTGAGTGATTGGGTCCGTCTCCACTACGGGTGCTACTGCCCCAATCAGGAGCACCAAGAGACGCCTGACGACGGTTCGATCCAGACGAACGTCAGGCGTCCCAGCAAGCTGCGTTGCGGGGAGTGCAAGGCAGAGATCGCGGTGGATGCGGAGGTCCCGTCGATCCGGCTGCTGACGTGAACGGCGGGCCGTTCTTGCTCGTCGGTAGGGTCTTGCCGTGACCGGGCGGAAGGGCCGGTGGCCGAAAGCTGACCAGGGCCGCGGCATCGAGGACGCGGCGCTGCTCATCTTGGAGTGGCTCGCGGAGCAGGGCGTGAATGCGATGCTCAGGGTGGATGCTGAGAGGCTGGCCGAGGGCCGCCCTGCTTGGACGTTCGCAGCGAGTGGCGGGCCGCTGGTCTCGGGCATGAGGGCGGACGGTCCCAGCGCTGAAGTGTGCTTGTTGTTGGCGGTGGCCAGGTTGCGGGACCTCGGCGTTGACGTGCCGTTCTGATTGATCATGCGGAACCCCTGGGGGTAGGTAGGCCGAGGCTGACGGGGCCGATCCGGCTTAGGCGGAGGGCTTCTTCTCGTTTGCCGACGAGGAAGCCGAGGGTGAGGTCGAGTCCTTCGAGTTCACCCAGCCAGCCTTCGGCTTCGGAGCGGGCTCGGCGGGCGAGGAGGTCGGTCTCGATCTCGTCGAGTCGGCTGATCATCTTGGGGTCGACGTGGAGCATGGGGCAGCGGATGCAGGCGTGTTCGTGGCTGCACGGGGTGGCGTAAGGGCGTCCGCAGTTGCCGAGTTCGAGCTTGCGTTTGTCGAAGTGCTCTTCGAACTCCTGCCATTCCTGATCGGTGGTCGGCCGGTACTCCTCTTGAGGGCGCATCGCGCGGCGGCGTGCGAGGTGGCTCTGGTAGCGGCGGACGACGTCTTCGTTGAACACGGCGACGTAACCGCGGGTGGTCTCCAGGTTGAGGTGCCCGAGGAGAGTGGCGCCGATGTGGATGGGCAGGCCGCTGTTGACGAGATCGGTCGTGAACAGGCGACGGAAGTCGTGCGGGACGAACTTCAGGCCGGTGAACCGGTCGTCTTGTTCGGCGAGCCGTAGGCAGACACGGTCGAGCATGCAGCGGACCGCTCCGGTGGTCATGACCTCGTTGCGTTGGCCGATGTGCCGCTGGAATAGAAACGGTTGGGGTTCGGTGGTGACCCGTTCGTGCTCGTCGTAGCGGGTGGCCAGCGGCACCGTCGGGCGGCCGGTCGTCAGCCGCCGGATGATGCGGGCCAACACGTGGAACAGCTCGGCGGAGACCGGGATCACGCGTTCGCGGTCGGTCTTGGAAGGGGCGATGACCAGGAGCGCGACGACTTCGCCGTTGGGCCGCCGGTATTGGCGGATGCTGAGCTGGGAGAGCTCCAGGAGTTCCTCGATCCGCACTCCGGTGTGCCGCAGGGTCTCCACAATCGCCCACTGCCAGAACATGGTGTCCTCGGCCAGCGTGACGTTGATGGCCTTGCCGGTCGCCTCGTCGAGGAACCGGATGTTGGCGAACCCGTGCATTTGTTCGCGTCGCCGGTCCGCGTTGGTGAACAGGCGCCGGTAGATACGCGAACCGACCGCCACGACCTCGCCGGGCGGGGTGTCGGCCGCGGCCAGGAGCGCGGCCATGGTGGCGTGCGCGTCTTCGACGTAGCGCGTCAAGGCGGGCAGCAGTGGTTGCAGCTGGCGGGTCTGGTCAGCCATCCGTTCCCGGGTCCGGCGCCGCCGCTTGGCTCCGGCACGCAGTTCCTGATGCGGGATCGGGCAGGGCGCGGCCCAGTGGGCCCATCGCTCCGCTTCGTGCGCTGACCAGGCCTGGATGTCAAAGTAGAACGCGCGGACGGTCACCAGGATGGAGTCGAGGTTCTGGCGGGGCTTGATTGAAACCAGCGATGTCGAACCGTTCCTGCCAGGTCGCGCCGGGATGCTCCGCGAGGTGCCCGAGCTGCGCGGCCTGGCCAACACCCTGGCCTACCTCTTCTGGAAGAAGATCGAGACCTTCAACCCCGAACAAGCCGACCTGCACCTGACCGAGGACATCTATCTGCGGTGGCGGGAGGCGCTCGAAACCCTCGACAACGGCTCGTCGACCACTATCGCGTCCGGAACGAGAAGGTCACTGACCTGTTGGTCCAGTACCTGGAGCGGCGCAGCCACGACATCGACTACAGCAGGCGTTGGCCGACGACGACCCCTGGCAGGCACTGGTCAGCTTCCTGTCCCACACCATCCAGGCACAGGTCACCGACGCTTCCCTGGCCCCGGTCACCGCCGCGTCCGCGGACGCACTGCCGCGCACCACCGAACTGAAACGGACTCTCTGGTCGGCCGGCGAACGGCTGCTCAAGCGGGCCCGCGACGCCGGTGTCGTGCGCGCTGACCTGACCTCCAGCGACCTGGTCCCGCTCATGTGCGGAATCGGCTACGCCGCGAACGTCCACGGCAGCAGTCCCGCGGCCCGTACCGAAACCGCCCACCTCTATCTCACCATGCTGCTGGAGGGTCTCCACGCCTGACCCCAGTCATGAGGTCAGGCGGGCGGTCAACTCCCCCGCGATCTTGGCGGTGAGGCGTCCAGCAGCGTCGAGTTTGTCGCCGAGCCGCCCCTTGGGCGCCGCCACGTTGATCGCCGCCACGACTCGCCCGCGGAAGTCGCGCACCGGCGCCGAACACCCCACCACCCCCACCTCGAACTCCTCGTCCACGGTGGCGTAGCCGCGCACCTTGATCCGGGCGATCTCCTCCAGCAGAGCGTCGGTGTCGCCGAACCTGACCGCGCCCGCGGCGGCCAGCCGTTCCGGCGTGAACCAGTCGCGGATCACGGCAGGTTCCCAGTCTGAGATCAGCACGCGCCCCGCCGAGGTAGTCGGGACGGCGACGCTGATGCCCTCCCAGCCGACCCCGCGGAAGGCGTGCGAGGGCGACTCGCTGAGCAGGGTGAGAACGTCGCCGCCGCGCAGCACGCACAGGTGCGCGGTTTCATGGATCTGCGCGACCAGTTTGCGAAGGTACGGCCCGGCCACCGCGACCAGGCGCGCCTCGCCGGTCCGGGCGGCCAGCGCGTACAGCCGCCAGCCCAGCCGATACCCCAGCGTGTCGGGGTCGCGCTCGACCAGGCCCTCCTCGGCCAGCGAGGCCAGCGCCCTGGAGACCTGCGTCTTCTCCCGCCCGACCAGTTCGGCCACGCGCATGACGCCGACCCCGCCGTGGTCGGCGAGCACGTCGAGCAGTTCGAGGTCGCGCCGCAGGCCCGAGGCGTTGGTCCGGACCATGAAACCTCCAGGTGCCATATGGACAACAAGTGTTGCGTTCAAGGTTTGCACACATTTAACGTCATCGGCACCTGAACGGGAGGAGATATGGACTTCTCCAGATATCTGGAACGCCGGTGGGACAACCTGCTGGAGATGGCGGCGCAGCACGCCGCCGTGGTGACGCTGTCGGTCCTGCTGGCCACCGTGATCGGTGTAGTGGTGGGCGGGCTGACCTGGCGCAGCGAGCGAGCCGGTACGGTCGCCGTCTCGACGGCGGCCACGCTGCTCACGATCCCCTCACTGGCGCTGCTCGCGCTGCTGATTCCCCTGCTGGGGCTGGGATGGGCGCCGACGATCGTGGCGCTGGTCATCTACAGTCTGCTGCCGATCGTGCGCAACACGATCGCCGGACTGCGGAGCGTGGATCCGGCGATCCTGGAGTCGGCCAGGGGCATGGGGCTCACCGACCGGCAGGTGGTCGCCAGGATCCAGCTGCCGCTGGCCTGGCCGGTGATCATCACCGGGATCCGGGTCTCGACCCAGATGCTGTTCGCGATCGCGACGATCGCCGCCTACGTGGCGGGGCCGGGGCTGGGCAACGAGATCCTCTCGGGCCTGGCCAGGCTCGGTTCGGCCAACGCGCTCAACCAGGCCGTCGCGGGCACCCTCGGTGTGGTCCTGCTGGCCCTCCTGTTCGACCTCGCCTTCGTCGGCCTCCGCCGCATCACCACCCCCAGGGGGCTCCGTGTCTGACATCCAGCTCATCCAGGTGACCAAGCAGTACGACGGCCAGCCGCATCCGGCCGTGGACGAGGTGACGCTCGACATCCCGGCCGGGGAGCTCGTGGTCTTCGTCGGCCCGTCGGGCTGCGGCAAGACCACCACGATGAAGATGATCAACCGGCTGATCGAGCCGACCAGTGGACAGATCCTGCTGGGCGGTGAGGACGTGCTGGCCAAGGAGCCCAACGACCTGCGCCGCCACATCGGGTACGTGATCCAGCAGATCGGTCTGTTCCCGCACCTGACGATCGCGGACAACATCCAGCTGGTGCCCGGCCTGCTCGGCTGGAGCGCCGATCGGCGCCGCAGACGGTCCGACGAGTTGCTCGACCTGGTCGGGCTCGACCCGGCGAGCTTCCGCGACAGGTATCCGCGGCAGCTCTCGGGTGGCCAGCAGCAGCGGGTCGGGGTGGCCAGGGCGCTGGCCGCGGATCCGCCGGTGATGCTGATGGACGAGCCGTTCGGCGCCACGGACCCGATCACCAGGGAGCGGCTGCAGAACGAGTTCCTGCGACTGCAGGCCGAGCTGCGCAAGACCATCGTCTTCGTCACCCACGATTTCGACGAGGCCATCAAGCTGGGCGACCGCATCGCCGTGCTCAGGGAGCGCTCGCGGATCGCGCAGTACGACACCCCCGAGCGGATCCTGGCCGACCCCGCGGACGAGTACGTGGCGGGCTTCGTCGGCTCGGCCGCGGCGCTCAAGCGGCTGGCTCTGATCCCAGTGGCCAAGCTCGCGGTCCGGCCGGGCCCGCAGAACGGGCTGCCCGCCGTACCGGAGGACGCGACGGCGCGGGACGCGCTGGACCTGATGATCCGGCACGGAACCTCAAGCGTGCGGGTCGCGGGCGGGACCGTCGACTTCGCGACGATCAGCGGCCTGCTCGGGGGCGGCGATGGCCGCTAGGAGGAACATCGGCATTCCCCTGCTGTTGCTGGCGGCGCTGGGCGTGACCTACCTGTGGGTGTCGGCGCAGGACCTGGACAGCATGGAGGCCCGGGTGCTGAACGCGTCCTTCATCCGGGACGCCACCGTCTCCCACCTGTTGCTGACCGCAGTTGCGGCGGCGCTGGTCGTGGTGATCGCGATCCCGCTCGGCGTGCTCCTCACGCGGCCGTTCGCGCGCCTGCTCACGCCGGTGGTCATGGGCGTGGCCAACGTGGGCCAGGCCGCCCCGGCGCTCGGTGTGATGGTGCTGCTGTCGATCCTGTTCGGCATCGGCACGAAGATCGCGATCGTCACGCTGGTCTTCAGCGCCGCGCTGCCCGTGCTGCGCAACACGATCGTCGGCATCCAGCAGGTCGATCCCGCGCTGCTGGAGGCCGGGCGCGGCATGGGCATGAGCCGCGGGCAGATCCTGCGCAGGCTGGAGCTGCCGCTCGCGGTCCCGATCGTGATGGCAGGACTGCGCACCACGATCGTCATCTGCGTCGGCATCGCGACCGTCGCCACGTTCATCAACGCGGGCGGCCTCGGCGACATCATCGTCGCCGGGATCAAGCTGCAGCGCACCCCCATCCTCGTCACCGGCGGCGTGCTGACCGCCGTCATCGCCCTCGGCCTGGACTGGCTGGCCGGGCTGGCAGAGAAGTACGTCCGCCCCCACGGCATCTGATGGAGCACTCATGTTCAAACCCCTCGTCCTCGCGGCCGCCGCGCTGCTGGCCCTGACCGCCTGCGGCGGCGGGTCCAAGCCATCCCCTGGTACGGCAGGCGGTCTGCAAGGCGCCTCGATCGTGGTCGGCGCCAAGGACTTCTCCGAGCAGAACATCCTGGCCAACATCACCGCCGAACTGCTGAAGGCGCACGGCGCCAACGCCGAGGCCAAGGAGATCAAGGGCTCGGCCAACACCCGCAAGGCCCTGGAGGCCGGGGAGATCCAGCTGTACTGGGAGTACACCGGCACCGCGTGGATCACCTACCTGGGCAACGACAAGCCGATCCCGGACGCCGCCCAGCAGTACGACGCCGTGGCCAAGGCCGACAAGGACAAGAACGGCATCACCTGGCTGCCCGCGGCGGGCTTCAACAACACCTACGCCCTCGCCGTGGCCAGCGAGAAGGCCGGCCAGCTCGGCGTCGCCAAGCTGTCGGACCTGGCCAAGGTGGACAAGCCGACGATCTGCGTGGAGAGCGAGTTCTCCACCCGCAACGACGGCCTGCCCGGGCTGCTGACCGCCTACGGCCTGAACGTGCCCAAGAACGACATCAAGCTCCTGGACACCGGTGTCATCTACACCGAGACCGACAAGGGCCAGACCTGCACGTTCGGCGAGGTCTTCACCACCGACGGCCGGATCAAGTCGCTCGGCCTGACCGTGCTCGACGACGACAAGAAGTTCTTCCCCGTCTACCAGGGCGCCCCCACGCTCAAGACGGAGACGCTCACGAAATATCCGCAGATCGCCCAGATCCTCGCCCCGCTCACCCAGAAGCTCACCACCGAGGTCATGCAGGGGCTCAACGCCCAGGTTGACGTCGACGGCGAGGACGCGGCGGACGTGGCCAAGGACTGGCTGGACAAGGAAGGACTGCTCAAGTGATGCAGATCGGGGAGAGCTTCGTCGGGGAGGGAGCGGAGGCCGCGCACGTCAACACCGTGCTCGGCGACCGCTCCGGCCCGGCGGGCACGGCCTGGGCCACCGCCCTGGCCACGCCCAGCCAGGGGCACGCGCCGTTCGTGGCCGTCCTGAAGCCGGGGCTGCCGGTCAAGCCGCTGACGCTGTTCGTCAACAAGGCCGCCATCGCCGGGGCCGGCCACGGCACCCTCACCTGGGGACCCGCCCAGGCCGGGGTGGCCGCCGGGGTAGCGGACGCTGTCGCGGACGGGATCGTGAATAATCCCGATGAGCTGGTCTTGATCGCCGCAGTGTGGGTGAATCCCGAGGCCAAGGACGCGGACGCCGTCTACGTCAACAACCGGGTGGCCACCAGAGAGGCGCTGGAAGCCGGGGCCACGGGAATGCCCGCGCTGGACGACGTGCTCGCCGCCAGGCACAGCCCGGCCAACCCCTTCTACACCCCATGAAGATCACCAGCATTCGGCTCGACCGGCTCCGCCTCCGGCTCGACCCGCCCTTCCACGCCGCCTGGGACCCGGTGCCGCGCCGCCACTTCGATGCCACCATCGTGCGGGTCGAGACCGACGAGGGCGTGGTCGGGATCGGCTCGGGCGACACGATGGATGGCTTCGAGGCCTTCGAGCACCTCTTCCTCGGCACCGACCCGCTCGACATCATCCGCCACGTGCGGGCCATCGAGACGATGAACTTCCACTCCGGCCGCTACTGGCCGCTGGAGGTGGCGCTGTGGGACATCATCGGCAAGGTCGCCGGGCTCCCTGTGGCCACCCTGTTCGGCAACGTGCACAAACGGGTGCGCGCCTACGCCTCCAGCGGCGAGCTGAAGTCGCCCGGGCAGCGGGTCGAGTCGGCGCTCGCCGCCCGCGAACGCGGCTTCGGCGCCATGAAGATCCGCATTGACCGCGACGGCCTCGATGAAGGCATCGAAACCGTCCGCCTGGTGCGCGAGGCGCTCGGCGAAGGCTTCGAGATCATGGTGGACCTCAACCAGGCCTGGCGGATGGCCGGGGACGTCGAGCCCGCCCTCGACTTCGCCTCCGTCCGGTCCACCGTGGAGCGGCTGCGGGATCTGGGCGTCTTCTGGGTGGAGGAGCCGCTGCCGTACCAGGACATGGCCGGGCTGCGGACGCTGCGGGCCGAGACCGGGATGCGGATCGCGGCGGGTGAAATGCTGCCCTCCACCAGCGACCTGCTGTCCTACCTGGAACACGACGCGCTGGACGTCTATCAGATGGACGTGGTGCTGGCCGTCGGCATGCACCGTGCCCGCACGATCGCCGAGGTCGCCCAGCTGCGGCACCGCATGTTCACCCCGCACAGCTGGACCAACGGCATCGGCGTACTGGCGAACCTGCACGTCGCGGCAGGGGTCGGCGGCGGGCCGTACTTCGAGTTCCCCTACGATCCGCCTGGATGGACACCCGAGCGGCGGGACTTCATGCTCACCGAGCCCGTGGACGTCACCGCGGACGGCTACGTCGAGGTGCCGCAGGTGCCCGGCATCGGCGCCGTGCTGGACGAGAGAGAAATGGAACGTTGGAAAATCTGATGTTCATCGACGGCGCCTTCGTCGAGGCGGCGAGCGGGGAGACCTTCGAGGACCGCACGCCCCGCGACGGCTCGGTGCTGGCCCAGGTCGCCGCCGGTGACGCGCCCGACGTCGACCGGGCGGTGACCGCCGCCAGGCGTGCCTTCGACGACGGCCGCTGGCGCGACCTGCCGCCGCGCGAGCGCAAGCGGGTCCTGCTGCGCTTCGCCGACATGCTGCGCGAGCACCGCGAGGAGCTCGCCCAGCTCGAGACACTCGACGTCGGCAAGCCCATCGGCGAGTCCCGCCGGGTGGACGTCGAGGGCGCCGCGACCTGCCTGCAGTGGTACGGCGAGGCCGTCGACAAGACCTACGACGAGATCGCCCCCACAGGCCGCGACGCGCTCGCCCTGGTCACCAGGGAACCGCTGGGCGTGGTCGGCGCGGTGGTGCCGTGGAACTACCCGATGATCATCACCTCATGGAAGATCGCCCCCGCGCTGGCCATGGGCAACAGCGTCGTGCTCAAGCCCGCCGAGCAGTCGCCGCTGTCGGCGCTGCTCATGGCCCGGCTGGCGAGCGAGGCGGGCCTCCCTGACGGGGTGCTCAACGTGGTCACCGGCTTCGGCGAGACCGCCGGAGCCGCCCTGGGCCGCCACCCCTCCGTCGACAAGATCGCCTTCACGGGCTCACCCGAGGTCGCCCGCTATTTCCTGAAATATTCGGCGGAGTCGAATGGCAAGGCCGTGTCGATCGAAGCGGGCGGCAAGTCCCCGCAGGTCGTGCTGGACGACGTCGGCGACCTCGAGGCGGCCGCCTCGGCCATCGCCTGGGGCATCTTCTACAACGCCGGCCAGACCTGCAACGCCGGATCCCGTGTGATCGTCTCCGAGCGCATCAAGGACGACCTGCTCGAGGCCATCGGCAAGGTCAGCTTCACCGTCGGCGACCCGCTCGACCCCGCCACCACCATGGGCCCCCTGGTCGACCAGGCCCAGGCCGACCGGGTCATGGGCTACATCGACCTCGGCGTCGAGGAAGGCGCCCACCTGGTCTCCGGCGGCCAGGCCGACGGACTCTACGTCCAGCCGACGATCTTCGACGGCGTCCGCAACGACATGCGCATCGCCCAGGAGGAGATCTTCGGCCCGGTCCTGTCCGTGATCACCTGCTCCTCCGAGCAGGAGGCCGTACGGCTGGCCAACGACACCCGCTACGGACTGGCCGCCAGCGTGTGGACCCGCGACGTGAGTCGCGCCCACCGGGTGGCCCGGCAGTTGCGCGCGGGCACGGTGTGGGTCAACACCTTCGACGCCAGCGACGTCATCACCCCCTTCGGCGGCTTCAAGGACACCGGCACCGGACGGGACAAGAGCCTGCACGCCCTGGACGCCTACTCCGCACTCAAGACCACCTGGATCGCGCTGTGAACATCGCCTTCATCGGCCTGGGCCACATGGGCGGGCCCATGGCCCGCAACCTCCTCAAGGCCGGATATTTCCTGACCGTGCATGATCTGCGGCGAGAGGCCGCGGCCGAGCATCTCGACCTGGGCGCGCGCTGGGCGGACTCAGTCACCGAAGCCGTCGCCGACGCCGACGTGCTGATCACCATGCTCCCCGGGCCCAAGCAGGTCACCGCCGTGATGAGCCAGGTGACGCTCAAGCCGGGCGCCACCTGGATCGACATGTCCACCTCCACACCCGAAGCCGCCCGTGTCTTCACCGTGGACCGGCTGGACGCGCCGGTCAGCGGCATGGCCAAGGGCGCCCAGAACGGCACGCTGCAGATTTTCGTCGGTGGACCCGAGCCGCTGTTTGAGCGATTTCTGCCGATATTCCGGGCTATGGGGTCGACGATCCTGCACGTCGGCCCACACGGCGCCGGCTACACCGTCAAGCTCATGATCAACCTGCTCTGGTTCGCCCACCTGGTGGCCACCACCGAGGTCCTCACCATGGGCGCCAAGGCGGGAGTCGACCTCGGCGTCCTGCGTGACTCTTTGATCGCCAGCCCCGCCAACAGCACCTTCCTGGAACGCGACGTGCTCAGCGTGCTGCGTGACGGCGACTACGACGAGTCCTTCGCCCTGGCGCTGGCCTGCAAGGACCTCGGCCTGGCCGTCGACCTCGGCCGCGACGTGGGCGTCCCGGTGGAGCTGTCGGCGCTGGTGGAGCAGATCTACCGGCGCGGCCGTGCCCGCTTCGGCGACCTGGCGGGCGAGATGGCGCCCATGCGGCTGTACGAGGAAGTGGCAGGACTCGACCTGCGCATCGGAGACGCGGCATGACCTTCACGCTCACCCCCACCGGGACCATGCACTTCGGACCCGGATCGCTGGTCGGACTCCCCGAGGCGGTCGGATCCGCACGTGCCTTCGTCGTCACCGACCCGGGTATCGCCGCGGCGGGAATCCTGGACCGAGTGCTCGCCGTACTGCCGGAAGCCGAGGTGTTCGCCGAGGTCGAGCCGAACCCGTCAGTGAACACGGTGGCCCGGGCCATCGCCGCGAGCGGGCGTGCCGAGGTGGTCGTGGCGCTCGGCGGCGGGTCGAGCCTGGACGCCGCCAAGGCCGTGGCACTCGGCGCGGCCAACCCGGGCGTGGCCGCGGCCGACCTCGACTACCGTGCCGAAGGACTACGGCCGGGCCTGCCGATCGTGGCGATCCCCACTACCGCCGGCACCGGCGCCGAGACCAACGGCTTCGGCGTCATCGAGGACACCGCCGCCCACCGCAAGATCTACCTGGGCAACTCCAGCACCCAGCCGATCGTCTCCATCCTCGACCCCGAGCTCACCGTCGGCCTGCCCGCCCGCGCGACCGCCGCCACCGGCGTGGACGCGCTCGTGCACGGCATCGAGTCGCTCACCTCCCGAAGCCGCAATCCGATCTCCGAGGCGTACGCGCACCAGGCCGTCCGCCTGGTCTACCGGTGGCTGCCGGTGGCCGTGAAGGACGGGACCGATCTGGAGGCGCGTGGGCAGCTGCTGCTCGGCGCCCATCTGGCGGGGTTGGCGCTCAGCATCTCCGGGCTCGGGCTGGTGCACGGCCTCGCGCACGCGATCACCGCGCGGACCGGCGCACCGCACGGGCTTGCGCTGGCCTCGGTGCTCAGGGAGGTGCTGGAGTTCAACGTGCCCTCCTGCGGCGAGCCGTACCGGCGGATCGCCGTGGACCTGGAGCGGGACGACCTGGTCGAGGCGGTGCGGGAGTTCGTGGAGACGGTCGGAGCCGCGACGACCCCGGCCGAACTCGGCTGCACGCCTGACATGGTCGCGGATCTCGCCGCGGTCGCGCTCGCCGACTCCGTGACCGCCAACACGCCGCGCATACCCACCGAGAATGAACTGCGCGACCTGCTCACCACCGCAATGGAGGGCCGATGAGCTTCGCCGTACGGGATCCAGCAACAGGCGAGGTGCTGGACGAAGTTGCCGATGCCGGTCCTGACGAGGCGACCGCGGCGCTGGACGCGGCAGTGGACGCGCAGGAGGCGTGGGCGGCCACCCCGCCCAGGGAACGCGCCGCCGTGCTGCTACGGACCCGCGACATGCTCCTGACCAGGATCGAGGAATTCGCGCTGCTCATCACGCGGGAGATGGGCAAGCCGCTGGCCGAGTCGTGGGCGGAGGTGCAGTATGCGGCCGACTTCCTGCAGTGGTTCGCCGAGGAGGCCGTCCGGATCTCTGGCGAGTACCGGGTCAGCCCGGGCGGCGACTTCCGCATCGTCACCACGCGCCAGCCCGTCGGGCCCTGCCTGCTCATCTCGCCGTGGAACTTCCCCCTCGCGATGATCACCCGCAAGCTCGGCCCAGCGCTGGCCGCAGGGTGCACGGCTGTGGTCAAACCCGCCGAGGACACGCCACTGTCGTGCCTGCTGCTGACCCAGGTGCTCGGCGAAGCCGGTCTCCCGCCCGGCGTGGTCAACGTGGTCACCACCAGCCGTCCCGCGCCGCTGGTCGAGCGGCTGCTGGCCGACCCGCGGCTGCGCAAACTGTCCTTCACCGGCTCCACCCAGGTCGGACGCCTGTTGCTGGCCCAGGCGGCGGGCAACGTGCTGCGCACCTCGATGGAGCTCGGCGGCAACGCACCCTTCCTGGTCTTCGCCGACGCCGACCTGGACGCCGCCGTCGAGGGAGCCCTGCTGGCCAAACTGCGCAACGGCGGGCAGTCGTGCGTGGCCGCCAACCGCTTCCTGGTCGAAGAGCCGGTGGCCGAGGAGTTCGCGACCCGCTTCGCCGACAGGATGTCTGATGTACGGCTCGCACCGGGCACCGACCCCGGCTCCCGGCTCGGCCCCCTCATCAACGCTCGCCAGGTGGAGCGGGTCGCCGGGCTCGTCGACGACGCGGTGACCCGCGGGGCCCGCGTCCTGACCGGCGGTCGGGCGGCCGGGCCGTACTTTCCGGCGACCGCGCTGACCGACGTGCCGCCATCCGCCCGCATCCACCACGAGGAGATCTTCGGGCCGGTCGCGCCTATCACCACCTTCAAGGACGAATCCGACGCGCTCGCGATGGCAAACGACACTCCCTACGGGCTCGTCGCCTACCTCTACACCCGCGACCTCGGGCGCGCTGTGCGGGTGGGCGAGCGCCTCGAGACCGGGATGGTGGGGCTGAACCGTGGCCTCGTCTCCAACGCCGCCGCGCCGTTCGGCGGCGTGAAGTCCTCCGGGCTCGGCAGGGAGGGCGGCTTCGAGGGGATCGAGGAGTACCTGTCGACCAAGTACCTCGCACTCGATCTCACATCTTGACGGCTCGCGGTCGTGCGGGCGGCGGTCAGTGGAGGAACAGCCGGCCGCCGTCGATGTCGTAGGTAGCGCTGTGTTGGTCTTGGTGGGCCTCACTGTAGAACCCAGACACGACTGATCCACACTGGTTGACATGGTCACCACGGTGCCCGAGGGCACGTCGGATGACGAGGTCGGCCGTGGCCATTCCTGCGCGCCGAAAAGCGAATGGACACCCCGTTCTGCGACGTGTACGAGCTGTCTGACGGAATCCCTCACATATGCGACCGCGCTCTCCGCAAGCGCCGACGCACCGCCTCGACGCACCCATCGTCGCGCTCGAAGCCTTGACCCTTCCTTCTCGTCTGCTTTGCTATGGGATGCGCACATCCTGAAGCGCGCATTCCTAGCGTCATAGCTGTGCGAGGTGCGACAGCGGCCGGGGCGGCCACCCTGCTTGTAGCTGCCCTCCTGGCCGCATGTGGCGACGAGCAGCAGGTGAGCTCGATGCCAGGCCAAGCCGCGACGATCATCGGCTCTGGCTCCACGGCACAGCTCGGCGCAATCGATGCCTGGCGTGCGGGATACGCCAGGACCGTCCCAGGTGCGCGCATCATCTATCGGGCCAACGGCTCCGACAACGGCATACGCGACTTCATCCGCGGCGACACAGCATTCGCCGGGTCCGACGTCGCGATGAATCGCGAGCAGAAGGCTCAGGCCGACAAGCGCTGCGCCGGCCGGGCACTCCATCTACCTATGGTCGTGGGGCCGATCGCCGTGATCTACAACCTCCCGGCAATAACCGCATTGCGCCTCTCGCCCACCACCCTCACCGGCATCTTCAGCGGCAAGATCACCACCTGGGCCGACCCCGCGATCGCCCGGGAGAACCCAGGCGTCAACCTGCCCCACACAGGCATCCGGGTATTCCATCGATCAAACGGCTCGGGAACCAGCAAGAACCTGACCCGCACCCTGCGAGCGATGGGCGGCTGGCCGTACAAGCCCTCGACACACTGGTCCGCGCCCGGAGGAGAGGACGTCCAGGGATCAGCAGAAATGACCGACAGCGTGTCACGCACGGAAGGTGCGATCGGTTACGTGGAGTACGGATATGCCAGCGGCGCGGGATTGCGCACAGCCAAGATCCGGAACGCTGCAGGTGAATACGTGGCGCTGTCGCCGGAGAGCGCGAGCAGGAGCCTGTCCGGGGCTGAGGTCGCCGGCACGGGCGGAGACCTGACGGTCAAGGTCGATCCCACCGTGAAGAGGTGGGGAGCGTATCCAATCGTCCTGCTCACATACGAGATCGTCTGCGACAAGGGCTCACCCGCTCTCCTTCGAGGCTTCCTCCGCTACATCGCCAGCGACGCCGGGCAGTCCAACCTGTCGCTGCTCGGCTACGCCCCGCTGCCTCCGGAACTGCTCGCCAAGGTCCGCGCGTCGCTCGCCACCATGACGTAAGAGCGTCGGAGGCGTAGCCCGTTCCCCGAACGTCCACGGCTCCTGCGTGAGCCCGGTGACGCGGTGGCCCCGCCGTGGCGACTGCTTCACGTGCTCTTCGACCAGTTCCTCCGTGCGGCCTGCGGCAGGGCCGGCGTGAAGGGGAACGGGGTGTCCAGTGGAGCGAAGTTCATGCGAACTGCTTTCCGCGCCGGGGCGGTGTTCGCCGGGCATCGCACGGCTGGCGTTGGCGGTGGCTCAGCTGCGCGGGGGCGTTGCCGACGTCGCGACGTTCACGGCTGGGTGTCAGGTTTCGATGGGCCTGGTCGGCGGGTAGGCAAAGCGGTACGTCCGGGGGAGATCCTTCGGCGAGGATCGGCATCGCATCAGATGCCAACGCCATGGCCGTTCTCATGTTCGGGGGCTTGGACGGCCGGGTCCGGTCTCGCCTGCGGGCGTCCGATGTGTGCCCCCGGTCTCAGCGGGGGTTGTGATGCGCGTAGTCGTCGATCTTACGCGGTGTCAGGGGCATGGCCAGTGCGTCTTCGCGGCGCCCGGCGTCTTCGCCATGCACGGGCAGGAGGCTCTGGTCTACGACCCGAACCCGGACGAGGCCGAGCGTGATCGGGTACGGCGGGCGGTGGCGGCGTGTCCCGTTCAGGCCATCCACGTCGGCGGACCCGCGACCCACGTGGCGAACGGGAAGGCGACCGCCCAGGACGCCCAGGGCCCCCGGTGGGAGGGGCGCATCGTCATCGTCGGCGCATCGCTGGCGGGCCTGCGGGCCGCCGGTGTGCTGCGGCGGGAGGGGTTCACGGGACCGTTGACGCTGATCGGGGACGAATCACACGAGCCCTACGATCGGCCGCCGCTGTCCAAACAGGTGATGGCCGGACAGGTCTCGCCCGAGCACACCCTGCTGCCCCGATTGGGCGAGCTGGACGCCGAATGGCTGCTGGGCCGGCGGGCGACAGGGCTGGATCTGCCAGGCAGGCAGGTGTTGCTCGCTGATGGCCGGCAGGTGGGATTCGACCGGCTGCTGATAGCCACGGGGGTTCGCGCCCGGCCGTGGCCGAAGCCAGATGAGGCCGCTCTGGACGGGGTGTTCGTGCTGCGCACGATGGAGGATTCGGCCCGGTTGCGGCAGCATCTGGCCGCCAGTGACGGGCGGGTCCTGATCATTGGCGCCGGGTTCACCGGATCGGAGTGCGCTTCTGTCTGCCGCGAGCTGGGCCGTACGGTGACGGTCGTCGAGCGGGGTCCGACCCCGCTGTTCGGCGCCCTGGGCGGGGTGATCGGCGCGATAGCGGCCGACATCCAGCGCGAGCACGGCGTGGACCTGCGCTGCGGCACCTCGGTCACAGCTCTGGAGGGCGACTCGGATGGCCGGTTGCGCTCCGCGCGCCTGTCCGACGGCAGCACGCTGGAAGTGGACACGGCGGTGGTCGCGCTGGGCGGAATCCGTAACGTCGAGTGGCTGGACGGCTCTGGTCTTGCGGCCGGGGTGTGGGGGGTGGCCTGCGACGCGGGCTGCCGGGCCGTCGATGTCAACGGCGTCGTCACCGACGACATCTTCGTCGCCGGGGACATCGCCCGCTTCCCGCACGCGGTCTACGGCTACCAGTTCGTGACCCTGGAGCACTGGGGCAATGCGGTCGCGCAGGCGGAGGTCGCCGCCCACAACATGCTGAGCGACCAGAGCCAGCGCTGGCCGCATCTGTGGCTGCCCGTCTTCTGGTCCAGCCAGTTCGGCCTCAACATCAAATCCGTCGGGGTCCCGACCTTCGCCGACGAGGTCGTGATCACCCAGGGTTCGGTCGCCGACCGGCGGTTCGTCGCCGCCTACGGCTATCAAGGGCGCACTACCGCCGCAGTCACCTTCGACCAATCGATGTGGCTGGACTTCTACCACCGCCTGATCGAGCAGGCGGCGCCGTTCCCGCCCGAGCTCGCCACGGCCGAGGGGCCGGTCGAGCTGCGCCCGGTTCCCGCCGAAGTCCCCGACCACGTCGCGGCCACGCAGAACGCCACGGTCGTGGTGACCGGCCACGACCCGGGCGAACGCCGCGCCACGCTGGTGCTCCGCCACTCCTGATCGGCCACGAACGACTCCGCAGAAGGAACGTCACCATGACCAGCGTCTACGAGCAGATCCTGGACCAGTCCAACCGCGCCAACCCCTACCCGTTGTATGCCGAACTGCGTAAGACGCCCGTGGCTCGGCAGGATGACGGCAGCTACGTGGTCAGCACCTACCGGGAGATCGTCGCGCTGCTGCACGATCCGCGCGTCAGCTCCGAACGGCTCAGGGCCCCGGACGGCAGGCCACAAGGAGCCGAGGAGGGCGCGGCGGATATGCCGGCCTCCTTCATCAACCTCGACCCCCCTGCCCACGACGCGTGCCGGCGTGCGCTGATGCGGCACTTCGGACCGCCTGAGACGCCTGACCGCATCGAGGGCTTGCGGGGCCGGACAGCCGAGATCGTCACGACGCTGATCAACGGGTTCGGTGACAGGAACCAGGTGGACATCGTCGACGACTTCGCCTACCCGCTGCCAGTCACGGTGATCTGCTCGTTGCTGGGCGTCCCCCGCGAGGACGAGCCGCGTTTCAGCAAGTGGGCCAACGCGCTCATCGAGGGGCTTGATCCCAGGACCGAGGATCCGGTGCGACTGCTCACCACCACCGAACGCGAGATGGGCGCGTACCTGAACGACGTGATCGAGAGCCACCTGCGGAACCCGGGTGACGACCTCCTCTCGGCGCTGGCCGGCGAGGATCCCGCGCGGGGAGGGCTGTCGCGCGAGCAACTGCTGGTCAACGCCATCTTGCTCTTCGTGGCCGGCCATGAGACCACCGTCAACCTCATCACCAACGGGATGCTGACCCTGCTTCGCCATCCCGGCGCCCTCGACAGGCTGCGCGAGGAGCCCGATTCGGTCGACCGCATCGTCGAAGAGCTGCTGCGCTACGAGCCGCCGGTGCACTTCGCTCTGCGGCGTATCGCTCTGACCGACATCGAGATCGCCGGCACCACCATCCCCAAGAGCGCCACCATCATTCTCGCGTTGGCTGCCGGCAGCCGTGACCCCGACCGGTTCGACGATCCCGACAAGTTCGACCCCGACCGCGAGGACAACGAGCACCTGGGCTTCAACAGCGGCATCCACTACTGCTTCGGGGCGCCCCTCGCCCGGCTCGAAACGCAGCTCGCGCTGACCGAACTCGCCCGCCGGTTGCGGAATCCGCAGCTGGTCACCGACCCGCCTCCCTACCGGCCCAACCCGCGCCTGCGCGGTCCCCGCCACCTCCTGGTCACCTTCGACGAGATCGCCCCATCCTCCTGATCCTGTGCCGCTCGCCGCAGCCGCTTGGTTGTGTCGTCCCGGACCTTCGCCACCAGCCTGGCCAGAGTCGGACGCGGCGCGACCGGCCCGGGCCCGCAGCAGCGTGGTCTTCTCGCTGCCCGCGGGCGCGCAGATGATCGTCACCGTCTTCCGCGCGGCGTGGTCCAGCGCGGCCGTTCTGCGACGGCACCCACCTGAGCATCGACTTCGACAGACGCCGCCGTCGAACGCTGAGGCCGTCACCGGGCGAAGCGGCTCACGTCCACCACCTCCATCGTGCCCTCGGCGTACCGGGCCGTCGCACTTACCGACGCTGGTGTGTGGCGTGGCGTGCGTGAACGCCCAGCGTTCAGGCACTTGCCCGTGCGCGACGTCCTCCCCCAGATAACGTCCGGTGACCCAGGGCCCGCGGACTTCCAACTCCCCCACACTCCGGCCTGCTCCTCGTGCCGGCTCATGACGCGCACCTCGACAGCCGCGACCCTGCGTGTACCGGTAGGTCCAGGTCTCCTCGGGCGACAACCCGGCCGGCGGCCGGGCGACCGATCCGAGCGGCGACGTCTCGGTCATGCCCCAGGCCTGGATGACCTCGATCCCGTACCGTTCGGGGAACGCGCGAATGAGCGACGGCGGGCAGGCCGAGCCGCCGACGATGGCGATCGCGACCAGCATGCTGACCAGCCAGTTGCGCAGGTCATCGATGACCAGCGCCGCCCGGTTGTCGCCGAGCCTCACGTGGTGTTTTGATGGAGATCATGGCCCTCGACGAGCTACGCGACCTCCTCAATCGCCATGCTCGACCCGATCTCAGAACTCCCATCGAGAATGTCCTGATCTTCAAGGCCGAGCACCCCCAACCCCCGACACCAACGACCTACGGCAAGGTGTTTGCCGTTGTCGCCCAAGGCACGAAACGGTTCGCGCTGGGCAACCACGTGTACGAGTACCGCGAGGGCCAGTACCTCATCGCCTCGGTCGACCTGCCCGTGACGAGCCATTTCGCCAGGGCCAGTCCTGAACTGCCGGGACTCGGGGTAGGGCTGACCCTGCACCAGGCGACCATCGCCGAGCTGCTGCTGCAGGCGGCCCCGGGTGACCTCCCGGACCTGGCCGAGGGCGCGCCGCCCGGCCTGGCCGTCAGCACCGCCTCCGCCGAGCTTCTCGACGCCGTCGTCCGCCTGCTGCGCCTGCTCGACCACCCCCGTGACATCACCGTCCTGGCGCCCCTCATCAAGCGAGAGATTCTCTGGCGCCTGATCACCAGCGACCAGGGCGCGATCGTTCGCCAGTTCGGTCTCCCGGACAGCAGCCTCAGCCACGTTTCACGCGCCGTCCAGTGGATCCGAGACCACTACGCCCAGCCTTTCCGCATCGAGGACGTGGCCAAACTGGCGGGGATGAGCGCCTCCGCCTTCTTCCGCAACTTCCATGCCGTCACCGGGATGAGCCCGATCCAGTTCCAGAAGCAGATCCGCCTCCAGCAGGCCCGGCTCCAGCTCACCGCGACCCCGAGCGACATCGCCACCGTCAGCCGCCGCGTGGGCTACGACAGCCCCTCGCAGTTCAGCCGGGAGTACCGTCGCCAGTTCGGCGCACCCCCCAGCCAGGACGCCGTGCGCCTGCGCGGCTCGGCTACGGGGACCGCCGGCTGACCGCGGTCCCCTGCGGCTCAGGCCTCCAGAACGCGGTCGAGCCAGATCGGCAGGGATCGTTGCCTGACCCCGGTGGCGTGCCAGACGGCGTTGGCGATCGCGGCAGCCGTACCGACGTTGCCGATCTCACCGGCGCCCTTGACCCCCATGGGGATGCCGGGTTCGTAGTCGGGCACGAAATCGGCTTCGATGTCAGGCACATCGGCATGCGCGGCGATGGGGTCGCCCGCGAAGTCCGCGTTGACGTGCCGTCCCGAGACCGGATCGCGAAGGCCCTCCTCGTGCAAGGCCATCGAGAGCCCGCCGATCATCCCTCCGACAACCTGGCTGCGCGCCATGAGCGGGTTGATCACGCGGCCCACGGCGAACATCCCGAGCAGCCGCCGCACGCGCACCTCACCGGTAGCCGGGTCGACGGCGACTTCGGCGAAGACGGCGCTGTAGGAGTGCCGTTCCCTGGAGGGAAGGTCGCCGAGCAACGGTGTGGTGTCGACCGTGACCGTCCCGCGGCACGCCTGGCCGCGCAGCTTCGCGGCCGCCTCGGTGATCGCCCAGGCCCAGGAGGTAGTCCCCCGGGACCCGCCCGCGCTCCAGACGGGACCGAGGTCGCTGTCGGAGATCCTGAGCCGGATCCGGTCGGTGCCGACCGCCAGCGCGTCGGCCGCGATCGCGGTCAGCGCGGTGCGGGCGCCCGTGCCGAGGTCGGTGGCGCCGATGGCCACCGTGAAGGTCCCGTCCTGCTCAGCGGTGATCGACGCCGACGACGGGAACGCCCCGGCGCTGAAGGACGTAGCGGCCAGTCCCGTGCCGGCCAACAGCGGTCCTTCCCGCCGCCGTCGCGGCCAGTGATCGCGCGTGCCCCAGCCGAACCTGCGCGCGCCCTCGCGCAGGCACGCGACGAGGTTCCTGTTGCTGTACGGCAGGCCGGACACGGGCCCGACGGCCGGCTCGTTGCGCAGCCGGAGCTCGAGCGGGTCCATCCCCAGCCGCTCCGCCAGCTCGTCCGTGGCCGATTCGTGCCAGATCGCCCGCAGACGGCCATCGGCGTCGGCGCCGATCCGGATCAGCTGATCGGTCGCCGGCCGCATCGCGGTCGCCAGGAACACCTGGGCCCGGGTGAGCGTGACCCGCACGGGCCGCCGGAACCGCCGCGCGGCCATCACGGCCAGGATCAGCTGCGGCCCGCACAGCCCCTTGGACCCGAACCCGCCACCGACGTGCTCAGTACGGATGTGTACCCGATCAAGGCTCAGGGAGAACAGCGTGGCCAGCACGGCGGCGATGGTGAACGGCCCCTGGTTGGAGTCGATGGCCTCCAGACGCTCGCCCTCCCACCACGCGGTCGCCGAGTGCGGCTCCATGGCGCTGCAGTGCTCCTCGGGCGCATGTTGCAGGCCTGCGAGGGGTCGGCGAAGTAGGCGCACCGGGTGCGCTGCAGGAGGTTGCCGCCCACCGTGGCCATGTTGCGGAGCTGGCCCGACGCGCCGGCCAGCACGGCCTGGCTAAGCGCCGGGTAGCGTCGCCGCACCTCGGGATGGGCAGCGAGGTCGCTGTTGGTCGTCGTGGCGCCGATGACCAGTCCACCGTCCGCCGCCTCGCGGATGCCGGCGAGCGGCAGCCGCCGTACATCAACGAGCCGGGTGGGCGCCTCGATGCCGCCTTTCATCAGGTCGACGAGGTTCGTGCCACCAGCCAGGTAGCGGGCGCCGTCATGTTCGGCGACCGCCGCCAGCGCCTCACGGACCCGGGTCACCCGCTCGTAGGCGAACTCCTTCATCTCCCCGCCTCCTCGAGCACCGCCCGCACGATCGCCGGATACGCGCCACAACGGCACAGATTCGCTCATCCGCTCACGGACCTCGGCCGCGTCCAGCGCCGGCGCCGGACCGTACGGGTTCCCGCCGGCCGTGACCGCACTCGGCCAGCCCGCCGCGTGCTCGGCCAGCATGCCCACAGCCGAGCAGAGCTGCCCGGACGTGCAGTATCCGCACTGGAAGCCGTCGAGCCGGATGAACGCCTCCTGCAGTGGCAGCAGCGCACCGTCGCCCGCGAGACCCTCGACGGTCGTGATCTCGGCACCCTCGGCGGCGACCGCCAGCGTGAGGCAGGACACCACCCGCCTGCCGTCGATCAGCACGGTGCATGCGCCGCACTGCCCGCGATCGCACCCCTTCTTCGACCCGGTGAGGCCGAGGCCCTCGCGCAACGCGTCCAGCAGGGTCGTGCGATTGTCCACGCTCAACCGGTGGGTCACGGCATTGACCAGCAGCGAGATCGTGCTGCGCTCTTCCTTCCTGGACGCGCTCAGGTGCCCCGGAGGCTTCGCCGTACCTGCGCATATCGAACGGTCTCGACGACGATCAGCACGGTCAGAATCCCCACCACGCCGGCCAACCCGGTCAGCGGCGGGAGGGCCACGGCGGCCGGGGCGGCCGCGAGGACGGCGCAGGCCGCCAACAGCTGCGGGCGGCCCAGCACGCGGTGCATGCGGAGCCTGAACAGCAGGTGCCCGACGAGGTACAGCGCGACGCCGCCGTAGAGCGCGAGCCCGGAGAAGGCCCCCAGGGGCATGCCGTCGGCGGCGTGCGCGACCACGCCCTCGATGCCCAGGGCAGTCAGCACGATCCCGGCGATGATGGGGAAGTGCCCGTAGGTGTAGGCCTCGACGGCCAGGTTGATCCTCGCCGCGCCGCGCACCCGGCTGAGCCGGTTCTCGGCGGCGCGGGCCACCACGTCGAAGTACAGCCACCACAGGCACACCGCGACGGCGATGCCGAAGATGGCCGCGAGCAGCAGTGACGCGCTGATGGGCCGGCCCGCGGCGCCGACACCGATGGCGATGACCGACTCGCCGATGGCCAGGATCATGAAAAGGCCATGCCGCTCGGCCAGGTGCGCCGGGCTGCGCAACCGCCAGTCGCCGTGCCTGGCGGTGAGATAGATGCCGACCCAGTCCACCAGGAGGGCGATGGCGAACAGCAGCACCTGTGTCCCGCTCCCCAGCAGCGCCCCGGACACCAGCAGGGCCGCGCCCGCCATCATGGGCAGCCAGGTGATGGCGATCTGGCGCCGCAGACCGGCATCACCGGCCGCCGCCACCGCGTAGATCGTGAGGTGCACCAAGCGGACCAGCAGGTAGGCGACCACCAGCACGAGAGGGCCGGTCAGGTCGCCCTGCCCATCGGCCCATGCTTCAGGGATGGTCAAGGCGACCACGAACATCGCCGCCATCGCGACGACCATCCCCGCCCGCAGCGGCCCCTCGTCGGCCCGCGAATGGTTTCCCAGCCAGGTGTAGCCGGACCAGGTGCCCCACAGCAGTGCGAGCATCAGCAACCCCTGCAGCACGCCTTCGCCGCTGTGCTCGCGTGCCATGGAGCCGGTGAGCTGCGTTATCGCGAAAACGTAGACAAGGTCGAAGAACAGCTCGAAGGGCGTCGTCCTATGGTCCTCGTCGGTGGAGCGTACGGCCGGCAGGCTCTTGCCACGTCGTTGCGCAGTCATGATCCACTCTTCTCGCTGTCTAGCCGGAGACCAGAGTCCGCGGCCGCGCCGGGACCCGGGGCCTGCGGCAGAAGTAGGCGAACGCGGGCGGCAGGTTGGCCCACACCACCCGGCTGGCCACGACCTCCTCGAACCCTTCGTCCAGGGACCGCCGCAGCCGGCGGGCGGGCGGAGCCCACCGCGTGTGAAGGTAGGCGAACGTGGTGAACGCCCCATGCGGCGCGAGGACCTCGGTGACCGTGCCGAGGAGGTCGTCCTGCATGCTCGCTCCGAACGCCACCCAGGGCAGTCCGCTCACGATCACGTCCGCATGGTCGTGGCCGCGCCCGGCCAGGATCTCGCGCAGGCTGCGGGCGTCGGCCACGGCGACGTCGACCTGTGGATAGCGGGCGCCGAGAGACCGCGCGAACCGCGGGTTGACTTCGACCGCCAGGTGGTGGCCGCGGCCGTTGAGCCTGCGCTGAATGGCTGCCGTGAAGGCGCCCGTGCCGGGACCGAGCTCGACGACCAGCGGGGCGCCGCCGCGTGGCACGGGCGCGGTGACTAGGTTGGCCAATGGCTCGCCGCTCGGGGTGACGGCGCCAACGGTGAAGGGAGCACGGAGGAACTCCTGCAGGAACGCGGCACGCTCGCGGGCGCTCATCGCACCGCTCCATCTGACGGCAGGTCGGCGAGGAGCACGCGCGGTTCGGGGTCGAGGTGGGGTCGGGCCAGAACCATGGTGGGTCCCTTTCGCTGAGGTCGGTAGGCCTTCACAGGGCGGCCTTGCCGCCGACGGGGACCTCGTCGATGTACTGGGAGTCGCCGGCCAGCAGGGGCTGCAGCGCGGCGACCATCGCCTGCGCCTGCTCGGTCGCGAAGAACCTGGCGTGGGCTTCCCGGCTGACCCAGCCCTCGGTGACGTGGACGATGTCCGGGTTGCCGGCCGAGCGGCCGACCAGGAAGACAACGCAGTCCTCATTCGGCAGGGACGGCGCGTTGAGCAGCGCCTCGACCAGTTCGTCACCCTTTCCTGGCTGCGCGGTCATGGTGGCGTGGAAGCCGTGCTCGATGGTCATGGGATGACTCCTCGTTTCGTGGGCGGCCTGCGGCTCGCTGCCCGCAAGCCCACTGTCGGCGCCGTCCAGCCGCCCCCACATCAGTCATCCGACTACGGCGATGAGGGCCGCCGGCGACCGACGACCTAACCACCGATGACATAACGGCCAACAGGCGAACCCCATGACTCTGTGCCGCCGGTACGGCGAGGCCACGGCTGCGCAGGCGCTCCAAGCAGCCCGGATCCCGGGCCGGTTAGGTCATCTGACAGATGCACCGCCCAGGCACCTGCCCGACCATCGGACACGTGACGATTCCTCAAGGGCCGGCGCACCCCGCGTCGCCGCCGGCCATGCTGCGCATGCGCGATGTCCGCGACCGAGCATTGTTCGACCTGGCCGACGGGCCGGTCACCCCGTCGAACCGCGCCGAGCTGACAGGGGTCGCGCAGCTGCTGAACGCGCTGCTGGCCAGCATGGTCGTCTCCTCCTTGCAGTACGAACAGCACGCTCTCCTTGTCCGCGCGCCGTCAGACCGGCCGGTCGCGGAGTTCCTCTACGCCTGCGCCGACCGTGACCGCGCCAACGCGCGCCTGCTGGCGACCCGCATCGGGCAACTCGGGTTCGTCGCCGAATACGACCCGCAGCACCTGCCGGCGTGGTCGCGCATCACCTTCCAGGCCTTCCCCGACGGAGGCCTCACCGGCCTCGTGACGCAGGACCTCGTGGGGGCGCGGATCCTCGTGCAGACGTTGCAGGAGGCGGTCCGCTGGATCGGGAGCGACGATCCGACCACCCGGCGCCTGCTGGAGCGCCTGTTGGAGGACAAGGAAGCGCAGGCCGACGAGCTCGGTGCGCAGTCCGATCCATCTCCTCGGGAGAGAGCGGCTACCGGGAAAGCGCATCCCTGAGCCCGGCGCGGGAGGTGACGCCGAGCTTGGGGAAGATGCGGTAGAGGTGCGCGCCGACCGTCCGGTGCGAGAGGTAGAGCCGCTCCGCGATCTGCTTGTTGGTCAGGCCGCTCGCCGCCAACCGGGCGATCTGCAGCTCCTGCGCGGTCAGGGCGACCGGGCCACCTGACGTTGTGTCGGCCAGCCGGTATCCGGCGGCGCGCAGCTCGCTCCGCGTACGCTCGACCCAGGGTTCGGCGGCCATCGCGGCGAACCCGTCCCGCGCCAGGAGAAGGTGCCGGCGGGCCTGCGCCGCCGATCTGGCACGACGCAGCCTCTCGCCGAGGACTAGCCGGACTCGGGAGACGTCCGGCAGCCACCGTTCCGCCACGGGACCCGACAGCAGCGACTCCAGCCGCGTCCTCGTCGCCTCGTCGTCGAACACCAGGAACTCCGCCGCCGCCTGAAGCAGCGTCATCCGGGTCGACAGCGCGGCCACGTCGGCCGCCCGCATCGCTTCGACGTGCGCCCTGGCCTCGACGGTACGCCCGGTCCGCATCGCCGCCTCGACGAGGTCGAACATGACCCACGTGCAGTGAGGGACATGCGAGACGAGGACACCGGGTGGGCTCATCGCGGCGGCGTGGAGGAAGGCGGCGTCGAAATCGCCCTGGCCCATCGCCGCGAGCGTGCGCGGGTGCTGGGCGAACAGGACCGCAGCTGTCACGCCGCGGGGAAGCGCCCAGTGAGTGATCTCGTCGGCGAGCGCGTACGCCTCGTCGAAGCGCCCCCGTCCGGCGGCGATGATCGCCCTGTTGTACAGGAAATACCAGGCGAAGAAGGAGAAGCCGCTGGTGTCGCAGACCCGCTGTCCTTCGAGGGCGAGCTGCTCGGCTTCGTCCCATCTGCCGACCAGGTAGTCGTCCAGGCACAGGTGCATCAGGGCGCCGAGGTGTCGGCGGGGCGCTCCTCCCTCGCGTCCCTGCTGGACCAGCCGCCACGAGGAATCGCGGCACTCCCCCAGACGATCCAGGTAGACCGAGGCCGTGCCGACCCGCATGATCCGGGTGGGGTCGGTTTCGTCCGCGAGCGTGTCGAGGATGGACTGGCTGCTCGCCAGCGCCGAGGCCCCTGTGCGGACCGGATCGGGAAAGGTCTTGCTCGCCAGCGCCAGGACGTCCGGTGGCTGCGGCTCCAGTTTCCCCAGCGCTCGGTAGAACGGTTCCCAGTACTCCGGGGCGCTGCCGTACCAGCACAACAGCATCAAGGTGTGCATGGCCTCGATGAGCGCGGGGTCCCGGGCCCGATAGCCGTGCTCCGCGGTTTCGATGGCGCCGACCAGGAGCCTGTGCGCAGTGGCGACATCGGCATCCCCGTTGATCATCAGGAAGGCGGCCGCGTTGGCCGCGTGGAGCGAGCCGGTGGAATCCGGGGTCGCCCGCCGCGCGTCGGTCAGGAGCGTCTTCGCATCGTCGATGGCGCCGCTCGCCTCGGCGCCGATGTAGGCGGCCTCGGAGAGCCGCCGCCCACGATCGGCGCTCGTCGCGCTCAGTTCGGCGGCGCGGATCAGCGCCGCGATCGCGGCGAACGCGTCGCCGCGGAGCATGACACGATGCGCCGAGTCCTCCAGCAGCGCCGCCACCGCCTCATCCGGGCCGACGGCGGCGGCGGCCAGGTGCCAGGCACGGCGTTCCTGGTCACCGGTCAGGGCACGGGCAAGGGCGAGATGCGCGATCCGGCGCTCCTCGTGCGTGGAGCCTGCCACGATCGCCGAGCGGATCAGCGGGTGCCGGAACGCGATCCGCGCCGTGGCGTCGTCCACGCGCACCAGCTGCGCCCGCTCCGCCGGGGCGAGGTCGGCCAGACCCGCCCCATCCGCCAGGGCGGCCCTGAGCACCCGGACGTCGCCCGTGCCCTCGAACGTGGCCAGCAGCAGCATGCCGCGGGTCGCTTCCGGTAAGTCGGCGATCCGCGCGGCGAACATCGCCTGGAGCCGGTCGCTGAGCGGGACCACCTCGGGTTGCGCCACCGTGTGCCGCACCGCGCCCAGCAGCGTGGAGGGCAACTCCGTCAACGCCAGCGGATTGCCCTGGGCGAGGTCGAGCAGCCGCTGCCGGACCCGAAGCGGCATCTCCGGAAAGTTGACGTCGACCAGCTGCCCGGCCGCCTCTCGATCCAGCGGCTGTACGACCATCTCGGTCAATCCGCGCGGAGCCAGGAAACCCAGCGTGCCCGTTCTGGCCGACATCAGCAGGCCGGCCCGGACGCCCTCCAGCCGGCGCGCGACGAATCCCAGCACGGTGGCGCTGGCCCGGTCGATCCATTGGACGTCATCCACCAGAAGGGCGAGCGGCACCTCGGTGGCGACCTGTTTGACGAGCAGAAGCGCGGCGTTGCCGACGAGGAGCGCGTCCGTGGGCGCTCCGACGCCGAACCCCAGCGCCACCGACAGCGCCTCCCGCAGAGATGGCGGTAGGAGCTCGATCTCGGCGTTCACCGGCAGGAGGAGCTGATTGAGGCAGGAGTAACTGACGTCGGCTTCGAACTCGGACCCGGAGGCGCGCAGCACACGCATCCCCGCCGTGACAGCCAGCTCGGCTGCGGCAGCCATGAGAGCGGATTTGCCCACACCGGGTTCGCCCCACATCAACCGCGCGTGACCCTGTCGCCGAGCGCTGTCGAGAAAGCCAGACAGCTGTTCGAGCTCGGCGCGGCGACCGAAGAGTTCAATGCTGGCCACAGATACCTCACGGTCGGTCAGTGCCTCACCAGCCCCGGTTACAGGCTGTTGCGAGCATAACCATCACGCGATCGACCTCAGGGCGTCCGTTCATCTCACCCTGCCGGAAAGGCGGGATTGGGCAAGAGATCGCGACAATCGAGCAAGTCCGCGGAGAGCTTACGCCGGTATCCGCGACCGACGGGCAAAGTCCGCGGTTCATCCCGGTGCGGGGCAAGCTGCCGTACGGCTTGCGGCGGCCGCGACGCCGTTTTGATCTTCAGGGTTGTGGTGATGCATTCGGTACCGGTTCGCGCGGGCGCCCGCCTCGCGCAGGAGGACGCCGGTCGCCAACTCCAGGGGCGTCATGGGAGGTGATCGCGTAGCTGGGCACGTGAGGTGATGCCGAGCTTGCGGAAGGCGCCGTACAGGTGCGTGCTGACGGTTCGATGGGACAGGTACGGCTGCTGCGCGATCTCGCGGTTGGACAGGCGGGCGATGTGCAGTTCTTGTGGCGTACGCAGTGGCGTTCTCGCCTCCAGAATGCGGCGACGGCGGCGCAGCCAAGCCCCCGTAAGCCAGCAGCGCGCGACCCCGCGCTCGGCCTCCGCCACATCGTGATAGCCATCGGTGAGTCCGTCAGGGCCGGACGCCGAAAGGGCCGAGGATCCCGGTGTCGATGCGCAGGGATTCCAGGAGGATCCACGGTGAAGACATCGGCGGCGAGGAGACCGGTGTACTTCGCGGTCACCGGGGCCGCCGCGGTCTGGGCGACGGCGTCGAGGTAGGTCTTGAAGATGGCCCCAGGCGTTGCCCTGGGCACCGTACTTAGTGAAGAACGGCGTCGGATCGACCGAGGTGATCGCGGCCCGGGTGCTCGCGTCCAGGTCGTTCATGTACTGGATTTGCAGCTCGCCGTCGGCGCGGGTCCCGAGGCGCCCGAGGTGCCCGCCGACGAGTGTCTGCCACGGATAGTGCATGGCGATGCGCTGTGCTTTGACCCAGTGGGGGATGTCCTGCGAGACGGCCAGGTTCTTGAACGGCGCCCAGCCTGGGAACAGGACGTCGACCACCATGATCGTGGTGTAGTCCGGAGCGTAGATGAAGATGTTGCCCGGCGCCTGCTGCATCAATCAAGGCCGCGTGGAAGGCGACCGCCTTCCCACCTCAGCACGTCGCCTGACCGGACTGCTACTGGCCAACCCCACCGCCCTCACTGCCGAACAGCGCAACCTGCTCGACCACCTGACCTCGGCCTGCCTCGCGATGATCGCCCTGTCCGGGCGCATCAGCGCTTTCGCCCGCCTGCTCACTCCGCACCCCGACAACAGCGAACTCCTGGAGCGGTGGATCGCCTCCGTCGCCGCCGACGCCTGCACGCCTTCCTCCGCGGCCTACACCAAGTCCGCGAAGCCGTCCATGCCGCGCTCTCCCACCCCCACCACAACGGCGGAACCTAGGGCGTCAACACGAAACCAAACTGATCAAGCGCCAGATGTACGGCCGGGCCGGATTCACCCTGCTCCGCCACCGCGTCCTTCTCGGATGACGCCACGCGCTTCGTATGCGACAGAGCCGAAAGAAGAGAGACAGAGCCTCGGGAGGGCTCACGCCTCAACTGGGTGGATGGTGACGGTCACAGGGTTGGATGGGTGGGTTCTCGTAGCAGGAGCTGGAAGAAGGCGTCGCGCAGGTCGTCGCGGCGGTGGCCGTCGAAGAGTTCTTCGAGGCTGACGTCTCCGACCATGGTGACCATCATTCGGGCGACCGGTTCGGGTGGGTCCCAGCCGATGGCAGCAAGGTCATGGACGACCAGGGCGGCGATGTGGTCGTTGCGGGCGCGCATTTCGTCGAACAGGTCGGCATCGGTGCGGGCCTGCACCAGCATGGCCCGGGTGGCACGGGTTTTCAGGCACATGTCGAGGTGGAAGGTGATGCCCTGGATCAGCCGTTGCCGCCCGGGAGGTAGGTGGCCCACTGCGGCGACCAGTCGCTGTTCGGCCTCGTCGTGGTAGAGGCGGTGCAACGCGCGCAGGAAGTCTCTGCGGTCGGTGAAGTGCTGGTAGAAGTTCCCCTTGGACATTCCGGCCGCCTCAACCACAGCGTTGACCGACATCCCGGTCAACCCGCGTTCCTGGGCGACGTGGAGTCCCGCACGCAGCAGCGCTTCACGTCCTGGGCCTGCGGGCCGCGCCATAAGCCACGTCCTTCCCGACGCTGCCGCACCACTGTGATGTCGGCCACACATCCTTGACGATCGATCCATTCCCGATCAGTGTATGGCCGGTCTGCTATGACCGACCGGTCGGTCAAAGATGGGAGCCGCCGTTATGACGTCGATACCCACGCGGGTAGGCACCTTCGCCGCCACGATGCTGCTGGCCGCGACCGCTGGCGGCGGTCTCGCACCGGCCGCGCACGCCAACACCACCCCGTACGAAATGACCCGGATGGTGCCGGCCGGGGCGGGCTATCAGAGCGCCTTACGGGCGGAAATCAACCATTGGACCACAGGCAGGATCGCGGCGGCCGCCCTCAACGACGACACCGGCAACGCCATCGGGCGTGGCTCGGACGCGGTGCCCCCCGCCGACGGCTGGAATGACCTGGCCGCGCCCTGGAAGGGACAAGGCCTGATCACCAGGACCGCAGGGAAACTGCTGCTGCGGGTCAACAACGCCGCCACCGGCCAGTTCGACCATCTGGCGGCCTGCACCGCCACAGTGGCGCAGAGCGCCAACCGTAGCGTCGCGGTCACCGCCGGGCACTGCTTTCGAGAGCAACTGGGCAGCAACTTGGGCGGGCCGAACCACATCGCGGTCAATGCCGTGTTCATCCCCGGCTTCGACGGCACACACCTGACCCGTATCCCCGCCAACCTCACCGACCCGCAAGCCATCAATGACTACGTCCAGAACACGCCGCTGCCCAGCCCGGACATCGCCCCCTACGGCGTGTGGGGCGTCACCCGGGTATGGCTCACGAACACCTGGGCGTGGAACAAGAACAACTTCAGCGGCAACGACATGGCCGCGTTCCTGGTCGACAACCCCGATGCCACCGCTCCGATCCAGGACATCACCGGCGGGCAGGCAATCGCATTCGACCACCCACGCGGCCAGTTCGTGACCGCGTTCGGCTACCCCACCTTCAACCGGGTCTCGTCCTCCGGGTCGGCGCAGTGGTACGCCCCGCAGTACGACGGCAACAACCTGCCGCTGTTTGGCGTGCCCGGAGCCAACGGCGTCCCCGCCGGCCAGGTACGCACCTACGACGGCCGGACCCTGTTCGCCTCCCGCGGCGCCACCACCCTCGACACCGGCGGCAACGTCGACGACATCATGCCCATGGCCCAGGCCCAAGGCTCTAGCGGCGGACCCTGGTTAGACACCTTCGCCCCGGCCACCGGCACAGGCACCCTCATCGGCGTCATGTCCCACTTCGTTTCCAGCAGCTCCGGCGGCTTCGGCTTCGACCAGATCTGGAACCCCGCCCGGCCCTATATGGCCGGTACCCACTTCGCCGACCAAGAACGGGCGGTCTACCAAACCGCCTCTGCCGCCACTCCGCGCGCGTAGTCGCCCATTCCTCACGGCTGCACGGAAATCGGTGCCGGTCGAGGAAAAGCTGCGCGATCCGAGCCTCCAGCAGGGCTGCTTTGGTGCCCCGCTGGCACCTTCGCCACGCTGCGGTTGTTGTCGACGGGCGATCGGGACAAGGACGTCGAGATCCTTGCCTGCGTCATCAGATCACCGTTCTTGAACTACGGGCCTCGAGGTCCCTGGCTGCAACGGCGCGCCCCTGGCTGGGTCTGTGCCGCCGGAGCGGCGTTGCTCGGGCTGGGCTTCGGACTTACCGCCATCGACCACTCGAACCTCGCCTATCTCGGCACGGTCTCTTTGGCGGGGTGCTGGTCGGCCGGGTCGGCTTCCGGGTGCGTGTTGCGCAGTGCGGCCTCGACGCGGCGGTTGCTGGTCATCGTCGCGGTGACGGCGGTCATGGTGAGGAGGAGGCCGGCGGCGGCGTACAGCGGGGTGCGCAGGTCGTAGGTGTTGGCCAGCCAGCCGCCGAGGAAGGCGCCGAACGGGGCGGCGCACATGGCGAGCATGCGGGAGGTCGAGGCGACCCGGCCCATCAGGTGGGCCGGGACGATGGCCTGCCGTAGGGAGGGTCCGAGCACCATCGTGGCGCCCATGCCCGCGCCGCAGACGGCGAGCGCGATGCCGGCCACGTACGCATTCGGCGCGGAGGCAAGCCCCAGGATGGCGAGGCCCTCGATCGCGGCGGTGCAGGTCAGCGCGGTGCCGGTGCCCAGGCGCCGGCCGAGGAAGGAGGCGATGCCCGCGCCGAGCAGGCCGCCCGCGGCCTCTGCGGTGAGGAGCAGGCCGAAGCCGAAGGTGTCGATGCCGAGACGTTCGCGGGAGAAGAGGGCCAGGACGGTCTCCACGGCGAGGAAGGCGATGTTCCCGACCGCCGGACGCAGCGCGAGCCCGAGCAGCAGCCGGTCCCGGAAGACGTAGGAGGCCCCGGCCCGGGCTTGGCGGAGCAGCGACTCGCGTGCGCTTGCGGCGGGCCTCGGCATGGCGGGCAGCGACCGTACGAGTAGTGCGGACAGCGCGAACGACACCGCGTCGGCGAGCAGCGGAACCGAACGTCCGAGCGCGAGCAGCGCACTGCCCGCGGGTGGCCCGGCGAAGCCGGACGCTGCAGTCTGGGTGCCGCGCAGGCGAGCGTTGGCGCGCTCCAGCTGAGCGGGGTCGCGGCCGAGCAGATCCGGCAGGTACGCCGTGGCGGCCGTGTCGAAGAACAGCCCGCCGAGGGCGAGCAGGAACGCGACGGCCGCCAGCAGCGGGATGCTCAGCACGTCGAGCGCGGCCGCCGCAGCGGGTACGGCGAGCAGCACCGCACGCGCGGCGTCCGTGACCCACATCGTGCGGCGGCGGTCCCAGCGGTCCACCAGCGCACCGCCGAGCACCCCGAACAGCAGCCACGGCAGCGTCCCGGCGGCCGTGACGACCGCGAGAGCCATCGGATCCCGCGTCAACGTCAACGCGAGCAGCGGCAGCGCGGCATGCGTCACCCCGTCGCCGAGCGAGGACACCGTCTGTGCGGTCCACAGCCGCCCGAATCCGGCCGGCAGGTTCCTTGAATCCAAGGTCACGAAGACTCCTTCCCCGCCTGCGCCCGAGCCGCCGGCCGGAACAGCGCGAAGGCCAGCGATGCCTCCGGCAGTGCTGGATCCGACAGCGCCTGGTACTCATCCGCCAGCGCCTCCAGCCGCGCCCCCAGCTGCGCGAACTGCTCATCGGTGAGCCGCAGATGCGCCATCCGCACGTGCCGCTCACCGTCCGCCGGCGCCGCCTCCAGGTCCGCCACCGCGTGCCGCATCAGCACATCCGGCTGCCCCGGGACGGGATCCGGCAGGACGATCGCCCGCGCGGCCATCGCGTAGTACCGCTCGGTGACCCCCCGGACCTTCCGCGTCCGCACCACCTTCACCAGGCCGGCCCGCTCCAGCAGCCGCACGTGATAGCTCGAACTGCCCTTGGCCAGGCCCACCTGTTCGGCGATCTGCGTGATCGTCGCAGGCTCGGCGCGGAGCACGGCCATGATCCGGTGCCGCGTGAGATTGGAGACAGCACGCAACTGCTCGTCAGTGGAGACGTGAAACGTCTCTGGAAGATCGTTGTCAGGCATGCGAACAATGGTCAACGATTCTTGACCATTGCGCAAGGGGTTTATCTCGGTTCGCGAACCTATGACCGTCGGACGCGAGGAGCCCTCGCTCCCCCTCAAGGTGGCCGCGCCGCCGGGTCGGCGCTGCACTCCCACCCGCCGGCCAGCCATAGCCCTCGGCACCGTACGCCGGGGTAGCCCCACTCCCAAGGCCTGGCGGGGCGTACGGCCAGCCATCGGAAGCCGCTCGTGGGCTACCTTGCCCCTGGTACGTCGATCCTTATCTCGCGAAGGTGACCCAGGCCCCAAAGTAGGTCTTCGCGATCAGCTGGGCCGGGGGTGGCGGAACCGGTTGATCGGGCAGGAGGTCGGCCGGCGCGGTTCGGATCGCGGCTAGTGGGGATGTCGGCGAGTTACTGGTCGCGGGATGATCAGGGTCTCTGGATGCCGTCGCGGGCGGGCCATGACTATGCGGTCGATGATGTGTGGTCCATTAGCTCAACGGGCCGGTGGCCACAGGCGGGGACACACATCGGGATCGGCGTAGTCGGGGGCACCGTCCGGGCGGGGAGCGACCAGACGGTCGTTGTTATGGGTGGCGATGTGGTGGTTGTCGCCAGGTTGCAGGTGGATGGCGATCGACCGGCGTGCTTCGCCGCTGTGGTTGGGGCCGCTGCCGTGGATGGTCTTGCAGTGATGAAAGCTGACCTGGCCGCGAGAGAGCGTGGCGGTGACGATGCGCAGATCGTGCTCGGCGACGTAGTGGTCGATCGTGGTCAGATCCTGGTCGAAGAAGCTGAGGTCAGCCTGCTCGTCCCTGCGGTGGCTGCCCGCCACGAACATGACGGGCCCGTGGGCCTCGGTGATGTCGTGGAAAGGCACCCACGCGGTCAGCATTTCCTGGCTGGAGCAGCCCCGCCAGTAGTGCCGGTCGGTGTGCCAGCCGACGTTGCCCTGCCGATTCGAACCGCTTGGCTTGTACAGCAGTTGGTCGTGCCACAGCCGGATCTCCCCCGCATCAGCGAGCCGGGCGGCGCACCCGGCGATGACGGACTGGCTGACCAGGTGCGCCAGCTCCGTGACCCGCAGCGAGGCGTAGTCATTCTTGCGCAGCACGTCGCCGTCGGCGGGGCGCCACCCCCAGAAGCTCCTGTCCGGGTCGCCGGGTACCTCGCGGTCGATATCACCGGCGTAGTGGCGGCGCATACCATGTTCGGCAGCGTCCAGCATCTCGTCGGAGAGGACCGGCGGCGAAATCCAGTAGCCGTTCTCCCGGTAGAACGCCACGTCGTCGTCGGTCGGCAGCAGAGTGAACGGTTCGTTCGTCATACCCGGAACGCTAAGAGAAGCGACCCTGCTCCAGCGTGCGGGAGTTTCGGGCACATGTACATAATTCTCGGGTGTCCATCGACCGTCCCACGGGCCTCAGTGCCGGATTTCATGCGCACCTGCGGCAAGCCGGAGTACCCGGACTCCTCCACGCTGGGGATCAACACGCCCCCACCAGCTGGGTGATCCGCCCCCATACTCACGACGTCTGGGAGTTGTACCTGCAAGTGGCCGGTCCACCGACCTGCTGGACTGTGGCAGACGACACGTGGCATGTTCCCTCACGCGGCATGCTGGCGGTGCCTCCAGGAGTGCCGCACGCGATGGCGGCCTCCAGCACGGCGCCCTACCACTTCTATTTTGCCGCGCTCGCACCCGCGGATATCGTGCCGCCGGGTGATCTGCACCCGCTCTGGCGGCAACGGCAGCCGTTCGTGATCACGGATGCCGGATCGATGGTCACGCCGTTCGAGCTGTTCCTGCGGGAGGTCACCACGTACCAGCCGCTGCGCACGGCCGGATTGACCTACACCGCTGCTCTGCTCGTGATCGAAGCCTCCCGGCTGGCCGACGGCCGGCAACCGGGCCGCCACCTGGCCATGCACCCGGCCATCGCAACGGCCAAGCGGCTCATCGAGAACCACCTGGCCGAGGGCCTCACAGTCGATGACCTGGCTGCCGCCGTGCACCTCTCGCCCGCGCACTTCGCCGAACTGTTCCGCGCCGAGATCGGTGAGACCCCTGGCCGGTACCGTACGCGCCTGCGCGTGGAACGCGCCCGGCTGCTGCTCAGTGAGACCGACCTGCCGATCACCACAATCGCAACCGATCTCGGCTACTCCTCATCGCAGCACTTCGCCACCGTCTTCCGCCACGGAACCGGCACCACACCAACGCGGTACCGTCACAAGATCACCGGCCGGGCGCACCACTCATCCGTACAGGGACTGTAAGAAAACGTCCCGAAATCAGTGGTGGCGCTTACCGCAGCAGGGTGCGGTAAGCGCCCGCTGCCCAACGGATGGACATTCCGGGTACCGAACGAGCCAGGCAGAGCGAGCAAGCCGCATGACCTGCGCGGATGACGGTTGATCGACAAGACCGGCATGCGTTGTCCGTCAGCCACCGCCTGAGCCGCAGACATCGGACCTCTGCTGGATGGACGGAACCGCATAGCCGCAGCGCCCGCGTCCCCGCTTGCGGCGACCTCTTGTGAGCAGGGCATACGCCTGATCGACCCCTATCTCGCGACCGGAAAGGGGCAAGCAGTCACGCGATCCGGTCTAGACCATCAACTTGCCTCGGCATCGAACATCCTGGCGCCAACAGCATTGCTGGTCTATACCGACTACCGAGTTTGGGGTATAAGTCTTTCAATCCCGCTCGAAAGTAGGTTGAAGTCCGCATGAATCGCCATGCTCCTCGATTGGTCGGATGGGTGACGCTCGTGTTATCCATGTCCCTCCTGGTAGTCCCGCCCGCGGTGGCCGACACCGCCCCTACGAGCACTGCCCCCAACGCCAAGCCCGTCGTGGTGCCCGCTCTTCAGCAGTGGGAGGGCGGAACGGGTTCCTTCGAGTTGCGCAAGCACAGCCGGATCGTGCTGGCCAAGAAGCAGGTCGACGAGCTCGACGACCAGGGTGCGCGGCTCTCCGCCGAGATCGAACAGGTGACAGGGCACAAGCTGGACGTCTCTCCCCGGATCCCGCAGGACGGCGACATCGTCCTGTCGATCGATCCCTCCCTCACCGACGCGACGGGTGGCGCCCGGTTCGCCGAGGAGGGCTACACCTTCACGGTCACTGATCGCAACGTGACGATCGCCGCGCCGACCGCGCAGGGTCTCTACTACGGCACCCGCAGCCTCCTGCAGATCCTGCTGCTCGACGACGGCCGCGATTCGGTCCCCGTGGGCACGGCCGTGGACTGGCCGAACTACAAGGTCCGCGGGTTCATGCTGGACGTCGGACGGCGCTTCTTCACCGCCGACTACATCCGCGACTACCTGCGGCTGATGGGCTGGTTCAAGCTCAACCAGCTGCAGTTGCATCTCAACGACAACGGTTTCAAGGGCAGCAAGCCCTCCTGGAGCCAGGTCCAGGCCGGCTTCCGGCTCAAGACCGGCAACCCCGAACTGGCCGGGCTGGCCTCCGCCGACGGGTCCTACGACCGAGCGGACTGGGACTCCTTCGAGGACACCGCCGCGGCGAACGGCGTCACGATCATTCCCGAGATCGACGCGCCCGCCCACTCCCTGGCGTTCATCCGGTTCCGCCCGTCGCTCGGCCTCAACAACGGCGAGTCCGACCACCTTGATCTGTCCAAGCCTGCGACCACCGCGTTCATGAAGTCGGTGTTCGACGAGTTCGTGCCCTGGTTCCGCGGTCCCGACGTGCACTTCGGCGCCGACGAGTACACGGTGGACAAGCCCCGCTACAAGGTCTACTTCAACGAGATGGCCGCCCACATCCGTGCGCTCGGCAAGCAGCCGCGGGCCTGGGGCAGCCTGTCGGTCATGGCCGCCAACGCCGACGGTTACGACCGCGACGTGACCATGAACAGCTGGAACAACGGCTGGTACGGACCACAGGCGCTCAAGCGGGACGGCTACTCCTTCATCAACACCAATGACGCCCTGCTCTACATCGTCCCGTTCGCGGGCTACTACCACGGCCACGGGCTGGACGGGAAGTACCTCTACGACCAGTGGGAGCCGCACGTCTTCCCCGGCGGGCAGAGCGTCACCCCTGGTGACCCGCAGCTTCTCGGCGCCATGTCGGCCGTGTGGAACGACCTGACCGAGGCCACCTACTCGGAGCTGGACGTGCACGGGCTGGTCGAGCCCACGTTCGGCGTGCTGGCGCAGAAGATGTGGAGCGGGGCCAAGTCAGGCGTGCCGTACAGCGCCTTTCTCGGCACTGTGCGCAAGCTCGGGGTGGGCACTGGGCTGACGAAGGTTGCCACGACGCTGGCCACGGCGGCGTCGGGAGAGGTGAGCGTGGGCAAGGAGGCGTCCGCCTCCGCGGGCGAGGCGGCCGCCGCGTTCGACGGGGTGCGCACCACCAAGTGGAGCAGCGGTCCGGGAGACGAGGCGTGGCTCCAGGTGAACCTTGGCAAGCCCTTCGCGATCAGCAAGGTCGAGCTGGATTGGGCGCCCTCCTATGGCCGCGACTACGAGGTCCAGGTGTCACGGGACGGCGAGAACTGGACCACGGTCGCCACCCGCACAGGCCGCGAAGCCGCCGGAACCGACACTCTCGTGTTCGACCCGGTCACTGCACGGCACGTACGGCTCGTCGGCACGCAGGCGGGGGCGAAGCGGAACGGGTACGCCCTGTGGAGCATGCGCGTCTTCGAGGTGCCGGACCTGGCGCTGCATCAGCCGACCACCGCGTCGTCGTCCGAAGTGGCGAGCCTGGGCCCGGAGAACGCCACCGACGGAGATCCCAAGACCCGATGGGCCAGCGCCTACCGCGACGGTGAATGGATCCAGGTGGACCTCGGTTCCCCGCAGACCGTCCAGCGCGTCCTGCTCGACTGGGAGGCGGCCTCCGGCCGCGATTACGACATCCAGGTCTCCGACGATGCCGCCACCTGGAAGACGGTGGTCCCGGTCCGGGACAAGCCGGCGGGCGCCCGCGTGGACGAGATCACCGTCGCCCCGGTGACCGCTCGATATGTGCGGATGCAGGGGATCAAGCGGACCACCGGCTTCGGCTACTCCCTTTGGCGGTTCGAGGTCCGTTCCATGAGCCCCGAGCCCGACCCCGCGTAGCCCGCGCCGATGTTCTGAGATCACGAGGGGTCGGTGTCGTGAGAGCGGCATGGCCGAAGAAAGATAGGAGGTTTTGGCCTCCGCTCTCCTTGTACGTCAACTCGTGGCCGAGCACTGCGCGCGATAAATCGTACATCTACCAGCGTTCATATGGCAGAAGCCCCGCTCTTGCGTCCATGCGATGCCGATATCTCTGGTCCTTATTCATCGGGTCTTTCTCTGGGTCTGGGCCGTATCTGTCCGACACCAGAGGTGGCTTCCCATCCCCCCAGGAGCTGCGTGTGAGACGAATCACCGGGCCCGCCGTAACGGGCGCCCTGGCACTGATCCTTACGGCAAGCCCATCGACCGCCTCCGCATCCGGCAACACCCCAGCCGACCGCTACACCGGCGACTATGCCTCGCTGGAGAAGCACCCCACACCGCAGTGGTTCGATGACGCGAAGTTCGGCATCTTCATCCACTGGGGCGCCTACAGCGTCCCCGCATGGGGGCCCCGCCGGAGCTACGCCGAGTGGTACGGCAACTACATGAACAGCAAGAACTCGGCCACCTACAACCACCACCGGGCGACCTATGGCGAGGACAAGAACTACGACTCGTTCATGGACGACTGGAAGGCCGAGAACTACCGGCCGGCCGAGTGGGTCAAACTGTTCAAGGACGCGGGCGCCAAGTACTTCGTGCTGACCTCCAAACACCACGAAGGCGTCGCCCTGTGGGACACCAAGCAGAGCACCCGCAGCGTCGTGCATCACGGCCCCAAGAAGGACCTGGCCAGAATGCTGTTCGACGCCGCCGAGGGCTCGGGCCTGAAACGGGGCTTCTACTACTCCAACTACGAGTGGTACAACCCCAACTACACCGGGCGGCAGCCGACCAACCCGTATACGGGTGCGCAGATCCCCTACACCGGTGTCACCACCGGGGAGGACTACGTCTCCGACTACATGCTGCCGCAGATGAACGAGCTCATCGACGACTACGATCCGGACATCCTGTGGTGCGACGGTGAGTGGGAGCGGGACGCGAGCTACTGGAAGATGGGCGACACGATCGCCCACTTCTACAACCAGGCGGCCGATCGCCCCGAGCCGAAGGAGGTCGCCGTCGCCAACCGGTGCAGGGTCAAGCCCGGCGGCTACCGCGGCGACCAGCTCGACTTCGAGACGCCCGAATACGAGAAGGTCCCGAACATCAGGGTGAACAAGTGGGAGTCCAGCCGCGGGATCGGCTTCTCCTACGGGCTCAACAAGAACGAGCCGGTCGAGGACTACATGTCCTCCGCCGAGATCGTCCATGACCTCGTCGACATCGTCAGCAAGAACGGCAACCTGCTGCTCGATGTGGGGCCGGACGCCGACGGCACGATCCCCGAGGCCCAGGCCTCCCGGCTGCGCGATGTCGGGCGCTGGCTGAAGACCAACGGGGAGGCGATCTACGGCTCGACGTACTGGACGCGCGCCGAGGAGCCGGCGAGCGCCGTCCCCGTCCGCTACTCCGTCAACAAGGGGGACCTGTACGCGACCGCGCTGGCGTGGCCGGGGAGCACGCTGACGCTCGGCGGCGACGTGCCGGTGAGCGCCAACACCAAGATCACACTTGTCGGCGGCGCGTCCCAGGCGGCGCTCAAATGGAGCCGCAACAGCGCGGGGAACATCGTGGTCACCATGCCGGAGGGGGGCAGCGCGGTCGACCCTCTCGGCAGCGCCTACTCCTTCAGGATCCACACCCCGAACGCGCCGATCGTCGTCCGAGGTCTGCTGGACCTGCCGGCGCGGATCTCCGCCGGTGCCACCGTGGACGCCACGCTGTCGTACACCAATGTCGGGGAGACCGCGCTGACCGGTCTGACCGTCACCGGTGTCACGCCGGAAGGCTGGAGCATGACAGGAGCTCGGCCGGTGGCGTCCCTTCAGCCGCGTGAGACGGCCACACTCCCCGTGCAGGTCACCGTTCCCGCTGGTGTTCCGCTCGGCAGGGTTCCGGTGACCGTGACCGCGTCTGTCTCCGGGCGCACGGTGATCGCCTCCGACACGGTCGAGGTGGCGCCGGTCAACCTGGCGTTGGGCAAGCCGGTGACCCAGAGCAGCCTGAGTTGGGGCGGAGTGCCGGAAAGGGCGGTGGACGGCAACACCAGCGGCGTGTTCGGGCAGGGCTCGGTGACCCACACCGCCGAGCCGTCCAACCAGGCGTGGTGGCAGGTGGACCTGGGAACCGCCCGCGACCTGGCCGAAATGCGCATCTACAACCGGACGGACTGCTGCGCGGACCGGCTGCGCAACTACTGGGTGATGACGTCGGAGCAGGAGATCCGCGGACAGACCCTCGATGAGGCGAAGTCCTCGCCCGGCGTGACCGCGATCCGGCAGGCGGCGACGGCCGGAACGCCCAGCGCCATCGACCTGGGCGGCGTCAAGGGACGCTACCTCCGGATCCAGCTCGAGTCCGCGACCGATCCGCTGAGCCTGGCGGAGGTGGAGGTCTACGACCAGAAGTCCGCCGCGGCTGCGGTGCCGGGCGTGGTGCCGCAGCTGTCGAGCTGGACGGCGGGCTCCGGCACGTTCACCCTTCCCGAGAACGCCGGGGTGAGTTATCCGGCGAACCAGAAATCCCTGTCGACGACCGGCGTGACAATGCCCGGTCTCGCCGACCGGACGCTCGCCCAGGTGGCCGAGACGACAGCCGCCGACTTCACGACCGTGACCGGGCGGCCGGCGGAGGCCCGCACGGGCGCACGGGAAAGCGACCACGGGATCCGCCTGCGGCTCGTCGAGGAGAACGAGCTTGGCCCCGAGGGCTACCGGCTCACCATCGACGATCGCGTCACCATCGAGGCGAACACCACCGCCGGCCTCTACTACGGCAGCCGGTCGGTGCTGCAACTGCTGCGCCAGGACGAGGGCCGTGCCCGCCTGCCCAAAGGCCAGGCGGTCGACGTCCCCAGCAAGCCGCAGCGGTGGTTCGCCATCGACGCCGCGCGTAAGTACTGGTCGCCCGACTACATCAAGGACACCATCCGGGAGATGGGCTGGACCAAGCAGAACATGCTGCTGCTGCACCTGGAGGAGCCGGAGGGCTTCCGCCTCCACAGCGACAACCTGCCCGGTCTCACCTCGGAGAAGTTCGCCTACACCCGCGAGCAGATCCAGGAGTTCGTCGAGCTCGGCCGGGAGAACAACGTGCAGGTGGTCCCCGGCTTCGAGTTCCCCGGCCACGCCGACCCGGTGTCGAACTACTTCAAGGTCGGCATGGGGCACGGGCCCAACCCCGATGGGTCGGGCGCCACGGCGGACAACTCCTGCGGCCAGGACTACACCTACGGCTGGGTGACCCCCAGCTTCGCGATGAACATCATGCGGCCCGAGGCCGTCACCGCCGCCAAGCGGATCCTCGATGAGTTCATGCCGTGGTTCTCCAGCCCGTACGTCCATCTCGGCGGAGACGAGATGCCGACGAACCTGGCCAACTGCCCCGCGGTCAAGAAGTTCCTCGCCGACAACTCCGAGCGGTACAGCACGTTCGGCGACCTGTTCAACGACTACGTCAACAAGGTGAACGACCACGTCGTCGCCAAGGGCAAACGCTCGATCATCTACAACGGATTCGAGCACTCCAGCGCCCCCAAGCAGAAGGTCTCCACCGACGTCATCGTCATGGACTGGCTCGGCAACGCCGACGACCCCGAGCTGGCACCGTACGACCTGATCCAAGCGGGGCCGTCGAGCAACCTCTACGTCACCGCCAATGCGGTGCACAGGCTTTACGGCAACCCGGCGTGGGCGCACACGTCCTGGCGCCTCAAGGCGAGCCCCGAACTGCTCGGCGGGGTCGTGCACGTGTGGAACGACTATCAGATGTGGGCGCCGGACGCGTACTCCGACCAGTACTCCGCACCACTGCGTGACGCGGCCGGCAACACCATGTGGCACAACGCCGCTCCTGCGACCACCTATGCGGAGTTCGTTGAGCTGAAGCGCGAGATCGGCAAGGCGCCGGGATGGAAGGGCTTCGAAGCACGCCGGCCCACCACGGACGGCAAGCCGATCCACACCTACTCCTTCGAGCCCGCGGCGTACCCCGAGGGCTGGCACGATGGCGCACCTGGCATGAACGTCCGGCCGGTGCTCGACGGAACCGGATCCCTGCACATGTCGACCCAGATCATCGGTCTGCCCTCCTACGTCGACGGCCGATCGGGCAAGGCGTTGAAGTTCAAGGGCCAAGGTGACGGGCTGGGCATCGGCGGCCTCGACATCTCCGGACCGTGGACCTACACCCAGTGGGTGCGTAAGGACGGAACGCAGAACGACGCCAACCTGCTGGGCTCCCGGCAGGGCAACATCAAGCTGGAGCAGTACGGCACCGGCGGCAAGGTCGGCTTCACCCAGGTCGGCGTGAAGGACTACGCGTTCGACTACGCGGTACCGCTGGGCCGATGGACGCAGCTCGCCTTCGTCTCCGACGGCACGGCCACCACCCTGTACGTCGACGGGGAGCGCCGCCAGACATTGCCGCAGACCATCCCGCTGCCTCAGGCGTACTTCGGCCAGCTCAACGGCACCACCCTCAACGGAGCGGTAGACGACGCCGCCGTCTACGCACAAGCGCTGACCGAGGAGCAGGTCCGGGCTCAGTACGCAGCCTCGACGAGCTGAGCCGAACCCGCGCCGCCCGCATGTGGCGCACCGGTTCGACCCTCGTGACAGGTGAAGCACCGGCACGGTGACCCCTTGATCACCGTGCCGGTCCAGACCACGCAAGATCACGTCGGCCACCATCGAGCACCCGAAGGCGTCTCCGGCTTGAGGGTGGTGCCGGCACCACCCTCAAGTGGGAACGCAGCACCATCGTCGCCCGGGCCGCGAATTCCTAACTTTGAGGCATGAAGAAGATCCTCGGAGTCACCGCCCTGCTGGCTGCCGCGATCGCCGGGGGCGCGGTGCTGATCCACGGCAACAGCCGCGAGCCGGTTGTGCCCGCTTCGGAGAGCACCCACGGCACGTACTTACTGACCGGAGACGAGCTGGAGGTCGACTCCAGCGGCCCGGTGACGATCACCGTGGTCACCGGGCCGCCGGGCGAGGTTGTGGTCGACCGCAGACTGCGCTGGACCGGCCCCAAGCGCCACAGCGAGTCGTGGAACGAGCACCGCATGACCATCGACTACGAATGCGGGGGCGGCGACTGCGGCGCTGGAAGCATGAATCGCCCACTCCAGAGGCCGCGCCCCGTGCCGCCGGGCGTGCCGTACCACCAATATGCGCGGGCCGTTCCACCGCTCAGGCAGCAACCGCAGCAGTAGCGCGCCCGGCGTTGACGACGTCCACCCTCATCAGGAGGCGGACCGCCATGTTCAGGCTGCGCTGCCGCCATCGACCACCAGATCGGTGCCGACGGCGTAGCCCGCCTCGGGCGAGGCCAGATAGAGCACGGCACCGGCGATCTCCTCCACGGTGCCGACGCGCCCGCTGGGGTTGACCGCTTTGAGCCGCTCAGCCCGATCCGCCTCCCTCTCCCCCGGCCACCTCGACATCGCAGTGTCACAGAGCCCTGGACTCACGGCGTTGATCCTGATCCCGTCGCCGATGTACTCCAGCGCCGCCGTCCTGGTCAGCGCGCTCACGGCAGCCTTGGAGGCGATGTAGGCGCCCAAGCCCGGCTGGCGGCGATGAGCGCCGAGGTTGGAGGAGTTGTTCACGATGATCCCGCCGCCCTGCTCCCGCATCCGCGCGATCTCGTACTTCATCGACAGCCACACGCCCGTCAGGTTGACCGCCAGCACCCGGTCCCAGATCTCCCTGTCCATGTCGGCGACGTGGCCGAGGGTGCCGATGCCCGCGTTGTTGAAGGCGATGTCCAACCTGCCGTGCCGCTCGACGACCGTCGCCACCATCCGCTCGGCGTCCGCCTCGTCCGTCACGTCCGCGACCACCAGGCTCGCGTCCCCGCCGACCGATTCGACGGTCTCGGCCAGGCTCTTCTCGGTACGGCCGGCCACCACCACGGTGGCGCCCTCCCTGCCGAACGCTCGCGCCGTGGCCTGCCCGATCCCGGACCCACCCCCAGTCACCAACACCACTCGATCATGAAATCTCATGACGTTCGGGCCGGTCGCTGATCGCCCATCATGGTCGTCGGCACCTTCTCGGTCTCGATCTCCCACTGCGGCCACTGGAACTGCACTGCGATCTGTTTCCTTTCTGCTCTGCGGTCGGTCTGCTCATCGAGGGCGGCTCTGTCGAAGCGCATACCGCCTGCCGACACCTGCGGCTCGACGCCGCGCCTGGGGTCTGTCCGCTCAGCCGCTCGTGCTGGCCGACCAGGCGTAGTAGCCGTTCGAAATGTCCGTCTTAATTCTTTCGTCGGTGTAGACCGAACCGGCCGACCCCGGCGATGTCCTGGCCTGGGTGCCCCAGTAGGACTCGAGATAGCCATAGCCCGCGCCGTCGGTCAGGTAGTCGAAGCGCCATTTCTGGTTTTTGTCGCCCTCGTCGCAGCTGCTCTGCCAGACCGCGTTGGCCCTGGTCGCGCCCGATGCGTAGTCGGTCGTCAGGCAGCGGCCGGTTGCGCTGTTGACCAGCAATTTCAGGTTCCACGAACTGGAGGAGACCCAGTGCCACTGCTGCGCACCGTCCGAGTTACGGCATGGGCCCTCAAAGACGGCGTTCGATGAGGTGCCGGCCGTGAGGCAGCCCCGCTCATAGTTGTCGAACCGCCAGTACGTCGTGGCCGCATAGGCGGGCGACAGGGACGACGACGTCCAGAGCAGGGTGGCACTGAGGCCGGCGAGGAGGGCCCCTCGCCAAGATCGACCGCGGACGCCCACTTGGGTGCTCACGTATATCCACCTTCCTTTCGCTGCAGAAGAAATGATCAAGCTGATTCGCCCTCTGACAAGTCAGCGCGTCGCGGCGGCGCGAGGGCGAACGACATGCAAGACGCGACGAAGCTGGCGGTCCGCAGACAGCCGATGGCCGCGTTCATCGAGTGCGTGCCCTACGGCGGTACGGCCTGCCGGTTCCTCTCAAGGATGGAGCTTCACGTCCGACAGCGTGCCGCCGAGGTGTGCGGGGCCGCATCCGGCACGCGGTCGCGGTGGCTCCTTCCGTGGTAGAGATGGGCTCCTACTTTGGTAGGTGCCAGAGCCGGCGTTAGCCTGTGGCGCAACCCTTGGGTCGAGATCGTTGCTGTCAGCGTGTGGGACGGCCTCGCCAGGTGGACTTTGGTAGGTGACGGCTCTGCCCCACCGGCGGTTAGCCTTGGCCGATGAGCGAGATCCGGCCCCCGCGACCTGCCGCCGTGGCAGGCGTGATCGCCAGCGTGGGTGTGCTTGCTGCCGTGACGCTATGGGCGCGGGCCAGCACGCACACGTCCATGCTCGGTCTGGACATCGCGGTCGCGGCGGTGAGTCTGGTCGCGGCGCTCGCCCAGTTGTGGTGGCCGGTGGCGGGCGCGCTGGTCGCCACCTTGCTCGCGGTGGTGTCGCCGGTGGCGACCCCGGCGGCGACGTTGGGGGCCCTGCAGGTGGCGCGGCGCCGGCGACTTCCCGCCGCGGCCGCGGTGGCGGCGGCTGGTATCGCGGCGCACCTGGTGCAGGGGCTGTGGCGGCCGAACGCCGGCATCTCTCTCGGCTGGTGGCTGGTGCTGACCTGTGTGGGATACGGCGCGCTGCTCGGCTGGGGCGCGCTGGCTCAGGCACGCCACGCGCTCCTCATCTCCTTGCGCGAGCGCGCCCACCGCGCCGAAGCTGAGCAGGGCCGGCGGATCGCCGAGGCCAGGATGGCCGAGCGGAACAAACTCGCCCGTGAGATGCACGACGTCCTGGCCCACCGGCTGTCGTTGGTGGCCACCCACGCCGGCGCGATGGAATACCGGCCGGACTCCTCGCCCGAGCAGCTCGCCCGTGCGGCGGGCGTGGTCCGCGCCGGCGTACATCAGGCGTTGGAAGAACTGCGCCAGGTGATCAGCCTGCTCCGCGACGAGGACGATGGGCACGAGGTCGACACGGCCCAGCAGCCCACGCTGGAGGACCTGCCTGGCCTGGTGGTCGAGGCGCGCCAGGCCGGAGACCAGGTCCGGCTGCAGGACGAGGTCGTCGACGCCGGCTCCTTGCCTGCCGCCGCAGCCCGGACCGTCTTCCGCCTCGTACAGGAAGGGTTGACCAACGCCCGCAAGCATGCCCATGGCCAGCCGGTCGAGGTATCCCTGCACGGCAGTCCCGGGACACGCCTCCTTGTCACCGTCCGTAACCCGCTCCCCGAAAGAGGCTCGGCGCCCACTACCCCTGGTAGCGGCACCGGCCTGATCGGGCTGACCGAACGGGTACGCCTGGCGGGCGGGCAACTGGACCACCACGCCACCGGCGGGGAGTTCCGGCTGCAGGCTTGGCTACCATGGCCAGCGTGATCCGCGTGCTTCTGGTGGACGACGACGCCCTGGTCCGGGCAGGGCTGTCCATGATGCTGGATGGTGCCGGTGACATCAGCATCGTTGGCGAGGCCGCCGACGGCCAGGAGGCGATCACGGCCGCCGACGCGCACGCCCCCGACGTCGTCCTGATGGACCTGCGGATGCCGCGCGTGGACGGCATCACCGCTACCCGCCGATTGCGCGACCGGGCGCACCCGCCGGACGTGATCGTGCTGACCACTTTCGACACCGACGAGAACATCCTGTACGCGCTGCGCGCCGGAGCCAGCGGGTTCCTGCTCAAGGACACCCCGCCCGCACAGATCGTCGAGGCGGTCACCCGGGTCGCGGCCGGAGATCCGATACTGTCGCCGCGGATCACCCGCAGGCTGATGGACCGCACCGTCGCGCAGGCCGGAGCCTATGAACGCGCACGTGCCGTGCTGGGCGGCCTCACTTCGCGGGAACACGAGGTGGCCCTTTCGATCGCGCATGGGAGAACCAACGCCGATATCGCCGCGGAGCTCTTCATGAGCGTCACGACCGTCAAGGCACACGTCTCCAGCATCCTCACCAAGCTCAGCCTGGACAACCGCACCCAGATAGCGCTCCTCGCGCACGACGCGGGCCTGGCCTGATCGTTCGTCGTCCGCTACCTGGATGCGGGACGGCAGAGCTGGGCGTCTCCTGGCCTCGGTCAGTCAGCACTTGGCTTTCGCCGCCGGACGTCACTCCCACGGTTGACCACGCTCGTGGTCACTGCACCTGGCCGCGTGATCTGACCCAGGCGGTGAACGCCTCGATCGCGTCCACGACCTGTGTGAAGCGGAAGGATTGGAACAGATCGAAGGCGTGCTGCGCGCCGGGCAACTCGGCGTAGACGACCGGATGGGCTGACACGCTGCGTAGCGTGCCAGCGAACTGTCTGGCCTCCTCGACGAAGACGTACGTGTCGTGGTCGCCATGGGCCATGAAGATCGGCGGGCAGTCCTGGGTCACGTAGGAGATCGGTGAGGATTCGGGTCCCTGGCCGTAGTAGTTGCCGTAGTAGCCGTACAGGCTGATCGCAGCGGTGACTGTGGTGTTGACGTGCTCAAAGCCGGGCTGGAATGCCGGGTGATCGGGGGTGAGCGCGCACAGTGTGGCCAGGTGGCCGCCCGAAGAGCTGCCCGCGATGAAGATCGACGAAGGGTCGGCGCCGTATTCCTGGCCGTTCTCGCGCACCCAGGCGATCGCCCTTTTGGCGTCGATCAGGTGGTCGGGGAAGGTGACTGACGGCCGCAGACGGTAGTTGGCGCTGAAGCACACCCAGCCTTGGCTGGCCAGCCGGTAAAGCAGGGGCCGTGCCTCCTTGTCCTTCCTGCCGGTGAAGTAACCGCCGCCGTGGAAGTAGACCAGCGTGGGGCCGTCTGGCTTGTGAGTGCGGTGGTGGTAGACGTCGAGCGTGTTGCGCTTGCCTGCCGGGCCATAGGAGATACCGGCGAGCCTGCGCACATCCCGGCGGCGCACGAAGATGGGTCCGAGCAGGATGCGAGCCAGCGGCAGCCGGCGGCGAAGCCGTACTGCGAGCACGTCGGCGATGTCACCGTGCCAGCTTTCGCCGAGCGCGTCTGCCATGGCCGCGTCGAGGACCGGCCCGGCGCGCACTCCGCGGACGAGCAGCACGGTGAGACCCGCCATTGTCAGTACGGCTACCGCCGCCGTCGCCATGCCTCCAGGCGTGTCGAGGTCGCCTTGCTGAAATGCCAGCAGCGTGGCGGCCAGCAGTAGGTAGAAGGCGACGTGCGGCACCTCGTTGATCACGATACCGAGGCGAAAGCTGATGGCGGCCAGCAGCGGCGTGCGACGCGGCGCTACCAGGGCGAACCACATGCACAATGCGACGAGCAGGGTGGGCAGCAGATAGCCGAGGGGCATCTTCACACAGGCAGTGTCGCCGCGGCGCCTGGACGGCCGCATCGGACGCGTGGCCGCACCGGATACGACAGGTGGAGGGCCGCACCCCGACTTTAGTAGGTGCCGGTCTGTGCGGAAGCATGGCGACCTTGCATGCAGTGTCGCGGTAGGCCGGATCGCCCACGTCATAGCAAGCACAGGCACGATGGGTTCAGGTCACCGTCGCCGGCATCGCACGGCAGCAGCATGCTGCACGGGCGCGAGGCGGAGCAGGCGGTGATTCAGTCCTTGATCGCTCCTGGAGCTCCAACAGAATGCCACGCACTGGTCGTGGAAGTTGATGGCGGAACGCAGTGGCGCACGCCCTACTACCGGCTCGGCGCCGGGCCGAATCCGTGCTCGTCCAGTGGTACGAGCGCCGGCACCTCGCATCGGCTCCGCACGTCCAGAGTGGTGCGTCTGTCCGCCGCCTCCAGCAACGTGTACGAGCAGTCGAGGACATGATGGGCGAGGTCGGCGGAGGCCCGATGCGGCCCGCCGTCACGGATCGCCCGGGCCATCTCCGCGAGACCGAACCCACGGCGTGCCCCGACGTATCCCGCGGATGGCGGTAGCACGCGCCAACCGCCGTTGTCAGGGTTCCACATCTCGCAGTCGCCGTCGAAGCGGTTCGGATCCGGGACCACGAGCGACCCCGCGCTGCCGTGGACCTCGATGTGGGACGCCTTCGAGGCCGCCACGTCGAAGCTCATGATCAGGGTCGTCAGCGCGCCGTTCTCGTGCTCCAGGATGCCGGTGAAGTGCGTGTCGACGCTCGTCTCGAATGCCGTGCCCGCTCGCGGACCCGTCGCGATCGTCCGTAGCGGGCGGGGTCGGCTGCCGAAGCCCGCGACGGACCTCACCGGTCCGAGCAGGTGGACGAGGGCCGACAGATAGTAGGGGCCCATGTCGAGCAGGGGCCCGCCACCGGGCAAGTAGTAGAACTCGGGGTCGGGGTGCCAGCGTTCGTGGCCGAAGCCGACCATGGTCGCCGTCGCCGAGGTCGGCGTCCCGATCAGACCATCCTCGATGGTTCTGCGCGCGGTCTGGACGCCGGTGCCGAGCACTGTGTCCGGCGCGCACCCGACGCGCAGCCGAGCCTTGTTCCCCGCCTCGACCACGGCCGCCGCGTCGGCCGGGTTCGCCGCGAGCGGCTTCTCGCCGTACACGTGCTTGCCCGCGGCGAGCGCCGCCAGCGCGACCTCCGCGTGGGCTCCGGGCGTTGTCAGGTTCAGGACGACGTCGATCTCCTCATCGGCCAGCAGTTCGTCCAGCGTGACGGATCTCGATCCGGGCATCGTCTCCACCGCGGCGAGAGCGCGTCGCCGGTCGCGGTCGCTCACTGCGACCACGCTCAGGTCGGGCAGGGCACCGAGCGTCTTCAGATACGCGCCGCTGATGTTTCCGGCGCCGACCACGCCGACGTTCAACGGCTCGCCCACAGCAGGCCCCTTTCGATGATGGTGCGGATCTCGGGCACGTCGAGCGTGGGCAAGTGGTGGCCGGGAGTGCAGACGAAGACGCGGCCCGCCCCCCAACGCCTGGTCCAGACGGCGGGGACGGTGACCGACGCGCCCCACGGGTCGCCCTCGCGGACCGGCACGGTGGTCGTGGCCAGCACCTCGCTGTGAGGGTCGGACAGCACCCAGTACTGCTCATCCTCGACGGTGATGGACGCGGGCAGACCCCTGACGATGTCGTGATCGCTCCGGGCGGGCACGACATCGACGGTGTAACGATGGACGTCTCCGGGATGAGCGGCGAACTGGGCTCCCGTGAGCTGGAGATACTCAGTCGACGCGCGGAACGAGTCGACGATCCCGCCGTGCCATCCGGCGAGTCCGACACCGGACTCGACCGCGCCGCGCAGTCCCCGCGCCTGGTCCCGGTCGAGCGAACCCATCGTCCAGCATTGGAGAATCAGGTCGGTCCCGGCCAGGAGCGCCGCGTCCGTGTAGCAGTCCAGGTCCTCGGAGACGACGACCTCGTACCCGTGCTCCTTCAGGAACGGGATGAAGCGTTCGGTGGCGTCGGTCGGGAAGTGGCCGTCCCAGCCGCCGCGGACGACGAGCGCCCGTTTCCGTGGTTCAGGCATCGAGGTGATCGTTCGGCATGCTTACCTCTTCTGAGTTGCGCAACTTCTTCTGCTGCATTCAGCTGTCCTGGCAGGCTATCCCAGGCTGTCTCTGTGCCACCAGGACGAAAAGTTGCGCAACATCACTGAGGTCTTGCATGCTGGAGGCATGAAGCAGCGCGCGTGGCGCAGGCCGCCGGGATCGCTGACGCTCACCCAGATCGCCCGAGCCGCGGGCGTACCCGTCACCGTCGTGTCGAAGGTGCTGAACGGCCGGAGCGACGTCTCGCCGGCCGTCCGCGAGTCTGTCGCGGCCCGTCTCCAGGAGGCTGGATACACGCTGACGGTTCCGGAGGGAGCCTCGGCACTGGACGGTCTGGTCGACCTGATCGTCTCCGGCGTCCAGGGAACCTGGGCGAACGTCATGCTCTCGGGGATCGAGCGGGCGCTGTCGAGGACGGGTCACGACGTGGTCGTCGTGGTCGCCCGAGAGGGGGAACCGGACGGGCGCGACTGGGTGCAGCGCCTGATCGCCCGGGGCAGCCGGGGGGCGGTGATCGCACTCGTCACACCGACGACCGCGCAGCATCGCCGGCTGGCCGCGGCCGGAGTGCACCTGGTCGCGCTGGACCCGCACAAGCCGCTGCCCACTGGGATCCCGACGGTGGGCGCGACCAACTGGACCGGCGGCCGGCAGGCCGCGGAGCATCTCATCACTCTGGGACACACGCGCGTCGCCGCGATCGGAGGCGTGGCGCATCACCATTACAGCCAGGCGCGCCTCGACGGATTCCGTTCGGCCCTCACGGCCCATGGTCTCGATGAGAGTTCCACCGAACTGGTGCGCCACGGGAACTGGAGCCGTCGGGGGGCGGCCGAGGCGGCCAGGGAACTGCTGGATCTCCCGAACGCGCCGACTGCCGTCTTCGCGTGCTCCGACCGCATGGCGCTCGGGATCTTCGATGCGGCAGCCGAGCTAGGGCTGCGGATTCCGCGCGATCTCAGCGTCGTGGGGTTCGACGACCTTCCGGAGGCGTGCTGGCTCACTCCGGCGCTCACCACGGTTCGTCAACCGGTGAGTGAGATGGCCGAGTTGGCCGCCGACACGCTCCTGCGCCTGATGGCCGGCGAAGCGGTCCGGGCTCCCCGCGTCGAGCTCGAGACGCGGTTGATCGAGCGCGGGAGTACCTGTTCCCTTGCAGGATCGGTGCACCGCCAGCACCAGCCACCGGCAGCCCCAACTCTGGGTTCCCAAGTCGGACCACCCGGCGGGCCCGCGGGCTGACCTTGCCTGACCGGCTCATCCACCGGTCGCCGGCACCTCTCAGAGTGCTGTCGCCGCCCGTGCTAGCGGGGCCGGGAGCGTCTGCCTGCGCGGGCGGCGATCGCGAGGTGGTGGGCCAGCTCTGCGTGGCCCGTGGCAGCGAGGCCGACGGCGATGCGCACGTGCGGGATCTGGCCGGGGCTGAGGTCGATCATGAATCCGGTGCCGGCTATCGCGCCGATGCCGTGGCTGGCCAGGCTGATCAGGGCGACCTGCTCGTCGTGCACAGGCAGCCACAGGTTGATGCCGTCGCCTGGGGCGAGCTGGATACCTTCGACGGCGAGGGCCTCGGTTACCGCGTCGCGGCGGCGCCGGTATTCCTGCCTGGCGTGTTGGACCTGCGCGACGGAGTGTTCGTCCGTGAGCAGGTTCAGGAGCAGGTTCTGCAGGAGGCGGCTGGTCCAGCCCTGGCCCAGTAGGCGCCGTTCGACGACCGGTCCGATCAGAGTCGCTGGTCCGCCCATCGCGGCCAGCCGTAGCTCGGGCCCGTAGGCCTTGGAGAAGCTGTGGATGTGGATGGTGCGGTCGGGCAGCCAGGTGCCGAGACTGATCGGCGGCGCGGCGGCGACGTCGCCGCCCGCGTCGTCCTCGATCACGACCGAGCCGGGGAACTCGGCGAGCACGGACGCGAGTTCGGCGGCTCGCTGCGGGGTCCATGAGATGCCGGCCGGGTTGTGGGCGCGGGGTTGCAGGAAGACCGCGGCCGGCTTGCTGCTCTCGAGGACGTCGCGCAGCCGGTCGGGTCGGGGCCCCTCGCCGTCCAGGGGTACGCCGATGACCTGCGTGCCCAGCACGTCGAGTAGATCTATCAGGTGGGGGAAGGCGGGATCCTCCACCACCACGCGATCGCCGATTCTCAGTAGGGACGCGGCTAGCAGGTCCATGGCGTCCATCGCGCCGTCGACGACGGTCAGCTGTTCGACGGGGTACGGCCATCGTTCGCGGAGCAACCCCTCGAGCGCGGGCAGCACCGAGTCATCGAGGTAGGCGCCTGGAGGCGTGGTGTGCAGCCGGCTCAGCGCGGGGCCCAGGTCTGGCAGTAGGGCCGGGTCTGGCTCGCTCGTGGCCAGGTCGAGCCCGATGTCCGCCACTCGCCCGCCCGCCTGCCAGTAGCGGCGCGGGCCGGTGGGGCGAGGATCGGCGACGGTGGTGCCGCGCCGGCCGTCGGCGTGCAGGACGCCTGAGCGGGCAAGCAGTTGCCAGGCGGCGTTGACCGTCGTCGGGGACAGGCCCAGGCCGTCGGCCACCTGCCGGACGGGCGGAAGCTTCGTACCGGGGATGAGCACCCCGTCTCTGATCGCCTGGTTGACCGCGCCGGCCAGACCCCGAGCGGTGTGTTCCGCGATTCGTTCCTTGATCTCCGCAATCACTTTTGTAACGTAACAAAAAGTACTTTGTTTTGGCTAGAGCTGTCACGTAATCTAACCGCCTGACGGCCAGCGATTTGTCTACCTGCCGTACCAAAACACCCCATTCCTCACCTTTTTTGGGCGCGCCTCTGAAACGGAGAGACACATGAATGCACGTACAGGGCTGCGGACGCGCATCACGATCACAACGGTCGGTACGGTCGCCGTGATGGCCACCCTTGCCGGCTGCGGCAGCGGAGAGAAGAGCTCCAGCGCCACTACGGCGCCAGTCGCCGCCGACGCGTCGCTGGCCGCGAAGGTGCCATCCACCATCAGGTCGGCAGGCAAGATCGTGGTCGGCACGGACGCGACCTACGCGCCGAGCGAGTTCCTCGACACCGACGGCAAGACGGTGGTCGGGTTCGACGTGGAGATCTTCGACGCCGCGGCAGCCAAGCTGGGTCTGAAGACCGAGTGGCACCCGGCGAAGTTCACGGACATCATCCCAGGCGTCCAATCCACCAAGTACAACATCGGTGTCTCGTCCTTCTCCGCCACCCCTGAGCGGATGAAGACGCTGAACATGGTCACCTACTTCTCCGCCGGCACCCGATGGGCGCAGCGGCCAGAGTCCGCGATCGACCCGGACAACGCCTGCGGCAAGAAGATCGCCGTGCAGGTCGGCACCGTCTCACTGGACGACGCCACCGCCCGATCAAAGAAGTGCGCAGCCTCCGGCAAGCCCGCCATCGCCATCGACCAGTTCCAGGCGCAGAGCGACGCGACCGCCGCGGTGGTCTCCGGCAAGGACGACGCGATGATCGCAGATGCGACGGTCACCGCGTACGCCGTAAAGCAGGCCAACGGCAAGCTCGCGTTCGCCGGCCAGGAGTACGACGCCGCGCTCTACGCCTACGTGCTGCCCAAGGACCAGACCGAGTTCGCCGGCGCGATCCAGGCCGCCGTACAAGAAATCATCGCCGATGGCACCTACCGGAAGATCCTGACGAAGTGGGGCGTCGAGGCCGGTTCGATCACCAACCCGGCGGTTAACCCCTCCGCCTGAGCAGGAACCCTGAGCAGAAACAATGACACAACAAGCAAACTCTGCCCGGAGACGGCCCGAGCCGATCAAGGCCGTGCCCGTCAGGCACCCCTGGCGATGGGTAACCGTCGGCGTGTTGGCGGTGCTGGCCTCGATGTTCGTCAACGTGCTGGCCACGAACGAGAACTTCCAGTGGCGGTTCGTCTTCGAGAATGTCCTGTTCGCCCCGCCGGTCCTGGAGGGCCTGCGCGGTACCGTCCTGCTGACGGTCTCCTCCATGCTGATCGGGGTGGCGCTCGGCGTCGCGCTCGCGGTCATGCGGCTGTCGGCCAGCCCGGTCCTGCGGCTGGTGTCCTGGGGGTACACCTGGTTCTTCAGGGCAGTCCCCCGGCTGGTGCTGGCGGTGCTCTTCGGCAACCTGGGCATCCTGTGGTCCAGGATCGGGCTGGGCGTCCCGTTCGACCGCGAGCTCGGCGCGCTGTTCGGCATCGCCGACTTCCACGCCCAGTTCTGGAGCATCAAGGCCACCGATCTGCTCACCGGATTCGTAGCGGGCATGCTCGCGCTGGGGCTTTCTGAAGCGGCCTACATGGCCGAGATCGTCCGGGCCGGCATCGAATCGGTGGACAACGGGCAGCCGGAGGCCGCACAGGCACTAGGACTGACCCGCGGCCAGACGCTGCGTCGCATCGTGTTGCCGCAGGCGATGCAGGTGATCGTGCCGCCGACTGGCAACGAGACCATAGCGATGCTCAAGGACACGTCCCTGGTGGCGTTCACGCCGGTCAGCATGGAGCTGTTCTTCCAGCTGCAGGCGATCAGCTCCCGCACCTATCAAGTGTTCCCGGTGCTGGTCGCGGCGTGTCTGTGGTATGTGGTCCTGTCCAGCGCGCTGATGGTGGTCCAGCACTTCGTGGAGCGGCACTTCTCCCGCGGGTACGGCACGCGGGCCCGCGTGCGGACCCGGTCGCCAAGGCGTCTGTCGGCCACTCAGGACACGACCGTGAGGAGCACCGCATGAGCGAGTTGATGGTCCTGGCCGACAACGTCCACAAGAGCTTCGGCCACCTGGAGGTGCTCAAGGGCGTCGACCTCGAGGTGCGCCCTGGCCAGGTGTGCGTGATCATCGGACCGTCCGGTTCGGGCAAGTCCACCTTCCTACGGTGCGTCAACCACCTTGAGAAGATCAACGGGGGCCGCATCCTGGTGGACGGCGAGCTGATCGGCTACCGCGAAAGCGGCGACAGACTCCACGAAATGCGGGAGAAGGAGGTGGCCACGCAGCGACGCTCGATCGGGATGGTGTTCCAACGTTTCAACCTCTTCCCGCACATGACGGCGCTCGACAACGTCATGGAGGCGCCGCTCTTGCTCGGCAACGCGCCCAGAGTCCAGGTCCGCAAGGACGCCGAAGCGCTACTGCGCAGGGTGGGTCTCGGCGACAAGTTCGACGCCTATCCAGCACAGCTCTCCGGCGGTCAGCAGCAGCGGGTGGCCATCGCCAGGGCGCTGGCGATGCGACCCAACCTGATGCTCTTCGACGAGCCGACCAGCGCGCTGGACCCGGAGCTGGTGGGCGAGGTGCTCGACGTGATGAAGGACCTGGCTCGTGACGGGATGACCATGATCGTGGTGACCCACGAGATCGGATTCGCCCGCGAGGTCGGCGACACATTGGTCTTCATGGACGGAGGCGTCGTGGTCGAGGCGGGTACCCCCCACGAGGTGATCGCCGACCCGCAGCACGAACGCACCAAAGCCTTCCTCGCGAAAGTGTTCTGACGCACGCGTACCTGGAGCATCCCCCTTGCACTCCGAAACACCATCTGGCCAGCGCATCAGCGCCCATATCTCCGCCCTCGCCGACAGGCTGTGGGAGATCAGCCTCGAACTGCACCGGAATCCGGAGCTGTCCTACCGCGAATACCGGGCGGCAGCACTGCTCGCAGGCGAGCTGGAATCGTCTGGATTCGCCGTGGAACGCGAAGTCGCGGGACTGCCCACCGCCTTTGTCGGCAACATCGGGAGCGGTGACTCACCCCGCGTGGCACTGCTCCTGGAATACGACGCACTGCCAGAGCTGGGGCACGCCTGCGGCCACAACCTGATCGCCACCGCGGGACTTGGCGCGGCGCTGGCACTCCAGCCGCTGGTCCAGGCCACCGGCGGCACCCTGCTGGTGGTCGGTACGCCGGCGGAGGAGGACGGCGGCGGGAAGATCGCAGAAGTCGAGGCAGGAGTCTTCGAAGGCGTCGACGCGGCGCTGATGTTCCACCCCGGCGTGTACAACTGGTCGTGGGCCCCGCTGACCGCCATGGTGGAACTCCGGATCGCCTTCCACGGCAAGGCTGCGCACCCCACCGGCAACCCGCAGGACGGCGTCGACGCGCTCGGTACCCTGATCCGGACGTTCAACGAGTTGGAGGTCCTGAGCCAGAGTCTGCCGGACGGCTCCCACGTGCAGGGCATCATCATCCGCGGTGGAGAGGTCACGAACATCATCCCCGACTTCGCGGAGGGACGCTTCGGCCTGCGCGCGTTGACGACGTCCGCGCTGGATCGTCTCCTCGACCAGGTCAGAGCGTGCGCCGAGCAGGCGGCCCGGGAGACCTCCGCCGCGGTGGTCATCGAGAAACTGGGCGCGACCTACACCCACTTCCGCAGCAACCCCGTACTCGCCGGGACCTTCTCCCGGCATTTGGCCCGCCTCGGAATCTCAGCGACCGAACCCCTGCCCGGCGTCTATCTCGGGTCATCCGATATCGGCAATGTCAGCACCAAGGTCCCGACAATCCACCCATTTCTCCAGATCCTCCCGCCGGACCAATCCGACCATACGCCGGCTTTCACCGCCGCCGCCGCCGGAGAGTACGGCAAAGCCGCCATGTTGGCCGCGGCGGAGGCACTGGCGTTCACGGCATTCGACGTACTCAGCGACCCAGCTGTGGCAGAGCAGGCATGGACCGCCTTCAGAAACCAAGCGGCATCAGAGCAGTCAGGGCCTCAGCTACGACAGCACGCCATGTAGAACCACCCTCCGCGACGATCAGACCGCGCCGGCCAGGGATTTCCAACCCGTTTTCGCAGGTAGGAAGGTCTGGCCGGTCAATCCTCTGGAAGCGTGGAGACGGTCCTATGCCACAGCGATCCTTAGGCCGGGCCGATGAGGCTTTCCTCTTCTCGATCATGTGATGTTCGAATGTGATGGGCGACAGGCCATCGATGGCGGACAGCCCCTCAGCACCGGGGTCCATACGGGATCAGCCGGAAGTCTTGGCCGCCTCGTCCGCCTCGGCCCTGGCCAGGACTGCGTCCAGGGTGGCGTACTCGGCCTCCTCGATGGCTGACAGGGCGAAGTCGATGGCGGCGCTGGCGTACGACTCGGCGTCGGCGGCCCTATCCTCCGCCATCGACCGGTCCCAGGCCGCCTGCTGCTCCTGGATCTTGTTCTTGACGGCGGTGACGTGCTGCTCCCACTTGACCTGGACCTCGTCCCAGGTGGACTTAGCACCTGCTTTGACCTGGGCGGCGTCTTCCTTGAGCTTCTGCGCGCCGTCGGCGGCCTTGCCCTTGGCCTGCTCCACCGCGGCCGACAGCTTCTTCTGGTCCTCGGCGAGGGCCTGCTGCACGTTCTGCTGAGCTGTCCGCGTTTGCCCAAGCCAGCGCATCGAACGTGCCCCATGCTGAAGACGATCGACCGCATCGAGGAGAAGTACTTCTCCGCCGACGCCACGGTGGCGCCGGGAGGCCACCTTCGTGCAGTGGCAGTTGCAGCACCAGCCTGCACGACCGATCATCATGCCGCTGGCACAGCGCTCGAGGTGCACACCCGCGGGACTGAATCATCAACCAGCCCTTGACCTGCACGGATGAAGATTCAGCACCCGCAACCCGGAGATTGCATCTGGTTGGAGTGACCGTGAACCCGACCGGGGCATGGACGGTGCGGCAGGCCCACGACACGAAACCGTGTTTCCGAGCAGGACATGATGTCGATGGGACAGGATAACTAGGCGGTGTCGCCGGCCGGTCGCTGGGATGGTTGATCGGCGACTCGGAGGGGCGGTGTGTGCTCGCTGTCACGAAGCAGCCGTGCCGAGTACAAGGCGTACCAGCCGAAGCCGATCGCCTGGCTGATGCGCTGCCACAGGCCGTGGCCGTTTCCGGAAAGGGTGTCGTAGCTGAAGCGCTGTGCCGCGATGTACAGCGTCAGCGGGGTCAAGATCCCGGCGATGATGGTGGTGAGGATCCAGGCCAGAGCTTCCTTGCGGACGATGGCCCGATAGGCGGCCATGAGGATGGCTGCCGTCAGTGCCGCCCAGGCCGGGAAGAGGTTCAGGTTGTGGATCCAGCCGTGCAGGGTGGGTTCGGCGGGTGGCTGTACGCCGGGCGGGAAGCCCGGGTTCGGATCCGTGACGAACACTCCGCCGACGATCAGGCAGAGCCCGAGGATGCCGGTGAAGATCGGTATCGCCTTCGAACCTGGACCGCTGCCCAGCGCACGGTGTATCCCGGCGGCGAACGCCATGGTCAGCAGGCCGGTGACGACGAAGTTGGCGATCTGGATCCAGCCCCCATCGCCATTGCTGAGCTCGCTGCCCCAGCGGTTGATCGGGTCGTAGCCGGGCTGCAGCGCTCCGTTCAGGAGGATCACCACAACAAACACCAGCGGGGCGAACCCGCAGGCCAGGAGTATCCGGGTCCACCCTTGCGCGGATCTTCTCGAGTCGGACATCACATCTCCTTGAGTAGAGACCCCCACTTGTGTCTACAGTGTAGACAGAGGCTACGGTATAGGTGTCGGCTACGTTGTAGCGAATGCGCCTATGAAGCGACAAGGGAGAAGCATCGTGAGTGACACGGTCGTCGTGCCGGGGGCACGGCTGCATGTCGAAGGGGCCGGCGACGGGCCCGGGCTGCTGCTGGTCTCCGGTGGCGGAGGCGACGCCGCCGCGTACGCGGACGTGGTCCCGTTGCTGGCGAAGACCTTCACCGTGGTCACCTACGACCGGCGCGGCAACTCACGCAGCCCGTTCACCGACCCGGACGCCCCGATCGACCCCGCCACACAGGCCGACGACGCGGCCGCCGTCCTCGACCACTACGGTCTGGAGCGCGCGTACGTCTTCGGCAACAGCGGTGGCGCGATCATGGCCTTGGAGATGGTGGCCAGGCATCCCGGCCGCCTGCTGGGGGCGGTCGTGCACGAGCCGCCGCTGGTGCAGCTCCTCCCCGCAGACTCCGCCGAACGGCGGGAGATCGAACACATCGGCCGTCTCGCTCGGGATGGGCACCTGATGCGGGCCTACGCGGCGTTCGGCGCGATGACGCTGCCGGACCCGCCGCGGATGTTCCTGTCACCCACCGGTCAGGCCGTCATCGCCGCCGGCACCCACCTCATGCTCGCCGCCGGCGGCCTGGCGCGGAAGGTCACCCGGCGCGAGCCGGACGTGATGACCCGCCAGCTCCGCAACGCGGAACTGACCATGACCCGCGAGCTGCCCGTTTTCTGCTTCGACTACCAGCCCGACCTGGCCGCGCTGGCGGCCAGCACGGCGCCGTGGTGCCTGGCCACCGGCCGCGACAGCGTCGGCAAGCCCTACTACGCCCCCGCGCACCTGCTGTCGAAGCGGCTTGGCGTACCCTGCCAGGAGTTCCCCGGCGGCCACGTCCCGTACATGCAGCACCCGGAGGAATTCACCGCGACACTCACCACGATCCTGGAGGGCTTCGAGGCATGACAGCCGACCCCGGCCCGCCGGGCAGGATGCCGGAGCCGCCCACCCGGCCCACCCTGACCCGCGAATACCTCGCCGCCGCCGCGCTCGCCCTCATCGACACCCACGGCCTGCGCAAGTTCTCCATGCGCAAGCTCGGCACCGCAGTCGGCTTCGACCCGATGGCCGCCTACCGCTATTACGACGACCAGGAGGACCTCTTCGACGGCATCGCCGAGGCGCTCTTTACCGAGGTCGACGTCGACACCCTGCCCTGGGACGGCCCATGGCGGGAGCTGGCGCGGGAGTACTGCCTGCGGTTGCGCGACACCCTCCTGCGCCATCCCCACGCCGTGCAGGTGTTCGCGACCCGGCCGGTGCGCTCGCCCGCCTCCATCGACACCGGCGTCAAGATGATCGCCAAACTCCATGCCGACGACGGCATCCCCCCGGCACAAGCCCTGCGCATCGCCCGCTGCCTGCGCGAGTTCACCATCGGCCACGCCCTGTCCATCGCCGTGACCAAGCTCGGCGCGGGGCGGCGCAGCCGCAAACCCCGGCCTGGCAGCTCGGACTACAACCTGCTCGCCGAAGCCGCCGACGCCACCACCCTCGACGACCATTTCGAGGTGGGGCTCACCGCGATCCTGTGCGGCTTCCAGCACTCCACCGGCTGAGAAGGCCGCCATCACGTGTGGACGCCACGCGAGCGGCAACGGTTGTGGAACGGACGTAGTTATCCAAGCTCCAGCCCTTGATCATCCATGTTTGGGTACTGGTGACACGTTTCGTTGACAGGGCCAGCGCGGTCTCCGCGCGGAACAGTCTTTATCCTCGCTGTGAAAATGGTCGGCCACTGCCCACCACGACCTCGGTCGCTCCTGCTGGAGAAATGCCTGATGCGTACGGCAGTCACGGTAGGTGCGGCTCGGCGACCGGCGCTTCTCGATTCCTGGCCGGTTGGTCATGGGCGGTCCAGCAGGACGCGAGCTCCTCGAACCAGGTTCAGGCGGGCTCGGAGATCGGCAGGGGTGCGGGGCGGGCAGTCTGGCCTCGGTAGGGGTCGATGTGGTTGAGGGCGTTTCTGGGGATCTGCCGGATGTCGGCCTCGGTGAAGTTGTCGGGCAGCGGTAGGCCCAGCGAGACGAACAGGTCCTTGGTCTCTTCGATCGTCGGCCGCTCGCTGAGCGGGGTACCGTTCTCCAGCGGCACCCTGCGGGCCTGGATGAGGCTGGTCCGCAACTCGATTCGCCAGAGGTTGTAGTGCGGGCTCTCCTTGTCGAACTGGACGGCCGGGAAGCTCGGGCCGCGCTGGGTGATGATCAGGCGGCTACCGGACAGATCCCAGCGGAAGAGCGTCATCGTGGGCGAGAGCCGTACCTCCAGATCCAGGAGTTGCTGGCTGCGCTGGTGGTACCAGGCGCAGGCCAGGATCGTGGCGTACAGGTCCTTGCGGGTGTCCTTGGGGGTCCATTCCTGCTCCTCGGCGTTGCCCGGTGCCAGCTCCTGGTGCAGCCGGGTGTAGCGGGCGCAGAGGTGGGCGTCGGCGGGGTCGAGGATCTCCAGCTTGAACTCCAGCGGGCGGCGGGCGCGCTGCGCTGCGGCGACGCATTCGGGCAGCGTGACCGCGCGCGTATAGGTGCCGGTGCCGCCCTTGAACATCCAGCGATCGGTGTCCTGCCTGGCCTCCTGCAGCGCGTTGCCGATCTCGGTGCCGACCAGCGTGCGCCCTCCCCCGCCGGCCGTCAGCAGGTTCCTGATGTCGTCGGTCGCGCCCTTCACTGACTCCACGCGCGCGGCGGCCTCGGTGTTGCGGTGCCGGTCGCGCAGCCACGCGAAGGCCAGTACGGCCAGCACGGGCAGGATCGCGCCGGTGGCCTGGACACCGTCCACGTTGAGCAGGTCGAGCGCACCGATCACGAGCGCGGTGACGAGCACCGCCAGGAGGTCGAGGTTTTCCCAGATCGTGCGGAGAAAACGCAGGAGCCATTCACCGATTCGCATTCGCCACCTTCGTGACCGACCCGCGACTGTGTGATCAACTGGAATGTTAACCCGCTCACCCCACGATGGCGGGAAAAGCGAAACTTCGCCACCCAGCACACACACTGCAGAGAAACCGCGGAAACGCCGGACCCCAGATCAGCCCGCCGGCCGAGTTTCGGGCACCCCCAGGGGCTTGTTCTCGCCGAACACGATGACCTGCCGAACGGCCTTCCCGTCGGCGAGCTGGTCCATCGCCTCGTTCACGGCGGAAAGCCCGATCCTCGCCGACACCAGCGCGTCGACCGGGAGCCTGCCTTCACGCCACATCTGGGCGAAGAGGGGGATGTCACGGGCCGGGACCGCTGAACCGAGATAGCTTCCGATGATGGTTCGTCCCTCCGCCACGAGCCCGAGCGGCGAGATCGACGATCGGGCGGAGGGCGCTGGAAGCCCCACGGTGACGGTGCGGCCACCGGGGGCGGTCGCGGCGACCGCGCTCTCGAAAGCGCGTACGTTCCCGGCCGCTTCGATGACGACCGACGCCTTGATCTTGAACTCGGCGACCTCGGCGGGGCTGTAGGTCGCGTGGGCGCCCAACTCCCGCGCGGTGTCGAGCTTGTCCGGATTGCCGTCGACACCGATGACCGTGACGCCGTCCAGGGCAAGGGCGGTGATCAGCGCGGCCATGCCGACTCCGCCGAGCCCGATGACCATCACCGTCTGGCCGGCGACGGGCGCGCCGGCGTTGATGACCGCGCCGCCGCCGGTGAGCACGGCGCAACCCAGAACCGCGGCGACCTCGGGCGGGACGTCGTCGTCCACCGGGACGACCGAGCGCCGGTCCACGACCGCGTGGGTGGCGAAGGCCGAGACCCCGAGATGGTGCAGGACCCTGACGCCGTCACGGTGCAGGCGGATGCCACCGGTCAGCAACGTTCCCTCGTTGTTGGCCGCGCTTCCCCGGACACAGGGCATCACACCGTCGGTGGCGCAGCCCTGGCACGCGCCGCAGCGGGGCAGGAAGGCCATGACGACCCGCCGGCCGATCGCGATGTCGTCGACGCCGTCGCCGACCTGCTCCACCACGCCGGCCGCCTCGTGTCCCAGGAGCATGGGTACGGGCCGCACCCTGTTCCCGTCGACGACCGACAGATCAGAGTGGCACACACCGGCCGCCTCGATCCTGATGAGGAGCTCGCCGGGGCCGGGCGGGTCCAGGTCGAGCTCGCAGATCGACAGCGGACGGGACTCGGCGTACGGGCGCGCCCGGCCGATCTCCTCCAGGACGGCTCCGCGGATTCTCATCACTTCACCTCTCCAGAGGCTTCCAAGGTGGGCTCTCTCACGCCGTGATTGGCGAGCAGGACACCGGCGCCGCCGAGAACGAGCCCGGTGACGGCGAGCGGGTGCAGCGACTGGCCGGCCAGGAGCCAGGCAAGCACCGCCGTCACCGAGGGGGTCAGGAAGAACACCGTGCTCACCCTGCTGGCGGACGAACGGAGCAGCATCCGGTTGAGCAGGATGAAGGCCGCGATGGAGTTGACCAGCACCATCCAGGCCACGGACGCGCCGAAGGCCGCCCAGTCCGACACCCGCGGGGTCTCGACCGCCACGCAGACCAGCCCGACCGCGGGGGCGCTGACGAGAAGCTGCACCGCGGTTCCGGTGCGCACGTCCATGCCGGGGACGAACCGCTTCTGGTAGAGGGTGCCGGCGCTCAGCCCGAGCAACCCGACCAGGCACAGCAGCACGCCCCAGACGGACAGGCTCACCCGGTCGGCCACCGCGAGGACGACACCGGCCGCGCCAAGGGCGAAGCCGAGCCCCTGGCGCCGGGTGACCGTCTCGCCGAGCAGGCGTGTGGCCAGCACGATGACGACGGGGCTGAGCCCCTGGACGAGGGAGACGACCGCGGCGGGAAAGCCCATGCCGAGCGCGGTGTAGAAGCTGCCGAACTGCACGGCCTGGATCAGCAGACCGGAGACGGCGATGTGCGCCGCGGCCCACCCGCGCGGCCAGGGCGCGCGGATGATCAGGGCGTAGCCGGCGAGCAGCACCCCGGCCAGGGCGAAGCGCGCGAACATCAGCAGCAGCGGCGGAGCGGCCGCGACCCCCGGAATGCCCGCGATGAAGGCGCTGCTCCAGAGCACGACGAACACGGCGGGCGCGACCGCCGTCAGCCGCGGGCCACGGCCCGCGCGCTCTCTCCTTGCGGCTGCGCCGTTGGGCGGACCTTCGGCCGTGCCGTCTGGCGGTGCACCGGATGGCGGCCCGGGTGGGGGTCCGGACAGGTCCGGGGTGACCGGCGTCAACGAGTCGTCCTTCCGTGAGGCCCACCCGTGAGAACACGCGGCGGCCAAGGGTTGCCGGCGTCTGCCCGTACACACGTCGAAGCAGACAGCGGGACAGACAGACGGCGGGAGGGTGGTTCAGGAGGCGCGCAGGGCCGACCGGCGCAGTTCCCACAGGGCCTTGTCCGAGGTGCAGACCCCGGCGGCGCCGTGGCGGAGCGCCTCGACCACGTCCGCCTCGCCCTGGACGAACCCGGCGGCCAGGTACGGCACCCCGAGGTCCCTGGCCTGCTGCTCCACGTAACGCAGCACGACCGCGGGCATGAGCTGGACCAGGTCAGGACGGGATCGGGCGACGCCCTGAAGGCTGCGGTGCAGGTTGGAACGATCGGTGACGAACACCTTCTGCATGGTCAGCAGGCCCAGGCTGCTCGCCCGTTCGATGATCGCCGCGCGGGTGGAGCATATCCCGATGGCCCCGATTCCCTTGAGGTAGGCCAGGGCGCCGGGATCATGGCCCAGACCGGGCGTCGAGTCCATGTTGACGAACACGATCTTGCCCGCGGCGAGGGTCCGCTGGACGGTCGCCTCCAGATCCCCGAGCGGGACGGAGGCGAGAATGCCGAGCGGAGTCGAGGTGGTGGTGAACCGGTCCGCCATCTCCACACCGACCAGCGACGCCAACACGGGATGCTCCGCGAGCGAGGCCAGCAGGCGCCGGTCCAGGGGACGTTTCGGACGTTGGTTCACCGGTCCACCTTATGCGTTGGCCTGGAATCGGCTGGGCAGCCCCAGCTTGCCCGGGTTCATGATCCCCTCGGGATCGAGGGCCTGCTTGACCGCCAGCAGGGTGCCGAAGCCGCTGCCCAGCGAGCGTTCGACGTACGGCGAGCGCAGCAGCCCGACGCCGTGGTGGTGGCTGATCGCGGCGCCGTGCCGGATGAGCACCTCGTTGGCGGCGTCCCAGGCGGCCTGGTACCACTCGCGGCGGCGAGCCCGTTCCACCTCGCCGCGCAGCGAGAAGTACAGGCAGGCGCCGTCGGTGTAGGCGTGCGACTGGTGCGCGGAGGCGCGCAGCGTTCCCGGAACCGCCTCGATGGCCGCCACCACCTCGTCGTAGATCGTCGGCAGCGACGACCACGGCGCGGCGATCTCGCAGGTGTCGGCGACGAAGCCGGGGCCCTTGGCGAAGCCGTCGCCGGACTTGCCGACGAGCATCCGCTCGTCCAGCCAGCGGGCGAGGACCGCGTCGCCGTCGAGCGTCACCGCCGCCCGCTCGCCGCAGACCTTCTCGACCACCGCCATGGTGGCGTCCACCAGAGTGGGGTCTCCCTCGTCGGCGATGAGCAGCAGGTTGGTGTCCCGCTCGCCGAAGTGGGTGCCGCTCTCTTGGGCGTCATACAGGCGTAGCACCGCCGGGGTGGCGCCCCGCTGGAGGATCTCCCTACAGACGTCGAGCCCCTCGGCGAAGGTGTCGAAGCCGTACGCGAGCCCCACCGCGTAGTCGGGTAGCCGGTGGGTGCGCAGCCGCAGCCGGGTGATCACACCGAGCGTGCCTTCGGAGCCGATGAACAGCTGGCGCAGGTCCGGGCCGACGGCGGCCCGCGGGTAGGTGCCATAACTGGCGGTGTTCCCGTCGGGCAGCACCACGTCCAGCCCGACGACCATGTCCTCGATCTTCCCGTACCTGGTGGACAGCTGGCCGGCCCCCCGGCAGGCCGCCCAGCCGCCGACCGTCGAGATGGCGAAGGCGGACGGCCAGTGCCCGGTGGTGGCGCCGTGTGCCTCCTGCAGCTCCTTCTCGAAAAGGTCGCCGAACATGCCGGCCTGCACCTCGACGATCATCGACTCGGCGTCGAAGGAGATGATCCGGTTGAGCCGGCAGACGTCCAGCACGACCCCGCCGAAGACCGGCAGGGCGGCGCCGAGGACGTTGCTGCGGCCGGCCGAGACCGTCAGGGGGATGCCGTGCGCGTGGCAGAGCCTGACGACCGCGGCCACCTGCTCCTCGTCCGCCGCCTCGACGATCACGGCGTCGGGGGTGGCCGGGTGGCCGTCCGTCTCGCCGATGGACGTGCCCGCCCACCAGTCGCGGGTGCGCACGATCACCTCGTCCCGTTCGGTGTGCACGGCGGCGGCGATCGCGCGCAGCTCGTCCACCACCGGGCCGGGCACCGCTACCGCGGCGGTCTGCAGGCTGGCCTTCCCCGCGCCGGGCGGGCAGTCGGCGGCCCAGCGCGGCGGGGTGGGCGCGCCGACGACGTAGTCGCCCCGGTTGAACGGGTGGGTGATGGTCTGCCTGCTGATCATGTAAGTGCCTCCATCAGTACGGTCTTCTCGCGGTCGATGCCGCGGACGTAGTCGTCGACCTGCCGGGCGACCTCGGCGTCGGACAGCCCGAGCTCCCTCTGGAGCAGCCGGCCGACCTCCGGGGCCGCCTTGACCGACAGGTCACGGGCGAACACCCGCATGCGGGTACGGCGCGACAGCACGTCGTCGACGGTCCGCGCCAGCTCGCACCTGGCCGCGTAGACCACCTCGGCCCGCAGGTGCGCGGTGCCCTCGACGATCGGCTCGGCCAGGGAGGGGTCCTCGCTGAGGAGGTCGGTGACGAAGCGGGCCTCGGTTCCGTACCGCTGTCCCAGGTGGGCGCCCAGCCCTCCGGTCGCCGAGGTGGCCTCCGCGTCGTAACCGGCGCCCCCCAGCAGGGGCAGGCGTGCCGTACGGCATCGGGCCTTGCGGCCGAGCACCTTCAGTGCCGCGTCGACGACGAGCTCGCCCATGTGGCGGCTGGTGGTGAGCTTTCCGCCGGTGACGGTGACGAGCCCGTGCGCGTCGGTCGAGATGTGATGGTCGCGGCTCATGTCGAGCGTGGCCCCCTCCTTGCCGCCGACCAGGGGGCGGAGCCCCGCGATCGAGCCGACCACGTCCTCAGGGCCGAGGCCGGCGTCGAAGGCGGTGTTGGCCCCGTCGAGGAGGTACTGCATCTCCTGCCTGGTGCACAGCACGTGCTCCAGGGAGCCGTCGTAGTCGGTGTCCGTCGTCCCGACCACGACCACGTCTCCCCAGCGGGTGCAGGTCGCGCGGCGGGCCCGGCCGGGGATGGGCACGGTCACGGTGCCGTCGATGGGCAGCCGGGTCCAGGGCACCACGATGTGCACCCCTTTGGCGGGACGGATCCGGGGCCGGTGGCCGGGGTCCGACATGGCGTCGAGGGTGTCCGACCAGACTCCGGTGGCGTTGATCACGACGCTCGCCCGCACGTCGATCTCCCTGCCGTCGACCTCGACGGTCGCGCCGCGTACCCTGCCGCCCTCGCGGACGAGGCCGCGGCAGGCGGCGCCGTTGAGCACGGTCGCCCCGAAGTGCGCCGCGGTACGCGCGATCGTCAGGGTCAGGCGCGCGTCGTCTGTGCGGCTGTCGTAGTAGAGCAGTCCGCCCTTGAGCTGTTCGGCGCGTAGCCGCGGGGCGCGGGCGAGGACCTCGGGCACGCTGAGCCGCCGGTGCAACCTGCCGATGCGCCAGCCTCCCGCGAGGTCGTAGGTCCACAGCAGGCCCTCGAAGGCCTTGGCGATGCGTGCGTCGAAGACGCCGTCCTGGGCGAGCACGGGGAAGACGAAGGGCAGTCGCTGCACCAGATGCGGCGCGTTGTGACGGAATCGCTGCCGCTCCAGCAGCGAACGCCGGACCAGCGGCAGGTTCCCCTGCTCGATGTACCGCAGGCCGCCATGCACCATCTTCGACGACTTGGACGACGTGCCCGACGCGAAGTCGTCTCGTTCCACGAGCGCCACGCTCAGGCCGCGGGTGACGGCGTCCAGCGCGGTGTAGCAGCCGGTGACGCCGCCGCCGACGACGAGGACGTCCACGGGCCGGGAGGCGAGCCGTTCGATCTGCTCCCGGCGGTCGAGTGCGAGCGCGGTACGGCGGATGGCGCTCTTCGCCTCTGACCTCGCCGTGCGTTCGGGAAGCCGGATCACGACGGTGATTCCTCCTGTGTGTCGGGTCCGAGACCGGTGTGGCGGGCCAGCAGGTCGCGCCAGGCGGCGCGGGCCTCCATGCGCTCGGCCTCGGAAAGGGTGGGTTCGAAGACGGGGGGCGGCTGGAGCCCGGCGACGGCCTGCGAGATGCTCGGCCACAGTCCGGCCCGTACGCCGCCGAGGTAGGCGACGCCGCGGAGGCTGGCGGTCTCGTGATCGCGGGCACGCCGTACCGGCCGGCCGATCAGATCCGCCTGGGCGGACATCAACACGTCGCTGCCGGCGAGCCCACCTCCGCAGAACAGGTCGGTGACCGGCCCGCCCATGACCTCCTCCACGCCTTCCAGCAGGTCGCACACCGAGTGCGCGAAGCCGTTGAGTACGCCGCGGGCCAGCTCCGCCCGGGTCGTGGACAGGCTGAGCCCGGTGAGGATTCCCGTGGCCGCCGGCGACCAGACAGGTGTCCGCACACCCGCAAGCGCGGGCAGGAACATCACCCGGGTCGGCCCGGTGTGCTCGCGGGCGAGTTCGGCCAGCTGGGCAGGCGAGTCGAACAGCCCGATCTCCTCGCACAGCCACCGCATCGCCGACCCCGTCGTCGAGGCGTAGCCCTCCAGGCTGAACACGGACGTGCCCCGCGACCGCCAGCCGACCAGAGTGAGCACCCCCGGCACCTGGCGGAGATGGACGGGAGGCCGATCGCCCGCGACGGCGTCGAGGAACGTTCCGGTCCCGTGGACGGTCGTGGCCTGGCCTGGCCGATGAGCCCCGAGCGCGATCATCGCCGCGTGCTGGTCGCCCATGACGGACAGGATGGGCAGCCGCACGCCGAGAACGGACGGGTCGGTGGCGCCGAAGTCGCCGTCGTCGTCGACGATCTCCGGCAGCACGTCGCGCGGGCAGCCGAGGAAGGCGACCCACGGCTCGTGCCAATCGCCGGTCCGCAGATCGTAGGCGCCCGCGGCCACGGCGTTCGTGGCCGACATGACGTGGCGCGCACCCCCGGTGAGCTTCCAGACCAGCCAGGTGTCGATGGAGCCGAAGGCCAGCCTTCCCTCTCTGTGGGCCCGGCGGGCGGCCGCGTTGCCGGCGATCTCCTCGGCCGCCCACAGCAGCGGCGCCCGGGAGCCGACCGGCCGGCCGGTGTGCTCGACCAGGCGCGCGTCCCACTGCGGCTCCCATTCCCGCAGCCGGACGGCGTAGCGGCGGTCCTGCCACACCACGGCCTGGCTCAGCGGGGAGCCGGTCACCGTGTCCCACAGCAGCACCGTGGCGCGCTGGGTGGAGATCGACACCCCGGTGATCTCCACCCGGTGCGCGGCCGCCCAGTCCAGCGCCTCACGGCAGACCCTGACGGTGTTCGCCCAGATCTCCGTCGCGTCCTGCTCGACCCGCAGATGGTCGGGCGAGCGGACCGAGAGTGGCAGGTACGCGGGTGGTGCGGCGCCGCCGTCGTCGAGGACGACGGCGGCCCGGGTACCCGTGGTGCCCTCATCGATGCTGAGTACGCCTCGGCGGCGTTCCCTTGTCATCCGCGAAGGTCCTTTCATCGCGTCCGAGCCGGACACCGTTCAGGCCGACACCGTCGTGCGCTGCGGGAGGCTGATCGCCTCTCCCTCCAGGTTCACCGCGACGCGGGTCGGGTCCCACTTGATCGCCACGCAGGTGAGCAGGCCCACCAGCGGCACCACCGACAGGACCATCAGGCTGCTGCCCACTCCGATACCCGCCTGGAGCTGCGGGAACAGATACAGACCCGCAACCGATCCGAGGCTGCCGAGCATGCCGGTCACGCCGGTGCCCAGCGTGCGGAGGTCGCTGCGGTACGACAGCGCCGCGATCGACTTGCCGTTGGGGCCGGGGCCGGCGGAGTGGAAGAAGATGAACAGCACCGGCAGCAGCGCGGCCAGCCCGATGGGCAGCTGCTTGAACGTCGCGCCCATGACCAGCAGGGCGACGAACACCATGGCGTAGCCGGCCATCGAACTGACCCGCAGGCCGAACCGGCGGCCCGCGTAGGCCGACAGGCAGCCGCCGACGATGCCGACCGCGTTGAAGGCCATGGAACCGAACGTCGCCTTCTCGAACTCCTTGCCGAACAGCTCGAGACTGATCACCGGCAGGTACCAGCCCACGGCGAAGTACTGCATGGCCTGGGTGAGGGAGATGGCGGTCGACAGCACGGTCCTGGGCAGGTACGGCTTGCGGAACAGGACGCCCGCGTCCCGCAACCCGACCTGGCGGGCGGGGTCCTGCGCGGGCCCGGTCTCCTGTGTTCCTTCCTGCACGGCGAAGCCGTACATCCGGCGCAGGTTCGCCGCGGACTCCCGCAGCCTGCCCTTGGCGGCCAGCCAGGTGGGGCTCTCGACCAGGAAGACCAGCTGCAGGACGAACAGGACGAGCGCGAAGGCGGCCGAAGAGCCGACGGACCAGCGCCAGATGTCGGCGCCGACGTCGAACTTGTAGAACAGCAGGGTAAGCAGGAGGTTCGTGGTCGTCGCCGTGTACCAGACGCCCTGCCAGAAGTTGAGTCTGCCCTTGAGGGAGGCGGGGGTGTACTCGGCGAGCAGCGCCATCGCCACCGCGAAGTCGATGCCGTAAGCGATGCCCACGAAGGCCCGCCCGGCGAAGACCGTCTGGAAGTCCGAACCGGCCGCCGTCAGCACCGCGCCGATCGCGAAGACGACCTTCGTCATCAGCAGCGGCCTGACCCGGCCGATCCGCGCGGCGAGCCAGCCGCCGAAGGGATTGGAGACGATGGCGATCGCCGGAGCCATCGCGGTGAGCACGCCGACCTGCGTGGGCGACAGGCCCAGCTGCTTCACCATGGGGGCCAGTCCTGCTCCCAGTGCAGCGTTGGAGTAGGCGTCGAGGAACAGGCCCGCCAGGGCGAGGAACCAGATCCAGTTCGCCCTGCCGGTCAGGCTCTTGAGGGTGTCGATGAGGTTGGCAGCGTCGCCCGCGTTGCCGATGACCGTTGTTCTCGTGTGAGCGGAGCCGTCGTTCATGCTCAGCCGCCTTTCGGGGGGTGTTGTCCCTTGCCAGCGGTCCGAGAACGACAAAAAGCACAGACGAAGACCACTGACAGGGATGTCTTCGTCTGTGCCTGTCGGTTGACGGGACGTTATTTGCGGTCTGTCCGTTTTGTCAAGTGGTGCAGGCTGGTTGTGAGATGTTGCGGCCTTCGCCCTAAAGTCACCTGGCATGGCTTATGTCGTGCAAGCTGTGTGGATCGCCTGCGACGGCGAGGAGACCGCCGTCGCGGACATCATCCGGACCATCACCCCACTGTCGCGCCAGGAACCGGGCAACCTCGGCTACCAGGCCCATGTCTCCATCGACGACCCTCGACGGTTCATGATCTACGAGCAGTACGTCGACGCCGCGGCCTTCGAGGCGCACCGCGCCTCCGCCCACTTCCAGCAATACGTCGTCGGCGACTGCCTGGCCCGCCTCGCCTCCCGGGAGGTCGTCGCCTACGAACTCCTCGACCCCTGACCGCGCCGGCCGCCACGACGCCAAACGCCTCCAACGCCCACGGAGGATGGCAGCCTCCGAGAAGACCGAGCGGGCCGGGCGCGAGAGGTGCCCTTTCGGAGTGACCGGTCGGGGCTCTCATCTGCCAGGTTGGGCGAGGCTTCACCCCGCCGGGTCCGCGCCACATCCTGGCAGGGATATCCCGCTGATCGACGGGAGGAACGCGTGGCCGGAAAGAACGCACGGAGCCGGTCGTGATGATGCCACCGCCAGGCCCGCAACAGGTTCTGACCTTCCTGCTCCAGCTCGCCGTACTGCTGATGGTCGCCCTGTGCATGGGGCGGCTGGCGATGCGGCTACGGATGCCCGCGGTGGTAGGCGAGCTGCTGTCGGGGGTGCTGCTGGGGCCCACTCTGCTGGGACGGCTGGCGGCCGACGGCGGGGCGATGCCGCTGGTTGACGCGGTCGGCCAGCTCGGCATGCTGTTGCTGGTCGGCGTGTGCGGGGCACAGCTGGACACGACGATGCTGCGGCACCGGGCCGGGACGGCGGTGCGGGTCAGTCTCGCCGGGCTGCTCATTCCGCTCGCGCTGGGGGTGGCGGCGGGGCTCGTGTACGGGAAGGTGGTACGGACGCCGGGAGATCCAGTGGTGTTCGCGCTGTTCCTCGGTGTCGCCATGTGCGTGAGCGCGATCCCGGTGATCGCCAAGACGCTCACCGACATGAACCTGCTCCACCGCGACCTCGGACAGCTCACGCTGACGGCGGGGGTGTTCGATGACGCGGTGGGCTGGTTCCTGCTGACGGTGGTGTCGGCGATGGCCACGGCGGGCTTGCGGCCCGGCCAGGTGGGACTGTCCATCCTGTACGTGTGCGGGTTCGTGGTGGCGGCGTGGGCCGTGGGCAGGCCGCTGGTCAGGGTCGCGTTCCGGGTGGCACGGCGGGCCGGTGATGCGGCACCGTCGATCGCGCTGGCGGTGGTGGTGATCCTGCTTGGCGCGGCGGCGACCCAGGCGATGGGGATGGAGCCGGTGTTCGGGGCGTTCGTGGCGGGGCTGCTGCTCGGCTCACCCGGCGCGGCCGAGTTGAGGGCGCTGGCGGCGTTGCGGACGACCGTGTTCGCCGTGCTGGCACCGATCTTCCTGGCCGCGGCCGGGCTGCGGGTGGATCTCACGGCGCTCGGTAACGGGCGGGTGCTGCTGCTCGCGGTGGTGCTGCTGGTGGTGGCGATCATCGGGAAGTTCGCCGGTGCCTACCTGGGGGCGCGGCTGAGCGGGCTGAGCCGCTGGGAAGGGCTGGCGCTGGGGGCAGGGATGAACGCCCGCGGGGCGGTTGAGGTGGTGGTCGCCATGGTGGGCCTGCGTCTGAGGATCCTGGACGTCGCCGCGTACACGGTGGTGATCCTGATCGCCGCGGTCACCTCGCTCATCGCGCCGCCGCTGCTGCGCCTGGCCATGAGCCGGGTACACCCCCCGACGCCCGACGAACGCCGGCGCGGAGAGGAGTTGAGCGCACTGGCGTCGGCCGATGGCACGCGCCGATGACAGCGGCCCAAAGCCGCCGATGGCCCACGGGGGTCAGGTGCGGACGCGGCGCCGCTCGCGCATGAAGGCGAAAGCGATGACGGCTCCCACCAGGAAGGCGGCACCGGCGATCAGGAACGCCCGATGCATCCCGAGAACGAATCCTCCGGCCGCACCGACGACGGAGCCGAGCAGCGCGATACCGATGAGGCCGCCCACCTGCTGCATGGTCATGCCGACCGCCGAGGCGAGCCCGGCCTGCCGCTGGTCCACGGCGCCGATGATGGCGGCGTTGGTGGGCGACATGGTGAGCCCGAGCCCGAGTCCGAACAGCACGAGCACCGGCCACCAGCTCCCGTACGGCGTCCGCTCCCCGACCGTGACTAACAGCAGCAGCCCGGTACCGGCGAGGGCGAGCCCTGCGGTCATGGGCGCGCGGCTGCCGACCCGCCCGGCCAGCCGCCCGGCGATCGGGGCGGCGACGACGACAGCGGCCATGGCGGGCAGCAGCCGCACGCCGGATTCGGCCGCCGAGTAGCGCTGCACCTGCTGGAGGAAGAGCGACAGGAAGAAGAACGACCCGAGCAGCCCGAACCCGACCAGGAAGATCACCGCGGTCCCGGAGGCGAAGCGCGGCCTGGCGAACAGCCGCAACGGCACCATCGGATCGGCGGCCCGCCTCTCGACGAGCAGGAACCCGGTCAGCGCCGCCACCGCCACCCCCAGCGCGCCCAGGATGAGCGGCGACGTCCACCCTGCCCGGCCCCCCTCGATCAACGCATACGTCAGCGCGGCCAGTCCGGCGATCGCCAGCACCTGCCCGGGCACGTCGGCGCCGCGGCGCGGGTCGCGCGTCTCGGGGAACACGCGGGCGGCGAGGAAGATCGCCACTGCGCCGAGCGGCAGGTTCAGGTAGAAGACGCTGGGCCAGCCGGCGAAGTGCACCAGCGCGCCTCCGGCGGGCGGCCCGAGCAGCAGCGCCAGTCCTGAGGTGCCCGACCAGATGCCGATCGCCTTGGCCCGTTCGCGCTCGTCGGGAAAGGCGGCGGCCAGGATGGACATGGTGCCGGGCAGCAGCGCCGCGGCCCCCATGCCCTGGACCATCCGCCCGGCGACGAGCACGGCCAGGCTCCCTGCCAGCGCGCACACCAGCGAGCCCGCGCAGAACACGACCATCCCGGCGATGAACACGCGCCGGCGCCCCCAGCGGTCGCCGAGGGCGCCGGCGCTCAGCAGGAGGCTGGCGAAGACCAGGATGTACGCGTCGATGATCCACTGCAGGCCGGCGATCCGTACGTCCAGGTCTTCGGCGATGGCCGGGAGGGCCAGGTTCACCACGGTGGAGTCGAGCAGCGTCATGAACAGCGCCAGGCAGAGGCCCACCACGGTGAGCGTCCTGGCCCTAGCTTCCATGGGGATCACCTCGTTGTCGGGTGGACCGGCCTCGAAAAGATCGGAGGGACCGCAGCCGGAAGCGGAGCGCCCGCCGGTCCCGCCAGAGGTGGACCGCGAGCGCGATGGTCAGCAACCACGACAGGCCGCCGTGCCACGGCGCCGCAGTCTGTGATCCAGCGAGCTGGAAGGCGCCGCTGACCAGCACCACCAGCAGGCCGGCCAGCAGGGCGGCAGTGAGCCGGCGGTCGCGGGCGGCGCGGTCGCGACGCTGCCAGAAGTGCAGCGCGACGAGCCCGGCGAACGCCGACCCGACGATCGTGTGCGCCAGGAACGGCGTCCCGATCAGGACGAACCCGAGCACGAACGCGGCAAGCAGCCCGGCCTCGACGAGCCCTCCCCGCTTCATCGCCTCACCTCAGTACGTCAGCCAGCGCGGCGAGCAAGGCGTCCTGCTGGGAGTGCAGGAAGAAATGATCGTCGGGCAGCACGCGCAGGGTGAACCGTCCGGTGGTCTGCTCGCGCCAGGCGGCGACATCGGCGGGCGGCGCCTCGGGATCGTCCGCTCCGGCGAAGGCCGTGATCGGCCAGCTCACCCGGGCGCCCTGCTGGTGCCGGTACGTCTCGGGCACGGCCAGGTCGGCGCGGAGGATGGGGCCGACGATGTCCATGAGCTTCTCGTCGGCCAGCACCGCCTCGGGCGTGCCGTTGTACTCCCTGAGCCGGGCGCGGAACTGCGGCTCGGGCAGTGTGTGATCCGGGATCCCCTTCCTCGGCAGGTGCGGCGCGCGGAACGCGCACACGACCAGGTGCCGTGGAGCGATCTGGTACCGCTGGGCCAGGAGGCGGCCCGCCTCGAACGCCACCAGCGCACCGAGGCTGTAGCCGAACAGCGCCACGGGAGCGTCGGCGCGGGCCAGAATACCGGGCAGCAGGTCCTCGACCAGCGGGGCGAGGTGATCGTGAAGAGGGTCGCCGAAGCGGGCGCCCCGGCCGGGCAGCTCGACGGGGCACACCTCCATCCCCTCGGGGAGCCTGTCGTTCCACCCGTTGAAGATCCGGGCGGAGCCTCCCGCGTACGGGAAGCAGAACAGGCGCAGGGCAGGTGGCGCCTTGCGCTCGGTGCCGAGCGCGGCGCTGACGGATGTCGGATATGGAGTCATGACGGGAACAGGGTCGCGGCTATGGTCCGGAACTGCATGTTGGACGTGCCTTCGTAGATCTTCCCCACTTTGGTGTCGCGGTAGAACTTCTCGGCGAGATGCCCGGTGGTGAAGCCGTTGCCGCCATGGGTCTCGACCGCGTGCGAGGCGGCCTGTTCGGCCACCTCCGAGGCGACGTACTTGGCCATGGCCGCGGCTCGCAGCCGCGGCTCAGGGGCGTCGTCCCTGGTCAGGAGCGCCACGGTGTCGTACACCAGGGCGCGGGCGGCGGCGATCCGGGCGGCGAGCGCGGCCAGCGGGAAGCGGACCGCCTGGAAGTCGGCGATGCGCTCGCCGAACTGGCGGCGCTCGCGGGCGTAGGCGACCGCCAGGTCGAGCGCCCCTTGGGCGGCGCCGACGAGCTGGGCGGCGATGCCCGCCTTACCGATGTTGAGCGTGTCCACCATGAGGTGGCTGCCGCCGCCGACCCCGCCGAGCACGTCGCGCCGCCCGACCGGGGTGCGGTCGAGGACGACCTCGCACGTGGAGCTGGCCCTGATGCCGAGCTTGGAGATCGGCGGGCCGACGGTGAGCCCGGGCGCGTCCCGTTCGACGAGGAACGCGGTGAGCGCGTTGTCTCCGGTGCGGGCGAACACGAGCAGCAGGCCCGCCTCGGCCGCGTTGGTGATCCAGCACTTGCGCCCGGTCAGCGCGAACCCGTCGCCGTCCGGCTCGGCGGTGGTGGCCAGGGCGAACGCGTCGCTGCCGGCCTGTTCCTCGGAGATGGCGTACGCGCCGATCGTGCCGGCGGCCAGCCGCGGCAGGTAGCGGCGCTTCTGGTCGCCGCTGCCGTGCCGCACCAGGGCGCTGACCAGCAGCGCGTTCTGGACGTCCACGAGCACGGCGACAGCGGGGTCCACGCGGGCGAGCTCCTCGATGGCGAGCGCGGTGTGGATCAAGCCGCCGCCCGCGCCGCCGTACGCGCTGGGCACCTCGATGCCCATCAGCCCGGCCTCGACCAGAGCGGCGATCACCTTGTCGTCGAACCTGGCGCGGTCGTCCATCTCTCGCACGTACGGGGCCACGGCGGTGGCCGCCATCTCGCGTACCTTGGCCGCCCAGGCCAGCTCCTCGGGGGCGAGCCGGGCGGCGCCGTCCTCAGCCTGTACGGACATCGCCCGTCCTCGGCTGGGAGAGATCGCGCATCGGGGGCGGCTTGAGCAGCTCGCGCCACATCTTGGGCTGGGCTTTGGCCACGATGCGCTTGGCCAGGGCGTCGACGATGCGGCGTACGACCGCGTTCTTGGCGGGCTTGACGCGACGCATGCGGTAGACGCGGTCGTGCACCCAGCGCACCCGCGGCATGCGCAGCCGCTGGTAGGCGAGCAGCGCGGCGGCCGGGTCTGCGTGGTCGGCGACCTGCTCGGCCAGGACGACGGCGTCCTCGATGGCCTGGCAGGCGCCCTGGCCGAGCTCGGTGGGCATGGCGTGGGCGGAGTCGCCGAGCAGTGCGACGCGGCCGCGCACCCAGGTGTCGCTCCAGCGGCGGACCATGATGTCGGTGCGGATGACGGCGTCGAGCGGGGTGCCCTCGACAACAGGCCTGGGTGGGCCGTTCACGCCGGTGAGCAGGTCCAGCGCCCTGGCCTTCATCCGGGCGCGGTCTTTCTCGTGCTGCCCCGGGGGCGCGTACGTCGACACGCTCCACGACGTCTCCTCGGGACCGATCGGCCATGCGCCACCCGCCACCTTGGCGTCCAGGCCGCGGAACAGGTAGATCGTGCCGTCGGGCAGACCGCCGGAGTCCGGGCTGATGCCCCGGTAGCTGGTGATGCCGAGCGGTACCGGGCCGCCGTCGTCGATCAGCTGGGCCCTGATGGCGGAGCCGATGCCGTCGGCGCCGACGAGGAGCGCGCCGGTGACCTGGCGGCCGTCCTTGAGGTGCAGGGTGACGTTGTCGCCGTGGTCGGTGTATCCGGCGCACGGGCTGTCGAGATGGACGGTGACGCCGGCTCGCTCGCAGGCGTCCATGAGCACCCGGCACAGGCCGCCGCGGCGCACCGCCATCGACGGGTGACTGCCCGGCCACTCGTACTCGCGCAGGTCGGTCTGGAACAGCAGGGTGTCGCGCTCGGTACGGCTCTCGGCCCGGGTGACCACGACGCCGCAGGTCTTCAGGCCCTCGGCGAGGCCGAGGCGGCTCAGCGCGGTCGTCGCGTTGCTGTAGATCGTCTGCCCGGTGCCGCCGCTCTCGATATCGCGGTCGGGGCGGCGCTCGTACACCTCGACGGGGAAGCCGTGCAGCCGCAGCGCTAGCGCCGCGGTCAGGCCGCCGATGCCGCCTCCGGCGATCAGGATCGGATCATGGTCGCTCATTGCAGTCGTCTCCTCAGGTTCGACCTGCGGGGGCGGGCAGGAAGCCCGTGGCGATCATCCGCTCCGCGTACCGTCTCATGATCACTTCGTCGACTTGGGGGAGCAGCGCGTCGTGACCCAGCAGGCGCTCGGTGTTGGCGATGTCGAGCACGGGCTCCCTCTTACCCTCGGTGTGGTGCGCGATGCGCCGCCGGAACATTTCTCTCTCTGTGCCGGATACCGCCCCGTCCGCGCGCGCGTCCCATTCGGCCACAGGCACCTTGTCGACCTGGTGGCCGATGGCATTGAGTACGTCCACGAACTCGGTGACCGCGACGGGCTTGGGCGCGCGGAAGTGGAACGTACGGCCGGCCGCCTCCGGACTGCGTGACAGGCGCACGATGGCGTCCGCCAAGCCGTCCACGGGCTGCATGTCGGTGGCCAGGTCCACGTCCGGGGCGGCACCCGCCAGCACGAACGCGCGGATCAGGCGGCACACCATGTCGTCGGTACGCCACACGCCTGCGGCCGTGTCGCCGGTGATGCGTCCGGGCCGGTAGACGGCGACCGGCAGGCCGCGTTCCCTGGCCAGGCGGACGACGTGCTCGGCGGCCCACTTGGCCTGGTTGTAGGCGATCTCTGGGGGCGGGGGGTCGTCGGGCAGTTCGGACTCGGTCCGCACCGGACCTTCCGCGCCGCCGAGGGGGAACACCGAGGTGGTGGAGACGTGGTGCACCGTGGTCAGCGGGCCGGTGGCGGCCAGCCGCAGCACCTCGCGGGTGCCGTCGACGTTGGGGCCGCGCAGGTCGGCGTAGGAGTGCAGGAGGTTCACGCTCGCGCCGACGTGATAGATCGTCGCCAGTTCCCCCGCCAGCGCGGCGAAGTCCCGCTCCGCCAGCCCGAGCAGGGGCTGCGCCAGGTCTCCCGGCACGGCCCGCAGCCGGGTCCGCCACGACTCCTGCCAGGTGCCCTGGGCGGCGAGGTGCTCCGCGAGCCGCGCCAGGCCGGTCTCCGGGTCCGGCGCGCGCACCAGGCAGACGATCTCGTCGTCGCCCTCGGCCAGGAGCCGGGCCAGCAGAAAGCCGCCCAGGAAGCCGGTGGCTCCGGTGACCAGCACCGTTCCGTCCATCCGTGCCTGGTCGCCGGGCAGGATCTCGGGGTCGAGCCTGATGTCGGCGCGGACGTCCGGTTCGCCCTGCCCGTCCGCTTGGGCGAGGTCGGCGGCGGTCGGGTGCTCGAAGAAGCGGCGGATCGGGATGTCGAGGCCGAGCCGATCGCGGGCCTCCTCCAGTACGCGCACGGCCATCAGGGAGTGGCCGCCCCTGGCGAAGAAGTCGTCGTCGCGTCCCACTGATTCGACGCCCAGCGCGGCGGCCAGAATCTCGCACAGGACCCGCTCGACGTCGTCCCGCGGTGCCTCTCCCCCGGATGGATGGTCGAGGGTGCGCGGGTCGGGCAGGGCGTCGCGGTCCACCTTCCTGCTGGGGGTCAGCGGCAGCTCGTCGAGGGGGACGATCACGGCGGGCACCATGTACTCGGGCATCCGGGCCCGCGCGAGCCCGCGCAGCGCGTCCGTGTCCAGGGTGCCGTCCGGCACCACGTACGCGACCAGCCGTTCGTCGCGCACCGCGGCCACGGCGTCGCGCACGGCCGGGTGCTCGCGCAGCACCTGCTCGACTTCGCCCAGCTCGATCCGATACCCGCGGAGCTTGACCTGGTGGTCGATCCGGCCGACGAACTCCAGGTTCCCGTCGTGGCGGTAGCGCACCAGGTCGCCGGTACGGTAAACGCGCTCCCCCTCGGGCCCGGCCACGAACCGCTCGGCGGTCTGATCGGGCCGGTTGAGGTATCCCAGCCCCACACCGGGCCCGCCGACCAGCAGTTCGCCGGGCACCCCTATCGGCGCGGGAACGTTGCCGCCCGGGGCCACGACGTGCAGCCGGGCGTTGGTCACCGGCCATCCGATCGGCGGGTGCCCGGGTCGGCTCACCGGATCGGACAAGGTGGCGTACACGGTGACCTCGGTGGGCCCGTAGGCGTTGATCAGCCGGGTTCGGGCCGACCAGCGCTCGGCCACGGCCGCCGGGCAGTCCTCGCCGCCGGTGACGAGCGTCCTGAGCGTGGGCACGTCCTCGGGGTTCAGGTGGGCGAGCAGGGAGGCGGGCAGGAGCGTGATGGTGACCTGGCGCCGGGAGATCACCTCCGCAAGGCCGGTGCCCACGCGCGGCTCGTCCGGCGCCGGGATGACCAGGGTCGCGCCGCCGAGCAGGGCCATCACCATCTCCCACACGGAGGCGTCGAAGCTGAAGGCGGCGAACTGCAGCATGCGATCGTCCTCGCGCATGCCGACCAGGTCGCGGGTCAGGTGGAGGTTGGCCACGCCCTGGTTCGACACCATCGCCCCCTTCGGGCGGCCAGTGGAGCCGGAGGTGTAGATCACGTACGCGAGGTCGCCCGGACCCGCCGCCCGGGTGGGAGCTCGTCCCGGGCGACGGGCGATCTCCGCGGCGTCCCGGTCGAGGCAGACGACGCGGCGCCCGGCCTTGGGCATCCGGTCCAGCAGGGTCTGCGTCGTCACGAGCACCGGAGCCTGGCTGTCGGCCAGCATGAACTCGACCCGCGCGGGTGGGTACTCCGGGTCGATCGGCAGGTAGGCGCCGCCGGACTTGAGCACGCCCAGCACCGCGACCGGGAGGTTCGCCGACCGGTCGAGCCCGAGTCCGACCAGCGTGCCGGGCCCGGCGCCCAGCTCGCGCAGCAGGTGTGCCAGGCGGTTGGCGCGGGTGTCCAGCTCGCGGTAGGTGAGCCGGTCCTCGCCGCACTCCACGGCGATCGCGTCCGGCCGGGCCCGCGCCTGCCGCTCGAACAGCTCCGCCGGCGACATCTCGGGCAGCGGAAGCTCGGGGCCGCGGCCCCACCGCTCCAGCAGAGCGCGCTCGGCGGCGGTGAGCGGCGGCAGGTCCGACAGGCGGCGGCCGGGCTCGAAGGCGTCCAGCACCAGCACGAGCTGGTCCAGCAGGCGGCCGATGGTCTCGGCGTCGAACAGGTCGGTGTTGTACTCGGCGGCCACGCGCAGCCCGTCTCCGCGCGGGGTGGCCAGCAGCGCCAGGTCGAACTTGGCCGTGCCCGCGTCCACGTCCAACGGCTCGACCGTGGCCTGGCCCAGGCGGCCTCCGGGCAGCGGGTTCTCCCCCGCCGACAGCGCCACCTGGAACAGCGGGGTGCGCGACAGGTCGCGCACCGGCCGTAGCTCCTCGACCAGCCGCTCGAAGGGCACCTCGGCGTGCGCGTACGCGCCCAGGCAGACGTCACGGGCACGGCCGAGCAGCTCGGTCACGGTGGGGTCGCCGTCCAGCCGCATGCGCAGGACCAGCGTGTTGGCGCAGAAGCCGATCAGGTCCGCGGTCTCGGGGCGCTCGCGTCCCGAGACCGGGGAGCCGACGACGACGTCGTCCTGGCGGGCGTACCTGCCGAGGACTACCGACGTGGCGGCGAGCAGGATCATGAACTGGGTGACCTGGGCGGAGTCGGCGAGCCGGCGCAGCCGTTCGAGCGTGCGGGCAGGCAGGCGGGTCTCCAGCGTGGCGCCCGCGAAGCTCTGCACGGCCGGTCGGGGCCGGTCCGAGGCCAGGTCGAGCACGGGCGCGTCGGCGAGCTCGTCCCGCCAGTAGGCGAGCGCCTCGGGCTCGGGCCGCGGCTGCGCGAGATCGGCGTACTGGATCTTGAGCTCGGGCAGCCCGTCGGGGGTGCCGGTGGTGTAGCAGTGGACCAGCTCGCGGACGAGCACGCCGGTGGACCAGCCGTCGCAGACGCCGTGGTGCAGCGCCATCGCCAGCACGTGCTCCTCCGGGGCGAGCCTGATCAGCGTCACGCGGGCCAGCGGGGCCTCGGTGAGCGTGAACGGCGTTCTGGCGTCCTCCTTGAGCAGGTGTTCCAGATCGTCGGGGTCGAGGTCGAGGCGTCTGATGGGGATGCGCAGGTCGGGCCGTACCTGCTGGTGGGGTTCGCCGTCGCGCAGGGCGAACGCGGTACGCAGCGTCTCGTGGCGGGCCACGACCGCGTCCAGCGCGCGCTGGAGCCGGTCCGGATCGAGCGGGCCTGTGAGGCCGACGGCACCGTGCATGACGTACGCGGCGCCGCTGCCCGGCTCCAGTTCCTGCAGGAACCACAGGCGGCGCTGCCCGGCCGAGGCGGGCAGGAGGTAGGACCCGTCCGGCTCGGGCACGCGCGGCCTGGGCTTGACCTGCTCGCGGGTCTCGCCCGTCTCTTCGAGCAGCCCGGCCAGCGAGGCGACGGTCGGCCGTTCGAACATGGCGCGCACCGGGATCGGCGCGTCGAGCGCGGCGACGACCCTGGTGGCCAGCAGCGAGTTGCCGCCGATGGTGAAGAAGTCGTCGTCGCGGCCGACGCGGTCCACGCCCAGCACCTCCTGCCAGACGCGGGCGACGCGCCGCTCCGGCTCGGTGGCGGGCGGCTCGTACTGGCTCGCCCCGGTGGCCGCGGTGCGGCCGGGGGCGGGCAGGGACCTGCGGTCCACCTTGTTGTTGGGCGTGCGCGGCAGCCGTTCCAGCACGGACAGAGAAGAAGGGACCATGTAGCCAGGCAGCCGCGCACGCAGCTTCTCCCAGATCTCCCGCTGCGGGATGTCCCCGTCGGCCGGCTCCGCGTACGCGGCCAGCCGCCGGTCCCCGGGCCCGTGCTCGGCGACGGTGACGGCCGCGTCGCGCACCGACGGGTGCTCGCGCAAGACCGCCTCGATCGCGCCCGGTTCGATCCGGTAGCCGTGCAGCTTGATCTGGTCGTCCAGCCGTCCGAGGAACTCCAGCCTGCCGTCGGCGCGCAGCCTGGCGGCGTCGCCGGTGCGGTAGAGGCGGCGTCTGGGGTCGCGGGGGTCGGGGACGAAGCGTTCGGCGGTGAGGCTCTCACGGCCGTGGTAGCCGTGGGCCAGGCCGTCCCCGCCGATGTGGATCTCGCCGGGGACGCCGGGGGGCACGAGGCGGCGGCGGTCGTCCAGGACGCGCAGCTCGGTGCCGGGGATCGGCTCGCCGAGCGGCACCAGGTCCTCGGTCCCTGTCAGGGGACAGCAGCTCGACCAGACGGTGGTCTCGGTGGGGCCGTACATGTTCCACACGCGCGCGCCCGCGGCGCTCAGCTCGCGTACAAGGTCGGCGGGTACGGCCTCGCCGCCGACGAGGGCGGTGAACGGGCCGTCGGCGCGCCAGCCCGCGTCCAGCAGGAGCCGCCAGGTGGTGGGCGTGGCCTGCATGACCGTGACGTGGCGCTCGCGGAGCCGGGCGGCGAGCAGCGTGCCGTCGGCGGCAGCCGTACGGTCGATCATCTCGACGCGGGCGCCGGCGAGGAGGGGCAGGAAGATCTCCAGGGCGGCGATGTCGAACGACACCGTGGTGACGGCGGCCATCACGTCGTCGGCCGCGATGCCGGGCCGCACGGCCATGGAGGTCAGGAAGGTGGTCAGGGCCCGGTTGGGCACCAGCACGCCCTTGGGGCGGCCGGTGGAGCCGGAGGTGTAGATCAGATAGGCCAGATCCTCGGGGCCGGCCTCCGACGGGATCGGGCCGGCAGGCCCGCTCTCGCTGACCGTCGGGTCCACGATCTTCCCGGAGAAGCCGCTGCTCCGGTCGGTGACCAGCGCGGCGGCGGCCGAGTCGGCGAGCATGTACGCGATCCGCTCCTCCGGCAGCTCGGCGTCCAGCGGCAGGTACGCGGCTCCTGCCCGCAGCACCCCGAGCAGGGCCACCACCAGCCCCGTCCCCCGGTCCAGGTGGACGGCCACCACGTCGTTGCGCCCGACACCGAGACCGCGCAGGTGGCGGGCGAGCCGGTTGGCGCGGGCGTCCAGCTCGGCGTAGGTGAGCGTGCCGACGGCGACCGCGTCCGGCGTGCGCGCGGCCTGCTCGGCGACCAGTGCGGCCACGCCACGGGAATCAGCGGTTGCCTGCGGTCCGACGCCTTGGCGGTCGAGCAGCGCCCGGTCCTCGTCGGTGATCATCGCGGCGGGCGCAAGCGGCCGGTCCGGGTCGTCCGCGGCCGACTCCAGCAGCGCCGTGTAGTGGCGCAGCAGGGCGTCGATCGTGGCCGCGTCGAACAGGTCGGTGTTGTACTCCAGCGTCACCTCGATGCCGTCCCCGACCGGCAGCAGCATCAGGAACAGGTCGAACTTGGCGGTCCCCGGATCCACGCGGAGCATCTCCACGCTCAGCCCGGCGTCCTGCGTGGCGGTCAGCGGCACGTTCCCGAAGACGAACATCACCTGGAACAGCGGGCTGCGCGAGAGGTCCCTGGCCGGGCGCAGCTCCTCCACCAGGCGGTCGAACGGCACGTCCTGGTGCGCGTACGCGTCCAGGCACGTCCTGCGGACGCGGCCGAGCAGCTCGCGGAACGCGGGACTGCCGGACAGATCGTTGCGCAGCACCAGGTTGTTGACGAAGAAGCCGATGAGGTGCTGCAGCTCGGGCAGGTCGCGCCCGGCGATCGGGGACCCGACGGCGACGTCGTCCTGTCCGCTGTGGAACGACAGCACGGCGGTGAACCCGGCCAGCAACGCCATGAACGGAGTGGCGTTCTCCCCCCGCGCGATCTCCTCCAGCCGGGCCACGAGCCCGCCGTCCAGCCTGACCGTCCTGGACGCGCCGCCGAACGTCTGCATGGCCGGCCTCGGCCGGTCGGTGGGCAGGTCCAGTGGTGCCATGCCGTCGAGCTGCCGCTTCCAGTACGCCACCTGCTCGGCGCGCTCGCCGGCCGCCGCTTCGAGTTGCCAGGCGGCGTAGTCGCCGTACTGGACCGGCAGGTCGGGCAGGTCCGGCTCCTCGCCCCTGGTCTCGGCCGCGTAGCAGGCCAGGAACTCGCGCAGGAACACGCCCGCGGACCACTGGTCGTACACGCTGTGGTGGAAGGCTGCGACCAGCACGTGCTCGCGCGGCCCGACGCGGATGAGCGCCACCCTGAACAGCGGCGGGACGGCCAGGTCGAAGGCGCGGCGGGTGATCGCGCGCACCGCCTCCGCCAGGTCGCGCCCGTCCAGCTCGACCCGCTCCAGCGGGACCTGGAGGGTCTCGGCGACGATCTGGACCGGCTCGCCGTCGTGCGCGTCCAGGCAGGTGCGCAGCGTCTCGTGGCGCGCGACGAGCCGGTCGAGTGCCCGCTGGGCCGCGTCAGCGTCCAACTCGCCGCGCAGCCGCAGCGCGCCGTGGTCCACGTACGCGGCCGTGCTGGCGGGGTCGAGCTGGTGCAGGAACCACAGCCGCCGCTGGCCGAAGCCGGCAGGCAGGACGAACCGGGTCATGACGGGATCTCCACCCTCGGGCGAGCAATGATCGTGGTCGCGCCGGCCTCCGCCTTGCCGCCGTCCAGCGTCTCGGCGAGGGCCGCCACGGTCGGGTGCTCGAACAGCGTGCGCACCTGGACCTCGATGCCCAGCTCCGCGCGGAGCCCGAAAGCGACGCGGGTGGCCAGCAGCGAGTGTCCGCCGAGCGCGAAGAAGTCGTCGTGGACGCCCACGCGATCCACGCCGAGCACCTCGCTCCACACGCGGGCCACGCGCTCCTCCACCTCGGTGCGCGGCGCGACGTACTCGCCGACGCCCGCCCTGGTGCCGCCGGGCTCGGGCAGGGCCGCCCGGTCCACCTTGCCGCTCGGGGTGAGCGGCAGCTCGTCCAGCAGCACGAAGTAGGCGGGCACCATGTACTCGGGCAGCCTCTCCTGGACGGCCGTGCGCAGGTCGGCCTCCTCCACCGACGTGGACGGGACGACGTAGGCGGCCAGGCGCACGTCGCCGGGGGCGTTCTCGTGGGCGGTCACCACCGTGTCCTTGACGGTGTCGCAGGAGCGCAGCACGGACTCGACCTCGCCGGGCTCGACGCGGAAGCCGCGCACCTTGACCTGGAAGTCGATCCGGCCGAGGAACTCGATGTCGCCGTCCTGCGTGCGCCGGGCCAGGTCGCCCGAACGGTACATGCGCTCGCCGAGCACGAAGGGGTCGGGCAGGAAGCACCGCTCGGTCAGCTCGGGCAGGTTCTGGTAGCCGTGCGCAACGCCGGGACCGCTGATGCACAGTTCGCCGGGCACCCCTGCCGGAACCGGCCGCAGGTGCTGGTCGAGCAGGTGGATGCGCAGGTCGGCGAGCGGTTTGCCGATGTTGCTGCGGGTCGGGCGGTCGAGGTCGGCGCGGGTGATGCGGTGGTAGGTGGCGTACACGGACGCCTCGGTGGGCCCGTACATGTTGACCAGGCGCGGGCGCTCGTCGCCGAAGCGGGTCAGCCACGGCTCGACGGTGCGGCCGTCCAGGTACTCGCCCGCCAGCACGATGTGCCGCAGATCGGCGGGGCGGTCCTGGTCTGTGCCCTCCAGCAGGTACGCCTGCCATGAGCGGAACGCCGACGGCGTCTGGCACAGGATCGCCACGCGGCTCTCGCGCAGCAGCTCGTCGAGCAGGTCGGGCGAGCGGGTGACCCACAGCGGCACGATCACCAGGCGCCCGCCGGTGGTCAGGGCGCCCCACGTCTCGAACACCGACACGTCGAAGGTGTAGGCGTGGAACATCGCCCACCCGTCGCCCGGCAGCCGGTCGAAGTGCTCGCCGGACGCCGTGAGCAGCCGGGACACGTTGGCGTGGGTGACCAGCACGCCCTTGGGGCGGCCGGTGGAGCCGGAGGTGTAGAGCACGTACGCGAGGTCGTCGGCGGTCCCGCGCGGTTCGTGCCGCGCCGGTTCGGTGGTGCCGAGCGTGTTCAGGTCGATCACAGGGACGTCGGATCCAGCAGCGTGGCCATGCGTGACCAGGGCGCGGGCGGCGGAATCGCCGATGATGTACTCCAGGCGCTCGCGCGGCTCGTCCACGCCGAGCGGCACGTACGCGGCGCCCGCGCGCCAGGTGCCCAGGATCGCGGCGATCAGGTCCGTCGAGCGCTCCACCAGCAGCGCCACCCGGTCACCCGGGCCGATGCCGTGGTCGATCAGCCGGGCGGCGAGCCGGTCCGCGCGTTCGGCCAGCTCGCGGTAGGTGAGCCGGTCTCCGTCGCACTCCACGGCCACCGCGTCGGGCGTGCGCGCGGCCTGCTCGGCGAACATCTCGTCCACGCGGCGTGGGGTGGGCTGCGGCGTGGTGGTGTCCAGCAGTCGTCGCTCTTCCTCCGGCAGCATCTCGACCTCGCCGATGGCCCGTGTGGGGTCTTCGGCGATGCTGTCCAGGATGGTGTGGAAATGACCGAGCAACCGTTCGACGGCGGGCTCCGGGAAACGGCGGGCGTCGAACACCATGCGCGGCGGCAGCCCCTCCCCCGGCACGATGATCATGATGATGGGGAAGTGCGGGCGGCCGTCGTAGGTGGACTCCGCGATGCGCACGCCGTACAGCTCCATCTCGGGGACCGGCACGTTCTCGAAGGCGAGGTCGGTCTCCAGCAGCGGCACCGAGGCAGGCAGGCCCGCGCACGCCCTGATGTCGGGGACGGAGATGTTGCCGTGCTCGCGCGCCTCCGCCATGGACGCCTGCAACCGCCGCAACCACGCGACGAGCTGTTCGTCCTGGTCGAGGGTGGCGCGCACGGGGATCGTGGCCAGCATCGGCCCGATGATGTGCTCGGCCCCCGGCAGCCCCGACGGCCGCTGGGTCCCGGTGGACCCGGCCACCACGTCGTCGTGGCGCAGGTACCTGCTGAGCAGGATGCTCCACGCGCCCTGCATGATCGTGTTCAGGGTCAGGCCATGCTCGCGGGCCACCTTGTCCAGCTTGGGTACGAGATCGCCGAGATCGACATCGGGCACCACCCGGTGCGTCGGCTCCTCGCCCGGGCTTCCCGCGTCCGCGGAGCCCAGGTCGAGCGGGGACGGCGGCTCGAATCCTGCGAGGTTCTCGCGCCAGAACGCCTCGGCCTGGCTGGTGTCCTGGCGCTGCCACCAGGCGACGTAGTCGCGGTAGGAGCGGGCGGGCGTCAGATCGGGCTCCCGGCCCTGGGCGAAGGCGTTGTAGCCGTCGGCGAACTCCTGGAAGGCCAGGCCGAACGACCAGCCGTCCATCAGGATGTGGGCGAAGCTCCAGAAGAACAGCCGGCGGCTGTCCGCCAGGCGGATCAGCGTCATCCGCATGAGCGGCGCCTCGGTGTAGTCGAATCCCTGCAGGCGGTCGGCCAGCGCCAGCTCGCGCAGCCTGCGATCCTGCTCGTCAGGAGGCAGCGGGCTCCAGTCCAGGTCCACGATGTCCAGGTCGGCGCGTTCGTGGACCACCTGGACGGACTTGCCGACCTCGCGCCAGTGGAAGCTGGTACGGAAGATCGGATGCCGCTGGATCATGCTGTGCCAGGCGCGGTCGAAGGCCGAGCGGTCGAGGTTCCCCTCGAAGGTCATGGTGATCTGCTCGACGTACACGCCGGTGCCGGGCTCGTACAGGTTGTGGAAGAGGATGCCTTCCTGCAACGGTGACAGGCCGTAGATGTCCTCGACGCCTTCGAGTTTCATCGAGTCTCCTCGTTCTCGGATTCGGTCCGGCGGGCCGAGAGTGTCGCCGCGAAGGCGCTCAGCTCGTCCTCGCCCAGCCCTGCCAGGGGGAAGTCGCTGGCGCTCACCGCGCCCGCGCCCGGGGTGCGGCAGTGCTCGGCCAGCGACCGCGCCGCCTCGGGCAGCGCCCTGGCCAGCTCGCAGAACTCCTGCTCGTTGCCGTCCCCGGCCAGCTCGATACGCAGCCCGGCGTCGCTCTCGTAAGAGGTCACCGTGGTGGTTCCGGCGGGGCAGTGGACGTCGCCGTCGAGCCGCCCGAGATGCCGCACCAGTACGCCGGGCACGCCCGGCCCTGGCTCGGCGGCGCGGTAGTGCTCCTTCACCGCCCGCAGGAGTTCGGCGGGATCGTCGGGCATGGTGTCGCCCAGGTCGATGGGGAGGATCCGGGCATACGGGCCCACCACCCGGTCGGCGTCGCGGGGGTCGATCTCGGCCGAGATACGGTCCGACCGGCCGCTGTCGCGCAGTGCCGCCGCGGTGACGGCCGCCATCACCTCGGACGGCGTCATGCGGTAGGCGCGTTTGGCGCCGCCGAACAGGGCTTCGGCGTCCGGGAGGGTCCCACCGGCCCGCCGCACGTCGCCGACCGCGATCGTCACCGCATCCGCGCTGCCGTCCGACGAGGGCTTCTCCGCCGCGGCGGTCCACCGGGCCAGGTGCGTGCCGGAGGGGTCAGGGACGACGGTGGGGCAGGCGCCCCCGGCCGCCAGGTCGCTCATGAGCAGCGGCCAGGACGGACCGTCCACCACCAGCTCGTGGGCGAGGAACACCAGGCGGCGATCGTCGTCCCCGAGCCTGAAGACGGCCGCCTGGACGACGGGGCCGCGGCACGGGTCCAGCTCGCCCGCCAGCTCGTCGGTCATCTGCCGCATCGCCTCGTCGCCGGGCAGTGCACGCAGGTCGATCTCCGGCGTATAGCCCTCGTCGCCGGCCTCGGTCACGTACTGTGCCCAGGCGCCGTCCTCCGCGCGGGAGAAGCGCAGGCGCAGTACGGCGTGCCGTTCGACCAGTGCGCGGACGGCCTGACCCGCCTGCTCCATGTCCTGTACGGGCAGCTCGGCGCGGTAGGCGCCGCTGGGCGGCTCGGTCGTGTCCGGTCCCAGCAGGCGTCGCTGGTACGGCGTGAGCGGCAGCGGGTCACCTGGCGCGGGCGCTCCGACGCCGCCGCGGTCGGCGAGCACCACGGCCAGCTCGGCGGCCGTCTGGTAGGTGAAGATGTCGGCGGGGCTGAGGTCGAAGCCTTCGGCGTTCGCGCGGGAGACGATCTGGATGCCCATGATCGAGTCGCCGCCGAGCGCGAAGAAGTTGTCCCGGGCGGAGACCCGCTCCACGCCGATCACCTCGCCGACGATCTCGGCGATGCGCGTGGCCAGGCCGTTCTCCTCGCCGTCGTCGGTCTCGGTGGCGACGCCGGGCTCGGGCAGCGCCGAGCGGTCCACCTTGCCGTTGGCGGTCAGCGGGAGCCGGTCCAGTACCGCGAACGCGGCCGGCATCATGTAGCCGGGCAACCGCTGCTCCACCAGCGCCCGCACGTCGGCGAGGAGCCGCTCCTCGTCCGTTCCAGAGGCGGGCACCAGGTAGGCGACGATCCTGCGGTGATGGCGGTCGGGGCCGACTGCGGCGGCGACCGCGGCCTCCACCGCGTCGCAGGCCAGCATGGCGGCCTCGATCTCGCCCAGCTCGATCCGGTACCCGCCGATCTTGACCTGGAAGTCCTCGCGGCCGAGGAACTCGATGTCGCCGTCGGGCAGCCGCCGCCCCAGGTCGCCGGTGCGGTACATCCGCTCGCCGGTCTCCGGATGGACGATGAACGCCGCGGCTGTGCGTTCCTCGTCGGCCCAGTAGCCCTCGGCCACGCCCGCGCCGCCGATGTACAGCTCGCCGGGCACCCAGACCGGGCACTCCCGCAGCCGGTCGTTGAACACGTGGAAGGTCTGGTTGCGCAGCGGGCGGCCGTACGGGATGGAGTCCCACGCCCGGTCCACCTCGCCGATCGGGTAGTAGATGGACCAGACGGCGGCTTCGGTGGCGCCACCGAGACTGATCACCTCGATGCCCGGGGCAGCGGCGCGCAGCCGGTCGGGCAGATCCACCGGGATCCAGTCGCCGGACAGCATGGCCAGCCGGAGCGGAACGTCGGCGTCGCCCGTGACGTACTCGGCGAACATCTGGGCCAGCGCGGGCACCGAGTTCCACACGGTCACCCGCCGCTGTGTGACCAGCTCCAGCCAGCGGGCCGGGTCGCGGCGGGCGTCCGGCTCGGGCAGCACCAGCGCGCCGCCGGCGCCCAGCACGCCGAACACGTCCCACACCGACAGGTCGAAGCTGAGCGACGACAGGCCGAGCACGCGGTCGTCCGGCCCGACCCCGAACCGCTCGTTGATGTCGAGCAGGGTGTTGAGCGCGGCCCGGTGCGTCAGCATGACGCCCTTGGGCAGGCCGGTGGAGCCGGAGGTGTAGATGACGTAGGCCAGGTCGTACGGGGACTGCACGGTCTCGGGGGGCTCGGCCGCTGTGGGCAGCTGGTCGAGGTCCACCGCGATCGTGCGCACCCCCTCACGGTCGGTGGCCTCCCGGCACAGGACGATCCTGGCGCGACCGTGTTCGAGCAGGTGGTCCTGGCGCTCGGGCGGGTAGTCGGGGTCGATCGGCAGGTACGCGCCACCGGCGAGCAGCACGGCGAGCGCGGCCACGATCTGCTCGCAGCCCTTGTCGACCAGCACACCGACGAGCTGTCCCGGACCGACGCCGAGGCGGCGCAGCCGGTGCGCGAGCTCGCAGGCCTGCCCGTAGAGCTGCCCGTACGTCAGCTCCCTGTCGGCCGCGGCGACGGCGAGGCGTTCCGGGTGGGCGCGGGCCTGCCGCTCCAGCGGGGCGTACAGCAGTTCGTCGGGCAGCGGCCCGGCCGTGTCGTTGACGGCCGCCACCAGGTCGCGGTCGCGGGCGGGCGGATCGGTGCGGAGCGGCCGGTCCCAGGCGGCGTCGCCCTCGGCGAGCTCGCGCAGCCGCTGCTCGAAGGACGCGAACATGTCGTCGAACATTCCGGACGGGAACAGGTCCTCGATCCCGTGCCAGCTCAGCTGGACGCCACCGGCCGCCTCCAGCACGCCCGCGTCCATCCAGACCTGCGGGGTCTGGGCGATCTCGTGCGTCATCTCGCCGAGCCAGCCGAACATCGACTCCGAGCCCGGCTCGCTCCGCTGGACGAGGGTGCTGGTGAAGACGATGGGCATGACGGCGCCCGCGGCGCCGCCGCGCTGGCGGGCCATCTCCCTGAGCACGTCCACGCCGTTGACGTGGCGGTATTCGAGGTCCTGCCAGCTCTGGTCGCGCAGCCGGGCGGCCAGCCCGGCGATGCCCTGGTCCGTGGTGAGGTCGACGGGCAGCAGGTCGAACGAGGCGAACTCGCCGACCAGGTCGGCGACCTGCTCGTGCACCTCGAACCGGTTGGTGACGGTCACGTTCAGGGTGAACCGCCCGGATCTGCACCAGGTGCCGATCACGTCCGCGTACACCGCGAGCAGCACCGACGACGGGGTGAGGCCGCGCCTGGCCGCGCCTTCGGCGACGCGGTCCCAGCAGTCGGACTCCAGCAGAGCGCGGCGGGCGGTGAACCGAGGCTGCTCCACCTGCTCGGGCGAGCGGGCCAGCGGCAGGTCGGGCGGGGGCGGCAACTCGGCGACGCGTTCGCGCCAGTAGCGCATCGCACGCTCGTGCAGCGGGCCGGTGCGGATGGTCTCGGCCGCCAGGATGTAGTCGCGGTACGACAGTTCCAGCGGCTCCGGTTCCTCGCCCGCGTACAGCCTGCCCCAGTCGCGCAGGAGGAGCCTGATGCTGCCGATGTCGGCGATCAGGAGGTCGAACCCCAGGTGCAGCCGGTGTCCGCCGCCGGGCAGCTCGCTGACCGTGATGTCGAACAGCGGCCAGCGGTCCGGCGGGCCGGAGGCGTGGGACAGTGCTTCGCGCAGCTCCAGCGGGTCACGGTCCGGGCGCTCGAAGCGGTAAGGGCCGGCGTCGGGGAGTATGCGCTGGTGGCCGTCTTGGGTGACGACGGCGCGGAGCATGGCGTGGCGGTCCATGAGCCGGTTCCAGCTTCGCTCCAGCCGGTCCAGGTCGACGTCGTCCCGGACGTCCACCTCCCAATAGACGTGCGCGCCGACGCCGCCGCCGCGCATGCCCGCCAGGCGGCCGATCCACTGGGCCTGCTGCATCTCGCTGAGCGGGAACGGCTCGTGCAGGTGCTCGGGGTCGGGGGTGGCGGCGGGCAGCCCGGGATCGGTCTCCTCAGGGGCGCCGCCGATCAGCTCGGCCAGCCCGGCGACGGTCCGCTTGTTCAGCAGGCGGCGAATAGGGATGGATACGCCCAGCTCGGTCTGGATGGCCGTGGCCAGCCGGGTGGCCAGGAGCGAGTGGCCGCCGAGCTCCAGGAAGTCGTCGTTCGCACCCACGGGCTCGACGCCGAGCAGCCGCTGCCAGATGGCGGCCAGACGCCGCTCGGTGTCGTCGCGCGGCTCGACGTAGGGGGCCGAGATGTTCGGACGGGTGGCCCGTACGTCCAGGTCGCCGAACTCGTCGGCGGTGTCAGGGGCGTCGATCTCCAGCTCACCCGCGCCGCCTGCGGCGCGGCCCTCGATCCAGTACCGGCCGCCCTGGAACGGGTACGGGGGCAGCTCGACGCGGCGGCGGCCGGCGCCGTGCAGGCGCGCCCAGTCCACCCTGCCGCCGCCCGCCCACGCCAGGCCGACGGCGCGCAGCAGGTGCTCACGGTCGTCCGCCTCCTGGTCGGGGGCGCGCAGGGCAGGAACGGCCGTCGCCGACTCCGCCGCCGGGTTCTGCCTGGCCAGCGTGGCCAGGGTGTGTCCGGGTCCGACTTCAAGCAGGACCCCCACGCCGCTCTCGGCCAGCACGCCGACGGCGTCGCCGAACCGTACAGGCTCGCGGGCCTGGCCGGTCCAGTACGCCGGGTCGACAGCCTCCTCCGGCTTGATCCACTGCCCGGTACGGCCGGACGCGAACGGGACACGCGGCTCGCGCATGCGCACCTGGCGCAGAACGTCGGCCAGGCCGGGCAGCATCGGGTCCATCATCGCCGAGTGGAAGGCGTGCGAGGTGCGCAGCGGGCGACAGGGCACGTCCCCCTCGTCCAGTCGCCGTCGCAGCTCATCAACGGGTGCGGCGGGTCCGGATACCACGCACAGGCCGGGGGCGTTGACGGCGGCCAGCGACAGCTCGGGCGCGAGCAGGCCCTTGACCTCGTCCTCCGGCAGGGCGACCGAGAGCATCGAGCCCGGCGGCAGCTCCTGCATGAGCCGGCCGCGGGCGGCGACCACGCGCAGGCAGTCCTCCAGCGTGAACACCCCTGCCAGGCAGGCCGCGGTGAACTCGCCGACGCTGTGCCCCGCCATCACGTCAGGGGTGACGCCCCAGGTGCGCAGTAGCTCGGCCAGCGCGTACTCGATCGTGAACAGGGCGGGCTGGGCGATCGCGGTCTGGCGCAACCGGTCGGCGGCGTCCGGGTCGTCCGGGTCGGCGAACAGCAGGGTGCGCAGGTCGAGCCCCACTTCGGGGCCGAGCAGCTCGGCGCAGGCATCCACGCGATCACGGAAGACCGGCTCGCTGTCGTACAGTCCGCGGCCCATGCCGGGGTACTGGCTGCCCTGGCCGGTGAACAGGAAAGCCGTGCGCGTGTCGCGCGCGGCCGGCCCGTCGCCGGTCCTGGCGGCGTCGCGCTCCTCCAGGGCCCGCGCCGCCGACGCCGCATCCCCGGCCACGACGATCCGCCTGCGGGGCAGGTCACGCCGCCCGGACTGCAGGGTGTACGCGACGTCGGCCAGCTCCAAAGCCGCGGCGTCGTCGCGGAGGCGGGCGGCCAGGGACGCGGTCAGCTCGTCGAGGGCGCGCGGGTCGCGCGCGGACAGCGGCAGCACCTGCACCGGGCGCTCTGCCCGCGCGCGGGGCGGCCGCTCGGGGGCCTCCTCCAGCACCACGTGGGCGTTCGTGCCACCCATGCCGAACGAGCTGACGCCGATGCGCCTGGGCGTGCCGTTGGACTTCCACGGCTGCGCCTCGGCGGGCACGTAGAAGGGGGTGCGGGCGAAGTCGATCTCGGGGTTGGGCGACTCGAAGCCGGGGATGGGCGCCAGCTCGCCCTCGCGCAGTTGCAGCACGGCCTTGATGAGCCCGGCGACCCCGGCCGCGCTGTCCAGGTGCCCGATGTTGGCCTTGACCGCGCTGAGCGCGCAGAATCCGGTCCTGTCGGTACGCGAACCGAACACGTCGGCCAGCGCCCGCACCTCGATGGGATCCCCCAGAGGCGTGCCGGTGCCGTGCGCCTCGATCGCGGTGACCGTGGCCGGCTCGACCTCGGCCACGCCCAGCGCGTCCGCGATGGCCCTGGCCTGCCCGTGCACGCTCGGCGCGGTGTAGCCGACCTTGTCGGCGCCGTCGTTGTTGACCGCCGTGCCCCGGATGACCGCGAGGACGTTGTCGCCGTCGGCCACGGCGTCCTCCAGGCGGCGCAGCACCACGGCGGCGACGCCGTTGCCCGCCACCGTGCCGTCGGCCCTGGCCTCGAAGGGACGGCAGTGCCCGTCCGCGGAGAAGATCATGCCTTCCCGGTAGAGGTAGCCGCTGCGCTGCGGCAGCCGTACGGTCGCGCCCCCGGCCAGCGCCATGTCGCATTCGTCCGCGAGCAGCGCCTGCGCGGCCAGGTGCACCGCCACCAGGGAGGACGAGCAGGCGGTCTGCACGGTCACGGCCGGGCCGTCCAGGTCGAGCTGGTAGCTGACGCGGCTGGCCAGGTAGTCCTTGTCGTTGGCGGTGACCAGCTCCAGCGCGTCGCCTCCGGACGGCAGGGCGCGCCCGCCCAGCAGGTTGACCAGCAGGTACGTGGAGATGTTGGAGGCCCCGTACACGCCGATGGAGGGCCCTTCGCGGCCGGGCCGGTGCCCCGCGCTCTCCATGGCCTGCCAGCAGGTCTGCAGGAACAGCCGCTGCTGCGGGTCGATCAGCGCCGCCTCGCGGGCGCTGTAGCCGAAGAAGGGCGCGTCGAACAGATCCACGCCGTCCAGCGGGAACCCGGCCTTGACGTAGCCCGGCGAGTCCAGCAGCTCCCGCGGCACCCCTTCGGCCAGGATCTCCTCCTCGCCGAAGCGGACCAGCGACTCGACGCCGCCGCGCAGGTTCGCCCAGAACTCCTCCACCGAGGCCGCGCCGGGGAAGCGCCCCGCCATGCCGATGACGGCGATGCCCATGCCCGCGTCCATGCTCATGTCTCCCTACGTCCGTCCCGGCCGCCTTTCCGGCCGTCCATGCCGCGGCGGCGCGCGCGGCGTCTCGCCCGTTCGAAGCCCGCCTGTACGGGCGCCGGATCGGTGTCCAGGCCGTCGGACAGGTGTGCGGCCAGGCGCCTGATGTTCGGGTACTCGAACATGGTCAGCAGCGGGAACTCGCGGCCGAGCGCGGACTGCAGCCTGCGGTGGACCTTGACGATGGTGGCCGAATCCGCGCCCAGCTCGGCGAAGTTCCGCAGCACGTCCACGTGCTCGGCGCCGTCCAGCGCGTCGGCGAACACCGACACCATCATCTGTTCGGCCTCCGTTTCCGGGGCCGGTCCGCGCCTGGTGGGGTCCGCGTTCTCGGCCAGGTCGCGCAGCGTCAGCCGGTCCACCTTGCCGCGCGAGGTGAGAGGGATGCGGTCCACCACGTGCACCGCGGACGGCACCATGTAGCCGGGCAGCCGCGCGGCCAGGTGCCGCCGCAGCGTCTCGCGCAGATCGCCGTCGCCGTTCTCGTCGTCGGCGAGCGGGCCGCCGACCAGGCCGTGCAGCACCTCGTGGCCACCGTCCAGCGCCAGGGCCGCGCGCAGCTCCGGCGTGTCGCGTACCAGGCCGACCTGGCAGAGGCCCAGGTCGTGGCCGGGCGCGGCCAGTTCGAGCAGCTGGGCCATGAGCCCGGCTTCGAGCAGGCAGAAGTCCCGGGTGCGGGCCCCGTACATAGGCTCCATGGCGGCACGCTGCGCCACCAGGAAGATCGCGAACGAGCCCGCCTCGAACAGCGGCCGGTTGGAGGCGGCCTGCACGTCGGCGGGCAGTTCGCCGTCGCCGGTGCTGACCAGCTCGTGGGTCGCCGGGTCGTGGTAGTAGGCGCCAGGCCCAAGCCCGCGCACCCTGCCCGGCGGCACGTACAGGTACGTCTGCACCGGGTAGAGCGACCCGGCCGAGCCGTAGCGGTGCTTGGGCCAGGTGCCCCCCTCCTGGCCGGCCAGCACACCGAGCAGCCCGCCGACCTCCTCCCGTGACACGGGACGGTCGGCGAACGCCCGGTGGCTGGCCCGACGCTCGGCCGCCTCGTCGGACAACGGCGGCGTCAGAGGCAGCCGTTCCCCCTCCAGGTCGGTACGCCGTCCCGGTCGCCTGGCCTTGAACGCCAGCCGTTCCATCGGGTCGACGATCTCCGCGTCGAGCTCGTCGTCCTTGGCCTCGTGGGCGGCGACGAACGCGACGAGCAGGCGGCGGGCACGATCGGCCACCACGGCCGCCTGCCGTACCGACGGGTGCGCGGCGAGCGCGTTCTCGATCTCGCCGAGCTCGATGCGATTCCCGTTGATCTTGACCTGGAAGTCGTCGCGGCCGAGGATCTCCAGCGTGCCGTCGGGACGCCAGCGGCCCAGGTCGCCGGAGCGGTACAGCCGCTCCCCCGTCCTGGGGTGGGTGACGAAGGCGGCGGCGGTCCGCTCGGGGTCACGCCAGTAGCCGTCGGCCAGTCCCGCGCCGCCGATGTACATCTGGCCGGGGACCCACACGGGGCATGGGGCCAGCGCTTCGTCGAGGATGTGGATGGTGTGGTTGCGCATGGGCCGTCCGTACGGGATCGACTCCCAGGCAGGATCGACGTCACCGACGGGGAAGGCCACGCACCAGATGGCGGTCTCGGTCGGACCGCCGGAGGCGATGATCCGCGCGCCGGGGGCGAGCGACCGGACCCGGCCGGGCAGGTCCAGGGGGATCCAGTCGCCCGACAGCCAGACGGCGCGCAACCCCGCCATGGCGTCCGGGGTCGCGCCGCCATCCTCCACGTGCTCGACCAGCATGCGCAGCAGGGCGGGCACGGAGTTCCACAGCGTCACGCGGTGTTCGGCCATCAGCTCGGCCCACCGGCCCGGGTCGCGGGCGGCGTCCGGCTCGGGCAGGACCAGGGCGGCGCCGGCGCCGAGCGCGCCGAACACATCCCAGACCGACAGGTCGAAGCCGAGCTGGGACAGACCGAGCACTCGGTCGTCGGGTCCGGCCTGCATGCGGTCGTTCGCGTCGGCCAGGGTGTTGAGGGTGGCGCGGTGGGTCTGCGCGACGCCCTTGGGCGTGCCGGTGGAGCCGGAGGTGTACAGGACGTACGCGAGGTCGGTGGCCTGCTGGACCGGCTCGGGGTCGGGGGCGTCCGTGACCGGCGCGTCCAGGTCCACAGGGATCACCGTGATCCCTTCCGGCCAGGCGCGGCCGCCCGGATGCGCGAGCACGGCGGCCACCTGGCCGTGGTCCAGCATGAAGTCCTGGCGCGCCTCGGGCAGGTCGGGGTCGATCGGCAGGTAGGCGGCGCCGGAGCGGAGCACGCCCACGGCCGCCGTGACCTGCTCGGCGCCCTTGGGCAGGCAGACGCCGACGAGCTGGTTCGGCCGCACGCCCAGGTCGCGTAGCCGCCGGCCGACCCGTCCGGCGTGGGCCCACAGCTCGGCGTACGTCAGTACGCGGGCGGCGGTGATCACGGCCGGTGCCCCGGGCCGGGTCCGTGCCTGCTCATGGAGGCCGGAGATGAGCAGGCCGTCCGGCACGGGGCCGGCCGTGTTGTTGGCGGCTTCGATCATCCGGCGTTGGCCGGTGGGCAGCGGATCGAAGCCGCCCGGCTCCCAGGCGCGCTCGCCGTCGGCCAGCTCGGTGAGCAGCCGGCAGTACGCGCCGAACATGTCCTCCACGAAGCCCGGTGGGAAGGCCGCCTCGACGGCGTCCCAGTTGAACGCCAGCGCGCCGTCGTCCTCGTACACCTGGTGGTCGAGCAGGACCTGCGGGGTCTGGGTGATGGCATGGTCCAGGTCGCCCAGCCAGCGCGACCCCCACTCGCCCTGGCTGAACTCCTGGTCGCGGCCGTGCTCGCGAACGCTGGCGAACACGACCGACGCGAACTCGCCGGGCGCGAGGCCCTGGGCCCGCTGGGCGTCCCGCATGACCTCGGTGCCCGGGTAGAAGCGGTGCTCGACGTCCTGCCAGAGGCGGCGCTGGAGGCGGCGGGCCAGCCCGGCGACGCCGTCGCCAGGACGCAGGTCCGCCTCCAGCAGCGTGACGGAGGTGAAGTCGCCGAGGATGTGCTCGATGTCCGGGTGCAGGGGGTAGCGGCTGAACAGCGGCACGTCCAGGGTGAAGTGCCGCGACCCGCTCCAGGCCGACAATGTGGTGGCGTACACGGCCAGCAGCAGCACAGACGGTGTGACGCCGAGCCCGGCCGCCTTGGCGCGCAGGCGGCTCCATCGTTCGGCGTCCACGGTGTGCCTGTGGCGGTGGCGGCGCGGTGGCCCGGCGTACGCGACCCGCGGGAAGCTGGGCGCGGGCGGGAGGTCGGCGGCGCGCGCCCTCCAGTAGGCGCGCGAGCGGCGATAGGCGTCGGAGTGCTTCAGTTCGGCGGCGGCCAGGACGAAGTCGCGGAAGGAGACGCCGGTCTCGGGCAGGCGGGCGTCCAGGTCGCGGTACAGGTCCCCCCATTCCAGGAAGAACAGGCGGACGCTGGCCACGTCGAAGCAGAGCAGGTCGAGGCTGACGTGCACGCGGGAAGTGCCGTCCGGCAGCCAGGTGAGGCGGATGTCGAACGGCGGCCACTCCCCCAGCGGCAGCACCTGGTGGTCCAGCTCGGCACGTACGCGGTCCAGGTGGGCGCCGACCTCGGCGTCGGTGGCCTGGCGCAGGTCGTACTCGGGAACGGCCACCGGCGGCGCCTGCGGCAGGATGCGCTGGGTGCCGTCGGGCATGATCACGGCGCGGAGCATCTCGTGCCTGGCCACCAGCCGCTCCAGGGCGGCGCGCAGGCGGTCCGCGTCCAGGCCGGGGGCGGCGTGGTGCTCGGCGTACAGGTGGATGGAGGTGCCGCCGAGGTCGAACGTCGAGGCGCGGCCCACCAGGTAGGCGTGCTGGATGTCGGTCAGGGGGAACGGCTCGAAGCGGTGCTCCGTGCCGTCGGTGAGGGACGGCCAGGCCATGTCAGCGCGTTCGGCGTCGATCACGGCCCTGGACAGGTCTCTTGCGGTGCCGCCGAGGACGTCGGTGAGGGACAGGGTGACGCCGAAGTCGCGTTCGAGGGTCTGCCGGAGCGTGATCGAGCGCACCGACTCCAGGCCAAGCGCGACGAGCTGGGCATCGGCGTCCACATCGCCGACACCCAGCACGTCGCCGACCCGCCGCAGCACTTCCACCTCCAGCTGGGCGGGTGGCAGGGCTCTGACGTCCACTCTTCCGCGCTCGGACCGGGGCGCCCGGCCGGCGGTCAGGCGGCTCAGCGGGCGCAGCCGGCCGGCGAGATATGCCTGGCGGGAGGCGGCACGACGGACCTTGCCCATCCCGGTGCGGGGCAGGTCGCCGGGGTCGACCACGAGCACGTCGCGCGGCTCGACGTCGTGGGCGCGGACCACCGCGCTCCTGACGGCCGCGGCCACGTCATCGGGGGCCTCGCCGTTGCCGACCGGCTGGACGACGACCAGTTCCTCGCCCTCGTCCCCGTCCACGGAGAAAGCGGCGCCGGACGCCTTCAGGGTGGGGAGTGCCTGCGAGGCGGTCTCCTCGATGTCCTGGGGATAGAGGTTGCGCCCGCGGATGATCACCAGTTCCTTGAGCCGCCCGCACACGTACAGCTCGCCTTCGTGCAGGAAGCCCAGGTCACCGGTGCGCAGGTACGGCCCCTCGCCGGAGGTCAGCCGGGCGCGGAAGGTCTCGTCCGTCTCTTCGGGCCGCCGCCAGTAGCCGGGGCAGACGACCTCGCCGGCGACCCAGATCTCCCCCACCCGTCCGTCGGCGCACGGCCGCCGGTCGTCCGGGGACACGATGCGCACCTCGGCGTTCGGTCCCGGACGGCCGCAGGGGACCAGCCGCCGTGCGCCGGGTCCGTCAGCGGTGACCTCCGGGGTGACCAGGGCGTGGCCGTGGTCGAGTTCCGTGGCGTCCACGGCCAGGCTCGGGGCCCCGCCGGAGTGGCCGACGACGATCTGCATCGTCTCGGTCAGTCCGTACGCGGGGAAGAACGTCTCCCGCCGGAAGCCACACGAGGCGAACGTGTCCGCGAAGCGGTCCAACGTGGCGGGCTGGATGCGCTCCCCACCTACCAGGGCCGCGTGCCAGCCGTCGAGCCGCAGCCCGGGAAAGGCGGCGGGGTCGACGAGGTCCACGCAGCGCTGGTAGGCGAAGTTGGGGCCGCCGCTGAGCACGGGCCCGTCCAGGGCGGAGATGGCCGCCAGCCACCGCTGCGGCTCGGCCACGACGTCCTCGGGCGCGAGCGACACGGCCTGGCCGCCGGTGAGCTGGGGCAGCAGCAGATGGCCGAGGCCGAGCGCGTGCGCGGCGGGCAGCCAGTTGACCGTGTTCCCGCCGGCCGGCAGCCCGGCCAGCGCGCGGAAGTTCTCCAGCTGGGCCAGCATCGCCTCATCCGACACCATGATCGCCTTCGGCGCGCCTGTCGAGCCCGACGTGTACATGAGCAGGAGCAGCTCGCCTTCGGCGCGCGGCGACCAGCCGTCGCCCTCGGAGTCGGGAATGGCGTCCACGTCCAGGTGGGGAAGCCCCTCGAGCACCGGGCCCTCCCCCTGTTCGGTCAGCACGGCGCCCGCGCCGCAGTCCCCGGCGATGCGCTGGAGCACCTGGGGGCTGCCCGCGGGGCAGGGGACCGCGGGCAGGCCCGCGTACAGGCAGCCGTAGAAGGCGGGGACGAAACCCCTCCCTGACGGCAGCACGAGCAGCACCGGCGCCCGCTCCAGACCGAGCGCGCACAGCCGGGCGCCGATGGCGCGGGCCCTGCGGTCCAGCCCGCCCCTGGTCAGCGAGGTACCCGCGGCACCGGGGACATGGCCGGGGTCGAGAAACCGGTAGGCGACACTCTCGGGGTCGCGCTCCGCAAGGTTTCTGACGACATCGAAGAACCCCTTGACTCGGCTGTCCGCCAACTCCGTCACCGATCGCTCCGATCACTGCAGGCAAGACGTACGGCCACGAGCCTGCTAAGCGGACGCCGGTCACGGAAACCTCGATCGGCGTGGGCGACCGGGCAACAGCCGGGGCCTCCGGATGGCTACCCCAGAGCTGCACCTCTGATTGAGGCCCCTGATGAGGGCTATGCCGCCGAGGTCGCCACGGCAGTCTGGACGCGAGCCGACCCGAGGGAGGAGCCGTGCAGCCCAGCGCGCAATGGATCGTCGACGACCTCTGGGCCGCCCGCGAGGCGCAGACCCTGATCACAGGGACCGAGCTGGGCGTCTTCACCCTGATCGCGAACGGCCACACCACAGCCGACGGCGTCGCGGCCCAGCTCGGCGCGCCTGTACGCGGGGTGCGGCGGCTGCTCGACGCCCTGGTCGGCATCGGCTACCTGACCAAGGACGGCGGCCGGTACGGCCTCGAACCCCTGTCCGAGCGCTACCTCGTCCAGGGCGGGGAGGGCTACGTCGGCGACATGGTCTACGAGATGAAGCTGCTGTGGACGAGCTGGGGCAGGCTGGCCGAGGTGATCCGCAGCGGCGAGCCGGTGCAGCCGTGGGATGAGGAGGAGACGGGCCGCCGCCTGTTCCCGCAGCTCGTCGCAGCGCTGTTCCCGATGAGCCTGAACTCCGCCAAGGCCGCGGTCGCCGCGCTCCCCGACACCCGGGACACTCCCATCGTCTCGGTGCTGGACGTGGCCGCCGGATCGGCCGTCTGGTCGATCCCCTTCGCGCAGGCGGACCCCCGGGTCCGGGTGACCGCCGTGGACTACGCGGAGATCACCCCCATCACCCGCCGCTACACCGCCCGGCACGGCGTCGCCGGCCAGTACACGCACGTCGAAGGCAACCTCCGCGAGGTCGAGCTCGGGGACGGCGTCCACGACCTGGCCATCCTCGGCTACATCGTGCAGACCGAGGGCCCGAAGTGGGGGCAGCGCCTGATCGAGCGGTGCTTCCACGCACTGCGGCCCGGCGGGCAGCTCCTCATCGCCGACATGATCCCCAACGACGCGCGCACCGGCCCGTCCGCGCCCCTCGTCTACGCGCTCGAGATGGTGCTTCACACCACCGAGGGCGACGTGTTCACCTTCGCCGAGTACCGGCAGTGGCTCACCGAGGCGGGGTTCGGCCGGGTGGAGCGCATCGACATCCCGGCTCCGTGGCCGCTGGTGCTGGCCACCAAGCCGGCCGCTCTCTGACGGATCGGGATACCCACCATGTCACAAACCACCGTACGAGCCAGGCCCGTGAACGGCGACGCGTTCAGGGACCTGATGGGCGCCTTCCCCAGCGGCGTCTCGGTCGTCACCACGGCCGACACGGACATGACGCCGTACGGGTTGACCTGCTCGTCGCTGTGCAGCGTGTCGGTCTGCCCACCGACGCTGCTGGTCTGCATCGACAACCGCAGCGGCACGCTGGCCGCGCTGCTGCGCAGGGGCACCTTCGCGATCAACTTCCTGCACAGCGAGGGCTGCAGGGCCGCGCGGCTGTTCGCTTCGGGCGACCCGGACCGGTTCTCCGGGGTGGTCTGGCGGCCGTCGCCGACGTGGAGCCTGCCGTACCTGGTAGAGGACGCGCACGCGATCGCCGAGTGCGAGCTGCTGCGCACGGTCGTCGCCAGCGATCACACGGTGGTGCTGGGCCACGTCATGGACATCGACCGCCGTCCGGCTCCCCCGCTCCTGTACGGCTTGCGGAGGTTCGCGCCATGGCCCTGCGAGGGAGTGCTGCCATGACGGACCGGCAAGCGGTCGCGCTGGCCTCTCGGGACCTCACGTACCACTCCTACCTGCGGCTGCGCGACCTGCTCAGCCTGCAGCGGCCGTTCAGCGACGACCCAGGCGAGCTGCACTTCATCGTTGCGCACCAGTCCATGGAACTGATGTTCAAGCTGATGCTGGCCGAGCTGCGGAACCTGGTGGCGCTGTTCGACGCCGACAAGTGGTGTGCCACGCTGCCGTGCGCGCAACGGCTCAACCACCAGGCGCAGCTCGCCCTTGAGCACATGCGCAGCCTGCGCGACCTGCCCGTGACGAGCTTCCACGGCTTCCGCGGGCTGCTGGGTACGGCCAGCGGGGCGCAGTCCACGCAGTTCCGGGAGATCGAGGTGCTGTCGGGGCTGCGCGACCCGGGATACCTGGCGGTGCAGCGGCGGCTGGCGGGCGGCAGGCTGCCCGACGAGATGGTGCGCGCGCTACAGGAGCGGGACCTGGCCACCGCCCACCAGGCGGCGGCGCGACGGCTGGGCGTGACCGACTGGGCGCGCCTGTACCGCGAGGAGGGCTGCTCGTCACCCTGCTACCTGGTCTCCGAGTGCCTGCTCGACTACGACGATCTCTTCCTGGCCTGGCGCAACGAGCACCTGGCGCTGGTGGAGCGGATGCTCGGCTCACGCGTGCGCGGCACCGCGGGCACCGATCCGCTGTCCTTCCTGGAGCGCACCCGGCGATATCGCTTCTTTCCCTATCTGTGGGAGATGCGCAGCGACCTCGCGGCCGACGCCGGCGGCCGCTTGGTGGACTGAGAGAGAGGATCCAATGATCGACAACGTACTGATCGTCGGCGGCGGAACCGCCGGGTGGATGACGGCCACGTACCTCAAAGCCAGCTTCGGCGACCGGGTGTCGGTGACGCTGGTGGAGTCGAAGCGGGTGGGCACGATCGGGGTCGGCGAGGCCACGTTCAGCACCATCCGGCACTTCTTCGACTACCTCGGGCTGCGGGAGACCGACTGGATGCCCCGCTGCAACGCCACCTACAAGCTCGGCATCCGCTTCGAGGACTGGCGCTACCCCGGCCATCACTTCTACCACCCGTTCGAGCGGCTGCGCGTGGTGGACGGGTTCACGCTGGCCGACTGGTGGCTGGCCGACCCGTCGGACCAGCCGTTCGACCGGCGCTGCTACGTCATCCCGGCGCTGTGCGACGCCAGGCGCTCGCCCAAGCACTTCGACGGCGAGCTGTTCGAGCGCTCCCTGGCCGGACGCGACCACCAGGGCCGCAGCACGATGAGCGAACAGGACACCCAGTTCCCGTACGCGTTCCACTTCGACGCCGACCTCCTGGCCGCCTTCCTGGCCGAGCACGGCACCGCGCGCGGCGTGCGGCACGTCGTGGACGACGTGGTGGACGTCGGCAGGGACGAGCGCGGCTGGGTCAGCCACGTGCGCACCCAGGAGCACGGCGACCTCACCGCCGGCCTGTACGTGGACTGCACCGGCTTCCGCGGCATGATCATCGACAAGGTGCTGGGCGAGCCGTTCATGTCGTACCAGGACTACCTGCCCAACAACCGGGCGGTCGCACTGCGTGTGCCCGCCGACATCGAGCGCCAGGGCATCCGCCCCTACACGACGGCCACCGCGATGGACGCCGGATGGATCTGGCGCATCCCGCTGTTCGGCAGGGACGGCATGGGCTACGTGTACGCCGAGGAGTTCTGCGACCGCGACGAGGCGGAGCAGACGCTGCGAGCGTTCGCCGGTCCTGCCTCCGACGGTCTGGAGGCCAACCACATCACGATGCGCATCGGCCGCCACCGCGACTCGTGGGTGGCCAACTGCGTGGCCATCGGCCTGGCCAGCGGCTTCGTCGAACCCCTGGAGTCGACCGGGATCTTCTTCATCCAGCACGGGGTGGAGCAGCTGGTCAAGCACTTCCCCGACGGACAGTGGAGCTCCGAGCTGCGCGAGGCCTACAACGCCCGCGTGGCGCGCGTGCTGGACGGGGTGCGCGAGTTCCTGACCCTGCACTACCGCTGCGCGGCCCGGAACGACACCCCGTACTGGAAGGCTGCCAAGGACCGGGATCTGCCCGAGGGGATGGCCGAGCGTCTCCGGGTCTGGCAGGCGCGACTGCCCGACGGTGAGAACGTCTGGCCGTACTTCCACGGGTTCGAGCCGTACTCGTACTGCACGATGCTGCTCGGGCTCGGCGGCGTGCGACCCGATCAGCCCCGGCCCGCGCTGCGCCTGATGGACGGGCGCCGCGCCGCCGCGGAATTCGTCAAGGTCCAGGAGCAGGCGCGCAGGCTCGTCGAGTCGCTGCCGAGCCAGTACGACTACTTCGCCCACATGCGCAAGTAATCCTTGTTTCGGGGCGACCGAAAACTTCTCGAACTACGTTTCTCGCGGCCTTTTCCCAGAATACATGGGGAATTAGTTGTGCCGTCGCCGAGTGACGCCGAAAAGCAGCGCGATTTTTGCGGTACGTTGGTAGCGGATAGTCCGTCCAAATCGGCTGAGTCTTCGGGAGACCTGGTGATGGCCCAGGAAAACCCCAGAACGCATGCTCTGCACACGGATGAGGTCCTCAGGGTGGTGATCGTCCACCCTAATGAGGTGCTGGGCACGGGGCTGGCGGCGATACTCGAGGGGCTGCGGGATCCGGTGCAGGTGGCCCTGTGCGAGTGCCCGCGCTCCGCGCTCGACCTCATCGAGGAGAAGGGCGCCGACGTCGTCGTCATGGCCGCGGAGGCGCAGGACGCCGCGCATCAGCAGCGGCTCGCCGAGCACGCCGCGCGTACAGGGACCAAGACCCTGCTCCTGGTGAAGTCGGCGGACCGGGAGACGGTCTGCAAGATCGCGGCCGTCCCATGCGACGGCGTCCTGGTGGAGGAGGGCATCACCTCGGCGGCCATCGAGGAGGCGCTGAGCCGCTGCCGCCGAGGCGACATGCCGGTGCCGACCACGGTGCTGCGCGGCCTGCTGTCGGAGGTGCGCAACCTGCGAGATCACGGCACGGCCACCGGCTCGGCCCTCTGCCTGACGCCGCGCGAACAGGCCACGCTTGAGTTGCTGGTGCACGGGTTCAGCAACAAGGAGATCGCCAAGCGGCTGGACATCTCGCAGCACGGCGCCAAGCGCCACGTGGCCAACATCCTGGCCAAGCTCAACTGCCCGAACCGCACCCTGGCCGCGGCCCTCGCCATCCGCGAGGGCCTCGTGGAGCCGCCTTGAGGGCTCTCACCTGCGGGTCATGAAGAAGCACGCGATATGCGTCTCCGGGGCGGGCTCGGGCAGCCGCTCGATGTCGAACGCGTCGCCGAACAGCTTGGTCTCCTCGCCCGGCTCGACCACCGCGTGCATGCGCGAGACGCCGTTGAACTTCAGCAACGGCAGATCGTGCTTGTCGCCGTAGAAGCACCACATCACGAACACCGATCCGGACGCGGACAGACGATGGACGTTGTCCGCCATCGCCTGGCGCCCCTCTGGCCTCATGTCGTCGAGGGTGCCGAAGTCGAGCAGCAGGTCGAAGGGCTCCTCGTGACTCAGCAGCGCCGGGTCGGTCACGTCGCCGCTCACCACCCGGCAGCGCTCGCCCACCCCGGCCCTGCCCACGCGCTCGTGGGCGCGGCGCAGCGCGATGGGCGTGAAGTCGACCCCGACGACGTCGAAGCCGCGTTGAGCCAGGAAAACGTCGTTGTCGCCGCTGCCGCACCCGAAATCGAGAACGCGCGGCTGCTTTTCCGGCAAGATACGACCAGATTCAATCAATTGCCGCAACTCCGGCCGTACTCCGATCTCCCACGGAGCGCCGATCTTGTAGAGAAGCGTATAGACCCAGGGCTTCATCTGCGAATCTCCCGCATATTGCCAGATGTTTTCTGCCCAGCTTGTGGGTTATTCACCGGCCTCGGAAGCCTCGTACGGGAGGGCCGGCGGAGCGATGTCAACGTGCCCAAACGGGCACCCCGATCCGGTACGTCGAATTACTTCATTGAAAGCGCTTACGCCGACGATACGCGGGGTAGCCGACCCTGACGAGAAGTGGGGAGCCAACCCAGCACGAGGAGGGGAAGAAATGGTGCTCAGTAGCGCGCATGCGGCGGAAGGAGCGTCACGTTTCTGCACGGCGCCGCTCATGGTGCTCGTCACCCACACCAACGAACTGATCAGACGCGGCGTCGGCGCCATGATCGCCTCGATCGGGCCGGCCGTGACCGCGTCGGAGGCGTCCACCTACGCCGACGCCGAGCGCCAGGTGCGCCAGGGCCAGGCCCAGGTGCTGATCCTGCCCTGCCAGCCCTACGACGCCAGCCGCAGACTGGCCGACACGGCAGCGGCAGCCGGCGTCAAGGTTCTGGTCCTCCTGCACGATCCCGATCCCGACCACCTGGCCCTGGCCGCCGAGCTGACCGTGGACGGCTTCCTGCTCAGCTCCGACCTGACCGCGGACTCGCTGGAGGCCGCCGTCACCCGGCTGGAGGACGGCGAGATGCTGATGCCATCGACACTGGTCAAAAAGCTGGTCTCGGAGCTGCGCAACCGTTCCCCGGCCCGGCGCGATCCACGCCCGCTGCTCCTAACGCCCAGGGAGCACCAAACGCTCGAACTGCTCACCCAGGGCCTGGGCAACAAGCAGATCGCCCGCCGGCTCGGCATCCGCGAACACGGCGCCAAACGCCACGTGGCCAACGTCCTGGCCAAGCTCAACTGCCCGAACCGCACCCTGGCCGTGGCCCAGGCACTACGCGACGGCCTGATCGAGCCCCAGACACCTCCGGCGGACAGCCCATGAGAACCGGGACGATCACGCGCGCCGACTGCGAGGCGCTGGACCGCACCGACCCGCTGGCGAGTATGCGCAAGCACTTCACACTGCCCGCGGACCTGGTCTACCTCGACGGCAACTCGCTCGGCGCGCTGCCACGCGCCGCCCGCGCGCACGTGGGCCGCATGATCGACGACGACTGGGGACAGGGGCTGGTGCGAAGTTGGATGACGGCCGGCTGGTACGAGCTGCCGCGCACGCTCGGCGACCGTCTGGCGCCCCTGCTCGGCACCGGCCCTGGGCAGGTCGTGGTCGGCGACTCCACCTCGGTCAACGTGTTCAAGGCGGTGACAGCCGCGCTCCGGCTACGCCCCGACCGGGACGTCGTGGTGAGTGATCACGCCAACTTCCCCAGCGACCTGTACGCCGTGGAGAGCGCCGCCTCGCCGCACCACGCCGAGGTCCGGCCGCTGATCGACCCCGACCGGCTGGACCTCGACGAGCGGGTGGCGGCCGTGGTGATGGGCCACGTGGACTACCGCACCGGCGCGATGCGCGACATGGCGGCGGTGACCGAACGGGTCCACCGGCACGGGGCCCTGATGATCTGGGACGTGTGCCACTCGGCCGGAGCCATGCCCCTCCACCTGGCCTCCTGTGACGTGGACTTCGCGATCGGCTGCACGTACAAGTACCTCAACGGCGGCCCCGGCGCTCCCGCGTTCCTGTACGCGGCGCCCCGCTTCCACCAGACGGCGGAGCCGTCGCCGCAGGGCTGGTTCGGCCACGCCGATCCGTTCGCCTTCGACACCCGCTACACGCCCGCCCCCTCGGTGTCCCGCTTCCTGGTGGGCACCCCGCCGCTGCTGGCGTACGCGGCGTTGGAGGGCAGCCTGGAGGTATGGGAACGCACGGACCTCGGCACCGTGCGGGAGAAGAGTGTCGCGCAGACGTCCCTGTTCATCGACCTGGTCGAGGAGCGCTGCGGCGACCGGCTTGAGCTGGTCACCCCGCGCGACCCGTCCGTCCGCGGCAGCCAGGTCTCCTACCGCCACCCCGCCGCACCCGCCCTGGTGGAGGCGCTGGGCGAGCGCGGCGTCATCGCCGACGCCCGGCGACCCGACATCCTGCGCTTCGGCTTCGCCCCGCTTTACGTGACGTACGCCGACGTGTGGCGCGCGGCCGAGACCCTCGCCACAGTCGCGGGCCGCCACGATCGGGCCTAGATGTACGCGGGACACAGCCGAATGATCTTGTCATGGGCGAGGGTCTCCGGGTTCGGTGTGGATTGCGACATGAACGAGTACGGAGACCTGGCCCCTAGCCACGTGATCTACGTGGTTAGCCGTTGCCTTCAACCGGGTGCTTCGCTGCCCACTTCAGCAGCGATCGGGCGGTGTCGAAGCGGCGGCTCGAGTCTGTCTCGCCGAGGATCACCCCGACCAGCCTGCGTCCCTTGCGGTCGGCGGCGAAGGCCAGGTTGAATCCCGCCGCACGGGTGTAGCCGGTCTTGACCCCCAGCGATCCGGGGGCGTCGAGCATCCGGTTGGTGTTGGTCCAGGAGTAGGCGCGGTGGTCGGCGGTCGAGGCCACCGTACGACTCTTCGTCGACGTGACCGACCGGAACGTGGGGTTGCGCAGTGCGGCCGCGGCGAGGCGAGCCTGGTCGCGGGCGGTGGAGTAGCCGTCGCCGCCACGGGCGGGCAGCCCGTCCGCGTTGACGTAGGAGGTGTTGGACAGGCCCATGGCCTTGGCAGTGGCGTTCATCTTGGCGGTGAACCCGTCGACGCCGGGACCGTAGGTGCGGGCCAGCGCGTGTGCGGCATCGGCCCCAGAGGGAAGCATCAGCCCGTAGAGCAGTTCCTTGACCGTCAGCCGATCGCCCGGCCGCAGATCAGCGGTGGTGGCTCCCCCGCGTTCCGCATAGCGCACGTCCTTGGCGGTGATCCGGACCTTGTCGGTCAGTTTGGCCTGGCCGAGCACGACATACGCCGTCATGATCTTGGTGAGGCTGGCTATGGGCACGCGCTTGTCGGCCCGCTTACTGATCATGGCCTTCCCGGTGGACTCGTCCAGCAAGTACGAAGCCCGGCCGTAGGTGGATGGAGCAGGGGAGTCGGCGAAGGCGGGGGTGGAGACAGTCAGACCTACGAGCGCGCAGGCGACGATGACAGCTGTTCGGTTGCCCATCCCATGAGATTGACATGACCTTTGGGGTGTTTTGTCCGTATTTAGGTAAAGGTCTTCGCGGACTGGCCCGCGAAGCCGCCGCGCAGAGCGATGGCGCGATCATGCCGATAGGCTCAAGATCGTCGACCCGCTCGGGCTCGTGAACGCGCCCCGTGCCGAGTTACGCTGGTGTTCTCCCAGGATCTGGGAGGAGGCGGCCATGACGCAGCAGTATCTCGCGGGCGAGTTGTCGCTCCTCCTCGGCCGACTGCAGGCCGTCACCACCGGCACGACGTCGGAGAAGGACGTGGCCGACCTGCGCCACGAGGCGGAAACGGTGCCCGTGTGGGCGTTGCCATCGATAGCGGCGCGCGCGCTGATGCTGACGGATGCCCTGTGCTGGGAGTCGTTGTCACGCGCCGATGCCGTCGCCTTCTCTCACCAGGCCAAGATCAGCGCGGACCTGTTCGAATTCAGCGTCTGCGCCGGCCTGCTGGAGGAGCTGTGACCCGGGACGCACCCATGCCAGTGGAGGTCGAGCCATGACATCAGGACAGATCGCTGTGCATTGGAAGGAAGAGGGCTACATCGCGCCCCCGGCCAGGTTCATCGGCCAGGCCAACGCCGCCGATCCGGATATCTTCCAGCGCTTCGCCGAGGAACGCTTCCCTGAGTGCTTCAAGGAGTACGCCGACCTGCTCGACTGGGACGCGTACTGGCACACCACGCTCGACACCTCCGACCCGCCGTTCTGGAAGTGGTTCGTCGGCGGCAGGCTCAACGCCTGCCACAATTGCGTCGATCGTCACCTGGCGACCCAGCGCAACAAGGCCGCGCTGATCTGGGTTCCCGAGCCGGAGTCCGAGGCAACGCTGGCGATCACGTATCAGGAGCTGCACAAGCGGGTCAACGAGTTCGCCGCGCTGCTGCGCGACTTCTGCGAGCTCAAAGCCGGTGACCGGGTCACCTTCCACCTGCCGATGGTGCCCGAACTGCCGGTCTCGATGCTGGCCTGCGCCCGCCTCGGCGTGATCCACTCCGAGGTGTTCGGCGGCTTCAGCGGTACGGCGTGCGGCGACAGGATCGCCGATTCCGGCAGCCGCGTCCTGGTCACCATGGATGGCTACTTCAGAAACGGCGAACTGGCCGACCACAAGGTCAAGGCCGACGAGGCCGTCGACGCGGCCGCCAAGCTCGGGGCCGACGTGGACAAGGTGCTCGTCTGGCGCCGCCGACCCGGCGCGTACGCGTCGCAGAGCCCGATGGTCGACGGGCGTGACTTCTTCGTCGACGACCTGCTCCAGACCTACCGGGGCAAGCAGGTGGAGCCGGTGTCGATGCCCGCCGATGCGCCGCTGTTCCTCATGTACACCAGCGGCACCACCGCCCGCCCCAAGGGCTGCCAGCACAGCACCGGCGGCTATCTCGCCTACGTCACCGGCACCTCGAAGTACTACCAGGACATCCACCCCGACGACACCTACTGGTGCATGGCCGACATCGGGTGGATCACCGGCCACTCCTACATCGTCTACGGCCCGCTGGCACTCGGCACCACCAGCGTCATCTACGAAGGCGTCCCCACCTACCCCGACCCGGGTCGCCCTTGGCGCATCGCCGAACGGCTGGGCGTGAACATCTTCCACACCGCCCCGACAGCCATCCGCCTGCTGCGCAAGCTCGGCCCGGACGAACCCCGCAAGTACGGCTACCGCTTCAAGCACATGACCACCGTCGGCGAGCCCATCGAGCCCGACGTCTGGCGCTGGTATCACGACGTGGTCGGCAAGGGCGAGGCCGTCGTCGTCGACACCTGGTGGCAGACCGAGACCGGCGGCTTCCTCGGCAGCACCCTGCCCGCGCTCCAGCCGATGAAGCCCGGCAGCTGCGGTCCCGGCGTGCTCGGCGTCTACCCCGTCATCTATGACGAGGACCGCAACGTGGTCGAGGCCGGCAGCGGTAACGCCGGCAACATCTGCATCCGCAACCCTTGGCCCGGCATCTTCCAGACCATCTGGGGCCAGCCCGAACGCTTCGTCGACCTCTACTACCGCAAGTACTGCGCCGACCCCGACAGCAAGGACTGGCACGACTGGCCCTACCTGGCAGGCGACGGCGCCATGCTCGCCGACGACGGCTACTTCCGCATCCTCGGCCGCGTCGACGACGTCATCAACGTGGCCGGACACCGCCTCGGCACCAAGGAACTGGAATCGGCGGCCATCACCGTCGAGGAGGTCGCCGAAGCGGCCGCCGTACCCGTGCTGGACGAACTCCGCGGACGAGCCGTGGAGATGTACATCTCCCTCAAACCCGGCATCACCGGCGGTGATGACATCCGGGGCAAGGTGATCGCCGCCATCGAGACCCAGATCGGCAAGATCGCCCGCCCGCAGAACGTGTGGATCGTCTCCGACATGCCCAAGACCCGCTCCGGCAAGATCATGCGCCGGGTCATCGCCTCGATCTCGAACTTCGCCGACGTGGGCGACACCACCACGCTGTCCAACCCCGAGATCGTCGATGACATCCGCCACCAGGTGCAGAGCGAGAAACTCGCCCGCGGCGAAGCCCCGCGCCCGCTCACCCCGGAGGAGGAAGCCGAAATCAAGGCTTTCGGTCGTACTGAGTAGCCGTGCCGCCGCCTTCGAGCGGGTCGCCGCCCGACCGGCATGAGCCACGTCGGCGCGGAACCTGGAAGGCAGCACGTGATTGCTAAAATTAGCAATTGCCGAGAATGCTGCTCTTGGGCGGTCTCCAGCGTCGGCACGCACACGAGAGAGGGCGTACGCCGGTGGCCCAGCCGCTGTACCAGCTCAAGGCGGAGTTCTTCAAAACGCTCGGGCACCCCGCTCGTATCCGGATCCTGGAGCTCCTCAGCCAGCGCGAACACTCGGTGGCCGAGATGCTCCCCGAAGTGGGAATCGAGCCTGCGCACCTGTCCCAGCAACTGGCGGTGCTACGGCGGTCCAATCTGGTGGTCGCACGCAAGGAAGGCACGACGGTCTACTACTCGATCACCAGCCCGCAGATCGCCGAACTGCTGACCGTGGCCCGCTCGATTCTCACCGGCGTGCTCACCGAGCAGGCGGAGCTGCTGGAGAGCCTGCGCGCCTCCACCACGTGAGTCATTCGTGCCGGAGTCGTCGCGTCCGTCTGGCCGAAGGCTCGGGTTGGTCGGGAGCGCGGGGCGACGAGACAATGATCATCGTGGCGTTCGCATGGCGGGCGCACCTCCGGCGGGTGGAGGTGAGCACCAGGCGGATCCATCCTCGCCGAGCCCCACGCCCGAGGACCAGCAGATCGCCGGGGCGGGCGAGCTCGACCAGGTGTTGCCACGGCTCACCCAGCAGGCCCATGCGCACCACGTGCACATCCCCCGGGATCCCACCCGCCACGTCGACGAACAGGCTGTCGATCAGATCCCGGCTCTTGGCCGCCTCCTCCAGCCGGGCCGGATAGTCCAACGGCAGCGCTTCGGGAACCGTACAGACAGGCGCTCGGCTCACATGTACGGCCAGCAACGGCATCCGGCGCAGCCGTGCCTCACCGATCGCCCAGGCCAGCGCCCAGCGCGAGGCCGGGGAATCGTCCAGGCCCACGACGACGCGTGGACCGTAAGGCAGCTCCTGGTCCATCGAGGCTCATCTCACCTCCATGGTGCGCGCGTTCACGCAGGTCCGTCCAGCAGTTCAGACCTTCACGCGGATGTCGGGGTCCTGGCCGAGCAGGCGGTGCGCGTGCGCGATGGCCGCGGGTGTGTCGCGGAAGATGAGCCCGTCACGGCGCAGGTGCTCGGCCACGCCCAGCGCGGACAGCACCTGGTCGTGCCCCGGTTTGATCCCTGACAGCAGCACGGTGATGCCGCGCTGCTCCAGCCGCGTGATGGCGTCCCCGAGCACCTGGGCACCGGTGGCGTCGACGGTCGAGACGCGCGACATCCGCAGGATCACCACACGCACGTCGGCGACCTCCGACAGCTCCAGCAGGAACCGGTGCGCGGCGGCGAAGAACAACGGCCCGTCGAAACGGTAGGCCACGATGTGCTCATCCAGCAGCCGCCGCTCCTCCTCGCTGTGATCCCCACTCTCCAAGGGCACCTGCTCGACCTTGACCGTCCGTGCCACCGCACGCAACGCCAGCAGCACGGCCACGCCGATGCCCACCGCGACCGCGGTGACCAGGTCGAGCGCCACGGTGACCACGAACGTCAGCCCCATCACCAGCGCGTCCCCGCGGGTGGCGCGGGCGATCGCCCGCAACGAGCCGACCTCCACCATCCGCACCGTGGTGGCCAGCAGCACGCCCGCGAGCGCCGCCAGCGGGATCCGCCCCACCAGGCCCGAGGCCGCGAAGACGATCACGCCCAGCACGACCGCGTGGGTCACCGCCGCGATCCGGGACCTGGCTCCGGAGCGAACGTTGACCGCGGTCCGCGCGATCGCCGCCGTCGCGGGCACCCCACCGAACAGCGGCGCGACCAGGTTGGCGATGCCCTGCCCGAACAGCTCCCTGTCCGGGTCGTGCCGCTCGTTGACGCTCATCGCGTCCGCCACCGACGCGCACAGCAGGCTCTCCAGCGCGGCCAGCGCCGCCACGGCCAGCGCCGACGGCAGCAGTACGGCAAGCGCCCCGGTATCCAGGAACCCCAGCGACGGCGCCGGCAACGTGGCAGGCAGCGCCCCGATCCTGGCCACGTCCAGCCCCGCCAGCTCGGTCACCACCGTGGCCAGCACCACACCGATCAGCGAGAACGGCAGGCCGGGCCGCCGGCGGGCACCGGCCAGCATCAGCGCCGCCACCGCCAGCGCCATCACCAGCGGTGCGGGATCGGGGTCACTCGCGTACCGGGCGATCGCCGCCGCCGCCGTCTGCCAGACCCGCTCGCCGCCGACCCCGGTGACGCCCAGCGCCGCGGGAACCTGCTGCAGCGCGATCACCACCGCGATCCCCGCCGTGAACCCTTCGATGACCGGGGTAGGCATGAACTGGGCGAACCGCCCCACCCGTGCTACCGCCAGCGCCACGAGCACGATCCCGGCCAGGAGCCCGACGGTCAGCACGCCGCTCGCGCCGTACTGATGCATGATCGGCACCAGCACCACCGTCATCGCCCCGGTCGGCCCCGAGACCTGCAGGTTGCTGCCGCCGAACACGGCGGCCAGCACACCGGCCACGATCGCGGTGGCCAGCCCCGCCTGAGCGCCCAACCCCGAGCTGACGCCGAAGGCCAGCGCCAGCGGCAACGCCACGATCGCGACCGTCACGCCGGCCAGCAGGTCGCGCCGCGGATCACGGCGCGCCGCCGCCCAGTCCGACCGCCGCGGCACCAGGGCGAGCAGCCTGGAAAGCACTGTCATCTACAGGCCTCCGCGCGCAGTTCGGCCAGCAGCTCACGCACCGGCAACGGCCCATCCTGCAAGAGCTCGCGGATCCTGGCGGGATGGCCCAGCGTACGAAACAACTCGGCCTTGGCCTCGTACAGCGGCGGGGACACGATCACTGGGCCCAGTCCGACGGATAACGCACATCGACGTGATGCTGATCGGCGATGCGCAGCAGGTTCTCCAAGCGGCCGGTCAGCACCTCCACCGCATGATCGTCAAACGCCGCGTGTGCCCGCATCAACTCGGCGTCCACCTCGTCAACCCTGGCCTGAAGCTCCGCAGCGAACTCGCTCAACCCCAAACTCCTTCGGCAGACTGGCATGCAACGTACTTATGATGTTACAAATTGCATAATTCTTCAAATTCTAAGGTCTTGGGGTAGCGTGAGCGGCTGACACAGCAGGAGGGCGAGCGGGCCGCATCGGCCCAGATGAAGGAGTGCAGCCGATGGGGCGGGGGCGCGCCAAGGCCAAGCAGGCGAAGGTGGCTCGGGAGCTGAAGTACACCAGTCACGACATCGACCTGGAGCGGCTCTGCCGCGAACTCTCCCCTGCGAAGGACAACCAGCGCGAGAGCCGGGCAACCGAGGAACCCGCCTGAAGCGGGTCCGCCTCCGGCGAGCCGAACACTCCGTCGCGCGACGTGCGTGTGCCTAGGGCGACTTCAGTCAGCTTCGCCAGTTCGAAGCCTGTGTCGATCTTGGGCTGAGCGCCTGCTCGTAACGCTCTGTGCACACCTGGCCCGAGAAAGAACAGTCCTGTGTACGCGCCGCATTTCGATCTCCACGATGAACAACACGTACAGGCGCTGGAGGAAGACCGTATCGGCGTGAAGAAGGTCGCACGCCAGGACGCCGGAGGCCTGAGAGATGAGGAACTGACGCCACGTCGGTGAAGCCCGGCGCGGCGCGGGCCGGCTGATCACGCGCAAGCTCGTAGGCTACGCACAGTTCGTCCACGCGCCTCGGCAGCGCATGAGCCAGGACGGCGCCATCTGCCGTACTGTGATCAATGGCCCGCTTCACGATGTTGAGCCAGCGAATCTCGCTGTTCCGATACTCTCGCCAAGCTCTGCAGAAGCGCACCAGCGATCGCTAGGCCCTCCTCACCAAGATCTAGCGTTCGCGCCAATCTTCGCGCTTGGCGACATAGCTGGGCTGGGTATTCACCGTGCCCCAGAAGGGGACTCTGGGAGTGGCGTGGTGCAGCGTGTCGTCGGGGATCAATGGCGGCGGCCCGCCGTCGCCACCGTGCCCGTTGCCTCGTTGGAAGGCGCGGGGCACCAGGCGGTGGATCAGCCAGCCGCCCACCGCCGCGGCCGCGATCACGAGGGGGAACGGCACGGCGAACAGGGCGAGCGCGGCGAACGCCAGGACGGCCAGGGCGATCAGCGCCGGGTGGGTGAGCGAGCGCTTGGCGACCCGGATGACGGCTTGGGCCACGATGGCCAGCACGGCCGGGGCGATCCCGGCGAACAGGGCGGTGACCACGGTGGTGTCCTGCCACAGGACGTAGATCGCCGACAACGCGAGCAGGGCAAGGACACCGGGGAGGACGAACAGGGCGCCGGCGACCAGGCCACCCCGCGTGCCGTTGAGCAACCAACCGACATAGATGGCGAGCTGCTGGGCCTCGGGACCCGGCAGCAGCATGCAGTAGTTGAGTGCGTGGTTGAAGCGCTGCTGGCCGATCCAGCGTTTGTCCTCGACCAGGGTGCGCTGCATGACGGCGATCTGCCCGGCAGGGCCGCCGAAGGTCTGCAGCGAGATGCCGAACCAGGCGCGTACGGCCTGGCCAAAGGGGATCACGTCCTCGGGCTGATGAGAGTCGGCGGGGCTGGCAGCAGGAGGATGACGGTGGTTCATGCGCGGCTTTCGTCCGAGTTGTGCAGGCACCAGGCGTAGAGCGCGTCGTAGACGAACAGCCCGCGCTCCAACAGCCGCGCGTCGTCGGCCTCGACCAGTGGCCCCGCCTCACCTATGGCGCGCAATGCCGCGCCGAAGGGGTGGGAGCCGACCTCGGTAGCGATGTCGGCGGCGTGCACGATCTGGGCCAGGCAACCGAGCCCCGGCCGATCGACCAGGCCGTACTGGTCGATGAGGACTTCGAAGGTGCACTTGCCGTCACGGTGGTCGTAGTCGGCGCCGGGCGCGTCGAAGGAGTATCCGCCCAGCTCCCGAGCGGTGGCCAGGACTTGGTCGGCTGGAACGTAGACGATCTCGGCGTCGTGGTCGATGAAGCGGCGGATCAGCCAGGGACAGGCGATCCGGTCGGTCTTGGGCCGTGCGCGGGTGGTCCATTTCATGACGGGTCTCCGGTGGGGAGCTGGACGCGCCGGAAGATGCGCCACAGGGTAAGGTCGTAGATGCTCTTGGTGACCCCGGCGATCAGGAACGGCAGAGCCAGGCTCAACGGCTGGAGCAGTCCGGCGAGCACGGGACCCGCGGGGCGGGTGACGTACCGGGCGGTGTTGGTCAGTGCCGCCGTCGATGTGCGTTCCTCAGCGGGGACCATGGCCATGACGTAGACCTGACGGGTGGGCACATCCATCGACGACAGGCAGGCCCGGGCCAGCAGCAGGGCCGCCGCCAGCCCGAACGAGGGCGCGAAGGCGACGCCGATCAGCAGGAGATTGCTGGGCAGGTGGGTGAAGACCATCGTGGGCAGCAGCCCGATCCTGGCCGCGATGACGGGAGCGAGCAGGAAGGAGGCGGTCTGCAGCACGGCGATCCCGGCGAACAGCAGGCCGATGCTGGTGGTGTCGGCCTGGTAGCGGACGCTCAGCCAGTAGGCCAGATACGCCTGCACCACGAATCCGCCGGCCAGGCTGTCGACGGCGAACAGGGCGGCAAGCCGTACGACTTCTGGACGCGGCCGGACCGGCGCGGACGTTCGAGGAGCGTGCACCTCGGCGGCGGCGGGCAGTCGCGAGGCCAGCGCCGCTCCCGAGGCCCCGACGGCCAGCAGTGTCCCGCCGAGCAGGAACCGATCGGGTGGGAGCGTGCCGAGCAATGCCCCGGCCGTCCCGGCGGTGGTGGCGACGGCGTTGTAGAGGCCGAAGCCGCGCACCACCTGCCGGTCGGCGACGCCGGTCCCGGCGAGCATGACCTGCTCCAGGGTGGTGAACGGCCCGGATTCGATCACCTCGACCGACATCGCCCCGGACAGAGCGCACAGGCTGAGCAGCCATACCGGCGCCCCGCTCGCGATGAGCGCCCCGCACCCGGCCAGCGCCAGGTACAGGGCGGCATAGGCGCAGCGGCGGCCGATCCGGTCGCCCCACCGGCCCAGGGCCAGGCTGGCCAGTGCGCCGCCCGCCACCACGGCCGTCAGCACCAGCCCCACCCCGGCGGCCGACAGGCCGTCCGCGCGCAGGAGCGTTGTCAGCTGCACCGCGGCCAGCCCGTAGGCCAGGCCGCGCAGGGCCTGCGCCGTGATCACCAGGCGCGCCACCCGCAGCCGGACCTCGCTCACGCGGGCTCCCTGCCCAGCAGCAACCGGCGCCGGATGAACTCGTACAGGCCGTCGAACAGCGGGCCGGTCAGTTCCAGGACGCGGTCATCGCCGCAGACCATCGACAGGCCGCGCAGGACCATGTCCAGGCCCGGCGCCTCGGGAGCGTCGTAGCGCTCGTCGTCGATATCGGCCTCCCCTGGGCGGGGTCGTCCACGAAGACGAACTCCGCCTTGTCGTCGACGTGACGGCGGATCAGCCAGGCGCACGCGGCTCGGTCGATGTGCACCCCGGCACGGGCGGCCCATTTCATTCGGCCTCCTGCATCTGAGTCTCGGTCAGAGCGTGTACGGCCTGCCGGGCGGTCTCGCGCTCGGCGGGCGGGAAGAAGTCCCTGCGGTTGATCCGGCGCAGTTCGGCGCGGAGCCGTCCGGCGGCGCGGGCTCGTTCGCCGGGTGCGGCCTTGGCTGCGGAACGCGCTTGGTCATCACGGCGCGGTACTCCAGGATCCAGGCCGCGCGCATGGCCCTGGCGATCGGGCGCTCCTGCGCGACGCTGGCCGGCTCGGCCAGCCACACCATCGCCGAGCCGTGCGCTTCGAGGATCTCCTCCGCGATCCATTCCAGCTGCTCGCGGGTGCGGGCGTCGGCAGGCAGGCCGGCCAGCCCATCGCCCAGGCGGGCGACGCCGAGCCGCTCGAACTTGCGCCAGATGGCGATCCGCGGCGTGGAAGGCTGCCGGGGAATCTTGTAGGCCGGCAACACCCACTGTCCAGTCACGTAACCATGGTTTCAGCAACCACGGTTACACGGCAATGGCGTCGACCACCGACGGCTGCTCAGGAGGTCTGTGCCCTGCTTGGAGAACATCGAACCGGTCGTCCGCGAGAACGCCCTTCTCATGCACAGCCAGGGCGGGCACGAGCACGAGGACGAACAGCAGGACGACTCCGACGCCTGACGAGGACGCGAAATTGTTTCTTCGACGCGTTCCCGAGCTCGCGGTGGAGTGGGACGACAAAGGGCTGATACTGCGTGACTGCACGCGCCCCAATAAGTATCGGGCCGGTCCGCACGTCTGTCGCCCTGCTCTCGAATATGAGCGAATGGGTGTGCAAGAAGAAATTGCTCGAAGGCATGGCCGACGTCCGCGACTCCGCGCAAATCCTGCGGGAGCTCGCGGACATCGGTCTGGTCGAAGCGCCTCTTATTGGGGGCTGACCAGTCCTGTTTGGTAGGCGATGACGACCAGTTGCGCACGGTCGCGGGCACCCAGTTTCGCCATCGCGCGGCTGACATGGGTGCGCACGGTTGCCGGGCTGAGAAACAACTCGGCACCGATCTCGTTGTTGCTCAGGCCCTGTCCCACCAGGGCTAGTACTTCGCGCTCGCGCTCGGTCAGCACCGCGAGCCGGTCGCCCGCAGCCTGGGCAGCTCTATGGTGCGCGGTGAACTGGCCGATGAGGCGTCGGGTGATCCGTGGCGCGAGCAGCGCGTCTCCGGCAGCGACCACCCGGATGGCATGCAGAAGCTCGGCCGGTCCGGCATCTTTGAGTAGGAAGCCGCTGGCGCCGGCGTGCAAGGCGTCGTAGACGTACTCATCGGTGTCGTAGGTAGTGAGGATGAGGACGCGGACCTGCTCCAACCCGTGCGTCTCGGCGATCTGAGCGGTGGCTTGAATCCCGTCCAGCTTGGGCATGCGGATGTCCATCAGGACGACGTCGGGGCGGGTAGCGCGGGCCCGCTCGACGGCTTCGGCGCCGTTAGTGGCCTCTCCCACCACCGTGATGTCGTCCTCGAGGTCGAGCAGGACCTTGAACCCGGAACGCACCAGACCTTCATCGTCGGCGACCAGCACCTTGATGGCCTCGGTCGATGGTGACGCGTTCACAGGCGTGTCCCTGTCGGCGCGAGGGGCAGTCGTGCGCTGACTTCAAACCCGCCGCCCGGAAGCGGTCCGGCACGGAGTTCTCCACCCAGCAGCTGGCAACGCTCGCGCATGCCGAGGATCCCACGGCCGGGCCCGGCCGAACCATGGATGCTGGCCCCAAGTGCACGGCGGCCCTCATCGGTCACGCGGATCTCCAAGTCCTCGATCCCGGGGTTCAGCGCCACCCCTCACCCGAGTCGGGCCGACGTGGCGGATCACATTCGTGATCGATTCCTGAACGATCCGGTAGGCAGCACCGCCCACCGCGCTCGGCAACGGCGCCACCGGCGAGCTCTCCTCAACCTCTATGTCGAGCCCCGCCTCGCGCGCCTTGACGGCCAGTTCGCCGATCTGCCCCAGCCCCGGGTACGGCACGCGCCCGTCCTCGTCATCACGCAGCACCCCCAGGATGGCCCGCATCTCCCGCAGCGCCCGAGAACTGGTCTGCTCGATCGCGCGCAGCGCCTCTCGTGCCACCTCCGGCTTCTTGTCCAGCACGTGCGCGGTGACACCGGACTGGACATTGATGACCGCGATGGCGTGAGCGACGGTGTCGTGGACCTCGCGCGCGATCCGGAGCCGTTCGGCGTCGACACGCGCCCGCGCTTCTTCCTCGCGCGTGCGTTCAGCCAACTCAGCGCGCTCCAGGGCCTCGGCCGCGATGACCCGCCGGGATCGGACCGACTCGCCAAGGGCCGCACTCATGACCGACGCACCGATCCGGAAGAACACCCACCCGATGGCGGCGCGCGGCTCGATGTCGGCCGCCGCGACCAGCCAGCTGACGGCGAGCACCGTGGTCCCCACGCCGGCCACCACCAGCGACCGGCGCCCGTCACCGTAGGCGGCCAGGGTGTAGAGGGCAACGAACACCGGCACCGGCCACCGACGGCGGACGGCAACGACCACACCACTCACGATCAGCAGGACATAACCCAGGTATCCGAGGTCGGTGAGGGGCCGCGACGCCCCCTCGGCGGCAACGCGAGTCACAGTGCCCTGAACCTGCATCACGGTGACGAAGAGCGCGAGCAGCACCTCCTGCGCCGGCACAGGCAGGCGATGTTTCATGCCGCGATCCTACGGTTCTCACACGAGAGAACCCTCCACCTGGACGCGCGACCGCCCTACCCCGACGAGGGTACGTAGGCACAAGGCATCTACGCAGAACTGCGTAGATGCCGCCACCTCCTGTCGGAGGCCTGGCCGCCTCGAAGGCGCGACGATCGATTCCGCGACCCCCAGGCGATCGCCACTGGCACCTCGTCCGGCACAGGCCGAACCCAATCGCGCTCCGGCTCGCCCAAGACCACGGCACCCGGACATCGCGGGATCCCGGCGCTGAGTGAATTCCCGTCAGCAAGAGATGAGAACGAAGATGCAAATGCAGCAACGTCGATCAACCGCGGCAATCGCCACCCTGGTGTTCAGTGCAATGCTGGCCGTCACGGCGTCGTCGGCAGCCCCAGCGATCGCCAAGACCAACTCCTACACAGCGGCCACGCCCACACCCGCCTTCCCGACGTTCGTGCATCTGCCGGCCGATCAGGCGGCGCATCCGGACGCACGGCAAGAATGGTGGTACGTGATCGGCCACGTCGAGGCCCACGGCCACCGGTTCGGCTACGAGGTCACCATCGGCGGCGGCAAACAGCCACAGGCCATAGTCTCGATCACCGACAAGACCAGCGGCACCTACTACACCAAGAGCCAGAGTTACCCGCTCGACCAGACCACCTTCTCCACCACCGAACTCGACGTCCGCACACCGTCGGCAACGCTGTCCGGGCCGATGGACGAGATGCGCCTGCACGCCACGCTGCCGGCCGGCCAGATCGATCTGACCCTCAGCGCGAAGGGACCCGCGCTGTACAACAACGGGACCGGGCTGATGCCCTTCCTCGGCGGCACGAGCTACTACTATTCCCTGCCCAGCCTGGCGACCCGGGGAACGCTCAAGGTGAACGACCGCACCTACCCGGTGACCGGCCAGTCCTGGCTGGACCGCCAGTGGGGCACCTGGGACTGGAGCACCATGCGGAAGTGGACCTGGATGCCGTTGCAACTGTCCAACGGCGACCGGGTCAACCTCTGGGACCTGTTCGCCGAGGGCACGGAGTTCTCCTACGCGACCGTGCTACGCCCCGACGGAACCCACCAAATCGTCGCGGTGAACCCGCTCGCCGACACCACCTCCGGCTACTGGACCAGCGCGACCACCGGGAACCGGTACGGCACGCGGTGGACCGTGAACATCCCCGCGCTGGAGGCCAGTCTCACCGTTGTCGCCCGGCCACAGGGCCAGGAACGCGTGGGAACCTTCGGCGGCACCTACGAAGGCGCGGCGAGCGTCACAGGGCAATACCGGGGCAAGCCGGTCACCGGACAGACCTACGTCGAACAGAACGGCAACTGGAGATAGCACTTCACCACCTGCCCGGATCAGAACCGCCCGCTAAAGGCGGTTCGGCCGCCCGATCTTCACATCGACGACCTGGACGGATGCCGGGGCCCGGGGCAGCGGTGGAAGGCTGCGACACGAAAAGACGACCTCCGCTGCCCTCAAAACCCAGCCACGATCCTGGCGTGCGTCGGCGCCAGCAGATCAGCGGTCACGTCCCGCGAGGTGGTGTAGATCGTCTCGCGTGAGGCTCTGCTGGTTGACTATGCCGCCAGGAGTTCGGGGTGGCGTTGGTGGGCTTGTCGGTCAGCAGCGCCATGAAGACCATGTCGGGTGGAAGCGCTGGCGACCGACGCGCGCCCGACTAGATCGCAGACCCGTCCAAGCACTGGTCAAGCCTGTGGGTGCCGAAATTGGTGTCACCCTAAGCGACCTGCTCATTCTCATGGATCAGGCCACCGAGGTGATCTCTGCATACCAGCCGAGTGCGAGAATGCCCGACGGGAATCCACAGCACCTCGTATGCCCCCGCTGTCCGAGGGACGCATGCCAGGTCAGAGCAGGTGACACTCTGGCAGGACCCGACCCACCTGCCCGGCCTCTCTTATAAGGAAAAGATAGAGAGAATGCTCTCGCGATAGTGTTCCCTTATGGAGCTACGGCAGCTCGCCTACTTCGTCGCGGTCGCGGAGGAACAACACTTCACGCGCGCAGCCCAGCGGGTGAAGGTGGCGCAGCCAGCGGTCAGCCAGCAGATCATTCGGCTGGAGCGTGAGCTCGGCGAGCAGCTGCTCATCCGGACGCCGCGAGGCGTGCAGCTCACCGGTGCCGGCAGGGCATTCCTGCCGCATGCCCGGGCCACACTCGCGGCCGCACAGAGCGGACGCGATGCGCTTGCCTCAATGCGCGGCCTGCTCGCCGGGCGGCTTTCCGTCGGCACGCTTGTGCCGGCGCCGCAGGAACTGCCGTCGCTGCTAGGCCGCTACCGCCGTGACCACCCTGGAGTCGAGCTGCGCCTGCGCGACGGACACACCACCTCGCTCATCAGCGAGGTCGACGAAGGAACACTCGACGTGGCCGTCATTGGGCTCGGTGCCCGCCAACCGGTGCCCGACAAGGTCGACTCACAGGTGATCAGAACAGAACCGGCCGTCATCGTGGTCTCCCGCGACCACCCGCTCGCCGCCTCTCACTCCGTCCCATTCGCGCAACTCCGCGACGAGCCCATGGTGACCCTTCCGCCGGAAAGCGGGCAACGCATGGCACTGGACGCGGCCGCGCGCACTGCGGGATTCACGCCCCGCATCGCCGCGGAGTCGAGCGACCTGGGGATCCTCGTCGATCTCGCCGCCGAAGGCGTAGGAATCGCGCTCGTGCCACGCTCTGCAGCACCGACGTCAGAACGGCTCGCGATCATCCAGCTCAGCCGGCCGAAACTGACTCGGCGACTGATCTTGATCTGGCAGAAGGACGGCCTTTCACCCGCCGCGCGAGCATTCCTGCCCTACGCCAGAACCACTCTGGCTGACCCAGACGATTCAGTGGAGGTATAGGCCGCCGTCCACGACCAGGGTTTGGCCCGTGACGAAATCCGACGTTGGCCGGCACAGGAAGAGCGCCGCGCCGACGAGGTCCTCGGGCTGCTGGTCGCGTTTGATCGCACGGGCGGAAACGGCCGCGCGGCTGAGCTGATCAAGCACCGCGTCGTGCTCCAGGACGCCCGCGCTGAGGGTGAAGCCGGGAGCGATGCAGTTGACGTTGATGCCGTCGGGGCCCAGTTCCTTCGCCAAGGCGCGGGTGAAGGCGATGATCGCCCCCTTGGAGGTCACGTAGTGCAGTCGGAGCGGAACCCCTAGAAATGGCGTTGCTGACGAGATGTTGACGATCTTGCCGCCGCCGCGCTCGCGCATGTGCGGCACGACGGCCTGGCAGGCGAGAAACATCGAGGCGACATTGACGTCCATGACACGCCGCCATTCGGCAAGGGGAATCTCCGTGAACGGTCTCATCACCAGCGAAGCGAACAGACCCGCGTTGTTGACGAGCAGGTCAATCCCGCCGAAACGCGTGATTGTCTCTTCGGCCATGCGCGCCACCGCATGCTCGTCCGCGACGTCCACCTCGATGCCGGCGCTTTTCTGCGGAAGGGCCTGAGCCGCTTCCTCGGCGCCGTGGAGATCGGCGATGACGACGTGCGCGCCCTCAGCGGCGAGGCCATGCGCGATGGCGTTGCCTATGCCCTGCGCTGCACCGGTGACGATCGCGACTTTCCCCTCAAGTGGGGCGGCGGGACGAGCATCTTGCGACTTTTGGTTGGTCGTCGACATGGCGCAAAGCTAGCCGCCATGTCCGCTATAAGTCCAAGACATGATAGAGCTGGAAGCAAGACCAATTGCTTATCACAACGAATCCGGCCAGTCCCGATGATGCCGAGCGGCCCTGACGCCGGAGTACGCGCCACCCGCGACCGCATCTGGCGCCACCAGGCCCGGATCCACCGTGGTTTCGACCGCCAACGCTGGTGTGACCGGGCTTGTCCGCACCCTCGTGTGGAGCTCGCGCCCATCCGGGTCAACGCGGTCCACCCCGGCGTCATCGGTGAGAGCCCCTCCTGGCGCGACAAAGACCTGACCACCGTCATCGCCCGCACACTGACCAGGCGGCTCGCGACGATGCGCGACATCGTCGCCGCCGTCGCATTCCTGCTGCGCAACCGCTCGGTCCACGGCATCGACTGCGGCTGGCAACTCGTCTGACACAGGGCGGTCCATAACGCCGACGGGTCCTCCCTGGCATGCCGTACGGTGATCAATGGCCCAACCGTTTCGATTGTGGGTGATATGGAAAACACTGGATTGCCTGCCGTGGTGCGGAGTCTCCTCGCGGCGGTGGAGGACCGCCCAGATGACGTGGCTCTCCGCGTTCATGTCGCTGGACTGCTCGTCACCCTGGGGGATCCGGCGGCCGCGTTAGCACACTGCGCCGCCGCGCTCGAGCGCGATCCCGGCAATGCCGAGGCACTCACCGTCCTCTCCAAAGCGACGAACCAGCTGCGGGGAGCACCGGCGGAGGGCGCCCCGAGCCAGTTCGACTGGAGCGCTGCGGAGAACGAGATGGCGGCCATCGTCCAGCCCGCGCTGGTCGAAGACCCCGCACCCCACCCGGACGACGACACGGTGGAGCCTCCCGGCCTGACACTGTCAGACGTCGGCGGGCTTGAAGAGGTGAAGCGGCGTCTGGATGCGGCGTTCCTGGTTCCCATGCGCAACCCGGAGATGCGCCGCCTTTACGGCCGGAGCCTGCCTGGCGGTCTCCTGTTGTACGGTCCCCCAGGCTGCGGCAAGAGTTTCCTCGCTCGTGCGATCGCCGGCGAGCTGGGTGCTCGTTTCTTCACGGTGTCGCTGTCCGACATCCTGGACGTCTGGGTCGGTTCCAGCGAACGCAACCTCCACGAGATGTTCGAGATCGCGCGCCGTAACGCACCGTGCGTGTTGTTCTTCGACGAGATCGACGCGCTCGGGCAGAAGCGCGTGCATCTGCGGACGAGCACCGCGATGCGCGGTACGGTGAACCAGCTGCTGACCGAGCTGGATTCGGTGAAGAGCGCCAACGACGGCGTCTTCGTGCTGGGCGCGACCAACCACCCGTGGGACGTGGACACCGCGTTGCTGCGGCCGGGACGGTTCGACCGCCTGCTGCTGGTGGCCCCGCCCGACGGTCCCGCGCGCGACGCCATCCTGCGGTATCACCTTCGTGATCGGCCGCTCGAAGGCATCGAGATCGCGAAACTCGTCCAGCGCAGCGAGCATTTCTCCGGCGCCGACCTGGCACACCTGTGTGACACCGCCGCCGAGCACGCGATGCTGGAGTCGGTCCGCACCCAGCAGGCGCGGCCGATCCGCATGACCGACTTCGACCAGGCGTTCGGCGAGGTGAAACCCTCGATCGGCCCGTGGCTCCAGGACGCTCGCAACGTGGTGATGTTCGCCGACGCGGCCGGCAAGTTCGACGATCTCCTCGCCTACCTCAGGCAGCGAGGGATGGCATGAACGATGGCCAGAAGGCCCTCCTGACCGCCCGCAGCCTCGTCGAAATGGGGCGATGGCGAGACGCGGCACTGGCCTTGGAGCCGGCGCTGGTCTCGGAGGAGACCGCTTACGATGCGCTCTGCCTTCGCGCTCACTGCCTCCTCAACGCCGGATCCGAGCTGAGTTCCCGGTGGGAGAGGGAAGCCCGCGAGGCGGCGGAGGCAGCCCTCCGCCTGGACCCTCACAGGTCGTGGGCACATAGGCTGATGGCCTCACTCCTTCTGGGGGATCAGCGGTACGGCGCGGCTCTCCGGGAGGCCGCGGAGGCGGCGAGGCTGGCTCCGGACGAGGTATGGACGCTTGACCTGCTGGCGAGGTGCCAGCTGGCGGTCTTCAGGGTCGACGAGGCGCAGCGCACGGCGCAGGCGGCAGTAGAGGCGGACCCGCAGGAACCGATCGCGTACCTCACCCTTGCCGACGTGGCCCGTACCCGCAACGACTGGGCAGCGGCGGAACACGCCTACCGGAACGGCCTCCGGCTCGATCCAAACCATGAGCGCCTGGCCATGGGACTTGCCGACCTGCTGTTTCTGCTACGTCGTCCTCTCGAGTCGGCGACTGTCTATCTCGCGGCCGCTCGCATCAATCCGAGAAATGCCGCACTCCGCAAGGCGCTCGGCGAGATCTGGTGGCAACTCGAAGCCCTCAAACACAAGTGGCAGCTGAACCCCAGATCGATGGACGCCCCAGAGCTCGACCGCCTCGCCGAGCTCATAAGCCCAGCTTGCTCGCCGCCGATCGAGGCGGCTGTCCGCGATCTCCTGAGCGCCGCCTCAGAGGCTCGCGCCGAGGTGGAGAAGCTGCTCGAGCGAGCCCTCGAGGTGTTCGCCAAAGTCGCCAGATCGCTTGGTGCGAAACTGTACAAGAGCGGTGCGTCGCTTAATCCGCTGAAGATATTCGATCATCCCGGGCCGGTGCCCCTACGACCCGTCGAGCGCTTGGATTGGCGCGTTCTGGACATGGAAGGCGACCCTGTCCCCGGTGACGTCTCGGGGTTCGGCCTGGTGGTCACCACGTTCAACTTCGAGGCCGAGCGCACGGCCGACTACGCAGGCGACTTCGATGCGGTGGCCGGCGGGAGCGGAGAGCTACGCGTACAAGACGGCGATGGCTCCGACTTCCATGAGCTCATGGTGGAGATCCGCACCGAAACAACCAGACTCGCCACGGCATATAGCGCGGGTGCCGACGCGTTATCGGCATTTGCCGACAGCGTGAGGCTGGCCAGGCAGCAGGCATCCGGTGCGCAGGTCTGGGCTCGGAACGCGTACCGCCGGCATGAGTGGGCCGTCACAAGCTTCCGCTCCCTTGTGCCTGCGGCGGTTGGGCCGGAAGACGGCGAATGGCGCACCTTGGACGAGTCCATGGCAGAGGAGCTCACCCGGGACATCTCAGATCCGGACACGAAAGAGCGCGCCATCGACACCGCGCGCGAGGCGCGCGAGTGGGAAAGGGAACGCCAGGAGGCCATACGTTCCGCGCTCACCGCGGTCAACATCCGCAGCAAGGCCGAAGCCGACTGCGTAGCGGCGATACGCGCCACACTGCCGATTCCTCCGGCAACCGATCGGCAGCACGACGATTCACCGGCGATCGACAAGGTTCCCGATGCGGCACGAATCTCACACCTGCTCTCGTAGCCGCGCCAAACCTGATCACCCCCCAAGGCGTGCCTCCTGACGCGTCGTCCGACGGCTCGGCATGGTGCTCCGCAAGGCCGGGGACGACCTCCTGCCCGAGCTCGCGCCGCAACACCGCGTCCGGATCCGGCCTCGTCAAGGACACTCATAATCCGTGGGTCGTGGGTTCAAGTCCCACCCGCCCTACTCTCATATACCCCGCCCGACCTGCGATTTCTCGGTTCTCGCGAGCCTCCGACCTCGTTGTCGATCATGGTTGGTTGCTCGGTGGTTGCTCTTGTGTACGGACCGTGTATCGCGGTAGATCATTTAGCAGCTCTGCGGCTGCCGAAAATTACATCCATGCAGTTCAAGCTGCATGTGAGTATTCGTGGAGGGCGCCGCCGAGCCGGTCTCGTCGGTGTATGTTCAGGTCGATGATTCGCTCGGGATCCGTGATCGGATCCGGGACAGTACGCAGCGGGGCCGCTTGGGCCAGAGCTTGATGGGCTCGGTGCTGGTTGTAGAACTGTTCGTACTCGCCCAGGGCGTGCCGCAGGTGGCGTTCGTTCCACAGTAAACAACGGTCCAGCAGCTCACGGCGGCACGACTGCACCCACCGCTCCATGATCGAGTTCATCCGCGGCATCCGGATACCAGTAAGCACCGTCTGGATACCTGCCTCGGCGAGGATCTCGTCCATGACAGCGGGGAACTTCCCATCCCGGTCTCGGATCAGATAGCGCGCCCGGCAGCCCCCATCCTCCAGATCCATCACCAGATTCTTGATCGCCTGAATGACCCAGCACGCGTTCGGATGCGCGGTGACGCCCAGCACTCGAACGCGCCTGCTGGCGTGCTCGATGACCGCCAGGATGTACTGACGGTGCCCATCGAGGGTGACGGCCTCGATGAAATCGCAGGCCAACAGAGCGTCGGCCTGCGAGCGCAGGAAGTCGGCCCACGTGGTCGACGCCCTCTCGGGTGCCGGATCAAGCCCTTCCTGCTTAAGGATCTCCCAGACCGTCGACGCAGCCACCTTGATGCCGAGCGTGGTGAGCTCGCCATGCACTCGCCGATATCCCCACGATGGATTCTCGCGAACCAAGCGCAGGATGAGGACACGAATCGACCGCACCGTGGGCGGGCGACCTCGCCTGTTCGGCCGGCAGGTACGGGCATGACGCCCCTTCGTCAGATCGCGATCCAGCGCAGAACGGTATCCGGGCGGATGAGGAGCCGCATTCGGCGCAGGACTTCACGAGGCAGTGGTGCCAGGAGCGCGGCGAGAAAGGTCCGGTCCTCAGCAGCGAATCTCACCCGGACGTCGGCACCGAGCTGCCGTTGAAGAACGTTGATTTGGTGGCGCAGGGCGAGAATCTCGATGTTCTTGTCCCGATCGCCCATGGGCAGCAACCGCAGCGCGGCGAAGGCGTTCGTGACGGCGAGATAGGCCAGGCGAAGCAGCACGGCCGATCATCATGCCGCACAGATTGTCATTCCTGGTGACGGAAGATTGCCCAGGCCAGAGAAGAATGCCTGCACGGCCAGTGACCTGGCCGGATGACATTTTCGGCAGGCGCAAGGTCCAGGTCGATGACCAGCAGGTTGGAGGGGCCGCAAGCAACACCGACGTTGATGGGCGCACGGCGCCACCAGGCCGCCAGCCGGGCGGGGTGTGTGGTGGCGTTGTGCTCCCAGCGGGTGAAGCCGCGGGCAGGGGTATTTCCCGCCTGGAGTGAGCGGGAAAACGTGCCAGCCACGCCGGGCGGCGCCGGTGGCGGCGGTGAGCAGGTCGTTCATCATCGCACCTTTCGTTTGCGGAGGTCACAGGCTTGATCGGGTGGAGATTCCCCCAACTGGCGGCTTGTCGGATGGCCGGTAGGGCCACCAGCTGGGGGGCGGGGTCAGGCGGCCTCGTAGGTGACCTGATCGCCGCGACAGCTCCAGGGAGAGCACCCGTCAGGTGCGCCTTCCTCGGCGTCGTCGCTCGCGTCGTCGGCCAGGGCGTCGAACAGGTCGATCTGGCGCTGTTTCCATTCGGCGCGGGTGACTTTGTCGATGGGTGCCTGGTCGAGGGGCAACAGGCTGCGGTGCAGGAACGGCTGTTCTTTGATGCCGCGCAAGGTCATCTCGCGCAGGCTGCGGTCGAACGCGACCGCGTCGGCCCATTCGTCGGGGTAGTTGTCACGCAGCTCGCGCCACTGGCGGTTGCCGTGGAAGGGGCAGCCGATACAGGCGCTCTTGGGAGTGTCTGGCCATCCGTGGGTGCGCAGGTAGCGCAGGCAGTCGTTGCGGGTCCAGCCGGGCCGGCCATCGGCGGCGCCGTCCATGTCGAGCAGCGGGAAGGCGTTGCGCAGGTAGCGCACGTGGGCATCCTTGGCTCGGTGGAACTCATCGCGGCTGATGCCGATCCACTGTTCGGCGAACACGGCGGCGGGCACTGGGCGCGGGTGCGGGTAGCCCAGCAGCATCTTCTGCCTGATCGAACGTCAGGTCCGCCACGACCTGACCGCCCAGGGCGCGACCAAGGTCGCAGGGTTGTACGCCGGTCGCCCCGCCATCCCCACCGGCAAGCTCATCCTCGACGCCCTGGCTGGCATCCGGCTGATCTCGGGCACCGGCCAGTCACCCCCGACCATCCCGCAACCCACCGACCTCCAACTCCATCTCCTGGACCTCCTCGACATCGATCCACGAGACCTCCGCTGAAGATCACTCAAGTGCGGAAAACTGGGCTGGCGTGCCACCAGAGGAGGAGACGTGATCAAACCGCTCGTGGTGCTCGACGTCCGCGAACAGGGCCACCTGCTCTTCGCGGCGGCCTTCCATTCGCGCCTGCTCGACTGGCTCTACGACAACGGGCTCAACCCGTACAGCATCTACCGGCTCGAGGTCTACCTTGTGGACTGCCCGTCAGCACGTGTCTACGAGTACGCCAGGGACGAAGACGGACGCCTGATAGTCGACCGCGAGCGTGAGGACGTCAGGCGACGGCCGCCGCGCGACGTGGTCCTCTCAAGCCTGCCGCCAGCTCTTCCCGAGGAGGAGACGTAACCCATTCCCGCGTCGCGGTCACTGTCCCCGCCGGATTGCCAACCCAATCAGCATCCCGAAACCGACTGAGACGCCGAATCCCACAATGAGACCCACCGGGATAGCCACCCACAGCGAGCCGGTTACAGCCCACATCCCATACCCGACCCCCCACATGATGATCAGTCCGATGAACCATAAGACGTTCCGTAAGCAACCCAGCATGAGGGAAGAATCTCAAAGACGGATGAACCGTGCTAGCGCTAGCGTCCTTATGGGTTCATGGATCAAGAAACGGGACACGAGGCCGTCCACATCATGAAGTCATCATTGGACCGGGCACCCCGGCTAACCAGAACACGAACCTAACGAGACACGCCTTTTGCCGCGACAACCTCGGTGCACTGGCGACGCACCATCGCCGTGCCGGTTCCGTTGCGGTCGCGCACGAATACGGGCATGCGCACGAACGCGCCGGGGGTCAGTGAGTCGGTGCGAAGGTTCCCGGTGATTCCCGCCGGAGCAGTTTCGGGCACCGTGCCTTCAACGTGACCTGCCCGCACGCGCAGGATGGGGATACCGGCAGGGTGAGCAACCTCGCGTTCGAGCCGGTCGAGGTGGGCGTAGACGGCTTTGGGCTCCCATCCGGTATCGGCGAAGATGGCGGCGTCGATCTTGGGGAGCCGACCTCGAGCGGACAGCAAGAGCAAGGTGGTGGACTGCACACCCGCGCCGAGGCTGAGCATGCGAAGGGCGGTAGCGTCTGATGGACAGGTAGAGACGTTCATGATCAAGGGCCTTCCTGGTCTGCTGGCTGGTCATGGTGTGGGTCATGCGGCTTGCGCCATCGGGTGGTCCTCGGCGGCGGGCAGGTCGCCCCAGCCGCCCCAGCGCGCACGTCGCCTTCGGGCACGGCATCCACCAATGCCTCGGCCAGCAGCTGGCACGCATGGAGCTCCGCGTCGCCCTGCCGGCCCTCCTGCGCCGCTTTCCCACGCTACGGCTCGCCGTGCCCTATGAGGAGCTGCGCTACCGCGAGCTAGCACCCGTCAACGGCGTGCTCTCCCTGCCGGTGACCTGGTGATCACCATCGACCGGGAACGGCAGGCAAGGTCGGCTGCGGTGGTTGCGCGTTTGCGGGCGGGGTAGGGGGCGCGGACCGGCTGCTCGTACCGCTGCCTTTGCCGTCGAAGGCCCCGACGAGCCGGTGGGTACCTGGCCGAGCCAGGTCGATGGGGTGACCGTCGTACTCCCTGATCGGGGCTCGGGCCGGGCAGGGCCTCCGCCTCGGCAGGAGTACGGGCAGCGAACAGCCAGAGATTCTCAGCGCCGCGTCCACGCCCAGCAGCCGCGGCGCCTGCCGTCCGGTCATCGTGACGGCGACGCCGTCTCAGTGCGGCTGACGGACCAGGCCCGTGCCAGCTGCACCATGCTCACGCCGAACATCAGCACCCCGAGCGGCACGTGCAGACTCTTCACGTGTGCCATGCCCAGCGCCATCTGGGCCAGCGTCATCATCAGCATCCCAGCGGCGCGCACGATGGCGCCTATCCGCCGTGACACCAGCGCGGCGATCAGGCACAGCAGGACGGTGACCACGACACCGGGGGCCGTGGCACGGTGCGCCGTCCAGCCGCCGGGCGAGGCTAGCAGCAGCCCGGCGGTCACCGCCTGGAGCAGCAGGGCAACGGTCTGGGCGGTGACCGCGATGCGCAAGAACATGATTCTTCCTTAGCAGGTAGAGGGTCGGGCAACGACGGCGACAGTGACGATGAGGACGAAGGCGCGGTCAGGGTGCGGGACGGCTCTTGGCTCTGGAAGACCTCGGTGGAGCCGCCAGGGCAGGCCTGGGCCAGCGGCCGCTCACGGTCGGGGCGGGCGGCCTTGCGTACGTTCCGTTCATGCCGAACGCGCGGGTCACCTCGGCCGGTACGGGAACCCGGAGCGCTGCTGCTCGGGAGCGCGGTCGCCACGGTTCTGGAGTACGAGACCGACGTGCCGCAGTTCTCGGTAGGTTTCCCGCACGCCGGTTCGGCGAGGGGTCAGACTCCGGCCTGTTCTTCGAGCCTGGCTCCTGCGGCCGGGGTCGGCTTCGATGCGCGGCGTCCGGGCATCCACCAGTTGGCCTTGCCGAACAGCTCCATGACGGCGGGAACCAGGATCATCCGGACGATGGTGGCGTCGATGAGCACGGCGACGGCCATGCCCAGACCTCCCTGCTTGACGGCGATGTCAGGGCCGAGTAGGGAGGTGGTGAAGACGGCGATCATGATCGCGGCGGCGGCCGTGATGACCTTGGCGGTCCCTGCCAGCCCCCGGGCAACGGCCGTGCGGGTGTCGCCGGTTCGCTCGTATTCCTCACGGACCCGGGAGATCAGAAAGACCTGGTAGTCCATCGACAGGCCGAACAGGACCGGGAACATCATCATCGGGACCCAGGTCGTGACCGGCATGGCGGCGGGAAAGCCGAGGGCGGGGCCGAACCATCCCCATTGGACGACCGCGACGATCACACCGTAAGCGGCGCCGATGGACAGCAGGTTCATGACCGCGGCCTGCAGGGCGATCGTGACCGACCGGACCAGCGCAATCAAAAGGACCATGGAGATCGCGATGACGACCGCGATCATCAGGGGCAGGCGGGAGCCGGACTCCTCCGCGACGTCGATGGTGGCGGCGTTCGGGCCGCCGACGAGGACGTGCCGGCCGCCGGGTGCGCTGGGCAGCACGTTGTCGCGGAGCTTGTGCACCAGGTTCGCGGTCGCCTCATCCTGGAACCCGGTCGCAGGGAAGGCGATGAAGGTGGCGGCCTGCCCATCCTTACTGACCCGAGGTGGCGTGACGTAGGCGATGCCGTCGGTGTTGCGGACCGCTTCGACGACGGGACTCAGGTCGGCGTCGGTGGAGTCGACCTGCGTGGTGAAGATCAGCGGTGCGCCGTAGCCGGGCCCGAAGCCTTCGGAGAGGATCTTGTAGGAGGTGTAGCTGCTCCTGTCGTGGGGCTGAACGCTGGCGTCAGGCTGGCTCAGCCGCATGGACAACGTGGGTGCGGCCAGCACCAGCAGAACCGCGCCGGCCAGCGTCGCGGCGATCATCGGCCTGCGCTGCACCGTGCCGGCCCAGCGCTCGGCGGGGGTACGGCGCTGCCGGGACGGACCGGTGACGGACTGGTTGCCGCGCGGCGCGCGACGGGGCAGGCGCAGCGAGTTGATCTTGTAGCCGGTGAAGCCCAGGAACGCGGGCAGCAGGGTCACCGCGGCGATCATCGTCACCAGCACGATCATCGACGTGGCAACGGCCACCCCGGTCATCAACCGCTGTCCCATGACCACCAAGCCGAGCAACGCGATCACGACGGTGACGCCGGCGAACAGCACCGCGTGACCGGCAGTGGTGAGGGCCTTGACCGTGGCGCTCTCGGGGTCATCGCCCTCCTGCAGGCTGTCCTTGTACCGGGTCACGATGAACAGGGCATAGTCGATGCCGACCCCGAGCCCGATCATCGCGCCGAAGACCAAGGTGAAATCCGGCCCGGGAACCAGGTACCCGACCAGCTTCATCAGCGCGAGGCCGGCCACGATCGCCAGGAGGGCGGTCACGATCGGCAAGCCCATCGCCACCAGCGAGCCGAAGGCGATGAACAAGATCACCGCTGCCGCCAGGAGGCCGACGCTTTCGGCCGGACCTTGCGGGGGCGTCTCGGCCTTTTCCGCCATGTACCCGCCCAGGCCAAGCGTGACGCTGTCGTCGGAGGCCGCCTTGACCATGTCCACCAGGGGCTTGACCTCGGTCTTGTCCACCTCCTTGTCGCTCAGCGGGATCGTCGTGCGGGCGATCCGACGGTCCGCCGTCACCAGGCTCTTGTCGTCATACGGCGACGTCATCGGTCCGGTGACGGCAGAGTCGGCGAGCCCGGCGAGGACCTTCTCGATCTTCTGCCGGGCGGCGGGATCATCGATTCCCTTGTCCGCCTTGATCGCGAGGGTCAGCGTGTCGCCTTGCTGCTCGGGGAAATGCCGCTCGATCAATTCCTGCGCCTTGGCGGATTCGGAGTTTCCACCGGTGAAGTCGTTGTCGGGGGCTGCGCCGTACCCGAAGCCGACCAACGCCACGGCGATCACGCCGACGATCCAGGTGAGCAGGACCAGACGGCGGCGCCGATAGCAGAATCGGGCCAGCCTCGCCAGGGCTCCATCGGTATGGGAAGTCTCGGTTCTCAATTCTTCTCCTCAAAGTCGTTCTATTCATCGGGCTAGGTCCATCCGGAAGTTGGCGGTTGGACCTTCAGGCGATCGTGATCTGGCCGTCGATGACCTTTACTGGGATTTCGATCAGCGATGCGCGCGCCGGCCCTCCGGTCACCTGACCGTTCTCGTCGAAGGTCGAGCCGTGGCAAGGGCAGCGAAATCCGGGGCCGACGTAGGAGATCGGGCAACCCTGATGGGTGCAGGTGGCGTTGAACGCCAGGAACGTGTCCGGGGTCGGGCGCAGGAGATAGGCAGGTGCCCCATTCGGCGCGGTGAAGGGTTTCGCCGACCCGGCGGCGATGTCGGCGGCGGCAGCGATCACCGGCCCTGTGCTCGCCGAGTCCCTCGGGGAGGTCACGGGGCGCCGGGCGAGTGCCAGCGCGCTCCCCGCGGCCACTCCGACAGCGGTCGTCGCGGCCGCGATCAGACCGCCCCGTAGCGCGGTACGGCGCTTGATGTCGTCCTGTACGGCAGTCCTCTCATCCGGCGTGCCGCGCGTCGGTAGACCGAGTTTGTGACGCACCCTCGCCTGCAGCCAGGCGGTCAATGACAACACGGTGCCACCGAGAAAGGCGCGCAGCGGCAGCAGCGCCCGGCGCATCATCTTCATGCGGCAGCCGAGGTGATCATGAAGCCGGTGCACATTTCATCGCTTGAGCCGTCACCCCAGACCACGTATCGCGGTGGGAGTTTGCTCAGCGCCGGCAGTTGCTTCCGCAAAGTGGCGTCGTGAGTACAGGTGACCCGCAGCGTATCTCCTGGCTTGACGTCGACAGGGGTGGGCAATGGCCAGGTTTTCTGATTGTCGAAGTCGAAGTTGGGGACGTCGAGCAAGGTCTGGGCCTGGGCGGTGCCGGGATTGAGCTCGACCTTGATCGAGCGCCCGAGCATGTGCATGTGTCCCAGCGCCGCGTACACCGTCATGGGCTGCCGTATCGGATAGTCACAGCGCTGGGTGTTGCCGGGCATCGGCTTGCCCTTGCCGCAGAGTTCCAGCAATTGCTGCGCGATACCCCCGACCCTGTCACCGAAGCGCTTGGTGACATCCGCGACCGAGGCGGCGCGGTCGCACAGCACACCGGACTCCCCACTGGCGCAGGGCAGTTCGATCGGCGCCTGCAGAGGGAGCGTGCGCAGGGGTTTGGTGGCCGCCGTGCCGTCGGTCAGTCGCAACCGGACGCTGGACCGGTCCGTTTCGCCCGTGCGGCCGTCCGTGGCCAGCAGGTTGTAGTGCGCCTGAACGACGATCAGGCTGCCGGGCTTGACGGGGAAGCCGACATCCTGCTTGAGAACGCTTTCTGTGCCGTTGGGGGTCCACGCGCTGGCGTAGGTTCCCGCTACTCGGCCCAACCCGGTATCGCCGAAACAGGTCCAGCCGGGGCCCTGCGTCTCGGCGTCCTTGGCGTGCGCCCGTGCTGCGGCCTCGGGTGCCACCACCTGGACGACGGCGTGGTGCACGATCTTCGCATTCTGGGGCTGGAAGAGGGCTCCGGTCAGGAACATCGGCTTGGTCACGTGTGGATCGATCAGCAGGCACCGGTAATCATCGGTGCCGCCATGGGGAGCGGACGGCGTATACGACTCCGGCATGGTCAGGTTGACGAACCGCTCGCCGGTTCGCAATGGCTGCGAGGCCGCGGGCGAGGAACTGCCATGGCCATGGTGCGGCGCCGGGTCTGCCACAGAATCCGCGGAGTCCGACGCGCAGGCGGCGAGCCCCATCACCATGGCCACCGAACCCGCTGCCAGGGCAGTCATACGCTGGTGCCTCATCCGTTTCCTCATGATGACCTTTCGTGTCTGGCACGGGCACGCCCATCCGGCGGAGAACTGTGCTGCGGGTGAAAGCGCTAAGCACGACACGCGTCCAGCTGACGGGCTGCCCTCATGGAGGTGTTCGCAGGTCTTTCGCGGACTCCATCGTCGCGTTGCCGAGCCGCCGTGGGCCTCCGGCAACGGGCGGCAGCGCCTACGCAGGTCTGTGTAGGCGCCTCGTGCCCGGCTACATCCGTCGTCGTAGGCGCTCGCGCAGCTGGGCGGAGTGTTCTCGCGGACGGGAACCGTAGGATCGCAGCATGGAACACCGCGTGATGTCGTTGCGTCTGCCGGCGCAGGCGCAGGACGTGTTGCTCGCGCTCTTCATCACCGTGATGCAGGTTCAGGGCACGATCGTCCGCAATACCGGTGAGGTGGTGCAGCGCCCCCTCACCGACCTCGGAAATCTGGGATTCGGCCTGCTGATCGTGAGCGGCGTGGTCGTCGCCGTCCGCCGCCGATGGCCGGTGCTGGTGTTCGTCACCGCCGCGCTCGCCAGCTCGGTGTACTACAGCCTTGACTTCCCGGACGGGCCCGGCTGGCTCGGACTCTTCGTCGCCCTGTACACCCTCGCCGCCTACGGTGACGGGCGCCGGTCGCTGGTGATCGCTGGTGTGGGCACCTCGATGCTCACCGTCGTCTGGCTGGTCGCCGCTGCCGACATCGAGCCACGCGCCGCCATCGGGTGGGTGTTCTTCCGGATCGGCGCGTCGGTCATGAGCGCGGCGCTCGGCGAGTCCGTTCGGTCCCGGCAGGTCATCGCGACCGAAGCTCAGGAGCGCGCCGAGTTGGCCGAACGGACGCGCGATGAGGAAGCGCGAGCGCGGGTCGACGCCGAAAGGCTCCGGATCGCGCGCGAGGTCCACGACACCGTCGCGCACGCCATAGCGATCATCAACGTCCAGTCCGGTGTCACCGCGCACGTGCTCGACAAGCGGCCGGACGTGGCGCGCGAGGCGCTGCGCGCCATCGAGCAGACCAGTTCCCGGGCGCTCCAGGAGATGCGGGCCATCCTCGGGGTGCTCCGCGACGACAACGGCAACGACGACGGGCGCGAGCCGTACCCAGGTCTGGGGCAAATCGACGAGCTGGCCGCCAAGGCACGTGAGGCCGGGCTCGAGGTCGAGCTCGAGGAGACCTCGCCCGCGGCCCCGTTGCCCAGCGCGGTAGGGAGCGCCGCCTACCGCATCGTTCAAGAATCGATCACCAACGTGGTCCGCCACGCCGGTCCCACCAGGGTGACGGTCGCGCTGAACCCCGGGATCGAGGCCCTGGAGATCCGCGTGACCGATGAGGGAAGCCGTGCCGCCCCAGGCCATCACTCAGCGGATCCGCGCCCAGCGGGTCGCGGGATTCTCGGCATGCGCGAACGCTGTCAGCTGCTGGGCGGGGAGCTCCACGCCGGGCCGCTTCCGGGCGGCGGGTTCGAGGTCAGGGCACGACTGCCCCTCGCGCTGACCGGGGCGCGCCTGTGAACGCGGCCGCCGGCTCACCGTTGACCGACGCTCCGATCAAGGTGCTGCTGGCCGACGACGAGAGGCTCGTGCGATCCGGGTTCAAGGTCCTGCTCGACCTCGAGGAGGGCATCACGGTGGTGGGCGAAGCTACCAACGGCGCCGAAGCCGTCGAAAAGGCTCGCGCCACCCGCCCCGACGTCGTCCTCATGGACATCCGCATGCCGAAGCTGGACGGGATCCAAGCCACCGCCCAGATCACCGGGACGCGCGGGTTGGAGCAGGTGCGAGTCCTCATCCTCACCACCTACGACACCGACGAGTACGTCCTCGACGCGTTGCAGGCCGGCGCCAGCGGCTTCCTGCTCAAAGATGCCGGACCGGCGGAGCTCCTGCACGCCATCCGGGTGATCGCCGCCGGCGAGGCGCTGCTAGCGCCGCGGATCACCCGGCGCCTCATTGGCCGGCTCACCGCTCGACGAACAGTTGCCCGGGTCGCGGAGGACCGGCTCGCGGTGCTGACTGATCGCGAGCGCGAGGTCCTGGCCCTGGTGGGGCAGGGCCTGAGCAATCACGAGATCGGCGCCGCGTTGTTTCTCAGCCCGGCCACCGCGCGCACCCATGTCAGCCGCGCGATGGCGAAACTGGAGGCGCGCGACCGTGCGCAACTGGTCTTCATCGCTTACCAAACAGGACTGGTCAGCCCTGGCATGTAAGGCAGGCAACGCCCGCGTTCGCGCAGTGCCTAGCAAGGGCAGCGACCGGAAATGATCACGGGTCGGCGTTTGGACGCTTCTGCCGGTTGGATAGGTCGATCACGGTCGATCCTGTGGGTGCCAAGAACTCGGTCACCCTATGCGACCTGCGTGTATTCGTGAATCAGCCCACCTAGGCGGTCACGTCGGATGACCTTATATCACCCTCAGCAGGGTCAGGAAGGGCTCGTAGCGGAGCCGCCTGGCCCAGGGAGCGATGTGGGCGATGCTCATTGAAATGGGTCTCGTAGGCAGCCAGCACGAGTCGTAAGTGGCGGGTGTTGACAATGAGAATCCGATCGAGAAGTTCGCGGCGCAGGCCGCGGATCCAGCGTTCGGCGAACGCGTTGGCGCGCGGAGCTCGAGGCGGTGTCTTGATGATGAGGATGCCCTCAGCCGTGAAGAGTTCGTCGAACATCGCGGTGAACTTCGTATCCCGATCGCGGATGAGGAACCTGAACCCCTCCGCCCTGTCCCCCAGCATATTCGACCTGGTGAGATCCACCATGGAACGGCTCGACCTGCGCGAGGCGGTCGCAGACGCCTCCAACGGCGACCAGTATCTGGTCACCGACATCAGCGGTCCGCGTTTCCACATGAACGACAGTGGCTTAGTCCCGGTGTATCTGCGGACCACCGGCGATTCCGAGCGTCTGAGGCCACTGATCGAGCTGCAGATCATCTGCACCAGCCGCGTGGATGTGCGCCCGGTGAACCTGACGGGCGGCGAACTGCAGGGCACAGCGTACGCATACGGTTCAGGACGCGTGGCCGGTCTCGACGCGCTCCTGGTCTTTACCGAGGACGACGACAGCGAACAGTTCATAGTCCGGCTCGCCGACGGAGCGGGCACCGTGATCGACTTCACCGCTGACCGGGAACGGCAAGAGCTTCTTCCGCATAGGCCCGACGCAGATTAAGCGACACTCTGGTCGACGTCGCTGCCAGCCTTCGCTGGCTTCCTCCGATACTTCTCGGGCATCACCGCTGCGTGGCCATATGCGGACAAGATTTCCGTTTCGGCGGCGTCTGCGTGGAAACCGCGTAGGCTCGGCGCCTCAGTTCACCGTGGATGCGCCGGTGGGCCCCAGCGGGGATTCTCCGCGGCCATGCGCAGGATCAGGGCCTTGACCCCAGCCGCGGTGGATGGCCGTCCGGGACGGCGACGGTTGCTGTAGTCCCACTTCATCGCCACGAGTTTGCGGTGCCAGGCCAACAGGGTGACTGGGGTTATCGGGAAGATCTTCCCCCATTGGCTGCGGGGTATCAGGTGCGAGAGCGCCGCGAACCACAAGCGGTCGGCTGGTTCATAGCGCACCCGTGGGCACCTGGCGGCGTAGGACCGCGTTCTGGTGTCGTAGTACCAGCAGTTCCGCCTCCTTGGAGACGCTGCTCCGTAGCAGAAGTGCGGGCAGAGACAGCAGGCGCCGGGCCACGGCGTACACCGTGGACAAGATCACGAAACATGATCCCAGGCGACCCGGACCGGCCGCTCGGCGCCCTCAGCCCCTCAGCCCCTCAGCCCCTCAGCCCATGCGCCCACCGGACGAAGGGCTCTGCGCTGCAAGTGATTCGAGTTTTTGAGCCCCACACGATCCGCTCGGCGGCCTCGTCGCTCACCCCGACGGGTGGCCGTCTACGTGGGGTATCAAGCAGGCCGTCGGCCTGGCTGGCTCCTCACCTCGGCGGGCGCGCGCCCGCAGCACCCACTCGCGTAGGCTTCCCCGGCTCACGCCTAGATCAGCGGCGATGCCCTTGCAGGTCGCGCCAGGGGTGGACTCGTACAAGGCCACAGCATCGGCCTTGAACTCCTCCGAGTAGTCCTTCATCGCCATCGGCGGTGTCTCGCTTCCTCCGGATCAAGCAAGATCCAGTATCAGCGTGTCCACCAACCGGGGGAAGTTCCGCATCCCGTCGGCCAGCCCTGGCGCCAGCTATTGGCCACAAAAGCGAATAGATGGCCCGTGCGGCCACGGACGTTAGATCCTGATCTCGTTCGTCATCGGCGAGCCCCGCTGTTCAGCCTGGCTCTAGCGCCGGCCGAGTGCCGTGCCCAAAAGAAGCCAGCGCCTGATCATCGCGGTGGCCGATGTGAGCTGATGAAGCAATTGTTGGCAGAGTTCAACGTCCCGGCCGTGTCGAAACCCTTGAGAGGTAGTGCCATGAGAATCAGCCTTCAGAGCGCGGTGGCGGTCGGGGCAACTGCCTGCATGGCAGCGATGCTGATGTCGGCACCCGCTCACGCCGACGATTCCTGTCGCACCACCGGTCCGGCGGACTTCAATTATGGATACAAGACCAATCCGTGCATGCGTGTGCTTTCTAATGGAGTTTACGGATACGCAAACTACTGGAATGGGGGCACCGATGTCCGCATGTATGTTGAGGTGGGGCGGCAAAGGGCGCCGTACGGACAAGGGTCTGGCCCCGTCTACTGGCTCGATTCCACGACCGCCAATGCGGTTACCTACCGCGGTCGCGATGGCTCATATCTTGGATACGTTCAGTCATATATGCCCGATTTCCAATTGGGAACCTGTTTCTACGCCCGCACCTGGATGACTAACGCCGGGAAACCCTACAACGAAGCCGAGAGTGGTCCTGTGTGCTTCGGCGGAACGCCAAGCTGGTAGCAAATCCGGCAGATATCTACCGCGTTCTCGGACCGCTACAGAGGTTGAAAGGTTGAGGTGACTCGGCGTGGTTGCGTGCCTTTCGCCTGCTCGGTGACTATGCCGGTGGGATGCGGTATCCGGATAGTGGTGGTCTGACCCCGGCCGCCCGAGCCAAGCGCGAGCAGGTGCGCATGCAAGCCGCGGAGTTATTCGCTGCCGGCGTGGCGCCCTGGTTGGTGGCCAAGCAGCTGAGAGTCTCGCGGAAGTCCGCCTACGCCTGGTATCGAGCCTGGCAGGCCGGAGGACTCGTCTAGTTCCGCTCGGAAAGCCGTCGCGAACCTGGACGTTCCCGGCCACGCTCAGTTCTGATGGGTTGACGCATCCTTGGCAGGTGTGTCGGCCGGGCCGACGCGTACTGCCACGGTGAGCAGAACGGCGGAGTCGTCGATCGCGGTCAGGCTGTGGCGCTCTGGCGGTATGACGAGGAAGTCGCCTGCCTTCCCTTCCCAGGTATGGTGGCCGCTCGCGAGGCGTACGCGTCCGTGCAACACCTGCAAGGTGGCCTCGCCGGGGCTCTCGTGCTCGTCGAGGCCATGGCCGGCGGCGATCGCGAGCAGCGTCTGGCGCAAGGAGCGCCCGCGTCCGCCGTGGATGGTGTGGGCACTGCGTCCACTTGTGCTTTGTCGCGCTGTGGTCAAGTGCTCGGCTACCAGAGTGGTCAGTGAGATCGGCCGCATGACGTGCCTTTCGGTACTGGGTGGTTCATGTCACCAGCAGCAGGACGCCGGTGGTGAGCAAGGCTGTGACTTTGACGATCTCCAGGACGACGTAGGCGTGGTGGCTGCCTGATCGTGGGGCGTCTTCACCGGCGAGGATTCGGTCGGAGCGCCGGGTCAGTCGCGGCCGGATGAGGCTGAGTTGCGCCCCCAGAATCGTGGCCGCGACGACAGTGGCAGTCATGGCCCGGATCGACGGTGCGCCGATGATGGTCACGACGATGAGCGCCCCAGCGAGGGCAGCTTCGACGGTGTTGAGGGCGCGGAAGACCAGTCGGCCGATCCCGAGTCCGATCTGCGGGTCCACGCCGGGTGCGCGGAACCTGAGCGGTGCCTCCAGGAATGAGATGGCCAGCACCATTCCGAGCCAGGTGAACGTCATGCCGGTGGCGATGGCCAGTACCGGGGTCATCGGCAGGCCCTTCCTTTCTTCAGGTCGTATGGCCTACGCGGCTGGTCATGGCGTGCCGCCCGCTGTCGTGAGGTGCGCGAGGCACAGGTTGGGCTCGGCGAATGGGTCGAGCCGGCCCACCGTCACATCAGCGCCGAGTGCTTTCATCGCCCCTTGCATGAGTCCGAGGTGCAGCGGGCAGATGACCTTGGCCTGAGTCTCGACCAATTCGAGGAACGGGCAGTGCCGCAGCCCGATCTGTCTGTGGCCACCCGCTGATCGTTGTTCGGGGGCGAACCCGAGGTCGTCGAGCACGCGTATCAATTGGCGGACCGCCTGCTCCTGCGTGAGGGGAACCGGCGGAGCCGGTCGATCGATCAAGAAACTGCCCCATGCCCGTCCGGCTTCGGTCGCCCTGGTGACAGGCTCCGGTTCGGTGGCCAGGTTGACGGCAAGGATCTCGGCCAGCAGGCGATAGTTGCGCGGCCCACCGGGGTCCATCCCCGGCCGCGCCCGGAACGCCAGGGGCGGTCGACCGGGACCCGCCGGTGCGGCGTGAACCCGCTCGATCTGGCCAGTTTCGGCCAGGGCGTCGAGGTGGAACCGCACTGTGTTGAGATGAATGTCGAGCCGCTCAGCGATATCGGCCACACCGAGTGGCGAATCGGATTCGCGAAGCATCGTCAGGATGAGTGATCGACGGCCGGTCACCGGTGCCGCGGGCTGTTCGGCAGATCGTGCGGACGTCGCGCCGCCTGAGACGTCACCGGCTCCCCGGGCTTTGCGCCGCTCGGCCATGGTCGGCTCACGCCCCCTGCGGTGGCAGCGCCGCGACCATCTCGGTGTCGGCTCTCAGCGCACCGAGCTTGGCCGCACCACCCGGCGATCCCAGAGGCGCATCCTGGCCAGGAAGGGTTTCGGTGAAGAACCGATCGTTGTCGGCCAGATAGGCGCCCAGCGAGTCGGGAAGGTCGTCCTCGTAGTAGATCGCCTCGACCGGGCACACCGGTTCGCACGCGCCACAGTCCACGCACTCGTCCGGCTGGATGTACAGACTCCGGCCGCCCTCGTAGATGCAGTCGACCGGACACTCCTCCACACACGCCCGGTCCTTCACATCCACGCAGGGGAGCCCGATCACGTAAGTCATGGCTTGAGTTTACACAAAGCGAACTTGTATAAATAGGGCTGACGAGAGGAAACACCATGTCCGACCAGGAACTCGACGTACGACCGCTACGCAAGCCCGACAAGCACCCCCGAATCTTCCAGGAGTTCGACAGCCTCGCCGTCGGCGAGTCCTTCGTGCTGGTCAACAACCACGACCCGAAACATCTGCGGCAAGAGTTCGAACTCGACCACCCAGGCGCCTACGGCTGGGACTATCTCGACAAGGGGACGGAGGCCTGGCGGATCCGGATCAGTAAACTCGCCTCCACCCCGTTGCCGCGGATCCTGGCCGACGCCCACGCCGTCGCCGCCGGCCCCCACGACCCCGACACGGCGGGTGCGGTGTGGAAACTGCAGATGAGCCGGCGCGACCTCGACTCCAACATCATCCACCTGCAACCCAACGCCACCATCGAGGCGCACGCGGGGCCCGATCTCGACGTCCTGCTCCTCGTACTCAGCGGAGCCGGTGAGCTGGAAACCGAACTCAACGCGCTCACCCTGCGCCCCGAATCACTCGTCTGGCTGCCCCGGCACTCGCGACGCAGGTTCACCGCTGGGGCGAACGGCCTGACCTACCTCACCGTCCACCAACGACGCCAGCCACTGGTCCTCGACGTCGCCAGCTGAAGCTGAACCGACAGATCGGCCACCCGCCGTACGGCCGAGCACGGCCAGCGGAGGAGAAGCACCTCACAGAAACGATGAACGATGGAACATACGCCGCAACGCGCCTCACATGAGCGGCGCGACACCCAAGCACCACTGGATGAACGCTCCGACGCGGACATCCAAGGGCACCGGCTACTGGCGCGACTGGGCAAGCATGTCCTCCGCCCTGGCGGCGCCGAGCTCACGAAGATCCTCCTGGCGTGGGCCGGCGTGACCGGGGCCGATGTCATCGAACTCGCGCCCGGCCGGGGACTGACCGCACGCGAGATCATCGACCTGCGTCCGCGCTCCTACGTCGGCATCGACAGCGATCCGCAGGCAGTCGACGCGGTACGCGGTATCGTCGCCGAACACGGCACCGTAGCTGTGGCCGATGCCGCAGCCACCGGACTCCCCGACGGATCCGCCGACGTCGTCCTGGGTGAGGCCATGCTCACCATGCAGGGTGACAAGGCGAAGAACGCCATCGTCGCCGAAGCGGCACGCATCCTGCGCCCCGGTGGGGGTTACGCGATCCACGAACTCGGGTTGACACCTGACGCCTTGCCCGGCGATGTGAAAGCCAGAATCCGACAGACCCTCGCCCGCTCGATCAAGGTGAACGCACGCCCCTACACCATCGCCGAATGGCGATCCCTGCTCGAAAGCCACGGCCTCGTCGTCGAACACGTCGCCACTGCAGCCATGGCCCTCCTGCAGCCACGGCGGCTGGCTGCCGACGAAGGGGTATGCGGTGCCGCCCGCTTCGCCAAGAACCTGCTCACCCACCCCGACGCCCGTAGGAGAGTGCTCTCCATACGACGCGCGTTCCGAACCCATCGGAACTACCTGATCGGCGTCGCTATCGTTGCTCGCAAAACCGGCACACGCGCGCCAAGGGCCGCAACCTAAGCTGATCCAGTTCGCCATGTGGGTCCATCGCCGCCACGACGACTCCCCGTCAGCCGCTCGCGCTCTGGAGGAGACGGTCGTCATCGAGCGAGCGTCAACCAAGGCCGAGGTGTTCGACTCCTCTCGTGCCGTTACCTGCGCGGGTGAAGCTGACCCGTTCGCCGAACTCGATCGCCGGACGCGCGAAGGGGTGGCCGCCACCCAGCGCGCCTCCTACGCGGCAGCTGGCCATGCGGCCTACGTGATCCAGCGCAGTCTGCGGCTCACCTCCAAGCCGTTGTACGGCGCCGCCTACGCCCAAGCCTTGACCACCTGGTGGACACAGCGACCGAGCAGATTCGCACCCAGCGCCTGTTCGCCCAACACTGCGCCTGCCGAAAACTACATCCATGCACGTCAAGCAGGCTGAGCATCACATCCGAGACCAACCGCAAGGAGCCCTCACTCGCGGACGGAAATCGATGGCCGAGGCTGCTCAGCGGCTGCTCATATGCGTTCGATCTGCGTAGACCACTTGGGCCTCATCGCGAAAGCATGGCCCTAGGCAGCAGTCCCGACAGGGACAAATAGCACAAAGTGTCGATGGTCAAGCACGCATGGTTGCTCGGTGATTGCTCGCGTGAACGCGATACGGCGCGGCACGCATCGGCACTGACCGGCACGACGACGGGGAGAATCCCGCTCACAGCGACACAAAACAACACTCCACGACACCGGACGACACCAAAGGAACCGACTCATAATCCGTAAGTTCAAGACCGGTGCCTCAGACACCGTCAACCCGCGTCTCATCCCATGTCCGGGACGCGACCCGTTTGGCTGGCGCAGTCCTGATTGGCCCTCAGCTCCCGAACGTGTCTCCGCCGCCAGGTAGCTGATCTACGGGTCTTCGGAGGCTCGCCCGAAGAGGGCCGGGAATGAGCTGGACCTGATCGGGATCCGACAGTCCTGCCCATTGCTGGCAACGCAAATGATCGAGTTGGGTGGGCAGGACGGTGAAGACAATTCCGGACGGATCGTGATCCTGCCCGTGTGGGGCTCAATAATAGGATTCGGTGTTTGACCTGCCGGTTCTCGTCGGTTTCAGCTGGCGACCTGGTACTCGTTGATGAGGCCGCCGAGGATGGAGCCGCGGTGGACTCGGTGGCCGGCCAGGTCGATGGGGGTTGGCGGTCCGGTTTCGGCTTGCAACGGGGACAACTGTCCGATGCCGCGGTGAGGCCGAGCCGTGTTGTAGTGCTCCAGGTAGCGGGTGAGGGTTCGGCGTAGATGGCGCTCGTTGAGGATGAGCATCCTGTCCAGGAGGTCGCGGCGTAGGGTGCCGATCATCCTTTCGCAGTGCGCGTTCGCCTTCGGGGCCTGCGGTGGGCTCTTGATGACGCGCAAGCCGGCGTCGGCGAAGACCGCATCGAAGGCATCGGTGAACTGGCCGCCACGGTTGCGGATCAAGAACTTCAGCTTCGTCATGTCGATGGCGATGTCGATGAGGCAGCTGCGGGCGCCCTATGACGACGCTGTGGACGGCCGGGTGCGCCGGCGGCAGCTGGACGGCGGCGGCCTTGAGCGGCACGCCGTGTGCCGCGCAGTGCTCCCGCAACGCGACGGCCCTCTCCAGCACCGCCTCGGGCGCGGAGGCGTAGTTGTACTTCGCGCCGGGTCGGGGGTCGGCGAGCAGCCCCGAGTTGTAGATCCCGCCGACGATGACGCCGACGCCGTGGTCCAAGCAGAGCGGCAGCAGGTCCCGCAGCGCGGGCTGTTCCAGCAGGGTGTCCCGCCCCGCGATCAGGACGTAGTCGATGCCGGTGTCCGGGACGAACTGGGTGAGCAGCCCGCTGTCGTTCATGCCGACGCCGACGGCCCGGATCACCCCCGCGGTGCGCAGCGCCAGCAGTTCCTGAAGCGCCTCGTCGAGCGCGGGGCCGAGGTGGTCGTCGGGATCGTGGATGTGGACGAGGTCCACGGCGTCCACGCCGAGCCGGTCCAGGCTCGCCGCGAGCGAGGCCGCGACCCCCTTCGCGGAGAAGTCGGGATGCTCCGCGCCGTCGTCGTCGAGCAGCCAGCCGACCTTCGTGGAGATGACCACCTCTGTCCTGTCGGCGTCGCGCAGCGCCCGGCCCAGGCGACGCTCGGCCAGTCCGGCACCGTAACGGGGAGCCACGTCGAACAGCCTGATGCCGAGGTCGAGGGCGCGGTGCACCGTGGACAGCGCCTGCGCATCGGTGAGCCGCTCGTACAGGTCGCCGATCGGCGCGCAGCCGAGGCCGAAGGCGGGCAGGTCAAGGGGGTTGGGCCGTTGTGGCGGGCCGAGGCTCGTCACCGTGTCTCCTCGTCAGGGCGGGCTGGAACGTGCGCGGTGGGCGGGGAGGCCGCCGGCTCATGCCTGGCGGGCGGCCTCCCCGATCGGTCGCTCAGACGGCGACCAGGTCGAACTCCTCCCACGGGCCGATGGCGGTGCGGTTGGCGATCAGGGGCGACGCGCCGGCGTCGGCAGCGGTCACGTAGCGGTCGTTGGACAGCGACTTCAGGCTGACGCTGCCGTCCGCGTTGCGGATCAGCTTGTACGTCTCCCACGGGCCGACGGCGGTGCGGTTGGCGATCAGCGGGGACGCACCGCCGTTGTCAGCGCACACGTACTTTCCGTTCGCGTGCGCGCGCAGCGCGATGTCGCCGTTGCCCTTGTCGATCACGTCGAACACGCTCCACTGGCCGACGGACGAGCTGTTGGCGATCAGCGCGGACGCGCCGCCGCTTGCCGCCGTGACGTACGCGCCGTTCGCGTGCGCCCGCAGGACCACACCGGTCTTGGCCGCGCCGTCGTCATATACCTGGAGCGAGTACAGGGAGTAACCCCACGACGTGCCGCGGGCGGTCCCGTACATCCGGACGTAGCGTCCGCCGGCGGTGAACCCGCTCAGCGTGTCGGTGCCGCCCGATCCCCCGGTGCGCGTGGCTACGGTGGTCCAGGTGGTGCCGTCGTTCGAGGTCTGGATCTGGTAGTCCTTGCCGTACGCGGCCTCCCACGCCAGCACCACCCGGTTGAAGGTCTTCACCGACCCGAGGTCGACCTGAAGCCAGGTCGGGTCGGCGTACTGGCTGGACCAGCGGGTGGCCGGGTTACCGTCGGTGGCGTTCGAGGCCGGGAACGACGATGTCTCCACGGTGGAAGCGGTGGCCGGCGCGTTCTGCGCCAGGTCGATCGACGGACCGGGCAGTGCGGGGGCGGTTCCGGTGCCGGTGCCACCGTGGACGGAGACCCGGTCGTAGAAGGTGATGCCCTTGCCGTCGGCGTTGCCCAGTTCCAGACGGCTCACGCCGGCGAGCCCGCCGACCGTGCCGACGACGGTGCCGTCGATCGAGACCGTGGCGCCGGTCCCGCCGGTGTAGTCCCAGGTGAACCGGTGCCAGCCGTAGGTGCGCGGCACGGTGGTGGCCGTCTGCGTCGAACCGTTCTGCAGGACGTAGGCCGTAGAGCTCACCGCGGTGTCCACGCCGAGGCCGACGACGCGCTGCCCGTCGTCCGCGCGGGCGAACGACCTGACCGTGGTCGGCCGGGGAACCCCCGAGTTGTACGTCGCCAGAACCGAGCTCTGCCGGTCGAAGAAGTCGACGGTGACGATCCGCTGCAGCGGCTGGCCGAAGTCGCGGACGAGGACAGGCTTGGCCCCGGACGGAGAGTTGTCGCTGTCGAGCTGCAGGGACCGCTTGCCGCCGAGGACGCCCTCGGCGATGAACTCCGTGGAGATCTGCGGCGCCGCGCCGCGGTAGGTCCACTTCGTCAGATCGAGCCCGGACTCGAAGGCGTCCTGGAAGTAGACGTTCGACGGCGGAACCGGAGTGGTCACCTGCGGCCTGTACCCGCTCGGGAACGACGCCGTCAGCCCGATGTTCGCGTAGTCCATCTTGGTGTCGTCGAACGTGGCCAGCTGGTTGACGGCCGAGCCGTAGTCGATGTTCGTGTTCGTGAGGCTGATGACGTCCGAGTACTGCTCGATCGTCATCAGCTCGGCGTTGAAGTTCTGCGGATTGACGGCCTTCAGATTGCTGATCGTGAAACCGGAGCAGCCCATGTCGAGGTTGAGGTCGTTGGGCGCGTAGTCGGCCATGGACGGGTTCGCGCCGACGTCGTCGATCAGCATCTGGTCGATGGTGTTGACCCGGTTCGCGGTGGCACCGTCGGTGCCCCGGTAGAGCATCGCGCAGAAGAACCCGCCGTCGTCGCCGCCGTCCTGCTGGAGGTCGTGCAGGTAGTTGCGGGTGAAGACGTTGTGGTGGGCGTACAGGTCCGTCATCCGGTTGTAGCCCTTGTCGTTGGGTGTCGCGGTCCCGGTGTTGCGGGGCCAGCCGCCCATGATGAACAGCCCGCGGCGTGGGGAGTTGTAGATCTCGTTGTTTGACACCGTGGTGGCGGTGGCGTTGTTGATCGTGATGCCGGCGGTCTGGCCGACGAGCTGTCCGACGTCGTGGATCAGGCTGTTGGTCACCGTGTTGTCGGTGGTGTACCCGTTGCCGGAGGCGTCTCCGCCTGTTCCGGGGTATCCGCCTTCGACGTTGACGCCGCCGTGCCCGGTGGCCTCGATGAGGGAGTTCGAGACCGTGACATGGTCGACGCCGAGGTAGAGCTCGACGCCGAACATCCCGGCGTTCTTGATGTGCGCGTTCGTCACCGTGATGCGGCTGGCGTTCGTCATCACGATGTTGCCGGTCTGGAACTCCACCCGCTCGGTGGACTCGCTGTAGGACGGCAGGGTGGCGCCGGCCGCCTCCGGCGGGTAGGTGCCCATGCCAGCGCCGGCGTCGCCCCAGTTCCAGCCGTAGGAGTAGTAGTCGGGGAAGTCCGTGCCCTCGAACGCCAGACCGTCGAAGGTGATGTTCGACGCCTGGTTCGTCCGCGAGGCCCCGGCGACCCGGAGGATGCTCTCGGTCGTGGGGACGACGATCGACTGCTGGTTGGGGTCGGCCCCGTTCACGGGGTAGTAGTAGAGGTCGCCGGTCGTCTTGTTGTAGTAGTACTCCCCCGGCGCGTCAAGGAAGCCCAGGTTGCCCTGCACGAAGTAGCGCGATCCGCTCGCCATCGGGTACTTGGGCCGGTTGAGCTCGGGATGCCCGGCGACCGCCTTGAAGGCGAAGGTGCGGGTGGACGTGGTGACCGACCCGAGGGGGATGGTGTCGGTCATCCAGGCCTTGCCGTAGTCCCAGGCGACGAGCTGGGCGTCGAGCTGGCCGGCCTGCTGCGCGCCGGTCAGCCCCTTGATGGAGGCAGAGGTGGTGGGCAGGTCGGTGGCGCTGTAGACCAGGCTGGTCATGCCGCCGCCGGTCGCGTTGAAGTAGCCGCCGAGCGCCGAGGGGAAGCGCGGGTCGACGGCCCGGTTCGGCGTCCTTGCCGTCGTCGCGCGGGTGCCGTCCACGTAGAGGGTGTTGAAGGGGGTGCCGGTGCCGACGTTGGTCTTGTACACGCGTCCGGCGGCGCTCGCGGGCAGGGCCGCGTCACTGCCGGTGGCGGCGGTGACGAGGTTCCAGGCGGAGGTGATCGGGTTGCCGCCGACGAACCTCGCCGAGCCGACGGCGCTGCCGGGCGCGTTCCGGTAGATCACCTGGAAGCCGCCGGTTCCGGAGTCGGCGTCGGTGAACTCCACCGGTGCGGGGGTGTAGTAGGTGCCGGGGCCGATGTTGACCACGATGTCGCCGGTCTGCGTGCCACCGGCCCGGAGGCTGTTCACCATCTGCCGTGCGTGGTTGAGCGTGGCGAACGGGTGCTGCTGGTCACCGGCATTGGTGTCGCTGCCCGGTGTCGTCGGATCGTTGGGCGGGGCGACCCAGAAAGTCGTCTGGGTCGCTGCCTGGGCCACGGGGTGACCCGGGACCATGCCGACGAGCACGAACAGCCCGAGTAAGCCGGCCGTGCCACGGCGTAAGCGGAACGTCGTCATTGCCGAGGACTCCTCATCACTGGTGCCGACGATGTGCTGGACCGGGGCGGCGTCGGCGGCCGGATCCCGTTCGCATCAGCGCCCGTCCCGCCGCCACTGCTCGTATTCGGCGCGGGTGGCCTGGGTCAGCGGGTAGTAGTCGCTCAGCCGTGCGCCCTCGTCAATCCGCCGGCGGCTGAACACCTCCCACTCCTCGTGGTCGCGGGCCTCGGCGACGACCGCGGCAGCCTTGCCCGCCGGGACGACCACGGCGCCGTCGTCGTCGGCGACGACCAGGTCACCGGGGAGGCACAACACGCCGCCGACCGCGACGGGGACGTCGTAGGCCCACGGAAAGAGCTCGGATTGGGAGGCGTAGTGCGGGGTCGTGCCCCGGCACCAGATCGGGACGCCGAGCTGCCGGACGCGTGGCGCGTCGCGGATGTAGCCGTCGACGACGATCCCGGCGCCGCCCTTACGTTGGAAGTAGCGGACCAGCATGTCCCCGAAGCACCCGGAGAAGGGGCTGCCGAAGGCCTGCACGACCAGGACGTCGCCGGGTTCGACGACCTCGAGCACCTCCCACAGGGCGGTGTGTTTCTCCACGTCCTCCTGCCCCAGTCCGGTCGCCACGTCTTCGCGTTGGGGCATGAACTGGAGCGTCCGCGCGACCCCGGTGACGCGGTGTCCGTCGACGAGCGGGACGGGCCCCTGTACGAAGGTGCGGCGGATGCCGTCCGCGTGCAGCTTCGCGCAGGCCGTGGCGGAACTGACCCGGGCTAGTTCGGCGACCAGGGCCGGGTCGGGCGTTGCGGGGCGCGTGCCGCGCACCGGGATGGGCCACGCGGCGTCGGCCGGATGGGTGTTCACGCGTTGTTCTCCGAAGGTCTGATCGCGTCGAACGTCTGATGCCGCGGCGGGTAGGCACGCAGTGTCATGTCCAGTTCGAGGCGGATGGTGTGGGCCGGCGGCAGGGACACGACGAGCCTCGGGCCGTCGACGCTCTCGCTGAACCGCTCTGCGGCGGGGGCGGGCAGCGCGTAGCCGAGCGGATCTCCGGGGTGGCTGTCTTCACGGCGGTCGTAGGTCACCCGGTCGATGCGGTGCTCGCCGAAGGCGCCCGCGCTGAGCCACAGCAGCCGGGGCCGGGTCGGGCTGAGGTTCACCAGGGTCACGTGCGTCGAGCGGTCGTCGAGGTGGTCGATCAGGGCCGCGACGTCCGGCGGCAGGCCCGGCCGGCCTGCTTCTGCGTCGCCGTAGCGCAGGCGCGCGTGCTGGAGCCCGCCGTTGTAGAGCACCTGCGGGGCGCCGGTGGTCAACTGCGTCAGGACTTCGGTGACCACCGGGTTCTTCCGCTGCCACCAGTGGATGTCCTCGACGTCCCGCTCGTCGTCGGCGGCGACGAGCGCCAGCCGGTGCGCCGCCTGGGCCGCCGCCATGGCCAGCGCTTCCTCCGGATAGCGCGGGTTGTCCCCGTTGAGGTAGGCCAGCCACGGCGCCTCGTGCCCGGCCTCCTCCTTGTCGCGGAACGCGCGCACCCGGGCCCAGTCGTACCCGCTGCGCGTACGGATGTCCCGCAGCACCTCGGCGTCGCCCTTCTCCATCGAGTACCACCACAGCCACGTCGGGAACGCGGTCTGCATCGGCTGGAAGTCGAACCACCCCGACGGGCCGTGGCGGTGCGGGTACAGCATCACCGGGAGCTTCGCCTCGTCGGCGAGCCGCTCGGTCCAGGGCCGGCGCTGGCTCATCTCGGTCTCCGGCACCACGCCGGGGCGGCGTTGCTCCATCACCTGACGCAGCGGAAGCCGGGCGAGTTCCAGGAACCCGGCGTCGCCGCTCACGAAGGCCGCGTTCATGCCGCCGATCAGCGCGGCAGCGCCGACGGTGTGGTAGCCGTGCGGCCAGGTCCACCCGTAATGCCCGCCGTACCAGCGGCCGTCGTGGTACTCGCCGACCTTTCCCGACAGCCCCACGTTGTCGGGGAAGACGCCGCCGAGGTCGCGGCTGCGGGAGAACCATCCGCTTACGTAGGTGGTGATCCACTCTGCGTAGGCGGCATCGTTGCCGTACAGCCAGGCGTTTGTCAGCAGGGACGTCGCGCACAGGTTGATCGCGGTGTCGCCGCGGCCCAGGCGCTCTCGCATCGCCTGCCCCATGGTCCGCGCCTTGACGTCGTCGGCGAGGTCGTCCCACTCGGTGATGCCCGGCACGTCGTGCAGCGGCAACCCGTAGGGGTGGAAGATGTCCGCGTCGGGCGGGAAGGCGTCCATCTCCTCGCCGAGGCCGGGACGGGGTCCGTCGGCGCCGTTGTGCGGGGCCCTGATGATGTTCAGTTCGGCGTCGTAGTTCCCTTCCGGCGCCCCGGCCAGGTACAGACGGGCGAAACGCTCGGCCCGTTCCCGGAAGTCCGGATCCCGCGGGTCGGCCGCGCAGATCCCGTAGAGGAACAGCAGCGACTCGCCCTGATGGAACCAGTCATAGCCGCGGTCGAACTCGTCCTTGAGCAGGCCGAGCTCGGTGAGCTGCGCGGTGACGCCGTTCCAATGGCGTTTGGCCGCGTCCAGTACATCGGAGGAGCCGCCGAGCAGGTACAGGGCGGGCCAGTTGAAGAAGGGTTCGTAGAAATCGTCCGCACCGTCCCGGCCCATCGGACGGTCGCGGTAGGCCAGCCGTCCGTCCGGCTCGCAGTAGCGGTGCTCGAAGACCCGCCATGCCTCGTCGAGCACGTCGAACAACCGGCGCTGCGACACCGCCCAGGTCGGTGGGGATCCCAGCGGGACGGTCGCTGCGACGCGAACCTCCGCCCCGGATCGCGGCTCCTCGACCGCCAGGTCGTCACCCATGTCTGATCAATGTCCTTTCACCATGCCGGGCAGTTCATTTCAGGAGCTCTCGCCGAACGCCTGAATCACGTCTCCGCCGGCAGTTCGATGACGGTCCCCGCGGCCCGCGCGCGTTCCGCGGCGAAGACGACCCGGTGGCTGGCCAGGCTCTCCTTCAGGCCGGACGGGATGTCCCCGGCTGTGCCTTCGCGCAGTCCGCGGACGAATGCCTCCAGCAGCGCGCGGTCGCCTCCGCCGTGTCCGTCGGCGGCCGTGTGGCCCGTGCCGGTGTCGGAGTCGATCACCGTGGTCCGCTCCGACAGGAAGTCGAACAGCTCGAGGTATCGCCCGTCGCCGGTGATCTGACCCCGGGTGCCGAATACGCGGGTCTTGCGATTGGTGCCCTCGGCGAACGCCGTCAAGGTGAAGCTCACCGTCGCACCGCCGTCGAATTCCATCTGGACTGCCTGATGATCCACGACGTCGTTGTCGCTGGCGTAGACACACCGTCCGTACGGTCCGTGCGCCAGCGCGTCCTCGACCGCTTCGGCGGTGAGCTGGCCGGCCATCACCAGCGCGGTGTAGCCCTCGAAGGAGTCCGGGGCGGCGACGCCCCGGCGGTAGACCCGCGCGGCGGAGAAGGCGCAGTCCGGCTCGATCGAGCAGTCGACACACCGGTCGGCGGCGCCCTCGGGCCGGTTCGCGGCGTTGAAGTGCTTCAGGCTGCCGAACGAGGAGACCCGCTTCACCGGGCGGCCGATCAGGGCCATCAGCCAGTCGATGTCGTGACAGGATTTCTGCAGAAGCAGCGGGCTGCTCTCGTCGGCGCGGCGCCAGTTGCCTCGCACGAACGAGTGGGCGAAGTGCGAGTGCCCGATCGGCTCCAGGTGCTCGATCGAGACGATCTCCCCGATCGCGCCGTCCGCGAGCAGCTTCTGCAGCGCGACGGTGTAGGGCGTGTAGCGGAGCACGTGGCACACCGCCGCGTGGACGCCGGCCGCCTCGACGGCCTCCAGGATCCTGACGCAGTCCTCCTCTGTGGTCGCCATCGGCTTCTCCAGGAGGATGTGGTAGCCGCGCTCGGCGAAGGCCAGGACGGCCTCCACGTGCTGGTGGTCGAGCAGGCTGACGACCACCATGTCGGCGAGCCGGGGCGCCGCGGCCAGGTCACGCCAGTCCTTGAAGACGTTGTCGGCGGGTACGTCGAACCGGGCGGCGAACCGTCCGCGCGCGATCGTGCGAGGTTCGGCCACCGCCACGACGCGCACCGGGCCGGACAGGCGGACCGCGGTGTCGGCGTAGGCGAAGCCGCGCGCCCCTCCGCCGGCCACCGCCATGGTCAGGACCCTGCCAGGCGAGTCGACGACATTGGTGAACTGCGAGCCGGACATGCTGTGGATCATCCCTTCGTGGCCCCGCCGAGCAGGCCTTTGACGAAGTAGCGCTGGAAGAACAGGAACAGGATCAAGATCGGGATGGTGGACAGCACCATGAACGCGAACACCGCTCCGAAGTCCGAGACGTGCTCGCTGATCTGGCGGTACATGCCGACGGTCACGGTGCTGCCGTTGGCCGGGCCCAGCACGATCAGCGGTGTGATGAAGTCGTTCCACACGCTGACCGCCGTGAAGATCAGGACGCTGGCCGCGGCGGGTCGCAGCAGGGGGAAGACGATGGACCAGAACGTCCGCAGCGGCCCGGCTCCGTCGAGGGCCGCGGCCTCCTCGAGATCCAGCGGGATGTTCTTGATGAAGCCCATGAACAGCAGGCAGCCGAACGGCAGGTTCGCCGCGACGTTGACCAGTACCAGGCCCAGAACCGTGCCCATCAGGTGCAGTTGCCCGAGCACCTCGGTGATCGGTTGGAGCGTGACGGCGCTGGGAATCATCAGGCCGGCCAGGATCAGGACAGCGATGAAACGGACGCCGCGGGTCTTGGTACGCACCAGGTAGTGCGCCAGCATCGCCGAGAAGATCGTGGAGAAGACCACGGACAGGGCCGTGACCTGGACGCTGTTCAACAGTCCCGCCCAGAACAGGTGGTCGGTCCGGCCGGTGACGTTCCGGATGTTGTCCAGCGTCGGGTGCAGGGGAAGCGTTCCGGGGTGGGCGAAGATCTCCGTGCCCGGCTTGAAGGTGTTGGCCAGCACCAGGTAGACGGGCAGGATGAACACCGCCGTCACCGTCAGGGCCGTAAGGGTCCGCACGGGGCCGGTCCAGGTCCGCGTGGTCACAGTTCGACCTCCCGGCGGCGCAGCAGGCGGAGCGCGGCGAAGGAAACGGCCGCGATCAGCACGAGCATCAGCGTGGCCTTGGCAGCGCCATATCCGATGTGCGCCCCGTCGATGCCGGTCGCGACGACGTCGAAGGCCAGGGTGGTGGTGGTGCCGATGCCAGGGCCGCCGTTCGTCATGACCTTGACCTGGTCGTAGGCCTTGAATCCGCCGATCATGAGCAGGACGGTGCAGATGGTGACGGCCGGGGCGATCATCGGCCAGGTGACCGCGCGGAAGCGGGTCACCGGGCCGGCGCCGTCGATGGCCGCGGCCTCCATCAGCTCCTGTGGGACGCCTTGCAGGCCCGCCAGGTAGATGACGACGCACAGGCCGAGCATCTGCCAGCACATGATCGAGGCGACGCTGTACAGTGCGATTCCCGGATCGGACAGCCACCCCGGCGGTTGCGCGACGCCCAGGCCGCGCAGGACAAGGTTGAGCAGTCCGTCATCGGTGATGATCGTCTCCCAGATGACGCTGACCACGACCGAGGACAGCACCACCGGGACGAAGAACACCGCGCGCATCGCGTTGAAGGCCCAGCCGCGCCGGTCCAGCAGCTGCGCGATGGCCAGCCCGAGGACGTTCGGGACGATCGTGACGATCGCGGTGAGGATCAGCGTGTTCCGCAGGGTCTGGAGATACGCGGGGTCGGAGAACAGGTCACCGTAGTTCCGCAGGCCGACGAAGTGGGTCGCGGGGCGGAACCCGTTGCGGTCGGTGGTGCTCGTCCCGATGGCCATCACCATCGGGACGAGCACCAGGCCCACGTAGACAGCCGCGCCTGGCAGCGCGAACACCAGGAAGCGGTAGGTTCCACCTCCCAGCCCGCGCCGCGAGGCGCCGATCGGCGGTCTTGCCCGCTCCACCGATCCGAACGGTCCCCGCGGTCCGGCCGCGGTCGGCCGATCGTGGTTCTTGACGCCTTGCATGTGCGGCTCCAAGTTCAGGTCCCGATGGGAGCTAGCGCGTCGCCGCGGCGTACCGCTGGTCGAGATACGCCGCGAAGGCCTGCGGCGACTTGCGCCCGGTGATCAGGTCGACGATCGCCGCGTTCAGCTGGTCGGAGAAGCCCGGCGGCAGGGAGCCGTCGCCGGCCGTGTTCATCCAGGCCGGTACCGTCTGGCCGCTCTGCTGCGCCTTCTGGTAGATGTCGAGCGTCTGCGTGTACATCGCCCCGACGTTGGTCGGCGGCGTGTAGCCCTTGATGCCGATGATGAGCCCGTCGGCCAGGACGCTGTTGTCGAGATTGGTCTTGTCCTCGGCGAACGCCAGGGCCCACTTCTTGGCGAGGCCGACGTCCTTGGCCTTCGAGTTGACCATCAGACCGCCGCCGGTGACGACCGGGACGACGTTCTGCCCGGCGTCGCTGGGCCAGCCGAAGACGCCGACGTCGAACGACGGCTTGGTCTTGTCGAGGGAGGCCGAGAACCACGAGCCCATCGGGTACATGGCGGCCTTCTTGTCACGGAACGCCTGCTCGACGTCGGCGTAGGAGCGGCTGAGCCCGGCGGTGTCGATGTAGCCCTTCTTGGACAGGTCCGCGGCCTTCTGGGCGGCCGCCACGAAGTCCGGGTCGGTGAATTTCACCGTGCCGGCGGCGCGCTTGCTGAACCAGTCAGGAGTCTTGGTCAGCATGTCGGACGACACGATGGCCCCGACCCCGAACGCCGCCGCCCAGGTGTCCTTGCCTCCGCCGCCGATCTCCAGTGGGGTGATCCCCGCCGCCTTCAGCTTCGCGCAGTCGTCGAGGAACTCCGCGTAGGTCTTGGGCGCGGCGGTGATGCCCGCCTTGGCGAAGTCGTTCTTGTTGTAGTAGACGAGGGGGATCGGCTGCACGTTGAACGACAGCGCGTACGTCTGGCCCTTGATGGCGCCGGCGTGCGGGTCGATGAAGTTCTTCATCTCGTCCGCGCTCCACGCCACCAGCTCGCCCTTCTGCGCGAAGCCGTCCGGCGAGATGCTCGTCATGATGTCGGGCGCCTGGCCGGACGCGTAGAGCTGCTGGAGATAGGCGGTGCTGTTGGTGCCGACCAGCTTCTTGATCGTCACCCCGGGCACCTTCGCACTCGCGCGGGCGATCGCGGCGTCCCAGTACTCACTGGTCAGGTTGGGATTCTCGAACGTGAGGAACGTGAGCGTGACGGCGCTGCCGCTGCCTGACGCCTTGGTGACGTTCCCGCCTCCGACGGTACAGGCGCTGAGCGCCAGCGCCGCGGCCACCGCGACCGCCGCGGTCGTACGAAGCCTGGTTCCACGCGGTACATACATGCTGATGCTCCTCGAAGGGGGGCGGGCCGCCGAAATCCGGCGGAGGCTGGGCCTTCCCCGCGGCGCCAGGCGGGGGGCAGGTATATAAATAAAGTTTGTTTTATATCCTGGATGGCTGGTAGTGTTGCAGCTCACATAGGGACCGTCAAGAGGTGGAGATGGCTGGTCTGAACGGGGATCCCTCGGTGCTCCGCAAGCTCAACTCGGCGGCGGTGCTGCGCGTCCTGCACGGCGCGCTACTGTCCGGGTCCGGCACAACGACGCAGCCTGGTTCGATGACGCTCACCGAGATCACGAAGGCGATGAGCGTCTCCCGGCCCACCGTCGAGGATGTCGTGGAGTCGCTGCTGGAGCAGGGTCTGCTGAACGATCTGGAGCCGACGGGCGGGACGGGCCGCGCGGCCGGCCGGCCTGCCCGGCGGTTCGGCTTCCGGGCCGACGCCGGCCACGTTGTCGGCGTCGATGTCGCCCCCGACTGGGTCCACGTCCTGACGGCCGATCTGGTCGGCACGATCGTGGCCTCCCACCACGCGCCGGTGTCCCGGCGGGCCGACGGACCCGAGCGGCTGGAAGCGGTCCGCCGCGCCGTGGCACGGGTCCTCGACGACGCCGCGCCCGGACGGCGACCCGTCCTGGGCGCGGCGGTGGCGACCACCGGCATCGTCGACGCCGCCGGCCGCGTCGTGCTGTCCAATCTCCCCGGCTGGACCGGCATGGACCTCTCGGCGGAGCTCGGCGACATCATCGGCGCGCCGATCGTCGTGGAGAACGACATGCGGGCCGGCGCGGCCGCCGAACGCTGGATCGGGGCGGCCATGGCCGCCGACAATGTCGTGTATCTTCACGCCGGGCTGCGTATGGGCACCGGCTTCCTGATCGACGGCCGCATCCCGAAGGGCCACCACGGCGGCGCGGGAGAACTCACCCGGGCAGGTGGGAAGCGGGCGCTCAAGGCGTACCGCCGCCTCCTCGATCACCTACCGCCCGTCGACCCCGAACACGGCAGCGGGGCAGACGACCCCCCTCGGGATGTGCGGCCGTTGTTCGAGGCCGCCGCCCGCCACGAGCCCGCCGCCGAGTCGGCGGCGAAGGACTTCGCCCGCCGTTTCGTCAAGGCCGTCGAAGGCCTCATCGTCTCGATAGACCCCGAGGTCGTGGTCGTCGGCGGCAGCCTGGCTCTGGCGGGCGACATCGTGGCGGAACCGATCCGCAACCACCTGGCCAAGGCATGCGTCTTCCCCCCGCGCATCGAGGTGTCCGGACTGGGCGACGACTCCGTCGCCCAGGGGGCCATCCGGATAGCGCTGGACCAGGTCGAGGCTCAGCTGTTCCTCACCGGGAACGGTCAATAAGATCGCGACGCCCGCCTGGGGCACCCTCCCCGCCGGAGCGGATCTGGAGGCGATCATCGACCGGCTTCGAGAGTCCAGGACATGAGCAGGTTGGCCGAGTCATCCTCGATATCTGGCACGGCCTCGGCGGCCGGCCGCTCGTAGCGTAGATCGGCCGGCGTGATCCACAGCGCGCCGTCGGCGGCCAGCCTTGCCGGGAAGATGTCGCACTGTCGGCTTGTCCCAGACGCGACTCAGGACGAAGCTAGATCCCCAGGCAATGGCAACCCGCAGGCGCGCAATTTCGCGATCACCCTGCCCAACGATCGATGCCCGAGGGCGGTTCCTCAGGGTGTGTCGGCTATGTCGTTGGCGGCGACGTAACCGAAGGTCATGGCGGGCCCGATGGTAGAGCCGGCGCCGGCGTAGCTGTGGCCCATGACCGCGCCACTCGCGTTGCCCGCCGCGTACAGCCCGGGGATGACCGAGCCGTCGGCCCTGAGCACGCGTGCCCGGCTGTCCGTACGCATCCCGCCCTTCGTGCCGAGGTCACCAGGGACGATCTTGAATGCGTAGAACGGTGGTAGCAGCAGCGGGGCGAGGCAGGAGTTGGGGAAGACGGCCGGATCCGTGTAGTAGTGGTCGTAGACGCTGTCGCCGCGATGGAAGTCGGGGTCCTTGCCCATCACCGCGAAACCGTTGAACCGCCTGATCGTGTCGCACAGCGCCGTCGGCGGAAGGCCGATCTTCGTCGCCAGGCCCCCGACCGTCCAGTCCTTGAAGACGGCGCCGCTCTGATACCACGCGTCGGGCAGCGGCAACGTGGGCGCCACGTCCTTGAACAGATAGCGGTTGCGGTAGTTCTGGTCGGTCACCAGCCAGGCCGGGATGTCCGGCGCGACCACGTTGCGGTCGTACATGACGTGCACGACATCGCTGTACGGCGCGGCCTCGTTGACGAACCGCTCGCCGTTGGCGTTGACCAGGATGCAGCCGGGCAGGGTCCGTTCGGCCAGGCAGAAGTACGGCTGGCCGGGCAGTGGGATCGCGGGCCCCCACCACGCGTCGTCCATGAGATCCAGTGCCGCCCCGGCCCGTTTGCCCGCCTGGATGCCGTCGCCGGTGTTCTCCTTGGCGCCTACCGTCCAGTCGGTGCCGATGGGCTGCCGCTGGAACTCCGTACGCATGCCGAGGTTGTGCTCGAAACCGCCAGAGCCGATGATCACGCCACGGGTGGCTCTGACCAGCGTCGGCGTGCCGTTCTGGGTAACGATCACCCCCGTGACGCGGCCGCTGCCGTCGAACTGCAGGTCGACGAAGGGGGTGTTCAGCCATACCGGGACGTCGGCGGCCAGCAGCCCGGCGCGCAGCGCGCCCGCCAGGGCCTGGCCCATCGTGAGCGGTTTCTCGCCGCGGAGCACGGCCGCGGAGTACCTGCTGACGCACTCCAGGGAGACGGCCAGGCCCTTGGCGTTGACCGCGGAGAGGGTGAGCCACTTGTAGTCCGAGCTGAAGACCGTCATGCCGGCAGGGGTGGGGATGTACGACGGGTTCAGGTGGGCGAGCTCGGCGCCGAGCAGGTTGCCGTCGAACTGGTCCGGTTCGATGGAGCGCCCGTTCGGCATGCCGCCGGGCAGCTCGGGATAGTAGTCGGCGTAGCCCTGCATCCAGCGGAACCGCAGCGGGCTGTTCCGCATCACGAAGGAGATCATGGCGGGCCCGTTGGCCAGGAACGCGGCCTGCCGGTCTGCGGGCACCGTGCTCCCCACCACCTTGGCCAGGTAGGTGGCGGCCTTGGCGGGGGTGTCGGGCACTCCGGCGGCCAGGATCACCTCGTTGCACGGGATCCAGATCCCGGCGCCCGAGCGGGCCGCAGAACCACCGAAGGTGGGCGCCTTCTCGATCACCACGGTCCGCAGTCCGCGCTTGGCCGATGTGAGCGCGGCCGTCATGCCCGCCGCTCCCGAGCCGATCACCACGACGTCGTACTCCGCCACGGCGGCGTGGGCGGCGGACGCGAAGCGGTCCAGGCCCAGGACGACACCGGCGCCCGCGGCTACCGCGCCCTGCAGTAATCGCCTTCGGGTGTGGAGGGGTGGGTGGGGGTTCTGATTCGCGGGCACGGTGATTCCCTTCGACGAGAGGCGGACCGTGACGGCACCTCGCGCCTGGCACCCGCACCGAAGCATGCGCTTGGTTGGTGTCGATGTCAACTGAGTAGGGGACCTACTCTCGCCAGAAGCTCGACCTGACCGCACACTGCGCTGCGCTGGTCGGCTGGCCCGCCGCCCGCTCCTATCTGGATTTCGACGGCCATCCCACGACCGTCTACACGCGCACAGCCGACACCGCCGTCGAAGCGGTGCGATCGGTGCTCGCGGCCACCGCCAACCCGCAGGCGCCCAATGAGGTCAAGGTGTCCAGGCCGTCGGACGCACTGGCCGCCCGTCAGGCCACTGACCGCGCCTTCACCGGCCTGCTGCTGGGCCTGGGGGCTGTGGCCCTGCTGGTCGGCGGAGTCGGGGTAGCCAACACCATGGTGATCTCGGTGCTGGAACGCCGTTCCGAGATCGGTCTGCGGCGCTCTCTCGGTGCGACCCGCGGGCAGATCAGGCTCCAGTTCCTGGCTGAGTCTCTGCTGCTGTCGGCGATGGGCGGCCTCGGTGGCATGCTGGTCGGCGCCGCCGTGACCATTCTCTACGCCACCACCCAGGCATGGCCGGCCGTCGTACCCGCGTGGGCGAGCGGCGGCGGCCTGGCAGCCACACTGCTCATCGGCATGATCGCAGGCTTGTATCCGGCGATCCGCGCCGCCCGCCTGGCACCGACCGAAGCCCTCGCCACAACCTGATTCATCGGATCAGCACGGCAGGAGGCCCTGCACGGAAACGTGGGGAACGCCATCGCAAGAGGGGCCGCCGCCGACCTCGTCAAACGTGGAAGGCGCGCCGGTAGTCGCGGGGCGGGACGCCGCGCCGCCGGACGAACTGCTCGCGCAGTTCCGCTCCGCCGCTGTAGCCGACGCGCCTGGCCACCTCCTCGACCGGCAGGTCGGTCGTCTCCAGCAGTTCCTCGGCCCGGTTGAGCCGCTGCGCCCGCACCCAGGCGTGCGGGGTCGTGCCCGTCGCGGCGGTGAAGCGGCGGATGAAGGTCCTGCGGCTCATCAGCGCCCGCGCCGCCAGCCGGTCCACGGGCAGCGGCTCGCCCAGGTGCTCCAGCGCCCAGGCGAGCACCCCGGCCAGCCGCTCGTCGTCGGCGCCGCCGGGGATCGGTGTGGCCAGGTACTGCGCCTGCCCGCCCTCGCGGTGCGCGGGGACCACCATCTCCCTGGCGATCGCGTTGGCCGCGGCCGCGCCGTGCTCGCGCCTGATCAGGTGCAGGCACAGGTCGATCCCGGCCGCGGCGCCCGCCCCGGTGAGCAGGTCGCCCTCGTCGACGTAGAGCACGTCGGGCTCGACGGTCACCGCGGGGAAGCGCTGCGCCAGCCGGTCGGCGAACCGCCAGTGCGTGGTGGCGCGCCTGCCGTCCAGCAGCCCGGCCGCGGCCAGCGTGAACGCCCCGACGCAGTGCGAGGCCACCAGCGCCCCGCGCTCGCTCGCCGCCCTGAACGCCTCCAGCGCCCGCGGCGAGGCCGCGTCGGGAACGGCGCTCGGCAGCGCCAGCACCAGATCGGCCCCCGCCAGCGCCTCCAGATCCCCGCAAGCCTGTACGGCGAGCCCCAGATCCGTGGTCACCACCTCCGCGTCGGCGCACACGGTGAACGCGAACCGGCCGGTGAAGACCTCGCCCACGAGCCCGAGCCCGAACGCGGTCACGCCGCCGGGCGCGTAGGCCGCCACGGATCGGAATCCCATGCTGGCACGATAACCGCCATAGATGGCATCCGTGCCAGCGGCCCCAAAGAGCCGCAATATCCAGACTTATGGCCATGAGCGACGCACCCACCGGCCGCGAGGCCGAGTTCCAGGTCCTGACCACCGGTTACACCGGCTCCACCGGCCCCGGCGTGGCCGCCACCGTCTCCCACGTGGCCGACGGCGACCTGCGGATCGTCTTCGACCCCGGCATGGTGGACGACCCGAAGTCGATCACCGGCCCGCTGGCCGAGCTCGGCCTGACGCCCGAGGACATCACCGACGTGGTCCTGAGCCACCACCACCCGGACAACACCCTCAACGCCGCGCTGTTCTCCCGCGCGCGCATCCACGACCACAAGGCCGTCTACACCGGCCACACCTGGACGACCAGGGACGCCGAAGGCTACGAGTTCACCCCGTCCATCCGGCTGCTGTTCACCCCCGGGCACAGCCACGAGGACCTCACCATGCTCGTCGGGACCCAGGACGGCGTCGTGGCATTGGCCGGAGACCTGTGGTGGCGCGCCGACGGCCCCGCCGACGACCCGGTGAGCCCCAACCGCGACCAACTGCGCGCCAGCCGCGAGCGGGTCCTGGCGGTAGCCGACCTCGTGGTCCCCGGGCACGGGGCCCCGTTCGTCCCGAACGCCGCCACCCCGCGCTAGCGGCCCCGGTAGCGCTCGGTGGCCGCGCGGATGGCGGCCTCGGCTGTCTCATAGGTGCGCTGGGCCATGAAGGTGCAGTCGACCAGCGCGAAGCGCATCTGCGGGTAGCCGCCGAAGCAGACCGCCATGACCGTGCGCACGATCGTCGCCTCGCTGACAGAAGCTGGCGCAGTGGGTGCGCGACACCGGAGCGTACCTGAAGGCGCGCCGCGCCCAGTTGCTGACCGAGCGCGCCCAACTGTTGACCAGGCGCGAGGAGCTTCTGCTCCCCGCATGGCTACCCGTCGAGGGCATCTTCGACGGGAGTGTCCTCGGCCGCCAACGAGTGCGTCACGAAGATCTCCGGTCCGCAGGCCCACGGGCAATCAGGCACTCGCTCTGCCCGAGACGGGCGGCCTGCAGTCGGTGCGTCCCGGTGGAGAGAATGCCTCGACCGGCGAGCATCCCGCTGTGTCAGCCAAGCAGGCGGAGCAGGTCGGCTTCTTCGGCGGGCGTCAGGCCGGCTCGGCTCACGGTGTGGCCGGACGCGCGCTGCCAGGCGAGCGTGTCACGGGCCGTGTCGGCGACTGGGCGGATGCGCAGGCCGGCGGCCAGCGTGGCAGAGGTGTCGCGGGTGAAGCCGGCGTACTCCGGCAACGGCAGCCACATCGGCAGGGACCGCGGCCCCATCCACGGCGCCACCTTCTGCACGGCAAGGAACTCCTGACCGGCCCAGACCAGCTCGGGCCGCACGCCCAGGCCCGCAGCGATCTCCGCCAGCAGCATGCCGCGGCCGAAGGGCAGGGAGATCGCATCGTACGGCCCGGCGAGCCCTCTGCCCGCCGCCTCGAGCGTCCAGGCGGCCAGATCGCGCACGTCGACGAGCTGGACGGGATCGTCCGGCGTCCCGGGGGCCAGGACGGGGCCGCCACGGGCCAGCCGATCGACCCAATAGGTGAAGCGGTCGGACTGGTCCTCCGGACCCACGATCAGCCCGGCGCGCACCAGCAGCGCGTCGTCACCGACGATCTGCTCGCATGCCACCTTGGCCGCACCGAAGTTCTCCGGGGCCGTCTCGTCGGCGCCGGCGGCCAGCGGCTCGTGCAGCACGTGGTCGACCCGGCTGAAGTCGGAGTAGACGCTGCGCGACGACACGAACGTCCAGTGACCGGCACGGCCCGCGAGCTCCGCGACGGCCCGCCGCACCAGGCTCGGATAACTGGCGACGTCGATGACGAGGTCGAACGTCCCCTCCACCGGCGCCAGCCCGCCGTCCTCACTCCGATCGACCCGGACGAACTCCACGCCCGGCGGCGGATCGCCCGCGAGACCCCGCGCCGCGCACACCACCTCGTGCCCGCGATCGCGCGCCTGCCGCGCGATCTCTCTGGACAGGAACCTCGTACCACCCAGAACAAGTGTCCGCATGTCCCCATCCTGACCCACCTGTCCCAGGTGAACTCCATCGCTTCACTCCCAGCACAAGAACGGCCTGCCCATGTGGTGGACGCCCTCTCGGGAGCCGGATCAAGCCCTTCCTGCTTGAGAATCTCCCAGACCGTCGACGCAGCGACCTTGATACCGAGCGTAGAAGTCAGCAATCCAGGTGGCGATCTTCAGGCGCCATCGCCCGCGAGCTCTACCAAATCATCACCAACAACGATCATGAACAACTCGCTTCACATCAATATGGCCGAGGCTGCTCGACGGCTGCTCATACGCGTTCGATCTGCGTAGACCACTTGGGCCTCATCGCGAAAGCATGGCCCTAGGCAGCAGTCCCGAGAGGGACAAATAGCACAGAGTGTCGATGGTGCCCGCGACGACGGGTCTTCGGCGTGTCAACGGCCACTTCTCCATGCCACGGACACTGCGCCTGCCGATATTGCCAACACGTCTGGGCAAGATCCTGCCTCTCGTCGGCATCGATCTCGCGGACGCGTACTCGTCCTGCCATCTGGCCCCCTGGCGACACCGCGCCGTCCGGACCATCATCCGAACGGCGCATCATCGCACCACGTGGCAAATGTTCTCCGCTCAACATTGCAGCCTGGCTGCACCTGCCATGGATACGGCGAGTCTGCGTTCACCAACGGTGCCTGCAGCCTAGGCTCCAAGCATGGCCCGGCTCGGGCGGCAAGCCACCCGGCCCTGGCTGCACGGGTCGCCCCGTCGCTCCACGGGACAGTCACTGCGGGAGAGATGAATGGAGTGGTTGGTCTCGCTGCTCGGAGCCGCACTCATCATGGCCGCCCTACGAGACCTGTTCCACACTCTCTGGCACCCCACCCGCCACGGAGGCCTAAGCCGACTCGTCATGGCGGCGTTGTGGAAACTGGCCCGGCATCTCCGAGCGCGCAGGCGTGTGGTGGGGCTCGTCGGTCCGCTCGCCATGGTGACGGTAGTCGGCATGTGGGCGGTCACCATCATCCTGGGCTGGGCCATCGTCTACTGGCCCCACATGCCGGAAGCGTTCGCCTTCGCACCCGGCTCCGGACTGTCGCAGGAGCCGGCATTACTCGACTCCATCTACCTGTCGCTCGTCATGGTCGCCACCCTCGGGCTCGGAGACATCGTGCCTGCCGAAGGCTGGCTACGCCTGGCCTCGCCCTTGGAAGCTCTCATCGGCTTCGTCCTCCTGACGGCCACCGTCTCCTGGGTGCTGGAGATCTATCCGACGCTGACCCGCCGACGGGTACTCGCGATCCGGTTGGCGCTGCTGCACCGCTCGGACCCCTCCGTGCAGCAACTCGACTCCACTGCAGGTGCGTCACTGCTGGGAAGCCTGGCCACCGAGGTGGTACATGTCCGTATCGACCTCACCCAGTACGCCGAGGCCTACTACTTCCATGACGGTGAGGACCACTCGTCCCTGGCGGCCACGATCTCCTATGCCGTTCACCTCGCCGAGCGCGGGCAGGCAGCCCGACGAGCAGATGTACGTTTGGCGGCCGACCTGCTCGCTGGCGCGTTGGAAGATCTCGCCACCATCCTTGACCAGCGTTTCCTCCGAACGGGTGGAACACCGGCGGAGGTATTTGCTGCGTACGCAGCCGACCACGGTCGCGCCGTCACCGGAGCCTGAGCCTGCGGGTGCCGATTAATCATCCGGCCAGCTCAAGCCACGTGTCGGTATTGCTTCATGACACCTCCGAGCCGATCACGTCGACGGGTGTCCACCGAGGTGATCGAGGCCGGGTTGATGTCGGGATCAACGAGTGGTCGAAGCGGGGCAGTCTGTTGGAGAGCCCAGTGGAGCCGGTGTTCGTCTCGAACTCGCGCAGAGCATGCAGAAGGTGGCGCTGGTTGCAGAGCAAGGTTCGATCCAGCAGCTCGCGCCGACAGGTCTGGATCCATCGCTCCATGATGGCGTTCATCCGCGGCATACGGACGCCGCTTTTGATGATGCGCACTGCAGCGGGTGGCGTGCTCGATGACCGCCAGGACGTACAGTCGCGCCCCCACCAGCTTGCGGACCTCGAAGGAGTCGCAGGCCAACAGCACGCTGGCCTGACTGCGTAAGAAATCCGACCAGGTGGTGTGCTCCCGGTCCGGAGACGGATCGATGCCGTGGTCTTTGCGGATCTCCCAGACCGTGGAAGCCGCGACCTTGATACCGAGCGCAGCGAGCTCGCCGTGGATGCGCCGGTAGCCCCACGAGGAGTTCTCGCGGGCCAGCCGCAGCACCAGCATGCGGATGGACCGGACTGATGCCGGATCTCGATGTCCTTGTCGCGATCGCGTGCAGACAACAACCGCAGGAACGAGAAGACGGTCGTCACCATGAGTTAAGCCAAGCGCAGCAACACGACCGATCATGCCGCTGGCACAGCGCTCGAGGCGCTCACCCGAGGGGTGAATCATCCACCAGCCCTTGACCTGCACGGATGAATATTCGGCACCCGCAGGTTCGCCAGCCAAGTCTCGATCGTGGTTGCGGTGGGCGACGAACGCCCCGATGGCGCCGTCCGCCTGGTCGCTGCCCTTACGCATTGCCGGCCCTGCACGCTGATCTCGACGGTGCCTGCACGCAAGACGCAGATCCCGCCGGTTGGTGACCACCGCCGCCGGTGGCCTACATCACACCTCGGCAGTGTCACAGAAATCGGGTCGGCACCGCCACATGGTCGTAGGCACAACGACGTCAGGAGAGAACATGACCTCAGTATTGATCACTGGAGCGAACAAAGGCCTGGGCTATGAGACGGCGCGTAGGCTCGGCGAGCTGGGTTGGAGGGTCTTCCTCGGCTCACGCGACGAGGGCCGGGGAAGGGCCGCCGCGCAGAAGCTGGCCGCCGACGGCGCACACGTCATCATGGTCCCATTGGACGTGACCTCGGAGGAGTCGGTGGCCGGGGCTGTGCGGCTAGTCCGGGAGCACACCGACCGGATGGACGTGCTGATCAACAACGCCGGCACGCCGGGCGGCGGTATCAACCCGGCGGACGCGACGGCCAAGGACATCCACGCCGTCTACGACACCAATGTGTACGGGCCGGTCCGGGTCACGCACGCGTTCCTGCCGCTGTTGCAGGCGGCCGATAACCCGCGGGTGGTGATGGTCACCGGCGCCGGGGGGTCTATCGCGGTCGTGACTGACCCCGGGCAAGCCGTCTCGACGATGTACGAACTCGCCTACACCTCGTCGAAGGCGGCACTGAACATGATCACCGTCCGATACGCCCAGGCGCTGCCGGCCATCAAGTTCAACGCCGTGACCCCCGGCGAGGTCGCCAACGGCAGGTTCACCGCCACCGACATGAACATCCACACCGGCGAGCTGACAGTCACCGAGGGCAGTGATCCGATCATCGAGCTCGCGACACTCGCCTCCGACGGGCCGACCGGGATCTTCATCGATCGCCTCGGCCCCATCGCCTGGTAAACATCCCAGAACGGCGAGACAGATGAGCAAGTTTGGTTCCTCACAGGCTCCTCGCGCGGCCTCGGCCGTACCTTCGTCGATGCCGCTCTGGCTCGCGGCGACAAGGTGGCCGCGACCACCCGCAGCGCCGCAAGCCTTGATGCGCTGGTCGCGGCCTACGGAGACGCGGTGCTCCCGCTTGAGATGGACGTGACCGACAAGGCCGCCATCTACGACGGCCTTCGCCGGCGCATCACCGCGTTCGCGGGCAAGCAGCCCGCCGGCGACCCGGCCGCCGCGGCCCAGGCACTCCTCAAGACCGTCGACTCCGACAACCCACCCCTGCGGATTCTCTTCGGGCAGGGCTTCTACCCGATGCCCCAGCAGGTCTACGCCGACCGGCTCAAGCCTGGGCCGACTGGCAGGACCTCTCGGCGGAGGCTCACAGCAACCTCGATCAAGAAAATCGGCGACCCAGGGCCGAGTCAACTCACCACAAGCAAGCGAACCGACAGGAGCAACACATGAAGCACCGCATCGTCGTCCTCGGCGCCGGCTATGCCGGGGCCTACACGGCCGGGAACCTGGCCCGCCGGCTGTCCCCGGCGGACACCGAGATCACCGTGGTCAACGCCGTGCCGGACTTCATCCAGCGGCAGAAGGGGCACCAGATCGCGGTCGGCCAACAGATCGAGGCTCCGAAGCTCGCCGACGTCTTCGCGGGCACGGGGATACGGCTGCGCCTGGCCCGCGTCACCACCGTCGACCCCGAGCGGCAGATCGTCGCCGTGGCCGACGCCGACGGCGGCGGCGAGCTCGGCTACGACACGCTTGTCTACGCGCTCGGCAGCCACGGCGACGTCGAAGGCGTCCCCGGCGCGGCCGAGCACGCCTTCGACATCGCCGGCCAGCCCTCGGCGCTGCGCCTGCGCGAACGCCTGGACAGCCTGGGCAGGCGGGGCGAAGGCGGGAGTGTGCTGGTCGTCGGCGACGGGTTGACCGGCATCGAGACCGCCACCGAGATCGCCGAATCACGGCCCGGCCTGTCGGTGGCGCTCATCGCCCGCGGTGAGCTGGGCGCCCGGCTCTCCGCCGGAGCCCGCAGCTACCTGCGCCAGGCCTGCGACCGGCTGGGCATCACCGTCCTGGAGCACACCAGCGTCGAAGCCGTCGAAGCGAGGCGGGTGCTGTGCGCCGACGGCACCGCCCTGGCGTCCGATGCAACCGTGTGGACGGCCGGGTTCGCGGTCAGCCCCATCGCCGCCGCCGGCGGGCTGGAGGTGACCGAGAACGGTCGGATCGTCGTCGATCGCATCATGCGGTCGGTCTCGCACCCGAACGTCTATGCCATCGGTGACAGCGTCTACGCCCTCGGCGACAACGGCCGGCCGCTGCCGATGTCCTGCGGCTCAGCCGGCTACACCGGCGATCAGGCGATCGAGGCGATCGTGGGACGCCTGACCGGCCGCGAGATCGCGAACACCAAGCTGGTCTACACGTACTACCACATCAGCCTCGGGCGGCGGGACGGGATCCTGCAGCTGGTCGACGACGAAGGGCAAGCAAAGCCGAAGTACATGGGCGGCCGGAAGGCCGCGCGGATCAAGTCGGGCCTCCACAAGATGTCGCTATGGGCCATCTCGCATCCCACGTTGGGCGTGCCCAAGCGCAAGCACCGCCTGGCCTCCGCGCCGGACGCGACCGCCAAAAACGCCGTCGCGTCCGCCGGGAGGGCGGGCGCGTAGCCGCCTATGGTGGTCGCGTGGACGGCACCGCCACAGATCGCTTCGACACCAGCCGGTTCGAGGCCAGCCGGAACCGGCTGGCCTCACTGGCGCACCGGCTGCTGGGCTCCGCCGAAGACGCCGTGCAGGATGCGTTCCTGCACTGGCAGGCCGCCGACCCGGCAGCGGATCAAGGTGCCGGAAGCATGGCTGACCAAGGTCGTCACCAACCTGTGCCTCGACCGGCTCCGCTCGGCACAAACCCGCCGTGAACGCACCGTCGGCGCCTGGCTGCCCGAACCGCTCCTCGACGGCGACCCGATGCTCGGCCCGGCCGACACTTTCGAGCAGCGCGAATCGGTCTCCCTGGCCGTGCTGACTCTCATGGAGCGCCTGTCACCCCTCGAGCGGGCCGTCTACCTCCTGCGCGAAGCGTTCTCCTACAGCCACGCCGAGATCGCCGAGATCCTCGACATCACCGAGTCCGCAAGCCAGCAGCACCTCCACCGGGCCCGGCGCCGCATCGCCGCCGCGCACCGCGGCGGCGAAGTCGACCCGGCATCCGCCCGCAGGATCGTCGAGGAATTCCTCGCCGCTGCCTCCTCGGGCCGCACCGAACGGCTGGCAGCGCTGCTACCGCTCTCCGGCTTCGGACGCCACCAGCCGCATGCGGACAGCATGCAGCAGCTCGCTGCCATAACGCGCTGAGAGCCCTGCCAGTCACCGCCAAGGGGATGAACTGGCTCACGTGCTGTCACAGCTGCCGGTCACGCGGTGTCTCGAGACCGCCCCTGGAAAACGGAGCAGCCACCCATAGCTGAGAACACCGATGTCGTCGTCGACAGCGTGACCCGGATCGACGCCGCCCCGGTGACCGTCGTCGGAGCCGGACCGACCGGCGTCGAGACCGCCGCCGAGCCGGCGGAAGCCGGCCGCCAGGTGACAACGGTCTGCGGCGGTGACCTCGGCCCCTACCTGCACCACAAGCGGCTCGCCAGGCTCGGGCTGACTGTGCTCGACGGCCCCCGCACGAAGGTCACGGCGGTGACCCGCAACGCCGTGCACCTCGATGACGGCCGCGAGCTGCCGAGCGCGCTCACCATCTGCACCGCTTGCTTCGGCGTATCGGATCTGGCCGCGCGCAGCCGACTGAGCGCCGACGCGGTGGGCCGCCTGCTCGCGGACGAGTAGCCGACCAGCGTCGACGACTAGCACATCGTCGCGGCCGGAGATTCGGCGGGGTTGAGCGAGTCGAGGATCAGCTGCTGGTGCGGGGGCGAGCAGGCTGGTGATCTGGGCGATGGCAACGGCTGAGGGCTTGAAGTAGCAACGCAGGTTCTCGGGCTCCTTGGATTTGGCCATCAGCATCAGGAGGCTCGTGCTTGCCTCGCCCAGGTGCGTCAGTGCCGAGTGGCGGAATTCGTGCAAGTCCCAGCCGCTGCCGGGGCCTGCGGGCGCGGTGTGCTCGCAGGGGCTGACGACCTTGCCCGGGGGCCGGGGCGGCGGCGGGTGACGAAGACAGGCCCGCGGATGCGCCCTTTGAGCAGGCGGGCGGCCGCCGGCGTCCCAGTAGACGGTCTCCAGCAGGAAGTCCTCCCGCGCTTGGCCATGACGGCGGGCCTTGGGCAGGCACCGTGTCCTGCTTGGCGCAGATAACAGGGCCGTGCCCGGCCGGACGCGGGTCGCGGCAGGTCGCGATCAGTGATGCCGCAGAGCATGATCTGTACGGCAGGGCCACAATCTCTTCCGGGGCCAGGCACCGTCCAGAAATCTCTATCCCAAAAGCTGTACGGCTGGCGCAAGCCGTACAGCTTTCGCACTCGCGACCGGGACGCCCGTTCAGCAACCTTGTCGAGCGCCGAACTCCAACTGTGAGCGCGTCGGGTCGAGAAGGACGACGCAGCTCAAGGCTCGAAAAGCTCGAACCGAGGGTCACCGATCTTCTTGATTGAGGTTGCCGTGAGCCTCGGCCGAAAGATCCTGACAGTCGGCCCAGGTCTTGAGCCGGTCGGCGTAGACCTGCTGGAGCAGCGGGTAGAAGCCCAAGCCGAAGAGCACCCGCAGCGGCGGGTTGTCGGAGTCGACGATCTTGAGGAGTGCCTGGGCAGCGGTGGCCGGGTCACCGGCGGGCTGCTTTCCCGCGAACCCGGCGATGCGCTGGCGGAGACCGTCGTAGATCGGGTTGGGCTCGGCCATGTGGCCGTTGGCGAGAGGATCGGGGTTCTTGCCGGAGCGGGTGGCGAAGCCGCCGGGCTCGATCACGGTCACCTTGATGCCGAAGTCGGCGACCTCCTGGGCGAGGGTTTCGTTCAGGGCTTCCAGGGCCCATTTGGAGGCCTGGTACGCGCCGCCCAGCGGCATTGCGATGAGCCCGGCGGCCGAGGACAGCTGGATGATGTGCCCCGCGCCCTGCTCGCGCAGGTAGGGCAGCGCGGCCTGGATCACCCACATCGCGCCGAACAGGTTGGTCTCCAGTTGGTCGCGCAGGTGCTCCTCGGTCAGCTCCTCGATCGCCCCCATCTGGGCGTAGCCGGCGTTGTTCACGACGACGTCGAGCCGGCCGAAGTGCTCCTTGGCCCGCTGCACGCTCGCGAAGACGGCGGCCTTGTCGGTCACATCCATCTCCAGCGGCAGCACCGCATTACCGTAGGCGGCGACCAGCTCGTCGAGGCTCGCGCTGTTCCGGGCGGTCGCGGCCACCTTGTCGCCGCGGGACAGGGCGGCCTCGACGAAGTGACGGCCCAGGCCGCGCGACGAGCCGGTGACGAACCAGACCTTGCTCATGATGTATTTCCGTTCTTCGGCGGTGGCGGTCGCGCGGCGGTGACCACGCGACGGGCCAAGGCGATCACTCATGGAGTCCTGTGCCGCCGTTTGTTCGCGCGGCATCCTGACGAGCATGAGACGTCGGCGACCCGAGTCTTGTGACAGTGCGGGCGTGTGACGTACGCCACCACTCATGGGTGTCACACATCGGCGAGAGCCGACGCCTTATGCATGGAGCAAGTCGAAAAGCGCACAGGTGGGAGCCGTCCATGAACGAGCACAGCGAGCCGGCGACGGGCGCACCCGGACCGCCCGCCGATGGCGACCGGACGGACTCCACCGAGGCGTTCCTCACCCACCGCAACCTGCTCTTCACCGTCGCGTACGAGATGCTCGGATCGGCGGCCGATGCCGAAGACGTCCTGCAGGAAGCCTGGCTGCGGTGGGTGAAGGTCGATGTGGGGCAGGTGCACGATCAGCGCGCCTACCTGGTCCGGATCACGACCCGGCGGGCGCTCGACCGGCTGCGCGTGATGCGGCGCCGCAAGGAGGATTACGTCGGTTCCTGGCTGCCGGAGCCGCTGCTCACCGCGCCGGACGTGGCCGAGGACGTCGAGCTCGCCGAGAGCGTGTCGATGGCGCTCATGCTCGTCCTCGAAACGCTGTCGCCGACCGAGCGCGCCGTCTTCGTCCTGCGCGAAGCCTTCGATGTCAGTTACGACGAGATCGCGGCCGCCGTCGGCAAGAGCCCCGCGGCCGTCCGCCAGATCGCCCACCGCGCCCGACACCACGTCGAAGCCCGCCGCCCTCGCGAGGCGGTCTCCCCCGGCGAGGCCCGGGCGGTGTTGGAGTCGTTCCAGCGTGCGCTCGAAACCAGGGACCTGCAGGGCCTGCTTGACGTGCTCGCCCCCGAGGTCATGGCCATCAGCGACGGCGGCGGCGTCAAGCAGGCCACGCCGCGTCCGATCATCGGCGCCGACAAGGTGGCCCGCTTCATCGTCGGCGGCCTCGGCAAGGCCCAAGTCGCGCTCACCGGAAACCCCACCGTAGTGAACGGCAACCCGGCACTCGTCCTCCGTGTGGACGGCGAGATCGACGGCGTCATAGCGATCCGTGTTGAGGACGCCCGCATCACCGGCCTGTACTACGTCCGCAACCCGAAGAAGCTGACCCACCTCGAAGCCGAAACCCCGCTCACCCTGAGATGAATACGCCGGACTCCCCAGGCACAAGAGCACGCGTGATGTACGGCCCTCGATGCTGTACGTGCTCGCCGCGATCCTGGCGCCCGGGTGGCGGATGGCCCCGCCCGTACTCCACGCCTCCGGCTTCCTTGCCCTCGCCTCGGTGCAGGTCGCGCTGGGCATCGCACACATGCCGTCGCTCCATGCCCCCTGGGGGTTCTCATATTGGGCCTCAGCACGCTGGCGCTGGGCCAGATGGTGGGTGCCTTTCAGCACCCGGTCGTGGCCGTCCCACGAACCACCGTCGCCACAGTTCCGCCGGAGCGCCGTGATCATGCGAATCGCGACAGCGCGGAGCACCCGGGCGAAGGCTTCCGCTCATCGGTACAAGCGTGTACCGGCCCGGTCCCCGTCACCACGTAAAGCACGCAAACGTTCACTACGAGGAGTAGATATGGCCGCGCAGGCCCCGCTGGCAGCCGACACACCGCCGTCACCCTGGCCAACGGTGGCCAGGGTAGTCGTCCTGCTCGCGGTGATCATCTCCGTGTTGCTCACCGCCTTCGCCTGGCCGTCGGTGCGCTCGTCGGTACACGATGTGCCGATCGCCGTCGCCGGCCCGGCCGCCGCGGTCGAGCAAGTCAGCACCGCTCTCGACCAGCGCCTACCGGAAGGCTTCGAGACCACTGAGGTCGCCGACACCGCAGCCGCCGAACGGTTGATCCGCGACCGGGAGGTGTACGGGGCGATCGACGTCAGCTCCGGCACCCCGCAGGTCATCATGGCTTCCGCCGCCAGCACAGCGGTCGCCCAGACCCTGCAGCGCCTCGCGACCGCGCTCAGCCAGGCGCAGGCACAGGGCACCAATGCGGCCGTCGCCGTCCGCGACCTCGTCGCCTTGCCTGCCGACGACCCGCGCGGCGCCGGCGGGCTGGCCCTGGCAGCAATCCTGCAGTACTGGCTCGGCTCGCTCAACGGCGCCTACTGGGGCAACAGCGGCGCTATCGCCCTGACCATCGCGGCCACCTCCCTGAGCATCCTCGGGCTGGAGTCACTGCTCGGGTACGTCGGCTTCGGTCTCGGCGCCATCGCCATGATGCTCGTCGGCAATCCCCTGTCAGGTACTTCGACCGCACCCGAAATGCTGCCCGGCTGGTCCGGCTTGCTTGGCCAGCTGCTGCCGCCCGGGGCGGGTGGGCAGTTGTTGCGCTCTACCGCGTTCTTCGACGGTCGCGGCGCCACCCACTCCGTTATCGTCCTGGTCACCTGGCTCGTGTTCGGTGTGGTGCTGTGCCTGGCCAGCGGCCTGCGCGCGCGACGTGCCGCCACCGTTGCGTCGGGACTATTGAGGACGCCCGAATCGCCAGTCTCTACTACGTTCGCGACCCCCACGAACTGACCCGCATCGAATCCGCGACCCACTCGCCCTCGGCGGGAAGCCTGACGCGGTGCCTGGTCAGCCGCCGCCGGTGTTCACCGAAGAACAGCCCCGAACAAACTCAACCAGATCCTTGACCAGGAGGTTATTGATGACGAAGAGCGTTGTCGGCGAACTCGCCGGATTGGAACTGCCGGTCGAGCGGGGCTGCCCGTTCGCCCCGCCCGCCGCCTACGAGCGGCTGCGCGAGCAGGCGCCGATCAGCAAGGTCCGCCTGACCAGCGGCGGCGAGGCGTGGTGGGTGTCCGGGCATGAGGAGGCCCGTGCCGTCCTCGCCGACGGCCGCTTCTCCTCCGACAAGCGCAAGGACGGCTTCCCGCTCTTCACCCTCGATACGGCGACCCTGCAGCAGCTGCGCAGCCAGCCGCCGTTGATGCTCGGCATGGACGGCGCGGAACACTCCGCGGCCCGGCGTCCGGTGATCGGCGAGTTCACCGTGAGGCGGCTGGCCGCGCTGCGCCCGCGGATCACGGACATCGTCGACCACTTCATCGACGACATGCTCGCCACCGACCAGCGGCCGGTCGACCTGGTGCGGGCGCTGTCGCTGCCGGTGCCGTCCCTGGTGATCTGCGAACTGCTCGGCGTGCCGTACACCGATCATGAGTTCTTCCAAAGCCGCACCACCATGTTGGTGCGCCGGACCTCGCTGGAAGACCGCCAGCGAGCCTTCGCCGAGCTGCGCGCCTACATCGACGACCTGGTCACCCGCAAGGAGTCCGAACCCGGCGACGACCTGTTCAGCCGGCAGATCGCCCGGCAACGCCAGGAGGGCACCGTCGACCACGCGGGCCTGGTGAGCCTGGCCTTCCTGCTGCTGACCGCCGGACACGAGACCACGGCGAACATGATCTCGCTCGGCGTGGTTGGGCTGCTCACCCACCCGGACCAACTGGCCCTGATCACAGCCGACCCGGGCAGGACGCCCATGGCCGTGGAGGAACTGCTGCGCTACTTCACCATCGCCGACGGGGTCACCTCCCGGCTGGCCACCGAAGACGTGGAGATCGGCGGAGTGAGCATCAAGGCCGGCGAGGGCGTCATCGCCTCGACCCTGTCGGCCAACTGGGACCCGGCGGCGTTCAAGGATCCGGCCGAACTGGATGTCGAGCGCGGGGCTCGCCACCACCTCGCCTTCGGATTCGGCCCGCACCAGTGCCTCGGCCAGAACCTGGCCCGGATGGAGCTGCAGATCGTCTTCGACACGCTGTTCCGCCGCATCCCCACCCTGCGGTTGGCCGCACCGGCCGAGGACCTGCCGTTCAAGACCGACGCCGTCATCTACGGCGTTCACGAACTCCCGGTCACCTGGTGAGCAGGACATGATGCGGACACCGGCCTGACCGAGCCGGCCGTCATCGACCAAGACGACGACGGCATCGTGGCCCTGCTGACCGATCACCCCGACGACCAGAGCGCAGCACAGGCGCGCAACGCCGTCACCCTGTGCCCGTCCCGAGTCCGTTCGAGTTGCCGCCCGGCAAGCGCAGTGGTTGCCGCACCGGCAAACAGATCGAGAACTGTGCCGCCGGGGCGGCAACCGGCGGCAATGGCGCGAAACGTGATGTCGATCGGGAATGCCGCGAAGTGTGCCGCCTACGCACGCCAAGCCGGTGTCACCAAGGTCTCGGCCAGGACGTGTACCTATGGTTCGGCGGGATGGCCGAGGTGGCGCCGGTTCGAGATTCTGCCGAATCCACTCGCTCATGGAGGAGATCGGACCCGACCGGGTGTCCTCGCCGCCGTACGGGGGAAAGGGGGCGACATGGAGGTGTTGAGCAGCCGCGTGCTGCTGCGTCCACGTGACCTCGCGCGCAGCCGGCACTTCTACGGCGAGATACTCGGCTTGGCGGTCTATCGCGAGTTCGGCCCGGCCGGTCAACCCGGAACGGTCTTCTTCCTGGGGCAGGGATTCCTTGAGCTCTCCGGGCACTCCAACGGCGAGGCCGGTTCGGCGATGTCCCTCTGGCTGCAGGTGCGCGACGTGGCCCGCGAGGAGGAACGCCTTCGCGGGGCGGGCGTCACCGTACTGCGCGAGGCCCGCCTGGAGCCGTGGGGTCTCACCGAGCTGTGGATCGCGGACCCCGACGGCCATCGCATCGTCCTGGTGCAGGTCCCGCCCGACCATCCCTTGCGCCGCGACCCGCGCTGACCCGGAAGCTCCGGTGCTCATGCCGCCAAGGCGAGTACGGCGCGCGTCCAGATCGGATACCCATCCGGGGCGGAGCCGTTGGGACCGGGGGTCGAACAGCGGCCGGTATGGCGTTGTCCCTGGTCGGCTTCGCGATGCGGGTGTCGTTCAGGAACCAGCGGATGATCAGGAACGCCTGTTTGAACGGCCCCAGCGCCAGGATGCCATTGCGCGTGCAGCAGCTGGCCAGGCACCTCCCGCCGTATGTCCAAGGTGGCGCCATATGTGGCGCTGCCGGGCACGTGAGGCCCTCTCGGTACAAAGTTGATCTCCAGTCAGGAGCGTCTTTACCGGAGGGCGTCCTGTGAGGCGCTTTCATCCGCGGAGTCGCCGCCACTTCGGCTGTGCAACGTCACCAATCATTGCCGACAAGGTTTCAATGAAGGAAAACGGGATCCCGCAGAGCCGAACCAAGAAATTAACCGGCATTTGCCATCCCACTCACCGGCATTCGATTGCCAATCGTTTACGACCCGGCGTCTAGTGCCTGCTGGAATCGTGTGACATTCTCTTCAAGTCGGCCTTATGTGCGGACGCGCCCACAAGGGGAATCAACGGACACAGGGGGATTGAAATGCCGCTCAGGATCGGGAATTTCCATCCGGACCGTGGCAAGCCGCGGGATCTGATCAGGATTACGGGCGAGGGCTTCGTACCCGGCACCCGGGTCATATTCTTCCAGGACAGGGACGGATACGACGTGACCGTGAGGACCGCGGAAGAACTGACGGTCAGGGTGCCGGAGGTAGCCGAAACCGGCGTCATCCATCTCCAGAACCCGAACGGCGAAAGGAGCTCAAGCTCGTCATCTTTCACTGTTGAAGAGCCACCTATCTACATCACGAACCTCAAGCCGACGAGCGGGGAAGTCGGCGAGCAGATAACCATTATGGGGCACGGGTTCGATCTCGGCCCCACTCGACGAGGGACCGTCAAATTCGGCACTTATAGCGCCACCCAGATAAACTGGAGCAGCGATATCATCGTCAGGGCAACAATACCGGCGACCGCCAAACCCGGGAAAGTGTATATCGAGGTCACCACCCATCGAGGCACCGCCAGGAGCCCACAGCCTTTCACCATCACGTGAGGACCCGCAGATGACTGGGGCAGGTGACTGGCAAGCCATCGTTACTGCGGGCTGGGACAGCATCAAGGCGAAGATTGCCGCCGAACTTCCCAAGGCGGTAGTCGGGAAACCACTGTCCGACCATACCTACAACGAGCAACTCGGCGTCTGCGCGCTGCTCAACGGGCCGAACACGGGCGCCGCGGTCTGGAACGACGACGGCCCGGGCACCGTAGCGCTGACTTCGCTGCGGGTAAGCGATTTCACGTCGGTCTCCGGCCAGAACGCGAAGTTCGGGAACCTCCAGGTCGAACTGCCGCTGTCGTTCGCGCTGCTCGCGGCGAGCGGCCGGTACGCCTACGTCCAGCCGTGCGCCCAGTTCAGCCTCGGCAAGAAGGGGGCTCCGGCCAGGTTGAACGGCGCCGGCAAGATCAGCGCCAGGTCGGAACGCGGCAGCCTTACGTATCAGCTGAAGGTCGTCGATCCGGACAAGGCGCTGCATCTCGAGCTGACCGGGGCGAAGGTCGACGGCCAGCGAAGCATCAACCTTGAGGCCGACGGCCAGCCGAGCAACGCGCTGCTTCGCATCCTGCTCGGGTCATTCAGCACGGGCTCGCAGCGGCTGATCATCTCGTCGGCGCTCGACTCGTTCTTCTCCCACGGCGAGTTCGGCCGGGACATGGTGAACGAGCTGAACCGGATCATCGGCGCGGCCCTCCCGCAACGTGCACAGAGGTGAGGCATGGCCACGATCGAGGGCATCTACAAGGCGACCGTCACGGTCGGCGAGACCGTGAGTCCCGTGCTCTTCATCCTGAAGGCGGGCCGGTTCGAGGGGTTCGACACCGACGACCGGCGGTTCACTGGCACCTATGCCGCGGACCCCGCCACGCTTGAGGTGCTGCTGACGGCGCAGGTGTCGTACTTGACGCCGGTTCTGGCGGGAGAGGAGCCGGTGCGAGCGACCGCACCGTTCACGGCTCGCGTCCCGGCACCGCCCGACGGGGTCGGCGTGGCTATCGCGGCCGACCTGAACCTGGACGAGACCGTCGGCAGCGTGGTCATCGAGCGGCTGAGCACGCTCGACTTCCTGAAATGAGGGAGTCTGGCCCGCTGCCCGACGCGGGGATGTACCGGATGTTCGACGGATACCTGGTGACGCCCGACCGCACCGGCTCAGGGTCCGCGTTCTCCCGCATCGCGTTCCGGCTGCCGGAGGTCGGGGCGGTGGCGAGCGGAACCGGCGACGCGGACGACATCCCCGCCGTGCGGATCGCGGTTGCGGACAGCATCCCCTTCCCCGCGTACGGGGAGGTGGTCGCCTCTTCCGTCGTCGGCGATTCCCGCACAGGCTGTCAGCAGGTGTGGTTCGTCCGGCACGTCGGCGGCGGCGTGTTCCTGGATCGCGTGTCGCTCGGTGCCGGGGCCGGTCAGGCTCTCGGGCGGACGACCTTTCCGCTGGAGGCGACCTGGGTGCGGTCGATCGCCGGCGAAGCCGTGCTTGCCACGGAGACCCAGGCCCTGCTGGTCGCCGGAGCCTCGGACCAGGGCGTCGTGGTGGGCGCCTTCGACGCGTCATCGGGGAAGCTCACGGGCACCTGGACGCTGCCAGGCTCGCCCGTCGGTCCGCTGGTCGGCAGCTGGATCGTGGTGCAGGACTTCACGACCTGGCTGTTCGTCACTGTCCGCACGGCCGGGGCGTTGTCGACCCTCGCGGTCCCCACGACCGCGCTCAGCCCCGGTAAACAGCTTCCGGCGGCCGATGTGCATCACCTGCCACGGGTGGACATCGCCACGGGATCGAGCGTGGACGCGACGCTCGGGAGGATGCTGCCCGGATCGGCCGGGAGCCAGCTCATCCTGGCCGCCGTCGGGCCGTCAGGTTCCCCGTTCGTGGTCATGCAGGGGTTCGATGCGGGCAAGCCGGCGCAGACCGCCGTCGCGGTGATCGATACGGCGTTCGCCAAGCCCAGGTCAGGACAGTATCGGGTGACCTGCGCTGATCTGGACAACAACGGTCAAGAGGAGCTCGTGCTTGCCTACCCGGCCGACTACGGCGGCGTGGCGGGTGCGGCCGCCTTCGTGCTGCTGCGCTTCGACGCGCACCGCAGCCGGTTGGAGGCGAGCAGCCGGTATGTCGCGGCAGGGCCAAGCGGGGCTCCGCTCGCGAGCCTGGACCTGCGGCTCGGCTCGGGCATTCTCGGCGACGCGGTCACCAGCGGCGTGTTCGTCCTCGGCGCCGGGGGCGATATCTCGCACATCATGAAGGGCGAGGTGCAGGTCTTCGCGGGCATCGTGCCCGTCAATCCGGTCACCCTGCGTTTTCCGCCCTATGCCGAGACCCCGGCCACGCTGCCCGCGGTAACCCAGGTCGCGGTCACGGGGCTGAAGGCACCTGGAATCCTCGGGTCGGTGGTGGACCTGGCCGGGCTCAGCGTCACGCTCGGATCGCCCGAGCTCACCCAACTGTCGTCGCGTGGCCAAATGCTCGCGATTCTGCAGGTCCCGCCATTCGACCGGGAGAATATCACCATAGCGCCGTCGCTCACCTTCTCCGAGTCGGACAACAAGGTGAAGGGGCTGTCGGTCACCTCGTCCAAGGACTGGGTCATGTCGGACGACGCCGGATTGTCGCTCGGCATCAGCAGTTCGACGCTCAATTTTCACCTGAGCAAGACGTACGGCCGCGGCTTTTCTCATACGGATGACAGCAGCACGTCGATCGGTGTCGCGATCAGCCGGACGCCGACACAGCTCGACCGGCTCGTGACGATGTCCGTCGACTATTCGGTCTGGCGTTACCCGATCATCCGCCGGTCCCGTGGCTCCGGGTCGGGCGGGACGCTGATGGTCATCTTTCCCGGTTCTTCGATTCCGGTGCAAGCCACTCCCATCGCCTACGACCCGCAGTTCGGATACCGCACCGCGTATGAGCCGGGAGCGCTCCTGTCGTACATCAATGCCGATCTCGACGGCTGGGACGAGACCAAGCAGGGTGAATTGCTGCTTTTCACGCCGCTGGTCAGCCTGGAAGTCACCAATGACCAGCCCGATGTCAATACCTACGACCGCAGCGATGCCAATCAGGGCACCATCGGCAAGCATTACTTCGTGGCGACATCAACGACCACCAGCGCGAACCTGCTCTCGAACACGAACTTGTTCAGTTATCTACCTGCATCATTCGGGTTCAACCTGGGCACCGGCGAAACCTACTCCGACAGCGCAATGGAGATGACGTCCTTGTCGCGGACCGAATCCCTGTCGATCAGCGTCAGCGGGGGCACCGTTCCCGATGCCAGCTTCCGATATACGGTGACGCCGTATATCTACCAGCACGCCGGCCTCGGCTCCCTGGTCGTGGCGTTCAAGGTCGGAAACCTTGGTCCCGGATGGCGAACCCGGTACGCGAAGCCCTATCCGATGCTGATCTTGCCCTTCCGGCACTTGAGCCTGGATCCGCTCGAAAGGATCTTCAGCCGCAGCATCAGCTTCGAGAAGCAGCCCGACGGAACCGTGCACATCGTGGTCGAGGTCTTCAACCATGGCTTCACCGATGCCGAGATGGTCACCGTACGGGCGCACCTCGGCAAGCCGAAGTTCGACGGGAACGGGCGCCCGGTCATCCCGGCGGACGCGCCCATCGGCGAGGTGCAGGGCCGCGTCGTGGCGCTGGGCCGGCAGCGGCTGCGGGTGAAGTGGGCTCCCCCGGCTGGGTCCTCGCACATCACGGCGGTTGTCTGGGGCGGACCGCGGACCATCGAGTTCGCGGAGATCGCGTGGAACATCTACCCCGAGTCCGCGTTCGAGAGCCTCGGCCTGCCAGGGATCAGGGACGCCTGAGGTGCCGCCGCGCCCCCTGATCACCGGGCACGCCCGAGCCGAGGCGGTGGCGCGGCCGGCACGCGAGCCGGCCTTGGCCGGATACGAGAGTCCCGTTGCCGACCACGAGATCGGCAAGCGACGCAGGGCGCAGGACTCCCTGGCACGCCGGCTGTACCCGGCCCTGCACGCCGTCGCCCTCGCGTGCTCCCGCCTCGGCCCTCGCCGGGCGGACAAACGCACCGGGCTGGTAGTCGCGACCTCGGCTGCCGACCGGCACGCCGTAGCGCGGTCCCCGCAGGCGTTCCTGCCGCCGATCGCCGGGGCAGCCGCTCAGCAGTCACGCCGGCTGGATGTGCTGCTCGCCGTGTCGCGCTTCGTATCCGGCGGCCTGGCACAGGACGTGGCCGCGATGCTCGGCACGCGCGGCCCCGAGCTGTGCCTGCCAGGCGACTGCGGGCTGACGCCGCTGGCGGTCGCCAGGCTGTTCATTGATTCCGGGCGGGCCGACGCCATGGTCGTGGTCTGCGTAGAGCCCTGGGCGGACGATCCCGGCCGGCATGAGGCTGTCGCCGTGGTCATCGAGCGGACGGCGGCCGCCGGGATCGCCGTACCATCCCCGTCGGCCGCGCTGGCCACCGACATAGCGGCCTGCGTGCCGACGATCGAGAACTACCTGCTCGCGTTCAGCCACAGTGAAAGCCGAGCCGACGCGCCGAGAACCCCGGGGACCGGCTGCGCCGTTCGCTGGGCCGCACCGACCGCACCCGCACCCGTCGACCCCGAAGCCTTCGTCGACCGCGGCCTGAGACTGCTTGATGAGAGCCTCCGCGCGGCTGGGTCGCGGGAGCTCGGGGTGGTGGTCGCAAGCCTGCTCGACCTGTCCCCCGAGCACGCGCTCGCCGCGATCGAGCGCGGAGCCGCGACACCGGAGGTCGCCGACGAGGCCGGCCGGATGACATTCGCCGGCAGGTTGCGGCAGCACCACATCGACCGGGGGCTGCGTGGCCCTTACATCGCGGTGACCGGAATCCCCGGCGCCTCGCTGCTCTCGCTGGCGATCGCCGAGGACCTGATCAGCCAGGGCACCGTGCCGGCCGTCGCGGTCATCGCCGGCGACTGGGTCGGGGCGGGTGCCGCTCGCGCGCTCGCCGTGCTCGACTGCCCCGACCGGCCGTACCTGCGATCATCGGTATCCGCGCTGGTGCTCGGGCCGGCCGACGATCATGCCGGCGGGCGGAGGATCCGGAGCCTGGTCGCCCGCCGCGACGCCTGCGACGAGTTCGGTGCCGAGCTCAGTGCGCATGCGCCGGATGACACGATCGCCAGCGGCTGCACGAGTGAGGATCTGGCCATGGCCCTGGCCTTCATCGGGCGGTCATCGCTGCCCGCCGGATCCGTCCGCCCGTCCACCTCTCGTTTTCTCGGTGCCGACGCGCTGGCGTGCGTAGCCGACTCTCTTGACCTGTCGGGGCGTACGGCGGTGTCGGTCCGCAACGCGCTCGGTGGATCCGGGGTCGTGCTGGTGGACGCCCCGAGTGAGGCGCTGGAGCGGGACCATTACTTGCGGCCGGGATTGCGTGACAGAGAGTAGGGAAATGCCTACCTTGTGTGCTGGTCGGCGGCGCGGGCACTTGGGCTCGCACTGATCATCTTCCTGTCCGGCGTCGCCGGAGGGGTGGCGAGCGCCGGAGCGCTCGGTGTGGGCGCTGCCGCGCCGTTGTCGAACGCCGAGGTGGCGCACACTCACCCGGAGCACCACTCTCACTCGGAGGACACCCACCAGGACGCCGCCTGCCCGCGTTCCGCGGCGCGAACGGCCTCTCGGCCGAGGCTCGGGTTCGAGGCGGTACGACCGTCCGTCAGCCCGGTGTCGCGCGATGAGGTCTCCTGGCGGGCATGCCGTGGAGGTCGTTCGCCGGGCACGCGGCTGCGTCTCAGTCTGAGCGTCGCCCGCACCTGAGCATTCCCGCTGTCATCTGCCGAGATCGTCGATGGAGCGGGGATTCCTCATGCGTACCCAAGAAACACACGTCCTGGCCCAGACCTGGCAGCTCTACTGCCTGGACTGCCTGCAACTGCACCAGGAGCACTTCGAGACATGGCACGGCAAGGGCGACACCATCGCCTGGCGCCACCACGGGATGCCCAGCCAACCACCGTGGATCGATCCCAGCTGTCCGGGATGCCGTGGCCTCCGAGTCAAGGTGCTCCCGACCAGGTCGTTCATTCCACGGCAGAGCTGAGACCCGGCGGGCGACGCGGAGGCCTGACCGGGATCCGCCGCGACCGGAACGTTGGGCCCGGCGGCGAGCGGGGCAAGGGCCATGGATACGTAACCGGCGGTCAGCAGCGCCAACCCCGAGGCGGCCACGAACGGCCCAGCGCCCAACACCGAGCGTACGGTGCCATCCGCGATCCCCCGGAGCCTGTCGATCCGAAGAGGGGTGGGTGAGTGTGTCTTCCCCATGACGCACATGTCCTGCGCGAACAACCGGCCGCGGCTCAATCGGGTGTTGCCGGCGGACATCATCCCGAGCAGCCTTGCCGCGTGGTCCGGCCGCCCGGTCATGGTGGCCGCGATCAGGTCAGCCGCGGCATGACGCTGGCGACTCAAACCGTTGTGGACCAGATTCGACAAACCAGTCAGCAGCAGCGGAACGTCCACCATGCCTTTGACCTGCCGGCCTAGTGGGCTACCTCGGGCAGGTCGTCCGTCCACTCGGCCGCCTCCACGGCTATGGTGCCGGAAGGCTTCCCTGGGCCGGTGAAGGCCGACTCTCGTAGCCGCGCTGCCTCCGGATCCACGACGACTCGGACCTCCCCGTCCGGATAGCTGATCGCCAGCCCTTCGCCCCCGTTCACCGTGCCGAGGCTCCGGACGTTGGGTGACGAGGCGAGCGCGCGGAAGGCGGCCGCGCGCACCGCGGGTGGTGCGGGCATGCTGGAAAGCACGTTGATCAGCGGGACGATGCGGCGGGTCTCCGGCATCGGCGGCTCTCCAGCGTGCTGGACAAGCCACGTCACCAGTGCCTCCGGGTCCGTGGGAAGCCGCTGGATCTGCTCGTAGCTCAGCCTCTTCTCCCCCAGATCGAAACCGTCGGACCAGTGCCCACCGCGTTCGTTGTCCTTGGCCTTGTCTTCCCCGCCTTCCCTCACCCAGGAGCCGCCGTCGCGCCGCGTCCAGGTCTCGATCGACGATCTCCCCGTTTGGCCGTTCGCGGTCTTGGTGTACGTGGTCTTGACGTACCAGTAGGTGCCCGACTCCTCCGGAGTCGTCGCCGCGGCCGTCGCGGCGGCGAGCAGGATCTGCCGCCCCGACTCCTGCACGCCGTACGACGGGTCCGCGGGCGGCGTCGAAGCGGTGGCGATCACCGTCGCGACAGCTGCGGTCCCAGCGGCCAGCGCCACGAAGGCCAGCTTCATCGCCGGCACCCGCCGGCGCGACGCGGGCGCCGGAGCGGCGGCGCGCTCCAGAAGGGCGGCGCGGGCGGAGCTGTACGCGGCGTGCGAGGGACCTTCGGGCCGCGGCCCTGCCGCGCGCAGAATTTCCAGGTCGTCCATGGTCAGCAGTCCTTTCCGAGGATCGTCAGCCCGGCGCGGATCGTCTTGCGGGCCCGGTGCAGCCGGGAGCGGACGGCGGCGGTGGTGATGCCGAGCGCCTCGGCCACCTCCTCGTAGCTCAGCCCGCCCCAGGCGACGAGCAGCAGCACATCGCGATGGGAGTTGGAGATCTTCGCCAGCGCCGCCATCAACGGCGCCCGGTGCGCCATGGCGTCGATTCGGCCGGCGACCTGGTCGGCGTGGCCGTCGTCGGCCTCCGCGAGAGGTGTGCGGGAGAGCGCCCGATACCAGCGGGCCTCCGCCCGGTGATGGCGCGCGATCAGGTTGGCGACGATCCCGTAAAGCCAGGGCCTGGCGTCCTTGCGAGACAGGTCGTAACGGTCGCGCCGGTCGAACGCGATCAGGAACGTCTCCGCGGCAACGTCGTCGGCCAGGCTGGAGCCCAGCCGCTGGGCGGCGAAGCCATGGATCTGGAAGTAGTAGCGGTCGAAGACCGCGGCGAAGCGTTCAGGGTCTCGCCAGGATTGCTCGATGATCGCCGCGTCGCTGACCCCCTCGGCGGGAAGCGCCCGGGTCACTGCGACCATACCCAGATCTTTCGTATCATCGTCTGCCTTCCGTAGCGTGAACGGTCACCCTCCTTCACCGATAGACGGATAAGCGTTTCATCGGCCGTCGCGGGAACGCCTGCTGCTTCCCTCCACGCCTGCTCAAGGACCTGTGCGATAAAACGGGCTCGATCGGGCCACCGAGTATTTGCGGTGTCCGGGCGGAGGCCAGGAGCGCGGCGAGAGCGGCGGATGTCGGCGCAGAGCTGACGGGTGGGGCAGGGGCGTTGGTTACGCCAGGGCCTGGTTCAGCGCACCGGCGACATCGGGAACGAGTTGGTGCGTGCCGTGCTGGACGATCACTCGGCCTCCGACGACGACGTCGGTGACGTCGGCGGCGGTGGCCGCGAACACCGCGGTCTCCGCGCCGTGCAGCGGTCCCGCGGTGCGTACCGAGTCGAGGGACACGGTGACGAAGTCGGCCAGGGCGCCCGCTTCGAGCCTGCCCGCCTCCGGCCACCCCAGCGACGCGTGGCCGTCGGCGGTGGCGGCCCTCAGGAGCGCGTCCGCGGTCCAGTGTCCACGGCGGCGGGTGCCCAGCCGTTCGTTGAGCTCCATGGCGCGGGCCTCCTCGAACAGGTCGATGACGGCCTGGCTGTCGCTGCCCAACGTCAGCGGTGATCCGGCGGCTTGCACGTCCCGTGCGGGTCCGATGCCGTCGGCGAGATCGCGCTCGGTCGTGGGGCACATGCACACCGTGGTGCCACTGCTGCCGAGCAGCGCGATGTCGTCCGTGGTCAGGTGCGTGGCATGCACGGCGGTGGCGCGCGGGCCGAGAACTCCGTGATCGGTCAGCAGGCGCGTAGGTGTGACACCGTGCGCGGCGAGGCATGCCTCGTTCTCGGCGGGCTGTTCCGACAGGTGAGCGTGGATCGGGGCGTCCCGTTCCGCCGCCCATGCGGCCACCGTGCCGATCTGGTCGGCAGGTACGGCGCGTACCGAGTGGACGGCCGCGCCGACGCGGGCGTGGCCCCCCTGTTTCAACCCGGAGACCCGCTCGGCCCACGCATCGGCGGATCCGTCGCTGAACCTGAGCTGGGTCTCGTCCGGCGCGGCGCCGAACCCCGAGGAGAGGTAGCAGGCGTCGAGCAGCGTGATCCGGATACCGGCCTGGGCGGCGGCCTCGATGAGCGCCTCTCCCATCGCGTTCGGATCGTCGTAGGCGACACCTCCTGGCGCGTGGTGGAGGTAGTGGAACTCGCCGACGCAGGTGATCCCGGCCAGCGCCATCTCCGCATAGACCGCCCGGGCGAGGGAGAGGTACGCGTCGGGAGTGAGAGCCGCCGCCACCCGGTACATGGTGTCGCGCCACGTCCAGAAGGTGCCGCTGCCGACCTGGGCGGCTCCGCGCAGCGCCCGGTGGAAGGCGTGGGAGTGGGCGTTGGCCAGTCCGGGGATGACGAGGCCGTCCAGCACGACGGCGTCACCAGGGACGCTGCCTGCGGATAGCGATGAGATGCGGCCCGCGGAGACCTCGATGAGGACGGCCGATTCCAGGGCACCGGTCCAGGCGTGCCTGGCCCAGAACCGGCCGTTCACAGCAGGTCCTCCAGAACGGTGGCCAGGGCGGCCACGCCGGCGAGGCAGTCGGCCTCTTCCGCGTGTTCCGCCGGGGAGTGTGAGACACCGGTCGGGTTGCGGACGAACAGCATGGCCGTGGGCACGGCGGAGGCGAGGATGCCCGCGTCGTGCCCGGCGCCGGTCGGCAGGACGGGAACCCCGCCGAGCCGGGCGGCCAGGCGGTCCCTGAGCGGCCCGTCGAACTCGACCACCGGCGTGTACGACTCGCGGGTGACCTCCGCCCCGGACTCATGAATGATCTCTTTGACGAGCATGTCGAGGGTGGCGGCATCGGCGGCGCGGGAGTCCAGCCAGGCGGTCACCCGGGAGGCGATGGCGTTGGTGCCGTTGGGCTCGACCGACACCTTCCCGAAGGTGGCCAGCGCACCGGCGAGCCTGGCCCGCTCGCGGGCGTTCAGAACAGTGGCCGCGTAAGCGAGCATCGGATCCCGGCGATCCTCCAGGCGGGTGGTGCCCGCGTGGTTGGCCTGCCCGTGGAAGTCGAACCGCCAGCGTCCGTGCGGCCAGATCGCCGAGGCGACGCCGACGGGCGCCTCGCCCAGGTTCCTGCCCTGCTCGACGTGGAGCTCGACGTAGGCGTCGATGCGCGCGAGCCGCTCGTCGTCGCGGCCGATGGCGTCGGGGTCCTGCCCGGCGCGTTCCATCGCGGCGCCGAGCGTGACTCCGGCGGCGTCCTGGAGAGAGCGTGCGTGGCCGGGTTCCAGGGCTCCGGTCATCAGCCGGGACCCGGTGCAGGCGACGCCGAACCTGGCGCCTTCCTCATCACCGAAGTTGACGATCGCCAGCGGACGGCCACCGGTGGCGCCCCGTTCCTGGAGCGCGTCCAGGGCCGCGAACGCCGACACGACGCCGAGCGGGCCGTCGTAGGCGCCGCCGTCCGGCACGGAGTCCAGGTGGGAGCCGGTGACGATGGCGTTGCCTGCCATGGGGTCGCCCGACCAGGCCCACTGGTTGCCGTTGCGGTCGACCTCGTAGCTCAGGCCCCTCTTCCGCGCCTGTTCCTCGAACCAGGCCCGGCATTCGCCGTCGGCGGAGGTCCAGGCGTGGCGGCGATATCCGCCGGTCGGCTCGTGACGTCCGACGGGCAGCAGCTCGCGCCACATCTCGCGGAAACCGCCCTCGACCTGTTCGAGATCGATCACGCGTCGTCGCCTTCGCGCATCGGGGTCCGCACGCCGCGTTCCCTGGCAACCTCGGTGGCCCGGTCGTATCCGGCGTCGACGTGCCGGATGACGCCCATGCCGGGGTCGTTGGTGAGGACCTTGCGGACCTTCTCACCGGCGAGCGCGGTGCCGTCGGCGACGGTGACCTGACCGGCGTGGATGGAGCGGCCGATGCCGACGCCGCCGCCGTGGTGGATGGACACCCAGGACGCGCCGGAGGCCACGTTCACCATGGCGTTCAGCAGCGGCCAGTCGGCGATGGCGTCGGAGCCGTCGAGCATCGCCTCGGTCTCCCTGTACGGCGAGGCCACGCTGCCGCAGTCCAGATGGTCACGGCCGATGGCCAGGGGTGCGGAGATCTCGCCGGAGGCCACCATGTCGTTGAAGCGCTCGCCGGCCCTGTCCCGCTCGCCGTACCCGAGCCAGCAGATGCGCGCGGGCAGGCCCTGGAAGTGGACCCGCTCCCCGGCCATCCTGATCCAGCGGGCCAGCGGCTCGTTCTCCGGGAAGAGCTCCAGGATGGCCTTGTCCGTCTTGGCGATGTCCGCGGGGTCGCCCGACAGCGCCGCCCAGCGGAACGGTCCCTTGCCCTCGCAGAACAGCGGCCTGATGTAGGCGGGCACGAACCCGGGGAAGTCGAAGGCCCTGGCGTACCCGGCCAGCTGCGCCTCGCCGCGGATGGAGTTGCCGTAGTCGAACACCTCGGCGCCCGCGTCCTGAAAGCCGACCATGGCCTCGACGTGCTTGGCCATCGACTCGCGGGCCCTGGCCGTGAAGCCCGCCGGGTCCTTGTCCGCCTCGGCGGCCATGTCCTCGAACGCCACGCCGATCGGCAGGTACATCAGCGGATCGTGCGCGGAGGTCTGGTCGGTGACGATGTCGATCTCGGCGCCCCGCGCCAGCAGGTCCGGTACGGCTTCCGCCGCGTTGGCCACGACACCGATCGACAGCGGCTCGCGCTTGTCACGGGCCTGGTAGGCCAGCCGGAGCGCCTCGTCCAGCGACGAGGCCCGCACGTCGAGGTAGCGGTGCTCGATCCGGCGTTCGATGCTGCGCGGGTCGCAGTCGATGCAGATCGCGACGCCGCCGTTCATGGTGACCGCGAGCGGCTGGGCGCCGCCCATCCCGCCGAGGCCCGCCGTCAGCGTGATCGTCCCGGCCAGCGAGCCGCCGAACCTCTTGGCCGCGACGGCGGCGAACGTCTCGTAGGTGCCCTGCAGGATGCCCTGCGTGCCGATGTAGATCCACGAGCCCGCGGTCATCTGCCCGTACATGGTCAGGCCGAGCTGCTCGAGCCTGCGGAACTCCGGCCAGGTCGCCCAGTCCCCGACGAGGTTGGAGTTGGCGATGAGGACCCGTGGCGCCCACTCGTGCGTGCTCATCACCCCCACCGGGCGCCCGGACTGGACCAGCAGCGTCTCGTCGGCCTTCAGCGTGGTGAGCGTGCGGACGATCGCGTCGTAGGAGCGCCAGTCGCGGGCCGCCTTGCCCGTGCCGCCGTACACCACGAGCTTGTCGGGATGCTCGGCCACCTCGGGGTCGAGGTTGTTCATGAGCATCCGCAGGGCGCCTTCCTGCTGCCAGCCCTGGGTGTTGAGCGACTTACCGCGTGGCGCCCTGACAGGGCGAGGACCGCTGGTCTGGTCCATGTTCTTGACCTTCCGTCTGCAAAATCTATTCATTCATATCTAGCTTGAATGAATAGTTACAGTCAATGGCCTACTCTGAGAACAGCCCTCGTGCCGCCGCCGAATGCTCGAACGCCTCCAGTCGCGCCTCCGCGCCCGGGATCTCGTCGACCATCGCTTCCAGCAGGACCCGGCCGAGCATCATGGGGGCGCAAGCCGTATCGAAGACCAGCTGCGTACCGACCGGGGCGGGCAGCAGCACGTCGGAGAGCGTCGCCGCCGGCGCGAAGGCGTGGTCGGCGATGGTCACCACGCTCAGCCCGGCCTCCTTGGCGGCGGACAGCGCGTCCATCAGCTCGGCGGGATGGCGAGGCAGGGCGAAGCAGAGCAGGGCGGTCGCCCCGGCGCCCGCGGCCTGCTCGATGCGGTCGGTGAGCATGGTGCCGCCCTCGTTGAGCAGGCGCACGTCGGGGTGCACCTTGGCGGCGAAGTAGGCGAAGCCCGCGGCTTGCGCCGAGGAGGCACGCAGGCCCAGCACGGGCAGCGGCCGCGAGGGCGCGAGCAGCTTCGCGGCCTCGACGATCGCCCCCATGTCCGCCAGCACCCCGGCCAGTTGCTGGAGGTTGGCGATCTCGGCGAGCACCGCCCGCTGGAACTCGCTCAGGGGCGCGTCCCCGCGCTGTTCGGCCGGGACCGCCGATTCAGGCAGGCTGAGCTCCCGGATCTGCTTGCGCAGCGCGGGATAGCCGTCGTACCCGAGCGTTGTCGCGAACCTGGTCACCGACGGCTGACTGACTCCTGCCAGCTCGGCCACCTCCACGCTCGACAGGAAAGCCGCCTCCTCCGCGTGCTGGACCAGGCAGTGCGCGATCCGGCGCTGGGCGGGGGTCAGCCGATGGCCGTCGAAAAGGCGCAGCAGCCGGGCAGGCGGCGTGACATCGTCGGTGCTCATGACTCTCCTCGGGTTCACAGTTCGGCCAGCGCGTCGAGGAGACCGGCGGCGGCCGAGACGTCCGCGGTGAGCGGCCGGTCCTCCATCGACTGATCAAGTGTGGCCTCCGCCAGCGCGTACGCGCGGCCAACCGGCAGCGACAGGTCCTGCCATGTCGCCTTGTCCTGTTCCCGCTGGCGCAGGGCGCGGACGGCGGCGACCAGCTCGCAGCCGAGCACCAGCCGGTAGGCCTCCACTGCCCGCAGCATCTGGCGGGCGGCCTGCGAGGCGAAACTCCCTGCCTCCTCAACACCCCGCGACAGTACGGCGTGGCCGGCGGAAGCCGGGGTCGCCGCGTTGCGCAGCTCGGCGATGGCGGCGTTCGCGCTGTATTCGAGGATGAGCACGCCAGACCCCGCCGACACCGCGCCCGCCAGGAACGGCCGCAGTCCTGTGATGCCCGGCTCGTTGAGTGCCGCCAGCCGCGCCGCGGACATCCGCGCCGTCGGCAGCAGGGCGAGGCCGAGCTGGTCCAACGCGAGCGCCAGGTGCGCGGAGTAGAAACCGCCGTGATGGTAGGCCGCGGACCCGCCGTCCGGTCCTGCCCCGCTGATCAGCGGGTTCTCCGCGCCGGCGTTGAGCTCGATGGCCAGCACCCGCTCCAGCGCGTCGGCGGCCTCCAGGGCGGGCCCGTGGATCTGGGGGAAGCAGCGCAAGCCGTACGGGTCCTGGATGCGGCCCGTGGGCGGGGCGGGCCGGGCCGGGGCGCCGACGAGCCGCCTGACCTCGAAGGCGGCCCGCAGGTTGCCCGGATGCGGGCGCGCGAGGTGTACCGGCTCGGCGAAGGCCTCCAGCGAGCCCTCCACGGCGAGCAGCGAGAGGGCGGCCACCACGTGGGTGGCCCGCAGCAGGCGGTCCAGGTCATGGCGGGCCAGCGACGCCTGCCCCAGGGTGAGGGCGTTGCTGCTGATCAGCGCCAGCGCGTCACCGGTTTCGAGATTGATCGCGGGTGGCGGGGTGGAATCGCCGAGCCAGGGGTGTTCTCCCGCGAGGGCCAGGCCGAGCTGGGAGAGCGCGGCCAGATCGCCCGTGCCGACCGCGCCGTACTCGTTCACCAGCGGGTGCACTCCGGCCTCGATCGCCGCGGCGAGCGTCCGGACGACCTCGAGGCGGAGTCCGGCGCCGCCCACCAGGAGCTGGTTGAGCCGGACGACCGACATCGCCCGCACCTGACGCGCGGGCAGCGGCTCCCCGATTCCGCCCGCGTGGCTGCGAAGCAGCCGCAGACCGTGGAGGTCCAGGTCGGCGAGATCGACGTCCAGGACGCGGTTGGCGCCGACGCCGGTGCTGCGCCCGTAGACGCGCCGGTCGGCGACGAGCTCACAGGCCCGGCGCCACGACCGTTCCACCACGTCGAACGCGCCCTGGGGAACCTCCACTCGGGCCTCACCGTCGGCGATCAAGGTGACCGTGTCGCTGTCGAGACCATGCCCATCCAGCTCGATCCGTGGGACATCGATGCCTACGATCCGAGACGCCACGGCGCTCATCTCCCCTTCACCAGCGCATAACCCGAGTATTGACATATCTTCATTCATCCATGAGTCTGCATGACTACATACAGACGGGCAAGGTGGTGCCAGTGATCCGGTTCGACAACGTCACCAAGCGGTTCCCGAACGGCACAACGGCTGTTGACGGCCTCTCCGTGGACTTCCCCGAAGGCGGGATCACGGTGCTCGTCGGCTCCTCCGGCTGCGGCAAGACCACCACCCTGCGAATGATCAACAGGTTGGTCGACCCCACGTCTGGAACGGTCAGCCTGGGCGGGCGCGACGTGCGCGAACTTCCCGCGGCCCAGCTGCGGCGTGGCATTGGATACGTCATCCAGCAGGCGGGCCTGTTCCCGCACCGCACGGTGCTGGACAACATCGCCACCGTGCCGACGCTGCTCGGCTGGGGCCGGCGCAAGGCCCGCGCCAGGGCCGCCGAGCTGCTGGAGGTCGTCGGCCTGGCCCCGGAGTCCGGCAAGCGCTACCCGCACCAGCTCTCCGGCGGCCAGCAACAGCGCGTGGGCGTCGCCCGGGCACTGGCCGCCGACCCACCGGTGCTCCTCATGGACGAGCCGTTCGGCGCCGTCGACCCGGTGGTCCGCACCCTGCTCCAGGACGAGTTGCTGCGCCTGCAGGCCGAGCTGCGCAAGACCATCGTCTTCGTCACCCACGACATCGACGAGGCCGTACGGCTCGGCGACCGCATCGCGGTCTTCCGCACCGGCGGGCACATGGTCCAGTGCGCCCCGCCCGCCGAGCTGCTCGCCACACCGGCCGACGACTTCGTCGCCGGATTCCTCGGCGCGGAACGCGGGCTGAAACTGCTCTCGCTGGTATCGCTGAAGGACGTGCCGTACGAGCCGATCGCAGCCCTCAAGACCACGGCCACGGTGGCCGAAGCGCGCGCGGCGGCGACGGGCCGGTGGTCGCTCGTGCTCTCCCCCGACGGCAAGCCCGCCGGCTGGTTGGACGTCGACGCGCTCGACGGGGCGGATTCGATCGCGCAGGCGCCACTCGTCCCGGTGCGGGGGCTGACCGACACCGACTCGCTGCTCTCGGCGCTCAATGAGACCGTCTCCTCCCCCACCGGAATGGCGGTTCGGGTCGACGCTGCGGGCATGCTCGTCGGGGTCTCCAGGGACGACGTGGTCCACGCACATCAGCGGAGCCTGGCATGACCGTCGAATGGAGCTGGCTCACCACGCACACCGATGACCTGGTGACGCTCACCCTGGACCACCTGGCGACGGCGGTCCCCGCCGTACTGCTCGGGCTGCTGATCGCGCTGCCGCTCGCCGTGGTCGCCCACCGGATCAGGCCACTGCGCGGAATCCTGCTCGGGATCTCCAACATCCTGTTCACGGTGCCGTCTCTGGCCCTGTTCGTCCTGCTGCTGCCGATCACGGGGCTGACCAGGACGACCGCGATCGCCGGCCTGACCGTTTACACCCTGGTCGTCCTGCTGCGTAACACCGTAGAGGGACTCGACAGCGTGCCCGTCAAGGTCCGCGAGGCCTCCCTCGCCATGGGCAGGGGCAGGCTCGGCACCCTGGTGAAGGTCGAGTTCCCGCTCGCGATGCCGGTGATCATGGCCGGGGTCCGGGTGGCGAGCGTCATGACCATCTCGCTGGTCAGCGTGGCCAGCTACATCGGGTTCGGCGGAATCGGCCAGCTGTTCACCGACGGCTTCCAGCGCAGCTTCCCCACCCCGGTACTCGCGGGAGTCGTCCTCACGCTCCTGCTCGCGCTGGCCGTCGACGCAGTGCTCGTCCTCGTGCAGCGGCTCTGCACCCCCTGGACGCGCAAGGGAGTCCGCGCATGATGGATCTCTTCTCGCAGCTGGCCGCCTGGCTGACCAGCGCCGGCCAATGGGCCGGCCCGGAGGGCATCGCCCAACGGCTGCTGGAACATCTCGAGTACTCCCTTCTCTCCACAGTCGCGGCCGCACTGATCGCCCTGCCCATAGGGCTGTTCATCGGCCACACCGGCAAAGGCGCGTTCCTCGCCATCAACCTCTCGGGCTTCGGCCGTGCCCTCCCGACCGTGGGCATCGTCACGCTGGTCTTCCTGGTCGGCGGCCTGAGCATGACCCCGGTGTACGTATCCCTGGTCGCGCTGGCCATCCCCGTGATCGTGACCAACACCTACGCAGGCATGGCCGCGGTCGAGGCGGACACCAAGGACGCCGCCCGTGGCATGGGGATGACCGGGCTGCAGTCACTCCGGCGGGTGGAGATCCCACTCGCCGCCCCCCTGATCATGACGGGGCTCCGGCTGGCGACCGTACAGGTCATCGCCACCGCCACCATCGCCGCCTACGTCAGCTTCGGCGGCCTCGGCCGCTACATCTTCGACGGACTCGCCCAACGCGATCTCGCCCAGGTCCTGGGCGGCGCCGTGCTCGTCGCGGTGCTCGCCGTGGCCGTGGACCTCATCCTCGCCGGAATCCACCGCATCCTCTTCCGCCACCGCCTCACCTGAGGGAGACCTCATGAACCGCAGGAACCTCGTCGCGGGCGCGCTCGCGCTCGCCGTACTCCCCGTACTCGCCGCCTGCTCCGGCGGCACGACCAGCCTGAACACGCCGCCGTCCGCCGCCGGATCCGCCACGGGCGCGTCCGGCACGATCGTGATCGGCACGGCCAACTTCTCCGAGAACCAGATCCTCGGCTACCTCTACGCCGACGTCCTCAAGGCCGCGGGCCTGGAGGCGACGGTCAAGCCCAACCTGGGATCACGCGAGATCGTCCTGCCCGCCCTGCAGAACGGCGACATCGACCTGCTGCCGGAATACCAGGGCAACCTCCTGCTGTACTTGGACGCCAAGGCCACCGAGACCGACGTCGACGCCCTGCAGAAAGCACTCGCCGCCAAGATGCCGAAGGGACTCACGATCCTGCCGCCGGCGGCCGCCGAAGACGCGGACGTCTTCACCGTCACCAAGGAGACCGCGACCAAGTACGGCCTGGCCAGCCTCGACGACCTGGCCAAGTACAACGGCAAGCTGGTCTTCGGCGGACCGCCCGAGGTGAAGACCCGCCAGGTCGGCCTGGTCGGCCTCAAGCAGGTCTACGGCGTGGAGTTCAAGGCGTTCAAGGCGCTCGACGCCAGCGGCCCGCTCGTCAAGGGCGCCATCAAGAACGGCGACGTGCAGGTGGGCAACCTCTTCAGCACCGACGTGGACATCGCCAAGAACGGCTGGGTCATGCTGGAGGACCCGAAGAAGCTCATCCCCGCCCAGCGCGTCGTGCCGCTGATCCGCACCGACAAGGCCACCGACCAGGTCAAATCCGCCCTGGCCAAGCTGAACACGGCGCTGACCACCGAGGAACTGAGCAAGCTCGACTCACTCGTGGACAACGACCACCAGGACCCCGACACGGTCGCCGCCGAGTGGACCAAGGCTCACGGCCTGTCGAGCTGATCCGGTCCTGACCTGTACGGCTCGCGTCCGCCTTGCGCGAGCCGTACATCCTCAGGTCTGACCTGACGGAAAATCGTTCGCTCCTTCGTACCCCCTGCAGGCAGCATAGCCAGGCCGGTGTCTGCGTTCGGGAGGGCGGATGGCTGTGCTCGGATCACTCCAGGGTTCCAAAAGTGCTCCATCTGCGCGAAGGTCGGCGGTTCTGCTGGCACTGCGCTACTACTGCGGTGAGCTGATCCGCCAGTGGCCGATCGCGGTGCCCGCACTGACGCTTCCTGCGATAGGGAACATCTGCCTGTTCTACCTGGCACCGCTCGCGGTGGCCGGGCTGGTGGGGCATCTGGCCGGTGGCGGCGACGGCTCCGTCTCCGCGCTCCTGCCCTATGTGCTCGGCTTCGGCGCGTTGCTGCTGGCGGGTGAGGTGCTGTGGCGGGTGGGACTGCACTTCATGAACCGTACGGACGCCCGGGGCATCGAGCGCCTCGGCGTGGTGGGCATGGACGAGTTGCTGACCAAGGACGCCGCGTTCTTCCACAACAACTTCGCCGGTTCGCTGACCAAACGGGTGCTGGGGTTCTCGAGCCGGTTCGAGGAGTTCGCCGACACGCTCACCTTCTCGATCATGGCGAAGTTGGTGCCGCTGGCCTTCGCGTCGGTGGTGCTGTGGCGGTATCACCCGCTGCTGGTCCTCGTTCTCGTGGGTCTCATCATCGTCACCGGCGTTCTCGTGGCCCCGCTGATCCGCCGTCGCCAAGCGCTGGTCGACGAACGCGAGGCCGCCAAGGTGCTGGTGTCGGGCCACGTGGCCGATGTGCTGGCCAACATGGAGACGGTCCGTGCGTTCGCCGCCGAGGGTCGCGAAGCCGCCGAACATCGGGCCAGGGTCGCCGAGCAGCAGAGGCTCTCGCTGCGTTCCTGGGACTACGGCAACCTGCGGGTGGACACGGTCGTCGCCCCGATCTCGGTCCTCACCAGCGCCGTGGGCCTGCTCCTGGCCGTGGCGCTCCGGGGTGGTCTGGGTGTGGAGGCCATCATCGTGACGTTCTCCTACTACTCGAACACGATCAGCATCATGTTCGAGTTCAACCAGATATACCGGCGGATGGAGAGCGTGCTCACCGAGGCCGCCCAGTTCACCGAACTGCTCCTCGTCCCGCCGACAGTGGTGGATCCGGCCGAGCCGCAGCCGCTGCGCCCGGCCGACTCAGGCGTCCGCTTCGAGCGGGTCAGGTTCGCGCACGCCGAGGGCCCGCCCCTGTTCGAGGACCTGGACCTGGACATTCCCAGCGGCACCAAGATCGGGCTGGTCGGCCAGTCCGGCGGTGGCAAGACCACTCTCACCCGGCTGTTGCTGCGCCTCATGGACGTCGACGGAGGCCGGATCCTGATAGGCGGCCAGGACATCTCCTGGCTGCGCCAGGCCGATCTGCGCAGCCTCATCGCGTACGTCCCCCAGGAACCTGCCATGTTCCACCGGTCGGTGCGTGACAACATCGCGTTCGCCCGGCCGGGCGCCACCGACGACGAGATCCTCCAGGCCGCGCGGGCGGCGCATGTCACGGAGTTCGCCGAGTCCCTGCCGGACGGATTCGACACCCTGGTCGGCGAACGTGGCGTCAAGCTCTCCGGCGGCCAGCGGCAGCGCCTCGCTCTCGCGCGCGCCATCCTCCGCGACACCCCGATCCTGCTGCTGGACGAGGCGACCAGCGCCCTGGACTCCGAAAGCGAGAGCCTCGTTCAGGAAGCCTTGTGGCACCTGATGCGGGACCGTACCGCGCTGGTGGTCGCGCACCGCCTGAGCACCGTCGTCCGCATGGATCGGCTTGTCGTGCTCAACCGGGGACGCATCGTGGAGCAGGGCACCCACAGCGAGCTGCTCCAGGCTGAAGGTCCTTACGCCCGACTCTGGCGCCACCAATCCGGCGGCTTCCTGGTCGACGACGACACCCCCGACGCGCTCCACCGCTAGCTCAGTGGCCGTGCCCGGGGCCGTGGCCGAGGTCGGTGAGGGCGCGGGCGAGGGCGTCGGTGAAGAAGTCCACGGCGGCGGTGTCGATGCACAGCGGCGGCTTGATCTTGAGGATGTTGAGGTGGTCGCCCGTGGGCTGGACGACGACGCCGAGGTCGAGCATGCGGTCGCAGAGCTCGGCGGTCTCCTCGGTCGCCGGCTCCAGGGTCTCGCGGTTGCGGACCAGCTCCAGGCCGAGGTAGAGCCCGGAGCCGTGCACCGCGCCGACCAGGGCGTGGCGCTCACCGAGGGCCTCCAGCCCCGCCTTGAGACGGGCTCCGGTGCGCATCGCGTTGCCCTGGAGGTCTTCGTCCCGCAGGGCGTTGAGTACGGTGAGACCGGCGACGCTGGAGACGGGGCTGCCTCCGGTGGAGGAGAAGAAGTAGCCCTGGTCGCGGTAGCGGTCGGCCACGGCCTTCGAGGTGATCACGGCCCCCAGCGGGTGACCGTTGCCCATGGCCTTGGCCACGCAGACGATGTCGGGCACCACCTGCTGCTGCTCGAATCCCCAGAACCAGTGGCCCAGGCGCCCGTAGCCGACCTGGATCTCGTCGGCGACGGCCAGGCCACCGTGCCGGCGCACCGCCGCGTAGACCTTCCGCAGATAGCCGTCGGGCAGCGGCACGCCGCCCGCGTTGCCGTAGAAGGTCTCGCTCAGGAAGGCGCCGGCCGGCCGGCCCGCGGCGGCGAGCTCGTCGATCACCCGGACCGCTTCGGGCGCGTAGCGGGCGGCCTCGGCACCGCGGTGGCGGCCCCGGTAGGAGTTGGGCGAGTCCACGGTGTGCACCCAACTCGGCCGGGTGGCGAGCGCGTTGGGGTTGTCCTGGAGCGAGGTGGAGACCGCGTCGGAGGCGTACGTCCAGCCGTGGTAGGCCTCGCGCAGGGCGACGACGTCGTGCTGCCCGGTCGCGCCGATGGCCAGGCGGATACCCAGATCCACCGCCTCGGAGCCGGAGTTGACCAGGAAGACGGTGTCCAGCGGCTCGGGCAGCAGGGCCGCCAGCCGTTCGGAGAACTCCACCACCGAGGCGTAGTGGAAGCGCGAGTTGGTGTTGAGCCGGCGCAGCTGCCGGGACACGGCCTGCTGGACGCCGGGGTGGGCGTGGCCGAGCGGGGTGACGTTGTTGACGATGTCCAGGTAGGACCGGCCGTCTGTGGATACCAGGTGGTGCCGCCAGCCTCGTTCGATGCGCTGCGGGTTGTCGTAGTAGTGCTCCTGGACGGTCGCGAAGACGGCCTCACGTCGGCTGAGCAGGCCGGTCTGTGGCGTCGCGTCCGCGCAGGCGAGCCCGATGAGCGGGGACGGGTCGGCCGTGAGCGCGAGCCAGCCCGGCGCGTACTCGGGGCGGACGAGGTCCGCGACCGTGGGGCCGTCGAGTGGCTGGAGCGAGAGGTGTACGCGCGTTCCGCCGGGCAGCGCGGCCAGTTCGTCGCCCGCGCGGACCAGGGTGCCGACGGGCAGGCAGGTGACGGCGTCGGTGAAGGACAGGGTCAGCGTGTGCGTGTCGCAGGTGATCGCGGCACGGCCCGGCGCGGATTCCTTGATCAAGCCGGCGGCGGGCGCCTGCAGGACGGCCGGCGCGGCGAGCCAGAGGTCGAGTCCGGTGGCCACGGTCGCGGGTGAAGCGGTGGACAGGGCCGGGGCCGCGGTGAGTCGCGCCTGGGCGTACCGAGTGGTGACCGCTGCCGCGCCCTGCGCGAGGAGAGCGGCGGCGAGGCGGTCTTCCGTGCCTTCGTCGAGCCAGGCCCCGCGGTCCATGGAGTCGGCCTCGGCCGACAGGTCCAGCTCGGCGATGTCGGCCGGGACGAGGCCGCGCACCAGGGGGTGCGTCGGCACCGCGATGGGGGTGGGGCGTTCCTCATGGCCGACGGCCTCTTCGATGAGCCGGGTCATCACCGCCGGCGGCACGCGGGTGGCCTCCTCGAACATGCGCCACTCGCGCTCGAGCGCCGCGTTGGCGTACGCGTTGTCGCCGTCGATCGCGGCCTGGTGCCGGCCGCTGACGACGAGAACGGCGGCGCGCAGCACGACGAGCGGCCACAGTGCCGCGGCTTCCTCGGCGGACAGCGGACGGATGGCGTGGAAGGCGCGGACCGCGGGCAGGACGTGGTGCGGTTCCACGCCGTCGTGGTGAAGCATCGAGGTGAGTGGCATCGCGAGTTCGCCGACCGCCCAGCTGGTGGTCAGGTCACCGAAGTCGATCACCCCGTCGGGCAGCGGCAGGCGGCTGCCGGGTGAGCGGACCATGTTGTCGTCGGTCAGGTCCAGGTGGACGGCCTGGCGCGGCAGCAGCGCGGCCACCTTCTGGAGCCGCGTCCAGGCCTCGGCGGCCGCGGCCCGGACGGCGGCACGCCGGTCCGGCTCGGGGATGTGGTCCAGGAGCCTGTCGACGACGCGGTCGGCGTACTGCGGATCCCACTGCAGTACACGGTCCAGGCCCGGGTGTTGGAAGTCGCGGAGCGCGGTGGTGACGTGACCCGCGATCGCACCCATGGCTGCGACCGTGCGTGGGGAGAGGTACCGCGAACCGGAGAGCGTCCCACCGGGCAGATAGCGCAGGAGTCGCGTGGTGACCGGCCCGTGCTCGGTTTCCACGGTGGCGATCCGGCGAGCGCCGTCCGGATCACGCAGTACGGTCGCCAGACGCAGCTCGGGGTGGGCGGCGGCGGTCAGGTCGGCGGCGGCGTCCTGGGCGTCGATCTCGGTCGTGCCGAACGCCGGATTCGCGAGCTTGAGGACGGCCGGGGGTGTCCCGTCATCGAAGTGCAGCAGGAAGTTGGCGTCCTGCTGGCTCCCCAGCAGCTCGGCGCGCGCGGTGAGCCCGAAGCTCTCGGCAGCGATCTGTTCGGCCCGGGCAGTCGTCACCCGCGGAGCGGGGAGGGCCTCGTGGGTGAAGAAGTCGACGGTGGCGTGCTTGGTGCTGTGCGTCATGCCGGATTTCCTGGACTCGGAGTGCGGGGAGCGTGACAGGGGGCGGGCTGGGGATCGGTCAGCCGATGCCCCACAGGAATCGGTGAGTGTGGATCCCGAAGTACGGGAAACTCTCCACCGCTGCGACCCCATCGATCGGCCGCACAACGTCGTTGACGAAGTCCAGCAGGTCGTGGGGACGTCGGCAGACGACCTCGACGAACAGGTCGAAGGTGCCGGAGGTCAGGACGGTGTAGACGACCTCGTCGTGGTGAGAGAGCTCGTCGGCCACCGCCCGTGGATCGCCGTCGGCACGCAGGCCGAGCATGGCCATGGTCTGCCGGCCCATGGCCATGGGGTCGGTGACCCCCACGACCTGCACCACCTTGCTGTCGATCAGCCGCTGGAGCCGGTGTCGAGCCGCCGACGGGGACAACCCGACCTTCGGCCCCAGTTCGGCGTAGGGGATGCGCCCGTCGGTCTGCAGCTCAAGCAGGATGGCCCGGTCGATGTCGTCCATGGTCACGCGCCCTCCCTGTCTACAACAAGCTCGATTCCTGCGAAATCAGTGACCAATACAATCGATTCTATCGATACGAGAGTTGAATCGATCGTCCAGCCTCGAGACCGCCGTTGCCGCTCAGCGCAGAGTGAACGTGGTGATGACCGCCGCGTGGTCCGAGGGCCAGGTGTTGCCCGCGACGTCCGGCTCGGGCCGGGGCTCGCCCGTGACGTGGGTCATGGAGTCCCGCACCCGCAGCCCGCGCCCGGCGTAGAAGACGTAGTCGATCCGGTCCTGCGGCTCGGGCGCCGGGGTGACGGGTGACCACGTCGCGCCCGGTGCTCGCACGGGGTCGGGGTGGGCCTCGCGGTAGGAGTCGCGCAGCCCGGCCTCCTCCGCGGCCAGGGTGACGGGCCACGGTACGGGGCCGTAGCCGCCGTGCAGCGGCGCCGTCTCGTCGGTCCAGTCGAGGTGGGACGGCACGTTGAAGTCGCCGACGAGCAGCACGGGTGTGGTGTCGCGGGCCGCGAGGTCGTCGCCCATGGCGCGCAGGATCTCCTGGATCTCGCCGAGCCTGCCGGCGGCGGACTCGCGCTCGACCAGGACCTCGACCGGCTGCCGGTCGTGGATGGCGTCGTACGGGCCGTACGGCGTCCAGTTGAGGTGGGCGCTCCACACCGTGACATCGCTGCCCGGGTCGAGCCGGACCGTGGCGCTGATGGCAACGTGCAAGGCCGTCGCGGGCACGCCGTGGCGGGCGACGAGCGGGTATCGGCTGATGATGCCGAGGTTGTCGCCACCCTGGTGGTATTCCCAGCCCAGAGCCTCGGCGAGCTCCTTGGCGGAGTGGGCGTGGGCCTCCTGGAGACCGACCACGTCGACGTCGGACTCCAGCAGGATCTTCAGCTGCTTGTCGCGGTAGTCGTCGACCTGGGTGCCCCCGTCCCACAGATTCCAGCTCATGACGCGCAGTTCGCGCACCCGGGGCTCATCCTCGGCGACGACCGGCACGCGGACGGTGATCGTGGCCGTGCGCCCCTCGCCGTCCGTGGCGGTGACGGTGACGGCGCTCTCGCCTGCCGTGTCCGGGACGCCGATGATGCCGCCGTCGGCGCGGACCCGCGCCCAGGCAGGGCCGCCGGCCTTGGTATATGTCACGGGCGCGCCGCGCAGCAGCCCGGCGACGGTGGCCTGGAACGGCTCGCCGACGTGGACGCGGCGGGTGGTGAAGGCCGGCACCAGGAAGGCCGGCGCTCGCGAGACCAGCTCGTGCAGCAGGGTGACGTCGGCCTGCTCCAGGCTGCGAAGCACCGTGCGCCCGGCGCCCGGTGCGATGGGCGCGAGCGAGGGTACGGCCAGCACTCGGCAGCCCGCCGCCTCGGCGGAGGCGACGCCCGTAGGAGTGTCCTCGACCGCCACGCAGGCCGCGGGCTCGACGTCGAGGGCGCGGGTGGCGGCGAGGTAGGGATCAGGGGCGGGCTTGGTACGCGCGGTGTCGTCGGCGGTGAGGCAGACCGCGAACCGCTCGCGCCCCAGGACGTCCAGGACCATCTCCACCACGTCGCGCGGCGACGCCGTGACCAGTGCGACGGGGATGCGGTGCCGGGCCAGTTCGTCCAGCAGTTCCAGCGCGCCGGGCCGCGGCACGGCGCGAGCCGCGACCCGGGCGGCGAAGTCCCGATGCAGGTCGCGGGCGAGCTCGGCGACGGGCGTCGCCGTACCGGTCGTGCGCGCCAGATGCGCGGCGGTGTGTTCGACGGCGCGGCCGAGGACCTCGGTCACGTCCGCGTCGCCGAGCTCGTGCCCCAGCCCGGCGGCCACGCCTTCGACCGCCTGCCACCAGGACTCCTCGGTGTCGACGAGGGTGCCGTCCATGTCGAAGAGGACGGCCTGGAGCGGGTGGGTCATGGAACTCTCTTTCGTCGTGGGGAAGTCGAGGCGCCCCGGGGTCACACGGCGCGCGCGGTGACCAGGACGGGCCGGTCGGGCAGGGACACGGCGACGGTGGCGCCCGGCGGGAGCAGGGTGGCGTCGGCGCTGGGCAGGTCGACCTTGACGTCGGTGCCGCCGGGCAACCGTACGGTCACCCGGGTCGCCGCGCCGAAGAAGGCGGCCTCGACGACCCTCGCGTCGCCGTCGAGGGCGGCCGTGACGCGTACACCCTCAGGGCGCACCAGGACGTCGACGTCCGGGCCGGGTGGCACGGAGCCGTCGGCGGGCAGCCGGCGGCCCAGCACCTCCACCATGCCGTCCTCGCACAGGCGGCCCGGGATGCGGCTGTTGGTGCCGACGAACTCGGCGACAAAGGCGGTGGCCGGGTGGCCGTAGAGCTCGGCGGGGGCGGCGCACTGCTCCAGGCGGCCGGCGTTCATGACCGCGACGCGGTCGGCCATGGACAGCGCCTCTTCCTGGTCGTGCGTCACGAAGAGCGTAGTGATGCCGAGTTCGCGCTGGAGGCGGCGGATCTCCTCGCGCAGGTTCGTCCGCACCTTCGCGTCGAGCGCGCTCAACGGCTCGTCCAGCAGCAGCACCCTCGGCCGCAGCGCCAGCGCGCGGGCGAGGGCCACGCGCTGCTGCTGGCCGCCGGAGAGCTGGTGCGGGAAGCGTTGGGCATGGTCCGGCAGACCGACCAGCTCCAGCAGCTCGGCGGCGCGAGCGCGGCGCTGGGCGGTGCCGATCTTGCGCATCTTCAGGCCGAAGGCGACGTTGTCTGCGGCGCTCAGGTGCGGGAAGAGGCTGTAGGACTGGAAGACCATCCCGGCGTCCCGGCGGTGCGCGGGGATCGAGGTGACGTCCTTGCCGTCGACCAGGACCTGGCCGGAGTCGGGGTGCTCGAAGCCCGCGAGCATGCGCAGCGCCGTGGTCTTGCCGCAGCCGGACGGGCCGAGCAGGGCAAGGAGTTCGCCGGGCCGTACGGCCAGGTCGAGTCCGTCCAGGGCGGTGGCGGTACCGAAGGCTCGGCGCAACGCGCGGAATTCGACGGTTGCCCCGCCGGGGGCCTGCGGCGCGGCGCCGGTGACCGGGGCGGTGTCGGTCGTGGTGTCGGTCATGGTGTCGTTACTCCTGGGTGGTGGAACGCGATGAAGCGCGCCGCCCGCTGACGGCGGCGATGACCATGAGCAGCGCCCAGGTGAGGAGCAGGCTGAGCACCGAGACGGCCACGGACAGCTGCGCCTGCGAGCCGCCGACAGAGACGATCCACACGGCGAAGGGCTGGAAGCCGAGGAGCTGGGCGACGGTGTATTCGCCGAGCACGAGGGCGAGGGTGAGGAAGGAGGCGTTGAGCAGCGCCCCGCGCAGATTGGGCAGCACGACGCCGACCAGGGCCCGCGGCCAGTCGGCTCCGCAGGAGCGGGCGGCCTCCACCAGGGTGCGCAGGTCCATGGCCCGCAGGCCCGTGTCCAGCGCTCCTTGGACGAAGGGCAGCGCCATCACCACGTACGTGAGCACCAGCACGACGGGGAAGGACGGGTTCTGGATGGCCACGAAGGTCTGGAAGAAGGGCGTGCTGGCCAGGTGCTCGGGACCCCAGCGCAACACGTCGCTGATCCCCGCGACCAGCGCGATCGGCGGGATGACGAGCGGTAGCGAGCAGACCGTCTCGACGATCGGGCGCAGCCGTGGCGCGGTCAGTCGCAGTGCGACCATGGCCGGGACCATGAGCAGCAGGACGATGGCGATCGTCGCGGCCGACAATTCCAGGGCGAGCAGCAGGCTGGGGGTAAGGCCATCGGCGTCGAGGATGTGCGTGTACGCGTCCAGCGTGAGGCCCTGGTTGGGGACGTCCACGGTGAAAACCACCGAGGCGGCCATGGGCCCCAGGAAGTAGGCCGCGGCGCAGGCGAGGACGATGCCGCGCCAGGGCCGCGGTCGTGGGTGCTTCAGACGAGCCATCGCGCGCTCCGTCGTTGCAGGGGCAGGTAGACGGCCATGACCAGGATGGTGACGACGACCATGTCGAGGCTGAGGGCGAGCGCCACGTTCTCCTGCCCCACCAGGACGTTGCCGGAGATGGCGTCGGCGATCTGCAGGGTGACCAGTGGCACCGAACTGCTGACCATGGCGGCGGCGGTGGCGTAGGCCCCGAAGGCGCTGCCGAAGAGCAGGACCACGCCGCCCAGCAGGGACGGCGCGAGCACGGGCAGGGCGACATGCCGCCAGTACTGGGCGGTGGTGGCGCCGGTGTTCTGCGCGGCCTCGCGCCACTGCACCCGCAGCCCGTCCAGCGCGGGGGTGACGGTGAGCACCATGAGCGGGATCTGGAAGTAGAGGTAGACGATGACCAGGCCCCAGAAGCTGTAGAGACTCCAGCCTTTGTCGGCGAGGCCGAAGATACGGGTGAGAATGCCGGAGTTGCCGAGGGTGGCGACGAAGGCGAAGGCCAGCGGCACGCCGCCGAAGTTGGCGAGGACCCCGGAGGCGGTCAGCACGGCCTCGCGCAGCGCGCGGAAGCGCGAGGTGACCACGGCTTGCGCGAGCGGCAGCCCGAGCACGGCGCCGAGGACGGCGGAGACAGCCGACAGTTTCACGCTGCCCCACAGGGCGGTCAGGTAGGCACCCTGCACGGAGGCGGTCAGATTGGCCGTTGTGTACGAGGTGGCACCGGTGGCCGGGTCCTTGACGGTGAAGGCGCCGTTGAGCATGGCGAGGGCGGGGATCCCGAAGCTGATCGCCACGAAGACGAGCAACGGGGCCACCGCGAGCCAGCCCGCCGAGCGCCGCCGCTCCGGGGCTGCGGCCTTGGCGGGGACCGTGGCGACGGTCGCGGTCATCCGGAGATGGCCTTTCCCCAGCCACTGGTGACGGCGTTCTTGGCCTTGGCCTGCTGTTCCTCGGTCGGGAAGGTCGCCGTGCCGGAGACCTCGGGAAGGTTGGCGGCGGCCTTGTCCAGCGTGCCGGCCTTGTCCATGGCGGCCATCAGGACGGGGCGGGCGTATCCCTTCAGCCACAGGTTCTGGCCCTCGGCGCTGTAGAGGTACTCCTCCCAAAGGCGGGCGGCGGCGGGGTGCGGCGCGTCCTTGTTGATCGCCTGGGAGTAGAACAGGGAGAACTTGCCGTCGGCCGGAACCGCGACCTTCCAGTCCACGCCCTTGGCGGCGAAACTCTTGGCGTACCCGGCGTTGATGTAGTCCCAGTCGACGGTGATCGGCGTCTCGCTCTTCTCGACGGTCGCGGGGGTGGCTTCGACGGGGGTGTAGTTGCCGTTCTGCTTCAGCTTGGCGAAGAAGTCCACGCCGGGCTGGATGTCGTCGAAGGAGCCGCCGCCGGCCAGGGACGCCGCGTACAGGGCGGCGAAGGACGCGCCGGACTTGGTGGGGTCGCCGGGGATCGCCACCATGCCCTTGTAGTCGGGCTTGAGGAGGTCGGCGAAGGTGGTGGGGCAGGTCGTGACGCGCTTGGCGTCGCAGCCGATGGAGATGTAGCCGCCGTAGTCGTTGTACCAGCGGGCCTGCGCGTCCTTCTGCGTGGAGGGGATGTCGTCCCACGCGGCGACCTTGTACGGCGCGAGCAGCCCCTGCTGAGTGGCGCTGATCGCGAAGGAACTGCCGAGGTCGAGGACGTCCGGAGCGCGGTCCTGGCCCTTGCGGGAGGTGACGGCGCTGATCTCGTCCTGGCTGCTGCCGTTCGGGTTGTCGACCGTGACCTTGATGCCGTACTTCTTGGCGAAGCCGTCGATCAGCAAACCGTAGTTCGCCCAGTCGCGGGGCAGGGCGATGGTGTTGAGCGTGCCCTCCTTCTTGGCGGCGGCGATCAGGGCGTCCATGCCGCCGAGGTCCTGGGCGGAGGTCGCGGTCGCGGCGCTCATGCCGGTCGCAGAGGTCTGGGCGGAGGGGGCGGAGCCACAGGCGCTGAGGGCCAGCGCGGTCAAGGCGAGGGCCGCCGCTTTGGAGGGGGATGCGGGCACGATGCCTCCTGGGTAGGGGAAGTCGGGTCCTGAGCAGAACTTGTCTGAACAAGTCGCGCTCCATTACGCCGTACTTTCACGTCTGGCCAGCGAACGGGAAGTGAATCCTTCCCGACTTCTGAGGGATGTTACGACGGATCCAATCGTGTAAGCAACGGATTCGAGCGTGCCATGTGAGCTGCAGGCGTGATTCAATCAAGCTCTCTGCTGTATCGATCTCCGATGGGAAGCTCCCAGGTCCATGGACCGCAACGGCCATCGCGGCGCTCCCGCTGAGTGGGGCGTACGATCGAGCGCAGCCGTGCCGCGCTGGGATGCTGGCTCCATGGACGACACCGATCGCGCCATCCTGCGCGAACTGCAGATCGACGGCCGCATCCCCTACGCTGAACTCGGCCCCAAGGTGGGGCTGTCCCCGTCCGCGGCCCGCCAGCGCCTGCAGCGCCTGCTGGAGACGAAGGCCGTACAGGTCGTCGGCGTCACCGACCCCATCGCCATGGGCAATCAGGCCATGGCCCTTCTAGGGATCCGAGCCGACGCGGATCCGCGCGCGATCGCCGAGGTCCTCTCCCGGCAAGAGGAAGTCATCTACGTCGTCCTGACCGCCGGCCCCTATGGCCTCTTCGCCGAGGTCGTCTGCGCCTCTCCTCCCGACCTGCTCGACTTCGTCAACGACGTGGTCCGCGACATCGACGGCGTGATCGGCGTCGACGCCTTTCCCTACTTCGGCATCCACACCCACCGCTTCCTGTGGGGCGTGGGCTGAGAACGGCGCTGATGCGGCTAGGCAGGCTGGGCGAGGGTGGGGATCACCGCTGCCAGCAGCAGGACGAGGGTCCACAGGGCGGGGGCGGAGCTGAGGATCTGCTCCCGCAGGGCGGCAGCGCGCTCCACGGCGACCTGGTCGCGCGTGAGCCACCACGGGCTCGTCCGTTCCTCCAGCCGCTGGTAAGCGATGCCGAGGATCGCGCCGAAGAGGAGATGCGCGACCAGCTGGGAGCTGGTCGCCATTCCCTGCAGGTGCTCGAGGATCCACCAGAGGAACCCGTAGGACACTCCCCAGCCGATCCCCGAGGCGGGGTCGAAGCTGCGCCCGCGGAACGCGAGCGCGTACGTCACCCCGACGACGAGCCCTTCCGCGACGGCCGCGGGACCGGTGAAGAACGCCGCGATCACGCCTCCGGCGAGTCCGAGCACGGCCCCGTATCCCGCCGCACGAAGCCTGGAGATGCCGGACATGTCAGGGCGCAGCCGCCTGACGTCGTCTTCGAACAACACGCGCCGCAGATCGCCCAGCCAGGTGAAGACGGCGCCCGTGCCCGCGCCGAGCAGCAGGTACGCGGGCAGGATCGGCAACGTGGCGCGCACGGCCTCGATCGACCAGTCCAGCCGCCCCCCGGCCAGCAGCGGCGGAAGCGTGAGCGCGACCACGATCCACCACGCGAAGCCGTACACCATCCCCCTGATGAGCTCGGGCCCGGTGCCCTGCGACCGTCCGCCGAACAGCAGGGCGTATCCGGCGCCGACGCCCAGGGACACGAGCAGCAGGTCGCGCGGCAGCACCGCGGCGACGAGCAGCCCGGCCGCCAGGCCCCTGACCAGCGTGGCCAGGCCGATCCGCCGGGGCTCCGCCTGCCCCCATGCGTACACCGCGGCGGTGACCGCGCCGTAGGCGAGGTGGCCGAAGAAGCTCGGGGTCAGGCTCTGGCCGCTGGTGAGATCCCAGATGACCGGCCGGCCGAGCAGGATCGGCAGCAGGGTCAGCGGCCCCAGGAACCACCACAGCGCGCCGTACACCAGCCCCCAGAACAGCAGCTCGCGCGCCGCGGTGTGCTGGCGCTCGACCAGCAACCCGAAGATGGCGCCGATGATGGCCGCGAACAGCATGTGCACGGCGAACCCGAGCGCGACAGAATCGGTGCGGACGATCGCGGCGACGGTCGGCAGGAACCCGATCTGCGCCATGACGGCGCCGAACACCAGCCCGCCGACCAGCCCGGACACGGCTCCCCTAATCATGTGCGACATCCCTCGGGAAGGCCAGGTCGGTCAGGACCCTGAGCTTGTTCTCCAGCCTGGGCAGCTTGGCCAGGTAGACCAGCCTCCATACGGCCCACGCCGCGAAGCCGGACAGGCGTCGCCCGCGGATCTCCGCGACAGCGGTCCGATGGCCGAGCGCCACCAGGACGCCGAGCGACCGGTATCGGAACGCCGCGGGCTCGCGTCCCGACAGGACGGCGGCGACGTTGTCGGCCACGGCCTTGCCCTGGCGCAGCGCGTGCTGCGCCGTCGGCGGGTACGGCACGCCGTCAGGGCCGGGGATCCGCGCGCAGTCGCCCACGGCCCAGACCCCGTTCCCTCCGGGGACGCGCAGGCAGCCGTCGGCCTCGGTCCCGAGCGGGTGCGGCTGGTTGCCCGCCGTCCAGACCAGGGTGCGGGTCGCGATCTCGTCACCTTCGCGCAGCCGTACGGCTCGCGCCGACGCACCGCTCACGTGCCTGCCCAGCAGAATCTCGATGCCCCGCCGCGCCAGCTTCTCCCGCGCGTACGCCCCCAGCGACGCGGACAGCTCGGGCAGGATGCGATCACCCGCGTGCACCAGCACGAACCGCGGATCCTCGGGACGGATGCCGGGATAGCGATGGAGCACCCCGTGCACCAGGTCGAACAGCTCCGCGACCGCCTCGGCCCCGGCGAAGCCGCCACCGGCCACCACGAACGTCAGCAGCTCCGGCCGCTGCCCCTCGTCGAGGTCGGCGGCCTCGAGCAGGCCGAGCACGTGGTTGCGCAACCTCGCGGCGTCCTCGACCGTCTTCAGGGTGAACGCGTGCTCGGCCAGCCCGGGCAGCCCGTGGAACGACGGCACCGACCCCACTGCCACCACGAGCTGGTCGTACGGCACCGCCGCCCCGCCGGCCACCTGGACCGAGCGCGAGGCGGTGTCGATCTTCTCGACCCTGCCGTGCACGAAGGCCGTCCGCGTCAGCATCGCACGGACGGGCACGCTGACATGTCGTGGCTCGAGCGCTCCTCCGGCGACCCCGGCCAGCATCGGGGTGAACAGCATCGAGGTCGAATCGCTGATCAGCGTGACGTCGGCGCGCAGGCCCCGCGCCAGGAACCACTCCAGCCGCCTGGCGGCGCCCACCCCGCCGAACCCGCCGCCCACGATCACCACGCGAGCGATCCGTGCCTGCTCCGTGGCGGCCGGGGCCGGCGCCCGCCGCAGGGCCACGAAGAGCAGCGGACCGGTGAGCCCGCCGAGCAGGACCTCGCCGACCAGCGCACGGAAGTCCCCGCTCTGGATGGTCCACATGGGATGGCCGCCGAGCAGGACGGGCAGCAGGGTCAGCTGCCAGAGCACCCACGCCAGCAGCCCCACCAGCAGGCCGCAGGCGAACGCGTTGGCCAGGTTGTACAGGCGTGCGCCGAAGAACCCGCCGAGCACGGCGCCCAGCAGGGCCGCGTGGCCGAGGAAGAGCGCCCACTGCCCCAGGTCGATCATGCCGTTGACGGCCATCAGCGAGGCTACAAGCAGCCCCGCGGCCAGCCCTGCCAGCGAACCGAGCCCGACGGTCCTGCTCCGCAGCCGCGGCGCCAGGGACACGACCGCCAGGAACCCCATGACGAGCAGCAGGTTGCGGCCGTAGTCGAGCGGCAGGATCGACGGATTGTCCGGCCTCCTCCCCCAGGCCAGCACGGTCGGCAAGGTCGCCAGCAGCACCGTGCCCGCGACGATCAGCCCGGCGCGCACCCACCTGTCGGCCCGACTCACCAGCAGCCCCGCCAGCAGGACCACCGGCACGAGCACGGCGTCGTGCACGACGAGCACGCCGCCGAACCACAGGGCCCAGCCCTCCGGGTAGCTGTCCATGACCAGCCCGACCAGGCCCGCCACGACCAGCCCCGCGCCGAGCGCGTATCCGATCCACTTCATGCGACCCTCACCGTGCCGACCCACTTGGTCTGCATGACGCCGGGCCGGTTGGGCGCGATCAGCCGCACGGGGTAGCCGTGGTCGGCGTCGAGCGTGCGCCCGTTGATCGTCAGCGCCAGCAGGGTCAGCGGATCGTTCCAGTGCGGGGGACGCACTTCGCTGCTCCGGTAGTAGCCGGTCTGCTCAAGCGACTCCACGGTCACGAACGCCTCCGGGGACGCGCCCGCGCGCAGCAGCAGGTCGCGCAGCCGGACGCCCGACCACTCGCACTCGACGCTCCAGCCTTCCACGCACGAGATCGGCAACCTGACCGTGTGCTGCGGCAGCCGTACCAGCTCTTCGTAGGTCAGGGAGAGCTCGGTGCGGACGGCGCCCGTGACCACCAGCCGGTAGCCCGGGTCGCGGATCGCGTCGAGCACGCCGGCCGCGACGGCCGACCTGTTGACCGGCACGCCCTGGGGTCCGATGCGCGGGTTTCTGGGTGCCAGTACGGCCAGCCGTTCCAGCGGGGCGAAGGTCTCCCCGACGGTGAGCAGCGCGGCCAGGCCCGACGCCGCGGCGACCGTGGTCAGGAAGCGGCGCCGATCAGCGCCGTCCACCCTTGCCCACGCGTTCCTGCGGATCTTCGCCCATTCGTTGACGACATGGATGATCAGCGCGCCGTACACGATGAAGGCGGTCCAGTAGTGCGCCTGGATGAACCCGAACGGCCACAGGTAGCTGTAGGCGATGTTCATCAGCCCGGTGACCAGTTGGAACAGCGCTCCGGCCACCAGGAGCAGGACGAACAGCCGTTCCAGGGCATGTCCGACGGAGCGCAGCGGCGGCCACTGCCACAGCTTGGGATAGACCGTCCACAGCTTCGCCAGCAGCAGCGGGACCGTGGCTATCCCGCTGATGACGTGCAGGCCCTGGGTGATCCGGTAGAGGTTGACCGGCCGCGACGGCCACAGCAGCCAGGGGGGCGGGTGCTGCACGAAGTGGCTGAACAAGCCGGTGGCGAAGGCGACGGTGAAGCTGATGCCCAGCCACATGCCCAGCTTGGCCGCCACTCTTTCGGAGCGCAGACGGCTGGTGAACCTGGACGAGAGGTCCTGGACGAACATCGCCGCACCACCTCCTGCAGTGTCGGCCTTCTCTGCGACAACACTCCGAGCCTCGCATCACCCGGCCGCTATGAGGCCGCTACGACACGTATCGTCCGCACTCCGTAAGAACTCATCCTCGCAGGTCACGGTCCTCGTCGTGGACGTCGCCCCGCCTCGACGGAGACGGCGACAGAGGTCGGGCTAAACTGTATAAAAGGGGCATATCGGGCACATCTGCCCGCCTGACCGCTCTGGATTCGGGGTGATCCGCGTGCCAGATCAACCATCCAAGGGGGACGCCCAACGCGATCGGGCCCGGCCGAGCAGCGCGGTCCGGAAGCCACCGATGGGGTCCTCATGAGCACGCGACCGATCAGCGACCATGCCCTGCTGGGAGACTGCCGATCGGCGGCCCTGGTGACCACCGACGGCTCGGTGGACTGGCTCTGCGCGCCTCGCTTCGACAGCCCATCCATCTTCGCCAGGTTGCTCGACGAGGACGCCGGACACTGGTCGATCCGCTCTGCCGGCGCCTCAGAGGTCACTCGCCGGTATGTCGACGACACGCTGGCCTTGGAGACCACCTTCCACGGCCCGGACGGCACCCTCGTCCTGCTGGACACTCTCGCATTGGGCCGGGGCGAGCGCGGGCATTCGATGGGCGCTTCCTCCCCGGGGGTCCTGTTGCGCCAGGCCACCTGTACCGAGGGGCGCGTCACAGTGGAGATGGAGTACGCGCCCAGACCCGAGTTCGGGCTGGTCAAGCCGCTCATGCAAGCCGTTCCCGGCGGCCTGGTCGCACACGGCGGCGCCCACGTCCTGACCTTGTCCACGCCCGTCGACCTGCGGGTGCGCGACTCGGTCGCCGACGCCACCATCACCCTGCGCGCAGGCGAACACCTCGAGCTCGCCCTGCAGACCGGCCACGCCTGGGGCCCTGAACCACAACTGCACAAGCCGCGCAACATCCATCGCCGCCTCAAGGACACGCTCGCGGGCTGGCGTTCCTGGTCCCAGTTGCACGCCGCGTACCAGGGCCCCTGGCAGACCCAGGTGGGACTCAGCGGCAGGGTGCTGCGTGCGCTGACGTTCGCCCCCACCGGCGCCATCGTCGCCGCGGCCACCACCTCCCTGCCCGAGAGCGTGGGCGGCGAACGCAACTGGGACTACCGCTACACCTGGGTCCGCGACGCGAGCTTCACTCTCCAGGCACTCTCCACGGCGGCGTGCGAGATGGAAGAGACCGCGTTCTTCACCTTCCTCGCCCGCGCCTCGGCGACCCAACTCGACCACGGCACGGATTTGCAGATCATGTACGGCGTCGGCGGCGAACGGGACCTGAGCGAACGCCCGCTGACCCATCTGGCCGGATGGCGGGGCAGCGCGCCCGTGCGCGTCGGCAACGACGCGTGGTTGCAGCGCCAGACGGACGTCTACGGCGAGGTGCTCGACGCGGCCCACCAGATCTGCCGCGACTCCGGCACGCTCGACGCGCTCACGCGCTCCTTCCTGATCGGCGTGGCCGACGCGGCCGCGCGCAACTGGAACGAGCCGGACCAGAGCCTTTGGGAGATCCGAGGTCCCGCGCGGCACTTCCTCCATTCCAAACTCATGTGCTGGGTGGGGCTCGATCGGGCGATCGCGCTGGCGCCGCTGCTGGGAGCGGCCGACCGCGTCGACTCCTGGCGGCGCACCCGCGAGGAGATCCGCGCGGCGATTCTCACCCGGGGATGGAACGACGACCTCGGCACCTTCACCCAGGCGTTCGACGCTCCAGATCTGGACGCGGCCCTTCTCATGATGCCGCTGGTCGGCTTCCTGCCCGGCGACCATCCCCAGGTACGCGCCACTGTCAAGGCCGTGGCCGACCACCTCACGGACGCTCGCGGCCTGGTCCACCGCTACCGCGCCGCCGACGGGCTCCCTGGGGACGAGGGCACGTTCCTGCTGTGCACCTTCTGGCTCGCCCACGCCCAGGCACTGGCCGGCGATGAGGCTCTCGCGCGAAAGGCGTTTCAGACCGCGACCTCGTACGCCAACGACGTCGGGCTGCTGGCGGAGGAGGTGGACTCCGCCACGGGCGAACCGCTCGGCAACTTCCCCCAGGCCTTCAGCCACATCGGCCTCATCAACGCCGCCCGCGCCATCCGCGACATCGCCTAGTCGCCACTCCCGAGCGGAACGTGCCGGACCGATGCTTCGGTCCGGCACCACTGCTGTGACGTGTCAGGTCGCGCAGGTGACCTGTGCGCGCAGGGTCCAGGTGCCGGACTGGCCGGGAGTGGAGCGGTGCGCCCTGACGACGGTCATGTTGGGCTCGATGGAGCTGAAGAAGTACAGGTGGGTGTCTCCGGCGGTCTGCGGGATGATCAGCCCGCCCGTGCCGTGGACGGTGGTGCCCGACGGGCAGGTGGCCTGGGCGGCGCTGTCGTCCTGGCCCGCGGAGGAGGCGTCATGCTCGACCACCGCGTAGCCGGCGGGCCGGTCGGCGCACACGACGTGGGCGATCATGTCCCAGTTGCCGTTGAAGCCGCTGGTGACTTCCTCCCCAATGGCGAACGCGCCGACAGCCACTCACTCCCCGGAACCGGGACCAGCAACGGACCACGGGATGGGCTCACCCTTTCCATCCAGGGGGCCGCCCAGGGCGGGTTTCGGTTTTGCTACGAGGTCAGCCGAGCTTCACGAAGAACTTGTCCCAGGCGATTACCCGACTTCTTCCAGACCTACCTGGCCGATGCCAAGTAAACGTCCGGAAAGACAGCCGGGCCGAACGCGGCAGCCCGTCATGGCGGGCTGCCGACTAATGGTGATCGGTTGACTGACGACAACGATTCACCGGACGGCTATCGCTGGCCAGGGTCGTCGACACTGGCGGGCGGAACGTTCTGGTTGAGCCGGAAAAGGTTGTCGGGATCCCAGGTTCGCTTGACTTGGGCGAGCCGCTGGTAGTTGTCGCCGTAGGCCCGGCGAACCCCCTCAGAACCCTCGTCGGCGAGGTGATTGACTTCCACTCCGATGGCCCACGACCGTGTCTCGGCCCACAAGCGGTCAGCCCACTCGATGTGCCTCTGCGGGTTCTCGTCGTCCGCCGACCAGGCCGCCCCGACCTCCATGCAGTAGGACGCCTCCCGGTGCCGGAAGGCGGTGGCGTCGGCCGCGACTCGCGCCGCCGCGCCACCCATCGGCAGCAGAAGCACACCGTTGTTCGGCGAGCTCAGCCCGCCGCCGTGCTCGATCATCGCTGCGATGAGCTCCTCGGTTATCGCACCGCCCAGATGAGAGCGCATGTGATAGGGCGTGGACTGGCCCTGCGCGTCGAAGGTGTGTTGCAGTATCTCGAACGTCGTCGGTTCGACCAGGTCGGCGAACGGTCTGCCGAACCCGCGCACCGGCGCGAGCTCACGCTCCCCATCGGCGAGGGGCCCGACGTAACACATCGCCAGCGCGAGCACCGGCTTCCCGTGCAGTTCCTGGGGAACGAACGGCGCCGGCGGACCGGCGAGGATCGCCGACGCCACATTGACCTCGTCGGGGGCGCTCTGGCCGTACCCGGCGAGGAAGCGCAGCACGTCGGCGGCGTCCTCCAACCGGTGCAGGACTATCCCACCGAGCAGCCGGTCGACCGGGTGCAGGCGCAGCGTGAACTCGAGAACGATCCCGAGATTGCCGCCGCCGCCCCGCAAGCCCCAGTAGAGGTCTTGATTCTCGTCGGCGCTCGCGCGGACGATCTTCCCCGAAGCGGTAAGGACGTCGGCCGCGACGAGATTGTCGCAGGCGAGCCCGAAGATCCGCGCGAACCACCCGTTGCCCCCTCCGAGCGTCAGCCCGGCGACGCCCACATCGGCGACGTGCCCGCCGACCGGCGCGAGGCTGTGCTGTGCGGCGGCCGCGGTGAGCTCACCCCAGCGCACACCGGGGCCGACGCTGGCCGTCCGCCGCTCTACGTCGACGACTACCTGCTTCATGGGGCCCAGGTCCAGGACCAAGCCGCCCTCCGTCGTCGAGAAGCCGGGGAAGCTGTGCCCGCCGCCGCGCACGGCGAGCTCGAGGCCGGTGTCACGTGCGACCGCCAGTGCCGATACGGCATCGTTTCGGGTTCGGCAGCGTGCGATGGCAGCGGGTTTGCGGTCGATCAGTTGGTTCCAAACGCGGCGGGACGATTCGTAGTCGGCGTCCTCAGGCCGAATCACCTCGCCGTCGAAGCCGTCAGCCAACGCGCGTAGCGCGTCCTCAGGAGTCACGTCGCCTCCGATTTCAGCACACAGGGATGAACGGGTCGTATCACCTCCCACCAGGAAGTTCCACGCCTTGACTTTGCCAACTTTCGGACGTCGTCCTACAGCAACCGAAATCGCACCCATAAGCCGTCAAACTGTCGCGATGCCCCATGCCCGGTTCTCCCGATTAGTGCCTTAACTGGCCGACGAGTGCTAGCCATCGGCTGCGGACCAACGGGTAGAGCAGCAACAGCACCTTGAGATGATCGCAGCCATAGCGCTGATTCCGCAGGAAAACCCCAGCTCACAGCACAAAGAGGTACAGGGCTTCGACCCGCCCGTTTCCAGACGAAACCGCCAGCCCGCTACCGGGCCTCGGCGACTGATCGGCGGGGCGGGCTCCCCCGTTCGACACCAGTCCCGGATTACACCATGTTCAGGCAAGTTCTGGACCACACTCCCGACCTGTGCTCAAATTGCGCCCAACCCACCGTCTCAGGCCGATCCGGAGGTCAAGCACTCTGCGGCCCGGCTTCCTTCCGTGCATTCTGATGTGCGCGCACGCCGTGTCCTGTTATCGACAAAGCACCCATAGCTGGATCATTGGTTCGGACACCGGAAGCACGGGCTACGGTGGCGATCAACGATTCGGCGGTGAGGGGAAGAAGACGGGTGCTGAGCGAGACCAATGCGTGTGTGGAGGGACGGTGACACTACTCGCCGGCCGCTACAGGCTGCTGTCGCAGCTCGGCCAGGGCGGCATGGGCACCGTCTGGCTGGCGTCGGACGAGCTGCTGCGTCAGGAGGTGGCCATCAAGGAGGTCCGGTTTCCACCGGATCTCGACGCGGCCTCGCGGGGCGAGCTGGCCGAACGCACGCTCCGCGAGGCGCGGGCCGCGGCGCGGCTGCGCTCGCATCCGGCCATCGTCACCGTGCACGACGTCGTCCTGGACGGCGGGCGGCCGTGGATCGTCATGGAGCTGGTCCGCGGCCGTTCCCTCGACCGGGCCGTGCGCGACGGCGGGCCGCTGCCGCCCCGGCAGGTCGCCATGATCGGCTTACGGGTGCTCGACGCCCTCAGTGCGGCACACGCCTCGGGCATTCTGCACAGGGACGTCAAACCGGCCAACGTCATGCTCACCGACGACGGCCGGGTGCTGCTCACGGACTTCGGCATTGCGACCGTCGCCGGGGACGTCGTGCTCACCCAGACCGGGCTGCTGTCCGGCTCGCCCGGCTATATCGCCCCTGAACGCCTGCGCGGCGAGGTGGACGGCCCGCTCGCCGACCTGTGGTCACTAGGCGCCACTCTCTTTACCGCGGTGGAGGGCACGGCACCGTTCGCCCGCGAGAACCCTGCCGCCGCGATGGCAGCCGTGCTGATGCAGCAACCGGCCGCGGCTCGCCTGGCGGGCCCGCTCGCTCCTGTGCTGGCCGTACTCCTGGAAAAGGATCCGGTACGGCGCTGCCCGCCGGAGCGAGCGGCGCAGTTGCTGAACGCCGTCGCCCAAGGCGCTTCCACGACCGACCTGGGCCGGCGTCGCACGCTGACTGGATCCCGGCGCTGGAGTCGGCGGATCCTGCCCGGCGCCGTCCTCGCTGTGGTGCTGGCCGTGGCGGCCGGTGTGGTGATCGTGGTGCAAGTCCTGCCGAAAACCACCACCGCGACCAGCGGAACGCCCGCGCCCCCTGTCAGTTCCTCCCGGCCGACAACACCGGCCCCAGCGCTGTTCACCCGCGAGTTCGACGCCTGCGACCTGCTGACCGCGGCTCAGGTGCGCTCGCTGTTCGGCCGGTCGATGAAGCGCACTTTTGTGAACGCCACAGTGTGCACGTGGAGCAGACCCGACGGGACATACGTGAGCCTCTCGGCCTCACGTTACGAGCAGCTCGAGATGGCCCGTATCGCCCAGCGGAATGCGGTCAAGTCCATGAAGGAGGAGCCAAGGCGCACACCTGGCACCAAGCTCCGCAACGGACCAGACGTCGGCGACGAGGCCTACAGCTACACCCAGTACTCGCGTATCGGCGGCTTGCTGCTTCACCGCAGGCACATCTCCGTCCGCATCGCGAACGTCTGGCTGGTTCTGGATCACAACGGCCGCCAACCGGGATACGCCGTCGCCGACAAAGCGGCCGAACTCGTTGCCGCGGCCATCGACAAATACCGCTGACCAGGGCCGAAGCTGCCCTCAAGGGCGGTTGAAGTCGTCGCCGGGGCTTCTTGCCGAGGCCGATCATCCTCCCGGACGCTCGCCCGGCAATCTGCGTTCCCCAGTGATACGAACCCGAAAACCTCGTGGCTGTGCGCCTGCCGGATATCATCCAGAGGCGCGGGCGGGTAGTCGGTTCGGCCTTCAGGTGCGCGGGGGCGATGATCAGGCGCACGCCGATCGCCGCGAACACCGCATCGAAAGCAGCCGTGTATTTGGCATCGCGATCAGGAATTTTCACGCATCATCCCGAACGCCCGGACCGAAACTCATCGCAGAAGGGCGATCTTCTCCCGGGACCGATCCGGCCAGAAGATCATATTAAAGCGTGCCGAGTGCCTTGCGCAGCACGTGGACAGCCTGCTCGATGGCCGCTGTGGTGGCCTGGGTGGAACGCACCGGGTTCAGCATCATGAAGTCGTGGATGATGCCGTTGTACCGGACGCTCGCCGTAGGAACACCGGCCTGAGTGAGTTTGGCGGCGTAAGCCTCGCCCTCGTCCCTGAGGACGTCGTTCTGGTCGACGATGACCAGCGCCGGCGGAAGGCCCTCGAGTTCCTCGAGGGAAGCGCGCAGCGGTGACGCGGTGATCTCTTTGCGCTGTGCTCCGTCGCCCGGGATGTACGCGTCCCAGAACCAAGCCATCCCCCTTGCGGTGAGAAACGGCCCGTCGGCGAACTCACGGTAGCTGTCGGTGTTTTGCGCCGCGTCAGTGACGGGGTAGTAGAGCGACTGGTGCACGAACCGCACGTCACCGCGCTGCTTGGCCATAATCGCTACCGCGGCGGTCATGTTGCCGCCGACCGAGTCGCCGGCGATTGCCATGCGGCCGGCGTCGAGCCCTTCGCCGGCGCCATTCTTGGTGATCCACTGCGCGGTCGCGTACGCCTGCTCGATGGCGACGGGATAGTGCGCCTCCGGGGAGCGGTCGTACTCGACGAAAACCAGGGCCGCACGCGCACCGTTGGAGAGTTCGCGGATAAGCCGGTCGTGCGTGCCCGAGTTGCCGAGGATCCACCCGCCGCCATGGATGTAGAGGATCGTCGGCAGGAGGCCGGTCGCCCCTTCAGGCTTGATGATGCGCACCCGGACATCCCCGACCTCCGCCGGAACGGTGATCCACTTGTCTTCGGCGACGGGGAGCTTGTCGATCGGAGCGGACTGAATATCGTCGAGCACCTTACGGGCGCCCTCAGGTCCGAGTTCGTAGAGGAAGGGCGGGTTCGCGGTGGCATCCGCGATCTTCTGCGCTTCAGGTTCCAGCACGTGCTTGCTCATGTCTCGAATCCTTTCGGCGAAGTGCCGGGTTCAACCGCTCACGCGGTTAAAACCCGTTCAAATCCGCCCAATCGCCGCGATGGCTTCGGTTCCAGGCTCCGAGCGACGACTGTGAAGCCGAGGGCCATGGCGATGAACGGTGCGGGGGCGCGGAGTGCGATCTCCTCGGGGGCGAGCGGGGCCTCGGATCGGGCACGTGCGATCATCACCGGAATGGAAGCTCGGTTCCTTGGTATCGCTGATCTGGTCGAAGCCCCGTCCGTGGCGGTCGTGGTCGACGTCATGCGTGCCTTCACCGTGGCTGCCTGGGCCTTTGCCCAAGGCGCGGAAAAGATCGTTCTTGCGGAGTCCCTGGACGAAGCCCTGGCGCTCAAGGCTCGCCACCCGGATTGGGTGGCGCTCAAAGACGGTCCGCCCGCGCCCGGGTTCGACACCGTCAACTCGCCGGGACTGCTGCGGTCCGTTGACCTCGGCGGACGGACCGTTGTGCAGAAGACCACGGCGGGGACAGTCGGCGCCCTTGCGGTCAAGGAGGCGCCGCTGGTGCTGTGCGCCGGCTTCGTGGTGGCGGAGGCAACGGCTCGGCTCTTACGGACGCGCAAGAGTGACAGCGTCACGTTCGTGGTCACTGGCGAAGATGGGCAGGCCGATGAAGATCTGGCATGTGCCCAATACATCGCTCGGAGGGTCACCGAGGCTGGGGCGGATGCTGCTGAGTTCCTCCGCCGGGCTGCCGAGTCGCGCGCCGCCGCCGAACTGGCGGAGGGTGTGCGTCAAGGAGTCCATCCTGATGACGTCGCGCTCTGTCTTGAGGTCGACCGGTTTCCCTTTGCCATGGTGGCGACCTTGGAAGGTTCGCTCATGGTCCTGCGTCCACGCGCGGTGCCTTCGCTGACTGACGAGGACCCGGTCTGATCGGCGCCAGGTCATGACCACCGCATCGGTGGTCGGTCGCGTGCGTCGACCGCGGGCCACTACGCGCGGGCGCAGGCTCGCGTTTCCGCGGTGATCCGCCGTACGGTCGCCAGACCGGAATGACGCTGACCTTCCGGAGGCCCGGATCGAGCCGCACTTCTGGGGAACGTGTCCCCAGAGCGCTGGGTAATTCCGTGACACTGCCTTGGTCAACCTCGACGACACGCCAGGTCGCGTCCTTCCCTCCGGCGAGCTCGCAGTGGTCGTCCAACAGCGTCCACGCCGCGAGGGACATTGGCGACGGTTGCTGAAAGTTTGCCGCCCGGTATGGGGAAGTAGAGACAGGGCGGGAGACGCTGGAGGCGAGGCCAAAGAACTTCTGCCGGGGATCTGTCCTGGCGGGCGACCGGTTGGCAAAGGGGTGGCCCGGCAGGCAGGAAGGTTTGTCATGAAGATCGTGGTGGTGGGCGGGACCGGGCTGATCGGGTCGAAGCTGGTGGCCAAGCTCGGTGAGCACGGTCACGAGGCGGTGGCGGCGGCGCCGAGCACCGGCGTGAACACCCTCACCGGCGAAGGGCTGGCCGAGGTGCTGGCGGGCGCGTCGGTGGTGATCGACGTGTCGAACTCCCCCTCCTTCGAGGAGGCCGCCGTGCGGGAGTTCTTCGAGACCTCCACCCGCAACCTGCTCGCCGCGGAGACGGCGGCCGGCGTCGGCCACCATGTCGCGCTGTCGGTGGTGGGAACGGAGCGGCCGCCCGGGAACGCCTACTTCCGGGCGAAGACCGCTCAGGAGCAGCTGATCGAGAAGTCGTCGATCCCGTTCTCGCTCGTGCACGCCACCCAGTTCTTCGAGTTCGTCCGGAGAATCGCCGACGATGCCACGGACGGCGACACGGTGCGGATGCCACCCGTGCTCTTCCAGCCCATCGCGGGAGATGACGTCGCGCAGGCGATCGGCAGGGTCGCGGTGGGGACGCCGTTGAACGGCAGAGTCGAGGTGGCCGGGCCCGAGCAGTTCAGGATGGACGAGTTCTTCCGCGACGCGCTGGCCTCCTGGGGTGATCCGCGAGAGGTGGTCACCGACCCGCACGCGCACTACTTCGGAGCCGAGCTGCTCGAGCGGTCGCTGGTGCCGGATGACGGCGCCGCCCTCGGCCAGATCCGCTACCGCGACTGGTCCGGCCGGAACGCCGCGGGCAAGTAGCGCGCCCCGCCCGGGCTCTATCACCCATAGGTCACGAAAGGTACGTTCCATGCCCGATGACGACAAGCCGAGATCGAACGCGTGGCAGACGGCGATCACCATACTGCAGGAAGCAGAACCGCCCTTCATCCCGGCGGGCGCGCACGCGATGACCATCGTCGTCGAGTTCCCACCCGGCGACCCCGGCACGCCGCCACACCGGCACTCCGGGCCGGCGTTCGGCTACGTACTGGAAGGCGAGATGCTGTTTGAGCTGGAAGGCGAGCCGGAGCGGATCGTACACGCCGGAGAGACGTTCTGGGAGCAGGGTGGCGACGTGATCCACTACCAGGACGGCAACAACCGCGACGACATCCCGCTTCGCTACACCGTCACCATGCTGTGCGAACCCGGCAAGCCGATGCTCGTCCTGGTGGACGACGAAGAACTCGCCCAGCGCAAGGACCGCCGCGCCCCTCGTCCGGCCTGAGCGAGGGATGCTCGGCACTGCGCCTGCCGATAATGCCATCCACGCAGGTCATCATCATCCACGTACAAGTCCGCAGCGGCTACGAAAACCCGGAAGCATCGCCTGGGACTGCTCGCCGTATCGGAAACTCGGCAGCAGGATGCTGTCCTAAGACCGAGCTCCTGGACACTCGACCTGAGAGCACAGCGCGTAGGCCTATCGCCGCCTGGAGGGAACCTAATCAACGACCGTGGTGTCGGTGTGCAGTTCCGGCTGGCCGCCGGCACAGGTGATCCACACCTTGATCCTTCCGTTCTCCGACTCGAACTCCACCGACGCCGACGGGCTGCGCCCCGGTCCACCTCGTCGGCCGCGTAGCCCTGGGCGGGGCTCCACGACTGCAGCGTGGCCCGGTCGACTGACGGCCCGAGCCTGCCGCGCCAAGGTAAACGCCGCGCTTACCTGCTGCTCAGCCTGCGTTTGCCGGGCGCTTCCTACCGTGCTCGTATGAGGCGCGGCAGGATCTGGCTCTCCCTGACACTCCTGGTCACGGCCGTCGCCGTGGGCCTGGCCGCGCGCACGCCCGGCTGGACAGCGGTCGACGGGCACCTCGCCGCAGCCGTCGAGTCGGCTCGAACCCCATGGCTGACCGGGGTGGCGCAGGTGCTGAACGTCGGCTTCGGCACCGTCGTGGGAACGTTCCTGTCCCTGCTGCTCGTGGCAGGGCTGGCAGCGGTACGGCAGGCCAGGAAGGCGCTGCTGGCGGCGGTCGTGGTGGCCGCGGGCTGGGGCATGGGCACGCTCGTCAAGGAGATCGTGGCCCGCCCGCGGCCGCCCGCCGCCCACGCGCTGGTCCACGAGGTGGGCGCCGACAGCTTCCCCAGCGGACACGTCTGCCTGACCCTGTCGTTGGTGATCGCGCTGGCTTTGCTGCTCAGGAGGTGGCGGCGCCTGGTCGTGGCCTTGGGCGCCGTTCTGGTCCTGGCGCAGATGCTGGCCAGGGTCTACCTGGGCGCCCACTACCCCACCGACACGGTGGGCTCACTCATGGTGAGCCCGTCCGCGATCTCACTGGCGCTGGGGCTGCCCGCGCTCGGCCTGTCCCTGCTGCGGGCCGCCAACCGGCGCAGGGCGAGCGGTCCGGCCGACACGCGGCACGTCAGGTTCCTGCTGCTGCACGCCAACGGCATGGGCGGCACGATCAGGACCGTCTTCACCCTCGCGGGGAGCCTGGCGGCCGAGCACGACGTGGAGATCGTCAGCGTGATCAGGACCAGGCAGGAGCCCTTCTTCCCGGTGCCGCACGGGGTCCGCGTCTCCTACCTCGTCGACCTGGTGGGCAGGTCGCCACTCGGCCGTAGCCTGCTCATCCCGCCGGACGAGGCGGCCTACGCCAAGTTCGACCTGCGTACCGACGTTGCGCTCGTGCGGTTCCTGCGCGGGCTGCGCGGCGGCGTGCTGATCACCACCCGTCCCGGACTCAACCTGGTCGCGGCACTGCTCGCGCCGCCCGGGGTGCTCACGGTGGCCCAGGAGCACGTCGGGTACGGCACGCATCGGCCCGCCGTACAGAAGATGATCAAGAGGAGGTACGGCAGGCTCAGCGCGCTGGTGACGCTGACCGAGGCCGACCTCAAGGACTACCGGGTCGCGCTGGGCGAGCGGGCGCCCGGGCAGCTCGTGCGCATCCCCAACGCGACGCCTCCGCTGTCCAGCGGGCCGTCGCCGCTGACGGAGCCGGCCGTGGTGGCAATCGGGCGGCTCACCAAGGTCAAGGGGTTCGACCTGCTGCTGCGCGCGTGGGCGCGGGCCGTGGCGGAGCGCCCGGGGTGGAGCCTGCGGATCGTGGGCTCCGGTCCCCAGCGGTCCGCCCTGGCCGCGCTGGTCGACGAGCTCGGGCTGGGCGGCTCGGTCACGCTGACCGGGGCGTCGCGCGACATCGGCGCCGAGTTCGACCGGGCCTCGATCTTCGTGCTCAGCTCCCGGCACGAGGGCTTCCCGATGACGATCCTGGAGTCGCTGAGCAAGGGCGTACCCGTGGTGTCCTTCGACTGCCCCTACGGCCCCGGCGAGATCATCACCCACGACCACGACGGACTGCTCGTCCCGCCGGGCGACCTGAAGGCGCTGGCCGCCGAGCTGGGCGGGCTGATGGACGACCCGGCCGCCCGGCGACGGATGAGCGACCAGGCGCTGCTAACCTCACGGCTCTATGACCCCGAGCCCATCACCGCCGAGTGGGAGCGGCTGCTGACGGTCATAGGTCACGAAGCACCCTCAGCGGAGGCCGCGACGCGGCCTTGACCGCGACGGCCCCGGCCACCCAGGCCTAGGTACGTCCACGGGATGGCCAGGCTGTCGGGCGGCGGGTCGAACCGCCGCAGAAACCGGGTACGTGGCGCTGGACGAGCGTGCTCAACTGATACGGGCTCACCATGGCGGATCTACCAGGGCCCGACGACAGCTCGTCGTAGCGGCCGGGCCCACAGCCTCTACGGCTGGCCGTACTCGGGTCATTGTCGCCGTGAATCTCTGAGAGCGGTGCAGCCCGCACGGCCACGAGGGGCGGGTGACACCCCGTCACTCCGCACGCGATTGCAGCACAGAACCCTCGACGAACGTGACAGTCTCGTCGAGCGGCGCCCGGCCCGTACGGATGTAATCCACCGTGACGTCCTCGAAGCCGATCGACATGCCGCAGAAGAGGATCAGCTCGTCCGGGGGTGACAGGATCTCCGCGACGGTCTTGCGATACACCGACCACGCCATCTGCGGGCAACTGTGCAGCCCTTCGGCGCGCAGCAGCAGCATGACGCTCTGCAGATACATGCCGACGTCGGCCCATTGGGGCCGCCCCAGGTCACGGTCGATGTAGCAGAACAGGGCGGCGGGCGCGCCGAACGCCTGCCAATTGCCGGAAGCGGCCCTCTGGCGCGCCTCCCAATCCTCGCGCGAAACACCGAGTGCGCTGTAGCGCTCCTTGCCGAAGCGGGATCGGCGCTCACGGTACGGGGACTTCAGTGCGGCCGGGTACATCTCGTACTCCCGCTCGTCCCAAGGATCGCCTGCGGCCACCCGCCTGCCGGCGCGCTTCTTGAGCTCAGCCAGCGGCCCGCCGGTCAGCACGTAAGTGCGCCACGGCTGGAGGTTCGATCCGGACGGCGCCCAAGCCGCGGCGGACAGCACGCGCTCCAGCACCTCCCTCGGGACAGGCCGATCGGTGAATCCGCGCACCGCCCGTCGACTCGTGACCGCCTCATATACGTCCATGACCGCTATCCCCCTATCTGCTGAACGTGTCTACCAGCCCCATCTGCTCAATGTGTCTACCCAATTGACAGTCGGGGACAGGAGATGTCCAAAGGGACGCCAACACCTCATGACCGACAGTCGCACCGGTGCCATCACCCGTTTCCTGCGCGCCGCCGGTGTGTGCAGGATCAGGTGGTGAGTCCGTGTGCCGCAACTGAGGGCTACCCGCCGAGCCCCGGGCAGTTTCTAGCCTTTTGAGGCCAGGCGGTCGAGCCATTCGCTCAGCAGCCGCTCCTCCGCGCTGCTCAGCGTCGTCTGCTCGGGCAGGAGGGCAAGAAGGGTTCGAGCCGCGGCAGGCAGGCCGGCGTCCTGTACGACGGGTTCCTCGCGGGTGACGGCGGCGACCATCGATTCGCGCAGGGTGGTGAGCAGGGCCGGGTCGCGCTGGTCTTCGGGTAGTGACAACCAGGTGAGGACGGCGCCGCGTGCAGTCGCGTGGATGAGCGCGGCGGCGAGCTTCTCATCGACACGCAGCCAGCCGCCTGCGGCGAGGCGACGGATGCGCCCGAGCAGGATCTGCATGCCGGCGTGGAAGGCCTCCGAGTCCGTGCCGCGTTTGGGCTCGCCGTACATCAGCGCGTACAACTCGGGGTTGGCCAGTCCGAACTCGACGGCGAGGTTCCAGCCCGCCCGCAGATCATCGACGGGATCACCACACGCGTCCACGTGCTTGGCCGCGAGGAACGTGGCATAGCCGTACGCGGCGACCGCCTCCAGCAGCCCGTCCTTGTCGCCGAACAAGCGATAGATCACCGGTGCCTGCACCCCGGCCGCCGCGGCGACCGCGCGGGTGGTCACCGCCTCACGACCCTCACGGGCGAGGAGGTCGGCCGCTGCTTCGATGACGCGCGTCCGGGTGTCTGGTTCAGCCAGCATTTATCGATGCTAACACTCAAGTGTTTCCCTCGATAGTTTCCAGTGCTAACGTAAGGCTGCTATCACTGATAATCAGGAGGTTGACATGCGCATCGTGGCCCTTGAGGAGCACGTGGTACTGCCCGCGCTGCTCGACGCATGGACGAAGGCGGGAGAGCCGCAGATCCCGCAGCGCGGCTACGGCGACGACCCGCTCGCGCGGCGGCTGCGAGACGTCGGCGAGTTGCGCCTGGCCGACATGGACGACCAGGGCATCGACGTCGCGGTGCTGTCCCTGGCCTCACCGGGCGTGCAGAACCTGGCACCCACGGATGCCGTGAGCGTCGCCCGTGACGCCAACGACACGCTCGCCGAGATCGCCGCCGCCAACCCGCGATTGCAGGCACTCGCCGCCATTCCCACCCCATCCCCCGAAGCCGCCGCGGCGGAACTGGAACGCGCGGTCACCCGGCTCGGTTTCCGCGGCGCGATGCTGTACGGCCGCACCGGTACCTCACTCGCCGACGCGGCGGAATTCGACGACCTGTACGGCACGGCCGAGCGGCTCCGGGTGCCGCTGCACTTCCACCCACAGACCCCGCCGCGAGCGATCCAGGACGCCTACTACTCCGGCCTTCCGCACGGGGTGGGCCCCGCACTCGCGGGCGCCGGACTGGGCTGGTACTACGACCTCGGCGTGCAGTACCTGCGGATGGTCTTCTCCGGGGTGTTCGACCGCCACCCCGACCTGCAGGTGATTGCCGGCCACTGGGGCGAGGTCGTCCTGTTCTACCTGGACCACATCGGGGTCCTGCAGGAGATGGCGAAGCTGCAGCGGCCCCTGGCGGACTACTTCCGCCACAACTTCTGGGTCGCCGGCAGCGGCACGGTCAGCGAGCGCTACCTGCGCTGGACCGCGGAGGTCGTCGGAACGGACCGCATGCTCTACTCCACCGACTACCCCTACACCTTCGGCACTCGGCCCGGCGGCTTCCCGTTCCTGGACACCAGCGGCGGGGTCGCCCGCAAGTTCCTCGAGCAAGCGCCGTTCACCGCGGAAGAGAAGGCCGCCATCGGCTCCGGCAACTGGCAGCGACTGACCGGTAGTTCACCCGACTGATCACGGGTGCCGGTTGCCCAGCGCGCGTCAGACCTCGCTGCCCGAGGACCCTTCACGCGTCTGCGCCAGGGATTCGGCAGCGATTCGCCAGATCTCCGCGGCAAGGTCGATGTTGGAGTCTTGCTGGGCTCGCTGGGCGAGACTCCTCAATCCGGCCAGGCCTTCCTCAGCCTTGCCCTCGAGAAGGAGGACCTGATTGCGGAGGATGTCCAGCCTGATGCGTTCCCGGTAGCTCATGCGCAGGTCGGTCGCGGCGAGCCGATCGAGCAGGGCGTGAGCGTCCGTGACCCGGCCCTCCTGGACGGCGATGTCTGCCCGGATGGACATCAGTTGCTGCTCCAGAGCCGGTGTCCCGGCGAACGGGAGGGCCGCTTCGACCGCCTCAACGCACCGAAGGGCGAGATCTGGCTCGGGAGGGGTCTTCTGAAGATGAAGCCTGGCCGAGGCCGTCCGCAGGCGCAGCCACAGGGTGAGGTTCTCCCGGCCGTCGAAGCGCTCCAGGGCTTGGTCGAGCAGCGCCTGCGCGGTCGTGAGCTCGCCCTGAAAGACTCGGACTGCCGCCGCGGTCCACATGGCTTCGGCCCACAGCGCGTCGGACTGGCCCTCGACCAGAACGGCGAGCTCATCCGCATGCCTTCGAGCTTCGGACAGCCGACCCGACTCCGCCTCCACGGACACGAGTGCCAGCAGGGCCGTGGCCATGTCCCGTGAGGACAGCTCGCCATCCAGGGCCAGCCGATGGGCGACCGTGGCAGCCTCGACCGCAGGCGTGATCTCTCCAGAGGCCCGCATGCAGCGCGCGAGCTGGGTCAACGCTCTGACTCTCAGCTCTGGCAGCCCGATCTCGTCGCTGAGCCTGACCAACTCGTCAAGGTAGGCGCGCTCAGCAGGGTATTCGTTGTGCCGTCGTTTCCACTCGGCGACCCGCCACAGGGCCTGCCAGCGCAGCAAAGGGTCCTGGCCACGCGCGGTCTTCAGCGCCTCGGCCAGCAGCGCGGCCGTCTCGTCCGAGTCGAGGCCGGTGGCGATGGTCAGACTCTGTGCCAGCGGCGACGACGCGGACTCCTCGAACTCCGCCGGACTGATCCCGAGCTGGTTGGCCAGGTGCGCAACAGCACGCTCGGTGGGCTGGCGGGCTCCGGACTCCAAGCGCGAGAGGTACCCGGTCGACATGTCGTCGCCCGCGAGTGCACTCTGCGTGAGACCTCGCTCGGTCCTCAACTGCTTGAGCCGGCGGCCGAACTGCGGCTGCTGGAGCACGTACTTGCCCCCAAACATGTGTATCGACGACAGGTCCTGGCCAAGCCACCTTGCCATCGACGTGCCAAATGTGTCAGTGCTGTCGCGCTCGATCTTAGCCACCTCACACCTGCTTGGCAAACCTTTGCCAAGCAGGGCAAGCACTTCTGTTCCAGCAAGGACGACGCGACGCTGTTCAGCCAGCAGGCAGCATCGAGGTCGAGGTCGAGGTCGAGGTCGAGGTCGAGGTCGAGGTCGAGGTCGAGGTCGACAAGGAGGGTTCGCCGCATGACATTGTTGGCAAATCTCTTTGGCAAACTATTGCCAAGATGTTGGAGATGGTCGTAGATTCTCTGGCAACACGAACTTCTCAGGGAGACATCATGAAGAACCTCGCCACTGCCCTCGCCGTCATCGGTGGACTCTTCATCACCTACGTCGGCATCACCTATCTCCTGGACGGCCAGGCCACGGCCGCCGGTTTCGGTGTGCCCCACCCGCCCACTGGCAACGCCGGCGGCTACTTCGCCGTCAAGGGCGTGCGTGACATCGGACAGGGGCTCGTCATCTTCGCCCTCCTGCTGGCCGGCCAGCGCCGGACGCTCGGCTGGGCGATGCTCGCGGGGTCATTCGTGCCCTTCGGCGACATGATCATCGTGCTGTCGCAGGACGGTCGGGTGGCCGCGGCACTGGGCATCCACCTCGCCACCGCGCTCGTGGTAGCGCTCACCGGGGCGCTTCTCCTCCACACCAACCCTCGATCCCGCGCCGTCCCCGCGGTTGCGTAGGAACTGCGGCAGCGCTCACCCCCACGCCGCCTTCGCCAGCGGACGACCCTGCAACGGCGAGGGGTGGTCGACGTACTCGATCACCCGTCGCCGCGAATCCGCCAATCCCACACCGCACCCCGCCGATCGACGTGCGCGACCGTATCCGAAGCCGTCCATCACCGCTCGAGTTATCGATCGTCATCACGCAAGGAGTCTTGGAAATGTCGCTGGTCATGCCGAAATTCGACGACTCTGTGATCGTCCGCTCCGCCGAAGCCGAAATCATCGGTCGCGCCCCGACCACGATCCGGCTGCTGGCCGACAGCAGCTCGACCGGCGGTGCGCTGTCCACCCATCGGGTCAGCCTGACCAACGGCGCCAACGGCGCCAGCCCGCACCACCACTCCAACTCAGCCGAGCTGTTCTACATGCTCGACGGCACTGCCCAACTGCTGTCCGGCGAACAGGTCGTCACCGCTGAACGCGGCGACCTCGTCATCGTCCCGCCAGGCCTCGCCCACGCCTTCGCCGCCGCACCGGGCGAAGACGCCGACATCCTCATCGTCATTACTCCAGGGGTGGAACGGTTCGAGTACTTCCGCCACCTCGAACGCATCGCCTACGGCAAGGTCCCCCCAGAAAGCCTGCTGGAAGTCCAGGAGCTCTACGACACCTACTTCCTCAACAGCACAACCTGGAACAACGCCAGATCCTGAAGCCCAACCAGCGACAGCCGAGTCACGACGATGTCACTGACGCCCAAACATCCGAAACCAACCGTCAACGCCAGAGCTCGGAAATCAGACACAGAAGCCAGCCGGACCGGGACCCGATCGCAGCCGTCGAGATCGGCGAGTCAGCTCAAGCTCGGGAGGGAGCGAGTGCCCCTGGGGAGCTCCGGTGAGGCTGTCCTTGAACAGACCGTGGCGTATCACCCCGGCCTCCAGGAACGCCTTCACCAGCGCCAGAACGCGCTTGTCGGAAATCCTGGAGCGGATCAGCTCATTCCGGTACGGCGTGCCAGCTCCCCCATCACCGCGGCGAACGGATTGCCCAGCCCGTTGCCGGGATCGCCAGGATCGACGAAGGCCGACCCGAGCACCACCGGGCCGCTCACGCCTCGGGCCACAAGATGAAAAGCGGGAAGGCACACCGGGCGGGTTGGGCGCCGATCTCCTCCAGGGCCGCGCGAATCTCCCGCAGGTGTCCTGTGGTCATCTGCAGGGGTGGCTCCTCGGGCTGGTACGTCGTCCGGATCGGGTAATCCACGCCCGACCGCATGGTCATCTCGATGTGGCAGCCGAGCACGTGGGTCACCCGCCGGCGGCCGGAGAACTCGATCAGCCTGTCGATGGTGCGGGTGAATGCCGGCCAGTCCGTGATGTACAGCCGGCCCGGGTAGACCGTGTCACCGGTGAGCAGGAACCCGGTCCACGGGTCGTAGAAGGTGACCGCCGCCTCATGGTGGCCGGGGGTGGCCAGGCACTCCAGCGCCCGCCCGCCCAGGTCGACCTGCGCCACGGCGCCCGGATCCTGATCGAAGCCGAAGTACGGCCAGGCACTGGCCAGGTCCGCGCCGATCACCGTGGTGTCGGGGCGGCCGGCGAACTGGCCATCGCCCGCGACGTGGTCGCCGTGCGGATGGGTGTGCAGCACCAGCAGGTGGTACGTCCCCCGGGGGTTGCGAGCGAGCCACCCGCCGACGAGCTCGTCGACCACCCGGCGCAAAGGGAAGAACTCGGCCGACGCCGTGGCCCCGGTGTCGATCAGCATCGCCTGAGCGTTTCCGAACAGCAGGAACAGGAAGGGCGCCTCGTAGTTGATCGCCTTGTTCTGCCGCAGGATGAAGGTGTGCTCGTCGTAGGCGTGGACCTGGATGTCGGGGTCGGTGTTGTGCTTGGCCGATGGCGAGCCGTGGATCCACCGGACATCCAGCCCTTGAGGGGATGCGACCTGGCCGACGAAATCGATGAAAGATCTGCCCGCGTCCACGACGTCTCCTTGCGTGCGTCGTCTTGGCGGGCCGGGTACGGCGCACATCTCGTCCGGGGCAGGCAGGTACAAGCCTCCATCGCAAAAGTAGCACGGCACCGATCGGCAACCCCGGCGACGCAGGCGCTGCCTGTACCGAAACACGGGCCCTGCACGCCCACCTGCGCCGGCGCAACGCCCACACCCGCCACCCGACGTGTTGACAGCCCAACGCCGTGAACGCGCCCACATCCGCAGCGAGAGCTGGAACCTCCGCCCGATTCGTGGCCGGCGGGGCCTACCCGGCGGGCCCGTCTGCACAGACTGATCGCCAGGGCACGGGATTACCGTCCCTCTCTACCACCGCGCGATGGCTGGCGAGTCAGCCCAGCCCGTCAACGTGACCGAGATCGGCAGGATCCGCACCCTGAGCCAGATGCGCCCGGCGACACCGGCCACGTCACCGACAATCCCACGCACGGCGAGTTCTAGACCGCCGACTGGGCGCGAGGCCGGTGCGGGCGATTCCACCCATCCGGCGCGGGAGCCGGTAAGAGGTGCGACGTGGGTGTGCAGGCGTACCCCGTCCAGTCGCGGGTTTCGCACTGAGACTGTCGACGAAGACTGGGGTGTGACCCCGGTTCGACGAGCGGCACACGGGTGTGGGCTGGTTCCATGACCGCTACCCCTGTGATCTTCATTCATGGCCTCTGGCTGCACGCCACGTCCTGGACGCCCTGGGCCGACCTGTTCCGCGACGCGGGATACGACCCGCACCTGCCCGGCTGGCCCGGCGACCCCGACACGGTCGAGGAGGCCCGCGCCAACCCCGAGAGCATCGCCGACCACGGCATCGACGAGGTCGTCGAGCACTACGCGGACTACATCGCCAAGCTGGGCGTGCAGCCGATCCTCATCGGCCACTCCTTCGGCGGGATGATCGCCCAGAAGCTGCTCGGCCAGGACCGCGCCGCCGCCACGATCGCCATCGACGCCGCCCAGATCAAGGGCGTCCTGCCGCTGCCGCTCTCAGCCCTGCGCTCCACCCTCCCGGTGTTCAAGAACCCCGCCAACAAGCACCGCTCCGTCTCCCTCACCGCCGGCCAGTTCCGCTTCGCCTTCGGCAACGCGCTCCCTACGGAGGAGTCGGACATGCTGTACGAGCGCTGGACCATCCCGGCCCCCGGCAAGCCGCTCTTCGAAGCCGCGTCAGCCAACTTCGACCCCCACTCCCCCGCCAAGGTCAACACCGAGAACTCCGGCCGCGGCCCGCTCCTGCTCATCATGGGCGGCCGGGACCACACCGTCCCCGAGTCGGTCACCAAGGCAACACTCAAGCAGTACCGCCACTCCGAGGCCGTCACCGACCTCATCGAGTTCGCCGACCGCGGCCACTCGCTGACGATCGACCACGGCTGGCGCGAGGTCGCCGACACCTGCCTCGACTGGCTGCGCGCGCAGTCCCTCTGACATGAAATCCGACCTGTACGGCAAGCGCGCGATCGTCACCGGCGGCAGCCGCGGCATCGGCCTGGCCATCGCCCGAGCCCTCACCGACGAAGGCGCGTCGGTGGTCGTCGGCGCCCGGGAACGTCCGCCCGACCTGCCCTTCGTCGAAGCTGATCTGTCCGAGCCCCACGGACCCGGCGCCCTCGTCGAGACCGCGATCCCGCTCCTGGGCGGGCTCGACATCCTGGTCAACAACGTCGGGTCTGTCCGGCCACGGGTCAACGGCTTCCTGTCGGTCACCGACGACGACTGGACCACGACGCTGACCATCAACCTCCTGGCCGCGGTGCGGACCACCCGTGCCGCCCTGCCGTACCTGCTGGACCAAGGGCACGGCAGCGTGATCACCATCGCCTCGGTCAACGCCAGGCTCCCCGACCCTCTGGTCGTCGACTACAGCGCGGCCAAGGGCGCCCTGGTCAACTTCTGCAAGTCCCTGTCCAAGGAGGTGGCGGCGCGCGGCATCCGCGTCAACACCGTCAGCCCCGGTCCCGTCGCCACTGGCCTGTGGCTGGGCGCGGGCGGCGTCGCCGAGACCGTCGCCGGAGCGACGGGAGGTACGGCTGACGCGGTGGCCGCGCAGGCGGCGGGCGAGTCGATCACCGGGCGGTTCACCACCCCCGAGGAGGTCGCCGCGCTCGTCGTCTTCCTGGCCGGGGACGCCGCCGCCAACATCACCGGCAGCGACTTCACCATCGACGGCGGCCTCATCACCACGCTCTGACGTCGAGGTCGTGCAAGTCGGCGTCGGCGGGGACCAGGTAGCCGCCGACCGCGGCGACGTTCTCCTCGAGGACTGGCCCGAGACGGCCCGCGAGAACGTCGGCATGCTGCACCTGCACGCCAGCCACCACCCGCTCGCCGGGGACATCACGCTCGGCTTCGAGGCCTTCACACCCGCGGGCGACCCCGACCAGACCCTCGGCCTCTACACGGTCGAACCCGGATCACCGTCCGAAACAGCCCTACGCAGGCTCTGACGTCACGCGCCGGCTTCGCCTAGCTTTTGCCTGATCTGCTTGCGCGAAGTGAGGCCGAGCTTGCGGAACACCCTGCTGAGGTGGAACTCGACGGTCGAGGTGGTGACGAACAACCGGGTGGCGATCTCCGCGTTCGTCAGCCCGGACGCGGCCAGCCTCGCCACCTGGCGCTCCTGCGGGGTGAGATCGAACTGGTTCTCCACCGTCCGCTTGCGCGCGGACTCCCCCGTGGCCAGCAACTCCGCTCTCGCCCGCTCGGCGAACAACGCGGCCCCCCACGAGTCGAAGGACTCGTACGCGGCCCGCAGTTGAACCCTGGCGTCGGCACGCCGCTTCCGCCGGCGCAGCCATTCGCCGAACAGTAACCGCGACCACGCCTGCTCCACGGCAACAGGGACCTTACCCAGCTGCGCGATCGACTCCTGGTACAGCTGCTCGGCCCCGTCACCGTCGCTCATGAGGGCCCGGCCGCGGGCGAGCGACCCCAGCGCCCACGGCGTCCCGGCCAGCGAGGCGCGCTCCTCCATGCGTTCCAAGGCTCTGGCCGCGGCTGCCCGGTCACCGGCTCGCACCCCTGCCTCGACCAGGCCGGGCAGGTTGATGTCACCGAGCACCACCGGCTGCTCGAACGCCGGACGGAGCGCGTCGAGCGCCTCCTGGTAGCGCCCGCGGCCGATCTCGAGGATGCTCAGCGCCTGGCCTGCCCACCGGAAGATCGAACCGAGCCCCAGAGTCCGGCTCATGGCATCCATCGTCCCGAGGGCCGCCCGCAGCTCTGGTTCCCTGCCTGTCCACGCGTACAGCAACGCCTTGTTGAAATCCCCTGCCCCGCCGAACCCCATCGCGGTCATGTAGTCGTTGGCCTCGACGTAGCAGCTCTCCGCGGCGGCGAACCGCCCGTCCCAGATCTCGGCCGTGGCCAGGGCGATCAACGCCACGCTGAGCCCGTAGAGCGCGCCATGGCTCCTGCCCGCCGCCACCAGTCTTCCGATGAGTTCCCGCTTGGCTTCGATGTCCCACAGCTCATCGGCCGCGAGGCTGATCATGACGCTGAACGTACCGTGCTCGTGGAGTTCGTCGGCGGCGCGTAACCGGGCCAGGGCGGCGTGCAGCGCGGGGGCTCCTTCGGCGTAGCCGTACGCGATGTGGCGGGCGAGGCCCGCCATCAGCGGGGCGGGGCTCGGGGGCGGCGGCGCGGGATCATGCCAGGCGTCGGCGGCGGCCCTGGCGACCTCGCGGGGCGTCGTCCCGATGATCATCTGCCCGCCGATGATCGCGGCGTGCGTCGCGTCGGACAGCAGGTCCCACGCCATCGCCGGGTTCGCGGACCCGAGCTCGGCCACCGCTTCCAGCAGCATCGCGGGCACCGCGCCCGGGCGGGTATGGAACATCTCGACGGAGGCCCGCAGCCGTGTCGCGCGGACGCGGGCTTCTGGCCCGTTCAGGTCGGGGGTGGCCAGGTCGAGCAGGGTCTGGACAGCCGTGGGGTCGCCGGAAGCCAGGTGCGCCTCCGCCGCGTCGAGATAGCGCTCGGCTCGCTTGGCCGGGTCGGTGGTCAGCTCGGCCGCCCGGGACAGGAACTGGGCCTGTTCGGAGTAGCCGCCGCGCGACCTGGCCCGCTCGGAGACGGCTTCGAGCTGCGCCGCCACGTCGTCGTCCGGGCGGTCGGAGGCCTCGGCCAGGTGCCAGGCGCGGCGCTCGGGGGCGCTGGCGTCGGCGAGCGCGCGATGGATCCGCCGCCGTTCGTCGGCTCCCGCGGCCGCGTAGACCGCCGATCGGATCAAGGGATGGCGGAACTCGGCAGGTACGCCGCGCCGCAGGATGCCCGTGGAGATCGCCGGGGTCGCCGACCGGACGGACAGGCCCAGGAGGCCCGCGGCGCGCCACAGGGTCGCCTGGTCGTCGGTGGGTGTCGCGGCCATCAGCAGCAGCAGCGTCTGGGTGTCGGCGGGCAGCCGCGACGCCGCTCGCCGGAAGTGCTCCTCCAGCAGCCGGTTCACCGGCAGCGGTTCGGGCAGCGGGACGACCCCGGCCAGCTGCTCCGAGCCCAGGTTGACGGCGAGTTCCAGGAGAGCGAGCGGGTTGCCGCCGGTACCCGAGACCAGCCGGTCGGCGACCGCGTGATCCAGATGTCCCGACACGCCGCCGGCGAGGAGGGCCCTTGCCTCCACCGGTGGCAGGCCTTCGAGCCGGACCGTGTCCAGCGCGCCGAAGACGCCCGCGCCCTCCCGTACGGCGAAGAGCAGGCCGAGCGAGTCGGCGTACAGGCGCCTGCCCACGAAGGCCAACGTCTCGGCCGACTCGCGGTCGACCCACTGCACGTCGTCGACCAGGCACAGCATCGGCGTCTGCAGGGCCGCGCCGGACAGCAGGGTCAGGGCGGCCAGGCCGACGAGATAGCGGTCAGAAGGCGCGGCGTCGGCCAACCCGAACGCCGCGTTCAGCGCGTCGCGCTGCTGCCGCGGCAGGGTCTCCATCCTGCCGAGGAACGGCCGCAGCAGCCGGTGCAGCGCGCCGTAGCCCAGGCGGGTCTCGGCCTCGACGCCGACCAGCCGTACGACGGCCAGGTCGCCGGCCGTCTCGGCCGCGTACTCCAGCAGCCGGGTCTTGCCGACGCCCGCGTCTCCCGTGAGTACGAGCACCCCGCTGAACCCGTCGCGTACGGCTTCCAGCAGCCGGTCGATCGCCTCGCACTCGGCGTGACGGCCGACCATCGGCGGACAGGACGCACGGTGCAGGCCCCGCCACACCATGAGATCTCCTTTCGCGACGCCTGGACCTGATCCGACGTTAGGCACGCGGCATCGGGAGCAGCGAGCGTCACATGACGGTCAACGCAGCGCGCTGACCACGGCCCGCAGCTCGGCTCGGGAGACGACACCCAGCTTGGGGAAGATCCGGTGCAGGTGGGAGCTGACGGTGCGGTGCGAGAGGTAGAGCCGCTGACCGATCTCGCGGTTGGTCAGGCCTTCCGCGGCCAGCCGTACGATCTGCAGCTCGTGCGGGGTCAGCTGGTCGCGGGCGTCGGGGTCGCGGCGGCGGCTGGTCTCCCCCGCCGCGCGGAGCTCGCGGCGCGCCTTCTCGCACCACGGGATCGCGCCGAGCGCGTCGAACATGTCCCTGGCGACGCGGAAGTGGTCCCGCGACTCCACGGTGCGGCGCCGGCGGCGCAGCCATTCGCCGAAGGCCAGGTGAGTCCGTGCCCGGATCAGCGGCCAGGCGGCGAGATCGGCGCGCAGCGCCTGCTCGAACAGCGCTTCGGCCCCGTCCTCGGCCAGCAACGCCCGGGCCAGGCGGAGGTCGGCGTGCAGCACCGGCGCCGGGGTCACCGCCGCGATGCGCTCGAGTTCGGCCACGGTCGCCGCCACGGTGTCCGCGCGCCCGCAGTGTGTCGCCGCGTCGACCAGGTCCGCCGCCGTGGTGAGGCGCAGCGCGATCTGGAAGGCCGGGTCCGCGGGGTCGTGCAGCCGCCGGAAGTGGCCGAGGGCCTCCTCGAAGCGGCCCGCGCCCAGGGCGGTGAGCCCCCGCGCCATCAGCGCGGTGGCCAGCACGGGACGCGCCCCGGCGGGCAGGCCGATCCCCTCGGCTTCCTCCGCCAGCCGTTCGGCATCGTCATCCTCTCCGCGTAGGGCGGCGAGCTTCGCCGCGGTGGCGGTCATCAGCGCGTACATCATCGGCTGAGCCGTCTCGCGTGCCAGGCGGCGCGACTCCTCGGTGGCGGCGATGGCCGCGCCGAGGTCGCCGACGACGATGGCGCTCCACGCGTCCGCGCCGACGGTCCTGGCCAGCAGGCCCAGGCGGCCCTGCGCGCGCAGGGCCGTACTCCCGGAGGCGGAAAAGGCGCGCGCCGCGTCGAAGCCGCCGACGAGCAGCGCCGCGGTGCTGAGCATCCGGTAGGCGCGTCCGTCGTCGCCGTCTTTGGGCGTCATGTCCCTGGTGCGCTCCAGGACGAAGGCGCCTCGGTCGATCGGCGCGGCGTAGGCGGAGATGGCCAGCCGCCAGGGGTCGAGGTCGTCGAGTCCCATGCGTTCAACGGCGTCCAGCACCCCGCGGCGCCCGTCCTGGCCGGGTTCGGACCAGAAGCACAGCTGGGCCGCGCTCCACAGGATCCGCAACGCGAGAGACCTGTCGTCGGCGGCGAGGCTCTCGGCGAGCGCCGTCAGCGCGGCCGCGGTTCCCGGATGCCCCGTGAGCCCTTCGTCGAAGCTGCCGCGTAGCCAGACCACGGTGGCGTGCTGCCGCGGTGACAGCTCGCCGACCCGGGCCTGGTCGAGCAGCCGCGTGACGGATTCCGGCCGGCCGAGCTCGACGGCGAAGTCCGCGGCCCGCAGCAGCCGTTCGGTACGGCGGGCCGGCTCCTCGCTGAGGGCGGCGGCCTGTTCGAGGGCGGTGACGGCAGCCGAGATCCCGCCGCGGCGCGCGGCACGGTAGGCGACCTCCTCGAGCGCGGTGGCCACCGTCTCGTCCAGCGTCGAGGTGGCGGCGGCCCGATGCCACACCCCGCGGTCGGACTGGGCGCCGAGCACGGTGGCCAGGGCGGCATGGGCGGCCTGCCGTTCTGCCGTGGGCATCGTCTGCTGGATCGCCGAGCGCATCAGCGGATGCCCGAACCGCAGCTCGGTCCCCGCGACGGCGACGAGCCGCGCGCGCAGCGCAGGCTCGAGCTCCGCGGTCCCGACGGCGCCGCCGGTCAGCAGGCCGGCGGCGGTGAAGGTCTCCGACAGCGACGAGCCGTCGTTGAGCGCCGCGACCCGCAGCAGGCTCCGCGTGGCCGCGGGCAGGGTCGCGAGCCGGTCGGTGAACGCGCGCTCCAACCGCTCGGTGAGGGGCAGCGGCGTGCCGTCCGGATCGGCGGACTGCCCCAGCGCGCGCGAGAGCTCGGTCAGCGCCAGGGGGTTGCCCGCCGCCTCGGCGAGCAACCTGCGGTGTACGGCAGGGCGCAGGCCTGGGGCGTGGTCGGCCAGCAGCGCGGCGGCCTCGTCGTCCGTGAGCGGTACGAGCGCCAGGGTGGTGGTGAGCTCGTCAGGATTCAGCCGGGAGCGATAGCCCTCCCTGGCGGCGCCGACCATGACCACCGGCTCCGCGGCGACCCTGCGCGCCACGAAGGCCAGCACGCTGATCGTGGCGTGGTCGAGCCACTGCAGGTCGTCGGCGAGGATCAGGACCGGCGCGGCGGCCGCGGCGTCGGCGATGAGGTCGAGGGCAGCCAGGCCGACCAGGAAGACGTCGCGTACGTCGCCCTCGGCGTGACCGAGTGCGGACGCCAGGGCGAGCCACTGCGGCGCCCCTCCGGCCGGTACCGGGCCGAGCGGGCGGAGCAGCTGCTGAAGGCCCGCGAAGGGGATGTCGCTCTCGGCCTCGACGCCCACCGCGCGCAGCACCCGGAATCCCATCGACTCGGCGAGATCCGCCGCCGCGGCGAGCAGCGCGGTCTTCCCGATCCCCGGCGCGCCGCGGATCAGGATCGTGGCGCCCCGGCCTCCCGCCTCGGACAGGGTGTCGCGCAGCAGCCCGAGCTGTTCTTCCCGGCCGACGAGCTCCACCTGCCCTCCTTCGACCGGCCGTTCGGGCCTGTAGTGCCTGGAAGGCAAGCGTACTGCCGGGTGCACTCATGAATCCGCGCGGATGACGTCGTTTGATCGGGTACGGGCGGGGACGGTCCGCCAGCTCCAAGTCCGGTGGCATGATCTCGCCGATGGCGTTTCGCTTTTGGGGATGGCTCCTGTCGCGGCCTTCGGGTATCAGGCCTGGATAGATCTCCAGGACTCCACGGTCGCTTCGACGATGGTCTCGATGCGGTGTCCGTATGTCAGATGCCCATCAGAGACGAAGCTGCCGTCACTGAACGGCAAGCCGCAGAACGTGGCGCGGAAGTGCCTGGGAGGTCCGCCCGGCGGGAGCGGCTCGTATGCCGCCAGTGGCGCCATGTCGTAGCTCGACTGTGCCCTGTGTTTGTTCCGCGCCACCTGATGAGCCGCCACGCGAAGCAGCGCGTCAAGGCCCTTGTCCAGGTAGAGCTGCATTTGGCGGAATTGACCGTCAAGGTACTTCTCGTGAGCTCTGGAAGGATGTTGCAGGAGATACGCACAGACCACAGGCGCGTGCCACCTGTACATTTCAGGATCGGCTTGCTCTTCAGAGAGGATGGCGTGGTAGTAGTCCACGCATACGCCCAGCGGGCCGGCAACTGCGCCGCAGTCGCACTGACCGCCGGCTGAGCTCTCTGTCATGACCTGCAACATAGGTGGCCGGTAAGACCCTTGTCGACGGGATTTCGGCACCTACTGAGCAATATGCGGTAGGCAGACCCTGGAGTGCCGCCAGGCCGGCGGGCTCGCGGCTGCGCATCTCCGAGCACACGGAGACGCCCCCACCGTAGTGGTCGAGGGTCTGCGGCCTCAGCTGGGGCCGTGCAGGGAATCGATCGGTTCGGGCAGGGAATCGCCAGGGGCGTCCCGTTCGGTGAACATGTCGACGAGGACGCGGATGGGCAGGTCCGCCTCGGTCGGGTAGCGGAAGTGCTTGTCCATGTTCAGCCCGTAGTGGTTGCGCCGTCCGACCTTGGTGCGGGTCAGGTAGCCGCCGTCATGAAGGTCGCTCAGGATGCGGTGGGCTGCGCGTTCGGTGATTCCGATGGTGGCCGCGATGTCGCGCACCCGGATCTCTGGGTCGCGGGCGACCTCCACCAGGACACGGGCGTGGTGGGTAAGGAAGGTCCAGGAAGGGCGTTGTCCGTCTGGGTCCACGTCGGTCCACCTCCGGCATCCGTACAGCCTTGCCGTTAATCTACCAAGCCTGATTCATGACAGGTATTTCATGTATGGTGCTTCATGACTATTCTGACAGGAGGAGCTCTCCGTCCGCACCTGGGGAGGTTGCAATGTCCATCCCGCCCATGAGCACCCCCTGCCCCGCCGGAGCGCCACTGTGAAGCCGCGGCACCACGACGCGGGCCTGAGGGAAGCCGTTCTCTATGCCGACAGCCAACTGCGCATCACGCACAGACCGCAGCCTCACCGCGTCACCGTCCGATTGATCGGCGAGGTCGACGCGACCAACCACACGGCGCTAAGCCGCACCCTCACCCAGCTTCATGAGGGCACTCAGCAGGTGATCGTGGATGTTCAACTGCTGCGCTTCATCGACAGCCGCGGGCTGGTCATCCTGGATGACTTCAGCCGCAGAGGCTGGATCCATCTGGCCAACATGTCGCCGCAGTTCCGCCACCTCTGCTCGATCCTGCACATGACCTTCGAAGACTTCGGCGGAAAGTTCGCCATGGGCTAGCTCCCGATGGCAAGCGGGCCATCTGGCGGGATGCCCACGGCCGGCGCTCGCGGTTGGCTTCGCCGAGCGCGGCGTGTTGAGCGCCGTCGCGCGCGGGGTCGCGCATCCCGAGCGTGATCCTCACCGGGTGCGGGCCGCGCGAATGCGTGCTCAGCGCATCGAGTGGTCGACCGGCGGCCGTGCCGGGCGAATCGTGGCGTCGGCATTGCGGACGACTGAGCTGCAGTGGTTCACCGTGATCGGGCTTGACTGCCATTGACGTCAAGGTTCCAGACTGACGCGCATGATCTTCACCCAAGCCGAACTCGACTACCTGGCCACGCAGCGCATCGGGCGGCTGGCCACCGTCTCGCCGGACGGACAGGTCCAGAACAACCCCACCAACTTCTTCGTCGACACCGATACTGGCTTGATCGTCATTGGTGGGCACGCGCTGGGCACGTCCAAGAAGTTCAGAAACGTCCAGCAGGGCAGCACCGTCGCGTTCGTCGTCGACGATCTGGCGACGATCGATCCGTGGGCGCCCCGGGGCATCGAGATCCGGGGCACTGCAGTGGCGTTGACGGACCACGAGCCGCCCCTGCCGTACTTCTCCCGGGAGATCATCAGGATCACTCCCTTCAAGATCATCTCGTGGAACCTGGGCGGGCCGCGCGCGAGCCGTACGGCGTGAAGTCTCGCCAGGACGGAGTTACGCGAGGCGGAGGATGGCGATCAAAACGTCCTTGCCGCCACCGTTGACCGGCTCACCTTCGGCGGAAACATCAGCGAGACCGGCGCGTGGCCCCTGCGCGGCACTTGACCTTGACGCCGGCGTCAAGGGGTAGCGTCGCTGGCTGCCACGGATGCGGAAGTGGCCGATGGGTTTGTTTGACCAGCGTGGGAAGGGTGCGGTCTGTCTCGTGGCTCGTCTGACATATGAGCAGTACTGCGATGCGGTCGAGGCCACGGACGCGATCTTCGTCGAGTTGATGGCGGGCTCCGATCTGGAGACGCCGGTGCCCACCTGCCCCGGCTGGACGCTCGCTGACCTGATCAAGCATCACGGCACCACCCATCGATGGATGGAGCACCTGGTAAGCCACCGCGCGACCGAGCGCGTCTGGTCCCGGGACGTACCGGTCGACCTGCCGCAGGACACGGCGGCTTACCCGGCCTGGCTGGCGCGGAGCGCGGAGATGTCGCTGCGCACGCTTCGAGGCGCCGACCCTGATGCCCCGAACTGGACCCACGGGGCAGACCGGCATGTGCGCTTCTTCCCGCGCCGTCTGCTGTGCGAGGCGGTCGTCCATCTCGCCGACGCCGAGCTCGCTCTGGGGCGCACTCCGCGCGTCGCCCCTGGCATCGCCGCCGACGGCATCGATGAGTTCCTGGAGAACCTGCCTTACTACTCATGGATCGCCGAACCTGTGAGCCGGCTGGATCGCGATGGCGAGACGCTGCGGTTCTCCTCCACCGACACCGATGACGGGTGGCTGATCAAGCTCGGGGACGGCTGCGCCTGGCAAACCGATCGCGGTGCCGCTCAGGCGACGGTCACCGTACGCGGGGCCTGCGGCGATCTGCTGCTGCTGACGTACGGGCGGCTCCGGCCCAGCGATGCGGGGCGCTTCATCGTGACCGGGGACGTCGAACTGCTCAGCTCGTGGTTGGGAGCCACTGGGCTGTGAGATCGATGGCGATTCGTGCAGTTCCTCCTTGGGCCTGGGGGCACGACGCGGGCCTGAACCTTGGACCCACCACACGCGGCGGGCCCTCTTACTGCGGGACCCTGTTTTCTGTCCAACCTGGCCCGTCTATCAACGGATCATCCGGCACCACGCCCGAAGGAGACGTCATCGTGAGTGAAGTGCTGTCCGACGCTGAGTTGGCACGCTCGCTTGATGGTGGATTCGTCAGCAGTCACGCCGACGTCAACGGGACCCGTCTGCACTATGTGACCGGCGGGCATGGCGAGCCCTTGCTCCTGCTGGGTGGATGGCCGCAGACGTGGTGGCAGTTCCACAAGATCATGCCGCCTCTCGCCGAACGCCACCAGGTGATCGCCGTCGATCTGCGCGGCATGGGCGGCTCGGACAAGCCCTCCTCCGGGTACGACAAGAAGACGATGGCCGCCGACATCCTCGGGCTCGTGCGCCGGCTGGGGCACGACCGGGTGGACATCGCCGGCCACGACATCGGCGGCATGGTCGCCTACGCCTTCGCCGCGAACCATCCCGCCCACATCCGGCGCATCGCCCTGCTGGACATCGCCCACCCTGACGAGCGCTTCTACAACCACTCCCTGCTCCCCCGGCCCGGGCGCCAGCAGGTCGACGGCGAAATCCACGCCGGGCCGGGACGCTTCCTGTGGTGGTTCGCCTTCAACCAGGTGCCCGGCCTGCCGGAACGCCTGCTCGCCGGCCGGTCCCGCGAGCTGATCGACTGGATGTGCGACTACCTGATCGAGGATCCCGCCTCCATCAGCGACCGTGATCGCGACATCTACGCCCGCGCGTACTCCACTCCGGACGCGATCCGCGCGGGCAACGCCTGGTACCGGGCGTTCGGGCAGGACATCGCCGATGAGAAGACCTACGGCAAGGTGACCGCCCCGATGCTGGGCCTGGGCGGCGGAGAGGGAGGTCACCTGCTCCTCCAGGCGGTGCTGCCGGACAAGGGCACCGATGTCGAGGTGGTGCTCGTGCCGGACAGCGGCCACTACATTCCCGAGGAGCAGCCGGAGCTCGTCGTCAAGCATCTGACCCGGTTCTTCGCCTGACGACTCACGCGACCCCAGAACCTGGCTCTCCGATCCAGGCGTCGATGAGTTCGAGACGCTCGACCGGCGGCTCGGGCGGGCGGAAACCGAGCGCCTCGGTCACGACGCTGTCGACGACCGGGTGGAGGCGCTCCTCGACGAAGCTGTCCCAGTCGGCCTTGGACTCCCATACATCGACGTAGCGCAGGCCGCCCTCGACGCGGTAGGCCAGGTGCGCGATGAGCCCCTTGGGCGGTTCGGGGCCCAGCCCTTCCTTGATGCGGGCATACACGTCGGGCCCGATCGGAACGTCGTAGGTGAACGCGTGTGCCATGAGACCCTCCCCATCGCATTTCATCCGAAGCCACTTCGGACGGATATGGATAGCATGAGACCCGTGGCATCACAGGTCAAGAGGCGATACGACGCCAGCGGGCGACAGCAGGCGGCACAGGCCAACCGGCGGGCCATCCTGAACGCGGCCCAGGAGCTGTTCACCACCCGCGGCTACGCAGCCACGACGATGCACGACATCGCCGAGCGCGCCGGAGTCGCCCTGGACACCGTCTACGCCACGGTCGGCCGTAAACCCGCGGTCTTCCTGGAACTGGTGGAGACCGCGATATCCGGCACCGACCAGGTCGTTCCCGCCCGGCAGCGCGACTACGTGCGCGCCATCCGCGCCGAACCCGACGCGGCGCACAAGCTGGAGATCTACGCCCGCGCGATCGGCGACATCCACAGCAGGCTGGCCCCGCTGCTGCGCGTCGCCCAGACGGCGACCCACCCGGAAGTGCGCGAGGTCTGGCAGGACATCGCACGACGCCGCGCGGCCAACATGCGCGAGCTGGCCCAGGACCTCGCCGACACCGGGCAGCTCCGCCCCGACCTCGACCTGAACGAGATCGCCGACATCATCTGGGCCACCAACTCCCCAGAGTTCTACTGCCTCCTGGTAGAGGACCGAGGCTGGTCACCGGAGCGGTTCACCACCTGGCTGGGCGACACCTGGCGCCGCCTGCTCCTCGCTTGACGCCCCAAGTGTCAGCTCCTGAGATCACGATCCCGGGCCCTTCCACGGATCACGGTGACTTGAGCGTGGCAGACGCCCGAGCGGACAGATCGTCTCGGCATCCCAGATGATCCGGCTCAGCAGGTCGGGCGAAGCCGCCATTGGTCGGCGGAACGCGGTCGTCTGAGTAGGGGATACTCAGGGAAGCTCTGGCGAGCCGCCCTACATTCAGTACGTGGCGACCCTCCTGGAAGAGCGACGTGACGGGGCTCGCGCCCGGCTGTTGGCCGAGGTGCGCGACGTTCTGGAGTCGACCACCCGTCACACCGCGGGCAGCGCGGATGTCGGCCGCAGGGATCGGCTGTGGGCGGCTGATCCTCGGGTTCTGCTGACCAATCCTCTCAGCGTCGCCTATGGGGCCTGCGGGACGATGCTGTTCCTGAACACGGTCGCCGGCCCGCTGCCGGAGCGGCTGGTGCGGTGGCTGCTCGACCAGCCGCTCAGCACGCGTTCCTACCCGCCGGGGCTGTTCCTGGGGCTGGGCGGCATCGCCTGGACTCTGCGTGAGCTGGGCTGCGACGAGGCCGCTGACCGTGCGCTCGCCGTACTGTATCGATCGCCTTTGCTGTTCGAGGAGCCTCATCTGCTTCATGGCGCTTCGGGGTGGGGGCTCGTCGCGATCGATCAATTCCGCAGGACCGGTGACGAAGAGCATCTGGCGTGGGCGCTGCGGGCCGGCCGCTATCTGCAGCACACGGCTTGGCACGACGGGGATTCGGCTCATTGGCGGAGTGCGGGTGAGGAGAAGGTCCATTTCGGGTTCGGATTCGGCGCCTCGGGTGTCGCGCTATTCCTGCTCCAGCTCCACGCGGTGACGGGAGATGCGGAATTCGCGGAGCTCGCCGTACGGGCGCTGGATTTCGATGTGGCGCACCGGGTCGAGAACGAGCTCGGCTGGAACTGGCAGCGATACGAAGGCGACGCCCTGATCCGGCCGTACTGGATCGAGGGTGGCGCGGGCATCGGCAGCGTGGCCATCCGCGCGCACCACCTGCTCGGTTCGGCTCGCCATCTGGCCGTGGCCGAGCGGATCGCGCAGGACCTGTGTCTCAAATTCACCGTGACCCCGGGACTGTTCGAAGGGCTCACGGGAATCGCCGAGTTCATGCTCGACATGCATCGCTTCACCGGTGAGCAGGCCTACCTCGACCAGGCTCTGGACATGGCGGAGACGATCCTGTGGTTCAGGGTGCCCGCAGAGGGCGGGACGGCCTGGCCCGGGCGTTCACTGGACCGGATCACCCACGACTACGCCACAGGGGCGGCGGGCATCGGGCTCTTTCTGGCGCGGCTGTGCCAACCCGGTCCTCGCCTGTTTCTCGATATCGAAGGAGAAGGAAAAGGAGAGAGAAGATGAGCGAAGAGACGACCGGCCAGAGCACGCTGGAAGAGCGGCTGGCGAGAGTGGAGCAGGTTCTCGGCCTGCAGCGCCTGCAGGCCGACGACGGAGGAGATGGCGAGGACGCCGCGGGGTGCAGCGCGCAGTCGAACAACTGCAGCCACCACAGCAGCGCGAGCATCCTCTGCGGCGCAATCGACGAAGTCCCCGCTGTTCCGCTCAGGTTCTAGTGACCGGCACGACAGCAGGCGAATACGCTGACCGGCTGCGCGGACTTCTGCCTCCATCATGGACGCTGAGCCGGGATGCGATCTGGCTGCACGCCCAGCGCCCGCCCATCGTGGGCGGCGCTGGGACGGCCCCGATCGCCCAGGGCTTCAAGATCCACGTTTCCGTCGAGGAGACCGGCGTCTCGCAGGCGCTCGAACTGATCGTTCCCTGCTGTGTCGGGCACGGCGTCGAGTTCAAGATCGCCGCAGATTCCTCCGTCCACCAGCAGCTGAACGGGAAGTGGTATCCGCGCGGCTCTTCCGGCAAGTTCATGACGATCTATCCGCCGGACGAGGCGGCATTCATGGACCTGATCGAGCTCGTCCACCAGCGGACCAGACAGACGCCGCTCACGGGTCCGAGGATCCTCTCCGATCGCCGCTACCGGGACAGCCGCATTCTGTTCTACAGGTACGGCGGATTCCACCCGGCCCGGCGGGTCAATCTCGACGGTACCCATTCCACCTTCCTGGTGTCGCCAGAGGGGGAGCACGTGCTCGACGAGCGCCTGCCGTACTTCGAACTCCCTGCTTGGGTGCGAGACCCCTTCGAAGAGGTCACCGGCGTCGCGACAGGCGACCGGCTCCTGCGCGACCGGTATCGCATCGAGGGCGCGATCAGATTCTCCAATTCCGGCGGCGTCTACTACGGGACGGACACCCGTACGGCGATGCCTGTCGTCGTCAAGGAGGCCCGCCCGTCCACGAACGTCATGCGCGTGGGCGAGTACGCCACCGATGCGGTGACGCTGCTGACGCGCGAGTTCACGGTCCAGCGGGCGCTGCACGACCTGGCTTTCGTGCCTCGGGCGATCGAGCTGTTCACCGCCGGCGAGCACACCTTCATGGTTCAGCAACGCGTCGAGGGTGAAGGACTGCGGCCGTACTGGGCGCGCAACGAGCTCATCCTGGTGCCGTACATTCGCCGGCCCGGCCGGATCGCCCGCTGGGCTCCGCGGTTCAAGGCCGTCGCGGAAACCCTGCTGCGCATGGTCGAAGCTGTGCACGAGCGAGGGTTCCTGCTGGGCGATCTGTCGTCAGGGAATCTCATGATCGACGCATCGTCCGGGCGGATGTGGTTGCTGGACGTCGAGAGTGCCGTCGCGGTGGGCTGCTCGAGTGCCGAGATGCGCCATGCGGCGCTCTGGGGCACGCCTGGATTCCTGCATCCCGAACGGCGCTCGCGCGGGGAACTGCTTCCGGCGGACGACTTCTACGCCGCCGGCATGGTGCTGTGCGACGCGCTCGTTCCCGTGAGCTTCATCAGCCTCAATCCGGCCGCCCTGTCCCCCATCCTGGAGGAACTGGTGTCGCTGGGACTCCCTCCACAGGTCAGGGACACCATCTTCGCCCTCAGGCAGGGCGCGGTCGCGGAAGCGTCCGCGATCCTGGACGCCTGGCGAGTGTGATTCGGCCTGGAAGCGCTCCGCATCCCACCGCAACAGGGAGGACAGCGAGGTTCGCGCTTACCATGCGGCCGGCCGTACACAGATCCTCCCGAGCATGCAGACCGCGACGTGGGGGTTCAACGGAGCGTTCCTCGGGCCGGTCGAGGGAACACGGTCCAGGGCGGCGACCAACCTGCTGGCGTATCGTAATCGAACGGTCACTTTTAGTTAGTCTCCTCACGTTGGTGCACATGTGGTGCCTCTTGGCAGGGAATCGGTGAGCTTGAGCAATCTGTCCGATTCGCCCTTCTCGGAGGTAGTGATGTCGCTACGTTCTCGATGCGCCTCTTTTGTGGGGGGTGCCGCGCTTGTCGTGATGGCCATGGCCGGCGGAGCGCCCATGGCAGCAGCGGCTGAGGTGTCGGAGCAGGACAGTCAATTCCTGAGGCAAGCCCATCAGGGCAACCTTGCCGAGATCGCCCTCGGCAAGATCGCGCAGGAAAAAGGGGAGGCAGCCGTCGTCCGCTCGATCGGAGCCAGGCTCATCGCCGACCACACCAAGCTCGACGCCGCAGTGAAGGAGACCGCGCAACGCCTGCAGGTGTCGTTGCCCGCCGAGCCGTCCGCGCAGCACATGGCGGCGGCAGCGAAACTGGCCGCGCTGTCTGGTTCGGCGTTCGACCAGGCCTGGGTCGCTGCGATGATCGAGGGCCACCGGATGGCGCTGAAGATGGGGCAGCAGGAGCTCCAGGCCGGCACGGCGCCGGCGGCCAAACAGGCCGCCAAGTCCAGCGCGCCGATCATCCAAGGACACCTGGACATGTTGCTCGCGGCCCAACCGAAGCTCGGGATGCCACGTGCGGTTCCGGCCGGAGATGGCGGCCAGGCGTGGGACGACGTGATGGCGCGATCGCGGGGCTTCGGCTACGGAGCGCTCGCCGCCGGCCTGCTTCTCGCCCTGGCCGGACTCGCAATCTGGATCCGCCCCAGGTGGCGGCGACGCTGAAGGCCGCGAGCGCCGTGATCGTACTGCTCGGCACGGCGCTCGCCCTGGCCGGGGCCGCGGTCCTCACCGGCCGCCTGGAGGTTGCGCCCTCCCCTTCGGTGAACACCGGGCTCGTCCCCCCTGCCGTCTCCCTGCCGGCACCAGCTGTCGGTGACGGGATCCGGCCCGTACGCCTGCATATCCCTGCACAGCATGTCGATGCCGCTATCCGCCCCGTGGGGGTTGACGCGAACGGGACGTTGCGCGTGCCATCGCGCCCGGACCAGCTGGGCTGGTGGAGCGGAGGTGCGCGCCCGGGATCGGCAGCGGGGAGAGTGGTGATCGTCGGTCATGTGGACACCGCCGCATACGGGCCCGGCGCCTTCTTCCGGCTGGCGCACGTAGAAGTCGGGGACGAGGTGTACGTGCGTTTGGCTGACGGACAATCACGTAAATACCGGACCGTCGCCCGCCGCCTTTACCGCAAGGATCGCGTGCCCGCGCAGGTGTTTGCGCAGACCGGCCCTGCTTGCCTGGTACTCATCACCTGCGCGGGTCCGTTCGACCGCACTACCCGCCACTATCGAGACAATCTCGTCATCTACGCGCTACCGGCCTGAGCACCGCCAACCCGCCATCCATCGGGCCCGCGCCATGTTCACGCGGGCAGCGCAATCAGGCACGGACCCGGTGGTGACCGACAAGCTTCTCAGCTCGTTGTCGCACTCGCCCGGGGGCGTCTACAGGGTGCGCTGGTCGATCGAAGCGCACGCACTCGATGGGGAAGATCTACCACGGGACGATCTCGCCGTGGCGATCCAGGAACTGCAGGCCGGGGGCGCCAGCCTGCGCCTCGAGGATGTCGACGACGGCCGGGATGCTCTCCTGGGGGTTGAGGGGCGCGTCGGGTCCGCCGAGCTGGGTCTGGTTGTGGCCGGGGTCGATGAGCAGCTTGGTCTGTCCGTCGTCGGCATGGCGGGTGGCGTAACTACGCATCATCTGGTTGAGCGCGGCCTTGCTGGCTTTGTAGAGCTCATAGCCGGGCTCGGTGTTTCGCGAGATGCTGCCCTGCTCGGATGACATGACGGCGACGGTTCCGCCGGGCGCGACGAGTCCGCGGAGGGCCTCAAGGGCACGCAACGGGCTCAATGCGTTAGTGATCATCACTTCGGTGAACATGTCGGTCGGGACCTCGTCGATCGGCAGATCGCCTCGGTCGATCGCAGCGTTGACGAAGAGTAGATCGAGCCGACATCCGGCCAGGCGTTCACGCAGAGCCGCCAGCTGTTCGAAGCTTGTCATCTCCAACGATTCGACTCTGAGCTGTCCTTTCCAGGCATCGGCATTCGCTTGCAGCTCACCGCCGCTCTGGCGCGTCGTGGCGATGACTCGCCAGCCGCGTCGAACGAGCTCGCCGGCGAGGACGAGCCCCAACCCTCGAGAGGCTCCGATGATGAGTGCTTGGCGGTTGGACGTGGCGGACACATTCACTCCTTCGCATAGGGAAAACTAGTCTAGACGTGACGTTGCGTCTAGACTATATGAAGCATGCCGACGGGTATCGTGCTCGCATGCCCGCCGCGAACTCTCAACCCCGCAGAGCGCGCTCCGGCCCCCGGCGCGACGAGTCCGCACGCCTAGCCGTGCTTCATGCCGCGGACGATCTGCTCGTCGAGCACGGCTTCGGCACCCTGACCATCGAGGCGATCGCGCGTCGCGCCGGCGTCGCCAAGCAGACGATCTACCGCTGGTGGCCCTCGAAGGTCGAGATCCTCCTCGACACGCTCATCGAAGACAGCAACAAACTCTTTCCCGTCCCGACGGAGAAGCCCACGGCAGAGACCATCCGTGGCTACCTGCACGACTTCGCGCGATTCCTCACCAGCGACCCCGCCGGCAAGGTCCTGCTCGCACTCATCGCCGAGGCGCAGCACGATCCCGGCACTGCCACAAGCTTTCAAACGCGCTATCTCGGTCCACGCCGCGACCAAGAACGCGACCTGCTCGTACGCGCGATCGACGCCGGCGAGATCTCACCCAGCCTCGGCCCCGACGCAACGATCGACGCTCTTGTCGGCCCGCTCCTGTACTGCGCCCTGACCGGATCGAGTATCCCCCGCGATCTGGTGGACACCCTTGTCGAGGACCTGCTCAGGCCCCGCTCCAACTAGTGTCCGCTCAGCCCGGTCAAGCAGCCCGCCATTGGCGGCATACTCCCCGCCCGACGACGACACAAAGCCGTGACGGTCGACCTCGAGCTCCACCGCGAGGGGAGCCCAGGCCGTCGACTCGCTGGACGGCTTCAACCGAGCTGAGCGCGAAGGAACCCAGCTAGCAGGACCATGAATCCGCCCACCTCCGCGACGATGAGCAAGGTCATGAACACGCCGGTCCCCCGCGCCCGATCTCGGAACTGGTTGTCGGCGTCCCGCCTCCAAGTACCGGTGCCCAGGAGCCGATCGTGCGGGTGGTCACCTCGGTGGAGACGGCCGGGTCGGCCGAACCAGTCGGGCGGGGGCGTTGGCGATGATGAAGGTGGCACCGTTGTCGTCTTGTTTGACCCCCAGGTAGAGGAAGGTGCTGTGCTTATCGGTTCCCTCGCTCTGCTCGGTCACATGCCGGCGATCAGCTTGTCCACCCGCTCGTCGACGCTGCGGAACGGGTCCTTGCACAGCACGGTGCGCTGCGCCTGATCGTTGAGCTTCAGGTGCACCCAGTCCACGGTGAAGTCGCGCCGCTTCTCCTGCGCCTTGCGGATGAACTCGCCGCGCAGCCGTGCCCGGGTGGTCTGCGGCGGCACCGACTTGGCCTCGAAGATCCGGATGTCGGACGCCACCCGCTCCACCGCGCCGCGCCGCTGCAGCAGGTAGAACAGGCCGCGCTTGCGGTGCACGTCGTGATACGCCAGGTCGAGCTGGGCCACTCGGGGCGAAGACAGCGGCAGGTCGTACTTCTTCCGGTACCGCTCGATGAGCTGGTACTTGGTGACCCAGTCGATCTCCCGGGACACCATGTCCAGATCGCCGGTCTCCACCGCCCGCAGCGTGCGCTCCCACAGCTCCAGCACCCGCCGGGCGGTCGCGTCGCCGCCCCGCCGGTCCACGAAGTCCTTGGCCTTGCCCAGGTACTCCTGCTGGATCTCCAGCGAGGACGCCTCACGTCCGTTGGCCAGCCGGACCCGCCGCCGCCCGGTCATGTCGTGGGAGACCTCGCGGATCGCCCGGATCGGGTTCTCCAGGCTCAGGTCGCGCATCACGATGCCCGCCTCGACCATGCGCAGCACCAGGTCGGTCGCGCCCACCTTGAGCAGCATCGTGGTCTCGCTCATGTTGGAGTCACCGACGATGACGTGCAGGCGCCGGAACCGCTCGGCGTCGCCGTGCGGCTCATCGCGGGTGTTGATGATCGGGCGGGACCGGGTCGTCGCCGACGACACGCCCTCCCAGATGTGCTCGGCGCGCTGCGACACGCAGTACACCGCCCCGCGCGGGGTCTGCAGCACCTTGCCCGCGCCGCAGATGATCTGCCGGGTGACCAGGAACGGGATCAGCACGTCGGCCAGCTGCCCGAACTCCCTGTGCCGGCCCACACAGTAGTTCTCGTGGCAGCCGTAGGAGTTACCGGCCGAGTCGGTGTTGTTCTTGAACAGGTAGATGTCGCCGGCGATGCCCTCCTCGCGGAGCCGCTTCTCGGCGTCGACGAGCAGTCCCTCGACGATGCGCTCGCCGGCCTTGTCGTGGGTGACCAGCTCCACGACGCTGTCACACTCGGGGGTGGCGTACTCGGGATGGCTGCCCACGTCCAGGTACAGGCGGGCGCCGTTGGGCAGGAACACGTTGCTCGATCGGCCCCAGGACACGACCTTCCGGAACAGGTAGCGCGCCACCTCGTCCGGGGACAGCCTGCGCTGGCCTCGGAAGGTGCATGTGACGCCGTACTCGTTCTCCAGGCCGAAGATTCGTCGGTCCACTGCCTCACACTATTCCCCCCACGCCGATAGCGGGGAAGATCTTGGTTCGCGACACGCCCGGCCCGTGGGTACGGCCCTGCCCGGCCGGGCCCCGATCCCGGTGTCGAGGTACCCGTCGGGAGGAGCCGGTCGGCGGGGTGCCGCCCTCGCCGGCCAGGGGCCCGGCAGGGGGTGTAGAGGGGCGCCCCGTTTACGAGCCTTGCTATCTCGCGGGACGCTGATGGTCGGGCATCGGTCAACTGTCCACCACGGGCCGTGCAGGATCACGCTCGATGTCCCGCGGACGGGCGGAGACTCAGATGTAGTGGGTAAAGCGGCCGGCCACAGGTTATGCCGATGCTGCGGTCGGCCAATCCCGAGGGGAAGTCGACACAGGTCGCCATGGGCGCCGAGACCACAGCCGCGCCCATGGCACCTGACCCGACTCCATGGTCTTCGGCGGCATCGTGAACGTCGGCGTGCACATAGGCCATCGCCACAGTCTGAGGTGGCGGCAGCACGCCGACGCACGGCCGCGCCGTACCTCAGCCTGAAGAAGTCGACCGCGCGGACGCTCACGTTGAGGACCCAAGAGGTGATCCCCCTATCTCGGATAGTACGCATTTAACCGGGCGATTCGGGATAGCATGACGCCCCATGTACGAGGATGAATCGTAGTGCTGGCGTGGACGCTCGCCATCACTCTGTCGGCCTTCCCCGGCGGGGTCGTCGCCGCCGAGCCCAAGCCGACGATCGCTCAGGCCAAGGCCAAGCTGCGCAAGCTCAACGAGCGAGCCGACGCGGTGGTCGAGCGCTACAACCAGGCCGGCGAGCGCTATAAAGCGGCGAAGAAGAAGTACGGCGAGCTCAACGCCGACGTGACCCGGACGGGGGCCACGGCCGAGGCCCTGCGGGGCGACCTCGTCAGGATGGCGCTCAACAGCTACCAGTACGGTGACCCGACGGGCTGGGGCGGCCTCATGGCGCAGAGCTCCCCCGAGGCGACGCTGGGCAGCATGGCCTCCGTGGAGCTGATGGCGCGGGTGAAGCAGCAGCGGCTGCAGGCCTACGAGGACACCACCCGGGACCTGCGCCAGCGCTTCGCCAAGGCCAAGGCCGCACTGGGCGAGGCCGACCGCGCCCGCGACGCGGTGAGCGACGAGAAGAAGAAGGTCGAGCAATTAGTCAGTCAGCAGGTCGAGCTCCTGCGCAGGCTCGGCGCTTACAACCCGGGCGACCCCGACAGCAAGGGCGTCGAGTACACCGGGTCCGCCTCCGGCAACACCCGACTCGCGCTGCAGTTCGCCTTCGCCCAGATCGGCAAGCCGTACCAGTGGGGCGGCACCGGGCCGAACTCCTTCGACTGCTCCGGCTTCACCCAGGCGGCCTGGCGCCTGGGCGGCGTCGAACTCCCCCGCACGACCTACCAGCAGTGGGCCTGGGGCGCGCAGCGGCGCGTGCCGCTGAACGCGCTCCAGCCAGGAGACCTGCTCTTCAGCAAGGGCCTCGGCCACATGGGGATGTACGTCGGAGACGGCAAGATGATCCACTCGCCGCAGACCGGCGACGTGGTGAAGGTGAGCACTCTCGACGGCTACTGGCGCGGCCGGCTCCTCGGCGCAGTCCGGCCCTGACCGCTGTGTCACTGCGCGCTATTGCCATTCGACGCCCCTCGCCCAGGGACCCGCTTCACGATCTTGAGCGAATCTCCGCAGCCATTGGGGGCTAGCGGCGTACCTTGAACCTCAGGTGCAGCACCCCGTCGCCCTGGATGACCACGTGGGGATGCTCGAGGAGAAGCTGCCCGTCGATGCCGCCGAAGTAGCGTTTGCCTGACCCGAACACCACCGGCACCACGTCCATCGCCACCTCGTCCACGAGGCCGGCCGCGAGGATCTGGCTGCCCACGTCGCCGGCGTTCACAGCGACGGTTCGATCCCCGGCGAGCTCCTGGGCCTTGTCGATCGCGGCTGTCACGCCATCGACGAAATGGCACGAAGCCTCGGGGTGCCAGCCCTCGGGCTTGGGCCGGTGGGACACCACGACCACGTGGTCGCCCGCGGGCGGCCGCCCCTCCCAGCCGTTCACCAGGTCGAACAGGTTGCGGCCCATCACGATCACGCCGATCGCCGCCCACATCGGCCGGACGTACTCCGCCGATGCGCGTGAGACCTTGAAGCGGCTTCCAGCTCCGGAATGGTCGCCTTCGGTGATCGGGGTGTCCCCGTTGAAGTACCAATCGTGCAGTGGCCCGACGTCGTCGTTCTTGTCGGCGATGAAACCGTCCACCGACACCACGTTGTGCATGATTACCGTGCCCACAGGTTCTCCTCGATGCTCCTCGTGCGTTCGCCTCCGATCCTGTCGCCCCGCAGGGTGCCTGGGCTTGTAAAAAATCAATCAGCGGGCATCGGACCGCTGTCCGGCGGGAACCCCCGCTCGGCGGGGAATCGGCGCCGCAGGGCCAGGTATTCCGTCGGGGTGTGGCCGGTGAAGTCCTTGAACTCCCTGCTGAAGTGGGCCTGGTCGAAGTAGCCCGCCGTTTGGGCGAGCTGCGACCAGTCGACCGGACGGCGGGCGTCTACGGACACGATCAGCTGCGCGAAGCGGTAGATCCGCGCCACCCGCTTCGGAGTGACCCCGACATGAGACTTGAACTGCGCGGCCAGGTGATTGCCGCTCACCCCGGCGGCATCGGTCAGCGCACCGACCGGGACCGCGCCGTGGGAGGTCTCCAAACGCCCACCTGCGTGCCGGACCAGGTCGAGACCACGCGACGATGCCCAGGAAAGTCGCGATCGCAGTTCCTCCTCCAGTACCCGCAGTGTCTCGGTGGCCGATGCGAGGTCGCCGACCTGGTTGCGAATCCGGTCCACAGACCGCTGCCAGACGGCGTCGACCGGCACCCATCGGTCGCGCAGCTCAGTCAACGGCATGTCGACGAACGGCGACATCCCCCAAGGCTTGAAGTGCACCCCGACGAGCCGCACCCGGGCGGGGTACTCGACGAGAAAACGCCTGGTCCATACACCCATGAACCACCCATCGGTGAACAGCTCCGGCGGCACCGAAGGGTCGGAATCCCACAGGCGGGCGGGTTCGCCCAGGTTGACGAACAGGTGCGCCGACGGCATCGGCGGGACGTTCATCCGGCGGTGGCGCGGCACCCCGGTCAGGCAGTAGATGTCGTCGATGAACCGGTCGAGCGGCGGGGCGGGCACCCGGCCGACGTATTCCATGGACCCAGTGTGGCCTCCGGGGTGCCGATTACGCAGATCGATCTGGCGAAAGCAGCACCAGCGTGCTCTGCGCGCCACCGACCTGCTCACCTCGGAAAGCCTGCCGTGAAGTCTTCAGGGAGGCTGTGGTCGAACCTATTCGCCCTCCTCGCCGATGACGCGTCGCAGCAGACCGAGCAGGGCGGCGCGGTCGGCAGCCGACAGCGGGGCATAGCAGTCGGTGAGCACCTCGTCGGCGACCCGGTGTCCTGCCACCAGGATCTGCTCGCCGGAGGGCGTCAGGTAGTGCTCGATACGCCGGCCGTTCCCCGGGCGGCGTTCGATCAGCCCGAGGGCGGTCAACCGCCCGGCGAGCGTGCCGAACGCCTGCTCGCTCTGGAACGTCGCCTCGGCCAGCGCACGCGCCGAGGCCCCGGGCGAGCGGCTGATCGCCCGCAGCGCGTCCCACTGAGCCAGCGTGGTGCCGACCGCCGCGAGCCGGCTGTCGAGCGCCCGGTGCTGCCGGTACTGAACCTGTTTGACCGCTCTTCCCAGGACTTGCAGTTCATCGGGCATGCACCCAGCATAGACCAAACTAAGCTTGTTTATATAAACAAGCTTAGTTAGCGTGTACGGCATGCCGACAACCCCATACCTCTCCCTCTCCGAGGCCGGAACGGGCAGACCCGTCCTGATCCTGCACGGCGGCGGCGGACCTGCCACCGTCGCCGGCCTCGCGGCCCACCTCGCCCGCACCGCGCACATCCTCACCCCGACCCACCCCGGCTGGGACGGCACCCACCGCCCCGACTGGCTGACCGGCATCGACGATCTCGCCCTCGCCTACCTGCACCGCCTGCACGACCTCCGCCTTCGCGACGTGCTGGTCATCGGTTCCTCGCTCGGCGGCTGGATCGCCGCCGAGATGTCCGTCCGCGACACCGCCGGCATCATCACCGGCCTCGTCCTGATCGACGCCGTCGGCGTGCGTGTCGAGACCGAGCCCATCACCGACTTCTTCGCGCTCGACGCCCGCGGCGTCGCCGAGTACGCCTGGCACGACTCGGCTCGCTACTACCGCGACCCGGCCGCCATGTCCGCCGACCAGCTCGCCATCCAGCAGGGCAACATGGCCACCATGCGCGTGCTCGCGGGCGAGCCGTACATGCACGACCCCAAGCTGCTGCGCCGCCTGCAGCGCGTGGACCTCCCCGCCCTCCTGCTGTGGGGCGAGAGCGACCGCATCGTCACCCCTGCCTACGGCGCCGTCTACGCCGCCGCCTTCGCCAACGGCCGCCTCGAGGTCATCCCCGAAGCGGGCCACCTGCCGCAACTGGAACAGCCGGAAGCCACCTTCGCCCTGATCGACGCCTACCTACGCTCTCAGTGATCGCTCATGACGGTGAACAGATCACAAGGGTCAGGCGTCCAGCTTGGCGCGGACGATCGGGCCGTCGATGATCTCAGCCGCGATGGTCCGACCGGGTTATCGCGGCATGGATCTCCGAAGTGAGCTGGTGGATGGCCTCGGTGACCTCGGTGTTGTGGTGGAGCTCGAGCTCTTGGGCCTGGTAGTCGTGGTCGGCCTTGCGCCGGGCGAACTCGGCTTGCCGGTTCTGGCCGATCATCACGAAGGTGGACAGGAAGATGGCCTCCAGCGACACGATGAGCGTCAGCGTCTGCCAGGGGCTCTTCTCCAGCCAGATCATCCACGCGGCGAACAACAGCGCATGAATGTAGACGAAATGCATAGATCCGGCGAAACGGGTGATGGCGTCCGCGATGCGAAGCTGACGATCCTTGGCACGGGCCGCCTCGGCCTCCAGGAGGGCCGGGTGTTTGGGCATGGTGAGCATGACACCAGGCTAGAAAACGCCAGGAAGACCGTCTTGCGTCGATCGACTGGAGTGCTCCCACCCAGGCGGGAAGGACCAGTCCACCCGCGTCAGCCGCACCTCACCAGGATCTTCAGGAAGCTACGTTTGACCTCGCGTCGACGGCGGAGGGAGCATGGTGGGACTGGGGGTTTCATGACCGGCGGACAGGCCCGATCCAGCCTCCGCTGTCACCGACTTCATGGAGTTCCCCGACCGGGGAACTCCATGACCGTCGACAACGGCCGGCGGGAGGTCGCCGAGGCGGCTCTCGCCTGACTCAGGAACCGAGGACCGTGATGGATCTACACCTGTCCGGCAAGACAGCCGTCGTCACCGGCGCCGGCAAGGGCATCGGGCTGGCGATCACGCGGGCGCTGGCCGCCGAGGGCGTCCGCGTGGTCGCCGGGAGCCGGCATGTCGACTCGTCCGACGTTGAGGGGGTCCATCCGTACGCCGTGGACCTGGCCGACCCTTCAGGGCCGGCGGATCTCGTCGAGGCCGCCGTCTCCATCCTGGGTGGCCTCGACATCCTGGTGAACAACGTCGGAGGCGTCCACCCGCGCACCGGCGGCTTCCTGTCGGTGACGGACGACGACTGGATCGCCACGTTGACGATCAACCTGCTGTCCGCCGTACGCGTCACCCGGGCGGCCTTGCCGTACCTCCTGCGGCGAGAAGCAGGGACGATCGTGACCGTCAGCTCCGTGAACGCGACGCTGCCCGACCCTCTCGTGATCGACTACAGCGCCGCCAAGGCGGCGTTGTACAGCTTCTGCAAGTCGCTGTCGAAGGAACTGGGTCCGAAGGGCATCCGGGTCAACACCGTCAGCCCAGGGCCGGTGGCCACGGACCTGTGGCTGGGCTCGGACGGCGTGGCGGCCACCGTGGCCCAGTCCGGCGGCGGCGATCCGGAGTCGGTCGTGAAGGGCGTCGCCTCCCGGTCGGTGACCGGCCGCTTCACGCAGCCGGAGGAGGTCGCCGACCTCGTTCTCCTGCTCGCCAGCGACCGCGCGGGCAACGTCACGGGCGCCGACTTCGTCATCGACGGCGGCCTCATCACCACCCTCTGACAGGTTCACACGCTGCCGTTGGTGCCCGCGGCGGACAGCCTCACGTCCACCTCACCGCGACCGCCGCCTCAAGGTCGGCGGCCGGGTCGTCGCCGGCCCAGGCGACGTGCCCGTCGGGCCGGATCAGCGCCGCCGTCACGTCGTCCCACTCGTGATGCGGTACGGCGAGCGGCGCGCTGTGCCAGGTCACGTCAGGGACCGACGTGGCCTTGCCGGTCAGGTCCAGGAGCACATGGCGCCCGTGACGGAGCAGCGCGAACAGGGAGGTGTCACCGAGCCGCAGGTCGGGCGCGCGCCTTCCGGCGAGTCGATGTCCTCGGCGGGACGGGTAGGCGACCGACAGCGCGGACACCTGCTCGGCCAGCGCGAGCGAGAAGGCAGGCACGGTCGCGATCAGGTCGCTCAGTACGGCCCGCAGCGCCTGGCCTTCGGGAGTGAAGGTGGTCATCAGCGCCGTCTGCGCCTGGGTGCCGGTCAGCAGGGCGGCACCGACCGGGTGGCGTTCGTCGTGGTAGGTGTCCAGCAGGGCGTCGGGGGCGCGACCGGTGGCGACGGCGGCCAGCTTCCAGCCGAGGTTCATGGCGTCCTGGACGCCGACGTTGAGGCCGACGCCGCCGGTGGGGAAATGGATGTGCGCGGCGTCGCCGGCCAGCAGCACCCGGCCCTTGCGGTAATGCTCGGCCTGGCGGGTGGCGTTGCCGAAGCGCGACAGCCAGCGCGGGTCGCGCATGCCGTAGTCGCCACCTGCGATCGCGACCACCTTGGCGCGGAATTCCTCGAAGGTGGACGGCGGGTCGCCGGGGTCGCCGCCCACGATCCGATGCAGGCCGTCCGGGAGCGGGACCACCATGAGCCCGCCCGCCGTACTGGAAAGGTTGATCACGCCAGGCGGCGGCTGGTCCAGCACGACGTCGCCGAGCCACCCCCAGGCGGTGGAGTCGGTCCCGGGGAAGGCGATCTGGGCGGCCTCGCGGACGGTGCTGCGCGCGCCGTCGCAGCCGACCACGTAGTCGGCCTCGATCGTGTACGGCGGGCCGTCGAGGTGGACGCGCACCCGGTCGGGCTCCTCGGTGAGCCCGGTGACGCGGCGGCCGCGCCGTACCGACTGCTTGACGTGCTCTTCGAGCAGTTCCTCCGTGCGGGCCTGCGGCAGCGCGAGGGTGAACGGGAAGGGGGTGTCCAGCGGGGCGAAGTCCATGCGCTGGTCGAGCCCGCCGAAGTGGCCGTCCGGGATGGGGCGGCCCTCGGCCAGGAAGCGGTCGGCCAGGCCGCGGCAGGCGAGCAGCTCCAGCGTGCGCGGGTGGATGGTGAGGGCCTTGGAGTGCGGGTCGCGCTCCTGGCGGGCTTCCAGCACGGTGACCTCGGCTCCGCCCAGCCGGAGCTCGGCGGCCAGCCACAACCCGACAGGGCCTGCTCCCACGATGACGATCACCATGAACCTCCTCTTGGTCGGTGACCAACTGAAGTACACTTGGTCAGTGACCAAAAAGCAAGTGGAGATGGTCGAAGCGGCACTGGAACTCCTCGAGGAGAAGGGCGCCGAAGCCGTCTCGATCCGCGGCGTCGCCACCCGGCTGTGCGTGCGCATGAACACCGTGCTCTGGCACATCAAGTCCAAGGCCCGCCTGCTGGAGCTCATGGCCGACGCGATCGTCGCCGAGATCGACCTCGACGACCTGCCCGAGCAGTGGCAGGAACGGGTGCGCGAGCTGGCCCGCCGCTACCGCCAGGCCCTGCTGTCACACCGCGACGGCGCCGTGATCGTCACCGGCACCTACACCGCCGAACCCGCCACGCTCCGCTTCGCCGACACGATGATCGAGGCGCTGCTGGCAGGCGGACTCACCGAGCAGGAGGCGGCCTGGCGCTGCTGGGCCATCGTGTACTTCGTGCTCGGCCTGGCCCAGGAGGAGCAGGCCGCCGCCGACGCCGACGTCGAGGTGCTCGACCAGGCCCTGTCGGGCGGCCACTACCCCTCACTCGACCGCGTGCTGCCACACCTGCGGACAGGCTCCTTCGACGAGCGCTTCGAATACGGCCTCAACCTGCTAACCGCCGCGTGAACCGCACGCGGCTCCGGCTGACAACGCACACGCCTCCCGTGCTGCGAGTAGCGTCCTGGCATGCTTCTTGAAGACCAGCTGCGAGCCGTCGACCGGCTCCTCGCCCTGTCGTTCCCCACCGAGGACACGCGGGACGGCTGGCACTCCAGCGGACCCGCTCACCACGTCCGCGCGCTGCGGGTCAGCCAGGATTTCTGGGACGACGGGCTGGAGGTCGTCAAAGCGGTCTGGGAGGAGATGGATGCCGCGCGGGGCGAGCTGGCGGCCCTGCTGACCGCGCGATGGGGCCGACCTGAGGAAATCGAGCTGTGGTACGGCGAAGAGACCGCCGAGCCGATGATCGACCTCAGCCGGATGTGCGGACGTCTGAGCGTATGGCGTCCTCCGCACGGCAGCAGGTGGGTAGGACTCGCCACCGGCCAGGAGGACCGAGAGTTCCCGATTCTGCTGCTCGCCGCCATCGGCGAGCAGCCGACCCCCCACAGCACCAGCCAGGACTGACCCGTCTTTTCAGCCGGTTGACGGAAGCGGAGCATGTGCGTGGCAGACACGCGTCTCGGTGGCCTGGCCGGGCATCACCGTGGGCGCGTTCGTCATCCTGTTCGCCGTCTACGCCTTCCTGGCCGGCGTCATGGACTTCACCCGCGCCTTCAACAGCGACCGCGCCGGACCGGTCATCGGCTGGGTGCTGCTGGCCCTGCTGTCGATCGCCGCCGGCGTCGGAGCGCTGGTGTGGCCGGGACTCACCGCGTTCGTCCTGACCATCTGGGTGGCCGGCTGGGCGCTGGTCACCGGCGTCACCGAGGTCGTCATGGTCTTCCAGCGCGGCGAGAGCGGCGGCGAGCGCATCATGTGGGCGCTCAGCGGCCTGGTGTCGATCGCCCTGGCGGTCGTCCTCTTCGTCCGGCCCGACATCGGCGCCCTGTCGATGGCCTCCGTCTTCGGCCTGTTCAGCCTCGTGTACGGGGTCTCCGCGATCGTCGTGTCCCTCAGAGTCCGCAAGATCGGCCAGAGCCAGGGGTCGCAGCACGTCGAATCCGCGTGCCGACGCCAGCACATAAGAGCAGCGGGCGCGACCTGACGGGAGGCCCCGCCCGCCGGCCTGACCTCGAGCGCTGCCACCGACTGCGGACCCGCGGATTTCCTACTCCTTCGGCGGTTCCAAGGTGGGCTGATCCCCGCGGTCTTCACCTCTCACCGGAGGGGGCATGACCACCGGTAGAGCACCGCACGGCCAGCCTGTCGTCGTGATCAGGGCTTTGTCGACATCAGTGCTGCGGGACACGGCCCATCGACGGGCCGGCCGTACATCTCACGACAAACACCGCGCTGACCGGCACGGCGGACGGCAGCTGGCGGAATGGAGTTCCCATGACCACTCTGCATCGTCGCCACTTCCTGGGTCTGACAGCCGGAGCCGCCCTCGCCACCGGTCTCGGCGTGCCCGGGAAGGCGGGCGAGCCCTTCGGCCCGGTGAAACAGATCGACGCCGGTGTCCTCAGCGTCGGGTATGTCGAGGCCGGGCCCGCGGACGGGCCGCCGGTCATCCTCATGCACGGCTTCCCCTATGACATCCACAGCTATGCCGAGGTCGCGCCGCTGCTGGCCGCGCAGGGACACCGGGTCATCGTCCCGTATTTCCGCGGCTACGGGACGACCCGCTTCCTGGCGGACGCGACCCCCAGGAACGCCGAGCAGGCGGCGTTCGCCCTCGACATCATCGCCCTGATGGACGCCCTCAAGATCCGCGAACCGATCCTCGCCGGGTTCGACTGGGGATCCAGGACCGGCGACATCATCGCGGCCCTGTGGCCGCAACGCAGCAAGGCACTGGTGTCGGTGAGCGGCTACCTGGTCACCAACGTCGAGGCCAACCAGATGCCACTGCCACCGAGGGCCGAGTGGGCGTGGTGGTACCAGTACTACTTCGCCACCCAGCGGGGCGTGCTCGGGCTCGACAAATACCGGCGCGACCTGGCGGAACTGGTCTGGAAGTTCAGCTCGCCGACGTGGCACTTCGACGCGGCCACGTTCGAGCGGACCGCGGCGGCCTTCGACAATCCCGACTACGTGCGCATCGTGATCGGCAACTACCGCTGGCGGCTGGGCCTACTGAAGGGCGACCCGCGCTACGCCTCGATCGAGCGGCAGCTGTCCGAAGGACCCGCGATCGCCGTGCCCGCGATCACCATCGACGGACGCTACGACCCGTTCACACCACCCGGTAACGGCTCCGCCTACCGCGCCAAGTTCACCGGCAAGTACGAGCACCGGGTCTTCGACGTCGGCCACAACGTGCCGCAGGAGGCACCTCAGGCGTTCGCCCAAGCCGTCATCGACGCCAACCACCTGTAAGGTCCCGCTCGAGGTTCTGGACGCCGATCACGGCGAGTAGCCGCAACTGCTCGACCGCCGGGCTGCCCGCAGGAGCGGTGAAGAACTGCAGCCGCTGCCTGCCGTCCTCACTGAACAGGTTCTGGCAGTGGACGTCGACCACGCCCAGCGACGGGTGATTGATGCGCTTACGGTCCCCACGGCGTACGGCGACATCGCCGCTGTCCCACAGCTCGGCGAACTCCCGGCTCGTCCGACGCAGCCGGGCGACCATGTCCATGGACCGCGCGTCGTGCCCGCGACGCGCCACCGCCGCGCGCAGATCGTGGACCATCACCCGCGCATGGTGCGGATGCTCATCCTCCGGATAGATCAACCGGCTGCTCGGGTCGGTGAACCAGCGGTACACATAGCTGGCGCCCGGCCCGCTCGCGTGCGCGGGAGGGCCGAGCAACGCCACGGCCAGCCTGTTCTGGGCGAGGGTCTCGTGCAGGTCGGTGATGATCTGCGCGGGCGTGGAGTCGAGGCGGTCGAGCAGCGCCAGCATGGCCGGTTGCACGTGTACCGCCGTCCCTTGCGTCACAGGTTCGGTACGGCCGGCCAACCTGAACAGGTGGTCGCGCTCGTCACCGTCCAGCCGCAGCGCCCGGGCCAGAGCGGCCAGGATCTGCTCCGACGGCTGCGCGCCCCGGCCACGCTCCAGCTCGATGTAGTAGTCCACCGACGTACCGGCGAGCTGCGCCACCTCCTCGCGACGCAGCCCTGGAACGCGCCGCCGGGGGCCGCTGACCAGGCCGACCTCGGCCGGGGTGATCCGCGCGCGCCGGGTCCGCAGGAAAGCGCCGAGCTCAGACAGGTTCACCCCTCCAGTGTGTGGCCCGAGCGACCGGCGCAGCCAGGGGCCGCCAACCCCCGGGTGAGGAACGCCTGGATAGCCGTGCGGTACCCGGCCACCCTGGTGAATCATCGAAAGGAGAAAAACGACATGCCATTCGCCAACCTGAAGGTCCCTGCCGGAACGCTCACCGCCGAGCAGAAGCAGGACCTGGTCACCAAGGTCACCGACCTGTACTGCGAGACGTTCGGCGACGCCGTACGCGACAACACGATGGTCCTCATCGACGAGGTCGTCGACGGCGGCTGGGGCATCCGCGGCGAGGTCCTCACCCTGGCCAGGCTGCAGGGGGGTGACTCCCGCTAGTCCCATGGTGCGGGCGCACCGTAAGGTGTTCGGCGTGTCCGCCATCGCCATGGTCGCCGTCGTCGCGATCGCCCTGCTGCACGTCTACATCCTGGTCCTGGAGATGTTCCTGTGGACCAGCCCCCGGGGACGTGCGGCTTTCGGCACGACCGAGGAACTCGCGGTCTCGACCAAGGTGCTCGCCGCCAACCAGGGTCTGTACAACGGCTTCCTGGCAGCGGGCCTCCTGTGGGGCGCGTTCGCTCCGGACCCGGTCGGTTTCCAGGTGCGGATCTTCTTCCTGGCCTGCGTCATGGTCGCCGGGCTGTACGGCGCCGCGACCGTGTCGCGCAAGATCCTCTTCGTCCAGACCGTCCCCGCCCTGGCCGCGCTGACGCTGGTGGTCCTGGCCCACTGAGGCTCTGCGGCCAGGACGTAGGACGCCGACCATCGCCATGGCGTTGCCGTTCCCAGAGCGTCCCAGCTCGTGCTGGTGATACCTGCGGCTGACCGCACCCGTCATCGGCCGCCTCGGCCCCCACCTGTGGGAATCCGGCCAGGTCCACGCCTGCCGCGATCAAGCGTGGGTGTCGGTCCAGCTCGCAGCCGAACCCGACCTGGAGCTCCTCTTGGCCCTGACCAGCGTCGCGATCAAGGCTCACGCCACGACCTGAGCGACTCAAGCTGGATGTGAGCGACGTGGGTGCCGGAGCGCACGTCGAATGACGAGGTCGCCGACGTGCGCAAGCGCGAGGCGGCGCGGCTGGGGTCCGCGGCGTGCATCAGGTGGCCACTCGGCATCGCGCAGGGGCGGCGCCGCTGGTCAGCCAGAACCTCATCTCGGCAGCCGGCTTTAAACGTTGCTTCGAGCAAATACCCATAGATCGAACTCCACCCCAAGCTCCAGCCAACACTCCACATATCTAATGATGTGCTGGGTTTTGAGGATTAATGTCGCATTTGTCCGCATGTAGGTGCTCCCGACTCGGGAGCTGCTCATGAGGAGGAGTCATGGCACGTATGGGCTTCCGCGCCTGGAACAACTGGGATGACTGGGGCGGCGGCTGGGGCGGCGGCTGGGGCGGCGGCGGCTGGGGCTGGGGCGGCCGCAGACGCTGGTGGCGCCGGCGCAGGTGGTGGGGCGGAGGTGGCTGCGGCTGCGGCGGCGGCGGATGGTGGTGGTAACCCACCCTGGGAGAGTCGTCGGCCTGTCCGTCGGCTCTCCTGCTTCAGGACGTCGGTTCCTCAGACGGTCTTGACCGACAGGCCGCGGTAATGAACAGCAGCGCAACGGGATCGAGCGCGCTCTCGTGACCTGGCATGTCAGCGGCGACGCCGTTAAGCCTTGATGTCTGCTTTGCGATGGGATGCGGACATTCTGAAGCGCGCTTTCCTAGCGTCATAGTTGTGCGACGTTCGGCAGCGGCCGGGGCGGCCACCGTGCTTGTGGCTGCCCTGCTGGCCGCATGTGGTGGTGACGAGCAGCAGGTGAGCTCGATGCCGGGCCAAGCCGCGACGATCATCGGCTCGGGTTCCACGGCACAGCTCGGCGCGATGGAGGCCTGGCGTGCGGGATACGCCATGACGGTCCCGGGTGCGCGCATCATCTATCGGGCCAACGGCTCTGACAACGGCATCCGTGACTTCATCCGCGGTGACACAGCGTTCGCCGGGTCGGACGTTGCGATGAGTCCCGAGCAGAAAGCTCAGGTCTACAAGCGCTGCGCCGGCCGGGCACTCCAGCTGCCGATGGTCGTGGGGCCGATCGCCGTGATCTACAACCTCCCGGCAATAACCGAGTTGAGGCTCTCGCCCACCACCCTCACCGGCATCTTCAGCGGCAAGATCCTCACCTGGGCCGACCCCGCGATCGCCCGGGAGAACCCAGGCGCCGATCTGCCCCACAGAGGCATCCGATTGTTCCATCGATCCGACGGCTCGGGAACCAGCAAGAATCTGACCCGCACCCTGCGAGCGATGGACGGCTGGCCGTACAAGCCCTCGATGCACTGGCCCGCGCGCGGAGGAGAGGGCGTCCAGGGGTCAGCCGAAATGACCGACAGCGTGTCACATACGGAGGACTCGATCGGCTACGTGGAGTACGGCTACGCCAGCGGCGCGGGATTGCGCACAGCCAAGATCCGAAACGCTGCAGGCGAATACGTGGCGCTGTCGCCGGAGAGCGCGAGCAGGAGCCTGTCCGGGGCCGAGGTCGCAGGGACCGACGGAGACCTGACGGTCAAGATCGATCCCACGGTGAAGAGGCGGGGAGCGTATCCGATCGTGCTGCTCACATACGAGATCGCCTGCGACCGGGGCTCACCGGCTCTCCTTCGAGGCTTCCTTCGCTACATCGCCGGCGACGCCGGGCAGTCGAACCTGTCGCTGCTCGGCTACGCCCCGCTGCCTCCGGAACTGCTCGCCAAGGTCCGCGCGTCGCTCGCCACCATGACGTAACAGCGGCCTCACAGCGACTCGGACCGGACAACGCCCGGCACTCGTACGGCTTACGATGATCACGTCGCCCGCCGGTTCCTGGCTTGGGGCGTGGGCGGCGTTTCCCTGCTGGCTGTGTCGAGTAGCAGTTTCGCGGCCACCGTCGCCCCGTCGGTGCGGATTGTGCCGGCCACAGCTCTTGCTCGTGCTCGGGTCTCGGGGGTCAGGGCCGTGGTGAGCGCGGCGTACAGGGAGTCGACGGTCGGGGTCGGACCGTCGTGTGCCGCGCCGATGCCCAGCTCGGCCACCCGGGCGCCCCAGCGCGGCTGATCCACGATCTGGGGTACCACGACCTGAGGCGCGCCGGCCACGGCGGCCGTCGTCGTGGTGCCGGCGCCGCCGTGGTGCACGACGGCGGCAACCCTGCCGAACAATGCCTGCTGGTTCACCTCACCGACGGCGAAGCAGTCGTTCTGGTCGTCGATCAGGGCCAGGTCGGCCCAGCCGTGGGCGAGGAGTACGCGGCGGCCGTGCGCGCGGCTCGCTTCGATGGCCACCCGGGCGATGTCCTTCGGGGCGCGCGCGGCCATGCTGCCGAAGCCCACGTACACCGGTGGTGCGCCCGCGTCCAGGAAGGCCTCCAGTTCGGCCGGGAGCGGGCGGTCGTCGGGCAGGATCCACGCTCCGGTCTGCACGACGTCGAGGTCCGTCATGCCCTGTGACGGCCACAGGGTCGCGTCTGCCGCCAGCCACACCTGGTCGGTGAAGACGTGGTCGCGGACGTTGTCCACCGGTGGCAGGCCGATCGCCGCCCGGTGGCTGTTGAGCGCCTCGCCGTACAGCGCGTTCACCCGCTCGGCGTCCTGCTCCCACAGCACCCGGTTGTCGGTCTCGCCCTGTGGGGACGGCTTGCCCGGCCGCGCCGCCGGAGGGAAGTGCCGCGACGGCAGCCCGACGGTATGGAAGCAGGCGAACACGTAGCGGATGCCCAGCTTCTCGGCCACGTCCCGAGCGCCGGCCGGCATCAGGCCGGTCGCCAGCAGCGCGTCGCATCCCTCGGCGGCCGCGGTGAGCGTCTCGAACCGCGCGGCGACCAGCTCGGGAGCGAGCCGGAACGCGGCCTGCGCCGAGGGCGGCTTCGTGCCGGCCACCACCGAGCGCACCGTGGGGCCCAGCGGCACCAGCGGCACGCCGACACGCGCCAGCAGCTCGGCGAACTCCTCGTCCGCCGGCGCGCACACCCGCACCTCCGCACCGAGTTCCCGCAGCCGCACCGCGAGTCCCGCCAGAGGTTCGACGTCTCCGCGCGATCCCCACGTCGACAACACCACACGCATTTCGCGTCCCCCGTTTCCGCAGGTTCTGGCCCTTCGGTCGGCAATCATGAGGCACGACCCGGGTCTTGCCGCAAGCCCCCCGGTGCGCTATAGCTTGGAAATGCAGGGAGAAGACTTCCTTGCCGTTGCCTTTCGTCGTCCGCTGTGGGCCGACAGCCTGCGGACGAAGCGGCTTACTCCTCTCGTATCACCGCTGCTCGACGCAGCCATCCGCGCTGACTGACCGACCGCGCATCTGGAAGGGCACTCCCCCGCTGCGGGGATCTCTCAAACCACGGCGCCGACCCGCGTGCGCGCCCGGACCAGCATCATGCCCCCTCGGCGGTGAGCCGGCCGATGGCCCGGATGACCTGCCGCCGGGTCGCCAGCCGACGGCTGAGGAAGGCCATCACCCGGTTCAGGCGTCCCGCGATGACGCTGGGTGGTGCGTTCCGGCGGTCCAGGGTGGCCAGGGCAGTGCGGACGACCTCGGCCGGGGAGGCCTGGCGGGGTTCCTCCGGCGGCTTGCGTGCCGATGGCATCGAAGAACTCCGTCCGGGTGGCGCCGGGTGACAGGGCCATCACCCGCAGGCCGGTGCCGCGCGACTCCTCCCACAGCGCCTCGGTGAGGCTCAGCACGAACGCTTTGGTGGCGCCGTAGAGCGCCATGCGCGGGTTGGGCTGGTAGGCGGCCATGCTGGCGACGTTGACCAGCACGCCACACCCCGCCGTACGCAACTGCTCGATTCTCTGACGTCGCCGCCTTCCTGGCGTTGTCCCAGGATCGGCGATACCCCTCCTCCTGGAAGAGCGCGGACAGCCCAACGTGAGCTAGACGTAGGGCTTGATCTCGTCGAGATGCTGTTCAACCCACCCGCGCAGCAGCGCCAGGGGTACGGCCACGCTGCGGCCCAGGTCGGTGAGGGCGTATTCCACGTGCAAGGGGACGGCCGGATAGATGGTCCGGTCGAGGAACCCGGCTTCCTCGAGCCGTCGCAGCGTCTGGGTCAGCACCTTGGGGCTGACCCCTTGCAGGTGACGCTGCAGGGCGCCGAAGCGCTGCGGCCCGCCCTCCAAAGCGCCGATGACCAGGGCCGACCACTTGTTGGCGAGCAGGTCGAGCACGTCACGGCAGGGACACATCGCGGCGTAAACGTCGTGGTGGTCATGCCGACCGGTTTCACAGCGCAGAACCACGAAGACCTCCTTACTTCCCAAAGGATAGTAATACTCCTTGCGGGTTACTACCACCCGAAGGATAGCTTGCGATCGTCAATTCACAGGCGACCGAGGAGATCGGCCATGCAAGCCATCAGCCAGTCGGAGTACGGCGGCCCGGAGGTCCTGGAGCAGGTCGAAGTGGCCAGGCCTGAGCCACTGCCCACCGAGGTGCTCGTGCGGGTGCACGCCGCCGGCGTCAACCCGGTGGACTGGAAGACCCGCGCCGGGGGCGGCATGGCGGGAGTGCTCGGCGAGCCGCCGTTCATTCTGGGGTGGGACGTCTCGGGAGTGGTGGAAGAGGTCGGGTTCGGCGTCACGCGGTGGAAGCCGGGCGACGAGGTGTACGGCATGCCATGGTTCCCCCGCGCCGCCGGTGCCTACGCCGAGTACGTCACCGCCCCGGCCCGCCAGTTCGCCCGCAAACCCGCCACGATCAGCCACGAGCAGGCAGGCGCCGTACCGCTGGCGGCCCTGACCGCCTGGCAGGCCCTCGTCGACACCGCGAAGGTGGAGGCCGGACAGAGAGTACTGATCCTCGCTGGAGCCGGCGGTGTCGGCCACCTGGCGATCCAGTTCGCTCGCCACCTGGGCGCGTACGTCATCACCACGTCGACCGCCGGCAAGCACGGGTGGCTGCGCGAACTCGGCGCCGCGGAGACCGTCGACTACACCACCACCGCCTTCGATGAGGTGGTCCGCGACGTCGACGTGGTGCTCGACCTGGTGGGAGACGGACACCGCTCATTGAAGGTGCTGCGCCCGGACGGGCTCCTGGTCGCGATCCCTTCGGGCGTCTCGCCGGACCTGCTGGACAGCGCCCGGACCCTCGGAGTGCGAGCCACTCCGTTCCTGGTCGAGCCCGACGGGACCGCGTTGGCCCGCATCGCCGACCTCATCGACCGAGAGGAGGTCGCCGTCGAGGTCGAGGCCGTACTGCCACTCGAGCATGCCGCCGAGGCACACCGGCGCGGCGAGCAGGGTCACACCCGCGGCAAGATCGTCTTGAGCCTCCACTGACCTGCGGCGTCCCTCAGGTGCGAGGGACGGCTGGGCGAAACATCCCCTGTACGCGCAGCGCTTTCACGTTGAGGTGGCGCCGGACGGGGTCCGTCCGGCGCCTTGCGTTACTACTGCTTCGGGAAGCCGATCACGATCATCTCGGTCGCGTCCGGCTTGCCCGGGACGCGGCCGGTGCTGTCCGGGAAGTTGTTGTCCTGCATGACGGCGATCCTGTTGCCCGGCAGGGGAAGCAGGGCCTCCACGGACTGCAGGGGGAACTTGAAGGGGTCGCCGAGACCGTAACCCCCGGCGGGGTCGTTCGAGCCGATGTGGGCGGGGTTGCGCAAGTTCAGCAGGTCGGCGATCTCGGTCTTGACGAGGTAACCGTCCGCGTCGGTCTTGCGCCGGTCGATCAGGTAGACGCGCTTGAAGGTGGCCTTGGGCCCCTCGTCGTCCTCACGCTCGATCAGGATGGCCCGGTTGGCGTCGAGGGACTGCATGTCGGCGATGCGGTAGTCCTCGCCGTCCGTCCGGTACTGCCAGGAACGACCGGTGTATTCGTTCTTCTGGGTGTCGAACTCGTAGATGTAGCGCCGGAGCGGGTTGGCGTCGTTGGTCAGCCGGCCTTCCACCGCGGGGTAGAGGAACCGTCCGTCGGGAGAGGAGGCGAGAGCCTCGAAGCCGCGGCTGCCCTGCACCGTCGTGGGCTCGCCGTTCGCCAGCGTCGGGTTGTTCGGGGACTTGAGCGAGGGGTGGGCGATCGGGGCCTGCAGCAGCTTGCCGGTGCTGTCGAAGTGCAGGAGGAACGGCCCGAACTCGTCGCCGACCCACATCGACCCGTCGGGGGTCCTGGTCACCGACTCCACGTCGAAGTCGCCGCCGGTGAGCAGCCGGTCCGCGGTGCCGTCGTTGATGATCTTGAAGGGGATCTTGTGATCCGGGTCGCGAAGTGAGAGGAACCGGCCCACGTCGATGGTCCCGGCTCCGCCGCGGGCCGTTTCCCACTGCGGCGTGAAGTGGTAGAGCCGGAGCAGGAAGTCCACCGAGTTGCCCTTGGTCCCGAAACCGTTGTCGGGCATGGCCCAGAACGCGCCCTTGCCGTCGGGGAGCATGGACGAGATCCCGAGCACCAGCTGGCTGGGGTAGGGAGGCGTCATGCCGTTGTTCGGGTCGCTGAAGGCGCCGGTGGGCGGACCGGGAGCCGGCGTGTAGGCGGGCAGGGTGGCGCGGGCGAGCAGGGTCGCGCGCGCGGGGTCATCGGCGGGCGGGGCCGCCTTGCCTGCGGCGAAGGCCGGGGTACCGACCATCATGAGCGCCGCAGTGGCCAAGAGGACGAGAGGGCGACGTCGCACATTTTCTCCTGAGGAACAGACCAGTGATGGGGCCGTTGGCCCGTCGGATCAAATCGGTCATCCATTAACTGCTGTTACGGACTTGATGACGGCAAGCCGTAGCGGCGGCGAACTGCCGATGACATCCGCTGGTCGCGCGCCGTCCCGCCCTCGCAGGAGCCCTGAAAGTCGCACCGAGGAGCGGGTCTTCGCGCGCCGTTCACGTCCGCGTTCCCAGCCGTTGAGCGTTTCGGACTCATCGATCTCTAGCTTCTCAAAAGCCTCAAACGTAGCAACGGAACATCAAACGCCGGAGGAATCCCGTGCCTTCTTCCCACCTGCGCGCCACCTTCGTGGGCGCCACCGCGGTCGTGGCCGCACTGACCGGAGCGGGCACCGCCCTCGCCGCCCCTGTGACCGGCCCGACCGGTCCCAGCACCACCATCGCCCCGTACGTCCTGCCCGTCGCGAAGGGCGTCAGCATCACCTCCCTGTACACCGTCGGAGACAAGCCCGCGGGCAACGGCTTCCGGATGGTGGGCGTCCCCGACGGTCTCGGCGCCTACCAGGCCGGCGAAAACCTGGTCGTCTACATGAACCAGGAAATGGGCGGCTCAGCCGGCATCGTGCGCGCGCACGGCCAGAAGGGCTCCTTCGTCTCGAAGCTCGAGATCGACCCCTCGACCGGAAGCGTCACGAAGGGGTCCGACCTGATCACCTCCGTGCGCTACTGGGACTACGTCAAGAAGACCTGGGGGAACGCCCCGGTCGCCCCTGCGGGAGCGACCCACCTCCCGGCCTTCTCCCGCTTCTGCTCCGGCACCCTCGCCGAGGCCGGCCGGTTCGACTCCAAGAGCGGCAAGGGCTACGACGGCCGCGTCTACTTCGCCAACGAGGAGAACGGTGACGAGGGCCGTGTCTTCGGCGTCACCGACGACGGCGTCGCCACCCAGCTTCCGAGCCTCGGCCTCCACTCCTGGGAGAACACGCTGCCCGCGGCCAACAAGAGCGACACCACCCTCGTCATGGGCAACGAGGACGGCGGCTCCGCCCAGCTGTGGGTCTACGCCGGGCGCAAGCAGTCCACCGGCTCGCCGGTCGAGAAGGCCGGTCTGACGGACGGCACGCTGAACGTGATCGATGTCGAGGACCACGCTGTCGCCACCGACGCGCAGTTCCGCGCCACCTACGGCAAGGGCAAGCCTGTCAAGGTCACCCTCAACGAGGTCGACTCGACCGTCAGCGGCAAGCAGCAGAACGCCGACGGGGAGAAGGCGGGCCTCAGCCTCAGCCGGGTCGAGGACGGTGCCTTCGACCCCATCCACCCGAACGACTACTACTTCGCGACGACGTCGGGAGGCAAGACCTCTCCCGACCCGCAGGAGCCGGGCGTCTCCCGCGACGGCGGCGGCCTGTGGCGGCTGCGGTTCGCCGACATCGAGCACCCCGAGCGCGGTGGCACGCTGACCCTGCTGCTCGACGGCAGCGAGGCGCCGTACCTGAACATGCCGGACAACATCACGATCGACCACCAGGGCAACCTGCTCATCCAGGAGGACACGGGCAACAACCCGCACCTCGGACGGATCCTGGGCTACCGGATCTCCGACGGCGCCCTCGGCGTGATCGCGCGGTTCGACGCCAAGCAGTTCGGCCCGTCCGCGGACGCCGCCTCGTTCCTGACCCAGGACGAGGAGTCGAGCGGCATCGTCCCCGACCCGAGCGGCCAGGCCGACACGTTCCTCTTCGACGCCCAGGTCCACACCGCCAAGGGCCTGCCGACCGGCACCGGTGCCGGCACCGTTGAGGAGTACGTCGAGCGCGGTCAGCTCCTGCGCCTCCGCGTCCGGTCGTGGGGCCAGGTCTACACCGAGAAGAGCTGACCTCCGCCCGGCCGTCCTTGAGTGAACCACTCACGGGGCCGACCTCCGCGACGTCGTGCGGGTCCGCAGCAGCACGTCGTCGCGAGGTTCTCTCACCTGCCGCCGGCGCTCGACGCGCAGGCGGCAGGACGCGGCGACGAGGTCAGGCCCGGTGCCCGACGTTCGCGGCACCCGGAATGCCGGCGTGGGCGCCGGCGCCGCGGATGTCGTGGCCGAGCCACGCGGCATCGCGTTGACAGGTCATCGCGCAGTGCCGTCGACTCGGCCACGGGTCATGATCAGATGGGGCTTCGCGTGAGGTTGTACGGCACGGCCGTGCACCTTCGCGCATTGCGGTTGCTGCCCATGGACGATCGGACGTTGAGATTCTCGCCCTGCGTCACCAGAACCTTGAACGGCGGCTCGGTACCGACACCCCGGTGACATCAGGATCGGCCCTTCCTCGCCGTGCTCCTGACCTCGTTGCCGCGCGACGCCCCTCCACCACATCCACGCCGGTATCCGGCCCGCCACCTTTTCACTCTTCGCTGTCGTAGGCGCGCAGCTCGCGGCGCGCCTGGTGACGGCTGCGTCGGCGCGCTTCGCGTCGGAAGTAGTACCACTCGCGATTCCCACCCCTGGTGCCGCAACCGAACACGTAGAAGGTGGGGGCACCCCAGTGGCAGCCGCCCTTGCGGTAGCCCAGGGACGCGCTCTCGGCGGTGATCTCTTCCGGCAGCGTGCACGGCCCGAACCGATGATCATGCACGGGCAGGCAGGTCGCCATCGGCGAGTCCGCCATCCGCACCCACCAGGGCCGGGTCTTGTCGGTCTTGCTCATACGGTCACCTTTCGGCTCCGTGACGCCCCGGGATGGGGCCGTCATGGGACCGGGTGCATCGTGATCACCTCCGATTTCGCGCACGACATGCCGGGGCCGAAAGCGACGTCGCCGCTCGGAACCCGCCTCCGACGCTACCGTGAGGCGCAGGAACGCGCGCGTGACGAGACCGCGGGCACGCAGCCGGAAGCGCGGCGGTCACCTCCACCGGAGTCGCTCTACCGGCAAGCCCATCGCGCAGATCGAGGCATCGCAGCCGAACACGTGCACGTCAAGAGTCTCGGTCGAGCCCAGCCCTTGGGCCCGCAGGAGAGCAGCTCGTAGGCAGTACAAGACCCTGGGTGAAAGTGCAGTTCGGACGCACTCTCGACTGCGTCTGTGGGCAACTGGGCAGACGAAACTGATCATTTGACAGTAATCTGACATTGATCGTTTGCTGCCTCCAGGGGGCGCCCTCGAGGCGGTGACGTCGCCGGTAGATACGACGAAGATGAGGAAGACTTGTGATCCGACCCTCCAGGGTTTTGTTAGCCGCAACCGCCATCGTGCTCGCCTGCGCCGCCGCGCAGCCCGCTTCCGCGGATGGTGCCGCATCTCCTGAACCTGCCGTCGTGCGGCCGGTCTCGGGCGTCAGCCCGCTGCCCGCAGGCTGCGGACCTCCCCCGGCCGACGGCTACACGTTGCACCCGAACACCGAGGTCCTGCCCGTGCTGGCGCGGGACCCGAACCGTCCGTGGCACCTCGTCACGGTGTTCCAGCAGGATCGCTGGAACCGGTACGGCAGCAACGGCGCGGTCACCGCCGTGTCGGACGACTACGGCCGGACCTGGCAGCGGTCCGCCAACCTGCCCGCCTTCTCCCAGTGCAACGGCGGCACGACCGCCAACGGCGGAGACTACGACGTCACGACCGACCACTGGATCACGGTCACACCGTCGGGTGCGGCGGTGGCCTCGTCGTTCTCGCTGTCCCGCGCAGGCGACGTGACCGCCGTTCTGGTCTCCAGGTCCGCTGACGGCGGCCGGCACTGGGGCGCGCCTGTCACCCTGCAACGGGACGACAACCCGCGGTTCTTCAACGATCGCCCATCGGTGACGGCGGACCCGTACCACCCGGGCGTGGTCTACGCGGTGTGGGACCGCATCGACAACCAGTCGACCGACACAGAGGAGAACTGGGTACAGCCGATCTATCTGGCGAAGTCCACCGACGACGGGCGCACCTGGACCACGAGCAAGGTCTACGACGTGCCGACCAACAGCGGCGTCATCGGTACCCAGCTGGTGCCGCTCCCGAACGGGACGCTGCTGATCGGCATGCACCACGAGACGGACACCGACGGTGCCACCCAGGTCATCCGCTCGACCGACGGCGGCCGGACCTGGTCGGCGCCGACGCTGAACGTTCCGGCCCCGCTCGCGGTGGGCCCCCGCATCCCGGACCCGGACAACTCGGGTGACCCGGTGCGCAACGCCTCCCTGCCGCTCCTGGCCGCCCAACCGGGCACCTTGGTGGTGAACGCCGTCTGGCAGAGCCAGGACTCCGACGGCACCTTCCACGTGGCCTACTCGCGGTCGGCGGACGGCGGGAAGACGTGGTCCAGCCCGGTCCGCGTGGACAAGACGCCCACCGGGTCCGCGGCCGTGCCGGTCGTCGCCGTGTCACGGACGGGCACTGTGGCGGTCACCTACTACGACTTCCGCAACAACACGCCTGACCCCGCCACCCTGCCCGCCGACGTGTGGGCCGTCACCTGCACGAGCGACTGCACGCAGTCCGGGGCGTGGCGCGAGCAGCACCTCGAGGGGCCGTTCGACGCGCGGAAGGTTCCGGCGACGAGCGTGGGACGCCTGATCGGGGACTACACCGGCCTGGTCTCGGTCGGCGGAGCCTTCACGGCCGTGTACGGCGTGGCCACCGGCGATGCCGCCAACCCCGTGGACATTCACAGCGCGACCTTCTCCGGCTGAGCGATTGCCCGCCGCCGGCGGGGTTCAGCCAGACCGAACCCCGCCGGCTCTTGGGCGTCATGGGCGCTGGTTCTGGCGCCACTGCTGGAAGTCGGCTGAGGTGGCGAAGTCCGCGAAATCTCCGAAATCCGGGTCGCGGGTGAGCACCTGATCGACGATGACGTACGCCTGTGGGGCGTGGCCCATGGCGACCAGGATGCGTACCTTCGTGTCCCTGATGTAGTCGTACGCGGGCTCGGCGCTCACGGAGAGGGCACGATCGACGGCGTCCAGCGCGCGATCGAGGTCACCGGCCTCCATCAGATGCCATGCGAGCGCGTTGCCCGCCCGGCGCTTGACCTCCTCCTGGAAAGCTCCCTCGTCGGTGTAGTGCCAGATCAGGGCGGGCACCAAGGAAAGGGCCCGCTCGGCATGGCCGACGAGCCGGGCGACCATGGCGGAGCGGTCGTCCCCTGCCGTGTTGACCAGATGTCCGAGGGCGTCGACGAGGCCGTAGAGCGCGTAAAGGTGGTCGTAGTCGGAGAAGCACGCGCCGGGGACGCAGTGGGTGAGTGCCTTCTCGAACGCGGTGACGGCCTCCGCTCGCTCACCGCGCCGCAGTGCCGCGGCACCGCTCTTCACCAGCGCGTGTACGGCCTGCCAGGTGGGATCGTCGACGTCGGCCTTCGTCTCGACGGCGCGCAGGTCCATCCTGACCTCGGGGAAGGTGGCGCGAAGCCGGTCGAGAGTGGCCTTGCCGAGCTTGGTGTACTGAAGGTCGACATTCTCGAGCCGCTCCAGCCTGAAGAACGATTCGGGCAGCTCGGTGAGCTCGTTGAAGGACAGGTCCAGGCACCGGAGCCCGGGCATGCGTGAGAAGGCGTCATCCGGCAGAGCGGTAAAGGGAGGACGGTCGCCCCCGGTCTTCTCGTTCCACCGGTCGATCGCGAGCTGCTCCAGCGTGGTGATGGACCACACGCCGGCGAGCAGGTCGCGGCTGGGCTCAGGCTGAAAGGTCCACGGAGTGTTGCCGCTGAGCCGGAGCACCCGCAGGCGTGGCAGCCGCGCCAGGTCGGGCAGCCGTTCCAGCGTGGCCGACAGCGACCCGCTCAGGTCGAGTTCCTCCAGCTCGGTGAGGCGCAGCAGGTCGTCGGGGATCGACGACAGCCATACGTGGCTCAGGCTGAGGGACCTCAGACCGGTCAGGTGGGTGACGGGCAGTGGGAAGTCGACCTGGGCGTCGTACTCCCCCGGCTTCAGCCCGTACAGGTACAGCTCGCGCAGCTGAGGCAACCGGCCCAGTGCATCGGGAACCGGACACGTCAGGCGCTCCGCGCGCAGGATCTCCAGCCGGGAGAGGTCGCCGATCGAATCGGGAAGACTCTCGAACTCGTTGCCCGAGATGTCGAGGACGCGCAGGTCGCTGAGCTTGCCGATCATCTCGGGCAGGCTGGTCAGCCGCATCCCGGCGACGTTGAGCTCCTCCAGCGACGCGAACTCGCCGATGCGCTCGTCGAGTTCGCCGATGTCGTCGTTGCCCGAGAGGGAGAGCACGCGCAGATTGCGGAAGGCGAACAGCTGCTCGGGCAGCCGTCGCAGCTTGCGATCGGACAGGTCGAGCTCGGTGACCTCGTCGGCGCGACTCGACAGCGCCTCCAGCTCCTCGATCGCCGCCACATGACTCGGCCGCACGCCCGCGCGCAGGATCGGCCGGCCTTCTCGCAGCGCTTCGCCGATCTTGTCCGTGTCCGGCGTGCCGTCCTCGCGGAGCAGGTCGGGCAGCACCACACCAGACAGCTCGTCGTCGGTGAAGTCGACGGGGCAGCCGGTGCGATGGGGATCGGCCGCCAGCACCGCCTCCGGCTGACTGCCGAAGTGCATGTTGAAGTAGAGCGTGCTGACGATGATCTGGCCGCGGGTGCGGCCGAACACCGTCAGGAATCCGCCGTCGTCGCCGTATTTGCCCTGAATGCCGTTCTCGACGACCAGATCACCCCGGACGACAACGCACGGGCAACCGGAAAGGATCACGTTGCGCGCCCGCAGGTCGCCGGTGACCAGCAGGAAGTTGCCGCCGCTCTCGTCCCACCAGGAGAGGTCGCCCTCCACTGTCAGGTCGCCGTCCACGATCACGTTGTACGGCACCCAGTCGACGTCGTCCTCCGGCTGCAGACCGCCCGCGACGCGCAGGCCGCCCGCGTAGAGGCGGATCTCCTGCTCGTCGGTGAACTCCTGATACGGATACTCGACATCGTCCGAGATGCCGAAGCGTTCCTCCGCCTCTTCGGCGCTGATGACGCGGTATCCCGGGGGCGAGACGATCTCAGTCATGGGGGCGATGTTAGAGGGGCGCGCAGACATTCCCTGGCCCGTCCTGAGCTGATCGCCAGAACTCCATATCCGATCATGACGCGGTACAGGCGGGGATGGTGGAGGCCGTCTGGAGAGCGGCGGAGACGGCTGGGTGCGCCTGGGTTCCGGCGCGGATCACGGCCTCGATCGTGCGGCTCTTGCCGGGCAGCGGCAGGAGTGCGACCCCCGGTCGTGGACCGCACATCATCATCGGCAGGATGGTGACCCCCATCCCGGCAGCGACCAGCGCAAGCGCGGCCCTAAGGTCGTGGTAGGTGTGCTCGATGACCGGCGTGAAGCCGGCGCTCTGGCAGGCGTGCACGGTCACGTCCCGGCAGGCGCTCGGCGCCGGCGTGGTGATCCACCGGTGGTCGCGGAGCGCCGCGAGCCCGTCGATCGCGCGCAGTTCTTCCGGTACGGCCAGCATGAGCGGATCGTGGAAGAGCTTGTAGGCGAGCAGGCCCTTGGGCATCGGCATGCCCAGATGCGGATACCGGTAGGTCAGCGCCAGGTCGAGTTCTCGCTGCCTGAGCAGGGGCAACGACTGTTCCGGCTCGACCTCGACGATGCGCGGCCGCAGCCGCGGATGCGCGTCGGCCAACGCCGCGGCCAGCGGTGCGGCCAGCGTCTCCAGGCCGCTGGGCATGCAGCCGATCACCAGCTCGCCACTGACCTCGAGGTCGAACGCGCGTACTACGCCGCTCGCCTCCTCCAGCGCCGCGATCACGTGCTCGGACTGCGCGGCCAAGGCGGCGCCCGCGGCGGTGAGCCTTACGGAGCGGCCCTCACGGCGTAGCAGCGCGGCGCCTGCCTCCGTTTCGAGGGCTCGCAGCTGCTGGGAGACGGCGGAGGGTGTGATGTCGTGCACGTCTGCTACGGCGGTGACGGTGCCGTACTCGGCCAGGTCCCTGAGCAGCACCAGCCGCTTCACGTCAAGCATAAGCACATCTTAAAAGCATCTGAAGTAGAGGTAGCTGGACTTCACAACAGTCCCGCCGACAAGCTGGTGGGCATGAGAATTCTGCTGGTGGGTGCGACGGGAACCTTGGGTGGCAGCGTCCTGGAGGTCCTGCGCGGACGAGGACATGACGTCGTCACGGCATCACGCAAGGGCTCGGACGTACCGGTGGACATCACCCAAGCCGGGTCGATCCAGGAGATGTACGAGCAGGTGGGTACGGTGGACGCCCTCGCCTCGTGCGCCGGCAGCGTGCCGTGGCTGCCGTTCAGCGAGCTCAGCCGTCAGGACGTGCTGGACGGTATCGGCGGCAAGGTGCTCAGCCAGGTGGAGCTGGTGCGCCAGGGGCTGGCGCGGGTCACCGGTTCGTTCACGTTGATCACCGGCGTGCTGGCCAGGGATCAGCTCCGTACCGGGACCGTGGCCGCCCTGGCCAACGGGGCCGTCGAGGCCTTCGTGCGGGCTGCCGCCATCGAGCTGACCCAGCGGATCAACGCGGTGAGCCCGACCATCTTCACCGAGTCCGCCGACCACTACGGCGACCTGTTCGCCGGCTTCGAGCCCGTCCCTGTACGCCAGGCGGCGGGCGGGTACGTCCGCTCCATCGAGGGCCACCAGACCGGCCGGATCTACGAGATCGGCTGAAGCGCCAGGCCAAGGAGACGGTGAAGGTCTCCGGCGGAGCTCAACCACCCTGAGCTCTGCCGTGGGCGGCAGGCAGTCGTTATGGAGATGACCCGAGGACGGTCAGAGGCGCCAGATGAGGACGGCAGCGGCGGCAGCGCCGAGCGTGCCGAGAACGAGCCCTCGGTGCTGCGAGAGCCAGAGCTGCGGGCTGCGGGCGTGCGCACGACGGTCGAACCCACCGTGCGCGCCGTAGTCGCGCGACTCGTCGGCGGGCTCCCACAGGTTGGCCACGCCGGTCGGCGATTTCTCGTCCGTTTGCTGCGAGCCGATGCCAGTCCTGGCGAGGTAGCGGTCGACCAGGGCAGGCGCGACGCGTTGGGCGAGCAGCGTGACGACGGTGGGCATGCCGACCCAGTACTCCTTGCGCTCAGGGTGCTCGGCAGCGAACGCGAGCGCCCTCGCCGCCACCTCCGGCTGGTAGATGGGCGGTACCGGCTGCGGGTGGCGCCGCAGCCGCGACAGCACCCAGTCGAACTGCGGCGTGTTGAGTGCCGGCAGCTGGACCATCGTGACGTGGATGCCGCTCCCCTCGGCCAGCAGCTCCGTGCGCAACGACTCGGTGAAGCCCTTGATCGCGTGCTTGGCGCCGCAGTAGGCGGACTGCAGCGGGATCGCCCGCTGCGACAGCGCCGATCCGGCCTGCACGATCGCGCCCCTGTCGCGCGGCCGCATGAGGTCGAGGGCCACCTTGGTCCCCCAGACGTACCCCAGGTACGTCACGGCGGTCGCGCGCTCGAACTCCCCCGGCTGGATGTCCTGAAATTTCGCGAAAACGGAGGAGAAGGCGACGTTGATCCAGACGTCGATGGGTCCCAGATCCTCCTCGATCCGTTCGGCGACCTGCCGCATCTGGCCGTAGTCGGCCACGTCGGCCTCGTACACCAGGGCATCGCCGCCGGCGACGCCAACGTCGACCGCTGCCGCGCCCAGCCCCACCGTGCCCCTGGCAATGAGCGCGACACTCGCCCCGCGCTCGCCCAGCTCACGCACCAGCGCGCGGCCCACGCCGCCGCTGGCGCCGGTGACCACCACCACCTGCCCGCGAAGCCCGCTCATCAGCCTGTCTCCTCCAATTCGCACATGGTTCACGCCTTCCCTGGCGCCTTGCGGCCTAACGTCTGAGCCGTTCGCCCTCAGGCTCAGCGCCACGCTCCGCACCACATCGCAAGCAGAAGCTCGGGATACCTTTGCTCGATCGGGATGGATATAGCCGTGCCTGGGAGGCTTGATCCGGGTAGCAAATCGGCGTGAAAAGCAATATTTCGGACAAAAGGGAGCTCTTGTCCGAGCGGTGCGACTGGTGTGGCGCGGTGATCAGGGATGGTTCGGAGCACTACAGCCTGGCCCCTGATCCCTCCTTGATCCTCTCAAGCGACCCTCGGCTCGGCGATCGTCTCCCGAATGCCTGCTCCAAGGAGCACCTGGCCGCCCTGTACGACCACTACCGGCGTCGCCCGTTCGTCCAGGAAGAACTCTGGGCCGGACGGATCGCCCGGGCCCTGGAGAACACCACAGGAGAGCTCACTGCCAAGGATCTGACAGATGCCACCGGGCTGAACCTTGAGCAGATCGAGCGCTGCCGGGCCTGGCTGGAAGCTCAGCTGTACCGCCACGCCGCCGCACCCGGAGGCGCGGCCTCGGACACCCGCCGATGAGTCCACGCTCCCGGCCTGCTCGCCGTACAGAGCGCTCTCACGCTGGAGAAGCTCCCCCTGAGCCCTCTGGATAACCGGTGCCCGGCAACGGCGGTGTGTCGCTGTCGGCCGGTCGCGTGTGGGGCTGGGCACTCGCGCCGGGAGTATTCGGGACATCGCCCCGCCAGGCGCCGGTCTCGCTGCCCCGGGACTCGATGAACTCCTTGAAGCGCCGCATATCGGCCTCGACGCGCATGCGGACCAGCTGGAGCCAGTCGCCGGCGACCTCGACGAAACCTTCGGGGTCGTAGACCATCTCGAGCGTGATCCGGGTGACGGTGTCGTCGAGACGGTGGAAGGTGACGACGCCTGAGTGCTTCGGCTTGTCCAGGGTGTGCCAGGCCACGCGCTTATCCGGATGCTGCTCTGTGATCTCGGTCTCGAACTCGCGCTTGACCCCGGCGATCTCCGCCCGCCACGCGGCGCGGGTGTCGGTGAGTTGCTTGACCGACTCCACCCCTTCCATGAATTCAGGGAACGTCTCGAACTGCGTCCACTGGTTGTAGGCCACGCTGATCGGGACCCGGACGTCTACGGAATACTCGATTGTGCTCATGGGAGCGTTCCCTGCCCACCTCGCCTCAGGGCTAACGCACGCATCGAGTAAAGCAGTCTGTTGCCTGACATAATTTTCATGTATGCGAATTCAGGACTATCCTGTCACCAAGGCTCTCCGCCCGCATCCGGGGAGGTTCCCGTGACCATGAACAGTCCTTTCGCCACACCGGTACGGCCGGCGCCGACGTATCCAGCGACCGAGGCAGGTCTGCTGTGATCCCGCGGCAGCGCGGTGCGAGCTCCAGGGAAGCCGTTCTCTATGCCGACCACCAACTGAGCATCACCTACGTCCCGAGCCCCCTCATCCGGTTGATCGGCGAGATCGACGTGACCAACCGCGCCGCGGTAGCCCGTACTCTCATCCAGGCATGCCGGAGCGATGAGCAGTTGATCGTGGATGTCCGGCTACTGGAATTCATCGACACCAGCGGCGTGTGCGTCCTGGACAACTTCTGCCGTGAGGGCTGGATTCGCCTGGTCAACGTGCAGCCGCAGCTCCACCGCCTCGGCTCGATTCTGCGCCTCACCTTCAAAGGCGCGGACGCCGATCGGCCATGAGGGACGCCTGGGTCAGCTGCCTTCCTTGTTCTCCAACCCCACGGCGGCCCTCAGTTCGCGGATCTCGTCGTCGAGGCTGCGGTCGCCGCTGGTCTCGCTGAGGTGGGTCATGACCTGGGACAGGCCTTCCGCGATGGCGTTCAGCTTCTGCTGGGTGGCATGGTCGGAACGAGTCTGCGTGTTCTGCAACAGCGCCACCAGCAGGAACGTGACGATGGTCGTCAGGGTGTTGATGATGAGCTGCCAGGTGTCGATGCTGCCGACCAGGAAGTAGGAGGGCAGCCAGATCACCACCAGCAGCACGCAGAAGGCGAAGAACCAGGCCCGGGACACGAACCCGCCCGCCGCGGTGGCGAAACGATCAAAGAGCGAAAGGCCGGACCGCACGTCCGAAGGCATGGTCGGCGCTGGTCTTGTGGTTTCGGACATCATTCCTCCAGCGATACGTCCGACCAGTGCCCTTGCCCTCTTCTGCCAAACCCGCGTGATCAACGAGCTCCTGGGACAGCCTCGTCGTCATCGACATCGCGGCGGTGTCTACCATTCGCTCAGCGGAAGGTCGACCCCCGCGTCACGATCGAACACCGTGACTCCGTCGACCACGCGGACGACCTGGATGCTGCCGGCGCGGCTCCGTCCGGCGAGGTTTCGCGCGGCCTGCCAGGCCCAGGCGGCATAGCGATACTCGGTTTCCAGCTGCTGGTCGGCTTCCCGCCACGACAACACGTAGCGGGCGGGTGGGGCCGGACTCCCGTGGGCTGTTGGATCGGACACGGCTACCGGCTTCCTCCTTGCAGTCCAAGTCAGTTCTCGACGCCGGTGGCCGAGTGGGTGGCGCCGACGGGTTTGGACTCGGGGGAGCCGCTCTGCCGCAGGTAGATGGAGAACACCACCATGGACAGTACGGCCAGCAGCTCGGACTGCCAGTTCTGCAGGGTCCGGTTCCAGAAGTCCGCGGAGCTGACGTAGCCGCCCCAGCTGACCGGATCCTGCAACTGGGCGAGGCGCTGGTTGTCGTAGGCGGTCGCGCCGGCCACGGACTGGGCCAGCCACGACAGCACGAAGATCGCGCCCATCAGCAGCCCGAGCGAGTTCGCGTACAGCCGGCGCCGCCAGCCGCGAGCCCGGGCCCATGCCGGACTCCCCCGCCCGGCACTCCCGTCGTGAGCTCCCTCCTCACCTTGGCGCTTCGACTCGGGCGAGCCCCGCTGCACCAGCCACACCGTGACCATGATGAACAGCAGGAACTGCAGGTACTCCGACTGCCAGTTCTCCGCCACGTCCACCGCGAAGTCGGAGGACGTCACGTAGTCCGTCCACGACACGGCCGCCCCGCCCTCGGCCAGCTGCCGCGCGTTGTGGTCCGCCAGCCCGGCCATCGACTGCCCGGCCAGCGCCAGCAGGAACCCTGCCAGGAAGAACAGGCTGAGCGCGTTCTGCCTGATGAAGCGCCTCATCGGCCCAGCATCCCGATGGCGAGCATGTACGCCAGCCCCACCCCGATGATGACCAGCGTCACTGTGAACATCACTTTCACCGCTATCCCCCGATCTCGCACCGGTACGGCAGGCTGCCCCGCGGCACGCATCCCGCGGCATGCACCAGCCACCGGTCGCCGAACCGATGCAGGAACACGGTGTCGGCGGCCAGCCGTACCTGGGCCTCATCACCGAAGACCCGCGCATCGCGCGGCTGCCCGCCCGGAAGGCGCAGCTCGCGGATCGCATCCCCGCACGCGTGGCCGCCGGTCTCGAGCCCCTCCCGAGCCCGCTCGGACAGCAGGCCGCAGGCCTGCTCCGTCCGGCCGCCGGCGAGCGCGGCGTAGAAGCCGGTCGCCGCCGCCTGTGCGGAACCTGCCTCCTGCTGTGCGCACCCGGCGACGAGCACCAGCAGGAGCACGGTCCAGCTGATGCGGCGACCTGCCCGGACAACGGCTGACGATGGCCTCACCTCACCCCTCTTACCGACGTTCACCTGGCCAAACGCCTGGCGGACGGGGTCCCCTTCCCGTACGGCGAGCCGCGCGGCGGTTGCCCGATCGCACTGCCGTATCTGCTCCGGCCGTTCCTGGCAACCTTTACCCGGTGCAAGGTGAGCGTTTGCCTGTGACGGGCAGGGTGAGCCGAGAGGAGTCCATCCGCGAAAGGAACGCCATTATGCCGCGGGGATCGAGCTCGAAACGGGAACGGCAATACGAGCACATCAAGGACAGCGCCAAGAAGCGCGGGGAAAGCGACAAGCGGGCGAAGGAGATAGCCGCCCGTACGGTCAACAAGGAGCGCGCCCGGGCCGGCGAATCCAGGACGGCCAGCCGCACCTCCACACAGGACATCTCCTCCAGCCGCCGAGGCGGCCTGCGCTCGCACTCAGGTGCGGGGGGACGCACCCGCGACCAGCTCTACGCCGAAGCCAGAAGCCGCGGCATCAAGGGCCGTTCGAAGATGACGAAAGCCCAGCTGGAGAAGGCCCTGAGCTAGGAGATTCAGCGGTACTTCTTCAAGGTCGGGCTGGCTGACGGGTCTTGCTGGTCAGCCCGCCCCGCGAGCGACCCAGCTTGGCCGCCGTCAGCCGCAGCCGCAACCGCCTGCGCCCACCCCGTCCGCGCCTTCGCCGGGTTAGCCCTCTTGCGGGATTTGCCCCTTGATGCAGCCCCTTTTCCTGCTCGGCGCCCCCTCCAGCACCGCGACCAACTCGCCGTCCAAGACGATCCCAGCGGCGTGGCGATGGGTGCGGGCCGTGGCGGAGTCCACGCCGTGTTCGAGGTGGGCCTGGGCTAGCAGACCTTCCGGTACGGCACGCCGGGCAGATACTCCTGCCATTCCGCCGGGGTCAGCGACCGCCCGGCACGGGCACAGACGATCGCCGCAGTCTGCGCCGGATCGACGGACACGTCACGCAGGACGCCCGCATTGTCAATGGTGTGGAACACCGCGCCACCGGACCCGAACGCGGCACCCAAGAGATCCTCGTCCGCGCCTGCCATCGATGGTCCGAGCTTGCGCGGCGTAGCGAGGTCCCAGAGCTGTACCGCCCCTTCATCGACGGACGCGACCACGTCGCCCATGGGCGAGAAGAGGATCTCGTCGACCCCGTTGCGGTCGGTGGAGGACGGCCGGAATGTCGGGCCGTGCTTCTTGCCCGTGCGCAGATCCCAGAACGCGAGCTTGCCCGAGTAGTCGCCGGTGGCGATGATCGCTCCATCCGGGCTGAAGGCGATCGCATTGAGTTGGTTGGTGAGACCTCCAGGGCCGAAGGCGGGCCCGGCAGGCTGTCCGGTGGAGAGATCAATCAGGCGGTTGGCAGATCGGGTCACCGGAGCGATCATCGTGCTGTGCGGGCGAAGCACGATGTCCAGCAGGTCACCGGTCTCGACGGGTCGTATCCACCTGTGATGCGGCACGTCCCAGACGTACACGCGGCTTGGACCCGTCTCGGGGTCGTCGATGGTGTCCGCGGCGCCGACCGCGACAAGAGTCCCGTTCTCGTTCACCGCCAGGGTGGATGCCATCCAGTTGCCCGGCAGCCGGACCTTGGTCACCCGCGATGACTGCGAGACGTCCCACATCGTCAGGTGCTGCCCCATGCTGCTGATCGACGCGAGCAGGCGTCCGTCACCGCTGAACGCGGTGAGCAGGTCGCCGTCGCCGAGTCCTGTCTTCAGTGGGGATCCCAGTGGGCGGCGCTTCGCGGCGTCCCAGAGCACTAGCTGTCTGGATTCCTGCTTCTGGTGGGTGACCAGGAATCGCCCGTCAGGGCTGAACAAGGCGGTCTCCGGGGCGTGGCCGGGCAGCCGTACGGGGTCGAGCAGGTCGGAGATGTCCAGGCTCACCACGGTCTCGTCGACGAGGTAGCGCAGGGTCCGGTCGTCGAAGCCGACGTTCTGCAACTCCCCCCGGTAGGAGAGCAAGGTGTCCCCGTCCGAGACCCGGATGAGCTTGAAGCTGTTGTCGCCACCGGCCACGAGATACTGCCCGTCCGGGCTGAACCACATCCGGCCGCCGTTGGAGTCCCACCCGGCGGACGGCTGGTTGGTGGGGACGTCGCGCCCGGTGCGTACATCGAGGAGGGAGATGGCCGAATCGGTGGCGCAAGCGACGGTGTGACCGTCAGGGCTGATGGCCGCAGCCCGGATGAATTTGGCGCAGGTGCGGTATCCGTGCCAGGTCGCCACCCTCCTCCCGCTCGGCAGCCTCAGCAGGGTGAATCGGCCTTCGAGGCCCGCGTTCACGACCAGGTCGTTGGCGAGGGTGACAGAGGGTTCCAGCATGCCGTCCTTGGCGCCGATGTCCGCGCCGGTCTGCGTGTCCCACAGGCCTCCGGCCTGGGACCCCAGCACGTTGATGTACCGGTCGCCGGCCAGGAACTGGACCCCGTTGAAGTATTCCGGCGCCTCGATCCTCTTTCTGGCTCCGGTCTGCCTGCCGGTGCTCGTGTCCCAGACGCGGATCTCGTGGCCCGCGGCCACGGCCAGCAGTCGGCCGCTAGGGCTGAGACTGGCCCCCAGGAACTGCTCCCCGCCGATCTTCAGGTCGTCCCAGCCGCCGACCTTCCTGCCGGTCCGCAGGTCGTAGATCCGCACCCCCTGAGGGGACACGCTGACGAACCTGCGCCCGTCCCGGGTGATCTGCCGTACGGTCTCTGCGCCCGAGTCCGGGTCGGAGAACGACGCGCGCTCACGCTGCGCCCACGCATTCTGCAGCGTCGACCTCGTCGCGGCGACGGGAGACAGCCGCCAGGCGGCGACGCTGAGCAGCATCGCGCGCACCGGATCCGCCGTGCGTATGGTGTCGGCCAGGGTCGCCACCTTGCCCGCGACTGCCTGGTCCCGCTGCGTGGCCACGACCGCGCTCTGCTCCGACACGATGAGGCTCTGCCGTACGGCGACGCCACCACCGATCAGGGCCAGCACGAGCAGGGCGGACAGGGCGACGGTGAGGAGGCGGCGGCGACGGACCCGGTGGCGGGTGGCGGCGTTGCAGGCGTCAAGGAAGTCGCGTTCGAGCTTGCTGAGCGTGAGGTGGCGGCGTCCGGTGGCGGCCCAGCGCAGGGCCGTCTCCAGGCGGCTGCCCTGGAAGACGTCGCTTTCCCGGCGTCCGTGGGTGTTCCAGTGGCGCGCGGTGGTGCGGATCAGGTCGTGCGTGGGCAGGCCCTCGCGCTCGTCGCCCACCCAGGACCGCAGCCGGGGCCAGGCCTGGAGCAGGGCCGGCCGGGCCAGCATGACGTCGTCGCCGCGAACGGTGATCACATACGAGAAGACCTCGAGGAATCGTTCGAGCGCGGCCTGCTCCTGCGGCGTCCGCGCCTCGAACAACTCCTCACGCGACGCGGTGCGTACGGTCACCTGGCCGGTCTCGGTGACGGCCACCATGCGCAGGAACAGGTCGGGCACCAGGTCGCGTTCGGCGGGGGTGAGAAATCCGTAGGCGTCTTCCGCGAGCGTGCCGAGGGCGGGATCTGCTGGGGCTCCCCGGCTGAGCAGCCCTGCCTCGGCGCTGCCGACCGTGAGCAGGTCGGACTGGCTGCCCTGGAACCCGCTGATCAGGCCGACCAGCAGCTCGTGCGCGGTGGGCCGGGCGAGGGGATCCTTGGCCAGAGCCGCCGAGACCAGGGGCCGCAGCGAACGCGGCAGCGTGGCGAGATCGGGCTCGGCGGACAGGACACGATGCATCACCGCGCCCAGGCTCTCGGCCCGGAACGGGTCGTCACCGTTGGCCGCGTAGAGCACGATGGCGCCCCAGGAGAACACGTCGGCCGGGGCACCGGCGCGCTGGCCGGTGAACACCTCCGGGGCCATGTACGTCGGGGTCCCCGTCACCAGGCCCGTGACGGTCAGCGACATCTCCAGGGTCCGCGCCACCCCGAAGTCGATGACGCGGGGACCGTCGGGACCCAGCAGCACGTTGTCGGGTTTCAGGTCGCGGTGGATGACGCCCGCGTCATGAATGGCCGTCAGCGCCGTGGCCACCCCGGTGGCCAGGCGGTGCAGCTCGTCGCCGCTGAAGCGGCGCCCGTCGGTGACGGCCTGGCGCAGGCTCGGCCCTTCCACGTACTCGCTGACGATGTACGGCTTGGGCGCGTCCAGGTCGACCGCCAGCACCCGGGCGGTGCAGAACGAGGCCACCCGCCGGGCGGCGGTGGCCTCCTTGCCGAAGCGTGACCGCAGGTCCGGATCTCCGGCCGCGTCCCCGTGCAGCACCTTGATCGCCACCCGGGTGCCCTGCGAGTCGTACGCTTCGTAGACCACACCCTGCCCCCCGGCGCCCAGCCGTCCGGCCAGCCAGAGGTCCCCCAGCCGATGAGGGTCCCCAGGGAGCAAGGCCGAAGCCGAAGCCATCTCATCACCCCGTCATCTCGGATGGTCCACGCGCTTAGACGCGGCCTGGATGGCGGAAGTTCTCTGCCGCCTGTTGGGCTCGCCGTACCAGCCGGTGTACGAAGAGGTGGCGGCGGAGATGGCCGGAGCCGACGTGTTCGAGGAGAAGGGCCGCTCCTATGGCCTGTATGCACTGGCGGACTCCCGGGCAGGTGCGGCCGGTGATCGAGAAGCGGGCTAGCTTTGCCGGGCGAGGTGCTGGAGTTGCCGTTCGTGCACGCCGGGTACCCAATCGTAGGTGGCCGATGGGCCGACCCGCGGGTCGGTGGGAACCTGGGCGTCACGCAGGGCGTGCACGTACGCGCGATCCTGGTCGATCCGTGCGTGTACCTGATCAGCTCCGCCGATGGACCCGTGGCCGGGGACGAGGACATCGACGTCGTCCGCCGCGCCCTCCAGCAGTCGCAGCGCGGCGAGGTAGTCCTCGATCGGGTCCGCGGTGGCGTTCAAGTCGAGCATCGGAATCAGGACATCAGAGAGCATGTCGCCGGCGACGAGGACGCCGCGTTCCTCGATCAACAGTGCCGCATGGCCTGTGGCATGCGCCTGATGCTCGATGATCCGGACTTGAGGGCCGTCCCACGGAATCCGCGCGGTGTCGGCGGGCAAGCCGGTAACGAGGCCGAGCAGGTCCAGTGATACCTGCTCGGCGATGTCCGGCGGTATCAGTTGGGCGGCGATGCGGGCCTTGGCACCCGGGTCCGACAGCCGATCCCGGACAGTGGCCGCGCAGCGGGCCGTGCCGTAGCGAGGCGCCGCGCCGAGCTCGGCGTGCCAGAGCAGGTGATCCCAATGTGGATGCGTCGAGAAACCCGCCACAACAGGCTGGCTCAACTCGCGAAGGTCGTCCGCGAGGCAGGCCATTTCGTGGCCCTGCACCCCGGGGTCGATGAGCAGCACGCCGGCGCGGCCTTGCACGACAACGGCGTTGCTCTGGCAGAACTCGCTCTCGTGGATCAGCACGCCCTCCGCGACCTGCCTCAGCATGGCGGCCCCTTCCGCTTGTGATTTGCAACCACTTGTCGAGACGGTAGTACCGAGCGGTGGTAGATTGCAAGCAGTATGGGCGAAGCACATGAGCCGCGGTCGGAGTGCCCGATCAACGCCGCCATCGAGGCGTTCGGCGATCGCTGGACGCTGATCGTCCTCCGCGACATCGTCTTCGGAGACCGCCGCTATTTCCGAGAGCTGCAGGCCGGCTCGATCGAGGGGATCGCCTCGAATATCCTCGCCGACCGGCTCAAGCGACTCGTCAAGTCGGGACTGCTCACCCGCGAGGACACGCGACCCGGCCAGCGGGCACGCTATAGCCTGACCGAACCCGCGATCCAACTCGTACCCGTGTTCGCGCAGCTGGGCAGCTGGGGCCTTCGCCACCGACCCACGAGCAGCGCGCTGAACGCTCGCGCCGTGCTGCTCGAACAAGGCGGACCCGCGCTCTGGCAGGAGTTCATGGACGAGCTTCGCCGCGAGCACCTTGGCTCCGAACTCCCAGCGCGATCACCGAGCGTTCGCGAGCGCCTGAACGCGGCCTACCTCGCCGCCACCAACTCCTCGTAGCTGCCACGTGCCGGCACAGCTCCTGCTATCGCTGGTCGTCGCCGAGCAGGGTGCCCAAGGGGCCGAGGTCGAGGTTCAGGTCGGCCGGGGTGAGGTCGAAGCGTTCGCAGAGTTCGGTCATGGCCTCTTCGAGCCGCATCAGCGTCAGGCCCAGGACCTCGATCTGCTCGTCCGACAGGTCTCCCTGCTCCATGCGCCGCACGCACTGGCGCTCCACCAGCTGCCGGACGAGTTCGACGAGCGTCAGCACGAGGCGGGAAAGGTCACGCTCCACCGCCTCCCTGTCGGTCTCGATGCGCAGCCGGTTGGGCCGTGCCTGCCGTACCTGGTGGGCGCTCTGCACGGTCGGCTCGTCAGCGGGCCTGGTCGTAGCCGCCTCCTGGGGTGTCGGACTCGCGGATGGACATGATCAAGGCGCGGACGGAGATGCGGACGAGGTCGATGTCGGCGATGGACAGGACGATGTCCCCGCTCACGACGACGCCACCGGCGAGCAGCCGGTCCAGCAGGTCGACGAGTGCCACCCGCTCGGCCGGAAGCCGTCCTTCTGAGGCCAGGGCGGCGCCTCGTGGTTCCTGAACTGTCACTGCGGGCCTCCCTCCTCGAGAGTGGCGAACGAGTAGGGCGCCCAGGGGCCAGTGAGCTCCAGTTCGATGCCCTCGCCGCGCAGCCCCTCGACGGCGCGTGCGAACTCCTCGCGCCGGGCGTCGTCGACGAGGTAGGCGCCGTTGAGCACCATCCACTCGTCTCGGCCTGACAGCTCCGGGTCCTGCGCCCGGTGGCGCCGGCTCGCCACGGCGGTGGACGCGAGCGTGTCGTGGATGGCCGCGGCCCTTCCGATGGCCTCGCGCCACGCTTCCTCGCGGGTGTGCAGGCTCGCCTGACGCCGTTTGAGGTAGGCGGTTCCCGGGCTGGTCGTCTTCTCGCGACTCTGCTCGGAGGAGGGCGGCGCGGTGGTCTTGGCGTACGCCTTCACTCCCCATTCCCGCCGGCCGGCCACACGGGAGAGCATGTCGGCGAAGTCGTCGTGGCGCTGATCCAGGAGTTGCCGGATCTGCTCTTCCCCGCTGTACACGGTGACGAGGCGCACGGGGGCCGCGGTAGTGGTCTCCGCCACCGCCTCCACCACGTGGTGGTGCGCCCTGGCGGTCTCGCCGAGCCAGTCCAGATCCTCCATGGACCGCCGCAGCGGCTCCTCTCCGAACTGGTCCAGCGGGACGGTGCTGACGTAGGCGACGAGACCCGCGTGCGTGATCGTCCGCACGGGCTCGCCCGCCACGCCCCGCAGATCTCCGGGGCAGGCAAGGCCCGGGTCGCGCGCGACCGCGTACAGGTACGTGCCCGTGTCAGTCGTCATGCTCGACCTCCGCCTCGATGGAACGGCGTCGCGGACGGTCCTCCTCCAGCTCGGCGAGCCTGTCGCGGAGCCGGCGATTCTCCTCGATGAGGCCGCGGTCGTTGCCGGTGAGCCACGGGTCGTGCTCCCACCAGTCGATCCCCAGTTCCCTGGCCGTGTCGACCGAGGCGATGATCAACCGCAGCTTGATCGTGAGCAGCTCGATGTCCAGGAGGTTCACGCGGATGTCGCCCGCGATGATGATGCCTCTGTCCAGGACTCGTTCCAGGATGTCGCCGAGATTGGCCGGCTCCCGCCCTGAGGCCTGGCGTGCAAGGCTCGTTGATTGCATTGGCTCCGTCATCACGGCGCCTCTCCGGTGTCGCCGCCGCTACCGCGCCGGTAGCGCCGCAGCCTGCGGTAGGAGAGCAGGTTTCCCTCCTCGTCCAGTTCGGCTTCGTAAAGTGCGAGGATGTCGCTGGAGGAGGGGATGCGGCGGTCCTCGACCACCTCTACATCCACCACCCAGCCGTCCTCGTCCGGCTCCACCAGCGTGACGCCCTCCGGCTCTCTGGAGGTCAGGTCGGCGATGTGACGCAACCCCACTGCCCCCGCCGTCGCGGCTGACAGGCTCGCTTGGCTTTCCACGACGTCGTCGACGTCGTCTTCCCATTCCTCGCGCGCTTTTCGCTTGGCAGGCACGAGATCACCTCCTGCCTTCCTTTCTGACCGGCTTGCCGGTCATGCCCTCCAGGAGCTGTTCCGTCCGCTCCTTCTCCTGTTCCTCGGAGATCCGGCCCTCGGCCCTGGCGGCCTCGGTCTCCTCCAGCTTGCGCCGCACCACCGCCGGGTCTCGCAGCTCCCGCTCGGCCTCTTGCTGGAACAACTCCCCGAGCCGGATCACGCCGCGGATGGGCGCGAGCGGCCAGCCGAAGAGGATTCCGATCAGACCCATCTGTCAGCCCTCCTGCTTCGGTGTCGCCACGAAGTCCCAGGGCGCCAGCGGACCTCGCACCCGCATCTCGATGCGTCCCTCGTGGTCACCGGCGAACTCGTCCACGGCCTCCTGCAGCTCGTCCTGCCTCTCCCTCTCGACCAGGATCGCCAGGTGAGCGGCGTCGAGCTCGTGGGACGGCTCGCGCACGACGATGAAGTCGCTGAGTGGTTGGAGGGCCTCGAAGAGAGCCTGGGTGTCCGCCTCCCGTTTGGCGGCGATCGCCTGGTTCACGATCTCCCCGAGCTGGATGCGCGCTGCCCGGCTCGCTTCTTCTGGTTGCTTCTTGATGTTCTCGCGCAGCTCGGCGGCCTCGGGCGTCTCGTCGAGCACCTCCTTGAGCACGGCCCGCTCGACATAGCGGCCTTTGACCATGAACTCGGCGCGCTCCTCCAACTGCTCGAGTGCGTCCACGAAGTCGTCGTGATGGGCCGTCAGCAGCTCCTCAGTGACCGCTTCCGCACTCGCCAGCACGGCGCCGAAGCGGAAGGGGAGCACGGGCACCTCCGCCGCCGTGGCGTCCAGCAGGTGCTGATGTGCCGCCAGGTCATCGGGCCCGCCGAGCGGGCGGTCGACCGCGACGTCACTCACCAGGGCACCGATGTCGCCGTGCCGTACCACTGTCACCTTCGACGGGGGGTCGCCCACGCCGCGCGCGTCATCAGCCACCTCCACATCCGCGGGGACAACGCCATAGACATAGGTGCCGGTCTTGGAGGCCATCTCAGTCCTCCTCTTTCTTACGCCGGGACGACTTCTGCCCGTGCTCGTCCACGAAGCCCTGCAGCTTCTCCCCTGCGGCTTCGAGCACACCTTGGGTGACACCCTTGCTCTTGCCGCTGATCGCGCCCTTCTCCATGTTCTGCATGAGCTCGGGCAGCCCCTGCTGGTCGCCGGTCTCGGCGAGGTCCAGCCGGTTCACGGACTCAGCGAAGCGCAGGTAGGTGTCGACGCTGGCCACCACGACGCGGGCGTCGATGGTCAGCAACTCGATGCCGACCAGCGAGACCCTGACGTAGGCGTCGATGACCAGGCCCTTGTCGAGGATGGTGTCGATCACGTCCGCCAGTCCGGACGGAGACGGACGCTCGGCGATTCCACCCGTCGCGGGTTGCACAGTCATTCGCTCTTCCCCTCGATCGTCACCCGCGTTGAGCAGCCGCCCTGCGCCGAGTCGGCCGTGACGGCTCTTCGTCCTGCTGCCTCTGTCGACGCGTCGAACGCTTGGCGGATGCGGCACGGCGGCGGGGTCTGTCTTCCTCTTCTTCTTCTGGCTCCTCGTCTGTCTCCCGGCTCGTTGAACGCACGGTGCGTCCCCTGCCGGATGCGGCACGACGGCGAGGCTTCTCTTCCTCTTCCTCTTCCTCTGGCTCCTCCTCATCCGTCTCCCGGCTCGTTGAACGCGAGGTGCGTCCCCTGCCGGAAGCGGTACGACGGCGAGGCTCTTCCTCTTCTTCCTCCTCTTCTTCGGGTTCCTCTTCCTCCTCGAACTCCTCTTCCGGCTCTTCCTCTTCGAACTCCGCTTCCTCCTGCCCCTGCTCTTCCTGCTCCTCCCGCAGGGCGGTCTCGTGGTCCTTGACCACCTCTCCCTCGTGGATCACACCGCGCCAGCCGCTTCCCTCCATCTCGTCGGGGTTCAGCATGGTCCGCGTCATGACATGCCGGTGGAAGTGCTTGAGCTCAAGGCGTACGCGCCTGCCCTGCGCCCGCCAGAGGTTGCCCATCCGCTCGAACATGCCTTGCGGGTAGTACTCGAGGACGAGCACGACGCGGGTCAGATCCGGAGTGAGGGCGTGGAAGGTGACAGCGCCGTCGACGTGTCCCTTCTGCCCCTTCGACCGCCAGATGATCCGCTTGTCGGGTACCTGCTCGATGATCTGCGCCTCCCAGCCCCGATGGGACAGGAAGATCTGCGCCTTCCAGTTGATTTCCTCGTCGGATTCCTGCTCGACGTTCTCGATCTTCTTCATGAAGTTCGAGAAGTCCTCGAACTGTGTCCACTGGTTGTAGACGACCCGCACGGGTGCGCCGATGTCGATCGTCTCGACGATGTTGGTGACCTTCAGCTTGCCGCTCTTGCCGCTCTTGGCGCCGCCGACCTTGCTCTTGATCGCTTCCTTCGCCCCGCTGAGGAGCGCCGTGCCCGCGGACTTGCCGCCGTCCGACGATCCCAATCCGGTGAGGGCGCCGATGAAGCTGCTCCCGCCGCCTTCGTTGAAGGTGGTGAGCCGTTCGATCGTGGCCTCGACCTTGCCGGTGACGGCGGACAGCGCTCGCTCTGTCAGCGCCTGGGCCAGTCCCTGGAGCGCCGGTGTCAGCGGATTGGGCAGTGTCTCCATGGCCTTTCCTGCCACCTTGGCCTTGCCAGGCATCCGAATTCACCTCCGTCCCCTGGTCACCGGTGAACGGCGAGCCCTCGTGCGCTGCGCGCGGGGCCGTTCCTCGGCATGCTCTTCTTCGGTCTCTTCCTCGGTCTCTTCCTCGGTCTCTTCTTCGGGCTCTTCCTGGTCTTCCGGCTCCTCTTCCTCGCTTGACTGCTTGGGCTGCAGCGACTCGGCCCGATCACGGAGCTTCGTGGTCAGGGAATCGATCTGCTTGCCTGCCGCTGCCATGGCTGCCGCCTTGCCGACCTCCATCAGGTCTCCGCGCAGGCGGTCGGTGATCTTTTCGAGTTCGGGGGACGACCCCAGCATCTTGAGCCCCTGCTTCAGGAAGCCGTCCTCGCTCCGCAGCCCGCGGATGGCCCCGGCCGTAGCCAGGAGCGCCGCCGTGCGCAGCTTGTGACGTCGACCGAGGTAGTAACCTGCCGCCAGGGCCAGCGCCACCTGGGCCTTGCCATTCATCACTAGCCCTCCTTGTCGCCTTGTTGGCTTTGAGACGCCGACGTGCCCCCAAACCGGACCCCATAACGCATATCCGGAAAAAACGGACAGGCTTGACGTTTATGCAGCCCAGGGTTTAACGAGTCGGTTCGGGCTCGATCGGATCAACCGAAGCGCCACGACACGGCAATGATTGCTCTACGCAACAGGGGCACTAGCTGGATGGATCCGCGGGTAGCCGATTGTCGGCCACAGGCAAACGAAGGGAGAGTCATCATGACCGCCTTCCCCATCTGGTCCGTCGCCGGGCTGACCTTCGGCACGGTGCTCGGGGTGGCCGCCGCGTTCGGTGGCCTCAACGCCTTTCTCATCGTGCTCGTCCTCGGCGTTCTCGGCTTCCTGCTCGGACGTGCGCTTGAAGGTGGCTTCGACATGTCATCCATGCGCCCGAGACGCCAGTAGGCCACTCACCCCTGGCCGTTCCCTGGGCCTACCTGATCGGCTGTAGGCAGGCCCTCAGGTTTCGCCGGCATGGCCAGGGCAGGTGGTGGAAAACGGCGGAGGGTGGACATCATCAGAAGATCACATGCGTCCCAGTCGAACCCCGAGACCCAAGATGAGCGGGCCGACCGTAACTTCGTGGAGTTGCTTCAAGGGTTCCGCGTCGCCGTCACCGGTGTGCAGGTCCTGTTCGCGTTCCTGCTGACAGTGCCGTTCTCCATCGGCTTCGCCCGGCTCAACAGCACCGATCGGTGGTTGTACCTGCTCGCGCTGGTCTCCGCCGCGGTCGCCTCGGTGTGTTACATCGCACCGGCCGCACAGCATCGAGTGCTGTTCCGGCAGGGTCTCAAGGACGCGCTCGTCCGCCGCTCGAACAGATACGGCCTGCTCGGCGGGCTCGCCCTGATCGTCTCGATGACGACCGCGACCACTGTCGTGGTCGATTACCTGTACGGCGGGCCGCTCCCGGTGGCGATCGGCGCCGCCCTCGCGATGTTCGCCGGATGGGCCTGGTTCCTCCAGCCCGCCATCGCCCGCTCGAGGAACACCTAGATCAGGGCTTGGACAGTCCCGCATGCGTTTCCCGTCATACCGCTGGGCAGGGGGTGACTATGTCGGATTCCGGATCGAAGCGGGCGACCCTGGCGGCGCTGGCCGCCAACCTGGGCATCGCCGTGACGAAGGTGGTGGCGTTCCTCTTCACCGGGTCCTCGGCCATGCTCGCCGAGGGCATCCACTCCGTCGCCGACACCGCCAACCAGCTGCTGCTGATGCTCGGCCGCAAGCGCGCGGGACGGGAACCCAGCCAGGCCCACCCGTTCGGGTACGGCCGCGAGCGTTACTTCTACGGGTTCCTGGTGTCGGTGGTGCTGTTCTTCGGCGGCGGGCTGTTCGCGCTGTTCGAGGGTTACCAGAAGATCGCGCATCCGCACCCGCTGGAGAGCTGGCCGTGGGCCATCGGCGTGCTGGTGGCCGCGATCGTCATGGAGGGGCTCTCGCTGCGCACGGCCGTACGCACCTCCAACCGGGTGCGCGAGGGACGGTCGTGGGCGCGGTTCATCCGCGAGACGAAGGCGCCGGAGCTGCCGGTGGTGCTGCTGGAGGACACCGCCGCGGTGGCCGGGCTGACGTTCGCGGTGGTGGGCGTGGGGTTGTCGGCCATCACCGGTAACGGAGCCTTCGACGGGGGTGGCTCGGTCGCGATCGGCCTGCTGCTGATCACCGTGGCGGTGATCCTCGCCCGGGAGACCAAGAGCATGATCATCGGCGAGGCCGCATCCCCGGCCGTCCAGGGGAAGATCCGGGACATCCTCGCCAACGAGGCGTCCATCCGCGGCTACGCCCACCTGCGCACCCTGCACCTGGGGCCCGAGGACCTGCTCGTGGCCGCGCACGTCACGATGCGGACGGCGCAGAGCTCGGGAGAGGCCGCGCGGGCACTGGAGGAGGCGGAGCGGCAGATCCGCGAGCGCGTCCCGATCACCTCCGCGGTCTACCTCCAGCCGGTCCCCCCAACCGGGGAATGAGCCTTACGGCACAGACGAGCCCAACCCGGGGACCGGCGGGTTCAGAGACCACCATCCCGACCCGTGGATCCGGGCACTGGAGGCGGTGCTAGAGCGAAGGCACCCGCATCCGCGGCACCGCGGCGACCAGAGCCTGCGTGTAGGGGTGCCTGGGCCGGATGAACACCTCGTCGACGTCTCCCTCCTCCACCACGAGGCCGTCCTTCATGACGAGGACGCGGTCGGCGACATGGTGGACGACGCCCAGGTCGTGGGAGATGAACAGCATCGCGGTGCCGTACTCGGCCTGGATGTCGGCGAGCAGGTCGAGGACCTGGGCCTGGACGGAGACGTCGAGCGCGGAGACGGGCTCGTCGCAGACAAGCACGTCGGGGCGGGGTCCGAGGGCGCGGGCGATGGCCACCCGCTGGCGCTGGCCGCCGGACAGCTCCCGCGGGTGGCGGGCGGCGGTCTCGGGCGGCAGGCCGACGCGGGCCAGCAGGTCGAGGACGCGTTCCCCGCGTTCGGCCCGTGGCAGGCGGAGCGGTTCGGCGATCAGGCGGGCGACGGTGTGGCGCGGGTCGAAGGAGTCCAGCGGGTTCTGCGAGATGAGCTGGATCCTGGGCCGGAGCGGGCGGCGGGCGCCTTCGCGCTGGTGGCTCCATGGTCGCCGGTGCAGGGTGATCTGGCCGGCGTCGGGTTCGAGCAGGCCGAGGGCGAGACGGGCGAGCGTGGTCTTGCCCGAGCCGGACTCGCCGACGATGCCGAGGGTCTCGCCCTCGCGCAGCGTGAAAGTGACGTCGTCCACCACGCGGCGGGGGCCGTAGGAGCGGGTGAGCGCGGTCCCGGCGAGGACCTCGGTCGATGGATTGATGGCCGGGCGGGTTCGGGGGGTGCCGGTGGTGAGCCGGGTGCCTCGGGAGGCGGCCGAGGGGACGGCGGTCAGCAGCGCCTTGGTGTAGTCGTGCGCCGGCGCGGCCAGCACGTCTGCGGCGGGCCCCTCCTCCACGACCAGGCCGTCCTTCATGACGAGGATGCGGTCGGCGATCGAGGCGACGACGGCCAGGTCGTGGCTGATGAGCAGCAGTGCCGTCCCTGCGGCCTTACGCTCGGCGAGCAGGCGCAGGATCTGGGCCTGGATGGTGACGTCGAGCGCGGTGGTGGGCTCGTCGGCGATGATCAGCTCGGGGTCGGCGGCGATGGCGGAGGCGATCAGCGCCCGCTGCCTCAGCCCGCCGGAGAGCTGGTGGGGATGCTGCCGGGCCCGCAGCGCGGGCTCGGGCACACCCACCGCTTCGAGCAGCTCAAGCACCCTGCCCGTACGGCCGGCCCGGGGAACGACGTCGTGCTCGGCGAGCACCTCGGCGATCTCGGCGCCCACGGTGCGCAGCGGGTCGAGCGACCCGAGCGCGTCCTGGAGGACGAGGCCGGCGAACTTGCCGCGCAGCCGCCGCCAGTCGCGCTGGGTGAAGGCGAGCGCGTCCCGGCCGGAAACACGGAACGCCGTGGCTCGCACGGTCGAGCCCGGACCGGTCAGGCCGAGCAGGGTGCGCGCCGTGACGCTCTTGCCCGAGCCGGACTCGCCGACGATCGCCACGCACTCACCGGCCGCGACCGACAGCGACAGCCCGTGGACGACCTCGGTCCCGCCGAAGCTCACCCGCAGGTCCTCCACGTCCAGCAGCATCACGGTGTTCTCCCTTCGAAACGGCGTTGCAGGCGCCGTCCGACGACGGTCAGGCAGACAACGGTGAGCGTGATCGCCAGGCCCGGGAAGAGCGCCTCCCACCAGGCGACCCGCAGGTAGTTCCGGGCCTCGGAGAGCATCGCGCCCCACTCGGCGGACGGCGGCTGCGGCCCCATGCCGAGGAAACTGAGCCCCGAGCTGGCGATCACGGCCTGGCCGAGGCCGATGGTGGCCAGCACGGGAATCGGGCCGAGCACGTTGGGCAGCACGTGCGCGAGGCTGATCGCCAGGCGGGTCCGGCCGAACGTGAGCGCCTGCTCGACGTAGCCGGAGTGGCGGACAACAAAGGTCTGGGCCCGGATCACGCGTGCGTAGTGGGGGACCTGGGCGACGCCGATCGCGAAGATGACATTGACCGTGCCGGGGCCGGTGATCGCCACGACGAGCAGTGCGAGCAGCAGCTCGGGCAGAGTGGACAGAACGTCGAAAGAGCGGGCCAGCGCCTCGTCCAGCCATTTCGGCGACAGCCCGGCGGCCAGTCCCAGCAGGATGCCGGAGGCCACGGCCAGGGCGGTGGCGGCGACGCCGATGCTGATGGAGTGCCGGGCACCGTACACGACCCTGGTCAGCAGATCGCGGCCGAGATGGTCACTTCCCAGCCAGTGGGCGGCGCTGGGCGAGGCGAGCGCTTTCAGCGGGTCGGCGGCCAATGGATCGGTGGAGGTCAGGAGCCCGGGTGCGGCGACGGCGATCGCGAGCAACGCGAGGAAGGCCACCGGAAGGAGGGTCTTGGGACCCCGCATCGCCGATCAGCCTCGGATCCGGGGGTCGACGACCCGGTAGGCCAGGTCGAGCAGGGTGCTGATGGTCACGTACACGACCGCCGACAGCAGGACGACGGCCATCACGACGGGCATGTCGCGGCCCGTCACCGCCTGCGCGGCCACCTGGCCGAGGCCCGGACGCCCGAACAGCGCCTCGGTGATCACCGCGCCGCCCAGCAGGGTCCCGGCGAACCATCCGGCCAGCGTCAGGGCGGGGATGAGCGCGTGCCGCAGGGCGTGCCGGGCGACCAGGGCGCGTTCGGTGAGCCCGCGTGCCCTGGCCGTCACCGCGAAAGGCTGCTCGAGCGCCCGTTCCAGACCTGTGCGCAGCACCTGGCCGAGCACGCCGGCGATGGGGAGGCCGAGCGCGAGTGCGGGCAGTACCAGCGACTGCGGCCCCTGCGCGCCGGAGACCGGGAACCAGCCGAGCGTGAAGGAGAAGACCGACAGCAGCACGATCCCGATGAGGAACGGGGGGACGGACACCGACACCAGCTCGACCGCCGAGGCGGCGCCGCGCAGCCATCGGCCCTTGCCCGCGGTGACAATCGCGATGACCCCGGCCAGTGTCACCCCGGTTCCCGCCGCGGCGAGCGTGAGCTCCGCGGTCGGCCCGACCTGGGTGGCCAGGATCTCGCCGACGCCGCGCTGAAGCTGGTAAGAGCGGCCGAGGTCACCGTGGAGGAGCCGCCACAGATACGACAGGTACTGGACGATCTCCGGCCGGTCGAGCCCCCACTCGGCGATGATCCTGGCCCGGATCTCGGGAGTGTCCGGGCCGTCGCCGATCAGGATGTCGATGGTGTCGCCGGGGGCGAGCAGCAGCGCGACGTAGGAGGTCGTGGCGGCGGCCCATAAGACCGCCAGCCCGGTGCCCAGTCGTCTGATCATGTGGCGATCCGTACGTCGTACGCACTGGCCGGAGTGCCGGAGGCCGGATCGAAGCCGAGGCCCTGCACGCTCCTGTGCGCCGCGATCTGGTCGGCGGGCACGTAGAGGGGGAAGACGAGAATGTTGCCGGCCACGGTCGACTGCTGGACCTTCGCGTAGAGCTCCTTTCGCTCGGCCTGGTCCGTGGTGGCGGAGGCGGTGGCGAGCCACTTGTCCACCTCGGGGTCGGAGAAGTGGGTGCGGTTGATGGCGCCCCTCTCCGACAGGAGAAGGTTGAGCGCGGCGCCGGCGTCGGAGTCGCCCCGGGAGTTGCCGAAGAGCTCGTACTGGTCGTCGTCCAGAGCCTTCTGCGCGGCGCCCTGGTCCACGATCTTGACCTGGAAGTCGATGCCGGCGTTCTGCTTGACCTGGGCCTGGATGGCCTGGGCGAGGATGTCGCGGCGGTCCCTGACGAAGGCCGACGCGGCGACCTCGCGCACGGTCAGGCGCTTGCCGTCCTTGACCCGGTATCCCTCCGCGTCATGCTGCTTCCAGCCGGCGGCGTCGAGCAGGGTGTTGGCCTTGGCCAGGTCGGCGGTGTAGGCGCCCTCGAGGGCGGCGTCGTAGAACGGGCTCCTCTTGCCGACGATGCTCCACGCCCGGGTCGCGGTGCCCTGGTAGACGGAGCGCAGCACGGCCTCGACGTCCACGGCCTCGCGGAACGCCTCCCGCACCCGCTTGTCGTCGAAGGGCGCGTGGGAGGTGTTGAAGTAGTAGGAGTAGGCGGTGCCCGAGTTCAGCGACGTCTTCAGCACCAGGTCGGAGTCCTTCTTGATCAGGTCGACCTCGGTGGCGGGGACGCCCTCGATGACCTGCACCTGGCCGGAGGTGAGCGCGCCGACGCGGACCGCCGCCTCGGGCAACAGCCGGTAGGTGATCTCCGACAGGTAGGCGGGTCCCTGGTGTGCCGCCCCGGCGGGCGGCCACGTGTAGGCGAGATTGCGCCGGTAGTGGATCTCCTGCCCTTGGACGAACCGGTCCAGGATGAACGGCCCGGTTCCCACGAGGTCGGGACCGCCGAACTTCAGGTTCTTGGCGCTCTTCAGCGACTTCGGCGAGACCTGCCCGGAGTACGGCGAGGCGAGGAAGTCCAGGAACAGCCCGTCGGGCTCCCTCAGCGTGATCTTCAGCTGGTACCGCGACACGACCTCGGCCTTGTCGAAGGCTCGCAGTTGGATCGCGGCGACCGCGGGGTTGTAGCCGGACACCCGGAACTGGTCCAGGTTGGCCTTGACGGAGGCGGCGTCGAACGGCGTGCCGTCGTGGAAGGTGACGTCGTCGCGCAGGTCGAGGGTGTAGGTCAGGCCGTCGCCCGACACCTTCCACGACTTGGCCAGCCATGGACGGAACGAGCCGTCCTCGGCCTTGGACACCAGCGCGTCGAACTGGTTGAACACCAGCAGCCGCGCCTTGTTCTGCGCCCACAGCTGCGGGTTGAACGTGATCGGCTGCGTCTCGACGGCCCACGTCAACGCGTTGCTCGGGGAGGTCTGGGCGGGTTGCGCACCGCACGCGGCAACGGCCAGCAGGAGGGCGGGGATCAGGCGCTTCACGGGCGGTTCCAGGTCTCGGCGAGCAACTCGTAGGAGCGCACGCGGTCTTCGTGGTCATGGGTGATGGTCGTGATGAGCAGTTCGTCGGCGCCGGTCACGCGGCGGAGCACGCGCAGCCGCTCGGCCACCTGCTCGGGCGAGCCGACGAACTGGGTGTCGATGCGGTCCCTGACCAGCTCGCGGTCGGCGTCGGTCCAGACGTGGGCGTCCGCCTCCGCCGCCGTGGGGTAGGGCATCGCTCCTGCGCCGGTCCTGATGCTGCGGACCCACAGGCCGTAGCCTCGGGCCAGCTCGCGGGCGCGCGCCTCGGTCTCGGCCACCACCGCGTCCGCCGAGACGATCACGTACGGCTCGGCCAGCCGGTCCGACGGTTTGAAGGCCTCCCGGTAGGCGCCGACGGCCTCCAGCACCGATGACGGGCTGACGTGGTAGTTGGCGGCGAACGGCAGGCCGCGCTCCCCCGCCACCTGGGCGCTCTGCCCACCGCTGCTGCCGAGGATCCACACCTCCACCTCGGCGTGCTCGCCGGGGATGGCATGGGCCTGGTGCGTGCCGTACAGGAAGGCCAGGACGTCGTCGATCTGGTCGGCGAAGTCGGGAGTCCGGGCGCCGGGCTGCTGCAGCAGCGTCGCGTGATGGGCCAGGTGGGGATGCTTGGCGAGCAGCGACCAGTCGAACGGCGGCGGGATGAGCAGCCCGCCCACCACCTTGGCCTCCTTCCGCTCGAAGGCGGCGTTCTTGGCGAGTTCGGCGCGGCGCTGGCCGGAGCGGCCGATCCCGAGGTCGACGCGCCCCGGATGGAGCGCGTCGATGAGGCCGAACTGCTCGACCACCGACAGCGGCGTCTGGTGCCCGAGCTGGACGGCTCCCGATCCGACCCGGATCCTGGACGTGGCCGCGGCCACGAGGCCGATCAGCACGGCCGGGGCCGAGCCGGCGACGCCGGGCGCGAGGTGGTGCTCGGCCAGCCAGTAACGGTGGTAGCCGAACCTCTCGGCCCGGCGGGCGAGGTCGAGGGTGTTGCGCAGCGCGTCGCCCGCCGTGCCGCCCGACACGATCGGGGCGAGGTCGAGGATGGACAGCAACGTCATGCGGCACCTCCGGGGAACGGTCTGCTGGGGATCTCCGCCCGCAGCACGGGCGCGATCTCGGCCTGGAACAGCTCCAGCGCCTCGCGGTGCTGCTTCGGCGTGAGCCCGTCGGCGTCGGCGTGCAGGTGCATGACCTCGTGCCCGAACCGCTTGTGGTAGCGCAGCACCTTGTCGACGATCTGCTGTGGGCTGCCGACCAGGATGGAGCTGCGCTCGATGGCGTCCTCCAGGGTCGGGAAGACGATCGGCAGCCCGAGCCGGCGCTGGAAGGCGACGCGGGCGTCGAAGACCGGCCGGTAGGCGGCGATGGCCTCCTGCGAGGTCCTGGCGGCGTAGTAGCCTGCCGTACCCGCGCCCACCAGCGCGCCGGCCGGGTCGTGACCGTGGTGGGCCCAGCGCTCGCGGTAGTGGTCGATCAGCTCGGCATACGGGCCGATGGGGTTGGTGACGTTGGCGGAGAAGAGCGGGTCGCCGTAGCGGGCGGCCAGGTCCACCGACTCCTTGCTGGTGGCGCTGCCGTGCCAGACGCGGATCGGCCGCTGCAGCGGCCGCGGCCAGGTCTCGGCGTCGGTGAGGGAGGGCCGGAAGCGGCCGGTCCAGGTCACCTTGTCCTCCCGCCACAGGCGGCGGAACAGCTCGTACCCTTCCCGGTTGCGCTCCCACTGGTCCTCGGCCGTGACGTGGAACAGCTGGGCCTGCGCGGCGCCGTTCCCCTTGCCGATGATCAACTCCAGCCGGCCTTCCGACAGGTGGTCGAGCGTGGCGTAGTCCTCGTAGGCCCGCACCGGGTCCAGCAGGCTCAGCGTGGTGACGGCGGTGAACAGTCTGATCCTGGACGTCTTGGCGGCGATGTGGCTGAGCACCACCGGCGGCGAGGAGGAGATGAACGGCCGCTCGTGCCGCTCCCCCACGCCGAACCCGTCGAAGCCGAGCTCCTCGGCCAGCACCGCGTTGTCGACGACCTCGCGGAAGCGTTCGGTGGGTGAGCGATCGTCGTTGTGGACGATCAGCGTGATGGCAAGAAATTTCATGAAACCTCCGCGTAGCGGCTGGCCGGGCGTGGCAGGCCGAGCAGCCCGCGCAGCGTGGCGGCCTCGTACTCGTGACGGAACACCCCGCGCGTCCGCAACTCGGCCGTCAGCTCGCGGGTGATCCGCTCGAGGTCGTACGGCAGCGCGCCCGGCCGCAGCCGGAACCCCTGGATCCCGGCTCGCCGCCACTCCACCAGCAGGTCGGCCAGTTCCCCAGCGGTCCCGGTGAAGATCGCGGCATCGGAGACGAGTTCGGCCCCGTCCAGTTCGTCGAGCCGCGCCTTGCGCCCGGCCGCCTCCGGTCCCAGGAACACGACCAGGTCGGCGAAGATTTGCAGATCTTCCGAGAGTCCCCTGATCTCCCGGACGATCGCGTGGGCGTGCTCGGCCGAGCGCGGCGTGACGAACACCACGTCCGCGCTGCTCGCGGCGAACTCGTACGGCAGGCGCGCGTGCGCCAGCGCGGCCACCACCGGCTGGCCCTGCGGTGAGCGTGGCGTGATCGACGGCCCCTTGACCGAGAAGAACCGCCCGGCGAAGTCGATGTAATGAAGTTTGTCCCGGTCGATGAACCGGCCTGTCGGCACGTCGCGGATCTCCGCGTCGTCCTCCCAGCTGTCCCACAGCCGCCGCGCCACCTCCACCGCGTCGGCGGCCTCGGCGAACAGGTCCCGGACGTGCGGGGCCGCGGGATCCACGGCAGGGATTTCCCTCCGGCCGAAGTGCCGGGCCTCCGTGGCACGCGGGGAGAGCTGCGCCCGCCACCCCGCCCGGCCGCGACTGACGTGGTCGAGCGTCGCGATGCCGATGGCCACGTGGAACGGCTCGGTGTGCGTGGTGGTGGCCGTCGGCACCAGCCCGATCCTGCTGGTGAGCGGAGCGAGCCTGGCCGCGAGCAGCACCGCGTCGAAGCGGCCCCGTACCTGGTCGACGCGGTCGTCGGGGCCGTCGGGCAGAGTGGACTGCAGGGCCAGGGCGTCCTCGATGGTGACGAAGTCGAGCAGCCCGCGCTCGGCCTCGGCCACCAGATCCGCCCAGCGGCGGGCCGAGAAGACATCCGCGGGGGCATCGCGCCAGGCCGCGGGGTGCCAGCCCGCCCCGTCCAGTGCCACGGCAAGGTGCAACGTCATGCCAGCTCCAAATGATCACGGAGGGTGGTCCCCGCGTAGTCCGTGCGGAAGACGCCACGCTCCTGCAGCAGGGGGACCACGCGGTCCACGAACTCGTCCAGCCCGCCGGGCGTCAGGTGCGGCACCAGGATGAATCCGTCGGCGGCATCGGCCTGCACGTGCTCGTCGATCAGCCGGGCCACCGTCTCCGGCGTGCCGACGAAGGTCTGCCGCCCGGTCACCTCGATGACCAGCTCACGGATCGTCAGCCCCTTCTCCGCGGCCAGCGCCCGCCATTTGGCGGCCACGGCGGCCCGGTCCTTGATCGGCACCCGGCCCTGGGAGACGCCTTCGGATGGATCGGGGTCGACATCCGGCAGCGGGCCGTCCGGGTCGTAGGCCGACATGTCGCGACCCCACACCTGCTCCAGGAACGCGAGCGCGGTCTGCGGCCCGACCTGCAGGCGCCGGATGGCGGCGGCGTTGTGGGCGGCCTCCTCCTCGGTGTCGCCCAGCGCGAACGTCACCCCCGGCATGATCTTCAGCTGGTTCGGCCGGCGGCCGTACCCGGCCAGACGGCGCTTGACATCGGCGTAGAACCGCCGGCCGTCCTCCAGCTTGCCGTGCGGGGTGAAGATCACGTCGGCGTGGGCGGCGGCGAACTCGCGGCCGTCGTCGGAGTCGCCCGCCTGGATGATCACAGGGTGCCCCTGCGGGCTGTGGGGAAGCGTGAACCGGCCCTCGACCGTGAAGTGCGTGCCCCGATGTTCGACGGTTGCGATGGCGCCCGGCCGGACGAACGTGCCCGTTCCCGGGTCGGCGGCGATCGCGTCCGGCTGCCAGGAATCCCACAGCTGCCGTGCCAGCTGGACGAACTCGGCGGCCCGCCGGTACCGGTCGGCGCGGTCGAGGTACCCGCCCCGGCGGAAGTTCTCCCCGGTGAAGGCGTCGGAGGTGGTCACCACGTTCCACGCGGCCCGGCCCTCGCTCAGGTGGTCGAGCGTCGACAGCCGCCTGGCCAGCTCGTAGGGCTCGTTGAAGGTGGCGTTGACGGTCCCGGCCAGGCCCAGCCGATCCGTGACCGCCGCCAGGGCGCTGAGCACGGTGAGCGCCTCCGGCCGCCCCACCACGTCCAGATCGTGGATGCGGCCCTTGAGCTCGCGCAGCCGTAACCCCTCGGCCAGGAAGAAGAAGTCGAACCGGCCGCGCTCGGCGGTCCGCGCCAGGTGGACGAACGAGTCGAAGTCGATCTGGCTGCCGGACCGGGGGTCGGTCCAGACGGTGGTGTTGTTGACGCCGGGGAAGTGGGCCGCCAGGTGGACCTGCTTGCGCGTCATCGGCCACGCCCGTGCGGGGCGTCCCAGGTGGCAGCCAGCCCCTCGGTCGTCTCCCTGAAGGCGGGCCGCTGGTACAGGTCCCGCGCATACGGCCACAGGTAGTCGAAATCGGTCAGCTCGCGCTCGCTGATGAGGTGGCCGCGGTTGTGCTCGGCGTCGAACCTGGCCAGCGTCACCCACAGCCGCACGTCCGCCTCGGTGATCGTGTCACCGGTCAGGAAGCGCTGCTCGGCCAGGCGCTCGTCCAGGCGTTCCAGTGCCGCGACGACCCGGTGGCGCTCCTGCTCGCGATCGTCCTCGGCAGTGGCGCGGGCCACACGGGAGACGCCGGTGTTGATGTCGTGGTAGATCCACCCGTTCAACGTGTTGATCTCCGGCCGCAGCGCGTCCGGATACAGGTTGACGGAGGGGTCGGCCCACCGCTCGAACTGGGTGGCGAGGTCGATCGTGATGTCGGGGAAGTTGTTGCTGACGATCGTGCCGGTTTGCCTGTCCCACAGCACGGGGACCGAGATGTGCCCGCCGTACCCCCGCTCTGTCGCGTCGTAGGCCTGCTCCAGCAGCGTGAAGCCGTTCACCGGGTCGGGCCCGCGATGCTCGCGGAAGGCCCACCCCCGCCCGTCGCGCTCGTCGTCCACGTACGACAGCGAGACCACGTCCTCCAGGCCCGTGAGCCGGCGGACGATCGCGGCGCGGTGCGCGTACGGGCACACCCAGGCGACGTAGAGGTGGTAGCGGCCAGGTTCGGCGCGGAACCCGCTGGAACCGTCGGCGGTGATCCGGCCGCGGAAGGGATAGACCGGGCGGTTCCAGTCCGGGGAGAGATGCAGGCGGCCGGGGCCGTAGTGACCGTACGCGTCGTGATCGACGGGGCCGGCGTAGGCGGGCGTCTGCGTGGAGATGGGCACGGGGTCCTCCGGAGTTCAGGAGTCGGGATGGGCCAGGAAGCGCCCGAAGCGGCCCTGGTGGTAAAGGAGCGGGCGGCCTGGGGTGTGCACGTCGGCTTCGGCCACCAGGCCGACGACCAGGATGTGGTCGCCGACTTCGGCTCTCTCGTACGGCAGGCAGATCAGGTGCGCCGAGACCTCGAGCAGCAACGGCGCGCCCAGCGGTCCCGGTCGCCAGCGGGTGGGCGCGGCGAAGCGGTCGATGCTCCTGCGGGCGAAGCGGGCGGCGAGTTCGGCCTGGTCGCTGGACAGGATGTTGACCGCGATCGATCACCACGACCCCGCTGGCGTGTACGGCGAGCGCCTGCCTGAACTGGGCGGCCGCGACGGCGCGATCGGGCATGGTGTCGGTCATGCGGGCGTCCACGTGCGGGTTTCTGAAGGAGTAGAGGTCACTGATGGCACGATCACGAGAGGATTCCTCACGGAAGACGGCATGCTCACGCGAAGCCCGGACGGATGTCAGGGACGCGGAGGGCGGGGTCGTCGGAGGGAGCGTGGGCGGCGTCGGCCACGCTGGGAGCACGAGGGTCGGATGCTGCTGCTACGGATTCGTGATCAACGACACTGCGCGCTGGCGACGTGGCCGAAGTCCACGTGCGGGCGCCTGGTCAGGAGGAAACCCTGGCTCATACCTACGACGCTAAGCCGCGCTTCACCCGAAGTCAATATTTCCTACCTGTTTAGAAGGTAATTGCTCTCACTCCATGTGGTGGAGGATGCGGTCCAGGCGAACAGCCGCGTAGCCGAGGACCGACAGGGCCAGGACGATCAGCAGGTCGCCCAGGGCGAGCGGCTGGGTGCCGAGGAGCTCGCGCAGCGGCGGCAGGTAGAGCGCGGCCAGCTGGAGCAGCAGGGCGCCGCCGATGGCGAGCAGCAGCATCGGGTTGGCCAGCGTCCGGGGCCGGGCGCGGGAGCCGAGGCCGACGCCGAGCTGGGCGGCGCCGAGGGCGAAGAACGCCATGCTCTGCCAGGGCCGCCCGGTCTGCTGCGCCCAGACGGCGACGCCGAGCGTGACGAGGGTGAGCACGACGGCGATCCGGATGACCCGCTGCCACAGCCCGGCTCCGAGGATGCTCTGGCTGGGCGGCCGCGGCGGCCGTTCCATGGATCCCGGTACGGCGGGCTCGCCGCCCAGCGCCACGCCGGGCAGCCCGTGCGTGAGCAGGTTGATCCAGAGGATCTGGGCGGGCAGCAGCGGCAGCGCCAGCCCGGCGAACGGCCCGAGCAGCATGACGGCGATCTCCGCGGCTCCCCCGGACAGGGCGTAGACGAGGAAGCGGCGGATGTTGGCGTAGACCCTGCGGCCCTCCTCGACGGCCGCCACGACGGTGTTCAGGTCGTCGTCGGCCAGGACCAGGTCAGCGGCCTGCCGGGCGACCTCGGTGCCGCGCCGGCCCATGGCCACGCCGATGTCGGCGCGGCGCAGCGCGGGCCCGTCGTTGACGCCGTCTCCGGTCATGGCCAGGATGTCGCCCCGGTCACGGAGCTCCTGGATGATGTCGAGCTTGTGTTCCGGCGCGGCCCGGGCGTGCACCTCGTCGATCCCCAGCTCCGCGGCGACCGCGTGGGCGGTGCTCGGATGGTCGCCGGTGATGAGGACCGGCCTGATGCCCGCGCGGCGGCAGGCGGCGATGGTGGCGGCGGCCGCCTTGCGCGGCGGGTCCACGATGGCGACCAGGCCGAGCAGGGGCAGCCCGAGTTCCTCGATCGTTTCCGGGAGTGTGTCGAGGTCGGCGGCGGTGACGGCCAGGACCCGGCAGCCGGACCGGGCGTACCTGTCCGCCTGCTCGATCGCGGCCTGGTCCGTGAGGAGCACCTCGGGGGCGCCCTTGCAGATGACGCGGTAGCGGCCGTCGGGAAGGCGGTGCACGGTGGTCATGCGCTTGCGCACGCTGTCGAAGGGGCGCTCGGCCACCCGGGGGAAGCGGTCATGCAGCACGGCCCGGTCCAGGCCGTCCTCGGCCGCGGCGGTCAGCAGGGCCACCTCGGTCGGATCTCCCAGGGCCTGCCCGTCGGAAAGGCGCGCGTCGTTGCAGAGCACGGCGGCGGTCAGGAGTTCGGTGGTGCTCCGGGTCGGCCACAGGTGGCCCACCGTCATCTTGCCCTCGGTGAGGGTGCCGGTCTTGTCGGTGGCCAGGACGGTCACCGAGCCGAGCGTCTCGACGGCGGGCAGCCTGCGCACCAGGGCGTTGCGCGCGGCCATCCGGCGCGCGCCCAGCGCCAGGCTGAGGGTGACGACCGCGGGAAGCGACTCGGGCACCGCCGCGACCACCAGGCTGATCGCGGTCACCACCATCAGCTCGAGGTTCTGGCCCCGCGCGAGCCCCAGGGCCAGCACGACGGCGCACAGCAGGACGGTGACCGCGGCGAGCATCCGGCCGATGCCCACCAGCCGCCGCTGCAACGGCGTCAGGCCGGATCCCTTGACCATCATGGCGGCGATGCGGCCCATCGCACCGGCCGCTCCGACCGCGGTCACGACGGCGGTGCCGCGCCCGCGTACCACGACGGTGCCCGAGGAGACCTGGTCGGCTTCGCCCTTGTCGACGGGCACCGACTCACCCGTCAGCGCGGATTCGTCGACGAGCAGCGACTCGGCCCGCGTCACGGTGGCGTCGGCCGGGACGATGTCCCCCTCGGCCAGGACGACGAGGTCCTCCCGCACGATGTCGGCGGCGGGGATCTGCCGCTGGTGGCCGTCCCTGATCACCCGGGCGGCGGGTGCGGTGAGGCGCTCCAGGGCTCCGATGGCCTGGTCGGCGCGGATCTCCTGCACGACGCCGACCGTGGTGTTGACCACGACGACCAGCAGGATGACCGCCATGTCGGTCCAGTCGCGGGTGACGGCGGTGAGCGCGGCGGCGATCAGCAGGACGACGATCAGCGGGTCACGCAGCTGCGTCAGAACCCGCCGCCACCACGGCACCGGCGGTTTCCGCGGAAGCAGGTTGGCACCCTCCCGCTGGAGCCGTTCGGCCGCCTGGGCCGTGGTCAGGCCTGAAGTGAGAACCGTCACCGCCCTGCCTCCGAGGGCCCGACCACGGCCAGCGGGCACGAGGCGTGGTGCAGCAGGGCCTGGCTGACCGAGCCGAGGACCATCCCGGCCACCGCACCGTGTCCCCGTGAGCCGACGACCAGCAGCTCCGCTCCCGTCCCCGCCTCCCTCAGCACCGTGGCGGGATCCCCGTCCACCACCTGCTCGACGACGGCGACGCCTAGATGGCGCTCGCGCGACTCCGCCAGGAGCTTGAGCGCGTCCGGCGGCTCGTCCTCGGCCCTGACGTGTACGGCGAGCAGCCGGGCATCGCGCAGAGCCGCCTCGGCGAAGGCGAACTCCAGCGCGGCCACGTTCCCTGACACGCCGACCACCACCTCGTTCCGCGCCTCCCGCGGGAGCCCGCGTACGACGACCACGGGACACGGAGCGTGGCCGGCCACGCCGTAGGCGACCGAGCCGATCAGCAGCCCGCGCACGCCGCCGACGCCGTGGTTGCCGACGACCAGGAGCTCCGCATCGGCGGCCGCCCGGATGAGCGCCGTACGCGGATCGCCAGGCAGATAGCGGCTCGTCAGGGAGACCTCGGGGCGTTCCTGCCGGGCCCGCTCCGCCGCGGCCTCCAGCACCTCGGTCGCGCTCTGCCGCATCCACGCGGCGACCTCGGAGTAGCGGCCGCTGTCGGTCTCGCACGCCCAGCGCGGCATCGCGTAGGCGACGGTGAGATCGGCCCCTCGCAGGCCCGCCTCCCTCGCGGCCCAGGCAGCCGCTTCACGGGCGGCGTGCGATCCGTCGACGCCGGCGAGAATCATTGCTCCTCCCCCAGCAGCACGTGCTCGTCCTGTTTGGGGACCACGGCGTGCCAACCCAGCTCGGCGTCGATACGGTCGCGCAGGGTTCGGGCCGCGGCGGGCTCGCCGTGCACGACGTAGGTGACCGACGGTGGTCGAACGGCGGTCGACAGCCAGGCGATCATCTCGTCGGCGTCGGCGTGCACGGAGAACCCGGGCAGGTCGACGATCTCCGCTCTGACCGGCACGTACCGTCCGTGGATCTTCACCGAGGGCGCTCCGTCCACCAGGGCGCGTGCCCGGGTGCCGAGCGCGGCGAACCCCACGATCAGCACGCTCATCCGCGGATCGGGCAGGAAGCGCGCCAGATGGTGCAGCACGCGCCCGCCGGAGGCCATCCCCGAGGCGGAGATGACGATCGAAGGCTCGGCGGGGTGGTTCACCGTCTCCGACTCCTCGGCGGTGCGCAGCTCGCGCACCCAGCTGGGGTCCAGCGTGTCGGCGGTGAGTCCCGGGCGCAGCTCGTCCGCGCCGGCGGCGATCGCCTCGAGGTAGACGTCCCTGGCCGCCAGGCCCATGGGGCTGTCCACGTAGACCGGCACGGGCGGCACCAGGCCCGCCTGGCGCAGCTCGCGCAGCCGGTAAAGGATCACCTCGGTCCGGTCGACGGCGAAGGCCGGGATCAGAACCGAGCCGCCGCGGTCGATCGTCCTGGTGATCGCGTCCGCCAGGTCGCGCATCGTGGTCGCGTCGTCGTGCCGGCGGTTGCCGTAGGTCGACTCCACCAGCAGGACGTCCGCGCCCTCGAACGGCTCGGGGGGCCGCAGCAGCGGATGGGCCGCGCGTCCCAGGTCCCCCGTGTGCACCAGCCGCGTACCGCCTGCCAGCGTCAGCTCCACCCATGAGGAGCCGAGGATGTGACCGGCCCGGTGCATCCGCAGGCGCGCACCGTCCACGTCGGCGACGCCCTGTTCGGTCGTGACGATCAGGTCCAGCGCGCGGGCGACGTCCTTCTCGTCGTACAGGGGCAGCGCGGGCACGTGCTTGGACCAGCCGTTGGCGTTGGCGTTCGCGGCCTCATCCGCCATCAGGTGGGCGCTGTCACGCAGGACGATCGCGACCAGGTCCGCGGTGCGGGGCGTGGTGTGGACGGGTCCGGTGAAGCCCTGCCGTACCAGGGCGGGTAGGTAGCCGCAGTGGTCGAGATGGGCATGGCTGAGGATCACCGACGACACGCTGTCGGCCGCGAAAGGGAACTGCGCCCAGTTGCGCCGCCGCAGCTCCCGCTGTCCCTGGAACAGGCCGCAGTCCAGCAGGATGCGGCCGCCCTCCGCCTGGTCCAGGAGGAACTTGCTACCTGTGACGGTGCCGACCCCACCGAGAAAACGCAGAACAGACCTCATGCCACCAGGCTTCGCCCCGCCGGGCCGCGACGACAGGGCCAAAGGTCCCGAGCCAGGCCGCCGGTCGTCAGCTACGCCTGACCTGTCAGGGTGGCGGTCTGGTGGGCGATCTCCCATTCCTCGTCCGCGGGGATGATCAGGACGCGGACCTCGGAGTCGGAGATGGTCTCGCGGTGGGCGGCGTTGTGCCGTGGGTCGAGGTGGATGCCCAGGCGTTCGAGCCCGGTCAGGGACCCGGCGCGGATGCCGGCGTCGTGCTCGCCCACTCCCCCGGTGAGGACGATGGCGTCCACGTGGCCGAGCAGCGCGTAGTAGGCGCCCACGTACTTGCGGATCCGGTGGCAGTACACCTGCCTGGCCAGCAGGGCGTCCGGGTCGCCGAGCTCGGCGCGGCGCCGTACCTCGCGCATGTCGGCCGAGCCCGTCAGGCCGAGCAGGCCGCTGCGGCGGGTGAGCGCGTCCGCGCCCAGCTCGGCGGCCAGGTACGGGTCGACGTCTCCGCTGCGGGTGCCCATGACCAGGCCTTCCGCCGGCGTGGCGCCCATGGAGGTATCGATGCTGCGGCCTGCGCGGATCGCGGTGGCGCTGGCGCCGTTGCCCAGGTGCAGCACGATCAGGTCGGGTTCGGGGCGGCCGAGGATCTCGGCGGCGCGGCGGGTGGCGTAGGAGCACGAGGTGCCGTGGAAGCCGAAGCGCCGCACCCCTGCCTCGCGTGGCACGGCGTAGGTGTAGGCCTCGGGCGGCATGCTCTGGTGGAAGGCGGTGTCGAACACCGCCACCTGCGGCACCCCGGGGAAGGCCGTCGCGGCGGCCCGTATCCCGGCCAGGTTGACCGGGTTGTGCAGCGGGGCGAGCGGCGCGAGCTCGTCGATCGCCGCCATCACGGCGTCGTCGACCGGCACGGGCCCGTGGAAGCGGGTGCCGCCGTGGACGACCCGGTGCCCGATCGCGGCCGGCCGTACCTCTTTCAGCAGCTCCAACGCCGCGCCGAACGCGGCCGCGTGGTCGGCGAAGGGCCCCTCGCGGGTGTACGGCGGGCGGCCCTCGACCCGGTGCGTGAGCGACCCGTCGAGCTCGGCGAGCCCGCGGATCGGCCGGGTGTCCGCCTTCAGGTCGACCAGCTCGTACTTGACCGACGACGAGCCGGCGTTGAAGACGAGGATCATGAGTCGGTCAGGTCGGTGAGCGGGCGGCGGACGCCGTGGCCCTCCTCGGCGGTGATGCCGAGCCTCATGATCATCTGCGGGTAGGCGCCCGCGCATATCCGCTGCCGCAGGAAGTCGCGCAGGTGAGGTTCCTCCAGCGCCTGGGTGTGGAAGGCGGCGCTGATCCCGTGCGCCGCGGCGTGCAGCAGGACCCGCTGCAGCGCCTGCCCGGCCGCCAGCCACGCCTCGCGGGTGTCCTGGCGGGTGGTCAGCAGTGCCACCACCCCGGTGGCGCTGGACGTGCGCTGGTCGGTGTCGGTGCCCCACGGGTGCAGGTGGGCGTAGTCGCGCTGGGCGAACTCCCCTGCCGCCTGCTTCGGGTAGGCGTCGGCAGGCACACCGTCACCACGAGGGCTCCCTGGCGGGCGCGCCCACCGGATGACCTCGAGCGTGAAGGGCTGGTCCTGCGACTGGACGGCCTGGGCCGCCTCGGTGAGCGCGGCCAGGGCCCGCACGGCGGCGGGCGCCCCGACCGGCGTGAAGGTGGCCCCCTCGGCGGCGGCCTCGCGCTCCCACTGCTCCACCAGCCGCTCGGGCACCGGCGTCTCGGTGAATCCGGTCCGGTGCGTGCGCCGCCGCTCGATCTGCCCGGCCAGCATCCGGGTGTGCTCGTCCGGCTCGACGTCCGGGCCGAGCCGTACCGTGGCCATCAAGGAGGGCCGGTCGGGATCGGGCAGGATCCGCACGATCGGCTCGCGGCCGGCCTGGCGCAGCGCCGTGCGGAGGTTGAAGATGGCTGCCCCGCAGCTGATCTGCAGTTCCCTGCCGCCCGGGTCCTCCAGGGCCAGCTTGCGATCGGTGTCCGCACGGACGGCGATCTCCTCGCCCGAGACCGCGAAGGACCAGGGCTGGGTGTTGTGCACCGACGGCGCCCACCGCGCCGCCTCAAGCCCGGAGTGAATCGCCTGGTCAGCAGTGGTATTCATATCTTCACCTCAGCACCGGCCCTGCCCTCTGGGCAGGGCCGAAAGTCCCTTTATCGGGTGCCCCAGCTCCAATCGCGGATGTCGGGAGCGTCCTCACCGTGTTCGCGGGTGTGGGCGCGGGCGCGCAGCCGGGCCTCGGCCATCTCCTGGCGCAGGTGCGCCTGGGCGGTGGCCAGGCCGGGGACGCGGTCGATGACGTCCATGACCAGGTGGTAGCGGTCGATGTCGTTGAGCATGGCCATGTCGAAGGGCGTGGTCGTGGTGCCCTCCTCCTTGTAGCCGCGCACGTGCAGGTTCGGATGACCGTGCCTGCGGTAGGCCAGGCGGTGGATCAGCCACGGGTAGCCGTGGAAGTTGAAGATGATCGGCCTGTCCGTGGTGAACAGCGCGTCGAACTCGGCGTCGGTCAGCCCGTGCGGGTGCTCGGAGGTCAGCCGCATCAGGTCGACCACGTTGACGACCCTGACCTTCACCTGCGGCAGCCGCTCGCGCAGGATCGCGGCGGCGGCGAGGGTTTCCAGGGTGGGCACGTCCCCGGCGCAGGCCAGCACCACGTCGGGTTCGCTGCCGGCGTCCGTGGAGGCCCAGGGCAGGATGCCGATCCCGCGGGTGCAGTGGGCGATGGCCTCGTCCATGGTGAACAGGTCGAGCACCGGCTGCTTGCCGGCGACGATCACGTTGACGTAGTCGCGCGAGCGCAGGCAGTGGTCCGTCACCGACAGCAGGGTGTTGGCGTCCGGCGGCAGGTAGACCCGGACGACCTCGGGCTTCTTGTTGACGACGACGTCAAGGAAGCCGGGGTCCTGGTGGCTGAAGCCGTTGTGGTCCTGGCGCCACACGTGCGAGGACAGCAGGTAGTTGAGCGAGGCGACGGGCCTGCGCCAGGGGATCCTCCGGGAGGCCTCCAGCCATTTGGCGTGCTGGTTGAACATGGCGTCGACGATGTGGATGAACGCCTCGTAGCAGTTGAACAGGCCGTGCCGGCCGGTCAGCAGGTAGCCCTCGAGCCAGCCCTGGCACAGGTGCTCCGACAGCACCTCCATCACCCGGCCGCCGTGGGCCAGGTGGTCGTCGCCCGGCTGCAGCTCGGCGTTCCATGCCCTGTCGGTGACCTCGAAGACCGCGGTCAGCCGGTTGGAGGCGGTCTCGTCGGGGCCCATCAGCCGGAAGGTGTGCGGGTTGGCCGCGATCACGTCGCGCAGGAACGTGCCCAGGACGCGGGTCGGCTCGCTGGACTGGACACCGGGCTGCTCGACCTTGACCGCGTAGTCGCGGAAGTCGGGCAGCCGCAGCGGCGCGACCTGCGGGTTGGTGTGCGGGCTCGCGCTCATCGGTTTGCGGGGCACGTTGGCCAGCACCTGCTCGACTGGACGGCCGTGCTCGTCGAACAGCTCCTCCGGGTGGTAGGAGCGCATCCACCTCTCCAGCTGCGCCAGGTGGTCGGGGTTCTCCCTGACCTGGGCGAGCGGCACCTGGTGGGCCCGCCACGTGCCCTCGACCGGCAGCCCGTCGACGTACTCGGGGCCCGTCCAGCCCTTCGGCGTGCGCAGCACGATCATGGGCAGCTTGTCGCTGTAGCCGTCCCGGTGGACGGCGATCTGGTCGAAGGCGACGTCCAGCGCCCTGGCCATCTCCTCGTGCGACGGGCCCACCTCCAGGGGGCGGTAGCCGTACCCCTCCATGAGCTTGACCAGGTCGGGGAACGGGATGCGCGACAGCACCGTCGGGTTGGCGATCTTGTAGCCGTTCAGGTGCAGGATCGGCAGCACGACGCCGTCGCGGAGCGGGTCGAGGAACTTGTTGGCGTGCCAGCTGGCCGCCAGCGGGCCGGTCTCGGCCTCGCCGTCGCCGACGATGCAGGCCACGACCAGGTCAGGGTTGTCGAAGGCCGCGCCGTAGGCGTGCGCCAGTGAATAGCCGAGCTCGCCGCCCTCGTGGATCGACCCGGGGGTCTGCGGGGCGACGTGGCTGGGGATGCCGCCAGGGGCGGAGAACTGGGCGAACAGGCGCCGCATCCCCGCCGCATCCCGCGAGATTTCCGGATAAATCTCGCTATAGGTGCCCTCTAGCCAGGCGTGCGCCACTGCCGCCGGGCCGCCGTGCCCGGGGCCGGCGACATAGATCATGTCCTGGTCGCGCTCGGCGATGATCCGGTTCAGGTGCGCGAAGCAGAAGTTCAGCCCCGGCGTGGTCCCCCAGTGGCCGAGCAGGCGCGGCTTGACGTGCTCGGGCGCGAGCGGTTCGGTCAGCAGCGGATTGTCGCGCAGGTAGATCTGCCCGACCGACAGGTAGTTGGCGGCACGCCAGTAAGCGTCAACGGCATCCATGCCCCCACTGTCCGCCGCCATCACCGCCCTGCGGCACCAGCGAACGTCCCCTGCACCCGGGCCGAAAGTCCCTAGGTACGGCCGGCCCCCGCCTTCCGGGACCTTCGCCTCTACTGCTCGCGTGCCCCCTGACCTGCGATGGAAGAAACGAGACGAGGAGAGGTCATCATGAAGGGGCTGATCTACCAGGGACCGGGACACAGGTCATGGGGCGAGGTGCCCCGGCCGCAGGTGATCGACGCCACCGACGCCGTCGTGCGGGTGGACGCGGTCACCATCTGCGGCACCGACCTGCACATCCTCAAGGGCGACGTGCCTGAGGTCGAGCCTGGCAGGATCCTCGGCCACGAGGCCGTCGGCACCGTGACCGAGACCGGTCCGGCGGTGACGACGGTGAAGCCGGGCGACCGCGTGCTGGTGTCGTGCATCACGGCCTGCGGCCGGTGCGCGTACTGCAGGGTCGGGATGTACGGCCAGTGCCTGGGAGGCGGCGGCTGGATCCTCGGCCACCGGATCGACGGAACCCAGGCCGAGTACGTGCGGGTCCCGTTCGCCGACACCTCCACGCACCACCTGCCCGAGGCCGTGCCGGACGAGGCCGCGCTGATGCTGGCCGACATCCTGCCGACCTCCTACGAGGTGGGCGTGCTCAACGGCCGGGTACGGCCGGGCGACACCGTGGTCGTGGTCGGCGCCGGACCGATAGGCCTGGCCGCGATCATGACGGCTCAGCTGTTCACCCCGGGCCACATCGTGGCCGTCGACCCCGCGGCCGCCCGGCTGGAGGCGGCCAAGGCCATGGGCGCCGACCTCGTCGTCGGCCCGGCCGAGGCGATCGGCGCGGTGGAGGAGCTCACCGGGGGGCTGGGAGCCCACGTCGCCGTCGAGGCCGTCGGCATCCCGGAGACGTTCGAACAGTGCACCCGGCTGGTGCGCCCGGGCGGTCACGTGGCCAACATCGGAGTCCACGGCGCTCCCGCCGTGCTGCATCTGGAGCAACTCTGGATCCGCAACGTGACGATCACGACGGGGCTGGTGGACACCTATTCCACGCCGAGCCTGCTCGACATGATCGCGGCAGGCCGGCTCGATCCCGCGGGGTTCGTCACGCACCGGTTCGCGCTGGACGAGATGGAGGACGCCTACGCCGTGTTCGCCGCGCCGGCCGACACGGGCGCGCTGAAGGTGGTCCTGCACGGCGCGGACCGGTAGCGGTCGGGTCCAAGGTCCTTTCGCGCCGGGCCTTCCGGCACTGCCCGCGAAGCGATCTCAGCGGTGTCATTGACGCAGACCTCGACGAAGGGAGGCGGTCATGGCCGCCACGCACGCCAGGCCCGTGATGGACGCCGATCCGAACAAGAGCCTCTCCCGCCCTGTGGACTACGTCTGGGCGCTGGCGCGGATCTCGATCGGCTGGGTGTTCCTGTGGGCGTTCCTCGACAAGACCTTCGGCTGGGGATTCGCCACCCCCGCCGCGAAGGCCTGGATCAACGGCGGCAGCCCGACCACCGGGTTCCTCAAGGGCACCGCGCACGGCGCGCTCGGCGGGTTCTTCTCCGGCCTGGCCGGACAGGGCTGGGTGGACTGGCTGTTCATGGCCGGCCTGCTCGGCGTCGGGCTGGCACTGATCCTGGGCGTCGGCCTGCGGATCGCGGCCGTCGCCGGCAGCCTCATGCTGGTGCTCATGTGGGCGGCCGAACTGCCGCTGGCCAACAACCCGTTCATGGACGAGCACATCGTCTACTCGATCGTCCTGATCGGCCTGGCGATGAGCGGCGCGGGCCGCACGCTCGGCCTGGGCAACCTGCCGATCGTCCGGCACAACCCCATCCTCCAGTAGCCACACACCGCGATGGCCGCGGGCGGACCCAGCCGGCTGGGTCCGCCCGCGGCCATCGCGGGCTTCGCTACGAGCCGCGCGGTTCAGCCGGCGTGGATGCGGCGGCCGGTGATCTGGTGCGGGACGATCCTGACGTAAAGGGTCCGCTCGCCGCCGGCCCACGGTGTGACGTCCACGTCGGGTGCCTGGGTCAGGTGGTGGGCGGGGCCCTGGATCAGGACGCTCCAGCCCTCTCGCGAGGCCTCGTCGATGCTGTCGACCTCGAAGGCGACCTTGAAGTCCACACCCTCCAGGCCGGTGCGCAGGTCGTCGTCCATCGGACCGCGGTCGGCGGTCCTGAAGACGATCGCGTCCTCGTGGAGGGCGTAGTTCACCGGCAGGATCGTCGGCCCGTGCGGCCCGTCGAAGCCGACGCGGCCGATACCGCCCTTCTCGATCAGCCGCAGGCACTCCTTCGGGTCCAGCTTCTCCAGCACCATGATGCTCCTCCTCGGTCTCTTGTCTCCGACGCTACGGACGGGCCCGTGCGACCGGAACGGCCCTTGGGCCCGCGTCCGTGGGACTTCCGGCCCTATGCCTACCCCGGCTGACCTGGTGCGATAGAGGCGGACAAAGGAGGAAAATCATGATCGTGGTAGGGGTGGACGGCTCGCCTGAGGCCAAGGCCGCTCTGGAGTGGGCCGCCGACGACGCCTTCCGCATGCACCAGCCGTTGCGGATCGTGCACGCCGTGGACCGCTGGCCGTACCAGATCTCCAGGTTCCCTGACGTCGAGTGGTACGACGCGCTCACCCACGCCGGGCACAAGGTGCTCACGGAGGCGGAGACCATCGCGCGCGGCCGTCAGGCCGGCATCGAGGTGAGCACCGGGCTCGTCGAGGGCTCGCCCGCCGTCGTCCTGCGGGACGAGTCCGAGCAGGCCACCGAGGTCGTCGTGGGCAGCCGCGGGCTGGGCGGCTTCGCCGGAGCCCTGCTCGGCTCCGTCAGCATGAACGTGGCCGGGCACTCCCACAGCCCCGTCGTGGTGGTGCGTCCCGCGAAACGCGGCCCGTACGGGCGGGTCGTGGTCGGTGTGGACGACTCGGCCGCGAGCGATGCCGCGCTGGCCTACGCCTTCGAGCAGGCCGCGCTGCGCGGCAGCGAGCTGAGGGCCGTGCACGCCTTGCAGTTGCCGAGGGAAGCGTACGTTCCCGGCTTCCCGTACGACCTGGACGAGGTCCGGAAGTACCAGGACGAGATCGTCACCGAGAAGCTGGCGGTCTTCACGACCCGTTATCCGCAGCTGCCGGTGACCCAGGACCTGCCTCGCGCCCACCCGGTGGAGGCGCTGGTCAGCCAGGAGGCCGACCTGCTGGTGGTGGGCTCGCATGGACGTAACGCCCTGAGCTCGGCGCTGCTCGGCTCCGTCAGCCGCGGCGTGCTGCACCACGCCCGCTGCCCGGTGGCCGTGATCCGAGGCAGGTGAAAGACATGGCAATCGAAGTCAAGGACGTCATGGGCCGCGTGGCCATCGCCGTGCACGAGGACGCCTCCTTCGGCGACATCGTCGCCGCGATGAAGCGCTACGCGGTCGGCGCCGTCACGGTGATCGACCTCGAGCGCAGGCCGATCGGGGTGGTGTCGGAGGACGACCTGCTGCACAAGGAGACCGACACCGTACGGCACAGCGTCAGCATGTTCGAATCGCGCAGGCAACGCACCGAGCACGTGAAAGCACAGGCCGTCACGGCGTCGGAGCTGATGACCAGCCCGCCCGTCACCGTCACGCCGACCACCCCGGTGCGCGACGCCGCCCGGATCATGCTCGACAAGCGGATCAAGCAGCTTCCTGTCATCGAGCCGGTCACCGGCGAGATCATCGGCACCCTGCACCAGGCCGACGTGCTGCGGGTCTTCACCCGCCCCTTGGAGGAGCTGGCGGCCGACGTCCGCGCGCTGCTGCCCGAGGCCGTGTCGTTCGAGATCTACGACGGCGTGGTGACCCTCTCCGGCCGGGTCGCCCGCACCTCCGAGGGCATCGCGCTGATCGAGGCCGTGCGACAGGTCGAAGGCGTCATCGACGTCGCCTCCGAACTGGTCCACGACAGCGACGACCTCCTCATCGTCCCGCCGCAGTTCTGACGTGCGCGTCACGCCCGCGATGGCGGTTCCTGGGGCGAGCTCCTGAGGTGCTTCACCCGGACGATGCCGGGGACGGTTCTGGCGAGCACGTCGGCCACCTGGTCGGCGTACTCGTGCGGATCTCCGCTGAGCACGGCGACCCCGTCGACGACCTCGACGTGCCAGCCGGGTCCGAAGGGGTAGACGTCGCGGAGCGTGGCCTCGACCTCGCGGCGCAGGTCCTCGTCCGTCCTGACGAGGATGGTCAGCAGGTCACGGCGGGCCACGACGCCGACCACCCGGTCGCCGCGCATGACGGGCAGGCTCTTGAACCGCTTGCCCACCATGAGGCCGACCACGGCGGTGATGTCGGTGGTCTCCGTCACGGTGACCGGGTCGGGGCTCATCACGTCCTCCACCAGCCGCGGCGGCGGCTCGGTGAGCGCCTGCACGGGACGCGCGTGCGCGCGCGGATCGGGCCCGAACTCCCCGCACAGCAGATCCAGCTCGCTGACGATGCCGACCAGGCGGTTCTGCGCGTCCAGGACGGGGGCCGAGCTGATGGCGTGCTGGTAGAGCAGGCGGATGGCCCGCCGTACCGGCTCGGTGCGGCGGACCGTGATGGCCGGGCTCGACATCACTTCACGCACGAGCATGACCTACCGCCCTTCCCACTTGGCGTCGTCCTCTTTCCACGTGATCTTGTCGATCACGTCGACGACCCCGTTGACCCGCTGCGTCAGCCGTACGGCTATCGCCGCCTCGGAGCGCTTGCGCATCGAGCCGCTCAGCGTGACCACGCCGTCCTTGACCTCGGCCCGGACCTCGTCGGTGTCCATCCACAGCACCCGGCCCAGGATGTCGCCGAGGATCTCCGCGGCCAGATCGACGTCGGACCTGGTGAACACCTTGATCAGGTCGCGGCGGGAGACGAGCCCCACCAGCCTGCCTCCGGCGTCCACCACCGCCAGCCGCTTGACCTCCCGGGTCTCCATGATCCGGGCGGCGGAACCGACCGGCGCCTCCGGTGAGACGGTGATCGGCGGAGCGCTCATCAGCTCGCCCGCGGTGTCACCGGTGGCCTTCTCCCTGCCTCCGGGATGACGCAGCCGGGCACGCAGCGGCGGCTTGTAGCCCTCCCGGTAGAACTGCTCGCGGAACTCCTCCTTGCGCAGCAGGTCGGCCTCCGACACCATGCCGACCACCCGGTTGTCGTCGTCGACCACGGGGACGGCGCTGATGCCGTGCGCGATCAGGGTCTCGGCGATCTCCTTGAACGGCGTGTCCTGTTTGACCGAACACACCTGCGTGGTCATCACATCGGAAACGGTCACGTGCATCGCAGACCACCCCTTCTCGACATCCTTGTCTCTCTCCATCGCATCTCCGGGCTCGTCCGCCCGGTAGAGGCGGAAGTCCCGTCCTTGGTCAGCGCAGCCGCCGTCGCAGCGGAGAGGGCGGCGGCTCGCAGGCGACGACCCGGATCCGCGCGTCGACCGCGGTGGCGCCGCCGGGGGTGACGATGACCGGGTTCAGGTCGAGCTCGGCGACCTCGGGCAGGTCTTCCAGCAGCCTGCTCACCCGGGCCACCTGGTCGGCCAGGGCGGCGGCGTTCACGGGGGCTCGGCCGCGGTAGCCGTACAGCAAGGGCGCGCAGCGCAGCTCGCCGATCATCTCGGTGGCCTGCTCCCGGGTCAGGGGTGGCACCCGGAAGGCGCGGTCGGCGAGCAGGTCGGAGGTGACGCCGCCCATGCCGACCATGACCAGCGGGCCGAACGCCGGGTAGCTGACCCCGCCGACGATGATCTCGACCCCGCCGGGAAGCATCGGCTGCACGATCGCGCCGGTCATCTCCTCGCCGATGGTGGCGGCCATGTCGCGGTAGGCCTGCCGTACCTCTTCCTGAGTGCGCAGATCGAGCCGCACGCCGCCGACCTCGGTCTTGTGCAGCGGACCTGTCGCTTTCAGTACGGCGGGCAGCCCGACGAGGCCGGCGGCCTCGGCGGCCGTCTCGGGGCCGTCGACCGTGATCGTCTCGACCGTGGTGACGCCGTAGCAGCCGAGCAGCCGCTTGACCGCACGTGGGGACAGCCAGCGTCCGTCGGGATGACCTGCGAGTTCGGAGGCGACCAGGCGGCGGGCGGCCGCGGTTTCCGCGGCCATGGCGGGCGCGTCGACCGGCCAGGGACGGTGTTGCGCGTAGTCGGCGGCGTGAGCCAGGGCGGCCACGGCGTCCTCGGGGAAGGCGTAGCTCGGGATCCGGTCGTCGATCATGCCGTCGTGGCCCACCAGGCAGGCCAGCACGGTGTTGGTGGCGTGCCTGGTCGCGGCGGCGATGGCCCGCCGCGTGGCCTCCAGGCCGTCGCCGAACGGCGGCGTGTAGACCACCAGCACCGCGTCGACCTCGGCCGAGGAGGCCAGGGTCGTGACCGCGGCGCCGAGCTGCGCGGCGGACGCTCCCGCGGTGAGGTCGACCGGGTTGCCCAGCGCCGAGGCCTCCGCCTGGCCGTCGATCAGGCCCGCGGGCAGCTCCGGCACGCTCAGGCCGTGGCGTTCGCAGGCGTCGGCGGCCATGGCCTGTGGGCCGCCCGAGTTGCCGACGATCGCCACCCTGCGGCCCCGCGGCAGCGGCTGCGTGGTGAACAGCCGGACGGCGTCCAGCAGCTCCCGCACGCTGTCAAGCCGGATCACCCCCGCGGCCCTGACCAGCGCGTCCACCGCGACGTCAGGGGTGGCCGCGGCGGCGGTGTGGGAGCGCACGGCCCGCCCGCCGGAGTCCGAGCGGCCGCTCTTGACCAGCAGGATCGGCTTCTTGGCGCTCACCCGCCGGGCGATGCGGGCGAACCTGCGCGGGTTGCCGAACGACTCCAGATACAGCGCGATGACCCGGGTCTCGGGGTCGTCCTCCCAGTACTCCAGCAGGTCGTTGCCGCTGACGTCGGCCTTGTTGCCCACCGACACGAACGACGAGACCGGTGTCTGCTGAAGCAGGGCCGCGCCGATCGCCCCTGACTGCGACATCAGCGCCAGCGAGCCGGGAGCCGGGGTGCCCGGCAGGAAGCTGGCGTTCAGCCGGGCGGCGCTGTTGACCAGGCCCAGGCAGTTGGGGCCGATCAGGCGCATGCCCGCGGTGCGGCAGATCTTCACCAGGTCGTGCTCAGCCGCACGTCCCCCGCTCTCGGCGAAGCCCGACGACAGTACGGCCAGCCCGCGCACCCCCGCCTCCGCGCACTCGCGGGCCACGTCCAGCACGTGGACTGCGGGCACCGCCACCACCGCCAGGTCCACCGCGCCCGGCACGTCGAGGATGCTGGGGTAGCAGGTCAGACCGGCGACCTCGCGGCCCTTCGGATTGATCGGATAGATCGGCCCGGCGAAGCAGCCGTCGACGAGGTTGCGCACCACCTTGTGCCCGATCGCCGACGGATCGCGGCTCGCGCCGATCACGGCCACCGACCGGGGCGCCAGCACCCGGCGCAGCGACGCCCGCTCGGCCTCGTGGTCGCGGGCCTCGATACCGGCCACCAGCCGGGGTGTCGGGGTGACGCCGATCCGGACGTGAACGGTGCCGTCCTCGAAGCGGCGGCCCACGTCCAGGCCCAGGTCGGCAAGCACCTTGATCATCTGGTTGTTCTCGGGGAGGACGTAGGCGACCAGCTCGCTCACGCCGTGCTCGGCCGCGTCCAGGGCCACGTGTTCCAGCAGCAGGGTGCCCAGACCGTGACCGTGCACCGCGTCGTCGATCAGGATCGCCAGGTCCGCCGATCCGCCCTTGATCGGGATGTACTCGGCGATCGCGACCAGCCGCCCGTGCAGGACGGCGACCAGGGCGTGACCGGGGTAGTCCGGGCCGGTGATGCGGTCCATGTAGGCGTGCGCCGTCGCCTTTCCGCCGGTGAAGAAGCGCAGGTAGGCGGACCGTTCGGAGGTGCGCTCGACGAGTTCGTGCAGTGCCGCGCGGTCGGCCGGCGTGAGGGGGCGCACGTGGGCGATGCCGCCGTCACGCAGCAGGACGTCGTATCCGTCAGGCATGCCGCAGCTCCAGTTCCGTCACAGACCGATGCTCTGACGATCTCGCTGGAGCCGGCCTCCGGATAAGTGCCGAAGGTCCCACACCCTTGGGTCCCTTCGCCCTTTTCGAGGGCCTCGCGGTCTAGCTCGGAGCGGCGCCGTCGGCGAAGTGCGGCAGGACCATCTCGATCAGCGCGTCGACGTCGGCGTCGACCATCGGCTCGCCGGTCATGCCCATGCGGTGGAGCAGTGTTCCGACGACGACGTCGATGAAGAACAGGACCCGGTTCTCCGGCTCGCCGAGCGCGTCCTGGAGGGCGACCCGGTACGGGTCCTGCAACCGCGCGGACAGGATCTCGCGCACGGCCGGATCGCTGATGGCGTCACTGAACACGCCCGCGAACGCGTCGCCCACCCCGGGCTCGCCGATCTTCGCCGCGATCCAGCGGATGGCCGAGGACATGAGCTCGGCCCGGCCGGCGCCCTCCAGCGGCACCGGGCCGAACGCGTCAAGGAGGCAGTCCACGATCAGGGCCCCCTTCGACGGCCAGCGCCGGTAGATCGTCGTCTTCGCGACGCCTGCCGCGGCGGCGATGCGGTCGACGGTGGCCCGCGCGTAGCCGAGCTCGTGGACCGTGCTCAGCGTGGCGGCGAAGACCACGGCGTTGACGCCGGAGCGCGGGCGACCGGGTGGCCTGGCGGAGGTGGTCGCTTGGGTCATGGTCACACGATAGCCGTTTACGCTACCCTTGGTATCGATACTTGCGGTAGCGAAACTATGTGCCGAGGAGGAGACATGACCCGAACGGAGCGGCCCCCGCTGGGCGTCCGGTTGCTGCATGCCCTGGGAAAGGAGCCGGACTGGTTGGCGATGACGGCCGAGGAACTGGCCGCCTTCCGCGACGCGACGAATCGCAAGCGGTCGTCCCCGCTGGCGCGGCTGATCACCGGGTTTCCTGACCGCGGCGCCGCGATCCAGTGGCAGGAGGTGGCGCTGCCCGACCGCGTGATCCCGGTCCGGGCGTACCGGCCGTCGCCCGGGCGCGGCGCCGACCTGCCGCTCGTGCTCCACGTCCATGGAGGCGGGTTCGTGGGCACGGCGGTGCAGAGCGACTGGGTGAACAGCCACCTCGCCGCGCGGCTGCCCGCGGTCGTCGTCTCGGTCGAGCACCGCCTCCTCGCCCCGGAGACTCCGCTGCCGGCGGCCGTCGACGACGGCTGGGACGTGCTCCGGCACGTGGTGCGGCACGCCGCGCGGTGGGGAATCGACCCGGCCCGGACCGCCGTCTTCGGAGAGAGCACCGGCGGGTTGATCAGCGCCCTGTCCGCGATCCGGGCCAGGGACTCCGGCCTGCTCCTGCGGGCACAGGTGCTGGTCAACCCCGCTGTCGACCTGACCGAGACGGCGTTCGAGCACGCCTCGTTCACGAAGTACGCCCACAGCCCGACCCTCACCGTGACGCAGATGCGGCTGTTGCGCCGGCTGGCCGTTCCACCGGGAACGGATCCCCGTCCGGTGTCGCCGCTGTACGCCGATGACCTGGGCGGGCTGGCCCCCGCGCTCGTGGTGGTGCCGACCCTTGATCCGGTCTCCGATCACGGCCGCCGCTACGCCGAAGGCCTGGGGAAGGCCGGGACGCCCGCGCGGCTCACCGAATATCCCGGCGCGACACACGCGTTCCTCAGCATGCCGGGCGTGGTGCCACAGGCGAAGGCCGCACGGGCGGAGATCGTCGAGTTCCTCAGGGAGGCCCTGGCCGGGTGACGAGGCCCGGTCAGTCGTGGCGCGGGATGCCTGAGACCTCGTGGTCGGCGTGGAAGAGGGCCTCGTTGATCAGCCCGCGGACGTGGACGTCCCTGGCCCGGTAGAGCACGCGCCGGCCGTCGCGCCGGGTCTGCACCAGCCCTGACATCCGCAACTTGGCCAGGTGCTGCGAGACCGACGGCCTGGCCACCTCGATCTCCGCCGACAGCGAGTTCACGTCGTACTCGCCGTGGGACAGCAGCCACATCAGCCGCAGCCTGGTGGCGTCGCTGAGCATGCGGAACGCGTCGACCGCGGCGTCCACCTGCGCGCTCGTCGGTTGCTGTTGCGGCGAGGTCGCACCTGATTCGTTGTCGCGTGCGTACATGGCTACATATAATCGCGGCAACGACGTTCGACGCAAGTGAGGCACGCATGGCTGACCAGTCGCATGGGCACGGACATGGGCACGGACATGGGCACGGGCACGGGCACGGGCATGGCCACGAGGGCTCACTGAAGCGGTTCGTCTCGCGCGTCGGGCACGCCTTCACCCCGCACAGCCACGACAGCGCGGACAAGACCGACTCGGCCCTGGAGTCCAGCAGCCGCGGCATGCGCGTGCTGGCCGTCTCCTTCGCCGTCCTCATGGTCACCGCGCTCGTCCAGGCGGTCATCGTGGCCTTCTCCGGGTCGGTGGCGCTGCTGGGCGACACCCTGCACAACTTCGCCGACGCGCTGACCGCGGTGCCGCTCGCCATCGCCTTCTCACTGGGCCGGCGCGCCGCCAACCGCCGCTTCACCTACGGGTACGGCAGGGCCGAGGACCTGGCCGGGATCGTCATCGTGCTCCTGATCGCCGCCTCCTCAGCGCTGGCGGGCTACGAGGCGATCATCCGTTTGATCAACCCCCAGGAGGTCGCGGCGCTGCCGTGGGTGGCGGCGGCCGCCATCGTCGGTTTCCTCGGCAACGAGTGGGTGGCCCGCTACCGGATCAAGGTCGGGCGGGAGATCGGCTCGGCCGCGCTGGTCGCCGACGGTCTGCACGCCCGCACCGACGGGTTCACCTCGCTGGCCGTACTGCTCGGGGCCGGAGGCGCGGCGCTCGGCTTCCCCATCGCCGACCCGATCGTCGGCCTGCTCATCACCGTCGCCATCCTGTTCGTGCTGCGCGACGCGGCCCGCGAGATCTACCACCGGCTCATGGACGCCGTCGACCCCAGGCTGGTCGAGCACGCGGAAGCGATCCTGGCCTCCGTCCCGGGCGTCGTGCGGGCGGAGTCGGTACGGCTGCGCTGGATCGGTCACGCGCTGCGCGCCGAGGTGGACATCGCCGTCAGCCACGAACTCTCCCTGGTCGAAGCGCACCACGTCGCGGTCGAGGCGGAGCATCGGCTCATCCACGACCTGCCCCGCCTGCGCGCCGCCACGGTGCACGCCGACCCCGACGGCCCCGCGGGCATCGACCACCACGCCGACCTCATCACGCACCGATAGCGACACCCGCCGCGGCCTCGACACCAGGGATGATCACAGCGCGGAAGGCCGCGTCCAGCTCGGCGGGGGTCGCACTGATCTCGCCGTCCACCCACTTGGTGAGCAGCGCCAGGAACGCCCCGACCACGCAGGTCACCACAGGCTCGGGCGCCTGCCAGCCCCTGACCAGCAATTCTTCTCGGATGACGTCGCCGAGCAGCTTCTCGCCGTGCGCCATCACCGCTCCCCCACCACGCTTGCCCAGCAGGGCCCGGACCAGCTGGCGCTGCTCGGCCACGTGCTCGATCATCGGCAGGCTGAAGGCGAACAGCGGCCCCTCGGCGGCGGGCGCCGGATGCAGGAAGCCCAGCTCGTCGAGGTTGCTGCGCAGGACGTCCTGCTTGTCGGTGAAGTTCGCGTAGAACGTCGACCGGCCCACGTCGGCCCGCTCGATGATGTCCGTGACGGTGACCTTGTCGTAGCCCTTCTCCAGCAGCAGCTCGACCAGCGCCCCCTGGATCGCGCGTCTGGTACGCCGCACTCTCCTGTCCACTTCCGGCCTTTCTGTTCAGTACGGCACAGCTGCCCGGATCTGGTTGTTGACCCAGTCGCGACAGCGAACACACCATTCATAAGCGAACAGGTTGTTCGATAAGGAGGATATCGCGATGGGATTGGGCAAGCTGCTGCACCACCACACTGAAAGCGCCGATGCGGGCGGCACGATCGATCATCCCCGGGCTTACGAGTTGCTGGGCGCGGTGGCCTTCGCCGGGCGCCGGCGCGCGATCTTCACCCGCCTGGCCAGGCTGTCCGGCGCCCGCCCGGGCGACAGCATTCTCGACGTCGGCTGCGGCACCGGGTATCTGACCCGGATCCTCGCCCCGTTCATCGGCCCCCGTGGAAAGGTGATCGGCGTCGACCCGTCACCCGCCATGATCGACCACGCGGGCCGACGGGCTCCCGCGAACTGCTCGTACCTGGTAGGCGAAGGCCAGGCGCTCGACCTGCCTGACGCCTCACTCGATGTGGTGGTCTCCACCCTGGCCGTCCACCACATGCCCGCCTCGGAACGCGGCACTGCCGTACGGGAGATGTACCGCGTCCTGCGCCCGGGCGGGCGGCTGCTGATCGCCGAGTTCCGCCCGCCCGCCAACCCCCTGGCCGCCCACCTGATCGGCGCACTCACCGGCCCCGCCATGCGCCACAACCCCCGCGACCTACTCGCCGACCTCATCCCCGCGGCCGGATTCCACCCCCTGCACGAGGGCACCCTCAAGCCGTTCTTCTACTACGTTCAGGCCGTGCGCCCCAGGGGGGAGGACAACTCCAACGCCTGACGATGATGCCGAAGGGCTTGCGGCCTGGGCACGCTGGGATATGGCCCGCCCATGCTTTCCACGCGGCCCCCGAAACCGACCGGACTGGTCTGCCTCCTACTCCCAGGTGACGGCGACCCGTTTGAACCGCCACAACTGGTTGGGGCCGGACCCTGGACCTCCGCAGATGCCCTGGATGACGTTGGCTCCGTGTTCGAGGTGAGCGTTGGCCACGTCCAGGCACTTGCCGCTGTGCCTGGCGATGATCCAGGCGGAACCGCCACCGCCCGGTTTGTACGCGATGCGCCACTGCTGGTTGTAGGCGGCCGGGCCTCCGCAGGTCGCCTGGACGACGTTGGCCCCGTGTTCGAGGCGAGCGTAGGCCACGTCCAAGCACTTGCCGCTGTGCCTGGCGATGAGGCGGACATAGTTGCCCGAGGCTTCGCTGTTCACGATGCGCCACTGCTGGTTGTACCCGGCTCCACAGGCGCCTTGGATGACGTTGGCGGCGTGTTTGAGGCTGGCGTAGGCGACGTCCAGGCACTTCCCGCTGTGCTGCGCGATGATCTGGTACCAGTAGACGGGCCCGGATGACGAAGTCGATGCCGCGGCCGCGCTGGGAGCCGAGAGCGCGCAAGTGAGCAGGCTGGCTGTGGCAACGGCGAGTCGTGTGCCTTTCATCGGTCTTCCATGCCTTCCATGCCGGATCAGGACTGGACACGACCACTCTCGATTCGGCGGGCGTGACCTGTCATGAGTAACCCTTACTCACCCACCCCAAGACGAGCTGGCCCTTTTCCCCGAGATCGTGGCCACGCCACTACTCTCGGGTGATCGAGCACATGATCTTTCTGCCCTGATCACTACGCGTTGGGATTCGAGTTCCTGATCGGGATGCCACAATTCGGCGACCTTCTGCTCGTAGCTGTCTCCGGCGTAAGCAGAGCTACCCTCAGGTGGCTACATGTCGGCTCGAGGGTCGGCGTTGGGCTGGGTGAAGTAGGTGGCGGTCTCGGCGTCCGCGGGGTAGTACGACTCGATGGCGACCTCGTCCAGGGTGATGTCCGTGGGGGTGCCGAACGTGGTGGTGGTGGAGAACAGCCGTAGTTCTCTTTCGCCGAAGCGGAAGATCATCGGGGTCGCGACCTCGGACTCGATCGGGTGGCTCGCGTCCTCGGAGTCGGGTGCCAGCAGTTCCTCGTAGAGCGCGGTGAGCTCGGGGTCGGGCGCGGTGGCGAGCCGGCGCGTGATCCGGATACGGAGCAGCGATCGGACCTCGGCCAGATTGACGATCCGGGGAGCGAGGCCGCGCGGGTCCAGGCCCAGCCGCACCATGTTGATCGGCGGCCGGAGCAGGTCGGGGGCGACGTCCGTGAGGAACGGGTCGATGGCGCGATTGGTCATCACGATGTTCCATCGGCGATCGATGACCAGCGCCGGGTACGGCTCGTGTGCTCGCAGGACTCTCGCGATCGCGTCCCGTGCCGCCGACAGCGTCTCTCCGTCGAGCGGTCGCTCGGCGTAGCGGGGTGCGAAGCCGGCGGCGAGCAGCAGCCGGTTGCGCTCACGCAACGGCACGTCGAGCTGATCCGCGAGCCGGAGGATCATGTCGGCGCTCGGGTTGGACTTGCCGGTCTCCACCAGGCTGACGTGACGAGCCGAGACGTCGGCGGCGATCGCGAGATCGAGCTGGCTGAGCCGTCGGCGCTGCCGCCACTGCCGCAGCAGCTCCCCGACCGTGTACATGGCCGCCGATGCTACTCCTCGTGGAGCGAAGCGCCATGAAATGCGAGTTCATCGACAGCCGCCGCGACGGCGGAAACACTGCTTCCCATGACAACCACCGACAACAAGAGCATCGTCCAGCGGGCGCTCACGCAGCTGGTCTCCACCGGCGACGTCGACGCGCTCGCGCCGTTGCTGAGCGATGGCTTCGTCCATCACAGGCCGGATTCGACCTCCTCCACCAAGGCGGAATGGCTCGCCGCCATACGCACCGCGCTCGTCCCGCTCGCCGGCATGCAGGTCGAGATCCAGCACGTGCTGGCCGACGGCGATCACGTCGCGATGCACTCGCGGCGATGGCTTCCCGGTGCCGAGCCGGGGATCGCGGTCGTCGATATCTGGCGGCTCGACGATGGGCTGATCGCCGAGGCGTGGGAGATCATCGAGCCGGTAACCCAGGCGGCCGCCAACCTGGCGTGGTGGGAATCAGCTGATCACTGACCTGACCACGACCCGGAAGCCGGAGTGCTGGTCCGACTCTGGGGGTCCACGCTGGGCGGCACCGCCGGGAAGTTCGCCTCTCAGCTGTGAGGCACCGGCGTCATCCGCACCCACGCGCAGGGGACAGGTGCGCGTTCAGAGGAGACCGGCGTCGCGTACCTTCATGGCGACCTGGACGCGGCTGTCGGTCCCCAGCTTCGCGAAGATCCGGGTGATGTTCGCCTTCACGGTCGCGACGCTCATGTAGAGATGCTCGGCGATTTCGGCGTTGGAGTTGCCGCGGGCTACCTCGATCGCGACTTCTTGCTCGCGTTCAGTGAGTTTGGCCAGTTTCCACTGCGCCTCCTGACGCTGCGGTTCGCCTCCGCCGGTGGCCGCGGCGATCACCTGTCGTGCGACACTCGGCGACAGCACCGGCTCACCCTTCGCCACGGTGCGGACCGCCTCGATCATCTTCGGCGGAGGCGTGTCCTTCAGCAGAAAGCCGTCGGCACCGAGCTGCAGGGCTCGCAGCACCATGTCGTCGGCGTCGAAGGTGGTCAGGACTAGGATCCGAGGCGGATCCGGCTTGGCCAGCAGCAGCTCGGTGGTGGTCAGCCCGTCCTGGTTGGGCATCCGGATGTCCATCAACACGACATCGGGCCGCAGGTCACGGATCACGATCATGGCCTGCCGGCCGTCCGCGGCCTCGCCGACGAGGTCCAGGTCGGGCTCGCCACCGAGAATGAGGCGCAGGCCGGTGCGCACCATCGGGTCGTCATCCACGATCACCAGTCGCGTCATAGTGTGAAGCCTCCCACGGCAACGTGGCGTCGAGGACGAAGCGTCCGTCCTGCACGACATGGCGGAAGGTGCCGCTGGCCATCTCGATGCGTTCCGCCAGGCCGACCAGCCCCAGCCTGCCGCCAGGTCCCGCGGTCGTTGCGAACAGCACCGGGTTGCTCACCCGGATGCGCAGGCCGTGCCCCGGCCGCCCGGCGAGCTCGACCATCACCCGGCTGCCCGGCGCATGCTTGCGAGCATTGGTCAGTGCCTCCTGCACGATCCGGTATGCGTGCCGGCCGGACTGCGTCGGCAGCAGGTCCCTGTCGCCGATGGTGTCCTCCACCTCGACCTGCTGGCCAGCAGCACGCACCTCGTCGAAGAGTGCGTCCAGGTGGCTCAGGTTCGGCTGCGGGGCTTGTACGGCGCCGCCGCGCCGGAGCGTGCCGAGCACGGTGCGCAGCTCGTTCAGCGACTGGTGGGCGTTCTCCTGGATCGCCAAGGCGGCCTCGCGGGTCTGCTCCGCGGTGAGGTCCTTCCGGTACGCCAGGCCGCCGGCGAGCATGGACAGCAGAGAGATCCGGTGAGCCAGGACGTCGTGCATCTCCTGGGCGATCTTGAGCCGTTCCGCCAGTTTGGCCTGCTCGATCCGCTGCAGCTGCTGGTGTTCGGCCAGCATCGCCGCCTCCTGCCGCGAGGCCGCCAGGTCCTGGCGTCCGCGGAAATAGAGGCCGAAGACGGTCAGCCCGCCCAGGACGACGGTCCCGGTCACGATGGACACGTCGGTCGCCTCGGTGATGGCGGGCAAGGTGGAGAACGCCACCAGGCCCATCCAGGACACGGCCGCGACGGGGATGATCTGACGCCACCGACGATGCGTGCACAACGAGACGTACGCGACGTACGCGGGGCCGTTCGCCATGCTGGAGAACGCGCTCAGCAGTGCGGTGGCCAGGGCGATCTGCCACGGCCAGCGACGCCGCCAGCCCATCAGGACCAGCCCGATCACGCCGAGCCCCACATCGACCAACGCCACCGGGAGCCGGTCAGGGTGCCGGGAGACGTTCGCGCCGATGGCAGCCCCGTAGAACAGCATCGGCAGCAGAGCGCACACATAGCGCAGCGTGATGCCCCACTGGTCAGGAGACGGCCGGCTCTCCATACGGTCGTGCACATCGCACAGCCTAGACAGCACCGGGCCGATGCCTTAGCGACCCAGGTCTATATCCGGGTGGCCGCAGGTCTGCAATTGGGTCGAGTGAGCCGACCCTCCGGCCGGTCGCGTTCGACCTGGGTCCGATGACCGGCGCCGTCGCGTCCGGTGGACTTGATCCATGATCGAGTTCGACCACGTCAGCAAGTTCTACAAGGACGTGAAGGCACTTGACGACGTGTCCTTCACCGTCGAAGCGGGAAGCGTCACCGGATTCCTCGGGCCCAACGGCGCCGGGAAGTCCACGGCCATCCGCATCCTGGCAGGGCTGTCCCGCCCCACCTCTGGCTCGGCCACCGTGCTGGGCCGGCCATACATCGAACTGGACTGTCCGGGTTCCCTGGTGGGCCTGCTTCTCGACGCCGGCGCCCAGCATCCCGGCCGGACCGGCCGGGAGATCCTGACCCTGAGCGCGATACTGCTCGGACTGCCGAGGTCGCGGGTCGGGGAGGTCCTCGACATGGTCGGGCTGACCGCCAGGGAGAGCCGGCAGACGGTCGGTGGTTACTCGCTCGGCATGCGGCAGCGTCTCGGCCTCGCTCACGCCCTCCTCGGCCGGCCCGAGGTGCTCATCCTGGACGAGCCCGCCAACGGCCTCGACCCCCAAGGCATCCGATGGATGCGCGAGCTGCTTCGCGGCCTCGCCGACTCGGGTCACGCGGTGCTGCTCAGCTCGCACCTGCTGCACGAGGTGGAGCGGGTCGCCGACCGCATCGTGATGATCGGCCGCGGCCGCATCCTCGCCCAGGGCACTGTCGACGAGCTCGGCCAGGGACGTGACCTCGAGCAGGTCTTCCTCGAACTGACTGCGAACGCCGATCGGAGTGCGGCATGACCAACACCGGCATTTTCCCGGCCACGAGCGGCTCGAGGAGTACGGACATACACCGGCCCGGGACCTCGATCCCGTTCCATCGGCTGCTGTCGGCCGAGGCTCGCAAGCTCTTCGACACCCGCAGCGGCAAGATCATGACGGTGGTTCTGATAGCTCTGACCTTGGCGTCCATCGTGGCGCGCGGCGCCGTCTCCGGTCCGCGGCTGTACACCTTGATCGAGACCGCTGGAATCGGATTCGGCACCTTGCTCCCGGTGATCGGCATTCTCACGGTGACCGGCGAATGGAGCCACCGCACCGCCCTGACGACGTTCACGCTCGAGCCTCGACGCCTGCGGGTGCTGGCGGCCAAGTGCCTGCCACCGCTGCTCACAGCCGTAGCCGGGTCTCTGCTCGCGATGATGATCGCGGTGCCGGTGACGGCTGCCGTGGCCGGTGTCCAGGACGTCCCGGCCAACTGGGAGGTCGCCCCTGCCGCTCTGCTGGGCTGGACCACGACGAACGTCCTCGCGGTCGCGATGGGCCTCAGCGTCGGCATGCTGCTGTTGAACGCACCGGCCGCGATCGTGATCTGCCTGGCGGCACCGATGCTGTGGACCGTGGTCGCCCGGCTCAGCGCCACCGGCGAGGTCCTGGCCGAGTGGCTCGACCTGGGAACCACCGCCGCCCCCCTGATGTCCGGCGACCTGTCCGGGACCCAGGCTGCTCGACTGACCGTGTCGGTGATCTTCTCGATCGCGATCCCGATGACGCTCGGTGTGCTGCGCGTGATTCGCAAGGAAATGAACTGACATGCGGCGCAAGCTCGTCCGAACATTCCTGTGCGTCGCACTGATCGGCCTGCCGACGAGCGGCTGCGCGGGCGTGGACACGTCGGGAGTGACGCCCGACGCCGTGGTCCCTCTCGATCAGGCCTCGCTCGCCGACGCCGCCGCCAACCGGGTGGTCGGGATCGGTGAGGCCACTCACGGCAACAAGGAGTTCGTCGAGGCCCGCACATTGATCATCCAGAAGCTGGTGCGGGATCACGGCTTCCGCACCGTGGCTCTGGAGGCCGACTTCGGCGGTGCGGCCGCAGCCAACGACTATGTCATGAAGGGCCGAGGCAGCGCGCTGGACGCGGTCAGGGCGCTCGGCTTCGACATCTACCGGACCCGGGAGATGTCGAATCTGATCCAGTGGATCCATGACCACAACGCCGTCGTCCCTGACGCGGACAAGGTGTGTCTCTACGGCTTCGACATGCAGCGTTACGACCTGAACAAGGAGCGGCTGCTGCGCTATCTCGCGCTGGTCGACCCTGATCGGGTCCGCCCGGTCGAGGAGTCCTTGGCCGCCCTCACCGATGCCACCAGGTCTGAACAGGACCAGGAGAAGGTTGCCGCCGCCGCGACCGCCGCCGAGCGGCTCGTCGCCCAGATGAAAGGCAATCGGGAGAAGTATGTGAGGAGCAGCACCGAGGAGTCGTTCGTGCTCGCCGTGCATCACGCCGAGACCATCGAACGCGGCGCACAGTTGCAGATCTCCGGAAATGACTACGCCCGCAAGCGGGACTTCTGGATGGCCGAGAACGTCAGGTGGATCGCGGATGCCCAGGGGCGGAAGAAGATCATATTGGGCGGTCACAACGGCCACATCGACAAGAGTGGTGCGGCATTCGCCTACGAGTCGATGGGGCGGCTGCTGGCCAAGGCGTACGGCGAGGACTACTTCACGATCGGCACCGACTTCGGCACGAGTACATTCGTCAGCAAGGACGACGACTCCGGTGAACGCAAGCAGTTCACGGTGAGCCACGACCCGCCTCTGGCCAAGCTGTTCGGCGATGAGCCGTTGGGCTACGTGAACATCGCGCAGGCCTCGTTGAAGCCCGGCAACCGCCGATTGCTCACCTCGGAGGTCCCCATGGGCAACGTCGGCGACGGCTTCCGGTCGATCTACAGTCACCTGAGCTGGACCTACACAGTGAAAATGGTGCCCGCCAAGGCCTACGACGCTTTGGTGTACGCGCCGCGGGCCAGCCCGGTGACGCCGCTGTGACCAGGCCCGCGTCGAGGCCGTTTGAAGGTTTCGCATCGATACTCGGCCTGATATCGACGGAAGGTTTACACGGATGGTTCAACGATACCGTTGATGACATGACTGCTGGTTTCCAGAAGGATGACGGCACCACGATCGAACTCAGCCGGTCCGAGCTCCGCGCCGTCGCCGGCTACGCGGTGGCGTGCGCGCGGCCCGCATTGGCGATCTTCGAACGTGAACGCCCTGACGATCGCCGTCCGCGAGCCGCGATCGACGCCGCGCAGGCGTTCGTGGACGGAGCCGAGCGGACCAAGGCGCTACGTGACAGCGCGTGGGCGGCGCACCGGGCGGCGCAGGAGACCCGCGATGCGGGACAGGCCGCGGCCAGCGACGCCGCGCGCGCGGCCGGCAACGCGGTCGGTGCGGCGTTCCTCCACCCCCTGGCGAAAGCTACCCAGGTCAAGCACATCCTCGCATCGGCCGCCTATGCCGCACGAGCCTTCGAGCTCTCCGCCGGAGACGACCCTGCCGTAGGAGCCGACCACATCGCGCGGTCGCGGATCCTCGCGGATCCCGTCGTGGTGGACGTCCTGAGGCGCTACCCGGCCGCCCCACCCGGCGGTGGGCGGGTCGGAGAACTGATCCGTCAGCTGGACGCCTCGCTCCGATGATCCCCGCCTCGTCTAGATGAACTGCTGGCCGCCGTCGATGTCGTAGGTCGCGCCGGTGAGAGCCGTGTTGCTCATGATGTGTACGGCGAGCGCCGCGACATCGGCGGGGCCGACGACGCGGCCGATCGGGAGCGTGTCCCGCAGCTCGCTCCTGCGTTCCTCCAGCCGGTCCCCGAGCAGCGACGCCGACAGCGGCGTGTCCACGAAGCCGGCGGCGATGAGGTTGACGCGAACCGGCGCGACCTCCAGCGCCAGGGTCGCCGTGAACACGGGCAGCGCGGCGGTGGCGGCCGAGACGATCCCCAGACCGTGACCGATGCGCCGACCGCCGGTGCCGCCCATGAGCACGATCGAGCCCCCGGGCCGCATCCTGCCGGCCGCGTTGCGCGCGACCTCCAGCGCCCGCACGATGTGCCCGGTCATCGCCTCACGCACCTCGGCCGCGTCCATCTCCAGCACGGGGCCGTAATGCGGACCGCCGGCCGTGATCATCACGTGGTCGATGGGCGCGGGAAGATCCTGGAAGAAGCGCGCCAGCGCGGCCGCGTCGTCGGCGTCGAAGGCCGCGGTGCGTTGCGCGCCGACCTCCCGCGCCGCCTGCTCGAGCCGGTCGGGATCGCGGCCCGTGAGGATGACCTCGGCACCCTCGGCCCGGGCGCGCCGAGCCGTCTCGAGCCCGATGCCCGCACTTCCGCCGAGCACGACGACGGTCTGCCCGGCCAGTTCCGGCTCGCGCCGCGGCCAATCAGCGGCGCCCAGGTCAGACGACGACATGCTTGACCTCGGCCATGTAGCGCCCAGCGGCCGCGGAAGCCGCCTCCGGGTTGGCGCCGCCCTGGCGGGCGTCCAGATACGCCGCGTACCAGTCCCACCAGTCATGCGGCGGGGCCACCGCCTCGAACGCGCCGTGGTGTTCGGAGGTCTCGTGCAGCAGCCCGGCCAGGGCCGCGACGTCCGTCGACCACACCCGGCCCGGGCGCCGCTCCGTCACCTCCTGCAACAGCCAGGTGTTCCCGTCGGGGTCCGCGAACGACGCCCAGCTACTGTACGACCCGTGCTCCGGATCCGGGCCGGGCTCGCGTCGCCCCGCGCTGTTCACCCCGGGTCCGTGCCACACCTCGCTGACCTCCACCCCGTGGCCCATCAGCTCCTGCCTGGCGGCCTCGACGTCCTCGACGATCAGCATCAGGTCCTTGACCGAGCCGGGCGCGAGCGCCGTCATCCCCTTGCCGAACTGGATCGAGGCGGGCGAGTTGGGCGGGGTGAACTGGATCACCCGATAGCCGTCGTCCACCGCGATGTCGGCGTCCAACCGCCACCCCAGCTTCTGGTAGAAGGTCTTCGCCCGCTCGGCGTCGCCAACCGGCAGCACCGTAACCTCGAACTTCATATCCACGATGTCGAACCTCTCGTCCATGTCGGCGGACATCACACGCGCCACACAGGCCTCCCCCGAGCCGCCGCCACCGTGATTCCCCATCGCCGCCATCCGGTAACCAGCCCAAAGGCCAAGGACTGCAGCGACCGTGACCCCAGGGTGAAATAGAGGAAAACGGACAATGGACACATCGTGTACACAGAAGTGACACTGGAGGTGTGAGCGGACCTTATGTGGCTCGTGTCATGCGCGAGCTGCGCCGCTGGCCCAGCTTGGCCATGTGCGAGAGCCATCAGGGCGTCGCCTTCACGGTCCGCGGCACCGAGATCCTCTACCCGAGCGGTCACGACGAGATGCGCCTGCGGCTGACCGCGCCCGTCATCAGCCGCCTCGGCCCCCACCTGTGGGAATCCGGCCGGGTGCACGCCTGCGAGGACGGCGCCTGGGTGTCGGTCCAGCTCGAAGCCGAAGCGGATCTGGAACTGCTGCTCGCCCTGACCAGCCTCGCGATCAAGGCCCACCACGACCTGAACGCCCCCAGCCGGACCGGGCGGGGCGCCGTCTAGAGCATCAGCGCGGCGATGTCACCGCGCGAGCTGATCCCGAGCTTCGGATAGGCCTTGTACAGGTGGTGCGCGACGGTCTTGGGGCTGAGCAGGAGCTGGGTGGCGATCTCCCGGTTCGACAGGCCCCTGGCCGCCAGCCGTACGATCTGCAGTTCCTGCGGCGTGAGCCCGAGGAAGGGCGTCGGTACGGCACGCCGGGGCACCTCCGCGCCCGTCGCGTCGAGCTCGGCGCGGGCGCGCTCGGCCCAGGGAGTGGCACCGAGCGACTCGAACGTCTCCAGCGCGAACCGGAGCTGCGCGCCGGCGTCGGCCTTGCGGCGCATCCTGCGCAACCACTCGCCGAACAGCAGCCGGGTGCGTGCGTGGTCCATGGGCCGGCTGTCGCGCTCGTGCAGGCGCAGGGCCGCGACGTAGTGGCTCTCCGCCTCGGCGTCGGACGAGGTCAGGGCCAGGCAGCGGCTGACGATCGCGTCGACCGCCGGGCGCCGGATCCTGGCCGCCCACTCGCGGTAGACGGCCAGCGGCCGGGCCGTGGGCCGCCCGATCCGCGCGGCCACCTCGACGTAGTCCGGCAGTCCCCGCAGTGCCGGGAGGGTGTGGTTGAAACAGCCCTGCAGGCTCTCGTCGAATCTGGCCAGCGCCGCCTCGTACCGCCCCAGGCCGAGATCGAGCACGGCCCGCGCCCACGCCACCCAGGCCACGGTGAGCACGTTGCCGCTCTCGAGCGCCGCCTCCGCGTGCTGCTGGGTGGCAGGCTCGTCACCGGTCAGGGCGGCCAGGTAGGCCATCATCGCGGAGGTGTGGGTGACGACCGCGGCGTCGCCGACGTCGCGGGCCATCCGCTCCGCTTCGGCGAGGTGGATCTGCGCGTTGGTGTGCTGGCCCAGCAGGAGCGTGGACATGGCCAGCCGTATCAGGATCGCGGGGAGCCAGCGGATCTCGCCGCTCTCCCTGAGCCGGCCGAGGTAGTCACCCGCGAGTGTGGACGCCTCGTGGTCGTGGCCGATCAGCAGCAGCGCGCCCACGGCGGCGATCATGGCGCGCATCGGGCCGGCCGAACTGGTCGTCCTGGCGGCGTCGGGCAGCGTGCGCAGGTCCTCCAGCAGGTCCGCGACGGGCGGGAAAGTCTCGGTCTCGCGGCCGAGCACGTTGGCCGAATACCAGCGGTGCAGCCAGACCAGCGATGCGAGCGGGTCACCCGGCGGCAGGTCGAACGCGCCGAGCCGGTCGAGGTCGGCCGCGAGCAGCGCGGTGTCCTGCGGCAGGCTCCACGCGGTGTAGACGGTCTCGTTCAGCATCCAGAAGGCCTGTTCCCTGTCGGCCCGCCCGGCGGCCTGGACCTGCAGGTCGTGGGCCGCCCTGATCTCGCCGCGGTTGAAGGCGACGATGGCGCCCACGTGGTCGAGCCGGGCCACGAGCCGCGGGTCGACGGTGCTCGCGCGGGCCTGCTCGGCCAGCCGTTCGGCCTGCGGGATCACCGAGGCCGCCAGCGCGGCCTCGGCCGCCCGGGTGAGGCGGTAGGCGACCCGGGCGGGATCGGTGGACAGGGACGCCGAGCGCTCGTAGGCGGTCGCCGCCGCCAGGTGCCCCGATCGGGCGGCCGCGCGCGCCGCCGCCTGCTCCAGGGCCGCGGCCGCCGCCTCGTCGGGGCCCGTCGCCGCGCCGGCCAGATGCCAGGCCCGCCGGTCGGCCTGCTCGGGGTCGTCGAGGAGCTCGGCCAGTTTCGCGTGTACGGCCAGCCGGTCACTGAGCGGTGCACCGTGGTAGGCGGCCGCCCTGACCAGCGGATGGCGGAAGACGACGGTGCCCGCGAGGCTGATGAGACCGCGATCCAGCGCGGGCTGCAGGTCGGCGGTCGTGATGCCGAACGAGGCGGCGGCCCGCATCACGATCGCGAGTTCGTAGGTGTCGCATGCCGCCGCGATGAGCAGCATCAGCTGGGTGGGCCGCGGCAGTCGCCGTACCTGCTGCCAGAAGGCGGCCTGGATGCGACCGGTCAGCGGCACCGGCGTGAAGGCGTCCGCGGGCAGGTCGGCGGCGGTGAGCTCGATGAGCGCGAGCGGATTGCCCCCGGTCGCCGCGTACAGCTCGTCGAGATCGGCCGCGCGTCCGTGCTCGGTGAGCAACTCCCGCGCGGCGTCCCGGTCCAGGCCGGCCAGCCGCAGCACCGGCAGCCCCTGGCACTCCCCGTCGGAGCCGTCCTCGCGCAGGCCGAGCAGCATGACGATGCCCTCGTCGCCGAGCCGTCTGGCCGCGAACATCACCGCGTCGGCCGAGGCCTGGTCGAGCCAGTGCGCGTCGTCGATCAGGCACAGCAGCGGGCGCTCGCCCGCGACCTCCGACAGCAGCGTCAGTACGGCCAGGCCGACGAGGAACCGGTCGCCCGGCTCGGCCGCCGACAGGCCGAACGCCGCGCGCAGGGCGTCCCGCTGCCGCTCCGGAAGCAGGTCCACGTGGTGGAGCAGGGGCTTGAGCAGCAGGTGGAGTCCGGAGAAGGGCAGGTCGGCCTCGGATTCCGCCGCCGTGCAGCGCACGATCCGCATGTCGCCGGCCGATCGCGACGCGTACTCCAGGAGCGCGGTCTTGCCGATGCCCGGCTGGCCGATGACGGCGAGCGCGGAGCTCTCACCGGCGCGAGCGCCGCGCAGCATGCCCTCAAGCGCCGCCTGCTCCTCCGCCCGTCCCCATAGCATGCGGACAACTTACCTATAGCCCACCATCTGCCCACAAAAAGTACCGACGTTCTGACCGATTCCTCCGCGCGCGCTGCTCCCTAGGGTGGCCGCATGTCTGAGATCCGCCCATTCCGCATCGACATCTCCCAGGACGACCTGGACGACCTGAAGAACCGGCTGGCCCGCACGCGCCTGGCCGACGAGCTGCCGTCCGACGCGATCGCCGGCAAGGTCGACATCGGCATCCCCGTGCGGCCCGGCTGGGAGTACGGCGTGCCGCTGTCGTACGTCAAGCCGCTGCTGGAGTACTGGCGTGACGGGTTCGACTGGCGCGCCCAGGAGGCCAGGCTGAACCGCTTCGCCCAGTTCACCACCGAGATCGACGGGCAGAACGTCCACTTCGTGCACGTGCGCTCCGCTGACCCCGACGCGATCCCGCTGATGCTCCTGCACGGCTGGCCCAGCAGCTTCACCGAGTACGTGGGGCTCGTCGACGAGCTCACGGCGTCCGGCTTCCACGTGGTCATCCCGTCCTACCCGGGCTTCGCCTTCTCCGGCCCGACCACCGAGCCCGGCTGGCATCCCGTGCGCATGGCGGCCGCGTTCAACGAGCTGATGAGCAGGCTCGGCTACGACAGGTTCGGCGTGCACGGCAACGACGCCGGCGCCATCATCGCGCCCGAGATGGGCAGGCTCGCCCCGGACAGGGTCATCGGCGTGCACGTCAACCAGATCTTCTCCTTCCCCAAGGGTGAGCCGGGCGAGATGGACGGCCTCAGCGAGCAGGAGCTGATGTTCATCCAGTTCGGGCAGAAGTTCCTCGAGCACGCCATCCACGACTTCGCGCAGCGGGCACAGCCTCAGACGCTCGCGCACGCCCTGTCCGACTCGCCGTACGGCCAGCTCGCCTGGAGCGGCCAGCTGCTCGGCGACTCGCTGACCCCCGACGAGATCCTCACCAACGTCTGCCTCTACTGGTTCACCAACACCGCGGCCTCCTCGGCGCGTTTCTACTTCGAGAACCACCACTCCGAGCGGCCCTCGTCGCCGACGACGGTGCCCGTGGGGCTGGCGTCCTTCGGCTACGACTTCAAGGCGCCGCGGAAGTTCGCCGAACGCGACCACGCCGACATCGTGTCCTGGAACGAGTACGACCGCGGCGGGCACTGGAGCGCCCACGAGGCGCCCGACCTCCTGCTCGAGGACATCCGCGCGTTCTTCCGCAAGGTCGGCTCATGAGCTGACCTTGCGCGTCAGGAGGCCTGCACCCGCGTGGGGTGCAGGCCTCGAGGTGTCAGTAGGTTTCGATCTTGTTGGCGTTGACGTCGTCCAGCACGCCGATGATCCCGCTGTAACGGGACGCCGTGCTCGAGTCGACCGGCAGCGCCAGCGTGTCCTGGGCGTAGAGGGCGGCGCCCCTGACCGTGCCGAGCCCCAGCGGGTCGGTGATCACGGTGCCCGCGTTGATGCGCCTGGTGGCCAGGTTGAAGTACGTGCCCAGCAGGTGCTCGGACAGGACGCTCTTCGGCTCGTTCTGGCCGCGGAAGGCCGCGGTGATCTCGGCGGCCGAGAGCGCGCCGCTGCCGTCGGTGTCGTAGCGCTGGTCGGTGGCCTGGACCCGGGCCAGGTTCTCGGCCGTCCAGAGCTCCTGGTGGTTCTTCCAGAAACCCTTGGAGAGCGGGTCGCGCGTGGGCGGGACGACCGTGATCGTGGTGGTGGCCGCCGCCGTGACCGGGGCGTAGGTGCAGGCGCCGGTGGCGTTCTGGTAGGCCACGGACACCGCGGCGGTGTACGTGGTGCCGGCCAGGGCCAGGAGCGTCGGCCGGGCGGTGAACACGATCGTCCGATCCCCTGACGTGGCGGGCAACTGGTTCACGGCCCAGGTGAGGGTCGTGGTGCCGTCGGCGTTGCGCGTCACCGTGGTCGGCTTCGGTCCGCTGCCCAGGTCGAGCGCCTGGCTGTAGTAGAGGCCCGCCGGGAGCGTGGTGGTCAGCGCGACGTGGGAGGCCGCGCCGCCGCCGGTGTTGGCGTAGGTGATCCGGTAGGTGATCGCCTCGCCGGCGTTGACCGTGGCCGTGGCGGTCGCGCCCACCGTCAGCACAGGGGCCTGGACGGTGGTCGTGGCCTTGGCGGTGTTGTCGCTGACGTAGGGGTCGGGGATGCCGTTGGCGTCGTTGCCGGTGACCGTGACGGTGTTGGTGAGCGTCGTGCCGTCGGTGGTGTCGCACGGCACCTGGTAGGTGAACTTCGGTGTGACCGTGTTGACGGCGCCGTTGGCCAGGTCGGGCAGCGAGCGCTGCTGCTTGGTGCCGTCGGGCAGCGTGTCGGTGAGCGAGATGTCCTTGGCCGTGTCAGGGCCGAGGTCGGTGACGTTGACCGTGTAGCCCACGGTGTCCCCGCCGGTCGCTTCCGCCTGGTCGGCGGACTTGGTGACCTTGAGATCGGCCTTCTGCGCCATGGCCAGGATGGTGTCCTCGGTCAGTTCCTCCGGCAGGTCACCGCGCGCGCCGTCCAGGAAGAACGTGCCGTTGAGCCGGGGGTTGTACTGGAGGTTGGCCCAGTCGTCGAAGCCGTCGAGGGGCTGGTTGGGGCTGGTGGCCGCGCAGCCGTACTTGTCGGCCGGCTTGATGGATTCGATGTAGTTGATGTCGGCGGGGATGTCCGACTCGATGCCGTTCTTCTCGTTCCAGTCGAGGGCGCCGTTGGTCGCCGGCGCCACGCGTACCTTGCCGTTGACGCCGTAGACGGTGTTGCGTGCCGGGTTCGGCGTGCCGCGCACCCCGTTGTTCTCGTTGAGATGCGCCTCGTCGAGCCTGGGGAGGTCGGTGCCCCTGACCGCGCTGGAGTAGTCCAGCGGCCTGGCGGGGTCCCGGATGGTGAACTGCAGCGTGTAGTTCATCACGCTCAGGTAATTGGGCTTGCAGTTGGTGTAGTCGCCGCCGCCGTGCCCGAGGCCGAGCGTGTGGCCGAACTCGTGCATGAACGTGGCGGCCTCCGAGTTCCTGCGGCCGTTGAGGATGGCGGTCGCGGTGCCGCCGATGGCGCCGAGCGTGACCATGAAGTCGTTGCCGCCGTGCGGAGCGGTCTCCGCCCATTCCGAGATGCCCGACGACTTGAGGTTCTCCGCGTGGGTGTCCCCGAAGATCATGTAGCGGAACGCGTCGCGCTTCGCCTTCAGGATGAACTCGCAGTTCGAGTCGGCCCGATCCGCCACGGTGCCGAAGTGGCCGGTGCAGGGGCCGCGCGGCTTGGCGTTCTTCAGGTCGTTGAAATCGTCCAGCTTGTCCGTGCCGTCGGGGTTCTTGGCCGTCCCGTCTGTTTGGAAGAGGATCCCGGAGACCACCGGCAGGTTGCTCTCGTCGACGGCCGTGTGCAGGTTGACCCCGCGATACTTGGTCTTGGTGGCGTCCGCAGGGTCGGGATAGGGGTCGACAGGGGCGTCGGCGAAGGCCTTGACGACGTCGTCCAGCGCTCCCGGTTGCGGCGCGAACCCGGTCATCGCGTCCGCCTCGACGAACAGGTCCTTCCTGTACGGCAGGGCGTTGTAGGGCGGGTCCCCCAGCGCCAGGTCGACCTTGTCGTCCCCGTTGATGTTGTAGCCCTGCCCCGGAGTCTCCCAGGTGTTGAGGAGGCCGTCGTTGTCGCTGTCGGCGTCCTTGGCCACGTCCAGGCAGTGCGGCGTGGTGATGGTGAAGTACCCGCGCGCCGAGTCCGGTCCGCTGGTCTCGCTCTCCCCCGCCAGGCTCGGGATCCCGGCTCCTTGCTGCGCGGTCAGGCCGCCGCCGGTGAAGACGCACGTGTCCAGGTTGAAGTCCAGGTCGAGGTAGTCACCGGTCTTGGCCCAGTGGATGACGTCGTCCTGGGAGAGGTCGTCCTGGTCCCACAGCTCCAGATGGATGGCCACCGGATTGTGCGAGGTGTCGACGTTGACCTTGCGCACCCAGTTGGTACGGAAGTCGGAGCCGTGCGCGCAGCAGAAGTCGTCCCTGCCGTCGAACAGGCCCTGGTGATCGATCTCGAACTTCGGATAGTAGTCATTCCCGCACGCCTCGCCGGCGCCCTCGTCGCACGACAGCTCGACGACCCGGTACAGATGTACGGTCACCTCCACGGTGGCCGCCTGGGCCGGAGTGGTGCCCACGTACAGCACCACCATGAGCGTCGCGACCAACGCACGGAGTAACAGGCCAAACCTACTCATGACACCCCCCTCGGTGTGCAGCAGAAACAGGGCGAACGTATCCGCGCGGTCACCGGGTGTCGTGAGTACCCTCTACTCAGTCCGCGGAGGGCGAGCTGCCATGATCGCGCCCTTCGCGGGGTATGCAACGTGCATTCGGGTGGGGTGTTCGTTATGGCGGGGGACGGTTACCCGGCGATCTCCGACTACGCGTTCCTGAGCGACTGTCATTCGCTGGCGCTGGTGGGCCGGGACGCGTCAGTGGAGTGGGCGTGCTTTCACAGGTTCGACAGCAGCCCTGTCTTCGCGCGGATCCTGGACCGGGATCGCGGCGGCTACTTCCGGATCGCTCCCAGCGGGGACCATCGCGTCACGCGACGGTACCTGCCGCACACCAACGTGCTGGAGACCCGTTTCGAGACCGCGACAGGTGCGGCCGATCACCTGGAGGGCTACCGGGGCTCGCGCCCGGTGCGCATCGGCAACGGCGCGTGGAACCAGTTCCAGCTCGACATCTACGGGGAACTGCTCGCCGCGGCCTGGTTCGTCATGCAGCAGCATGGCTGGCGGCCCCGTGCCAAGGGGCGTTTCGCGTTCATCCGTGACGTGGTGGAGCTGAACATCCAGCGCTGGCGGGAGCCGGACGAAGGGATCTGGGAGGTCCGCGGCGGGCGCAGGGACTTCGTCTTCTCCAAGCTCATGGCGTGGCTCTGCGGCGACTGCGGCCTGCGGATCCTCGACCTGGTCCCGGATTCGGCCGCGGACACCGGACTCCGAGCGCGATGGGAGCAGGCGCGCGCGGAGATCCGGACCAGCCTGGAGAGCAGAGGAGTGGACCCCGAGACCGGGGCGTTCCTGCAGGCCTACGAGCACGACGCGCTGGACGCGTCCGCGCTGCAGGTCGGGTTGCGCGGGTTCCTGCCGTTCGACGACCCGCGGGTCCTGGCCACCATCGATCGGGTCGAGGCGGAGCTGGCCCGCAACGGCCATGTTCACCGCTACCTGAGCGACGACGGTCTCGCGGGCGACGAGGGCTCGTTCGTCTTCTGCACGCTCTGGCTGGTCAGCGCCCTCGCGCGCGCGGGGCGTGTCGAGGCCGCCGAGGCGTACCTGGCCCGGGTCCTCGACTGCGCCAGCGACCTGGGGCTGCTCGCCGAGGAGATCGACCCCGACACCGGCGAACAGCTCGGCAACTTCCCTCAGGGGTTCAGCCATCTCGGGGTCATCGCAGCCGTGCTGAACCTGGAATTCGCGCGGGATCACGCTGCCGGGGCCGCGTCGGTAGGCTCCCCGGTCACGGTCGGTACGGCCGGCCGTACCGACCCTTGACGAAGGCTCAGCCCTTGTCGCCCTGCGGCATCTTCCTGGGGCCGCGCAGCAACTCCGCGGCGGCGAACGCCACGACCGTGACGACGATCATCAGCGGCATCTGCTGCGCGGCGTCGCCTCCCATCAGGACCGTCGCCAGGACCAGCGCGGACACCGGGAGCCGCAGAGTCGCGGCGCCGCCTGCGGCCAGCCCCGCGGCGATGCCGGAGGCCGCCCCGAACCCGGGCAGCCCCGAGCAGGCGACCCCCAGCGCGGCGCCGAGCAGCAGCGCGGGGAAGACCGGGCCGCCGCGGAGACTGCCCAGCGAGATGCCCCAGCCGATCCCCTTGAACAGCACCAGCAACAGCAGCGCGGACAGCGCCCAGGATTGCGGCTGCGCGGCCAGCACCGTCAGGGTGGCCTGACCGGACAGGGCGGCCTCGGCGGGCGATCGGCCGGTGAGCAGCGCGTACGCGGCGACGCAGGCGCCGACCGCGATCGCGCAGCCGATCGTCCTGGGCACCGTTCGGGTCTGGGTCCAGTCGCCCAGCCTGCGGCCGAGCGCCATCATGGCCACCACACCGCACGCGATCAGCACCGCGAGGGGGACGCCCCACAGGAAGTCGCCCACGCCGAGCCGCTGCGCCGGCGGCACCGTGGGCAGCGCCAGGGCGCCGATGCCCAGCCCCGTCCAGTGCCCGAACCCGGTGAAGACCACCGCGCCGACACCGCTGGCCAGCAAGGAGGGCAGGATGATCGCGAACAGCTGCGGCCCGCCCACCCCCGCCACCTCGATGAGCAGTACCGCGGCGATGAGCGGGCTGCCGAAGATCGTGGAGATGGCGGCAGCCGATCCCGCGGTGCTCAGCACGGCGACCGCCTGCGGGGCCTCGGCGCGCCGCGCGGAGCGGATGGTCAGCAGCGCGAGCCCGCTGCCGAGCGCCATCAGCGGCGCCTCAGGACCGAGCACGGCGCCGAGCGGCAGGCTCGCCAGCGCGGCCAGCACCACTCCCGGCAGCGCCGAGGGCGGCGTCGGCCCACCACCCAGCCCGTGTGCCGGGACGTGACCGCCGTGACCAGGAAGCCGCGCCACCACCACCGCCACCAGCACGCCGGCGAGCGCGAGCGCGGGCAACGGCCACCACCACGGAGCGGTGGAGTATCCGGCCGCGTGGGGGAGCCGCGTCCAGACCCAGTCCTGCAGGGCATGCTCCAGGCCCACGAACCCGAAGGCCACGAGGGAGATCGGAACGCCGATCAACGCCGAGAGCAGCAGCAGCTTGAGATAGCCGGGGCTGCGCAGCAGGCGGTGGAGCTCGATGGGCTCGGACACCCCCACCTCCCCCGTCATCCGCTGACCACCTCGAACCCAAAGTAGGTCGGACCACCCGTTCGAGGCCGCACTCCCATGGGCTGAATCCCTCCCTCTCTTCGCAAACAAACAGCAAGCCCGGGTGGCTGAATTAGTAATCGGTACGGTACCGTTTATTAAATGACAGATACCGTACTCATCGCGGGAGCCGGGCCCACCGGGCTGGCGCTGGCCATCCACCTGGCGCTGCACGACATTCCCGTGCACGTCATCGACGCAGCCCCCTCCCCCGCCACCACGTCGCGCGCCCTGGGACTGCAGCCGCGCGGCGCCGAGGTGCTCGAGCGGATCGGCGCCCTCGGCGACCTGCGGGAACGCTCGCAGAGGTCGCTCACCATGTCCTACAACGAGGGATCGAGGACCGTGCTGCGCTTCCAGGTCGGCGCCGCCGTGGCCGACCTGCCCAAGCAGGCCCTGCTGATCTCGCAGGCCGAGGTCGAGGGCACGCTGCGCGAACGGCTTGCCGGCCTGGGCGTCGAGGTCGAGTGGGACACCCGGCTGGTAGCCGCGCAGCAGGACGGCAAGGGCGTCACGGTCACGGTCCGGTCGGCCGGCGGCGAGGAGCGCGAGCTGCGGGCCGACTGGCTGGTCGGCTGCGACGGCGCCCACAGCATGGTGCGCAAGCTGGCCGGGATCGCCTTCCCCGGACGCAAGCTCATCGAGCGCCTGCTGATGGTCGACGTGCGGGCGGCCTGGCCGTTCGACAGGAACGGCAGCACGACCTGGATGGAGGCAGGCCACATGCTGTCGGTGACCGCGCTGCCGGGCGACACCTGGCGGGTGTTCACCGAGCCGCCGCCCGGCCTGCCGGACGAGCTGACGGAGCAGGAGATCACCGAGCGGGTGCTGCAGGAGTTCTCCCACCGCAGCGGCGTCGGCCTCGACACGGTCTCCGAGGTGACGTGGGCCTCGGAGTTCCGCCTCCACCGGCGGCTCGCCGAGGCCTACCGCCGCGGCCGGATCCTGCTGGCGGGCGACGCCGCGCACATCCAGAGCCCCAGCGGCGGGCAGGGCCAGAACACCGGGCTCGGCGACGCGGAGAACCTGGCGTGGAAGCTGGTGCTGGTCGCGCGCGGCCGCGCCGACCAGCGCCTGCTCGACACCTACGAGGGCGAGCGCCGCCCGCTGGCCCGCAACGTCCTGCGGGCCACCAGCACGGCCGTGGACATCATGCTGCCCGACACCGCGTGGAAGAAGCTGCTGCGCGACCGGGTGGTGCTGCCGGTCTTCCGCCTGCCCGCGGTGCAGCGCCGGCTGTGGCTGGCCGCCTCGCAGCTGGGCATCAGCTACCGGGGCGGCCCGCTGGCTCCCTCCTCGCACCGCTGGTCGCCGGGTCCGCGGCCGGGCGACCGTATGCCCGACATCAGGTGCACAGGGCTCGACGGCGAGCAGACCACCTTCCACGCCGCGCTCGAGGGCCGCTGGGCGGTCGTCGCGGGCGACCGGCGGCAGGCCGTACGGCATGCCGAGGCGGCGGCCGCCCAGGTGGGCGCCGACCTGGTCGTCCCGCTGGTGCGCGCGCAGGGGACGTCGGAGGAGGTGGTGCTGGTCCGGCCCGACGGGCACGTCGGTTGGCGCGGCGGTCCGGCACCGGACAGACTGGCCGCATGGCTGAACCAGGTGCTGTGGCCGGCGTAGAGCGCGGCCGTCCCCGCGACCCCGGCAACGACGCCGCCATCCTGGAAGCCGCGCTCGACCTGTTCATCGAGCGCGGTGCCCGGGGCACCAGCATCGAGGCGGTCGCCCAGCGCGCGGGCGTGGCCAAACTCACCGTCTACCGGCGCTGGCGGTCCAAGGAGGACCTGCTGATGGCCGCGCTCGAGCACGCCCGCAACCCCGAGCTGGAAGCCGAGGCCACGGAGCGGAGCGTCGAGGACCTGGTCGCCTTCATCGCCGGGCTGCTGAGCAGGCCGCGCTTCCGCGCGCTCATGGCGCGGGTGATCGGCGCCTCGGTCGACCATCCGCAGCTGGTGACCGCCTACACCGAGCGCTACCTGCGTCCCAGGCTGGAGACCCTGCCGGAGATCGCGCGGCGGGCCGTCGACGGCGGGCACCTGCCGCCGGGCACCGACCCGGCCGTGCTCCAGGACGTGCTGTCGAGCTCGATCGCGTTCGTGCTGCTGAGCGCCGAGCAGGAGGTGACCGCCGAGCAGATCGAACACCGGCTGCGGAGCCTGCTCCGGCACATCGGTTACCGCACCTGAGAAACAACGGAACCAGTTTTGCCCATCAATAGCCGGGACCAAGAATTTTCTTGCGATAGGCCTGTGGAAAGGCCCGATAATGTCGACTCCATGACCTCGCTCAGAGTCCTGGCAGTTGTGCTGGCCGGCGGAGTGGGCAGACGGCTGATGCCCCTCACGGTGGCCAGAGCCAAGCCGGCGGTGCCTTTCGGCGGAATGTACAGATTGATAGATTTTGTCCTTTCCAATCTGACCAACGCCGGATATTTCAAGATCGTTGTGCTGACGCAGTACCAGAGCCGAAGCCTCGACAGGTACATCTCCCGCAGCTGGCAGCTGTCCCCGATCCTGGGCCACCACATCACCCCGGTCGCCGCCCAGCAGCAGCTGGGACCGCAGTGGTTCACCGGCTCCGCCGACGCGCTGTTCCAGAACCTGCACCTGATCAAGGAGGAGATGCCGGAGCACGTGCTGGTGTTCGGCGCCGACCACGTCTACCGCATGGATCCGCGCCAGATGCTGGCCCAGCACGCCGAATCGGGCGCCGACGTGACCGTCGCGGCCATCCGGCAGCCCCTGGCGCTCGCCCACCAGTTCGGCGTGATCGAGACCGCCGGCTGCGGCAGGCGGATCGCCAACTTCGCCGAGAAGCCGCAGAACGCGGTCGGGCTGGCCGATTCACCGGATGAGATCTACGCCTCGATGGGCAACTACGTGTTCAGGACCGAGGCCCTGATCGACGCGGTGTGCGCCGACGCGCTCGACGTCACCAGCAGGCACGACATCGGCGGTGACATCATCCCGATGCTCGCGGAGAGGGGCAGGGCGGACGTCTACGACTTCGCGCGCAACCTGGTGCCCGGCGCGCGCGAGCGCGAACGCGGCTACTGGCGCGACGTGGGCACGCTGGACGCCTACTTCGAGGCGCACATGGACCTCCTCCTCCCCGATCCGCCGTTCATCCTGCACAACGACGCCTGGCCGATCCGCACGTGGCACGACGTCCTGGCGCCGACCACGTTCCTGCGCGGCATGGAGGAGCGGGCGGGAAGGGCCGTCGACGCGCTGGTCTCCCCTGGGGTGACCGTCGCGGGCGGCGCCACGATCGAACGGTCGGTGCTGTCGCCGCGGGTGACCCTGCAGGCGCGCGCCCGGGTCGAGAACTGCGTGCTGATGGAGAACGTGCACGTGGGCAGGGACGCGATCGTCCGGCGCGCCATCGTGGACAAGGACGCCGTCATTCCTGACGGTGCCCGCATCGGCCTCGACCCCGACGAGGACCGCGCCAGGTACACCGTCACCGAGAACGGGATCGTCGTCATCGGCGGCGACGAGGGCGGTTTCCCCGGCAGCGGAATCGAAAGCATCGTCAATGTTCCGGCGACGTCGCCCGGCTGATTCCATGCGAAAGTTCAGACACAGGAAACGTCCATCAAGGCGCTTCTAAAGTTTCGGAGTTCGACCATTCGAGGGCGAGGACCCGGGTATGACTGAGCGCGGCGATGCCCATTTAGCACCATTCGGGGGAGAGCAATGATCACGCATGGAAAATCCACAAAAAAGGGGCATGTCGAGATTCTCTTCTCGCTGCCCGCTCACGTCGGCCCGGTCTCCGTCGTCGGCGACTTCAACGGCTGGGACCCGTTCGCGCATCCGATGAGGCTCGGCACCGACGGGCAGTACAGCGTCGCCGTCGCGATGCCGAAGGGCAAGGCCTACGCCTTCCGCTACCTGGGCGAGGGCGGCCACTGGTTCGACGAGGAGGCCGTCTGCGAGTACGACGAGCGCGGCGCGATCCTGCGTACCCCCACCCCTGCACGTCGCGCGGCCGTCGCCAAGACCGCGTCCACCAAGACCGCGACCAAGACCGCTCGCGCGAAGACCCGGCTCGCCTAGACCGGCCACTTGAGCCGTCGCCTCCCTGACGGGGCGACGGCTCAAGGTCGTTCCCAGGGGCCATCGCGCTGCTTCCCGAACACCTGCCGCTGCGCGCGGATCGCTTTGCGGTTGGCGGTGGTGGTCAGCCAACGCGGCGAGGATGGCCGGCCAACGGGTGGCACCCCGTCGGCCGGCCGTCCTCGCCGCGTTGGGCCGGTTGCTCACTGGGGTTCTGACGGGGCCTTGCGGGGCATCAGGGCGACGACCGGGAGGCTGAGGGCGGTGACGGCCAGAACGACGATAAGAGTGACTTTCATCGCGTGGTCCAGTCCGGAGGTCGCGGCTTGGAAGAAGATCGACGTGACCGCGGCCGAGCCGATCGCTGATGCGAGTTGCTGGATCGAGCTGAACGAGCCGCTGGCGCTGCCGGCTTCCTCAGGTTTCGCGTCGCCGAGAGCGACGACGGGGATCGTGGCGAAGCTGAGGCTGATGCCGACGCCGATGACGAAGAACGCCGGGGCCAGCGCCCAGAGGCTGACGTTCGTCCCGGAGTAAGCGACGAGGACCAGTACCCAACCGCAACCGACGAGGTCGACGGTGAGGCCGATGAAGACGAGCCGGCGACCGAGCTTGGCGACCAGGCCACCCATGGCGGCGAACCCGGCGGCGACGAGCCCCAGGGTGAGCGGCAGCAGACCGAGTGAGGTGTCCCCCGGGCCGGCGTGCAGCCCCTCCTGCAGGAACAGCGACAGCACGAAGAGCAGGCCGGTGCCGGCGGCGGCGGCGACCAGGCACACGAGCAATCCGGAAGTGAAACCCCGGTTCCGCAGGAGCGAGGGCGTGATGAGCGGGTGGGTCGCGGTGCGCTGACGGTAGGCGAAGGCAGCGAAGAACAGGACGCCGACGACGATCGAGCCGATCGAGATGACGCCCCAGCCGTTGCTCGAGCCCTCGATCAGGCCGTACAGCAGCCCGAGCATGGTAGCCCCGAGCAGGCCGGAGGCCCAGCCGTCGACGACGGTGGACCGGTCGCCTTCGTCGTCACGCGGAAGGATCTTGACGGCCATGATCAGCCCGACAAGGCCAAGGATGATGTTGATGAGGAAGATCGGGCGCCAGGACAGACCGAACACGTCGGCGCTGATGAGGAAACCGGCCAGGACAGGGCCGCCGACACTGGAGAGAGCGAGAACCGGGCCGAACAGCCCGAACGCCTTGGCGAGCATGTCGCGGTCGAATGCTTTCGTCATGATCGCCATGCCTTGCGGGATGAGCAGAGCCCCGAACGCTCCCTGAGCGACCCGGGCGACGATGAGCAGGGCCGGGTTAGGTGAGAACCCGGCGACTGCCGACGCCAGGGTGAACCCGCCCATGCCGATCAGTAAAAGCCTGCGCTGGCCGAACTTGTCGCCCAGCCGTCCGCCGACCACGAGCAGGACACCCATGGCGAGCATGTACGCCGGCCCCAACCACTTGATCAGGCTTTCACCGCCGTGGAGCTCGCGGGCGATGGTGGGGGCGGCGATGTTCGTGACGGTTGCATCGATCACGTCGAGGGCGTCGGCAAGCAGCACCAGCCCCAGGATCGCCCACATCAGGCGGCTGGAGCGGCGTGTGGTGACGGTGCTCGGCTCCGTCGAGGTAGTCATGAGGAGCGTCCTTCCCTTGCCCGAGGCGCCCCTCTTGGGCGGCCTCTCACCCGCACTACGAACACCCCCGACCCGATCCGACACCGCCCACAAAGATTTCGTCGAAATCTTCCGGCGCGCGAACCGACCACGGTGGTGTGGAGGCACCTACGCACGCTTCTCAGCCGCGTGCGACAGCTGGAGATGTCGCGGTGCTCTCCGGATCGCCCACGTCAGGCCCGGTATGACGATCGCCGCTGCCAGTACATGACCACCTGCGAGCAGGAGCCTGGCCGCTGTAGTCGTGTGGCTCGGAGCAAGCGGAAGCGCGAACGAGACCGCGGTCAGCGCGAGTACGACCCGGACGAAGGTCTGTTGCGGACGAGTCGCTCGCGTCTCTACGGTCGCCGCAACCCGGCGCCCCCGAATCCTGCGCCGTTGCTCGGCGAGAAGGGTTGGCGGCTGAACACGTCAATAGTGCGGCGTGCCACGTCGGCTTTCATCGCTGTGTCAAGTGCGCTCTTCAAACGCGGGCGCTACTGCAGTTGGTCGCGGCGGCGGGTGAGGTAGGCGGTCTCGCCGGTGTTGCCGGCCAGCTCGATGGCCCGGTCGTAGGCCGCGCGTGACTGCTGACTCCGGCCCAGCCGGCGCAGCAGGTCGGCGCGGGTGGCGTGGTAGGCGTGATAGCCGGCCAACGCCTCGGCCAGGCGGTCGACGATGGCCAGTGCCACCTCCGGCCCGTCGAGCTCGGCCACGGCGATGGCCCGGTTGAGGGCGATGATCGGCGAGGGGTCGAGGCGGACGAGCTGGTCGTAGAGGGCGAGGACCTGCGACCAGTCGGTGTCGCGGATGTCGCGGGCGGAGGTGTGCACCGCGTTGATCGCGGCGAGGATCTGATAGCGGCCCGGAGCCACCCCGGCGGCGGCAGCGGCCAGGCGCTCGCGCACCAGCCGATGACCTTCGGCGATCAGCGCCGCGTCCCAGGCCCCACGGTCCTGCTCGTCGAGAGCAACCAGTTCGCCGCCGGCCGAGACCCGGGCGGGGCGGCGGGCCTCGATGAGCAGCATCAGCGCCAGCAGCCCGGCCACCTCTCCGTCCTGCGGCAGGAGCGCGCGGATCAGGCGGGTGAGCCGGATCGCCTCGGTGGTCAGGTCGTGCCGTACGGGATCGGTGTCGGGGCCGCTGGCCAGGTAGCCCTCGTTGAAGACGAGGTAGAGGACGGCCAGGACGCCGGAGACGCGTGCCGGCAGATCGTCGGCGGACGGCATCCGATAGGGGATGCGCGCCGCCTTGATCTTGGCCTTCGCGCGGGTGATGCGCTGCTCCATGGTGGTCCCCTGCACCAGGAAGGCACGGGCGATCTCGGGCACGGTCAGGCCGCCGACCATGCGCAGCGTCAACGCCACGCGCGCTTCCACCGCCAGCGCCGGGTGACAGCAGGCGAAGATCAGCCGGAGCCGGTCGTCGTCGATGGCGCCCAGCGGCTCGGGTGGGGTGTTGTCGTGCAGCATCTGAGCCTCCTTGTGCTTGTCGTCGCGTTTGTTCTCGCGCCGGATCCGGTCGATGGCCTTGCGGTTGGCGGTGGTGGTCAGCCACGCGCCCGGGTTGGGGGGAACGCCGTCGGCCGGCCACCGCTCGACGGCGGTCGCGAACGCTTCGGCCGCCGCCTCCTCGGCGATGCCGAGGTCACCGAAACGCCTGGTCAGCGCGGCCACCACCCGCGCCCACTCGTCGTGATGGGCCCGGGTGATCGCCTCCTCGACGTCGCTCACAGGAACGGCCGCACCTCGATCTTCCGATCGCAGACCTTCGACGCCTCGGCGGCGAGCTTGAGCGCCACATCCAGATCGGGGGCCTCCCACACCCAGACGCCGGCGAGGTACTCCTTCGACTCCACGAAAGGCCCGTCGCTGAACACCGCCTGCTCGCCCCGGTTGTCGATGACCGTGGCCGCGTCGGTGTCCGCGAGTCCGCCCGCGAAAACCCAGTAGCCCTCGGCGATCAGTCGTTCGTTGAACGCGCTGATGGCAGGCTGCCTGTCCGTGCTGCCGGGATTGCTCTTGTCATCGATCACGGAAACCAGATACCGCATCTGAAGATCATCTCCTGTGGTGTCAAGACCGCGTGGTTCGTCGGTAGGGACTTCAGGCCGTCGCATACCGCGGGCGCCCGGCCGGCCGGTAGACCTGGATCGTCACGCCCTTCGAGTCGACCCGCGACTTGACCAGGTCGAGCGCGAGATCCGGACCGGTCTCCGGGAACAGTCTCGCGCCCTGGCCGAGGATCACCGGGATCACGATCAGAATCATCTCGTCGACCAGATCGTTCTCCAGCAGCCACCGGGTCAGGATGCCACTGCCGTGCACCTGCAGCTCACCCCCGGGCTTGGCCTTCAGCTCACTGACGGCCGCCGCGAGGTCACCACGGAGAACGGTCGTATTCTCCCAACGCGGCGCGGTGAGCGTGGTCGAGGCAACGTACTTGGGGGCCTCGTTCAAGGCCACGCCGATGGGATGTGGGTTTGATCCCCAGGAGGTGAACAACTCGTAGGTGCGCCGGCCGAACAGGAACGCGTCGGCGCGCTGGTAGGTCTGCGTGATGAACGTCCTGGTCTCGTCGTCACCCGCCCCCCGCGCCCATCCGCCGCGCTCGAATCCGTTCCTGCGGTCCTCATCCGACGCGCCGCCGTTTCCCTGCATCACTCCATCGATGGTGACCTGAGTCACGGTCGTCAGCTTCATGATCGCGGTTCCTTTTGCCTCGGCGCCGCCCCCTTGCGGGCGGCCTCACCCGCGCTACGAACGCCACCGCCCCGATCCGACACCGCCTCCCGGATTTCTTTGAAGAACTTTCCGGGACGCCGGTCGTCAGCGATCCGACGGCACGACAGTTTCGCGGCCATCTCCTCGAGCGCGCCCAGTGCGGACAAGCTCGATCGCGAGGCGTCGAACGGCCGTGTTCACGCCTTCCCACGGCCTACCAGGGGACCCGTCCGTTCTCGTCGAAGAAGCCGCCGGTCGGCCCGTCGGGCCCCACCGTGGCCAGCCGGACGACGGCCCTGGCCCCGTCCTGCGCCGTGCGGCCGAGGTCGAACCCCAGTCCCCTGGTGAAGTCGGTGTCGCAGGGCCCCGGCGTGACGGCGTTGACCAGGATCCCCTCGCCCGCCAGTTCCCTGGCGTACTGCACGGTGAGGGCGTTCAGCGCCGCCTTCGACGCGGGGTAGGCGGCCTGGGGCGGCAGGCCGTACAGGTAGTGGCCGGGGTCGGTCTGGTGGGTCAGCGAGCCGACGGCGCTGGAGACGTTCACGATCCGCGCGGCCGGGGAGCGGCGCAGCAGCGGGAGCATCGCGTTGGTGACCGCGACGACGCCGAGGACGTTGGTCTCGAACACCTCCCTGACCGACTCGACGGTCGTCGCGCCGGGCGGGCGTCCCGGCGTGTACCCGGAGATCCCGGCGTTGTTCACCAGCACGTCCAGGCGGCCGAACCGCTCCTCGATCCAGGCGGCCGCGGCCGAGATCGTCGCCGGATCCGTCACGTCCAGGCGTACCGACAGCTCTCCCGACGGGGTGCGCATCCCCGAGATCACGGTCATGCCGCGCTCGGCCAGACCCTCGGCGACCGCCCGGCCGACGCCCCTGCTTGCCCCGGTGACCAGGGCGATCCTCTCGCTCACCCGTCCATCACAGCAGGACGGCCCGAGGCGGGGCCAACACCGGCTTGGTCACGCGCAATACCCTGCGGGTATGGAGACGCGCGAGCTGTCGTACTTCCTGGCCGTCGCCGAAGAGCTGCACTTCGGCAGGGCGGCCGGGCGGCTGGGCATCGCGCAGCCGCCGCTGTCGCGGGCGATACAGAAGCTGGAGCGGCGTCTCGGGGTGCGGCTGTTCGAGCGGGCCGGCGGCAGGGTCACGCTGACCGAGGCAGGACGGGTGCTGGCCAGGGAGGCCGTGACGGCGCTCGAGGCGGTCGCGGCGGCCGAGCGGCGCACCCGCAGGGCGGGCCCCGCCGTTCCCGGGCTCGTCGTGGCGATGAAGCCCGGCGGCGACGGCGGGCTACTGCCCGCGATCCTGGCCGCCTACGCCGAACTGCCGGAGGCGGTGGAGGTGGAGGTGGTGCTGTGCGCGATGGGCGAGCGGGCGCGGCTGCTGCGGGACGGCACGGCCGACGTGGCGTTCCTGCACACGCCGCATGAGCCGCCGCGCAGCTGATGCAGCTGATCGCGCTCGGCAGGGCCGTGGCCGTGGTGCCCGAGTCGGTGCGCGGGCAGCTGCGCGCCGACCTGACCTGCGTGCCCGTGCTCGACGCCCCGCCCACCACGGTGGTGCTTGCCTGGCCTGAGCAGGCCCGCTCACCCGCGCTGGCAGCCTTCGTCCGCGCCGCCTCGGGTGTCTCACCGGCCGCACAGGGAATAGCCCCGGTATGCCACTGACCGAGACAGAGCGGCAGCGGTTCCTCGCCGAACCGCACATGGCCGCCCTGGCCATCGACGCCGAACCCGGCCGCGGGCCGCTGACGGTTCCGATCTGGTACGCCTACGAGCCCGGCGGCGACGTGGAGTTCCTGACCGTCGGCACCTCGCGCAAGGCCACCCTGCTCGCCAAGGCGGGGCGCCTGTCGCTGCTGGTCCAGCGCGATACGCCCACCTACCGGTACGTCTCTGTCGAGGGCCCGGTGATCGGCTCGGAACCGACGACAGAGGAGTTCATGACGCGCCTGGCCGCCCGCTACATGCCGCCCGAAGCGGTGCCCGGCTACGTGGAGAACTCCGACCTGGCCTCGCTCGTGACCTACCGCATGCACCCCGAACGGTGGCTCTCGGCCGACCTGGGCACCATCTGACCCGGTATTTTGTGGCACGTGACTGCAAACGTGACCGGCGCCCACGGTCTGGGCCTCGCCACCATCGCCGCTGACGGCACCGTCCTCGACACCTGGTTCCCGAGCCCCGAGCTGGGCGACCCGCCCGCCACGGGCACCATCCGCCTTGCCGACCCCGGCGAGTTCGCCGAGCTCGCCGGGCCCGACCCGGTCAGGGACGTGGAGGTGGTGGCGGTTCAGACCGGCATCGCCAAGCTGTCCGAGCCGCCGGTGGACGCCCACGATGCCTACCTGCGGCTGCACCTGCTGTCCGCGCGCCTGGTCAGGCCGCACGAGGTGAACCTGGACGGGCTGTTCGGCCTGCTGGCGAACGTGGTGTGGACCAGCCACGGCCCGTGCGCCGTCGAGGGCTTCGAGCGGACGCGGGTACGGCTGCGCGCCAAGGGACCGGTGACCGTGTACGGGGTGGACAAGTTCCCGCGCATGGTCGACTACGTGGTGCCGTCGGGCGTGCGCATCGCCGACGCCGACCGGGTGCGGCTGGGCGCCCACCTGGCCGCCGGCACGACGGTGATGCACGAGGGCTTCGTCAACTTCAACGCCGGCACGCTGGGCACCTCCATGGTCGAGGGCCGCATCTCGGCCGGCGTGGTGGTCGGCGACGGCTCGGACGTGGGCGGCGGCGCCTCGATCATGGGCACGCTGTCGGGCGGCGGCAAGGAGATCATCTCGATCGGCGAGCGCTGCCTGCTGGGCGCCAACTCCGGCGTCGGCATCTCGCTGGGCGACGACTGCGTGGTCGAGGCCGGCCTCTACGTCACGGCCGGCACCAAGATCGCGCTGCCTGACGGGCGCGTCGTCAAGGGCAAGGACCTGACGGGCTCCAGCGGCCTGCTCTTCCGCCGCAACTCCCAGACCGGTGCCGTCGAGGCCACCCCGCGCGAGGGCGCCAAGGTCGAGCTCAACGCGGCACTCCACGCCAACTGATCCGGTACGGCGGGCCCCCGAACCCAGGCAACCGGGTCCTGTGCGCCGTGGCGGCGGGCAAGTAGCCCCGACTCGCCGTGAGCGCCGGTCGCGGGCCCTCAGCCGAAGTGCTGAGTCGAGCGACTCCTCCTTGGTCAGCTTGACGGTGACGGTGCCATCGGCGTTGGTGTCGACCGAGAAGGCCGCCAGCCGCACGTGCACCTCCGGCGGCGCGTTCACCCGCGGCCCGCCCGTCACGAGCGTGACGCCCAGGCCCGTGGCCACGACCGCGCCGGTGAGCAGGCCCGCCGCCCTGCGGCGGCGGTGGGCTCTGCCCCGGGACCATCCCGAGGACCTCGGCGGTGGTCTCGGTGTCCAGGTCGAGGAACGCGCGCAGCGCGATCACCTCGCGCTGCCGCCGCGGCAGGCTCCCCATTCACGCACCGGCCGCTCCGGAGACTTACCGATCCAGGTGCTATGGTTTTCGTATTATATGGATTCCATAGGAGATGCCATGATCCTCGTCACCGGAGCCACCGGGCTCATCGGACGTCCCCTGATCGAGCGGCTGGTCGAAGCGGGCGCCAAGGTCCGCGCCGTCACCCGCGCCCCCTCGGCCGCCGTGCTCCCCGCGGGCGTGGAGGTCGTCCCCGGCGACCCGAGACAGCCGGAGACCATCGCGCTCGACGGCGTCACCAGCGTGCTGCTCAACCCCCGCGCGGTCGGCACCGCCGCACCCGAGCTGCTGCGCCTGGCCGCGCAGCACGGGGCACGCCGCGCCGTCGCCCTGTCGGCCCTCAACGTCGACCTCCCCCTCGAACGGCAGCCGTCGCGGCTGCGCGGCGACTTCAACAAGGAGGTCGAACAGGCGGCCGTGGAGTCGGGTCTGGAGTGGGTGAGCCTGCGCTCCGGCTACTACGCCGACAACACGCTCCGGTCATGGGGCGCGCAGATCCGCGCGGGCGACGTGGTCCGCGGCGCCCACCCGGAGGCGCGCTGGGCTCCTCTCCACGAGCTCGACCTGGCGGCGGTCGCCGCCCAGGCCCTGCTCACCGACACGCTCCTGTCCCGCAAACCCGTCCTCACCGGGCCTGAAGCCCTCACACCCCCGCAGCTGATCGCCCGCATCGCCGAGGCGACCGGCCGCCCCCTCCGCTTCGAAGAGGTCAGCCCTGACGAGGCCCGCCGCCAGCTGGAGTCGACCGGCGTCCCCGGCCAGGTGGCCGCCGCCTTCATCGCCCTCGAAGCGGACTCCTACGGCCAGCCGGACCTGGTGAGCCCCGAGGTGGAACGCGCCCTCGGCCGTCCTGCCCTCCCGTTCTCCCACTGGGCAGGCCTGCACAGGTCCGACTTCACCGGATGAGAGAGAATTCCTTGGCAGGCCGTGTCCATCCGGCCGGGGCTCGTTCGTGGTGAGGGTGTACGGCGGGCCCGCCGTACACCCGCATCGTGAGAGGGACGAACCGTGAAGTACATGCTCCTGATCAACGCCGGCGCCGACCAGGACAACCGGTGCACGGTCGAGGACTGGATGGCCTACGACAAGGCCGTCAAGGACGCGGGCATCATGGTGTCCGGCGAGTCCCTGGCCGACCTGGTGACCGCCACGACCGTCCGCGTCGGCAGCGACGGGACGCGGACCGTGACCGACGGCCCGTACGCCGAGACCCGGGAGGTCCTGGGCGGCTTCTACGTGATCGACGTGCCCGACCTGGACGTGGCGCTCGACTGGGCCGCCCGCTGCCCGGGTTCGCATGGCGGCGGTTCCGTGGTGGTGCGCCCCGTCGCCGACTTCGATGCGTGACGTCGAGGCGGTCTTCCGCGAGGAGCGCGGCCGGCTGCTGGCCGCGCTGGTGCGCCGGTTCGGCGATCTGGACCTGGCCGAGGAGGTGACCTCCGACGCCATCGAGGCGGCGCTGAAGCACTGGCCGGTCGAGGGGGTGCCGCCCAAGCCCGGCGCCTGGCTGATGACGACGGCGCGGCGCAAGGCGGTCGACCGGCTCCGGCGCGACCAGGCCTACGCCGCGCGGCTGGCGATCCTGCAGGTGGAGGCGGAGCGGGCCGCGACCGCCCCGTCCGCAGACGAGCACGACGACCTGCCGGACGAGCGGCTGCAGCTGTTCTTCACCTGCGCCCACCCGGCGCTGCCCGCCGAGGACCGCGGGGCGCTGACGCTGCGCTGCCTGGCCGGGCTGACGACGCCCGAGGTGGCGCGCGCCTACCTGGTGCCGGTCCAGACGATGGCCAAGCGGATCGTCCGGGCCAAGAAGAAGATCCGCGAGGCGCGCATCCCGTTCCGCGTGCCCGGCCCTGACGAGCTGCCCGAGCGGCTGCCCGGCGTGCTCCAGGTGATCTACTCGATCTTCACCGAGGGCTACGCGGCCAGCTCGGGTCCCGACCTGCAGCGGCTCGACCTCGCCGAGGAGGCCATCAGGCTGGCCAGGATCCTGCGCCGGCTGCTGCCCGCCGAACGCGAGGTGGCCGGGCTGCTCGCGCTGACGCTGCTGGTCCACGCCCGCCGCGACGCCCGTACCGGGCCCGGCGGCGAGGTGGTGCTGCTCGACGAGCAGGACCGCGGCCGCTGGGACCGCGCCATGATCGAGGAGGGCCAGGCGCTGGTCGTCACCGCCCTGCAGGGCGGGCCTCCGGGCCGGTACGGCGTGCAGGCCGCGATCGCCGCGCTCCACGACGAGGCGGCGTCCGTCGAGACGACCGACTGGCCGCAGGTCGTGGCCCTCTACGACGTGCTGCTCGCGCTCGACCCGTCCCCGGTCGTCGCCCTCAACCGGGCGGCGGCCGTCGCCATGCGCGACGGGCCCGAGGTGGGCCTGCTGCTGCTCGACGAGCTCGCCGGCGAGCCGCGGCTGCGCGACTACCACCCCTACCTGCTGGCCCGGGCCGACCTGCTGCACCGGCTCGGCCGACTCCCCGAGGCCGTCGCGGCCTATCGCGCGGCCCTCGAGGCTGCCGGGAGCGAGCCCGAGCGCGCCCACCTCCGCCGCCGCCTGGCCTCCGTCGAAGGATCCTGAGGATTCTCGCGGGTGGCTGTCCATCCGGCCACGTCCCGTTCGTAGCGATGCCGTACGGCAAGCAACGGACGAAAGGCCACACCGATGACCTCCACCCACCTCGAAACCGCTCGCCGCGGCCCGGCACTGCTGGACTGCGGCGTGGTCGCCGGATTCCTGTTCCCTGTCGCGTCGTTCGCGCAGGCGTTCACCCGCACCGGGTTCGACCTGCGGCGGCACGCGCTCAGCTCCCTGGACCTGGGTGACCTCGGCTGGCTGCAGATCGCGAACTTCGCCCTCACCGGCCTGCTGGCCTGCGCCTTCGCAATCGGCATATGGCGGGCCTCCCTGCCCGGACTGGCGGGAAAGGTGGGACCGATCCTGATCGGCGTGTACGGCGTGGCCATGGTCGGCGGCGGGGCGTTCACCCCCGATCCCGCGCTGGGCTGGCCCGTCGGAGCGCCCGAGGGGATCCCCGATCACCTCAGCACCCACAGCATGCTGCACAACGTCGTCGGAGCCACCTCGTTCTTCACGTTGATGCTGGCCGGGCTGGTGTTCTCGCGCGCCTTCCCGAGCCGTGGCTGGACGGTCCACTGCCTCGTGAACAGCCTGGCGACCTTCGTGATCACGGTGCCACCGTGGGGCGACGACAGCGCGAGCCTGCGCTTCGCCGCCGGGGCGATCCTCATCTCGAGCTGGCTGGCCGCCCTCGCCTGGCGCCTCAGAACCCGCTGACACCCACCAGGAGAGGACCCGATGCGGGGGTGGAACGGGTCACCGTACCGTGGCAGATCATCGACGAGACGACCCGGGGAGCACACCGTGACGGAACACGCCGAGCGACTCGACGGCATCGCCCGCGGCTGGGACGAGGCCGCGGAGGGCTACGAGGCCTACTACGTGCCGCGCTTCGCCCCGTGGGTGGAAGTGGCGGTCAGGGCAATCGCGGGGGCGTTGCCCGAAGGGCCGGTGCTCGTGCCGTGTTGCGGGACGTTCCCCGAGCTCGACGTGCTGATCGAGTACATCGGAGACCGCGAGATCGTGGGGATCGACCTGTCCGCCGGGATGGTCCGCCTCGCCACGGAACGCGCCGCCCGCCATCCGCGGGTGAGCGTGATCCAGGGCGACGCCTCGACGCTGGATCCCGCCTGGACGGGGAGGTGCGCGGCCGTGGTCTCGGTGTTCGGGCTCCAGCAGTTACCCGAACCCGACCACGCCATCGCGTCCTGGGCGGCGGCGCTGCGCCCCGGCGGGCGGCTGTCGGTCGTCTACTGGCCGGGCACGACCGAACCCGACGGTCCCTTCGCCCGCCTGGCCGCCCTCCTCGACCCCCACGACGACTCCTGGGAATCCAGCCTCGTCCCCGCCCTCACTGCCCAGGGCACCGTCCTCGACCGAGACGACAACCCCTCGTTCCGCATGACCCACCCGGACGCGGCCACCTTCTTCGACGCCCACACCCTCTCGGGCCCCCTGCGCCCCCTGGCGACATCCCGCGGCCGGTCCTTCATCACCGCCCTCCGCACAGCCTTCCTCCACCGATCCCCCACCGGCGAATGGCACCACCACCCCCAGGCCCGTCACCTCATCGCCCACAAACCGTGACCCGACTCTCAGCCGGTGTGGAGGATCCGAAGGCGATCGGGTTCCGCCGGATCTCGATCGACGACCTGGACCGGCGTCCAAGCCCATTGCCAAACGCTGATGCCGGGCATGCGGGAGAACCGGATCTGCCCGCGGGTGCCTTCGACTGCGACGCGCGGCCAGGATGCGGCGATGCGCGTCCGGTCCGCGCCGTGAGAACGCAGCACATCGGCGAGGACGGCGACCGTGTCGTAGCCCTCGAAGGCGACGAAGGAGGGCGCTGCGGCCAGCCGCTCACGAAGGGCCGTCTCGACGCGTGCACCGAGGGGGCTGAGGCGCTCGGGCAGGTAGCGCAGGAACGGGATCGCGGCGCTGTCGTCGCCCAGCAACGTCGCCCATTCGGCGAACTCCGGTTGCCCGGCCGGAGCACCGATCATGATCTCGGCGAGGCGCCGGTCGCGGCGGACAGACTTGACGATCGACACTGCCGGCTCCGGGTGGCCGACCAGAAGAAGGAGGGCCGTCGCGCGATTGTCGACGAGTTCGTCGCACACGGCCGCGGGGGCGAGCGCGCGCATGTCGAGTTCGATGACGGTGCCGCCGCGTGGAGCGAGGTAGTCCCGCAGGATGCGGGCCCCTGACGCCCAGTAGACACTCGGCTGAGTTGCCACGGCGATTCGGCTGTGGCCGGTGCCGAGGAGGAAGTCCGCGTAGATCTGCCAGCCGTGCGACTGCGCGGGGGCGAGGCGCGCGACCCATTCCGTCGGCTGTTCGGTGAGCGTGTCGAGAACCGCTGACGAGCAGAGGTACGGCAGGCCGAGGGCGTCGGCCCTGGCGGCAGCGGCACGAGCGACGACGCTGTGATACTCCCCCGCCAAAGCGGCCACGCCCAGGCGAGCCAATTCGTCCACGGCCGCCGCGGCCCTCTGCGGATCAGCCGCGGTGTCCCGGACCACCAGCTCGAGTGGTCTTCCGGCGATCCCGCCGTCGTCATTGACCTCGCGAACGGCCAGCTCGAGGCCGGCGAGCAAGTGCTGCCCTGCCTGGACCCAGCCAGGCCGGGTCAGCGGAACGAGAGCGCCGATCTGGACGGATGATCCGTCGGTCCGCTCCGCTCCAGGTGGCGTATTCATATGTCGGCGTCTCCCGAGTGGCGATTCGGTCGGTCAGTGGCGCCGAGAGTAGCCGAGCCGAGAATGGCCGGCTCCGGCGCCCCGCCCGTTGGCCGTCAGCCCGCCCTCACGCCGCCGATCGAGCCTGAGGGGCGATCGCATGAGCGCGAATCTCAAAGGCCGCCGGCGCCATGAAAGGCGTCTGCAAATCTTGGTCAACTGTTCTGAACCGGGTTACTCCTAGATCATTCACTGAGCCCGGACATGTTTCCCTATTGTCGGCGATGTCGACAGGGCATTCGTTATCGAAATGGCAAATGTCCATTTTTATACAGGGAGGGCCAATGGGCTCTTTTTCCAGGATCGTCGGCGGCATAGGGGCAGCTGCGCTCGCGGGGATCACGGTGGGTGCGGTGCCGCCGTCGGCACAGGCGATGTCCCGTCCGGCGAAGGCCGTGAACGTCCCGTGCGATCCGGACGCGCTCGTCGCGGCGATTCGAACAGCCAACGGGAACGGAGCCACCAGGCTCCTTCTCTCGCCGGTCTGCGTCTACAACTACACCACCACGACCGCCCCCGACGACGCCCTCCCGATCATCACGGGCGACATCACCCTGGTGGGCGGTCCGGGCACCACGATCAGGCGCGATCCGTCGACATCCAGCGCCTTCCGTCTCCTGGAGGTCGCATCCGGGGGCACGCTCCACGTCCAGTGGATCTCCATACTGAACGGACGTACGGCGGGCCTCGGTGGCGGAATCCTCAACGCGGGCACCGTGGTTCTGAACCAGACCATCATGGCCCGCAACCACGCGTCGAACGGTGGCGCGTTCGCCAACACAGCGGGCGCCAACGCGACGATTTCCCTCAGCGTGTTCAACGAGAACTCGACAACGGGCGTCGGAGGCGGCGCCATCATCAATTTCGGGACGCTCACGATGTCCACGAGCTCCCTGACCAAGAACAGTGCGCCGATCAACGGCGGTGGGCTGAACACCCAGGCGAACGGCGTTTCACACCTCATCCAGAGCACCGTGGACGGCAACACATCCGGCAGCCTGGGAGGAGGCGTCTCCAACCTGGGAACCACCACGCTCGATCGGGTCGCGGTCACGCGGAACAAGGGATCCGGCGGCGGCGGAATAGCCACCGCCAACGACAATGTCAGCATCCGGAGCTCGATTATCCGGGACAACACCCCCGATAACTGCAGCCCGGCGAACACCATTCCTGGCTGCGTCAACTAGCCGTCGGGGGTGTCCGGTGGATCTCTGTCCGAGTTCGTCACGAACAAGGATCCACCGGGCATCTCAGCTGGCCGATCAGGCCGGCTCATATCCCGGCGGAAACCAGGCTTGAAGGTTCTGAGGGTTGATCGGCACTGAGATATGTTCGTGCGTGATCAGCCATTTGCCGTTCGACCGTCGGCAGCAAACGGTCGACCGTACCCAGATCGCGGTCTGGAGCCCGTTCTTGCGCGTCCCGCTGTCCAGGTGGAGCATGTGCGCGAACGCGGCGTCCGCATTCGTCGCGATGGTGAGGTCGTGGGTCTCCAGGCCGATGGGGCCGTCGTATTCGTCGAACCACCGCACGAAGTTGCCGCGGACCTCATCGGATCCCGCGAACTGGAGCGGGGGGACAACGTCGTAATAGACGATGTCGGGAGAATAATGTGACATGAGCCGATCGATGTCCTTTTTCTGGCAGGCATCGACTCGGCTCTCCAGGAACGCCCTGACCTCGGAATCGCTCGAAGTCATCGCATCCTCCATTCAAGAATCCGGCCGCGACCAGCTCATCTGGCGACGGCTCCCGTGGTCTCAGTAGTCCGACGACGCAGCTCGCCGGAATGTGAGCCGCCACCGGCTGTTCCAGCACTGCCGGTCTTGAGCGCGGCCGCGGCGTCGACGTCGCGGCGGGCTGGAGCATCCTGGATCCTGGCCCAATCGAACAGGCCGGAATTGGATCTCCCGACGGGGCTGCTTCATCGCCTAGGGTCATTCCGCTCAGAACGATCCACCGCTAGGAGTCAGTGACGATGTCCTATCCCCCGCCGCGCTACTTCAAGGATCACGGGATCGCCGGCGCGACCTTCCGGCCGGCCGACGTGCCGCCGGACCTCACGATCGGGATCAAGTCCCGGGTCGGCTATCTGGCTACCGGGGCGAGCACCGATGGGCAGTTCGGTCTCTACCGCTGGGACATGGCCGCGATCCCGAACGGCCCAGGCGCCCACTTCCACAGGACCATTTCCGAGTCGTTCTTCATCCTGGAGGGCACCGTCTCGCTCTACAACGGCGAGCGGTGGCTGGACGCCACCCCGGGCGACTTCCTGTACGTGCCGCCGGGCGGGGTCCACGCCTTCAGCAACAATTCCGATGCACCGGCTTCCATGCTGGTGCTGTTCACGCCGGGGGCGCCCAGGGAGGCGTACTTCGAGGAACTCGCCGACATCGTCGCTTCCGGCCGGCAGCTCACCGACGAGGAATGGACCGAGCTGTACGCCAAGCACGACCAGTACGCCGCACTGTGAACCACGCGGCCGTGCCGGGGGCTCGGCCTCCCGCTGAGGGGAGTCCGAGCCGAGATGAAGCGGCTTGGGCTCCTAGGCGCCGTGGGAGACGGCGGAGCCGATGGTGTGGACGCGGAGGGCGTTGGTGGAGCCGGGAGTGCCGGGAGGGGAGCCGGCCACGATGACGACCTTGTCGCCCTTCTCCAACCGGCCGAGGGACAGCAGCGACGCCTCCACCTGCCTGACCATGTCGTCCGTGTGGTGGACGAAAGGCACCTGGAAGGTCTCCACGCCCCAGGTGAGCGAGAGCTGGCCGCGCACGTGGGGCGCCGAGGTGAAGGCGAGCAGAGGGATCGGGGAGCGGTAGCGGGCCAGGCGGCGTGCCGTCTCACCGGACATGGTGAACGCGCACAGCGCCTTGGCGCCGACGATCGCGCCGACCTCGGCCGCAGCGCGGGCGATGGCGCCGCCGGTGGTCTCCGGCATGCGCTCCAGCGTGTGGGTGGCGTGCAGCCAGGTGGCCTCGGCGGCGCAGGCGATGCGGTCCATGGTGGAGACGGACTCGATCGGGTAGCTGCCGACCGACGTCTCGCCGGAGAGCATGACGGCGTCGGCGCCGTCCATGACGGCGTAGGCCACGTCGGAGGCTTCGGCGCGGGTGGGGCGGGGGGCGTTCATCATCGAGTCGAGCATCTGGGTGGCGACGATGACCGGGCGGGCCTTCTCGCGGCACAGCTCGATGATGCGCCTCTGCACGATCGGCACCTGCTCGAGCGGGAGCTCGACGCCGAGGTCGCCGCGGGCGACCATGATGCCGTCGAAGGCCTCCACGATCTCGGGGAGCCGGTCGACGGCCTGCGGCTTCTCGATCTTGGCGAGCAGCGGCAGCCGTACGGCCTCCTGCTCCATGATGTTGCGGACCACGTCGGCGTCGGAGGGGCGGCGCACGAACGACAGCGCGATCATGTCGCAGCCGGTGCGCAGCGCCCAGCGCAGGTCGGCCTCGTCCTTGTCGGTGAGGGCGGGGGCCGAAACGTTGACGCCGGGCAGGTTGAGGCCCTTGTTGTCGGAGATCATGCCGCCGATGACGACCCGGGTGGTGACCCGTTCGCCGTCGACGCGGGTGGCCTCGAGCACGAGGCGGCCGTCATCGACGAGGATCGTGTCGCCCGGCCGTACGTCGTTGGGCAGGCCCTTGTAGGTGGTGGACACCTGCTCGCGGTCGCCGGGCACGTCCTCGGAGGTGATGGTGAAGACGTCGCCGAAGCCGAGCCGGACGGGCCCCTCCTCGAAGCGGCCCACCCGGATCTTGGGGCCTTGCAGGTCGGCGAGTATGCCTACGCCGCGGCCGAGGTCGGCCGCAACCTCCCGTACCCGGTCGTACACCTCTTTGTGGATGTCATGGTCGCCATGACTGAGGTTGAAGCGGGCGACGTCCATCCCGGCGGCGATCAGCTCGCGCAGTTTCTCCGGTGATGACGTGGCGGGTCCGAGGGTGCAGACGATTTTAGCGCGACGAGTCACGACTCCTACCTTAATTGGTACAGACCACTTGGCAGTCAACGACGGCGTGAAAGGTAGCCCACGTAGGAGAACAGCACGAGAACGGTCACCCCCAGGCGGACCAAGTTCGTGTACTTCTCCGGGTAGATCACGCCCTCGATGTAGTAGTCGATGAAGCCGGAGGCGGGCAGCCCCTGCATCCCGGCGTGATGGCGTCCCCAGTCCTCGATGACCGTCAGAGGACACTCGATACCGGTGGCCAAGGACAGCACAGCCCACCCAACAACCGCTATATGGGCATAAATGGTACGCCGCCACCGCCATGCGATGAACCCGCCCACGGCCAGGTAGGCCAGGAACAGGAAGTGCACCACCATCGCGGCCTCGGCGACGAGGCGATACATCATGGTTTGACGGTAACCGCTCCAAGCGCCGACACGATGCCGTGCCCGTAGAAACCGTTCTTGGCCTTCCCGCCCTCGCAGCGGTGGGACTCGGAGCCGTAGGAGTACTTGCGAGGCTTCGGGCAGGCGTGCTTGGTGGCGCTCTTGTACAGCAGCTTCTCGACCTTGTCGGGCCCGATCTTGCCGAAGCGGCTGACGATCAGCGCCGCGACCCCGCTGGCGTGCGGCGCCGCCATGGAGGTGCCCTCCATGTACTGGTAGTACGAGCAGCTCCCGTTGACGCAGCTGCGCACGACATCGTCGCTCTTCGGCTTGCCCGAACGGTCCAGTTTGCCCTGGCTCCGCAGCGCCCCCTCGGGCGCGGCGGCCAGGATGGTGCGCGCCTGCGAGCCGCCATCGTCGTCGAGGTCGTCGCCGCCGGGGGCCGACACGTCGGTCTGCTCGAGGCCGTAGTCGCTGTAGGGCGCCTTGCGGCCCGACGGTCCCAGCGCGGAGACCGAGATCACGCCCTTGGACTCGGCAGGCACGTTGAGGCAGGAGTTGTCGATCTTCCTGGTCTTCTGGTCGCCGCGCGGGTAGCCGGGGCTGTCGTCGTCCACCTTGGGATGGCCGAGGTCGCTTGAGCCGTTGCCGAGCGCCGAGATGACCGTGACGCCCTTCTTGCGGGCGTAGTCGATGGCCCGCTGCATGCCGGTGATGATCGCCCGCTGCTCCAGCTGCTGCTTCTTGCTGTCGGCGGGGTTGTCGCGGCAGTTGAACAGCCACGGGTCGACGTAGTAGCTCATGTTCACCACGTCGACGCCGATGTCGCCGGCGTAGGTGAGCGCGTCCAGGCTCGGCTTGAGGAAGAAGAACCCGGAGTCCTGCCCCGCCCGGATGTTGACCAGCTGGACGTCCGGCGCGACGCCGGCGATGCCGATGCCGTTGATCGGTGAGGCGATCGTGCTCGCCACGTGGGTGCCGTGGCCGTCGTCGTCCTCGTCGACCGGGTCCTTGCAGGTGGCGACCTCGCACGGGCCGTCGAGCCGGTCGCCTTCCGAGTCCTTCGGCTTGTCGGTGACGAAGTTGCGGCTCAGCTCGCGGTTGAAGTTGGGCGCGATGTCCGGGTGGTTGCCGTCGATGCCGGTGTCGATGACGCCCACCAGCACCTTCCTGCTGCCGGGCAGCTTGGCGTGCGCCCTGTCGGCCCCGATCATCCGCATGTCCCACTGCCGCGGGGCCAGCGGCTCCCCCTTCGACGCGCTCAACGCCGACGCGTCGGGAAACCCGGTACGGCGGGCCGCCCCACCCGTGTCATCCAGCGCCGAGGCGTACCCGATCTCCCGGTCGGCCGACACCCCGACGACGGAGGCGTCCGCCCCCACCCGGTTCACGAAGGCGTCTCCGGAACCCTTGGCGAGCACGTACCCGAGCTTGGCCTCCGTGCTCTCCGCGGTCCCCCCGGCCCGGCGGATGGCCTCGAGCGCCTGGGCCTGCTGCCCGTCGCCGTAGAAGACGAGGAACTGGCCGGGCGGCCCGGAGCGGGCCGCGGGCGCTCCCGATGATGATGTGCAGGCGGTCATCGCACCCGCAAGGGCCAACGCCGTCAACCCGCGGGCAACCCGCCGCATGCTTCCCCCATCCACCGCCGCGATGATGCAAGAACCTGCATCATCGCGACAGTTCCCCGGTGAAGCAACTTTGTCATGAAATATCGGTCACGTGGAAGCGCCGACCTTCTCCGCAGCCGGCTCGGGAGCGGCCAGCCGTACGTCGGGCAGGAAGGCGAGCAGCACCGCCCCCAGCACCAGCAGCGGCGTGAGGACCGCGAACACCCCGGTCACCGCGTCGGCGAAGGCCAGCTGCAGCCCGTGCCTTGCGGCCTGCGACAGGTGGTCGAGCGCGGCGGGCGTGATGGAGCCCACGCCGCTCCCCAGCCTGCTGGTGAAGACCGCGCCGAGGATGGACACGCCGACGGCCCCGCCGATCCCCCGGGCGAAGGTGATGGCCGAGGTGGCCGCGCCCCTGTCGCGCGGCGGCGCGGTGGACTGGACGCCGAGCAGCAGGTTCTGCATCACCATGCCGAGCCCGGCGCCGAAGATCAGCATGTAGACGCCGCAGGTGAACGCGCCGGTGGCGGCCGACATCGTGGTGAACAGGAACGCCGCGAGCGCGGTCACCAGCACGCCTGCCACCACGAACCACTTGTAGCGCCCGACCCTGGCCACGAACTGCCCGCTGATCATCGAGGTGACCACCATGCCCGCCATCATCGGGATGGTCAGCAGCCCGGAGTTCGACACGCTCACGCCGGTGACCAGCTGCAGGAACGTCGCCAGGAACGTGGCCGCGCCCAGCATCCCGGTGGCGAGCAGCACGATCGCGGCCGCGCCGAGGCTGAGCGTCCGGTCGGCGAACAGCCGCAGCGGCACGATCGGCTCGGCCACCCGCCGCTCCACCAGGACGAACAGCCCGAGCAGCACCGCCGAGCCGACCCCGAGCCCGAGGATGACGGGCGAGGACCAGGCGTAGGTGACGCCGCCCCAGGCGGCCAGCAGCGTCAGGCAGATCAGCACGCCGGAGATGAGCGCGAACCCGAGCCAGTCGATGCGGTGGGGCGAGGTACGGCGGGGCAGTTTGAGCACGGCGAAGGCCACGGCCAGCGCGACGGCCCCGAGCGGCAGGTTGATGTAGAAGATCCACCGCCAGGACACGTGCTCGGTGAGCAGGCCCCCGACCAGGGGCCCGCTGATCGAGGCGACGCCCATGACGGCGCCGAACAGGCCCTGGAACCTGGCCCGCTGGGCCGGTGTGGCGATGTCCGCCATGATCGTCATGGTCAGCACCATGAGCCCGCCCGCCCCGATGCCCTGGAAGGCGCGGAAGGCGATGAGCTGGCCCATCGTCGTGGCGAGGCCGCACAGAGCGGACCCGGCCAGGAAGAGCGCGATGGCCGACAGGTAGAGGCGGCGCCGGCCGTACATGTCGCTGAGCTTGCCGTACAGCGGGGTGGAGATGCCCGACGTCAGCGCGAACGCGGTGACCAGCCAGGACAGGCTGTCGACGCCGTGCAGTTCGCCGGCGATGGTGGGCAGCGCGGTGGCCACGACGGTCTGGTCGAGCGCGGCCAGGAACATGGTGAGCATGAGTGAGCCCATGCTCACCCAGAGGTCTCGACGTGCGGATAGCATGCGAAGACTCCTCGCTTCTTTTCGCAGAGGGCAGGAGGAACCGCGGCGATCGGGGGTGCCACCCCGGTCGCCGCCCCTTACGCGGAGAGCCCGCCTTCGAGCAGGTCGAAGGCGCGGTCGAGGAGCTCGTCGACGGAGCCTTCCGTGGTGCCCGCGAGAAACTCGTGCACCGCGGAGAACGTCGCGCCGAACGCACCGATCATGATCAGCCGGGCCCGCAGCCTGTCACCGTCGCCGAGCCGCCGCTCGATGACGTCGACCACGCGCTCCATGACCTTCTGCTGGTTGTTCACCGCGGTCCTGGAGGCGAGCTCGGGATGACGGCGCAGCAGTTCCTGGAACTGCTGCATGCCGGCGAAGATCGGCATGACGATCTCGGCGCGTTCCTTGGCGATGATCCGCAGCGACCGCAGGATCGGCTCATCGGGGGGCCGATTCTCCAGTGCCTCGATCATCTCGTCCGGCGAGACGGGTGACTCCATGACGAGCGCGTCGTCCTTGGAGGCGAAGTAGTTGAAGAAGGTGCGCGGTGAGATGTCGGCCGCCGCGCTGATCGCCTCCACGGTCACGGCCTCGAGCCCCTGGTCGAGCGCGATCCGCACCGCCGCCATCCGGATGGCGTGGCGCTTGGCGGCCCTGCGGCGCTCGCGCCGCTCCTTCGGACTCTCCATGGGTTGCACACTACGCACAAATTGCAGTGCCTGCAAGACTTGCAGGCACTGCAATTCTCAATCCGTACGGCGGGCTCAGCCGCGCGCGAGGGTGGTGCTGCCGAAGACGACCCCGCGGGTCATCGGCCGCTGCAGGAACTCGTGCGGGAAGCCGAGGTCCACCTCGCTGGCCTTGTTCAGGGTCTCCAGCTGGGCGTCGGTGAACGTGACGTCCAGGGCGCCGAGGTTGCTCTCCAGCTGCCCCAGGGTCCTGGCGCCGATGATGGGGGCGGTGACGGCCGGGTTGGTCAGCGTCCAGGCCAGGGCCACCTGGGCCGGGGCGACGCCGATCTCGGCGGCCACGTCCTTGACCACGTCGGCGATGTCCAGGGCGCGCTCGTGCAGGGAGCCGTTGGCCGCGGCCACGTTCTTGCGGCTGCCCTCCGGGCTGGCGTCGGCGCTGTGGTCCAGGTCGGCGCGGGTGTACTTGCCGGTGAGCACGCCGCTGGCCAGCGGCGACCACGGGATGACGCCCAGGCCGAGCTCGGCCGCCATCGGGATCAGGTCGCGCTCCACGGTCCGCTCGACCAGGCTGTACTCGATCTGCAGCGCGATCAGCGGGGACCAGCCGCGCAGGTCGGCGATGGTCTGCATGCGCGCGACCTGCCAGGCGGGGGCGTCGGAGATGGCCACGTAGAGCACCTTGCCCGCGCGCACCAGGTCGTCCATGGCCCGCATGATCTCCTCCACCGGGGTGGTGAAGTCCCAGGCGTGCAGGTACAGCAGGTCGAGGTAGTCGGTGTTCAGGTTGCGCAGGCTGGCCTCCACCGACTGCACCATGCTCTTGCGGTGGTTGCCGCCTGCGTTCGGGTCGTCGGCCCGGCGGTTCATCGTGTACTTGGTGGCGATCACCAGGCGCTCGCGGCGGCCCTCGGCGAACTCGCCGATGAACCTCTCCGACGTGCCGTTGGTGTACATGCTGGCGGTGTCGATGAAGTTGCCGCCGCGCTCGAGGTAGGCGTCGAAGATGCGGCGCGACTCCTCCTTGTCCGAACCCCAGCCCCAATCCGTGCCGAAGGTCATCGTCCCCAGGGACATCGGGGAAACACGCAGGCCGGAGCGGCCGAGGAGGCGGTAGCTGTCAAGTGCGTTCGTCATGTCCCCTAGGGTGCGCCGGGCGCCACACCCCGGGGAAGGGAAGGTTCTTCCTGGGACTGGCCTTCCCACCCAGTCAGGGCCTGCCGGCGATCACGGCGCGGGCCAGGCCGGGGTCGTCGGCGAAGACCGCGTCGACGCCGGCGTCGACGAGGCGGCGCAGCCAGCCTGCCACGTCGCCGGTCGCCCGGGCGAAGGCGGGGACGGCGGGGTCACCGAGGCGGTGGTCCACCGGCAGGTGGGCGTTCTCGTTGCGCAGCGTCCAGACGTGGACCTGCAGCCCCGCCGCGTGCGCGTCCCCGACCAGGGACGTGGGCGGGCCGGTCCGCCCGTCGGGGCCGAGGGGGATGACCCGGTGCAGGTCGACCCCGATGCCGTCGGCGTATCCCGCCACCTCGCGCAGCCCGTCGGGGGTGACGAGGTCGTCCCAGGTCCTGTCGATGCCCGCCGCGCTCCAGTCGTACGGCGCGCCGAGCGGGGCGATCAGCTGGATGAGCGGGAAGTCCGTCACTGTCCGCAGGCCGCGCAGGTTGCCCGTCTCGAACGACTGCAGGAACACCGGCCCCTCGAACCCGATCAGCGTCTCCAGCATCGGCTCCTCGAGCGGCAGCCCGAGGGAGGCGAAGTACGTCGGATGCTTGGTCTCGGGGTAGACGCCCACCCCGTGGCGGCGGGCCAGCTCGACGACCTCCGTGAAGGTCGGGATCGGCGCCAGCCCGTCGAAGGCGGTGTTGGCCGGCCGCAGCTCGGGGATCCGCTCCCTGGCCCTGAGCGTCCGCAGCTCGGCCAGCGTGAAGTCTTCGGTGAACCACCCGGTCATCGGCCATCCGTCGATGGTCTTGCTGGTCTTCCTGCCGGCGAACTCGGGCCGGTCGGCCACGTCGGTGGTGCCGGAGATCTCGTTCTCGTGCCGGGCGACCAGCACGTGGTCGCGGGTGGCGACCAGGTCGGGTTCGATGAAGTCGGCGCCGAGCGCGATCGCGGTCTCGTAGGACAGCAGCGTGTGCTCTGGCCGCAGCGCGGAGGCGCCTCGATGCGCGATCACCTGGGGCACGCAGCCCACTGTAGTGACTCCTCCGCTCGCTGGATCTGATGGAATGCATGGTTTCCACACTTGCGGCCTTCGTGGGGGCGTCGGCGGTGCCGCTGGTCGTGCGGAGCGGGCGGCCCTGGAGAAGGCCTGAGCAGGCCGTAGGATCGAAACGATGAGCACTGTGGACCAGACCCACGAGTTGGCCGCCTTCCTGCGGACCCGTCGCGAGCGCCTGGACCCCGACGACGTGGACCTGCCCGCACGGCGGGGCCAGCGCCGCACGCCCGGGCTGCGCCGGGAGGAGGTCGCCGAGCTGGCCGGCGTCAGCGTCGACTACATCGTCCGGCTGGAGCAGGGCCGCGGCCTGCGCCCGTCGGTGAGCGTGCTCGAGTCCCTGGCCACGGCGCTGCGGCTGACCCAGGACGAGCGGGCCTACCTCTTCGACCTGGCCCAGCAGCGCCCGCTACGGGCGCCCTCGCCGGTGGACGAGGCCGGGCCCATCGCCCGGCTCATGCACGACCTGTCGCCGCTGCCTGCCATGCTGGTCAACCACCGCTTCGACATCCTGGCGTGGAACCCGGAGATGGCCGGGCTCATCGTGGACTTCGGGACGCTGCCCGCCGAGCAGCGCAACATGATGTGGCTGTGCCTGCTCCACCCGGACCTGCGGGACTTCTACCAGGACCGGGAGCGGATCATCCGCGAGGGCATCGCCGACCTGCGGGCCGCCTGGGCGGCGCATCCCGACGACGCGTCGCTGACGGAGCTGATCGACGAGATCACCTCGAGCAGCGAGGAGTTCGCCCGGTTGTGGGCCGAACGGGACGTGCGCGTCAACGGCCGCGGGCGCAAGCGCCTCCAGCACGCCGCGGTGGGGCCACTGACCGTCGACTTCGAGGTGCTGGCGCCGCTGCAGGCGCCCGACCAGCGCCTCATCATCTACCGCGCCGCCGACGCCGCCTCCCAGGTGGCCCTCGACGCCATCGCCGAGGGCCTGGTCCGCGTCGGCTGACTCCCGGCCGATCCCGCACGGCAAGCCACCCCCGCCCACCACACTGCTGACCTCCCGGCCGATTCCGCACGGCAAGCCACCCCCGCCCACCGCACTGCTGACTTCTCGGACGATTCCGTACGGCAAGCCACCCCACCGCCGCCGGCCGCACTCCGGCTGACCGTCCAGGACCGGCGCTCGCGCGAGTGGTCCCCGCACCCCACCGCAACGCCGCCAGGAACCCCGGCACGCGGGGTCAAGGAGCCCCGGAACCCACGGTTCTGGACGCTTGTCGCGGCGCCCGGCGGTGCCAGGAGCCCGGGAACCGCGGAACTCACGGTTCCGGGCGCTTGTCGCGGCGTGCGGCCCCGTGGGCCTGGAGTGCCATCCCTCGACGGGGGCCGGCCACGTGCGGCGGGTGGCGGTTCCCTGGCCTGCCGTACAGAAGCCTGGGAAGGAGACGTGCGGCGGGTCAGGGGGGCGGGGGCGGGCGGTCTGGGAGGCAGGATTCGAGGAGGGTGGCGAGCTGGGCCCGGCTGGAGACGCCGAGTTTGGTGTACGCGCGGGCCAGCGTGTTGTTGACGGTGGCGATCGACAGCCCGAGCTGCTGGGCGATCGTCCGGCTGCTGTGCCGGACCGCAAGCAGCGCCACCTCGCGTTCGCGGGGCGTGAGCACCCCGGAGATCGGCTCGTGCTCGAGCAGCGGTGTGACGGCGCCCTCACACCGCGCGCGGAGCGTGGCCGCCCGCTCGCGCGCCAGCGCCGCCGTGCTCGTCAGGCCGGCCTGGCGGTAGAGCCCGGCCGCGCAGGTAGCGGCCTCGGCGGCGAGCAGGTGCTGGCCGAGCTCCACGAAGGCGTCGGCCGCGGCCGACAGTGCCGCGCCGTTCCGCTTCCGCAGCCCGCGTGCCGCGGTCGCCAGCGCGCGGGTCATCGGCGTGCCGATCGCCGCGTCGAGCTCGTCGAGCCGGTCGCCCCCGCCGTTGCCCCGCAGCCGCAGCACGTCGTAGCGGGCCAGCGCCTCCACGGTGGGAAGGCCGATGCCGCGGGCCAGGTCGGCCGCGTAGCGGGCGGCCAGCGCCGCGTCGGTGAGCCTGCCCTCGGCGGCCAGCGTCCAGGCGTTGCCGAGCGTGATCCACGGAGCGAAGAGCCGGTTGACGTCGTTGGCGCCCGGCTCGGCGCGCTCCATCCAGGTGCGCGCGTCGGCCGCCCGGCCTCCCAGGGCGGATGCCGTGGCCAGACCCGCCACGAAGGTACGGGTGAGGCGGAGGGTGTCTCTGTCCTCGAGGGCGCTGACCGCCTCGCGCAGCGACCGGTCGGCGCGGCCGAGCCTGCCCTGGGCGCACTCCGCGAGGCCGCGGAAGCCGAGGTGACCGGCCGACATCATGGGGCTCTCGCCCGCCAGCACCCGGTGGTATCCGTCGTCGGCGACCTTCCAGGCCGTGCGCAGGTCGCCCATGGCCAGGGATGCCAGGCACCGGGCGATGTCGAGTTCGACCACGCCCCAGGGCAGCTCTGCCTGGTGGGCCGTGGCGAGGGCCAGCCCGCGCCCGTAGTAGCTCGCGGCATCCTCCGCCCGCCCGAGGCAGCCCGCGGCCGCCGTGGCGGCCGCGGTGGCCCAGATGACCGCCTGGGGACCGGCCGCGTTCCCGGCCAGGAGTTCGTCGGCGACGGCGAGTACGGCGGCGCAGCGCCCGTCGAAGAGCAGGATCCAGGTGCGGATCCCCTGCGCGAGTTCCTCTCCCGGCCGGCCCTTGAGCAGGTCCAGCGCCTGCTCGGCGGCCATGACGTCGCCGTGGCCCCAGTACGTGGTCTCGGCGCGGACCAGTGCCCAGGCGAGCAGGTCGTCGTCGCTGGATGGCGGCTCCTCCTGCAGCAGGGTGGCCGCGTCCGCGCTGCGGCCGCGGTATTCCAGCACCTCCGCGAGCAGGGCGTCGGCTTCCACGCAGGGTTCGGTGTCCCTGGCCGCCCGCGCGAGCCGTTCGGCCAGGGCGAGATCCGCCCGGTCGACGGCCTGGCGGGCGCCCTGCCGTACGACGTCGGCCCGCACGACCGCGCCGCTGTCGACCTGCCAGAGCGCGGCGCGCAGCAGGTCGTCCCGGCGGCGGAGCGGGGTGCGCAGCAGGGCGTCGGCGAGCCGCCACGACAGGTGCCGGGACCGGCCGACGGGCAGGTCCGCGCGCAGCACCTCGCCGTAGAGCGGGTGGGCGAGCCGGAGCCGCACGCGCCTGCCGTCGCGCTCGGCCACGACCATGTCGCGCGCCTCGGCCTCGTCGATGAGCTCGGGGGCCACCAGGGTGGCCAGCAGGGCGTGCGGGTACGGCTCGCCGCAGGCAAGCAGTTCGAGCACCAGCCGGGTCCGGGAGTCGAGCGGGCGCAGCCGGTCGGCGAGCAGGTGGCGCACGCCGCCGCTCGGGCGGTAGTCGCCGGTCAGTCGCCAGACCCCGTGGCTCTGCCGCAATGTGCGGTCGGCGAGAGCTCCCGAGAGCACCTCGCGCAGCGCCAGCGGGTTGCCCACCGCGATGCCGTGCAGCCTGCGTCGCGTCACCCCGTCGATGTCCCCCGTGAGGGTGTGGTCGAGCAGTTCGTCGACGGCGGCGGCCGGGAGCCCGGCCAGGTCGAGCCAGAGCGCCTGGCCGTCCTTCCACAGTGCCGTGATCGCGTCAGGAAGGCGCGTGCCAGGACGGCACGTCACGACCATGGAGGCCAGCCCGCACGACCCGAGATGGCCCAGCAGGGCGGCCGATCCGTCGTCGAGCAGGTGGGCGTCGTCGACGCCGATCACCACGGGCCGCTTCTCGCCCCAGGCCCGCACCTGGGTGATCATGGACGACAGCACCTGGTTCCCGGCGACCTGGTCGGCGGGCAAGATGGTGGACACCGCGCCGAACGGGATGGACGCCATGGCTGCCGAAGCGGCCACGAACGCGGTGTGCCATCCCTCGGACGCGAGACTCGCCAGGACCTCCCTGGCCAGCCGGGTCTTCCCGACCCCTGGTTCGCCCGAGATCACCACGCCGGCCGCTTCCCCGCCGAGCAGGCTCGACAGGATCTCGGCGAGCTCGCCTGCCCGCCCGGCGAACGGCCACTGCCGCATGAGGACTCCCTCGTCGTCCAGGGATCGCGTGGCCTATTCGTCACCGGTGCGCCGGTGGATGCGGCCGATGGATAAGAACGTCACTCCGGTGCCGGTTCATGGGGCAGTCGGCCTGATCTAGTTGGCCCCGTTCGCCGCTGGCCATACTGCGGGACGAGTTCCACCCACCCTTCCTACGTGCCGGAGGTTGACATGCGGTGGTGGACGCGCTTTGCGGCGGCGGCGAGCGTCGTGATCTTACTCATGGCAGGGACGGTGAACGCCCAGGCGGGCAGCGCCGCGGACCCGCCTCCCGGCCGATCGATCGACCTGGACAGCCTGCCGTCCGCGCCCGCCAGGGAGCCGACGGACCCGGAGATCAAGAAGCGGGTCGACCGGGGGAAGGCCGCCTGGAAGGCGCTGACGCAGGAGCAGCGCGAGCAGGTCCTCAAGCAGTTCCAGCAACTGGTGGCGCCGAAGGTCGAGGAGGCCGTCGCCGAGCACGGCAGCCTGGATCAGGGCCCCTCGCTGGACAAGCTCTCCCTCGCCGATCTCGCGGGACTGGCCGGGGGGACCAAGCCGTCGGCCGGCGGCGACGTGTCGATCATCGACGCCACCGGCAAGGGCAAGGTGACCCAGCAGGTCCGGGTCGCCCGATCTGCCTCGTCGGCGGCCGCGACGGCGTCCTCCGCGGACGAGGACCTGGACGGTCTGCCCGAGGACTTCGAGGCGACCATCTCCGACCTGTTCACCCCGGTGTACTTCCCCTCGCTGACCGAGGGAGTGGGCACCGGGTTCGCCGACTTCAAGGACCAGCCGAAGCAGGAAGTGCTGCGCGTGCACGACTCGATCCCGCCGCGCCAGCACTACCGGATCCGACCGCTGGGGTTCACCACGGCCAACGGCCAGCAGTACAGCTGGGTTCGCCTGGACTACCTGACCCTGTGGAACCGCGACGACGGGCTGTCCGCGCTGGCCACCGGCGGCTGCCTGGGGCACGACACGCTCGACTTCTTCCTCGGGCTGTTCGGCCTGCGATCGGCCTTCCGGATCTTCGGCGGCCACGACATCGACAACGAGCGATCCGTCATCATCGCCTACGCCCCCACGTCGGGCTCGCGGATCAACCTCGACCCGGCGGCCTACCGGGCCCGCATCCTGTACACCGCGGCCCACGAGGAGTATCCGCTCGGGTTCGACCACAGCTACTTCTTCCTCATCAACGACGCGCCCGACGAGCACCGGATCGTGGCCGAGACCCTGTCCAAGCACGCCAGCTACGGCTTCTACCCCGACGGCTACCCGCTGTTCCCCGCCTGGCTGATCAACGCCGTCTACCTGGGCATCCTCACCCTGGAGGACTTCGGAATCATCGGGCCCGACCTGGCCGACCTGCTGTTCTCCATCGCCGACACGATCATCTACGGGTGCGCGATCGAGCGCGTGATCAATCCCGGTCTCGTCTGGTTCCCCGCGTCGGCGGTGAACGTGGGCGAGCCGGAGCGGCCCTTCCCCGCGTACACCTTCATCCAGGATCCGGAGCTCAGGCGCAAGTTCGACTACCCGTTCCTGTCGGCCACCGAGCAGCCGCCGCAGCAACGGCCCGCCTCCCTCACGGTGGACCGTGCCGCCTTCGTGGTCGGTCAGGCGCCCTCGTACACGGTGACGGGCACCCCGAACTCGCCCATCTACTGGACGAGCACCAGGAACGACCAGCCCACCGGTGAGACGCACACCTACTACGGCCAGCAGACCGACGCCAACGGCAACTGGTCCGGCAGCGGCGTGCCGTGGGCGGCCGCCGACGCCGGGACCTGGACCAAGACCGTCGAGGTGGGGACCCAGAGCGCCTCGGTCGGCTTCACGGTCAACGCCCCATCGCCCACCCCGACTCCAACCCCAACTCCAACAGCCACACCAACAGCCACATCGACACCCACACCGACACCCACGCACACTCCGACACCCACGCCCACGCCCACGCCCACGCCCACGTCCGGGACTGATGGTGTGGATGTGGTGGCGGTTCATTCCGGGAAATGTCTGGACGTGGAGGGCGCCTCACGGGAGGACTTCGCCCGGGTGCAGCAGTTCACCTGCCACGGCGGCGCCAACCAGAAGTGGACCTTCACCGGCCAGGCGGTGCGCGTGGCGCATTCCGGCAAGTGCCTGGAGGTCTCCACCAGCGTCATCGCCCAGGGCGCTCCCGTCCTGCAGGCCACCTGCCAGGAGGGCAACCCCATGCAGGCCTGGAAGGTCGAAGGCGTGGCCGAGGGCGCGACCTGGCAGACCGTCAAGATCGTCGCGGTCAACTCGCGGATGTGCCTCACCGTCGCCGACGCCTCGCAAGCCGACGGCGCCTCGGTACAGCAGTGGCCGTGTCCCCAGTTCGACGCGGCACCCAACCAGCTCTGGAAGATCCCGAAGTCACTCCGGGAACCCTGAGCGCAATCCCCAACACACGAAGGAGGAACCACCCATGCGCAAGATCTTGGGTTGTGCGGGCGTCACGGCCATGGCCGCCTCGATGCTGCTCGGCCTGTCCGCCACACCCGCCCACGCCATGACCGACTGCGAGGACAAGCCCGACGGCACGATCATCACCTACGGCTACAACAACGACGACGGCTCGGAGCACATCTGGATCTTCCAGTGCTACGACGGCGGCAAGGGCAGATTCATCGACGGCTACTGAGCAAGGAGCTGATCATGCGCACGAACATGACCCGCCTGGCGCTGGCGATCGTCACGGTCCTGGCGCCGCTGTCCCTCATCGCATCCCCCGCCCACGCGGAGGGCGGCTGCTACCTCCTCGACGACCTGGACGCCGCGGAGGGCACCACCCTCTACGAGGACGCCCCGGAGGGAAGCGGCTACTACACCTACATCTGCCAGGACGGGATGTGGATATTCACCGGCTACGCGGCTGAGTGACACGCCCGTCGAACCACGGACCCACGGGGCCGGGCGCTTGTTACGGCGCCCGGCCCCGCGGGTCTGGAGTGTCATCCCTCGACGGGGGCCGGCCACGTGCGGCGGGTGGCGGGCCCCCGGCCTGCCGTACGACAGACCGAGGGACAGAGCCGGTACGGCGAGCTACCAGCGGGCCCCCGGCCTGCCGTACGACAGACCGAGAGACAGAGCCGGTACGGCGAGCTACACCAGCGGGCGCGCGGTCGGAGGGATCGGGTACGGCAGCGCCGTGGAACCACTCAGATACCGGTCGACGCTGGAGGCGCAGGCGCGGCCCTCGGCGATCGCCCACACGATCAGCGACTGGCCGCGGCCCATGTCACCGGCGACGAAGACGCCGTCCACCGCGGACATGTACGACTTGTCGCGAGCGACGTTGCTGCGGGCGTCGTAGAAGCCCTCGCCGGTCGACAGGTCCTCGAGCAGCGGGCCGTGCTCGGGCCCCAGGAAACCCATCGACAGCGTGACCAGGTCGGCCGGGATCTCCCGCTCGCTGCCCGGGATCGGCTTGAACCCGGCCTGCGGGCCCTCGACGTCGACCAGCCGCAGCGCCCTGACGTTCCCCGACTCGTCGCCGACAAACTCGGTCGTGGACACCGCGTACACCCGGTCGCCGCCGCCGTCGGCGAGCTCCTCGTGGGCGCTCTCCATCTTGAACAGCGTCGGGAACGTCGGCCACGGCTGCGAACCCGGCCGGTCGGCCGGCGGCTGCGGCATGATCTCCAGCTGCGTGACCGAGGCCGCGCCCTGCCGGATGGCCGTGCCGATGCAGTCGGCGCCGGTGTCGCCGCCGCCGATGACCACCACGTGCTTGCCCTTGGCCGAGATCGGCGACTCGGCGTGGTCGCCCTCCTGCACCCGGTTGGACGGCGGCAGGTACTCCATCGCCTGATAGACGCCGTTGAGCGCGCGGCCCGCCACCGGCAGGTCACGCCAGTTCGTGGCCCCGCCCGCCAGCACCACCGCGTCGAACTGCTCGCGCAGCTGGTCCGCGGTGATGTCGACGCCGACGTTCACCCCGGTGCGGAACTCGGTGCCCTCGGCCCGCATCTGGGCCAGGCGCCGGTCGATGTGCCGCTTCTCCATCTTGAACTCGGGGATCCCGTAGCGCAGCAGCCCGCCGATCCTGTCGGCCCGCTCGAAGACCACCACGTCGTGGCCGGCCCGCGTCAGCTGCTGCGCCGCGGCGAGCCCGGCGGGGCCGGAGCCCACGACCGCGACCTTCTTGCCGGTCCTGGCCGCCGGAGGCTGCGGCGTGACCCAGCCCTCGGCGAAGGCCCGATCGATGATCTCCACCTCGACCCGCTTGATCGCCACCGGGTCGGAGTTGATGCCGAGCACGCACGCCGCCTCGCAGGGCGCCGGGCACAGCCTGCCGGTGAACTCGGGGAAGTTGTTCGTGGCGTGCAGCCGCTCGATCGCCTCCCGCCAGCCGTCGCGGTAGACCAGGTCGTTCCACTCGGGGATGAGGTTCCCCAGCGGGCAGCCGTTGTGGCAGAACGGGATGCCGCAGTCCATGCACCGCGCGGCCTGCTGGTTCAGCTTCTGCTCGGGGAAGGTCTCGTAGACCTCCCGCCAGTCCCGGATACGGACGTCCACGGGGCGGCGTGCCGGCAGCTCCCGGTCGTGTGTGAGAAAACCCTTCGGGTCGGCCATCGGTTACGCCTCCTCTTCGATCGTGATGTACGGCATGCGGGCGCTCATCCCTTGACCGCCGCGGCCATGACCGCCTCGTCCACGTCCCTGCCCTCGATGCGGGCGGCCTCGGCGGCCTCCAGGACCCTCTTGTAGTCGGTCGGCATGATCTTGCCGAACCTGGCCAGCGCCGCCTGCCAGTCGGCCAGCAGCTCCTTGGCCACCGGGGAGCCGGTCTCGGCGAAGTGCTTCTCCACGATCTCCTGCAGGAACTCGGCGTCCTGCTCGGAGAGCTCCTCGATGGCGACCATCTCCCTGTTGACCCGCTCGGGCTCGAGGTCGAGCAGGTAGGCGATGCCACCGGACATGCCCGCGGCGAAGTTGCGCCCGGTCGGGCCGAGCACGACGGCGCGGCCGCCGGTCATGTACTCGCACCCGTGGTCGCCGACGCCTTCCACGACCGCGGTGGCGCCGGAGTTGCGTACGCAGAACCGCTCGCCGACCACGCCGCGGATGAACACCTCGCCGGACGTGGCGCCGTAGAGGGCGACATTTCCGGAAATGATGTGACCGTCCAGGGGGGCCGCGTCGTGCGGGCGGAGCGTGATCCGGCCGCCGGACAGGCCCTTGCCCAGGTAGTCGTTGGCGTCGCCGGTCAGGCGGAGCGTGATGCCCTTGGGCAGGAAGGCGCCGAAGGAGTTGCCCGCCGAGCCGGTGAAGCTGATGTCGATGGTGTTCTCGGGCAGGCCCGCCCCGCCGTACCGCTTGGTCACCTCGTAGCCGAGCATGGTGCCGACCGTGCGGTTGACGTTGCGGATGGGCAGGTCCAGCCGGACTGGGGCGCGCTCGCGCAGCGCGCCTTCTGCCAGCTGGATGAGCGTGTTGTCCAGCGCGTGCTGCAGGCCGTGATCCTGCACACTGGTGCGGCGCAGCGCGGTGCCCGCGGGGAGCTCCGGCTGGTGCAGGATCGGCGACAGGTCGAGCCCGCCGGCCTTCCAGTGATTCTCGGCGGCGCTGGTGTCGAGCAGCTCGACGTGGCCGATCGCCTCGTCGAGCGAGCGGAAGCCCAGCTCGGCCAGGTACTCGCGGATCTCCTCGGCGATGAACTCGAAGAAGTTGACCACGAACTCCGGCTTGCCGGTGAAGCGCTTGCGCAGCTCGGGGTTCTGCGTGGCCACGCCCACCGGGCAGGTGTCCAGGTGGCAGACCCGCATCATCACGCAGCCGCTGACCACGAGGGGCGCGGTGGCGAAGCCGTACTCCTCGGCGCCGAGCAGCGCGGCGATGACGACGTCGCGGCCGGTCTTGAGCTGGCCGTCGACCTGGACCACGATCCTGTCGCGCAGGCCGTTGAGCAGCAGCGTCTGCTGGGTCTCGGCCAGGCCGAGCTCCCAGGGCGCGCCGGCGTGCTTGAGGCTGGTCAGCGGCGAGGCGCCGGTGCCGCCGTCGTGGCCGGAGATCAGCACGACGTCCGCGTGCGCCTTGGACACGCCCGCGGCGACCGTGCCGACGCCGACCTCCGCGACCAGCTTGACGTGCACCCGGGAGGCCGGGTTGGCGTTCTTGAGGTCGTGGATGAGCTGGGCCAGGTCCTCGATGGAGTAGATGTCGTGGTGCGGCGGCGGCGAGATGAGGCCGACGCCCGGCGTGGAGTGCCTGGTCTTGGCGATCCACGGGTACACCTTGTGGCCGGGCAGCTGGCCGCCCTCGCCGGGCTTGGCGCCCTGGGCCATCTTGATCTGCAGGTCGGCGGCGTTGACCAGGTACTCGGAGGTCACGCCGAACCGGCCGGAGGCCACCTGCTTGATCGCGGACCTGCGGGCCTCGTCGTAGAGGCGCTCGGGGTCCTCGCCGCCCTCGCCGGTGTTGGACTTGCCGCCGAGGCGGTTCATCGCGATGGCCAGCGTCTCGTGGGCCTCCATGGAGATGGAGCCGTAGGACATGGCGCCGGTGGAGAACCGCTTGACGATCTCGCTGACCGGCTCGACCTCGTCGATCGGGATCGGAGCCCTGCCCTCCGACTTGATCCGGAACAGTCCCCTGAGCGTCATGAGCCGCTCGGCCTGGGAGTCGACGAGGTTCGTGTACTCCTTGAAGATCTCGTAGCGGCGCGTCCTGGTGGCGTGCTGCAGCTTGAAGACCGTCTCGGGGTTGAACAGGTGCGGCTCGCCCTCGCGCCGCCACTGGTACTCGCCGCCCACCTGGAGCCCGCGGTGCGCGTTCTCCACCCGCGGGTAGGCCTGGCCGTGCCTGCGCGCCGTCTCCTCGGCCAGCACGTCGAAGCCGACGCCGCCCAGGCGGGAGGTCGTCCCGGTGAAGCAGGCGTCGATGACGTCCTGGCTGAGGCCGAGCGCCTCGAAGATCTGGGCGCCGGTGTAGGAGGCCACCGTGGACACGCCCATCTTGGACATGACCTTGATGACGCCCTTGCCGTACGCCTTGATCAGGTTCCGCACGCCCTTGGGTCCGAAGCCCATGTCCTCGACGGTCTCGATCGCGAGGTACGGGTTGACCGCGCCGGCGCCGTAGCCGATGAGCAGCGCCATGTGGTGGCACTCGCGGGCCTCGCCGGTCTCGATGACCAGGCCGATCATGGTGCGGGTCTTCTCCTGGATCAGGTGGTGATGCACCGCGCCCGTCAGCAGCAGCGACGGGATCGGCGCGAGCGCGTCGCCGGAGCCGCGGTCCGACAGCACGATGACGCGCGCGCCGTCGGCGATCGCGGCCGACACCTCGGCGCAGATCTCCTCCAGGCGGTGCAGCAGCGCCTCGCCGCCGCCCGCCACCTCGTACAGGCCGTGGACCACGTGCGGGTGGAAGCCCGGCAGGTCGCCCTCGTCGTTGATGTGGATGATCTTCGCGAGCTCGTCGTTGTCGATCACCGGGTAGGGCAGCACGAGCTGCCGGCAGCTGGTGGGACCCGGGTCGAGCAGGTTGCCCTCGGGCCCGAGCACGCTGGCCAGGCTGGTGACCAGCTCCTCGCGGATCGCGTCCAGCGGCGGGTTGGTGACCTGCGCGAACAGCTGGGAGAAGTAGTCGAACAGCAGGCGCGGCTTCTCGCTCAGCACCGCGACGGGCGTGTCGGTGCCCATCGAGCCGATCGGCTCGACGCCGGTCTTGGCCATCGGCGAGAGGATGACGCGCAGCTCTTCCTCGGTGTAGCCGAACGTCTGCTGCCGCTTGACCAGCGCCTCGTGCGTGGGGATCTCCCGCTGGCGCGCGGGCAGCTCCTCGAAGCGGACCAGCCCCGCGTGCAGCCAGTCCTCGTACGGCAGGGCCGCGGCGAGCTCCGCCTTGATCTCGTCATCCTCGATGATCTTGCCGCGGGCGGTGTCGATGAGGAACATCCTGCCCGGCTGCAGGCGGCCCTTCCTGACCACCTTCTCGGCCGGGATGTCCAGCACGCCCGCCTCGGAGGCGAGCACCACCAGGCCGTCCTCGGTCACCCAGAACCGGCCCGGCCGCAGGCCGTTCCTGTCGAGTACGGCTCCCGCCAGCGTCCCGTCGGTGAACGTGATCGAGGCCGGGCCGTCCCAGGCCTCCATCATCGAGGAGTGGAACTCGTAGAACGCGCGGCGCTGCGGATCCATCTCGGTGTGGTTCTCCCACGCCTCCGGGATCATCATCAGCACGGCGTGCGGGAGTGACCGGCCGCCGATGTGCAGGAGTTCGAGCGCCTCGTCGAAACTCGCGGTGTCGCTCCCATCCGGGTCACAGATGGGGAAAAGTCTGGAAATTTCGCCCGGGATGTGGGCCGACTCGAGCATCGCCTCGCGGGCGCGCATCCAGTTGCGGTTGCCCTTGACCGTGTTGATCTCGCCGTTGTGCGCGACGTACCGGTACGGGTGGGCCAGCGGCCAGCTCGGGAACGTGTTGGTCGAGAAGCGCGAGTGCACCAGCGCGATCGCGGTCTCGTACCGGCCGTCGGACAGGTCGGGGAAGAACGGCTCGACCTGCTCGGGCGTCAGCATGCCCTTGTAGACGATCGTGCGCGCGCTCAGGCTCGGGAAGTAGACGTCGACCTCGTGCTCGGCCCGCTTGCGCAGGCAGAACGCCAGCCGGTCCAGCTCCAGCCCCGCCTCGCCGTTCCGGCTGCTGACGAAGAGCTGCATGAAGTACGGCATGACCGCGCGGGCGCTCGGACCCGGCAGCGTACGGTCGACCGGCAGATCCCGCCAGCCGAGCACGGTCAGCCCCTCCTCGGCCGCGATCTCCTCGATCATGCGCACGCCGATCTCACGGGCCTCGGGGTCGCTGGCCAGGAACGCGATCCCGGTGGCGTAACGACCAGCCTCGGGAAGCTCGAAGTCCACCACGTCGCGGTAGAAAGCGTCCGGGACCTGGGTCAGGATCCCGGCTCCGTCTCCGGTGTCCGGCTCGCTACCCTTGGCCCCCCGGTGATCCAGATTGAGCAGCGCCGTCAGCGCCTTCTCCACGATCCCGTGCCCGCGGCGACCCGCGACGTCGGCAACCATGGCGACCCCGCAGGCATCATGCTCGTTGGCGGGGTGGTAGAGGCCCTGCGGCTCGGGGAATCCGAGATGGGCAGCAGGCATTGAATCCCTCCCGTCGTCATCGTCTGTCTGAACTGCATTACAGGCGGGGACGACGTTGGCCCTGCTGCGTGTTGTGGGTAGAGGTTACCGCACCCTGCCGGAATGGTGCCCAGCACGTCCGCATTGCGAACATTGCCACCAATCCCGACATCTGAAACCAACCATCCCAAACCCCGAACACATTCCCACCCACCCCCTCCCACCCCACCACCCCTCCCCCAAGACCCCCCGACACCACACCCGCCCCACCCCCAGCCCCCACACCGAGCCAAATTTCCGCAAACCCCCACCCACCAGCCCACCATCCGCCGACCAACCCCGGCGCCACACCCCGCAGACCGCGCTCAACCCGACACACCCCACGCCAGCAGGGCCCCGCGCCGGGTCGGCGAGACGCGAAACGGCGGTCCTCGGCGCGCTGTAAGGCGCGTAGCCCAGCGGAGGGCGGTCGGCGGACCGCGGGGCGGTGGGCGGTGGGCGGTGGGCGGCCAAGCCGTACGGGAGTCACGGCGATGGGGTGGCCGGCCGTACGGGAGTTGCGGGGAGGAGGTGGCCGGCCGTGCGGGAGTTACGTGAGGGTGGTGTGGATGGCGGTGGGGAGGGATGTGAGGCGGTGGAGGGGGGCCTCGACGGGGGTGAGGTCGTCTGCCCAGGGGGCCGTGCGGCGGATGAGGGTGCGGGCCTCGTTCTTGGTGAGCGTGCCACCCGACTCGGTGATGAGCGCTTCACGCCAGGCGTTGGCGATCTTGCCGTGCCCGCGGGACAGGATGCGGTGGGCGATGCGCCCGGCGGGGTCGTCGGGGGTGCGGCGGGTGACGTCCACGATCGCGCCCCGGACGTCGATCTCGGCCAGCGGGGCCAAGGCCTCCAGGGGTGCGCGAGAGGTGAGAGGTTCCGGCAGGTAGAGGCGGATGTGGGCGCTCTGCGCCGCGAGCACCAGCCGCGGCAGGGCGGCCTCCAGCCCGGCGGGTACGGCTATCGCCACGGTCCCCTGCTTGCCGAGGTACGGCTTGGCCAGCCAGGTCCCCAGCTTGACCCGTGGTTGCGGCAGGCTCTTGGGCCAGTCGCCGACGAGGAGGTCGGGCTCGAAGTCGCCCAGCTCGACGGCCGGTTGCCCGGTTTCGGCCTCGATCGACTGCGGGCCCTGGGTGTAGATCGCGGTGGCGACGGACTCCAGGCGGGCCGCCACCGCGGGAGCCGTCTTCGTGGTGGGACGCAGGATGTACAGGTCGGCGGCCGACCCGATGGCCTCCGCCCCGAAATATCGGTTGAAGTCGGGATATATGGCTTCGTAGGCGAGGTTGAGCGACGACAGGGCGTTCTGCACCTTCAGCGCCAGCGCCGGAGTACGCTCGCTGGCCCCGTACGCCAGCAGCACCCGCCCGTCGCCCTTCAGCCCCTCCAGCCCGCGCGCCACGAACAGCCCGATCCCCTCAGGCGTGTACGGCGGGTCGGTGATCGCCAGATCGTGCTCCCGCACCGACCCCGGCAGCCCCAGCCGCAGATCCGCCCACCGGGTCCGCACCCCGAGGTCCTGCTCGTCCAGGTAGGCCAGGATCCGGTCGTCGATGTCCACGACCGTCACCTCGACCTCCGGATGCACCATCCGTACGGCGAGCGACGTCAGATCGTGGTCCCCCACGCACAGCAACCGCGACCCCGGCAGCCAGAACCGCGCCCCCAGCAGCAGCGCCCGCCGCAGCACGGTCTCCGGCGTGGCCGCCACGTGATCCAGCGTGTGCCGCCCGCGCGGCGCCTTGGCGATCAGCGTCTCCAGCCGTTCGAGGACGTGCCGGTAGTGCGGCACCAGATGCCCCACCGGATCCTCCGGCCCCGGCGCCATCGCGAGCAGGTCCTGATACTCCGGGGTGTGCGCGAGCGGAATCCTGAACCGCTCGCCGTACCGCTCGAGCTCGACGGCCCGCAGCAGCGCCTCGATGCCCCGCCGCGACGTGGCGGTCTCCCGGACCAGATCGCCCAGCGTCCACCACTGACCGTCGCACAGCAGCGTCAGCGCATGCCGCAACCGCCGCCCATCCACCCCCGCAGCCCCAACGAGCTCCCGCACCTCCACCCCCCGAGCCTACCGACCCCACCCACCCCTCAATCCCTCCAGCCACTTCGCACCAATGTGAACAAAGGCGGATCATTGCTAAACAGGCTTAGCGACAAGCGCTAAGCTCACTATGCTAAGGTTACGAGCGATGATCTACCTGCTTTCCAACAGGCGCTCGGCCGCGCCAAGAAGATCATCCGGGAGGCTGGGTTCTTCGCTGACACTCACCCGACGCTGAACGGCTTCACCATCCGGGCACGACGGCTGACCGATGGCAAGATACTCCCGCCGCCTGGCATCGTTCTCGCGCTTGACCGTGGCGGTGACCCGCAAGAATGGGAAGAGATCCTCACCGTACTGGCCGAGCTGCTGTCGAGGGAGGGGCGCTCGTGACCGTCAAGACCATCACCTATACCGTCACCTACGAGCGGGGGCGCTGGAAGGGACGTACGCCCGGTGTGCTCGGGTCGGTGGGGGCCTCCACGTTGCGTGGATTGCATGCCGAGGCCCGCGACTCCGCAGCGTTCATCTGGGAAGACGAGGAAGTCGACATCACCTTCGTCTACGACCTGCCGGAAGACATGGCGCCATCGCTGGCGACGTATCAGCGGGAGGTGGAGCTGGCCGCCGAGCATGACCGCCGTCGCTTGGAGGCCGCCAGATCGCTGGCACGGGAGCTGACGTCTGCAGGACTCAGCGAACGGGATGCCGCGGCGATCATGGGGATCACCGGACCACGCGTCCACCAGCTGAAGGTCGGCGCCTGACACGTCCGGACGGATGAAGGCGGCGTAAGCATGCCCGCGGCGGTCGCGGCATCGGTCTGGTGGTAGGCCAGGTGCGTCGGGGTGTGGGCTTCGTGGGGACTCCGGAGGGCGCTCCCGTCTCGCAGAGCGGTGGGGGTTCAGGAGTGGGCTTCGTGTAGGGCGATTCTGCGTCGTGAGTGGGTGGAGTCCTGAAGGAGGACCGTCCTCGTCTTGGTGAGGGGTTTGTGCGTGCTGGAGGTGTGAGCCCTTAAGGACGGTGTCCGAGCCGGAGGCGCCGCTGTCAGGGGAGGTCCATGTGTTCGGGAGCGGCTCGGGGCGGTGGCTGCTAGGTGGCGGCGATGACGCGGGGCTGGATGGCGTGGCCGAGGGTGTCGAGGGCTACGAGAGGTTGGAGGAGGTCGGGGGTGGTGGAGTGGGTGGGGCCTACCCAGGTGACCGTGACGTAGTGGCCGAGGGCTCGGGCCTGGGCTCGGCTGTGGGAGGCGTCGAAGGGGGTGGCCTGCCGTACGAAGCCTGAGTGGGACAGGGCGGCGACGAGGGTGTCGGCGGCGTGGCCGTCAGGGAGGTTGAAGATGACGAACTCGCCCGCCACCTGGTCCGAGGCGAAGGTGGCGCGCAGAGCCTGGGTGCAGCCGGGCGCGTCGATGCCCCACAGGGCGTCGGAGCAGTCCGTGAGCTGTTCCGAGGTGAGCTTGCGGAGGCCGCCGACCGTGGGGGCGGTGAAGAGCTCGCCGAGGGACAAGGGAGCGGCGTCGCGCTGGCGGGAGTCGATGACCGCGTACATGGCCGAGGTGGGCTCGCCGCTGTAGGAGGCCGGGCGGGGATCGGCGCGGTGGGTCAGGAACCAGGCGCCCACGCCGCACACCGCCAGGACGGCCACGGCCAGCGGGATCACTACGCGAAGCGGCATCTCGGCCCCCTGGGCGCGACGGTACGGCAGGGCGCCATGAAGCCGTCCACGCGGGTACGGCAGGGCGTCATGACGCCATCCACGCGGGGCGTCATGAGGACGGGCCCGCGATGTCGACGGTGCGGCGGTAGACGGCCTTCTCGGCGCCGCGGAGCGTGAGGGTGAGGGAGACGAAGTCGTCCTTGGGGGTGGGCTCGGCGCCGTCGGCGCGGCCGATCCAGACGAGGCCGACGTAGTGCCCGAGCGCGTAGGCGCCGCCCTCGCTGTGGCCGCCGGCGGGAAAGGCGGCCTCCGGCAGCGGACGGACCCAGCCGCCGCGGTAGAGCGTCTTGAGCGACTCGACGAAGTCCCCCGCGGCCTTGACGTTCTGCAGGTTGAGCAGGGTGTACTGGGCCACGTAACGGCCGTCGGCGCTGGTGTAGGCGGCGCGCGCGGCCTGCGTGCAGCCGTCGAGCTCGTCGAGCAGTTCGGCGCCCCACAGGGCGGCCGTGCAGTCGGTGTCGAGCTTGGTGCCACCCAGTTTGAGCGTGAGCTTCTTGCCGCCGGTGAGCGTCTTCTGGGCGAAGACCTCCTTCTCCGTCAGCGGTTTGGTGTCCTTGGCCCGGTCGCCGATCGGCTCGAGACCCTTGGGCGAGGCCCAGCCGTGGAAGACCTCGGGCAGCGTGGTCCCCGCGTCGAGCATGGCCGCGGTGGCCTGCCGTTCGGGGGCGTAGCCGCTGCCGAGGGAGGTGACGACGAGCGTCAGGCCGACGGCGGCAGCCAGCACCCCGGCGATCGAGGCGATGATCACCAGGAGCTTCTGCTGCTTGGGCTGGAAGCCAAGGTCGGTCAGGACGGGCAGTTGCCAGTCGGAAGCCGGCGGCCTGCGCCGCTTGCGTGTCCTGGTGGTCACAGGCCCGACGCCCCGATCAGGTTGCCGAGCCCGAACGTCAGCCCGGCGGCCACCGCGCCGACGAAGAGCTGGCGCAGCCCCGTGTACCACCAGCTGCGCGCGGTCACGGTGGACACCAGCGCGCCCGCGCCGAACAGCGACACGCACGACAGCACCGCGGACAGCCACAGGCTGGTCACGCCGAGCAGGTACGGCAGGAGCGGCAGCAGAGCGCCGACGCTGAACGACAGGAACGACGAGACGGCGGCCAGCCTGGGCGAGGGCAGGTCGTGCGGGTCGACGCCGAGCTCGTTCTGGGCGTGGACCTTGAGCGCCTGGTCGGGGTTCTCGGAGATCTGCCTGGCCACCTCGGCGGCCAGGTCGGGCGCGACGCCGCGGGCGACGAACGTCTGCGCCAGCTCGGCCTGCTCGGCGACAGGGTTGCGCTCGAGCTCGCGCTTCTCGACGGCGATCTCGGCCAGGGCGAGCTCGCGCTGGCTGGCGACCGAGACGTACTCGCCGCCGGCCATGGAGAACGCGCCCGCGGCCAGCCCGGCGATCCCCGCCAGCGAGATGACCTTGGTGTCGTCGGTGCCGCCGGCGACTCCGGCGATGAGCGCGAAGTTCGACACCAGCCCGTCCATCGCGCCGAACACCGACGGCCGCAGCCAGCCGCCGGTCACGTCGCGGTGCTGGTGGTGGATCTCCGCGCGCTGGCTCATCGCGAGTTCTTCTCTTCCGCCTCGGGCACGGCCGCCGCCTCGGGCACGGAGTCCGTCTCGGGCTCCGCGGGTACGGCTTCCGCCGCGTCCTCGGCTTCCTTCGGCTCGGAAGCGGACGCTTCTTCAGATGCGGTTTCAGTCACCGTATCCGATTCGTCCGAAGATGACCCGGGCAGGTCCGCGGCATCCGCCTGGTCCGACGGATGGGCGGGATCCACCGCTCCCCCCGCCGAGGCGGGCACGATGATCTCCTCCGTCTGCTTGTTCCGCGTCAGGAAGAAGTACACCAGCGCCCCGACGAACAGCACGATCGACGTCCACTGGTTGAGCCGCAGCCCGAGGAACGTCACCGCGTGGTCGACCCCGCCGACGGGATCGATCCGCAGCCCCTCGATCCAGAACCGCCCCAGCGTGTATCCGGCCACGTACAGCGCGAACAGCCGCCCGTGCCGCAGCACGAACTGCTTGCCCGCCCACAGCAGGAAGAAGCCCAGCAGGAGATCCCAGATCGACTCGTACAGGAACGTCGGGTGGTACGTGGCCACGTTCTCGTACCCGGGCAGCCGGTGCTGGGGGTCGATCTCCAGCGCCCAGGGCAGCGTGGTCGGCCCGCCGTACAGCTCCTGGTTGAACCAGTTGCCCCAGCGCCCGATGGCCTGCGCGAAGGCGATGCCGGGCGCGACCGTGTCGGCCACCGCGGAGAGCGAGATGCCGCGACGCCGGCACGCCCACCAGACGCCGACGCCGCCGAGGGCGATCGCGCCCCAGATGCCGAGGCCGCCCTCCCAGATGAACAGGGCCTGGTACGGCTGCTTGATCGCGCGCGGGCCGAAGTAGGTCTGCCAGTCGGTGATGACGTGGTAGAGCCGGCCGCCGATCAGGCCGAAGATCACCGCGGGCACGGCGATGTCGACGATCGTGCCCTTCTCGCCGCCGCGAGCGCGCCAGCGGCGCTCGCTCAGCCAGACGGCGACGACGACGCCGAGCACGATGCACAGCGCGTAGGCCCGGATCGGGATGAATCCGAGGTACCAGACCCCCTGGGAAGGGCTGGGAATGAAGGCAAGGGGCATGTCGGTGAGGGTAGCGGACACCGGGCTACTTGGCGGCCTTCGTGACCGTATCGCGCAGCTGCGCGGGCTTGGAGACCACGCTGAGGTCCATTTCCTTGCCGTTCAGCTTGACCGTCGGAGTCCCCTGGATCTTCTGGTCCTTGAGGGTCTTGTCGGTGTAGGCGATGTGCGCGGACGCCTTCTGCTGCTGGGTGACGCAGGCGTCGAAGCCGGGCGCGGTCACCCCCGCCTCCTTGCCCCAGCCGACCAGCTGGTCGATCTTGAAGCCCTCGGTGCCCTCGGTGGGCTGGTTCTTGTAGAGCAGGTCGTGGTAGGCCAGCCACTGCTTGCCGTCGGCCACGCAGCGCGCGGCCGAGGCGGCGCGAATGGAGTTGCTCTTCATCGGGTCGTCACCGAAGATCGTGATCGGGTGGTAGACGACCTTGGCCTTGCCCTCGGCGGCCAGGTTCCTGAAGGTGGAGCCGCTGATCTCCTCGAGCTGCTTGCACACGGGGCACTGGAAGTCCTCGTAGATGTCCACCACGGGCGCGACGACGCCCTCCTTGGCCATCACGACGGACCCGTCGGACTGCACGGTCGTCGGCGCCGTGTCACCCGCCGCCTCGGAGGTGGACTGGCTGGCGGTGTACCACCAGCCGAGGCCGACCGCCGCGACCGCGACGACCCCCACGCTCAAGTAGGTCACGACCTTCTTGCGCTGCTCCCGCGCACGGTCGGCGGCCTGCTGCTCCCTGATCTTCTCGCGCGCCGACTTCTCGCGGTCGCCCTTGCCCATCAGTAGCTCTCCCCCTCTTCCACCTGATATGTACGGCCGGCCAGCCCCAGTGCCGAGTCGAGCGCAAACCGTCCGGAAGCGAACCGGACGGTCCAGGCGCCGCACAGCATCAGCCCGAAGTCCCGCAGGATCTCCAGCGGGTACTGCGGCTCCTGCCCGCCGGGCAGCTGGCCGCCTCCCCCGAAACAGCCGCAGTCGATGCGCAGCCCATGGGCCCACGCCCAGGCTATGCCAAAGACGAAGGCGGCCATGAGCAGCGTGCCGACGACGGCGGCGACCCTGGTCAGCAGGCCGATGACCAGCAGCACCCCGACCACGATCTCCAGGATCGGCAGGCCGTAGCCCACCATCGTGGCGACCGAGTCAGGCAGCAGCTGGTACGCCTTGACCGCCACCACCGATTCGGCGGGACTGCCGATCTTCAGCCCACCGGCCACGATCAGCGTCACGCCGAGTATCAACCGGGCGACGGTCGTCACCCAGGGTATCGCCACTCTGACGCTGTGTGCCTGTTGCGACGCGGTCACGGGTGCTCTCCTCTGTCTCTGCGCCGGGATGCGCACAGTACCCGCACCACATCCGATCACGTTAAGGATAAGGCTCAGCTAAGCCGAATGTGCTGGTCAGCCGCAACTGAACCGCGCGCCTCCCCAGTCGGCGTGATCGTTGCCGTTGCCGTCGCCACCGTCGGTCACCACAAGATCGACATAACGGGCGCCGGCCAGGTCCGCCTTGAGCTCGTAGGCCGGGTCGGGACCCTTGAGCACCGGGCTCTGCGCCTTGGTCACCCCGTCGGCCACCACGGCGTACTGGACCGACCCGCGCACGCCCTGGCTGTCGTCCACGCCGGCGAAGGCCGCGAAAGCCGTACATCTGCCCGCCAGGAAGTAGCGGATCCTGGCCGGCGCGTGCGTGCCGAGGCCCTTGGGATAGACCTGGCCGCCGATGGTGATCGGGGTGCCGTCGCCCTGGGCCTTGTCGCCGTTCTCCTCGTCGCGCTCGGCGGGCCCCCAGCCGTTGTCGGCGCTGACCCAGTCCAGGTCACTGGCGTAGGCGTCCTTGGCGGGCGGTGGCGGCAGGGTCCGCACGACCGCGGAGGCGTCCACGCTCCGGCCGGCGTAGGCGGCCACGGCCTTCAGCTCGTAGGTCTGGTAGGCGGCGTCGGCGGGCGGCGTCACCTTCCAGACGGTGACCAGCTTGCCGCCGGGCTCGACGCGGCCGTTCCCGTCCCCCGCGGCGGTCCAGCCCTCCGGTACGGCGAGCGTCACCTTGACGTCCTGGGCGGTGTCCTCGAGGTTCTGGAACGTGGTGGTCACGTCGTTGGCCGTGCCCTGCTCCAGCGACGGCGAGGCGGGAACCACGGTCAGCGAGGCGCACGCGGGCGCGTCGGGCGCGGGCCCGAGGTCCTTGACGGCGAAGTCGTCCAGGACGAAGTCGGCCCCCGCCTGCTCGGGCTTGAGCGAGCGCAGCCCGACCCACACGTCGCCGCAGGCGCCGACCACGCGCTCGGTGAAGCGGGCAGTGGTGGTCTGCTCGGGCAGCGGGGTCCGCCTCGTCTCCACACTGGCGCTGCCCTTGTCGTAGCCGGTCACCCAGCTGTAGGTCTCCGCCTGGGCGCTCTGGTAGGCGAAGGACACCTCGTAGGCGTGTCCCGGCTCGAAGCGGGCGGTCCACGGCACGGTCCGGTAGACCAGCCCCTCGCGCTCCTCGTGCGACTTCAGCGACCAGTCGCCGTCGAGCACGTCGTCGACGGTCTTGCCGTTCCACCCCTTCTGCGTGTACGGCTCGTGCCGCTCGGAAAGGTGGGTGCGGGCGTCGAACGAGCCGCCGGCGTCGCCCTTGACGAACGGGCCCCACCCCTGGTCGACGGACTCGAATCCGTCGCTGTCGCCGGGCGGGTCGCTCGCGACGAGCCTGACGTCGTCGACCCTGACCTCGCCAGCGGCGTCCGCGGCCTCGATGCGCAGGTCCGCGCTGCCGGCCTTGGCGGTGAAGTGGAGCTGGACCCGCTGGAAGTAGGTGTCGTGCTTCTCGTCCGAGGCGATGTAGTTGCGGGCGGTGGACCGGTCGAGGCCGATGGCGGCCTCGCCGACCGCCAGCGTCGTCCGGCGGGTCGTGCCGGGTTCGATCTCGATCTCGGCGGAGGCGGTGTAGGCCCGGCCCGGCTCGAGGCCGGTGAGGCGCTGCTGGATCCGGGCGGGGGCGCCGCCGCCGAGGACGGCGACGCGCTGGCCGAGCTGGTTGGTCCTGACGCTGACGGGCCCGCTGGTGTCCCAGGTGTTCACGCCGTTGAAGCCGGGGTCCCTGACGCCGCTGCCCTGGCCCCAGTCGGGGGCGTGCGCCGCGGGGGGCTTGCCGACCGGGTAGAGCACGTACGGCTGGCCCTTGTCAGCATTTAGAGAGATTTTCCCGTTTCGTGGGGCGAGGACGCCCAGCGGGACGCGGCCCTGGTCGGTGAGCTTGTAGAGCCGCAGGGGCCCGGCGGCGTCCCAGGTGGTCGTGCCGCCGTCCGGGTTGTAGTGGTAGTACCTGCCCTCCCACGGCAGCAGGTAGGCGCCGCCGTCGTAGACCTTGTGCGCGCCCGCGAACAGCTCGCGCCTGCTGTTCGTGAACGTCCCCCTGACGCCGCCGGTGAAGTCGATCTCGTCGGCCTTCCAGCGCATGATCTTGTAGTGCTGGAGGAACTTGGCCGGCAGGTTGTGCTCCCAGATGTTGCGGTAGAAGGCGGTGAAGTCGTTCTCCGCGGTCCAGCCCTCGAACTCGACGATGCGGGCGTTGTCCAGGATGGGGTGGGCGTTCCAGACGTCCTTCTCGCTGTTGCGGATGAAGCGGATGATCTGCGAGTTGAGCCCCTTGTTGGTGGCTCCGCCGTAGTTGAGGTCGTTGGCCCAGTGCGACCACAGGGAGCCGCGCTCCAGCTTGTCGGCCCACTCGGTGCCGACCTGCCAGCCCTGGGCGCGCAGCTCGGCAAGCAGCCGGTCGGCCACCCAGCCGAACGGGCGGTAGACGTCCACGTACAGGAAGGCCAGGTTGGGGTCGGTCTCGTCACGAAGCTGATGGAAGCGCTTGGCGAGGGTGCCGTTGGTCAGGTCTGCCCGCTGGTCGATCTGGTAGGACTGGTCGAGCCAGTTCCAGCCCTTGGCCTTGACGTTGACCAGCGACTCGCTGAAGCTCTTCGCCTCCGGGTAGGACTCGGTGGCGTTGACGTGCACGCCGAAGGTGGCGTTCCAGTTCCTGCCCGCCTTGAGCAGCGTGTTGAGGTCGGCCAGCCCGCCGGCGCGGCGGTTGTAGTTGCCGCCGTAGTCGGGGTGCGCCGAGTCGTGGCCCTCCGACTGGTAGCCCTTGAGTATCGCGAGTTGCCCGAGCCCGTCGGTGGCCAGCGAGACCCGCTTGACGTCGTCGAGCGTGCGCAGGAACGGGTGGGTGGCCTGGCTGGAGAAGTTGAACGGGATGTGCGCGACCACCCGCTCCTTGGTCTGGTCGGCGCCCAGCGCCTTGATCTCGATGCCGCGGAAGGCGATCGCGCCGTCCTGCCAGTCGACCGTGTGGTCGCCGTTGGCGTCGGGGGTGACGACGACCCTGGCCCAGGGCAGGTTCTCGGTGAAGGGCGAGCCGGTGCCGCGGTAGGTCCACTGGCCGCTCCACACGCCGACCCTGACCGTGCCGTCGGCGTCCTTCCTCGCCTGGTGCCACAGGCGGGCGGCGTCCTTGTCGGTGGGGCCGCTCGGCTTGTCGTAGGTGGAGTTCGTCTCGACGGCCGCGGCGAGCCTGGCCGTGTTGACGATGGCGTAGCTGGCGCCCACCGGGTTGGCGTCCGGGGCCGTCTGCGGCGTCACCTGGGCGAAGACGTCGGCCGTGCGGGTGGAGTTGGGGTCGAGCCTGGTGAAGGCGGTGGCGGCGCCCTCCTGGGTGCTCGCCACGGACACCAGGTCGTGTCCCGGCAGGTCGAGGGTGTTGATCCGGAAGGCGTCGGTGTTCCTGACCGCGTCCACCCGGAACGTGGTCACCCGCCCCCTCACCCCGATGGACACGTCCAGCCCGACACCGTCCAGGTCCGGAAATTTCAGGCTGTAGCGGGCGGTGCTGCCGTCGTTCCCACTGAGGGCGCCGGTCACGTTGTACGGCCGGCCGTTCAGGACCACGGCAGGCACGGCCGTACCGCCGTCGAGCGTGGCGCCGCCGGCGCGGTCGGTGTAGCGCAGGACGCGCGGGAAGGCGGGGTCGAGCGCGACGGTCAGCTGCGGCGAGGAGATGACGGCGGGCGCGGACACGGCGGCCTGCGGCTCGGGCTTGATGTTCTGCACGGTCGGCGGGGGCGGCGTGGGCCCGGTGGGCGAGATCTCCGGCGAGGGCAGCGGGTTCTTCGGCGTCGGCACCGGCGACGGAGGCGTGGCTGCGTGGGTGACGTGGGCGACGTGGGCCGGGGCGATGGCCTGGGCTCCGGCGGGTAGGGCCGCGCGTTCGCCGGGAGAGGCGTGCGCGGCCAGGGGCACGATCACGGTGGCGCAGACGAGGGCGGGCAGGGCTAAGAGGGCTGCGGAGCTCGGGCGCATGCGGGTCCTTCCGGTGCGCGACGTGGCCTGGTGCGGCGATGGCCGCATGCATAGTCGCATTCGCGCGCCGTTTTCGCCGCGAATACCCACAAACGAGCAGCGCGGGTTAGGCAGCCGTGGCGGTCAGGCCAGCCAGGACTCCTGGGTCCGGAACTCGCTGGGCGGCAGCCCGACCCGGCGGGTGAAGATCCGGGTGAAATAGGCGGGGTCGTCGTATCCCACCCGGCGGGCGACCGCGGCCACGGGCAGCCGGGAGCCGGCCAGGAGATCCTTGGCCCGGTTGAGCCGCACCGACACCAGGTAGTCCTTCGGGCTCGAGCCCGTCAGGCGCCTGACCACGGCCCGCAGGTCGGCCAGCGGCATGCCGAGGCGGCGGGCGTGCTCGGCCACCGAGATCGGCAGGCACGCGTCCCTGCCCAGCGACTGCAGCACCGGCTCCCCGGCCGGGTCCTCGTCGGCGCGGGCCTGCCGCAGCGCCACCAGCACCTCGTGCACGACGGCCGACGTCTCGACCTCCAGGTACGGCCCGCCCCTGCGGCAGGCCTGCGCGATGCGGCCGATCGCGTGCACGGCCGCGTCGGCGGCGGTCAGCGGGATGACGGGCCTGGCCGGGTCGAGGAAGCCGAGGTCCTGGTAGGCGGCCACGGCGGGCCCGGTGAAGTCGCAGAACCACTCGGTCCAGCCCTGCTCGCCGGGCGCGTAGTGGTGCTCGACCCCGGGGAAGAGCCACAGCACGGCGGGCGCCACGACCTCGATCTCCGGCTCGCCGCCCTGGCGGAACCAGCCCCCGCCCTCGGTCACGACGACGGCCACGTGCTTGTGCAGGGTGCGCGGGCCGACCGTGGGCAACCGGCCCTCCTGGTGTCCCACGCCCAGGCAGACCAGGCCCAGCCTGCGGTGGGCCTCGCTCGGCGTGAGGAAGTGCATCCACTGCCGGAACCGGCCTGGCACTGCCGCCCTCTCGATTCGTCCAACCATCCGGCGCGCTTTGTCCATGGCCCGCGCCCGCGACTCCGCACCATCCTGGGCAGATCTACCTGTAAGGATAGCGATGCGAACTTTTGCGATTCAGGACGGCGCCTTCCACCTCGACGGACAGGAATTCAGGATCCTGTCGGGGGCGCTGCACTACTTCCGGGTCCTGCCCGAGCAGTGGCCGCACCGGCTGCGCATGCTGCGCGCGATGGGGCTCAACACCGTCGAGACGTACGTGCCGTGGAACCTGCACGAGCCGCGTCCCGGCGAGTTCGCCCGGCTGGCGGAGGTCGGGGCGTTCCTCGACGCCGCGGCGGCCGAGGGCCTGCTGGCGATCGTGCGGCCGGGTCCCTACATCTGCGCGGAGTGGGACAACGGCGGCCTGCCGTACTGGCTGAGCGGGCGGATCAGGACCAGCGACCCCGAGTACCTGCGCCAGGTCGGCCGCTACTTCGCGCAGCTGATCCCGGCGATCGCCGAACGGCAGGTCACCAGGGGCGGCAACGTGATCATGGTGCAGGTGGAGAACGAGTACGGCTCCTACGGCGACGACCAGGACTACCTGCGCCACCTGGCCGATCTGCTGTCCGCGCACGGCGTGGAGGTGCCGCTGTTCACCTCCGACGGCTCGGCCGACTGGCACCTGACCGGCGGCACGCTACCGGGCGTGCTGGCCACGGTGAACTTCGGCTCCGAGCCTGAGCGGCACTTCGCCGCGCTGCGCGCGCACCGGCCTGACGATCCGCTGATGTGCATGGAGTACTGGTGCGGCTGGTTCGACCACTGGGGCCAGCCGCACGTCACGCGGGACGCCGACAGCGCGGCGGACACGCTGGAGCGGATCCTGGCCGCGGGTGCCTCGGTGAACCTCTACATGGCCCACGGCGGCACGTCCTTCGGCACGCGGGCCGGCGCCAACCAGGTGGGCGAGCTCGCGACCGGCGCCTACCGGCCGACGATCACCTCCTACGACTACGACGCGCCGATCTCCGAGCAGGGCGCTCCGACCGAGAAGTTCTGGCGCTTCCGCGAGATCCTGTCCCGCTACAACCCGGACGTCCCGGACGTCCCTCCGGCCCCGGCGACGCTGCCGCCGTCGCGGGTGCGGCTCACGCACTCGGTACGGCTGCGCGACGCGCTGGCCAAGCTCGCCCTGCCCGAGGTCACCGGGCCTGTGCCGGCCACGTTCGAGGAGCTCGGGCTGGAGCACGGGCTCGTCCTCTACCGCACCACGATCCCCGGGCCGCGGCAGCCGTACCCGGTGACGGTGCGGGGGCTGCACGACAGGGCGTACGTGTTCGTGGACGGCGAGCCCATGGGGGTCCTCGAGCGGGACGTGCCCGGCGGCGTCGACGTGCCGGGCGGGGTGAGCGTCGAGCTGCTCGTGGAGTCGATGGGGCGGACGAACTTCGGGCCCGCCGTGGGCGAGGCCAAGGGGATCGTCGGCGGCATCCTGCACGGCCAGCAGTACCTCAACGGCGTCACGGCCGTGCCGATCCCGCTGGACGACGTGTCGGGCGTGCCCTTCGAGCCGGGCCTGGCCGGGGAGCCGACCGCCTTCTACCGGGGCACCCTCGAGGTGGCCGAACCCGCCGACGGTTTCCTGGCGCTGCCCGGCTGGGGCAAGGGCTACGTGTGGGTCAACGGCTTCTGCCTGGGCCGCTACTGGGAGCGCGGGCCGCAGCGCACGCTGTACGTGCCCGCGCCGCTGCTGCGGGCGGGCACGAACGAGGTCGTCCTGCTCGAACTGGACAGGGTGGGCGCGGACCCGGAGATCCGCGCCGAACCCGAGCTGGGCTAGCCCCTGCTGCGGACGCCCTGGGCCATCTCGCGGGCCAGCTCCCCGATCGAGGCGCGGCCCGCGGCCTCGTCGGGGGCGTCCAGCATGCGGCGGATGAAGGCCGAGCCCACGATGACGCCGTCGGCGTAGGCCGCCACCTCGGCGGCCTGCGTACCGGTGCCGACGCCCAGACCCACGCACACCGGCAGGTCGGTGTGCTGGCGGGTGCGCCGGACCAGGTCCTCGGCGGCCACGTTGACCGTCTCCCTGGCACCCGTGACGCCCATCAGCGACGCCGCGTACACGAACCCGGTGCAGCAGTCGACCACGGCCTTGATGCGCGCCTCCGTCGAACTGGGGGCCACCAGGAACACCGTGTCGATGCCGGCCGCGGCCGAGGCGGCGCGCCACGGCTCCGACTCCTCGGGCGTCAGGTCGGGCGTGATCGTGCCCGTGCCCCCGGCGTTGGCCAGGTCGCGGGCGAAGCGCTCGGCGCCGTAGCGGTCGATCGGGTTCCAGTACGTCATGACGAGCGTGGCCGCGCCCGTCATGGCGACGCCCTCGACGGTGCGCATCACGTCGGCGATGCGGGTGCCGTTGACCAGCGAGCGGTGCACGGCGTCCTGGATCGTGGGGCCGTCCATGAGCGGATCGGAGTACGGCAGGCCGATCTCGATGACGTCGCAGCCGGCCTCGACCAGCGCGGCGGCGGCCGTGACCGCGCCTTCCTTGGTGGGGAACCCGGCGGGCAGGTAACCCACGAGCGCGGCCCGGTTGTCCGCTTTGGCCTTGGCGAACACCGTCTGAAGAGTGGTCATCTCACAACCCGAAGTACTTCATGGCGGTGCCCATGTCCTTGTCACCGCGGCCGGACAGATTCACCAAGATCGTAGCCTCGGGGCCGAGCTCCTGGCCCAGCTTGAGCGCGCCGGCCAGGGCGTGGGAGGACTCGATGGCCGGGATGATGCCCTCGGTGCGGGCGAGCAGGGAGAAGGCCTGCATGGCCTCGTCGTCGGTGATGCCGTGGTAGGTGGCGCGCCCGGAGTCCTTCAGCCAGGCGTGCTCGGGGCCGACGCCCGGGTAGTCGAGGCCGGCCGAGATCGAGTGGGAATCGATCGTCTGGCCCTCCTCGTCCTGCAGCACGTAGGTGCGCGAGCCGTGCAGCACGCCGACCGAGCCGGCGGTGAGCGTGAGCGCGTGCTCGCCCGTCTCCAGGCCGCGCCCCGCCGCCTCGTAGCCGTGCAGCTGGACGCCCTGGTCGCCGAGGAAGGCGTGGAAGATGCCGATCGCGTTGCTGCCGCCGCCGACGGCCGCGCAGATCGCGTCAGGCAGTCTGCCGGTCAGCTCCAGCATCTGGCGGCGCGCCTCGACGCCGATGATGCGGGCGAAGTCGCGCACGATCTCGGGGAACGGGTGCGGGCCCGCGACGGTGCCGAACAGGTAGTGGGTGGTGTCGACGTTGGTGACCCAGTCGCGGAACGCCTCGTTGATGGCGTCCTTGAGCGTCTTGCTGCCGTTGTGCACCGGGACGACCTTGGCGCCGAGCAGCTTCATGCGGGCCACGTTGAGCGCCTGGCGCTCGCAGTCGACCGCGCCCATGTAGATGACGCACTCCAGGCCGAGCAGCGCCGCGGCGGTGGCCGTGGCCACGCCGTGCTGGCCCGCGCCGGTCTCGGCGATCACCCGGGTCTTGCCGAGCCGCTTGGTCAGCAGCGCCTGGCCGAGCACGTTGTTGATCTTGTGGGCGCCGGTGTGGGTCAGGTCCTCGCGCTTGAGGATGACCCGGGCGCCGCCCGCCTGCTCGCTGAAGCGCGGCACGTCGGTCAGCGTCGTCGGCCGGCCCGCGTAGGTGCGCAGCAGGTGGTCGAACTCCCTGATGAACTGCGCGTCGTTCTTGGCCTTCTCGTAGACCGCGGCGACCTCGTCGAGCGCCGGGATGAGCGCCTCAGGAACGTAGCGGCCGCCGAAGATGCCGAACTTGCCGTGCAGGTCGGGGTCGTCGCCGTGGGCGCCGTTACCCGCCAGGTCGGCGGCGGTGAGGATCTCGCTCACTTGTTATCCCTCTGATCCATGGTCGGGACGAGTCGCCGGGTGGGCCCCGGCCGTCACCAGCGCCTCCACGGCCCTGCGCGGGTCCTTCCCGGTGACCAGGCTCTCCCCCACCAGCACGGCGTCGGCCCCCGCGCGGGCGTAGGCGAGCAGGTCGTGGGGGCCGCGCACGCCCGACTCGGCGATCTTGAGCACATTGTCGGGGACCTTCGGCGCCAGCTTGGCGAAGACGTCGCGGTCGACCTCGAGCGTCTTCAGGTTGCGGGCGTTGATCCCGATGATCCTGGCCCCCGCCGCGACCGCCCGCTCGAGCTCCTCCTCGGTGTGCACCTCGACCAGCGGGGTGAGCCCGATCGACTCGGCCCGCTCGATGAGCGACACCAGCGCCTCCTGCTCCAGGCAGACGACCATGAGCAGCGCCAGGTCGGCACCGTGGGCGCGGGCCTCCCACAGCTGGTAGGAGGTCAGGATGAAATCTTTACGCAGGATCGGGATGTCGACCCTGGCGCGGACCGCGGCCAGGTCGTCCAGGCTGCCGCCGAACTTGCGCCGCTCGGTCAGCACGCTGATGACGTGGGCGCCGCCCGCCTCGTAGTCGGCGGCCAGCGCGGCCGGGTCGGCGATGGCGGCGAGCGCGCCCTTGGACGGGCTGGAACGCTTCACCTCGGCGATCACCGACACCCTGGCGCCGCCGAGCGCCGCGTAGGCGTCCTTGGGCGTGGGAGCCCGCTCGGCGCGCTGCTTGAGCTCGTCAAGCGAGACAGCCTGCTGGCGTGCGGCGAGGTCGGCGCGCACCCCGTCGAGGATGTCGTCGAGGACACTCGGTCCTTCGGTCGGCTCACTCACGCGCTTGGGGTCCCTCCGGTCGACAGTAGGGGGTTGGCAGGGAGTTCGCGTCGGCGTCCGCTCCCGGCCTTGTCTTGCGATGGTATCGGCCTCGCCGAGGTCACCTAGCCACCGGGCCCCATCTACGGCGCGAGGAAGGCCCCAAAGGGGAGATTTCGGACCACCCAGTACACGAGCACGACGCCGAGGAAGGCCCACACGTACGCGGGATGGGCGAGCGTGGTCTTGCGAGGCCTGCCCTGGAGGGCGCGGATCATCCAGCGCCCCCACCAGAACAGCAGGAACGGGAGCATGACCACCATGAGCGGGTTCATGTCCAGCGCGCCCACGGGGTCGAGGTGGGCGAGCGCGTGGATCGCGCGCAGCGTGCCGCACCCCGGGCAGTAGAGGCCGCCCGGGATCCACAGGCTCGTCACCCAGAGGAACGGGCAGGTCGGGTAGTGGCCCGGCTGGTTCGGGTCGACGATGCCGACGAGGGTGGTGACGGCCGCGGCCGCACCGGCCACGCCGAGCGGCGCGAGCACCGATCTGAGCCGATCGGTGCCGCGCCGCTCGATGTTGGCGATGCCCATGCTGATTCCGACGCCTAGTATCCGTACGTGCTGCTCGGGACGGTCGACGCGAGGACCACGAACAGGATGATGTACAGGATGATGAGGACGACCTCGGCGATGATGCCGAAGATCAGCGCTCGCTTCCACCACGTCTTGGCCTCTTCCGAGGCCTGGATGGCGCCCTGGTAGTCACCGGCCTGCCACTTCGAGTTCACCTGCGACGACTTGACAATCGACACGATACCGAAGGGGAGGCAGCAGAACAGGGTGGTGAGGATCGCGGCGACCAGATGGTTGTCCGGCGGCGTCTGGGGCGCGCCGTACTCGCCGTATCCACCGCCGGGGGGCGGGCCGTAACCGCCGCCGGGGGGCTGGCCGTAGCCGCCGCCGCTCGGGGGCTGCTGGCCGTAACCGCCACCGCTGGGCGGCTGCTGGCCATAACCACCACCGCTCGGGGGCTGCTGACCGTAGCCGCCGCCGTAACCGCCGCCACCGCTCGGGGGCTGCTGGCCGTAACCGCCGCCACTCGGGGGCTGCTGGCCGTAACCGCCACCGCTGGGCGGCTGCTGACCGTAGCCGCCGCCGGGCGGCTGGGCGCCGTAACCGCCGCCGTCCCCCTGGTTTCCGTAGCTCATGCTCGTGTACTCCTCATTGGTCATGCTGGCGAGTTGCGCGCGACACCTTAGCGACAAACCGCGATCTACATGGAATAACGCCCATCATGCGGACGATTTGTGATCTGACTGCAAGCCCGGCGTCGCCGGTCAGTAGCCCGAGGTCGATGCCGCACCACCGATCCCGATGGCGGCCAGGAGCGCGGCGCCGAAGATCAGCCAGCCCAGAACCCAGAGCAGGATGGTCACGTACGAGGTGATCAGACCGCCCATGGCCAGGCCCTGGCCCTCGCCGCCCGACTTCTTGGCCCTGCTCAGCGCCAGGTGGCCGAGGATGGCGCCGGGGATGCTGGTCAGGCCGCAGAACAGCAGGCCCACGATGCCGCAGATGAGCGAGCCGATGGCCAGGCCGTTGGCCGGCTGCGCGGCGTACTGCGGCCGGCCGTACGGGGGCTGGCCGTAGGGGTTCTGCTGGTAGTTCGGCTGGCTGTAGGGCTGGCCGTACAGCAGCGGGCGGCCGTAGCCGTCGGACGCGGGCTGCTGCCCGTACCCACCGCTGCCCGGCTGTTCGCCGTATCCCCCACTGCCGGGCTGCCGGCCGTAACCAGATTGCTGGCCGTACCCGCCGCTTCCCGGCTGTTGACCGTAGCCGGGTTGCTGGCCGTAGCCGCCGCCAGGAGGCTGGGCACCGTATCCGCCGCCGCCCTGGTCCCCGTAGCTCATCCTGTCTGGCTCCTCGTGTGATCGTGGCGAGTTGCAGAGGCAGCCTATTGAGAAAACGCCGGCCGCACCGGGGACGGTTCACACCGAGGATGATTCGTGACCAGACCGGAGCGGATGATCAGCGGGAATCCGTCGGATCGTCACCCCGGTCGAGGGCGTCCCACATCGAGCGGTCGTCGGGCTTGGCCGCGGCGCCTCCCGGGCGCTCGTAGCGGGCCGACATGCCCGTCCACCTGCCGCCGCGCACGACCGCCACGATCCCGCCCGCGGCCATGAGCACCGCCCCCGTCACGGCCACGACCGGCCAGAACCTCACCGGCTCCCAGACGATCCCCGCCGCGGCCTGAACGGCATTGTGTCCTCGCAGCCACTCCAGTACGGTGGCCCGCCCGGCGGCCGTCCACGCGCTCGCCGCGGCCGCCACACCGCACAGCGCGAGCAGGACGCCGATGATCCGCCTGCCGACGCCTCTGGTCGCCAGCACGGCCACCACGCCAGCCAGTCCTGCGAGCCCGATCGGGGTCAGCGCCGGGCTCAGGTCCCCACCGGTCGGCGCCACGACCCCGGCGCCCTTCACACTCACCCAGCTACGGCTGGCCGCGAACAGCACCAGCAGACACCCGACCCCAGTGCCCGCCACCCACATCCACAACTCCCGCACCCCGGCCCGCGCCCCGCCTTCACGCGTCGATTCGTGGCGATCCTGGGTGCTGGGTCCCGGCTGGTGTGCGCTCGCTGGGTCGCGCGTCTGATCTTGATGCGTCGTGGCGGCGGATGGTTCGGGGCCGCCGTCTTGCCGCGTACCGGCGTCCGGAGCGGCCTCGGAGTCACCCTGGGTGCCAGGGGTTGTGGGGTCGGGGGTAGGCGGTGGCTCCGCCGTACCGTCCGAGGAGGTCATGGCAGGTCGAGCCGGTCGGCGTCGAAGCAGGTGCGGTCGCCCGTGTGGCAGGCGGCGCCGACCTGGTCGACCTTGACCAGGACCGTGTCGCCGTCGCAGTCGAGCGCCACCTCCTTGACGTGCTGCAGGTGCCCGGAGGTGTCGCCCTTGACCCAGTACGCGCGGCGGCTTCGCGACCAGTAGGTGCCCCGGCCCGTCGTCAGGGTGCGATGCAGCGCCTCGTCGTCCATCCAGGCGAGCATGAGGACCTCGCCGGTGTCGTACTGCTGGACGATCGCGGGTACCAACCCGTCGCCGTTGCGCTTCAGCCTCGCGGCGATCTCGGGATCAAGGGGCATGTCCCCATTCAACCAGCCAAGAGGTCCGCCCATTGCACCGGTGGTGGTAGCGGGGAGCGACAGGATCTATCGTTCCGTGCATGCGCGCCAAGCAAGCGGCCGTACAGCTCAGCGGCCTGCGCAAGTCCTTCGGCTCGGTCGAGGCAGTGGCCGGGGTCGACCTGGAGATCGCCGACGGCGAGTTCTTCGCGATGCTCGGCCCCTCAGGTTCCGGCAAGACGACCGTCTTGCGGCTGATCGCCGGGTTCGAGACACCCACCGCGGGAACGGTCAGCCTCGGCGGCGTCGACGTGACAGGCCTGGCGCCCTTCCAGCGCGACGTGAACACGGTCTTCCAGGACTACGCGCTGTTCCCGCACATGAGCGTGCTCGCCAACGTGGAGTACGGCCTGCGGGTCAAGGGCGTGGCACGGCGGGAACGCCGGGAGCGGGCGCTCCAGGCGCTGGCGAGTGTCCGGCTCGAGGGGTTCGAGGCGCGGCGGCCCGCGCAGCTGTCGGGTGGGCAGCGCCAGCGGGTGGCGCTGGCCAGGGCGCTGGTCAACCGGCCCCGCGTGCTGCTGCTCGACGAGCCGCTGGGCGCCCTCGACCTGAAGCTGCGCGAGGAGATGCAGGTCGAGCTCAAGTCGATCCAGCGTGAGGTGGGTATCACCTTCATATTCGTCACCCACGACCAGGAAGAGGCGCTGACCATGAGCGACCGGGTCGCCGTGATGGAGGGTGGCCGGATCGCGCAGGTCGGCACCCCGGCGGAGATCTACGAGCGCCCGGCGACGCCGTTCGTCGCAGGGTTCGTCGGCACGTCGAACCTCATCTCCGGCGACGCGGCCAAGGCCATACTGGGCAAAGAGGGCACGTTCAGCGTGCGCCCCGAGAAGCTGCGCCTGGGGGCCGACGGCGAGGCCGTCTCGGCCGGGGAGCACAGCGCCGCCGGGACCGTGGCCGAGGTCGTCTACATGGGCCCGGCCACCAGGTTCGTGGTCGACCTGGACGCGGGTGGCCGCCTCGTCGCGCTCCAACAGAACCTGCAGGTCTCCTCGATGGACGTCACCGAGCTGCGGGGGCAGCGAGTACGCCTGATCTGGGACCGGCGCCACGAGTTCGCCATAGCACCACAGGAGGGCCCATGTTGAGGAAAATCGCCTCGCTCGGCGCGTTGCTCGCGCTGGCGACGGCATGCGGCTCAGGATCCGGCGGCGGTACGGCTCCCGCCCAGACCCAGGGCGGCTTCCAGCCGCCGAAACTGGAGGCGCTCAAGGCGCTCGGCAAGGGCGAGGGCCAGGTGAACCTGGTGGCCTGGGCCGGCTACACCGAGGACGGCTCGAACGATCCCAAGGTCGACTGGGTGCACCCGTTCGAGCAGGCCACCGGGTGCAAGGTGAACGTCAAGACGGCGGGGACCTCCGACGAGATGGTCAACCTGATGAAGACCGGCGAGTACGACGCCGTGTCGGCCTCCGGTGACGCCTCGCTGCGCCTGGTCGCCTCCGGCACGGTGGCGCCGATCAACACCGCGCTCGTCCCGAACTACGCCGACGTCTTCCCCGGGCTGAAGAACAGGCCGTGGAACTCCGTCAACGGCGTCGCCTACGGCGTGCCGCACGGGCGCGGGGCCAACCTGCTGATGTGGCGGACCGACCAGGTCAAGCCGGATCCGGTCTCCTGGGGCGTGGTGTTCGACCCCGCCTCGCCGTACAAGGGGAAGGTCACCGCGTACGACTCGCCCATCTACCTGGCGGACGCGGCGGTCTACCTGATGGCGACCAAGCCGGAGTTGGGGATCAAGAACCCCTACGCCCTGGACGACAAGCAGTTCCAGGCGGCCGTGGACCTGCTCAAGCAGCAGCGGAAGATCATCGGTGAGTACTGGTCCGACTACACCAAGGAGGTCCAGGCGTTCAAGAGCGGTGACAGCGTGGTCGGCACCACGTGGCAGGTCATCGCGAACCTGGCCCAGGCCGACAAGGCCCCGGTCAAGGCCGAGCTGCCCCGCGAGGGGGCGACCGGCTGGTCGGACACCTGGATGGTGGCCGCCAATGCCGCCCACCCGAACTGCGCCTACAAGTGGCTCGACTGGATCATCTCGCCCAAGGTGAACGCCCAGGTGGCGGAGTGGTTCGGCGAGGCTCCGGCCAACGCCAAGGCGTGCAAGGAGACCTCCGACCCGAACTTCTGCAAGACCTTCCACGCGACCGACGAGAACTACTTCTCCAAGGTCTGGTACTGGACGACGCCCATCTCCAAGTGCCTGGACGGGCGCACGGACGTGGCCTGCAAGGACTACTCGGAGTGGACGCGCGCCTGGACCGAGATCAAGGGCTGAGGCCATGAGCGTGGCGCGCGCGGAGCCGCTGCGGCGGCGCATCGCCGCGACGCTGCACCGGCGCGCCCGCCTGCGGCTGGCGTTGCTGCTGTCGGTGCCGATGCTGTGGCTCGGGCTGGCCTACCTCGGGGCGCTCGGGGCGCTGTTCCTGTCGGCGTTCTGGACGACGGACGTCTTCACGGGGAACGTGGTCAAACAGCTGACGGCTGACAACTTCCGGCAGTTGTTGACTGTCGACGTCTATCGCACGGTCGCCATCCGTTCCGTGCTGGTCGCCGTCGCCGTGACGCTGATCGACCTCGTGGTGGCCTTCCCGATGGCCTTCGCGATGGCCAAGCTCACCCCGCCCCGCGCCCAGCGCTGGCTGGTGATCGCGGTGCTCACGCCGCTGTGGGCGTCGTACCTGGTCAAGGCGTACGCGTGGCGGGTGATGCTGTCGTCGGACGGGATCCTGGGCTGGGGGTACGGGATCGGCGCCACGATCCTGACGCTGTCGTACCTGTGGCTGCCCTACATGATCCTGCCGATCTACGCCGGGCTCGAACGGCTGCCGGACTCGCTGCTGGACGCGGCGGGCGACCTGGGGGCGCGGGGCTGGCGCACGTTCACCACGGTGATCTGGCCGCTGGCGTTCCCCGCGGTGGTGGCGGGCTCGGTGTTCACGTTCTCGCTGTCGCTCGGCGACTACATCGCCGTCAAGATCGTCGGGGGCGGCACGCAGCTCATCGGCAACGTCGTCTACGACAACGTGGGCGCGGCCAACAACCTGCCCTTCGCCGCCGCGGTCGCCACGGTCCCCGTCGTCATCATGCTGATCTACCTGGCCGCCATCCGGCGCACCGGCGCACTGGAGAACCTATGATCCTCTCGCGGATGGCGCGCGCCGCGCTGCTGAGCGCCCTGGGCTTCGGGCTGGCCATGGTGTACGTGCCGCTCGTCATCGTGGTGCTCAACTCCTTCAACGCCGACCGCACCTTCGCCTGGCCGCCCCAGGCCCTGACGGTCCGCTGGTGGGAGGCCGCCTGGAACTCCAGCGGCGTGCGCGACGCCCTGGTGACCTCCGTCCAGGCGGCGCTCGGCGCCACGGCCATCGCGCTGGTCCTGGGCACCATGGCCAGCTTCGCCGTCCAGCGCTACCGCTTCTTCGGCAGGGACACGGTGTCGCTGCTGATCGTGCTGCCCATCGCGCTGCCGGGCATCGTCACCGGCATCGCGCTCAACAACGCCTTCCGCACGCTCCTGGAGCCCGTCGGCCTCTCGCTCGGCCTGTTCACGGTGATCGTCGGGCATGCCACGTTCTGCGTGGTGACGGTCTTCAACAACGTGCTGGCCCGGCTGCGCCGCCTGGGCATCTCGGTCGAGGAGGCCTCCGCGGACCTCGGCGCGGACACCTTCACCACCTTCCGCCTGGTGACGTTCCCGATGCTGCGCTCGTCGCTGCTCGCGGGCGGGCTGCTGGCGTTCGCGCTGTCCTTCGACGAGATCATCGTCACCACGTTCACGGCCGGGGCCGGGGTTCGCACGCTCCCCATCTGGATCTTCGAGAACCTCTTCCGCCCCAACCAGGCCCCCGTCGTCAACGTCGTCGCCGCCGCCCTGATCGTCGCCTCCGTAATCCCCGTCTACCTGGCCCAACGCCTTTCCACCTGACCCCCTTCTCACATCACGCCCTTCCCCCCACGCCGCTCCTCCCAGCACGCAGCTCCTCTCCCGCATTCCACGGCGCGACCTCCCGGACGCCGGGTCGGGGACGCACCCACGGCGCGAGCTCCGAGGCGCCGGATCGTGAGCGCACCCACGGGGCGACCTCTCTGGCGCCCGGTCGGCGGGGTGGGGGACGGCGGGGGCGGCGCCCTGTGCGGCGGCGGGGTGTGGGACGGCGTGCCACGGTCATGGAGCGCCGTGGCGGCGGGTGAGTGGCATCGACTCGCCGGAAGCGCCGGGCGCCGGCCCTCAGCCGGAGTGCGGTGGGCGGCGGTGGGGCGGCTTGCCGTACGAAAGCAGGCGCGCCGCACTGAAACGCGCCCGCCGTACGAGAGCACGCCCGCCGTACGGGGACGTGGCCGCGGCGCGGCAGGACCGCCGCAACAGCAGAAAGGCCGGGCGTCAGCTGGGAGGGCAGGTGAGGGCTTGGGAGAGGGTTTCGTAGATGGAGAAGAGGGGCGCCAGGTTGGTGCGGCGGAGGCGGCGGAGGACCTGGCCGTCGGGGGCGACGAGGGCCAGGGCGTTGTCGCCGTCCGTGACGTGGGCGCGGAGGCGGACCAAGGCGCCGAGGCCCGTCGTGTCGATGAAGGTGAGGTCACTGAGGTCGACGACGAGGCGAGGGCAGTCCGGTGAGCGGGCCGCGACCGCTTCGTCAAGACCTCGGCGCATCCGGGTGACGTTGTCGGCATCCACTTCGCCGGAAAGGCTGACGATCACCTGCGTGCCGTGCCGGTGCCGTCTCATCTCCAGGACATCCACACTGATGCTCCTCGTCAGTCAGGCCCGCCCGTGAACTTGCACCCGCAGGAAACACATTACCGTGTGTTTTGCGGGGAACGCGGTGCGTAATGGCATCTCGCGGAGTACGTTCGGGGCACCAATCAACCGGAGGGGGGTGGTCTGATGGTGCTCGATCCCGATCTCGGAGATCACGTCTGCCTGCCGTACGGCAACGAGCGCGAGCGCCTCGACGCCACCCGCACTCTCGCCGCGAACGGCCTGCGCAGGCGGGTCAAAGTCATGATCATCACGCACACCGACACCCCCGAGGCGACGCGGGCCTGGCTGGGGTTCACCGAGGCCGAGGCGGCGGGGCGGTTGGAGATCCTGGCCGGCGGCGACACCCACTTCGTCGACGGGCGGCTGGATCCCGCGCGAGTCCTCGGCGCGCTGGCCGCGGCGGGCGAGCAGGCAAGGAAGCAGGGCTACGCCGGTCTCTACCTGCTGGTCGACGCCTCATGGGGCTTACGGGACGCCGCCGGGCACGCCAGGCTGGAAGCGGCGACGAACGCGCTGTGCGCCGAGGGCTGGCTGGCGGTCGTGTGCCAGTACGACCGGACGCTGTTCTGCGGCGCGGACCTGGACCGGGCCGCGTGCGTGCATCCGATCTCGCCCGACCAGGCGATGCTGCGCTTCGCCGGCACCTGCCGGCCGGCGGGGCTGCGGATCTCCGGGGAGATCGACCTCACCAACCGGGACGCGTTCGCCTCGATCCTGGCCACGCTGGAGAGCGAGGCCGCGCAGGTCGTCATCGACGCCACGGGCCTGGACTACATGGATGCCGGCGCCGCCCAGCTGCTCGCGGCCACGGCCTCGGCCAGGGGTGCGCGCGGCACCGTGATCACCTGTCAGGAGCCGATCGCCCGCCTGCTCCACCTGGTACGGGCGGATGAGGTCATCACCGTGCGCGATCATGACTAGCCCGGCGTTCTGCGCGACGTTCGGCCACGGCCGCATCACGCCGTTGCGCCGCTCGGTCACCGAGTACGCCGCCAGGTACGGCCTGTCCGGGCGCCGCCTGGAGGACTTCGTGCTGGCGGTCAACGAGATCGCCACCAACGCGGTGTTGCACGGCGGCGGGTGCGGGCGGCTGCGGCTGTGGTCGCAGGACGGGCGGCTCTGGTGCGAGGTCGCCGACGACGGGCCCGGCCTGGCGCCCGGCTGGCTCGGCGCCTCCCGCCGTCCCTCGTGTGACCAGGCGGGCGGGCGCGGGCTCTGGCTGGCCCGCCTCCTGTGCCGCCACCTCGTCGTCGTCTCCGGACCACGCGGCACCCACATCACCTTCGCCAGCCCCGACTAGCCTGTACGGCAAGCCACCCCAACCCGCACTCCCCGAGATCCCGGACCCCCTGCCCCCACACGCTCGGGGCCGGGCGCGAGGCCTACGCGCCCGGGGACCAAGACCAGGCGCGGGGCGCACGCTCAGGGGCAGGATCCGGCGCGCGACGTCCTGGCCGGTTGACCCGCGGGACCCCACGCGCTTGCCTCGCGGGACCCCCGCCCGCTTGCCCTGAGGGTTCTTGTTGGGGTTAGGAGGGGGAGTGGGCGGCGGAGATCCAGGAGGCGTGGAGGGTGGCGTAGACGCCGGGTTGCTGGACGAGGTCGGCGTGGGGGCCGCGCTGGACGAGGTGGCCGGCGTCGAAGACGAGGACCTCGTCGGCGTTCTCCGCGGTCGACAGGCGGTGGGCGATCGAGATCGCCGTACGGCCGCGGGTGACGCCTTCCAGGGCGCGTGCCAGCCGGACCTCGGTGGCGGGGTCGACGGCGGAGGTGGCCTCGTCAAGGAGGAGCAGGTCGGGGTCGGCGAGGTAGGCGCGGGCCAGGGCGACGAGCTGGCGCTCCCCGGCCGACAGCGACTCGCCGCGCTGCCCGACGGGGGTGTCGAGGCCGGCGGGCAGGCCCTCGAGCCAGTCCGCGAGGCCGAGCTCGGTGAGCGCGAGCTCCATCTCGGCCCGGGTGGCGGACGGCTTGCCGTACCTGATGTTGTCGGCGAGAGTGCCGTCGAACAGGAACCCGTCCTGCGGGACCATCACGATGCGCTCCCGCAGCGAGGAGAAGCGCACGTCGCGCAGGTCGTGCCCGTCGATCGTGACGCGGCCCGAGACCGGGTCCATGAGCCGGGTGAGGAGCTTGGCGAAGGTGGTCTTGCCCGAGCCCGTCTCCCCCACGACCGCGATGCGGGAGCGTGGCGGGATCCGGAGGGTGACGCCGTGCAGGACGGGCTCGCCGCCGGGGTAGGCGAAGTGGACGTCCTCGAACCCGACCGAGATGGGGCCGCGCGGCAGCTCGGCGCCGGCGGCGCCGGGGTCGGCCACGTCGGCGGGCGTGTCGATGACGCCGAGGATGCGCCGCCAGCCGGCGACGGCGTTCTGGGCCTCGTTGAGGACCTCGGTGGCGGTCTGCATGGGCGAGACGAACAGCGTGACGAGGAACAGGAAGGCCACCAGCTCGCCCGCCGAGATGTCGCCCGACAGGCCGAGCCGCACGCCGAGCACCACGATGCCGGCGATGGCCAGCGCGGCGACCAGCTCGGTGATGGGGAAGACGAACCCGACGATGGTCTGCGCCCTGACCTGGGCGGTCCTGTTGGCGTCGACGGCCGTGTCGATGCGCTCGGCGGTGCGGCGCTCGGCGGCGTAGGCGCGGATGACGGCGGCACCGACGACCGACTCGCTGACTGCGGCGAGCATGTCGCCGGTGCGCTCGCGGACGGCGGTGTAGGCGCGCGACAGCCACCGCTGGAAGCGCGGCAGCGCGATCGCCAGCGGGACGAAGCAGACCCAGACCAGCAGCGTGAGCTGCCAGGAGTAGACGAGCATGAGCACGCTGGCGACGAACAGCTGCCCGAACGCCACGATGATCATCAGCCCGCCCCACTGCATGAACGTGCTGATCTGGTCGATGTCGTTGGTGACGCGGGAGACCAGCGCGCCGCGGCGCTCGCTGTTCTGGGTGAGCACCGACAGGTCGTGCACGTGGCGGAAGCCGCGCACCCGCAGCGTCGCCAGCGACGACTCGGTCGCCCGATAAAGCCGAACATTCATGACATATCCGCACAAGGCGGTGACCACCACGGCAACCGCGCACAGTGCCACAGCTCGTGAAATATACGGAAGATCTGGGACGCCGGATTTGAGCCCGGTGTCGATCGTCTGCTGCACCGCCACGGGCACGATGATCTTGCCCACGGTGGCGATCACCGCGAGCAGCAGCGTGCCGACGAGCCCCTTGCGGAACTCGGGCGTCATCGACAGGCCGCGCCTGATCGTGGCCAGCGCGGAGCGCTCGGTGTTCTGGGCGATACTCACGCGGTGACCTCCTCTTCTGCCTCGATCGCGGCCCTCTCGACCTCTTCGCGTTCGTAGGCGGTGACCAGATTGCGGTAGCCCTCGCAGCGTTCGAGCAGCTCCTCGTGGGTTCCCCGGTCGGCGACGCGGCCGCGTTCCAGGAAGACGACCTCGTCGGCGAGCGCGATCGTGGCCATCCGGTAGGCGACGACCACCACGCTGGCGGCCGAGTCGCGAAGCCCGTGCAGGATCCTGGCCTCGACCTGCGGGTCCACGCTGGAGGTCGCGTCGTCGAGTATCAGCAGCCGCGGCCCGCGCACCAGCGCGCGGGCCAGGGCCAGCCGCTGCCGCTGCCCGCCTGACAGGGTGGCGCCGCGCTCCCCCACCCGGGTGTCGAGCCCGTTGCCGAGCCGCCCGACGAACCCCTCGGCCTGGGCCAGCCGCAGCGCCGCCCACACCTGCTCGTCGGAGACCTCCAGGTCGAGCGCGACGTTGCCGCGCACGGTGTCGTCGAACAGGAACGTCTGCTGCAGCACCAGCGCCGCCGACCCGGCGACCTCGCCGTAGGCGAGCTCGCGCAGGTCCATCCCGTCAAGCCGCACGGCTCCCGACAGCGGGTCGACGAGCCGCACCAGCAGCTGCACCAGCGTGGACTTGCCCGACCCCGTGGGCCCGACCAGGGCGACGGTACGGCCGGGCCGTACCTCGAACCCGATGTCGTGGAGCACCTCGGTCTCCCCGTAGGCATAGGAGACGCCGGAGACCTCCAGGGCGGCGGGTTCCGCGGAGGCCGCGGCGACCGGGCCGTACGACATCGAGCCCGACGCCTCGAGCACGGCCTGCACCCGCGTCCAGCCGACCACGCTGCGCGGCAGCTCGGCCAGCACCCAGCCGAGCGCCCTGATCGGGAAGGACAGCAACGTGAACAGGTAGGCGACCTGGATCAGCTCGCCGGAGTCGATCGACCGGGTCGACAGCCGCAGCGCGCCCACCGCCAGCACGATCAGCACCCCCAGGGTGGGCAGCGCCTCGAGCAGCGGGTCGAACAGCCCGCGCACCCGCCCGACGGCGATGTTGGCGTCGCGCAACTCGTGCGCCCGCCGCTGGAAACGCTCGGTCTCCTCACCCTCGCGGCCGAGCGTCTTGACGACCAGCGCGCCGTCGAAGCTCTCGTGCGCGATCTCACTGACCTCGGCGCGCAGCTGCTGCGCCCTGGTCGCCAACGGGCTGAGCCTGCGCTGATAGATGAGGTTCAGTACGGCTATCGCCGGAAAGATCAGGAAGCCGACCAGCGCGAGCACGGGGTCGGTCAGCAGCATCCCGATGGCCGCGGTGAACAGCATGACGATCACGCCCACGGCCATCGGCAGCGGCGCGAGCGGCGCCCAGGCGGCCTCGGCGTCGGCGCTGGCGTTGGACAGCAGCTGGCCGGTCGGGTGCTGGTGGTGCCACGACAGGGGCAGGCGCAGGTACTGCTTGGTGACGTCCCGGCGGGAGCGGGCCTGCATGCGGTACTGCAGCACGCCGGCGAAGATCCGCCGGCCTCCCACGCCGAACGCCTTCAGCAGCGCGGTGCCCATGATCAGCAGGACGCCGGTCCACAGTGCGCCCGTGCCCGTCTCCCCCTTGCTGAAGGCGGGCAGGATCACGTTCTGCGTGGCCCAGCCGAGCGCCCACGCGGAGGCGACCGTCATGCCGCCGTAGAGTCCGCTGGCCAGCACGGCCACGGCGAACACCGCTTTCTCTGTGCGGATGGCCACCCCAAGGACGCCGAGTCCTTGACGCATCACGGCCGAGGTGACCTTGCTCGCCACGCGCGGGGATTCCCTTCAAAGTTGGACATGTCTACCTATGTCCCTATCACGGCCGATCACCTCCTTATTCCCCTTGGTTAAGCTGAACCACGTGACATACGCCCGCGAGGAACGCTCCGCGCTCTGTGACCTGTTCGATCAGCTGGGCCCGGAGGCGCCGACGCTCTGCACGGGCTGGAGCACCTATGACCTGGCCGCACACCTGGTGCTGCGCGAGCGCAGACTGGACGCGGCCGCCGGGATCGCGCTCAAGCCGCTGGCCGGCTACACCGCCTCCGTCCAGCAGGGACTGAAGGCCAAGCACCCGTATCAGGAGCTCGTCGGCATGGTCCGCTCCCCCGGCGGGCCGTACGGGGTGCTGCCCTTCCTCGACGACGCGGTCAACACGCTGGAGTACCTCGTCCACCACGAGGACGTGCGCCGCGCCCAGCCCGGCTGGCAGCCGCGCGAACTGCCCGCCGGGCTCCAGGACCTCATCTGGAAGCGGGTCTCGGCGATGGGCAGGCTGACGCTGCGCCGCTCGCCGGTGGGCGTGGTGCTGCACCGCCGCGGCGGCGGCGTGGCGCTCGGCGGCCCGTCGGGCGGGCCCAAGGTGGAGGTCTCAGGCGAGCCCGCCGAACTTCTCCTGTTCTGCTTCGGCCGCCAGGACCACGCCAAGGTGGACCTGTCGGGCGACGAGGAGCAGGTGGCGCGGCTACGGAGCGCCGTCCTCGGCATATAGCGGCGCCGCCACGCTGGCCTGGGCCATCCGGCGCAGCGCGGCGATGAGCGTGTCGCCCAACGCGGTGCCGATCACGACGATCTCCACGGCCCGCTCCCGGTCGGCGGGGTCGCCCAGCACCCGCATGTCCGTCTCGGCGATGCGCTCGGCCGCCTCGGCGTAACCGTCGAGGGCGGCGATCATGTCGTGCCGCCCGATCTCGTCCAGCGTGGCCAGCACGCCGACGACCGTGCGGTAGGCGCTGCTGGGCACCGCGCCCTTCCAGCCGCGCCTGGCGACCATCTCCGCGACGGCCTGCTCGGCGCCGGTCACGTGCGGGCCGGGCCGTACGTCCCTGCGCTGGGTGACGGTGCCCTGGGCCTCGCCCATCAGGTGGTACAGGCTCATCTCGGGGTTGTCGAGGTGGCCGACCAGTTCCCTGATGACCGCGATGGACAGGTCGCCGTACTCGGCCAGGGCTCGCACGAGCTTGAGCCTGCGCACGTGCCCGTCGTCGTAGTCGGCCTGGTTGCGGCCGGTCGGCCGGCCTGGAGCGACGAGCCCCTCCCGCATGTAGTACTTGATCGTCGGGATCGGGATGCCCGTCTCCTCGCTCAGCTCCGCCATCCGCACGTTTTCACTCTCCCTCTTGCCGTTCGTGGATAGCTTAGCTATAGATAGTGATAAGTGGCACTATCCACTATCCATCAACCGGAGGCCGGAATGCTGAGATGGCACCGCCCGCTCATGCTCTTCGCAGGAACCATGGCCGCCTGCGGACTCGTGTTCCTCGTCCTGTTCCTCGTCGACGGACGGCAGCTCGACGGCCTGTCGCTCTGGGCCAAGCCGCTGAAATTCGCGATCTCCCTCGCCATCTACTCCTTCACCTGGGCCTGGCTGCTGCAGTTACAGCACAGGGCGCGGCGGACGAGCTGGTGGACGGGCACCGCGCTGGCCGTGGCCGGCCTCGGCGAGATCGCGATCATCGCCTTCCAGGCGGCCCGCGGCCACCGCAGCCACTTCAACCAGTCCACCGAGCTCGACGGCAACCTGTGGAAGCTGATGGGCATCACCATCGGCGTCCTGATGGTCGCCAACATCGTCGGCGCGATCCTCGTGGCCCTTGAGCGCCAGGCCGACCGGGTCTCCACATGGACCGTCAGGATCGGGCTGCTCATCTCCACGATCGGCCTCGCCGCCGGCGCGCTCATGCTCGGCCCCAAGCCAGGCCAGAACCTCGACATCGCGGTCGGCGCGCACTCGGTCGGCCTGCCCGACGGCGGCCCGGGCCTGCCGCTGCTCGGCTGGAGCACGGTCGGCGGCGACCTGCGCATCCCCCACTTCGTCGGCATGCACGCCCTGCAGCTGCTCCCGCTGCTCGGCCTGGCCCTGGCCGCGCTGGCCCGACGCGTCCCCACACTGGCAGACGAGACCGTACGGCTGCGCCTGGTCGGCGTCGCGGGCGGCCTCTACGCCGGGATCGTGGCGCTGACCCTGTGGCAGGCCGAGCGCGGCCAGCCGCTGATCCACCCGGACGCCGCCACCCTGGCCGCCGCCGTCCTCCTCGTGGTCGCGGCCCTGGTGGCCGCGGCCGTCTCCCTCAGAAAGAAGGTCATGGTCCCGTGAGCACCTCGTCCTGGTTCAGCCTCAGCTTCTACCTGGCCGCGCCCTTCTGGGCGCTGATGATCCTGGCGCCCACCTGGAAGGTGACGCGCAGGATCGCCGGATCGCCGCTGATCGTGCTGCCCGCGCTGGCGGTCAACCTGGTGCTGCTGCTGCCGCTGTTCGCCGACTTCTGGCCGGTGGTGAGCCGGCCGTCGCTGGCGGGGCTGCAGCACCTGGTCTCGAGCCCGGAGGCGCTGACGGCGCTGTGGGCCCAGATCATCGCCTGGGACCTGTTCCTCGGCCGGTGGATCTACCTCGACAGCCGCGAGCGTGGCGTCCATCCCCTGCTCATGGCCCCGGTCATGGTGCTGACCATCCTGCTGTCACCCCTGGGGTTCCCGCTGTACCTCGCGATCCGGCTCGCCTATCGCCAGAATTCCGGCGTGGCAGGGGCTACAGCCAGACCTGTTGGCCGTACCATGGCTTAGGAAAGACGCCCCCCGGTTAAGATCAAGAACATCTTCATAGAAGATGCCAGTGATCGCCCAGATCCGGGTATATACGGCTGGGAATGGACTGCAGGAGGCCCCCCATGCAGGTCAAAAAGGTGCTCACCTACGTTCTCGTCGCGTTCGTGGTCTTCTACCTTTTCACCCGGCCGGCCCAGGCCGCCAACGCGGTCAACGGCGTGTTCAACGGAATCGTGCAAGGCGCCAACCAGTTGGCTGTCTTCTTTACGAATGTGCTGACCTGATGCTTCCGTAGGCTGCCGGATCGTGCTACGCAGACAGGATGAGAGATCGTCCAGGCGTGGCTAAGATCCATCAGCCTGACCCCAACGTCCGGCGCATTCTCGAGCGCGCCGAGCTCGAGGGCATCGAGCTGATCCGCTTTCTGTACGCCGACCACGGTGGCGTGATCCGTGGCAAGGCGGCGTCCCGGTCGAGGCTGGCCGAGCGGCTCGGCACCGGGATCGGGCACACGGTGGCCATGATGGCGATGAACATGCTCGACCAGCTCCAGGAGGTCGAGCACATGGGCCCCGTCGGCGAGGTGCGGATCGTCCCCGATCCGGCGACGTACGTCCCTCTCCCCCACGCGCCCGGTGCTGCGGCGATGCTGTCGGATCTGCGTCTCCAGGACGGCTCGCCGTGGGAGGCCTGCTCGCGCACCTTCCTCAAGGACGCCGTGACCGCGCTGGCCGCCGAGGGCTACACCCTGATGGCGGCCTTCGAGCCGGAGTTCACGCTCGGGCGCCGGCTGCCCGACCCGGCCGGCGGCCCCGACCGGCTGGTGCCGCTCGACGATTCCCTCTGCTACGCCAACGCCGGGTTCGACATCGCGCACGACTACACGATGAAGCTGATCCGCGCGCTCGAGACGATGGGCCTGCGCGTCGAGCACTACCACCCCGAGCTCGGCCCCGGCCAGCAGGAACTGTCGGTACGGCACGCCCCGGCGTTGCGCGCGGCCGACAACCACGTGCTCTACCGCGAGACCGTCCGCGGTGTGGCCATGCGGATGTCGATGTGGGCGTCGCTGGCGCCCAAGCCGCTGGCCGACCAGGCGGGCAACGGCGCCCACCTGCACCTGTCGCTGTGGAACGACACACGCAACCTGTTCGAGGAGGGCAGCCAGGTCCGCGACTGGTTCATCGGCGGCCTGCTCGCCCACCTGCCCGCGCTGACGGCGCTGACCTGCGGCAGCGTCAACAGCTTCCGCCGCCTGGGGCCGCGCATGTGGGCGAGCGCCTACGCCGTCTACGGCCCCGACAACAGGGAGGCGGCGGTCCGGATCTGCTCACCGCTCGGCGAGACCGGCGAGCCGAACCTGGAGCTGAAGCCCTCCGACTCCTCCGCCAACCCCTACCTGTCGCTGGGCGCGGTCATCCACGCCGGCCTCGACGGCGTCCGCCGCAAGCTCGACCCCGGCGACCCGGTCGACGTCGACCCCGACACGCGTCCCGGGCAGTACCCGCCGCTGCCGCGCTCGCTCGAGCAGGCGCTGGACGCCCTGGAGGCCGACGAGATGCTGATGGAGGCCCTGGGCCCGCTGCGGCGCAGCGCGTACCTGGCCGTCAAGCGCTCGGAGGCGGCGGCCTTCGCCGCGAAGGACCCCTCCTACGAGCTGTTCCATCACATGCGGGTGTTCTAGGCCTGGCCCGTCTCGAAGCGGGTGATCTTTCCGTTCCTGACCTCGAAGCGCCAGTGGGTCTTCATCTCGCCCCAGGTGTCGTTGCGGAAGCGCACCAGCATGCCGAGCCCGTCCTGGTCCTGGGTCTCGATGACGAAGCGGCCGTTGACGTCGAAGATCTCTTTGTCGATCCACGGGCCGAGGTCGCGCTCGACGTCGTCGTCGGACATGGTGGCGTTCGGTGCCAGGATCGCGGCGAACGCGACCCTGTCACCGTTGTTGATCGCGTCGATCGCCTCGGCGACCACCGGGTTGTTCGAGTTCATGCCGCGGTTCATACCCGGACGGGTTGACCCGCTGCCCGCAGAACGTCCTTGACCTCGGAGATCTTCAAGGTGCCGAAGTGGAACACCGAGGCGGCCAGCACCGCGTCGGCACCCGCCTCGACGGCCGGCGGGAAGTCCTCCAGCCGCCCCGCACCGCCGCTGGCGATGACCGGCACCCGCACCGCGGCGCGGACCGCGCGGATCATCTCCAGGTCGTAGCCGTCCAGCGTGCCGTCGCCGTCCATCGAGTTGAGCAGGATCTCGCCCACGCCCAGCTCCTCGCCGCGGGCCGCCCACTCCACGGCGTCGATGCCGGTGCCGCGGCGCCCGCCGTGCGTGGTCACCTCGAACCCGGAGGCCGTGCCCGGGGCCCGCCTGGCGTCCACCGACAGCACCACGCACTGCGCGCCGAACCTGCGCGAGGCCTCGGTCAGCAGCTCGGGCCTGGCGATGGCCGCGGTGTTCAGCGACACCTTGTCGGCCCCGGCGCGCAGCAGCCGGTTGACGTCCTCCACCGCGCGCACGCCGCCGCCCACCGTGAGGGGGATGAAGACCTGCTCGGCGGTCCTGCGGACCACGTCGAGCATGGTCTCGCGCTCGCCGGAGGACGCGGTGATGTCCAGGAAGGTCAGCTCGTCGGCGCCCTCCTCGTCGTAGCGCCTGGCCAGCTCGACCGGGTCGCCCGCGTCCCGCAGGTTCTCGAAGTTCACGCCCTTGACCACGCGCCCGGCGTCCACGTCCAGGCACGGGATCACTCGCACCGCCACCGTCATGACCGCTGCGCCTCGATCTCTATCTCCACCAGCATCCTCAGGTCCACGAGCCCGGCCACCCGGACTCCCGTGCAGGCCGGCCGCACCCGGCCGAAGACCTCGGCGATGGCCTGGCCGACCAGGTCGAAGTGGCGGTGCTCCACCACGTAGTAGCGGACCATGACCACGTCGTCGACGGTCAGTCCCGCCGCCTCCACCGCGTCGAGGGCGATGCCCATCGCGGTCACGCTCTGCTTGTACGGGTCGCCGACGTGCTGCACCTCGCCGTCCACGGTGGCGGTGCAGCCGGAGACGATCACCCGGTCGCCGGCGATGACCGCCCTGGCGTAGCCGTACTTCTCCTCCCAGACGCCGCCGGAGAACACCCGGGTACCCGTACGTTCCATGCTCATACTGCCCATCACGCCCCCCTTCATCACCTAAACGCGAACCGCGGCGAGCGCGTTACCCAAGGTGAAGGCCTGGGCATAGAGGGCCCGCCCCACGATGGCTCCCTCGACGCCCTCGGGCACCAGCGAGGCCAGCGCGACCAGGTCCTCCAGGGAGGAGACGCCGCCGCTGGCGATGACGGGCCTGCCGGTGCGGGCGCAGATCTGCTTGTACAGCTCCAGGTTCGGCCCGCCGAGCAGCCCGTCGCGGGTGATGTCGGTGACGACGTAGCGGGGGCAGCCGTCGGCCTCGAGCCGGTCGAGCACCTCCCACAGGTCGCCGCCCTCCTCGGTCCAGCCGCGGGCGGCCAGCGTGGTGCCGCGCACGTCCAGGCCGACGGCGATCCTGTCACCGTGCTCGGCGATGATCTTCCTGCACCACTCCGGGTTCTCCAGCGCGGCGGTGCCGATGTTCACCCGGCGGCAGCCGGTGGCCAGCGCGCGCTCCAGCGACTCGTCGTCGCGGATGCCGCCCGACAGCTCGACGTTCACCTCCAGCCGGCCCACCACCTCGGCGATCAGGTCATGGTTGGAGCCGCGGCCGAAGGCCGCGTCCAGGTCGACCACATGGACCCACTCGGCGCCCTGCTCCTGCCAGGCCAGCGCGGCCGCCAGCGGCGAGCCGTAACCGGTCTCGGTGCCTGCCTCTCCTTGGACCAGGCGGACGGCCTGGCCGTCCACCACGTCCACGGCGGGCAACAGAACGAGCGACATCAGGTCCTCCGGTCGAAAGCCAGGGTCATCACAACAGGAATCAGAAGCAGGGACAGCACGAGCACGCCGAAGCTGGTCCACCACGAGCCCCACACCAGCCAGGTCACCGCCTGGACCAGCAGGAACGCCACCGCCGCCACGACGTTCTGCGCCCGCTGGCGGCGCGCGAGGACGCCGCCCTGCCTGGCCACCCTGACCCGGCGCGGCGTCAGCGTCCTGAGCAGGGCGCGGCGGCGGGCCCTGCGCGCCTGGCGCTCCTCGTTCCGCCGGATCGCGCGGGCGCGCTCCGCCTCACGAACGGCGCGGCGGCGCGCCCGCTCCTTGCTCATGGGGCGCTCACGAGACGGTCTTGAGCCAGTTTTCGAGCAGTACGGCTCCCGCGTCGCCGGACTTCTCGGGGTGGAACTGGGTGGCCTTCAGCGGGCCGTTCTCGACGGCGGCCACGAACGGCACGCCGTGCTCGGCCCAGGTCACCAACGGCTCGCTGAACCCGTCGCCCGGGTGCAGCTCCCATTCGCGCACGCCGTAGGAGTGCACGAAGTAGAAACGGGTGTCGGCGTCGAGCCCGGCGAACAGGACCGACTCGGCAGGCGCCTTGACCGTGTTCCATCCCATGTGCGGCAGCACCGGCGCCTCGAGCCGCTCGACCGTGCCCGGCCATTCGCCGCAGCCCTCGGTCTCCACGCCGTGCTCGACGCCCCTGGCGAACAGGATCTGCATGCCCACGCAGATCCCCAGGACCGGGCGGCCGCCCGCGAGCCGGCGGGCGATGATCCGCTCGCCGTACACGCCCTTGAGGCCCGCCATGCAGGCGGCGAACGCGCCGACGCCGGGGACGACCAGGCCGTCGCTGTTGAGCGCCGTGTCGAAGTCGGCGGTCACCGTCACGTCGGCGCCCACGCGCGCCAGCGCCCGCTCGGCCGAGCGCAGGTTGCCCGAGCCGTAGTCGAGCACCACGACCTTCTTGCTCACCACCACAGCACCCCCGCCGTGATCGCCATGACGGCGCCGATCCCGCAGATGACGGCACCGATCTTCAGGCCTTGCTTGAGCAGGGAGTAGACGCCGCCGAGCAGGAACAGCCCGATGAACACCATCACGATGGCGATGACATTTTCGCTCATAGCACGCCCTTGGTACTCGGTACGCCCGTCGCGCGCGGGTCCAGTTCCGATGCCTCGCGCAGCGCCCGGGCCAGGGCCTTGAACTGGGCCTCCACGATGTGGTGCGCGTTGCGACCGTAGGGGACGTGCACGTGCAGGCAGATCGCGGCCTGCGCGACGAACGACTCCAGGATGTGGCGCGTCATCGTCGTGTCGTACTCGGGCCCGATCATCGGCGCCATGCCCTCGGGCTCGGCGTGCACCAGGTACGGCCGGCCGGACAGGTCGACGGTGACCTGGGCCAGCGACTCGTCCAGCGGGCACGACGCGCTACCGAACCGCCGGATGCCGGACTTGTCGCCCAGAGCGTCGCGGAAGGCGGCGCCCAGCGCCAGCGCGGTGTCCTCGATGGTGTGGTGGGAGTCGATGTGCAGGTCGCCCTCGGTCTTGACCGTCAGGTCGAACAGCCCGTGCTTGCCCAGCTGGGCAAGCATGTGGTCGTAGAAGCCCACGCCGGTGGCCACGTCGACCTTGCCGGTGCCGTCGAGGTCCACCTCGACCAGGACGGACGTCTCCTTGGTTGTACGCTCGACGCGACCTACGCGGCCCACAGAACTCCTTCCAACGCGGCGCGGAACGCCGCCATCTCCTCGCCGGTGCCGATCGACACTCGCAGCCATTCTGGCGGGCCGACCTCGCGAATCAGCACGCCCCGCGCCAGCAGCCCCTCCCAGACCGCCCTGCGGTCAGGAAAGCGCCCGAACAACACGAAATTGGCGTCGGAGTCGGCCACCGTCAACCCCTTGGCGCGCAACCAGTCCACCGTGGCGTCGCGCTCGCGGCGCAGCGCGTCGACGGTGCCGAGCAGGTCGTCGCGGTGGCTCAGCGCCACCCGCGCCGCCGCCTGGGTCAGCGCCGACAGGTGGTACGGCAGGCGGACCAGCTGAAGCGCCTGGACCACGGCCGGGTGGGCCGCCAGGTAGCCCAGGCGGGTGCCGGCCATGGCGAACGCCTTGGACATCGTGCGCGTCACGATCAGCCGCGGGTGGGCGGGCAGCAGCGTCAGCGCGGACGGCGTGCCGGTCCTGGCGAACTCGGCGTAGGCCTCGTCCACCACGACCACGCCCGGGGCGGCGGCCAGGATCCGCTCGATGGTCGACAACGGCTGCGCCGTGCCGGTCGGGTTGTTCGGCGAGGCCACGAAGACGATGTCGGGCCGGTGCTCCTCGACGGCGGCCACCGCCTTGCCCGGGTCGAGGGAGAAGTCGTCCTCGCGGGTGGCCTCGATCCACTCGGTGCTGGTGCCGCTGGTGATGATGGGGTGCATCGAGTACGACGGCTCGAACCCGATCGCGGTCCTGTCGTGGCCGCCGAAGGCCTGCAGGATCTGCTGGAGCACCTCGTTGGACCCGTTGGCCGCCCACACGTGCTCGGTGGTCAGCCCGTGGCCGAGGTAGCCGGCCAGGTCACGGCGCAGGTCGACGGCGTCCCTGTCGGGGTAGCGGTTGAGGTCGCCCGCGACGGCGCGGACCGCCTCAGCCAGGTCGTCGATCAGGCGCTGGGAGGGCGGGTAGGGGTTCTCGTTGGTGTTGAGCCGGACCGGCACGTCGATCTGCGGCGCGCCGTACGGGGTCTTGCCCTTGAGGTCCTCGCGGATGGGCAGGTCGTCCAGGTTCACTGCGGGACCTCCCAGCCGAACCTGGCGCGGATGGCGGCGCCGTGAGCGGGCAGGTCCTCGGCGTCGGCCAGCACGGACACGTGCGCCGCGGCCTCGGCCAGCGCCTCGCGGGTGTAGTCGACGACGTGGATGCCGCGCAGGAACGTCTGCACGGACAGGCCGCTGGAGTGGCAGGCGCAGCCGCCGGTGGGCAGCACGTGGTTGGAGCCCGCCAGGTAGTCGCCCAGCGAGACAGGGGCGTAGGGGCCGACGAAGATGGCTCCCGCGTTCCTGATCCTGGCCGCGACCGCGGCGGCGTCGGCGGTCTGGATCTCCAGGTGCTCGGCGGCGTAGGCGTCGACGACCTTGACGCCGTCGTCGATGGAGTCGACCAGCACGATGCCGGACTGGCGCCCGGACAGCGCCTCGGTGATGCGCTCGGAGTGCTTGGTGGCGGCCACCTGGCCGGGCAGCTCGCGCTCGACGGCCTCGGCCAGCTCCAGGCTGTCGGTGACGAGCACCGCGGCCGCGATCACGTCGTGCTCGGCCTGGCTGATCAGGTCGGCCGCCACGTGCACGGGGTCGGCGGTGCTGTCGGCCAGGATCGCGATCTCGGTGGGTCCCGCCTCGGAGTCGATGCCGATGCGGCCCTTGAGCAGCCGCTTGGCCGCCGCCACCCAGATGTTGCCTGGGCCGGTGACCATGGTGGCGGGGGCGCACTCCTCGGTGCCGTAGGCGAACATGGCCACGGCCTGGGCGCCGCCCACGGCGTACACCTCGTCAACGCCGAGCAGCGCGCAGGCCGCCAGGATCGTGGGGTGCGGAAGCCCGCCGAACTCCTTCTGCGCGGGGCTGGTCACGGCCAGCGACTGGACGCCTGCCTCCTGGGCGGGCACGACGTTCATGACCACGCTCGACGGGTAGACGGCGCGGCCGCCCGGCACGTACAGCCCGACGCGCTCGACCGGCACCCAGCGCTCGGTCACGGTGCCGCCGGGGACGACGCGGGTCGTGGTGTCGGTGCGCCGCTGGTCGCGGTGGACCAGCCGGGCGCGCCTGATCGACTCCTCGAGCGCGGTTCTGACTTTCTGGTCCAAGTTTTGCAGCGCTTTTTGAATCTCTTGCACCGGGACGCGGGTGCTGGCGATCTCGACACCGTCGAACCTGGCGGTCAGCTCCCGTACGGCTGCCGCCCCCCGATGGCGCACGTCCTCGCAGATGGGCCGCACCTTCTCCAGGGCGGCCTCGACATCCAGCTCGGCGCGGGGCAGCACGTCGCGCAGGTTCTCCGGAAGGGAACCGCGCATGTCGATACGGGAAATCACCTCCCCAGTTTACGGAGTGCGGCCACCGGATCCCGATTCGTCCACGATGCGGGACACCATGGCGGGTGCGTGGGCATGCGGGGTCGTCTGGGAGTCGGCGGCCATGCGGGCGGAGCACGGGATCAGGACGACGGCGCGGGACATGGCCCGGCTGCTGCGGATGCTCTGGCGCGACGAGGCGGGCCCGGCGCAGGCGTGCGCGCGGGTGCGGGCGCTGATGGAGCAGCAGGTGACGCAGCACCGGCTGGCCATGGGGTTCGGGCGGGACGTGCGCGTGTCGGCCAAGAGCGGCAGCCTGTTCGGCGTCGTCAGGAACGAGGTCGGCGTGGTGGAGCCGCCCGGCGGCGGTCGGTACGCGGTGGCGGTGTTCACCAGTGCGCGCGAGCCGTACGCGAACGAGAGCGCGATCAACACGGCGATCGGCGAACTCGCCGCCCGGGCCGTCGCGGCGATGTGAGCCGGCCAGGCTCGGCGTCCTCGTGCTGCACGGACGCCGAGCCGGCGCTGGACAAGTGGGTTGCTTTCCGATTTCCCGAGCTCAGCGACTGCCTGCCGTCCTGACTAGTGGTACTCGTAGGCGCCGCGGTCGTCGTAGGTGCGGGGGCCTGTGCCCGTGTCGGCGGTGGCGGGGTCGTTGTAGCGGGCGTTGCCCTCCAGGTCCGTGGCCAGGGCTCCGGTGGCGCCGGAGTCGGCCGAGTCGATCGCGGGCGAGCCCGCCTGGAGGTGGAGGTTCGCGGTCAGCAGCGGGTTGGCCTGCAGGCCGTGGACCTCCTGGCCGGTGGCGGTGCGCATGGCGGCCAGCGTGGTGTAGGCGCTGCCCCAGGCGTACATCTTGCCGCTGGTGGACAGGTAGACCAGGTTGTAGTCGGCCGTCGTGGTGGACGTGGCCGAGTCCCACACGCCGATGTTGCCGGCGCGGCGGTTGCAGGAGATGCCGTTGTAGGCGGGGTAGACCGCGTTGTCGACGGCGACATTGTTCCTGATCGTGTAGTTCGAGGACGTGCCCTCCACGTTGATGCCGGTCGTGCAGTTGCGGTAGGCGGTGTTGCCGACCAGGGTGCCGCCGGGCACGTTGAGGTTGTCGATGCCGTGGTCGCCGTTGTTGTAGGCGACGTTGTTCACCGCCAGGGCGTTGCTGGCGCCGGTGTAGAACTGGATGCCGGAGTCCTCGTTGTCGTAGGTCACGTTGCCGATCACCGAGACGTCCGCGCCGCGCACGTCGATGCCGTTGGCCGAGCGCTCGTACTGGCGGGCGTTCTGGTAGGCGGTGTTGCCGCGCACGGTGACGCGGGCGGCCGACGAGGTCAGGTAGATGCCGGAGTCGCTGTTGTGGTGGGCGACGTTAGCGGAGATGACGGAGTCGGTGGTCGAGGAGACGTAGATGCCGCGCGCCGTCTGGCCCGAGACGGGCTGACCTGCGTAGGTGACGGTGTTGCCGTCAACGGTGACGTGGTCACTGCCGGTCAGGTAGATGCCGTACTTGGCGTTGCCGGTGACGGTGAATCCCTTGAGCGTCACGTACGACTCGCCGGACACCTTGAAGCCGAAGTCGCCGCCCGTCACCGTGACCGAGGCGCCGGGCGCGGCGGAGACCGTGATCGGTTTGGCCGCGGTGCCCGAGCGGGCGATGTCGACCGACTCGGTGTAGGTGCCCGAGGAGACCAGCACGGTCTGTCCGGGCGCCACCAGGTGGACTCCCGCGGTGATCGAGCACATCGGCTGCAGCGCGGTGCCGCCGCCGGTGTCGGAGCAGCCCGGGTTGTTCTTGTCCACGTAGACCGTGGTGGGCGGCGGGATGACGGGGGGAGTGCCGATCGTCACCTGGTCGATGACGTCGCCGAGCGTGCAGGTGACGTCGTCCTTGCTGGAGGACGGGCCGCAGATCTCCTGGATGAGCAGGCCGGTCGGCCCGACGTCCACCCGCAGGTGGCCGTAGTGCAGCGCCCGGTAGGCGGTGGTGGGGCTCGCGGGGCTGGTCCAGGTGACCAGGCCGCCGCCGCCGTTGCCGACGGTGATGTGGGTGACGCCGTGGATCGGGCTGAACCGCTCGTAGTTGTGCGAGTGGCCGTTGAGGTTGAGCACGTACTTGGAGTACGTCGCGCCGAAGGAGTCCAGGATCCCCGCCAGGTTGGCGTCACCGGGGTGCGAGCCGGTCGAGTAGGCGGGCCGGTGGCCGTAGGTGACGATGAAGTTGATCGACGGGTCCGCCTGCGCCGCGGAGAACAGGGCGTCGGCCTTGGTCGCCCAGTCGGTCCAGGTGGCCGCGGTGTACGGCTCCGGGTAGGCGATGAAGCGCACGCCGCCCGTGTCGAACCAGCCCCAGTCGTTGCCGCAGCACCCGGGGGCGGGCGCGCCGGGCGAGGTCTGCGCGTTGGGCATGAGCAGCCTGCCCTTGTAGTTGCGCAGGTCGTCCTTGGTGGGGTTCTCGTACTCGTGGTTGCCCCACGCCGGCATGTAGGCGGCGGTCTTGCTCCACGCCATCACGTCGTTGAAGTGCTGGTCGACCGAGGCCTGCGTGGTGGTCTCCGCGTAGGTGAGGTCGCCGACCATGAACACGAAGGCCGGGTCGTCGCTGGCCATCTGCGCCTGGACGGCGGCCATCGCGCCGAAGTCCAGCGAGTTGCCCATGTCCCCGCTGGCCTCGAAGCGGAAGGCCCCGCTCGGCGGGCTGCGGAACACCATGTCGGGCCCGCCGCCGATGGAGTAGTGGTAGGAGGTGTCCGGGGCCAGCCCGGTCAGCGTCGCCTGCCAGAACGGCCCCGCCGAGGAGATCGGCGTCACGGCGGGAGCCACCGCGTTCACCGTGGTGCCGTAACCCGTGGTCGTCCCGTAGTCGATGGAGGTCGCGGTGCCGCGCCAGTCGAAGACGACCGACGTGGAACTGGCGTAGGTGAAGTGGATCTCGTCCGCGCTCCCTGTCGCAGCGGCCGGCCTGGCGAGGGCCACCGACACGAGCAATCCGCATAACACGGCGAAGCATGCCTTTTTCATGCGGCGATGATTTGCCTTCGCAGGAGAACGTTCCACCCCCGCGGAGCGTAGGACGACTACGCACAAGTGATGAGCCATTGCGGAGAGCAACTGGAATCCGTCATGACCAGTTATCGTCGGTGTATGGACGTGCGGATTCAACGCGTCTACGACCACGAGCCGCGCGAGGGCGCGGTGTTCCTGGTCGACCGGCTCTGGCCACGCGGCGTGCGCAAGGACGAGCTGAAGCTGGACGGGTGGGTGAAGGACGCCGCGCCGTCGACGGAGCTGCGGCAGTGGTTCGGCCACCGGTCGGAGCGTTTCGCCGAGTTCGCCCGGCGCTACCGGGCCGAGCTCGACGCCCATCCGGAGGTGCTCCAGCCGCTCAGGGACGCGGCCGCGCGCGGCCCGGTGACACTGCTGTACGCGGCCAAGGACCCGGTGCACAACCAGGCGGTCGTCCTGCGGGACTACCTGACGGGCAGTCGTTAGGGTCCACGACAATGGAGCGCATGTCCCACTCCACGTGCCCGTGCGGCCTGCCCGCCGCCTATGACGACTGCTGCGGGCGTTACCACGCGGGCAAGCCCGCGCCCACCGCCGAGGCGCTGATGCGCTCGCGCTACACCGCCTTCGCCCGCGGCGACGAGGCCTACCTGCTGCGCACCTGGCACCCGCGCACCCGGCCCGCCCGCGTCGGCTTCGAGCACGGCATGCGCTGGACCGGCCTGGAGATCGAGGACACCACGGGCGGCAGCCCGATCCACACCGAGGGGACGGTCACGTTCCGCGCGAGCTACACCCATCGCGGCCAGACCGGCGAACTGCACGAGCGCAGCCGCTTCACCCGCGTCGATGGCGCCTGGGCCTACGTGGACGGCGACATCACCAGCCCGTGAACGCCCGGCCCGGCGTGTCACCCAACGCCCTGCGGAAGACGTCGATGAACGCGCTGGCAGTGGCCCATCCGCACCGGTGCGCCACGGTCGTGACGGCCGCGCCCTCGGCCAGCAGGACGAGTGCGTGGTGCAGCCTGAGCTGGGTGCGCCACTGCGGGAAGGTCATCCCGAGCTCCGTCCTGAACAGCCTGCTCAGCGTGCGGTCGCTGACGCCGGCCCGCCTGGCCAGCTCCGGCAGGCTGGCCGATCCGGCGGGGTCGTCGTGCAGCAGGCGGCAGATCGCCGCCAGGCGGGGGTCGCGCGGGGTGGGCAGGTGCAGCGGCTGCTCGGGGGAGCGGCGCAGCTGGTCGAGCAGCACCGCCATGACCCGCTCGTCCGGCTCCTCGGTGTAGCTGATGATCAGCTCGCGCAGCAGCGGCGCCACCGCGAGCACGGCGGGCCTGCGGAGGTTCAGCGGGTTCCCGGTGAGGCCGACCAGCCGCAGGTCGGTGTCGCCGTAGGCGCGGTGCTCGTGGACGGTGCCCGCCGGGATCCAGATCGCCCTGTTCGCGGCGGCCACCCAGCTGCCGGCGTCCGTCGTGATCGACACGACGCCGCGGCGGGCGTAGGCGATCTGGTGGTTGTCGTGCCGGTGCGCGTCGATCCCGGCACCCGGGGCCAGCATCCGGATCCCGGTCGGCGCCTCCGGGGTGTGGCGGATTTCCGACATATGTTGGCATTTTATCGGAAGCGGGCCATCTGCCTGGCTGGCCAGGCTGGTTGCGTGAACAGGATCGCCGTGCTCGCCGTCGGACACGCCAGCGTCGACCTCTACCAGGGCGCCGTGCCCGCGCTCGTGCCCTTCCTGGTGGCCGAGCGCGGCTACGGCTACGTCGCCGCCTCGGGGATCGTGCTCGCGGCCACGCTGCTGTCGTCCATCGTGCAGCCGGTGTTCGGCGCGCTCACGGACCGCTGGCGGATGCCGTGGCTGATCCCGGTCAGCATGACCACCGCCGGGCTCGGAGTCGCGCTGAGCGGGGTCGGCTCCGCTTACCTCGCGACCTGGCTGGCCGTCGCCCTGTCGGGGCTCGGCGTGGCCGCCTACCACCCCGAGTCGGCCCGGCTGGCCAGGATCGCCAGCGAGGGCAGCCACGTGCGGATGAGCTGGTTCTCCCTCGGCGGGACCCTCGGCTTCGCCACCGCGCCCCTGCTGGTGACGCCGCTGCTGTCGGTCACCGGGGTGGGGGGCTCGCCGTACCTGGTGGTGCCCGCGCTGCTCGGGGCGCTGGTGACGGTGCTGGTGATCCGGTCGGTGCGGGCAGGCACTGGCGGCGGCCAGGCGGCCGCGACGGTCTCCGGCAGGGACGACTGGCCCGCGTTCCTCCGCCTCACGCTGGTCATCGTGTCGCGCTCGATCGCCTACGTCGGGTTGAGCGCCTTCGTGGCGCTGTACATGGGCGGCGGGCTGGCGGGCGGGCTCGCGCTGTTCGTCCTGTTCGGCGGCGGCGCCGTGGGCACGGTGCTGGGCGGCCGCCTGGCCGCCCGCTTCGGCCGGATCCGCACGATGCGCGCCGCCTACCTGGCGAGCATCGCGGCGATCGCCGGCGTCCCCCTGGCTCCCGGCTGGTGGGCGTGCCTGTTCATCGCCCTGTCGTCGATGGCCCTCTACGCCCCGTTCTCGCTGCACGTCACGCTCGGCCAGGACTTCCTGCCCAACCGCATCGGCACGGCCAGCGGCGTCACCCTCGGCCTCGCGGTCAGCGCCGGCGGCCTGGCGAGCCCCCTCATCGGCGCCCTCGCCGAGGCCACCACCCTCCGCCTGGCCCTCGGCACCCTCGTCGCCTTCGCCACCCTCTCCTGGCTCCTGTCCCGCACCCTGCAGGAGCCCACGTTGAACCTTCGTGCAGAAAACGTGCAGGACCGCCCAGAACCCCCGGGCCCGCGCTAACGTCCCGCTGTGATCAGGGGCGGGCAACAGGGAATCAACGCGGTCGTGCTGTTCATCGCACTGGTGACGCTGTACGCCACGAGCATCCCCGGCGGAGATTTCGGGATCCTGGCGCCTGCGGGCCTCCTCGGGCTGGCGCTGGGCCTGCTGTGGCTGGTGTTCCTGGGCCTCACCCTCGCTCGCCGCGAGCACCGCGCCGACCTGCGCAGAACCTGGCTCTCGTGGACCGCGGCCCCGGTGATGGCGGCCTGTGGCCGGTCTGGTCTACGCCGGAGCGCCGGTACGGGCGCGCTTCGAGTTGTCACGGCCGGCGCTCGAGCGGTTCGCCGCCTCCAAGCCCGCAGGCGAGGACGCCCGATGGGTGGGGCTCTTCCACGTGGAGTCCGTGGAGCGGATTCCCGGAGGCGTGCGCTTCCTCGTGGTCGGCAGCGGGTTCCTCGATCACCACGGCTTCGTCTTCAGCCCGGAACGTGCGCCTGAGGACGACGGGGAGGGATTCCGCTACGCGCACCTGAGCGGGCCCTGGTACACGTGGCAGGAGAGCGACTAGAGCGCGACCCTGCGTTCACCAGACACCTACAGGCGGGATGCCCCGTCCTTCAGGGCGGGGAGGAAAGCCGGGTCGGTCGGACACTTTGGTCTCCGGGTTTTGTCGGTGTTGATCGGTAGGTTGATTGGCGTGTCCCGCTATCGGCTCCAGCCGACGCCCGCCCAGGAGCAGATGTTGCTGGAGCATTGCGGGCACGCCCGATACGTGTGGAACCTGGCCGTCGAGCAACACGCGCACTGGAAGCCGGGAGGTAAGAGCGCGCCGGGGTTCGCCGAGCAGTGCCGCCAGCTGACCGAGGCGCGGGGCGAGTTCGCGTGGCTCCGCCGTGGGTCGATCGTCGTGCAGCAGCAGGCGCTCAAGGATTTCGCCCAAGCCATGGCCAACTTCTTCGACAGGACCCATCGCAGGCCGACGTGGCGCAGGCGTGGGCAAGGCGAAGGGTTCGGATCGTCGCTGTCAAGGCGGGTGACGTCCGGTGCTTGTCCCGCCATGTCGGCGAGGTGAAGGTCCCGAAGGTGGGCTGGGTGCGGTTCCGCTGGTCCCGCGCCGTGCCCGAGGGTGTGAAGTCCTACCGGATCACCCGCGATACGGCGGGCCGCTGGCATGTGGCGTTCGCTGCCGTCCCGGATCCGATCCCAGCACCTGGCACGGGCGAGGTGGTCGGCGTGGACCGTGGAGTGGCCGTGGCCGCTGCCCTGTCCACGGGTGAGATGGTCAGCGCGTCAACGCTGCGCGAGCCCGAGAGGGTCCGGCTGTTGCGACTCCTGCGCATGCTTGTCCGCGCCGAACGCGGCTCCAACCGGCGCGACAAGGTCAAACAGGCCATCGCCAGGCTGAAGACGCGCGAGGTCGACCGCCGCAAGGACTGGGTCGAGAAGACCTCCACCGATCTTGCCCGCAGGTTCGACGTGATCGCCGTCGAAGACCTCAAGATCGGCAACATGACCCGGTCGGCCAAGGGCACCATCGAAGCGCCCGGCAAGCACGTCGCAGCCAAGGCTGGCCTGAACCGCTCGATCCTCGCCGCAGGCTGGGGCCAGCTCGTCCAGCGGCTGGTGCATAAGGCTCCTGGCCAGGTCGTCAAAGTCAACCCCGTGTACACCTCGCAGCGCTGTTCGGCGTGCGGGATCGTCGATGCGAAGTCGCGCGAGAGCCAAGCCGACTTCCGTTGCCGCTCCTGCGGATACGCCTGCAACGCCGACGTGAACGCGGCGCGCAACATCCGATTGGCCGCCGTGGGGCACACGGTGGATGCGCGGGGAGGCGACCGGGTTGCCGGGCCTGCGAACCGCGAACCTCAACCTGTCCTCCTCTCAGCGTGAGATGGGTTGGAATCCCCCGCTTTCAGGCGGGTGGAGGATGTCAATAGGCTCTAGATCCATGAGCAGCAAGGCGAAAGGCGGCACCCCGGCCACGGTGGCGCTGACGAAGGCGAAGGCGGACTTCACCCTCCACCCCTACGACCACGACCCCGGCGCGCAGGCCTACGGGGAGGAGGCGGCCGACGCGCTCGGCCTGCCGTACGAGAGGATCTTCAAGACGCTCGTGGCGGAGGTCGAGAGCGGGCTGGCGGTGGCCGTCGTGCCCGTCTCGGGCAAGCTCGACCTGAAGGCGCTGGCGGCGGCGCTGAAGAGCAAGCGCGCGGCGATGGCCGACGCGGCCAAGGTGGAGCGCGTGACGGGCTACGTGGTGGGCGGCATCAGCCCGCTCGGGCAGCGCAAGCAGCTGCCGACCGTGGTCGACGCCTCGGCGCTGGAGTTCGAGACGATCTACTTCTCCGCCGGCAAGCGCGGCCTGCAGATCGAGACCGCTCCCGCCAACCTCATCAGCCTGACCCGGGCCGTCACCGCCGACATCGGCAAGGCCTAAGCTTTCGTTCGCGGGCACCATGGAGGCCGGGGAGTTCGTCGGCCAGGCCAAAGCCCCGCCGCTGAGTCGCCGCGACAATACGTCAGGTATGGGACTCGCGACGCAAATCACCCCCTCCGATGTCCGCCGAACCGCCACCTTGACCGTCGGCCTGCTCATGGGCGTGTGGGTCGTCGACTACGTCGACCGCGTGATGATGGCCGTCGCACTGCCGTTCATCGGGCAGGAATTCACGCTCACCAAGACCGAGCAGGGCTGGCTCATCACCGTCTTCTCGCTGGTCTACCTGCTGTGCCAGATTCCTGGCGGGCTGCTTGCCGACCGGTTCGGCTCGCGGCGGCTGCTGGTGGTCTCGCTGGCGCTGTGGTCGGTGTTCACCGCGCTGACCGGGCTGGCGTGGGGGCTCGCCGTACTGCTGGTGATCAGGGCCCTGTTCGGGGTGGGGCAGGGGCTGTTCCCCGGGGCGTCGTTCAAGGCGATGGCGGAGCGGACCACTCCCGAGCGGCGGGCCACGGCGGCCGGGGCGATGCTGGCCTCCAACCAGCTGGGCGCGGGACTGGCGCCGCTGGTGGTCGCGCCGCTGCTGCTGGCCGTGGGCTGGCGGCACACGTTCTGGGTGACGGCCGCGGCGGGCGTGCTGGTCGGGCTGCTGCTGTGGGCGCTGCTGCCCAAGCCGCTGCCGGTGGAGCTGAGTGAGCCCGTTCAGGTCAGGCAGGCGCCCCCGCTGTCCAGCGTGCTGAAGGCGCCCGCGGTGTGGAAGTTCGCGGCGCTGTTCTGCGCGACGAACATGCTGGGCTACGGGATGATCACCTGGGTGCCGAGCTACCTGCTCGAGGTCAAGGGCATCTCACTGTTGAAGACCGGCGTGTTCTCCGCCGTGCCGAGCCTGGTGATGACCGTGACGACGATCCTGGGCGGCTACCTGTTCGACCGCTATTTCAGCGGGCGGGCCCGGCTGTACGTGATCCCGCTGCTGCTGTGCACCGCCGCCCTGCTGGGGCTGATGCTGATGGCCGACAGCGCCGAGGGCTTCACGCTGTTCCAGACGCTGGCGCTGGCGGTCGCAGGCCTGTCCACGATGGGCATCCTGGGCATGCCGGTACGGGCGCTGCCGCCCGCCGTGATCGGCTCGGGCATGGGCGTGGTCAACGTGGGCGGCCAGATCGCCGGAGTGATCACGCCGGTGCTGATGGGGTGGCTCGTCGACCGGTTCTCCTACACGGCCGCCTTCGGGCTGCTGATCGGCACCACCGTGCTCGGCGCGCTGATCGCCGTGGTGGTGCCGCAACGAGCCGAGCAGTTCACCTTCAAGGAGGTTTCGTGACCTACGACCTGGTGCTCGCCAACGGGCGGGTGATCGACCCGGAGACCGGCCTGGACGCGGTCCGCGACGTGGGTGTCACCGGCGGCGTGATCCGCGCGGTGTCCGACGTGCCGCTGGAGGGCCGCGAGCGGCTGGACGTCGGCGGGCTGGTGGTCGCGCCCGGCTTCATCGACCTGCACAGCCACAGCGCCGACCTGGCCGGGCACCGGCTGCAGGCCCTGGACGGCGTGACGACCGTGCTGGAGCTGGAGGCGGGCGCCTACCCGGTCTCGCGCGCCTACCGGCAGGCCGAGCTGGAGGGCAGGCCGCTCAACTACGGCTTCTCCACCTCCTGGGCCGCCGCCCGCATGTCGGTGCTCGCCGGGGTGGATCCAGCGGCCAGCCTGGAGGTGCTGCTCGACAACATCGGCCGCGCCGAGTGGCAGCAGCCGGGCAACGCCGAGGCGACCGCGCGGATCGTGGCCATGCTGGAGAAGGACCTGGCCGACGGCGCGCTCGGCATCGGCATCCTGGTCGGCTACGCCCCGCTGGCCGACCCGGCCGAATACCTGGCCGTGGCGGCGCTGGCCGCCCGCGCCGGCCAGCCCACCTACACCCATGCCCGCGAACTGGTCGAGCAGGACCCGGGCACGCCGATCGACGGCGCCGAGGAGATCGTCAGGGCCGCCGCCGAGACGGGCGCCCACATGCACTACTGCCACGTCAACTCCACCTCGGTCCGCCACGTCGACCGCGTGCTCGGCCTGGTGGAGCGCGTCCGCGCGGAGGGCGCCAGGGTCACCACCGAGGCCTACCCGTACGGCGCGGGCATGACGGGTGTGGGCGCCGCGTTCCTGGCGCCCGAGCTGCTGCACCGGCGCGGCCTGACACCGCACTCGATCGGGCTGCTGTCGGGCGGCCGCTTCTCCTCCGACGACGAACTGCGCGCGGCCCGCACGCACGAACCCGGTTCCGCCGCGTTCGTGCACCTGCTCGACGAGGACGACCCTGCGCAGTTCGCCTTCATCCAGAAGGCGCTGGCCTTCGAGGACGCCGCCGTCGCCACGGACGCGGTGCCGCTCATCCGCACCCCCGACCCGGCCGCCTGGCCGCTGCCCGCCGACGCCGCCTCGCACCCGCGTACGGCCGGCACCTACGGGCGCGTGTTCCGGCAGCTCGTCCGCGAGCAGGCGGTGCTGAGCCTGCCCGAGGCGATCCGGCGCTGCTCCTACGTGCCTGCCCAGGTGGTGCCCGCGCTGCACCGCAAGGGCCGGGTGCAGGCGGGGATGGACGCCGACCTGACCGTGCTCGACCCGGAGACCGTGGCCGACCGCGCCACCTACGCCGCGACGGTCGCCCCTTCGCAGGGCTTCGTCCACGTCATGGTGAACGGCCGCTTCGTGGTCAGAGACGGCGCCCTCCTCCCCGACTCCATGCCCGGCCGCCCCGTCCGGGCATGATTCAGGCCGGCCCGAGCCAGGTCGTGATCGCGGCCGCCGCCCCGTCCGGGCGTGATCAGGCCGGGCCGAGCCAGGTCGTGATGGCGGCCGCCGCCTCGTCCGGGTGGGCGGGCTGGTCGGTGGCCCAGGCCACGTAGCCGTCCGGGCGGACGAAGGCCGTCGGCGAGCCGGGGACGACCGTGATGCGGTCGCCCCACGGCTTGGCCGCGGTGGCGAGGTCCGCCCGGTCGGTGACGAGCAGGGCGCCGGTGTGCTCGGGCGTGCCGGGCGCGGGGCGGCCGACCAGCGGGTGCGTGCCGGGCAGGGCGTAGCGCTGCGCCAGGCCCGCGATGTGCTTGAGCACGTAGGTGGCCGCCTGGGGCGCGTCGAGGAAGTCGCCGACCACCGCGCGCAGCGCGCGCGTGCGGGAGTCGGGGCGGCTGAGCGCCGTCTGGGCGTCGCTCCACGACTGCACCCAGGCGCCGATCGGGTGCCGCTCGGCCGTGTAGGTGTCCAGTAGGGCTTCCGGAGCCTCGCCGCGCGCCACCGCGGCCAGCTTCCAGCCCAGGTTCATCGCGTCGCCCAGGCCCAGGTTGAGGCCCTGCCCGCCGGCCGGCGAGTGGATGTGCGCGGCGTCGCCCGCCAGCAGCACTCGCCGGTCGCGGTAGGTGGTCGCCTGCCGGGTCGCATCGGAGTAGCGGGAGCCGGTCCTGACCGTGGTGACCTCCAGGTCCAGGCCGCTGACCCGCTTCAGCGCCTCGCGCACCTCCTGGGCGGTCACCGGCGCGTCCCTGTCGACGCGCCTGCCGTACTCGACGACGTGCAGCCGGCCGGGCATCGGCCCGTGCACGTACGAACCCGCCTCGGTCCGCACCCAGTCGCCCATCGGCAGCGCCTCCGGGTCGGCCCACTCCACCAGCGCCTGCAGGCCGACGAACTCCCCGTCGGTCCCGGCGAAGTCGAAGCCGCCCGCCTTGCGGACCGCGCTGCGCCCGCCGTCGCACCCCACCAGCCACCGCCCGCGCTCCGGGGAGCCTTCGCGTGTCCGCACGGTGACGCCCTGAGGGTCCTGGGCGAGGCCGGTCACCTCGACGCCGCGCCGTACCTCGGCGCCCAGCTCCTCCGCCCGGGCGGCCAGGATGCGTTCGAGGTCGAGCTGGCTGATCACCCCGCCGCCGTCGCTGTCGCGCGCGAGGTCGGGATCGTCGGGGTCGAGCCGGTCGGCGCGGATCGGGATGCCCGCGAAGTGCCCGATGAACGGCATCTCCTCGAGCTCCACCACCCCGGATCCGATGAGCTCGATCAGCTCCGGATCGGGCTCGAACCAGGTCAGCGCGGCCTGCCGTACCGCCGGGAGCAGACCGCGGCGGCGCAGCGCGTCCGCCGACGGCGCGTTGAGCGCGCGGGCGCCCATCGCGCCCGCCTTGAGCTCGGTGTACGGCGAGGCGGCCCGCTCGAGCACCACCACCGAGGCCCCGCCGAGCCGAAGCTCGCACGCGAGCAGCAGGCCCACGGGCCCGCCACCGGCCACCACCACGTCGAAATCCATGATCGCCTCCTGAAACCCGGTAACACTGTTCGCAGTTTAGGTTACTGGGTACACTGTTCGCAATGGAGATGATCTGGATGCGGCCCGAGCGTGCGGCCCGCGGCCCCAAGCCCGCCTACAGCAGGGCCGAGGTCGCTGCGGTCGGGGTCCGGGTGGCGGACGCCGAGGGCATCGAGGCGGTGTCGATGCGCCGGATCGCCGCGGAGCTGGGCGCCGGCACGACCTCGCTCTACCGCTATGTGTCGAAAAAAGACGACATCTTGGATCTGATGGGCGACGCGATCATGGGCGAGGAGGACCCGCCCGCGCGCACCGGCGACTGGCGGGCCGACCTGCGCGAGATCGCCCGCAGGACCCGCGCGGTGATGCTGCGCCACCCGTGGTCGGCGGCGCTGTCGGCGGGACGGCCCAGCCTGGGGCCGAACGGGCTGCGCTGGATGGAGGCCTCCTTCGCCGCGCTCGGCGACCTCGGCCTGGACGCCGACGACCTGCTCGCCAAGGTGTCGGCGGTGGCCACCTACGTGCGCGGCACCGTCGCGGGAGAACTGGGCGAGCGGGAGGCCGCCCGCCGCTCCGGCCTGACGATCGACGGCTGGATGGCCGAGCAGAGCCCCTACGGCAAGGTCATCCGCGACAGCGGCCGGTATCCGACCTTCACCAGGATCATGGAGGAGGCCAGGATCCCGCACCTGCCCGACCGGCTGGAGCGGCTGTTCGCGCTGGGCCTTGAGCAGGTGCTCGACGGCCTGGCCGCCTCTCTCGGCAACCCTCGCCGTGGTGGCGGGCACCCGCATGGGGCAGGATCGCAACCGTGAGCGAACTGCACTACCTGAGCGCGGCCGAGATGGCCCGCCTGGTCAGGACCCGGCAGGTCAGCGCCGTGGAGCTGCTCCAGGCGCACCTCGACCGCATCGAGCGGGTCAACCCGAAGGTGAACGCCGTCGTGACGCTGGCGGCCGAGCAGGCCATGGACGCGGCCAAGGCCGCCGACGCCACCGAGCCGGCCGGTCCGCTGCACGGCGTGCCGATCGCGCACAAGGACCTCGTCGACACCGCGGGCATCCGCACCACGTACGGCTCGCCGCTGTACGCCGACAACGTCCCCACCGAGGACGAGCTCCTGGTCCAGCGGGTCAGGGCGGCGGGCGCGATCACGATCGGCAAGACGAACACGCCGGAGTTCGGCACCGGCTCGCACACGGTGAACGAGGTGTTCGGCGCCACCCGCAACCCTTACGACCTGACCAGGTCGGCCGGCGGCAGCAGCGGGGGCGCGGCGGCGGCGCTGGCCTGCGGCCTGGTGCCGCTGGCCGACGGCTCCGACATGGGCGGCTCGCTGCGCAACCCGGCCTCGTTCTGCAACGTGGTGGGCCTGCGTCCGACGCCCGGCCGGGTGCCCGATCCGTCGGACACGGCCGCCTGGTACACGCTGGCGGTGCCGGGGCCGATGGGCCGCACGGTCGAGGACGTGGAGCTGCTGCTGTCGGTCATGGCGGGGTTCGATCCGCGCTCGCCGTACGCGATCAAGGAGCCGTTCACCCCTGATCCCGAAATTTCGGTAGAAGGGCTGCGAGTGGCCTGGAGTCCCGATCTGGGCGGGCTGCCGGTGGACCCGGAGACGGCGGCGGTGACGGCGACCGCGCCGGGCGTGTTCGAGCGGCTGGGCGCGCGCGTCGAGCAGGTGGATCTCGACCTGTCGGACACCGAGGACGCCTTCCGCGTCTACCGGGCCTGGTACTACGCGCTGTCGTTCGCGGGCGTGGAGGGGCTCGGGCCGAACACGCGGTGGAACGTGGAGCGCGGCCTGGAGGTCACGGGTGCCGACCTGGCCCGTGCCGAGCGGCTGCGCAGCGGGCTCTACCAGCGGATGGCCGCCTTCTTCGACAGCTACGACGTGCTGATCGCGCCGGTCAGCCAGGTGCCGCCGTTCCCGGTCGAGCACCCGTACGTGGGCGAGATCAACGGGATCCCGATGCCCGACTACCTGGCCTGGATGCGTTCGGCGTACTGGATCAGCGTCCTGCACTCCCCCGCCGCCTCGGTCCCGGCCGGTTTCACCCCGTCAGGTCTCCCGGTCGGCGTCCAGATCGTCGGCCGACCCTTCGACGACGCCAAGGTTCTCCGCGTGGCCAGAGCGTTCGAGCAAGCCACCGGGTTCGGCAAGAAGCATCCAGAGCTATAAAACCAAGATCAAAACCAAAAAACGTTGGGTCACAAAGGAGGCTGCCCGCCGTACGGCTGCCGCAGGGGTGACTCTCGGTAGCCGTGCATGCCCTCGAGCAGCCCGAACATGGCCACCCCTATCAGCGGCCAGGCCACCATGACGCCGGAGGCCGTCAGCGACAGCGTCCCGGCGACGACCTTGGTACCGGGTGCGGCGGCGGCCACGGTGACGGCGCCGAGCGTGAACGTCGAGCCGATCCACCGCACCAGGAAGGCGCCCAGCACCCCGCCCGCGCACAGGGCCAGCAGCATCGCCACCGGCGTGCGCCGCCCGATCAGCCAGCCCAGGGCACCGCAGGCCAGCCCGAGACCTGCGGTGATGACCGCGAACCAGCCGTCGGCGGCGATGAGCGCCTGCGTGGACGGGTCGGCCAGTACGGTCCCCTCGCCGGTCACCTGGTACGGCGCGCGGGGTGACACCCAGGACCAGAGCAGCCCGGCCGGAACGGCCAAGGCGGCGAGAACGAGGACAGTAACGGCGAAAGCGCGTACTTCCCTCGCCACGCGACTCCCCCTCACATGTGTGTCCGAATCAGCTCGATGGTATCGCCCGGTTAGGCTCGCTTCGTGATTCAAGAAGAGGTCTGGCTGATCGAACCCTCGGGACCGCTGCGGGGGGACGTCGAAGTACGCGGTTCCAAGAACGCCGTTTCCAAGCACATGGTCGCCGCCATGCTGGGCAGCGGGGAGAGCACCATCGCCAACGCCCCCGAGGTGGGCGAGGTGGGTATCACGGCGGCGATGCTGGAAGCGCTCGGCATCCACGTGCAGATCAACGGCAGTGAGATCCGGATCGAGCCGGGACCAGAGATCCGCCCCCGCGTGCCGGACGCGTTCACCGGGCTGAACCGCATCCCCATCCTCATGCTCGGCCCGCTGCTGCACCTGGCGGGCGAGGCGTTCGTGCCGCTGGTGGGCGGCGACCCGATCGGACGGCGGCCCATCGACTTCCACGTCGAGGCGCTGCGCGCGATGGGCGCCGAGGTCGAGGTGGGCGAGGGCGGCGTGTACGCCAAGGCCAAGCGGCTCAACGGCGCCCGGATCGAGCTGCCGTACCCGAGCGTCGGGGCGACCGAGACGATCCTGATGTCCGCGGTGCTGGCCGAGGGCAAGACCGTGATCAAGAACGCGGCCATGGAGCCCGAGGTGGTCGAGCTGGCGCTGTTCCTGCAGCGGATGGGCGGCAGGATCGAGCTGTCCCCCGACCGCAGGATCGTCATCGAGGGTGTCGGCCACCTGCGCGGCGCCTCCACGTGGCTGGCGGGCGACCGCATCGAGGCGTTCTCCTACCTGGCGGCCGGGCTGGTCACCGGCGGCGAGGTGCGGGTGCACGGCTGCGCGCAGGACCGCCTGGTCACGGCGATCACCACGCTGGCCAGGATGGGCGCCCAGTTCGACATCAACGACGAGTACGTGTGCGCGACCGCGCCGCCGGCGGGCCTGCGTTCCGCGGCGGTGCAGACCGACACGCATCCGGGGTTCATGACCGACTGGCAGACGCCGCTGATGGTGCTGTTCACGCAGAGCCAGGGCATGTCGGTGCTGCACGAGACCGTCTTCGAGAACCGCCTGGTCTACGTGCCCGCGCTGCAGAAGATGGGCTGCGAGATCGAGGTGTTCGACCAGTGCCTGGGCGGGCCCGCCTGCCGCTACCACGACACCAACGCCAAGCACTCGGCCGTGGTGCGCGGCGTGTCGAAGCTGCGGGGCGCCGACGTGACGCTGCCCGACATCCGCGCCGGGTTCTCCGGCGTGCTGGCCGCGGCGGTGGCCGACGGGGTGTCGACGTTGCGCGGGGTGCACCACATCGAGCGCGGCTACCACCGCCCGTACGAGCAGTTCGCCTCGCTCGGTCTGAACATCCGCAGGCAACGGTAAAGAGTCGGAACCCGGCGTTTGCCCATGATCAGCCGGTCGCAGATCATCTGAGTGACTGTGCGCAAATCCATCGCCGGGCTGGGTGTGGCCGGCGCGGTGAGCGGTGTGCTGGCGGCTGCCCTGGTCGTGCCGGCCGTGGGCGGGGCGGGGATCGCCACGAGGGACGTCGCCAACTCCTTCGTGGACCTGCCCCCGCCCCCGCGCGAGGAGCCGCTCTCCCAGGTGACGCGGCTGCTGGACAGGCACGGCAAGCAGTTCGCCCAGTTCTACACCGCCAACAGGACCGAGGTGCCGCTCTCGCGGGTGGCGCCGGTGATGCGCCAGGCGATCGTGGCCATCGAGGACGCCCGCTTCTACGAGCACGGCGGCATGGACGTCAGAGGGACCATCCGGGCGCTGCTGACCAACACCCAGGCGGGCGGCATCCGGCAGGGCGGCTCCTCGCTCACCCAGCAGCTGGTCAAGAACATCCTGGTGGAGAACGCGCGCACCGACGCCGAGCGGGTCCAGGCGCGGGCGCAGAGCATCGGCCGCAAGATCACCGAGCTGCGGTACGCGCTGGCCATGGAGGCCAAGTACACCAAGGACGAGATCCTCGAGCGCTACCTGAACATCGCCTACTTCGGCGCCGGCGCGCACGGCGTCGAGGCGGCGGCCCGGCGCTTCTTCTCCACCTCGGCGGCCGACCTGACGCTGGCGCAGGCCGCCACGCTGGCCGGCGCCGTACGCGCGCCGAATCTCACCGACCCCTCGATCGGCAGGAAGCAGCAGGCGCGCCTGAAGCAGCGGCGCGACACCGTGCTCGACCGGATGGCCGGGCTGAACATGATCACCCAGGCGCAGGCGGACGCGGCCAAGCGCACCAAGCTGGACATCACCCTGCACCCCGAGCCCGGCGGGTGCGAGGAGAGCGACTACCCGTACTACTGCGTGTACGTGCGGCAGGAACTGCTGTCCAACCCGGTCTTCGGCGCCACCGTGGCCGAACGCCGGCGCCGCCTGGCCACCGGCGGCCTGGTCATCCGCACCAGCCTGGACCCGCGCGACCAGCACGCGTCCCAGCATGCGCTGCGCGAACACGTCAGCCCGCGCGACACCGAGGCGGGCTCGGAGGCCATGGTCGAGCCCGGCACCGGGCGGATCAGGGCGATCGCCGTCAGCAAGAAGTACGGCAGCAACCCCGGCAGGCGCAAGAACGGCTCGCGCACCACGATCAACCTGGCCGCCGACGAGGCACACGGCGGCGGCATGGGGCTCCAGGCGGGCTCGACGTTCAAGGTGTTCACCCTGGCCACCGCCCTGCAGCAGGGGTGGCGCTTCAACCAGGGCTTCGAGACGCCGGGCGAGCTGGTGCCCGCGCAGGGCTACCGCGACTGCTCGGGCAAGCCCGTCAACGACCCGCGGGCGCGCGTGCTCAACGCCAGCGGGGAGGGCACCGGCGGCCCGCACAGCCTGGAGACCGGCACCTGGAAGTCGGTCAACATTTTCTACATGATGCTGGAGCGCAAGGTCGGCCTGTGCAACGTGGTCAACACCGCCAGGTCGCTCGGCGTCACCCGCGCCGACGGGGGACCGCTGCGCGAGGTGCCCACGTTCACGCTCGGCGTCAACGAGATGGACCCGGTCACGGTGGCGGGGGCCTTCGCGGCGTTCGGCGCCAGGGGCCGTTACTGCCACCCGCTGGCGATCGTGAAGATCACCGACTCCGAAGGAGAGACGACCCGGGTGCCGCCCGCCTGCGACCAGGCCGTGGAGAAGGAGGTCGCGGACGCGGTCAACTACATCCTGTCGGGGGTGTTCACCAAGGGCACCATGCACGGGCAGAGCATCGGCCGCCCGGCGGCCGGCAAGACCGGCACGAACAACGGCTACACCTCGGCCTGGTTCGCCGGTTACACGCCGGACCTGGCGGCGGCGGTCAGCGTCGGCGACATCCGGGGCTCCTACCGCTACCCGCTGGAGAACGTGGAGATCGGCGGCGAGTACTACGGAGCGGTGTTCGGCGCCACGCTGCCCGGGCCGATCTGGATCTCGTCGATGGAGTCGGCGCTGAGCGACACGGCCCCGACGCGGTTCGCGCCGCCCGACATGGCCCGCTTCGGCGGCGGGTTCACGCCGGGTCTGAAGGAGGCGCTGGCCAAGGAGAAGAAGAAAAAGAAGGGCCGCGACCGGCGCGAGCTCTTCCCCGGCACCCACCGCCGTCACTTCAGCTGGAACGTCAAGCCCCGTCACGACGCCTGGCCACCTGATCGCGTACGGCCGCATCACCCCACCGACTGACCGGCGAGTCCGGGGTTACGGCGCACCCGGAACGCGGTCGCGTGGAGAATCTTGACAGGGTTTCTGACGCAACATCGCAACCGGGGAGTTATGTTCCGGGATTGAACCGTGGGTTCCAGGTGGATAACGTCCGGTCGTGGGAATGGTCGGTCGTGCGGAGCCGCTGCGGGCGCTCCTGGAAGCGATGCGCCACCCTCCGGCGGTGGCGCTGGTCGAAGGCGAGGCGGGCATCGGCAAGACGACGCTGGTGCACGCCGCGGCCGATAAGGCCCGCCGTACGCTGCTGGTCGGATACTGCCATCCGCTGCGCGAGCCCTTTCCCTACGGGCCGGTCTTCGAGGCCATGCGCGACCTGCGGGACGTGCTGCACGGCCCGGAGGGGCTCAGCCCGGTGACGGGAGCGCTCCACGGCCACCTGCCCGAGCTGACGCCGCTGCTGCCGCCGGCGCCCGCCCCGCTGCCCGACCCGGCCGCCGAGCGCCACCGCCTGTTCCGCGCGGTGCGCGACCTGCTGGCGGCCGCGGGGCCCGCGGTGCTGGTGATCGAGGACCTGCACTGGGCCGACGACGGCACGCAGGACCTGCTGCGCTTCCTGCGCAGGCGGCCGCCCGACGAGCTGGCGCTGGTGCTGACCTACCGCAGGCAGGAGCTGTCGGCCGCGGGGCTGGCGCTGGGCGCCGCCTACCGCGGCTCGCCCGAGACCTCCAGCGTGCTGATCCCGCTCGAGCCGCTGGCCGGGCCCGACGTGGGCGCACTGGCCGCGGCCCTGCTCGGCCGCCCCGACCTGCCGCCCACCTTCGCGGCCCGGTTACACGAGCGCACCGGCGGGATCCCCTTCCTGGTGGAGGAGGTGGTCCGTTCCCTGGGCGACGACCGGCGGCCCGAGGCGCTGGAGCGGGCAGGGGTGCCGCTGCTGCTGCGCGAGTCGATGTCCGAGCAGCTGGCCAGGCTCTCCCCCGCCGCGCTCGCGACCGTCCGCGCCGCCGCCGTGCTGCGGCTGCCGGTGGGCGAGCAGTTGCTGGCCGCGGTGGCGGGCGACGCCGGCGGGCTGAGCGAGGCGCTGCGGCTCGGTGTGCTGCACGAGTATCCCGACAGCAGGTACGGCCTGCGCCACGCGCTGGCGCAGGAGGCCGTCTATGACACGATCCCCGGCCCCGACCGCAGGCGCGGCCACGAGCGGGCCGTGGCCGCCCTGGCCGCGCAGGACCCGCCGCCGCTCGTCCAGCTCACCTTCCACGCCCGCAGGTCGGGCGACAGGCAGGCGTGGCTGCGCTACGGCGGGGCGGCGGCCCGCCAGGCCGCGGCGCTGGGCGACACGCCGCTGGCGGTCGAGGTGCTCGAGGGCATGATCTCCGATCCCGACCTGCCGGGCTCGGGGCGGGTGGCGCTGGTGCTGACGCTGGCCAGGCTGGCCATGGCGAGCCTGGCCTACCCGCGGGTGATCCGGCTGCTGCGGCACCTGGTCTCCGACGAGCGGCTGGCCACGGACCTGCGCGGGGAGGCGCGGCTGTCGCTGGGGCTGATCCTGTTCGGGCAGGGCGGCGACGTGGCCGCGGGGCGTCCCGCGATCCTGGCCGCGGTGGAGGAGCTGGGCGACCGTCCCGCGCTCGCGGCGCGCGGGCTGGCCGCGCTGGCCATGCCGGGCTGGGGTCCCGAGCCGCTGGCCGTACACGAGCAGTGGATGGAGCGGGCCGAGGAGCTGGTCGCGAAGGCCGACGACGCCGAGATCTCGGCGGCCGTGCTGGGCAACAGGGCGACGCTGGCCATGTCGGTCGGCTCGCCGGAGACGGCGGAGCTGGCGGCCGGGCTGCCTGCCACCGACCCGTCCACGGCCGTGCGCAGGCAGGTCGCCAGGGCCTATTGCAACCTGTACGACCTGGCGGTGACGCTGGGCCAGTACGAGCTCGCCGAGGACTACGGCAGGCGCGGGCGGGAGCTGGCCGAGGAGACGGGCGCGCTGTTCCCCGCCTACCTGGCGCGCGGGGTGGCGCTGCGGATGGACTGGATGGCCGGCCGGTGGGAGGGCCTGGCCGCACGGGCGGCCGCCGCGACCGAGGACGTCGAGGAGAGCCCGGTCGGGTCGCTCGAGGCGCACTACGTGCTGGGCAGGCTCGCGCTGGCGGCCGGCGAGTGGGCCGAGGCCGAATCCCACCTGCGGGCCGCGGGCAGCCCCGAGACGGGCTACCTGCCTCTCGTGCTCGCGGCCTGGGGCGGGCTGGTCGAGATCCACCTGGCCAGGGGCGAGGTGGCGCCGGCCGTACGGGAGAGCGAGCTGGCGGCAGGGCGGCTGGCCGCCAAGGGCGTGTGGGTGTGGGGTGACCAGCTGGTGCCGGCCGCCGTGACCGCGCTGCTGCGGGCGGGACGCGCCCGCGAGGCGGGTGAGCTGGTCGAGCATTTCGAGGACGGGCTGCGCGGCAGGACCGCGCCGGCCGCGCAGGCCGCGCTCGATCTGGCCCGGGGGGCTGTGGAGCTGTCGGCCGGCAGGGCGCAGGCGGCGGCCGAGCGCTTCGCCGAGGCGCGTGCCGCCTTCACCGCCATGCCCCAGCCCTACGCCGCCGCCCGCGCCGGCGAGGCCGCCGCGGACGCTCTGCTCGCCCAGGACGACCGTGCGGCTGCCGCCGCCGCGCTGGCCGAGGCGGCCGAGCGCTTCGCCGCCCTGGGGGCCACCAGGGACGCGGCCCGCTGCAGGCACGCACTGCGCGAGTACGGCGTGGCCACCCCGGTCAACCGGCGCCGCGGCGAGGGCCTGCTGTCGGCCCGCGAGCGGGAGGTCGCCAGGCTCGTCGCGCTCGGCAGGACGAACAGGGAGATCGCCGAGGTGCTGTTCCTGTCGCGCCGTACGGTCGAGACCCATGTCGCCACCCTGCTGCGCAAGCTCGGCGTCCGCTCGCGGACCGAGATCGTGGTCCCGCCCGAGCGGCCGGGCGGGACCACGGGTGCCTAGACGGTGATGCTCCACCAGTCCAGAGTTCCTGTGTCCTGGGCGTAGTAGTCCTCGATGTAGAGGGTCCACCTCCCGGCGGCCTGCTGGCTGACCGGCACCGACCAGTTCCTGGTGCCGAAGACCGTGCAGGACGAGCCACCGGGCGAGCGCAGGTGGTACCACGAGCCGTTCGGACCCTGGAGCCAGATGTCGAGGTCCTCGATGCACGTGTGGTTGCTGGTGGCGGTGACCTTCACCGGCGACTGCGCGGTCCCGCTCGCGTTGGAGGTGACCGAGCTGGTGATGTACGAGTAGTCGTCGATGAAGTAGTCGGTGTCGTTGCGGAACGTCCTGCCACCGCTCTGGCCCTGGACGGTCAGCGCGAACACCGTGGTGTGGGCGCCCGTCTCACCCGTGCCCTTGATCGTCACCTGGTAGCTGCCCGTCGGGGTCGAGCTCGTGGTGCTGATCGTCAGCGTCGAGTTGCCGCCGCTGGTCACGCTGGCCGGGTTGAACGAGGCGGTGCCCCCGGTCGGCAGCCCGGAAGCGGTCAGGTTGACCGTCTGGGCCGTGCCCTGCGTGGTCTGCGTGGAGACGGTCGTGGTGATCGCCTGGCCGGTCTGGACGGTGCCGGAGGACGGGTTCACCGCGATGGAGAAGTCCCGCGTGGGCGGGGTGCTGCCGACGGTCAGCTGGTAGGTGGCGGTGTGGGAGCCGGACGCGCCGGTGCCCGTGACAGTGATCGTGGAGGTACCCGCGGGCGTGGAGGCGCTGGTGCTGATCGTCAGCGTGGAGCTGTTGCCGCTGGTCACGCTCGCCGGGTTGAACGACGCCGTCGCCCCGGAAGGCAGGCCGGAGGCGGTGAGGTTCACCGTCTGCGGGTTGCCCGCGGTGGTCTGGGTGCCGACCGTGGTGGTGGCCGACTGTCCCGGAGTCACCGAGCCGGAAGTCGGGTTGGTGGAGATCGAGAAGTCCTGCGTGGGAGAGGTGCAGGTGGGCTCACCCGACTGGACCGGGACGCTCACCGCGTTCCACGCCGCCTTGGTGGCCGCGCACTCCGCGCTGTTGGCACCGTAGAGCTCGACCGCGGCGGCCAGCGAGGCCGACCGGACGTTGGCGTAACGCCAGGACGAGGTCTTACGCTGCATCGCGCCCAGATAGATCTTGCCCGCCTTCTGGATGCTGATACCGGTGACAGAGGAAGGGCCGCCGGAGCAGATCGGGCTGTTCGGCTTGCCGCCGCCGGGCGAGGAGCCCTCGGCCAGCAGATAGAACCAGTGGTTGAGCGGGCCGGCCGCCGCGTGCACCTCGGTGCTGGGGATCGAGGAGGACCAGCAGTTGGGGTCGCCCACCTGCGACGGGTTGTACATGTACCGGATCGGGCCGTCGCCGACCA